>NZ_AP043823.1:0-4780931 GCF_055380375.1 Nocardioides sp. DN36 | reverse complement strand
ACGGCCGCGTCGATCGCCTTGCGGGTCAGCACGTCGCAGACGGCCTCCTGGAAGCTGGCGGCCACGTCGGCCACCGGCACCGGCTCGCCGGAGCGCTCGCGAGCCTCCACCCAGCGCGCAACGGCGGTCTTGAGCCCGGAGAACGAGAAGTCGAACCGGTGCCGCTCGAGGTCCCGCCGCGAGGTCAGGCCGCGCGGGAAGTCGACGTACACGCTGTCGCCCTCGCGGGCGGCACGGTCGATGTGCGGGCCGCCGGGGAAAGGCAGACCCAGCAGCCGAGCGACCTTGTCGAAGGCCTCGCCCGCGGCGTCGTCGATCGTGGAGCCCAGGGGGTCCACCCCGGTCGTCACGTCCTCGACGCGGAGCAGGCTCGAGTGGCCGCCGCTGACCAGCATCGCCAGGCACGGCTCCGGCAGCGGACCGTGCTCGAGCTGGTCCACCGCGACGTGCGAGGCGAGGTGGTTGACACCGTAGATCGGCTTGCCGAGCCCGAGTGCCAGCGCCTTCGCGGCGGCCACGCCGACGAGCAGCGCACCCGCGAGGCCGGGCCCGTTGGTGACCGCGATCGCGTCCACGTCGTCGAGCGCGACGCCTGCGGTCTCGCAGGCACGCTCGATCGTGGGCACCATCGCCTCGAGGTGGGCGCGGCTCGCGACCTCCGGCACGACGCCGCCGAAGCGGGCGTGCTCCTCGACGCTGCTCGCGACCGCGTCGGCGAGCAGGGTGCGCCCGCGGACGATGCCGACGCCGGTCTCGTCGCAGGAGGTCTCGATGCCGAGGACGAGTGGTTCGCTCACGCGGTCATTGTGCCGCCCCACCGGGCAGGCCCGCGAGCGGGCTCCGGCGGGCGCGTACGGCGCCGCCGCGGCGATCCGGCGCGCCTCTTCCGCACCGGCCCCTGCGGCCGTAGGTTGTGCGGGTTTGTTGCCTCTCTCACACACACACTCGGAGCAACGCATGCGAATCCCGGGAACCCCCCGGACCCGTGCCGCGCTGGTCGCCACCGCGTCCGCCGCACTGGTCATCACCTCCCCCGCCGTCGCCGGTGCCCGCACCGTCGACGACACGAAGCTCACCCCGCACACCCACTTCACGGTGCAGCCGCTGAACGCGGACGGCACCGTGCCGGCACCTCCCGCCCACGGCGCGGACATCCCGAACATCGACTCGGTGAAGGCGACGATCCGCACCTACTACGGCGCGACGTCGGGCATCGCCAACAAGGCCGACTCGCCCTACATCGACGAGATGGCCGCCATCGAGGCCGACGCGCTCGCGGCGCTGCCGGCGGTGGATCCTGCCGAGAAGAAGGCGGTCGTCCTCGACGCCGACGACACGACGCTGTGGACCTACGACATGGAGGACGGCGACCCCAAGGCCCAGCGGCCGGGGATGCGTTTCAACTTCGACCCGGTGCTCCAGAACACCTGGGTCCAGAACAAGTGGTTCCCCGCCACGCCGGGCATGCCCGCATTCGTCGACGCCGTCGCCGCCAAGGGCTACGCGGTCTTCGGGCTCACGGGCCGTGGCGAGTCGCAGGAGGACGCGACGCTGCAGAACCTCTCCGACGTGGGGTACCACGGGTTCGACGCCGACAACTTCTTCACGAAGTTCGCCAGCGCAGCCACCAAGCCGGCCTACCTGGACTGCCACACCAGCGTCGACCCGGCCGACGACCCCGCCAAGTGCACGACCGTCGAGTACAAGGCCGGCACCCGCAAGCACATCGAGGAGGACCTGGGCTACGACATCGCCCTCAACGTCGGTGACCAGTTCTCCGACCTGCAGGGTGGGTACGCCGACGACACCCTCAAGCTGCCGAACCCGACGTACTACCTGCCCAGCCCGAACATCGTGGGCGCCCCCGCGTCGGACGCCGACCTGGCACCCCGGACCGACTTCACGATGAACCCCGACGGCTCGAGCGGCCTGGCCGGTGACGGCGAGGGGATCCCGAACATCGACAACGTCAAGGGAGAGATCCGCGCCTACTACGGAGTCGCCGACCCGACCAAGCCCGGGAACGCGAACAAGACGGCATCCCCCTACATCAGCGAGCTGAAGGCGCTGACGACGAAGTGGTCGGAGAAGCTGGCCAACCAGTGCGCGAAGGGGGTCCGCCAGGGCATCAAGCCCGCGGTGGTCTTCGACGCCGACGACACCACGCTGTGGACCTACGACATGGAGGACGCGGCGATGAAGTTCGACTTCGACCCGGTCCTGCAGAACCAGTGGGTCGAGGGTGAGCGGTTCCCCGCCACCCCGGGCATGCCCAAGGTCGTCCGCGCCGCCGCCAAGGCCGGCTGCAAGGTCGTCGGCCTCACCGGTCGCAGCAACGCACAGCGATCGGCCACCCTCGGCAACCTGTCGACGTACTACTACGACAAGGACGGCGACGCACTGTTCAAGCAGAAGTACTACTTCACGAAGTGGAACAGCGGCGACGTGCCGCCGAGCTACGTCAACTGCGCGATGGACAGCGACGCGGCCAAGTGCTCGACCATCGAGTACAAGTCCTCGACCCGCAAGCACGTCCAGGACAAGTTCGGCGTCCACATCATCGCGAACTTCGGCGACCAGTTCAGCGACCTGATCGGCGGCTCCTCGGACCGCGCGGTCAAGCTGCCGAACCCGACGTACTACCTGCCGTAGGGCAGTCCGCTACACCCCTGCGACGGCGTCATCGCCCGCCCCGAACGCGAGCTCGAGGACCACGGCGGTGGCGCCGTCGCTGTAGTACCGACGCCGGCGCGCGACCTCGGCGAACCCGCGAGCGGCGTAGAAGGCCATCGCCCCGTCGTTGTCCTCACGCACCTCGAGCAGCAGCCGCTCCGCGCCCCCGGCTCGGGCCAGCGCCACCACCTCGCGAAGCAGGCCGGTGGCCAGGCCGGAGCGCCGATGGGTGGTGTCGACCGCGATGCGCTGCAGCTCGGAGACGTCCGCGACGACGCTGGCGACCGCGTGGCCGACCACGGCTCCGTCGGCCTCGGCCACGAGGTAGTGGACGGTCGGCAGCCGGCCACCGACGCCCTCGGCGACCAGACCCTCCGACCAGGCGTCCGCACCGAGGTTGTCCTGCTCGAGCCCGGCGATGGCCGGCACGTCGGCCGGCCCGGCCACACGGATCACGAGACGGGCTTGGGCTTGCCCGGGGCGACCGCGTCGGGGCGACGCAGGTAGAGCGGCTCGGGTCCGTGCAGCTCCGCACGCTCACCCGCCACCACCCGGGCGAGCCACCCCGCACTCGGACGCGCGGGCCCGACGGCGTTGGGGAACGAGTCGGGGTAGAGGGTGGCCCCCTCCCCCACGACCGGCAGGTGCGTGGCCGCGGCGCCGGGGTGCTCGACCATGGGACCGTGGCGACGGGTGCCGTCGGCGGCGTACGACGCGAGGTAGACCTCCTTGCGCCGGGCGTCCGTGGCGACCACGAACTCGCCGCTCACGACCCCGGTGTCGGTGGCCTCCACGGCGAGCACGTCGAGCGAGCACACGCCGTGCACCGGGATCTTCAGCACGAACGCGAGCGTGCGGGCGGTGACCAGGCCGACCCGGAGCCCGGTGAAGGGGCCGGGGCCGACTCCCACGGCGATCCCGGTGAGGTCACCGCGGGCGACACCGGCCCGCTCGAGGGCCTCCTCGATGAGCGGCGCGAGCTGCTCACCGTGCTTCATCGGTCGCTCCGCCGTCAGCTCGACCAGGACGTCCCGGCCGTCGTGCAGGGCGACCGAGACGTGGGGCGTGGCGGTGTCGAAGGCGAGCAGCACGGTTCGAAGGCTACTGGTCTCCGGCGGTCCCGCCCGCGACCGGGCGGCCGACCGCCAGCTCGGCGAGGTGGGCGTCGATCTGGGACAACCCGGGCAGCTCCGACCCGAGGTCCCACGTGCGCAGCTCGTCGATCTCGTCGTTGGTGCGGAACTCGACCGGGCCGTCGACCACCGTGCGGTAGACCGCGACGAACTCGATGCGGCGTTCGTGGCCGAGCTGGACGGTGCCGACCCCGACGAACTCGACCTTGCCCGGCGCGACACCGGTCTCCTCGACGAACTCGCGCACCGCCGCCTCACGGGCGGTCTCCCCCTCGTCGATCGTGCCTCCCGGCAGCTCCCACTCGTCGCGCCAGGCGTTGTGGACCATGACGACGCCACCGGCGTGCTCGGCCACCATGAGGGAGAGGGGCAGCGGGATGCTCGGGTCGAGGGCGGCGAGCTCGGACTCGTCGCACCGGTAGAAGTCCAGGAGGATGTTCTCGTTGAGCTTCTCGGCCAGCGGCTCGCGCTGCAGCGAGGGCAGCTCCATCTCGTACCACCGCGGGCCGATCGGGGTCATCAGCACCCGGCGGGGGTCGAGCTCGCTGTCGGGCTCCTCGTCGGCGAGGGCTCGGATGATCCGGACCTCCAGCCGCGACTCCGCCAGCCCCTCGGCCACGCCCTCGCCCCACTCGACCACGGTCACCGACTCCTCCAGGGAGGTCTCGAGGTCGAGGTCGTCGAGCTCGTCGATCCCACCGAGCCGGTAGGCGTCGACGTGCACGAGCGCGGGCCCCTCGACCAGCGACGGGTGCTCGCGCGCGATGACGAACGTCGGCGAGGTGACGTCGCCGCGGACCTCGAGGCCGGCGCCGATGCCCTGGGTGAAGGTGGTCTTGCCGGCGCCGAGCTCACCGCTCAGCACGATCAGGTCCCCGGCCGCGAGCTGACCGGCCAGCGCGCGACCGATCTCCCGCATCGACTCCGCGTCGGGCGCGTCGAAGAGGAACGTGCGCAGCGGCCGGCGCAGCTCGACGTTGGGCGCGGACCGGCGGATCTCGCGGAACCCCTGGCGCTCCCAGAAGCGCCGGGTCCGCGGCAGCTCCTCGCGGGTGACGACGGTCAGGTCGTCGTACCCGTGCGCGGCCTCGACCGCGGCGTCGATCAGCATCTTGGCGATCCCGTGGCCCTGGGCCGAGGGCAGCACCGCGAAGCGGCGGAGGTACATCGTGCTGCCCTTGGGGTCGAGCACGAGCACGCCCACGTCCTCACCGCGGAACCGGGCGACCAGGCCACCGGCGCCGTTGGCGAGCAGCGAGGCCAGCTCGGTGAGGCTCTCGCTCAGCGCGGCCGCGGGAGGGTCGAGCCGGGGGCGTGCCTCGAACGCCGGCAGCACGACGGCGCGGACGGCCTCGGCCTCCTCGGGGCCGACCCGGCGGATCTCCAGGGTCACCGGGAGCCCACCACCCCGGCGGCCGCCGCGATGAGCTGGTCGAGCTCGGCGTTGACCTGGTCGTGACGCTCCATGATCACCATGTGCCCGGCCCGCTCGCACTCGAGCAGCGTCGAGCCGGGGACGTGCGCGTGCAGCTTGCGGCTGTGACCGATCGAGGTGAGCCGGTCGGCGGTGCCGCAGATGATCGCGGTGGGCACGCCCGCCAGCGCCTCGAGCGCATGGAACTTGTCGAGCAGGCTGAAGCTCGGGAAGAACTCCGCGACCACCTCGAACGGGGTGTCCGACAGCATCTGGTCCACGAAGTCGACGTACGACGAGGGCACGGCGTCGCCGAACGCGAACAGGTCGGTGGCCACCATGGCCACGTTGCGGCCGAGCCGGCGGACCCGGTCGACGCTCCGGTGGCCCCGGCCCAGCAGCGCGACGGCCCTGTTGGTGAGCCCGGCGCCGACCGACAGGGGGAACACCGGGAGCAGGATCCGGCTCGGGTCCAGGCCGCCGGCGGTCGTCGAGATCAGGCCGACGCCGACGATCCGGTCGCCGAAGAGGTCGGGGCGCTGCTCGGCGAGCGCGATGATCGTCATGCCGCCCATCGAGTGGCCGACGAGGACGACGGGGCCCTCCGGCACGACCTCGTCGATGATCTGCTCGAGGTCGCGGCCGAGCTGGTCGATGGTCGCGTGCCCCATGGTCGAGCGGCCCGAACGGCCGTGCGAGCGCTGGTCGTAGAACACCGACCGGACCAGGCCGCGGTAGCCCGCCCGCTGGAAGTGCCAGCAGTCCAGGTTGAGGGCGTAGCCGTGGCAGAACACCACGGTCATGGGCGGGTGCGACTCGCCCGCGCCGCGGCGCCGCCCGCCGTCGTCCTCCGCACCGTCGCACTCGTCGACCTCGACGTGCAGCGGCACTCCGTCGTCGGCGACGACCGTGATCGGGCGCGAGCGCAACGACCCGAACGCGACCTCGTCGCCCGCGCCGCGACGGGCTATGACCCGACGGTGGCGAGCGACCCCGACCGCCGTACCGGCCACGGCCACGCCGGCCGCGCCGGCGGCCAGCCCGAGGATCCTGCGTCTGAGGCTCATGTGTCTCCCTGCGTGCGGTTGACGTGGCGGCGGGTCATGCGACCGCCGATCCGGGTGACGATCTCGTAGGAGATGGTGCCGCAGGCGTCGGCCCAGTCCTGGGCGGTCGGCTCGCCGTCCCGCCCCGCGCCGAAGAGGACGACGTCGTCCCCCGCTCGCGCCTCGTCGCCCTCGAGGTCGACGACGAGCTGGTCCATGCAGATCCGCCCGCGCACCGGTCGACGCTTGCCGCCGACCCACGTCTCGGCGTTGTTGGACGCCTGCCGCGGGACCCCGTCGCCGTACCCGGCAGGGACGAGGCCGACGGTCGTGGGGTGCTCGGCGGTCCAGGTGTGACCGTAGGAGACGCTCGCCCCGGTCGCGAGCGGCTTGGTCATGACCAGGCGGGCGCGGGCGGTCATCGCCGGCACCAGCCCCAGGTCGGGCGTGTGGCCGGGCGCCGGGTCGAGGCCGTACGACGCGAGCCCGCAACGGACCAGGTCGAAGTGCGACGACGGCCGGAGCAGCGCGGCCGCGGAGTTGGCGAGGTGACGCACCTCGGGGCGCAGGCCCGCCTCCTCCGCGATCGCCAGCGCTTGGGTGAAGACCCGCTCCTGCGCGTCGTTGGCGGGGTGGTCGGGCTCGTCGCTGCAGGCGAAGTGGGACCAGATGCCGGTGACCCGGACCCGCCCACGCTCCTCGAGCCGGCGCGCGGCCTCGACGAGGGTCGGCCAGTCCTCGAAGGTGGCGCCGTTGCGGGACAACCCGGTGTCGATCTTCAGCTGCACCCGCGCCGGGCGCCGGTCGACGGCGTCCGCGATCTCGGACAGCGCCCGCACCGTGGACGCGGTGATGTCCACGTCGGCCGCGACCGCCGGCGCGTAGTCCTCGTCAGGCACGGTCAGCCAGCAGAGCAGCCGCCCGGTGTCGCCCGCGGCGCGCAGCGCCATCGCCTCGTCGAGGGTGGCCACGCCCAGCCACTCGGAGCCCGCCGCGCGAGCGGCGGCCGCCACCTCGACCATGCCGTGGCCGTAGCCGTCGGCCTTGACCACGGTCATCATCGCGACCGGGGGCGCTCCCTCGGGGGACACGAGACGCCGCAGCGTCGCGACGTTGTGCCGGACCGCCGCCAGGTCGACGACGATCTCGGCGCGCGCGACCGGCGAGTGGCTCATGCCGGGTGATTCTTCCATCCTCGTGGTCCGGCCCGCCCGGGGCCGCTCAGTCGCGGGACGGGAGGTGCCGCACGACCTCGGCGACGTGCTGCGCGACCTCGCCCGCCACGATCGGCCCGCCCCGCGAGGCCAGCGTCGCTGCCGCGCCGTGCAGCCAGGAGCCCACCGACGCCGCGTCGAACGGTTCCAGGCCGGCCGCCAGCAGGGCGCCGACGAGCCCGCCGAGGACGTCCCCGGCGCCCGCGGTCGCGAGCCACGGGACGCCCGTCATGGTGACCCGGACCCGGCCTTCCGGCGCGGCGACCAGCGTGTGCCGACCCTTGAGCAGCACCACCGCGTCGAACGTGTCAGCGGCCAGGCGGGCGTGCAGCAGCGGCCGCGCCTCGACCTCGGACCGCTCCGTCTCGAGCATCGCCGCCAGCTCGCCGGCGTGCGGGGTGAGCACTGCCGGGACGCCCAGCCTCCCGCGGACGTGCGCCAGCGCGTCGGCGTCCACGACCACCGGGACCTGGTCCGCGACGGCGTCGGCGAGCTCGCGACCGGCCGCGTCGCCACCTCCGGAGCCGATCACCCACGCCTGCACCCGGCCCTCGCCCACCACCTCGGGGTGGGCCTGGCGGACCCGGTCGGCGACGGCCCGGTCGCCGACGTACCGCACCATGCCGCAGAGGCCGGTGTCGGCGCCGGCGATGCTGAGCAGGCCGGCGCCGGGGTACGCCGCGGAGCCGCACCGGATCCCGACCACGCCGCGGGTGTACTTGTGCGCGTCCGACCGCGGTCGTGGGAGCAGGGCGGCGACGTCCGCGGGCTGCAGCGCCTCGACGGGCGCCGGTGGCAGGTCCAGCCCGATGTCGACGAGGTGCAGCACGCCGCAGGCAGCCGCGGCGGGGTCGACGAGGTGCGCCACCTTGTGGGTGCCGAAGGTGACCGTCAGGTCGGCGCTGACGTGCTCGCCGGCGAGCTCGCCGGTGTCGACGTCGACCCCCGAGGGCGTGTCGACCGCCACGACCGGCACCCCGCGGACCGCAGCCAGCGCCTCGACGGCCTCCTGCCGCAGCCCGCCCCGACCGCCGATCCCCACGATGCCGTCCACGACCACGTCGGGTCGTGCGGGTGAGGGTGCGCCCCGGTGCACGCTGGGCCGCACGACCCGGCCGCCCGCGGCCCGCAGGGCCTCGACCCCGGCCTGGTGCGCCCTGTCGGAGAGGAGCCAGGCCTCCACCGAGCAGCCGCGCCGCGCCAGCAGCACCCCGGCGTACAACGCGTCGCCGCCGTTGTCGCCGGACCCGACGAGCAGCAGCACGCGACGGCCGTACGCCGAGCCGAGCAGGTCGATGACGGCGTACGCCAGGCCCGCGGCCGCCCGCTGCATCAGCGTCCCCTCGGGCAGCGTGGCCATCAGCGCCGCCTCGGCCTCCCGCACCTGCTCGACGGTGTGTGCGCTCCTCATGCCGCCAACCTAACCGGGTCCTCTTGGGTCGCCGTCCGCAACCACGTCGCGGCACAACGATGGGCAGAGCGGACCCCACGCGTCGTCAGCACGACGACAGGTCCGCTCTCCTGGGACCAGTGGCTGTGGCTGGCCGTGCTCCACGCCGGCCCCAGGAGCATGATCGGCGGCCTCACCGCCGCGGCGCACCATGGCCTGACCGGCTGGGAGCGGGACACGGTGACCGTGATCGTCGACGACGAGCTGCGACCGCTGCGTCGGGCGCAACCGTTCCGGGCGACGCTCGGCGACGTGGCGGGCGGGTCCCAGTCGGGCGCCGAGCTCGCCGTGTGCGCGATGTGCCGACGGTTCGGCATTCCCCTTCCTGACCGGCAACGCTCACGGGTCGACCTGGCAGGAAAGCGACGCTGGACGGACTGCGAGTGGGACCTCCCGGACGACACGACCCTGGTGCTCGAGGTGGACGGGACCTTCCACATGGAGGTCCGTCAGTGGGGCGATGACCTGGGACGCGCGCGCCGGATCACCACTCGCCGGCGCATCGTCGTCCGCTGCACGGCCTACGAGCCACGACACGAGACCGAGGAGGTCGCGATCGACCTGATCGCGCTCGGGCTACCGGGTCGTGTGCCCGACAACGCGGCATAGCGCGTCCTCAGGCACACGACTCGTCATCTCCTAGCTCTCGAGCACCACCATCGCGGAGGCGATGCCCGCGTCGTGGGAGAGCGACAGGTGGACCGAGGCGACGCCGAGCTCGGTGGCGCGGGCCAGGACGGTGCCGCGGAGGTCGAAGCGGGGGCGTCCGGACTCCTCCGAGACCACCTCCGCGTCGTGCCACGCCATCCCGACCGGGGCGCCCAGCGCCTTGGCCAGCGCCTCCTTCGCGGCGAAGCGGGCGGCCAGCGACGACGGGGAGCGGCCGACCTCGTGCGGGGTGAACAGCCGCTCGCGCAGGCCGGGGGTCCGGGTCAGCGACTCCTCGAAGCGCCGGATGTCGCAGACGTCGATCCCGACCCCGATGACGGCCACCGGGCGTCCTACTCGACCGTGACGGACTTGGCGAGGTTGCGCGGCTGGTCGACGTCGTGACCCAGCGCGGTCGCGAGCTCGCACGCGAACAGCTGCAGCGGGACGACCGCCACGAGCGGCTGCAGCAGCACCGGCACCTTCGGGAGCCGCAGCAGCACGTCGGCGTACCGCGCGATCGACTCGTCGCCCTCCTCGGCCAGGCAGATGGTCCGGGCGCCACGGGCGCGCACCTCCTGGATGCCGCTGAGCATCTTGTCGCGCAGCTGGTCGCGCCCCTGAGGGGGTACGACGCACAGCACCGGCAACCCGTCCTCGACCAGCGCGATCGGGCCGTGCTTGAGCTCCCCCGCCGCGAAGCCCTCGGCGTGCAGGTAGGCCAGCTCCTTGAGCTTCAGCGCCCCCTCGAGCGCGACCGGGTAGCCCGCGTGCCGCCCCAGGAACAGCACCGACCGGGCTCCGACGTGCTCGCGGGCGAGCGCGTAGACCGCCTCGTCGTCGTCGAGCACCCGCTGGACGTGGGCCGGCATCGAGTCCAGCTGGTCCATGATCTCGGTGATCTCGTCGCCGTACCGGGTGCCCTTGACCTGGGCCAGGTAGAGCGCGAGCAGGTAGCAGGCGACCAGCTGGGTCAGGAAGCCCTTGGTCGAGGCGACCCCGATCTCCGGGCCGGCGTGGGTGTAGATGACGGCGTCCGACTCGCGCGGGATGGTGGACCCGTTGGTGTTGCAGATCGCCAGCACCTTCGAGCGCTGCAGGCGCGCGTGCCGGATCGCCTGGAGCGTGTCGGCGGTCTCGCCGGACTGGCTGATCGCGACGACCAGGGTCGAGTAGTCGAGGATCGGGTCGCGGTACCGGAACTCCGAGGCGAGCTCCACCTCGACCGGGATCCGGGTCCAGTGCTCGATGGCGTACTTCGCGACCATGCCGGCGTAGAACGACGTCCCGCAGGCGATGATGATGATCTTGTCGATGTCGCGCAGCTCCTCGTCGGAGAGCCGCATCTCGTCGAGGTGCAGCGCCCCGGAGGGGGTGCGCCGCCCGAGCAGCGAGTCGGCGACGGCGCGCGGCTGCTCGTAGATCTCCTTGCGCATGAACCAGTCGCGGCCGTCCTTCTCGGCGGCCGACAGGTCCCAGTCGACGTGGTAGCGGCGGCCCTCCGCGGGCGTGCCGTCGAAGCCGGTGACCGAGACGCCCTCGCGGGTGATCGTCACGACCTGGTCCTGACCCAGCTCCATCGCCTCACGGGTGTGCTCGATGAAGGCGGCGACGTCGGAGCCGAGGAAGTTCTCGCCCTCCCCGAGGCCGACCACGAGCGGGGAGTTGCGCCGAGCCGCGACGACCCGCGAGGGGTCGGCGGCGTCGAGCGCGACCAGCGTGAAGGCTCCCTCGAGGCGGCGGCAGACCCGCTGCATGGCGACGGTGAGGTCGGCGCCGTCCTCCAGCTCGAGCTCGAGCAGGTGGGCGGCGACCTCGGTGTCGGTCTCCGAGCGCAGCTCGTGCCCGGCGTCCTCCAGCTCGGCGCGCAGCTCGAAGAAGTTCTCGATGATCCCGTTGTGCACCAGCGCCAGCCGCCCGTGGCGGCCCAGGTGGGGATGGGCGTTGGCGTCGTTGGGGGCGCCGTGGGTGGCCCACCGGGTGTGGCCGATGCCGGTCGTCGAGGCGACCAGCGGCTCGTCGACGATCGCCTTCTCGAGGTTGGCCAGCTTCCCGGCACGCTTCTGCCAGGAGACGCTCCCGTCGTCGGTCAGGGCGATCCCCGCGGAGTCGTAGCCGCGGTACTCCAGCCGCCGCAGACCCTCGATCACGACGTCCTGCGCCTGCTTCTCGCCGACGTAGCCCACGATTCCGCACATGGGCGCCACTGTATCGAGCGGGAGGCCGTCCCCGACGGGCGCACGGCGACTGCAACAATCTCCCGCATGTCTGGCAACGGCGGGGGCCACCACGGTGGTTCCGAGGACGCCGGCCGCGAGTCCTCGCCGTACATCGAGCTGGACCGTTCGGCCTGGGCCGCCCTCGCGCAGGAGACCGAGAGCCCGCTCACCCCGGAGGAGATCCGGCGGCTGCGGGGCCTCGGCGACTCCCTCGACCTCGAGGAGGTGCAGGAGGTCTACCTCCCCCTCTCCCGCCTGCTGAGCCTGTACGTCGAGTCCGCGGGCCGCCTGCACCGCCAGCAGGAGGACTTCCTGCACCGCCGGGTGCCGCCGCGCACGCCGTTCGTCATCGGCCTGGCCGGGTCGGTCGCGGTCGGGAAGTCCACGACGGCCCGCGTGCTGCAGCAGATGCTGGCCCACTGGCCCGAGCACCCCAACGTCGCGCTGGTCACCACCGACGGCTTCCTCTACCCCAACGCCGAGCTCGAGCGCCGCGGGCTGCTGCAGCGCAAGGGGTTCCCGGAGTCCTACGACCGGCGGGCGCTGCTGCGGTTCGTCGTCGACATCAAGTCCGGCAAGGACGAGGTCGAGGCGCCGACGTACTCCCACCTGGTCTACGACGTCGTGCCCGACGAGAAGGTCGTGATCAGCCGGCCGGACATCGTGATCATCGAGGGGCTCAACGTCCTGCAGCCCGCTCGGGTCCGCGACGACGGCCGCACCGGCCTCACCCTGAGCGACTTCTTCGACTTCAGCGTGTACGTCGACGCCGGCACCAGCCACATCCGCAGCTGGTACGTCGAGCGGTTCCTGCGGCTGCGCGAGACCGCCTTCCGCGACCCGGGCTCGTACTTCAGCCGGTACGCCGCGCTCAGCGAGGAGGAGGCCGTGGCCGAGGCGGAGCGGATCTGGGACACGATCAACGGCCCGAACCTGGTGCAGAACGTCCTGCCCACCCGGTCACGGGCGACCTTGGTGCTGCGCAAGGACCGCGACCACTCCGTGCGCTACGTGCGGGTGCGCAAGCTCTGAGCCGCGGGCACCGGGCTCACGCCACCGCCCGGTGCAGGGTCGAGATGATCTGCTCCGCGAGGTCGTCGTCGAGCGTCCCGGGAGCGTCGAGGTCGCGGACCATCACCAGGTTGGCCACCGCCTCGCCCGTGTCGAGGCTGACGATCGCGAACTCCACGGCCGGCGGGTCGCACGGGCCCGGGTCGCTGAGCGTGATCCGGGACGTGGAGCGCACCGCCGAGGAGCCGTCGGCCAGGGTGATCTCCTCGGTCCGCACCGGCGTGTGCGGGCTGGA
The DNA here is from genome assembly GCF_055380375.1 of Nocardioides sp. DN36. Lineage (NCBI taxonomy): Bacteria > Bacillati > Actinomycetota > Actinomycetes > Propionibacteriales > Nocardioidaceae > Nocardioides > Nocardioides sp. DN36. The sequence continues at coordinate 4,767,828 of NZ_AP043823.1, read as the reverse complement.
GGTGCGCAGGTCCTCGTTGAGCGAGATCGCCGCCACCCAGTCCTTCGCCAGGTCGGTGTTCGCCTCCCGGGCACCCATCCCGGTGGCCGAGCGGGTGAACCCCACGAAGCCGCGGTTGGAGCTGGCGCTGCGCTTCTTGCAGTAACCGTCGCGGAACACCGCCGGGCCGTTCACGCCCACCGCGGGGTCGCCCTGGCGGTCCACGTAGTAGACGACCGTGTCGCTGCTCTCCAGGCTCCACCCTGCCGCGCTGGCCGGCACCTCGAAGAGCGCGTTGTCCCCACGGTCGCCCACGACGAACTGGCCGTCGTCGAAGACGTGGACCTTCTCGACCGTGCGCGAGGTGGTGGGCTCGCTCGGGCCGGGTGTGCCGCCGCCGTCGGTCGAGGCCGAGGTGGACCCGCCTCGCTGGGTGTAGGCCGCCACCGCCGTCACGGTGGTGCCGAGCACCGCCACCACGGCGAGCACGGCGAGCAGGGAGGCGAGCCGGAAGCGATCCATGCTGGCGGTTCTACCCGAGCCGCGCCGCGCCAATCCCCTCGGGGGTCGGTCCGTGTGGAGCAGCCATCGACCCGGCTCGTCGGAGTGCGAGGACGGCGATGTCGTCCTCGGCGTCCTCGGACCGCAGTGTCCTGACGGCGTGGGTGACGAGGTCGGCGACGGGACGGTGCGTCGACTCGGCGACGGTGTCGGCGAGCCGGCGCATCCCGGTGTCGATGTCCTCGGTGCGGCGTTCGATGAGGCCGTCGGTGAAGCACAGCAGCGTCGACCCGGCGGGCATGGTGAAGGTGGTGGACGGGTAGTCGGTGACTCCGGTGCCCAGCGGCGGTCCGGTGGCGACGTCGACGTAGCTCGTGCCGTCAGCGGTGAGGAGCAGGGGCGGGAAGTGCCCGGCGTTGGCGACGGTCACTTCGCCGGTGCGCCAATCGCCGATGCCGACGATGGCGGTGGCGATGTGGCCGTCTGCGGAGTTGTCGAACTGGCGTGAGCACTCGTCCAGGGCGGTGGCGGCGGTGTCGCCCCGGAGCAGGTAGGCCCGCAGCGTGAACCGGGCCGCCGCCATCACCGCGACCGCGTCGACACCTCGACCGGAGACGTCGCCGACGATGAACGCGAAGTGGCTCTGGTCGAGGTCGATGAGGCCGTACCAGTCACCGCCGATGTCGACTCCGCGGGTGCCGGCGACGTAGTCGACCGCCACCTCGAGCTGGGGGATGTCGGGCAGCGCCGGCGGCAGGAGGGCGCGTTGGAGACGCTCGGAGAGCTCTCGCTCCTGGCCGTACATCGCTTCGACCTGGTCGTAGAGGCCGGAGACGGTCGCTGCGTCGTTCTCGGCCTTCTGGCGGCGTCGGACGAGCTGCTGGGCGGTGAGGGCAGCAACCACGGTGAGGAGGGTCCCGCCGATCAGGAGCAGCAGCGGGAGGCGGTGGCTCAGCGAGGAACCGAGGCTGTGGCGCGGTGAGGTGACGACGGTGAGGACGTTGTCGCCGAAGGGCACCACGGTGGTGGCGGTCCGGCCACCCAGCGGCAGTGTCGATGGGTCGACGTTCGTCGTCGTCATCGCTGCCAGCGTGGTCTGCGGACCGAGGTAGATCGCGTAGCGCAGGTCGGCGAAGGCGGGGTTGCTGTCGACCGGGGAGCGACGGTTGACGGGGATGGCGCGTTCGGCGTGGACGACGCACCCGGAGCCCGGGTCGGCCAGCGCATAGGCGATGCGCCGCTGGGTGCCGACGCTCACCGCTTTCACCGTGGAGGTCGACTCGCGGAAGGCGGCATCCAGGTAGGCCTGCGTCGCAGCATCATCGGGCCCGGTCGCGGGAGCTGAGCCGACGGACGCGATCTGGACCAGTCGACCGCCCCGTCGCTGCCAGATGGAGGCGGACACGAACACCTTGCCCGGTCCGACCGAGGCCGCCATCGCCTTCTCGAATGCCCCCGGATCCGCGGACCCGGCCACCGACTGCACCGTCAGCGCAGTCCTCAGCGGGGCCTGGATCCCGACGATGGTGCTCGAGAGCACCGCACCGACCTGCCTGGTCTGCACCTCCAGAAGTCGCTGCTCGGTGTTGCCGTCCACCCGGAACGCCGCCCATGCGGACGAACAGGTCAGCACCATCCCGACGGCACCGATGAGTGCGGCGACCCGCCACGGACGCCGCACCCGCGCGTGCGCGTCGTCCGCACCGCCGAGAACCGCCGTCCGGTGCTCAGCCATCGCGCACCTGACGATGCCGGCGCAGTCCAGCGAACTGGGAAGCGAGGTCACGAAGCGGCTCGGGCACGTGTCCCTCCTCGGCTTGATCTGGGTCAGGACCTCAGCATCTCGGCGCCGCGGCGAAGCACATTTTAACGATGCGCGGCCGCACTCACGCGGAGTTCGTCGAATCACGATGATCGGCCCTGCGCCGCGACATCCGGTCAGCGCGAACGACCGGCGCCGCAGCGCGGAAGCGACAGCCGGATCAGAGGAACTTCCGGACGTCGAGGCAGCGCTCGACCACGCGGTAGCCGAGCCGTTCGTTGACGGCGTTCATGGAGACGTTCACCCCGGCGTTGCCGGTGTCGACGTGCGTGCACTCCGGGAACATCGCGCGCACCTTCCGGTGGGTCAGCAGCTTCATGCCGAGACCCAGGCGGTGCCCCCGGTGGCCGGGCAGCACGAGGGTCCCGCCCACCGAGGCACGCCGCGGGTCGGCGCGGTGGACGCGCACGTCGGAGAACCCGCACAGGCGGTCGTCGGGGTCCACGGCCAGGCCGTAGACCAGCACCCTGCCGGCGCCGATTGCCCGGCTCTCCTCGTCGCGGACCCGCTGGGGGGTCCATTCGGTACGCCGCAGGTCGAGGTCGCCCGTGGGCACCTCGCCCAGGAACGCCGAGAGCAGCAGGCAGAAGTCCTCGATCCGCTCCTCGGGCAGCCGCTCCACGGCCAGCTCGAGCCGGTAGCTCCCCAGCGCCGCCTCCACCTCGCGGTCGAGGGCGTCCCAGGCGGCCGGCGCGGTCGCCAGGTCCACCAGCTTGGTCTCCTCGAGGCTGCCCACCTCGAAGCCCGTCGCGGCGGCGAAGAGCGACCCGGGGCTGTCCTCCCCCACCGGGGCGTAGGCGCTGGCCATCATCGTGGTCCGGCCGGCCCCGCGGGAGCGGACCTCGGCCGCCTCGAGCAGCACGCTGCCGATGCCCCGGCGCCGGTAGGCCGGGGGCACCCACACCGTCACCTCGGCGAGGTGGGTGTTGTCGAAGCCGTAGAAGAAGAGCCGGCCGGCCCCGACCACCTCGCCCTCGCCGTCGCGGGCGAGGGTGAGCACCAGCCGGCCGTCCGTGCGCGGGACGGGGAGCTTGCGCCGGGTGACCTCCCAGGTCGGCCACGCGTCGAAGGCCCGGTCGCCCTCGGCGGCGCGGGCGGCCTCCCACCAGGCCCGCAGACGAGCCTCGTCCGAGGGGTCGATCTCGACGATCTCGGTGTCGGTCATGGCTCCGGAGCCTAGGCAGCCGGAGCCACGACGGCGACCGGGTTTCCCGCGGCCTGCCGGGGCTCAGAGGGCCAGCTGGGCTCGCACGACCTCCGCGAGCCGACCGGCCACGGCGTGCGCCTCGTCGTATGTCCCGGCCTCGACCATCACGCGCACCAGCGGCTCGGTCCCGGACGGGCGCAGCAGGATCCGGCCGCTGTCACCGAGCGCGGCCTCCTCCTCGGCGAGGGCAGCGGCGAGCACGGCGTCCTCGTCGGCGCGGGCCTTGTCGACGTTCGGAACGTTGACCAGGACCTGCGGCAGGCGGGTGACCACCGACGCGAGGTCCTGCAGGCTCTTGCCGGTCGCGGCCACGCGACCCAGCACGTGCAGGGCGGTGAGGATGCCGTCGCCGGTGGTGGCGTACTCGCTCATGATCACGTGGCCGGACTGCTCGCCCCCGAGGGAGTAGCCGGAGACCTTCATCGCCTCGAGCACGTAGCGGTCCCCGACCTTGGTCTGCCGGACCCCGATCCCGGCCGCCTTCATCGCGTGCACGAAGCCGAGGTTGCTCATCACGGTGGCGACGACCGTGTTGCGGGCCAGGTGGCCGCTCTCGGCGAGCCCGAGTGCCAGGATCGCGAGGATCTGGTCACCGTCGACGACCTCGCCGTCGTGGTCGACCGCGAGGCACCGGTCGGCGTCGCCGTCCAGCGCGAAGCCCGCGTCGGCGCCGTGCTCGAGCACCGCCTTGCGCAGCGGTTCGAGGTGCGTGGACCCGCACCCGTCGTTGATGTTGAGCCCGTCGGGCTCGGCGTGGATCGGAATGACGGTGGCACCGGCCTCGCGCAGGGCGCGCGGCCCGGCGTCGTACGCCGCGCCCTCGGCGCAGTCGAGCACGACCGTGAGGCCGTCGAGGCGCTGGCGCAGCGTGGAGTCGAGGTGGGCGGCGTACTCCTCCACCGCGGTCTCGTGCGGACGCACCCGGCCGACGGCTCCGCCGACGGGGCGGTCCCAGTCCTCGTGGAGGTGGCGCTCGATCTCCGCCTCGATGGCGTCGTCGAGCTTGAGCCCGCCGCGGGCCAGGAACTTGATCCCGTTGTCGGGCATCGCGTTGTGGGACGCCGACAGCATCACGCCGAGGTCGGCGCCCAGGGCGCCGGTGAGGTAGGCGACGCCGGGGGTGGGCAGGACGCCCAGCAGCAGCACGTCGACGCCCGCGGACGCGAGGCCCGCCACGACGGCGGCCTCGAGGAACTGGCCTGAGATGCGCGTGTCCCGGCCGACGACGGCGAGCGGGCGGTGGCCCTCGAACTCGCCCCGGTCGGCCAGGACACGGGCGGCGGCAACGGAAAGGTCCAGGGCCAGCTCAGCGGTCAGATGACCGTTGGCCAGGCCCCGGACCCCGTCCGTGCCGAAGAGTTTGGGTGACATGCGGCCCAAACTATAGAAGCGTCAGCGCTTGCTGAACTGCGGTGCCTTGCGGGCCTTCTTCAGACCGGCCTTCTTGCGCTCGATGACGCGGGCGTCACGCGTGAGCAGCCCGGCCTTCTTGAGCGAAGGACGGTTCGCCTCGACGTCGACGGCGTTCAGGCAGCGGGCCACGCCGAGGCGCAGGGCGCCGGCCTGGCCGGTGATGCCACCGCCGTGGATGCGGGCGATGACGTCGAAGCGGCCCTCGAGCTGGAGGTTCGCGAACGGCTCGTTCACGACCTGCTGGTGCAGCTTGTTCGGGAAGTACGAGTCGAGCGTGCGGCCGTTGACGGTCCACACGCCGGTGCCCGGGACGATGCGGACGCGGGCGACGGCCTCCTTGCGGCGGCCGGTGGCCGCAGCGGGGGCGATGGTCGCGGGGCGCTGCGGGGCGTCGGCGGACGGCGCGCTCTCCGAGCTGTAGGCGATGCCCTGCTCGTTGGTCTCGAAGGTCTCCTCGACCTCAGTGCTCTCGGTGGTCTCAGCCACGGTGTTCCTCACTCAGTCTTTCGTCGCGGATTACTGGGAGACCTGGACGATCTCGAAGGGCGTGGCCTGCTGGGCCTGGTGGGGGTGGTTCGGGCCGGAGTAGACCTTCAGCTTCTTCAGGATCTGCCGACCGAGGCGGTTCTTGGGGAGCATGCCCCAGACGGCCTTCTCGATCGCCTTGCGGGCGTCCTTCTCCAGAACCTCGCCGATCGGGGTGGCCGAGAGGCCGCCCGGGTAACCGGAGTGGCGGTAGGCCATCTTCGTGGTCTTCTTGGAGCCCGAGAGAGCAACCTTCTCCGCGTTGACGATGATGACGAAGTCACCCATGTCCATGTGCGGTGCGAAGGTGGGCTTGTGCTTGCCACGCAGCAGGTTGGCGGTCGTCACGGCGAGGCGGCCGAGGACCACGTCCTCGGCGTCGATGACGTGCCACTGGCGCTGGATGTCAGCGGGCTTGGGGCTGTACGTACGCACGGCTGATCAACTTTCTTCGTTCGTCGGGCCCGGCGGGTCGGCCCCGTCGGGTGGTGGTGCGGCGGCTTCTGACGAACACGGCCCGGCTTGCCGTTCTGAGGCTTCCGGGACTGCCCCTCGACCGCACAGCAGTTGGTCGGGGAGCGGCAGGAGTCGCGACCGTCAAGAGTACGGGCACGCGTCCGCGCGGGTCAAAATACGGGGACCTGGATTCGCCCCGCCCGGCGGAGCGGACTAAGTTGGCCCGGTGACTGATTCTCTCACCGTCCGTGACAACCGCACCGGAGCGGAGTACGACGTCCCGATCCTCGACGGCACCATCAAGGCCGCCGACATCGGGAAGATCAAGGCCGGGGACGACGAGCCGGGCCTGGCGGTCTACGACCCGGGCTTCGTGAACACCGCGTCCTGCCGCAGCGCCGTGACCTACATCGACGGCGAGAAGGGGATCCTCGAGTACCGCGGCTACCCCATCGAGCAGCTGGCGGAGAAGTCGAACTTCCTCGAGGTCGCCTACCTCCTGATCCACGGCTCGCTGCCGACCAAGGCGGAGTACGAGGCCTGGGTCCACGAGATCACCTACCACACGTTCGTCCACGAGAACGTCAAGAGCTTCATGGAGGGCTTCCGCTACGACGCCCACCCCATGGGCATGCTGATGGCTTCGGTGGGCGCGCTGTCGACGTTCTACCCGGACGCGCGCAACATCTCCGACGGCGACAACCGGCACATGCAGATCGTGCGGATGATCGCGAAGATGCCGACCCTGGGCGCCTGGTCGTTCCGCCACGCGCAGGGCAAGCCGTTCGTCTACCCCGACAACGAGCTCGGCTACACCGCGAACTTCCTCTCGATGCTGTTCAAGATGAGCGAGCGCAAGTTCGAGGCCGACGAGCGCCTGGTCAAGGCCCTCGACGTGCTCTTCATCCTGCACGCCGACCACGAGCAGAACTGCTCGACCAACGCGGTCCGCTCGGTCGGCTCCTCGCAGGTCGACCCGTACTCCGCGGTGGCCGCGGGCGTCGCCGCCCTCTACGGCCCGCTGCACGGTGGCGCCAACGAGGCGGTGCTGCGGATGCTGCGCCGCATCGGCAGCAAGGAGAACATCCCGTCCTTCATCGAGGGTGTGAAGAACGGCAACGAGAAGCTGATGGGCTTCGGTCACCGGGTCTACAAGAACTACGACCCGCGGGCCAAGATCATCAAGAAGGCCTGTGACGACGTCTTCGAGGTCACCGGGGTCAACCCGCTGCTCGAGATCGCCCAGGAGCTCGAGAAGATCGCGCTCGAGGACGAGTACTTCGTCAAGCGCAAGCTCTACCCCAACGTGGACTTCTACTCGGGCCTGATCTACGAGGCCTTCCAGTTCCCGCCGGAGATGTTCACCGTGCTCTTCGCGATCGGCCGCACCCCGGGCTGGCTGGCCCAGTGGCACGAGCTGGTCCAGGACAAGGAGCAGAAGATCGCCCGGCCCAAGCAGATCTACACCGGCGACCGCACGCTGGAGTTCGTGCCGGCCTCCGAGCGTTGGGCCTGAGCACGAGCGGCCTCGACGTGACGACGACCCCGGACGGTTCCCCGTCCGGGGTCGTGCCGTCTGCCCCGTCCGGAGTCGTCTGGGACGTGGGCAACGTGCTCGTCGACTGGGACCCGTACGCCGCGATCGCGGCCGGCGTGGGGCCCGCGGAGGCGGCCCGCTTCCGCGACGCCGAGGACTTCGACTTCATGGCCTGGAACCACGGTCCTGACTCCGGCGGGACATGGGACGACGCGGAGGCCGCGGTCCGGCGTACGCACCCGCACTGGGTCGAGCACGCCCTGGCCTACCGGGCCAACTTCTCCGACTCGCTGGTCGGCGAGGTGCCGGGCAGCGTCTCGCTCCTCCGCGAGCTGCACGCGGCGGGTGTCCCGATGTGGGGACTGACCAACTGGTCCCACGAGCTGTTCCCCCATGGGCCGGCGAAGTTCCCGTTCCTGCGCGAGCTGCTGCGCGAGGTCTTCGTGTCCGGCACCGAGGGGGTCGCCAAGCCGGACCCGCGGATCTTCGAGATCGTCGCGACCCGGACCGGGCACGCCCTCACCGACCTGGTGTTCGTCGACGACCGCGAGGAGAACGTCGCGGCCGCCGCCCGAGTGGGCATGCGAGCCCTGGTCTTCACCGACGCCGACTCGCTGCGCAGGGCCCTGCGCGCCCACGGCCTGCCCGTCTGACGGGGTCGCGCGGCCGGTGTCGGAATCACCGGTGGACCGGCGACTCCTGATGTTCTCAGGCGTTGCAACGGCTGAGAACGTCAGGGACCACCGGTGGACCGGTGACTCCGACACGGGCTCACACGATGGTGCGGTCGTGCCCCTGCCAGTACGGCGCGCGCAGCTCGCGCTTGAGGATCTTGCCGGTGGGGTTGCGCGGCAGCGCCCCGATCACGTCGACCGAGCGGGGGCACTTGAAGTGCGCGAGGTGCTCGCGGCAGTAGACGATGAGCTCCTCCTCGGTGGCGGAGGTGTCCGGCTTCAGCGACACCACGGCCTTGACGACCTCGCCCCAACGGTCGTCCGGGACGCCGATGACCGCGACCTCCATGACCGCCGGGTGCTCGGCGAGCACCCTCTCGATCTCGGGTGAGTAGATGTTCTCGCCACCGCTGATGATCATGTCCTTGAGCCGGTCCTCGACGAACACGAAGCCCTCGGCGTCCACCTTGCCCATGTCGCCGGTGCGGAACCAGCCGTCCTCGGTGATGACCTTGGCAGTCTCCTCCGGCTTGCCGAGGAACCCCTTCATGAGCTGCCGGGTGCGCAGCCAGATCTCGCCGTGCTCGCCGACGGGCAGGTCCTCGAGGGTCCCCGGGTCGACGACGCGGACCTCCACACCCGGGATGGGCTGCCCCGCCGACGTCAGCCGCTCGGGGTGCTCGGCGTCGCGGTGCGCCTCGGGCATCAGGTGCGTGGCCACACCCGCGACCTCGGTGAGCCCGTAGACCTGGATGAAGTCGGTGTCCGGCCACGCCTCCATCGCCGCCCGCAGCAGGGGCAGCGGCATCGGCGAGGCGCCGTAGGTGTAGGTGCGCAGGGCACCGAACAGCTTCACGGCGTCCGGCCCGGCCTGCAGCACCTGGGCGAGGACGGCCGGCACCAGGAAGGTCCGGTTGGCCCCGCCGAGGATCGCACCGGCCAGCGAGGCGCCGTCCGGCTCGCGGGTCATGATGCTGGGGATGCCGTCGTGGATGCCGAAGAGGACGTACGACGAGCCGCCGACGTGGAAGAGCGGCATCGACACCATGCTCTTGTCACCGGGCTCGAAGACCCAGCCGTCATGGGCGTTCAGGGTGTGCTCGACCATGTTGGTGTGCGTGAGCATCACGCCCTTCGGGTGGCCCGTCGTGCCCGAGGAGTACATCACCAGGCACACGTCCTCGGGGTCCACGTCGTCCGGTCGGGACACCGGCGTCGCGGCCGTCAGCCAGGATTCGTACTGGTCGCCCTCGCCGCCCTCGGGCGTCACCTCGACGACGGTCTCCACGGCGGGCAGCCGGTCGCGGATCTTCTCCACGAGTGGCATCAGCTCGGAGCCGACGAACAGCACCCGGGCACCGCTGTCGTTGACGGTGTAGTCGACCTCGTCCCCGGCCAGGCGCCAGTTGACGATCGCGTTCGCGGCCCCGAGGGACCCCGCGGCCATGCTGATCTCGACGCAGGCGGGGTGGTTCTTGTCGAGGAAGGCCACCACGTCACCCCGGCCGATGCCGAGCGCCTGCAGGCCGCCGGCAGCACGGCGTACCCGCTCGTCCCACTCCGCCCAGCTCCAGGTGCGCCGGCCGTAGGTCATCGCCTCGGCGTCGGGCGTGGTGGCGGCCCAGTGGGCCAGGCGGTCGTCGACGAAGCGGGGCATCGGGGCGGTCATGGGGCGATTGTGTCCGAGGTCACAAGGGCCCACAACCGGTCAGCCGTGGCGGCGGAGCCGGCGTACGTCGGGCGACAGCAGGGCGAGCAGCGACGAGCCGCCCATCACGATGCCCACGACCACCAGCCAGCGGTCGAAGCCGACCGCCTCCGCGACCGGCCCGGTGAGCGCCAGGCCCAGCGGGCGCGCCACGAAGGACCCGACGATGTCGAAGGAGTAGACGCGGGCGAGCTTGTCCTCCGCGACGTTCTGCTGGATGGAGAGGTCCCAGTTGATGCTGAAGATCTCGAGGCCCAGCCCGTGCAGGAACGCGCCCAGCAGCACCGGCCAGAGCTGGTCGGAGAACGCCATCGCCAACGGGAACGCCGCGGTGAGGGAGAGCAGCGCAGTCCCGACGAAGAGCCCGCGCACGGGCCGCCAGCGCAGGCAGACCAGGCCGCCGACCACGAACCCGGCCATCAACGAACCCAGCGCGAGCCCCCAGGCGGAGCGCCCGATCCCGTCGCCCACCACGATCGGGCCGACCACGCCCTGCGCTCCCCCGTAGAAGAGGTGGTAGAGCAGCGCCTGCCCGATGAGCAACCACAGCCAGGTGTGCCGCAGCACCTCGCGCGCCCCCTCGCCCATGTCGGCCAGGAGCGAGGGACGCGTGCCCTCCGGACGAGTGTGCGGGACGCGCAGCAGCGAGAAGCAGAGGGCAGCCAGGGCGTACGTCGTCGCATCGACCGCGATCGCCCAGCCGGACCCGACCGCGGCGACCAGGATGCCGCCGGCCGAGAAGCCCACGACGGCGGCGCTGGTCTGCAGCAGCCGCCGGAGCGCGACCGCGGAGGCGAGGTCCTCGGTCGGGACCGTCAGCCGGGTCATGGCCTGCGACGACGGGCCGCTCAGCGCCGCCAGGCATCCGTTGATCATGCCGATCACCCCGAGGGCGGGGATGCTGGCCCAGCCACCGATGAGCAGGGCCGCGATCAGCGCCTGGGTGGCGGCGCTGGCGGCGGCGGAGCCCTCCATCATCAGCTGGCGGGGCACCCGGTCCCCGAGCACGCCACCGAAGAGCACCGTGACGACCTCGGCCAGCGCGAACGCGGCCACCACCAGCCCGAGGTCGGCGGCGGAGCCGCCGAGGTCGAGCACCGCGAACGCGAGTGCGACCGGCGTGATCGCGTTGCCCAGGGCGCTGGTCGTGGTGCCGGTCGCCAGCAGCCGGAAGTTGCGGGAGCGCATCGGGCCGCGCCGGGCCGGCGCGGTCTGCATCGTGGTCATGGCGCACATTTAATTCGCTGGCGAACTATTCGTCAACGAATTAGTTCGCACTAGGGTGGGCCCCATGGACGAGCCGCAGGACTGGACCGACCACCACGTCGCCCGCTGGCGCGACCACTGGGTCGACATCACCTTCGACGACGACACCGAGGCGATCGTCACCCGCATCGCCCGGCTGACGCGTCACCTCAAGCAGGTGCGGCGCGAGACCGCGGTCCGCACGGGTCTCCAGGACTTCGAGTACGACACCCTGCACCGCCTGATGATCAGCGAGACACCGGGCACCGCCAATCCGTCCGCCCTCGCCGAGGACCTCGGACTGAGCGGGGCGGGCATGACCGGCCGCCTCGACGGGCTCGAGCAGGCCGGCTGGATCAAGCGCACCCCCTCCCCCGTGGACCGCCGGCGGGTGGAGATCGAGGTGACCCGGGCGGGTGCCGAGATCTGGCGGCGCGCCATGGACCAGCTCGGTGCCGAGGAGACCGCGCTGGTCGGCGTCCTGACCCCGGCGGAGCGGGTCGCGCTCAGCGGGCTGCTGAAGAAGATGACGCTCGCCGCGGAGGCTTCTTCAAAGACCCCCAGCGACGTCTCAGGTCCGTCACAGGCAGGGACGACATCCTCGGAGGCATGACCGACACCCCCTCCACCCCGCCCCCGGGCGAAAGGCCGACCACCCCTCCGCCGTACGCGCCGCCGTACCCCATGTCCCCCTCGGGCGGGCCGCCGCCGGCACCGCCCGGAGGTACGGCGACCAAGCGGCGTCCGGCGCGGTCGGCCCTCGTGGCCTCCGTGGTGGCGACCTCCCTGCTCGTGGGCGGGGCGGCGGGGGTGGCCGGTGCGGCCGCCTGGGACCAGTGGGGCTCGAACGGCTCCGACACGGCCGCCTCCCCCACCGCGCGCACCACCTCGCAGGTCGTGAGCAGCCCCAGCTCCGCGGCCCCGGACGGCTCGGTCCAGCAGGTGGCCCAGGAGGTCCTGCCGTCGGTGGTGAAGATCGACGTCACCGGCCCGCAGGAGGCGGGGTCCGGCTCGGGCATCATCCTGAGCTCCGACGGCCAGATCCTCACCAACAACCACGTGGTCGAGATCGCCGGCGACTCCGGGACCATCTCGGTCTCCTTCAACGACGGCACCTCGGCGAAGGCGAAGGTCCTCGGCACCGACCCGCTCACCGACACCGCGGTGATCCAGGCCGAGGGCGTCAGCGGCCTGACCCCGGCCACGATCGGCAAGTCCGCCGATCTCGCCGTCGGCCAGGGCGTGGTCGCGATCGGCTCGCCGTTCGGGCTCGAGTCCACCGTGACCAGCGGCATCGTCAGCGCGCTCAACCGTCCCGTCGACGTCGGGTCGGACGCCCAGGGCAACAGCACGACGTACCCCGCCATCCAGACCGATGCCGCCATCAACCCCGGCAACAGCGGCGGACCGCTGGTCGACCTGCGCGGCCACGTCGTGGGCATCAACTCCTCGATCCGGACCTCGAGCTCCTCGGGCGCCGAGCAGGGTGGGTCCATCGGCCTGGGCTTCGCGATCCCCATGGACGAGGTGATGCCGATCGTCGACCAGATGGCCAACGGCGAGACGCCGACCCACGCCCGGCTGGGCATCTCGGTGTCCGACCTGTCGAGCAACAGCAGCGCCGACGTCTCCGAGGGCGCGCAGGTGGGTGAGGTCACCAGCGGCTCCACCGCCGACAAGGCCGGGCTCCAGCGGGGCGACGTGATCACCAAGGTCGACGACGCGCAGATCACCGGCGCCGACTCCCTCGTCGCGACGATCCGGTCCTACCGCCCGGGTGACGAGGTCACGCTGACCTACGTCCATGGGAGCGACACCAAGACCGTGAAGCTCCAGCTCGACTCCGACTCCACGGCGTCGAACTCGTAGGCACACGACTCCCGGGGCGTTGGTGAGAGGCGCCCCGGGCAGGCCGGGCCCCGGCGACCGCACGGTCCGTCTCCCGATCGGTCGCCGGGGCCCCGCACCCTGTCGTGCCGGGGCGACCGGTCAGCCCAGGCGCTTCTGGAACTCGCCGAGCCAGGCGACGGGTGCGAAGCCGAGACGCTCGTTGACGCCGATCATGTGGCTGTTGACCTCGGCGTTGTACGTGGTCAGCTCGGTCAGGTCGGGCCGCTCGGACTGGAGCAGCCGCAGGTTGGCGACCTTCACGGCCAGCCCGAGCCGGTGCCCGCGGGCGTCGGTGCGCACCAGGGTGCCCCACTGGTAGGCCTTCCCGGGCTCGTGGACGGTGGTCGCGATGTCGGTGTAGGCGACGACCTCCCCTGCCCGGTCGAGGGCCGCGGTGTTGTACTTCCGGCGCCCCTGCCTGGCCAGCAGGTCCTCGGCCTCCCGGACGACGGCCGGGTCGACGTGCTCCGCCTCGCGCTCCATCTCCCCGGTGGGCGCCTCGGTCATCAGCGAGCCGGACAGGCGTGCCCACCCCTCGACCAGGTCCTCGGGGACCGGCCCCTCCCAGGAGCGCAGGGTGTACGCCGCGTGGTGCCGGCCGGCCTCCGCGGCCAGCGTGTCGAGCAGGTCGGTGGCGACCGGGAGCGCGAGCCGGCGCTTCACGTCGGCCAGCCCCAGCCGGAACCCGCGGCTCCTGGCGAACTCCGGCCCGGCCTCCCCGGCGCCCTCGGCCCCCGCCGACCAGCCCCAGACGGTCTCGGCGTTGAGCAGCGTCCGCCGCCGGTCCCGTGCCTCGCGCTCGAGCCGGTCCAGCATCGCCGAGCCCAGCCCGCGGCGCTGCTGTCCCGGGTCGACGTGGACGGTCATCGTGGCGCTGTCCCGGTTGTCGAGGAGCGGCGTCGAGAGCTGGCCGACCACGGCCACCCGTCCGTCGACACGGCCCACGAACCCGCCCAGCCAGCGGCTGGCGCCCTGCTCCTGCATCGAGACGCGCACCTCCTCGCGCATCCACGGCGAGGCGATGTCGCCCAGGGCTCGCTCGGCGGCGAGGTAGACGTCGTAGAAGGCGTCGAAGTCGCCGGCGTCGTGCGGGTCCAGCGCCTCGATCACGAGCCCGTGGGCCTGCACGCTCATCGGACGCGTTCCACCCTTCCCTCGTCCCAGACCGGTCCGGGAGCCTCGTAGACCTCGCCGTCCGCGCCGTAGACCAGGAACCGGTCGAAGCCGCGGGCGAACCAGCGGTCGTGGGTGACCGCCAGCACCGTGCCCTCGAAGGCCTCGAGGCCTTCCTCCAGCGCCTCGGCCGACTGCACGTCGAGGTTGTCGGTCGGCTCGTCGAGGAGCAGCAGGGTCGCGCCGGAGAGCTCGAGCAGCAGGATCTGGAAGCGCGCCTGCTGCCCGCCCGAGAGCGAGTCGAACTTCTGCTCCGCCGCGTGCGCGAGCTCGTAGCGGTCGAGGACCCTGCTGGCCTGCTCGCGTCCCATGCCGTCGCGGTGCTGATCACCCCGGTGCAGGATCTCCAGCAGCGTCCGGCCGACCAGCTCGGGGTGCTCGTGGGTCTGCACGAACCACCCCGGCCGCACCCGGGCGCCGAGCTTGGCCTTGCCGGTGTGGTCGACCGGCGCCACCGCGACCTCGCCGACGGGCTGGTGCTCGACGTCGGGGTCGGACCCGCCGGCCGCCAGCAGGCGCAGGAAGTGCGACTTGCCGGAGCCGTTCGAGCCGAGCACGGCGACGCGCTCGCCGTACCAGACCTCGAGGTCGAAGGGCTGCATGAGGACCCCCGGCCCGGAGGGCCCGTCGACCCTGAGCTCGAGGTCCTCGCAGACCACGGCACGCTTGCCGGTGCGACCGCCCTTCAGGCGCATCTTCACCTGCTGCTCGCGAGGCTGCTCGGTGGGCGGCCCGGCCTCCTCGAACTTCCGCAACCGGGTCTGGGCGGCCTGGTACCGGCTGGCCATCCCGTCGTTGTACGCCGCCTTCTGCTTGTACATCAGCACCAGGGCCTTGAGCTTCGCGTGCTCCTCGTCCCACCGCTTGCGGAGCTCCTCGAAGCGCGCGAAGCGGTCGCGACGCGCCTCGTGGTACGACGCGAAGCCCCCGGGGTGGGTCCACACCTGGTTGCCCGCACTCCCGAGCTCGACGGTGACCACCCGGGTCGCGGTGTTGTTCAGCAACTCCCGGTCGTGGCTGATGTAGAGGATCGTCTTCTCGGACTCCCGGATCCGCTGCTCGAGCCACATCTTCCCGGGCACGTCCAGGAAGTTGTCGGGCTCGTCGAGCAGCAGCACCTCGTCGGGACCGCGCAGGAGCAGCTCGAGCACCAGCCGCTTCTGCTCACCCCCCGAGAGGGTGCGCAGCTCGCGGTACTTCGCCCGCTCGTAGGGCACGCCCAGGCCGGCCATCGTGCACACGTCCCACGTGACCTCGAGGTCGTAGCCCCCGGCGTCGGCGTACTCCGCGAGCGCCCCGGCGTAGGACATCTGGGTCAGCTCGTCGTCGGTGTCCATGAGGGCACGCTCGCAGCGGTCCACCTCGGCAGCCGCGGCACGGACCCGGGGCGGGGAGACCGACAGCAGCAGGTCGGCGACCGTCGGGGACTCCCCCAGGCCGGCGTTGACCATCTGCCGCATGACCCCGAGCCCGCCGGTGCGGGTGACCACCCCGGCGTGCGGGACCAGCTCACCGGTGACGATCCTCAGCAATGTCGTCTTGCCCGCTCCGTTGGCGCCGACGAGCGCGACCTTGGCACCCTCACCGACCCGGAACGACACGTCGTCGAGGAGCACCCGACCGTCCGGCAGCTCGTAGCGCACCCCGGCGACATCCACGTGACCCACGTCGAAGGATTCTCCGCCACCCGAGGGTGTCGGGGCATCCCGTTTACGGGTCATCGGCAGGAGCGACACGGAAACCCGATGCCTGCTCACAGGGAGCGCACAGCGTTCGCGCCCATCGTGGAGGAAGACCAACCAGAGGAGCACCCCATGACCCACGACCGCACCGCCAGCCTCCGTCGCACCGCCCGCGTGCGCCGATCGCTCCTGGTCGGCGCCGTCACCGCCTCGCTGGGCGTGACCGCCGCCTGTGGGGTCGCCGCCCAGCACGCTGCGAGCACGGGCGTGGGCACCGGCACGGGCTCCGGCTCGACCACGAGCGGCACCAACCACCGCTCGCAGGGGACGACGACCCTCCAGCAGGGCACGTCGGGCACCAGCCACGCGACGTCGAGCGGGTCCTGACATGGAGGCCGCACGCGACTGGGACCTGTGGAGCACCCGGGCCCGCCTCGTCGTCACCGAGCCCGCCGCCATGGAGCCGGCGCTGGTGCTGGTCGACGACCTGCTCGACGAGGTCGAGCGGGCCGCCAGCCGGTTCCGCCCCGACTCCGAGGTGAGCACGCTGTGCCCCGGGCCGGACGGGACCGTGCTGGTCTCGCCCGTGCTGGCCGACCTGCTCGGCGAGGCGCTGGAGGCGGCCCGGCGCACGGACGGAGCGGTGGACCCCACCATCGGCGCCACCCTCTCGGCGCTCGGCTACGACCGGGACATCCGGCTGGTCGAGAGCGGACCCGGCCTGGTCGCCCTCGTCCGGCCGGTCCCCGGCTGGCGCACCCTGCGACTTGCCGGCCGGCGGCTCGGGCTGCCGGACGGCATCGAGCTCGACCTCGGCGCCACCGCGAAGGCGGTGGCCGCCGACCGGGCGGCCTCGCTCGTGGCGCAGCGGCTCGGCGTCGGCGTGCTGGTCAGCCTGGGCGGGGACATCGCCACGGCGGGTCCTGCCCCGGCCGGCGGCTGGCAGGTCCGCGTCCAGGACACCGACCGCGACCCCGCCGCCCAGGTCGCGCTCCCGGCCGGCAGCGCCCTCGCGACCTCCAGCACGGTACGCCGCACCTGGCGTCGCGGCAGCGAGACGCTGCACCACATCGTCGACCCCCGGACGGGACGTCCGGCCGACCCGGTCTGGCGCAGCGTCAGCGTCGCGGCGACCACCTGCCGCATCGCCAACGCCGCCGCGACCGCCACCGTCGTCAAGGGCACGGCCGGGCTCGGCTGGCTGGGCGCCCAGGGGCTGCCGGCGCGCCTGGTCGACCGCAACGGCGCCACCCACCTGTGCAACGGCTGGCCGGACGAGCCCGAGGGTGAAGCGGCATGAACGAGGCATTCTGGGCGCTGGGCAGGGGCACCGGCATCGTCGCGCTGGTGATGTTCACGATCGCCCTGGTCATGGGAGTTGCCACCCGGTCGGGCCGCTCGGTGGGCGGCCTCGGGCGCTTCGGCGTCGCCGACGTGCACCGGACCGCCGCGCTCACCGGCACCGGCCTGGTGGCGGTGCACGTGGGCAGCCTGTTCCTGGACCCGTACGCACAGCTGCACCTGGTCGACGTGCTGTTCCCGTTCCTGGGCGGTTACCGACCGCTCTACCTCGGCCTGGGCACCCTGGCGGTGGACCTGCTGGCGGTCGTCACCGTCGTCAGCCTGCTGCGCCAGCGGGTGGGCCCGCGGGTCTTCCGGGCCGTCCACTGGCTCACCTACCTGCTGTGGCCGGTCGCGCTGGTCCACGCGCTCGGCACCGGCACCGACGCCGGCTCGGTGTGGATGACCGGCCTGGCGGCGACCTGCTTCGCGGCCGTCACCGCCGCCGTCGGCTGGCGGCTCCTCCCGTCGTACGGCGACCGCGGCCGCACGCGCACCCCCCGAAAGGTCTCCCGATGAGCACCCTCACCCACGTCGACACGCGCCGGCTCCTCGCGGAGCCGCCGGCCGACACCCTGCCCGCCCTCACCCTCGACCGGCTGCTGGCGCTGGTCGAGGAGTCCGGCCTGACGGGCCGGGGAGGGGCAGGGTTCCCGACCGCGATCAAGGTGCGCGCCGTCACCGAGGGGCGGGCTCCGGTCGTGGTCGGCAACGCCATGGAGGGCGAGCCGTTGAGCCACAAGGACGCCGTGCTGCTCACCCGGGCGCCGCACCTGGTGGTGGACGGCCTCGCCCTGGTCGGGCGGGCGCTGGGCGCACACGAGGCCGTCCTCGCGATCGGGCCGGAGATCCGTCCCGACGCCGCCGAGCGGGCCGCCCGGGCGCGCAGGGTCAGCGTCGCCCGGCTGCGGGGCGGCTTCGTCGCCGGTCAGGAGTCGGCCCTGGTCAACCAGCTCGACGGGCGTCCACCTGTCCCCCGCGACCCGCTGGTGCGGGTCACCACGAGGGGGGTCGGCGGTCGACCCACGCTGGTCCTCAACGCCGAGACGCTCGCCCAGCTCGCGCTGCTGGCCCGGCACGGCGTCGCCTGGTTCCGCGAGGCGGGCACCCCCGAGGACCCGGGGACCTCCCTGTTCACCGTGAGCGGCGCGGTCGCGCACCCGGGAGTCGTGGAGGCGGCCCGCGGCAGCCGGCTCGCCGACGTGCTGGCCGCGGCGGTCCCGGTCGACCCGGTCGCGGTGCTCGTGGGCGGCTACCACGGGGCGTGGCTCCCGGCGAGCGCTCTCGACACACCCCTGAGCAACCCCGACCTGCGGCCGTGGGGCGCCTCGGTCGGCGCGGGGATCCTGCACGTCCTCGGTCGCGGCAGCTGTCCGGTCCGGGCGGCGGCCGGCATCGCGGCGTACCTCGCCGGCGAGTCCGCCGCGCAGTGCGGTCCGTGCATCAACGGCCTGCCGCGGATGGCGGACGCGCTGCGGCGGCTCGCCGACCTCGCGCCCGATCCCGGCCTGCCCGCGGAGATCGACCGGCTGCGGCTCCTGGTCACCGGGCGCGGGGCCTGTGCGCACCCGGACGGGACGGCCCGGATGGTCGCGAGCACGATGCGCGTGTTCGACGAGCACGTGGCCGCGCACCTGTCCGGACACTGCCCGACCGAGGGGGCGCACCGATGAGTAGCCCTGTGTCAACGTCAGGCCGCTTCGACACCGCTGAGCAGTGCCTGGAGGGCGCCGTGCTGGTGGGGGTCGTAGGCGGTCTGGTTCTGCCAGCATCGCCAGATCACGCCGAGCCAGGCGCGGGCCAGGATGCGGGTGGCGTGGGGGTGGTCCTTGCCGCGGGCGAGGGCGTCGTTGTAGATCTTCGCGGCCCAGGGGTTGGCTCGGCGGGAGTCGCCGGCGAAGTCGCAGACGGCGTCGCGGAGCTCTTTGTTGACCGCCCATCGGTAGGTGACGGCTTTGTGCTTGCCGGATTGGCGGGTCGAGGGCGCGACGCCGGCCAGGCAGGCCAGGGACGCGGCGTCGGGAAACCGGCCGCGGACGTCGCCGATCTCGGCGAGCAGCCGGGCAGCGCGCACGGTGCCGCCGCGGGGCAGGGACTGGAAGATGTGGGCGTCGGCGTGCAGGGCGAGCTGTTCGGCGATCTGGGCCTCGAGGGTCGCGATCTGTTCGACGAGCTCGGTCAGGACGCTCAGCATGGCGCGGGTGACATGGGCGCGGGCGGCGCCGTCGGGACCGACCGGTCCACGCGGCGCAGTCTGCAGGTGGGCGTAGAGGTCGGCGGGGTTCTTGCGGCCGCTGTAGCCGACGCTGCTCAGCCAGGCCGCCAGCCGCTTCACGCTGAGCCAGTCGGCGCGTTCCTGGGAGTCGAAGCGGGCCAGGAACCGCAGGCTGATCTGGGAGTCCAGGTCCTTGAAGAGACCCACAGCGCCGGGGAACGCGGCCTGCAGGTGGGCGCGCAGCTGGTTGCACAGCGCGACGCGGTGCTTGACCAGTTCGCGGCGGGCCCGGACGGTGGCGCGCAGGGTCTTGGTGGCTTCGCTGTCGTGGGTCAGCGGCCGCAGCCGGGTGCGGTCGGTGCGCAGGGTGTCGGCCAGGACGTAGGCGTCGAACCGGTCGTCCTTGTTGCCGGCCGAGCCGTAACGGCTGCGCAGATTCTTGAGCCGGTTGGGACTGATCACGACCACGGTCAGGTCGGCGTGGAGCAGAGCATCGACGACGGGGCCATCGCCGCGTTCGATGGCGACCTCGCCGACGCCGTGGTTGATCAGGAACTTCACCAACGTGCGAAGTCCGGCCGCGGTGTGGTCGACAGTCCTGCGGGCGACTTCGCGGCCGCGGTGATCGACCACGCTGACGGCGTGGTCCTCGCTGGCCCAGTCCACACCGCCGGTGACACCGTTGATGGGCTGGTCGGGCAGTTTGCTCTCCGGGGTGGTGCTGGCAGACTTCATGTCAGCCTCCTCGCTGCTAGACCCAGTGGGGAGGCACCCTCGTCTTGGTGCCGGGACGCATCTGTCTGTCAGCTCACTGATCGGCGCTCCCAGCCAGCCATCCGGTCGGCCTTGGCGCACAGCCCTGTCGACGATCACGGCGTCCCGGGTGACCGCCGGGCCCTGCAGAACTCATCGTGGACATCAAGGGGTCGAGCGAGCAGGGCAGTGACCCGACGGCACCTGGGGTGCATCAGCGGCCCGTCCAGGACCGCCGACACGAGGAAGGTAGTCCAGTGAGCCGGCTGCACGTGGACTGGACCAGGTGCGACGGGCACGGCGCCTGTGCCGAGCTGGTGCCCGAGCTGCTGGTCAGCGACGAGTGGGGCTTCCCGCTCAGCCGCACCGGTGAGCGGGATCCGCAGGTCCCGGCCGCTCTCGAGGAACACGCGGAGCACGCGGTCCGCAGCTGTCCGCTGATGGCCCTGCGACGCGTGTGATCAATTCGGATGACGTGACTCCGCGACCTCGTTTCCTAGGATCGGGGTCATGCAGACGGAGCCCGACCACCTTGCGGGCGCGGAGCTCGTCGATCGGACCCCGGTCACGAGGCCGTGGGCACGCACCGGCGCGATGCTGGTCTACGCCCTGGCCTTCATCGCCTGGTCGGAGCTCCTGGGCATCCCCAAGGGCACCATCCCGGTGTTCCTCTGGCTCTGGCTGGGCACCATCGCCTGGCACGTGGAGGCGCACCCGCGCTACCACCTGAACTTCCTGCTGGACTGGTGGCCACCCCTGGTCGGCCTGATGCTCTACTTCTACAGCCGCGGGCTCACCGACGACCTCGGGTTCGCGCCACACTTCTCGATGCCGGTCTCCGTCGACACCTGGCTGGGCCGCGGGGAGACGCCGACCCAGCGGCTCCAGGACGCCTGGTGCGGCGACCCGTGCCTGCCCGGCTCGCCACCGCGGTGGTACGACGTCGCCTTCACCACCGTCTACACCTCGCACTTCCTGGCGGGACTGACGATCGCCGCGGTGCTGTGGGTCCGCAACCGGGTCGAGTGGGTCCGCTGGATGCGGCGCTACGTGACGATCAACTTCGCCGCCCTGGTGGTCTACATCCTCTACCCGATGGCCCCGCCGTGGCTGGCCGCCGACGAGGGCTACCTGCCCTCCCACGTGGAGCGGATCACCGGGCGCGGCTGGGCGGACCTGGGCATCGACCACGTCGGCGTGGCCCTTCAGGGAGTCGGCAACCCGGTGGCCGCGATGCCGTCGCTGCACGCCGGCATGACCTTCCTGATCTCGCTCTACGCCGTGCAGCGGCTGCGCTCGCGCTGGCGCTGGCTGCTGCTGGCCTACCCGGTCGCGATGTCCACCGCGCTCGTCTACTACGGCGAGCACTACGTCGTCGACGTCCTCGCCGGCGGGCTGCTCGCCGTGCTCGTGCTGGTCGGCTGCAAGCTGTGGGAGGACGGCCGCGGGGACTGACCCGGGTCGTGGGCCCGCGACGCGCCGCGGCGCGTCGTCGGGCACACGAACCGCAGGCTCAGTGCTCGGTCGACCTGGCCCAGAGGTTGATGCCGGCGTCGACCGCGCTCTGGTCGATCTGCGCCAGCTCCTCCTCGCTCAGCGCAGGGAAGGCCAGCGCATCGAGGTTCGTGTCGAGCTGCTCGACCGAGCTGGCGCCGATCACTGCGGAGGTCACCCGGCGGTCGCGCAGCGCCCACTGGAGCGCCAGCTGGGCCAGCTTCTGGCCGCGGGCCGACGCGATCTCGTTGAGCCGGCGGACGTGCCCGAGCACCTTCTCGTCGAGGTGCTCACCGGGGATCGTGGAGTCGCTGCGCGCGGCCCGCGAGTCCTGCGGCACCCCGTCGAGGTAGCGGTCGGTCAGCAGCCCCTGGGCCAGCGCGGTGAACACGATGCAGCCCATGCCCTGCTGCTCGAGCTCGTCGAGCAGGCCCTCCTCGATCCAGCGGTTGAGCATGGAGTACGACGGCTGGTGGATCAGCAGGGGCGTGCCGAGCTCGCGGGCGATGGTCGCGGCCTCGCGGGTCTTCTCCGGGGAGTAGGACGAGATGCCGGCGTACAGCGCCTTGCCCTGACGCACGGCGTGGTCGAGCGCCGTCATCGTCTCCTCGACCGGCGTCTCGGGGTCGAAGCGGTGGCTGTAGAAGATGTCGACGTAGTCCAGCCCCATCCGGGTCAGCGACTGGTCGAGCGAGGCGAGGACGTACTTGCGGGAGCCACCGCCCTGGCCGTAGGGGCCGGGCCACATGTCGTAGCCGGCCTTGGTGGAGATGACCAGCTCGTCGCGGTAGGGCGCGAGGTCGTCCTTGAGGTAGCGCCCGAAGTTCTCCTCGGCCCGGCCGTACGGCGGGCCGTAGTTGTTGGCGAGGTCGAAGTGGGTGACGCCACGGTCGAAGGCACGACGGAGGATGGCGCGCTGGGTCTCCTCCGGCCGGTCGTCACCGAAGTTCTGCCACAGCCCGAGAGAGAGCGCGGGGAGCTTCAGGCCACTGCGGCCGGTGAAGCGGTACTCCATGCCGGTCGCGTCGGTGTCGTAGCGGTTCTCGGCTGCTTCGTAGGTCATGGGTCCATCCTGCCCGGACCGGGCGGCGGGCGAACCCCGGCCTCTCAGCCGCCGAGCAGCTCCGTGACCAGGGTCTCGACCCGGGCGCGGACCTGGTCGCGGATCGGACGCACCGCCTCGATCCCCTGCCCGGCGGGGTCGTCCAGCGGCCAGTCCTCGTACCGCTTGCCCGGGAAGATCGGGCACGCGTCACCGCAACCCATGGTGACCACGACGTCGGACTCCCGCACGGCCTCGGTGGTGAGCACCTGGGGGGTGGCGGCGGTGATGTCGATGCCCTCCTCGGCCATCGCCTCGACCGCGACGGGGTTGACCCGCTCGGCAGGCACCGAGCCCGCCGAGAGGACCTGGATCCGGTCGCCGGCGAGGTGCTGCAGGTAACCGGCGGCCATCTGGGAGCGGCCGGCGTTGTGGACGCAGACGAACAGGACGGTGGGCCGATCGCTCATCACGACACCCTCTCGGGTCGGGGGAAGACCAGGTGGACGAGGCCGAGGGCGAGCGCGCCACCGACCAGCTGCATCAGCACGAACATCGGCACCGATGAGGGGGCGATCCCGGCGAAGGTGTCGGAGAGCATCCGGGCGAACGTCACCGCGGGGTTGGCGAAGCTGGTGGAGCTGGTGAACCAGTACGCCGCCGTGATGTAGCCGCCGACGGCGTACGCGATCGTCTCGACCCGGCCGGTGCGGATGCTGCCGAAGATGACCGTCACCAGTCCGAGCGTCGCCACCACCTCACCGAGCCACAGGTCCCCGCCGGTGCGTTCGTGGCCGGAGACCGAGACGGCGTCGAGGCCGAACATCAGGTTCGCGACCACGGCGCCGACGACCCCACCCACGAGCTGGGCAGGCACGAGGAGGAGCACGTCGCGCGTGGTGACGATGCCGAGCGCACGCTCGACGAGCGTGACCACCGGGTTGAAGGCGGCCGAGACCGGCTGGAGGGCCAGGATCAGCGCCACCAGGGCCGCGCCGGTGACCAGGCTGTTCTCGAGCAGCTGCAGCCCGACGTCGTCCGGGGACAGCCGCGACGCGGCGATTCCCGAGCCGATGACGGCGCCCACGAGGAAGGCGGTGCCGACGAGCTCGGCGGCCGCCCGGCGCGCGAGGGTCACCGCGCGACGCCGCCGAGCAGGGCGCCGACGCTGTGCAGCGCGCCCTCGGCCACTCGGTAGTAGACCCACACACCGCGCTTCTCGCGGTCGAGCAGCCCCACCTCGTGCAGCACCTTGAGGTGGTGGCTGATCGTGGGCTGGGAGAGGTCGAACGCGTCCTGCAGGTCGCAGACGCAGGCCTCACCGCCGGCGTGCGACGCGACGAGGGAGAGCAGCCGCAGCCGCACGGGGTCGGCCAGGGCCTTGAGGAGCGGCGAGATCGCCTCGGCCTGCTCCTGGCTCAGCGGCTCGCGCTCGAGGGGCGAGCAGCACGCGGCGGTCTGGACCGGGGTGAGCTCGATGAGGGACTTCGACACACGTCGATATTGACAGAGGTCTATGTCCGTTGCAAGATCGGACATAGACAATCATCGATATCTACTGAGGAGCGCCCATGTCCCGGATCCAGCTGGCCCTCAACGTCGACGACCTCGACGCCTCGATCGCCTTCTACAGCTCGCTCTTCGGCGTCGAGCCGGCCAAGACCAGGCCCGGCTACGCCAACTTCGCGGTCACCGAGCCGCCCCTGAAGCTCGTGCTCATCGAGAACCCGGGTCAGGGCGGCTCGGTCAACCACCTCGGCGTCGAGGTGGGCGACGTGGACACCGTCGACGCCGAGCAGGTCCGGCTCGCCGCGACCGGGCTCGCCTCGGTCGACGAGCGCGGCACCACCTGCTGCTACGCCAAGCAGGACAAGTTCTGGGTCCAGGGAGCGCCGAACGGCGAGCGGTGGGAGATCTACACCGTCCTCGAGGACGCCGACACCTTCGGCGAGGTCCCGGAGGGGTCGACCTGCGGCTGCTGCGGCACGTCGACCTGCGAGCTCGTGCCGTCCGCGACCGCGTGCTGCTGAGCGGCGTACGCCTGGTCCGCCACGACCGTCCGACCTAGCCCGGCCGGCGGCTCTCCAGCACGCGGAACCCCTTCGCGCTGGCGAGCCGCTCGGTCGGGTAGCCCTGCTCCCCCAGCCAGCGCTGGAGGGTGTCGGCTCCCAGGTTCTTGCCGACCACCATCACGGCCCGGCCGCCGGGCACCAGCCGGGGCAGCCAGGTGAGCAGGAGGTCGTGCAGGGCCTCCTTGCCGATCCGGATCGGGGGGTTCGACCAGATCTCGTCGTACGACGCGTCCGCGGCCACCCCGTCCGGCGTGGTGGCGGTGTAGCGGTCGGTCACCCCCAGCGCGGCGGCGTTCTCCCGGGCCAGCAGCACCGCGCGCTCGTTGACGTCGACCGCGGTGACCACGGCCTCCGGCACGACCGCCGCGACCGCCAGGCCGATGACGCCGTAGCCGCAGCCGAGGTCGAGCACCCGTCCTCCGGCCGGGGGCTCGGTCTCGCGGAACAGCACGGCCGTGCCGATGTCGAGGCGGCCCTGCGCGAAGACTCCGGAGCCGCTGGTCAGCTCGAGCTCGTGGCCCCACACGTCGGCGTGCACGGGCGCGCGCTTGAAGGGCACCGACGGGTCGGCGCTGAAGTAGTGCTCATCCATCGCTGCTCCTCCTGGCCCGCGTCTGCTCGGCCCTGCGGGCGAGCTCGTCGTCGGCGGGATACCCGACCTCCTCGAGCGTGAGCCCGTGCGCGTGGGCGACCGTCACAGCAGGGTCGCGGACGCGGGCCCGCAGCACCTCGGCAGCCCACGGCACCGGGCGCCGGCCCTCACCGATCGCGAGCAGGCACCCCACCAGGGCGCGCACCATGCTGTGGCAGAACGCGTCGGCCCGGACCGTCGCGACCGCGACGCCCTCCGCGTCACGCTCCCACGCGAGGTCGAGCAGCGTGCGGATCGTGGTCGCCCCCTCACGTCGCTTGCAGAAGGAGGCGAAGTCGTGCTGCCCCAGCAGCAGCCCCGAGGCCTCGTTGAGGGCGTCGAGGTCGAGCGGGCGCGACCACGCCAGCACGTGCCGTCGTGTGAGCGGGTCGACCGACTCCGGCAGGTCCGCCACCCGGTAGGCGTAGCGGCGCCACAGCGCGGAGAACCGGGCGTCGAACCCGTCCGCTGCCTCGGCAACGCGGCGGACCCGCACGTCGGCCGGGAGGATGCCGTTGAGCCGACGCAGCAGGGCTTCGTCGGCCGGGGCGTCGGAGCGTCCGGCCGACGCGGCGAGGACGTCCGGCTCGACGTCGAGGTGGGTGACCTGCCCGCGGGCGTGCACCCCGGTGTCCGTGCGCCCGGCGCACACCACGGCCACGTCGGGAACCCGCAGCGCCGTGGCCAGCGCGGCCTCGAGCTCGCCCTGGACGGTGCGCAACCGGGGCTGGGTCGCCCAGCCGTGGAAGTCGGTGCCGTCGTAGGCGAGGTCGATCCGGATCCGCACGCACCGCATCCTGCCACCGGCCGATCGGGCGACCGGGCACCGGTGCGGCGACCTCGCCTACGATCGCCCTGTGAGTGACCGGCCACGCCAGCCCGCCGTCCTCCTGGTCTCGGAGGAGAACGCCGACCACCTGCTCGACGAGTTCGGGCGATACTCCCGCGACTACGACCTGCACGCGGTGACCAGCGCGACCGCCGCCGAGGAGCTCGCCCGTCGCCTGCGCGACGAGGGACGACCGGTGGCGCTGTTCGTCGCCGAGTCGGTGCTCCCGGACGCCTCGGTCCTCGAGGCGTTCGGGCGGTGGCGGACGGTCGTCCCCACCGCCCGCCGGATGGTCGCGGCGCACTGGTCGCGCTTCCTCGCCGACGCCCCGGGGCTGCGCGAGGGCCTGGCCAAGGGCAAGTACGACGCCTACCTGCTGATGCCGCGCGGGCCGCGCGACGAGGAGTTTCACACCGCGGTCACCGAGCTGCTGTCGGACTGGGGCTCGACGGTCGCCGCACCGGAGGTCGACAGCGTGCGCATCGTGTCCCCCACGTCGGACGCCCTGACCCTGTCGATCCGCGACTTCCTGGACCGGATGGGGATGCCCAACCGGGTCTACGCCCCGGACAGCGACACCGGCCGCGAGATCCTCGCCGACGTGGACGGCGAGCCGTCGTACCCGCTCGTGCAGGCCCTGGACAAGCCACCGATCTCCCCGCGCAGCGTGCGGGACGTCGCGGTCACCGTCTACGGCCGTCCGGAGGACATCGACGTCGACACCGTCGTCGACCTCGCGATCGTCGGCGCCGGCCCGGCCGGGCTCGCGGCGGCGGTCTACGGCGCCTCCGAGGGGCTCTCCACCGTCGTGATCGAGGCGGAGGCGGTCGGTGGCCAGGCCGGGACCAGCTCGATGATCCGCAACTACCTCGGCTTCCCGCGCGGCATCTCCGGGATGCGGCTCGCGCAGCGCGCCCGCAACCAGGCGATCCGCTTCGGCACCCGCTTCTTCACCGGCTGGGAGGTCACCGCCCTCGAGCCCGGCAGCGACGGCGCCCCGCACCTGCTGCGCACCGACGGCGGCGACGTGCGCGCCCGGGCCGTGGTGGTCGCGGCCGGCGTCTCCTACCGCAAGCTGCGCGCACCCGGCATCGACGACCTCACCGGCCTCGGCGTCTTCTACGGCAGCGCGATGACCGCGGCCCGCGAGATGGAGGGGTACGACGTCGTGGTCGTCGGCGGCGGGAACTCGGCCGGCCAGGCGGCGATCCACCTCGCCCGGTTCGCGGCGTCGGTCACGATCCTCGTCCGCCGTTCCGGGCTCGAGGAGACGATGTCGAGCTACCTGGTCAACGAGATCCGCTACAACTCGCGGATCACCGTGCAGCCGTGCTCGGAGGTCGTGGGAGCCGGCGGTCAGGGGAGGCTGGACTGGCTCGACGTCCGCGACACCACCACCGGGGCGGTGGCCAGGCGGGAGGCGCGCGGGCTCTTCCTGCTGCTCGGGGCCGAGCCCCGCTGCGGGTGGCTGCCCGACTCGGTCGCACGCGACGAGAAGGGGTTCGTGCTCACCGGTCGCGACGTCCCCAGGGCCCACTGGGTCGACGGGCTGCCCCCGGACAACCTCGCCACCACCGTGCCGGGGGTCTTCGTGGTCGGCGACCTGCGCTCCGGCTCGATGAAGCGCGTGGCCGCGGCCAGCGGCGAGGGGGCGTCGGTCGTCCCGCTCGTGCACGCGTGGCTCGCCCCCGAGACGACCTGAGGGCTACGGCAGCCCGGGGAGCTCGTGGCGGTACGGCGGGTCCGCGCCCGGGCGCGACACGGTCACCGCGGCCGCGTGCGCGGCGTGGCGCAGGAGCCGCTCGATCTCCTCGCGTCCCAGCACGGCCAGCGACTCCCGCTGCTCGGCGCCCAGCCGTCCGGCTTCCCAGAGCGCGTCCAGCAAGGCAGCGCCGAACGTGTCACCGGCCCCGATCGTGTCGGCCACCTCCACCTCACGGGAGGCCACCTCGACGACGTCGTCGGCCCCGACCCAGGTCGCACCCTCACCGCCCCGCGTCACCACGACCACCGACGGTCCCAGCGAGAGCAGCCGCCGAGCGGCCTTGACCAGGTCCAACTGCGGGTAGAGCGCCTCGAGGTCCTCGTCGGACGCCTTGACCAGGTCCGCGATCCCCGTCATCCGCTCCACCCGGTCCACCAGGTCGGGCCCCGTCCCGGTGATCGCCGGGCGCGCGTTGACGTCGTAGCTGATGGTCGCCACCGCACGCAGCCGGTCGAGGAGCGTGAACACGTCGTCGGCCCCCGGGGTGAGGACCGCGCCCAGCGAGCAGGTGTGCACGACCAGCGGCTCCGAGTCGTCGGTGACCGGGTTCAGGCGCCACTCGAGGTCGAACTCGTAGTCCGCGGCGCCGTCCACCCCGATGGTGGCCTCGGCCGTCGACGTGCGCTCCACCGCTCCCGGGTCGGAGGCCAGCCGCACGCCCGCGTCCTCCAGGTGC
This sequence comes from Nocardioides sp. DN36, assembly GCF_055380375.1. Taxonomy (NCBI): domain Bacteria; kingdom Bacillati; phylum Actinomycetota; class Actinomycetes; order Propionibacteriales; family Nocardioidaceae; genus Nocardioides; species Nocardioides sp. DN36. Next base: position 4,739,198 of record NZ_AP043823.1, on the reverse strand, counting down.
GCGGCGATGAGTCGACCGTGGTCGTCGTCGGCGAAGCTGGTCGCGAACCGCACCGGTCGGCCCAGCCTCGCGAGGGCGACGGCCACGTTGGCCGCGCTCCCCCCGGCGTACTCCTTGATGTCCCCGTCCGCCGCGTTCACGATGTCGACCAACGACTCGCCCACCACCAGCACGTCACGCTCCATGGGAGGACTCTGTCGCATCGCCGAGATGGTGTGAACAGCGGCTAGGGTCCGTCTCATGGACGTGCACCCGATCGACCCCTCGTCGGGCACGCCGCCCTACGAGCAGCTGCGCACCCAGCTCGCGAGCCGGGTCGCCTCGGGCGAGCTCGGCCCGGGGACCAGGCTCCCCACCGTGCGCGCCCTCGCGGCCGAGCTGCACCTCGCGGCGAACACGGTCGCGCGGGTCTACCGCGAGCTGGAGGGCGACGGCGTGGTCGTCACCGAGGGCCGGCGCGGCACGTTCGTCGCCTCCTCGCCCGCGGCCGGCTCGGGTGCGGCTGCCGACGCCGCCGCGACGTACGTCGCCGCCGCCCGTCGGCTCGGGCTCACCCGCGCCGAGGCCACGAACCTGGTCGACCGGGCCTGGGCCGTCCAGCCCTGATCCTCACGGTCAGCCGACGACCCGCTCCGCCAGGGCGCAGAAGTCGAAGTTCGGCTGGTACGACGGGAAGTGCCCGCTCATCCGCAGGATCCGCGATCGGATGACGTCACCACCGGGCTTGGAGTCGCCGAGCGTGTCGAACCGGGACTTCTCGACCAGACGGCCGTGGTCGGACAGCACCACGCCGCCCTTGCTCCCACGCACGGTGAAGGGGCGACCGGTGGTCACCGAGACGAAGTCCCAGATGTCGCCCCGCACGTGGGTGGCGCTGATCTCGCGGTAGTGGGCGGCACCGGTCACGGTCGCGGTGCGGCCGCTGTCCGGGTTGGTCCAGGTCTCCCGGAACCGGTAGCGGTTGTCGTCGAGGAAGGCCTGCCCGTGCGAGCCGGGGACGTTGTAGATGACCTCGTAGCCGCGCACCCTGCCCTCGACGTGGAAGGTGAAGTCGCACTCGTCGTCGTCGAAGGAGTAGGGGTTGTCGTAGTGGTCCTTGGAGTAGATGTCGCCGCGATGGCTTGCCTGCGCGGGCGCGAACGGGACGAGCACCAGAGTCAGCAGCAGGAGCGTGAGCAGTCGACGGACCATGACAGGCCTCCTGGGTCGGGACGGCCCGGAGACGCCCCCCGGGCGCTCCCTCCTGCCTATCGCGCGGGTCGCTGTCCCCGCATCCCTCAGCGAGGCGATTCCCGCCGGCCCGGGGTACGGCAAAGGCCCGCCACCCTCGCGGGTGACGGGCCTTCGCTCTGCTCGGCAGGGCCTGTGGTCAGGCCTTGTCCTCGGTCTCCTCGGCGGGAGCCTCGTCCGTGGCCTCGGCCTCGGTGGTGGTCTCCTCGACCGGGGTCTCCTCGGCCTGGGTCTCCTCGGCCGGAACCTCGGTGGTGTCCTCGGCCGGGGCCTCCTCGACCGGAGCGGCCTTCGGCGACTCGGTCGTCTTGGCCTTGGCGGTGGCCGGCTTCGGCGCGTAGGCCTCGGTCACCAGCTCGATGACGGCCATGGGGGCGTTGTCACCCTTGCGCGGGCCGATCTTCGTGATCCGGGTGTAGCCGCCCGGACGCTCCGCGAAGGTCGGGGCGATCTCGGTGAACAGCACGTGCACGACACCCTTGTCGCGGATGGTCTTGAGGACCTCGCGACGGTTGTGCAGGTCGCCCTTCTTGGCCTTGGTGATCAGCTTCTCCGCGACCGGGCGCAGCACGCGCGCCTTGGCCTCGGTGGTGGTGATCCGGCCGTGCTCGAACAGGGCGGTGGCCAGGTTCGAGACGATCAGCTTCTGGTGGGCCGGGCTGCCGCCGAGGCGGGCGCCCTTCTTGGGAGTGGGCATTGCGTCTCTCTTTTCTCTCCGGCCGTGTCAGGTACCGGGGTAGACGACCGGCGGGCGCCGGTCGGTTTGGGTGGACGGGGCGGCCGTCACCGACCGCCCCGCACCGGGATCAGTACTGCTCGTCCTCCACGAACGCGTCGTCGTCGTCGTCGCCGTACGCCGCCAGGGCAGCGTGCGGGTCGAAGCCGGGCGCGCTGTCCTTGAGGGACAGGCCCATCTCGACCAGCTTGGCCTTGACCTCGTCGATCGACTTGGCGCCGAAGTTGCGGATGTCGAGCAGGTCCTGCTCCGAGCGGCTGATGAGCTCACCCACGGTGTGGATGCCCTCGCGCTTGAGGCAGTTGTAGGACCGGACGGTCAGCTGCAGGTCCTCGACCGGGAGGGCCAGGTCGGCAGCCAGCTGCTCGTCGACGGGCGACGGGCCGATGTCGATGCCCTCGGCCTCGACGTTCAGCTCGCGCGCGAGGCCGAACAGCTCGACCAGGGTCTTGCCGGCCGAGGCGATCGCGTCACGGGGACGGATCGACGGCTTGGTCTCGACGTCGATGACCAGCTTGTCGAAGTCGGTGCGCTGCTCGACTCGGGTGGCCTCGACCTTGTAGGTGACCTTGAGGACGGGGCTGTAGATTGAGTCGACCGGCATCCGGCCGATCTCGTTGTCGGCGCCCTTGTTCTGGACCGCGGAGACGTAGCCGCGACCACGCTCGACGACCAGCTCCATCTCCAGCTTGCCCTTGTCGGACAGGGTGGCGATCTTCAGGTCGGGGTTGTGCACCTCGACACCGGCCGGCGGCGCGATGTCGGCGGCGGTGACGTCACCGGCACCCGACTTGCGGAGGTACATCGTCACGGGCTCGTCGTGCTCGGAGGAGACGACGAGGCCCTTGAGGTTGAGGATGATCTCGGTGACGTCCTCCTTGACGCCCTCGATGGTCGAGAACTCGTGGAGGACGGTGTCGACCTTGATGCTCGTGACCGAGGCCCCGGGGATCGAGGAGAGCAGGGTGCGACGCAGCGAGTTGCCGAGCGTGTAACCGAAGCCGGGCTCGAGAGGCTCGATGACGAACCGCGAGCGGAACTCGTCGACGGTCTCTTCCGACAGGGTGGGGCGCTGTGCGATGAGCACTATTTCTTTCCTTTCCGGGCCCACCCGCTATTTGACGGGCCCGAACTGCGTGGTTGAAAAGGAAGTGGATGACCGCGCCGGCGCCCGAGAGGGTGAGACCGGCGCGGTCCCCCGGTTACTTCTTCGAGTAGTACTCGACGATCAGCTGCTCCTGGACCGGGATGTCGATCTGGGCCCGGATCGGGAGCTGGTGCACCAGGATGCGCATGCGCGACGGGATTGCCTCGAGCCATGCGGGGACGACGCGCTCGCCGTGGGTCTCGCGAGCCACGATGAACGGCGTCATCTCCAGCGACTTCTCCCGGACGTCGATCACGTCGTGGGCGGTGACCTGGAAGGACGGGATGTCGACCTTCTTGCCGTTCACCTTGAAGTGGCCGTGGACGACGAGCTGACGGGCGTGGCGACGCGTGCGGGCGAAGCCGGCGCGGTAGACCACGTTGTCCAGGCGGCACTCGAGCAGCTGCAGCAGGTTGTCACCGGTCTTGCCGGGGCGACGCGACGCCTCGACGTAGTAGCGGTGGAACTGCTTCTCGAGGATGCCGTAGGAGATGCGCGCCTTCTGCTTCTCACGAAGCTGGAGGAGGTACTCGCTCTCCTTGATGCGGCCGCGGCCGTGCTGGCCGGGCGGGTAGGGACGACGCTCGAACGCCGAGTCGCCGCCCACGAGGTCGACGCCGAGACGGCGCGACTTCTTGGTCATGGGGCCGGTGTAGCGGGCCATATCTCAAAGTCTCCTGTTCGGTTCGGGCGATCAGACGCGGCGACGCTTGGGCGGCCGGCATCCGTTGTGGGGCGTGGGGGTGACGTCCTGGATGGTGCCGACCTCGAGGCCGATCGCACCCAGCGAACGGATCGCCGTCTCGCGGCCCGAACCCGGACCCTTGACGAAGACGTCGATCTTCTTCATCCCGTGCTCCATCGCCCGGCGTCCGGCAGCCTCGGCGGCCATCTGCGCGGCGAACGGGGTGGACTTGCGCGAGCCCTTGAAGCCGACGGTGCCGGCAGAGGCCCACGAGATCACGGCACCGGTGGGGTCGGTGATCGTGACGATGGTGTTGTTGAACGTGCTCTTGATGTGAGCCTCGCCCTGGGCGACGTTCTTCTTCTCCTTGCGGCGCACCTTCTTGGCGCCAGCCGCTGTGCGGCTCTTGGGAGGCATGCAGTATCTCCTGAAGTAGCTGGTCTAAAGAGTTCGAGAGGTCAGTGGCTCGCCGTGCGGCGAGACGTCACTTGGCCTTCTTCTTGCCGGCAACCGTGCGCTTGGGGCCCTTGCGGGTACGCGCGTTGGTCTTGGTGCGCTGGCCGCGGACCGGGAGGCCCATGCGGTGGCGGCGACCCTGGTAGCTGCCGATCTCGATCTTGCGGCGGATGTCGGCCTGGACCTCACGACGGAGGTCACCCTCGATCTTGAAGTTGGCTTCGATCGCGTCGCGGAGCTTGACCAGCTCTTCGTCACCCAGCTGGTGGACGCGGAGGTCGGGGCTGACCCCGGTGGTCTCCAGCAGCTGCTGGGCGCGGGTACGGCCGATGCCGTAGATGTAGGTGAGTGCGACCTCGATGCGCTTGTCGCGCGGCAGGTCGACACCAACGAGGCGTGCCATGTGGTGGCGGTTTCCCTTCGGATGTCACAGAGGTGTCTGGTCGTGTCGCGTCCCACTCCTCGTCGGGTGGGCTCCGGCCTCTGCTCCGGAGGTGGTTCGGCTCGTCAGGTGACGGGCCAAGCGATCACGTTGGGGTGTTCAGTTGTGCTGCGGGACTGGGATCAGCCCTGGCGCTGCTTGTGGCGCGGGTTCTCGCAGATCACCATGACGCGGCCGTGGCGACGGATCACCTTGCACTTGTCACAGATCGGCTTGACACTCGGCTTGACCTTCACGAGGAGGTCCTTTCTGCGCTTCTGCTCGAAGCGTTCGGCTGGCTGCTACTTGTAGCGGTAGACGATCCGACCTCGCGTGAGGTCGTACGGCGAGAGCTCCACCACCACGCGGTCCTCGGGGAGGATCCGGATGTAGTGCTGACGCATCTTGCCGCTGATGTGGGCGAGAACCTTGTGCCCGTTGCTCAGCTCGACGCGGAACATGGCATTCGGCAGGGCCTCCACGACGGTGCCCTCGATCTCGATCACGCCTTCTTTCTTCGGCATGTCCTCCACAATCTGTTGGTCGTTCCACCCCGGTGAGGGGCGGCGGTCTACCGTTGCTGCACTGCTCCCGGATCGGCCGGGGACAGGTGGCCCGGGAACCTCCCGCCACGGGTGGCGGGTGGACCTCGTGCAGCCGCTGCGTGGACCTCATTTCCCGGGCACGTCCGAGGCTCCGGAGAGCAACTGACGATGGTCCGGGCAGCCGCGAGGCACCACGAAACAGACCCACGTTGGGCCGACACGCCAGTTTAGTGGGAAACGCTCCGGAAACACGAATCGTGCTAGGAGACGTCCCCTCAGGGCGCGAGCAGCCGCAGCGTCTCCTGCCGGGCCGGCGCCTGCCCCGGCTCGGTGCCGACGTACGCCCCGGCGACCGGGTGCACCATCACCTCGTCGACGTCGTACGTCGCGGCGAGCTCGGCGATCCGGGTGCGCGCTTCCGCGGCGGACCCGATCACCCAGCGCGACCGCATCGCGTCCACGATGTCGCGGTGCGCGTCGGGCAGCTCGACCTTCTCGGCCTCCTCCACCAGCCGCTGGGCCGCGAGCGGCTGGCCGGTGCGCAGCGCGACCATGGCCAGGAGCTGCGGGAGGGCGAGCCGCTCGGCCTCCTCGGTGGTGGGCGCGACCGCTGCGTTGACGGTGAGGAAGGTGCGCGGCTCCGCGAGGTCGGGCGAGGGGCGGAACGAGGAGCGGTAGAGCGCGAGCGCCTCCGCTGTCCCCTGCCCCGAGAAGTGGTGCGCGAAGACGTAGGGCAGGCCCTTCTCGGCGGCCAGTCGAGCGGAGTAGTCGGACGAGCCCAGCAGCCAGAGGTCCGGCACGGAGGTGGCGACCGGGGTCGCCCGCAGCGGGTAGCTGCGCCCCCGGATGCCCACCGACACCCCGTCGGCGCCCATCATGGCCACGAGGTCCTCGACGTAGTCGGGGAAGCGGGAGACCGCGTCGTCGTCGACCCCGCCGGCCCCGTGCCGCAGCGCGTAGCTCGTGACCGGGTCGCTGCCCGGGGCGCGCCCGATGCCGAGGTCGATCCGGCCGGGGAACGCCGCCTCGAGGAGCGAGAACTGCTCGGCCACCACCAGCGGTGCGTGGTTGGGGAGCATCACTCCCCCGGACCCGACCCGGATCCTCCGGGTGGCGCCGGCCAGCAGCGCGATCAGCACCGGGGGGTTGGTCGCGGCCACCGCCGGCATGTTGTGGTGCTCGGCCACCCAGTAGCGGCGGTAGCCGAGCTCGTCGGCCGTCCGGGCCAGGTCGAGCGTCGCCGCCACGGCGTCGGCCGAGGCCTGGTCGCTGCGGACCGGGACGAGGTCGAGGACGGACAGGGTCGGGTATCGCAGGCTCACCCCATGACAACCCCGGACCCGGGGGCCGCTATTCCGGTCAGGCGTCCTCGGACTCGCCGAGCGAGATCGTCCGCTTCTCGATCTCGGCCTGGGACATGTTCCGCGACACCGCCAGGCTCACGACCGCGGTGACCGCGAGGGTGCCGACGATGATGACCAGCGAGAGCCAGATCGGGATGTCGGGCGCCCACTCGATGTGCTCCCCGCCGTTGATGAACGGGAGCTCGTTCTCGTGCATGGCGTGCAGCACCAGCTTCACGCCGATGAAGCCGAGCAGGACGGCCAGGCCGTAGGAGAGGTAGATGAGCCGCTGGAGCAGCCCGCCGATCAGGAAGTACAGCTGGCGCAGGCCCATGAGCGCGAACACGTTGGCCGTGAACACGATGTAGGGGTCGGAGGTGAGGCCGTAGATCGCGGGGATCGAGTCGAGGGCGAACAGCAGGTCGGTGGTCCCCAGGGTGAGCACGACCAGGAACATCGGCGTGATCAGGCGCTTGCCGTTCTCCACGCTGAACAGCTTCGTGCCGTTCCACTCGCTGGTGGCCGGCAGATGCTTCTCGGCGAACCGCACCAGGCGGTTCTCCTCGTACTCCTCCTGGTCGTCGTCGTTCGCGCCCTCCTTGGCCAGCTTGACCGCCGTCCAGAGCAGGAACGCGCCGAAGACGTAGAAGATCCAGCTGAACTGGTTGATGGCCGCGGCGCCCACGACGATGAACAGGCCACGCATGACCAGGGCCAGCACGATGCCGATCATCAGGGCGGTCTGCTGGTACTGCCGGGGCACCGAGAAGTTCGCCATGATGATGATGAAGATGAACAGGTTGTCGATCGACAGCGAGTACTCGGTCAACCAGCCGGCGAAGAACTCAGGGCCGGGGTTGGGCGAGAGCGCGTGCGGCTCGGCGAAGAACCACAGGCCGAGGCCGAAGAGAACGGCCAGCCCGACGAAGAAGGCCAGGTGGCGACTCACCTCGCCCATCGACGGCTCGTGCGGTCGCCGGGCGATCACGACCAGGTCGACGAAGAGCGCCCCGACCGTGACGACGAGGGTGATGCCCCACACGAGCGGGGAGGCGACCGAGTCACCGAGGATGGAATTCAACGGACGAACCTTCTTCCGGAGCTGTCGGCAGCGTCGGCGCAGGTGCTGCGCCGACGGGTCTCTTCTCCGGAGGTCTCTTCCGCTCGGCTGGCCGAGCCGGTGGCACCGGGTCCGGGCTGGGCCCGGGCCGTACTGACGACACCACCGTGACGGGAATACTCCCCTCCTGGGAGCCTCAGTCTCCCACGGCGCGGGCGCCGTCGTCGAACCGGCGCCTCAGGGACCCCCTTCGAGACGCCTCGGCTCCTCAGGAACCCCCGTAGGGGACGCCCAGCCTTGCCAGGGCGGCCTCGCCGCCGTCGAGGGCGGTCAGCACCCACGCCCCGCGCGGGGTGAGCGTGAAGGTGTGCTCGAAGTGGGCGGCCCAGGAGCCGTCGCCGGTGATGACGGTCCAGTCGTCGTCCAGCACGACGGTGTCCTTGCCGCCGAGGGTGATCATCGGCTCCACCGCGAGCGCCAGCCCCTCGACGAGCTTCGGCCCACGGCCGGGACGGCCGAAGTTCGGCACGTTGGGCGGCTGGTGCATGGCCGAGCCGATGCCGTGCCCGACGTAATCCTCGAGGATGCCGTAGGCGCCCTGTCCCCGCACGTGGCTCTCCACCGCGTGCGAGATGTCGGTGACCCGCCCACCGAGCCGGGCCGCGGCGATCCCCCGCCACATGGCCTCCTCGGTGACCCGCATCAGCTCGGTCACCTCGTCCGGCACCGCGCCGACCGCGACCGTGATCGCCGCGTCGCCGTGCCAGCCGTCGACGATGGCGCCGCAGTCGATGGAGATGAGGTCGCCCTCGGCGAGCACCCGCTCCCCCGGGATGCCGTGGACCACCTCGTCGTTCACCGAGGCGCAGATCGACCCGGGGAAGCCGTGGTAGCCCTTGAAGGACGGGGTGGCGCCGGAGGACCGGATGTTGTCCTCGGCGATCGCGTCGAGCTCACCGGTGCTGATGCCGGCGCGCACCGAGGAGCGCAACAGCTCGAGGGTCTCCCCCACGACCAGGCCGGCCTTGCGCATGCCGGCGATCTGGTCGGGGGTCTTGATCTCGATGCCGCGGTCGCGGAAACCCATCTGCTTCGTCCCTCACTCTCGAGGTCTCGACACGCCGGTCGCGACTTCGTTCCTCAGTCGCGCGGCTCGCTCGACCACCATCAGCGGATCCGCTGGCGCGTCTCCGCTCAGCTCTGGGTGACGACGTCCAGCGCGTCGAAGATGCGCTGGGTGACCTCGGCGACCTCGCCCATGCCGTCGACCTCGATCAGGATCCCGCGATCGCGGTAGACACCGATCAGGGGCTCGGTCTGCTCGGCGTAGATCTCCTGGCGACGGCGGATGACGTCCTCGGTGTCGTCCGCACGGCCCTCGACCTGCGCCCGCTGCAGCAGCCGCCCGACGATCTCGTCGGCGTCGACGGTCAGCACGACGACCGCGTCGAGGGAGTGACCGGTGAACTTGATCATCCCGTCGAGCTCCTCGACCTGGGCCAGCGTGCGCGGGTACCCGTCGAGGAGGAAGCCGGGCTCGGCGTCCTGCTGGTCGATCCGGTTGCGGACCATCAGGTTGGTGACCTCGTCGGGGACGTAGTCACCCGCGTCCATGTACCGCTTGGCCTCGATGCCCAAGGGGGTGCCCTCGGACACGTTGGCGCGGAAGATGTCGCCGGTCGAGATCGCCGGGATCCCGAAGTGCTCGGCGACGAACTTCGCCTGGGTCCCCTTGCCCGCCCCCGGGGGGCCCATCATGATCAGCCTCATTTACCGCAGGAACCCTTCGTAGTTGCGCTGCTGGAGCTGGCTCTCGATCTGCTTCACCGTGTCCAGCGCGACGCCCACCATGATGAGGATCGACGTGCCGCCGAACGGGAAGTTCTGGTTCGCGTTGATGAAGACGAACGCGATCAGCGGGATCAGGGCGATCAGGCCCAGGTAGAGCGCACCCGGCGCGGTGATGCGGGACAGGACGTAGGACAGGTAGTCCTCGGTCGGCTTGCCCGCCCGGATCCCGGGGATGAAGCCGCCGTACTTCTTCATGTTGTCCGCGACCTCCTGGGGGTTGAAGGTGATCGAGACGTAGAAGTAGGTGAAGAAGACGATCAGGAGGAAGAACGTGATCATGTACAGCGGGTGGCTGCCGCGGACCAGGTAGTCGTTGATCCACTGGACCCACTTGGAGTCGCTGTTCTGGTTGAACTGCGCGGCCATGGCCGGCAGGTAGAGCAGCGACGAGGCGAAGATGACCGGGATGACACCGGCCTGGTTCACCTTGAGCGGGATGTAGGTCGAGCTGCCGCCGAACATCTTGCGGCCCACCATCCGGCGGGCGTACTGCACCGGGATCCGCCGCTGGGCCTGCTCGATGAAGATGACCGCGGCGATCACGAGGAGTCCGATGAGGACCACGATCGCGAAGACCCACCAGCCCTTCTCCTTCTGGACCGCCCACAGGGAGGTCGGGAAGCCGGAGACGACCTGCGTGAAGATCAGCAGCGACATGCCGTTGCCGATGCCGCGGTCGGTGATCAGCTCACCGAGCCACATGATCACCGCGGTGCCGGCCGTCATCGTGACGACCATGACCAGGAAGGTGGCGGTGCCCTCGCTGTGCAGCAGCGGCTTGGTGCAGCCCTGCAGCAGGTTGCCGGAGCGGGCCAGGGCCACGATGCCGGTCGCCTGCAGGAGCGCGAGGCCCAGCGTCAGGTAGCGGGTGTACTGGGTGATCTTGGTCTGCCCCGACTGCCCCTCCTTCTTCAGCGCCTCGAGCCGCGGGATGACCACGACGAGCAGCTGCAGGATGATGCTGGCGGTGATGTAGGGCATGATCCCCAGCGCGAAGATCGTCAGCTGGAGCAGCGCACCACCCGAGAACAGGTTGATGAGGCTGTAGACGCCGGAGTTGCCGACGTCGTTGACACACGCCTGCACGTTCGCGACGTTCACACCGGGGGTCGGGATCTGGGATCCGAGCCGGAAGATCGTGATGATCAGCAGGACGAACAGCAGCTTGCGCCGCAGGTCCGGAGTCCGGAAAGCGTTCGCGAACGCGCCTAGCACAGGATCCTCTTTCTCCGAGCGGGGTGCGGTCCTCGCACGACACCCGCAAGGACCCGGGGAAGCCTAACAGGCGACCCACAGGTCCCTAGTTGTGCGTCGGGGCGCGGCCGGTTCCGAACCTCTCGGAACCTTCCGCGCCCCAGCGCTTGAGTCATGTTCAGCCGTCAGACGACGGTGGTCGTGCCGCCTGCGGCCTCGATCTTCGTCACGGCCGACGCGGAGAACGCGTTGGCGCTCACCTGGACGGCCACGGACAGGTCACCCTGGCCGAGGACCTTGACCGGCGCGCTGTCGCGGACAGCGCCCTTGGCCACCAGGTCGTCGATCGTCACGGCGCCACCCTCGGGGAAGAGCTCGTTGATGCGGTCGAGGTTGACGACCTGGAACTCCACCTTGAAGGGGTTCTTGAAGCCCTTGAGCTTCGGCAGCCGCATGTGGATCGGCATCTGGCCACCCTCGAAGGCGACCGGGACCTGGTAGCGAGCCTTGGTGCCCTTGGTACCACGGCCCGCCGTCTTGCCCTTGGAGCCCTCACCGCGACCCACGCGGGTCTTGGCGGTCTTGGCCCCGGGAGCCGGACGCAGGTGGTGCAGCTTGAGCGTCATGTCAGTCGACCTCCTCGACCGTCACCAGGTGACGGACGGTGTGGACCATGCCGCGGATCTCCGGCCGGTCCTCCTTGACGACCACGTCGCCGATCCGCTTGAGACCGAGCGTGCGCAGGGTCTCGCGCTGGTTGGCCTTGCAGCCGATCGTGGACTTCTTCTGCTGGACCTTCAGCTGTGCCATCAGGAGGACACCTCCTGGGAGACCCCGGCCGGGATCTCGACACGAGCCTTGAGGAGAGCCGCCGGGGCGACGTCCTCGACCGGCAGACCACGGCGCGCGGCCACGGCCTCCGGCTGCTCCAGCATCTTCAGCGCCTCGACGGTCGCGTGGACGATGTTGATCTGGTTGGACGACCCGAGCGACTTGCTCAGGATGTCGTGGATGCCGGCGCACTCGAGCACCGCACGCACCGGGCCACCGGCGATCACACCGGTACCGGGAGCGGCCGGACGCAGCATGACGACACCGGCCGCCTTCTCGCCCTGGACCGGGTGCGGGATGGTGCCCTGGATGCGGGGGACGCGGAAGAAAGCCTTCTTCGCCTCCTCGACACCCTTGGCGATCGCGGCCGGAACTTCCTTCGCCTTGCCGTAGCCGACGCCGACCAGACCCTCGCCGTCACCGACGATCACGAGGGCGGTGAAGCTGAAGCGACGACCACCCTTCACGACCTTGGCGACACGGTTGATCGCAACGACGCGCTCGATGTAGGCGGTCTTGTCAGCAGCCTGGCCGCCGCGACGGTCGTCGCGATTGCCACGGCGCTCGCCACCGCGCTGTCCGCGCTGGGCTCCGCTCATGAGACTTTTCCTCTTCTCTCTCTTGCTTGTCTTGCGATCAGAACGTCAGGCCGCCCTCGCGGGCGCCGTCGGCCAGGGCCGCGATGCGACCGTGGTACTTGTTGCCCGCGCGGTCGAAGACGACGCCCTCGATGCCGGCGGCCTTCGCACGCTCGGCAACCAGCTCGCCGACCTTCTTGGCCTTGGCGGTCTTGTCGCCGTCGAAGGCACGCAGGTCCTTCTCGGTCGTCGAGGCGAACGCGATCGTCTTGCCGACGAGGTCGTCGACGATCTGCGCGGTCATGTGCTTCGAGGAGCGCGTGACCACCAGACGAGGACGCTCGGCGGTGCCGGCGATCTTCTTGCGGCCCCGCACCTGGCGGCGCAGGCGCGACTTGACGCGGCCCGCGGTGTGCTTGTTGTCCTTGAGTGAGATCGCCATGGTCACTTACCAGCCTTTCCGACCTTGCGGCGGATGTGCTCACCCGCGTAGCGAACGCCCTTGCCCTTGTAGGGCTCGGGCTTGCGCAGCTTGCGGATGTTGGCGGCAACCTCGCCGACCAGCTGCTTGTCGATGCCCTGGACACCGAGCTTGGTGGGGCCGTCGACGGTGAACGTGATGCCCTCGGGGGCGTTGAACGTGATCGGGTGCGAGTACCCGAGCTGGAACTCCAGCTGGGTCGGGCCCTTGGACAGGACTCGGTAACCGACACCGACGATCTCGAGCTTCTTCTCGTAGCCCTCGGTGACACCCACGACCATGTTGCTGATCAGGGTGCGGGTGAGCCCGTGCAGCGAGCGGCTCTCGCGCTCGTCGTTCGGGCGCTTCACCTCCAGCACACCGTCCTCGCCCTTCTCCACCGTGATCGGCGAGGCGACCGAGTGCGACAGGGTGCCCTTGGGGCCCTTGACCGTCACCAGTGCCTGGTCGATCGCGACGTCGACACCCGACGGGACCGCGATGGGCAGCTTGCCAATGCGCGACATGCTTCTACTCTCCTTCGCGAATTCTCGTCGTCACCAGACGTAGGCGAGGACTTCCCCACCCACGCCCTTCTGGTTGGCCTGGCGGTCGGTCAGCAGGCCCTGGCTCGTCGAGATGATCGCGACGCCCAGGCCGCCGAGCACCTTCGGGAGACCCGTGTGCTTGGCGTAGACCCGCAGGCCCGGCTTGCTGATCCGGCGGACGCCCGCGATGGAGCGCTCCCGGTTGCGGCCGTACTTCAGCGTGATCGTCAGCGTCTTGCCGACCTCACCCTCGGCCGGGTCCTTCACGTCGAAGGAGGTGATGTAACCCTCCTGCTGGAGGATCTCCGCGACGCCCTGCTTCAGCTTGCTGTACGGCATGGAAACCGCGTCGTGGTACGCCTGGTTGGCGTTGCGCAGACGAGTGAGCATGTCTGCGATCGGGTCAGTCATCGTCATGGCCGCGAGGCCCTTTCTCCACCGTGGTTTCGCACCTGCATCTCAGGTGCGACCTGCAGCGATCGTTGGTTGGAAAAGTTCTGGATCACCAAGAGGACTTGGTCACGCCGGGCAGCTCGCCGCGGTGCGCCATCTCCCGAAGGCAGATGCGGCACAGGCCGAACTTGCGGTAGACGGCCTTGGGCCGGCCGCAGCGCTGGCAGCGGGTGTAGCCGCGGACAGCGAACTTCGGCTTGCGAGCGGCCTTGACCTTCAGAGCGGTCTTCGCCATGTCAGTTCTCCTTGAACGGGAAGCCGAGCTGCTTGAGCAGCGCCCGACCCTGGTCGTCGTTGGTGGCAGTGGTCACGATGGTGATGTCCATGCCGCGCGACCGGTCGATCTTGTCCTGGTCGATCTCGTGGAACATGACCTGCTCGGTGAGACCGAAGGTGTAGTTGCCACGACCGTCGAACTGCTTGGGCGAGAGGCCGCGGAAGTCGCGGATACGCGGCAGCGCGAGGGACAGCAGGCGGTCCAGGAACTCCCACATGCGGTCGCCGCGCAGCGTGGTGTGCGCACCGATCGGCATGCCCTCGCGCAGCTTGAACTGCGCGATGGACTTGCGGGCCTTGGTCACCAGCGGCTTCTGGCCGGTGATCGCGGTGAGGTCCTTGACCGCACCCTCGATCAGCTTGGAGTCGCGAGCCGCCTCGCCGACGCCCATGTTGACCACGATCTTGGTCAGGCCGGGCACCTGCATGACGTTCTTGATGTCGAACTCGGACTGCAGCGCGGGGAGGATCTCCTCGCGGTAGCGGGTCTTCAGACGCGGGGTGACCGCGGCCGAGGTCTGGGTCTCGGTCATCAGATCTCCTTGCCGGTCTTGCGCGAGATGCGGACGCTGCGCGTCGACGAGTACGTCGAGCCGTCCGGGCGGCGCTTGGTGACCTCGTCGCGGCGGAAGCCGACCCGGGTCACGCCGTCGCCCTCGACGAGCATCACGTTCGAGACGTGGATCGGGGCCTCGGCGGTGATGATGCCGCCGGTGGTGCCCGCGCGGCCGCCCTGGTTGACGACCTTGGTGTGCCGCTTGATGCGGTTGACACCCTCGACGATCACCCGCTGCTCCTCACGGAGCACCTGGATGACCTTGCCCTCGGCGCCCTTGTCCTTGCCGGCGATCACCTTGACGGTGTCGCCCTTCTTGATGTTCACGCTGTTCTTGCCCATGAGTCAGAGCACCTCCGGCGCGAGCGAGATGATCTTCATGAACTTCTTCTCGCGCAGCTCGCGGCCCACCGGGCCGAAAATGCGGGTGCCTCGCGGCTCGCCGTCGTTCTTGAGGATGACGGCGGCGTTCTCGTCGAAGCGGATGTACGAACCGTCCGGACGGCGACGCTCCTTCACGGTGCGCACGACAACGGCCTTGACGACGTCACCCTTCTTCACGTTGCCACCGGGGATCGCGTCCTTCACGGTGGCGACGATGACGTCGCCGATACCGGCGTAGCGCCGACCCGAGCCGCCGAGAACACGGATGCAGAGGATCTCCTTCGCACCGGTGTTGTCGGCGACCTTGAGTCGCGACTCCTGCTGGATCATTGTCTCTCCTGGTTGTCGAGCTGGTTCTCAGCACCTCGTGGGCGGTGAGCCTGGCCGAACTAGTGGGGTCTTGTTCCTCGGGCCTAGGCCGTCGGGGCTTACTTGGCCTTCTCGAGGATCTGCACGACGCGCCAGCGCTTCGTGGCGGACAGCGGCCGGGTCTCCATCAGGAGGACGCGGTCGCCGATGCCGCACTCGTTCTGCTCGTCGTGCGCCTTGAGCTTGCTGGTGCGACGCATGACCTTGCCGTACAGCGCGTGCTTGACGCGGTCCTCGACGGACACGACCACGGTCTTGTCCATCTTGTCGCTGACGACCAGGCCCTCACGGACCTTGCGAGCGTTGCGCTCAACTGCCTCGCTCATGCGGCACCATCCTCGTTGTGCTCAGCTGCATCATTCTGGCCCGGGGCGGTCCGGATGCCGAGCTCGCGCTCGCGCACCACGGTGTAGATCCGGGCGATGTCCTTCTTGACCGTGCGAAGCCGGCCGTGGCTCTCCAGCTGGCCGGTGGCCGCCTGGAAGCGGAGGTTGAAGAGCTCCTCCTTGGCCTCGCGCAACTTGGCCTCGAGGTCGATGTTGGTCATCTCGTCGAGCTCGTGAGCAGTCGTAGCCATCAGAATTCACCTGCCTCACGGGAGACGAAGCGGCACTTCATGGGGAGCTTGTGCATCGCACGGCGCATGGCCTCGCGAGCAATCTCCTCGGAAACACCGGAGAGTTCGAACATGACACGGCCGGGCTTGACGTTGGCGACCCACCACTCCGGCGAGCCCTTGCCGGAACCCATGCGGGTCTCGGCGGGCTTCTTGGTCAGCGGGCGGTCGGGGTAGATGTTGATCCACACCTTTCCACCACGCTTGATGTGACGGGTCATCGCGATACGCGCCGACTCGATCTGGCGGTTGGTCACGTAGTGGCCCTCGACCGCCTGGATGCCGAAGTCGCCGAAGGCGAGCTTCGTGCCACCCTTGGCAGCACCCGTCCGCTTGGGGTGGTGCTGCTTGCGGTGCTTGACACGACGGGGCATCAACATGGGTCAGGCCTCCTTCGGGGCGTCAGCTGCGGGGGCAGCGGCCTCGGCCGGAGCGTCCGTCGCCGGAGCCTCGGCAGCGCGGTCCGAGCGGTTCGGACGGTCGCCACGCGAGCCACGGTTCGGACGGTCGCCCCGCGTGGGGCGACCACCGCGACCGGGGACACCGGCGCGGGCAGCGGCCTGGGCCTGGCGCTCGGCACGGGTGCCGGCGACCTCGCCCTTGTAGATCCAGACCTTCACGCCGATGCGGCCGAAGGTCGTCTTGGCCTCGTAGAAGCCGTAGTCGATGTCGGCACGCAGCGTGTGCAGCGGGACGCGACCCTCGCGGTAGAACTCGGTGCGCGACATCTCGGCGCCGTTGAGGCGGCCGGAGCACTGGATCCGGATGCCCTTGGCACCGGAGCGCATCGAGGTCTGCATCGCCTTGCGCATGGCACGGCGGAACTGCACGCGGCCGGCCAGCTGCTCGGCGACGCCCTGGGCGACGAGCTGGGCGTCGACCTCGGGGTTCTTGACCTCGAGGATGTTCAGCTGCACCTGCTTGCCGGTGAGCTTCTCCAGCTCGCCGCGGATGCGGTCGGCCTCGGCGCCACGGCGACCGATGACGATGCCCGGGCGGGCCGTGTGGATGTCCACACGGACGCGGTCGCGGGTGCGCTCGATCTCGACCTTGGCGATGCCGGCCCGCTCCATGCCCTTCGAGAGCAGCTTGCGGATCGCGACGTCCTCACCGACGTAGCTCTTGTAGAGCTTGTCGGCGTACCAACGGCTCTTGTGGTCCGTCGAGATCCCCAGGCGGAAGCCGTTCGGGTTGATCTTCTGTCCCATCAGGCACTCTTCCTGTTCTTGGGGGTCGCCTTCTTGTCTGCGACCACGGCGGCCGGCTGGACGGCCAGCGTGATGTGGCTGGTGCGCTTGTTGATGCGCGTCGCCCGGCCCTGTGCACGCGGACGCCACCGCTTCATCGTCGGGCCCTCGTCGACCCGGCCCACGGTCACGACCAGGTCGCCGGCGTCGAGACCCTCGGTGGTCTCGGCGTTGGCGATGGCGCTCTCGAGGACCTTGTAGACGGTCTCCGAGGCGGCCTGCGGCGCGAACTGCAGCAGGGCGAGGGCCTCGTCGACACGCAGGCCACGGACCATGTCGACGACACGCCGGGCCTTCATCGGCGAGATCCGCACGAAGCGTGCGGTCGCGAAGGCGCCCGGCTGGTCACCGAGCAGCGACTCGCGGCGGGCGCTGGTGCGCTGACGCTCAGTGGTGCTCATCGGCGGCGTCCCTTCCGGTCTTCCTTGACGTGCCCGCGGTAGGTGCGGGTGGGAGCGAACTCCCCGAGCTTGTGGCCGACCATCGCGTCGGTCACGAAGACCGGCACGTGCTTGCGACCGTCGTGCACGGCGATCGTGTGACCGATCATGTCCGGCACGATCATCGACCGGCGCGACCAGGTCTTGATGACGTTGTGGGAACCCTTGGCGTTCTCCGCGTCCACCTTCTTCTGGAGGTGGTCGTCGACGAAGGGACCCTTCTTCAGGCTGCGAGGCATCTCGTTACTTCCCTACTCAGCGCTTCTTGCCGGTCTTGCGGCGACGGATGATCTGGGAGTCGCTGGCCTTGCGCTTGCGCGTGCGGCCCTCGGGCTTGCCCCAGGGGGACACCGGGTGGCGACCACCGGACGTCTTGCCCTCACCACCACCGTGCGGGTGGTCGACCGGGTTCATGACCACACCACGGACGGTCGGGCGCTTGCCCTTCCAGCGCATGCGGCCGGCCTTGCCCCAGTTGATGTTGGACTGCTCGGCGTTGCCGACCTCGCCCACCGTCGCGCGGCAGCGCACGTCGACGAAGCGCATCTCGCCCGAGGGCATGCGCAGCGTCGCGCGGGAGCCCTCACGGGCGACCAGCTGGGCGCTGTTGCCGGCCGAGCGGGCGATCTTCGCACCGCCGCCGGGACGCAGCTCCACGCAGTGGATGGTGGTACCGACCGGGATGTTGCGCAGCGGCAGGTTGTTGCCCGGCTTGATGTCGGCCGCGGGGCCCGACTCGACCGCGGTGCCCTGACGCAGGTCCTTCGGCGCGATGATGTAGCGCTTCTCGCCGTCGGCGTAGTGCAGCAGCGCGATGCGCGCGGTGCGGTTGGGGTCGTACTCGATGTGGGCGACCTTCGCCGGCACGCCGTCCTTGTCGTAGCGACGGAAGTCGATGATGCGGTAGGCGCGCTTGTGACCGCCACCCTGGTGCCGGGTGGTGATCCGGCCCTGGTTGTTGCGGCCGCCCTTCTTGGGCAGCGGACGCGTCAGCGACTTCTCCGGCGTAGTCCGGGTGACCTCGACGAAGTCGGCGACCGACGAGCCACGACGGCCCGGGGTGGTCGGCTTGTACTTGCGGATAGCCATTTCTCAGTCCTCTGTCAGTCGCCCGGTCAGGAGACCGGACCTCCGAAGATGTCGATGCGGTGGCCCTCGGCGAGGCTCACGATCGCGCGCTTGGTGTCGGCACGCTTGCCGAGACCGTTGCGGGTGCGGCGGGTCTTGCCCGCACGGTTGATCGTGTTGACCGACGTGACCTTGACGTTGAACACCTTCTCGACCGCGATCTTGATCTCGGTCTTGTTGGCGTCGGGACGCACGATGAACGTGTACTTGTTCGCGTCGAGCAGGCCGTAGCTCTTCTCGGACACGACCGGCGCGATCAGGATGTCGCGGTGGTCCTTGTGCAGGGTGCTCACTTCGAAGCCTCCTTGGCGGTGCCGGACACGAACGCGTCGTACGCGCCCTTGGTGAAGACGACGTCGTCGGAGGCCAGCACGTCGTAGGTGTTGAGCTGGTCGACGGCCACGATGTGCACCTGCGGCGCGTTGCGCAGCGACAGCCAGGTGAGGGCGTCGTTGCGCTCGAGCACTACGAGGAAGTGCGCACGGTCCGACAGGCCGGTCAGGGCGGTCAGCGCCGACTTGGTCGACGGCTTGTCACCCGAGAGCAGCGACTCGACCACGTGGATGCGGTCGTTGCGGGCCCGGTCGGAGAGGGCACCGCGCAGGGCGGCGGCCTTCATCTTCTTGGGGGTGCGCTGGTCGTAGCTGCGCGGCTGCGGGCCGTGGACGGTGCCACCGCCGGCGAACTGCGGCGCGCGGGTCGAGCCCTGGCGGGCGCGGCCGGTGCCCTTCTGCTTGTAGGGCTTCTTGCCACCACCGCGGACCTCGCCGCGGGTCTTGGTGGCGTGCGTGCCCTGACGAGCGGCAGCCTGCTGGGCCACGACCACCTGGTGGATCAGGGGGACGTTGACCGCGACGTCGAAGATCTCGGCGGGCAGGTCCACCTTGACGGTCTTGACCGTCTCCTTGGATGCGGACTTGGTAGCCATGCTCACGCCTCCTGGGTCTTCTTGGCGGCCGAGCGGAGCACCACGAGACCACCCTTGGGGCCGGGGACGGCGCCCTTGAGCAGGATCAGGCCCTTCTCGGTGTCGACGGCGTGGACGGTGACGTTCTGGGTGGTGACGGTGTCAGCACCCATCCGGCCGGCCATGCGCACGCCCTTGAACACGCGACCCGGCGTGGCGCAGGCGCCGATCGAACCGGGCTTGCGGTGGTTGCGGTGGGCACCGTGCGAGGCGGACACACCGGCGAAGCCGTGACGCTTCATGGTTCCGGCGAAGCCCTTGCCCTTGCTGGTGCCGGTGACGTCGATCTCCTCGCCCGCGGCGAAGGTGTCGACGGCCAGCTCCTGGCCCACGGTGTAGGTCGAGGCGTCCGCGGTGCGGATCTCGACCAGGTGACGGCGCGGAGTGGTGCCCGCCTTGGCGAAGTGACCGGCGCGCGGCTTGTTGACCTTGCGGCCCTCGATCTCGCCGTAGCCGACCTGGACGGCGTTGTAGCCGTCGGTGGCGGGCTGGCGGACCTGGGTGACCACGTTGGTGCTCGCGGCGATCACGGTCACGGGGACGATGCGGTTGTTCTCGTCCCACAGCTGGGTCATGCCGAGCTTGGTGCCCAGCAGGCCCTTCACGTTGCGTTCGAAAGTCATGTCAGTGACCTCAGAGCTTGATCTCGATGTCGACACCGGCAGGCAGGTCGAGGCGCATGAGCGAGTCGACCGTCTTCGGCGTGGGGTCGATGATGTCGATGAGGCGCTTGTGGGTGCGCATCTCGAAGTGCTCGCGGGAGTCCTTGTACTTGTGGGGCGAGCGGATGACGCAGTACACGTTCTTCTCGGTCGGCAGCGGCACGGGGCCGGCGACCTTCGCACCCGTGCGGGTGACGGTGTCCACGATCTTGCGCGCCGAGGTGTCGATCACCTCGTGGTCATAGGCCTTGAGCCTGATGCGGATCTTCTGTCCCGCCATAGGTCTCTCTCGTCCTTAGTCAGTCTGTACCGGCCCTTGCGAGCCGGAACCGCGTGCCTTCATTTCTCGACCTGGCCCCGGGTGAGGCCCTGCCGCCCTGCTCCTCCACCCCACTGCCCGGCCTTCCGACCGACCCCCGCGGTCGGGCGTGTCGCGTCTGTTGGGCGCAACACGAGACCGGGGTCCCGCAATGTTGTTGGTGGCACTCGACGGGTTCGTCGAGCTGATCGGGTCTCCTCCCCTGCGAAAGTGCAGAGCCGGTGCGGCCGCACGCCAAACCACCGAAACCTCACAAGGAGACGCGATTCAGTAGTCAAGGTTGTGTGTGCCGCACCCCGGCGACCCGCCGGAGCAACCGGACTATCTTGGCAGAGATCCCGCGCAGGGCCAAATCGGTTCGAGGACCTGCACGACGAGGCGGCGACGCGGCCGCCACCTCGGCTCCACCGGTGTCCGGAAGACCCTCCGACAGTACGCCGGCACCGGCTCCGGCGACGACTCCGCGACGTCTGCTCTGACAAGATGAGCGCGCCCAGCGACCGTGGCGCAGAGGGGGATCCGATGTCGGGCAACGAGTGGTACCCACCGCCGGGTCCCGTGCCGCCCCCACCGCAGCAGCCCCAGCAGCCTCCGCCACCCGGCTGGGCCGCCCCTCCCCCGCAGCCCGCGACGGCGTGGGCGCCGTACCCGGGCCCGGTGTCGATGCCACCCCCGGCCCCGGGGATGCTCGGCGCCGCGCACAAGCCGGGGGCGCTGCCGCTGCGGCCCCTCGGCATCGGTGACATGTACGACGCGGCGTTCCGCATCATCCGGTTCAACCCGAAGGCGACCGTCGGGTCCGCCGTGCTCGTCGCCGCCGTGGCCATGGCCATCCCGGTCCTCGTCACAGCCCTGCTGTCCTGGAGCGTCGACCTCTCCCTGGACCAGTCCGGGGAGGACATGTCCGGCGCCGACGTCGCCGGGCTCGTCGGCGCCTTCGGCTCCCTCGGCCTGGGCAGCATGCTGCAGTCCATCGGCCTGGTCCTGGTGACCGGGATGATCGCCCACGTGACCATGGCCGCGGCGATCGGCCGGCGGCTCACGCTGGGCGAGGCATGGCGGGCCACGCGCGGCAAGCGCTGGCGGCTGATCGGGCTGACCGTGCTCCTGGGCGTGATGCTGCTCGCGATCCTCACGGTCTACGCGCTGTCGTGGATCCCCGCTGTCATGCTGCTCGACGGCTGGGAGGTCGCGGTCTACGGGCTGGTCACCGTGCCGCTCTTCCTCTGCTTCCTGGTGTGGTTCTGGATCCGGGTCTACTACCTCCCGGTGCCGGCGCTGATGCTCGAACCCGTCGGGATCCTCGGGGCCATCGGCCGCGGCTTCCGCCTCACCCGACGGCAGTTCTGGCGCACCTTCGGCATCGCCCTGCTCACCGTCGTGATCGCCCAGGTCGCCGGCTCGATGCTGTCCCTGCCGATCTCGCTGCTGGGCCAGGGCCTGCTCGTCGGCTCCGGGTCCGTGCGGTTCGCGGTGCTGGCGCTGGTGCTGACCAACGCTCTGAGCTCCGTCGTCTCCGCGGCCTTCGTCGCGCCCTTCACCACCACGGTGGCCTCGCTGCAGTACGTCGACCAGCGCATGCGCAAGGAGGCCTTCGACGTCGAGCTCATGTCCCGCGCGGGGCTGACCGCGTCGTGACCCCGCTCCGGCTGGCCGAGCCGCCCCTGACCCCGTCCGGCGACGAGGGCCGGTCCTGGCTGCGCAAGGAGCTCCTGCACCCGGAGTACCACCAGCAGAACGTCGTCGAGCAGGTCGTCACCTGGCTGCAGCGACAGGTGGACCGCGGGGTCGCCGCGGCCAGCCACGCCCCGCCGCTGTCGACGTTCGCGGCCATGGTGGTGTTCCTGCTGCTCGTGGCCGGCCTCGTCTGGCTGCTGTCCCGGGTCCGCCGCACCCCGCGGCGGCCCTCGGGGGCCGGCCCGGTCCTCGAGGACGATCCGGTGACCGCTGCCGAGCTCCGCGACCGTGCCGAGCGGGCCCTCGTCGAGGGACGCCACGCCGATGCGCTGGTCGACGGCTTCCGCGCCCTCGCGATGCGGCAGGTGGAGCGCGGCCGGCTCGACGACGCACCGGGCGCCACCGCGCACGAGGTCGCCGGCGCCCTCGCGGCGTCGTACCCCGAGCAGCGTCCGCGGGTCGACGCGTGCGCGTCGCTCTTCGACCAGGTGCGGTACGGCGACCGACCGGCCACCCGCGACCAGGCCGCGGCCGTGCTCGCCCTGGACGACGACCTGGGGGTGCGCCGGTGACCACGACCTCGGCGGCGCCACCGGTGCGGTCCGGCTGGTGGGTGCGGCAGCGGTCGACCCTGCTGATCGTGGCCGCGCTCGCGGCCGCGGTGCTGGTCGTCGTCGTCCTCGGCCTGGGCAACGTGCGCACGTCCGCGCCGCTGGACCCGGACAACCCCGACCCCGCCGGCGCCCAGGCGCTCGCGCGCGTGCTCGAGGACCACGGCGTCGAGGTCACCGTGGTCCGGGGCGCGGACGCGCTGGCCGACGCCGGCGCCGGTCCCGGCACCACCGTCCTGGTCACCTCGACCGAGCAGCTCGGCGACAGCACCTCGCGCCGCCTCCTCCGCGACACCCGGGGCGCCCGGCTGGTGCTCGCCGCGCCCGGGCCCGGGACGACCGAGGCGCTGGGCGTGGACGGGTTGCCGTTCCAGGTCGCCCTGGCGGGTCCCCGGCCGGCCGGGTGCGCCGAGCTCGCGGACCTCTCCCTGGAGGTGGACGGGGCACTGGAGTACCCCGGGCCCGGGGGCTGCTTCCGCGGGGAGCACGGGGCCGTGGTCGCCACCCCGCGGCCCGGCCTCACCCTGCTGGGTGCCGACCAGGCGCTCAGCAACGACCAGGTGCTCCGGGCCGACAACGCGGCGGTGGTTCTTCGCCTGCTCGGCGGCCAGGGCCGGCTCGTGTGGTACGTCCCCACGGTCGACGACCTGGTCGGGGACGACGGGGTCAGCCTCTCCACCCTGCTGCCCCGCTGGATCCGGCCCGGGCTCTGGCTGCTCGGCCTGGCCACGGCGGCGCTCGTGGTGTGGCGGGCCCGCCGGCTCGGCGCGCTGGCGACCGAGCCGCTGCCGGTCGTGGTCCGCGCCATCGAGACGACGCGCAGCAGGGGGCGTCTCTACCGCCGGTCCGGCGACCGGGCGCACGCCGCCGAGGCTCTCCGGTCGGCCTCCCGTGCCCGGGCCCGCGAGCGCCTGCGGCTCGGCGCCGGGGACGACGACACCCTCGTGCGTGACGTCGCGCGGCACCTCGGCCGGCCGGTCGAGTCGGTCGCCGCACTGATCGGCCCCCGCTCTCCTGCCCCCACCACCGACCGAGACCTGATCACCCTGGCCGACCAGCTGGCCGAGCTCGACAGAGAGGTACGCCTGAGATGAGCGACACCGGAACCACCCAGGCCGACCACGCGGCGGTCAGCGGCGCGGACGACGCGGGTGAGCGGGCCCGCGAGCGGCTGGCCGCCGTACGCACCGAGGTCGCGAAGGCCGTCGTCGGGCAGGACGCCGCCGTCTCCGGCCTCCTGGTCGCCCTGCTGTGCGGCGGCCACGTGCTGATGGAGGGCGTGCCCGGCGTGGCCAAGACCCTGCTGGTGCGGACCCTCGCCGGCGCCCTGTCGGTCGAGACCCATCGGGTGCAGTTCACGCCCGACCTGATGCCCGGTGACATCACCGGCTCGATGGTCATCGACGGCAACCGCGGCGAGCTCAGCTTCCGCGAGGGGCCGCTGTTCACCAACCTGCTGCTGGCCGACGAGATCAACCGGACGCCGCCGAAGACCCAGTCGGCGCTGCTCGAGGCCATGGAGGAGGGCCAGGTCTCGGTCGACGGTGTCTCGCGGGCGCTGCCACGGCCGTTCCTGGTCGCCGCCACGCAGAACCCCGTGGAGTACGAAGGTACCTACCCGCTGCCCGAGGCCCAGCTGGACCGGTTCCTGCTCAAGGTGGTGCTGCCGGTGCCGGAGCGGGAGGCGGAGCTGGAGATCCTGCGCCGGCACGCGGACGGCTTCGACCCCCGCGACGTCGCCGGGGCGGGGGTACGCCCGGTCGCCGGCGCCGAGGACATCGCCGCGGGCCAGGCCGCCGTGCGCCGCGTGCAGGTCTCCCCCGAGGTGGCCGGCTACATCGTCGACATCGCGCGGGCGACCCGCCAGTCGCCCTCGCTGAGCCTGGGGGTCAGTCCCCGGGGCGCGACGGCGCTGCTGCGCTCGGCGCGCGCCTGGGCGTGGCTGACCGGCCGCGACTTCGTGACTCCCGACGACGTCAAGGCGCTCGCCCACGCCACCCTTGTCCACCGGTTGGGGCTGCGGGCCGAGGCCGAGCTCGAGGGCGTCGACGTCGCGCAGGTCCTGGCCAGCGCGCTCGGCTCGGTGCCGGTCCCCCGATGACCCGTCACCGCTGCGGGCGGGTGCGCTGATGGTCCTGCGCGGTCGCGTCCCGCTGCTCCTGCTGCTGGGCCTGGTCCCGGTGGTGCTGCGCCCGACGATGGGCACGGTGTGGCTGTGGGTGCTCGCGGCCGGGCTCCTGGTCGGGCTCGACTGGCTCCTGGCACCCGCTCCGCGGGTGCTCGCGCTCACGCGCCCACCGGTGGCACCCGTCCGGCTGGGCCAGCCGACGGCGACGCTGCTGGTGGCGACCGCCACGCATCGGGTCCGCGCCGAGGTGCGCGACGCCTGGCAGCCCAGTGCCGGCGCCTCCGGGAACCGGCACCGCCTGCGGCTGGCCGCCGGTGAGCGGACCGTGCTCCGCACGTCGCTCGAGCCACACCGCCGCGGCGACCTGCGTGCCGTGGGGGTCACGGTGCGCACCCTCGGCCCGCTCGGCCTGGCCGCACGGCAGCAGACCCGCGAGGTGACCGGGACGGTGCGGTCCCTGCCGCCGTTCGGGGCCCGCAAGCACCTGCCGAGCCGGCTCGCCCGGCTGCGCGACCTCGACGGCCGGGCCGCGGTCCGGGTGCGCGGGCAGGGCACGGAGTTCGACTCGCTGCGGGAGTACGTGCGCGGCGACGACGTCCGCTCCATCGACTGGCGCTCCAGCGCCCGCAACCGCAACGTCGTCGTGCGCACCTGGCAGCCCGAGCGCGACCGGCGGGTCGTGCTCGTGCTCGACACGTCGCGCACGTCGGCGGGCCGGGTGGACGACGTGCCCCGGCTCGACTCGGCGATGGACGCCGCGCTGCTGCTGGCCGCGCTCGCCGCCCGCGCCGGCGACCGGGTCGACTTCGTCGCCGGCGACCGTCGGGTGCGCAGCCGGGTCCGCGCCGCCGGGGCCTCGGACGTGGTGCGGACCCTGCAGGACACGATGGCCGACCTCGAGCCGGTGATCGCCGAGGCCGACTGGGCGTCGCTGGCCGGCGCCGTGAGCGGGTTCGGCCGGCAGCGGGCCCTGGTCGTGCTCCTCACCCCGCTCGAGCCCTCCGCGGTCGAGGAGGGGCTGCTGCCGGTGCTTCCGGCACTGACCCGCCATCACCGGGTCGTGCTCGCCTCGGTGCGGGACCCGGCGCTCGAGCAGCTGGCCGCCACCCGCGGCACGCTCGACGAGGTGTACGACGCGGCCGCGGCCGAGCAGGTGCTGGTGCGCCGTCGCCGGACCGCGGACCTGCTGCGTGCCCTCGGCGTCGACGTGGTCGACGCCGACGCCGAACGGCTCCCGCCCGCCCTCGCCGACCACTACCTCGGGCTGAAGGCCCGCGGCCTGCTCTGACACCTCGGTCCCGTCAGGCCTGGGTGGCGACGCGGTCCTCGAGGAGGGCGGCGTCGATGTCCCCGGTGTGCCCGCGGTGGACCGCGGCGCGCCCCAGCACGAACACGTAGGCCATGAAGCAGGCCTCCGCCACGATCCCGATCCCGATGCGCGACCACGTGGGCAGGCCCGAGGGCGTCACGAAGGCCTCGATCAGGCCGCTGACGAACAGCACGGCCACGAGCCCGAGGGCCACCGTGCCGGCCGTGCGACCCTCGCGGGCCAACGACTGGCTGCGGGACAGCTCACCGGGCTCCACCCACGACCAGAACAGCCGCAGCCCCACCCCGCCGGCGACGAAGACAGCCGTCAGCTCGAGCATGCCGTGGGGCAGGATCAGGCCCCAGAAGTGCCCGCCGTGACCGTGCCGGGTCATGATCGAGCCGATCACCGCGAGGTTGGCGATGTTGCGGAAGAGCAGCAGCACGATCGGGAACCCGAGCACCCCGAGTGCCAGGCAGAGCGCGGAGACCCAGGCGTTGTTGACCCAGACCTGGGCGGCGAAGTGGGAGGCGGCGTACTCGCTGTAGTAGCCCTCGAAGTCCTGGTTGACCAGCTGGTCGACCTGGTCGGGCGAGAGCAGCGACTGCTCGACGTTCGGGTGGTCGAGCAGCCACAGCATCATCACCGCGGTCACCACGACGTTGGCCGCGAGCGTGCCCAGCCACCACCACCGCAGCCGGTACAGCGCGGCGGGGAACCGGTCGACGAAGAAGGACGAGACCCCGCGCCAGGTGCCGACCCGGGTCCCGGACGCCCGGTTGCGGGCGCGGGAGAGCAGCGAGGACAGGTGTGCGATCAGCGAGGCGTCCGGCGCGGAGGTGCGGACGACGGACAGGTGCGTGGCGACCTGCTGGTAGCGCTCGACGAACTCGTCGCTCTCGGTCCCCGTCAGCCGCCGCCGGCGGGTGAGCTCCTCGAGGCGACGCCACTCGTGCGCGTGCGCGAGCACGTAGGCGTCGAGGTCCACGAGGTCACCCTATGCTGACCGCGATGTCGACTCCGGAGTTCGCGACGCTGACGACCGATGACCTGGTGACGGGCGAGGCGGTCGCCCTCGACCTGCCCCCGGCCAGCCTCGGTTCCCGCATCGCCGCGGGGCTGATCGACGTCCTGCTGACGGTGCTGCTCCTGGTCGGGGTGGTCCTGCTGCTGACGGTGGCGGCCCTGCAGACCGACCAGGCGCTGATGACCGTCGCCTTCATCGGCACCCTCGTGCTCGTGTTCGTCGTCTTCCCCACCACGGTCGAGACCCTCACCCGCGGCAAGTCGCTGGGCAAGTGGGCCTTCGGCCTGCGGACCGTCCGCGACGACGCCGGCCCGATCTCGTTCCACCACGCGTTCGTGCGCGCGCTGGTCGCGGTCGTCGAGGTCTACGCGTTCTCGGGCGGCCCCGCGTTCTTCGCGGCGCTGCTGAGCTCGCGCGGCAAGCGGTTGGGCGACTACGCCGCCGGCACGTACGTCGTCCGCGAGCGGGTGCGGCTGCGGCTGGCTCCGCCCGCCCAGATGCCCCCGCCGCTGGCCGCGTGGGCGGCGTCCGCGGACATCGTCTCGCTGCCGACCGGGCTGGCGCTGGCCGTCCGGCAGTTCCTGGGCCGGCTGCCGCAGATCGACCCCGTCTCGCGGGCCACGATCGGCGGCCGGCTCTCGGCGCAGGTGCAGGAGCACGTCGCTCCCCCGCCTCCGCCCGGCACCCCGCCGGAGGCGTTCCTGGCCGCGGTGGTCGCGGCCCGGCGTGAGCGTGACTCCGCCCGCCTCGCGCGCGAGGCCGAGCTGCGCCGGCGGCTGACAGCACGGTCGTGAGGCCGGTGGAGTCACCGGCCGGCCGGGGCGAGCGAGCCGATCCCGGCTCACTCCGAGAGGCTGACCTCACCAGGGACGGGCAGCGCCACGCAGGTCAGCTCCGTCGCCGAACAGGACCACAGTCCGTGAGCACCGCCGTGGGTGACGACGAGCAGCCCGTCCACATCGCCGCCCGCCTCCTCGAAGCGGACCTCCTGGGGCACACCGTCGAGGCCGCGCAGGGCGTGCACCTGCTCCCCGTCCCAGACGTGCACGACCGCGGAGGTGTCGTCGGCGGTCGGCTCGATCGTCGCGGCGGCCGCGGCGTACGACGCCAGGGTCGGGCTCGCCCCGGGCAGCACCGCGGTCCGCTCGGCCGTGCCCGAGCGCAGGTCGTAGACGTTCGTCTCGCCGGACGGGCCGGCGACGAGCACGCGGCCCATGGCCAGCTGGGCGCCCCAGCTGTCACCGCCCTCCTGGGTGGGGACCGCGGTCTCGCCACCCGTCGGGGTGTGCAGCACCAGGTCGACGTTCTCCGAGACCAGCACCCCCTCGGCACTCACCGCGGAGACATAGCTGCTGCGCGGGACGTCGACGCGGAACTGCACGCGGTCGGCCTTGACGTCGAAGACGGTGACGGTGTGCCCCAGGTCCATCCAGGCGAGGTACCGGCCGTCGCCCGAGAGGGCCACGCTCTGCACCGGTCCGGCGACCGGGCTCTCCTCACGGGGGTAGGCGAGGTCACGGCCCTGGCCCTCGTGGTCCGTGTCGCGGCCGAGCACCACCACGTGGCTGTCCCCGTCGAGGGCGTAGACGCGCTCGGAGGTCCAGCCGATGACGCCCTCGGACCGCAGGCCCGGCTGGTGGATCGTCCCGGACCGGTCCAGGGAGGTCAGCTGGCCGTCGCGGACGAACCAGACGGTGGCCGGCACGTTCCCGGTGGCGACCGGCCCGCCCTCGGCCACGGGCACCTCGGTGCCGGAGGGGCGGTCGAGCAGGTGGGTGACGACGGTGCCGCCGGCGGCGAGCACGGCCGCCGCGGCGCCGGCCAGGAGGGCGCGGCCGCCGACGTGCCGACGGCGCTCGGCCCGGACCCGGGCGCGGAAGGCCACCTCGTCGACGGGCGGGACCTCGATGGTGTCGCGGACCTCGACGAGTGCGGCGCGGATCTCGGTGCTGGTCATGACATCTCCTGGGCGAGCTCGAGGGTGGGCAGCGCGGCGCGCAGCCGCTTGAGGGCGTGGTGGGTCTGGCTCTTGACCGAGCCGACCGAGCAGCCGAGCTCGCGGGCCGTGGCCTCCTCGGTGAGGTCCTCGACGTAGCGGAGCACGAGGGTCGCCCGCATCCGTGGCGGCAGCTTCCTGATCTCGCCCCACAGCGCGAGGTGGTCGGCGCGCACGTCGACTCCGCCGCCGTGCCCGGCGTCGGGGAGCTCGTCGGTCACGACCTCTCGACCGCGGTGCCGCCACTGCCGCGACATCTGGTTGACCATCGCCTGGCGCACGTAGGCGTCGGCGGCCCGCTTGTCGCGGATCCCGTCCCACTTCACGCAGGTCCGGGCCAGCGCGCCCTGGAGGAGGTCCTCGGCCTCGTGGCGGTCCCCGGTGAGGAGGTACGCCGTCCGGTAGAGCGGCCCCCAGCGAGCCGCCATGAACTCGCTGAACGAGAGCTCGGTCCCTGCCATCTGCTGTGTCCTCCTGGTCGGTGGGCCGTCAGGAGGAGAAGACCCGAGCGACCCCCGAAAGGTTGAGCGGACAACGTACCCAGTCCTGACGCTGCCGCCCGGACGTCGCGGTCACTACGGTGAGCCCATGATCGACCGCAGCCGACTGGCCACCCTCCGCGCCGACGAGGACGCCAGGTTCGTCCGCGATCACCCGCGGTCCGCCGAGCTCGCCGAGCAGGCGGGCTCGTCGCTGCTCGCGGGCGTCCCGATGCCGTGGATGACCCGTTGGCCGGGAGCGTTCCCGCTCTTCCTCGACCACGCCTCCGGCGCCCGGCTGGTCGACGTGGACCAGGTGTCGTACGTCGACCTGTGCCTCGGCGACACCGGCGCCATGACAGGCCACGCGCTGCCGGCGGTGGCCGAGGTGATCGGGCAGCAGGCCCGGGCGGGGGTCACCACGATGCTGCCCTCCCCCGACGCCGTCTGGGTCGGTGAGGAGCTGGCCCGCCGCTTCGGGCTGCCCCGCTGGCAGATGGCGATGTCGGCGACCGACGCCAACAGGTTCGTGCTCCGCTTCGCCCGCCACCTCACCCGGCGACCGCGGATCGCGGTCATGGACTGGTGCTACCACGGCACCGTGGACGAGACCCTCGCCGTCCTCGACGGGTGCCGGGTCGTGCCGAGGCCGGGAGCCCTCGGACCCCAGGTCGACGTCGCGGAGACGACGGCCGTGGTGCCGTTCAACGACGTCGACGCGCTCGACCGCCGGCTCGCGCAGGGCGACGTCGCCTGCCTGCTGATGGAGCCGGCGCTGACCAACATCGGCATCGTGCTGCCCGACGAGGGCTACCTCGAGGCGGTGCGCGAGGTCACCCGGCGACACGACGTGCTGCTCGTCAACGACGAGACCCACACGCTGTGCGCCGGACCGGGCGGGGCGACCGCGGCCTGGGGGCTGGACCCCGACTTCGTGGTGGTCGGCAAGCCGATCGGCGGCGGGGTCCCGGTGGCGGCGTACGGCATGACCGCCGCGGTCGCCGAGCGGCTGGCCGGCCCGATGCTCGGCCACGAGATCGACGTGGCCGGCGTGGGCGGGACCCTGACCGCCAACGCGCTGGCGATGGCCGCGACCCGCGCCACGCTCTCCTCCGCGCTCCGCGAGGAGGACTACGCCGTGGCGGTGCCCCTGGCCGAGAGGTTCACCGACGGTGTCGCAGGGGTGATCGCGGAGCACGGCCTGCCCTGGCACGTGCAGCGGCTGGGCTGCCGGGCGGAGTACTGGTTCTGCCCGCCGCCCCGCAACGGCGCCGACGCCGCGGCCGCCGTGGACGAGGAGCTCGAGGGCTTCTTCCACCTGTGGGCGCTCAACCGCGGCGTGCTGCTCACGCCGTTCCACAACATGGCCCTGTTCTCGCCCAGCCACACCGAGGCCGACGTGGATCGGCACACCGAGGTGTTCGGCTCGGCCGTCGCCGCGCTGCTCGGATGATCGACCCCACCCCGCTGTGGGACTTCGAGGACCCGGTGGCGTCCGAGGCCCGCTTCCGCGCGGCGGCCGAGGAGGCCGAGCCCGAGGACCGGCTGCTGCTGATGACGCAGGTCGCCCGGGCGCTCGGCCTGCAGGAGAGGTACGCCGAGGGACATGCGGTGCTTGACGACCTGTCGCCCACCGGTGAGGTCGTGGCGGTCCTGATCGCCCTCGAGCGCGGCCGGCTGCTGCGGTCCTCGGGCGCACCCGACGAGGCTCGGCCGCTCTTCGAGGCCGCGGCCCGCAGCGCATCGGAGGCCGGGCTCGACGTGCTGCACGTGGACGCTCTGCACATGGTCGCGCTGGTCTCGGAGCCCGCCCGGCAGCTCGCCCTGGGCCAGGAGGCGCTCCGCGTCGCGCGGGCCTCCTCCGACCAGCGGGCGCGCGACTGGGACGCCTCCCTGCTGAACAACATCGGCATGGCGCACGCCGACGCCGGCGACTTCGAGGCCGCCCTGGCGTCGTTCGAGGAGGCGCTGGCCGCCCGGGAGCGGATCGGCGACCCGGCGCGCACCCGGGTCGCGCGCTGGATGGTGGCGTGGACGCTGCGCAACCTCGGCCGGCACGAGGAGGCGCTCGGGATCCAGCGGGCCCTGAAGGCCGAGCTGGACGCGGCCGACCTGAGCGACCCCTACGTCGACGAGGAGCTCGCCCTCCTCGAGGAGTGACGCACGCTCCGTTGTCCGGCCCGCGTCGCCGTCGTACCTTCGAAGGGTGGAGCAGGACCCGGTCCCGGGGATCCTCGAGCTGCTGGCAGTGATCGCGCTGGTGGGCGTCGTCGTCAGCCGCCGCAGCCTGCTCGTGGCCCTGGCGGGCCGGGCCCGGCGGCGGCTGCTGCCCACGCCGGTCCGCCCGCCCGGTCGGCCCATCGAGGTCATCGCCGCGGACGCGCGCCGGCTGCGTCGCCGCTTCGAGTGCCCGCCCCCGGGCCTCCGGTTCGCGAAGTACGAAGGGATCCGGCGGGCCTACGACGCCGTGCTGGGCGAGGGCTGCGTGGCCGTGGGACGCGAGCACCTGCTCGACGTGCTGCGGCCCGGGCTCGACCACGACGCCGAGCGGGCTCGGGTGGAGGAGCTGCTCGACGCCTACGGCTTCCACCTGCAGGACGTCGCCTGAACCGGTGCGGGTCAGCGGCGCCGGTAGGCCAGGTCGGTGATGGTCCGGCCGGCCGCCAGCCCCTTGCGCTCGAACTTGGTCACCGGTCGCTCTGGCCACCGCTCGGTGACCCCACCCTCGAGCAGAGGCTCCGCGTCCAGCACCTCGACCATCTGCTCGGCGTAGTCGGCCCAGTCGGTGGCCAGCCGCCACTCCGCTCCGGGAGCCAGCCGGGACGCAGCCAGGGCGGCGAAGGCCGGCGTCACCAGGCGGCGCTTGTGGTGCCGCTTCTTGTGCCACGGGTCGGGGAAGAAGGTCCACAGGCCGGCCAGGCTCCCCGGCTCGACCAGGTGCTCCATCGACCAGACGGCGTCGACCGAGCAGAAGCGCACGTTGGTCGCCCCGGTCGCGGCCACGCGCCCCAGCCCCTCGGCCACGCCCGGACGCCACACCTCGAGGGCGAGGACGTCGTACGACGGCCGGGCGGCCGCCAGCGCGGCCGTCGCCTCGCCGACGCCGGACCCGATCTCGATGATCAGCGGGGCCTCCCGCCCGAAGGCCTGCGTGAAGGAGAAGCCCGGGCGGTCCACCGCCTCGTCGGGCACGACCCACGCCTCGTGGTGGGTCTCCCAGGCCTCCCGCTGCCGGGGCGTGAACCGGCTGCCACGACGCGCGTAGGTCAGGACCTCCCGCATCCGCCGACCGTCCTCGGTCAGCTTCTCGTGCGGGCGCGCGGGGCGGACTCGCTCGTTCACGTGTCTGTCTCCTCTGGGAACTGATTGGCGGTGGAGTCGTAGCTGTGCGCGGTGACCAGGCAGGCCGTGGTCGCCGGGACGTCCTGCTGCAGGTTCGCCAGCCGCAGCCAGAGTCCACGCAGGGCGCGGGCCGCGGCCGACGCCTCCCGGTCGAAGCGCTCGGTGTCGCCGTAGCCGGTCTTCCACTCGCCGTAGGAGGCGGCGCGCGCCTCGGCCAGCCGCAGGGTGTCCCGCTCGACCGCCGCCCACAGCGTCGCGGCGTCCAGCTCCTCCGGGGCGCCCAGGGGCTCGAGCCACGTCAGCCAGCGACGGAGCACGGCGTCGGAGTCGGTCATCCGCAGCAGCTGCCAGCTGCCGACGCCCACGACGCGGAGGAACGCCTGCACCGCGCCGGCGGTCGCCGGGTCCCATTCGCCGCGCTCCGCCAGGAGCGCGAGGGCTCGTTGCTCGTCGTCGGCCATGGGCACATCCTCTCCTCGCACGCAGAACGGCCCCGGACCGAGGTCCGGGGCCGTTCTGGTGGATCAACCGGTCAGTGACCGGCGGCGATCACTTGGTGATCTTGGTGACCCGACCGGCACCGACGGTACGGCCGCCCTCGCGGATCGCGAAGCGCAGGCCCTCGTCCATGGCGAT
The DNA here is from genome assembly GCF_055380375.1 of Nocardioides sp. DN36. Lineage (NCBI taxonomy): Bacteria > Bacillati > Actinomycetota > Actinomycetes > Propionibacteriales > Nocardioidaceae > Nocardioides > Nocardioides sp. DN36. The sequence continues at coordinate 4,705,491 of NZ_AP043823.1, read as the reverse complement.
GGGCTGGATCAGCTCGACAGCCATCTCGGTGTTGTCACCGGGCATGACCATCTCGGTGCCCTCGGGGAGGGTCACGACGCCCGTCACGTCCGTGGTGCGGAAGTAGAACTGCGGACGGTAGTTGTTGAAGAACGGCGTGTGGCGGCCGCCCTCCTCCTTCGAGAGGATGTAGACCGAGGCCTCGAAGTTGGTGTGCGGGGTCGTGGTGCCCGGCTTGATGACGACCATGCCGCGCTCGACGTCCTCGCGCTTGGTGCCGCGGAGGAGCAGACCGACGTTCTCGCCCGCCTGGCCCTCGTCGAGGAGCTTGCGGAACATCTCGACGCCGGTGACGGTCGACTTCTGCGACTTCTCGCGGATGCCGACGATCTCGACCTCCTCGTTCACCTTGACGATGCCGCGCTCGATACGACCGGTGATGACGGTGCCACGACCGGTGATCGTGAAGACGTCCTCGACGGGCATCAGGAACGGCTTGTCGGTGTCACGCTCGGGGGTCGGGATGTAGTCGTCCACGGCCTGCATGAGCTCGGCCACCGACTCGCCCCACTTGGCGTCGCCGTTGAGGGCCGGGAAGGCCGCAACGCGCACGACCGGGATGTCGTCGCCCGGGAACTCGTACTCGGAGAGGAGCTCGCGCACCTCCATCTCGACGAGCTCGATGAGCTCCTCGTCGTCGACCATGTCGCACTTGTTCAGCGCGACGACCAGGGCGGGCACGCCGACCTGGCGGGCGAGCAGGACGTGCTCGCGGGTCTGCGGCATGGGGCCGTCGGTGGCGGCGACCACGAGGATCGCGCCGTCCATCTGAGCCGCACCGGTGATCATGTTCTTGATGTAGTCGGCGTGACCCGGGCAGTCGACGTGCGCGTAGTGGCGAGCCTCGGTCTGGTACTCGACGTGCGCGATCGAGATGGTGATACCGCGCTGACGCTCTTCAGGGGCCTTGTCGATCTCGTCGAACGGCGTGAAGGGGTTCAGGTCCGGGTACTTGTCGTGCAGCACCTTGGTGATTGCTGCGGTCAGCGTCGTCTTACCGTGGTCGATGTGACCGATGGTGCCGATGTTGACGTGCGGCTTGGTCCGCTCGAACTTCGCCTTAGCCACGGTGGGCTCCTCCTGGTTGGGTTGTTACTTGACTCGTGAATTCAGTGTTGCGTGCCGAGGATCCTCGGCGGTAACCGGGGTGGTTACTCGCCGCGGACCTTCTTGATGATCTCGTCGGCGATGTTCGAAGGAACCTCGGCGTACGAGTCGAACTCCATCGAGTACGAGGCCTGGCCGGAGGTCTTGGACCTCAGGTCGCCAACGTACCCGAACATCTCGGACAGCGGCACGAGGGCGTTGATGACCATGTCACCGTGACGCTCCTCCTGTGCCTGGATCTGGCCGCGCCGGCTGTTGATGTCACCGATGACCGTGCCGAGGAAGCTCTCGGGGGTGGTCACCTCGACGGCGAACATCGGCTCGAGCAGGACCGGCTTGGCCATGCGGGCGGCCTCCTTGAAGGCCTGGTTGCCGGCGATCTTGAACGCGAGCTCGGACGAGTCGACGTCGTGGTAGGCGCCGTCCTCGAGGGTGAACTTCACGTCGACCATCGGGTAGCCGGCGAGCACGCCGAACTCCATGGCCTCCTGGCCGCCCTGGTCCACCGACGGGATGTACTCGCGCGGGACGCGACCGCCGCTGACGTTGTTCGCGAACTCGTAGCCCGCACCGGTGCCGGTCTCGGGGTCGATGTTCGGGCCGAGCGAGATGACGACCTTCGCGAACTGGCCCGAACCACCGGTCTGCTTCTTGTGGGTGTAGCTGTGGTTCGTGACCTCCTTGCGGACGGTCTCGCGGTAGGCGACCTGCGGCTTGCCGACGGTCGCCTCGACGCGGAACTCGCGCTTCATGCGGTCGACCAGGATCTCCAGGTGGAGCTCACCCATGCCGGCGATGATCGTCTGGCCGGTCTCCTCGTCGGACTTGACCGTGAAGGTCGGGTCCTCGTCGGAGAGGCGCTGGATCGCCATGCCCAGCTTCTCCTGGTCGGACTTGGTCTTGGGCTCGATCGCGACCTCGATCACCGGGGCCGGGAACGTCATCGACTCGAGCACGACCTGGTTCTGCGGGTCGCAGAGCGTGTGACCGGTCTTGGTGTCCTTCAGGCCCATGACGGCGACGATCTGGCCGGCGCCGACCGACGCGATCTCCTCACGCTTGTTGGCGTGCATCTGGTAGACCTTGCCGATCCGCTCCTTGCGGCCGTTGACCGAGTTGACCACGGTCGAGCCGGCCTCGAGCTTGCCGGAGTAGACCCGGACGTAGATCAGCTTGCCGAGGTGCGGGTCCGAGGCGATCTTGTAGGCCAGGCCGGAGAACGGCTCGTCGTCGGAGGGCTTGCGGACGATCTGCTCGTTCTCGTCCTTGACCGAGTGACCGACGATGCCGTCGATGTCGAGCGGCGAGGGGAGGTACTTCACGACCGCGTCGAGCAGGGGCTGGACGCCCTTGTTCTTGAACGCCGTGCCGCACAGGACCGGGTTGAGCTTGTCGGCGAGGGTGGCGCGACGGATCGCGGCCTCGAGCTCCTCGACGGTGAAGTCCTCGCCCTCGAGGTACTTCTCCATGATGTCGTCGTCGGCCTCGGACAGGGTCTCGAGCAGCTTCTCGCGGTACTCGGCGGCCTGCTCCGCCATCTCCGCGGGGATCTCCTCGACCTCGTAGTCCTCACCCATCTTGGTCTCGCCGCGCCAGGTCAGGGCACGCATGCCGACCAGGTCGACGACACCGAGGAAGTCGGACTCCGCGCCGATCGGGAGCTGGAGCACGAGGGGGGTGGAGTTGAGGCGCTCGACCATCATGTCGACGCAGCGGAAGAAGTCCGCGCCGGTGCGGTCCAGCTTGTTGACGAAGCACATCCGGGGCACGGAGTACTTGTTCGCCTGGCGCCACACGGTCATGGTCTGGGGCTCGACACCGGCAACGCCGTCGAACACCGCGACGGCACCGTCGAGGACGCGCAGCGAGCGCTCGACCTCGGCCGTGAAGTCCACGTGGCCCGGGGTGTCGATGATGTTGATCTGGTGGTTCTTCCACCAGCAGGTCGTCGCGGCGGACGTGATGGTGATGCCGCGCTCCTGCTCCTGCTCCATCCAGTCCATCGTGGCAGCGCCCTCGTGGACCTCACCGATCTTGTAGGTGATGCCGGTGTAGAACAGGATCCGCTCGGTGGTGGTGGTCTTGCCGGCGTCGATGTGCGCCATGATGCCGATGTTGCGGACCTTGTTGAGGTCAGTGGTGATGTCGACGGCCACGGTTACTCGTGATCCCCTCGGGTGAAAAGTGCGGATGGTCTGACGACCGGCGGTGCCGCGCCCGGTCGGGCGGGCACCGCCGTACGGTCACCAGCGGTAGTGAGAGAAGGCCTTGTTGGACTCGGCCATCTTGTGGGTGTCCTCGCGGCGCTTCACAGCGGCACCGAGGCCGTTGGAGGCGTCGAGGATCTCGTTCATCAGACGCTCGGACATCGTCTTCTCACGACGGTCCTGGGCGTAGCCGACCAGCCAGCGCAACGCCAGCGTGGTGCCACGGCCGCCCTTGACCTCGATCGGGACCTGGTAGGTCGCACCGCCGACGCGGCGGGGCTTGACCTCGATGGCCGGCTTGACGTTGTCGAGCGCACGCTTGAGCGTCAGCACCGGGTCGGTGCCGGTCTTCTCGCGGCAACCCTCGAGCGCGGTGTAGACGATGCGCTGCGCGACCTGCTTCTTGCCGTCCTGCAGGATCTTGCTGACCAGCTGGGAGACCAGCTGGGACCCGTAGACGGGGTCGATGTCGATGGGGCGCTTCGGCGCGGGACCCTTGCGCGGCATGTCAGCTCTTCTCCTTCTTGGCGCCGTAGCGGCTGCGGGCCTGCTTGCGGTTCTTCACGCCCTGGGTGTCGAGCGTGCCGCGGATGATCTTGTAACGGACACCGGGGAGGTCCTTCACACGGCCGCCGCGCACGAGCACGATCGAGTGCTCCTGGAGGTTGTGGCCCACGCCCGGGATGTAAGCGGTGACCTCGACGCCGCTCGACAGGCGCACGCGGGCGACCTTGCGGAGGGCGGAGTTCGGCTTCTTCGGGGTGGTGGTGTAGACGCGCGTGCATACGCCGCGTCGCTGGGGCGAACCCTTGAGGGCAGGCGTCTTGTTCTTCGACACCTTGTCCTGGCGGCCCTTGCGGACCAGCTGCTGAATGGTGGGCACCTTGGTGGTTCCCCTTCTTGTCCTCTAGTCAGAACCCGACACCTTGCCGGGCACGATGATGCTGCTTGCTGCTGTGTGCCTGTGATGTGAGTGCTGGCGCCGCTCGCGGGCCTGAACCTGAGGGGTCTCGGGCCGCGGGCTATTTCCGAGCACGCGCAACGGTCTGGTCGTCCCAGACACGAGGAATGAGATTACTCGGGCGCACGGCAGGGGTCAAAACGGTGCGCAGGCCCCCACGCAGGTGGGCGTGGACGAGGACGGCGACCAGGACGCCGACCATGGTCAGCACCCCGCCGGAGACGAGCGTCCACCGGGCACCGAGGTGCTCCCCGATCCAGCCGATGATCGGCGAGCCGATCGGGGTGCCGCCCATCACGATGGTCATGTAGAGGGCCATCACCCTACCGCGCAGGGCCGGGTCGGACTCCAGCTGCATGGTCGCGTTGGCGCTGTTGAGCAGGGTCAGGGTGCACAGCCCGATGACGGGCGCGAACACCGCGAAGGCGACGTACGACGGGAGCAGGCCGGCCACGATCTCGGCCGCGCCGAACCCCAGTGCGGCCACCACGAGGAGCCGCAGCCGGATCCGGGTGCGGCGGGCGGCCAGCAGGGCCCCGGTCAGCGAGCCGACGGCCATCGCCGAGCCGAGGATCCCGAACTCCCCCGCCCCCTTGCCGAACACCTGGGTCGCCATCAGCGCCGACGTGATCTGGAAGTTCATCCCGAAGGTGCCCGCGAAGAACACCATGATCAGGATCATCACCATCTTGGGCTGGCTGCGGACGTAGCGGACCCCCTCGAGGAGCATCCCGGGGGTCTTGGGTCGCAGCTCGGCGGTGTGCAGCAGAAGTGGGTCCATGCGCTCCAGCTGCCAGATCACCGCGGCGTACGACGCGGCGTTGATCAGGATGACCCACCCGGTCGCCGAGGCGCCGCCACCGAGGGCGCCGATCATCAGGCCGGCGAGACCGGGGCCGGCGATCCGGGCGACGTTGAAGGTCGCGGAGTTCAGGCCGACCGCGTTCGTCAGGTCGTCGGGGCCGACCATCTCGGAGACGAACGACTGCCGGGCCGGGGCGTCGAAGGCGGAGCCGATGCCGAAGGCGAACGCGATGACGTAGACGTGCCAGGTCTGCGCGACCCCGGTGACGGCCAGCACCCCGAGCAGCAGGGACGCGACCGCCATGGCCAGCTGGGTCACCTGGAGCAGCCGGCGCTTGGGGAACCGGTCCGCGATCACCCCGGCGTACGGCGAGAGCAGGAGCACCGGGAGGAACTGCAGGCCGGTGGTGATCCCGATCGCGGTCCCGCTGTTGCCCGACAGCTGGAGCACCAGCCAGTCCTGCGCCACCCGCTGCATCCAGGTGCCGGTGTTCGACACCACGCTGCCGGCGAGGTAGCGACGGTAGTTGGGGTTGACGAGGGCGCGGAACGTGGGGCTCAAGGGTGTGGATCAGTCCTTCATTCGCTCATTCGCTCTGGGCGAGTCGTTCGAGGATCGGGGCGGCCTTGCGCAGCGCGGCGCGCTCCTCGGGGCTGAGGTCGCGCAGGCGCGTGGCCAGCCAGGCGTCGCGGCGGGCGCGGTCGGCCAGCAGGGTCGCCCGGCCACTGTCGGACAGGCCCACCAGGACCTGCCGGCCGTCGGTCGCGTGCGGGCGGCGGGCGACGTACCCGCCCTCCTCGAGGCAGTTGACGGTGCGGGTCATGCTCGGCGGCTGCACGCGCTCGTGGGCGGCCAGCTCCCCGATGGTGAGGTCGCCGTTGCGGTACAGCGCACCCAGCACGGCCATCTGGTTCAGGCTCAGCTCGTTGTCGGGGTGGCGCTCGTTGGCCAGCCGCCGGCGCAGCCGCATGACCGAGAGCCGGAGCTCGGAAGCGAGCCCGGCGTCCGTCCTGGCGACCTTCTCAACAGTGGGCATGTCGTTAGCATAAGTCATTACCTGTGCTAACTATTCCGGCGCAGGACGCCGAGTCGGCGCAGGTGCACCCCACAACGACGCCGAGCCGGCGTTCCTTGACACATGAGGCGTCAAGGAACGCCGACTCGGCGTGGGCCTCGGGTCGAGACGGGTCGACCCGACGGGGTTCAGCTCAGCCAGGCGGTGATCGGGCTGATCGCGAAGTAGACGACGAAGAGCGCCGCGATCACCCACATGAGCGGGTGGACCTGGGAGATCTTGCCGCGCACCGACTTGATCAGGACGAAGGCGAGGAAGCCCGCCCCGATGCCGACCGAGATCGAGTAGGTGAAGGGCATCAGCACGATCGTGAGGAACGCCGGGATGGCGATCTCGAGGTCGTCCCAGTCGATGCCCTTGACCTGCTGCATCATCAGGAAGCCGACCAGCACCAGCGCCGGGACCGCGGCCTCGTTCGGGATGATCTCGACCACGGGCGAGAACAGCGTCGCGAACAGGAAGAGCAGGCCGGTGACGACGCTGGCCAGACCGGTCCGGGCGCCCTCGGCGACACCGGACGCGGACTCGATGTAGGAGGTGTTGCTCGAGACGCCCGCGACACCGCCACCGGCGGCCGCGATCGAGTCGACGACCAGGATGCGCTTGGTGTTCGGCGGGTTGCCCTCGGCGTCGAGCAGACCGGCCTCGGCGCCGATGGCGGTCATCGTGCCCATGGTGTCGAAGAAGTCGGCCAGCATCAGCGTGAAGACGAAGAGCGCGGCCGTCACGACGCCGGCGTTCTCCCAGGAGCCCAGCAGGTTGAAGTCGCCGACCAGGCCGAAGTTCGGCTTCTCGATGATGTCGGTGGGCCAGGCGGGCACGTTGAGGTTCCAGCCCTTGGGGTTGACCGACCCGTCCGCGGCGAAGGTGGGGCCGACGTGCGCGAGCTTCTCCACGACGATGGCCAGCAGGGTGGTGGTGACGATCGAGATCAGGATGGCTCCGCGCATGCCCGTGACGTAGAGCGCGATGACCAGGGCCAGGCCGACGGCGAAGACGAGGACCGGCCAGCCCTGGAGCTGACCGCCGATGCCGAGCTCGACCGGGACCGGTCCGGCGCCGGTACGACGTACGAAGCCGGCGTCGACGAGGCCGATCAGCGCGATGAACAGCCCGATGCCGACCGAGATGGCGGTCTTGAGCTGGGCGGGGACCGCGCGGAAGACGGCCTCCCGGAAGCCGGTGAGCACCAGCACCAGGATGACCAGGCCCTCGATCACGACCAGGCCCATCGCGTCGGCCCAGGTCATCTGGCTGGCGATCGAGAACGTGACGAAGGCGTTGAGCCCGAGCCCGGTGGCCAGCGCCAGCGGGTAGTTCGCCACCACGCCCATCAGGATCGTGAGCACACCCGCCGCCAGCGCGGTGCAGGCGGCGATGGTGGTGAAGTCGCCCCCCGCCAGCAGGTCGCCGTTCATGTCCTTGCCCTGGAGCAGGATGATCGGGTTGAGGACGATGATGTAGGCCATCGTCAGGAAGGTGACGATGCCGCCGCGGACCTCTCGACCCACGGTGGACCCGCGTTCGGAGATCTTGAAGAATCCGTCGAGGCCGCCGGCCCTGCGCGTCGAGGTCGAGGTGCTGGTGCCGCTGCCCGTTCTGCCCTGGTTGCTCACGGGCCGTCATTCTGGCAGACGTCGTGTTTCGCGCGGGTGACATCCGGCGTGGAGCGTGACTCGACTAACGTGGAGACGTGGAGTTCCGCGACGACCAGCCGATGCAGCACGAGATCGGCAACCGCACCTACATCGTGGCCGACGTCGAGCCGCTCGACGTCGACGGGGTCCGGACCGTGGAGGTCGGCGTCGCCCTGTGGCTGATCGCCTTCGTCGCCCTGCTCCCCTTCTACGGGCGGCTGCAGGACGAGGGCCGGGTGTGGTGGCTGTGGACCTGCCTGGCCGGCTTCGGCCTCGGGCTGTTCGGCCTGGAGTACTGCCGGCGTCGCCGCAAGGCCCGTCGCGAGCTGCGCGCCGCCGACTGACTCCTCACGGCGAGCTTGCGCCGACTCGACCCTCAGAACCTCTCGACGTCGCCGGGGGTGAGGGTGTCGAAGACGGGCTCCGGCAGGGGCAGCGGCTCGTGCTTCTTGGCCAGCCGCACCTCGGAGTGGGCGCCGCAGCCGTGGTCGAACGACACGATCCGACCGTCGTCGTTGGCGTCGCCGTTCGCGCAGACGCCGAACATCTCCGAGAGCGGGCCGTTGATCCTGAGCAGGAAGCCGCAGGTGGTGCAGCTGTCCGGCGCCGACTGGGCCAGCGGCGAGGCCGGGCCGCCGTCGCCGTCGTACCAGCGCTGGGCGGCGAGCTCGCGACCCTCGAGCGAGAGGGTGCGCACGCGCCCGAGGCCGAGGTCGGTCGCGACCTGGCGGACCTGGGCCTTCTCGTCGGCGTCGAGCGGGTCGTCGCCGAAGGAGTACGTCGGGACCAGCCGCGGGTCGTCGTCGTCGACCGGCAGCAGGTCGCCCGGGGAGAGGTCACCCGGCTTGATCCGCTCGCGGTAGGGCACCCACTCGGGGGCGACGATGGCCTCGACGCCGGGCACCAGGACGACCTCGTCGATGGTGACCGCCTTCTGGCGGGGGGCACGGGCGACGGTGACCGACCAGCGCCAGCCGACGTAGCCGGCCCGCTCGCAGGCGAAGAGGTGGGTGACCAGGCGCTCCCCCTCGACCACGTGACCGAGGTGCTCGCCCACGTCCGCGGGGTCGACCTCCTCGACGAGCGCGGCACGGGCCGCGTCCACCGCAGCCACGGCGGCGGCATCGGGCTTGGTGCGCACGGAGGTCATCACGGGCGAAATCATGACCCATGAGGCCCCGGGCTGTCAGGTCGACCCCTCGACGAGGCTCCCCCGGCCTCCTGGTCCGGCCTCATCCCCGGCCCCGGGGTGTCCGGGCGGTGTGGTGTCCTCGGCAGCGGGCAGGATGGGGGCATGACCGCTCCGCACCCTGACTCCCCGGCCGGGGAGCCGCGCTGGTCGGGCACCGCACCGGACCCGGGGACGGCCGGCGAGGAGGCCCCCTCCGGGGACCGCACCGGGCCCGTGGGCCGCGGGCTCGGCACCGGCGCGCGGGCCACCGCCCGCGGGGTGCGCGGCGTCGCCCGGGTCACCGGTCGGGCCGGTCGGTTCGCGGTCGGGCAGGCGCGCCGCGCCGCCCGGGCGGAGGGGGCCGGCGACTCCGGGCTCTCCCGGCTGATCGAGATGCACGCCTTCAACACCGCCGGTGACGCCGCCGTCGCGATCTCGCTCGCCGGCACGCTGTTCTTCCAGGTGCCCACCGGTGAGGCGCGCGGGCAGGTCGCCCTCTTCCTCGGCCTGACCATGCTGCCGTTCGCGGTCGTGGCCCCGCTGATCGGACCCTTCCTCGACCGCTTCAGCCACGGGCGGCGCTGGGCGATCGGCGCGACGATGGCCCTGCGCGGCTTCCTGTGCTGGGTGCTGGCGACCGCGGTCGTGGAGGAGTCGCGCTGGCTCTTCCCCGCCGCGCTGGGCGTGCTCGTGGCGTCCAAGGCGTACGGCGTGACCCGGGCCGCCGCCGTACCCCGCCTCGTGCCGCCGTCCTTCACCCTGGTCAAGGCCAACGCCCGGATCTCCCTGGCGGGCATCGTCGGGGCCGGCGTCTCCGCCCCCATCGCCGCCCTCGCCTCGACCGTCGGCCCGGAGTGGTCGCTGCGCTACGCGTTCGTGTTGTTCGTGGTCGCCACGATCCTCGCGATCCGACTTCCCGCGAAGGTCGACTCCAGCCAGGGCGAGATCCGCCTTGCCCTCGGTCCCGGCCCCTCCGCGCCCCGACCGGACACCAGCGGTCGCCCGGCCCGCCCGCACGTCCCGCCGGCGGTGGCGTTCGCGCTGCGCGCCAACTGCGGGCCACGGTGGCTGTCGGGCTTCCTGGTGATGTTCATGGCGTTCCTGCTGCGGGAGAACCCGATCGGCGACTGGAGCCCGGAGGTGCTGCTCGCGATCGTCATCGGCGCGGCCGGCGCCGGCAACACCCTCGGCATCGCACTGGGCTCCCTGATGCGCCGCGTCGACCCGATGACGACGGTGGTGCTCGCGCTGGTCGCGGACGTGGTGCTGGTCCTGCTCGCGGCGCTCTTCTACGGCGTGGTCACCGTCGCCCTGCTCGGGCTCACCGCGGGCCTGGCCCAGGCGCTGGCGAAGCTCTCCCTGGACGCGACCATCCAGCGCGACGTGCCCGAGCGCGTGCAGTCCTCCGCCTTCGCCCGGTCCGACACCACGCTGCAGCTGGCGTGGGTGCTCGGGGGCTTCCTGGGGATCGCCCTGCCGCTCATCCCCCGGCTCGGGCTCGGCATCGCCTGCGCCGTGCTCGCCGCGTGGGCGGTCTACGTGCTCTCGAGCCGGCCCGGCAGCGTCGGGCCGGCCCAGTAGCCTGCCGGCCCGGTAGCGGGAGGCCTCAGAGCTCGAGCTCGTCCGCGAGGGCGCGGAGCAGCTTCGCGGTGGGGCGCGCCGTGCGCGCGTCGGGGTGGCGGCCGTGGCGGTAGCCCTCACCGACGCCGTCGAGCAGGCGGATCAGGTCCTCCACGATCGGGACCATCTCCTCGGGCTTCTTGCGGCGTGCCTGCGACTGGCCACGCGACACCGACGCCGGGGCGTCGACCACCCGCACCTGGAGCGCCTGGTCACCGCGGCGCCCCTGGGCGATCCCGAACTCCACCCGGGTGCCGGCCTTGAGGCTGGTCGTCCCCTCGGGCAGCGCCTCCGCGCGCACGTAGACGTCCGGGCCGTCCTGCTGGGACAGGAAGCCGAAACCCTTCTCGGCGTCGAACCACTTCACCTTGCCAGTGGGCACGGGCGGGACCTCTCGTGTGCGCGCCGCGGCCTCGTGCCGCGGGCGTTGGGCAAGCCTATGTCGGCGCGCTCGTGCGCTGCCAACCAGTTCCGGGCGCCACCGGGGCGCCGGCTCTCACGGACGCAGCGCGTCGTTCATCGAGCCCGACCGGAAGCCCCGGGGGTCGAGGGCGGCCTCGTGGAACCCGGCGCGGCGCACGTCGGCCAGCAGCCCGTCCGCCAGCTCGCCCCCCGGGTGGAGCGGCCCGTCGAGCAGCGCCCGGTCGACCTCCACCGACGCCCGTTCGCCGAGGTCGCGGACCCGCAGGTCGCGCAGGGGTACGCCGTGCTCCCGCAGCAGCGCGCGCACCGCGGCCTCGGCCCGCTCGACCCGGGCCAGCCGGTGCGGGGTCACCTCGACGCCGTAGGCCACCCGGGAGGACAGGCAGGCGGCGGCCGGCTTGTCCCAGGTGGGCAGCTCCCACCGCCGCGAGGCCTCACGCACCTGCGCCTTGGTCAGGCCGGCGTCACGCAGCGGGGTGATCGCGCCCCGCTCGGCCGCGGCCCGGATCCCCGGGCGGAACCCGGCGACCGCGTCGTCGGCGTTGGTGCCCGTGGCCACGTGGGCCAGGCCGCGCTCGGCAGCCAGCGGGGTCAGCACGTCGAGCAGCTCGGCCTTGCAGAAGAAGCAGCGGTCCCCTCCGTTGGCGCGGTAGCCCTCACGCTCCATCTCGTGGGTCCGCGGCGTCAGCACGTCCACCCCGAGGGACTCCGCGAACACCCGGGCCGGGTCACGCTCGGCCTCCGGCAGCGAGTGGGAGTAGCCGGTCGCCGCCGCGACCCGGTCGGGCCCCAGCGCCCGGACGGCGGCCGCCAGCAGGAAGGCGCTGTCGGCGCCGCCGCTGTAGGCCACCAGCACCGACCCGCGGTCGCGCAGGTCGGCCTCGAGGGCCGCCAGCCGCGTGGTGAGCAGGTGCTCGTCGAGCCAGGCCGGGAACTCGTCGAGGCCCTCGAGCACCACGTGGGTGCCGGCCTCGAGCAGCTCCGCGCGGGTGCAGCCCCCGGTCAGGACCGAGACACTGATCGCCCCCGCGGCCAGGGCGCCCTCCACGTCGTGCACGTGGTCACCGACGTAGATCGCGGCGCCCTCGCGGCGCAGCACGTCGGCCTTCCCGACGCCCCACACCCAGCCCTCGACGTGGTCGACGTCGAGCGCGAGGTGGTCGACGTGGCGCCGCGCGTTGTCGGGGAACTTGCCGGTCACCACGACGACGCGGCCGCGCTGGCGGCGTACCGCCTCGATGGCCTCGTGGGCGCCCGGCAGCACCGGAACGGGGGCCACCGCGTGGTCGGGGTAGAGGGCCCGGAAGCGGTCGCCGGCGGGGCCGACCGCATCCTCCGCGAGGTGCTCGCCGAGGAGGTGCTCGAGGGGCGGGCCGAGCCGCGCGGTCATCTCGGCCACCGGGAAGTCGACACCCAGCTCAGCGCCGAGCACCTGCAGGGTCGCGCTGAAGCCCGGCACCGTGTCGATGAGCGTCATGTCGAGGTCGAAGCCGACCACGAGGGGCGTCGTCGAGGGGGTGGGGACCATGGCGCCAAGGGTAGGCAGCCGACCGCCGGACGCTGGAATCGGGCGCGATCGCCTGCCACGCTGTGGCGCCTTGGGTCAGAATGGGAACTTCGCGAACGAGACGGGCACCGAGAGGGAGGCAGACGTGGGGGGTCGGGCACACCTGCGAGACCGGGCGTCCGGGCGTCGCGCCCTGGCCGGGGTCGCATCCGCCCTCGCGCTGGTCGCGGCTGCGGCCGGCCTGGTCGGGCTGCTCGCGCCGGCGTCCGCGGCCGCCGACACCGCGCTCTACCTGGTGACGCTCGACGGGCCTGGCACCTCCGGGGACCGGGGCGTGATCCCCGCCTCGCTGCACCGGCTGAAGCTGCGCCAGGAGCAGGACGACGTGCTCGCTCAGGTCGGCTCGCCCACCCCGGTCTACCGCTGGACGACCGCCCTCAACGGCGTCGCCGTACGCCTCACCCGCGCCGAGGCGGACACCCTCGCCGCCGACTCCCACGTCGCGCTCGTGGAGAAGAACGCCGTACGCCGCCTGGCCGGTGCCGCGCCCGCCTCGGGGGGCCTCACCGGTCCCGGCCACCGGCGCGGGGGCGCCGGCACGGTCATCGGCGTCGTCGACTCGGGGATCTGGCCCGACAACCCGCTCTTCTCCGACGTCCCGCGCCTGGGCCGCGGCCCCCACGGCTTCCACGGCTCGTGCCAGGCCGGCGAGGGCTGGGGCAGCGACACCTGCAACCGCAAGCTCGTGGGGGCCCGGTGGTACGTCGACGGCTTCGGCACCGACCGGGTCCGCACCTCCTCCTCGCTCTCCCCGCGTGACGACGACGGCCACGGCAGCGAGATGGCCTCGATCGCGGCCGGCAACGCCGGTGTCTCGGTGCTGGTCCACGGCCAGCGGCTCGGCGGATACGGCGGCATGGCGCCCCAGTCCCGGCTCGCGGTCTACAAGGCCTGCTGGACCGCGCCCGACCCGGCCGACGACGGCTGCGCGACGGCGGACCTGGTCACCGCGATCGACCAGGCCACCCGCGACGGGGTCGACGTCCTCAACCTCTCGGTCGGCGGTCCGCCCACGTTCGACACGGTCGAGCGAGCCCTGCTGGGCGCCGCGGAGGCGGACGTCGTCGTGGTCGCGGCCGCCGGCAACACCGGCTCGCACGGCTTCGCCGCCCACCCCGGCCCCTGGGTCACCACGGTCGGGGGCACGACCGACGTGGTCCGCCGCGGTCGAGTGGCCCTCGACGGCGGCCCCTCGCTGACCGGCGCGATGGCCTCCACCCGTGGCGTGGGCCCCGCGCGGCTCGTCGTCGGCGGGCAGTCCGCGGCCCCGGGCGCATCCCGGGCAGCCGCCCGGGTGTGCACCCCGGGCAGCCTCGACGCCGGCAAGGTCCGCGGCGCGGTCGTGCTCTGCGAGCGCGGCAGCATCGGCCGGGTCGACAAGTCCCGCGCCGTCGACGAGGCGGACGGCGTGGGCATGGTGCTGGCCAACCCCGGCCCCGGCACCGTCGACTCCGACTTCCACAGCGTGCCCACGGTCCATCTCGACCGGGCAGACTCCGCGGCGCTGCGCGCCTGGCACGCCGCCCACCCCCGTGGCCGGGTGGCGCTCCGCCCCGCGGGGGTCGAGCACCCGCCGGCGCGACTGGCGCGCTTCACGGCCGGTGGTGACCCCACGGCGGCCGTGCTCAAGCCCGACGTCGTCGCTCCCGGCGTGGGGCTGCTCGGGGCCGTCCCGCCCACGGTGCGCGACACCCGCTGGGACTTCGTGTCCGGGACGTCCGCGGCCACGGCGTACACCTCCGGCACCGCAGCCCTGCTCCGCTCCCGCAACGGCTGGTCGGCCAGCGTCGTCCGCTCGGTCCTCGCGACCACCGCCGCCCCGCTGACTGGCTCGCCGTCGGCGCTGCGCACCGGCGCGGGCCGGGTCAGGTCGTCCGTGGTCCGCCCCGGCGTCGTGTACGCCGTGCCGCCGCACCGCTACCGCGCGTGGCTCGACGGCTCCGTGGCCCCGGGCCGGCTGAACACCCCCTCGCTGCTGCTGAGGGGGGACGAGTCCTCCGCCGCCCGGACGATCACCAACGTCGGCCGCAGGGCGCTGTACTTCAGCTCGTCGGCGTCGGGGTTCACCCGTCACTCGGTCGTGGTGCGGCCGGCGGCCGTGCGGCTGGCGCCCGGCGAGAGCGCTCGCTTCACGGTGCGGGTCAGCCACCGCGCCGGGATCCACCCGCTCGACGACGGCTGGATCACCTGGCGTGGCGGCAACGGCACGTCGGCCCGGATTCCCGTGCTCATCGGGCGCTGAGCACCGGCCACGCCGGTCAACCTGCGCCGACTCGGGGCGGGTGGGACGTCAACCCGCGCCGACTGGGGGTGGGTGGGACGTCAACTGGCGCCGACTCGGCGTTGCTAGAGGAGGCCGAGCTGCTTCGCGGACTCCTCGCGCATCTGGACCTTGCGGATCTTGCCGGTGACGGTCATCGGGAACTCCTCGACCACCATCACGTAGCGCGGGATCTTGTAGTGCGCGAGCTTCCCGGTCGCGTAGGCGCGCACGGCGTCGGCGTCCAGCGGCTCCGCGCCGGCCTTCATCCTGACCCACGCGCAGAGCTCCTCGCCGTACTTCTCGTCGGGGACGCCGATCACCTGCACGTCCTCCACGTCGGGGTGCTGGTAGAGGAACTCCTCGATCTCGCGCGGGTAGACGTTCTCCCCGCCGCGGATCACCATGTCCTTGATACGGCCGACGATGTTGCAGTAGCCGTCCTCGCGCATCTCGGCGAGGTCGCCGGTGTGCATCCAGCCGTCGGCGTCGATGGCCTCGGCGGTCTTCTCCGGGTCGTCCCAGTAGCCGAGCATCACCGAGTAGCCGCGGGTGCAGAACTCGCCGGTCCGTCCGCGCTCGACGGTCTCCCCCGTCACCGGGTCGACGATCTTGATCTCGACGTGCGGGTGCACCCGGCCGATGGTGGCGGTACGCCGCTCGAGGTCGTCGTCGGCGCGGGTCTGGCAGGAGACCGGGCTGGTCTCGGTCATGCCGTAGGCGATCGACACCTCGGTCATGTTCATCTCGTTGACACAGCGCTTCATCACCTCGACCGGGCAGATCGAGCCGGCCATGATCCCGGTGCGCAGGGTGGACAGGTCGTGCTCGGCGAACGTCGGGTGGTTCTGCATGGCGATGAACATGGTCGGGACGCCGTACACGCCCGTGCAGCGCTCCGCGGCGATCGTGCGCAGCGTGGTCTCGGGGTCGAAGCCGGGCGCCGGGATCACCATCGTGGCGCCGTGGGTGGTGCAGCCGAGGTTGGCCATCACCATCCCGAAGCAGTGGTAGAAGGGCACCGGGATGCACAGCCGGTCCTCCGGGCCGAGGTTGATCAGCTCGGTCGTGAAGTAGCCGTTGTTGAGGATGTTGCGGTGCGACAGCGTGGCGCCCTTGGGGTAGCCCGTGGTGCCCGAGGTGTACTGGATGTTGATCGGGTCGTGGGGGTCCAGGGTGGCCATCCGCTCCGCGACAGCCCCCGCCGGGACGGACTCCCCGCCCGCCACCAGCTCGGCCCAGTCGTCGGTGTCGACGTAGACCACGCGCTGCAGGTCCGGGCACTGGCCGCGGACCTCGTCCACCATCGCCCGGTAGTCGCTGGTCTTGAAGGCCGACGCGGCGAGGAGCAGGCGCAGCCCGCTCTGGTTGACCGCGTAGGCGAACTCGTGGGTGCGGTAGGCCGGGTTGACGTTGACCAGCACCGCGCCGACCTTGGCGCAGGCGTACTGCGTCAGCGTCCACTCCGCGCAGTTCGGCGCCCAGATCCCGACCCGGTGGCCCTTCTCGACGCCGGCGGCGATCACCCCGCGCGCCAACGCGTCGACGTCGCGGTCCAGCTCGGCCCACGTCCAGCGCCGGCCGCTGGCCACCTCCACCAGGGCCTCGCGGTCGCGGTGGGCGGCGACCGTCCGCTCGAAGTTGGCTCCGATGGTCTCCTCGAGCAGCGGCGGCTCGAGCTCTCCGGCGGCGTACGACTCGGTCATGGGCCGAAACCTACGCTGCCCGGTGCCGGCTCGCCATCGGCCTCAGCGCAGCGGCCGGAACACCTGGTGCTGGACGCCGTTGGAGTACGTCGTGGTGTCGACCAGCGACAGCTTCACCTTGTCCTCGGCGTCGTGAGGGAACAGCCTTCGGCCGCTGCCGAGGACGACCGGGAACACCGACAGCCGCATCTCGTCGACGAGCCCGGCCGCCAGCAGGCCCTGGGTCAGCAGCAGGCTGCCCTGCACGATGATCGGGCCGCCGTCGCCCTCTCGGAGGCGGGCCACGTCGTCGAAGGAGACCACGGAGGTGTTGTTCCACTCCGGGTCGCGGACGGTCGAGGAGACGACGTACTTGGGCATCGCGTTGAAGCCGGCGAAGTAGTCCATCGTCGGCCAGATCGGCGCGAACGCCTCGTAGGAGCGGGCGCCCATGACGAAGGCGGTGGCCTCCTCCTGCTCGCGGCCCTTCACCTCGTAGAACGCCGGGTCCGCCTCCAGGTCGAAGGTCCAGCCGGCGTGCCGGTAGCCGGGCTCGCCGCCCGGGGCCTCGGCAACGCCGTCGACGGAGACGAAGTGGGTGGTGATCAGGGTGCGCATGGGGTGATCCTCTCGTTGGTCGGTGTCACCCTCTCCACGAACGTCGCGGAGCCGGCACGACACCCGTGGGAGAAGTTTCTCCGGAGACTTCTCCCGACCTCCTCGGCCGGGGCACCGTGGGTAGCACCGAGTCGAGGTACGCCGACACCTCGGCCTCGCCCCAGCCGCGCGACTCGCGCAGCCCCAGCGCGATCGTCTCGAGGTACGCCGGCGCCGGGTGCGCGTGCGCCACGTGGTCGGCCCCGTGCGGGGCGGTGAAGGTCAGCAGCGGCAGTCCGTCGTGGCGGCCGACCTCGACGAGCGTCTCGTACCGTCCGGGGCCGGCGGTGTGCCGCCCGCCGTCGAGCGGACTGAGCACGACCTCCTCGATCGGGTCACCGTCCCGGGGGACCCGGTGCATCTCCTGAGCGGCGATGTCGGCGAACTGCGCGGCGGTCACCAGGTAGCCACGGCCCGCGGTGAACCCGGGGGTGTCGTGGTCGTAGAAGGCGACGCCACCGCCCCACTGGGGCGACTCGCCGGCGAAGTAGAGGGTCCCGGGGAGGTCGACGGGGACGCTGCGGGCCGGCGGCGTCCGGTCCCTCGCCCCTGGGTGGGCCCGGCTGCCGCCGGGTGGTCGACCACCCTCGAGGTAGGCGGCGAGCCGCGCGGCGGACATGTTGGAGCCGTAGCTGACGTACCAGACGTGGGACATGACCTCCGGGACCGTACCCGCAGCACCGACCCGCCACACGTCAGTGGCGGGTCGGTGGACTGTGGGTGTCGACACACGACGGGTCGACGTGCCTCACGCGTGAAGCTGCGACGGGTCGACGTACCTCACGCGTAAAGCTGCGACAGGTCGACGTGCCTCACGCCGGGTCGCTGGCCAGCACCCGGTCGTGACGCAGGGAGGAGGCGCGGGTCTCCCGGGCGAAGAGCACGGCGACGATGGTGAGCACCGAGGCGATCGCGACGTAGATGCCGACCGCGGTGGTGTTGCCGTCGGAGACGTCGCCGAGCAGCTTCAGCGCGATGATCGGGGCGAGCGCGCCGGCCAGGATCGAGGCGAGCTGGTAACCGACCGAGGCGCCCGTGTAGCGCACCGAGGTGCCGAACAGCTCGGAGAAGAACGCCGCCTGCGGGGCGTACATCAGCGAGTGCAGGACCAGGCCGACCACCACGCCGAGCAGGATCAGCGAGGGCTCCTTGGTGTCGAGCAGGTTGAAGAAGACGAAGGTCCAGATGCCCACGCCGATCGCGCCGGCGAGGTAGAGCGGGCGCCGGCCGACCTTGTCGGAGAGCGCACCGAAGGCCGGCACGATGGCGAACTGCACCGCGGCGCCGATGAGCAGGGCGCGCAGGATGACCGGCTTGTCCACCGCGATGTAGGTGGTGGCGTAGGTGATCGAGATGACCGTGAAGATGTAGTAGCTGATGTTCTCGGCCATCCGCATGCCCATGGCCACGAAGACCTCGCGCGGGTACTCCCTGATGACCTCGAGGATCGGCATCCCGCGGTCCTGCTTCTCCATCTCCTGCTTGGCCTCGGCGAAGACCGGCGACTCCTCGATCGTGATGCGCACCCACATGCCGACCGCGACGAGCACGGCGCTCAGCAGGAACGGGATGCGCCAGCCCCAGTCGAGGAAGGCGGCGTCGGACTGCACCGCCGCGAGGATCCAGAGCACGCCGGTGGCGAGCAGGTTGCCCATCGCCACTCCGGCCTGCGGCCACGAGGCCCAGAAGCCGCGCCAGCCGTCGCTGCCGTGCTCGGAGACCATGAGGACCGCACCGCCCCACTCGCCGCCGACGGCGAAGCCCTGCAGCAGCCGGCAGAAGACGAGGAGCACCGGGGCGGCCAGCCCGATCGAGGCGTACGTCGGCAGGAGGCCGATCGCGAAGGTGCCGATGCCCATCATCAGCAGCGAGGCGACCAGCATCTTCTTGCGGCCGACCCGGTCACCGAAGTGCCCGAACACCACGCCACCGATGGGGCGGGCGACGAAGCCGAGGGCGTAGGTCATGAAGGCGTAGAGCGTGCCGGTGGTGCCGCCGATCTCGCCGAAGAAGACCTCGCCGAAGACCAGCGCGGCGGCCGATCCGAAGAGGAAGAAGTCGTACCACTCGGTCGCCGTGCCGATCAGGCTGGCGAAGACGACCTTGCCGATGGATCGGCGTCCGGGCTCGGTCCCCCGGTCGTGGGTCGGGACGGTTTGCGCGGTCATGCGGGTTCTCCCTTTCGGTGCTGCACAGCTGTTGCGGGGTCGGTGGTGGGGGGCGGAGCCGGCCGGGCAGGTCGGCTACTGGGCGGTCCAGCCGCCGTCGAGGAGGAAGGACGAGCCGGTGACCGAGTCGGTCCCGGGGCCGCACAGGTAGCCGACGACGTCGGCCACCTCCTCGGGCTCGACGAGCCGCTTGACGGGGGTGCGGGCCAGCAGCACGTCGTCGACGACCTGGGTCTCCTCGACGCCGTGGGTCTCGGCCTGGGCGGCGATCTGGCCCTCCACGAGCGGGGTGCGCACGTAGCCGGGGCAGACGGTGTTGCTGGTGACGCCGCGACCGGCGGCCTCGAGCGCGATCACCTTCGAGAGGCCCTCGAGGCCGTGCTTGGCGCTGACGTAGGCGGCCTTGTACGGCGACGCGCGGTGGCCGTGCACGCTGGACACGTGGACGAGCCGGCCCCAGCCCCGGGCGTACATGCCGGGCAGCAGCCGCCGGGCCAGCCGGAACGGCGCCTCGAGCATGAGCCGGTGGATCAGCGCGAACCGCTCGGGGTCGAAGTCCTCGACCGGGGCGACGTGCTGTATCCCCGCGTTGTTGACGAGGATGTCGACGTCGACGTCGAGGGCGTCGATGGCGGCGCCGTCGGTCAGGTCGAGGCCGCGCGACTCGCCACCGATCGACGCGGCGACCTTGGCGGCCCCCTCGTCGTCGAGGTCGAGGACGGTGACGTGGGCGCCGAGCTCGGCGAGGCGGGTGGCGACGGCGGCGCCGATGCCGCTGGCTCCGCCGGTGACGAGGGCGGTGCGGCCGGTCAGGGGGTGGCCCGGCGCCGGCCGGGATGTGACGGGGGTCTCCTGCATGACCCGACCGTAGGGTCGGACCCGGATCCACCTGAACGGCTCGTATCACCACAGCCTGGCCCGATACCTGTGGCTGATCCACATGTCCAGGTTCGACCCGAGGTGGCTCACCGGGTGTGTTCCATCCGCAGACGGCCGACTCTCGTGGGTGACCTCGAGCCCGTGCTGGTGTGCGTGTGGTGACCTGCCGCCCGCGCTCGGGGACTTGCGCCACCTGAGGGTCGGCTACGCCACCGCGGTCGCGGTCCGATTCGCTAGCGGAAGGTCACCTCGGTGGCGTCCTGGTGGACCAGCCGCGCTTCTCGTTCGAGCTCGGGCCGCCGCGGCAGGCCCGGCGGGAGCGCGGCGGCCATCGCCTCGAACACCCGGCGGACGGCCGCGTCGTCGTAGTCGGCGAGCCGGTGGGAGGCGCGGACCAGACAGCCGCCGGCCGGCAGCGTCCGGACGTCGGTGAAGGCGCCGCTGGCCCGGACCGCCTCCTCCCCGCCAAGCCGCCCGAGCGCGCCGCCGGGGAGCAGCGTGACCCAGGAGTAGCCGCGCAGCAGGTCGGTGCCGAGCAGCTCCTCGGCGAACAGGCACAGGGCCGTCTCGAGCGGGGTGCGGAAGTCCCCGCCGGTGTCGTCGGCGAGGAACCCGCCGGCGGGCGGGACCTCGAGCTGTTCGGCCTGCTCTGTCAGGAAGGTCGCCCACTGCTGGGCCGTCTGCTCCCATCGGGCGTCGTCAGCGGGGCGGGGCGTGACGAGCGCTTCGAGTCGGGTCCAGCCCTGGTAGCCGGGATGGTCCCGTTTCACCGTGAGCTTCACGAGCTCACCGCCGCCGTCGGTGCCGTGCTCACTGAGCTCCGACATCTCGACGCTCAGCTCGCGGAAGTCGGTGTCGGCGGCGGCCAGGAACCGCTCCCAGGTCACGGGGGTCCACGCGTGCACCGAGATCTGGTGTCTCCGGTTGTCGGGTGTCACCGCGAGCGTGCCCCACGGGGTGCCGGGCTCGCCGTACGCGCCCCGGTGCCGGGACAGGCTCCGGGTGGTGAGCGGCGGCGCGTCCAGCAGCGCCTGAACCTGGTCCGCGGCCAGTGCCGACAGCCCCGCCTCGAGCCACCTGCGGGCGATCCTCGCCAGCAGCAGCGGATCCTCAGGGGTGCGGATGTCGATCTCGGCGTGCAGCATGTCGGGCTCCCGCCACATCACGTTCGTCAACGCTCCTTCCTCCGCGGATCTGCTGCCCGAGCGGAGGAACGGCTCGCCCGTCCGCACTGACGCGAGTCCCCTCTCCTGGGTGGGCAAGGCCTGGTGATCACGGCAGAGCTCCATCGTCCCAGCCGACACCGCTGACGTGCTGCATGCCGCGCGGAACTCACGCCGGTCCCCCTCAGCGACCACGCTCTCCGGCGCTGCAACAGGGACACACCCGGTCAGGCTCCGCGCAGGCGGTGCACGCGCAGCGCCAGCTGCACGTCGAGGCCACGCCCGGGATCGCGCCACTCCGCGCCGAGGAGCTCGGTCACCCGGTCCAGGCGCTGCACGACGGTGTTCGGGTGGACGTGCAGCCGCTCGGCGGTCTCCCCCACCCGGCCCCCGGTCGCGAACCACGCCTCCAGGGTCTCCAGCAGGCTGGTCCCGCGGCGGGCGTCGTAGGCCAGGACCGGGCCGACCGTGCCGTCGACGTACTCCGCCAGCTGCTCGGGGCCGTTCTCGCCGAGCAGCAGCCGCGTGACTCCGAGGCCGGCCGGGTCGCTCACGTCGCCGGCCCTGCCCAACGTCACCAACGAGTCGAGGCAGCGCCGCGCCTCGGCGTACGCCGCGCGCAGCGACTCGCGGTTCCCCGCGTCGACGCCGACGGTCGCGGTGCCACCGGCCTCGGCGACCGCGTCGCGGAGCCGGCGGCCCAGCTCCGTCGGGTCGTCCGCGGCGGCGAGGAGGACCACGGCGCCGCGGTGCTCCGCGGCGAGGCCGCGGTGCGCCGCAGCGATCCGGGCGGCGACCCGCGCCCCGGCGTGCCGGTCGATCCCGTCGAGGTCCGCCACCGCGATCGACAGCGGCCCCTCGAGCACCACCCGCTGGCGGCGGGCCCGCTCGCGCAGCAGCAGCTCGGGTGTCCCACCCTCGAGCAGGTCGGTCAGCAGCTCGCCGCCCAGCCGCTCCTCGGTCTGGGCGACCGTGCGCGCGAAGAGCAGGACCAGCGCGGTCACCAGGGCGCCGCGCTCCAGGGTCCGGCGCTCGGCGAGGGCCAGGGGGCGGGCCCGGCCGTGGAGGACCAGCGTGGCGACGTGCTCGGTGCCGGCCAGCGCCGCGGCGACGTATGCGCCACCCGCCTGGACCGAGCGGCCGGAGGCCACCGAGTCGGCGACCGCCGCCCGCCACTCATCGTCCGCCGGGTCGCCAGCGACCGGCTCCCCGGTGGGATCGTGGATCGCGAGCCTGCCGTCGAGGACCTCGGAGAGCACCCGCGCGACCTCTTCGACCCCGCCACCGTGCAGCAGCAGGTCGGTGAGCCGGTCGTGGGCCTGGGCGGCGCTCTCCACGGCCGCCGTGTGCTCGGTCATCGTGCGGTTGGCCTCGTCGAGCTCCGCGAAGAGCCGCGCGTTCTCCAGCGCCACCGAGGCGTGGGCGGCGAACGACGTGAGCAGGCTGACCTCCGAGGTCGGGAACGGGCGCACCGTGCGGTGCACCGCGAGCAGGGCCCCGATCACCCTGCCCTCGAGCACGAGCGGCACGCCCAGGATGGCCCGGATCTGCTCGCCGGCGACGGCGTCGTCGATGAAGTCGCGGTGCAGGAAGCGCTCGTCGGACTGGTAGTCCGAGGTGTTGTACGGCGCTCCCGTCTGCGCCACCAGCCCGAGCAGGCCGGTGCCGAGCGGCAGGCGCAGCGAGCGGAACTCCTGGGTGAGCGCCCCGTCGGTGACCTTCATGTACGACGCACCGTCGGCCTCGTCGTTGAGGGAGAGGTAGGTCATGTCGGCGTTGAGGAGCTGGCGGGCCCGACGCACGATCGCGGCCAGGATCGCGTCGACGTCGCGGATCGCGGTCAGGTCGCTGGCGGTGTCGTAGAGCGCGCTGAGCTCGGCCTCGCGGGCGCGCTGGCGGGTGATCAGCTCGCGCAGCCGGAGCGCGACGTCGTACTGCCGGCGCAGGTCGGCGAGCTCGGTGGGCGTGGCACCTGCGGCCTCGGCCGCGGCGACCACCTCGTCGAACGCCGAGCGCGGGGCCTCGTCGTAGAGGAGGTCGAGGAAGGACGCCACGGTGGCTGACCGTAGTCGTCGCAGCCCCCGAACGCGACGGACCCCGCCGATCCGGGTGGATCGACGGGGTCCGCCGGTGAGGCTGGGTGTTACTTGGCCACGCGCAGCTTGACGGTCATCACGCCGGCCTTGTTGATCTTCAGCACCTTGATCTTGGTGCCGGTGTTCGGCGGGTCGACACCCATCCACGCGGGCTTGTAGGTGCCCGGGTGGTCGGCGGCGCCGTGCTTGTCACGGGCGTGCCACCAGGTCATGGTGTCGTCGAACAGCGAGACGGCCTTGCGGCTGGGCAGCTTGACCTTCTCACCGTTGAGGAACACCCGCTGGGCGTCGGTGCGGCTGAGCCCGAACGTCGAGTCCAGGGTCTGGATCTTCGTACGGAGCAGCTGGTCACCGAGGTGCACGAGCTGCGGGTGCGCGTCGATCGGCAGGATCTCGCCGGCGCCCGGGTGGTCACCCACGTTGTTGTTGCTGTACGAGGTGTCCCAGTACGAGATCAGCGCGCCGGGCTCGTTGTGGTAGAAGTCCACCCAGTTGGACATCTTCAGGCTGTGCACGTTCCGGAAGTTGTACAGGTGGTTCAGCAGCTTGTCGTTGCCGACGAACTGGCGGTTGTCCACGATGTACGCGTTGAGGTACGACTCGATCTCGCTGCCGGTGGTGGTGCGGAACCCGTCGAAGGTCCAGTCGGCGTCGGACTCGGCGTCACCGATGTTGGTGCCGTCGAGGGTGATGTTGTCGACCTGGAAACCGGACAGGGCGTAGCCGCCGTCGGTCAGGTAGCGCCAGCGCAGCGCGTTGGTGCCGTCCGGGACGGTGGCGGTGAGGTCCACCCACTGGCCGTCGGTGGTGCCGGAGATGCCGAAGCCGCTGGTGTTGGTGCCGGCCTGGTCCTCGCCGTCGTAGCTCTCGCTGGTCTCCACGTCGGCCCAGGTCTGGCCGCCGTCGCTCGAGGCCTGCAGGAACGCGTAGTCGTAGCCGTCCTCGATCTCGTAGCGGACCTTGGCCGTCAGCTCACCGCCACCCGCGACGTCGCGGGTCATGGTGTTGTCCAGGCTGTCGCCCTTGTCGGAGTAGTAGTAGGCCGAGCCGCAGGTGTCGCACGGCTCGCCCAGCTCGGACTTGACCTTCTTGTCGGGCAGCAGCGCGATCGCGGCCTTCTTCTTCATGCTCGACGAGGAGTTCGGCTGCACCTTGACGGTGTCGGTCTTGCCCGGCTTGACCACCTTGTAGTTCAGCCAGCCCAGCTGCAGCTTCTCCCAGGCACCGAACGACATCGGCGCGTCGCCGATGCCCTTGTCGCCCTTGGGCGTACCTCGCGACTGGCTCATCAGCGACCAGTGCTCGACGGTGTTGGAGGCACCGCCCGTGTTGCCGGAGGTGTCGTAGAGGTCCGGCAGGCCGAGGTCGTGGCCGAACTCGTGCGCGAAGACGCTGAGGCCGCCGTTCTCGGGCTGGATCGTGTAGTCGTTGACCCAGACGCCCGTCGGGTGGTTCGGGATGTCGATGTTGGCGCCGTTGGGGTCGGACTTGCCGCCCTCGCCGACGTTCACGCCGCCGATCGGCGCGCCACCCTGAGGACCGGTGCCGAAGGGCTCGATCTGCGCGTTCCAGCGGTGGCTCCAGATGGCGTCCGAGCCGTACTCCGGGTCGCCGTCGGCCTGGTCGCCACCGGCGTGCACGATCTGGAAGTGGTCGATGTAGCCGTCCGGCTCCTCGAAGTTGCCGTCGCCGTCGAAGTCGTAGCGGTCCTGGTGGTCGAACGTCTTCAGGTAGGCCTGGATCTCCTCCATGGTCTTGCCGGAGTCCAGCTGGTCCTGCGTCCAGATCGCCAGCGCGTCGCGGACCAGGAACCAGGTGTTGCTGCAGGTGATGTCGCCGCAGTAGTCGCGACCGTAGCGGGCCTCGTTGAACGGCACCTTCACCCAGTCGGTGACCGCGCCGTCGATCGAGTAGTGACCGGAGGACTGCTGCTCGTAGAACTTCTTCATCCGGTTGAAGTACATGTTCTGGTAGTGCGCGTGGTCGTAGTCCGACTGCCACAGCGTGGAGTTGTCGGTCTTCCGGTCCGGCTTGGGGATCTCGTTGTGGAGCGGACCCAGCTCACGCTTGCCCGAGCCGTCCGGCGCCGGGCCGCTGTAGGCGGAGTGCTGGGTGTCGCCGAACTCCGCGAGGACCACGAAGATCTTGTCCTGCTGAGCAGTGGCCACGCGGCCGTACTTGCCCTTGCCGAGCTTCACGGAGTCGCCCGAGCCACCCTCGCGGACGCGCTTCTCGAGCGCGGCCTTGTTGCGCGCTTCGTACTGCTCGCGCCACTTGGGGGTCTTGACGTCCGAGACGACCTTGCCGAGGGCGGGTGCCCCGGGGTCGGCGAAGCCGGTCGTGTCGCCGGGCGCTGCCCCGGCGGTGGTCGTAGCCAGCGACAGCGTGCCCGCTGCGCTGAGCAGTGAAGCCGTCGCGAGCGCGACGAGCTTGGTCCTTCGCATGCAATGCCTCCCGATGGGCCGTGTGTGTCACGGCGATCTGTTGCACGAACCGATGAGACTCGGCCCCGGGAGTCACACTGGTTCTCAGTCGCCTCTCAGGACACGGGCCTTGCGTAGTTGAACCCTGTTCGGCCGAAAGTGGGAGGCCCTACCCGCCACCGTTATCGGACTGTTATCGAACCGAATCCGTGTGAGGCCGCTCACGACTCGCGCGTGACGCTCATCTCACGGTCGCCGAAGCGGACCCGGTCCCCGTCGAGCAGGGTGGCGGGTCGGCCGGCGGTGAGCTCCCGGCTCACGCCCTGGCGGATCAGGATCGAGCCGTTGGTGGAGCCGCGGTCCATCACGACCAGCACGCCGTCGGGAGCGACCTGGAACTGGGCGTGGGTCTTGGACAGCGACATGTCGCTCGAGCGCAGCGGGACCAGGTGGCGGACCGGCTCGCCCTGGCGCGGCTCGGGGCGGCGGCCGACGAGGGCGAGCCCCTCGACCTGGAAGGACTCACCGGTGTCGAAGGTGACCCGCCACAGGGCGAGGCTCCGACGGCCCTGGGGATCGTTGCCCCGGATGACGGTGCGCTCCGCGGTGGAGCGACCGGGCGCCGGCGGTCCCACGGGCGGCGGACCCAGGGGCGGCTGGGCGGACGGCTGCGCCGGTGGCTGCGCCGGTGGCTGGGCCATGGGCTGGGCGGGCGGCTGGGCGGGCGGCTGGGCGGGCGGCTGGGCGGGCGGGAGGTCGACCAGGGGCGGGCCGAGACGCTGCCGACGGCCCGGGGCCTGGGGGGTGGCCGGCGGGGCGTCGGTCCGGGCGGCGGGGGCGGCGTGCCGGGCCGCAGGGACCACGGGCTCGACGGGCTGCTCGACAGGCTGCTCGGCGGGGCGCGGGACCGGCGCCGCGGGCGGCGACCCGGCGGGGGCCGGTGCGGTGGCGGGGGCGGATGCCGGCGTCTGGACGGCCGGCACCGACATCGTGGCCGCCGACCGCTGGGCCCGCGCCGGCGCGGACACCGGAGCCGGCTGCGGCGCCGGCACCAGGCGCATCGCGGTGAGGTTGACGATGTGCCGCGGGGCGGCCGCCTGCTCCTCCTCCTCGACCGGGAGGGGCCGCACGTCGACGACGATAGAGTGCGTCACGTGGTCGTGCCAGCCGCGCCGCTGCCGGCCGCGGTCCATGACCGCCGTCCAGGCCAGGGTCGCCACCCCGAGGCCGAACGTGGGCAGCGCCGAGACCCCGAGGATCAGCGAGCGCAGCAGCGCCGCGCCGGCGCCGATGGGGGTGCCGGTGCCGTGGTGCACCGCACGCAGGCCGACCGCGGCCTTGCCCGGCGAGGTGCCGCGCAGCCCGAGCAGCAGGGAGAACCCGAGCCCGACGAGCAGCACGACGGCCGCGATCACGGCCACGCCCGCCCAGAGGTGGTCCCGGGAGATCAGGAAGTGGTACGCCGCGACCGACGCGACGGCGTACGACGTCCACGCGATCAGCCGGTCGAGGGTGAACGCGTAGAACCGGCGGTCGAGCTCGGCGGCCGGGAAGGTCGGCGCCCCAGGGGTGGCGTGCTCGGTCATGGGTGTGGTCCGGTCCGGGTCAGGGGTTGGTGACCTGGATGGTCACACCGTCGCCGAGGTCGACGACGGCACCCGGGATGAGCTGCACCGCGATGCCGGGCTGGAGGTCCTCCGGGGGCAGGCCGGGCTGGGCCAGGACGGTGCCGTTGGTCGAGCCCATGTCGGTGACGACCGCGGACCCGTGGTCGGCGCCCGAGCCGGGACGGATCTCCAGGTGGGTCGAGGAGATCTCCTGGTTGGGGCTGGGCACGGTGACCAGGCGCGGCTGCTCGGTGGACGTGAACCGCCGGGCCTCCGGGGCCCGGCCGACCAGGACGGCGCGGTCGACCTCGACGGTCTCCCCGCTCGAGAACACCAGCCGGGCGACCGGCCGGGACGTCACGCTGGGCGCCGGCGGCTGGCCGGGGATGCCGGGCTGCTGCCGGGCGAACTGGCCGGGGTCCCAGCCCCCGGCCCGGGTCATCCCGTCGTGGTCGATCTCGTCGGAGGACGGGACCGGCGGCGGCGGGGTCGTCGGCGGGGTCATGGGCGGCGGAGTCGTGGGCGGACCGAACGGCGGCGCGGAGGGCGGGGCCGACGGGGGCGGCGCCCACGCGACCGGCTCCGCGATCGGCTCCCCGGTCGGCTCGTCGTCGTACGTCTCCTCGAGCGGATCCGCGGGTTCCGGGTCGCCGAAGACTCCCGCGAGGAACGGCACGGCCTGCGTGGCCTCCTCGTCGACCTCGGGCTCCTCGTGCGCGGGCTCCTCGTGCGCGGGCTCCTCGTGCGCGGGCTCCTCGTGCGCGGGCTCGGCGACCAGGGGCTGGTCGGGGACCGGCGCGAGCACGACCGGCTCCTCGACCGGACGCGGCTGGTCCACCGGCCCGTCGGCCACCGGCTCGGCGGCCACCGGCTCGGCGGCCACGGGCTCGAGGGCCGGGGTGACGGTGGCAGCCCGCGGTGGCTGGTCGACCCGCGAGAGCCGGACCAGTCCCTCGGCGAGGCACAGGTCCTCGCCCTCCGCGTCCTCGTCGGCGACGCGCACGCTCATCCGCGTCACCCCGCGCAGCGAGCGCTCGACCCAGGTGGTGGCAGCCGAGCCGTCCAGCTCGACCTCCTCGCCGCCGGCGGTGAAGCTGGCGTGGGCGGCCCCGCGCAGCACGACCTTGGTCTCGCCCTCGGACTCGCTGACCAGCACGAAGCCGGGCAGGTCGCGCAGCCCGGTCGCGATCAGCGCGTCGAGGGTCTCGTCGAAGCCGGACCCGTCGTCGACCATCTCCCACAGCGCTCCCACGCGCGCCTTCTCCGAGGGCGGCAGGATCACGGTGGCGTTCGCCCCGAAGATGCCGAACCAGTCGCCGGTCCGGAAGGAGCGGGTGATCGGGTCGCGGACGTCGCTCACGGCAGGGCCCCCAGTTTCTGTTCGAGACTCACCCGCTGGCGCTCGGAGTCGTAGGAGTTCTCGGTCATCAATCCCACCACATCCACGACGACCGCCGTCGCGTTGTCCTTGCCGCCGGCCCGCACCGCCTGCGCGACCATCTGGTCCGCGGCGTCCCGGGGGTCGTCGGTGCGGCCGAGGATCTCCTCGATGACCGAGTCCTCGATCATCCCGGTGACTCCGTCGGAGCACAGCAGCAGCCGCTCGACCGAGGGCAGCGGCAGCAGGAAGTAGTCGGCCTCGGCCCGGTCGGGACCGCCCAGGGCGCGGGTGATCACGTGTCGTTCGGGGTGGGTGGCGGCGTCGTCGGCGGTGATGGCACCGGCGTCGACCAGCTCCTGGACCACGCTGTGGTCCACGCTGACCTGCTCGAGCCTCCCGTCGAGGAAGCGGTAGATCCGGGAGTCACCGAGGTTGGCCAGCAGCCACTGCGGTCCCCCGTCGTCCTCCACCAGCAGCGCGACCACTGCGGTCGTCCCGGCGTGGAACCCCCGGGCGCCGCGCGCACGCTGCGCCGCGCCGTACTCCATGATCCGGTCCTGGCAGGTCTGCAAGGTGCTGGCCACCACCTCGGCGCCACGACGGGGGTCGTAGCCCTCGTCGGCGAGCCGGCCGAACTCCTCGACGACGATCGCGCTCGCGACGTCGCCCCCGTCGTGGCCGCCCATGCCGTCCGCGACCACGAACACGGGGGGCGTGGCGAGGAACGAGTCCTCGTTGACCTCACGCACCAGCCCGACGTCCGTCGCCGCGCCGTGGTGCAGCTCGACCTTCATCGCCTGAGTCATCCCACCTCCTGGGTGGGGAGGAGCGTACGGCCTGCACCCGGCGACCGGCCGGGTAGCGTGGGAGGGATGTCCGGATCGTCCGCCCGCCGTGAGGGTTTCCGCACCCTGGCCGACCAGCTGCGTGCCTGGCCGGACGATCGCCTGTCCCGGCTCCTGGTCGAGCGTCCCGATCTCGCCACTCCCGCCCCTCATGACTTCGGCCAGCTGGCGTCTCGTGCCGCCACTCGCTCATCGCTGCTGCGTGCGCTCGACCACCTCAGCCGGCTCGAGCTCTCTGTGCTTGATGCCCTCGTCGTCGTCGGCCAAACCACCCAATCCGAACTCGCCGGCGTCGTGAGCGCCGCTCCGGCCCGGGTCCACGCCGCCGCCGAGCGACTGGTGGACCTGGCCCTGGTGTGGGAGTCCGAGCAGGGCCTGCGACCCCTGAGCGGCGTGGCCGACGGCCTGGCGGGCGGCCCCGACCGGGGCGTCAGCGGGCTGCGTCCGGTCTCGGCCCAGCCGCGTGGCAGGGCCGAGGTCGACAAGCTCCTGGCCGAGCTCTCCGAGCCCGCCCGCGCCCTGCTCGAGCACGTCGCCGACAACGGCGGGGAGGCGACCACCGGGACCGCCCGCCACAGCGTGCTCCCCGAGGAGGCGAGTACGCCGCCCGAGGAGCTGCTCGCCCGCCGGTTGCTGGTGCCCCGCGGGAGCGGCCTGGTGGTGGTGCCCGGCGAGGTGGGGATCGCGCTGCGCGGGGGGCGCACGACGCGCGAGCCGGCCGACGACCTGCCGGAGCTGCTCACCTCGGACCGCGACCGGGCCCTGGTGGACCGGGCGGCGGCCGGCGCCGCCTTCGAGGCGGTGCGGCGCCTCGAGCTGCTGCTGGACCACTGGGGCACCCAGCCCCCCGGTGCGCTGCGCAGCGGAGGGCTGGGCGTGCGCGACCTCAGGGCCACGGCCACCGCGCTGCACGTCGACGAGCCGACCGCGGCCCTCGTCGTCGAGGTCGCGCAGGCCGCCGGACTGCTCGCGACCGGGTCCGACGGCGACGGCAACCCGGTCTGGATCCCCACCGACGCGTTCGACGCCTGGGTGGCCCGCCCCGTGGCCGAGCGCTGGGCGGACGTCGTACGCGCCTGGCTCGAGAGCCCCCGGATGCCCGGCCTGGTCGGCAGCCGCGACGCCGCCGGCAAGGCGTGGAACGCCCTCGCCCCCGAGCTGGCCTCGGTCACCCAGGTGGAGAGCCGCCGGATGGCGCTGCACGAGCTCGCCGCGCTGCCGCCGGGACAGGTGCTCGCCACCGGCACCGGTGTGCCGTCGCTGGTGCGACGGGTGGCGTGGCTGCGGCCGCGGCGCCCGCGCGGCCGGGACGACCAGGTCGCCTGGGCGGCGCAGGAGGCGTCGGTGCTCGGGGTGACCGGGCTCGGCGGGATGGCGTCGTACGCCCGGGCGCTGCTCTCCGGTGACACCGTCCCGGCCGTCGCGGCGCTCGCGGCGCTGCTGCCCGACCCCGTCGACCACGTGCTCGTCCAGGCCGACCTGACCGCGGTGGCCCCCGGCCCCCTGGAGTCCCCGCTGGCCCGGACCCTGCAGCTGTTGGCCGACGTCGAGTCCCGCGGCGGTGCCACCGTCTACCGGTTCACCCCGACGTCGGTGCGCCGGGCCCTGGACACCGGCTGGTCGGCGGTCGAGATCCACGACTTCCTGGCCTCGGTGTCGCGGACCCCGGTCCCCCAGCCGCTGACCTACCTCGTCGACGACACCGCCCGCACCTTCGGCACCGTGCGGGTCGGCCACGCGGAGGCCTTCCTGCGCGCCGACGACGAGGCCGCGCTCACCGAGCTGCTGCACCACCCGAAGGCCGGCACCCTGGGGCTGCGCCGGATCGCGCCGACCGTGCTGATCTCGGACACCCCGCTCGACGTGCTGCTGCCCCGACTGCGCGACCTCGGCGCCGCGCCCGTCGTCGAGGCCGCCGACGGGACGGTCCGGGTCGCCCGGCCCGACCTGCTCCGTGCCCGTACGCCGAAGGACCGCCGGGGCCCGGCGGTCCGGGCCGCCCACCAGAGCGCGCAGGTCGCCCAGGTCGTCAACGCGGTGCGCTCCGGCGACCGTGCCGCGGCCTCGGCCCCCGCCTCGCCGACCGCGACGCTCACCCCGAGCGGCTCCCTGACCGCCCTGCGCGAGGCCATCGAGGCGGGGACGACCGTGCTGATCGGCTACGTGGACAACCACGGCACCAGCACCGAGCGGATCGTCGACCCGCTCAAGGTGGAGGGGGGCTGGCTGACCGCCCACGACCACCGCAGCGACGACGTACGCACCTTCGCCGTGCACCGGATCACCGTGGTCAATCCCGTAGACGAGCGTCCGTAGACTCGAGACGTGGACTTCCTCAGGTACGCCGAGCAGTCGGCCGGTCTCCTCAACACGGAGATCACCGACGTCGATGCGCTCGTCGGCCACCTCTCCGGCCGCGAGTGGCTGCACGAGCAGTGCACCGACCGCGACTGCATGCTGCTGAGGAAGTTCCAGCGCGAGCTGCGTCCCGTCTTCGAGGCCGGCGAGGCCGGCGACGTGGACGGTGTCGTCGAGGGACTCAACGAGCTGATGGTCCGACACCCGATCACCCCGCGGATCGCCCACCACGACCACCACGACCTGCACATGCACGTGGCGACCAAGTCCGCGAGCGTCGCCGAGCTCCTCATCGGTGAGTCGCTGCTCGGCCTGGCCACCCTGGTCTGCGACGTCGGCCCGACCCGGCTCGGCGTCTGCTCGGCGTCCCCGTGCACCAACGTGTTCGTGGACACCTCGCCGAACCAGTCGCGGCGCTACTGCTCCGACCGGTGCTCCTCGCGGGCCAACGTGGCGGCGTACCGCGCCCGCCAGAAGCTGGTCTCGGCCGAGACGCCCACCGATCCCCCGGCCGCGGTCGCGCAGTAGCCCCAGTCAGTCGATCGGCCGACCGATCAGTCGGCCGGGCGGGCGTGCCGCGGGCGCACCGGGCGACGCCAGGGTCGCCACACGGCGAGCGCCCCAGCCAGGAGCGGGGTCACCACCGCCGTCACCGCCCCCCACCAGGGCGCCCCGAACAGCATCAGCACGAAGCAGCAGGCGGGCGGCATGACGACCAGTGCGACCGGGAGGTCGGCAGGGTCCGCAGCCGGCCCGTCGACCCGCCACCAGCCGCCGATCGTGCGCGCCTTCTTCCTCGCGTAGCGCCCCAGGCCGGCCGCCGCCCCGAGGGCGATCAGGGTCAGGCAGCCTGCCTGCACGGCGCCCCGCGCTCCCTCACGGGTGGTGGTGATCGAGTGCCCGTCCGGTGTCTCCACGACCACCACCTGGCCGCGGTAGAGGAGCGCGGTCATCTCTGCGTCGCCCCAGGCATCGAGCCGCGACGATGCACGTGGGCCCACCTCGAAGCCGTCGACCCGGTGCTCCCCCCGGTGCAGGCTCCACTCGTCGTTGACCGTCCTGCGCTGCGAGAAGGGGCCGTGCAGCTGACCGGTCACTCGCTCGAGGCAGTGCCCGGTCTCGCCCTCGGCACAGATCCGCCCCGAGTCGAGGGCGTGCTCCGCGCCGATCGCGTCGACCGCGGCGCGCGCGGCGAACGGCACCGTCGCGAGCGCGCACACGGCGTACACCACGAGGAACGCCGGCCGGGTCCAGAACGCCTTGCGCCAGAACGACCAATGGCGCACCCGCCGCTGCCGCTTCGCCATCCGACCTCCCGAGCGACTGCCGACCCCTGGGCCGTCTCCGGCCCGAGCAGGAGGATAGGGGGCGCTCCGTAGGATCGTCGGGTGAAGATCGCCCCCACGCAACCGCTCGCAGCGCTCACACCGACGCGGGGACCCCGATGAACGACGGACCCCTGATCGTCCAGTCCGACAAGACCCTGCTGCTGGAGATCGACCACGAGCGGGCCGGAGACTGCCGCAAGGCGATCGCGCCGTTCGCCGAGCTCGAGCGCTCCCCGGAGCACATCCACACCTACCGGCTGACCCCGCTGGGGCTGTGGAACGCCCGCGCGGCCGGGCACGACGCCGAGCAGGTCGTCGACACGCTGCTGGAGTTCAGCCGGTACGCCGTGCCGCACGCGCTGCTCGTGGACGTCGCCGAGACCATGTCGCGCTACGGCCGGCTCCGCCTCGAGAAGCACCCCACCCACGGGCTGGTGCTGGTCAGCAACGACCGGCCGGTGCTCGAGGAGGTGCTGCGCGCGAAGAAGGTCGCCGGCATGCTGGGCAACCGGATCGACGCCGACACCGTCGTCGTGCACGGCTCCGAGCGCGGCAACCTCAAGCAGGCGCTGCTCAAGCTCGGGTGGCCGGCGGAGGACTTCGCCGGTTACGTCGACGGCGAGGCGCACCCGATCTCGCTGTTCGAGGAGGGCTGGCACCTGCGCGACTACCAGCGCGACGCGGCCGAGTCCTTCTGGCACGGCGGGTCCGGCGTGGTCGTGCTCCCCTGCGGCGCCGGCAAGACCCTGGTCGGCGCGGCCGCGATGGCGCACGCCCAGGCGACCACGCTGATCCTGGTCACCAACACCGTCTCGGCGCGCCAGTGGAAGGACGAGCTGGTGCGTCGTACGTCCCTGACCGAGGACGAGATCGGGGAGTACTCCGGCGCGGTCAAGGAGATCCGGCCGGTCACCATCGCGACGTACCAGGTCCTGACGTTGCGGCGGAAGGGCGTCTACCCGCACCTCGAGCTGCTGGACGCACGCGACTGGGGCCTGATCGTGTACGACGAGGTGCACCTGCTGCCGGCGCCGATCTTCCGGATGACCGCCGACCTGCAGGCGCGGCGCCGGATCGGGCTGACCGCGACGCTGGTGCGCGAGGACGGCCGCGAGGGCGACGTGTTCTCGCTGATCGGGCCCAAGAGGTACGACGCCCCGTGGAAGGACATCGAGGCCCAGGGCTGGATCGCACCGGCCGACTGTGTCGAGGTCCGGGTGACGCTGCCGACCAACGAACGGCTGGTCTACGCGACCGCCGAGGCGGACGAGCGCTACCGGCTCGCCTCGTGCACCCACCACAAGATCGACGTGGTCCGCGAGCTGGTCGAGTCCCATCCCGGCCAGCCGACGCTGGTGATCGGGCAGTACATCGACCAGCTCGACGAGATCGCCGAGGCCCTCGACGCCCCGGTGATCAAGGGCGAGACGTCGGTCAAGGAGCGACAGCGCCTCTTCGACGCCTTCCGCTCCGGGGAGATCGGGCTGCTGGTGGTCTCCAAGGTCGCGAACTTCTCCATCGACCTGCCCTCCGCCGAGGTCGCCATCCAGGTCTCCGGCTCCTACGGCTCCCGCCAGGAGGAGGCCCAGCGCCTCGGTCGGCTGCTGCGGCCGAAGGAGGAGGGCAAGACCGCGCACTTCTACACGATCGTGTCGCGTGACACCGTGGACGCGGAGTTCGCCCAGAACCGGCAGCGCTTCCTCGCCGAGCAGGGCTACGCGTACCGGATCGTCGATGCGGAGGACTTGCCCGCCTGACGGGGCCGTCGCGAGCGGCGCCCGGGTGGTCGCGGACGTCGTACGAGGTGGCTCTTCAGGCGACCAGCTCGTATGACGCCCGCCGGAACGTCGTACGAGGTCGCTGTTCGGGCGACCAGCTCGTATGACGTCCGGCGCGAGCGAGGGGATCAGGCGGCCAGCTCGTGCCGGCGAGCGTCCACGGACTCCTGGACCGGGCCGGTGCGGGCGGTGGCGACCGCCATCAGGACCAGCCCCAGCCCCAGCACCAGGCCGTGGGCCATCCGCAGCTCCGGCGTCCCGAAGAACTGCGGCAGGTAGGTCGCCAGGCCGAGCCCGGCCAGCAGCCCGCCGATCCGGCCGACCCGGCCGGTCCGCCACATGCCGTGGGCCAGCCGGCCCCCGACCAGGAGCAGCGCGAACAGGCCGAGCGTGAACGTGGTGATCTCGAACGGGGCGTACCGGAAGGCGTCGGCGACGTCGAGGACTCCGGCGTCGTTGTGGTCGCTGGCGTAGCGGCCCAGCTCGTTGAGCCCGTAGGCCTCCGCTCCGTAGTAGGGCAGCAGCAGCGCGACCGCGAGCCAGGCACGCGTCTCGGCCTCCCTGACCGGGCGGCCGCTCCACCGCCACGGCGGCTGGACCGCCGCCGCCCGCAGGGTGAACGCGAGCGCGACGAAGCCGAGCATGCCCAGCGCGTGGGCGACCAGCCAGGCGGTCGCACCGAAGTCGGTGGCACCGGCGAGGCCGGCCTCAGGTCCGTAGGGACGCAGGGCGGGGTACGCCGCGAGGGCGACGCCGGCGATCGCGAGACCGGCGGTGACAGTGGTGCGGTTGTTCATGACTCCTCCAAATGTGAGCGATGCTCTCTGTTCGATGTCGTCAGCATGCACCCACCCTCACTAGAAAGCAAGAGCGGTGCTCACAACAGTGAGAAGTGATCACTGATCTGCCACACTGGGCGCATGCCGAAGGGACCCACGCCACGCCAGGTCGCCCGCAGCGAGAACATCGCCCGGATCAAGGAGCTGGCGCTCACGCAGCTCGCGGAGTCAGGGGCGAGCACGCTGTCGCTGCGTGCCATCGCCCGCGAGCTCAACCTGGTCTCGAGCGCGATCTACCGCTACTACGCCAGCCGCGACGACCTGATCACCGCGCTGATCGTCGACGCCTACGAGGACCTCGGGTCGCGCCTCGAGGAGGCAGCGACCTCGGCCCGGGCGCCGTGGCGACGCTGGGTCGAGACCTGCCGGGTCCTGCGGACGTGGGCGGCGACCGAGCCGCACCGCTGGGCGCTCATCTACGGCTCCGCCATCCCCGGGTACGCCGCCCCGACCGACACCATCGCACCGGCGGGCCGGGTGGTCCACGC
Source organism: Nocardioides sp. DN36 (assembly GCF_055380375.1). Lineage (NCBI taxonomy): Bacteria > Bacillati > Actinomycetota > Actinomycetes > Propionibacteriales > Nocardioidaceae > Nocardioides > Nocardioides sp. DN36. Next base: position 4,668,924 of record NZ_AP043823.1, on the reverse strand, counting down.
GTTCTGCTCGGCGGCGACCGGGGCCGAGCCGACCGTCGTACGCCCCATCGGCCGCTCCCTGGCCGCCCAGCTCGACACCACCGCATCGGCGCTGGAGCTCGACGTCGACCGGCCCACGATGCTGGCGCTGGTCGGGGCGTTCTCGCGGGTCGTGGGCGTGATCACCCTGGAGCTGAACGGGCAGTTCGTCGGCGGGTTCGATCCCGCGGAGGCCCTGTTCGACGCCCTGGTCGAGCGCGAGGCCGACCTGCTCGGCCTGCCCACCGCTCGCTGAGCCCGGAGCTCGCGGGTCCCGGCGACGAGCTTGCGCCGACTCGACCCGTCCTGAGCCTGCACTTGCGCCGACTCGACCTGTTTTCGCGGCGAGCTTGCGCCGACTCGACGGGTTGTGGTGGTTGTCCACGGCGTGGCGACGTTTCGTGGGGAGGCGCGGAGGGCTCCTAGGCTGGGGAGGGTGAAGGTGCTGCTGCTCGAGAACATCCATCCCATCGCCGTCGAGATCCTCGAGTCCCGAGGGTTCGAGGTCGAGCTGCGCCCGGGGTCCCTCAGCGAGGACGAGCTGGTCGCGGCGTTGCCCGGCGTCCACCTCCTCGGCATCCGCTCCAACACCACGATCACCCCGCGCGTGCTCGACAACGCCCCCGACCTGCTGGCGATCGGCTGCTTCTGCATCGGCACCAACCAGGTCGACCTCGACGCCGCCGCCGAGCGCGGGATCGCGGTCTTCAACGCGCCGTACTCCAACACCCGCAGCGTCGTGGAGCTGGTGATCGGCGAGATCATCGTGCTGGCCCGCCGCCTCGCGGAGAAGACCCTGCGCATGCACGACGGCGTGTGGGACAAGTCGGCCAAGGGCAGCCACGAGGTCCGCGGGCGCACCCTGGGCATCGTGGGCTACGGCAACATCGGCACCCAGCTGTCCAACCTCGCCGAGGCGATGGGCCTGCGGGTCATCTTCTTCGACACCGCCGACCGGCTCGCCCACGGCAACGCCCGACGCGTGAGCACTCTCGACGAGCTGCTCGCCGAGGCCGACGTCGTGAGCATCCACGTCGACGGCCGCCCCGGCAACGCCGGCCTCTTCGGCGCCGAGCAGTTCGCCAAGATGAAGCCGCGATCGCTGTTCATCAACGCCTCGCGCGGCATGGTCGTCGACGACGTCGCGCTGCGCGAGCACATCCTCTCCGGCCACATCGCCGGCGCAGCGCTCGACGTCTTCCCGGTCGAGCCGAAGAAGCAGGGCGACGAGTTCACCTCGGTGCTGCGCGGCCTCGACAACGTGATCCTCACCCCGCACGTCGGCGGCTCCACCCAGGAGGCGCAGGAGGAGATCGGCTACTTCGTGGCCGGCAAGCTCGCGGGCTTCGCCAACCAGGGCCAGACCGCCCTGTCGGTCAACCTGCCGGCGGTGCAGGCGCCCGAGCTCGAGAGCGGGTTCCGGGTCGGCTACCTGCACCACAACATCCCCGGGGTGCTGGCGGGCGTGAACCAGGTGCTCGCGGACCAGGGCGACAACGTCGTCGGCCAGTACCTCTCCACCCGCGGCCAGCAGGGGTACGTCGTCACCGATGCCGTCGACCCGGTCTCGGAGGAGTCGCTCAAGGCGCTGGTGGAGTCGCCGCACACCATCTGGCTGCGCACCTGGCGGGCCTGAGCGCGTCAAGGAGCGCCGACTCGGCGCATCCCCCGCGTCAAGGAGCGCCGACTCGGCGGGCTTGGAGGGGTCCGTCACCATGAGTGGGTGACTCCTCCCGGCATGGACGCCGTACGGACGGCGCGTGAACGGCTCGGCCAGGCGCTGTTCCTGCGCGTCGCGGGACCGGACGGCGCGAAGCACCGCGACCGGATCCACGGCCGCCCCGGGCCCCGGTGGTTCGAGCCCGACAGCCCGATCGCGCGGGTGCACGGGGACGCCTCGATGTTCGTCGGGGGCATCCGGGCGCTGCTCCTGCAGACGCTGCACCCGGCCGCGATGCGCGCGGTCTCCGAGCACTCCGGCTTCCGCGGCGACATGTGGGGACGGCTGGCCCGCACCAGCAGGTTCCTCGCCGTCACCACCTTCGGCCACGCCGAGGACGCACAGCAGGCGGTCGACGTCGTACGCGCCATCCACGAGCGCGTCACCGGGACCATGGACGACGGCACGCCGTACGCCGCCTCCGACCCGCACCTGCTCGCGTGGGTGCACGTCGCGGAGGTCGACAGCTTCCTGCTCGCCCACACCGTCTACGGCAAGGAGCCGCTGGACCAGGCCGGGCGCGACACCTACGTCGCCCAGACCGCCGAGGTCGCACGCCGCCTCGGCGTCATCGACCCGCCCACCACCGAGGCCGAGCTGCAGGAGGCGCTGGCGGCGTACCGTCCCGAGCTGCGCGGCACCGAGGACGCCCGCGAGGCGATCTCCTACCTGCTGTTCAAGCCGCCGCTGCCGCTGGCCGCGAAGGCGCCGTACGGCGTGCTGGTGGCCGCTGCGATCGCGCTGATGCCGCGCTGGACCCGCAAGCCGCTGCGGCTGCCCTACCTGCCGGTGTCGGAGCGCACCGTCGTGCGCGCGCTCGGGGCCGCGGCGACGGGGACGATCCGGTGGGCGATGACCCCGCCCCGTCAGGTGACCCGCGAGGGCAGCGCGGCCACCACCGCGTAGGCCAGGCCGCAGACGACGCCGGCCAGGAACGTGCCCCACACCAGGTCGACGACCACCACCGTGACCGGGAAGTCCCGGAGCACGGCGAGGCCGGTCAGGTCGAAGGTCGCGTAGGCGACCAGCCCGAAGAAGCCGCCGTCGAGGACTGCCCCGCGCAGCGATCCCGCCCGCCGGACGACGAAGTGCACCAGGCCGGCCACGAAGAGTGCGTAGAACAGCACCGCCGCGCCCGCGTCGGGCTCCTCCGCGAGGAGCGACCCCAGCCGCTCGTCGTAGAGGTCCTTGCCGATGAAGGAGAGCCACACCAGGTCGAGCACGCAGAACGCGACCGCGGCCACGGCGTACTGGAGCACCCAGCGGGTCAGGGGGGTCTTCACGGGTCCACCGTAGACATCGGCGCGAGCTCTCCCCGACGTGCCGCGCGCGCCCGCGCCCAGCGTCCGAGGCCGAGGAAGACCAGCACCATCACCACCACCTCGACGACCTGGGCCTCCAGGGTCGGGATCGCGAAGGCAACGATGCTGCCCATCATCGCGCCGACCAGCCCGAGGCCGACGTACCCCGCCACCCGTCCCCGGGAGCGACGCAGGCCCAGCAGGCCGACCACGCCGAGCGACAGGAACAGCACGCCCGCCCAGACCCGCGCCGTCCAGCCGCCGGCCTCGTAGCCGATCGTCCACACCCGCTCGCCGGCGGCGTCGAAGGCGACGATCTCGCCCTCCCACGCCAGGCCCGTCACGTGCTCCCCGGACACGACCGCCGCGAGTCCCGGGGGCAGCTCCTCGAAGCTCTCGTCCCCGGAGAAGCGCACGAACGCGTCGTCCACGGCCGGGTCGTCGGGCACGAAGCGGTAGCGCTCGCTGAGCCCGCGGTAGCCCCGACGGCTCTCGGTCACGCGCCCCGGCACCGGCCTCAGGCAGCCGTCCACCCGATCGGCGGACGCGCATTCGGTCGCCGAGCGGGCGGCAGCCACGTCGACCCGTGCGGTCGCCACGGTGACGGTCGCCCACAGCCCCACGGCGAGGCAGAGGACCGAGAAGATCCCCATCCCGACCGAGCGCCACGAGAGCCGACCGGACCCGACCTCCTGCACCACCGACATGCGCACAGGGTAGGAGTCCCCGCGTTAATGCCTCGCCCCGGCGGGGGCCGGGCGAGTAGTCTCGCCGATCCCCTTCGATGCCGCGACCGCGGAGGTGCCGCCATGCCCACGACCCCTGACCACCCTCCCGATCCCGAGCTGGCCGCCGAGCAGCAGCACCTCGCCGAGTCGCGCCGCCAGCTGGCCCGGATGCGCGAGCGCACCGCCTCGATGGACGCGGCGGCCGCCGGCGACTGGGTCAGCCGCGAGTTCCTCGAGTCGACCTTCGCGCTGCGGATGAAGCAGCTGGCCGACGACCCCACCATCCCGCTGTTCTTCGGCCGGCTGGACATGGCCTCGACGAGCTCGACCAGCGGGGACGGCTCGACCACCGAGAGCTGGCACATCGGGCGGCGGCACATCTCCGACCCCACCGGCGAGCCGATGGTCATCGACTGGCGGGCGCCGGTCAGCCTCCCGTTCTACCGCGCCAGCCGGGCCGAGCCGATGGGGGTGGGGCTGCGCCGTCGCTACGGTTTCCAGCACGGCCGGCTGACCGCGTTCGAGGACGAGGACCTCGCCGGCGGCCGGACCGAGGAGTACTCCTCCATCCTCGAGGCGGAGATCGAACGGCCCCGCGTCGGGCCGATGCGCGACATCGTCGCCACCATCCAGCCCGAGCAGGACGTCATCGTCCGCTCCGAGCTCTCCCGGTCCGTGTGCGTGCAGGGCGCCCCGGGGACCGGCAAGACGGCCGTCGGCCTGCACCGTGCGGCGTACCTCCTCTACGCGCACCGCGAGCAGCTGACCCGGCAGGGCGTGCTCGTCGTCGGGCCGAACGCCAGCTTCCTGCGCTACATCCGCGACGTGCTGCCCGCGCTCGGCGAGATCGACGCGACCCAGTCGACCATCGAGGAGCTGGTCGCGAGGACCCTGCGCGAGCAGGACCCGCGCTGGGAGGTCCGCGGCGAGGACGCCGCCGACGTCGCCACGCTCAAGGGCGACCCACGGCTCGCGGAGGTGCTGCGACGGGCGCTCTGGTCGCACGTCCGGGCGCCGGACGAGGGGCTCGTGGTGCCGCGCGGCGCGCGCCGGTGGCGGGTCGCGGCGTACGAGGCCGAGGAGCTGGTGGACTCGCTGCGCGAGCGGGGCGTGAGGTACGGCGCCGCGCGGGCGATGGTGCCGCAGGCGCTCGCGCACCGGATCCTGGTGAAGATGGAGCTCGCCGGCGACTCCCCCGACGACCGGGTCCAGGACGCCGTGGCCCGCAGCAAGCCGGTCAAGGACTACGCGAAGACGCTCTGGCCGGCCGTCGAGCCGGCGCGGCTGGTGTGGCGGCTGCTGTCCGACGCCGACTTCCTCGCGGCCGCGGCCGACGGGATCCTCGACGAGGACGAGCAGGCCCTGCTGCGCTGGGAGAAGCCGGCGAAGAGCCCGGCCTCGACCCGCTGGTCGCTGGCCGACGCGGTCCTCGTCGACGAGGCCGCGGACCTGGTGGAGCGCACCCCGTCGCTGGCGCACATCGTGGCCGACGAGGCGCAGGACCTCTCCCCGATGATGCTGCGGGCGCTGGCCCGGCGGTCGTCGACCGGGTCGCTCACCGTGCTGGGCGACCTGGCCCAGGCGACCACGCCGTGGGCCACCCGCTCCTGGGCGGAGGCGCTGGCCCACCTCGGCAAGCCCGACGCCCACGTCGAGCAGCTGACCCGTGGCTACCGGGTCCCGGGCGAGGTCATCGAGTACGCCGCCCGGCTGCTCCCCCACATCGCCCCGGACCTCGAACCACCCACGTCGGTGCGGCGGTCTCGCGGCGAGCTGGCCATCGCGGCCGGCCCGGTCCTCGGTGGCCTCGACGAGGCGGTGCGGACCGCCGTCGGGCGCGAGGGCTCGGTCGGCCTGATCGTGCCCGACGACCTCGCCACCCGCGTCGGCGCCGCCCTCCGCGACTCCGGGACCCCGTTCGCGGTGCTCGGTGACGCGCCCGACGACGACATCCGCACCGAGTTCGACGCCCACCTCGACCTGGTGCCGGCGAGCCTGGCCAAGGGCCTGGAGTTCGACCACGTCGTGCTGCTCGAGCCGGCTGCGATCGTCGACGGGGAGCCGGACCGGGTGACCGGGCTGCGCCGGCTCTACGTCTGCCTCACCCGCGCGGTGACGTCGCTGGTGGTGCTGCACGAGGAGCCGCTGCCCGCCGAGCTCGGTTGAGAAAACCTTCACCGGTTCTTGAGCAAGGCCCGGGTGTGGCCTCCCTACGATGGGCAGGTCGATCGGGCGCCGCCGGGCCCCGACGCCCGCCCCCGGAGACTCGATGACCCCCTCAGCCCGCCGCGCCCTCGCACCCCTGGTGCTGGTGGTCGCCCTGGTCGCGTCGCTGCTGGTCCTCGGGTCCGGGACCGCGGCGTCGGCGGTGACCTCCGGCACCGTGCGCGGGCAGATCACCGGTCCGGGTGCCGACAACATCCGCGTGAAGATGCTGTGGTTCACCAAGGACTGGCACTACCTGGGCCAGCGCAGGGTGCGCGGTGACATCTACTCGCTGTCGCTGCCGGCCGGCACCTACCACCTGCAGTTCGTCGACCAGCGCCCGTCGTACGACATCAGGAAGTACGCCCCCAGCGACATCATGGTGACCATCGGCGGCCGCACCGTGCAGAAGGACGTGCACATGCACCGTGGCGCGGCGATCACCGGCACCGTCGAGGCCGGCGGAAGGCGCGCCTCCGGGGCCAGGGTGGTCGCCGCCAACACCGCCGAGCAGTCCTTCGTGACCAAGGCGAACAAGAAGGGCGAGTTCGCGGTGGGCGGCCTGCCCCGGGGCAGCTACTCGGTCTTCACCTACGACCGGGCGCGCACCTGGGTGGACAAGAGCACGTGGGTGCCTGGCCTCGACCTGGGCGAGGTCGAGAACGCCGCCATCGCGCTGGAGAAGCGCGGCGGCAGCCTCCTCGTCGACCTGCGCAGGGCCGACGGCTCGACGATGCCGGGCACCTTCTTCGTGACCGCGGTCAGCAAGGCCTCGGGGCAGTTCTGGACGGCTCGCGCCAAGGGCGGCACGGTCACCTTCCAGGGGCTCTACCCGGGTCGCTACCGGCTGGTCGCCCCCGGCGTGGGCAACTACCTGCCCCAGACGGGCGCCGTGGTGGGTGGCCGGGTCAGGGCCGGACGGGCCGACCTGGCCAGCAGCTTCACCTGGACCCACCGGGGCGCCTCGGTCGCCGGCATCGTCGTGGACGGCGAGGACACCTCCTACCCGCTCGAGGGCGCGCAGGTCATGCTCTTCGACGTGCACGGCACCAAGCTCGGGACGACCACCACCGACAGCCTCGGACAGTTCTCCTTCGCGGGTCAGCTCACCAGCCAGTCGGGCCTGAAGGTGGTGGCGCAGCCGGGCCCCTACTCGCCGTACCTGGGCAAGGGCACGCACTACTGCAAGTACGGCAGCGCCACGTCGGCGCCCTTCGCCGTCGTGACCGGTCAGGAGAGCGACGCCGGCGCGGTCGCGCTGCCGCACCTACCGGCCGACGAGCAGGACGGCGAGCAGTGCTACCCCTCGGACGGCTCGAAGCGGTAGCGGCGTGGACCTCAGCGACTTCTGGCCGATCGCCCGCGGCGAGCACGTCCGCGAGCGGCTGGAGGCTGCGTACTCCGACCCGGCGCGCGGCTACCACGACCTGCGCCACCTCGAGGAGGTCTGCGGTCGCGTCGAGGAGCTGGTCACCGTAGGCGGGGTGGCGTGCGACCGGGTGACGGTGCTGCTGGCGGCGTGGTTCCACGACGGCGTGTACGACGGGCAGCCGGCCGCCGAGGAGCGCTCGGCGGCCTGGGCCGAGCACGAGCTGCCGCCCCTCGGCCTGGGTGAGGACGTGGTCGCCGAGGTCGCCCGGCTGGTGCGGCTGACCGAGACCCACCGCCCCGCCGACGACGACGTGGAGGGCTGCGTGCTCTCGGATGCGGACCTGGCGATCCTGGCGGCCCCTCCCGAGCGGTACGCGGAGTACGCCGCGGACGTGCGGCGCGAGCACGCGCACGTCCCCGACGACCTCTTCCGGGCCGGCCGGGCGGCGATCCTGCGCGACCTGCTGGCCAAGCCGAACCTCTTCCACACGGCGTACGCCCGGGAGCACTGGGAGTCGGTCGCCCGCGCGAACGTCGAGCGCGAGCTGGCCACGCTGGAGGCCTGACCCGGCTCGTGCGGGTGGGCTGGGCCCACCGCCCGAGCCCGGGGCGGTCAGTCAGCCACGGTTCTGCACCGGGAAACCGTGGCCTGCTCACCGCCACCCCACCGCCCGACCCCCGGGCGGTGAGCCAGCCACCGAATCCGACGCGGAAACGGTGGCTGGCTCACCGCTCCCGTGGGGTCTTGCGCCGGCGCAGGCCGGCGGCGTGCAGCCGGGCGACCAGCTCGCGCGAGGTGACCGGCTCGGCGCCGGCGGCGACGACCTGGTCGTACCACTCCGCCGGCACGTCGTAGTGGTCGCGGTCGAAGCCCCGCTCGGGGATGCCGACCGCGCGCGCGAACACGTGCAGCTCCTCGTAGTCGGAGTCGCTGGCCAGGTGGGACCACAACCGGCCGTGACCGGCCGCGTTGGGCGGGTCGATCAGGATCGCCATCAGGCCCCGGTCGTGCGGATCGGCGAGGCGCTCCCGCGGGCGACCGCACTGTCGAGCAGCAGCCGCCACGAGCGCACGTGGCCGGCGTCGACGTACGACTTGTACGACGCGCCCGGGCGCGCCTGGGTCCTGAGGTGGAACATCCGCACCCCCGCGCGCACGAACCACGGCACCTGCTCGGCCTCCAGTCCCCCGCCGGGCATCAGCAGGCGGGCCACGTCGGGGTCGGCCGCGGTCGCCAGCAGGTCGTCGTACCCCACGCCGAGGCCCTGGGGAGATCCCGCCGAGCGCACCGCCACCAGCCCGGGCAGCGTCAGCAGCCGTCGCCACGAGCGGCGCGGGTCGAGAGTGGCGTCGACGGCGCGGTGGAAGGTCCAGGGCACCCCGGGCAGCGCGGTGGCCAGGTGCGTGCAGACCTCCGTGTCGATCTCGAGGTCGGCGTCGAGGAAGCCGAACGACACCCCGGCGGCACCACACCCGAGGTAGTCCTCGGCGAGGCCGACCAGCCGGGTCAGCTCACCCCCGGTGGTCGTCCACGAGTCGTTGAGCCGCAGCAGCACGAAGACCGGGAGCTCGGTCTCCCGGCACACCGACGAGACCACCCCCGGCTCCGGCGAGAGCGCCACGTCGGGGCCGCGAGCAGCCAGGTGCAGGCGGTCGGCACCACCCTCCACCGCGCCAGGCACGTCGCGCGGGTGGAGCACCGACACCTCGAGCAGCCCCTCGCCCATGGTCCGACTGTAGGCCGACGTGCGGCGGTTCGCCCGGCGCCGCACCCGACCCCGTGCGGACCGTCAGGGCCGGAGGGCATGATGGAGGTCGTGGACAACGCCCTGCTCTTCGAAGCCCGGGCCCGGGTCCTCGCCGACCTCGTGGCCCGCGACCATGCGACCGCAGCCGCGGTGTCGGCACTCGAGGACGCGGTCTCCAACCGCAGATGGTGGGCCGAGCAGTGGCCCGAGGGCGAGGTGTACGTCGCCGGGCTGGTCGCCCAGGACGTGCAGGACGCGCTCTTCGAGTCGGTCGGGCGCTGGCCGCTGTGCCGCACCTGCGACGACGGCGCCCCGGTGCACGCGCTGCACATCCAGCCCGACCTCGGCGGGCCGGACCCGGTGTGGGTGTGCGAGGAGACGGGGCAGGCGGTCGCCGAGCTGGGCCGGCTGGCCGAGCACGGCTCCGCCCTGTAGCCCGGACTCGGGAGCCCGGACCCGAAGCCCGGACCCGGGAGCTCAGACCGGGGAGATCAGCCCTCCTGGCCGAGCTGGACCCACATGGTGAAGCGGTCCGAGCGGTAGACCGACCGGGACACCTCGACGACCTTCTCGTCGGCCACCGCACGCCGCGAGTGGCGCAGCACCGCCGAGCCGGGCTGGGTCTCGAGCAGGCCGGCCTCCTCCTCCGAGGCGAGGTCGGCGGTGATCGAGTCCTCCGCCCAGGTGGGCCGCAGGCCGCGGGACTCGAGGGCGTCGTACAGGCTGGTGGGCATCCCGCTCTGCAGGAACCCGGGGATCAGGATCTCGTTGAGGTAGGCGTCCTCGATGCACATCGGCACCCCGTCGGCACGACGGAGCCGGCGCCAGTGGATGACGGCGTCGCCCTCGGTGACGTTCAGCGCGCGGGCGACGCCCGGGCCGGCCTGCTCGCGGCGGGCGAGCAGCGTCTGCGACTCCGGGAGCAGGCCGCGCCGGTTCATCTCCTCGGTGTAGGAGGTCAGCCGGCTGGCGACCCGGCGCGGCCGGGCCACGAAGGTGCCACGCCCGGGGATGCGCTCGAGCAGACCCTCGACGACCAGCGCGTCCATCGCCTGCCGGACGGTCATCCGGGCGACGCCGAAGCGGTGCACGAGCTCACGCTCGGAGGGCGCGGGCGAGCCGGGGGCGGCGCCGGCGACCAGGGAGCGGACGTACTCGCGCACCTGGACGTGCTTGAGCGCGCGCCCCTCTGTTACCAGCAACTCCTCCACGGGGGCAACTGTAGGGCGACGGACACGCCGCCGTCCCGGGTTCGAGTCAGACGGGACTGCGACCACCTCCTCATCATTCGGTCGCGATCGCGCGCAGCACGTCGAGGCGTGCGGCGCGGCGAGCGGGGAAGACGGCGGCGAGGACCCCGATGACCAGCGCCAGGACGAGGAACAGCCCGAGCTGTCCGTAGGGGATGCTGATGGCCTCCAGGCCCTGGTCCTTCAGGGCGTACATCAGCGCCACCCCGAAGCCGATCCCGAGCACCACCCCGAGCACGGCGCCGAGCACCGAGATCACGATCGACTCCAGCGTGATCATCCACCGCAGCTGGCGGCGGCTGACGCCGATGGCGCGCAGCAGCCCCACCTCGTGGGTCCGCTCGATGACCGAGAGCGCCAGCGTGTTGACGATGCCGAGCACCGCGATGACGAGGGCCAGGCCGAGCAGCGCGTAGATCATCTGCACGAGCTGGTCGATCGGGCCTCGCTGCTCCTCGGCGAAGCCGGCCTCGTCCTTCACGGTCACGATCGGCAGCTGCTCGACGACCGTGTCGAGGCGGGCCTGCACGCCGGTGGCGCCGGGCTCGGTGAAGATGATCAGCGCATTGTCGCGCTCGGGGATGCCCGAGGCGGCCAGCGTCTCGAGCGTCGTGAGCACGGGGAAGAACACCACCGGATTGTCGTCATAGATCCCCGCGACCCGCCAGACCTTCTTCCCGGTCGGCATCTGGATCGTCACCGAGTCGCCCACGGCCAGGTCGTGGTCGGAGGCCCACGAGTCCTCGAGGAAGACGGTCCCGTCGGTGAGGTCGGAGGCCCGCCCCGACGTCATCGAGAGGCCCAGCGCACGCGTGTCCCCGGGGTCGGTGGCCGCGACGCCCTGGTCCTTCCCGTCGAGGGTCCCGAAGCCGTAGCGCTCCCGCACCACGTTGCTGACGCCGTCGACCTTCTCCATCCGGTCGGCGATGCCCGCGGGGAACGCCCCGCCGAAGACGTTGCTGACGATGTAGTCGCCGACGAAGTTCTCGGCCACCGACTTGTCGACCGACGCCTTCGCGGAGTCGCCGACGATGGCCATGGTGCAGGCGAGGGTCAGCCCGATCATCAGCGCAGAAGCGGTGGCGGTCGTGCGCCGGGGGTTGCGCAGGGAGTTCTGGCCGGCGAGGTTGCCGATGCTGCCGAAGAGGCGGGCGTACGACGACCGGGCGGCCAGCAGGAACGGCTTGCTGATCACCGGGCTGGCCGACGAGACGCCCAGCAGCACGGCCAGCACGCCCGCGCCCACGAACCACCCGGCGTGCGGGACCCCGGCGAACAGCCCGAGCCCGAGCGCGACCAGCCCGGCGCCGATGAGCACGGCGCCGAGCACCAGCCGGCGGTGCAGCGAGCTCTCCGGAAGGGCCACGTCGTCGCGCAGCGCCTGCACCGGCGCGATCCGGCTGGTGCGCCGCGCGGGCAGCCAGGCGGCGGCCATCGTGACCAGCACGCCCACGACGTACGCCGCCAGCACCGTCCGCGGCTCGAAGATCAGCGCCTGCCCGGACAGGTCCAGCCCGAACCGGGCGAACAGGGCGCGGATCCCCATCGCCAGCACCACGCCCAGCCCGAGGCCCGCGGTCGAGCCCAGCAGCCCGAGCACGAACGCCTCGAGCAGCACCGAGCCGGTGACCTGTCTCGTGGAGGCGCCCAGGGCACGGAGCAGCGCGAGCTCCCGGCTGCGCTGCGCGACCAGGATCGAGAAGGTGTTGACGATCAGGAACGCGCCGACCACCAGGGCGATGCCGGCGAAGATGAGCAGGAAGGTGGTGATGAACGAGACCGCCTGGAGCAGGTCGGAGGCGCTCTCGTCGGCGGCGGTGTCGCCGGTGACGACCTCGTAGCGGTCGGGCAGCGCGGCGTCGACCCGGTCGCGCAGCTGCTCCTGGGACACCCCGTCGTCGGCGGTGACCCACACGTCGTTGAACGCGTCCTTGCCGTCGAGGAAGAGCCGCTGGGCGGTCGGGGTGTCGAACAGCGCGAGCGTCGCGCCGTTGAGCGAGCCGCCGTCGGGGAAGCCGGTCAGGCCCACCAGCTCGGGGTCCAGCATGAGCTGGTCGGCGGTGATCATCCGGACCCGGTCACCGACCCGGTAGCCGCCCGCCTCGGCGGTCTTCTCGTCCAGCACCACTTCGTCGCGGCCGTGCGGCGCGTGGCCGCTGGTGATCGCCAGGCCCTTCAGCCCGTGCCCGGCGGGGGCGCCGGTCCAGTTGCCGCCCAGCGCGGGCGGCCCGAAGCCGCCGACGACCTTGTTGTCGGTCCCGACCACGAACGCGCCGACCGAGCTCACGTTGCCGTCCACGCGCGCGGCGCCGGGCACGGAGCGGAGGTCGTCGAGGACCGGCGCCGGGATCGTCTGCGTGGACGGCTCCCCGTTGACGGTCGTGCCGCCGACCGGCCGCACCACGACGTCGCCGACGGTCGAGGCGAACAGGGCCGTGAAGCTGCGGTTGAGGGTGTCGGAGAAGACCAGCGAGCCGACCACGAACGCGACGCCGAGGACGATCGCGAACGTGCTCATGATCAGGCGCAGCTTGCGCCCGAGCAGGCTCTTGAGGGCGGCGCGGACCACGTCAGGCGCCCGGTCCGGACGCCGACATGCGGGTCATGATCTCGAGGACCTGGTCGCGGCTCGGCTCGCGCAGCTCGTCGACCACCCGGCCGTCGGCCAGGAACACGACGCGGTCGGTGTACGCCGCCGCCACCGGGTCGTGGGTCACCATCACCACGGTCTGGCCGAACTCGTCGACGCTGCGGCGGAGCAGCTCGAGGACCTCGGCACCCGAGCGGGAGTCGAGGTTGCCTGTCGGCTCGTCGGCGAACACGATGCGCGGCCGGCTCACCAGCGCCCGGGCCACGGCGACCCGCTGCTGCTGGCCGCCGGACAGCTCGTTCGGCTTGTGCCGGAGCCGGTCGCCGAGCCGCACGGTCGCGATCACGGTGTCGAACCATGCGGCGTCGGCGCGACGCCCGGCGATGGCCAGCGGCAGCCGGATGTTCTCCTCCGCGGTCAGGGTCGGCACCAGGTTGAAGGACTGGAACACGAAGCCGATCTCGTCGCGGCGCAGCCGGGTGAGCGCCTTGTCCTTGAGCCCGGTGATGTCCTGGCCGCCGATCAGCACCTCGCCCGAGTCGGGCCGGTCGAGGGCGGCGCAGCAGTGCATCAGCGTGGACTTGCCGGAGCCGCTGGGGCCCATCACCGCGGTGAACTCCCCCGTGGCGAGGTCGAGCGAGACGTCGTCGAGCGCGGTCACGAGCGCCGCGCCCTCGCCGTACGTCTTGGTCAGGTGGCTCACCCGGGCGGCGGGCAGCGCGGTCCCGGCGGCGTCGACCGGAGCTGTCTGCGTCATGGGTCCACGATCCCGCGTCGGGCAAGCCCCGGCCACGGGTTTGCGACCCTTGCGTCCCGGAGCCGACCCTGACCTCACCCCGAGATCGTCGGCGATTCGTCGAACACGTGTTCGACGTGCCGCGCTAGCATCGCTGCATGGACTTCCAGGGAACCCTCTTCGAGGCACCCCTCTCCGGGGTGGTCTCCTTCGACGCGCTGGAGCGCACGCGGCTGGCGCGAGGCGCCTGGGTCGACGTGCACCGGGCCTGGCTCCCCCGGGCCGACGACGTGTTCACCACGCTCGTGTCCGAGGTGCCGTGGCGTGCCGAGAGGCGCGAGATGTACGAGCGGGTGGTCGACGTGCCGCGCCTGCTGCACACGTACGCCGTGGGCGAGGACCTGCCGCACCCGGTGCTCACCGAGGCGCGCGACGCCCTGTCCGACCACTACCTGCCCGAGCTCGGCGAGCCGTTCGTGACCGCGGGGTGCTGCTACTACCGCGACGGCCGCGACAGCGTCGCCTGGCACGGCGACACCATCGGCCGCGGCCGCACCCAGGACACGATGGTCGCGATCGTCTCCGTGGGCGACCCGCGGCGGCTGGTGCTGCGCCCGCGTGGCGGCGGCGAGTCGATCTCCGTGGAGATGGGCCACGGCGACCTCGTGGTGATGGGCGGCTCGTGCCAGCGGACCTGGGAGCACGCCGTGCCCAAGGTCGCCCACTCCGGGCCGCGGATCTCGGTGCAGTTCCGCCCGCTGAACGTGTTCTGACCTCAGCCGGCCGGTGATCCGGCCACGCGAGCGGCCAGCGCGGCGATGTCCGCCGGACCGGTGCCGCAGCAGCCGCCGACGAACCGGGCGCCCGCGGCCACCCAGGTGTCGACGAGACCGAGGTCGAGCGCGTCACCGTAGGCCCACTGCTTGGTGACGGGGTCCCAGCTGCCGCCACGGTTGGGGTAGGCCACCGCCGGCAGACCGGTCGCGGCCACCGCGGCGCGTACGGCGCCCAGCACGTCGGCCTGCTCGGAGCAGTTGACGCCGGCGGCGACGAGGGTCCGGCTGCCGGCGAGGACGGCGTACGCGTCCGCCAGCGGCTGGCCGGCGTTCGTGGTGGTGCCGCGCACCGAGTAGCTGAACCAGGCGGGGAGGCCCAGGTCCTCCAGCAGCGGGACCAGGACCTCGGCCTCGTCGGAGTCGGGCACGGTCTCGACGGCGAGCAGGTCCGGGCCGGACTCCGCGAGCAGCTCCAGCCGGGGCGCGTGGAAGTCGCGCAGCCGCGCCGCGGTCACGCCGTACCTCCCCCGGTACTCCGACCCGTCGGCGAGGAACGCGCCGTACGGACCCACCGATGCGGCGACCAGCAGCCCCGGCCGGGTGTCCGCCAGCTCGTCGCGGACCTCCCGCGCGATCGTCACGCTGGAGGTGATCAGCCGCCGCGCCTCCGCGTGGTCGTGGCCGGCGGCGACGAGCCCCTCGACGCTGGCCTGGTAGCTGGCGGTCGTCACGACCCGGGCACCGGCCCGGTAGTAGGCGCGGTGCGCCTGCGCGATCCGCTCCGGCTCCTCGCCCAGCAGCCGCGCCGTCCACAGGGCACCGCCGAGGTCGGCCCCCTGCTCCTCCAGGGCAGTCGAGAGCCCGCCGTCGAGCACGACCGGTCCGTCCGTGGCGTCGATGTCGATCACCGCCCCATCCTCCCCCGGGGCCACCCGGCGACGCCTGCCTGTCCACGTCCTCCCGCGACCGAAAACCGCGTGCCCGGTGTCGGTGGCGACTGGGAGACTGCTCCGCGATGAGCACCACGACCGCCCCGCGCCCCAGCCTCGCCTCGTTCTGGCACGACCTGCCCCGCGAGGGCAAGCTGCTGCTCTCGGTGGTGGTGTTCGAGTTCCTCGGCACCGGCCTGGTGCTGCCCTTCCACGTGGTCTACCTGCACGAGGTGCGCGGCTTCCCGCTCAGCGACGTCGGGCTCCTGCTCGGCGTCCCGCCGCTGGTGGGCTTCCTCGTGGTCGGCCCCGGCGGCACCCTCATCGACCGGCTGGGGGCGCGCCGCATCCTCACCTCGACGCTGTTGCTGCTGATCTCCGGCGACGTGCTGCTCGCGTTCGCCGACACCCCGTGGGCGGCAGGTGCCGCGCTGACCCTGTCCGGGGTCGCCTTCGGCGTCTCCTGGCCGGCCTCGCAGAGCTTCATCGCCGCGGCCGTCCCCACCGAGCTGCGGCAGCGCTACTTCGGCGTGAGCTTCACGCTGCTCAACCTCGGCATCGGGATCGGCGGCATCATCGGCGGCGCGTTCCTCGACGTCGAGCGGCTGGAGACGTTCCAGACGATCTACCTCGCCGACGCCGTGAGCTACCTGCCGGGCCTGTTCCTGCTGCTGGTGCCGCTGCGCCACGTCGCCGGGCGCCCGGTCCACGACGAGTCCCACGACGACGCCGACATCGGCTACCTCGCCCTGCTCCGGCGGCCCGCGGTGGCCTCAGTGATGCTGCTCGGCTTCGTCTCGTCGTTCGTGGGTTACTCCCAACTCAACGCCGGCATGCCCGCCTTCGCCCGCGCGGTCGGCGAGGTCTCGACCCAGGGCCTCGGCATCGCGTTCGCCGCGAACACCGTGGTGATCGTGCTGCTCCAGCTCGTCGTGCTGCAGCGCATCGAGGGCCACCGCCGCACTCGCGTCATCGGGGTGATGGGGGTCCTCTGGGCGGTGTCGTGGGTGCTGCTCGGTGCCTCCGGCCTGGTGCCGGGCACCCTGGGCGCGACCATGCTGGTCGCCGGCTGCGCGTCGGTGTTCGCCCTCGGCGAGACGCTGCTCCAGCCCACCATCCCGGCGCTGGTCAACGACCTGGCCCCCGACCACCTGCGCGGGCGCTACAACGCCCTCAGCTCCGCCGCGTTCCAGCTGGCGGCGATCATCGCCCCGCCGATCTCCGGGGTGCTGGTCGGCCACCACCTCGGCTCGGTCTACGTCGGCATCCTGGTCGTCGGCTCGCTGGCGGTGGGCGCGCTCGCCATCATCCGGCTCGAGCCGCAGCTCCCGCCCGAGGTCAACGGTGTGCGCCCCACGGCACCCGCCCAGGAGACCGTGCCGGCCTGACCCGAAGGGTCGTGCGGCCGGGAGCCTCGGGCCCTCGGCCGCACGACTGCGTCAGCTGCGGCGCCGGACCACCCACCACAGCAGCGTCAGCACCGCCAGCGCGACCGCGCCCTGCTTCCAGTAGGACTTCACCAGCACCGGGAGCACGGCCGCTCCCAGGTCGAGGGCGTCGTCCTGGGCCATGTGCCGGGCCGGCTGGGCGGCCGGCGCGGGTCGGGGCGGTACGGCGGCCGCGGGTGCTGACGGCGGCGTGCCGGCCTCGGCAGCCGGGGCCGGCTCCCCGGCCGCTGCCGGTGCTGCCGGTGCTGCCTGGTCGACCGTCTCGGCGGGGGCCGGAACCTCGCCCCCCACCGGCCCGCCGCCCAGCCTGGACTCCAGGCAGGCGACGAACTGGCCGAGCAGCTTGTCCGAGACGTCCTGCATGACCCCGCGGCCGAACTGCGCCGGCTTGCCGGTGATCGACAGGTCGGTGAGCACGTCCACGTCGGTGGCGGCACCGCCGTCGGCCTCGGCCATGGTGAGGGTGACGGTCGCCCCGGCCGTGCCGTTGCCCCGCTTGTCCTTGCCCTTGGCCTCGACCACGAAGCGGTGCGCCGCCTCGTCCTTCTCCAGGAAGGTGCCCGACCCGTTGTAGACCAGTGCGATCGGGCCGAGCTTGACCTTCACGGACCCGGCGAACGAGTCGGACTCCACCGAGGAGACCGTGGCGCCCGGGAAGCACTCGGCCACGGAGGCGATGTCCTGGAAGTGCGCCCACGTCTCCTCGACGCCGGTGGGGACGGTGAAGCGATGCTGGAGATCCACGCGCTCAGCCTCCTGCGGCCGCGAGCACCGCACGGCGGGTCAGGACGGTGGCGAGGTGCCGGCGGTAGTCCGCGTCGCCGTTGAGGTCGGAGGGCGGGTTGGCGCCCTCCGCGGCCCGGGCCGCGGCCGCACGGACCGCCTCGTCGGTGGCCGGCTGTCCGGCCAGCGCCTCCTCGACGGCGCGCGCCCGCAACGGCGTGGAGCCCATGTTGGTCAGCCCCACCCGCGCCTCGGCGATCGTGCCGCCATCCACCTTCACCGCGGCGGCGACCGCGACGATCGGCCACTGGTGCGCCACCCGCACGAACTTCTCGTAGTGCGCACCCCAGCCGGTGTGCTTCGGGATCCGCACCTCGGTGAGGATCTCGTCCTCCCCGATCGCGGTCTCGAAGAGGTCGACGAAGAAGTCGTCGGCCGCCACCGTGCGGGACCCGCCGGAGCCCGCGATCACGAACTGCGCGCCCAGCGCGAGCGTGGGCGCGCCCAGGTCACCGGCCGGGTCGGCGTGCGCCAGCGCCCCGCCGAACGTGCCCCGGTGCCGGATCTGGGCGTCGGCGAGGTGCTCCACGGCCTTGCTGATCAGCGCGGCGTGCTCGGCCACCAGGGGGTCGGAACCGACCACGGAGTGCTGGGTCATCGCCCCGATGACGATGGCGTCGCCGTCGTCGCGGACGCCGCGCAGCGAGTCGATCCGGCCGAGGTCGATCACCATCTCGGGCGCGTTGAGCCGCATCCGCAGCACGGGCAGCAGGCTCTGCCCACCGGCCAGGATCTTGGCGTCGTCCCCGTGCTCGGCGAGCGCGGCCAGCGCCTCCTCCACCGACGTCGGTGCGATGTAGTCGAACTGTGCGGGGATCATGCGTCCGTCCCTCCGGTCGTGCGGTCCACGGTGCCCTCCATGCCGGTCGAGGCGTCGAAGTGCGGCATCGCGGCTCCCTCGGTGGAGCCGCCCGCACCTGGTCCGTTGATGGCCTTCCACACCCGCTCGGGCGTGCACGGCATCTGGACGTCGTCGACGCCGAGGTGGCGCACGGCGTCGACCACCGCGTTCACGACCGCCGGCGTCGAGGCGATGGTGCCGGCCTCACCGACCCCCTTGGTGCCGAGCGAGTTGGTGGTCGCCGGCGAGGTGGTGTGGTCGATGTCGAAGCTGATCGTGTCGGCCGCGGTGGGCAGCAGGTAGTCCACGAACGATCCGGTCACCAGGGTGCCGGAGTCGTCGTACACCGCCTCCTCCCACAGCGCCTGCGCGATGCCCTGGACCAGGCCGCCGTGCACCTGCCCGGAGACGATCAACGGGTTGATGATGTTGCCGATGTCGTCGACGCAGACGTACTTGCGCATCTTCAGCGCCCCGGTCTCGGTGTCGACCTCCATCGCGCACAGGTGGGTGCCGTGCGGGAAGTTGAAGTTGACCGGGTCGTAGGTCGCCTCCGAGTCGATGGACGGCTCGATGCCGTCGGGCAGGTTGTGGGCCGCGAAGACCGCGGTCGCGATCTCCCCGATCCCCAGCCCCTGGTCGGTGCCCTTGACCGAGAAGCGGCCTCCCGTGAACTCGAGGTCGTCGACCGACGCCTCGAGCAGGTGGGCCGCGATCGGCCGGGCCTTCTCGATGACCTTGTCGGCCGCCCGCACCAGTGCCTCGCCGCCGACGACCAGCGAGCGCGAGCCGTAGGTGTCGAGGCCCTTGTGCGAGATCTGGGTGTCGCCGTGCAGGATCTCGACGTCGTCGAAGGCCACGCCGAGCCGGTCGGCCACGATCTGGCTGAACGCCGTCTCGTGCCCCTGGCCGTGGGCGGACGCCCCGGTGACGACCTCGACCTTGCCGGTGGCCAGCATCCGCACGCTCGCGTGCTCCCAGCCGCCGGCGCCGTAGTTGAGCGAGCCGAGCACCCGGGAGGGGGCCAGCCCGCACATCTCGGTGAATGTCGAGATGCCGATGCCGAGCTGCACGGTGTCACCGGAGTCGCGACGCCGCTTCTGCTCGGCCCGCAGCTCGTCGTACCCGAACATCTCCTTGGCCTTGGCGGTGGCGGCCTCGTAGTTGCCGGAGTCGTACTCCAGGCCGGCCACCGTGGTGAACGGGAACTCCTCGTGCTTGATCCAGTTCTTCTCGCGGACCTCGAGCGGGTCCAGGCCCACCTCGGCGGCGAGCTCGCTCATCAGGCGCTCGATGGCGTACGTCGCCTCCGGCCGGCCGGCCCCGCGGTAGGCGTCGGTCCACGTCTTGTTCGTGAAGACCGTCTGGCAGTTGAACTGGTAGGCGGGGAACTTGTAGATCGAGTTGAACATGAACGCGCCGAGCACCGGCACCCCGCCGCCGACGATGGCGACATAGGAGCCGAGGTCGGCCAGCAGGTCGACCTTGAGGCCGGTGACCGTGCCGTCCTTGGTGGCCGCGAGCGTCAGCCGCTGCCACTGGTCGCGGCCGTGGTGACCGCTCATCAGGGACTCCGAGCGGGTCTCGGTGTACTTCACCGGCTTGCCCAGCCGGCGGGCCACCGCGAACGCGATCATCTCCTCCGGCGTCTGCTGGAGCTTGCCGCCGAAGCCGCCGCCGACGTCGGGGGCGATGACCCGGATCTTCGACTCGGGGACACCGGTGGTGGCGGCGAGCGCGAAGCGGAGGATGTGCGGGATCTGGGTGGCCGACCACATGGTGATCTGCTCGCCGGTGGGGTCGACCACGACCGAGCGTGGCTCCATGAACGCCGGGATCAGCCGCTGCTGACGGTACTCCCGCTCGATGACGACGCCGTCGGTGCGAGCCTTCTCGATGGCCTCGTCGACGTTGCCGCCGGTGCCGGCCTCGGCCGAGTCGAACTTCCAGAACGCCGACTTGTTGGTGCCCAGGTCGGGGTGCGCGAGCGCTCCCCCGTTGTCAGCATCAGCCTCGGCCGCCTCCTTGAGGTCGAGCGCGGCCGGCAGCTCGTCGTACGACACGTCGACGAGCTCGGCGGCGTCGCGGGCCTCCGCGGCGCTGCGGGCCACCACCACGGCGACGATCTCGCCGGCGAAGGTGACCCGGTCCGACGGCATCGGCAGGTGGGCCGGGGTGAGCTGGTCGGTCGTGATCGCCCACGCGTTGATACAGGCGCCCTGCGACTCGCCGAGGTCGGCGCCGGTGAGCACGGCGACCACGTTGGTGGCGGCCTGGGCGGCGCTGACGTCGATGTCGGTGATGCGCGCGTGGGCGAACGGGCTGCGGACCATCGCCATGTGCAGCATCCCTGGCAGCTGGATGTTGTCGGTCCAGCGGGTGCGGCCGGTGATCAGGCGCTGGTCCTCCTTGCGCCGCCGGTCGCGACCGATCTCCTTGGCCTCGGCCGGACGCTCCTGGGTCGCGGTCATGCCGTCACCCCCTCGCCCTGGCCGGAGGCGTGCTGCACGGCCCGGACGATGTTGTGGTAGCCGGTGCACCGGCACAGGTTGCCCTCGAGGCCGAGCCGGATCTCCTCCTCGGTGGGCTTGGGGTTGTCCTTGAGGAGCGCGACGCTCTGCATGATCATGCCCGGGGTGCAGAAGCCGCACTGGAGGCCGTGGCACTCCCGGAACGCCTCCTGGACCGGGTGCAGCTCGCCGTCGCTGGCCAGCCCCTCGATCGTGGTCACCTCACCACCGTCGGCCTGCACCGCGAGCACGTTGCAGGACTTCACGCTGGTCCCGTCGAGGTGCACCGTGCAGGCGCCGCAGTTGCTGGTGTCGCACCCGATGACGGTGCCGGTCTTCCCGAGTCGTTCGCGCAGGTACTGCACGAGGAGCATGCGGGGTTCGACGTCGTCGGAGACCGACGATCCGTCGACGGTGAGGCTGATCCGAACCATGGACGACTCCCTGGGGTCGAGGCGGCGCTGTGACGCGCCTCACGCTAGGTCCGACCGGTTGGGGAAAGGTTGGGGCGAAAGTCCCCTTCTCGCCGTCAGCCGCGGGCCACCGCGAGCCGCCCCTTGAGCAGCGGGACGGCGGGGTGCGGGCGGCCGGCGAGCCGCGCCAGGCACACCTCGAGCACCTCGGAGTCGTACGGCGCCAGCTCGCTGTAGCGGACGACCGCGTCCGGCTCCGGGTCGGCCAGCAGCGCCTCGCGGACCGCGACGGCGACGTACTCGGCGAGCTCGCCCAGCGCCGGGGAGTTGGTGCCGGGCAGCAGGTCCCCGCCGTACGCCTCCACGGCGGCGCCCACGTGGCCGGCCCGCAGCAGCCCCAGCACGTGGTCGACGTCGGTGGCGACCGGCATCATCAGCCGGTAGGGACGGGAGGAGAGCTGGCCGCCGAGTGCCGAGCGCAGGTGGCTGACCTCGGCCTTGAGCGTGGACAGGGTGACGGCCTGATCCCCGTAGACGAGCGCGTGCAGGTGCTCCAGCGAGAGCCCCTCCGGGTGCATGGCCAGCAGGGCGAGCACCTCGGTCTGTCGCCGGTTGAGCAGCAGTCGCTGCCCGTCCAGCCGGGTCTCGACGCTTCCGAGCAGGTTCATCACCAGGCCCGGCTCGTCCTGGTCGTCCTCCCCGCCGGCCGCTCCTCTCGTGGAGCGCGGCATCGCGGTCTCGATCAGGCGGGCCAGCACCCGGGCCGTGGCCAGGCCGATGGGGTGGGTGCGGTCCCACGTGGTGGAGAGGTCGATGACACCCAGCTGCCGCCCGGTGACGGGGTCGTGGACTGGCGCGGCCCAGCAGACCCAGTTGTGCACGATCGGCGCGTAGTGCTCGGCGCTGAAGACCATCGCCGGCGTGGCCAGCCGGTTGGCGAGGTCGAGGGCGTTGGTGCCGACGCTCTCGTCGTCCCAGCGGCCGCCGGGCACGAAGTTCACCGTCTCGGCCTTGCGGCGCATCACCCGGCCGCCGTAGGTCCACAGGATCCGGGTCTCGGCGTCGGTCACCGCGACGACGAGGTCGCCGTCCTCGGCGGTACGCCGCAGCTCGGCCTCGACGCGCTGCACCGCGGTCTGCAGCGGGGAGCCGCGCCAGAGCTCGGCGGTCTCGCCCTCGTCCGCGAGCGGGGCGTGCGTGACGTCCGGCGAGATCGCGGCCTCCGAGCGCGCCCAGCTGCTCAGGATCTCGGGCCGCACCAGCTGCTCGGCGCCGTCGCCGCGCTCGACGAAGGAGGTCCAGGCCCGCACGGCCTCGACCCTGCGTGAGTGCAGCTCACTGCGCCCCATGGGATACCCCCGGTGTCGGACTCCGCGGTCAAGGTAGCACCGGCCCGGTGACGGCGGTCACAGCGTTCGGGGCCTCAGCCGCCCGGGTGCAGCGAGACCGTGAGCAGCACCGCGCAGTCGGTCAGTGCGGCGAGGTCGTGCCGCTCGGGCGGGATCACCAGGAAGTCGGACTCTCCGCCCTCCCAGGCCTCGCCGGCGGTCGTCAGCCGCACCCTCCCCCGGAGCACCTGCAGGGTCGCCTCGGCCGGGCCCTCGTGCTCGCTCAGGCCGTGGCCCTCGACGAGCGCGATCAGGGTCTGGCGCAGCGTGTGCTCCTGCCCCCCGTGCACCGTGGTGGCACTGCGGCCGCTGTGGTGCTCGCGCGCCTCCGCCAGCTTCTCATCCGCGAGCGCGCTCAACGACGTACCGTCCATGCCTTCCTCCTCGGTCAGTGCGTGCTCGACAGGTCCGGGCTCGCCCCCGGCAGCGGGGCGTGCTCGCGGTGGATGCGGCCTGCGGTGCCGGCGAGCCGCTCGCCGGACCCGCCCCAGCGCCCGGCGATGATCTCGGCGGCGATGCTGATCGCGGTCTCCTCGGGGGTGCGTGCCCCGAGGTCGAGCCCGATCGGGGACGAGAGCCGGGCCAGCTCCTCCTCGGTCAGGCCCGCCTCGCGCAGCCGCGCCATCCGGTCGTCGTGGGTGCGCCGGGAGCCCATCGCGCCGACGTAGGCGACGTCCGGGAGGCGCAGCGCGACCTCGAGCAGGGGCACGTCGAACTTGGGGTCGTGGGTGAGCACCGCGAGCACCGTGCGCCCGTCGACGCGCCCCGCGTCCCGCTCGGCGGCGAGGTAGCGGTGCGGCCAGTCGACCACCACCTCGTCGGCCTCCGGGAAGCGGCTGTTGGTCGCGAAGACGGGCCGGGCGTCGCACACCGTGACGTGGTAGCCGAGGAAGCTGCCCACCCGGGCCACCGCCGCGGCGAAGTCGATGGCGCCGAAGACCAGCATCCGCGGCTTCGGGGCGAAGGCCCACACGAAGACCCGCATCCCCTCCCCGCGCCGCTCCCCGTCCGGGCCGTAGGTCAGCGTCGCGTTGTGCCCCGCCGCCAGCAGCCCCAGCGCGTCGTCATGGACCGCGTCGTCGGCCCTCGGAGACCCCAGGGACCCGCTCCGGGGGGATAGTCCGGCACGTATCGACGTGTCAGACCCGGCCGAGACGTCAGAAACGTGCCGGACTATCCCGGCGGAATCGGGGCGTACGACGAGGCGCCGCCCGAGCCAGGCGGGGTCGGGGTGCTCGATGACGGTGGCGAGGGCGACCGGGCGGCCGGCCTCGATGTCGCCGGCGATCTCCTCCAGCTCGGGGAAGGTCTCCCGGTTCACCTTCTCGACGTAGACGTCCAGGATCCCGCCGCAGGTCAGGCCGACGGCGAACGCGTCGTCGTCGGAGACGCCGTAGCGCTCCAGGACGGGGGTGCCGGACTCGACGACCGACTGGGCCAGCTCGTAGACCGCGCCCTCGACGCAGCCACCGGAGACCGACCCCACCGCCGACTCGTCGGGCCCGACCAGCATCGAGGCCCCGGCCGGGCGGGGCGCCGACTGGAAGGTCGCCACCACGGTGCCGACCCCGACCGTCTCACCGGCCCGCCACCACTGCATCAGCTCGGACAACACGTCACGCACGGGACACCACCTCCGCCAGCTCGGCGTACGTCGCCAGCGAGTGGCCGGCAATGAAGTCGTCGCAGTGGGGCAACGCGGCGAGGACCCCCTGCTGCACCGGCTCGTAGCCGGCCTTGCCGCGGTGCGGGTTCACCCAGACCACGCGGTGGGCGATGCGCTGCAGCCGCCGCATCTGCTCGCCGAGCAGCGCCGGGTCGCCGCGCTCCCAGCCGTCGCTGAACACCACGACGACGGCGCCGCGCGCCATCCCCCGCTGCCCCCACCGGTCGAGGAAGAACCGCAGCGTCTCCCCCAGCCGGGTGCCGCCGGACCAGTCCGGCACCGTCTCCCCGGCCGCGACCAGCGCCCGCTCGGGGTCGCGCAGCCGCAGCGCCCGGGTCAGGTGCGTCAGGCGGGTGCCGACGGTGAAGGTCTCCACCACCCCGCCCCGCTCCCGGGCGGCCTGGGTGAACCGGTGCGCGAGGCGCAGCAGCGGGTCGGCGTACCCGCTCATCGACCCGGACACGTCGACCAGCAGCACCACGCGACGCGGGCGGACGCCGCGTCGCCGCCACTCGATCTCGGCGGGCTCGCCGAGCCGCCGGAGGCTGGCCCGCAGCGTGCGCGAGGCGTCCACGTCGCCGCGGTGCCACGACTGGTGCCGGGCGGTACGCCGCACCGGCGGCCGGAGCCGGATCGTCGCGAACATGCCCGCGAGCCGGGCACGCTCGGCCGGCGACATGCCGGCGACGTCGCGGTGCCGGAGCACCTCGGTGTCGCTGGCCATCGCCCGGACCACCTCGTCGTCGGACTCCCCCGCGCCCTCGCCGTCCTGGGTGGGGAGCTCGGAGAAGCTGGGGGCCGTCGGCTGTGCGGGCCTCGAGCGGGGCAACCCGTCGCGGGCGTTGAACCAGGCCTCGAAGACCTTGTCGTAGCGCTCGAGGTCGTCGGGGCCGGCGCACAAGGTCGCCCGGCCGGCGAGGTAGGTCGCCCGCTGGTCGTCGAGACCGAGCAGCGCCACCGCCGCGAGGTAGCCGTGGGTGCGGTCCTGGGTGACCGGGACGCCGGCGGCCCGCAGCGCCCGGGTGAAGCCGAGGAGGACCTCGTCGGGTCCGTGGCGGGTCGGCGCCTCGGCGCCCGGGACGCTCATGCCCGCAGCATCTGGTCGAGTGCCTGGCGGACCCGGTCCGCGTCCTCGCGGTACTTCACCAGCGCACCGAGGGTCGAGGAGGCGGTCGCCAGGTCGAGCTCGGTGGTGCCGAGGTGGTGCAGGGCGCGGGCCCAGTCGAGGGTCTCGGCGACCCCCGGCGGCTTCTGCAGGTCGTCGCGGTCGCGGAGCTGCTGGACCAGGGTGACCACCTGGCGGCCGAGCGCCGCCGACACCTCGGGCGCCCGCGAGCGCACGATCTCGACCTCGCGCTCGAGGCCGGGGTGCTCGATCCAGTGGTAGAGGCAGCGACGCTTGAGGGCGTCGTGCAGCTCGCGGGTCCGGTTCGACGTGAGGACGACGATCGGCGGGGTCGCCGCCTTGACCGTGCCGAGCTCGGGGATCGTCACCTGGTAGGTCGACAGCACCTCCAGCAGGAACGCCTCGAACTCGTCGTCGGCGCGGTCGACCTCGTCGACCAGGAGCACCGCGGGGCTCCCCTGCAGCGCGGCCAGCACCGGGCGGGCCAGGAGGAAGCGGGCGTCGTACAGGCTCTTCTCGGCCTCCTCGACGCTCTGCTCACCCTTGGTCCCGCCCGCCGCCTCGAGTGCCCTCAGGTGCAGGATCTGGCGCGGGAAGTCCCAGTCGTAGAGTGCCTGGGTCGCGTCGATCCCCTCGTAGCACTGCAGCCGGACGAGCGGCAGGTCCAGGCAGTCCGCGATGGCCTCGGCCAGCGCGGTCTTGCCTGTCCCCGGCTCGCCCTCCAGCAGCAGCGGCCGCTGCATCCGCAGCGCGAGGAAGGTGACGGTCGCCAGCGACTCGTCGCACAGGTACCCCGTCTCACCGAGGCGGGCGGCGACGTCGCGGGCAGACTCGAGCTCCATGCCTCGAGGCTACTTCGCGCAGTGTTGGCCGGAGGTTGGGTGGTGCAGCCTTCCTACGCGGTCGAGCGCACGTCGTAGACGGCCACGATCGGGAAGTGGTCGGAGACGTTGATGGAGCGGTCGACGTCGATGCTGGCCGGCTTCCGGCGAGCCCAGATCTGGTCGAGGTAGGCGCCACCGCGCGTGCCCGAACCCCGCGACGGCAGGATCTCGCGGCGACGCTCCCAGTGGGCGACCAGGCTCGCGCTGCGCAGCTGGGCGAAGGCCAGCGGGCGATGCCTGCGACGCTTGTCGGCGGGGTAGTTGTCGTTCATGTCGCCGATCACGTAGACGCGACCGTTGGCCCACGAGCGCTCCTGCGCCGCCGCGCGGCGCAGGCCGGCCACGGAGTCCTTGTAGAGCTCGCACAGGCGCGGGGCGTCCTTGACGCAGCGGCCGCCGTTGACGGCACCCGCGACGAGGTGGACGTTGATGACGGAGATCTTCACCCCGGTGGCCCGGTTCTTCAGACGGGCGACGGTGGCGTACTGGGGCGTCCGGTGCGCCGGGGCGCCCGGCTTCTCGTTACCGACGTTGCGGGCGGAGGCGATCTTGACGCCGTGGCCGGAGATTCCCTTGAACACGCTCTTGCGCCAGATGATGGGGTTCGCGTGCAGCTTGTCGGGGCCGTACGCGGCCCAACCGCGCATCGAGTGCAGGAAGGCCGTCTTCTCCTTGCTGGTGACTTCCTGGAGGCCGGCCACGTCGACCTGCCCGCGGAAGTGACGGACGGCGTTGCTGAACACGGCGGTGGACCGGGAGGCGTTGATGTTGAAGCTGCCGACCCGGACATGGCCGCCGCCGGCAGCGGTGGCGGGGCTGGTGAGGACAGGGGCGAGGGAGATGCCGAGAAGGGTGGCGAGCAGGGCACACACCGTCCCGACAACGGGGGTTCGGGGGCGGAAAATCATCCAAAGAGGGTATGGGCTAGTCCGCGGGCGGAGCCACATTCTTCCCACAAATGGGGGGCTTGTTTTCCCCCGGAAGTCACCCACTTGGGGGACGTTGTGCCCGGCCTACCCCAAACGGGGGATGTGACCACGGATCCGATGGCCCGAATGGGGTACGCCGGCCATCACCCTCCTGGCGTGTCCCGATCCTGCCCGCTGGCCAGGTCCTCACACGCGACGAGCGCCACGTCCTGCCCGGCGAGGTAGTCGCGGGCACCGCGGTCACCGGTGGCGGCCGCCATCACCCCCGCCCAGTGGTCCCGGCCGAGCAGCACCGGGTGACCGGGGACCCCGGCGTACGACGCCCGCGCCAGCGACGTCGGGCCGGCCGCGGTGTCGAGGACGCGGCGTACGACGTCCGGGCCGACGTCGGGCAGGTCGACCAGCGTGACGACCGCGGCCTCCGTGTCGGCGTCCAGCGAGCCGAGACCGGCCCGCAGCGAGGCGCCCATCCCCTCGGCCCAGTCCGCGGCGAGGACGACGTCGACCCCGGCCCCGTCGAGCAGGGTGATCGCCTCGTCGGCGGCGGCACCCAGCACCACCGTGACCTCGTCGCAGCCACCCTCGCGCAGCGACTCGACCCCGTGGAGCAGCCAGGGTCGCCCCGCCTCGTCGCGGAGCAGGGCCTTCGGTCCGCCCATCCGGCGGCCCGCCCCCGCAGCCAGGAGCACGCCCCGGATCATCAGGCGCCCGCCGGGAAGGCCTGCGCGTAGAGGCCGGCCAGGCGCGGGGAGTACTCCGCGCTGAAGCCGCAGATGGTCACCCGTCCGTCGGTGGCGGAGACGAGGTAGCGCCCGCCGTCCTCGAACTGCACCGACTCGACGAGTGCCTGCAGGCGGGACTGCGGGGCGGTGACGGTGACCAGGTCGGTGGGGTCGCCGGCGTAGAAGTGGCGCGGCACCAGGGTGACCACGCCGTCCGCGATGGTGCGCACGGTCCCGTCGAAGGCGAACGTCTGCCGCGAGAGAAGGGCCGCGCTCGGGGCCGGGCAGCGGGCGAGGTAGGCCGCCTCGGCCGGCGCCTGCAGCTCGGTGACCGTCGGCGAGTCGCCGGCCGTGGGGACCTCGTCACCGCCCCGGTTGACCAGGCCGAAGATCCCGACGCCGGCGATGAGCAGGACCGCCGCGGCGGCCACCAGCCAGGTCAGCGGTCCGCGGCCGCGGGTGCCGGTCACCCGGGACTCGGTGGCGACCTCGGTGTCGGTGGGGTTGCTCATGGTGTCCTCCAGGAGTCGGGCGACCCACGCCGGGTCGGCCGGTGGCAGGGAGGAGGCCGGGTCGGTGGCACGCAACCGGTCCCGCAGCTCGGGGTCGTCGTCCCAGCCGGTGCCGGCGTCGTGGTCGCTCACGGCTCCCTCCTCTCTCTCGACTCCTCATGTCCGGCAGCGGCCCCGGTCTTTCGCAGCTCCTCGCGCAGCTTCTGCCGGGCCCGGTGCAGGCGGATGCTCACGGCGTTCGGGGTGGTGCCGAGGACCTCGGCGATCTCGCGGGGGGGGAGCTGCTCCCACGCCCACAGGCGCAGCAGCTCGGCGTCGTCGGGCCGCAGGGCGGCCAGCGCCTGCTCAAGCGTCCCGTCGTCGCCGTCCGGGCCCGTCGTGCTCCGTCCCGGCGGGTCGACGACGGAGATCTTCGCTGCCACCCGTCTCTGCCGGCGGTCGCCACGCTCGGCGTTGGCGAGGCAGTTGCGGGCCACGGAGTACGCCCACGGCAGCGGCTCGGCGGGCAGCTCCTCGAGCCGGCGCCAGCACACCAGCAAGGTCTCGGAGAGGACGTCGTCGGCCGTGGCCGGGTCGGTACGTCGGGCCAGGAAGCGGCGCAGCGGCTCGATGAGCGTGGGCGCGATCGCTTCGAACTGCCGGCGACGGGTCTCCGAGTCCACCGCACCACCCTCACACACCGCACCGACCGTCGTGTTGACCACGTCGACCCGTCGCAGTTTCACGCGCGGGACACGCTGACCCGTCGCAGTTTCACGCGCGGGACACACCGACCCGTCGCAGTTTCACGCGCGGGACACGCTGACCCGTCGCAGTTTCACGCGCGCAACACACCGACCCGTCGTGGCTTCACTCCCGGGGGTGGGTGCGGTACCAGTCGCGCCAGATCAGCCGGTGCACCGGGACCCAGCGCGGGATCGATCGCAGGCCGGGGATGAAGGGCAGCAGCAGGAGCCCCAGGGTCAGCAGCATCATCAGCGCCCAGACCTGGGCGTCGGCGTTCGGCGAGGTGGAGAACGGCTTGACCTGGTACCAGAACGTGTAGAGCCACATCCACGGCTGCCCGGGGTAGTTGCCCGTCTCGTTCATCATCCCCCACTGGTCACCGCCGAGGTGCTGCGCGACCGCGCGATCCTCCAGGTAGGCGCCGTCGGAGAGCAGCAGCACCGACCGCGTCTGGTCGCCGCCGTAGAAGTTGCCCGAAGCGGTCAGGCTGCCCTCCAGGCCACCCGACCTGGCCAGCGCCAGCAGGCTCAGCGACAGGATCGGGACCGGCCCGTAGTCTCCCGCCGGCACCTGGGTGGGGTCACCGTCCGGGGCCTTGGCCAGCGCGTCGGCGTACGCCGTCGCCCACGCGGTCTGCTGGCTCGGCGAGGCCGACCGCCACTGGGCCAGGGCGCGGGTGACGACCGGGGCAACCACGGCGTCGGAGAGGGGCTGGAGGACGAGGTCCTGCGAGTTCACGGGGATCCGGACCCCGCCCCACTTCTGCAGCGGGATCCCGAGCACCTTCTGGCCCTCGCTGGCGTGGTTGTAGGGCGCCCCGTAGGTGGCACTGGTCGTGGTGCCCGCGAGCTCCCCGGCCGCCGTGGCCACCACGTCGGCGGGGGCGGCCTCGGACCAGGCCTTCATGGTGATGGCCTTCTCGTCCGGGGAGGAGAAGACCGCCGCGAGCACGGTGGTCAGCAGGGCGATCACACCGAGCGCGACGACGAACTCCTTGACCAGGTCGTAGCGCCGGGTCGGGAAGTCGTGGGAGTCGGCCGTGGGACGGGTGCCGCGGTGCTGGCGCGGATGCGTCATCGTCGCCATCTCACTCACGGGTCCTCTCGGGGAGACCGGCGTCCAGCGGCGGCACGACCCCGTGCCGGCGGACCAGGATGACGTGCCAGACCGCGATCAGTCCGACGACCAGCGGCAGCAGGACCACGTGCCAGAGCAGCATCTGGCCGGGGTTCAGGACGTTGAACCAGGCGCCGGCACCGATCGAGTTGATGCCGTCCTTGGCCTCGCCGCTGATCCACTGGGAGTCGAAGTTCGACTGGGACAGGTAGCCGGTGAACGCGGTCCCGATCGACGAGACGAAGGCGACCACTCCCGTCATCCAGGTCAGGGCCCGCTTGCCGCGCCAGGCCGCCATCCAGAACTTGCCCCAGAGATGGATCACCATCACGGCGAAGAACAGCTCGACGCTCCACAGGTGCATGGAGTTCACGAAGTGGCCGAGCGAGGACGTGTGCCACCAGGCGGAGCCGCCGACCGCCAGCGCCAGGCCGGTGCCGACGACGACCACGAGAGCAGCCAGGGTCAGCACGCCGAAGACGTAGATCCAGGACGCGACGTACGCCGGCTGCCGGTCCGGCAGGGCCTGTCCGGGCGGGACCAGGCCGCCGATCCTGGTCCGCAGCCACGCGGTCCAGCTGCCGCCCGTCGGGGTGCCCGCGGGCAGGGCCGGTTGCTGCGCGGTCATGACGGGTCCGGGCGGTCGAGGTCCTCGTCGGCACGCGAGTGCGGGAACGGCAGCAGGATCGCGAGGACGAAGACGACGATCATCGCGAGGATGATCGAGAGGTTGGTGACGCTGACGCTGATGACGCCCCAGTCGATGTAGTGCCCGGCGGTGAGAGCCGTGTGGTGAATGCTCATGCTGGTCACCTCCGTGGCCCCGGGAACCGGGACCCTGTGCCCACGATCCGTCCGGCGCCGCGCACTCCCCAGTGCCGATGGTCATGCGGTGGGGTGCCCTCGGTCCGTCCGGGGCCGGACCCGCGCCCCATGGTCGACTGGAGTTCTCAGCCACTTCCAGACGTTCTCAGCCGTTGCACCGGCTGAGAACATCAGGAGTCACCGGTGCACCGGCGATTCCGCCGGACCCGGAAATGGCACAGGGCCCCGGTCCGAAGACCGGGGCCCTGCTGGTGTCGCTGTGGAGCGGTGGATCAGAAGTCCATGCCGCCCATGCCACCGGTCGGGTCGCCACCCATGGGGGCGGCCTTCTCCGGCTTGTCGGCCACGACGGCCTCGGTGGTGAGGAAGAGCGCCGCGATGGAGGCGGCGTTCTGCAGCGCCGAACGGGTCACCTTGGCGGGGTCGATGATGCCCTCGGCGATCATGTCGACGTACTCGCCGGTGGCCGCGTTCAGGCCGTGGCCCGGGGTCAGGTTGCGCACCTTCTCCGCCACGACGCCGCCCTCGAGGCCGGCGTTGATCGCGATCTGCTTGAGCGGGGCCTCGGTCGCGAAGCGCACGATCTGCGCACCGGTGGCCTCGTCACCCTCGAGCTCGAGCTTGGCGAACGCCTCGGCCGAGGCCTGGACGAGCGCCACGCCACCGCCGGCGACGATGCCCTCCTCGACGGCCGCCTTCGCGTTGCGAACGGCGTCCTCGATGCGGTGCTTGCGCTCCTTGAGCTCGACCTCGGTGGCCGCGCCGACCTTGATGACCGCAACACCGCCGGCCAGCTTGGCCAGGCGCTCCTGCAGCTTCTCGCGGTCGTAGTCGGAGTCCGACTTCTCGATCTCGGCACGGATCTGGTTGACGCGACCGGCGATCTGGTCGGCGTCGCCCGAGCCCTCGACGATGGTGGTCTCGTCCTTGGTGATGACGACCTTGCGGGCCTGGCCGAGCAGCTCGAGCCCGGCGTTCTCCAGCTTGAGGCCGACCTCCTCGGAGATGACCTGGCCACCGGTCAGGATCGCGATGTCCTGCAGCATGGCCTTGCGGCGGTCACCGAAGCCCGGGGCCTTGACGGCGACGGACTTGAAGGTGCCGCGGATCTTGTTGACGACCAGCGTGGACAGGGCCTCGCCGTCGACGTCCTCGGCGATGATGACCAGCGGCTTGCCGGACTGCATGACCTTCTCCAGCAGCGGCAGCAGGTCCTTGACCGAGCTGACCTTGGAGTTGGCGATGAGGATGTAGGGGTCCTCGAGGACCGTCTCCATGCGCTCCGGGTCGGTGACGAAGTACGCCGAGATGTAGCCCTTGTCGAAGCGCATGCCCTCGGTGAGCTCGAGGTCGAGCCCGAAGGTGTTCGACTCCTCGACGGTGATGACGCCTTCCTTGCCGACCTTGTCCATCGCCTCGGCGATGATCTCGCCGACGGTGGTGTCAGCGGCGGAGATCGAGGCCGTCGAAGCGATCTGCTCCTTGGTCTCGACGTCCTTGGCCATGCCGAGCAGCTGCTCGGACACGGCGGACACGGCCGCCTCGATGCCGCGCTTGAGGCTCATCGGGTTGGCACCCGCGGCCACGTTGCGCAGACCCTCGCGGACCATGGCCTGGGCCAGGACGGTCGCGGTCGTCGTGCCGTCACCGGCGACGTCGTCGGTCTTCTTGGCGACCTCCTTGACCAGCTCGGCGCCGATCTTCTCGTAGGGGTCCTCGAGCTCGATCTCCTTGGCGATGCTCACACCATCGTTGGTGATGGTGGGGGCGCCCCACTTCTTC
This sequence comes from Nocardioides sp. DN36, assembly GCF_055380375.1. NCBI lineage: Bacteria > Bacillati > Actinomycetota > Actinomycetes > Propionibacteriales > Nocardioidaceae > Nocardioides > Nocardioides sp. DN36. The sequence goes on along the minus strand of NZ_AP043823.1, from coordinate 4,635,881 downwards.
TCGAGCACGACGTTGCGGCCCTTGGGGCCCAGGGTGACCTTGACGGCGTCGGCGAGCGTGTTCATGCCACGCTCGAGGCCGCGCCGGGCCTCCTCGTCGAATGCAATCAGCTTCGGCATAACTCCTGCGATCCTTCGCATTGAAGAGTTCGTGGACGGTCCGGTTCGTTGCCCGCGACGGACGACCTGGCTGACCCGGCGGACCCTTCCCGCCGACGCTGCAGACCTCAACTCCCCGGTCCGGTGGTGGCACTCCCATGACGAGAGTGCCAGTCACATGTTTAGCACTCGGGGTGGGCGAGTGCAAACAGTTCCACCGGACTACTCCAGGTCCCAGATCCGGGCGTAGCTGGACACCACGACCTCGTGGTCGGGGTCGTACCCCTCGATCGAGGTCACCCAGCCGACGTCGTGGGTCCCGACCCGCCACGCGACCAGTCGTCGGGGCTGAACCCGTGACTCGTAGACGACCGTCTCGCTGTCGAGCCAGAAGGCCACGCCACAGCAGTGGTCCGGGCGCGGATAGTCCTCTGACGACGAGGCCGCGCTGAGCACCAGCAGCGCGTCCCGCGACGGCTCGTTCCCGTCGACGAGCAGGACCTGGGAGGGCGTGATCTCGTTCTCCGGCACCGGCAGCCCGGTCACGTGCTCCCAGCTCTGAGCGATCCCGAGAGGCCCCATCCGCCAGCGACCGTCCGGCGCCGCCTCCCCACCGAACGGTCCCGCCGGCGCGGAGATGTTCGTGACGCCCGACGGCCGCCCGTCGAGCACGGAGTACATCTGGCCCCGGCCTCCCTGGGTGGTGGGCGGGAACCACAGGTCGGTGTTCCCCATCCAGTGCAGCGTCGTGGTCGGGGAACCGCCGGTGTCGACCGAGCGCCACTCCCCCGTAGCCAGGGTCAGCACCAGCACCTCGCCGTCCTGCGGGAAGGCGAGGTACTCCCCCGTCGGCGAGAGCATCGAGCCGTGGGCGACCGAGATGTCCTCGCCGGCGCCGTCGTCGTACGGCGCGACGCGCGAGGTGTCGACGCTGCGCAGGGAGCCGTCGCGGGCCAGCAACAGCAGCCGCAGACCGCTCTGGTCGTCGAGCAACGCGTAGGCGGCCAGCGCCGAGGTGATGGGCTCGTCGGCCACGTCGGGGGCCGGCGCCGAGAGATCGACCTTCCTCGGGAACGGCGAGGCGACCCCGGGCAGGGTCTCCTCCTGCGGCACCAGCGGGCCCCAGTAGACCGGCCAACCCCGGTAGCGACCGTCCGGCTTCGCGCCCTTCGCGCCGCCCGGCCAGGCGGACATGCTCGGCGTCGGCGACGGCCGCTGGGTCGCCGGCCCGGGACCGGTGGAGCGGTTCGCCCCAGGCCCTCCGGACACCGCCACCGCGACGACCGCCACGGCGGCCACGGCCCCGGCCACGACTCCGCTGGTGCGACGCCTCCGGATCCGCCTCGCCCTCCCCCACGCCACGTCGGAGAGGTCGGGCACGGTGACGTCGGCGACCCGCTCGTGCAGCAGGTCCCGCAGCTCCTGGTCGGTCATCGGTAGTCCTCCAGCATCACGGCGAGGTGGGGCGAGCTCTCGCGCAGGCGGCGCAGGGCGAGGTGGGTCTGGCTCTTGACGGTGCCGGCCGAGACCCCGAGCGTCTCCGCGGTGTCGCGCTCGCTGAGGTCCTCGTAGTAGCGCAGCACGATCACCGCGCGTTGGCGCGGCGTGAGCGCGGCCAGCGCACGGTCGAGCGCGAGCCGGCTGTCGGAGCGGTGCTCGTGGGTGTACGCCGCGCTCCGCTGGGCCGCCTCGTCGGACACCACCTCGCGACGCCGGCGACGCCACCAGGAGATGTTGGTCCGCACGATGACCTGGCGGGCGTAGGCGTCCGGGTGGCCGGCGTGCAGCTGCCGCCAGCGCAGCGCCACCTGGGTGAGCGCCTCCTGGACCAGGTCCTCCGCACGCTGGTGGTCGCCGGTCACGAGGACCGCGGTGCGCAGCAGCGCGAGCTGCCGGTCCCGGGCCCAGCGCGTGAACTCCTCGCGGTCACTGCCGGCCACGCGTCCCCCTCGTGCTGCTCATGCCCTCATCAACGCAGCGGCGGCCCGACAGGTTGGAGGCCGGGACCACCCGGCTCGCGACTAGCGTGGCGCACATGCAGCCTCCCGCAGCGCTCCGCACCCGTGTCCCGGTCATCGGCGCCCCCATGGCAGGCCCCGGCGGGGGTCGGCTGGCCCACGCCGTGAGCCGGGCCGGTGCCCTGGGGATGCTGGGCGTGCCACCGAGCGCGGACGGCGACTGGCTGCGCCGGGAGGCCGGGGTCGCCGGCGCGGACGGCACGGCGTACGGCGTGGGCCTGCTGGCGTGGACGCTCGGCGACGCACCCGGACAGCTGGACGCCGTGCTCGAGCTGCGGCCCGCCCTGGTCTCGGTCAGCTTCGGCCCGTACGCCGAGCCGGTGCGGCGGCTGCGCAGCGCGGGGATCCTGACCGCCACCCAGGTCGGCTCGCTCGCCGACCTCGAGGAGGCCGAGGCGGCCGGCGTGGACGTGGTCGTGGTGCGCGGCGCCGAGGGCGGCGGCCACGGGCGGGATGCGATGGCCACGCTCCCGCTGCTGCAGCTGGCACTGGAGCAGACCACGCTCCCGGTGTACGCCGCGGGCGGGATCCTCAACCACCGCGGGGTCGCCGCCGTGCTCGCCGCCGGGGCTGCCGGCGCCTGGGTCGGCACCGCCTTCCTCGGCTGCGTGGAGGCGGCCGGGACGCCCGCGGCGAAGGCCGCGCTGTTCGCCGCGGGCCAGACCGGCTACGGCCGGGTCTTCGACCGGGTGCAGGACGCCGATTGGCCGCAGGAGTTCGGCGGCCGCGCGGTGGCCAACGCGTTCTTCGACGAGTGGGTCGGGCGCGAGGACCAGATCGACGACGACGCCCGCTCCCGCTTCCGGGCCGCGGTGGCCGCAGAGGACTTCGGTGTCGCCCACGTGTACGCCGGTCAGGGTGTCGCCGCCCTCACCGGGGAGACGACCGCCGCCGACGTGGTGGCGGAGCTGGCCCGGGGCCTGCCGTCAGCGTGACAGCCGCGCGACCACGAGGTCGGCGAAGGCGTCGGCGTTGCCGGGGTGCACGTCGAGGTAGAGGCCCGGCTCGATGAGCTCCAGCTCCCCGACGACCAGGTCGCCGTCGAGCTCCATCAGGTCCACGCGGGCGTAGTCGAGGGTCCGTCCGAGCAGGGACTCGGCCGCCTCGACGGCCCGCAGGGCGACGGCCGCGGGCCGCTCCGCCAACGGCACGGCGCGCGACTCCCCGCCGTACTCCTCGTGCACGCGGATCTCACCCGCGGCCGGCAGCTTGTCGACCTGGGACACCGCTCGGCCGCCGAGCACGAAGACCGACGTCTCGCCGGCGGTCCGCACGGACTCCACGAGCGGCTGCACGATCCATGGGCCGGCGGTCAGACCGGAGAGGCGGTGGTCGTCGGTCGCCTCCGCGACCACCACGCCGACACCGCTGGCGCCGGTCCGTGCCTTGATCACGACGGTGCCCCAGCGGTCCAGTGCCGCGCCGAGGCCGCCGCGCAGGTCGGCGTCGTCGACGAGCAGCGACGGGACGGTCGGGACCCGCTCGGCGAGACCGGTCAGGTAGGCCTTGTCGGCGTTCCAGGTGAAGACGTCCGCACCGTTGAGGAGTGCGGCCTGCTTCTCGACCGCGGCGGCCCAGTCGAGGAAGTCGGCGCACCGGCGGTGGTAGTCCCACGTCGCGCGGACCGCGACGAGGTCGGCGTCCTGCCAGCGCACGGAGTCGTCGTCCCAGCGCACCCACGAGGCGTCGACACCGCGGGCGGCCAGCGCGTCGACGAGCAGGTCGCCGCCCGGCTCACCGTCGGGCAGGAGGCAGAAGGTCGTCAGCAGCACGCGCGTCACCCGGCGAGGCTAGGACGCCGGCCCCACGTCCCTCCACCGGATATCGCCGAGGCTGTCGATCTGGCCGGTCGCCACCCGTCATCTCGGTGTCAGACTCATTCACGGACCATCGAGAGGAAACACCATGACCGAGTACGTCGTGCTGCTGCAGGGCAACGAGAGCACCTGGGAGGCCGCCACCGAGGAGCAGAAGGCGCAGATGTACGCCCGGCACGGCGAGTTCGCGCGCCTGCTGGCCGAGCGTGGCCACAAGGTGGTCGGCGGCAACGAGCTCACCCACTCCCGCGAGGCCAGGGTCGTGCGCGGCGACCTCGACGCGGTGACCGTCACCGAGGGCCCGTACGCCGAGACCGTCGAGCAGCTGACCGGCTACTACCTCGTCGACACTGACGACCTTGACGACCTGCTCGCCGTCTGCGGCCTGCTCGCCGGCGACGGGGCCATCGAGGTCCGCGGCACCGTCGACCACTCCGGGACCGCGTGACCGACGCGCTCTCCACCGCTCTGCGCGACGAGTGGGGCCGACTGCTGGCCCTGCTCGTCGCGCAGTACCGGCGCCTCGACCTCGCCGAGGACGGGTTGGCCGACGCGTTCGAGGCGGCGGCCCGCACCTGGCCGTCGTCCGGGGTGCCCACCAATCCGCCCGCGTGGCTGCTCACCTCGGCCCGACGGCGGATCGTCAACCGGCTGCGCAGCGAGTCGGTGGCCGCCCGGAAGCTGCCGCTGCTCGTCGTCGAGGCGGACCTGCAGGAGGAGGCACAGCGCGTGATGGCCGACGCGGGCGAGCAGGTGCGCGACGAGCGGCTGCGGCTGGTGCTGCTCTGCGCGCACCCGTCGCTCCCGCCCGCCTCCGCGGCCGCGCTCACCCTGCGGATGGTGCTGGGCGTGCCGACCGAGGACGTGGCCCGGCTGTTCCTGGTGAGCACGCCGACGATGGCCGCCCGGCTCACCCGGGCCCGCAGGAAGCTCGCCGGCGAGCGGTTCGTCGTACCGTCCGGAGCGGAGCTGGAGTCCCGTGTCGGCGTGGTCGCCGACGTGGCCTACCTGGCGTTCACGACCGGCTACGCCCCCGGCTCGGGGCCCGACGTGCTGCGCGCCGACGTCGGCGCCGAGTCGATCCGCCTGGTGCGCGTGCTGCGCTCGCTGCTGCCGCCCGCGTTCACGGGTGCCTCCGAGCTCGACGCCCTGCTGGCGCTGATGCTGGTCCAGCACTCCCGGCGCGACGCCCGGGTGCGCGACGGACGGCTGGTGCTGCTGCCCGACCAGGACCGTGGCCGCTGGCACCACGACGAGGCGGCCGAGGCGCTGGACCTGCTGACGCCCCTCACCACGGCCCCGGCCGCGCCGTACCTCCTCCAGGCCCTGATCGCCGCCGAGCACGCGATCGCCCCGACGCCCGAGGCCACCGACTGGCCGCGGATCGCCGCGCGCTACGCGGAGCTCGAGGAGCTGACCGGCTCGCCCGTGGTCCGGCTCAACCGGGCGGTCGCGGTGGCCGAGGCGGACGGGCCGCTGGCCGGGCTGGCGCTGCTGGACTCGCTCGACGCCCGGACCCTCCCCGGCCACCGGCTTCCCGCGGCCCGCGCCGAGCTGCTGGCCCGCGCCGGACGGCTCGACCTGGCGCGGACGTCGTACGACGAGGCCGTCGGGCGGTGCACCAACCTCGCCGAGCGGGCGCACCTCCTCGAGCGCCGCGCCCTCCTCTGACGCGATGGTCCGGCACGTTCCTGACGTCATCCGGCGGGCTGACGTCGGAAACGTGCCGGACTATCCGTGGCTCAGGCCTGCACCTCGGCCTCGGCGGTGGACCGGGCCAGCACCGAGTTGCGGCGGCCGTAGAAGAAGTAGACACCGAGCCCGAGGACCAGCCAGACCAGGAACCGGATCCAGGTGTCCACGGCCAGGCTCGCCATCAGCGCCACGCACGAGAGGGCGGAGACGATCGGTAGCAGCGGCACCTGGGGGGTGCGGAAGGGGCGCTCCATCCGCGGCTCGGTACGCCGCAGCACAGCGACCGCGATCGACACCACGACGAACGCGAACAGGGTCCCGATGGAGACCATCTCGGCCAACGTGTCGAGCGGGACGAACGCCCCGAGCAGGCAGACGGCGATCGTCGTCACCAGGGTGATCCGGGTCGGGGTGCGGTACTTCGGGTGGATCTTGCCGATCGCCGGGGGCAGCAGCCCGTCACGGCACAGCGCGAAGCCGATCCGGCCCATCGCCACGATGTCGACGAGGATCACCGAGCTCAGCCCGGCGACGGCGGCCAGCCCGATCAGGAAGCCCGCCCAGCCGAGGCCGACCTGGTGGAAGGCGTCGGAGATCGGGGCGCCCTCGGAGAGGTCGGCGTAGTTGACCATGCCGGTCAGCACGAGGCAGACCAGGAGGTAGAGCGCGGTGCAGATGACGAGCGTGCCGATCAGGCCGCGCGGCATGTCCTTGCCAGGGTTCTCGGTCTCCTCGCCGAGGTTCGCGACCGCCTCGAAGCCGCTGTAGGCGAAGAACACGACCGCAGCCGCCACCAGGACACCCGCCACACCGAACGCGGTCGGGTCGATGCCGGTGGCCCACTGCCACAGCGGCTGCGCGAACCCGGTCGTGTCGTCGGCGGAGGGCTCGGACGGCGGGACGAACGGCATCAGGTTGGCGGACTTCATGAAGAACAGCCCGGCCACGATGACGAAGACGCAGACCGACACCTTGGTGACGACCAGGGCGTTGGTCACCCACTTCGACTCACGGATGCCGACGGCGGCGACCAGGCCGAGGACGGCCGCGATCAGGACCGCCCCGACGTTGAGGGGCGCGGACTCCCCGAACAGCCCGGTGGGCAGCCCGAGCGCGTCCTGCAGGTAGGCCGACCAGCCCCGGGCCACCACTGCCGCCCCGAGCGCGAACTCGAGGATCAGGTCCCAGGCGATGATCCAGGCGAAGATCTCGCCGATCGTCGTGTAGGCGTAGGTGTAGGAGCTGCCGGCCGTCGGCACCGCCGCGGCCAGCTCGGCGTAGCACAGGGCGGCGAGCATGCTCACGACACCGGCGATCAGGAACGAGATCACGATCGCGGGGCCCGCGTGGTTCTTCGCCTCGATCCCGGTCAGCGTGAAGATGCCCGTGCCGATCACGATCCCGATGCCGAACCCGGTCAGGTCCCGCGCGGAGAGCCGCTTGCTGAGCCCCGCCTCGTCCCCGTCGGCGGTGGGGTCGTTCTGGTGGATGACCGTCTGGACGGACTTGGTCCGCAGGATCGATTCCCGGAGAGACATGCGCAGACCCTAGCCACATGACGCCGGTCACGGCACGAGCGGACACCGGCCGGACGGCGTACGTCGGGCTGCCCGGAGGTCCATCGTCCCTGTTCGGCCCCGGCGCGCGCCCGCCAAGGTGGTTGAAACAGGCACCACCCGAAGGGCGAAGGAGTTCCGATGACCACGAGAGCGACAGCAAGGGTCGTACGACGACACCGCGTCGAGCCCTCGATCGGGATCGCGGTGGCGATGATCGCGGCCTACATGGTCGTGTTCAACGGCCTGCAGGTCATGGCCGGCATCGACTACACGGACTACGTCGACACCCCCGGCAACGTGTGGCGCGCCGTGGTGCTGCCGCTGGCCGCCGGAGCGGTGCTCCTGGTCGCTTTCGTCCTCTGGTCGGGCTGGGACACGGTCTGGCGCGACCCGGTCCGGCTCCCGATGACGTGGGTGCTGCGGACGGCTCCCCTGGTCTTCGCGACCGTCCTGGTCCTGCGGTTCGTCGGTGTGGACTGGGCCGGCCTGCCCGCCGACCTGTTCTGGCCGATCGTCCTCGGCGGCGTGCTGGTCGGCTTCTGCGAGGAGACCCTCTTCCGCGGCATCGTGCTGCGCTGCCTGCGCACCGGTGGACGCGCCGAGTCCGGTGCCGTGCTGGGGAGCAGCCTGCTCTTCGGCCTCTTCCACACCGGCAACCTGCTCTTCGGCCAGTCGGTCGGGGCGGTCGCCTTCCAGGTGGCCATGGCGACGATCGCAGGGGCGACGCTCTACCTGTTCCGTCGCTGGTCCGGCGTGCTCGTCGCAGGCATGGTCGCGCACGGCGCGTGGGACGCCTCGCTCTTCCTCGCCCAGGACCACGCGTTCGGGAACGCCTTCACCGACACCATCGGCCTCCTGGGCGTCTCGCTCGTGCCGCTGGTCAGCCTGGTGGCCCTGGTCGCGATCGTCCGCCGCGACCGCGACCTGGTCGTCGACACCGCCCCGTAGGTCCGGCGTCTCGCCTCAGCCGCCGGCGACCGCCGGGATGACCGAGATCTGGGTGCCGTCGGGGGTGGCGGTGTCGAGGTTCTCGAGGAACCGGACGTCGTCGTTGCCGACGTAGACGTTCACGAAGCGCCGCAGGTCGCCGCCCTCGTCGAGGATGCGGCCCTTGATGCCCGAGTAGTTCGCGTCGAGGTGCTCCAGCACCTCGGCGAGGGTGCCGCCCTCGGCGGTCACCTCGGACTCGCCGCCGGTGTAGGTGCGCAGGATCGTCGGGATCCGGACAGAAACGCTCATGGATGCATCCTCCTCGAGAGACGGGCGCCGGTCAGGCGATGCCGGTGGCGGCGAAAGCTGCGTACGACGGTTCGATGGTGGCCGCGGGGCCCACGGAGCCGGAGACGGCGTCCAAGGTCTTCAGGCCGTGGCCGGTGTTGATGACGACGGTGTCGAGCGTCGGGTCGAGCTGGCCGGTCTCGACCAGCTTCTTCAGGACGCCGACCGTGGTGCCGCCGGCGGTCTCGGTGAAGATCCCCTCGGTCCGGGCCAGCAGCACGATCCCCTCGCGGACCTCGTCGTCGGTGATGTCCTCGACGGCCCCACCGGTCTCCCGGCAGATGTCGAGGACGTAGACACCGTCGGCGGGGTTGCCGATGGCCAGGCTCTTGGCGATGGTGTCCGGCTTGACCGGGCGGATCGCGTCGACGCCGGCCTTGTAGGCCACCGAGACCGGGGAGCAGCCGGCGGCCTGTGCGCCGTACACCTTGTAGGGCTTGTCCTCGACCAGGCCGAGCCTGATCAGCTCCTGGAACGCCTTGTGCACCTTGGTGAGCTGCGAGCCGCTCGCGACCGGGATCACGATCTGGTCCGGCAGCCGCCACCCGAGCTGCTCGGCGATCTCGTAGCCCAACGTCTTGGAGCCCTCGGCGTAGAACGGCCGGACGTTGACGTTGACGAACGCCCACCCGTCCTCCTCGCCGGCGATCTCGGAGGCGAGCCGGTTCACGTCGTCGTAGTTGCCGTTCACGGCGACCAGGGACTCGGTGAAGACCGCGGAGTTGACCTGCTTGGGCTGCTCGAGGTTGCTCGGGATGAAGACGACGGTCTTGATGCCGGCCCGGGCGCCGGCGGCCGCCACCGCGTTGGCCAGGTTGCCGGTCGAGGGACAGGCGAAGACCTTGGAGCCGAGCTCGCGGGCGGCGCTGAGCGCGCAGGCGACCACGCGGTCCTTGAAGGAGTTCGTGGGGTTGGTCGAGTCGTCCTTGACCCACAGGTTGTCGATGCCGAGCTCGCGGCCCAGGTTGTCGGCCCTCAGCAGCCGGGTGAAGCCGGGCTCGGTGTTCGGGCTCTGCTCGATGTCGGTCGGCACCGGCAGCAACGCCTTGTACCGCCAGATGTTGCGGGGGCCTGCTTCGATCTCCTCGCGGGTCACGGCCGGGAAGTCGTAGGCGATCTCCAGGGGGCCGAAACACTCCGGACACGCGTAGTGGGGCCCGAGGTCGACCTGGTGCCCGCATTCGCGGCACGCGAGGGCCCGGGCGTTGCCGAAGGCACCCGCGCGGAGCCCCTGGCCCCGGTCCGTCTCGGTGGTGGATGCCTGCTCTGCGACGACGGCGCTCATGAAGTCTCCTCCTCATCTTCCCCGGGCGTCTCTCGCACCGGGCCGGAATTGGCACCGTTTCCGCGACCGCGTCCCGTCTGGACGGGGCGTGGGGGGCTCGCGGCGGTTGCCGGGACGTCACAGGGCCGTTCCCTCAGTCCCTCTCGATGAGCTGTGCCCAACTGTAGGCGAGCCGTCTCAGCATGTGCACATCACGTCCGCATGCTGGGCGACCCGCCCACGGCGTACGACGGGTCAGGCGGCGGCGCCCGCTCGCCCGACCTCCCCGGCCGGGGTCAGCGCGCCGCGCACGACGTCGAGGACGTCGCCGACCAGGTGCACGGTGACGGCCTCCCGGACGTCCTCGGGCACCTCGTCGAGGTCCGCCTCGTTGCGCCGCGGCAGGAACACCTCGGTGAGTCCGGCCCGCTGGGCGGCGAGCAGCTTCTGCTTCACCCCGCCGATCGGCAGCACCCGGCCGTTGAGGGTGACCTCGCCGGTCATCCCGACCTCCGAGCGGACCGGGCGACCGGTCGCCAGCGAGGTCAGCGCGGTCACCATCGTCACGCCCGCCGACGGGCCGTCCTTGGGCACCGCGCCCGCCGGAACGTGCACGTGGATCGCGCGGTCGAGGGCCGCCGGGTCCACCCCGAGGTCGGCGGCGTGCGCGCGCACGAACGAGAGCGCGATCTGCGCCGACTCCTTCATCACCTCGCCGAGCTGGCCGGTCAGGGTGAGCCCGGCCGGGCCGTCGTGGGCCGACGCCTCGATGAAGAGCACGTCGCCACCGAGCCCGGTCACGGCCAGGCCGGTCGCGACCCCCGGGACCGAGGTCCGCTCGTGCGACTCCGGGGTGAACCGGGCCCGCCCGACGAGGTCCTTGAGGTCTGCGACGTCGACGTCGACCCGCTCGGCGCCGGTGGCCAGCCTGGTGGCCGCCTTGCGCAGCGCCTTCGCGATGAGCCGCTCCATCTGGCGCACGCCCGCCTCGCGGGTGTAGCTGGCGGCCAGCTCGCGCAGGGCCGCGTCGGTGACCCTCACCTCGTCGGCGTCCAGCGCGGCCCGCTCGAGCTGCCGGGGCAGCAGGAAGTCGCGGGCGATGGCGACCTTGTCGTCCTCGGTGTAGCCGTCGAGGGTCACCAGCTCCATGCGGTCCAGCAGCGCCGACGGGATCTGCTCCACGACGTTGGCGGTCGCGATGAAGACCACGTCGGACAGGTCCAGGTCGAGCTCCAGGTAGTGGTCGCGGAAGGTGTGGTTCTGGGCCGGGTCGAGCACCTCGAGCAGCGCGGCCGCCGGGTCGCCCCGGTAGTCCGCGCCCACCTTGTCGACCTCGTCGAGCAGCACGACCGGGTTCATCGAGCCGGCCTCCTTGATCGCCCGCACGATGCGGCCCGGCAGCGCGCCGACGTACGTGCGTCGGTGGCCGCGGATCTCCGCCTCGTCGCGCACGCCGCCCAGCGCCAGCCGGACGAACTTCCGGCCGAGGGCACGGGCCACGGACTCGCCGAGCGAGGTCTTGCCCACACCGGGCGGGCCGGCGAGCAGGATCACCGCGCCGGAGCCCCGGCCGCCGACGACCTGCAGGCCGCGCTCGGCCCGGCGGGCGCGGACCGCGAGGTACTCCACGATCCGCTCCTTGACCTCCTCGAGGCCGTGGTGGTCGGCGTCGAGGACGGCCCGGGCCGCCGCGACGTCGGTGCTGTCCTCGGTGGTCACGCGCCAGGGCAGCTCGAGCACGGTGTCCAGCCAGGTGCGGATCCACGCGGTCTCGGGGCTCTGGTCGCTGGAGCGCTCCAGCTTGTCGACCTCCCGGAGCAGGGCCTCGCGGACCGCGTCGGGCACGTCGGCGGCCTCGACCCGGGCGCGGTAGTCGTCGGCCCCCTCGGGCTCGCCCTCGCCGAGCTCCTTGCGGATCGCGGCGAGCTGCTGACGCAGCAGGTACTCGCGCTGCTGCTTCTCCATCCCCTCGCGGACGTCCTCGCCGATCTTGTCGGTGAGCTCGGCCTCGGCGAGGTGGTCGCGGGTCCAGCCGATCAGCATCTCGAGCCGCTGCTCGACGTCGGGGTTCTCCAGCAGCTCGCGCTTGCGGTCATGGGAGAGGTACGGCGCGTAGCCGGCGGCGTCGGCGATGGCGCTCGGGTCGGTCATCTGGTGGACCGAGTCGATCACCTGCCAGGCCTCACGGCGCTGCAGGACTGCGACGACGAGCCGCTTGTAGTCCTCGGCCAGCTCGCGGGCCCGGTCGCTGAGGACCTCGGCGACCGGCTCGACCTCGACCCAGAGCGCCGCCCCGGGGCCGGTGACGCCGCTGCCGATGCGGCCGCGCTCCTCGGCCTTGAGCACGGCCGCGGCAGCGCCACCGCTGAACCGGCCGACGCGCTCGACGGTCGCGATCACGCCGTACGACGCGTAGCGGTCCTCAAGCCGCGGGGCGACGAGCAGTCGGCCCTCGTCGCCGGAGCGGGCCGCGTCGATGGCGGCCTGGGAGGCCTCGTCGAGCGCGATGGGAACGACCATCCCCGGCAGCACCACGAGGTCGGAGACGAACAGGACAGGCAGCTTGATGGCGGACATCGCGCCTCACTTCCACAGACTTGAGCGATGCCCACTCAACTCTCGAGGGGGCTGCGGTGTTCCGGGGACGAGGCCCTGTTCGTCGTGGGCGAACACGGCACCGCGGCTCGTTCTCCGCAGCCTGGGGACAGTCCGACGGGTCAGGCGCGCAGGTCGCGGGCGTCGGAGGCGAGCTGCCGCAGCAGGTCGAGGACCCCCTCGGGACCCTTCACCACGACGTCGGCGAGCGACACCAGCGAGCTCTCCTCGTCGGAGGCCGAGCAGACCAGCAGCGTCGGCATCCCGCCGCGCCGCAGCTCGGCGACCGCCTCGAACGCCTCGACGTCGCCGAGGTCGTCACCGGCGAACAGGAACGCGCCGGCCTCGAGGTCGCGGACCAGGGTCTCGACGACGACACCCTTGTGCATGCCCGGCGAGCGGACCTCGATGACGTTGCGGCCCGGCTCGACGGTGAGGTCGTGGCTGCCGGCCAGCTCCCGCACCAGCGGGAGGAGCCGGTCGAAGGCGCCCTGCGGGTCGGGCAGCCTCCGGGTGTGCACGGCGACCGCGAGGCCCTTGTCCTCCAGGTGCGCGTCGGCCGCGTCCGCGCGACGCAGGATCCTCGGCAGCTCGCGCAGGAACGTCGCGAGGCCCTGCGGGGGACGCGGCGAGACCACCCGCCGGTTGGTGGAGGACCAGCGCTCGTTGCCGTACTGCCCGAAGAGGTAGAGCTCCTTGCCGGCGTCGCCGACGGCGTTCCCGACCTCCTCGAGACCGCCGAGCGCCAGCGCCTGGCGCGCCGGCCGGCCGGTCACCACGGCCACGGCCAGCACCTGGCCGGCCAGGTCGACGAGCACCTCCGAGGCATCGGGGTGGATGTGCGCCTGCGCCGGGTCGTCGACGATCGGGGACAGGGTCCCGTCGAAGTCGAGACCGACCACGCAGGAGGGGGCGGCACGCACCAGGGCGGCGTACTGCTGCTCGCCCTCGGGAGAGGTGAACTCCATGGGAGACACCCAACCACGAACGGCGCCTGCCGTGCGCCCGGGGGCGATCGGCGCCCGGCCTCCGGCCGGGGCTCAGCCCAGCGGGCCGGTCAGGATGACGGTGAGCCGGTCGAGGCGCATCGGGTCGACCGCCGGGGCGGTCCGGTCGACGCCGAGGTCGAGCGCGAGCACCTTCGCGGCGGCCTTGAGCCGCTGCGGGTAGTAGACGGTGGTGGCCGGGATGGTGCCGTACCAGTTGTCGGAACCCACGACCTGCCAACCGGCGCCGGACGCGCGGGAGGCGACGCTCCCCGCCAGCCCGGTGATGCCGGAGTTGTTGTAGACCTCGACGTAGACCTTGTTGCGCACGACCGCGGGCGGCTCGGGCTTGATCGTCCGGGGCTTCTCGGGCGCCAGGGTCGGCTTGGCGCTCGGCTCGGCCGTGGGCTTCTCGGCGCGGGACACCGTCGTGACCTCGCGCTCGGTCGGCTCCCCGCCGCGGGTGGCGACGTAGGCGATGCCGGCCATGGCGACGGCGATGATGCTGAGCATCACCACCGGCGAGGGGAAGACCACGCCACGCTGGTCGCGCACGCGCATCTCAGACCTCGAAGCCGAGGCGGCGGGCGGAGCGCTGGCGCTGGCGGGCGGCACGCAGCCGGCGCAGCCGACGCACGAGCAGCGGGTCGGCCTCGAGGGCCTCGGGTCGGTCGATGAGCGCGTTGAGCACCTGGTAGTAGCGCGTCGAGGACATGTCGAACTTGTCCCGGACCGCGGTCTCCTTGGCGCCGGCGTACTTCCACCACTGACGCTCGAACTCGAGGATCTCCCGGTCGCGCTCGCTCAGGCTCGGCGTCGCGTCGGCCTCGTGGCCGTGCAGGGCGTTCGCGGCATCCATGCGCTGTCTCCCCGGGGGTGCTCTGGTGGTGGAGCATCAGTCTAGGTGACGAACCACAACGATGTCATTCGACCCCCGGGGCGAGTCGCGGTGCCGAAATGGGGCGGGCGGCGACGCCGCCCGGCCCGACTAGGGTCGTGGTCGTGGACGACACCGAGAGCGGGAACGAGATCGGCTGGGGGATCCTGGCCACCGGCAAGATCGCGCACAGCTTCGCCGAGGACCTCGCCCTGGTCCCCGGCGCCCGACTCGCCGCCGTCGGGTCGCGCAGGCCCGAGAGCGCCCGCGCCTTCGCCGACCGGTACGACGCCGCCGCGGCGCACGGCTCGTACGAGGAGCTGGTGGCCGACCCCGCCGTGGACGTCGTCTACATCGCCACTCCGCACGCCCTCCACCTCGACAACGCCCGGCTGGCGTTCGAGGCGGGCAAGCACGTGCTGTGCGAGAAGCCGCTGACCCTCACCGTGGGGGAGGCCGAGGAGATGGTCGCGCTCGCGCGCCGGCACGACCGGTTCCTCATGGAGGCGATGTGGACCGCCTGCCACCCGGTGGTCCGCCGGCTGGCCGAGGACGTCCGAGCGGGCCGGTTCGGGGCGCCCCGCCACCTGCACGCCGAGCTCGGCTTCCGGGTCGACGCGCCCCCGGAGGACCGGATGCTCAACCCCGCCCTCGGCGCCGGCGCGCTGCTCGACATGGGCATCTACCCGCTCACGATGGCCCACCTGCTGCTCGGGGAGGCCGAGGAGCTGCGCGCCGTCGCCCACCTCTCCCCCGACGGCATCGACCTCGACGTCGCGCTCACCGGCCGCTACGCCGGCGGTGCGCTGGCCACCATGACGGCCTCGATGACCTCGTGGTCCTCGCGCGCGGCGGCCCTGGCCACCGACGAGGGACGCATCGACGTCGATGACTTCCACCACCCGACGCGGGCGACGTTCACGCCGTACGCCGACGGCGGCTCGAACGACGTCGACGGGCGCAGCGAGCCGGTGCGGATCGAGGGCGACGAGCCGGTGCTCGGGCGCGGCTACGCCCACGAGATCGCCGAGGTGGGCCGCTGCCTGCGCGCGGGGCTGCGGGAGAGCCCGATGGTGCCGCACGCCCAGACGCTCACCCTGATGCGCCAGCTCGACGAGGTCCGCCGGCAGGTCGGCATCCGGTACGCCGCCGACGCGGGCTGAGCCCGGGCTCAACCCTGCCGGAGGTGTCGCAGCACCGCCTGGACCCGCCGGTGCGCTGCGTCGTCGGCGTGGAGCCCCAGCTTGGCGAAGATCCGCTGCGTGTGCTTCTCGACGCCGCCCTCGGAGACCGACATGGCGGCGGCGATCGAGGTGTTCGATCGCCCTTCGGCCATCAGCGCGAGCACCTCGCGCTCGCGCGGGGTCAGGTCCTCGAGCGGGTCTCGGCGCATCAGCTGGCGCACCACCTGCGGGTCCAGGGAGGTGCCGCCGTCGGCCACCACCTCCAGGGCCCCCAAGAAGGCGGCGACGTCGCTGACCCGGTCCTTGAGCAGGTAGCCGACGCCACCGTTCCCGGAGGCGAGCAGCTCGTCGGCGTACGACACCTCCACGTACTGCGAGAGCACCATGGTCCGAGCGTCCGGCCAGGAGCGACGGACCTCCACCGCAGCGCGCAGGCCCTCGTCGGTGTGGGACGGGGGCATCCGGACGTCGACCACGCAGACGTCGGGCCGCTCGCGCAGCGCGGCGACGACGAAGGCCGGCCCGTCACCGACCGCGGCGACCACCTCGTGGCCGGCCTCGGTCAGCAGCAGCTGCAGGCCCTCGCGCAACAGCACCGAGTCGTCGGCTAGGACTATCCGCACTGCATCTCCGCCCTGATCCTGGTCGGCCCACCTGCCGGGCTCGACACGGTGAGGGTGCCATCAGCGGCCCGGACCCGCTGCTCCAGGCCGGCCAGGCCGTGGCCCTTGCTGAGGTGCGCGCCGCCGACCCCGTCGTCCTCGACCTCGACCAGCAGCCGGCCGCCCGACACCACCACGGTGACCCGGGCCGCGGTGGCGGCGCTGTGCTTGGCGACATTGGTGAGCGCCTCGGAGACCACGAAGTAGACCGCCGTCTCCAGGTGTGGCTCGAGCCCGGCCGGCACGGCCACGGTCGCCTCCACCGGCACCTCCGAGCGGGCGAGGAGCTCCGTGAGAGCCGCCTCGAGGCCGCGGTCGACGAGGACCGGCGGCGCGATGCCCCGCGACAGCGCCCGCAGCTCGTCGACGGTCTCCCGGGCCAGCGACAGCGCCGAGTCCAGCGCGCCCGCCGCCCGCTCCGGGTCCTGCTCCAGCGCGTGCCGGGCGCGACCGAGGTCCATCGTCAGCCGCACCAGCCGCTGCTGCGGGCCGTCATGGATGTCCCGCTCGAGCCGACGCAGCGACTCCGCCTCGGCGACCCGGGCGGCGTCGCGCCCGCTCTCGACCCGGCGCACCTCGCGCTGCAGGTCAGCGCGGCTGGTGAGCAGCACCGACGCGAGGCTCCCGTGGACGACCGCCACGAGCCGGACCACCAGCGGGAGCGTGACCAGCGCCGCCACTCCGATCGCCAGGTTGAGCCAGATCTCGGGCGTGCGTCCCTCGCCCAGGCCGAGCAGGTCGGCCAGGGTCACGTCGTCCTCGCCGAACGGGACGAAGCGCTGCCAGATCCAGTAGGACAGCCCACCGGCCGCCAACGCCCACCAGGTCAGCGTCACGGCGAACGCCACGGTGCCGGTCGCGAGGCCGACCAGCGACCACACGACGTCCAGCCACGACTGCGGGTCGCGCAGCGGGGTCAGCATCCGGCGCCAGAAGCCGCTACCCGCCCGCGCGCACAGGTAGTCCGGCGTGGCGGCCGGCTTGCCCAGCATGGTGCGCAACCGCAGGCGCTCGACCCGGGCGAAGCCCCGAGCCACGAACACCGCCAGGGTCAGCAGCAGCACCCCGCCGACGATCACGAGGAGGCCGAGGCCGGTCGCGAGGAGGGTCACCGCGAGCACGAATGCCGGCAACGCCAGGAAGAACGCCGAGAGGGCGTAGCCGCTGTCCAGCAGCACCCGTCGTACGCCGTTGGGGCGCGCCGCGCGGGGGGCTGCGGCGGGCGGGGCACTGAGGGGGCTCATGGCGGGTTCCGGCTGCGTGAGGACGTGGGTCTGGGTCATGTCGGCAACGCTAGGAACGGCGCCGCCTGCGCAGGATCCTGCCAGCCCGACAGTCCTTGTCGGGCCAGCCCGACACCGGCTCGTCGCGAGCGTCCTGCTCCCTCCGGGGAGGACGTGCGGCTGGGCTCGACGCCCTAGGGTGTGGTGCGTGGCAACCTCCGGCTCCGCAGACCTCGTGATCGTCGCCAACCGGCTGCCCGTCGACAGGGTGACCCTGCCGGACGGCAGCTCCGACTGGCGCACCTCGCCCGGCGGCCTGGTGAGCGCGCTGGAGCCGGTGATGCGGGCCAACGACGGGACCTGGATCGGCTGGCCGGGCGGCGCCGACGAGGAGCACGAGCCCTTCGAGACCAACGGCCTGCACCTGGTGCCGATGACGCTCACGGCCCAGGAGGTGGAGTACTTCTACGAGGGCTTCTCCAACGCCACGCTGTGGCCGCTCTACCACGACCTCGTCGCCAAGCCGAGCTTCCACCGCGAGTGGTGGGACGCCTACGTGGCCGTGAACCGGCGGTTCGCCGCGAAGGCCGCAGAAGTCGCCTCGCAGGGGGCGACGGTCTGGGTGCACGACTACCAGATGCAGCTGGTCCCGCAGATGCTGCGCGAGCTGCGTCCCGACCTGCGGATCGGCTTCTACCTGCACATCCCGTTCCCCCCGGCCGAGCTCTTCCAGCAGCTGCCGTGGCGGCGCCAGCTCCTCGAGGGGCTGCTGGGCGCCGACCTGGTCGGCTTCCAGCTCAGCGGCGGCGCGCAGAACTTCGTGCGCCTGGTGCGCCAGCGGGTCGGGCACAAGACCCACCGCGACCTCGTTTACCTCCCTGACGGCCGCACGGTGCGTGCCGCGGCGTTCCCGATCTCGATCGACACCGAGGCCTACGAGGAGCTGGCCCGCTCCGAGGACGTCGAGAAGCGCGCCGCCGAGATCCGCGAGGTCCTCGGGAACCCGCGCCGGGTCTTCCTCGGTGTCGACCGGCTCGACTACACCAAGGGCATCTACGCGCGGCTGCGGGCATTCAGCGAGCTCATCATCGACGGCCACTTCGACGTCGAGGACGCGGTCTTCGTGCAGGTCGCGACGCCGTCGCGGGAGCAGGTGGAGCAGTACCGCATCCTGCGCGACGAGATCGACCGGCTGGTCGGCCACATCAACGGCGACCTCGGCCGGATCGGCCGCCCCGCCATCCACTACCTGCACGCCTCCTACCCGCGCGAGGAGATGGCGGCGTTCTACCGGGTCGCCGACATCATGGTCGTCACCCCATTCCGCGACGGCATGAACCTCGTCGCCAAGGAGTACGTCGCCTGCCGCTACGACAACGACGGCGCCCTGGTGCTCTCGGAGTTCGCCGGGGCCGCCGACGAGCTGCGCCAGGCCTGGCTGATCAACCCCTACGACATCAACGGCATGAAGTCGGCGCTGCTCGAGGCCTACGAGGCCGACGACAAGGAGCGGTCGCGGCGGATGAAGGCGATGCGCAAGACGGTGACCACCCACGACGTGGCCGCCTGGGCCGACAGCTTCCTCGGCGAGCTGGCCTCGGTGCGGCCCGACCACGGCAAGACCGTCCGCCCGGCCAAGCGGTCCTGACCGGGCCGCCGTGCTCAGCGTCTCCACCGACACCGCGCTGCTGGATCTCGACACGATCCACCGGTGGCTCTCGACCGACGCCTACTGGGCGCTGGGCCGGTCCCGCGAGGTCGTGGAGCGAGCGGTCGCGGGGTCGGTCAGCTTCGGGGCGTACGACGACGGGGTGCTGGTCGGGTACGCCCGGGTGGTGACCGACCGCGCCACCTTCGCCTGGCTCTGCGACGTCTACGTCGACCCGGCCCGGCGTGGCGAGGGGGTCGGGACGGCCCTCCTGGAGGCGGTGGCCGCCGAGATGTCGGCCTGGGAGGTCGGCCGGGCGCTCCTCGCGACCGCCGACGCCCACGACGTCTACGCCCGTTTCGGCTTCGCGCCCCTCGAGCAGCCCGAGCGCTGGATGGCGCGCACCTTCCGGCGCTCCTGAACCTCGGCGGTGTGGCCGAGACGACGCCGCTCGACCCTGCCCCGGCCCGGGGACGTTCGGGTACTTTTCGCCCATGGATCTGATCCCGAAGCCCGATCAGGTCGTCTCTGCCGCCAGCAACGTCGCTCACAAGGTGTTGTACGGCGGCCTGGCCGATCTCCGTCCGATGCCACGCACGCTCATCGACGACGGGACGCTGCGCGAGGTCTACCACTACCGCCCCTCCGGCAAGGTCAAGGAGCAGGGCGACCCGGTGCTGCTGGTGACCCCGCTGGCGGCCCCCGCGATCTGCTACGACCTGCGCCGCGGCTGCTCGCTGGTCGAGCACCTGGTCGGCGCCGGCCGGCCGACGTACCTCGTGGAGTACGGCCAGGTCTCCTTCCGGGACCGGGGCCTGGGCATGGAGCACTGGATCGACGAGGTCGTCCCGACCGCGATCCGTGAGGTCTCCGCGCACGCCGGCGGCCGGCCGGTGCACGTGGTCGGCTGGAGCCTCGGCGGGATCTTCGCGATGCTGACCGCCGCCGACCAGCCCGGGCTGCCGATCGCGTCGCTGACGGTCGTGGGCTCGCCCGTCGACATCAAGCAGGTGCCGCTGGTGGCGCCGCTGCGGCCGCTGCTGAATCTCACCGACGGCCGGGGCGGGATCACCCGCACCTACCAGGCCCTGGGCGGCGCGCCGAAGCCGTTGGTGCGCTGGGCCTTCCAGCTCTCGTCGTTCCAGAAGCTGGTCACCAAGCCGGTCGCGGTCGCCACGCACCTCGACGACACCGACTTCCTGGCCCAGCTCGAGGCCGTGGACCGGTTCACCGACAACATGATCGCCTACCCGGGCCGGACCTTCGGCCAGCTCTACCACCGCTTCGTGAAGGGCAACGCGCTCGTCACCGGGTCGATGGAGCTCGGCGGCCGGACGATCTCGCTGGCCGACATCACCGCCCCGGTGCTGGTCTTCGGCGGCTCCACCGACGGCATCGCCCCCGCTCCCTCGGTCAAGGCGGTCGTGCCGCTGCTGACCGGGGCGAAGGACGTGCGCTTCGAGATCGTCCCCGGCGGCCACCTCGGCATGCTGACCGGGCGCCGGGCGCGCACGAGCACCTGGCAGGTGCTCGACGAGTGGGTCGCCCAGTGGTCCAGCGACGCCGAGGGCGTGCCGACGCCGACGGCGAAGAAGGCCGCCAAGAAGGCCGCGAAGAAGTCCGCACCGAAGAAGTCCGCCTCCGGGAAGGCCGCGAAGGCAGGCACGCCGGCCGCCGCGAAGAAGCCGGCCCAGAGGACAACACAGAAGAAGGCAGCCCCGAAGACGGCGTCACCGGACGCGATCGGCTCGAACCCGTCGCGGCGGTACGGCTCCGGCGGCTCACGCGCCCTCTCCCGCTGACCCGTCGCTGCTTCACGCCTGACGACGCCGACCCGTCGCAGCTTCACGCCTGACGACGCCGACCCGTCGCAACTTCACGCTTGAGGACGCCGACCCGTCGCAGCTTCACGCCTGACGACGCCGACCCGTCGCGGCTTCACGCGCTGGGTCGGCGTGTCCCCTTGGCCTAACCTCGCGCGCTCCCCGGCGTTGGACCGGTGTCCCCGGACCCCTGCCCCAGGAGCCGACATGACCGACCCGTACCTGTCCCGCCGCATCCTGCTGGGTGGCATCGCCGCCGGCGGGCTCGCCGTGGGGACCGGCACCCTGACCGGGCTCGACAGCGCGGCAGCGTCGCTGCAGGGCTCGCTCCCCCGGCACGTCGACGTCGTGGTCGTCGGCGGCGGCATCTCCGGGCTCGTGGCGGCGCGCGAAGTCGCCCGGAAGGGTCAACGGGTGCTGCTCGTCGAGGCCCGCGACCGCGTGGGCGGGCGCGTGCTGAACCACCACCTCCGCGGGGGCGCGACCATCGAGTCCGGCGGCGCGTTCATCGGCCCCACGCAGACGCACATCGCGGCGCTGGCCCAGGAGCTCGGCGTACCGACGTTCCTCGAGCACGACACCGGCAAGAGCGTCTACGTCTCCTCCACCACCGGCCGGACGGAGTACTCCGGCACGGTCCCGCCGGACGCGACGATCCTCGCGGACGCCGCGGTCCTGCTGCAGCGCATCGACCGCTACGCCGCCGAGATCGCGGTCGACGCCCCGTGGACGCACCCGAACGCCACGGAGTGGGACGCGATGACGCTCGGCGAGTTCATCCGCCGCAACGCGGTCAACGCCACGGGGGTGGAGAACCTCATCCGCTGCTGGACCCAACCCGGCTTCGGCGCCGACCCCGGCGAGCTGTCGTTCCTCTACGTGCTCTGGTACGTCGCCTGCTCGGGCGACGAGGACCACGTCGGCACCTTCTCGCGGAACTCCGACACCGCCGGCGGCGCGCAGGAACGGCGCTTCGTGGGCGGCTCGCAGCTGGTCCCACTCCGGCTCGCCCGTCTCCTCGGCGACGTCGTGGCGCTGTCCGCCCCGGTGCACAGGATCGAGCAGCGGGACCACCACGCGGTGGTGCACACGGGCCGTGGCACGGTCACGGCGAAACGGGTCATCGTGGCCGCGCCCCCGCCGCTGGTGCTCGACATCGACTGGTTCCCCCGGCTTCCGGTCCGACGCCAGCAGCTGCTGCGGCACCTCGACATGGGGCAGCTGATGAAGTGCGACGCGGTCTACGAGAGGCCGTTCTGGCGCGAGGCCGGGCTCAGCGGCTTCGGCATCAGCGACTCCGGTGCGGTGCGGGCCGCGTTCGACAACTCCCCGAGGTCGGGTGCCCCCGGCGTGCTCCTGGCGTTCGTCGGCGGCAGCACCTGGCGGACGTACGGCGTGCAGTCGCGCGCCCAGCGGCGCCGCGCGGTGCTCGAGGGCTTCGCGGCGATGTTCGGCGAGCAGGCGCTGCACCCCGTCGACTACGTGGAGCAC
This sequence comes from Nocardioides sp. DN36, assembly GCF_055380375.1. Lineage (NCBI taxonomy): Bacteria > Bacillati > Actinomycetota > Actinomycetes > Propionibacteriales > Nocardioidaceae > Nocardioides > Nocardioides sp. DN36. Next base: position 4,613,663 of record NZ_AP043823.1, on the reverse strand, counting down.
GACTGGACCCGCGAGGCGTGGACGCGGGGCGGGCCGGTGGCCAACTACGCGCCCGGCACCATGGTGCAGCTCGGCCGCGCGATCCGGCGACCGTTCGGCCGGGTGCACTGGGCCGGCACCGAGACCTCGACGTACTGGACCGGCTACATGGACGGCGCGGTGCGTGCGGGTGAGCGGGCCGCGGCCGAGGTGCTGGCCCGTGCATGAGTCACCGGTGAACCGGCGACTCATGACGTTCTCAGCCGTTGCATCGGCTTGATGTCTAGCGGTGAGTGCGACACCTGAGGAGGTGTCGCACATGGCCGGTGGTCGCCCGCCGTTCCCACGAGAGGTTCGTCGTCGGTTCTGGCTCGGGATCGCGGCCGGGCTGGGGCGGTACGACGCGGCCGTGGCCGCGGGCGTGTCGCGGGCCTCGGCGGATCTGTGGTTCAGCCAGCGTGGCGGGGTGATCCCAGCCAATGCCCGGTCCTACGGCTCACCGGCGAGGTCGCCCGCCCCGCAGGGTCGGCGATTGTCGATGTCAGATCGGGAAGAGATCGCCCACTTGGGTGCCGCCGGGCTCACCCCCACCCAGATCGCGGAGGAGATCGGGTTCGACCGCTCCACGGTCTACCGCGAGCTGAACCGTGGACGTACGCCGTCGGCCCGATACCGTGCCAGTGTTGCCCAGGCCCGGGCCGACGAGCGGGCCCAGCGCCCCAAGCCGGCCAAGCTGGCGACCAACCTGCGGTTACGGCGTGAGGTCCAAGACCGGCTGGCCCGCAACCACAGCCCCCGGCAGATCGCCCGGCGGCTGCGGGTGGACCTTCCCGACGATCCGGAGATGTGGGTGTCGCACGAGACGATCTACCAGGCGCTCTACGTGCAGTCCCGGGGCGGGCTGAGGCGCGAGCTGGCCAAGCACCTGCGCACCGGCCGGACGCTGCGCAAGCCGCAACGCCACCGCGAGGGACAGCAGCGACGGGCACCCCGATTCCCGGGCATGGTGATGATCAGCGAACGACCCCCCGAGGTCGCCGACCGGGCGGTGCCCGGCCACTGGGAGGGGGACCTGATCATGGGCAAGGACAACGCCTCCGCGATCGGCACCCTGGTGGAACGAACGACCCGGTTCGCGATGCTGCTGCACCTGCCGACCGGCTGGGACGCCGAGGTCGTCGCCGAGGCCATGATCGCGAAGATGCTCACACTGCCCGACCAGCTGCGCCGCTCGCTGACCTGGGACCAGGGCAAGGAGATGGCCAGCCACGCCCGGATCGCCCTCGCGACCGGCCTGGATATCTACTTCTGCGACCCCCACTCACCCTGGCAGCGCGGCTCCAACGAGAACACCAACGGGCTCCTGCGCCAGTACTTCCCCAAGGGCACCGACCTGTCCTTCTGGGGGCCCGGCTACCTCGACACCGTCGCCGCCGAGCTCAATGGCCGTCCCCGCGAGACCTTGAGCTGGGCCACCCCGGCCGAAGCGCTCGACCGGCTACTCTCAGACCCCAACAAACCAGGTGGTGTCGCACTCACCGGTTGAAATCACCCGGCTGAGAACGTCAGGAACCACCGGTGAACCGGTGACTCCGACACCGCTACCGTGACCGCCATGAGCGCGCTGGCAGGCCTGGTCGACCGCGGACTGATGGCCCCGGACTGGGCCGAGGCGCTGGCGCCGGTGGACGAGCGGGTCGCAGCGATGGGCCGGTTCCTGCGTGACGAGATCGCGGCGGGGCGCAGCTACCTGCCGGACGGCGACCGGATCTTCCGCGCGTTCCAGCGCCCCTTGGCCGACGTGCGCGTCCTAGTGGTCGGCCAGGACCCCTACCCGACGCCCGGGCACCCGATCGGGCTGAGCTTCGCCGTCGACGCCCACGTCCGGCCGATTCCCCGCAGCCTCACCAACATCTACACCGAGCTGCGCTCCGACCTCGGCATCGAGACACCCGCACACGGTGACCTCACCGCCTGGGCCGACCAGGGCGTGATGCTGCTCAACCGCGCCCTCACGGTCCGGCCCGGCGAGGCGGCGAGCCACCGCGGCCGCGGCTGGGAGGAGGTCACCGAGTGCGCCATCCACGCGCTCGTACGCCGCGGCGGACCGCTGGCCGCGATCCTCTGGGGCCGCGACGCCCAGGGGCTCCGGCCGATGCTCGGCGCCGTGCCGTCGGTGCAGTCCGCGCACCCCTCGCCGCTCTCGGCGAGCCGCGGCTTCTTCGGCTCCCGACCCTTCAGCCGGGTCGACCAGCTGCTCCTCGACCAGGGCGGCAGCCCCGTGGACTGGCGACTTCCGGCCTAGGGACGGCAGGCCGACGGCCCGCTACGGTCACGGCGTGAGCAGTGTCCGCCGCATCGTCGTCGCGCTGACCGCGCTGGTCGCGGTCACCGTGTTCGGCACGGTGGGCTACCTGCTCCTGGGCTTCACGCTGCTCGAGGCGGTCTACCAGACCGTCACCACGGTCGCCACCGTCGGCTTCCGGGAGGTCCGGCCGCTCACCACGGCCGGGATGGTCTTCACGATCGTGCTGATCGTCGTGGGCGTCGGCACCGTCCTCTACAACCTCGGCGTGCTGCTCGAGACCGTCACCGAGGGCCAGCTCCGCCAGCACCTGGAAAGGCGACGCATGGACACACGCATCGCAGCCCTGCGCGGGCACGTGATCATCTGCGGCTACGGCCGCGTCGGCCGCGCGGCGACCGACTTCCTCGCCTCCGCCGGGCACGAGGTCGTGGTGGTGGACACCGACCCGGCCCGCCTCGCGGACCTGCCCGAGGGCGTGGCCCACCTCGTCGGGGACGTCACCGAGGACCGGACGCTCCGGGAGGCGGGGATCGAGCACGCCCGCGCGGTCGTGGTCGCGCTCGACACCGATGCCGACACGGTCTACGCCACCCTCTCCGCGCGGGCGATGCGGCCCGACGTGGTCATCGTGGCCCGGGCCCGGACGACCGGATCCAAGACCAAGCTGCAGCTCGCCGGCGCGACCCGGGCCGTCAACCCGCAGCGGATCGGCGGGCGGCGGCTGGCGGTGTTCGCCCTGCAGCCCGACGTCGCGGAGTTCTTCGACGTGGTGATGCACGACGAGAGCGTCGACTGGCGGGTCGAGCAGGTGCCGGTCGCGGCCGGCTCCGGCGCGGCCGGGCAGCCGATCGGCGCGCTGCGGCTGCGGGAGCGGACCGGCGCGCTGCTCCTCGCCGTACGCCGCTCGGCCGACGACGTGCTCGTCCCCAACCCGCCCGACGACCTGGTCGTCCCGGCCGGCGCGGTGCTCATCGCGCTCGGGACCCAGGCGCAGCTGGACGCCCTACTCTTCCTGACCCGGTGATCGCGAGGGGTGGACGGCGCCTCCCCGATGGAATAAAGTTCAAACTTCAACCATTGGAGTCAGTGTGAACGATCGCATGCCCGCCCTCTACATCGGCCACGGCGCCCCGCCACTCCTCGACGACCCCACGTGGTCCGGCCAGCTCGCCGCCTGGGCCGCCGACCTCCCACGCCCGAAGGCGATCCTCATCGTCAGCGCGCACTGGGAGTCGGCGCCGGTGAGCCTGAGCGCCAGCGGCGCCCCACTGGTCTACGACTTCGGGGGCTTCGACGCGAAGTACTACCGGATGACCTACGAGACGCCGGACGCGACCGCGCTCGCGGAGCGGATCGCGAAGCTGATGCCGGCCTCCGAGCCGGTGCACCAGCACGCCAGCCGTGGGCTCGACCACGGTGCGTGGGTCCCGCTGAAGATCATGTACCCGGCCGGCGACGTGCCGGTGCTGCAGATGTCGCTGCCCACCCACGACCCGGTGCGCCTGATGAAGCTCGGCGAGCGACTGCGTCCGCTGCGCGACGAGGGCGTGCTGATCATCGGCTCGGGCTTCCTGACCCACGGGCTGCCGTTCCTCACCTCGTGGCGGCTGGACGCCGAGGCGCCCGGCTGGTCCAGCGACTTCGACGCCTGGGCCGCCGACGCGCTGGCCCGCGGCGACGTCGACGAGCTCGCGAGCTACCGTGCCCACGCCCCCGGGATGCCGTACGCCCACCCGACGGTCGAGCACTACACGCCGCTGTTCGTCACCCTCGGCGCCGCGACCGACCCCGAGGAGCCGGGCATCCAGGTGATCGACGGCTTCTGGCTGGGCCTGTCGAAGCGGTCGCTGCAGGTGGCCTGAGGGCGGCTAGCAGCAGACCAGGCGCCCGTTGACGACCTGGCAGCACGGGCACGTGCAGGTCGTCACGGGTGCGAGGTCGTCGCCCGTCCGGCCCAGGGCCGTCTGGCCGCTGGCGTCGTACCGCTGCTGCGGCACCGCTCCCGCGGTGCTGCCGGCGCGCGGCCGTCCTGCGCGCGGGCGCCCGCTCGCCTGGAGCGACGCCTCGGCCGTGAACATGGGGATCACGAGTCCCACCTCCGGTTCTGTCTTCGATGGTGGCGCCGCGGGGGCGCCGGAGCTCAGCAGCAGGACAGGCAGGTCGACAGCCCGAGGAACCCGCACCCGTGGGTGATGCAGCACGGGCAGGCGCAGGCCGCGGTGGGGGTCTCCCCCCAGCCGAGCCCCTCGTCCCCGCCCCGCCCCAACGTCATCCGCTCCTGTGCGTACGCGCCCGCCCGGCGAGCCTGCCCCGGCCTCGCCGACCAGCTCGCCGACCAGCTCGCCCGGTCGAGGCCGGAGTCGTCCGACCGTGTCCGCAGGGTCTGGCCTGCCGTGAATCCTGGAATCATGGTCCTGCCTCCTCATCAGTGCCCGAACCAGGGGGCGAGCTTGGCGACGAGGAACGGGAACTCCTCCGTCACGTCGGTGCGCACCCCCCACTGCTCGGTCACGTCGGTCTGTCGGTGCGTGTAGGTGAAGACGACGTCGACGACGGTGCGCACCGTGCTCAGCGGTGAGGGCAGCACGTCGACGGAGCTCAGCGAGTAGTCCCGGGCGTGCATCGCGGCGGCGCGTGCGTAGATGGCGTCGTACCGCACGGCGAGGTAGTTCAGCGCCCGGTCCCGGTCCGTCGCGCCGGTGTTGTCGGCGATCTGGACCATGCGCGTGAACAGCTCCTCGGCCGTCGGTTCGAACGCGTCACGGCTGGTGCCCTCCGGGACCGGGATCGCGCCGACCAGGGAGTCGACGTCGAAGGAGTACAGCTGGTCGAAGACCACGATCGGCACCGTCAGCCCGTTGCACGCGGTGGGAGGCGCGAGCGGCCCCTGCACCCCGATCACGACATCGATGTCGGTCGCGCGCGGCGCCGGTCGGGCGGCGTCGAGCAGCAGGTCGATGTCGTCGGGGTAGCGCGGCGCGAGGATGTAGGTGTCCAGGCCCTCGATGCTCAGCACCCAGCACACCTGCCTCGCGATGTAGCGGTTGGCGCGCAGGACGCTCTCGACGACCTGTCGGTCGGTCAGGTCGGCCTCCCGCTCGGTGCGCCCGGTGGCCTGGAGGAACTCCTTCTCGACGCCCAGCGAGGGGAACCTCGGCTGGATGCGACCGAGCGCGTAGACGTACGACGCGGTCTGCTCGGCCTGCTGGGTGTCCGTCGTCATGGGGTGCCTCCCGGGGCGCGGTTGCGGCCCGCCGGGGCGAAGGCCAGCCACTGGTTCAGGACCGCGGACCGTCTCAGGCAGCCGCCGCAGGGGCGGACGCCCATGGCCGACGTCGCCCGGCCGATGGCGTCACCCAGCCCGACCTCGTCGTCGGAGATGAACCCGGGCATCCGGACCCGGTGGCGTGCCCGGCCCCGGTCCGGGTCGGCGCCTCGATCGTCGTGCTCAGCCACGGTTGCTCCCTTCGGTCGCGGCCGCGCTCAGGCGGCACTCTCCATGCGTCGGTACGCCGAGCCGGCGTCGAGCAGCGGCGGGACGGTGCTGCGTCGCCGGCCGGGCGAGCCGACGAGCGCCTGTCGCAGCTCGGCCGCCGGGGCGGTCGGGAACGCCGACCAGACCAGCGCCGCCGCGCCCGACACGATCGGGGCCGCGAAGCTCGTCCCGGTGACCCGGGCGGGCCGGCCTGACCGGCGCAGCGTGGCGATGTCCTCCCCCGGCGCTCCCAGTCCCCTGACCCCGACGGAGTGGGCGAGGTGTGCGCCGCCCAGTGGCGCGCCGTCCCGGCCGTACGCCGCGACCGGGATCACCCACGGGTGGCGGGTCAGCACCGACCCGCCGACCCGGCTCTCGTTGCCGGCGGCGGCCACGACGAGGACCCCGCGCTCCGCGGCGCGGCCGACGGCCTCCTCGACCCGCCGCTCCCCGTCGAGGCTGCGTCCCTGCAGGCCCAGGCTCACGTTCACGATGTCCGCCCCCGCGTCGACGGCGGCCAGCAGGGCGTCGGCCAGCGCCTCGTGTGTCGCCCGCGGCACGGCCGGGTCGCCCCGGTCCTCCAGCACCGGGTGCACCGCCAGCGTGCAGTCGGGGCAGATCCCGGGAGCGGGACCGGACCGGGAGCCCATCATGATCGCGGCCACCCGGACGGCGTGGGCCCGGGCCCGGCGTACCGCCGCCCCTGCGGGGTCGTCGGGCGTCGCGCCGCGGATGCTGCGGTTCTCGAGCGCGGGGACGTCGGGGGCGAGCGGGCCGTCGATCAGCGCGACCGTCACCGAGGGTCGCCCGGCCGTGCGCTCCATCAGCGCAGTGAGGCCGACCGAGTCAAGGGCCGCGTTCGCCACCGTTGCCGGTCGGGAAGGGTCCGCTGCTGCTCTCGGCATCGGCGACCACCCCCGAGGATCCCAGGTCGAGACGGAAGGTGTGGATCATCCGACTCTCCTCGCGACCCGGCGCGAGATCATCCCCAACGTGGGCCTGCCCGGCGGCCCCGGACAGGCCGCGTCCCCTCCGGCGAGGCAACCATCCGGTCCCTCACGGCGTCTCTGGTACGACGGGACCTGACCCTCGAGCCCTGGAGACCTGCTGTGCCCTGGACCAAGCCCCTGCTCGGCGCGGTCGCCGTCGCCGCCCTGGCCTTCGGGGTCGGGATGGTGCGGCTGACAGGCTCGACGTCCTGGGACCTGCCGACCGGGCAGTCCGTCGCGTCGCCCGCCGAGCTCGTGTTCGCCACCGGCGACGAGCTGCACGTCGGCTCCCGGACCTACCCGATCCGGCCCGCACCGCAGACGATGGTGAGCACCGAGGGCGGCCTGTACTACCTGGCCGACGGGGTCCTCTACCGGTGGGACCGGGACCGTTCCACGCGGATCGCGGACATCGGCGGGATCGGCTGGCTCTCGAGCACCGCCGACGGCCGCTACCTCGCCCTCGTCGACTTCGAGCACGGGCCGAGGAACGCGCGCGGCAGCCGGATCGCGCAGACGGTGCTGTTCGACACCAGCACCGGCCGGGAGCTGGTGCGCGACGCGACCGGGAACGGGGACCGGACCAGCACCGAGGACCTCTCGGACCTGTACAGCGAGTCCACCCCGACCGTCCTGGGCTTCGACGACGACGCGGTCTACGCCCAGACCGCCAAGGGTGGCGCGATCTCCCGGTGGGACCTGGGCACGGGGAGGCGCAGCGACCTGGGCAACGAGGACTACCCCGTCACCGAGAACCGGCCGGGCGGCCCGCTGGTCGACTTCGACCTCGTCCGGGGCGTGCCGCGCGAGACCCCCGGGGCGGGCGTCGGGAGCTATGCCGGCCGCCGGTCACCGGACGGGACCCGCCTGGCGTACACGCTGGTGGGACGGCCGGTCGTGTACACGACCGGGGACCGCGAGCCGGCGAGGATCCGCATCGGGGGCCGGCACCTCGTCCTCGCGGGCTGGCTGGACGACGACCGGTTCTACGGCCTCGGCGTCGACGAGGCCAGGGGCACGGCGCGGGTGCTGGTCTGCTCGGCCCCGGCCCTGCGCTGCACCGCGGCGAGCGGCCCGGTGCCCGCCGAGGACGGCACCCTGCCCGTGTTCACCACGGGCGACTTCCCCTACTGACCGGGCCCGGACCCGGTGATCTCGTCCAGCTCCACCAGGTCCTCGGCGGTCGGCTCCCAGCGCAGCGCGGCGGCGTTCGTGCGGACCTGCTCGCCGGACGTGGCCCCCGCGATCACCGAGGCCACGGCCGGCTGCGCGGCCAGGCCGGCGATGGCGACGTCGAGCACGGACAGGTCGCGGTCCGCGGCGTACCGCTCGACGGCCTCGATCCGGTCCCAGTCCGCGTCCTGCAGCCACTGCGCGCGGGTCGGGTCGAGGTCGGCGCGCGAGCCGGCGGGCGCACCCTGGCCGCGGCGGTACTTGCCGGTGAGCAGGCCGTACTCCAGCGGGAAGTAGGGCAGCACCCCGAGCCCGAAGGTCTCGCACGCGGGCACGACCTCGGCCTCGATCGAGCGGTCCAGCAGCGAGTAGCGGTTCTGCACGCTCACGAACCGCTCCAGTCCCGCCGATCGGGCGGTCCAGTCGGCGTCGGCGACCTGCCAGCCGGCGAAGTTGGAGCAGCCGAGGTAGCGGATCTTGCCCTCGCGGACCAGGTCGGTGAGCACCGACAGCGTCTCCTCGACCGGGGTCACCTCGTCGGGCACGTGCAGCTGGTAGAGGTCGATGTGGTCGGTGCGCAGCCGTCTCAGCGACGCCTCCACGGCCCGGCGTACGTAGCGTCGCGAACCGCGCACCCCGTGGTCCTCGCCGTTGTCGCCGCGCATGTCCATGCCGAACTTCGTGGCGACCACGAAGTCCTCGCGCTGGCCCAGCAGCGCCTCCCCGAGCAGGTCCTCGCTCGAGCCCGGCGGGTTGCCGTACACGTCGGCGGTGTCGAGCAGCGTCACGCCGGTGTCGCGGGCAGCGGCGAGGATGCCGCGCACCCCCTCGAGGTCCACCCGCCGGCTGAACGCGTTGCAGCCGATCCCGACCGCGCTCACCACCAGGCCCGAGTCGCCCAGCGGGCGGTAGGTCATCTCGCTCATGGCGCCAACCTACGAGGTGGAGCTGCGACGGGTCGGCGCCGTACGCCGTGAAGCTGCGACGGGTCGGCGCCGTACGCCGTGAAGCTGCGACGGGTCGGCGCCGTCCGCCGTGAAGCAGCGACGGGTCGGCGCCGTACGCCGTGAAGCAGCGACGGGTCGGCGCCGTACGCCGTGAAGCTGCGACGGGTCGGCGCCGTACGATGCGGCGGGTGAAGATCCTGTCCATCCAGTCCTCGGTGGCCTACGGGCACGTCGGCAACTCCGCCGCGGTGTTCCCCCTGCAGCGGCTCGGCCACGAGGTGTGGCCGGTGCTGACCGTCCACTTCTCGAACCACACGGGGTACGGCGAGTGGCGCGGCCCGCTGCTCGCGCCCGACGACGTGCGTGAGGTGATCGCCGGCATCGGCGACCGCGGCGTGCTCGGCGAGGCCGACGCGGTGCTGTCCGGCTACCAGGGCGACCCGGCCGTCGGCGCGGTGATCCTGGACGCGGTGGCACGGGTCAAGGAGCTGAACCCGGACGCCGTCTACTGCTGCGACCCGGTGATGGGCGACGTCGGACGCGGGATGTTCGTGCGGCCGGGGATCCCGGAGTTCATGCGCGACACGGTGGTCCCGCGGGCCGACATCGTCACGCCCAACCACTTCGAGCTCGACTTCCTCGCGGGCCGGACCACGCGCACCCTCGACGAGGTGCTCGGGGCCGTCGACGACGTGCGGGCCCGCGGCCCCCGCGACGTGTTGGTCACCAGCGTGCTGCACGACGCCGTGGCCGAGGGGTCGCTGGACCTGGTGGCCGTCTCCGACGAGGGGGCCTGGGCCGTCACCACCCCCCTGCTGCCGATCACCCCGAACGGCTGCGGCGACGTCACGGCCGCGCTCTACCTCGCCCACCTGCGGACGACGGGTTCGCCCGAGCAGGCGCTCGCCGCCACCGCCTCCTCGGTGTTCGCGGTGCTCGAGGCGACGATCGCCGCCGGCACCCGGGAGATCCAGCTGGTGGCCGCACAGCAGGCGCTGGCCGACCCGCCGGCCAGGTTCGAGCCCCGCCGGCTGCGCTGAGAGGTGCCCGACGCACCGCCGGCCCGGGTCGTTCGACCCGGGGTCGGTCCTCGTCCCACGCGTAGCGTGAAGGCGTGAGAAGCCGGACAGCGCCCGCCCCCGTGGTCCTGCTGACGACCCTCGTGCTGGCCGTCGCCGCGGCCCTCGGTGGCTGCAGCTCCGACAGTGCGGGCAGCGGCACCGGCCACGACGACGCCGACGTGGCGTTCGCGGCGCAGATGGTCCCCCACCACGAGCAGGCGCTGCGCATGGTCGCGATGACGCGGGGCCGGGAGGTCAGCCCGGAGCTCCGGCAGCTGGCCCGGCAGATCAGGGCCGCCCAGGCCCCGGAGATCCGCACCATGCGGGGCTGGCTCGACGACTGGGGCGTCGAGTCCGACGACGGCATCACCGGGCACATGCACGGCGACGACCAGATGATGGGCGGCGACGGGAACGGGACGATGATGGGCGGGTCCGGCGGCCTGCTGTGGATGCACGGCCGCGACTGGCACCGTCTCGGCGGGGCGCCCGGCCGCTCCTTCGGGGACATGTGGCTGCGGATGATGATCCGCCACCACCGGGGCGCCATCGCCATGTCGAGGGCCGAGGTCGCCCACGGCGAGTCCCCCGACGCGATCGCGCTGGCCCGGCACATCGAGGAGAGCCAGCAGGCCGAGATCGTCCAGATGCGGCAGATGCTCGGCGACTGACCCGGTGGAACGGTGACCCATCTGCGGCGCCGAGCGCGACACACCGGGGTACCGTGACAGGGTGAGGTCCCACCGCTGGCGCCCGGGATGGGACGGGCACCTCCTGCTGCTCTACGACGAGGAGCCGCAGCGGCGCGCCGGCGTCACCTCGTGGGTGCGCCGCGGGCTGGAGCTCGGCTCCAAGGTCCTCTACACCCAGCCCGCGGACGATCACGCCGACCGGGGGCTCTTCGGGCTGCTGCGGGACGAGCCGGACGCCCTCGAGGCGGTCGAGCGCGGCCAGGTCCAGGTCGTCCCGGCCGAGCTGTCGACGTACGACCCCGTCTCGATCGAGCGCGTCGTCGACGGGGCGCTGGCCGAGGGGTATCCGTCGGTGCGGTGGTCCGCCGACGTGTCCACGGCGCTGGGCGTGATGTCGCAGGAGCAGCACGAGCTCGTCGAGCAGGCGACCGACGCGCTGTGCACGTCCCGGCCGCTCTCGGTGATGTGCCAGTACCCCGCCCGCGCGTCCCGGGAGGCCGTGGGGTTCCTGAGCCGCGCGCACCGTGCCGGGTTGCGTGACCAGCGCTTCCAGGCGGCACCGGTGGACGGCGGCCTGGCCGTGGCCGGTGAGCTCGACGCCACCAACTACGACGTCCTGCGGGTCCTGTTGATGTCGACCGCCGCCGAGACCGCGCGTGACACCTTCGTGCTGGACCTGCGCCACGTGGAGTTCCTCGACCTGCCCGGCGCCCGGGCGTTTCTGGTCGGGACCCTCGACCACCGCGACAGCGGTGGCCGCGTCCGGCTGGAGGCGCCGCGGCCGCACATCGAGCACCTCATCCGCCTGCTCGGCCTCGACCAGGCACCGGGGATCGACATCGGGGAGGCACGATGACAGGCGCGACGCACCCGGACTACCGGCACGGCGTGCTCGTGCACGACACCGACGAGGAGCTCCTCGAGGGCACCCGGGCGTTCGTCGCCCGCGGCCTCGCGTCGGGTGGGGACGTCATGGTCCACGGTCCCCGGGACCGGATCCCGCTGATGCGGGAGGCACTCGGCTCGCACAGCCGGCTGGCGTACGGCGTCGACGAGGAGCTCTACCAGGCACCCATGACCACGCTGTTCGCCTACCAGCGCACGCTCGCCGAGCGGTCCGGGTCCACGAAGCTGTGGGTGACCGGGTCGGTCCCGCTCGGGCTCGACGGCGCCGGGCAGGCAGCCTGGAACCGGTACGAGTCCGCGGTGGACGTGGCCCTGGGCGGCTATCCGTTCGCAGCCCTGTGCACCTACGACACCCGCACCCGTCCCGCCTCGGTGGTGGAGGCGGCCCTGGCCACCCATCGCAGCGTCAACGTCGACCTCACCGACCGGGGCAACGCACAGTACGTCGAGTCCGCGGCGTTCCTCGCCGCTCCGCTCGCGCAGCGGCCCGAGGCACCGACGACCCGGCCCACGGCGACCACCGTGATCCACGACCTCGAGCACCTGGCCGTGGCGCGTGACCTGGTGCAGGCCGAGGCGTACCGGAACAGCGCGGTGTCGCCCCAGGTCATCGAGCAGCTCCGCGTCGCGGTCACGGAGGTCACCTCGAACGGTCTCCTCCACGGCCGGCCCCCGGTGCGGGTGTCGGTGTGGACGGACGTGGCGCGGCTGACCTGCCTGGTCGAGGACTCGGGGGCCGGGAACGTCGACCCGATGGCCGGCTACCGACACCCGGGGCGATCCGGCTCGATGGGCCTGTGGGCCGCCCGGCAGATGGTGGACGACCTGGTGATCGGGGCCGCGCCCGCCGGTGGCTGCAGCGTCCTGCTCACCGTGATCGACCAGCCTCACTGACCGGGTAGTGCGGCTGAGGGTGCGCCCTGGCGCACGCCCAGCCGCACGACGCGCCGGAGCCGGTGACAGTGTCCTGGCTCAGGACATAGGAAACGCATGTCTCAAGACATAGGAAACACCGTCGTGGGCTGGATGCTCGGCCGTGTCGAAAGCCAGGCTGGTCATCACCGCGGTCGAGATCGAGGGCGTCAGTCAGGCTGAGGCCGCCGCCCGGTACGGGGTCAGCAAGGGCTGGGTGAGCAAGCTGCTCGCCCGCTACCGCGCCGAGGGGGACGCGGCGTTCGAGCCCAGATCGCGGCGCCCGCGGACCTCACCGAACGCCACCCCCGAGGCCACCGTCGACCTGGTGCTGGCACTGCGCAAGCAGCTCGCCGAGGCCGGCCTGGACGCCGGCGCGGACACCATCGGCTGGCACCTGACCCACCACCACGACGTGATGCTGTCGCGGGCCACGATCAACCGGATCCTCGCCAGGGCCGGCGCGATCACCCCGGAGCCGGCCAAGCGACCGAAGTCGTCCTACATCCGCTTTGAGGCCGAGCAACCGAACGAGACCTGGCAGTCCGACTTCACCCACTACCGACTCACCAACCCCGACGGCACTCCGGGCGCGGACTGCGAGGTCCTGACCTGGCTCGACGACCACGCCCGCTACGCCCTGCACCTCTCCGCGCACCGGCGGGTCACCGCACCGATCGTGCTCGCGGCCTTCCGCGCCGCCTGTGACCTGCACGGATACCCGGCATCCACGCTCACCGACAACGGCATGGTCTACACCACCAGGTTCGCCGGCGGCCGCGGCGGACGCACCAGCCTCGAGCATGAGCTGCGCCGCCTGAACATCGTGCAGAAGAACAGCCGACCCAACCACCCGACCACCTGCGGCAAGGTCGAGCGGTTCCAGCAGACCCTGAAGAAGTGGCTACGCGCCCAACCCGACCAGCCGTCCACGATCCCCGAGCTGCAGGCCCTGCTGGACCGGTTCGCCGTCCAGTACAACCAGCACCGCCCACACCGATCCCTGCCCCACCTGGCCACCCCAGCAACCGCCTACGCCGCACGCCCGAAGGCCACCCCCGGCACCGACCGGGCCAATGACACCCACGACCGGGTCCGCCACGACCGCATCGACGACTCCGGCTGCGTCACCCTGCGCGTCAACGGCCGACTCCACCACATCGGCATCGGCCGAACCCACGCCCGAACCCACGTCCTGCTGCTCGTCCAGGACCTGCACATCCGCATCGTCGACGCCGCCACCGGCGAGCTCCTCCGCGAACTGATCCTCGACCCCAGCCGCGACTACCAGCCCACCGGAGCCCCCAAAGGACCCACCCGCAGACCCCAGAAATGACAACTCCCGGACCCACAGTCGTGGGTCCGGGAGTTTCCGATGTCCTGAGACATCACACGGAGCCGGTGACAGGAGTCGAACCCGCGACATCCTCTTTACAAGAGAGGCGCTCTGCCAACTGAGCTACACCGGCATCGCCGCACCCGATCGCGGCGAGTTCACATGCTAGTCGGCGGGCCGGCGCGCGGGTCGTGTGCCCCAGGACGCGCCAGGGCGCGTGCTCAGGCACACGACCCGCCAGCGGGATCAGGCGGCCGCGGCGAGGAACCCGTCGAGCGACCGCCGGATCCCCGCAGCGTCCAGGCCGTGGGCCCGGACGTGGTCCCCGGCGGTGCCGTAGCGCCGCAGCTCGGACCGGCCGACGCCCAGCGCGAGCAGCCGGTGGGGCACGTCGCGCAACGCGTCGGCGACGACGTGGGCCGAGGTGCCGGCCAGCCACGGCTCGACCAGCACCACCTCGGGCGAGCCGAGCACCTCCCGCAGCCCGCCGGTGTCGAACGGCCGCACCGTCGCGGCGTACAGCACCGTGGCGTCCAGGCCCGCGGTGGCCGACAGGACGGCATCGAGCACCGGCCCGAGCGCCACGACGGTCGGCCCCGCCCCACGGCGTACGACGTGGAAGCGGCCGGGCGTGTGCGGGAAGGACCGCGCGTTCGTCTGCTCCACCACCCGCACGTAGTGCAGGCCCGAGCCGGCGACCGAGCTGCGCAGCACCGCGTCGACCTCGGTGGCGGTCGAGGGCGCGTGGATCGCGATGCCGGGCAGCGTGTCGAGGAGGGCGACGTCGCCCGGCGCCTGGTGGGTGCGGCCGCCGCCCGCGATGTCGAACGACCCACCGGAACCCACGAGCACGCCGCCGACGTCCTGGTGCCCGAAGCCGAGCTTGACCTGCTCGAAGGCCCGCTCCACCAGGAACGAGCCGAAGGTGTGCACGACCGGCCGCATCCCGGTCAGCGCCATCCCGGCGCCCACGTTGACCAGCAGCTGCTCGCGGATCCCGACGTTCACGACCCGGTCGGGGTGGCGGCGCTCGACCTCGCCGAAGAACTGGCCGGAGATCTCTGCGTACACCAGGGCTACGGACAGGTCGCTCTCGACGAGGTCGGCGGCGGTGCGGGCGAACTGCGCCCGATTCGAGGGAACCCGGCTCGAGACGGTCATCGCTTCTCCTCCACGACGGCGACGACCGCGTTCGGCCGCCCGATCTCACGGTGGGACAGGGCCTTCTCCAGCAGGTCGTGGTCGCGCCCGTCGACGGCGACGGCGTGCCACCCCTCGACGTCGAACCGCCGCTCGATCCGTCCGGGCACGGCGTACGACGAGGACCGGTTGTCGACCACCACGACGGTGAGCGCGTCGAGCCCGAGGGCGGCGGCCAGCTCGATGGCCTCGTGGTTGCTGCCCTCGTCGAGCTCGGCGTCGCCGACGAGCACGACGACCCGGGACCCGATGCCCTGCGCCCGCAGCCCGAGGGCGGTGCCCACGGCCAGCGGCAGTCCGTGGCCGAGCGACCCGGACGAGATCTCGACCCCCGGCACCAGGTTCCGGTCCGGGTGGTGGCCGAGGGGCGAGTCGAACGACGCCCAGCCGGTCAGCCACTCCTCGGGGAGGAACCCCTGCGCGCAGAGGACGGCGTAGTAGGCCATCGGCCCGTGCCCCTTGGACAGCAGGAAGCGGTCCCGCCGCTCGTCACCCGCGGTCTCGGGGCTCACGTCCAGCACCCGCTCGTAGAGCACGCGGATCACGTCCAGGGTCGAGGTGGCGGCGGCCGAGTGCTTCTCGTCCCCGGTCATCAGGCTCATCAGTCGCTCGATCTCGTTCACCCGACGATCGTCATAGTTGAAGTTCGCTTGAAGTCAAGCGATGATCCCGACATGACCCAGCTGACCATCGGGCAGCTCGCGGAGCGCGCGGGCGTGGCCACCTCGGCGATCCGGTTCTACGAGTCGCGGGGACTCATCCGGTCGGTGCGCACGACGGGCAACCAGCGCCGCTTCGAGCAGGCCACGCTCCGCCGGATCGCCTTCATCCGGACCGCCCAGCGGGTGGGCCTGAGCCTGGAGGAGGTGGCCGCGGCGCTCGGCACGCTGCCGGACGGCCGGACCCCGACCAAGGCCGACTGGTCGCGGCTGAGCCGGGCCTGGCGACCTCGCCTCGACGAGCAGATCGAGCGGCTCGAGCGGCTGCGCGACAAGCTGGACGGCTGCATCGGCTGCGGCTGCCTGAGCCTGCGCACCTGCGCGCTGAACAACCCCGACGACGAGGTGGCGCCCCGCGGGCCGGGCCCGGTGTTCCTCGAGCCCGCCAAGCCCTAGCCTGTGAGCATGGCGCTGCGGATCGTCACCAGCAGGCCGGACCCGTCCGTCGTGCGGCTGCCCTGGTCGACGCCGCTGGAGGACTGGACCGACGAGTTCGTCGTCCCGCTGCCGCGGGGCCTCTCCCGGCACGTGGTCCGGATCGTGCGGCTGCGCGACCGGACCTATGCCGTCAAGGAGACGGTCGAGGAGATGGCCTTCCGGGAGTACCGCCTGCTGCGTGACCTGCAGCGGATGGGCCTGCCGGCGGTGGTGCCGCAGGGCGTCGTCACCGGTCGGCTCGACCCGGACGGCGAGGAGCTGCCGGCCGCGCTGCTCACCCAGCACCTCGAGTTCTCGCTCCCCTACCGCAGCCTGTTCTCCCACGGCCTCACCGCCGACAACCTGCCGTCGCTGGTCGACGCCCTGGTGGTGCTCCTGGTCCGGCTGCACCTCGCCGACTTCTTCTGGGGCGACGTGTCGCTCTCGAACGTCCTGTTCCGGCGCGCGGCCGGCGGCTTCGCGGCGTACCTCGTCGACGCCGAGACCGGTGAGCTGAAGTCGAGCCTCTCCCGGCAGATGCGGGAGTACGACCTCACCGTCGCCACCGAGAACGTCTTCGCCGAGCTGCTCGACCTCGAGGCCAGCGACTCGCTCGACCACGAGGTGCACGCCGCGGAGATCGTGGAGCTGCTCGAGACCCGCTACCAGGCGCTGTGGACCGAGCTGACCGCCGAGGAGCAGTTCTCGGCCGACGAGATGTGGCGGATCGAGCAGCGCATCGAGCGGCTCAACGACCTCGGCTTCGACGTCGACGAGCTCGACATCGTCACCGACTTCGACGGTGACCTGGTGCGCATCCAGCCCAAGGTCGTCGAGGCGGGGCACCACCGGCGTGAGCTCCAGGCACTGACCGGGCTCAACGTGGAGGACGCCCAGGCCCGCCGACTGCTCAACGACATCGCGTCGTTCACCGCGCACGCCGACCTCGGCCGCGAGGACCGCACCCTGGTTGCCTCCCGGTGGCTCAGCGAGTTCTACGACCCGATCATGAAGATGGTGCCGCCGGACGCCCGCGGGAAGCTCGAGCCGGCGGAGATCTACCACGAGATCCTCGTGCACCGGTGGTACCTCTCGGAGCGTGCCGGGCACGAGGTCGACATCTTCGACACCGCCCGCGACTACATCGCCACCGTGCTCACCCAGAAGCCCGACGAGGCCGTCGCCGCGGACTGACGCTCGAGTCGGCGCAAGCTCGTCGCAAAAACAGCTCGAGTCGGCGCAAGCTCGTCGCGAAAACAGCTCGAGTCGGCGCAAGCTCGCCGCGAAGACAGCTCGAGTCGGCGCAAACTCGCCGAGCTTGCGCCGACTCGACGAGACTCGAGGTCGGCTCGCGCCTCAGCGGAGCAGGTCGCGGCCGATGACCATCCGCTGGATCTGGTTGGTGCCCTCGAAGATCTGGGTCACCTTGGCGTCGCGGAAGAGCCGCTCCACGGGGTAGTCACGCGTGTAGCCGTTGCCGCCGAGCACCTGCACGGCGTCGGTCGTCACCCGCATCGCCGCGTCGGTCGCGGTCAGCTTGGCGATCGAGGCCTGCCGCGAGAACGGGCGACCGGCGTCCTTGAGCCGGGCGGCGTGGAGGTACGTCGCGCGCGACCGCTCGACCTCGGCGGCCATGTCGGCGAGCAGGAACTGCAGCCCCTGCTGGTGACCGATCGGCTTGCCGAACTGCTCCCGCTCCCCGGCGTACGCGACCGCGTGCGCGAGCGCGGCCTGCGCGATTCCGGTGCCGACGGCGGCGATGCCGAGCCGGCCGGCGTCGAGCGCCGAGAGGGCGACCCGCATGCCCGCGCCCTCCTCGCCGATCAGCTGGGCGGCCGGGATCCGGGCACCCTCGAAGATCACCTGGGTGGTGACGTCGCAGGCCAGGCCCATCTTCTTCTCGGGGGCGCCGAAGCTCATCCCCTCGGTGTCGGCCGGGACGACGAAGGCCGACAGGCCACGCTTGGCGTCGTCGGACGTGCGCGCGAAGAGGATGTAGTAGTCGGCGCAGGAGCCGTTGCTGATCCACTGCTTGGTGCCGGTGACGACGTAGTCGTCCCCGTCGCGGACCGCCTTGGTGCGGATCCCCGAGACGTCCGAGCCGGCCTGCGGCTCGGAGAGGCAGTAGGCGCCCAGCCAGTCGCCGGAGAGCATCTGCGGCAGCCAGCGGTCGACGACCTCCGGGCTGCCGTTGCCTGCGACCACGGAGGCGGTCAGCGAGTGCACGCTGGTGCCGACCCCGACGCTCGGCCAGGCGGTGGCGATCTCCTCGACCACCTGCAGGTAGACCTCGTAGGGCTGCGCCCCCCCGCCGTGCTCCTCGGCGAACGGCAGGCTCAGCAGGCCCGACTTGCCCAGCAGCCGGTACGCCTCGGCCGGGAACACCGCCTTCTCCTCGGCCTCGGCGACCTGGGGCGCGAGCTCCTTGGTGGCGATCTCGCGGGTCAGCTCGAGGAGGGCCTCGGCCTCGTCGGTGGGCAGCAGGCGGTCGACTGTGGTGGGCACGCTCCCGATCCTAGATCGGCCCTCCGCGGTCCCCGAACCTCGGTGGCTGCCCGCTACGGCCCGGCGGTCCCGTCGGAGGGACGGCTGCCGGCCAGCTGCGTGGACTGCTCCTCGGCCAGGTGCAGGGGCACGTAGTCGCGGACGTGGAAGATCCCGTCGGTCTGGAGCACCACCGGCTGGATCCCCACCGGCCGGCCGTCGCGGTAGGTGACCAGCGTCAGCTCGGCCTCGCGCCGGGGCTTGCTGCCCACGGCGATGGCGTACGCCGCTCCGCCGGTCGTGCCGTTGGTGTAGGAGTAGCCGACCTGGCCGCCCTGACCCACCACCCGGACGGGGCCGACCTGCACGTGCAGGTGACCCGCGAGCACGAGGTCGACGCAGCCCCGCTCGAGCGCGTCCTGGCCGAGGTCGGCGTCGTGCACCAGCAGGGTGGTGACCCGCTGCGGCGCGGCGCACGCGACGTCGGCGAGCCGGCTGCCGACCTCGTCGAAGCTGAGCCCGGTCTCGTCGCGCCAGTCACCGAGGCCGCTCGACCGGGGGTCGTCGAGGCCGAGCAGGGTCGTGCCCGCCGGCCCCGGGACCACCGTGCCGTCGAGCATCGTCCAGCCGTGGT
Organism: Nocardioides sp. DN36; assembly: GCF_055380375.1. Classification (NCBI taxonomy): domain Bacteria; kingdom Bacillati; phylum Actinomycetota; class Actinomycetes; order Propionibacteriales; family Nocardioidaceae; genus Nocardioides; species Nocardioides sp. DN36. The sequence continues at coordinate 4,594,431 of NZ_AP043823.1, read as the reverse complement.
CGTCGAGGTAGCGGCTCACGAACGTCCCGTGGTCGTGGTTGCCGGCGATGCCCCACCGGTCGAGGTCCCCGAAGGCCGCGGTCACCGAGTCCAGCGAGAAGGCCTCCCAGCTGTTGCCGGTCGAGGTGTCGTCGCCGGCGTCGAAGACGGCGGTCGTGCCGCCTGCGTCGGCCACCGCCCGGGCGACCTTGTCCATGCCGATGTTGTCGTGCCGGTCGGAGAGGAGCGCCACGACGGTCTCGCCCTCGCCCGGCTGGTGCAGGTCGAGGTCGGCGGCCTGCTCGGCGGCGCGGGTGTAGAACGTCTTGCTCTTGTCGTAGGTGGAGATCGCGCTCTCGATCAGGCGGCGGGTCTGCGACGTGGTCACGTCGCCCCGCACCTCCACCCCGTCCACCTCGGCCGGCAGGTGCACCTCCGGCCCGACGAACTGCGCGAGCGGCATCCAGGACCGCGAGGCGTCGATGCTGTCGTCGTCGCTGCCCCAGGGCTGCCACACCAGCAGCACGAGCAGCACCACCAGGAGGCAGGAGAGCGCGCCCTGGGGGCTGCGGGTCCGCGCGAGGAGGTGGCGTCGCCGCTCCGCCCCCAGCAGCAGCCAGACCAGGATCGGCAGCAGCCCCACGACCGCGCCCCGCAGCGCAGCGGCGTACGCCATGTCGGCCAGCGCGTCCTTGACCTTGGCGATCTGGCCCTCGGGCTGGCTGGCGATGTAGGCGTAGCGCTGCACCAACGCCTCGGTCGAGGCCGCGTCTGTCTTGCCGAGACGGATGTCGACCCCGAGCCGGTTGCCCGACTCGACCCGGAAGTCCGGGACCACCGGGCCGGTGTGCAGCACCACGTGGCCGTCGAGGTCCGGCCGGATCACGGCGTCGTGGCTGGCCAGCACGATCGAGCGGCTGCTCAGCAGGAAGAGGGCGGTGCCGGCGACGAACGCCAGCACCAGCCAGACCGCGACGAAGGCGAGGACCTTCGAGGCGAGCGTGGTGTGCCGCCGGACGCGACCCCGACCCCGCCCGGCGGGCGGAGTGTCGGTCGCATCCCCCTCGGGCGTCACGGTCAGGCGCGCGCCCGTGCGATCGCGTAGAGCGTGACCGAGGCGGCGACGCCGGCGTTCAGGGACTCGAGCTGGTTGGCCATCGGGATCGAGACGAGCTGGTCGCAGGTCTCCGCGACCAGGCGGCCCAGTCCCTTGCCCTCGGAGCCCACCACGACCACCAGCGGCCCGTCGGCGAGGTCGAGGTCGGGCAGTGCCACGTCGCCGTCGGCGGCGAGGCCGACCACCATGCAGCCCGCGTCCTGGTAGGCCTTGAGCTGGCGGACCAGGTTGACGGTCTGCGCGATCGGCACCCGCGCGGCCGCGCCGGCGCTGGTCTTCCAGGCCGCCGCGGTCATACCGGCGGCGCGACGCTCGGGGATCAGCACGCCGTGCGCGCCGAACCCGGCCGCCGAGCGGACGATCGCACCGAGGTTGCGCGGGTCGGTGACGGAGTCCAGGGCCACGATCAGCGGCGGCTCGCCGAGCTCGGCCGCACGGTCCAGCAGGTCGTCGGGGTGGGCGTACTCGTACGACGGCAGCCGGGCGGCGAGGCCCTGGTGGACGGCGCCACCGGTCAGCCGATCCATCTCGGTGCGGCTGACCTCGGCGAGGCTGAGGCCGCGCTCGGCGGCCAGCTTGAACGCCTCGCGCAGGCGGCCGTCGCGCTCGGCGCCCTCGGCGACGTAGAGGCCGGTGACGGGCACGCCCTCACGCAGCACCTCGACGACCGAGTTGCGGCCCGCCACCCACTCGGCGTCGGTGGAGCCGGTGGTGCGCCGCTTGGGTCGCTGGGCGTTCGCCTTCTCCACGCGCTTGGCCGCCTTGTGGGCCTGGTGGTACGGGCGGTCCTTGGCCTTGGGCGTCGGGCCCTTGCCCTCCAGACCCCGGCGGACCCGGCCGCCGGAGCCGGCCGTCGGGTTGCCCTTGCCGGACTTCTTGATCGCGCCCTTGCGCTGGGAGTTGCCGGCCATCAGGCCTGTCCTTCCTGGAGGCCCCACCGGGGCCCGTTCGGGGTGTCCTCGATCTCGATGCCAGCCGCCTTGATCCGGTCGCGGATCGCGTCGGCGGCGGCGAAGTCCTTGTTCGCCCGCGCCTCGGCGCGCTGCTCGAGGAGGCCGGCGACGAGGGCGTCGACGACCTGGGTGAGCCGGGTGTCCTTGCCCGACGCGTCGCTCGCCCACGCCGCGTCGTACGGCGAGAGGCCGAGCACGTCGAGCATGGCGAGCACCGAGGCGGCGTTGCCGCGCAGCGCGGGCGAGTCGCCGGCGGGCAGCAGCTTGTTGCCCTCGCGGACGACGTCGTGGATCGCGGCGACCGCCGCGGGGGTGCCGAGGTCGTCGTCCATCGCGGTGACGAAGTCGGCGCAGGCGATGCCGCCGGTCGGGATCTCGCCGAGGGCCTCGACAGCGCGCGCGAGGAAGCCCTCGACGCGGCGGAACCCGACGGCCGCCTCCTCCAGCGCCTCGAAGCTGAACTCCACGTGGCTGCGGTAGTGCGCGGCGACGAGGTAGTAGCGCAGCTCGATGCCGCGGAACCGCTCCAGCACGGCCGGGATCGTCAGGGAGTTGCCGAGCGACTTGCTCATCTTCTCGCCGGCGGTGGTGATCCAGGCGTTGTGCATCCAGTACGACGCGAACGGGTGCCCGGCGGCGCGGGACTGGGCCTGCTCGTTCTCGTGGTGGGGGAAGCGCAGGTCGACGCCGCCGCCGTGGATGTCGAAGGCCGCGCCGAGGTACTTGCCGGCCATCGCGGAGCACTCGATGTGCCAGCCGGGCCGGCCGCGGCCCCACGGGCTCGGCCAGGAGGCGGTCTCCGGCTCCGACTGCTTGCGCCCCTTCCAGAGCGCGAAGTCGCGCGGGTCCCGCTTGCCGCGCGGATCGGCGTCCTCGGCGGCCTCCATGTCGTCGATGCCCTGCCGGGTCAGCTCGCCGTACTGGGGCCAAGAACGGACGTCGAAGTAGACGTCGCCCGAGCCGTCCTCGGCCGCGTAGGCGTGGCCCTTCTCGACCAGCGTCGCGATCAGCTCGACCATCTCGGGCACGTGGCCGGTCGCGGCCGGCTCGTAGGTCGGGGGCGCGACGTTCAGCGCGGCGTACGCCTTGTCGAGCTCGCGGTGCATCGCGTAGGCGAGGTTGAACCAGGGCCGGCCCTGGTCGGCGGCCTTGGTGAGGATCTTGTCGTCGATGTCGGTGACGTTGCGGATGAACGTCACGTCGTAGCCGAGGTGGCGCAGCCAGCGCTGCAGCACGTCGAAGTTGACCCCGGAGCGGACGTGGCCGACGTGCGGCTCGCTCTGCACGGTCAGGCCACACACGTAGAGACCCGCCTTCCCCTCCTCGAGGGGGACGAAGTCACGGACTTCGCGGGTCGCGGTGTCGTACAGCCTGAAGGTCACCGGGCAAGTCTAGGAGTTGAGCGGTGCTCGACCCGCATCGCGGGAATCTGTGACTGCTGGGACGAAAGTGACTTCTCGCACCTATCGTGATCGGGTGCGGACCCCTCTCCTCCCGATGCTGGCCGCCTGCCTGGCGCTGCCAACCCTCTCCGGGCTCACCGCCCCCGTGCCGGCCACCGCGGCACCCGCGGCCGGGCACGCCCCGTCGCGGCTGATCGACCACACCTCGTGGGACACCGGCGCGCAGCTGCGCGCCGGCACCATCTCCGGGGCGCGGGTCACCCGGCAGCACGTGGTGCTCGACTCCCCCACCGCCCACCGGACCTACGCCGGCGAGGAGTACGACGTGGGCACCTGGGTCTCGCCCTGGCGTGCGCCCGGCTTCGACCCGACCCAGCTGGTCGCCTCGTGGTCGGCCACGACACCGGGCGACAGCTGGGTCGAGGTGCAGGTGCGCGGCCGCTCGGCGGACGGGGCGACGTCGTCGTGGGACGTGCTGGGTCGCTGGACGTCCGGCGACCGGTTCACGCAGCGCACGAGCGTGTCCGGCCAGGCCGACGACGTCGCCTCGGTCGACGTCGACACCTGGGTCGTGCACCCGGGGACCGACGTCAACGGCTACCAGCTGCGGGTGCGGCTGATGCGTCGCACCGGCGCCACCACCGCGAGCCCCACGCTCGACACGGTCGGGGCGATGGCCTCCGACGTCCCGACGGACGGCGGCGGCGTCAACACGTCGGCTCCCGGTGCCGGCCGAGGGATCGTGCTCGCCGTGCCCCGCTACTCCCAGATGACGCACCGGGGCCATTACCCCCGCTGGGGCGGCGGTGGCGAGGCGTGGTGCTCGCCGACGTCGACCTCGATGGTGCTCGGCTACTACGACGCCCTGCCCCGGGCGTCCGGCTACGGCTGGGTCCCGGCCGGGCACCCCGACCCGTGGGTCGACGCGGCCGCCCGGGCGACGTACGACGCGTCCTACGAGGGCACCGGGAACTGGCCGTTCAACACGGCGTACGCCGCGCCCCTGGTGGGCCACGCGTTCGTGACCCGGCTGCGTTCGCTGCGCGAGGCGGAGTCGTTCATCGCCGCCGGCATCCCGCTGGTGGCATCGATCTCCTTCGGCCGCGGGGAGCTGACCGGCGCACCCATCTCGGCGTCCAACGGCCACCTGGTGGTGATCGCCGGCTTCCGCAAGAACGGCGACGTGGTCGTCAACGACCCGGCCGCGACCACCCGGGCCGGCGTACGCCGCACCTACGACCGCGGGGAGTTCGAGAACGCCTGGCTCCCCCGCTCGGGCGGGCTGGTCTACGTCATCCACGACGACGCCCACCCCCTCCCCGGAGGCACGCACACCAACTGGTGACTCGTTGAGCTGGGCCGGAATCGGTCGTCCGCCACCCGACGGGGCCATCTTCGTGACGAGCTTGCGCCGACTCGAGCACTTTCCGCGGCGAGCTTGCGCCGACTCGAGCACTTTCCGCGGCGAGCTTGCGCCGACTCGAGCACTTTCCGCGGCGAGCTTGCGCCGACTCGAGCACTTTTCGTGACGAGCTTGCGCCGACTCGACGGGTCAGACGCCGTGCGCGCCGTCGACGTCCAGCTTCTGCCCCGAGATGAACCCGGCCCGGTCCGAGGCGAGGAAGCAGACCGCCTCGGCGACGTCGGTGGCGTTGCCGAAGCGGCCGAGCGGGATGCTGCGGCGGGCGGCTTCGAGGACGTCGGGCGAGAGGTCCCCGGCGGAGATCAGCCGGGCGGCCGTGCCGTCGGTGAGCATCCCGGGGCCGACCGCGTTCACCCGGACGCCGAACCGGCCCTCCTCCGCGGCGAGGGCCCGGACCAGCGCCTCCACGGCCGCCTTGGGAGCCGTGGACAGGCCGTCGCGGGCCGGGTAGCGGGCCGTGGCCGCGGTCGTCACCGCCACGACCGAACCCTGGCTGTGCCGCAGGTGCGGCAGCGCCGGCTGCACCACGCTGAAGAAGCCCGCGGCGTCGGCAGCCAGCTGGGCGGCCATCGTCGGCGGCGCCACCGCCGAGAGGTGCGCCATCGGCGCGTGCGGGCCGGCGGCGTGCACGAGCGTGTGCAGCCCGCCGTACTCCTCGGCGACCGCCGTGACCACGTCGCCCGCGGCCTCGTCGAGGCCGAGGTCGAGCTCGTACGCCGACGCCCGCACCCCCCACTCGCGGGCGGACGCGGCCGCCGACTCGCCGGCGTCCTTGCGGGTCCGGTAGGTCAGCGCGACGTGCGACCCGCGCCGGGCCATCATCCTCACGATCGCCACCCCGAGGCCGCCGCTGCCCCCGACGACGAGCGCCGCACCGGGGCGCTTCGCGAAGTCGTTCACGAGCCACGCACCGAGAAGTCGACCGAGTGCCAGCCGGTCGCACCGTCGGGCAGCACGTCGCGCTCCACACCGGTCTGGACGAGGCCGTCACGGTCGGTGGCTCGGACCCGCACCACGTGGCCGCCCGCCTCGAGCGGCACCGCCGCGACCCACTGCACCCAGGCGTCGTTCGTGGACGGACGCGACACCTCGGCCGGCCGCCAGTCGCCGCCGTCGACGGCGACCTCCACCCGCTCGATGCCGATGTGCTGGGCCCAGGCGACCCCGCCGATGCGCACCGTCCCCGGGTCCACCTCGTCGCCGGACCGGGGCACGTCGATGCGCGAGGAGATCTTCACCGGGCCGCGCTCGCTCCAGCCGCGCTGGGTCCAGTACGCAGCGATGTCGTCGAACTTCGTCACCTTCATGTCCACCACCCACTTGCAGGCAGACACGTACCCGTACAGGCCCGGGACAATCGTGCGCACCGGGAAGCCGTGGTCGATGGGCAGCGGCTCGCCGTTCATCGCGACCGCCAGCATCGCCTTGCGTCCGTCGGTCAGCGTGTCCAGCGGCGTCCCGCAGGTCCAGCCGTCGTCGGACGTCTGCAGCACCGCGTCGGCGCCGTCCTGCACGCCGGCCTCGGCGAGCAGGTCCGCGAGGCGTACGCCGCTCCACCAGGCGTTCCCGATCAGCGGGCCACCGACGGGGTTCGAGACGCAGTTCAGGGTGATCCAGCCCTCGGTGAGCCGGCGCGCGACCAGGTCGTCGTAGGTGAGCACGACCTCCTTGTCGACCATGCCGTGGATGCGCAGCTGCCAGTCGGTGGGCTCGATCGCGGGCACCACGATGGCGGTGTGGATCCGGTAGAAGTCGTCGGCGGGGGTCATCCACGGGGAGATGCCGTCGAGGTCGACGGTGGCCCGCGCGGGCACGACCGGCTGGCTGACGCCAGGGAGCCGGAGGAGGCGCCGGGTCTCCTCGACGTGCCGGCGCCCGCGACCCACGACCCGGCCCACCATCGCGAGCGCGACCGCGGCCGCGCCCATCAGGCCGGCCCCGGCGAGGAACGCGCGCCGGCTGCGTGCCACGCCGCTGGCACGCGCGTCCACGGGCCCCTCCTCGACGCGCCGCAGCGGGGCGGTGAGCAGCGACAGGCACAGCAGCCAGGTCACGAAGCCGACCACCACCGGCAGCACGTCCAGTCCGGTCGCGCCGCGCTGCACGGACACCGCGACCCCGCCGACCACGGCGAGCGGCACGAGCACCAGCAGCGGCGCCCACCAGGCGCGCCGAGCCAGCGCTCCGGCCCCGGCGAACAGCAGGCCGCACAGCACGAGCACGACGCCGACCAGGATCGGCTTGTCCTTCGTCCCGACGACCGAGATCGCCTTCTCCGCCAGCGGTCCCGGGGTGAGGCGGATGACCAGCTCGGCGACGGCCACCACCGGGGAGTCGCGGATCGTCATCGCCATCGCGACGAAGTAGCTGGTGGCGAGCCCGGCGAAGCCGGCCACCACGCCGGCCGTCGCCCAGGCACCACGCATCGTCCTCACGCACACGATTGTGGCTCAGGCATGATGCGGGCGTGCCTTACAGCCCTCTTACCGTCCGCGTCGGCATCGGCACCGACGTCCACCGGCTCGTCGACGGCGTACCCATGCACCTCGCCGGCCTCGCCTGGCCCGACGAGCCCCAGGGGCTGGAGGGGCACTCCGACGCGGACGTCGCGGCGCACGCCGCCTGCGACGCGCTGCTGTCCGCCGCGGGGCTGGGCGACCTCGGCTCGAACTTCGGCACCGCCGGGCCGGAGTGGGCCGGCGCGTCGGGGGCAGCCCTGCTCGGCGAGACGGTACGCCGCGTGCGCGCGGCCGGCTTCGAGGTCGGCAACGTCGCGGTGCAGGTGATCGGCAACCGTCCGCGGCTGGCGCCCCGCAAGGCGGAGGCGGAGCGGGTGCTGACCGAGGTCGTGGGCGCCCCGGTGTCGCTGTCGGCGACGACCACCGACGGCCTGGGCCTCACCGGCCGGGGTGAGGGCGTCGCCGCCGTCGCGACCGCGCTGGTGGCGCGGGTCTGAGCGTTCTCCCACGCCGGCGCGGCGGGCACGGCATCATCGCGCTGGGCGACGGGCGGGGTCGAGCAAGCGGCTCCTCGCGCCCGACCGCTCGGCGGCGGTGGCGGCGGCTCAGCGCCGTCGCCACCATCGCCGGCCCCCGGCGGCCGCGGGCCAGAGCTGCTCCATGCTGGCGACGAGCAGCACCACCCCGCTGACGACGTTGCCGGGCCGCGGGCACCGGGGATGACCGGCCAGGTCGAGGCAGAGCTCCACCGTCATGCCCACCGACCGCACCCGGGCCACGTGGAAGGACTGGCCGGTCAGCGTGTTGGTGCGCGTGCCGGCGTGCAGGACGGTGCCCGCCAGCCGGCCGTGCCCGGTGGTGCCGGCGTCGTCGGCGAACAGGCCGTAGGAGAAGTACGACTCCGCACCCACGCGCGCCGCCGAACCCCCGGCCGCCGCGGCACCGCCGGCACCGTCGGCGGGGATCAGCAGGCTCTGCGGGGCCCGCGCGAACGCGCAGGCGTCCTCGTGCACGGTCACGTCGGTCCCGAGCGCGGTCAGCACGGCCCGGCCGGACGCGTGACCCGGCGCCAGGAACCGCGCCTGGAGCAGCTCGCACGCCGCCCGCGTGGCCAGGGAACCGTCCTCCTCGACCAGGTCGGCCGCCACGACGCCCCCGGTCAGTGCGGTCACGCCGGCCAGCCGGGCGCCGGTCTGGCCGGCACACGACGCCGTGACGTCGACGATCCCGCGCTCGTCGCTCCCCGACACCGTGAGCCGCGCACCCGACGCGTCGGTCCAGGTGAAGGTCTCGAGGCCGTCGGCGCAGCCTTGCAGGACCGCGTCGTCCGCGATCCGGGCGAGCAGGTCCAGCAGCTCGTCGAGGTCGGCGACGGCCATGCCCACACACCCGAGTTCGGTGGCCATGCCGCCCATTGTCGGCCCGCGGCGGGACCTCGCGTCAGGCAGCCACTCTGCGGACACGGCTGAGGAACCGCTCTGCCACGAGGTCGGCGACACACTCCTGCACGCCGATGACCTCGGCGACCGTGTCCGCGCCCGACGCGAGGGCCTCCGTGCGGGCCCGGCGGGCGAAGAACCCGGGCGACAGCAGGTACGGCGAGACCGCGACGCCCGGCCGCACGACGTCGGCCGGACGCCGCCCTCGCCCGGACAGCGTGGCCAGCTCGACCGGCCCGGCCCACATGTCGGCCAGCAGCCGCCGGGCCTCCTCGAGGTCCGCGTCGGCGGCCGGGTCGGTGGAGCCCGCGGCGACCAGTACCACCGGCTGGCCGGGCCGGGCGCCCGCCTCGACCAGCCGGGTGGCCTGCGCGACGGCCAGCACCGGGTCCGGACCGAGCGGCGGGGTCAGGGTCACCGGGTGCCGGGCACCCGCGACGGCGGCGGGCAGGTCGTGACGCACGTGGAAGCCGGTCGAGAGCAGCAGCGGCACCACGACGGTCGGCCCGGCGGCCGCCGCCACGACCGAGTCGAGGGACGGCTCGCACAGCTCGACGTACGACGCCACGGCGGGCACGTCGAGGGCGCGGGCGCAGCGCTCGGTGAGTGCGCGCGCGACCTCGTTGCCGGGGGCGTGGCGGGTGCCGTGGGCGACGGTGACCAGGGTCGTCATGGGTGACCTCCGCGGGGCGAGGGGGACGGCGTCGTCGGGAGTCACGCGACCACCAGGCGGTAGCCGCGCTTGACGACGGTCTGGACGAGGCGGGTCCCGATCGCGGCCCGGAGCCGCGCGACGGCCATCTCCACGGCGTGCTCGGATCCCGCCTGGCCACTGGGCAGCGCGGCCAGCAGCTCGGGCCGGGAGACGACGTGACCGGGGTTCACTGCGAGCGCCAGGAGGACCGCCAGGGGCGCCGCGGAGAGCCGCACGTCGACCCCGTCGAGCAGGATCCGCTCGCCGTGCAGGAGCAGCTGGTGGCCGGCGACGTCGAGCGCGGTGCCGCAGCGCCGGGCGGGCAGCTCGGTCTCCATCAGCTTGACCATCGCGGCCAGCCGCGAGCGCTCCGGCCGGATCGACGGCACGCCCCACAGCTCGAACGCGGCGGCGGTCACCGGGCCCACGCAGGTGGCGACCACGTCGGCCTGGAACGCCGCGGCCACCTCGTCGCGGCGCCCGGTCACCCCGGCGGCGGACATCAACGCCGCCACCGCCGGCGCGGAGGTGAACGTGACGGCGTCGAGCTTGCGCTCGGCCACCAGGTCGACCATCCGGAACATCGGCGCCGGGTCCTCGGCGCCCTCGACCCGGTAGACCGTCACCACGGTGACGTCCGCGCCCTGGCGGCGCAGGGCGTGGGCCACCATCGACAGCGACTGGCCGTGCTCCTGCACCACGATCCGCCGGCCGGTGAGGTCGCGGCCGCGCAGGTGGGCGAGCACGTCCTCGAAGCACTCCGACTCGGGGGACCACAGCTCCCGCAGCCCCTGGCGACGCAGCGCCCCGACGCTCTTGGGCCCCCGGGCGAGGATCTCGGCGGCACCGATCGCGGCGACCAGCTTCGCGAGCATCCCCCAGCGCTCGGCGGCGTCGAACCACGCCTTCATGCCGATCCCGGTGGTGGCCAGGAACATGTCGACCGGCCGGTCCAGCACCTCGCGGGTCGCCGCGCGCAGCTCGGCGTCGTCGACGTGGTTGGGGTCCTGGGACAGCGCCGGCGCCCACTCGACCCGCGCCCCGCGCCGCTCGAGCAGCGCCACCTGCTCCTCGACCTTGCGGGACGCGGTCACCCCCACCGTGAACCCGTCGAGGGGGCCGCCGGTCATGCGCCGTCCAGCTTCCGGTGGCCGACCAGGACCACGCCCTCCACGACGCACACGTCGTACGCCGGCACCGAGACGTGCTCGTCGTCCAGGCACCTGCCGCTGCGCAGGTCGAAGGCGTGCTTGTGCATCGGGGAGGCCACGAAGGGGACGTCGCCGCGGGTGCCCACGATCCCGCGGGCCAGCACCGACGCCTTCGCGAACGGGTCGTGGTTGCCCAGCGCGTAGACGGTGTCGTCGTGGGTGCGGAAGATCGCGATCGCCTGGCCGTGCACGAGCGCGGTGGCGCCGCGCTCGACCTCGAGCTCGACGACGCGGCAGACCGGCTGCCAGTCGTCGCTGCCGCAGTCGTGGATCAGGACCTCGGACGTCATGGCGCTCCCACGGGGATCGTGGCACCGAGCACGACCGGCTCGTCGGTGACCTCCGGCCGGATCTGGCCGCGCTCGGTGCCGAAGGAGATGTTGGGGTCGGGGGTGCCGGGTGCGTTCACGAACGACACGAACCGGGCCAGCTTCTCGGGGTCCTCCACGGTCGCCTTCCACTCGTCGAAGTAGGAACCGACGTGGCGGGCCATGGCCTCCTCGAGCTCGGCGCCGAGGCCGAGCGCGTCGTCGACCACCACCTCGCGGACCCGGTCCAGGCCTCCGTCGAGGGAGTCGATCCAGGCGGCGGTGCGCTGCAGCCGGTCGGCGGTGCGGACGTAGTACATGAGGAACCGGTCGAGGTAGCGGACCAGGGTGCCGGTGTCGAGGTCGCCGGCCAGCAGCCGGGCGTGCGCCGGGTTGGCGCCGCCGTTGCCGCCGACGTAGAGGTTCCAGCCCTTCTCGGTCGCGATCACGCCGAAGTCCTTCCCGCGGGCCTCCGCGCACTCGCGCGCGCAGCCGGAGACGCCGCCCTTGAGCTTGTGCGGCGAGCGCAGGCCCCGGTAGCGCAGCTCGAGCTGGATGGCGAGGCCGGTGGAGTCCTGGACGCCGTACCGGCACCAGGTGGAGCCCACGCACGACTTCACCGTGCGCAGCGACTTGCCGTAGGCGTGGCCGGACTCGAAGCCCGCGTCCACGAGCCGGCGCCAGATCGCGGGCAGCTCCTCGACGCGCGCGCCGAACAGGTCGATGCGCTGACCTCCGGTGATCTTGGTGTAGAGGCCGAAGTCGCGGGCGACCTCGCCGATCACGATCAGCTTCTCGGGGGTGATCTCGCCGCCCGGGATCCGTGGGACGACCGAGTAGGTGCCGTTGCGCTGGATGTTGGCGAGGTAGGCGTCGTTGGTGTCCTGCAGCGGCGCGGTCTCCGCGGCCAGCACGTGGCCGTTGAACTGGCTGGCCAGGATGCTCGCGATCGCGGGCTTGCAGACGTCGCAGCCGCGGCCGCGACCGTGTGCCTCCACGATGTCGTCGAAGCGGCGGTAGCCGTGCACCGCGACGAGGTCGAACAGCTCCTGCCGGGTCAGCGCGAAGTGCTCGCACAGCCCCTTGTCGACGACCTTCCCCTGGCTGGCGAACCAGTCCTCGATCAGCGTCTTGACCATCGGCTTGCACGACCCGCAGGTGCTGCCGGCCCGGGTCGTGCCGTCCTGCGCGGCCGCGGTGAGGATGTCGCCCTTGCTCACGTCGTTGCAGGAGCAGACCTGCGCCTCGTCGGGCATCGCCGCCACACCGCTCGGTCCACTTCCGGACCGCGCCGCGGGGAGGATCAGCTCCTCGGGGTTCGCGGGCAGTGCGATGCCGCTGGCCACCATCGGGCGCAGCACGCCGTACGCCGAGGCGTCGCCGACGAGGATCCCGCCCAGGAGGACGGTGCCGTCGCCGGACTCGTGCGGTGCGACCACGAGCTTCTTGTAGACGCCGCCGACCGCGTCGGCGAAGACCAGCTCGAGAGCACCCTCGGTGGTGGCGAAGGCGTCGCCGAAGGACGCCACGTCGACCCCGAGCAGCTTGAGCTTGGTGGACATGTCGGCGCCGGTGAAGGCGCCCGGGCCGCCGAGCAGCGCGTCGACCACGACCTCGGCCATCGCGTAGCCGGGGGCGACCAGGCCGTACATCCGCCCGCCCGGGGCCGCGCACTCGCCGATCGCGAAGACCCGGTCGTCGGACGTGCGGCACTGCTCGTCGACGAGCACGCCGCCGCGCTCCGCGACCTCCAGCCCGGCGTCGCGGGCCAGCTGGTCGCGCGGCCGGATGCCGGCGGAGAACACCACGAGGTCGGTGTCGATCGTCTCGTCGGCGGTCTCGAGGGCCCGGACCCGCCCGTCGCCGGTGATCGCCTTCGTGGCCGCGCCGGTGTGCACCCGCACGCCGAGCTTCTCGATGTGGCGCACCAGCGCGGTGCCGGCACCGTCGTCGAGCTGCACCGGCATCAGCCGGGGGGCCATCTCGACCACGTGCGTCTCCAGGCCGAGCTGGACCAGCGCGTTGGCCGCCTCCAGGCCGAGCAGGCCACCACCGATCACGACGCCCCGCGTCGCCGTGATCGAGGCGGCGCGGATCGCCTCGAGGTCCTCGATGGTGCGGTAGACGAAGCAGCCGTCGAGGTGGCGTCCCTCCACCGGGGGCACGAAGGGCGCCGCCCCGGTGGCCAGCACCAGCGCGTCGTAGGCGAGCACCTCGTCCTCGGCGCCGTCGCGACCCAGCGTGACCGTGCGGGCCGCACGGTCCAGCCCGGTCACCGTGGTGCCGAGCACCAGGCGCACGCGCGGGTCGTCGTACGTGCCCTCGGGGAGCAACGAGAGCTCGTCGGCGCCGGACGCGGCGAAGAAGGACGTGAGGGCGACCCGGTCGTAGGCCGGTCGGGGCTCCTCGCCCACGACGACCACGTCGTAGGTCTCGGTGAGCCCGCGCTCGACTGCGGCCTGCACGAAGCGGTGGCCGACCATGCCGTGACCGGCCACGACCAGCGTCTTGCGGCGCCGGCTCGTCGGGAGGTGCGTCATGGGTGTGTCCCTTCCTGGTGCGTCGACGTTAGGCCGACTGTGTTGAGGTGCTGTTTCGGCGTGTAACAGCCGTGAAAACGCTGGTTCCGTGGTGTTCGGGCGGCGCTGCTCAGACCCCCGCCGGGGCCGGGTCGAGCAGGCGGCGCACGACGGGCTCGCACCCGCCGCAGCCGGTGGTCGCTCGGGTGCTGCTGCGGACCTGGTCGAGGCCGGTGCAGGCCCGGACCCGGCCGGCGGTGACCCCCGCGCACGCGCACACCTCGACGTCGTCGGCGAGGGCAGGCGGCGCGTCGGGCGCGGCGGCGCCCTCGACCGGCTCGGGAGCGAGCAGCTGGCCCGGCTCGTGGGGGCCGAGCACGGTGCGCCGGTCGTAGTGCTGCGTGATCAGCCCGACCCGGGAGAGGTCGCCGACCAGCGCGGCGGCCACGACCACCCCGTCCCGGACGACGAGGCGGCGGTGGCTGCCCACCAGGGGGTTGGTCATCTCGACCACCTCGCCGTCGGTCCGCTCGGGGTCGCCGAGGACCGCCACGTCGAGGCCGGTGGCCCGCAGCCGCGCGACGGTGCGCGACGCGGCGTACTCCCGCGTGCCGCCGGCGAGCAGGCCGGCGAGTGCCTCCGCCTGCTCCCACGCGGGTGCCACGAAGCCGGTGGTGACGCCGCGCCGCTCGGCGCAGTCGCCGATCGCGTGGACGCGCTCGTCGGTGACCGACGCGAGCCGGCCGTCGACGACGATGCCGCGGCGGACCAGCAGGCCGGCCCGGCGGGCCAGGGCGGTGGAGGGGCGCCCTCCGGCGGTGAGCACGACGAGGTCGGTCTCGAGGGTGACGCCGTTGTCGAGGCTGAGCCCGCTCAGCGGTCCCTCGTCGGTCAGCCGAACCGCCCGGGTGCCGGTGTAGACCTCGGTGCCGAGTCGGCGCAGGTCGCGGGCGAGGACGCGGCCTCCCGGGGCGCCGAGCTGGCGGGAGAGCAGGTGCTCGGTCCCCTCGACCACCTCGGTCGCCAGGCCGCGCACGGTCAGCGCGCGGGCGACCTGGAGCCCGAGCAGGCCGCCGCCGACCACGACGGCGCGCATCCTCGTTGGTCGAGCCTGTCGAGACCCGATGGCCGCGTCGAGCCGCTCGCAGTCCGCCAGGCTGCGGAACGCGTGCACGCGCGGGTGCAGCTGACCGTCCATCCGGACCAGGCCGCGGATCGGTGGCAGGGTCGGGATGCTGCCGGTGGCCAGCACCAGCCGGTCGTAGGCGATCCGCTCGCCGTCGACCAGCATCACCTCGCGGCGCTCCCGGTCGATCTCGAGCACGCGCCGGCCGAGCCGGAGGTCGACCCGCTCGGGGTCGTACGTCGCCGGGTCGGCGAGCTCGATCGCGTCGCGGGAGTGGGTGCCCTCGAGCACGGCGCTGAGGAGGATCCGGTTGTACGCCGGAGTGGGCTCGTCGCCCAGGACGGTGACGTGGCCGGCGTACCCGCGTGCGAGGAGCTCCTCGACCAGTCGGGCGGTGGCCATGCCGTTGCCGACCACCACGAGCTGCTCCGGCTGGTCGGCCCTGTCGAGGCTCATGCCGGCACCACCGTCGCGGCGCAGACCTTGAACTCCGGCATCCGGCTGGCGGGGTCGAGCGCGTCGTTGGTGAGCCGGTTGGCGCCGACCCAGTGGAACGGGACGAAGACGGTGTCGGGCCGGATGCTGGTGACGACCCGGGCCGGCGCGGTCATCTCGCCGCGGCGGGTGGCGATGCGGACCGGGTCGCCCTCCCCCGCGCCGATCCGGGTGGCCAGGCTCGGGTGCAGCTCGACGTACGGGCCGTCGTCGGGCAGGCCGCGCACCCGGCGGGTCTGGGCGCCGGACTGGTACTGCGCCAGCACCCTCCCGGTGGTCAGGTGCACCGGGTAGTCGGCGCAGGGCGGCTCGGCCGGGCCACGGTGCGCGACGGCGTGGAAGACCGCGCGGCCGTCGGGGGTGGCGAATCGGTCGAGGAACATCCGCGGGGTGCCCGGGTGGTCCTCCCCGGTCGCGGTTGCCGGGCAGGGCCAGAAGACGCCCTGCTCCTCGCGGATCCGCGCGTAGGTGATGCCGGAGTAGTCCGCCCGGCCGCCGGCGGAGGCGCGGCCGAGCTCCTCGAAGACCTCCTCGGGGTCGGTCGCGAAGGGCACCGGCGAGCCGAGCCGCTCGGCCAGGCCCTGCATGACCTCGAGGTCGCTGCGCACCCCGGCGGGCGGGGTGACCGCCCGCTGGCGGAGGATCACCCGGCCTTCGAGGTTGGTCAGGGTCCCGGTCTCCTCGGCCCACTGGGTCACCGGCAGCACGACGTCGGCGAGCGCGGCGGTCTCGGAGAGCACGACGTCGGCGACCACGAGCAGGTCGAGCGCCTCCAGGCGGCGGGTGACGTGGGTGGCGTTGGGGGCGGAGACCACGATGTTGGAGCCGAGGACCAGCAGGGCCTTCGGCCCCTCGTCGGTGCCGAGCGCGTCGAGCAGCTCGTACGCCGAGCGCCCCTTCCCCGGCAGCGACTCGGCGGGCACGCCCCACACGCCGGCGACGTGCTCGCGGGCGGCCGGGTCGTCGATCATCCGGTAGCCGGGGAGCTGGTCGGCCTTCTGGCCGTGCTCCCGGCCGCCCTGGCCGTTGCCCTGACCGGTCAGGCAGCCGTAGCCGGCGTACGGCGTGCCGCACTGCCCGAGCGCGAGCGCGACGTTGATCCACGCGAGCACCGTGTCGGTGCCCTGGGCGTGCTGCTCGGCGCCGCGGGCGGTCAGCACCATGACCCGGTCGGCCCCGGCGAGGAGGTCGGCGAGCGCGCGCAGCTCGGCGACCTGGACACCGGTGGTCCGCTCGACCCGCTCGGGCCACCAGGCGGCGACCGAGCGGCGTACCTGCTCGAAGCCGGTGGTGCGGGCAGCGACGTACGCCTCGTCGACGTGCCCGCCCGCGACCAGCAGGTGCAGCACCCCGAGGGCGAGCGCGAGGTCGGTGCCCGGGACCGGCTGCACGAGCACGTCGGCCCGGTCGGCGGTGGGGGTCCGGCGCGGGTCGACGACCACGACCCGGCCGCCGCGGGCCCGCAGGGCGTCGAGGTGGCGGGCGGCCGGCGGCATCGTCTCCGCGAGGTTCGACCCGACGAGGAGCACCACGTCGGCCTGCTCGAGATCGGCCAGCGGGAACGGCAGCCCGCGGTCCAGGCCGAACGCCCGGGTGCCCGCGGTGGCGGCCGACGACATGCACCAGCGGCCGTTGTAGTCGATCTGGCTGGTCCCGAGGGCGACCCGCGCGAGCTTGCCGAGATGGTAGGCCTTCTCGTTGGTGAGTCCGCCCCCGCCGAAGACCGCCACCGCGTCCGGGCCGTGGTCCCGGCGCAGGGCGGTGAGCCGGCCGGCGACCAGGTCGAGCGCCTCGTCCCAGGAGGCGGGCCGCAGCTCGCCGATGGCCCGGTCGCGCAGCAGCGGCGTGGTGAGCCGCTCCCGGTTGCCGTAGAGGCCCGCGGCGTTCCAGCCCTTGCGACAGAGCCCACCCTCGTTGACCGGGAACTCGGGCCACGCGGAGACCTCCGGCGCCCGCCGGCCCCCGGACCGGGTGAGCCGCATGCCGCACTGCAGGGAGCAGTAGGGGCAGTGGGTGTCGGTCATCGGGTGCTCCTCGGGGTCGGGCCCTCGGGGTGGGGAGGGTGCGGATTGGTCCCCAACCGCAGGGATCGGGGCCTGGGACGTGCGGTTGGGGACCAATCCGCAGGGGTCAGATGCGGGCGTCGGCGAGCCCGGCGACCCGGGCCACGGAGGCCCTGCGGACGTAGACCGCCCAGGTGACGGCCAGGCACAGGGCGTAGAAGAGCGTGAACACGACCAGCGAGCTCCGGACCGCGGCGACCGGGTCGTCGATCCAGGGGGCGCCGAAGGCGAGTGGGATCAGGAAGCCGCCGATCGCACCGACCGCGGAGGCGATGCCGATGACCGCGGAGGACTGCCGGGTGTCGCCCTTCCAGATCGCCGGGATCATCCGGAACGTCGAGCCGTTGCCGATGCCGGTTGCGGCGAAGACGAACAGGAAGGCGACCAGGAACCACGGGAACGTCGAGGTGTTGGCGGTGGCGATCCCCGGGTCCGCGGTGGGGTTCGGGGTGAGCTGGGCCAGCGTGGCCAGCACGGCGAGCGTGCCGAGGATCATCGCCGCGAAGGTGGCCAGCGTGACGCGGGCGCCGCCGTACCTGTCCGCGAGCCACCCGCCCAGCGGCCGGGTGACCGAGCCGACGAGCGCGCCGAGGAAGGCGTAGTAGGCGAAGTTGATGCCGGTGCCGGCGGGCAGCGGGGTGGGTACGTAGAACTCGAGCTTGATCAGCAGCGGGAGCGCGGCGGAGTAGCCGATGAACGAGCCGAAGGTGCCGATGTAGAGCAGCGCCACCACCCACGTGTGCCGGTGCTTCACGACCGCCGCGACGTCGCGGGCGTTGGAGCGGGCGGCGGAGAGGTTGTCCATGAAGAGGAACGCCATGACCGCGGCGACGACCGCGAGGCCGGCGTACAGGTAGCCCGCCCGCTCGAGGTGGATGCCCCCGGTGCTGGCCGCGACCAGGCCGAAGAGGCCGGCTCCGCCGACCACGACCGGCAGTCCGAGCTGCAGCACGGCGACGCCGATGTTGCCGCCGGCGGCGTTCAGCCCGAGGGCCAGACCCTTGCGCTTGGCCGGGTAGAAGAAGTTGATGTTCGCCATGCTGGAGGCGAAGTTGCCGCCGCCGACGCCGGCCGTGGCGGAGATCAGCACGAAGGCCCAGTACGGCGTGCCCGGGTGCTGCACCGCGATCGCGAACAGCAGCGTGGGGACGAGCAGCAGCAACGCGCTGACCACCGTCCAGTTGCGGCCGCCGAACCTCGGCACCGCGAACGTGTACGGCAGCCGCAGCAGCGACCCGACGAGGTTCGGTACGGCGACCAGGAAGAACAACTGCGACACCGAGAACTCGAAGCCCATCTTGGCCAGCAGCGCGGCGCTCACGCTCCAGAACAGCCAGACCGAGAAGCCGAGGTGCTCGGCCAGGATCGACCAGGTCAGGTTGCGGCGGGCGACGGCCTTCCCACCTCCCTCCCAGAAGTCGGGGTCCTCGGGTCGCCAGTCGTCGATCCACCGGCCGGTGCGCGATCCGGTCGTCGAGGGGCCGGCGTTGGGGGCGTCGGTCACGGACATGGGGTGCTCCTGCGGGGACTGCGATCCGTCGGATCGGTGGTCTGGCTTGTCGAGACCACTCTCAGGAGCCGAGATTTCGCGTCCGCCGCCCCGCGGTCTCGCCGACGTCAACTTGTCCTCACCGCCTCACGGACCTCACGACCTCACGGGTCCGGGCCGGTTCCCGGGAGAGGATGACAACCGATCTCCGGGGGGCTCCGTCCTTCTCGGGAGCCCTTCACGGGCGAGGGATCGACGACGGGAGCAGGCGTGACGGATCGGGACAGGCGCGCGGAGTTCGTGGACTACGCGCAGGCACGCAGGCCCCAGCTGCGCCGGATGGCGTACGCCCTCTGCGGGGACTGGCACACCGCCGAGGACATCGTGCAGACCGCGCTGGCCAGGCTGTACGTCGCGTGGCCGCGGGTGCGGCGTACCTCCGCCGAGGACGCCTACGTCCGCCAGACCATCCTGCGGGCCACGATCGACGAGTCGCGTCGACCGTGGCGGCGGGAGCGGGCCGGGCTCGACGGCTTCGACCACCCGGCCGCGCCGGGTCTCGACCCCGGCGACCGCCAGGACCTGGTGGCCGCGCTCCAGCAGCTGCCGGAGATGCAGCGGCGCACCGTCGTGCTGAGGCACTGGCTGGGGCTGTCGGTCGCGGAGACCGCGCAGGACCTGCGGATCTCCGAGGGCACCGTGAAGAGCCACACCTCGCGAGCCCTCGAGCGGCTCCACGCACTGATGACCGAGGAAGGATCGCACCGATGAGCATGACCCCGGAGAAGTTCCACGACCTGATGGTCGCGGCCGTCACGCCCGAGCCCCCGCAGGGAGAGGTCGCCGCCGACGTGGCCGTCGGCCAGAGGCTGCTGCGGCGCCGCCGTACGGCGGTCACGCTGGGCTCCGCGGCCGCCGTGGTCGCCGTCGCCGGCACCGCGTGGGCGGTCGGTCCCGGCCAGGACGCCGCCGTCGACCGTGGCTCCTCGGTGGCGACCTCCCCGACCAGCCGCTCGGCTCCCCGGACGGACGCGGCGCTCCTGGAGCAGTGCCGCGACGGCAACCAGTCCGACCGGGCCACCGCCGCGATCTTCGGGTCGGGCGACCCGGTCGTGAAGGCGGTCTCCCGCACCGCGCACCAGGTGATCCTGGCGATCGAGTCCGGCGACGGCTCCCACTGGGCGGAGTGCTTCGTTCACCTCGACAGCCAGGAGTTCGCGTCCGGGATGACGGTGTACGACGCCTCCGGGCGCAGCGGCGACGCGTCGTACTCCTCCGGGCCCGGCTGCGGCCTGGTCGACAACGAGGTCGACCCCACCTGCACGACCTTCTCGGTCAGCTGGGTGGACCGGCGGCCGGCCGCCGTGGCCGCCGCGGCGTTCGTGACCGCCGACGGCCGCACGACGACGGTCGAGAGCCGGGACGGCTACATCGTCCTCAACCACCTCGGGGACGTCCCGCCGGGCGCGTCGACCGACCCGATGGACATGGACTACCAGCCGATCAGGCGGATCACCTTCCTCGACGCGTCCGGCAAGCCGATCGCCGCGGAGGCGATGGACGGGTCCGGGACCGGTCCCGACCACGACCGCGTCGGTGACCTGCCCTCGATCCGGGCCTACCCGGGGCTCCGGTCGGACCAGGAGATCTACTGACCTCCTAGACTCCCGCCCGTGCCCGCCGCCGTCGTGATCCTCGCCGCCGGCTCCGGCAGCCGGGTGGGGGCCGAGGTCAACAAGGTCCTGCTGCCGCTGGGGGACGCCCCGGTGGTGGCGTGGTCGGTGCGGACCGCGCTGGCCGTGGCCGAGGTACGCCGGGTGGTGCTGGTCGTGCGGCCCGGCGAGGAGGACGCGATCGCCGAGGCGGTCGCCCCGGAGCTCGGCGACCGGGAGGTCCTGGTCGTGGCCGGCGGCGCCTCCCGGCACGCCTCGGAGTGGAACGCCCTGCGCGTGCTGGCGGCCGACATCGGGGCGGGCGAGGTCGACGTGGTGGCGATCCACGACGGCGCCCGACCGCTGGCGGTGGTGGGCCTCTTCGGGGCCACGATCGCCGCGGCCCGCGAGCACGGAGGCGCGATCCCGGTGGTCCCCGTCGGGTCCCTGCTGCCCCGGGAGCCCGCCGCCTCGTCCGCCCCCGGTCCGCTCGCCGGCGTCCAGACCCCCCAGGCCTTCCGCGCCGGCCCGCTCCTCGACGCCTACACCCGGGCCGCGCACGACGGCTTCGAGGGCACCGACACCGCCGCCTGCCTGGAGCGCTACGCCGACCTCCGCATCGCCGCCGTCCCCAGCACCCCGGTCAACCTGAAGATCACCTTCCCCGAGGACGTCGCCCTGGCCTCGCGTCTGCTGGGATAGTCCGGCACGTTTCTGACGGGCTGCCCGTCAGAAACGTGCCGGACTATCCAGCGGTCAGGGCCTCCAGCAGCCGCACGTCCTCGACCGAGGCGACCCGGCGGGCGGCGGGAGGGGCCTCGACGAGCTCGACCGGGAAGCGCTCACGCAGGGCAGCGACGAGGTCCGCGAAGTCCAGGGTGGGGAGGCCGTCGAGGGCGGCGACCACCGACGGCGGGAGTACGACGGGCGAGGCGACCTGCACGAGGGTGCTGCGGTCGACGGTCCCGCCCACGGCGCCATCGGCGACCGACTTCACCGTGTCGGTGACCGGGCGGCAGCCGACCGCGACGACGTCCCGCTCGACGGCGGTGGCCAGGCACGCGGAGATGAACGGTGCGGGCGTCATCGGGCACAGCGAGTCGTGCAGCACGAACGCCTCCCCGGAGGCGACCAGGCCGGCCCACTCCGTGCCGAGGTCGACGGGGGTGACACCGGCGTCGCCGAGCGCCCACGAGGCGCAGGCGACCAGGGCCTCACCGTGGATCAGCGAGAACGGGAGGGAGCCGCGGCCCTGCTCCACCACCGAGCCGAGGGCGGGCAGCGCGTCCGGGACGTCGTACGGATCGGTCGTCATAGGACGCCCAACGTATGACGTCCCGGTGTCGACGCGGAGGGCAGACCCCCGAAATGCGACGGACCCCCGGGGGTCACCCGGGGGTCCGTCGGAGGCTGATCAGGAGGCGAGGACCTCGTCGAGGATGGCCTCGGCCTTGTCCTCGTTCGTGTGCTCGGCCAGGGCCAGCTCGGAGACGAGGATCTGGCGCGCCTTGGCCAGCATTCGCTTCTCGCCGGCGGAGAGCCCACGGTCCCGCTCGCGGCGCCACAGGTCGCGGACGACCTCGGCGACCTTCATCACGTCACCGCTGTGCAGCTTCTCGAGGTTGGCCTTGTAGCGACGCGACCAGTTGGTCGGCTCCTCGACGTGCGCAGCACGCAGGACGTCGAAGACGCGGTCCAGGCCCTCCTTGTCGACGACGTCGCGGACCCCGACAAGGTCCAGGTTGCAGGCCGGCACGCGCACGACCAGGTCCTGCTGGGCGACGATCCGCAGTACGAGATACTGCCGGTCCTCTCCCTTGATCTTCCGCATCTCGATGTCCTCGATGACTGCGGCCCCGTGGTTTGGATAGACGACCGTTTCGCCGACGGTGAAAGTCATGTGTCAGGTACCCCTTCCTAGGTGACTAGTCTAACACGTCTTGGAAACGCCTCCGTCGACGTTTCCGCAGGTCAGAGGCGCATTCCGGGCTTGACAGATCGCCGTTGCGTGTGGTGGCGCCCTGGTCGGGAAGCAGGTTCGCCGGATCTGGAACCCCCGATTTCCGCCGCCCGGCCCCCGCGTGGTCGATACTTCCGGGCATGGCCATCCTCAAGCGCGCGCACACCCGGGGGCGCGGCACGCGCGAGGCGTCCTCGGAGCCTGCCGAGACCCCCGCCCCGGCACCCGCGCCCGACCGGCTGGCCACCCCCGACGTCCCGCGTCCCGACCCGGCGCGCCCGATGCGTCGGGCCCCGCGCCGGCACTCCCTCGCCCGGACCTGGCCGGTGCTGCTGCTGCGCGCCGCCCACCCGCGGCAGGCGCTCCTCACCGCCGCCGGACTGGCTGCCGCCGCGGCGATCGCCGGGCGGCCGGCGCGGGAGATCGGTCTGGTGCTGGTGACGGTGCTGGTCGGCCAGGCCATCCTCGGCTGGCACAACGATCTGGTGGACCGCGCCCGCGACCGGCGCCACGACCCCGTCGGGAAGCCCGTCGGCGGCGGCCTCCTCGACCCCGGCACCGTCTGGTTCTCGATGGTCTGCGCGCTGCTGCTGGTGGTGCCCCTGTCGATCCAGAGCGGCGTCACCGCGGGCAGCGCCTACCTGATCTCCCTGGTCGTCGGCCTGCTCGGCAACGTCGTGCTCCGCCGCGGCCTGCTCTCGTGGCTGCCCTGGGCGGCGGCGTACGCGCTCTACCCCGCGTTCCTCTCGTACGGCGGCTGGGGCGGCGACGTGACCGGTGCTCCGCCGGAGATCTCGGTCACCGTGCTGGCGGCCCTGCTCGGCGTCGGCGTGCACGTCGCCCGCGCACTCCCGGGCCTGGTGGCCGACCACGAGGACGGCTGGCGCAGCCTGCCGCTGCGGATCGCGCTGAAGACCGGAGCCACCAAGCTGCTCGTCATCTCACTGGCGTGGATCGCGCTGACGGTGGCCGGGCTGCTGGCCGCCGGCAGCATGGTCGGGCTGGCCCAGTGAGCGCGGCGGGCGACCGCTAGGCTGTGCGCGAAACCGTGCACCGCACACCGCCGTACCGGCGCTGCCGAACGGCCCGACGACGACCTGCGAAGGCCCCGAAGATGCACCTGCGACGCAGTCCCCGCCGCCCGCTCCGCCGTTCCCTGGCGCTCGCCGTGGGCGGGATCGTGCTCGCCACTCCCGCGCTCACCTCGTGCGGGTTCAACTACGCCACCGACCGGGTCTACACGCCGGCGAACGGCGTCAACGACCGGGACGCGTCCGTCGACGTCCTCGGCGCGGTGATCGTCTCCGGGCAGGACGACTCCGGCACGTTCATCGCCACCTTCGCCAACAACGACACGGAGAAGGAGAACACCGTCGAGTCGCTCGCCGGCACGGGCGACAGCCCGATCCAGTCCGGGTCGTCCACCCCGATCACGATCGACGCCGGCGGCCTGGTCAACCTGGCCACCGACGGCGGCATCCCCGTCTCGGGGACCTTCAAGGCCGGCAACTTCGTGCCGGTCAAGGTGACCTTCGGCTCCGGCGAGGAGGTCCAGATGACGGTCCCCGTCGTGACGGACACCGACGTCTACGCCGGCCTCGACACCTCGGCGTCCGGGTCGGCCACGCCGTCCACCGGGGAGTCCGCGAGCCCCTCGGAGTCGGCGAGCCCCTCGGAGTCGGCGACCGAGTCCCCCTCCTCCTCTCCCTCGGAGTGACCATGACCCACACGCTCGTCCTGCTCCGCCACGGCGAGAGCGAGTGGAACGCCAAGAACCTCTTCACCGGCTGGGTCGACGTCGCCCTGAGCGAGAAGGGCCGCGCCGAGGCCGTCCGCGGCGGTGAGCAGCTGCGCGACGCCGGCCTGCTCCCCGACGTGGTGCACACCTCGCTGCAGCGCCGCGCCATCAACACCGCCGCGCTCGCGCTGGACGCGGCCGACCGGCACTGGATCCCGGTGCGGCGCTCCTGGCGCCTCAACGAGCGCCACTACGGAGCGCTGCAGGGCAAGGACAAGAAGCAGACTCTCGAGCAGTACGGCGAGGAGCAGTTCATGCTCTGGCGCCGCAGCTTCGACGTACCTCCCCCGCCGCTGGACGACGACAGCGAGTTCTCCCAGGTGGGTGACCCGCGGTACGCCGACCTGGGCGACGAGATGCCCCGCACGGAGTGCCTCAAGGACGTCATCGCGCGGATGCTGCCCTGGTGGGAGTCGGGCATCGTCCCCGACCTGCAGGCCGGCCACACCGTGCTCGTCGCCGCCCACGGCAACAGCCTGCGCGGCATCGTCAAGCACCTCGACGGCATCAGCGACGAGGACATCGCCGGGCTGAACATCCCCACCGGCATGCCGCTGGTCTACCGCCTCGACGACCAGCTGCGCCCCACCGTCGCCGGCGGCGAGTACCTCGACCCCGAGGCCGCGGCCGCCGCCGCGGCCGCCGTCGCGAACCAGGGTCGCTGAGCAGGAGCGAGCGAGGAACCAGCCCGCTCCGTGGGCTCAGCGAGGTCGAGCGAGCCCCGCGCCCGAGGAACGTGGTCGCGACGGGCGTGTCGAGATACGGCTGAAACTGAGATAGTCCGGCACGTTCCTGACACCGGCCGAGAGGCCTGACGTCAGGAACGTGCCGGACTATCCGATTTCTCAGGCGTCGACCGCGCGCGGGTTCTCGCCGGTGACGACGAAGACCACCCGGTTGGCGACCGAGACGGCGTGGTCGGCGATCCGCTCGTAGTAGCGGCCCAGCAGGGCGATGTCGACGGCCGCCTCGACGCCGTGGCTCCAGTCGTCGGAGAGCAGCTCGGTGAAGGATGTGCGCCGCAGCTGGTCCATCTCCTCGTCGTCGCGGCCGAGCTCGATGGCGGCCTCGACGTCGCGGGCGGTGATGATCTGCAGCAGCTGGGCGACCATGTCCTCGGCGACCTCGGCCATCCGCGACATGGTGGGGCGGACCTCCTCGGGCACCGCGACGTACGGCGTGCGCAGCCGCGCGATCTTCGCGACGTGGACCGAGAGGTCGCCCATCCGCTCGAGCTCGCTGACCATGCGCAGCGCGGCGACGATGGTCCGCAGGTCACCGGCGACGGGCTGCTGCAGCGACAGCAGGGAGAACGCCTTGTCCTCCACGCGCTCGCGGGCGCGGTCGATCTCGACGTCGTCGCTGATCACCCGCTCGGCGATCTCGGCGTCACCGGTGAGCAGGGCGCTCGTCGCGAGCCGGACGGCGTCCTCCACCCGCTTGGCGATGTCGGAGAGGTCGTCGAAGACGGAGTCGAGCTGTTCATGGAAGGCCTGACGCATGGACGGGAGCCTAGGTGCGCGGGATGACGGGCAGGGGCCATGACGTGAACGCCGGGTGAACGTTGCGAAGCCGGCCCTCACGCGTGCCAACGGCGGGTGAATCGCTGCGTACTCTGGTGCCGTGGATCCGACGACACAGGCGTTCCTGGCTGCCGTCATCGGGGCCATCGTCGCCGGCGGCGCCGTGCTCGCCTGGCACGTCAGCGAGCGGCAGCAGCAGGCGACCACCCACGTCGAGGAGCCCGTGGTCCCCCCGGGCGTCGCCACGGTCCTGTCCGTGCTGCGCTCGAGCGCGGTCGTGGTCGACGACAGCGACGTGGTCCTCAAGGCGTCGGCCCCGGCGTACGCCCTGGGCCTCGTGCGCGGCACCTCGCTGTCCTCCGACGAGCTGGCCGAGCTGGTGCGCCAGGTGCGCCGCGACGGGCAGATCCGGGAGACCGAGCTGCTGATGTCGCGACCCGGCACACCCGCGCGCCACGTCACCGCGCGGGTCGCCCCGCTGGGCTCCCGGCTGGTGCTGGCGCTGGTGGAGGACCGGACCCGGGAACGCCGGGTGGAGGCGGTACGCCGCGACTTCGTCGGCAACGTGAGCCACGAGCTGAAGACCCCTGTCGGCGCGATCCGGCTGCTCGCCGAGGCGGTCTCCGACGCGGCCGAGGACCCCGAGGCCGTCAAGCGGTTCGCCGGCCGGATGCTCCACGAGAGCGACCGGCTCTCGCGGCTGGTCCAGCAGATCATCGAGCTGTCCCGGCTGCAGGGCGACGACCCGCTCGAGGCGCCGGTGCCGGTCTCCCTCGACGAGGTGATCGCGGTCGCCCTCGACACCTCCGCGATCGACGCCGACTCCAAGCGGATCTCGATCGTCTCCGGTGGCACCCCCGGTCTCGAGGTGCTCGGCAACGAGGAGCAGGTGACGGCCGCCGTCGCGAACCTGGTGGCCAACGCGGTGTCCTACTCCGGCTGCGACTCCACCGTGCTGGTCAGCACCAAGGTCACCGACGGCAACGTCGAGATCTCGGTGGTCGACCAGGGCATCGGCATCCCCGAGAACGAGATCGACCGGATCTTCGAACGCTTCTACCGGGTCGACCCGGCCCGCCACCGGTCCACCGGCGGCACCGGGCTCGGCCTCTCGATCGTCAAGCACGTCGCCGCCACCCACGGCGGCGACATCCGTGTGTGGTCGGTGGAGGGACAAGGCTCTACATTCACCTTGACCCTCCCCCGCTGGAACCAGGAGGCAAGCCGTTGACCCGCGTACTCGTCGTGGAGGACGAAGAGAGCTACAGCGAGGCGCTCGCGTACATGCTGCGCAAGGAGGGCTTCGAGGTCGCGATCGCCGCCACCGGCAACGACGCCCTGACCGAGTTCGACCGCAACGGGGCCGACATCGTGCTGCTGGACCTGATGCTGCCCGGCATCCCCGGCACCGAGGTGTGCCGGCAGATCCGGCAGACCTCGAGCGTCCCGGTGATCATGGTGAGCGCGAAGGACGACGAGGTCGACAAGGTGGTCGGCCTCGAGCTCGGCGCCGACGACTACGTCACCAAGCCGTACTCCCCCCGCGAGCTGGTCGCCCGGATCCGGGCCGTGCTGCGCCGCGGCCAGGACGCCGGCGACCTCGAGCCGGCCGCGCTGGAGGCCGGGCCGGTGCGGATGGACGTCGAGCGCCACGTGGTGACCGTCGACGGGCAGGAGCAGCGGCTGCCGCTCAAGGAGTTCGAGCTGCTCGAGATGTTCCTCCGCAACCCCGGCCGGGTGCTCACCCGCGGACAGCTGATCGACCGGGTGTGGGGGTCGGACTACGTCGGTGACACCAAGACCCTCGACGTGCACGTGAAGCGGCTGCGCGCGAAGCTCGAGCCCGACCCGGGCGAGCCGAAGTACCTCGTGACCGTGCGCGGGCTCGGCTACAAGCTCGACCTGTAGGACCGGGCAGTTTCACCGGTCAGCCGGTGTGTTCAACCGAGCAACGGCAGCCGGTCCGCAGCCGCCCCGAGATGCTGCCGGTCGTCGGCCGACAGCGCCACCCGGCCGGTGCCCTTCAGCACGACCGTGACGTCGTCCCAGGCTGCCGGCAGCGGTTCGCCGTGGATGCCCTCGAGCACCGCCCGGGTCAGCGCCAGCGCCTCGGGGTCGGGCGCCGTGCCCGGTGCGCCGGCGGGCAGCTCCACGACCAGGTCGAGGTGGTGCACGGTCGCCTCGACGACGAGGGTGGAGACGAAGTCCGGTACGTCGAGCACGTGGCCCTGGGTGCCCACCCGGCCCCCGGGGTCGGCGGCCGCGGCAGCCCGCACGGTGGCCCCACAGGTGGTGCGCCAGTGCGCGACCAGGGTGCGCGGATCGGCGTACGCCGAGGAGGCCACCCGCACGAAGCGCGCGTGCGCCCCCGCCCAGTCCTCCCCGCCCGGGCCTCCGTCCCCGGACCCGGCCGACCCGGGCCGGAAGGGCGCCCAGTAGGTCACCGCGTCCACGTCCGCCTCCTCCCCGCTCGGCGTCGCGAACGCCACGAGCGCCCGCTGGGCGTCGAGCAGCTGGTGGAGGAGCAGGTCCTGCACCGTCCAGCCCCGGCACCGGGTCCCGAGCAGCAGCTCGTCCGGCGCCAGGCCCTCGACGGCGGTCGTGACCAGGGAGTAGGCGCGGCCCAGGAGCTCGGGCCGGGCGACGGGTGCGGTCATGCGGCCGAGTCTCGCACCCGTCCCGACGCCGGGCGTGAGCCCGGGCCCGGCGCCGGAGCACGCGAGTCCCAGCAGGCTCACCGGTCCCGAAAGCCCTGTCGTGCACCTCTGGTCACGACGCCCCCTCCGAGTGCAGGATGAGCCCGGCGTCCGATCCGACGCCGCTCATCATCTCTCGGGAGGCTTCACGATGTTCTCCATGCGGCGACCCGCCGCTCTCACCACCGCGACCGTCGGGGTGTTCGCCTCGGCCCTGGTGTCGCTCACCGGACCCGGCGCGACCGCCACCACCCCCGACGCCGCGCCGGCGTCCACCCCGGTGCCCATCACCACGCCGGACGGCGTCGTCTCCAGCTACCTGCTCAACGCGAAGGCCGCCAACCCCGGCCAGACCCGCCTGGTCGAGCGCGCCGTGGCCGAGGCCGGCGGCGTCGTCGTCCAGAGCTGGCCGCAGATCGGCGTCGTCGTGGCGCACGCGGACGTCTCGACGTTCCGCGAGGACGTCGTGGCCAGCGCCGGGAACGCCCTCGACTCCGTCGGGGCCACGCGCACGGTCCCCGTCTCCGAGGGCACCCCGGAGGAGGCCGGCGCCCCCTGGGGCCGCGGCGCGTCGGACTACAAGCGCGGGGCGAAGAAGGACGTGAACGGCGACGTCGGCTCCGAGCCCACCGCCGCGACCGCCGCCGACCCCCGCGAGGGCGAGCAGTGGGACCTGCGGATGATCAAGGCCGACCAGGCCCACGCGATCACCGACGGCAACCGCAACGTGCTCGTCGGAGTGCTGGACAGCGGCATCGACCCCGACCACCCGGACCTGGCCGCCAACATCGACACCGCCGACTCGGTCAACTGCACCGACGCGGGACGGCCGGACCTCTCGGCGACCGGCTGGTACCCCACCACCAGCGACCACGGCACCCACGTGGCCGGCACCATCGCCGCCGCCCGCAACGGCGTCGGGATCGTGGGTGTCGCCCCGAACGTGCGGCTGGCCTCGGTCAAGGTCGTCAACGACGCCGGGTTCATCTACCCCGAGTACGCCGTCTGCGGGTTCGTCTGGGCCGCGACCCACCACATGGACGTGACCAACAACAGCTACTACGTCGACCCGTTCCGCTACTACTGCGACGACCAGCCCGACCAGGCCGCCGCCAAGGAGGCCGTGCGCCGCGCGGTCGCCTGGTCGATCGACCAGGGCGTCGTCTCCGCCGCGGCCGCCGGCAACGAGCACGACGACCTCGCGCACAAGACCACCGACACCACCAGCCCCGACGACAGCACCCCGATCACCCGGACGGTCAACGCCGGGTGCAACGACATCCCCACCGAGCTCGACGGGGTCGTGACGGTCGCCTCGCTGGAGCGCTACCCGGCCGACTCGATGGACAGCCGGCTGTCCGGGTTCTCCAACCGCGGCCTCGGCGTCATCGACGTCGCGGCTCCCGGTTCGCGGATCCTCTCGACGATCGTGAAGGACGACGGCTACGGCCTGAAGAGCGGTACGTCGATGGCCACCCCGCACGTCGCCGGTGTGCTCGCGCTGATGAAGTCGGCGCACCCGTCGTGGAGCCCGGCCCGGATGCTGGCCGAGCTGCGCGCGCAGGCCGACGACAAGGCCTGCGGCACCACGACGGCCGGTGCGCCCTGCGTCGGCACGGCGGAGGAGAACAGCTACTTCGGTGACGGCGTCGTCGACGCCCTCGACGCCGTGCGCTGAGGCATTCCTCCCGCAACCGCGCCGGGTCCGCCCGGCATCCGCACCTCGGCCCGCGCCACCCGGATCCCCGGGTGGCGCGGGCCCGGTCGTCCGTGGACCACGGGGCTGGCCGGATCTCGTGGTGCAGCGTCCGAAAACCGCGTGTCGGCTGTCGGTGGGCGTCCCTAGGCTGGTCGGGTGACGATCACCCGGACCGACGATCCCGCCCGCACGCCGACCACCGCTCCCGCCGCCTGGGTGCCGGTCGCCGCGGTGGCCGTCACGTTGCTGCTGTGGGCGAGCGCGTTCGTCGCGATCCGCTACCTCGGCGACGACTTCTCCCCCGGCGCCCTCTCGCTGGGCCGCCTGCTGGTCGGCTCGCTGTGCCTGGGCGTGGTCGCGCTGAGCCGCGGCGTGCCCCGGCCGAGCCGCCGCGACCTGCTCTCGATCGTGGTGATCGGGGTGCTGTGGTTCGGCGTCTACAACGTCGCGCTGAACGAGGGCGAGCGCCGGGTCGACGCCGGCACGGCCGCGATGCTGATCCAGGTCTCGCCGGTGCTGATCGCGCTGCTGGCCGCGCTGTTCCTCTCGGAGCGGTTCACGGTGTTCCTCGGGATCGGTCTGGCGCTGGCGTTCGGCGGGGTCGCGCTGATCGGTCTCTCGACCTCCCCCGGCAGCAACCACGACGTCCTCGGCGTGCTCCTGTGCGTGCTCAGCGCCGTCGTCTACTCGGTCAGCGTGATCCTGCAGAAGCCGCTGATGGCGCGGATCCAGGCCGTCCACGTCACCTGGCTCGCGTGCACCGTCGGCGCGCTCGCGTGCCTGCCGTTCGCGGGCGACCTGGTGCGCGAGACGGCCGACGCGCCCGCGTCCTCGATCGCGTGGGTGGTCTACCTCGGGGTCTTCCCGACCGCGATCGCCTTCACGACGTACGCCTTCGCCCTGACGCACATGAGCGCGAGCAGCCTCGGCGTGACCACCTACCTCGTGCCCCCGCTGACGATCGTGATGGGCGTGGTGTTCCTCAGCGAGGCGCCGCCCACGATGGCGTACGCCGGCGGCGCGCTCGCGCTGGTGGGTGTGGCCGTGGCGAGGAGGAAGCCGCGGACGATCGCGCAGGAGCCCGCCAAGGCCTGCTGAGCGAGTCAGCCGGCGTCGACCTCGGGCTCCTCGCCCGACTCCAGCCAGCCGCGGAACGCCTCGAGGTTCTTCGTCGACTCACCGCGCAGCTTGCGCCACTCCCACTCCTTGCGGATCGAGGCGGCGAAGCCGAGCTCGAGGATGGCGTTGAACGACTCGTCGGCGTTCGAGAGCACCGACCCCAGCAGCCGGTCCAGCTCGTCGGGCGAGATTGCGCCCAGCGGCAGCCGCGCGTCGAGGTAGATGTCGCCGTGCCGGTCGACGGCGAACGAGACGGCGTACATCTTCAGGTTGCGCTCGAGCAGCCAGCGGTAGACCCGCTCGTGGTTCTCGTCGGGCCGGCGGCACACGAAGGCGTGCACGCCGAGCGCGTGCTCACCGACGTCGAGCCGGACCGCGGTCTGCAGCTTCTTCTCCCCGGGCAGCGAGAACGAGAACACCCCGTCGCCAAGCTCCTGGAACTCGATGTCGTTCTCGCGCAGGTAGTCGCGGACGGTCGCGGCGGCTGAGGTCACGACACCGACTCTCGCATGAACGAGCGGGCCTGCTCGTAGACCTCGAGGGTGCGCTCCGCGGTCCGCTCCCACGCGAACTGGCGTGCCTGCTCGAGCGCGCCCGCCGAGAGCCTGACCTGCAGCTGGTCGTCCTCGATCACCCGGCGCAGCGCCGCGGCCCAGTCGCGGGGCTCGTGGCCCTCGATGAGCAACCCGCTGTGGCCGTCGCGCACCACGGTGGTGAGCCCGCCGACGGCGGCCGCGAGGACCGGGGTGCCGGTGGCCTGGGCCTCGACGGCGACCAGGCCGAACGACTCGTTGTAGGAGGGCACGGCCACCAGGGTGGCGGCCGCGCACCAGCGCGCGAGGTCGGCCTGGGCGACCGGCGGGACGAACCGGACCACGTCGTCGAGGCCGAGCTCGGTCGCCAGCTGGGCCAGCGACTCGGGGTGCTCGAGACCGGAGCCGGACGGGCCGCCGACCACCGGGACGACCAGCCGCGAGCGCAGCGACGGCGTCTGGGCGAGCAGCTCGGCGACGGCCCGGAGCAGCACGTCGGGAGCCTTGAGCGGCTGGATGCGGCCGGCGAAGAGCAGCACGTGGGCGTCGGCGGGCAGCCCGAGGTCGGCCCGCGCCGCGGCCCGGTCGAGCGGGCGGAACACCGAGAGGTCGACGCCCGGGTGGACGACCTCGACGCGGCCGGCCTCGGCGTCGTACAGGTTGATCAGCTGCTTGGCCTCGAGGTCGGTGTTGGCGATCAGCATGTCCGCCGCCTCGACCACCTGCTCCTCGCCGATGATCCGGGCGACCGGCTCGGGGGTGTCACCGGCGGCGAGCGCGTCGTTCTTGACCTTCGCCATCGTGTGCATGGTGTGCACCAGCGGCACGCCCCAGCGGTCGCGGGCCAGCGCGCCGACCTGCCCGGAGAGCCAGTAGTGGGAGTGCACGGCGTCGTAGTGGCCGACCGGCTGCGCGGCCTCGGCGCGCAGCACCTCGCGGGCGAACACGCACAGCTGGCCCGGCAGCTCACCCTTGGTCAGCCCCTCGAAGGGTCCGGCGTGGATGTGCCGCACCCAGACCCCGTCGGCGGCCTCGACCACCGGGTCGAGCGCGGAGCTGGTGGCCCGCGTGAAGATGTCGACCTCGATGCCCTGCTGGGCCAGCCGGCGGGACAGCTCGATCACGTAGACGTTCATGCCCCCGGCGTCGCCGGTGCCCGGCTGGTCGAGCGGGGAGGTGTGCAGGCTGATCATCGCCAGGCGCCTGATGCGATCCACTGGGTCCCTTCCGTCGACTGATCCAACCAACCAGAACCAGCGCGGGCCCCCGGTGATTCCCGCCCACGCCCGGTACGTCGTACCCGAACGGCCGGCGCGTGAACTCCCGCGCCTGCCTCGGCGGACCCGCGTCAGCGGGCGTGCGCCCCCGTGGAGCGGGACCGCCGCACCGGCTCCGGGCGGGTCCTGGCCACGCCGATGCCCGCCACCGCAGCCACGACCAGGCCGAAGATCCCGTCGATGACCTGGGGGTCACCGCCGTCGTGCAGCACCTCGAGGACCGACCAGACCAGCAGGGGGAAGGCGACGGCGACGATCACGCGCAGCCAGGTGGCGCTGGTGCTGACCAGCGCGGCACCCGCGCCGACGAGGGCCACCGCCAGCAGGACCAGCCCGGCCCAGTGGAGGAGGTCGGCGGCTGCGCCGCTGCCGTGGCCGCCGAGGTCGAGCACGAGACGGACCAGCCAGCAGAGGCCGCCGGCGAGGCCCGCGAGAGGGGCGAGGCTGCGCAGATCCATGGGCTCCTGCTTCGAGGGGGCGAGGCGATCGACAGGTCATGATGCCACCGGCGCGGCCACCCCACCACGGGTCGTGGGCACCGTCACGGCACAATCGGCACATGAGCACCTCGCGCCTCGCAGTCGTCACCGGAGCCAGCAGCGGGATCGGCGCCGCGTCCGCCCGGGCCCTCGCCGCCGACGGCTTCCGGGTCGTCTGCGCGGCCCGCCGCCGGGACCGCGTGGAGGCACTCGCCGAGGAGATCGACGGGGTGGCCGTGGAGTGCGACGTGACCTCGCCGGAGGCGGTGCGGGGGCTGGCCGAGGCCGTCGGCGGCACGCTGCACGTGCTGGTCAACAACGCCGGCGGCGCGTTCGGGTCGGAGTACGTCGAGCAGGCCGACCCCGCGGACTGGCGGGCGATGTACGAGGTCAACGTGCTCGGCCTCCTCAACGTCACCCAGGCGCTGCTGCCGGCCCTGCGCGCCGGCGGCGACGGACTGATCATCAACATGGGCTCGACCGCGGGCCGGATCGCCTACGAGGGCGGGGCGGGATACACCGCCGCCAAGCACGGCACCCAGGTCGTGACCGAGACGCTGCGGCTCGAGCTGTGCGGGGAGCCGATCCGGGTCTCCGAGATCGCGCCGGGCATGGTCCGCACCGACGAGTTCGCGGTCGTGCGCTTCGGTGGCGACCAGGCCAAGGCCGACGCGGTGTACGCCGGCGTCCCCGACCCGCTGGTGGCCGAGGACGTGGCCGAGGCGGTCCGCTGGATCGCGAGCCTGCCCGGCCACTTCAACGTCGACGAGATGGTCATCCGCCCGCGCGCCCAGGCCGCCCAGCACAAGGTCCACCGCCAGGCCTGAGCTCGCGACGGGCGGGGCGAGACCGACCGCGTGCAGGACTCCCCGGCTGGCCGGTGACTCCTGTGGTTGTCGACCGTTGCAACGGCTGAGAAGCACAGGAACAGGCTGACAACCCCCGGCCGTTCCGGGGAATGAGCCACCTGCTCGTCGTACGACGAACGTGGAAGACTCGCCCCCGTGCAGACCATCGGACTGATCGGCGGGATGAGCTGGGAGAGCAGCGCGGTGTACTACCGCGACCTCAACCTCGGCGTGCAGCAGCGGCTCGGCGGGCTCTCCTCGCCCAAGCTGGTGCTCAGCACGGTGGACTTCGCCGAGGTGACCCACCTCGAGGACGACGAGCGCTGGCAGCAGGTCGGCGAGCTGCTCGCCGAGGCGGCCCGTGGTGTCGAGCGCGCGGGCGCCGACTTCCTGCTCCTGTGCACGACCACCTTCCACAAGGTGGCCGACCAGGTGGAGGCCGCCGTCGACATCCCGCTCATCCACCTCGCCGACGTCGTGGCTCGGTCCTGCCTCGACCAGGGCGTGACCACGGTCGGCTTCATCGGCACCAAGGTCGCCATGGAGGACAGCTTCTTCACCGACCGGCTCGCCACGCACGGCGTGACCGCGGTGGTCCCGGCCGAGGAGCACCACGAGTGGCTCAACACGGCCATCTACGAGGAGCTGGTGCACGGGCACGTGCTCGACCGCACCCGCCGCCGGGTCGTCTCGGTCGTCGAGGAGCTGTGGGACGCCGGTGCGACCGGGGTCCTGCTCGGCTGCACCGAGCTCGAGCTGCTCATCAAGCAGGCCGACGTCGAGCTGCCGGTCTTCCCCTGCACCACCCTGCACGTCGAGGCCGCCCTCGACCGCGCGCTCGACTGAACGGATGGTCCGGCACGTCTTGACCGTCCGGGCGGAAGCGCGCGGGACGTCAGAAACGTGCCGGACTATCCCGCTGAAAGCGCGCGGGCCGTCAGAAACGTGCCGGACTATCCCCCTGAAGGCGCACGGGCCGTCAGAAACGTGCCGGACTATCCCGCTGAAAGCGCACGGGACGTCAGAAACGTGCCGGACTATCCCTCGCGAGGGGCGAGCACCAGGTCGGCGAGGCGGCGCAGGTCCTCGGTGAGGTGCTGCTCGGGGACGGTCGCGCGGTCGCCGTCGAGGTCGAACTCGTAGACGAACATGTCGGGGTGGGGCAGGCCGGTGCGGGCCGCGCGGAGGTCGATCCGGTCCAGCAGCGTCCGCGCCTCGTGGCTGCGGGGGTCGTCGTCGAGCTCCAGCACGCCGTCGACGGGGCGCCCGGTGAAGCCACCGGTACGCCGCACCGCCACCCGGGCCGCCCCGCGCCCACTGCCAGCGGCACCACCGCCGGCTCCGGCTCCCGTGCCGGCACCGGCCGGCGCGCCCGCCTCGCCCGACCCGACGTCCACGCCCACCTGCTCCCACGCGCTGCGCACCGCGTCCGCGTGCGGCCCGGCCGCCGCCACCGTCGCCGCGGCGAAGCCCGCGAAGTCGGTCCGCGCGCTGACCTGGCCGCCGGTGAGCGCGGAGTACCAGATCATGCCGGCGCCGTCCCACGAGCTCCCGCCGATCGCGGTCGCGGCCAGCTGGAAGGCCCGGTTGGGGATGCCGGAGTTGAGGTGCACCCCGCCGTTGTCGTCGGTGGTCTCCACGTAGTCGGACATGTGGCCCACCTGCGGGTCCTTGCCGAGCGCCGGGTCGTCGTACGCCGTGCCGGGCGCGGCCATGTCGCGCAGCGCCCGCGCCTGCACCCCGGGCAGGAAGATGCCCGCGCCGATCAGCCAGTCGGCCTCGAGCGCGGTCTGTCCGAGCAGCCGCTGCTTGAGGCAGGAGGCGAACACGTCGGAGACCGACTCGTTCAGGGCGCCCGGCTGGCCGGCGTACTCCAGCGCCGCGGTGTGCTCGGTGACGGCGTGCGTGAACTCGTGGCCGAGCACGTCCACCGGCCGGGTGAACCGGCCGAAGACCTTGCCGTCACCGTCACCGAACACCAGCTGGGTGCCGTCCCAGAACGCGTTGTCGTAGGCGCGGCCGTAGTGCACGGTCAGGCTCACCCGGGCCCCGCGGCCGTCGTACGACTCCCGGCCGTAGACCTCCGCGAACAGCGCCAGCGAGCCGGCGATGCCCGTCGCCGCCTCGTCGACCGCCGCGTCCCCCGA
Organism: Nocardioides sp. DN36; assembly: GCF_055380375.1. Taxonomy (NCBI): domain Bacteria; kingdom Bacillati; phylum Actinomycetota; class Actinomycetes; order Propionibacteriales; family Nocardioidaceae; genus Nocardioides; species Nocardioides sp. DN36. The sequence goes on along the minus strand of NZ_AP043823.1, from coordinate 4,558,022 downwards.
CTCCGGCTCCCCCGCCGACCGCACCGCGGTGCCGGGGAGGGTGGAGGTGTTGGCGGCGGTGTGCACCGTCCAGGCCGGCCCGCTCGGCGCGACCATCGCCTGCTGCGTGGTCGGCGGCGCGAGCCGGGTCGTGCGCAGCCGCGCGTCGACGGCGAGCGTCGCGCGACAGGGGTCGGCGGCCGCCGGGTCGGCCTCGGCGAGGTGCTCGAGGAGGTACGGCGGCACGAACTGGCAGGGCCCGAGAGTGGTCACGGGTCCAGACAAGACGACACCGCCGACACCCGCAAGGGGTCAGCGGTCCCGGTACGGCGAGCGCTCGAGCGTCTCGGCGACGTGGAGCCGCGCCTGCTCACCCCACTCCGGGTCCAGCGCAGCCGTCAGCTCCTGCCACATCGCGAACCACATGCGGCGTGAGTCCTGCCCCGCGACCCGGTGCTCGAGCTCGTGGCGGGTGGCCACGTCCCGCACCAGGTCGGACGCGATCCAGCCCAGCAGCTCGTGCTGGGAGGGAGTACGCCGGCTGAAGCACACCCGGCCGCGCTCGCGGGCCTCCCAGGTGTAGGTCCCGTCGCGGAACCGGAAGAACGTGTATCCGGCGTCGCGGTTCTCGGTGTCCGGCACGTGGGTGGGCCGGCGGCCGCTCAGCGCCTCGATGCGGTCGGCCAGCGCAGCCACTTGTGCGCAGACCTCGGCCTCCTCGGGACTGGCCGGCCCGCCGGCGGGTGGCCGCTGCTCGAGCCGGCTCACGCGGGCGCGCGGTCGGGCGGGAACCCTCCGGTGGCGACCGGACCCCACGACTCGGGGGTGATCCGGATCAGCGACTTGCCCTGGCGGCGCATCGCCTGGCGGTACTCCTCCCAGTCGGGGTGCTCGCCCGAGATGCAGCGGAAGTAGTCGACCAGCGCGTCCTCGGCCTCCTGGCTCGGCATGTCCAGGACCTCGGCGGTGCCGTCGACCTGGACGTAGGGCCCGTTCCACTCGTCGGAGTGGACCAGCACGGTGGCCCGCGGGTCGCGGCGGAGGTTCGCGGCCTTGGCTCGCTGCGGGTAGGTGGAGATGACGATCCGGCCCTCGGCGTCGACCCCTCCGGTGACCGGGGAGACCTGGGGGCGCCCGTCGCGCCGCGTCGTCATCAGCGTCATCTGGTGCCGGGGGCGGACGAACTCCAGCAGTCCGTCGCGGTCGACCCGGTCGGTGGTCGCGATGTTGGCCATGGCCGTCACCCTACGACCGGTCGCGATGCGGGCCGAGGCGTCCGCTCCCCGTAGACTCGACCGGGCCCTCGGGCCCCGAACCCCACTCGCCACCGAAAGTGACGCCGTACCTCCATGTCTGGAACCACCAAGCGCACCGACCTGCGCAACGTCGCCATCGTCGCGCACGTCGACCACGGCAAGACCACGCTCGTCGACGCCATGCTCCGCCAGGCCGGCGCCTTCACCGCCCACCAGGCCGAGAGCGTCGCCGAGCGCGTCATGGACTCCGGCGACCTGGAGCGCGAGAAGGGCATCACGATCCTCGCGAAGAACACCGCGGTCCACTACGCCGGCCCGGCCGCCGACGGCAAGCCGATGACGATCAACATCATCGACACCCCCGGCCACGCCGACTTCGGTGGCGAGGTCGAGCGCGGTCTGTCGATGGTCGACGGCATCGTGCTGCTGGTCGACGCCTCCGAGGGGCCGCTGCCGCAGACCCGCTTCGTGCTGCGCAAGGCCCTGAACGCCGACATGCCGGTGATCCTCGTGGTCAACAAGACCGACCGCGGTGACGCCAGGATCGCCGAGGTCGTCGACGAGACCTACGAGCTGTTCATGGACCTGCTCGACGAGCACCACAGCCAGGACGCGCTCGACTTCCCGGTCGTCTACGCCTCCGGACGCGCCGGCGTCGCGGGGCTCGACCAGCCCGAGAACGGCGAGCTGCCGGACTCCCCCGACCTCGAGCCGCTGTTCAAGACCATCCTGGAGACGATCCCGGCCCCGACGTACGACGAGGGCGCGCCGCTGCAGGCGCACGTCACCAACCTCGACTCCTCGCCGTTCCTCGGCCGCCTCGCGCTGCTGCGCATCCACCAGGGCAACCTGAAGAAGGGCCAGAACGTCGCCTGGATGAAGCGCGACGGCTCGGTCAAGAACGTCAAGATCACCGAGCTCCTCGTCACCGAGGGCCTCGAGCGCAAGCCGGGCGAGTCCGCCGGCCCCGGTGACATCGTCGCGATCGCCGGCATCCCGGACATCACCATCGGCGAGACGCTGGCCGACCCGGAGAACCCGGTCGCGCTGCCGCTCATCCACGTCGACGAGCCGGCCATCTCGATGACCATCGGCACCAACACCTCGCCGCTGGTCGGCCGGGTCAAGGGCTCCAAGGTCACCGCCCGCCTGGTCAAGGACCGCCTCGACTCCGAGCTGATCGGCAACGTGTCGCTGCGGATCCTCCCGACCGAGCGCCCCGACGCCTGGGAGGTGCAGGGCCGCGGCGAGCTGGCGCTGGCCATCCTGGTCGAGCAGATGCGCCGTGAGGGCTTCGAGCTGACCGTCGGCAAGCCGCAGGTGGTCACCAAGGAGATCGACGGCAAGCTCCACGAGCCCGTCGAGCGGCTGACCATCGACGCGCCGGAGGAGTACCTCGGCGCGATCACCGAGCTGCTCGCCACCCGCAAGGGCCGCATGGAGCAGATGACCAACCACGGCACCGGTTGGGTCCGCATGGAGTTCCTGGTCCCCGCCCGTGGCCTGATCGGCTTCCGCACCGACTTCCTCACCGACACCCGCGGCACCGGCATCGCCCACCACATCTCCGAGGGCTACGAGCCGTGGGCCGGCGAGATCCGCAGCCGCAACAACGGCTCGCTGGTGGCCGACCGCAAGGGTGCCGCGACGGCGTACGCCATGACCTCGCTGCAGGAGCGCGGCGTGATGTTCGTCGAGCCGACCACCGAGGTGTACGAGGGCATGATCGTCGGCGAGAACTCCCGCGCCGACGACATGGACGTCAACATCACCAAGGAGAAGCAGCAGACCAACATCCGGTCCGCCACCTCCGACAACTTCGAGAAGCTGATCCCGCCGAAGAAGCTGTCGCTGGAGCAGTGCCTGGAGTTCTGCCGCGACGACGAGTGCGTCGAGGTCACGCCCGAGACGGTCCGGATCCGCAAGGTGATCCTCGACCAGAACGAGCGCGCCAAGATCGCCGCCCGGGCCCGCAAGTCCAAGTAGCCCCACCAGCAGGCACCAGCACGCCGAGTCGGCGTTGGTTGACGCACGTCCGAGCGTCAACCAACGCCGACTCGGCGATTTCAGGCGGGGCTGAGCAGGAGCTCCTCGCGCCGGGCGACCAGCCGCGCGACGGCGCCCGCCAGCTCGGTCTCCCGGGCGGCCAGGCCGGTCCGCACGCGGTGGACGGCGGCGGCCGCGGCATCGGTACGTCGGGCGGCCTCGGCGATCCGGTTGCGGACCGACCAGTCGCTGAAGATGTTGTCGAACCAGACGTCGAAGGCCTGCACCAGACCGGTCACCTCGACCCCGCCCACCCCCGCCACGCCCACGTCGGCGAGCTCGGTCGACAGGCGCCGCATCGCCCGGTCCGCCTCGCGCATCAGCGCGGAGGCCCGGTCCATCCGGTCGTACTTCATCATGTCGCCGAGCATGCCGCCGTCGAGGAACGTGTCGTACGTCGACCAGTCGTGCGCCTTGCCCAGCATCACGCTGGCGTCGGCCAGTCGCGTCGCAGCCTCGCCCCCCGCCGCCTGCGCCTCGCGGACCTCGTGCAGCTGGCTGCGCAGGCCCCCGAGCTCCCCGGCGATCGCGGTGAGCTCGGCCCCGCCGGGGGCGCCGGTGGCCGTGAGCAGCTCCTCCTTCGCGGCCAGCGCCCGCTCGCGCCGGGCAGCCACATCGCCGAGTGCCGCGAGCGCGGCCGCCGCGGCGTCGTGCTCCCCGCGAGCCTGGGCGAGCCGTGACTCCGCCTGCGCGACGGCATACGCCGCCGCCTGCTGCTCCGCCTGCTCGCGGGCCAGGTCGAGGTCGAGGCTGCCGCGCAGCCCGGCCCAGATGCGCGTGGGGCTGAACGACTCCAGCCTCGCGACGTCCGCGGTCTCCTGACCCAGCGCCGACCTGGCCTCGGCGAGCACCCGGCTCGCCTCCTGCACCGTCCGCTGCGCCCGCTCCACCCGGCCGGTGAGGCGCTGGTGGTCGGCGGCCGCCTCCTGGGCGGCCTCGAGCTCGTCCTGGACCTGTCGTGCCGTCTCCCCGTTGATCACGCGCGCCACCCTAGGGCCGACCGGTCCCGCCGAGGCGAGCAGTGTCAGAGCCGGACCGGCGTGGCCCGGCGCCGCTCGCTGTCCCGCGTGACGGCCTCGATGGCCACCCCGGCGAACCCGACGGCCACCAGGAGCACCAGGCTCTGCGAGATCTCGTCGGGCAGCAGGTTGCTCACCGTCAGCGAGGCGACGTGCGCCAGCAGCACGACGGGCACCCAGCGCGCGACCGTGCCGGCGCGCAGCAACGCGATCGCGAACAGCAGCTCGCCGAGGTAGAACCCGGCGATCCAGCCGTAGAGGAAGACGGCCAGCCCGGCCTCGTGGCTCACCTTGTCGAGCGCCTGGCCGTCGATGGGGATGTTGAGCACCATCGCGCGGAAGAACACCATCAGCATCGCGTAGCCGGCGGTCCCGAGGAACCCGATCGCGAGCACGACCGTGCTCACCATCGCCGGCCCCCGGCCGCGTCGGTCGAAGAGGCTCAGCGCGGCGGGCAGCCCGAGGGTCAGCGCGACGGCGGCGATGAAGAAGACGACGGCCGCGGCCAGCCAGCGGCCGTCCTGCTGCTGCACGATGCGCAGCGTGTCCGCCGAGTCGGACCCGGTCGGGAGCAGCAGCGACCCGAAGGTCAGCGCCATCGCCCCGGTCACGAACGCCGCCGCCGACGCCGGGATCCAGTCCAGTCGCATGGCGCAACGGTAGTGGGCCGCGGACCCACGCGGGACCAACCCTGCCCCGGATAGCGTGACGGTCACCACAGTCCGGACCCGAGGAGTGCGCATGGCCGTCGAGCAGCTCGTCCAGCAGGCGCGTCAGCAGTCGCTCGGCGACCTGCCCCGGCGTACGGCGCGCCGGGTGCCGGACAAGCTCGCGATCGTCGACGGCTCGACGCGGCTGACCTTCGCCGAGCTCGACTCGGTGGTCGACCGGACGGCCGCGGCCCTCGCGGCCGCGGGCCTGGCCCAGGGCGACCGGCTGGCGCTGCTGTGCCACAACTGCTGGCAGTTCGCGGTGCTGAACTTCGCGGCCGCCCGCGCCGGCGTCGTCCTGGTGCCGGTGAACTTCATGCTGAACGGCGAGGAGATCGCCTTCATCCTCGACCACAGCGGGGCCACCGCCTTCGTCGTCGAGGACGCCCTGCTCCCGACCGCCGAGAAGGCGCTGGCGGCCGCGGGCGGGACGGTCGCCACCCGGGCCGTCGTACGCCTAGGCGACGCGCCGGTCCCGGACGGCTGGACCGACGCCCGGGAGTGGTTCGAGCACGTCGGCAGGCCGCCGCAGGTGCTGGTCGCCGACGACGACCCGGTCCGGATGATGTTCACCTCCGGCACCGAGTCGCGACCCAAGGGCGCGCTGCTGTCCAGCCGGTCGCTGCTGTGGCAGTACGTCTCCTGCGCCCTCGACGGCAGCATGAGCGCCGACGACGTCGAGCTGCACACGCTGCCGCTCTACCACTGCGCCCAGCTCGACTGCTTCCTCGGCACCGACGTCTACCTCGGCGCGACCAGCATCATCCTGCCCGGCCCCGACCCCGCCGCGATCCTGCGCACCATCGAGACGGAGCGGGTCACCAAGTTCTTCGCCCCGCCGACGGTGTGGATCGGGCTGCTGCGCTGCCCGGACTTCGACACCACCGACCTGTCCAGCCTGCGCAAGGGCTACTACGGCGCCTCGCCGATGCCCGTGGAGGTGCTGAAGGAGATCCAGCGTCGGCTCCCCGACGTCGATCTCTGGAACTTCTACGGCCAGACCGAGATGGCCCCGCTGGCGACGATCCTCGGACCCGACGAGCAGCTCGACCACGCCGGGTCCGCCGGCCGCCCGGCCCTCAACGTCGAGACCCGCATCGTCGACGACCTCGACCAGCCGCTCCCGGCCGGTACCGTCGGCGAGATCGTGCACCGCTCACCGCACGCGACGCTGGGCTACCACCACGACGAGGAGAAGACGGCCGAGGCGTTCCGCGGGGGCTGGTTCCACTCCGGCGACCTCGGGTACGTCGACGAGGCGGGCCGGCTCTACGTGGTCGACCGCAAGAAGGACATGATCAAGACCGGCGGGGAGAACGTCGCCAGCCGCGAGGTGGAGGAGGCGATCTACCGCCTCGACGGGGTGGCCGAGGTCGCCGTCTTCGGGATCAGCCACCCCCGCTGGGTCGAGGCGGTCGCGGCGGTGGTCGTGCCGAAGGAGGGCGTGGCGCTCACCTCCGAGCAGGTCCTCGCGCACAGCCGGGAGGTGCTCGCCCACTACAAGGCTCCCAAGTACGTCGTCGTCGCCGAGGCGCTGCCGAAGAACCCGAGCGGCAAGATCCTCAAGCGCGAGCTGCGCGACGCGCACGCCGACCTGGCACGCGAGGAGTCGGACTGAGAGGTACGTGCCTCCGTCCTGTGTGTGACTTCCGACCCTGAGCGCGAGCCGGGTCCGGCCGCGACCATGGCGGCATGGGACTCCCTGCCGACCAGCTCTCGCCCGGCGAGACGATCGTCCTCGAGATGCACGAGCACTGGAAGCACCTGCTCGTCGCCATGCTGATCTGCCTCGCGGCCCTGGTGGGGCTCGTCGTGGTGCTGGCCATCGGCCCCGAGGACGGGTTCTTCGCCTGGCTCGACACCCTGGGCTGGGTCGCGTTCGCCGGCGTCGTGCTGATCTTCGGCGTGTGGCCGGCGCTGGCCTGGTGGAACCGCACCTACACGCTGACCACCGAGCGGCTCGCGACCCGGACCGGGATCCTGCGCCGCTCGGGCCGCGACATCCCGCTGAACCGGATCAACGACGTCGCCTTCGACCAGGGACTGCTGGACCGGATGGTCGGCTGCGGCACCCTGAAGGTCTCGGCCGCCAGCGAGGAGGGCACGGTCGTGCTCAACGACATCCCGCACGTGCACCAGGTCTCGCTGCGGATGAACGAGCTGGTCCGCCAGATCGGCCGCGCCGGCCGCGACGGCTGACCCGCGCTACGGCTGACGCACAGACCGAGCAGGAGCGCAGCCGGGCGTCACCGCTGGACGCGCCGGGTGCGGCGTACCTGCACCACCTGCAGCCGCCGCGCCCAGAGCCGGTGCAGGAAGCCGTGCAGCGCCGCCTGGTCGGCGAAGGTGCCCGACAGCACCGTGCACACCTCGTGCTCGACCGCGCCGGCCTCGCCGAGCCCCTCGACCTCCTCGGCCATCCGCTCACAGGGCACCAGACCCGCCACGTGCACCTCGTACCTCATGACACCACCATCACTCGCTCGCCCGGCCCCGCTGCCCCCCTGTCAGGCCATGCCACACCACCGGGCCACGGACCGCATCACCCCCGCGGTGCGAGCGTGGATCGTCCGCACAGGATGAGGCGGGACACCAGCCTCCTCGAGCACACTTCGAGTGCAGTCGTTGACCTAAGGAAAGGACGCTGCGATGTCGTTCTGGGACGTTGTGTGGTTCATCGTGATCTCTTTCGCCTTCGTGGCCTACCTGATGGTGATGTTCTCGATCATCGCCGACCTCTTCCGGGACCGCGACACGTCCGGGGTGATGAAGGCCGTCTGGATCATCTGCCTGATCTTCTTCCCGTTCGTGACCGCGATGGTCTACCTGATCGCCCGGGGCCGGGGCATGGCCGAGCGGCAGTCGCGGGACGTCAGCGACATGAAGGCCCAGCAGGACGCCTACATCCGCGAGGTCGCCGCCAAGGCGAGCCCGGCCGACCAGATCGCCCAGGCGCGCAAGATGCTCGACGAGGGCGTGATCACCCAGCCGGAGTACGAGCGACTCAAGGAGAAGGCCCTCGTCTGAGTCGTCGTGAGTCCCACGGCCACCGCTGCGATGCGCAGGCTCTCCCCGCTGTCGGTCCTGAGATCGGTCGTCGAACCGGTCCTGGGGCCGGCAGCGGCGTACGTCGCCCACTCCCCACCGGTCCGCTCCGCGACCGCCACCCTCGACCGGCTGCTCGACCAGCTCATCGCAGAGGTCGTACGACGCGTCGACCTCGACGCGGTCGTGCAGCGGCTGGACATCGAGGCCGTCCTCGACCGGATCGACCTCACCGAGACGGTCCTGGACCGGGTCGACCTGCAGGTCGTGGTCCGGGAGGTGCTGCGCGAGGTCGACGAGGAGAGCATCGGCGAGGTGGTGGGGCGGGTGGACGTCGACGCCGTCGCCGCGAAGCTCGACCTCGACGCCGTGGCGGGCCGGCTCGACATCGAGGCGGTCCTGGACCGGCTCGACCTGACCACCACCGTGCTCCGCCGCGTGGACCTCAAGTCGGTCGTGGACGCGGCGCTCGCCCAGATCGACCTGATCGCCATCGCCGAGCAGGTGATCGACGGCGTCGACCTGCCCGAGATCATCCGGGAGTCCACCGGCTCGATGGCCTCGGAGACGGTTCGCGGGGTCCGCATGCAGGGCATCGAGGCCGACCAGGCCGTCGGCCGCGCGGTGGACCGGCTGCTGCTGCGCCACGGACGCCGCCCCGGCCCGGCGAACGCCTGAGACCCCGGTGACCGCCGGTGCAGCGGGTGCGGCGGGGGGTGGGGTGTCCCCTGTCCCCCGGGAGGCCCGGCCCTACCAGGGACACCGGGCGGGGCTGGTCACGCGTAGCGTCGCCGCGGTCATCGACGCCGCGGTCGTCGGCCTGACCCTGCTGGCCGGTTACTTCGGCCTCGCGGCGCTGCTGTTCCTCATCGACCCGCGCGGCTTCGAGATGCCGCACGCAGGCCTCTTCTTCAGCCTCCTGTCCGCCTTCGTCGTGACCGTGAGCTACCTGACCCTGGCGTGGACCCTGAGCGGTCGCACCTACGGCTACCTGGTGATGGGGCTGCGCGTCGTCGGTCGCGGCGGGCGAACGCTGGGCTTCGTCGGGTGCGCGCTCCGGGCACTCGCCGTCGCGGTGTTCCCGATCGGGGTGGCGTGGGTGGCGGTGAGCCGCCACAACCGGTCGGCCCAGGACCTGCTCCTCGGCACGGCCGTGGTCTACGACTGGCAGCCCCGCGCCACCAATGGCCACCACCACGCGGAGAGTGCAGCCCCCACCAGCCCAGACCCCGCCAGCGCAGACCCCGAGTCTGCAGCCCCCGAGGTGGGCGCTGACGACTGAGCTGACCCCCAGCGGGGCCTCAGCGCTGGGGCACCGGCGGCTTCGGCGCGGGCTGCGGCTCCGCGGCTGCGGGACCCGCAGCACCGGGAGCCACGGGTGCGGGACCCTCAGCACCGGGAGCCGGCACCGGAGCGGACGGCTGCTGCGGCGGCTGGGCGAGGAACTCGATGACCGCAAGGACCAGCACCACCACGAGCGCGACGCCCACGACGACCCAGCCGGTCGGCTGGTTCCAGAACATCAGCACCACACCTCCCAGGATCGCCGCGGTCAGCCGCAACGCGGTCCGGTGGCTCCAGGTCCAGGTGCCCAGCCGGCCGGTGTTCCAGCCGGCCTCCTCGGCGCTGCCCCTCATCGACCCGATGCCGTGCGTGAAGGCGTGCCGGGTCCCGGCCGCGGCGGTGGACGGGCCGCTCAGGAAGGCGGTGAACGCCAGCACCAGCCCGAGCACGCCGACGGCGCGCAGCGCGGTGCGCAGGAAGCGCACCAGCGTGTCGAACACGCTGCCCGCCGCCTCGGGGGTCAGCACGTTCCCGGGGGTCTCGTTGACGTACCACGTGCGGGCGATGGCCAGCGCGACCCCGAGCAGGATCATGGCGCCGGCGACGCCCAGGCCGCCGCGCAGCAGCGCCCGGCGCCGGTCCTTGGCCAGCAGCACCCCGCCGAACAGCAGGGCCACCGCGATGAAGGGCAGCCAGGTCCCGAGCTTCTCCAGCGCGCTGTAGGCCCACTGGAGCTTGGTCACCGAGCTCGACTGCACGAGGACGAAGGACTTGTCCACCGTCGGGATCTTCTCCGCGAGCGTGAACCCCTGGTCGACCAGCCTGCTCTTGACCTCGGCGACGATGGTGCCGAGGTTCAGCGTGACGGTGTCGCCCTGGGCGCTCACGGCGCCGCCCTGCTCCCCCGAGAGGAGGACCACGATCTGCTCGTGGGCGGCCCTGTTGACCTCGTCCCACACCGTCGCGAACTGGTCCGACGCCAGGATCTTGTCGACCTGGTCGGCCACGAAGCCGTTGATCCCGTTGACCAGGGCGATCTGCAGCCCCGGGATGGCCGACGCCACGGCCGGGGGGACGCCCTTCTGGCTGGCCAGGGTGTCCAGCGTCGCGCTGGTCACGCCCTCGACGTCGATGTTGTCCAGCACCGCCTGGGTGACCTGGTCGGACAGCGCGGCCTGGACGCCCGGGTCGTCGATGAGCGGGGCGACGGTCTTGACGTACTGGTCGGTGTCGGAGATGACCCGGCTGGCCCACACCGACGTGACCGACAGCGGCGCCAGCACGCACGCGAGGACGATCAGGACTCCGGCCACGGCGCTGAGGCCGCGCACGTTGTGCTTCTCGTGGTGGGGCTCGGTGGCCTGCTGGGACTCGAGCTCGGCGACCCGCGCCCGGAGCGCGGCGACCTCCTCGGGATCGGTCATCGGGATCTCCTCGGCTGGGCAGCACGCGTCAGCGCCACTGTCCAACGAGGTCGGCGCAGCGCGCCTCCCACCCGGCGGATGAGATGCGCACAGGCGCACAACGGTCGAAGGTCCCGAGTGGTCCCGTCCTCGTTCCCTGCAGGCTCACGAGCCTCCCGTCTACCGTCGGTAGTCGGGGGAAACAGCTCATGTCCAGCAACGAGGCAGGGTGAAATGAGCGCCAAACCAGCAGCTGCTGCCGGTCCCCCATTCTCGGGCACCCAGACCACCTCGACGCGCTCAGGGATCCCCGAGGTCGCAGCGCTCCACGTGGACCGACCACGACTCGTGGCGGCCCTCGATCGCGCGGCCGCGTCGCCGCTCGTCCTGGTGAGCGGCCCGGCCGGGTCCGGCAAGACCTCCCTGGTGAGTGAGTGGCTGCGTGACGGGAGGTCGCACCGCAAGGACCTCGTCGGCTGGATGACCTTCGAGGACGACGAAACCCGCCTCTGGCAGCCATTGATGGCCTGCCTCACCCGCCTGGGGATCCGGCTTCCGCGCATCGCTGAGCAGCCGGACCCGGACCTGCTGCTGGGCCGCTCCCGCCTGAAGGCGCTGGCGGCCGTGCTCTCCGGCTCGTCCCGGCGCTGGACGATGGTGCTCGACGGCTACGAGCTGCGCGACCCCGAGCTGGCAGCCGAGGTGTCCTACCTCCTCGACCACGCCCACGGCGCCCTGCGCCTGGTCTTCTCGACCCGGGTCGACCCGGTGCTGCCCCTGTACCGCTACCGGCTCGACGACACCCTGGTCGAGGTCAGGGGTGCCGACCTGGCCCTCACCGACCTCGAGGCCGGCGAGCTGCTGGCCAGCAGTGGCGCGGTCCTCGAGAGCGCCACGGTCCACGACCTCAACGCCCGGCTGAGCGGCTGGGCGGCCGGGCTGCGGTTCGCGGCGCGAGCCCTGTCCCGGCACGAGCACCCCGAGGAGTCGGTGGCCGCCGTCGTCGCCCAGGACGCCGACATCAACGCCTACCTGCTCGCCGAGGTGCTCGGCGTCCAGGGCACCGAGACGCGCACGCTGCTGCTGCACACCTGCGTCGCCGACGTGCTGCCCCCCGAGCTGGCCGAGGAGCTCGCCGGCCCGGGCGCCGTCCGACGGCTGGGCGAGCTGGCCCGCGCCAACATGTTCATCGAGCCCGTGCCCGACCAGCCGGGCTGCCACCGCTACTACCCGTTCTTCCGGGACCTGCTGCGGGCCCAGCTCGCCTGGGAGGACCCGGACACGGCAGCGGCCCTGCACCGCCGGGCGGCCGCCTGGTGGCACGCACACGGCCAGACGTCTCGAGCGGTGGCCCAGCTGGCCACGGGCGGCCTGTGGGACGACGTGGCGGACCGGCTCGTCGACGACCTGCTCATCGCGCGCGTGGTCCTGCGCCAGGACGAGCGACTCGTCGACATCGCGCGCAGGATCCCGCCGGACCTCACCGGCGCCCCCGCCTGCGCGGTCCGGGCCGCGCTCGCCCTGGCCGCCTCCGACGCCGCGACGTGCGCTCAGGAGCTGGCCCGCGCCCGACGGGCGACCCCGTCCGACAGCCCGGCGTCTCCCGACGACGCGGACCCGATCGTGCTGGCCCTCGCTGTCCTCGACGCCGTCCGCGCCTGCACGGCCGACGACGCCGAGGCAGCCGAGGTGTCGGTGGGCCAGGCCGTGCGCGCGCTCGACGCCGCGCGCCGGCCGGCCGCCGGCCTCGCGCGCCCGGAGCTGGAGGGTCTCGTCGAGCTCGCCGGCTCCGTCATCGCGTTGCGCCGCGGAGAGCTCGCAAGGGCGCGCGCCGCGCTGGCGCGTGTCGAGGACGTCACCGGCATCCCCGCCCGGGTCCGCGCGGCTGCGATCGGCTACCACGCCCTGGCGGACGCCCTCGACGGCCGGCTCACCCACGCGCACCGGCGCGCGCTGCAGGCGCTGGTCCTGGCCGACGACGCGCACGTCCTGCCGGAGAACCGCAACCCGGCAGCGTCGGTGGCCCTCGCCCTGGTCGCGCTCGAGCGCGACGACCTGGCCGCGGCCCGGCAGCACCTGGCCACGGCCCGGAGCTCGCGAGGCCTGGTCGGTGACCCGGTCTGCCGCACCATCGCCTCCGGGGTCCTCGCCCACGTCGAGGCCGCTGCCGGGCCCGAGCAGTCGGCCATGGCCCGGCTCGAGTCGGTCTGTGCCACTGCCGACGGCCACGACCCCTGGCTGGCCGGCTGGCTGCGGATGCAGGCAGCGGAGCTGTCGGTGGCGCAGGGCAGGGCCGACCGGGCCCTGGCGACGCTCGACGGGATCGTCCTCGAGGACGGGCTGGGCGGCGCGGTCATGGCTGCGGCGGCGTACGCCGAGCAGGGCGAGCCGGTCGCGTTGGCCAAGTCGCTGACCCGGGCCCGCGCCGTCGGTCGGCCGCTGCCGGTCGAGGTGACCCGCCTGCTGGTCGAGGGGGTGCAGGAGTCGCGACTCCACTCGCCACGGCACGCCACCACCCTGGTCGAGCGGGCCCTCGCGCTCGCCGCCTCGGAGGAGGCGCGCCGGCCCTTCCGCGAGGCGGCGCCGGCCGTGCGCCACCTGCTGGCCAGCAACGCCCAGCTGCTCGGCCGGCACAGCTGGCTCAAGGCGCCGGCGGCCGCGCGGTCGCGCGACACGACGCGCTCCCCCGCCAGGCCTGCGGCCGTTCCGTCCGTCGGCGCGACCACGGCGCGCCCGGCGCACCACGAGGACCCCACGGACCTCAGCAACCTCGTCGTCGAGCCGCTGACCGCCAAGGAGCGCGAGGTCCTCGGTCACCTCGAGGAGCTGCTGACCACCGAGGAGATCGCGGAGAAGATGTTCGTCTCCGTCAACACGATCCGCACCCACGTGCGCAGCATCCTGCGCAAGCTGGGCGTCAACCGCCGCAACAGCGCCGTACGACGGGCCCGCGAGCTCGGGCTCTTCGAGCAGCACCCCCCGGTGGGGTAGGCCGGCGCCTGCTCATCCCGGCCGGGTGAGGACGCCACGACCACCCGTGGGATGTGCTGGTGGGAGCCGCACCGCCACCTCGAGAGACCGGTTCAGCGCCATGTCAGAGCACACCTACGAGGTCCGGGTCACCGGACTGCTCTCCACCACCGAGGTCCTCGACGACCTCGGCGAGGTGGACATGGCCGCGCACGACGTCACCACGGTCCTGTCGGGCCGGTTCGAGGACCAGGCGGCGCTCTCTGCGTTCCTGCGCCGGCTGCGCGCGCACGGCCTCGAGGTGCTCGAGATCCGGCGGCTGGTGGACGACGAGGCCGAGTCGGCGCCGAACGGAGCGCCGGACGAGGGGAGCGACCGGTGAGCACCCCGACGTCGTCGCTGCCCGGCGTCCTCGACGAGGAGCCGGGTCGTCCCGGACGCTACGAGGTGGTCGTGCGCGGCGAGCTGGGGCCGGCGGTGCGCCGCGCCCTGCTGCCTGCCCGGGCCCGGCGCAGCGAGGTGCAGAGCGTGCTGCGGGCCCGGCTCGGCGGCGAGCGCGACCTCGCCGACCTGGTCCAGGCCCTGCGCGCACACGGCCTGCAGGTCGCGAGCATCACCGTCGTGGAGTGACCGGTCGCCTCCCCCGTGCGGCCGCGACCGGCAGCGGCAGGCGCAGGCGGCGGACACGCCAACGGGACCGGGCGCGTGCGCCCGGTCCCGTTGTGCTGGCCCCCCGTGGTCAGTGGTGCAGGTCAGCTCATCTGCTTCATCTCGGACCCGTGCACGGTGATCGCCCAGATCACCAGCACGTCGAGGGTGATCATGATGGCCGACCACCAGGGGTAGGCGGAGAAGAACGCCATGTTGAGCACGGCGCTGAGGACCGCGAGCGCGACCGCGACGATCCGGGCCCACATCTGGCCGGCGAAGAGGCCGACGCCGGCGGCGACGATCAGGATGCCGCCGAGCAGGTAGGTCCATCCCCACGCCGTGTAGTCGACGTGCACCACCAAGCCGTTCTTGCCGACCATGTAGTACTCGTCGCGGAAGAGCGCAACCAGGCCGGCGATGGCGTGGAAGGTCCCCATGAGCAGCATCATCGTCGCGGCGAAGATGACCCAGCCGGTCCAGCCGGTGGGTTCCTCGGCTCGCCGCGATCCTGCGGCGGACTGGCTCGCGGCAGTGCCGGTGGCACTGGAGGAGTCCAGGTGCGTGTTGGACATCACGAGCTCCTGATTCGTTGGCAACTTTCCCCTCCAGCGTCGTGCGGACACCCCGTCGTCACATCACCCGCTACGGGTGAGACGCCGGACGGGCCGGGCCGCTTCACTCGGAGCATGGGATCAACGGCGGCCACGACCGGCGTCCGTCGGCCGACCGCGGGTCGCCGGCAGGCCCTCGTCTCCCTGGTGCGCTCGCTGCTGGTCGCCATCGGGATCGGCGCCGCCTACTCCTTCCTCCCCATGACGAAGATGGACGGCGTCTCGGTGCTGACGCTCGGCGCCGGGCTGGCCCTGGTCGCCGCCCTCGTGGTGTGGCACATCCGGGAGATCCGCCGGTCCTCGCACCCGCGGCTGCGGGCGGTCGAGGCGCTGGCCACCACGCTGGTGCTGTTCCTCGCGATCTTCTCCACGACCTACTACGTGATGGCCGACTCCGACCCCGCGAGCTTCAGCGAGTCGCTGACCCGCCTCGACTCGGCGTACTTCACCGTGACCGTCTTCGCCACCGTCGGCTTCGGCGACATCACCGCCACCACGGAGCCGACCCGCGCGGTCACCATGGTGCAGATGCTCGGCGACCTGGCCCTGATCGGCATCGTCGCCCGCATCCTGGTCAGCGCGGTCGGTGACGCGCTGGGCCGGCAGGGAGGTCAACCGTGACGACCACGACGAGCACCGCACGCACGGCCTCGGGCAGCGTGCTGCTGACCCTGGCCTCGGCGCAGTTCCTGATGACCCTGGACAGCTCGGTCATGAACGTGTCCATCGCGACCGTGGCGGAGGACGTCGGCACCACCGTGACGGGCATCCAGACCGCGATCACGCTCTACACCCTGGTCATGGCCTCACTGATGATCACCGGTGGCAAGCTCGGGCAGATCCTGGGCCGCAAGCGGGCGTTCGGGATCGGGTGCGCGATCTACGGGGTGGGGTCGTTCACCACGGCGCTCGCCCCGAACCTCACGGTCCTCATCATCGGCTGGTCGCTGCTCGAGGGCATCGGCGCGGCGCTGATCATGCCGGCGATCGTGGCCCTGGTCGCCTCGAACTTCGGCTCCCCCGACCGGCCGCGCGCCTACGGCCTGGTGGCCGCTGCCGGTGCGATCGCGGTGGCGGTCGGCCCGCTGATCGGCGGCCTGCTCACGACGTACGCCTCGTGGCGGTACGTCTTCGCCGGCGAGGTGATCCTGGTGCTGGTCATCGTGGTGCAGGCACGGAAGATGACCGACGAGCCGGCCGACCCCTCGGCGAAGCTGGACCTGGTCGGCACCGTGCTGTCCGCCTCCGGCCTGGCGCTGGTCGTCCTCGGCATCCTGCGCGGGGGCGAGTGGGGGTTCGTGGTTGCCAAGCCCGGCGCCCCGACGTGGTTCGGTCTCTCGCCCGTCGTCTGGTTGATCCTGGCCGGCGGCGTGGTGCTGCGGGTCTTCCTCGCGTGGGAGCACCGGCGTCAGGTGGCCGGCCAGGAGGTGCTCCTGGATCCCGGGCTGCTGCGCAACCTGCGGCTGCGCAGCGGGCTCACGTCGTTCTTCTTCCAGTACCTCCTCCAGGCTGGCCTGTTCTTCGTCGTGCCGCTCTTCCTCTCCGTCGCGCTCGGCCTGTCGGCCGTGGAGACCGGGGTGCGGATCATGCCGCTCTCGGCGACGCTGCTGCTCGGCGCCGTTGGCATCCCGAAGTTCTTCCCCCACGCCTCGCCCCGTCGGGTGGTCAGGCTGGGCTTCCTCACGCTCTTCGTGGCGCTGGTGGTCCTGGTGGCCGCGCTGGACGTCGGCGTCGGGCCCGAGATCATCACCTGGCCGATGCTCCTGGCCGGGCTCGGGATCGGGGCGCTGGCCTCGCAGCTGGGCGCCGTCACCGTGTCGGCCGTCAGCGACGACCGCACCGCCGAGGTCGGGGGCCTGCAGAACACCGTGACCAACCTGGGGGCCTCGATCGGCACGGCGCTCGCGGGCGCGGTGCTGATCTCGGCGCTCACCTCGTCGTTCCTGTCCGGGATCCAGGACAACCCGGACGTGCCGGCCGAGGTGTCGTCGCAGGCCGAGACCGACCTCGCCGGCGGGATCCCGTTCCTGTCAGACGACCAGCTGGGCGACGCCCTCGCCGACGCCGGCGTCGAGGGGGACACCGCCCAGGCGGTGGTCGACGAGAACGAGGCGGCCCGGATCGACGGGCTACGCGTCGCCATCGCCCTGCTCGCGCTGCTCGCGCTGGCTGCGCTGTTCACCGCCGGCTCGCTGCCCGAGAGGCAGCCCAGCGATGCGGCAGGCGATGCGATGGGCGACGCCGAGGACGAGAGCGAGGCGGGCGACCTCGAGGGGGATGCGGAGTCGCCGGCGCCGGCCTGAGTCAAACCTCGAGCCCGAGCCCCACGACGCCCTCGGCGACGGCGCGCACCGTGACCTGGTGGTTGCGCGCGTGGCGCCGGATCAGCTCGAACGCCTCGTCGACCGTGACCCCCCGCCGCGCGGAGACGACGCCCTTCGCCTGTTCGATGACGGTGCGTGAGTCCAGGGCGTGCTGGAGCTGCTCGGCCAGCTGCTCCTGCTGGCGCAGGGTGGAGGCGTTGATGAGGTAGGCGGTCACCATGTCGGTCAGCACCACCGCCGCCTGCAGGTCTTCCGCCGGCCAGTCCCGGAGCCCGGTGGCGTACAGGTCGACCGCGCCCATCGAGTGGCCACCGAGCTGCAGCGGGATCCCCACGGCCGCTCCGAGGCCCAGCGCCCGAGCCGCCGCGAGGTACTCCGGCCACCGGTCGGCGTACGACTCGAGCTCGGCGACGACCAGGACCTCGGCAGTGCGGAACGCCTGGACACAGGGCCCGGCCTGGAGCCTGTTCTGGATCTGCTCCAGGGCGTCGACCTCGGCCGGGTGTCCCACGGTCGAGCGCAGCTCACCGGACTCCGCCAGCGCCATCCCCGCGCCGGCCAGCCCGAAGACGTCGACGATGCGCGCCATGGCGTCCTTCAGCACGGCGTCGACGTCGTACGGCATCAACAGCCTGCCGTTGAACTCCGAGACCGTGCGCAGGAAGAGCGAGTGGTCGTACATCTGTCGTCCCCTGGGAACGCGCAAAACAGCGCAGGGCTCCCCCGAGCGTCACCCCATTGCCCTCGACGGTACGCCGATGCCGTTGTTTCGACAGGTGGGCATCTGCATTCTCGCTTCTTCGGAGAGATCCCGGGGGCTAAGGTGAGGAAATCACCTCCCCGGACCCCGGAGGTCCGCCCACCCCTGTCCCCGGTGTGGCTCGCGCAGGCCGGGAGGGAGCTCGGGTTGTGGGCATGCGACGCACGCGCGGCCGCCTGCTCCGCCCAGCCCCGGGAACGGAGGGGACCATGGGCGTGGAGCAGCGCCGGGGGAGGTCGGTCGACGAGCAGACCGCCTCGAACGCCGTGGCGACCGCGGTGCTGGACGGCACTGGCGTCATCGTGTGGGTGAACGACGCCTGGGAGTCCTACTGCAAGGAGAACGGAGGCGACCCCAGCCGGTGTGGCCCCGGGACGGACTACTTCTCGATCTGTGCCGCCGCGGGCGACGACCCCCAGGCTCAGCAGGCCTCGGAGCTGCTGCACCGCGCGCTGCGCGGTGAGGTGTCCGCTCCGGTGACCGTGCTGACGCCGTGCCCGGGCCCCGGCCCCAGCCAGTGGACGGACATGTTCTTCGCCTCGTACCTCGACGAGGGACGGCCGGCGGGAGCGATGATCTCGTTCGCCGAGCACCGCGACGTGGAGATAGCGCGTCCCCGCGGCGAGTTCAAGGATCCGATGACGCACCCACCGCCGGCACCTGGCGAACCGGGGCGGCTGCCATCCACGTCCCCGGGGTCGGCGGAGGAGACCCCGAGGAGCGCACCCGACATCAGCGAGGACCTGTCGGTCTCCGGCCCCGATGAGCTGCTGACCTTCCCCGACGTGCCGCGGCTGGAGCTGGAGGACTCGCTGGTCCAGCTCACCGAGCGCGCCACCGACGTGCTCATGGCCCAGGGCCGGTTGCGTGCCCTGCTCCGGGCCAACGCGCTGGTGAGCGCCGACCTCCGGATCGAGGTCGTGCTCGACCGTCTGGTCGAGGCGGCGCGTGACCTGGTCGGCGCGAGGTACGCCGCCCTCGGGGTGCTCGGCGAGGGCGGGACGATCGAGCGGTTCGTGCACACCGGCATGGGCGAGGAGCAGGTCGACCTCCTCGAGCAGGCGCCGGAGCACCCCCGGATGACCGGCTTCCTCGGCGTCCCCGTCCACGTCCGCGGGTCGACGTACGGCAACCTCTACCTGACCGACAGCAGGCGGGGCGCGTTCTCCGACGAGGACGAGCAGCTGGTCACCAGCCTCGCACGGACGGCCGCCGTGGCGATCGAGAACGCCCTGCTCTACGAGGACTCCGAGCGCCGCCGCCGCTGGCAGGCGGCGACCACCGAGGCGACCCAGCTGCTCTTCGCGGGGGGCCACGACACTCCTCTCGAGGTGGCGCTGCAGGGGGCCCTGCACGGCGCCGACGGCGACATCGCGGTGCTGGCGGTGCTGGAGGGCGACGAGGTCGTCGGCGAGGCCGCGGTGGGGCTGCGCGCCGAGGAGCTGGCCGGCCGGCACGTGCCACTGGGGGTCAGCCGGCTCGGGCAGGTGCTGCTCGAGAGCCGGCCGCTGCTCGTCGAGACCTACCGCGACCGCGAGAACCCCGAGCCGGTCCTCGACCAGCCGGTGGCCTCGCTGATCGCCGTACCCCTGGTCCAGGGGCCGCGTCTGGTCGGCGCCGTCGTGGTCGGCCGGATCGCCGAGCACGGCAGCTTCGACGCCACCGACCTCGAGCAGCTCGAGGCGTACGTCGGCCACGCCAGCGTCGCGCTCGAGCTGAACCAGTCGCGGGCCGACCAGGCGGCGCTGGCGGTGCTGCGCGAGCACCAGCGGATCGCCGCGGACCTGCACGACCACGTGATCCAGGAGCTGTTCGCGACCGGGATGGGGCTGCAGAGCATGGTCCACCGGGTGAGCGAGCCCGAGCACCAGCGTCGGCTCGGAGAGTACGTCGACGCGATCGACGCGACCATCCGGCGGATCCGCACCACCATCTTCCGGCTCAGCCGCGGGCCGTCCGCGGTCGGCGGCCTCAAGGAGCGCCTGCTCACGGTGGTCGAGGAGTCCCGGCCGGCCCTCGGCTTCGCGGCCCACGCGGAGTTCTCGGGCCCGCTGGACCAGGTCGTGTCCCACGACCTGGCCGATGACGTCGTGGCGGTGGCCCGCGAGGCGCTCGCGAACGCCGCCCGGCACGCCGGCGCCTCCAGCGTGCGGCTGCAGGTGACGCTGAGCGAGGGCGTGCTGACCCTGCAGGCCACCGACGACGGCCGCGGCCTCGGGAACCCGTCGCGCTCCAGCGGCCTCACCAACCTGCGCCGCCGGGCCCGGCAGCACGGCGGAACCCTGGATATGCACGAGTCGCCCGGCGGGGGGACGCACCTGTGCTGGACGGCGCTCGTGCAGTCCTGATCGCCAGCCGGGACGTCATGCGTTCTGAGGGTTAGAGCCCTCGGAACGCATGACGTCCCGGTGTCCGGGGTCTCAGTCGTGCGACCAGCGCTCGGACTGGGTGAGCGTGTACAGGTAGGCCAGCGCCGGCAGCACGATGACGCCCGCGAGCGCCACCACCACCAGCAGCGCCTGCAGCGTCGCGGGCGCGCCCGCGGCGTCGGCGATCGTGACGTGGTCGACGAGCAGCCAGGGGTACTGCCCGACCCCCCAGCCCGACACGACCGTGCCGACCGCGACCAGCGCCGTGAGCCGGGCGGTGCCGAGGCGTCGGCGCACCAGCAGGACCAGGGTGGCGGCGCCGGCGAGCAGCGACACCACGATCAGGGGCGCGGCCCGGTGCTCGAGCCCGTACGCCAGGGTCGGGGCGTCGTGCTGGATCGGGACCAGCCCGGCGAAGACGACGAGGCCGGTGACCACACCGACGCCCAGCGTGCGCACCCGCAGCCGCGCCGCGAGCGTCGCGTGCCCGCCCCGGGCCGCGTCCGCGGTGAGGAAGACGCCGGCGAGGAAGGCGCAGGTGCCCACCGCGATGACGCCGCCGAACAGCGAGGTCGGGTTGAGCCACGAGTCCCAGACGCCGCCCGGCACCCGACCCGAGGCGATCGCGCCCGCCACCGTGCCGAGGAAGAAGGGCGTGATCAGCGACGAGGCCGCGAACACGATCCCGAAGGTCCGGGCCTGGCCCAGCGTCGCGCTGTACTTGCGGAACGCGAAGCTGGCGCCCCTGAGCACGATGCCGAGCAGGGCCAGCAGCAGCGGCACGATCAGCGTGGTCATCGCGTCGGCGAAGGCGGTCGGGAACGCCGTCCACCACATCACCAGCACGTAGATCAGCCAGACGTGGTTGGCCTCCCAGACCGGGCCGATGCTGTGGTCGATCAGCGTCCGCAGCTCGCTGCCGGACTCGTCGCCACCGGCGGTCAGGTCCCAGAAGCCCGAGCCGAAGTCGGCGCCCCCGAACAGTGCGTAGGCGATCACGCCGACGAACAGGGCCGCTGCCACGGCCAGCTCCAGAGTCATCGGCAGGGTCACCGCCCAGCCGTGCGGTCGAGCTCGCGGGCACCGGGCGCGTAGGGGCTCGGCAGGTCCTGCTCACCGGCCCGCCAGCGACGCGCCATCGACCTGAGGACGACGTACGCCCCGATGGTCATGCCGATGTAGACCACGAACGCCGCGGCGTAGCTCCACCACAGGCCGTTGCTGGTCGAGGCCGCGTCGTTGGTGCGCAGCACCTGCCAGACCGTCCAGGGCTGCCGGCCGACCTCGGTGGCGATCCAGCCGCACTCGAGCGCGATCACCGCCAGCGGCCCGGAGACGACCGCGAAACGCAGGAACCAGCGGTTGGCGCTCAGGTCACGGCCCCGCCAGCGGGCCAGCCAGAAGACGAGCACGGCGAGCGCCAGCAGCGTCCCGAGCCCGACCATCGACTGGAACGCGAGGTGGGTGATGTTGACCGGCGGCCGGTCCGCGGGCGGGATCGTGTCCAGGCCGGGCACCGGCTTGGTGAACGAGTTGCGGGAGATGATCGAGCCGAGCCGCGGGATGGTCAGCGCCCACTCGACCTTGCCGTCGACGAGGATGCCGCCGAGGTGCAGCGGCGAGGGGCTCTCGGTGGTGGTGGCCAGCTCGAAGGCCGCGAGCTTGGAGGGCTGGGTGGTCGCGATCCGCAGCCCGAGCACGTGGCCGATCAGCGGCTGGGCCAGCGCGGCGACGGTGGCGAACACGAACGGCACGGTGAACCCGAGCCGGTGGTGCTCGTCGCGCCGGCCCTTGAGCAAGCCGGCGGCGTACACCCCGGAGACGACGAAGCCGACCAGCATGAACGCGCCCACCCACATGTGCGCGAACTGCAGCCAGACGCCGTCGTTGAACATCGCCCGCCAGGGCTGGACGTCGGTCACCTCGCCGTCGACGATGCGGAAGCCGGTGGGGTTGTTCATCCAGGCGTTGACCGAGATGACGCAGAACGTCCCGATCACGCCGGCCGCGCCCATCGGCACCAGCATCGCGAGGTGGCGGCGCGGTGGCATCCGGTTCCAGCCGTAGAGGTAGATGCCGAGGAAGATCGCCTCGACGAAGAACGACAGGCCCTCGAAGGCGAACGGCAGCCCCAACACGTCGCCGAAGCGCCCCATCAGCCCGGGCCACAACAGGCCCATCTCGAAGCTCAGCACGGTGCCGGAGACGGCGCCGATCGCGAAGAGCACCGCCGAGACCTTCGCCCAACGCTGCGCCAGGCCGAGGGCGACCGGGTCGTCGCGGACGATGCCGCGGCGGTGGACGACGAAGATCATCGTCGGGAACGCCACCCCGAAGCAGGCCAGCACGATGTGCCAGCCCAGCGAGAGCGCCATCTGCTCCCGCGCGGGGAGCAGCCCCGGCGGCGCGTCGGCCGTCAGGGAGGTGACCAGGGCGATGAGCTTCGGGGAGGCTGCCTGAAGGAGCACGTCATCGACGGTACGCACGTCTCATCACGGCCCTGCAGGGGCCGGGTCGAAGGCCCCCGACTTTGTGATTGCATTCACAAGCCCTTGAAAGCCCGCCGAGTCGGCGCTCGTTGACACCCCGAGGCACGCCGAGTCGGCGCTCGTTGACACCCCGGGGGGTGCACGCCCGACGGGAGGACGCTGACAGGCTTGCCCCGGGAGCGCGCCCGTCTCGCGGGCGCCGTGGGGAGGAGCAGGACATGGGAGCAGTGGGACGTTTCGGGCAGCGGGCGTGGTCGGACCTCGGGGGTGACCCCGACCTCCTCGACAGGGTGCAGCCGCTCCCCCGGCCGGTGCCGCTGGCCTCCACGCTGGCTGTAGGCGAGCTGGCCGCGGACAGTGTCGCGGTGGCGTCGCTGGCCGCCGGCCTGGTCGGGGAGGTACGCCGCGGCCGGCACCCCGAGCAGGTCGGGCCGGTGACGGTGACCCCCGAGCGGGTGGCGGCGTCGTACCGCAGCGAGCGGGTGTTCCGCCGCGAGGGCGAGACGGTCGACCCGTGGGCGCCGCTGTCCGGGTTCTGGCGGGCCGCGGACGGGTGGGTGCGCACGCACGCGAACTACCCGCACCACGCCGAGCGGCTGCGCGCGCTGCTCGGCCTGTCCGAGGAGGCCGGGGCCGAGGAGATGCGGGCCGCGGTGTCGGCTCGCGAGGCCGGCGCCTTGGAGGACGACGCGGCGGAGGCCGGCGCGATCGTGTTCCGGGTCCGCGACGCGGTCACCTGGGCCGAGCACCCGCAGGCGGCGGCGATCGACCGGCGTCCCCTGATCGACCACGAGCTCCTCGGCGAGGCCGACCCGCGCCCCTGGCCCGAGGCCGGCCCGCTGCCGCTCTCGGGCGTGCGGGTCCTCGACCTGACCCGCGTGATCGCCGGGCCGGTCGCCACCCGCGACCTCGCCCTGGCCGGCGCCGACGTGCTGC
Source organism: Nocardioides sp. DN36 (assembly GCF_055380375.1). Lineage (NCBI taxonomy): Bacteria > Bacillati > Actinomycetota > Actinomycetes > Propionibacteriales > Nocardioidaceae > Nocardioides > Nocardioides sp. DN36. Next base: position 4,534,170 of record NZ_AP043823.1, on the reverse strand, counting down.
GCATCGACTCGCCGCGCACGCCGGAGATCGAGACGCAGCACCTGGACACCGGGCAGGGCAAGCGCTCGGCCCTGCTCGACCTCGGCAGCCGTGACGGTCGTGCCACCCTGGAGGAGCTGCTGGAGCGGGCCGACGTGGTGGTCAGCGGCTACCGGCCCGGATCGCTGGACCGGTTCGGTCTCGGCGCCGAGGAGCTCGCGGAGCGGCACCCGGGCCTGGTGGTCGCCCGGGTCAGCGCCTGGGACTCCGGCGGCCCGTGGTCGGCGCGACGCGGCTTCGACAGCATCGTCCAGGCCACCATCGGCATCGCGCTGGCCGAGAGCCCCGACGGCGGGGAGTCGCCGGGGGCGCTACCTGCGCAGGCCCTCGACCACTCCGCCGGACACCTGCTGGCGGCGGGCGTGCTGACCGTGCTGGCCCGCCAGCGCGGCGAGGGCGGCAGCCACCACGTCTCGGTCGCGCTCGCGCGGGTGGGGCACGAGCTGCTCGCCCAGCCCCCGGTGCCGGGTGCGCCCGCCCCGGTCGCGGTCGACGACGCCGACCTGCCCGTGGTGACGGGGGCCGGGTCGGCCGGCACCGTCACCTGCGCCCCGCCCGTGCTCGGCTTCCACGGCGCCCCCACGGCGTACCGCTGGATCGGCCGGTCGTGGGGCGCCGACGAGCCGCGCTGGGCCTGACCCGACCGATCCCCAGCAGTACGCCGCAGTACGCCGAGTCGGCGCTCGTTGACGCTCGTTGACCCCCAGCAGTACGCCGAGTCGGCGCTCGTTGACGCTTTTTGCGTCAAGCAACGCCGACTCGGCGCGGGGACCGGTCAGCGGAAGGCGGGCTTCTCCTTGGCCACGAAGGCCCGGACGCCCTCGGCGAAGTCGGGGTCGGTGTAGACCTCGCGCAGCAGGTCCTCGTCATCCGCGGGTGGGGCCTCAAGCCGGCGCGCCCGGTCCAGCAGCTGCGCCTTGGTCGCACGCAGGGTGACCCCGGAGGCGTGCGCGAGCCCGTCGAGGACCTTGGCCAGCTCGGTGTCGAGGTCGTCGGTGACCGCGAGCAGCGCCCCCACGGCGTACGCCCGGTCGGCGTCGACCAGCCGCGAGGTCAGCAGCATCTCGCGGGTCAGCGACTCCCCGAACACGGCGGCGCAGCGGTAGACGACCGACGCGGACAGGGCGTTGCCGAGGGTGCGCGCGATCGGGTAGCCGAACCGCGAGTGCGGCGTCGCGATCCGCAGGTCGCAGTGGGTGGCGACCGCGAGGCCACCGCCGACGCAGACCCCGTCGATCGCCGCGACCGTCACCTGCGGCAGCGCGAACAGCGCGTCGAGGAGCTCGCGGATCCACGTCTCGTAGGCGACCGCGTCGGCCTCGAGGAAGTCGCTGATCTCGTTGCCGGCCGCGAACGCCCGGCCGCCCGCGCCGCGCAGCACCAGCACCTTCGCCGAGTCGTCGTCACGCAGCTGCGCGCACAGGTCCCGCATCGCGGCGTACATGCCCGTCGTGAACGCGTTGTGCCGGTGCGGCCGGTCGAAGGTGACCTCGACGACCGCACCGGTGCGCTCGACGCGCAACTCCTCGGACACCGCCGTCACCGGTAGTCGTAGAACCCGCGGCCGGCCTTGCGCCCGAGCAGGCCGGCGTCGACCATGCGCGCGAGCAGCGGGGGCGCGGCGTACAGCGGCTCCTTGAACTCCTCGTAGAGCGACTCCGCGACGGCCTTGGTGGTGTCCAGCCCGATCAGGTCGGCCAGCGCGAGCGGCCCCTGCGGGTGGGCGGCGCCGAGCACGAGGCCGCGGTCGATGTCCTCGGCGGTGGCGAAGCCCGACTCGAGCATCCGGATGGCCGAGAGCACGAACGGGATCAGCAGCGCGTTGACCACGAAGCCCGCGCGGTCCTGGCAGTCGATGGCCTGCTTGCCCAGGGCGCCCTCGACGAACTCGCGCGAGCGCTTCGCGGTCTCGTCGGAGGTGAGCAGGCTCGGGACCAGCTCCACCAGCTTGAGCACCGGCACCGGGTTGAAGAAGTGGATGCCGATCACCTGCTGCGGGCGCTTGGTCACCACGCCCAGCTTCATGATCGGGATGGAGGAGGTGTTGGAGGCCAGGATCGCGTCGGGGTCGGTGACGATCTCGTCCAGCCGGCGGAACAGGTCGACCTTGGCGGCCTCGTCCTCGACGATCGCCTCGACGACGACCTGGCGGTCGGCCAGCTCCTCGAGGTCGGTGACGATCCGGATCCGCTCCAGCACGTCGGCCGCGGACTCGATCTTGCCCTTGGCCTCGGCCCGGCCCAGCGACGTCTCGAGGCGCTTGCGCCCCGCGGCCGCGGCCTGCTCGCTCGACTCGGCGACCACGACGTCGAGCCCGGCCCGGGCGCACACCTCGGCGATGCCGGCGCCCATCAGGCCGCATCCGACGACACCTACGTTGTTCATCTGTTCTCCCTCACGCATGGTTTTCCCGCGGTCGAACCTACTGAGCCGGTCCTGGGCGTCCGGCAGCCCCCCGGTCGGTGGGATTCGGCGCGAGAGTGATTCGCGTGCCGGTGGAGGCGATCGCTCACGCTGTTAGGCTGGCCGGCTTGGTGCGGCGCTGCCGCAACCGTCGTGTCTGCGGAGGTGTCCTGTGAAGCTGGGGCTGCACTACTGGAACTACTCGACGCCCGCTGATCCGGCGCGGATCGCACCAACGCTGGCCGAAACGGCGCGCGTCGCGGAGCAGGCGGGCTTCGCCTCGTTCACGGCCATGGACCACTACTTCCAGATGGAGACCCCGAGCACCGCGGCCGACGGGCCGATGCTCGAGGGCTACACGGCCCTCGGCTACGTGGCGGCGCTGACCGAGCGCATGACGCTCGGGCTGCTCGTCACGGGCGTGATGTACCGCCATCCCGGTCTGCTGGCGAAGATCGTCACCACCCTCGACGTGCTCTCCGGCGGTCGCGCGCGTCTCGGCATCGGCGCCTCGTGGTACGAGCGGGAGCAGCGCGGGCTCGGCGTGCCGGTGGTGCCGGTGGCCGAGCGCTTCGAGCGGCTCGAGGAGACGCTGCAGATCTGCAAGCAGATGTGGAGCGACGACAACGGGCCGTACGACGGAAGGCACTATCAGCTCGCGGAGACCGTCTGCGTGCCGGCGCCGCTGACCCGACCGCATCCGCCCGTCATGATCGGCGGAGGGGGTGAGAAGAAGACGCTGCTGCTCGTGGCGCGTTACGCGGACGCGTGCAACCTCTTCGGCTCCAGCCCAGAGGACGTGGCACACAAGCTCGACGTCCTGCGTTCGCACTGCACCGACGTGGGCCGCGACTACGACACGATCACGAAGACGGTGCTGGCGCTGCTGCCGCCGCTGGACGACCCGAAGGCGTTCCTGGCTCAGGCCGAACGGTATGCGCGCCTCGGCGTCACGGAGCTGCAGGTGATGCCGGACCGCGACCCGGTCGAGTTCGCGCATCGGGTGGGGCAGGACGTGCTACCGCAGCTCGCGCTGATCGACTGAGGGGCACGGACGTCGCCCGGAGGTTCGGAGGCCTCGGGGACGACATACTCGGTCAGAGCAGCCAGCGCGCCAGCAGCGTGTCGCCCTCCTCGACCAGCGAGGCCAGGGTGAGGGGTACGTCGAGCTCCGGGCCGTCGGTGATCCGCGGGTGGCTGCCGGCGACCAGGCGCGGCACCCAGGTGCACGCGAGCTCGTCGGCGACGCCCTGCGCGACCAGGTCGTGGAGCAGGTGCGGGCCGCCCTCGGAGAGGATGCTGGTCCAGCCGCGGGCGACCAGCCGGTCGCGCAGGTCGGTCAGGTCGACCCGGTGCGAGCCGCAGACCAGGACGTGCTCCTCGCCCAGCAGCTCGCGGGCCTCCTCGAGGCGCTCGGCGTGCGCGCAGGTCGCCATCAGCACCCGGCCCGGCTCGGCGCCGCGCAGCTTCTCGGGCACCTCGGCGCGTCGGCTGACCAGCACCAGCGGCAGGTCGGTGGGGCCGTAGCCCTCGGCGCGCGCGGTCCCGGCGCCGACCACGACGACGTCGGCGAGCCGGCGCAACAGGTCGAAGACCCGCTTGTCGGCGGGGTTGTTGATCGAGCCCGTGAGCCCCGAGCCGCCGGTGGCGGACCCGTCGACGGTGCTGACCATGTTGACCCGCAGCCACGGGGTCGACGGGACGGCGTACACCTCCGCCAGGTCGTCGTCGGACAGCTCCGCGCCGGTCGTGCCGGCACCGATCAGGAGTCGCATCGCCACCTCATCACCCAGTACTGCACGCCGAACGGGTCGTCGGCGTAGTCCACGGTCGTCTCGTGCGCGTCGGTCAGCAGGCCGCCGAGCGCGCGCAGGCCGGACACGTCGGCCCACAGCTGCGCCCCGAGCTCCTCGTCGAGGTCGGCCAGCGCGGCCGGGTCCGGCGTCCGCAGTGCCTTCTCGATCGCCTCGTCGAAGGCGGCCGCCCGCTCGTCGAGGTGCCCGGGCGCCTTCTCGGTGCGCATCGCGGAGCCGTTGCCGACGACGAGGTACGACGTCCCGCCGCCGGCCCGCCCGTCGGCGGCCCGCCCGTCGGTGGCCCGCCCGTCGGTGGCCCGCCCGTCGGTGGTCTGCCCGTCGGTGGTCGAGCCTGCCGAGACCGCGTCCAGCAGGTGCTCGGCCACCCGTCGCCCCTGCTCCGAGGCGACGACCCGCACCTCCCCGGTCAGCGACCCGACGGCGGCCAGGCAGGCGGCCCGCAGCTCGGCCACCGGGTCGGTCAGCCCGGCGTACTCCGGCAGGAGCGCGAGCACCCCCGGCACCAGCACGACGGATAGTCCGGCACGTTCTGACTCGTCGAGCCGGACCTGGGGTGCAGAAACGTGCCGGACCATCACTGGAGCCCCCGGATCGCTCGCGCCGGCCGGCGCCGACCGGCGATCGTGTTGACCATGTCGACCACCTGGCGGGTCTCGACGACCTCGTGCACCCGGTAGATCCGGGCGCCGGCGAGGGCGCAGACGGCGGTGGCGGCCAGGGTCCCGGTCAGCCGCGAGCCGACGGGGAGGTCGAGGCTCTCGCCGACGAAGTCCTTGTTGGACAGCGAGACCAGGACCGGCCAGCCCGTCTCGACCATCTCCCCCAGCCGGCGGGTCAGCTCGAGGGAGTGGAAGGTGTTCTTGCCGAAGTCGTGGGCCGGGTCGATCACGACCGACTCACGGGCGACGCCCGCCTCGAGGGCCCGCGACGCGTACGCCACGGTGTCGGCGATCGCGGCGGCGACCACGTCGTCGTACTCGAGGCGGTAGGGCCTGGTCCGCGGGGTCACGCCGCCGGTGTGGGTGCAGATGATGGCGGCGTCGTACGCCGCGGCCACGTCGACCAGCTCCGGGTCGGCGCCGCCCCACGCGTCGTTGAGCACGTCGGCGCCGGCCTCGCAGACCGCGGCGCCCACCGAGGCCCGCCAGGTGTCGACCGAGATCACCAGGTCGGGGAACTCCGCGCGCACCCGGGCCACGAAGTCCACGACCCGCGCCTTCTCCTCGGCCTCGTCGATGAACACCCCCGGCGCGGCCTTGATCCCGCCGATGTCGACGATCTCGGCGCCCTCCTCGACCACCTGGGCGACGCGCGAGAACGCCTTGTCCTCGGCCCAGGTCGCGCCCTGGTCGTAGAACGAGTCGGGGGTCCGGTTGACGATCGCCATCATCAGCGTCGCGTCGTCGCCGAACGCGTGCCGGCGCAGCCTGAGCGTCATGCGCCGCTCCGTACGACGCTGCGCGCCGGCGGCCGCTCGTCGACGCGTACGACGCGGTCGACGGGCTCGATCCGGCCCGCAGAGCCGGGAGCAGAGCCGGGAGCAGGGCGGTACTGGCGCAGCGCCACGTGGTTGCCTCCGGTGGTCGAGGTGCGAGCGGAGCGAGCCTCGAGACCCCCGGCACCCGATCGGTTGCCGATCGCGGCGAGGATCTGGGTGGCCATCGCCCCGAGGTCGAACAGGTCCTGGTGGCGGTGCGCCCGGCGGCCGAGGTCGACCTGGGCGATCGCGTCCACCCCGAGGGTGGCGGCGGTGTCGACGAGGGCGGCGAGCTCGACGGCGTACCCGGTCGGGACCGAGAGCGACTCGAACAGCGAACGGCGTACCGCCCACTCCCCCGCCAGCGGCTGCACCAGCCCGGCCAGCTCGGGGTGCTCGAGCGCGATCAGCGGACGGGCGACCAGCTCGGTGACCCGGCCGCCGTCCAGCGACCCGGCGCCGGGCCCGTCGAGCATCGGCCGCTCGTAGAACCCCTTGACCAGCCCGACGGACGGGTCGGTCAGCAGCGGTCCGAGCAGCCCGGGCACGAAGTGGGTGTCCCAGTCGACGAGGTCGGCGTCCATGAAGACGATCAGGTCGCCGCCTGTGACGAACAGAGACTTCCACATCGCCTCGCCCTTGCCGGGCACCGATCCGAGGTCGGGACGGATCTCCGCGGAGCGGTGCACGACCGCGCCGGCGTCGGTGGCGACGGCGTACGTGTCGTCAGTCGAGTCGGAGTCGATGACCACGATCTCGTCGAGCAGCGCGACGGTGTCCACCAGCGCCGCGCGCACGCGGGTGACGACGTCGCCGACGGTCGCGGCCTCGTTGCGGGCCGGGACGACCAGGCTCACGCTCGCCGCGCCCTTGGCCGCCAGCAGCTCGTCCAGCGACCACGCGTCCCAGTGGTGGGTGTTGCGCTCGAACCAGCTCATCCGAGGCCACCCAGGTCCATGGCGCGAGCGTATCCGGCGACCCGTAGCGGGCCGCGGACCCGGCCGGATACCGCATCAAGGGCATGCACCCGGGGGCGGTCGCGGCGCAGCGTGGGCCGGGACGCCGGCACCCTGCCGGCTCGGGACGAAGGGAGCCTCACATGCGTCGCATCGCGCTCATGACGGTCGGAGTGGTCCTGGCCCTGGTCGGGCTGGCACTGCCGGCCTCGGCGGTGACCAACGGGACCTACGACGGGAACAACCACCCCTACGTGGCCTACGAGGACAACGGGGTCTTCGCCTGCTCCGGCACGCTGCTCTCACCGACGGTGATGCTGACCGCGGCGCACTGCTTCAGCGACAGCACCTCCGCGCTGGGCACCAACACCAGGACCGGTGCGCCGCTGGTGCGGGTCACCTTCGAGCCGAACCTCGCCAACACGCCCTCGTCCCAGCTGCGCTGGTACGTCGGCAGCTACTACTACGACCCCGACTTCCAGATCGGCGGTGCGGGCGGCCTGCCCGGCTTCGACACCCACGACGTCGCGGTGATCGTCTTCGGCGAGCCGGGCTGCCACGCCCCGTCGGCCCCGAACTACGCGTGCGGCGCCATCCCCTCCTCGGCGACCTCGGGCCAGTACGGCGCGCTGCCGAGCCAGGACCTCGTCGACAGCCTGGCCATGAACAGCCCCGTGGACGTGGTCGGCTTCGGGGTGCAGAACTTCGTCCGCGGCGGCGGCAAGTGCGACCCGAACTGCAAGCCCACGCCCGGCGACGCGTTCACCCGCTTCTACGCCCAGACCACCCTGGTCGCGAGCAACAACTCGATCAGCGACGAGTTCATCAAGCTGCACTCCAACAAGGGCGGCACCTGCTTCGGTGACTCCGGCGGCCCGAACCTGGTCGGTGGCACCAACACCGTGATCGCGATCAACTCGTTCGTCGCGAACTCGGTGTGCAGCGGCAACACCTACTCCTACCGGGTGGACACCGCCGAGGCGCTGGCCTGGATCCGTGGCACGGTCGCCGCGCACGGAGGGAGCCTCTGACGCGGCGACTACGCGACCGGCACCGGCACGCGGCTGCCGCCGAGCAGGCCCTCCTTGCGGGCGACGGCGGCGGCGGCCGCGACGGTGACGGCCACACCGAGGACGGTGAGCCCGGCCATCGCGGCGTTCTTGAGCAGCACGAAGTCGACCATCGACTGGGTCATCAGCAGCCACAGGGTGGCCACGCCCTTGAGCAGCACCACGAACGCCCAGAGCAGGGTCAGGTGCCAGAACAGCTTGCGGATCGCCGGACGGGACGCGACCTCGTGGGTCAGCGGGTAGAAGTCCGCGGCCAGCCGGGCGACCACCGGGCGGGCGGTGGCCAGGGACAGCAGGAACGCCGCGCCGACCAGCGCGTCGGTGGCCACCGGCTGGGCGAAGTAGACGAACGTGTTGCCGGTCATGAGCGTGAAGATCGTCTTCCCGGTCATGATCGTGACGGTCAGCGCGAGCATCCCGGACATCGGGCGCCTGGTGGCCCAGCGCCAGACGATGGCGCCGTAGGTCCAGGCGAGCGCGGCCAGCAGGGCCGCGGTGATGCCGTAGAGCACGAGCGCGAGGTAGAAGACGACGCCGGGGACCACGACGGCGACCAGCAGGCTCGCCGCGAGGCGGCCCATGATCGACCGCATGGACGGGGGCGCCGCGGGCTCAGGACTGGTGTCGACGTCGAGGTCGGCAGCGCGATCGAGGACGAGGGTGCCGGCAGGGGTCATCGGTGGCCCGTCTCCGGTCAGGGACCGGGGCTGGAGGGACGCCGGATACGTCGGGGAAGAGATCCCCGCGTGTGAGAAGTTCTCGGCTCCTCGATTTTACCTTGGCACCCTTGCCGACCGTGAATCCCCGACGACCCCTGCGGCAGGGACCTTCGCCCCGTCACGGGTCAGACGTCGGTGATCCGCAGCCCGGAGTGCGCCTTGTAACGGCGGTTGATGCTGATCAGGTTGGCGGTCAGCGCCTCGACCTGGTGGGCGTTGCGCAGCCGGCCGCCGTACAGGCCGCGGACGCCGGGGATCGTGTCGGCGAGCGCCTGCACCAGGTCCGTGGCCTCCCGGACCTCGCCGAGGACGAGCACGTCGGTGTCGACGCTCTCGACCTCGGGGTCGTCGAGCAGCACCGCGCTGACGTTGTGGAAGGCGCCGACCACGGTGCTGTCCGGGAGGAGCACGGCGGCCTGCTGCGCGGCCGACCCCTCCTCCACCTGGAGGGCGTAGGCGCCCTGCTTGTCGAAGCCGAGCGGGTTGACGCAGTCGACGACGACCTTGCCGGCCAGCTCGCCCGCGAGTCCCTCCAGCAGCTCGCCGTGCCCGTCCCACGGGACCGCCACCACGACGACGTCGCCGGCCGCGGCGGCGCCGGCGTTGTCCTGCCCGGTGACGTCGCCACCGGTGGCCGCGGCGAGCTCGGCCGCGGTCTCGCCGGCCCGCTCGGCGCTGCGGCTGCCGATCACGACGGGGATGCCCGCGGCGGCGAACCGCCGGGCCAGCCCGCGGCCCTGGGGCCCGGTGCCGCCGAGGACGGAGACGGTCTTGCCGGCGAGCAGGTCGGGAAGGGTCACGGTGGCTCCTGGGGTCTGCGGCGGGGTCGGCAGCGGTCGGCGGCGCGGCCCGCTCAGGCTAGTGCGGTCGCCAAGTCGCCCGCTCCGCCCCCTCCCGCGGCGGACGACGCGGTGGCAGCATGGCCGGGCGGCGTGATCGCGCGCTGCGCCCCGGTGGGCCACGAGCCCCGCTCTCGGAAAGGTCTCTCATGCTGCGACGCCTCACCCTCGGCCTCACGGCCCTCGCCGCCCTGGCCATCGCCGCCCCGGCCGCGGCGGTCACCAACGGCAGCCCGGACGGCAACCGGCACCCGAACGTGGGCGCCCTGGTCGCGCCGCAGGCCTACTCGGACGGCACCTGGACCTACTGCTCCGGCACGCTGATCAGCCCGACCGTGTTCCTCACCGCCGCGCACTGCGGCGAGGGCGGCGACGGCCGGGTGCGGGTGACGTTCTCCTCGGCGTACCAGGACGGCGACACGACGTACTCCGGCACCTTCCACGGCGACCCGGCCTACTCGCAGACCCAGAGCGACCCGCACGACATCGCGGTCGTCGTGCTCGACAAGCCGGTCAAGGGCATCGCCCCGGCGAAGCTGCCCGGCGCCGGGTCGCTGTCGTCGCTGCCGAAGGACCAGAAGTTCACGTCGGTCGGCTACGGCGCCTACGAGGTCACCAACGAGCCCGGCGGCCACCAGTACCTCTACGACGACGTCCGCAACGTCGCGACCGGCACCCTGAACTCCATCAACCCCTCGTGGCTGCGGATCTCGATGAACGCCTCGACCGGCAACGGCGGGACCTGCTACGGCGACTCCGGCGGCCCGAACTTCCTCGGTACGTCAAACACCGTCGCCGCGACCACGATCACCGGTGACGCGATCTGCCGGTCCACGAACGTCGACTACCGGCTGGACACGCCGTCGGCGCGGTCGTTCCTGGGGCAGTACGTCGCGCTGCCCTGACCCTGCCTGACCGCGCACGCATGGTCAGTCGTGCAGCAGCCGGCGGATCCGGCCGATCACGTCGTCGACCGCCGCGGCGGCGCCGGCGCTCCACGGCCCCATCTCCATGAAGCCGTGGATCATGCCGTCGCAGGTGACCCGGTCGACGCGCACGCCGGCGGCCGCGAGCTTGTCGGCGTACGCATTGCCCTCGTCGCGCAGCGGGTCGAGCTCGGCGGTCACCACCAGCGCCGGCGCGACGCCGGTCAGGTCACCCAGGATGGGCGAGAGTCTGGGGTCGGCGGGGTCGAGGTCGGTGACGCTGCCGACGTACTGCTGGAGGAACCACACCATGGTCGGCTCGTCGAGGAAGTAGCCCTGGCCGTTCTCGGCCCGCGACGGGTAGTCACCGAACTTGTCCACGGCCGGGTAGAGCAGCACCTGCGCCCGGACCTCCTCGCGCAACGTCTGGGCCACCACCGCGGACAGGTTGCCGCCGGCGCTGTCCCCGCCGACCGCGAGCCGGGTGCCGGGCAGGTGCTCGGCGGCCCACCGGGTCGCGGCGATCGCGTCCTCGACCCCGGCCGGGAACGGGTGCTCGGGCGCGAGCCGGTAGTCGATCGCGAGCACCGTCGTCCCCGCCCCGCGGCAGATCCGCCGGCAGGTCTGGTCGTGGGTGTCGAGGTCGCCGAGGACGTAGCCGCCGCCGTGCAGGAAGACCAGCGTGGGCGTGCCCATGTCGCTCTCTGCGTCGGTCTCCGGACGGTAGAGCCGCGCGGGGCGACCGGCCACGGTCAGCTCCTCGACCGACCCGACGGGGATGACGTCGCCGGGCTTCACGAAGTCCACGTTCAGCGTCCGGAACGCCGCCCGCGCCTCCTCGGGCGTCCCCTCGTGCATCTTCTTCTCGGCGGCGTTGACGAAGTCGAGCAAGGTCTTGAGCTCCGGGTCCAGTGCCATGCGGGCGAACCTACCCGCCGGTACGTCGGGCAGTTGGCGCGCTCACCCAACGGACTCAGTCGGGGAGCACTCGCATCCAACGCGAACTGCCTCCGCTCGTGCCTGTGGACAACCGAACGACTCCCCGACCCCGACGGGGCAGTAGTCCGGTATGACCAAGAAGACCTACCTGACCGCCACCGAGGCGCTCATCCGACTGGGCGGCATCGCGACCAGGCGTGAGCTGCTCGCCCTGACGACCCGCCGACGACTCCAAGCCGCTACGGATGCCGGGGACGTGATCGAGCTGGGTCGCTCGCGCCTGGCCCTGCCGACTGCCGACGCCACCCGGTGCGCGGCCGTCCGGCTCGGCGGCACGATCTCGCACCTGAGCGCGGCCCAGCACTGGCAGTGGAAGGTCAAGCTGCCACCCGACGAGCCGACGATCACCGTGCCCCGCCGGCGTCACGGGCTGGCGGCCGACGACGTCGAGCTGCACTGGGGCGACCTGCCCGCCGACCGGGTCCGCGACGGGGTCACCTGCCCGGTGCAGACCGTCATCGACTGCGCCCGCGCCTACGGCTTCGACGTCGCACTCGCGGTGGCGGACTCCGCGCTCCGGGCCGGGATCAGCCGCGATGAGCTCCTCGCGGCCGCGAAGGCGTCACCCCGCACCGGCCACGCGAAGGCGGTCCGGGTCATCGAGGCCGCGGACCCACGGGCAGCGAACCCGTTCGAGTCCGTGCTGCGCGCGATCGCTCTCGAGGTCCCGGGTCTCGTGGTCGAGCCGCAGCAGTGGGTGGGGAACATCGGCCGCGCCGACCTCATGGACCGCCGGCTCGGGCTGGTGATCGAGGCCGAGTCGTTCGAGTTCCACGCCGACACCGACTCCTTCGGCCGCGACGTACGGCGCTACACCGGGTTCGCCCGTGCGGGCTGGACCGTCGTCCGGTTCACCTGGAAGGAGGTGATGTTCGAACCCGACTACGTCCGGGCCGTGCTCACCGCCCTGGTCGCCCTCGGCCCCCGTGCCCGTCTCACCCAGCCAGCAGCGTGAGCACGAACGGAGGCAGTTCGGCCCTGCAGCACCGGCCCCGAGCGGGGCCGAGGCGACTGGACGGACGAACTGCCCCGCGGGCGGGAGCGGGACCTTGTCTAGGCTCGCCGACATGGCACCTGACCAGGCACCGATCCGCATCGCCGTCAACGACGACTACGAGCTCGTCGTCGCCGGCGTGGCCGTGATGCTCGCGCCGTACGCCGAGCGGGTGGAGGTCGTCGAGCTGGACTCCAACGCGCCGACGGTCAGCGACGTCGACATCGTCCTCTACGACACCTTCGGCCAGGAGCAGGGCGGGCACATCGACGTCGGCCGCATCGCGCGCGACGGCCGCCCGAAGGTCGTGGTCTTCACCTGGAACCTCCAGCGCGAGCTGGTGGAGGGCGCGATCTCGGACGGCGCGGTCGGGTACCTCTGGAAGGGCATGCCCGCCGCCGAGATGGTCGCGGCCCTCGAGGCGGTGCACGAGGGCAAGATCGTCACCCCGCCCGACGACGCCCGGAGCAACCCCGACGTCGGGGGCTGGCCCGGGCAGGACCTCGGCCTCTCGGCCCGGGAGGCGGAGGTCTTCGCGCTGCTCACCCAGGGGCTGACCAACCAGGAGATCGCCGACCGGGTCTACCTGAGCATCAACACGGTCAAGACCCACCTCAAGACGGCGTACCGCAAGGCCGGCGTCTCCCGCCGGTCCCAGGCGGTGGCGTGGGGGCTCGAGCACGGCTTCGCCCCCGACCGGGTCCGCATCCTCGACCCGCAGGTCGACGAGTTCTGAACGGACACCTGGTCTGGCAGGCCTCGGACTCCCGCACACTGCGTAAGGGCGAGTCCCCGAGGCCCGCCAGCACCTGCTCCGTAGCCGCCGCCCGAGGTCGGCAAACCCACCCGATCGGGTGATCCGGCGGCGAGGCTCCCCCGACCGGGTGAGGTTCGGCGCGGCCGGGCCGGGTACGGCCCACGCCTACCCCCGATCCCCCGAGGAGGCGGTGTGCCCGCACCACGAGATCTCCCTCGCGCGACCCTGTCCGCCGGCGGCGCAGCCCTGGCCACGGCCACCCGGGCGGTCGCGGCGGTCCGGCCCGCCCGCAAGCCGCTGCACCCCACGGGCGAGGTCGTCCACGGCCGGATCTACCGGCGAGGCTCGGAGCCGAGGACGGGCGTCGCATGGCTCGACGAACCGGGCGAGGACGACGTCGTCGTGCGCCGCTCCCGCGCGGTGGGCCTGCCCCGCCGCTGGCCGGACATCCACGGCCTCGCGGTGCGCGTGCACACGCAGGACGGCGACGGGGACCTCCTCTTCGCCACGACCGGCCGGGGCCGGATCAGCCGGTTCGTGCTCACCGCGAGCCGACGGCCCCGCGGCCGGCCCCTGACGACGCTCCTCCCCTACGACACCGACTCCGGTGCGCTGCTGCTCGGCGCGGTCGGCGTCGGCGCCGAGACCTACGAGCTGTCCTGGGCCAGGCCGGCCGGCGAGTGGCACGTGTTCGCGGTGCTCCGCCTCTCGCGGACCCCGGGGGACGACCCGGAGATCTCGTTCGACCCTGTCCGGCACCAGCTCGCCGGGCTCCGCCAGTTCCCAGCAGTACGCCGGCTCCGCGAGCCGGCGTACCTCCGGGCCCGTCGATCGCGGGCCAACCACGAACCCACCACCACCAAGGAGAACACCCATGTCGACTGACGCCATCGTGATGCTCAAGGACGACCACAAGGAGATCCTGCGCACCTTCAGGGACTTCGAGGAGGCCGGCGAGGAGGCCCACAAGACCAAGGGCCGGCTCGTCGAGAAGATGATCGAGCTGCTGACCGTGCACACCTACATCGAGAACGAGGTGATGTACCCGCGCGTCCGCGAGCTCGTCCCCGAGCTGGAGGACGACGTCCTCGAGTCCTACGAGGAGCACCACGTCGCCGACGTCCTCGTGGTGGAGCTGTCGGCCATGCAGCCGTCCGACGAGCGCTTCACCGCCAAGACCACGGTGCTGATCGAGAACGTCCGCCACCACATCGAGGAGGAGGAGGACGAGTGGTTCCCGAAGGTGCGGGAGGCGCTCGGCCGCAAGGTCCTCCAGGAGCTCGGCGCGGACATGGCCGAGGCCCGCAAGAAGGCGCCGACCAAGCCGTCCCAGCCGAGTGCGCTGAAGAAGACGATCGACGCCGTCATCTCCTGACTCGTCGGCCACCCGGCCGGGCAGTTCGGGCCCGCGCCGGGTGGCTCAGGCGGCGGGCGGGCGCGACCGGCACCCGACTGCCCGGCCGTACGGCCCTCGGGCCACCAGGTCCATCAGGACCTCGCGCACGGCTCTCGAGGCGTTCTCCACAGGCCACCCGGTACGCCGGCCCCGCGCCAGCGCGCCGAAGTCAGCGCAGGTAGTGCCGCACGCCCCGCACCAGCGCCCGCGCGTAGGTGTCCCGGCCGGAGGCCGTGGTCATCCGGTGGGCGTCGCGGCGATCGCGCATGTTGCCGAGCTCGACCATCACGACCGGGACGTCGGAGAGGTTGAGCGTGCCGAGGTCGGAGCGGAAGTCCAGCCCGTCGCCGCCGGCGATGTAGTTGGCGACCGGGACCCCGGCCGAGCGCAGGGCGGCGCGGGACTCGCGGGCGAGGCGGTGCGAGGACTTGTAGATGTCGTGGGTCCAGGGCTTCCGGTCGGTCGGCGCGATGACGTGGAAGCCGCGAGCGCCCGCGGCGGTGTTCCCGTCGCCGTGGATGCTGATCTTGAGGTCGGCGGGGGCCTTGTTGCCGGCCCGGCCGCGGGCGTCCACGCACGGACCCCAGCGGTCCTCACGGTTGCTGTGCCGGGTGAGCACGACCGTCGCGCCGAGGCGGACCAGCCGCGCCTTGACCAGCTTCGAGACCCGCCACGCGAAGGTCGCCTCCGGATAGCCGCCGTTGGTGGCCGTCCCGGTGGTGTTGCACGGCTTCTCGAACCCGCCGGCCGGGACCGGCCGGTTGATCTTGCGCGGGTAGTTGTGGTTGCCGAGCTGGTGACCGGGGTCGATGACGATCCTGCGTCCCGCGAGCGGCCCGGCGGGCTCGGCCCGGGGGTCGAGCTGCGGGTCGAGCTCGGGGTCGACCTTTTCGGCGGACAGTGTGTCGCCGTCGGCCACCAGGCTGACGTCGGCGGCGCCGACCACGTCCTGCGACCAGACGACCTCGCCGACCACGCCCGCGACCAGCAGGACGAGGGCGAGCAGGGGCAGCATGATTCGGCGATTCACAACCGGACCACCCTAACGGCGACCGGGCCGTGCGCGGGCACCCGCGCCGCGCGTCCCGGGGAGGCCGCGGCGCGATCCCCTATCCTGACCCGTCTGCGGTCCGATGCGTTTCGATAGGAGTCTGACGTGACCTGGTTGGTGACTGGTGGAGCCGGCTATATCGGGGCGCACGTCGTCCGCTCGCTGGCGGAGGCGGGCATGCAGCCGGTCGTGCTCGACGACCTCTCCTCCGGGTTCGAGGCGTTCGTGCCCGACGGTGTGCCGTTCGTCCGCGCCACGCTGCTGGACCGCGCCGCGGTGGAGTCGGCGCTCGACGACCACGGCGTCGAGGGCGTCATCCACATCGCCGGGTTCAAGTACGCCGGGGTCTCGGTCTCCCGCCCGCTGCACACCTACGAGCAGAACGTCTCGGCCACGGTGATCCTGCTCGACGCCATGCAGGCGCGGGGCATCGACAAGCTGGTGTTCTCGTCCAGCGCCGCGACGTACGGCACCCCCGACGTCGACCTCGTCACCGAGGAGACCGCGACCGGGCCGGAGTCGCCGTACGGCGAGAGCAAGCTGATCGGCGAGTGGCTGCTCAAGGACGTGGAGCGCGCGCACGGGCTGCGGCACACCTCGTTGCGCTACTTCAACGTGGTGGGGTCGGGCTCGAAGGAGCTCTTCGACGCGAGCCCCCACAACCTGTTCCCGCTGGTGTTCGACGCGCTCTACCGCGGCGCGACGCCGCACATCAACGGCACCGACTACCCGACGCCGGACGGCACCTGCGTGCGCGACTACATCCACGTCTCCGACCTGGCCCTGGCGCACGTGGCTGCCGCCCGCCGGCTGGTCGACGGCGAGCCGCTCGAGCGGGTCTACAACCTCGGCAGCGGCGAGGGCGTCTCGGTGCGCCAGATCATGGACGCGATCCGGGAGGTGACCGGCGTCGACTTCGAGCCCACGATCAAGGAACGCCGTCCCGGCGACCCGGCCCGGATCGTGGCGAGCGGCGAGCTGGCCGCCCGCGACCTCGGCTGGGAGATGCGCCACGACCTGCGCGAGATGGTGCGCAGCGCCTGGGAGGCGCGCCAGGCCGCCGGCGACGCCTACCCGAAGAGCTGAGCCAGATCGGTCGGCCGGCGGAGGTTTCGTACGCCGGCCGGCGGGCATGGTGCTCGCTGAGCGGGGGGCTCGCGATCGTCGTCGACCCCTCGGAGCCCTCGTTGACCCTCACCGCCCGCCCGACCGGCGCCCCCGCCCGCGACCACCAGGAGCGCTGACCATGGACGTCGTACCCAACTTCAGTGACGCCGAGGGCAATCCAGCTCAGGACGGCGTCGCCGCCGCGGATCGTGGCGACATGCGCAGATCGTGGGCGGAGGCCCTGTGGGCCGACGAGGGTGAGCCCCTCACCACGCCCTTCGAGGACTGGTGCACCTCCCAGGGCATCCACCCCGAGAAGTTCGGCGCGTGGGAGAGCTACCAGGCGATCCGTACGACGCGCGACGGCTCCGGCGTCACAGCCTGATCCACCGCGGGCGCCGGCAGTGCCCGCTGCCCTGCGTCACCCGAGCACGGTGACCCAGTCCCGTTCCGCGGCCTCGTGCGCCGCGTCGCTGAAGGCGCGCAGCCCCGCCAGGACCGCCTCGACGTCGTGGACGGCCATGCTGTCCAGGACCTGACGCACCTCCTCGCGCCGCCGGTTCGACACCGCGTCGACCACCTCTCGCCCGGCACCCGTCAGCGCGATCTGCACCACCCGACCGTCCCGCTCGGAGCGCCGGCGTTCGACCAGCCCGAGCCGCTGCAGCCGGTCGCAGTGCCGGGTGGCGTTGGAGGGGTTCACCCCCAGCTCGGCGGCGATGTCACCGACCGTCTGCTCGCCCCGGGCGGCCAGAAGCACCAGCAGCCGGTGCTGGACCAGGGTCACCTCGACCGGTGAGGCCGCCACCGAGTGCACCGACAGGCCCACCAGGGCGCGGCTGGCGCGCAGGAACTCCTCGACCAGCTCGTCAAGCTCCGTCACGACCGTAGCTCCTTCACCGAACATCACTGCGCTTGAGCATATATGCTCCAGCGCATATTTTTCTGTTGGTCGGGTACTCCCCAACCCGACGGTCACAGTCCCGATGACAGGAGGAAACCACCCCCATGGCCCGCCCGACCTGCTCCCCCGCCCGGTGAGGGCCCCGTTCCCACCCGTCCCGCTGCGGCAGTACGCACTGCTCGCGGACGGCGAGCGTGGCGCCCTGGTCGGCCCGCGCGGCGACGTCGCGTTCCTGTGTGCCCCGCGCTGGCACGACGACGCGGTGTTCTCCAGCCTCCTCGGTGGTGCCGGCAGCTACGCCGTCACCCCCACCAGCGACCGGTTCGTCTGGGGCGGGCACTACGACCAGGACACGCTCATCTGGCGGGGTCGCTGGGTGGCCACGAACGCCGTGGTCGAGTGCCGCGATGCGCTGGCCCTGCCCGGCGACCGCGACCGGGTGGTGCTGCTGCGCCGGGTCGAGGCCACGCTCGGCGACGCGCACGTCCGCGCCACCCTGGAGTGCCGCGCCGAGTTCGGCGCCCGCCCGATGACGGTGCGCCGCAGCGCGGCCGGTGTCTGGGAGGGCCGCACCGGTGACCTGCGCTACCGCTGGTCGGGCGTCCCCGCGCACGCGCGCCTCGACGACGGGCGCATCAGCGTCCACCTCGACGTGCCCGAGGGCGGCCACCACGACCTGGTCCTGGAGATCAGCCGCGACCCGCTGCCCGGCGCACCACCCGACGCGGCCGGCGCCTGGGCCACCACCGAGCGCGCCTGGCGCGACGCCGTGCCCGACCTCGACGCGTCGGCGGCCCCCGGGGAGTCGCACCACTCCTACGCGGTGCTGCGCGGCCTGACCGGCGCCACCGGTGCCATGGTCGCCGCAGCCACGACCGCGCTGCCGGAGCGTGCCGACCAGGGCCGCAACTACGACTACCGCTACGCCTGGATCCGCGACCAGTGCTACGCCGGCCAGGCCGCCGCCGTGGTCGGGGGCCACGACCTGCTCGACGCCGCGGTCCGGTTCGTCTCGGAGCGTGTGCTCGAGGACGGCCCGCGGCTGCGGCCGGCGTACACGGTCGACGGCGACCCGGTGCCCGACGAGCGGCGGCTGACGCTGCCCGGCTATCCCGGCGCGCCGGTCCGCGTGGGCAACCGCGCGAACAGCCAGTTCCAGCTCGACGCCCTCGGCGAGGCGCTGCTGCTCCTCGCCGCCGCGGACCGCGCAGGACGCCTCGACGGGCTCGGCGAGAAGGCGGTCGAGGCGGTCGTCGAGGCCGTCGTCGCGCGGCAGCACGACCCCGACGCGGGGATCTGGGAGCTCGAGGACCGCCGTTGGGCACACTCCCGACTGATGTGCGCAGCGGGCCTGCGCGCGGTGGCCGACCGGCGCACCGGCCGGGTCGCGGCGGACTGGCAGCAGCTCGCCGACCGGCTGGTCGCCTCGGTCGACCGCGACTGCCGGCACCCCGACGGCCGCTGGCAGCGCTCCCCCGCCGACGCCGGCGTGGACGCCGCGCTGCTGCTGCCCGGCATCCGCGGCGCGGTCCCGGCAGACGACCCCCGGCACGTGCTGACCTGCCGCGCGGTCGTCCAGGAGCTGACCGACGACGGCTACGTCTACCGCTTCCGGCAGGACCCCCACGTGCCGTTCCACGACTCCGAGGGGGCGTTCGTCCTCAGCGGCTTCCACCTCTCGCTCGCCACGCTCCAGCAGGGCGACGTCGCCGCGGCGCTGAGGTGGTTCGAGCGCAACCGGGGCGCCCTCGGGCCGCCGGGCCTCTTCACCGAGGAGTACGACGTGGTGCAGCGACAGCTGCGCGGCAACCTGCCGCAGGCGTTCGTGCACGCCGTGCTCCTCGAAACCGCGCAGCGGCTCGGTGAGGCGGGGGTCCCGTCGCGTGGGTTCTGGGCGCGGAGCAGGTAGTGCGACAGGTGCAGCAGACGAGGAGACACGAGAGAGGGAGGAACACATGACATCGGACGAACGCCGACGCGTGGTCGTCGTGACCGGCGCGACGGGAGGGATCGGGCGGGCCACCGCCCGGATGTTCGCGGCACGCGGGGACTCGGTGGCGCTGCTCGCCCGCGGCACCACCGGCCTGGACGCGGTGGCCGCGGAGGTCGAGCAGGCCGGGGCGCAGGCCCTGACGGTCAGCGTCGACATGTCCGACCACCGGGCCGTCGAGAAGGCGGCCGACGAGGTCGAGGAGGTGCTCGGCGAGATCGACGTGTGGGTCAACGTCGCCTTCACCTCGGTGTTCGCGCGGTTCGTCGACATCGAGCCCGAGGAGTTCCAGCGGGTGACCGACGTGAGCTACCACGGCTACGTCAACGGCACCCGGTCGGCGCTGCGGCGGATGCTGCCTCGGGACCGCGGCACGATCGTGCAGGTCGGCTCGACGCTGGCCTACCGGGGCATCCCGCTCCAGTCGGCGTACTGCGGCTCCAAGCACGCCCTCCAGGGCTTCCACGAGTCGCTGCGCACCGAGCTGCTGCACGACCGCAGCAACGTGCACGTCACGATGGTGCAGATGCCGGCGGTCAACACCCCGCAGTTCTCCTGGGTGCTGTCCCGGCTGCCGCACCAGGCCCAGCCGGTGCCGCCGATCTACCAGCCCGAGGTGGCCGCACGAGGCGTCGTGTACGCCGCGGACCACCCGCGGCGGCGGGAGTACTGGGTCGGCGAGACCACCGCGGCCACGCTGCTGGCGAACGCCGTCGCCCCGGGCCTGCTCGACCGCTACCTGGCCCGCACCGGCTTCGGGGCCCAGCAGACGGGGCAGCCCAAGCCGCCGGACCAGCCGGCGAACCTCTGGGAGCCGGCCGACGGCCCCAGCGGCCAGGACTTCGGCGCGCACGGCCTCTTCGACGACAGGTCCTGGGGCAGGTCCCCGCAGCTGTGGGCCTCCCAGCACCACGGGACGCTCGGCGCCGCGGCGGCCGCCGTGGCCGCCGGGGCCCTCGCGCTGACCCGGTGGAGGAAGCCGTGAGGCGCCCGGACGCCGCCCGCCTGGCCCTCGGCGTGGTGGCGCTCGCCCAGCCGGGCCTGCCGGTCCGCCTGACCAGGTCGCGGGACGGCGTCGGCGTGCGGCGTACGGTGCGCGTCCTCGGCGGCCGGTACGTCGTCCAGTCGCTGGGCGGCCGCTGGTTGCACCGGGCCTGGGTGCCGGAGGCCGACGCGGCGGTCGACGTGGTCCACGCCGCGTCGATGGTGGGCTTGGCCGCGTTCGTGCCGAACCGCCGACGGCTGGTGCTGACCAGCGCCGCGCTGGCGGTGGCGTTCGCCGCCGCCGACCTGGCCGAGGCGCGCCGGGAGGAGCGGTCATGATCGACGACCCGCAGGTGCGACGGGCCTCGCGGCAGGTGGACCGCCGACGGGAGGCGCTGATCCGGCGCACCCACCGGGCACCACGGCCGCCCCTGGCCGCGCTCGGGGCCCTGGTGGGGCTGCTGGTCGCGGGATTCCTGCTGGTGGCGCAGTGGGAGATCTACCCCACGGGGAGCGAGGCGCAGACCAACGGTCTGTGGGCGCTCGGCTTCGCGATCGCGACTGCCGGAGGGGCGCTGCGGATCCTCGTGGGCCAGCCCGGCCGTCACCTGGCGTCGGTGGTGGCGCTCCTCGGCAGCGGCGTGGGGCTGCTGCTGCGAGCGCTCCTGGCCGGCCACGAGGTCGGCGCCACCGCGATCAGCGCGGGGGTGTGCGGCGGCGTGCTGGTGGCGTGTGGGCTGGTGGCGCTGGCATCGCCGGCCACCTCGGTGGACCAGCTACCGGGCCCGCCCGACGGCTGACCCGGTCACGAGGCGCAGGGCCTCAGGAGAGGACGCTGTCCGAGAGGTCGTCGTCGAGCGACCGCGGGTCCGGGACCTCGGCGAGACCGTCGTCCTGAAGGGTCAGCTCGGGCAGGTCTGCCAGGATGGTCAGGTCGTGGCTGGAGCGGGGGTCGATCCACACCCGCTCCGCGCCGACGCGGTGCAGGGCCTTCTCGATCGCGGTCAGCAGCTCGTCGACGACGTGCGGCCCGATCGGGGAGTGCAGGGTGAGGATCTTGCGGGTGTTCGCCACGAGCGGCCTTCCGGAGTTGACGCAGCAGGGGACGGACATCCGGGTCGTCGAGGGACGGGGGAAACCCAAGAAGCCGTCGTAAGAGTAAACGGAAGAGTAACCCTTACGCGTCATTACCAGCGAAGTGACGTCGACGCGTCGTGCGCCACACCGATCTCACCACAAGTGAGCAGTGACACTCAGGCGTGGCGCGGGGCCGGCAGGTCCGGGACGACCTCACCGCAGGACTCGTCCCCGTCGAGGACGGCACCGTCCGGCGCGACGTCGGCGAACTCCGCCATGACCACGAGCTCGGGGCAGAAGCGGCCGTCGATCCAGATACGGGAGGCACCGGTCCGCTCGAGCGACTGCTCGATGCAGGTGAGGAGGTCGTCGAGGATCTGCTTCGGGACGGGTGAGTGCACGGTGACGATCTTGCGAGGGAGTGCCATCACGGCATCACCTTCTCCGGTCCGCGGGCCCTGCGGCTGGACCCTGGCACCCGGAGTCACATCGGCTGGCGAGCCCGAGTGCCCGCCCACACCGTCCCCCGTGTGTTGATCACGACGCTAGACCTTCTGCATCCGTCTTGAGGTGGTCTTGAAGTTTTCTTCACCTTCCCGTGACACGGTGGGAACCAGCCTGGTCTAGCCACAACTCAAGAATACGTTTCGACCGCCGATGCCTAGAGCATCGTCTCGGAAAGCACAGCTCCCTGTACCGCACCACATGGCCCTGCCGCTGGGGCCCGGTTCGAGCCACGTCGCCGCAGGCGTCGTGACGGGAAGAGAGTGACCATGGGACTCATCCACTGGGATGACGTGCGCGATAGCCGGGACTCGGGCTTGAACACGCCCTTCGAGGACTGGTGCGAGGCCGAGGGCCTCCACCCCGAGCATCCCGACGCGTGGGACCTCTTCGAGCGCAGCGCCACCACGGCTCCCGGCACCCCGGACCCATCGCTCGGCGTTGCCTGACCTGGCGGTCGTTCGTCGTACCATTCTCCCGGGCCAGCGACGTCCCTCCAGGGCCGTCCTCGACTGACCGTCACGCGCCAGCCGAGACGACGACGGCGGCGCCACCCCGAGGGGTGAAGGACGCGGCAAAGCCCTGCGCGGACGCACCGGATCGCGTATCACATGTCGGGCGCGTAACCACGGGGTGACGCGAACGGTTGACTCTGTAAACAAAGGAAGTTTCCATGTCACGGGGGGTGTCGATGGGACAAGATGGAAGCTCGATGACAACGGAGCCATCCCCGCCCACCCGCCCCTCCCCCGCCAGGGCGCTTCGACTGGACACAACTCCATGACTCTTCTCTCGGACAGCCGGCAACGGCTCGGCAGCACCACCCCTAGTCGCGCCCTGCGCGCGCTCCCCGCAACGGCACTGACGGTCGACCTGGCCGTGATCGCCGGCGTCGGGACCATCGCGGCCCTCGGCCGGCAACGACTCTCCGTGTTCGAGAACTCGACCAACGTGGTCGACAGCCTCGGGCTCGCGGGTCCGCTCATCCTGCTGGCCTGGGTCCTGGCCATCGCCATGCTCGGCGGCTACCAGCCCACCGTCTTCGGGGCCGGCACCGAGGAGTACAAACGGGTCGTCAACGCCACTCTCGTGACCGCGGGCGTGGTGGGCATCGGCTGCTACCTCGCCAAGTTCGAGCTCTCCCGCGGCTTCTTCGTGCTCGCCTTCGTGGTGGGCCTGCCCACCTTGGTGCTCGGTCGCTTCGTCCTGAGGCGGGTCCTGCACAGCGCACGCCGGCGCGGCACCCTCCTCCAGCGGGTGCTCATCGCGGGCTCGGTCGTCCACATCGACGAGATCGCGTCCGTCCTGCGCCGCGAGCCCTGGCTGGGCTACAACATCGTCGGCGCGCTGACCCCCGAGCACGAGCTCACCGAGGAGACCTCGACCGGCATCCCCGTCCTCGGCAACGCCGACGAGGCGACCGACCTCGCGAAGCGGTCCGGCATCGACGTGATCTTCTTCGCGGGTGGCGCCCTCAGCTCGGCGGCTCAGATGCAGAAGATCGTCTGGGACCTCGAGCACGAGAACGTGCAGGTGGTCGTCGCGCCCAGCGTCACGGACATCTCCAGCGAGCGGGTGCGGGTGCACCCGGTCGGCGGCCTCCCCCTCATCCACATCGACCCGCCCACCGCGACCGACGCGTCCCGCTGGGCCAAGCGGCTCTTCGACGTCTGCGGCTCGTTCCTGCTCATCTGCGCCTTCAGCCCGCTGTTGGTGTTCACGGCGCTGCGGATCAAGGCCCACGACCGCGGCCCGGTGCTGTTCCGACAGACCCGGATCGGGCGCAACGGCGAGGAGTTCGCCTGCCTGAAGTTCCGGACCATGGTGGTCGACGCCGAGTCCAAGGTCGCCGAGCTCCAGCGTCAGCTCGGCGAGAGCGCCCTGCTCTTCAAGATGAAGGACGACCCCCGCATCACGCCGCCCGGCAAGTGGCTGCGGCGCTACTCCGTCGACGAGCTCCCGCAGCTGTTCAACGTCCTCAAGGGCGACATGAGCCTGATCGGCCCGCGTCCCCAGGTCGCGCGTGAGGTCGCCCTCTACTCCGGCGGCATGTCCCGACGGCTGCGGGTGCGGCCCGGCATGACCGGACTGTGGCAGGTGTCGGGCCGCAACGACCTCACGATCAGCGAGGCCATCCGGCTCGACCTCTACTACGTGGACAACTGGTCGATGCTGCAGGACCTCTCCATCCTGGCCCGCACCTTCGGCGCCGTGTTCGGCTCCCGCGGCGCTTACTGAGCGGGAGCGACGACAGGCCCGGGCGTGCCTCTCGGGCACAATCCCCCGTATGCCCACCGCGCTCATCACCGGCATCACCGGTCAGGACGGCCTCTACCTCGCCGAGCTGCTGCTTTCCAAGGGGTACGACGTACACGGGCTGATCCGGGGCCAGAACAACCCCAAGCGCGAGCTGGTCGAGCGACTGCTCCCCGACGTACGCCTCCACAACGGCGACCTCACCGACATGTCCAGCCTGCTGCGCGCGCTGCGCGACTCCGACCCCGACGAGGTCTACAACCTCGGCGCGGTCTCGTTCGTCGCGTACTCCTGGGAGAACGCCCACCTGACCACCGACGTGACCGCCAAGGGCGTGCTGAACATGCTGGAGGCGCTGCGCCTGCACAGCGGATATCGGGCGGGCGGTCAACCCGGCGGGGTGCGCTTCTACCAGGCGTCGAGCTCGGAGATGTTCGGCAAGGTCCAGGAGTCGCCGCAGCACGAGCGGACCCTGCTGTGGCCGCGGTCGCCGTACGGCGTGAGCAAGGTCTTCGGGCACCACATGACCATCAACTACCGCGAGTCCTACGGGATGCACGCCTCATCGGGGATCCTCTTCAACCACGAGTCGCCGCGCCGCGGCCCGGAGTTCGTGACCCGCAAGATCAGCCAAGCGGTGGCCCGGATCAAGCTGGGCCTGCAGGACGAGGTGGTGCTCGGCAACCTCGACGCCGAGCGCGACTGGGGCTTCGCCGGCGACTACGTCGAGGCAATGTGGCTGATGCTGCAGCAGCCGCAGGGGGACGACTACGTGATCGCCACCGGCGAGGCGCACTCGATCCGCGACTTCCTGGACGCCGCGTTCCGCCACGTCGGGATCGAGGACTGGGCGCCCTACGTCCGCCAGGACGAGCGCTTCATGCGGCCCGCGGAGGTCGACCACCTGATCGGCGACGCGAGCAAGGCCCGGGAGGTGCTGGGCTGGAAGCCGCGGGTGTCGTTCCCCGAGCTGGTCGCGCTGATGGTCGAGGCCGACCTCGAGGCGACCCGGCAGGGCTGGTGACGGGCCGCCATGCGTGACAGAGCACGAGCGTTCGTCACCGGGATCGGGGGCCAGGACGGCGGCTACCTCGCCGAGCGGCTGCTCGCCGACGGTGTGGAGGTGCACGCGCTGGCGCACGCCGACGAGCCGCTGCCGGACCTCACTGCGCTCGGCCTGGAGGCCGTGGAGCTGCACGTCGGCGACCTGACCCGGACCGAGCAGGTGCGGGCGCTGGTGGTGGACCTGGCGCCGGACGAGGTCTACAACCTGGCTGGGCTCTCCTCGGTCGCCCGCTCGTGGTCCGAGCCGGAGCTCACCGCCCGCGTCAACGCGCTGGCGGCCGCCTCGCTGATGGGCTCGGCGTGGGAGGCGCAGGAGAAGTCCGGCCACCCGGTCCGCTTCGTGCAGGCCTCGAGCGCCGAGATCTTCGGGGAGCCCCCGACCAGCCCGCAGGACGAGTCGACGCCGATCCGGCCGGTGAACCCGTACGGCGCCGCGAAGGCCTACGCCCACCTGATGGTCGACGTGCACCGCCGCCGCGGGCTGCACGCGGTGAGCGCGATCCTCTACAACCACGAGTCCCCGCGTCGGCCCGCCCACTTCGTGACCCGCAAGATCACCAGCGGCGTGGCCGCGATCGCCCGCGGGGAGGCCGACGGGCTGGTGCTCGGCAACCTCGATGCCCGCCGCGACTGGGGCTGGGCGCCCGACTACGTCGACGCGATGGTCCGGGCCGCGCGCGCCGAGACACCGCGCGACTACGTGGTCGCCACCGGGGCCGGCCACACGGTGCGGGACTTCGTCGCCACGGCGTTCGCCCGGGCGGGGATCACCGACTGGGAGGGCCTGGTCACGGTCGACCCCGAGTTCGTCCGGCCGGCCGATCCGACTGACCTGGTCGGTGACGCGACGCGGGCGCGGGAGCTGCTCGGCTGGACCCCGACCGTGGGCTTCGAGGAGCTGGTCGGCCGGATGGTGGACGCCGACCTCCAGAAATGAGTCGTGCGGCCCAGGGTGCACCATGGCGCACCCTGAGCCGCACGTGTGACGAGCGTCGTCAGAACCGGCAGAGCACCTGCGGCTTGCCGACCGCCCCATCGGCGTCATCGTCGTCAGAGAGCGGGGTGAACTCGATCCGCAGCCGGAGCACGTTCGAGACGGTCAGGGACCGCGTCTCGGACTCACCCAGAGGGAACGTGCGGTCGAAGATCGAGTTCCCGTCGCCCAAGATCTCGATCTCGCCAAGCGCGCCCGTCGCGGACTCGTCGCTCAGGCCCATCGTGCCCTTCAGCGTGGAGCACTTGCGGCTGAGGTTGTACTCGACCCACGCGTCCTGCCATCCGGCCCAGGCGTTGAGAGACTTCTTGTAGACCGTTCCGTTGATCGAGACGGCGTCGCCGGCCTCGATCGAGCCGCTGGAGTCCACCCTGTCCAGATCGCTGAGGTAGTGCCAGCGGTAGACAGCGACCCGCATCTCGGCGCTGTAGCCGGTGCTCCGCTTCTTGGTCCCGGGCATGACGACCCGGTACGTCGTGGGCTTGACCGAAGCGGGCCGGTCAGCGACCCGGAAGGTCCCGTCGCTCTTGATCTTGGCGTGCCGCACCAGCTCCCAGGCCTTCTTGCCGTGGCGGACCTGCAGGTCGACCCGGCTGCCGGCCTTGGCAGGGGTGACCGAGCCGGTGAACTTCACGGGGTCGCCGATGACGACCGAGCTGGTCGAGGCGGTCGCAGTCACCTCGAAGGCCCCACCGGCGTTGGCTGCGACCACGGGGAGGCCGATCAGCGCCGTGAGCAGGGATGCGGAAAGTAGCGAGAGCGTACGGCGCACTTGGTTCCTCCGGATGAGACGTAGGTCGTACGCGCAGGTTACGAGCACCATCTGAGCCGTCGGGTGCAATTGTCGAAAGCAGCGGCTGCTGCAAGAAATGTGTTTGCTTCTGTTTGTTCCATGCGCAGCGGAGGCGTCCTGACCTAGCGACGCAGCTGCTCGTTGCGGCCGTAGTCGTCCTCGAGCCTCACGATGTCGTCCTCGCCGGTATAGGAGCCGCGCTGGACCTCGATGATGACCAGGTCCTCGTCGTGGGCGTTGGTGATGCGATGGGCGGCGCCGATCGGCACGGCCACGAACTCACCCGGACCGGCGACCACGGTTTCACCTTCGATGGTGCAGGTGGCGACTCCGGCGACCACGACCCAGTGCTCCGCCCGCTGCCCGTGGGTCTGGTAGGAGAGCCGGTGGCCGGGGCGGACCTCGATCCGCTTCACCTTCCAGCCGTCGCCCGAGTCCAGGACCTCCCACGTGCCCCAGGGTCGGACTTCGAAATCGCGTGCCATAGACGGGTAGCCCCCTGTTTGAGGACGCGACGTCCGCATCCGTACTCCATGGTAGCCGGGCAGATCCTGACCCCCTGTCCATACCCAGATAGAGTGATGCCGCGCCACGCCGCGCATGGGGCAAAGATCGCGACGAAGACGGGACACACGTGGAACTCAAGGACTACTGGCGCACGCTCCGTCGAAGGTGGAAGACGGTCGCGCTATGCATGCTTCTAATGGTCGGCATCACGTCGGTGCTGACTTGGCAGACGACTCCGCAGTACGCCTCCTCCACCCGGATCTTCGTCTCCACCAGTCCCTCCGACTCGTCGCAGGCCTACCAGGGCAACCTCTTCGCGACCCAGCGAATTAGCTCCTACGCCTCTCTGATCAAGGACCGGCCGCTCGCGGAGAAAGTCGCCGACGACCTGGGCGGCTCGATCAGTCCCGATGACCTGCGCGACGAGGTCACGGCTACGGTCGACCCCGACACCGTGATCCTGCAGATCACCGCGACCGACCCCGATCCCGTACTTGCCCGCGACATCGCCCAGGCGTACGCCGAGCAGCTCAAGAATCTCGTCACCCAGCTCGAGACGCCGGACAACAAGAACGTCCCCCTGGTGAAGGCGTCGATCGTCGACAACGCCCAGGTCTCCGACATGCCGGTCAGCCCCCGGCCGGTCCGTAACCTGGCCCTCGCCTTCATGCTCGGCCTGCTGCTCGGCGTCGGAGTGGCCGTGCTGCGCGAGCTGCTTGACACCACACTCGCAAATGCCGAGGACGTCGCCCAAGTGACCGACACGCCCATTCTGGGCCACATCGGCGCTGACACTGCTGCGGTGAAGCGCTCCCCCGCTGATGTGCTCAACGATGCCACGCCGTGGGCCGAGGCGTTCCGGGTGCTGCGCACCAACATGCAGTTCGTCGAGGTCGACCGTGACCAGCGGGTCTTCGTGGTCTCCAGCTCGCTGCCCGGCGAGGGCAAGTCGACGACTGCGGTCAACCTCTCCATCACCCTTGCGCTCGCGGGTCAACGCGTCGCGCTGGTCGAGTGTGACCTGCGTCGCCCGCTGATCGCCAAGCGGCTCGGTCTGGACAGCGCGGTCGGCACCACCAGCGTGCTGATCGGCAAGGTCGGCCTTGCGGATGCGATCCAGCCCTACGGCGAGACCGGGCTCGACGTGCTCGCGAGCGGCCCGATCCCGCCGAACCCGTCGGAGCTGCTCCAGTCACACGCCATGGAGAAGATGCTCGGCGAGCTGCGTGACTCCTACGACGTCGTCATCCTCGACGCCCCGCCGCTGCTGCCGGTGACCGACGCGGCGCTGCTGTCGGCGCAGGCCGACGGTGCGCTGGTGGTGGTCCGGCACGGCAAGACCACCCGCGACCAGCTGCGGCACGCGATCGAGCGGATCGAGGCGGTCGACGCCAAGGCGATCGGCGTCGTGATCAACCTGGCTCCGGCGCGCCGCAACAGCAGGTCCTACGGCTACGGCTACGGCTACACGTACGGCTACACGTACCGGAGCAGCGAGCCGACGATCAGCGACGACGCGTCAACGAAGCCAGTGCGGGACGGACGTCGGCGAGGTACACGAAAGCCGCGATCGTGAAGGCCAGGTTCAGCAGGTCGATCGTGGCCGCCGGCCGCAGCATCTGGAGCACCATCCCGAGCCCGAGGATGATCGACCAGGCGGGCTTGGTGAGCTTCCCCGCCGCCTGATAGGCCGGGCCCGACCAGAGCAGGCTGTTCACGAACGCGAAGATCTTCACGCACAGGAGCAGCAGCCCCACCGCGAGCGAGAAGCCGAGCTCCAGATCGAAGACAGTCACCTGACCAGCGTACGCAACGCGCCCGCTCAGTAGTCCGGCTCGTCCTCCCAGATCTCGAGGTCCCGCCCGGCCTTGACTGCGGCCGGGGTGGTCTCCAGACGCAGCAGCGGGTCCTCGGCGAGGTCGAGCAGCTCGTCGACACCGACGTGCAGGTCCAGGTCGCGGGGGTCGCCGGTGACCACGACGTTCCCGCCCTCTTCGACGGCGACGGTCTGGTCGTCGACCTCGAGCACGACGTAGATGACGCCCGGGTCCTCCTCGGGCTCCTCCTCCTGCCACACCAGCTGCGCGGTGGCGCCCTCGAGGTCGGTGTCGAGCTGCTCGCACCGGCTGACGTCGCAGCCCAGCGGCAGCTCCCCGTCGCCGGGCACGACGGTCACGTTGACCGAGGCGCCGTCGGCGTACTGCACGTCGGTGCCGAGCGACCCCTTCGGCAGCCCCGACAGGGAGGCGTGCGGCCGCGCGACCTTCGCGTCGGGGACGTGGTCGACCACGACGGCCGCGAGGGCGCGGGGAGTGGCGGGGACGCGCTTCCCACCCGCCTCAGTGTCCGGCTCGAGGCCCGGCGACTCGTCGGCGCAGCCCGCGAGCAGGGCGGCGAGCCCGAGCAGCGCGGTGGGTACGACGGAACGGACTGGACTCATGGCTCTCCCCCGGGCGGTCATGGCCCTGAGCATGCCCGAGCAGCAGCGGTCCAACCGTCCGGACAGGCGACGACCCCCCGCTCCGGAGGGAGCGGGGGGTCGTGGCGCGAGGGTCAGAACAGGCTCAGCTGCCCGTCGTCGGATCCCTCAGGAGCCGGAGCTCTTCAGTCGCCGACCTTCTCGGCGGCCTCGGTCGCCGCGGTGGCGGCGTTCGAGGCGGTGGTCTTGGCGGCGGTGGCGGTGGCCTTGGCGCTGCTCTTGGCCGGCGACTTCTTGGCGGTCGTGGTGACCTTCTTGGCGGTGGACTTGGCGCCCGTCGTGGTCTTCTTGGCCGCCGTCTTGGTGGTCTTCTTGGCCTGCGTCGTGGTGGTCTTGGCCTTGGCGGTGGTGGTCTTGGCCGCCGTGGTCGTCGCCTTGGTGGACTCCTGCTTGCGGATCCGGCCGACCAGGGTCTCGCCGCGCTTGGCGAGGTCGCCGTAGGCGCCGGTGACGGTGGCGACGTTGTCGTTCACGATCGCCTGCACCTTGGAGGGCAGCTCCTTGGCCTCGGCCTGGAGCTCGGCGACGCGGGCCTCGATGGCGGCGCGGCGGGCCTTGGCGTCCTTGGAGAGCGCCTCGACGCGGGAGTTCACCACGGTGACGGCCTGGTCGCGCAGGGCCTGCGGCTTGACGTCGATGTCGGTGACGCTCTTCTGCACGCCGGCAACGCGGGTCTGCACGCCGGCGACGGCGCCGCGGACGTACTCGACGGCGAGGTCGGTGACACCCACGCCGACGTAGAGGGGGCGGGTGGCGTCGATCTTGATGTCCTTGATCTCGAACTTGGCCTTGGCCATGTCGATCACTCCTTTTTCTCGGTGGGGAGGCTCTCGGTGGGGAGGGTGGTGTCGCTCGCCGTGCTGGCGTTGTTCAGCGCCAGGAACGAGGCATAGACGTCCAGCAGGGACTGCTTCTGCCGCTCGGTGAGACCGGTGTCGTTGAGCACGGCCAGCTCGACCGAGCCTCCGACGCCGTCCTCGGGGCTGAGGATCCCGGCGCGGATGTAGAGCTGCTCGGCGGAGATCCGCAACGCCTTGGCGATCTGTTGCAGGACGTCGGCCGAGGGCTTGCGCAGACCACGCTCGATCTGGCTCAGGTAGGGATTGGAGACGCCGGCCTGCTCGGCGAGCTGCCGGAGGGACAAGCGCGCTGCGATGCGCTGCTCCCTCAGGTAGTCACCGAGTGACTCGACGGTCTTGCCGACCTTTCCCTTGGCCATGCCTCCACACTGCTAGCAAGAGTTAGCAAATGCAAGCAGATGTGGGGTGAACCCGTTCACATCGGGCCAGAAGTCCCAACAAAATAAGGACTTCTGGTGAGCGAGCGCTGCTAGCAACGCGTGAGGGACGTACGCTGCGGCCCATGCAGAGCCCGATCAAGCGCACCGTCGGTCAGGTCTTCATCCCGGTGCGCGACCTGCCGACGTCCGCCGCGTGGTACTCCACGCTGCTGGGCGTCGACCTCCTTGAGTCGACCCACGAAGGGACGATCCTCGACATCCCGACCGAGGGCGAGACCCGGCTGGCGCTGGACGCGAACCGTCCCGACTTCGACCCGTCGGGACCACCCCGGTTCTTCTTCTGGACAGACGACATGGACGCGACCGTGCAGCACCTGCACGCGCTCGGGGTGCCACTGACCTCCGAGGTCGAGGACATCGGCAGCGTCTCGTTCGTCCAGTTCGAGGACCCGGACGGCAACCCGCTCATGGTCTGCCGTCGCAACTGACCCAGGACCCGGAACAGGTCAGCCGCGGGGCGGCCGGGACCCCCACCACCACAGCCAGCCGGCGATCGCGAGCCCCGCCAGCCCGGCCAGGTCGGCACTCGTCAGGCCGTGGTGCTCGCTCATGGGCACGATGACCACACCCTCCACGGGATGGTTGACGAGCAGCCACAGCACCGAGATCAGGGCGAGCAGCACCGCGCCGACGCGCCCCAGCATCGGGCACACGGCGGCGAAGACCACCAGCGCCGCCAGCACCAGCCCGGCGACCATCAGCCACCGCCCATCAGGAGCCGGCCGTCACGGGCGCACGCTCAGTAGCAGGCGCGGATCTCCCCCACCGGGGCACCGCCGCCCAGCAGCTGGTGGACACCCGTGCGACGTACCGCCTCGGCGTCCACGCCGGCCTCCTCGAGCACGCCCGAGCGACGCAGCGCCTCGGCCATCAGCACCGGGCGCACCCGCGGGGCGCCGTCGTCGGTCTTCAGCGCCCAGGCCCGGCCGTCCGGGAGCGCGACGGCGTAGCAGGATTCCGCCCCGGCCTTGCCGATCGCGCCCGGGATCGCCTCCAGCAGGACCCGCTCGTCGCGCTGCGAGCCGGAGACGTACGACGGGTGCTGACGGATCGCGTCGGCCACCAGCTTCTCGGGGCCGTCCTCGGCGACCGCGAGGGCCCGGAAGGCCCGCGCCAGCCCGACCAGCGACGTGGACAGCAGCGGCGCACCGCACCCGTCGATCGCCGTGACCGCGACCGGCTCCCCGGTCAGCTCGGCGAACGTCTCGGCGATCGCGCGCTGCAACGGGTGCTCGGGGTCGCGGTAGGTCGCGATGTCCCACCCGTTCACCACGCACGTGGCGAGCATCGCTGAGTGCTTGCCCGAGCAGTTCATCAGGATGGGTGATTTCTCCCCACCCGAGCGGATCAGCTCGTCGCGGGTGGCATCGTCCAGCGGGTAGTCAGCGGGGGTCTGCAACGCGGTCTCGTCCAGCCCGACCGAGTCGAGGATCTGGCGGGCGCCCGCGACGTGGAAGTCCTCACCCGAGTGCGAGGCACAGGAGAGAGCCAGGAGATGCGGCGGCAGGTCCAGACCGAGCCGGACCATGGCGAGTGCCTGGACCGGCTTGTTGCACGACCGGGGCAGGATCGGCGCCTCGGTGGCGCCGACGCCCCAGACGGGGTCGCCGGCCTTGTCCAGGGCGACCACCGACCCGTAGTGGTGGCCCTCGACGAACCCGGAGCGGACGATCTCGGCCACCACGACAGGGGAGACGACGGGAGACGGCATGGTCCGCAGACTAGCGACGCCCGGGTGAGAGGATGACGCCCGTGTCGACCCCTGCCGCACCCCAGCACTGTCCCCTGCCCCGCGAGCTCGACGACCTCGAGCTGCTGGTCGGCGGCGCGTTCGCCCCGACCAGCGCGTTCAACGAGCCCGGCAGCCCGGTCACGCTGAGCCTGCCGGCGGGTGTCGCGGAGCGGGCGGAGGCCGCCGGCGCGGTGGAGCTGGTCGACCCCGAGGGACTGCCGCTGGCCAAGGTCCAGCTGCCGTCGGGGGCGGTGGAGCCCCTGACCCACGCCCAGTTCGGCCCGTTCCGCAGCCACTACCTGACGCCCGCGCAGTCGCAGGAGCAGCACGCCGGCCGCACCTTCGTCCCGGTCACCGACGCCCTGACCACCGACCAGCTCGAGGCCCTCGCTTCTGCGGGCCCGCTGGTCCTGCTCGCCTTGGTCGGCGCCGGCACCCCGGCCCTCTCCCCCGTCGCGCTGCTGCGCGCCAGCCTGGCCGCGGCCCAGCACCTCCCGGACGCGGTCGTGGTCGCCGTCCCCCTCGCCTCCCACGGCGACGCCGAGACCGACCACGCGCTCGGCCACCGGGTGGTGGCCAACTACGCCGGCCCCAACCCGGTCCTCGCCCTCCCCTCCGAGCCGGCTTCGGCGGTTGAGGAGCGAGCGCAGGACGATTCGGTGGTTGAGGAGCGAGCGCAGCGAGCGTCTCGAAACCCCTACCCCACCGACATCGCCGAGATCGTCGACTTCGACCGCCCGACTCCGGACCGGCAGGGGCTCGTCCTCTTCTTCACCGGCCTCTCCGGCAGCGGCAAGTCCACGCTTGCCCGCGCGCTGATGGACCGGCTGCTCGAGCACGGCGAGCGCACGGTCACGACGCTGGACGGCGACGTCGTACGCCGCCACCTCTCCGCCGGCCTGACCTTCTCCAAGGAGGACCGGGAGACCAACATCCGCCGGATCGGCTGGGTGGCGGCCGAGATCTCCCGCCACGGCGGCGTCGCGGTCTGCAGCCCGATCGCCCCCTTCGACGAGACCCGTCAACAGGTGCGGGCGATGGTCGAGGAGGCAGGCGGGGCGTTCTTCCTGGTCCACGTCGCCACCCCGCTGGAGGAGTGTGAGCGCCGGGACCGCAAGGGCCTCTACGCCAAGGCCCGCCGCGGCGAGATCCCCGAGTTCACCGGCATCTCCTCACCCTACGAGGAGCCCGAGGACGCCGACGTGCGCGTCGACACCACCGGCCGCACCATCGAGGACGCCCTCGACGACGTGCTGGTCGCGCTGGGCGAGGAGGGCTACCTCGACCTCACCGGCGAGGAGCCCACCACCGCCCCTTTAGACGACGCCCCGGTGGCCGGCTCCCTTCCGGTGGTTGAGGAGCGAGCGGCGGGCACTTCGGTGGTTGAGGAGCGAGCGCAGCGAGCGTCTCGAAACCACCAGGCCGGCGAGCCCCTCCGCGTCCTCTTCGTCTGCACCGCCAACATCTGCCGCTCCCCCTACATGGAGCTCTTCGCCCGCCACCACGCGGCCGACCACGACGGCGTGGAGTTCGCCTCGGCCGGCACCCACGGCTTCCGGGCGCGCGAGATGGACCCGGTCATGGCGGCCACGCTCGCCACGCACGGCCTCACCGCCGACGGCTTCGCGAGCCGGCCGCTGACCGGTGCGATGGTCGAGCAGGCCGACCTGGTGCTCACCGCGGAAGCGGCGCACCGCTCCTTCATCCTCGACGACCACCCGGGCGCGTTCCGCAAGGTGTTCATGCTCGGCCAGTTCGCCGAGGCGGTCCAGCTGGCCCCCGACGGGCTCACCGGCCGCGACCTGCTCAAGGCGATCGGCGAGCGACGCGGCTCGGCGGACCCGGATCTCGACGTACCCGACCCCTACGGTCGTGGTGCGCAGGCGGCCGAGGCCGCCGCCCAGCTCCTGACCGAGCGGCTGCGCGCCGTTTTAACTGCACTACTTGGCTAGAAGTAAGGTGCACACCCATGAATGACCTGATCACGACCACCTTCTTCTCGATCCTCGCGGCGGGATTCATCGTCGGGATCGTGGTCGGTCTCACCGGGATGGGCGGGGGCGCCCTGATGACGCCGGCCCTGATCTTCCTCGGCGTGGGTGACGCCGCGACCGTGGTGACCGCCGACCTGACGGCGGCCGCGGTCTACAAGACCGGCGGGGCGATCGTGCACTCGCGCGAGGGCTCCCCCAACCTGACGTTGGCGAAGTGGTTGATCCTCGGCTCGGTGCCGTTCGCGCTGCTCGGGCCACACCTGGTCGCCTGGTTCACCGATCCGGGCAACATCGACACGGTCCTCAAGGAGTGCATCGGCTTCGCGCTGCTGCTCGCGGCGGCGACGTACGCCATCCGCCTCTACGTGAACCTGCGCCGCGAGCTGGCCCACGGCCCGCAGGGCGACCCCAACCCCCACATCCGCCCGCTGCCGACCTTCCTGGTCGGCGCGCTGGGCGGCCTGCTGGTCGGCATCACCAGCGTCGGCTCGGGCTCGGTGATCATGGTCGCGCTCCTGATGCTCTACCCCGGCCTGTCGGCGGTGAGGCTGGTCGGCACCGACCTGGTGCAGGCCGTGCCGCTGGTGCTGGCCGCCGCGATCTCCAACATCGCACTGCACGGGCTGGACCTGAACCTGACGATCCCGCTGATCCTGGGCTCGGTGCCGGGCACGATCCTGGGCTCGAAGATCGCCCCGAAGGTCCCGCAGTCCTTCATCCGCCGCGGCATCGTGATCGTGCTGACCATGTCCGGCGTCGCACTGCTCGACAAGGCCGGCTGGGCCCCGCTGGGCGCCGGCGAGGACGAGACCCACCCCATGCTGATCGCCGGGATCGGGCTGGCCATGATCGTGCTGGTCCCGCTGATCTGGGGCCTGCTGCGCAAATTCGAGGGGCTGCCGATGTTCGGTGCCCCGACCGTCGCGGAGCTGGAGCGACCCGACTGGCAGGGCCGCCCGCGACCCGAGGACGAACCACCCGCGGCACCCGAGAAGCCGAAGTCGCGCCGAGCCGGGAAGCACACCGACTGAGGGGTCGACGTGACCCAGGGCACCCGTTTCGGCGCAGTTGCCCGCCCGCCCGCCGCCACCGATACGATGACGGCTGCTGTCCCGAGGAGAGGTCCCCTTTCTGTCATGACCCAAACGCATGCCGACTACCAGCTGAGTCAGCTCGACCAGCTGGAGGCGGAGTCGATCCACATCTTCCGTGAGGTCGCCGCCGAGTTCGAGAAGCCCGTCCTGATGTTCTCCGGCGGCAAGGACTCCATCGTGATGCTCCGCCTGGCGGAGAAGGCCTTCTACCCGGCGAAGATCCCCTTCCCGATCATGCAGGTCGACACCGGCCTGGACTTCCCCGAGGTGATGGAGACCCGCGACAACTGGGTCAACCGGCTCGGCGTGAAGCTCGTGGTCGCCAGCATCGACGACGCGATCAAGAACGGCGTGGTCGTCGAGGACGGCAAGACCTCCCGCAACCGCCTCCAGATCGGCACCCTGCTGAACGCGATCGAGGAGAACGGCTTCACCGCCGCCTTCGGTGGCGGCCGCCGCGACGAGGAGAAGGCCCGCGCCAAGGAGCGCGTCTACTCCCACCGTGACGAGTTCGGCCAGTGGGACCCGAAGAACCAGCGTCCCGAGCTGTGGAGCCTCTACAACGGCCGCCTGCACGAGGGCGAGCACATGCGGATCTTCCCGATCTCGAACTGGACCGAGCTCGACGTGTGGGCCTACATCGCGCGTGAGGGCATCGAGATCCCGTCGATCTACTTCGCCCACCAGCGCCGGGTCTTCGAGCGCGGCGGGATGCTGATGACCGAGACCCCGCTGAACCCGTGCAAGGAGGGCGAGGTCGCGGAGGAGCGCACCGTCCGCTTCCGCACCTGCGGCGACATCACCCTCACCGGCTGCGTGGAGTCCACGGCCAGCACGGTCGAGGAGATCATCGAGGAGATCGCGGTCGCCCGCGTGACCGAGCGTGGCGCGACCCGAGGCGACGACAAGTTCTCCGAGGCAGCCATGGAAGACCGCAAGAAGGAAGGCTACTTCTGATGGCCGAGCAGGAAAGCACCACTGCGAACCCGACCGCCGGCGAGCAGGCCGTCGAGAACGTCACCTCGAACATGGACCTGCTGCGCTTCGCGACGGCCGGCTCCGTGGACGACGGCAAGTCGACCCTCATCGGTCGCCTGCTGCTGGACTCGAAGTCGATCTTCGAGGACCAGCTCGAGGCCGTCGAGGCGACCAGCCAGGGCAAGGGCTACGACTACACCGACCTCGCGCTGCTGACCGACGGGCTCCGCTCCGAGCGCGAGCAGGGCATCACCATCGACGTGGCCTACCGCTACTTCGCGACCCCGAACCGCAAGTTCATCATCGCGGACACCCCGGGCCACGTGCAGTACACCCGCAACATGGTCACCGGCGCCTCCACCGCCGACCTCGGCCTGGTGCTCGTCGACGCCCGCCAGGGCCTGACCGAGCAGTCCCGCCGGCACGCGGTGATCCTGTCGCTGCTGCGGGTCCCCCACCTGGTGCTCGCGGTGAACAAGATGGACCTCGTCGACTTCTCCCAGGAGGTCTACGAGAAGATCCACAACGAGTTCACCCAGTTCGCGACCAAGCTGAACATCCCGGACCTCGAGGTCATCCCGATCTCCGCGCTGAACGGCGACAACGTCGTCAACCGCTCGGAGAACATGAGCTGGTACTCCGGTCCCACGCTGATGCACCACCTCGAGCACGTGCACGTGGCCTCCGACCGCGACCTGGTCGACGTCCGCTTCCCGGTGCAGTACGTCGTGCGCCCGAAGTCCGACGAGCACCACGACTACCGCGGGTACGGCGGCCAGGTCGCCGGCGGCGTCCTCAAGCCCGGCGACGAGGTCGTCGTGCTGCCCTCGGGGATGACGTCGACAATCGCGGGCATCGACCTGTTCAACCAGGAGATCTCCGAGGCCTACCCGCCGATGTCGGTGACCGTCCGCCTCGAGGACGACGTGGACGTCTCCCGCGGCGACATGATCGCCCGCGTGAAGAACGCTCCGAAGCCCTCCCAGGACATCGACGCGATGGTCTGCTGGATGACCAACGAGCCGCTGCGCCCGCGCCAGAAGCTCGCCATCAAGCACACCACCCGCACGGCCCGCACACTGGTGAAGGACATCCAGTACCGCCTGGACGTCAACACCCTGCACCGCGACCAGGAGACCAAGGAGCTCGGTCTCAACGAGATCGGCCGCGTGCAGCTGCGCACCACGGTGCCGCTGCTGTGCGACCCGTACTCGAAGAACCGGACCACCGGCTCGTTCATCCTGATCGACGAGGCCACCGGCGTCACGGTCGGTGCCGGCATGATCAACAGCGGAAGCTAACTGATCGCGTTTGACCATAGTTAAGACCCCTCGCGCATTCGCGTGTGGGGTCTTAACTACTTCCGGACCGCCGTCTCCGTGCAGGTCTCAAGGCCGCGGTCACTGCGCGCTTCTCGGTCAATGTGCTCCGCGGATAGACCCTTGTCATTGCGGTACCTCGCAGGGACATGGCGGCGTCCCCTCCGAGAGCATAAGTCGGCGCTCAGACCGCGTTCAGCCGCGACTTCGCCCCCACCCCCCCCGGGGCGTTCGCCTCGCGAATCACAAAGTCCACTCCAGCACCTATACATCGCGTACCCGAGATCCAACAGTCGACCTTGATGGCGCTTGTCCGCGTCACTCCAGACCTGCTCACTGAAGTTCCCCTTGGGGCTCCATCTAAAAGCAAGTAGGGCTACTCCAGTGAGAGTTCTCAGGTCACACCCCAACCATCAGGGAGCCCTAGCTTCCCGTGCCGACCCAGGAGGATGACCTGGACGAACAAACGTTCCATTGCCGTGGCTGCACGATCTCCCCAAGCGCCCGCCATTTTCGGACGACGACAGAAAGACCATTCGCTATCTGGCCGACGAGCTCACCGCCTAGGTGGGTACGCAGCCCGATGAAATCCCGTTCGCGGCGTTCGTCCACTACGTCAGCCCGACTCGCCGAGAACCTCTATTGCCAGCCCAGAAATTCTACGACGAGTGGACCCTTCCGGACTGCGACGCGTCGTATCCGATCCACAGGGGGCGGAGGACGAGACACCCTCCCATGACCCCCTCAGCCAGCCGATGAGGCTTACCCAGGCCCTCGTGCACCAACAGCTGCTCGGCCGCACGGGCGACATTGAAGCCGCACGAAATCGTCGGTAGCTGACGCGTCTCCCGGCCCCGGACCTAAAGGGCGGCCAACTCCAACGACTCGCGCGGCTAACGCGGCTTCGCCAGGGCACTCTCGGCGTCAGAGCGCACGGCAGATCGACTCTGTTGCCGCCCTCCGACGCGGAGCGTCCTTGACCCACGGAGGCCTGCTAGGAACGGCACGGCGAGCGCAGCGGTCAACGTGAAGTGAATTTGGGTTGTCACATTGTTGGCCAGGTGCAGCTCAGCGCACCCAATGATCGCCAACGCAACCATGAAGCACTCATAATTGCGAGTCCGCGCCGACACCACCAGCCCTCGAGCCGCCAGAAGCAAGAAGAATAAAACCAGCCCGATGCCAGCCATGCCATACCGATAGGCAAGCATCACCACGCCCAAGTGAATATTGTGCACCCTACCGTCCGAACCATTTCGCTCTTCGAAACGGTGCGACTCCGGCAATGACGACAGATAGAAAATGTTGTAGGTGGCGCCATGACCCCCCCCGACAAGGACATTGGGCAAAATCCACTCGTCTTTTACGGTCCTTTCAACAGCCTGCGCCTCAGTGAACCGGAACATCGTAGACGAATCATTTCGCAGTCCGCCCTCTTGGAAGGTCTCAACTATTCGATTGTTCGATTGACCCGGGCCAGGCTGCAAATTAACACCCAGCCCTAGAGCGACTATAGCAGCGCCAGTGACAAAAAGGCCAACGAACATGCGGCCGTGCCCCCTCAGCAAGAAAAGAAGGGTCACGACCCCGATAAACAAGAAGACCATCATAGAACTACGCCACTGAGAGTTCCACGTCAGCACAGCCACGATAGGGATTCCCACCAATGCCGCCATCCGCTTCGCCCCGCGCTTAGGGAGGAGGTATACCCAAACAGCGGCCATGAGCAACGGCGCTGGCGGGCTATAACGATTGTGATCGTACGGGTCGGGGAAAAAGGAACCGACGACGGCAGCAACAAACAGCGTGCCTATCGTCAATTGCAGTGCCTTCTTCGGCCAGTCCGGACGGACCTCCGACACGGAGTGCAGGGCGAGCCCCAGCAGCGCAGGTGTGCTCAGCAGTAGGACATCACCAACGAACCACGAGAAACGAAAGTATCTCTGCGTGATGGCGGGCACTGCAAATAAGACCATGACCCCATAAACGGCCAATACGGGGCCAGTCACCCGCTTCCTTGCCGAACCAAGTAGAACCGGTAGCGCAGTGATGAATATCCAACCAAATACCAACGCTTGCGCAACCTTCTGTGACGACGTCGGTCGCGCGGCAGTCGCCAGATATATTGGCAAGAGGGAACATGCCAGGAAACTGACAACCAGCCATACCTCGAGCACACCCACTACCGGGCGAGCGCTCGCCGTTTTGAGACGAGAGGCGCTTTCCTCATTCAGAGGGGACACGATCTCCTCCGCTCCGGCAAAGACCGCACGTGAATAGCCTCCAAGGTAACTGCGAAAAGAGATAGACTCGCCCTCCCAGCGCCGGCTCTCCACCAGCCAGATAGATCATACGCCACTGCCCATGCGGCTGCGATGGCTGGCTGAGATGGAGCTAGCTCTACCGAGAACTCCCAGTTCTTGACGAGAATTTGTGGTTCAAGAGCATGGAGTTGGCGACCTTGAGGTCAAGGGAGTCAGTGATGTGCTTGCTCCAACATCGCCTAGGTCACGCCCGAGTGCGCCCGGGCGTCCACGTCCGCGAACCCAAACCTCCCCAAGTGGGCCGCTGAGCTACTCCGCTGTGGGCTAGTGACTTTTCATCCCTCAGCCGCGCTCATAGGTTGAGATCTGGCAGAGCCTCCGCAGCTTCGCGTCCAACTGCCCTGCGTACTGGAGCTCTCAAATAGAGCAACACCAACTGAGCACGACTCACGCCTATTGTCAGCGCGAAACCCCAGACAGCCCCCTGGAGGCCAAAGGCATCGACCAGAGGGACGGTTACGCAAAACGCAACGATGATCGTTGTCACTGAAGTGACGTTCAGCAGCACTTTCTCGCCCGCGAGGACAGCACGGGTCTCAATGAGGTTTCCTGCCACGTAGACGCACTGTGCCACAAGCATGACCAGAATAATCGAGTGCAGCTCGGAGAAGCCGGGACCAAAAAGGGAAGCCAGCCTCTGCCCCTGCCAAGAAATCACTAAGGAGACCAGAATCCAAGGCAGAGCAACGAGAACCGACTGTTTCACGTCGCCGACTCTATTCTCGGCTCCATTGCTGCGCTGCGCCGTCTTCTTCACCACGAGAGTCCTGATAACAACACCAAACGCACCGACGAACATTGAGACTCGGAGTGCGGCATTATAAACTCCGGCATCGTGATTCGAGCCAAACCACCCAAGCACCTGCAACGGGACCAGGATAACGATCCCATTGGTAACCGTTACTGCGCCGAAGGTCACCACCCCCACCAGTGCATCTTTGATGTCGCGAACACCGGGCAGGGCGCGACGAGCCCTATAGACGACTGGAGTCAACGGGATTAGCAGAACAGGACAGAGAAGGAAGACCCCCAACGCAATCTGGTTTGGCGTTATCACTGAAGCCGCTCGGCGACTCCCCTCGAGAATTACCATAAGCCACGCGGAAAAGAGGCCGGTTTCAAGGAATATGGAGGTCGCTGCCATACCCATTGCTCTGCAATATGCCCCCACGACCCACACCATATTGAGGCCAGCCACCGCAAGCACGACAAGATGGACGGAGTTGCCCCCCAATAGGATTTCGGCGAGGTTACCCGCAAACAACTGAGCCCCTGCAAGGACGGCACCGGCCGCAACGACTAGCGCGCCAACCGCGGCCAACGTCGCAACAAGGTACCTCGCTGTCACGTCGGGACCGCCAGCTGCACGTGGGGCTACCTGCGAACTTAGGTAAGGATCTGCGCCGAGTCGAGTGAGCACACTCATTATCGTGATGGTCGAGATGAATACGAAGAACTTGCCGGAGTATTCGACACCCTGAGTTCGCGCAACGTAGATCGCTAGGCCACCGGTAACTCCGGCACCCGCTACGCGGGCAGCTAGTAGGGGGGCTACGCCAGAAGCACGACGAACGAATGCTCTTAGCATGGCCGCAGACGGTCAATTCCAGGCGCTATAAACTGTCTTAGACTTTTGCCTTCAACCACGCCAGTTCCTTTTGTCGCTCATCCTCGAGATATTCGGCGTCCAGCATGACGGGACGCTCGCGAATAGCACCGCATCCAACCCGCTCGAATAGCGCCGATCGCGGGCTCGGAGTAAAGAGCATTGCTGGCTTTCCGTAGGCGAGCGTTATAACGCAGGCATGAACGCGATCAGCAAGCGTCAATTCAGCGTTCGCGTAGACGTTAAAATAGGTCCATGGCTCATCAGATGCTACTGCATTCGGATGCTGGTAGATCTTGTATGTCATATGAGGGTTTACACGGTGCTCGGGACGGATGACCGTGCGACCATTCAATTGGGATGGGAGAGAACGTCGATCCAGCGCATGCCCTAGGTAGGCTTGTACCTTGGATCGATGCGCCAGCCTTGAGACGGCGCGCGGTGTTCTTAGATTCCACTGCACGCCATCCAGTTCGAATGTCGCGTCTGAATCGGCTCTAGCCGCACCCAGAGACACTGTTGGCTCGGGGTATCGGTCGAAGTTGAAAGCGTAGTACTGGATATCCGCCGTCTTGAAGGGCACGTACGTGTACGGGGCAAAAAACGCACTGTCTAGACCGTCAAAGAGCGGGACGCCTAGATTCCATGACGCGAGGATTTCATAACTTCGCGAATCTCGCGTTGAGATCAGCGCTGGAGGGAACTCCTCAAGAAATTGCCTAGCGGCCATCAACTCATTGTCACGAAACTTGAAGAACGCCGCACCAAGCAGGATGACTTGGGTACCTCGAGCTTTCAGGGCCCTTAGCGTCGGCCCCCAGAGACGTGCAATGTCGGCAGTAAGTACCGGCCCCTGGAGGGCTATGTAGTCGATGTCAAGGTACTGCAAATACTCGACGTCGTTAGTCGGATTGCCTTTTGAGGCATCATGGAAAGTGCGATATCCAGGTTGGTCTTGGATGAAGGCAACTTCGCCGGGCCCGAACAATGACTCAAGAATCCACTTGCCTCCCATATTGAAGAAGGCGTTACCAATGTTCTGACCCCAATGCCCGCTGACCAGCGCTACGCGAGGCGCCTGGCTTTGTACCCCATCTGTGTTCATAACAGAGACCTTGACTTCCAATTGGTTCGAAACCTAGTAAACTTCTTAACGGCGCATGGATTTGGCCCGTCGAGCTACCGACCGCACTGACATTGGTTCATTCGC
Source organism: Nocardioides sp. DN36 (assembly GCF_055380375.1). NCBI lineage: Bacteria > Bacillati > Actinomycetota > Actinomycetes > Propionibacteriales > Nocardioidaceae > Nocardioides > Nocardioides sp. DN36. The sequence continues at coordinate 4,490,510 of NZ_AP043823.1, read as the reverse complement.
GATCATCGGATCCGCTCTCTTCCTCTGAGGCCACCAGTCGCGACACCCACGAGGCAAGCGCGTACTGCTCGAAGCAAGGCGGGGCGCAGTCCGGCGTAGGGAGGGCGTCCAACGCCTCTTGGAGAGCTGCAGTGTCGACCCGGTCTGCCCTAGGTAACACGATGATCCGGTCGGGATCGAAGAACGGTTCTTTGGTGATCGCAGAATTGGTGGTGACGAGGATCGCTCCGGACGCTAGGACCTCAAACGTGCGCATCGTGAGTCCACTCTGGCCCTCCCTCTGGACGTCAAGGACGGCGCGGGACTCTCTAAAAATTCTGGCGATCTCTTTCCGGCTGAGCGGTTCGAACGAGACCTCTCGCCACGACACATTCCGATGTTCTCTTGTTAGGTACTTACCCAAAGCAAAGTACCACCTCGCTTGGACGTAAAAGAATCCTCGAGTGTCATCTCGATTTCCGAAAGCCTCCCTGGCAAGCAGATACCTTTCAGAGTGAAGCGTTCCGGTGAAACTCAACCACCATTTTCGCGGCGAGCCGGTCGGGGCGGGGTGAAAGTCTTGCGTATAGAACAGCGGTAGGTAGGCGAAGGTTCCTCGCTCCGCTTCTACATCAGAGCTGTCAAAACTAAGACGCTCATCAAAGCAATCGAGCACCGACCGACAATTTCCGGCGTTCTGTAGAGCATCAAACGTGTAGAACACGAATCGCGCCTCGGGATTGGCGTGGCGCAATTCGCGGAGAAACCATCTGGGGACAACTTCGGCCTTTATGACGATGACGACGTCGAAATGCTGCCGCCCAATACGACGCCAAACGCGTTCGTAGTACCTCCGGATCCGCTCACTGGCCAAAGATCGGCGAACGCGTAGCACCGCCCTTTCGAGCGAAGCGTTCGAGGGCCGTTCGTCCACCAGCGTCGTGTCGAAACCTTGCTTGGACAGCTCCGCGGCTATGTCCTCTTCGTAACCGAAGAATGCGGGCGTTACCAGCAAGGCGCTCCGCCGCACGTCACCTACCATCAGGCGAGGGGTCTCCGGGGACCGCAAGTTCTGCTTCGATCCAGGCCTGGAGTGCGACAACGCCAGCCTGCAAGTCCCACGAGGGTGTCCACGCGATGTGAGAAGTGGTGTCCTGAATTGAGCAGGCGGCGTGGCGCACATCACCATCTCGGAACTGCCCTGTTACATGAGGCGGTGGGCTTTCGTAATACGCCGCGATGGCTTGCGCCAGGTCTCGGATGGTGGTTCGAACCCCACATCCGATGTCTACCAGCCGGAATCCAGTTTCCGGTGGGCTGGTCATGACCGCCTCGATGGCTGTGACAACATCCTTGATGTAAACGAAGTCCCGGGTAATCTCACCGTCTTCATACAGCGGTATGGGGGCACCGGATCTGGCCAATTGCGAAAACAATGACACGATGCCTGTGTACGGGTTGGTAAGGGACTGACCGGGCCCGTAGACATTCTGGAGCCTGAGCACCGAAAGCCTGGAATCGTGTGAGCCAGCCCACGAAGCGAGGATGTGCTCCTGCGCGAGTTTGGTCGCCCCATACACGCTGACGGGGGCGGGGATGGTTCCGGACGCTGAGTTGGGGAGATGCTCAGCGTTCGGGTAATCCCACTGACGCGCCTCCAACTGTGCGTGGGTGCGGAGGCGCGGTTGAAACTTGGTGCCATCCGGTCGTCTCCAGAGTCCCTCACCATAGACGGCTCGAGAACTGGTCAGTACGAAGTGGTCTGGGACGTGACCTGCTCTGGTCAACCCATCCAGAAGTTGAGTCGTGCCCACCACGTTGACGAGTCCATGACGGCTGCTCTCCGAGAGTGATTGCGCTGTGCCGGTCTCCGCAGCCAGATGAAGCACCACATCAGGCTTTACATCTGCGAACAGACGGTCCACTTCGTCAACAGCCGTTACATCCCCAAGGACCAGTTCCGCCGACGGATGCAACGCCGAAGGACGCTCCCGGTCTGCGTGGACCTGCGGGTGGAGGTTGTCGAACACGACCCACCGATCGGCTTCAGCGGCAAGCTGTTGCGACAGCGAGGAACCGATGAATCCGGCACCGCCGGTGACCACTACGGTTCCCAGACGCTTCTCAGTCATGATCCCCCACTTGGCATCGATGGAACTACTTCCAGTCTCGATGAAGGATACCTAGCCTGAGGGACCCGCCGTGCTCGGGGTCGAGACGTGAGAACTGTGCTGTGTCGGCCAGCGCCGGCTGTGAGCGAGGGTCAATCGGACCGTCTGCCGACCGCCTCGGGATAGGTGATGAGCCTGCGAGCGACTGCCTGCGCGGGAACGAGTCCCACTCGTCTGGGCTCCTCGGTTCTCGGTGGATTGCCGGCGACGCCACGGTCACAGCACTGCGAATCTTGACGACTCGCTCGCTGGACTCGCAACAGTGGACATTGGGGTCTGAATCTTTCACGATCTGTTGCGCAGTGGACGCTTGTGCAAGCCGACCTCAGGATCGACCAGTACCTCCTGCGCCGAGGGCAGGCCGTCGGCGTCGAGCTGCGCCGCCAGATCAACGGTGCGCTTGACCATGCCGAGCGCGATCGGACCCAGCTCGTGGTGGCGGGCAGAGCTGCCGACGAAACCGACCACCTTGTCGCCGAGCTTCAACTCGGATCCGATCGCCGGAAGCCGGTTCTCCGACCCGTCCAGGTGCAGCAGCGTGAGGCGACGGGGCGGGCGGCCGAGGGTGTGCACCCGGGCGACCGTCTCCTGGCCACGGTAGCAGCCCTTGTCGAGGTGGACGGCCGGGCCGAGCCAGCCGGCCTCGTTGGGGATCGTGCGGTGGTCGGTGTCGATGCCGAGACGGGGCTCGCCGCGGGCGATGCGGAGGGCCTCGAAGGCCCACAGGCCGCAGGCCGGGCCCGCCGCATCGGCGTACGCCGCCAGCTGCTCGCGGGGGACAAACTCGTAGGCGGAGTACGGGATGTCCGTGCCCGCGGCAGGGCGCCAGGTGACGGCGAGGTCGGCGGTCACCTCGGAGACCTCGACGCGCATCATGAAGCGCATCCGGTCGAGGAACTCGACGAGCGCGGCCGCCTGGCCGGGCTCGGTGTGGGCGACGAAGGCCGTGCCGTCGTCGTACCCGTAGAAGGCGTGCTCGACGTGCCCGTTGGGGCTGAGGATCAGCGCTCCGGTCCACTGCTTGGGCTGGAGGTCGGTGAAGAACTGGCTGGTCAGCGAGTGCAGCCACGTCAGGCGGTCGGGGCCCTCGATACGGACCACGTCGCGGTGGGAGAGGTCGACAAAGCCCTCGCCAGACTCCAACGTCCGCTGTTCTCCGTTGAAGGAGCCGTAGTGGGCCGCCACATCGGCGTCGATGCCGTCGCCGGCGACGGCTCCGGGCAGGTCCAACAGGGCGCTACGCACGGCTCTCACACTCCTCACAGTGGCCGAAGACGGTCAGGTGACCGACGTCGACCACGAACGCGTGCTCCTCTACCAAGCGGTCGCGGAGCGGTTGCAGCACTTCTGGGTCAACGGACACAACGCGGTGACAATTCCGGCAGACCAGGTGGAAGTGCTCGTGGTCGGTAACGGAGTGGTAGGTCGGCGCCCGGTCGCTGAGATGGGCGTGGCGGACCAGGCCGAGCTCCTCGAGCACCTCAAGCGTCCGGTAGACGGTGGACACGTTTACTGCGGACGACTGCTCGCGGACCTTGGCATGAACCTCGTCGGGGGTGGCATGGCCCAGCTCCTCGACGGCGCGGAGGATCAGCTCGCGCTGCGGAGTGAGGCGATAGCCACTCCCCCGGAGCTTCTCGCGCCAGTCCTGGGTCATACGACCATTCTGCCCTGCCTGGGTGCGGTGGTTTCGAGACGCTCGCTGACGCTCGCTCCTCAACCACCGGCGACAGGCATCATGTTTGCCAACGCTCGGATCCGGCCCAAAGCCACGAGTCAGGCGCGCTGGAGGCGCGCCCAGAGGTGGGGCTGGAGCTCCTGGCCCATGGCCGCCATGTCGTAGGCGTAGAGAAGGTCGCCCTCGACGTTGCCGTAGAGACGCTTGCCGCCGACGTACTCCTTGGCGCTCTCTGTGCGCGCCACCGCGTCGGTGACGATCTCGAGCTTGCCGCCCTCGGCGTGGCCGTACCAGATCTCCACGAAGCCGGTGTTGTGCGTCAGCACGACTTCGACCCGGCCCTCCGGGCGGGCGCGGACGAAGCCGGTCTCGATGGCCGCGTCGCGGACCTTCTGGCCCTGCTCGTCGACGATCCAGGCGCGGGACATGTAGTGGAAGAACGGCCGCCCGTCGTGGGTGAAGATCAGCTCCTGGCCGAACTGGAAAGGCTCGATCGTCGGGTAGTCACCGTGGCCGTTGCCGCGCCAGGTGCCGAGCATCCAGGCGATCGGGCCACAGTCCGGGTGCAGGTTGTCGGGGAGCTCGAACGGCATGGAACGGGAGTCTAGTTAGTCTGCGGCCATGGCTCGAAAGCTCGTCGTGAAGGTGACCTGCGGTTCAGAGGATCCCGAGCGCTGCAACCAGGCGTTGACTGTCGCCGCCGCGGCGGTCGCCTCCGGGGCGGATGTGAGCTTGTGGCTCACCGGAGAGTCCGCGTGGTTCGCGCTGCCGGGGCGGGCTGCGGAGTTCTCGCTCCCGCTCGCTGCGCCGCTGGACGCGCTTTTGGAGTCGGTGGTGGGCGGCGGGCAGGTGACGTTGTGTACGCAGTGCGCGGAGCGGCGGTCGATCGGAGCTGGCGACGTCGTACCGGGGATCCGGATTGCGGGGGCGGCTGTGTTCGCAGAGGAGATCCTCCAGGACGGGGTGCAGGCGATCGTCTATTGAGGGCGCTTCTCGGCTTACGGGGTTTCGAGGCTCGTCGCTGGCGCTCCTCGCACCTCAACCAGCGTCCCGCTTACTGTGCGCTTCACGCACCTCAACCAGCGACCCGCTTACTGTGCCCTTCACGCACCTCAACCAGCGACCTGCTTCGCGTGCGATCGTTTACTGAGGCCGCTTCTCGGCTTACGGGGTTTCGAGGCTCGTCGCTGGCGCTCCTCGCACCTCAACCAGCGGGCACAACTTCAGGCGGAGACTGCTTCTCGGACCTTGTCGAGCATGGTCTGCTCGCGCTCGCTGACCCGCACCGCGTGGAAGCCCATGAAGCCGCCTTCCTTGGCTGCCTCGGCGGCGGCCTGAGCCGAGGCGACCAGCCACTCGCCGAAGGCTGCGGTCTCCTCCGCCGACGCCTTGGCTGCGACGAGGCCCTGGACGGTCTTCAGCTCGTCGAGCACCTGCTCCCCCGGGTCCGAGCCCTTGTCGGGCTTGAAGCCGCTGAGCGGGTTCTTCTTCGCCTGCATCAGGCCCTGCACGTCGAGCGCCACCTCGGCGAGAAGCTGCTCGCGGCTCGGTGGGGCGGTGGCGCTCTTCATCGCGGCCATCGTCTCCTTGGCGGCCTCGATCGGCCCGCCGGGATCGGCCAAGGTGATCGCAAGCCCGGCGATCATCGGCGCTCTGACGATGCGGGTCCACTCGTCCTCGTCGAAGTCGATCTTGGTGGTCACGGCGGGTCCTTCCGGCAGGCTGGCTGACACAGCCACGCTCGCTCAGACTCCGACTGTGGGCCTCATCCGCTTGGGGTGAGGCGACTTGGCGCCGTTTCTTGGCTTACGGGGTTTCGAGGCTCGTCGCTGGCGCTCCTCGCACCTCAACCGGCGAAAGGCCGGTGGCTGGCGGGGTTTCGAGGCTCGTCGCTTGCGCTCCTCGCACCTCAACCGCCGGAAGCCGCCGGGCTTTTTCAGCAGGCGGACCTGGCGACGGAGTCGTTGTTGCCGGGCACGATGCTCGGGGTCATGCCGAGCTTCACGTCGCCGGTCTGGCCCTCGCCGGTGTGCATGGTCCAGTTGATGACCATGTCCTTGCGCGAGTTGAGCTGGAGGAAGATCGTCGTCACTTCACGTCCGTCGAGTTCGGTCACCTGGGGGTGCTTGCCCAGCGCCTTGCCGTTGAGCGTGACGTGGTCGATGGAGCCGTCATAGGGACCATAGAGGCGGATCAGGAGCAGCTGGAGCCCGCGCTTGAAGCCGTACCCGCCCGGGCCGGTCACGGACTCAGGAAGCTTCGCGGCCTCGGCCGGGCTGATCCGTTGGTTGATCGTCATCGATCCCGAGAGCGCCTGCACTCCCCCGTCGCAGGTGGTCGGCTTCACCTCGGCCCAGTAGCGCAGGTAGTAGGACAGCTTGGACATCGTGGCGTCATTCACGGCGACGTCCACGTGTGGAACGCTCCCGTCGTCACCGGCCAGCGCACCCTCGACCCGGGTGCCGGCGAGAGTGCCCTCGACCTCGGGGTCGAACGCCGCCACGAGGAAGCGTCCCTCACTTGCGGAGCGGGCGAGCCCCTCCACGAACTTCAGCGGGGAGGGCAAGTCGCCGGTCGCAGCCTCGAAGATCGCACGGGCCGCCTGCTGGAAGAGCGCATCCTGAGCCTTCGGATCCAGCGTCTTATACGGCTCACTCAGCAACTGGTCGACCACGGTGTCACTCGTCAGGGTGGTGGAGCCGAGCTTGACCGGGCCGGTTCCCTCCAGCAGGTAGGACATGGCCACCGGGTCCAGTGCCACGACGCCGTCCAGCTTCGTGGCCGGATAGCGCTCCTCCCAGCGAACCGACATGAGCTTCGCTGCACGGGGAAAGTCGGGCGTGAGACCCGCATTGACGAAGTAGGTGCCGAGCTCGGCGCCGTACACCTCGCGCTCCCCCGGGCTCAGGGGCAGCACGGGCGCCGCGCGCCTACCGAAGTCACTGCCGGCGCCCTGCTCCACGATGGTCAACTTGCCGTTGTCCGCATGGATGCGTGCCCAGGCCCCGGCCAGGCCACCCGTCGCGCGGATCTCCGCGTTGTTCTGGAAGACGAGCAAATAGTTGCGCGATCCGTCGGCGCCGACCATCGTCGGCAACACCTCCGCGGCCGTCTGCGCCGAGTCCAGTGAGCGCGCCGCGTCGTGGATCAGCTCGGCGTACCGGTCGAAGCGCGACTTCAATGGCCCGGCGTACCCAGAGCTGTCGAGAGAAGCCACGTCGTGGTCAGCCGTGAGGAACGCGTCAGTTGCTCGGCTCACGGGGTCCTGAAGGTCGCGCACCGACTCGACGTCGATGCGGCCGCCGGCAGTGACGGAATCCAGCTCATCCATGCTGGCCGCAAGCGGCTCGACACCGCCCACGGCGATCGTGTCGAGCGAGCGAGAGAGCGCCCTGACGCCGGTCGCATCGTCCCCGATAACGGGCAGATGGGTCAGCGCGCCCCACCAGGCACCGTCAGTGTGTCCGGCTGCATCGCGTGCGTGATCACGCAGTTGGGCGACAGCTTTGTCACGAGAGCCGGGGTCCCGGTCATCGAGCGCCGATCGCAGGAGATTCGCGTCGTCCTCGGCGCGGGTGAGCGAGCCCTGGACCTGCCAGGCCAACCACGCAGAGTAGGCCACGGCGGCGATCACGAGGAGCAGCGGGACGGCCCAGAGAAGACGTCGACGGTTGACCACGCGCAGATCCTGTCAGAAATGGCCCTCGGCCCCGCCGCAGGTGCGAGCGGGGCCGAGGAGCGGACGTTCAGTGATCGGTCGATCAGCGGTGCCGGACGACCTGGAACTCGTCGAAGTTGTCAGAGTCCTGCCAGCGGGAGCCGGGCTTGCGGTCGAAGATGGCCTTGACGCTGTAGTCACCGAGCTTGCGGAGCTTGGTGGTGGTGAAGCACTTGTTGCCACCTTCGTAGGACTTGGTGTCGATGAACCGGTAGCCGCCGGTGCTGCGGACGACGCGGATGGTCACCTTGCCCTTGGGGGCACCGTTGCCCTGGCTGCCGACCCTGACGCAGATCCTGGCCCGGTGGTTCTTGACCACCTTGTTGGGCGCGTCGATGAAGGTGTAGGTCGGGAGGCAACCGCCGTAGGGGCAGGCCTTGGCGTTGGCGGCGGTGCCGGAGAAGGCCACGAAGCCCGCAGCCACCATCAGGGCGGCGATGAGGCCGACAAGGAACTTCTTCACTGGAACTCCCCATGTGAGACGTCGAGATTGAAGGCTTACTCTTTCACGAATTTTGGGGATGCGCACCCCAGAAGGGTCATTGTGGACGCCCCTGTCCCAGAGTTCACTTGATCGTTACAAGTCAGACTCCATCCAGCCCCAGCAGAGCCCGTGTCTCGACGGTCGTCATCGGACTCCGCTGAGCGAGGGCTGCGAGGGAGACCGCGCGCTCGACGAGCTGGGCGTTGCTCTCCACCGGCACACCGCGGCTGATGGTCAGCACGTCCTCCATCCCGACCCGCAGGTGGCCACCCTTGGACAGGGCCGCAAGGGCTACCGGCAGCGTCGTCCGGCCGATGCCGGTGGCCGACCAGGAGGTGACCACGTCGGGCAGGGTGGCGACGCCGGCGACGAGCGCGTCCGCGGTGCCGGGCATGCCGCCCGGGACGCCCATCACGAAGTCGCAGTGGACCTTGCCGCCGTACGGCAGGCCGAACTTGCCCAGCAGGCGGTGCAGGGCGTGCGCCTGGCCCAGGTCGAACAGCTCGAACTCCGGCACCACCTGACGCTCCTGGCTGAGCTGGTAGAGCTCGCAGACGAACGGCCAGGGGTTGGAGAAGACGTCGTCGCCGAAGTTGGTGGTGCCCATGGTCAGACTGCAGGAGTCGGGCTCGGCGTCGAGGACCTTGAACCTGTTCTCCAGCGGGTCGTGGACCGAGCCGCCGGTGGAGAGCTGCACCACCAGGTCGGAGGACTCGCGGACCGCGGCCACCCACTCACGGAGCAGGCCAACGTCGAGGGTCGGCTGGTGCTCGGCGTCCCGCACGTGGAGGTGGATCATCCCCGCACCGGCGGCCTCGCATTCAGCAGCCGTGCGCGCGATCTCTTCAGGAGTCGTCGGCAGATGGGGGCAGTCGGCCTTGGCGGTCTCGGCGCCCGTGGGGGCGACGGTGATCAGGATGCGGTCAGCAGGCACGGCGTTCACGGCATGATCCTGCCATGGTGGTTTCGAGACGCTCGCTTCGCTCGCTCCTCAACCACCGAGCCGCGCCCGGGAAGATCTCCTGATGCGGGCCGTGATTCAGCGAGTTCTTCGCGCGTCCGTGACCGTTGACGAGAAGATAGTCGGCGCCATCTCGGAGCCCGGCCTGTTGGTCTACCTCGGCGTGACCCACGACGACGGCGACGACGAGGTCGCCTGGATCGCGCGCAAGATCTGGGACGTGAGGCTGCTGCGCGAGGAGCGGTCGGCCTCGGACGTCGGCGCCCCGATCCTCGTGGTCAGCCAGTTCACCCTCTACGGCGACGCGCGCAAGGGGCGCCGGCCCACGTGGCAGGCTGCGGCGCCGGGGCCGGTCAGCGAGCCGGCGTACGAGGCCGTGTGCGCCGAGCTCGAACGGCTGGGCGCGCGCGTGGAGCGCGGGGTGTTCGGCGCGGACATGCGCGTGGAGTCGGTGAACGACGGGCCGATCACGCTGATCCTGGAGAGTCCGTAGGACTCGATCGTCCGCGGGCCGTCTGCTCGACCCACGGCAGATCTTCAGTTGGCGGTCATCGCCATCCAGATCAGAACCAGCGTGACCAGCGCGACCAGGATCAGTCCCGCCAGCTCGAGCCGGTTCTTGCGGCGCTCCTGCTCGACAGTGCGCACGCGCTTGCGCTGCCCGATCATGTTCCCTCCCCCAGGTGATGTGGCGAGAGAACTTTCTCAGGCGCCATGGTGCGGCGTCGTGCGATTCGGGAAAGTCTCGGAGGCTGGGGATGTCGTCGACATGTCTCGGTTGGGCCCCATCCCAGATCGAGTCGCTCTTCGCAAGCGCGCTCTCGCGCGGTCTAGACCCGGCGCCCGCAATCCGGCCGCGGGCGTCCCAATCCTCGACATCCCGTCTCGCGATGAGACATCGACCCACGTCCCGCCCTAGTGTCTCTGCCCGGAGCCTGATCCGGACCGCTCCAGAGCCCTGTGGCCTAGCTGGCCCGGTGTGCCTGGATCACACGGGCGGCAGCAGGGGAGCCCGCCCCTCTGTGGTTCGAACAAGGTGTGGCTCCGACCCGTGGGTGCTGCTGATCCCAGCCCCGCGAACTCCGGCCGGTCGCCTCACCCCCTGTCAGGCAGACCGTCCGCGAGGGCCGGTGGACGCCTGGTCTGTGTGGGCGTCCACCGGTCCGCCGCATCGGTCCCGAGTCAGCGGGCGCGGAACGATCGCCCGAGCGCGAGGGCCAGCGGCAGGCTCGCCAAGAGCCACACGCCGAGGCCGAGGGCGACAACAAGGAATGCCATACCTCGACCATGCGCGCGGGAACTTTCGGCGACAACGTCCTCGCGGTGAACCGCAGTTGAAGAACGCGCTCCTACTCGGGGATCCGGTCGCGCAGCCAGGTCTGGGTGCCGGGCTCGAGGCCCTTCAGCTTGGGTCGGGCCTCGATCGGGACGACTAGCAGCGGGCTGTCGTCGGGCAGCGACCACTTCAGCTCGTGGTAGACGCGGGACAGGGTGTCGGCGCTGTCGACCAGGAGCAGGCCGGGCGCTGCGCGGCGTACCTCTTCCCAAGGGCCGGCGAGGTCGTCGGGCACTGGTGCGGATGTCCAGGCGAGGTAGACCGTCACCGCGTCAGTGTGCCGCAGCGTCCATCCCGCGCGGCCCTTGCTCACTGATGGGCGGCGCCGGCGAGGTCGTCGACGACCGCCTGGAGCCGCGCCCGGAGCGCGGCACCGTCCACGCCCGGGCCGGTGCGCAGGAGGCAGAGCTCGCGGCCTCGAACATCGCCGCGCTCACCCCCGGCACCCCGGCGAACCGGTCCTCCAGCGTCGCGTAGCGCTCCTGGCCCAGCGTGTCTGCCAGGTCCTCGGGCAGCGACACCGCGAGGTCCCAGTCCGGGTGCCCAGCCGGCCCCACGTCGACCCGCAGGTCCGGCTCCGCCTCGGGGGTCGGCGTCCGGCTCCGCAGCACGCTCTCGACCGCCGTGCGGAGGCGGCCCGGATCGCCGCCCCGCTGCAGGGTGGCCAGGGCTCCGATCACCTGGGCCCAGGCCGGCGCGATGATCGGATCCCGCATGACCGGCTGGTGGAAGTGCGCGTGCTTAGGGTCCGTGTTGAGCACCCAGTCGCCCGCGTCCCCCGCCGCGCCGCGGTAGATCCGCGCCACGTAGGCCGTCAGGCCCTCGACCAGCCCGGCGCCGTACGCCGACCAGCCGTAGCGCCGGTGCACGTCGGCGTACCACTCGGGGACCGGGTCCACCGGGGACGGGGACGCGATGCGCTCGACCACGAACCGCAACAGCGGCTCCAGGGACGCGGTCGACCTGTCGGTCCCCGGGCCGCCCGCGGCCGACACCTCGGCCTCGAACCACGCGAGCCGGGGCGGCAGAGCGCCGGTCCAGCGCGCCAGGAACCCCTCGGCGTCGGCACGGGTGGGCGGGTCGTTCTGGGTCCCGATCAGCACCCGGTCATCAAAGCAGCCCCGGGGGTAATGCGAAGCAGTCCGAGTGAACGGCGGAAGGCAGTCCGAGAGCAGCACCGCCCGGGACCGATCGGTCCCGGGCGGTGCTGTGCGGTTGGCTTACGGGGTTTCGAGACGCTCGCTGGCGCTCGCTCCTCAACCACCGGGGGCTGCGGGGTTTCGAGACGCTCGCTGGCGCTCGCTCCTCAACCACCGAGGCCAGGGTTTCGAGACGCTCGCTGGCGCTCGCTCCTCAACCACCGACGGTTTGGTCAGATGGTGACGGTCACCTCGGCCACCGAGCCGACGCTGGCCACGACCTTGCGGTCGACCGGGTCGGCCTTGGGGGCGAGGGTGCGCAGGGTCCACTCCCCCTCGCCGGCGAAGAACCGGAAGTGGCCGGTCGCCGAGGTCGGGACCTCGGCGGTGAACTCGCCGGTCCGGTCCAGCAGCCGCACGTAGGCATTGCCGACCGGCTCACCGGCACGGGTCACCTGACCCTGCACGACGGCCTCCTTGGCCACGTTGACGCCGTCGAGCGACAGGCCGCCCTGGGTCGCGCCGCACATCAGGCGTCGCCCTTCTCGTCACCGAGGGCGACCGGGACACCCACGAGGGAGCCGTACTCGGTCCAGGAGCCGTCGTAGTTCTTGACGTTCTCCTGGCCCAGCAGCTCCTTGAGCACGAACCAGGTGTGCGAGGAGCGCTCGCCGATGCGGCAGTAGGCGATCGTGTCCTTGCTCCAGTCGACGCCGGCCTCGGTGTAGATCTGCTTCAGCTCGTCGTCGGACTTGAAGGTGCCGTCGTCGTTGGCCGCCTTCGACCACGGCACGTTCGCCGCGGTCGGGATGTGGCCGGCGCGCTGGGCCTGCTCCTGCGGCAGGTGGGCCGGGGCGAGCAGCCGGCCGGCGTACTCGTCGGGGCTGCGCACGTCGACCAGGTTCTGGGCGCCGATCGCCGCAACGACCTCGTCGCGGAAGGCGCGGATCGAGGCGTCCTGCTCCTGCGCGGTGTACGACGTCTGCTCACGGCTGGGCAGCTCGTCGACCAGCTCGCGGGAGTCGAGCTCCCACTTCTTGCGGCCGCCGTCGAGGAGCTTGACGTCCTGGTGGCCGTAGAGCTTGAAGTACCAGTAGGCGTAGGCGGCGAACCAGTTGTTGTTGCCGCCGTACAGCACGACCGTGTCGTCGTTCGCGACGCCGCGCTGGCTCAGCAGCGCCTCGAACTGCTGCTTGTTGACGAAGTCGCGACGGACCTGGTCCTGCAGGTCGGTCGTCCAGTCGAGCTTGATGGCCCCCCGGATGTGGCCCTTGTCGTAGGCAGTGGTGTCCTCGTCGACCTCGACGAGCACCACCTTCGGGTCGTCGAGGTGGTCCTCCACCCACTGGGCGGTGACGAGCGAGTTCTCACGGCTCATGATTCGGATCTTCTTTCTGTTGCGGGGTCTGGGGGTCAGGCGGTCGGGGCCGGCGCGAGCCGGCGGAGGAGGAGGTACATCTCGCAGCCGAGGCAGAAGCCGAAGACCGCGTTGAGCAGGGCGGCCACCAGGGCGAGGCCGGTGGCGACCAGGCCGAGGGTGGTGACGCCGGTGAGGAAGCCGACCAGGCCGACGACCGAGAACACGAGGCCGACGGTCTGGGCGAAGCGCGGCGGCGCGGCGTCCTCGAGCTCGCGGGGCGGCCCGATGCGCGGCCGGACGAGGCTGCGGAAGACCAGCGCGTGCGGCGTGCTCTGCACGCCGAGGCCGGCACCGATCGCGAAGAGCAGGGCCTGGACGGAGAGCAGCGCGGTGGCGACCGGGCTCGGCGCTGCCAGCAGCACGACCGCGAGGACGACCGAGGTGACGATCGCGGCGAACTGCTGGCCGCGCGGGTCGACCTGAGCGCCGCCGGCGGCGTGCTGCGGGCCGGTCCGACCGACCGGCTGGGTGATGGACTGGGACATGTCTCTCCTGCTCGCGAAAAGGCTTGGTGGAAGCGAGGCACGGGCGCGTCTGCCGATGGCGGCAGCGACTCCACACCGAGATTAGTCGACTAATCCGGTAGATTAAAGGGAGTTCGACGGACCCGTCAGGACATTCGACACAGCGACGAGCGCACGCGGCAGTGGTCCACTGCGCGGCGGCGGGTCAGCATGGTCGAGGACATGACGGCAAGGCTAGAGGCGGGTCGACGCGAGGCGGTATTCGACGTCTCGCTCTGCGAGACGGCCATCCACGATGTGGACGCAGTTGCCTTTCATGCAGGCAGAACGCGGGGGCCATACGGCACATTCCCCCGGCGCGACCTGCCGGGAGTCAGGAGTGCTCGAGCAGCCCCAGCAGGTAGGTGCCGTACCCGCTCTTGGCGAGCGGATGGGCCCTGTCACGCAGCTGGTCGTCGGAGATGAAGCCCATCCGCCACGCGACCTCCTCCGGAGCGCCGATCTTGGTGCCCTGACGGCTCTCGATGGTTCGCACGAAGTTGCTGGCGTCGTTCATGTCGTCGACCGTCCCGGTATCCAGCCAGGCCGAGCCGCGGGGCAGCACCTCGACCATCAGGCTGCCCTCCTCGAGGTACATCCGGTTGAGGTCGGTGATCTCGAGCTCCCCGCGCGCGGAGGGCTGGAGCTTCTTGGCGCGCTCGACGACGGTGTTGTCGTAGAAATACAACCCCGGCACGGCGTAGTCACTGCGGGGCTTCTCGGGCTTCTCCTCGAGGGACAGCGCCCTCTTGTCCTCGTCGAACTCGACCACGCCGTACGCCGTCGGGTCCGAGACCCGGTAGCCGAAGACCGCGGCGCCCTCGATGTCGCGGAAGCGGCGCAGCTGGGTGCCGAGGCCGTACCCGTAGAAGATGTTGTCGCCGAGGACCAGGGCGACGCTGTCGTCGCCGATGTGCTCCTCGCCGATCGTGAACGCCTGGGCGAGGCCGTCGGGGCTGGGCTGCACGGCATAGGTGATCTCGATGCCGAACTGGGAGCCGTCGCCCAGCAAGCGGCGGAACTGGTCGCTCTCGTGAGGCGTCGTGATGACCAGGACCTCGCGGATGCCGGCCAGCATCAAGGTCGAGAGCGGGTAGTAGATCATCGGCTTGTCGTAGATCGGCACCAGCTGCTTGCTGATGCCCTGGGTGATCGGGTGCAGACGTGAGCCGGTCCCGCCGGCCAGGATGATCCCGCGCATGAGCCGATCCTGACAGACGCGGTCATTGACCTCGCACGGCAACACCTAGACTTCCGCGGGTGCATCGAATCCTCGTCACCGGCGGCGCCGGCTTCATCGGGTCCAACTTCGTGCAGTACCTCGTCGACCACACCGACGTGTCGGTCACGGTGCTGGACAAGCTGACGTACGCCGCGAGCCGCGAGTCGCTGGCCGCGCTGCCGGTCGACCGCGTGCGGCTGGTCGTGGGCGACATCGCCGACGCGTCGGTGGTGACGCCGCTGGTCGGCGAGCACGACGCGGTCGTCCACTACGCCGCGGAGTCCCACAACGACAACTCGCTGGCCGACCCGTCGCCGTTCGTGCAGACCAACCTGGTCGGGACGTTCACGCTGCTCGAGGCGGCCCGCGCGACGGGGGTGCGCTTCCACCACATCTCCACCGACGAGGTCTACGGCGACCTCGAGCTCGACGACCCGGAGCGCTTCACCGAGGCGACGCCGTACAACCCCAGCAGCCCCTACTCCTCCACCAAGGCCGGCTCCGACCTGCTGGTGCGCGCGTGGGTCCGCAGCTTCGGGGTGCAGGCCACGATCTCGAACTGCTCGAACAACTACGGTCCCTGGCAGCACGTCGAGAAGTTCATCCCCCGCCAGATCACGAACGTCATCGACGGCGGCCGGCCCCGGCTCTACGGCGCCGGGCAGAACGTCCGCGACTGGATCCACGCCGACGACCACTCCTCGGCCGTGTGGACGATCCTCAACCACGGCCGGATCGGCGAGACCTACCTGATCGGCGCCGACGGCGAGCTCAGCAACCTCGAGGTGGTCCGGATGATCCTCGCCCACTTCGGCCGCGCCGAGGACGACTTCGACCACGTCACCGACCGGGCCGGCCACGACCTGCGCTACGCCATCGACTCGACCAAGCTGCGCACGGAGCTGGGCTGGAAGCCGGAGTACGGCGACTTCGCGGCCGGCCTGGCCCGGACCATCGAGTGGTACCAGCAGCACCGCGACTGGTGGGGACCGCACAAGGCCGCCGTCGAGGCGTCGTACGCCGCGCGGGGGCAGTGACCATGGAGCTGACCCTCGAGCACTCACCCATCCCCGGGCTGG
The DNA here is from genome assembly GCF_055380375.1 of Nocardioides sp. DN36. Taxonomy (NCBI): domain Bacteria; kingdom Bacillati; phylum Actinomycetota; class Actinomycetes; order Propionibacteriales; family Nocardioidaceae; genus Nocardioides; species Nocardioides sp. DN36. The sequence goes on along the minus strand of NZ_AP043823.1, from coordinate 4,474,820 downwards.
TCGTGCTGCGGCTGCCCGTGCACGCCGACGCCCGCGGCTGGTTCAAGGAGAACTGGCAGCGCGAGAAGATGGTCGCCCTCGGGCTGCCCGACTTCGAGCCGGTGCAGAACAACGTGTCCTTCAACGGCTCCCGCGGCGCCACCCGGGGCCTGCACGCCGAGCCGTGGGACAAGCTCGTCTCGGTCGCCAGCGGGCGGGTGTTCGGCGCGTGGGTGGACCTGCGCGCGGGCGACTCCTTCGGGACCGTTTTCCACGTCGAGATCGACCCGTCGGTGTCGGTGTTCGTGCCGCGCGGGGTGGCCAACGGCTACCAGACGCTCGAGGACGCCACGGCGTACACCTATCTGGTCAACGACCACTGGCGCGCCGGCGTGACCTATCCGGCGCTCGCGCTCGGCGACCCCACCTGCGCGGTGCCGTGGCCGATCCCGCTCGGCGAGTCGGAGATCTCGGAGAAGGACCAGCGCAACCCCCAGCTCGGAGAGGTCACTCCGATGCAGCCCCGGCGCACGCTCGTGCTCGGCGGCCGCGGGCAGCTCGGCCGGGCCTTCGCCGCGGAGTTCCCCGCCGCGGACGTCGTCGACCTCGACGAGCTGGACATCACCGACGCCTCGGCCGTCGCCGCGTGGCCGTGGCACGAGTACGACCTCGTGCTGAACGCCGCGGCGTACACCGCCGTCGACGCCGCCGAGACGCCCGAGGGGCGGCGCATCGCGTGGGCCGCCAACGCCACCGCGGTCCAGCTGCTGGCCGGGGTGGCGCGACAGCACCGGCTGACGCTGGTGCACGTCTCGTCGGACTACGTCTTCGACGGCACCGCCTGCCCGCACACAGAGGACGAGCCGCTCTCGCCGCTGGGCGTCTACGGCCAGAGCAAGGCCGCCGGAGACGTGGCCGCCTCGACGGTGCCGCGGCACTACCTGCTGCGGACGTCGTGGGTGGTCGGGGACGGGGCGAACTTCGTGCGCACCATGGCGTCCCTCGCCGCGCGCGGCATCTCGCCCGCGGTCGTGTCCGACCAGGTCGGCCGGCTGACGTTCACGACCGAGATCGTGCGGGCCGCCCGGCACCTGCTCGACAGCGGCGCGGCGTACGGCACCTACAACGTCACGAACTCCGGCCCGCCGACCTCGTGGGCGGACCTCGCTCGCGAGGTGTTCCGGCTGTGCGGGAGGTCCTCGGATGACGTCACGCCGGTGAGCACCGAGGAGTACGCCGCCGGCAAGACGCTCGCGCCGAGGCCGCTCAACAGCGTGCTGTCGCTGGAGAAGATCGAGGCGACCGGGTTCACGCCGGAGCCGGTCTCGGACGCACTGGGGCGGTATGTGTCGGAGCTGCTCGCGGAGGCACCGCTCTCGAGCTAGCTGCCCTGCTTCGCTAGCAGCTCCGCCACGCGGGGTGGTCGCTGTAGTCGCCGCCCCAGTGGCTCGGTGGCCTGCCGTCCCCCACGGTGTCGTAGGTGGTGTGGGGGTCCCACTGCTCGACGACCAGCTCGGGGATCTTCTTCGTCCGAGGGCGAGTGAGGACGACGGTCGTCGAGGCGCCCGTGAGCATCGAGAGCGCCTGGCGCTGAACGGTCCTGCCGCGCGCGTCGACCAGCCGGATGCGGAACCTCCTGGTGCTGTCCGCACCCCAGTAGTCGCGGGCGTGGATGTCGACGCGGGTCGTCCTGCAGCCCCGATCAACGCGTGTCAGACGGCACGTGGGGACCCTGACCTTCTCGCGGAACACCCGGTAGGGGCGGGCACCCTGGTCCCAGATGGTGTCGCGGCGGTCGCTGCGAGACACCTTGATGGCCCACGTCGTCCCAGCCTCCAGGCCTGAGTCCCCGGGAGGAGCGCCGTTCTCCCGCTCGAACAGCTCGGCCGTGAAGGTCTCGCCGTCCTCGAGCCTCGTGACGTAGGACTTGTCGCTGAAGTAGCCGAGTCCACGGTCGTCAGGGATCGCCTCGGCGGCGAGAGTGCGGATGTAACGACCGCCGGCGTCAGCAGTGTTGGTCATCGAGACGGTGACCAGCCGACGGGTGCTCGGATCAGAAACAGGATTCCTCTCGCACTTGCCCATCTGGACCTGGAACGAGTCGGCCGCCGGATCCGGGCCCGGGTCGGACGAGTAGTCGAACGTCCAGCTGCCGGAGCTGGAGTCGGCGGTGATGGTGACCGAGGAGGCGCCGTTCATGGGATGGCACCCGGACTCGACGTACTCCCCGTCGATCCGGTAGTTCCCGTACGGGTTGTCCGGAGCCTGGAACGGCTGCGCGGGGATGCAGTACTCGTCCTGGTCGGTTCCCGCCCGGTCGGCCTTCGTGGGAGCGGGAGCCGTGTAGACGTCGCCAGGGATGTGGGAATCAGCCTGCGTGGGTGCTGTCGACACCACGACCGTTGCCAAGCTGATGACCGCAGCAGCGGCTGTCCTGCGGGTCCCCCGGGTGCGCATGGCGACAGTCTGCGCGACGCCTGTGGCCGACGTCCTCCGATCCGCGAACTGGGCGGGATGCCTAGCCCTGGTCGACCGCGGCGCCGAGCGCGGCCAGCACCTGCTCCTTGCGCGGCGCACCCGACGCCCGCGTGATCTCGGCACCCCCGGCGTCGAGCACGAGGGTGGTGGGGGTGCGCAGGATGCCGAGGCGGCGTACCGCCTCGAGGTGGTGCTCGGCGTCGACCTCGACGTGGGTCACGCCGGGGACGGCGGCGGCGACCTCGGCCAAGGTGCGCCGGGTGGCGCGGCAGGGCGCGCAGAAGGCGGAGGAGAACTGCAGCAGCGTGGCCCGCTCCCCCAGTTCGACCCGGAGGCCCGCCTCACCGGCCTGGTAGGCGACCGACGGCGCGCGCTCCGCCTCGGGCTGCTCGGCGGCGCCCTTCACGCGGTGCGTGCCGCGGAAGCGGCCGTCGGTCACGGCGCGGTAGGTCCCGAACGCGACGGCGACGACGACAGCGGCGATCAGCACCCAGGCTCCGGTCGACATGGCAGTCCGAACGCTATCGGCCGGTCGGGCATTCCCCGGCCGGCGTTCGCGGCCGGCCGGGGCGTGCGTGCACCGTGCTCGCCGCGCCCGCGGCTTGCGGGCCGCCCGCTTGGTGCTACGGGTGTTCGATGTGCACGTAGGCGATGGTGCCGGTGAAGTAGTCGCACCCGACGGTGACGCTGTCGCAGTCGACCTTGCCACCGATGCTCAGCGGTCGGACGTTGTCGATGCGGCCGATGGTGCCGCGGATGAAGTTGGTGGCCCCCTCGGGCTCGCCGGGGTCGATGGTGGCCCGCACCCCGTCGGCCGTGCGCTCGCAGATGAACGTGTGCCACAGCCCGTCCCCGGCCTTCACGTAGTCGGGGAACCCGGTGACGAAGCCGATCGCCTTGGTGTTGCCGTTGCCGTCGCGGAAGTGGCAGCGCGGCCAGCCGTTGTGGAGCACCACCTTCCAGAAGCCGCCCGTCTGCCCCGACTGGCCCTTCTGCACGATGTTGGGGTCCTTGCCCCTGGTCGTGCGGAAGCGGACGGTCACCTTGTAGGGGAGGGTGCCGGGGTCCAGGAGCGGGTTGTCCTGGACCGTCGCCAGCCGCTCGTCGTTCGGCACGTCGACCGGCCCCTGGAACGTGAACCCGAGGTCGCCGCTGCCGGTGGGGATCTGGCGCTGGACGAGGTTGCCGATGTGTCCGTTGAGTGCGTTGGTCCCGGAGTCGATCAGGACGTCACCAACCGTGGCGTCCTCCTCCATCTCGTAGGCCACGACGGTGTCGGCCGAGGCGACGGCCGGGGCCACCAGGACCAAGGTGAGTGCTCCGACGGCCAGGCTGAGTGCGTTCGCGACCCTCATGGCGGTGTCCCCTTTCCGTGCGATCCCTACCTCGGGAATGCACGTGGGAACACCATCCCGCTCGGAGACCGATGAGTAATCACCTATGAGGGGTACTGCCGTCGGGCTTGCCCCTCGAGGTTGTCGGCTCTCGGCTTTCCGGCCATGGGGGTTGAGCTCTTGGGCCGGCAACCGGGGAAGGTCCGCCCGGGGCGCGGCCGCCTCCCGGCTTTCCGGCCACGGGGCCGTGGCCAACCCAGGCTTCTGTCCCGTCTCGGCGGTTGAGGTGCGAGGAGCGCCAGCGACGAAGCCTCGAAACCCCGCCCAGCGGATCACGTTGGGACGGACTCGCGCAGTCTCCAGAGCCCAAACATTTTACTCGAATACCTGCTCGGATAGTTGTAGAATGAGGCATGGCAGTCAACCCGACCCCGATGACGCACCCCCTGGTGCGCGGCGCCGGCGACCTGACCGCCCTGGTCACCGACCTGGCCGGCTACGACCCCGGCTACCTCGACCCCGCCGAGAAGGAAACCGCCCTGGTCCTGCTGGGCCGGGCGGTCGACCAGCTCGCCGCGATCCAGGGTCGACTGATGGCCAACGCCGAGGACCTGGTGACCGAGACCGGCGACCGGAACGTCGCCGCCTGGGCCGAACGCACCCAGCACGCCGACTACGGCACCGTGGCCCGCGCCGCCCGGCACGGCGAGGCGCTGGACCGCCGCTGGCCCCAGGTCCAGGCCGCCTGCCTCGACGGCCGCGTCAACCAGGCCCAAGCGCACGTGATCGTGAAGGCGCTGGACGGGCTGCCCGACCGGCTCGGCCCCGAGCTGAAGGCCAAGGCCGAGGCCCACCTGGTCGACCAGGCCGCGCACTTCAGTCCCCGGGCACTGAAACGCCTCGGCGAGCACCTCCTCGAGGTCCTCGCCCCCGAGATCGCCGACGCCGAGGAGCAGCGGAAGCTGGAGGCCGAGGAACGTGCCGCCCGCCGCACCACCCGGCTCACCATGCGCGTACGCGGGGACGGGTCCACCGACATCCAGATCCGAGTCCCCGACCACGTCGCGTCCCGGTTGAAGGTCTACCTCGAGTCCATCTCCGCACCCCGCCGCGACCACCTTGATCCCGACGGCGATGGGGCGGGCGGCAGCACCGACATGGGCGGGGGCACCGGCGGGGACAGCGAGATGGGGCAGCTCCCGTACCCGCGCCGGCTCGGGGAGGCGTTCTGCACCCTCCTCGAACAGCTCCCCACCCAGCTGCTGCCCCAGCACGGCGGCACCGCCACCACCGTGATGGTCGCGATCGACCTCGACCAGCTCAAGGCCGGCCTCGGCGCCGCGGGGCTGGCCACCGGCGACCGGATCACCGCCGCCGAGGCCCGCCGGCTCGCCTGCACCGCCCAGATCATCCCCGTCGTCCTCGGCGGCAACTCCGAGATCCTCGACCTCGGCCGCACCCGCCGCCTCTTCTCGCCCGCACAACGCAAGGCCCTGGTCATCCGCGACCGACACTGCCGCGCCCAGGGCTGCGAGATCCCCGCCGCCTGGTGCGAAGCCCACCACGCCGAGACCCCCTGGGCCAGTGGCGGGAAGACCGACCTCAAGGACGGCGTACTCCTCTGCAACTGGCACCACCACCGCGCCCACGACCCCCGCTTCGGCACCGACCGGTTGGCGAACGGCGACGTCAGGTTCACCAGACGAAGGTGAGGGGTACGCGCTCCCAGAACCCTCCGAACATGAAGCGCCGCGCCACCCCCGAGAGGATGGCGCGACGCCCAGCCCTGCCCCCGCTGCCGCGGGGTGGTGCGTCAGGCTGCCCGCGCGTGGCCGCCGCTCGTCGGCAGGCCCGGGATGTCCGGGAGCCCGGGGATGCCGGGCAGCCCCGGCATGCCCGGCAGGTCGGGGACGCCCGGGAAGCCCGGGACGCCGGGCGGGGGCACGTCACCGGCGGCGATGTCACAGATCACCTGCGGCAGCCCGGCGTCGCAGAGCGGCTGGATCGCGCTGTCGCCGTTCGGCAGCGGCGGGCCGGACGCCGCGTCACAGATCGGCTGCGGCAGCCCCGCGTCGCACAGCGGCTGGATCGCACTGGGGTCGGTCGAGCCGGGAGCCGGGACCGGGATGGCCGTGAACGCGTCACACACCGCCTGCGGGACGCCGCCGTCGCACAGTGACTGGATCGGGCTCGCGGTGTCGCCGCCCTGGGCGTCACGGCAGTCGGCCAGCCGGTGCCGGGCTTTCGCCAGGCGCTTCTTGGCGTGGTGCAGCCGCTCGGTCGCCCGGCTGCGCCGCTCCTTGGCGCGCTGCAGCTTCTGACGGGCCTCGCGGCGCTCCTTCGCCGAGTCGGCCTTCTCGACCTGCCGGTGCGCGCGGTCGACCTTGCGGTCGGCGATCGCGCGGCGGTGCTTCTGGGTGGCGACGGCCTTCCTCGCCTCCTGCACCTTCGCCTTCTCGGCGGAGCAGTCGGAATCGGCACCCGGCGCGGCCGCCGACGCCGGTCGGTCCGGCGTCGTGCGGGCAGCTGCCGGAGCGGCCTGCGCCTGGACCGTGAAGCCGGCCAGCAGCGCCAGTGCGGCGACCACGGTCAGCAGCCACCTCGAGACAGAACGGAACACGTGGACCCCCATCCGCATCGCCCGGGCCCTCCCCCTGAGGGACCGCAAGGACGACGCCGGGCTCCTACCCGCACAGAGCGGGAAGAGTCCTCGGGAGCGGAGATCGGGGCCGCTGGTCTGGGCCACCGCCCCGAGACCGCCGGAGCCGCCGGACTTCTCACGGCAGACATGTCGCGGCCGGCCTGCCCGGTCAAAGGACTCAGGGGCCGGCCGGCCGCGGTGTCCCTCGAAGGTAAGGGCCCGCCGGCCCCCTGCCATCCCCAATTGGGGGTAGATGGCACATCCGTGCGATGGATCAGGGACTTTGGTCCCGAGCCGCCAGGCGGACGACCTGCGCGCGCAGGCGGCGTACCTCGTCCTCGAGCTCGAGCACCCGCGCGATCCCGGCCAGGTTCAGCCCCTCGGCCAGCAGGTCGCGGATCCGGTGCAGCCGCTCGACGTCCGCACGGCTGTAGAGCCGCGTCCCGCCGGCGGTGCGGTCCGGCTCGAGCAGGCCGCGGCGCTCGTAGACCCGCAGGTTCTGCACCTGCATGGACACCATCTCGGCGGCCACCGAGATCGCGAAGACACCGCGGGTCTGTTCGCTCATGGGACTTGATTCTGCCTGACTTTTGGAATACAAGAAACCTATAACCGTTGATACAGGTGCAGGGCCGTTCACGCATCGGCCCGACACCAGGCTCCACACCAGAAGCAGGAGGACACCGTGATGTTGCTGCGTACGACCGACCCCTTCCGTGACTTCGACCGCCTCACCCAGCAGATCTTCGGCACCACGAACCGTCCCGCCGTGATGCCGATGGACGCGTGGCGCGAGGGCGACAAGTTCGTCATCGAGTTCGACCTGCCCGGGGTGTCCCCCGAGAGCATCGACCTCGACGTCGAGCGCAACGTGCTGACCGTGCGCGCCGAGCGGGTGGCCCGCAACGGCGACTGGGAGATGCTCGCCTCCGAGCGGCCGCGCGGCGTCTTCAGCCGCCAGCTCGTGCTCGGCGACAACCTCGACCTCGACCGCATCGAGGCCGGGTACGACGGCGGCGTGCTCCGGCTGCTGGTCCCGGTCGCGGAGAAGGCCAAGCCGCGCAAGATCGAGGTCACGACCAGCTCCGACTCCGGCCGTACCGCCATCGAGGCCTGACCCCGCCGGGGTGCAGCGAGGGCCACTCCCCGGTGGGTGGCCCTCGCTCGGCTCTCGCACAGTGGTCTCGGGGCGGTCAGCTCCGGAGGTGCAGGCGCATCCGGGACGCGGCCAGCGGGTTGACCTTGCGCACCTCGCGCCGGCGCCGCGGCCAGATCGCCACCAGCGCGACCGCGGCCATCGCGAGCACGAACAGCGCCAGCAGCAGCCAGCCCAGCGGCATCCCCAGCGCCAGGCCGGTGCCGGCGAGCCCGCTGCCGGTCAGTCCGGTCATCGTCAGCGACGAGGGCTGTTGGTACATCTCTCCCCCGCCTATCCCCAGGCCGCGGCACGACCGCGGCCGATGTCGTAGAAGCACTTCAGGTTCACCACGTGCTTGAACAGGCCGTAGCCCATGTCGAGCACCAGGCTCATCGCGACCAGCACCGCCAGCGGCCCCGCCCGCAGCACGGTCACCACCCGCTCGGTCACGAAGACGGCGCCGACGGCCAGCCAGAACGGCTGGGCGTGCAGGGTGCCGTCGAGCGCTGCGACCGCGGTCAGGGTGGCGTAGACCAGCAGCATCACCAGCTCGACGAGCGACCACGCCTGCCGGGCGGCGTACGGCCAGGTCACCCGGGTGATCCCGTAGGTCCGCAGGTTGTACCGCGCCGCGCTGCCAGCGCACCCGCTGCCGCCACAGCGCGCGCCAGGTCGGCATCACCTCGGTGCTGACCCAGCACTCCATGGGTGAGAGGCACGCGTGCCCCAGGGTCTTGACGGCCAGGGTCAGCTGGCTGCCCTCGGTGATGTTCTGCTCGTCGTAGAAGACGTCCGGACCGTGCGGTGAGCCCCCCGAGAGACGGCCGGTACGCCGCGCCGCGGCCACCTCGCGCAGGGTCGAGACCCGCAGCGCGGTGGCGGTGCCGGTGAGGACGAAGGCGCGGCAGTCGGTGCGCCGGGCGAGCTGGCGGGCGTAGCGGACGTACTCCATCCGCTGGAGCAGCCCGATCAGGCCGGCACCGCGCTGGCCGTAGAAGATGCCGCCCACCGCGCCCACGCCCGGGCAGGCGAGCGTGTCGAGTGCGACCGTGGTCCAGTCGTCGGCGATGACGGAGTCGGCGTCCATCACCATGACCACGTCGTCTTCCTCCAGGCCGGGCACGATGCGGCGCAGCGCCTGGTTGAGCGCACCCGCCTTCTTGCGGAGGTTGCGGGTGGACCGGAAGACCTGGGCGCCGGCGCCGCGGGCGCGGACCTGGGTGCGGTCGGAACAGTTGTCGGCGACCACGACGATCCGGTCCGGCGGGACGACCTGACGCTTGAGCGACTCCACGGCGGCGGTGATCGTGGACTCCTCGTCGTGCGCGGGCACGAGGGCGACGAGCAGCGGTCGGCCGCGGCGTGGTTCCCCATGCCGGACCGGTGCCACACCCGGCGTACCGGTCCACGTCCCCCCGGACGCAGCCACGACCGACCGCATGCCCATCGCTCCCCCCACTCGTCGAGCGATCGACGAGCCCAGGTGGCCGAGCCCCCCGCCCGGCCTGGTGGATCCATGCTGGAACGCCCGCGTGACGGGCTGCCCCAATGCTGGGCACAGGTCCCCCAAATTGGTGAGCGGTCAGGCGTGCCTGACCGTCAGCCGCCCGCGAACGGCGGGAGGAACTCCACCGTCTGGCCGGGCTCGACCCGCACCTCGTCGGGGTCCTCGGCGCTCACCGGCCGGTCGCCCAGCAGCGCCGAGCAGGTGCGCAGCACATCGGGCAGCCTCGTGCCCGGGTGCAGGGCCACGGCCCGGCGTACGACCTCGGCCAGGGTGATCGGCCCGTCGACCGGGAGCTCGTCACCCGCGACCCCGGCCGCGGCCTTCGCCGCCGCCCAGTAGTGCACGCTGACGGTGCCGGCGCCGGAGCGCGCCGTCTCACCGCTTCCCGATCCCGCCGTGGTGACGTCCATGTTTCGGTATTCTTGCCGATCAGCGAACAGACCGAGGCCCAGCGTTGCGTTTCGGTCCGCCCGGACTCCACGGGAGGACTCATGAGCACCCTGCTGCTTCTCACCAGCGCCCTGCAGCCGTCGGTCGAGGTGCTCCCCGGCCTCTCCCTCCTCGGCCACCAGGTCAAGATCCTGCCCGCCGAGGGCAGCGCGCTCCTCGAGGCGCCCGAGGTCGACCTGCTGCTCGTGGACGGCCGCCAGGACCTCGCCCACGCCCGCGACCTGTGCCGGCTGATCCGCACCACCGGCACCGAGGTCCCGGTGCTGCTCATCGTGACCGAGGGCGGCCTCGCCGTCGTCGCCCACGACTGGGGCATTGACGACGTCGTGCTGCACACCTGCGGCCCGGCCGAGCTCGAGGCCCGCATCAAGCTCGCGATCGGCCGGCTGCTGGCTCGCCGCGACGCCGACGACCCCGAGTCCCACGTCATCCGCACCGGTGAGGTCGTGGTCGACGACGCGACGTACACCGCGAAGGTCGGCGGCCGCCCGCTCGACCTGACGTTCAAGGAGTTCGAGCTCCTCAAGTTCCTCGCCCAGCACCCCGGCCGGGTGTTCAGCCGCCAGCAGCTGCTGCAGGAGGTGTGGGGTTACGACTACTTCGGCGGCACCCGCACCGTCGACGTGCACGTGCGGCGGCTGCGCGCCAAGCTCGGCCCCGAGAACGAGACGCTGATCGGGACGGTGCGCAACGTGGGTTACCGGTTCGTGCTGCCGACCAAGGACAGCGAGCGGGCGCGCGAGGAGCAGGACGCCTGATCCGTCGGAGGGACCGCCGGGCTGCTCCCTAGGCTGGCCCCGTGGACATCGACGCGATCGCCGCCGCGGCCGAGGCCGCCGACGGCGCGGCCCCCCTGGACGAGGCGACCCGGCTGGCGCTGCGCCACCACCCCGACCGGGTGCGGTCCTGGCAGCGGGACGAGGCGTTCGCGCTCGTGATCGGCGGCGAGCTGACGCTGGTCGTGCACCCCGACGCCCGTCGACGTGGCGAGGGCGGCCGGCTGCTCGCCGACGTGCTCGCCGGGACCGACGGCGCGCTGAGCGCCTGGTCGCATGGCGACCACCCGGCGGCGGTCCGACTCGCGGAACAGCACGGCTTCGACCGGGTCCGCGAGCTCTGGGTGATGCGACGGGACATGGCCGATCCCCTGCCCCCGTTGACGGTCCGCGACGGCATCGTCGTACGCGGCTATGAGCCGGGGGACGCCGACGAGGTGGTCCGCGTCAACGCGGCGGCGTTCGCCGCGCACCCCGAGCAGGGGGCGATGGACGCCGCCAACCTGGCCGAGCGGATGGCCGAGCCGTGGTTCGACCCCGCGGGGCTGCTCGTGGCGACCGAGGCGGACGGTCCCGGGCTGCTCGGCTTCCACTGGACCAAGCGGCACTCCGCCGAGCTCGGGGAGGTGTACGTCGTCGGGATCGACCCGGGCGCGCAGGGCCGCGGGCTGGGCAAGACGCTGACCCTCGCCGGGCTGCACCACCTCGCGGACGGCGGCGCGCGGGAGGTGCTGCTCTACGTGGAGTCCGACAACGCGCCGGCGATCGCGGTCTACTCCGGGCTCGGGTTCGGCCACGCGCCCAGCGACACGCACGTGATGTACCGCCGCGGCTGACCGGTCAGCCGGCCGCCCAGTGGCCGGGCCCGGCGAGGGTACGACGCAGCAGCGCCCGCACCCGCGCCTGCAGCTCGACCAGGCCGAACGGCTTGACCACGTAGTCGTCGGCCCCGTGGTCGAGCCCGTCCACCCGGTCCGACGCCTCGCCGCGCGCGGTCAGGATGATCAGCCCGCCGTCGTACCCGCCGATGCGCGCCCGCGCGCACACCTCGAGCCCGTCGATGTCGGGGAGGCCCAGGTCGAGGACGACGAGGTCGGCGGGGTGGCGGGTGAGGTACTCCAGCGCGATCGATCCGGTCTCGACCCAGGTGACGACGTGGCCCTCGCGCTCGAGGACGTGGACCAGCGTCAGTGCGAGGTCCTCGTCGTCCTCGACGAGGAGGACGCGCGGTGGGCCTGGGAGGGGGACGAGGGGTCCGGTCGGGAGGTGGGTCGTCATCAGAAGTCCGGGTCCGATCCGCCCCGCTCGGTCACCGACGTCGTCACGCTCGACCGCCCGACCACGTCGGTGACCGCGACGGGCGCCCAGCTCATCGTGTTGCCGCCCACACCGGTGAGGAGGTCGCCGGTGCTGGCCGGGGTGCCGAGGGTGACCGTGATGACCGTGACCGGGTTGGCCGGGTCTGTGGTCTGGATAGCTGTCATCGTGGCTTGGTAGGTGACGCTCTTGTTGTTCTTGATGAACCGCGCCGACATGGTGAGAACGCCCAGCTTGGCAGTACCGAACGTGAGTGTGTCGGCACTGTTGCCGTTGTTGCCGCCCAGCGTCACCGTCACCGGCACGGCCGAGCCGTAGGTGAGGCCGGACTGGATGGAGCCCAGGTTCACCAGGCCCGTGTAGGTCAGCACCACCTTGTCCCCGGCGTCGAGCGTCCCGCTGACACCGCCGTTGGACCCGTCGACGTCGTACGCACCGAGCACCCGGTTGTCCACCGTGGTCGCGACCGCCGCGGAGGCCAGCTCGGGGACGCTCATCCCCTGGACCATGACCGCCCTCACCTCGTAGCCGCCGTAGGTGGTGGCCGACGTGTTCCACGAGCACGAGTACGACCCCGAGACCGGCGTCGTCGCCGTGCACGCGGTGGCCCACGTCGTCGTCCCCGTGGGACGGACCTCGAACCGGACGCTGCTGACACCCGCGGTGGAGGACGCGGTGGCGCTGAGCGTGGTCGTGCCACCGACGTACGACCCGGCGGCCGGGCTGGTGACGCTCACGGACGCGACCACGTTGTCGACCGTGACGTGGGTGGTGGACGAGGTGACGGCCGTGCCGTCCGCCTTCGTCAGCTGCACCTGCAGGTCGTACTGCCCGTAGATGACGGCGCTGGTGTTCCAGGCGCAGGCGAAGGTGCCCGCGCCCACCGAGCAGGTCGTGGTCGTGGGCGTCCCCGCGGGCGAGGTCGGCGTGACCTTGAGCGTGACCGAGGAGACCGCCTGATGCGCCACGAACGTGCCTGCGACGCTGACCGAGGCCTGGTTGCGCACCGTCGAACCGGCAACCGGGGCGCTGATGGACGCGCTCGCGGTGTGGTCGACGGTGACGGTTCGGGTCGCCGAGGTCACGTCGTTGCCCTGACCGCGGGTCATGACGGCCCGCAGCTCGTAGCCGCCCGACAGCCGGCCGGTGTTCCACGAGCAGGAGTAGGGAGCACTCGTGTCCACGCAGAGCGGCGTGAACGTGCCCCCCGGCACGGCCCGGTAGTCGACCCTGACCTGCGTCACTCCGCTCGGTGACGAGGCGCTGACGTCGACGGCGACGATCCCGTCGACCGCGGCCCCCTCGGCCGGGCTGGTGATGCTCACCGTCGACGGCGTGTTGTCCACGGTCCGCGCCACCGTGGCGGAGGTCGTGGTGTTGCCGGCGCGGTCGGTGACGACCACGCGGAAGTCGTTGGTGGTGGCGTTCGTCAGGGTGGTGGTGTCGAGGTCGCAGGAGTACGGCGCGGTGGAGTCGGTGCCACAGCTGCTCCAGGAGCCGACGCCGGAGACCCGGTGCTGGAACTCGACCGATGCCACCCCCGAGGTCGCGTCGGCTGCGTTCGCGGTCAGCGTGACGGTGCCCGACAGCAGGCCGGGCGGAACGAGCACATCGGCGGTCGAGGGGGCCGTGTTGTCGACGACGACGCCGGTCTGGGTGGCCGTGTGGCCGGACGAGGCGCGCAGGCGCACGTCGTACGTGCCGTCGGCGACGCCCGTCGTGACCCATGCACACTGCACGGTCGGCGCCTTGGCGGTGCAGCCGTTGTTGAGCTGCGTCCAGGTGGCGCCGGTGCGGTACTCCAGGAAGAGGTCGACCGCGCCCGGGACACCGGCCAGGTCGCCGCGCACCGGGACCGTGCCGCGGATCGCCGACGGCAGCGGGGTGAGGACCGCCGTGGCGTTGTTGGCCACCGTCGTGCTCACCGTCGCGGACGTGGCGCTGTAGCCGGCGGTGTCGGTCGCGGTGGCCCGCACCCGGTAGCCCCCGTCGGGGACGAGCGTGGTGTCGACGACGCAGGAGTAGGTGACCGGCTTCGAGCCGGTCGACGAGCACCCGGGGACCGCGACCCACGTGCTCGAGCCGGCCGCGGCGGCCTCCATCGTGACCGAGGCGACGGACGACCTGGCGTCGTCCGCCGTCGCCGTCAGCGTGAGGGTCCCCCGGACCGCGGCCGGGAGCGGCGCCACGGTGACGACGGGCGGCGTCCAGTCGTCGGCGGCCGCGACCGCCACCGGCGTGGCCGTCGTGCGCGTCCAGGTCGCTCCCGAGACCTGCACGCCGACCAGCACGCTGATCGCGAGGAGCAGCGTGCTGAGGGCGAGGAAGGTCCTGGAGCGCACGTCGTCACCGGGTCGCGGTGAGCGACGGCGTGCCCGGCGTGACGTCGTCGGCCGGCAGCTCGTCCTCGTCACGACGACGCAGCACCTGGATCACCTGGGCCAGGCTGATCAGCGTGATGATGCCGGCGGGCACCCCGATGAACACGATCCGGGTCTGGCGGTCCGCCAGCCAGATCAGCGGCCAGCCGGCGTACGGCACCGCGAACCTCACCCGCGCCTGCTCGTCGTGGTCGAGCCGGAACTTCCACGGGTCGGGCTGGGGTACGGCGTCGCCCTGGGTGCGGAACGTCCTGCCGTGGATGCTGATGATCCGGTGGGTGACCAGGTGGTCGATCCCGGAACCGGCGGGCGGCTGGTAGGTGATGATGTCGCCCACCTCCAGCTCGCTGACCGGCACGACCTCCTCGTAGGCCAACGAGCCGAGGTCGATCGTGCCGGTCATCGACGTGCCGGTGATCGCGTAGCGCTGGAACCCGAAGAACGCGGGCACGATGAACGCCAGCGCGCACAGGGTGACCACGACGCTCAGCGTCGTCGTCAGTGCCCGCACCCACCGTCGAGGACGGCGTGGCTGCGTCACGATCTCCATGTCCTACTCCCCCGGGTAGTCCAGTCCTGCAGTGGTGCGTGCGCTCAGCCCCTGCGGGGGCCGAGCGCGTGGCTCACGAGAGGAGCCCGGCGACCCAGCCCACGCCCGGGGCGTTGGTCTCGGCCGGCACGGTCTTGAACTCCCAGGCGAGCGAGGCGGTCTTGCCCTGGTCGGTGTCGGGAGAGGCGGCGTCGAGAGTGACGTCCACGCGGTACTTGTGAGAGGTGCCCGTGTCGAAGTCGGGGTCCAGCTCGACCGGAGTCTGCGCGCCGGTCGGGAACGCCGCGGTCGGCAGGAACACGGTGACGTCGGCACCCGTGCCGTCGACCTCGGTGAGCGTCAGCTTCAGGTTGCTCGAGAAGCCGCTGGTGCCGGCGGTCTGCTTGAGCGTCAGCACCGAGTTGATGTCGCCGGTGTTCGCGATCTCGACGGTGCCGGACACGGTCTTGCCCGGCTGCAGCTTGGTGACCTGCAGTGTCGCGTTGTTGTGATCGTTGGTGTGGATGAGCGTGCCGCCGGTCACCTTCACGTTGGAGTGGGTCGTGGACGTCCAGGTCGCGCCGGACCCGACGGTCACGGCGGCGGCGACGAGCATCGTCCCCAGCGGAATCAGCAGCTTGCGGTTGTTCTTCATCGTGGTCCCCCCACACAATCGCTCGTTCGACGAACGATTTCGTTGTTGTCCCTACCGATCGACGAACCTAGGCATTGCCCGTCCACGCGTCACCCACGCCTCATCCACGCGTGATCCACAAACGGGTAACAAGACGTCCTGCGCGCTGCCCTCCCGTGCGCGGGTGCCGGGGGTCGGCCGGGACGTGCCGGGGCTGCCGAGAGGCACTACGCTCCCGGTCGATGAACTCGGCCGCCATCCCTCCCCACGACGACCAGGTCGAGACCGGCTCTCGGCGCGACCGAGCGCGCCCCGACGAGGGCGGCGGGCGGCGCTGGCGACGGCGTACGGACGCCGCGCCGGCGTGGAACGAGAGCCCGGAGCAGGCGGTACGCCGGGCGGCCGAGCAGACCGCAGCCGCCGAGCGGGCCGCCACGCTGCGCCAGTCGGCCGAGCGCGCCGCCGCCGAGCAGGCCGCCGAGCGGCTGGTGGCCGAGGAGGCTGCCCGCGAGGCCGCGACCGCCCGCGCCGATGCGGACCGGCTCGCCGCCGAGCACGCAGCCACCGCCGCCGACGCCGTCGCGGCGCGAGAGGTGGCCGAGCGGGCGCTGGCAGTGCACGTCTCCGAGCGCGCATCGGCCGAGCAGGCCGCCGTCGACGCCCGGCACGCGCGCCGGGCCGCCGAGGCCGCCGCGCAGGAGCAGGCCGAGGCTGCCGAGCGCGCCCACGAGCTGCGAGCCGTCGCCGAGCAGGCCGCCGCCTCCGCGGCGGAGGCGCGCACCGCTGCCGACGAGGCCGCCCGCGACCAGGCCGATCTCGCCGCCGCGGCCCACGCCGCCCGTGCGGAGGCCGAGGAGGACGCCCGCACCCGCGCGGTGACCGCCACCCGCGCCCACGCCGACAGGGAAGCCGCCGAGCAGGCCGCCCGCGAGCAGGCCGAGCGGGCCGAGGAGGCGCACCGCGCCCGGCTCGCAGCCGAGGAGACCGCGACCCGTCTCGCCGACGAGGCCGCCGCCGCGGCGAGCGCGCACGCGGAGGCGTCGCGACTGGCCACCGAGGCCCGCGAGACCGCCGAGCGGGTGGCCGCCGGGCAGGCCGAGGCCCGCGCCGCCGCGGAGCGGATCGCCGCCGACCAGGCCGACGCTCGCGCCGCCGCCGAGGACACGGCCCGGTTGCAGGCCGAGCTCGCGGCCGGGGCCCACCAGGACCGGGCCCGGGCCGAGGCCGCAGCCGTCGCCGCCGCGGAGGCGGCCCGGCAGGCCCAGGTCGAGCGTCAGGCGGCCGAGGACGCCGCCCGGGACCAGGCGGTCCTCGCCGAGGAGGCAGGCCGGGCCCGGCAGGCCGCCGAGGAGGCCGCCGCCAGCCTGGCCGACGACGCTGCGGCCGCGGCCGGCGCGCACGCGGAGGCGTCCCGGCAGGCCACCGAGGCCCGGGAGGCGGCCGAGCACGCCGCCGCCTCGCAGGCCGACGCCCGGGCCGCTGCCGAGCGTGCCGCCGCCGAGCAGGCCGAGGCTCGCGCCGCGGCCGAGCAGGCGGCCCGGGCCCAGGCCGACCTCGCTGCCGAGGCCCACGAGCACCGGATGCGCGCCGAGGAGGACGCCCGCACCCGCGCGGTCGCGGCCACCCGCGCGCACGAGGAGCGGGAGGCCGCCGAGCGCGCCGCCCGCGAGCAGGCGGACGCCGCCACCGCGGCCGCCGCAGCTGCCGAGGTCGCGCACACCGCGGCCACCGAGCACGCCACGGCCGCCGCCGAGGCCCTGCGCGCCCGGGTCGCCGCCGACGGGCAGACCCGTGAGCACGCCGAGGCCGCCGCGGCAGCGCACCAGGCCAGGGCGCTGGCCGAGGCGGCCGCGGCCGAGGCCCTCGCGGCCCGTGAGGCCGCCGAGCACGAGGCCCGGGCCGCGCTCGAGCGAGCCGCCGAGGCCACGGACGAGAAGGCGTCGGCCGAGCGCCGGGCCCGCGAGGTGCTCGACGCCGCCGCCCGCGAGGCGACCAGCCACGCCGAGGCGCTCGCCGACGCGCTCCGGGCCCGCACGGAGGCCGAGGCGGCCGTCGCCGAGCAGGCCCGGGCGCGGGCCGACGCCGACCGGATCGTCGGGGAGCGCGCCCTGGACCGGGCCACCGTCGAGGCCGCCGTGCGCCACCAGGCCGAGCTCGCCGAGGAGGCGATGCGCGAGCGCCGCGAGGCCGAGGACCGCGCCCGCGAGCTCGCCCTCGCCCTGGCCGAGACCCGCGCGCTGCTCCTCGACGAGCTGACCACCCGCCGGCGCTGGTGGCAGCGCACCACCCCCGTGGTGCTGCCGCCGCTCCCCGCCACGGCCGCCGAGACCGAGCCCTCATCGCCCCTTCCCTCCCGTGCGGCCGCGACGGCCGACGACGAGCCGGTCACCTTCGACGCGCCCGCGCGCAGCGTCGCGACCTCGATCGGGCTGGGCCTGGCCGCAATCGCGGCGGCCGCGGTCGCGGCGTACTCCTTCAGCGGCGCCGGGCCCGACCGCACCGTGGGCGTGGTTGCGACCGTGTGTGCGGTGCTGCTGGCGATCCCCGCGTTCCGGAACCGGCCCCCGCGCTCGCACGTGCGCATCGACCACGGCGTGGTCGACATCGTGGCCGGGGAGCGCCAGCACCGCTTCGACCTCGGCAACGAGGGCACCGCACTCGAGCTGGTCGGCACGCCGGGCGAGCGCGACTGGAGGGTGCTGTTCCTGCGCCGCGGCCTCGAGCCGGTCTCCGTGGACGCGCGGATGGTGGACGGCGTCGCGTTCACCGAGGCGCTGCGGACCTGGCGTCCGGGCCTCTGAGCCGCCGGGACGTCATGCAGATCGTGGGTCCTAGACCACGATCTGCATGACGTCCGCGCGGGGTCTGATCAGGCCAGTGCGGCCTTGAGCCGCGCGGCGATCTCGGCGTTCGCGGCGCGGCTGGAGCGGGCGGTGCCGACGATGTTGAAGAACCCGTGGATCTGGTCGGGGAACCGCCTCAGCTCCACCTCCACCCCCGCGTCGGCCAGCTTGCGGGCGTAGGCCTCGCCCTCGTCGCGCAGCGGGTCGAAGCCGGCGGTGACGACGTACGCCGGGGCCAGGCCGGGCGGCAGGTCGGCGTACAGCGGCGAGAGCCGGGGGTCGCGCGGGTCCACCCCGGCGGGCACGTAGTTGGCGGTCGCGAGGTCCATGAAGTCGCGGGTCAGGTAGAAGCCCTCGGCGAACATCGCGCGGCTGCCCTGCGTGGCGGTGTGGTCGGTGCCGGGGTAGACGAGCAGCTGGAACGCCAGCGGCAGCCCCTCCCGCGCCGCCTCGATCGCGGTGGTCGCGGCCAGGCAGCCGCCGGCCGAGTCACCACCGACCGCCAGTCGCTGCGGGTCGGCGCCCACGAAGTCGGCGTTGGCGACCAGCCAGCGGTACGCCGCCAGCGCGTCGTCGTACGCCGCGGGGAACGGCTCCTCGGGCGCGAGCCGGTAGTCGACCGCGAGCACCCGTACGCCGCTCTGCTCGGCCAGGAACCGGCAGGCGGCGTCGTGGGAGTCGAGGTCGCCGTAGATCCAGCCGCCGCCGTGCAGGAACAGCAGCACCGGTCCCGTGGCCGGCGCGTCGGTGGGGACGTAGAGCCGGGCGGGGAGGTCGCCCACCGTGAGGCTGCGCACCGCGCCGATCGGCTGGCTGCCGCCGGTCATCGACGAGTGCCGCAGGATCGCGGCCCGGCCGTCGGGGATCGGGAGGGTCTCGGCGCCGGCCTCGCGCGCCAGCCGCTGCAGCCGCAGCGCGAGCTGGGTGTCGGTGGCGAGGGTCTGGCCGTCGCGGACGATCGGCTTCCCGGCGAGCCGGCGCTGCACCGGCTCCGGCAGCGCCATGGCGCCGCGCAGGCTGAGCGTCTTGAGTCGGTGGTTCGCGTCTGCCATCCGCTGCTTGAACGTCACGGGCGCACCCTAACGACGTTCAAGGCCGACGTGTCGGGGTAGTAGTTGCCCCGTGGACACCCGTCGGCTGCTCGAGGCCCTGCTGCTGCCCGTGCTCGTGCTGCCGGGGGTACTGCTCGCCGGGGATGCTGCGTTTGCCCACGCTCCGGGTGCGTCCGACACCTACGAGCAGGCGGCCGTGGCCGGCTGGGCGGCGAGCCCCGTCTACCTCAGCCCCGACAGCGGCGCGCTCACGCCCGACCAGGCCGCGGCGCTGGCCGACCGGATCGAGGGCTGGCGCGACGACGTGCACGTGGCGGTGCTGCCGGCCGCCGCGCTCCCCGGGTCCGACGGCGCCCAGGCGTCGGCGAGCGCGGCCGCGGCGCTGATCGACCGGTTGCACGCGGGGCTGGGCGAGGACGGCGTCTACGTCGTGAGCTTCAGTGGCCGGGGGACGTACGGCGCGGGGTACGGCGCCGCTGCGGGTGCCGACGAGGTGGGCGGCATCGTCGCCTCGCAGGTGGACGCGCACACGCTCGGCCAGGTCGACGCCACCCTCAACGCGATCCTCGACGACCTCGGCGCCCCCGGCGGCTCCGGCTTCCCGTGGGTGTGGCTGGTCGTCGGCGTGGCGGTGCTCGCGACCGGCGCCGCGGTCGCGCTCTGGGCGCGCCGCTCGCGCCGGACGGTGCTGCCGAGCGGCGAGGTGTGGGCCGGCCCGGCCGACTACCGGCCCAGCTTCGCGATCCAGCCCGACGAGGACGACACCCTCGCCCAGCGCGCGGCCCTCGCCCGCGAGGACGTGATCCGGCTCGGCGAGGAGATCGACCGCGAGGACCTGCCCACCGACGACCCGGCGGTCGCCGGGCACGTGCAGGCGGCGCTCGACGCGTACGCCGACGCCTCCCGGCGCGTGGGCGCCTTCGCCGAGGACGGTGTCGACGGTGCCGACAGCGTCGACGTGGACGACGCCGGGCTGCGGCAGCTCGGCGAGATCAGCGACTACGCCCGCTGGCAGCTCGGCTGCGCGCGCGCCCGCCTGGCCGGCGCTCCGCTCCCGCCCCGGCGGGTCCCCTGCTTCCTCGACCCCGGTCACGGCACCTCGGTCGCCGACTGGTCGTGGGCGCCACCCGGCGGAGTCGAGCGCCCGGTCCCGGTGTGCGCCGCCTGCCTGGCCCGGCTGAGGGCGTCGTGACGGCGCCCGTTCCCGCCCGGCCGTCCCGGGCGCCGTCCCGGGCGAAGCGCGTGCTCGTGTGGGCCCTCGCCGCGCTGGTCTGCCTGGCGGGAGCGTTCACCGCGCTGGCATTCTGCGTCGTCGGTCTGGCGAGGTACCTCGAGGACTACTGCTTCACCAGCGTCCCCGCTCCCGCGGAGGGCGTGGTGGTGCACGGTCCGTCCTTCGACTGGCCGGCCACCGTGCGGTGCGGCTACGACGACGCGCCCGACGTCGTGGTCACCGACTGGCAGCCGCTGCTCTGGATCACCGGCGTGACGCTCGCGACGGTGGCCGGGATCGTCGTCGTGCTCCTCCTCGCCCGCGCGCTCACCAGGAACGTCCCGGAAGGACCCGCATGAAGATCAACCTCGCCAAGGTCGTGCCCGCCCTGGTCTGGATCGGCATCGGGCTGTTCTGGCTCGTCGCCCAGACCGGCGGTGGCAGCGGCAGCGACGAGGCCGATGACTGGTCGGGCTACGTCAGCACCGACACCGGCGAGGTCGACCGCTACCTCGACAAGGTGGGGGTCGAGCTCGCGCAGCCCGGGTTGTACGTCGACCCGGACGTGATCGCCTCCGGCGGCCTGACCGAGGCGCAGGCGGACCGGATCGACGAGGCCGCCGGCCGGACACCCGGGCCGGTGCGGATCGCCGTACTCCCCGCAGCGAAGCTGAGCCCCGAGGACTACGAGGGCGCCCCGCTCGCCTACGACCCCGACGAGATGACCGCGCAGCTCTACGACCGGGTGGGGGTGGACGGGACCTACGCGCTGCTGGTCGACGCGCCCAGCCAGTCCGCCGGGCGCTCCTTCACGGCGTACCAGTGGGCCGAGGAGCGCCCCTTCTACGACGTCGAGCGCGCCGTCGACGACGCGGTCGACTGCTGCGCCCCGGCGTACGACGGCATCCTGACCCGGTTCGTCGCCGAGGCCGGAGACGAGAAGACCAACTGGCTGGCCGTGGCCGCGTGGGTGGTCGGCGGGGTGGCCCTGCTGGTGGCGCTGCTGCTCGGCTGGCGCTGGTGGAGCCGCCGGCGGCGGGTGCGCGCGGACGACGCGGAGGTGGCGGACACCCTGCGCGGACCGTTGAACGAGGAGGTCATCGAGCTTTCGGGGCGGGTCAGTGCGCTGCCGGCCGACTCCGCCGTCGAGGGCGTCGGGGTGCGGACCCGCCGGGTCCTGGACTGGATCGAGGAGGCGCGGCACCGGCTCGACGCGATGGACTCCCCGGACGACGCGGAGGCGATCACCACCCGGCTCGCGGACGCGCGCTACCAGCTGGCCGTCATCGACGCGCTCGAGCACGGCCGACCGGTGCCGGAGCGGACCGCGCCCTGCTTCTTCGACCCGAGGCACGGGATCAGCGTCGACACCCGGTCCTTCACCCCCGAGCACGGCGAGGAGCGGCTGGTGCCCGTGTGCGCGGCCTGCCTGACCCGGCTCGACGCGCACGAGCAGCCCGAGATCCGACGGATCCCGAGCAAGCGCGGCCTCGTCCTCTACTGGGAGGCCGACCGGGCCAGCCGCCCCTACGTCAACGGCTACTGGCAGCAGCACCGTTTCGCCGACCGCCGGATGGAGCTGATCCGCCGGACCCCGGCCCGCGCGTTCTCCCTCGGCTCGACCCCCGCGCACCACGCCCCCTCGCGCCCGTCGCGGGGCATCACGTTCGTGTGGGAGAGCAGCGGCAGCGGCCGGTCCTCGTCCTCCGGTGGCAGCCGTCGCTCCTTCGGCGGTGGCTCCTCCCGTCGGTCCTCCCGCCGGTCCGGTGGTAGCCGCGGCTTCTAGGGGATAGTCCGGCACGTTTCTGACGTCCCGCGGGATAGTCCGGCACGTTTCTGACATCGGCGGGATAGTCCGGCACGTTTCTGACGCCGCGACTGGTCAGAACGTGCCGGACTATCCGTCCTCAGGGGCGCAGGGTGGCCACGAAGACGTGGCGGCCGCCGGCGAGGCTCCGGGACTCGACGGTCAGCTCGACCACGGTCTCGGTGCCGTCGCAGCGCAGCGCGGGGACCGAGACCGGCTGGCCCAGGAGCGGGGCGCGGCCGGTGGCCAGGTGCATGGTGAAGCCCGCGAGGTGGGCCTGACGGAAGCGGGGCGGGATGATCCACAGCAGGCGACGGCCGACCAGCTCCGCCTCGTCGGCGTACCCGAGCATCGTCAGGGCGGGCCGGCTCACCGCGATGATCCCGTTGGTGTCGTCGGCGGCGATCACCGCCTCACCGGAGCGCGAGACCTGCTCACCGGCCCAGTCGAGCGGCGTACGCCCCGGCGGCGGAGCCGCCTCGCTCTGGTCCACCCACGGCACTGGCGCCTCGCCGCGGCTCTGCCGGTCGACCTCCTCGCACACCCAGCGCCGGAACGCCCGGATCTCCGGCTGGGTGGGCGGGTTGAGGAACTCGCCGGAGTCCGCGAGCGCCAGCGCCGCGTCGAGGGTCTCGTCGAGCACCCGGAAGTGCGCCAGCGCGTCCAGCGGCACCGCCAGCACCTCCCGCTGGCTTGAGACGCCCGGCTCGACGGCGGTCGCCATCACCAGGGCGGGGTCCTCGCCCACGCCCGGGTCGGGCAGGTGGTCGAGCAGCAGCGAGATCGCCTCGCTCGAGGCGGCGTGCGCCTGCAGGCCATCGAGGTCGGCCTCGTCCCCGATGCTCGCGAGGAGGTACTCCCGCAGCAGCGCCTCGGCGTGCTGGTGCCACGCGACGTGCAGCAGCAGCGGCACGTTCATCAGCTCGACGTGCACCGTGCCTCGCTCGTCGCGGCGGCTCAGCACCTGCAGCTCGCCGAGGCCGTCGCCGTCGTACGTCGTCAGCTCGCCCTCCCCCGCACCCGCGGCGAGCTCGAACCAGACCGTCTTGCCGGCGTCGTGACTGTCCACGCCCCAGCGGTCCACGGTGCTCTGCAGCAGCCGCAGCCCGCGGCCGGTCCCGGCGAGCGCGTCGTTGTGGCGGACCGTCGGCAGCTGGTCGCTCCCGTCGCTGACCTCGACCCGCAGCCCGGACTCGCCGAGCGCCGTCGCGACGTCGATGCGGGTCCCGGCGTGCACGAGGGCGTTGGTGACCACCTCGGTCACGACCAGCTCGGCGGCCTCGAGCAGGTCGTCGCGGCCCGCACCGGTCAGCAGCTCACGCACCTGGCGACGCGCGTCACCGACGCTGGACGGATGAGGGTCGAAGCTGCGGTGCACGCGATGTGCCGGTTCCTCCACAAGGGGAGTTGTACCCCATCGGTCGGGCCGTGAACGTCATCTCTCGTTCACCGGGTGGTGCGACACTGAAGGGCATGAGCCCCGAGAGCGTGCCGAGCGTCACCCAGCCGGTCGAGGAGGTCGGCGGACACGAGACGTTCGACGTGGAACCGCCGTACTTCCCCGACGACGAGGAGCTCGCCGCCGTCGAGAAGTACGACGACCGCTTCCTGGACCGTGAGCTCTCCTGGCTGCACTTCAACCAGCGGGTGCTCGAGCTCGCCGAGGAACGCGACCTGCCGCTGCTGGAGCGGGTGCGGTTCCTGGCCATCTTCACCAGCAACCTCGACGAGTTCTTCATGGTCCGGGTGGCCGGCCTCAAGCGCCGCATCGCCGCCGGGCTGGCCGTCCGCGCGGCCTCGGGGCTGATGCCGCGCGAGGTGCTCGAGCAGATCTGGACCACCAGCCGCGGGCTCATGGAGCGGCACGCCCGGCAGTTCAGCGAGGAGATCGTGCCCGCCCTGCGCGACGCCGGCATCTCGCTGGTCCGCTGGGACGACCTGGACCGCGACGAGCAGAAGTTCTGCAAGCGGATGTTCCGCGACCGGGTCTTCCCGGTGCTCACGCCGCTGGCGGTCGACCCGGCCCATCCGTTCCCCTACATCTCGGGGCTCTCGCTCAACCTCGCCGTGCTGGTGCGCAACCCCAAGACCGGCAAGGAGCACTTCGCCCGGGTCAAGGTGCCGCCGATCTTCGCCCGGTTCGTGCCGCTGGGCAACCAGCGGTTCGTGCCGCTGGAGGACGTGATCCGCCAGCACCTCAACCGGCTCTTCCCCGGCATGGACGTCCTGGAGGTGCACAGCTTCCGGGTCACCCGCAACGAGGACCTCGAGGTCGAGGAGGACGACGCCGAGAACCTCCTCGCCGCCCTGGAGAAGGAGCTGCTGCGACGCCGCTTCGGCCCGCCGGTGCGCCTCGAGGTCGAGGAGTCGATCTCCCCGGCCGTGCTCGAGCTGCTGGTCAGCGAGCTCGGCATCACCGACGAGGAGGTCTTCCACCTCAACGGGCCGCTGGACCTGCGCGGGCTGCACGACATCGCTGACCTGCCGCGCGAGGAGCTGAAGTACCCCGCGTTCGTCCCGACCACCCACCCGCGGCTCGCCGAGGTCGAGTCGGCCGCGCCCGTGGACGTGTTCAAGGCCGCGCGGCGCAACGACGTGCTGCTGCACCACCCCTACGACTCGTTCGCGACGTCGGTGCAGCGCTTCATCGAGCAGGCCGCCGCCGACCCGCACGTCCTCGCGATCAAGCAGACGCTCTACCGCACCTCGGGCGACTCGCCGATCATCGACGCCCTCATCGACGCCGCCGAGGCCGGCAAGCAGGTGCTGGTGATCGTGGAGATCAAGGCCCGGTTCGACGAGCAGGCCAACATCCGCTGGGCCCGCAAGCTGGAGCAGGCGGGCTGCCACGTGGTCTACGGCCTGGTCGGCCTCAAGACCCACTGCAAGCTCTCGCTGGTGGTCCGCGACGAGCCCGACGGGATCCGCCGCTACGCCCACATCGGCACCGGCAACTACAACGGCAAGACCGCCCGCATGTACGAGGACCTCGGCCTGATCACCACCGACGAGCTGGTCACCGAGGACGTCGCCCACCTCTTCAACAACCTGTCCGGCTGGTCGCGCAACGCCATCTACGGCCAGCTGCTGGTCGCCCCCGACTCGGTGCGCATCGGCCTGGTCGAGCAGATCCACCGCGAGATCCACCACCACCAGGCCGGGCGCCCGTCGGGCATCCGCTTCAAGGCCAACTCGATCGTCGACGAGGGGGTCATCGACGCGCTCTACCTCGCCTCCCAGGCCGGGGTCCCGGTCCAGCTGCTGGTGCGGGGCATCTGCGCGCTGCGGCCCGGCGTACCCGGCCTGTCGGAGACGATCGAGGTGCGCTCGGTGCTCGGGCGGTTCCTCGAGCACAGCCGGGTCTACTGGTTCGAGAACGCCGGGGAGCCGGTCGCCTGGATCGGCTCGGCGGACATGATGCACCGCAACCTCGACCGGCGTGTCGAGGTGCTGGTGCGGCTCCCCGACGGCGAGAACGTCGAGGCCGTCGGCCGGCTGCTCGACCTCGCCTTCGACCCCGACACCAGCGCCTGGCTGCTCGACAGCACCGGCACGTGGACCCGCAACGAGGGTGGCGTGCATCTCCAGGAGACGCTCATCGAGCGTCAGCGGAGGCGTCGGACGTCCTCTTGACAGGGTCCTCGCTTGCATCTTTCGGGATCGCACCCCCTAGCATGATGGCCGTTCTTCTCCTCCTCACCAGGAGTTCTCCGTGGGTTTGCGATTCCGCCCGGTCGACACGACTTTCTACGACCTCTTCACCGAGTCCGCACAGCACCTCGTGACGGGTGCCGGCCTGCTGGCCGAGATGCTCAGCGACCCTGCTGACCACGAGGACGTGGCCCGCCGGATGCGCGAGGCCGAGCACCAGGCCGACGAGACCACGCACGCCATCGTCCGGCGAGTGAACAGCACGTTCGTCACGCCGTTCGACCGCGAGGACATCTACGCGCTCGCCTCGGGTCTCGACGACGTGATGGACATGATGGACGAGGTCGTCGACCAGATCCTGCTGTACGAGGTCAAGGTGCTGCCGTCCGAGCTGTCGGCCCAGGTCGAGGTCATCCAGCGCTGCGCGGAGATCACCGCCGCCGCGATGCCGCAGCTGCAGTCGATGCAGTCGCTCGACGAGTACTGGATCGAGATCAACCGGCTCGAGAACGCCGGCGACAAGAACCACCGCCGCACGCTCGCCAACCTCTTCTCCGGCGAGTTCAAGGCGATGGAGGTGCTCAAGCTCAAGGACATCGTCGAGTCCCTCGAGGCTGCCATCGACGCCTTCGAGAAGGTCGCCAACATCGTGGAGCAGATCGCGGTCAAGGAGTCCTGAAAGCATGGACCTCGCGATCGTCATCGCGGTAGTCGTCGTTGCCCTGAGCTTCGACTACACCAACGGTTTCCACGACGCGGCCAACGCGATCGCCACCTCGGTGTCGACGCGCGCGCTCACGCCGCGCATCGCGCTGCTGCTGGCCGCGGTCATGAACTTCGTCGGCGCGCTCCTCGGCCAGGAGGTCGCGCAGACGGTCAGTGAGGTGATCGTGCCGCCCGAGGGCAACGCCGGCCTGATCGTCGTGCTGGCAGGGCTCCTCGGCGCGATCGCCTGGAACCTCATCACCTGGTACTTCGGGCTCCCGTCGTCCTCCTCGCACGCCCTGATCGGCGGTCTGGTGGGCTCCGCCCTGGCCGCCGGGGCCGCGGTGCACTGGAAGACGATCGTCGACAAGGTCGTCATCCCGATGGTCGCCTCGCCGATCGTGGGCTTCGCCCTGGCGTTCCTGGTGATGCTCTCGATCATGTGGATCTTCCGCCGCCGCAACCCGCACCGGGTCTTCCGCGGCTTCCGGATGTCGCAGACGCTCTCTGCCGCGGCACTCGCGCTGGGCCACGGCCTGCAGGACGCCCAGAAGACGATGGGCGTGATCTTCCTGGCGCTGGTCGCCTCCGGCTACGCCTCGGCAGGCGACCCGCTGCCGCTGTGGGTCGTCGTCGGTGCCGCGAGCGCGATCTCGCTCGGCACCTACTCGGGTGGCTGGCGGATCATGCGCACCCTCGGCCGCCGCATCATCCACCTCGACCCCGCCCGCGGCTTCTCCGCCGAGTCGGTCGGTGCCGCGGTGCTCTACACGACCGCGTTCGTCTGGCACGCGCCCATCTCGACCACCCACGTGATCACGTCCTCGATCATGGGTGCGGGCGCCACCAAGCGCTTCTCCGCGGTCCGCTGGGGCGTGGCCCGCTCGATCGTCACCGCCTGGGTGCTCACCTTCCCCGCGGCCGGCCTGGTCGCCGCGCTCTGCTACGAGATCCTGCACGTGGCGATCCCCGTCTGAGCGGGATAGTCCGGCACGTTTCTGACCTGGCCCCCGGCCGGGGCGATAGTCCGGCACGTTTCTGACGGGATTCCTGTCAGAAACGTGCCGGACTATCTGATTTGGGGCCTCAGCCAGCCCGGTAGCGCAGCACCCGGCCTCGTTCGATCTCGGTCAAGGCCCGCCTGGCCGCCACGGTGGAGGTGTCGATCCACCAGGCCGGCTGGTCCAGCGTCCAGCTCCTGCACGAGTCCGGGATGAGCGCCGCCCGGGAGTACGCCGCGTGGATGCGGGCCACGAAGGTGACGGGGTCGGCGTGGTCGGCCGCCGTCATCGCGACGTACTCCAGACCGTGCTCGCGCAGCTCGGCCTCGCGGACCGCGTCGCGGCGGCGCTGGGCCTCGACCAGGTGCAGCGGCCCGTCGTACTCACCGATCACCCCTGCGTCGGGGTCGAACAGGTCCGGCGTCGCCAGGTGGCGCCCGTGCGGGTCGAAGATCGGGACGTTGCACAGCGGCCTCGGCCGGTTCGCGTCGACCATCCAGGTGACGCGCATGAAGCTCTCCTGCGGCGACCACGAGTTCTCGTCGGCCAGGCCGATCCCCTCCCGACAGCGCGGGATGCCGGTCCACGAGCTCAGCGTGGCGGCGTACGCCGCTGCCTCGACGATCGACACCAGGTCGTGGTGGGCGGCCATGTCCAGCGCCAGCACGGCCCGTCGTACGTCGCGCGCATAGCGCATCTCGAAGCAGACAGCCCGGACCAGGGACGTGGTCCTCAGCCCGTCGATCTCGGTCAGGTCGCGGGGATGGAGCCCCTCCTCGCAGATGTGCACCCCGCGGCGGCTCCGGACGTTGCCGCCGATGGCGAGGGTGACCGGCCGGAGGGCGTGGCCGCCCTCGACGAGGCCCCCGAACCACCGTCCTCCGGCCCACCGCAGTGCCGCCCAGCCCGTGACGCCGCCGTACGCCGGGAGAAGCGCCGCCGCCTCGACGATCCGCTGCTCGGGGAGTTCGGGGTCGACGTGGCTCGGCACGTAGAGGCCCCACGAGGAGCTCCGCCACTCCCCCCGGCGGACCTGGGAGAGCCGGGGGCCCGCTGCACCCGCGGGGTCGACCCGCACCGGGGCCACGAGGTGCGGGCGACAGGGATGGAACGGCGGCGGCTGGAACGCGGCACTGGACATGCCGTCAGCGTCCGGACGGAGGCGCCGCGCCGCGACCGGTCATCCACAGGAGGCGGCAGGAGGGCGATAGTCCGGCACGTTGTGGACGGTTTCTGTCCTGTGAACAGGTCAGAACGTGCCGGACTATCCCGGGGGAAGCCGGCTCACGTCAGAAACGTGCCGGACTATCCCGAGGAAACCGGCCCGCGTCAGAAACGTGCCGGACTATCCGACGTGAATCAGCCGAAGCGACCCGAGATGTACGCCTCGGTGGACTCGTTGTCGGGGTTGGTGAACATCTTCTTGGTGGGGTTGAACTCGACCAGGTGGCCGGGCTCGCCGGTGGCCTTGAGGTTGAAGAAGCCGGTGTCGTCGGAGACGCGGGCGGCCTGCTGCATGTTGTGGGTGACGATCACGATCGTGTAGTCCGACTTGAGCTCATGGATCAGGTCCTCGATCGCGGAGGTGGAGATCGGGTCGAGGGCCGAGCAGGGCTCGTCCATGAGCAGCACCTGCGGCTCCACGGCGATGGCGCGGGCGATGCAGAGGCGCTGCTGCTGGCCACCGGAGAGGCCCATGCCGGGCTTGCCGAGCCGGTCCTTGACCTCGGCCCACAGGTTGGCGGCGCGCAGGGACTTCTCGACGATGTCGTCGGACTCCGACTTCTTCAGCTTCTTCGCGTTCAGCCGGTTGCCCGCCAGCACGTTGTCGTAGATCGACATCGTCGGGAAGGGGTTCGGCCGCTGGAAGACCATGCCGATCTGGCGGCGTACGGCGACCGGGTCGACCGACGGGTCGTACAGCGACTGGCCGTCGACCATGATCTTGCCCTCGACCCGGGCACCGGGGATCACCTCGTGCATCCGGTTCAGCGAGCGGAGCATGGTGGACTTGCCGCAGCCCGACGGGCCGATGAACGCGGTCACCGAGCGCGCCTTGATGGTCATGTTGACGCCCTGCACGGCGAGGAAGTCGCCGTAGTAGATGTTCAGGTCCGAGACGTCGATGCTCTTGGCCATGGTCTGAGTGTTCCTTGTCTGTCGAAGGGGAGGGGCCCGGGGTCTCCGGGTCAGCCCTTCTTGGGGGTGAAGAACTTGCCGACGACCCGCGCGAGCAGGTTCAGCACCATCACGATCACGATGAGGACGAGCGCGGCGCCCCACGCCCGGGCGATGCCCGGCGCCTCGCTGCTCCCCACCGGCGCGACGCCCGGCTGGGTGAAGGAGTAGTAGATGTAGACCGGCAGCGTCGTCATCCGCTCGTTGAACAGGTTGGTGTTCACCGAGTCGGTCTTGCCGGCGATCACCAGCAGCGGCGCGGTCTCGCCGATCACGCGCGCGATCGCGAGCGTGACGCCGGTGATGATGCCGCCCATCGCGGTGGGCAGCACCACCTTGGTGATGGTGCGCCACTTCGGCACGCCCAGGGCGTACGACGCCTCGCGCAGGTCGGCGGGCACGAGGCGCAGCATCTCCTCGGTCGCGCGCACGACGATCGGGATCATCAGCAGCGACAGCGCCACCGAGCCGCCGAAGCCCATCCGCGTGTCCGGCCCGAACAGCAGCACGAAGAGCGCCAGGGCGAAGAGCCCCGCCACGATCGAGGGGATGCCGGTCATCACGTCCACCAGGAACGTGATCCAGCGGCCCAGCCGGGTGCCCTTGCCGTACTCCACGAGGTAGATCGCCGCGAAGATGCCCACCGGGACCGAGATGACCGCGGCCGCCGCGGTGACCAGCAGGGTGCCGATCAGGGCGTGGTAGATGCCGCCGCCCTCGCCGACGACGTTGCGCATGGAGTAGGTGAGGAACTCGCCGTTGATCACCGACGCGCCCTCCGCGACGACGGTCCAGATGAGCCAGACCAGCGGCAGCACGGCGACGCCGAAGGAGGACCAGATCAACGCGGTCATCAGTCGGTCGACCGCGGCGCGGCGGTTCTCGACGGCCAGCGACCAGGCCGGCAGCCCGACCAGGAACAGCACGAGCGCGAGCGCCAGCCAGCCGACGAGGCCCCAGCCCAGCAGCATCGCCGGCAGGCCGGCGGCGGCGACGGCGAGGACCAGCACCAGCACGGGCGCCCACTTCGGCAGCAGCGGGTGGGAGAGCCGCATCGGTGCGGCCAGGTCACGGGTGGCCTCGGTCGTGCTCATCGCGCCATCCTCCGTTCGTTGCGGCCCACGACCCACCGGGCGGCGAAGTTCACCGCGAACGTGAAGGCGAACAGCACCAGGCCGGTGGCGATCAGGACGTGCAGCTTGTCCGGCGTGGCCTCGGCGAAGCTCGACGCGATGTTCGAGGCCACGGTCGCGGGGTTGGTGTTGGAGATCAGGTTCAGGGTCACGATCGGCGAGGCGGAGAGCACCATGGCCACCGCCATCGTCTCGCCGAGCGCCCGGCCCAGGCCGAGCATGACCGCGGAGACCATGCCGGATCGGGCGTAGGGGAAGACCGAGAGGCGGACCATCTCCCAGCGGGTCGCCCCCAGCGCGAGCGCGGCCTCCTGGTCCAGCCGCGGCGTCTGCGCGAAGACCTCCCGCGAGATCGCGGTGATGATCGGCAGGATCATGATCGCCAGCACGATGCCGGCGGTGAAGATCGTGCGGCCGGTCACCGACGGCGGGCCGGCGAAGAACGGGATGAACGACAGGTGGGCGTAGAGCCACTCGTGGACCGGCACCAGCCAGGTCGCCAGCGAGCGGGCGCCCCACAGGCCGAAGACCACCGACGGTACGGCGGCCAGCAGGTCGATCACGTAGGCGACCGGCACCGCCAGGCGGCGGGGCGCGTAGTGGGAGATGAACAGCGCGATCCCGAACGCGAACGGCACCGCGAGGATCAGCGCCAGCACCGCCGCGAGGATGGTGCCGTAGATCAGCGGCCCGACGTAGCTCAGGAAGCTGTCGTTGGGCGCGTAGGTGCCGGCGGGCAGGCCGAGGCCCGGCACGCCCTCGATGGTGAGGAAGACGAAGACGCCGGCGAGCGCGGCGAGGATGACCAGACCGGCTGCCTTGGCCGTGCCTGCGAACAGGCGGTCGCCGCGGCTGCGGGGTGGCTTCCCCGAGGCCTGTGCCGGAGCCCCTTGGGGGGCGGCGGTGGTGACGGACACGGTGCTCCTTGGACTGCTGGTCGATCAGGGGAACGCCAACGTGCGGCGGACCGGCGAACCGGCCCGCCGCACCCCGGCGTACGAACTGTCGGTGATGGCTACTTCGCCGCGATCTTGTCGACGATCGAGGCGGCCTCCTGCTGCAGGCTGGACTCCAGCGGAGCCGAGCCGGCCTGGTCCGCGGCGGCCTGCTGGCCCTCCTCGGACACGACGTAGGAGAGGTAGGCCTTCACGAGCTTGGCGTCGTTGGCGTCGTCGTAGGTGGGGCAGGCGATGAGGTACGACGTCAGCGAGATCGGGTAGGTGCCCGACTCGGTCGAGGTGCGGTCGACCTCGATCGCCATGTCGTTCTCGCCACGACCCTTCACCCGCGGGGAGAGGGCCAGCACCTTGGCGGCGCCGTCGGCGGACGGAGCGTTGTACTCCGAGCCGACCTTGATGGCGGCGACGCCGAGGTCACCGGCCTGGCTCTCGTCGGCGTAGCCGATGGTGCCGTTGCCGGCCTTGACGGCGGCCACGAGACCCGAGGTGCCCTCGCCGGCCTCGCCACCCTTGATCGGCCAGACGCCGTCGGGGTCGTACTTCCACGCGCCCTCGCCGGCCTGGCTGAGGTAGTCGGTGAAGTTCGACGTGGTGCCCGAGTCGTCGGAGCGGTGGACGGGCGTGATGGTCTCGTCCGGGAGGTCGGCGTCCGGGTTGTCCCGCGCGATCTCCGGGTCGTTCCACTTGGTGATCTTGCCGGCGAAGATGTCGGCGATGACCGGGCCGGACAGCTGGAGGTTGTCCACGCCGTCGAGGTTGTAGATGACCGCGATCGGGCTGACGTACGCCGGGACCTCGATGACGTCGCCGCCGCAGCGCTCCTTGGCCTTGTCGAGCTCGCCCTCGTCGGTGCTCAGGGCGGAGTCGGAGCCGGCGAACTTGTAGGCGCCGGAGATGAAGTTCTCGCGACCGGTGCCCGAGCCGACCGGGTCGTAGTTGACGGTGACGCCGTCGCCGTTGGCGCTCTGGAAGCCGGCGCGCCACGCCCCCTGCGCGGACTCCTGGGCCGACGAGCCACCGCCGTTGAGGGTCCCGCTGAGGCTCGAGTCGCCGCTGCCGCCGCTGGACTCGTTGCCGGCTGCGCAGGCGGACAGCGCCAGCGTCAGGGCGGCGATACCGGGCACGACTGCCCGGCGGATGGAAGTGCTCTTCACTTCGTTCTCCTGATGTCTCTCTCGGGGATGACAGCAGGGACGCTAAGGAGCGCAGGTGTCCGGCTACGGGGTCGACGGTGAACGAGGGGTGAACTCGAACCGCCCACTCGTCAACAGAGCGGGACCGGTGAGACGGCGATCACGTGAACAAGGGCCGGAGGTCTTGACTCAGCGGATCTGATGGCCCTCCGTCGCGACCACCTTCCCCTTGCGCAGGTGCACGACGAGCAGCCCCGCCGGCTCCAGCTGCGGGTCCTCGATCCCGAGGGCGTCGAACACCGCCGGCAGCACCGGCCGGTGGGTGCACAGCACGGCCCCCTCGTCGGCGTGGACGAGGTCGTCGACCGCCGCGAGCACCGACTCCGCGGTGGCGTCCTCCTCGCTCAGCCCGTGCTCCAGCTCGAGCTTCCAGTCGGTCGTGTCGGCGTACGGCTGGACCGACTGGACGCAGCGGGTGCTGCTCGAGCTGACGATCCGGCTGACGTCGTACGCCGCGAGCAGCGGCACCAGCCGCTGGGCCTGGGTCTGCCCGGCCACCACGAGCGGGCGGAGCCGGTCGTCGTG
The DNA here is from genome assembly GCF_055380375.1 of Nocardioides sp. DN36. Taxonomy (NCBI): domain Bacteria; kingdom Bacillati; phylum Actinomycetota; class Actinomycetes; order Propionibacteriales; family Nocardioidaceae; genus Nocardioides; species Nocardioides sp. DN36. Next base: position 4,441,396 of record NZ_AP043823.1, on the reverse strand, counting down.
CCGCCACGCCTTGCGGGAGCGGGCGGCGCCGTGCCGCAGCACCACCAGGGCGTGGGTCTTGCGGCGCTGCCGCAGCGCCTCGGCCAGCGTGTCCCGGTCGTGGGGGTAGGTCAGCCGCGCGCACGCCTCGTCGAACCCGACCCACTCGACGGCGTCGATCTCGTCGTTGGCGGCGTAGTCGCTGACGTCGTCGTCCCCCACGACCCGGCCGGCCCAGTAGAAGACGGTCTTCATCCGGTTGTTGCCGTTGCGGTAGCGCTGCGAGCTCAGCGGCGGGCCGAGCCGCACGTGCAGGCCGGTCTCCTCGGCGACCTCACGGACCGCGGCGGCGGTGGGGTGCTCCCCGCGGTCGAGCTTGCCCTTGGGGAACGACCAGTCGTCGTACCGCGGACGGTGCACGAGCAGGACCTTGCGGCCCGGCCGGAAGACCACGACGCCGGCAGCGAGCACGTCCCTCAGTGGCATGCCGCTAGTCTCACACCACCCCGCCCCAGGACAGGAGACCCCGTGCGCAAACGCCTCACGATCGTCGTCGTGGCGGTGCTCGCGGCGGTGCTCGTGCTGGGCGTGGCCATCGGCGGGCTGCTGTGGTGGCGCGCCCGGCCGTCCACCGACCTGCAGCGCGCGGCCTCGATGGCCCCGTCGGACGCCGAGCGGCTCTCCTGGACCGACTGGTCGGGGATCCGCCGCGTGCTCGGCGCCCCGCTGACGGCCGACTCGTCGGTCGGCCGGCTGGGGCACTTCCTGGACCGGGGCTACGAGCGGGACCTCACCTCGACCTCGGCGCTGGTGCAGTCGGCGCCGGTGCTGCAGGAGCGGTTCGGCTTCTCCCCCGCGACCGCCGACTGGGAGCTGTTCAGCCAGTCCGGCAAGGGCGCGGTCGTGATGATCCACCTCCCCGACGACGCGGACTTCGACGAGATCGGCGACGACCTCGCCCGGGTCGGCTACACCCGGCCGTCCTCCGACACCGGCGTGTGGCGCGGCGGCGAGGACCTGCTGAACTCGATCGGGCCGGACCTGACCCCCGAGCTCCAGTACGTCGCCCTGGTCCCCGACGAGCACCTCGTGCTGACCAGCGACAACGCCGACTACCTGGCCTCCTCGGTGGACGGTCTCGACGGGGAGGGCGCCCCCTCGGACCTGACCGACGTCGTCGACGCCAGCGGCTCGCCCCTGTCCGCATCCGTGTACGCCGGCGACTACACCTGCTCGGCGCTGGCGATGAGCCAGGCCGACCAGAACGACCAGGACATCGCCGACGAGCTGCTCGCCGACGCCGGCGAGGTGAACCCGATCAAGGGGTTCGCGATGTCGGTGCAGACCGACCGGCGGGTCCGGGTGGTGATGTCGTTCGAGACCGACGAGCAGGCGCGGACCAACGCCGACACGCGCGCCACCCTGGCCGCCGGCCCGGCTCCCGGTCAGGGCGGCGACTTCAGGGACCGGTTCTCGGTGGGCTCGGTGACCGCCGACGGCCACCTGGTCACGATGAACCTGGTGCCGAAGGAGGGCGAGTACGTCCTCTCCGACCTGAGCACCGGGCCGGTCCTCTTCGCCACCTGCTGACCGCCGTCAGGAGAAGCGGCGCAGGCGCAGGCTGTTGGACACCACGAACACCGACGAGAGCGCCATGGCGGCGCCGGCCAGCATCGGGTTGAGCAGCCCGACAGCGGCCAGCGGCAGCGCGGCCACGTTGTAGGCGAACGCCCAGAACAGGTTGCCCTTGATCGTGGCGAGGGTACGCCGGGCCAGCCGCACCGCGTCCGCGGCGACCGTCAGGTCACCCCGCACCAGCGTCAGGTCGCTCGCCTCGATGGCGATGTCGGTGCCGGTGCCCATCGCCAGTCCGAGGTCGGCCTGGGCCAGCGCGGCGGCGTCGTTCACCCCGTCGCCGACCATCGCCACGACCCGGCCCTCGTCCTGCAGCCGCTTGACGACGTCCACCTTGCCGGCGGGCAGCACGTCGGCGACCACCTCGTCGATCCCGACCTCGGCGGCGACCGCACGGGCCGCACGCTCGTTGTCACCGGTCAGCAGGACCGGCTCGAGCCCGAGGTCGCGCAGGGCGCGCACGGCCGCCGCGGACGTGGGCTTCACGGTGTCGGACACCACGAGGACGCCCCGGGCCCGGCCGTCCCAGCCGACCGCGACCGGGGTACGCCCCTCGGCCTGCGCCGACTCGACGGTGGCCGCCAGGTCGGCCGGCAGCGGCTGGGACCGGTCGGCGAGCAGCCGCGGCCGCCCGACCAGCACGGCCCGGCCCTCGACGACGCCCTGCACACCGAGACCCTCGACGTTCGCGAACTCCGTGGACACGGGCAGGCCCTCGGGGAGCTCACCGGCACCCTCCAGGACTGCGCGAGCCACCGGGTGCTCGGAGCCGGCCTCCAGCGCGGCGGCGAGGCGGCGTACGTCCTCGGTGGACTCCCCCGCCGTGGCCACCACCGCGACGAGCGCCATCCGGCCGGTGGTGACGGTGCCGGTCTTGTCCAGCACGACGGTGTCGACCCGATGGGTGGACTCGAGCACCTCGGGCCCCCGGATCAGGATCCCGAGCTGCGCGCCGCGGCCGGTGCCGACCATCAGCGCCGTCGGCGTGGCCAGCCCCAGCGCGCACGGGCAGGCGATGATCAGGACCGACACCGCCGCGGTGAACGCCGCCGACGCGCCGGCCCCGGCGACCAGCCAGAAGCCGAGGGTCCCGACGGCCAGTGCGATCACGACCGGCACGAAGAACCCGGAGATCCGATCGGCGAGGCGCTGCACGTGGGCCTTGCCGTTCTGGGCCTCCTCGACCAGCTGCGCCATCTGGGCGAGCTGGGTTTCGGCGCCGACCCGGGTGGCGCGTACGACGAGCATCCCGCCCGAGTTGACGGTCGCGCCGGCCACCTCGTCACCGGGCCCGACCTCGACCGGGACCGGCTCGCCGGTGAGCATCGCGGCGTCGACGGCGGACGTGCCGCGCTCGACCACCCCGTCGGTGGCGACCTTCTCTCCCGGGCGCACCACGAAGAGCATCCCGACCCCGAGCCGGTCGGCCGGCACCGGCCGCTCCCGGCCGTCCTCCAGCAGGGTGACCTCCTTGGCGCCCATCTCCATCAACGCGGCCAGCGCGGCCCCGGCCTGCCGCTTGGACCGCTTCTCGAACCATCGGCCGGCCAGCAGGAACGTCGTCACCCCCGCGGCAGCCTCGAGGTAGATGTTGTCGAGGCCGTCGGTGCGCTGCACGGTCAGCTCGAACGGGTGCGTCATGCCGGGCATGCCCGCCGTGCCCCAGAACAGCGCGACCAGCGACCAGCCGAACGCCGCGAGCACCCCCATCGAGACCAGCGTGTCCATGGTGGAGGTGCCGTGCCGCAGGTTGGTCCAGGCGGCCCGGTGGAAGGGCCAGGCACCCCAGACCACGACCGGCGCGGCCAGCGTCAGCGACGCCCACTGCCAGTAGGTGAACTGCAGGACAGGCACCATCGCCAGCAGCACGACGGGCAGGCTCAGCACGGCCGAGACGACCAGCCGCTGTCGCAGCGCGTCGAGCTCGACGTCGGCCTCGGTCCGGTCGTCGAGCCGCTCCCGACCGGCCGGGGCGGGCAGCCGGGCCGTGTAGCCGGCGGCCTCGACGGTGGCCAGCAGCTCGTCGGTGCTGACCGTCCCGGGGTAGCTGACCTTCGCCTTCTCGGTGGCGTAGTTGACGGTGGCGACCACGCCGTCGAGCTTGTTGAGCTTGCGCTCGATCCGGTTCGCGCAGGAGGCGCAGGTCATCCCCGCGATGGTGAGCTCGACGTCGGTGGTCATGGTCGGTATCCGTCGACCGCGTGCACCGCCGCCGGGCCGGCGAGAGAGCCGGCCACGCGCGGCGGCGTACTCGTGCTCATGCCAGGACGTATCCCGCCTCTACCACGGCTGCCTCGACGGTCGCGCGGTCGAGCGGGGCGGCGCTGGTGACGGTGACCGTGCCGGTCTCGAGGACGACGTCGACGTGCTCGACGCCGTCGATCTCGGCGACCTCCTCCGAGACGGACGCGACGCAGTGGCCGCAGGTCATGCCGGTGACGGTCCAGGTGCTCTGGGTGCTCACGAAGTCTCCTCGGGTCCGGTGGTGGTCAGGAGCGGACCAGCCGCGCGATCGCGTCGACGGCCTCGCTGACCTTCTCGCGCGCCTCGTCGTCACCCGCGCGGGCGGCGTCGACCACGCAGTGGTTCATGTGCTCCTCCAGCAGGCCGATCGAGACGGCGTGCAGGGCCTTGGTCATCGCGGAGACCTGGGTGAGGATGTCGATGCAGTACTTCTCCTCCTCGACCATCCGCTGCAGACCGCGCGCCTGCCCCTCGATGCGGCGCAGCCGCTTGAGGTAGTCGTCCCTGCGGTGGATGTAGCCGTGCTGGTGCTCTTCCATACCACCACGATACCCCCCTACGGTATGAACTCAACCGCAGGAGGTGGGCCCGAGAGCGAGGAGGGCCGGGGTAGGTCTAGCTGGCCTGTCGCGGCTCGGGAGCGACGCCGAGGATCTCGTCGATCTGCTCGGCAGGCAGGTGTTCGTCGGCCTCACTGGCGGCGATGATCAGGTTGGTGGTGAGCTCCACCTCGCCGAGCAGGTCGGCGTCTTCGAGAGTGACGTCGAACTGATCGTGCACCTTCTTGGCTCCCTTGGGTCATGCGTGTGGTCGGACAGCCCCCGTGCGACAAGCGTGCCCGACGCCCCGCGGAATCAAACCCTCGGGTGAAAATCTGACCCGTTTGGGGGACACGGATCACCCGACCGGGCCAGCGCCCCCAGCCCGCCCGGGAAGGCACGCAAATGGGACGAGGCCCCACCCGATCGGGTGGGGCCTCGTTGAAGACGGACGACAGGTGCCGGCCGGTCCTCTATCCGCGATCAGAGCGGACGGACGTTCTCCGCCTGGGGGCCCTTGGGGCCCTGGGTGACGTCGAACTCGACCTTCTGGTTCTCGTCGAGGGACTTGTAGCCCTGCGACTGGATCGCCGAGTAGTGCACGAAGACGTCGTCGCCGCCGTCCTCCTGCGCAATGAAGCCGAAACCCTTCTCGGCGTTGAACCACTTCACGGTGCCCTGAGCCATTTGCTCGTTACTCCTTCATCGGGGCGAGAATCGTCACTTCGACGATCCGCATCAGATGCGGTGACACGTCGCTCCGACTGCGTGAGTGGCACACACGAAGAAGAAACGCCGTTGGATCACAAACTCCGCGGGCGTCAGACCTGCTGGAACTTGCACCTGTTGCACGACCGACACTACCAAGCCCGGGGTCCGGATCCAGTTTCCGGACAACACATTTCTCATCGCGGGGCGTGAAGGTTCGGTCACGCCGGCGTGTCAGGCCGGGAAACAGCCGTCGATGGTGCTGCGCATCTCGGGGTGCGCCGGATCAGCCGAGCAGCTCCTGCATGGTCTCGATCTCGGCGGCCTGGCTGCTCTCGATCGACTTCGCCAGGCGTACGGCGTCGGGGAACCGGCCGTCCTCCTGCTCGGCCTCGGCCATGTCGATCGCGCCCTGGTGGTGGTCGACCATCATCTCCAGCCACATGTCCTGGAACTCGGCGTCCGACGCCGCGGCCAGGTCGTCCATCTCCTCGGCCGACATCATCCCGGGCATCTCGTCGGCGTCGTCCATGCCGTGCATGCCGTGGGAGTCGGCGTTGGCGTGGTCGAGCGAGGTGGCCGGGACCTCCTCGCCCCATGAGGTGAGCCAGTCGCTCATCTGCTCCACCCCGGGCACCTGCGCGTCGCGGATCCCGGCCGCGAGCGCCTCCACCTCGGGGTCGAGAGGGCGTCCCCGCGTCATCTCCACCATCTGCACAGCCTGCGCGTGGTGCGGGATCATCTGGGTCGCGAACGTGACGTCGGCATCGTTGTAGACGTCACCGTTGGCCGCGGTGCTGGTCGCCGCCGGCTGTGCGTCGCCGTTGCCGCCGTTGTCGCCGCAACCTGCCAGCGCGGTCGCCAGGATCGCGGTGAGCGCCAGGGCGGCCGCTCGGGTCGGGTTGGTCCTGCGGTGGGTCACGTCGTCTCCTGGGGGTCGGGGGTTCGTGGCCGAGGGCCGCCTCCGAGCCTAGGAGGCCGACCGAGTCACCCCAGGGGCCGGATCGTCAGGACCTGCGCGGCCCGGCCGACGGGCCCGTCCTGGTCGTGCAGCACGCTGGACGTCAGCCCGAAGCCGTCCTCCCCGAAGACCACGCTCGTGTCCAGGCCCACCCACGGTCCCCGGGGCCGGCGGTACAGGTGGACGGACAGGTCGACGTTCGGGAACATCCAGGTCTTCGGTGACTCGCGCACCGCGATCCCGTTGGCGGTGTCGACGAGGGCGACGTACCGCGCCAGCTCGCTGGCGTCCTCCCCCGCCACCAGGTCGAGGTGGGTGGTGACCCAGGCAGCGGTCCGACCCGGCTCGGGCTCCGCGATCGGGCGTACGTCGAGCGACGCGATGTAGCCACCCGGCCACACCGAGGTCAGCGGCCAGGGCTCGAGACCGTCGGGCGCCGCGAGCGGGGCGGGCTGGCCGCCGGCCACGGCCCGGGTGTCGCTCGGGGCGAGCAGCCAGGCCCGGACCCGGAGCGCCGGCCGGTCCGCCGCGGTGACCACCGCCTCGACCAGCTCGATGGTGCGCCCGGGACGCACGACGGAGACCTCGAGCTCGAACCCCTCGAGAGCGATCACGCCGAGGATGTCGGCGGTGATGCGCCCGACCCGCAGCCCGTCCCCGCGCCGGGCGGCGGCGTCCCGCTCGATCTCGTGCACCACCAGCCCGACCATGGGGCTGATGTGCTGCTCGGTCGTCGACCAGGCGCCGCCGGTCCAGTCGGTGGGGAGGAAGCGGCGCTCGCCTGCGCGCACGAAGTAGCTCTCGCTGGACACCGTCCTGGCCACCTCCTGTCCCGGTCGTCCTCGATGACGACACGGTACGAGGAGCTCGGGATCGGTAGGCCCCGTGGGACTCGAACCCACAACCAAGAGATTAAAAGTCTCCTGCTCTGCCAATTGAGCTAGGGGCCCAGGGAGGACAGGGTATTGGTCGACAGAACCCGCTGGACAACTCGCGCGTGCTTCCGGGACCTCACGAGACCCGGTTCAGCCCACGATCCTCGAGCGCACCATCACTCCGCCGCCGGCAGGGTGGGGTGTTGCGTGGGGTAGATGCCGATCGCGAACCCGTACACGGTCTCGCCGGACCTCGGCATCCGGTCGAACTCCTCCACCAGCTGGGCCATCCGGTCCCAGAACTCGGAGGCCCGGTCCTCCGAGAGGCGCGCGTGCCGGATGCAGCCCCAGAGCTTGCCCTGCTCGAACGCCTGCGCGGACTCCCGGGCTGCCACCTCGAAGTCGTTGAAGTCGACCGGCATCTCTCCCCCGGCAGGCGAGGGCTCCGCCGCCACGTAGAACATCCGCGCGGTGCGCCCGTAGAAGCGCTCCTCGATCGCCCGCACCCGACGGGTGCGCACCACGTGCAGCAGGCCGTTGCGGGTGAGCACCTCCACGTGGTGCGCGACCGTGCTCTTGGGGCGCTCGACCGCGGCCGCGAGCTCCGTGACGGTCGCGGCCCGCTCGTGCAGGAGCTGCAGGATCGTGGTGCGGAGCGGGTGGCCGATGGCCTTGACCTGGGCCGGGCTGGTCAGCGCCATCCGATCCGCCAGCTCGTAGTCCGGAGGATTGCCGGCGTCCGGGGGATTGTCGGCCACGACCAGACAGACTAGCATCGCCGAACGTTCCAAAATATTCGATCAATGACGGAGGAGAGCCACTGACATGGCCGAGGTGCTGCTGTACCACCACATCCAGGGCTTGACCGACGGAGTGCGGGCCTTCGCTGACGGGCTGCGCCAGGACGGGCACACCGTGCACACGCCCGACCTCTTCGAGGGCCGCACGTTCGACAGCATCGAGGAGGGCTTCGGGTTCGCGCGCGACACGGGCTTCGACGCGATCCGGGAGCGCGGCGCCGCGGCGGTCGACGGGCTCGGCCCCGACCTCGTCTACGCCGGGTTCTCCTTCGGCGTGACGATCGCCCAGCGACTGGCGCAGACCCGGCCGGGAGCGCGCGGGGCGCTGCTCATCTACTCCTGCATCCCGGTCTCGGAGTTCGGGGAGGCGTGGCCGGAGGGGGTGCCGGTCCAGATCCACGGCAAGGAGGGCGACGAGTTCTTCGACGAGGACCTGCCGGCAGCACGCGAGCTCGCCGGCTCCACCGCCGCCGCCGAGCTGTTCCTCTACCCCGGCGACCAGCACCTCTTCGCCGACTCCTCGCTCGACGCCCACGACCCGGAGGCGTCCGCACTGCTCATGGAGCGGGTACGAGCGTTCCTCGCGCCCCTCTGACCGGCCTGCCGCCGGTGTCCCTGCCCGCGCTTCCGGATGGGCAGGGACACCAGCCGGTCAGAAGTGCGAGCGGACCAGGTAGTTGTCCTGCTGCGGCACCGGCACCCCTTCGCCGAGCACCTTGACCGAGCGGTAGTTGGCGTTGAAGGCGGCCAGGACCCGGTCGCGGTGGGCGAACACCTCGATGTAGTCCCCGATGAAGGCACCTCCGACCACCGGGTCGGACTCGCTCTCGTTCGACACGCTCGTCAACCGGTGCCGGCTCGAGACGGTGCCGTTCGGGCGGAGCGCGGCCAGCTCGACGTCCTGGCGGTTGTGGAACACGGGGTCGAACCGGTTGGTGAACCACGCGACCGCGAGGTCACGACCGCCCTTGTTGGCCGAGATCGTCGGGAAGTAGTTGTCACCCCCGGCCGAGACCACCTTGGTCCGGCTCCAGGTCGCGCCCTGGTCGTCGGAGTAGCGCAGCTTGACGGCCGGCTCCTCGCAGGTGCTGTCACCCAGCGGCCTCGCCCGGCACCCCTCCCACACGACGTAGGCCCGCGGCTTGCCGTTGACCATCTTGACGTCGCTCTTCGGGTACGTCGCGATGCGGAAGTCGTTGGCGTGCAGCGGTGCGAGACCCGCGTTCCTGGGCTCGCGCGCGACCAGCCTCGCGGGGCCGAACGTCGTACTGCCGGGCGGAGCGACCCGCATCCAGAACTTCATGTGCTCCGGAGGCTCGAAGTCGGTGGCGAGGTCGTTGTCCTGCTCCCAGGTGACGTAGGTGCTGCCGTCCGGAGCGATCGTGACGTCCCCGAACTGGATGCTCGGCTGGTCGCCGCTGATCAGGATCGGGCTGCCGCAGGTGAGGGCCAGGTCGCAGTGGACCGCCTTGATGCTGTTGGAGGTGTAGTCGCCCGTGCAGCCCACGTCGGGGCAGATGAACTCGGTGTAGACCACCCACACCTGGTGGTTGTCCGCGTAGATCCAGGGCTTGTCCAGGAGCTTGTGCGGGTCGTCGGACTTCGCGACGACGGTGCGGTCCGGCCAGCACGACGGGTCGGTGCCGCCGGGGCAGGAGGCCAGGGTCGCCGGGGTGCTCTTGTAGAGCCCGATGCCGTTGGGGAAGAACGTCGACGGGTCGTAGTTGAGGTCGCCCGCCAGCAGCGTGCAGTTCGGCGTGGCCACGTCGATCGGGTCACCTCCGGACGGAACCATCGTCCCGCCGCCGAAGTCGATCGCGGGCAGCAGGCCCTCGTTGCGGACGGTGTCACCTCCGTCGGTCGAGAGGTACCACCCGGTGAAGTTCTCCTGCGGGTCGAGCAGGCCGCGGTAGTCGTTGGTCCCACTGAGCACGACTCGCGGCTTCTTCTGGCAGCTGGTCACCGACTCCTCGTTCTGGGGCAGGCCGGTGTTGTCGCGGTTGAAGACCGCGCCCCGCATCGGGCCGGACCCGCCGAGGGACGCGCCCGGAGCCGCGGCGGCCTTGCGGGCACCGAGCAGGTCGTGCAGGTGCTCGAACCCGGGCCGCACCTCCTCGGGAGCCTCCTGCGGATGGGCGATGAGGTAGCGGGTGAGGGGTGCCGACGACAGCTTGTTCGCCATGGTCCCCAGGCCCTCCGCCGACGATGCCGGAGACGCCGACGGCGCTGCTCCTGCGAGAGGTGCGGCGAGCAGGGCCAGCGCCCCGACCGCGACCACGTTCCTGATCATGCGAGCTGATCTCGTGCGTCCCATGAGAACCCCCGTTCCCTCGATGAACAATGGTCCGACGAGCCACGCTAGGTCGGGCCCGGGCGGCACTTCATGGCCCCAATAGGGGAACTCTCGGCGTCGTCCGGCGTCGGGCCCGCGGCGAGGTTGACCACGGCCGCTACGTTGACGACATGGCGCGGGCGCTGCCCTCGGAGGGGGCGTGGGACCTGATTGTCGTGGGTGCGGGGCCGGCGGGCGCCGCTGCCGCGCTGGGTGCCCTCGCCGTCGACCCGGACCTGCGGGTGCTGCTGCTGGACCGGTCCGACTTCCCTCGCGACAAGTCCTGCGGCGACGGGATCGCGCCACACGTGGTCGACGTGCTGGCCGGTGTCGGTGCCGCGGACGTCGTGCACGGGTGGACTCCGGTCCGTCGGCTCGAGCTGTCCCGCGGCCCGCACGAGGTCGCCGGTCGCATGGCCCGGGACGCGTGGGTCGTGCCGCGCGCCGTGTTCGACGCCCGCCTGGCAGATCGTGCGGTCGGGGCCGGCGCCGTCCTGCGGCGACACCGCGTCGTACACCTCGAGCGGCATCGCGACCGCGTCGTCATCGACGGGTCGGTGACGGCCCGCGTGGTGGTCGGCGCCGACGGCGCCCACTCGGCGGTGCGCAGGAGCCAGGGACCGGGGCACACCGGCACTCGAGCGCTGGCCATCCGCGGCTACGCCCCCACACCGGCCACCAGGTCCGCCCGTCAGGTGATCCGGTACGGCGAGCGCCGCCAGCCCTCCTACGCCTGGTCCTTCGACCGCGGTGACGGACTCTCCAACGTCGGGTACGGCGAGCTGTTGCACGGCGAGCACGCAGCCCCGACCCGCGCCCTGCTGCTCGAGCAGCTCGAGCTGCTGCTGCCGGGCACCGTCGCCGAGGGGCGGGACTGGCGCGGACACCACCTCCCGCTGTCGGGCTGGCGGTGGCACCAGCCGGACGGGCCGGTGCTCCTCGCCGGAGACGCGGCCGGGCTGGTCAACCCCATGACCGGCGAGGGCATCTTCTACGCCGTCGCCACCGGGGTGCTGGCCGGCCGGGCGGCGGCCCGCGCCATCAGGTCCGGGTCCCCCGGCGGCGCGGGCGCGGCGTACCGCGCCCACGTCAGACGCCGGCTCGCGCGACACCTCCGGCACACCTGGACGGCGTCCCACCTGTCCCGGCGACGGGCGGTCGTCGTGGCCGGCATCCGGGCGGCCGGCCGGGACCACGAGGTCTTCGACGACCTCGTCGAGCTCGGCCTCGGCGACGGCCGCATCACGCCCCGGCTGGCCTCGGGGCTGGCCACGGGGCTCGCCTCCGGGCTGGCCTCTGACCTGACCCCAGGACTCGTCTCGCGACTGGTCACGCCCCTCCGGCATTCCCAGCGGTGAAGGAGTACTCCTCATGCACATCGACTCGGTCCGTGGCGTCCTGCCACCGCACCAGTACTCGCAGGAGGAGATCACCGACGCGTTCGTCGGGGTGATCGCCGACGGCTCCCTCGACGAGCGCGTGCTGCGGCGGTTCCACCGCAACGCCGGCGTCCGCCGGCGCAACCTCGTGCTGCCGCTGGAGCGGTACGGCCGGCTGGACGGGTTCACCGAGGCCAACGACCTGTTCATCGAGCACGCCGTGGACCTGGGGGCGCGCGCGGTGACCGACGCCCTCAAGGACGCCGGCCTCACCCCCTCGGACGTCGACCTGGTCATGTGCGCGACGGTCACCGGCCTGGCGGTGCCGACCCTGGAGGCCCGGATCGCCTCGCTCCTCGGCATGCGCCCCGACGTCAAGCGGGTGCCGCTCGTGGGCCTGGGCTGCGTCGCCGGTGCGGCCGGGCTGGCCCGCCTGCACGACTACCTGGCGGGTCACCCCGACGACGTGGCGGTCCTGGTGACGGTGGAGATCTGCTCGCTGACGGTGCAGCGCGACGACCTGTCGGTCCCCAACCTCGTCGCCAGCGGGCTCTTCGGGGACGGGGCGGCCGCGGTCGTGGCCCGCGGCGGCGGCAGCGGCGTCGGACGTGCGGGCGTCGAGGTGCTCGACACCCGCAGCCGGCTCTACCCCGACTCCGAGCGGACCATGGGCTTCGACGTGACCAGCGGGGGGCTGCGCATCGTGCTGGACGCGCAGGTCCCGACGGTCGTCAACCACTACATCCGCGACGACGTGGACGCCTTCCTCGACGGCCACGGCCTGACCCGGGCGGACGTCGAGTGGTGGGTGTGCCACCCCGGCGGCCCGAAGGTCATCGAGGCCCTCGAGTCGGCCCTGGAGATCCCGCGCGCCGCCGTACAGCTGACGTGGGACTCCCTCGCCCGGATCGGCAACCTGTCGTCGGCGTCGGTCCTGCACGTCCTCGAGGACACCCTGCGCGAGCGCCCGCCCCGGCCGGGTTCGTACGGCATCGTGATGGCCATGGGACCCGGCTTCTGCTCCGAGCTGGTGCTCGTGCGGGCCCACGAGCCGGCGGCGGTGCCCGCGTGACCAGCCTCGTCGCGTTCACCGTGCTGGTCGGCCTGGTCGGCCTGGAGCGGCTCGCCGAGCTGGTGGTGTCCAAGCGCAACGCCGCGTGGAGCTTCGAGCGGGGCGGGCGGGAGAGCGGTGCCGGCCACTACCCGGTGATGGTCGTCCTGCACACCGGCTTCCTGGTGGCGATGCTGGTCGAGGCCTGGGTACGCCGGCCCGAGGTGCCGCCGGTCCTGGCCTGGTCGATGCTGCTGCTGGTGCTGGCCTCCCAGGCGCTGCGCTGGTGGTGCATCGCGACCCTCGGCCACCGCTGGAACACCCGGGTGATCATCGTCCCGGGGCTGCCCCCGGTGACCGGTGGGCCCTATCGGTTCCTCCGCCACCCCAACTACGTGGCGGTCGTCGTGGAGGGGTTCGCCCTCCCGCTGGTGCACGCCGCGTGGATCACCGCGCTCGGCTTCACCATCGCCAACGCGGTGCTGCTCGGCGTACGGATCCGCGTCGAGGACGCCGCGCTCGCCACCCTCCCCCGGAGCCCCGCCGATGCGTGACCTGCTCGTCGCGGGCGGTGGGCCGATCGGCCTGGCCACCGCCCTCCACGCCGCCCGGGCGGGCCTCGACGTCGCCGTGCTCGAGCCCCGCGAGGGCGTGATCGACAAGGCGTGCGGCGAGGGACTGATGCCGGGTGCGGTCGCGGCGCTCGCCGGGCTGGGGGTCAGACCGGCGGGCCGGCCCATCACCGGGATCCGGTACGTCGAGGCGCGGAGGGAGGGCCGGTCGGTCGAGGCGGCGTTCCGGCACGGCACCGGCCTCGGCGTACGCCGCACCGAGCTCCACTCCGCCCTGGCGGCGGCCGTGGAGCGCGCCACCGTGCCGGTGGCGCACCGCGCCGTGCAGTCGGTGGAGGACCGGGGGGACCACCTCCTCGTCGACGGCGAGCCCACCCGCTTCCTGGTGGCGGCCGACGGGCTCCACTCACCCCTGCGTCGGATGCTCGGCGTGGACCGTCCCGTACAGGCGCGCCGTCGCTACGGCCAGCGCTGCCACGTCGCGGTCGCGCCCTGGACGTCGTTCGTCGAGGTGCACTGGGCGCACGTGGGCGAGGCCTACGTGACCCCGGTCGGACCGGACCAGGTCGGCGTCGCGGTGCTCACCGACCAGCGGCGACCGTGGGAGGACCTGCTGGCGGACTTCCCCGCCCTCGCCGAGCGGCTGGAGGGTCCCGCAGTCTCACGGGTCCGGGGCGCCGGCCCGCTGCGGCAGCGGGCCCGACGCCGCACGGTCGGTCGGGTGCTCCTGGTGGGGGACGCGGCGGGGTACGTCGACGCGCTGACCGGTGAGGGCATCGCGCTGGGTCTCGCGCAGTCGCGCGCCGCCGTGGCCGCGATCGTCGCCGGGCGCCCGCAGGCCTACGAGCTGGCGGCCCGCAGGCTCGGTTGGCGGCACGAGCTGCTCACCCGGGTGCTGCTGGCCTCCACGCGACCGCTCTCCCTGCGCGAGCGGATCGTGCCGGCGGCGGCCAGGCTCCCCCGGGTGTTCGGCACCGCCGTCGACCAGCTGGCGAGGCCGGCGTGAGCCCCGACCCGGCGACCCAGGAGCTCGTCGTCCTCCTCGACGAGAGGGGCCAGGCGATCGGGACCGCTCCGAAGGCGGCCGTGCACCACGCCGACACGCCTCTGCACCTCGCCTTCTCGTGCTACCTCTTCGACACCGGCGGCCGGCTGCTGCTCACCCGGCGAGCGCTGGACAAGCCCACGTGGCCCGGCGCCTGGACCAACAGCGTCTGCGGCCACCCCGCGCCCGGCGAGGACCTCCGCGACGCCGTACGCCGACGGGTGCGCGCCGAGGTCGGTGTGCGGGCCGAGCAGGTGCGGCTGATGCTCCCCGCCTACCGGTACCGGGCGGTGATGCCGAACGGCACCGTCGAGAACGAGATGTGTCCCGTCCTGGTGGCGACAACCTCCGACCAGCTGGATCCCGACCCCCACGAGGTCGCGGACACGGCATGGGTCGACTGGGCGCGCTTCCGGAGCGAGGTCCTCAGCGGCACCCGCGAGGTCAGCCCCTGGTGCGCCGAGCAGGTCGCGCAGCTGCCCGAGCGACCGCTGACGGCCCCGGCCCAGCCGGACGGCGCCCTGCCGCCGGCGCTCCCGGGACGTCCGTGACCGCGCTGCTGCGGGCCGCCCACCTCGGCCCCGCACTGGCGGTCGTGGTCCTGTCGTCGTTGCTGGGGGTCGCTGCCGGGCTGGGGCCGGAGCGCGTGGTCCTGGTCAGCCTGGCCGTGCTGGCCGGCCAGCTGTCGGTGGGCTGGTCGAACGACCTCGTCGACGAGGCCCGCGACCGCGCCGTCGCACGGACCGACAAGCCCCTCGCCGCCGGTGACGTGGACCGGCGCGTCGTCCGGCTCGCCTGTGCCGCGGCGGTGGTCGCGACGGTGGTGCTGTCCCTGGCGTGCGGCCCGGTCGCCGGGCTGGTGCACCTGCTCTGCGTCGCCTCGGCCTGGGCCTACAACCTGGGCCTGAAGTCGACGGCGTGGTCCTGGGCTCCCTACGCGTTCTCGTTCGGCGGCCTGGTCGTCTTCGTGTCGCTCGCGGACGTGCCGCCCCAGCTCCCGCCCTGGTGGGCCCCGGTCGCGGGTGCCCTGCTGGGAGTGGGAGCCCACCTGCTCAACGTGCTGCCGGACCTGTCGGACGACGCAGCCACCGGTGTCCGCGGGCTTCCGCACCGGATCGGCGCCCGCCGGCTGCCGGCGGTCGCCGTGGCCGTCCTCTCCCTCGGCAGCCTGGTGGTGGTCCTCGGGTCCGGTGTCACCCGCCCGGCATCCATCCTCGCCCTCGCGGTGGTCGGCCTGCTGGCCGCGGTTGCGCTCACCCGTCGCGGCCGGGTGCCGTTCGTCGCCGCGGTCGGGATCGCGCTCACGGACGTCGTGCTGCTGCTGACGGCGGGTTGACGTGCACCGTGCGCCGGCGATCCCCAGGGGCTCGGCGCATCTCGGCGCCGCCGGTCAGAGCGCCGCCTCGGGCCGGATCCGCTTGGGCACCCACACCCGCTGCCGCCGCGCCACGACCGAGGTGAGCACGAGAGCACCGACGAGGTAGGCGAGCAGGACGACGACGTCGTCGGCCACCCGGGCGCTGAGCCCGCCGTACAGCAGCTGGCGGAGCCCGTCCACGCCCCGGCTCATCGGCAGCACGTGGTGGAGCCAGGCGATCGGCGGCGGCAGCGTCTGCCACGGGAACGTCCCGCCCGCCGTGACCAGCTGCAGGACCATCAGCACGAGACCCAGGAACTGACCGGTCGAGCCGAGCGCGGCGTTCAGCAGGTGCAGGATCGCCACGAAGGTGACCGAGAGGAGCAGCAGGAACGCCAGCGTCCCCGGGAAGTCCGCGGGCCGGATGTCGACGCCGAACGCGACGATGCTCAGCACCACGACCATCTGGGTGACCCCGATCAGTGCCGGGGTGAGCCACCCGCCCACCGCGATCCGCAGCGGTGACTGGTTGGCGGCCAGGGCCCGACGGGACAGCGGCCGCACCAGCATGAAGAGCACGTACCCGCCGATCCAGGCCCCCAGCGAGAGGAAGTACGGCGCGAGGCCGGCACCGTAGCTGTCCGCCCGGGCCTGCGAGGCGGACCGGAGGTCGACGGGATCGGCGATGGTGTCGGCGATCCGCTTGCGGGTCGCGGCATCCGCCCGGGGCACCTGCCGGGCCCCGTCGCGGAGCCCGTCGCGCAGCTTCTCGGCGCCGTCCCTCGCGGAGGCGGCGCCGTCGGCGAGATCACCGAGGCCGTCGGCGAGGCTCGTGGCGCCGGTCGAGAGCCGCGCGGCTCCCCCGGCCAGGCGCTGCGCCCCGCCGCGCGCCCGGTCGATCCCGGACACCAGCGCGGGCACGTTCGCCGCCAGGGTCTCGTTCCCGTCGGCGACCCGGTCGGCGCCGACCGCGAGCCGGTCCAGCGCGCGGGAGGCCGCCCGGACCTTGTCGTTGCCATCCACGACGGCGGGCCGCAGCCCGTCGTACACCGCCAGCACCGCCTGTCGCTGCTCGGCGTCGAGCCCCTGGCGGCGCAGCTCCTCGGCGAGGTCTCGACGGGTGCTCGCGTAGCCCTGCACCAGGGTGGACGCCGCGGAGGCGGCGGTGTCGCCGATGTCGGCGATCCGCTGGTCGGCGTCCGCGACCTGGCGCGCGCCATCGGCGAGCCGGCGGGTCTGGGCGGGAAGGTCGGCCGTGGAGGTCGCGAGCGTGCCCAGCCCGGTCGCGAGCTCGTCGCTGCCGGCGCGCAGGCGGCCGGCGCCGGCGGCGAGCCGGTCCGCCCCGGCGCGAGCGGTGCGCGCTCCGTCGACGAGCCGGTCGAGTCCGTCGGCGAGGCGGTCGGCACCCTTGGCGCCACGCAGCAACCCGGCACGCAGGTCGGAGATGCCGAGCAGGAACTGGTCGGCGGCCGTCTCGGAGACCTGCTGGGACAGCGAGGTCCGGACCTTGGCCACCACCGTGTTCGCGATGCTCGTCGACAGGTAGGAGTTGGCGTCGTTCGTGACCAGCTGCAGGCGCGCACGCTCGGGCTCGTAGCGGCCGCTGCTGGTGAGCGCCGCCGAGAAGTCCTCGGGGATGACCAGTGCGAACTGGTAGTCGCCCTCCCGGACGCCGCGTCGGGCCTCGCCGGCGTCGACCTCGTGCCAGTCGAAGGAGCCGTCCTCCACCAGCTGGTCGGCCACCCGACGGCCGGCGTCGACCGTCTTGCCCTCGGTGTCGGTGGCACCCGTGTCGTCGACGACGATCGCGGCGGGGACGTACTTGAGGTTTCCGTACGGGTCGTGGTTGGCATACAGGTAGACACCGGCGTAGAGCGCGGGCACCAGCACCAGCGCGACCACGACGATGCGCGCAGTGCGGGTCGCGGTGATCCGGCGGATCTCGGTCCAGGCCATGCGTAGCGAGGTCACTGCGGGTCCTGCTCTCGGGTCTCGTCGTCGACTTCGTGCGGCGCCGCCAGGGTCGTTCCGATCGCGGTCGCCTCGCCCGGGGAGGCCGCCCGGCTCCCGGTCACCACCACGCCGAAGCCGCGGTCGGCGAACCGCCGCGCCAGGGCGAGGGCCTCGTCCGCGGACAGGCCGTGGCGCTCCGGCCGCACCCACACGAGGAACGCCGTGCCCGGGCGCAGGGCGGCGGTGCTCAGCAGCGACTCGCTGCGGTCGGCGCCGGGCACGTCCTCGGTGATCACGTCCAGGAGGTGGTCCTCCCCCCGCTCCACGAGCCAGTCCGCCACCGCCGACCTGCTGCTCCGCTGCCCGGCCATGGCCAGCTCCTCCGACAGCACGACGTGCCAGGGCACCAGGTCGTCGAGGTCATTGACGTCGGGCACGTCCACCAGGGCGACCGCGGCCTGCAGGCGGGCGGCCCTCGCCCTGGCCCCGGGTGTGTCCTCGCCGAGCGTGACCGTCCCGGCGTCCAGGCCGAGCCGGCCGGCGAGGGCGAGCGCGAGTGCCGCGTGGGCAGGGCCGGGCGGCCCGACCACCTGCACGACCTGCCCTGGCGCGACGGTGAGGTCGGTGGCCGGCAGGAGGGTGCGCCTGCCCTGGCGGACGCAGACGCCGCGCGCGACGAGCGGCGGCGGTGCGGGACGATCCGACTCCGGTGCTTCCAACGACTGCCTCCTCCGCCGGTCCATCAGGTCGTGCTACACGATCGTCCCAGTGACCGCTCGCGCCCGCTCGTCCGGCCACGAGACGGGTGGCCGGCTCGTGACGCACGTCCCGTCGCGCCGCCGCACTTCGTCGAATGAGGGGACGACCCACGGCGCACGCGGACGTACGGTCGAGGTGGAGATCGGAGTCGCCATGCGCACACTCCTCGCGGTCTCGGTGGTCGCTGCACTCGCCCTCGCACCGGCCGGGGCGTCGTACGCCGGACCGGCAGCCGTCGCGGCCGCACCCACGACGACCGGCCTGGTGCTCAGCTACGGGTTCGACGCCGACACCGGCACCGTCGCGCGCGACTCGTCGCCGAACGCCGTCAACGGCGCCTACGTCAACACCACTGCGGAGGCCGCGCGGTCCCCCGGGGTGCCGGGTCGGTCCTGGGCCATCACCCTGGTGGGGGCGGAGCACCAGTACGTCGCGGTGCCGGAGCGCAACGTGCTCGACGTCAGCCGGTTCACGGTGGCCGCGCTCGTCAGCTACACCGGCGTGCAGAACGACCGCACCAACGAGCGGTGGGAGGTGGTCGAGAAGGCCGGTGCGTACTGGATCAACGTCCGCACCGACGGCCACGTCCGCGTCGGAGGGTTCTTCGGCGGCTGCACCTCCGCCGCCTGGAAGTACCTCGACAGCACCGTCACCGTCCCCACCGACACCTGGACCCACGTGGCCAGCACCTACAACGGGACCCGGCTCACCGTCTGGATCAACGGCACCCGGGCCGGCAGCAGGGCGGTCACCGGCACGACCTGCCACAACAACCGGCCGCTGGCCGTCGGCGCCAAGAACTACCCCGCCGCCGGCCCGCCCGAGGCGTTCTGGGACGGGCAGCTCGACGACGTCCGCGTCTACAAGCGGGCCCTGTCGGCCGCGGAGATCCAGGGACTGCTCCCGGACTGAAAAACCCATGCCCGGATGTCGACCCTCACTCGCCGGACTGGTCACCCTGGGACTGGCCGGAGCGCTCACCGCCGCATGCGACGGAGGGGCGGCCAGCGGGGGCTCCCTGTCGCCCAGCCGGGCGGGCGGCACGCTGTACTACTACACCCAGAAGGCGTACGACCACGTCGATCCGCAACGCAGCTACCTCGGGTCCGAGATGACGAACTTCAGCCGGACCGTCTACCGCCAGCTGGTGTCCTTCCCGATCTCGAACGACCCGGAGAAGGCCAACACCCCGGTCCCCGACCTGGCCACCGACACCGGCACCTCCTCGGAGGGCGGCAAGGTCTGGTCCTTCACCGTCAAGGACGGCGTGAAGTGGGAGGACGGCAAGCCGATCACCTGTGAGGACTTCAAGTACGGCGCCTCCCGCGTGTTCGCGACCGACGTCATCACCGGTGGCCCGAACTACCTGCTGAGCTACCTCGACATCCCCACGGACTCGAAGACCGGCCTGCCGGCCTACAACGGTCCGTACAGGGGTGACGGCCAGGAGCTGTTCGACAAGGCGATCACCTGCGACGGCAACACCATCGCCTACCACTTCAAGCAGCCGTGGCCGGACTTTCCGCTGGCCATCGCGTCCCTGCACATGATGGATCCGTTCCGCCAGGACAAGGACGAGGGTCCGAAGTCCAACTACATGATCTTCTCCAACGGCCCCTACCGGGTCGAGGGCAACATGTGGGACAAGCAGACGGGCGCGACCTTTGTTCGCAACGACGACTACGACCCGTCGACCGACACGACCGACCTGCGCATGGCGCTGCCGGACCAGATCGTCTTCGACGTGGGTCAGACCTCCGAGACGATCTACGACCGCCTCATCGCCGACGACGGTGACGACCAGTACGCCGTGACGGAGGAGCGGGCACCCCCGCCCTCCTACCCGGACCTGGCAGGTCGCGCGGCCGACCGTTCCACCGTCGTCGAGTCGCCGTACGTGGACTACCTGGTGCCGAACTTCCGTCGCCTGACCGACCCGAAGGTCCGTGAGGCCCTCAAGGTCGCGACCAACGCCCAGGCGTGGATCGACGCCGGTGGTGGCGAGAAGGCCTACGGCCCCGCCGAGTCGATCGTGAACCCGGCCGTGGTCGGCTACCAGGCCAACCCGGCCTTCGACGGCCCGCAGGAGGGCGACCCCGAGGCCGCCAAGGCGATGCTCGAGGACGCCGGCGTCAAGATGCCCTACCCGATCACCTTCACCTACCCGAGCACCGAGACCGCTGACAAGCAGGCCGCGGCGCTGAAGGAGACCTGGGACCAGGCCGGCTTCGACGTGACCCTCGACGGCCTGGGCAGCACCTACTTCGACGCCGTCGCGAGGCCGGACAAGGAGAGCGACGTCATGTGGACCGTGTGGGGCGCCGACTGGCCCTCGGCGATCACGGTGACACCTCCGCTCTTCGACAGCCGTGTCAACCTGACCGAGACCTCCGACGGCCAGGACACCGGCGCCTACGAGAGCCAGGAGTTCAACTCGCTCGTCGACCAGGCCCAGCAGGCCTCGACCCTCGACGAGCAGACCGCAACCCTCCGTGAGGCCGACAAGGTCCTCGGCGAGGACGTGGCCTACATCCCGCTGGATGTCGCCAACTTCTACTTCCTGCACGGTTCCCGGGTGACCGGCTACGTCAACGCCGCGTCCTCGTCGGGCTACCCGGACCTCGGCCCCATCGGCGTGGCGGGCTGACGAGCGGGCCCGATCGGATGATCACCGACTCGTGACCCGCCACCGCGTGTCGACACCCGATCGTTACGCCATCGGAGCCGCGCTGATGCGACAGCGTTCCTAGGTTGGAGGGAAGGGGACTCGACCTTCGTGACCGACCGTGGCGACGCTTCCAGCGCGTCACCCAGCACGCAAGGGAGAAGCGCATGTTGAAGCATCCAAGGCGGGGGATCGCCGTCGCGGCCGCGGTCGCGCTGGCGGCAGGTCTCGCCGCCTGTGGCGGTGGCTCGTCCGACAACAACAGCTCGTCGGGGCCGGCCAAGGCCGGCGGCACGCTCTATTACTACATCAACGATCCGTACGAGTACATCGATCCCGCGCGCGCCTACTACGGCGTCGAGATGAGCAACTGGAGCCGCACGATCTTCCGCCAGCTGGTGACCTTCCCGACCGCCACGGACGAGAAAGAGGGCTTCACCCCCGTCCCCGACCTCGCGACCGACACCGGCACCTCGTCCGAGGGCGGCAAGGTCTGGAAGTTCACGGTCAAGGACGGCGTGAAGTGGGAGGACGGCAAGCCGATCACCTGCGAGGACTTCAAGTACGGCGCATCGCGCGCCTTCGCGACCGACGTGATCACCGGCGGGCCGACGTACATGCTCAGCTACCTCGACATCCCGATCGACGCCAAGACCGGGCTGTCCGTCTATGACGGGCCGTACAAGGGGGACGGCCAGAAGTACTACGACAAGGCGGTCACCTGCGACGGCAACACGATCACCTACCGGTTCAAGTCGCCGTGGCCGGACTTCCCGCTGGCCGTCGCGTCACTGCACATGGCGGACCCGTTCCGCAAGGACAAGGACCAGGGCGCGAAGTCGAACTACATGATCTTCTCCAACGGCCCCTACCGGGTGGAAGGGAACTACTGGGACAAGAACACGGGCGCCACGTTCATCCGTAACGAGAACTACGACCCGAAGACGGACTCGCCCGAGAACCGCGAGGCGTTGCCGGACAAGATCGTCTTCACCATCGGCCAGACCCCCGAGACGATCTACGACCGGCTGATCGCGGACAACGGCAACGACCAGTACGCCATCACCTCTTCGCGGGTGCCGCCGTCGTACTACACCCAGATCGAGGGCTCGGTCGCGGACCGCTCGCTCCTGGTGAAGTCGCCGTACGTCGACTACCTGCAGCCGGTGATCCCCAACATGCCCGACCTCAAGGTCCGGCAGGCGCTCGCGGTCTCGACGAACGCCCAGGCCTGGATCGACGCCGGTGGCGGCGAGAAGGCCTACAGCCCCGCCGAGTCGATCGTGAACCCGAACCTGCCGGGGTACAAGCCGAACCCGGCGTTCGAAGGCCCGAACACGGGTGACGTCGACGCCGCCAAGAAGCTGCTGGCGGAGGCCGGCGTGAAGACACCGGTGCCGATCACCTTCACCTACCAGAGCAGCGAGACCTACGACAAGCAGGCCGCGGCGCTCAAGGACACCTGGGACCAGGCCGGCTTCGACGTGACCCTGGACGGGCTGGGCGACACCTACCTCGACGTCATCGACAAGCCGAACAAGGACAGCAGCGTCGTCTGGGAAGGCTGGGGCGCCGACTGGCCCTCGGCCATCACCGTCTCGCCGCAGCTGTTCGACGGCCGGATCATGAGCAAGACGAGCACGAACTCCGACTACGGCCAGTACAACAGCGAAGAGTTCAACAAGCTGGTCGACCAGGCGCGGGGCGCCGGCACGATCGAGGAGCAGACATCCTTCCTCCAGCAGGCCGACATCGTGCTGGGCAAGGACGTGGCGTACATCCCGCTGGAGATCACCAACTTCTACTGGCTCCACGGGTCGAAGGTGCAGGACTTCACCGTCACGCCCTCGTCGAACGGCAACCCCGACCTCGGGGTGATCGGGGTGGAGAACTGACGCTCGCACAACCCGGTCCGAGATCGTCGGGCGGCCGCACTCGGGCGGCCGTCCGACGGCTCGACGCTCCGTCACCGCACGGGGCCACAGATGGGGAGCCGCTCCCGATGTCGTGACGCCCGCGACGACCGAGGGTGGGAACACCGCCGGCACCGTGCCGGGGGACCACCACAAGGAGCACCACCATGCAGCGTTTCCTCATCGAGCGTGAGATCGACGGCGCCGGCGACCTCACCCAGGCCGACCTCGCCCAGATCGCAGCGACCTCCAACGCGGCCGTCGACTCCCTCGGCGTGCCGTACACCTGGGTCACCAGCTACGTGGCCGGCAACAAGATCTACTGCCTGCACGAGACCGACGACGTCGAGACGATCCTCGAGCACGCCCGGCGCGGCGGGTTCCCGGCCGACCTGGTGACCGTGGTCGCCAACGAGTTCGGGCCGCACACGGCCGAGCAGGTCGCCGCCGGGTGACCGGTCGTCGTACCCGCCCCGGGGCCTCGACCACACCGGTCGAGGCCCCGGGGCGGGACCGGGAAAACCACTTCCTGGCGCGCGCGGAGCGTCCTAGGGTGGCTCCCGTGAGCCTGTTCGAGCGGGACGCAGAGCTCGCCGCGCTCCACCAGGCTCTCGGGCAGACAGCGGCGGGCCGGGGCTCCGGGGTCGCCGTCAGCGGGGACGCCGGGGCCGGCAAGTCCGCGCTCGTGGCGGCCGCACTGGCCGGCGTCCCGGACCTGCGCGTGCTCCGCGGCGCCTGCGATCCCCTGGCCACGCCCCGCCCGCTCGGCCCGTTCCGCGACATCGCCGGGCCGGCCGGCATCACCCCGCTGCTGACCGGGGACGAGCTGTCCCGCAGCGCCGTGTGCGAGGCGGTGTACGACGCCCTCGGCGCCGAGCGCACCGTCCTCGTCGTCGAGGACCTGCACTGGATCGACGCGGCGTCGGTCGAGGTGCTCCGGTTCCTGGTCCGCCGCATCGACGCCATCCCCCTCGCGCTGGTCGTGACCTACCGCGACGACGAGGTCGGGCCGCGGCACTCGGCGCGCGCCCTGCTCGGCGACTTCGCGTCGCTGGAGAGCCTCACCACCCTGCCGCTCCGGCCGCTCAGCGAGAGCGGCGTGGCGGCGCTGCTCGACGGCACCGGCCTCGAGCCCGCGCGGGTGCACGCGCTCACCGGCGGCAACCCGTTCTTCGCGGTCGAGGTGGCCAAGGACCCCGGACGTCCGCTCCCCCGCTCGGTGCGCGACGCCGTCCTCGCCCGCACCGTCGACGTCGCCCCCGACGACTTCGAGGTGCTCCAGCTCGCGGCGGCCGCGACCGACCGGCTGGACGACCGGCTGCTCCCCGGGCTCGGTGTCGACCTGCCCACCCTGCGGCGGCTGCACTCCACCGGCCTGCTGCTGCGCGACGGGCGGGGCCTGGTGTTCTGCCACGAGCTCGCCCGGCTGGCGATCGAGAGCACCATCCCCGCCGGCGGCGGTCCCCGGCTGCACGCCCGGCTCCTCGACCTGCTCGAGCAGACCGGGCCGCACGACGTGGCACTCCTCGCCCACCACGCGGTGGCGGCCCACGACAGCGGGCGCGCCGCCCGCTATGCCGAGGCCGCAGCGGCCGAGGCGATGCGGGCCGGCTCGCACACCGAGGCGGTGGCCTTCCTCGAGACCGCCCTGGCCCACCTCGACGACGACCCCGCCCGCCGGGCCACGCTGACGACGCAGCTGGCGAACGAGCAGTACATGACCAACCAGCTCGGCACGGCGCTCGGCACCATCAGCTCGTCGCTCCCCCTGTGGAGCCGGGCCGGGGACGCGGCGGGGCTGTCCGCGGCGTACGAGTCCTATGCGAAGTTCGAGTACTACAGCGTCCACCGACGCCAGGCGGAGTCGCACGCCGACCGTGCGGCCGAGATCGCCCGGGACGCGGCGGTCATGCAGTACGGCGCCGCCCGCGTCATCCGCAGCTACCTCGCTCTGCAGCGCGGCGAGTTCGACCTGGTCCAGCAGTGCCAGGCCGACGCCACCCGGGTCGCCCGCGAGCAGGGCAGCGAGGCGCTGGCCGTGCGCGCCGGGCTGTTCACCGCCGCCAGCGACCTCGCCCGCGGCGACCTCGACGGGCGGCTCAGGCTCGTCGACATGATCGATGCGGCCCGGAGGCTGGGCCTCGACGAGCTGGCGTCGACCGGCTACTCCAACCTGGCGAACATCGACGTGGAGCAGCGGCGGCTCCGGGCCGCCGAGCACGTGCTCGAGGAGTCGCTGCGTTTCGCGCGGGACCGGGACATCCCGATCTGCATGTACTGGCAGACCGGGGTGCGGTCCCGGCTGCACCTGGCCCAGGGCCGGTGGAGCGCCGCGCTGGAGGACTCCGCCTGGGTCCTGGAGGGCTCGGACATGCCGTTGGCAGCCCTGTGGCCGCACATCGTCCGCGGCCTGCTCGAGCTGCGCCGCGGAGGCACCGTCGGTGAGCACCTCGACGACGCGTGGCGACTGGCCGAGCAGCTCGACGAGCCGCTGCGCCGGCTGCCGGTGCTGTCCGCCCTGGCCGAGCAGATGTGGCTCACGGGCACCCCCGACCCCCGCGTCACCGACACCGCGGTGACCGCCGTGCGCGAGCTGGCCGGCGCCCCCGGGACGGCGTGGGGTGTCGGCGACCTGGCGGTCTGGCTGACCAGGCTGGACCTGCTGCCCGAGCCTCCTCTCGACGCCTCCCTCGATCATGTGGCCGAGCCGTTCCGGCTCGCGCTCTCGGGACGGTACGACGACGCCGCGGCCTGGTGGCACCGGGTCGGCGCGGTCTTCGACGAGGCGATGGCGTGGGCGGACTCGACCGACGCCGGGCGCCGCACCCGCGCCATCGAGCGGCTCGACCTGCTCGACGCCGTCGCGGTGGCCGACCGGCACCGGCTCGCCCTGCGCCGGGAGGGCGTCACGCAGGTGCCGCAGCGGCCGCGGGTCAGCACCCGGGCGAACCCGGCGGGCCTGACCAACCGTCAGCTCGACGTGGCCAAGCTGGTGGCCCGCGGCTTCACCAACGCCGAGATCGCCGGCCGCCTCTACATCTCCCCCAAGACGGCCGACCACCACGTCTCCGCGGTGCTGGCGAAGCTGGGGCTGCCGCACCGGCGGGCCGTGGTCGTGCAGGCGGACGAGCTCGGCCTGTCCTGATCAGTCGAGCGCCATCGTCCAGCACACCGCGGTGCCCTCGATCGCGACGACCCCGTCGCCGCGGACCACGCGGGTGGCCAGCGTCGTGATCGGCTTGTCCTCGCGCACCGCCGTCACCTCGACCTCGCCGGTGATCTCGTCACCGGGGCGGGTCGGGGCGAGGAACTTCCAGTGCGTCTCGAGGAAGACGGTGCCGGGCCCCGGCAGCTTCTCGGCGACGACCGCGTTGAGGATCGCGGTGGTCACGCCGCCCTGGACGACGATGCCGCCGAGGCGGGTGCGGGCCGCGAGCTCCGCGTCGTAGTGGACTGGGTTGCGGTCGCCGCTCATCGCGGTGAACCGCTCGATGTCGGCCGTCTCGACGACGCGGCTCATCGACGCGCGGTCGCCGACGGCGGGCGCGCCGTGCGGCCAGGCGGGCGGGTTGTCGGTCATCGCAGGCCTCCCGGGGCTGTCGTGGCGTCTCATGGTCCCACCGGCCGTCCGAAGCCGACCGCGTCCCGCACCACCGCAGGCACCCGCTCCGCGAGCTCGCGGTCGGGGGCGGCCCCGAGCGTGTCGTTGACCGTGGCGAACGCGAGCCTCAGGGCGACGTACACGGTGAGGGCGAAGACCTGCCCGTCCTCGAGGCCAAGCGCCCGGAGCTCCTCGACATGGGCCGCGGTGGTGGCGTTGGGGTCGCGCGCCATCCTCCGCGCCCACGCGACCAGGGCCGCGTCCAGGGCGGTCAGGGTCGCGGCCGAGCCGTCGATCACGCCGGCCGCCGTCTCGGGGGTCGAGGCCGTGGCCAGCCGGGCGCCGCCGGCCAGCGAGCAGTAGGAGTCACCCATCGCCGAGGCGCACGCGGTGATCAGCAGCTGGCGCTGCCGGAAGTCGAGACCGCCGAGGTGACCGGCCAGGCCCAGCCCCTGGGAGAGGAGGTGGAGGGACTCGGGGCTGTTCGCCCAGAGCCGGGTCAGGTGCGCGACGTACCCCTGCCCGTCGAGGTCGGCGGCGTACATCCGCTGCACCGCCTCGGTCGGCTCGGGGTCGCGCAGGAAGCTGGCCGCGGGGAGCGGGCCAGGCTGCCGGCTCACTGGACTACCTTCCTCGTGTCGGCGGTCCTGGACGGGCCGCTGATGCACCCCAGGTGCCGTCGGGTCACTGCCCTGCTCGCTCGACCCCTTGATGTCCACGATGAGTTCTGCAGGGCCCGGCGGTCACCCGGGACGCCGTGATCGTCGACAGGGCTGTGCGCCAAGGCCGACCGGATGGCTGGCTGGGAGCGCCGATCAGTGAGCTGACAGACAGATGCGTCCCGGCACCAAGACGAGGGTGCCTCCCCACTGGGTCTAGCAGCGAGGAGGCTGACATGAAGTCTGCCAGCACCACCCCGGAGAGCAAACTGCCCGACCAGCCCATCAACGGTGTCACCGGCGGTGTGGACTGGGCCAGCGAGGACCACGCCGTCAGCGTGGTCGATCACCGCGGCCGCGAAGTCGCCCGCAGGACTGTCGACCACACCGCGGCCGGACTTCGCACGTTGGTGAAGTTCCTGATCAACCACGGCGTCGGCGAGGTCGCCATCGAACGCGGCGATGGCCCCGTCGTCGATGCTCTGCTCCACGCCGACCTGACCGTGGTCGTGATCAGTCCCAACCGGCTCAAGAATCTGCGCAGCCGTTACGGCTCGGCCGGCAACAAGGACGACCGGTTCGACGCCTACGTCCTGGCCGACACCCTGCGCACCGACCGCACCCGGCTGCGGCCGCTGACCCACGACAGCGAAGCCACCAAGACCCTGCGCGCCACCGTCCGGGCCCGCCGCGAACTGGTCAAGCACCGCGTCGCGCTGTGCAACCAGCTGCGCGCCCACCTGCAGGCCGCGTTCCCCGGCGCTGTGGGTCTCTTCAAGGACCTGGACTCCCAGATCAGCCTGCGGTTCCTGGCCCGCTTCGACTCCCAGGAACGCGCCGACTGGCTCAGCGTGAAGCGGCTGGCGGCCTGGCTGAGCAGCGTCGGCTACAGCGGCCGCAAGAACCCCGCCGACCTCTACGCCCACCTGCAGACTGCGCCGCGTGGACCGGTCGGTCCCGACGGCGCCGCCCGCGCCCATGTCACCCGCGCCATGCTGAGCGTCCTGACCGAGCTCGTCGAACAGATCGCGACCCTCGAGGCCCAGATCGCCGAACAGCTCGCCCTGCACGCCGACGCCCACATCTTCCAGTCCCTGCCCCGCGGCGGCACCGTGCGCGCTGCCCGGCTGCTCGCCGAGATCGGCGACGTCCGCGGCCGGTTTCCCGACGCCGCGTCCCTGGCCTGCCTGGCCGGCGTCGCGCCCTCGACCCGCCAATCCGGCAAGCACAAAGCCGTCACCTACCGATGGGCGGTCAACAAAGAGCTCCGCGACGCCGTCTGCGACTTCGCCGGCGACTCCCGCCGAGCCAACCCCTGGGCCGCGAAGATCTACAACGACGCCCTCGCCCGCGGCAAGGACCACCCCCACGCCACCCGCATCCTGGCCCGCGCCTGGCTCGGCGTGATCTGGCGATGCTGGCAGAACCAGACCGCCTACGACCCCCACCAGCACGGCGCCCTCCAGGCACTGCTCAGCGGTGTCGAAGCGGCCTGACGTTGACACAGGGCTACTCATCGGTCCACCCCGTCGGCCCGGGCGATCTCGACCGTGACGTCGGTGCCGTGCGCCAGCACGTCGAAGACCGCGGAGCGGGCCCTCGACTGCGCCACCAGCCCCGCGAGCACCTCGGCGTCGGCGTCCGCGTCGACCTCGAAGGTCGCCCGGACCGCGTGGAAGCCGTTGCGGACCGCCGGGTCGAGCCCGAGGATGCCGCGCAGGTCGATGTCGCCGTCGACGCGGCAGCGTACGCCGCTCAGCTGCACCCCACGGGCGGCGGCGATGTTGGCCAGGCCCGCCATCAGGCAGGCGGCGAGCGCGTTGAGCAGCAGCTCGGCCGGCGTGGGGCCGTGGTCCCGGCCGACCAGCACCGCGGGGTGGTCGGCGTCGACGACGGTGTCGTGGACGTGGACGTGCTCCTGGCCGGCGCCGGAGAAGCCCGGGAACCGGCCCCGCGAGTGGGTGCCCGACACCCACTCGCTCTCGGCGCGGAACTGGAACGCGGCGGCCGCAGGCTGCTGCCGGACCGCATCGATGGTGGCGAAGAGGGCATCGGTGTCGACGCCGTTCAGGTGCAGGTCGTGCGTGGTGGACATGGGAGTCCCTTTCTGGTGGGGGTGGGTGTCGGAGAGATGTCTGGAGGGGAGGCGGTCAGGCACGGGCGACCGCCTCCCCGAGGAGTGCCGGACGCTCGGCGAGCTGTGTGGCCTCGACGTCCAGCGCCCGGCTCAGCGCGCCCTGAAGCTCCACGAACCGCTCCGGGTCGGGGAGGTCCCCGAGCGCGCGGGTGAGCCGGAACGTGTCGCCGATCGCCGCGTCCCGCGAGCACTCGTATCCCGCCATCTCCGCGGCCTCCCGCTCGAGGTCGTCCTCGCGCAGCCACCGGATGGCGGCGTCGGCGAGCAGCTCGGCGTCACGGAAGGCGTCGGTGATGCCGTGCCCCGTGATCGGGTCGCGGTGGTAGCCGGCGTCCCCGACCAGGGCCCAGCCCGGCCCGGCGGCCCGGCGCAGCCGGTTCGGCAGTCCGACGGCGCCCCGGACCCGGGCCGCGACCCGGCCCGCCAGGACCCGGTGAGCCAGGTCGGGGACGGTCCCGTGCAGGGCCTGCAGCCACGCGTCGAGCCGATCGGCGCCGGCCGCGAGCAACGGCCGCAGCTCGGCGGCGGGCCGGATCAGCCAGACGCACGCCTCCCCGTGGTGCGTGGGGAAGACGCCGGCGAACGCACCGCGGGCCAGGTGGAACTCGAAGCCGTCCCAGGGCACGTCGGCGACGTAGGTGTAGAAGCAGCCTCCGCTCGGGGCGTACGACGCCACGGTCGCCGCCCCGACGTACCCCGCCGTCCGGGAGTGGACGCCGTCCGCGCCGACGACCAGCCGGGCGCGCAGCTCCCGCCGCGCTCCGCCCGGCCCGCGCGTGGTCACGCCGACCACCCGGCCACCGGTGTCACGCAGCACCCCGGTGGCGGTGGTGCGGGTCAGCAGGGTGGCCCCGGCGCGGACCGCGGCCTCGGCCAGGATCGTGTCCAGCACGAAGCGGCGTGGCGCCAGCAGCAGGTCGATCCCCGCCCTCGCCCTGACCGGGCGGCGCACGGGCTCGGGGACCGGGGTGCCGCAACCTCCGGCGTACTGCTGGAACAGCACCGACCTGATCGGCGGCGCGCCACTGGCCAGCACCTCCTCCAGCAGTCCCCAGCGGTCCAGCTGCACCACCGCGCCGCGGACCAGCGAGTGTGTCGAGGTGGTGTCGCCCGGCAGGTCCGCCCGGTCCACCACCACGACGTCGAGACCCGCGCGGGCGAGCAGCATCGCGGTCGCGGCGCCGGCGCAGCGGGCGCCCACGATCACCACGTCGTGGCTGGTGCGGATGGTCGACATCGGGAGTCCTCGGGTCGGTCGGGTGGTCGTGGACCGAACCTAGGAGCGACCGACGTGGGCGGACGTCGGGAGCGGCTCCCCATCTTCCGCGGCGCGGGTCGGCGAAAACCTTGCCGCGCGGAATCGCCGCGACGTACGGTCGAAGCACCCTTCGACCACCGGGGTCGGACGAGGGCGCTCACGGGAGGCGACGATGGTGCTGCACCCGCACCCCGCCGACGTACGCCGCCGCGTCCACCAGTCCGCCTGGACCCGGGGCAGGGTGGCCCACGGCTGGGAACGCACCTCCTGACCGGGCGGTCGCCACGCGACGACCGCCCCGGCTGTCACCCTGCCCGTCACCCCGGCCGTCGCATCAGGAAGTGCACCCCATGGAGCCACCCGTCATCACCGTCAACGGCGCGCCCTCGCCCCTGGCGGGGACACCCCCGCACACGACGGCGCTCGCCTGGCTGCGCGGGCGCGGCCTGACCGGCGCCAAGGAGGGCTGCAACGAGGGCGAGTGCGGCGCGTGCTCGATCCTCGTCGCGCGGCCCGGCACCGACACCCCGACCGAGTGGACTGCGATCAACGCGTGCCTGGTGCCGGCCGCGGCCCTGGCCGGCCAGGAGGTCGTCACGGTGGAGGGGCTGGGAAGCTCGGAGGACCTGCACCCGGTCCAGCGTGAGCTCGCCGAGCGGGGCGGGTCGCAGTGCGGCTACTGCACGCCGGGGTTCGTGTGCAGCATGGCGGCGGAGTACTACCGCCCCGGGCGCACGCGGCAACCGGTCCAGGACGCCGGGCCCGAGCACGGGCCCAACGGGTTCGACCTGCACGCGCTCAGCGGCAACCTGTGCCGGTGCACGGGCTACCGGCCGATCAGGGACGCGGCGTACGCGCTCGGACCGGTCCCGGAGGACGACGCCCTGGCCGCGCGCCGCGACCGGCCGGCGCCCACGAGCCCGGCCGTCCGCCTCGGCGTCGAGGGCGCCGAGTTCGTGCGCCCGGCCGCACTCGAGGACGCCCTCCGCCTGCTCGCGGAGCGTCCCGACGCCACGGTCGTGGCCGGGTCGACCGACTGGGGCGTGGAGGTCAACCTGCGCGGCGCGCGGAGCCCGCTGACGCTGGCCGTCGACCGGCTGCCCGAGCTGCGCGGGCTCCGCCTCGAGCAGGACCAGGTCGAGATCGGCGCCGCGCTCACCCTGACCGAGGTGGAGCGTCGGCTCGACGGGCGGGTGCCGATCCTCGCGGAGCTGTTCCCGCAGTTCGCCTCGCGACTGATCCGCAACGGCGCCACCCTGGGCGGCAACCTCGCCACCGCCTCCCCCATCGGCGACACGCTCCCGGCCCTGCTGGCGCTGGACGCGAGCGTCGTCCTGTCGTCGCTGGCCGGCGACCGCGAAGTGCCGCTGGCGGAGCTGTTCACCGGCTACCGGGAGACCGTGCGCCGTCGCGAGGAGCTGATCCGGTCGGTCCGGATCCCGCTCCCCCTCGCCGGCATCCAGGCGTTCCACAAGGTCTCCAAGCGCCGCTTCGACGACATCTCGAGCGTCGCGGTCGGCTTCGCCCTCGACGTCTCCGACGGTGTCGTGCAGCGGGCCCGGATCGGGCTCGGCGGCGTCGCGGCCACGCCGGTCCGCGCGCTGCGCACCGAGCAGGCGCTCACCGGTGCGCCGTGGACCGAGGAGACGGTCCGGGCGGCGGCGGACGTGCTCGGCGGCGAGGGCACCCCGATGGACGACCACCGCGCCAGCGCGGCGTACCGCTCCGCGATGCTGCGCCAGTCGCTGCTCAAGCTCTGGGCCACCCGGGCCGACCAGGCGGAGGTGGTCGCATGAGCCGCTCGAGGGGCTCCACCGCCGGGGTGGGAGCGGCGCTCCCCCACGAGAGCGCCGCCCTGCACGTCACCGGCGAGGCGCTCTACACCGAGGACCTCGCCCTGCGGGCCCGCGACGTGCTGCACGCCCACCCGGTGCAGGCCCCGCACGCGCACGCCCGGGTCACCGGGTTGCGGCCCGAGGCGGCGTACGACGTCGCCGGCGTGGTGCGGGTGCTCACCGCGGCCGACGTCCCCGGCGTCAACGACGCGGGGGTCAAGCACGACGAGCCGCTGTTCCCCGACGAGGTCATGTTCCACGGGCACGCGGTGTGCTGGGTGCTCGCCGAGACCCCCGAGGCCGCGCGGCTCGGCGCGGCCGCGGTGCAGGTCGACTACGAGCCGCTGCCGTCGATCCTGACGGTCCGCGAGGCGATCGAGGCGGACAGCTTCCAGGGCGGTCGGCCGACCCTCGAGCGCGGTGACGTGGCCGCCGGGTTCGCGGGGTCCGCGCACGTGTTCAGCGGCGAGCTCGACCTCGCCGGGCAGGAGCACTTCTACCTCGAGACGCACAGCTCGCTCGCCACCGTCGACGAGGCGGGGTCGGTGTTCGTCCAGTGCAGCACCCAGCACCCCACCGAGACCCAGGAGATCGTCGCTCACGTGCTGGGCCGCAGCAGCCACGACGTGGTCGTGCAGTGCCTGCGGATGGGCGGCGGCTTCGGCGGCAAGGAGATGCAGCCGCACGGCTTCGCCGCGGTCGCCGCGCTCGGTGCCGTGCTGACCGGGCGGCCGGTGCAGCTGCGGCTCTCCCGCACGCAGGACCTGACGATGACCGGCAAGCGCCACGGCTTCCACGCCCGGTGGCGCGCCGGCTTCGACGACGACGGCCGGCTGCAGGCGCTCGAGGCGACGCTGACCTCCGACGGCGGCTGGAGCCTCGACCTCTCCGAGCCGGTGCTGGCGCGGGCGCTGTGCCACGTCGAGAACGCCTACTGGATCCCGCACGTGCTCGTGCACGGCCGGATCGCCCGCACCAACAAGACCTCGCAGACCGCGTTCCGCGGCTTCGGCGGCCCGCAGGGGATGCTGGTGGTCGAGGACGTGCTGGGCCGGTGCGCCCCACTGCTCGGCCACGACCCCGCCGAGCTGCGGCACCGCAACCTCTACCGGCCCGGCCAGGCCACGCCGTACGGCCAGCCGGTCCGGCACGCCGAGCGGCTCGACGTCGCGTGGCGACAGCTGCTCTCGTCCAGCCGGTTCGCCGAGCGCAGCGCCGAGGTCGCCGCACACAACGCGACCCACCCGCACAGCCGGCGCGGTCTCGCGATCACGCCGGTGAAGTTCGGGATCTCCTTCAACTTCACCGCCTTCAACCAGGCCGGCGCGCTCGTGCACGTCTACAAGGACGGGTCGGTGCTGATCAACCACGGCGGCACCGAGATGGGCCAGGGCCTGCACACCAAGATGCTGCAGGTCGCGGCCACCGCACTCGGCGTGCCCCTCTCCCGGGTGCGGCTGGCGCCGACGCGCACCGACAAGGTGCCGAACACCTCCGCCACCGCCGCCAGCTCCGGCGCCGACCTCAACGGCGCAGCGGTCAAGGACGCCTGCGAGCAGATCCTGGCCCGGTTGCGTGACGTCGCCGGCGGCCGCGAGCTGGCCTGGGAGGACCTGGTGCGCGAGGCCTATCTCGCCCGCGTCCAGCTGTGGGCGGCCGGCTTCTACCGGACCGAGGGCCTGGTCTGGGACTCCGCGGCGATGCGGGGGCAGCCCTTCAAGTACTTCGCGTACGGCGTGGCCGCGACCGAGGTCGAGGTCGACGGCTTCACCGGGGCGTACGCCGTGCGCCGGGTCGACATCGTCCACGACGTCGGCGACAGCCTCTCGCCGCTGGTCGACGTGGGCCAGATCGAGGGCGGGTTCGTGCAGGGCGCGGGCTGGCTGACGCTGGAGGACCTGCGCTGGGACGAGTCGTCCGGGCCGGGCCGCGGGCGGCTGCTCACCCAGGCGGCGAGCACCTACAAGCTGCCGAGCTTCTCCGAGATGCCGCCGGAGCTCCACGTGTCGCTGCTCTCGGAGGCGACCGAGTCGGGCGTGGTGCACGGGTCGAAGGCGGTCGGCGAACCGCCGCTGATGCTGGCGTTCTCGGTGCGCGAGGCACTGCGCCAGGCGGTCGCGTCGTTCGGCCCGCCCGGCACCAGCGTGCACCTGCCCTCACCCGCGATCCCGGAGGCCGTCTACTGGGCGGTCGAGGCAGCCCGGTGCGGCACCGGTCCGCTCCCCACGGCCGACCACGGCCCCGTGGTGCCCGAGCTGCCGGACGGGCCGCCGCTGCGGCCCGCGTCGGAGCAGCGCGTCCTGGGAGGTGCCTGAGATGGACTGGGTGCGGGCGGTCGCGCACCTGCGCGAGACCCGGGAGGCGGGAGTCCTCGTGACCGTGGCGACGGTGCGCGGGCACGCGCCGCGTGAGGCCGGGGCCAAGATGGTGGTGTCCGCCGGGTCGACGTGGGGGTCGGTCGGCGGCGGCAACCTGGAGGCGGTCGCGGTCGAGCGGGCGCGCGAGCTGCTGGCTTCGTCGTCCTCGCCCTCGGGTCCGGAGCTGGTCGAGGTCGCACTGTCGGACCGCGCGGCGTACCAGCACGGCGTCCAGTGCTGCGGGGGCGAGGTGACCCTGCTCCTCGAGCCGCTGGCGGTGGTGCCGGCGGTGGCGTTGTTCGGGATGGGCCACGTCGGGCTCGAGCTGGCCCGGATCCTGGCCCGCCACGACCTCGACCTGCACCTGGTCGACTCGCGTCCCGAGCAGCTGGACGCCGAGCGGCTGTCGGTGCTCGCCGACGCGCGGGCGCACGTGCACGTCCACCAGGTGCCGGTGCTGCCCGAGCTCGTCATCGCCGACCTCCCTCCGGGCACGCACGTCCTGGTCATGACCCACGACCACGCCGAGGACGTCGCCCTGTGCGACGCGGCGCTGCGAGCTCCGCATCTGGGGCCGATCGGCCTGATCGGGTCCTCGGCGAAGTGGGCGCGGTTCCGGGGCCAGTTGCTCGAGGCGGGCCTGCCCGCGGAGGCCGTCGACCGGATCCGCACCCCGATCGGGTTGCCCGGCCTCGGTGGGAAGGACCCGGCGACGATCGCGGTGAGCGTGGCCGCTCAGCTGCTGGGTGAGCTCGAGCGGTCACGTCCCCTGGCCGGGCGGTGAGCAGGCCACCGTTCCCGCCCACCGAACGGTGGCCCACTCACCGCCCACACCCGCGCACCCGACCCGGCGGTGACCCAGCCACCGTTCCCGCCCACCCAACGGTGGCCCACTCACCGCCCGGGCGGCTCGGCGTCCCACAGCACCGCGGCCAGGACTGCCGGCGGGAGCGGCTCACCGGCCAGCACACGCGCGACGTCCTCGACGGGGACCTCGGCCTCGGCCAGCACCTCCCGGGTGGAGGCCTCGGGCATCAGGGACAGCCACCGCGACACCAGGCCGGCCAGCACTCCCGGGGCCACCTCGCCATGCACCCGCAACCGGGCCACCCCGCCGTCGGGGTAGACGTTCAGCATCACCCCCGAGACCGGCGCGGGCGCCGCGACCCGGAAGAAGTGGCGGGTGTCGGGCTGCAGCCGGACCCGCGGGACCAGCGGCGCCCACGACCCGTCGTCCAGCAGGCCGGCGAGAGCGCACGCACCCGGCGCGTTGCCCACGAAGTACGACGTGTCGACCTCGATCCGGCGCACGATGCCGGGCGCGGCGAGCGACACCGTGACGTGGTCGTTGCCGTCGTCGCGCCGCCGCGCGTTCTCCCAGCCCTCCCCCATCACCCGGGCCCGGTCGGGCAACAAGAGCTGGCGCGGCGAGGAGTAGAACCGGTTGGAGCAGTCGACGACGTCGCCGCCGAGCTCCAGCGCCGCCAGGTCGACGGTCCCGGTCATCAGCCGGGGGTCGGGCACCGGCGTGCCGTGCACCCGGAAACGCGCCACCCCGCCGTCGGGGTGGATGGTCAGCCGCACGTGCGTCCAGCGCGCCCCCGAGGTGACCTCGAAGTGGTTCTC
Source organism: Nocardioides sp. DN36 (assembly GCF_055380375.1). Classification (NCBI taxonomy): domain Bacteria; kingdom Bacillati; phylum Actinomycetota; class Actinomycetes; order Propionibacteriales; family Nocardioidaceae; genus Nocardioides; species Nocardioides sp. DN36. The sequence goes on along the minus strand of NZ_AP043823.1, from coordinate 4,405,156 downwards.
CGCATCGCCGCGCAGCCGCGACCTCGGCACCAGCGGCGTCCACGTGGCCGACTCCAGCTCGGCCGGGGACGGGTGCCCCAGCAGGGAGGTCGCCTCCACGGACGCGTGCGGCGGGAAGTTGCCGGTGAACCACGACGTGTCGACGACGACCCCCGCCACCACGCCCGGAACGCCCAGCCGCACGATCGCCCAGTCCTCCCCGGGCTCGCGGCGGCGACGGGTCTCCCAGCCGTCGTACACCTTCCCCTTCGGCCCGAACTCCGTCGGGTCGAAGACGGCAGGACCCGGCTTGATCAGGTTCTCGCGCTCGGCGAACAGCTCGTCGTTGGCGTGCACGACGCTGCCGGCGAGCGACCGGGAGGCCAGGTCCGGCAGGTGGGTGAAGGTGGGCGCGTCATCGGCCACGGGGTGCTCCTGTCAGCAGCCGCCCGCGGGGGGCGGCGTCGAGGTGGATCGGTTCGCCGTGCAGCCAGGTGCGGCGCACGGCGCCGGTGAGCGAGCGGCCGTCGTACGGCGTGACGGGGTTGCGGTGGTGCAGCCGGGCCGCCTCGACCCGCCACTCCTCGTCGGGGGCGAAGGCGCAGAGGTCGGCGTCGAGACCCACCGCGATCGCGCCCTTGGTCGGCAGGCCCGCCAACGCGGCCGGCGCCGTGGACATCCAGCGGGCCACGTCGCCGAGGGCGAAGCCACGGGCCCGGGCCTCGGTCCACACGGCGGGCAGGCCCACCTGCAGCGAGGCGATCCCGCCCCAGGCCGCCCCGAAGTCGCCGGTGTCGAGGCGCTTGAGGTCGGCCGTGGACGGCGAGTGGTCCGAGACGACGAGGCTGATCACGCCGTCGCGCAGCGCCGCCCAGAGCGCCTCGCGGTTGGCGCCCTCGCGGATCGGCGGGCAGCACTTGAACTCCGTGCCGCCCTCCCGGATCCGCTCGGCCTCGAAGGACAGGTAGTGCGGACAAGTCTCGGCCGTGATCGGCAGGCCCTCGGCCTGCGCGGCGGCGAGGAGGGGTACGGCGTCGGCGCTGGAGAGGTGCAGGACGTGCACCCGGCAGCCGGTCTCACGGACCAGCCCGACCAGCGCGCCGATCGCGCGGTCCTCCGCGGCACGCGGCCGGGACTCGAGGAAGTCCGCGTAGCGGCGGCCGCCGGCCTCGCCGACCAGGTCGGCGTCCTCGGCGTGCACGACCAGGAGAGCGTCGTACGCCGCCAGCTCGCGCATCACCCACTCCACCTCCACGAGCGGGAGCGGCGGGAACTCGGGCACCCCCGAGTCGACGAGGAAGCACTTGAAGCCGCGCACCCCCGCGTCGTGCAGCGCCCGCAACGAGGCGAGGTTGCCGGGGACGGCGCCGCCCCAGAACGCCACGTCCACGTGGCACTTCCCGAGCGCCGCGGCGCGCTTCACCTCCAGGGCAGGGACGTCCACCGTCGGCGGGATCGAGTTCAGCGGCATGTCGACGATCGTGGTGACGCCTCCTGCGGCGGCTGCCCGGGTGGCGCTGGCGAACCCCTCCCACTCGGTGCGGCCGGGCTCGTTGACGTGCACGTGGCTGTCGACCAGCCCGGGGAGCAGCACCTCGTCGTCGGCGAGCTCGACCACCCGGTCGCAGGCCAGTCCCGGAGCGACCGCGGCGATCACCCCGTCCCGGATGCCCACGTCGGCGGCGACCTCGCCGATCGGCGTCACCACCCGGCGGGCGCGGACCACGAGGTCGAGCGCGGGATCGGGCACCCGGTCCGGCATCAGCAGAAGCCCGGGATCGCGTGCCACGCCGAGCCCGGGTCCGAGGCCTCGTCGCGCACGACGCTCGCCTCGATCAGCCCGTAGGGCCGGTCGGCGGCGATGAACACCTCACCGGGGTTCTCCAGCCCGAACGGCGCCAGGTCGACCAGGAAGTGATGCTTGTTGGGCGCCGAGAACCGGATCTCGGCGACCTCGGGGTGCTGCTCGAGCACGGCCTCCCCCATGCCGTAGAGGGTCTGCTGCAGCGCGTGGCTGTGGATCTCGGCGAACCGTGTCAGCAGCAGCGCCTTGATCGAGGCGAAGGAGGCGTCCCAGTCGACCTCGGCGGCGTCGTACCGCCACCGGGCGACCAGCGAGGTCGCCAGGATCCGGTCGTCGGCGTCCTGCAGCGTGGTGTAGCGGTCGCGCAGGAAGCCCCGGAACTCCGACCCGGTGGTCTTCATGACCACCAGGTCCTGGATGCCCGAGACGACGTGGGCACGCCGGTCGGCCCCGCGACCATCGACGTTGACGACCGTGGAGCGGGTGCCGGCGCCGGCCCGCACGAAGGCGTGGTCGTGGTCGTCGATCCGCTCCCACGCCTGCTCGGTGACCTCGACCCGGGCGCCGTCGGCGGCGGGCGCCGCGGTGAGGAAGTGGTCGGCCAGCGTCAGCGCGTAGTCCTCGATCGCGCCGATCCCCTTCTCCCTGGCGAAGGCGAAGGCGGTGTTCTTCTGGGTGTCGGTGGGCAGCACGTCCTTCTGGTCACCGGTCACGTGGGCGTCCTCGAAGCGGCCCCGCAGCGCGGACGAGACGGTCAGGTCGCGGACCTGGTGCCGCGGGGTGTCCCGCACGACGCGGACGACCCGGCTCTCGGCCTTGCCGTACTGGTTGGGCCCGAGGTGGATGCCCATCAGCTCCCCCGATAGGTCGAGTAGGCGAACGGGCTCAGCAGCAGCGGCACGTGGTGGTGCCGCTCGTCGGCGACGGCGAAGGCGATGGTCACCTGCGGGAAGAACGCGTCCGCGCCGGCGTACGCCGCGACGTCGAAGACGAGCTCGTAGGTGCCCTGCCCCAGCTCCTCGGGCCCGAGATCGGCGACCCGGCCGTCGTCGTCGGTGACGGCCTCTGCGAGGACGGCGCCCTCCCGGCACAGGCGGACGGGTACGCCGGCCGCGGGCCGCCCGCGCGCGGTGTCGAGGACGTGCGTGGTCACCAGGCTCATTCCGCGAGCACCTTCCCGAGACGGAGCAGGGCGATCCGGCGCAGCTCGTCGGCGACCACGGCCGCCTCGGTGGCGTGGTCGTTGCCGAGCCGCTTCCGCGCGGCGGCGAGGATCTCCTCGGCCGACAGCCCGGTCGCACAGATCAGGAACACGTGGCCGAACCGCTCCTCGTAGTCCCGGTTCACCCCGACGAGCTCGGCGCGGGTGCGGTCGTCGCGCGAGACACCGGACTGCTCCTGACGCGACCACGCCGACCCGGTGTCGCCGCCCTGCGCGCGCTCGCCGATCCGCGGGTGCGCGGCCAGGGCCCGGTCGACCTCGTCCGGCGTGAGCGACCGGGCCGCCTCATCGGCGGTCGCGAGCAGGGCGTCGACGTCGGCGTACGGCCGCGCCTCGACCACCGCCCGCGCCCAGGACGGCACGTCGCAGCAGGCGAGCAGGGTCGAGTGCAGCTGCTCGGCCGGTGCGGCGTTGATCTCCTCGAGATTCACAGGTCCCCCTGGTCCATGGGTCTCACTGGTTCATCGGTCGTCTCGGTTCGTCGACCCGGTCCATCGACTCGGTGGGGGTCGTCGGGCGAGCACGGCGAGCCGCTCGGCGTCGACACCGGCGAGCTCGTCGACCTCGGCCTCCTCGACGGCCCCGCACTCGACGCCCCGCAGGACGAACCCGGCCAGCGCCGCTGCGGTGGCCGGCTCGTCGAGGTAGCCCGCGTCACCGCCCCCGACGTAGGCGCGGAGCCGCCGGGCGGCGAGCGGCAGTCCGTCGCGGAAGAAGGAGTACGTCGCGACGTACCTGCTCGGCAGCTGGTGCGGGTGCAGGTCCCAGCCCTGGTAGAAGCCGCGCTCCAGCGAGCGTCGCACCAGCCGGGCGTGCAGCCGCCAGGCGTCGGGGGCGCCGTCCCCGACGGGCAGCACGTTGGTCGAGCCGTCGCTGAGGTGGACGCCGGTGCCGGCGGCCGCGACCTGCATGACCGCCTTGGCGTGGTCGGCGGCGGGGTGCTCCATGCTCTGGTGGGCCGCCGCGATGCCGCAGGACGCGGAGTAGTCGTAGGTGCCGTAGTGGAGGCCGGTGCAGCGACCGTCGGCGGCACGGATCATCGGGGCCACGAGCGCGGTGCCGTCCGGGCCGCACACCGCCTGCGGCGTCTCGACCTGGACCTCGAAGCGGAGCCGTCCGGTGGACAGTTCGTGTGCGGCCTCGAGCCGTTCGCAGACGAGCACCATCGCGCCGACCTGGTCCACCGACGTGACCTTGGGGAGGGTGACCACGAAGCCCTCGCTCAAGGCCCCGGCTGCGACCAGCTCGCCGACGACGAGGTCGAGGGAGCGGACGCCCCGTACCCGCGTCGGCCGCTCGAGGCTCTTGAACCGCACCCCGTGGAACGGCGGGGCGACTCCGTCGAGCACGGACCGGGCCAGCGCCCTCGCCGCGGCCCGGGCGTCGGCGTCCTCCTGCTCGTCGGGCCGGGTGCCGTAGCCGTCCTCGAGGTCGATCCGCAGGTCCTCGACGGGCTCGGTCGTCAGCTTCGCGCGCACCCGCTCCAGCGTCGCGTCGTCGACCGGTCCGAGCGCGGTGACGCAGTCGGCCAGGACCCGGCTCGCCTGCTCGCCCCAGGCGGCGATGGTGCCGCCGTCGTACCGGTCAGCGGGGACGTACGCCGTGTGCACCGGCTGCCGCACGCCCCGATCGCCCGGGTAGCCGGAGGCCAGCGCGTCGTCGGCGCGGCCGAGCCGCGCGTCGAGCTCCGCGAGCAGCCCTGTGAGGTGGGTCACCCGGCGATCATGCCACCGACACTGTCAGCGACCGTGGAGATCCAGTAGCGCCGTTTGCCGGCGCGCACGTCCTCGAGCTCACCGCCGCCGTTCTCGATGGTGCGCCGCGACCCGACGTTGTCCTCGTCGCAGGTGACCAGCACCCGGTCCAGGCCGAGCTCGGCGGCGCGGGACACCGCCAGCGCGAGCGCTCGCGACGCGTGCCCCTCGCGGCGCCGGGCGGGGCGGACGGAGTAGCCGATGTGGCCGCCCTGCTCGAGCAGGAAGTCGTTGAGCCGGTGCCGCAGCGCGACGAAGCCGATCATCTCGCCGGAGTCGACGATCCAGGAGTAGTCACAGCTCACCCAGCCGTTCGGGAGCTCGGCGGTCGGGTCGGCGAACAGCAGCTTGTCGGCCACGAACTCCTCGAACGCCGCCCGGTCGAGCGGCTGCCCGTCCTGGGGGCAGCCGGACCCGTGCGGGTACTCCGCGCCGAAGTCGGTCAGGGTCGCCACCCAGTCGTCGTACCAGCGCAGGTCGGGGGTCACGAGCTCGGTCATGGCGTCATTCCACCAACCCGCACCCGACCACGGCCACCGAGTTCCCGCCGCCCCCGACGTCGCGAGAGAAGTTGAAGTGGGCCCGATTCAGTGTCGAGCTGGGCGTGATTCGGGATCTGGCGCCGAATCAGGCCCAGCTCAACGCCGATTTCGGCCCAGCTCAACGAGTGGTTCGGTCAGCGGCGCTCGGCGAGGTGGACGCCGCGCTCGCCGGCATCGGTGAGGCGGGCCTCCTCGGCTGCCTGCGCCTCGAGCTCCGCGCGCCGGGTGGTCTCGAGCAGGGCCCGGGCGGCGTCGTACGCACCCGGCTCGGAGACCAGGTCGGTCGCGCCGCGCTTGAGCCGCGCCAGCGCGCTGCGGGCGAAGATCTGCTGCTCGGTGGTGGTGCGCTCGGAGCGGCCGCGGCCCAGGAACGAGACGAACCAGTGCAGCACCGCGGTGACCCGGTTCTTGAAGCCGGTGATGTAGACGAGGTGCACCGCCAGCCACATCAGCCAGGCGATCACGCCGGTGAGCCGGAGCTTGCCGACCATGGCGACCGCGCGGAACCGGCTGATGATCGCCATCGAGCCCTTGTCGAAGTACTTGAACGGGCCCTGCGAGGGCTTGCCCTTGATCCGGTGGTCGATCTCCTTGGCGGCGTACTTCGCGCCCTGGATCGCGACCTGGGCGACGCCGGGGAGGTTGTCGAGGGAGATCATGTCGCCGACCACGAAGACCTCGGGGTGGCCGGGCAGCGTGAGGTCGGGGTTGACGCTGATCCTGCCCGCGCGGTCCAGCGGCGCGCCGGTCTGCTCCGAGAGCGTCTGGCCGAGGGGGTTGGCCTGGACGCCGGCTGCCCAGATCTTGGTGACCGTGTCGATGCGCTCGACCCGGCCGTCCTTGAACTTCATCTCGATGCCGCGCTCGTCGACGTCGGTCACCATCGCGCCGAGGATGACCTCGACGCCGAGCTTCTCCAGCTCGGCCTTGGCCTTGTCACCGAGCTTCTGGCCGAACGGCGGGAGCACCTGCGGCGCGGCGTCGACGAGGACGACCCGGGCGCTGCGGGTGTTGATCGCACGGAAGTCGCGCTTGAGCGTGCGGTGGGCCAGCTCGGCGATCTGGCCGGCCATCTCCACGCCGGTCGGGCCGGCGCCGACGACCACGAAGGTCAGCAGGTGGTCGACGCTGTCGCCGCGCACCGCGCCGAGCTCGGCCATCTCGAAGGCGCCGAAGATCCGGCCGCGCAGCTCGAGGGCGTCGTCGATGTTCTTCATGCCGGGGGCGAACTCGGCGAAGTGGTCGTTGCCGAAGTAGGACTGGCCCGCGCCGGCGGCGACGATCAGGGAGTCGTACGACGAGACCGTCTCGCGGCCGAGCACCTGCGAGGTGACCGTGCGGGCCTCGAGGTCGATGCCGGTGACCTCGCCGAGCAGCACCTGGGCGTTGCCCTGACCGCTGAGGACCTCGCGCGTGGGCGGCGCGATCTCGCCCTCGGAGAGGATGCCGGTCGCCACCTGGTAGAGCAGTGGCTGGAAGAGGTGGTGCGTGGTCTTGGCCACCATCGTCACGTCCACGTCGGCCCGGCGCAGCGCCTTGGTCCCGAACAGCCCACCGAACCCGGACCCGATCACCACCACCTGGTGGCGCTTGCCCGTCCCCTGCTCCGTCTGCGTGCCTGCCATGCCGAACCTTTCCCGCGGCGATGGGCCTCGCCGTGACCGACGGGCCCGCGTGCTCCCTCATTGTCCCGCTGCACGCCAGTGCTTGACCAATCGGCCCCCACGTGAGGCGGAGCACTCGCGCGCCCCTTCACGGGCCGGTCGCGCGAGCGCCGATCCACGTCGTACCCAGATGCTGCCGAAACTTTCAACGACCCACGTTTCGCTGCCGGCCGAGCCGGGTAGACAGACGGACAATGAACTGATCGATCCCCCGCCCCTCCGGAGTGATTTCCGTGCCGCTGAACCGGCCAGCCCTGACCTTGGGTTCTGGTCCCCGCGGCGTGCAGAACGCACGTCGCTGGGTGGTTGACACCTGCACGGACATCGATCGTCCCGATCTGGTCGAGTGCGCCGAGCTGGGGGTCTCCGAGCTCGTCACGAACGCCCTGCTGCACGGTGACGCGCCGATCCAGGTCCGGGTCCGCGGCACCCGCGAGCACCCGCGCGTCGAGGTGCGTGACGGCTCGCTCGAGCCGCCGCGGCTCCCGGAGACCCACCCCACCGACGAGGACGAGCTGCTGCTGACCTTCGGCCGCGGCCTGGGCATCGTGGCCCGCTGCGCCGACGCGTGGGGCGCCGAGATCGAGGACGACGGCAAGGTCGTCTGGTTCGCCCCGAGCAGCCACGTCCGCGACGAGCTCGCCGAGGGGATCATCACCGGCGTGGTCGACCCCGCGCCGCGCGAGCCGCGTCCCGACGACGTGGCGGTCAAGGTGGTCGGCGTCCCGCTGCGCACCTACCTGCGCTTCCAGCACCACTACCGCGAGCTGCGTCGCGAGGTCCGGCTGCTCGCCCTGACCCATGAGGCCGACTACCCGCTCGCCAAGGACCTCTCCGACGTCTTCGGCTCCCTCGAGCGCCAGCTGCGCGACGGGATGGGCGCCGACCAGATCGACGCCGCGATCCGCGACGGCCGCGAGCTGACCGACCTCCACGTCACGATGCCCGCCGAGGACGCCGGCAAGATCGGTCACTTCATCGAGCTCCTCGACCTGGCCGACGCGTTCTGCCGCGAGGAGCGGCTCCTCTCCCTGGCCCGCACCCCCGAGCAGCAGCAGTTCCAGCGCTGGTTCCTCGGGGAGTTCGTCCGACAGAGCATCGGGGAGTCCCCGGTGGCATGGCACGATTCCGGCGTGCCGAGCCCCCGCAGCAGCGTCTCGTGACGCCGCCTCCCCCGCCGCGGCTCATCGCCGCGGTCGCGGTCGGTGGCGCCCTGGGCGCCCTGCTCCGGTGGGGCCTGGGCGAGCTGTTCCCCGACGGCCACGGCTTCCCGTGGACCACCTTCGCGATCAACGTGACCGGCTCGTTCCTGCTCGCCACCCTCCCGGCCTTCTACGCCGTACGCCGCAGCCCGGCGCTCGCGGCCGGGCTCGGCACCGGGGTGCTCGGGGGCTACACCACCTTGTCGACGTACTCCGAGCAGACCCGCAGGCTGCTCGACGCCGGGGACACCGGGACCGCGCTGACCTACCTGCTCGGGACCCTGGCCGCCTGCGTGGCAGCCGTGGCGGTGGCGCACCGGCTCTCGAGCCCGCTGGCCCAGCGCGCGTTCGAGGACGAGGAGGGCAACGAGTGACCCCGCTGCTGGTCGCCCTCGGCGCCGCGGTCGGCGCGCCGTTGCGCCTCCTCGCCGGCCACTGGCTCGACCGCCGGTTCCCCTGGGGCACGCTGACGGTGAACGTGGTCGGGTCGTTCCTGCTGGGCCTGCTGACCGCGACCGCGCCCGGCGAGCACGCCCTGGCGCTGCTCGGCACCGGCTTCTGCGGCGGGTTCACGACGTACTCCGCGTTCGCGGTGAAGGCCCACGAGCGTGGGCCGGCCGGCGGTGCGTCGTACGCCGGCGTCACCCTCGCGCTCGCGCTGCCGGCGTGCGCGCTGGGCTACCTCCTGGGCTGAGCCGCGCGGCCGGATCAGGCGTAGCCGAGCTCGTGGAGCCGGTCGTCGTCGATCCCGAAGTGGTGCGCGATCTCGTGCACCACCGTGATCCGGACCTCCTCGACGAGCTCCTCCTCGCTCTCGCACATGTCGAGCAACGGCCCCCGGAAGACGAAGATCCGGTCCGGCAGCTCCACCGGCGGCGTGCCCCACCGCTCGGTCAGCGCGACCCCCTCGTAGAGGCCCAGCAGGTCGTCGGGCTCGCCCTGCGGAGGTTCGTCCTCGACGAGCACCACCACGTTGTGGACCAAGGCGGCGATCTCGTCGGGGATCTCGTCGAGGGCCTGGTCGACGAGGGCGTCGAACCGGGCGGGATCCATCTCGATGGGCACGGGTCCATTCTCGGGGTGCCCGCAAATGCAAGAACGCTCCGGATCTGGTGATCCGGAGCGTTCGTCTGCGACCCCGACGGGACTCGAACCCGCGGCCTCCGCCGTGACAGGGCGGCGCGCTAACCAACTGCGCTACGGGGCCAGGATTTCTTGCTGGTGCCTCACTGGTGAAGCGGGTGGAACTCTAACCCATGGTTGGTGCTGACTCCCAATCGGGACTCTCGCGACCCTGAGCTGGCACCCCCAACGGGATTCGAACCCGTGCTACCGCCGTGAAAGGGCGACGTCCTAGGCCGCTAGACGATGGGGGCCTGACTGCCCCGACAGCATAGGGGTGGCGCGTGGCGCGCTCCAACCCGACGCGACGCGCGGACTACCGGCCGCGGACCCAGTGCAGGACCCGGCGCGAGAGCCCGGTCGGACGCCCGTCGGGCTCCTCGAGCAGCTCGTAGCCGTGGCCGGCCTCCTCGAGCGCGAGGTCGCTGCCGCGGGGAGCGCTCGCCGCCGCCTCGCGCATCGCGGCGACCTCGTCCTCGCCCTCGTCCCTGGCGACGGCGAACAGCGTGGGCGCCTCGAGCCCGCGGGCCGCGACGTGCACGGCCGGGACGGCCCACTCGTCGGGTCCGGACAGGTCCACCACGGCGTCGACCCGGGGGTCGCGGGACGCGGTCAGCACGGCCAGACTGCCGCCCATCGAGGCGCCGACCAGCACCACGCGCCGGGCGTGCAGGTCGTCGACGGCGTGATCGACGGCCAGCCCGACCTGGTCGGTCTGCCGCTCGACGTAGCCGCCCTCGCAGCGGGCCTCGCCGTAGGCGCACAGGTCGAGCGCGAGGGCCGTCACGCCGGGCACCTCGGCCAGGTGCTGGGCGAAGCTGAGCCACCCGCACAGGCCGTTGCCGTCGGTCTGGTGGACCAGGATCGCCACGGTCCTCCCGCGCCCGGCCGTCACGGCAGGGAGCACGACCCCCGCGGGACCGTGCAGCGCGAGCGACCGGTACCGCTGCTCCGCCACCCGCTGCGGCAGCGGGCCACATCGGCCCAGGGGGCCGTCGACGGCGCGCCAGGGCAGCGGGTCGTACGCCGGCGTCGGGGTCGACGTCGGGGGTGCCGCCGCCCGCTCCGGGGGTGCCGGGTCGCCAGCGTCCCCGCCGGCGGAGCACCCGCCCGTCAGGGAGCCCAGCCCCAGCAGCAGCGACACCAGGGGTCCGAGCGCGCGCGCCGCGGGCACGACGTTCACCGGGTGTGCCGGTAGTCGAGGGTGCGGGCAGTGCTGTCCCAGCGCGCCGTCCGGATCCGCGCGCCGGCGCCTGCGGACCGGCGCCGTCCCGGTCGCAACCGGCGCCATGCCAGCAGCGCACAGCCACCCCCACCCAGCAGCAGAGCCACCAGCACGCCGCCCACCCCCGTCCCGATCGGAGCCCCCGGTGGGCTCGCCACCAAACTAATACGAGTTCGTAGTTGTTTCCAGCGTTTCGCCCGCCGGGATCCAGGCCCCGCCACAATGACCCCATGAGCGAGGAGCACCAGCCCGGGCGCCAGATCGGGGCGGTGGACGGCAACCTGGTCCTCGACCTCTTCGTGCTCCACCAACGGATCGGCGAGCTGATGGAGGCGACGCTCGCCGGCACCGGCGTGCGCCCGTCGGAGTACGCCGTCCTCAGCCAGCTGGGCGGCTCGCCACTGACCCCGCGAGAGCTGACCGACCGGCTCGGGGTCACCGCCTCCACGCTCACCGGGCACCTGGCCGCCCTCCGCGGGCGCGGCCAGACACGCACCACCGCCAACCCCGCCGACGGCCGCTCGCACCGGGTCGAGCTCACCGAGACCGGCGCGGAGACGCTGCGGGAGTGCCGGGACCGGTTCCGGCGGATGCTCGCCGACCTCGACCGGACCCTCGGCGCCGACGCGGGTCGCGCACGTGAGCTGCTGGTCCGGATCGACCGCGCCGCCTCGGAGGTCACCCGGCTCGCGCAACGGCGCGAGTCGTCCTGACCCGGGCCCATTTTCGTACGCCGCGCGCCCCTCCGGTATGGTGACGCCTGCTTGGGCAGGTAGCTCAGTTGGTACGAGCGTCCGCCTGAAAAGTGGAAGGTCGGCGGTTCGACCCCGCCCCTGCCCACAAGCACCGGGAGCCGCAGGTCATCGACCTGCGGCTCTCGTCGTCTCTCGCCCGGCCACGTCGAGCGCGGCCGCGCGCCTCAGGTCCCGGCCACGTGCCAGGGGTCGTTGCACCCACACGTGTCGCGCAGGTTCTCGGCGGTCGCCACCGGCTCGGGACAGTAGGGCCTGAGCCCCCACAGGCGGTCGACGAACGAGCGGCGCTCAGCCTTGGCCGCATGTCCGCACAGAGGGCACCTGTCCACACCACGAGCGTAGTTCGCCACCTGTCCGGTCGGACCTCAACGCGCCTCCGCGGCGAGGTCGTGCGGCCACCAGTCCGGGACCAGCCGGACGTACATCCGCATGAAGTCCTCGACATCGAGCTCGGGTCGCTCGAGCCAGCCCTCGATGGCTCCCACGGTGCCGTCGGCGAGGAAGCGCCCGGCCACGTCCGCGACGACCTCGTCGTCGACGCCGGGGACCGGCACCCGCACCTCGACCCGGGCCAGCTCGCGGAGCCGGCGGCTGCTCTCCCGGAAGTGGCCGCTGAGCATCGCGTGCAGGCTGGCCTCACCGCTCCCGGCCCCCAGGCCCCGGCGGTAGACGGCGGCGTACCGCTCGACGTGGCGCAGCACGCCCTCGGTGATCGACGTGACGGCACGGGCCACGTCCCGGCCGCTGTCGTCGAGCAGCTGCTCGCGCAGCGCGTCGAGCTCGACCAGCAGCGCCTGCTGCAGCAGCTCGGCCGGCGACGCGGCGTGCTCGTACAGGGTCGAGCGGTGCACCCCCGCCGCGGCCGCCACCTCGGTGACGCTCAGCTCCGCCACCGGGCGCTCGGCGGCGAGCCGGAGCACGGCGGCGTGCAGCCGGTCGCGGGTACGGCGCTGCCGCGGGTCCATGGTCACCTCCGGTCGGGAATGTTCTCCGACAACTGTAGGTTACAGAGATATCCGACAGATGTCGGAAAGAAGTCGGCGCCGCGCGTCCCGCGACGCCGGGACAGGAGGAGAACCATGGCCACCTACGACGTGGCGGACCGCTCGGCGATCGTGACCGGAGCGGGATCGGGCATCGGACGGGCGATCGCCGCCCTGCTCGCGGAGAACGGTGCGGCCGTCCTGGTCGTGGACCTCGACCGCGACGCTGCCGAGGTCGTCGCCAAGGAGATCACCGCGGCCGGCGGCAACGCCGAGGCCTTCGTCGGCGACGTCGCCGACCCCGAGGTCGCGGCCGCCGCGGTCGCTGCCGCACAGGCGCTCGCGCCGCTGCGCATCGCCGTCAACAACGCCGGCATCGGCGGCGCGGCCGCTCCGGTAGGCGAGTACCCGGTCGACAGCTGGCGCAAGGTCATCGAGGTCAACCTCAACGCCGTCTTCTACGGCATGCGCGCCCAGATCCCGGCCATCGCCGGCAACGGCGGCGGCGCGATCGTCAACATGGCGTCGGTGCTCGGCTCGGTCGGCATCCCCGGCTCCTCGGCGTACGTCACCTCCAAGCACGGCCTACTCGGGCTCACCAAGAACGCCGCCCTCGAGCACGCCGCCCAGCAGGTCCGCGTCACGGCCGTCGGCCCCGGCTTCATCTCCACCCCGCTGCTCGAGGCCAACCTCGACGCCGAGACCCAGCAGGCGCTGGCCGACAAGCACGCCGCCGGCCGGCTCGGCACCCCCGAGGAGGTCGCGGCCCTGGTCGCATTCCTCGCCTCCGACGCCGCGAGCTTCATCACCGGCAGCTACCACCTCGTCGACGGCGGGTACGCCGCCCAGTGACGAGCTCGGTGACGGTGCCGGCACCGCCACCCGGTGACGCGAACGCACGAGGGCCGCAGCCGGATCACCGGCTGCGGCCCTCGTCTTTGCCTGCCTGACGTCAGCGCTTCGTGATCGCGTCCGTGATCAGGTCGCGCAGCGTGCCGGTGTTGTCGTCACGCACCGGCGCGCGGAGGCTGCGCGCGGAGGGGGTCGCCGGCGTCGGGTCCGGCGGCGGCACCGGAGCGCACTTCACGTCCGAGCGGTTGTCGCCCGCCCGGCGCTTCGGGACGTGACCGGTGAGCAGGTAGCTCGCGATCCGGTTGTCCACGCAGGAGACACCGGAGAGCGACCCGGCGTGTGTCGTACCGCCCACGCCCTCGATGAGGACGGACTTCGGGAACCGCTGGCGCACCTCGATCGCGCCGGCCCACGGCGTCGCCGCGTCGTTGGTCTCCTCGATCAGCAGGATCGGCTTGACGTGCTGGCCCTTGACGTTGACCGGCTTGCCCGACGGCGCCGCCCAGGTGCGGCAGGGCAGGTTGTACCAGGCGTTGTTCCAGGTGAGGAACGGAGCGGTGGCGTACAGCTTCTGGTTGTCCCGCTTCCAGGTGCTCCACCTCTGCGGCCAGGGCGCGTCCGCGCACTGCACGGCCAGGTAGTTGGCGTAGGTGTTGTCGGCACCGGGACCGGTCGGGTCGCCGTAGTAGTCCTTGGCCGGGCCGAGGTCGCCCTGGGCAGCGGCCTCCAGGATGTGCGCGGTGTCGTCCCACCCGTAGACGTAGTAGGCAGCGCCCACGAAGACGTCGTTCCAGTCGGCGGCACCGAAGTCCGGCTCCGGGTTCTTGGTCAGCTTGTCGAGCACGTCGTAGTAGATGGCGCGCACGGCGTCACCGTCGGTGCCGAGCCCGTACACGTCGTCGTGGCTGGCCACCCAGTCGAAGAAGATGTCGATGTTCTTGTCGAACTGCTTGTCCTGCTCGAGGTTGGCGTCGTACCAGACGTCCTCGGGGTTCACGACGCCGTCGAAGACGAACCGTCGCACCCGGTCGGGGTGCATCGTGGCGTAGACCTGGCCGAGGTAGGTGCCGTAGGAGAAGCCGTAGTAGTTGATCTTCTTGCGGTGCAGCGCCTTGCGGATGCTCTCCATGTCCTTGACCCAGGTGCGGGTGTCGGTGTTCCGGAGCAGCCGGAGGTTCGCGTCCTTGCAGGCGACGGAGTAGCCCATCGCCTTGTCCTGCCAGTAGTCCGTGATCTTCGGCGAGACCGGCTCGTAGGCGGGCCGGCCGGCGGCGAAGTAGTTGCCGTCGCAGCTCAGGGAGGGCTTGCTGCTGCCGACACCGCGCGGGTCGAACCCGATCCAGTCGTACGGGTCGCCGCCGCCGTTGGGGACGTACGCCCCGAGCCGGGCCAGGCCCAGACCGGAGCCGCCGGGGCCGCCGGGGTTGACCAGCATGACGCCCTGGGCGTCCGCCTTGGACGTCGTGTGCTTGATGCGCGAGACCGCCAGCTGGATCTTGCGACCCTGCGGGCGGTCGTAGTTGAGCGGCACCTTGACCATGCCGCACTTCGCGCCCGCGTCCTGCAGGCTCTGGGACGCGCACTCGCCCCACGTGATCGGCGGCGGCTGGTACCCGCGCGCCGCGACCTGCTTGAGCGAGTGCTGGACGGCGGTGCGGGCGACCGGCGCCTGGTGTGCGTTCGCGGCGACGGTGCCCATGGTGGCGACACCCGCGCCGACCAGGGCCGCAACCGCGGCCGCGCTGACGAGCTTCCTCATGGAGGTTCCTCCCGTTGGTTCTCCCGGGGCCGGGGGTGTGGCCCTCGGACAACCAACCACGACAGTGCGGCTTCGCGGAAGACCTGCGCGCCGACGACTCGTGTGCCAGGCACGCGACATGGCGCGTCGTCAGGCACACGACCCCGTGGTCACCGGCCGAATATCCGCCGTTGCGCGCGGTAGAGGTCGACGAACGCCGAGAACGCGCGGTCGTAGGTCTCCCGGGTGGCGCGGTCAGGGTCGAGCACGGCGTCCACCGGCACCAGGTCCCGCACCTCGGCCCAACCGATCTCCCCCAGCGCCAGCCCGCTGAGCAGGCCCACGCCCCGCAGGCCGGTCAGCAGCGGCTCCGCGATCCGCTCGACGCGACGCCCGGAGACGTCGGCGAGGACCTGGCACCACAGCAGCGACCGGGTCCCACCGCCCACCAGCCGCAGCGGCTCGAGCCGTCGCCCGGCCACGTGGTCGGCCGCCTCGAGGAGCCAGCGCGCGTTGAGAGCGACGCCCTCCAGCACCGCACGGACCAGGTCGGCGCGGGTGGTGGAGAGCGACACGTGGTGGAACCCGCCGCGCGCGGCCCGGTCGTCCACCGGGGAGCGCTCCCCTGCCAGCCAGGGCGTGAAGACGACGCCGCCCGCCCCCGGCGGTGAGGTCTCCGCCAGCGCGAGCAGGTCGTCGTACGCCGGTGGCCCGCCGTCGTCGGCCAGCACCCGCGCGAGCCACTCCAGGCAGCGTCCGGCGGTCTCCTGGTTGTTGCCGAGCAGGTAGCGGTCGGGCCGCAGCCCCGGCACGGTGGCCATCTGCCGCAGCAGGTCCGTCCTCTTGTCGGGCAGCGGGCAGCTGACCCAGGCCGTGGTGCCGATCGAGAGGTGCGCCTCGTGGTCGCGGACGCAGCCGGACCCGAGCGCGGCGCCGTGCAGGTCCGGCACGCCGGCCACGAGCACGGCGTCCGGCGAGATCCCGAGCTGCGCGGCGACCTCGGCGCGCACCGGCCCCACCACGCTGCCGGTCGCGACGAGCGGCGGCAGCCGGCCGGGGTCGACCCCCGCCCGGCGGACCAGCACCGGGTCGTAGGCGAGCCGCTCCGGGTGCCGGTTGTCGGTGAGCCAGGCGGCGGTCATCGAGGCGGGGGTGGCCGCCGCCACGCCGGTGAACCGCATCGCGAGGGCATCGACCGGCTCGAGGTACCAGCGGGCGGCCGCCGCCACCACGGGCTCGTCGTGCTCGAGGTGCAGCATGTGCCCGACCGGGTCGGCGCCGGACGTGGAGGGGATGCCGGCGGTGCGTCGTACCCACGTCGCGAGGGCGGTCGCCCGGTAGCCCTGGACGTGGCCGCCGACGACGGCGCGCGACCACGCCGCCCCCTCGGTGTCGCTCCACATCAGGCACGGGCCGACCGGCAGACCGTCGCCGTCGACGGGCACGGTGCTGGCCCACTGACCGGTGACGCAGACGGCGACGACCCGGCCGCCGTCGACGTCCGCCTCGGCCAGGCAGTGGCGCGCCGCCGCCGTGACCAGCCGCCACCACTCCCCGGCGTCCTGGGTCACCCGGCCGCCCGGACCGACCTCGGTGCACAGCGGCTCCGAGGTCCAGGCGAGCACCTCGCCGCGCAGCGTCACCAGCCCCACCTTGACGTTGCTCGACCCGAGATCGACCGCGAGCACCAGCCGGCTGCCCCCGGGCGTGGACATCACGTCGCCGGCGGCACCGAGAGCTCGGTGTCGAGCATGTCGTCCATGACCGAGACGATGAACTCCTCCGCCTCCAGGCTCATGCCGCCGGGCACCCCGCCGTAGATCGCCCCGGAGAAGGCCTGCTGGCCGCCTGCCTCGGCGCGCCGGGCGTAGGCCACCCCCTGCTCGAGGTCCTCGGCGAACGTGTCCACCAGGCCCGGCTGCGTCTGCGGCCCGGTGACGGCCATGTGGATCGCGTTGGGGTACTGCTGACCGTTGAACCGCCAGCCGCGGCCGCGCATGAGGTCGGCCACGTGGTAGATGTCGAAGTCGTCGGAGGTGAAGCTGAAGCAGAACGTCGGGCTGCCCATGATGCGCAGCTCGGGGTGCGACCGGACCACGTCCTTCATCTCGTCCGCGGTGCGGAAGATCGCGCGCGCGTGCTCCAGGTAGCCCTCGCGGCCCAGCTGGACCATGGCCGCCCAGGTCTCGGCCAGCAGCCCGCCCGAGCGGGACCCCTCGATGCCGGGCGACATGTACTTCCCCCCGCTCCAGCCGGGCAGGTGGAAGTACTGCGCGTCCCGCAGCCCCTTGTCACGGAAGAGCACCGTCGAGGTCCCCTTGAACGCGTAGCCGTACTTGTGGGTGTCGGCCGAGATGCTGGTGACCCCCGGGACCCGGAAGTCGAAGACCGGGATGTCGTACCCGAGCTCCTGGCCGAACGGCAGGATGAACCCGCCGAGGCAGCCGTCCACGTGCATCCCGACGCCCTTGGCGGACGCGACCTCCGCGAGCGCGGCGATCGGGTCGATGGTCCCGTAGCCGTAGTTGCACGCCGACCCCATGATCGCGATGGTCCGGTCGTCGATCTCGACGGCCACCCGGTCGGGGTCGACGAGGGTCGTCACCGGGTCGACCGGCACGGTGCGCAGCTCGATGCCGAGCAGCCGGCAGGCCTTGTCGAAGGCGGGGTGGCCGGTCTCCGGCTTGACGAAGTTGGGCCAGGTGACGCCGCGGGCGGCCGCGTGCTCCCGGTAGGACAGCACCGCGTGCAGGATGCTGCCGCTGCCGCCGGTGGTCACCAGCCCGCCCGGTTCGCCGTCGGTGACGGCCTCGGCGTGCAGCAGGTCGAGCGCCATCGCGATGATCTCGCCCTCGAACTTCGTGGCGCTCGGGCACATGTCGCGCTGCAGGACGTTGACGTGGGCGAACAGGCCGAACGCCTCGGTCAGGAACCGGTAGTGCTCGTGGTCGCCTGAGTACATCGTCCCGGAGCACTTCCCCGTCTCCCAGAACGCATCCTCCTCGGTCGCCATGGCCCGGAGCTCGGCCAGCAGGTCCTCGCGAGGCGTCCCCCGGTCGGGCAGGACGCGGTGCACCGGGAACCTGTCGGCGTAGGGGAAGTCGGTGTCCGCCATCGCTCGCCTCCGCGGGGTCGGGTTGCCTCCACCCTCCGCGGCCACCGGGTACGGCGGACAGGGCCAGTGGTCCCGCGGGCTGACCGCCTGTCGACCCTGGGGTGCGGCCTCAGGTCTGGGGCACGACGTCCGGCACGACGTCGAGCACCGCGTCCGCGAGGCCCCGGTCCGCGTCGACGTCGGCGGAGGTGCCGCCCACGCGCTTGTCGGAGATGCGCACGGCGACCACGAGGTTGCGGTCGCGGACGGTGAGCCCCACGCTCGCCGAGGCGGGCGCGGTGTCGGAGGTCATCGCCACGACGCTCACCCCCTCCTCCCACCAGCCGTCCACGGTCTTCGGCTCCACCTCACGAACGGTGCCGTCGAGGCCGACCTGCCCGCCGTCACGCAGGTCGTAGAGCGAGTTCTTGGCGCCGTCGGATCGCGAGGAGAGCTCCACCTGGACCACGAGTCGTCCACCGTCCGGGGTGGCCACCCTGGCCATGCACACCGCACTCCTGCTGCCGCCGTCCGTGGTCTCGTCGGCGCTGGCCTCGGCCGCCGGCAGGGACGGGTAGGCGTCGCCCACCAGGCCGGTCAGGTCCAGCTCGCCGCAGGTGTCCGCGTCGACCGCCCCCCAGGAGGGCGACTCGTCGCCGCAACCGCCGAGCAGGCCCGCCAGGAACACCAGCGAGGCCAGCCCGCCCGCCAGACGCACCGTCCGCAGCCCTCGCGTCGTCACTGGTACTGGTTGCTGGAGTTGTGGTGGAAGCCGCCGGGACCGCCCGGGCCCTGGGCCAGGTCCGGGCTCCTGAGCCACAGCAGCGAGAGGTCCTCGAGGGCGTCGATGTTCTTGTCCACCTTCACCAGGTAGTCGACGTCGAGCTGGTCCCACGCCTTCGTCAGGTTGTCCCCGATGCTGTCGATCGCCGTGTGGAAGTCCGCCACCACGCCCTCGGGTCGCTGGGACGCAGCGGTCTGCGGGACCGCCGACTTCTCCGGGATGCCGTCCTGCGCATAGCCGATGAGCGTCGAGGCCGTGGACCGGGCGTCCCCGGTGACCTCGTCGAACTTCTCGACGTACTGCTGCATCGAGTCGGGAACTGCGATCGGGATGATGTCGATCAGGTCGAGGATCGTGCTGGCGATCGTCAGGAACTCCGTCGGCGAGATGCTGTGCGCGTCCTGCCGGGCACGCAACGCGTCGTCGACGCGGGTGACCATCGCGGCCACGGTGTTCATGGCGCTGTTGCGTCCCATGTCGACCACGCCCTTGGCGGCCCCGCAGGCGTTCTGCAGCATCTCCGCGACCCAGGCCTGGTTGTCCACGCACTGCGGCATGAGGTTGTAGAAGTTGTTGAAGAAGTTCGTGGCCGTCAGGCCTTCCCAGTGGCTCTCCGAGTAGTCGAGCTGCGCGAAGTCGTCGGGGACCTGGGTGCCCAGGACGATCCGGATGTCCTCGAACTCCGAGGCGGCGCTCTCGAGGTGCCCCGGCCACGGATCGATGATCGTGTCGAAGCGCGGCTTCAGCTCGGCGACCTTCCCCCGTGCCCAGCTGTCCGCGAACGACGCCCAGCCACTGCGCTCGTGCTCCCAGTGCGCCCGAGCGGCGTCCTCGCTGCCGACCTCGAAGTCGTAGAGGGTGAAGGTGAGCGAGAACGGGTACTTCTCACCGACCATCACCGAGGTGCGGTACTCGACGCCCATCGTGGACTCGTGGTGCCAGTCCTGGTTGGCCTGGTAGGCGTCGAGCGCGAGGGTGATGGTGCCGAAGTCGACCAGCATCGTCTCGAACTCGTCGAACTTGCTCGAGAACTCGCTGTCGCTGAAGGGGACCTGGGGCTCGCTCATGTCGTCACGTCCTCGAGATCAGATCAGGATCTGGCGGCCGCCGGGTTTCGGGATCGTCTCCCGCGGCGGTTCGTAGGGCTCGTCGGGCCGCGGCGGGTCGGGCACCGTCGCCGGTGGGTCCGAGTAGAGGTTCTGCTCGGAGACCTGACCGAACATCGACCGGAAGGCGGCTCGGGCGTCCTCGTCGGTGGCGGCGTAGTCATCGGCGATCTTGACCAGCACCGGCCCGAGGTCGCGCAGCGAGAGCGTGGTCTTGTAGATCGCGAGGTGCAGTCGCTCGCGCAGGTCCAGGATCTTCGACAGGGCGGCCGGGTTGCCGGCGGCCGCCTGCACGGAGGAGACCCCGTGGCCGGCGTACTGGGCGTCGGAGGCCAGGCCCGAGAACCGCTCCGCCTGGGCCGGGAAGTGGAGCCGTCCCGCCTTGTAGAGGCTGTACAGGTCCAGGCCGAACTGGTTGCCGTGACCGACGTCCCCCAGGTTGCCCCGCGAGCTCGTCCCGTCAGGACGGTAGCCCGGCGCGTACGGATCGGATCCCATGCGTTCCCCCTCGACGATGGTGCGACGAGGGTGTCCTGCCCGACCGGCGCCTCGCGCAAACCCGTCGGCCGGAGGTCAGTGGTCGGTCACGATCTCCCGCCACGCGCGCTTCGAGGTCTCGTCGTGGAGGCGGTAGTCGAAGCCGACGAAGGAGTCGAAGTACGTCGCGAACACGCCGCCGTTGTCGCGGACGAAGTCCGCCATGCCGCGCAGCCACTCCGCGCGGCCCTGCTCGCCGCCGTCCGTGTCGACCACGGTGGTGCCGAACTCGGCGATCCCCCACGGCTTGCCGTGCTGCTCGGCCACGGCCCGCACCGGCGACAGGATGCTCGCCGGGTCCCGGTAGACGCCCTTGCGACGGCCGTTGTTGTAGCAGTCGAAGCCCAGCACGTCGATGCTGTCGCCGCCCGGGTAGTAGTCGGCGAAGTCCCGGCCCGACTTCGGGCTCAGCGTCCAGCACATCAGGACCAGGGTGGAGCGCAGGTCGGGGTTGGCGGCCGCGTCGGCCAGGTCGTCGAGGTGCTGCCAGGCCAGGCGGTACGTCGCCAGGTCGATGTCGTCGTTCTCGGGCTCGTGCCAGTAGGTCCAGTACGTGACCCGGTCCCGGGGCGCGTCGGCGAACCACTGCCGGAACCGGTCGTCGTACCGGCCGGCGACGACCGCTGCCGGGTCGGCCTTGAAGGAGACCACGACCGGGGTGTCGTGCACCTTCTCCTCGATGCTCGCCCAGGTCGCCGGCAGTCCGGGGAAGAACATCCTGATCGCGTCGAGGCCGCCGTACGCCGCCTGCACCCGCTGGTAGGCGTGCTCGTAGGTCTCCCCACCGGCCCGGTAGACGGTGCCGCCCCACAGCGGTCGGCCCGCCGTCGGGGCCGGGGCGGTCGTCGGCTCCGGGCACAGGTGCCTGCGGCACCAGCCCCGGTCGTGCCCGCCGTCGCGCGTCACCGCGGCCGACGAGGGAGTGGCGGCGAGGCCGGCCAATGCCAGGGTGAGCACCAGTGCCAGGGGGCCGGTCCGCGACCGGAGACGTGACGTGCGCATGCGCCTGCGACCTTCCATGAGCTCTGCCCCCGCCCGGTGGTCCGTGTCGGTGTCAGGATGCCGGGATCCGGCCGATCCGTCCCCGAAATGGGGTAATCCGTCCGGTCGGGGTGTGGACCGTCGGCGGCCGCGGGGCGGGACCATCGTCTCTGGCCCGCGCCGGTGGCCCGGGAGACGCTCGCCGCATGGGTACGACGACGACCGCTCCGGCGGTGACGACCGGCCAGCGGTGGCTGGCGAGGCTGGCCTTCGTGGCCGCGGCCGCGGCGTTCCTCGCCCTGCTCGCCGGCGGCCGCACCAGCATCGCCGTGCTCGTCGTGGGGGTGCTCGGGACGGGGCTCGCGCTGGCCGGCGTCTGGTGGTTCCTCAGCAACCGGGGCGTACGACGCTGGCTCGGCGCTGCGGTCGCGGTCGCGGCCCCCCTGGGTGTCGTGGCCTTCTACATCGCCCGGGGCCACCTGCTCGACATCATCGTCGTGCTGCTGCTCGCCGGCGCCGCCCTCGCAGCTGCGCGCGCGGCGATGGAGCGCTCCCGGCCGGCCGACAAGATGCCCGAGACTGCCGTGGCTCCCCCGTCCCGGCCGTTCCTGATCATGAACCCGCGCTCGGGCGGCGGGAAGGTCGGCCGCTTCGGGCTCGACACGGCGGCTCGCGCCCTCGGCGCCGAGGTGGCGCTGCTCGAGGGACCGGAGCACGTCGACATCGCCGAGCTCGCCCGTGCCGCCGCAGCCGGCGGGGCGGACCTCCTCGGGGTGGCCGGAGGGGACGGGACCCAGGCCCTGGTCGCCGGCATCGCCGCGGAGCTCGACCTGCCGTTCCTGGTCGTCAGCGCCGGCACCCGCAACCACTTCGCCCTGGACCTCGGGCTCGATCGGGAGCACCCCGACGCCTGTCTCGACGCACTCAGCGACGCTGTCGAGATCCGCGTCGACCTGGGCCTGATCGGGGACCGGACCTTCGTCAACAACGTGTCCTTCGGCGCGTACGCCGACATCGTGCAGAGCCCGGCGTACCGCGACGACAAGCGCGGCACCACCCTGCAGATGCTCCCCGACGTCCTGGCCGGGCACCGCGGGCCGCGGCTGGTCGCGCACGTGGACGGCCGGCAGACCGTCGAGGCGCCCCAGGCGCTGCTGATCAGCAACAACCCCTACGGCCTCGGCGACCTCGCCGGCCTCGGCCGACGGGCCAGGCTCGACACCGGGCAGCTCGGTGTCGTGGCGATCACCGTCGACTCGGCCGCGAGGGCGGCCGGCCTGCTCAACGGGCGGCACGCGCGGGGGCTCAGCACCGCCCTCGCCCACGAGGTCGTCGTGGAGGCGGACGTGCCCGAGATCCCGGTCGGCATCGACGGCGAGGCCGTGCTGATGCCGACGCCCGTGCGCTGCACCATCCAGCCGCTGGCGCTGCGGGTGCGCGTGCCGCGGAGCCGGCCGGGAGTGCCCGCGCACCGGCCACCCCTCGACCTGCGGCTGCTGCGCCAGCAGGCCCTCACCCTGCGGCACCTCGCCGCGCAGGACGATCAGCCGCGCGAGGCGGCGTAGCGGTCGGCCGACCGCCCGGTGAGCCGGGTCGTCACCTGCGTCGTCAGCTGGGCGATCACGGTGCCGAGCAGGGACCCCACCAGCACGTCCCCGGGGAAGTGCACGCCGGTGTGCACCCGCGAGTAGGCGACGACGCCCGCGAGCCCGTGCAGGGGGACCGTGACCACGGGCAGCCGGGTGCCGGCCCCGGTGGCGAAGGCGAACGCGGACGCGGAGTGCCCCGACGGGAACGACAGCGAGGTCGGCATGGTCACGTGCCGGTCCAGCGGCACCTGCGCGCCCTCGCGGTCCGGGCGGGCCCGGCCCCCCAGGCGCTTGACCCCCAGGTTGACCACGGCACTGCTCACCGCGACGCACATCAGCCCCTCCGCGGCCGCGCGCCGGCCGCTGCGGCCGCCGGCGAGCGCGAGTACCCCCGCCGTGGCCAGCCACAGGCCGGACCGGTCGGCGGACCGGGACAGGCGGCTCATGCTCCTGTCGAGCGCGGGCGTGGGCGTCCGCGCCACCGCGCTGTAGACGGCCTGGTCGACCCGGCGGGCATCGGCCAGCCAGCGGCGCGCCGTACCGACCCGTCGCCCGGGCCCCGTCCCCTGGTCCTCGGGCTCGCTCATCGCTGGTCCTCTCCGTCCGGGTCCGGCGTGGTCTCGGTGCGCACCGCGTCCTCAGCGTTGATCGCCTCGAGGGCAGCGTCCATCGAAGCGTAGAAGTGGTCCTTGTCCAGCGTCTCCATCAGCCCGTAGCGCAGCAACAGGTCCCGCAGCCGCTCGCGGAGCTCGACGAACGCGAGGTGCACGCCCTGCTCGTTGAGCTGCCGGTCGAGCTGCTCCAGCTTCTCCGCGGCCGTGACGTCGACGTCGGTCACCGCCTCGCACTGCAGCACGACCCAGCGGACCTGCTTCTCGCGGACCAGGGAGCGCAGGTTCTGGCGGAACATGCCCGCGTTGGCGAAGAACAGCGGCGCCTCCCAGCGGTAGACCGCGATGTCCGGGAGCTCCTCGAGGTCGTCGCGGCCCTCCAGCTGGTGCCACCCTCCGGCTCCATCCCGGCCGAGCACCACCCCGTGCGGCCACCAGCTGCGCCGGAAGAAGAGCAGGATCGACAGGGCCACCGCGACCAGGATGCCCTCCAGCACGCCGAAGAAGACCACGCCCGCGGTGGCCACCAGCGAGAGGGTGAACGCGGTACGCCGCACCCGCCACAGCCGGCGCACCTCCGGCAGGTTCGTCAGCGACAGCGCCGCCGCGATGACGACGGCTGCCAGGGCGGTCTTGGGCAGGTCGGCGAGCAGCGAGTTCAGGAAGAGCAGCATCAGCGCGACCGCGCCCGCCCCGACCAGCCCCGCCACCTGGCTCTTCGCGCCGGACTGCTCCGCCACCGCGGTGCGCGACCCGCTGGTCGACACCGCGAAGCCCTGGAACAGGCCGGCGGCGATGTTCGCGCCGCCGAGGCCGATCATCTCCTGGTTCGGCCTGACCTCGTCGCCGCGACGGGCGGCGAAGCTGGTGGACGTCGCGATCGTGTCGGTCAGCGAGACCAGCGTGATGCCCAGGGCGGCGACCAGCAGCTCCGGCACGTCGCTGAACCCGGTCCACGGGAAGCTCGGCCTGGGGAGGCCCTGCGGCAGGGAGCCGACCGTCGCCACCCCCTCGGCCGAGAGGTCGAGCACGGCCGAGACCACGGTCGCGCCCACGATCGCCACCAGGATGGCCGGGACCTTCTTGCTCACGCGGGGCAGCACGAGCAGCAGGGCCAGCACGGACAGGCCGACGACGAGCGTGGTGGTGTCCGTCTGGTCCAGTCCCGAGAAGAAGGCCTGCAGCTCGTCGACGAACCCGTCCGCGTCGGTCGAGAAGCCGAAGAGCTTGGGCAGCTGGCCGACGATGATCGTGATCGCGAGGCCGTTCATGTAGCCGACCTGCACCTCCACGGAGAGCAGGTCGGCGACGAAGCCGAGCTTGGCGGCCCCCAGCCCGATCTCGACCGCACCGACGATCAGCGCCATCATCCCGGCCAGCACGATCGCGGACTCCGGGTCCCCCGAGGCGGCCACGAGGGGGATGATCGCGGCGTAGATCAGGGGGCTGACGGAGGAGTCCGGGCCGAGGACCAGGATGCGGGAGGGCCCCAGGGCCGCGTAGCCCACGAGGCAGGCGATCGTGGTGTAGAGCCCGGTGACCGCGGGCAGGCCCGCCAGCTCGGCGTACGCCATGCCCTGCGGCACGAGGATCGCCGCGAGCACGAGGCCCGCGACGAGGTCGGCCCTGACCCAGCCGCGCTGGTAGCGGCGGACGACCTCGAGGCCGGGCACGTACCTCCGCAGGCCGGAGGACCGGCCGGTGAGCCCCTGTGCAGTCATCCGCGCGGCACCTCCTCGCGCCGATGATCCCGTGGCGCGACGGTCGCAGGCATCATCCCGTCCGCATGAGGATCCCCGACCCGCGAACGGCTCCGCGCCCTAGACTCCCAGCAACCGGTGCGCAGCAGCGCGACCGCACCCCGCGAGAGGAGATCCGGGTGCGCGAAACGTTCCTCGGCGGCGGTGAGGTGGGTCGGGACATGCTCGCGGTCGACTGGGCCTCGACGCCTCTCGGACCTGCCGAGTCGTGGCCGAACAGCCTGCAGACCGCCGTGCGGATCGTGCTGTCGTCGCGGTTCTCGATGTGGATGGCGTGGGGCCCTGATCTCACCTTCTTCTGCAACGACGCCTACCGGCGCGACACCCTCGGCGCGAAGTACCCGTGGGCCCTCGGCAAGCCGGCCTCGACGGTCTGGTCGGAGATCTGGGACGACATCGGGCCTCGGATCGACGGCGTCACCGGATCGGGTGTCGCGACGTGGGACGAGCGCCTGCTGCTCTTCCTCGAGCGCAGCGGGTACACCGAGGAGACCTACCACACGTTCTCCTACAGCCCGCTCGCCGACGACGACGGCACCATCGCCGGCATGTTGTGCGTGGTCAGCGAGGACACCGAGGAGGTGGTGGCGCACCGGCGCATGCAGACCCTGCGCGACCTCGGGCTGCGCACCGCCGGCAGCACCTCGGTGGAGGAGACCGTGGCCCGCGCCTGCGCCGAGCTCGAGCACAGCAGCCTCGACCTGCCGTTCACGCTGGTCTACGTGTACGACGACGAGCAGACAGCTCGCCTGCTCGGCTCGACCGGCTTCACCACCGACCACCCCGCCGCACCGGCAGTCCACGACGCCACCCACCCGGCCTGGCAGGTCCCGAAGACACCCGCGGTGCACGCGGTCGACCTGCCGGAGGCTTCTCCCCCACTGCCGTCCGGCGGCTGGCAGCAGCCCCCGGCCAGAGCCGCCATCGTGCCCATCGTCCAGGGTGCCAACCCCGCCTACGGCTTCATGGTGGCGGGCCTGAACCCGTTCCGCCCGCTCGACGACGGCTACTCCGACTTCCTGGGACTGGTCGCCGGGCAGCTCGCGTCCGCGGTCACCGACGCGCGGGCCTTCGAGTTCGAGCAGCGTCGCGCCGAGACCCTGGCCAGGCTCGACCAGGCCAAGACGGACTTCTTCACCAACGTCAGCCACGAGTTCCGCACGCCCCTCACCCTGCTGCTGGGGCCTGCCGAGGACGCCCTGGCCGATGCCGAGTCCCCGCTGCCGGAACGCCAGCGCGAGCGGGTCGAGGTCATCCACCGCAACGGCCAGCGGCTGCTCAAGCTCGTCAACACGCTGCTGGACTTCTCCCGGCTCGACTCCGGGCGCGTCGAGGCGTCGTACGAGCCCGTCGACCTCGCGCGCTACACCCGCGAGCTGGCCAGCATGTTCGAGACCGCCGCCGCCCGCCTGGACCTGTCGTTCACGCTCGACTGCCCCGAGCTGCCGGAGCCGGTCTACGTCGACCGGGACCTGTGGGGCAAGGTCGTGCTCAACCTGCTGTCGAACGCGCTGAAGTTCACCTACGCGGGCGGCATCACCGTGGCCCTGCACGTCGACGGCGAGACGGTGGTCCTGTCGGTCACCGACACCGGCGCCGGCATCCCGCTCGACGACCAGGCCCACCTGTTCGAGCGGTTCGCCCGGGTCAGGGGCGCCCGGTCGCGCACCCACGAGGGCTCCGGCATCGGCCTGGCGCTGGTGGCGGAGGTGGCGCAGCTCCACGGGGGTGACGTCGACGTGACCAGCAGCCCGGGCGAGGGGAGCACCTTCCGGGTCCGGGTGCCCCTCGGTAGTGCGCACCTCCCGCCCGAACGGATCACCGCACCGTCGTCGACGACGGTCACCCAGCAGGTCATCGACGGCTTCCTCGTCGAGACCAGCCAGCTCCTCGGACCGGTGGTCACGGGGGACTCCACGCCGCTGCCCGCCTCGCCCGTCGACTCCCGGCCGCGGGTGCTGGTCGTCGACGACAACGCCGACATCCGCACCTACGTCTCCAGCCTGCTCGCCCAGCTGTACGACGTCGGCACGGCCGTCGACGGGCAGGACGGGCTCGAGCAGGCGCTCGCCGATCCTCCCGACCTGGTGCTGACCGACGTGATGATGCCCCGGCTCGACGGGTTCGGCCTGCTCACCGCCCTGCGCGCCGACCCGGCGACCGTCGACATCCCGGTGGTGATGCTGTCCGCCCGGGCCGGCGAGGAGGGCACGCTCGAGGGGCTCGAGGCCGGCGCGGACGACTACCTGGTCAAGCCGTTCACCGCGCGGGAGCTGATGGCGCGCGTCCACGCCAACCTGGAGCTGGACCGGGCCCGTCGGAGCCGGGAGCAGCTGGAGCGCAGCCGCGCGCTCCTCGACCAGACCCAGCGCCTGGCCCGGGTCGGCAGCTGGGAGCTCGACCTGCAGCAGGACAGCGTCCGCAGCTCCGAGGAGTTCCGGCGACTGGTCGGGCTCAGCGCCGAGGAGATCGCCGACCTCGGATTCCGCGGGGTCGTGGAGGCCGTGGTGCACCCGGACGACCTCGCGCGCGTGGTCGACACCCTCGCGTCCGCCACGCCAGGTGCGGACATCCGGTACGAAGCCCGGATCATCCGCCCGGACGGCGAGGAGGTGGTCGTCTCCGTGCGCGCCGAGGTCGTCGGCTCCGACGAGTCCGGACGGCCGACGCTCCTGCGCGGGTCGCTGCAGGACATCACCGAGCGGCGGGCGGCCGAGGAGGCGCTGGCGCGCGCCGCGGCGGACGCCGAGGCCGCCGCACGGGAGCACGCGATCGCCGATGCGCTCCAGCGCAGCCTGCTGCCCCAGCTGTCCTTCGACCTCGAGCACCTCGAGGTCGCCACCTACTACCGGGCCGGCGTCGAGGGCACCCAGGTCGGCGGCGACTGGTACGACGTGATCGAGCTCGGTGGCGGGCGCACCGCCCTCGTGGTCGGCGACGTCATGGGGCGCGGCGTGCAGGCGGCCGCGGTGATGGGGCAGCTGCGGTCCGCGGTCCGTGCCTACGCGCGTCTCGACCTGCCGCCGCCCGACCTGCTGGAGTTCCTCGACGGCATCGTCCGCGACCTCGGCTCCGACCAGATCGTCACCTGCCTGTACGCCGTCTTCGACCCCACGGACCGCACCCTGCGGTTCGCCAACGCCGGGCACCTGCCGCCGATCGTCGTCGACCCGGTGGCGGGCGCGACGGTCCTGCCGGCGACCGAGGACCCGCCGCTGGGCGTGGGCCTCTACAACCTCCGCCAGGGTGACGTCACGCTGGCCCCGGGCGCCACCGTCGTGCTCTACACCGACGGCCTGGTCGAGCGCCGGGGCGAGGACCTCGAGTCGGGCATCGAGTCGCTGCGAGCCCTGTCGGCGGGGCTGACCGGCGCCCTGTCGGACGCACCGGAGACCTTGGTGCGCGAGCGCCTCCCCCAGGGGCCCGACGACGACGTCGCGGTGCTGGTCGCCCGCGTCGACACGGCGGAGGTCACCCCCGGTCTCCGGCTCTCCTACCGCGACCGCGCGATCGACATCTCGCACGCCCGGCGCGTCGTCGCCCAGCAGCTGCGTGGCGCCGGGGTGCCCGAGCACGTCGTCGAGGACGCGATGCTCGTGACCAGCGAGCTGCTCACCAACGCGACCCTCCACGCCGTGCCCCCGGTCGAGCTGCGGGTCAGCGGCGACGACGCCGAGATCCGCATCGAGGTCCACGACCGCGCCAGCTACGAGCCGCGCAAGCAGCGACCCGGCGTCCAGGACGAGCACGGTCGCGGCCTGCAGATCGTGGCTGCCCTCGCCGACCGGTGGGGCTCGCGCCCCACCGAGGTCGGCAAGACGGTGTGGTGCGTGCTCTCGCTGCTCTCCTGAGGAGGCTCCCGCGGCGCGGCACGCCCGCGGCGTACACCACACGGGGTACGTCGGGCCCCTCTCGTTGCGCCGACCCCCGCGAGGGAGCAGGTTCGAGCCATCGTCCGCGACATCAGGGGGTTCTCATGCGCGTTCGTCCACTCGGGGTGCTCCTCGCCACCCTGCTGCTGCTGGCAGGGGGCACGGCCACGGCCAGCTCGCTCGGCTCGACCCCGAACCCGTCGAGGGCGCGGGCCCACACGGTCCTGAAGCTCACCTTCAACCACGACACGCTGCGGCGGGGGAGCCGGGTCCACAACGCGGCCGGCCGGTACGACGGGATCGTCCGCATCGCGGCCGGCGGGCGCCTGACCCGGGTCCGGGGTGTCAAGGGCGCCGCTGCCCAGTACCCCGGTGCCTGCAAGGGCTGCGGCGCCGCGATCATCGAGGTCGCCGACCGGCGCAGGCTCGACCCGCGGCTGCGCAACATCAGGTTCGGCGCGGACATCCGGATGTCGGCCACGCAGGAGGCCCACCACTCCAACCTCGTGCAGAAGGGCTACTTCCGGACCGCCGGCGGGCAGATCAAGCTGCAGGTGGACCTCGGCCGCCCGAGCTGTGTGGTGCACGGCTTCGACGGTCGCGTGATGGCCCTGTGGGACCACCGCATCACCGACGGCCGCTGGCACCGGCTCGTCTGCCGGCGGAAGGCCGCGGCGGTCGTCCTCAAGGTCGACGGGAAGGTCCGGGCCCGCGCCAGCGGCGTCACCGGCCGGGTGACCAACGACCTGCCGGTGCGGATCGGCGGCAAGAAGCTCGGCCCCGGCCGGGTCGACCAGTACCACGGCCGCATCGACAACGTGTTCATCCGCTACGTCCGGCGCCCGGCCTGACCGACCTCAGGGCACTGCGAGGTTGACCTGCGCGAAGACGTCGGAGCGCTCGCCCCCCTCGCCGCCGCTGGTCTCGACCGTCCACCCTCCCTCGGTGCGGGTGCCACAGCCCGACAGCTCGCCGTGGCGCAGGCAGCCGACGTTGAGCACCTTCACCGAGCGCACGTGCACCGTCGACGGCAGCCCGCCGGCCTCG
This sequence comes from Nocardioides sp. DN36, assembly GCF_055380375.1. NCBI lineage: Bacteria > Bacillati > Actinomycetota > Actinomycetes > Propionibacteriales > Nocardioidaceae > Nocardioides > Nocardioides sp. DN36. Next base: position 4,374,933 of record NZ_AP043823.1, on the reverse strand, counting down.
AGCACGACGAGCGGGGTGACCAGGGCCAGGGCCCGTTCCGGGCTGGAGGCGTCACCGGAGCGGGCGACGACCCCGGTGGCGTCGTACTCGAGGACGACGCGCGTGGCCGGCGTGTCGAGCCGGACCGTCGTCTGGTCGCCCACGTCGAGCGGCCCGGCGTCACGGAGCGGGCCCGGCGCACGGACCACCAGGGAGCCCAGCGTCGGCCGCAGCCGCTCCCCCATGCCACCCCGGCGCGGCACGGCGAGGTCGAGCCGCGACCGGGCGCTGGAGAAGGTGAGCGTCTCGACCACGTGCACGGCGCCCGCGTCGTCGATGCTGACCTGGCTGGTCACCCCCACCGGACCCGCCGTCGTGTCGGCCGCGGCGGTGTCGGCCGCCGACGGTGTCGACGGGCCGCCGGGCAGCAGCCGGAGCAGCTGCCACGAGGCCACCACGAGCACGACCGCGACGACGGCCGCGAGCGGCGCAGCCCAGGGCGGTCGCCGTCGGGCGGCGTGGGTCCCGACCCGGGCGGTCCGCGCGGCGTGGGAACTCGCCCTGCGGGACCCTCCGTGGGGCGAGTGCCGCGGCGCGTCGACCGTCCTCATGACGCCACCTCCTGCCGTACGCATGTGGTCCAGCACCCGGTGACAAGACCCCGGGCGACTCCTACAGTGGTCGCGGGCGAGCGGCCCGCGGGGGGACCGCCGCGGCCAGCCACGCCACGAGCACGGGCCTCGAGGCTCGGGACTCGATCCGTCTCCCCTTCCCGATCCGTCTCGGGCCTTCCCCGGAGCTGTGATCCCGCATGTCCGTATCCGTCTCTCACCGGACCTCCCTGCTCATCGGCCTCGCGGCCCTGACCACTGCGGTCGTCGCCGGTACGCCGGCCGCTGCCACCACCACTGCCACCACCACTGCCACCGCCGCCGGCGCGAGGGCCGCGGCCGTCAGCACCTACGTCGTGCAGGGCGTCCCCGGCGCCTCGGTCGACTTGCTCGTCGACGGCGACGAGGTCCGGTCCGGCATCGCCGCCAAGGAGGTCGTGGGGTCGCTCGACCTCTCGCCCGGCAGCCACCGCTTCACCTTCCGCACCGACGACTGGGAGGTCTCCTCCGCGGTCGACGCCTCGGGCAGCCAGGACGTGGTCCTGCACTGGCCCGCCGACGCGGCCGACCGGCCGGTGGTCACGGTCTTCAGCAACGACGTCTCCGCTGTCGGGCCCAGCAAGGGCCGGCTGACGGTCGCGCACACGGCCGTCGTACCGCCCGCCGACATCGTCGCGGACGGCCAGACGCTGTTCACCAACATCGCCAACGGCGAGTTCGTCAGCGCCGTGGTGCCGACGAACACCTACGAGGTCGCGGTCGTGCCCACCGGCGGCGGGGAACCCCTGCTCGGTCCGCTCGACCTCCCGGTCGCGGCCGGGAAGCTGACCCGGGTGTTCGCGATCGGTGCACCTCGCGACGGCACCATGGACGCCGTCGTCCAGACCCTGCCGGTGCCGACGACCGGCGAACGACCGGCCGCGGTCGACACCGGTGCGGTCGGCCTGGTCCGGCCCGACGGCTCCGTCGACGGGACCCGGTGGGCGCTCTGGTGGTCGCTGGTCGCCCTGCGCGCGGGGCTGCCCGGCTGGTGGACGCCCTAGGGGCGGCCTGCGCGTCCTCGTGCCGAACCCGGTCCTTCTCACGATCCTGAGCCTCTCCGTGCTGCTGGGCGGCTGCTCCGCCACGTCGTCGTCCTCGCTGCCGAGCGCCTCCCCCACCGACTCGCCCACCGCCTACCCCCTCGTCTCCCCCACCGCCGGGCCTGCCGTCGTCGCCTCCGCCGCGGCCAGCCAGGTGCGGCCCGAGCGCCCGGTCCGGGTCACCCTCCCCAGCGGGCGGGTGCTGCCCGTCGACCCGGCCGGCACCCGGCCCGACGGAGCGCTCGCGGTCCCGGACGACATCCGCAGGGCCGGCTGGTGGACCGGCGGCTCACGTCTCGGGGACCCGTTCGGCAGCATCGTGCTGGCCGCTCACGTCGACTCGTTCACCCAGGGCGTGGGGCCCACCGCCGAGCTGCTGTCCGCCAGGCCGGGCGACGAGGTGCGCCTCACCGGGGAGCACCTGGTGCGGCGCTACCGGGTCGCCTCGGTCCGACTGGTCCCCCGGGCCGACCTGCGGCGCCGCTCCGTGGTGTTCTCCGCCGGAGGCGGCGGGCGGCTGGTGCTCATCACCTGTGGAGGTGAGTACGACGCCACCCGCGGCGGCTACCAGGACAACGTGGTCGTGGTTGCCCGGCCGGTCGACCGACTCTCGAGCGGCACCCGGCGCTGACCTCGGCCGGGCCGCGCGGTCAGCTGGCGGTGCGCACCCGGCGGGCCGCGAGCCAGGACTCGAACTGGCCCTCGGCGGTGGTCAGGAAGCGCTGGAACGCCGTCTCGAGGTGCTCGACCTCGTGCTGGAGCTGGTGCATCTGGAACTCCGCCCGCTGGTCGGGGGAGCACGCATGCTCCGACGGCCTCGAGAGATCGACCGATGCGCCGCACTCCGGACAGGGCATGAACCGCGACTTGAACATGGAAGCTCCCATCTCACTCCCCGCGTCAGGGAGGCTTCCCCCTCCCAACAAGGCCCAAACGGCCCATTGCCGCCCAAATCGGGCCGGTCTAGCGTCGATGGAGGGCGGGCAGGCAGGTGTCAGAGCGGAGCCTTGAGATGACAGACAACACGAGCCTCGCACGCGAGATCCACGAGGCATGGAACGAGCGGAACTTCGACGAGATCGCGGACGCCACGGCGCCGGAGGGCACGATCACCATCGTCGGCTCGGGCGACACGTTCGACGGCCCCGAGGGGTCGCGCAGGTACAACTCGATGTGGGCGGAGGCCTTCCCGGACGGCCTGGTCACGGTGGACCGGGTGTTCGGCGAGGGCGACCACGTCGTCGTGGAGTTCACCGGCCGCGGCACCCACACCGGGACCCTGAGGACCAGCATGGGCGACTTCCCGGCCACCGGGCGCTCGATGACCCTCGAGCTCTGCGACGTGATGGAGTTCGAGGACGGCAAGATCCGGAGCATGAGGAGCTACTTCGACACCGGATCGATGATGGCGCAGCTGGGGCTCAGCCCCGAGATGAAGGCCATCACCCAGCAGTAAGTCCGACAGCAACCGACACCTGCCCCGGCCGCCCCCACACTCGCCCGTCGTCCCGGCTCACCCGTTGTTCAGGAAGAGCCCCCGGAACTTCCAGGTGCCGTCCGAGCTCAGCACCGTCGGCGTGCCGGTCACGCGGCCGCCCGAGAAGGGCACCGAGCGCAGCGCGCCGTCGCTCGAGCCGTACAGGATCCGACCGCTCGCCAGGGTCATGCCCGCGACCGTGCTGAAGCTGACGCCGCCCGCGTCCGCGGTGAAGGTCTGGGCACCCACGACCTCGCTCTCCGGGGTGAAGTGCCGGTAGTAGAGCCGGGCGTCACCGGACACCGTGTAGTAGATCCGGTGCAGCGAGGGGTCGTAGAACATGCCGGTCATCGTCGAGATCGCGAACGGGATCCGGGCCCCGTTGTCCGGGTCGTCGTAGAGGTTCACGGCGCTCTGCGCCCCGAACGTCCCGTTGCCGGCGTCGAAGCTCCGCTTGTAGAGCGCCCCGTCCGAGAGGCCGTAGTACAGCGCCCCGTTGAGCAGGAACGCGCCGCGTACCTTCGACCAGTCGACCGTGGAGTCGACCGTCGTGGCAGCCCCGGTGGGCGCTCCCGACGCGTCGACGCTGCGCCGCTGGAGGGTGCCCGGCGAGCCGCCGGCGGCGTTGTTGTTGAGGATCTCGACGCCGTTGACCAGCGCGTTGTCGGTGACGTTGCGCAGGTCGATGTCGACGTTGCCGTCGCTGACGATCGAGAACTCCCTGACGATGCCGGTCTTGTCACCCGCGGCAGCCACGATGTCGAAGTTGGACAGCCGGGTCACGTTGTCGATGAGCACGTTGAAGACGCGCTGGCCCGGCTGCGACGTGCCGGCGTACTGGTTGGCGAAGTAGAGACGGACCGTGATCGGGGTGCCCGCGGTGACCGGGAGGTTCCAGTCCTGCTGGCCGTAGCGCTCGCTGAGGAAGATCTGCGGCGGGGTCGAGGACGGGACGCCGCTGTCCAAGGTCACGGGGGTCGTGTACGTCGCGTTGCTGCCGCCGCTGAGCCGGTTGCCCGGCGGGTTGACCCAGCTGGGCCCACCGTCGGTCGCCGCGACCGTGGAGCCGCCGGCGTTGTAGCGGTAGAGCACGTTGGCGGGTGCCGTGCCCTGGCCCATCGCGAACAGGTCGTTGGGCAGGGTGGCGGCCGGCGTGTCCGGGATCGTGCTGCCCCCGGTCAGCGGGACGAAGGCGATCCGTCCGCGCCGCTGGTTGTGGAACAGCGTGGTGTCGCTGCCCACCCACAGGCCCTGGCCGGTGGCGAAGAGTGCCTGCGCGCCCACCCCGCGGTCGCGCCCGGGGTTCCAGGAGAGCGGCAGCCCGTTGACCGGGTCGAGCGCCGCGATGCCCTCGCGCGGGACCGCACCGGGGCCGGCCTGGTCACCTTGGAAGGGGTTGTTCTCCCAGCGCATGTGGCCACCGACGTACACCGCCGCGCCCGTGACCGCGAGGCCGAACGTCGTGTCGCCGCCGGTGTAGGTGATCCACGTCGGGTCGTTGCCGGTCTGGTTGGTCTCCCAGCGGGAGCTGCTGTCGCACATGGTGTTCGCGTTGGCGCCGCCGGCGAAGGCGCCGGTGGTCGTCACGACGTAGTAGCTGCCGTCCGGGGAGAAGTCGACGTCACGGGTGAAGGTGTCGAAGACGCCGGCGCAGACGCTGTGGCTGCGGTCGAACCGGTTGGTCGACCACGGCATCACCGACGCCGTCGCGCCGCTCGTGTCGAGCATGACGATCTGGTTGTGGGCCGCGCCGTTCACGGTCGCGAAGTTGCCGATCGCGATCAGCCGCGACCCGTCGGCGGACACGTCGAAGTGCCGGACGTTCGTGGTGCCGGGGTTGCTGGCCGAGGGGTTGTAGACGCCGGCGAAGGTGGCGCTCACGAAGTTCGTGGGCGTCCCTCGATCGGGGTCGAGTGCGGCGAGGTGGGCCACCGGATAGGTGGTGGTCCGCGACTTGATCGAGACGAAGCCACCGCCGACGTAGACCCGCCCGCCGCGGACCACGACCTCGTTGGTGGTGGCGCTCGGCACGGCCTTGAAGTTGGTCACCGGCGTGCCGGTCATGTCGAGCTTGACCAGGCGCTTGAAGCCGGACTTGCCGCCGACCGACTTGAACGACCCTGCCGCGTAGACGTAGGTGCCGTCGGTGTCGACCGAGCGGACCTCGCCGCCGATGTTGGGGTTGAAGCCCATGTCGATCGCACCAGTGGTCGCGTCGAAGGCGAACATCCCGTTGCGGGTGATGTCGTCGCTGGTGTCGGTGTAGGTGTCCGACGGGCTGACCTTCGTGAAGGTGCCGGCGGCGATGATCTTGTTCCCGACCTGGGTGATGGCCAGCACCGCGCCGTCCATCACGTGCGGGGTGCCCCGCACCGGGTCGACCGAGACGATCCTGTTGCCGTGGTCAGCGTTCACGGCCCCGGCGGGACCGGCGTCGAAGCCGAGAACTGCCAGGGCCGATACGGCGAGAAGCGCGGTCGCGCGGCGCAGCAAGCTTGAGTGCATTCGAATCCCCTCACGCGCCCCGTCCTCCTGTGCGGAGATCCCTTCGAGGCGCCCACCGTCACCGAAGGTACGGACGGCAGGGACCCCCGGCATCACTGCCTTTGGGTAAGTGACCCCCATGCGGTCCATCGCAGCCGACGCCCCGGGCCTCCTCATTCGGTGGTCGAGGCGCGCCAGCGAGCGTCGCCGAGACCCCGCGGCCGTGGCAGGACAGCGACAGGGGCGACGATTCTGTGCAGCACGGCAGGCCCGATGACCCGGTGGGTGCCGGGTGATCGGGCCTGCTGGCGCTTGGGTGCTCAGTTGGTGTCGAGCCGGATGGTGCCGTGGGGTGTGACCAGGTAGCTGCGGCCGAGGGGGCCGTGCCACTCATAAGTGCCGTCGGGTCGTCGCCGGTAGCGCCAGCGGCGGCTGGTCTTGCAGCGGTGATGTCGCCGGCACAAGGGGGCGAGCTTGTCGGGGGCGGTCTGCCCCGGTGGTCCGCCGTCGTCCAGGGGGACGTAGGGCTGGATGTGGTCGAGATCGGATCGCCGGGCGTCGACGGGGCACCAGGGGAAGACGCAGTGCCCGTCGCGGAGGATGACCAGCTCGGCCATCCACGCGGGCGGGTCGTGCTCGTCGACCGCGGTGGTCGTGGCGAGGTCGATGACGGGCTGGATCGTGACCCGGGATCGGCCGACCCACTCCTTGATCAGGTCGATGCTCGCCGGGCCGAGCCGCTCGACCGTGCCGGCCACCGTGCCGCCATCAGCGGCCCCAGCACCGCCGGCCGTTGTCGTGCACCCGGTGGCGAGGTCGGCCAGGGAGAGGTGGAGGTAGAGCCGGGTCTTGGGCGGTCTTGGCTTCGCGGGGGCAGCGGGGACCTCTGACAGCTGTCCGGTGAGGGTGAGGAGGTCGAGGGTGGCCTGCTGGGCGGCAATCACACCCAACGCCTTGGCCTTGCGGACCTCGAGGTCGTCGGTGTCGCCGAGGGCCTCGAGCTGGGCGGCCTGGTCGCAGACCAGGTCGTGGAAGGCGGTCAGGTCGAGGGTGTCGCCGGCGACGTCGAGATACGAGGTGCCGTCGAACTGGCCGGGGTGGTCGTGGCGGAGGGTGACGTGCCAGCCCTGCCGGCCGCGCTTCTCCTTCTCGGCGATGAGGTCGGGGTCGAACTTCGCGATCGCGTGCGCCACGGTCGTCTCGACCGCTTTCCACCCGCACGAGGACAACCGGGGTGCGAGCTGCTCGTCCACATAGGCGGCCGCGGCCCGGGAGAGCTGGTGGGTGGCCTTCGCGACCTGCCGGGCCTTGTAGGGCTCGACCGCGAGGGTCTGCACGAGCCGCCAGATCCGAGGCGGCCGGTACCTCAGGTCGAGGGCGTCGGCGATCAGCGCCATCCCCGCCTGGGTGGAGATCTCCAGGGTCGCGGCGAACGGCTCCGGGGCGAACCCGGCCACCGCCGGGGTGCCCTCCCCACCCAAGGAATCGTCGGTCAGCAGCACGCTGGGTCCGCCCCAGGTCGCGACCCCGGTGTCGGCGGTCGCGGGGTGCCGCACGCACCACTCGACGGCGACCCGCAGCTTCCCCCGCTCGGCCGCGCGGGACTCGAGGCGCTTGTGTTCGAGCACGCCCAGGAGGCCGTCGAGATCGAGGTCCTCGATCTCGACCGGCTCCCCAGATGCGTCGGTTTCGAACATGGGTCCATGGTCTCACCGAGCACCGACAGTCGCCCCCCGAAAAGGACCCGATCCGGGGGATCTGGGGATATCAGAAAGTAAAACTTTCGGGGCGTGGCCGGCTCGGGGTCGCGGCCCTACCTCCCTCGCCCACCGCGAACCGGAAGCCGGGAGACCTCGGCGGCACGACCCGCAGGCCCGGCGCGGCGACGGAGGCCCTGCCTGAGGTGCGGGGGTCTCGACGACGCTCGCCGGGGCTCGCTGCTCGACCATCGGAGGGGGCTCGCTGGCGCTCGCTGCTCCACCACCCGGGGAGAGAGCTCGTCGGAACTGAGTGCTCGACCACCGGCCGCCCACCGCGAGCCGGGGCTCGTCGGGCCAGCGGGGGCCGCGGCGTGTCCGTGCTTGTGGCTGGCGAGCGCCGCGCCCCCACCGCGTCACCTCAGCCGGGCGCGTGGCACAGACGCCGACCCACCGAATCACCAATTTTGGGTATGAAGGGACCAACGGCCCTGAGCAGGGAGCCGAGCGCGGCCCTACTTTCGACCGGCACGCCAACCGGGTGCCCACGTCTCGACCGTAGGGAAAGAAGCTTGACCACGACGATCGCGCGCCGTCAGTGAGCGGGGCGACCATGTACGTCCCGAAGCATCAGAGCCATTCGGCACTCACCGACACCACCTTCGGCCAAGAGGATCGAGGCATGAGTGGCGAACCCACCATCGATCCAGCCGACCAGCTCTCGGCGCTGGGCCAGGCGGTGATCACGACCGACCTCGACGGCTTCATCCTCGCCTGGAACCCGGCAGCCGAGCGGATGTACGGCTGGACCGCAGAGGAGGCCATCGGCGAGAACATCTCGGCACTGTGCGTGCCCGATCTCGCCCAGGAGGTCGCCAAGGAGATCATGGAGGCCCTGCGCGCGGGGGTGCCGTGGTCCGGCGGTTTCCCGGTGCGTCGCAAGGACGGCACCCTGTTCCCCGCGCTGGTGACCGACTCGGGCGTGTACCGGTCCGGGGAGCTGGTCGCCATCATCGGCGTCTCGAGCAACCTCGGCACCGCCCTGCAGCCGCTGCTCGAGCGGTCGACCGACGCCGCGCTGGTCCTGCGGTCCGACGCCGTCATCACCTACGCCAGCCCGGCCGTGAAGCAGCTGTTCGGCTGGGAGGAGGACGAGGTGGTCGGCTCCTCGCTGGTGCCGCTGCTGCACCCCGACGACAGGGCCGCGCTGGCGGTCTACCTCTCCGACGCGGTCCGCCAGCCGGGGGCCAGGCCCGCCCACGAGGTGCGGGTACGCCGCGGCGACGGCTGGGCGTGGGCCGAGGCGGCGCTCACCAACTTCCTCGACGACCCCTACGTGAGGGGGGTCGTGTGCAACCTGCGCCGCAGCCTGGCGCACACCGAGGACGAGTCCGCCGAGGAGCGGGTGGCCCGGATGGAGACGGCCCTGCAGTCGCGCCTGGTCGTGGAGCGGGCCACCGGCTATCTCGCCGGGCGGCACGGGATCACCCAGGAGGCGGCGTACCAACGGCTGCTCCAGCACGGTCGCCGGCACCACCAGTCCCTGCAGGACGTGTCCCGGCGGGTGCTGGCGGACGAGCTCGAGCCCGCCGATCCCGGCGAGAACTGAGAGGCCGTCGATGAGCCGACCACGACGCGCCGGTGACGCCTGTGACCACCGCGCCTGAGTCCTGGGATACGATCCGCACCCGGGGTTGGAGAAACAGCCCGCGCAACGGGCCACCGCCCCTGGATCTCCCAGGCTCGACACGCCCGTCCTCTCGCGCATGGCACACCCCTCACGCGGAGACGACCAACGTGGGCACGCGCCCGGACCTCGCCACCCTCCTCGCCCGTGCGGCTCGCGACATCAACGCCCCGGGTGACCTCGACTCGACGCTCGCCGCCGTCGTCGAGTTCCTGACCTCCTGCCTGCCGGCGGGCCACCACGTCGGCGTCAGCCTCCTGCGCCGCGACGCCGCCGAGACGCGGGCTGCGTCCGACGACCTCGTCGCCGAGCTAGACCACGCCCAGCACGAGCTGGGCGAGGGTCCGGGTGTCGACGCGCTGGCCGTCGAGGCGGTCGTCTGCGTCGACCGCCTCGCCCACGACCAGCGCTGGCCGGCGTACGTCCCGGTCGCGGTCGAGCACGGGGTCCTCGCCCAGGTCGCGGTGCGCCTGTGCGTCGAGGAGCGGACCTGGGGAGCGATCAACGTCTACCTGACCGAGGCCGACACGATCGACCCCGAGCTGGTGCTGATGCTCACCCTGCTCGCCAGCCACGCGGCGGTCGCCGTCGAGCGGTCCACCCGCGAGGACAACCTCAAGGCGGCCCTGCGGACCCGCAAGCTGATCGGCCAGGCCGTCGGCGTGGCGATGGAGCGGTTCGAGCTCGACGAGGAGATGGCGTTCCGCTACCTCGTCCGGCTCTCCTCGAGCCGCAACGTCAAGCTGCGCGACATCGCCCGCGAGCTCGTCAGCGAGGCGAACGCCCGCCCCCGGGGAGCCAGCTGACCGGGAACCGCCGGTCTGGTCGACGTGAGCAGCGCCCGTCGGACGACGGCGCGTCCACGAGATCAGGCCAAAGTCGACCCAGAGCCTCCCGGCCGTGGATGATGACCACAGAGCCGATCTCGGGAGGAGGTGCAGTCGTGGAGCAGGAGCCCGCGCTCTACGAGGCGCTGGTCCGCGCCAGCACCGACGGCCTGTGGGTCCTCGACGAGACCGGGACCACCCTGTGGGGCAACGCCAAGATGGCCGAGCTGCTCGGCATCTCCCCCGACCGACTGCCCGGCCACCGGGTCGAGGACTCCCTCGACGCCGACGGTCGCAAACAGCTCGTCGAGTACCTCGCCCAGCTGCCGACCTCCGCCAGCCAGGAGAACGTCGAGACCAAGCTGGTCCGGCCGGACGGCAGCGAGATCTGGGTGCTGGTCAGCGCCGGCAGCATGCACGACGCCCACGGACGGCGCCTCGGGTGGCTGCACCGCGTCACCGAGTACACCGACCGGAAGACCCTCGTCGAGACCCTGCGCGACCGCGAGCAGCAGCTCGCCACCGCCCAGACCATCGCGCACGTCGGCAGCTGGTCGTGGGACGTGCCGAGCGACACCGTCACCTGGTCCGACGAGCTCTACCGGATCTACGGGTTCGACCCCAGCGAGCACGACGCGACGTACGACGGCTTCCTCAACCGGATCCACCCGGAGGACCGCGACCGGGTGCGCGAGACAGTCGAAGCGACCTTCGCGGGCCGGGACGAGTTCGCCTTCGACGCGCGCATCGTCCGCAAGGACGGCGAGGTCCGCTGGATCCGCGGGCTGGGCCGGGTCGAGCGCCTTCCCGACGGCAGCCCCTTGGTCATGGGCGGCACCACCCAGGACATCACCGAGCTCAAACGTGCCGACGAGCAGGCCGCGGAGGCGACCCGCAGGCTCGAGCTGCTCCAGGAGATGGCGATGGCGGCCAACCAGGCCAGCAACCTGGTCGACGCCATCGGGGAGGCCGCGCGCGGGCTGCCGCACTTCACGACCTGGGCGGCCGTCGGCGTCTACACCGTCAACGAGGGCGGCGGCCTGACCCGCACCGAGCTCCAGCCCTCCGGGCGCGACTGGGACCCGGCCCCGGCCCCGCTGCTGGCCGAGCGGGCCCGGCTCTCCCGGCGGGTCGAGGTGGGGCCGCCGAGCGCTCACGCTGACACGCACAGCCTGGTGGCGATCCCGGTGCTGCTCGCCGGGCAGGTGACCGCCGTGATCGAGGTCCTCGCCGACGAGGTGCCTCCGGACGAGAACTCCATGTTCCTGATCAGCCAGATCGCGGGGCAGCTGAGCCTGGTGGCCGAGCGCGAGCGCAGCGCCCAGCAGCTCGCCGAGGCGCGCGACGAGGCCATGGAGGCATCCCGGCTCAAGTCGGAGTTCCTCGCCACCATGAGCCACGAGATCCGCACGCCCATGAACGGCGTCATCGGCCTCAACGAGCTGCTCCTGCGCACCGACCTCGACGAGCACCAGCGCCGGCTCGCCGAGGGCCTCCAGCGCGCCGGGCTCACCCTGCTCGGCATCATCAACGACATCCTCGACCTGTCCAAGATCGAGTCCGGCAAGCTCGAGCTCGAGGCGGCGGACTTCGACGTGCGCAGCGTCTTCGAGCAGACCGCCGGGGTCCTCAGCACCCCCGCCCACGCCAAGGGGCTCGAGCTCGTGGTGGCCTGCCACCCCGACGTCCCCCTCTTCCTGCGCGGCGACTCCGTGCGGTTCGGGCAGGTGCTGACCAACCTCGGGTCCAACGCGGTGAAGTTCACCGACAGCGGCGAGGTCGTCATCTCGGCGCGCGTCGAGCGCCAGACACCCCAGTCCGTCGTGCTGCGCGTCGACGTCGTCGACAGCGGCGTCGGGATCGCCCCGGCGGCGCGCGCCCGGCTCTTCGACGCCTTCACCCAGGCCGACCCCTCCACCACCCGCCGGCACGGCGGCACCGGCCTGGGGCTCGCGATCTCCCGCCAGCTGGTCGAGGCGCTCGGCGGCCACATCGACGTCTACAGCGAGGTGGGCGAGGGCAGCACCTTCTCGTTCACCGCCGCCTTCGAACGCGCCCGCAGCTCTCCGACGCGCCGGGCTGCGGTGCCGGCCCGCCTGCAGGGACGCCGGGTGCTGGTCGTCGATGACAACGAGACGAACCGGTTCATCCTCACCGAGCAGCTCCTGGCCTGGGAGATGCAGGTCGTCGCCGTCGAGTCGGGTGCCGACGCCCTCGCCGCGATGCGCACCGCGGTGGCCGAGGGCCGCCCCTTCGAGATCGCGCTGCTGGACATGATGATGCCCGGCATGGACGGTCTCGAGCTGGCCCGCCGGATCGCTGCGGACCCGACCCTGCGGCGCCCCACCATGATGTTGCTGTCCTCCGACCAGAGCGTCGGCGGCGAGGCCGCCCGGGCCGCCGGCTTCCAGGCCTCGCTGGACAAGCCGGTGCGCCACTCCGAGCTGTACGACGCCCTGGTCGGCATCGCCGGCGCGGGCGACCCTGCCCCCGTCCGACGTCCCCGGGGTCCCTCGCTCGGGCTGCGCGTCCTGGTGGTCGAGGACAACCAGGTCAACCAGCTCGTCGCCACCGGGCTGCTGGAGAACCTCGGCTGCGAGGTGGAGGTGGCCTCGGACGGCGCCGAGGCCGTGGAGCTGCTCGCCGCCGACCACGACTTCGCAGCGGTGCTCATGGACTGCCGGATGCCGCGTCTGGACGGCTTCGACGCGACGCGGGCGGTACGTGCCCGGGAGACGGCCGGCAGGCACGTCCCCATCATCGCGATGACGGCCTCCGCGCTCGAGGGCGAGCGCGAGCGCTGCCTGGCCGCCGGCATGGACGACTTCCTGACCAAGCCGGTCAACGCCACCGACCTCGAACGGGTCGTCCGGCGCTGGACCGGGAGCCGGCTCAACGAACGGCGCACCTCCCCCACCCCGAGCGCCCCGGTGTCCGCCGCCGGCGCCGTGCTCGACCGGGAGCGGATCCGGCTGCTCAGCGAGCTGCGCAAGGACGGCATCAGCTTCTTCGAGCGCACCGCCGCATCCTTCATGGCCCGGGTGGGCGACCAGGTCGTGGCGATCCGGGACGCCGTGGCCGCGCGCGACGCCGTACGCCTCCAGACCTCCGCCCACCAGCTCAAGGGCAGCGCCCTCAACCTCGGGCTCCCGCTGGTGGGTGCCACCGCCGCGCGGCTCGAGGCCCTCGGCGACGCGGGCCGGACCAGCGGCGCCGAACCGCTGCTCGACGAGCTCGTGCGCGAGGTCGACCGGGCCGTGTCCGCGCTGCAGGAGGCCACCGCCTGACCGGTCGCGGGGCGAGCGGTCAGGTCGCGTGCTGCGAGACTGGTCCGGTGCTGCCCCGTTTCGAGGTCGTCGCCCGCCGCCGGCCCGTGGACCTGGTCGCCCCGGGGTCGGTGCAGCTCGACGACGTCCTCACCGAGGAGCGGTCCGCCGGCACGCCCCACCCGGCGCCGTACGCCGCCGTCACCGCCGTCCTCGCCTCCCCGGCAGGGTCCGCGACCCGGCGTGGCCGCCTGGTCCTGGAGCTCGCGAGTGGTGCGGTCCGGCTGGTCGGCCGCTGGGACCTCACCAGCGGCACCGTCGGCCTGGAGGTCCACACCGAGGGCCGGGTCAGCGAGCACCGCAGCCGACGCCACGGACGCAGCGCCGCACCCGTCGAGGCGCTGGGCCTGGCGCTGACCGGGACCCACCTCAGCGTGCTGACCCGCGGAGCCGACGGCTGGGCGGCCCGGGGCCGCGTCGACCTGCTCGGCCGGGTGGACACCCGGGACGAGACGTTCCTCGCCGGCCTGCGCTCCGGCCAGCGGTGGGACGGGCCGGACGGACCACCCGAGGGCCGCCTGGTCGCGGGCGGGTTCGGGCAGCTCGGGCTGCGCGACGTCCGGCTGGTCAGCGCGCCGGACGGGACGCCGTTCCGGCGCGACGGGCGGCTGCTGCTCACCGCGACCAGCGCCGGTCCGGGGTTCTTCGACACCGCGCACACCTCGGTCTGGAGCCTCGACCCGGGCACGCTCGAGCTCGAGCACGACGCCGACCTCTTCTTCCGCCGGCCCGGGCGGCCCGGTGTGTACGGCGACCACGCGACGCACCTGGTGCGCGACGGCGACGAGTGGCTGGTCGCCACCAGCACCTGGGGGGACTTCGACCCCTCTCGGGCGGGCGCCACCGTCGAGGCGACGCTGGCCCGCACGCGCGCCGACCTGACCTCGGGCCGGCACGTCCTCGACACCCGCCGGCTGGCACTGCCCACCGACGGGCTCCGCTCGGTGGGGGTCTGGGACCCCCACCTCGTCCGCGCCGACGGTCGGTGGCTGGTCGGGTTCGTGAGTGCGCGGAAGTTCTTCCGCTTCCACCCCGCCCTGGCCGAGGGGCCCGACCTCGACCGGCTCACCCTGCGCGGGGCGGCGCGCGACCGGACCGCGACCGAGGGGACCACGCTGGCCCGCATCGACGGGGACTGGCGGGTGCTGGCCAGCGACGGTCGCGACGGCCGACGTGGCCAGCGCCGCGGCTTCCCGGTCTTCGACCTCGGCCTCGAGCAGGTCGGCACGCTCGACGCGCCGTACCCCACCAACATCCCGTGGCCCAGCGTCGTGCGCCTCGACGACGGCCGCTGGCTGATGGTGACCTTCGACGGGACCGCCCACGGCGGCCCACTGGCGGGCTACGGCACCCACGGGGACCTGGTCGTGCTCCGCACCCCCTGACCGAAGGTCGAGTCGGCGCAACCTCGTGGAGAAAAGGGCTCGAGTCGGCGCAACCTCGTCATGTAGCGACGAACTTGCGCCGACTCGACCGGGATTCGCGGCGAGCCCCCGCCGACTCGAACCACCCGGGGCGCCCGTCCTACGATGTGATCACGGACACGCGCCACCCCTGCGGTCCGCGACAGCAGCGCCACACGACCCCGTGGCCGACACACAGAAAGTGGGCACCACCCATGTCTGCACCCCTGGACGCCGACGTCTTCGAGCTCGGCTCCGAGCACGAGCAGGTCGTCTTCGCCAACGACCCCGCCACCGGCCTCAAGGCGATCATCGCCATCCACTCCACGGCCCTCGGCCCGGCCCTCGGCGGCACCCGGTTCTACCCCTACGCCTCCACCGCCGACGCGGTGCGCGACGTGCTGAACCTCTCCCGCGGCATGTCCTACAAGGCCGCGCTCGCCGGGCTCGACCTCGGCGGCGGCAAGGCGGTCATCATCGGCGACCCGGCCACGCTCAAGGGTGAGGCGCTGCTGCGCGCCTACGGCCGCTTCGTGCAGTCGCTGAACGGCCGCTACTACACGGCCTGCGACGTGGGCACCTTCTCCGATGACATGGACGACATCGCCCGCGAGTGCTCCTACGTCACCGGTCGCACCGTCGCCCACGGCGGCGCGGGCGACAGCTCCGTGCTCACGGCGTACGGCGTCTTCCAGGGCATGCGCGCGGCCGCCGAGGTCGTGTGGGGCACCGACTCGCTGGCCGGCCGCACTGTCGGCGTGGCCGGCGTCGGCAAGGTCGGGCGGCACCTGGTGCGACACCTGATCGAGGACGGCGCCTCCGTGGTCGTCACCGACGTGCACCAGCCGTCGGTCGACCGGGTCCGCGAGGAGTTCCCGCAGGTCGCCGCGGTCGACTCCACCGAGGCGCTGGTCGCCTCGCGGCTCGACGTCTACGCGCCGTGTGCCCTCGGCGGCGCGCTCACCGACGAGGTCGTGGACGTGCTGTCGGCCAAGGTCGTGTGCGGGGCCGCGAACAACCAGCTCGCCCACCCGGGCATCGAGAAGGCGCTCGAGGACCGCGGGATCCTCTACGCGCCCGACTACTGCGTGAACTCCGGCGGTCTGATCCAGGTCGCCGACGAGCTCGAGGGCTTCTCGTTCGAGCGGGCCCAGCAGCGCGCCACCGGCATCTTCGACACCACGCGTCGCGTGTTCGAGCTCGCCGCCTCCGACGGGGTCGCCCCCGCCATCGCCGCCGACCGGCTCGCCGAGCGCCGGATGCGCGACGTGGGTCGCCTCCGCGGCATCTGGCTCAACCGCTGACGCGGGTGGGGCAGGGTCACGACCCTGCCCCACGCCGCCGGGAATCG
Organism: Nocardioides sp. DN36; assembly: GCF_055380375.1. Classification (NCBI taxonomy): domain Bacteria; kingdom Bacillati; phylum Actinomycetota; class Actinomycetes; order Propionibacteriales; family Nocardioidaceae; genus Nocardioides; species Nocardioides sp. DN36. Next base: position 4,359,009 of record NZ_AP043823.1, on the reverse strand, counting down.
ACTCTCGCCGGGTTTCGACGCGCCCGCCGCGCCTTTGTGCCTCAGGCGCAGGGCTTGCTCAACCTGGCCGACCGACGCCACGGGCTTCGCCCGCGGCGGGTCAACTCATCAGTCGCGCCCGGGGTCGGCGTAGTCCGACCAGTCGTCGTACTCGTCGGTGGACGAGTCGGCCTGGTCGTTGCTGCTGCTCTCGCCGCCATGCAGCTCCTGCGCCAACTTCCCGAAGTCCGTCTCGTGAGTGCGGTACTTCAGGTCGCGGGCGACCTTCGTCTGCTTGGCTTTCGCTCGGCCGCGCCCCATAGGGTCAGCCCCCTCGCACGCTCGGCCGGGGCACTGTGGCTCCCGGGCTGTCCTCAGAGTTCTCTCGTGGGCCCAACGCTACCGGTTGACCGGCTGTTCCCGCACACCGAGGCTTCTTTTCGGGCCACCCGGGTGCGCGGAACCGCTCACCAGCCGGGGTGCTGGCCGCTCAGCAGCACCCGGCCGCCGTTGTGCTCGTCACGTCGGACCTCGCCCGCGGCCCAGGCGCGGATGCCGTGACCGGCGAGGATCTCGACCGCGGAGTCCACGTCGTCGGGCGCGATCAGGGCGACCATGCCGACCCCGCAGTTGAGGGTGGCCTCGAGGTCGGCCTGGGCGACGTCACCCACGCGGCGTACGACGTCGAAGACCGGCTGCGGCCGCCAGGTGCCGCGGTCGATGGTCGCGCTCAGCTCCTCGGGCATCACCCGCTCGAGGTTGGCCGCGAGGCCACCGCCGGTGATGTGCGACATCGCGTGGGTCGCGGTCTGCCGGGCGAGGTCGAGGCAGGCCTTGGCGTAGATCCGGGTCGGCTCGAGGAGCTCCTCCCCCAGCGTGCGCCCGAGCTCGGGCACGTCACGGTCGAGCTCCCACTTGGCAGTGTTGAGCAGCACGTGCCGGACCAGCGAGTAGCCGTTGGAGTGCAGCCCGCTCGCCTCCATGGCGAGCACCACGTCGCCCGGACGGACCCGCGCCGGGCCGAGCAGGTCGTCGGCCTCGACCACGCCGGTGGTGGCGCCGGCGACGTCGTACTCGTCGGGCCCCAGCAGGCCGGGGTGCTCGGCGGTCTCACCGCCGACGAGCGCACAACCAGCGACGACGCAGGCCTCGGCGATGCCCTTGACGATCGCGGCGATCCGCTCGGGGACGACCCGGCCGGTGGCGATGTAGTCGGTCATGAACAACGGCTCGGCACCGCAGACGACGAGGTCGTCGACGACCATGCCGACCAGGTCGAAGCCGATGGTGTCGTGGACGTCCATCGCCTGGGCGATCGCGACCTTGGTGCCGACGCCGTCGGTGGACGTGGCCAGCAGCGGCCGGCGGTACCGGGTGAGCGCGGTGGCGTCGAAGAGCCCGGCGAACCCGCCCAGGCCGCCGATCACCTCCGGACGGCGGGCCTTGTCGACCCACCCCTTCATCAGCTCGATGGCCTTGTCGGCCGCCTCGATCGAGACCCCGGCCTCGGCGTAGGCCCCGGCGGTCTGGGCATGGTCGGCGGGAGGCTGGGTCACAAGGTCTCCTGGCTCGGGGGTGTCTGTCAGGGGTTGTTGAGGACGGGCAGCGCCTTGCCCGCGGTCGGCGAGGTCAGTGACGTCTCCAGCAGGTGCTTGCCGAGGAGGCTCTCGTCAGGCAGCTCGATGGGGTACTCCCCGGTGAAGCAGGCCTTGCAGAGCCGCTCCGCAGGCACCTTCGTCGCCTCGATCATCCCCTCGAGGGAGATGTAGCCCAGGCTGTCGGCGCCCACGCTGGCCGCGATCTCCTCGACGTCGAGGCCGTTGGCGATCAGCTCGGCGCGGGTGGCGAAGTCGATGCCGTAGAAGCAGGGCCACTTCACCGGCGGGCTGGAGATCCGGACGTGCACCTCGAGCGCGCCGGCCTCGCGGAGCATCCGCACCTGGGCCCGCTGGGTGTTGCCGCGCACGATCGAGTCGTCGACCACCACGATCCGCTTGCCGCGGATCATGTGCTCGAGCGCGTTGAGCTTGAGCCGGATGCCGAGCTGGCGCAGGGTCTGGCTGGGCTGGATGAACGTGCGCCCGACGTAGGCGTTCTTCACGAAGCCCTGGCCGAACGGGATGCCGCTCTCCTCGGCGTAGCCGGCGGCAGCGGGGGTGCCGGACTCCGGCACCGGCATGACGAGGTCCGCCTCGACCGGGAACTGCCGGGCCAGCTCACGACCCATCTCGACCCGCGCCTCGTGCACGCTGCGGCCGCTGATCGTCGCGTCCGGCCGGGCGAGGTAGACGTACTCGAACACGCAGCCCTTCGGGGCCGCCTCGGCGAAGCGGTGCGAGCGCAGGCCGTTCTCGTCGATGACCAGCATCTCGCCGGGCTCGACCTCGCGCACCACGCTGGCGCCGATGGTCGCCAGGGCGGCGTCCTCGCTGGCGACCACCCAGCCGCGCTCCAGCCGGCCGAGCACCAGCGGGCGGATGCCCTGCGGGTCGCGGGCGGCGTACAGCGTGTCCTCGTCCATCCACACGAAGCAGAAAGCGCCGCGCAGCTGCGGCAGGATCTCCAGGGCCCGCTGCTCGAGCGAGGTGTCAGGGTGGTGGGCCAGCAGCGCGGTCACCAGCCCGGTGTCGTTGGTGGACGACTCGAGGTTCTTGGCGTGCAGGTCGAGCTCGTCGCTGGGACCCGGGAGGTCGTTGACCATCTGCGCGAGGTCGTGGGTGTTGATCAGGTTGCCGTTGTGGCCGAGCGCGATCGAGCCGTCCCCGGTGGGCCGGAAGGTCGGCTGGGCGTTCTCCCAGGTGCTGGCGCCGGTCGTGGAGTAGCGAGAGTGGCCGATCGCGAGATGTCCCTTGAGGGACTCCAGCGTGGACTCGTCGAAGACCTGGCTGACCAGGCCCATGTCCTTGTAGACCAGGATCTGACGCCCGTTGCTGACCGCGATCCCGGCCGACTCCTGCCCGCGGTGCTGCAGGGCGTAGAGGCCGAAGTAGGTCAGCTTGGCGACGTCCTCGCCGGGGGCCCAGACACCGAAGACGCCACAGGCGTCCTGGGGTCCCTGCTCGTGCGGGTCCAGCGCCGCCGTCAGCCGGCCGTCGCCACCCTTGCGCGTGCTGCTCTGGTAGGGCACGGCCCCGAGTCTAGGGCCGTGACTGGTCCAGTCCCATTCGTGGACCACTCAGAAGCCGTTTCGGGTGCCCGAAAGGGTGAATGACCGTAAGGTGGGTCACACCAGGGGGACAGCGAGATTAGATGACCGGGCATCACACCGACTTAGAGCAACGCCCCGCGCAGCAGAGCGAGTGGTACGACGCCTCGCGCGAGGCGCTGCAGACCATTGCCGAAGGCGTGACCCAGCTGGCTGGGTTCGGGGTCGCCGCGATCAGCGTCGTCCGCGACGACGGCCGCCTCGAGGTGATGGCCGTCGCCGGCAGCGACGAGGCGCGCGCGCAGCTGTTGGGCACCCGCACGCCCGTCGACCGGCTCGAGCGCGAGATCGTGAAGGCCGACGAGTGGGGCCTGCTCCGCTTCGTCCCGCACGAGCGGCTCGACGCCGAGGTCGGCGAGTCGTGGTGGGTGCCCGACATCACCCCGTCGTCCGACCCGGACGCTTGGCACCCCCTCGACCTGCTGATCGCCCCGCTGTACGACGAGCTGGGCGCGCTGCGCGGCACCCTCGCCATCGACCTGCCCGACGACGGTCGACGTCCCGGGACGGCCCGGCGCCAGCTGCTCCAGCGGTACGCCGAGCAGGCCGGTCGGGCCGTCGTCACCGCGCTCGAGCGGGAGGCGCTCGCCCACAAGGTCCGGCTGGCGGAGGCGGCCCGCGAGGTCGTCCGGCACGCCAGCGCCCAGCTGCGCATCGACGCCATCCTCAGCGACATCCGTGGAGCGCTGATGGAGGGGTTCCAGGCCCGCGGCCTGTGGATCCAGACCATCGACGAGGACGGCCACGGGACCGGCGCGGTCTACTCCGCCCTCGGCATCGAGATCGAGCTGACCGGTGACCTGGTGCAGATCGCCGAGTCCGCCGCGCGGCGGGCCTGGGACGCCCAGCGCGTGGAGGTCGTGCAGCGCGGCCGCCCGTTCGGCCCCTCGATCACGGCAGCGGACGGCGACCAGATCCTCCACTTCCTCGAGACGATCGGCATCGGCTCGCTGCTGTTCGCCCCGCTCGGGGCCGGGCCGGAGTGCCTCGGCAACCTCGTGCTCACCCGCGCCGACGGCGACGCGGACTGGACCAGCGTCGAGAGCGACGCCGCCCGCGACATCGGCCACGACCTGGGCCGGGCGATCCTCAACGCCCGCAACTTCGAGCGCGAGCACCAGCTGGTCGAGGAGCTCCAGGCGCTCGACACCTACAAGAGCCAGCTGATCGCGACGGTCTCGCACGAGCTGAAGAACCCGCTCACCGCGATCCTCGGCCACCTCGAGATGCTCGACTCCTCACCCGACCTGACCGGCACCACCCGGGCGTCCCTGGCGGCGATGGACCGCGGGGCGCAGCGGATGGTCCGCGTCGTGGAGGACCTGCTGCTGCTCTCCAAGGTGGGCGACCCGGAGAACCCGGTCATCCCGGCGCCGGTGGACCTGCGGCGCATCGTCGACGACGTCGTGGACCTGAACTCCGTGGCGGCCGAGCGCAAGGACATCCGCCTCCACGTCGACGCCCCGCGCGAGCCGGTGCTGGCCTGCGGCGACCACGACGAGCTGGACCGGGTCTGCGCCAACCTGGTCAGCAACGCCGTGAAGTACACCCCCGAGGGGGGTCAGGTGACCATCGAGCTGGCCGCCTGCGGCGACGAGATCCTGCTGCAGTGCAGCGACGACGGCCTCGGGATCTCCCCGGAGGACCAGCAGCAGCTGTTCTCGGAGTTCTTCCGCAGCTCCAACCCCGCCGCGCTGGCGCAGCCGGGCACCGGTCTCGGGCTGGCGATCGTGAGCCGCATCGTGCAGCGGCACCAGGGCCGCATCGAGCTGGAGTCCGAGCTCGGCAAGGGCAGCACCTTCCGGGTCCTGCTGCCGGCCGCCCCGGACTGCTGATCACGCTCACATGTGGCGCTCGCCCTGCCGGATCGCCTCCCGGATCCGGGTGTAGGTGCCGCAGCGGCAGATGTTCCGGATCCCGTCGAGGTCGGCCTCGGTGATCGACCGGCCCTCACGGCGTACCTTCTTCACCAGCGCGACCGCGGCCATGATCTGGCCGGGCTGGCAGTAGCCGCACTGCGCGACGTCGCGGTCCAGCCACGCCTGCTGCATCGGGTGCAGGTCCGCGCCGACCGTGTCGGGCAGGCCCTCGATCGTGGTCACCTCGTCGTCCGGCCCGAGGTCGCCGACGCGCACCGAGCAGGGGTTGAAGGCGCGCCCGTTGATGTGCGACGTGCACGCCTTGCAGACGTTGATGCCGCAGCCGTACTTGGGGCCGGTGACGCCGAGCAGGTCGCGCAGCACCCACAGGACCCGCACGTCGTCGTGGACGTCGACGGTGATGCTCTTGCCGTTGAGGACGAAGGTCTGCTTGGGCATCGGGTGCTCCTCAGTAGGTGAGCTTGAGCCCGTTGATGGGCGACTGCGGGATCGGGGGGACGACCGGCTTCGGCCGGAACTCGAGCGGGTCGCGGTGGTTGATCGGGAAGTACGACGGCACGTGGCCGGTCGCCCGCGCGTAGGCGCACGCGACCGCGGCGAACGTGGCCGCCACCCCGGCCTCGCCGGCGCCGCCGGGCTGCCCGCTCTCCGAGGGCATCAGGTGGACCTCGACCTCGGGCGGGGTGTTCCACTGCCGCGTGTAGAAGTAGTTGTCCCAGCTGGCCTCGAGGAAGTGCCCGTCGCGCAGGTGCAGGCTGGAGGTCAGCGCGAGCGCGATGCCGTCGTTGATGCCGCCCTGCATCTGCGCCTCGAGGCCGCGCGGGTTCACCACCAGGCCGACATCGATGGCGAAGACGACCTTGGTGACCCGGGGGCCGCCGACGCCGTGGTGGATGTCGCGGCCGACGGTTGCGGGCCGGCAGTCGATCTCCACCAGGCAGGCGCTGGCGCCCTTGTACTCCTTGTGGATCGCGATGCCCTGGGCGGTGCCCTTCGGCATCGTCCGCCCCCAGCGGCCCGCGGCGGCGACCTTGTCGAGGACGGCCTTCACCCGGTCGTTGCGCAGGTTGGCCTTCCGGAACTCGTAGGGGTCCTGCTCCAGCGCGGCGGCCAGCTGGTCGACCATCAGCTCCCCGGCGGTGCGCACGTCGGGCGAGTAGATGTTGCGCATCGAGCCGGTGTTGAAGCGGTCGTCGGTCTCGGTCAGCGTCTGGGAGACGACCCCGAAGTCGTAGGGCACCTCCTGGGTGAGCGCGAAGATCGTCTCCGCGAAGCCGAGGTTGCCCAGGCCCGCGGGCAGGTCGGCGGCCATCGCGCTGATGATCTCGCCGAGCCCGTGCCGGAAGTCGGTCTCCACGCTGGTGTGGGCCTGCTGGAAGGCCAGCACCTGACCGCCGGCGTGGGTGACGCGGACCCGGCTGGTGGCCATCGGGTGGCCGCGGCCGACCCGGGCGTCGTCGGCCCGGTGCCACATCAGCTTGACCGGCTTGCCCATCGCCTGGGAGATCGTGGCGGCCTCGAGGGCACCGTCGAAGAAGAGCCGGCGACCGAAGGAGCCGCCGCCCTGCACGACGTTCACCGTCACCTGCGCCGGCGTCATGCCGAGCTGCTCGGCGATCCGCTCCTGGGCCGTGACCGGTGACTTCAGGCCGGCCCAGATCGTCGCCCGGTCCGCGCGCACGTCGGCGATCGCTGCGTTGGTGTCCATCGCGGAGTTGCTGCGGAAGTAGAACAGGAAGTCGTGCTCGATCGTCTCCGCGAGCGGGTTGTCCGGCAGCGCGGGCAGGGAGACCTCGGCGGCCCGCAGCTCCTTGACGATGTCGCCGTCCGAGTGGCCCGCGACCGGCCCGTCCTCCCAGTCCACCTTCATGGCCCGGATCGCGTCGATGCACTGCCCGAACGTCTTCGCCCGGACCGCGACCCCGGTGTCGATGACCGCGACGTCCTTGACGCCGGGCATCGCGAGGATCGCCTTCCGGTTCCGCAGCCGCTTCGGCGTGCCGTTGAGCGTGGGGGCGCGACAGACCATGGTCGGCAGCGCGCCCTTGACCTCCAGGTCGGTCGTGAACTCCTTGCGGCCGGTCACCGCCGCGAGGGCGTCCACCCGGCCGTGGCCGACGCCGACCACGCGGAACTGGCCGGGGTCCTTGAGGCGCACGTCGACCGCCCGGGTCGTGGCCGAGGCGGCCCTCGTCGCGAGCTCGCCGTACGTCACGCTGGAACCGTCGGGCGCCTGGACCACGCCCCCGCGGGCGGTCAGGTTCGCGACCGTGTCGCCGAGCACGACGGCGGCGGCGTCGAGGAGGGCCGCCTTGGCCACCGCGGCGGCCACCCGGATCGGGGTGTACGTCGAGATCGTCGTGTTCGACCCGCCGGTGAGCTGGTTGAAGACCAGCTCGGGCCGCGCCGGGGCGAGCGTGACGTGGACCTTCTCCACCGGCAGCTCGAGCTCCTCGGCGATCAGCATCGCCGTCGAGGTGGTGATGCCCTGGCCGACCTCCATGCGGGGCAGCGCGAAGGAGGCGGTGCCGTCCTCGTGGACGGTGACCGTGATCAGGTTCGCGGTCGGCCGGCACGAGTCGGTGAGCAGGTCGTTGAGGTCGTAGAGCTCCGCGGGCTGCGGCGGGGTCGGGACGGCGGCCTCGGCGTCGATGATCCCGAGGTCGGCGGCGGCGACCAGGGTGGCGCCGCCGAGGACGTAGCCGACGAAGCTGCGGCGTCGCAGGGACACCGGGTCGGCCGGGGCGCCGGACGGAGAGGGGGACGGGGCGTGCGGGGTCACGTGCGGGGTCATCGACCAGCCTCCAGAGCGTCGTTCCCGGCATGCCGGGCTCGTGCTCCCTCCCGGGACCAGCGTGACAGCCGTCACGCCGACGCGCCATGTCCGGGCTGCCCACGATCGAGGTGCCTCGGTTGTGCGGCCTGCACAACCCAGGCGTCAGCGGTGCAGCCCGGCCCCGAGGGCACGGAGCGCAAGGGCCAGCTCCAGGGGTGGCACAGCGTCGTCCCGGCCCGGGTCGAGCCGGTCCTGGCCGGTGAGCGCCGCGATCCGCCGAAGCCGGTTGATGACGGTGTTGCGGTGGCAGTGCACGCGCGCGGCCGTGTGGCTGGTCGAGCCCGCCGTGGCGACCCAGGCGTGCAGCGTGTCCAGCAGCGGCCCCTGCTCGGAGTCCGGCAGCGCCAGCAACGGACCCAGCCACACCGCGACCAGTCGCCCGGCGACCTCGGGCGAGGTCAGCAGCAGGGCCTCCGGCAGCCGCTCGTCGAAGGCGACCACGCCCGACCCCTCGTCGACCGTGCGCAGGGCGAGCGTCGCCTGCCGCATCCCGGCGTCGACGCCGGCCAGGCCGGTCACCACCGCGGAGACGCCGGCCGGCCCCTCGGCCCGCTCCCGGAGCGTCGCGAAGACGGGCGCGGCCGGTCGGTCGTCGAGCGCGACCAGCCCGACGACACCGCCGCTGCGACGTACCCACACCGAGGGGCGGGGGGCGAGCAGCCGCTCCAGCCGGGTGTTGTCGAGACGCGGACCGACCACCACCAAGTACCCGCCGGCGACCGGGACGTCGAGGATGCGGGCGGCCTCGTGGGCGAAGCCCGGGTCGCCGGCGCGCCCGCCGAGCAGCCCCTCCCACAGCTCGGCGCGCAGCTGCTCGTCCGCGCGCACCGCCGCGCGCTCGGCCACGTGGTAGGCCGCCGCCACCTGCGCCGAGGTCTCGTCGACCACCTCCCACAGGCGGGTGCCGACCTCGCGCAGCTCGGCGGCGTCCAGGGTGGAGTGGGCCTGCTCGACGAGGTCGTCCCAGATCAGCCGGCCGCCCATCCGGAACGAGCGCAGCACGTCGTCGAGGGGCAGGCCCTGCTCGGCCCGGCGCCGGCCGGTGGCCCGCGCCGCGTCGTACGCCGGGTCCCCCACGGGCGGGGCGGCGCGCCCCTCGACCGCCGTCGCCAGCAGCTCGAGCACCCGCCCGATGTTGTCGTGGCAGGAGTCCCACAGGTCCGCGCGCGGCACCAGCCGGGTCGCCCGGTAGCCCGGGTTGCTGGCCTCGATGGTCGCGACCAGCCGGTCGGTGAGCGTCCCGACCCGGGCGCGCCGGTGCCCGGCGAGGAAGGCCAGGGTCGCGGCGCGCACGGGGCGGTCGGGCTACAGGTTGCCGAGGTTGTGCAGCAGCAGCGCCTCGGCGAGGACGACCCGCTCGAACTCCGCGAGGTGGAGGCCCTCGTTGGCGCCGTGGGCGCGGGTGTCGGGGTCCTCGACACCGGTCACCAGCACGCTGGCGCGGGGGAACGCCTCGAGGAACTCGGCGATGAACGGGATGGACCCGCCCACGCCCATGTCGACCGGCTCGGTGCCGTCCCAGGCCTCGGTGAACGCGCTGCGCGCGGCGTCGTACGCCGGCCCGGTCGCGTCGATCCGGGTGGCCTCGCCGGTGTCGACGACGCTCACCTTCAGCTCCGCACCCCACGGGACGTGGGACTCCAGGTGGGCCCGGAGGCAGGCCAGGGCGTTCTCGGTGGTGTCGCCGGGGGCGATGCGCATCGAGATCTTGGCGCGTGCGGCGGGGACCAGGGTGTTGCTGGCGCCGTCGACCTTGGGTGCGTCGAGGCCGGTGATGCTGATCGACGGCTTGGTCCACAGCCGCTCGACGCTCGAGCCCTCGCCGATCCACTCGATGGTCGAGACCGCGCCCGACTCGGCACGCAGCCGCTCCTCGGGGTACTCCACGTCGGCGGCCGGACCGCTGTGCAGGCCCAGGACCGCCACGTTGCCGCGGTCGTCGTGCAGGCTCGCGATCACCCGCGAGAGGGTCATCAGCGCGTCCGGAACCAGGCCGCCCCACATGCCGGAGTGGACCGCGTGGGTCAGGGTGCGGACCTCGACGTCGACGCGGACCAGGCCACGCAGGCTGGTGGTGAGCGCCGGGACGCCGATGTCCCAGTTGCCGGAGTCCGCGATCACGATGACGTCGGCGGCGAGCTTGTCCTTGTGCTCCTCGAGCAGCGCCGGCAGCGTCTCGGAGCCGACCTCCTCCTCGCCCTCGATGAACATGGTGACGCCCACGGGCAGGTCGTCGCCGTAGACCCGCAGGGCGCCGAGGTGCGCCGCGATGCCGGCCTTGTCGTCGGCCGCGCCGCGGGCGAACAGGCGGCCGTCGCGCTCGGTCGGCTCGAAGGGCGGCGAGTCCCAGTCGGCGTGGTCGTTCTCGGGCTGCACGTCGTGGTGGGCGTAGAGCAGCACGGTCGGGGAGCCGGCGGGGCCGGGCTTGTGCGCGATGACCGCCGGAGCGCCGCCGTCGACGCTCACGATCTCGACGGTCTCGAAGCTCTCGGCCCGGAACAGCTCGGCCACGGCCTCGGCGCTGCGCTGCACCTCGGCAGCCCGCGCCGGGTCGGCGCTGACCGACTCGATGCGCACCAGGTCCTCGAGGTCCTGACGGATGCCGGGCAGGACCCCGGTCACCTTGTCCCTGATGCCGTCCACGTCGTACTCGCTCATGCGGGTCAACCTATCCGGGCGGGTCCGAGGGACGTCGGCGAGGGACCGTCTCAGGGGAGCGGGAGGTACGGCGTGAGGTCGGCGCGCTCGCCGGAGGCGCGGACCCGTGCGGAGTCGGCGGCGCTGGGCCAGTCGAGGGCGCCGGTGGCGAGGGCGATCCAGGTCTCGGCGTCCATCTCCACGACGGCGGGCGGGGTGCCGCGGGTGTGGCGGACGCCCTCCACGACCTGCACGGCGGCGTACGGCGGGACGCGCACCTCGACCGACCTGCCCGGCGCCCGGGTCTCGAGCAGCGCGAGGTAGTGCTTGGTCAGCAGCCGCAGGTCGGCCGGGGCGGCATCACCGGCGTCCAGGCGAGCGCGGGCCTCGGCCACGGCGTCGGGGTCGGCAGGTCGGAGTCGGGCGGGCACGCAGCGATCCTAGGAAACCGGGCCGTCGACCCCGGTGGTCCCGTCCGGTTCGTCGGCCCCGTCGGGCTCCGGGCCGGGGTAGGGCTGGATCAGCGAGTAGACGGAGTAGGTCTGCCGCCCCTCCCCCGCACCCTGGGTCTTGCTCCGCCAGCGGTCGATGACCTCCGACATCTCCTGCAGCAGCTCGTCGGACTCCTCCGGCGTGAGCCGCAGCGCCCACTCGGACACGCTCTTGTGGGGCTTCCTGCCCGGCTCGTGGGCCAGGGCCGCGTCGACGAGGTGGTGGCCCCAGGCCACCGCGTTGCGCTGGAACACGGCGTACGCCGCCCGGCCGCCGGGCTGGTCGAGCATGTCGCGGGTGCGGAAGCTGATGCCGTCGCGGTCCGCCAGCCGCCAGACGCGGTCCCGCTGGTCGCGGGCCTCGTCGGGGGCCTCCTCGATCAGGCCGTACTTCGCCAGCTGGCGCAGGTGGAAGCTGGCCTGGTTGGCCGGGATGCCCAGCTCGCGGGCGATGTCGGCAGCGCGCAGCGACCCGGCCGCGAACAGCTCGGACAGGATCCGGTTGCGGGTGGGGTGGGCGACCGCGCGCAGGATCCGCGGGTCGTCGTACGTCGCCATGGGCCCACTCTACCCAGATCCGCACGTAAAGTTGCGCAATAACTCTTGCGCAATTTTAGATGCGCACCATATCGTGCGGAACATGACCGGATACCGCACCCTCGCCCGCAACCGCGACTTCACCGTCCTCTGGGTCGGGCAGACCGTCTCCGAGCTCGGGAGCCGGGTGAGCATGTTCGTGTTCCCCCTGCTCGCCTACCAGCTCACCGGGTCGGCCACGATCGCCGCCGCCAGCGAGGCGCTCTTCCTGCTGGGCATGGCCGGCACGCTGCTGCCGGCCGGCGTGTGGGCCGACCGCGTCGACCGTCGGCGGCTGATGCGGGCCTCCAGCGCCACCGGGGTCCTCCTCTACGGGTCGCTGGTCGTCGCCGGCCTGCGTGACTCCCTCACCGTCCCGCACCTGCTCGTGGTGGCACTGCTGACCGGGATCGGCGCCGGCCTGTTCAGCCCCGCGGAGATCGCCGCGGTCCGGACCGTCGTCCCGCGCGAGGACCTGCCCACCGCGCTGAGCCAGAACCAGGCCCGCCAGCACGTCGCCGCGCTGGTCGGCGGCCCGCTCGGGGGTCTGCTGTACGGCGTGACTCGCTGGCTGCCGTTCGCCGCCGACGCCGTCAGCTTCGCGGTCTCCTGGTTCCTCCTCGGCCGGATCCGCACCGACCTGTCCGCGCCCGAGCGGACCGGCCCCCGCCGCAAGCCGCGCGAGGACATCGCCGAGGGGATGCGGTTCATCTGGGGACGCCCGTTCTTCCGGGTCCTGCTGACCTGGGCGGCGCTGGTCAACCTCGCCGTCAACGCGCTCTTCTTCGTCGCGATCCTGCGGTTGATCGAGGGCGGCTTCGACCCGGTCCACATCGGCCTGGTCGAGACGGTGGCCGGGGTCGCCGGGATCCTGGGCGCGATCGCGGCACCGTGGATCATCGACCGGTTCGCCACCGGGTGGCTGACCATCCTGTGTGGGTGGGCCTTCGTGCCGCTCGTGGTCCCGATGGTGCTGTGGAACCAGCCCGCCGTGGTCGCCGCAGCGCTGGGCCTGGGCATGCTGCTCAACCCCGCCGGCAACGCCGGCATCGGCGCCTACCGGGTCGCCGTCACGCCGGACGCCCTCCAGGGCCGGGTGCAGTCGACGATGCAGTTCGTCTCGATGTCGACCATGCCGCTGGCTCCCGTGCTCGCCGGCGTGCTGCTCTCCGGTCTCGGCGGCTCCGCCGCGGTGGCCGTGCTGGGCGGGCTGACCGCGGTCGTGGCGCTCATCCCGACGCTCAGCGCCAGCGTCCGCCGCGTCCCGCGGCCCAGCCAATGGAGCACCGGGGCACCGGAGCAGACCGGCAACGCGGCCGCCGTCGAGCCGGTCGCGCCGGTCCCCGCCTGACCCCCTGGGGCGTGCCCTAGCGTGGGAGCCCACCGACGAGGGAGGCCGCGATGGCGCAGCAGGTGCTGGTCCTCAACGCGGGCTCGTCGTCGCTGAAGTATCAGGTCGTCGCCCCGGGCACCGGCGCCGCTGCGGTCCGGGGGATCGTGGAGCGGATCGGCAGCGGCGACGCCCGGCTGACGCACACCGACGCCGGCGGCGAGCACCACCGGGAGCTCGCCGCCGACGACCACCGGGCCGCGCTCGCCGCGGTCCACGACGCCCTCGACAGCTCCGGCGTCACCGAGGCGCAGCTCCTGGCCGTCGGGCACCGGGTCGTGCACGGCGGCCCTCGGCTCACCCGGACGGTCGTGGTCGATGACGACGTGCTCGCCGAGATCGAGCGGCTGGCCCGGCTCGCCCCGCTGCACAACCCGCCCGCGGTCGACGGCATCCGCAGCGCCCGCGCGGCGTACCCCTCCCTGCCGCAGGTCGCGGCCTTCGACACGGCCTTCTTCGCCGACCTGCCGGCGCCGGCGGCGACGTACGCCCTCGAGCGCGGGCTCGCCGAGCGGGAGGAGATCAGGAGGTACGGCGCGCACGGGATCAGCCACGAGCACGTCGCCGGCGAGGCCGCGCGCCTCCTCTCCCGTGACCCGGCGGGGCTGGCGCTGATCACGCTCCACCTCGGCAACGGGGCCTCCGCGGCCGCGATCCGCGGGGGTCGCCCGGTCGACACCTCGATGGGGCTGACGCCGCTCGAGGGGCTCGTGATGGGCACTCGCGCCGGCGACCTCGATCCGGGGATCCTGCTGCACCTGCTGCGGCGCGCCGGCCTGGGCCTCGACGAGCTCGAGGACCTGCTGCACCACCGCTCGGGGCTCCAAGGGCTCGCGGGCTGCCACGACTTCCGCGACCTGCTGGCGGCCGTCGACGCGGGCGCGGCGGCCGCGCGGACGGCGTACGACGTCTACTGCCACCGGCTGCGGAAGTACGTCGGGGCCTACCTCGCCGTGCTCGGGGGCGCCGATGCGGTCGTGCTCACCGCCGGGGTCGGCGAGCACCTGCCCCGGCTGCGCGCGGACGCCCTGGCCGGGCTGACCGGGCTCGGGATCGCGGTCGACCCGGCCCGCAACGAGGCACCCGCCACCGGCCCGCGGGTCATCTCACCCGACTCCTCCCCCGTGACCGTGCTCGTGGTGCCGACCAACGAGGAGCTCGCGATCGCGCGGCAGGTGGTGGCGGTGCTGAGCGGCCGCTTGTAACGCTCCGTTAGGGAGTCTGGTGCTCCGCCACAACGGGGCACCTGACTCCCTAACGGAGCGTTACAAGTGTCAGATCGCGTCCGCGCCGGTCGCCGCGGCCGTCGTCGACGGGGAGCGCCCGTGCCCCGGCGAGGAGAGCCCGCTCCAGCTCCACTCCCGCACCTCGGGCAGGTCGTCGCCGTGCTCGCGGGTCCACTGCCGGGCCCGCCGGCGGGTGTCGCCCATCTGCTGGCGCAGCACGGCGGCGCGCGACCCGAGCCCGGGCACCCGGTCGATGACGTCCATCACCAGGTGGTAGCGGTCGATCTCGTTCATCATCACCATGTCGAACGGGGTGGTGGTGGTCCCCTCTTCCTTGTAGCCGCGCACGTGCAGGTTGTGGTGGTTGGTGCGCCGGTAGGTCAGCCGGTGGATCAGCCAGGGGTAGCCGTGGTAGGCGAAGATCACGGGCCTGTCGGTCGTGAACAGCGTGTCGAAGTCGCGGTCGGAGAGGCCGTGCGGGTGCTCCTTCTCGTCCTGCAGCCGCATCAGGTCGACCACGTTCACGAACCGGATCCTCAGCTCCGGCAGGTGCTCGCGCAGGATCGAGACCGCGGCGAGCGCCTCCAGGGTGGGGACGTCGCCCGCACAGCCGATCACCACGTCCGGCTCGCCGTCGTCGTTGGAGGCCCACTCCCAGATGCCCAGCCCGCGGGCGCAGTGCAGGTCGGCCGCCTCGGCGTCGAGCCAGTCGAACACCGGTTGCTTGCCGGCCACCACGACGTTCACGTAGTGCTGGCTCTCCAGGCAGTGCTGCATCGTCGAGAGCAGCGTGTTGGTGTCCGGCGGCAGGTAGACCCGGACCACCTCGGCCTTCTTGTTCACGACGTGGTCGATGAACCCGGGGTCCTGGTGGGAGAATCCGTTGTGGTCCTGGCGCCACACGTGTGAGCTGAGCAGGTAGTTGAGGCTGGAGATCCGCGGCCGCCACGACAGGTCACGGGTGGTCTTCAGCCACTTCGCGTGCTGGTTGAACATCGAGTCGACGAGGTGGATGAACGCCTCGTAGCAGCTGAACAGCCCGTGCCGCCCGGTGAGCAGGTAGCCCTCCAGCCAGCCCTGGCAGGTGTGCTCGGAGAGGATCTCCATCACCCGACCCGAGTGGGCGAGGTGCTCGTCGCTGTCGCGGATCTCCCCGGCGAAGACCTTGTCGGTGACCTCGTAGACGGCGTCCAGCCGGTTCGACGCGGTCTCGTCCGGCCCGAAGATCCGGAAGCTCGAATCGTTGTCGCGCACCACGTCCACGAGGTAGCGACCCAGCACCCGTGTGGGCTCGTGGATCGAGGCCCCCGGCTCGGTGACCTCCACGGCGTGCGTGCGGAAGTCGGGCAGGTGCAGCGGCACCCGCAGCAGCCCCCCGTTGGCGTGCGGGTTCGCGCTCATCCGACGGGTTCCGACCGGCGCGAGCGCACGCAGGTCCTCGGCCGGCGCACCGGCGGCGTCGAAGAGCTCCTCGGGGCGGTAGGAGCGCAGCCACTCCTCGAGGATCGCCCGGTGCTCGGCGTTCTGCCGGGTCTCGGCCAGGGGCACCTGGTGGGACCGCCACGTCCCCTCGACCTGCAGGCCGTCGACCACCTTCGGACCGGTCCAGCCCTTCGGGGTCACCAGCAGCACCATCGGCCACGGGCGGCGTACGACTTCCCGCCCACCGGCTGCCTCCCGGGCCTCGCGCTGGATCTCCCGGATCGTGTCGTGGGCCCGGTCCAGGGCCGCCGCGAGCTGCCGGTGCACGTCCCACGGGTCGTCACCCTCGACCGTGAGCACCTCGTGGCCGTAGCCGCGCAGCAGGCTCTCGAGCTCCTCCCGCGGGATCCGTGCGGCCACCGTGGGGTTGGCGATCTTGTAGCCGTTGAGGTGCAGGATCGGCAGCACCGCCCCGTCGCGCACCGGGTCGACGAACTTGTTGGCGTGCCACGACGCCGCCAGCGGACCGGTCTCGAACTCGCCGTCGCCGACCACCGCGGCCACCACCAGGTCGGGGTTGTCCATCGCCGCGCCGTACGCGTGGGAGAGCACGTAGCCGAGCTCACCACCCTCGTGGATCGAGCCGGGCGTCTCAGGCGCCACGTGGCTGGGGATGCCGCCGGGGAACGAGAACTGACGGAACAGGCCCTGCATGCCCTCCCGGTCGTGGCCGATGTGCGGATAGATCTCGGAGTAGGTCCCCTCGAGCCAGGCGTTCGCGACGGCGGCGGGACCACCGTGGCCGGGACCGGCGAGGAAGATCGCGTCGACGTCACGCTGGCGGACGAGCCGGTTCAGGTGGGTCCACACCAGGTTCAGGCCGGGCGTCGTGCCCCAGTGGCCGAGCAGCCGGGGCTTGACGTCCTCGGCGACCAGCGGCCGTTCGAGGAGCGGGTTGTCCAGCAGGTAGATCTGGCCGACCGCGAGGTAGTTGGCGGCCCGGAACCAGCGGTCCAGCGCCGCGACCTCGGCGTCGTCGATGGCACGGACCTCGCTGGAGCGCTCGGGGGACTTCCGGGTGAAGACGGGCATGCGCAACTCTCCTCGGGTGGACGGGGCCGGTCCACCGTCGCACGGCGAGCGGGCCGCCGGGACGGGTCGAAGGTCCACCCTCCGGGGCCGTCGTACCCTCGGCTGGTGAACGGGGACGAGAGGCGCGTCGGCGTCGTAGGGGCCGGGATCGTCGGGCTGGCGGTCGCCCGGCGGCTGCTGGAGACCCGGCCCGGGGTCGAGGTCACAGTCTTCGACAAGGAGCCCGAGGTCGGTCGGCACCAGACCGGGCACAACAGCGGTGTCGTGCACGCCGGCCTCTACTACCCGGCCGACTCCCTGAAGGCGCGGCTGTGCCGGCGCGGCGTGGGCCTGCTGAAGGAGTACTGCCAGGAGAAGGGCATCGAGTACGTCGAGTGCGGCAAGACCGTCGTCGCCCTCACCGACGAGGAGGTGCCGCGCCTGCGCGCGATCGAGGAGCGGGCGACGCGCAACGGCGTACCCGGCCTGCGGTGGCTCTCCACGGAGGGCATCCGCGAGCACGAGCCGCACGTCACGGGGGTCGCCGGCCTGCACTCCCCCTCGACCGCGATCGTCGACTTCGTCGCGGTCACCAGGGCGTACGCCGACGACGTCGTGGCCGGCGGCGGCCGGCTGCTGCTCGGCACCCCCGTCGAGGAGATCGAGCGGGCGGGGGACGTGGTCCGGGTGACCGCCGGCGGTCAGCGGCACGAGCTGGACCACCTCGTCGTCTGCGCCGGCCTGCAGTCCGACCGGGTGGCCCGGCTGGCCGGGGACGCCGCGGAGCCCGCGATCGTGCCGTTCCGGGGGGAGTACCTCACGATGCGACCCGAGCGCGCCCACCTGGTCCGCGGGCTGGTCTACCCCGTGCCCGACCCGCGCTACCCGTTCCTGGGCGTGCACTTCACCCGCCGCGTCGACGGCACTGTCGACATCGGCCCGAACGCCGTCCTCTCCACCGCCCGGGAGGGCTACCGCCGCTCCGACGTGGTGTTGCGCGACCTGGCCGAGACGCTGGCCTGGCCGGGGTTCCGTCGGATGGCCCGCCGGCACTGGCGGATGGGGCTGGCGGAGATGCGCGGGTCGCTGTCCCGTCGGGCGTTCGTGGCCGGCGCCCGGCGCTACCTGCCCGAGCTCACCGTCGCCGACGTCGACGGTCGGCACGCCGGCGTGCGGGCGCAGGCACTGGACCGGGACGGCGGCCTCGTCGACGACTTCCGGATCAGCCGCCTGGGCCGCGTCACCGCGGTCCGCAACGCCCCGTCACCGGCGGCGACGTCCTCGCTCGCGATCGCCGAGCACCTCTGCGAGGACCTGGCCTGACGCCGAGGGGTCAGGCGAGGCCGTCGAGGATCTCGAGCGTGCGCTTCCACGCTCCGGAGTCGGGGTCGATCACCACGAAGTGGTCGCCCTCGACCTCGACCAGCTCGGCGCGCGCCCCGGCGGCGGTGGCCGAGGCGACGTACTCCCGCGACTGGCTGACCGGCACGATGTCGTCCCCGCGGCCGTGCACGCACCAGAGAGGCACGTCGAGCGGCACCTGGCGCGCGGGGTCGGCCGGGTCGTCCCCGGGGCCGGGCGGGTGGCCGAGGAAGGCCTCGACGGCGCCGCCGCCGAGCCCGTCGGCGTACGCCGCGCGCAGGTCGAGCACCCCCGCCTGGGAGATCACGGCCGTGACGTCGACGCCGTCCTCCCAGCGTGCGAACCGGCGGCGGGAGGCGGCCCACGCGGCGAGGTGCCCCCCGGCCGAGTGGCCGAGGGTGACCACGGTGCCGAGGTCCAGGTCGAGGTCCGCGAGCCGGTCGATGCCGGCGGCGACGTCGTCGAGGGTGGTCGGTGAGCCACCGCCCGCGCCCGTCGCGCCGGCGGGGCCGACCCGGCGGTACTCGAGGTTCCACGCGGCCCACCCCCGCTCGACCAGGCTCGCCGCGAGCGGACGGCCGAGGGAGAGGTCGTACTCCGCCTTCCAGAAGCCGCCGTGGACGACCACGACCACGCCGCGGGGCGTGCCGTCGGGGAGCGAGAGCTCGCCGTACTGACTCGGGTCGTCGCCGTAGGTGATGGTGCGCGCGTCGGTCA
This sequence comes from Nocardioides sp. DN36, assembly GCF_055380375.1. Taxonomy (NCBI): domain Bacteria; kingdom Bacillati; phylum Actinomycetota; class Actinomycetes; order Propionibacteriales; family Nocardioidaceae; genus Nocardioides; species Nocardioides sp. DN36. The sequence goes on along the minus strand of NZ_AP043823.1, from coordinate 4,340,217 downwards.
CGGGCTCATCCTCGCAACACGACGACGGGTCGTGTGCGTGAGGACGCGCCATGGCGCGTGCTGGGGCACACGACCCGACCCGGACGGTCAGGAGAGCGCGGCCGGCAGGGTGGCGGTCCAGGCCTCACGCAGCTCGCCGAGCGGCAACTCGAACTCTCCCTCGACGACGACCGCGTCACCGCCGGTCGTCCCGAGCGGGGTGAGCGGCACGCCGTGGCGCGCGGCGAGGGCGGCCAGCCGGTCCTCGTCACCCGCGGCGACCGTGACCAGCACCCGACCCGCGGACTCGGCGAACAGGTCCACGAACGCGTCGCCGGGCAGCGAGACCGTTGCCCCCACGTCGTGGCGCAGCGCCGCCTCGACGAGCGCCTGGCCGAGACCGCCGTCGGAGAGGTCGTGGGCGCTGGAGAGCAGCCCGACGCCGTCGCGCAGCAGCTCGGCGAGCGCCTTCTCGGCGGCCAGGTCGACCCGCGGCGGCCGGCCTCCGAGGTGACCGTGCACGACGTGCGCCCACTCCGAGCCGGAGAGCTCCTCGCGGGTCTCGCCGAGCACGAAGACCTGCTCACCGGCCGAGGCCCAGGCGGACGGGGTCCGCGTCGTGACGTCCTCGATGACACCGAGCACGGCGACCACGGGGGTCGGCAGGATCGCCGTCTCTCCGGTCTGGTTGTAGAGACTGACGTTGCCGCCGGTGACCGGGATCCCGAGCTCGAGGCAGGCGTCCTTGAGCCCGCGGCAGGCCTCGGCGAACTGCCACATGACGTCCGGGTCCTCCGGCGAGCCGAAGTTGAGGCAGTCCGAGATGGCCAGCGGGGTGGCGCCACCGGTGGCGACGTTGCGGTAGGACTCGGCGAGCGCGAGCTGGGCGCCGGAGTACGGGTCGAGCTTGGCGAAGCGGCCGTTGCAGTCGGTCGAGACCGCGACGCCGAGGTTGGTCTCCTCGTCGACGCGGACCATGCCGCTGTCGGAGGGCTGGGCGAGCACGGTGTTGCCGCGCACGTAGCGGTCGTACTGGTCGGTGATCCAGGACTTGTCGCAGAGGTTCGGGGAGGCGACGAGGCGCAGCAGGGTGTCGCGCAGCTCGGCGCCGGTCGCGGGCCGGGCCAGCGCCTCGGCGCCGTCGGCTTGGAGGGAGTCCTGCCAGTCCGGGCGGGCGAAGGGACGCTGGTACGTCGGCCCCTCGTGCGCGACGGTCCGCGGCGGCACGTCGACGACGCGCTCCCCGTGCCAGTCGATGTGCAGGCGACCGGTGTCGGTCACCTCGCCGACCACGACCGCCTCGACGTCCCACTTCGCGCAGATCGCCATGAACGCGGCCACGTCGCCGGGCTCGACGACGGCCATCATGCGCTCCTGCGACTCGCTCATCAGGATCTCCTCCGGCGCGAGCGTGGAGTCGCGCAGCGGGACCCGGTCCAGCTCGACGTGCATGCCGCCGTCGCCGGCGCTGGCCAGCTCGGAGGTGGCACAGGAGAGCCCGGCGCCGCCGAGGTCCTGGATGCCGGCGACCAGACCGGCGGCGAAGATCTCGAGCGTGCACTCGATGAGCAGCTTCTCCATGAAGGGATCGCCGACCTGCACGCTGGGCCGCTTGGCCGGACCGTCGGCGTCGAAGGTCTCGGACGCGAGCACGGAGACGCCGCCGATGCCGTCGCCGCCGGTGCGGGCGCCGTAGAGGATGACCTGGTTGCCGACGCCGCTGGCCTTGGCCAGGTGGAGGTCCTCGTGCCTGAGCACGCCGACGCACAGCGCGTTGACCAGCGGGTTGCCGAGGTAGGTCTCGTCGAAGACCGCCTCGCCGCCGATGTTGGGCAGACCGAGGCAGTTGCCGTAGCCGCCGACGCCGGCCACGATCCCGGGCAGCACGCGGTGGGTGTCGGGGGCGTCGAGCGGGCCGAAGCGCAGCGGGTCCATCACGGCGACCGGACGGGCGCCCATCGCGAGGATGTCGCGGACGATGCCGCCGACGCCGGTGGCGGCGCCCTGGTAGGGCTCGACGTACGACGGGTGGTTGTGGCTCTCGACCTTGAACGTGACCGCGTAGCCCTGGCCGATGTCGATGACCCCGGCGTTCTCGCCGATGCCGGCCAGCATGCGACCGGCCCCCGTCTCCTGGCCCAGCTGATCAGCCAGTTCGGAGAACTGCTTGAGGTGCACCTTCGAGCTCTTGTAGGAGCAGTGCTCGCTCCACATCACGGAGTACATCGCCAGCTCGGAGCTGGTCGGCCGGCGGCCGAGGATCTCGCGGATCCGCTGGTACTCGTCGGCCTTGAGGCCGAGGTCGGCCCAGGGCTGCTCGCGCTGGGGGTCGTCCTTGGCGACGGCGACGGTGTCGAGATGGGTCACGGGGGCGGTGCTGGTCTCGGGCACGGGCGCCAATCTACCGGCGCGGCCGCCCCTCCCGGCCTTCGGGCCACGGACGGTGAGACACGCGGAGGGGCAGGAACGGGTGGGCGTTACCGAAGGCTCGGTAAGTGCGGGTCCGGCCCGGTCCAGACAGGGCCGGGCGATCCTAGGCTGCCGACATCTCAAGGAGCACTCGGGCCGCCGGCCGCGAGCCTGAGCGAACGGGGCGAGCCATGCATGGTGGGCGCACGAGCAGGCGTGGAACGACCCGGCCGGGAGTCCTGCTGTGGCTCCTCGCCGGCGTCCTGGTCATGACGGGCCTCGGCGTGGTGTCGCCCCCGGCGGCCGTCGCCGCACCGTGCGACGCCCCCGTGGTGAGCCCGGTCGCGTGCGAGAACACCAAGCCCGGCAACCCGCAGAGCGAATGGGGTGTCACCGGGGCCGGCAGCAGCACCATCCAGGGCTTCGCCACCCAGATGAGCGTCAACGTGGGCGAGACCGAGGGCTTCAAGATCGACACCCCGGCGACGTCGTACCGCCTCGACATCTACCGGATGGGCTACTACGGCGGCCTCGGCGCCCGCAAGATCACCACCGTCAACCCCACGAACATCGTGCGCAACCAGCCGGCCTGCCTCAACGACGCGAGCACCGGGCTGGTCGACTGCGGCAACTGGGCCCAGAACGCCTCCTGGGCGGTGCCCGCGGACGCGGTCTCCGGCATCTACTTCGCGCGGCTGGTGCGCACCGACGGCACGACCGGCGCCAGCCAGGTCTTCTTCGTGGTGCGCAACGACAGCTCCTCCTCGAAGCTGCTGTTCCAGACCTCCGACACGACCTGGCAGGCCTACAACCAGTACGGCGGCAACAGCCTGTACGTCGGCTCCCCGGCCGGCCGGGCCTACAAGGTGAGCTACAACCGGCCGTTCACCACGCGCGACACCGGCCCGGAGGACTTCGTCTTCAACAGCGAGTACCCGATGGTCCGGTACCTCGAGGCGAACGGCTACGACGTCAGCTACACCTCCGGCGCCGACACCGACCGCCGAGGCGCCGAGCTCCGTGAGCACCAGGTCTTCATGTCGGTCGGCCACGACGAGTACTGGTCCGGGCAGCAGCGCGCCAACGTCGAGGCCGCCCGCGACGCCGGGGTCAACCTCGCCTTCTTCAGCGGCAACGAGATCTTCTGGAAGACCCGGTGGGAGAACAGCATCGACGGCAGCGGCACGCCGTACCGCACCCTGGTCTCGTACAAGGAGACCCACGCCAACGCCACGATCGACCCCCAGGACCCGCCGACGTGGACCGGCACCTGGCGCGACCCGCGGTTCAGCCCACCGGCCGACGGAGGGCGTCCCGAGAACGCCCTGAGCGGCACGATCTTCACGTCGAACTGCTGCGCGATCAACATGGTGGTCGGCTCGGCCGACGGGAAGATGCGCTTCTGGCGCAACACCAGCGTCGCGAACCTCGGCGCCAACCAGACCGCCACCATCGGGTCCAACGTCATCGGCTACGAGTGGGACCAGGACGCCGACAACGGCTCGCGACCACCGGGCCTGATCCGGCTCTCGCAGACGACGGGCAGCGCCCAGGTGCTCCAGGACCAGGGCAGCACGTACGCCAACGGGACGGCCACCCACTCGATGACGCTCTACCGCGCCTCGAGCGGCGCCCTGGTGTTCGGCGCGGGCACCATCCAGTGGCCGTGGGCGCTGGACTCCACCCACGACCGGGGCACCGCCGCCGCGAGCACGCCGGCCCGGCAGGCGACCGTCAACCTGCTCGCCGACATGGGGGTCCAGCCGACAACGTTGCAGACCGGGCTGACGGGGGCCACCGCGTCGACGGACCGGACCGCCCCCACCTCGACGATCACCGCGCCCGCGGACGGGGCCAACGTCCCCGCCGGCAGTCAGGTGACGGTGACCGGGACGGCGACCGACACCGGCGGCCGCGTCGGGGGGATCGAGGTCACCACGGACGGCGGGACCACCTGGCACCGGGCGACCGGCCGGGAGTCGTGGACCTACACGTTCACCCCGGATGCCGGCACGACCCTGAAGATCCGCAGTCGCGCCGCCGACGACAGCGGCAACATCGAGGCCCCGAAGCCCGGGATCACCGTGACCGCCGGCGGCGGGAGTGGGTCCACCACCTGTCCCTGCACGATCTGGCCGTCGTCGGCGGTCCCGCAGAGCACGGACCCCGACACCAGCCCGGTCGAGCTGGGCGTGAAGTTCCGCGCATCGCAGAACGGCTTCATCACCGGCATCCGCTACTACAAGCCGACCCAGGCCACCGGGACGCACGTGGGCACCCTGTGGACGGGCACCGGCACCAAGCTCGCCACCGCCACCTTCACCAACGAGACCGCGAGCGGGTGGCAGCAGGCGAGCTTCGCCAACCCGGTCCCGGTCACGGCGAACACGACGTACGTCGCGTCGTACTTCGCGCCCTCGCGGTACGCGGTCAGCTCGGGCTACTTCACCTCGGCCGTGACCAACGGTCCGCTCACCGCCCTGCGCGACGGCACCGACGGCGGCAACGGCGTCTACCGCTACGGCACCACCGCCGGGTCGTTCCCCACGAGCACCTTCAACAGCGAGAACTACTGGGTCGACGTCGTCTACGACAACGGGCCGGACACCACCAAGCCGACCGTCACCGACCGCTCGCCCGCCGCCGGGGCGACGAACGTCGCCGTCGGCGTCGCACCGACGGCGACCTTCAGCGAGCCGGTCACCGGGTCCTCCGTGACCTTCACGCTGAAGAACCCCGCGGGCACCACGGTCACCGCCACGACGGCGTACGACGCCGCCACCCGGACCGCGACCCTGACCCCGAGCGCGCCCCTGCAGGCCTCCACGACCTACACCGTCGCGGTCTCCGGCGCCACGGACGCGGCGGGGAACGTGATGGACCCGGTCACCTGGACGTTCACGACCGCTGCCGCCGACACGACGAAACCGACGGTGACCGCGCGGACACCGGCCGCGGGCGCCACGAACGTCGCCACGAGCGTCGCGCCGTCGGCGACCTTCAGCGAAGCGGTGACGGCCTCGACCGTGACGTTCACGCTGAAGAACCCCGCGGGCACCGCGGTCGCCGCCACGACGGCCTACGACGCCGCCACCCGCACGGCGACGCTCACCCCGTCCACCGGGCTGCAGCCGTCCACGACCTACACCGCGTCCGTGTCCGGCGCCGCGGACGCATCGGGCAACGTCATGGACCCGGTCACCTGGACGTTCACGACCGCCGCCACCACCAGCGCGTGCCCGTGCACGATCTGGCCGAGCACCGCCACCCCGGCGGGCACCGACCCGGACACCAGCTCGGTGGAGCTCGGCGTGAAGTTCCGCACCGCCCAGGACGGCTACATCACGGGCATCCGCTACTACAAGCCGACCGCGACCTCCGGCACGCACGTCGGATCGTTGTGGACCTCGACCGGCACCCGGCTGGCGTCGGTGAGCTTCACCAACGAGAGCGCCAGCGGCTGGCAGCAGGCCACGTTCGCCACCCCGGTCCCCGTCACGGCGAACACGACCTACGTCGCGTCGTACTTCACTCCGTCGAGGTACGTCGTGACCTCGGCGTACTTCGCCAGTGCGGCAACGACGCGCGGCCCGCTCACGGCACTGCAGAACGGCGTGGACGGCGGCAACGGGGTCTACCGCTACACCGGCACCGCCGGGGCATTCCCGAACAGCTCGTACAACAGCGAGAACTACTGGGTCGACGTGGTCTTCCAGGAGTCCGCCAACGACACCACCGCCCCCGTGCTGCAGGACCGGACGCCGGCCGCGAACGCGACCGGCGTGCCGACGAACACGCTCGTCACGGCGACCTACAACGAGGCGCTGAAGTCGGGCAGCGCCAGCGTCGAGGTGCGCAACCCGTCCGGCTCCCTCGTCGCCGGCACCACCACCCTCGACACCAGCAACACCCGCGTGGTGTTCCAGCCCGGCGCGGCCCTGCAGCCGTCGACGACCTACACCGTGCAGGTGAGCGGAGCCGCGGACGCGTCGGGCAACACCGCGGCCACGACGACCTGGACGTTCCAGACCGCGGCACCGGCGCCGCCCGCTCCGGACCAGGGACCCGGTGGACCGATCGCGGTGGTGACGAGTGCCGCCAACCCGGTCTCCACCTACCTCGCCGAGATCCTGCGCGCGGAGGGACTCAACGAGTTCACCACGATCGGGCCCGCCGGCCTCACCGCGACGGCGCTGGCGTCGTACGGCGCGGTCGTGGTCGGGGACGTGGCCGTGACGGACGCGCAGGTCGCCGACCTCACCGACTGGGTGAACGCCGGCGGCGACCTGGTGCTGATGCGCCCCGACAGCCGCCTCCTCCCGCTGGCCGGGCTGACCCCGCAGGTCGGCACCGTCAACGAGGGCTACCTCGCAGTCGACGCGACGACACCTCCCGGCGCGGGGATCACGACCGACACCATGCAGTTCCACGGCTCCGCGAACCGCTACGCACTGGCCGGCGCCACCAGCGTCGCCACGCTGTACTCCTCCGCCACCGCGTCCACGGGCCAGCCGGCCGTGGCCTGGCGAAGCGTCGGGGCGAACGGAGGACAGGTCGCGACCTTCGCCTACGACCTGGCCAGGTCGGTGGTCGGGACCCACCAGGGGAACCAGGCGTGGGCCGGACAGGAGCGCGACGCGCAGACCCCGATCCGCTCCGACGACCTGTACTTCGGCGGCACCGGCGTCACGGACTGGCTGGACCTGGGGAAGGTGCAGATCCCCCAGGCCGACGAGCAGCAGCGGCTGCTGGCGAACCTCCTCACGGTGATGCGGCGCGACCGGATGCCACTGCCCCGCTTCTGGTACTTCCCCGACACCACGAAGGCGGTGGTCGTGGCCACCGGCGACGACCACGGGAACGGCGGGACCGCGGGACGCTTCGACTCCTACCTGGCCTCGAGCCCGACCGGCTGCTCGGTGAGCGCGTGGACCTGTCCGCGGTTCACCTCCTACGTCTACACCTCGACCCCGTTCAGCAACGCCCAGGCGTCGACCTACGCAGGTCAGGGCTTCGAGATCGGCCTCCACCACAGCACCGACTGCGGCGACTACTCGTCACTGAGCTCGCTGCAGAGCAGCTACAGCAGCCAGCTGGCCGCGTGGCGGGCGAAGTACTCGAGCCTCCCCTCCCCGGTGAGCAACCGCACGCACTGCATCGTCTTCAGCGACTGGAGCTCGCAGCCCCGGGCGGAGCTCGCCAACGGGATCCGCCTCGACACCAACTACTACTTCTGGCCCGGCACCTGGATCCAGGACCGCCCCGGCTTCATGAACGGCTCGGGCATTCCCATGCGGTTCACCGACACCGACGGGTCGATGATCGACGTCTACCAGACCCAGACGGTGATGACCGACGAGTCGAACCAGAGCTACCCGTTCACGCCGAACACGCTGCTCGACCGGGCCCTCGGCCCCCTCGGCTACTACGGCGCCTTCACCGCCAACATGCACACCGACTCCGCCACCACCTTCGAGAGCACCCAGCTGCTCGCCTCGGCGCAGGCGCGGGGGGTGCCGCTGGTCACCGCCCGGCAGATGCTGGCCTGGGTGGACGGGCGCAACGGCTCGTCGTTCGGCGACCTCGCGTGGTCGGGCAGCACCCTGACCTTCTCGATCGCCGTCGGCGCCGGTGCCGCGCGGCTGACGGCGATGGTCCCGACCAGCGGGCCGGGCGGGACCACGCTCACCGGTCTCACCCGCGGCGGGACCACCGTGGCCTTCACCCGGATGACGGTCAAGGGACAGGAGTACGCCCTGTTCCCGGCATCGGCAGGCGCTTGGTCGGCCACGTACGCCGCCTCCGGGGCTCCGGCTCCGTCCGCCATCCGCGTGGCGAGCGGGTCCGACGGCACGACGGTCAGGTGGTCGACCTCGGCTCCGGCCACGTCGCGGGTCGTCCTCGGCACCGACGGCGACGCCCTCACCCGGACCGAGGCCGTCGCGAGCAGCACCACGCGCCATCGCGTCGACCTCCCGGCGCTGCGGCCCGGGACGTCGTACAGGTACCGGGTGGTGTCGCGATCCCCGGACGGGACGATCCGCACCTGGCCCAGCCGCGACGAGCCACCGGCGACCTTCCGCACGCCGCGCGCGGACACCGGGAGGCCGACGATCGCAGGGGTCCGGGTGCTCGCCCTGCCCGACGGCACCGCACGGGTGACGTGGCGCACCTCCGAGCCCGCGGCGTCCGAGGTCCGGTTCGCCCGGCGAGGGGCGCTGGCGCTCGAGTCACGCCGCGACGACCGACCGGTCACCCGGCACCAGGTGGTGCTCACCGGGCTCGACCCCAGGACCCGGTACCGCTTCGTGGTGGGGTCCTTCGACCGGACCGGGAACCGCGCCTTCGGCCGGCTCGGGACGTTCCGCACCCCGGCCCCGGGTGTCGCGATGCAGACGACGGAGGACTTCCGGACCGGGCGGACCACCGGCGCCGTGCGCGTCAGCAGCGCCGGCCTCGGCGGGCTCACGCTGCGGCACGGCGGGCGGGGCTCGTTCGTCTCCCCGGTCCTCGACGCCCAGCAGAGGACGACGTGGAACGACGTGGTCGTCCAGCACTCCGGGCGTCCTCGGGGAACCAGGCTCGCGCTCCAGGTGCGCACCGGTGATCGCTCGACACCCGACGGGACCTGGACGTCGTGGCGGCGCGTGCGCCACGCCGAGCTGCACGTGCAGGGCCGCTACCTGCAGTTCCGCCTGCGGGTCGCGGCGCCGACCGGGACGGCGTACTCCGTGACAGCGGTCGGCTTCAGCCACCGGGGCACGGCGCTCGACGCGCCGGGAGAGGTGTCCTGACGGAACCGGTCAGCGGAGCAGGCCGTCGGCGATGACCTCGAGCAGGGGGTGCACGGCGCTGACCGGCGCGCCGGCGTTGTCGGCCACGGTGGCGACACCGCCCACGAGCTGACCGACCTGGAGGGCGGTGACGCCCGGACGCAGGGCGTCGTCTCCCTGGAGCCGGGCGAGGACCCGCTCGCTGGCGGCGACGAGCACCTGGCACTTGGTCTGGATCGGGGAGTCGGGGTCGCCCATCGCGGAGGTGATCTTGGCCGGACCACCCTTGTGCAGGGAGATCAGCGTCGCGTAGGTCTCGAGCCAGCCGATCAGCAGCTCGCGGTCGGAGCCCTCGAAGGCCAGCGCCTTCTCGACGCCCTCATTCACCCGGTCGACCCAGCTCTGCATGATCGCGTCGAGCAGCGCGTCCCGGGTCGGGAAGTGCCGGTAGAGCGTGCCCGCTCCGACGCCCGCACGCTTGGCGACCTCGTCGAGCGAGGCGTCGTACCCGCGCTCCCGGAAGACGTCCCGCGCGACCTCGACGATGCGGTCGCGGTTGCGCTTGGCGTCGGCACGCATGAAAACACCCCTTGCTAACCGGAGACAGTCTCCGCTACTGTTGATCTCGAACCGGAGCCATTCTCCGCTAAGTCTACGTCGGTCGGCAAGACCAGAACAGGACTGACCACCCATGCCTCTCTTCTCCCGCTCCACCTCACCCAGCCCCACCTCTCGCCGGGCCGCCCGCCGCGAGGCACTCCCCGTCGACCTGCCGCCGGACTCCGGCCGCGCCGCGACCGGGAGTGCCATCGTCCTGGTCGCTCAGCTGATGCTCGTCCTCGACGCGACCGTCGTGAACGTCGCCCTGCCCCGCATCGACACCGACCTCGGCTTCGGCCCGGCCTCGCTGTCGTGGGTCCTGAACGCCTACACGCTCGCCTTCGGCGGCCTGCTGCTGCTCGGCGGCCGGCTCGGCGACGTGCGGGGCCGGCTGCGCCTCTTCGAGATCGGCCTGGCCCTCTTCACCGTCGCCTCGATGCTCGGCGGGCTCGCCCAGACGCCCGGCCAGCTCGTCGCCGCCCGGGCCGCCCAGGGCGTGGGCGCCGCGCTCGCCGCGCCGAGCGTGCTCGCGCTGCTCACGACCAGCGCGCCCGACGAGGCCGCCCGCAACCGGGCGTTCGCGCTCTTCGGCGCCGTCTCCTCCGGCGGCGCCTCGATCGGGCTGCTGCTCGGTGGCCTGCTGACCGATGTCGGCTCCTGGCGCTGGACGCTGTTCATCAACGTGCCGCTCGGCATCGCGGTGCTGCTGCTGGCCCGCCGCTTCGTCGACGAGACCGAGCGCCGGACCGGTCGCTTCGACCTGGTCGGCGCGGCGACCGCCACCCTCGGCGCGGTCTCGCTGGTCTGGGCCCTGATCGGGACCCCCGAGCACGGCTGGACCTCCGCCCGGACCCTCGGCGGGTTCGCGCTCGGCCTGGCCCTGCTCGCGGTGCTGGCGCGCACCGAGGTGCGTCACCCGCACCCGATGGTCCAGCCCCACCTGGTCCGCAACCGTCGCCGCGTCGGCGCCCTCGCGGTGATGGCGCTGGTGATCGGCGCCAACCTGTCGATGTTCTTCCTGGTCGTGCAGTACGTCCAGCGCGTCCTCGGCTTCGGTCCGCTGGCGTCCGGCTTCGCGTTCCTGCCGTTCAGCCTGGCCATCTTCGCGATGTCGCGGGTCACCCCGTGGCTGATCGGACGGCTCGGTGCGCGCACCATGATCATGGTCGGTACCGCCGCGATGGTGGCCGGCTACACGTGGCTCAGCGGCATCGGCACCGACGACACCTACTTCGGCGCGGTCTTCGGTCCGATGCTGATCGCGGGGCTGGCGACCGGCTTCGTGTTCATGCCGATCACCGCGACCGTGCTCGGCGGCGTCGAGCCGGAGCACGCCGGCTCGGCCTCCGGCCTGCTGCAGACCACGCAGCAGCTCGGCAGCGCGGTCGGTGTCGCGGCGATCGTCTCGGTGTACGCCGCGGGCGCGGTCCCGGGCGAGTTCGTGCCCGGCGTCCGGGCGGCCTTCCTCACCTCGGCCGCCTTCGCGCTGGCCGCCCTGGTGGTGGCCACGGTGGCGCTGCGTCCGCGGCGTACGCCGGCCCCTGCCGACGCCCTGCCCGAGCCCGACGGCGCGACGGCGCCCGACGGCGCGGCGGAGCCCGTGCCGGCCCTGGCGGCCGACGCCGCCTGAGGATCCGCCGAGTCGGCGCTGCTTGACGCCCTCCACCCCGCCGAGTCGGCGCTGCTTGACGTGCTCCACCCCGCCGAGTCGGCGCTGCTTGACGCCCTCCACCCCGCCGAGTCGGCGCTGCTTGACGTGCACAGCGTCAACCAGCGCCGACTCGGCGTTCTGGTCGCAGTCAGAGCCGAACGGCCCCGCTCTGAATTACAGATCTGTAGTTAGCTGTAACTGCTGTTACGCCTGTGATTCCTGAGGTTATGGTGAACCGCCGTTCCCCCCTGTCCCCTGGAGCCACCATGTCCCGATGGGCCGCCTCGACCGCCCGCGCCGCGGTCCTCAGCCTCGTCGTCGGGGTGTTCGCCACCCTCACCGTGAGCGCCCCCGCCCGCGCCGTCGACACCCCGGTCACGCCCGGCGACTTCACCGGCTACGGGTTCGACCAGTGCCTGGCCCCGAGCCAGCAGGCGATGAACGCCTGGCTCAACCACTCGCCCTTCCTGGCCGCCGGCATCTACATCTCCGGGGACTCCCGGGCCTGCCGCAGCCAACCGAACCTGACGCCGAAGTGGATCCGGACGCAGCTGACCAAGGGCTGGCGCCTGCTGCCGATCACGCTCGGGCCGCAGGCCTCGTGCCAGCCCCGCTTCCCGCGCTACGGGGACGACGAGACGATCAAGCCGGACCCGGGCCGCAGGGGGAAGTACGGCCAAGCCCGCAAGCAGGGTCGCGCCGAGGCGGTCAAGACCGTGGGCGTCGCCGCCTCGCTCGGCATCGTCCCCGGCAGCACCCTCTGGTACGACCTCGAGGGCTACGACAACGGCAACACCAGCTGCCGTGAGTCCGCGCTGGCGTTCCTCAGCGGCTGGACCGTCGAGCTGCACGAGCGCGGCTACGTCTCCGGCGTCTACTCCAGCGCCGGATCGGGCATGGTCGCCCTCGACAACGCACGGGTGAGCCGCCCCGACGCGTTCCACCTGCCCGACCAGATCTGGATCGCGCGCTGGGACGGCAGGGCCGACACCTCGACGTCGTACATCCGCGAGGACGGCTGGAACCCGCACGCCCGGATCAAGCAGTACCAGGGCGGCCACGACGAGACCTGGGGCGGGACCCGGATCAACATCGATCGCAACTACCTCGACCTGGGCCGCGGCTCGGTGGCGGCGCGCGAGAACCACTGCGACGGGGTACGCGTCAACTGGCCCGACTACCTGCGGCTCAAGCCGGCGACCGAGCAGCGGACCCCCGACGCGGGACAGGTCTCCGCGCTGCAGTGCCTGCTCCAGGAGCACGAGGTGTACGGCGGCAAGGTCAACGGCGTCTACAACGCCAAGACCATCGCCGCTGCCAACGCCTGGCAGCAGCAGCACGGACTCGAGGTCAGCTCCACCTGGTCGCGCACCAGCTGGATGACGCTGCTCGCCGACGGGGACCGTCCGGTCCTGAAGATCGGATCGGCCGGACCTGCCGTCCGCCGCGTCCAGCGCGCCCTCAACGCGGCCAGCCGCTCCTCGCAGGTGGTCGTCACCGGGGTCTTCAGCGCGGCGACCCAGTCGGCGCTGCGGGCCTGGCAGGACCGGGCCGGGCTGACGGTGGAGGGCATCGCCAACCCGAAGACGTGGCAGGCGCTGGCCACCGGCCAGCGCTGACCTGCCCCCGCGTCAGCGGGGGAACGGCGCCCGCCGGAGGATCAGCCGGCGGGCGGGCCGACCAGCAGGGCGACACCCGTGAGCGCGGCGACCGCGACCAGGCCGGCCAGCGCCCCGCGCAACGGGTTGCGCAGCAGCCAGGCGACGACCCGCTCGGCCGGGCGGACCGGCGCGTCGGAGAGCAGCCGCCAGGAGCCGGCCAGGGCGCCGCGCCTCTCGGCGTACCGGTCGAAGGGAATCGTCGCGAACGGCGGGATCGAGGACACCAGGCCCAGGAGCAGCCGGCCGCGCGACCAGCGCTGGTCGACCGCGACCAGGACCGTCGTGAGGCAGTAGGCGATGAACACCACGCCGTGCACCATCCCGAAGACGCGGACGCCGAGCTCGGTGGTCTCCGTGACGTACTTCAGGAACATGCCGGTCAGCAGCAGCGCCCAGGTGATCGCCTCGGCGATCGCCACCCGGCGGAACATCAGCAGGGGGCTCACGACAGCGCGGCCTCCGCGAGCGAGGCGAAGAAGCCCAACCCGTCCACGCCGGACCCGGTGAGCTCCTCGACCGAGTGCTCGGGGTGGGGCATCAGGCCGACCACGTTGCCGCGGTCGTTGGTGATGCCGGCGATGTCGCGCATCGACCCGTTGGGGTTGACGTCGAGGTAGCGGGCGACGACCTGGCCCTCCCCCTCGAGCCGGTCGAGGGTCTCGGCGTCGGCGACGAACCCGCCCTCGCCGTTCTTGAGCACGATCGTGACCTCGGCGCCGGCGGCGTACCCCGACGTCCAGGCGGTCCGGTTGTTCTCGATCCGCAGGCGCTGGTCACGGCAGACGAACTTGCGGTGGTCGTTGCGGATGAGCGCACCCGGCAGCAGGTGGGACTCGCAGAGGATCTGGAAGCCGTTGCAGATGCCGAGGACGGGCATGCCCCGCCGCGCGGCCTCCACGACCTCGGTCATCACCGGCGAGAAGCGGGAGATGGCGCCGCAGCGCAGGTAGTCGCCGTACGAGAAGCCACCCGGGAGGACGACCGCGTCCACGCCGCGCAGGTCGTGGTCGCCGTGCCAGAGGGCCACGGCCTCGTGGCCCCCGAGGCGGACCGCGCGCTGCGCGTCGACGTCGTCGAGCGAGCCCGGGAAGGTGACGACCCCGACCTTCACTCGACGGCCCCGACAGGCGTCTCGACCGAGACCGTGAAGTCCTCGATGACGGGGTTCGACAGGAGGGTCTCGGCCATCTTGCGGACCTCGGCCAGGGTCTCCTCGGTCAGCTCGCCGGCGATCTCGAGCTCGAACCGCTTGCCCTGACGGACATCGGTGACGCCGGAGAACCCCAGCCGCGGCAGGGCGCCGAGGACGGCCTTCCCCTGCGGGTCGAGGATCTCGGGCTTGGGCATGACGTCGACGACGACTCGGGGCACGGACGGCTCCTACTGCTCGGGCGAGCGGGCGGGGGTCGGCCCCGATTCTACGGGACCTTCGACCTGCGGCCGCCGCTGGTCCGCTCGGGCAGACTGGACGCATGAGCATGAGCACCGGCTTCGCCCGCCAGCACCCGATGAAGCTGCAGTTCCCGCAGTCGCTGGCGGTGTACGACGACTACGAGTCCGCGCAGAAGGCCGTCGACTTCCTGTCCGACAACAAGTTCCCCGTCGAGCAGTGCATGATCGTCGGCACCGACCTGAAGCGGATCGAGCGGATCACCGGCCGGCTCACCACCGGCAGGGTCGCCGCGGGCGGGCTGCTCTCCGGGATCTGGCTCGGCCTGTTCGTCGGCCTGATCTTCGCGCTCTTCGACACCGGCAACAACGCGGTCGCCGTGGTCACCTCCACCATGCTGTTCGGCGCCCTCTTCGGGGTGGTCTGGGCGCTCGCGGGGTACGCCGCCACCCGCGGCCACCGCGACTTCTCCTCGGTCACCTCGGTGGTGGCCACGAAGTACGAGGTGCTCGTGGAGCACAAGGTCGCCCAGCAGGCCCGCGAGATGCTGGCCCAGCTGCCGGGCGCGCTCCCCGACCCGTTCGCCTGAGCTCACGCTTGCGGCCCGCGCGCAGGTCACCGCTGCTCGACCACGACGATCGGGCCCGCTGCGCGGTCCCGATCAGGTGAGCTCGCGCTTGAGGATCTTGCCGGTGGCCGTCATCGGCAGCGACGGCACGATCTCGACCAGGCGCGGGTACTTGTAGTTGGCCATCTGCTCCTTGCCCCACGCCACCAGGTCCTCGGCGGTCGTCGTGGCGCCGTCGTTCAGGATCACGAACGCCTTGATCTCCTCGCCGTGGCTCTCGTGGGGCACGCCGACGACCGCGGCCAGCGAGACGTCGGGGTGCGTGAGGAGGACCTCCTCGATCTCGCGGGGGTACACGTTGTAGCCGCCGCGGATGATCATGTCCTTGGACCGGTCGACGATGTAGTACCAGCCGTCCTCGTCGCGGCGGCCGAGGTCGCCGGAGCGGAACCAGCCGTCGTGGATCGCCTCCGCGGTCGCCTCGGGCCGCTTGTAGTAGCCCTTCATGATGTTGTGGCCCTTGATCGCGATCTCGCCGACCTCCCCCTCGGGGGCGTCCTCCCAGCTGTCGGGCCGGATCAGCCTCATCTCCACGCCGGGGATCGGGATGCCGATCGAGCCCACCCGCACCTCCCCGCCGTACGGCGAGAAGCTCGCCACCGGTGAGGTCTCGGAGAGGCCGTAGCCCTCGAGGATGGTCACCCCGAACTTCCTCTCGAAGTCCTTGTGCACCTCGACGGGCAGCGCGGAGCCGCCCGCGGCCGCGACCCGCAGGTTGCGGGCCAGCCGCTCGACGTCGACGCTCTGCCCCTCCGGCTGGCTGTCGAGGGCGCCGAGCAGCCCCCAGTACATCGTCGGGACGCCGGCGAAGAAGGTGACCTCCTCCTTGCCCATCAGCGCCAGCGCCTGGTGCGCCTCGAAGCGCGGCAGCATCACGACCGTGCCGCCGAAGGCGAAGGCGCCGTTCTGGATGACGGTCTGGCCGAAGGAGTGGAACAGCGGCAGCACGCACAGGTAGGTGTCGGGCTTCTCGGCGTCGGCCCCGAAGAGGTCCGCGCCGGCGAGCGCGTTGTCGCGCATGTTGCGGTGCCGCAGCTCGGCGCCCTTGGGCTGCCCGGTTGTGCCGGAGGTGTAGAGGATGACCGCGGTGTCGTCGTCGTCGGTCCCGACCGTCTCGAAGGTCGGCGGCTGGCCCGCGAGCGCACGACCGAAGGTCTCGACCCCTTCGATGGGCGACTCGGCCGCCGGGTCGGCGGTGATCAGGAAGAGCTCGGTGCAGCCCTCGGCCTGCTGGAAGCCGGAGTGCCCCTCCTGGCCGATCGGCAGGTCGGCGGTGCCCTCGAAGCAGAAGTAGGCCTTCGCGTCGGAGTCGCCGAGGTGGTAGGCCACCTCGCGACCCTTGAGCAGGACGTTGAGGGGCACGACGGTCCCGCCGGCCTTGAGGATGCCGTAGTAGACGATGGTGAAGTACGGCAGGTTCGGGCAGCTCAGCGCCACCTTGTCGCCGTGCCGGATGCCGCGCGAGACCAGCAGGTTGGCCACCTGGTTGGCGGCGCCGTCGACCTGGGCGTAGGTCAGGCGGGTGTCGCCGAGCACCACCGCCTCACGGTCCGGGAACCGGCGGGCGCTGTCCTCGAGCAGGGTCGACAGGTTGTACAACGTGGCCTCCATCACGGAACGAACGTGTGGGGCCAACCTACTCAGGAGTCATGACCGCGACGAGAGGATGTCCGCGGCCCGGCGCAGGTCGGCCCGGACCGCCGGCACGGCCAGCCGGGTCAGCGCCGCCCCGACCGGGCGCAGCGGCCCCGCTCCGGCGACGGAGAAGTCGAAGCGCACGTCGCACCCGCCGGCGCTGGGGGTGAAGCCGAGGTCGAGCACCGCCCGGAAGCCGTGCCAGGTGCCGCGCTCGGACCAGCGTCGCGGCCGGTCCAGCTCAGTGGTCTCCATCGCGGGACGCAGACCCGGACGGGTCACGTCGACCCACTGCTGGCCGACCCGTGGCTCACCGGTCACGCCCTCGACCCTGGCCAGGCTGGACTGCCACGCCGGCCGGTTGACCGGGTCGGCGAGGTAGTCGAAGGCGACCTCCGGCGGCACCCCGAAGGCCACCACGCCCGAACCCGTCACCAGGCCTGCCCGGTGAGCAGCTCGAAGGCGTCGACGTAGCGGGCGCGGGTGCGCTCGACGACCTCCGGCGGCAGCGCCGGCGGCGGGCCGCCCGCGGCCCGGTCCCACCCGGCCTCGGGGGAGAGCAGCCAGTTGCGGACGATCTGCTTGTCGTACGACGGCTGGGTGCGGCCCGGCTGCCACTGGTCGGCCGGCCAGAACCGCGAGGAGTCGGGAGTGAGCACCTCGTCGCCCACCACCACCGTGCTGCCACCTCGGCGCCGCCCGAACTCCAGCTTGGTGTCGGCCAGGACGATGCCCCGCTCCCGGGCCACCCGCTCGGCGCGTGCGTAGACCTCCATGGTCAGCCGGCGCAGCTCGGCCGCCGCCTCGTCGCCCACCTCGCGCACCACCGCGTCGTACGACACGTTCTCGTCGTGGTCGCCCAGGGCGGCCTTGGTGGCGGGCGTGAAGATCGGCTCGGGGAGGCGGCTGCCGTCCTCGAGACCGTCCGGGAGCGCGATCCCGCAGACCTCGCCGGTGGCCCGGTAGTCCAGCAGGCCGGAGCCGGTCAGGTAGCCGCGGGCGACGCACTCCACGGGGAACATGTCGAGCTTCTCGCACACGACCGCCCGGCCGCGCACCGCGTCGGGGACCTCGGTGGACACCACGTGGTTGGGGACGATGTCGGCGAGCTGCTCGAACCACCACAGCGACATCCGGGTGAGGATCTCCCCCTTGTCGGGGATGGTGGTGTCGAGCACGAAGTCGAACGCCGAGATCCGGTCGCTGGCGACCATGAGGAGGCACCCGGCGTGCTCGCCCGCCTCGAGCTGGTAGAGGTCGCGCACCTTGCCCGAGTGCAGGTGCTTGGCACCCTCGATCGTCGGGGCGTCGGGGATGTCGATGTCGGCCACGGGCCCAGCCTAGTGAGGAACGGGTGCGCATCGTCCATCGAGTAAGTACAGTGGATTACACTTCTTACGAACAGGGTGGTGCCCATGGACCGCAGACCCCAGCCCGACTTCCTCATCATCGGCGCTCCCAAGGCCGGCACGACGGCGCTCCACGCCGCGCTGGCCCAGCACCCCGAGGCGTTCATGAGCAGCCCGAAGGAGCCCAAGTTCTGGCTCTGCGACGAGGCACCGCCGCCCGCGTGGCGCGGGCCGGGTGACGCCCACTCGCAGCAGGAGTGGGTGTGGCGACGCGAGGACTACGAGCGACTCTTCGCCGGCGCCGGCCTCGCGCAGGTCCGCGGCGAGAGCACCCCGTTCTACCTCTGGAGCAAGGGGGCGCACCGGCGGATCGCGGAAGGGCTCCCCGACGTCCGGCTGGTCATCGTCGTCCGCGACCCGGTGGACCGCGCCTACAGCAACTGGATGCACCTGTGGTCCGACGGACTCGAGCCCCTCGACGACTTCGTCGAGGCCTTCGACCGGCAGGACGAGCGGGTCCGCGCGGGGTGGGCGCCGTTCTGGCGCTACCGCGAGCTGGGGATGTACGGCGAGCAGCTGGCCCACCTCTTCCGCTACGTCGACCCCCAGCGGGTGCTCCTGATGCGCTACCGCAGCCTGGTCGACGAGCCCCGCGCCGCCATCGACCGCACCTGCCGGTTCCTCGGCATCAGCCAGGGACTGGTCGGCAGCATCCCGCGCGACAACTCCCGGCCGTTCGTGCCGCCGGGCTGGCGGCCACGGCTGATCGGACCGGTCGTGCGCGCCGGGGCCCGGATGGGCCAGTTCGCACCGCCCCACGTGTGGCGCCGGGCGAGCGTGCCGCTGGTGTCCCAGCTCAGCAGCGCTGCCGAGACGGCCCGGCCGCTCCTCGACCCGTCCAGCCGGGAGCGCCTGGTCTCGACGTTCGCCGACGACATCGCCACGCTGGGACGGCTCACCGGCGAGGACTTCGGCGACTGGCTCTCCCCCACCAGCCGCGGCTCGTTCGTGCAGCGCAGCGCGGTCTGACGACGGGCGACCCCGACCGACGGTCAGCGCACGCAGGTCACGAGGTCGTGCGCTCCGTCGGGGCGCGCCACCTCCGCGTAGAACCGGGTCCGGCCTCCGGGCAGGACGACCGAGGTCACGTAGCGGAAGGCGCCGTCGGAGTGCGGCGACGCCAGGGGCGCCAGCTCGGCGGCGGGCACCAGCCGGGCGCCGTCCCACCGGGCGACGCCCGTCCGCTCGTGCCAGTTGGAGGCGGCGTCCGGTCGCCCGTCGTACAGCACGACGAGGGGGTCGGCGGCCAGCACCGCCGTCACCCGCGCCCCGCGCGCGTCCCACTCCCCCGGTCGGCCGGCGAGCACCTCCCCGCGGTCGGTCCACTCCAGCCCGTCGGTGCTGGTGAGCCGGCGCGTGGTCATCCGGTCCTCGTGCCCGGGCTCGGTCAGCGGGTGGCAGCACAGCCACATCTCCCACCCGTCGGCGGTCCGCGTGACGACCGGGTCCTTGACGGCGGTGGCGTCGTCGCCGGCGAGGACGAGCCGGCGCTCACCGGTCGGGAGCGCCTCGGGGGTGAGCGCCGTGAGGCTGTCGACCCACCAGTGCTTGCTGCCCGGGGTCGCGCAGGAGAGGTAGAGCCGCCAGCCCAGGTCCGGGACCGGCACGAGCACGGGCCGCTCGAACGACTCGCTGCCGAACGCCTCGCGCTGCACCTCGGCGACGGTCTCGAAGCGGACGCCGTCACAGGAGCGGGCCACGACGACCGAGACCCCCCGGCCGTCGGTGAGCGGCCGCCGGTTGCGGTAGGTCAGCCAGTAGGTGCCGTCGACGAGCACGGCACTGGCCGCTCCCGCCCAGTTCCCGGGGCCGGGGCCGGGCGCCGCGACGACCACCTCGGCGTCGTCCGCGGCCGGCAGGGGCGGGAGCGTGTCGACGGTCATCCCGACAGCATAGTCGACAGAACCGCTCGACTATAGGGCTCAGGAGCCCGGATCAGCAGCCGCACGTGTAGTAGGTGACGTCCCAGTGGCTGCCCTCGTCGGCGTACACGTTGCCCGACGCGGCCCGGTACATCGGTGCCCCGTCGCCGCGCAGGCCGATGTAGGCGTAGGTGTTGTGCACCCACGAGGTCAGGCACGTGGTCCGGGAGAAGTCGAGCTTGTAGCCGTTCCAGTGGCTGTAGGTGCCCGACGCGTGCCCCGTCTCGGTGCCGCCGGTGATGAGCAGCGAGCAACCGCTCGCGCGCTTCAGCGTGATGGCGCCGTCGAGGGTGGCCTGCCGGATGCCGTCGAACGAGGTGCACGAGGAGGTGTAGCGGTCGGTGCAGCCGCCGCTGGACGTCCAGCTGATGCCGGCGCCGCTCAGCTGCGACGCCGCGCTGGACTGCGTGACGGCGGACGCCGGCGCGGTGACCGCCAGGGTCCCGGCGACGGCGAGGCCGAGCGCAGCGGCGACGGTCCGGCCGACGCGGTGGGCGTGACGAGTGGTTCCCGAGAGATTCATGGGCCGCATCCAACCCCACCGGGGCCGGTCGCGGAACCCCTCAGGCGGTGGCGGTACGCCGCCAGGGGGCCGGCTCCCCCTGCAGCCACCAGCTCAGCGCGCGGGTCATCCGGGGCAGCACGACGTAGGTCATCAACGGCGTCATCACCAGGGTGGTCACCAGGGCGCGCTCCAGCAGCGTGATGTCGGGCGCGACCTGCGAGAGGACCCACGAGGCCAGCAGGCTGAGCGGGAAGAACGCCAGCCAGATGACCGTCGCCTGCTTGTAGCGCGGCGGTGCGGCCGGCGGCAGCCGCAGGTCCCGGACGTCGCGCGTGGTCGGGTCGTCGAACCAGCCCTCGATCCCCGTCCGCCGCTCCACCCGCGACTCCACGACCCCGAGGCCGGCGGACGCGTCGCGCCACCACTGCCGCTCGTGCGACGACTCCCAGCCCGCCAGCGCCTCGGCGTCCGCGAACCGGTACAGGACGTGCCAGGTCTCCGAGTCGCGCTCGGGCCGCACCCAGCCGGCGCCGAGGAAGCCGGGGAACCTCTCGGCGAGCGTCATGCCGGCGGACATCCAGCTCATCATCTCGGCCTCGCGGCCGGGGTCGAGATGACGCGTGATGGAGACGGTCACGGGTGAGCTCATCGGAAAATCGTGGGCCCGGGGGCGTTGCCCCGCAAATTCGCGTCTGCTGGCACAGTGTGCCCATGCCGGAGTCTGCTGAAGAGGTCTACGCCCGGGTCGTCGCCGCTGCCGGGAAGGACGGTCGCCTGCCCACCCCGTCGCTCGTCGAGTGGGACATCTTCCCGTGGGAGGTCGTCGACGGCGCGATCGTGCCGAAGGTGCTGCCGCCCCCGGCCGACGAGGAGCCCCGTGCCGGAGAGTCCGGCAAGCCGTGCCCGACCTGCGAGCGGGACCCCGCTCGGGACATCTGGGAGAACGAGCGCTGGGTCGTGACCCGGATGGCGGAGCCGACCGGGCTGCCGGTGGCGCTGTTCCTGCAGAGCAAGGAGCACCAGGACTTCAGCGAGATGGACGACGAGCTCGCCTCGGAGTACGGCCGGGTCTCGGTCTGGCTGAGCCGGATCATGTGCAACCTGCCGAACGTCGGTCGCGTGCACGTGAGCCGCTGGGGGGACGGCAGCAGCCACCTGCACGTCTGGTTCGTGGCGCGGACCGAGCGGCAGGCCGGCATCAAGGGCAGCTTCGCGATCCAGTGGGACGACGTGCTGCCGCCGGTGCCCGAGGACGTCTGGCGCGCCGACCTGGCCACCATCGCCCACAAGCTGGCCAACCACGACGGGCGCGCCCTGGTCTGAGCCGCCTCAGAAGCGGACCTCGAACGACTGCGCGCCGCCGTCTCGCGACTCCCGCACGGCGACGTGCTGCACGCGGGCCATCGGCGGCCCGCTGCGGCACCACTCGACGAGCGCGTCGACCGCCGCGGTGTCGCCCTCGAAGTGACCGCCGACGGAGCCGTCGGCCTCGTTGCGGACCCAGCCCGCGACGCCCAGCCGGTGGGCCTGCTGCTCGGTGTACATCCGGAACGCGACGCCCTGCACCCGACCGGTCACCCTCACATCAACTGACCTGCGCACCCGCCCATTGTGCGTCGTACGACGGTCCGCCGCGCCCGCCGCTTGGGCGGCCGGGTCAGAGTGAGGGGGTGAGCGAGGAGACGGCGACCGCCGCGCAGGGCGAGCAGGAGGCCTACGAGCCCGACCCCCGGCGCTGGCGGATCCTCGGGGTCACCCTGGTGATCGGGTTCATGGCGCTGCTCGACGTCACGATCGTCAACGTCGCCATCCCCTCGATCCGCGCCGGGCTGGACACCTCGGCCGCGACGGTCCAGTGGGTGGTGTCCGGCTACGCGCTGGCCTTCGGCCTGACGCTGGTGACCGGCGGCCGGCTCGGCGACGCCCACGGGCGACGCCGGATGATGCTGGTCGGGCTGACCGGGTTCGTGGTCGCCAGCGCGGCGGTGGGGCTGGCGCCGACCGCGGGGTGGGTGATCGGCGCGCGGCTGGTGCAGGGGGCGGCCGCCGGGTTCCTGACGCCGCAGAACTCGGGGCTCATCCAGCAGCTCTTCCGGGGGCCTGAACGCGGGCGCGCATTCGGCTTCTTCGGGCTGACCGTCTCGATCTCCTCCGGCCTGGGGCCGGTGATCGGCGGCGTCATCATCACCCTGCTCGGCGAGGAGAACGGGTGGCGCTACCTGTTCCTCGTCAACGTCCCGATCGGCCTGGTCGCGATGGTCTTCGTGGCCCGGATGGTGCCGCAGCGGCCGCGGGAGGCCCAGGACCGGACCCGCCTCGACCACCTCGGCGCGACGCTGCTCGGCGGTGGGGTGCTGTGCCTGCTGTTCCCGCTGGTGAGCGTCGAGAGCGGGGCACGGCTGCCGCTCCTCCTGCTCGCCGGCGCTCCGTTCTTCCTCTGGGGATTCGTGCGCTGGGAACGCCGGGTCGGGAGGCGGGGCGGGGCGCCGCTGCTGGACGTGGCCCTGCTGCGGCGCACCCCCGGCTACGCCAACGGACTGGCCGTCGGCGCGCTCTACTTCACCGGCTTCACCGGCATCTTCCTGGTGCTGTCGGTCTACCTCCAGGAGGGGATGGGGTTCTCTCCGCTGGCCGCCGGCCTGCTGCTGACGCCGTTCGCGGTCGGGTCGGCGCTCACCGCGCCGCTGGCCGGCAAGCTGGTCTCGCGGATCCACCGCCTGATCACGGTCGTCGCCCTCAGCGTGATGATGACCGGGGTGCTGGTCGTCGCGCTGCTCGTCCCGGGACGCGGGGCCGAGGGGCTGTGGCTGGTGCTGGTCCCGCCGCTGCTGGTCGCCGGCCTCGGGGGCGGCGGGGTCGTCTCCCCCAACTTCACGCTGTCCCTGGCGGAGGTGCCGCCGCAGATGGGCGGCGCTGCGGGTGGTGCCCTGCAGACCGGCCAGCGGATCGGGTCCTCGATCGGCGCGGCCCTGCTGATGACGGTCTACGGCCTCACCTCCACCTCGTCGCCGGGACGAGGGCTCCAGCTCGCACTGCTCGCCTCGCTCGCGGTCCTCGCCGTCGCGATGGTGATGGCGGTGCGGTCGCTGCGCCAGGAGGGCTGAGGCCCGGCGTGCGGGCTGCGGTCCTGCGCAGTTGCGGGACAGGTACGCCGGGGCCGGCGTCGTCTCCCGGCTCGCACTTGCGGGACAGGTACGCCGGGGCCGGCGTCGTCTCCCGGCTCGCCGTCGGCTTCGGGCTCCGGGCCTGTGGCAGCTACGGACCGGCTCGGCTCGGGCTGGGGCCGGCGCCCGGGCTGCGGTCCTGCGCACTTGCGGGACAGGTACGCCGGGGCCGGCGTCGTCTCCCGGCTCGCCGTCGGCTTCGGGCTCGGGGCCTGTGGCAGCTATGGACCGGCTCGGCTCGGGCTGGGGTCGGCGCCCGGGCTGCGGATTGGTCACCAACCGCAGCGATCCGGGCCATTCCGATGCAGTCTCCGACCAATCGGCGCCCCCACCCGGCAACCCAGATCACGACCCCGCCGAATGGTCACCAACCGCACCGATCCGGGCCATTCCCATGCAGTCTCCGACCAACCGGCGCCCCCACCCGGCAACCCAGATCACGACCCCGCCGAATGGTCACCAACCGCACCGATCCGGGCCATTCCCATGCAGTCTCCGACCAACCGGCGCCCCCACCCGGCAACCCAGATCACGACCCCGCCGAATGGTCACCAACCGCACCGATCCGGGCCATTCCCATGCAGTCTCCGACCAACCGGCGCCCCCACCCGGCAACCCAGATCACGACCCCGCCGAATGGTCACCAACCGCACCGATCCGGGCCACTCCCATGCAGTCTCCGACCAACCGGCGCCCCCACCCGGCAACCCAGATCACGACCCCGCCGAATGGTCACCAACCGCACCGATCCGGGCCACTCCCATGCAGTCTCCGACCAACCGGCGCCCCCACCCGGCAACCCAGATCACGACCCCGCCGAATGGTCACCAACCGCACCGATCCGGGCCACTCCCATGCAGACTCCGACCAACCGGCGCCCCCACCCGCCAACCCAGATCACGACCCCGCCGAATGGTCACCAACCGCAGCAATCCGGGCCACTCCCATGCAGACTCCGACCAATCAGCGCCCCTCCGGGGGTCGCAGCGCAGACCGACGCCGCTAGAGGATCGCGCCCGGGGAGTACGCCGCTGCCTCGGGGTGGCGAGCCGCCACCTCCGCCACCCGGCGTACGACGGACTCGACCTGGGCGACCGCGGCGCCGGTGAAGGTGATCGGCTCGGCGACCAGCGAGTCGAGCTGCTCGGAGGTGAGGCCGAGGCGCGGGTCGGCGGCGAGCCGGGCGAAGACGTCGTTCTCCGCCTGGCCGCGACGCATGTCGAGGGCGACCCCGACGGCGGCCTCCTTGATCGCCTCGTGAGCGACCTCGCGGCCGACCCCGTTGCGGACCGCCGCCATCAGGACCTTGGTGGTGGCGAGGAACGGCAGGTAGCGGTCGAGCTCACGCTGCACCACGGCCGGGAAGGCACCGAACTCGTCGAGCACGGTCAGGAAGGTCTGGAAGAGCCCGTCGGCGGCGAAGAAGGCGTCCGGCAGCGCGACCCGGCGGACGACGGAGTCGGAGACGTCGCCCTCGTTCCACTGGTCGCCGGCGAGCTCGCCGATCATCGACAGGTGGCCGCGGAGCACGACGGCGAGCCCGTTGACCCGCTCGCAGGACCGGCTGTTCATCTTGTGCGGCATCGCGGAGGAGCCGACCTGCCCCTCCTTGAACCCCTCGGTCACCAGCTCGTTCCCGGCCATCAGCCGGATGGTGGTGGCGAGGTTGGACGGACCGGCCACCAGCTGCACCAGCGAGGAGACCACGTCGAAGTCCAGCGAGCGAGGGTAGACCTGGCCGACCGAGGTGAGCACCCGCTCGAAGCCCAGGTGGAGGGCCACCCGCTCCTCGAGGTCGGCGAGCTTGGTCGCGTCGCCGTCGAGCAGGTCGAGCATGTCCTGGGCGGTGCCCATCGGTCCCTTGATCCCGCGCAGCGGGTAGCGGGCGAGCAGGCCCTCGACCCGGTCCAGGCCGATCAGCATCTCGTCGGCGACGGTCGCGAAGCGCTTGCCCAGCGTCGTCGCCTGCGCTGCCACGTTGTGCGAGCGGCCGGCCATCACCGTGGTCTCGTGCTCGGAGGCCAGGCGCGCGAGCCGCGCCAGCGCCGCGACGGCACGGTCGCGCAACAGCTCCAGGGACTGGCGCACCTGCAGCTGCTCGACGTTCTCGGTCAGGTCGCGCGAGGTCATGCCCTTGTGGATGTGCTCGTGGCCGGCGAGCGCGCAGAACTCCTCGATCCGCGCCTTCACGTCGTGGCGGGTGACCCGTTCCCGGGCCGCGATCGACTCGAGGTCGACCTTGTCGACGACGTCCCGGTAGGCCTCGAGGACGCCGTCGGGCACCTCGATGCCGAGGTCGCGCTGGGCCTCGAGGACGGCGATCCAGAGCCGGCGCTCCAGGACGATCTTGTGCTCCGGGGACCAGATGCGCGCGAGGTCCGCGCCGGCGTAGCGGGTGGCCAGGACGTTGGGGACGGTCACGCGTTCTCCTGCAAGGGCGGTGGCTCGGTCCCTCGATTCTCCCACGCGCTCACCCGACCTCCGGACGGGAGCCGGTGCCCGTCCGCTGGGCGAACAGCTGCCACCCCTGGATCACGAGGTCCCGGCGCGGCACGACCCCGACCGGGCCGGCCCCGCACCTGCTCAGCCGGGTGTCGCCAGGCGCGCGATGTCGGTGCGGTGCTGGACGCCCTCGAACTCGACGGCGGCCACGCCCTCGTACGCCGCGGCGCGGGCGGCCTCGACGTGGGGACCGGTCCCGACCACTGCGAGCACCCGCCCGCCGGCGGTCACGAGGTCGTCCCCGGACATCGCGGTGCCCGCCTGGATGACGTGCACCCCCTCGATCGCCTCGGCGCGGTCGATCCCCGTGATCACGTCGCCCGACGACGAGGTCTCGGGGTAGCCCCGGCTGGCCAGCACGACCGCCACGGCGGCCCCGGCCTTCCAGACCGGCGCCGGCACGTCGGCGAGCGTGCCGGTCGCCGCGGCGTGCAGCAGCGCGGCCAGCGGCGAGTCGAGCAGCGCGAGCAGCGGCTGGGTCTCGGGGTCGCCGAAGCGGGCGTTGAACTCCACGACGCGGGTGCCCCTCGAGGTGAGTGCGAGCCCGGCGTACAGCAGCCCGGTGAACGGCGTGCCGCGTCGGGCCATCTCGTCGACCGTCGGCTGCAGGACGGTGCGCAGCACCTCGTCGACCAGCCCCTCGGGCGCCCAGGGCAGGGGGGTGTAGGCGCCCATGCCGCCGGTGTTGGGGCCCTGGTCGTCGTCACGGATCCGCTTGAAGTCCTGGGCCGGCAGCAGCGGACGGACGGTGGCGCCGTCGGCCTCGTTCCAGCTGCACAGCGCGAAGAGCGAGACCTCGGGGCCGTCGAGGTACTCCTCGATCACGACCTGCTCGCACGCAGCCGCGTGGTCGACCGCCGCCTGGCGGTCCTCGGTCACGATGACGCCCTTGCCCGCGGCGAGGCCGTCGTCCTTGACGACGTACGGCGCGCCGAGCTGGTCGAGGGCGGCGGCGGCCTGCTCGGGAGTGGTGCAGACGAACGCCCGCGCGGTCGGCACTCCGGCGGCCTCCATGACCTCCTTGGCGAACGCCTTGGACCCCTCGAGGAGCGCGGCCTCGCGCGACGGGCCGAAGCAGGCGATGCCCCGCTCGCGGACGGCGTCGGCGACCCCGGCCACGAGCGGCGCCTCGGGACCGACGACCACCAGGTCCACGCCGAGCGAGGCGGCGAGCTCGGCGACGGCCTCGCCGGACAGCGGGTCCACCGCGTGCAGCGTCGCGGGGCCGGCCATGCCGGGGTTCCCGGGGGCCGCGTGCACGGCGGTGACGGCGGGGTCCTGGGCCAGCGCGCGGACCAAGGCGTGCTCACGGCCACCGGTGCCGATGACCAGGACCGAGAGGGAGGACGGCGAGGGGGAGGTCACGGGCGTCAAGGGTAGTGCCGCCGGGCGGTCACCCCTGCTGAGGTCGGGTCCGGCGGGACACCGACTCGGCGTACGCCGCGGGCCGGTAGCGCAGGATCGGGTCGTCGGACAGCTCGATGCCGTCGACGACCCGCGTCGGGTCGAACACCACGGCCGACCCCTGCGTCTCCGGGTCGGGCACCGGCCCGGTGACCTCGATCGTGCCAGCGACGAGCTCGCGCGCGTGCTTCCACACCGACATGACGTCGTGCGGGTCGTCCCCCGGTCCGGCCACCTGCACCCGCACCTCGTGGCGGACCGGGGCGGCCGACAGCCGGGCCGCGATCTCCTCCTGCAGGCGGTGCGCGCCGCTGAACTCGCCCACCGGCCGGTCCTGCGGCCCAGCCAGCGGGACGAAGGCGTAGCGGACCCACGTGCCGGCACCCGCGGCATCGACCCAGCGGTAGGCGTGCAGCGGGTAGTACGCGACCTCGGCGTAGCTGAAGGGCCTGCCCGCCGCCCTGGCACGCACCCCGGCGAGGACGGCAGGGACGCCCGACGGGTGCCGGACCAGCCAGGCCAGCAGCGTGCGCGGGCGGCGCGATGCCTCGACCAGGGAGACGAAGTCCTCGGGCGTGCGGACCGGGAAGCGCGGCGAGGTCTGGGCCAGCAGGTCCGTGACCGTGCCGTCAGGCAGGTGGAAGGAGACCGCCATCCCCCGGATGTCGGGCTCCTCGTCTCCCAGCCGGGGGTCGCCCGCGGCGTTGGACCACCGCACGGTGACCGGGACAGGTGTCCCGGCGAGGTGCAGCGCCCGGCTCAGGCCGGACGCCTCCGGGGTCGCGGTGAAGGTCGCGGCGTAGAAGCCGCCCTTCGCGTGCAGCGTCCGGTGACCCTCCGGAGGCGCGTGGACCGCGCGCAGGCGGTCGATCGCGCGCTCGGGCTCCAGCATGTGCGCACCGTAGACCGGGACCCTCGGCAGCGTCCCAGGAACGGCCGAGGCGACCCGGGCGCCGCCCGGCTCGGGGCTCAGGCGGGATGGACCTCGATCGTCTGCTCACGGCCCGGCCCCACGCCCACGCCCCAGATGCGGGTGCCGGACATCTCCTCGAGCGCCTGGACGTACACCTGGGCGTTCTTGGGCAGGTCGTCGAAGGACCGGCATCCGGAGATGTCGGTCTTCCACCCGTCGAAGTACTCGTAGACGGGCTTGGCGTGGTGGAACTCGGTCTGGGTCATCGGCATCTCGTCGTGGCGCACGCCGTCGATCTCGTAGGCGACGCAGACCGGGATCCGCTCCCAGCTGTCGAGCACGTCGAGCTTGGTGAGGAAGTAGTCCGTGAGCCCGTTGACGCGGCTGGAGTAGCGCGCGACGACGGCGTCGTACCAGCCGCAGCGGCGGGTGCGGCCGGTCGAGACACCGATCTCGCCGCCGATCTTCTGCAGGTTGATGCCGTCCTCGTCGAAGAGCTCGGTGGGGAACGGGCCGGAGCCGACGCGGGTCGTGTAGGCCTTGATCACGCCGATCACCCGGTCGATCCGGGTCGGGCCGACGCCGGCGCCGGTGCAGACCCCGCCCGCGACCGGGTTGCTGCTGGTCACGAACGGGTAGGTGCCGTGGTCGACGTCGAGCATCGTCGCCTGGGCACCCTCGAAGAGCACCGTCTTCCCCTCGTCGAGCGCGGTGTTCAGCAGCAGCGAGGTGTCCTTGACCATCGGCCGCAACCGGTCGACGTACGACAGCAGCTCCTCGACCACGGCGTCGACCTCGATCGCGCGGCGGTTGTAGACCTTGGCGAGCAGGTGGTTCTTGATGTCGAGGGACGCCTCGACCTTCTGCCGCAGGATGCCCTCGTCGAAGAGGTCGGCGACCCGGATCCCGACGCGGTTGATCTTGTCGGCGTACGCCGGCCCGATGCCCCGCCCGGTGGTGCCGAGCTTGCTGGCGCCGAGGAACCGCTCGGCGACCTTGTCGATCGTCGAGTGGTACGACGCGATGACGTGCGCGTTGGCGCTGACGACGAGGTCGGCGACCTCCACCCCGCGCTCGAGCAGCGCGTCCAGCTCGCGGAAGAGCGCCTCGGGCGACACCACGACGCCGTTGGCGATCACCGAGGTGGCGCCCGGCGTCAGGATGCCGCTCGGGAGCAGGTGCGTGGCGAACTTCTCGCCGTTGACCACGATGGTGTGGCCGGCGTTGTGGCCGCCGCTGGTGCGGACGACGTAGTCGATGGTCTCGGTCGTGGCGAGCTGATCGGTCGCCTTGCCCTTGCCCTCGTCGCCCCACTGGGCGCCGAGGATGACGATCGCGGGCATCGCTTACCCCTCAAGGTGGACTGCAGGAAATGCAAGGAGCCCCGGCAACAGCGCACCGGGGCTCTTGCGGCCACACGATACCGCAGGACGTCCGGATGGCCCTGCTCGACGGATCAGACCTCGGATAGGGTCCGGCGAGTGGACCCGCTACTCGTCATCACCAACAGCGACGCCGGCACCGCCGACGAGGAGTCGCTGGAGCTCGCCCTGACGGTGCTGCGCGAGCACGTGTCGGTGGAGGTCCAGGCGACCGGAGACCCCGGTGAGCTCGACGGCGTGCTGCACCGCGCCGGCTCGCGGCGGATCGTGGTGGCGGGCGGTGACGGCAGCCTGCACGCGGTCGTCTCGGCGCTGCACCGTCGCAACGACCTGAAGGGCTCGGTGCTCGGGCTGCTGCCCCTCGGCACCGGCAACGACTTCGCCCGCGGCGTCGACATCCCCCTCGACGTCGAGGAGGCCGCCCGGGTGATCCTGCACGGCGAGGTGCGACCGATGGACCTGGTCGTCGACGAGGTCGGCGAGGTGGTCGTCAACAGCGTCCACGTCGGGGCCGGGGCCAACGCCAGCCGCCGCGGCGCGCGCTGGAAGGAGCGGCTGGGCTCGGTCGGGGTCGGCAAGGTCAACCTCGGCAAGCTCGGCTACCCGATCGGCGCGGCGCTCACCGCCTGGAACCCGCCCATCCTGCGGCTGCGGGTCGAGGTGGACGGCCGCGTGGTGAACGACTTCGACGAGCCGGTGCTGATGGTGGCCGTCGGCAACGGCTCCTCGGTCGGCGGCGGCGCCGAGCTCACCCCGGACGCCACGCCGGAGGACGGTCGCGTCGACGTGATGATCTCCCGGGCGGTCGGCCCGCTGGAGCGGGTCCGGTACGCCGTCCACCTCGGCCTGGCCCGCCACCCCGAGCGCGAGGACGTCACCTACCTGCGCGGCTCGACGGTGTCGGTCTCGGGCGAGGAGTTCTGGGTCAGCGCGGACGGGGAGATCTACGGCCCCGAGCGGCAGCGCACCTGGCACGTGGAGCCCGAGGCCTACTCGATGGTGCTCCCCTCCGCGTAGTCGACCGCGAGGGCCGAACGCGTCAGGGCCGACCGCGTCAGGGCCGGCCGCGTCACAGCCAGCCGCGACGTACGGCCTCGACACCGGCCTGGAACCGGGTGTCGGCGCCGAGCTCGGTGAGCACGTCGGCGACCCGGCGGCGCACCGTCCGCAGGCTGATGCCGAGGGTCCGGGCGACCTGCTCGTCCTGGGCTCCGGAGGCGAGCTGCTGCAGCATGAACCGGCGCAGGTCGGGTCGGGCCTCGCCCCGGTCGAGCGCGGGCACCGGGGCGGCCCGCTCCCACAGCAGCTCGAAGAGCAGGGTCAGCGCCTCGACGAGCCCCTGCTGGCGCACCAGCGACCGGGGCTCGTCGGTGAAGCCCAGCGGCTCGGGCAGCACGGCGTGGGTGGTGCCGATGATGAACATGCGGGTCGGGAGGTCGGGCAGCACCCGGATCTGCTCACCGATCTCGGCCCGGGCGCGCAGGGTGTCCGGCGCCTCGGTCAGGGCCCGCACCGGGTAGATCGCGCGCGAGCGCCGCCCGGTGGCGATGATGTCGCGGACCACGCCGAGCATCGCGTCCTCACGGGGGATCCGCCACTGGTCCGGGCGCAGCCAGAGGATGTCCCCCTTGCTCTGCGCCATCAGCGCCGCGATCAGCGCGACCGGCTGGCCGCCGGAGCTGATCTCGCCGTCGATCGGCTCCACGTCGTGCACCTCGCCGGGCGCCGGACGCGCGGCCCCGGCGGTCAGGAACGGGATCGCGGCGGCCAGCGCGTCGAGCCGGCGGCGGGCCCGGGCCGCCTCGCCGGCCTGGTCGGCGACCAGCCTGGCCAGCGCCTCCGAGGGGGTCTCCACGAACACCCGGCCGGCCTCGATCCGCACCACCTCGTGCTCCATCAGCGGGGCGAGGTCGGACATCAGCTCCTGGGGCGAGCGCAGCAACGCCTGCGCCACCGAGACCAGCTCGCGTCCGGACTGCTTGAGCACCCGCTCGTAGAGACGGTCGACGGTGGGCGGGAAGCCGAGGGCGGTCATGACGCTGATCGGGGCGCGACGCGGCATTCTGGCAGGTTAGTGTCAAGGGCCGCTGTTAGCCAGCTGGCACGGACCGGTCAATGCGAAGATTCCTGTGCGCGTCGAGCGGCCGCACCTCCTCTCGGGGAGGGCGCGGCGGCAGGCACGACCCACATCGGGGGATGCGGTCGAGCAAGCCGACGCAAGGGACAGGGCGTCGGAATCGCCACAGGGGACGATTCCGAGGCCCTTCCCGCATTTTCGGGCACCTTCGCCGCAGGGGGTCGTGTCCGCCTTTCGGAGCGGTGTCCCGCGCCCGGTAGCGTTGCGGCTCGGCACACCACCCGAGCACGACCGAGCAGCAGGAGCAGCGAGCAGCATGGGACGAGGCGCAGAGGCCTCCACGGGGCAGGCCCCCACCGACTGGGTCACCCGCGCGGCGGACGACGCGATCCGTCACGCCCGGCAGGCCGACGAGAAGGCCGGCTCCGACGGCGGCCGCCTCATCACCTGTGCGTCCGGTGCGAGCCCGTCGGGCCCGGTGCACCTCGGCAACCTGCGCGAGTTCCTGACCGTGCACTTCGTCGCCGAGGAGATCCGGCGGCGGGGGATCGCGGTGCGTCACCTGCACAGCTGGGACGACTACGACCGGTTCCGCAAGGTGCCCGCGGGCGTCGACCCGTCGTGGTCCGAGCACATCGGCCGCCCGCTGTCCGCCGTGCCGGACCCGTGGTCCTGCCACGAGTCGTGGGCCGAGCACTTCAAGGAGCCGCTGCAGGCCTCGCTGCGCGAGATGGGCGTGGAGATGGAGGAGGTCTCGCAGACCGAGCAGTACCGCGCCGGCGCCTACCGCGACGAGATCCTCACCGCTGTGCGCCGTCGCGACGAGATCGAGTCCGTGCTGGCGGCCTACCGCACCAAGAAGACCGCGCCGGTGGCCGAGAGCGAGCAGGAGGCGGAGGCCCTCGAGGACTCGGTCGCCGACGAGGACGACGACACGGGCAGCGGGGACCTCTCCCGTTTCCCCTTCAAGCCCTACTGCCGTGACTGCGGCCGCGACACGACCACCGTCACGTCGTACGACGACGACACCACCGACCTCGCCTACACCTGCCAGGTCTGCGCCTTCGAGGGCGTCACGAACCTGACGACCCAGCACGAGGGCAAGCTGGTCTGGAAGGTCGACTGGCCGATGCGCTGGGCCTTCGAGCAGGTCGACTTCGAGCCCGGTGGCGTGGACCACGCCACGCCCGGGTCGTCGTACACCGTGGGCAAGGAGCTGGTGAAGAAGATCTACGGCGGCCGGGCGCCGTCCTTCGTCGGCTACTCCTTCGTCGGAGCCGGCGGTCAGGTCAAGATGTCGTCCTCGCGGGGCAAGGTCCCGACCGCGGCCGACGCCCTGAGGATCCTCGAGGCGCCGATCCTGCGCTGGCTCTACGTCCGGCGCCAGCCGAAGCAGGCGTTCAACGTCGACTTCGGGCCCGAGGTCGTGCGCCTCTACGACGAGTGGGACGCCCTGGGCCGCAAGGCCGCGAACCCCGACAAGCGTGACGCCCAGGTCCTGGCCTTCGAGCGCGCCTCCGCGACCGCCGCTGCCGGCACCCTGCCCACCCCGGCGGTCGTCGTGCCGTTCCGGGTGCTGTCCTCGGTGGCCGACGTGACCGCCGGCAGCGCGGAGCTGATCAGCCGCACGATCGGGCACGTGGGCTACGAGCACGCCGACGTCGACGAGCTCGAGCCCCGGCTCGGCCGGGCGATGACCTGGATGGCCGACTACGTGCCGGCCGAGGACCGCACCACGGTGCGCACCGAACCGGACCGCGACCGGCTGGCCGCGCTCTCCGACCCCGAGCGCCAGTGGATCAGCCTGCTGCTCGACGGCCTCCCCGAGGAGCTCGACATCGAGCCGGTGACCGCCCTGGTCTACGGGGTGCCCAAGCTCGCGCACGGGCTGCCGCTGGACGCCGGCCCGACCGACGAGGTCAAGGCCGACCAGAAGGCGTTCTTCACGCTGCTCTACAACCTGCTGGTCGACGCCGACCGTGGCCCGCGGCTGCCCACGCTGATCGTCGCCCTCGGCACCGGCACCGTGCGCTCGCTGCTGACCGCCTGACCGCGCGCGGTCAGCCGAGCAGCGTCAACCGAGCAGCATCAACCGAGCAGCATCAACCGAGCAGGGCGTCGTACGCCGCGGGGCTGGAGTCGCGCAGGAACTCCGAGCAGCGCTCCCACTCGGGCGTCTCGCCGATGGCGCGGGCCGCCGCGGCGAGCATCGCCAGGCAGCGCAGGAAGCCGCGGTTCGGCTCGTGCTCCCACGGGACCGGGCCGTGGCCCTTCCAGCCGTTGCGGCGCAGCATGTCCAGGCTGCGGTGGTAGCCGACCCGGGAGTAGGCGTACACGGTCACGTCGTCCGCCCCTGCGTCGCGGGCCTGCTCGGCCAGCGCGGCCCAGGCGAACGGCGAGGCCGGGTGGCGGCGCACGACGCCCACCGGCGCCTCCCCTGCCGCCAGCTCGGCGGCGGCCGGGTCCTCCGGCAGGTGGGTGGGCGGGGGGCCGGCCATCAGGTCACCGAAGGAAGTCATGGAAGCATTGTCCATGGCCGGGTGTTGACTTCTCCCATGACCCACACCGCACCTGTCACCGGGGCCGAGGCCCAGGAGAAGGACCCGTGGCCCGCGCTGTTCGCGCTGTGCATCGGCTTCTTCATGATCCTGGTCGACACGACCATCGTCTCGGTCGCGACCCCCGCCATCATCGAGGACCTCCAGGCCGGCGTGAACGACGTCGTCTGGGTGACCAGCGCCTACCTGCTGGCCTACGCCGTCCCGGTCCTCATCACCGGCCGGCTCGGCGACCGGTTCGGCCCCAAGCGGCTCTACCTGACCGGGCTCACGGTGTTCACCCTGGCCTCGCTGTGGTGCGGGCTGACGGGCACCATCGAGGGCTTGATCATCGCGCGGGTCGTCCAGGGCCTCGGCGCCTCGATGATCACCCCGCAGACGATGGCGATCATCACCCGCATCTTCCCCGCGGCCCGGCGCGGCGCGGCGATGGCCCTCTGGGGTGCCACCGCCGGCGTGGCCACGCTCGTGGGCCCGATCCTCGGCGGCGTGCTGGTCGACGCGCTCGGCTGGGAGTGGATCTTCTTCATCAACGTGCCGGTGGGCCTGGTCGGCTTCGCGCTGGCCTGGCGGCTGGTGCCGACCCTGCCGACTCACTCGCACAGCTTCGACTGGCTCGGCGTCGCGCTCAGCGGCCTGGGCATGTTCCTGCTGGTCTTCGGCATCCAGGAGGGCCACCAGTACGACTGGAGCACGGCGATCTGGCTGATGATCGCCACCGGCCTGGTCGTGCTCGCGGCGTTCGTGTTCTGGCAGTCCCGCAACACCCGGGAGCCGCTGGTCCCGCTGGGCCTGTTCCGCGACCGCAACTTCTCGCTGGCCAACGTCGCGATCACCGTGATGGGCTTCTCGATCACCTCGCTGTCCATCCCGATCATGATCTGGGCCCAGGTGGTCCGCGGCCTGAGCCCGACCCGGGCGGCGCTGCTGCTGGTGCCGATGGCGGTCATGACGCTCGTCCTCGCCCGGCTGGTGGGCCAGCTCACCGACCGCGTCCACCCGCGGGTGATCACGGCGTTCGGCTTCGCCTGCCTGTTCGCCGGACTGCTGTGGCTGTCGACCGTGATGACCCCGGACACCTCGATCTGGTGGACGGTGCCGCCGATGGTCGTCTTCGGCATCGGCAACGCCTTCGTCTGGGCGCCGAACAGCGCGACGGCGACCCGCAACCTGCCGGTCCAGCAGGCCGGTGCCGGGTCCGGCGTCTACAACGCCACCCGCCAGGTCGGTGCGGTGCTGGGCTCCGCCGCGATCGCGGTGCTGATCGACTCGCGGCTCGCGGCCGAGGGGCTGCCGTCCTTCAGTGGTCAGGCCGAGGGCGGCTCGTCGGGCGGCGGGCTGCCGCCCCAGGTCGCGCAGGCGTTCAGCGACGCGATGGCGACCTCGGTGCTGCTGCCCACCGCGGCGTTCGTGCTGGGCTTCATCGCCGTGCTGTTCTTCGAGAAGCCGCGCCACCAGGGCTTCGGGGCGACGGCGAGCGCGCCGTCCGCTCCCGGCACGAACGCCCGGCCGGCCGTCGACGCGGGCTGACCTCCATCCGGACGTCGTACGGCCCGGTCGCATGAGCGACCGGGCCGTACGACGTCGTGCCGGGCCTCAGGCGGAGACGGACTTCCCGGCCGAGCGGAGGTTCTCGCAGGCCTCGACCACGCGGGCGGCCATGCCGGCCTCGGCGGCCTTGCCCCAGGCGCGCGGGTCGTAGACCTTCTTGTTGCCGACCTCGCCGTCGACCTTCAGCACGCCGTCGTAGTTGCTGAACATGTGGGCGGCGACCGGACGGGTGAAGGCGTACTGGGTGTCGGTGTCGACGTTCATCTTCACCACACCGAAGTCGACCGCCGCGCCGATCTCCTCCGCGGTCGAGCCGGAGCCGCCGTGGAAGACCAGGTCGAAGGGGCGCGCGCCGGCGTCGAGGCCGAGCTCCTTCACGACCGCCTCCTGGGCCTGCTTGAGGATCTCGGGGCGGAGCTTGACGTTGCCGGGCTTGTAGACGCCGTGAACGTTGCCGAAGGTGAGCGCGGTCAGGTAGCGGCCGTCCTCGCCCGTGCCGAGCGCCTTGACGGTGGCGATCGCGTCCTCGGGGGTGGAGTAGAGCTTCTCGTCGATCGCTCCGACGACGCCGTCCTCCTCGCCGCCGACGACGCCGACCTCGATCTCGAGGATGATCCGGGCCTTCGCGCACTTCTCGAGCAGCTCGCGGGCGATCTGGAGGTTCTCGTCCAGCGGCACCGCGGAGCCGTCCCACATGTGCGACTGGAACAGCGGCAGCTCGCCGCGGGCCACGCGCTCGGCCGAGATGTCGACCAGCGGGCGCACGAAGCCGTCGAGCTTGTCCTTGGGGCAGTGGTCGGTGTGCAGCGCCACGTTGACCGGGTAGTTCTTGGCCACCTCGGCAGCGAACGCGGCGAAGGCCACCGAGCCGGTGACCATGTTCTTCACCGACGGCCCGGAGAAGTACTCCGCACCACCGGTGGAGACCTGGATGATCCCGTCGGACCCGGCGTCGGCGAACCCCTTCAGGGCGGCGTTCAGCGTCTGGGAGGACGACACGTTGATGGCCGGGAACGCGAAGGCGTTCTTCTTGGCCTCATCGAGCATCTGGGCGTAGGTCTCGGGGGTGGCGATGGGCATCTGGAACTCCTCGGCCGGCGTGCTGGGCGCGTCCCACCCTAGTGGCTCCGCGACGGACCGCAGAGGGGTCGTTCGGTCCTCGGTGCCGGGGGCACGGCCTAGGGTCGGGGGGTGACCGTCCCGACGTTGCGCACCAGTCGCCGCAGCAGCGACCTCGACGTGTCCGCGGGCGCCGCCTGGGCGGTGGTCGCCTCCGGCAGGGCGGGCCGCCAGTGGTACGTCGACGCGGCGCCGTTCGTGCTGCGCGGCGGCCTGGACCGTCTCGTCGGCGGGCGGGGTCGGCCGTGGGTCCCGCCGGGCACCCCGCTGCTGGCGACGGGCGACACCGCCGGCTTCTGGCGGGTCGTCGCGGCGGGTCCGGACAACGGCCGGCACCGGCTCGTGCTCGAGGCCGCCGTCCGCGCTCCCGGCCGGGTCGTGCTGACCACCGAGGTCGAGCCCGTCGACGAGGCGCTCAGCCGCCTGCACCAGGCGGTCACGTTCGAGCCGCACGGAGTGCTGGGCCGGGCCTATCAGCTGCTCGACCTGCCGGCCCGGGAGGCGGTCGTCGAGCTCGTGCACCGGCGGCTCCTGGCCGACCTGGCCGCGGGCGCCCGATGAGCATCGAGGGGCGCTACGTCGCCGTGGTCGGGCCGGCGGACACGGCCCGGGAGTCCGACCTCGCGCACGCCGAGGAGATCGGTCGCCGACTCGCGCTGGCCGGAGCCGTGGTGCTCACCGGCGGGCACCACGGGGTGATGCGTGCGGCGGCGGCGGGCGCGACCGGCCAAGGCGGGGTGGCCATCGGCCTGCTGCCGGGGCTCGACCGCACCGCCGGCGCCCCCGAGCACACCTACCTGCTGCCCACAGGGCTCGGCGAGCTGCGCAACGGGCTGCTCGTCCGGGCCGCCGACGCGGTGGTGGCGGTCGGCTGCAGCTGGGGCACGCTCAGCGAGATCGCGCTGGCCCGGCGCACCGGCGTACCCCTCGTCCTCCTCGACCCCTGGGAGCTGCCCGGGGACGTGGGCACCGTCGTCGGCGACGCCCGCGAGGCGATCGATGCGCTGACGGAGCTGCTGAGGTGACAACCCTCGCCATGACAACCCCTGGCGGCTCCGGCCCGTATCCCACCTGAGAGCACACGACAGGGGGAAGACATGGACATCCGCGACGAGATCGACCGCAGCTTCGGCTCCGGTCCCGAGCCCGAGCCGGTCACCGCGCTGGTCTCCGAGGGCCGGCAGGCGTTGCGGCGCCGCCGCCTCGTGACCGGGGCCGCGGCCGCCGCCGTGGCGGTGGCCATCGGCGGCACCACCGCCCTGGCCACGGCCGGGGGCGGTCATCCCCAGGGAGCTCCGGTCGCCGGCGAGCCGAGCGCTACGACGACCCAGTCACCGACCTCGTCGCCCAGCTCGTCGCCCACGACCGCGCCCGCGCACCTGTCCGTGGTGACGGACAAGAGGACCGGGCGCATGGGCATGGACGTCTCGCTCGAGCCGGACGGCACCCTGCACGTGTCGCCGGGCGTGGACGTGGTCCGCGTGGTCGACAACCCCTACCACCGCAAGGCGCCGGCGATGTCGGCCGCGGTCGTGTACCGGCTGAAGGGCCAGACCTACTGGTTCGCCGGCTACCTCGACAAGTTCAAGGGCGGAGGCTCGGCCAGCCAGCAGGCGATGTCGGAGCTCAGCTTCCGCGACTGGGTCGACGAGCAGGCCCCCATCCAGGGCTCCGACCGGAGCGGCCCGAGCAGCGACGTGACCGACTGGCCGGGCCAGGTCACCATGCAGCTGGTGCGCTTCGACGGCGACAGCGAGCGGCTCCAGCCGCTCGACGCGGTGACCATGGTCCAGCAGCGACCGCACCCCGCCGTGGGCGACTCGTTCGCGGGTGCCACCGATCGGACCGCTGTGGCCGAGGTGGAGTTCGAGGGCCAGCGCTACTACGTCCTCGCGCGCCGCTCCGCGGGCGCCCCGGCGCAGTACATCGCCGTCTCCGCCGCCGACGGGGGCGCGACCCTCGACGACTTCCTCGACCTCGCCCGCCAGCGCTACGCCGAGGGCGGCGGTGGGCTGCTGTGAGGGCCGGGAACCGCGACGCCGCGTACACGGACTTCGTGCGGGCGCGCCGCACCCACCTGCGCCGGATCGCCTACGCGATCTGCGGCGACTGGCACCGCGCCGACGACCTGGTGCAGACCGCGCTGGTCAAGCTGTACGTCGCCTGGCCGCGGGTCCGGCGCGACGGCCACGAGGAGGCGTACGTGCGCACGATCATCGTGCGCGCGAACATCGACGACTCCCGGCGGCCGTGGCGGCGGGAGGTGTCCGGCCTCGACGGACCCGAGCGGCAGGCACGCGAGCCGCTCCCGGTCGAGGAGCGCTCGGCCCTGTTCGACGCCCTGCAGCAGCTGCCGCTCATGCAGCGCAAGACGGTGCTGCTGCGGCACTGGCTGGGCCTCTCGGTCGCCGAGACCGCCGCGGAGCTGAGGATCAGCGAGGGCACGGTCAAGAGCCACAGCTCCCGCGGGCTGGCCGCGCTGCAAGAGGTGCTCACCTCCCAGGAGGCGTGAGCCGGCGCGTCGTGGAAACTTCTGCGCGGCTGACAACCGCAGCCGGACCGCGCTCGTCTTGTCGGGTGAACTGGCCACGGGGGCCGGCTGCGGAGGGACGGGACCATGACACTGACCGAGCGGATGCGTGAGGAGCTCGACCAGCCCTTCGGGGGCGAACCGGTGGACCGGCCGGTCGACCAGTGGCTCGTCCAGGGGCACCGGGCGCTCCGCCGGAGGCGGGCCGCCGGGGCGCTGGCGGTGTGCGGCGTGGTGGCGGCCCTCGGCGCGACGTACGCCGTCGGCTCGTCGGGCCCGCAGCGTGAGGCCGGCCAGGTGGTCGCGTCGGACCCCACCCCGTCGGCCGACGGCTCGGGAGGCCCGGCGGTCAGCTGGGAGGACGACACCCCGATCCAGTACCTCGACGGCAGGCTCTACGTCCGACCCGGCGTGGTGGTGCACGAGCGCATCGAGAACCCCTACGACTACCGCGCGCCCCGGACCTCGGACGCGTTCGACCTGACCTACCGGGGCCAG
Organism: Nocardioides sp. DN36; assembly: GCF_055380375.1. NCBI lineage: Bacteria > Bacillati > Actinomycetota > Actinomycetes > Propionibacteriales > Nocardioidaceae > Nocardioides > Nocardioides sp. DN36. Next base: position 4,299,957 of record NZ_AP043823.1, on the reverse strand, counting down.
CGGATGTGGATCCTCAGCGAGGTCACCGACCACGGGTTCGGCTACTCCTCGTCGGTGCCGATGGGCTCGGGGTTCCGCGCCTGGGTCGACGAGCAGGTGCAGCTCGAGAACGGCGTCGACCCGGACGGCGGACTGCAGCCCTTGCGGCTGACCGCGGACGGCCGGGTCGTGCCGACCGCCGAGACCGAGGTGCTGCAGCGCACCGACGACCCGCGCCTGGGCGACCGCTTCGCCCCGGTCGGCGCCACCACCGGGGCCGCCGTCCTGCGTGCCGGCGACAGCTCCTACTTCGTCGTCTGGCGGGTCGTGGACGGGAAGCTCGACGTGATCCCGACCCCGCCCCGAGACACGGTCGGCGCGACGTTCCAGGAGCTCTTGACCGCGGCCCGTGCGCGTTACGCCTCCGGAGAGGGCCTGCGGTGAACCGCGCCTCTCGGGACGCGGAGTACTCCGCCTTCGTCGCGGCGCGCCAGAGCCACCTGCGGCGCCTCGCCTACGTCCTGTGCGGCGACTGGCACCAGGCCGAGGACCTGCTGCAGGCGTCCCTGGTCAAGCTCTACCTCGCCTGGCCGCGGATCCACCAGGCCGGGCACGAGGAGGCCTACGCCCGCCGGATCATCGTCCGCACCGGCATCGACGAGTCGCGACGTCCGTGGCGACGCGAGCGGCCCGGCCTCGAGGGCCGGGACGAGGCGGCCCGGGACGGGCTGCCCAACGAGGAGCGGTCCGCGCTCGTCGCCGCGCTCCAGGCGCTGCCCGAGATGCAGCGCAAGACGGTGCTGCTGCGGCACTGGCTGGGCCTCTCGGTCGCCGAGACCGCCGCGGAGCTGAGGATCAGCGAGGGCACGGTCAAGAGCCACAGCTCCCGCGGGCTGGCCGCGCTGCAGGAAGTCCTGACCTCCCACTGACACGGGTCGTGCGGTCCAGGGTGCGCTCCGGCGCACCCCGGACCGCACGACCCGGCTCAACCGCGCCAGGCGTCCTCGCCGGAGAGGTCCGCGTGCGAACGCACCCACGCGTGCATCGCGATCGCGGCCGCGGCCGAGGCGTTGATCGAGCGGGTGGAGCCGAACTGGGCGATCGAGAAGGTGCCGTCGACGGCCTCCCGCGCCCCCGCGGACAGGCCCGGGCCCTCCTGGCCGAACAGGAAGCACACCCGGCGCGGCACGGACATCGTCTCGAGGTGCTGCGACCCGGGCAGGTTGTCGATGCCGAGCAGCGAGACCGGCCCCCCGGGCAGCTCGTGGAGGTACGCCGCGAGGTCGGCCACGGTCGGGTGGTGCCGGACGTGCTGGTAGCGGTCGGTCACCATCGCCCCGCGCCGGTTCCAGCGGCGGTTGCCCACGATGTGTACCTCGGCGGCCAGGAAGGCGTTCGCCGAGCGGACGATGGTGCCGATGTTGAAGTCGTGCTGCCAGTTCTCGATCGCGACGTGGAAGTCGTGGCGCCGGGTGTCGAGGTCGGCCACGATCGCCTCGACCGTCCAGTACCGGTACCGGTCCACCACGTTGCGGCGGTCACCCTCGGCGAGCAGCTGCGCGTCGTACTGCTCCTCCGTCGGCCACGGACCCTCCCAAGGCCCCACGCCGACCTCCTCCGGGCCGTGTGGCATCGGGTCGTACGGCGCCCGCCGGTCGTCGGTCTCCGCCGTGTCGCCCTCCAGCCGGCCCATCAGAAGGCCGACACCGACCCGGGCGCCCGCTGGGGGCGGCTGAGCGCCCGGACGACCGCGGCCTGGCCGTGCCGGCGCAACGAGACGCCCGCGAGCAGCCCGACCACCGCGGTGACCACGTCCTCGGGGAACTCCGGCGTGGGCACGTCGATGCTCGCGGCGAGGTCGTCGGCGTGCACGACGATCTCCATCAGCCGGGTGACCACCCAGTCGTGGGAGGACAGGCTCCACCCCTGCCAGGGGATGTGGACGGTGTCGGGGTCCCGGGGCGCGCGCAGCGCGGCCGGGAGGTCCGCCAGCGTCGAGGCCACCAGCGCCCCCAACGCGTCCGGGCCGCCCGCGGCCTCGGCGTCCGAGCCCTCGCGGATGCCGACGTTGACCTCGTCGTCGAGGGAGGAGTGCACCCAGGTCGCGCGGTCGTAGTGCTCCAGCACCCCGATCGGCTGCTCGTCGACCGGCGCTGCGGCGAGCAGGCGCAGCATGCTGACGGACTGCCCCACCAGGTGGTGCGCCAGCCCGCCCACGCTCATGCCGGCGCAGGCGCTCTCCTCGGTCCAGCGGGCCGCGACCTCGGGCCGGGTGGCGAGGTCCCCCGCGATCCGGGCTGCGGCGAGGAAGGCGTCGGCGTCGTGGTCGTCCACAGCCGGAACCGTACTCTCCCGCCGGGTCGTCCCGGCCGACGCTCAGGACCCGCCGGGTACCGTTGATCCGTGACCGTGCTGCTGGATCTCCATCCGTTGCTGCTCGGGATGAGCTGGATGGACCCCAACTGGTTGCTCGACCAGTTCGGCAACACGCTCTTCTGGGTCAGCCTCGTCATCGTGTTCATCGAGTGCGGGCTGCTCTTCCCGTTCCTGCCCGGGGACACCCTGCTCTTCGGGCTCGGGCTGTTCATCGCCTCGGAGAAGGTCGACCTGATCCCCGGCGCGCCGTTCGTCGAGCTGCTCTTCGCGCTCGCCGCGCTCACCGTCGCCGGCTTCCTGGGCAACGTGTCCGGCTACGAGATCGGCCGTTGGCTCGGGCCACCGCTCTACGAGCGGGACGGTCGGGTGCTCAAGCAGAAGCACTTCGACAAGACCTCGGACTTCTTCGACCGGCACGGCAGCAAGGCGCTGGTGATCGGGCGGTTCGTGCCGTTCGTCCGGACCTTCATCACCGTGGTCGCGGGCGTGACGAAGATGCACCGCGGCCGGTTCTTCACCTGGAGCCTGGTCGGCGCGATGCTCTGGGTCATCAGCATCACCCTGCTGGGCTACTTCCTGGGGTCGGCGTTCCCCTCGCTCGGCGAGAACCTCGACAAGGCGATCATCGCGATCCTCGCCTTCTCGCTGATCCCGGTCGTCTACGAGTGGTGGCGGCACAGCCGGCACAGCAACGACCAGCAGGCCGCCGACCAGCAGGCAGACTGACCTCGCGCGGTCGAGCGGAGCCGCTCAGCCGCGGACCGCGTCCAGCTCGGCCTTGGTGAGCACCGGGCGCACCTCGAGCCCGACGTCGTCGAGCGGGTTCTGTCCCTCGGGGCTGCGGTCGATCGCGCACACGACCACCTCCACGACGGCCCCCGCCTCGCGCAGCGCCCGCGTCGCGTCGCGCACGGCGCCACCGGTCGTGATCACGTCCTCGATGAGGGTGACCCGCCGCCCCGCGACGTCCGGGCCCTCGGCGAGCTTGCAGGTGCCGTACTCCTTGGCCTTCTTCCGCACGAACAGCGCCGGGAGCCCGGTCAGGCCGGACACCGTGGTCGCGATCGGCACTCCGCCGAGCTCGAGGCCGCCGAGCAGCTCGGTGTCGGCAGGCAGCAGGTCGAGCATCTGCTGCGCCACCCGGTGCAGGAGCCGGGGGTCCGACTCGAAGAGGTACTTGTCGAAGTACTCCGAGGCCACCTGGCCGGACCGGAGCGTGAACTCACCGGTCAGGCGGCAGCAGGCGTCGATGTCGCGGGCGAGGTCTGCGTCTGCGTTGGTCACGCCCCGCAGGGTATCCGCGTTAGGTTCGAGCCATGCTCGCCTCCCGCCTCCAGGGCATCCCTCCCACGATCTTCTCCGAGATGTCGGCGCTCGCGGTGCGCACCCAGGCGGTGAACCTCGGGCAGGGCTTCCCGGACGTCGACGGGCCGCCCGAGGTGATCGCGCGGGCGGTGGCAGCGCTCGAGGGCGGGCAGAACCAGTACGCCCCCGGCCCGGGCGTGCCCTCGCTCCGGCAGGCGATCGCCCGCCACCAGCAGCGCCACTACGGGCTCGAGCTCGACCCCGACCGCGAGGTGGTGGTGACGACCGGGTGCACCGAGGGGATCGCCGCGGCACTCCTCGGGCTCGTCGACCCGGGTGACGAGGTCGTGGTGCTGGAGCCCTACTACGACTCCTACGTGGCGATGATCCAGATGGCGGGCGGCGTACGCCGTCCGGTGACGCTGCGCGCGCCCGACTACCGGCTGGACCCGGACGAGCTGCGCGCCGCGGTGACCCCGCGGACGCGACTGGTGCTGGTGAACAGCCCGCACAACCCGACCGGCACCGTGCTCACCCCCGAGGAGCTCGGGGTGATCGCCGAGGTGGCGATCGAGCACGACCTCGTGGTGGTGACCGACGAGGTCTACGAGCACCTGACGTTCACCGGGCACCGGCACGTGCCGCTGGCCACCCTGCCGGGCATGTCCGAGCGCACCCTCACCCTGTCGAGCGCGGGCAAGTCCTGGTCGTTCACGGGCTGGAAGGTCGGCTGGGCGACCGGCCCCGCCGAGCTGGTCGGGGCGGTGCTGGCGGCCAAGCAGTGGCTGACGTTCACCTCCGGCTCGCCGCTGCAGCCGGCGGTCGCCCTCGCGCTCGACGAGGCCTCGGACTTCCCGACGAGGCTGGCGGCCTCGCTGCAGGAGCGCCGTGACCTGCTGTGTGCCGGCCTGCGTGACGTCGGGCTGGACGTGCGGGTCCCCGAGGGGACCTACTTCGCCACCGCCGACGTCTCCGCCCTGGGGTGGTCCGACGGTCTCTCGTTCTGCCTGGCCCTGCCCGAGCGGGCCGGTGTCGTGGCGATCCCGAGCCAGGTGTTCTACGACGACCCCGACGCCCCCGGCGCCGGCCGGCACCTGGTGCGCTGGGCGTTCTGCAAGGAGCGCGAGGTCATCGAGGAGGGGCTGCGCCGGCTCAAGGGCGCCCACCTGCACGCCTGACGTCGACCTGTCGCAGCTTCACGTCGTGCGGCGCCGACCCGTCGCAGCTTCACCTCGTGCGGCGCCGACCCGTCGCTACTTCACGGCGGGAGGCGTCGACCCGTCGCGACGGGCGTCGTACCAGGCCCGCACGTCGGGCCGGACCAGCAGCGCCAGGGTCACGACGCTGGCCGCGAGCGGGACCACGAGCAGGAACTGCCCCAGCGTCGCGAGCAGCAGGCAGACCGCCGAGGCCGACGCCGAGACGACCAGCGAGAGTCGGGCCCAGTCGACCCCGCGGAATGCGAGCCCGGCGAGGAGCATCGCGGCCAGCGACCACATCACTACCACGCCGCCGACCACGAAGGTGGCCGTGCGGAGGGTGTCGTCGGAGAGGCCCTGGGCGGCGAGGTCGGGGTTCTGCTTGTGCAGCTCCTCGAACACCAGGTCGGGGCTGGCCGCCAGCAGCGCCATGCTCGCCGCCATCACCAGCAGCGTGAGGCCGGCGCAGACCCAGGTCAGGACGCAGGCCCACGAGACCGCCGCCGGTCGGACGGTCGGGTCCGACTCGAGCCGCGGCAGCAGCTCCGGGGCGGGCGCGGCCGGGCGGGACGGGGGCCACTCGGCCGGGGCGCCACGCTCGGGTGCCGGCGCGGGCGCGGGCGCCTTCCCGTCGAACCAGTCCCGGGCGGGCTGGAACCACAACATCACCGACGACGCGGCGACGACCGAGGCGAGGAAGCCGCCCGAGACCAGCCCGGTCACGAACAGCGGGACCGCCAGCAGGGTCAGCGCCAGGCGGGCGCTCCGGCTGCGGCGCAGCACCTGGTAGCCCAGGATCGCCGCGGCGGTCGCGCACCCCGCGGCCACCATGCAGAGCACCCGGAGGATGTCGAGCACGCCGGAGACGTCCAGCCCCAGCGTGTCACCGGGCGGCTCGGCCAGGAACTCCTGCACCGCCTGCCGGGTCTCGAGCGTGTGCAGTCCCGAGACCCGCTCGAAGACGGTGAGGACGACCAGCGCCGACCCGCCCATGATCAACCACGCCGCCAGGGTCACCTGGCGGGGGCGGGGCGGCGCTGGCGTGGGCCCGGGATCCTGCCGGGCGGGTGCGGTCATGCGCCCATTCCACCAAACGCGGTCACACGGCCAGCGTGAGGCCGTCCTCGCCGCGGTCCACGTGGACGACGTCGCCGTCGGTGACCTCGCCGCCGATCAGCATCCGCGCCAGCGGGTCACCGATCGCGCTCTGGATCAGCCGCCGCAGCGGGCGGGCGCCGTACGCCGGGTCGTAGCCGGTGTCGGCGAGCCAGCGCCGGGCCGCGTCGCTGACCTCGACGGTGATCCGCCGCACGGCCAGCCTCTTCTCCAGCAGCGACAGCTGCAGGTCGACGATGTGGGTCAGCTCGTCGAGCGTGAGCGCGTCGAACATGACCACCTCGTCGAGGCGGTTGAGGAACTCCGGCTTGAACGACGACCGCACGACCGCCATCACCGAGTCGCGCTTCTTCTCCGCGTCCAGCATGGGATCGACCAGGTAGTGCGACCCGAGGTTGCTGGTCAGGATCAGCAGCGTGTTCCGGAAGTCGACGGTGCGGCCCTGACCGTCGGTCAGCCGGCCGTCGTCGAGCACCTGGAGGAGGATGTCGAACACCTCGGGGTGCGCCTTCTCGACCTCGTCGAGCAGCACGACGGAGTACGGCCGCCGGCGGACCGCCTCGGTCAGCTGGCCGCCCTCCTCGTAGCCGACGTAGCCGGGAGGGGCGCCGACCAGGCGCGCGACCGAGTGCTTCTCGGAGTACTCGCTCATGTCGATGCGCACGATGGCCCGCTCGTCGTCGAACAGGAAGTCCGCCAGCGCCTTGGCCAGCTCGGTCTTGCCGGTGCCGGTGGGGCCGAGGAACAGGAACGAACCGGTGGGCCGGTTCGGGTCGGAGATGCCCGCGCGGGAGCGGCGTACGGCGTCGCTGACGGCCCGGACCGCACCCTCCTGCCCGATCAGGCGCTCTCCGATGACCTCCTCCATGCGCAACAGCTTGGCGGTCTCGCCCTCGAGCATGCGGCCGGTCGGGATGCCGGTCCAGGCCTCGACGACGTCGGCGACCTGCTCGGCGCCGACCTCCTCGCCGACCAGCGGCTCGAGGTCGGAGCGCTCGGCGTCGACCACCGAGCTGATCTTCTTCTCCAGCGCGGGGATCGACTCGTAGTTGATCCGGCTGGCGGCCTCGAGGTTGCCCTCGCGGAGCAGCCGGTCGGCCTCGCTGCGCAGCTGGTCGAGCTGGCGGCGCAGCTCGCCCTCGCCCTCCAGCGAGGTCTTCTCCTGCTCCCAGCGGACCTCGAGCGCCCGCAGCTCCTCCTCGCGGTCGGCCAGGTCGGCCTTGAGCTTGGCGAGCCGCTCGACCGAGGCGTCGTCGGACTCCTTCTCGAGCGCGAACTGCTCCATCTTCATGCGGTCAACCTGGCGGCGCAGCTGGTCGATCTCCTCGGGCGAGGACTCGATCTCCATGCGCAGCCGGGAGGCGGCCTCGTCGATGAGGTCGATCGCCTTGTCGGGCAGCTGGCGGCCGGGGATGTAGCGGTCGGAGAGGGTCGCGGCGGCGACCAGGGCGGCGTCGGTGATGCGCACGCCGTGGTGCGCTTCGTACTTCTCCTGGATGCCGCGCAGGATCTGGATGGTGTCCTCGACGCTGGGCTCGCCGACGAAGACCTGCTGGAACCGGCGCTCGAGCGCAGGGTCCTTCTCGATCCGCTCGCGGTACTCGTCCAGGGTGGTCGCGCCGATCATGTGCAGCTCGCCGCGGGCCAGCATCGGCTTGAGCATGTTGCCGGCGTCCATCGCGGAGTCGCCACCGGCGCCCGCCCCGACGACCGTGTGCAGCTCGTCGATGAAGGTGATGATCTGGCCGCCGGCGTCCTTGATCTCCTCGAGCACGGCCTTGAGCCGCTCCTCGAACTCGCCGCGGTACTTCGCGCCCGCGACCATGGCCGCGAGGTCGAGGCTCAGCACCCGGCGACCCTTGAGGGAGTCGGGCACGTCGCCGGCGACGACCCGCTGGGCCAGGCCCTCGACGACGGCGGTCTTGCCGACGCCGGGCTCACCGATGAGGACCGGGTTGTTCTTGGTGCGCCGGCTCAGGACCTGGACGACGCGGCGGATCTCGGCGTCCCGCCCGATCACCGGGTCGAGGCGGCCGTCCTCGGCCGCCCTGGTCAGGTCGACGGAGTACTTCTCGAGCGCCTCGTAGGTCGACTCGGCCTCCTGGCTGGTCACCCGGCGGTTCCCGCGCACGGCGGTGAGGCTCTCGCGCAGGCCCTGCTCGGTCAGCCCGGCGTCCTGGAGGACCTTCTGGGCAGAGCTCTCGGTGCCGGCGATCGCGATGAGCAGGTGCTCGGTGGCGACGTAGTCGTCCTTCATGCTGCCGGCGAGGTCGAGGGCCGCGGCGAGCACTCGCGTCAGCGCGGCGGACGCGCCGGGCTGCTGGACGGTCGAGCCGCTGGCGCGCGGCAGCGCCGTCAGCACGCGCTCGGCCTGGGCGGTGAGCGCACCGGCGTCGACACCGGCCTTGGTGACCAGGTTGCGCGCAGTGCCCTCCTCCTGGCGCAGCAGCGCCACCAGCAGGTGGATGGGCTCGGTGTTGGTGTTGCCGGCCGTCGTCGCGGACAGCTGGGCGGCCTCGATCGCCTCGCGGCTGCGAGTGGTGAACTTGTCGGCGCCGAACTGGCTCATGGGCTGTTGTCTCCTGGGAGCGACTTCCTCGAGGACGGGCACCCAGTGTGCTCGTCACTGGTCACAACGCGCGAGAAGTTGAGTCTGTTCCGCTCAACTTTTGTGAATTCTGCACGATGCACCGATCCGGCCGCGGCGGCCAAGGCCACCGCATCCCGGGTCAGCAGGCGCCCGGACCGAGCAGGGGCAGCCCGGCGGGCGGACCGGTGAGCGCCAGCTCGAGGAGGGCGTCCACGTCGAGGTGCTCCTCCGCCAGGTCCGCCAGCAGCTCGAACCGGGCCTCGCGACGCTCGGCGAAGCAGACCCCCGACGGGGTGTACGACGCGCCCGCGGCCGCCGCCACCCGTCCGAGCCACGCCTGCCGGAAGCCGTCGCACTCCAGCAGGCCGTGCCACAGGGTCCCGAGGACGCTGCCGGCGCTCGCCCCACCGGGGAAAGCCGTCGCGGCCGGACCGCAGGTGACCCGCCCGTGGTGGATCTCGTAGCCCCGCACGGGCTCGCCCAGGGCCCGGCCCGCGGGCAGTCCGAGGACCTTGTCGGCCTCGAAGACGGTCTCCACGTCGAGCAGCCCGAGACCCGGCACCTCGGTGCCGGCGGGGCCCTCGACACCGGCGGGATCGCTCACCCTGCGGCCGAGCATCTGGAAGCCGCCGCAGATGCCCAGCACGGCCCGGCCCGCAGCCGCGTGCTCCACCACCGCCCGGTCCAGGCCCCGCTCGCGCAGCCAGGCCAGGTCCGCCACGGTGGCGCGGGTCCCGGGCAGGACCACGACGTCGGCCCCGGCCAGCGCACGCGGCTCGCTGGCGAAGACCACGTCCACCGAGGGCTCGAGCCCGAGCGCGTCGACGTCGGTGAAGTTGCTGATCCGGGGCAGCCGGACGACGGCCACCCGCAGCGTCGGCCCGGCACCGTCCGCCGCCCGACGACCCCCCAGGTCGAGGGCGTCCTCGGAGTCCAGCCACAGGTCGGGATGCCACGGGAGCACGCCGTGCACGGGGCGGCCGGTCAGGTCACGTAGCTGCTCGAGGCCGGGCTCGAGCAGCCCGCGGTCGCCGCGGAACTTGTTGACGACCCAGCCGGCGACCAGCCGCTGGTCCGCCTCGTCGAGCAGCGCGAGCGTGCCGAACATCGAGGCGAACACGCCGCCCCGGTCGATGTCCCCCACGACCACCGTCGGGATCCGGCCGTGCCGGGCCAGGCCCATGTTCACGAAGTCGCCCGCGCGCAGGTTGATCTCGGTGGGGCTGCCGGCGCCCTCGGCGACCACGACGTCGTACCTGCCGGCGAGGTCGTCGTACGCCGCGAACGCCGCGTCGCGCAGCTGGGTCCGGCCGCCGAGGAAGTCGGAGGCCTGCAGGTCGCCGGCCGGCTGCCCCATGACCACGACATGGCTGCGCCGGTCGCTGCCGGGCTTGAGCAGCACCGGGTTCATCGCCGGCTCCGGCACCGCCCCGGCCGCGAGCGCCTGGCTCCACTGCGCGCGACCGATCTCGGCGGCGACGCCGTCCGGGGCGAGGCATACCATCGAGTTGTTCGACATGTTCTGCGCCTTGAACGGCGCCACCCGGACCCCGCGGCGTGCGAACGCGCGGCACAGCGCCGTCGTGACCACCGTCTTCCCGGCGTCCGACGTCGTCCCGGCGACCAGCAGCGACCCACGCACGGCCGCACCGTAGCGACCCTCAGGCCGAGGGCGGTTCGCCGGCCTCGGGCTCAGGGGGCAGGGCGTGCTGGGGGAAGTCGGTGGCGGCGACGGACTCGTCGACCAGGCAGGTCCGGCAGAAGTCCTCGCCGAAGGGCGTCAGGTGGATGCTGCGACGGACGATCTTCGCGAACTTCACCGAGTGCACGGCGGCCATCACGTCCGGCTGCGCCTCGACGACCTGGTACTCCATCGGGTCGCGCAGGGACTCGCGGGAGAACCACACCAGGCCCAGCCGGAACAGGTTGTTGAGGTACGCCGGCACCTGGTCCAGGTAGCGACACCCCGCCCGGGCGCCGATCATCGAGAGCCCGGGCGCGATCAGCTGGCTGTTGACCATGCCGATCGGCCCACCGGTGCGGACGTCCACGCTCGGCTGGGGTCCGCCCTGCAGCAGGAGCAGGAGGATCCGGGCCTCGTCGGGCGCGAGCTCGTCGAGGATCCGTTCGTACGCCGGGTGGCCGACGTCGGTGCTCCACACGTCACGGGAGCGCTCCAGCAGCTGGGCGCCACGCTCGCGCAGGGAGCCCGGCGCCTCGGTCGCGTGGCCGTTGGTGGCCTCCGGCGGCTCGGCGAGCTCCCCGAGGGACTCCCCCGCCGTCATCAGGGCGCGGGACAGCGGGACGCCCGAGGAGACGGCCCGGGCCAGCCCGCCGATCACCGAGGCCGCCTCGGTGGCGTCGCGGGCCAGCGCGGCGGCCTCGTCGGCGTCGGTGACCGCCCGCGCCATCCGCCGGCCGGCGCGGGCGGAGGTCCGGACGCCCCACTCGGTCGTGTGCCACCAGGCCGAGGCCGCCACCCGGGCCAGCCCCGGCAGCGCCTCGACGGCCGGCGCGAGCCCGTCGGCCATGCCGGGCGGGAGCTGGGGCCCGCGCGGCCCGGGAGGCACCGGCGGGTCGAGCTCCACCTCGGGGACGTCGTCGTGCCCGCCGGCCGTCGGGTCGCTCATCCGCCCGCTCCGAACAGCCACAGGTGCAGGAACCCGCCCCCCAGGCCCATGATCGCGCCGTGGGCGTAGAGCATCCACTCGTCCTCCTTGATCGCGGCCCGCATCATCTCGACGAAGTCGCGCGGCGGGAGCTCCTTGGTCCGTCGCGCGACGAGGACCTGGATCTTGTCGGCCTGGCGCCTGCTGAACACCGGGTCCTTGAACGGCGTGAGCGTGCGGCCCACCGCCTCGCGCGCCACGGACTCGCGGATCGTGTCGAAGCGGGCCGGACCGACCGCGACCCGCACCGCTGCGCGCGCGGGGCCGGCGGCCTTGTCGATCGCCGGCCGCAGCGCGGTCGCGAGCATCTGCCGGGTCCGGTCACCGCGCGGCCCGTCGAGCAGGAAGTCGCCGATCCGCTCGAGCGTGATGACGTCCTCGGCGATGATCCGGGCGTACACCTCGGCGGCCTCGTCCTGGCGGCGCAGGAAGAGGCCGTGCACCTTGATGCCCAGGATCCGTCGGGGCTGCGGCGGCTCGAAGATCAGCCACATGCCGAGGGCGTTCGTGATCCAGCCGACCACCACACCGAGGACGGGCAGCAGCCACCACTGGCCGAAGACGCTGTCCACGACGGCCACCGGGATGCCGAGCAGGAAGCCGAAGACGAACCCGAACGCCACCATCAGGTTCAGCTCGCGCTGGCCGAAGTCGCGGAAGATCCGCACCACCAGCGACGGGTTGGCGCGGAAGTGGTCGATGACCATGATCTTGGGGTCGAGCAGCTGGTCGATGTGGACCCCGATCTCGTCGGTGACCCGACCCACCACCGCGGGCAGCTGGGCCTGGACCCGCTCGACCACGGCCTCGCGCAACGGGCGCGGCAGGTCGCGCCACAGCCGCGGGTGCTCCCGACGCATGACCTCGTCGACCAGCTCGGGGATCTCCGGGCGGAAGACGGTGACGATGTGCTCGGCGATCCGGTCGGGCTCGAGCTGCTGGTAGAACTCCGCCGGCGTGCCCAGCTTCGAGATCGCCTTGTCGACCGCGATGCTGCCCATCTTGGCGGCCCGGGCCGGGATGATCCCCTGCCACCCGATGCCCCCCTGGAGCAGGCCGGGCACCTCCTGCACCTTGCGCGGCAGCACCGAGGCCAGCTCGCGCATCCCGGGGATGCGCACGCCGTGGAAGCGCACCGGCCTGAAGAGCATGACCAGGCCCGACCAGTTGATCAGCCAGCCCACGACGCCGGTGAACAGCGGGATGGTGGCGAAGTGCACCCAGCTCACGCCGGCAGCCCACTCGTCGAGCCACGCCAGCCCTGGCGAGTCCAGCATCGGCGTCACCCCTCGGGTCTACCCCGTTGCGGGGCGATCCAACCGGACGAACCATAGCGAGCCCGCCTTACAGATGACCAGTGGATGTAAAGCGGCTCTCGTCACAGCGCAGCGCCGCCGGTCGGGGCCGGCGATCGCCGGCTGCGAGGATGGCCGGGTGCCGACGACCGCCTCCGACCCCGAGCTCGAGGCCGACTGCTCACGCTGCTTCGCGCTGTGCTGCGTGCTGCTGCCCTACCGTCGGGACGCCGGCTTCGGCGCCGACAAGCCCGGGGGCGTGCCCTGCCACCACCTCCAGCGCGACGACCGGTGCGGGATCCACGCCGACCTGCGCGAGCGGGGCTGGTCGGGCTGCGCGGTCTTCGACTGCTTCGGGGCCGGCCAGCACGTCTCCCAGGTGACCTACGGGGGTACGTCGTGGCGCGATCACGACGACCTCGGCGAGATGGCGGCCGTGCTGTCCGTCGTACGCCATCTCCACGAGCTGCTCGCTCACCTCGGCGAGGTCGGCCGCCGGGCCCCCGACCCCGCGGCGGAGGACCTGCGCCACCGGCTGCTGGTCCTGCGCGACGCGACGCCCGTCGAGCTGCTGACCGCGGACGTCGACGAGCTGCACGGGGAGTGCGCCGACCTGCTGATCGCCGCGAGCGTGCGGGTGCGCGGCACCGACCGCCCCGACCTCTCCCGTGCCGACCTGGCCGGACGGGACCTGCGGCGTCGGGACCTGGCCTCGGCCTCGCTGCGCGGAGCGCTGCTCATCGGGGCGGACCTGCGCGGGGTGGACCTCGGTGCCGTCGACCTCCTCGGGGCGGACCTGCGCGGCGCGGACCTGCGCGGCGCCGACCTGCGCGAGGCGTTGTTCCTCACCGGCCCGCAGCTGGAGGCGGCTCGCGGCGACGCCACCACCCGGGTCCCCGCCCGGCTGCGCCGTCCGAGCTCCTGGCCCGAGGCGGACCTGCCTTCGCCCACCGGTTAGCCGGCGCCGGCCACCAGGCGCTCGGTGAAGAACGCCACGGCGTCCTCCGCGACCCGGTCCCGCGCCGAGGGACGGTCAGGAGTCAGCGGCTCGATGAAGTCGTGGTGCCCCGCCCCCGGCCCGATCTCCCGCCCGCTCACCCCCGGGAGGTGCTCGAGCAGCGGGCGCACGTCCAGGTCGAAGGGGTTGGTGGTGTCGGCGTCGCCCCACCGCACCTCCACCGGAACGGCGACCGTCGCCAGGCTCTGCGGAGTCAGCAGCGGGCCCAGACCGGGGGCGACCAGGAAGGCCGCCACGACCCGCCGGTCCCGCAGGTCGGCCCCCGCGCCGGCGGCTGCCGTCGCCAGCTCCTCGGGGGTACGTCGCGCACGCAGCTGCTCGAGCGCGTCCGGCATCTCCTCGATCGGTGGAAGAGCGACCTGTCCGGCCAGCACGGACCCGACCAGTGCCGGGTCCACCCGGGCTCCGGCCAGCGCGGCGGCGGTGTACCCGCCCAAGGAGAAGCCGGCGACGCCGACCTCGGCGGGCCGGAGCTCGGCCCAGACCGCGTCGAGGAGGAACGTGACGTCGCGAGGGCGCTCCCACACGAGCAGGAAGCCCTCGGGGTGGTAGCCGTCGACATGGTTGTTGCCGTGATGGTCGAGGCTCAGCACCCGGAGGCCCGCGGCCGCCAGGGGGCGCGCCAGCCATCCCATGTCACGGCCCGATCCTCCGGTCCCGTGCGAGACGACGACGACGGGCGAGCCGACCGGTGCGTCCGGAGCCCAGTCGTAGACACGCAACGGACGACCTCGCCTCGGGTCTCCGAGGTCGGGACGGGACTCATCGACCAGCACCCGCGTCGTGGGCTGGGTCACTCCTGGGGACAGCACGCGCGCGACTGTAGCGGCGCCGGACCTTCGGCGAGCGACATCGGCGAGGACCGGCAGGCGGTGTGACCAGGGCCTCCCCGCCCTGATTTTGGCCCTCGCGCCACCGTCTTGTCACGATGGAGGACGTCCCGGTGGCCGCGATGGAGCGCCACGCAGGGATGCTGAACGCCAGGTACGTCGTGCCGAGGTGACCCGCCGGATGAACCCGGGTCGCCGTTGCCCGTGCCTGGGCCTGCCGGGGGGAGGCGAGCCGCTGTGCGGCCGCTGGCAGGAACCGTCCCCCACCCGAGGAAGTTCCCCATGCCCCCTGTGCCCAGCCTGTTCTCGAAGCGCACCCATGCGGTGCTGCTCCCCGCTGCCGTCCTCGCGCTCGCCCAGATCGTCGGCCCCGAGGTCAGCCCGCACGACCCGGAGCTGACGTCGAGCTCGAGCGCCGCTGCGCCGACGACCGCGGACGGGACGTCCACACGCTCCTCCTCCGAGCCCTCCGCAGCTGCCCAGGAGCGCGTCGAGGCGGCTCGCGAGGCCGGGTGCTCGATGGCACACACCGCGCTGCGCGCCACGCGGGACGCCAAGATCCCCTACTACGTGGGGTGCGCGTTCCTGGTGCAGGAGACCGGCGGTGGTCGGAACGTCTTCGGGCACGACCCGACCGTCTTCGCCGGCGCCGGCAAGGTGACCAAGGCCAAGTACCTCGCCTACAAGTCGGTCCGCGAGCGCACCGGCCAGATGCAGGGCGTCGGGCCCATGCAGCTGACCTGGTACAGCTACCAGGACCGCGCGGACCGGCTCGGCGGCGCCTGGAAGCCGTACCCGAACATGCTCGTCGGCTTCCGCCACCTCGCGGCGCTGCACCGCTCGACCGGGAGCTGGATCGCCGCCGCGCACGAGTACAACGGCGGCGGAGCGGCCGCCGAGGCGTACGCGACGACCATGGACGAGCGCTTCGCGCAGATGCGCGAGGCGATCGCCTGACGAGCGGCCGGCCCCGCGCCGGACGTGGACGTCAGCGGTTGTTGCGGCGCCAGACCACCAGGGACTGGCCGGGGCTCGGCTGCCGCAGCACCGGGAGCCGGTTCGGCGGCGCGGGCACCGCCCCCTCGGCGCGACGTGCGGCCAGGGCCTGGCGCAGCGCGTCGCGGGTGGCCTCCAGCTCGGCCACCAGCTCCTCGTTGCGCTGCGCCAGCGCGGCGACGTGGTTCTGCAGGTCGAGGATGCGCCGCACCCCCTCCAGGCCGATGCCGGCCGAGGTGAGGTCCGCGATCTGACGGAGCAGCTCGATGTCGCGGTGCGAGTAGCGCCGTCCGCCACCACCGGTGCGGCCCGGCGTGATCAGGCCCAGCCGCTCGTAGGTGCGCAGGGTCTGCGGGTGCAGCCCGGTCAGCTCGGCGGCCACGCTGATGACGTAGACGGCCGCATCCGGACCGGGGGTCCGGAACTCGTGCGCGCCGCCCTTCATCACGCGCCCTCGAAGAGGTTCGCGCGCATCGGCTTCCCGGCCGTCGCGGCCCGGTAGGCCTCGATCGCCTCGAGGGTGGCGTCGTCGAGCACGCTCGGCACCTGGACCTCGACGGTCGCGAGCAGGTCGCCCACGGTGCCGTCGGTCTTGCGGGCACCCTTGCCGCGCACCCGGAAGGTGCGCCCGTTGGGCGTTCCGGCCGGCACCTTCAGGGTCACCGGCGTCCCGGACAGGGTGGGGATCTTGATGTCCGCGCCGAGCGCGAGCTCGTCGAACGACACCGGCACGTCGAGGGTGAGGTTGTCGCCCTTGCGGCCGAAGATCCGGTGCGGGGAGACCTTGACCGTGACGAAGAGGTCACCGGCCGGTCCGCCGTTCTCCCCGGCCGCGCCCTTGCCGCGCAGCCGGATCCGCTGGCCGTCCTTCACGCCGGCGGGGATCCGGGCCTGGATGCTCCGCGCGGACAGGCCCCGCCCGCTGCCGTGGCAGGTCGGGCACGGCTCGTCGTAGACGAGCTGGCGCCCGCCGCACGCGGGGCAGGTCTCGTTCATCGAGAAGGCCCCACCGACCGAGGCGACCACGAAGCCCGCGCCGTCGCACTCGGGGCAGACGTGCGGCTTGGTGCCCGGCTTGCCACCGGTGCCCGAGCAGTCGGGGCACGGGGCGTCGGAGGTCAGCCGCAGCGAGATCGTGACCCCGTCGAGGGCGTCGGTGAAGCTGATCGTCGCCGTCGTCTCGACGTCGGCGCCCTTCTGCGGGCGGCGCTGCTGGGTGCGCTGCCGGCCGCCTCCGAAGAGGTCGCCGAACATGTCCCCGAAGCCGCCGCCACCGCCGGCGCGGTCGCGCAGCAGGTCGTTGAGGTCGAACCCACCGGCACCGCCGGCGGGTCCACCGCCACCGAACCCGCCCCGGAACCCGCCGGAGTACAGGTCGCGCATCTCGTCGTACTTCTTGCGCTTCTCGGCGTCACCGACGACGTCGTAGGCCTCGGCGACCTTCTTGAACTTCTCGTGCTTGGCGGTGTCGCCGGGGTGGGAGTCGGGGTGGTTGGCGCGCGCCAGCTTGCGGTAGGCCTTCTTGATCTCGTCGGCCGTCGCGTCCTTCTTCACACCGAGCTCGGCGTAGAAGTCCTTGCCGGCCCAGTCGGCCCGCATCCCGTCAGTGGCACTCATCCGCGCACCCCCTCTCCCTCATCCTCGTCGCTCCTCACGCGCCAGCGGGGTCGACCACCAGCACCTGCGCGGCCCGGACCACCCGGTCGCCGATGCGGTAGCCGGCCTTCGCGATCACCTTGCACGTCGTCACCGAGACCTCCGGGTCCTCACCGATGTGCGAGAGGGCCTCGTGCAGGCTCGGGTCGAACGGGTCGCCCACCGCACCGAACCGGGACAGCCCCAGGCTGGTGACCACCCGCTCGAGCTGGTCGGCCACGGCCTTGAAGCCGCCGTCGACCTCACCGTGCTCGCGGGCCCGGTCGATGGTGTCGAGCACCTCGACGATCGGGGCGAGCGCGGCGTACGTCGCGTTCTCCCGGATCAGCTCGCGGTCCCGCTCCACGCGGCGCTTGTAGTTGAGGTACTCGGCCTGCAGCCGCTGCAGGTCGGTGGTGAGCTCGGCCAGGTCGCGGCGGGTGCGCGTCAGGTCGTCCTCGAGCTCGACGTCACCGGCCTCCTGCCCCTCGGCAGGGGCCTCGACCTCGGTCTCGTTGGCCATCTCGGCAGCCTCCTCCCCGAAGGACCCGTGCTCCCCGGGCGTCCCGGGGGCCGGGCCCGTCGAGACCTCGGGGGTCTCGACGGGCTCGGCCGGGTCCTGGGCACCGTGGTGGGGTGCGTCGGTCACTTGGCCTCACCCTCGGCGGGGCCCTCGTCGACGATCTCGGCGTCCACGACGTCCTCGTCGGCCTCGCCGGAGGCGCCGGTGGTGCCACCCGCGGCGGCCTGGTCGGCCTCGGCGGCGGCGTACATCGCGGCGCCCATCTTCTGGCTGGACTCACCGAGCTTGCTGACGCCGGCCTGGAGCTCCTCGGCGGACGCCTCGGCGTTCTCCAGCGTGGCCTTCAGCGCGTCGACGTCGGCCCGGACCTCGGTCTTGACGTCCTCGGGGATCTTCTCGCCGTTCTCGTCGAGGAACTTCTCGGTCGAGTAGACAAGCGAGTCGGCCTGGTTGCGGACCTCGACGGCCTCGCGACGCTTGGCGTCCTCCTCGGCGTACTGCTCGGCCTCGCGGACCATCCGGTCGATGTCGTCCTTCGAGAGCGCCGAGCCGCCGGAGATCGTCATCGACTGCTCCTTGCCGGAGGCCTGGTCCTTCGCGGTGACGTGGACGATGCCGTTGGCGTCGATGTCGAAGGTGACCTCGATCTTCGGCACGCCGCGCGGCGCCGGCGGCAGACCGGTCAGCTCGAAGTTGCCGAGCGGCTGGTTCTGCGACCACATCTGGCGCTCGCCCTGGGCGACCTTGATCTCCACCGACGGCTGGTTGTCGTCGGCGGTGGTGAAGATCTCCGAGCGCTTGGTCGGGATCGTGGTGTTGCGCTCGATCAGCGTGGTCATCACGCCGCCCTTGGTCTCGATGCCGAGGGAGAGCGGGGTGACGTCGAGCAGCAGCACGTCCTTGACCTCGCCCTTGAGGACGCCGGCCTGCAGCGCGGCACCGACGGCCACGACCTCGTCGGGGTTGACGCCCTTGTTGGGCTCCTTGCCGCCGAGCAGCTCCTTGACGACCTCGGTCACCGCAGGCATGCGGGTCGAGCCACCGACGAGCACGACGTGGTCGATGTCCTTGACCGCGACGCCACCGTCCTTGAGCACCTGCTGGAACGGCGCCTTGGTGCGGTCGAGCAGGTCGGCGGTGAGCTTCTGGAACTCGCTGCGGGTCAGCCGCTCCTCGAAGTGCAGCGGGCCGGACTCGCCGTGGGTGATGTAGGGCAGGTGGATCGTGGTCTCGGAGGACGAGGACAGCTCGATCTTCGCCTTCTCCGCGGCCTCCTGGAGGCGCTGCTTGGCGATCTTGTCGGCCGCGAGGTCGACGCCGTTGTTGTCCTTGAACTTCTTGACCATCCAGTCGACGACGCGGGCGTCCCAGTCGTCACCACCGAGGTGGTTGTCGCCCGAGGTCGCCTTCACCTCGACGACACCCTCGCCGATCTCGAGGAGGGACACGTCGAACGTGCCGCCACCGAGGTCGAAGACGAGGATGGTCTGGTCGTCGCCCTTGTCGAGGCCGTAGGCCAGCGCGGCCGCGGTCGGCTCGTTGACGATGCGGGACACGTTGAGGCCCGCGATCTCGCCGGCCTCCTTGGTGGCCTGGCGCTGCGCGTCGGAGAAGTACGCCGGCACCGTGATCACGGCGTCGGTGACGGTCTCACCGAGGTAGGCCTCGGCGTCGCGCTTGAGCTTCTGCAGGACGAACGCGCTGATCTGCTGCGGCGTGAAGTCCTTGTCGTCGATCTTCTGCTTCCAGTCGGTGCCCATGTGGCGCTTGACCGAGCGGATGGTCCGGTCGACGTTGGTCACGGCCTGGCGCTTGGCGACCTCGCCGACCAGCACCTCGCCGGACTTGGCGAAGGCGACGACCGAGGGAGTGGTGCGAGCGCCTTCCGCGTTTGCGATGACGGTGGGTTCGCCACCCTCGAGGACGGCTACGACGCTGTTCGTCGTGCCGAGGTCGATGCCGACCGCACGTGCCATGAGTTGTTACCTCCGGTGATTGACTGCCAAAGCTTGGGTGACGCCATCCTGCGTCGATGGCGACGAGTCTGGCAAACAAGTTGAGTGCATTCAACTCAACTTTGCTCACTCGGTCCAACGGAGGACCGGCCCGGGTTGTTCCCGCTCCGGCCGCTCATCTCGGGTCGCGTGGCCCAGCGTGTGCCCGGGCGCACTCCTGGCCGCACGAATCCACCGGTCAGCGGCCAGCTGCGCGCCAGAGGGCGATCGAGGCATCCACCGAGGACGCGCGGGGCAGCCCCGGGACCTCGGCGAGGTCGATCCAGCGGGCCTCGTCGGTCGTGCCGTCCGTCTCGTGGGTCAGGTCGCCGCCGACGACCTCGGCCTCGAAGACCACGCGCACGGCCTTGAGCGGCCGGGCGGTCTCGACGAAGCGCTGGCGCGCGGGCACCACGCGGGTGTCGACGCCGAGCAGCCGCCCGGGCCGCACGTCGTACCCCGTCTCCTCGCGCAGCTCGCGCACCAGGCCCTCCTCGAGGCTCTCGTGGAGCTCGATACCGCCGCCGGGCATCGTCCACCGCGGGGGCGAGGGCTCGTTCCACAGCGCCAGCAGGATGCGGTCGCGGTCGTCGACGATGACGGCGTACGCCGCCAGCCGGGTGTCGAAGTCGGGGTGGTCCACGTGGGAAGGTTCACAGTCCCCGCGGGGCCGGCGCAAACGGCCGGCATGAACGGAATAGCGGCCGGGCACGCGTTGTCATGCCCTCCATGACCGTTCCCACGATCACCCTGAACAACCAGACGACCATCCCGCAGCTCGGCTTCGGCGTCTTCCAGGTCCCGCCGGCGGAGACCGCCGCGACCGTCACCGAGGCGTTCGAGGTCGGCTACCGCCACATCGACACCGCGGAGATGTACCAGAACGAGGAGGGCGTCGGCGAGGCCATCGCGTCCTCCGGGATCGCCCGCGACGAGCTCTACGTCACCAGCAAGCTCAACAACGGCTTCCACAAGCCCGACGACGCCCGCCGCGCGTTCGACGAGACGCTCACCAAGCTCGGGCTGGACCGGATCGACCTGTTCCTCATCCACTGGCCGCTGCCCACGCTGTACGACGGCGACTTCGTGTCCACGTGGAGGACTCTCGCCGAGTTCGTCGAGGACGGCCGCGCCACCTCGATCGGCGTCTCCAACTTCCAGCCCGCCCACCTCGACCGGATCATCAGCGAGACCGGCGTGGTGCCGGCGGTGAACCAGATCGAGGTGCACCCCTACTTCACCAACGAGGACGCCCGCGCCGCCTCCATCCGGCACGGCGTCGAGGTCGAGGCCTGGTCCCCGATCGCGCAGGGCAAGGTGCTCGACGACGAGGTCATCAACAAGATCGGCGCCAACTACGGCAAGACCGCCTCGCAGGTGACCCTGCGCTGGCACGTCGAGCGCGGCGACATCGTCTTCCCGAAGTCGATGAAGGCCGAGCGGATGCGCGAGAACTTCGACATCTTCGACTTCTCGCTCACCCAGGACGAGGTCGCGGCGATCAGCGCGCTCGACCGGGGCGAGGACGGCCGCACCGGCCCGAACCCGGACACGTTCGACTACATCCCCGACTGACACCCCCTCGTTCAGCTGGGCCGAAGTCAGTCGTGAGCTGGGCCGGATTCACTGGATCAGGCCCATCTCGACGCTGAACCAGGCCCAGCTCAACGGGTGGATCAGGCATCGAGGGCCCGGCCCCACACCTCCAGCAGGTGTGCGAGCTGGGCCCTCTGCCGTTCGCTGAGGCTGCCGAGGAGCCGGTGCTCGTTGGCCATGTGCGCCTCGAAGGCGCGGTCGATGAGCTCGCGACCGGCGTCGGTGAGGGCGACGACCCGACCGCGCGCGTCCCGGTCGGAGTGGCGGCGGGTCACCCAGCCCTGCTGGGCGCAGCGGTCGACCCGCTTGGTCACCGCCCCGGAGGAGACCATCGTCCAGGCGGCCAGCTCGCTGGGGGTCAGCTCGTAGGGCGCCCCCGCGCGGCGCAACGTCGCCAGCACGTCGAACTCACCCTCACCGAGCCCGAACTCGCCGTAGACGGCGACCAGCTCCTCGGTCAGCCGGGCGGCCAGGCGGTGCAGCCGACCGATGACCCCCTGGGGTGAGACATCGAGGTCCGGCCTCGCCTCGCGCCACTGCGCCATCACCCGCCCGACGTGATCGACATCGCTCCGCATGGCGGGAATATACCTTCCGGAGAAACTATTATGCTTTCCATGGAAACTAATCAGGCTCGTCTCGCGCTCGTCACCGCGGTCGCCCCGGTCGCCTGGGGATCGACGTACCTCGTGACCGAGACGTTCCTGCCCCCGGACCGGCCGCTGTTCGCGGCCGTCGTGCGGGCGCTGCCCGTCGGGCTGGTGCTCCTCGCCCTGCGCCGCCAGCTGCCCACCGGGCGCTGGTGGGGCCGCGCGACCGTCCTGGGGCTGCTCAACATCGGGATGTTCTTCCCGCTGATCTTCCTCGCGGCCTACCACCTCCCGGGCGGGCTCGCGGCGACCCTGCAGGCCACGGCGCCGATGGTCACGATGGCGCTGGCCTGGCCCGGGCTCGGCGAGCGACCCGGCTGGGCCCGGGTCGGCGCCGCGCTGGTCGGCGCCCTGGGTGTCG
This sequence comes from Nocardioides sp. DN36, assembly GCF_055380375.1. NCBI lineage: Bacteria > Bacillati > Actinomycetota > Actinomycetes > Propionibacteriales > Nocardioidaceae > Nocardioides > Nocardioides sp. DN36. Next base: position 4,277,825 of record NZ_AP043823.1, on the reverse strand, counting down.
GCCTGCTCGTCCTGCGCTCGCCCGGCGACGTCGACGCGGTCGGCCTGGCCGCGGCGTTCGGGTCGGTGCTGGTCTCGGCCCTGGGCTACGTGCTGGTCAAGCGCTGGCCGGCGCCCGTCGACAACCTCACGCTCGTCTCGTGGCAGCTGGTCGTGGGCGGCCTGGTGCTGGTCCCCGTCGCCCTGGTCGTCGAGGGCGCGCCGCCCCGGATCGACCTCCCGGCGGCGGGCGGCTTCCTCTGGCTCGCGGTGGTCGGCACCGGCCTCGCCTACCACTGCTGGTTCCTGGGCCTGCGCAGCATGCCGGCCGGGGTCGTCTCCCTCATCGGCCTGGTCAACCCGGTCGTGGGCACCCTGCTCGGTGTCGTCTTCGCCGGCGAGCTGTTCGGCTGGACCCAGGGGCTGGGCATGGTCCTGGTCCTCGGCGGCGTCCTCGCCGGCCAGCCCGCGGTGCACGCGATGCTGCGCCGTCGTACCCCCGCCCCTGCCGTCCCCGTCACCGACGAGGAGCGCGAGCTGGTCCGCAGCGCCGCCTGAGGTCGACGGGCAGCGGCAGGTCAGCCGATGGTGACCTTGACCTCGTTGGACCGCAGCTTGGTGTCGGTGTCGACGACGCGGAAGCGGTTCACGCCGGTCTGGCTGGTCTGCACGTAGGTGGAGAACGTCTCGTTGCTGACCGAGGCGGTGACGGGGAAGTCCGTCCAGGCACCGTTGGTGAAGCGCTGGACCTGCAGGATCGCCCCCTCACCACCGGGGTAGACGCCGGTCAGGTCGATCTGCTGCATCGGCCCGACGGCGGTCTCGCCGGCCGACAGCGAGATCTTCTTCTCGGCCGACCTGCTCTGCTTCGGCTCCTTCGGGGGTGCCGGGCTCGAGGACTCCTCGCCCGGCGCCAGCGTGATCAGCGGGCCCGAGGCGGCCGTGGTCCTCGACGGCTTGGGGAGGTACATCGAGCGCTCGGCCGACGAGTTCGAGGAGTCCGAGCCGCCGTCGAGACCCAGGACGCGGGTGCCCACCAGCGCCGCGAAGCCGAGGACGAGCCCGACCACCACGGCCACGCCGACGAGAGCGAGCAGCCCGGTGAGGACCGGACGTTCTTCTCGATCGTCCATGTGGCAGTGCACCCCCTGGTCGTGCGGATGGTCGTACGGACCGGTCGCGCCCCATTCTCGGGGACGGGGTCAAGCAGGGCCAATCGGTGCCGCACGGTCCCGGAACCCCCACGCCCCCCAGGTGGACAGCGCCACCATCCCGGCCCCGAACGCCAGCGCCGCCGCCGTCACCGACGAGGTCGCGGCGAGCCACCCGAACAGCGGCATCATCGCCGGCATCAGCGCGAAGTCCGAGAGGCTGGTCATCGAGGACGCCCGTCCCAGGTACGCCGGGTCGATCGACCGCTGGAAGGCCCCCGAGACCAGCACGGAGGCGCAGCCCGCGGTGAGCCCGACGACGACGGCACCGACCACGAGGACGGCCCGCGAGGGAGCGCCCAGGCAGGCGATGCCGCAGCCCTGCACGACGAGCACGACGAAGCCGGCCAGCGCGTCACGTCGGGGACGCCACCACATCGCCACCAGGGCCCCGACGGCAGCACCCACGCCCACCGTCGCCTCGACGGCGCCGAGGGTGGTGGCGCCCCAGCCCGAAGCCGCCACGCGCAGCGAGACGCCGACCGCGAGCGCCGGGCCGACGAACAGGTTGAGACCGGACAGCGACACGACGAACCGGCGGGCGCGCGGGTCGCGGCGCACGTAGCCGAGGCCCTCGACCAGCCCCTGGCGGACCGACCCGGTCGTCACCCGGGGCAGCTCGAGCCGTGGCCGCGCGACCAGCCAGAGCGTCACCCCGACGACCACGAACGTCAGGGCGTCCACGAGCATCGCGGCCCCGAAGCCGTACGCCGCCGCCAGCCAGCCGCCCACGCCGGCGCCGACGAACACCGAGAGCCTCCTGGCAACCTGCATCATGCCGGCCACCCGGCCGAGGTCCTCGGCGCGGACCAGCTGGCGCGGCAGGGTGGCGTTCGCCGGGTTGTGGATCGCGTCGGCCACCCCGAAGACCAGCGCCACGGCCATGAGCAGCGGGACCCGGGGCGCACCGCCCTGCCAGCCGGCCACCCCGCCGAGCAGCACCACCACGCGCACGGCGTTGCAGGCGACCAGGATCCGGCGGGTGTCCCACCGGTCCGCGAGCGCGCCCCCGAAGAGCAGGAACGCCGCTTGGGGCAGCATCACCGCGCCCACGAGGAAGCCGGCGAGAGCAGGCGGGGCCGCGTGGACCGCGGCCCAGGCGAAGCCGATCGTGAAGACGCTGTCCCCCGTCCAGGAGACCGCGCTGGCCGCCACCAGCGCGTGCACCCGCCGGTCGCGGCGCAGCGGAGGCAGGTCCTCGCCCGGGTGGACGGCCGCCAGCTGCCCGAGGTCGGTCATCGGACCACGGGGACGGCGTAGGCGAAGACGAAGACCGGCTCACGCTCGGCGTCCGGCCGGGCCTCGGCGTCCTCCCGGCAGGCGCGGGTCCACTCCGCCAGCAGGCCGGTGATCCCGGCCCGCAGCTCGTGCAGCTGCTCCCGGGTCGCGCGGGCCAGGCTCTCGGTGACCGTCGCGGCCTCCTCCCAGGCGGGATCGAGCCGGTCCCGGTGGGCGAACCACTCGACCGCGTGCTCGACGTGGTGGCGCAGGTTGGCCCGCTCCGCGGCAGTGGCGATCTCGCGCCCCGCCGGGCTGTCGTAGTCGAGCACCGACCAGCTCAGCCGGCGCGGCAGCGCGCGCCACCAGCTCTGACGGGTGTCGCGGGCGAGCTCCGGCGCCGGCTCGACGAAGCCCTGCGCGTGCAGGGGCTTCAGGTGGTGGCTGACGCTGCCCACGGCCACCCCGAGACGACTGGCCAGCACCCCGACGGGGGCCGGCCCCTCCAGCACCAGCAGCTCGAACAGCCGTCGGCGCAGCGGGTGGTGGAACGCGACGAGGGCGTCCACGGGTGCCGAGGTGTCACCGCGTTCGTGGACCTCGCGCACCTCGGGTGCGGGCGCGCTGTCACGGTGGCGTTCGTCTGCGGTCCTCCGGGGCATGGCCGTGACGCTAGAGCGCCAGCGCGACGACCGACAAGACTCCTTGTATGACTCCCCCTGCGGGGTCGGGAGCCTCCGCGGGTGGCTGTCCACAGATCGCCCGGACCCGGTTTCCGGCGCACCCTGCGCGCGCAGGCTCCGGGCATGACGATCTCGCTCGAGCCCCAGGTCCTGCAGCGCGCGTGCCGCGCGCTGGTCCACCACGGTCTGGCCATCCGCGACGCGGCCACGATCCCCGTCCCCGACACCGGGACCACCAGCGACGCCACCGCCGTGGGGCTCGCACACCTCACGGAGGAATCCCGGGGGCTGGCCGACCGGCTGACCCACCTCGCCGTGGCGGTGGAGCAGCTGCGGAAGGACGCGTTCGGCTTCGACGGCGAGGTCTCCGGGCTGTTCGACCAGCTCGCCGCCGGGAGCCTGCGATGAGCCTCGACCTGCGGGTGCCGGGCGACCCGGACGCCTGCGAGACCGCCTCGCGCGGCCTCCGGGCGCTCGGGGACGCGGTGGCGTCCGCCGCCGGGGCGCTGGGCCGCCAGGCCCACACCAGCGACGACGACTTCGGCGGACTCTCCGGCGACGCGTTCCGCGACCGGACCCGCTCCCTGATGTCGTCGGCCGACGACACCGCGGACCACTGCCACCGGCTGGCCGCGGCCCTCCAGGAGCTGGCCCTCGACCTCCGCGACGTACGCCGCACCATGGCCGTCGCCAGGCACCGGGCGCGACCGTGGTTGGTCGTCACCGAGGACGCGATCCACCCGCCCGGCCCGGAGCCGGGTGCCGGCGCGACGCCGTGGTCCGGGGCGGCGTGGCAGGCGTGGGACGACGCCGCCCGGCTCGTCGGCGACGCCCGGCAGGTCGAGCACCGGGCGCAGCGGGACTGGCGGGCGGCGCTGGCCCTCTTCGCGGACGTCGTCCCCCCGACCATCGACCTGCCCACGGCCCTCCTGCCCGGCGCCGCCGTGCCCCCGGCGCCTCCGGTGTACGACCCGGCACTGGGGTCGCACCTGCCGCCGTTGACCCAGCTCCTGCCCGACGCCCCCACGCCGCACACGGTCGCGGACACCGGCTCGGGGCAGACCCGGGAGGCGCTCCCCTCGACCACCGGCAGTGGAGCCACGGCCGGGCCCCAGCCCGCGGCGCAGAGCGCAGGAGCGGGGCACCTCGCAGCGGCACCGGCCGCGCCGGGCGAGTGGGGCTTCGGCCACGTGCCGTCTCCTGCGGCGGCACCCGAGAGCCCTCCGACCTGCGGGACGTCGCCGGTCGCATCCCCGGTCGGGGAGGTGTCCCGTGCGCCCCGCTGACCTCGGCATCGCGGTGCCACGGGGCTGGCGGCGCTCCGCCGACCCGGCACGCGGCCTGCTGCTCGCGGCCCGGGCGAGCATCCTGCCGGCCAGCGGGTTCCGGCCCACGCTCACCCTCCGGTGCGAGCCCGTCCCGGGCGCGCGGGCCGCGTGGCGCGACGCGGCCCTGCGCGAGGCCGCGGGAACCCTGCCGGCGTTCGAGGTCGAGGACGCGGACGAGTTCGACCTGTCCGGCCGGGACGTGAGCTACCGGCGCTACGCGCACGCCGCCGGCAGCGCCGACGTGGTCTGCGAGGAGTGGGCGTGGTCGCTCGACGGCCTCGGGGTGGTGCTCACCGGCGCCGTGGCGCGCGAGGACTACCCCGACTTCTGCGACCTGTTCGAGGCGGTCGCGGAGGCGTTCGACCCGGGTTCGGGGTCGGAGGTCGCCTGACCCGGGAGGCCTCTAGGCGGTCGTTCCCTCGACGTTCTCGCCGGCACGGCGGCGGGCCTCGCGCTCGGCCAAGGCGTACCGGTCGGTGCGGGAGTCGTAGGACCAGAAGTCGCGCAGCGCGAGGGCGGTCACGCCCACGCCGGCGACGCACGCGAAGCCGCCGCTGACGATCGCACCACGGACGGTCCACAGGTCGGCGGTCACGCCGGCCCGGACCTGGCCGCCCAGCGGGCCCAGGGAGTACGACAGCATCTCGATGCCGGCCAGCCGCCCCCGCATCCCCTCGGGGATCGTCTGGTTCCACACCGTCCCGCGGAACACGGCAGAGACCATGTCGGCGGCCCCCGACAGCATCAGGAAGACGGCCACCAGCCAGATGCTCGGCATCAGACCGGCCATCGCGACGCAGGCGCCGTACGCCGCCGCCGCGATGACGATCGCGCGGCCGTGGTGGTGGATCCGCGAGGTCCAGCCGCTGAGCGCGGTGGCCAGCAGGGCGCCGACCGTCTCCGCGGAGTAGAGCAGGCCGAGCAGCTCCGGACGACCGAAGACCTCCTCGGCCAGCGCCGGGAACAGCACCACCGGGAGCGCGAGCAGCATGGCCGCGATGTCCACGAGGTAGGTGCCGAGGAGGTCGCGCCGCGAGAACGCGTAGCGCAGCCCCTCCCCGATCCCGGCGAGGCTGGGCGGCGTGGTCTCCTCGCGGTGCGGGTAGGGCCGCATGGCCATGAAGAGCACGCTGGCCACCAGCAGGCCGCTGATGTCGACCAGGAAGCACCAGCCGATGCCGACGTACGCGACCAGCAGACCGCCGAGCGCCGGGCCCACGAGCACGCCGAGCTGCATGCCCAGGCTGGTCAGGTTGTTCGCCGCGGTGATCTGGTCGTGCCGGACCGTGCGCGGCATCAGGGCCTCGCGGGAGGGCCGCTGCAGCGAGGAGGACGACGCGAGCAGGCCCGAGACCACGAAGATCACCCAGATGCTCGGGTCGTCCCGGAACGCGTTGACCGCCAGCACCGCCGTGAACGCGGCCTGCGCCAGCCCCGTCCAGATCAGCAGCCGACGCCGGTCCACGTGGTCGGCCAGCGCGCCGCCGTACAGCCCGAAGACCACCAGCGGCACCAGCTCGACGAGGCCGATCGCGCCGACCGCGAAGTTGGAGCCCGTCAGCGTGTAGATCTGGTACGGGATGGCGACGTAGGACACCATCGCGCCGAAGTAGAAGACGGTGCCGGCGAGGAACAGCAGCCGGAAGTCGCGGGAGTCCCGCAGGGGCGTCACGTCCATCCGGACGGCACGCAGTCTCTCTCGCCAGCTCACGAAAGACGATCGTGGCACCGCGCGACCCTCCGCCGCACGGGCTTTTCGCGTGGACCGTCCTACCGGGTCACCCGGATCCGGGCACCCCGACGCGGGACGCTGGTGATGTTGCGGACCCGCGGCCGGTCGTCACCCACCGCGGTGACGTCGTACGCCGTGAGCACCTCGCGCAGCACGGCGACGCCCTCCATGAGGGAGAAGCCCGCCCCGATGCAGCGTCGGACGCCGCCACCGAACGGGATCCACGTGTTGGTGGGCGGGTTCTGGCCCAGGAACCGCTCGGGGCGGAACACCTCGGGGTCGGGGTGGTTGTCCGCGCGCGCGTGGGTCACCAGGATCGACGGCCCGACGGTGGTGCCGGCCGGCAGGTCCCACCCACCGATGGTGACCGGTTGCAGGAGCGTGCGGACCACCATCGGGATCACCGGGTGCAGGCGCATCGACTCCTTGAGCACCGCGTCCAGCCAGGCGTCGTCGCCGCTGCGGGCGGCCTCGCGCGACCGGGCCAGCAGCCCCGGGTCGCGGCCGAGCTCGTAGAGCGCCCAGGCGAGCGCGGTCGCAGTGGTCTCGTGGCCGGCGAGCAGCAGGGTGACCAGCTGGTCGCGCAGCTCGGTGTCGTCCAGCGCGTCCGTCCCGTCCTCGCCGTCGCGGACCAGGATCAGCCGGGACAGCACGTCGGTCCGGTCGGCGAGGTCCGGGGCGGCGCGGCGCTCCCGGATCTCGGCGTGGATGAGCCGGTCCAGCTCGTGCTGGTTCTGCACCGTGCGCCTCCAGGGGCCGAACCGCTGCAACCGGGGGTAGCCCCAGCCGAGCAGCACCACGGGACTGATGTCGACGGTGGCGTTCACCCGCGGGCGGAGCGCGGCGAGCCGGCGCTCGTCGGTGACGCCGAAGACCACGCGCAGGATCACCTCGAGGGTGAGCGCGTTCATCCGGTCCAGTGCCCGGAACTCCGAGCCGGGCGTCCAGCTCGCGACCTCGGCGCGGGCCACCTCGGTGACCAGCGACTCGTAGCCGCGCAGCGCGTGGCCGTTGAACGCCGGCATCAGCAGCTTGCGGGCCCGCTTGTGCTCACCGGAGTCCTGCAGGAGCAGGGAGTGCTCCCCCATGATCGGCCCCAGGATCGCGTTGGCCTTGCCGGCGTGGAAGACCTCCGGGTCGCCGGCGAAGATCTCCTTCGCGTGCTCGGGCCGGGTGAAGACGACCAGCGGTCGGCCGCCCGGGACCAGCCGCACCGTGAACACGTCGCCGTACCTGCGGTGCAGGTAGGGGTGGAACCAGTGCCGGAAGCGCAGCAGCCCCGCGCTCTGCACCAGCACCGGCCAGCGCGGCCCCGGCGGCAGGCCGGAGGGGTCGACGGGCGGCAGCGGGCCGCCCCCGACGAAGCTCATCCTGCGGAATCGTTCCTCGGTCAGCTCGTCGATGTCCCGGTCGATCGTGGCCATGCTCACATACTACGAGTACGTCAAGGGCCGGAAGCCCCTCGCGCAGGCGTGTCTGCTGGTAGCCTCGCGCCCCATGGGCAGCACGCCGTCGCTCGCGTCGCAGCGGCGGCGTTTCGCCGTCGCGGTGCCGATCGCCGCGCTGCTGACGGCGCTCTTCGCGATCCTCCTGCAGCCCGGCTTCAGCGAGGCCGTGCGCGAGTCGGCCAGCGGCCTGGGCCTGCTCACCGCCGGTGTCGTCACCGCGATCAGCTGCGGAGTGCGGGCGCGGCAGACCACGGGCCGCCGTCGCCGCTCCTGGCGGCTGCTCATGTGTGCGGGCACCGTGGCCGTCGCCGGCAACCTCTGGGTCGCCGCCAGCGGCGCCGACCCCGTGGACTCACCGAGCGCGATCAGCAACGGCAGCATCGCCATCGCGCTGCTGCTCTCGATCGCCGGCCTCCTCAGCTTCCCGAGCGTGCGTCGCCGCGGCCTCGACCAGCTGCTCATGTCCCTGGACGGCCTGATCGCCGGCAGCGCGGTCCTGGTGATCGCCTCGGTGCTCGTCTACTCCGAGCTGCTCGACTCCGTCACCGACGACTTCGCCTCCCGGTCCGCGGCACTGCTCTTCCCGGTCCTCGACGTCGTGCTCGCCACCGTCGCCCTGCTCCTGCTGCTGCGCACCAGCGGCCGCGACCGGCCCGCCCTCGCCCTGGTCACCGCCGGCTTCCTGATGTACGCCGTCGCGGACCTCGCGTTCGCGGTGCTCGTGTCGCAGGAGCGGTTCCACTTCGGCACGACCCTCGACCTCGGCTGGATCGTCGGCTACCTGCTCATCGGGCTGGCCGCGTGGTACCCGAGCGACCAGGCCGACGGCGTGCCCGAGCACGCGGAGAGCCACGGGTCCGACGCCCGCGGGACCGTGCTCGTGGTCACGGTCCTGCTGACCGCCGGTGTCGTCCAGGTGGGCTTCGGCAGCGGCGGTCGCCTGCCCGTCGCCCAGTCCGCCCTGTGGCTGGTGCTCATCCTCTCGGCGGGCCTGCGGCAGACGTTGCTCGCCTCCGACAACGCCGCGCTGCGCCGCGGCCTCGAGCGCCGGGTCCGGGAGCAGACCGCCGACCTGACCCGGCTGGCCCGGCAGACCGAGGTGCTGCTCACCTCCGTCGGTGACGGCATCTACGGCGTCGACCCCGACGGCAGGATCACCTTCATCAACCCCTCGGGCGCGGCCGCGCTCGGCTACGACCCCCAGGCACTGCACGGCCGGAGGGCCCACGACCACTTCCACGCGCCGGCCGAGGACGGCACGCCGTACCCCGCGCACGGCTGCTACATCGACGACGCCATCCGCAGGGGCATCGTGGCCAGCTCGGAGGAGGACGTCTACGTCCGCTCCGACGGCGCGACGTTCCCCGTCGAGATCACCGCCTCCCCCCTGATCGACGGCGAGGAGGTCAGGGGCGCGGTGGTGGCCTTCCGCGACGTGACCCAGCGCCGCGAGGTCGACCGGATGAAGAACGAGTTCCTCTCGGTCGTCAGCCACGAGCTGCGCACCCCGCTCACCTCGATCCGGGGGTCCCTGGGGCTGCTGGCCAGCGGCCGCCTGGGCGAGCTCCCGCCACGCGCGGACTCCCTGGTCGACAACGCGCTGCAGAGCAGCGAGCGGCTGACCCGGCTGATCAACGACCTCCTCGACATCGAGCGCATCGAGTCCGACTCGCGGCCGATGGAGATCGAGTCGCTCGAGGCCGCCCACCTGCTGGCGAACGCCGCCCAGGCCATGGAGGGGCTCGCCTCGTCGACGAAGGTCCGGATCGAGGTCGGCTCCTGCTCCGGGCGGGTGCTGGCCGACGAGGACCGGGTCATGCAGACCCTCACCAACCTGATCGGCAACGCGGTCAAGTACTCCGACCCGGGCAGCGTGGTCGTCCTCGAGGCCGACGACCGGGGCGACCTCGTCCAGTTCCGCGTGCGTGACTGCGGCCGTGGGATCCCCGAGGACAAGCTGGAGAGCATCTTCGAGCGCTTCGAGCAGGTCGACTCCTCGGACGCCCGGCTCAAGGGTGGGACCGGGCTCGGCCTCGCCATCAGTCGCGGTATCGTCGAGCGCCACGGCGGACGGATCTGGGCCGAGAGCGAGCTCGGGCTCGGCACCACGATCCACTTCACGCTGCCGGCTGCTCCGGCGCGGGCCACCGACACCACGGGTGCCGTCCAGCACGCCGGTGGCTCGACCACGAGAGGGACCCACGATGCGTGACCACGCCGGTCCGGACATCACGATCCGCACCGGGTCGGGGACGGGCCGCACCCTGCTCTCCGCCTTCGATGACGCGCTCTGGTTGGCCGGGGTCGCGAACTTCAACCTGATCACGCTCTCCTCGGTGATCCCGCCGCGCAGCCGGGTCCGGGTGGTCGCCGACGAGCCGCTGGCCGGCGGCCACGGCGACCGGCTCCACTGCGTGCTGTCCACGGCGTACGCCGACCACCCCGGCGAGATCGTCTGGGCCGGTCTCGGCTGGACCTTCGACGAGCACGCCGGGGGGCTGTTCGTCGAGCACCACGGCGGCAGCGAGGAGTCCCTGCTGGAGCAGATCGAGCTGAGCCTCGCCGACATGGGTGCACGACGTGGGGGTGCCTTCGGGCCGGTGCAGACCGTGACGACCTCGGCACACTGCGTGGACCGACCCGTGTGCGCGCTCGCGGTCGCCGCCTACGAGGTCACCCCGTGGGGGCCCGGTGCTTGACCGGTCACCGTCGAAGATCGACATCTCGGTCGAGACCGAGGTCGACGACGCCACCGCGGAGGCGTACTACCGGCTCTACCGGCAGACCTTCGGAGCGCTGGAGACCCGTGCCGTGGCCCGGCAGCTGCTGCACGAGCACGAGTTCCTCGAGGAGATGCGGGACCCGCGGGTGCACAAGTACGTCGCCTGGAACGACGACGGCGAGGTGATCGGGATGTCCACCCTGACCGCCGACCTCGAGACGGTGCCCTGGATCAGCCCGGCCTACTTCGCGCACCACTTCCCCGAGCACACGGCCCGGCGCGCGGTCTACTACCTCGGCTTCACCCTGGTGGACCGTCGGCTGCGCCAGACCCGGGTCTTCCGGGCGATGGTCGAGCGGATCGTCGAGCTCCTCGTCGCCGAGCGCGCGGTCTGTGCGTGGGACATCTGCGCCTACAACGACGACCTGATCGGGCTCAACGACAACATCGAGCGGATCCTGCGCGGCTGCGCGGAGGTGACCGTCGCGCCGATCGACCGGCAGACCTACTACGCCGGCACCTTCCACGGCCCGCTGCCCACCAGCGAGGCGTGACCTGCGGGTCCCGGGGACGCGGACCCGCCCGCACCCCTAGCATTGGAGTCTTCGGAGGTCGAGGAGGGCCGTGATGGGCGTCCCCACCGTTCTCGTCGTCGACGACGACGACTCGGTCCGCGAGATCACGCAGCTCGCGCTGGAGGTCGTCGCGGGGTGGCGCGTCGTCGCCGCCGACCGCGGGGCGACCGCCCTCGAGCTCGCCCGCTCCGAGCAGCCGGACGCGATCCTGCTCGACGTGATGATGCCGGAGATGGACGGTCCCACGACGTTCCGCCACCTGCAGGCCGACGAGGCCACCCGACACATCCCGGTCATCCTGCTCACCGCGAAGGTCCTCGCCGGTGAGCGCCAGCTCTGGGACGAGCTGGCGATCCGCGGGGTGATCCCGAAGCCGTTCGACCCGATGACGCTGCCCACCGAGGTCTCCCGGATGCTCGGCTGGGACGCCTGACGCCGCAACGGCCCGGCGGTGTCGGGGACACCACCGGGCCGCCACGTCCGTGTCAGTCCGTCACCACCGCCTTCAGCACGTCGACCCTGGCGGCCGACCGGGCCGGGCCGATCGCGGCGACGACGCCGGCGACCGCGGCCAGCCCGACGTACAGGAGGACCTGCACGACCGGGATCGAGACCGCCTTGATGCCCTCGTCCTTGAGCGCCTGCGACAGCGCCAGCCCGATCGCGATCCCCAGCCCGGCACCGCTCACGGCGCCGATCAGCGAGATCACCGCGGACTCCCACCGGACCATCGCCCGGACCTGGCCCCGGGTCATGCCGACCGCGCGGAGCAGCCCCAGCTCGCGGGTGCGCTCGAAGACCGACAGCGCGAGCGTGTTGACGATGCCCAGCAGCGCGATGACCACGGCCAGCAGCAGCATCACCGTCACGAGGGTGAGCAGCTGGTCGATGAACCCGCTGGCCTCCTTCTCGAAGCCCGCCCGGTCCAGGACCTTGGCGTCGGGGTGGTCGGCCAGCGCGTCCGAGATCGCCGCCTGCACCTCGCCCCGGTCGGCACCCGGCTGCAGCGTGAGGAACGCGCTGGAGACCAGCTGGGGACCGGAGAAGGCGTTCTGCTCGTCGATGCTCAGCACGAAGTCGTCACCGATCCAGCCCTTGCCGTCGTACACACCCACCACGTGCAACCGGTGCGCACCCGTCTGGGCGAACTCCGCGGTGATCGTGTCGCCGAGGTGCCAGCCGTTCTTCTCCGCGGCCGACCGGGCCACCAGGACGCCGTCCTTGCCCAGGTCCTCGACCGAGCCCCGGGAGATGTCGAGACCCATGATGTCTCCGGCCGTGGCCGGGTCCACCGACGAGAAGCTCGACGACTGGTGGTCGAACCGCGCCTCGCCCCAGCCGCTGGGCGACACCTCGGCCACGCCGTCGACGCCCTCGACGGCACCGAGCACCGAGGGGCTGAACCCGGGCGCCTGGGCGCTCGACGTCACGACGTACAGGTCGGCGTTGATGTCGTCGGCGACCACGTCACCGAAGGACGCCTTCAACGACGAGGCGAACACCCCCATGCTCACGACCAGCGTGAGCCCGATCATCAGGGCCGCCGCCGTGGCCGACGTGCGCCGCGGGTTGCGGACCGCGTTCTGCCTGGCCAGCTCGCCGGGCATCCCCCGCATCCGCAGCGGGGCTGCGATCGCCGCGGCCAGCGGGCGCACCAGGATCGGCAGCGCCACGATCAGCCCGACCATCGCCGCGAGCAGCCCGAGCCCGAAGACCAGGAAGCTCGCGTCACCGTAGAGGTTGGCCAGCATCCCGCCGGCACCGGCCCCGATGACGGCCAGGCCGGCCACGGCGCGCCGCTTCGACGGCTTCTCGGCGCCGGGGGTGGACTCGCGCAGGGCCTCGACCGGCAGCACCTTGGTGGCGCGGCGGGCCGGGACCAGCCCGGCGACCACGGTCACGAGGGTGCCGACCACGAAGGACAGCCAGATCGCGGTGGTGGGGACCTGGAGCGCGGTGAACGGCAGGGCGAGCCCCACGACGTCCATCAGCACCTTGAGCCCCTTCGCGACGGCCAGGCCGAGCCCGAGGCCGATGGCCGAGGCCGCGACCCCGAGGACGACCGCCTCGAGCAGCAGGCTGGTCATCACCTGGCGCCGGCGGGCGCCGATCGCCCGCAGCAGCGCGATCTCGCGGGACCGCTGCGTGACGGTCATCGTGAAGGTGTTCCAGATGATGAAGGACCCGACGAACAGGGCGATGCCCGCGAAGGCACCGAACACGAGGCCGACGATCCTGAAGTTGGCCTTGATCGCGTCCGCGTTCTCCTGGGCGACGGCATCGCCCGTGACGGCCTCGGTCCCCGCCGGCAGGACGGCCGAGATGCGGTCGGCCAGCTCGGCCTGGGAGACGCCCGGGTCGGCGCTCACGTCGATGCTGTCGAAGGTCCCGGGGGTGCCGAGGACCTTCTGGGCGGTCGCGGTGTCGAAGTACGCCGAGGTGGTGCCCCCGAGGTCCTTCACACCGTTGCCGTACCCGACGGTCCCGACGACGGTGAACTCCCGGGTCGAGTCCTGCAGGAGGACCTTGATGGTGGAGCCGACCGCGATGTCGTGGTCCTCGGCGCTGGTGGCGTCGATGGCGACCTCGTGGCCGTTGGTCGGGGCCGTGCCGGAGAGCAGCTCGACGTCGCCGCGGAGGTCCTCGTCGGCGGGCATGCTGTAGCCGTTGGTCGGGGCGCCGCCGTTGGTGGTGATGGCGCGGCCGTCGTTGTCGGTCAGCAGTGCGTAGCCGGTCACCGACCCCTCGGCCGCCCGGACGCCGTCGACCCGGCTGATCCGGTCGAGGACGGAGGCCTCGATGGGGCCGTGCTCGGTGCCGACGCCCTCGGTCGAGGTGTACGGCGCCTCGGTGCGGACGACCGCGTCGGTGCCGGACCCGATCTTGCCGAAGAGCTGCTCGAAGGCCAGGCCCATGGTGTTGGTCAGGATCAGCGTCCCGGCCAGGAGCGCGACGCCGAGGGCGATCGACGCCGCGGTGAGCACGAGTCGCAGCTTGTGCGCGACCATGCTCCTGAAGGTTGCGGTCAACATGTCAGCCTCCCAGGCGCTTCATGTAGTCGAGGACCTCGTCGGCCGAGGCGGCGTGCAGCTCGTCGACGATCCGGCCGTCGGCGAGGAAGATGACCCGGTCCGCGTAGCTCGCGGCGGTCGGGTCGTGGGTGACCATCACGACGGTCTGGCCGAGGTCGGTCACCGCGGTCCGCAGGAAGGCGAGCAGCTCGGCACCGGACGCGGAGTCCAGGGCGCCGGTCGGCTCGTCGGCGAAGACGATGTCCGGCCGGGACGCGAGCGCCCGGGCGGCGGCGACCCGCTGCTGCTGGCCGCCCGACAGCTCCGAGGGCCGGTGCGACAGCCGCTCGGTCAGGCCGACGGTGGCGACGATCGAGGCCACCCAGTGCGGGTCGGGCTTGCGGCCGGCGATCCGCATCGGGAGGAGGATGTTCTCCGCCGCGGTCATGGTCGGCAGCAGGTTGAACGACTGGAAGATGAACCCGATCCGGTCGCGGCGCAGCAGGGTGAGCGCCTTGTCCCCGAGCCGGGTGATCTCGGTGTCGCCGAGGTAGACCTCGCCGGACGTGGGCCGGTCGAGCCCGGCGAGCATGTGGAGCAGCGTCGACTTGCCGGAGCCCGAGGGCCCCATGATGGCGGTGAACTGGCCCTCCCCCAGGCCGACGCTGACGTTGTCGAGTGCCGCGACGGCGGCGTCGCCGCTGCCGTAGGACTTGCTGAGCCCCTCCGCCCTCGCCACGGCGGCGGTCGAGACGCGGGGGGTGCTGGTGAAGACGGTCATGGCTCTGGTTCTCCTGAGGTAGGGGCCCACGGATCGGGGCAGGTCACCAGCACACGCCGTTCCACGGGTCCCGGGCGATCGGGCTGGGCGCACTCCGCCAGGCGGTGGCCGCCCGGACCCGGACGGGCGATCGTGCGGCCAGCCCCACCCCGGGGGTGGGGGCTGGCACCTCCCGCAGCGGGCCGCGAGCGCGCACACTGCTGACATGACCTGGTGGGCGGGACGGCGCCGTCGGACACGACGGGAGCTGGCCGCGGACGCCCTCGAGCTGGCCGGCCTGGTCGCCTTCGCCGTCCTCGTGTACGTCGTCGTCGTCCTCGGCGGCGGTGCGCTGACCGGCCGCACGTCCGAGCCCGCCCTCTCCCTCTCGGTGCTCGCGACCGCCGTGCTCGCACTGGCCTTCGACCCCGTGCAGACGCGGCTGGCCCGGGCCGCGGCAGGGGTGGCCCACGGCGGCGCGCCCCCGCCGTACGACGTGCTCCGCCGCTTCACCGCGACCGCCACGGGGACCTACCCCGCCGAGGAGCTGCCGGCCCGGATGGCCCGGGTGCTGGCCGAGGGCACCGGGGCCGCGTGGTCGCAGGTCTGGCTCGTGGTCGACGACCGTCCGGCTCTCGCGGCCACCTGGCCGCCCGGCGCGGTCCCCGAGGGCAGCGGCGTGGACCCGCCCCCGTGGGACGCGGACGTCCCCGGCCGGCGCCGGCTGCCCGTCCGCCACGGCGACGAGCTGCTCGGCGTCCTCGTGGTCCAGGAGCGCGACCACGTGGCGCTGACCTCCGTGGAGGAACGCCTCTTCGCCGGCCTCGCCGCCCAGGCCGGTCTGGTCCTGCGCAGCGCCCGGCTGCGGGCCGAGCTCGAGGGGCGGCTGGCGGAGCTGTCCCGCCGGGCCGAGGAGCTGCGGGCCTCCCGCCAGCGGCTGGTGGACGTGCAGGACGAACGCCGCCGGACCCTCGAGCGCGACATCCACGACGGGGCGCAGCAGCACCTGGTCGCCCTGGCCGTGAACCTCCGGCTCGCCCACACCCTCCTGGTGCGCTCACCGGACCGGGCCCGGGAGCTGCTCGTGAGCCAGCGGCAGGCGGTCGCCGACGCGATCGACACGCTCGGCCAGCTCTCCCGCGGCATCTACCCGCCGCTGCTGGCGGCGAACGGGCTGCCGGCCGCCCTCGACGCCGCGGTGACGACCGGCGCGGTCCCCGTCACGGTGACCGCCCACGACGTCGGCAGGTACTCCCCCAATGTCGAGGCCGCGGCGTACTTCTCCTGCCTCGAGGCGGTCCAGAACGCCGCCAAGCACTCCGGCGCCTCGAGGATCGGGGTGACGCTCGTCGGCGGGCCGGCCACCCTGACGCTCACCGTCGAGGACGACGGCGGCGGCTTCGACCCGGCCACCACCCCCGAAGGTGCCGGGCTGGCGAACATCCGCGATCGCGTCGAGTCGGTCGGGGGGACCGTCCGCACGGAGTCCGGTCCGGGTCGCGGCACCTGCGTCCGGGCCGTGCTGCCGGCCTCCGAGACAGCCGTCGGTGGTTGAGGTGCTGCCCCGCCTGGCCTGGTCCTTCGCAGGTCTCACCCTCGCCCTGGTGGTCGCGGACGTGGTGGTGTCGGCACAGTCCGTGTCGCTCACGTCCCAGACCGCAGTGGCCGTGCACGGCTTCCCGTTCGTGCACGGCGCCGTGCTCGGCTCGGCGGTGCTGGGGGCGGTGATCGTCTCCCGCTACGAACGTCACCCGATCGGCTGGCTGCTGGGCCTGGTCGGTGTCACGAGCGCCGTGTCGCTGCTCACCGAGGCCTACGCCTACTGGGTGCAGGAGGCCGACGGCCCGGGACCGGGCGCGCTCGGCAGCCTCGCCGCGTGGGCGTCCTGGCTCTTCGGCGGCCAGCTGGCGATCGCCGGGATCGCGCTGATGTTCCTGCTCGCCCCCGACGGCCACCTCGTGTCGCGGCGCTGGCGGTCCGCCGTCTGGATCACCGGGCTCGGCGCCCTGCTGTGCCTGTGCGCCGTGCTGTCGATGGACCCGGTGACCTTCCGGCTCGAGACGCAGGAGGACCTCGTCGGTCCCGTCCGGCGCGCGATGCTCACCGTCGGGTTCCTGATGATCAGCGGCGGCCTCGTGGCCTCGCTCGTGTCGATGCTCGGCCGGTGGCGACGCAGCCGCGGCGAGCAGCGCCAGCAGCTCCGGCTGATCGCGATCGCGGCCGGGCTGGTCGCCCTGGGCATCCTCAACCTGCTCGTGGTGCAGCTGCTGAACGGCGGCCGGCAGACCTGGCTCGCCGGTGTCCCGCTGTTCGTCGCCTACTTCCTGATGCCGATCCTCTTCGCGGTGGCCGTGCTGCGCTACCGGCTCTACGACATCGACGTCGTCATCAACCGGACGGTCGTCATCGCCGCCGGGACCGCGTTCGCGGCCGTCGGCTACACCACCCTCGTGGTGACGGTGGGCCGGCTCGTCGACGAGCGGACCGGGGGGTTCTGGCTCTCCCTCCTGGCGACCGCGCTGGTGGCGGTGGCCTTCCAGCCGCTGCGCCGACGCGTGGTGCGGCTGGCGAACCGGCTCGCCTACGGGTCGCGGGCCCAGCCGTACGAGGAGCTGTCGGAGTTCAGCCGGCGGCTCGCCGAGACGCCGTCCGCCGACACGCTGCTCCCCACGGTCGCGGCCGCGGCCGGCGAGGCCCTGGCGGCCCGGTCGGCCACCGCGACGCTGGCGGTGCCCGGGACCGGACCCGTCCGCGCCACCTGGGGCCGGCCGTCCGCCGGGGCCACCGACACCCACGCGGTCCCGGTGGTCGGGGAGGACGGCGTCCTCGGCTCCGTCGAGGTGGCCATCCCCCGGGGGCGCCGGCTGCGCGCTGCGGACGAGCGGCTCCTCCGCAGCCTGGCCGACCAGGCCGCCGTGGCGTTCCGCAACGTGGCGATGCAGGCCCAGCTCGCCGGGCACGTGGCCGAGCTGGACCGGACCACCCAGGAGCTCTCCGGGTCCCGGACGCGCGTGATCGAGGCCGACGACGCGGCCCGGCGCGCGCTGGAGGAGGCGATCTCGCGCGACGTGCTGCCGCACCTCGTCGCGGTCGCCGACGGCCTGTCACCCGCCGCTGCGTCCGCCGACGGGGCCGCCGCGGCGGTCGAGGAGCTGGTCGGCTCGGTCAACGCCGCCCTGGAGGCCCTGCGGGACCTCACGCGCGGCGTCTTCCCCACCCAGCTGGTGCGTGCCGGCATCGAGCCGGCACTGCGCTCGTTCCTGGCCCGCACCGACGCGTCGACCGAGCTGATCGTCGACCCGGCGGTGACCGGGTCGCGCTTCCCCGGGCGGGTCGAGGCGGCGGTCTACTTCTGCGCCGCGCAGGCGGCGGCCTCGGACCCGCCGCCGGACTCGATCGAGCTGGCGCTCGACGGGAGCGACCTGCTGCTCACCGTCCGTGGCGTCGCGGTCGCGCAGGTCGACCTCCGGGGCATCGTCGACCGGGTGGAGGCGGCCGGCGGGTCGGTGACCGGGGCGGGGCGGGCGCTGGCGTTACGCGTCCCCGCCGGCGCCGGTCGGGCCGACCTGGTGGCGAGCGGCCGACCAGGCCTCTGAGAGCCGGTCGGGACCGAAGGTCGCCTTGGCGAGGTACGCCGCGGCGCCTGACCCGGTCAGGTCGAACTGGTCCTCGTCGTACGTCGAGAGCAGCACCACGACCGGTCCACCGGCGGCCGTCAGCCGCCGGCTCGCCTCGATGCCGTCCAGGCCGGGCAGGTGCACGTCCATCAGCACCAGGTCCGGCTCCAGCTCGTCGACCGCGAGCAGCGACTCCTCGCCGGACGCGACCGAGCCGACGACGACGAACCCGTCGGTCTCACCGACGACGGTCGCCATCGCCCGACGGAACGGCTCCTGGTCGTCGACGATCAGGACACGGACCTGGGGCATCGGACACCTCCTCGGACGCCATCGTCCCCCTGGCACGGTGTCCCCGGGGAGGGTGCTGCCCGCACCCCTGGCTGCGGTTTCCCCCTCACCGCCACCCGGCCGTCCCCCTCACCGCGGCGTCGGACCGCCGGTGGCCTCGAGATAGGCCAGCACCGCCATCACCCGCCGGTTCACCTCGGACTCGTTGACCAGGCCGAGCTTCTGGAAGACCGACCCGACGTGCTTCTCCACCGCGCGCTCGCTCATGAACAGCGCCTTGGCGGTCGCGGCGTTGCTGCGTCCGGTGGCCAGCTCCTGGAGCACCTCCCGCTCGCGCTCGGTGAGGCCGGCGAGCGGCGAGCTGGTCTCCCGGCTGCCGCGGTCCAGCAGCCCCTCCACGACCTTCGGGTCCAGCGCGGAGCCGCCGCGCGACACGTCGTACAACGCCCGGACCAGGTCGTCGACCTGCGAGACCCGCTCCTTGAGCAGGTAGCCGAGCCCGGCCACCCCCTCGGAGAGCAGCTCGAAGGCGTAGTCCTCCTCGACGTACTGGGACAGCACGACGACCCCCGTGTCGGGGTAGTCGGCGCGGATCCGCTTCGCGGCGTCGATGCCCTCGGTGGTGAACGTCGGCGGCATCCTGATGTCGGTCAGCACCGCGTCGGGGCGGTGCGTGGCCACGGCCGCGTGGAGCGCGGCGGGATCGGCCACCGTCGCGACCAGGTCGACCTCGGCAACCTCGGTGAGCAGCCCCGCGACGCCCTCACGCACCAGGTAGTTGTCGTCGGCGAAGACGACGCGCACCGCCATGGGCTCACTCTAGGCCGCGCGACCCACCCGTAGGGTCGAGACGGTTGCCCCGTCCCGGCAGGAGGCCCCCGTGACGCCCTCGCTGATCGCGCTCGCCGCCGCCTGCGGCTTCGCGGTCTCGACGTCGCTGCAGCACCGCGCGGCCAGCGGGGTCCCCGGCTCCGCCGGCGCCGTGCGTCTCGTGCTCCGCCTGCTGACCACGCCGCTGTGGCTCCTCGGGTCCGCGCTCGGGCTGGTCGCCTTCGCGCTGCACGCCCTCGCCCTGCACCTGGGAGCGCTCGCGCTCGTCCAGCCACTGATGCTGTGCGGCGTCGTGCTCGCCGTCCCGGTGCGGGCGGCGCTGGGCCGACGCCTGCCGCACCGGGGTGAGCTGGCGGCGGTCTCGCTCACGGTGCTCGGTCTGGCGCTGTTCCTGTCCGCCACCCGCCTGACGAAGGGGCAGGCCGACCCCTCGGCCGGCCGGGCTGCGGCCGCGTGCGCGGGGGTGCTCGCGGCGTTCCTGCTCCTGACCTGGCTCGCGGCCCGGCAGCGGATCGCGACCAGGCGGGCGGCGCTGCTCGGGGCGGCCTCGGGAGTCGTCTTCGGCGCGATGGCCGGCCTGATCAAGTTCGTCGCGCACGACGTGCAGGTCGCCGGAGCGGTGCCGGCGCTCGCGACGTGGCGACCGTGGGTCCTGTTGCTGGCCGGGCTGGCCGCGGTGACCACGAACCAGCGGGCCTTCCACGCCGCCCGGCTGGCCGCGTCGATGCCGATCCTCAACGTCGTGAACGTGCTGGTCGCGATGGCGTTCGGCTGGATCGTGTTCGACGAGGCCCCGGTCCGGGGGCCGTTCTCGCTGACGGTCCAGCTCGGCGCGGCGGTCCTGGTGGTCGTCGGCCTCACCTGGATCGCCCGGCTGGAACCCGCCGTTCCCGGGAGAACACCGGCTCCCTCTCGACCCGGGGGCTAGGCTCGTCACGTCAGCAACACCCGCCTCCTGGGAGGGCCGCATGGCACGCGTCGCGAGCTTGCTCCGGGCACACACCAGGCGTGGCGTCCTGGCCCTGGCCGGCCGTCGTGGCGGCGACGTGGCCGGACTCGACAGGGTCCCGTCTCGGCTGACCTGGCCGTTGCGACGTGACGGCCTCGACCCCGGGGCCCGGTTGTCCCGGCTGAGCACGGACGAGCCCGTGCACCTGTTGACGAGCTTCCTGGGCCTGAAGGTGTGGCTCGTGACGTCTCCCGCACACGCGCGGGCCGTGCTCACGAACGAGGGCGACTTCAGCAACGACATCCGCCCGCTCGTCGGCACCCGCGGCCCGGTCACCGGCGGCGACATCGGCGGCCTCGGCTTCACCGACCCGCCCGAGCACACCCGGCTGCGGCACCTGCTGACCCCGCAGTTCACCGTGCGTCGACTCGAGCGGCTCCGCCCGCTCGTCACGGGCATCGTCGAGCGACAGCTCGACGTCCTGGCGTCCGGGGGGCCGGTCGCCGACCTGGTTCCGGAGTTCGCGTTCCCGGTCCCGTTCTCGGTGATCTGCGAGCTGCTCGGCCTGCCCGACCAGGACCGGGAGATCTTCCGGCAGCTCGGGTCGGAGCGCTTCGACGTGCGCCACGGCGGGCTCGGGACGTTCGGTGCCGCGTCGCGCTCCCGCGAGTTCCTCCTGGAGGCGACGCGTCGGCAACGGGCGCAGCCGGGGGACGGACTCATCGGCGACATCATCCGTGACCACGGGGACGAGGTCAGCGACCTCGAGCTGGCGGGGCTGGCGGACGGTGTGTTCACCGGCGGGCTCGAGACCAGCGCCAGCATGCTCGCGCTGGGCACCGCCCTCCTGCTCGAGCACCCCGAGGACTACCGGGCGCTCGTGGAGCGGCCGGAGAGCGTCGAGCCGACGGTGGAGGAGCTGCTCCGCTACCTGTCGGTGGTCCAGGTCGCGTTCCCGCGGTTCGCCCGGCGTGACCTGGTGCTCGGTGGCCGGGAGGTCGCGGAGGGCGACGTGGTGGTCTGCCACCTCGCGGCCGCGAACCGCGCCGGCCAGGGGAGGGACGGGTACGACGCCGCGCGCAGCCACGGGTCCCACCTCGCCTTCGGCCACGGCTTCCACCGGTGCGTCGGTGCCGAGCTGGCCAGGATGGAGCTGCGTACGGCGTTCCCGGCTCTCGCCAGGCGGTTCCCCGACCTGGCGCTGGCGGTCCCCCCGGACCGGCTCGACCTGCGTCAGCTGTCCATCGTGTTCGGGCTCGGCTCCCTGCCGGTGCGACTCGTCAGCGACCGGAGCGGGCCCTCTCCAGCTGGCTGAGCCGGGCCAGGGACGCGTCGGTGGCGAGCTCGCCGCGGGCCTCGGGGTGGTCGAGGTAGAAGCGGGCGAGGTCGAGCACGGCGTAGGGATCGACCGCGAGGTCGCCCGCGTCCACCGAGGGGCCGGTGCTGCCCGACAGCAGCCGCAGCGGGTCCGGCTCGACGGAGGAGCCCTCGCGCAGCTCGAAGCTCAACCAGTTGTGGACCTGCTCGTCGACCGAGGTGAAGGCGCCACGGGTCCGGCGCCGCCAGTGGGCGTGCACCCGCGCGACGTCGGCCCAGGGCACGGTGATCGTCTCCCTCCCGAGCCGCGTCACGACCGCTGCCGGCGTGAGCAGGAGGCCGCGCTCGACCAGCCGCCGGCTGCGGATCCCCGCCCGGCTCCCGAGCAGCAGCAGGGCGCCCAGCAGCAGCGCGAGCAGCGAGCCGAACACCTGGCCGAGGTCCCCGGCCTGCGCGCCCTCGACCGTCATCCCTCCGCCGGAGACGACCAGCACCACGCCGATGACCGCACAGGCCACGACCGTGGTGAGCCGCATCGGGTGGACCGGCAGCAGCAGGCCGGCGCCGTCCGCGCCGTCGTGACGGCGCGCCGGCAGCCGCTTGCGGGGCAGGTCCATGGGGAGCAGGCCGAAGCAGACGCCGACCACGACGAGGAAGACCGCGGCGAGGTACTTGCCCTGCACCCCGGCGGCGATGCCGGGGCCGATGAAGATCGCCGCGCCGAGGAGGCCGGCCACCCGCAGGACGATGCGGCGTCGCGGCTTGAGGTGCCATCCCGTCCCGACGGTGTTGAACGCAAGGGGTGTCGCCTGCTCGGTCATCGGCTGCTCGGTCACGGGCGGGTCCTACCCACCCGGGGCTCGCGGCACACCCGCGCCACGGGCAGGGTCTCAGCGGCGCTCGATGCCCAGCAGCTCGTGGTGGGGCAGCGGGTTGTCCCGGCCCGCGCGGCAGGTCAGCCGCGCCCGGTCGGGGCCGCGGGTGGTCCGCACGCGCACGGCGTACGACGCCCCGCCGACGTCGAAGACGGCCTCGGTGACGCCGTCGGCCACGGACCGGGCGGTGAGCACGAGCGCGTCGAGCCGGGTCTCGCCCAGGTCGCGTCGCAGCGCGATCTCGGCGTGCTGGACCGGCATCGGCAGCCCCGACCGGCCGCGCAGGTGGTCGAGGTCGAGCTGGCCGGAGAGGTGCGCGCCGGCGACCGCGAGGCCGGACTGCGGCTCGAGGCGCCCGTAGTAGAGACCGTGCGGCAGCACCAGCACGTTGCCGGCGAACCGGTCGCCTCCGATGTGCGAGACCTCCCAGGTCTCGTCGGGGTGGGCCTGCGTCAGAGTCCGGGCCAGCGGACGGCCGCGCTCGGCGCAGCACGCGTCGTGCCGGCCGTGGGTGCACACGCACAGCAACGAGCCGTCGTACGCCGGCAGCCCGCTCGGGCGACCGGCCCGCAGGCCGGCGAGGTCGAGGTCGAGCGCCTCGCCCAGGTCGTCCACCCGGGCGCCCTCGAGGCGGGGCCGGTGGGGGTGGGCGAAGGCGGCGAAGACCCACGGCCGGGTGACCCCGGGGCGGGCGTCGGGTCGACGCACGAGCAGCACCCGGACCCCCGCCTCGGCGGCCGCCGCGCGCAGCCGCTCGCCGAGGCCGTCGGGGAGGCGGGCGTCGCGCAGCGCGTCCACGCCCCAGGGGCCGGGGTGCTCGAGCAGCAGGTAGGCGCGCACCGTCGAGGCGGTGCCGGCGACGGACTCGTCGCGCAGCAGGCTGGCGGCCGCGCACCGGAAGTCCGGGTCGCCGGAGGCCGGCGCGGCCAGGGTCACGCCGGGCCCTCGGGGACGATCTCGAGCAGCCCCTCACGGACCAGGCGGCGGCACAGCACGAGGCGGGACTGCGGGTCGAGCACGCCGGCGAGGTCCCCCGGGGTGAGCCGCGGCCGGGCGCGGACCTCCTCCAGGGCGGGCCGGATCCGGGCGGGCACGTCCATCGACCGGTCGCCGAGCAGCACCTCCACCCGGTCGCCGCGGTCGAGCAGGACGCAGGGGTGACCCGGCCGGCGGCGCAGCGACGTCGAGTCGTCGAGGTCGGCCACGGCCAGCACGTCGCGCAGCCCGCCGGACAGCCGCGGGCCGCGGCCGGTGAGGAAGCGGCGCACCTCCCGCTCGACCGCCGCCGGGGCGTCGAGGTTGCGGATGTCGGCGGCGACCGCCTCGAGCAGGCCACCGAGCTCGTCGGCCAGGGTGACCGGGTCGTCGAGGTAGCCGGCCGGGAGGTGCTCGTCGGTGACGCCGTCGAGAACGGTGCGAACGCTGCGCTCGACCAGGCCGCGCCAGGTCAGCTGGTTGATGCCGAGGGTGACGTGGAGCGACACCGTCTCCTGGGCGCGGGCGGCGTGGGGGGTGCCGGTGGGGAGGTACATCGACAGGCCCGGCTCGAGCCGCACCTCCTCGACGCCGTCGGGGGTGTGCACCTCCCACTGCTTGGACCCGGCGGTCTGGAAGACGAAGACGTCGTGGGAGTCGGAGTGGACGTCGAACCCCTGGGCCCCCGGGGGCGTGAGGTAGGCGTTGGCCTGGCAGGGGTGGCCGAGCTCGAGCTCCAGCTCGGCCACCAGGCGGGTCAGCGGCGGCCAGTAGCGGTGCAGCCCCTGGAAGACCACCGTCGCGCCGTCGGCGAAGAGCGCGAGCGCCTTGCGCGCGTCGACCAGGCCGGTGAGCGGCTTGCCGGCCAGCGTCGCCCCGCGGGTGTACGACGCCTCCGGCAGCACCGCTCCGTCCCTAGCCAGCCGGATGCTCGGGGTGCGGATCGCGCTCGAGGTGAGCAGCTGGTCGGCGTCCGCCAGCGAGAGCAGCCCGACCAGGCGCTCCGGGTCGGTGCGGTGCAGGTGCACGCGTGACGCCCAGACCTTCGCGAGGAAGGTCTGGGCGTCACCGCTGAGCAGGTCGAGCGCGGAGCCGAGCTCGGTGGGATCGGCCACGGTCAGGACGCGTCGCCGTCCGTGGTGTCCGTCGCGTCGCCGTCGGTGCCGTCGGAGTCGGTGCCGTCGGAGTCGGTGCCGTCGGAGTCGCTCGCGTCGCCGTCGGTCGTGTCGGTCGCGTCGCCGTCGGTGCCGTCGGAGTCGGTGCCGTCGGAGTCGCTCGCGTCGCCGTCGGTCGTGTCGGTGGCGTCCCCGTCGGTGCCGTCCGCGTCACCCAGGCCGAGCGCCGGGTCGCCGGCGGGAGCGGTGGTCATGTCGTCGTCGCTGAGCGGCTCTTCGGGCGTGGTCGTCATGCGTCCTCCTGGGTCGGTGGTCGATGGCCGGGCACGGCTCTCGCCGGTCGGCCCGTGGCCAGTCTGCTGTGCTGCCCGGTGCCGGACAAGGCCGGCGACGGGTCACCGTGGGACCGATGTGTGGGTCGCTCCGGGCCCGACTTCTCAGCCAGTTCATGACGTTCTCGGGCGTTGCAACGGCTGAGAACGTCAGGAGTCACCGGTTCACCGGCGACTCCTGCGTACCCACGACCCGACCCGGTACTCCCAGCCCGCCTTGGTCGTGAGGTCGGCGCAGCTCTGCCGGCGCGGCGCGGCCGGGGTGCGCTCGACCTCCACGACGAAGTCGTCACGACCGGTCCCGAGGACGACCCGCCCGCCGTCGACCGCCCGCAGGTCCAGCGCGTCCACGTCGTCGAGCCCGAGCTCGGCGCGCAGGTGCAGCTCGGCGACCTGTGCGGCGGCGGGGTGCCCGGCCCGCCCGCGCAGGGAGGAGCGAGGGACCCGGCCCGCCTCGAGCTCCTTGGCGGCCGCGACCGCGGTGTCGGGGTCGAGGCGACCGAGGGCCATGCCGGAGGGCAGCGCCAGCACGGTGCCGGAGAACCGGTGCCCGCCGAGGTGGGTGGTCTCCCAGGTGGCCTCGGGCCAGTGCGCGGCGAGCGCCGCGGCCACGGGCCGGCCCACCTCGGCGCAGCAGCGGTCCCGGCGCCCGTTCGTGCAGACCAGCCACAGCGGGCCGTCGTACGCCGGGAGGTCGGGCGTGCCGGCCCGCAACGCGGCCACGTCGAGGTCGAGCAGCTCGCGCACGTCGGCGAGGAGGGCCGACCAGACCCGGGGCGTCCCGGTCAGGTGCGCGGCGAGGACCCGCACCCCGTCCCTGGTGGCGTCGTCGCCGCCGTGTCGACGGACCAGCTGCACCCGGACGCCCTCGAGGCCGCCGAGGAAGTCACGCACGTCCGCGGGCAGGCGGCTCTCGGCGACCGCCTTGCGGCCCCAGGGCCCGGAGTGCTCCACGAACAGCCAGACGCCGTCCTCGGGCGCGCTGCCCGCCATCGGCTCGGCATCGGCCAGGCTGGCGGCGGCGCAGCGGAAGTCCTCGGTCACGCTGCGATTGTGCCCGGTCGACCCCACGCGGCAGCCGCGTCGGCCCGGGGACCTGGCCTAGGAGATGAGGCCCCGGCGGCGGGCGATGGCCGCGGCCTCGGTTCGTCCGGTCGCGCCGAGCTTGCCGAGGATGTTGGACACGTGCACGCTCACGGTCTTGGCGCTGATGAACAGCTGCTTGCCGATCTCACCGTTGGACCGCCCCTCCGCGACCAGCGCGAGGATCTCGCTCTCGCGGGCGGTCAGCGAGTCGGAGGTGGCGTCGCCGCGGGAGGGGGTGCTGCCGAGAGCGCGCAGCTCGGTGAGCAGCGGCTCGGCTCCGAGCCGGTGCGCGGTCTCGCGCGCCCGGTCACCGACCGCGCGGGCGCCCGCCGGGTCGCCGCTGGAGCGCAGCACGGTGGCGAGCACGACCCTGACCCTGGCCAGCTCGTGGACGTCACCGAACTCCTCGACCAGCGCCTCCGCCTCCCGCCACGTCGCGAGCAGGTCGTCCAGCGCCGGCGCGTCCACGCCCGCCAGCCAGCGGACCCGGAGCGTCTCGGCGTCCAGGCGCCTCATCCACGCCCGACCCTCCGGGCCCCAGTGACCCGACGGGTCGGAGTAGCGGTCCAGCACGACGTGCCCGTCGGCGTGCAGGCGCTCGACCTGCTCGGCGTACGCCGTCCGCTCGGCCGCCGCGAGGTGCGGCATCGTCTGGGCCACCGACCCGGCGGCCACCGCGGCCAGCCGGATCCGGGCACTGAACCACGGGTGCCAGATCTGGCTCAGCTCGGCGACGACGTCGTCGTACACACGCAGCGCCGCAGCCGGGTCGCCGCGGCGCCCGGCCTGGCGCATCTCGACGGCGGCCGAGTGGATCGCGACCGCCCCCTCCTTGCGCCAGTAGCGGCGCAGGGCCGCTGCCTCCGCGGCCACGTCGGCGCCGCGGGCGTCCTCGACGTAGAGCCGGATGCTGTCGAGCAGCGCCCGCGAGATCGCCGGCGGGGACTGGCCGGTGACGTCGCAGAGGGCGAACAGCTCGTCCCACTCGCCGTTCACGAGCTTGACCCAGGCGAGCTGGTGGCGGGACTCGAAGGCGTACGGCGCCCACGGCACCCCGGCCTCGACCGCCCGGTCGACGGCGCTGCGGAACCAGCGCTCGGTCTCGTCGAACTCCGCCCAGTCCTCGTAGGAGCGGCCGAGCAGGAACCGGCCGCGCAGCTCGGCGTGCAGCGCCCCGGTCTGCTCCGCGCGGGCGACGGCCTCGGCCAGCGCGGAGCGCAGCGCCTCCTTGGGACCCGCCTTCTTCAGGCCGCTGAGCGTCGTGATCGCCTCGGAGGCGAGCTCGGGCAGGTCCAGCCGCTCGGCGAGGCCGAGCGCCTCCAGCCCCTGCGCCTGGGCCTCCTCGAGGCGCCCGTAGCCGGCGAGGATCCGGGCGTGCACGGCCAGCACCTTGGCGCGGAGCCCGCTGGCGCCCTCGGGTGCGAGCTCCACGGCCTGCCGGGAGATCCCGAGCGCGTCCTCCTGGGACTCGGTGACCACGAGCGCGTTCGCCCGGGCGGACAGCATCCGGGACCGCTGCGCCGGTGGGGCGTCCTCCGGCAGCCGGTCGAGCTGCTCGCCGACCAGGGCCGCGGCGCGGATCGCGTGGCCGCCGGCCATCAACGCGTCGCAGGCCTTGGCGACCAGCTTGGACAGGTCGCCGTCGAGCTCGACGGCCCGCCGGGGGTCGGCCAGCAGCTCGAGCGCCTGCTGGTAGTGCTGCGCGGCCTCGTCGGGGCCACCCACCGCGCTCGCCTCGTCGCCGGCCCGCACCGAGGCCGTCAGCGCGGTCTGCAGGTCCATCGCGAGCCGGGCGTGCCGGGCCAGCTCGGCGGCGGTGCCGCGGGCCGCGCCGGTGCGCAGGGCCTCGGCGTACGCCGCGTGGAGGCGCACGCGCTCGCCGGGCAGCAGGTCGTCGTACACCGCCTCGCCGAGCAGCGCGTGCCGGAAGGAGTAGTGCCCCTGACCGGCGACCAGGATGTTCATCTCGACCGCACGACGCAGGCCCTCGTCCAGGTCGGTGGAAGGCAGCCCGGAGGCGGCGGTGAGCATCTCGTGGGAGACCTTGCGGCCGGCCACGCTCGCCACGCGCACGACCTGGCGAGCGGCGTCGTCGAGCCGGTCGAGCCGGACCAGCAGCACGTCGGCCAGGTCGTCCGGCACCCAGCGGCCCGGGCCGGACACGGCGCCGACGAGCTCCTCGACGAAGAAGGCGTTGCCCTCCGCGCGGTCGACGATGTCGGCGATCTCGCACTCGTCGAGACCGTCGGCGTGCAGCTCGGCGATGAGCGCGCGGACGTCGGGGGCGGGGAGGGGACCGAGCTGGACGCGCTCGACCCCACGGATGCGGGACCACTCCGCGACCTGGCGGCGCAGGGGGTGGCGGCGGTGCAGGTCGTCGGAGCGGTAGGACGCCACGAGGGCGACCGGGCCGAGGAAGGGCCGGGAGAAGAGGAAGCTGAGCATGTCGCGCGTCGACTGGTCGGCCCAGTGGACGTCCTCGATGACGAGCAGCAGGGGAGCCTTGGCGGCGGCCGCCTCGAGCAGCGCGTGGACCGCCTCGAAGAGGTCGGCGCGGTCGAGGGCGGCGGACTCGGTGCCGGCGGTGCCGTCGGGAGCACCCAGCACGCGGCGGCCGGGCTGGAGCCGGGCCAGGGAGGAGTGCACGGTCGCGACGGTCTCGACCACGTCGGGGAGGTCGGCCGCGAGCCGGCCGAGGACCTCGGAGAACGGCAGGTAGGGCAGGGCGCTGTCGCCGAAGTCGAGACAGTGGCCGGCGAAGACCTGCCAGCCCTCGGTGAACGCGAGGTCGCGCAGCTCGGTGAGCAGCCGGGTCTTGCCGACGCCGGCGTCACCGGAGAGCAGGACCGCCGAGCGCTCCTGCCCGGGCACAGGACGGACGCCGAGCAACGAAGCGATCTCCGTCAGCTCGGCGTCTCGTCCCACCAGGACCTGGCTCGTCTGTGTCGCCACGTGGTCCATGATCCCGTGCGCGTCCACCGGATTCATCACCGTCGGGCCGTTTCCGGCGGATCAGCGGGGCTGGTGGCCGGTCACCGGCGCCCGGCGTCCCCGGACGAGGCGGGCCCGGCGCTGCCGGCCGCCGCGGGCGGACGAGATCTGCTCGGTGCGGTAGGCGATCTCGGCCTGGGCGAAGGAAAGGTTCGACTCGTACATGGTGGGCTCCTCAGCTCCTCGTTGGTGAGACGAGATTCGTCCACTGAGGTAGGCCCGCACATCGGGCAACTGCCTTATCGGTGGGCTGAGGTGGGGCCGGGTGCCTTAGGCGGCGGCCGCTTGTAACGCTCCGTTAGGGGCTCTGGTGCCCCGCCACAGAGGCGCACCAGAGCCCCTAACGGAGCGTTACAAGTTCGAGGTGACCGGCCGGCCCGCCTGCCAGACGCCGCGCACGAGGGGTACGCCGGGCCGGTAGGCCAGGTGCACGTGGGTCGGCGCGTCGAGCACCATCAGGTCGGCCCGGCGACCGGGGACCAGCGCGCCCACGTCGTCCCGGTCCAGCGCAGCGGCCCCCGTGGCGGTCGCCGCGTGGACGGCCTCGGCCGGGGTCATCCCCATCTCGCGGACGGCCAGCGCGATGCACAGCGGCAGCGAGCTGGTGAAGCAGGAGCCGGGGTTGCAGTCGCTGGCGATCGCGACCCGGACGCCGGCGTCGAGGAGCCGCCGGGCGTCGGGGTAGGGCTGCCGGGTCGAGAACTCCACCCCCGGCAGCAGCGTCGCGATCGTGCCCGAGTCGCGCAGGGCGTCGACGTCGGCGTCCTCGAGGTAGGTGCAGTGGTCCACCGCGACCAGGCCGAGCTCGGCGGCGAGGCGTACGCCGGGGCCCGGGCCGAGCTGGTTGGCGTGCAGGCGGCCACGGAGCCCCCGCGCGGAGCCGGCCGCGAGGACGGTCCGGGCCTGGTCGCCGTCGAAGGCGCCCCGCTCGCAGAACACGTCGATCCAGCGGGCGTGCGGCGCCGCGGCGTCCAGCATCGGGCCGGTGACCAGCTCGACGTACTGCTCCGGCGTCGTGCCCTGCGGCACCACGTGCGCGCCGAGGAAGGTCGTCTCCTCGGTGAACTGGCGGGCCACGGCGAGGCTGCGTGCCTCGTCGCGGACGCTCAGGCCGTAGCCGCTCTTGATCTCGACCGTGGTGGTCCCCTGCGCCCGCATCTCCTCGACCAGCCGGGCGACGTGGCTGGTCAGCTGCTCGTCGGTGGCGGCGCGGGTCGCGGCGACCGTCGTACGGATCCCGCCCGCGGCGTAGCTCTCCCCCGCCATCCGGGCCGCGAACTCCTGGGCGCGGTCGCCGGCGAAGACGAGGTGGCTGTGGCTGTCGACGAACCCGGGCAGCACCGCCCGGCCGCCGACGTCGACGCGCGCGTCCGCGTCCGGCGCCGCCGAGGCCGGCCCCACCCAGGCCACGTGGGCGCCCTCGAGGACCAGGGCGGCGTCCTGGACGACACCGAGCAGGTCGTCGGCGGCCGGGTCGTTGGTGACCAGCTCGCCGATGTTCGTGATGAGCGTGGAGGTCACGCCAGCCCCTTCCAGATCGCGTCGATCGCTGCGTCGAGCTCGCGCCCGATGTCGGCCCGGTCGCCCTGGCTGGCCACGACCCGACCGTCGACCATCACCCGGGTGACGTCCGCGGCCGCGGCCGCGAACACGGCGGTGCCCTCGTCGGCGCCGGTCCCGGCGGTCCGCACGCTCCTCGTGTCGAGCGTGACGAGGTCGGCGCGCATCCCGGTCCGGATCCCACCCGCGGCACCGAACCCGAGGCTGCGGTGGCCGGTCACGGTGGCCGCCTCGAGGAGCTCGGCGGCCCGCCAGTGGCCGCGCTGGCGGGTGGCGAGCCGCTCATCGAGCTCGACGGCCCGCATCTCCTCGAACAGGTCGACGACCGCCTGGCTGTCGCTGCCCAGGGTGAGCGGGCTGCCCGCGTCGTGCAGGGCCCGGCTCGGGCCGATCCCGTCACCGAGGTCCCGCTCGGTGGTCGGGCAGAAGCAGGCATGGGTGCGGCTCTCCCCCAGCAGCCGCACGTCCTCGTCGGCGAGGTGCGTGGCGTGCACCGCGGAGGTGGTGGGGCCGAGCACGCCGTGGTCCGCGAGGAGACGGGTGGGCGTGACGCCGTACGCCGCGAGGCAGGCGTCGTTCTCGGCGACCTGCTCGGACAGATGGACGTGCAGTGGCCGCCCCTGCTCACGGGCCGCCCAACCGGCGACGACCGGCAGCTGCTCGCGGGGCACCGCGCGCACCGAGTGGATCGCCGCGCCGACCACCACGTCGTCGGCCCCGGCCAGGCCGTCGACCCGTCGCGCCCACGCGTCCGCGTCGCCGTCGGAGTAGCGCACCTGGACGCCCTCGACCGGCTTGCCGAACCCGGAGCTGAGATAGCACGTGTCGAGCAGCGCGATCCGGATGCCTGCCTCACGCGCCGCCTCGACCAGAGCGTGGCCCATGACGTTCGGGTCGTCGTACGGCGTGCCGTCGGGCTGGTGATGGAGGTAGTGGAACTCGCCCACCGCGGTGATCCCCGCGGCCACCATCTCCCGGTAGGTCGCCCGGGCGAGGGTGAAGTACGTGTCCGGGTCGAGGGTCGCCGCGACGGCGTACATCTGCTCGCGCCAGGTCCAGAACGTGCCCCGGTCGCGCTGGGTGCGCCCCCGCAGTGCCCGGTGGAAGGCGTGGCTGTGGCAGTTCGCGAGGCCGGGGAGGGTGAGGCCGGGGACCCGGACGGAGTCACCGGCTGGCCGGGTACTCCTGTGGTTGTCGACCGTTGCACCGGCCGACAAGCGAGAGGAATGGTCGACAACCTCCACCGAGGTGAAGATCCCGTCCTCGATCTCGACGAGCACGTCGTCACGCACGGCCCCGTCGACCCACGCCCGCTCCAGGAGGTACGACGTGGCGCTCACCGCGCGAGCCTCTCCAGCGTGTCGGCGAGGGCGGAGACACCCACCAGGCAGTCGGGCATCGAGGCGTGCTCCTCGGGCGAGTGGGAGATCCCGGTGGGGTTGCGGACGAACAGCATCGCGGTCGGCACCCCCGCGGCCGAGAGGATCCCGGCGTCGTGGCCGGCCTGGGTCGGGATCACCGGCCAGTCACCGGACTCGTGGTCGGCGGCGACGAGCCGCGCCAGGTCGGGGTCGAAGGCCACGGCCGACGACACGGACTCGGCGGTCATCCGCACCGAGGTGCCGTCCCGTTCGGCGCGCTCGGTCGCCTGCCGCTCGACCGTCCCCACGAGGGACGCGAGCTCGTCGTCGTCCGAGCACCGCGCGTCCAGCCACGCGGTCACCCGCGACGGGATCGCGTTGGTGCCGTTCGGCACGACCTCGAGCCGGCCGAAGGTGGCGCGCTGGCCGGCCAGCCGCGCCTGCTTGTTCGCGGCCAGCGCCGTCATCGCGTAGGTCAGCATCGGGTCGGCCCGGTCCTCCATCCGGGTGGTGCCCGCGTGGTTGGCGGCACCGGTGATGTCGAAGCGGTAGCGACCGTGCGGCCAGATCCCGCTGGCCACCCCGACCGCCTCGCCGCGATCGACCAGGTCGCGCCCCTGCTCGACGTGCAGCTCCACGAAGCACGAGACCTTCGCCGCCAGGTCCCACGGCTCGTACGACGCGGCGCCGAGACCGGACCCGGCCAGCGCGTCCTCGAACGAGACACCGTCCCGGTCCCGCAGCCCGAGCGCGTCGCGCCACGCGACCGTCCCCGCGGCGAGCCGGGAGCCGAGGCAGGCCAGGCCGAAGCGCGACCCCTCCTCCTCGACGAAGACCGACACCCCGACCGGCCGCGCCGGCACGAAGCCGCGGGACCGCAGCACGTCGACCGCCTCGAGCGCCGAGACCACGCCGAGCGGGCCGTCGTACGCACCGCCGTCGAGCACCGAGTCGAGGTGCGATCCGGTGAGCACGCCCGGCCCGGTGACGCCCGCGGGCTCCCACCAGGCGACGAGGTTGCCGACCGGATCGGACTCGAGCCGCAGCCCCCGCGCGGTCGCCTGCTCGACGAACCAGGCGCGGAGCTCGGTCTCGGCGGCGCCGTACGGCTGGCGGAAGTAGCCGCCCGACCGCGCCGACCGCCCGACCGGCGCGAGGTCGGCCCACATCCGTTCGAAGTCGTCAGGCATGCTGCGCCCCATGGAGTTCCAGGACGTCGTACGCCGTCGCCGGATGGTCCGCAGCTACGCCGAGACCCCCGTCGACCCCGCGGTCGTGGACCGGGCGCTGGCCAACGCCACCCGCGCCCCGAGCGCCGGGTTCAGCCAGGGCTGGGCGTTCCTGGTCCTCGACACCCCCGAGGACGTGCGCCGCTGGTGGACGACCACCTCCGACGACGTCGAGCACCCCGACGCCTGGCTGGCCGGGATGATGCGGGCGCCGGTCGTGATCGTCCCTTGCTCCAGCAAGGCCGCCTACCTGGGCCGGTACGCCGAGCCGGACAAGGGCTGGACCGACCGGGACGAGGCGCGCTGGCCGATGCCGTTCTGGCACATGGATGCGGCGATGGCGAGCCTGCTCATCCTGCAGACCGCGGTCGACGAGGGCCTGGGCTCCTGCTTCTTCGGCATCCCGCCGGACCGCGACGCCGCGGTGCGCCGCGAGTTCGGCATCCCGGACACCTTCGACCCGGTCGGCGTGATCACTCTCGGCCACCCCGGCGACGAGGCGTCGGGGGCGAAGGGCTCCCCGTCGCGACGCCGGCGCAAGCCGCTGGCAGAGGTCGTCCACCGTGGCCGGTGGGGGCAGGAGCGGGGGCACGCCTCCAGTCCATCGGCGTAGGCGGTCGCGGTCAACGAGCCACCCCGCACGTCGGTCTCACATCCGAGACATCCGGCGCCGGACGCGCAACCCGGATAGCGTCGGCCCCATGGGGACCAGCGACACCCGCGCGGTGGCGAAGCTGCAGGCGCTGGTGCGCATCCCGACCGTGTCGCACCGGGATCCCGACCGGGTCGACACGGCCGAGTTCGACCGGTTGCTCACCGAGCTGGAGCGCCAGTTCCCCCTCCTGCACGAGCACCTCGAGATGACCCGGGTCCACACCCACGGACTGCTGCTCCACTGGCGCGGCACCGGCGACGCGGCCCCGGCCGTGCTCATGGCGCACCTCGACGTCGTCCCGGTGGACGAGGACGCCCCCTGGCAGCACCCGCCCTTCGGCGCCGAGATCGTCGACGGCCACGTCTGGGGCCGGGGCACCCTCGACGACAAGGGCTCCCTCGTGGCGATCTGCGAGGCGGTCGAGACCCTGCTGGAGCGCGGCTTCCGGCCCGCCCGCGACGTGTGGCTCTCCTTCGGCTGCGACGAGGAGGTGATGGGGCAGGCCGCCCCGCTCGCCGTCGCAGAGCTGGTACGCCGCGGGGTGCGCCCCTGGTTCGTCCTCGACGAGGGCGGCGCCGTGGCGCACGAGGCGTTCCCCGGGGTGCACGCACCCGTCGGTGTCATCGGCGTGACCGAGAAGGGCACCACCTCGCTCGAGCTGCGGGTCGAGGGCCGCGGCGGCCACGCCTCCACCCCGGCGAGGATGGGGCCCACCGCCCGGCTCGCCCGCGCCATCGTGCGGCTCGACCGGAGCCCCATGCCGGCCAGCACCCCCGAACCCACCCTCGAGCTGTTCCGGCGGATCGCGCCGCACGCGCCGCTGCCGCTGCGCCCGCTGATGGCCAACGCCGCCCGGCTCCGCCCGGTCCTCACGCGCGCCCTGCTCGCAGCCGGCCCCGAGACCGCCGCGATGACCCGCACGACCTTCGCGGTCACCACGCTCTCGGGCTCGCCCGCGCTCAACGTGATCGCGTCCACCGCCCGGGCCGGCGTGAACATCCGGATCATGGTCGGCGACACGGTCGCCGGGGTGGTCGAGCACGTCCGCAGGGCGATCGGCGACGACCAGGTCCACATCGACGTCGTCGAGCACGGTGAGCCGAGCCCGGTCTCCCCCGTCGACGACGTCGCGTTCCGGCTGCTCGAGTCGACGATCGCCGAGGTCTTCCCCGACGCGGTCCCCGCGCCCTACGTCATGATGGCCGCCACCGACTCCCGCGCCTTCACCCAGATCTGCGAGCGCGTCTACCGGTTCGCGCCGTTCCGGATGACCAAGGCGCAGCGCGAGTCGATCCACTCCTACGACGAGCACCTCGGCGTCGACGACCTCCTCGACGGCGTGCGGTGGTACCGCCGCCTCCTCGAGGAGCTGCCCGGATGAGCCGCGGCCCGCAACGCACGACCGGTGACCGCCCGACGACAGGACTCCCCCGATGACGGGCCTCGACCAGCTCGACCAGCGCCCCGACGGCTCCGACGGCTCCGACCGCTCCGACGGCGCCGTCCGCGCGGGGGCGCGCAGCCTCGTCGCGGTCGTGGGGTTCCTGGTCTGCGTCGAGATCGCCAGCGGCGTCCTGCAGGGCTACTACACGCCGATCTGGAAGGACGTCGCCGGCCACCTCTCGATGCGCGACGCCGACGTCAACTGGTTCGAGGCCGCCCAGCTGGTGGTGTCCGCCCTGGTGGTGCCGTTCCTGGCCCGGCTCGGCGACCTGGTGGGCCACAAGAAGGTGCTGCTGCTCTCGACGGCGGTGACCGCGCTCGGCTCCTGGATCCTCGCGTTCGCGCCCTCCTTCACCACGTTCCTGATCGGCTTCGCGATCCAGGGCGCGTACGTCGTGTGGCTGCCCATGGAGATCGCGATCATCCACCGGCGCACCGCCGGCACCGGCCGCCAGGACCTGCTGACGAGACGGGCCGCCGCGGTGTTGGTGTGCGCCCTGGAGCTGGCCGTCATCGTCGGTGCGCTGACCAGCGGCAGCCTGGTCGAGAGCACGTCGATGACCGTGCTGCTCATGCTGCCGGCGATCGTGGTCACCTTCGTGCTCGTGCTGGTGTGGGCCGGGGTCGAGGACCGGCCCGGTGTGTCCACCGGCGGCCTGGACCTGACCGGCCTGGGGCTGGTCACGCTCGCGCTGGGCCTGGTCATGGCGGGCCTGATCGTCGTCCGGCTGGAGGGTCCGGGCAGCCCCGTCGCCTGGGGGCTGGTCGCGCTCGGGCTGGCCACGACGGTGCCGTTCGTGCGCTACGAGGCCGCCCACGACGACCCGGTGGTCGACGTGCGCCTCCTGGCCCGGCGGGGGCAGTGGCCGGTCCAGCTCACGGCGTTCCTCTTCGGCATGTCCGTGCTGGGCGCCCAGATCCCGCTGTCGACCTTCGCCCGCACCGACCCCGAGGTCGCCGGCTACGGCCTGGGGGCCGACGCCGGTTTCGTCTCGACGCTGATCGGCCTCTACGTCGTCTGCCTCGCGGTCGGCGCGTTCACGCTGCCGCTGACGGCGCGCGTGCTCGGGCCGCGCGGAGCGCTGGTGCTCTCCTCGCTCCTGGTCGCCCTCGGCTACGCGCTGTGGCTGCCCTTCCACGACACCACCTCCCAGGCGCTGGTCAACATGGCGGTCGCCGGCATCGGCTCGGGGGCCCTGGTCGCGGCCCTGCCCGCCACCGCGGCCGCCGCCGCCCCGCCGGAGCGCACGGGATTCGCGACCGGGATGACCAACGCGACCAAGACGGTCGGTGGTGCCATCGCCTCGTCGGTCTTCGCGATCGCGCTCGCGTCCACCGGTTCCCTGGACGAGCCGACCGAGGGGCACGCCCCGCTCGCGGGCTACCTCACCGTCTGGACGGTGTGCGCGGTCGCCGCACTGCTCGCCGCGGCCGTGCTGCTGCTGATGCCGCGCGACCCGTCCACGGAGGCGGCGGCGGTGCCGGAGGAGTGGGCGCGCGACGGCTGGGCATGATGACCGCCATGTCGTCCCCCCACCGCGACCAGTCCCCGGCCGAGCGCGCCCGCCAGCGGCGCGACCGCAACACCGGGGTGAGCAACCAGGTCAGCACGCTGAGGTACGTCGCCATCGCCGTGCCCCTCGTCGTCATCGGGCTCGCCGCCACCACCGCGAGCCTCGTCCTCGGTCCGGAGGCGAGCAAGGTCGCCGGCGGTGTGCTGCTCATCGTCGCCGGAGCGCTGACGCTGCAGGCGAGCAGGCTGCACAACGCCGCCATGGTCCGCGACGGCGTGCCGTCGTACGGTCGCGAGCTGGTCTGGTTCGTCGCCGCGTTCGCGGCTGCGGTCGCCGGCTTCTACCTGATCGGCCACTGACCCCGGGACTAGGCGTCGCGGCGTGGTGGCGGGTCCGCGGGACGGAACTCCACCTCGGCCTCGGGCTCCGGGGCGGGCGGCAGGCCCAGCTCCGTGCGCAGGGCCTCGTCCTGCCGCTGCGCCTCGCGGGTGAGGGCGAGCTTCTCGTCCTCGGACATCTCCTCGTAGCGGCGGCCGAAGGTCCCCATCCCCCGGGCCAGGACGCTCGCGAACGCGGGATCGCGCACCAGCTCGCGCAGGCTGGTGCGGCCGTCGAGCACGCGCCGGATCTCGCCGGCCACCCGCGGGTCGTCGACGTGGTCGCGCAGGACCACCAGGCTGCGCCGCAGCTGCTCGGCCGCGACCGGGTCGCCCTTGGCGAACGCCAGCACCGAGTCCGGCACCTGCTCGCTCACGCGACCCCCGGGTTGTCGTAGGCACCGGGCAGCTCCAGACCGTCCCCGGTGTCGAGCGCGCCGAGGTAGCCGGCGGTGGTCCCGACGACGGCGTCGGCGATGGTGACGGCCAGCTCGTAGGCGGCCTGGGCGTCGCGCCACATGTCGAGGACCTTCTTCGCGTCGCTGATCGCCCACGCCCCGGCGATCAGCGAGCCGACGACCGTCTCGCTGAGCGCGACGGCCGCGGCGGCCTTGATGCCCATCTCGATGAGCTTGTCCTCCATGTCGTGCATGATGTTGCCGACCGCCTCGGCCATCTCGAGCATGCCGGCGGCGACCGTCTGGTAGTCCTTGGCGAGGCCGTGCAGCGGCTGGTTGAGCTGGTCGACCGCGATGGCGAGGTTCTCGAAGTACGCCGTCGCCGACGACGCCGCGTGCCCCTTCCAGTCCAGCATCATCTCGGCGGACTCGTCGTGGATCGCGCGACCGAGCGCCTGGGTGTACTCCGCGAGCTGGGTGAGCGCCGACGACGCGACGCTCATGCCCTGCCAGTCGCCGGCCACCCACTCGCCCACGATCTCGCCCGGGTTGAAGTGGAAGACGAACTCGATGCCCTTGCGGAGGTACTCGCTCGGGGTCAGCCAGCTGGTGACGTCGAGGATCTCGTTGAGGGCGCTGGGGATGGGCTCGACCGGGTAGGGATACCCCAGGACGCCGCTCGGCTGGCTCACCACGACCCGCCACCTCCTCCGCCGCCGCCGTTGCCGGTCGACGGGGGCGGCGAGGACTCCGGCCCGGGCTCCGGGTGGGACGGCGGCTCGTAGTCGTCGGGCCTGGTCGGCGTCGTGTCGTCGAAGTCGTCCTTGACGTCGTCGTAGGTGCTCCCGGCGGGGAGCGGACCGACCTCGGCGAGCTTGCGGTCCATCGCCACGGCGACGCCGTGGTCGGTGGTGTCGTACATCCGCGCGGTCGCCCGCAGCTCGGCGGCCGACCCGTGCCCGACCTCCTCGAGCCGCTTGAACAGGTCCTGGAGGTGACCGCGGACGGCGCTGTTCACATGGCTGATCTGCACGAACATCCCGGTGTCGGTGACGACGAGGTGCTGGTCGGCGTAGCTCGCGGCGGTCGCCACGTCGTCGGCGTTGGCGGACAGGCGGTTCGCGCACGCACGCAGCGTCGAGGTGTGCACGGAGAGGTCCATGCGTGCAGGGTGCCACCGACGCCTGCGGCGCAAACCCCGTCGGCGTTCGCCGCCCACCGACTATCCTCGAGGCCCTGGGGGTGAGACACGTGCCCGAGAACGACGAGCGGCCCCACGCGCCGCAGGAGGCCGACCGGAAGCCGGCCCGGGACGCCCGGACGGGCCGCAGCGCGGCCGCCGCCCGGATGCAGAGCCAGGCGAGCTGGGTCGACCAGCAGGTCCGGGTGGCGATGGCCAAGGGAGAGTTCGACAACCTGCCCGGCGCCGGCAAGCCGATCAAGGACCTCGGCCGCCAGCACGACCCGGACTGGTGGCTGAAGAAGCTGGTCGAGCGCGAGCAGATCGCGCTGCTGCCGCCGTCGGTGCAGCTGCGCAAGGAGGACGCCGAGCTCGACGCCCGGCTCGACACCCTCAACGTCGAGGCCGAGGTGCGCCGCGAGGTCGAGGAGTTCAACGCCCGCGTCATCGCCGCCCGCTACCGGCCACCGGAGGGCCCGCCGCTGATCACGATGCCGCGCGACGTCGACACCGAGGTCGAGCGGTGGCGCGAGCGGCGTACGGCGCTGCGGGCCCGCCAGGCCGAGGCGGTCCGCACCAGCACCCCGGCACCCACCCCGCCGCGCAGGCGCCGGTGGTGGCGGCGCTGACGTGCGCGTCCACTGTTGAATCGGTCATACCGGCCGGTAACAGTCCGCTGCTAGTTTCCGCGACATGCCCAGCTCATCTCGCAGCGCCAAGGACTTCTTCCGCCCCCTCGCGGTGGGCGCCCCGACCCCCCTGACCGAGATCCCCGCCCGGCCCAGCAGGGCGATCCACTTCTTCGACCCCAGCAACGAGAAGATGGCCGCCAAGATCCCGCAGATGGTCGGCACCGTCGACGTGCTGCTGGGCAACCTCGAGGACGCGATCAAGGCCGACAACAAGGTCGCCGCGCGCGAGGGCCTGGTCCGGATCGCGCAGGAAACAGAGTTCGGGCCCACCCAGCTGTGGACCCGCATCAACGCGCTCGACAGCCCCTGGGCGCTCGACGACCTCACCACGCTGGTCCCCGCGATCGGCGACAAGCTCGACGTCATCATGGTGCCGAAGGTGCAGGGCGCCGAGGACATCCACTACGTCGACCGGCTGCTCGCCCAGCTCGAGGCGAAGGCCGGCCTGGACCGGCCGATCCTCGTGCACGCGATCCTCGAGACCGCGCGCGGCGTCGCCAACGTCGAGGAGATCTGCGGCGCCTCCCCGCGGATGCAGGGCCTCTCCCTCGGTCCGGCCGACCTCGCCGCCGACCGCCGGATGAAGACCACCCGCGTCGGCGGCGGCCACCCCGGCTACCTGGTCCGCGAGGACCCGCCGCGCATCGACGGCGTCGCCAACCTCGAGGCGAGCCGGGCGACGTTCCAGCAGGACCTGTGGCACTACACGATCGCCCGCATGGTCGACGCCTGCGCCATGCACGGGATCTACCCCTACTACGGGCCGTTCGGCGACATCGCCGACGTCGTGGCCTGCGAGGACCAGTTCCGCAACGCCTTCCTGCTCGGCTGCGTCGGCACGTGGAGCCTGCACCCGAAGCAGATCGCGATCGCCAACAAGGTCTTCAGTCCCGGCGTCGAGGACATCCGGCACGCCCGCCGCGTGGTCGCGGCCATGGGTGACGGCACCGGCGCGGTCATGCTGGACGGCAAGATGGAGGACGACGCCTCCCTCAAGCAGTGCCTCGTGCTGGTCGAGCTGGCCGAGCAGCTGGCCGCGATCGACCCCGAGCTGAAGAAGCAGTACGACGCGATCGAGGTGGAGGGCCGGTGACCGACCAGGACTTCCGCCCCCGCCGCTCCGTCCTCTACATGCCCGGCTCCAACGACCGGGCCCTGGAGAAGGCGAAGACCATCCCGTGCGACGGGCTGATCCTCGACCTCGAGGACGCCGTCGCCCCCGACGCGAAGCCCGAGGCCCGCGAGAAGGCCTGCGCCGCGGTCCGCTCCGGCGAGTACGGCAAGCGCGAGCTGACCATCCGGGTCAACGGCGCCGACACCGAGTGGCACGCCGACGACCTCGCCGCCGCGTGCGCGGCCGGCCCGGACGCGATCGTCGTCCCCAAGGTCAACAGCGCCGATGCGGTGCTCCAGCTGGTCGAGGCGATGGCCGGTCACGGCGCGCCCGAGCGCACCAGGCTGTGGGCGATGCTCGAGACGCCGTACGCCATGCTGCACGCCGAGGAGATCGCCGGCGCCTCCGACCGGCTGAGCGTGCTGGTGCTGGGCACCAACGACCTGGTCAAGGAGCTGTACGCCGAGCACGTGCCGGGCCGCCAGCCGGTGCTGGCCGGTCTCGGGCTGGCCCTGCTCGCCGCGAGGGCCACCGGCAAGGTGATCCTCGACGGGGTCTACAACGACGTCCGGAACACCGACGGCTTCCTGGCCGAGTGCCGGCAGGGCCGCGAGATGGGCTTCGACGGCAAGACCCTGATCCACCCGGGCCAGGTCGACGGCGCCAACGAGGCGTTCGCTCCGAGCGGGCAGGCCGTCGAGGACGCCCGCGGCATCCTGCAGGCGTGGGAGGACGGCGCCGGCTCGGGCGTCGTCACCTACAACGGCCGGATGATCGAGAACCTCCACGTCGAGTCCGCGCGACGCACGCTGAGCATCCACGACGCGATCCGCGCCCTAGACGCCTGAGACTGTTCGGCGCCCACGCCCCGGTGCACAGCTCGGTGCACGCGACGACCCCCGGACCCTCAGGTCCGGGGGTCATCGTGCGTCGGGTCGTCGAGCGGGGTGAAGCGGGCCAGGAAGTCCACCACCCGCTCGGCCGGCATCTCGCAGGGCCGCAGTGCCGGCTCATCGGCCGGGCCGACCAGGTAGAGGTTCGCGCTCACCACGCCGGTGCCCCCGAGCTCCTCGGCGTACACCCGCTGGCTGCGCCCGCCCACCTGCTCCGCACGGGTCACCCGCCACCGCTTGCCGTCGTGCTCCACGACACTGTGGCCCAGCGGCACCCGCGCGAACAGCGCGACCAGGTCCTCCTGGGGACTCATCCGCCGAGCATGGCACGACGGTCGGAGGCGGATCGAGCCAGCGTGACTACCGGGTGCGCAGCGCCCAGCGGCAGACCGGGACCTGCAGCGCCCCGGCGCCCAGCACCAGCGCGCCCATCACCCACCAGCCGGGACGTCCCCACTCGATGCAGAGCAGCGTGATCAGCGTGGGTGCGATGACGTTGGAGACCGAGAACCCCAGGCTGGCGAAGCCCTGGTACTGCCCCTGCCGCTCCATCGGCGCCAACCCCATGGAGATGCCCCACTGGCCGCCGCTGGAGATCATCTCGCCGACCACGTGCACGCCTGCCCCCGCGACCAGCAGGACGACCGCGGCGGCCGCGCCCACCCCGCTGCTGAACGACACGATCACGAAACCGGCCGCGATCCAGGCGCAGCCGACGACCATGGCCCGGACCGAGGACGGCACGTCGTCGACGCCGCGGGTCATCCGGACCTGGAACACGGCGACGACCACCGTGTTGAGCACCAGGAGCACCGCCACCATGGACGTCGGGGCGTCGGTGTGGGCGGCGATCCACAGCGGGATCGCCAGCTCCATGACCACGAAGTGCATGGCGACCAGGCCGTTGAGCAGGGTGACCGCCACGAACGCC
This sequence comes from Nocardioides sp. DN36, assembly GCF_055380375.1. NCBI lineage: Bacteria > Bacillati > Actinomycetota > Actinomycetes > Propionibacteriales > Nocardioidaceae > Nocardioides > Nocardioides sp. DN36. The sequence continues at coordinate 4,235,433 of NZ_AP043823.1, read as the reverse complement.
CGGTCGCGGAGCACCGCCAGCCGCGGCTCCCCTGCGGCCCGGGCGGGTGCGGGCTCGAGGTGCGGCAGCCGGGTGCAGAGCAGCCCGGTCGTGACGGTGAGGACCGCGTCGAGCGCGAACACCGCCAGGTAGGCCCAGGTCCGGTCGACGAGCAGCGCCAGGCCGCCCAGCATCGCGCCCAGGCTCATGGCGACGTTGGTGACCGCGCGCAGGTAGGCCTTGAACTGCACGCCCCGGCCACCCGTGGCGACCCGCGCGATGTAGCCGTTGCGGACCGCTCCGTTGCCGAACACCAGCACGTTGGAGACCGCCATCACCAGCATCAGCGCCGGGACGGAGCGGGCCACCAGCAGGCCGAGCAGCACGACACCCGCCGCGACGGTGAGGGCCCGCATGACCTCGCGCGGTCCGCGGGTGTCGCCGAGGTGGCCCAGCGGCACCTGGCCGAGCATCGCGAGGAAGGTCGCGACCGACAGGACCAGCCCGACGTCGGTGGCCGCGAGGCCGACCTCCTGGGTGAAGAACAGCGCGAAGGTCGTGGTCGTGGCCCCGGTGCCGGCCCGGTTGACGAACGTCCCGAGCGCGAGGACCCGCAGGCTCGGATCGGTCGGGATCCCCCGCCGGGTCAGCCGGGGCGGGACCGCCGCCGGTGGTCTGATCTCCTCTGCACCCACAGCCCCCTCGGTCACCGGAGCATTGTGGACCACACCGCCGTCATTCGGGATCTCGAGACGGGTCGCGCAGCCCGTCGCCGGCGCGGCGGACCCCGCCGACTCTCCTCGATCTCCTCGGCTAGCGCGCCGCTCTCGCAGGCTCGGTCGGTGCGGCCTCGGACATCGGGATACGCACTCCTCGCTCGGCCGCCACCTCCGCGGCGCGGTCGTAGCCCGCGTCGACGTGCCGGATGACTCCCATGCCGGGGTCGTTGGTGAGGACGCGCTCGATCTTCTGCGCGGCCAGCTCGGTGCCGTCGGCCACGCACACCTGGCCGGCGTGGATCGAGCGGCCCATGCCGACGCCGCCGCCGTGGTGGATGGAGACCCACGAGGCGCCCGAGGCGGTGTTGACCAGCGCGTTGAGAAGCGCCCAGTCGGCGATGGCGTCGGAGCCGTCGAGCATGCTCTCGGTCTCGCGGTACGGCGAGGCGACCGACCCGCAGTCGAGGTGGTCGCGACCGATCACGATCGGGGCCTTCAGCTCACCGGAGGCGACCATCTCGTTGAACTTCAGGCCGGCGAGGTGGCGCTCGCCGTACCCCAGCCAGCAGATCCGCGCCGGCAGGCCCTGGTAGTGCACGCGCTCCCCGGCCATGGTGATCCACTTCCGCAGCCGCTCGTTGTCGGGGAAGAGCTCGAGGATCGCCCGGTCGGTGGCGGCGATGTCGGCGGGGTCGCCGGACAGGGCCGCCCAGCGGAAGGGGCCCTTGCCCTCACAGAAGAGCGGTCGGATGTACGCCGGGACGAAGCCGGGGAACTCGAAGGCCCGGTCGTAGCCGCCCTTGCGCGCCTCGTCGCGGATCGAGTTGCCGTAGTCGAACACCTCGGCGCCGCGGTCCTGGAACTCCACCATCGCGCGCACGTGCACGGCCATCGACTCCCGCGCCCGCTTGGTGAAACCGACCGGGTCCTCGGTGCGCTCGCGCTCCCAGTCCTCGAAGGCGGTGCCGACCGGCAGGTAGAACAGCGGGTCGTGGGCGGAGGTCTGGTCGGTCACGATGTCGATCGGCGCGCCCGCCTCCAGCAGCGCGGGCACCATCTCGGCGGCATTGCCCAGCACCCCGATGGAGAGCGGTCGGCGCTCGTCGCGCGCGGCGACCGCCATCGTCACCGCCTCCTCCAGCGAGCCGGCCTGCACGTCGAGGTAGGCGTGGTCGATGCGGCGCTGGATCCGCGACTGGTCGCACTCGATGCAGATGGCGACGCCGTCGTTCATGGTGACGGCGAGCGGCTGGGCGCCGCCCATGCCCCCCAGCCCGGCCGTCAGGGTGATCGTCCCGGCCAGCGTCCCGCCGTGTTTCGAGACGCCGCTCGTCCCTCGCGGCTCCTCAACAACCGGGCGCGCCCCCCGGGCGGAGAGCTTGTCGGCCACCGCCGCGAAGGTCTCGAACGTGCCCTGCAGGATCCCCTGGGTGCCGATGTAGATCCACGACCCGGCCGTCATCTGGCCGTACATCGTCAGCCCGAGGTCCTCGAGCCGCCGGAACTCCTCCCAGTTGGCCCAGTCACCGACCAGGTTGGAGTTGGCGATGAGCACGCGCGGCGCCCACGCGTGGGTCTTCATCACACCCACGGGCTTGCCGGACTGGACGAGCATGGTCTCGTCGTCCTCGAGCGTGCGCAGCGTGCGGACCAGGGCGTCGTACGCCTCCCAGCTGCGGGCGGCCCGGCCGGTGCCGCCGTAGACGACGAGCTCCGCGGGGTTCTCGGCGACCTCGGGGTCGAGGTTGTTCATCAGCATCCGCAGGGGAGCCTCGGTCTGCCAGGACTTCGCGGTCAGCTCGGTGCCGGTGGCAGCGTGGATGGGCAGCCTGGGATTCTGGGGCTGGGAGTTCTGGGGCTGGGGGTTCTCGGTCATGACAGTTCTCCGATCACTTCTTCGACGCTCGCGAGGACGGCGCCCGACCGGACCAGCTCGACGGCGGCCTCGATCTCGGGCGAGAGGTGGCGGTCGGGGCCGGGTCCCTCGATGCCGGCGGCCCGCAGGAGGCGGACGACGGCCCCGGTCGCGGGCGAGGGCTCCAGCGGGCGCCGCAGGTCGAGCGCTCGCGCCGCGGTGAGCACCTCGATCGCGACCACCCGGGTGAGGCCGTCGACCGACCGGCGCAGCTTGCGGGCTGCCGACCAGCCCATGGACACGTGGTCCTCCTGCATCGCGCTGGAGGGGATCGAGTCGACCGAGGCGGGGACCGCGAGCCGCTTGAGCTCCGAGACGATCGCGGCCTGGGTGTACTGGGCGATCATGTGGCCGCTGTCCACGCCCGGGTCGTGGGCGAGGAACGGTGGCAGGCCGTGGTTGCGGGCCTTGTCCAGGAAGCGGTCGGTACGCCGCTCGCTGATCGAGGCCACGTCGGCCGCCACGATGGCGAGGAAGTCGAGCACGTAGGCGACCGGTGCGCCGTGGAAGTTGCCGTTGGACTCGACCCGGCCCTCGTCCGCGAGCACCACCGGGTTGTCGACGGCCGAGGCCAGCTCGCGGCCCGCGACCGTGGCGGCGTGCTCCACGGTGTCGCGGGCGGCCCCGTGCACCTGGGGCGAGCAGCGCAGGGAGTAGGCGTCCTGCACCCGGTTGCAGTCCGGGCCGCGGTGCGAGGCGACCACGCCGGAGTCCGCGAGCACCCGGGTGAGGTTGGCGGCCGAGAGCGCCTGGCCGGGGTGCGGCCGGATCGCCTGGAGCTCGGGGGCGAAGACCCGGTCGGTGCCGAGCTGGCCCTCGACGGACATCGCCGCCGCGACGTCGGCGGTCCGCAGGAGCATCCGCAGGTCCGCGACCGCCATGAGGAGCATGCCGAGCATCCCGTCGGTGCCGTTGATCAGCGCCAGCCCCTCCTTGGCGGCCAGCTCGACCGGCACCAGGCCCGCGGCTGCCAGGGCGTCCGCGGCCGGCAGCAGCGTCCCGGCCGCGTCGCGCACCTCCCCCTCGCCCATCAGCGCGAGCGCGCAGTGCGAGAGCGGCGCCAGGTCACCGGAGCACCCGAGCGAGCCGTACTCCCGCACCACGGGCGTGATGCCGTGGGTGAGCAGCGCGGCCATCAGCTGCGCCGTCTCGAGGCGTACGCCGGTGTGCCCGGTCGCCAGCGTGGACAGCCGCAGCAGCATCAGCGCCCGGACCACCTCGCGCTCGACCTCCGGACCGGAGCCGGCGGCGTGGGAACGGACCAGCGAACGCTGCAGCTGGGCCCGCATCTCGGTCGGGATGTGGCGGGTCGCGAGGGCGCCGAACCCGGTCGAGATGCCGTACGCGGGAGTGCTCGCCGAGGCCAGCTCCTCCACGACGTCGCGGGCCCGGCCGATCGCCGCCACCGCGTCGGGCGCCAGCTCGACGGCGGCCCCGTGGCGGGCGACCGCCAGCAGGTCCTCGGGGGTGACGGGCCCGGTCCCGAGGGAGACGGTGCCGGTGAGGGTGGGGGTCTGCTGCATGTCTCCATCCAACGACGCCGTCCGGGGCCGCACCATCGCCCGGGCCGGACACCCGTCTCGGATCCCAGACTCCGTGAGCCGCACCACATAACACCCACGTCAGAATTTGTCAGATCGAGCGTCTGAACATCATCGGAACTGGGTAGTAACCACGTCGATGGCCGGGGGACCATTCGGGCTGCCGGGTCACGAGTCCGCACCGCAAGGCCCGGGGCGCAGCTAGGTCTCGGGCTCTCCAGGGAGAAGAGAGCTCATGCGCAAACTCATCGCGACATCCACCATGCTGGCGCTCGCCTCAGCAGGCGCCGTCGTCCTCGCCCCACCGGGCACCGCGGTCGACAGCTCCACGGCGGCCCGGACCCAGCCGACGGCATTCGCCCTCCAGACCTCCGGCTTTGGCACCCGGGTCCGCGGCGGCCAGGTGCCCGCCGGGTCCGACGACACGGCGTACACCGTCATCGCCTGCACCAACAAGGCCGGGCTCACCCGCCAGAACCACGTCACCGAGGAGACCCTTCCGGGCGTCGGCAAGGCCTCCGAGATCACCACCAAGGTCTGGACCGAGCAGAACAAGAAGGGCGTCGTCACCTCGCGGTCGCGCAACAGCGTGGCGCGGGTCGTGCTCGCCGACTCACCGCTCGGCTCGCTGTCCATCGACGGCCTGAGGTCGGTGTCGAAGGCGTGGCACGACAGCACGGGCTACCACTCCTCGACCAGGACCAGCATCGGCTCCATCACCCTGACCCCGGCGGCCGGCGACCCGCAGCAGCTCGACCTGCCCACCCCCGACCAGCCCGTGGAGGTCCCGGGCCTCGCCACCATCTCGCTGGGCAAGTCGCACAAGTCCTCCGGCAACGGCGGCGCCCGGGCCACCGCGGAGGTGCTGCGGATCGACGTCGTGGCCTCCGGCAGCCGGGCCCGGATCGGGCACACCTTCGCCGAGATCGACGGCGGCGTGAAGAGCGGCATCTTCGGGGGCTTCGCCTCGGGGCTGCGCGCGAACGCCGCGGACAGCAACATCACCACCGGACGCACCCCCTACCAGCCGATGCCCTGCCAGGGCACCGACGGTGAGGTGGAGGTCCGCAACACCGCCGGCGTGGACCTCGGCGGCCAGATCGTGGTCGGCGCCGTCGAGAGCCGACAGCGCGCCGGGCAGACCGCGAAGAAGGCGGGTGGCTTCGAGCAGGGCCGGGTCGCCAGCATCGACATCGGCGACGGGGCGCTGGTCGTCAAGGGCATCGTCGGCCGGGTCAACGTGCACCGCGAGGGCGACCACCTGCAGAAGCTGGTCCGCAACATCAAGGGCACCACGATCGGCTCCATCACGGCCAACGGCGAGCCCCAGACCTTCCCCGACACCGGCGTCCTCGAGATCCCGGGCGTCGCGAAGCTGGAGCCCAGCGTCAAGCACAAGATCAAGGGCGGCATGTCCGTCACCGCGCTCCGGATCACCCTGCTCGACGGCACCGGCGCCGTGATCAACCTCGGCCAGGCCAAGCTCTTCGTCAGGCCGAGCGGCCGCTGACCCCGGTCCGCAGCCACACCGACGACGCCGGACGCGGGCAGCCGCGTCCGGCGTCGTTCGCGCTGGCGCCCCGGACCCGCGCGGGAGCGCGACGTACCTCACCGGCCACGTGGCAAGACGTGCACCCGTCACGTGGCGCAGCGGGCGTTGACTGGCCGTCGTGACCACGACCGCCGACCTCGACCCCGGCACCCTGCGCCGCTGGTCGATGCTGGGCGCGAGCACCCTGGCGCAGGCCGCGGCGGCGATCATGATGCACGGGCCGGCCTTCCTGATCCCGGCCCTGCACGCGGGCGGGCTCAGCCTCGCCGAGGCGGGGCTGGTCGCCGCGGCGCCCACGGTCGGCGTGATGCTCGCGCTGGTCGCCTGGGGCGCGGTCTCCGACCGGTACGGCGAGCGCCGCACCCTGGTCTCGGGGCTGGCGGCGACCACCGTCCTCGGTGCCGTCGCCGCCCTCACCGAAGGCACCCTCACCCTGGCGGTGACGTTGCTGCTGGCCGGGGCCGCCGCCGCGAGCACCAACGCGGCCAGCGGCCGGGTGGTGGTCGGCTGGTTCCCGCCGGCACGCCGCGGGCTGGCGATGGGCATCCGGCAGATGGCGCAACCGGTCGGTGTCGGCGTCGCTGCGGTGAGCATCGCCGTCGTCGCCGACCGGCACGGGGTGCAGGCGGCGCTCTGGGTGCCGACCCTCGCCTGCGCGGTCGGCCTGCTCGTCGTGGCCCTGGTCGTCCTCGACCCGCCCCGGCCCGACCCGCGTGGGGGCGAGTCGGCCAACCCCTACCGACGGGACCGCTTCCTGGTCCGGGTCCACGGTGTCTCGGTGCTGCTGGTCGTGCCGCAGTTCCTGGTGTGGACGTTCGCCCTCGTGTGGCTGGTGCAGGACCGCGACTGGTCGCCCGCGGCGGCCGGCAGCCTGGTCGCGGGGGCCCAGGTCGCGGGAGCCCTGGGCCGGATCGGCGTCGGGCACCTCTCGGACGTGGTCGGCAACCGGATGCGACCGGTGCGGGGGGTGGCGGTGGCCGCAGCGGCCGTGATGGCGCTGCTCGGGCTCGCCGCGGGCCACGGCTGGTCGGTGGCGGTCGCCCTGCTGGTGGTGGCCACCGTGCTCACGGTGGCCGACAACGGGCTGGCCTTCACCGCCGTCGCCGAACGGGCCGGGCCGCACTGGTCGGGCCGGGCGCTCGGCGTGCAGAACACCGCGCAGTTCCTGTCCGCCTCCGCGGTGCCGCCGCTCGCGGGCCTCGCGATCACCCACCTCGGCTTCGCCGCGGCGTTCGCGCTCGGCGCGCTCTTCCCGGTGCTCGCGGCACCGCTGGTGCCGGTCGCCGGGGAGCGCGAGCTGAGCTGAGACAGGGTCGGCGCTGCCCGGTGAGGCGTAGCCCACAGCCGGACGGGGTACCAGTGGTCCACCACGAGTTCCGGGGGCGTCCCGGGACCGCTGCGTTGGGAGGAACCATGCCCGGAGGAGCCATCGGCTGGATCGTCGTCCTCGTCGTCATCCTGCTGCTGCTCGGCGCCGTCGTCGCCGTCATGATGAACAAGAGGAAGACCGAGCAGCGCCGGGCGCACGCCGCCCAGCTGCGCACCGACGCCGCCGCCCGGTCCGACGACATCGCACAGGCCGACCGCGAGGCCAAGCTCGCCGAGGCCGACGCGGCGGCCGCCCGAGCGGAGGCGGAGCGGGCCGAGCGTCGGGCCGCCGAGGCGCGCCAGGGCGTCCGGATGGACCAGGCGATGCAGGAGGACCGGATCCGCGAGGCACAGCGGGTCGACCCCGACGACAAGCGCGTCTGAGCACCCGGCCCCGGCGATAGGGTCCGGGGCATGAGCCAGGTCCCGTCGGCGACGCGCACCCTGCGCGTGCTCCGGTTCCTGGCCAGTCAGCCCGACCCGGTCCCGCTGGACCGGATCATGCGGGCCTGCGACCTGCCGCGCAGCACGGCCTACCACCTCCTGCGCGCGATGGTGGACGAGGGCTTCGTGGTGCACCTCCCCGAGGAGCACCGCTTCGGCCTCGGGGTCGCCGCGTTCGAGGTGGGCAGCGGCTACTCCCGGCAGGAGCCGCTGCAGCGGATCGCCCGGCGACCGCTCGCGGCCCTGGTCGACCGGGTCGGCCAGAGCGCGCACCTCGCCGTCCTGCACGGGCGCGACGTCCTCTACGTCGTGGAGGAGCGCGCCCCCGGGCGGCCGCCGCTGGTCACCGACGTGGGCGTGCGACTCCCGGCCCACCTCACGGCCAGCGGCCGGGCCATCCTGGCGGGGCTGCCGCCGGCGCAGGTCCGGGCGCTGTACCCCGGCCCCACGGCTTTCGTGGACCGGCACGGCCTCGGGCCGCGCACCCTCAGTGCGCTGCGCACGGTCCTCGCCGAGACCCGGCAGCGCGGCTACGCCACCGAGGAGGGCGAGGTCACGCCGGGCCTGGCCAGCGTCGCGGCGGCCGTGCTCGACCACAACGGCCACCCCGTCGCCGGTGTCGCGGTCACCTACCCCGAGGGCGACGCGGTCACGATCGCCAGGCAGGTGCGTCGTACGGCGGACGCGCTGACCCGCCGCCTCGGAGGCACCCCCACGTCGGCAGGCGCCCGCGCACAGGAGTGACGTCGCGCCGTCCCGCTCGTTGACGGAGCGAGCCCACGACGGAGGAACGCCCGTGCCCGATCGCAACCGAGGTCCTGTCCGCCGCCTGCTGTGGTCGGGGACGCTGGCCGCCGCCCTCGTCGCCACGGCCGTGGCCATCCCGTCCTACGGGAGCCGCGACGGCAACCTGCTCGCCCGCTACGACGCCACCAAGGTCGCCGTGCTCGAGGCGCTCCCCCACGTCGACCCGCCCGGCGTCGCGCCGCACGACCACAACGACCCGGCCACGAAGAACTCCTTGTCCCGCGCCGGGGAGACCGGTGGCGACACCGCGGACCCGACCACCGCCGCCGAGAAGCAGGCCAGCGCCGGCTACGTCGCCACGGAGCGCACGCTGCGCGACCCCCGGTTGACGACGGTGCCGGTGACCGGTCCCCGGCTGCGGCACCCGCAGGACCGCTACGCCCTCGCGGGCGGCTGCTACTCGCTCACCCCGGGCGACGAGCCGATCTTCTTCCAGGCCACCGACCTCGGCAGCTACCTCCTCTACGACGCCGGGCGCCGCTTCGTCAGCGCGGGGGGCGACAGGGCCGCCCGGCCCGGCCCCGACACCGAGTGGACCGCCCGGATGCGCGACGGGCGCCTGACCTTCCGCAGCGGCGACACGACGCTGCGCAGCGGCGGCACCACGTCCTTCCGGCCGACCCGGACGACCGGGTGCGCGGCGTACCCCGAGGCCCAGATCGACGTCTCCGGCGACCCGCACGCCGGCGTCACGCCGTACCAGGAGGTGCGCGGCTACGTCGACGCCCACACCCACGGGATGGCCTTCGAGTTCCTCGGCGGCGACGTCCACTGCGGCAAGCCCTGGGACCGGTACGGCGCGCCGTACGCCCTGGTCGACTGCCCCGACCACGCGGCCGGCACCAGCCCGCTCGAGGCCGTCCTCTCGGGCGAGCCCCACCACGACCCGGTCGGCTGGCCGACGTTCAAGGACTGGCCGGCGCCGGAGTCGCTGACCCACGAGGGCACCTACTACCGCTGGCTGGAGCGGTCCTGGCGCGGTGGACAGCGGATCTTCGTGAACCTGCTGGTCGAGAACAACCAGCTGTGCCAGCTCTACCCGATCAAGCACAACTCCTGCGACGACATGGACTCCATCCGCCTCCAGGCCAGGGACATGTACGCGATGCAGGACTACATCGACGCCCAGTTCGGCGGCCCCGGCAAGGGCTTCTACCGGATCGTCCGGAACCCCTTCCAGGCCCGCAAGGTGATCAACGCCGGGAAGATGGCGGTGATCATGGGCATCGAGACCAGCGTGCCCTTCGGCTGCACGTTCAAGGCGCTGCCCGGCGGCGACCGGCCTGCGGCCGAGTGCACGCAGGAGAACATCGACCGGCAGCTCGACCAGGTGCACCGGATGGGCGTGCGCCAGATGGAGCTGGTCAACAAGTTCGACAACGCGCTGTCCGGCATCGCCGGAGACAACGGCGAGACCGGCGTCGCGGTCAACGCCGCGAACTTCCTCGAGACCGGCAGCTTCTGGGACATGCGGCACTGCGAGCCGGCCGACCCCGAGGCGCACGACAAGAACCAGGTCGCCGCACCCGAGATCTCGGCGGAGCAGCAGGATGCGCTGTTCGGTGCGATCGGCCAGCTCTACGACACCGCCAACCTGCCGGCGCTGCCTCTCTACGGACCGCCGGACCACTGCAACGCCCGCGGTCTCACCTCGCTCGGGCAGCACACGATCGACGCACTGGCGCAGCGGCACATGATCTTCGACCCCGACCACATGAGCGTCGAGGCACGCGACTCCGCCCTCGACCAGGTCGAGGACATGCACTACCCGGGAGTCGTGTCCTCCCACTCGTGGTCGACCCCCGACGCCTACCCGCGGATCTACCGGCTCGGCGGCTTCATCACGCCGTACGCCGGCGACTCCACCGGCTTCGTCGAGAAGTGGCGTGCCCATGTCGGCTGGGCGGACCGGCGCTACTACTGGGGCATCGGCTACGGCGCCGACATGAACGGCCTCGGGGCGCAGGGCGACCCGCGCGGCAGCGACGTCACCAACCCGGTGACCTACCCGTTCCGGGGACTGAACGGCGTCACGATCCGCAAGCAGCACGCCGGGCAGCGGGTCTACGACATCAACGCCGACGGCGTCGCGCAGTACGGCCTCTACCCGGACTGGATCGAGGACCTGCGGAAGGTGGCCGACACCGAGCACGCCGGCGACGGGGCAGAGATCGCCGACGACATGGCCCGCGGCGCGGAGGCCTACCTGCAGATGTGGGAGCGGGCCGAGGGCATCGCCCCCGACTCCTGCCGCAACCCCGAGCGGCGGGTGACCGTCTCGCGAGCGCGGGACCTGGTGCGTCCCGGCATGTCCACGCGACAGGTGATGACGGCCGTCGGGCAGCCCTACGAACGGCTCGGCGACCACTACACCTTCTGCGCCCGCACGGCGTCCGTGCCGGAGGTCCGGATGCAGGTCGACTTCGGTGACGACGGCCGGGTGACGGGGCTGCGGCGGCTGGGCTGAAGGGCTGCTGCCTCACCCGTTCGGGTCCCCCTGCATCTTCGTGCACCGCACGTTTGTGCACGGCAGATCTCTTGTCGGACGTGGAGGACGCGGGATGGAATCCGCTCACCGGTCCGTCCCACCGGACCGGCCTCCACCCCCACCACCCCCGAGGAGCTCGTGCATGAAGCCCATGCTGGCTTCTGCCCTTGCGCTGGGCTGCGTATCCGCAGCCATGGTCGCCACGGCAGGAAACTCTCAGGCAGCCCCCTCCCACCAGGACCGCGGCGCGGCGAGCATCAGCGCCGCCCGAGCCAATGCCGAGCGGCACGCCGGCGTCGGCGCCGGTCAGGGCCTGGTGGTGCGCGACACCGTGCTGGACGCAAGCGGCGCCAGCCACGTCCGTTTCGAGCGCACCTTCCACGGCCTCGAGGTGGTGGGTGGTGACTTCGTGGTCCACCAGGCCAAGGGCGGGGCGTTCCGCTCGGTCACCGGCCGCACCATGAAGCCGTTCTCCGTCCCCACCACGGCGTCGGTCAAGGCACAGGAGGCCACCCGCAAGGCCGCCGCCACGGTCGACTTCGCCAAGACCAAGGCCGCTCCCGAGCTGGTCGTGCTGGCCGAGCACCGCGCCCCCACGCTCGCCTGGCGGGTCGACGTGACCGGTCGCAACGCCGACGGCTCGCCCGCGGGCGAGTACGTCTTCGTCGGCGCCCGCTCCGGGAAGGTTCTCGACAACTGGGCCTCGACCCTCGAGGACACCGGCTCCGGCACCGGCGTCGTCGACGGCACGGTCTCCCTCGACACCACGCTGTCCGGCTCGACCTACCGGATGGTCGACCCGGTGCGCGGTGGGAACGCGACGTACAACGGCCCGCTGAGCAACACCTCCACGCCGATCTTCACCGACGCCGACAACGTGTGGGGCAACGGCTCCACCAGCGACCCCGCCTCGGCCGGCGTCGACGCCCACTACGGCATCGCGAAGACCTGGGACTTCTACAAGAACACCTACGGCCGCAACGGCATCGCCAACGACGGCAAGGGCGCCCGCTCGTTCGTGCACGACGGCGCCTACGTCAACGCCTCGTGGAGCGACTCCTGCTTCTGCATGCGGTACGGCGATGGCGACTCCACCACGCTGCCGCTGGTCGCCCTCGACGTGGCCGGCCACGAGATGAGCCACGGCGTCACCAGCCGCACCGCCAACCTCACCTACCGGGGCGAGTCCGGCGGCCTGAACGAGGCCAACTCCGACATCTTCGGGACGATGGTCGAGTGGTACGCCAACAACGCCAACGACGTCCCTGACTACGTCATCGGCGAGGAGATCTACCGCTCCTACAACCCGGCCACCAACTACATCCGCCGGATGGACAAGCCGTCGCTCGACGGCGGCAGCCTGGACTGCTACTCCACCCGCGCGAAGTCCGTCGACGTCCACTACTCCTCGGGCATCGCGAACCACTACTTCTACCTGCTGTCCGAGGGCAGCGGCGCGAAGACGATCAACGGCATCTCCTACAACAGCCCGACCTGCAACGGCCTCGCCGTGACCGGCATCGGCCGGGACGCGGCCGCCAAGATCTGGTACCGCGCGCTGACGGTCTACATGACCTCCAGCACCAACTACGCCGGTGCCCGCGTCGCCAACGTCAACGCGGCCACCGACCTGTACGGCGCCAGCTCGGCGCAGGTCGCGGCCGTGAAGGCTGCTTGGACGGCCGTCGCGGTGAAGTGACGCGCTGATCCGCATCGACGAACGGCGGCCGGTCCTCGGGGACCGGCCGCCGTTCGTCGTACCACCCGGCGTACACCTGTCCACCGCGAAGTTACCTGCGGGTAGGATCCGTCTCACAGCCTTCGGGGACTGACGTGGGCGAGCCCGCCGCCCTAGGCTCGCGAAACGCGTCCCGAACCGATGACGTTCAGCCGCCTCGACGAGGAGCAGTAGTCCATGCAGATCTTCGCCATCGTTGTCTCACTCGCGATCGCCGCGGTTGGCATCGCCCTGTTCGTCAGGGCCATCCGCGAGATGATCGCGGTGATCAAGGTGGGAACGCCGACCAGCCGCAGCGACAACCCCGGCAGCCGGACCGTCACGCTCCTCAAGGAGTCGCTCGGCCACACGCGGATGCTCCAGTGGACCCTCGTGGGCGCGGCCCACTGGTTCGTCTTCATCGGGTTCGGGCTGCTGTTCTTCACCCTCGTCACGGCGTTCGGCCAGCTCTTCGACGCGCACTTCGCGCTGCCGCTGATCGGCCACTTCTTCCTGTGGGAGTGGGTCTCGGAGATCGTCACCGGGATCATGATCGTGGCGATCATCGGCTTCATCGCCTACCGCGCCAGCCGGCCCAGGGAGCGCGAGCGCGGCCCGCGCGGCCGACTCTGGGGCTCCACCATGTGGCAGGGCTTCTTCGTCGAGGGCGTGATCCTCGGCGTCGGCCTCTGCATCGTGCTGCTGCGCGGTCTCGAGTACGCCCTGCTCTCGCACGGCGGCGAGCACGCCGACAACGCCTCCGCGTTCCACTTCCCGCTGACCTTCTGGCTCGGCGAGGCGTTCTCCGGGATGTCGGTGTCGACCACCGAGAACCTCATCTACCTGATCGCGATGCTCAAGATCGTCATCTCGTTCGCGTGGATGATCACCATCTCGCTGAACCTCACCATGGGCGTGGCCTGGCACCGCTTCCTGGCGTTCTTCAACATCTGGTTCAAGCGCGAGTCCTCCGGCCGTACGGCGCTGGGCGCGGTCAAGCCGCTCACGTCCGACGGCAAGGCGATCACCCTCGACGACATCGACGACCTCGACGAGGACTCGGTGCTCGGTGTCGGGTCGATCGAGGACTTCAGCTGGAAGGGCATCCTCGACTTCACCTCGTGCACCGAGTGCGGCCGCTGCCAGTCGCAGTGCCCCGCCTGGAACACCGACAAGCCGCTGTCGCCCAAGCTCCTGATCACCGCGCTGCGCGACCACGCGTACGCGAAGGCGCCGTACCTCCAGGCCTCCGAGGAGGAGCGTCCGGCGCTGCTCGAGGGCAGCGACACCCTGACCCGCGAGGCCGAGCGGCCGCTGATCGGGGAGACCGGCGACGACTGATTCTACATGCCCGAGGACGGCTCGGCGGTCATCGACCCCGACGTGCTGTGGTCCTGCACCTCCTGCGGCGCCTGCGTCCAGCAGTGCCCCGTCGACATCGAGCACGTCGACCACATCGTCGACATGCGCCGTTACGCGATCCTGGTGGAGTCCAACTTCCCGGCCGAGCTCAACGGGCTCTTCAAGGGCCTGGAGAACAAGGGCAACCCGTGGAACATGTCGCCGAACGCGCGGATGGACTGGGCCAAGGGTCTCGACTTCGAGGTCAAGGTCGTCGGGGAGACCATCGAGTCGCTCGACGAGGTCGAGTGGCTGTTCTGGGTCGGCTGCGCCGGCGCCTACGAGGACCGTGCGAAGAAGACCACGCGCGCCGTCGCCGAGCTGCTCGACATGGCCGGCGTGAGCTTCGGCGTGCTGGGCAACGGCGAGACCTGCACCGGTGACCCGGCCCGCCGCGCCGGCAACGAGTTCGTGTTCCAGGGCCTGGCCCAGCAGAACGTCGAGACGCTGAAGGAGGCGAAGGTCAAGAAGGTCGTCTCGACCTGCGCCCACTGCTTCAACACGCTCAAGAACGAGTACAAGGACTTCGGCATCGAGCTCGAGGTCGTGCACCACACGCAGCTGCTCAACCGTCTCGTCCGCGAGGGCCGGCTGACCCCGGTGAAGGACGGCGCCGGCGCCGCCAAGCGCTCCATCACCTACCACGACCCCTGCTACATCGGCCGCCACAACGGCGTCTACACCCCGCCGCGCGAGCTTCTCCAGGTCCTGCCCGGCGCCGAGTTCGTCGAGATGGAGCGCAACTCCGAGCGCTCGTTCTGCTGCGGCGCCGGCGGTGCCCGGATGTGGATGGAGGAGAACCTCGGCGAGCGGATCAACGTCAACCGCACCAAGGAGGCCGTCGGCACCGGCGCGGACCAGATCGCGGTCGGCTGCCCCTTCTGCCGGGTGATGCTCTCCGACGGGCTCACCGCCGAGCAGGCCAAGGGCGAGGCCCGCGAGGAGGTCGAGGTCCTCGACGTCGCGCAGATGCTGCTCGCCTCGGTGAAGGGCGAGAGCGCGACCAAGCTCCAGCCGGGTGCCGCCGCGGCAGCCGGTGCGGGTGCCGGTGCCGGTGCTGCGGCAGAGGCCCGGTCGGTGGAGACCAAGGCCGAGCCCGAGGCCGGCGACGAGACCCGGACCGAGGAGACCGTCACCGCGACCGAGGACGCCGGGCCGGCCGCGAAGGCCAGCGGCGGGTCCTCGCTCTTCGACGAGCCCGAGACCAAGGAGGAGCCGGCGAAGACGGCCGCACCCGACGCCTCGGTCGAGCAGGAGGCCAAGGCCGCCGCTTCCTCGGGTGGGTCGCTCTTCGACCTCGGTGGGGACGAGCCCGCGGCCGAGACTGCTCAGGCGGAGCCTGCCCAGGAGGAGCCCGCCAAGGCCGAGCCCACCAAGGCGGAGCCCAGCAAGGCTGCCTCCGAGCCGGACCTCGGCTCGGGTGGTTCGCTCTTCGACCTCGGGGGTGATGAGCCGGAGGCGAAGACCAAGGCCGAGCCCGAGACCAAGGCCGAGCCGGCTGCAGAGCCGGAGCCCGAGCCTGCCCCGGAGCTCGCGGCCGAGACCTCGGCGAGGGCCACTCCGGCCAGCGAGATCCCCTCCGGCGGGTCGCTCTTCGACATCGAGGCCCCCGAGCCTGCGGCGGCGGCCACCAAGGCCGAGCCGGCGGAGCAGCCGGCGGCCGAGACCGAGCCGGCAGATGCCGAGGCCCCGGCCTCGGCCTCGGAGGCGGCGTCGACCGGGGACGAGCCGAAGGCCGCGCAGCCAGCTGCGAGCTCGGCACCGGCCACCGACATTCCCGAGAGCGGCTCGCTCTTCGACATCGAGGCACCCGAGCCCGCCGCTGCGCCCGCTGCCCAGGCAGCGCCCGAGCCTGCTGCAGAGCCGGAGCCCGAAGCCGAGCCGGAGGCCGCGAAGCCTGAGGCCGAGCCTGCCGCCGAGGAGGCCAAGCCCGCGGAGCAGCCGAAGACGACGCGTCCGGCCGCGAGCGCCGCACCAGCCGCTGAGATCCCCGAAGGCGGTTCGCTGTTCGACATCGAGGCGCCCGAGCCGGTGGCGACCCAGGCCGAGGCTGCGCCCCCGGCCGAAGCGGAGCCCGAGGCCCCGACCGCCGAGCCCGAGGGCCAGGGGGCGTCCGAGGCCGACACCTCCGACGAGGACTCCCCGGCCGAGGGACTCAGCGCCGGTGCCGCCATCAGCGCGGCGGCCACGGCTGCGGCCAGCTCGGCGGGCGACGAGGAGCCTGCCGGCCAGGCGCAGGACTCGAGCACCGAGGAGGAGCCCGAGACCGCACCCGAGCCGGAGGCCGCCGCTTCGACGGAGAAGGCGGAGCCGGCCGAGGCACCGGCCGAGGCACCGGCCGAGAAGGCTGCGGAGGAGAAGAAGCCCGCGCCGTCCAGCAACGGCGAGGCTCACCAGCCGAAGACCGACGTCGACATCAACGAGTCCGGCTCGCTCTTCGATCTCTGATCGATCCCCCACCCGATGGCGGTGGTTCCTGGTCACCTGGTGGCCGGGAGCCACCGCCATCTGGATTTCTGGGGAGGTCGGCTTCGGTCTGCGCTGACTGCCGGCTCTACGGCTGCTTTGGGTTGCGGCCCTGGCTGGCTACCGGCGAGGTCCGCTTCGGTCGGCGCCGGCTCCCGGGTTCGGGGTGTGCGGTTTGGTCACCAACCGCATCGAATCTGGCCGATCCGGTGGAGTCTGTGACCATTCGGCGAGGGTCCCTGCGGCTGCCCCCAAGAGCGCCGCCAAGACGTTCAACCTGCTCCTCGAAACTTTCTTCGGAAAGCATCTCGCTGGACGAGATATCCACAGGTCAGGAGCCCGGGACTGTCGGCGCCTACTGGTTGAGTCAAGTCATGGAGCAGCAGCCGACCGACACGACGACCAGCCCCGCCGGGGTGGCCACCGCCGCGGCCGCGCTGCTCACCCAGCTCGGCGAAGTGCTGTGGGCCGCCAAGACCAGCGACGAGCTGGTCGACGTGGTCGCCGCGCTGGAGCAGGTCCGCTCCAAGGTCGCGGCCGTGCAGGCGCCGGTGCTGGCCGAGATCGACGCCCGCGGGGTCGCCAAGACCCAGCTGGCGTGGGGGTCGACCGCGGCGTGGTTCACCCACCTCGCCGGCCTGCACCACGCCGAGGGCCACCGCACCGTCCGCCAGGCCAACGCGTTGGTCTCGGACTACCCGGACACGCACGCGGCCCTCGCCGCGGGACATGTGTCGCCGGAGCAGGCGTCGGTCATCGTGACCGCGGTCGACAGGCTCCCCCTCAACCCGACCGTCCGGGCCGCGGGCGAGGCCGCGTTGCTGGCCGAGGCGGGCCGGTTGAACGCCACCGACCTGGCCACCGTCGGCAAACGCCTCGACGTCCTGGTGGACCCGGACAAGGCCGAACGGAAGCTCGAGGCCGCGCTGGACCGGGAGGACCGGGCCGCGCACCACCACCGGTACCTCGCCATCACCGAGGACGGCGCCGGCGGCATCCGGCTCCGCGGCCGCGGCACCGTCGAGGACGCCGCCCTGATCAAGGCCGCCCTCCTCCCCTTGACCAAGCCGGAGCCGGCCAAGGATGTCGAGGACCCGGACTGCCAGGTCGAGAGGGATCCCCGTGACCACGGCGCCCGGCTGTGGGACGCCCTGGTGCAGACCGCCCGGCACGCCCTGACCACCGACCTCCCACCCGACTGCCACGGCGCCCGCCCCCGGGTCGCGGTCACCGTCACCCTCGAGACCCTCCGGGGGCAGATCGACTGGGCCACCCTCGGCACCACCACCGACACCACACTCGACGCCACCACCCTGGACGCCGCCACCCCGTTCGGTGGGGTGACCGACGACGGCCTGGAGCTCACCCCGGCCGTGGTGAGGCGGCTGGCCTGCGACGCCGACATCATCCCCATCGCCCTCGGGGGCAGGGGCGAGGTCCTCGACGTCGGACGGGCACATCGACTGGTGACCCCGGCCCTGTGGCGGGCCCTGATCTGCCGCGACCGACACTGCGCCTTCCCCGGCTGCACCCGACCACCCGTGATGGGCCACGCTCACCACATCACCCCGTGGTCCGAGGGCGGCGACACCAAGCTCGGCAACCTCGTGCTCCTGTGCGGCCACCACCACCGCACCGTCCACCACACCCCCTGGGAAGTGCGGATCAGCAGCCACGACGGCAGGCCGGAGTTCCTCCCACCCCCCAAGCCCGGCCACCCACCCGACCAGTGGACCAGATCAAGACCCCGACGCGAGTAGGCCAACCGTGCACCCGGGGCAGCGGCAGCAGTGGACGACACCGAGCTCGAGCACGCTCAGGGACCGACAACCACCTCAGTAGAAAAGGGGCGAAGGAGAGGCAGCCGGCCAGGCGTGGCCCGCAGCCGCGAACCGCGCGCGAGGAGCGTAAAAGCGAGCGAAGGCGCCGAAATGGAGCCCAACCCCAGCGGCGAGGGACCGGCGCCGCAGCGAAGCAAGCGACGGCGCACGGTCCGCGGCGGAGGGCCACACGAAGCCAGCAGGGAGCCACAGCAACAAGAGGGCCCGGCCACCGCCGGAGATCGACAGTGACCGGGCCCAAGAATCAGCTCAGACCAGAGCGTCAGTGCGCATCCATGTGCCCCGGACCGGGATCGGCCGCAGCATCCTCCGGCACGACGACCGGCCGCAGCTTGGCCCAGGTCATGAAGATCGCGGCGGCGACGAGAAGGGCGATGCCCGTCCAGAGGTTGGCGTTGACGCCACCGGTCTTCTCGTCCTGCGGGTCGGCGAAGACGCCGAGCAGGAACAGGATCACGCCGTAGATCCCGAGCAGGCCGCCGATGATGTTGCGGATGTCCAGCAGACCGGCGTTGTGGCCGCTGCGGGCGGTGGAGTGGGTCGACATGTCGTCCTCCTCAGAAGGCGGCGTTCAGGGCGATGACCATGACCAGCGCGAGTCCGGCCAGCGGCAGGGTCCGGCGGTACCACGGGTACGACGCCTCGTTGGCGTCCACGAGGTCCTCCCGGGGGGTCTCGGAGTAGACCAGGCCCTTC
Source organism: Nocardioides sp. DN36 (assembly GCF_055380375.1). Lineage (NCBI taxonomy): Bacteria > Bacillati > Actinomycetota > Actinomycetes > Propionibacteriales > Nocardioidaceae > Nocardioides > Nocardioides sp. DN36. The sequence goes on along the minus strand of NZ_AP043823.1, from coordinate 4,216,499 downwards.
AGCTCGGCGGAGGGCTTCGGCTTGGTGACCAGCGAGACGACGATGCTGAGCACGATGTCCACGACGAACGCCACGCCTGCGGCGAGGAACGCCGCGCCCTGGCCGCCGACGGGGATGACGCCGGTGCTGGCCGAGCCGAAGGCGTCCTCGCTGAGGAACGCGATCGCGACGGCGGAGAGCGTGCCGGAGACCAGACCCACCCAGCCCGCGGTGGAGGTCATCCGCTTCCAGAACATGCCGAGGATGAACGTCGCGAACAGCGGGGCGTTGAAGAACCCGAAGAGGGTCTGCAGGTAGGTCATGATGTTGCTGAAGTTGGCGGCGATCCCGGCGGTGAAGATCGCGATGATCGTGGCGCCGACGGTGGCGATCCGGCCGACCCGCAGGTAGTAGGTGTCGTCACGCCCCTTGACCAGGTAGTCGCCCCACAGGTCGTAGCTGAAGACCGTGTTGAACGCCGAGATGTTCGCGGCCATGCCGGCCATGAACGCGGCCAGCAGGCCGGCGATGGCGAGCCCGAGCAGGCCATTGGGGAGCACGTCGCGCATCAGCAGCAGCAGCGAGTCGTTGTAGGTGACTCCCTCGCCCGACGAGCCGCCCGGGACCGTGCCACCGGCCTTGACCTTGGCGATCTCGGTGACCAGCACCGCGGCGATCATGCCGGGCAGGATCGTGATGAACGGGATGAACATCTTCGGGAAGGAACCGATGATGGGTGTCTTGCGCGCTGAGGAGATCGAGTCGGACGCCATCGCCCGCTGGACCTCGACGAAGTTGGTGGTCCAGTAGCCGAAGGAGAGCACGAAGCCCAGGCCGAAGACGATGCCGATCACCGACAGCAGCGAGGAGTCGAAGCCGGAGAGCGCCTGACCGGGCCAGGAGTTGAGCTGGTCCGCGGCGGAGGGCGCGCCACCCTTCCCGGCGGCGTCGGTGAGCTTGTCCTTCAGCCCGTCCCAACCGCCGACCCGGTGCAGCCCGAGCAGCGTCAGCGGCAGCAGGGCCGCGACGATGACGAAGAACTGCAGCACCTCGTTGTAGATCGCGGCCTTGAGCCCACCGAGGGTGATGTAGGAGAGGACGACCACCGCGGCGACGATGAGCGCGATCCACAGCGGCCAGCCGAGCATCGCGTGCACGATGCTGCCGAGCAGGTAGAGGTTGATGCCCGCGATCAGCAGCTGCGCGATCGCGAAGGACAGCGAGTTGACCAGGTGTGCGCCGGGCCCGAAACGACGGAGCATGAACTCGGGGACCGAGCGCACCTTCGAGCCGTAGTAGAACGGCATCATCACCACGCCCAGGAAGAGCATGGCCGGGATGGCGCCCACCCAGAAGTAGTGGACCGTCGGGATCCCGAACTCGGCGCCCGAGGCCGACATGCCCATGATCTCGACCGCGCCGAGGTTGGCAGAGATGAACGCCAGCCCGGTCACCCAGGCGGGCATCGACCGACCGGACAGGAAGAAGTCGAGGGACTCGGAGACCTGCCGGCCGGCCATGAGACCGATGCCGACGACGAAGCCGAAGTAGATGACGAGGATGAGGTAGTCCACGGCGTTCGCCTGGATGAGCGTGTCGCTCGCGAGAACCGTGATGCCCGAGTCAGCCAATGCGCTGCCTTCCGTGCGTGTTCGGGGTCTTGACGCGCCCCACACCGTAGACCCGAGCGGGGGAACTCGTCCCCCTCTGGTACCCCGATCCGTGACGGCTGACACCATCGCGCACCACGTGACGTCACCGGATGTCAAAGATGACGTCATGAACACTTGACATGACGTCATTATGGCGTCAAAGTGATGCACATGGACATCACGCCGTACATCGACAGCCTCCGACGGGACCTGGTCGCGGCCGCCGAGGCCGCCGGCCCGGAGACCAGGCAGGCGGCCGAGCGCCTCACCTTCGCCCTCGACCCGGCCGCGCGGCTGGCGCTGATGGAGGCCGTCTCGCAGGCCGCGGCCGAGATCACCGCCGAGATGCCCGCCGGCGGCGTGGACGTCCGGCTCAGCGGGCGGGAGCTGGACTTCGTCGTCCACGCGGCTCCCCCGATGCCGCCGACCCCGCCGGCGCCGCCGGCACCTCCCGCCGGAGAAGAGGCCGAGGAGGACGGGACCATCGCCCGGATCACCCTCCGGATGCCCGAGTCGGTCAAGGCCCGGGCCGAGGAGCTCGCCGCCCGGTCCGGCCACTCGCTGAACACCTGGCTGGTCAACATCGTCCGCGCCGCCACCCGCGAGAACGTCGTCGACGTCGACCTCGACCTGTCCAGCATCCCGTTCCTCGGCGGCGACCCGTTCGGCGGCAAGGGCCCGGGCCGCGGCAACCGGAGGATGACCGGCTGGGTCTGAGCACCCGACCCCCGAGCCACCCACCGTCAGCTCCACCGACGGGACCAGCAGCAGGCTGGTCCCGCGGACAGACACACCCTCGAGCAGCACCCCAGCACCCCAGCACCCCAGCACCACCCCAGCAGCACCGACACCCACAGCACGACCGACACCCACAGGGGAGAACAGATGTCCGAGTACCACTTCGAGACCCACCGTCCGGTCAGCCTCCTTGTCGAGATCGGCAAGGGCAGCGTCAAGGTCCTCGCGGCCGACACCACCGAGTCGTACGTCGAGGTCACCGGCCGCGACGCCGAGTCGGTGCGGGTCGAGCAGACGGGTGACCAGATCAGCGTCGTCGCACCCAAGATCCGCTCCGGCTTCCTGGCCGGCGACAGCCGCCTCGACGTGACCGTCACCGTCCCCACCGACAGCGAGCTCGTGGTGCGCACCGGCAGCGCCGACATCACCGTCGACGGCGCCGTGAGCACCAGCCAGCTGCGCAGCGGCTCGGGCGCCGTCCACGTCGACACCTTCGACGGCCCCTCCGTGGTGGAGACCGGCTCGGGCGACATCCGGATCGACGAGGCGCACGGCGAGCTGCGCGTGAAGAGCGGCTCGGGCGACGTCAACATCGGCAGCACCGGCGCCAGCACCGCGGTCTCGACCGGGTCCGGCGACGTCGAGATCGGCACCAGTGTCGGCCCGACGGTCGTGAAGACGGGTTCCGGGGACCTCCGGGTCGTCGACTCCCGCAGCGACGTCTCGCTGACCACCGGCAGCGGCGACCTGCAGATCGGCGCGGCCCGGCGCGGCCGCGTCACCGCCAAGGGAGCCTCCGGCGACGTACGTCTCGGCATCCCCGCGGGCGTGCCGGTGTGGACCGACATCTCCACCGTGTCGGGCGCCATCCGCAGCAACCTGCAGGGCGCCGGCCAGCCGGAGGAGGGCGCCGACCACGTCGAGGTCCGCGCCAAGACCGTCAGCGGCGACATCGTCCTCACCGAGGTCTGAAGCCCACCCCCGACCCCGCACACCCCACCAGCAGAGGAGCCCACGATGAGCACCCACTACCTCGTCGAGACCGACGCCCGTCAGCAGATCGCGGAGCGGATCGCGCGGGCGTCGGCCCCGCGGATGCCGCACGTGCCCCAGCGGCACCGCGTCGCCCAGCGCCTTCGCCGCGTCGCCGACCGGATCGACACCTGACCGGTCACCGGTGGACCGTCCGCCATCCCGAGACGCCGGTGCCCGACCGTCTCAGGCCGCCAGGCGCGGTGGCGTCAGATGTCGGTGCGGTGGAAGTTCTGGAACGACCGCGACGGGGTCGGGCCCCGCTGGCCCTGGTAGCGCGAGCCGTACTTCGCCGAGCCGTACGGGTGCTCGGAGGGCGAGGAGAGGCGGAAGAAGCAGAACTGCCCGATCTTCATGCCCGGGTAGAGCTTGATCGGCAGCGTCGCGACGTTGGCCAGCTCCAGGGTGACGTGCCCCGAGAAGCCAGGGTCCACGAAGCCCGCGGTGGCGTGGGTGAGCAGCCCCAGGCGACCCAGCGACGACTTGCCCTCGACCCGGGCCGCGATGTCGTCGGGCAGCGAGACCACCTCGTAGGTCGAGCCGAGCACGAACTCACCCGGGTGCAGGATGAACGGCTCGTCGCCCTCCGGCTCGACCTGGCGGGTCAGGTCGGACTGGTCCGCCGCGGGGTCGATGTGGGGGTAGCGGTGGTTCTCGAACACCCGGAAGTACCGGTCGAGGCGCACGTCGATCGACGACGGCTGCATCATCTCGGGTTGCCACGGGTCCATGGTGATCCGGCCGGAGTCGATCTCGGCCAGGATGTCGCGGTCTGACAGCAGCACGTGGGCACCCTACCGGCGTCGGCACCGCGACGGTGGCCGAGATCACCGGCCGGAGACCTGACCCGCCCCCGGATCGGATCGCCCTTGTCGCGACCGACGAAGATGGCGCCATGTCGTTCCACCGGTACGTCGCCGTCGGCGACTCGTTCACCGAAGGCGTCGGCGACCCCGACCCCACCCGTCCCAACGGCCTGCGCGGCTGGGCCGACCGGGTCGCGGAGGTCCTCGACCAGCAGGCCGGCGACGCCGGCTTCGGCTACGCCAACCTCGCGATCCGCGGGCGCAAGCTGCACGCGATCATCGCCGAGCAGCTCGACGCGGCGATCGCGCTCGAGCCGGACCTCGTCACCGTGTACGCCGGCGCCAACGACATCCTGCGGCCGCGGGTCGACCTCGACGCCCTCGTCGCGGACTACGACCGCGCCCTCGAGCGGCTCGCCGGCACCGGCGCCCGCGTGCTCGTGTGGACCGCCTTCGATCCCGGCGGCTCGGCGATCTACCGGCCGGTCCGCGGCCGGTTCGCCCTCTACAACGAGCTGGTCCGGGAGAGCGCCGACCGGCACGGCGCGACCGTCGTCGACTTCTGGCGGCTCAAGGAGTACCGCGACTGGCGCTACTGGGACGAGGACCGGATGCACATGGGCCCGGCCGGCCACCAGCGGATGGCCATCGAGGTGCTCGACGCGCTCGGCGTGGACCACGGTCTCGAGCCCCTCCCCCTGCGCGACCTCGACGCCCCGTCCCGGCGCGAGCAGCTGCGCGAGAACCTCGACTGGGCCCGCGAGGCGGCACTGCCCTGGGTGCACCGCCGCCTCACCGGGCGCTCGTCCGGTGACACCGTCAGCCCCAGGTACCCGACGCTCGCGCGACTCGCCGTACCCCTCTCCTCCCGGCCCGTGTCCCCGGGCGGCGAGTGATGAACTAGCATGTGCGCCGACCGGTCCGCCGGTCGTGCGGATGTAGCTCAGTTGGTAGAGCGCGACCTTCCCAAGGTCGATGTCGCGAGTTCGAGTCTCGTCATCCGCTCCACGAGCAGCTCCTGGGGAGCGCGAACCGGAAGCCGCAGGTCCAGCCAGATCGGAACCTGCGGCTTCTGGCATTTCCTCTCGACACCGGTGGACGACGCCTCCGTGAGTGCTGTGACTCGTGGGTCACTTGACGTCTTGCGTGACCAACGGGGACAGTGGTACGTCAAGTCGTCGACGTGTCTCGAGGATCCCGATGTCCCGCCCCCGCCCCCGCACCCTCGCCATCGGCGCCCTCGCGCTGCTCCTCGCCGCCGCCCCGTTCGTGCCGCGCGGCGGTGACGACGACGGCGCCCTGCTGCCCTCGGGCGACCAGGAGCAGCGCGCCCTCGCGCCGGCCGACACCGCTCCCCTGGGCGCGGTGACCCCCGAGAACCAGGCCGAGATCGACCGCGTGCTCGCGCAGGGTCGGGCTGCCGCCCGGACCCTGGGCCGGGTGCCGGTGGCCCAGGAGCCCGACCGGCTCGCCGACGCCCTGGTCCGCTGCGCGGACTTCGACGGCCAGCGCTACTGCCTGCACTCCGGCTGGACCGAGGACTCCGAGACCGAGGTCCAGGCCCGGATGGCGACCGCCGCCCGCGCGGTGGCGTCCCGCCCGCAGAGCACGACCACGACCGGCGACCTCGACGAGCTGGCCACCCTGCGGCGGCTGGCCCGGATGAACCCGACCGCCCGCGAGGCCCAGGAGCGTTCCGAGCTCACCCTCGCCGCCCGGTCCGTGGCCAAGGTGTGGCTGCTGCGCCACGAGATCGAGGGCGTGCCGATCCCGGCGGAGTTCCTGGCCGCCCACCCCGAGGCCACCACCGCGGCCTCCACCGCGACCACCGCCCCGGCGACCGCCGAGCCCGCGGCGCGCACCGCGTCCGCGTCGCCGACCGCGAGCTCCTCGCCCACGGCGAGCGCCACGCCGACCAGCGACCCGAACAGCCAGCAGCGCAAGCACCGTCGGGACTACCCGCGGCGCTCGGTGGTGCTCGACCCCCAGCAGGTGGCCGAGCAGCAGCGCACCTACTGGTGCGGCCCCACCACCATGCAGATGATCGCCTGGGGCTGGAAGGACAAGGACCTCGGCCAGGCCCACTGGGCCGACAAGCTCGGCACGACGACCGGCGGCACCGCGATCACCGACATGGTCAGGGTCGTCAACGCCAGCACCGGCTGGGACCGCGCGGACCACGCCGGCGCCTACATCACCCTCGACATCGGCAACTACACCTTCGGGAAGTGGCAGCTGCTGCTCTTCCGCCACATCCACGACTACCGTGCCCCGGTGGTCCTGCACCCGATCCTGCTGAAGAAGTACTACCCCTACCTCGACGACGACGCGTCCGGGCACTTCCAGGCCGGCCGCGGCTACGACAAGCGCGGCAAGAAGCCCAACCAGATCGGCTACTTCGAGCCCTGGAACCAGCAGCGGTTCGACCCGTCCGAGCCCTACATCGCCCGCGTGCAGTGGCGGTCGGCGTACCGGAGCTACCGCGCCAACCTCGCCCACTTCCAGCACAACATCGGCGTCTGATGCCGGTGGCCCTGCGCCGGTACGCCGTTCCCGCGGCGGCCCTGCTCGCCGGTCCCCTGCTGATGCTCTCGGCGTGCTCCGACGGCGAGGGCGACACGACGGGCGCCACCCCGGCGACCTCGTCCGCGTCGTCCACCCCGTCCGGGAGCACCAGCCCCTCCCAGGACACCAGCCCGTCGACGAGCGGCAGCCCGTCCGCAAGCTCCGACGGCTCCGTCGTGCCGCCGGGCGGGACCGCAGAGAAGCCCGCCGTCCTCGGTGCTGCGACCCGGCTCCTCGACTGGAAGCGGCTGCCGGGCTCGGTCGACGACACGGTCACCCGGAGCGGTGACTGGACCCTGACCGTGGACGAGGCGAGCAAGGAGGCCCGCATCGAGGGGCCCGGGTCCGGCTCCGGGATCGCCGCCGGCCCGCGACAGACCATCTCCGACGCCCTGATCGACCGGGACTACGCCGTCGTCGTGCTCCAGGACAAGCAGGAGACCCGGCCGAGCAGCGCGCAGGTCGTCGACCTCCGCAGCGGCAAGAGCTTCACCGTCGACGGCGGTTCCGACGTGCCGACCACCAACGGTGGCACCTGGGCGCTCGGGGACGGCACCCTGGTGCACGCCACCATCCACCGGGGCTCCTACTGCGCCGCCACGGTCGACCTCGCGACGAAGCGGTCGACACTGGGCTGGTGCGCTCCCGCACGCCACGGCTTCAACAGCGCCCGGATCACCCCGGCGGGCACCTCGCTGCTGACCTTCGACGACTCCCAGCCGGCCTGCCGCACCGTCGTCGAGCTCGACGGCACCGACGTCACGCCGTTCGAGGGGGTCCCGGACTGCAAGGGCTGGGACGGCCTGGTCGTCGACGGCGGGGCGGTCTGGTCGGTCATCCCGCGCGAGCGCGAGATCGAGACCGCGCACGTCTACGCCCGCACCGGCGACGGCTACTACGACCTCGGCCCGGCCACGTCGGGGTCGCTGACCTGGTGCGGCGACGCGGCGTACTTCTCCCGTGACCCGCAGCGCGACGCCGACCCGGCCCGGCTGATGCGCTGGAACGCCGAGGACGGGCTCGAGGTCGTCTACGAGTCCGCCGGCGGGCGCGCGTTCCTGAGCACCCCACGCTGTGGCGGCGACTCCATCAGCATCACCGCCCTCGCCGAGTCCGGTGACGAGCAGGTCGGCGCGCAGATCGACTGACGCGGGCCGCGTCATGGACCGCGGCCCCGCCCGTTCCACCCGTGTCGGAGCGATCCGGCACCCGGACGCGGGGTGGTGGCGTCTCAGCGGCACGCCATCATCCCGCCCCGCGGCCCCTGCCCGCCCGGACCGTAGGGTGGCCGGGTGAGCCCAGCAGCCGAGCCCGCCTTCACCGGCATCCCGGTGGCTGCCCTGGACTTCTACGACGACCTCGAGGTCGACAACACGAGGTCGTTCTGGGAGAAGCACAAGGCCGTCTACGACGAGTCCGTGAAGGCGCCGATGACCGCCCTGTGCGCCGCGCTGGAGCCGGAGTTCGGCCCCGCGAAGGTGTTCCGCCCCTACCGCGACGTGCGCTTCGCCAAGGACAAGACGCCGTACAAGACCCACCAGGGTGCGTTCGTCGCAGCCGGGCCCGCGACGGGTTGGTACGTCGAGGTGTCCGCACGCGGGGTCCGCACGGGCGCCGGCTTCTACGAGGCCAGCTCGCCGCGGCTGGCCGCGATCCGGTCGTCGATCGACGACGAGCGCCGCGGCACCGACCTCCAGCGCATCCTCGACGCGCTGGCCGCCGCCGGCTGGGACGTCGGCGGCGACCGGCTCAAGACGACGCCCCGGGGCTACGGCGCCGACCACCCGCGGATCGAGCTGCTCCGGCACCGCTCGCTGACGGTCGGGCGGTCGCACGGCTTCGAGCCGTTCATCCACACCCCGGAGCTGCTCGACGTCGTCCGCGACGACTGGCGCGCGCTGCGGCCGCTCGTGGAGTGGGTGGCCGAGAACGCCGAGCCGCGTGCGAGCGCCTGACCCGGATCAGGAGAACCAGGCGTCACTGCCGGCCACGCTCGCCAGGTCGTCGAACGACAGCGGAGGGGCATCCATGAGCGGCGCGGTGTCCTTGCCGTCGGCAGCGTTGTAGGACAGCACCGACACCTGGAAGCCGTTCTGCCACACGGTCGCGCCCTGCGCGGTCACCTGGTCCGCCGTGGTCGGCCCCCACGTGAGCAGCGGGTCCCCGTCCGCGTCGGTCGAGCACGTCGTGCCCTTCCCCCCGGCCCGGCAGGCCTGCTGCGGGTTCGCTCCGGCCCGCTCGATGACCACGGTGGTCAGGGTGCCCTGCCAGCTGAAGTGCGCGACCAGATCGTCCGGCCCGGACGCCGAGGAGTACGGCGCCGCGGTCCTCAGCTCGCCCGCGCCGTCCCGGCCGAGGATCTCCGCCACGGTGGCCGGCACGTCCCGGGCAGTGACCGTGATGGTGCCGCTCAAGGTCGGCGGAGGCATCGACACCGACGCGGACGGCGGCGTCGAGATCGAGGCCGAGGGCGGCGTGGACACCGACGGCTCCGAGGTCGGCGTGGGGAGAGGTGTCGACGACGGGGGCGCCGACGGGGTGGGCGAGGGCGTGGGGTCGCTCGCCACCGACGTCGAGCCGGCGGGGTCCCCACCCCCGAGAGGTACGACGACCGCCCCGACGCCGATGACGCCGAAGACGGCGAGCGCGGCGGCCGCCGTACCGGCTCGCTGGCGGCGGCGCAGGGCGCGGCCGCGGGTGATGCCCGCTGCGACGAGGCGCTGCGGGTCGGAGGGAGACGGCGGCGAGCCCTGCACGAGGAGCTGGCCGATGTGCTCGTCCTGGTGGTCCATGACTGTCCTATCGGTGGTGGAGGAGGTCGACGAGCGAGGGTCCGAACACGGCACGCAGCCGCTCCAGGGCTCGCAGGGTCCGGCTGCGCACCGCTCCCTGGCTGCACCCGAGGACCTCGGCCACCTCGGCGACCGGCCGGTCGTCGAGGTAGCGCAGCACCAGCACCGCACGGTCCAGCGGCTGCAGCTCCCCGAGCGCCCCTGCCAGCGCGACCCGCAGGTCGGTGTCGTCACCCCGGGCCGCGAGCTCGACGGGCGCCTCGATCGGACGCTCGTGCGTGCTCGAGCGCCGCTGCGCGCTGATGAAGACCCGCACCAGGCAGGTCTGCGCGTACGCAGCCGGGTTCTCGATCGGGCGCCCGAGCTTGCGGTGCCAGCGCACGTAGACCTTCGCCAGGGTCTCCTGGACCAGGTCCTCGGCACGATGCGCGTCACCGCACAGCAGCCAGGCCGAACGGTGGAGCTGCGGGATCCGCGCGAGCGCGAACTCCTCGAACTCCTGGTCCTTCGTCATCTCTCTCCTCAAGGCTGGCGTCACTCCGTACGACGCCGTCCGCCCGGGAAACGTCACAGCGAAATGTCACACGGTCCGGACCGGGCCGTCACGCCGTGTTCACCGGCGCGGTGCCGAGGACTGTGAGCGTGGGGCCATGGCACGACGCACCGTCCACCTCCACGTCGGACTGCCCGGGACCGGCGGGGACACCGTCCCCGCTGCCCTCGCCAGGCACACCGAGGCCCTGCGCGCCCAGGGCATCTGCGCCCCCGCCGGGGCCGACGAGATGCTCCGGGCCGCGCTGGAGATCACGCGCCGGCACCGGACCCACGGCCTCCGACGCAGGGACGTCGAGGGCAGCTGGGCAGCGATCTGCCGCCGCGCGCACCGCGAGAAGGGCCCGGTGGTGCTCGGCCACGAGCTGCTCGCCGCCGCCACCCCCGAGCAGGTGGCCCTGCTGCTCGACGGGCTCGCCGGGTTCGACGTGCACGTCCTCGTCACCGCGACCGACCCCGCGTCGCAGCTGGCCTCCGGGTGGCGTCGCGTCCTCGCGGCGGGCGGCACGACGTCGTACGCCCGGTTCCGGCGCCGGGTGCTCGACCCTGCCCGCGACCACCCGCAGGCGCGGGAGTTCTGGGCGACGGCCGACCTGACGGCGGTGGCCGCGCGCTGGGCCGCCGCCCTCGGCGACCCACGCCGCGTGCACGTCGTCGTCCCCCCGGCCGGGGCCCACGACCCGCGGCCGGCGATCTGGCAGACCCTGGGCGAGCTGGTCGGCTTCGAGCCGCTCGCCCTGCCCCACGACGAGATGTCGCTCGACGACGTCGCCGCCGCGGTCGCCCGCGGGCTCAACGACGCCCTCGACGGCCGGCTCGGGCCGGTGGAGCACCGGGAGGCGGTCGCCCACTACCTGGGGGACGCCGCCTGGAGCGGGCCACGCGCCGTCCCGCCGGCCACGGCGTACGCCGAGCTGCGGGCGATCGCCCTCCTCTGGAGCCGCCAGGTGACGGCCAGCGGGTACGCCGTCATCGGGGACCTCGCCGACCTCGCCCCGGCCGAGCCGGTCGCGGACGGCCCCGAGGGCGGGCCGGCGCTGGAGGACGTGCTGGCCCGGACGACCGACGCCCTCGCGGACCTGGTGGTCGAGACCACCCGGCTGCGTCAGCGCGCCGCCGAGCTCGAGGCCCGCAACCGGTCCCTGGAGACGCGGCGGCTGCGGCTCGCACCGCGACTGACCCGAGCCTCCTGACGGCTCAGTGCGGCTGCCAGGCGTCCTCATCGGCGGTCCGGGTGGTGACCGCGCGGGGAAGCTTGCCGTCGGCGAGCTGCTGGATCGAGACCTGCTCGAACACGTCGCGCAGCGAGCGCCGGGCGGCGATCCACACGTGCTGGAGGACCTGCGCGGACTCGTTGTAGCTGACCGCCTCCGGGCGCAGGCCGTAGACGGAGACCAGCGGCCCGTCGACGGCCCGGATCACGTCGGCGACGGAGACCGTCTCGGGGTCACGACCCATCCGCCAGCCGCCGGACTGGCCGCGCTGGGAGATCACGATGCCGGCCTTGCGCAGGTCCGCGAGGATGGCCTGGAGGAAGCCGTGCGGGATCTCCTGGAGCCGGCCGAGCTCCTCGGCGCTGACCGCGCGACCGTCCTGGCGTGCTGCCATCTCGATGAGTGCGCGCAGCGCGTAGTCGGACTTGGCTGAAACCCGCATGGGTGCAGTCTGTCAGATTTGTCGATCCAGACACTCGACCATCAGGCGGTGGCGTGCGTCGGACTCCTCCGGGCGACGCGTTCGGCGTCCGCCTGCTCGAGCTTGACCGCCCACGCCACCCACAGCACCCACAGGGTGAAGACGACGGCGGCCAGCAGGCCGCGGGTGACGCCCGAGGCGTCGAACCAGGCGCCCAGGGTGGTCAGGTTGGTCAGCACGATCAGGCCGCCGGCGCTGACGCCGAGCACCCGGGCCGGGAGGTAGCGCACCACCAGCGCCGCCACCGGCGCGGCGAGGCAGCCGCCGACGAGCAGCGCGCCGACGAAGGCCCAGTCGACCCCCTGGCGACCGAGGGCGACCAGGAACCCGAGGGACCCGCCGACGGACACGACGAACTCGGCGGTGTCGACGGAGCCGATGACCTTGCGCGGCTCCAGCCGCCCCGACGACAGCAGCGTGGTGGTGCCGACCGGCCCCCAGCCGCCGCCACCGATGGCGTCGAGGGCGCCGGCGAGCAGCCCGACCGGCGCCAGCAACCGGGCACCGGGGCGGCCCCGGAACCGCAGCCGCCCCGGACCCACCGACAGGAAGCGCCAGGTGACGTAGCCGCCGAGGACGAGCAGCAGCGCGGCCACGACGGGCACCGCGACGTCGGCGTCCAGGCTGACCAGGAAGGTGGCGCCGACGAACGCACCCACGAAGCCGGGCACCGCGAGGATCCCGACGACCCGCCAGTCGGTGTTGCCCAACGTGAGGTGCGAGATGCCCGAGACGAGCGACGTGCCGATCTCGGAGAAGTGGACCGCAGCGGACGCGGCCGCCGGGCTCAGGCCGCCCGCGAGCAGCAGGGTCGAGGAGGTGACGCCGTACCCCATGCCGAGCGCGCCGTCGACCAGCTGCGCCACCAGCCCGGTGAGGGCGAGGACGACGAGCGTGCGCACGACACACCTCCGGATTAGATACTTTGTCGTTCTAATTAGTAGACAATTCGCGATCCCTGTCAACGGTGGGCGCCGCCGGCGCCCCTCGCTGCGACCCGGAGACGCGGGTCACCCCGCCTTGCTTCGCCCGAAACGCGCTTCTATCATTGAAGTTACCGGCCAGTAGAACTGGTGCTGACCGGCTCCCCGACATCGAGAAGGTGGATCCGTGAGCCACTACAAGAGCAACCTCCGCGACATCGAGTTCAACCTCTTCGAGGTGCTCGGTCGCGACGACGTGCTGGGCACCGGCCCGTTCGCGGAGGTCGACGGCGCAACCGCGCGCGAGGTGCTGGCCGAGGTCGACCGGCTCTCTCGCGAGGACCTCGCCGCGTCGTACGAGGACAGCGACCGCAACCCGCCGGTGTTCGACCCGAAGACCAACGAGGCCCCGATCCCGGAGTCCTTCAAGAAGAGCTACCAGGCCTGGATGGACGCCGAGTTCTGGCGCCTGCAGATCAACGAGGAGCTCGGCGGCACGCCCGCCCCGTCCAGCCTGGTCTGGGCGATCGGCGAGATGGTGCTCGGCGCCAACGCGCCGGTGTGGATGTACGCCGCAGGTCCGGCGTTCGCGGGCGTCGTGCACCGCAACGGCAACGACCGTGACAAGCGCATCGCCCAGCACATCGTGGACCGCGGCTGGAACACCTCCATGGTGCTGACCGAGCCCGACGCCGGCTCCGACGTGGGCGCCGGCCGCACCAAGGCCACGCCGAACGACGACGGCTCGTGGAACATCGAGGGCGTCAAGCGCTTCATCACCTCGGCCGAGTCCGACCTGTGCGAGAACATCATCCACCTCGTCCTCGCCCGCCCGGTGGGCGTCGAGGGCGCCGGCGGCCCGGGCACCAAGGGCCTCTCGCTGTTCATCGTCCCGAAGATCCACTTCGACCACGAGACCGGCGAGCTGACCGGCGAGCGCAACGGCGTCTACGTCACCAACGTCGAGCACAAGATGGGCATCAAGGTGTCCAACACCTGCGAGCTGACCTTCGGCGACAGCGCCGTGGGCGGCGGCGAGCCGGCCCGGGGCTGGCTGCTCGGCGAGGTGCACGACGGCATCGCGCAGATGTTCCAGGTCATCGAGAACGCCCGGATGATGGTCGGCACGAAGGCGATCGCCACCCTGTCGACCGGCTACCTCAACGCGCTGGACTTCGCCAAGGAGCGCGTGCAGGGCGCCGACCTCACCCAGGCGGCCGACAAGACCGCGCCTCGCGTCACCATCACCCACCACCCGGACGTGCGTCGCTCGCTGATGACGCAGAAGTCGTTCGCGGAGGCCATGCGCGCGCTGGTGCTCTACACCGCCTCGTGGCAGGACAAGGTGATGCTGGCCGAGCACGCCGGTGAGCGCGACGAGCTGGCCGAGAAGGTCAACGACCTGCTGCTCCCGATCGTCAAGGGCTACGGCTCGGAGCGCTCGTGGGTGCTGCTGGGCACCGAGTCGCTGCAGACCTTCGGTGGCTCGGGCTTCCTGCAGGAGTACCCGCTCGAGCAGTACGTCCGCGACGCGAAGATCGACACGCTCTACGAGGGCACCACCGCCATCCAGGGCCAGGACTTCTTCTTCCGCAAGATCGTCAAGGACCAGGGCAAGGCGCTGGGCCACCTGGCCGGCGAGATCCAGTCGTTCATCGCCAGCGAGGCGGGCAACGGTCGGCTCAAGGTCGAGCGGGCGCTGCTCGCGACCGCCCTCGAGGACGCCAACGCCATCGTGGGCGCGATGATCAACGACCTGATGTCGGCCGACGCCAGCGCCGAGGGCGGCGACCTGCGCAACATCTACAAGGTCGGGCTCAACACCACCCGCCTGCTGATGGTGCTCGGCGACGTCGTCTGCGCCTGGCTGCTGCTGCGCCAGGCCGAGGTCGCGCTGGAGAAGCTCGGTGGGGACCCGGGCAAGGACAAGACGTTCTACGAGGGCAAGGTCGCGGCCGCGCAGTTCTTCGCGCGCACCAACCTGCCGCGCCTCACCGCCGAGCGCGCCATCGCCGAGGCGACCGACCTGTCGCTGATGGACCTCGACGAGTCCGCGTTCTGACCTGACGCCTCACGCCTCGACCCGCTCGCGTCCCACGGACCGGGCGGGTCGAGTCGTGTCCGGGGCGGGACGCCGACGGGACCGACGCCAGAGCTCGTCGGCGCCCCACACCAGGACCGGCAGCGGCAGCAGCGCGACGACCTGCCACGCCTGCGGGGCGGTGGTGCCGAAGATCGGCTGCAGCCACGGCACCAGGACCACGCAGGCGGCGAAGGCCACCTCGAAGGCGATGCCCCACAGCAGCAGGGGGTTGCTGAACAGCCCGATCTGCCACAGGGACGCGTGCTCGGTGCGGGAGGCGACGGCCGTCCCGATCTGGCAGGCCACGATCCCGAGGAAGCTCATCGTCGTGGCCTGGACCCACACGTGGTGCAGCGACGACCCCGACGAGACGTCGTCGCCGAGGCTCCACCCGCCCTGCACGAGGGTGGACAGGAACAGCAGCAGCACCAGGGCGGCCGAGACCCCGCCCATCAGGCCCCACGCACGGAACAGCATCGGGCCGTCGATGACCCCTTGGCCGCGGCGTCGCGGAGGACGCTGCATGATGCCCGGCTCCGCCGGCTCCCGGCCCAGGGCCAGCGCGGGGAGCGTCTCGGTGCCGAGGTCGATCGCGAGGATCTGCATCACGGTGAGCGGCAGCGGGACCTGCCCTCCCGAGAGGGCATAGACCAGGAAGGGCACGGCCTCCGGGGTGGCGTGCGCGAAGATGTAGACGATGAACTTGCGGACGTTGTCGTAGACCCGGCGCCCCGCCTCGACCGCGGTCACGATCGTCGCGAAGTTGTCGTCGGTGAGCACCATGGTCGCGGCCTCGCGGGCCACGTCGGTGCCCGACCGGCCCATGGCCACCCCGATGCCGGCCTTGCGCAGCGCCGGCGCGTCGTTCACGCCGTCACCGGTCATCGCCACCACGTGGCCCTGGTGCTGCAGGGCGTCGGCGATCCGCAGCTTCGCCTCCGGGGAGCTCCGGGCGAAGACCAGCTCGCGGTTCTCGGCCAGCAGCGTGTCGAGGTCGGCCTCGGGCATCACCTCGAGCTCCGCACCGGTGACCACCCGGGTGTGCTCGTCACCGATGCCGACCTGCTGCGCGATCGCCCTCGCGGTGAGGCCGTGGTCGCCGGTGACGACCAGCAACCGGATGCCGGCGGTGTGGCAGCGCGCCACGGCGTCGCGCACCTCCTTGCGCGGCGGGTCGACCATGGCGACCAGGCCCAGCAGCGTCAACCCGGACTCGGCCTCCTCGCGGGACAGGCCGGAGGCGTCCGTGCCCGGGAGCGTCCGCTCGGCCAGGGTCAGCACGCGCAGGCCGTGCTCGGCCCAGCGGTCGGTCAGCGCGGCCACCTCGCGTCGGCGCGCCTCGTCGAGCCCGGTGTCCCCGGTCCCGGTCTCCCCGGTCCCGGTCGCCACCCGCGTGCACCGCGGCAGCAGCTCCTCGGGGGCGCCCTTGGCCCGCAGCAGCAGCCGACCGTCGACGAGGTCGACGGTCGACATCCGCCGCAGCACGGGGTCGAAGTGGAACTGGGCGCGCCGGGTGGGGTGGTCGACGGTCGACGGCACGCCCACGTCGGTGGCGAGGTAGAGCAGGGCCAGCTCGGTCGGGTCCCCCTGCTTCCGCTCCGGGTCGGCGGGGTCCCAGCGGGCGTTGTTGCAGACGCTGCCAGCGGTCGCGAGCCGACGCAGCAGCTCGGACGGGGTGGTGGAGTGCCGGCCGAGGAGGTCGAGCTCGCCCCCGGCCGTCCAGACCCGCACGGTCCGCATGCTGTTGAGCGTCAGCGTGCCGGTCTTGTCGGTGCAGATCACGCTGGTCGAGCCGAGGGTCTCCACCGCGGAGATCCGCTTGACCAGCGCCCCTTCCCGGGCGAGCACCCGGACGCCGAGCGCGAGTGCCAGGGTGATCGTGGGCAGCAGGCCCTCGGGCACGTTGGCCACGAGCAGGCCGATCGCGAAGTTCACGGCGTCCTGGAGGCTGAGGCCGGCCAGCAGCGTCCCGAGGGGGATGAACCCCAGCCCCAGGCCGAGGGCGACCAGGGCGATCAGGCGGGCGACCCGCTTCACCTGCTTCTCGAGCGGGCTCTCCTGGTACTCGCTGCGCTGGGACAGCGCAGCGATCCGCCCGAGCTCGGTGCTCATGCCGGTGGCGAAGACGACCGCGGTCGCCTCCCCCTGCGTGCAGTTCGTCCCGCTGAAGACGATGTCCGCGGCCTCCAGCAACGGGCCGTGGTGGAACCCGGTCAGCGGGGCGCGCAGCACCGGCATCGACTCCCCGGTCAGGGTGGAGATGTCCATCTCCACGGATCCCGACAGCAGCCGGGCGTCGGCCGACACCCGGTCGCCCTCGACCACCACGATGACGTCGCCCGGCACCAGGTCGCGCGCGTCGACCGTGCGCACCTCGCCGTCGCGGCGCACGGTCGCCTGGGGCGGCAGGTACGCCGTCAGCGCCTCGACCGCCTGCTCGGCGTGCCGCTCCTGCACGAAGGCGAAGAGCGCGTTGATCACCACCACGAACACGATGGCCAGCGCCAGCGGCGGCGTGCCGCCGACCCAGGCGAGGACCGCCGCCACCCACAGCAGCAGTGCCAGCGGATGCACCAGCTGACGGCCCAGCTGCCCTGGCCAGGTCCGCCCGCGCCGGCGTACCAGCTCGTTGGGTCCGCTCACCTCGAGGCGACGGGCGGCCTCGCGACCGGTCAGGCCCTCGCGGTGGCTGCGCAGGTCGCGCAGCAGCCGGTCGAGGGCCTCCTCGGGGTCGATCCGGTGCGGCGTCTCGCTCACCCGGTCCCCTCTCCACGTCGGTGGCTCCCAGCAGAACCGGTCGCGGGGTGCCGGGGCAGGGTCGAAGGTCAGCGGGGCGCGTGCGGGCGCCGGTCGCGTTTCCCGGTGCCGGGACGCGGGCAGACTCCGGCCACGGTGGCCGCACCCCCGTCGGCCGTCAGAACCAGGGAGTCAGTCATGGGTTTCGGAGCCGGCATCATCCTGCTCGTCGTCGGGCTCGTCCTCGTCACCGGAGCCGTCGACCTGCCCCGTGCGGTCGACGACGTCGTCGCCACCACCACCGTGGGCTGGATCTGCGTCGTGGTCGGGATCCTCGGGCTGCTGCTGCCGCTGGTCGCGCAGCGCCGGTCCCGGACCCACGTCGAGGAGCGCAACTACAGCTGAGGCAGAGGCCCTAGCGTGGGCTGGTGCTCGACGCGACCCTGACCGGACTGCTCACCGGCCTGTCCCTGATCGTCGCGATCGGCGCGCAGAACGCCTACGTGCTGCGCCAGGGGCTGGCCCGCGAGCACGTCGGCGTGGTCGTGCTCGTCTGCACCGTCTCGGACGTGGTGCTGATCGTCGCCGGCGTGGCCGGGATCGGCAGGATCGTGGAGCAGGCGCCGTGGGCGATCACGGTCGTGCGCTGGCTCGGCGTGGCGTTCCTGGGGTGGTACGGCGTGGGCTCGCTGTTGCGGGCGCGGCACACCGAGTCGCTGCGCGCCTCCGGAGCCGGCACCACCTCGCGGCGTGGCGCCCTCGGCCGCGCCTTCGCGCTCACCTGGCTCAACCCGCACGTCTACCTCGACACCGTGCTGCTGCTCGGCTCGATCGCCAACCACGAGGGGGCGACGGGCCGGTGGTGGTTCGCGCTCGGCGCCTGCGTGGCGAGCGCGGCGTGGTTCACCGGGCTGGGGTACGGCGCCCGGCTCGCCTCGCGGCTGCTGGCCCGGCCGCGGGCCTGGCAGGTGCTCGACGTCGCGATCGGGCTGGTGATGCTCGCGATCGCCGTACGCCTCGCTCTCGGCTGACCGGGCCACCGTGTCTCTTCTTGCGCCGGCTCGGCGGGTCAGCCGGCGCCGCCGAGCGGGAGGACCAGCTCGGCCTCGCCGTCGGCGCCGATCCGCACCGGCACGCCCCAGTCCTGCTGGTGCATCCGGCAGGCCGCGCCCTCACCGCCGTCCTCGTCGCAGGAGGCGGCGCGGGCGGCGATGTGGAGGACGCCCTCGCCGACGCCCGGGTCGAGGGTGATCGTGCGGGTCAGGTCGGTGCCGCGGCCGGCGCCCTCGCGGATCAGCGCCGGGGGTGTGGCCTCGACGACCAGCTGCGAGGGCGGGCCGAACCGGTCGTCGACCTTCTGCCCCGGCGGCGGCTCGAACGACACCACCAGCTCGAAGGCAGCCGCGACCTCGGTGACCGGCCGCTGGGTCGTGTGCGCGAAGCCGTCGGTCGTGGTGGCCACGGCACCCAGCGCGACCCGGGTCAGCCGGTGGGCTCCCGACTCGACGACCACGAGGTGCTCGCCGGCCACGAACGCACCGCTGGGCTCGGCCAGCCCGGTCGCGAGCGTGGACATGGTGCCGGTCGCGGGGTCGAAACGGCGGACCGCGCCGTTGTAGGTGTCGCAGACCGCGACGCTGCCGTCGGGCAGCACGGTCACGCCGAGCGGGTGCTGCAGCAGCGCCTGGTCGGCGGCGCCGTCGCGGAACCCGAACTCGAAGAGCCCGGACCCGACCGCGGTGCGGATCTCGACCGGGCCGACCGACGACGAGCCGTCGACCCACCGCAGCGACGAGGTCTCGCTGTCCGCGATCCAGAGCCGGTCGCCGTCCGGCGCCAGGCCGGAGGTCTGCGCGAACCACGCCTCGGGGGCCGGGCCGTCGAGCAGGCCCTCGTTGGTGGTGCCGGCCGCGACCTCGACCTCGCCGGTGCGCGGGTCGAAGGTCCAGAGCTGGTGGATGCCGGCCATCGCGACCCAGACCCGGTCCTGCCACCAGGCGACGTCCCACGGGCTGGAGAGCCGGTCGGTGCCGTCGCCCACGGGCATCCCTGGGGTCGAGGAGCCGAGGGACGAGGCGTCTCGAAACCACTGGGTCCCGTCCCCGGCGAGCACGGTCACCTCACCGGACTCCAGGGCGATGCCGCGCAGCTGGTGGTGGACGGTGTCGGCGACCACGACGTCGTACCCCACCTCGGCGGCGACGTCGGCGGGCAGCAGGCACAGGCCGTTCGGCTCGCGGAAGCCGGCGAACCGGCGCAGCACGCGGTCCTCTGCGTCGAGCTCGACCACCTCGTCGTGGCCGGCGTCGGCGACGAGCACACGGCCGTCGTCGAGGCGGACCGCCTTGGCCGGGAAGCGCAGGTCCGTGGGCTCCACCGTGGGCGGGACGTACGGCGAGTCGCCCGGCTGGAGCGTCCCCTTGGCGCGGTGCTCCTCGACCAGGTCGGCCAGCAGCGCGTCGATCGCGTGTGCGTGGCCCTCGCCGGCGTACTGCGCGACGACGTACCCCTCCGGGTCGACGAGCACGAGGGTCGGCCAGGCACGGGCGGTGTAGGCCTGCCAGGTGACCAGCTCGGGGTCGTCGAGGACGGGGTGGTGCACGCCGTAGCGCTCGACGGCCTGGGCGAGCGCGACCGGGTCGGCCTCGTGGACGAACTTCGGGGAGTGCACGCCGATGACGACCAGCTCGTCGGCGTACTTCTCCTCCACGGGGCGCAGCTCGTCGAGGACGTGCAGGCAGTTGATGCAGCAGAACGTCCAGAAGTCGAGCAGCACGAAGCGCCCGCGCAGGTCGGTCAGGGACAGGGATCCGTCGGTGTTCAGCCAGCCGCGGCCGGCGAGCTCGGGGGCACGTACACGCACCCCTCCATTGTCGCGCGTCGGACAGCTCGCGGTGCGGCCCGGGCGCACCCGTGGACACCCGGCCCCACAGGCACCCCTCTGGGCTGCCGCGGGCGCATCCTCCACGGAGGACGAGGCGGGACCGGTGCGCGTCGGCAAGGCTGTCGAGATGAAGGCCCTCATCATCATCGTCGCCATCGTCGCGTTGCTCTCCTTCGTCCTGGTGACCCTGGCGAAGAAGAGCGGGCGCGAGTAGCCGAACGCACCCGCGGCCTGACCGCGACCGGCCGGCTCACCGGCGCCGTCTAGGCTGCCGCCCATGACCGATCGGGAACGACTGGCCGGGTACGTCGACGTGTGGTGGCAGGCGGTCAACGACTTCCTCGACCTGCTCGAGCAGGTCCCCGCCGAGCAGTGGCACGCACCCACCGACCTCGCCGGGTGGGACGTGCACGCCGTGGCCGCGCACATCGCCCACCTCGAGGCCGTCCTGGCCGGCGCGCCGGAGGAGACGGTCGAGGTCGGCGAGCCCGAGCACGTGACCGGCCTGATGGGGCTCTACACCGAGCAGGGTGTGGTCGCCCGCCGCGACCGCACCCCCGACGAGTTGATCAACGAGATCCGGGAGGCCGCCACCGCGCGGCACACCGCGCTGCTGGCCGACCCGCCGACCGACGCGGCCGCGAAACCCGAGCGGATCTTCGGCGGCGTGCCGTGGGACTGGGAGCGGCTGCTGCGCAACCGGCCGCTCGACCTGTGGATGCACGAGCAGGACATCCGCCGCGCCGTCGACCTGCCCGGCGGCATGGACTCCGCGGGCGCCCGGCACACCGCGGCGTACCTCGCCGAGAGCCTGGGCTTCGTGCTGGCCAAGCGGGCCGGGGCGCCGGCCGGCACCACCGCCGTGCTGGAGGTGGGCGGCCAGGAGCCGGTCGCGTACGCCGTCGACGACGCCGGGCGTGGCGCGCCGCTGCCGAGCATCCCGGCGGACCCGACCGTGCGGCTGCGGCTGGAGCGCGAGGCGTTCGTCGTGCTGGCCGGGGGCCGCTGCGCCCCCGACCCGGACTCGGTCGAGGTGACCGGGGACCAGGAGCTCGGCCGGCGGGTCCTCGACGCGTTCGCGGTCACCCCGTGACCCGGGCGGCCGCCGACCTCTGGCGCATCGAGGACATCCCCGACCAGGCCGGGCGAACGGTGCTGGTGACCGGCACGACCCTGGGCGGGCTGGGCCACCGCACCGCGCTCGAGCTGGCCCGCCGGGGCGCGCGCGTCGTGCTCGCCGGGCGGACGCCGGAGCGGCTCTCGGAGACCGAGAAGGCGATCCGGGAGGAGGTCCACACCGCCGAGCTCGCCCAGCTGCAGGTCGACCTCGCCGACCTCTCGTCGGTGCGCCGGGCCGCCGACGAGGCCGCCGGGCTCGGTCCCATCGACGTCCTGGTCAACAACGCCGGCGTGATGGCCACGCCGTACCACCGCACCGTCGACGGCCTCGAGCTGCAGATGGCGACCAACCACTTCGGGCCGTTCCTGCTGACCGGACTCCTGCTGCCGCAGCTGGTCGCGAGCGAGGCGGCCACGGTGGTGACCGTCAGCTCGCTGATGCACCGGACCGCCCGGTCGGCGCCGCTGGGGGACCCGCGGCAGCGCGACGGCTCCCGCTACTCGCGCTGGCCGACGTACGGCCGGTCCAAGCTGGCCAACCTGCTGTTCACCTACGAGCTGGACCGGCGTGCGCGCCGCGCCGAGCTCCCCGTCAAGGCGCTGGCCGCACACCCCGGGTTCGCGGGCACGCACCTGGTCGTGAACGGCCGGTACGGCCGGACCGGCGGCGGGGTCGCCTCCATCCTCGACGCGGCCGTCCGGGCCGTCGCCCAGCCGGCCGAGATGGGCGCCTGGCCGACGCTGATGGCGGCCACCGCCGACCTGCCGGGCTCGACGTACTGCGGACCCAGCGGGTGGGCCGAGCAGCGGGGCCTGCCGACCGTGGTGGCCAGCACGAAGCTCGCCCGCGACGAGGCGGCCCAGCGCCGGCTGTGGGACATCAGCGAGGAGACGACGGGGATCCGCTACCCCTGAACCGCTCACGGGCAGAAGGCGTGCAGCACGCCGGGCTTGCCCTCGAGCCAGATGTCGAACCCGACCCGGGCCGGCACGATCCGAGCCCTCTCACCCGGCCGGGTCACCACGGCCCGGCTCGGGACGACGCCGTCGGGCGCCTCGCCCGTCCAGCAGTCGTGCCGCTCGACGAGCACCTCCGCCCGCGTGGGCCGGTCGAGGTCGGGTCGCGTGGCACCGGCCGCGGTCTGGTCGCCCGCGGTGACCGCGACGGACCAGGCCCCCAGGCCCAGCGCGGCCACCGCGAGGTTGCCCACCGTGCGCCGTACCAGCAGTGACCGCAGGCTCCGCGTCGGCTCCGCACCCATGACGTCCTCCTCGGCTCCGCCGACCCCGGTCGGGGTGGCAGGACGAGGTCATCACCGGGCGCATGGAGACGGCATGGAGCCGGGATGGCGTCGGCTTGGAACGGACTTGGGAGGGCAGGGTCAGGAGCGGTCGCGGACCCGGACCAGCCCCCCGAGCGTGCCGACGTAGGCCGAGCCGTCGCGGGTGAGCGTGATCGTGGCGTGGTCGTTGTTGCGGAGCATGCCCAGCCCGGTGCGCACGGCGAACACCCGACGGCCGGTGCGGACGTCGAGGGCGGTGAGGTACCACGCGTCCGCGCCCCACCAGCTGTGCGGCTTGGTCCAGGTGTAGAGCAGCCCGGTGGCCAGCGACAGCTTCGGGCCCGAGGACGGGGCGACCTGGTCGGAGGTCCAGCGCACCGAGCACTTCCCCCCGCCGACGTCGACCCGGGCGAGCCCGCCGTCGCTGGTCCGGCCGAGCACGGTGCTCAGCGGCCCGGCGTACCCGTGGTTGTTCTCGACCACCACGCCGGTGCCGACCGAGACCAGCGAGCTGCCGGTGGCGCTCTCGTCGTCGTCGAAGACGGGCTCCTCGCACACCAGGTCGCCCGAGCCGGTGTCGTAGAACTGCACGTGCATCCGCGGGTCGGCGTTGTCGGTGATCGCGACCAGCCCGCCGGGCAGCAGCGTCGGTGAGGTGCCGCTGCCCTGGCTGGGCTGCCCGGACTTGTGCTCGCCGCCCCGGTCGTACGCCGTCTGCCAGGCCACCCGGGGACGCCCGGAGTCGTCCGCACCCAGCCGGTAGAGCGCCTCGTCGGTGACCACGAAGGCGCCCGAGCGGTCGACGGCGAAGGGGCGGGTGATCCGCTGCCCCAGGTCGAGCACGCGGGTGCGTCCGGACCTCGGGTCGAGGGTGCCGACCCGGCCCTTCGTGGTCGCCCACCAGAGCGAGCCGTCCCAGTCCGGCAGCAGGGCGACCACGCAGTCGTCGTCGGGTACCCGGTCGGAGAGGTCGTAGCTCGCCTCGGTGGTGAGGTCGGGGTCCCCGTCGGCGTCGGCGGTCGCGACGACCAGCACCCGCCGGTCCCGGGTCGCGAGCACCACCCGGTCGTCCTCGTCGAGGTGGAAGTCGCGGGCACAACGATCGTCGGGCGCCTTCCCGGCCGGCAGCTGCTTGGTGGCGACCGGGTTCATCGAGTCGGGGTCGATCACCTGCAGCACCGGCCCGCTCCGGTCGCTGCAGAGCGCGACGAGCCGGTCGTGGGAGTCCGCCGTGAGGCCCGGGCACTCCTCGAGCCCGAGCCACGAGGTGTCGACCTCCGGCGACTCCCCCAGCGGCCCCGCCCACGGGTAGGTGTCGCTGGCGCCGCCGTCGCCGCGCGCCGAGCCCCGGCCGACGGGCGCGAGGTGGGGATGCTGCGGGACGTCCACCTGCAGCGGACGGACGGCGGCCGGCCGCCCGACGTAGCCCGGCGTCACCAGCGCGCCGGGCCCCGGCGGCATCGGCAGCCAGCCGTCCGGCACCAGCACCACCAGCCCGGTCAGGGCGAGCACGCCGGCCGTGACGGACGCGGCGACCCGCCAGGTGGGGCGCAGCCACGCGCGCACGCGCGGGACGAGCAGGGCCGCCAGCGCGGCCGGCACCACCCACGGCCCGATCGCGAGCCAGAGGAGGCCCACCCCGAGCAGGGCGAGCGTGCGCTGGAACCTCATCGACCCCTGGGCCCGAACTCCGGCGTGAGCTTGCGGAACGCCGCTTCGCGGGCGACCTTGGTGTTGCGGGCGACCAGGAGGCGGGCCTGCTCGACGCGCTCGCGGGCGAAGGTACGCCGCGGGCTCGCCGTCCAGGTGTCGTCGAAGAGCCGCTTGGCGGCCGCGAGCTGGTCCGGCGAGCGCTCCCGCAACCGGTCGACCAGCTCGGCCGCGGCCGCCAGCGGGTCGTCGGCGAGCCCGGTGACCAGTCCCAGCTCCGCCGCCTGCTCCCCGGTGATCGTCTCGGCGGTCATGGTGAGCCGCTTGGCGGTGTCGATGCCGACCAGCTGGGCCAGGCTGCGGATGCCCGACATGTCCGGGATGATCCCCCACCTGCCCTCGAGCACCGACCAGCGCGAGTCGGGGGTGGCGAACCGGAAGTCGGCGGCGAGCGCGATCTGCAGGCCGCCGCCCAGGCAGTGGCCGTGCACCGCCGCGACGACCGGGACCGGCAGCCTCCGCCAGGCCCAGCAGGCCTCCTGGAACGTGTTGGTCCCACGCCAGGGCCGCGGCACGAAGCTGGTCACGATGCGCGCGGGCTCCTTGAGCACCGTGGCGAAGTCGAGGCCGGCGCAGAACGCGTCGCCCTCCCCCGCGACCACGACCGCGCGCAGCGTGCGGTCCCGACGCAACCGGTGGGCCGTGGCGACCAGGTCGTCGAGGGTGTCGAGGGTCAGCGCGTTGAGCTTGTCGGGCCGGGCCAGCCGGACCTGCGCGACGCCGTCCTCCACCGTGCAGGTCACCGTGCTCATGGCAGAAGCGTAAGAGGGTCGTGTGCCCCACGCCGCGGTATGACGCGTTCTGGGGCACACGACCCGGTCACACCGTCGGTCAGGAGAGCCAGGCGTCCCGTGCGTCCACCGCCGAGTCGGTGTAGTCGGCGAACAGCCCGTCCACGCCGGCGTCGAGGAACGCGGTGATCTCGGCGCGGATGTCGCCCTTGGCGTTCGGGTCGGTGCCCCGGCGGAAGTTGGTGGCCATGAACTGGTTCTCGTCGCGCAGCGTGTAGATGACCACCTCCAGCCCCGCGTCATGCGCGTCGTCGACGAGGGCGCTGGGCTCCCCGGTGGCGCCGGTCGCCGGGTCGCGCGGGAGCACCTGGTCCTTGTTCGGACCGACCCAGTCGGCGTAGGTCGAGATCTGCTTCAGGCCCGCCGGGGTGACCATGTCGGCGTACGTCGTGCCCGGCTGGTCGGCCGGGCCGCCGGTGGCATCGGTGAGCTGCTCGAGCGGCAGGTCGGTCATCGCGTCCAGCTGCTCGAGGTTGCCGACCTCGAAGGACTGGATGAGCACCTCGTCGTTGCGGTTGTCGAGGTGGAAGCGCTTCAGCGTGCGCAGCATCGGCTCCTCGAGCGACAGGCCGATCGAGTCGAAGTACGACGGGTGCTTGGTCTCCGGGGCGACCCCGATCGTGCGGCCGGTGCGCTTCTCCTCGCGCTTCACCAGGGCGAGGACCTCGGCGAAGGTGGGCACCTCGTAGCGGCCGTCGTACCTGGTGTTGCCGGGACGCACCTGGGGCAGCCGCTCCTTGGCGCGCAGGGTCTTGAGCTCGGCGAGGGTGAAGTCCTCGCTGAACCAGCCGGTGACCTGCTTGCCGTCGATGGTCTTCGTCGTCCTGCGGTCGGCGAACTCGGGGTGGTCGGCCACGTCGGTGGTGCCGGTCAGGTCGTTCTCGTGCCGCGCGACGAGGACGCCGTCCTTCGTGGAGACCAGGTCCGGCTCGATGTAGTCGGCGCCGAGGTCGATCGCCAGCCGGTAGGCGGCCAGGGTGTGCTCGGGGCGGTAGCCGGATGCACCACGGTGGGCCACCACGATCGGCGTGGTCACCTCGCGGGCGTGCGCCTTCGGGGACTCGGCGTGGGCGGTTCCGGTCAGGGAGAGGGGGAGGCCGGCGGCGAGCAGGCCGGCGAGGACAGGGGCGATGGTCCGAGATGTCATGCCCCGACCCCACCGGGGCCAGATGACCCGGAGGGGAGGGGTGCGTGAACCCCGGATGTCTCCGCGGCGAGCGTCGTGCGGCCCAGGGTGCGCCCCGGCGCACTGCGCCCCGACGCACCCGGGGCCGCGCGGGTCAGAAGGCGTCGCGACGGCGCAGCGAGCGGGGCCGGCCGTCGGGGTCGTGCACGGTGAGGTAGACCGGCAGCGCCAGCGCCCGGGTCAGCCGTCCGAGCTCCGGCGGCTCGAGCCGGCGCAGCCGACCGGGCGGCCGCGGGCCGACCCGGCCGCCCTCGTGCCAGGCGTCGAGCGCGGCCGCGGTCTCGGCGTACGCCGCGAAGAACCCCTCGGGCGAGACACAGTCGTCCAGCACGTCGAGCAGCTCCTCGTCCGAGTCCACCTGCCGGTCGAGGTGCTCGGCGGCCAGCGTCAGCCGCAACCGGCGGGCGTAGGCGTGCGGGTCCTCGCCCTGGTCGACCACGACCGCGGACAGCTCGGAGTCGTGGGTCCACGAGCGCCGGTTGAAGTTGTCCGAGCCGATGGTCGCCCAGGTGTCGTCGACCAGGCAGCACTTGGCGTGGACGTAGACCGGGGTGCCGGCGTGGTTCTCGATCCCGTAGACCGCGACCCGGTCGGGCGCCGCCGCCATCATCTGGAGCATCGCCCGGCGCCGGCCCAGCAGCTGCGGGGTGCGGGTGACCGCGCCGTCCCGGTCGGGGTGCTGCGGGACGACCGCGACGACGTGCAGGTCCGGGTGGTCGCGGAGCGCTTGGGTGAAGACGTCACCCACGTGGTGGCCCCAGAGGTACTGGTCCTCGACGTAGACCAGCCGTCGGGCCCGCGACAGCGCCTTGGTGTAGCCGCGCGCCACGCTGCGCTCCCCACCGTTGGCGAACGGGTAGTCGCGGTCCAGGCGCAGGTCGGGGTAGGTCCGCAGCAGCTGGACGGCGTGGGTCCCACCCTCGACCGGGGGCGGCGGGGGCGCCTGCTCCGGCAGCGGGTCCGGGTCGAGGTCCATCCCGCCCACCCGGTCCTTGAGGTAGCGCAGCGGGCTGCGGCTCAGCGGGGTCGGGTCCAGCCAACGCTCCCGGAAGACCGTCTCCACGTCGTGCACGGCCGGCCCGCTGACGGCGGCCTGGATGTCGTGCCAGGGCGGGGTGTCGCCGTACTCCTCCGCGAGGTCCATCGCCTGCGGGTCGCCGTGGTGGTCGGCGTCGTCGCGACGCGAGTGGCACAGGTCGATGCCCCCCACGTAGGCGACGTCGCGGGAGCGGTCGTCGCGGTGCCTGATCACCAGCATCTTCTGGTGGTGGGACCCGCCCAGGCGCACGCGCATGTCCAGCAGCGCCTCCGCGCCCCGCCGTTGCAGCCGGCGACCGAGCAGCCGGTTCTGCCCGGACGTGAAGCCGAACGCCTCCGCGTGCGAGCGCCACACCAGGCCCCGCACGTCCACGCCGCGCTCGTCGGCGCGCGCCAGCACCTCGACGACCTCGCTGCCCGGCTCGCCGGTCAGTCGCTCGTCGGCGTCGCCCTGCCAGTCGGTGAAGAAGATGAGGTCGCCCGCCCGGGTGGCCTCGATCCGCTCGAACAGCTCGGCGAAGTAGGTCGCCCCGTGGACGAGCGGGCGGACCAGGTTGCCCTCCGACCACGCCCGGTCCCCCGGGTGCTGGTCGTCCAGGCTGGTCAGGGGGTTGCCGCGCTCGGACTGCGTGAGCAGCCAGGCGGTGGGGTCCTGCACGGGTTCCTGCGTCACTTCTCGGGGGTCCGGCACCCACCCACCCTGCCCGACGACCCCCGCGCCCACACCTCCGGCCCCGAACCAGGCGGCCCCGAACCAGGCGGCCGTGCTCAACCGCCGGCGACGACGTACGGCGTGCGCCCGGCGAGGCGGGTGACCACCACGCCGGTGACGGTCATCGTCAGCGCGATGCCGGCCAGGACGACCAGCTGGAACTGGGCCGCGGTCGCGGGGCTCGCGCCGCCGAACAGGGCGCCCACGAAGGCGCCCGGCAGCGTGACCAGGCCGGTGGACCGGGTCTGGTCGAGCGTCGGGAGCAGCGACTCGCGCACCGCCTCGCGCCCGATCGCCTCGTGGGCCTGCGCCGGGGTGGCCCCGAGGGAGAGCCAGGCCTCGATCTCGTCGCGCCGGGCGCGGGAGCCCCGCAGGAAGTTGCGGCCGGCGAGGGTGGCCGCGGTCATCGAGTTCCCGATGATGATGCCGCCCACCGCCACCAGGTAGCGGACCTGGAGGTCCACGAGCCGCAGGCCGAAGACCACGACCAGGGTGAGCAGCGCGCCCGTCAGCACGCCGAGGAGCGCCGTACGACGCCCGTGCCAGAGGTCGCGGAGCCGGCCGGCCGCGGTCCACGAGGCGGTGCTGAGCATCAGCAGGACGAACCCTGCCACCGTCCACGGGACGCTGAGGATGCCGCGGAGCAGCAGGGCGATCACGGTGAGCTGGACCGTGGCGCGAGCGATCGCGGAGAGCGGGAGGAGCCCGAGGCCGACCCCGGCCCAGCGGGCGACGCCCAGCGTCAGGCCGGTCATCGCGAGCAGCCCGGCGCCGAACCAGGCGTAGTCGGCGACGGAGCTCACCGGGGCATTGTGCCCCTCGCCGGCGCCGGTGGGTCCTCGGCGGGGTGCCCTACGCCGCCCGGCGGTTGTCGACGGTCTTCTTGACCAGGAACACGGGCAGGATCAGCGCGGCGAGCAGGGCCGCGAGCCACACGATCAGGGTGGCGAGGATCCAGGTCGTGGTCCCGCTGATGGAGAGTCCGTCGGAGACGGCCGCGGTGATCACCAGCCCCACGAAGGTCGTGACCAGCGCGACGCCGCCGCGGAGCGCCGGGACGCTGGTGAGGGCGATCTTGGTGAGCAGTGGGTCGGCGACCACCTCGACGACCGTGAAGATCAGCACCGCGACGACGAACGCCGCGCCGGTGATCGTCATGTCGTCGAGCACGACCGCCGCGACGACGAGCCCGACGGCGTTGGCGAGCAGCCTGATGCCCGCGCCGATGAGCAGCCTGATCATGTCCGGAACCTAGGAGCCCGGGACGGCGGTGAACAGTGCCCAAGGTCCTGGTGTGGCTGGTGATCACCCGGCAGCGGAGACCGCCGGTGGCGACCGGCGTCTCAGAGGTGCCAGACGACGTTGAGCTCCTCGCGCTGGCCGAACCGCTCGAGGTGGTCCTTGACGACCTGGGCGAACCGCGCGGCGTCGTCGCCGTCGGGGACGCTGAGCTCGACCTCGAGGGCGCCGTCGACCGGCGTGAGGACGAGCACCTGCCCGGTGTTCCAGCGCTGGACGGTGGCGCCGGACTCGGTCGACACCGGCCCGCGCTCGGACCAGTGGCTGACGAGCTGCTTGGCGTAGCGCTCGGGCCGGTCGGTCGCCATGCTCCCGTTGACGGTCGTCATCTGGTGCCCCCTCATGTGCCGTCGATCTGTACCCACCGGCGCGACCCGTATGCCGTCCGCGCTCCGGTGTGAGCACGAATCATGCACCGCGGCGGCGCCGAGCAACAGGGCCCGGGGACCGTGGTGCCCGACGGGTGAGCCGGACCTCCTCGGCGGCCCGGACGCGGTCGTCGACCGTGTGCCGCGCGTAGGTGATGGCGAGGGACGGGTTTGCTGAGAAAGGATTCATGACCCCCACGCTCCCCCTAAGACGGCCCCGGGACATCGGGCAATTGCCCCATCCGGGTCAGGTCCACCCCCTCAGGTACGCCGTACCGTCCTCCCATGTCCTACCCCGACCCCCGGTACCTCGGCGACGGCGGCGAGGTCAGCGCCCGGTTCCGTCCCGTCGGCACCCCCGCCGAGCTGCCGCGCCCCGGAGGCGGTGCCGCCCACTACCTCGCGACCGGCGCGTCGACCGGGGGCCGGTTCGGCCTCTACCGCTGGGACATGGGGCCGCAGCCCGGGGGCGCCGACGCCCACTTCCACCGCACGATCAGCGAGTCGTTCTTCGTGCTGTCGGGGACCGTGAAGCTGTACGACGGCACCAGCTGGGTCGACTCGCACCCGGGCGACTTCGCCTACGTCCCCGAGGGCGGCCTGCACGGCTTCCGCAACGAGTCCGGGGAGCCGGCGTCCCTGCTCATCCTGTTCGCACCCGGCGCGCCCCGCGAGGCGTACTTCGAGGGGCTGGTCGAGCTGGCCGAGGGCCGGTGGCAGCCGAGCCAGGAGAAGCTGCAGGCGTTCTTCGAGGAGCACGACAACCACTACGTCTCCTGACGGCTAGGCTCGGGGCGACCGCTCTCCACCGGGCGCGACCCCGACCGAGGAGACCAGGCATGAGCGCAGGCGAGCGGCAGCAGAACGCCGCGCTCGTGGGCGCCCTGCTGGTGCTCGTGCTCCTGCTCAGCCTCGACATCGCCCTGCCCGGGACGGTGCTGAGCGGGTCCTACGCGCTCGCCGCGCTCGTCACCGGAGCCGTGACGACCGTGCGACGCACCGCGGCCGTGGCGGTGCTCGCGCTGCTCCTCTCGAGCATCTCGTGGATCTGGAACGACAACTTCGCCAGCCTCGACTGGGACATCCGGCTGGTGCTGACGTTCATCCTGGGGGCCCTCGCCGTCACCATCGCCACCATCCGGGTCCGCCGGGAGCGCGACCTGCGCCGGATGACCGTGATCGCCGAGACCGCGCAGCGGGCCGTGCTCCGGGCCATGCCCACCGCGGTCGGCTCGCTCGGCTTCGCCGCGCGCTACGTCTCCGCGACCCGGGAGGCGCTGGTCGGCGGCGACCTCTACGAGGTGGCCGAGAGCCCGCACGGCGTCCGCGTCATCGTCGGCGACGTGCGCGGCAAGGGGCTCGATGCCGTCCAGCTGGCCGGCACCGTGCTGGGCGCCTTCCGGCGCTCGGCGTTCACCCGGGAGGCGCTCGCGGACATCGCGAGCGACCTCGACTCCGTCGTGCAGGCGGTGGCCGGCGACGAGGACTTCGTGACCGCCGTGCTCGCGGAGTTCCACGACGACCACACGGTGACGATGGTCAACTGCGGTCACCACCCGCCGCTGCTGGTGACCGGTGACGCAGAGGCCGAGCTGGTGCCGACCGGCACTCCCGAGCCGCCGCTGGGCCTGGGCCCCGAGCCGACCTCGGTCACGTCCGGCTGGCCGGACGGCTCCCGGATGCTCATCTACACCGACGGCCTGGTCGAGGCGCGCGACCGGCGCGGCACCTTCTTCCCGCTCGGCGAGAACGCTCCGCTGCTGCGCGCCGGCACCCTGGACGAGGCGCTCGACCGGCTCCTGGACCGGCTGGTCGCGCACGCCGGCCGGCAGATCGCCGACGACCTCGCGCTGGTGCTCGTCGAGCACCGCGCCACCTGAGGCCGGCGGTCCGGCCGTCAGCCGGTGGTGTGCTCCGTGCTCCCCGGCACCTTCACCGGCGCCAGCGCCTCACCCTCGCAGCAGTTCGCCTTGAACTTGCAGTGCGGGCAGAACCAGCGGGTCGCGATGGGGTCGAACTCGTACCCGCACGCCATGCACGAGTAGTACCCGGACATCCGTCGTCCTCCCTGTCGAGCCTCGAGCTCCGACCTTCTCACGCGCGCGCCGTCGGGCGGCGTACGACGCGGCGAGCCGGGGCCGCCGCGCTGCTGGACGGCCCCGGCACCAAGCACTTCGGAGCCGGGGCCGGCGCCGGATTGGTCTACAGCCAGCCACGCTGCCGCGCCAGCAGGGCGGCCTCGGTCTTGTTGCGGGTGCCGGTCTTGCCGATCGCCGCCGAGAGGTAGTTGCGCACGGTGGACTCGGAGAGGAACAGCCGCGCCGCGATGTCGGCGACCGTCGAGCCGTCCTCGGCCGACGCCAGCACGTCCCGCTCGCGCCCGGTGAGCGGACACGCGGCCACCCGCAGCGCGGCACCGGCCAGCTCGGGGTCGATCACGGTCGCCCCGGCCATCACCCGGCGGATCGCGTCGGCGAGCCCCTCGGCCGGGCCGTCCTTGACCAGGAACCCGCGGACCCCGGCCGCCATCGCCCGCTGCAGGTAGCCGGGCCGCGCGAACGTGGTGACGATCAGCACCCGGCAGCCGGGCAGCTCCCGGGCCAGCTGCTCGGCCGCGTCGAGCCCGCTGACGTGCGGCATCTCGATGTCCAGCAGGGCCACGTCGGGACGCAGCTCCAGGGCGCGGGCGACCACGTCCGCGCCGTCGTCGACCTGGGCGACGACCTCCAGGTCGTCCTCGAGGTCCAGCAGCACCGCCAGCGCGCCGCGCATCATCGTCTGGTCCTCGGCCAGCAGGATCCGGATCACCGGGCCACCACCGACGTGGGGACCCGCGCGGTGAGCCGGAAGCCGTCGGCGTGCGGCTCGACGTCGAGGTGACCGCCGGCCGCGACCAGCCGGCGCCGCAGCCCGTCGAGACCGCCCTGCCGGTCCCGCGGGGCTGCCGGCCCACCGGTCCCGTCGTCGGCGACGGTGAGCACGATCTGGTCGTCCCGGCTGCTGACCTCGAGCCGGCACCGGGCGGCGCCGGAGTGCCGCAGCACGTTGGTCACCCCCTCGCGCACCACCCAGGCGAGCGCCTGGTCGGCCCCGGGGGGCACGGGGCCGTCGTACGCCGTGATCTCCGCGCGGATCCCCGCCGCGTCCAGCGCCATCCGGGCCCCCTGCAGCTCCTCGGCCAGCACGGGCACGCGCATCTCGTCGAGGGCCCGGCGCACGTCGGCGAGGGCCTCACGACCGACCCGCTCGATGTCGGCGGCGTGCGCGGCCGCGGCCTCCGGGTCCCGCGCGGCCAGCCGGCGGACCGCCTCGGCCTTCACCACCATCACCGACAGCGTGTGGCCGAGCAGGTCGTGCAGGTCGCGGGAGAACCGCTCCCGCTCGTCGGCCACCGCCCGGCGGGCCAGCTCCTCCCGGGTCCGGCGCAGCTCCGCGATCGTCTCGACCAGACGGGTGACGGCCGTGTTGGCGACGCCGGCGAGCAGCACCACGAAGCCCTCCGCCCACACGCGCCCGGCCGACAGCGGGTCGACCGTCGAGGCGGCCCACATGGAGGCGGCCACCACGAGCGGCAGCGTCCCGGCGAGCCACCACCCGCGCAGCACGGCGGTCAGGGTCAGCGCCAGCAGGATCCAGGTCGGCAGCCACTCGCTGCCGTGGTTGGCGCCCGCGAAGGTGGCGGCGACCAGCGTCGACAGCGCGACGTACGGCGTTGCGCTCCGGGGGCCGGACAGCACCGCCACGGACGCGCAGGTGGCCATCACCACGACCAGGGCGGCCTCGAACCACGGCAGGTCGGCGTCCCCGAGGGAGAGCACCGGCCCGAGCAGCAGCACCGGGGTCCACAGGAGCACCGAGGCGTTGCGCTGCCAGGCGCAGCCCGCCGAGATCGAGGCCCTCACCGGCCGCACGCTACGCCGTCCGGCGGCCGTGGAGGCGGCGTACGCCGAACACCACGACCGCCCCCACGACGAGGTGGAGGCAGGCCAGGCCCGCGCCGGCCGCTGCGGTGGTGGCCCCCAACGGCCCGGCCACCGACAGTGCCCAGACGACGGAGGCGACCACCGTCCACCAGCGCAGGCCGCGCTCGCCGCGTGCGAGGACGCGGGCGAGCAGGACCCCCGCCAGCGCGACGACCAGCGCGGTCGCCGCGACGGCCGCACCCCCCACCTCCCGCGACCCGTCGCCCGCCTCGGCCCGGAGCTCGACCCCCGCCACCGGACCTACCACCGCCCAGGTCACCAGCGCCGCGACCACCGCCAGCACGACGACCGCTGCGTCGCCGGCGAGGCCGCCGGTCCGCCGGGTCGCGGTCTGTTCCTCGAGCACCTGCTGTGGATCCGTCATCACGTTCCTCCGTCACCGCCGCCCCCCGCGGGCGACGTGACCACGCTAGGAATCGGCGCGGTCCGCAGGCAGATGAGGATGTGGGGAGACCGCCGGGACATTTGTCCTGTCCCGGCGCCGTGCACGACCGGGCAGCGGGATCAGCAGTCGGCGACCGTCGAGCTCCACTCGCCGCCGACCGCGGGCCCGTCCCGGGCCACCGACTGCAGGAAGGCCGCCTCGGCGTCCAGCCCGTCGACGCAGGCGTCCCGCTGCTCGCGCAGCGAGCCGTGCAGCCACACCACGTCGACGTCGGCGCAGCGACGGCGGGCCGGGGCCAGACGTCGCCCCGCCCGGGCGGCGGCCTCGCTGATCGCGTCCTGCACCGAGGGTTCGACGCGCGCCGACGACCCGCCGTCGGGAACAGGGCGGACGTAGACCGCCAGGGTGTGCAGGGGCGTGAGCGCCTCGTCGACGGCGCGCCGGGCCGCCACCGTGCAGGCGGCGAGGTCGCGTCGCTCGCGGTCCCGCAGCTCCCGGTCGACCACCATCACCCCGGCGGCCGCGACCGTGAGGGCGACGGCGGCCACCACCCAGCGCCGGCGCGCCGGCGGACGGCCCTCCACCTCGAGGACCTCGGCCGGTCCGGGATCGTCCATGCGTCCCAGTGTCGCCCGGACTCCTGAGCCCCGGTGCCGGTGACCTCAGCGGTGCGTCGACGAGTGCCCAGACCGCGCCTGCTCGGCGGAGCGGCGGCGTACGCCGGGCAGCGCCGGCGCGGCCTCGGCCACGGCCACGGTGCTGGTGATCGATCCGATGCCCTGCACGGTCACGGTCACGACGTCGCCGGGCTGGAGCGGCGGCGGGTCCTGGTCACCTCGCCGGCCCCAGAGCTCGGCGAGGCAGCCGCCGTTGCCCGTGGTGCCGGAGCCGAGCACGTCGCCGGGCAGCACCCTGCTGTCCCGCGAGGCGTAGGCGATCATCGCCTCGAACGTCCAGCCCATGTTGGAGAGCAGGTCGTGGCCGATCTCGACGTCGTTGACCGAGACCGTGCACCACAGGTCCAGGAACCCGTCGGCGTCCCGGTGGGGCTCGAGCTCGTCGCGGGTGACGATCCAGGGGCCGAGGGTGTTGGCGAAGTCCTTGCCCTTGGCCGGCCCGAGGCCGACCTGCATCTCGCGCCGCTGCAGGTCCCGCGCCGACCAGTCGTTGAGGATGGTGTAGCCGAAGACGTGGTCCGCGGCCTCCTCGACCGACAGCGACCGTCCCTCGCGGCCGACCACGACCGCGACCTCGAGCTCGAAGTCCCGTGCCAGGCAGGTGGCGGGGAAGGGCACCTCGTCGTCCGGGCCGAGCACGGTGTGCGGGTTGGTGAAGTAGAAGGTGGGCGCGTCGTACCACGCCTCCGCGACTCCTCCCACGCCGTCGATGCTGCGGCGCACGCCCTCGACGTGCTCCTCGAAGGCGACGAAGTCGCGCATCGTGGTCGGCGCGAGCGGCGCCAGGAGCCGCACCGACGAGAGCGGCACGCCCTCGGACCCCAGGGCGACGGCGCCGAGCGCCCGTGCCTCGTCGAGACCTCGACCGACGACGTCCCGCATCGTCAGGCCGTCGGCGAGGGGGTGCACCAGGTGGTGCCCGACCACGCCGACGTGCGTCACGCCGGCGCGGTCGAGGTAGGTGGCGAGCTTCATGCGGCGACCTCCGCGTGGCGTCCGAGAGCGGTCATCGTCGCGTCCTCCACGGTCGGTGCCGGCGCACGCTGACGCCGCTGGGACGACCAGCATGTGGCCCCGACCGCGGCCGGGGAACCCCGGCGTGGCGATGCCCGGCATCGGACACGTCGATGCCCGCGCTCAGCCGATCCGCTCGGCGAGCGAGACGACGATCCCCTCCGGGCCGCGGACGTAGGCCATCAGCCAGGCGTCCTCGTGCCGGCCGACGCCGCCGACCAGCCCGTACCCGTCCGCGGCCAGGTCGTCGACCAGCTCCTGCAGGCCGACGACCTCGAAGCAGACGTTGCGCAACCCCTGCTCGTTCGCCATCGCGGCGGGCGACCCGGGCACGACGTCGGGCCTGACGAAGCTCGAGAGCTCGACCCCGGTGCCACCGTCCGGCGGCCGCAGCACCACGATCTCCGACCGCGAGCCCGGGATCCCGGTGACGGTGTCGACGAACTCGCCCTCCAGGAAGGTGCGGCCCTCGATCGCGAGACCCAGCCCGACGAAGAACGCCGTCACCTCGTCGAGGTCGGCGACGGTGATCCCCACGTGGTCGAAACGTCTGATGCTCGGCATGGCTGTCATCCTCCAGGGCTCGTGCGACTGGTCCTGCCGCGGGGACGGTGCCGCCGCGACGATCTCGACATCCGTGCTGCCATCTCGTCCCCTAGGGCTGCAGCGCGGCCAGCCACGTGTCGAACGACCGCACGAAGCGGTCGTGAGCGGCGACCATGGCCGCCGGGTCGCCGGGGACCCGCAGGACGTGGTCGCCGGACACGACCACGCGTTCACCCGGGAGCGCGTCGAGCACGTCCTGGTCGAAGTAGGGGTCGCCGCCGCCGATGACGACGAGCTGCGCTGCGGGGTAGGTCAGCAGCGGCTCGGCGAGTTCCGGCTCGGCGAGGAGCGGGGTGAGCCACGCCGCGTCGTACCCGCGGGCGGCGGCGACGGGGGCCGCCAGCGTGCCCAGGGACTTGGCGACGACGAGGACGCGGCCGTCGTAGCCGTCGACCGCCGCCTCCAGCTGGGAGCCGACCCAGGCGACCTCGTCGGCGTCGCTGCTGAGCTGCGGCACCTCCCACCAGGCCTGGCGCACGTCCCACCCCCGACCGAGCGCGACCTGGGCGGCGAAGAAGAGGAGCGGGCCGTCGGGCGTGTACCTGCTGCCGGGGAGGACGATGCACCGGCCGACCGATGGCCCATCGGCAGCGTGGTCGACGTAGCGGGTCATGGCGTCACGTGGTTCGCGAGGTTGGCCAGGGACGACGCCAGCCCGACCGCATGGTCCTCCGCGGAGATCCCCGCGGGGACATCGTCGGCACGCACCTCCACCCGGGTGCCCGCCCCGTCGGCCGCGAGGGACCAGGTCATGGTCATCGTGCCCGCGAAGGCAGGGTCGTCCGACTCGAAGTCGACAGCCTGCACGACGCGCTCGCCGGGGACGAGCTCCACGAAGCGCGCCTCGACGACGTCGGTGTCCGAGCCGGCCTTGCCGGGCGCACCTGAAGCATCGGCGTAGGTGAGCACGAGGCGGAAGCCACCCCCGGGCCGGAGCTCGAACCACTCGAACCGGCCGCTCATCCCCGCCGGCGGAAGCCACCGGACCAGGGCGTCAGGATCGACGAGCGCCTCGTAGACGGTCATCGGGGAGGCGGTCACGAGGTGCGATGCCGAGTCTGTCCGCGTCATGCGCTCCATCATCCCCGGACCGCGTGGTCGCCCTGGGCTCTCGCACGGTCAGCAGGCTGTCGCCGTGGACGGCGTCCGGCTCCACCCGGCCCGTCTCGCGGAACCCGAGCTTCTCGAGGACCCGCCGCGACGGCACGTTCCAGTCGCGGACCGTGGCCCACAGCCGCTGGTGGCCCGCCTCGTCCGCCCAGGCGACCACGGCCCGTCCGGCCTCGGTCGCGTAGCCGCGCCCGTGGGTCGCGCGCAGCAGCTCGAAGGCCAGCTCGGGCTCGTCGGGGGCCCCGTTCCCGTGGAGGACCAGCCCGCAGTAGCCGATCACGTCGCCGGAGGCCCTCCGCTCCACCGCCAGGATCCGCGGCCCCGGCTCGTCGCGCTCCGCGCGGATCTGCGCGGCGATGTCCGCCACGGTGGGGCGGCCCTCACGATCGATCCGCCGGTGCGGCGGCACGCGTGAGTCCCGCTCGGTCCAGAGTGCGCGGAGGACGGCGGCATCGTCCGCCCTGCGACGCCGGAGCACGAGCCGATCGGTCTCCAGGGTGTCCAGGACGGGAGCCGGCGACATGGTCGCAGTGTGCCAGCGGCCGCCTCCGCGGCCGGGCGAGAGCCGTGACGCCCGTTGACCGGGGCGGCATGATGACCTCCATGGCCGACCCCCGCGCAGGACAGCC
Organism: Nocardioides sp. DN36; assembly: GCF_055380375.1. NCBI lineage: Bacteria > Bacillati > Actinomycetota > Actinomycetes > Propionibacteriales > Nocardioidaceae > Nocardioides > Nocardioides sp. DN36. The sequence goes on along the minus strand of NZ_AP043823.1, from coordinate 4,178,152 downwards.
CGCCGAGCCCTCGGACCTCGTCGACGTCGCCCACCTGGTGACGGCGTACTACACCGGCGTCCCCGACCCCGACGACGTCGACCAGCAGGTCGCGTTCGGCACCAGCGGCCACCGCGGCACGTCGCTGCGGACCGCGTTCAACGAGACGCACATCCTCGCCACCACGCAGGCGATCTGCGACTACCGCCGCGAGCAGGGGTACGACGGCCCGCTGTTCATCGGGCGCGACACCCACGGCCTCTCCGAGCCGGCGTGGGCGACCGCGCTCGAGGTGCTCGTCGCCAACGACGTGACCGTGCTCGTCGACGACCGCGACGGCTACACGCCGACCCCGGCGGTCTCGCACGCGATCCTGCGCGCCAACCGCGGGGTCTCGACAGGCTCGACCACCGGAAGGGGACTCGCCGACGGCATCGTGGTCACCCCCTCGCACAACCCGCCCTCCGACGGCGGGTTCAAGTACAACCCGCCCCACGGCGGCCCCGCCGACACCGACGCGACGTCGGTCATCGCGGCGCGCGCCAACGAGCTGATCAGGGCCGGGCTCGGCGAGGTGAAGCGGGTCCCGTTCGCGCGGGCGCGGGCCGCGGCGTCGTCGTACGACTTCCTCGGGACCTACGTCGACGACCTGCCGGACGTCCTCGACATCGACGCGATCCGCGACGCCGGCGTCCGGATCGGCGCCGACCCGCTGGGCGGTGCGAGCGTGGCGTACTGGGGCGAGATCGCCGAGCGCCTCGGCCTGGACCTGACGGTGGTGAACCCGTTGGTCGACCCGACGTGGCGGTTCATGACGCTGGACTGGGACGGCAAGATCCGGATGGACTGCTCCTCCCCCAACGCGATGGCCTCGCTGATCGGGCGGAAGTCGGAGTACGACCTCGCGACCGGCAACGACGCCGACGCCGACCGGCACGGCATCGTCACCCCCGACGCCGGACTGATGAACCCCAACCACTTCCTCGCGGTCGCGATCGACTACCTCTTCGGCGGGGCGCGTCCCGGCTGGCCGGACTCCGCCCGGATCGGCAAGACGCTGGTCTCCTCCTCGATGATCGACCGGGTCGCCTCCTCGCTCGGCAAGCCGATGGTCGAGGTGCCGGTCGGGTTCAAGTGGTTCGTGCCCGGCCTGATCGACGGGTCGTTCGGGTTCGGCGGCGAGGAGTCCGCGGGCGCGTCGTTCCTGCGCAAGGACGGCACCACCTGGACCACCGACAAGGACGGGATCCTGCTGGCCCTGCTGGCGTCCGAGATCCTCGCGACCACCGGGAAGACCCCCTCGCAGCACTACGCCGCCCTCGTGGAGCAGCACGGCGACCCGGCGTACGCCCGCATCGACGCGCCCGCCGACCGCGAGCAGAAGGCGAAGCTCGGCGCCCTTTCGCCCGACGACGTGAAGGCGACGTCGCTGGCGGGCGAGGAGATCACCGCCAAGCTCACCGAGGCGCCCGGCAACGGCGCGAAGATCGGCGGGCTGAAGGTGGTCACCGAGTCGGCGTGGTTCGCCGCCCGGCCGTCGGGCACCGAGGACGTCTACAAGATCTACGCCGAGTCGTTCCGCGGCCCCGACCACCTCGCCGAGGTGCAGGCCGAGGCGCGCGAGGTGGTCAGCGCGGCGCTCGGCTGACCCGCGCCCGGCGCTCCGGCGCCGGGCCGACCCGCTCGCGCAGCCCGGCCGCGAGTGCCGCGACCGTGACCGCGTCGACGAGGCCACCGAGCGTGCGCGCGAGCCACGGCCGCCGCACCCCGGACATCCGGAGCCGGAGCTGGACCCGCGTGCCGGGCGGCACCTCGTGCAGCACGATCGCCCAGGACAGGTCGACCCGACCCCGGCGCGAGGTGTGCACGAGCACCCGCGGTGGCTCGAGGCGCGCCACGGTGAAGATCGCGTCCCGGCCGCCCCAGTCGGCGATGACGTCGCCGACGCCGAGGAGCTGCAGGGCGGGATCGATCCGCCGGATCGCGCGTCGCCCCGCCGGCACGGCCCGCTCGACCCGACGCGGGGCGTACCAGCCCGCTCGCCCCTTGCCGAGCTGCACGAACCACGGCCAGACCCGGGCCACCGGCGCCCCGAGCGTGAAGGCGCGGTCCATCACCACGGCCGCGCCGGGCACCAGCTCGTCGCCGGGCAGCGGCCGCGCGACCTCGTCGTACGTCGCGGCGACGGAGCGGAACACGCTGCCGACCGTACGCCGGCTCGCGCAGCGTCCGTGCCGACCTGCCCGGACCGACGAGGGGGAGAGCCGTCTGCATGAGCAGTGACGCGACGGCCGTCTCCGGGCTCACGGTGGGTGTCCACCTGTTCCGCAACACCGATCCGACGGGATAGTCCGGCACGTTTCTGTCGTCACCGGCGGCGCCCCGAGGTCGAAACGTGCCGGACTATCCGTCGAGGGCGGCTACCTTGACTCCGTGGGCGTCATCGAGACCGTGGGTCTGACCAAGCAGTACCCCCGGGTGACCGCGCTGGACTCGCTCGACGTGAGCATCGGGCACGGAGTCACCGGGCTGGTCGGCGCGAACGGGGCCGGCAAGTCGACGCTGATCAAGATCCTGCTCGGCCTGCTGCCGGCGACCAGCGGGAGCGCCAGCGTGCTGGGGTACGACGTCGCCACCGAGGGCGGGCAGATCCGGGCGCTGGTGGGCTACATGCCCGAGCACGACTGCCTGCCGGCCGACGTCTCCGCGAGCGACCTGGTCGTCCACCTCGGCCAGATGTCCGGCCTGCCCTACCCGGCCGCCCGCGAGCGCGCGTCCGACGTGCTGCGCCACGTCGGGCTGGCCGAGGAGCGCTACCGGCCCATCGGCGGCTACTCCACCGGCATGAAGCAGCGCGCCAAGCTGGCCCAGGCACTCGTCCACGACCCGCGGCTGGTGCTCCTCGACGAGCCGACCAACGGCCTGGACCCGTCCTCGCGCGACGACATGCTGGCGCTGGTGCGCCGCATCGGCACCGAGTTCGGCATCGCCGTCCTGGTCACCTCCCACCTGCTCGGCGAGCTGGAGCGGGTCAGCGACCACGTGGTCGTGCTCGACAGCGGCCGGCTGCTCCGCTCCTCGGCGACCACGGACTTCCTGAACACCACCGGCAACCTGCTGGTCGAGGTGCAGGGCCGGCCCGACGCGGACCGGCTGCTCGGCCAGGCGCTCGTCGACGCCGGCCTGCGCGCCTGGCCCTCCGACGGACGCATGGTCGAGGTCGAGGCGCGCGACGAGACCACGCGGGACGTCGTCCGCGACCTGACCGTCGAGCTCGGGCTGGGCCTGGTCCGGATGCAGGAACGCCACCACCGCATCGAGGACGTGTTCCGGGACGGGGGTGCCGGAAGTGTCCAGCCCGTCTGAGTTCACCGGGGCGGCCGACCCCGCGCCCACCGCGGCGCCGACCGCCGTCATCCACGACCTCGGCTACCGCTCCTACACCGGCCCCCGGCTCGGGGAGCGCGAGGTCGCGTGGGCGCTCCTGGTCACCGGCCTGCGCAACTGCTTCGGCCTCGGCCGCTCCGGCCGCTCGAAGGTGCTGCCGATGATCCTGCTCGGGCTGATGCTGCTGCCCGCGCTGATCCTGGTCGGCGTCCTGGTGCAGGCCAAGGGGCTGCTCGGGCTCGACGAGCAGATCGTCGCCTACAGCACCTACCCGCTCACCACCCAGCTGCTCATCTCGGTCTTCGTGGCCTCCCAGGCCCCCGCCCTGGTCTCGCGCGACCTGCGGTTCCGCACCATCACCCTCTACCTCGCCCGCCCGTTGCGGCGCACGACGTACGTCCTGGTGCGGCTGGCCTCGCTGACGGCAGCGACGTTCGTGCTGATCGGGGCGCCGCTGGTGCTGATGTACGTCGGCGGCCTGCTCGCCGAGCTGCCGCCGGGCCGGGAGACGGGCCGGGTCCTCGGCGCGCTGGTCGGGGCGCTGCTGCTCGCCGCGTGCCTGTCCGGGCTGGCCGCCCTCGTCTCCGCGCTGACGATCCGGCGCGGACTGGCGGTCGCGGCGGTCATCGTGGTGCTGCTGGTCAGCTACACCGTGGTCGCCACCATCCAGGGGATCTCGCTCGAGGCGCACCACCCGCGGGTCGGCGAGGTCGCCGGCATGTTCTCGCCGTACACGCTGGTCAACGGCGTCCAGGTCTTCCTCTTCGGCTCCCCCGAGGCCACGCCGACGCCGCCCACGGGCACCGGCATGGGCGTGCTCTACCTGGTCGTCACGGCGCTCGTCGTGCTCGGCTGCGTCGGCGCGATGCTGCGCCGCTACCGCGAGGTTCCCGTATGAGCACCATCGAGCTCGACCACGTGTCGCGGTGGTACCGCAACGTCGTCGCCGTCAACGACGTCTCGATGACGATCGGCCCGGGCGTCACCGGCCTGCTCGGGCCCAACGGCGCCGGCAAGTCCACGCTGATCGCGATGATGTCGGGCTTCCTCGCGCCCTCGACGGGCTCGGTGACGCTGGACGGTGAGCCGCTGTGGCGCAACGAGCAGGTCTACCGCAAGATCGGGCTCGTGCCCGAGCGCGAGGCGCTGTTCGAGTACCTCACCGGGCGGCAGTTCGTGCTGGCCAACGCCGAGCTGCACGGGCTCCCCGACCCGAAGGCAGCCGCCCAGCGGGCGCTCGCCACGGTCGAGATGAGCGACGCGCAGGACCGCGTCATCTCGACGTACTCCAAGGGGATGCGGCAGCGGGTCAAGATGGCCTCCGCGCTGGTGCACGACCCGGCCGTGCTGCTGCTCGACGAGCCGTTCAACGGCATGGACCCCCGGCAGCGGATCCACCTGATGGAGCTGCTGCGCACCATGGGCGCCGAGGGCCGCACGGTGCTGTTCAGCTCCCACATCCTCGAGGAGGTCGAGCAGGTGGCCCGGCAGATCGAGGTGGTCGTCGCCGGCCGGCACGCCGCCTCCGGTGACTTCGGCGCGATCCGGCGGCTGATGACCGACCGGCCCAACCGGTTCGTGCTGCGCACCTCCGACGACCGGACGATGGCGTCGATCCTGCTGGCCGACCCGTCGGTGCGCGGGGCCCGGCTCCGCTCCGAGGGCGGCATCGAGCTCGAGGCGTCCGACTTCGGCCGGTTCAGCGAGGTGCTGCCCCGACTGGCGCGCGACCACGCGGTCCGGCTGCTCGAGGTCACGCCGACCGACGAGTCGCTCGAGAGCGTCTTCGCCTACCTGGTGTCGTCATGAGCGCGGTCTGGTCGCCGACGATCGCGCGGCTCGGCTACCGCAGCGTCTTCGGCCGGCGCCGGGGCATCCTGCTCTTCGTGCTGCCGGTGGTGCTCGTCGGGCTGGCCGTGCTGGTCCGGGTCCTCGTCGGCTCGGACGAGACCGGGGCGCGGCACACTCTCTACGGGCTGGGCCTGGTCGTGGTCGTCCCGCTCGTCGCGCTGCTCTCGACCACCGGCCTGCTCGCTCCCGAGATCGACGACGGGTCGATCGCCTACCTGCTGGCCAAACCGATCTCGCGGCACACCATCGTGCTGAGCAAGCTCGCGGTCGCGGCGTCCTGCGTGGTGGCCTTCGCGGTCCTGCCCGTCCTGGTGGCGGGCCTGGTGCTCCGCCCCGGCGACCCGGGCTTCGGGGGCGGGCTCGCCCTCGGGGCGCTGGCGGGCGGGCTGGCCTACTGCTCGCTCTTCGCGCTGCTGTCGGTGCTGACCCGGCACGCCGTGGTGGTCGGCCTGATCTACCTGCTGATCTGGGAGAGCCTGCTGGGCGGCCTGCTCGACGGCATCCGCTGGCTCAGCATCAGCCGCTGGTCGGGCGCGATCGCCGAACCGGTCGCCGGCGTGACCCTCGTGACCGACCTCGGGACGTCGTACGCCCTCGTCGCCACGCTGGTCGTGATCGTCCTCGGCGTCTGGCTCACCGGCCGGCGGCTCCGCGGCTTCAACCTCACCGGGGACGAGTAGCCCCGACCCAGGTCCCCTTCCGCATCACCCGCTGCACGGCCAGGTCGTCGTCGAGCACCACGAGGTCGGCGTCGAAGCCGGGGCGCAGGGCGCCGACCCGGTCCAGGCCGAGGAGGGCCGCCGGAGAGGCGGTGGCGGCGCGCACGACGTCCTCGATGGGCAGGCCGGCGACCCGGACGGCGTACCGGACCGCGGCAGCCATCGTCAGCGTGGAGCCGGCGATCGCGCCGGTGCCCGCCAGCCGCGCCACCCCGTCGCGCACCGTCACCGTGAGGCGCCCGAGCCGGTAGTCCCCGTCGGCGGCGGTCGCGGCCGCCATCGCGTCGGTGACCAGCACGGTCAGGTGCGGCTTGGCCCGGGCCGCGAGCCGCAGCGCGGCCGGGTGGACGTGCACGCCGTCGGCGACCAGCTCCACGTAGGCGTCCGGGTGCTCGAGCAGCGCCGCCACCGGGCCGGGCTCGCGGTGGTGCAGCCCGCGCATCGCGTTGAAGAGGTGGGTGCCCACGCCGGCCCCCGCGTCGAGCGCGGAGCGCGCGACGTCGTACGTCGCGTCCGTGTGCCCGATCGCGGCCACGACGCCGGCGGCGGTCAGCTGCCTGATCGCGTCCAGCCCGCCGGCCAGCTCCGGCGCCAGCGTCACCATCCGCACGTGTCCGCGCCCGGCCTCGAGCAGCGCGTCGACCTGGGCCGGCTTCGGGTCGGTGAGCAGCTCGGGGTCGTGGGCGCCGGCGTACCTCGGGCTCAGCCACGGACCCTCGAGATGGATCCCGGCCAGCAGCCCGTCGTCGGCGAGGTCGGACAGCCGGCGCACCGAGTCGAGCAGCGACGGCCCGCTCGCGGTCACCAGGCTCGCGACCATCGTGGTGGTGCCGTGGGCGAGGTGGGCGCGCACCGCGGCCGCGCCCACCTCCGGGTCGCCGCCGTCGAACGACGCTCCCCCGCCCCCGTGGACGTGGGTGTCGACGAACCCCGGGACGACCGTGGCGGCGGGCAGCTCGACGTCGGCGGGCCGCGGTGGCGACCCGGGACCGACCTCGGCGATCCGCCCATCCACGACGTGCAGCCACCCCGGCGCGAAGACCCGCGCCGGGGTGACCACCCGACCAGCAGAGAGCAGCATCCTCAGGCGCTCGTGTCGGCCTCGACGGCGGACTCGGCGTCCTCCTCCTCGCGGCCGGGCGTGCGCAGGTTCCACCTGCGGATCACGGCCCGGAAGAGGAAGTAGTAGACGACCGCGTAGCCGATCCCGATCGGGACCAGCAGCCACGGCTTCGTCGCGATGTTCCAGTTCAGCAGGAAGTCGAACAGGCCGGCGGAGAAGCCGAAGCCGTCCTTGATCCCGAGCGCGTTGACCAGCGCCAGCGAGGTGCCGGTGAGCACGGCGTGGATCACGTAGAGCGGCCACGCGACGAACATGAACGCGAACTCCAGCGGCTCGGTGACGCCGGTGAGGAACGAGGTCAGCGCGGCGGACAGCATGATGCCGCCGACGGCCTTCTTGTGCTGGGGGCGCGCCTCGTGCCAGATCGCGAGCGCCGCAGCCGGGAGCGCGAACATCATGATCGGGAAGAAGCCGGTCATGAAGGCGCCGGCTGTCGGGTCGCCGGCGAGGAAGCGCGGGATGTCCCCGTGCACGACCCCGGCCGAGCTGTCGTAGGAGCCGAAGACGAACCACGGCGGGTTGTTCAGGATGTGGTGCAGGCCCAGCGGGATCAGCAGCCGGTTCAGCGTGCCGTAGACGAAGCCTCCCGTGACGTCGTTCTCGGTGACCCATTCACCGAGGTTGGTGATCCCGGAGTTGAACGCCGGGTAGACCACGCTCATGAGCACCGAGACCACGAGCATCACGACCGCCGTGACGATCGGGACGAAGCGGCGGCCACCGAAGAACGCGAGGTACGGCGGCAGCTTGATGCGGTGGTACCGCTGCCACAGCCAGGCCGCCGCCAGGCCGGAGACGATGCCCCCGAGGACGCCGTAGTTGATCAGCTCCTGGGTCCCGCCCTCGTCGGGGGTCCCCAGCACGAACGGCGAGACCGCGTCCCCGACCGCCTTGAAGACGAGGTAGCCGACGACGGCTGCGAGGGCGGTCGAGCCGTCGGACTTCTTCGCCATGCCGATCGCGACACCCACGGCGAAGAGCAGGGGCAGGTTCGCGAAGAGCGCGTTGCCGGCCGCTCCGACCACCGCCGAGACGTGCTCCCAGCCGAGCCCGTCGGCGCCGAGGAGGTCGGCCTGGCCGAGCCGCAGCAGCAGCGCTGCGGCCGGGAGGGCCGCGATCGGCAGCATCAGGCTCCGACCGAACTTCTGGACCGGCGCCAGGTTGAGCCGGCGCCGCTCCGTGGTGGCGCCCGAGGACGCGTCTGTGGTGGTCACTGCTTCTTCCCTTCGGTGGTCCCCTTCCGGGGTGCTGGGCTGGCGCCGAGGTCGTCCCGGCCCAGGGACATGTGCAGCTGGTAGCGGTCGCCCCGGTAGCGCGACACGACGTACTCCAGCGGGCGGCCGGCGGCGTACGACACGCGCCGGAAGACGAGGAGCGGGGTGTTGACCGGTGCGTCGAGCCGGCGCGCCGTGGCCGCGTCCGCGGTCTCGCCCCACAGGGTCTGCTCGGCGCCGTCGATGCTCAGGTCGTAGACGTCCGCGAGCAGCTCGTAGAGCGAGCCACCGAGGTCGTGGCGGTCCAGGCCGGGCAGCAGGTGGTGGGGGTACCACCCGTTCTCGAGCGCGATCGGCTGCCCGTCCGCGAGGCGCACTCGGTCCAGTCGCCAGGCGGCCCCGTCCGTGCTCAGGTCGAGCGCCTTCGCGACGTCGGCGGGCGGCTCGTCCAGCTCGACGCTCAGCAGCCGCGTGGACGGGGTCAGCCCGCGGCGGCGCATGTCCTGGCTGAACGACGCGAGGTGCAGCCGGCTCTCGAGCCGGGGCCGGGCGACGAACGTGCCCTTGCCGTGGATCCGGTGCAGCAGCCCGTCGGCGACCAGGCTGTCGATCGCCTTGCGGACCGTCGCGCGGGAGACGTCGTACGTCGTCATCAGCTCGCGCTCGGAGGGGATCGCGGCGTCGGGCCCGAGCTCGTGCACGGCGAGGTCGGCCAGCGCGTCGCTCAGCTGCGCGTGCTTGGGCCGGGGGCCGTCGGTGATGACCCGGGCGGAACGGGTACGGGACAAGGGTCGGACCTCTCGACGGTGCTGGTGACCACTGGTACGGTCTGGTCCGTACCAGTTGTGAGGATGGTCACGCTCACGACGGATGTCAAGGGCCCGGAGGAGATCGCGTGAGCAGCCGGATGGCCGCCGAGGTGGCCGAGCAGCCGCAGGCCGTGCGCCGCACCCTCGACGCGCTGCTGCCCCTGCGTGCGGACGTGCGCCGGCTCGCGCAGGGGCGTCGACAGGTGCTCTTCGCGGCCCGCGGCTCCAGCGACAACGCGGCCGTCTACGGGCGCTACCTCCTCGAGACCCGCGCGGGGGTGCTCGGCAGCCTGCTCTCCCCCAGCGTCGCCACCCACTACCGCGCACAGCTCGACCTCTCCGACGCCCTCGTGGTGTGCGTGTCGCAGTCCGGCGCCACGACGGAGATCGTCGAGACCCAGACCTGGGCGCAGGGCAACGGCGCCGCGACGCTGGCCGTCACCAACGTCGAGGGCTCGCCCCTCGCGGAGTACGCCGACCTGGCCCTGGTCACGCAGGCCGGCCCCGAGCTCGCGGTGCCGGCGACCAAGACCTACCTCACCCAGCTCGTCGCGATGACCGTCCTCGGCACCGCGCTCGCCCCCGACCCGCACGCCCTCGATGCCGAGCTGGCCCGGGTCCCCCACGAGGTGGAGCGGCTCGTGCACGAGCCGACCGGTGTGCCGGCCGCGGTCGAGGCGCTGCGCGACGCGGCGTACGCCGTCGTCTCCGGGCGCGGCCTGATGATGGGCACGGCGCTGGAGACCGCGCTGAAGCTCGAGGAGACCTGCCTGCGGCCGGTGCGCGGCTACTCGTACGCCGACCTGCGGCACGGTCCGATCTCGGTGGTGACCGAGGGGATGACCGCCGTGCTGGTCGCCGCCCCCGACGGGCCGCTGCTCGCGCCGATGGCCGAGCTCGCCGACGACCTCGCGGCGCGGGGCGCCACGGTGGTGGGCATCGGCGGCGACCCCGCGTTCGCCCGGTCCTGCGCGGTGCACGTGCCCGGCCCCGAGCTCCCTGAGGCGCTGGCGCCGCTGGGGGCGATCGTGCCGGCCCAGCTGCTCGTCGAGGCGCTGGCCCGCGAGCTCGGGCTCGACCCGGACAACCCCCGCGGCCTGGCCAAGGTGACCACCACCGACCCACCCACCCCGAAGGAGAATCCATGAGCAGCAAGGCCGAGCAGATCCTCGCCGGACTCGGCGGCGCCGGGAACATCGTCGAGATCGAGCCCTGCATCACCCGGCTGCGCACCGAGGTGAACGACGGCGCGCTGGTCGACGAGAAGGCACTCAAGTCAGCGGGTGCGCACGGCGTGGTGAGGTCCGGCAACGTCGTCCAGGTGGTCGTCGGGCCCGAGGCCGACACCCTGGCCGAGGACATCGAGGACCTGATGTGACCGGACCGCTGGAGGTCCTGGTCCCCTGCCCCGGTCGGCTGGTGCCGATGTCGGAGGTGCCCGACCCCGTGTTCTCCTCGGAGATGGTCGGGCCGGGCGTCGCCATCGACCCCGACCCGGGCGAGGTGACCGTGGTGTCCCCCATCGCCGGCACGGTGGTCAAGGTGCACCCGCACGCGTTCGTGGTGCTCGGCGCCGAAGGCGTCGGCGTCCTCGTGCACCTCGGCATCAACACCGTGCGCCTGGAGGGCAAGGGCTTCGAGGTCCTCGCCGAGCAGGGCTCGACGGTCGCGGCCGGCGACCCGATGGTGCGCTGGGACCCCGCGAGCGTCACCGGCGAGGACCTCTCCACGATCGTCCCGGTGGTGGCGATGGACCGGCCCAAGGGGTCGGTGCCGGCGCCCGCGGACGGCGCGGTCGCGAAGGTCGGCGACGTGCTGTTCAGGGTGGGCCCGTGAAGCCGGCGGCGCTGCTGCTCGACCTCGACGGCACCCTGGTCGACTCCGAGCCGGTGCACCGGGCGGCGTACGACGCCTTCCTGGCCGACCGCGGGTGGTCGGTCGCCGACCTCGGCATGTTCACCGGGCGCCGGGCCGAGGACGTCTTCGCGGTCGAGGCGGGACCATGGGCGGGACACGACCCCCACGAGCTCGCCGCCGAGGTGCGCGGACACATCCCGGACGGCGCGACCCCGAACCCGGTCGCCGGCGCGCGGGCGGCCGTCCACTCGGCCGTGGGCGCCGGGATCCCGCTCGCGATCGTCACCTCGGCGCGCCCGCCCTGGGTCTCGCGCGCCCTGGGCGACGGCCTCGGCGTGCTCGAGCACATCGAGGTGGTCGTGACCGCCCACGACGTCGCCGAGGGCAAGCCGCACCCAGCGGGATTCCTGCTCGCCTGCGCACGCCTCGGCGTCTCCCCCGCCGACTGCCTCGCCGCCGAGGACTCGCCCGCGGGTGTCGGGGCGGCCGTCGCGGCCGGCGTCGGCCGGGTCGTCGGCGTGACCACCACCTGGTCCGGGGCCGAGCTCACCGAGGCCGGCGCGCACGTCGTGCTCCCGGACCTGCAGGGCCTCGGCGACCTCCTCCGTTGAGACGGGCGGGTCAGGCGGCGGCAGCCACCTTGCGGGCCTGCTGGTTGAGGCGGGCCTGGGCGGCGCGACGGACCTTGGGGCCGCCGGTCGTCATCTTGTAGAGCATCTTGAGCTGCGGCACGAGGTTCCTGGTGTTGGTGGTGGCCAGCCAGCCGTTGGGCAGCGACAGCCGGATCACCTTGTGCCAGGCGCTCGCGACCTGCTGCGGCAGCGGGGCGGCGTGGTATTTGAGGTCGTACTTCTCGAAGAGGTCCTTGACCCTCGGTGCGATCTCGGCGTACCGGTTGCTGGGCAGGTCCGGGAACAGGTGGTGCTCGATCTGGTGCGACAGGTTGCCGCTCATGATGTGCATCGCCTTGGAGCCGGAGATGTTGGCCGAGCCGAGCATCTGGCGGACGTACCACTCGCCGCGGGTCTCGCCCTCGATCGAGCGGCGCTCGAACGTCTCGACACCCTCCGGGAAGTGGCCGCACATGATGATCGAGTGGCTCCACAGGTTGCGGACCACGTTGGCGGTGAAGTTCGCGGCCAGGGTCGGCAGGAACGATCCGGTGGGCAGGGACAGCAGCGGGTGCACCGCGTAGTCCTTGGTGGCCTGGTTGCGGATCTTCTTGAACACGCCCTTGAGGCGGCGCTGGAAGTCGGGGTCCTTGGTCTGCTTCTTCTTGATGGTGGCGCCGAGCTCGAGGTCGTACGCCGCGATGCCGTACTCGAAGAAGCAGGCGTTGATGAAGTTCCACAGCGGCTGCACCAGGAAGAACGGGTGCCAGGGCTGGTCCTCGTCGACGCGCATGATGCCGTAGCCGAGGTCGTTGTCCTTGCCGATCACGTTCGTGTAGGTGTGGTGCAGCTCGTTGTGCGAGTGCTTCCACTGCTCGGCCGGCGTGGCCATGTCCCACTCCCAGGTCGTGGAGTGGATCTTGGGGTCGCGCATCCAGTCCCACTGGCCGTGCAGGATGTTGTGGCCGATCTCCATGTTCTCGAGGATCTTGGCGACCGACAGGCCGGCGGTGCCGACCACCCATGCCGGCGGGAAGGCGGAGGCGAGGAGCACCGCGCGCGAGCCGAGCTCGAGCTTGCGCTGCACGCCGATGACCTTGCGGATGTACTTCGCGTCGCTCTCGCCGCGGGCGTCGAGGACGTCCTGGCGGATGGCGTCGAGCTCGTGGCCGAGCTGCTCGATGTCCTCGGGGGTGAGGTGCGCGATCGGGTTGTCGGCCTTCTTCTGCAGTGCGGTCATGGTGTCGCTCCTTCTCGGGGGATCGAGCGGGTGGGGAAAGGTCAGTGGTCGATGTCGCAGGCGCCGGCGGCTGCGCTGATGCAGGTCTGGATGATCACGCCGTCGCCGGGGGCGGCGACGGTCAGCTGGCCGTTGCGGAGGTCGCGGACGGCGCCCTCCCGCAGCGGCAGCACGCAGCCGAAGCAGACGCCCATCCGGCAGCCGCTGGGCATCAGCACGCCCGCGGCCTCGGCGGCGTCGAGGATCGGCGTGGAGCCGTCGGCCTCCAGGGTGGTGCCGGACTTCGCGAACGAGACCGTGCCGCCGCTCTGCCCATCCTCGGCGGTGACGACGACCGAGGTGCGGAACCGCTCGATGTGCAGCGGCAGGTCGCGCTCGGTGTGGTGCGCCTCGAGCGCGTCGAGCAGGCCGACCGGGCCACAGGCGTACGTCGTGCGCTCGGCGATGTCGGGGACGATCGTGTCGAGGTCGTGCACGTCGAGCATGCCGTGGGTGTCGGTGTGCAGCTCGACCAGGCGCAGCCGGCCCGCGGCGGCGTACCGGCGCAGCTCCTCGCCGAAGATGACCTCCGAGCGGGAGAGCGCGGAGTGCAGCAGCACGATGTCGGCCTCGAACGGCACGGCCCGCGAGAACAGGTTGCGCAGCATGCCGATCACCGGCGTGATGCCCGAGCCGGCGGTGACGAGCAGCAGCTTGGTGGGCATCGGGTCCGGGAGCACGAAGTCGCCGTCGGCCTGGCCGAGGTGGATCATCTGGCCGGGGCGGACCTTGCGGACCAGGTGGTTGGACACGACGCCGTCGGGGATCGCCTTGACCGTGATGCTGATGCAGCGGTCGGGGCGGGGGCCGTGGGTCAGCGAGTAGGTGCGCCACAGGCGGACGCCGTCGACGTCGACGCCCACGCGGAGGTACTGGCCGGGCACGTGGCCGGCCCAGTCCTTGCCGGGCTTGATGACGATGGTGGCGGCGTCGGCGGTCTCGGGGGTGACCGAGACGATCCGGCCGCGCAGGTCGGCGCCCTTGCGCAGCGGGTGGAAGACGTCCAGCACGTCGTCGAGCTCGAGCGGGGTCACCGCCGCCTCGGCGAAGCGGCGCAGGCCGTCGCGCAGGCTGCGGCGAGGGGCCGGCGGCAGGGCCGACGGGGTGGCGCTGTCAGGGGACGCGGAGGTCGCTCCGGAGACGCGAGGAGTGACATCGATGCTCATGACACCCACTGTCCTTCATCGGAGGGCGTAAAGTCCTGTCCGTCGAGCGTGAAGACGCAGGTCACATTTGTTCGCAGGTGACAACAAGGAGTCCCACCATGGCCCGCCCCACCCGTCGTACCGCCGGGCACCGGCTCCAGCTGCCCGCCGAGGCGGTCGGCGAGATGCGCTCGAGGCTGCCCGCGGTGGCCGAGGAGACGGTCACCGCGATCATCGCGGAGGTGCCCAGCTACGAGGGCGCGCTGACCGGCCCGATGGGCGAGAACATCCGCAACGCCGTCCAGCTCGCACTCGGCGGCTTCCTCTCCCTGGCCAGCGGCCGGCGCGGCGCCGACCCGCGTACGCCGACCGCCCCGGCCGTCGAGGGTGCCTACCAGCTCGGGCGCGGCGAGGCCCGTAGCGGCCGCAGCACCGAGGCGCTGCTCGCGGCCTACCGCGTCGGCGCCCGGGTCTCCTGGCGCCAGATGTCGACGACGGCCGTCGCCAGCGGGATCCCGGCCGAGACGCTGGTCGACTTCGCCGAGCTGGTCTTCGCCTACATCGACGAGCTGTCCGCGGCGAGCGTGGCCGGCCACACCGACGAGCTCGCCACGAGCGGCCGGGTCCGGCAGCGGCTCCTCGAGCGGATCGCCCGGCACCTCCTGTCCGGGGCCTCGACCGAGACCGTCGTCGCCGCCGCCGAGCGGGCCGGGTGGGAGCCCCCGACCACGCTCACCGCGGTCGTGGTCCCCGAGGCCCAGGTGCGCCCGGTGCTGGCGGCGGTCGCCTCCCGCACGCTGGTCGCGGCCGATCTCCCCGACCTCGAGGACCACGCGCTGCTGCTGGTGCCGGACGTGCACGGGCACCGGCGGCCGGTGCTGCTGCGGGCGCTGCGCGGCCGCGGCGCGATCGCGGGGCCGGCGCGCCCGTGGCTGGAGGTGCGCGCGTCCTACGAGCGCGCGATCCGGGCCCGGACCCTGGGCATCACCGAGGACACCGAGGCCCACCTCACCCAGCTGGTGCTCGGCGCCGACGCCGAGGCCCTCGCCGACCTGCGCGCGCAGGTGCTCGCCCCGCTGGAGGGACTGCGCGCGGGCTCCGCGGAGAAGCTCGCCGACACGCTGCGCTCCTGGCTGCTCCACCACGGCCGCCGGGAGGACGTCGCCGAGGAGCTGTTCGTCCACCCGCAGACCGTCCGCTACCGCATGGGACAGCTGCGCGAGCTGTACGGCGACCGGCTCGACGACCCGGCCACGGTGCTCGCGCTGACGATCGCCCTGGGGGCCGAAGGGCCCTGAGACGTCCGGTCCGCGAGGGCCGAAAGACTCTGACCCCGCTCGGGACCGACCACCAATTGTCGGTATATCCCTGAACACGGCAACCATCCGCCCGGCCTGACCGAATCACCTCACATGGAGAGCGGTCAGGCCATCGGGCTACGCCTCGCGCGGCGCGACGAGTCCGCCCTCGAGGAGGCCTACGCGGCGTACGGCGGCAGCCTGCTCTCCTACCTGCGCCGCTACGTCGGGCCGGACGAGGCCGAGGACGTCCTCCAGCGGACCTTCCTCGAC
The DNA here is from genome assembly GCF_055380375.1 of Nocardioides sp. DN36. Classification (NCBI taxonomy): domain Bacteria; kingdom Bacillati; phylum Actinomycetota; class Actinomycetes; order Propionibacteriales; family Nocardioidaceae; genus Nocardioides; species Nocardioides sp. DN36. The sequence goes on along the minus strand of NZ_AP043823.1, from coordinate 4,162,607 downwards.
GTGTGGCGGCACGCCGGGCGCTACCAGCCCAGCCAGCGGTTCAGCACCTGGCTGTTCACGATCGCGCACCGGCGGGCCGTGGACGCCCTGCGCGCCCGCCGCCACCAGGTGGTCGACGTGGAGGCCGCGCGCGACCTCGTCGGGGAGGACGGCCGGGAGACCGCCGAGCGCTTCGCCGAGGCGGCCGACGTCCGGGCCGCGCTGTCCCGGCTGCCCGAGCACGAGCGGCAGGCGCTGGAGCTGACCTACTACGCGGGCCTGACCCAGCGGGAGATCGCCGAGCGGCTGGACGTGCCGATCGGGACCGTCAAGGCCCGGGCCTCCCGCGCGACCCGTCGCCTCGGGGCCCTCATGCGCGACCAGCTGCGGGAAGGAGGAGCCGCGTGAACGACCACCCCGACCTGCTCGGCCTGCTGCGCGCCGAGCTGACCAACCAGGACGTCGCCCATGCCGGGGAGCACCTCGACAGCTGCCAGGACTGCCGCGGCGACCTCGCCGAGCTCGCCACCGGGCACGCGATGCTCACCCGCTCGGCCCGGACCCTGGAGGAGCCTGCCGGCGAGGCGGCCCCGCTGCCCGCGCTGCGCCGGCCCTCGCGCGGCGCCGGCTGGCGGCCCCGGCTGCTCATCGCCGCGGCGGCCGTGGTCGCGGTCATCGGCGCCGGCCTCACCGCGGTCCTCCTCGACCGCGGGGACGGGGCACCTGCCCCCGTGCGGGAGCAGCTGAGCGCCACCCTCGACCCGGTCGTGGGCTCGGCCCGCGGCCAGCTGCTGATGTCCGTGGGTCCGGACAGCGCCCGGATGTCCATCACCACCCGGGACCTGCCCCGGGCCCGCAGCGGCCAGTTCTACGAGGCCTGGCTGCTCGACCCGGCCACCCAGAAGATGCTCCCCCTCGGCCAGCTCGGCCCCACCGGGCAGGCGTCGTTCGAGATCGACGACCGGCTGCTCGGCCGCTACACCGCGGTCGACGTCAGCCTCGAGGTCGACGACGGGAACCCCCAGCACTCCGTGACCTCGGTCCTGCGCGCGTCGTACGACGCCCCACCCCCCACTGCTTCGTGACGTCTCACCCAACCCACCGGAAGGAACAACCATGAAGATCCGCTACACAGCTGCCGCGCTGGCGACCGTCCTGGTCGCGGGCACGGCGGCCGCCACCCCGGCCCAGGCCCAGGCACCCGGCGCGGACCGCAAGCTCGGGCACAGGAGCCTGGCGAAGGTCCTGGCCGTCGACGGCAACAAGTTCGACCAGAACTGGAGCGACTTCGACATCGTGGACAAGGCCGTGCACGCCGTGCTGAAGGCCAAGCCCGACAGCCCGGTCGCCGTGCTTGCCCACGGTCGGAAGCGGGTGACGGCGTTCCTGCCCACCGACAAGGCGTTCCGCAAGCTGGTCAAGGCCGCGACGGGCACGGCGCCGGCCACCGAGAAGGAGGCGTACAAGACGCTCGTCGCGCTCGCTGGCCAGATCTCGCCCTCCGACCCGGTGGCACTGATCGAGAACATCCTGCTCTACCACGTGGTGCCGGGCGCGACCATCACCTACCGGCAGGCCCGCAAGGCCGACGGGGTCAAGCTCCAGACCGCCTTCCCCGGAGGCCTGACCCTCAGGGTCGACGTCCAGGGCAAGAAGGTCTTCCTCAAGGACAAGGACCCGAATGACAAGAACGCGCACGTGATCCGGCCCCGCAACATCAACAAGGGCAACCGGCAGATCGCGCACGCGGTCAACCTGATCCTGCGTCCGTTCGACCTCGAGCCGCCGCCGGCCTGAGAACCGACCGGCCCACCGCACGGACGAGCTCCTCGCGGGCGCCTCAGGGTGTCAGCGAGGGCTCGTCCGGGTGGGCGAGGGTGAGGACGGCGTCCTCGATGAGGTCGTTCTCCTCGATCTCGCGCTCCACGTCGCGGATCCGCCGCGCCAGGTCGGGCTCGGCGTCGTCACCGGTCAGGTCGACGGCCGCGACGACGAACAGCCGGCTGGGGCCGACGTACTCCACGTGGAGGTAGGTGATCCGGTCGATGGCCGGGTGCTCGAGCAGGCCCGCGAGCACCCGCTTGCGCATCTCCGCGGAGCCCTCGCCCAGCAGGTAGTCCATGTTGCGGCGCATCAGGAAGACCGCGACGAACGCGAGCAGCACCCCGACCGCGATGGAGCCGACCGCGTCCCAGTAGGCGTCGCCGGTGAGCTGGTGCAGCCCGATGCCGGCACCGGCGAAGAGGATGCCGAGCAGCGCCGAGAAGTCCTCGAAGAAGACCGCGCGCAGCGTGGGGTTCGAGGTGCGCTCGACGAAGCGCAGCGGGTGCATCCCCCAGCGTCGGGAGGCGCCGTGCACCTGGCGTGACGCCTGCACGAAGGACGTGCCCTCGAGCACGAAGGCGATCGCGAGGATCACGTAGTTGATCGTGTAGCTCGGCGTCTCGGGCTCGGCGAACAGCTCGCTGACGCCGTGCCAGATCGAGACCACCGCGCCGGCCGAGAACAGGCCGAAGGCGGCCACCAGGGACCAGACGTACGTCGCCCGGCCGTAGCCACGCGGATGGGACTCGTCGCGGGGCTTCCGGCCCTGCCGCTCCGCGATCAGCAGGAACACCTCGTTGCCGGTGTCGGCCCACGAGTGGGCCGCCTCGGCCATCATCGAGGCCGATCCGGTCACGAACCCCGCGAAGGTCTTCGCGGCCGCGAGCAGGCCGTTCGCGACCAGCGCGATGATGACGGTGAGCGCCGAGTCGCCACCCTTGGACTGGTCGTCGGGCACCTCGACCGACACGGGGGTGTCGTCGCCGGTCTGCTGCGCGTCTTGGGTGGTCACTCCTCAGTACTACCCCTTCCGGGACGGTCCAGTCTCCCGGGGGCGGCGGCGCAAGGCTGGGTGCACACCCGTACCGTCTCCGGGCAGGAGGTGCGCATGCCCCGAACGTCCCACCCCGCACGAACCCTGGCCGCTGCCCTGCCCGCGCTGGCCGTGCTGCTGACCCTGGCCGCGACCGGCTGCTCCGGGAGTGACGCGGTCGAGGCCGGCACTCCCGAGGCGTCCGCTCCGACTCCCTCGGCGAGCGTGACCGACGCCTCCGGCCCCGCGACGTACGCGCGCTACGTCGCCCTCGGCGACTCCTACACCGCCGCCCCGCTGGTGCCGGACACCGACGTCACCAACGGTTGCCTGCGCTCCACCAACAACTACCCCGCGCTGGTCGCCGCGGACCTGTCCGGCACGCAGCTGGTCGACGTCAGCTGCAGCGGGGCCGACAGCAGCTCCATGGTCGGCGTGCAGCAGACCGGCAACCAGGCCCAGCCGCCGCAGTTCGACGCGCTGACCCGGGACACCGACCTGGTCACGGTCGGCATCGGCGGCAACGACTTCGACCTGTTCGCCACCCTCGTGGGCACCTGCGCGAAGCTGCGCTCCGCCGACCCGGAGGGTGCGCCGTGCGAGAAGCGCTTCACCTCCGGCGGCTCCGACCGGCTGGCCCGTGAGCTGGGCCAGATCCGCGGACACGTCGCAGCCATCGTCGCCGGCATCCACGACCGGGCACCCAAGGCCCGGGTGGTGGTCGTCGGCTACCCCCAGATCCTGCCGCCGAGCGGGACCTGCCCGGACCTGCTGCCCTTGGCCACCGGTGACTACGACTACGCCCGCCGGATCAACGAGGGGCTCGCGAAGGCGGTCGAGCAGGGCGCTCGCCAGGCCGACGCGTTCGTCGACGTCTTCGACGCCAGCGCCGGCCACGACATCTGCTCCGACGACCCGTGGATCAACGGGCGCGAGACCGACACCAGCCGCGCCCTGGCCTTCCACCCCTTCGCCGAGGAGCAGGAGGCCGTGGCCCGGCTGGTGCTGGCGGAGCTCTAGGTCGCTGCCCGGGTCGATCAGGCCGTCACGAGCTCCTCGGACCGCTCCCGTCGCACCGACGTACGACGGGCCGCACGCTCGGCGAGCACTAGCACCACCAGGGCCGCGAACGCCAGGGCCGCACCGACCCACAGCGGGGAGGTGAACCCGAGGCCGGCGGTGATCGCGACACCACCCAGCCACGCACCGAGGGCGTTGCCCACGTTGAAGGCGGCGATGTTGGCGCCGCTCGCGAGCGTCGGCGCCTCGCCGGCGTAGGTCATGATCCGCATCTGGAGGCCGGGCACGGTGGCGAAGCCGAAGGCGCCCATGAGCACCAGGGCGACCACGGTCGCCACCTGCGAGCCGGCCGTCAGGGCGAAGAGCACCATCACCACGGTGAGGCCGGCGAGCACCACGAGCAGCGTGCGGGGCACGTCGACGTTGGCGGCGCGGCCGCCGAGCAGGTTGCCGACGAACAGGCCGGCCCCGAAGAGCACCAGCAGCCACGGCACCGCGCCGGACGCGAAGCCAGTCACCTCGGTGAGGGTGTAGGCGATGTAGGTGAAGGCGCCGAACATTCCGCCGAAGCCGAGCACCGTCATCGCCAGCGACAGCCAGACCTGGGGGTGCCGGAAGGCGCGGACCTCGTGCCGCAGGCTGCCCGCGTCCTCGGCCCGGCTGCCCGGGACCAGCAGGGCGATGGCGACGAAGGCGGCGACGCCGATCGCGGTGATCGCCCAGAAGGTCGAGCGCCAGCCGAGCTGCTGGCCGAGCAGGGTGCCGAGCGGGACGCCCAGCACGTTGGCGATGGTCAGGCCGCCGAACATGAGCGCGATCGCGCCCGCCTTCTTCGCCGGCTCCACCAGGCTGGCCGCGACCACCGACCCGATCCCGAAGAACGCGCCGTGGCAGAGGGCGGCGACGACGCGACCGGCCAGCATCACGGCGTACGTCCCCGCGACGGCGGAGAGCAGGTTGCCGGCGATGAAGAGCACCATCAGGCCGAGCAGCACCTGCTTGCGCGGCAGCCGGGTCACGCCGGCGGTCAGGCCGATGGCCCCGACCGCGACGCTGAGGGCGTAGCCGGAGATCAGCCAGCCGGCCGTGGCCTCCGACACCGCGAAGTCAGCCGCCACCTCGGGCAGCAGCCCGGCGATGACGAACTCGGTCAGCCCGATGCCGAACCCGCCGACGGCGAGTGCGAGAAGTCCGGGTTTCATGCTCACCTCCAGATCGTGCGCGGGGCGTTATCCCGCGTCTGCAACAATGTGCTTGAGGACGACGTTAGTTGCACACGCCGTCTATTGCAAACAGTTGGTACAGTGGGGTCCGTCACCGCAGCACCGAGGAGGCAGACGTGGGAATCAGCGACGAGGCCGTGGAGGTCCGCGCCCAGGGATGGCGCCGGCTCGCCGCCCTGCACCAGCTCATCGAGAGCCGCCTCGAGAAGGCGCTGCAGGCCGAGCACGAGCTGTCGGTCGTCGAGTTCACGGTGATGGACGCGTTGTCGCGGCAGGACGGCTGGCACATGCGGATGGCCCAGCTCGGCCGCGCCGCCGGCCTCTCCCCCAGCGCCTCGACCCGGCTGGTCAACCGGCTCGAGGACCGCGGCCTCCTCACCCGGATCCTGTGCGCGGACGACCGCCGCGGGATCTACACCGAGCTGACCCCCGACGGACGCACCGCCCTCGACCGCGCGCGACCGGTGCACGACGCCACCCTCGAGGCCGCGCTCACCGAGGCCGAGAACACCCCCGAGCTGGCCGACCTGGTCAAGGCCGTCACGGGCTGATCCCGGCCCGGTTCACCGCTCTGTTCGCGGGCCCAGTTCATGGCTCGTCCGCCGACGGGTACGACCCCGGCATGACCGTTCCCACCGATCCCGCACCCGACCCCGACGTCGTCCCGAGCGGCGACCCGCACGGCATCCCGACCCCGGAGCCGACGCCCGGCGAGGACCCGGGGACGACCCCCGACGTGGAGCCCGCGCCCGACCCGTTCTGATCCCGGGAGCCGACATCGAGGTCCTGGAGGTCTTCACCGAGCCCAAGAGCGCGACCCGGCCGAACGAGGACGACTTCGTCGTCACGGCACAGCTGGTCGCCGTCATCGACGGCGCCACGGACAAGTCGGGCATCCGTTACCGACTCGGGCAGGAGGAGGTGTCCTCGGGGCGATTCGGCACCCGGGTGGTCGCCGACGCGCTGAAGGCCGTGGACACGTCGCTCGGCGCCGGCGAGGCCATCTCGTTCGTCACCGCACGCCTCGACGCGGCCATCCGCGCCCGACGGCCCGAGATCGGTCGCCACCAGCGACCCGCGTGTGCGCTGGTGGTGTACTCCCGCCCCCGTCACGAGGTGTGGCGGTTGGGCGACTGCTCGTGGTCGTTCGGCGGGACCGGGCACCCGGGTGCGTTGCGCATCGACGAGGTCACGTCCCGACTGCGGCGCGCGGTGACCGAGGCCCACCTGGCCGAGGGCTGGACGGTCGAGGAGCTGGCCGCCGCCGATCCCGGACGTCGGGCGATCCAGGGCCTCCTCGAGGTCCAGGGACTCTTCGCCAACCGGGTCCACGACCTCGGCTACGGCGCCGTCAACGGCACTCATGTCCCCGCGGAGCACCTGGAGGTGACGCCGCTGGCCGGCCGCGGCACCCTGGTCCTCACCTCGGACGGCTACCCGGAGATCCTCGACACCCGGGAGGCGAGCGATCGGAGGCTCCTCGACCTCGTGCGTGAGGATCCCTTGTGCATCGGTCCGTTGCGCGGCACCAAGGGGGTGGCTCCCGGGGCCACGGCGTACGACGACCGTACGTGGGTCAGCGTGCGCGTGGGCGACCCGGCCTGACCTGCTCGATCGGCCCCTACCGCACGTCGTGCACGACGGCACCGCCGACGAACGTCGCCGCGACCGGCATGGTGCGCAGCAGCTCACCCGTCGCCGCCGAGTCGCCGCTCCCCTCGAGGGGGTCGCGGTCCAGCAGCACGAGGTCGCCCACCGAGCCGACGCCGACGGTCGGCTGCCCGTCGACCGACGCGGCCAGCGCCTCGGCCGGGGTGAGCGCCTGCTCGGGGTGCCACGGTGCGCGCTCGTCGGCGCTGCGGTGCACGGCGGCCGCGATCGCCAGCCAGGGGTCCAGCGGCGAGACCGGTGCGTCCGAGCCCATCGCCAGCTCGACGCCCTCGTCGAGCATCCAGCGGAAGGCGAAGCACCGCTCCGAGCGCTCTCCCCAGATCTTCTCGGTCAGGTCGCGGTCGTCGAGCAGGTGCGCGGGCTGGATGCTGGCGCGGATGCCGAGCCCGGCCATCCGCGCGATGTCCGCGCGCCGGGCCATCTGCGCGTGCTCGATCGAGCCGCGCGCACCCGTGCTCGCGTAGGCGTCGAGGGCGGCCCCGACGGCCGCGTCGCCGATCGCGTGGGTGGCCACCTCCAGCCCGTGCGCGTGGGCGCGGGCGAGGAGGTCGCGCAGCTCGTCGGTCGACAGGTTGGGCTGGCCGGAGGGGTACTCCAGGCGGTGGGCGTCGGCGTACGGCTCGCAGCACCAGGCCGTGCGGGTGTTGAGCGAGCCGTCGCTGATGATCTTCAACGGCCCCATCACCGCCCGGGAGTCGCAGCCGGGCAGCGGGTCGCCGGTGCGCAGCCCGGCCGAGATGACGTCGTCCAGCGTGTCGGCGTACGTCGCCATCCGGATCCGCAGCAGGTCCGCCCCGGCCGCCCAGCGCTCGGCCCACTCGCGGGCCCCGCCGCTGAACTCGAAGTCCACGATGCCGACGATCCCCATCGACTCCGCGTGCTCGAGGGTGCGCCGGTAGGCCTCGGCCGAGGTGCCGTCGTCGCCGACGAGGGTGGAGAGCCGCGCGTACGCCGCGAACCACTCGGCCTCCCGCACCACCGAGTCACGGACCGGCATCGCGAGGTGCATGAGCGCGGTCGTGTTCAGCCACGCGTGGTGCCCGTCGCCCGAGATCAGCACCACCGGGGTGTCCCCGGAGACCGCGTCGAGCTCGGAGACCGTGACGTCGCGGTCCCAGCCGCCGGAGCGGTGCCCCCAGCCGATCACCGGGTGGTCGGGCCACTCGGCGATCCTCTCGGCCACCTGCCGGGTCGCGTCCTCCGGCGACCGGGCCGAGGCCAGGTCGAGCCGCTGGCTGGCCAGCGTCCACTGCCCGAGGTGGACGTGCTGGTCCCACAGGCCCGGGATCGCCCAACGACCCTCCGCGTCCGACTCCGGTACGCCGGTCGGCCGGTCGAGGCCGGGACCCACGGCGGTGACCCGGCCGTCCTCCACCAGGACGTCGAGGGGTCGGTCGGGGGCGTCCTCACCCGGCGAGAGCGGGACGAGGCGGGCGTTGCGGATCAGGTGGCTCGTCACGATCGGCACGCTAACGGCCGCTGCCGGGCGGGCCGGCGACGGGTCGTCACCCTGAGACGTGTCCGGCCGCTCCGCACCGGCAGCGGCAGAACACGCCGGCTATGGGTGTCGTATCGGCCCACTGCTGTTCGTAGCGTGGGTAGCGGCGGGCATCGGGTCCGCCCGAGCAAGGGAGCAGAGATGCCTCACTACCTCATCTACTTCAACCAGCAGTGGGTCGGCGACCACGACGAGGAGTGGTTCGAGGGCCGCATCGAGCCGTCCACGGCCGTCGTCCGCGACATGCAGGACCAAGGAGTCCTGGTCTACGCCGGCGGGCTGGTCGAGGAGCTCGAGGAGGCGGCGAGCGCGGACGCCACGAGCGGGGAGCTGCTCGTCACCGACGGGCCCTTCGCGGAGACCAAGGAGTGGCTCGGCGGGCTGACCATCGTGGACGTGCCCGACGACGCATCCGCCCGCATGTGGGCGGGGAGGGTGGCCGAGGGGTGCGGCTGGCCCCAGGAGGTGCGCCGCTTCAAGGCCGGCTCGTTGCAGGCGCTCGTGCTCGGGGGTGAGGCCGTGGGCCGGCGCTGAGCGGCAGCGGCACGCGACGCACCTGCCATCTGCCTGATGCCCGACGACCTCCTCGGGCAGCACGCCCACCCGGTCCGTGTCGTGGCGAGACGGGAACCTGCGACGGGTCGGCGTCCGGCTGCGGCTACGGTTGACGCCATGGGCGTGCGGGGACTCGGGGCGGTGCTCGCGCTCGCCCTGCTCGGCGCTGCCGGCGGGTTCGCCACCGGTCACGTGCTGCGGGACACCCCCGTGGCGGCCGCCGAGGCCGCGCCGGTCCCGGCGTCGGACCCCTCGATCCCGGTCGACCCGGTGCGCGACTACGCCCCCGACATCGACTACCCGCCGCTCGAGGCCAGCCTGGGCTACCGCCGGCACACGCTCGGCGACGCGCCGTACGAGTGGGTCTATGCCGCCCCGAAGGGCTGGGTCCCGACGACGGAGGCGCTCGACGAGGTGCGCTGGCGCCCCGCCGACGAGCCGACCGTCGGCGGCTTCAGCCTGCGGGTGAAGCTCTCGACCGAGCACAAGACCAAGGCCGCGATGGTCGCGCAGAAGCTCACCGCGATGCAGGCCGGCTACGACGACGTCGAGGTCCTCGGCCAGACCCAGGACCTGCTGTCGTTCAGCTACCGCGACCCGGACACCGACCGGCTGCGCTTCAACACCTTCCAGTGGTTCAGCGTCGCCGGCTCGGAGGAGGCGACCTTCGAGATGTCGGTGGTGGGACGCGAGGTCGACCGGACCGGGCTCGACGACCTGATGGCCGAGGTCTCCCGGAGCATCGCCAAGGTGCAGTAGGCGCTAGATCCCGTGCGTCTGCACGGCGTCGAGCACCTGGTTGGCCGTCGCCCGGTCGGCGCTGCGCACCTGCACCCAGAGCAGCCGGTTCTCGGCGACCTGCACCACCCGCTCGACCGTCACGCCGCCCGGGCACGCGGAGTAGACGACGGTGACCGAGTCGTTGCCGTCGACGGTGTCGTCCACCGGGTCCTGCGCGTCGCCGCACTCGGGGTGCCGCGGCACCTGCGTGGGCAGCTCGCTGCCCGGGAGGATGCCGACGAACACCCCCTGGCCGGCGCCGTCCGCCGCGGTCCAGTGCGTGGAGGTGCCGACCGACAGCGCCGGGAAGACCGTCTTGTCGCCGGGCGGCGTCCAGCCGTCCTCGGCGACCGCACGGTCCCACCCCTCGGGCACGCTCACCGACAGGTAGCCCTGCGCGTCGCTCAGCGTGGCCTCCCGGCCCATCCGCTGCTCGACCAGGTAGCCGGCCGCGCCGCCGACGACCAGCGCGGCGAGACCCGCGCCCACGGCGATCGCCCGCCGTCGCCCACGGCGCGGGGGCGACGGGGGTGCCAGGTCGTCCGCGGCCGGTCGCGGCGTCGGGGCCGCCCCAGGCTGGGTCAGCTGCGGGTCGACCGGCAGCCAGGGCTCGGACACGGCAGGCCCCTGCGGGGCGGCGCCGACCGGACCGAGGGCGGCGGCGAGCGCCGAGACGAAGGCCGCCACGTCCGGCCAGCGGTCCTCGCGGTCCGGTGCCAGCCCACGGGCGACCACGGCGTCCACGTCCGGCGGGAACACCCGATCGGGCGTGGAGAGCGGGGGCGGCGGCCCCGGGTCGGCGGCCGCAGCCAGCGAGGCGTGGGAGTACGGCGCCCGCCCGCTGAGCAGCTGGTGGGTCAGGGACGCGAGGGAGTACTGGTCGGCCCGGGCGTCCAGGCCCTCGCCCTGCGCCTGCTCGGGGGCGACGTACGACGGGGTGCCGGCGATCATCGTCAGCCGCGAGGACATGTCCAGCGCCTTGCCGAGGCCGAGGTCGCCCACCATCGCGCGCACCTCGGTCTCGCCGGGTCGCGGACCCTCGACGGTGCGGAACAGCACGTTCGCGGGCTTCACGTCGCGGTGCAGGATGCCGCGCTGGTGCAGCGCCTGCAGTCCGGCGCCCACCTGGCGGACCACCTCGAGCGCCTGCGCCGGGGTGAGCCCCTCGACCTCGAGCCGGTCCGCGAGCGTCCCCTGGTCGGCGTACGACATCACCAGGTAGGGACGGCCGTCGTCGAGCTCGCCCGCGTCGTAGACGGCGACGACGTGCGGCGACTCGACCTTGCGCAGGTAGCGGCCCTCCTCGAGGAACCGTTGCCGGACGTGGTGGTCCTCGGTCCAGTTGTCCGCGAGCACCTTCACGGCGACCGGGGAGTCGAGCTGCTCGTCGTAGGCGAGCCAGACGGTCGCGAACCCGCCGGACCCGATGCGCCGGCGCACGGCGTAGCGACCGAGTCGGGAGGGCATGGACACCCCAGCATTATGGGGGCTCTCGGGGTCGACCCCGAGAAGGGTCAGGGGTGGGTCCCGGGGTCGGGTTCAGCGGCTTCCCCGATGTGCGCACTCGCCCCGGCGCGCGAGTCTCTTCCGCATGATCACTGTCCAGAGCCTCACCAGGAAGTACGGCGACTTCACCGCGGTCGACGACGTCACCTTCACCGCACGTCCCGGCCGCGTGACCGGGTTCCTCGGCCCCAACGGCGCCGGCAAGTCCACGACGATGCGCGTCCTGGTCGGGCTCACGCCCCCCACGTCCGGCACCGCCGAGGTGTGCGGGCGCCGGTTCGCCGACCTGCCCAACCCCGGTCTCGAGGTCGGCGTCCTGCTCGACGCGTCGGCCCAGCACGCGGGCCGCACCGGCCGCGAGATCCTCACGGTCGCCGCCCGGACCATGGGCCTGCCCGCCAAGCGGGTCGACGAGATCCTGGAGCTGGTCAGCCTGACCCCGGAGGAGGCCGGGCGCCGGGTGCGCCACTACTCCCTGGGCATGCGCCAGCGCCTCGGGATCGCCACCGCGCTGCTCGGCGAGCCGGAGGTGCTGATCCTCGACGAGCCCGCCAACGGCCTCGACCCGGCGGGCATCCGGTGGATGCGCGACCTGCTGCGGGGGTACGCCGACCGCGGCGCCACCGTGCTGCTCTCCTCCCACCTGCTGCACGAGATCGAGGTCGTCGCCGACGACCTGGTCGTCATCGGCCAGGGCCGGATCGTGGCCCAGGGCACCAAGGCCGAGCTGCTGGCCGCCGCCGGCACCCTCGTCCGCACCGGCAACCCCGCCGACCTGGCCCGGGCCCTCACCGCCTCGGGCATCACCCACACCACCACCGCCGACGACACCCTGCGCACCGACGCCGACCCCGAGCTGGTCGGCAAGGTCGCGCTCCAGGCCGGGATCGCCCTGCGCGAGCTGCGCCCGGCCGACGGCGCCGGCCTCGAGGAGATGTTCCTCGAGCTCACCGCCGACACCCAACGAGAAGGAGCGGTCGCATGACCACCACGAGCCTGCCCACGCGCGACCCCGCCCGCGACCCCGCCCGCGACCCCGCCCACGACCTGGCCCGACGTACGCCGCCGCGCCCGATCCCGCTGTCCCGGATCGTCGCGGTCGAGGCGCGCAAGAGCTTCGACACCCGGTCCGGGTTCTGGATGCTCGCGAGCATCGGCATCACCGCCCTGCTGGCCACCGCCGCCGTGATCCTGTGGGCGCCGGACAGCAGCCTGACCTACGACTCGTTCGCCGCCGCGATCGGCGTGCCGATGACGATCATCCTGCCGATGATCGCGATCCTCTCGGTCACCGGCGAGTGGAGCCAGCGCAGCGGTCTGACGACGTTCACGCTGGTGCCGAACCGCGGGCGGACGATCCTCGCCAAGGGCATCGTCGCCGTGGCGGTCGGGGTGGCGTCGATCCTGGTGGCGTTCGCGATCGGCGCACTCGGCAACGTCGTCGGCGCGGCCCTGGCCGGCGTCGACACCACGTGGGACCTCGGGCTCGACAACCTGCTGTACATCATCCTCGCCAACGTGCTGGGGCTGCTGATCGGCTTCATGCTCGGTGTGGTGATCCGCAACTCGCCCGGCGCGATCGTGTCCTACTTCGTCTACTCGTTCGTGCTGCCGACCCTCGCGATGGTGCTCGCGGCGAACCAGCAGTGGTTCCAGGACCTGCAGCCGTGGGTGGACTTCAACTACACGCAGAGCACCCTCTTCGACGGCGGCCTGACCGGCGAGCAGTGGCTGCAGCTCGGGATCACGGGACTGGCCTGGCTGGTCGTCCCGCTGGCCGTCGGCGTCCGGATGGTGCTGCGGTCCGAGGTGAAATGACCCGACGCCCTGCCCCGCTGCCTCCGTGTCGTCCGGCTCCATGAGTTCCGGCTACATGAATTGGAGGGAGCGGGGCAGGATGTTCGACATGCCAGGGGACACGACGCACGACGCCTTCACCGCAGACGAGATCGACGACCTCGCCCGCCGGGCCCGCGACGGCGACCGCGACGCGCTCGAGTCGCTGCTCGCCGCCGTCCGGCCGCGGGCGCTCAACGTGTGCCGGGGGGTGCTGCCCTACTCGCCGGACGCAGAGGACGCCTGCCAGGAGGCGCTGATCAATATCGCCAACAAGATCGGCACCTGGGGCGGCCGGGGCCGCTTCACCACCTGGATGCACGTGGTGGCGGTGAACTCCGCGCGGACGACGTACCGCCGGATGAAGAACCAGGCGGTCGCCAGCGACGTGCTCCCGCTCGAGAAGCCCGACCCGCGCACCACCAGCGTGATCGCCGGCACCCGGCTGGACCTGCTCGAGGCGATGGAGAGCATCGAGCGCGACCACCCCCAGTTCGTCGAGCCGTTGCTGCTGCGCGACGTCTACGGCATGTCCTACGAGGAGATCGCCGAGCAGGTCGGCGCCCCGCTCGGCACCGTCAAGGCGCAGATCCACCACGGCCGCAAGCTGGCCCGCCCGCTGCTGCGGGCGCGCGACTGATGGGCCGGATCGGGGCCGGCCTCCCGATCGGTCTCGCGGCGGCCCTCCTCGCGTCGGGTCTGGCCGCCGGCTGCTCGGCCGACGACCCGGGCCCGGGGAGCACCGAGCGCTCCGCGACCCCCTCGAGCCCTGCGGCCGCCCACGACAGGACGCCGGCCACCGACGACCCGGCGCTGGACGTCGCGCTGAGCACGCCCGTGGAGGACGACATCTACCCCGACGTGGGCGACCCCGGCGTCGACGCGCTGCACTACGGGCTCGACCTCACCTGGTCGCCCGGGGCGACCAGGCTCACGGGTGTCGAGACGCTGGTCTTCCGCGCGACCCGGGACGCCCGACGGTTCCAGCTCGACCTCGAGCAGGCGCTCGAGGTCACGTCGGTCCACATGGACGGCGAGGACGTCGACTTCGACCACCCGGGCAAGGACCTGGTCGTGCACGCCCCCGTGTCGAAGGACGGGCGGCACACGCTCGTCGTGGAGTACTCCGGCACCCCCGAACCCGTGGCCGCGCCCACCACCCGCTCCGACTTCGACAGCGTCGGCTGGACCACCACCGCCGACGGCAGCGTGTGGACCATGCAGGAGCCCTTCGGCGCCTACTCGTGGTACGCCGTCAACGACCAGCCCTCCGACAAGGCGCTCTACGACTTCACGATCTCCGCGCCGTCCCCGATGGTCGGCGTCGCCAACGGCACCCTCGAGTCCCGCGAGGAGGTCGACGGCGACACGGTCACCCGCTGGCACCTCGACGAACCCGCGGCGTCCTACCTGACCACGATCGCGATCGGCGACTACCTCGAGGTGCGCGACCGCTCCGACAGCGGCGTCCCGGTGTCCTACTGGGTGCCGACCGACCGGCCCGACCTCACCGCCGGGCTGCGCTCCGCGGCCGACGAGCTGGACTGGATCGAGGCGAAGCTGGGGCCCTACCCCTTCTCCTCGCTCGGGATCGTCCTGGTCGACTCGCGCAGCGGCATGGAGACCCAGACCATGCTCACCCTCGGCGAGACCGACTACGCCACCTCCCCCGAGGTGCTCGTGCACGAGATGGTCCATCAGTGGTACGGCGACGTGGTCACCCCCGCCAGCTGGAGCGGCGTGTGGATGAGCGAGGGCATGGCGATGTACCTCCAGGGTCTGTGGCAGGCCGAGAACACCGGCGTCCCGCTCGAGCAGGTGCTGCAGGGCTGGGCCGCCCAGGAGCCCGTGATGCGCCGCGAGTCCGGCCCGCCGGCCGACTTCGACCCGGCGACCTTCGGCGAGGGCAACGTCTACTACGGCCCCGCCCTGATGTGGGACGCGCTGCGCCGCAGGGTCGGCGACGAGGCGTTCTGGTCCGGCGTGCGCGCCTGGCCGGAGGCCCACGAGGACGGGAACGCGACCTACGACGACATCGTGTCGTTCTGGTCCGAACGCACCGGGCAGGACCTCGAACCCCTCTTCGACGCCTGGCTGCTGGGGAAGACCTCCCCGCGCTCCTGACACCGACCTGTCGCAGCTTCACCGCGTACGACGCCGACCCGTCGCAGCTTCACCGCGTACGACGCCGACCTGTCGCAGCTTCACCGCGTACGACGCCGACCCGTCGCAGCTTCACGCCGTACGACGCCGACCCGTCGCTTCTGCCCAGAGCGGAAACCGTTGCCCCCGGGCGGCCGGCACGGTTCGGTGGGGCCATGCGACTCCTGGTGCTCGGTGGTTCGGTGTTCCTGTCCCGCGCGGTGGCCGAGGAGGCGGTCCGCCGCGGTCACGACGTGACCTGCGCGTGCCGCGGCTCCTCCGGGTCCCTGCCCGAGGGGGTGCGGCACCTCGCGACCGACCGGTCCGCGGGGCTGCCCGACGAGCTCACCGACGAGTACGACGCGGTCGTCGACGTGGCCCGGCTCCCCTCGTGGGTGCGCGCCGCGGTCACGCGGACCCCCAGCGCCCACTGGGTGTTCGTCTCCACCATCAACGTCTATGCCGACGACTCGATCCCCGGCGGCGGCCCGGGCACGCTCCCGCTGCGCGACCCGGTCCACGACGACGTGGACCTGAAGGAGGACCCCGAGGCCTACGGCCCGATGAAGGTCTCCTGCGAGCAGGCCGTCACCGAGGGCGCCGCGTCGGCCACCGTCATCCGTCCCGGACTCATCGTCGGCCCCGGCGACCCCTCGGGACGCTTCGCCTACTGGCCCGCGCGGCTGGCCGACACCGCCGACCACCCCGAGGTGCTGGTCCCCGGCTCGCCCGACGACCCGGTGCAGGTCATCGACGTGCGCGACCTCGCAGCCTGGATCGTGACCTGCTCCGAGGACCGCCGCACGGGCACCTTCGACGGCACCGGCCGGGCCACGACCCGGGCGGCGTTCACCGACGCGGTCGCGGCAGCCGCGCGGGAGCTCGGTCTGCACGACCCGACGTCGACGACGTTCACGGCCGTCGACCAGGACTTCCTGGTCGAGCACGAGGTGACCCCGTGGATGGGGCCGGCCTCGGTCCCGGTGTGGCTGCCACTGCCGGAGTACGCCGGTCTGATGGCCCACGACGTGTCGGCGTCGTACGACGCCGGGCTGACCACCCGACCGCTGTCGGAGACCGCGCGCGACACCCTGCTCTGGCTGCGCGGGACGCCGGACGCGGCGGTCACCGGCTGGTCGCGCGAGGCGGAGGAGAAGGTGCTGCGCGCCTGGCAGGAGCGCGGCTGAGCCCGGTCAGTGCAGGTCGAGGCCCTCGCCGAACGTCGCGCCGTAGGCCACCTCGGTCAGCGGCTTGCGCGTGCGCGGGCGCCCGTCGCGCTCGCGGGCGAGCGGGTCGCCCGGCTCGTCCCCCGCGAGCGCGCGGCCCAGCGCCACCCCGGTGGTGACCTGCCAGTGCCGTGGCACCCGCGCCACCTCGGCCAGCCGCTCGTGGTCGAACCCGGCGAACTGGTGGACCACGAGGCCGAGGGCGAGCGCCTGCACGCTGAGCTGGGCGACCGCCTGCCCGAGGTCGTAGGCGGCGTAGTCGGAGTAGACGAACGCGTCGTCCTCCGGCCCGGTGGCCACCTGGTGGAGGGTGAAGAGCAGGGCGCTGGCCCGCGGCGCCCAGGACAGGTTGCCCCGGGACAGCAGCGGCACGAACGCCTGATGGGCGGCGTCCCCCCGCCGGGCGACGAGGAACGCCCACGGCTGGGAGTTGCCGGCCGAGGGCGCCCACCGCGCCGCCTCGAGGAGCGCCCGGAGCTCGTCGTCGTCCAGCACGTGGGTGTCGTCGTACGACCGGACGCTGCGGCGGTCGCGCAGCAGCGGGAGCAGGGCGGACGAGGCGTCGAGGGTCACGAGGGGCGAACGGGCCGTCGAGGCCGGGTGTTCCCGACCCGCGCCGCTCGCGGCGGAGGTCGAGCCCGACGTCGTACGAAACTGTCGCCCCAGCGACGGCAACCTATGACGTCCTCCGGCGGCCGGTGCGCGCACTAGCCTTCCGGAGGTGACGAACTCACCGCGCCCCTCGCGTCTCTCCGCCGCCGACCTCATCGACCTGGTCCTCGACGAGGGGTCGTGGACGTCGTGGGACGAGCCGCCGGTGCGCGGCGACATCTCCGAGGAGTACGCCGCCGAGCTCGCCGCCGCGGCCCAGAAGAGCGGTGTCGACGAGTCCGTGCTCAGCGGCGAGGGGCTGATGCACGGTCGCCGGGTCGCGGTCGTGATGGGCGAGTTCGCGTTCCTCGCCGGCTCCATCGGCCGGGCGTCCGCCGACCGGCTGGTCGCGGCGATCGAGCGGTCCACCCGCGAGGGCCTGCCGCTGCTCGCGGGGCCGGTCAGCGGCGGGACCCGGATGCAGGAGGGCACGCCGGCGTTCGTGCAGATGGTGCGGATCTCCGAGGCGGTGGCGGCGCACAAGGCGGCCGGGCTCCCCTACCTCGTCTACCTGCGCCACCCCACCACCGGCGGCGTGATGGCCTCGTGGGGGTCGCTGGGCCACGTGACCGTCGCGGAGCCGGGCGCCCTGGTCGGGTTCCTCGGGCCGCGGGTCTACGAGGCGCTCTACGGCAAGGCGTTCCCCGAGGGCGTGCAGACCTCGGAGAACCTCTATGCGCACGGCATCATCGACGCGGTCGTCGCGCCGGAGGAGATCGCCGGGATCCTCGACCGGGCGCTCACCATCCTGCTCGCCCCGCGGCACGGCATCGAGCCGGTGCCGGCCCCGATCCCGCTCACCCCGCTGCCGGACGTCGAGACCTGGGACGCCGTCACCCGGTCGCGCCGGCCGGACCGGCCCGGCGTACGCCGGCTGCTCAAGTACGCCGCCAGCGACGTCATCCCGCTCAACGGAACCGGTCAGGGCGAGCACGACCCGGGCCTGCTGCTCGCGCTGGTCCGCTTCGGTGAGGCGCCCTGCGTGTTCCTCGGCCAGGACCGGCGGGGCCAGACCGCGGACCACCCGATGGGGCCCGAGGCGCTGCGCGAGGCCCGCCGCGGCATGCGGCTGGCCTCGGAGCTCGGGCTGCCGCTGGTCACGGTGATCGACACGCAGGGTGCCGCGCTGTCCGCCGACGCCGAGAACGGCGGGCTGGCCGGCGAGATCGCCCGCTGCCTGGCCGACCTGGTCACGCTGGACGCGCCGACCCTGTGCCTGATGCTGGGCGAGGGCAACGGCGGCGGCGCCCTCGCGTTCCTGCCCGCGGACCGGGTGGTGGCCGCCCAGCACGCGTGGCTCTCCCCGTTGCCGCCCGAGGGCGCGAGCGCGATCGTCCACCGCGATCTCGACCACGCCCCAGAGATGGCCAGGTCGCAGCGGGTGCGTGCCCTCGACCTGCGCGACCTGGGGATCGTGGACAGGATCGTGGCCGAGATGCCCGACGCCGCCGACGAGCCCGAGGCGTTCTGCCAGCGGGTCGGCGCGGTGCTCGAGCACGAGCTGGCCGCGCTCCTGGACTCCGGTCCGGGCTCCCCCGCGGAGCGGGCTCGCCGCTACGTGTGAGCGCTCCGCCGCTTGTAACGCTCCGTTAGGGGTTCTGGGGCGCCGTTGTGGCGGAGCACCAGAGTCCCTAACGGAGCGTTACAAGTGTTGGCGGCGGATCAGGCCGGGCAGTTGGACGTCGCCCCGGTGAGCGCGCCCTTGCGGCGCCGGTCCCCCGAAGCACCCCGAGTCGGCGCTCGTTGACCACGTGGGGCGTCAACCAGCGCCGACTCGGCGTGGGGAGTGACTCAGAAGAGCAGGGCCGTGGCCGGGTCCTCGAGGATGCCGGCGACGTCGGCGAGGAAGCGGGAGCCCTTCTCGCCGTCGATGTGCCGGTGGTCGAAGGAGAGCGCCAGCGTGGTGATCTGGCGGATCGCCAGCTCGTCCTCGCCGTCCGCCCCGGTGACCACCCACGGCTGCTTGCGGACCGCGCCGAAGCAGAGGATCGCCGACTCGCCCGGGTTGATGATGGGCGTGCCGGCGTCGACGCCGAAGACGCCGACGTTGGTGATCGTGAACGTCCCGCCGCTCATCTCGGCCGGCTGGGTCTTCCCCTCGCGCGCGGTGGCGGTGAGCTGGTTGAGCGCACCGGCGAGCTCGAGCAGGGACAGCGAGTCGGCGTCCTTGACGTTGGGCACGACCAGCCCGCGCGGGGTCGCCGCGGCGATGCCGAGGTTGACGTACCCCTTGAGGACGACCTCCTGCGCCGCCTCGTCCCAGAACGAGTTGATCTCCGGGGTGCGCTTCATCGCCAGCATCACCGCGCGGGAGAGCACCAGCAGCGGCGAGACCTTGACGTCGCGGAACTCGCGGCGCGCCTTGAGCCGCTCGACGAGCTCCATCGTGCGGGTCACGTCGACGGTGATCCACTCGGTGACGTGCGGGGCGGTGAAGGCGGACTGGCTCATCGCCTGCGCCATCATCTTGCGCACGCCCTTGATCGGCTCGCGGGTCTCGCGCTGGCCGGCCGGGACGTCGTACGACGTGGTCGCCGGGGCAGCCGGCTCGTATGACGTCGCGCCCGAGCCGGAGGCCGCGGACTCGACGTCGGTCCGGGTGACGGTGCCGTTCGGGCCGGTCGGGGTGACCCGGGTGATGTCGATGCCGAGGTCCTTGGCCAGCTTGCGCACCGGCGGCTTGGCCAGCGCGCGGGCGGCGGTCGGCGAGGTCACCGCATCGGGCACCAGCGCGGTCGCCTGCTGACGCCCCCCGGCCGGGATGGCCGAGGTGGCGGGCACGGCGGGCTCGTCGGCGGCCTCGACCACCGGCGCGGGACCGGGCTCGAACGCGCCCTGGGTCTGCTGGTGCGCGGCCGCGGCCCCGACGGCCACGCCCGCGGTCGGCGCGCCCTTGCGGGCCCGGCGTACGGCGCCGCGCTCGACCTTGTTGCGACCGACCAGGCTCTCGCCCTCGCCGCCGCCGGAGGCGCGCGGGTTGGACAGGTCGATCTCCATCTCGGGCTGGGCCGGAGCGGCCGGTGCCGCCGCCGCGGCGGGCTGGGCCGGCGCCGCGTTGGCGTCGCCGATCGAGATGATCGGCGTGCCGACGGGGACGGTCTCACCCTCGGGCACCATCAGGTCGAGCACGGTGCCGGCGAACGGCGACGGCAGCTCGACCAGGGACTTGGCGGTCTCGATCTCGACGATGATGTCGTTGATCGCGACGACGT
This sequence comes from Nocardioides sp. DN36, assembly GCF_055380375.1. NCBI lineage: Bacteria > Bacillati > Actinomycetota > Actinomycetes > Propionibacteriales > Nocardioidaceae > Nocardioides > Nocardioides sp. DN36. The sequence goes on along the minus strand of NZ_AP043823.1, from coordinate 4,142,451 downwards.
CGCCGACCTTGACCTTCCAGGCCACGATCTCGGCCTCGGTCAGGCCCTCGCCGACGTCGGGAAGCTTGAACTCGGACATGCGTACGGTTTCCTTTCAGGTCACCGGGTTTCGAGGCTCAGGCGCGGGGCGCCCTCGCACCTCAACCCAAGCCTCAGAAGCTCAGCGAGCGGTCGACGGCGTCCAGCACCCGGTCGAGGTCGGGGAGGAAGTCCTCCTCGATCCGCGAGGCGGGGTACGGCGTGTCGAAGCCGCCCACGCGCAGGACCGGGGCCTCGAGCGAGTAGAAGCACTCCTCGGTGATCCGCGCCGACACCTCCGCACCCATGCCGAGGTTGACGTGCGCCTCGTGGGTGATGACCGCGCGGCCGGTGCGGCGCACCGAGTCCAGCACCGGGCCCATATCGAGCGGGGAGAGGGTGCGCAGGTCGATGACCTCGAGCGACTTGCCCTCCACGGCGGCCGCCTCGGCCGCCTTCATCGCGGTCTTGACGGTGGGGCCGTAGGCCAGCACGGTCACGTCGGTGCCCTGGCGGACCACCCGCGAGGTGAACAGCGGCTCGGGCTGGGCGCTCTCGTCGAGCTCGGCCTTGTCGGCGTGGTACTGCCGCTTCGGCTCGAGGAAGATGACCGGGTCGTCGCACGCGATGGCCTGCTGGATCATCCAGTAGCCGTCGACCGGGTTGGAGCAGGCGACCACCTTGAGGCCGGGCGTGTGCGCGAACTGCGCCTCCGGCGACTCGCTGTGGTGCTCGACCGCGCCGATGCCGCCACCGAAGGGGATCCGGATGACCATCGGCATCTTGCTCTTGCCCTTGGACCGGTAGTGCATCTTCGCGACCTGGCAGACGATCTGGTCGTAGGCCGGGTAGACGAAGCCGTCGAACTGGATCTCCACGACGGGCCGGTAGCCGCGCAGCGCCATGCCGACCGCGGTGCCGACGATGCCGGACTCCGCGAGCGGGCTGTCGATGACGCGGTCCTCGCCGAAGTCCTTCTGCAGGCCGTCGGTGATCCGGAAGACGCCGCCGAGCTTGCCGACGTCCTCACCCATGACGAGGACCTTGGGGTCGTCCTCCATCGCCTTGCGCAGGCCCATGTTGAGGCCCTTGGCGAGCGTGATCTTGGTGCTCATCAGGAGTGGCTCCCCTCGAACGACTCGAGGTACGCCGCGTAGCCCTCGCGCTCGGCGCGCAGCTCGTCGGTCTCCTCGGCGTAGACGTGGTCGAACATGCTCATCGGCTGCGGGTCGGGCAGCGCCTTGCAGCCCTCGCGCAGGTGGTGGCCGAGGTCGTCGGCCTCCTGCTTGACCTCGTCGAAGAACGCGTCGTCGGCCAGCCCGTTGCGCTTGAGGTAGACCTCGACGCGGGCGATCGGGTCCTTGAGCTTCCAGTGCTCGACGTCGTCGGAGAGCCGGTAGCGGGTCGGGTCGTCGGTGGTGGTGTGGGCACCCATCCGGTAGGTGTACGCCTCGACGAACGTCGGGCCCTGGCCGTCCCGGGCGCGCTGCAGCGCGGCCTGCGTGACGGCGTACGTCGCCAGCACGTCGTTGCCGTCGACGCGGACGCCGGGGAAGCCGAAACCGAGCGCGCGCTGGTAGAGCGGGATGCGGGTCTGGCGCTCGATGGGCTCGGAGATGGCCCACTGGTTGTTCTGGCAGAAGAAGACGACCGGCGCGTTGTACGACGCGGCGAAGATGAACGCCTCGTTGACGTCGCCCTGGCTGCTGGCACCGTCGCCGAAGTGAGCGATCACGGCGGCGTCGCGGTCAGGGTCGCCGGTGCCGACGACGCCGTCGCGCTGCATGCCCATCGCGTAGCCGGTGGCGTGCAGGGTCTGGGCGCCGATGACGATCGTGTAGAGCCCGAAGTTGTTCTCGTTCGGGTCCCAGGCGCCGTGGTCGACCCCGCGGAAGAGGCCGAGGAGGTTCAGCGGGTCGACGCCGCGGCAGTAGGCCACGCCGTGCTCGCGGTAGGTCGGGAAGACGTAGTCCTGCGGGCGCAGCGCGCGGCCGGCGCCGATCTGCGCGGCCTCCTGGCCGAGCAGCTGGGCCCAGATGCCGAGCTCGCCGTGGCGCTGGAGGGCGGTGGCCTCGGTGTCGATGCGACGGGTCAGGACCATGTCGCGGTAGAAGCCACGGACCATCTCGGCCTCGTCGTCGGCGGACATGCCGGCGCCGAAGCTGAACTCGGGGTGCTCGACGCGCTCGCCCTCGGGGGTGAGCAGCTGGACGAGCTCGGGGCCACCGTCTGACTGCGACGGTCCGAAGACCTCCACCAGATCGGGGCCGAAGCCAGGACTTCCGGACTGGGTCACGTGCACTCCTTCGAGGTCATCGGCTCCGCGGGGTCTCCGCATGCCGATCGGCGGGATCCGACCAGCGGCGCGGGGGTGGTGCGCTCTGTGATCGGGACCACAACGGGCTCGCGGACAACTTACCGGGGTGCTGCGGGCCGGGGCCAATCCGCCGGGTCGACAGCCGGGGCGGTTCGGGGCCTGCGCCTACTGTCGGTCCCATGAGCTCACGCATCGTCTCCGCCAGCACCACGGTCGCGGCGCCGCCGGACGTCGTCTTCGCGATCCTCGCCGACCCGCGCCAGCACCCGCGCATCGACGGGTCCGGCACGCTGCAGGGCACCGTCTCGGGCCCCGAGCGGCTCTCGAAGGGCGCCCAGTTCGGGATGGACATGAAGATGTACGGCCTGCCGTACAAGATCCGGAACCGGGTCGTGGAGTTCGAGGAGGACCGCCGCATCGCCTGGCGGCACTTCGGCGGCCACCGCTGGCGCTACGAGCTCGAGCCGGTCGAGGGCGGCACCCGGGTGACCGAGTCCTTCGACTACTCGCGCTACAACCGGCTCTGGTCGACCTTCATCGAGGTCACCGGATTCCCGGGGCGGAACCGGCGCGGCATCGAGGAGACGCTGGTCCGGCTGTCCGCGGCCGCCGAGGAGGACGCCGCACGCGCGGGTGAGGGCGCATGAGCATCCGCACGGGCAGCGAGGTCAGCTGGTCCTGGGGCAACGGGACCGCCACCGGGAAGGTCGTCGAGATCCACCGCGACAAGGTGACCCGGACCCTCCAGGGCAGCGAGATCACCCGCGACGGCAGCGACGACGACCCGGCGTACGTCATCGAGCAGTCCGACGGCGCGCGGGTGCTCAAGCTGCGCAGCGAGGTGGAGAAGGCCTGAGGTCGCCTCACGCACCGGCCGCGCCGGGCGCACCGGTCGCGCCGGGCGGCCGGGAGAGCTGCTCGACGGCGGCCGCGATGTCCTCGCCATTCAGCTCCACGGGCTCCACGTAGAGGCGGGCCTCGGCGATCAGGTCGGCGCGCACGGTCGCGATGATGACGCCGCGCATCGCGAAGGGCGTGCCGTCGGTGTGTCGACCGCGCCAGTCGAGCTCGCCCCACTCGACGTCTCCATCCCGGACGCAGGCCAGCAGCTCGGCCCGGAAGTCCGGCACCCCCGCGAACATCGCGGTCCAGTTCTCCAGCACCTGGGCGCGGCCGGTGAACACGCGGCCGGGATGGACGGGCTGGTCGCTCCGGTAGCCCTCCGCGAAGTGGGAGGCCATGAGCTCGGCGTCGTGGGTGTTCTGCGCCTCGGTGAGGCGCTCCAGCATGCTCCTCATGTCGCCGAACCTAGCCCCGCGACCGCCGCGGCGGTCACGGCCAGAGGTCACCAGTGACGGCCCCTCCTGCCGCGACCCGCCGTCGACGGCCGGTCTCCTCAGGGGCGCCAGTCGGCCGGCGGGTCCTCGCCGGTCCGCCCGTCGACGGCCTCGCGGATCAGGTCGGCGTGACCGGTGTGCCGGCCGTACTCCTCGAGCAGGTCGCACAGCATCCGGCGCAGGCTGGCCTGCCGCCCGTCGGGCCACGAGAGGTCGATGGACCGGTCGAGCCCGCCCTCGGCGAGCGCCGCGTCCAGCTTCGCGCGCGACGTCGCGACCGCGCCGTCCCACAGCGCGTAGAGCTCCTCGGGGGTGTCGTCGGCCGCCGAGGACCAGTCCCAGCCGGGGTTGGCCTCCCAGTCGACGCTCTCCCAGGGGTCGCCGGGCGACTCCTGGGCCAGCTTGAGCCGGAAGTAGTACGCCTCAACGAACGCGAGGTGCTTGAGCAGGCCGCCGAGGGTCATCGTGGAGGCGCCGATGCTGGTCTGCAGCCCGGCCGCGTCGAGGTCCGCGGCCTTCCAGCGGAAGGTGGTCCGCTGGCGGTCGAGGGCGCCGACGAGGTGCTCGACCTCGGTGCCGGCGACCGGGGGCTCCCAGGGTGGTGGGGTGTGGGTCTCAGTCGTCATGGCGACACCCTAGGGATCAAAGCGGACGGATCGTTTCCGCTTTGGGTGCGACGATGAAGGCGTGGACGAGACCAACCCGACCGCCCGCGCGCTCGTCTGCCTCGAGCTCCTGCAGGCCAACCCGGGCATCACCGCTGAGCGGCTCGGCGAGCGGCTCGGGGTGTCCGGCCGGGCCGCGCGCCGGTACGTCGCGGTCCTGCGCGAGGCGGGCGTACCGGTCGAGTCCGAGCGGGGACGGTACGGCGGCTACCGCGTCGGACGCGGGCACCGGCTGCCCCCGCTGATGTTCACCACCACCGAGGCCCTGGCGCTGGTCATGGCCGTCCTGGAGGGCGACCACGCGGCCGGGGACACGACCGACCCGGTGGGCAGCGCGCTCGGCAAGCTGATCCGGGCGCTCCCGGCCCCGGTCGCCGAGCCGGCCGACGCCGTACGCCGGATCGGCGCCGCCCGCCGGACGCACGAGGACACGACCCCCGACCCGCAGACGACCGTGCAGGTCGTGGAGGCCTGCGCCGCGGGGCGCCGGCTGCGGCTCGGCTACCGCACGGGAGCCGGTCACGACCGGGAGATGGACGTCGACCCGTGGGGCGTGGTGACCCGGCACGGCCGGTGGTACCTCCTCTGCTGGTCCCACACGAGCGACGGACGGCGGGTGCTCCGCCTTGACCGGGTCGCGCGCGTCGAGCCGCTCGAGCAGACCTTCGTCCCGCCCGCGGACCTCGACCCGCTCAGCGCGGTCGAGGAGCACCTCTCCGACGGCTGGACCCACCAGGTCGAGGTCGTCGTGGACGCACCTGCGGCCCGCGTCGCCACCTGGATCCCGCGCAGCCTCGGTCGCCTCGAGCCGCTGGACGACGACCGCACCCGACTGGTCGGCTCGACCGACGAGCCGCTCTGGTACGCCCAGCAGCTCGCGCTGCTGCAGACGTCGTTCCGCGTCCTCGGCCCGCTCGAGGTGCAGGAGGCGGTGCGGTTCATCGGGCGGAACCTGGTGCGGGCGGGCCTGTCGGAATCACCGGTGGACCGGTGACTCCTGCACTTCTCAGCCGGTGCAACGGCTGAGAACGTCATGAATCGCCGGTGCACCGGTGATTCATGCAGGCCTCAACCCGGCGCCGGGCCGGTCGAGGCGCGCACCACCAGCTGGGTCGGGAGCACCCGCGCCGAGGGCTCGGCGACCCCGGCGTACGCCTGCTGCGCGAGGACCTCGACCGCGCGGGCCCCGGCGTCCTCCGTGCGCTCGGCGAGCGTGGTCAGCGGCGGGGCGCAGAAGTCGGCGCCGAAGATGTCGTCGAAGCCCACGACACTGACCTGGCCGGGCACGTCGACACCGCGTTCGGCGAGGCGCCGCAGCACACCGATCGCCAGCATGTCGTTGTGCGCGACCACCGCGGTGGCCCGCGCGGCGAGCACGGCGTCGGCCGCGGCCGGACCGCCCGCCAGGGTCGGCGTGTAGGGACCGAACCGGGTCGCGCTCATGCCGTGGGCCTGGGCCGCGGCCCGCAGCCCCGCCCAGCGCCGGGCGCCCGACCAGGACTCCGCGGGGCCGCCGAGGAACACGAAGGACCGGTGCCCGTGGGAGGCGAGGTGGTCGACGATCTGGCGGGTGCCGTTGTCGTAGTCGGCCACGACGCAGCTCACCCCCGGGGTCGCCCGGTTGACCAGGGTCAGCGGGTTGATCTCGGCGGCCTCGCGCAGCCGGGCGTCGGGCATCCGCGAGGCGCTGAGCACGAAGCCGTCCACGGCCGGCCCGAGCCGGCGTACGAGCTCCTCCTCGGCGGCCGGGTTCTCCTGGGTGTCGCCGAGCACCAGCGTCAGCCCGGCCGCGGCGGCGGCCCGCTCGGCACCCTTGATCACGCCGGCGAAGTAGGGGTTGGTGATGTCGGGGACCAGCAGCGCCAGCGTGCTGCTCCGCCCGGACTCCAGCGCCCGGGCGGTCGGGTTCGGCGCGTAGCCGAGCTGCTCGGCGACGGCGAGCACGTGCTCGCGGGTGTGCGTGTTGACCCGGCCGGGGCGGCTGAAGGCCCGGGAGACCGTCGAGGGCGCGACGCCGGCGGCCGCCGCGACGTCGGTGATGGTCGCGCGACGCCGACGCTCAGGCATGGCGCTCCAGGGTGATCACGGCTCCAGTATGGCAAGAAATGGCAAACGATTGCCATGTGACGGCCGCCACTTCCACACTCGACGACGAGCCCCTGGACCAGCAGGGTGAGACGTGAGGACCGAGAGATGACCCAGTCACCGACCAGCCGGGACACCGCCCGACGCACACCGAAGAAGGCCGCCGTCGCCGCCTGGAGCGGCAGCGCCCTGGAGTACTACGACCTGGCCATCTACGGCACCGCCGCGGCCCTGGTCTTCCCCGACGTCTTCTTCCCCGCGGGCAACGAGTCGGCCGCGACGATCGCGTCGCTGGCCACGTTCGGGGTCGCGTACGTCGCCCGCCCGATCGGCTCGTTCCTCATGGGTCACATCGGTGACCGGCTCGGCCGCAAGAAGGTCATGGTCGGCACGCTGCTGCTGATGGGCATCTCGACCTTCCTGGTCGGCTGCCTGCCGACGTACTCCCAGGTGGGCCTGCTGGCCCCCGCGATGCTCGTGCTGCTGCGCCTGCTCCAGGGCCTCTCGGCCGCCGGCGAGCAGGCCGGCGCGAACTCGATGTCCTTCGAGCATGCGCCCGACGACCGGCGCGGCTTCTTCACCAGCTTCACGCTCAGCGGCACCCAGGGCGGCCAGGTGCTCGCCCCGGCGGTGTTCCTGCCGCTCGCCGCGATCCTCCCCGACGACCAGCTGCAGTCGTGGGGCTGGCGGGTGCCGTTCTGGCTCAGCGCGCTGGTCGTGGTCATCGGCTTCCTGATCCGCCGCACCCTCGACGAGACCCCGGAGTTCGAGGCCCAGGAGCTGGCCAACAAGTCGGACATGACGACCGCCGCGTCCCACACGCCGCTGGGCCTGCTCTTCCGCCACCACTGGCGGGGCGTGCTGCGCGTCTTCTTCGCCGCGTTCATCGCCATGGTGAACACGACCTTCCAGGTGTTTGCGCTGAACTTCGCCACCTCCGACGACTACGGCGTCGGGATCAGCTCCACCACGATGCTCTGGCTGGCCATCGTCGCCAACCTCGTCGCGATCGCGACCATCCCGTTCTGGGCCCGCCTCTCCGACCGCGTCGGCCGCAAGCCCGTCTTCGTCTCCGGCCTGCTCGGCAGCGCCGTCCTCGTCGTGGGGTTCCTGGGCGCGATCTCCACCGGGAACGCCGCGCTCACCTTCGTGCTCGGCGTCGCCCTGGCCGGCGTCGTCTACTCGATGCCCAACGCCGTGTGGCCCGCGACGTACGCCGAGTACTTCCCGACCAGCGTCCGCCTCTCCGGCATGGCCGTCGGCACCCAGTTCGGCTTCGCCCTCGCCGGGTTCACGCCGACCATCGCCGGCTGGATCATGGGCGGCGACGCCGACAACTGGTGGAAGGTCGCGGCCTTCGCCGCCGGCGCCTGCCTCGTCTCCGCGGTCGCCGTCCTCACCGGCCCCTCGAACACCCACCGGCTGGCCACCCGCGACGTGGGTGTCCGCCGCGAGACCCGCGTCGAGGACCGCGCCGTCACGGTCGGGGTGGCGTCGTGAGCGAGCCGGTCACCGCAGCGGGCGTCGAGAAGACGTCGTACCTCCTCGGCCTGGTGGGCGCCGGCATCGGCGCCTCCCTCACCCCGGCCATGCAGGAGCGGGAGGGCCGCGAGTCCGGGCTGCTGCTGAGCTACCGGATCATCGACGCCGAGAAGACCGGCCTGACGGTCGAGGACCTCCCCGAGGTGCTCGCCTGGGCGCGGCGGCTCGGCTTCGACGGGCTCAACATCACCCACCCGTTCAAGCAGGCGGTCGTGCCGCTCCTCGACGAGCTCTCCGACGACGCCCACGACCTCGGCGCGGTCAACACCGTCGTCTTCCGTGACGGCCGGATGCTGGGCCGCAACACCGACTGGTCCGGCTACGGTCGGGCGTTCCGCCAGACCCTCCCCGACGCCGTCGAGGACCGGGTCGTCCTGGTCGGCGCCGGCGGTGCCGGGGTCGCGGTCGGCTACGGCCTCCTCGAGCAAGGGGCCGAGCACGTCGCCGTGCTCGATGCCGACCGGGACCGCGCCGACGCGTGCGCCGTCCGGCTCGCCAAGCGGTTCGGCGACCACCGGGTCACCGCCGTCGACGACCTCGAGCGGGCCTTGGCCGACGCACGCGGCCTGGTCAACGCCACCCCGATCGGCATGCTCGGACACCCGGGCATGGCGGTCCCGGGCCGGCTGGTCACCGACCGGCTGTGGGTCTCCGACGTCGTCTACTTCCCGCTCGAGACCGAGCTGGTCCGGCTGGCCCGCTCCCGTGGCTGCCGCGTCGTCCCCGGGGGCGGGATGGCGGTGCACCAGGCGGTCGGCGCGTTCGAGTACTTCACCGGCCGGGTCCCCGACGCGGACCGGATGGCGCGGCACTTCGGCCGGCTGACGTCGGGGGAGCTGACCGCCTGATGCGCACGGGCATCGCCACCGTCTCCCTGAGCGGGCTGCTCGCCGACAAGCTGGCCGCGGTCGCCGCGGCCGGCTTCGACGGCATCGAGCTGTTCGACAACGACCTGGTCGCGAGCCCGCTGAGCCCGCGCGAGGTCGCGCAGCGGTGCGCCGACCTCGGCCTGTCCATCGACCTGTTCCAGCCGGTCCGCGACGTCGAGGGGGTCGACCCGGAGCGGTTGGACGCGGTGCTGCACCGGGTGCGCACCAAGCTCGAGGTGATGGCCGAGCTCGGCGCCCCGACGTTCCTGGCCTGCTCGAACGTCGGCGCGGACACGGTCGACGACCGCGACCTGTCCGCCGAGCAGCTGCACCGGGTCGGCGAGCTGGCGGCGTCGTACGGCGTGACGATGGCCTTCGAGGCGCTCGCGTGGGGCCGGCACCTGAACCGGGTCGGCGACGCGTGGGACGTCGTACGCCGTGCCGACCACCCGGCGGTCACGCTGGCGGTCGACACCTTCCACCTGCTCGCGCGCGGCGACGACGGGTCCGCGCTCGACGGCGTGCCGGGTGACCGGATCGGCTTCCTGCAGGTGGCCGACGCGCCGGTGCTGGACATGAACGTGCTCGAGTGGAGCCGGCACTTCCGGTGCTTCCCCGGCCAGGGGACGCTGGACGTCGCGGGCGTGGTGGCCGCGACGCTGCGCGCCGGGTACCGCGGGCCGCTGTCGCTGGAGGTGTTCAGCGACGCCGTCCGCGAGGCCGACCCCGCCGAGACCGCCCAGGACGCAATGCGCTCGCTGCTCTTCCTCGAGGACCAGTTGGCCGCGGTCGTCGACGGGCCGGTGACCGCCGCGCCACCGCCACCGGCGCGGGTCGACGGGGCGTTCGTCGAGGTCAGCGGGACGGCCGGCCTGCCCGACCTGCTGACGTCGCTCGGCTTCACGGTCGCCGGGCGGCACCGCACCAAGCCGGTGACCTGGTGGCGCAACGGCGCAGCGAGCCTCGTCGTCAACGACGCCCCACCGGTCGGCCCCGTCCCCCACGCGCTCGGCGTCGCCGCCCCCGCGTTCGAGACGGTCGCGGACCGGGCCAAGGCGCTGCTGTGGCCGGCGGTCGACCGCACCCGCGGCGCCGGCGAGGCGCTGCTGCCGGGCGTCACGTCGCCCTCGGGGCTGCACGTGTTCGTCAGTGCCGAGCCCGGTGCCGCCGACGACTGGCAGCGCGACTTCTCGGGACCCTCCGGTCCCGGCGAGGGCTGGCTCGGGATCGACCACGTCGCGGTCGCCGTGCCCCCCGAGCACTTCGACCAGCAGGTCGCCTTCTTCCGGACCCTGTTCGACCTCGCGCCCGGCCCCGTGGAGGAGTTCATCGAGCCGCACGGCCGGCTGCGCAGCCGCGCGCTGCGGCCCGCGGCCGGGGACCTGCGCGTGGTGCTCAACGTCGAGGACGTCCGGCCGGGCAGCCCGAGGCGCTCGGGGATCACCCAGGTCGCGTTCGCGTGCACCGACGTGGTGGCGCAGGTGCGCGCCCTGCGCGACCGGGGCGTGCCGCTGATGCGCGTGCCCGACAACTACTACGTGGACCTCGATGCCCGGTTCGCTCTGGACCCCGAGCTGCTCGACCGGCTGCGCGAGCACCAGCTGCTCTACGACCGGGTGGGCGACGGCGAGCTGCTGCACGCGTTCACGCTGCCGCTCGCCACCGGGTTCCACGTGGAGCTGCTCGAGCGGCGGGGCGGGTACGACGGCTACGGCGCCGCCGGCACGCACGTGCGGCTGGCTGCGCAGGCGAGATAGCGCGGTGGATGAATCGCCGGTGGACCGGTGATTCCTGACGTTCTCGGGCGTTGCACCGGCTGAGAACGTCAGGAGTCACCGGTGAACCGGTGACTCCTGCATGCCCTCAGTGCGCCTCGCCGAGGTCCTCGTGCTCGCGGTGGCTCACCGGCTCGACCTGGAACGTCGCGTGCCGCACCCCGAAGTCCTCGGTCGTGCAGACGCACAGCTGGTCGAGGATCCCGCCCACCCCGTGCTCGGCCAGCGCCTCGTCGGTCACCGTCACGTGCGCCGACAGGCTGGGGATCCCGCTGGTGATCGTCCACGCGTGCAGGTCGTGCACGTCGACCACGCCGGGCAGGTCGTGCAGGTGGCGCTGGACCTCGGCGAGGTCCAGGTCGTGCGGCGCGATCTCCAGCAGCACCGCCGCCGAGTCGCGCAGCAGCAGGAACGACCGGGGCAGGATCAGCAGCGCGATCAGCAGCGAGGCGACCGCGTCGGCCTGCTGCCAGCCCGTCGTCAGGATGACGACGCCCGCCGCGACCGTGAGCACCGAGCCGACCAGGTCGCCGAACACCTCGGTGGCCGCACCCCGCAGGTTGAGGGACCCGGTCTCGGAACGCGACAGCACGGTCATCGAGACGCCGTTGGCGACCAGCCCCACCGCCGCGAACGCGATCATCGGGCCGGCGTCGACGTCCGCCGGCGAGAACAGCCGGCCGATCCCGGCGTACAGCAGGTAGCCGCACACCCCCAGCAGCACCAGCGCGTTGAGCAGCGCGGCCAGGATCTCGGCCCGGTGGTAGCCGAACGTCGAGCGCGGGCCGCCCGGCAGGGTCGCGACGTACGACGCCCCGAGCGCCAGCACGATCGCGGCGACGTCGGTCGCCATGTGCCCGGCGTCGGCCAGCAGTGCCAGGGAGCCGGCCACCCACGCACCGACGAGCTCGACGACCAGCACGGTGGCCGTGACCGCGAGCACCAGCCGCAGCCGTCCGCGGTCCTCCGCCCGCCCGGAGGCGTGGCCGTGGTCATGACCCATGGGGCCTCCTGTCCTCGCTGACGATCACGTCATTGTGGCAAGGGCCGTGCGACGTGCCTCGCCCGACCGCACCGGCGGGCGTACAGTCACAGCCCTCATCGCAGACAGGGGGACCAGATGTTCTGGTGGGTGGTACTGGCGGTCGTGCTCGTGGGCGTCGCGCTGGCCTGGTGGAGCAGCGGGCGGGCCAAGCGGGGCGTGGACGCCGATTCCATGCGGAGGTCCAAGGCGATGTCCGAGAGCGACGCCGCCCCTCACAGCCAAGGCAACCTGCCCGGCGGGCACGGCCTCGGCGGCTTCTAGCCCCCCACCGGTCCACCCTGCACGGCCCCCCGTCCGTGCGGGGTCGCCCAGACCGAGCGGTCCGGCCCCTTCGGCACGATCTGCGACGGGTTGATGTCGCGCTGCACGACGTAGTAGTGCGCCTGGATCTGGTCGAAGTCGATCGTCTCGCCGAAGCCCGGGGTCTGGAACAGGTCGCGCGCGTAGCCCCACAGCGCCGGCATCTCGCTGAGCTTCTGCCGGTTGCACTTGAAGTGTGAGTGGTAGACCGCGTCGAAACGGGCCAGCGTCGTGAACAGCCGGACGTCGGCCTCGGTGAGCCGGTCCCCCATCAGGTAGCGCTGACCCGTGAGCCGCTCCTCGAGCCAGTCCAGCGCCGCCCACAGCCGGTCGTACGCACGGTCGTAGGCCGCCTGGGACCCCGCGAAGCCGCAGCTGTAGACCCCGTTGTCGACCTCGGTGAAGACCCGCTCCATCACCTCGTCCATCTCCTCGCGGAGGTCCTCGGGCCACAGGTCGGGGGCGTCGGGACGGTGGAAGTCGCGCCACTCGTGGAAGAGGTCGTGGGTGATCCACGGGAAGTCGTTGGTGACGACCTGACCGGTCGGGATGTCGACGATCGCGGGCACGGTGATGCCCCGTGGGTAGTCGGGGACGCGGGCGAAGAACGCCTCCTGCAGCCGGTGGATCCCGAGCACCGGGTCCACGCCACCGGGGTCGTTGCCGAAGTTCCAGCTCTCCTCGCCGTGCGTGGGCGCCGGCCGGCCGACCGAGATCACGTCCTCGAGACCGAGCAGGCGGTGCACGATCAGCGACCGGTTGGCCCACGGGCACGCCGGCGCCGCGATCAACCGGTAGCGGCCGGGCTCGACCGGCCACAGGTCGCCCTCGACCGGGCCGTGGTCGGGCTTGCGTGCCTCCCAGGTGATGCGGTCCGGGATGTAGTCCATGTCCCGGTCGAAGTCCTCGCCGGCCTTGACGAAGGTGGCTCCGGCCCGGTCGCTGGTGTCGTCCATGCCAGTGGTGTACCCACATCGGGGACGTCCGACCCTGCCGTCCGCCGGGCCCAGCGCCGAGCGTCGGGGCATGACGACGAAGCCGACCCCGTTCGGGGCAGTCCGGGCGCTCACGGTGGTCTCGGGCGGTCCGTTGCTGCTGGCGCTGGGCGCGGTCACGGCGCCGCTGTCCGCCGTACGCCGCTGGCCCGACCGGGCCCGCGGACCGACGGCACGGCGTACGGCGTGGGCGGTGACCGCCGCCGGGCTCGCGCTCCCCTGGGTGTACGCCGGCGCGGTCCGGCCGCGGCTGCGGCACTGGGGAGCCACCGAGGAGGAGCGGCGGCGTCGCTACCCGAGCGACGGCGAGCGGCCGCCGCTCTCGACCAGCACCCGCGCCGTCACGGTCCGGGCGCCGGCGCACGAGGTCTGGCCGTGGCTGGTGCAGATCGGGCAGGACAAGGGCGGCTTCTACTCCTACGACTGGCTGGAGAACCTCGCCGGCTGCCGGCTCCACACGGCCGACGAGATCCACGCCGAGTGGCAGGACCTCGAGCCCGGCGACCCCCTCGTCCTCGCTCCGGGGTTCGCGACCCGGGTCACCGAGGTCGACCCCCCGCACGCCCTGGTCATCGAGGGCTGGGGCGGCTACGTCGTGGAGCCGGACTGGGACGGCGGCTGCCGCCTGATCGCCCGCTCCCACGTCGACCGCGGCCTCGCCGCCCTGCCCTACTACCTCCTCCTCGAGCTGCCCCACGCGGTGATGGAGCGCCGGATGCTGCTGGGCATCAAGAAGCGCGCCGAGGCCGCTCACGTCGGATAGTCCGGCACGTTTCTGACCCGACCTCGCGGGGTGTCGCCTACAAGACGTGCCGGACTAGGCAAAAGAATTGCAAAGATGTCTTTGCAAATGAATCTTTGCGGTCTACGCTCCCGTCATGGACATCACCTCGATCACCCCATCCCCGGCCGGGCTGAAGGCGCTCGCGCACCCCGTCCGGCTGAGGATGCTGGGGATGCTGCGCATCGACGGCCCAGCGACGGCCACCATGTTGGCGACTCGGCTCGGGCTGAACACCGGCTCGACGTCCTACCACCTGCGTCAGCTCGCGCAGCACGGCTTCGTCGAGGAGGACCCTGAGCGCGGGAACGCCCGCGACCGCTGGTGGCGGGCCGCGCACCAATCGACCACCACCGATACCGCCGCCCCGGCCGACCCCGACGAGCGCGAGACCCTCGAGGCCTACCTGCAGTCCGTCGTGGTCGTGATGACCCAGACGCTGCAGCGCTCGGTCGAGGAGCTGTCCCTGCTGCCGAAGGAGTGGGGCGAAGCGACGACGTACAGCGACTGGATGATCCGGCTGACGCCGCAGCGGGCGCTCGCGCTCGTCGAGCGGCTGATGGCGATCATCAAGGAGGTCCAGGACGAGGCGGGCGAGGAGGGCGAGGACGCCGAGCAGTACGTCGTGCAGCTCAACGGCTTCCCGTACCCCGGCAAGGTCGGACGGGGCCTCGAGTGAGCACGCGGCGTCCCCTCTACGGCTGGCTGACCTCGGAGGCGGTGTCCCTCACCGGCACCCGGGTGTCCATGCTCGCCCTGCCCTTCTTCGTCTACTCGACCACCGGCAGTGCCACCCGCACCGGCCTGGTGGCGGTCGCCGAGATGCTGCCGCTGGTCCTGCTCAAGGTCCTCGGCGGGCCCGTCATCGACCGGCTCGGCGCGCGGCGGGTCAGCATCGGCTGCGACCTCGGCAGCCTGGTGGCGGTCGGCGCGATCCCGGCCCTGCACCTGCTCGACCTGCTGACCTTCCCGGTCTTCCTGGCGCTGGTCGCGGTCGCCGGTGCGCTGCGCGGCCCGGGGGACAGTGCCAAGCAGTCGCTGGTCCCCACCCTGGTCACGCACGCCGACGTGCCCATGGAGCGGGCGACCGGCCTGTACGGCATGGTCGAGCGCTCCGCGTCGATGCTCGGGTGGGCCTTCGCCGGCGGCCTGGTGGCGGCGGTCGGGCCGACGAACGCACTGCTGGTGGATGCCGCGAGCTTCGGGCTGTCCGCGGCCGTGCTCGCGTGGTCGACCCACGGGTTCGGGACCGGCGCGAGCGCCGAGCCGGCGCCGGTCGCCACGACCGGGGACTCACCGGGCTACGTCGCCGAGCTGCGCGAGGGCTGGGCGTTCCTGCGCGGCGACCGGGTGCTCGCGGCGATGACCGCCATGGTCGCGCTGACCAACCTGATCGACCTGGCGTTCAGCTCGGTCCTGGTGCCGGTCTGGGCGGTGGAGTCCGGCGGTGGCGCGACGGCCATCGGCCTGCTCTTCGGGGTCTTCAGCGGGTCCGCCGCGCTCGGCTCGGTCGTGGCCGCCGCCTGGGCGGACCGGCTGCCCCGCTACCGGACCTACCTCTTCGCCTTCCTGGTCTGCGGGCTGCCGCGGTACGCCGTCCTCGCGCTCGACGCCCCGCTGTGGGCCGTGCTAGCGGTGGCGGTTGCCGGCGGGTTCGCCTCCGGATTCCTCAACCCGGTGCTGGGTGCGGTCACCTTCGAGCGGATCCCCGCACCCCTCGTCGGCCGGGTCACCTCGCTCACGTCGGCACTCTGCTTCGCCCTGATGCCCCTCGGCGGCCTGCTCGGCGGCGGGCTGACCAGTGCCTTCGGGCTGTCGACCGCGATGCTGGTCTGCGGTGGCGCCTACTTCCTGGTCACGATGCTGCCGGCGGTCGACCCGCGCTGGCGCGAGATCGACCACCGACCTGTCGCGGCTTCACGTCCTGAAGGCGCCGACCCGTCGCTCGTTGACGACCAGGCCGCACTGACCCGTCGCCCGTCGACGACCGACCGCCCCGAAGCCGCGACGGGTCAGCACGCCTGACGCGTGAAGCTGCGACAGGTCGACGCGCTCTCACGTCAAGCTGCGACAGGTCGACGTGGTCTCGCGTGAAGCTGCGACAGGTCGACGCGCTCTTGCGTGAAGCCGCGACGGGTCGGTCAGCGCGGGAACTCCTGGGCGAGCTTGATCAGCCGGTCGTTGGCCTCGTCCTCGCCGATGGAGACCCGGGCGCCCTCGCCGGCGAACGGGCGCACCACGATGCCGAGCTCGTCGGCCGCGGCCGCGAAGTCGGCGGTGCGGTCGCCGAGCTCGAACCACACGAAGTTGCCCTGCGCCTCGGGGACGTCCCAGCCGGCCGCGCGCAGACCCTCGACCACGCGGGTGCGCTCGGCGACCAGCGCCTCGACCCGCTCGAGCAGCTCCGGCTCCCGCTCCAGCGACGCGATGGCCGCCGCCTGGGCCACGGTCGACACCCCGAAGGGCAGCGACACCGCACGCAGGGCCGCGGCGACGGGGGCGGGCGCCACGGCGTACCCGACCCGGAAGCCGGCCAGCCCGTAGGCCTTGGAGAAGGTGCGGGTGAGCACGACGTTCTGGTGGGCGCGGTAGGTCGCGATCCCGTCGACCGGGTCGGACATCCGCACGAACTCGACGTACGCCTCGTCCACCACGACCAGCACGTGCGGCGGCACCTTCGCCAGGAACGCGTCGAGCTCGGCCTGCGTCACCGCCGGGCCGGTGGGGTTGTTGGGCGTGCAGACCAGCACGACCCTGGTCCGGTCGGTGATCGCCGCCGCCATCGCGTCGAGGTCGTGGCGTCCGTCGGCCAGCACCGGCACCCGGACCGCCGTGGCGGCCGCGGCGGTGACCGCGATCGGGTAGGCCTCGAAGGAGCGCCAAGCGAAGAGCACCTCGTCGCCGGGCTCGCAGAACGCCTGCACCAGCTGGTAGATCAGGCCGACCGACCCCGTCGCGAGCGACAGGTCCTCGGCCGGGACGCCCAGCTTCTCCGCCAGCGCGGCGTACAACGCGGTGGACCCCATGTCGGGGTAGCGGTTCATCGAGGCGACCGCCTCCTGCACCGCCTCGACCACGCCGGGCAGCGGCGGGTAGGGGTTCTCGTTCGAGGACAGCTTGTACGACGTCATCCCCGGGCGGACCGTCGGCGGCTTGCCCGCGACGTACGGCGGGATCGCGCCGATGTTGGGCCGGGGACGAGGAGCGTCGGTGCTGGTCATGCGGCCGAGATTAGTGGTAGCGCCGGCTGCGCCCTCGCCACGGTCGCAGCACCGGCACCAGCAGGATCCCGATCGCCACCCCGAGGGCCGCCCCGGTGACGTTGTCGACGACGTCGGTCACGTCGCAGGCGCGGTCGATCCGGGCCAGCGCGAGCTGGGTCGCCTCGATCGCCGCGGAGTACGCCGCCAGCCCGACCAGGCCCAGCGGCACCAGCACCCACCCCGCCCGCCAGCGGGCCACCGTGAGGACGAGCAGCACCCCGGACGGCACGAACAGCACGGTGTTGAGCAGCCGCTGCCCGCTCTGGAAGATCCAGAAGCCCTCGGGGGCCGGCCCGCCGATGTCCCACGAGCAGCTGGTCAGCCGGTCCTCGGCGTACACCACCCCCGGCGCGCCCTGCGCGGGGATCAGCGTCACGCAGGCGATCACGACCAGGGACCAGAGCAGCCCCGCGAAGGCGAAGGCGGAGACCGCGCCGAGCCGGCGGCGGGTCGCGAGGGCGAGCAGCAGGCACAGCGCGCCCGACGTCACGACACCGAGCAGCATCACGCCCACTCCACCGACCGGAAACACGGAGCGAGGCTACCCAGAGGACCTGTACGACCGCGCCGGCTGCCCGCCCAGCCTGCCGGGCGACACCGGGGGCGACAATGGGTACGACGGGGTCGAGCGCCGCCTCCGCCGGGAGGAGAGATCCGTGGGCCAGCAGTTCGGGACCCTGAGCCTGGAGCACTCCACGACCGTCGACCGGGCGGCTCGGGAGCTGCGCCGGGCCGTGTTCGACGGCGAGCTGGGGTCGGGGACGCCGCTGCGCGAGGTGGCCCTGGCCGACTCCCTCGGGGTCTCCCGGCCGACGGTGCGCGAGGCGCTCTCGGCGCTGGTCTCGGAGGGGCTGGCCGTCCGCGAGCCGAACCGCGGGGTCGCCGTGGCCACGCCGGACCCGGACTCGGTCCGCGACGTCTGCCGGGCCCGCGCGGTCCTCGAGGTCGCAGGGGTGCGCCGCTGGCCCGAGGCCGACGAGCAGCTGCGCGAGGAGGTCCGCGCGGGACTGGCCGGCTACGCCGCCGCGGTCCGCGCGGGAGCGCCGTACACCGACCTCAACGAGCACCACCTCGCCTTCCACGTCTCGCTCGTGGGGCTGACCGGCTCCGCGCGGCTGGTCCGCACGGCGCACGCGCTCGTCGCGGAGCTCCGGCTGGCGCTGGCCCAGGTGGACCGGTCCCGCCGCAACGCCCACGACCAGGCCGACTCCCACACCCACCTGGTGCTCCTGCTCGAGCGCGGGGACGTCGACGGCGCCGCGGCGTACCTCGCCCAGCATCTCGCCGACGCCGAGACCTCGATCCTGGACGCGCTCGACCTCCGTTGAGCTGGGTCGGGCCCACGGGCGATCCCCCTAGGATCGCTGCGTGCGTTTCCTCACCTGGCTCATCGGCACCGCGATCTCGCTGTCGGTCGCGACCTGGCTCTTCGAGGGCATCTGGTTCGAGCCCCGACACGGCGACGTCTCCGAGAAGGTCGTCCCGCTGCTGCTGGTCGCGCTGATCCTCGGCGTGGTCTCGGCGTTCGTGAAGCCGGTCCTGCAGATCCTGTCGATCCCGTTCATCATCGTGACGCTGGGCCTGTTCCTGCTCGTGATCAACGCGGCGATGCTGATGCTCACCAGCTGGCTGGCCGACCAGCTCGACATCGGCTTCCACGTCGACGGGTTCTGGACCGCCGTCGGCGGCGCCATCGTCATCACGGTCGTGGACTGGGTCGTCGACGGCGTGCTCGGCTCGGAGCGGGACCGCTGATGACCCTGCCGCCACCGCGCACCGAGGGCCGCTACGCGATCGCGCTGGTCTGCCTCGGCAACATCTGCCGCTCGCCGATGGCCGACGTGGTGCTCGGCGCGCGCATCGAGGAGGCCGGCCTGGCCGAGCTGGTCACGGTCGCGAGCTCCGGCACCGGCGGCTGGCACGTCGGCGACCCGATGGACCGACGTGCGGCGGCGACCCTGACCGCAGCGGGGTACGACGCCAGCCGGCACCGCGCCCGCCGGTTCACGCCCGCCTGGCTCGAGGAGTACGACCTGGTGCTGGCCATGGACGGGCAGAACCTCGCCGACATCGGCGGCGAGACCACCCGCGTGCGGCTGTTCCGCGACTTCGATCCGCTCGTTCCGGGTGGGGAGGTGCCGGACCCGTACTACGGTGGGGCCGACGGCTTCGAGGAGGTGCTCACCATGGTGGAGCGCACCGCGGCGACCATCGTCGCCCACCTGGAGACAGCCCTGCGCCCGAGGACACAGCACCCGGACCGGCCGCACGAGGAGCACCCCGCGCCGTGACCCGACAGCCGCTGGTCGCCAGGCGCGCCGAGGACCTCCTCGGCGCCGCCGTGGTGGCCACGGCCCCGGTCGCCGGAGGCGACATCGCGACCGCGACGCGGCTGCGGCTCAGCAACGGCACGACCGCCCTGATGAAGACCCTGCCGCACGCCCCGGCCGACTTCTTCGAGAGCGAGGCCCACGGCCTGCGCTGGCTCGCCGAGAGCGGCGGCGTCGCCGTCCCCGAGGTGCTCGCGGTGGACCACGAGTGCCTGATCGTGGCGTGGGTCGAGCCGGGCAAGGTCACCGCCGACGCGGCGGCCGGGTTCGGCCGGGCCCTGGCCGCCACCCACGGCGCCGGCTCGGCGTCGTACGGCCTGGACCGCGACGGTTACATCGGCAAGCTGCCGCTGCCGAACCGGACGGCCGGCACCTGGGCGGAGTTCTTCGCGACCCGCCGGGTGCTGCCCTACCTGAAGCTGGCGCGCGACCGGGGCGCGATCACCGACCACGACGCCGCCGCGGTCGAGGCGGTCGTCGCCCGGCTGCCCGCGCTGGTGCCCGAGGAGCCGCCGGCCCGACTGCACGGCGACCTCTGGAACGGCAACGTGCTGTGGGGTCTCGACGGCCGCGCCCACGTCATCGACCCCGCGGCGCACGGCGGCCACCGCGAGACCGACCTCGCGATGCTCGCGCTCTTCGGGCTGCCGCACCTGGCCCGCGTCCTGGACGCCTACGCCGAGGCCAGCCCGCTCGCCGACGGCTGGGAGGACCGGGTCGGCGTGCACCAGCTCTTCCCGCTGCTGGTCCACGCCTGCCTGTTCGGGGGCGGGTACGGCGCCCGCGCCGCCCAGACCGCCCGGGGCTACCTGTAGCGCCGACTCTCAGTCACGACTCAGGCTCGGCTGGCACAGTAGGTCCGTGACCGTCTCGCCTCCCGGGGGCCAGCCCCGGCCCCGTGTGCTCGTCGTCGACGACGACAAGGCCGTGCGCGAGTCGCTGCGCCGCTCGCTCGAGTTCAACGGGTACGCCGTCAGCCTGGCCGCCGACGGCGCCGAGGCGCTCGCGGGGCTGAGCTCGCCGGGGGCCGGAGCCGCGCCGGACGTCGTGGTGATGGACGTGATGATGCCGCGCCTCGACGGCATCGAGACCACCAAGGCGCTGCGGGCGGCCGGTAACGACGTGCCGATCCTCGTGCTCACCGCCCGCGACGCCGTCGGTGACCGGGTCGAGGGCCTCGACGCCGGCGCCGACGACTACCTGACCAAGCCGTTCGCGCTCCAGGAGCTGCTGGCCCGGCTGCGGGCGCTGCTGCGCCGCGCGGTCCCCCGTGACGACGAGGCCGAGGACAAGCTCACCTTCTCCGACCTCTCGATGGACGTGGCGAGCCGCGAGGTGCGCCGCGGCGAGCGGCTGGTGGAGCTGACCCGGACCGAGTTCACGCTGCTCGAGATGTTCCTGCGCCGCCCCCGCCGGGTGCTGGAGCGCTCGTTCATCCTCGAGGAGGTCTGGGGCTACGACTTCCCGACCACGGCGAACTCGCTGGAGGTCTACGTCGGCTACCTGCGCCGCAAGACCGAGGCCGAGGGCGAGCCGCGCCTGATCCACACCGTCCGCGGGGTCGGCTACGTGCTGAAGGAGACATGAGCACGCTCACCCCGCCCCCCTCGCCACCCCGGCCCACTCCCCCGGCCGCACCCCCGGCCGCACCCGCGCCGGTGGTCCCGACGGGCGAGGACCGACGCTGGCACTACCGGAGGTCGCTGGCCAGCCGGGTGACGCTGCTGACCACGATCGCCGTCGGCCTCGCGGTCGCGTTCGTGGCCGCCGGTGCGTTCCTGACCGTCAAGATGCAGCTGCAGTCCACGCTCGACCAGTCGCTGCTCGACCGGGCGCACGCGGCGGCCAAGTCCGACGCGCTGTCCCGGATCACCGACAACTACAAGCTGCCCTCGTGGGCGCTGGGCGCCTCCGACGTACGCATCGCCTTCATCTACGACGACGGCAGCGGCGTCGTGCTCGACAACGGACCCGACCTCCCGCTGGGCAACCCCGAGTTCCAGGTGTCCGCGGGTCGTTCCGAGTCCAGCACCCGCACCGTCTCGGTGGAGGGGACCCGCTACCGCGTGGTGGCCGTGCCGACCACCAGCCGCGGCCAGGCGCTGGTCATCGCCCAGTCCCTCGACGGCCAGGAGCGGGTGCTGGCCCGGCTCGGCGTCGTGATGCTGCTCTTCGGGCTCGCGGGCGTGATCGCCGCCGCGATGGCCGGCTGGGGGGTGGCCCGCAACGGCCTGCGGCCGGTGCGCCGCCTGACCACCGCGGTCGAGCACATCGCCCGCACCGAGGACCTCACCCCGCTGCCCGTCGAGGGCGACGACGAGATCGCCCGGCTGGCCACGGCGTTCAACCAGATGCTCACCGCGCTCTCGGCCTCCCGCGACCGGCAGCGCCAGCTGGTCGCCGACGCCGGCCACGAGCTGCGTACGCCGCTGACGTCGCTGCGCACCAACCTCGACCTGCTGGCCCAGGCCGACGGGCCGGACGCGGTCGGGGGGCTGCCGCCCGAGGCGCGCGCCGAGCTGCTCGAGGACGTGCGCGCCCAGATCGAGGAGCTCACCACGCTGATCGGCGACCTGGTCGAGCTGGCCCGCGACGAGCCGCTCACCCACGTCGTGGAGTCGGTGGACCTCGCGGAGGTCGCCGACCGGGCCGTCGCCCGCGTGCGGCGCCGGGCCCCGGGTGTCTCGTTCGAGGTGGCCACCGGGTCCTGGTGGGTCACCGGCGAGCCCGCCGCCCTGGAGCGGGCCATCACCAACCTCCTCGACAACGCCGCGAAGTGGAGCCCGCCGGGCGGCACCGTGCAGGTCCGGCTCGACGACGGCGTGCTGACGGTGGACGACCAGGGCCCCGGCATCGCGCCGGACGACCTGCCGCACGTCTTCGACCGCTTCTACCGCTCCCAGGAGTCGCGCTCGATGCCCGGCTCCGGGCTGGGACTCTCGATCGTGCGCCAGGTCGCCTCCCGGCACTCCGGCAGCGTGGTGGCGGACGGCTCACCGGCCGGGGGCGCGCGCCTGACCCTGGAGCTGCCGGGTGCCCCGGTCCCGCCCGCGGAGGTCGAGGCCTTCACCTCCTGACCGGAGATGGTCCAACGCCCCTACCGGGCGGGACCCGCGGGGCAGAGCGTGGAGGCGTTCGACCTGTGCGGGAGGTGACTCCATGATGTTCGAGGACCGTGCCGATGCCGGACGGAGGCTGGCGCGCGCGCTCGCCGACTACCGCACCGCGAACCCGGTCGTGCTCGGGCTGCCCCGGGGCGGGGTGCCGGTGGCCTTCGAGGTGGCCAGGGCGCTCCAGGCCCCGCTCGACGTGCTCTGCGTGCGCAAGCTCGGGCTGCCCTCGCAGCCGGAGCTGGCCGTGGGGGCCGTCGGCGAGGACGGCGTGCTCGTCGTGAACCAGGACGTGCTGGCCGCCAGCGGACTGAGCCCGAACGCCCTGCGCGCGCTCGAGGAGACCGGCCGCGCCGAGCTCGCCGACCGGGTCCGACGGCTGCGGGGCGACGGTCGCCGGCTGGCGCTGGGCGACCGGGTCGCGCTCGTGGTGGACGACGGGATCGCGACCGGCGCCACCGCCCGGGCCGCCTGCCAGGTCGCCCGGGCGCACGGCGCCCGAGCGGTCGTGCTCGCCGTCCCCGCCGCCTCCAGCCGTGCCGTGGCGGAGCTGGGGCGCGAGGTGGACGACCTGGTCTGCCTGGACCAGCCGCACCCGTTCTGGGCCGTCGGGCAGGTCTACCGCGACTTCGGCCAGGTCGACGACGCCGGGGTGCTGTCGCTGCTCGCGCGGGCCACGTGGTCGCAGCAGGCGCCGACGGTCGAGGCCGACCCGCGCGCCCCGCGCGAGGTCCTCGTCCCCGTCCCGGGCGCCGAGGCACCGCTGGCCGGCATCCTCGACGTACCGCCCCGCCCCCTCGGCCTGGTCGTGTTCGCGCACGGCAGCGGCAGCAGCCGGCTCAGCCCGCGCAACCGGCGGGTGGCCGGGGTCCTGTCCCGGGCCGGTCTCGGCACGCTGCTGCTCGACCTGATGACCGTCGGCGAGGAGGGCGACCGGGAGCTGGTGTTCGACATCGCCTTCCTGACCGAGCGCCTGGTCGGCGCCTGCTCCTGGCTGCTCCAGCAGCCCGGCTGCCGGCACCTGCCGCTCGGGCTGTTCGGCGCGAGCACCGGCGCCGCCGCCGCCCTGTCCGCCGCGGCGGACCCCCGGGTCGACGTGGCCGCGGTCGTCGCGCGCGGCGGCCGGCCCGACCTCGCGACGGCCGACCTCGCCAAGGTCCGCACCCCGACCCTGCTCGTCGTCGGCGGCAACGATCCCCAGGTGCTGCAGCTCAACCGCCGGGCCCAGGACCGGCTCCCCGACGCCAGCCTGGTCGTGGTCCCCGGGGCCACCCACCTGTTCGAGGAGCCCGGCACCCTGGACCGGGTCGCGCAGCTGGCCCGCGACTGGTTCCTCGGGCACCTGGTGCACGGTCACGGCGTCGCCACGCCCACCGGCTGACCTCAGTCCGGACGGGCCCGGCCCATGGCCTGCACCGTTCGCCTGCACCGTTGGCCCTGCACCGTTGGCCCTGCACCGTTGGCCCTGCACCGTGCCGACCTTCGGCCCTGCACCGCGGGCCGGCCGGGCGATGGACTGGCGGGACCGGAAGGAGCAGCCCGTGCCCCACCAGACCCTGCCGTCGTACGACGAGCTCCGCCGCGACTTCACCTGGGAGCGGGCGCGCGCCGAGCTGGCCGGGCTGCCCGGGGGACGCGGCCTCAACATCGCCCACGAGGCCGTCGACCGGCACGTCGACGCCGGGGCGGGCGACCTCGAGGCGCTGCGCTGCGTGGCCGAGGACCGCTCCACGCGCAGCCTCACCTACGAGCAGCTGCGCCGCGAGACCAACCGGTTCGCGAATGCGCTGGCCGAGCTGGGCATCACCCGCGGCGACCGGGTGATGACGCTGCTCGGGCGGCAGGAGGAGCAGTACGTCGCCGCACTCGGCACGCTCAAGCTGGGGGCCGTGCTCTCGCCGCTCTTCTCCTCCTTCGGCCCCGAGCCGATCCGCCAGCGGCTGCTGATCAGCGGCGCGCGGGTGCTGGTCACGACCGCGGCCCTGTACCGCCGCAAGGTCGCCGGCCTGCTCGACGACGTGCCGACGCTGGAGCACGTGCTGGTCGTGGGTGAGCCGCCGGACCAGCGCACCACCAGCCTGACCGCGCTGCTGGCCGACGCCTCCGAGGACTTCGAGATCCCGGCCACGCGGCCCGACGAGCCGGCGCTGCTGCACTTCACCAGCGGCACGACCGGCACCCCCAAGGGCGCGGTGCACGTGCACGAGGCGGTGGTCGCCCACCACGCGACCTCGCGGTTCGCGCTCGACCTGCGCGAGGGCGACGTCTTCTGGTGCACCGCCGACCCGGGCTGGGTGACCGGCACGTCGTACGGCATCATCGCGCCGCTCACCCATCGGGCGACCGTGGTGACCTACGCCGGGGAGTTCGACGCCCGGGAGTGGTACCGGCTGCTCGAGGAGCAGCGGGTCGACGTCTGGTACACCGCGCCGACCGCGCTGCGGATGCTGATGAAGTACGGCGCCGACGCGGCCCGGACCCACGACCCGTCCGCCCTGCGGCACATCGCCAGCGTCGGCGAGGCGCTCAACCCCGAGGTGGTCACCTGGGGCACGGCGGCCTACGGCCGGCCGATCCACGACAACTGGTGGCAGACCGAGACCGGCGCGATCATGGTGAGCAACTACCCCGGCATGGAGATCAGGCCCGGCTCCATGGGCCGCCCGGTGCCGGGGGTCGAGGCGGCGGTGCTGGTCCGCGGCGAGAACGGGCGGGCGCTCGTCGAGGACGGGCACGCCCGGGTCGCCCGGCCGGGCACCACCGGCGAGCTCGCGCTGCGGCCCGGCTGGCCCTCGATGTTCCGCGGTTATCTCGGCGAGGAGGAGCGCTACCGCTCCTGCTTCGGCGGCGGGTGGTACCTCAGCGGCGACCTGGCCCGCACCGACGAGGACGGCTACTTCTGGTTCGTCGGCCGGGCCGACGACGTCATCAAGTCGGCCGGCCACCTGATCGGGCCGTTCGAGGTCGAGACCGCGCTGATGGAGCACCCGGCCGTGGTGGAGGCCGGCGTGATCGGCAAGCCCGACCCGGTCGCCGGCGAGCTGGTGAAGGCGTTCGTGACCCTGCGCCCCGGCTACGAGGCGTCCGAGGAGCTGCGCCGCGAGCTGCTGGCGTTCGGGCGCCGCGGGCTCGGCGGCCTGGCGCCCAAGGAGATCGACTTCGACCAGCACCTCCCGCACACCAGCAGCGGCAAGGTGATGCGCCGGCTGCTCAAGGCCCGTGAGCTCGGGCTCCCCGAGGGCGACGTCTCGACCCTGGAGCACACACCATGAGCCTCCTCGACGAGCAGGGCGCGCCCCGGCCGGGCGCCGACACCGGGCACCGCACCGGGCTGCTGCGCACGATGCTGCTGATCCGCCGGTTCGAGGAGCAGTGCGCGGAGCTCTACAGCGCCACCCGGATCCGCGGGTTCCTGCACCTCTACGTCGGCGAGGAGGCGGTCGCGACCGGGGTGATGGCCGCGCTGGGGCCCGAGGACGCCGTCGTCTCGACCTACCGGGAGCACGGGCACGCGCTGGCCCGCGGCGTCCCGGTGGAGTCGCTGATGGCCGAGATGTTC
The DNA here is from genome assembly GCF_055380375.1 of Nocardioides sp. DN36. Classification (NCBI taxonomy): domain Bacteria; kingdom Bacillati; phylum Actinomycetota; class Actinomycetes; order Propionibacteriales; family Nocardioidaceae; genus Nocardioides; species Nocardioides sp. DN36. Next base: position 4,116,460 of record NZ_AP043823.1, on the reverse strand, counting down.
GGCCGGGTGACCGGCTGCAGCCGCGGTCGCGGCGGCTCCATGCACCTGTTCGACAAGGCCACCCGGTTCGTCGGCGGCAACGCGGTGGTCGCCGGCGGGATCCCGCTGGCCGTCGGGCTCGCGCTCGCCGACCACATGCAGCACCGGGACCGGGTCACCGCCTGCTTCTTCGGCGACGGGGCCGTCGCCGAGGGCGAGTTCCACGAGGCGATGAACCTGGCCGCGCTGTGGCGGCTGCCGGTGCTGTTCTGCTGCGAGAACAACCGCTACGCCATGGGCACCTCGATCGCCAAGGAGCACGCCCAGACCGACCTGGCGCTGCGCGCGTCGTCGTACGGCATGGCGGCCTGGCCGGTGGACGGCATGGACGTGCTGGCCGTCGAGGAGGCCGCCACCCGGGCCGTGGAGGAGATCCGCGGCGGCGGCGCCCCGGTGTTCCTGGAGCTGCGGACCTACCGGTTCCGCGCGCACTCGATGTACGACCCGGACCGCTACCGCACCAAGGAGGAGGTCGCGGCCTGGCGGGGACACGACCCGCTGGCCGCCCTCGAGGCGCTGATGCGGGCCGAGGGCCAGCTCGACGACGCCGGCCTCGCCGCCCTCGAGGACGAGGTCGCCGGGCTGCTGGCCCGCGCGGTCCAGGCCGCCGACGCCGCGCCCGAGGAGCCGGTCGAGGACCTCACCCGCTTCGTGACCAGCCCCGCCTCGGGTGGGGGTGGTTGAGGTGACCACCACTGAGACCACCCGGACCACGACGTACCGCGAAGCCATGCGGGAGGCGATGCGCGAGGCGATGCGCGCCGACGAGCGGGTGTTCCTGATGGGCGAGGACGTCGGCAGCTACGGCGGCTGCTTCGCGGTCAGCCTGGGCCTGCTGGAGGAGTTCGGTCCCGACCGGATCCGGGACACGCCGCTGTCGGAGTCGGGGTTCGTCGGCGCCGGCATCGGCGCCGCGATCGGCGGGATGCGTCCGATCGTCGAGATCATGACGGTCAACTTCAGCCTGCTGGCGCTCGACCAGATCCTCAACAACGCGGCGTCCCTGCTGCACATGTCCGGCGGCCAGTTCAACGTGCCGCTGGTGATCCGGATGACCACCGGCGCGGGGCGCCAGCTGGCCGCGCAGCACTCGCACAGCCTCGAGGGGTGGTACGCCCACATCCCCGGCCTGCGGGTGCTCGCGCCCGCCACGGTCGAGGACGCACGCGGCATGCTGGCCCCGGCGCTCGCCGACCCCGACCCGGTGCTGATCTTCGAGCACGGCTCGCTCTACAACCTCGCCGGCGAGCTGGCCGAGGACGCGGGCCCGGTCGACCTCGACCACGCCGCGGTGCGTCGTGCCGGCGACGACGTCACGATCGTGGCGTACGGCGGCACGCTGCCCAAGGCCATGGCCGCCGCCGACCTGCTCGCCACCGAGGGCCGCTCGGCCGAGGTCGTCGACCTGCGCACGCTGCGCCCGCTCGACGACGCCACCATCCTCGCGTCGGTCCGGCGCACCCACCGGGTCGTGGTGGTCGACGAGGGCTGGCGCACCGGCAGCCTGGCCGCCGAGGTCAGCGCCCGGATCACCGAGCAGGCGTTCTACGACCTCGACGCGCCCGTGGAGCGGGTGTGCACCGCGGAGGTGCCGCTGCCCTACCCGCGCCACCTCGAGGAGGCCGCCCTCCCCCAGCCCGCGACGATCGCGGAGGCCGCCCGGCGTGCCCTGGGGCCGGGATGAGCGACTTCACGATGCCCTCGCTGGGCGCGGACATGGACGAGGGGACGCTGCTGGAGTGGCTGGTGAAGCCCGGCGACGCCGTGCACAAGGGCGACATCCTGGCCGTGGTGGACACCTCCAAGGCGGCCGTCGAGGTCGAGAGCTTCGCCGACGGGGTGGTCGACCGGCTCGTCGTCGAGCCGGGCACGAAGGTCCCGGTCGGTGCGGTCCTCGCCACCCTCGCCCCCACCGCCGAGTCGGCGCGAACTCGTCGCGAAGAGCCGTCGAGTCGGCGCAACGTCGTCGCGGAGGAGGTGCCGCGCCGGCGCGACGGCGCCGCACAGCCGCACGTCTCCTCCCCGCTGGTGCGCCGCGAGGCCGACCAGCTGGGCCTCGACCTCGGCTCCCTCACCGGCACCGGGCGCGGCGGGATGATCACCCGCGCCGACGTACGCCGCGCCGCGGCCGCCGCGGCGCCACCCACGCCCGCACCCACCGCCGCAGGGACCGGGGCGAGCGCACCGGCCACCGGCGCGCACGTGCGGATCACGCCGTACGCCCGACGGCTCGCAGAGGAGCTCGGCGTCGACCTGGGCCGGTTCCCCGCGGGCGACGGGCGGCCGGTGCGGGCCGCGGACGTGCGGGCCGAGGCCACCGGCACGTCGACCGGGCGACCTGCCACGCTGGCGGCGGAGGCACCTCCCGAGCCCGCAGTGTCGGCAGAGGCCCCGACGCCCCCGGTCGGCTCGCAGGCGGCCCGCCGCGCGGAGATGCGCCGCACCATCGCGTCGGTGATGGCCCGCTCGAAGCGGGAGATCCCGCACTACTACCTGGCCCAGACGATCGACCTCGACCGGGCACTGGGCTGGATGCGCGAGCGCAACCGGGACCTGCCGGTCACCGAGCGGTTGCTGCCGGCGGCCCTGCTCCTCAAGGCCGCCGCGCTCGCAGCGGCGCAGGTGCCGGCCCTGAACGGGTTCTGGGTCGATGACGGGTTCCGGGCCGGCAGCGGGGTGCACCTCGGCGTGGCCGTCTCGCTGCGGGGCGGCGGACTGGTCGCGCCCGCACTCCACGACGCCGACCGGTTGCCCGTCGGGGACCTGATGGCCCGGATGCGCGACCTGGTGACCCGGGCCCGTGCGGGGCGGCTGCAGCGCGCCGAGCTCAGCGACCCCACGATCACCGTCACCAACCTCGGCGAGCAGGGCGTCGAGTCGGTGCACGGCGTGATCTACCCGCCGCAGGTGGCCCTGGTGGGCTTCGGCCGCGTCACCGAGCGGCCGTGGGCCGTCGACGGGCTGCTCGGCGTACGCCCCCTGACCGTGGCCACGCTGGCGGCCGACCACCGCGCCACCGACGGCTTCACAGGCGGCCGCTTCCTGGCCGCCGTCGACGAACGGCTCCAGCACCCGGAGGACCTATGAGCGACCCCACCGCCCTCACCGAGGACCAGGCCCGCGCCGCCGTCACCGACGCCCTGCTGAGGATCGTCCCGGACGCCGATCTCGAGGAGGTCGGCGACGACGGCTCGCTGCGCTCGGAGCTGGAGCTCGACTCGCTGGACTTCCTCGGCTTCGTCGAGCAGCTGAGCACCACCACGGGCGTGCGGATCGCCGAGGACGACTATCCCGCGCTGCGCACCATGCGCTCCAGCATCGCCTTCCTCACCCGTTGACTCGGGTCCACCGGACCCCGGGTTCGGGACCTCCGGACCCACTCCCGCGCGCCCGCATCGCGGACACTCGGCTCAGGAGGTGCCGCGATGAGGGCACACATGACCTGGCGCACGATGCTCGTGGACGGGCGTACGACGTCGTACGGCGTCGCGGGTGACGGCCCGCCGGTGGTCTTCCTGCACGGCTGGGGCCTCTCGCACCGCACCTACCGGCACGGCCTCGAGCGCGTCGTGGGGCGCGGGGTGCGGGTGCTCGCCCCGGCGCTGCCCGGCTTCGGGGGCACGGCCACGCTGCCGTCGAGGTCGTTCTCGCTGGCGGGGTACGCCGACTGGGTCGCCGCGTTCCTCACCGAGCTCGGCGTCGACGAGCCGGTCACCCTGGTCGGTCACTCGTTCGGCGGCGGGGTCGCGCTGCGCACCGCGCACGACCACCCCGAGCTGGTGGCCCAGCTGGTGCTGGTCAACTCCATCGGCGGGTCGGTGTGGGCCAACCGCGACGAGCTGCCGGTCCTGATGGCCGAGCGGCCGGTGTGGGACTGGGGGCTGCACATCGCGGCGCACGCGCTCTCGGTGCGCTCCTTCACCCGCGTCGCGCCCGTGATCGCGGCCGACGCCGTGCCCAACTTCCTCCTGCACCCGACCACGCTGTGGAAGGTCGGTCGCCTGGCACGGGACGCCAACCTGTCCACCGAGCTCGAGGAGCTCAAGCGTCGCCGGCTGCCCATCGTGATCGTCTGGGGTCGCGACGACACGGTCATCCCGTGGGCGTGCGCGGAGTCGCTCGCCGTCGCGCTCGGAGGCCCCGAGGTCGTCACGGTGCCGGGCAACCACAGCTGGCTGCTCGCGGACCCGAGCCGGTTCGCCGAGGTGATCACCAACATCATCGGGATCGCCCCCGACGAGGACGAGCAGGCCTCGTAGCCGACGGAAGGACCGACCCGGCATGGACAACATCTTCGGCATCCCCGCCCACCCGCTGATCGTCCACGCGGTGGTCGTGCTCGTCCCGCTCGCGGCTCTGGGCGCCGTCCTGGTCGCCCTGTCGCCCTGGGTGCGCGCCCGGGTCGGCTGGCTCGTGGCCGCGACCGCCGTCCTCGACGTGGTCCTCGTTCCCCTGGCGACCGGGAGCGGGGAGTCGCTCGAGGAGCGGGTCAACGAGACCGCCCTGCTGGAGAAGCACACCGAGATGGGTGGACAGCTGACGCCGTGGGTGATCGGGCTGGCGATCGGCATCGTGGCCTTCATGGTGCTGGCCCGCCTCGTCGCCCGCAGCCAGCCGGGCTCCCGTCCCGCCTGGGCAGCGCCGTGGGTGACCTGGGCAGTGGCCGCGATCACGATCGTCGCGGCGTCCGGGGCCATGGTCCAGGTGGTGCGCATCGGCCACAGCGGCGCCGAGGCCTCCTGGTCGGACGTGGGGTCCGGCGGCTAGACCCGGCGCAACCCGGCCAGGACCGCGGCCCGCCCGTCGTCCCACCGACCGGTGAGCGTGTGGTCGGCCGTGACGTCCGCGCCGACGCGGCGGACGACGACCAGCTCGACCCCGCCGGCACGCACCACCGTCGTGGGGCCCTCGTCGTGGCAGTCGACCGAGTCGATCGCCGGGACGGGGGTGCCGGGTGCCCCGCTGCCCTGCACCACGACGCCGGGTGCACGCGTCTCCCGGCGACCGTCGACCTCGAAGTACTCCTCCGCCTGGGTCCCCCCGGTGAGCACGACGGTCGCCAGCGCCGTCGCCCAGACCGGGTCGCCGCACGCGTCGTACACCCAGCGCCGGCCCAGCACGGAGTGCTCGGTGGTGCCGACGAGGTGCTCCTCGGCGCCTGCGAGAGGCGCCGCGCGGTAGGTCAGCGGCAGGTGCAGCACCGGCCCGGCGTCGTCACCGAGCAGGAAGCCCTCGATGCCCACCTCGCCCGCCGGGTCGTCGAACCGGTAGGCGCCCACCGGCCGCAGGTCACTCGCTCCCCCGGACCAGCCGCGGCCCGGCAGCCAGGCATCCATCAGCTCGCGCTTGGTCGGGGTGAGGGTCGCCTTGTGCAGGAGGGCCATGCGCCCAACCCTAGGCGGCGGAGCGGGCCCTCCAGCGCTCCGCCAGCATCCGCCACTTCGCGGCGGCGGCGCGGGCCCGCACCATGCGCGGGCGGCTGATCAGGTAGGCGATGACGACGAGGCCGACGATCGTGACGATCCGGTTCGGGTCCACCGCCGGGCGCCAGCTGACCTGGCCGTCCTGGATGACGTAGGCACCCGCCGGACGGCCGCTGACGCCGAAGCCGCCACCCTCGCCCTCCTGGCCCTTCTCGTCGTGACCGGTGCCGCCGCCGGCACCCCCGGAGACCACGGCCGCCGGGATCACGGTGAGCCCGTCCTCCACGTACGGCTCGCCGTAGACCCGCCTGACCGTGATGACGTCCTTCGCACTGCTGACCATGTCGGTGACCTTCATGCGTTCCAGCCTCTGGTCGGGTCACCGACGCGGACAGGGCTGAAGGTCCTGTGCGAGCCAGCGGCGAATCGGCCGGGCGATTCGTCCGATGCCCCGTTCCTGCACGCCCGGACCGATCGCAAGGCTGGGCGGGGGCCGCATTGGGGCTGGGCGGTGAGTGAGCCACCGTTTCCTGCGCGCGAACGGTGGTCCGCTCACCGCCCGGACGCGGGCCCTGGGGCCGGCGGTGAGCCAGCCACCGTTTCCTGCCCGCCAACGGTGGTCAGCTCACCGGCGGCCTGAGCTGCCCGCCCGCGTCCGAAGACCTACGCCTCGTCGAACACCCGCAGCAACCGCTCGGCCTTCCAGCGCGACTCCGCGTACTCCTCCCCGACGTCCGACCGCACCGTGATCCCACCGCCCGTGCCCAGCTGCCAGGTGCCGTCGCCGGCCGTGGTCAGCGACCGGATGACCACGCCCAGGTCGGCGCGCCCGTCTGCGGCCAGCCATCCGAACGCACCGGCGTAGACGCCGCGCGGGGAGGACTCCACCTCCTCGATCACGGCCATCGTGCGCAGCTTCGGCGCCCCGGTCATCGAGCCCGCCGGGAAGAGCGCGCGCAGCGCCTGCACGGTCGAGACGTCCTCACGCAGCCGGCCGCGCACCGAGGAGACCAGCTGGTGCACGGTGGGGTACGACTCCACCTCCATCAGCTGCGGCACCACGACCGTGCCGGGCTCGCAGACCATCGACAGGTCGTTGCGGAGCAGGTCGAGGACCATCAGGTTCTCGCTGCGGAACTTCGGCTCGGTGCGCAGCCGCTCCCGCAGCTCCTCGTCCTCGGCCGGCGTCGTGCCGCGCGGGGTGGTGCCCTTGATCGGCTTGGTCTCCAGGTGCCGGTCCGCGGTCACCAGCGCGTAGCGCTCGGGCGAGGAGCTCAGCAGCCAGGCGCGGTGCCCCGGGACGTCGTGCTGCAGGAATCCGGCGTACGGCGCGGGGTTGAGCTCGCGCAGCCGGAGGTACGCCGTGACGGGGTCGACGTCGCTGCGACGGGTGAGCCGGTAGGTCAAGTTCGCCTCGTAGGTGTTGCCGGCGTGCAGGTGCTCCTGGACCCGCGCGAATGCGGCGGCGTACTCCGCAGGGACCTCAGACGGCGCCGGGGAGGAGTCGCACGGTCCAGGAGCGTCCGGTGGTCGAGGAGCGTTCGACGGTCGAAGAGCGTCCGACGGTCGAAGAGCGTCCGGTGGTTGAGGAGCGAGCGCAGCGAGCGTCTCGAAACCACCCCCACGGACGTGGGCGTGCTCGAACAGCCGGACCTGACGCGGCCGCATCCACACGGCGTCCGGCAGCCCGCCGGGGTCGACGAGGGCGGGCAGGTCGGGTCGGGAGGCGTAGCCGAGATAGCCGAACCACTGGTCGCCGGCGTCCCCGGACGCAAGCTCGTGCTCGAGCGCCGCGAACACGTCACGACCCACGACCTCGGCCCGGCCGCCGCGGTGCCGGACGACCTCCTGGCGGGCGGCGTGCCAGGTCAGGGACACGTCGTCCTCGTCGAGCCAGCCGATGATCGACCGCTGCCCCGACCACTCCCGGGCGCCGCCGCCATCGAGCCAGAAGCAGCGTGGGTGGGCGGCGGCCACCTCCCGGAACCACGAGACCGGGTCGGGCCCGGTCATCGCAGCCCCAGGAAGCCCGCGACCAGCTCCGCGCCGTGCGCGGACAGGATCGACTCGGGGTGGAACTGCACGCCCTCGAGGGGCAGGGAGCGGTGCCGCACCCCCATCACGACCTGCCCGCCGTCCTCGGCGACGCAGGTGGCGCTCACCTCGAGGCAGTCAGGCACCGCGACGGCGGCGAGCGAGTGGTACCGCACCACGTCGAAGCCCTGCGGCAGGCCGCGGAAGACACCGGCACCGTCGTGGCGCACGGTCACCACGTCGCCGTGCGCGGGCAGCACCCGGGCGACGGTGCCGCCGTACGCCGTGACCAGCCCCTGCATCCCCAGGCAGACGCCGAGCACCGGGCGCGCGGCGCTCAGCAGCACCTCGCGACCGACCGCGAAGTCGGCGGGGTCGTCGGGGTGCCCCGGTCCCGGGGACAGCAGCACGTGGGAGTGGCGCAGGACGGCGGCCGCGGAGACCTCGTCGTGCTGCACCACCGTCGGCAGCACCCCGGTCACGCCGGCGACGAGGTGGACGAGGTTCCACGTGTAGGAGTCGTGGTGGTCCACGACGACCACGTCCGGTGCGGCCACCCCGCCAACGTAGCGGGCCGGGCTAGTGGTCGGACGCCGCGGGTGCCTCCAGCAGCAGGTCGCTGACGAAGTCGTGCACCAGGTCGTAGCCGCGCTCGGTGAGGATCGACTCGGCGTGGAACTGGATGCCCCGGTAGTGCGGGCCACGCAGCGCGTGGATGTCGCCGGACCCGGGGTCGGCCTCGACGCTCACGCCCCCGGGCAGCGCGTCGCTCCCGTCGGTCGAGCCTGTCGGGACCCGGCCCACGAACGTGTTGTAGAAGCCCACCCGCTCGGCCCGGCCGTCGATCGTCACCTGCGACTGGGTGCCCTGGAAGACGATGTCCTTGTAGGCCAGCGGGATCCCGAGCTGGTGGCACAGCGCCTGGTGGCCCAGGCACACGGCGAGGAACGGCTGGCGCCGCTCGAGCAGGCGCGCCACGGCTGCGCGCAGCGCCGCCATCTTGGGGTCGGCGTCGTCGCGCGGGTCACCCGGGCCGGGACCGACGATCACCAGGTCGAAGCCGTCCAGCGCCCCGTCGACGTAGTCCTCGTGACGCACCACGGTGCTGGTCATGCCGAGCACACCCAGCAGGTGGCGCAGCATGTTCACGAAGTCGTCCTCGCCGTCGAGGATGACCGCGCTCCTCCCGGCCAGCCGCGGGTCGGGGGCGGAGCCACCCTGGTCGGTGAGCCAGAAGCTGGAGAGCCTGCGGTTGCGAGAGTTCAGCGCGACCAGCACGTCCTCGTCGTTCACCAGCTCGGCGACGTTCGCCCGCGGCGCGGGCGCCGGCGGCACCAGCCCGAACGCGCTGAGGATGCCGCCCGCCTTCGCGTGCGTCTCGGCGACCTCGTACGCCGGGTCCGAGTCACGCACCAGCGTGGCGCCCGCGGTGACCTTGAGCCGGCCCTCGAGGTCGACGTCGGCGGTGCGGATGACGATCGGGCTGTCGACGACCGGCCCACCGACCGCGTCCCGGCCCAGGATCGCCAGCGCGGCGCCGTAGTAGCCCCGGCCCTCGGCCTCGTACTGCTTGATCAGACGGCACGCGTTCTCGACCGGGGACCCGGTGACGGTCGCGGCGTACATCGTGTCGCGCAGGACCTCGCGCGGGTCGCGGCTGGTGCGGCCGGCGAGGAGGTACTCGGTGTGGACGAGGTGGCTCATCGGCTTGAGGAACGGGCCGAGCACCTGGCCGCCCTCGTTGCAGACGTCGCACATCATCTTCAGCTCCTCGTCGACGACCATGAAGAGCTCGTAGATCTCCTTCTCGTCGCGCAGGAAGTCGAGGAGCGCCGCGTGCACGTCGGAGCCGTCGCGCGGGATCCGGAAGGTGCCACTGATCGGGTTCATCCGCACGTCGCCACCGTGGATGGAGACGTGCCGCTCGGGGCTGGCGCCGATCAGGTAGCGGTCGCCGGTGAAGAACAGGAAGGTCCAGTAGGCGCCGCGCTCGCGCTCGAGCAGCCGCTTGAGGACGGTGAGCGCCTTGTCGGCGCCCCAGTCGGCGACGGTCGCACGGTAGTGGCGGCCGATGACGAGGTTGGCGCCCTCGCCCTGCCCGATCTCGTCGTCGATGATCGACTCGACGAGCTTGGCGTAGTCCTCGTCGTCGGTCTCGAAGCCGCCGCGGTCGGAGAGCTCGATGCCGGTGTCGTCGATCGCGGCGACCACCTCGGCGACGGAGAACTCGAGCTCGGTCTCCACGTCGACGACGACCAGCGGGGTGCCGTCGTCGTGCGCCTCGAAGCCGCGCTCTCGCACCTGCCGGAACGGCACCGCGAGCAGCCGGTCGGCGATGTGCCCGTCTTCCGGCACGCCCTCCTCGAGGGGTACGTCGAGCAGCGACTCGACCACCCGGCGCCGGCCACCCACCAGGCCGACCGTGTCGCGGTCACCGGCCCGGGTCGAGCGCCGGATGATCGCCCACGCCTCGTGCCCCTGGAGCGCCTCGATCGCGGTCCGGGCATCGGTCGTGGCAGCCATGCCCAGAACTCTAGTCACCGCCGAGTCGGCGCAGACGCGGGTCCCAAACCCGTCGAGTCGGCGCAAACGCAGCTCGGGATCCCGTCGAGTCGGCGCAAACGCAGCTCGGGATCCCGTCGAGTCGGCGCATGCTCGGCGAGCTTGCGCCGACTCGACCTGTTTTCAAGACGAGCTTGCGCCGACTCGACCTGTCTTCAAGACGAGCTTGCGCCGACTCGACCCATTTTCGCGACGAGCTTGCGCCGACTCGACCTCAGGAGATGGTGGTGAGCAGCTGGGTCGCTCGGGTCAGGACGACGTACAGGGTGGCCCGGCCGGTGGCCGACTCGTCCTCGATCTCCTGGGGCCGCACGACCACGATGCCGTCGAACTCCAGGCCCTTGGTGTCGAGGCCGGTGAGCACGACGATCCGGTCGTCGCCGGACGGCGTGACCGAGGAGTCGACCGCGGCGCGGGCGCCGGCGGCGTCGTCGGCGAACTCCGGCCAGGACGCCAGCCAGGCGTTGACCTCCGAGCGGCGGGCCACCGGCACGACGATCCCGACCGTGCCGCCCACCTGGCCGGCGATCTCCGCGACCGCCTGCCGGGTCGTCCCCTCGAGGTCGGGGACCCCGGTGAGCACGACCGGCTCCACGCCGGTGGAGCGGACCGCGGTCGGGAGGTCGGCGCCCAGGCCGACCCGCTCGGCGTACGCCGCGGCGTGGGCGTAGATCTCCGAGGAGTTGCGGTAGTTCGTGGACAGGTGGAACTCGTGGACGTCCTTGCCCTCGAGCGCGGCGGCCCGGGCGGCCGCGGACTCCGCGGGTACCGGCCACGACGACTGGGCGGGGTCGCCCACGATCGTCCAGGAGGCGGTGCGACCGCGCCGACCGACCATCCGCCACTGCATCGGGGTGAGGTCCTGCGCCTCGTCGACGAGCACGTGGGCGAACCCGTCGTCCTCGATCCGGTGGGTGGGCGGCGCCCAGGCCCGTCCGGTGGGGGCGTACTCGCGGTCCGCGGCCGTGAACAGCTCCTGCATGTCCACCCCGCCCTCGAGCAGCGAGGTGTCGTCGAGGTCGCGCTCGTCATCGGTGCGGGCCGGGACGTCGCCCAGCGCGTAGCGCAGCTCGTCGAGCAGCGGCACGTCCTCGACCGAGAGCGAGCCGTCGCCGCTCCACGACTTGGTCAGCAGCCGCTGCTCCTCCGGGCCGAGCACGCCCTCGGCGACCCGGGAGAGGAACTCGGGCTCGCGCAGCCAGGCCAGCACCTGTGGGGCGTCCAGCGGCGGCCACCAGGCCACCGCGAAGTCCACGAACGCCTGGTGGGACAGCATCTCGTCGTTGAACGCCTCGCGGCCCCGCTCGCGACCCCGCTCTCCACGCACCTGGCGCCACATGGCGTCGAGCAGCGTGTGGGCGACGCGCGGGAGCTGCCGGTTGCGTCGGCCCTGCGACATCAGCTGGCGACGGAGCCGGCCGAGCAGCCCCCGGTCGAGCACGATCGTGTCGTCACGCCAGAACACCCGGAACTCCTGCGGGCTCCCCGGCGCCTGCTGCCGGGCGGTGCGCCGCAGCAGCTCGGCCATCCGCTCCGAGCCCTTCACGTCGGCGACGGCCGGCTCGTCGTGGCGGGTGGCGCGGACGCCGTCGACGACCTCGCCGAGGCTGCGCAGCGCGACCGCCGTCTCGCCCAGCGACGGGAGGACACGCTCGATGTAGCGCATGAACACGCCGCTCGGTCCGACGATCAGCACGCCGCCGCCCTCGTAGCGCCGGCGGTCGGTGTAGAGGAGGTACGCCGCGCGGTGCAGCGCGACGACGGTCTTGCCGGTGCCTGGGCCACCGGAGATCGCGACGACGCCCTTGCCCGGCGCCCGGATGGCCTTGTCCTGCTCGGCCTGGATGGTCGCGACGATCGAGTGCATGGACCGGTCGCGGGCGCGGGACAGCTGCGCCATCAGCGCACCCTCGCCGACGATCGGCAGCTCGACGCCGGAGCGCTCGAGCTCCTCGGCGTCGAGCAGCTCGTCCTCGACCCCGACGACCTTCGGGCCGGTGCAGCGCAGCACCCGGCGGCGTACGACGCCGTGGGGCTCGGCCGCGGTGGCCTGGTAGAAGACCGCGGCCGCGGGCGCCCGCCAGTCGATCAGCAGCGAGTCGCGGTTCTCGTCGCGCAGGCCGATCCGGCCGATGTAGCGCGGCTCGGGGTCGAGGTCCTGCGACAGGTCGAGCCGCCCGAACACCAGGCCCTCGTGGGCGGCGTCGAGCTGCGCGATCCGCTTCGCGGCCTGGAACACCATGGCGTCGCGTTCCACCAGGCCACCCTCGTGGCCCAGCCGGCCGCGGCCGTGACCTTCGCGGGCAAGCTCCTGTGCAGCCTTCGCCGACGTGGCGAGCTGGACGTAGACCTTGTCGACGAAGGCCTGCTCGCGGGCGACCTCGTTCTCGACGAGCTCTTCAGACAACGACCGAATCCCCTCAGACCCTGACACATCCCCCGTCGCCGGTCCCGTGCGTGGACTGGCGAGTCGACAAGCCTACCTGCTGGGAGACGCCGCGGCCGCCGGACGGGCTGGTTCGGGCCCCGGGGACTCAGTCGGCCCGGACGTAGCGCGCCACGCCCAGCTCGACGTCGGGGCGGATCCCGTCGCCGGTCGCCCTCAGCCCGGCGGAGTGGTCGCCCGCGGGGATGAGCGCCTGGGTCGACCCGGCGCCACCGGCCGCGAACGTCGACTCGCCCGACGCACCGTCCTGGAGCGTGCGGATGATCCCGCTGCCGGTGCGGGCGAAGCTCATCACCACGACGGTGTCCCGGCCCCGGACCCCGGACACCTCCAGCTCCCGCGCTCCCGGGTCGTTGGACACGGTGTCCACGAGCCGCCACAGGTGCCCGTCGTACTCCACGACCTCCGTGACCGCCGTGCCCGCCAGCCGCCCGGACGTCGCCGCCGGGGCGTACGCCGCCACGCCGATGCGCAGGTCGGGGTCCTCGACGAGGGGGCCGTGCTCCCCGTCGGTCACCCACATCCGCAGGTTCACGTCCCTGGCCTCCGACGCACTCAGCGGGGTGCTGAAGCCGCCTCCGCCCGCGGGGTCGAAGAGCGGGTCGTCGCAACCGCCGCCCTGCAGGATGCCGCCACCGTTGACCGAGACGTGGATCCACGCACCCTTCGGACCCCCCGAGCACACGTAGGAGACGGGCAACTGCCCGGCGGCGAGGTCCGCCGTGAGGTCCACGTCGGCGTCGCCCGGGTCGCCGATGACGTCCGCGACCAGCCGCTTCCCGGCGACGTCGTCGCGGAACGTCACCCCCGCGTGCGTGTCCCCGGCCACCTCGGCGTCGGTGAGCTCGTACGCCGCGAGGGCGACCTCGCCGGTGCCGCTGAGCGTGACCGTGCCGCCCTGGCCCGGGCTGACGTAGGTGAAGTCGCCGAAGTCGCCGGCGTCGAGGGTCCGCGGTGCCTCTCCCTCAGTCCGCAGGGTGACCCGGTCGTCGTCGCCGGCCGTCGCCCAGCTCAGGAGCGTCGGGCCCTCGGACGGGTCAAGGTGCAGCCGCACCCTGCCGTCCCCGGTGGCGCCGGTCCGGAACGCGTAGGTGTAGCCCAGCGACGTCATCGTGGCCGGCGCCACGTGCCCGGCGAGCTCCCGGTGCGGGCTCGCCGGCTGGGGGGCGGCGTCGCGACCTCCCAGCGACACGGTGAGCGCGGTGGCCGCCACCACGACCACCGCCGCGGCGGCGCCGGCCACGCCCCGGCGGCGACGGCGTACGACGCGGATCCGCTCGCGCACCGCGACCGGGCGGACGTGGAGGGCGTGGTCGGTGAGGTCGGCGGCGTGCCGCTCGAGGGTGCCGCGCAGGTCGTCCGTCGTGTTCATCGCAGGTCCTCCCTCGGGCCGGCGACCAGCGCCGGGTCGATGCGCAGCTTGGCCAGCGCCTTGCTGGTCTGGCTCTTCACCGTGCCGACCGAGCAGCCGAGGAGCCGGGCGGTCTCGGCCTCGGTGAGGTCCTCGAAGTAGCGCAGCACCACCACGGCCCGCATCCGCCGCGGCAGCCGCTCCATCGCGGTCCACAGGTCCCGGCCGGCGTCGGCCCGGTCGGCGTCGTCGGTGCTGGCGGCGCTGGAGGGCTCGGGCAGCTCGTCGGTCGCCAGCTCGCCGTTCCAGCGGCGGCGCCACCACGAGGCGTAGGTGTTGACCAGGATCCGGCGCACGTAGGGCTCCGGGTGCCCGTCGATCCGCCCCCAGGCGAACCACGCCTTGGTCAGCGCCGTCTGGAGCAGGTCCTCGGCGAGGGCGTGGTCGTGGGTGAGGAGGTACGCCGTGCGGAGCAGGCCGCTGGACCGTGCCGCGACGAAGTCGTCGAAGTCGACGGTCGTCCCGCTCACCGGTCCCCCCGAGCTCGTCGCGGTCCCCCGCGTGCTGGCCAGTGCTGTCATGCCCGGTAGTACCGGGCAGGACTCCCGAAAGGTTGCCCGGCTTCTTCCGGGCCTGCTTGCGCCCCCTACTTCTTGCGCCCCTACTTCTTGCGCCCTACTTCTTGCGACTGAGGAACGCGGTCATCGCCTCGCGTGCCGCGTCGGAGGCGAACAGCCGGGCGCTGAGCTCGGCCATCTCGTCGCCGAGGGCGTCGATCCGGGCGATCAGGTCGCGGTTCAGGATCCGCTTGGACTCCCGCAGCCCCTGCGGCGCGCCGGTCGCCAGCGACGCGCAGACCCGCTCGACCTCGGCGTCGAGGTCGGCGGCGGGGACGGCGCTGGTCACCAGGCCGTACGCCGCCGCGTCCCGCCCGGTGAACACCTCGCCGCCCAGCGTGGTCAGGGCGGAGGCGCGCGGGTTCATCCGGTGGTGGACGGTCAGCGAGATGATCGCGGCGGCCAGGCCGAGCTTGACCTCGGTGAGCGCGAAGGTCGCGTCCTCGGCCGCGATCGCGATGTCGGAGGCGGCCACGATCCCGATCCCGCCGGCCCGCACCGCGCCGTGCAGCCGGGTGACGACCGGCTTGTCCATCGACGCGATCAGCCGCTGCAGCTCGACGATCCGCCGGGCACCCTCCTCCATGCCGCCGGCGCTGGCCTCGGCCAGGTCGGCGCCGGAGCAGAACACGCGGCCCTCCGCGCGGACGAGCACGACGCGGACGTCGTCGTCGGCCTCGGCCCGCCGGAGGCCGGCGAACAGCTCGGTGACCAGCTGGCGCGAGAGCGCGTTGCGGTTGTGCTGCGAGTCCAGGGTCAGGGTGGCCACCGCGCCGGCGACGCCGTAGTGGACCAGCTCGGCCGGGGGCTCCTGCGATGCGTCGGACATGGCGCACATCCTGCCGCACGACCATCCGCGCAGCCCGCCGCTCCGAACACCCACCATGACGAGACGACTCCTCCATGCCTGGTTCGGCGTGCTCGCGACGATCGTCGGCGTGGCGGCCGGACACCTGGTCGCGGCCCTGACCGAGCCGGCCGCGTCCCCCGTGCTGGCGGTCGGATCCACCGTCATCGACCTGACCCCGACACCCCTCAAGGAGTGGGCGATCGCCCACTTCGGCACCCACGACAAGACCGTCCTGGTCGGCTCGGTGCTGGTGGGCGTGCTGCTGCTGGCCGCGGTGGCGGGGCTGCTGACGCTGCGGCGCTTCGTCTATGGCGCGGCACTGCTCGTGGTCCTGGTGGCGGTCGCCGCCGGGGCCGCCCTGACCCGCCCCACGGCCGGGCTCGCCGACCTGGTCCCCAGCATCGCGGCCGCCGTCGCCGGTGTCGCGTCGCTGGCCTGGCTGGTGCGCGCCGCACCCGACCGCCCGACGGTCGACGGCTCCACCGGTCGCGGCACCAGCCGCCGCGGCCTGCTGGTCGCCGGTGGGGTCCTCGCCGCCGCGGCCGCGGTGATGGGCGGTGCGGGTCGCTGGATCACCTCCTACCGCACCCGCCCGGAGAACATCGACCTCCCCGCTGCCAGCGACCCGGCGCCGGCGTTCCCCGCAGGCCTGGACGAGAAGGTCCCCGGCATCACGCCGTTCCGGACGCCGGCAGGCGACTTCTACCGGGTCGACACCCGGCTCACCCTGCCCGTCGTGAGCGTCGACGACTGGTCGCTGACCATCGACGGCGACGTCGACCGGGAGGTCACCTTCTCCTTCGACGACCTCGCCTCGATGCGGCTCGTCGAGCGGGACATCACGCTCACCTGCGTCTCCAACGACGTGGGCGGCAAGTACGTCGGCTCGGCCCGGTGGCTCGGCGTACCCCTGAAGGACCTGCTCGACCGGGCCGGCATCGACGGCACCGGGGCCGACCAGATCCTCAGCACCGACGTCGACGGGATGACCATCAGCACCCCCCTCGACCTCGCCACCGACGGCCGCGACGCGATGATCGCGATCGGCATGAACGGCGCCGCTCTGCCGCGCGAGCACGGCTTCCCGGCGCGGATGGTGGTTCCCGGGCTCTACGGCTTCGTCAGCGCCTGCAAGTGGATCACCCGGATGACGCTGACCACCTATGCCGAGCAGGACGCCTACTGGACCCAGCGGGACTGGGCCACCGACGCCCCCATCAAGATCGCGAGCCGGATCGACACCCCCAAGCCGCTGTCCTCCATCGACGCCGGCCGCACCGTCATCGGCGGGGTGGCCTGGGCCCAGCACCAGGGCGGCATCGACAAGGTCGAGGTCCGCATCGACGGCGGCGGCTGGCAGGAGGCGCGCCTGGGTCCCTCGGCCGGCGCCGACTACTGGCGCCAGTGGTACCTGCCCTGGACCGCGGAGAAGGGCCAGCACACGCTCGCGGTCCGCGCCGTCAGCGGCGAGGACGAGGAGCAGACGGCCGTGCGCGCCACCCCGTTCCCGGACGGCTCGAGCGGCATCCAGCAGATCGTCGTCACGGTCGCCTGATCCCCTCGGCGACCGCGACGGCAGGCCTGACGCGCGGCCTAGGCCTGGTGTGTCGCAGGCGTGTCGATCGGGGGCCGGTAGAGCTTGGCGGACTCGTTCGCGCGGGCCATCGCCGTGAGGCCCTGGTCGATCGTCAGGAGGGGCGTCGTCCGGAACGACTTCACGGCGCCGCCCGCGGTCGCAGCCAGCGAGAACGCTGCTGCCCCCTCGGGGGTCGAGAAGTCCGCGATGCCGACGAGGTCGTAGTCCCCGAACGCGTAGAAGAGGCTGTCGATGCGTCCGCCGCACGACTCGACCAGGGGCTCGATCCGGTCGAGCACGTTGCCCTGGTCGCGGACCTGCTTGGCCCAGGAATCTGCGGTGTAGGCGACTTCCAGAAGGTACTGCGCCATCTCGGCCTCCTCGATGTTGGTCATGGCGGTGTTGGTCATGGCTGCGTTGGTCATGGCTGCGGAGCCGGGTCGTCGGTGAGCTCCGCCCCTGCGACGCTTCGCCGATCCGTCGCGCCGGGCCAGAGGCGAAGTGCCGCCGCCTCCCGGGACCTCTGGGCGAACCGCGCACGGGTGGACCACGGACCGGACGAGACCACGAAATTTCTTCGATCCGGGGCAATCCGCCCGACCCCCGGCCCCGAACACCGGGTGTAAGTCACCACTACGGAAGGTCTTCCTCATGAAGCGCACCACCATCCACCGGGCAAGCGGCATCGCAGCAGTGGCGCTCACCATGTCGTTCGGCCTCGCCGCATGCGGCAGCGACGACTCCAGCGAGGCCGCCTCGGACACCAAGAGCTCGTCGACCCCGTCCCAGGCCGAGTCCTCCGACAGCGGTGCCATGGACGCCGGCGCCCAGACCTTCGGCCCCGGCTGCGCGGCCATCCCGACCTCGGGTGACGGCTCCTTCGACGGCATGGCCACCGAGCCGGTCGCCACCGCCGCCAGCGCCAACCCGCTGCTCAAGACGCTGGTCACCGCGGTCGGCAAGGCCGGCCTGGTCGACACGCTGAACTCGGCCGACGCGCTGACCGTGTTCGCCCCGACCGACGACGCCTTCGCCAAGATCCCCGCCAAGGACCTCAACGCGGTGCTCGCGGACAAGGCGACGCTGACCAAGGTCCTCACCCACCACGTGCTCGCCGGCCAGATGGCCCCCGACGCGATCGTGGGCAAGCAGGACACCCTCGCCAAGGACACCGTCACGGTCGAGGGCGACGAGAACGGCATGACGGTCGACGGCGCCAAGGTGCTCTGCGGCAACATCCCGACCGCGAACGCCACGGTCTACGTCATCGACTCCGTGCTGATGCCCTCCTGAGTCGTTCACCTTTCAGGTAGATAGGCAAGGATCACCCTGTGGACCAGATCCGGCCCGTGAGCCCCGGCGCCCCCTCTCCGGAGGGGGCCCCGGGGGTTCCCGAGCTCGGGGAGCTGCTCAGGCTCTCCAGCCGCGGGGACCAGGGCGCCTTCGCAGCGTTGTACGACGCCACCTCCCGCCGTGCCTTCGGGCTCGCGCTGCGCGTGGTGCGGGACCCGGCCCAGGCCGAGGAGGTGACCCAGGAGGCCTACCTCGAGGTCTGGCGGACCGCCACCCGGTTCGACCCGGCCCGGGGCAGCGCGCTGGCCTGGCTGCTCACGATCGTCCACCGCAAGGCGGTCGACCGGGTGCGCTCGGCCGAGGCCTCCACGCGCCGGGACACGGCGTACCACCAGCAGAACCAGCCGGTCGCGCACGACGCGACCGCCGAGGCCGCCGAGGCCTCGCTCGAGGCCCGTCGGGTCCGGGGCGCACTGGACCACCTCACCGAGGTGCAGCGCGAGGCCCTGGAGCTGGCGTACTTCGGGGGATACACACACACGGAGGTGGCGACCATGCTGGACCTTCCGGTCGGCACCGCCAAGACCCGGATCCGGGACGGACTGATCAGACTTCGAGACGCGATGGGAGTAGGGCGATGACCAGCGACATCCACGCACTGTCGGGCGCCTACGCCGTCGACGCCCTCGACGACATCGAGCGCGCGCAGTTCGAGCGCCACCTCGCCGAGTGCAGCGAGTGCCGGGCCGAGGTCGACAGCCTCCGCGAGGCCGCCGCACTGCTCCCGGAGACCGCCGCCGCCGAGCCCCCGACCGCCCTGCGCGACCGGCTCCTCGCCGAGGTCGCCACCGTCCGCCCGCTCCCCCCGTTGACGCCCGCCGCACCGACGCGCACCGGTGGCCGACGTCGCTGGCTCGCCCCGCTGGCCGCCGCGGCCGCCGTCGTGGTCACCCTCGGTGCCGGCGGCGTGGTCTGGCACCCGTGGACCGACGAGACGAGCCAGCGCCAGCCGAGCGCCATCGAGCGTGTCCTGGACGCGCCCGACGCCGAGCGGGTCACCCAGCACCTCGGCGACGACGTTCAGGCCACCCTCGTACGCTCCGTCTCGAGGAACCAGGCCGTCCTGCTCACCGAGAACATGCCGGCTCCCCCGGACGGGAAGGTCTACGAGATGTGGCTGCAGGACCCCGACAAGGGGATGGTCCCGGCCGGGCTGATGCCCGACGGCGCCACCACCGTCCTCCTCTCCGGTGACGCCGCGGACGCGGTGGGCGCGGGGATCACCGTGGAGCCCGCCGGCGGGTCGCACGTGCCGACCACCGACCCCGTCCTGCTGTTCGAGTTCGAGAACGCCTGATGCGGACCGCTCCTCCCCGCCGGGTCGCCGTCATCGGGTCCGGGGTCGCCGGGCTGACCGCTGCCCACGTGGCGACCCGCGCCGGCGCCCACGTCACCCTCTACGAGGCCGACGACCGGCTCGGCGGGCACGCCGACACCCACCTGGTCGACGACCCCCGCGGGGCGCTGGCCATCGACACCGGCTTCATCGTGCACAACGAGCGGACGTACCCGACCCTGCTGCGCCTGTTCGCCGAGCTCGGCGTGCAGACCCAGGAGTCGGAGATGTCGATGTCGATCCGCGACGACGGCACCGGCCTGGAGTGGGCCGGCGCGCTGGGCCGCAAGGGCATCTTCCCGAGCGCCGACAACCTGCGCCGGCCCGCCTACCTGCGGATGCTGACCGAGATCCCGCGCTTCCACCGGCGCGCACGCAGGCTGCTGGCCGAGAGCCGGACCGACGCCGGTGACGACACCACGCTGCGGGAGTTCCTGCGCGCGGGCGGCTTCACGGCGTACTTCGCCCGGCACTTCATGGAGCCCGTCGTGGCCGCCGTGTGGTCGTGCGACCCGGAGGTCTCGCTGGACTACCCGGCCCGCTACCTGTTCGCCTTCCTCGAGCACCACGGGATGCTGTCGGTCTACGGCTCGCCCACCTGGCGCACCGTGACCGGAGGCTCGCGGACCTACGTCGAGCGGGTCGCGGCCGGCCTGCAGGAGATCCGCACCGGCACCAAGGTCACCTCGGTCCTCGAGACCCTTACCGGCGTCGAGGTCACCGACGGCAACGGCGGCACCACGTCGTACGACGCCGTCGTGGTCGCGACCCACCCGGGCCACGCCCTGACCATGCTGGCCGAGCCGACCCCGGCCCAGGCCGAGGTGCTGGGCGCGATGCCCTACTCCCCCAACACCGCGCTGCTGCACACCGACACGTCCCTGCTGCCCACGGCGCGCAACGCCTGGGCGTCGTGGAACTTCCTGCGCCCCGCGACGGCGGCCGAGGGCGTCACGGTGACCTACGACCTGACCCGGCTGCAGCGGCTCGACACCGACACCCACTACCTGGTCACGCTCGGCGGCGAGCACCTCGTCGACCCGGCCACCGTGATCCACCGGATGGAGTACGAGCACCCGCTCTACAACCCCACCTCCGTCGCCGCCCAGCGGCGGCTCCCCGGGATCGGCACCGACCGGCTCGTGTTCGCCGGCGCCTACCACGGGTGGGGGTTCCACGAGGACGGCGCGCGCTCGGGGCTCGAGGCGGCCGAGCGGCTCGGGCTGGAGTGGGGCCCTGCGCAGGTTCCCGGGGTTTCGAGGCTCGGCGCCGGGGCGCCTCGCACCTCAACCACCGACGTGGCCGGGGTCTACGCGACGACCATCCGGCACACCCGCCGCCGGCCGTTCCAGCGCACCTTCGAGCACCGCTCGCACACCTGGGTGGTCGACCTCGACGACCTGCCCGACCACGGCCGGCTGTCGTGGCTGCTGGGCCGGTTCGAGGCCCGCGACCACCTCGGCGACCCCTCGCGCACCCTCCGCGCCAACGTCGAGGCGTTCCTCGCCGACCACGGCGTCGACCTCGACGGGGGGCGGGTGCTGATGGCCGCTCACCCGCGGGCCCTGGGCCACTGCTTCAACCCGATCAGCGTGTTCTGGTGCTTCGACCGCGCCGGTGACCCCGCTGCCACCGTCGTGGAGGTCCACAACACCTACGGCGACCGGCATGCCTACCTCGTCCACCCCGACGAGCAGGGCCGGGCGA
The DNA here is from genome assembly GCF_055380375.1 of Nocardioides sp. DN36. NCBI lineage: Bacteria > Bacillati > Actinomycetota > Actinomycetes > Propionibacteriales > Nocardioidaceae > Nocardioides > Nocardioides sp. DN36. The sequence goes on along the minus strand of NZ_AP043823.1, from coordinate 4,095,166 downwards.
CCACCGACAAGGCGATGTACGTCTCGCCCTTCCACGGCGTCGACGGGACCTACGACCTCGCGGTGCCGCTCCCCGGTGAGCGGCTGCGGGTCGCCGTCAGCCTGCGCACCGACGACGGTGCGGTCTTCAGCGCGTCCCTCGACGGGACCCGCACCCCGACCTCGAGCCGCCGCTCGGCGTGGCTCGCCGCCCCCGCGGCCCTGCGGGGCTCGTTCCTCATCCGCGCCCACGGCATCTGGCTGTGGGCCCGCCGGCTGCCGGTCAGACCACGGCCGCAGCACCACCAGGAAGGTGTCTGAACGATGACCCTCACCCCTTCCCGCCCGGCCATCGACAACTGGCCCGACCTCGGCACGATCCCGTCCGGCCCCCGCGCCGCGGTCTCGGCGCAGGTCGCGAGGAAGCTGTTCCTGGGCGCGATGCGCCGGCTCCCGGTGACCGTCGTGGTCGCGACCGGGTCGACCACCGGTGACGCCGCCGACGGCCACCTCGCGACGTACGGCAAGGGCGGGCCGGTCATGACCGTGCACCGCCCCGACGAGTTCTTCGCCCGGGTCGGCCGGCAGGGCCTGATCGGCTTCGGCGAGTCCTACCTGACCGGCGCCTGGGACGCCGAGGACCTCGCGGGGTTCCTCACCGTCCTCGCCGCCGAGATCCAGCACCTCGTGCCCGAGTCGCTGCAGCGGCTGCGTGCCGTCGTGGTCCCGCGCACCCCGCGCCGGCACCGCAACACCGAGCGCAACACCCGCGGCAACATCGCGCACCACTACGACCTGTCCAACGACCTGTTCCAGCTGTTCCTGGACCCGTCGCTGAGCTACTCATCGGCGCTGTTCGCCTCCGACGTCGCCGACCGGGGCGACCACCACGAGGCCACGGCTCCGTACGCCGCCGGCAACGACGACCTGCTCGAGGCGCAGGCCCGCAAGATCGAGCGGCTGCTCGACCGGGCCGAGGTCGGCGAGGGCACCCGGGTGCTCGAGATCGGGTCCGGGTGGGGGGAGCTGGCGATCCGCGCCGCCCGCCGCGGCGCGCGGGTCGTCACCATCACCCTCTCCACCGAGCAGAAGGCGCTCGCCGAGGAGCGGATCGCCGCCGCCGGGCTGAGCGGCCTCGTCGACGTCGAGCTGTGCGACTACCGCGCGGTCGAGGGCAGCTACGACGCCGTGCTCTCGGTGGAGATGATCGAGGCGGTCGGCCACCAGTACTGGACGACCTACTTCGAGACGATCGACCGGGTGCTCGCCCCCGGCGGCCGGGTCGCGATCCAGGCGATCACCATGCCGCACGACCGGATGCTGGCGACCCGCAACACCTACACGTGGATCAACAAGTACATCTTCCCCGGCGGCTTCCTGCCCTCGGTGGAGGTGATCGGCCAGATCACCCGCCGGCACACCACGTTGCGGATCAGTGACCGGCTCTCGATGGGCCAGCACTACGCCGAGACGCTGCGCCAGTGGGACGAGGCGTTCCTCGACGCCTCGCAGCAGGTGCTGTCGCTGGGCTTCGACGACACCTTCCTGCGGATGTGGCACTTCTACCTGGAGTACTCCCGCGCGGGCTTCGCCTCCGGCTACATCGACGTCAACCAGCTCACCTTCACCCGCCCCGGCGAGGAGACCACCCGATGACCGCGACCGACGTCTCGACCTCGTCCCGACCCACCGTCACCGACGGGGTGGCCCAGCGCCTGGCGGAGGCGCTCCGCCCGTTCGTGGGCGGTGACCTGCCGGTCCGGCTGCGCGCCTGGGACGGCTCCGAGGCCGGCCCGGCGGACGCGCCGCTGGTCGAGCTGCGGTCGGTGGACGCCGTACGCCGCCTGCTCTGGCACCCGGGCGAGCTCGGCGCCGCGCAGGCCTACGTCACCGGCGAGCTCGACGTCCCCGAGGTGGACGGCTGGGACCTCGACTCCGCGCTCACCCATGCGTTCTCGGTCGCCCGCGACCGGGGACTGAGCGGCGGACGGCCCTCCGCGGCGGCCCTCGCGCAGGCAGTGCGTGCGGCCGTCGGCATCGGTGCACTGGGTCGTCCGCCCGCTCCCCCGGCCTCGCAGGCCCGGATCCGGGGCCGGCTGCACAGCGCGCTGCGCGACCGGAGGGCGATCAGCCACCACTACGACCTCTCGAACGAGTTCTACTCGCTCATCCTCGAGGAGTCGATGGCCTACTCCTGCGGCTACCACGCCACCCCGGACGTCAGCCTCGAGGAGGCGCAGCGGGCCAAGCTGTCGCTGGTCTGCACCAAGCTGGGGCTCGAGCCGGAGATGAGGCTGCTCGACGTCGGCTGCGGCTGGGGCTCGCTCTCGCTGCACGCCGCCGAGCACTTCGGCGCCCAGGTCACCGGCGTCACCATCGCCGCGGAGCAGAAGAGGTTCATCGACGCCCGGATCAGGGAGCGCGGCCTCGAGGACCGGGTCGAGATCCGGCTCCAGGACTACCGCGAGGTGCCCGAGCGCGACCACTTCGACGCGGTCTCCTCGATCGAGATGGGCGAGCACGTCGGCGAGAAGAACTACCCGACGTACGCCGAGGTGCTGCGCCGCTCGGTCCGCCCCGGGGGCCGGGTGCTGGTCCAGCAGATGTCCCGCACCGGCCGGTGGCCCGGCGGCGGGCCGTTCATCGAGTCCTTCATCGCCCCGGACATGTACATGCGACCCGTCGGCGAGACCGTCGCCTACCTCGAGCGCGGGGGGCTCGAGGTCCGCGACGTGCACGGCCTCCGGGAGCACTACGTGCTGACCGTCGCCGGCTGGCTGGAGCAGTTCGAGGCCAACGTGGAGCGGCTGACCGAGCTCGTCGGCGAGGAGGTCGTGCGCGTGTGGCGGCTCTACCTCGTCGGCGGCGCCATGGCCTTCCGCGACGGCCGGATGGGCGTCGACCAGATCCTGATGGTGCGGCCCGGCGCTGCGCACACGCTGCCTGCGGTCCGCGGGTTCTGAGATGAGCACCGGCGCGGCGCTGGCGGTCGCCCTCCTGGCGGCGTTCGCGTGCGCGGCGCTGACGATGGCCGCAGCCGCGCTGCGGGCCCGACAGCTCGGCGTGGTGGCCGTCGTGGACGTCGCCTGGGGGCTGGGCTTCGTGCTGGTCGCCGTGGTCAGCGCCGCGGTCGCGACCGCGGCCGAAGGCGCCGACACCCGTCGCTGGCTGGTCGCCGTCCTCGTCGCCGTCTGGGGGCTGCGCCTGTCCTGGCACGTGCGCAGCCGCGCCGTCGACGCCGGGGGTCACGAGGACCCGCGCTACCAGAGCATGCTCGGCGGTCCGCTGCGCGAGGTCTGCATGGTCGCCGCCGTACGCCGCGTCTTCCTCGTCCAGGGGGTGGCGCAGTGGTTCGTCGCGCTGCCGGTGGCGGTGGGTGCAGTGCTGGCCACGCAGTGGTGGTGGGCGGCGGTCCTCGGCGTCGTCGTGTGGGCGGTCGGCCTCGCCTTCGAAGCGGTCGGCGACCGGCAGCTGAAGGACTACAAGGCCCGGCCGCGTGACCAGCGCCCGGCGGTGATGGACCAGGGGCTGTGGGCCTGGACCCGGCACCCGAACTACTTCGGCGACGCGTGCGTGTGGTGGGGCCTGTGGCTGGTCTCCGCCCTGGCCGCCGGCTGGCTCCCCGGCCTCCTGACCGTGCTCTGCCCGGTCGCGATGACCGTGTTCCTGCGCAACGTCACGGGCGCGAAGCTGCTGGAGCAGACGATGAGCCGGCGTGACGGCTGGGCGGAGTACGCCGCCCGCACTCCGATGTTCTTCCCGCGTCCACCCCGAAAGCACTGACGGCTCGTGCTTGACTCGGCGGCATGGATGCCGTCGACGCCGCATTCCGTGCTGTGCCGCGCTCCGGCTTCCTGCCGCGCGGCCTGCGCCGCCGTGCGTCGTACGACGGACCGCTGATGATCGGGCACGGCCAGACCTGCTCTCAGCCGCGCACCCTCGCGGACATGCTGCGGCTGCTCGACGTCCGGTCCCGTCAGCGGGTCCTGGACGTCGGCTCCGGCTCGGGCTGGTCGACGGCGCTGCTGGCCGAGCTGGTCGGACCGCTCGGCGAGGTCGTCGGTGTCGAGCTCGAGCCCGACCTGGTGGAGTTCGGCTCCGCCAACCTGGCCCGGATCGCCGCGCCCTGGGCGCGGATCGTGCCGGCCACCCCCGGCGTGCTCGGGGTCCCCGAGCACGCGCCGTACGACCGGATCCTGGTCTCCGCGGCGGCCGGGCACCTGCCCGGCGAGCTCGTCGACCAGCTGGCGCCCGGCGGCCGGATGGTGGTCCCCGTGGGCGGGTCGCTGGACCTGGTCACCAAGAACGCCGACGGCGAGGTCGCGGAGAGCCACCACGGCTCGTACCTGTTCGTGCCCCTGCGCTGAGTCGGCACTAGCCCGGCTGCGTACCCGGCTCCTCGGCTGAGCGCTGCACGGGCTGGGTCGGGGGCTGCTCGGAGGGCTCCTCGGCAGTCGTCTCCGTCAGGGCCGCCGGCTCCTCGGGCTCGCGCACGGCCGGCAGGTCGTCGAACGTGACCTCCACCGTCTCGAAGCCCTTGTGCCGCTGCGCCTGCGCGTAGGCGCGGTAGGCCCTGCGGTCCGCGTCGGTCAGGTCGACCGCGTCGGTGAACGGCGTGAGCAGCGCCCGGGGCCAGAGCCGCCGGGCCAGCACCACGTTGACCTCGATGCCGATCATGCCCATCACGGAGGCCACGTAGAGCAGGGCGACCAGACCGAGGACCAGCGCGAAGGTCTTGTTCATCGAGCTGGTCTCGGCGAGGACGTGGGTGACGTACCACGCGCCGAGGTACTGCAGCAGCTGCCACAGCACGGCCAGGGTGATCGCGCCCGGCGCGGCGCTGCGCCAGCTGTGCCGCCGCGCGGCCGCGACCCGGAAGAGCAGCGTCAGCATCAGCGCGATCAGCGCGACGGTGAGCAGCTGGATCAGCCACTTCAGCCAGCCGTTCACGGCCCCGTCGAAGACCTGGGTGTTGCTCGCCAGCGTGGACAGCACGGTGACCGTGACGACCGCCAGCCCGGCGGTGATCACCAGCAGCAGGCTCTTGAGCCGCAGCAGGATCGGGTTGGGGCGGCTGTTGCGCGGCACCGACCAGGCGACGTTCATGGCGTTCTGGATGGCGGTGCCGAGGCCCATTGAGCCGTAGAGCGCCGCCAGGGCACCCACGACCACGCCGGCCGTCGACCCCTGCAGGCCCTCGGGCCGGCCGAGCTGGTCGCCGATGATCGGGAACTGGCTCAGCGTCGAGCTGAGCACCTCCTGCTGCAGCTCGGGCCGTCCCTGCAGCACGAAGCCGAAGATGCTGGAGGCGAGCAGCAGCAGCGGGAAGATCGCGATGAACGCGTAGTAGGTCAGGATCGCGGCCAGGTAGTTGCCCTGGTCGTCGAAGTACTTGTAGACGACGGCGATCGGCACGGCCACCGGGGGAAACCGCCGCTGCCCGTGGTCCAGGCCGTCGACGATCCTCCCCACGGCACCACGCTACCGGGCGACCCCCTCAGACCCGGCCGCTCGACCCGCCGAACGGGTGGTAGCAGTCGAAGGTCTCGTGCTCGAGGACGCGTCCGTCGCGGACGGTGAGCAGGCCGGCCATCTCGGCCACCAGCTCGGTCCCCGCCGTGAACGGCCCGGCGTCGACGCCGACCCGCCCGCGCCAGGTCCCACGGATCGCGGCCCGCTCGCCCACCACGAGCACCTCGTGGAGGTCGAAGGCCTGCTCGCGGAGCAGGGCCTTGCCGGCCGCGAAGCCGGCCAGGGTCTCCTCGACGTCGCGCGTCGCGCCCGCGGGGACGATGGGGTTGGGGTGCTCGACGAAGCGCGCCTGCGGGTCGACCACGCTCTCGAGGTCGGCGGGCGTGGAGGTCAGGTCGCCGACGACCGCGAAGTAGCGGCGCACGACGGACTCGGTGTCACGGGCCTGGCTTGTCATGCGATCAAATATACACAACTATGGTTGTGTGTCCGATCTCGATCTCGACCTCCCCACCGCGCTGTCGCTCGCCGGGAGCGCCGTGGACGGCCGGGTCGTGCGTGCGCTGGAGCGTGCCGGGCTCCCCGGGCTGCGGCCCCGGCACGGGTACGTCGTCCAGCGGTTGCTGGCCGGGCCCGCGACGGCCACGGAGATCGCGCTGGCGCTCGGCGTGAGCCAGCAGGCGATGTCCAAGACCGTGAAGGAGATGCTGGCGCTGGGCTACGTCCGGCAGGTGGCCGACCCGGCCGACCGGCGACGCCGACCGGTCGAGCTCAGCGAACGCGGCCGGGAGGCCGTCGCCGTCGCTCGTCGGACCCGGTCGTCGCTGGCCCAAGAGCTCGGGGCCCGGGTCGGCGAGGAACGGATGGCCCTTGCCCACGACGTGGTCACCGAGCTCCTCGGGCTGCTCGAGCTCGACGAGCCCGTCCGGCGCCGGGCGGTGCCGCCGCCAGACGAGCTCCGCGACCCCGCCGGTCAGTAGGACTTGGGCAGCCCCAGCGAGTGCATGGCCACGAAGTTGAGGATCATCTCCCGGCTGACGGGGGCGATCCGGCCCGCCCGGGTGGCGACCAGCAGGCCGGCCATGCCGTACTCCTGGGTGATGCCGTTGCCACCGTGCGTCTGCACGGCCCGGTCGGCGGCGTCGCAGGCGGCCTCGGCGGCGGCGTACTTCGCCATGTTCGCGGCCTCGCCCGCGCCCATGTCGTCGCCCGCGTCGTAGAGCGCCGCCGCCTTCTGGGTCATCAGCCGGGCCAGCTCGATCTCGATGTGCGACTGCGCCAGCGGGTGCGCGACCGCCTGGTGGGAGCCGATGGCGTCCTTGAAGACGGTGCGCTCCTTGGCGTACGCCGCCGCCCTGCCCAGCGCGAAGCGGGCCAGCCCGGTGGAGAACGAGGCGGCCATGATCCGCTCCGGGTTGAGGCCGGCGAAGAGCTGCACCAGTCCGCCGTCCTCGTCGCCGACGAGGGCATCGGCGGGCAGCCGGACGTCGTCGATGAACACCTGGAACTGCAGCTCGGGGCTGACGATCTCCATCGGGATGGGCTTCGCCTCGAAGCCCTCGGCGTCGGTCGGCACGACGAACAGGCAGGGCTTGAGCTTGCCGGTCCGTTCGTCTTCGGTGCGCGCGACCACCAGCACGTTGTCGGCCTCGTCGACGCCGGAGATGTAGATCTTCCGCCCGTTGAGCACCCAGCCGTCGCCGTCCTTGCGGGCGGTGGTGGTGATGTTGTGGGAGTTCGTGCCGGCGTCCGGCTCGGTGATCGCGAACGCCATCGTGCCCGTGCCGTCGCAGATGCCGGGGAGCCAGCGCTGCTTCTGCTCCTCGGTGCCGTAACGGCTGATGATGGTGCCGCAGATCGCGGGGCTGACGACCATCAGCAGCAGCGGGCAGCCCTGGGCGGCCAGCTCCTCGCAGACGGCCGCGATGTCGCCGATGCCGCCGCCGCCACCGCCGTACTCCTCGGGGATGTTGATGCCGAGGTAGCCGTTCTTGCCGATCTCCAGCCAGAGCTCGGTGGTCTTCTCCCCGGCACGGGCCTTCTCGGTGAACCACTCGCGGCCGTACTTGCTCGCCAGCTTCGCCACCGCCTTGCGCAGCTCCTGGCGCTCCTCGGACTCGGTGAACGCGATCTGGGTCATGCTTCCTCCACTACGGCCAGGACCTCCCCGGCGGCGACCTGCGCACCGGGCTTCACGTCGATCTCGGTGACCGTGCCGGCGTGCGGCGCGCTCACGGTGTGCTGCATCTTCATCGCCTCCAGGACGAGCACCGGCGCTCCGGCCTCGACATGAGCGCCCACCTCGACCGCGACCCGGACGACGGTGCCGGGCATCGGCGCCAGTAGGCTCCCGCTCGCGACCGCGTCCGCCGGGTCGGTGAAGCGCGGCACCCGCGTCAGGCGGACGTGGCCCCGGGGAGAGTCGACGTCCACGACGTCGCCGTTGACCGCCACGGCGTACGTCGTGCGCACGCCGTCGGCCTCCAGGGTCACCGACACCGGGCTCGCCGCGACGACGACGACCCCGTCCACCAGGTAGCCGTCCCGCCCGCCGAACCACTCGACGCGGGCCTCGTCGCCGTCGTGCTCGAAGCGGGTCACCTGGGGCTGGGAGGTCACGTTGCGCCAGCCGACGGGGATGCCGACCTGGACGGTTCGCGACTCCCGGGCCCGCTCTGCGAGCGCGAGGGCCGCGGCCGTGGCGGCGGCCCGACGAGAGAGGTCGTCCCCGGGTTGAACGAACGTTCGATCAACCAGGAAGGAGGTGCTCACCTGCCCGGACAGGAAGGCCTCGTCGCGCAGGACGGACACGAGCAGGTCGCGGTTGGTGACGACCCCGTGCAGCCGGGCCCGCGCCAGGGCGCTGGCGAGCCGCCGCGCGGCCTGGCCACGGGTCGGAGCCCAGGCGATCACCTTGGCGAGCATCGCGTCGTAGTGCGTGGACACCTGACTACCGGTCTCGAAGCCGGCGTCGACCCGGATGCCGTCCTCGAGCGGGATCTCGAAGGTGGTGAGCTGGCCCGACTGGGGCTGGTAGTCCGCGGCCGGGTCCTCGGCGTACAACCGGACCTCGATGGCGTGACCGTGGGGGCGGGCGGTCCCGTGGTCCGGCGAGGTGTCCTCGGTACGCCGCTCGATCTCGCTGAGCACGAGGTCGCTGAACCCGTGGCCCTCGGCGACGTCGAGCTGCATCTCGACGAGGTCCACCCCGAAGACCGCCTCGGTGACGGGGTGCTCGACCTGGAGCCGCGTGTTCATCTCCAGGAAGTAGAAGCGCTCGTTCTCCTCGTCGAGGAGGAACTCGACGGTCCCCGCACCCCAGTACTCGATCGCCTCCGCGGCCCGGCGCGCCGCGTCGAGCATCTGCTCCTCGAGGGCGCTGCCGGGCAGGGCCGGGGCCGGCGCCTCCTCGACCACCTTCTGGTGACGCCGTTGGATGGAGCAGTCACGGGTCCCGAGGACGAGGACGCCGTCGCGGGTCCCGACCACCTGCACCTCGACGTGCCGCCCGCGCTCGATGTACGGCTCGACGAACACCGTCCCGTCGCCGAACGCCGACTCCGCCTCGGCACCCGCCTTCTCGATCTCGCCGGACAGGTCCGCGAGCGAGCGCACGATCCGCATGCCGCGGCCACCACCGCCCGCGGATGCCTTCACGATCAGGGGCAGGTCGGCCCCTGTCGGCGGCTCCGGTGCCTCGAGCAGCGGCACGCCGGCCTCGCGCATCAGCTGCTTCGCCCCGATCTTGGACCCCATGGCCTCGATCGACTCGGGTCGCGGCCCGATCCACACCAGCCCCGCGTCGAGCACGGCCCGGGCGAAGTCGGCGCTCTCGGAGAGGAATCCGTAGCCCGGGTGGACCGAGTCGGCGCCGCTCCGCTTCGCGGCCTCGATCAGCAGGTCGATGCGGAGGTAGGTCTCCTGCGGGGCACTGCCGGGCAGCAGGACGGCCTGGTCGGCCTCTCTCACGAACGGCAGGTCGGCGTCGGCGTCGGAGTGGACGGCCACGGTCTCGATGCCGAGCTTGCGACAGGTGCGGAAGACGCGACTGGCGATCTCGCCCCGGTTGGCGACGAGCACCCGCCGCAGGGGGCGGGTTCCGATGGTCGTCATGGGCGGAACACCCCGAATCGGTCGGTGCCGGCGTACGCCTTGTTCTCGATCACGGACAGGCAGATGCCCAGGACGGTGCGGGTGTCGCGCGGGTCGATGACCCCGTCGTCGTAGAGCATCCCGGACAGGAAGAAGGGCAGGCTCTGCTCCTCCACGGACGCCTCGACGAACTCGCGCATCCCCTTGTCGGCCGCCTCGTCGTACTCCTTGCCCCGCGACTCCGCGGCCGCGCGGGCCACGATCGACAGCACGCCGGCGAGCTGCGCCGGCCCCATCACCGCGGACTTGGCGCTGGGCCAGGTGAACAGGAAGCGGGGATCGTAGGCGCGGCCGTTCATGCCGTAGTTCCCGGCGCCGTAGGAGGCGCCCATGATGATCGAGATGTGCGGCACGGTGCTGTTGGAGACCGCGTTGATCATCATCGCGCCGTGCTTGATGATGCCGCCCTGCTCGTACTCCTTGCCGACCATGTAGCCGGTGGTGTTGTGCAGGAACAACAGCGGCACGTCGACCTGGTTGGCGAGCTGGATGAACTGCGTGGCCTTCTGTGCCTCCTCGGAGAACAGCACACCTTGGGCGTTGGCGAGGATGCCGATCTGGCGGCCGTGGATCCGCGCCCACCCGGTGACCAGGCTCGGGCCGTAGAGCGGCTTGAACTCGTCGAACACCTGCCCGTTGGTGGCGCTCACGCCGTCCGCGATCCGGGCGATCACCTCGCGCGGGTCGAACGGCTCCCTCAGGTCGGTCGGGATCAGGTCGAGCAGTCCCTCCGGGTCCCGGTCCGGCTCCGCGTACGCCGAGTCGGCGCTCGGGGTGGCCTTGCGCCAGTTGAGCCGGGCCACGATCCGCCGCCCGATCCGGATCGCGTCGTGCTCGTCCTCGGCGAGGTAGTCGGCCAGGCCGCTGGTCCGCGCGTGCATCTCGGCGCCGCCCAGCGACTCGTCGTCGGACTCCTCACCGGTGGCCATCTTCACCAGCGGCGGGCCACCGAGGAAGACCTTGGCCTGCTCGCGGACCATCACGGTGTAGTCGCTCATGCCGGGCACGTAGGCGCCGCCGGCCGTGGAGTTGCCGAACACCAGCGCCACGGTGGGCTGCTTGGCCGCGCTGGACCGCGTGATGTCGCGGAACAGCTTGCCGCCGGGGATGAAGATCTCCTTCTGCGTCGGCAGGTCCGCGCCGCCGGACTCGACCAACGCGACGGTCGGGAGGCCGTTCTCCTCGGCGATCTGGGAGGCGCGGAAGATCTTCTTGACCGTCCAGGGGTTGCTCGCGCCGCCCTTCACCGACGGGTCGTTCGCGGTGATCATGCACTCGACGCCCTCGATCACCCCGATGCCGGTGACGACGCTGGCGCCCACCGTGAAGTCCGAGCCCCAGCCGGCGAGCGGGCTCAGCTCGAGGAACGCGCTGCCCTCGTCGATGAGCAGCTCGATCCGCTCACGGGGCATCAGCTTGCCGCGCGCGTGATGGCGGTCGACGTACTTCTCGCCGCCGCCGGCCACCGCCTTCGCGTGCTCCGCGTCGAGCTCGGCGATCTTCTCGAGCATCGCGGTCCGGTTGTCGCTCATGCGGTGTAGCCCAGCAGCTTGGCGGCCAGATCCGTCAGCACCTCGGTCGCTCCTCCTCCGATCGGCAGGATCCGGGCGTCGCGGTAGTGCCGCTCCACCTCGGTCCCGTGCATGTACCCCGTCCCGCCGTGCAGCTGGACGGCCTCGTGGCAGACGTACGTCGCGGCGTCGCACGCCGTCTGCTTGGCCAGGCAGGCCTCGGCGATCACGCCCTCCCCAGCACCCTGTCGATGGGAGACGTGACGGCGGGCGACCTCGCGGGTGTAGGTGCGCGCGACCTCGACCTGCCGGTGCATCTCGACGAGCTTGTGCCGCACCACCTGGTTGGCCACCAGCGGCCTGCCGAAGGTCTCGCGCTCCCGGCAGTACGCCGCGGTCAGCGCGAGCGAGCGCGCGGCGATGCCGTAGGCGTGCACCGCGAGGGCGATCCGCTCCACGACGAACTGCTCGGCGATGTAGTAGAAGCCCGCGTTCTCCTCGCCGACCAGGTTGGCGGCGGAGACCCGCACGTCGGTGAAGGACAGCTCGGCGGTGTCGGAGCAGTGCCAGCCCATCTTGGCCAGCGCGCGGTCGACGGTGAAGCCGGGCGTGCCCTTCTCGATCACGAGCAGGCTCACGCCGTTGTGTCCCGTCCCGCCCGTGCGCACCGCGGTGGTCACGAAGTCGGCGCGCACTCCGCTGGTGATGAAGGTCTTGGCGCCGTTGACGACGTAGACGTCCCCGTCACGGACGGCCGTGGTGCGGATGCCGGCCACGTCGGACCCGCCGCCGGGCTCGGTGATCGCGAGGGACCCGATCTTCTCGCCGGCGAGCGTCGGTCGGACGAAGCGGTCGACGAGCTCGGGCGTGCCGTTGGCCGCGAGGTGCGGCAGAGCGATCCCGGCGGTGAACAGCCCGGCCATCAGCCCGCTCGACGCCCCTGCCTCGAACATCGCCTCGGCGAGCGCCACCGAGTCGAGCAGGTCGCCGCCCTCGCCGCCGACCGACTCCGGGAACGAGATGCCGAGCAGGCCCTGCCTGGCCGCGGCGAGGTGCAGCTCGCGCGGGATCGACCCGGCGTCCTCCCACTCCTGGAGGTGCGGGGCGACCTCGCGGCGGACGAACTCGCGGGCCACGTCCTTGAGGGCCTCGCGATCCTCTGGTTTCGACTCGCCCGTCGCGACCTCGTCCCTCGATCGCGGGGCTTGCTCAACCTGCCCTCGCGACGCAGCGAGCTCGTTCCTCGCGCGCTTCTGCTCGGTCACAGCAGTGCCTCCTGGATGTGCACGGTCCGCGAGCGCACCCACTCGCCGAGGCCCTTGGCCTGCGGGTCGAACCTCGTGGACGCAGCGACGCCGCGTCCGAGCAGCCCGCGGATCAGCACGTTGACGGCGCCGAGGTTGGGCAGCACGTAGACCTCGACCTCCAGGTCGGCCGCCTCCGGGATCAGCTCGCGGACCTTCCTGGGCGTGATCAGCTTGGTGAGCCAGGTGACCCGGGCGTCGTACTTCTCCGAGCCGTCGTGGACCACCCACAGGCCGAGGTTCGCGTCGCCGCCCTTGTCGCCGGAGCGCGCGTGCACGAACGAGCCCAGCGGCGCCCGTCGGTTGAGCGCGTCGGCAGGAGCCGGGTACGGCGACGGGCGGCGACCGGCGTCCGGGGTCACCACGCCGAACGCGTCGGGCTCGGGGACCACCTCGCGCCGGCCGTCGGCGTGCACGACCGAGTGGGTGACCCGGTCGCGGTCGACGTACTCCGCGCGGTAGACGCCGTACGGCGTGGGCGCCCCGGGCGGGGCGGTCATCGTGAACCCGGGGTACGACGCGAGCGCGAGCTCGACCGCGGGGCCGGTGAAGGCCTTGGCGCAGGGGTCCGGCGAGGGGTCCATGACCGTGCACCGGAGCAGGCAGGACGCGCCTTCCTCGGTGTCGGCGTCCGGCGGCGGCGTGGCCGTCCGGGTCCAGGAGACCGTCGAGGCGGTGAGGCTCGGGGCGAGCTGACGGCGCACCCACGCCGCCTTCTCCTCGACGTCGAGCCCGGTGAGCACGAACTCCACCGAGTTGCGGAAGCCACCGAGCTCGTTGACGCAGACCTTGAGCCGTGCCGGCGGCGCCGAGCCGCGCACGCCGCTGATCGCCACCCGGTCGGGCCCCTGCTGCTCGAGCCGCACCGAGTCCAGCTCGGTGACGACGTCGGGGTTGAGGTAGTGGCTGGTCTGGATCTCGTAGACCAGCTGGGCGGTCACCGTGTCGACCGTGACCGCGCCACCGGTGCCGTCGTGCTTGGTGATGACGCTGGACCCGTCGGCGGCCAGCTCGGCCACCGGGAAGCCCAGCGGCCGGCCGTCCCGGGGCAGGGTGAGGAAGCCGGAGAAGTTGCCGCCGGTCGCCTGGGTCCCGCACTCCAGCACGTGGCCGGCGACCACGGCGCCGGCCAGCGCGTCGTACGCCGTGGGCTCCCAGCCGAAGTGCGCGACCGCCGGGCCGACGACCAGCGAGGCGTCGGTGACCCGGCCGGTGACGACCACGTCGGCGCCGTCGCGCAGGGCGGCCGCGATGCCGAAGCCGCCGAGGTAGGCGTTCGCGGTCAGCGCCCCCTCCCAGCCGAGCTCCCCGGCGAGCGGACGCAGGTCGTCGCCCTCGACGTGGGCGATCCCGGCGTCGAGGCCGAGCCCCTTCGCGACCTCGCGCAGCCGGTCGGCGAGCCCGGCGGGGTTGAGCCCGCCGGCGTTGGCCACGATCCGCACGCCGCGCTCGAGCGCCAGCCCGAGGCAGTCCTCGGCCTGCCGCACGAACGTGCGCGCATAGCCCAGCGACGCGTCCTTCATCGTGTCCTTGCCGAGGATCAGCATGGTCAGCTCGGCGAGGTAGTCGCCGGTCAGCACGTCGAGCGGACCACCCTCGAGCATCTCGCGCATCGCGGAGAGGCGGTCGCCGTAGAAGCCGGAGCAGTTGCCGACGACCAGTCCGGGTTTCGAGGCTCGCTGCGCTCGCACCTCAACCACCGGTGCCTCCTCGCTGCGCTCGCACCTCAACCACCGGCGCCTCCTCGCTGCGCTCGCACCTCAACCACCGAGACCTCCGGGCCTGCGCCCCTCGCCGGGCGGACCGGCGAACGCCTGCGCGATGCCCAGCCACCTCTCGGCGTCCTCGCCGGCGGCGACCAGGTCGGTGTCGTCGCGGTGCGTACGCTGCGTCACCAGCAGGCAGAAGTCGTACGCCGAGCCGGTCACCGACTGTGCCGCGCCCTCCGGCCCCCACACCCACGTCTCCCCGGACGGCGCCTTGAGCTCGATCCGGAACTCCTCGGCGGGTGCGTCGAGGCCGTGGACGGAGAAGGCGAAGTCGCGGGTCCTCACCCCGAGGTGGGCGACGTGCCGGATCCGGTCGCTCTTCTCGGGCTCGAGCCTGAGCGCGGCGTACACGTCGAGCGAGTGCGCCCACGTCTCCATGAAGCGGGCGGTGGCCATCGACGCCGCAGACATCGGCGGGCCGAACCAGGGCATCTTCTCGCCGGCCGGGAGGTCCCGCAGGGCGGCCGCGAGCGACTCGCGGGCCTTGCCCCAGCGCGCCAGCAGCGCCTGGGGTGCGAGCCGGGCCACCTGGTGGGCCTCGGCGTCGACGAACCCGGTCGGGTCCTCGATCACGCGGAGGACCAGGGCGTCCCAGGCCTCCTTGTCGCTCGCGGCCGCGGTGGCGGCCTCGTCGGTCCACAGCAGGTGCGCGACCTGGGTGGCGACGTCCCAGCCGGCGGCCGGGGTGGGGGTGTGCCAGCCCTCGGCGTCCAGCCCGAGGACGGCGTCGCGGAGCAGGTCGCCCTCGGTGCGCAGGTCGTCGAGGAGCTCGTCGAGCAGGGTCATGCGCTCTCCCGGGTGGTGGGTCGGGTGGTCGGCTCGAGGCCGGGGGCGAGGGCGGCGTCGAGGGTGGCCGCCCACTGATCGAGGATCCGGCGGCGGCGCCGGGCGTCGTCGGTGATGGTGTTGGCCAGGCCCAGGCCGCGCACCAGGTCGAGGGTGGCCTGCACGAGCTCGCGGACCCCGGGCCGGGACTCGTCGGCGCCGAGCAGGTCGACGGTCAGCCGGTGGGTCTCGCGCCCGACGCGCTGCTCCAGCGGGGCGACCGCGGCCAGCAGCGTCTCGTCGGTGCGCGCGGCCACCCACAGCTCGAGCGCGGCGGTGAAGACCGGCGAGGTGAAGTGGTCGGCGAGCATCTGCAGCACCGCGCGCGTCCGACGCGGACCCGTGGGGAGGGCGCGGGAGGCGGTCTCGAGCTCGGCGCCGCGGACCTCGGTGAGGTGCTCGACGGCGGCCACGACGAGGTCGTTCTTGGTCGGGAAGTGGTGCAGCTGCGCCCCCCGGCTGACGCCCGCCCGCTCGGAGACGAGGGTGGTGGAGGTGCCGCTGAATCCCCGCTCGACCAGGCACTCGACCGTCGCGTCGAGCAGCCGCGCCCGCATCGCGCGAGTGCGCTCCTCCTGCGGGACCCTGGTCGCCCCACGGGTCGCCGCTGCCTGGCTGGTCACCCACCCAGCATGCTCACCTCATCAACAAACAGTCAAGACTGACTTTAAATGGTGGATGGTCCGGTTCAGCTCAGTCGAGGCGGGCGATGAGGGGCAGCCGGGAGCGGGTGGCCAGCCCCACGACGAGGGCGGTGAGCAGGGGCAGCACCACCACGAGGGCACCGATGAGCAGCCACGGGACGTCGAGGAAGTGGTCGGGCAGCGCCGTCCCGTCCGCGGCCGTGGTCATCCACTGGTTGCCGGTCAGCGGGTAGGTGATCGCCACGCCCGGGATGAACCCGACCACCGTCCCGAGCGCGGCACCGACCACGCCGACGACGAGGGCGTACGCCGCGGCCACGCCCCGGCGGGTCCGCGGCGAGGCGCCCACCGCCGCGAGGGTGGCCAGGTCCGGCCGCGCGTCGGAGAGGGCGAGGAACGTCGCGGTGAGCGTGCCGCCGAGCATCAGGACCGCTCCGAGGGCGCCGAGGACGAGCAGCAGGACCACCGTCTCGTCGGGCGTCTGGTAGCCGCGCTCGACGTAGAACCCTGCGTCGCCGGAGATCCCCGCGACCGCCTCGTCGACGTCGGCCTGCTGCTGCTCGGAGATCTCCGTGCCGCTGACCATCAGCCCGACGGTCCTGGGGGTGACGACCGGCGACCCGAACGCCTCGGGCACCGACGACGGGACCACCGCCTGCAGCGTGCCCCGCCCCTCGGCCACGGGCACGAAGACCGCCGGCACGTGGACCTTGCCCAGGGTCCTGGCCCGCCCACCGTTCAGGGGGTAGGTGCTCCCGATCAGGGTGACCTCGTCGCTCGTCACGTCAGCAGTGGTGAACACGACGGCCTTGCCGGACCGCAACGCCTCGTCGGCGCCGGCCAGGTCCGCCTCGTCGACACCCGGCACGGGGGTCGGCAGGCCGTCGTCGCTGACCAGCACCGACGAGCCCAGGGTGCCGCCCCACGTGTCGAGCAGCTCGGCGTTGCGGCCGGCCCGCAGCGTGATGTCGACCTGGCGCCCGTCGGCCGTGCTCGACGGGATGCCGCGCACCTCGGCGATGTCGGCGTCGGGCACGTACCGCACGATCGTGGCGCGCAGCGCCGGCCACTCCCCCTGGTCACCCCACTGCGTGAGCGAGGCCTGGCCCGGCTCGAGCTGCGGGGTGTACTGCGCCCGGTTCTGGGCGTCGTCGCTGGTGTTGGCGATCCCCAGGGCGACGACGCCGGCCACCGTGGCCGCCACCGCGGCGACCGCCGGGACGGTGCGGGTCCGGTGCCGGGCGGCGTCGCGCACGGCGTACCGGGCCGTCAGCGGCAGCTTCCTCGAGAGTCTCGCCACGGCGACGACGACGATCGGGACGAGCAGGATCATGCCGAGCACGGCGAGGATCGCGGAGCCGGCGATGAGGTACTCGCCGTTCTGGGTCGAGCTCGCGCCGTACGTCGCGCCCGCGACGCCCAGCCCGAGCAGCACCACGCCCAGCACCGGCGACCGTCGGCTCGCCGCGCGGTCACCCCGCCTGCCGGCGAGCACCGCCACCACGTCCTGGCGCGAGGCGATCCAGGCCGGCACCACCGCGGCCAGCAGGGCACTGACCAGGCCGAACGCCGCGATCCCGAGCAGGTGCGGCCACGGGACGTCGAACGGGCCGAACCACGTGTTGGAGTACCCCTGCACGAGGGGCATCGCCAGCCACGCGGCGCCGATGCCGAGCACGACCCCGAGCACGGCCGCGACCCCGCCGAGCACGACCCCGCCGGCCAGCACGACCCGCCGGGCCTGCTGCGGCGTGCCCCCGGTCGCCGCCATCAGGGCGAGCGACCGCGACTGCCGGCGCGCGCCGACCGCGAACGCCGGGCCGGCCAGCAGCACGACCTCGATCAGCGCCATCACCACGATCAGCACCGTCACCGCGATCACGGCGTCGTCGGTGCCGGTCGACCAGCTGCGGATCTGCGCCGGGATCTCGGAGTCCGGCGGCGGGTCGAGCATCACCGCACGGGACAGCACCAGGCCACCCACCGCGTTGATCTGCTCCACCTCGTCCCACGAGACGTCGCCGCCTCCGACCAGCCAGGTCTGGCTGCCCCCACCGGCGGCGGCGAGGTCGCGGGAGTCGCCGACGAGCGCGGGGTAGTCGCGGTACGTCGTCGACTCGCCGACGCCGACGACGGTGTACGAGCCACCCCCCTGCACCTCGAGCCGGTCGCCGCGGGCGAAGCCGTGCTCGGCCAGCGCCGTGTTGACCACCACCTCGTCGGTCCCGCGCGGCACGCGCCCGCTGGTCACGTCGAAGAGCCCGCGGGCGAGCGGGTCGCCCAGGTCGACGCCGGTGACGTCGGCGTAGACCGCACCCCGGTCGGTCTCGACGCTGACGCCCCCGGTGCGCAGCCGGATCCCGTGCGCGTCCGGCCCGAGGACCGAGCGCACCCGCGCCAGCCCGGACGCCGGGAGGCCCTGGTCCCCGCCGCCGGTGCCCGTCGAGGCCTCGTCGGGGTCGAAGGCCTGCTGGACCTTCCCCTGACCGTGCTGGAACGTCACCCGGGCGTCGGCCGCGCCGAGCCGCCGGCCGAGGGACTCGGCACCCGAGACGTCGGAGGTCTGCATCACCACGTCGGCGGCGGTGACCGCGAGCACCGGCAGCGCGATCATCACCAGCACCAGGATGCTGCGGGCCTTCGAGCGCAGCGCGTCGCGCCGGGCCAGCCGCAGCGCGAGCCGCCAGCCCGCCAGCCAAGGACCCACCCGGCGATCCCGCCGGCCGCTCACCGGGCGCCCGCGTCGAGCAGCGCCTCGACCGGCGTCGACCCGGACTCGTCGACCACGGTCCCGTCGCGCAGGAAGACCACGCGGTCGGCCCACGCGGCGTGCCGAGCCTCGTGGGTGACCAGGACGCCGGCGGCGCCGGCGTCGCAGCGGGCGCGCAGGATCCGCAGCACCTCCTCGCCGGTCTCGGTGTCCAGCGCCCCGGTGGGCTCGTCGGCCAGGATCAGCCGGCGGTCGCCGACGATCGCCCGCGCGATCGCGACGCGCTGCTGCTGGCCGCCGGACATCTCGTCGGGGAACCGGTCCGCGAGGTCCGGGATGCCGACCTCCTCGAGCGCGGCGAGGGCGGCGCGACGCGCGGCGCGCGTGCGCTCGCCGTCGAGCTCGCGCGGCAGCGCGACGTTCTCCGCGGCGGTGAGCGCCGGGATCAGGTTGAAGTCCTGGAAGACGTAGCCGATGGACGTACGACGCATCCGCGCGCGCCCCTTGTTCCCCAGCGACGCGAGGTCGACGCCCTCCACCGAGACGGTGCCGTGCGTCGGCTGGTCCAGCCCGCCGGAGAGGGTGAGCAGGGTGGACTTGCCGGATCCGGACGGGCCCATGACGGCGACGAGCTCGCCGGCGTACGCCGCGAACGAGACACCGCGCAGCGCGCGCACCTCGGTCGCACCCTCGCCGTGGACCCGGGTGACGGCCTCGAGCTGCAGCACGGCGTTCATCGGGCGACCTCCTTCGTCTCCTGCTGGCGGACGCGGCCACGCTCCGTGCCGGCCTGGCGCAGCCGGGCCGCGCACTGGTCGAGCCAGCGGGTCTCGGCCCGGACGATCCGTGCGGCCTGCTCCTGGTGGATGGCCCCGCTCATCGCCGGGTCTCCCGGGTCTCGACAGGCTCGACCGACGACAAGGAGGGGTCGACCGACGAGGCTGGCTCGGCCGAGGAGGGGCGGCGCTCGGCAGCCGCCCGGCGCAGCCGCGCCTCGCAGTGGTCCAGCCAGCGGATCTCGGCCTCGGCGGCGAAGACCAGGGAGTCGAGCACCAGGCTCCACGCCATGTCGGCCCGGTCCTCCGGCGCCGCGGCGCGACCGCCGCGCTTGAGCCGGGTGTAGTCCTGCAGCGCCGCCATGGTGGCCGAGCGCTGCTGCTGGATCACGCGACCGACGTCGACGCCGGGCACGGTGACCGCGATGGCCAGCTTGATCGCCAGCTCGTCGCGGGGCGGCTGGGTGCGGGCCACCGGTGTGGTGAACCAGGCCGCGACCTCGGTGCGACCCTCCGGGGTGACGCGGTAGATGACGTGGCCCTCGTCGTCGGCCCCCGTGCCTTCGACGAGCCCGTCACGTTCCAGCCGGGTCAGGGTGGTGTAGACCTGCCCGACGTTGAGCGGCCAGGTCGACCCCGTCCGCTGCTCGAACTCGGCCCGGAGCTGGTAGCCGTACATCGGCCCCTGCTCCAACAGGGCCAGCAGTGCCTGCCTGACCGACATCCGCGCCTCCCGGAGGGTCGTCCACCGGCCCCCGTGACCGATGGATACCGGGTATGTATACCACGTATGCAGTCGCCCGGAACAGAACTCGTGGCCGCGACACGTTTGGCGCGTCGACGCGAGGGCATCACCCGTGCGGCAACACATCACTACGCTGACGGCACCTTTGATGCCGCCCTGAAGGGGGAGCAATGTCCGACTCCGGGAACTACCCGCCGCAGGACCCCAACACGCAGAACCAGTACGGGCAGCAGCCCGACCCGTACGCCCAGCAGCAGTCCGGCCAGCAGTACGGACAGCAGCAGCAGTACGGGCAGGCCAACCCCTACGGCCAGCAGCCGGCGTACGGGCAGCAGCCCGGGTACGGACAGCCCGGGTACGGCACGGTCGCCCCCGACTACTCGAACTGGTTCAAGCGCGTCGGCGCCTACCTGATCGACGGGCTGCTCACCAGCGTCGCGGGCTTCCCGCTCTGGATCGGCTACGGCATGCTCATCGCCTCCGCCGAGACGACCACCAACGCCGACGGCACCACCACCACCTCCATGGACGGTGGGGGCGCCTCGCTGATCCTGATCCTGATCGGCGTGCTCACCTCGCTGGCGTTCTTCGTCTGGAACACCTGCATGAAGCAGGGCCGCACGGGCTACTCGATCGGCAAGGGCGTCCTCGGGATGAAGCTGATCAGCGAGAAGACCGGTCAGCCGATCGGCGCCGGCATGGCGTTCGTGCGCTACCTGTGCCACATCGTCGACAGCATCTGCTACATCGGCTACCTGTGGCCGCTGTGGGACTCCAAGCGCCAGACGTTCTCGGACAAGATCATGAGCACCATCGTGGTCAACGAGCCCCAGCGCTGACGACCCAGCACTGATCAACCCAGCGCTGACGACACAGCGCTGACGACACAGCGCTCGCACGAGAGGCGCCCCGGCCGCGGCCGGGGCGCCTCTCGCCGTGTCAGGCCCGGCGCTGCCGGCGCTCGCGCTGCAGCTCGCTGCGGTACGCGTGCGCGTCGACCTGGATCGTGTGCCGCTTCGAGGCGACGTACCGCCGGCGGAGCGCGGCGTCGTACGCCCTGATCTGCGCGCGCATCTCGGAGGCCGCCGGCAGCGTCACCTCGCCGGTGATCAGCTCGGCCACCCAGTGCGCCTGCTCCTCGGCGAGCGGCATCACCGCGCCGAGCGGCTGGATGAGCCCGATGAAGTACAACCCCGGGCGGGCGGGGTCGACCACCCGGCGGTAGAGGTCGACGTGGTTGCCCTCCGCGCGGACCACCCGATCGTCGAGGAACGGGAAGCTCACGCGGTACCCGGTGCAGTAGACGACCACGTCGGCCTCGACCGCGCTGCCGTCGGTGAAGAAGACCTTCGCGCCCTCGAAGCGGTCGATGTTCGGCTTGACCGTGATGTCGCCGTGCCCGAGCCGGGTCAGCAGGTCGTCGCTGATCGTCGGGTGCGCCTCGAGGACGTCGTGGTCGGGCTCGGGCAGGCCGTAGTCGGTCATCCGGCCGACCGCGAGCCGCAGCATCGCCTTCATGCCGAGCTTCTGCAGCGGGAAGGGCCCGCGCGCCAGGGGCGAGCTGGTGAGGTGGTCGGTCGGCACGCCGAAGAGGTACTTCGGCAGCACGTGCGCGCCGCGCCGCATCGCCAGGTAGGTCTCGTCGGCCACCCGCGAGGACTCGACCGCGATGTCGGTGGCGGAGTTGCCGATGCCGAGCACCACCACCCGCCTGCCCTCGAACACGTCCGGGGTGCGGTAGTAGTGCGCGTGCAGCTGCGTCCCCGGGAACGCCTCGCTGCCGGGGAACGACGGCTCCGGCCAGCGGGGGTCCCAGTGATGGCCGTTGGCGACCAGCACGTGGGCGTAGTGCCGGGTCTCCGCCTCGCGCAGGTCGTCCAGCGGGCGCACGGTGACGTCGTACCCGCCTCCAAGCGCCGGCGCCACCTTGACCACCTCGGTGCGGAAGGTGATCCGCTGACGCAGCCCGAAGTGGTCGACGAACTCGTCGAAGTAGTCCGCGATCTGCCAGTGGCTGGGGTAGTCGGGCAGCGTCTCCGGCATCGGGTGGGCGGCGAACTCCATCGCCGAGCGCGACGTGTTGATGTGCAGCGACCGGTAGGCCGAGCTCACCCCGTTGTCGTTGCCGTAGCGCCAGTTGCCACCGACGCCCGAGCCCATCTCGAAGCAGTCGAAGTCGATGCCCTTCGCCGCGAGGACCTGGGCCGCGGTGATGCCCGAGGAGCCCGCACCGATGATGCAGGCACGCCCGCCCGTCTCGACGTCGTCCGCCCGTGCGCCCATGCAGCGACAGTACGCGAGACTCTGGGCCATGAGCAGAGCCTCGAGGAAGACCATCCTTATCACCGGAGCCTCGTCCGGGCTGGGCGCCGAGATGGCCCGCCAGTTCGCCGCGGGCGGGCACGACCTGGCGCTGTGCGCCCGCCGTCTCGACCGGCTCGAGGAGCTGCGCGACGAGATCGTCGCGGCCGTCCCCGGCTGCCGCGTGGCGGTCCGCGCACTCGACGTCAACGACGCCGACCAGGTGTTCGAGGTGTTCCGCGGCTTCCGTGACGACGCCGCCCGGGACGGGCGCACCATCGACCGGGTCGTCGTCAACGCCGGCCTCGGGAAGGGCGCGCCGCTGGGCACCGGCCGGTACGCCGCCAACCGCGAGACCGCGATGACGAACTTCGTCGGGGCGCTGACCCAGTCCGAGGCGGCGATGGAGATCTTCCGCGAGCAGGACGCGGGTCACTTCGTGATGATCTCGTCGATGTCGGCCATGCGCGGGCTGCCGAAGTCG
Organism: Nocardioides sp. DN36; assembly: GCF_055380375.1. Classification (NCBI taxonomy): domain Bacteria; kingdom Bacillati; phylum Actinomycetota; class Actinomycetes; order Propionibacteriales; family Nocardioidaceae; genus Nocardioides; species Nocardioides sp. DN36. The sequence continues at coordinate 4,072,495 of NZ_AP043823.1, read as the reverse complement.
ATGACGACGTACGCCGCCACCAAGGCCGGCGTCGCCCACCTGGCCGAGGGGCTGCGCAACGAGCTCCACGGCAAGCCGATCAAGGTGACCGTGATCTACCCCGGCTACATCGCTTCGGAGATGAACGAGCACGTCGCCCAGCGCACCCCGCTGATGGTCAGCACCGAGAAGGGGGTGCGGGCGATCGTCGACGCGATCGAGAAGGAGAAGCCGCACGCCTGCGTGCCGCCGCTGCCCTGGGCGCCCCTGTCGGTCCTGATGAAGCACGCGCCGCTGCCGGTGTTCAAGAAGCTGATGTGACGTCCCGCTCGACCCCGGGAAGTCCGAGCGCCCGCGCGCACGTGTCCACGACGGCCGTGGCCCGCTCCCAGCTGACCGGGTCCGTCCGGTTGAACATCGCCGAGACGACCCCGTCCAGGGCCGCGTGCAGGGCGTCGAGGTCGACCTCACCGGCCGCTGGTCGCGACAGCCACCCGAGCAGGTCCCGCTCCTCGCCCCGGATCGAGGCGACGACCTCGCCCACGGTGTCGTGGCTGCGGCCCAGCTCGACGAAGGCGTACCAGGTGCGCGCGAGCGTGCGCTCCTCCTCGGTGACCGGCACGAACGCCCTCACCCCGTCACGGCGCACCCGGTAGGCGACGGACCGGCAGCGGCTCTCGCCCACCCGTGCCGCCGACACCGTGAACAACCGCGCGCGGTCGGAGAACTGGTGCAGCAGTGTCGAGGGGCTGAGCTCGATCTCCGCAGCGACCGCTCGCAGCGACAGACCGTCCAGCCCCTGGCGGACGACGACGCGACAGACCGCCTCGACCACGAGGTCGGCGCGGTCTCCGTAGTCCAGTCGTCGAGGCACCCGCTCACTCCACCACAAAGTCGGGTCTCGTCTCCGTCCTCGTCCACAGGCCCCCGTCACCAGCCCCCCGTCACCAGCGCGCCAGGCGCGTGGTCTGTCGGACACCCCTGTCTCCGGGTTGATCGAACGTTCGATCAACCCGGAGACAGGGGTCTGGGAGGCTGAGGGGCGCGACACGACGCAGCCTGGCTCGGGAGGCCTCAGCGGTAGGTCAGGTGCTCGCCCTCGAGGTGCGGGTGCTCGTTGAACGTGAGCAGCCGTGGGCCGGTGGATCCCACGACCACGCGGGTCACCGAGGCGTTCACGGTGACCGTGTTGAACCGGCCCCACAGCCGGGCCAGCGTGGCTGGGTCCTGGGCGGCCGGGTCCTGGGCGGTCGGGTCGACGAGCGCGGCGCAGGCGGCGGCGATCGGTCCTCCCGAGCTCACCGCGACCGCGGTCCCGCCGGGGCCGACCGCCGCGCAGGCACGCTCCAGCGCACCGCGCACCCGGGCGACGAAGCTCGCCCACGACTCCGGGTAGTCGGCGTCGTGCTCACCGGCGGTCCACCGGGCGGTCGCCTCCTCGAACAGACGCTGGAACTCGCGCCGGTCGACCCCCTGCATGCCCGCGGCTCCGGGAGGTACGTCGCTCCGCGAGGCCAGCAGCGCCTCGACGACGCCGAGGTGGTCGAACTCGTTCCAGCCGGGGTCGACCTCGATCGGCGCGCCCCACCCGGCACCGGCGAGCATGCCCTCGGCCGTCTCCCGGTGCCGGCGCATGTCCCCGCGCCAGACCACGTCCGGCACGACCTTGCGCTCGGCCAGCCAGGCGCCCAGGAGCCGGCTCTGCTCCCAGCCGGTCTCGGAGAGGACGTCGTAGTCGTCGGCGCCGAACGAGGCCTGGCCGTGCCGGACCAGCAGCACGACCCCCATCAGGAGCCGTCCTCGTCGTCGGTCGGGCCCGTCGAGACCAGCCGGCGGCACCGCTTCTCGAGGTAGCCCACGGCCGGGCCGAACACGGCGTACGCCTCGTTGGTCGTCTGCCGGTGGAAGTAGCGGTACCAGATCTGCTGGGCGATCACCGCCAGCCGGAACAGCCCGAAGACCTCGTAGAAGCGCCACCGCTCGGGCGTCATCTCGCCGATCCTCTCCTGGCCGATCCGGTCGCAGTAGTGCTCGACGACGCGGGCCCGGGTCCACATGCCCGGCTCGGTGGTGGGCTGGCGACGGAACATCTGGAAGAACTCGTCGTCGCCGGCCTCGACCCAGTAGGCGAGCATCCCGCCGAGGTCCATCAACGGGTCACCGACGGTCGCCATCTCCCAGTCGAGCACCCCCACGACGTGCAGCCCCTCGTCGAGCACCATGTTGTCGAAGCGGAAGTCGTTGTGGATCAGGCACTGCGCCACGTCGGCGGGCTGGTGCTGCTCGATCCACGCGACGATGTCGGACCAGTCCCCGGTGTCGTCGGTGCGGGCCTTGCCGAAGCGGTCGATCCAGCCGGAGACCTGGCGGCCGACGTACCCCTCGCCGCGACCCAGCCGAGCCAGCTCCGGGTGCGCCGCCACGTCGACGGAGTGCAGGTCGACGAGCACGTCGAGCGCGCGCTCGCACAGCGCGGACGCCTCGTCCTCGGTCAGCGGTCGGGGCAGGTCCCGGCGCAGGATCGTGCCCTCGAGCTTCTCCATCACGTAGAACTCCGAGCCGATCACCGACTCGTCGGTGCAGTGGCCGACCATGCGTGGCACGTAGGGGAAGACCGGCGCCAGGGCGGACTGGATGCGGAACTCCCGGCCCATGTCGTGGGCGCTGGCCGCCTTCACCCCGGCCGGCGGCCGGCGCAGGATCAGGTCGAGGCCCGGCCAGGACAGCTGGTAGGTGAGGTTGGAGGCGCCCCCGGGGAACTGCCGCACCGCGGGCAGGCCGGCCACCCCCTCCCGCGCCCAGGCGGCCGCATGCTCCTCGAGCCAGCCGACCACCGCCTCGACGTCGAAGGCGTCCTCGTCCCTGACCGGCTGGGCCGGGTTGCCGTCCATCAGCTCTCCTCCAGCTTGGCCGCCTGCGCGCGCATGACGGTGTCGTACGCCGGCCGGTTGCCCTGCTTGAGCGCCCAGGCGTCACGGGCCGGCTGGTCGGGCACGATCACCTCGTCGCCGCGGTCCAGCCCCTCGAGCACCGCCGCCGCGATGTCGTCGGCGGTGAGCGGGGACCGCTCCACCAGCCTCGACATCACCGCGCCGAGCGCGGCGTCCTCACCGCGCAGGGAGGACATCAGGTTGGTGCGGAAGTACGACGGGCAGACGACGTGGGCGGTCACGCCGTACGCCGCGAGCTCGTGGCCGGCGGTCTCGGTGAGCGCGACGACGGCGGCCTTCACGGCGTTGTACGACGCCATCCCCGCGGGGTGGACGAGACCGGCCAGCGAGGCCACGTTGACGATCGTGCCCGAGCGCTGGCGCTTGAGCAGCGGCACGAAGGTGCGCAGCCCGCGGACCGCGCCGAACAGGTTGATGTCGGTGATCCACTCCCACTCGGCGATGGTGGCCACGTCGAGGCGCCCACCCCCGGCGACGCCCGCGTTGTTCACGAGGACATCCAGGCCGCCCCAGGTGTCCTCGACGTGCGCGAGCGCGGCGGCCCAGTCCTCCTCGGAGGTGATGTCGAGCCGCAGGTCCATCTCGGGGGTCGAGCCCGCCGGGACCATGTCGGTGCGCAGCACCTCGTCGCCACGCGCCTCGAAGGCGTTCGCGAGCGCGGCGCCGAGGCCGGACGCGGCACCGGTGACCAGGACCCTGTTGCCCCCGGGCCTCATCGGGCGGCGCCGTACTTGCCGAGCTCGAGCCGGGCGATGACACCGCGGTGCACCTCGTCCGGCCCGTCGGCCAGCCGCAGGGCGCGAGCGGCGGTCCAGGCGCCGGCGAGCGGGAAGTCCGAGGACAGGCCGCCGCCGCCGTGCAGCTGCATCGCCATGTCGATGACGCGCTGCGCCATGGTGGGCACCGCCACCTTGATCTGCGCGACCTCGGAGAGCGCGTTCAGCGGCCCGCCCACGTCGAGCTTCCACGCGGCGTCGAGGACCAGCAGGCGCGCGGAGCTGATGGCGATCCGGGCCTCCGCGATCCGCTCGCGGTTGCCGCCCAGGTTGGCCAGCGGCTTGCCGAAGGCGGTTCGCTCCAGCGACCGCCGGCAGGCCAGCTCCAGCGCCATCTCGGCGAGGCCGATCAGCCGCATGCAGTGGTGGACCCGTCCTGGACCGAGGCGGCCCTGGGCGATCGCGAACGCCTCTCCCGGACCGCTGATCACGTTGGCCAGCGGGAGGCGTACGTCGGTGAAGCTCACCTCGCCGTGGCCCAGGGGTTCGTCCTCGATCCCCATCGTGTCGAGCATCCGCACCACCTCGACGCCCGGGGCGTCGCGCGGGACCAGCACCATCGAGTGCCGGTGGTGGCGGTCCGCACCCTGCTGGTTCTCCGGGCGATCGGTCAGCCCCATGAACACCAGGACCTTGCAGTCCGGGTGTCCGATGCCGGTCGACCACCACTTGCGGCCGTTGACGACCACCTCGTCGCCGTCGACGACGGCGGTCGCCTCCATGTTGGTGGCGTCGGAGGAGGCCACGTCGGGCTCGGTCATCGTGAACGCGGAGCGGATCCGGCCGTCAAGCAGCGGCTCGAGCCACTCCCGCTTCTGGTCGTCCGACCCGTACCGCAGCAGCACTTCCATGTTGCCGGTGTCCGGAGCGTTGCAGTTGAACACCAGGGGTGCGATCGCCGAGCGCCCCATCGCCTCGGCCACCGGGGCGTAGTCGACGTTGGTCAGCCCCTCGCCGCCGTCGGTGCCGAACCGGGCGGCGTACTCGCCGGCGTGCTCCTTCGGCAGGAAGAGGTTCCACAGCCCCTGCGCGCGGGCCTTCGCCTTGAGCTCCTCGAGCACGGGCAGCGGCTGCCAGGGGTCCCCGGAGCGGCGCTGCTCGGCGAGGTCGCGGTGGTAGCCGGGCTCGACCGGAGCGATCTCCTCGGCGATGAACGCGGTCACGCGGGCGGTCAGGTCGGCGGCCCGTGCGGACGGAGCGAAGTCCATGCCGGGCACCCTAGCCGGGCTCGTACGGCGCTCCGCGGCCCGTCCGGCCACCGGCGGAGCCGCGCATTTCCCCTGAACGCGTCATGGACGCGGGTGCAGGGCCGACCTAGCGTCGAAGGCGGACTCGGGTCGTCTCAACCCGGGGGCGGCCCGCCGAGAGGAGGTCCCGCCGTGTTCATCCAGATCATCCAGGGCAGGTGCACGAAGCCCGACGAGCTGCGGGCGATGGCGCAGCAGTGGGCCGACGAGCTCGGCCCGACCGCCGACGGCTGGCTCGGCGGCACCTACGGCTTCACCGACGACGACATGTTCATCGGCGTCGTGCGCTTCGAGTCCCGTGAGGCCGCGATGCGCAACTCCGAACGGCCCGAGCAGACCGCCTGGTCGGAGCGGATGACCCGGCTGATGGACGGCCCGGTCGAGTTCCACGACTGCGACGACGTGACGCTGATGATGGACGGCGGATCGGACACCGCGGGGTTCGTGCAGGTGATCCGCGGCAAGGTCTCCGACCCGGACCGGCTGAAGGCGATGATGGCCGACACGACGCAGCTGCACGAGATGCGCCCGGAGATCATCGGCGGCACGCTCGCGGTCGAGCCGGACGGCACCTTCACCGAGACGATCGCGTTCACCGACGAGGCCAGCGCCCGCGCCGGCGAGCAGGTCCCGCCGCCCCCGGAGGTGATGGCCGAGCTCGAGTACGCCATGCAGGGCGCGACCTTCTACGACCTGCACCACCCCTGGTTCCAGTCCCACCGCTGACCCGTTCGGACCCGAAGGCTCCCGTGGAACCCGCGGGGGCCTTCGCGGGTCGTCTGCAGTGACAGGCGACCGAGGAGGTCCGCGATGGCAGAGAAGGAAACGCTGGCCCAGGGCCGCGAGGTGTCGGCCGGCTCGCTGCGGCCAGGTCTCGCCGAGGTCTTCACGCTGTCCTACCGGCGGCTGGTGGTCCAGCTCTACGGCGTGGTCGGCAACCTCCCCGAGGCCGAGGACCTCGTCCAGGAGGCGTTCGTCCGGGCATCGGCCGCCGGCGCGCGGTTCGGCCGGGTCGACAACCCCGAGGCCTGGCTGCGGCGTACGGCGATCAACCTGCACCGCAACCGGTGGCGCAAGCTGCGCAACTTCGGCCGGGTCCGCCCGCGCCTCGAGGTGCCTCCTGCGGACCCACCGGGTCTCGAGGAGCACGTCGCGGTCATCGAGGCGCTGCGCAGGCTGCCCGAGGGCCAGCGCGAGGTGCTTGCCCTGCACTACCTCGCCGACCAGTCGGTGAGTGACGTGGCCGAGCTGCTCGGGGTGGCCGAGGGGACGGTCAAGACACGGCTGATGCGCGGACGGGAGGCGCTGGCCACGCTGCTGTCGGTGGACCGCTCTCAGAGGAGGATGGGCGATGAATGAGCTGCAGCTGAGGGAGTTCGCCTCCCGCGCCGAGGAGCTCGTGAGCCTCCCGGACTTCGCCGACCTCGATCGGCACGGCCATGCGCTTCGGCGCCGACGTCGGGCAACGGTGGCCGCGCTGGCCGCCTGCGCGCTCGCGGTCGTCGGCATCGTCGCGGTGCGCCAGGACTCGCCCAGGGACGTCGCACCCATCCAGCGCCCGGACAACTCCGGCGAGGTGCGGTCCTACCCCGGCAGCGTGATGCAGGACCTCGACCGCGGCACCTACGAGCTGGACATCTCGGACGCCTCGGGGGTCCCGGACGTCCGGTTCACCCTGCCGGACGGCTGGAACGCGTGGGAGGGGCCGAACCGCTTCGACGGCCACGCTCGTGGCCGCAGCAACGACGAGGCCGTGGGCCACATGACCTGGTACGCCGGTGTCGTGTACCTCGACCTGGTCGGCGTGGCGTCCGAGCCGTGCGGACAGCCCCACCAGGTGCCCTCGACGGTCGGCGCCGTCACGCGAGCCGTGGCCGGCCTGCCCGGGCACCGGGTCACCCGGGACCCGGAGCCGGTCCGGGCGTTCGGGCACCGGGCGACCCACTTCGAGATCCGCCCCACGGCGGGCCTGGACGGCTGCACCGACGCGGACCTGTACCTCTCGGGGCGTCAGGGCATCGGCATCCAGCCCTACGACGGTCCTTCCGACGTGTGGGTCGTCGACGTCGACGGCCACCCGGTCGTGGTGCTCGCTGCCCACTCGACGAACCTGCCGCCCCGGATCCGCCGCGAGCAGGAGGACGTCCTGGCCTCCACGGAGTTCGTCGCTCCCCGGTGAGCGGCGCGACGGCCCGCCGAGCGTGCTCGGCGGGCCGTCGCTCGCTGCTGCTGCGCCCGGGTCAGGCGGGGAAGGACTCGCCCTTCTCGGCCATGGACCGCAGGTACGCCGTCGGCCGGAACCGGTCGCCGTACCTCTCCGCCAGCTCGTCGGCCCGGGCCACGAACGCCGCGAGCCCGATCGGGGCGGTGCTGTCCTCGGGGTCCTGGTAGCCGGTCATGAACTGCGCCGCGCCACCGGTGTTCGGCGGGAAGCCGATGCCCATGATCGAGCCGATGTTCGCCGCCGCGGCGGACTCCAGGACGCCCTCCTCGAAGCACTTCGCGGTCTCGAGCGCCTCGGCGAACAGCATCCGATCCTTGACGTCGCGGAACGGCACCGCCTCGGGGTCGACCGGGAACGTGTCGGCCAGCCCCTTCCAGAGCCCGAGCCGCTTGCCGGACTCGTCGTACTCGTAGAAGCCCGCGCCCTTGAGCCGCGAGGGCCGGCCGAGGTCGATCATCGTGTCGATCACCTTCTCCGCCGGGTGCTCGGCGTAGGTGCCGCCCGCGGCCTCGACGGCGTTGCGGGTCGCGGTGCTGATCTTCTTGAACAGCTCCATGTTCAGCTCGTCGCTGAGCTGCAGCACGCCCACCGGGTAGCCGTCCTGGGTCGTCGCCCGCTCCAGCGACACCGGGTGCACGCCCTCGGCGAGCATGGCGAGGCCCTCGTTGACCATCGTGCCGATCACCCGCGAGGTGTAGAAGCCGCGGCTGTCGTTGACCACGATCGGGGTCTTGCGGATCTGCTGGACGACGTCGTACGCCTTGGCCAGCGCCTCGTCGGAGGTCTCCTCGCCGCGGATGATCTCGACCAGCGGCATCTTGTCGACCGGGCTGAAGAAGTGCAGGCCGATGAAGTCAGCCGGGCGGTCGACACCGGTGGCCAGCTCGGTGATCGGCAGCGTCGAGGTGTTGGAGCACAGCAGCGCGTCGGGGTTCACGTGCCCGGCGATCTCGGCGAACACCTTGGCCTTGAGCGTCGGGTCCTCGAAGACCGCCTCGATCACCAGGTCGCAGCCGGCGAGGTCGGCCGGGTCGGCGGTCGGGGTGATGCGTGCCAGCAGCTCGGCCTTCTTCTCCTCGGTCGAGCGACCTCGGGCGATCGCCTTGTCCAGCAGCTTCTCGCTGTACGCCTTGCCCTTCTCGGCGTTGGCGACCTCGACGTCCTTGAGGACGACCTCCATGCCCGCCCGGGCGCAGGAGTAGGCGATGCCGGCACCCATCATCCCGGCGCCGAGCACCCCGACCTTGACGGCCTTGTACGGCGGGATCCCGTCCGGTCGCAGCGAGCCGGAGTTGATCGCCTGCAGGTCGAAGAAGAACGCCTGGATCATGTTCTTCGAGCCCTGGTTGACGACCAGGTTGGTCAGGTAGCGCGACTCGATCCGCGAGGCGGTGTCGAAGTCGACCTGGGCGCCCTCGACGGCCGCGGACAGGATCGCCCGCTGGGCGGGGTAGACGGCGCCCTTGGTCTGCTGGCGCAGCAGCGCCGGGAACGCCGGCAGGAAGGCGGCCAGCTTGGGGTTGCTGGGCGTGCCGCCCGGCATCTTGTAGCCCGGCTGGTCCCAGGGGTTCAGCGCAGCGTCGGGGTTGGCCCTGATCCACGCCTTCGCGGCGGGCACCAGCTCCTCGCGGGTGGCGACCAGCTCGTCGACGAGGCCCTTCTCCTTCGCCTGCGCGGGCTTGAAGCGGGTGCCCTGCAGCAGCACGTCCATGAGCGCGGACTGGATGCCGAGCATCCGGACCGTGCGGGTCACCCCGCCACCGCCCGGCAGCAGGCCGAGCGTGGCCTCCGGCAGGCCGAGCAAAGCCTTGTCATCGTCGACGACGATGCGGTGGTTGGCGGCCAGGCAGATCTCCAGCCCGCCGCCGAGCGCGGCGCCGTTGACCGCCGCGACGACCGGTCGGGGGAACAGCTCGAGGCGGCGCAGCGCGGCCTTGACGCTCTCCCCGGCCGCGAACACGTCGGCCGCGTCGTCCGGGGTCGCCCGGACCATGCTCTTGAGGTTGCCGCCGGCGAAGAAGGTCTTCTTCGCGCTGGCGATCACGACGCCGGTGACGCTCTTCTCGTCGGCGGCCAGCTCATCGTGCAGCCGGTCGACGGCGGCCTTCATCGACGAGATGTAGAGCTCGTTCATGGTGTTGGCGCTGGCGGTGGGGTCGTCGAGGGTGAGCGTGACGATGCCGTCGGCGTCCTTGTCGTAGCGCACCGCGCTCTGCTGCTGGGTAGTGCTCATGGGGTTCCTGTCTGTGGAAGTGTCCCGGTGGTTGAGGTGCGAGGCCGCCCGCGGCCGAGCCTCGACCACCGATGGGCTGGGCTGACGGCTCCGCCGTCAGACCAGCTCGACGATCGTGGCGATGCCCATGCCGCCGCCGACGCAGAGCGTGGCGAGGCCGCGGCGCAGGTCGCGCCGCTGGAGCTCGTCGACCAGGGTGCCGAGGATCATCGCGCCGGTCGCGCCGAGCGGGTGGCCCATCGCGATCGCGCCGCCGTTGACGTTGGTGATCTCGTGGCTGATGCCCATGTCCTGCATGAACCGCATCGCCACCGCGGCGAAGGCCTCGTTGATCTCGAACAGGTCGATGTCCTCGACCTCGAGCCCCGCCCGGGCGAGCGCCTTGCGGGCGGCCGGGGCCGGGCCGGTGAGCATGATCGTCGGGTCGGCGCCGGAGACGGCGGTCGCGAGGATCCGCGCGCGCGGGGTCAGACCGAGGTCCGTGCCGACCTGCTCGGTGCCGATCGCCATGATCGCGGCGCCGTCGACGATGCCCGAGGAGTTGCCGGCGTGGTGGACGTGGTCGATCCGCTCCACCCAGTGGTACTTCTCCAGCGCCACGTCGTCGAAGCCCGCCTGGGCGCCGATGTCGGCGAACGACGGCTTGAGAGCCGCCAGGCCCTCGGGGCTGGTGTCGGGGCGGACCAGCTCGTCGTGGTCGAGCACGGTGAGGCCGTTGAGGTCCTTGACCGGCACGATCGAGTTGGCGAAGTAGCCGTTGGCCCAGGCCTTCGCGGCCCGGTGGTGGGACTCGGCGGCGTACGCGTCGACGTCACCGCGGCTCCAGCCACCGAGCGTGGCGATCAGGTCGGCGCCGATGCCCTGCGGCACGAAGCCGGTCTTCAGCGCGGTGTCGGGGTCCATCGCCCAGGCGCCGCCGTCGGAGCCCATCGGCACCCGGCTCATCGACTCGACACCGCCGGCGAGGATGAGGTCCTCGAAGCCGCCGCGGACCCGGGAGGCGGCCTGGTTGACGGCCTCGAGCCCGGAGGCGCAGAAACGGTTCAGCTGCACACCGGCCACGGTCTCGGGGTAGCCCGCCTTCAGCGCCGCGGTCTTGGCGATGTCGCCGCCCTGGTCGCCCACCGGGGAGACCACGCCGAGCACGACGTCGTCGATCCGCTCGGGGTCGAGCCCGGGGTTGCGCACCTTGACCTCGTCGAGGAGCCCGACCACGAGGTCGACCGGCTTGACCTCGTGCAGCGAGCCGACCTTCTTGCCCTTGCCGCGCGGCGTACGAACGTGGTCGTACACGAATGCTTCTGCCATGACCGTCCTTGTCATTCGATGAGACCTCGATTGTGACACTATTGCTGTCATGGTCAAGGCGGCCCGGAATGTGGCCCGGCTCACCGACGAAGGAGCAGCATGACCGACACCCTCGACTCCGCACGGGACACCGCACGCGAGCTGCTGACCCTCGACGAGCTGACCAGCCGGGTCGGCATGAGCGTGCGCAACGTGCGCTTCTACACGACCAAGGGGCTGGTGCCGCCGCCGATCCGGCGCGGCCGCTCCGGCTACTACAACGCCGACCACGTCGCCCGGCTCGAGCTGGTCCAGGAGCTGCAGAGCCACGGGTTCACGCTCTCGGCCATCGAGAAGTACGTCGCCAACATCCCCCGCGACGCCACGCCCGAGGACATCGCGCTGCAACGCACGATGCTGGCCCCGTGGCAGCACGAGTCCCCCATCGAGATGACCAGGGCCGACCTGGACAAGCGGGCCGGGCGCTCACTGACCGACGAGGACCTGACCACGCTCGCAGCGCTGGGCGTCGTGTTCCCCGGCAAGCGAGGCAAGCACCAGGTGGCGGTCTCGCAGCTCTCGGTGGGGCTGGGCCTGCTGGACCTGGGCTTCCCGACCGAGGCGGCGCTCGCGGCCGCCGACGTGTACGCCAAGCACGGCCGGCAGATCGCGGAGGAGCTCTACGAGGTCTTCCGCACCAAGGCGTGGCCGGTCTACAAGGAGTCCGGCACCTCGCCGGAGCGGGTCCGCGAGGTGGTCGAGCGGCTCAAGCCGCTGTCGATCGCCAGCCTGGTCCAGGCCTACGAGAGCGCCATGGACGAGACCAAGCGCGAGGGCATCGCCCAGCGGGCGCGCCGTGCCCCTGCCGCGTCACGGGACCGTTCCTAGGACCTGTTCCTAGGGTGGGGTCATGAACGCACCCCTGGAGCACCCGACCGTCCTGGTCACCGGAGCGACCGGCTTCATCGGCAGGCGGCTGGTGCCGGAGCTGGTCGGGCGCGGGCTGGACGTGCGGGCGATGACCCGACGGCCCCAGGAGTACGACGGTCCGGGGCAGGCCGTCGGCGCGGACGTGGAGGACCGCGCCTCGCTCAGCGACGCGCTCGAGGGCGCCGACGTCGCCGTCTACCTCGTGCACTCCCTGGACCACCCCGACTTCGAGCGCAAGGACGCCGAGGCCGCCCGCACGTTCGGCCGGGCCGCCGCGGCGGCCGGCGTGCAGCAGATCGTCTACATGGGCGGCCTGGGCGCCGAGGACGGCGACCTCTCGGCCCACCTGCGCTCGCGTCGCGAGGTGGAGAAGCTGCTCGGCGAGGCGGGCGTGCCGGTGACGGTGCTGCGGGCCGCCATCGTGGTCGGCGCCGGCGGGATCTCGTGGGAGCTGACCCGCCAGCTGGTGAAGAACCTCCCGGCGATGGTCGTGCCGAAGTGGGTCTCCACCCGCACCCAGCCGGTCGCCCTCGACGACGTGATCCGCTACCTCGCCGGCGTCATCGGCCGCCCCGAGGCCTACGGCCGGGTGTTCGAGATCGGCGGGCCGGAGGAGATGACCTACCTCGAGATGCTGCAGGTCGCCGCGGAGATCTCGGCCGGGCACCGGGTCCCGATCGTCCGGGTGCCGGTGTTGACGCCCAAGCTGTCGTCGTACTGGCTCTCGTTCGTCACCGACGTCGACGTGACCACGGCGCGCAACCTCATCGACTCGATGGGCACCGAGGTGGTCGTCACCGACCACTCGATCCGCGACGTGGTGCCCGGCGAGCCGATCCCGTACGCCGAGGCGGTGCGCCGCGCGATCGAGGAGCGCGGCCGCAACGGGGAGTGACGCCACCGGGACGTCATGCGCATCGTGGCCTCTAGCCCACGATTCGCATGACGTCGTGGGCTTGCCGGCGTCAGCCGAAGAGCCAGGGGAGCAGGAACAGCATCGACACCGACCAGGTGACGTGGGTCAGGATCGGCCCGAGGATGCCGCCGCTCGCGCGGCGCTGCAGCCCGACCAGGACCCCGAGCAGCACCGCCGCGAAGGCCAGCATCACGTTGCCGGTCGCGAGCGTGGCCAGGGTGTACGCCGCCGTGGTGACCGGCACCGGGTAGCGGGGCGTCGCCGCGTAGGCCGCGCCCCGGAAGAAGAGCTCCTCCGCGATCCCGTTCACCGCGGTGATCAGCACCAGCAGCGGCCAGGCGCCCTCGTTGGCGTGGTCGAGGACCGAGCGCACCTGTTCGTCGAGGAAGGACACCTGCCGGACGAGCAGGCCGCCCACGAGGAAGACGCCGACCAGCACCAGCCCCAGCAGGACCGGGGTGATCACGGGTCGTCGGAGCCCGGTCGAGTGCGAGATCCGGCCCAGGTGGAGCGGCCCCGAGGCGAACGCCCCCACCGTCCACACCCCGGCCAGCACCAGCGTCGCGGGGTAGAACCACGGGCTCCCGGGCTCGATGCGCAGCGAGAACCCCAGCACCAGGCCCCCGAGGACCACGAAGGCGATGGTCACCACCTGGCGACGCCGCAGGGCCTGCGGCGTCTCCCAGTGGTCACGCGGGACGACGTCCCACAGCGCTCGCTGCAACCAGGTCCGCACGGCTCACCCCTTCCGCCGCGACTGTACGGGGGCGGGTGAGACGGCGGACCGGTCGGTCAGCGTCGCCCGGTGCTGAAGGAGGCCGCGCTGTGGCGGGACTGGCCGCCCGAGGACGGGCCTCCCGACCGGCGGCGCGAGCCGCCCGAGCCGCCGGCGGCGCCGCCACCGGAGCCCTGCTTGGCACCCTGCTTCGGGCCCTGCTTGGCGCCCTGGCCGGACCGCTGGCCCGTGCCGGACGACTGCGGGGACGACCCGGCGCCGCGCGAGCCCTGGCCACCGCGGCTCCGGCGCGAGCGGTTGCGGCCACCGCCGGAGCGGGCGCCGCTCCCGGTGCCACCGCCGTTGCCACTGCCGTTGGACCGGCCGCCGCCCTGCGACGGGGCCGCCACCTCGACGACGAGGCCGCCGGGCACGGTCACGCGCTCACCGGGGGCCAGCTCGGCGAGCACCGGGTGGGTGGCGCCGTTGATCCTGGTGGTGGTGGGCTTGATGCCGGCCGCGCGGGTGAGGTCGCGGACGTCGCGCACCTGGTCGTCGGTCATCAGCGTGATGACGGTGCCCGCGGCGCCGGCCCGCGCCGTACGCCCCGAGCGGTGCAGGTAGGCCTTGTGCTCGACCGGCGGGTCGGCGTGGACGACCAGCGCCACGTCGTCGACGTGGATGCCGCGGGCCGCGATGTCGGTCGCGACCAGCGTGGTGGCCTTGCCGGAGTGGAACGCGTCCATGTTGCGGGTGCGGGCGTTCTGGCTCAGGTTGCCGTGCAGCTCGACGGTCGGCACACCGCTCTTGTTCAGCTGGCGGGTCAGCGCCTTGGCGCCGTGCTTGGTGCGCGTGAAGACCACGGTCCGGCCCGGGGCGCTGGTCAGGTCGACCAGGACCGGCACCCGGTGCTCGCGGGCGAGGTGGAGGACGTGGTGGTCCATCGCGGCGACCGGCGACTGTGCCGAGTCGGCCTCGTGGGTGACCGGCGAGGTCAGGAACCGCTTCACCAGCACGTCGATCGCCTTGTCCAGCGTGGCCGAGAACAGCAGCCGCTGGCCCTGCTGGGGGGTCTGGTCAAGCAACCGGCGCACGGCCGGCAGGAAGCCGAGGTCGGCCATGTGGTCGGCCTCGTCGAGCACGGTGATCTCGACCGAGCCGAGGGTGCAGTGACCCTGGCCGATCAGGTCCTCGAGGCGGCCGGGGCAGGCGATGACGATGTCGACGCCGCGGCGCAGGCCCTGGACCTGCGGGTTCTGGCCGACGCCGCCGAAGACGGTGCGGGTGGTCAGGCCGGCGGCCGCGGCCAGGGGCTCCAGCGACTCCTGGATCTGGCCGACCAGCTCACGGGTCGGCGCCAGGATCAGGGCGCGCGGGGCCTTGGCGCGGGCCGGGCGGCCGGAGGCGACCAGGCGGGCCACCATCGGCAGCAGGAACGCGTAGGTCTTGCCCGAGCCCGTGCGGCCGCGGCCCAGCACGTCGCGGCCCGCGAGGGAGTCCGGGAGCGTGGCCGACTGGATGGGGGTCGGGGTGGTGATGCCGCGCTCGGTGAGGACCGCGACGAGGTTGCTGGGAACGCCCAGCTCGGAGAAGGACAGGGTGGACTGCTGAGAAGACAAGAGGGGGTTCACTCACTGTTGGCGTGTCTCGCCAAGCTGCTCTCGTCGGCGACGGGAGCGAAGTAGCAGGCCTCACGAGGAGGGGCGCGGCGCCTGCGTCCACGAGTGGAGCGGGTCGGCCGGCGCGGAAGCCCGAGGCAAGACGGAACGGGCTGCTGACCCCAGTCTAGGTCAGCAGCCCGTGGCCACCTATTCGCGGCGCGTCGCCGCGCAGGTGGGTGCTACTTGGTCAGGCCGTCCTTGACGTCCTTCGCGGCGTCCTTGACGTGCTCGCCCGCCTGCTTGACCGACGCGCTGGTCTGGTCGGCCTTGCCCTCGGCCTCGAGGCTCTCGTCGTTCGTGGCCTTGCCGGTGGCCTCCTTGGCCTTGCCGCCGAGGTCCTCGGTCTTGTTGCCCACCTTGTCGCTGAAGCTCATGTGTTCCTCCGTCACGAGTCGCGCGGCCGATGCCGCGCGTGGCACCCGGTCCGTGCCCAGCGGTGGCTCACTCAAACCTGAGGACGCCGTCGTCGAGGGCCGCGTGGCGCAGCGACCGGACGTCGTACAGGTAGTTCTGGCGGAGCTTCCACGGCTCGCGGTCGCCCTGCTTGGGGAGCCGGTCCAGCGCGCGCAGCACGTAGCCGGAGCTGAACGTCAGCAGCCGCTCCTCGCCGACCTCCGGGTCCCGGGGCGCCACGACGGTGCGGCGGCCCGTGCGGTCGAGGTGGGCCAGCAGGCGGCACACGTAGTCGGCGACGAGGTCGGCCTTCAGCGTCCACGAGTTGTTGGTGTAGCCGATCGTGAAGGCGAAGTTCGGCACGTCACTGAGCATCAGCGTGCGGTAGGTCATGGTCTCGGCGACGTCGACCTTGCGGCCGTCGACCTCGAGGTCGATCCCGCCCATCGGCCGCAGGTTCAGCCCGGTGGCGGTGACGACGATGTCGGCCTCGAGCTCCTCGCCGGACCGCAGCCGGATGCCCTTCTCGGTGAACGTCTCGATGTGGTCGGTCACCACCGAGGCGGTGCCGTTGCGCAACGCCTTGAAGAGGTCGCCGTCGGGCACGAAGCAGAGCCGCTGGTCCCAGGGGTTGTACGCCGGGTTGAAGTGCACGTCGACGTCGACACCGGGCGGGAGCTGCTCGGCGGTCGCCTTGCGCACCAGCCTCCTGGCGAGGTCGGGCCGGCGCTGGGCGACGGTGAAGCTCAGCACCGCCAGCAGGATCGCCTTCCAGCGCACGACCGGGAAGGTCAACCGGGTGGGCAGCTTCTCCAGCCTGCGGGCGAGCGGGTCCCGGGCCGGCCGGGAGAGGATGTACGACGGGGAGCGCTGCAGCATGGTGACGTGCTCGGCCTCCGCGGCCATCGCCGGCACCAGCGTGACCGCGGTGGCACCGCTGCCGATCACGACGACCCTCTTGCCGGTGTGGTCGAGGTCCTCGGGCCAGGCCTGCGGGTGCACGATCTCGCCGGTGAACCACTCCGCACCGGGGAACTCCGGGGAGTAGCCGCCCTCGTAGTCGTAGTAGCCCGCGCAGGCGTACAGGAAACCCGTGGTCAGGGTGGTCGGACCCTCCTCGGTGTCGACGTCGACGGTCCACCGGGCGGTCGCGGAGTCCCAGGAGGCCCGCCGCACGGTGTGGTGGTACCGGACCAGCTCGTCGACGGCGTACTCCTCGGCCACCGTGCGGACGTACTCCAGGATCGAGGCCCCGTCGGCCAGCGCGCGGTCGCCGGGCCAGGGGCGCCAGCGGTAGCCGAAGGTGAACATGTCGGAGTCGGAGCGGATGCCGGGATAGCGGAAGAGGTCCCAGGTGCCGCCGCTGGCGCCGCGGCCCTCGAGGATCGCGACGCTGCGGCCCGGGTGCTCGGTGCGCAGCCGGCAGGCCGCGCCGATGCCGGACAGGCCGGCGCCGACGACCAGCACGTCCACGTGCTCCGGGGTCCCGCTCTCCTGCGTGCTCATGGCACGCAACCTACTGGGGCGTCACCAGCCCGGCACGGCTGTTCTCACGGCTGGGCTCACGGCTGTGCTCACCGCTGTGCTCCCGGTTGGGCCGCCACCACGGCGGCCACCCGCTCCCGGAACACCCGCCACCGGCGCTCGTTGCCGTGGACCAGCTCCGCGGAGTCGCTGAGCAGGTCCGCCGCGTGGTCGACCATCTCGGCGGCGGAGTACAGCAGCCCGACCGACACCCTCCCCGCGGCGAGGTCGGCGCGCAGCGCCGGGGCCGAGAAGTCGACGCGGTCCAGGATGTCGGCGGCCCGCGCGAGCACCCGACCCGCGAGCGCGCTCATCTCGGCCGCCTGCCAGTCGTTGGCGATGATCCGGTGCCGCTCGCCCAGCACGTCGGCGAGGCCGGCGACCCCGAGCACGGTCGAGGCGATGTCCCACGACGCCCCCATCGCGGTGGCCAGCCACTCCCCGATCTCGCGCTGGTCCTGCGCCGCGGTGCGCAGGTCGCGGACCAGGTGGGCGATCTCGGCCGGCGGGGCGCCACCCTCCATGAAGAGCACGCCGTCGAGCTGCAGGGCGCCGTCGCTGTTGAGCTCCTCGACGCCCTCGTAGGGGCTCAGCGCCGGCCGACGGGGAAGCGCCCCCGGCAGTGACGCTGCTGCCCACGTGTCCGCGAGCGCCTGGAGGCTGCGTGCGTGCCGCTGGAGCACCACGGCGAACTCCCGGGGCGACGACCCGTAGAACTTCTCGTGCTCGCGGTGGTACTTCGTCAGGTTCAGCATCGCCTCGAGGAGCTGGACGTCCACGTTCCCCGGAGCCTCGGTGTCATCCATCCCTCCACCCTGCGTCCGCTCCCAGGGCGGGGTCAGGGTCCAAGGGCCCCCGGGCGTCAGCGGGCGTGGCGCTCCACGAAGCGGGCGATCAGCCGCGGCGGCTCGGTGATCACCGCGGTGCGGGCCCGGGCCATCAGCTCCTCGGCCTGCGGCGGGTCGAAGTACCCGTGGTGGCGGTAGGCGTCGATGCGCAGGCAGAGGCCCTCGACGTCGAGCTCGGGGTGGAACTGCGTGGCGTAGACGTTGTCACCCAGGCGGAACGCCTGGACGGGGCAGGTGGCCGAGGAGGCGAGGAGGACCGCGTCCTCCGGCAGGCGGGTCACCGCCTCCTTGTGCCCGAGGTAGGCCGGGAACGAGCCGGGCAGCCCCTCGAACAGCGGGTCCAGCCGGCCGGCCTCGGTCAGGGCGATCTCCACCGCGCCGATCGGCTCGCCGTAGGTCCGGTCGACCAGCCCGCCGCGCAGGGAGCCGAGGGTGCCGACGCCGTAGCAGGCGCCGAGGAAGGGGAAGTCCTCCTCGACGACCCGCAGGGCCAGGGCCCGGAGCTCGGCCTCGACCCGGTGCTGGGTGGCGGACTTGGCCTCCGGCGGGTCGCTGATGTTGAACGGTCCCCCGCCCAGCACGATCCCGGACCAGTCGTCGAGCTCCACCCGGCCGAGCTCGTCACGCTCCAGCCGCACCCGTCGTACGTCGTGCTCGTCGAGGCCCGCGCACGCCAGCACCGCGGCGTACTCGTTGTCGGCGACGTCGTCCTCGGCGCGGGTGCCGAGGAAGAGGAACGGCTTCACCGTCCCATTGTCGGCCGTCGGCTCAGGCCTGGACGGCGGCACCCTGCTCGATGAGACCGTCGACGTCCTCGACGCCCCATGCGGTCAGAGCGGCCCGGGTGTCGCAGCCGGCCTCGCGTGTGGGAGGCGTCGTGAGCGTGGCCCGGGTGCGCGAGAAGCGCGGCGCAGGGGACGGCTGGAGCAGCCCGTCGCGGACGACGTACGTCTCCCGCGCCTTCAGGTGCGGGTGCTCGGCGGCCTCGCTGATCGGGATGATGCCGGCGACGCAGGCGTCGGTGCCCTCGAACAGCGCGACCCACTCGGCCTGGGTGCGGGTGCGGAACCGGGCGGCGATCAGGGCGCGGAGCTCCTCGGTCCGCCCGGGGTCGAAGCGGTCGGGCGCGTCGTCCTTGATGCCGAGCAGCTCGACGAAGAGGTCGTAGAACTGCGGCTCGAGCGCGCCCACGGACATGTGCCGGCCGTCGGCGGTCTCGTAGAGGTCGTAGTACGGCGCGCCGCCGTCGAGGAGGTTGGCGGCCCGCTCCTCCTTGAAGGTGCCGGCCGCGAGGAAGGCGGCGGTCATCGCGTTGAGGTGGGCGGTGCCGTCCACGATCGCCGCGTCGACCACCTGCCCCTGGCCGCTGACGCGCGCCTCGAGGAGGGCGGCGAGCAGGCCGATGACGAGGTACGTCGAGCCGCCGCCGAAGTCGCCCACGAGGTTGGTCGGGAAGTGCGGCCGGCTCCTGTCCTGGCCCAGGCCGTGCAGGGCGCCGGCGACCGAGATGTAGTTCATGTCGTGGCCTGCCGCCTGCGCCAGCGGACCGTCCTGGCCCCACCCGGTCATCCGGCCGTAGACCAGCCGCGGGTTGACGGCGTGGCAGTCCACCGGTCCGAGACCGAGCCGCTCCGCGACACCGGGCCGCATCCCCTCGACCAGCAGGTCGGCGTCCCTCACCAGCTCGAGCACCGTGGCGATCGCCTCGGGCCGCTTGAGGTCCAGGGCGACGCTGGGCCGGCCCCGGTTGAGCAGGTTGTGCGGACCGCCCGCCAGGAACTGCCCGCCCGGCCGCTCGACCCGGATCACGTCCGCCCCCAGGTCGGCGAGGATCATGCAGGCGTGCGGCCCCGGGCCGATGCCGGCGATCTCGACGACCTTCACGCCCCTGAGCGGGCCCGTCCCCTGGCCGAGTGCGTAGCTCATGGGGGCGATCATGACATTGGTGCTGTCACGGTGGGGGTGCGTCCGGGAATCGGCGCGACCGTGGGCCGCGGCCGCCGGCGGTGAGCTGGACACCATTCACACTCAGGAAACCGTGGCTGACTCACCGCCCACACCCGGTCGCCGCCGCCGGCGGTGAGCTGGACACCATTCACACTCAGGAAACCGTGGCTGACTCACCGCCCACACCCGGTCGCCGCCGCCGGCGGTGAGCTGGACACCGTTCACGCCCGGAGATCGGTGGCCTGCTCACCGCCCGACGTGGCGGGCCAGCGCCCGTGCACATCTCGTCTCGCGGAGCTGGTCGTCCACAACCGTCCGCGACGCCACTGACGTCCGTCTCCGCCGGCCGGTGCCATCGGCGCATGAGATCTGTTCCCGAGGCCTTGAGGGCCGGCCCTTTCACCCGCCCGCAGGCACGTGCTGCCGGCGTCACGCCGCGGATGCTCGACGGCAACCGGTTCGTCCGGATCCATCACGGGGTCTGGCGCCACCGCGACCACGAGATGACGGAGGCCGACTGGGTCGAGGCCGCCCGGCTCGCTCTCCCGTCTTCCGCGCACCTGACCGGCATCAGCCGTCTGCAGCAGCTGGGGCTGGACTTCGGGCCCCGGCGGCCCTTGCACTTCGTGGTCGAGGGCGACCATCACCTCGCCATCGACGGCGTCTTCCTCCATCGCACCAAGCAGCTCGCCCCGACCGACGAGGTCGGCGTGACCCCCGCCGGTGCGTTCATCTCCTACGTCGCCCGAGCGCGGGTGATCGACGCGATCAAGGTCGGGGACTGGCTCCTGCACCACGGGTACATGACCGTCGACGAGCTGCGAACGCTGGCGCTCTCGGCCCTCTGGCGGGACGGAGCACACGAGGCGGTGTGGGTCCTCGACCACCTCGACGCGCGCTCGCGTTCCCTGAAGGAGTCGGAGGTGCGGGCGGTACTCGAGTTCTCCGACCTTCCCGCACCCGAGGTGAACGTGCCGGTGCCGGTGGGTGAGGACGTGACCGTCATCGGCGACCTGGTCTACCCGCGCTGGCGGACCGTGGTCGAGTACGAAGGAGCGCAGCACCAGGAGGACCGGGAACAGTACGTCGCCGACCTCGGCCGCTACGCGTTGATGCGCGCCGCCCAGGTCACCTACGTGCAGGTCACGCGCGAGAAGCTCGCCCACGCCCGCACCACGGTGGGCGAGGTCTTCCGGTCACTCGTGATCAACGGGTACGACGGACCCCCGCCGGTGTTCGGCGAGAAGTGGCGGCTCCTGTTCGCCCAGGTGTCCGATGCCGTCGGCCCCAAGAACGGCCGGGCGGTGAGCTGACCACCATTCGCACCCAGAGAACCGTGGCTGACTCACCGCCAACCCCCGCACCCGCGACCGGGCGGTGAGCAGACCACCATTCGCACGCGGGGAACCGTGGCTGACTCACCGCCAACCCCCGCACCCGCGACCGGGCGGTGAGCAGACCACCATTCGCACCCAGGAAACCGTGGCTGACTCACCGCCAACCCCCGCACCCGCGACCGGGCGGTGAGCAGACCACCATTCGCACCCAGGAAACCGTGGCTGACTCACCGCCAACCCCCGCACGAACCCCGCCCGGGCCGTCAGCCCGGCAGCACCCGCCGCAGGAACTGCCTCGTCCGCGCCTCCCGCGGGTCGGTGAGCAGCTGCGCGGGCGGGCCCTGCTCGAGGATCCGCCCCTCGTGCAGGAAGCACACCTGGGTGGCCACCTCGCGCGCGAAGCTCATCTCGTGCGTCGCCAGCACCATGGTGGTGCCCTGCTCGGCGAGGTCGCGCACGATCGTCAGCACCTCCCCCACCAGCTCGGGGTCGAGCGCCGCGGTGATCTCGTCGAGGAGGAGCAGCGTCGGCGACGTGCACAGCGCGCGCACCAGCGCGGCGCGCTGCTGCTGCCCGCCGGAGAGCCGGTCGGGGTGCTTGGCCGCCTGGTCGGCGAGCCCGAACTGCTCGAGCAGCGCCCGCACCCGCGTCTCCGCCTCGGCCCGCGAGACGCCGTGGACCCGGCGCGGCGCGAGCGTGCAGTTCTCCAGCACGGTCAGGTGCGGGAAGAGGTTGTAGGCCTGGAAGACCATCCCCATCCGGCTGCGCACCTCCCGCCGGTCGATCCGCGGGTCGGAGATCTCCCGGCCCTCGAACCGGATCACCCCGTCGTCGATGTCCTCGAGCAGGTTCAGGCAGCGCAGCAGCGTGGACTTGCCCGAGCCCGACGACCCGATCAGGCAGACCACGTCGTGCGGCTCCACGACCAGGTCGACGTCGGCGAGCACCACCCGCTCGCCGTACGACTTGCGCAGGTCGGCGACCTCGAGCAGCGAGGGGCTCATCGCGCCCCCGCCCGCTCGCGCTCGGCGTAGCGCCGACCCAGCCAGTCGGTGAACCGGGCCAGCGGGATCGTCAGCGCGACGAAGAACGCCGCGACCACGACGTACGGCGTGTAGTTGAAGTTGTACGCCGTGTAGTCGCGCGCCACGAAGACCGCCTCGAACACACCCAGCGTCGACGCCAGCGCGGTGTCCTTCTGCAGCGAGACGAAGTCGTTCAGCAGGGGAGGTACGACGCGGCGCACCGCCTGCGGGACGACCACGAACCGCATGGTCTGCCCACGGCCGAGCCCGAGCGCCTCCGCGCTGGCGAGCTGGGAGGGGTGGATCGACTCGATGCCGGAGCGGAACACCTCGGCGACGTAGGCGCTGTAGGAGATCACCAGCGCCGTGGTGGCCCAGAAGAACGGGCTGTTCGGCACGCCCTGGAGCCGCAGGCCGGGCATGCCGAAGCCGAGCAGCAGGATCAGGAGGATGGTCGGGATGCCGCGGATCACGTCGGTGTAGACCACCGCCGACACCCGCAGCGGGACCAGCCAGGGCGACCGGGCGCCGCGGGCCAGCGCGATGGCGAGGGCCAGCACCAGGATCAGCGGCTCGGCGATCAGGAACATCTTCACGTTGAGCCAGAAGGCGTCGCGGATCTCGGGCAGCGAGGCCTTGGCGTGGTAGCCGTTGAAGAACGACTCCCGCACCCGGTCCCACCCCGGGGAGGTGACGACCAGCAGCCCGAGCCCGACGAACACGACGACCAGGGCGACCGTCGCGACCAGGATCGAGCGCAGCCGCATCCGCTGCCGGAGCCGGCGGCGCTCGAGCTCGCGGGGACTCGGGGTCCAGGCCGGCGCGGACACGCTCACTGGAGGGTGGGCACGTCGACGACGTCGGAGAGCCACTTCTTCTCCAGGTCGCCGAGGGTGCCGTCGTCCTTCAGGGCCGCCAGCGCCTCGTTCACGCAGGGCACCAGCCCGCTGCCCTTCTCGAAGAGCATGCCGAACTCCTCCTGCTGCCCGGTCTCGGGCTGGAACTGGCCCACGATGGTGCTGTCCGGGATCTCCACGGCGCTGATGTAGAAGGCGGTCGGCAGGTCCGCGAGGATCGCGTCGACCTGGTCGTTCTGCAGCGCCTGCTTGGCGGCATTGGTGTCCTCGAAGACCGCCGGGTCCTGCTCGGGCTGGATCACGTCACGGATGGCGGTGAGCGAGGTGGTGCCGGTCTGGGCGCCGAGCCGCAGCCCCTTGAGGTCGTCGAGGCTGGTGGCCTCGGCGCCCGCGGTCCCCTTGAGCGCGATCACGGCCTGCGCGGCCGAGTAGTAGCCGTCGGAGAAGTCGACCACCTTCGCCCGGGCGGGGGTGATCGAGATCTGGTTGATGTCGAAGTCGAAGTCCTTCGGCCCGGGCTTGTAGGAGCTGTTGAACGGCACCTTGACCCAGGTGACCTCGTCCTTGGAGAAGCCGAGCTGGTCGGCCACGGCGTACGCCACCGCCGATTCGTAGCCCTTGCCGTTGGTCGGGTCGTTGTCGTTGAACCAGGGGTCGTACGCCGGGGAGTCGGTGCCGATCGTGAGCGTGCCGGCCTGCTGCAGGGGCAGGTCGGCCTTCGCGCACGAGCCGGCGCTCGCCGAGTCCGACGCGGACGGGCTCTCGTCCTGCGGGGCGCAGGCGGCCGCGGCCACGAGAACCGGCAGCATCAGGGGCAGGGTGACGACGGATCCACGCAGGCGCATGGCGAAATCGTACGGTTTCAGTGGCCCGTGTGGTCATGCATCTCGTGGTTGTCATGCATCTGGTGCACGACGGCGTGCCCCTTGCCCCGTCCGATCATGAAGTGGTTGACCGGCACCGTCACGACGAACGCGACGGCCAGCGAGGCCGCCAGGGTGATCCAGAAGAGCAGGTCGGCCAGGGTCGCGTCCATGGCCCCGGGCCAGAGCACCAGGAAGCCGTTGTCGACGACCTCCATGGTGAGGATCGAGATGGTGTCCGCGGCCAGCGCCGTGCGCACCGCGGTCGGCACGTCGAGCCCGGCCCGGCGGACGCCGCGGAAGGTCAGCAGGTAGCCGAAGAAGAACGCGAGTCCCACCGAGAGCACCACGCTCGCGAGGTTGCCCCAGCCCCACCAGGTGGCCAGGACCATGCCGAGCACCTCGCCGATCGCACAACCGGTCAGGCAGTGCAGCGTCGCGGTGGCGGCCATCTTCCAGGAGCTGTTCATGCGCCTGACCATATACCCCTAGGGGGTATGTGGTCAAGGCTCGGTCACCGGACGTACCTCCACCAGTGGCGCAGCGAGTCGCACCGGGAGTCGGGCGCGACCCAGGGGCCACCGACGTACCTCGGGTCGGGGGGTGGCGGGCAGGTCTCGGCCGGGATGTGGGCGTAGCCGGGCTCGATCTCCGGCGCCCTCAGGTCGGCGTTCGCGCCACCGGAGGGGACGAGGACCAGCGATGCGGCCAGGATGCCGGTGGCAGCCAGGCCGGCAGCACCGGCCGGCAGCCACCAGGTGCGGGAGTCGGAGCTGAGCGAGTAGCGGTTCATGACGGTGTTCCTTCGACAGGCGGAGCGGCTGCTCCGCGACTGCCCCAGGTCTGGCACCGATCGGTACCGGACGGCCGCACGACCGGTATCCGCCGGGTATTCGCGCAGGTCAGGGCGGTCAGGCGGCGCAGACCCGCCGGTACGCCAGGCTCCCGAAGTGGTCCCGCCACTCCTCGAGGGTCAGGTCGCGACCGGCGGCCCGGCAGGCGTGCGCCAGCGCGGCGTCCGTGTCCAGCGGCCAGGTCCAGACCTGCCCGGACCACCACTCCACGATCCGCGCCTCGTGCCCGCCGTCGGTGAACGCGGCGGCGGCGTACGGTCGGCCGTCGAGCTCGACCCGCCCCAGCGAGGTGCCCCGGGCCGCGTCCCAGAGCGCCACGGTCCCGTCCAGCCCGGTCGTGAGGATCCGGGTCCCGTCCGGGGAGTACGCGAGCTGGAAGGCCGCCCCCTGGTGGGCGATCACCGGCGGTCGCACCAGCCGCCCGGCCCGCAGGTCGAGGACCGCCAGCACGCCGTCCGCTCCGGTCGCGTCGATCCGCTCGGCCAGCGTGCCGCCGGCCACCGCGGCGTACCTCCCGTCGGGCGAGACGTCGAGCCACGAGCCGTGGGCCATGCCGAGGTCGCCGCGCGACGCGACGGTGCCGGACTCGAGGTCGAGCACCGCCCAGCCCGGGCTCGGGGCGATGCGCAGCTGCTGGGTGCCCGGACCCCCGGTGAGGACGACCGCGGTCCGGTCGTCGGGCGCGGCCTGGACCCAGGAGACCTTGTCGCCGACCTCGACCGGCCTGCCCACCGGCTCCCAGGTCCGGGTCGAGAGCATGGTGACCCGGCCGGACACCTCGGCCACGGCCAGCCTCGTCCCGTCCGGGGTGAAGTCGATCTCGGAGACGCGGTCGCCCGGCAGCCGGGCGGACTCGGTGAGCCTCGCCGTACGCATGTCCCAGATCGAGAGCCGGTCGCCCACCGCGCTCGCGTAGTGACGGCCGTCGGGGTGCCAG
Source organism: Nocardioides sp. DN36 (assembly GCF_055380375.1). Lineage (NCBI taxonomy): Bacteria > Bacillati > Actinomycetota > Actinomycetes > Propionibacteriales > Nocardioidaceae > Nocardioides > Nocardioides sp. DN36. Next base: position 4,046,991 of record NZ_AP043823.1, on the reverse strand, counting down.
GCCCCGATGGTGTGCCGGTAGCCGGCCCCCCAGGGGATCAGCCGCGTCTCCTCCCCGGTGCGCAGGTCCCGGAAGCCGAAGGAGTAACGACCGTCCGCTGCGAAGATCTCGCGGCGCCCGTCCGGGGACACGACACTGAAGGCGCCCTGCTCGCGACGCAGCGGGAGGGGGGCCCGGTGGACCAGCTCGCGGCGCCCGGTGAGGTCCCAGCGGCGCAGGGCGGTGCTCCCGCTGGTCGAGTACAGGTAGGTCCCGTCGGCAGCCAGGTCCACCGCCCGCGCCATGCCACGGTCGAGGTCGAGGGTCATCCGGGGCCCGTCCACCTTCGTCCCGTCGAGCCCCCAGACCTCGGCCTTCCGGTCGCCTCGCTGCACGAGCAGCAGCGTGCGGGCGTCCCGGCTGAGGCGGAGGTCGGCCACGTCCAGGTCGGTGTCCACCCGGGTGGACACACCCGTGCGCAGGTCCTCGACGACCGGACCGTTCCCGGCCATGGCCACGAGCATCCGGCCACCGCGGCCCATCTCGAGGGGACCGACGACGCGGTCGTCGAGCACCCGGTGGCCACCGTCCCGGAGGTCGTGCACCGTGAGGGGCCCGGTCGAGTAGAGGCGGGTGCCGTCGGGGCTGAGGGCGACCGACTGCCACTCGGGGTCGCGCAGGCGCACCCGCACCGGCCGTCCCCCGTGCCGCAGGTCCCACACCAACGCCGCCGCGGCGACAGGCGCGACGCTGCCGGTGCTCGGGTCCTCGCGGACGACCTGCACCCGGCGCACCGACGCGGCGAGGTGGCTGCCGTCCGCGCTGAACGCCAGGTCGGTGCCGACCCAGCCGTGTCCCCGCGGCGCCGCCAGCCTGGTCACCGGCACCAGGGTGCGCGCGTCCAGCAGCAGCACCGCCGGGTCACCGCCGCCGGTGGCGACCACGGCCAGGGACCGTCCGTCCGGCGCGAACTCCACGAGCTTGTCCCGCTCGATCCCGACGCCGCTGGGTTGCCCCACCTGGCGCGAGGCGACGAGCCGGCCCGTGCTGCCGTCGTACACCCGCACGGTCTGCAGGTAGTCCATGGTCGCCACCAGGCCGCCACGCGCGGCGGCGTCGACCCCGAGCACCTGCTCCTCCCCCGGCATCGGCGTGGACGACCACAGCTGCGGGAAACGGGCGATCGTCGCCTGCAGGCTGCGACGACTGGCGACCGAGTCGTCGAGGCGGACGCCGGCGACGGCCAGCAGCAGCGACTCGTCGATGTCGTCGGTGACCAAGGAGGCGGCGCCGGCGGCGCGGGCCACCGCCGCGGTCCCCGCGAGGGTGGCGGCTGACGCGCTGCGGTCGGCCACCCTGCCCTGGTGGACCGCGAACACCGTCGCCACCAGCGCCACCAGGAGCAGCCCCACCGCTCCCGCCAGCACGACCCGCAGCCGGCGGATCATCGTGGCCTGCTCGTGGGCGCGCCGGGAGGCCGACCGCTCCTCGGCCTCGGCCAGCTCCCGGCCGGCGTCGAGGAACTCCTCCTCGGAGGCGGCGAGGTCGGGCCGTGCGCTTCGCTGCCACTCCAGGGCGCCCTGGAGCCGGGCGCCGCGGTAGAGCTCGCTGACCGGGCGCCCGAGCCGGTCCCACTCCTGCGCCGCCGCGGCCAGGTGGTGGAGGATCCGGCGACCCTCGAGGTCCTCGTCGAGCCACCTGCCCAGCCGCGGCCAGGCCCGCACGATCGCCTCGTGCGTCAGCGCGACGGAGTCCTCGTCGCTGGTCAGGATGCGGGCGTCGACCAGCGTCTCGACGATCGCCAGCTGGGCCGGGTCCCCGCCCAGCAGGCGCCGCGGCACCCGGGACAGGACCGGCTGGCCCTCCGGTCCCGGCGCCACCAACCGCTGCACCAGCTCGCGCAGCATCCCGCGCTGGCGCTCGTCGAGCCGTTCGTAGACGTCCTCGGCCGTGCGGGCGACCGCCTGCTGGATGCCCCCGGAGGCGCGGTAGCCCGCGACCGTCAGCGAGCGGCCCTCCCGGCGCAGCCACGTCTCGCGGAGGCTGTGGGACAGCAGCGGCAGCGCCGCCGGCTCACCCTCGACCTCGCGGAGCAGCAGGTCGACCAGGCCCGGCTCCAGCACCAGGCCGGCCTGGCGCGCCGGACCCTCGATGGCGGCCCTGAGTCCCTCCTCGTCCATCGCACCGAGCAGGTGGAGGCCCCGCTCGACGAGGCGCCCGAACGCCGGCTGCCCGGCCAGGTCGCCCATCCGGTCCGCGCGCAGGGCGATGACCAGCCGCGGCCCGCTCCCCGCCGCGGCGTGGGTCACCAGGAGGTCCAGGAAGGCGGTGCGCACGGCCGGGTCGCGGCAGACGGTGAAGACCTCCTCGCACTGGTCGACCACGACCACTGTCGGGCGGGGTTCCGGCTGCGCCGGCGGCCAGCAGTCGAGGGGACGCGAGCCGGGCGTGACGATCTCCACGGGGTGCCCGCCGGCGCGCAGGGCCGCCGCCACGCCGGCGCGCACCAGCGAGGACTTCCCGCAGCCCGAGGGCCCGACGACCGCCAGCACCCCGGTCGCGTGCAGCCGCTGCAGGCAGGCCGCGAGGTCGCCGTCCCGCCCGAAGAAGGCCTCCGCGTCGGCGACGTCGTACGCGCTCAGCCCCAGGTAGGGCGAGTGGCCGGACGCGGCGGGTGCCGGCGCCACGACGAGCGACGGGTCCTGGCGCAGGACAGCCTCCTCCAGCGCGAGGGTCGCGGGCTCGGGGTCGAGCCCGAGCTCTCGCGCGAGCATCCGGCGCAGCTCCTGGATCGTGGCCAGGGCCTCGCCCTGGTGGCCGCAGCGGTACTCCGTGAGGGCGAGCAGCTGCCAGCGTCGCTCGCGCAGCGGCGCGTCCCGGACCATCGCCTGTGCGCGGGACAGCACCTCCGCATGGTGCCCGGAGCGCAGCGACGCGTCGAGCCAGTCCTCCTCCGCCCCGAGCCGCAGCTCCCCCAGCCGGCCAGCCTCGGTGCGGCCCGGCTCCCACTCCTCGAGCTCCGAGAACGGCCGGCCGCGCCACAGCGCGAGCGCCCGGGCGAGGGAGTACGCCGCCCGCTCGGCCTCGCCGAGGACGAGCAGCTCCCGGCCGCGCGCCGCCAGCCGTTCGAAGACGTCCGCGTCGACGTCGTCGTGGGGCACAGCCAGCCGGTATCCCTGCGGCGTCGTCACGATGGCGTCGGGCCCCAGCACCCGCCGCAGGCGGACGACGCAGCTCTGCAGGTTCTTGCGCCAGGACGGCGGCGCGGTCTCGCCCCACAACGCGTCCGCCAGCTGCTCGGCGCCCAGGGCCTGCCGCGGGGCCACCGCGAGGGCGGCCAGCACCACCCGGTCGCGCGCGCCGAGCGCGGCGCCGTCGACCTCGAGGGGACCGAGCACCGCGATGCCCATGTTCGACTGTCCCGCCGGGGACCCGGGGCGTCAACGGATCCCGCCCGGAATGGCCCGCCGTGGTGGACCTCACCATTGCACTTCGTTGCATAGGTCGGGCAGGCTGTCCCCATGGCCCTCGAACACGCGTTGCTGGTCGCGCTCCGCGAGCAGCCCGCGTCCGGGCTGGATCTCGCGAAGCGGTTCGGCCGCTCGATCGGGTTCTTCTGGCACGCCACCCACCAGCAGATCTACCGCGTGCTGGCCCGGATGGACGCCGACGGCTGGGTCAGCGTGACCGAGGTCGCCCAGACCGGCAAGCCCGACAAGAAGGTGTACGCCGTCTCCGCGGCCGGCGAGCGCGCCCTCGCCGACTGGCTGGCCGAGCCGACCCCGATGGAGCCGCTGCGCAGCGAGCTGGCCGTGAAGATGCGCGGGGCGTCGTACGGCGACCGCACCGCCGTGCTCGACGTGCTGCGCGGCAACCTCGCCGAGCACCACGCGCGACTGGCCCACTACGAGCAGCTCGAGCGGCGCGACCACCCCCACCCCGAGTCCCTGACCGGCCACGACCTCGACCAGTACCTCGTCCTGCGCGGCGGCATCCGCCTGGAGGAGTTCTGGATCGCCTGGATCACCGAGTACCTGGAGGCACACCAGTGAGCTACCCGAACCTGCTCTCCCCGATCGAGCTGGGCGACCTGACGCTGCGCAACCGCGTGGTGATGGGCTCGATGCACACCGGCCTGGAGGACCGGGTGCGCGACCTGCCGGCGCTGGCGGCGTACTTCGCCGAGCGGGCCCGCGGCGGTGTCGGCCTGATCGTGACCGGCGGCTACGCGCCGAACAGGCGCGGCTGGCTCAAGCCGTTCGCCTCCGAGATGACCACGCGGCTGCAGGCGATGCGGCACCGCGACGCGACCGACGCCGTGCACGACGAGGGCGGCGCCATCGCGCTGCAGGTGCTGCACGCCGGCCGCTACGGCTACCACCCGCTGAGCGTCTCGGCGTCGGCGAAGAAGTCGCCGATCACGCCGTTCCGACCCTCGGCGCTCTCGTCGAGGGCGGTGGACCGCACGGCCTCCGACTTCGCACGGTCGGTGGCGCTGGCGCGCAAGGCGGGGTACGACGCCGTCGAGATCATGGGCTCGGAGGGCTACCTGATCAACCAGTTCCTCGCGGCGCGCACCAACGACCGGACCGACGCGTGGGGCGGCTCGGCCGAGAAGCGGATGCGGTTCCCGGTCGAGGTGGTGCGGCGGTCCCGCGAGCTGGTCGGTGACGGGTTCCCGATCATGTACCGGATCTCGCTGCTCGACCTCGTCGAGGGTGGCCAGACGTGGGACGAGGTCACCGAGCTCGCGCACCGCCTCGAGGAGGCCGGCGTCACCGTCCTCAACACCGGCATCGGCTGGCACGAGGCGCGGGTGCCGACGATCATCACGCAGGTGCCGCGGGGCGCCTGGCGCTCGGCGACGGCCCGGCTCAAGGCCGAGGTGTCCGTGCCGGTCTGTGCGTCGAACCGGATCAACGGCCCCGAGCTCGCCGAGGAGATCCTGGCCGCCGGCGAGGCCGACCTGGTCTCGATGGCGCGGCCGCTGCTGGCCGATCCCGAGCTCGTGGCCAAGGCGGCCGCCGGCCGGGCCGACGAGATCAACACCTGCATCGCCTGCAACCAGGCCTGCCTCGACCACGTGTTCCAGAACAAGCGGGCGTCCTGCCTGGTCAACCCGCGCGCCTGCCGGGAGACCGAGCTGGTCCTCGAGCCGATCGGGCTGGGGCCCACCCGTCGCGCCGGCTCGGTGGCGGTCGTCGGCGCCGGACCGGCCGGCCTCTCGGCCGCGGTGTCGGCGGCGGAGCGCGGCTTCGCGGTCACGCTGTTCGAGAAGTCGGACTCGCTGGGCGGCCAGTTCCGCCTCGCGATGCAGGTCCCCGGCAAGGAGGAGTTCGCCGAGACGCTGCGCTACTTCACCCGGCGGCTGGAGGTCCTCGGGGTCGACGTACGGCTCGGCACGAAGGCCACCGCGGCCGACCTGGCGGCGTACGACGAGGTCGTCGTCGCCACCGGCGTGGTCGGCCGGACGCCCGACCTCGAAGGCATCGACCACCCGAAGGTGGTGTCGTACGCCGACGTGCTCAGCGGCGCGGTCGTGCCCGGTCGCCGCGTGGCGGTGATCGGCGCCGGCGGGATCGGGGTCGACGTGAGCCACTTCCTGACCCACGACCCGGCCGACACCGAGGACGACTGGATGGCCCACTGGGGCGTCGGCGACCCGGCCGTGCACCCCGGCGGCCTGACCGAGCGCAAGCCGCGCACGCCGGTCCGCGAGGTCACCCTGCTGCAGCGCAAGACCACCCCGATCGGCATCGGCCTGGGCAAGACGTCGGGCTGGGCGCACCGCGCGGTGCTCAAGCAGTCCGGCGTCGTGCAGGTCAGCGGCGTCACCTACGACCGGGTCGACGACGCGGGGCTGCACTACTCCGTCGACGGGGTCGCGCACGTCCTCGACGTCGACCACGTGGTGCTCTGCGCGGGCCAGGAGTCGGTGCGGGACCTGTACGACCAGCTGCTCGCCGCCGGACCCACGGTGCACCTGATCGGCGGCGCCGATGTGGCCGCCGAGCTCGACGCCAAGCGTGCGATCGAGCAGGGCACCCGGGTCGCGGCGGGGCTGTAGGGCGCTCCACCACTTGTAACGCTCCGTTAGGGAGACTGGTGCCCCGCCACAACGGCGCACCAGAGCCCCTAACGGAGCGTTACATGTTCCGGGCCGGGCTAGGTTCGACAGCATGATCGTTGATCTCGGCGACGAGGAGGCCCGGGCCGCGCTGCCCCTGAAGTGGGGAGCGGTCGAGCCGGGGGTGCTGCCGGCGTGGGTGGCGGAGATGGACTACGCGCTGGCGCCGCGGGTCGTGACGGCGGTGACCGACGCCGTGCGCCGCGGGACCGCCGGCTACCCGCCCTTCGGGGACGGTGGGGTCGGCGCGGCCTTCGCGGAGTTCGCGGAGCGGCACTGGTCCTGGCGCCCGCCGGCGGACGCGAGCGTGGTCGTCGGGGACGTCATCGCCGGCATCCGGCTCGCCCTCGAGGTGCTCTGCCCGCCCGGCCCGGTCGTGGTCCCAGTCCCCTGCTACCCGCCGTTCCGCGAGGTCGTCGCGATCGCCGGGCGCGAGCTGGTCGCCGTCGGGACCGACCCCGACACGGCCGACGCCGCCCTCGACCTCGACGCGGTCGAGGACGCCTTCCGCGCCGGCGCCCGCACGATCCTGCTCTGCAACCCCCACAACCCGCTGGGCCGGGTGTCGCGGCGCGTCGAGCTGGAGGCGCTCGCCGAGCTCGCCGGGAGGTACGACGTCCGCGTGGTCGCCGATGAGATCCACGGGCCGCTCACCCTGCCTGGGGCGACCTTCACGCCGTACCTCTCCGTGGACGAGCGCGGCATCCTGGTCACCAGCCCCTCGAAGACGTTCAACACTGCCGGCCTGCACACCGCGCACGTGACCGTGCTCGACGAGGCCGACCGGGCCCGGCTCCGGGGTGTCCCGCTGCCGCAGAACCACGCCTACTCGCCGCTCGGGATGATCGCCGCGGTCGCCTCGTGGCGCGACTGCGACGACTGGCACGCCGCGCTGGTGGCCCGGCTGGCCGACCAGCGCGAGCTCCTCGGCGAGCTGCTGGCGGCGCACCTCCCGGACGCACGGACCCGGCCACTGGAGGCGACGTACCTCGCCTGGCTCGACCTGCGCGGCTACGGGCACACGGACCCGGCGGCGGTCGCGCTGGAGCAGGGCGTGAGGATCGCGCCGGGCGAGGACTACCAGCCCGGGCTCGCCGGACACGCGCGCGTCAACATCGCCACCAGCGCGGACCGGCTCGAGCAGGTGGTGCTGCGGCTGGCGAAGGCGATGACGGGCTAGCCGCCGTGATCAGCCGTTGTGCTCAGCCGTTGCGCTCAGCCGTTGTGCTGGGGCTGGGCGGCGATCATCTCGGCGTACCACCGGAAGGACCGCTTCGGCGTGCGCTTCTGGGTCTCGTAGTCGACGTGCACCAGCCCGAACCGCTGGGCGTACCCCTCGGCCCACTCGAAGTTGTCCAGGAGCGACCACGTGTAGTAGCCGCGGACGTCGACACCGCGCCGGATCGCGGTCGCCACGGCGTTCAGGTGCGCGTCGAGGTAGTCGATCCGCGGCTGGTCGTCGACGACGCCGTGCTCGTCCGGGCCCATCACGTAGGAGCAGCCGGACTCGGTGATCATGATCGGCGGCAGCGCAGCGCGGTAGCGGGCGCGCAGGGTGATCAGCCACTCGCGCAGCGCGTCGGGGACGACCGGCCAGCCGAAGTCGGTCGTCGGGTAGCCGACGAGCTCGCGGAACTCGAACGGCATCTCCGACTCCTCGCCGGCGGCGGCGATCTTCATCGGGTTGTAGTAGTTGACGCCGTAGAAGTCGAGCGGCTGGCGGATCGTGGCCAGGTCTCCCTCGACCATCACGTCCTCCATCAGCGGCATCAGGTCGGCGGGGTAGCGACCGAGCAGCATCGGCTCGACGTACATGCCGTTCCACAGCGCGTCGAACAGCTTCGTCGCGCCGACGTCGGCCTCGTCGTCGCTGGCCGGCCACATCGGCGCGTGGTTGTTCGCGCAGCCCACGCTCGTCGCACCGGCGGCCCGCAGCGCGATCGCCGCACGGCCGTGGCCGAGCAGCAGGTGGTGGGACACCGGGAGCGCGTCGAACATCAGGGTGCGGCCCGGGGCGTGCGTCCCCTGGGCGTAGCCGAGCATCGTCACGACGTTCGGCTCGTTGACCGGGATCCAGTGCTCGACCCGGTCGGCGTACCGCTCCCCCACGATCGAGGCGAAGTCGGCGAACCGGTCGATCGTCGCGCGGTTGAGCCAGCCGCCGTCGTCCTCGAGCGCCTGCGGCAGGTCCCAGTGGTAGAGCGTCACCATCGGCTGCACGCCTGCCTCGAGCAGCGCGTCGAGGAGCCGGTCGTAGAAGTCGAGGCCCTTCTCGTTCGGCTTGCCGGCGCCGGTGGGCTGGATCCGCGGCCAGGACAGCGAGAAGCGGTAGCCGCCGGCGCCGAGCCGCTTCATCAGCGCGACGTCCTCGGCGTAGCGGTGGTAGTGGTCGCAGGCGACAGCGCCGCTGGACCCGTCCGCGATCCGGCCCTCCTGCGCGCAGAAGGTGTCCCAGATGCTCGGCCCCTTGCCGTCCTCGTCGGCCGCCCCCTCGATCTGGTACGACGCGGTGCTGGTGCCGAACCGGAAGCCGGCGGGCAGCTGGGGGTACGGCGGGGACTGCTCGGGGGAGGACACGGCACAATTCTGCCTGTGACCGTGGAGATCCGCCGGAGTTCGGAGCGCTTCAGTACCCGAGATGAAGGACGCCTCACCAGGCACTCCTTCTCGTTCGGGAGCCACTACGACCCCGGCAACGTCGGGTTCGGGCCGCTGGTCTGCCTCGACGACCACCGGCTGCGCGCCGGCACCGGCTTCGACGAGCACCCGCACAGCGACGTCGAGATCGTGACCTGGGTGCTCGAGGGCGCGGTCGACCACGCCGACACGACGGGCCGCGCCGGGATCGTCCGGCCCGGCACCGTCCAGGTGCAGTCGGCCGGCTCCGGGATCGTGCACCGCGAGACGGCCGCCTCGGGGGTCGGGCCGACCCGGTTCGTGCAGGCCTGGCTGACCCCGGACGAGACCGGCACCGAGCCGGCGTACACCCTCGCGGAGGTGGCGCTGCCCGAGGGCGAGCTGGTGCCGGTCGCCTCCGGGCACCGCACCGACGCGGCAGCACGGCTCGGCACGGCGTCGGCGACGTTCTGGGTGGCCCGGCTGCCCGCCGGTGGGACCCTGACCCTGCCCGACGAGCCCCGTCAGCACGTGCTCGTGGGTCGCGGTGCCCTGATCCGCTCCTCGCTGGCCGAGCCGCTGGGTGACGGCGACGCGTTCCGGATCACCGACCGGCCCGGGCTCGAGCTGACTGCGGCCGTGCCCACCGAGCTGCTCGTCTGGACCTTCACCCGTTGAGATGGGCCTCGTTCGGCGTTGAGATGGGCCTCGTTCCACGAATCCGGCCCATCTCACGACCGAATCAGGCCCAGTTCAACAGATGACCGGGAGCGCGGCCGGGAGGAGCTCGACCACGACCGGCTGGTCCGCGAGGCCCGGGAGCACGCCGAGCGGCTCGCCGTCCCCACCGACGGGTACGGGCACCCGGGCGTCCGCGCGCAGCTCGACGCGGGTCCCGGTGAGCACGGTGACCTCGGGCAGGTCGACGTGCGAGCCGTCGTAGACCTTGGGCAGCGAGCGCATCAGCTCCAGCCGCGAGGCCGCCTCGATCACCACCACGTCCAGCCTGCCGTCATCGAGCCGGGCCGCGGGCGCGATCTTCATGCCCTGCCCGTAGTAGCCCGAGTTCGCGACCACGACGGTGGCCGCGGTGAACTCCCGCTCCACGCCGTCGACCGAGACCCGGTAGCGACCGGGCTGGTACGTCGCGAGCGAGCGCAGCGCGGCGTACGGGTACTGCAGCCGGCGGGGCAGCCGGTGCGACCGGTCGACCAGCTCCGCCGCACGCGCGTCGACGCCGGAGTAGACCGAGCCGGCCACCACCCGCGCGGCTGCGCCCGGGAAGGAGAGCGCCAGCAGGTCGACCCGGCGTACGCCGCCCTCGAGGAGCACCCGCGCGAGGCCGGCCGGGTCCTCGGGCAGGCCGAGCATCCGCGCGAAGTCGTTGCCGCGGCCGGCCGGCAGCACCGCGAGCGTGCCACCCGCCCCCGAGACCAGCCCGGCGAGCGAGGAGAGCATCCCGTCGCCGCCGACCGAGACGACCACGTCGCCGCGACCCAGCGCCTGCTCGACGAGGCCGGGCATCGCCCGCGGCCCGGGCGAGTAGGTCACGTCGACGGTGGAGCCGGCCTCGCGCAGGAGCCGGGCGACGGGTACGACGGCGCCCGGCGCCGCCCCGCCGCCCGAGGCGGGGTTCACCAGGAAGGTGAAGGTCCGGGGGCCCGGCTCCGGCCGTTCGTTCGTGGGCCGGTCACCCAGGGGCTGGTCACTCACGGGACCAGCACCCCGGGGTTGAGGATGCCGGTCGGGTCGAGCTCGGCCTTGACCGCGCGGAGGATCCCGACGCCCACCGGCCCGATCTCCTGCGCCAGCCACGGCTTGTGGTCGATCCCGACCGCATGGTGGTGGGTGATGGTGGCGCCCGCCGCGATCATCGCGTCGCTGGCGGCCGCCTTGGCCGCGAGCCAGCGCTCGACGGGCGCCTCGCCCTCCGCGGTCGCGACCGTGAAGTAGAGCGAGCAGCCGGTCTCGTACACGTGCGAGACGTGGCAGAGCACGATCGTCGGCTGGCCCAGGGTCGCCTCGAGGGCCGCCTTCACGTCGGCGTACAACCGCTCCGCGTTGGACCAGAAGGTCGCCGTCTCGAGGGTCTCGACCAGGACGCCGACGTCGAGCAACGAGTCACGCAGGTACGGCGCGTGGAACCGGCCGTGCGCCCAGGCCTGGCCCGGCTCCTCCCCGAGCGCCGTCCCGCCCAGGCCCGTGAGCACGGCGGTCACGGCGTCCCGGCGCGCCTGCACCGCCTCCGGCTCGCCCTCGAAGCCGGTGATCATCAGGCACCCTCCCGCCCCCTCGCCGCCGATCTCGTCGGGCCGGGCGAGGTTGATCGCGGTCTCGGCCTCGTCGGAGAGCCGGATCACCGTCGGCAGCAGCCCGGACTGGGCGAGGGTGCGCATCGCGGTCGCGCCGTCGGCGAACGACGGCCAGCGCCAGCCCTCGTAGACCTTGACCGCCGGCAGCCTGCGCACCCGCACGGTGACCGAGGTGATGACGCCGAAGGCGCCCTCGGAGCCGAGCACCAGCTGGCGCAGGTCCGGCCCGGCGGCGTTGGCCGGCGCGCTGCCGAGCGTGAGCGGCCCCTGCGGGGTGGCGACGGTGAGGCCGACGACGAGGGAGTCGAAGCGGCCGTAGCCCGCGCTGGACTGGCCGCTGGACCTGGTCGCGGCGAAGCCGCCGATGGAGGCGTACTCGAACGACTGGGGGAAGTGGCCCAGGGTCAGGCCGTGCCCGGCCAGCAGCTCCTCCGCCTCGGGGCCGCGCAGCCCCGGCTCGAGGGTCGCCGTCATCGAGACGGGGTCGACGTGCAGCAGCCGCTTCATCCGCACCAGGTCGAGGCTGACCACGCCGGCGTACCCCTCCCGCCGCGCGGCCAGGCCGCCGGTGACCGACGTGCCCCCACCGAAGGGGACGACCGCGAGGTGGTGCTCCACGGCGAGGGCGAGCACGGCCGCGACGTCGTCGTGACCGTCCGGGCGCACGACGACGTCCGGGGCGTCGGACAGGTCGCCGGCGCGCGCCTTGAGCAGGTCGGGGGTCGACTTGCCGCGGGTGCGCAGCCGTCGCGTGTCGTCGTCGGTGAGCACGTGGTCGGCGCCGAGCAGGTCGCGCAGGCGCTCGACCAGCGCGGGGTCGAGGGACGATGCCGGCGGTGCTGCCGGCTCGACGGCCGGCCGCTCCTCGATCCCGAAGGCCAGCTCGATCAGGCCGCGCGCGGCCTCGGGCAGCGGGCTCGCCGCGGCCGGGTCGCCCCAGCGCTGTGGGTGCATCTCGGGAGGGCGCATCTCGGGAGGGTGCATCTCGGGAGGGCGCATCTCGCGAGGGTCCGTCTCAGGCGTCATGCGTTACACTGTGACACATGACGTCACTTCGTCACAACGATGACCGGTCCGCGAGCGAGCCCAACCCCCGCGACGGCTACCTCGACGCCGCCCGCGACTGCATCCTCGACCTGGGCTGGCGGCGTACGACGCTCACCGAGGTCGCGCGCCGGGCCGGGGTCTCGCGGATGACGATCTACCGCTCCTGGTCGGACATGCAGCAGCTGCTCGGCGACCTGATGACCCGCGAGTGGGCCGGCGTGGTCGCCGCGACCGTCGCCGACGAGGACCCCGCCGCCTCGACGGTGGACCGGCTGGTCGGGGACGTCGTCGGCACCGTGCGCACGCTGCGCGAGAACGAGCTGTTCCTGCGCATCGTCGAGCTCGACCCCGAGCTGCTGCTGCCCTACCTGCTGGCCCGCCGTGGCCGCTCGCAGGACGCGATCCTCGCGATGGTCGCCGAGACGATCCGTCAGGGGCAGGAGGCCGGCGAGGTCCGTGCCGGCAACCCGGTCGCGATCGCGCGCGGGCTGGTGCTCGCCGCCCACGGGTTCGTGCTCTCCACCCACACGATGGTCGACGAGGAGGCAGCCGAGGCCGAGCTCGACGCCGAGCTCACGCTGCTGCTGACCCGGGCGCTGCGGCCGTGAGCCGCCTGGACAGGAACCGCATCACCCCGGGCCTCGAGGGAGCGCCCGAGGAGGTCGACCTGGTGGTCGTCGGCCTCGGCATCACCGGCGCCGGCGTGGCCCTGGACGCGGTGACCCGGGGTCTGACGGTGCTCGCCGTCGACGCCCACGACCTCGCCTTCGGCACCTCGCGCTGGTCCTCGAAGATGGTGCACGGGGGCCTGCGCTACCTCGCCAAGGGGCAGGTCGGCGTCGCCCACGAGAGCGCCGTCGAGCGCGGCATCCTGATGGAGGTGACCGCGCCCCACCTGGCCCGGCCGATGCCGATGGTGGTCCCCCTGGGCTCGGCGGTGACCCGCCTGCAGGCGGGCGTCACCCACGCGGGCCTGGTCGCCGGTGACCTGCTGCGCCGCGGCGCCCGCACCGACGTCGAGACGCTGCCCCGGCCGCGCCGGCTCTCCGCCACCGAGACCCTGCGGCTGGCCCCGGCGCTGCGGCCGGACGGGCTCCGGGGCGGGCTGCTGTCCTGGGACGGCCAGCTCGAGGACGACGCCCGGCTGGTCACGACCGTGGCCCGCACCGCCGCGGCGTACGGCGCGCACGTCCGCACCCACGCCCGGGTGCTGGCCGCGACCGGCACCCGCGTCGAGCTGCGCGACGAGCTCACCGGCGCCACCACCTCCGTGCACGCCCGGGCCGTCGTGAACGCTGCGGGCGTCTGGGCCGGCCAGCTGGTGGAGGAGGTCACGCTCCGGCCCAGCCGCGGCACCCACCTCGTGCTGCGCCAGGAGAGCCTGCCGGGCCTGCAGGTGTCGGTGTTCGCGCCGGTGCCCGGCGAGACCAACCGCTTCGTGCTCGTCCTGCCCCAGCCGGACGGCACGGTGTACGTCGGGCTGACCGACGAGCCGGTCGAGGGCGAGGTGCCCGACGTGCCCGAGCCGTCCGAGGCCGAGATCGGGTTCCTGCTCGACGTGGTCTCCGCCGCCTTCTCCCACCAGCTGCACCGCGACGACGTGGTGGGCGCCTTCGCCGGCCTGCGCCCGCTGCTGGACAGCGCCGACGGGAGCACCGCCGACCTGTCCCGCAAGCACGCGGTGCTCACCTCCCCGACCGGCGTGGTGACGGTCGTCGGCGGCAAGCTGACGACGTACCGCCGGATGGCCGAGGACGCCGTCGACGCCGCCGTGGCCGGGGCGGGCCTGGTCGCCGGACCGTGCCGCACCCGCCGGCTGCCGCTGCTCGGCGCCGCCTCTCGCGCGGCGCTGGCGCGGCTCGAGCTGCCGGCCAGGCTGGTCCGCCGCTACGGCACCGACGCCGAGCTGGTGCTGGCCAGCGCCCGCGCGGTCAGCGGACTGGCCGACGAGGAGCTGCTCGCCCCGGTCGCCGACGGGGTCCCGGTCACCCTGGCCGAGCTGCTGTTCGGCGTGACCCACGAGGGAGCCGCCGACGTCGACGACCTGCTCGACCGACGCACCCGGGTCGGGCTCGTCCCCGCCGACCGCGAGGCCGCCCTGCCGGCGGCAGAGCGCGCCCTGGGCATCACGCACGCCGCCCGCTGATCCGACGTCGGCGCCCGGGACCGATGACTCGGACCGTCGACGCCGGTCTGTCCTGCGAGGCAGACTGGTCGACGACGAAGGGGCGACACACCGTGACCACCACCGAGCTCGAGGACTTCCCGGCGCTGACCCAGCGCTACCAGCGTGAGCTGCTGGCCCACTGCTACCGGATGAGCGGCTCGGTCCACGAGGCCGAGGACCTCGTCCAGGAGACCTTCCTGCGCGCCTGGAAGGCGTCCGCGGACTTCCAGGGCCGGTCGTCGGTGCGCACCTGGCTCTACCGGATCGCCACCAACGTCTGCCTGACCAACCTCGAGGGCCGCCCCCGCCGCCCGCTGCCGGCCGGGCTCGGCACGCCCGACGCGATGGCCGGTGACGCGCTCGAGACCGACCACGAGATCGCCTGGCTCGAGCCGGTGCCCGACGCCGCCGTCGTCGTGGCCGAGCGGGACTCGATCCGGCTGGCGTTCATCGCCGCCCTGCAGCACCTGCCCGCCCGGCAGCGTGCCGTGCTGATCCTGCGCGACGTGCTCCGCTGGTCGGCCGCCGAGGTCGCCGAGGCGCTGGACACCTCCTCGGCCGCGGTCAACTCCGCCCTGCAGCGCGCGCACGCCCAGCTCGCCGACCGTGGCCTGACCGAGGAGACGGTCGAGCCCGACCTGACGCCCGCCCAGCGCCAGCTGCTGGACCGCTACGTCGAGGCCTTCTGGCGCAAGGACGTCGACACCATCGTCAGCCTGCTCACCGCCGAGGCGGTGTGGGAGATGCCGCCGTTCACCAGCTGGTTCCGCGGGGCCGACAAGATCGGCTGGCTGATCGGCACCGAGTGCCCCGGCGGCTCCTTCGACATGCCGATGCTCGCGACCTCGGCCAACGGCCAGCCCGCCTACGGGCTCTACATGCGCTCCGAGAAGGGCGACTTCGTGCCGTTCCAGCTGCAGGTCCTCGAGCTCGACGGCGAGCGGGTCCGGCACGTGCGCGCCTTCTTCGACCACGCCCTGTTCGCCACCTTCGGGCTGCCCGAGCGGCTGCCCGCCGACCACCAGCCGGTCGCGGACCACCGGTGACCCCGCCGCTCGACGGGGCCGTCGAGCTGCTGGAACGGGCGCTGGCCTACACCCGGGGAGCCCTCGCCTCCGTCGACGAGACCGCGCTCGCCGGCCCCACCCCGTGCCGTGGCTGGACGCTCGGCGTCCTGCTCGACCACATGGACGACGCCCTCCTCGCCTTCACCGAGGCCGCCGAGGGCTGGGTGCCGGTGAGCCCGACCCAGCCCGGCGGCACCCGCGTCGCCACGCTCCAGGACCGGGCCTGCGCGCTGCTCGGCGCCTGGACGCGGGCCGCGCCCGGCGTCGTACGCGTCGGTGACCGTCCGGTCGACCCGGCCCTGCTGGTCGCGACGGCCGCGCTCGAGATCACCGTGCACGGCTGGGACGTCGCCCAGGCCACCGGCCTGCGGACCCCACTGCCCCAGCGGCTCGCCCGGAACCTGCTGCCGGTCGCGATGGAGGCGGTGACGCCGGCCGACCGGGGATCGCGGTTCGCCCCGGCGCGGCCGGCGGCGGACGAGGCGTACGACGCCCGGCTGCTCGCCTTCCTCGGCCGCGACCTGACTGGTCCACCGGTGCCCAATCCCCGCAATCCGGGCACGGCGCCGGGGCGGGCTCCCTAGCCTTGCCGCCATGCAGGGAACCGACCACGCCGAGCTGGCTCCCGGCGACCTCGCTCCCGCCCTGCTCGAGGGCTGTCTGCTGGCCCGGGCCGGCCGCACCACCGAGGCGCTGGCCGCGCTGGAGGCGTTCCGTTCCGACGCCGATCCGGCCCCCGGGAGCGTCGAGCGGGCGGTGCTGCTCGCAGCGGCCATGGACTGCCGGCTCGCCCGCGGCGACCTCGGCGAGGCGCTCGCGATCGGTGACGAGCTCGCGGACTACGACGACGTCGCCGGGCAGGCGACCGGGCCGGCCGCGGGCCTGGCCCACGCCGCGCGGGGTGAGCTGAGCGCGGCGCTCAGCGAGACCGAGCTGGCCGCCGCCCACTTCGAGCGTGCGGGACGGGTCCTCGAGCAGCACGACGTCGACCCCGGGCTGGTGCCCTGGCGCACCGGCGCCGCGCTCGCCGCCGTGCGCCTCGGCCGGCGCACCGAGGCGACCCGCCTGGCCCGCGAGCACCTCGACCTGGTGCTGCCCTCCGGATCGCCGTACGTCGTCGCGCAGGCGCTGCGCACCCTCGCCGCCACCGACGCCGGGGCCGACTCGCTGGACCTGCTGCGCCGCGCCCGGGCCACGCTCACCGGGCTCCCCACCGGACGGCTGGCCGTGCAGATCGACACCGACCTGGCCGGGCTGCTGCTCCTCACCCCGGGCGAGCAGGCCTCCGCCGAGGCGCTGGCGCTGCTGCGCTCGGCCGAGGAGTACGCCGGCCACCAGGAGCTGTGGCCGCTCCAGGGCCGGGTCCGCCGGCTGCTCGAGCGGATGGGTGAGGCCCCGCGACGGGTGCGCGCCGAGGTGCTGGCGACGCTGACCGCGTCCGAGCGCCGGGTGGCGAGGCTGGCGGCCGACGGCCTGACCAACCGCGCGATCGCGCAGCGGCTCGACGTCACGGTCAAGGCCGTCGAGTGGCACCTCTCCCACGTCTACCGGAAGCTCGAGATCCCCTCGCGCGCCGGCCTCGCGGCCACCCTCGGCACCCGCGGCTGAACTGGCCCGCTTCTTGTAACGCTCCGTTAGGGAGACTGGTGCGCCGCTACAACGGGGTCCCAGAGTCCCTAACGGAGCGTTACAAGTGATTCAGCCCAGCCAGGTCATCGAGCGCCCGTGCCCGTGGGTCCACGCGACCGCCCGCCCGTCGACACCCAGCACGAAGGTCGGCAGGTCGGCCGGGACCTCGGGTCCGGTGGCGGTCACGCCGGGCAGCACCCGCTTGCCCTCGTTGCTGACCCAGTGGCAGCGGCCCGCGCCGACCAGGTCCGCCATCAGCGCCGCGAACCGCTCCCGGTCGTCCTCTTCGAGGTAGGCGATGACCGCGCTGTGGAAGACGACGACCCGGCCGTGCCGGCCCGCCTCGTCGACGAGGCCGGGCAGCTCCTCGAGCAGGTCGCCCCGCACGATCCGGGGCGGATCGGCCCGGGCCACCGCGATCGCCTCCTCGAGCCGCGACCGACGGTCCTCGTGCTCGGGCCAGACCAGGGTCGTCAGCCACGCCATCGCGTCGGCGTCGGTGACGTCGAGCGGGTTGAGGTCGACGCCGCCGCGCCACGCCACGGTCGGCAGCTCCCGGGGCAGCGGCGCCGGCCCGGTGACTCGGCAGCCCAGGGTCGGGCCGGAGCCGGCGGTGACGGTGCCGTCGTCGGTCTGCCACGCGTACCTGTGCCGGTCGGGGTAGAGGCACAGCCCGGCGCTCGCACCGACCTCGAGCAGCGCGAGCGGCTCACCGCCGGCGACGCGGGCGAAGGCGGGCGCCAGCGTCGCCAGCCGCCCGGCCTCGTTGGTCTGCGTCGACCGCGCCAGGATCGTGGCCCGGACGGCCCCGTCGTCCTCGAGCAGCGCCGCGCGCAGGGCGGCGTACGGCCCCGGAGCGAGTACGCCGTGCCACCGGGCCGAAGCGAACACCAGGTTGGGCTGCTGCTTGATGCCCGGCAGCGAGCCGATCCAGGCCAGCAGCTCGGGGTCCGCCACGACCGACCGCGCCCACTCCTCGAAGCAGGGCGAGTCGGTCGCGGCGTCCGCGAAGTCGGCGTACTGCGCGGCGACGTCGGTCCACGGGTCCACCGGCCGATCATGACCGATGGCGGCCGGCGGCGGGGTGGCTCAGGTGACCGGCAGCGCGACGTATGTCGTCTCGAGGTACTCCTCGATCCCCTCGAAACCGCCCTCGCGACCGAATCCGCTCGCCTTGACCCCGCCGAACGGCGCCGCCGGGTTGGAGACGAGGCCGGTGTTCACGCCGACCATCCCGAACTCGAGGGCCTCCGCGAGCCGGATCGTGCGGGACAGGTCGCGGGTGTAGACGTAGGACGACAGGCCGTACTCGGTGCTGTTGGCCTGCCGGACCGCGTCCTCCTCGGTGCGGAACGTCGTGATCGGCGCGACCGGGCCGAAGATCTCCTCGGCGTTGATCGCCGAGTCGGCCGGCACGTCGAGCAGCACGGTCGGCGGGTAGAAGTAGCCCGGCCCGTCGGGCGCCTCGCCGCCGACGACCACCTTGGCGCCGTCGTGGACGGCGTCGGTGACCAGCTGGCTCACGGTCTCGACGGCCTTCTCGTCGATGAGCGGGCCCACGTCGACACCCTCGTCCTGGCCGCGGCCCACGGTCATCGCGCCCATCCGCTCGGCCAGCTTGCCGGCGAACTCCCCGGCCACGTCCTCGTGCACCAGGAACCGGTTGGCGGCGGTGCAGGCCTCGCCCATGTTGCGCATCTTGGCGACCATCGCGCCCTCGACCGCCGCGTCGACGTCGGCGTCCTCGAACACCAGGAACGGCGCGTTCCCGCCGAGCTCCATGCTGACCCGCTGCAGCTGGTCGGCGGACTGCTTGACCAGCAGCCGGCCCACCCCGGTGGACCCGGTGAAGCTGACCTTGCGCAGCCGGTCGTCTGCCTGCAGCGTCTCGCTGAACTCCTTGGTGTGCCGGGTGGTCACGACGTTGAGCACCCCGTCGGGCAGGCCCGCCTCGGCGAGCACCGCCGCGAGGGCGAGCATCGTCAGCGGCGTCTGGGCGGCGGGCTTGACCACCATCGTGCAGCCGGCGGCGACCGCCGGACCGATCTTGCGGGTGCCCATCGCCAGCGGGAAGTTCCACGGCGTGATGAACAGGCACGGGCCGACCGGCTTCTTGATCGTCAGCAGCCGGCTGCCGCCGGCGGGCGCCTGCATCCAGCGGCCGTGGATGCGGACGGCCTCCTCGGCGTACCACCGGAAGAACTCGGCGCCGTAGGCCACCTCGCCCTTGGCCTCCTTGACGGTCTTGCCCATCTCGAGGCTCATCAGGTGTCCGAAGTCGTCGGCGCGCGCGGTGATCATCTCGAAGGCGCGGCGCAGGATCTCCCCGCGCTCGCGGGGCGGGGTGGCGGCCCAGTCGGCCTGGGCGGCGACCGCGGCGTCGAGCGCCTCGACCGCGTCGGGGACCGAGCCGTCGGCCACGTCCGTGATCACCGACCCGTCCGCCGGGTCGATCACGTCGAACCGCGCGCCGTCCTCCGCCTCGCGCCAGGTGCCACCGATGAAGAGGCCCCGCTGGTCGGGGCCGAGGAGATCGAGTCCGTTCATGACAGAGAGCCTTGCACGTCGCGACCTTCCGCAAAACCGCAGACAGGGCACGGGATCCCGTGGGAATCTTGGACCGTCGACCTCGGAGGGAGCACCTGCGCGTCGGCACGAACCCCTTGCTGACCCCATGCAGCGAGGGGTTCTCCCGCTCTGCCGTCGCTCGTCCCCTGTCGTCGGCCGGGCCACAGCCGCGCGCGGGGGCCCGCACCCTCAGGTCGGTCCCCCGCGCGCCGGCCGCCGACCGGACCGCCGTACGACGCGGGACGCCACTGGACCCTTGCGCAGCGGCGCCGGGAGTAGTTGCCTCGGAGTCGGACATGCCGAGGGGCCGAGCGGCCCGGAACCGAGGTGGCGACATGGCGGACAAGGGGAGCTCGCGCAGAGCGGCCGGCCACGATCTCGAGGCGAGCAGCCCGGACCGGATCCGCAACGTGGTGCTGGTGGGGCCCGGAGGCTCCGGCAAGACCACCCTGGTCGAGACGCTGCTCGCCACCTCCGGTGCCATCACCCGGGCAGGGTCGGTGCGCGACGGCAGCACCGTGTGCGACTTCGAGGACTCCGAGCACGCCCACGGCCGCTCGATCTCCCTCGCGGTGGCCCCGCTCGTGCACGACGGGGTGAAGGTGAACCTCGTCGACACCCCCGGGTACGCCGACTTCGTCGGTGAGCTCCGGGCCGGGCTGCGGGCCGCCGACTGCGCGCTGTTCGTGGTCGCGGCGAACGAGGGCGTCGACGAGGCCACCCGCGCGCTGTGGCGCGAGTGCGCCGCCGTCGCGATGCCCCGCGCGGTGGTGGTGACCAAGCTGGACCAGGCCCGTGCCGACTACGAGGGCGTCCTGCGGCAGGCCCAGGAGGCCTTCGGCGAGCGGGTCGTGCCGCTGTACGTGCCGCGCCGGGAGGGCGAGCGGGTGGTCGGCCTCGCCGGGCTGCTCGCCCCGGACGGCGGCGGCCCCGAGGAGCTGCGCGGGGAGCTGATCGAGGGCGTCATCGAGGAGTCCGAGGACGAGACCCTGATGGACCGCTACGTCGGCGGCGAGGAGATCGACGAGCAGGTGCTGACCGCCGACCTCGAGCGCGCGGTGGCGCGGGCGACGTTCTTCCCGGTGGTGCCGGTCTGCTCGATGACCGGCGTCGGCTGCACCGAGCTCCTCGACCTGGCCACCCGCGCCTTCCCCTCCCCGGCCGAGCACCCGGCGCCCGAGGTGTTCACCCCGGCGGGGAAGGCCGCCCCGGCGATCGACTGCGACCCGGGCGGCCCACTGGTGGCCGAGATCGTGAAGACGACCAGCGACCCGTACGTCGGCCGGCTGAGCCTGGTCCGCGTCTTCTCCGGCACCCTCGCGCCCGACCAGGCCGTGCACGTCTCGGGCCACTTCACGTCGTTCTTCGGGGCGTCCTCCGGTCACGACGACCACGACGAGGACGAGCGGGTGGGCGCGCTGGCGCACCCGTTCGGACGGAGCCAGGTGCCGGCGTCGCGGATCATCGCCGGCGACCTGTGCGCGGTCGGGCGGCTCACCCGGGCCGAGACCGGGGACACGCTCTCGTCGGTGGACGACCCGCGGGTGCTCCGTCCGTGGTCGATGCCTGAGCCGCTGCTGCCGATCGCGGTGGTGGCCCACAGCAAGGCTGACGAGGACAAGCTGTCGCAGGCGCTCGGGCGGCTGGGCGCCGAGGACCCGTCGCTGCGCATCGAGAACAACGCCGAGACCCACCAGCTGGTGCTCTGGTGCCTCGGCGAGGCCCACGCCGAAGTCCTGCTCGAGCGGCTCACCTCCCGCTTCGGGGTGCACGTCGACCAGGTGCCGTTCACGGTCTCGCTGCGGGAGACGTTCGGGGGGTCGGCCAAGGGGCACGGGCGGCACGTGAAGCAGTCCGGCGGGCACGGACAGTTCGCGGTCTGCGACATCGAGGTGGAGCCGCTGCCGGAGGGCTCCGGGTTCGAGTTCGTGGACAAGGTGGTCGGCGGCGCCGTACCCCGCCAGTTCATCCCCAGCGTCGAGAAGGGCGTGCGCGCCCAGATGGAGCGCGGTGTCCGGCTCGGCTACCCGGTGGTCGACCTGCGGGTGACGCTCACCGACGGCAAGTCCCACAGCGTCGACTCCTCCGACATGGCCTTCCAGACCGCGGGCGCGCTGGCCCTGCGCGAGGCGGCCGCGTCCACGTCGATCGTGATGCTCGAGCCGTACGACAGCGTCACCGTCGTGGTCCCCGACGACCTGGTCGGCGGGGTGATGAGCGACCTCTCCACACGCCGCGCGCGGGTGCTGGGCACCGACAAGGTCGGCGAGGACCGCACCAGCATCGTGGCCGACGTCCCGCAGACCGAGCTGGTGCGGTACGCCGTCGACCTGCGCTCGGCCAGCCACGGATCCGGCACGTTCACCCGGACCTTCGCGCACTACGAGCCGATGCCGGACGACGTCGCCGCGAAGCTGCCGCCGCGGGAGAGGTAGCGGCTGCAGGAGTCACCGGTCCACCGGCGATTCCTGCACTTCTCAGCCGCTTGATGTCTAGCGGTGAGTGCGACACCTGAGGAGGTGTCGCACATGGCCGGTGGTCGCCCGCCGTTCCCACGAGAGGTTCGTCGTCGGTTCTGGCTCGGGATCGCGGCCGGGCTGGGGCGGTACGACGCGGCCGTGGCCGCGGGCGTGTCGCGGGCCTCGGCGGATCTGTGGTTCAGCCAGCGTGGCGGGGTGATCCCAGCCAATGCCCGGTCCTACGGCTCACCGGCGAGGTCGCCCGCCCCGCAGGGTCGGCGATTGTCGATGTCAGATCGGGAAGAGATCGCCCACTTGGGTGCCGCCGGGCTGACGCCCGCCCAGATCGCGGAGGAGATCGGGTTCGACCGCTCCACGGTCTACCGCGAGCTGAACCGTGGACGTACGCCGTCGGCCCGATACCGTGCCAGTGTTGCCCAGGCCCGGGCCGACGAGCGGGCCCAGCGCCCCAAGCCGGCCAAGCTGGCGACCAACCTGCGGTTGCGGCGTGAGGTTCAAGACCGGTTGGCCCGCAACCACAGTCCCCGGCAGATCGCCCGGCGGCTGCGGGTGGACCTTCCCGACGATCCGGAGATGTGGGTGTCGCACGAGACGATCTACCAGGCGCTCTACGTGCAGTCCCGGGGCGGGCTGAGGCGCGAGCTGGCCAAGCACCTGCGCACCGGCCGGACGCTGCGCAAGCCGCAACGCCACCGCGAGGGACAGCAGCGACGGGCGCCCCGATTCCCGGGCATGGTGATGATCAGCGAACGACCCCCCGAGGTCGCCGACCGGGCGGTGCCCGGCCACTGGGAGGGGGACCTGATCATGGGCAAGGACAACGCCTCCGCGATCGGCACCCTGGTGGAACGAACGACCCGGTTCGCGATGCTGCTGCACCTGCCGACCGGCTGGGACGCCGAGGTCGTCGCCGAGGCCATGATCGCGAAGATGCTCACACTGCCCGACCAGCTGCGCCGCTCGCTGACCTGGGACCAGGGCAAGGAGATGGCCAGCCACGCCCGGATCGCCCTCGCGACCGGCCTGGATATCTACTTCTGCGACCCCCACTCACCCTGGCAGCGCGGCTCCAACGAGAACACCAACGGGCTCCTGCGCCAGTACTTCCCCAAGGGCACCGACCTGTCCTTCTGGGGGCCCGGCTACCTCGACACCGTCGCCGCCGAGCTCAATGGCCGTCCCCGCGAGACCTTGAGCTGGGCCACCCCGGCCGAAGCGCTCGACCGGCTACTCTCAGACCCCAACAAACCAGGTGGTGTCGCACTCACCGGTTGAAATCACCCCGGTGCAACGGCTGAGAACGTCAGGAGTCACCGGGTAACCGGTGACTCCGACATGGGCTCACCCCTGCGCCGAGCGCAGGAACTCCTCCAGGATCGGACCGGCGGTGCCGGAGCCCGACTCGCCCTCGTCCACGAAGACGGCCACGGCGAGGTCGCCCTGCGCCGCGATCATCCACGCGTGGGTGAGGACCTTGCCGTCCTTCTCGAACTCCGCGGTGCCGGTCTTGGCGATCACCGGCGGGCCGGGCACGTCGGCGAGCAGGCTGCCGCTCCCGGAGGTGACCACGCCCCGCAGCATCGAGCGCAGCGACGCCGCCTCGGCCCTCGTCACCGGCGCGACCCCGTCCGGCGGCGACACCTCGACCGACTTCACCAGCCGCGGCACCACCAGCGAGCCGGTCTGCACCGACGCGATCACCGTCGCCATGGCCATCGGCGAGGCCAGCACCTTGCCCTGCCCGATCATGTCCGCGGCGGCCTCGGTGTCGGAGGCGGCCGGCTGCTCGACGCTGCCGAAGTACGCCGGGAAGCCGAGGTCGTGGTCGACCCCGAGGCCCAGCGAGGCGGCGGCGTCGCCGAGGTCCTGGCCACCCAGCCTGTCGGCCTCGGCGATGAACGCGGTGTTGCACGAGTTCGCGAGCGCGGTGCGCAGCGGGATCCGGCCGATCCCGCCGGCCGGGTAGTCGGAGTAGTTCTTGAAGGACTTGCCGTCGACCGTGATCGTCGTCGTGCACGGCACGATCGTGTCCGGGCGCAGCCCGGCCCGCAGCAGCGCCAGCGTGCTGACGCTCTTGAACGTCGAGCCCGGCGCGAGCTGCCCGTAGGTCGCCATGTTGTAGCCGTCGTTCCCCGGGCCGTTGGCGGCCGCCAGGATGTCGCCCGTCGACGGCCTGATCGCGACCAGGGCGCTCGCCGGCCCGACGCCCGCGAGCGCGCGCTCGGCGGCGGTCTCGAGTCGCTCGTCGAGGGTCAGCGCCAGCGTCGAGCCACGGGTGGCGTCGGCCCGGTAGAGCTCCCGCTCCTTGCCGTCGGAGCCGACGGCGTTCACCACCACGCCCGGGGTGCCGCGCAGCTGGTCGTCGTACCTCGCCTGCAGCCCGGACACCCCCGCCTGGTCGCCGGGCCGGTACTTCCCGGGGTCGTCCTTGACCATCTCGGCGGTCACCTCGCCGACGCTGCCGAGGATGGGGGCGGCGAACTCCTTGGTCGGCGCCAGCGGGATGCGGTCGCCGAGCGCGAGGACGCCGGGGATGCTCTCGTAGTCGCCCACCGCGTCCGGCACCCCACCCTTGCGGTAGACGATCGCCTCCACGTAGGCCTTCGCCCCGGCGGCCTCGACCCGCTTGGCGTACGCCGCCGCGTCGATGTCGACCATCGCGGCAAGCCGTCGCGCCGAGTCGACGGCCTTGCGGGCCGGCACCTGGGACTTGTCGATCCCGAAGCGGACGACCGGCCGGTCGGTGACCAGCACGCTGCCCCCGGCGCCGGTGATGCGGCCGCGCTTCGCCTCGATCGGCGTCGCCGCGAGCGTGACCCCGTCGACCAGGCTGGGCTCGACGACGGATCGGTCCCAAGCGACCTGCCACTCGTCGTCGACCTTGGTCATCCGCGCCTCGGTGGTGTAGCTCCACTCGTCGCCGCCGACCGGCCACGTCCACGCGAGCGGCGCCGTCGCGGAGTCGCCGGACTCCTTCACCGGACCCGCGGAGACGACGGGGTCCACGTCGCCCATCCCCTCGACGGTGGCCTCGTAGTCGTCGGTCACCTCGGTGGGCGTCTGCTGGGTGAACGCCACGTCACCGAACGACCCGGACGCCAGTGCACCGGCGAGCGTGTCGGCCGCCTCGTCGGGGTCCGGCCCGGTCGCCTTGGTCACCGAGTCGCACCCGGTCGCGAGCAGCCCGAGCAGGGCGGTCGTGGCGAGTCCGGCCGTCCAGCGGCCGGCGTTGGTCTGTCGAGCCCCCATGCCCCCGGTTCTACCAGCCCCCGGCCAGACGGGCGTCAGTGCCTGGCCAGCCAGCGGTCCAGGTCGACGCCGGCTGCGCGCGCTGCCCGCCGGGCCTGCGGCGTGGTCAGGTCCGGAGCGACGAAGCGCTCCGGCGAGATGGCCGCGTCCTGGTCGGCGTAGGCCCGCTGCTGCTGGGTCAGCCGGTCGGTGGACGCGACGGCGGCCCGCACGACCGCGGGCGTGACGGTGAGGCTCGCTCCGGTCAGCAGCGGGCTGACCAGCGGGGAGTAGCCGGAGGAGTGCCCGGCACGGTTGGGGTGGTAGCTCTCGGTGATCGGGTTCGACAGCCCGTTGATCCACTCGGTGCTGTCGCACACCGCGTGCCCGGTGAACCGGCCGGTCGGGTTGGCGAAGCCGAAGCCGCGGGCCGCGGCCGCGCTGGCGAGCTTGCTGTTGAGCAGGTCGGCGGTGGCGTTGAGCCGGGTCTCCTCGGCCGGGGAGAACCAGGTGGCGGCGTTGCAGTCCTCGCCCATGAAGACCCGCGGGTAGCCCACGACCACCACCCGGGCGTTGCTGGCCCGGCTGCGGATGGCGGAGTACAGGGTGGACAGCGCCGCCGGCAGCTTGGTGCTGATGTAGGCCTGCGCACCGTCGATCGCGGCGTTGCAGCTGCTCATCCAGCCGGGCAGCGCGCACTCGGTGAGCACGTCGGCGAACCCCGCGTCGTTGCCGCCCACCGAGATGGTCACGTAGCTCGTGGCCGGGCCCAGCGCTCCGAGCTGGCTGGTGGTGACGTCCGGGATCGTCGCTCCGGAGCAGGCCCGGAAGTTGAGCGCGTAGCCACGGGCGGCCGCGACCAGGCTCGGATAGGCGTACGCCGAGCGCTGGCACGACGTCCCGTCGGCGAGGTAGCTGCGCGTCCCGACCCCGGAGGAGTAGGAGTCACCGAGGGCGACGTACGACGGTGCCGCGGCCTGCGCGGGAGCCGTGGGGGCCAGCAGGGTCAGGACGACGCCGAGGACGGCGAGCGCGACCGGGCGCGGGTGGATGCGCACGAGGACCTCCCGAGAGGGTGAGCGGCCACCCGATGTGGCCTGGCTCACTCAAGCACTCGGTGCCCCCGCCCCGCTAGAGGTCAGCGCCAGAGGTCAGCGCCAGAGGCTCAGCGCTCGAGGGTCAGCGCGCCTTGTGCCGCGGCTTGCGCCGCTCCGCGCCGCCCCGGTCCGGGCCACCGCGGTCCGGACGCCCGCGCGGCGCACCCTCGTCGCGGCGCAGCTCGATGAGCTTGCCGGAGATGCGGGTGCTCTGCAGGGCGTCCCACGCCGAGCTCGGCAGCTCGGCGGGGAGCTCGACGAGCGAGAAGTCGGGACGGATCTGGATGTGCCCGAAGTCGCTGCGCGACAGGCCGCCCTCGTTGGCGATGGCGCCCACGATCTGGCGGGGCTCCACCTTGTGGCGCTTGCCGACCGCGATCCGGTACGTCGCCATCGGGACGTCGCTCTGGCGCCCCCGGCGCTCCGGGCGCGGGCCGCGCTCGGGCCGGTCGCCACGCTCCGGGCGCTCCTTGGGCGGGCGCACCTCGTCGCGCGGGTCGAGCAGCAGCGGGGTGTCACCCTGCGCGACCACCGCGAGGGCGGCCGCCACGTCGACCTCGGGCACGTCGTGCTCGTTGACGTAGTGCTTGATGATGTCGCGGAACTTCTCGATCCGGGACGCCTGGTCCAGCGCCTCGGTGATCGCGTCGTCGAACCGGGCCAGCCGGGTCTCGTTGACGTCCTCGACCGACGGCAGCTGCATCTGGGTCAGCGGCTGACGGGTCGCCTTCTCGATGTGCTTGAGCAGGTAGCGCTCGCGCGGCGTCACGAACGAGATCGCGTCGCCGCTGCGGCCCGCGCGGCCGGTGCGGCCGATGCGGTGCACGTAGGACTCGGTGTCGGTGGGGATGTCGTAGTTGACGACGTGGCTGATCCGCTCGACGTCGAGGCCACGGGCGGCGACGTCGGTGGCGACGAGGATGTCGAGCTTGGCCGACTTGAGCTGGTTGACCGTGCGCTCGCGGACGTTCTGCGGGACGTCGCCGTTGATGGCGGCCGCGGAGAAGCCGCGCGCCCGCAGCTTCTCGGCGAGCATCTCGGTCTCGTTCTTGGTGCGGACGAAGACGATCATCCCCTCGAAGTTCTCGACCTCGAGGATGCGGGTGAGGGCGTCCACCTTCTGCGGGTAGGACACCGTCAGGTAGCGCTGGGTGATGTTCGACGCCGTGGCCGTCTTGTTCTTGACGGTGATCTCGACCGGGTCGGTGAGGTACTTCTGCGACAGCGACCGGATCTGACGCGGCATGGTGGCCGAGAACAGCGCGACGTTCTTGTCGTCGGGGGTGTCGGCGAGGATCGTCTCGACGTCCTCGGCGAAGCCCATGTTGAGCATCTCGTCGGCCTCGTCGAGGACCAGGAAGCGCAGCTCGGACAGGTCGAGCGTGCCCTTGTCGAGGTGGTCCATGATCCGCCCCGGCGTGCCGACGACGACGTGCACGCCGCGGCGCAGCGCGGACAGCTGCACGCCGTACCCCTGGCCGCCGTAGACCGGCAGCACCTTCACGCCGCGCAGGTGGGCGGCGTACCGCTCGAACGCCTCGCAGACCTGCAGGGCGAGCTCGCGGGTCGGTGCGAGCACCAGCGCCTGCGGCGTCTTCTGCGACAGGTCGAGGCGGGACAGGATCGGCAGGGCGAACGCCGCGGTCTTGCCGGTGCCCGTCTGCGCGAGGCCGACGACGTCGCGACCCTGCAGCAGGTGCGGGATCGTCTCGGCCTGGATCGGCGAGGGGGTCTCGTAGCCCACGTCGCGCAGGGCGTCCAGCACCCCGTCGGCGAGGCCGAGCTCGGCGAAGGCGGGGGTCACCTCGGCGGCGAACTCGTTCTCGTCTGTGGTCATTCCCACCACGGTAGTGGTTCCGGACGCCTCGTCACGACTCGACGTCGCGGAGACGCTGCTCACGCCGGCACCCCCGCTCAGGCGGTGACGGTGGTCCGGTCGGTCTCGACCCGGCCGGTCAGCCGCCGGCGGAACGCCGCGTCCTCGCGGGCCGTCACCTCCACGTCGTACCAGCCACGGTCGGTGGGCCAGGCCAGCGCCCGCCGGCCCCCGGCAGGCAGCACGACCGTCCTGTCGCGACCCTCGTGGGCCCGCGGACGCAGCCGCAGGGTCACCGCACGAGGCCCGTCGTTGACCAGGAGCAGGCCGAGGGTGGCTCGCCGCCGGACGAACGTGGGGCGTACGTCGACCCGCGCGGCGGCGCCGGTCACCGAGCCCGCGATCTCGCACCAGAACCGGTTCGGCCCCTGCACCAGCAGGTCCCAGCCGCCCCCGGGCAGGAGCGCGGTGAGCGACTGGGAGGACCGGCCGTCCACCGGGACGAAGGTCGGCCGGGTGAGGTCGCCGCGGAACGGGTAGACGGCGAACGACGCGGTCGACTCGCCGGTGTTGGCGAGCTCGAGCCGCAGCGTGCCGCGGTCGAACGTGGCCGACACCGCCGGCTGGTAGGCGAGCGGCCGGGCCGACCGGCGGCCGGGCTCCTGCTCCGGCAGCTGCTGGTCGGCCGGCGGCGCCGGGTGCCAGCGCGTGATCGGCGCCGGCACCGCGTCGGGCTGGCTCAGCGTCGGGGGCGTGCCGGGCCGCTCGAAGTCGAAGGCGCCGACGAGGTCCGAGCAGACCCGCCGCCGCCACGGGGAGATGTTGGGCTCGGCCACCCCGGTCCAGCGCTCCAGCAGGCGCAGCGTCGAGGTGTGGTCGGCCACCGAGGAGTCGACGTGGCCCCCGATCGTCCACGGCGAGACGATCGTCATCGGGACCCGGGGCCCCAGCCCGATCGGCTGCCCGTCGTACCAGTCGTCGCCGTCGCCCGAGGTCGGCCGGGGCGCGACCGGCGGCGGCACGTGGTCGAAGAAGCCGTCGTTCTCGTCGAAGTTGAGCAGCAGCGCGGTGGTCGACCAGGTGTCGAGGTCGGAGGCGAGCACGTCCAGCAGGTCGTGGACCAGGTTGGCGCTGCCCACCGGGGTGGACGCCCCCGGGTGCTCGGAGAGGGCGGCGGCCGGGACCAGCCAGGTGACCTGCGGCAGCGTGCCGGCGGCGATGTCGTCGCGCAGCCGGTCCAGCAGGGTTCCGGGCCGGCTGCGGTACATCCCCCGGTCGAACAGCGACCGCTCCGCCGGGGTGAGCGCGGCCCGTCCCTGCTCGAGCTGGGCCAGCAGCGCGTCCTGCTCCGCGGGCGACCGGTCGTGCAGCGAGTCGTAGAGCTCCTCGGTGGTGCGGAAGCCGCCGTCGACGTGGGCCAGCATCTTGGTGCCGATCCGCTTGAAGGTCGTGAAGTACTCGACCGCGTTGTCGGTGAAGTTGTCCCACTCCTGGTAGATCTGCCAGCTCACCCCGGCCTGCTCCAACCGCTCGGGGTACGTCGTCCAGTCGTAGCCGGGGTGCGCATAGTCGTACGCCGCGTTCGTGACCGCGCGGCGGACCCCGTCCGGCTCGTAGCCGGTGGTCCCCGTCCAGAAGTAGTTGCGGTTGGGGTTGGTCGACCCGAAGACCGAGCAGTGGTAGGCGTCGAGGGTCGTGAAGGTCTCGGCGAGCTCGTGCTGGAGCGGGATGTCGCTGCGGTCGTAGTAGGTCATGGTGGCCGCGGTCTTGGCCGGGACCCAGCCGTCGTACCAGCCGTCGGCCCAGGCCTGGGTGGCGTCGGTGAAGCCGTGCGCGAGGGCGCCGAGGTACTGGATGTCGCTGGCCGGGCGCCCCGAGTCCAGGGCGGCCTGGCGCACCGAGAAGGGCAGTACCTCGCCGCCGGCGCCGTCCGGTTGTCGCATCACCGACCCGCCCCCGCGGCGCCGCAGCGGGTTGCGGTCGGCGTACCCACGGACGCCGCGCAGCGTCCCGTAGTAGTGGTCGAACGACCGGTTCTCCTGCATCAGCAGGACCACGTGCTCGACCGCGGCGAGGCCGCCGGGCCGCATCGGCGCGGCCATCGCGCGGTGGACGGAGGGCGGCAGCAGCGACCCCGCCGCCGCGAGGCCGGCCGCTGCGCCGCCGGTCTTGAGGATCTGTCGTCGTGTGGGGCCGCCCGAGGTGTTCGTCATGGGGTCATGCCAGCAGCGCTGCCCGACGCGACGCTGAACGCGCCGCGTCGGGCAGGTGACGACCTCGGCTACTCGACCGTGACGGACTTGGCCAGGTTGCGCGGCTTGTCGATGTCGTGGCCGAGGTGGCGCGCCGCGTGGTAGGCGAGCACCTGGAGCGGGACGGTGAGCAGGATCGGGTCCAGCTCGCGCTCGTTGCGGGGTACGTCGATCCGCAGCGCCGGCACCTCCCCGAGGTCCACGTCCTCGTGGGTCAGGACCACCAGCGGGCCGCGGCGGGCGGCGATCTCGTGCAGGGCGCCCACGTTGCGATCGGTGAGCTCGTCGGCCGGCACCACC
Organism: Nocardioides sp. DN36; assembly: GCF_055380375.1. NCBI lineage: Bacteria > Bacillati > Actinomycetota > Actinomycetes > Propionibacteriales > Nocardioidaceae > Nocardioides > Nocardioides sp. DN36. Next base: position 4,016,306 of record NZ_AP043823.1, on the reverse strand, counting down.
GCGACGGTGGGCACCTCCGGCGAGATCAGCGCCAGCGGCCCGTGCTTGAGCTCGGAGGTCTGGTAGGCCTCGGCGTGCCGGTAGGAGATCTCCTTGAACTTCTGCGCCCCCTCGCGGGCGACCGGGAAGCCGCGGACCCGGCCGACGAAGAAGAGGCTCTCGGCCTCGGCCAGCTGCCGGGCCACCTCGGCCAGCTCGTCCTCGCGCTCGAGGACCTGGGCGATCTGCTCCGGGAGCCGGGCGAGGCCGGCGATCAGCCGCTTGCCGTCGGCGATGGAGAGGTCGCGCACCCGGCCCAGCTGCAGGGCCAGCAGCGCGAAGCCGAGGAACATGTTGGTCAGCGCCTTGGTGGACGCGACGGCCACCTCGGGGCCGGCGTGCAGGTAGATGCCGCCGTCGCACTCGCGGGCGATGGCGCTGCCGACCACGTTGACCAGGCCGACCACGCGGCCACCCTTGCGGCGGATCTCCTGGACCGCGAGCAGGGTGTCGATGGTCTCGCCGGACTGGCTGACCGCGACGTAGAGCGTGTCCGGCTCGATGACCGGGTCGCGGTAGCGGAACTCGCTGGCCGCCTCGGCGTCCGCGGGGATCCGGGCCAGCTCCTCGATCAGCGAGGCACCCATCTGGCCCACGTAGTACGCCGAGCCGCAGCCGAGGATCTTCACCCGGCGGATCGCCCTGGTTTCACGTGGATCCATGTTGAGCCCGCCGAGGTGCGCGGTGCCGAAGCGCTCGTCGAGGCGGCCGCGCAGCACCCGCTCGGCGGCGGCGGGCTGCTCGAGCATCTCCTTGTGCATGAAGGAGTCGTGGTCGCCGGCGTCGTACGAGGCCGGGTCGATGTCGACCTTGGTCGCGGTCTTGCCGGTGGTGGAGAGGTCCTGGCGGTACGTCGTGAACCCGGTCGCCGTGAGCGTGGCGAGCTCGCCGTCGTCGAGGTGCGCCACGGTCGTCGTGTAGCGGACCAGCGCGGCGAGGTCGGAGGCGACGTGCATCTCCTTCTCGCCGACGCCGATGATCAGCGGGCTGCCGTTGCGGGCGACGACCAGGCGGTCGGGGAAGTCCGCGTGCATCACCGCGACGCCGTAGGTCCCGTGGATGGCGGCCAGCGCGTCGCGCACCTTGCCCTCGAGGGTGTCGGCGTCGGAGCGGGCCACCAGGTGCGCGAGCACCTCGGTGTCGGTGTCCGAGACCAGGTCCACCCCGTCGTCGGCGAGCTGCTGGCGCAGCGCGGCGGCGTTGTCGATGATCCCGTTGTGGACCACCGCCACGTCACCCTTGGCGTCGGTGTGCGGGTGGGCGTTCACGTCGTTCGCGGGCCCGTGGGTCGCCCAGCGGGTGTGCCCGATGCCGACCTTGCCGCCGAACCGCTTCGGCAGCTCCTCGGTCAGGTCCCGCACCCGGCCGGCCTTCTTCGCGACGCGGACGGTCGAGGTGCCTCCCGAGGTGCCGAGCACCGCGACGCCCGCCGAGTCGTAGCCCCGGTGCTCGAGCCGGGTCAGGCCCTCGAGCAGCAGTGGGGCGGCCTGCTGGCTGCCGATGTAGCCGACGATTCCGCACATTCTGTGTCTCCCTCGTGGTGGTCGTTGGGTCGGGCCGTCCGAGATCAGCCGTAGACGATGCGGCGCAGCTGCCGCTCGCTGAGCTCCGGAGCGGCCACCACGCGGGCGGCGAGCTCCTCGGCGATCAGCGCGAAGATCTCGGGGTTCTTCGCGCCGTAGGTCTGCAGGTGGGCGTGCCGGCGGCGCACGTAGGCCTCCACCGGCTCCGCGAAGTACGCCACCACGTCCTCGACGACGCGGGCCGCCTCGGCTCCGCTCAGCCCCGTGCTGGCGGCGATGCGGTCGACCAGGGCGGGGTCCGGGACGGTGGGCACACCGAGATCGTGGGCCACGCGGCCCATCACGGCAACTTCCTGCCCGAAATCGGGCAGGAACGGTCCTTTCGGCGCCGCAAGTCACGGCCGTCGTTCGTCCCACCCGTCACTCCCCTCCCGGCGGGGAGCGCACTCCGTCGTTCTGGGGCTGTCCCGGGCCCCGAGTGGAGGGACTGGGGCGACTTCGGCGGTTTTTCGACCCCCCGGGTGGGGGTGCGCTACGCTAGGTGAACAGAAGGTGAACGAAAGGTGTCCCGAGATGAACACGCAGATGACCGATGGCCTCGTCCAGACCTGGGTGCGGGTGGTCGACGAGCGTGGCCGGGCGCACCTCGAGGCCCGCTGGGTGTCGGTGTCCGCCACCCCCGCCCAGACCCCGACGCAGACGCACGCCGCCTGATCCGCTGAGCCGGTCATGATGGGGGCATGACCGCCCCGCTCGCTCCCCTGGCCCTGCTCGACACCGACTCCCTGATCGGGGAGGAGGACCGCGCGATCCGCGACACGGTGCGCAGCTTCGTCGAGGAGCGGCTCCGACCCGAGATCGCCGGTTGGTACGAGCGCGGTGACGTGCCGGTGCGGGACCTCGCCCTGGAGTTCGGCAAGCTCGGGCTGCTCGGCATGCACCTCGAGGGCTACGGCTGCGCCGGCACCAGCGCCACGGCGTACGGCCTGGCCTGCCTGGAGCTCGAGGCCGGCGACTCCGGCCTCCGCTCGGTCGTGTCCGTGCAGGGGTCGCTGGCGATGTTCGCGATCTGGAAGCACGGGTCGGACGAGCAGAAGGAGCAGTGGCTGCCGCGGATGGCGACCGGCGAGGCCATCGGCTGCTTCGGCCTGACCGAGCCGGACTTCGGCTCCAACCCCGGCGGCATGCGCACCCGCGCCGTCCGCGACGGCAGCGACTGGGTGCTGACCGGCAACAAGATGTGGATCACCAACGGCTCCGTCGCCGACGTCGCGGTCGTCTGGGCGCGCACCGACGACGGGATCCGCGGCTTCGTCGTGCCCACCGACACCCCCGGCTTCTCCGCCACCGAGATCAAGCACAAGATGTCGCTGCGCGCCTCGGTGACCGCCGAGCTCGCGCTCGACGACGTGCGCCTCCCGGAGTCGGCGATGCTCCCCGGGGCGCGAGGGCTCTCCGGCCCGCTGTCCTGCCTGACCGAGGCCCGGTTCGGCATCATCTTCGGCGCGCTCGGCGCGGCCCGGGACTGCCTCGAGACCACCATCGCCTACGCCCGCGAGCGCGAGATCTTCGACCGGCAGCTGGCCTCCTACCAGCTGACGCAGGCCAAGCTCGCCGACATGGCGGTCGAGCTGGGCAAGGGCATGCTCCTCGCGCTGCACCTCGGCCGGCTCAAGGACGAGGGGCGGCTGCTCGCCCCGGCGATCAGCGTCGGCAAGCTGAACAGCACCCGCGAGGCGATCGCCATCGCGCGCGAGTGCCGCACCGTCCTGGGGGCCGCCGGGATCACGCTGGAGTACCCCCTGATGAGGCACGCGAACAACCTCGAGTCGGTGCTGACCTACGAGGGCACCTCCGAGGTCCACCAGCTGGTCATCGGCCAGGCCCTCACCGGCGAGTCCGCCTTCCGCTGACCCAGTGGTCCAGACCACTTCGGGGTGGGAATGAAACGGACCGGGGTCCGGTTAAGGTGGTTGAAGTTTGAACAAACCGACCGCCAGGAGCAGACCATGAACTTCTTCAACCGCAGCAAGACCAGCACCGCCGTCGCCGAGCCCGTCTTCGACGCCCCGACCACCGTCGTCGAGGACATCACCGGCGACTACACGATCGACCCGACCCACAGCCGCCTCGGCTTCAGCGCCCGCCACGCGATGGTCACCACCGTGCGCGGCCAGTTCACCGACTTCGCCGGCACCGCCCACATCGACACCGCGAACCCGGCCGCCTCCAAGGTCGAGCTGACCATCCAGACCGCCAGCATCGACACCGGTGTCGCCGACCGCGACGGCCACCTCCGCTCCGGCGACTTCTTCGACGTCGAGGCCAACCCGACCATCACCTTCGTCTCGACCAAGGTCGAGCGAGACGGCGACGACTGGACCATCACCGGCGACCTGACCATGAAGGGCGTCGCCAAGCCGGTCACCATCGAGTTCGAGTCCACCGGCTCGGCCCGCGACCCGTTCGGCAACCTGCGCGTCGGCTTCGAGGGCGCGACCTCGATCAACCGCAAGGACTGGGGCCTGACCTGGAACGCCGCGCTCGAGACCGGCGGCGTGCTCGTCTCCGAGAAGATCAAGCTCGAGTTCGACGTCTCGGCGATCCAGAGCGCCTGACGCACCCCTGCTTCACACGGTCCGGACGGGGCCGCCGAGGAAATTCGGCGGCCCCGTCGGCCATTTCCTGCTCCAATCGTCTCCATGCCCGCCGCACTCGATCTCCCCGCCGGCCTCTCCGAGCGTCCGCTCGTCCTCTCCGACGCCGCTGCGGTGACCGCGGTCATGGCCGCGCAGGAGCTCGTCGACGTCGGCGAGGTGGTCATCGAGGAGGCCGACATCGTGGCCGACTGGCAGCGCCCCGGTTACGACGTGGCCGACAGCACGGTCGGGGTCTTCGACGGCGACACGCTCGTGGCGTACGCCGAGGTGTCGCAGGGCGACCGCGGGGACGCCGCGGTGCACCCCGACCACCGGGGCCGGGGGCTCGGCACCGCCCTGGCCCGCTGGATGCAGGAGAAGGCACGGGAGAAGGGCGCCGGCCTGATCGGGATGCCGGTGCCCGTCGGCTCGGCCGGCGACCGACTGCTGGAGGCGCTCGGCTACCACGTGCGCTGGAACAGCTGGGTGCTCCAGCTGCCCGCCGGCACGACGGTCCCGCCCCGCGACCTGCCGGAGGGGTACGCCGTCGGGGCCGCCACGCCGGACCTGTACGAGCAGTGCTGGACCGTGCAGGAGGACGCGTTCCTCGAGTGGTCCGAGCGTGAGCGCCAGACCTTCGACGAGTGGCGCGCGTGGACCACCCTGCGCCCCGGCTTCGAGCCGTGGCACCTGCGCGTGGTCACCGACCCTGCCGGCGACGTCGCGGCGGTGGCGGTCCTGCAGGTGCACCTGCCGACCGCCTTCATCGCCCGCCTCGCCACCCGCAGCGAGCAGCGCGGCCGGGGCCTGGCCCAGGCGCTGCTCGTCGACGCCTTCGCCGCCGGTGCCGAGCACGGGGCCACCGTCTCCGAGCTGTCCACCGACTCCCGCACCGGCGCCCTCTCCCTCTACGAGAAGGTCGGGATGGTCGTCACGTCGAACTGGGTCAACCGCGCCATCCGCCTCTGAGCCGGGTCAGCGGGAGACCGGCGCCGACTCGACGGTGGTCACGACCCGGGTGACCGAGGGACGGCGCGGGGTCGAGGAGAAGCCGAACCGGCACGGCGGGTCCACCGGCGCGAGCTCGCCGAGGTCGACGCCGTCGAAGCTGCCCCTCGCCGCGGTCACGGCCCGGGTGTCGGTCGCGCCGTACCACTCGCGCCGGTCGTTGCCGGCGGTGCCGCGGGTGCGGACGCCGCGCAGGGCGACGCGCGCGACGGGGTCGGTCAGGGCGCACCAGGCGGGGCTCTCCGCGAGCCCGCCCGGCACCGCACGCAGCAGCAGGCCCAGGGGCGTACGCCGCCCGACGCCGAGCTCGAGCGCCAGCGACGGGGCGCTCACCCGCCAGCCGGTCCCCCTGTCGGACATGGTGTCGGCCACGGTGACGGGCTCGATCCGGGTCTCGTCGAAGACGTAGGTGGCCTGCACGAAGTCCGCCACCTCGGCGCGGGGCGCGATCAGCACCCGGTGCCCTGCCCCGGTCTCCACCATCACGTCTGCGAACGGGCCGAGGGGCGTGTCGTCCCACCGCCCGACGACCACCCGAACCCCGCTCGTGCTGCCCACGCCGGCGATGGCGCCCCGGAACCGCTCGCGCACCCTCAACGGCGCAGCCTGAGCTCGACCGGGCGGCGGCTGATCGGGCCGGACCCGGCCACCTCGTCGAGCGCGTCGAAGATGTTGCGCAGGTTGATGATCAGGCCACCGTAGACCGGCCAGAGCGGGGAGATCGGGCTCTCGACGCCGACCAGCTCCACGATCTCGTCGAGGTACTCGCGGCAGCGCCGCAGCGTCTCCCGGTCGGAGTCGATGATCGCCCGGCCACCCGTCCGCAGCGTCTCGACCAGCGCGTCGCGGAACTCCGGCTGCCACTGCTCCTCGTCGTGCAGCGAGTGGGACTGGGTGCGCGCCATGCTGCGGGTGTCGGCCAGCGCCTGCTCGAGCCGCTCGAGCATCGAGAACCACTGCTTGGGGTCGCGCATGGGCACGGCCTGGCGGCGCGGGTTCAGCCGGGCGCTCTCCTTGGCCTGCCGCACCAGCGCCCACGCCCGGTCGAGCTCGTCGTCGAGCTCGCGGGCCCGCTTGTCCCAGCCCTCGACGTCGGTGCGCGCGACCCCGGACTCGAGGTCGTCGCCCATCTCGATGAGCAGCTCACCGATCTTGTCGTCCAGCGCCTCGAGGGCGACCGCGGCGGTGTGCCGTCGCAGCGGCGGCCACACCACGGCGGTGACCGCCAGTCCCACGACGATGCCGATCGCGGTGTCGAGCAGCCGCGAGACGAGCATGTGGTCGTTGGTCGAGAAGCCCGTGGTCAGCACGACCAGCGCGGTCGCGGCGACCGTCGTGCCCTGGCCCTCGAAGATCCGGTGCGCACCCACGGACAGCCCGAGGAGCAGCACCACGCCGACCGCGAGCGGGTCGAGGCCCACGACGTTGCCGACCGCCCAGGCCAGCAGCACGCCCGCGACCGCGGCGCCGACCTGCCGGGCTCCCTGCGAGAAGGTCCGGTAGACCGTCGCGTGCACCACCAGCAGCGCCGACCACGGCGCCAGGAACGACTGCGGCAGCTCCAGCCACTCGGTGGCGATCAGCCAGGCGATCACCCCGGCCACCACGGTCTTCACGATCTGGAGGACGTCGGTCCAGAAGACCGGGTCACTCAGCCTGCCACGCGCTCCCTCAGGGCGCGGTCCGCTCAAGGACATGGCACCTCCCTCGCGTCGTACGACGCACCGACACCCCCGCCGGTCACTTGCTCCCGGCCTCCCGTGCCCACCGCGCCGGTCCCGCATGCCCCCGGAAGGAGTCGTGCGGCCCACAGTGCGCCAGGGCGCACCGTGGGCCGCACGAGGCGGGGTCAGGCGTGGGCCGGGGTCCCGGGGTCCAGCTCCTCCTCGACGCCCTCGTCGCCGAGGTCGGCGTGGTAGTCCTCCGGCCTGGTCTGGTCGACGCCCTCGTCGATGCCCATCGCACGCAGCCCGAACGAGAGGCCGACGCTGACCACGAGGTTGAGCAGCAGCGCGGTGAACCCGATGTACATCAGCGTGTCGAAGGGCAGCCAGTCCGACCAGGGCACGCTCAGGAACGGGTCGAGCGGGCTGCCGAAGTGGCTGCCGGGGTCCCCGACCTTCGGGTTGTTGTAGGCCGTCCACGTGCCGTAGACCATGCCGACCGCCCAGCCGACGAACAGAGCCGTGCGGTGGAAGAACCGGGTGTAGAGCCCGACCACGATGGCGGGGAACGTCTGCAGGATCCAGACGCCGCCGAGCAGCTGCAGGTCCAGGGCGTAGGTCGTCGACACGAACAGCACGAACGCCAGCGCACCGAACTTGACCAGCAGCGACGCCAGCTTGCTCTGGGTCGCCTCCTCCGACGGGGTGGCGTTCCGGTTGATGAACGCCTTGTAGATGTTGCGGGTCCACAGGTTCGCGGCCGCGATCGACATGATCGCCGCCGGCACGAGGGCGCCGATCACGATCGCCGCGAACGCGACACCGGCGAACCAGTCGGGGAACTCGTTCTCGAACAGCTGCGGCACCGCCTGCTGCGGGTTGGTCACCTTGACCCCGGCGGCGATCGCCACGAAGCCGAGCAGCGCGAGCAGCCCGAGCAGGAAGGAGTACGCCGGCAGCAGGGCCGCGTTGCGTCGGATCACCGAGCGCTCCCGGGTCGACAGCACCGCGGTCACCGAGTGGGGGTACATGAACAGCGCCAGGGCCGAGCCGAGGGCCAACGAGGCGTAGGCCCAGTGCAGCAGCGGTGCCGGGATCACGCTCTTCGGGGCGGCCTGGCCGGCGGCGATCGCGTCGGCGTTCGAGCTGTTGAAGCTGGCGAACGAGTCGGACACGCTGCCGAAGATGCTGCCCCAGCCGCCGAGCTGCGAGGGCAGGTAGAGCACGGCGACGATGATGACGACGTAGATCAGCGCGTCCTTGACGAACGCGATCAGCGCGGGCGCCCGCAGCCCCGAGGAGTAGGTGTAGGCCGCGAGCACCACGAACGCGATGAAGAGCGGCAGGTCCTTGACGAACCAGTTGTCGCTGCCGGTGCCGATGCCCATGACCTCCAGGCAGACCTGCATGCCCACCAGCTGCAGCGCGATGTAGGGCATCGTCGCGAGGATGCCCGTCAGTGCCACCGCGGTCGCCAGCGGGCGGCTGTCGTACCTCCCCTGCACGAAGTCGGCCGGGGTCACGTAGCCGTGCCGGTGCGAGACCGACCAGAGCCGCGGCAGGAACAGGAAGATCAGCGGGTAGACCACGATCGTGTACGGCACGGCGAAGAAGCCGATGGCGCTGCCGGCGTAGAGGAGCGCGGGCACCGCGACGAAGGTGTACGCCGTGTAGAGGTCACCGCCGATGAGGAACCAGGCGATGAACGTGCCGAAGCCGCGGCCGCCGAGGCCCCACTCGTCGAGGTTGTCCAATTTCTCGGCCCGGCGCCAACGGGCGGCGGCGAAGCCGAGGACCGTGACCAGCAGGAAGAAGAACAGGAACACGCTGAACGTGATGGTGCTGACGCCGCTCATCGCTGCGGCCCCCGGTCTGCGGCGCGCGCCGCCCGGTCACGTCGTTCGGCGGTCTTCGTGAGGTAGTAGGCGAGGACGGTGAGCGCGACGGCACCCGGGATCATCGCCAGCTGGGCCCAGAAGTAGAACGGGAACCCGCCCAACGCCGGGTCCGTGGAGTCGTAGAGCGGGACGAGCAGCGGCACCACCACCGCGGGTGCCAGCAGCACCAGGACGAGGATCCAGAGCCCTCGTGACGATCCGCCCTCAGGGCGGCGGGAAACGTCGGTCATGACACACCTCCGAGTAGGTGGTACCCACTGTGGGACCGGGTGTGACCATAGCCACCATGGATTCTCGCGTCACCGACCTGTCCCGCTACGACGACTGGCTGGCCTGGCTGGCCCGCCAGGGTGATACGGACCCCGACGTCCGGGTCGCGTGGGTGGGCGGGTCCGCGGCGACGGGCGGGTACGACGACTGGTCGGACCTCGACGTCGAGCTGCTGTGCACCCCCGGCGAGGCCGACGCGGTGTACGACCGGCTGCTGGCGCGGATCCACGAGGACTTCGACGTCGACCACGTCTGGGAGCTGCCGAGGTCGACCTGGCCGGACGGACGGCAGTGCTTCGTGAACCACCAGGACCGAGCCGGGTCGCTGACGGAGCCGACCCGGATCGTCGACCTCCACGTCTCCGACCTGGCCGACGCGCACCGCTTCGTCGACGTACGCCGGCACGGCACCCCGATCGTCGTGCACGACCCGGACGGCCTGGTGGAGCTGCGCCACGACGACGAGGCGGCCCTGCGCGCCGGGATCGCCGAGAACGTCGACCAGATCCGGCAGCGCCGGGCCACTGCGGAGTGGCTGGTGAACCGGGCGGTGCGACGCGGCCAGCTGCCCGAGGCGCACGCGCTCTACCAGCGCTTCGCCCTGTCCCCGCTGGTGCTGCTGCTGCGGGCCGAGCACTGCCCGTGGCGCTACGACTTCGGGCTTCGCTACCTGCACACCGGCCTGCCGGCGGACGTGGCCACCCGGGTGGACGCGCTGCTGCCGGGCACGGCCGACCTCGCCGACCTGTCCGCCGGCTGCTTCGCCTGGACCGACGAGCTGCTCGAGCGCTACCGGCGACGCGGGTAGCCGCCCCTGCGGAACTTCTGGGAGAACAGCATCCACGCCACGAGCCCGAGGATGATGAGGGGCAGGTGGGTCACGACGGTCATGACGAGCAGGATCGCCAGCACCACGTAGACCGGCGTGGGGACACCCCGGCGTCGGGGCGCCGGTCGAGCCGACCAGGCTCCCTGCGCGGGGCGCGGCGGATAGGCCGGCGGCGCGGCGGCGTACCTGCTCGGCAGGTCGGCGAAGACCGGCAGCAGCTCGCCCCGGGTGCGCGCGGCCCAGACCCGGTCGAGGCGCTCGCCGTGCTCCTCCGGAGTCAGCCGGCCCTGCACGAAGTGCTCACCGAGCTCCGTGGCGGCGAGCTCTCGCTCGGCGTCGCTGAGCCGGAGGTGCTGGTCGCTCATGACGACTCCTCGTCACCGTCGGCGAGCACGCCGTAGAGGCGGCGCCGGGTGTCGACGAGGATCTCGACGGCGTCGCGCCGCTGGCGCTCGGAGCCCTGGGTGACGATCTGCCAGACCGCCGACATGACCTGTCCGATCTCGGGCTTGAGGTCGGCGAAGCCGACGCCGTGCTCCTCGTCCCGGGCGGGCGACTCGAACGGCGCCCACACCTCCGCGAGCTCCTCACGGTGCTCCTCGATGTAGTGCCAGCCGGCCGTGGTCGGCTTGAGCTTGCGCTGGCCCGAGCCGTCGATGCCCTCGATCAGCCCCTCGTCCTCGAGCTGCTGGATCGTCGGGTAGACCGAGCCCGGGCTGGGCTTCCAGGCGCCGCCGGAGCGTTCGGCGATCTGCTGCATGACCTGGTAGCCGTTCATCGCGTCCTGGCGCAACACGTCGAGGATCGCCGCCCGCACGTCACCGCGCCGGACCTTCGGCCCGCGCTGCTCCGGCTGCGGCGTGCCGAACAGTCCGGCCAACCACGGCGGTGGCCCGGGCCGGCCCCGGGTCCCGAACGGCCCGCCGGACCACGGCCCACCCCACGACGCCGCGCCCCACGGGCCTCCGCCCCACGCACCCCTACTGCCCATGACTGCCTCCAGACTGTCGCGACCGTTCGCGATATATCGGCAATAGTACGTCGACCGGTCGCCGACACAAGGAGCCCAGCGACGGTCAGCGGGCGAGCCAGGCGGCGTACGCGTCGAAGGTGTAGGGGCGGCCGAGGAAGTCGGCGACCAGGTCGGCGGCGTCCAGGCTGCCCCCGGGCGCGAGCACCCGCTGGCGGTAGCGCCCCGCCACGTCAGGGGCGAACAGGTCGGCGGGGTCGAAGGCGCTGAACATGTCCTTCGCGATCACCAACGACCACATGTAGGTGTAGTAGGCCGAGGAGTAGCCGCCGAGGTGGCCGAAGCTGGCGAACATGTGGGTGCCGTCGATCCAGTCGAACGGCGAGTAGCGCGCCTGCAGCTCGCGCATCCGCGCGGTGAGGTCGGCCGGCCGATCGGCGTGGAACCAGTAGGACATCGCGGCGTAGAACATCTGCGTCCGGGCCTGGTAGCCCTTGCCGAAGTCGTGCGCCGCGCGCATCCGGGCGACCAGGTCCGCCGGGATCGGCTCACCCTCGGCGTCGGTGGCGAAGCCGCGCAGCACGTCGGGGTCCCACGCCCACTCCTCGAGCATCTGGCTCGGCGCCTCGACGAAGTCCCACTCGGTGGCGACGCCCGAGAAGCGGGCCCACTCCCCGCGCCCGGCCAGCACGTGGTGGACCAGGTGGCCGAACTCGTGGAACAGCGTGACGACATGGCTGTGCTCCATCAGCCCCCTGGAGAAGTTGCAGACCAGCGCGCCCTCGGCCAGCTGCCGGCCGGCCACCCCGTCGGCCAAGGTGAACTGGGCCGCGTGCTTGTACTTGCCCTCCCGGGGGTGCAGGTCGAGGTAGATCCGGGCGATCCGCTCGCCGCCACCGTCGTCGCGGACGTCGTACGCCGTCACGTCCTCGTGCCACGTCGGCGCGTCCGGGACCGGGTCCCACCACAGGCCGAAGAGCCGGCCGGTCACCTCGAGCAGCCCCTGCCGGACCTTGGTGAACTCGAAGTAGGTGCGCACCAGCTGCGCGTCCACGTCGAGCTGCTCCTTGCGCACCAGCTCCTCGTAGAAGCCGGCGTCGGCCTGGTCGATCGACGTGGCGCCGGGGATGTCCTGTCGGTAGCGCTCCAGCAGCACCCCGAGGTCGCGGCGCATCGGCTCCTCGGCGGCCGCGGCGATGCGGTCGATGAAGGCGGGGATGGCCGCGCCCGTGCCGATCATCTTGACCTCGGCGTCGTAGGAGGCCCAGTCCGGGAAGCCGACGAGGGTCGCGAGCTCGTGGCGCAGCTCGAACAGCTCGACCAGCAGCGGCTCGTTCTGCGGCCAGCCGCGGCTCAGGAACGCCACCGTGACGTCGCGACGCACCCCGGCGTCACGCACGAACATCCGCGCCGGGACGGAGTCGGGGTAGTCGCTGGTCACGGCCACCAGTCCGTCGTCGCCGGCGGGGTGCGACGCCAGCCAGTCCTCGGGCATCCCCGCGAGCCGTTCCGGCTCGACCCGGACGGTGCGGACGTCGTCGCGGATCGTGCGCCCGAGCTCCTGCACCAGGGCCGTGATCCGCTCGTCGATCTCGGCGAGCCGGGTGCGGGTCGCGTCGTCGCGGTCGACCCCGGAGCGCCGGAAGTCGGTCAGGGTCTTCTCGAGCAGGCGGGCCGCCTGCGGGTCCAGCCCGGTCGGGTCGAGGGCCGCGAGCACGTCGTACAACCCCCGGTCCTGGCGCAGCTCGGTGCCGAGCCGGTCGGCCTCGACCTGCGCCTGCTCGCAGCTGGTGCGCACCTCCTCGAGCGGGTGCACGTTGGCCCACAGCGACCCGACGGCGGCGACGTTGCCGAGCCGGAGGGTGATCTCGTCCCAGGCCCGGAGCGCGTCCAGCGCGTCGGCCGGCGGCGCGGTCCGCAGCGCCGCGACCAGCTCCCGGACGCCGGCCAGCCCGTCCGCCGTGCGGGTCTCGACCCACGCGCGGGCGTGGTCGGCGTCAGGCAGCTCGAGCGGTCCGGTGGCGGTTCGTTCGGTCACCCCGCCCACAGTAGAGGCGGACGGTGTCAGCGGCGCCGACGTCCCTGGTAGGTCACCAGCCCGAGCGCGAGCAGCAGGATGACGATGAAGATCCAGAACCACATGCGGTCCACCTCCTGGCCGTGACGCTAGGCCGTGCCCGGCCCCGGGCGGAGGGGCCGAACGGCTCGTCTTCGCCGATCAGTACGGCGTGCGCGAGCCGTTGGCGATCCAGGCCTCGAACGGCTCCCGGGACCGCGGGTGCGGCGCCCCCACCAGGTTGTCGGCCCACGCCTCCGGCACGGCCGCGAGCGCGGCGTGGAACCGGGCGTCGTCGAACCCGGCGGCCGCGGCGTCGTGCCGGTCCGCGGCGTACACCACCCGGTCCACCCGGGCCCACAGCGAGGCCGCGAGGCACAGTGGGCAGGGCTCGCAGGACGCGAAGAGCGTCGTGCCGGCCAGGCTGAAGTCGCCCTCGGCCCGGCAGGCGGCCCGGATCGCCATCACCTCGGCGTGCGCGGTGGGGTCGAGGTCGGCGGTCACCCGGTTGGCCCCCTCGGCGACCAGCCGGTCGTCGCGGACCACGACGGCACCGAACGGACCGCCGCCGTCCGCCACGTTGGCCACCGCCACCTCGATCGCGCGCCCGAGCCACTCCTCGTCCATGCCGACAGGGTGCCACGGGCCTCCGGAGGCCGTAGGTTGATCGGCGTGAACCCGTGGGGACAGCTCTACCGCGACAACGTCGCCGCCCTCGTGGCCCTGGCCGCGGACCTCTCCGAGGAGCAGCTCCACACCCACGTGCCGGCCACGCCCGCGTGGACGGTGCGCGACGTCTACGCCCACCTCGCGGGTGGCGCGGCCGACGCCCTGGCCGGCCGGATGGACGGCGCGCCCGGGCCGGAGTGGACCGCCCGCCACGTCGGTGAGCGCGCCCGGCTCCCTCTCCCGGTGCTGCTGGAGGAGATCACCGGGCAGCAGGACGCGGTGGCCGCGTCGGTGGTCGACAGCCCGAGCCCGGCCCTGGTCTGGGACATCACCGTCCACCACACCGACCTGCACGAGGCGCTCGGTCTCGGCCAGCCCCCGGAGCCGCTGTGGCGCCTGGTCCTGAAGGCGGCCGGGCCGCGGATGGTCGGCCGGGCCGGGGTCGCGGTCCGCTGCGAGGGCCAGGTCTGGGGCGAGCCCGGCGGTGACGAGCTGCCCGAGGTGTCGGCGTACGAGCTCTACCGCACGGTGTTCTCCCGGCGCTCCCGCAGCCAGGTCCGCGCCTGGGCCGGCCCGGAGTGGAGCGAGGAGCAGGTGGACGCGCTCGGGGTGTTCGGGCCACGGCTGGACGACCAGCCGCAGCCTGCCTGAGCACGCCGTTCGGCCGCGCCGTTCGCCCGCGCCGGGCGGCTCCGCGCTCCTACGATGTGCCGGTGCCCTCCCCCACCGCATCCCGGCTGCGCCCCGCTGCGCTGGTGCTCGGCTGCGCCCTGCTCGCCGGCGGCGCCGTCACCGCGCCCGCGACGGCCGGGGAGTCGCCGCGCCAGGACGTCCGGCGGACCCGGGCGATGTACGCCGACCCGCAGTCCTCGGCCGCCCGCGCCGCGCGTGACGACGCCTCCTTCAGGCCGCTGGCCCGGGCGCCGCAGGCCCTCTGGGTCACCGGGGCGGTTGCGACCGCCGACGTGCGTCGGGTGGTCCGTGAGTACGCCGACCGCGCGAACGCCGCCGACCGCACCCCGCTGCTGTCGGTCTACGCGATCCCGGACCGCGACTGCGGCCTGTACTCCTCCGGGGGCATCGCCGGCGCCGACGAGTACGTGACGTGGGTCCGGCACGTCGCCGCCGGGCTGCGCGGCCGGCACGCCATGGTGGTCCTCGAGCCCGACGCCGTCGCGTTCTTCGACGACCCCCGCTGCCAGAACGCCGGCGACCGGCTCGGCCTGCTGCGCCGGGCCACGAAGGCGCTGGCGCGCGCCGGGGCGTGGGTCTACATCGACGCCGGCCACTCCGGGTGGCGCTCCGCCGAGGAGATGGCACCGCTGCTGAAGAAGGCCGGCGTGTCCCACGCCCGGGGGTTCAGCACCAACGTCGCGAACTTCGTCGAGACCGCGAAGGAGCGCGACTATGCCCGGGCGCTCACGCGACGCCTGGCGGCGATCGGCGTGCCGGGCCGTCACTACGTGATCGAGACCGCCCGCAACGGCGCCCGGACCGCCCCGACCCCCGGCGACGTGTGCAACCCCGTCGAGGCGCGGACCGGCCGGCGGCCGCGGCTGGTCTTCGACGGCGCCCTCGACGGCTACGTCTGGGTCAAGCACCCCGGCGAGTCCGACGGCCAGTCCGCCGACGGCACCTGCCACGGGGGTCCGGCGGGCCGGCCAGTGGTGGCCCGAGGGCGCCCGCCGGCTGCTCGGCGACTGACGGCTCACCAGCCGGAGGAGCCCGGCCCGCCCTTGAACGGCCCGACGACCCGGCCCGTGATCCAGCCTCCGTAGAAACCGCCCGGCTGGGGCACCACCACCTCGCCGTCGACCGTGCACCGGTCGACCAGCCCGGGCATCACCGCGATCGCACCCGTGATCGCCTCGAAGCCGCGCGTCGGCTCGGGGTAGGTCCATGCCGCGCGGGCGGCCACCCGCTCGTCGGTGACGAGGTCGAAGTAGGCGGCCCGCCCCTTCCACTCGCACCAGGTGGCGCCGTCGGTCTCCCGCAGCACACCGGGCGCGAAGGAGTCGCGCGGCAGGTAGTACGTCGGCGGGTGGCTGGTCTCGAGGACCCGCCAGCCGGCCGAGGTGCCGGCCACCACCCGGCCGCCGAGCTCGACCTCCACCCGCTCGCTGGTCGGCTCGAGCCGGGGCGGGCGCGGGTAGTCCCACACCGACTCCTGGCCGGGACCGGGCCGCTCCGGGACCGGGCGCCTCATGACTGCTGCCTCACGATCGCTGGGCGAGCCGGCCGAGTGCCTCGTCCAGCCCCCGCTCGGCGTGGTCGCCCAGCCGCTTGAACGCCGGCGCGAGCAGCGGCGCGACGTACTTCACCAGGCCCTTGAACTCGAAGTCGGCCGTGTAGGTGACCCGGGTGCCGGCACCCTCCGCCGCGATCTCCATGGTGTCGTGGGCGACCACCGTGGCGTTCTCCCCGCGCAGCGCGAAGCGGGTCGGCGCCTTGACCTCGACCACGGTGTACGTCAGCTCGGACTTCTGCCCGAGGAAGGAGGAGACGTTCCGGTAGGTCGTGCCGACACCGCCGTCGCCGGAGACCCGCTCGGTGCTGACCGTGCCCGGGTCCCACTCGTTGGTCGTGGTGAAGTCGCTCAGGTAGTCGAAGACGCGGTCCGGCGGGACGGTCGTGCGCACCGTGCGCTGCAGCCTCATGGCCTCCAACGTAGGAGGTGCCGGCAAGGAGGCACGTGGTCGCCGCCGGGAAGAACGAGGGACCGGCGTAGGTTCTGGACCCGTGCGCGCGACGATCCGGGGACTGGTCGCGGACACGCGACCGCTGAAGAACGAGCACTTCCGGCGGCTGTGGCTGGCCAACATCATCACCGTGGTCGGCGCCCAGCTGACCGTGGTCGCGGTGCCGGCGCAGATCTACGCCGAGACCGGCTCCTCGGCGTACGTCGGCCTGACCGGGCTGTTCGGTCTGGTGCCGCTCGTGGTCTTCGGGCTGTGGGGCGGGGCGCTGGCCGACCACATGGACCGGCGCACGCTGCTGATCTGCACCACGACCGGCCTGATCGGGACCAGCGCGCTGTTCTGGCTGCAGGCGGCGGCCGGCGGTGTGAACGTGTGGCTGCTGCTCGGGCTGTTCTCCCTGCAGCAGGCGTTCTTCGCCGTCAACCAGCCGACCCGCAGCGCGGTGCTGCCCAAGCTGCTGCCGCTGCCGCTGCTGCCGGCGGCCAACTCGCTGAACATGACGATCTTCCAGGCCGGTGCGATCGCCGGGCCGCTGGTCGCCGGTGCGTTGATCCCGGTGCTCGGCTTCTCGTGGCTCTACCTGATCGACACGATCACGCTGTTCGCGACGCTGAGCGCCGTCGTACGCCTCCCGCGGCTGCCGGTGGAGGGCCGCGGCACCGGCACCCCCGGCCTGCGGTCGGTCGTCGAGGGGCTCGCCTACCTGCGCGGCCACCCGGTGCTGCTGATGTCCTTCGTCGTCGACCTGATCGCGATGGTCTTCGGGATGCCGCGGGCGCTCTTCCCCGAGATCGCGCACGAGTCCTTCGGCGGCCCCGAGCAGGGCGGGCTCGCCTTCGCGCTGCTGTTCGCGGCGATCCCCGCGGGCGCCGTCCTGGGCGGCATTTTTCTCCGGGTGGGTGTCGCGGGTGGACCTGCAGGGCCGGGCGGTCATCGCGTGCATCCTCGTGTGGGGCGTGGCGATGACCGGCTTCGGCGTCGCGGTCGGCCTCGCCGACCACGGGCCACGGCTCTTCCTCGGCGTCGCCGTCGGGCTGCTCGTCCTCGGCGGGGCCGCGGACATGGCCTCGGCCGCGTTCCGCACCAGCATGCTGCAGAGCGCCGCCACCGACGCGGTGCGCGGCCGCCTGCAGGGCGTCTTCATCGTCGTGGTCGCGGGCGGCCCGCGGATCGCCGACGTCGTGCACGGCGCGAGCGCGGCGATGGTCGGGACCGCTGCTGCCGCCGCCGGTGGGGGCGTCCTCGTCGTGGTCGGGACCGTGGTCGCAGCCCTGGCGGTGCCGTCGTTCATGCGCTACCGGATCAGCCGCACCCTGCGCGAGGTGCCCTGACCCCATCGGTCACCGAGGGGTCAGGCGCCGAGCAGTCCTCGGACGTACGCCGCCTGCCCGAGGTGCTGGCTGTCGTCGTTGACGACGCTGACCAGCCGCACCCCCAGGGTCACGGGCGGGTCCCAGCGCTCGTCGACGACCCGGTCGAGGTCCGCGGGCTCGAGCCCGTCGAGGTAGCGGGTCGTCTGCGCGTGCACGGCGGCGAGGTACGCCGCGAGCAGGTCCGCATCGGCCCGCACGTGGGCGACCTGCTCGCTGGAGTGCCCGTAGCCGATGTCGGAGCGGTCGAAGGGCAGGTCGAACCGCTCGTGGAACCCCTGGGCCGTCCACACCTGCTCGAGGCCGGCGACGTCGGCCACGTGGTCGTCCTGGACCCGGGCGAGGTGCCAGACCAGCCAGCCGATCGGGTTGGCGTCCGGACCGGGCCGGTGCGCCAGCTGCTCCGCGTCGAGCCCGTCGACGACGTCGCGGCCACCCTCCGCGATGCGTCCGAAGGCGTCGGCCAGCAGCTCTGCGGGAGTCATGGTCCGAGGCTACGGCGGGTACGGGCGCGGTCAAGTGATCGTGCCGGCCCGCCCCCGGGCCGAGGAGGAGGGAACCAGTGACGCAGTTCGGCTACACCCTGATGACCGAGCAGAGCGGCCCGCGCGAGCTGGTGCGGTACGCCGTCGGCGCCGAGGAGGTCGGCTTCGACTTCGAGGTGATGAGCGACCACTTCTCCCCGTGGCTGACCGAGCAGGGGCACGCGCCGTACGCCTGGTCCGTGCTCGGCGCGGTCGCGCACGCCACCTCGCGGGTGGGGCTGATGACCTACATCACCTGCCCGACGATCCGCTACCACCCCGCCGTGGTGGCCCAGAAGGCCGCGACCGTGCAACTGCTGTCCGAGGGGCGCTTCACCCTCGGGCTGGGCAGCGGCGAGAACCTCAACGAGCACGTCGTGGGGGCCGGGTGGCCGGCCGTCGACGCCCGGCAGGACATGCTCGCCGAGGCCATCGAGATCATCCGGCAGTTGCACACCGGCGAGCTGGTCACCTTCCGTGGCGACCACTTCGACGTCGACTCGGCCCGGATCTGGGACTGCCCCGAGGGCGGGGTCCCGCTCGCGGTGGCCGTCGCCGGCGACAAGGGCGTGGAGCGGTTCGCGCCGCTGGGCGACCACCTGATCGCGGTCGAGCCGAAGGCCGATCTCATCTCGGCGTGGAGCTCCGTGGACGGTGCACCGAGGATCGGGGAGCAGGCGCGCGCGGTCGGGCAGATCCCGATCTGCTGGGACCCCGACGAGGACACCGCCGTGAAGCGGGCGCACGAGCAGTTCCGGTGGTTCGCCGGTGGCTGGAAGGTGAACGCCGACCTGCCCACGCCGGCCGGCTTCTCCGGCGCCACCCAGTTCGTGCGTCCCGAGGACGTCGCAGACTCCATCCCCTGCGGCCCCGACCTCGACAGGATCGTGGAGTCGGTCGGCGCCTTCTGGGAGGCCGGCTTCACCGACGTGGCCCTGGTCCAGATCGGCGACGAGAGCCAGGAGGCCTTCCTGCGCGAGGCCGCGGGCCCGCTGCTGGAGAAGCTGCGCGCCGCCTCGAGCTGAGGTGCAGGTGCCGGCTGCGGCTCTGGTGCCGACCCTGTTGACTCTCAGGTGGCTTGAAGCTCCACTCTCGTCCTCGTGAGCGATGAGGAACACCAGACCCGCGGCACCCTGCCACTCGACGACCGCTCGCCCGGACGGTGGGGCACCTGCCTTGCAATGCCGATCGGCCTGGGGTGCAACACCTTCGGCCGGACGACCGACGAGTCCGACTCCCATCGGGTCCTCGACGCCTTCGCCGACGCAGGAGGCGCACTGGTCGACACCGCCGACACCTACTCCGACGGGGTCTCGGAGTCGATCCTCGGCACCTGGATGCGGCGCCGCAGGAACCGCGACCGGGTGGTCGTCGCGACCAAGGTCGGAAACCATCCGCGCTTCGAGGGACTCTCCGCGCACACCGTGACCGCAGCCGTCGAGGAGTCATTGCGCCGGCTCGGCACCGACCATGTCGACCTGTACCTCGCCCACTACCAGGACGACCGGACGCCCGTCGAGGAGAGCGTGGGCGCCTTCGACGCCCTGGTCCGTTCCGGCAAGGTCCGGGCGGTGGGGCTGTCCAACTTCAGCGCAGGCGCTGTCCGCCAGTGGCTCGAGGTCGCCCACGGCAACGACCTGGCCGCTCCGGTGGCACTTCAGCCCCACTACAGCCTGGTTCATCGGCAGCCGTTCGAGTCGGAGCTCGCCGACCTCGCCGCCGAGGCACAGCTCGCGGTGCTGCCCTACCGTGCCCTCGGCGGCGGATTCCTGTCCGGGAAGTACCGCACCCAGGCCGACACCCGGGACCGAGCCCGCGGCGCCGGCGTACGACCACTGCTCACGCCCGAGGGCCTGGACCTGCTCGACACCGTGCGTGCGATCGCCGCGGAGCACCAGGTGGGTGCGGCCGGCGTCGCACTCGCCTGGTTGTTGCACCAGTCGACCGTCGTGGCACCGCTGGCGTCGGCCACCAGCATCGGCCAGCTCGACGAGCTCCTCGCAGCACCGGCCGTCGACCTGACGCCGCTCGAGCTCAGCCGGCTCGCCGGCGCATCCGCCCGCCTGTCGTGACGGGTCAGCCGAGCCGCTCGGCGCGCAGCGCCCGGACCACGCGGCCGATCAGGTCGAGCGGCATCGGCTTGTCCAGCGGGAAGCGCCCGGTGCCCCGGGTGGCGCGGTACGCCGCCAGCTCGGACTCGAGCCCGCCGTCGGCCGCGGTGCCGGGCTCGGGCAGCGGGTAGAGGCTGACGTAGCTCTTCCAGCCCGCGAAGTGGACGACCGAGCGTCCACCGACCTTGTAGGTCGGCATGTCGTAGGCGATGGTCTCGGTCGCGTCGGGCAGCGCCGACCGGATCGTCGCGCGCACCTGCTCGAGCACCGGCCGGACGTCGTCGGGGAACGACGCCAGGTAGGCGTCCACGTCGGCGAACTTCGCGGTCACGACTCCCCCTCGAGCTTCTGCAGGCGGGTGCGCAGCAACGGCTCGCGGTGGCTGTTGCCGTGCAGCGCGACGTACCTCTCGCCGAAGGCCGCGAGCAGCGCGTCGTCGAGGCGGCGCACGGCGCCGGGCGGGTAGCGGTAGCCCATCCGCTCGTTGAGCACCGCGGTGTCGATGGGCCGGAGCACGTCGCCGAGCTCGTCGAGGGAGGTGATGCCGAGCTCGAGGAGCAGCCCGGAGATCCACACGTAGTGGTCGGTGCGCGACCAGCCGGCGTCGGCGTACTGCCCCGCCAGGAAGGCCGCCAGCTCGCGCTGGCTGATCCGGGGGTCGTCGTCGGCGGGCTCGGCGGGGGTCGCGCCCATCCCCTCCTGCAGCCGGTCGCGGATGGTGGAGAACTCGCGGTCCGCGAGCTCGAGCAGACCGGCGGCCAGGGTGAAGCGGCGGTCGAAGTCCTGCACGTGCTCCTCGGGGATGGTGCCCTTGTAGCGGATGTCGTGCTCGAACTCCGCCCACGCGTGCTGCAGCACCGTGCGGATCTGGACCTGCACGACCCGGTCGCGCAGCAGGTCGTACGCCGGCTGGCTCTCCCGCGCAGCATCCAGGCTCACCAGCAGGTGCCGGCTGGCGTAGCCGAAGCGCCCCTCGCTGGCCGTCTCCCGGCCCATGTCCCGGTCGTCGCGGACCACGACCTGGTCGCGCAGCAGGTCGGCGACCGCGGCCACGTCGCTGTGCACGTAGGTGATGACCCGGACCCCGATCACGTCGGTGATGTCGTGCAGCGGGTCGGGGAAGGCCAGCTCGCCGTCGACCACCCGCGCGGCCTTGGCCGCGAACGACGCCACGGTCTTGGCCCGGCCGGTGACGCTGAGGTAGTTGATGCCGGCGTCGTCGAGGACGGTCTGCACGAGCGCCACCGCCTGGTCGGCGGCCCGACGCAGCGCCGCGTGCTGGGCGGCGTACTCCCGGACGGCCACCCGGACCGGGTCCTCGACGGCGGCCACCCGGCGCTCCCGCGGGGTCGGGACCAGGTCGTCGGGCAGCGTCGGGGTCACGATGTAGCCGCGCTCGAAGTCGCCGTACGTCGTGGTGAGCTCGGGCAGCCGCTCGGTGAACAGCGCGACGTAGGCGCACACGACCGCGTCGACCTGGTCCTCCACCACGCGCAGCTCGCTCTTGCGGGTGGCCTGCTCGACGCGGACCACAAGGTCCTTCCACGCACCGTCGAGCAGCAGCGGCGGGTCGGCGTCCGCGAGCCCCTGGAGCAGGCCCATCAGGACCAGCAGCTCGCCGCGCAGCCGCTCGAGGGAGCGGCCGGACTTGTTCTTGTACTTCAGGGTGCGGCCGAGCCGGAACAGCGCGACGGTCGCCGGGTGCGGGTAGACCTCGATCGCCCGGCGGGCACGGCCCGAGCGCGGGTTCATGTCCAGGCCCAGCCTCGAGGACAGCTGCGCGCCCCGCGGCGTGCCGCTCAGCTCGGGCTTGCCCGTGTTGGAGGGGTGCGCGCCGGCGTCGAACCGGGCGAAGTCGCGGTTGAGGTCCGCCTCCGCCGGCCGGTTGCCGGTGGCGTTGGGCACGATCAGCGGCGCGTCGATCGCGACCAGGCAGTCGCCGGCGACGTACGGCGCCAGCGCGGCCTCGATCTCCTCGTCGGTGGAGACCGCGGACAGGTGCACCAGCTGGCCGCTGTCGTCGAGGACGGCGAGGCCGGTGGGCTTGCGCAGGCCCCAGGCCAGGTCGACGCCGACGAAGTACATGCGGTGAAGCCTGCCCTATCCGCGGCTGCGGCGCCTCGGGCTCCTAGATTGAGGCCATGCCCCAGGACCTCAGCGCCGTCGACTGGCCCGTCCGGACCGCACGGCTGACGATCCGGCCGGCGACCGTCGACGACTTGCCGGAGCTCTACGAGTTCCGGCGGCTGCCCGAGGTGGCCGAGTGGCTGCCGACGCTGCCCACCGACCGGGACGCGTTCGTCGAGAGGCTCAGCGACCCCGACAAGCTCGCGGTCACGCTGGTGGTGGAGCGGGACGGCCGGCTGGTCGGCGACCTCTACCTCCACATCGGCGACCCCTGGGCCCAGGCCGAGGTGGCGGAGCAGGCGAAGGGCACCCAGGCCGAGCTCGGCTGGGTGCTGGCGCCCGAGCACGCCGGGCAGGGACTCGCGACCGAGGCCGCCGCCGAGCTGCTGCGGATCTGCTTCGAGGACCTCGGCCTGCGCCGGGCGGTCGCGCTCTGCTTCGCCGACAACGTGGCCTCGTGGCGGATCATGGAGAAGCTCGGCATGCGCCGCGAGGAGCACAACGTGGCCGAGTCGCTGCACCGGTCCGGCCGGTGGCTCGACGGCTACGGCTACGCGCTCCTCGCCGACGAGTGGCGTGCGGGAAGGATGGGCGGATGAGCAGCCACCCGTGGTGGACCACCGCCGTCGTCTACCAGGTCTACCCGCGCAGCTTCGCCGACTCCGACGGCGACGGGATCGGGGACCTGCCCGGCATCACCAGCCGCCTCGACCACCTCGAGCGGCTCGGCATCGACGTGCTGTGGCTCTCACCGATCTACCCGTCCCCGCAGGACGACAACGGCTACGACATCAGCGACTACCAGGACGTCGACCCGCTCTTCGGCACCCTGGCCGACCTCGACGAGCTGATCGCCCGGGCGCACGCCCGCGGCATCCGGGTCGTGATGGACCTCGTGGTCAACCACACCTCCGACGAGCACCCGTGGTTCGTGGAGTCGCGCTCCTCGACCGACAACCCCAAGCGGGACTGGTACGTCTGGCGTCCCGCCCGGCCCGGCACCACGCCCGGTGAGCCCGGGGCCGAGCCCACCAACTGGGGCTCGTTCTTCTCCGGACCCGCGTGGGAGTACGACGAGGCGTCCGGCGAGTACTACCTGCACCTGTTCAGCAGGAAGCAGCCGGACCTGAACTGGGAGAACCCGGAGGTCCGGCGCGCGGTGCACCGGATGATGCGCTGGTGGCTCGACCGGGGCGTCGACGGCTTCCGGATGGACGTCATCAACATGATCTCCAAGGACCTGCCGCGCGGGGCCGAGCGCGACGGGGTCGTCCCGCCCGGCGGCACGCACGGCGACGGCGGCCCGTTCTTCCTCTGCGGTCCGCGCATCCACGAGTTCCTCGCCGAGATGCACGCCGAGGTCGTCGCCGGGCACGAGGCGACCCTGCTCACCGTGGGCGAGATGCCGAGCGTGACCGTCGAGGAGGCCCGGCTGTTCACCGACCCGGCCCGGCGCGAGGTCGACATGGTCTTCCAGTTCGAGCACGTGGGCATCGACCAGGGCGCCACGAAGTGGGACGTGCTGCCGTTCGACCTGACCGCGCTCAAGGCCTCGCTGGGCCGCTGGCAGGAAGGGCTGGCGGAGAACGGCTGGAACAGCCTGTACTGGAACAACCACGACCAGCCCCGGGTGGTGTCCCGGTTCGGCGACGACGGCGAGCACCGGGTCCGCTCGGCCAAGCTGCTCGGCACCGTGCTGCACCTGCACCGCGGCACGCCGTACGTCTACCAGGGCGAGGAGCTCGGCATGGCGAACGCACCGTTCGCCGGGATCGACGACTTCCGCGACATCGAGTCGGTCAACCACTACGAGCAGGCGGTCGCCCTCGGCGCGGACCCGGCGGACGTGCTGGCCTCGCTGCGGGCGATGGGGCGCGACAACGCCCGCACCCCGATGCAGTGGGACGCCTCGCCGAACGCCGGTTTCACCAGCGGCACGCCGTGGATCGCGGTCAACCCCGACCACACGGAGGTCAACGCCGAGGCCGCGCTGGCCGACCCGGACTCGGTGTTCCACCACTACCGGCGGCTGATCGCGCTGCGGAAGTCCGAGCCCGCGGTCGCGCACGGCGACTTCACGATGCTGCTGCCCGACGACCCAGTGGTCTATGCGTTCACGCGGCGCCTCGGCGACGTGGAGCTGCTGACGGTGGCGAACTTCTCCGGTGAGCCGGTCCGTCCTGCGGTGCCCGGCTGGGAGCAGTGGGCGGGCGCCGAGCTGCTGCTGGGCAACGTGGCCGGAGCGACCGGTCCCGAGCTGGCGCCGTGGGAGGCGCGGGTGCTGCGGCGTACCGGCTCCTGACGTCGGGCTGCATGCCCATTCTTGGGGCAGCGCACCCCGTCCCGGCGCGCGTAGCGTCCGGGAGCAGGAGGCCGCGATGGACAAGGACTGGCTCGAGGTCGGCTGGAAGCTGCTGGTGACCCGCGGCGCGATCGCGATCGTCTTCGGCATCGTGGCCGTCGCCCGGCCCTCGGAGACCGCGACCGCCCTCGCGCTGCTGTGGGGCATCTGGGCGATCGCCGACGGGGTCGGCTCGCTGGCCCAGGCGTTCTGGCCGGGCGCGGAGTCGTCCGCGCGCTGGCTGCTGGCGGCGATGGGCGTCATCGCCCTGCTCGCCGGGATCGTGGCGGTGACCAGCCCTGCGGTGACCGCGGTGACGCTGACGTGGATCCTCGGCCTGTGGCTGATGGTGCGCGGCGTCTTCGAGCTGTTCGGCGCGGTCTCCTCGACGACCACCGTGCCCCGCGGGCTGCTGGTGCTCACCGGCCTGATCGACCTCTTCCTCGGCGCGCTGTTCGCGGCCAACCCGGGCCGGAGCGCCACCGGCATCGCGGTGCTGCTCGGCCTGGTGGCGCTGCTGTGGGGCGTGGTGTTCCTGGCCGTCGGGCTGTGGGTGCGCCACGAGCGGAACGCCCACCCGGACCCTGCCGGCGCCGGTCCGGCCGGCGCGGGTCCGTCGCTCGGCGTCTGAGGAGCGTGCCTCGGCCGCTGGTCGACGCACGCGGGTGGCACCGCCGAGGGGATACTTGTCGCCGGTCCGGGTAAGGGCCCTTCCATGGCACCGGAACTCATCGCGGGACGTTATGCGGTGCTCCGCGCCGTCGGTCGCGGCGGCATGGGCACCGTGTGGCTCTGCCGCGACGAGCTGCTCGGGCGTGAAGTGGCGCTCAAGCAGGTCGGCGTGCTCCCCGGGGAGTCGGTGCCCGACGTGGCCCGGGCCCTCCGCGAGGCGCGGTTGTCGGCGGCCCTGAACCATCCCCACGTGGTCTCGGTCTTCGATGCGGTCGAGGCTGACGACCACATCTGGTTGGTCATGGAGTACGTCCCGGGCGAGACGCTCTCCGAGCTCGTCGCCCGGGAGGGCCGACTCGCCCCCGAACGGGTCGCCGCCATCGGTGCCCAGGTCGCTGAGGGACTGGTCGCCGCCCATGCCCGCGGCACCGTCCACCGCGACGTCAAGCCCGGGAACGTGCTGGTGGCCGGAGACACCGCCAAGATCAGCGACTTCGGCATCGCCCGCGCCCACGGTGAGGACCAGCTGACCCGATCGGGCCAGGTGATGGGCACGCCGCTCTACTTCTCCCCCGAGCTGGCACGCGGCGCCGACCCCTCGCCCGCGGCGGACGTCTGGGCGCTCGGCGCCACCTTGTACACGGCCGTCGAGGGAAAGCCGCCGATCGCCGGCCGCGGCAGCGCGATCGCGACCCTCGCTGCGATCGCGGAGACCCGGCCGCCGCACCCCGAGCACGCCGGGTTCCTCGCCGAGCCGATCGGGCGGATGCTCGACCCGGACCCGGTGTCGCGCTGGACGATGGCGGACGCGGCGCACGCCCTGCGCCAGGCCGCGGACGTGCACCGATCCCCGGGGACGCTGACGATGACCGGTGCCGCGGAGCCTGCGCCCCGTGCGGCAGCGGCATCGGCACCTGTGAGCGCCGACGTCGAGACGCCGCCGGATCCCGGCCGGCGCTCCCGCTGGCCGGTGCTGCTCGGGGCGTTGGTGCTGCTGCTCCTGGCCGGGGTCGTCGGTGCCGTGCTCCTCCAGCAAGACGGGCCCCGTCCCGCGGCCGGCCCCGACTCCACGAAGCAGACCCCGACCCGAGGGAAGTCGGAGTCACCGAGCCCGTCCGCGACTGGCTCCGCCTCGCAGTCGAGCTCACCGTCGTCCTCGCCGTCGTCATCGACCCCGTCGTCGGCTGCGCCGGGGGCTGCGCAGAGCGTGGCGGCGTACTACGCCCTGCTGCCCGGGGACACCCGGACGGCCTGGGGGATGCTGGGCAGGGACGCCAGGGCGCAGGCGGGCGGCTACGACCGCTACACCGGCTTCTGGGGGACCGTCAACGACGTCGACGTGGACGTGGTCTCGACCGACGGTGACGTGGTCACCGTCCGGCTCACGTACACGAGCGGTGAGGGCACGTCGGACGAGACGCGGCAGCTCGAGGTCGAGCGCGACGGCGGCGACTGGATCATCACCGAGGACCTGGGGCCGGTCAGGTCCTGAGCAAAGGTTCCCACGCGGAAGACGTGCGGCTTCGGCACGGCTCCGACGCAGCGTTTGTCTCGCGATGGCGTCGGCGCCGAACAGTCTTCCGCTCCGAGAACTGCTGTGCTTGGCTGATCCGGCTCGCTTCTCCAGCGGGCAATACTCGGAAAACGGAGGAAATCATGAAGATTGAGGTTCGCAAGGTCGAGCAGGTCCGACTCACGTACGAATGCTCCGCCACCCACTGCGACAGCTGATCGCGCGCTCCCGGCGAGGCAGGCCGCTCTAGAGGCAAGCCCGCCGCAGGAACCACGGTGGCCCGCCACCTCGCACTCGCGAGTGGCGGGCCATCCGTGAGTATCCGTCCGCGCCCACCACTTCCACTCCGCTCGGGGGACCGATCTCGATGAAGCCTGACACCGTTCCGCAGCTCAAGCCGATGGCGTGGCGGCAAGCCGACGATGCCGTGACGATCATCCATGATCCGCGTGAAGCGATCGAGCTGTCCGATGACGAGGGAGCCGTGTCCGCGCTCCTGTCCCTGCTCTCCGACGGCACCCGGGACCTCGCGCAGCTGCACGAGTCGATCCTGGAGACGCACCCGGCAGTGACGGCCGAGGAGGTCGCCGGTGCCGTCGAGGCCCTCGACGAGCTTCGCCTGCTCGAGCGCGTCGCGAGCACGCCTTCGCCGCACGACATCGACGGTCGGCACGTCAGCAACGCCGCCTTCTTCAGCACCTTCTCGACCCTCGACCTCAGCACCGACGAGATGCTGGGCCGGCTCGGCTCCGCCCGGGTGCTCCTCCTCGGCGTCGGCGGCCTCGGGTCGAACGTGCTGCAGAACCTGGCCGGGCTGGGCATCGGCCACCTGACCCTCGTGGACAGGGACCTCGTGGAGCCGCGCAACTTCGCTCGCCAGTTCGTCTACCGCCGCAGCGACATCGGCCGGCCCAAGGTCGAGCGCGCGGCCGAGTGGGTCCGGGAGTTCGACCCGGGCATCGAGGTGGAGACGCTGGTCAGGGACATCACCTGCGCCGACGACGTCGCGGCGCTGATCGACCACACCTCACCCGACCTCGTCGTCTCGGGGGTCGACTCCCCGCCGGAGTCCATCGATCGCTGGGTCAACGCCGCCTGCGTGCGCCGCCGGGTCCCCTACATCCGCGGCGGGATGAGCGTCACCGAAGGTGTCATCTGGTCCGTCGTCCCAGGGCTGACGGCCTGCTACGCCTGCGGTCGAGACGCAGCGGTCAAGAGCGACGACGCGCGTCAGCGAGAGACCTGGGACCAGATGCACCGGGCGGCGGTGCCACGCGTCAACCGGGGGATCGGGCCGGTGGCGACGCTCCTGGGCGGCATGGTGTCGATGGAGGTCACCAGACTCCTGCTGGGCTACGCCCCGCCCGCGTACGCCGGCGGCCTGGCCGTGATCGACCTCCGCGACGGCTGCCGCTTGGACGTCTCGATGGGTGCGCCGAACCCGGACTGCGAGGTCTGCGGACGAACGGGCGACAGTGCCTGAGAGCACCTCGGAGCGGGACCTCGCTCGGCTCCGGCTGGCCCTGGAACCGGTGGTCGTCGTCCCCGAGAACGACGACGAGGTCCGCATCGGGAACCGGGGCACGGCCTCCTTCGTCGCCGTACCCCGCGTCGGCGGCGTCGTGATCGAGGGCCTCAAGGACGGCCGGTCCATCGCCGACGTCGCCGCCGAGGCTTCGGCACTGGCCGGCGCGGAGGTCGACGTCGAGGACTTCCTCGACACCCTGGAGAGCGTCAACGTCATCGACTACGCCGCCGTCGACGTCGCCGCCTACCGCGGGGTCCGGTGGATCGGGAAGCTGCCGCCCTGGGTGGTCGCTCCGTTGTTCGGCCGCATCGCCTGGTGCGTCTACGGCGGCGCGTTCCTCTTCGCGGTCATGGTGCTGCTGCTGAAGCCGGAGCTCCGCCCGACCTGGGAGTCCTACCTCTTCCTCCCCAACCCGCTGGTGGCCATCCTCGTCCTCTACGCCTCGAGCTTCGCCAACGGCTTCCTGCACGAGGGCTACCACTGGCTGGCCGGGATCCACGCCGGGGTGCCGGCGCGCTTCCGCATCAGCCAGCGGGGCATGGGCCTGGTGTTCGAGACCGACCTGACGCTGCTCCTGACGCTGCCGCGTCGCAAGCGCTACGGGCCGATGCTGGCGGGACTGGCGCTCGACAGCGTCCTCCTCGCGGCCTGCCTGGGCCTGCGCTGGGCCTACGCCGATGGGCTCGTGGACCTTCCGGCATGGCTACCGCGGTACGCCGGTGCCCTGGTCCTGCTCATCGGCTTCTCCATGCTCATCCAGTGCGCGGTCTTCCTGCGCACCGACCTGTACGCCGTACTCGCTCTCGCCCTGAGGTGCGACAACCTGTACCGCACCAGCTGGCTCACGCTCAAGGACTCGCTCCGCGGCCTCGACCCGGCCGAGAGCGCCGAGCTCGACCAGGCCAGCCCGAGGGACCGCGACGTCGCACGCTGGTTCTACGTCCTGTACGTCGTCGGCATGCTGGCCGTCTTCTGGTGGTTCGTCACGTACGCCATCCCCTCGCTGGTGTCGCTGACGTTCTGGCTCGTCACGAACCTGGCCTACTACTCGCCGACGACCTGGGACTTCTGGGGCTCGGCAGGTCTCATGCTCCTGGCGGTCGGCGTGTTCCTGGCCCCGCTGCCCATCTGGTTCAGGGAACGTCGTCGACGCGCACGAGGACTGATCGCATGAGCACCGCCCAGACCGCTGCCCGTCGTGGACGGCGCCTCACGCACCTGGTCGTCGTCCTGATCGTCTCGGCGCTGGTGGTCGGCTACTCCCTGAACCAGCAGGCCCGGACGGTCGTCGGCCTGGTCCGCGGGTCCGAGACGGGCCTCGAGGTGCGGACCGAGCCCTGCCTCCCGGGGCGGGCCGTTCCCATCATGGACAGCCCGCACCGGCCGCTGGAGCAGCTGCGCGACCATGACTACTCGTCCGACCCGCCGACCTCCGGACCACACTTCGCGATCCCGCCGCAGCCGGGCATCTACACCGACCCGCTGCCCGCGCCGTCGTTCATCCACGCCGAGGAGCACGGCCACGTCGTGATCGCCTACCGCCACGACCTGCCGCCGGAGAGTGTCGACCAGCTGTCGAAGATCGCTCGAGAGCACCTCGACGAGGTGATCCTGACGCCCTACGAGGAGATGTCGAAGCCGGTCGCGCTCGCGGCGTGGGGCCGTCTCGAGACGATGTCCGACGTGGAGCCCGACAAGGTGGAGGCGTTCATCAACGAGCTGGCAGGGCGGTACGACCACGGCTGGGCTCGGCCACCCGCCTGCTGAAGGACCTGGTCGGGTCCTGAAGTCGGGGACGTCCTTCAGAGGGCGAGCTGGTCGAGGCGGTAGCCGTGTTCCCACTCGAGCTCGCGGGCCTCGGCGCGTTCCTGGTCGTGCTGGTTGCGGAGCTCGCCGAGGGTCTCGAGGAGTTCAGTCGCGGTGAACTGAACCTCGCCGGCCTCGATCTCGAGCTCGGGCCACTCGGTGCTGACGGGTTTGGCGGGCGGGGCCACGTCGTGGGTGAACCCGGCGGGGGTGCGGAGCCGGAACGAGCCGGTCTCGTGCTGCTCGACGGTGAAGCCGGGGGCGTGCTTGGCGGTGTGGCCGCGTTTGCAGGCCGGCCACAGGTTCCCGGGGGTGGTGGCGCCGTGCGGGTAGGGGTCACGGTGGTCGAGCTCGACCTGGGTGGCGGACCGGTCGCAGGCCGGTTCGAAGCAGCTGCCCCATTCGGCGACCACGTGCCGCCAGATCGGGGCGGTCGGCTTGTAGGAGGTGGTGGACAGCTCGACCATCCGCCCGGCGGGGTCGGTGAGCATCCGGTGCCAGGTGGCGTCCGGGTCCGCGGCGATGGCGCGGGCGAGTCCGGCCGGGATGACCGTGCCGCCGGCCAGGACGCCGGGGTCGTCGCCGATCCCCATCACGGTCTGGATCGGGACGGTCAGGTTGATCACCGGTCGGGCGTACGCCGGGGTCGGCACCCCGTCGCCGCGGCCGATCAGGAGGTCGATGGCGAGGTCGGACTTCAGCTGTGCCACGGTCCGCTCGTCGCCCTCGCGGCGGAGTTGGCGGGCGGCGTGGGTGAGTCGGTGGTCGGCCAACATGACCCGGTCGGTGGTGGCGGTGATGCCGAGGTGGGCCATCCCGTCCTCACCCTCCGACGCTCGGACCCGGCGGTCTGCCTTCGCTGTCCGGTGGCGTTCCTCGGCGTCGGCGGCCTTGAGCCGGTTGATCTCGTAGGTCAGCTTGTTCCGCAGCTGCTTGGGGGTGCACACCACCACCGGCGGCACCCCGGCCAGGCCGTGCGCGGTGGAGAGGTGCCTGGTCAGGAACTCGGTGAGCCGTGGGCCCAGGATCCGCAGGCGGAGCGGGTCGGTGACCGCGTGCCGGACCACGTCGGCCAGCACCGTGGCCCGGTAGGAGTCCAGCTGCCCGGCCCCGCACAGGCCCCACACGTCGGGGAGGTACTGCTCCAGGAACAGGGCGACGTTCAGCTCGTGCCGCACCCGTGACTCGGACAGCCCCCACAGGGCGGAGACCTCGGTGACCGTCTCCGCACGGGGGGTGAGGGTGAAGTGCCGGGAGACCGCCGTCCGCGCCTGGTAGTCCGCCTCCCGGCGGCGGTGGAACTCCACCAGCCGCCGCCAACGCTCCGCGTTGGCCCGGGCCTCGACCACCCCGGCGGCGACACCACCGGCCAGCAGGTCGTGGTCACTCAGGTCCGTAAGATCGTGTGCAGGGTCCATCGCTCATCCCTTCCGTCAAGCGTTCGACCCTTCACCACACACGCTAGACGGGACCACCGACACTCCGGCCCCGAGCGGTTCAGCACCCGGGTGCTGAACCGCGGCACGGGTGTCCGTGCCTTGTACTCGCCGGGATCCGAGGAGGGGAAGCTCAGCACTCAGGTGCTGAAACGGGGCAGGGGCTGTAGACGTCCAGCTACCGTCCCCGACGCGAGACCGTTGAGCTCACTGGATCTGAACTCGGGCGTCGAGGACGAAGACGCCGCCGGTTCAGCGCCTAGGTGCTGAAACCTCAACTGCCGCCGACATCGATTCCCGACACCGCGCACGAAGCACGTCCCGTCCGATCGGACAGTGACCGGCGACCCAAGTGTCAGGGGCATTCCGCCCAGATAGACGCACGGTCGATCCGCGTTCACGGATCGCCCTTGACCCGGGCACTGCACGTGAGGTCCTGCCTTACGAGGCTCTTCCTTCGCAGATCGTCTACCCCGCCAGACGGTCTGAGATCACCGCGCGGCGAAGCCGCGGCACACCACGCCCCGGTCAAGGGGTGACCTGCCAACGCGACCAGGCCGGGGCCTGGCTTGTCGTGCACCGTTGGTCGACCACCCGACCTTGAGGATGCGGAGCGCTGCCGAGAGCTCGCTCACATTCACGTAGGTCGCCACTCGACGTCAGTTCATTCATCAGCACCGGAAACGACACGGTGAGAGTCCGTGCTGCGCGTGGAAGGAGAGCCTTCATCAGACCCGGCACGCGATACTGGATCAGACCTTCGGTTGTGCCTACCTCGGTTGAGCGTCACTCGGGATGGCGCCTTGTTTGGAGCGCTGCCTTGCAAGCAAGAGGGATCGCTTAAGATAGGCGTCCGCGAGGGTCGAGACGTCGCGCCTAAAACCAGGCGTTAGCGAAACAAGTTCGGCGTCGATTCCCGCGGCCTTCGCGGTCGCGAGGGATCTCGTCACCGACGGCGCTCCTTCCCCGATCGCCGCGACGACGACATGGGTGACGAGTTCCGGCCGGTAGTCGATGAGCCACGTCGTGACTGACCCGTCTGGTTGAACGAGCGTCGCAAGTGTGAACCGTGATCGCCTCGCTAGGTCCAAGAGCTGAACGAAGCCGTCTTCGGCCTTTCCTCCGGCCTTGTACTCCACGGCGAGGGCGCCTTCCCGGAGCTCGAGGACACCATGGACCCTGAGGCCGCGGTTGCTGAGCTCGGCATTCTCGGCCGAGGTTGTGGCGCGTGCTCGACCGACAATATGGTCCGTTGCCTGTGCCGGCTGGGCGCGCCCGACCGATGCCCGCTGGGTCGCGGACTGGGTTGGTCGGACTGCGCCGGTGCCGTCAACACCTACTGACGTTGTCGGCGCCAGGATCAGCTGCGCGCCTGTGTCCGCGGTGTCGATGACGAAGCCGCCATGTTCCGCGCAGAGCTTGGTCAGGCGTGCGCGGGCCACGATGGCTCTTGCCTGCACCTTGGGATGCAGCTGGCCGAGCAGTTGGGTGAGGAAACCGCGCATGTAACCCTTCGACGGAGGGTGCGCGCCGGCGAGTGCGTTCGTTGCGAGCTGAAGGGCCAGGTCTTGAGCCCTGAGCTCGTGATCGAACGAAAGGTCTGCGGCCGCGGCGCTGCAGCTTTCGGGGTCGGCGAGTTTCTGGCGATCCGAGATCAGGCTCAACATCTCGGGCAGTGGGGCGCGATCGATGATGTTCTTGGCCGCGTCTGGCACGACGGACCCGGTTCCGGCCTTCTCTACGTTAGAGACACCGTCTTGCAGCAGTTTCTTGCCGGTGGCGTCGGTGTGCACCTGCTTCGCGAGAGCTTCGTCGTGGACGCCTGTCCCGGTCAGGGCGGAGTGTGTTTCCGCTGCGGTAGCGGCGGCCCTGTTTCGGATCAGGGCTTGGCTGGCTGTCGGGGTCCGTTGGGCCGCTTCGGCAGCTCGGACGACCGCACGTGCTCGCGGGGTGCTCACCTAGCGTCCGCCAGCGATGATGATTCGCCGTAGCATCACGCCCTGCACGGCAAGGTTGGCGATGTCGGCGAGCTGTCCGGGGTCCTCGGCCGTGTCGCCGCGACGGAGCAGTCGGTTGACTTGCAGAGAGGCGGAATAGAGGGTGCGTTCGGCCGCTCCGAGGCTGCGTCGGAGCAGGAAATCCCCGGTGGCAAAGAGAAACGCCGCGACGGCCCCATAGGGCCCGAGCGGAGCGACCAGGGTACTGATCGCCTGAATGATAGCGCTCGCCGCCTGCTGGTGGGCGGCATCGCGGTCGTGCTTCTCGGCGTCCTCGGCCAGGAGCGCAGAGACCTCAGCCTTGACGCGTGGTGGCATGTTGTCGAGTGCTGTCGGGACGAAGAATGGCAACCTCCAGACAGCGAGCGGTCCCGAACTCTCGACGCTTGCCAGCAGGTCGGCGACCGTCGTCGAGGTCTGGGGCGAGGTCAGCATGGCCTGGGTGGATTGGTTCGCCGCTGCCCTCAGATTGGTGATTGACTCGTCGACCTTGTCGAGTGCCCGGTAGACCAGGTCGATCACGCCTGCCTCAGAGGCTTTGACGTCGCTGGGGTTGAGGAGACCGAGCTCGTCGAGGTCGATTACCAGCAGGATGGGATGCGCGGTCGCCAGGTCCTGCCAGCGCTGCACGAACTGTGCGGTGGCGCGGACCTTGTCCTCGTCCTTCTTGACGATGCCGAGGGACTCGAACGCTGGGCGCCAGCCCTCCTCAACGGTGAACGCAAGGGTCGCCACGCCGTGTGCTGCGCTGGCCGCCTGGCTCAACCGGGCCAGCGGCGTCAGGGCCAAACCGAGTGCCACGGCCCGGACAAGGGTGTTGCTCCCGGAGAGTTTGTCGAGGTCGGCGGCACGGCGCAGGGTCGTCAGTTCGCGGGCGGCGGTCATGAACGTCCTCAGGTCGCGGAGGTTTAACGGCGCGGTCGCGACGTAGGTCCCGCGGATCGCGGGGAAACGGGCTTTGGTCTCGACGACGAGTTGTTCGGTTGCGAACAGGTGCAGGTGGAGCAGTTGACTCGCGGCGATGTGCACGGCGAGAACGCCTTGGGCGAGGCGCGCGATGGAATTGACACGGGCTGTCTCGATGGCGACGAGAGCGTCGTCGAAGGCAACCAGAAGTCGGGTGCGGTCGATCTGCTCGCGGGTGTCGCCTACGTCGTAGAAGAAGTGCTCGAACCACTGGTCTCGCTGTCGGGTCGAGATCTCGAGGACGCCATAGGCGGAGGTCACGGTAGCCGCGTCCAGCCATGTCGGTTTGGACTGGAGAACCGCATCGCAGAATCTCGTCGCGAATCTAGACACCTCGATGTCCGGCACGGCGCCGTACAGGCTTCCTGCGGTGAGCGTGACCGATGCGCGTTCGGCCGCGGTGATCGGGCCGCACCCCATCTGGTAAAGCAGTCGGCGTGTTTCGTCGAGCCAGGCCGGGTTGCGGGCTATTGCTGTGTTGGTTTCAACGCTCATTTCGGGTTCAGACGGTCGGAGGTTTGGAGCTTGACCAGGTCGGTGGGGATGCGAACGCGGTCCAGGCGCACGCGTCGAGGGTGCTTCGGTCGTACCCCAGTCGCCTCTGCGATTTCGTCGGCGATCGACAGGTAGACCGGTTCGTCGACGCCGATCAGGAGGTCGCCGGGCAGCACGATGCCCGTGGACAGGTAGAGCGCCACCGATTGCTCGAACCCAGGACGCACCGGTGCGACCGACCTGGTCGCGCCGGCGGCGAGGAACTTGTCCCACAAGGGGTCATCGGTGCTGGAGGTGATCGCGGTGTCCCAGCCGGAGGTATCACCCCAGTAGTAGGGATAGTGGATCCAGGTGGTGTTCTCCCATTCGATTGCTTGCTCGAGCAGAAGCACCGCGTCCCGGCGCCGGTTCATCGCCTGCTGGTCGATTTCTGGCCAGCGGTCCGCGGGGCTGGTGGCGTCGGGGTCTTGGTGGACGCTGTTGGTGCCGCCGTACGGTGACCGGTCGGGTCGTTGGCCCAACAGTTCTTCGACGATGAGGCGGCGGATCTCGGTCCGTTCGACATCCGCGTGATCGGCGAGGTCGAGGTCGGCGAGGGCTCGTTGCTGGGATGAGGTTGCGAGGGCGTCGGCGAGTCGCGATTCCCAGTCCGAGTGTCGCTGGTTGAAGGCTGCGCTAATCCGGTCGAAGTTGTGGATCTGCCAGGCGGCACGGGCCTCATCTGCGAGTTGGCAGTGCACGGTCACCGAGACGACCGCGCCCTGGCATTCCCGTACCTCCATGATCACCGGGACAGTCGAGCCGCTGTCGGCGTCAATGGTCTGGTGTTGGTCTCCCGACGAGGTCGCCCCGGTCATCGGCAACGAGGTGTCACCTTCGCTGAGCAGTCGGAACGGTGGGTTGTCGCCAACGCCGAGCATGACCAGGCTGGTGGCCGGGTGGCCGACCTCGTCCTTGATCTCGGCGGTGCCCGATGCGGTCCATGACCCAGTGTGATAGCCGTCGGGAACCTGGATCGACGCAGAGGCGAGGTAGGGATCTTGGTCCTTGCTCGGCTGGGTCAGAATGGTGGTGGTCGACCTGAGCTGCGGTGGCGGTGCTTGGATGTCACCGGCGCCGACCTGGGCGGCCATGGCGAGGTAGTTGTCGAAAGTCAGCAGCTCGGCGGTCAGCGGCACCTGTGTGCCGTGCACGTCCACGGTCGGGAATGTCGGTTCCGGGCCGGCGACGGTTTCAGGTGAGTTTGCGGAACGGGCCGCTGCGAGGGCGGCGCGGATGCCGCCGCCGGGCACGGGTAGCAGAAACTCGAGCATTAGTCGCTTGCCGTAGTTCTCCATCCACACGTCGCACACGGCGTCCACGTTGCGGTACACGCCCGACCGGTTCTGGGCCCCCCGGCCGGTGTTGCGGAACGAATGCGCGTCGCGGTCGTCATTTTCGAGAACCCTGGCTGTGGTGCGGGACTGGATGACGCGTTCGACCACTCGTTGCTTGGCCTGTTGGGTAATCGTGTTGGCGTAGGCCTCGGAGGCGTGGTCGGAAGTCTGGCGGCTGTCGCTGCTGGCGTAGCGCGCGTCGACACTGCCGCTGACGAACTCGCCGTACTTGGCGCTGATGCTGAACCCGCCGGATAACGATGTCGACTCCTGGACTGCGGCGCTGGCTTCGCGCAGCAACTGGACCTGTGTCGACGTCGTCAGGTCGGTCTCGATCTCGGTGGTGGTATCGGTGGTGAACGAGGTGGTGCTGGTGGTCTTCTCCCGTTTCCGCAGCACGCGTCGCCGGGACTCCCCGGCCATCACGTTCTCAATGTGGGCGATGCTGCCGAGCTCGTACCGCGCCTTGCCCATACGGACGATCTTCAAGTCTGCGATCAGGGGCGGTCGCGACAAGCGGCTCAACGGGAGCGCCAACTGCGAGGAGAGCCGGATCGGGGTCTGGTCGAGCAGCACGGCTACTGCCGACGGGGCGGTCAGGGCGTCCGGGTCGCCGTCGGCCTCGCTGAGCTTCTCCAGTAAGGCGGCCAGGTGCACGGTCCGAAGCAGGCCGGCGATCCAGGCGACGTTGTCGTCTCGCGTGCCGCCGCCGACGCCGAGTCCGATCTGGATCTGGGAGTGGAGGCGGAGGCGGTAGGAGTTCCAGTCGGGTGAGCCGACGACGTCGCCGAGGGTGCCCAGCAGATTGGTCGAGAGCCACTCATGCAGTTCTGGCGACCCGATCTGATCATCGCGCCCCAGGAGCAGGTCGTTCAGTTCAGCCATAGGAACGCGGATCAGGTCGTAGCCGTCGCGAAGCACGCTCGGATCCTGGATTCCCCCGTTGTCATCGACGCAGGTCCCGTCGTGCGTCCCGGACTCGTTGTCCGGGGGATCCAGCTCGATGTAGCCGGTGGACTCTGAGACCGGTGCCGGTGCTCGTAGAGACGCCAGCCGGAACACGTCGACCGCCTGCCCGGTCTCGAGTTGGCGGTCACCGTCCTGGGCGCGTCCCCCGCCGTCGGCCGCCGAGTGGGCTGCGTTCTCTGGGTCGTGCTCGGAGGTGTTGTCGTTGGACTGCGTCATCCGCGGTTCGTCGTTCTTATCCCGACCTGGTTCCTGACCCTTCCGCTTGGGGTTGCCGGCCTGGGTGTCGTCGCGATCGAGTGCAGGTGCCGCGACTACCGCTATGTCGACGTCGGTGTCGTCATCTAAGACGGTGATCACGATCTGGTCACTGGGGCCGGGCGCGTGGAAGGTCAGGCTGCGCTCTGCAGCCCTTCCGAGGGTCAGCGCGGGTGCATGACGGGCGCCCTTCGGCGCGCTCACTGCGATCGATCCGGCTCGGACGTGGGCGTGAATGGTGAGGTTGACACCCTCGCGACGAACGTTCTTGAGGGGACGAACGAGTCGTAGCCCGGCGTGGCCGGCGACGCGTAATCCGGCCGTCCCGTCGATCCGGTGGCGGATGACTTCCGCTGACATGTCATCGTCGAGGACTAGCCACTTTCCGACGGTGCGGTGGTTCAGTGGGGTGTTTCTGGTCGTGGTCGTCATCTCAGCTCCTGTAGGTCGACACCCGCGCCTACGCGTGGCGTGCTGGGTGCACCCGCACGCTTCCGGGACCGGCCTGCGTGTGCGTCCGCGTCGGTCGGCGCCAGGACCTCCAGCTCGAGGTTCTCCTCAGACGCGGCTCCTCCGTCGCTGACCACACGCACTTGCCACTGCCCTGGGGGTGTCGTCTCTGGCACCCGGAACCTGACGCGGCCCCGTGCGCCGAGAAAGATCAGGTGACGTGGCTTTCTTCGCTCGGCGGGGTCGACGAGCTCGGCGGTGGGTCGATCAACGCCGGGACCAGCGGTGCCAACAACCAGGTTGCTGCCCAGCACCTCCACCACTCCGCCGGCGGGCACGCTGCTGGGGTCGAGTCGGACCAGCTTCAGCGGGTTGGAGGCCAGGCCCTTGTTGCCGGTGTAGACGACAGCCGAGGTGCCGGTCAGGGCAGTGAACGCATCGGGGAGCGCGGGGATCCCGTGGATGGGGCCCTGGACGAACTGCGTGAGCACATAGAGCACGGCTACGAGGTTGAATAGCGCGTACTGGAAGTCGACCAGGTCGAGGTCACCCTGGTCATCGGCCACTAGGTCGAGGACGCTCGCGCGTTTGGCTTGCGCCTTCTGCAGTTTGCCAGATTCGATCTTCTGGCGCGTGGTTACCTGGCTGAGCACGGCGGCTGCGAATGGCCCGCCGAAGGCGATCAGGTACTGGGGAGAGAGGTTCTTGGTCGCGGTGTCCACGAAGTCCGGCGGGACCTGCCCGTGAGGTAGGGGCACTCGGGTGGACTCCAACAGCGCCATGAACACGATGGTCAACAGGCAGTAGCCGATAACGATGGTCCACATCAGCGCGATCGCGCGCGAGGTCGAGAGTCGCCCGTCCTTTCCGACGACTAGGCCGCCGCGCCGTGCAAAGGGCGGCCGCTCCCGGGTCGCTGAGCGCAGGCCCCAGAAGATCAGTGCGAGGAACACGAGCAAGATTCCCAATGCCCACGCCTGCTGTGCACGGAACTCGATGGCCTGGGGATAAATAGCCCGCGCGGCACCATTCATAGCTGCCCCCGAAATCGGTGAACTCTGACCTATGAGCATGTGAAAATGGCCAGCCCGTCGGCAATAATCACTTTGAATAATGAGTCGGAGTACTGGGTCGCAGGTCGCCGAAGGCGCATCCGGGCCTTACTCGGGGGCACCGATGAACGAACGAGAGCACGAAGATCAACGTCCGGTTGTGACCTTGGCCGGCGGCAGCGCCGACGAGGGTGCGTCCCTGTCACGGGAGCTCGATCGCGCGGGCGCGATGCTTCTCGCTGAGCTGATCGAGGCAGACGAGGTACTCCACACGAGGCTCGACCTGGCGGGTGGGACCGCGACCGTCGCCAGTGGCGTCGGCCAGGATCCTCAGTTCGAACTGGGGGAGGCGCTGGGCAGGTTCGGGCACTTGCATCCCGCTGTGCTCAGCTACCTGGCCGAGGGCGACGATCGTCGCCCGCGACGCATCAGCGACGTGTGTGGGTCGTCAGCTTGGCGAAACAACCCCGCCTTCCTCGAGGTCTTTGGCGACAGCAGAGCCATCCACCAACTGAGTCTGGTCACGGAACTCAGCGACAGAGTCGGCGTCGGCTGGGTGCTGACCCGTAGCGGCCGAGACTTCTCCGTGGACGACGTGGCGATCGCGACGCGCGCGCTCCCTCACCTGACCCGGCTGGCAGCCCTCTCCCGACGCCTTCGGCCAGAACCACCGACTCAACCACTCCTCACTGCACGCGAGGCAGCGGTCCTCGATCTGCTCGCGACCGGAGCCGCCGCCCGTACGATTGCCCGAACCCTGGGCATCAGCATTCCGACGACGCGCAAGCACCTGGCGCACATCTACGAGAAGCTCGGTGTACACGACCGCCTGAGCGCTGTATTGATGTCGACCGGAATCCGATGACCATCTGCTGCACCTGGTGCAGTCAACCCATCCCCCCGGGTGCAGCGAGTCCGGGATGACCGGTTCGTACGTGCGTCACTCCGCCGCGACAGCCGCCAGCGTCGTGCCGCTGCCTCGTAGCCCTCCGGAATCGATCTCGAGTCGTGTCACTGGGGCAGCCTCAAGATCCATCGATTAGAAACGCCTAGGACTGCAGGACTAATGCGACTCAGGGGGAGATCGCCGTCGCCATCCTCAACGCTCGGCTGACCGGTTTCACAGCAGCGCAGAACGGTACATACGACCTGAACATCGACTGGTTGGAAGTCCTAACCGCGGCCGCCTCCGTTGGGGCGCCACCAATGGTGATCCTCCCCTATCGGCGACCGCTCATCGAGATCGAATGGCGCATCCTCATGGTGGCCAGCAATCTGACTACGTCGGTTGACCGGCACGGGGTCCAGGTTTGGAGGAAGTCCGACGCCTTCGAACAACTCGATCCAAGCGAGAAGGGGGCGGTGAGCTACTTCTTGGGCATGACGCAAGCCCAAGTGACCTGCAGGCGACGTCTCCGCATACCCTTGCTGGCTCATC
Organism: Nocardioides sp. DN36; assembly: GCF_055380375.1. NCBI lineage: Bacteria > Bacillati > Actinomycetota > Actinomycetes > Propionibacteriales > Nocardioidaceae > Nocardioides > Nocardioides sp. DN36. Next base: position 3,975,616 of record NZ_AP043823.1, on the reverse strand, counting down.
TGGATACTCTGCTCAAATTGCTCGGGACAGCATTGGCCGGCAAGCGTCCCGACTTCGTCGGTGTTGACTTCAGCGGCGCGATCCTTCCTGTCGTTGTCGAGTCGAAGGGACGGACCGGGCCAGCCGGGCCGAAGGTTCTGGCGGACGCCAAGGCGCAGGCGCTCGCCTTCCCACATGTGGCCGGTTCATCCGCGCCGGCGGTTGTGGTTTCGGGTTCTGGATTCCGAGCGAGTGGAAGGTGGACCGCGCGGCTTCACGATCCGCCCAACGACCGTGCTTCTGATCTCGTGGTCTCGAGAAATGCGGTCATTGCTAGCCACTACCTTCCTCTGGTCGAGGCCGTCCGCGAGGCTCCAAGCAAGGAACGTCGTGAAAGCGACTGGTATGCGGCGTTGCCAGGAATCGACGCGAACTTCATCATTCCCGCCGTGGCATTCGAGGCACTCTCCGGTTACAGCCTCGCTGAGACGTATTCAGACAAGAGCCTGGCGGAGGCTGGAGCAGCGATCGCGGAATCTCTCGCTCCCCGCAGGGTCCAGCGCGGTCAGCGAAGGTACGTGGGGCGTAACGGCGTTGGGTTGCAACTCGGACCGACTTGGCAGGACATGCTGGGCCCCGAGTCTCGCTGAGGTCTGCTGTTGAACCCTCTTCCCAAGCGAGCGTTCGCAGTCTGATTCCCATTCCGGCGGTAGGCCAACGGGCATGCGTCCTTACGCCGCGAGCAACCGTCGGACGAGGCCGTGACCGCCACCCTCGTTCGGAACTCCGAGGGCGTGCGAACTTCAGAGGCCAAGCCTGGCGGTGACCCTCGGGATCGCGGCGCGAGGCGCGGACTTCATGACCCGTTTGTTGCGTCATCCCCGATCGGCGGGCAGCCGGCTCGTAGGTTTCGATCATGAGGCACGGGGAGACGGAGTGGTTGATGCAGAAACGCCTCACCGCGGGCTGGCTCACCCAGATGCCGGTGATTCATAGCGAGCCGCTCTTCCTTGCTGCCTGGGAGGTGATGGCCAACTACAAGGTGAACGACTCCCGGAGGCACTGGAACGTGCCTTCGATCGACTTCGTGTTTCTCGACCGCGCTGGGTTGATGGTCCTGGTCGAACTGAAGCGAGAAGTTCGCACTCCGCGCGCTGGATGGGACCTCGTCTGTCAGGTCACCCACCGTGCACACGCGCTGGCATCTGGATTCAGCCAAGTCGGACTCGAGAGCGTGTACCTCGACTGCCGTTCAGGACTGGATGGCCGCGCTACACGCTCGTCCGACATCAAGCCGCTACTCGAGGCGCATGCCGAAGCCTTCAGTCAGTCGCCGATAGACGAGCTTCCGGCGCTGCCGGTCAGAAGGATGGTGATGGCTGATGACTTCGCTCCATCGTTCGCACGAGTCTTGCGCTCCGTGAACACGGGGACGCCCACCCAAGTGGCCTCGGCGCTCAGCAGCTACAAGCCCACCGGTGAGATCAAGCGATACCTAGACCTTCGTCAGGATCCGGCCCTCGTTGACACAGGACCAATCCACGCGGTCACAACCAACGGACGAGCCTGGCCGAGGGCCAAGTAGGACTCCGCCGATCTGCGAGCTCCTATGCGTCTCATCACCGCCTGGAGACAGGTTGCGCGCGGGACGATTCGTCCAAGGCGCCTCACTCCGTGTGTGTGGCGATCCGCGGTCGGGCGTTGGCGTCAGGTCGCCGGGAGCCCCGTCATGTCGAAGACCACTCTGCTGCCCTTCCAGCCCGAAGCGATGAGTACGGCTCAGCTGGCTGCGGTGTCCTACCTGGCCCGCTACTCCGGGCACACCCACACCTTGTACGCCTACCAACTGCGCCGCTGGTTCGGCTGGTGCGAGACCAACGGCCTTGACCCGTTGGTCGGGATCCAGCGGGCGCACGTGGAGCTCTACATTCGTCACCTTGGCGACTCCGGCCTCATGCCCTCCTCGGTGACCACGTCCATGCACGCTGTCCGTGGCTTCTCCCGGTTCGCCCACATCGACGGACTGATCCCGGCCGACCCGGCCGTTTACGCGCGGCTGCCCAAAGTCCATGCCGATGAGTCCCGCACCCAAGGGCTGGACCGACTTGAACTGATCCGGTTCCTCCAGGTCGCTCAGACCATCACCGTCCACCATGGCGCCCTGGCCTATCTCCTCGGGATCAATGCACTGCGCGCCTCCGAGGCCGCCGGCGTTCGGATCGAGGACTACCGGGAGACCTTGCGAGGGCACCGGGTGCTGCATCTGGTCGGCAAGGGCAATAAGCCCGCCACGATGCCGTTGACCGTGCCCGTGCTCCGCGTGCTCGAGGCCTGCCGCGGCCAGCGCATCGAGGGACCGCTTGTCCTGCGACCCGTCTCCGGCAATCCCATCGACCGTCGCGATGCGTACCGGATGGTCGTACGGATCGCGAAGGCCGCGGGCATCCCCCGACACATCAGCCCGCACTCGCTGCGGCACGCGGCCATTACCAACGCCCTCGACGCCGGAGTGCCCCTGCGGGACGCACAAATCTTGGCTCGACATGCAGATCCAAGTACGACCGAGCACTACGACCGCGCCCGCGGCAACCTTGATCGACACGGCGTCCACTTCCTCACCGCCTACGTGGCCGGCGTTTGAGACCCGCCTGCGGCTCACTCCAACTCTCGCCAGGCAGTAGCCCTCACAACCCTTCTGTCAGGTCGGAGAAAGCTCCGGTGAGGACCGATGGCCAAAGGAGCACCGGCACGACGGCCACGATGACCGCGAACACCACCAGCCCGAGCCAGGGGCGCCCCTTCCACACATGGAGGATCCCACCACCAAGCATCGCCCCCGGGACGACGAACGGCACGGTGTCGGGAAGTTGGTAAGCGCACCAGGCGACGACGGCGCCGTAAAGGAGCAGCCCGGTCGCCCGGACTCGCAGGGCTCTGGCGACCGCGCTAGTGCGGGACGTAGGTGTCGTGCTGCCATGACGCACGACGTCCCTCATTGGCAGGTGGCACGACAGGCATCCTGACGATGCCACCGCCACCTCGCCCCTACACAGTGGACAAGCCAAGACTTGCGTCACCGAGAGCCTCATGTCCGTCGTATCAGGCGGCACCCGGACGTGCCTGCCCAAACCAACCTCGGTGACCAAGCACCCACACTTGAGGATCGAAGACGGGGACGGGGATCCGTGACGCGGCGTGACCAGGAATGGCAAGGACGTCACCACCCAGTTCAGACCTGCGCCACTTCGCCGCTTGACCGACGCCGCGAGTTGTTCGCGCTCAACTATGCCGCGTCTCAACGCACGCGCTACCCAGAAACCTGAGCGTCAGACACCAGTGCACAGGAACGCAGGTTCGCCGAGAACTGGCCAGGATTCCACGACATCTCGTCCCGTCGTGCCACCAGGCGTGGTGTCGAACAGCTGGATGCCGAAGCGGTACGGCTCTTCTAGGTCGACGGTAACGGGGACACTCATGCCCGGCGTCAGTGGCGGTGAGACGTAGACCTGCGCGTCGTCGGCGGTGAAGGTGATCGAACCTGACGAGCCGTCGCCGGAGATGTCGGCGACGCCGAGGACGGCCTCAAATGCCTTGCAGTGCCGCCCGGGCGTGAATCGGCTCTCCCAAGTTCCAGTGTGGGAGTAGGTGAACGGGCCCCAGCCGCTGTAGGCCTGTCCTGCGATCGTGGTGGTTCCAAAGCCGGCTGCGTAAGGCTCAGCCTCGTAGTACGGGGCGTACTCGTTGAGGGGGATCCAGCGCCAGACCGTGATGTTGACCGCCCCCGAGGTCACGAGTTTGACGACGTTCCGATACGCGACGGCCACGCGGTATCGCTCCGTGTTCTGATCGGTGGCGACGGTCTTGAACGGGATCTTGCTCCGGCCGTTGACCTTCACCGTCTTCACGGTCTGCCATGACGCCGTGCTGGAGTACAGCGGCACGGACCACTTCTGGATCGTCGCTCGGGTGGCCATCCTGGGCGACTTGACCGTGGCCGTCAGGGTCAGCCGATCTCCCTCTTCCACCTGTTTCGCAGAAGGGGTCAGCACGGGCTTGGCGATAGTCGTGGCAGCCGCTCGCGACAATACGGATGCGGCTGGCGTCGAGGCACCAGCTGACGCGCTCATCAGCGCCAGCGGCGACGCCAGACTAAGCAGCAACCCGGCGACCAACCAGACACGTACAAGCTTCATCGCCTTCACCTCACCGCCCAAGACCACCTGGTTGCCGGCCCGAGTATCGGTCACCCAGCGCCTCAGCGTGGGCTTTCCGTGTAGACGACCAGCTATTGATGCCGCCGCGGCCGTGTAACGAACCGCGACCACAGACCAAGGGGCGGCGCCCCACGCCCGCGTCATTACGCCGCAGGTGCCCGCTCTGGTTCAGTAGCTTGAGCTCCCTTGCCAGCGCAGGGTCGTCTCAGAATCGGCTCACGCAATCGCCGCGAAGCGGCCCCAGTCGATCCGATCCGCTTCGGCAAGGAACGTGTCTGCCCGCGAGAAAGCCCTCGACGCGAATAGCGGGTCCTTGGCGTTGACCCTGGCCTGCGGGTGCGCCGCTGAAATGACCTTGTGCACCGACTCGTCGATCAGCTTCCGCTTCTTGATCGCGGGCCCTCCCCACAGCATGAAGACGACGGGCCCCGACCGTCGGCCGCTGACGACCTTGATGACTTCGTCCGTGAACCTCTCCCAGTTCCGGCCGTGATGCGAGCCCGCTGCGCCTCGGCGAACCGTCAGCGTCGTGTTCAGAAGCAGCACACCTTGCTCCGCCCAGCCTTCCAGGTTGCCGTGCCGCGGGGCTTCGATCCCGAGGTCGCGCTCGAGCGCCTTGTGGATCTTGGCGACGGAGGGTGGCTTCCTGACGCCGCGCGGCACCGAGAACGCGAGACCCTGGGCCTGGCCAGGGCCGTGGTATGGGTCTTGTCCGAGGATGACGACCTTGACCTGGTCGAAGGGGGTCTTCTCGAACGCCGCGAACGTCTGAGACGGCGGCGGGTACACGTCACCGGCCATCCGCTCTTGGGCCACGAACTCCAGCAGGTCCACCCAATAGTCCTTCTCGAACTCCGCTCCCAACTGCTGCGCCCAGTCCGCGGGCAGCCAGTCGTCGCGGTCACTCTCCGGCAGCTCGGCACCGACCATCTCCGGCCAGTCGGGGACGGAGCCGGTCTCGTAGACGCCACCGCTTGTGGGGACGATGAGGAGGCCGTCGCCCGCTATGATCTGACCAGGATGGGCCGGGTCGCGGTAGTCGACGACCCAGAGTCCTTGGAGCGGGTTTGGGATGGCCGAGACAGCAACGTCGGGCCGGCCCTGCTCGCGAAGATAGGCGTTCGCTTTCGCGAGCGCGTCTGCCCGCTCAAGCATCTGACGAGCCGGCAACCCGGCCTGCCGCTCGTGAAGAGCCGCCATCAGATCCGAATCGGGATCACGCTGCTCTTCCACGCTTCGCCTCTTTTCCGTCCGGCCCAGTGCGTGGGCGTGATTGCGCATCGGAGACTACGCGGGCATCACGTTCGTGCCCACGAGCCGACGCGAAGCCGTCAACGTCAACGGTGCGGTGCGGTGCGGTGCTGTGCGGTGCGGCATGGTGCAGCACCATCTAGTGGTCGCGCACGGGCCAGGTCCGTAGATGCCGCGATCCAATTGTGGTGAAGGTGCGTCAAACCGCCGCCCGTCGGTCGCGTCCGAAAGCACACCGTCACCGCGTCGATGAGGGGGTGTCTCGGCCGGGGTGACTCCACGCTTTAGAACGGCGGCCGCGCGGCGGAGCCCGTGGTTCCTGCCGGGTCCCAGGCCGGGCTGTCGCTCCCCCGCCAGGATTCGAACCTGGACCACTAGATCCAAAGTCAGGCGTGCTGCCAATTACACTACGGGGGATCGCGGGGCTCCGAACGACCCCCATGGTGGCGCTGTTTCGGCGCCAGGGATGCGGTCAGTCGTGGTCGACGTCCCACTGCTTGGCGACGACCCGGCCGTCGCGGTAGGTCACGGTGGCCCAGGCCCAAAACGCCATCATGTCGTAGTTACAGGTGGTCCGAGCGGCGTACTTCCAGCAGGCCTTTCCGTCGAGGCCCAGCATGTTGCGGACCCGGGCGCGTGTCATGCCTCGGCGGATCCGGCGGAACTCCGCACGCGAGATCGTCGTCGCCGGCGTCTTCTGGGCGACCCGCACGGTATGGGTGCGGGTGAGGCGCTCGCCCCGGCACCAAGCCGTGGTTTTGGAGCGGTAGGCCCCAACCCGGACGCGGGGGAAGTACATGCCGGGCAGCGCGCCGGTCCATCGGTACGTGTGCGACTTGCCGGTCTTCACGCTGGTCAGGGTCCACTTCACGCGGGGGTCGACGGTGTACCGGGTGCAGCTGACGAGCGGGTTCAGCACACCGCCCTTCTGCCCCGTCGGCGCATCCACGGCTGCAGGCGCTGGGATTCTGGGGCTCACGCCGCCCTGTGCGTTCGCGGTTTCAGTGACCAGGAACGTCGTAGCGAAAACGACCGCCACGCAGGCGGCCAGGCCGCGCGCCCAGTTTGTGGTGTGCATGTGTGATTCCCCCGTTTGTGGCGGCATGGGGCGCTCGCCATTGACAAGCTTCTGGTGCCGCCGCCGCGACTCTGATTGACCTTCGACCGAGATTCCGCGTCGGCATGCGCGGAATCCTCCAATGATGAATCAAGAGTGCCGACGGCGGGCGAGATCCGGCCGGAGGGCTTGTGTGAATTCCACCTCCACCGCATCCTCTGTCAGCCGTCGTGTTCCGGCGGCACGGAGGAGTCGTTCATCCATCTGCCCGACGCAAGACGCGCTCACTGCCACCCGGGACTCAGCCGTCTCGGGTCCATAGGCCAGGGGACCGGGCGGGACTCGCCCGGCGAGGCCCGCATTCGATGACCTGCGACGCTCCTATGCTTCGTCAAGCATTAGCGGCCCACTTTCAAGCAGGCGGTAGAGGTCTCGGGCGACGTAGCGAGCGAGGCAGCGTTTGATCTCGCGGCTGGTCTTTCCCTCGGCGGTGCGACGGGCGACGTAGTCGCGAGTGGATTGCTGGTACTGGATCCTGATCTGGACCACGGTGTGCAATGCCGTGTTGAGGCTCCGGTCGCCGTAACGGTTGAGCCGATACCGGGTCGTGACCTGACCACTGTTGGCCGGTATCGGTGCCACGCCGGCGAGCATCGCGAACGCCGCTTCCGAGTGGATGCGGCCGGGGTGGGACCACGCGCACAACACCGTCGCGGCGACGATCGGTCCGACGCCGAACTCCTCGAGGAGGTCTGGGCGCCAGCTGCGGATGATGGTCAGGATCGCCTTCTGCAGCTCGCGTGCCTCCTTCAACATCGCGTGCGCCCGGCGAGCCAGGGTGCGCAGCGCGACGACGGTGCTGGTCGTCTCGACATCCCACGACGACTGGACCCGCAGCTTGGCGGCGGTGTTGAGCATCGCAGCGAGCTTCTGACCACGAAACCGGACCCTGATCGGTTCGGGAGCCGCGATCACCAGGCTGAAGACCTGCTGCTGGGCCTCGGTGGAGGCATTGATCGCCGAGCGGCGAGCAGCCAAGAGCACCGAGAGTGCTTGGCGTTCGCCTCCGCTGCGGGGAGTTCCCAACCGCGGTCGAGCCATCGCTTCACGAGCGGCGCGGATCGCATCGAGGGGATCGGACTTCGCACCGTGGCGGCGCGCTGCCCGCTTGGGGCGGTCCAGCTCGATGACGATCTCCGAGGACTCCAGCAGGTGACGGCTCAACCCAGCGCCGTGGCCGCCGGTTCCCTCGATCGCCCAGGCCCGCAAGGTCGCGTGGTTGTTGGCGAACTCCACAAGTTCGGCATAGCCCTGGGCTGTCGCCTCGACGGTGATCTCGTCGAGGACACCACCGGTCGCGGTGTCGACCACGGCCGCGGAGTGGGTATGGACGTGGGTGTCCACGCCGATGACGACATCGACCACCTCACGTAGTTCGGTCAGACTGGTCATGCGTTCTCTCCTTCGCCGGACGGGACGTGGTTCCGGTCCGGAACGGAGGCTCGGCAGGACTGTGATGAGACACGCCTGGCGGGGCTAACGCCTGGTGGTCAAGCTCCTGATCAGGCCAGCTCCTCCAACCGGGCCGGGGCCGGCGACCACGAGCGGACAAGTCGCACCAAGGCACGAAGCCAGTCATTCCGGGGGTCACACCCGCAGTCACCCAGCCCACAGCCCAGCACCATCAGGCTGCGTACGCGATCCTCACAGTCTTTCCGCCGCGACAGCGGCCGGCGACTTACCGGAGCTTCAGGAAGTCAGCCGCGTGCGGCTATGGCCTCACAGAGCATTCGCACGGCTTTCGGCTCGACTTCATGGACCTTGAGCAGGCTGTTGTCGAGGTCAGCGGGCAGATCACCAAGCTTTCGGAGGCCGGCGTCGAGCAGAACTCCGGTTGCCGGGCGCCCAACCAGGACGCCATCGAAGTCCGGACCACCGTTCCCGATGGGTCATCTGCAGTCAGCGGCTTACAAGGAGCCCAGCTCTCGATCTGCTCGAGCCAGCCACGCGAGGGCACGGACGCTTTCCCAACTCCCAGCTTTGAGCCCCGAGGCCGACGACCGGGCCGAGGCGAGCATCCTGGCGCCGTCGGGCAGGTCCTTGGTTTCAATCGCCAGTGCCGACAACACCTCAACGCTCTCCCAGGTTCCCGCCTTCAAGCCGTTGACGGCTTCCAGCGCTCGAACGAGCGGCGGCCGGTCGTCTTGTCTACCCATGGACCTGACTATCGCAGAGCACGGCCACCCGATGTGGCGTGCGCGAGGCCGCGTCACCTCGCCGCGAGCCGGACGGTCCGGAGGTCGATCGCCGGGAGAAGCGTGCCCTCGCAGGCTCCCAGCTGTAACTCACCCGGACGGGCGCGGAGACCGTCCCCGCCCGGATTCAGACCAAGCAGGTACCGGCCGTGGAAAGGGCCCTCGAGGAGTGCGGCGTCCCGGCCGAAATCGCCGGGATGGGCTTCCCCGGCGCTCCACTGCCGCGATGAGCCCCGCTCGAGCTTCAGATCGCGATGATCACCACGCATGCACCATCGCCCCCGTGATCGCCGCAGGCCCGCCTACGCCGCCGTGCGGTGCCAGGTCCAGGCGCAGCGGATGATGAAGGCGAGGAGGATCACTTCGACCACGGCGCCGAGCCCATAGAAGAGCATCCAGGACTCGCCGGCCACGTTGAACGCCGAGACGGGGACGTAGAGCGATGCCACGACGAGGTTGAGCATGCGGTTCGCACGGGCGGGCAGTGCCATGGAGAGCAGGATCATGAGACTCGGGATCCCCACGAGCATCAGCGAGATGACGACGAAGGTCTGGCTGATGTCGAACTCGAAGACGACGCCCGCCAGGATGTCGTCGATGGCTCCGGGCTTGTACAGGTGGAGGTAGTCCACGTAGATGTAGAAGAACATGAAGCTGGTCCAGGCCGCGGCGAGCTTCGCCCTGACCGGCGCGGGCGGATCGTGCAGGGCCGTCGTGGTCGTGGTCGTTGTCGTGGTCCTGGTTGCAGTGCTCACGATCTCTTCTTTCTCATCGGGTGGTCATTGCCACGATGACCGAATGTCTGGTCGGTGCCATCGGTCTGTCGGCTCGTTCCCCCTGGCCTCTGGTACGAGGGTTTCTCGTCCTTCTGGCCGATCTGCGACCGGCACGCCCTTCGCTGACGATGTCGGGTGACACGCTGAGCCGCCCCATTCCGCCGCCCATCGCCGGCCTGACCAACTTGGGCCTAGCGCCCCCGCCGTAAGACGGGTACCAAGGAGGGAGCGGGTCACCTCACCCGCGAGAAGGAGGTTCGAGATGACCGGCCACATGTCGCAGCACGGCGACGAGTACGTCTGGACCTACGACGACGACCGGGGCTCCGCGGTCATGGCGTTCCTGGCAGCGCTGCTGATAGACGCGGCGATCATCGGGCTGTTCATGTTCATCACCTGGCTCACGTACGCCACGAACTGAGCAGTCCCGGCGTCGACGCAGCTGCCGAACCGTCGGGGGCGTGGCCTCCACAGCGAGACATGGAGGTGCCCCCGGTGCGCGTCCACGGACACGCTGACGATCGGTTCGCGAACGTGGTGTCGGTGATGGCCGACGTGCTGGCCGCCCAGCCGGGCACCGGCGCGTCGTTCGCGATCTGGCACGACGGCCGCTGGGTGGTCGACCTGTGGGGTGGGTACGCCGACGCGGCGCACACCCGGGACTGGTCACCCGACACGCTGGTCATGCCCTACTCGGTGACGAAGCCCTTCGCGGCCGTGGCCGTGCTGTCCCTGGTGCAACGCGGCCGGATCGACCTGGATGCCCCGATGCAGCGGTACTGGCCCGAGCTGGCCGCCCCGGCGACAGTGCGGGACGTGCTGACCCACCGCGCCGGCCTGGTCGCGCTCGACGAGGACGCTCCCGAGGAGGCGTTCTACGACTGGGACCTGATGTGCTCCCTGCTGGCCCGGCAGCAGCCCTCGTGGCCGCCGGGGACGGCGCACGGCGAGTCGGCCCTGTTCTACGGCCACCTGCTCGGTGAGCTGGTGCGCCGAGTCGACGGCCGCCCGCTCGGTGTGTTCCTCCGTCACGACGTGTGCGGCCCGCTCGGGCTGGACTTCCATGTCGGGCTCGACGACACCGAGCTGGGCCGGGTCGCGGACCTGACCGGTTTCGGGGCGGACTTCGCCGCGGCACAGCAGGCCGGCAACGACCTCTACCGCCGCGGCGTCACCAACCCGCCGGGGGCCCGTGACCCGCACGTGGCCAACAGCGAGCGCTGGCGCCGGGCCGAGGTGCCCGCGGTGAACGGTCACGGCACTGCCCGGGCGGTCGCGGGCCTGTACGTCGCGTTGGCGGAGGGCCGGCTGCTCGATGCGGACCTGCGCAGCGAGCTGGGTCGCGGTCACGGGATGGAGCGCGACCTGATGATGGGCGATGAGCGCGAGTGGGGCCTGGGTGTCGTCGTCGACTCCGACGGCTATGGGATGGGCGGCCTCGGCGGAAGCTTCGGCTGGTGGAGCGAGGTGGGTGGGTACGCGGTCGCGTTCATGACCGGCCACATCGGCGGCTACGACCGCGGCGACCGGCTCGAGGGCGCGCTGCGCGAGGCCCTCGGCCTGCCGCCGCTCTAGGTCTACGCGTCCGCCCCGGGCGCACAGTGCGATCCTTGCGGCATGCAGCCCGTCCATGTGTGGATCCGGTCCGAGTCGCGCGGCACGGAGCGGCGCGCGCCCGTCGTACCCGCCGACATCCCGATGCTCCTGGACGCCGGGCTCGAGGTGAGCGTCGAGGAGTCGCCGCAACGCATCTTCCCCATCGAGGAGTACGACGCAGCCGGGGCGACCGTCGTGGCCGAGGGCACCTGGCCCGAGGCTCCCCGCGACGCCTACGTCCTCGGGGTCAAGGAGCTCCCCGACGAGCCGGCGTCGCTGTTCCACCGGCACATCTACTTCGCGCACGCATTCAAGGGCCAGGAGGACGCCCGGCCCACCCTCGAGCGGTTCCGCCGCGGCGGAGGTCGGCTGCTCGACATCGAGTACCTCGTCGACAAGGACGGCAAGCGGGTGGTCGCCTTCGGCTACTGGGCCGGCTACGTGGGCGCCGCGCTCGGCGTGCTGCACCTGGCCGGCAGGCTGGCCGCGCCGCTCACCCCGATGGCCAAGCACGAGCTCGACGCCGAGCTGGAGGCCGCCGGGCGGGCGGGGGTCGACCAGCTGCTGGCGCTGGTCACCGGGGCGCACGGGCGATCCGGTCGCGGCGCCCAGGGCGCGCTGATCGCCGCCGGTGTGCCGACCACCCGGTGGGATCGCCAGGAGACGCAGGACCTGCACAAGCAGGCGCTGCTCGGACACGACCTGCTGGTGAACTGCGTGGTCACACACACCCCGACGACTCCGTTCGTGGAGCAGTCGGACCTTGGCCACGAGCGCCGGCTGCGGGTGCTCGCGGACGTGACCTGCGACGTCACCGGACCCACCAACATGCTCCCGGTGAACACCGAGGTCACCACCTGGCAGCAGCCGGTCCGGCGACTGCACGACGGCGCCCCGGAGACCGGCGGCGTGCCGCTGGAGGTGATCGCCATCGACAACCTGCCCTCGCTCCTCCCGCGCGAGGCCAGCGAGGGGTTCAGCGCCGACCTGACCCCGCACCTGCTCGGGCTGGCGGAGGAGGGCGGGTCGGCACCGTGGCGGGCGGCCGGCCACGCCTTCGACCGGGCGATGGCGGAGCTCGACGCACCCGCGGGCCCCTGACCGGGCTGGTGGGACCTCAGCCCGCCCCGGGGTCGTCCAGCACGTCGCGCCAGGAGTGGCGCGGGGCGAACCCGACGAGCTCGCGCGCCTTGCCGATGGCATAGAAGGTCTCGTCACGGCCCATGTCCCGGCGCACCTCGACCCCGTCGTAGAAGCGGTCCCGGATCTCCTCGGTCGTCGCGGCCACGGACATGTCGGCGTTGGCGACGTTGAAGACCTCGTAGCCGAGACCGTCGACCTCCAGGCAGCGTTGCACCATCTGGCCCAGGTCGCGGACGTCGATGTAGGCGAACAGGTTGCGGCGTCGGAGCGCCGGGTCGGCGAGGAAGGCGGGGAAGCTCTCGGCGTACTCGTGCGGCTCGATGACGTTGTTGATCCGCAACCCGTAGACGTCGGCGCCGGTGCGGGCCTGGAACGAGCGCGCGGTCACCTCGTTGGCCACCTTCGACATCGCGTAGGAGTCCTCGGGGACCGTCGGGTGCTCCTCGTCGACGGGCACGTAGAGCGGCTTCCGCTCGCCCTGGGCGAAGCAGACCCCGTAGGTCGTCTCGGACGAGGCGAAGACGATCTTCCGCACGCCCAGCCGCGTCGCCGCCTCGAGCACGTTGTAGGTGCTGAGGACGTTGGTCGCATAGGTCGCTGCGTCCGACGTGAGGAGGATCCTCGGCACCGCGGCGAAGTGGACCACGGCGTCGTACGTCGGCTTCGCGGGCAGGTCCAGCTCGTCGAAGGTCGCCAGCCCGGCGAGCGCCGAGTACGTCTCGCCGGCATCGGTGAGGTCGACCCGGAGGTCGGCAACCGCCGGGTGCCCCAGCGGGACGAGGTCGGCGTTGGTGACGTGGTGGCCCTGGTCGGCGAGGTACGGCGCGACGTGCTTGCCCGCCTTGCCGCTGCCGCCGGTGAAGAAGATGCGCATGTCCCTTCTTACCCCCTGTGGCGCAGCCCAGACCCGTGACCGGGTGCCCGCCACGGCGACATCCTCGCGGTCCTACTCGGAGCTCTAGGCGAAGTGGTTGCCGATCGCCCTGAGCGGCTCGTCGTCGAGGATCCGCTCGATCGAGGACAGGAGATCGGTGGCGCCGTCCCCGAAGGTCCGCGCCACGTCGTCAGGATGGCTGCTCGGGTAGGACAGACGGCGCGGGTTCCCCCAGATGTACGTGACGACGGCCCGGCTCAGTCGACCATCAACCATCTCGCCATGTTCCCAGAGCGCTGGTCGCATGGGTGAGGTCCTCTCCTCGCGGCCGCCCCGTGGACGGCCTCTCACCAGTGCCACGAACAGGTCCACCGCGATCCGACAGCCGGGACGGGAACGCGCATGTCTCGGCCCGGAGGCGGTACGAGTAGACATGGAGCTGATGAGAAGCGCCGCAGCCGGGCCTGACGGGACCTGAGTGACTGCCGTACAGAAGAAGCGTCCCAACCCCGTCGCGCACCTGTCGACCGAAGACATCGAGCTGATCTCGACCGAGCTCGACACGATCCGGCAGCAGGTCATCGACGACCGGGGTGCGGGCGACGCGCGCTACATCCGGCGGGTCATCGGCGCCCAGCGCACGCTCGAGCTGGGCAGCCGGGTGGTGCTCCTGTTCTCCCGCTCCCGGCCTGCCTGGCTGCTGGGCACTGCCGGGCTGGCGCTGGCCAAGATCCTGGACAACATGGAGATCGGTCACAACGTCCTGCACGGCCAGTGGGACTGGATGCGCGATCCGAAGATCCACTCCTCGACCTGGGAGTGGGACCACGCCACCCCGGCCGCGGAGTGGAAGCGCTCCCACAACGAGATGCACCACGTCTTCACGAACATCCTCGGCAAGGACAACGACCTGGGCTACGGCATCCTCCGCGTCGACGAGGACCAGCCCTGGCAGCGCCGGCACCTGGCCCAGCCGCTGTGGAACCTCGTCAACGCCTGCATCTTCGAGTACGGCATCGCGATGTACGACCTCGACCTGGGCGAGACCCTGCGGCAGAGGCGCGGCTTCACTCCCGAGCTCCGCACCCGCGTGGGCGGCACCCTGCGCAAGGTGCGCCGGCAGGCGATGAAGGACTACCTCGTCCACCCCGTGCTGTCGGGGCCGGCGTTCCGGTCCACGCTGGCCGCCAACCTCACCGCGAACCTGGTCCGGAACGTGTGGAGCCACTCGGTGATCATGTGCGGACACTTCCCCGAGGGCGTCGAGACCTTCGAACGCGACGAGCTCGACCCCGACGAGACCCGCGGCGAGTGGTACCTGCGCCAGATGCTGGGCTCGGCCAACATCTCGGGACCGCCGCTGATGCACCTGTTGAGCGGGAACCTCTCCCACCAGATCGAGCACCACCTGTTCCCGGACCTGCCGTCCAACAGGTACGGGCAGATCGCGCCGCGGGTGCGTGACCTCTTCGAGCGCTTCGGGCTGCGCTACCACTCCGCCCCGCTGCCGCAGCAGGTCGCGAGCGCCTGGCACAAGGTGCTGCGGCTCTCGCTCCCCAACGACTGGCTGGCCCGGACGACGTGGCGCAACGCTCCTGGGCGGATGGCCGGGCTCCTGCGTGCCGGCGCGAGCCCGCTCGACGCCGTGACCTGACGAGCCGCTGCCCCGACGGCTCGAATCCATCCTGTTCCCGAAGTCGGGTCAGCGGGTCGAGACCCACCGGCCGAATCGGTGGTGCCTCGGCGCGACGTCGAGGGCGTAGCTGCTGCTGAGATCCGAGGACTCGAGGTTGACCCGGATCCTCTTCGGCTTGGCGCCGTGCGACTTCAGGCAGCGCAGCGGCACGACGTAGTTCTGACCAGGTCGGTTGGTGTCGGGGTAGCGCACCTTCAGTCCCCGGCAGCGCTTCTCGGTCGGGCCGCCCGCCCAGCCCTTCGTCCACGTGTCGATGCGCCCCAGGTACGCGCGGTCGGCGATGTCGTAGCTCCAGCTGATCATGAACTCCGGGCCGCGGTTGCTCTTGACCGTGTCCAGCTGCCAGAACATGCCGCCGGCCCACTCGCTTCCAGGGGCACCGCGCCAGGCGAGGTGCACGGTCCGCCGCTTGGCGGTCACCGTGACCTTGCCGATGTCCCCCTCGCCGGGGGTGCCCGAGTAGCCCGGCTTGGAGTCCCCGCTCGGGTCGACGTGGCGCCAGGTACCCGCGAATGCGATCGAGCCGCTCAGCAGGAGCGCGACTGTCAGTGCCGTGGTCAGCGCCGCCCTCAGCATCGGTTGCATTGCCCTGCTCATCGCCATCGTCGGGTCTCGTTTCCTCGCTGAACGGTGGCCTGTTGGAGCGCCGTTCGGCGAGCGTAAGCGACGCGCGGCGCGGCTGTTGGTCCTTCGGACGAAACGTGCGGGTCGTTCTCGAAGGCCCCGGTCGGCTCGACGGCGTACACGCGCGGAGCACCCTCGCCCGCCGTGAGCTCCGCGGCCAGCCCGGCACCGTCGGGCACCGCGGTGAAGCAGACGTGATTCATCACGACCTCTGGCCGGTCGTTCGACCGGAAGCCGGCGGTGAGGAGGTCCCCACCCGCAGGTCGGCCGTCGTGCCGTGGAAGAACGGCCCCTCGTCCAGAAGAAGCAGGTCAACCCCGAAGAGCCCCGACCACGGACGCGGGTCGGGGCTCTTCGTGGTGAGATCAGGAGACGCGGACGTTCTCGGCCTGAGGCCCCTTGGGGCCTTGGGCGAGGTCGAACTCGACCTTCTGGTTCTCATCGAGCGACTTGTAGCCACCGGACTGAATGGCGGAGTAGTGGACGAACACGTCCTCGCCGCCGCCATCCTGCGCGATGAAGCCGAAACCCTTGTCGGCGTTGAACCACTTGACAGTTCCCTGAGCCATGATCTTTTTCCCTTGTTCACATGTCGGGGGCGTCGTGCCCTCGAGCCGCTGAAGACATCCACCTGAGCTGATGTCCAGCGAACCGAAAACCAGGGGTATGAGATACGAGCCGCGACATCGTGTGCGGCCAGGACGCGTGTACAGCCATCCCTTCAACAGAAACCACGGTACGGCATCGGTCGTGTGTTCAGGATTTCGGCGGGGCGCGCGGACAACGCCGTTCCCGCGAGGTCGGCATTGCAGGCCGCGACGACGTCCGGGGCTAGCATTCGCGCTCCGCCCCGAGAGGAGCTCCACATGGCCACCGACTACGACGCATCGCGCAAGACCGAAGAAGAACAGAAGGAAGAGAGCCTGGAGGCCCGCCGCCTCACCTCGGGCGAGCAGGACAAGACCTCCGGCAAGGTCGACGAGGACGAGACCGAGCTGGCCGAGTCGTATGAGCTTCCCGGCGCGGACCTCTCCCACGAGACCCTCTCCATCGAGGTCACTCCGAAGCAGACCGACGAGTTCACCTGCTCAGCCTGTTTCCTCGTCCAGCACGAATCTCGACGGTCCTCGCCGGCCGCCGACCTGTGTGCCGACTGCGCCTGACGATCGACGGCTCCGCTGATGCGGCTCTCCCTCCCCAACGACTGGCTGGGCCGGACGACGTGGCGCAACGCTCCCGGACGGATGGCCGGGCTCCTGCGTGCCGGCACGAGCCCGCTCGAGACCGCAGCGCCGGTCAGTTGATGATCTCTCCGCGCTCGTCCGCGAGGATCGCTGCCAGCCGGTCGCGCCAGGCCTGGAGCGCCTCGGGGGTCAGGCGGGTCCAGTCGGCCACCTCGCCGACGACCCTGAGCGGCTTCCGGCTGCGGTAGGACCGGGTGGGGTTGCCGGGGAACTTCTTGTCGGTCACGTTCGGGTCGTTCTCGAACGCTCCGGTCGGCTCGACGGCGTACACGCGCGGAGCGCCCTCGCCGGCCGCGAGCTCCGCGGCCAGCCCGGCGCCGTCGGGCAGCGCGGTGAAGTAGACGTGGTTCATCACGACGTCCGGTCGGTAGTTCGACCGGAAGCCGGCGGTGAGGAGGTCCCCCACCCGCAGGTCGGCCTTCGTGCCGTGGAAGAACGGCCCCTCGTCCAGCACGTCGCTCACCGCCACAGCCTAGGTGAGCACGGAGGTCGCCGGGAGGGACTCGAGGGGCCGGAGGGCCCTGTCAGCCCCTCGCGCGCGGTGCTGCACTGGTGCGGGAGATCAGTCGCGCGGGTGAGGGGAAGCCAGAGATGGGAGAGCTGCGGCGACGATGCGCGGCACTGGTGGCCGCCGGCGCGCTGGTGCTGCTCGCCGCCATGTCGTCGCCGTCCGCGACGGCCGCGGAGGGCGAACCCGGCACCTTCACCGGCGAGGGCTTCGACGCGTGCAGCGCGCCCAGCTCGTCGACCATGGACGCGTGGCTGGCCTCGCCGTACCGCGCGATCGGCGTCTACGTGGGCGGGGTCAACCGGGCCTGCGCACAGCCCGAGCTCACCGCTGCGTGGGTGGCCCACCAGCGGGCGGCGGGCTGGCACCTGCTGCCTGTCCACCTCGGGCTGCAGGCGCCCTGCACGACGTCGAACAAGAAGTACCTCATCGACCCGGCCCAGGCGCGCTCGCAGGGCCGGGCCGAGGCGAGCTCGGCGGTGGCCGCGGCCGAGGACCTCGGCCTGCCCACCGGCAGCACGCTGTTCTTCGACATGGAGGCCTACCGGACCGGGGACGCAGAGTGCACCACAGCGGTGCTGCGGTTCCTGGGCGCCTGGACCACCCGGCTGCACGACCTCGGCTACATCTCCGGCGTCTACTCCAGCCTCGGCTCGGGGGTCGCCGACCTGGTGCAGGACTACACGTCGACCGCCCGGCCGCACCCGGACCACCTCTGGTTCGCCCGGTACGACGGGGACGCCGGCACCGACAACGACACGATCCCGGACAGCTACTGGTCCCCGCACCGGAGGCTGCACCAGTACCGGGGCGGGCACGACGAGACCTACGGCGGCGTGCGGATCAACATCGACAACGACTTCGTCGACGTCCGACCGCTGCCCGGACCGAGGTTCGGCGACTTCACCGGCAACGGCTGGGGCGACCTCCTCGCGCGTGACCGGACCACCGGCACGCTCTTCCTCCACCCCGGCAACGGCGCCGGCCTGGAGGGCCCGACCAGCCTCGGCACCGGCAGGTTCGGCTCCGCCACCCGGTACGGCGACTTCGACCGCGACGGGCACGAGGACGTGATCGCCCGGGACGGGTCCACCGGCGTCCTGTGGCTGTACCCCGGCACCGGAGCGGGCCTGGGCCAGCGGGTCCGGCTCGGGACCGGGTGGGACGCGATGCGCGAGATCACTGCCGTCGGCGACCTCGACGGCGACGGCTACCCCGACCTGCTGGCGGTGTCCAAGGCCTCCGGCTACCTGTTCTTCTATCCCGGACGCGGCAACGGTCTGGGTCCCCGGACCCGGCTCGGTGGGGGATGGAACGCGATGAGCGAGCTGACCGGCATCGGTGACCTCACCGGGGACGGCCACCGCGACCTGCTGGCGCGTGCCACCGCCACCGGCACCCTCTACCTCTACCCCGGCACGGGAGTCGGGTTCGGACCGCGGACCAGCCTCGGCACCGGCTGGTCCGGTCGCCGCAGCCTGGTCGGGGTGGGCAACTTCGACCGCCGGGGCGCTCCCGACCTGATGGCCGTCGACGCGGCCACGGGTGCCCTCTACCTCTACCCCGGCCGGACAGGTGGCTTCCTGCCTCGCGTCCGGCTCGGCGGCAGCTGGTCCGACCGAGGGCCGCTGCTCTGACGCGACCCAGCGGCGCAGGGCAGGCGACGGGTCTCAGGCCAGCAGGTCGCGGGTGACCTCGTCGAGGCTGCGCGCACCGGCCAGCGCCATGGTCAGGTCGAGCTCGGCCCACACGTGCTCCATCACGGCGCGTACGCCGTCGGCCCCGGCCAGCGCGAGGCCGTAGACCCAGGGCCGGCCGACCAGCACCGCGCTCGCCCCGAGGGCCACCGCCTTGAAGGCGTCGGCGCCGCTGCGTACCCCGCTGTCGAAGAGCACCGGCACCCGGCCGTCCACCTCCTCCACGATGCCGGGCAGCGCGTCGAGGGAGGCGATCGCGCCGTCCACCTGGCGCCCGCCGTGGTTGGAGACCACGATCCCGTCGACCCCGTGCTCGAGGGCGAGCGCCGCGTCGCGGGGGTCCTGCAGCCCCTTGAGCACGATCGGCAGCGAGGTGCGCTCGCGCAGCCGGGCGAGGTCCGCCCAAGTGAGCGAGGACCGGGAGAAGACGTCGAGGAAGGTCTCCACCGCGGCGCGGGGCAGCGGCGAGCGCAGGTTGCCGAGCAGGTCGCCCGGGTAGTGCCGCGCCATCGAGACCAGCGCCCGCACCGCCGCCAGCGTCGGACGGGGGGTGGGCTCGGTCGAGGGGGTCTGCGCCCGCTCCTCGACCAGCCGCCGGAACGCCGGGTCGCTGGTGTACTGCGCGATGCCCTCGGCCCGGGCGAACGGCAGGTAGGCCAGGTCGAGGTCGCGCGTGCGCCAGCCGAGGACGTGCGTGTCGAGGGTGACCACGATGGCGTCGCTGCCGATCGCCTCGGCGCGGGCGACGAAGGAGTCCACCACGTCGTCGTCCCGGCTCCAGTAGAGCTGGTACCACCGCGGCGCGTCGCCCAGCGCGGCCGCGGTCTCCTCCATCGGCACCGAGCCCTGCGTGGAGATGACCATCGGCAGGCCCAGCGTCCGGGCCGCCTCGGCGACCGCGCGCTCGGCCTGCGGGTGCGCCATCTCCAGCACCCCGATGGGCGCGAGCAGCAGCGGCGCCGGCAGCCGGCGCCCGAACAGCTCGACGGAGGTGTCGCGCTCCTCCACGTCGACGAGCATCCGCGGCACGATCCGGTGCCGGTCGAACGCCTCGAGGTTGGCCCGGGCGGTGCGCTGCTGGCCGGCGCTGCCCGCGACGTACGACCACGCCTGCGGGCTCATCCGGCGCTCCGCCGCCGCCTCCAGCGCCGCGGGCTCGACGGGTACGACGGGCCGGTGGCCGAACACGCCGGCGCGGTAGATCCGGCCCTGCACCTCCCGGCCCATGCTCACCACGGAGGCCACGGCCCGGTCCCTCTTCGTCTGCCCGTCCACGACCAGCAGTCTCCTACACGGATGCTCCGAACGGGTCTGGCGTCGCTGAGCGTCGGGGCGCAGACTCGCGGGTATGGCCGTGCGGATGCGGGACCTCGTCATGGGGGCACTGCCGCAGCTGCGGGTGCACCCGGTGCACAAGTGGGTGCGGGCCACGGTGGGGGATGCCGTCGTCGTCGACTCGCAGGCGCCCCGACTGGTGTGGGAGCCGCGGCGGGTCGTCCCGTCGTACGCCGTGCCCCGCGAGGACGTGCTGGCCGACCTCCTCCCCCACACCCCGGCGACGGGCCCCGACGGGCAGGAGCGGCCGGTGCCGTCGGGCACTGGTGGACCACCGGTGCTCGACCCGCGCACGCCGTTCACCGCGCACTCGACGCCGGGGACCGCGCTCACCGTGCGCACCCCGCACGCCGAGCTCCCGGGCGCGGCGTTCGCCCCCGACGACCCGGACCTGGCGGGGTACGTCGTCCTCGACTGGAAGGCGTTCACCCTCTGGTTCGAGGAGGACGAGCCGGTGATGGGGCACCCCCACGACCCGTTCGACCGCATCGACTGCCTGCGCAGCGTCCGGCACGTGCGGATCGGCGTCGACGGCGTCGTCCTGGCCGACACCCGTCGGGCGACGCTGCTCTTCGAGACGCCGCTGCCGGTGCGCTACTACCTGCCCCGCGAGGACGTTGCGATGGAGCTGCTGGAACCGAGCAACCTGCGCACCGTGTGCGCCTACAAGGGCCGGGCGTCGTACTGGTCGGCGCGGGCCGGGGAACAGGTGCTCCGCGACATCGCGTGGACCTACGAGCGCCCGCTGCACGACGCCGTGCCCGTCCAGGGGATGGTCGCCTTCTTCACCGAGCGACTCGACGTCGTGCTCGACGGCGTCGCGGTCCCCCGCCCGGTGACCCCGTGGTCGGACCTGCCGCCCGGCTAGTCACTTCGCGGGCAGGGACCGGGCGAAGGCCACGCCCCGGTCGACCCAGCGGCGCAGGGCGGCGTCGCCGTCCAGCCCGGCGAGGTCGACCCGCAGCCAGCCGTCCATCGCGCGCCCCCGCATCACCACCAGGTGCACCGACTTGTCGGCGACCAGCGACGGCCCGTCCGCCGGGTCTACCCGCACCATCAACCCGCCCTGGCCGCTGGCCGAGACCGCCAGGTTCCCGGCGACGAGGAAGCCGAGGCCTCCGAACATGCGTTTCTCGGTCACTCCCGGCTCGTCCTGCAGGACCACCCGGATCCGGTCGGCGAGGTCCTCGTCGTAGGCCATGAGGGCAGTATCCGCCTGCTCGACCCGGTCAGCGCAACGTCAGCACCACGCCGTACCCGCCGATCAGGCAGAACAGCACGCCGGCTGCGAGCAGGGCGCACCCGGCCGCCCCACCACTGGTCCCGTCGGTACCGAGCGTGGTCGCCTCCGCCGGGTCGTCCGGGTTGAACCGCAGCGGCAGCAGCGTCCCCGGGGCGAGCTCGTGCCGCAGCCCGGTCTCCGTCCACACCTCGTGGCTGCGACCCGACGGGTCGGCGTAGCGCAGCTTGTGGAAGAACATCGGTCCCAGGCGGTCGATGTCACTCAGGTCGTTGCGGCGCAGCACCTCCACCACGGCCCCCGTGGTGGTCGTCCACGTCGACAGCAGCGCCGGGGTCAGGCGCCGGATCCGCCGGCCCCTGCTGACGAGCAGCAGCCCGAAGGCGGCGAACAGCAGCAGCAGGACCCGGAAGAACCAGATCACGGCATCACCGGCGGCTCGAAGTCGAAGGTCAGGCCGAGCAGCCAGAGCAGCAGCAGGCAGACCGGCAGGTGGAAGAGGAACTGCAGGAACGTGAAGCCGACCAGATCGCGCGCCCGCAGGCCCAGGACCGCGAGCAGCGGCAGCATGAAGAACGGGTTCACCAGGTTGGGCAGCGCCTCGGCGGCGTTGTAGATCTGCACCGTCCAGCCGAGGTTCATGTGCACGTCGGTGGCCGACTGCATGACGTACGGCGCCTCCACCAGCCACTTGCCGCCACCGGAGGGGACCAGCAGCCCGAGCAGCGCGGTATAGACCGCGATCACGACCGCGAACGCGCCCCCGCCGCCGAGGTCGGTGAACAGGTTGGCGAGGTGCTGGGAGACGGTGAGACCGTCGTGGCCGGCGGCGCGGGTCAGCACGGCGGACATCGCGGCGTACAGCGGGAACTGCACGAGCACGCCTGCGGTGGCCGGCACCGCCTTGGCCGTGGCGTCGAGGAAGCTGCGCGGGGTGCCGTGCAGCATCAGCCCGAGCACCAGGAAGATCAGCAGGTAGCCGTTGAGGTTGCTCAGCACGCTCAGCACCGGCAGCGTGGCGAGCTGGAGCACCAGCCAGCCGAAGGCGAGCAGGCCGATCAGCGCCGGCAGGATCGGAGAGTGCTCCAGCCACTCACCCGGGCGGGTACGCGGCGCGGCGGGCGCGACGGTGTCGTCGAGGTCGACGTCCATGTCCTCGGCGGTGCGCACCGACGCGCCCTGCGGCGCCGAGGCCCAGGCGACGCCGACCGACAGCGCGATCAGGACCGCCGCCATGGTCAGCGACTGCCAGGTCAGGATGGTCCTGCCGAAGTCGAGGACCCCGGTGATCTCGAGCAGCTCCGGCGGCAGCGAGGCCGGGGTCGCCTGCAGCTGTGCCGCCGAGGAGGACAGGCCCAGCGCCCACACGGCGCCCAGGCCGAGGTACGCCGCGGCGCCGAGCGCGCGGTAGTCCGCGCGGAGGTCGGTACGCCGGGCGATCGCGCGCGCCAGCAGCCCGCTGAAGACCAGGGACAGGCCCCAGTTGAGCATCGAGACCAGGCACGAGACCAGCGCGACGAACGCGACCGCGCCCCGCGGCGTGGACGGCACGGTCGCGATCCGCTCGATGATCCGCGCGACCGGCGGGGAC
Organism: Nocardioides sp. DN36; assembly: GCF_055380375.1. Classification (NCBI taxonomy): domain Bacteria; kingdom Bacillati; phylum Actinomycetota; class Actinomycetes; order Propionibacteriales; family Nocardioidaceae; genus Nocardioides; species Nocardioides sp. DN36. The sequence goes on along the minus strand of NZ_AP043823.1, from coordinate 3,952,536 downwards.
GAGGCGACGACGTAGCCGGTGAGCACCACCATCGCCATCTGCAGGGTGAAGGCGGTCAGGTCCCAGAACCCGTCGCCGAAGGTGCCGACCACGACCTTCGGGCTGGCCCCGTTGACGAGGGCCGCGACCGAGACGACCACGACGCCGATCAGGGCGAAGACGTAGGCGTCGGGGAACCAGCGTTCCGTCCATGCCGCCGAGCGCTGGGCGAAGCGGGCGAGGCCGCGCTCCTGGGTCTGCGTGGTGGCCACCGAGTCGGCCTGCGTCATGGCTGGTGCTCCGTTCGTCCCGAGATCGGGCTCGACGCTAGCAGCGCGCGCGGGCGGGTCGACCGCCCGTGACGCGTCGCGGCCCGGCTCAGGTGCCGCTGGTGCGCGGCAGCCTGGCCATCCCGTAGGCCCGGGTCGGCCGGATCCGCACCACCAGGCGCCGCTCCTCGACCATCGCCTCGCGGTACGCCGCCCAGTCGTCGTGCTCCCCCACGAGCGCGCGGTAGAGCTCGACCAGCTCCTCCACGGTGGCGTCGCCAGGGCGCTCGGCGACCGGGGACAGCTCGGCGTCGCCCTCGAGCACCGCATAGGAGAAGAAGGTGTCGCCGTTTACGTGCACCGCGGCCCAGGGCCGGCGGGCCAGGTTCCTCGCCTTGGCCCGGTCGGCGGTGGTCGAGATCCGGATCAGCCCGTCCTCACCCACCGCCTGCAGCACGTTGGACAGCTGGGGCAGGCCGTTGCCGCGGATCGTGGTGAGGACTGCTTCGCGGTTGGCTCGCGCCAGCACCAGTGCGTCGGACAGCTCCATGTCTGGGCAGCCGTCACGGGCGCGCCGCTATTCCCGCCCCGCTCAGCCGGCGGCGAAGACCTGCACGACCGTCTCGCCCGGGCAGTCCGCGGACTCGCGGATCGCCCACCGGCCGACCTGGTCGCCGGACTTCCAGCTCGCCTCCGCGTCGTGCTCCTCCGTCTCGCCCTCCGTGACCGCGAACCCGGCGTCCACCGCGTCGTGGTTGAGGAAGTGGAGGATGTCGGCGAACGGCGCCGAGGAGACGCCGGTGACGATGATGCCGGTCTCGCCGCGGTCCTCCACGTCGTAGACCGTGGTCTGCGGCGGGAACACCCAGTCCTCGGGGAACCCGTCGGCGTACGGCGTGTCGACGGCCTCCGCGTCGGCCCGGCAGGTCGACCGGTCGGCCGCGCCCTCCATCTCGTGCTCGGCCGCCTGCTCGCGCGCCCGCTCCGAGGCCGGCTCGGCCTCGCTGTCGCCGCCGCAGGCCGCCAGCAGCGGGAGCCCGAGCAGCAGCGCGGTCACGAGCGCCGCGGCCCGTGCCGGCCCGGGCCTGCTCACTGGCTCACCCGGGGGTCGTACTTCGGGAACAGGGTGCGGCCACCGCTCTGCCGCGCGATGGTGGCGTAGGCGTCGTGGCCGTTCTTCCCCGGATGGTCGACGCAGGCGTCGATGCAGCCGTCGGCGTACCCCACGAGGACCCGGCCGTGCCGGTCGAGGGTGATGTCCATGAAGTCCAGGAGGTTGCGGTCGTCGCCGCACGTCGTGCCGGCGGTGCACAGCGACCCGCGCTGCACCGGGTCGTGCGGGGTGGCGTCGCGCGTCACCCAGTGCCGGCCCCCGTCGTAGGTGGTGCTGACGTAGAGGTGCCACACGCCGCGGAAGGTGTCGGCGTTCTGGTAGTCGCCGCCCTTCGTGGTGCCGAGGTAGGCGAAGGCGGCGCGGTCGTCGGCGCCGGCCACCACGGCCGGGAAGACGGCGTTCTTCACGCCGAGGTCGCCCGCGACCTGCTGGCCGTGCTTCCAGGTCTTGCCGTGGTCGTGGCTCACCGCGACCCCGGGGCGCCCGTCGGCGCCGACGTAGCCGAAGTAGACCGTGCCGTTGCCGCCGATCCCGACCGACGGGTCGGAGTCGCCGACGGTGCTGGACGGAACCTTCCGGACGGTCCAGCTCTGACCGTCGTCCCGCGAGACCGCCACGGCGGCGTTCGAGCCACACCCCTTGTTGGGGAGGTACGCCGTGCCGTCCGGCGCCACCTTCACGTGGCCGTGCAGGCCCCCGCACTGGGTCAGGTCGTAGGTCGGGACACCGGGGCCGAACGTCGTGCCACCGTCGTGGGAGGCGGCGCAGAACGCGGTCGCGATGTCCTGGCTGCAGTAGTAGACGGCGTGGTCGTAGTCCGTCGTGGGCAGGCTGCCGAGGCCGCCGGCGGTGTAGGAGCCGCCGCCGAGCGTCTGGTGGTCGACGCCGCTGGGGATGCCGCCCCCGGTGCTGGGCAGCCAGGTCTTGCCGTCGTCGTCGGTGTAGCAGGTGAAGGAGTTGACCCCGGTCAGCTGCGACTCGAAGGTCCGGCCGGTGGCGCGGTCGGTGAAGAGGATCGGGTCGAGGCTCTCGGTGCTGCCCTGGGGGCACCCGTTGGTGGCGTTCGCCGAGACGTCGGTCCAGGTGGCCCGCCCCTGCTTCCAGCGCACCTTGAAGGTGGAGAGGTAGGCCTGGTACATCGTGGCCCCGCTGGCGAAGCTGTTCCCGATCGACGGCTCACCCGCGTTGTTCGCGTCGGCGAGCGCCTTGGGCGCCCTGAAGTTGCGGAACGACGGGGCCTTCCCGGTGCCGGGGGCGGGGTTGTCGGGCTTGTCGACCAGCTTCGCGGTGGCCGTGTAGCCCTCACCGGCGGGCGCGAACGGCACCACCCGGACGGTGTAGTCGCCCGCGGCGGGTGCGGTCAGGACCACCTCGGGGTCGGCGCTCGAGGCCGCGGTCGCCACAGACTGGCCCTTCGTGTCGAGCAAATAGACGTCGAAGTCCGCGGCGGCGTTCGCCCAGGCCACCGACACCTTGAGCTGGTGCCGGCTCCCGTAGCCGGACGGGGTGTCGACGTGGAGCGTGAAGTCGTCGCACGAGTCCGGCGCGGAGCAGTCCGGGGCGTCCAGGGCGGTGCCCGTGGCGTTGGGCACGACGAACGGCCCCCCGGTCCACGACACCTTGCGGGGGCCGTCCGCGGACACGGACCCCTCCGCAGGCTCCGCGGCGTCGGCGCTGGCGAGCACGGTGAGACCACCTGCCAGGAGCAGCAGTGACGCGGTGGCACCGAGGACGGTGCGGGGCAGGGTGAGGCGCATGCTGGTGGCCCTTCGCCGGGGAGGTCGAACCCTTGTTCAACGACCCACGTGCCCGGGCGCTACGTCTGCGAAACCCGAGTCATCGACCGGTCTGGACCCGCCTGCCGCGCTCAGCCCTCGTGGATGGGCTGCTCGGGGAGCTTCTTGACCCGCGCCCGGCGCTTGCGGCGCGCCGGGATCATCGACTTCATCTCCTCGAGCTTCCCGAAGCACAGCAGCCGGTCGCCGGCCTCGACGACCTCCTTGTGCCGCGGGTTCGGGATGACCTTGGCGCCCCGGTGCAGGGTCAGCACCGTGATGTCGCGCTCGTCGAGCCCCGACTCGCTGAGCTTCCGCCCCACCAGGTCGGCGCCGGTGTGGACCAGCAGCTCGGCGACGCCGTACCCGGTCGAGACGCTGAGCCGCTGGCGCACGTCGATCTCCGGGAAGGCCACCTGGTTGGCGATGTAGTCGATGACCGCGCCGGCCACGTCGAGCTGGGTGGCGGTCTCGATGCCCTCGAGGCCCGGCGAGGAGTTGACCTCCATCACCAGCGGCCCGTCGTTGCCCTCGAGCATGTCGACACCGGCGACCCGCAGCCCCATGATCTGGGCCGCCTGCACCGCGGTCCGCTCGTACTCCTCGTCCAGCGCGACCGGCTCCACCGAGCCGCCGCGGTGCACGTTGGACCGGAACTCGTCACCCTGCGCGACCCGGCGCATCGCGGCGACCACCCGGTCGCCGACGACCAGCGCCCGGATGTCGCGCCCCTTGCTCTCCTTGACGAAGCGCTGGATCAGCACGTTCTGCTGGGTGCTGTGCAGGGTCTCGATGATCGCCTCGGCGACCTTGCGGTCGGGCGCGAGGATGACGCCGATGCCCTGGGTGCCCTCGAGCAGCTTGATGACAACCGGCGCCCCGCCCACCCGCTCGATCGCGGGGATCACGTCGGCGCGGTCGCGCACGAAGGTGGTGGCCGGCATCCGGATGTTGTGCCGCGACAGGATCTGGGTGGCGCGCAGCTTGTCGCGGCTGTTGGTGATGCCGTACGCCGGGTTCGGCGTGTAGACGTCCATCTGCTCGAACTGCCGCACCACGGCGGTGCCGAAGTAGGTGATCGAGTTGCCGATCCTCGGCAGGATAGCGTCGTAGTGCGAGAGCTGCTTGCCCCGGAACTGCAGGTCCGGCTCCTCGCCGGAGAGGTCGATGGAGAAGCGCAGCGTGTTCAGCACCTTGACCGTGTGACCGCGCTCCAGCGCGGCCGACCGGAGTCGCTGGGTGCTGTAGGCGCGCGGGGCGCGGGAGAGGATCGCTAGCTTCATGCCCGTCCTGGATGCCGAGAAGGGGTGCCGGTCGCCCATTCAAGCACCGGCGGTGCGGCGACGGGCAGGCGCCTGCTGACAGGATGGGTGCATGCCGACGACCGATGAGAAGACCATCGCCGGCTGGCGGGAGTGGGTCGGTCTCCCCGACTGCGGTGTCAGCTGGGTCAAGGCCAAGATCGACACCGGCGCCCGCTCCTCGGCGCTCCACGCCTTCGACATCACGGGGTTCGAGCGCGACGGCGAGGCGTGGGTCCGCTACTCGATCCACCCCTGGCAGGGCTCCGGCGAGGACGCCACCACCGTGGAGAGCCGGGTGCACGACCGCCGCGTCGTGCGCAGCTCGTCGGGGCACTCCGACGAGCGGTACGTCGTGCTGATGGACGTCCTGCTGGTGGGCCGCACGGTCACCGCGGAGATGACGCTGTCGCGGCGCGACCAGATGGGCTTCCGGATGCTGGTCGGGCGCGAGGCGCTGCGCCAGGACTTCGTGGTCGACCCCGCGCGCTCCTACCTCGGCGGCCGGCCGCCGCTGCCGGTCCGCCGCCGGAACCGGGGTCGTTGATGGCGCGCGACTCGTTCGCGATCGGGCCGGTCCGGGTCCGGGCGGGCAGCGCCCGGGACCTGGAGCTGCCGATCACCCGGATGATCACCGGGGCCGACGTCGGCCTGCCGGTCCGGATCATCCACGGCCGCGACGACGGCCCGGTGGTGTGGGTCAACGCAGCCACCCACGGTGACGAGGTCGTCGGCGTCGAGGTGGTCCGCAGGCTGCTGGCGGCCCTCTCCCCCCGCGAGATGCGCGGCACCCTGATCGCGGTCCCGGTCCTCAACGTCCTCGGCGTGATGACCGGCGAGCGCTACCTGCCGGACCGGCGCGACCTCAACCGCTCGTTCCCGGGGTCCTCCCGCGGCTCCCTGGCCAGCCGGATCGCGCACCTGATGATGACCGAGGTCGTCGCCAAGTGCGAGGTCGGGATCGACCTGCACACCGGCTCGGACCGGCGCACCAACCTGCCCCAGGTGCGCGCCGACCTCGACGACGAGCGCACCCGGTCGCTGGCCGCCGCGTTCGCCGCCCCGGTCATGCTGCACGCCCGGATCCGGGACGGGTCGCTGCGGCACGCGGCGCGGGAGCGGGGTGCCACGGTGCTGCTCTACGAGGGCGGCGAGGCGTGGCGCTTCGACGAGTGGGCGATCACGGCCGCGGTCGACGGCGTACGCCGGGTCCTGGCCGCGCTCGGCATGATCGACGCGGTGGACGAACCGGCTCCGGCGCCCAGCGTGGAGTGCCGGCAGAGCGGCTGGGTCCGGGCCCGGCACACCGGCTTCCTCCACCTCGACGCCCAGCTCGGGCAGCACGTCTCCGACGGCGAGCGGCTGGGCAGCCTGTCCGACTCGTTCGGGCGCACGCTGCGGCTGGTGCGCGCCGACCGGGCCGGCATCGTGATCGGCCGGACCGAGGCGCCGGTCGTCAACGGCGGCGACGCGGTCGTGCACCTCGCCGCCCCTGCGGACTGAGGACGCCGGCGGCGCCGGCTCAGCCGCCGACGTACGCCGCGAGGTGCTGGCCGGTCAGGGTGGAGCGGTCGGCGACGAGAGCCGCGGGCGTGCCCTCGAAGACCACCCGGCCGCCGTCGTGCCCGGCGCCGGGGCCGAGGTCGATGATCCAGTCGGCGTGCGCCATCACGGCCTGGTGGTGCTCGATGACGACGACCGACCTGCCGCTGTCGACCAGCCGGTCCAGCAGACCGAGCAGCTGCTCGACGTCGGCGAGGTGCAGGCCGGTGGTCGGCTCGTCGAGGACGTAGACCTCGCCCTTGTCGGCCATCTGGGCGGCCAGCTTCAGCCGCTGGCGCTCGCCGCCGGAGAGCGTGGTGAGCGGCTGGCCGAGGCTGAGGTAGCCGAGCCCGACGTCGGTGAGCCGGTCCAGGACCTTGTGGGCGGCGGGCACCTTGGCCTCGCCGTCGGCGAAGAAGGCGGCGGCCTCGCTCACCGACATCGCCAGCACCTCACTGATGTCCCGGCCGCCGAGGGTGTACTCCAGCACCGACGCCTGGAAGCGCCGGCCCTCGCACTCCTCGCAGGGCGACTCGACGGTCGCCATCACGCCGAGCTCGGTGAAGATCACGCCCGCGCCGTTGCAGGTCGGGCAGGCGCCCTCGGAGTTGGAGCTGAACAACGCGGGCTTGACGCCGTTGGCCTTGGCGAAGGCCTTCCGGATCGGCTCGAGCAGACCGGTGTACGTCGCCGGGTTGCTCCGCCGCGAGCCCTTGATCGCGCTCTGGTCGACCGACACGACCCCGTCGCGGCCGAGGACCGAGCCCGTCACCAGCGAGCTCTTCCCGGAGCCGGCGACCCCGGTCAGGACGCACAGCACCCCGAGCGGCACGTCGACGTCGACGTCGCGCAGGTTGTGGGTGGCCGCGCCGCGGATCTCGAGCGTGCCCGTGGGCGTGCGGACCTCGTCCTTGAGCGCCGCCCGGTCGTCGAGGTGGCGGCCGGTGACGGTGTCGCTGCGGCGCAGCCCCTCCACGGTGCCCTCGAAGCAGACCGTGCCGCCCCCGGTCCCGGCGCCCGGGCCGAGGTCGACGACGTGGTCGGCGATCGCGATCGCCTCGGGCTTGTGCTCGACGACCAGCACCGTGTTGCCCTTGTCGCGCAGCTGGAGCAGCAGCTGGTTCATCCGCTCGATGTCGTGCGGGTGCAGCCCGATCGTGGGCTCGTCGAAGACGTAGGTGACGTCGGTGAGCGACGACCCGAGGTGGCGGATCATCTTGGTGCGCTGGGCCTCCCCGCCCGACAGCGTGCCGGAGGGTCGGTCGAGCGAGAGGTAGCCGAGCCCGATCTCGGCGAACGAGTCGAGCAGGTGCCGCAGCCCCGCCAGCAGCGGTGCGATCGACGGCTCCTCGAGGTCGCGCACCCAGGCGGCCAGGTCGCTGATCTGCATCGCGCACAGGTCGGCGATGTTCTTGCCGTTGACCTTCGCGGCCAGGGCCTCCTTCGTGAGCCGGGTGCCGTCGCACTCGGGGCAGGTCTGGAAGGTCACCGCCCGCTCGACGAACCGGCGCACGTGCGGCTGCATCGCCTCGGGGTCCTTGGACAGCATCGACTTCTGGATCTTGGGGATGATCCCGTCGAAGGTGAGGTTGACGCCCTCGACCTTGATCTTGGTCGGCTCGGCGTAGAGCATCGTCTCGAGCTGCTTCTTGGTGAACGCCGCGATCGGCTTGTCCATCGGCAGCCCGACGCCCTCGAAGAGCCGGCCGTACCACCCCTCCATCGAGTAGCCCGGGATCGTCAGCGCCCCCTCGCGCAGCGACTTCGACTCGTCGTACAGCGCGGTGAGATCGATGTCGCTGACGTTGCCCATCCCCTCGCACCGCGGGCACATGCCGCCGAGGTAGACCGCGCCGCGGACCACGCTCCTCTCCACGCGCCCGCCCTTGTCGGTCGACATCACGCCGCTCGCCCTGCGCGTCGGCACGTTGAAGGAGAACGCGGTCGGCGGGCCGACGTAGGGCTCTCCGAGGCGGCTGAAGAGGATGCGCAGCATCGCGTTGGCGTCGGTGGCGGTGCCGACGGTCGAGCGGGGGTTTGCGCCGAGGCGCTCCTGGTCGACGATGATCGCCGTCGTCAGCCCCTCGAGGAGGTCGACCTCGGGGCGGGCCAGGCTCGGCATGAAGCCCTGCACGAACGCGCTGTAGGTCTCGTTGATCATCCGCTGCGACTCGGCGGCGATCGTCGCGAAGACCAGGGAGCTCTTGCCCGAGCCGGACACCCCGGTGAACGCGGTCAGCCGCCGCTTCGGGATCTCGACGCTCACGTCCTTGAGGTTGTTGACGCGCGCGCCGTGCACGCGGATCAGGTCGTGGGTGTCGGCGACGTGCGTCATGGTGCTCCCCCTTGTCGGGCCGCGGCTCGCGGCGTCGGTCTCAGTGGACCTCGTTGATCCGGATCAGGTTGCCGGCCGGGTCCCGGACGGCGCAGTCGCGGATGCCGTACGGCTGGTCGATCGGCTCCTGGACGATGTCGGCACCGCCGGCCTCCAGCGCCGCGAAGGTCGCGTCGAGGTCGGGGGTGGCGAGGGTGAGGATCGCGTAGGTCCCCTTGGCCATCATCTCGGTGATGGTCCGGCGCTCCTCGTCGGTGACGCCGGGGTCGGCGGCCGGTGGGTGCAGCACGAGCGACGTGCCGGGCTGGTCGGGGTGGCCGACGGTGAGCCAGCGCATCCCGTTGTAGCCGACGTCGTTGCGCAGCTCGAAGCCGAGCAGGTCGCGGTAGAAGCCGAGCGCTGCCTCGCCGTCGTCGTGCGGCAGGAAGGCGTTGTGAATGGTGATGTCCATGCCGATCACGCTAGTTGCGCGCCGGCTCCTGTGCTTCTCGATTCCTGACCGGTCTGGTGACCTGCTTCGAGACGCACGCCGGCATCTCGCTCGTGGCCGGGGCCATCCGGGCCCGGTAGGCGCTCGGTGACATCCCGACCAGCTCGGTGAACCGGGTGCTGAACGTGCCCAGCGAGGAGCAGCCGACCTCGAAGCAGACCTCGGTGACGCTCAGGTCGCCGCGTCGCAGCAGCGCCATCGCCCGCTCGATGCGCCGGGTCATCAGGTAGGCGTACGGCGACTCGCCGTACGCGAGCCTGAACTGCCGGCTCAGGTGGCCGGCCGACATGTGCACGCCGCGGGCGAGCGCCTCCACGTCCAGCGGCTGCGCGTACTCCCGGTCCATCCGGTCGCGGACGCGGCGGAGCAGCGCGAGGTCGCGCAGGCGCTGCGGGTCGACGGGGCTGCTCGTCACCTCACGATCGTGCCACGTCCCGGGCACGGCACCCATTGATTGGGCCGCCCTGACCGGGGTTTCCGTCCCCTAAACCCGGGTGCCCGCAGTGTCGATAGTTCTGTTGCCCGCTGAATCTGTTCGCCGTGCCGGACTCGCGGGTCCTGGTCGCTGCCTGCTCACTGCTCGGAGGAACCCGCATGACGACGTCCGGCACTTGCCCGAAGGTTGGAACGTTCTCGGGGTCGGTCACCGCTGCACTGCTCGTCGCCTCTGGTGTGGTCACCGCAACCGCCCCCGCCCACGACTCGCAGCCAACGCCTGCCCCCATCGGCAACGCCGGCAGTGCGGTGGCTTCGGCACTTCCGCAGACGCTGGAGTTCTCCGACGAGGGAGTCCGGGTCACCCGCAAGAGCCTGCTCTCGGCGTCGGCTCCCGAGAACGTCGAGATCGGGCAGCGGGTCAAGGTCAGCGGCGTGGTGACCCTGCGTGGCGGGTCGGCCCGCGAGCCTCGGCCGGTTCGTCTGCAGGAGCGGTCCGCCGGGTCGTGGCAAACGCTGACCAGCAAGATGTCGACCCGCAAAGGCACGTTCGTGCTGTACGCGGGCGCGAAGGACGCCCCGATGACCCGCACGCTGCGGGTGACCGCGCCCCGGGCAGCCGGGCTGCCTGCGGTCGCCTCCACGGTGTTCCGGGTGGAGGTCGTCGACACCACCACCCCGCCGACCGATGACCCGACCACGCCGCCCACCGATGACCCGACCGGTGACTGGGACCCGGCGGAGTACCCCAGCGCCGACGACCCCGCGCCGGTGGGACAGACCGGCGACTGGACCTTCCTGTTCGACGGCGGTGGGTCGCGATGGGACCCGTGCACGACCATCCGGTGGGCCTACAACCCGGCCAACGCGTACACCGGCTCCCTCGATGACATGAAGCGTGCCTTCGCGCGGATCGCGGGCCGCACCGGGCTGCACTTCAAGTACGTAGGCACCACTGACTACGTGCACTACACCGGCGGCACTTTCCCGACCGGCGTGGACATTGCGGTCGGCTGGTCGGACTCATCGGTCGTGGGTCAACTGTCCGGCAGCGTGGTCGGGATCGGCGGCGGGTCCGGCCAGAGCGTCTACGACAGCGACGTGGCCTACCGCATGTCTCGCGGCTACGTGGTCCTCGACGACCAAGCCTCGCTGCGCCCCGGCTACGACTCCACCGGCTCCCCCACCTGGGGTCAGGTGATGGAGCACGAAACGATGCACTCGCTGGGGCTGGGCCACGCGGGCGGCGCCGAAGAGGTCATGTACGGCGCGGTGAGCTCCACCAACCACCTGTTCGGCAACGGTGACCTCACCGGGCTGACCACGATTGGTGCCGGCAGCGGCTGTCTCTGACCTGGTGCGACACGGGTGACGGCCCGCTGCCACGACCATGGCGGCGGCCCGTACCCACGAGCGATGACCGTGGTCCCCGGCGCCACACCTGCATCGGCAACGACAGGGCTAGTGCGCCATGTCGACGAAGCGCGAGTAGTGGCCCTGGAAGGCGACCACCAGGTCCCGGGTCGGGCCGTTGCGGTGCTTGGCCACGATCACGTCCGCCTCGCCGGGGCGGGTGGACTCCTTCTCGTAGACGTCGTCGCGGTGCAGCAGGATCACCATGTCGGCGTCCTGCTCGATCGATCCCGACTCGCGCAGGTCGGAGACCATCGGCCGCTTGTCCGCGCGCTGCTCGGCGCCACGGTTGAGCTGGGAGAGCGCGATGATCGGGATCTCGAGCTCCTTGGCGAGCAGCTTGATCTGTCGGGAGAACTCCGAGACCTCGAGCTGGCGCGACTCGACCTTCTTGCCCGAGCTCATCAGCTGGAGGTAGTCGATGACGATGAGGCGCAGGTCGTGGCGCTGCTTGAGCCGGCGGGCCTTGGCCCGGATCTCCATCATCGTCATGTTCGGCGAGTCGTCGATGAACATCGGCGCCGACGACACCTCGCCCATCTTGCGGGCCAGCTTGGCCCAGTCGTCGTCGTTCATGTTGCCGTTGCGGATGTGGTTCAGCGGGACCTTCGCCTCAGCCGACAGCAGGCGCATGGTGATCTCCGAGCGCGTCATCTCCAGGCTGAAGAAGGCGCTCGTCAGGTTGTTGTGGATCGAGGCGGCCCGACAGAAGTCGAGGGCGAGGGTCGACTTCCCCATGGCAGGACGCGCCGCGACGATGATCATCTGGCCCGAGTGCAGACCGTTGGTCAGGTCGTCGAGGTCGGCGAAACCGGTCGGCACGCCGTACAGGCCCGCCTCGCGGTTGCTGATCGCCTCGATCTCGTCGAGGACGCCGTCCATGATGTCGGACAGCGGGGCGTAGTCCTCGCCCGTGCGCTTGTCCGCGATCTTGTAGACCTCGGCCTGCGCCTGGTCGACCACGTCGTCGATCTGGCCCTCGCCGGCGTAGCCGATCTGGACGATCTTGGTGCCGGCGTCGACGAGCTTGCGCAGGATCGACTTCTCGCGGACGATCTCGGCGTAGTAGCCGGCGTTCGCCGCGATCGGCACGTTGGCCGACAGCGTGTGGAGGTACGGCGCCCCGCCGATCCGCTGCAGCTCGCCGCGACGCTGGAGCTCGGCCGCGACGGTGACCATGTCGACCGGCTCGCCGCGGCTGTAGAGGTCGAGGATCGCCTCGTGGATCGTCTCGTGCGAGGGACGGTAGAAGTCGGTGCCGCGCAGCACCTCGGCGACGTCGGCGATGGCGTCCTTGGACAGCAGCATCGAGCCGAGCACGGACTGCTCGGCGGCCATGTCCTGCGGCGGGGTGCGGTCACCGGGACGGCTGGGCCGCTCGCCGGGCGCGTACGGCGCCGGGCCGTCGCCCCACTCGTCGAGCGGAGACTCCGCGAGCCCTCCGTCGAACTGGCTGGCGGAGCCGTGTTCCCGGAACTCCTGCCCCGTCGTGCTCACCCTGGGCCTCCTGCACTCGTCTTCTCGTCCCGGCACCGTCCGGCCCGCCGCCGTCGCGCCGGCTCCGCGCGCCCCCGGGCGCGGCACCGACCACGGTAGGGACGGGTGCCGACAACGGGGCGATCGAGGACGCCTGCGAGGCCCCCGGGGCGGTTCCCGGGGCCCGGGCGACCCCCGGACCGTACGTCGGCGGGGCAGCCCGGTGAAAGCCCGTTGTCCACAGGTCCTGGGGATAACAGGCCGAAGGTCGTGGACGACACGCGGCGAGTTGTGCACCAGCTGGGGAGCAACCTGTGGACAACTGGGGAGCCAATCCGACGAAAGAGCTCCTGACCTGCGAAAACGCATTCCCACAGGTGTGGATGGAAAATACCTGAAAGATCTGTTCGTTCACCCTCCGGACACCTCTTCGACCCCCCTCGGCTATGTCGACAAAGCACCCGAACCCCGGGATTCCCACAGATGGGGCATAGTTACCCACAGGGGTTGGCGGGCTAGCCTTCGTGGGGGGCATCACAGCGTGAGTGGTCCTTACAGTGACTAGAATCACCACCGTGTCATCCACCGACCGCGAGATCTGGCGGCTCGCCGTCCCGGCCTTCCTGGCGCTGGTGGCCGAGCCGCTCTTCCTGCTCGCCGACGCCGCGATCGTGGGCCACCTCGGCACCACGGAGCTGGCCGGCCTGGGCCTCGCCGGTGCCGTGATCCAGACCGCGGTCGGGCTGTGCGTCTTCCTGGCCTACGGCACGACGGCCTCGGTGGCCCGCCACCTCGGGGCCGGCGACCTGCGGGGCGCCCTCGCGCAGGGCATCGACGGGGTCTGGCTGGCGGTGGGCATCGGCGCGCTGACCACGCTCGCGGGCGTCGTGCTCGCAGGACCGCTGGTCGGCCTCTTCGGTGCCGCGCCCGAGGTGAGCGACGCGGCCACCACCTACCTGCGGATCGCCTTCCTCGGCACCACCCCGTTGCTGGTCATGCTGGCCACCACCGGCGTGCTGCGCGGCCTCCAGGACACCCGGAGCCCGCTCGTGGTCGCGGTGGCCGGTAACGCCCTCAACGTCGTGCTCAACCTGCTCCTCGTCTTCGGACCCGGGCCGCTCCCGCACTTGGGCATCGCCGGGTCCGCGCTCGGGTCGGTCCTCGCCCAGGTTGCCAGCGCCGCCGCGCTGCTGCTGGTCGTGGTCCGCGCCGCCCGGCGCGAGCAGGCACCCCTGCGCCCCGACCTCGCCGGCATCCGGGCGGCCGCGCACGCCGGGGTCGCGCTCGTGGTCCGGACCCTCACCCTGCGCGCGGCGCTGCTGGTCACGACGTACGCCGTGACGCTCGGCGCCGCGGGCGGCCGCGACCAGCAGGTCGAGCTGGCCACCCACCAGCTGGCGATGACGATCTGGTCGTTCCTCGCCTTCGTGCTCGACGCGATCGCCATCGCCGCGCAGGCGATCACCGGGCGCCACCTCGGCGCCGGCGACGCACCGGGAACCCGCGCCGTCACCCGGCGGATGGTCACCTGGGGGCTGCGCGCGGGCGTCGTGACCGGGGTCCTGCTCGCCCTCGCCAGCCCCCTGCTGGGCGCCCTGTTCACCGACGACGCCGCTGTCCGCGACCAGCTGGTGCCGGTGCTGGTCGTCGCCGCGCTCGGCCAACCCGTCGCCGGGGTCGTGTTCGTGCTGGACGGGGTGCTGATCGGCGCGGGTGACGGCCGCTACCTCGCCCGGGCCGGCCTGGTCACCCTCGTGGTCTACGCCCCGGTGGTGCTGGCGCTGGCGCAGGGCTCGGCCGGCCTGGTCGCGATCTGGGTGGCATTCGCCGGCCTGTTCATGGGCGCGCGCCTGGTGGTGCTCGTCCGCAGGGAGCGGCGCGACGACTGGCTGGTGACCGGGGTCGGCCCGACGGCCGCCTCCTCGCCGCCGACCCCGGCTGCGTAGGTTGACCCCATGAAGCCGCTCCAGTCGATCGCGATGGGGCTGCTCATCGTGGTGCTCTCGGCCCGCTTCGGCGGGTACGACGCCCTGGCCGACCCGGTCGGCTGGCTGCTGGTGGTGCTCGGGGTGCGCGCGCTGCCCGACGGCGTGCCCCACCTCGGCCCGCTCCGCGGCCTCGCGGCCCTGGCCGGGGCCGTCTCCGCGGTCGTCTGGTTCCCGGCGGTCACCGACGCTCTCTACGACGCGGACGCGTCGCTGGGCTGGGCGGCCAACCTGCCCGAGCTGCTGTTCTCGGCCCTGCTGTGCCACGCGCTGGCCGCCGCGGCCGACGCCGTCGGGGACGCGCGACCCGCTCGCCGGCTGCGGCTCCTGCGCACGGCCGTCGTCGTGGTCGGCCTGCTCCCGGTCCTGGTCTTCGGCGGCGGGCTGGCGTCCTTCGAGACGACCTCCTACCTCGCCGCCGGCGTCGTGGCGGTGGCGCTCATCTGGCTGCTCTTCCGCCACTCCTCCGCCCCGTGGGCGCTGCCCGACGACCCCGACCGGGCGGGCTCGACGACGACAGGGGCCGTCCCTCCCGACGGAGGAACGGCCCCTGGCTGAGCGTCATGCGGCTCGGGCGTGAGGTCAGGCCGGGATCACGTTGAGGGCCACCGTGGCGGACACCTCGTCGTGGAGCTTGACCGAGACCTCGTGGGCCCCGAGCGACTTGATCGGGTTCTCGACCACGATCGTGCGCTTGTCGACCTGCTCGCCCGACGCCTCGGTGAGCGCGCCGGCGATCTCGGCGACGGTGACGGCGCCGAACAGGCGACCGCCCTCGCCGGCCCGGACCTTGACGGCGACCGTCTGGGCCTCGAGCTTGCCCTTGATCTGCGCGGCGTGGTCGTGGTCGCGGACGGCACGCGAGGCGCGCGCGGCCTTGATCGACTCGACGGTCTTCTCGGCACCGCGGGTCCAGCGGATGGCGACGCCACGCGGGACCAGGTAGTTGCGGCCGTAGCCGTCCTTGACCTCGACGATGTCGCCGGGGGCACCGAGGCCGGTGACCTCCTGGGTGAGGATGAGCTTCATCTGACTGGCTCCTCTCAGCGACCGGTGGACGTGTAGGGCAGCAGGGCGAGCTCGCGGGCGTTCTTGACCGCGATCGCCACGTCGCGCTGGTGCTGGACGCAGTTGCCGGTCACCCGACGCGCGCGGATCTTGCCGCGGTCGGAGATGAACTTGCGGAGCAGCGCGGTGTCCTTGTAGTCGACACCGGTCGCCTTCTCCTTGCAGAACTGGCAAACCTTCTTCTTGGGCTTGCGAATCACTGCCTTGGCCATTGTGGTGCTTCCTTTCTAGAAGCCCGGCTGACGCCGGAATGGTTGAGGGATTCGGTTGGGATGGTGCTGGATCAGAAGGGGGGCTCGTCCGAGCCGACGCCGGGCGCACCCCAGGGGTCGTTGCCCTGGGGCTGACCGCCGCCGTAGCCGCCGCCCGACTGGCCGCCCTGGCCACCCGACTGGCCACCCGACTGGGGAGCCGGGGTCGCCCACGGGTCGTTGCCGCCGGACTGCGGCCGGGACTGACCGCCCTGGCCGCCCTGGCCGCCGCCGGAGTAACCCCCGCCGCCGCCCTGACGGGAGGCACGGGTGACCTTCGCGGTGGCGAACGCCAGGGAGGGGCCCACCTCGTCGACCTCGAGCTCGACGACGGTGCGCTTCTCACCCTCGCGGGTCTCGTAGGAGCGCTGCTTGAGGCGACCCTGCACGACGACACGCATGCCGCGCTGCAGGGACTCGGCGACGTTCTCCGCGGCCTGCCGCCAGACCGAGCAGCTGAGGAACAGCGCGTCGCCGTCCTTCCACTCGTTGGCCTGTCGGTCGAAGGTGCGCGGCGTCGACGCGATCCGGAAGTTCGCCACGGCCGCCCCCGAGGGGGTGAAGCGCAGCTCCGGGTCGTCGACGAGGTTGCCGACCACCGTGATGACGGTCTCGCCTGCCATGCGGTCTCCTAGCTAGTTCTGATCAAGCCGTTGATCGATTCGCGCCCATCGTTGCCGCTGGCACCGACAGGCGGAAGGTTTCCTCCACAATCGACGCTCAGTGAGCGTCGGGGCGCATGACCTTCGTGCGGAGGATCGACTCGTTGAGGCCGAGCTGACGGTCGAACTCCTTGACCGTGGCGGGCTCGGCGTTCAGCGTGATGACGGCGTAGATGCCCTCGGCGTTCTTCTTGACCTCGTAGGCGAGGCGGCGACGTCCCCAGACGTCGACGGACTCGATGCTGCCGCCATCCTTGCGGATGACGTTGAGGTACTTGTCGAGAGACGTCTCGACGGTGCGCTCTTCGATGCTGGGGTCGAGGATGACCATGACTTCATAGGCACGCAAAGCGGTCTCCACCTCCTCTGGACTCGGCGGCCACGGTCTCTCCGTGGCAGGAGGGCGTTGCGTTCCCCACCGGTGACGTACGTCGGGTGGGGGTGCTCCGCGCTCGGCCCGTCGGTGGGCGTCGACACGGAGAACGCCCAAGGCTAACAGCGGCGATCCCGCGGGCCGAAATCCCTGCCCCGGCGCCGGAGTGAACCCGCCGCCCGCTGGGTATCGTCCCCCGCGATGACCGAGAGCAGCAGTCCCCAGCCGGGCCACCCGTCGAGCCCCACCGCGTCGCAGGCGCCCTCCCAGGCACCCTCGCAGGCACCCTCGCAGGCACCGCCCCCGCCCCTGGCCGGCCGCTACGTGCTCGTCGACCAGATCGGCGCCGGCGGCATGGGCTCGGTCTGGCGCGCGTGGGACCTGCGCACCGGCCGCTTCGTCGCGGCCAAGGTCCTCGGGCAGCACGACGGCGGCATGCTGCTGCGCTTCGTGCGCGAGCAGTCGGTCCGCATCCAGCACCCCCACGTGGTCGCGCCCAGCGGCTGGGCCGCCGAGGACAACCTGGTGGTCTTCACCATGGACCTGGTCCGTGGCGGGTCGGTGCAGACACTGCTCGGCGACCACGGCCCGCTCCCCGAGAGCTACGTCGCGGTCGTGCTGGACCAGACGCTCCAGGCGCTGGAGGCGATCCACGGCGCGGGCGTGGTCCACCGCGACATCAAGCCGGCCAACCTGCTGCTCGAGGCCACCGGCACCCGCCGGCCGGTCGTGCGGGTGGGTGACTTCGGCGTCGCCGCGCTCGTCGACGACGTGCGGCTCACCCGCTTCCCGGGGGCCATCGGCACCGACGGCTACATGGCGCCCGAGCAGGTCCGCGGCGCGGCGCCCGACCCGCGGCAGGACCTCTACGCCACCGGCGTGGTCGCCATCCAGATGCTCACCGGCCTCTCCCCGCGCCAGCAGCAGGGCGCCCCGCCCGGCGTGCTCAAGCCGCTGCTCGACGCGATGACCAGCGCCGACGTCGAGCAGCGGCCCCCGTCGGCGTCGGCCGCCCTCGACTACCTGCGCCGGCTCGGCGTGCCCCCGGGGGCGCCGTGGCAGGACGACCCCGAGCCGCCCGAGGTCTTCGACCAGCTCGGTGACGTCGCGGTCCCCGCCCACTCCCCCGCGCCCACCTCCGGGGCTCCGTCCGGCGCGCCCTCGGGCGCCCCGGCCCACGGCGCTCCCGCTCACGGCGCTGCGTCGTACGGCGCGCCCGCGGGCCCGCCGTCCGGGTCGCCGTCCGGGTCGTGGAGCCCGTCCGCGCAGGACGGGCCGGCCACGACGGTCCGGGGCGCCGCGCCCGCCGCGGGCGGGTCGTCGGCGACGCTGATCGCGATCGCCTGCTTCGTCGTGGCGCTGGTGCTCAGCGCGGTCGCGCTCTACCTCGTGGTCGGCTGACGGCGCCGGCTCCGCACCAGCAGGACCACCCCGGCGACGACCAGCAGCGCCGCACCTGCGGCCAGGCCGGCCACGACCGCGACGTTCGTGCCCTCGTCCTGCCGGTCGGACGCCGTCGGCTCACCGGCCCCGGACGTCGACGCCTCGGAGGGGTCGTAGGCCACCGGCTCGGCTCCCGTGGGTGCCGGCAGTGCGGTGGTGGTCCCGGCGTACACGGGCTTCCTGCCCCGCTCGTAGAGACCGGTCGGACCCTTGACGCCCGGTCCCAGCGTCATCGGCAGGGTGGCGTCCTCGTCACCGGTGACGTTCCCGGCGTAGACCGCGATGTAGTACAGGCCGGGCTCCGCGGTCAGCGGCGCCTCGCTGTCGAAGTAGTCGGTGGGCTTGTAGTCGGTGCGTGAGCGCGGCGAGACCAGCCAGCCGTGCGTCTCGACGGTGACCGGCGCGGAGCCGAGCGTGGCGGTGGGCTGGTGCCGGTCGGTGTCCAGCTCGCCGACGCTCACCACGCCACCCACGGGCGAGACCAGGCGGATCTCCACGCCCGCGCCGCCGTTGTTGCCCTCCTCGTCGGTGATGGTGGCCAGGGCGTCGAGCTCCTCGTTGAAGCCCAGCGGGACGGCGAACCACGACACCCGCCCCAGGGGCAGGTCCACGTGCACCGAGTCGTCGGGGGCCAGCACCGGCGCGTCGGTCATGGAGGTGCCGGGCTCGACGCTCAGCTCGGGCGGGCCGGGTGCGTAGACCTCGGCGCTGCCGTAGCCGGTCGGCGGCAGCTGGTCGAGGTTGGTCGCGGGCGCGGCCTCCCAGACGTCGAGCTCGTAGGGGACGTCGGCGGGCAGCTCGGTCCCCTCGTTGCTGAACACCAGCAGGAAGAACTCGTCCGCCTCGGCGCACTCCGGCTTGGGGTTGGAGAACCCCGCGTGCGTCGACAGGGGCATCAGCCGGGCGCGCTGCTCCTTGTCGTAGATCGTCCGGCCGCACACGACCAGGCTGCCGTCGGGGTTGCGCACCAGCAGCACCGCCCGGGGCCGCTCGCGACGCTTCGTGTGCTCGGGGTCCAGCACCGTGACGCCGAACATGACGGCCGAGCCGTCGATGGTGCGCCGGAACTTGTAGATGTTCTCCTGCGAGGTGGCCGCGGTCTTGTCGACGTAGCGACCCGAGGTGATCGTCGCCGCGGTCTCCGCCGTGTCCCCACCGTCGACGGGGGTCAGTCCCTCGGGCACCACGACCCCGGAGCCGTCGGCCATCGAGGCGGGCGCCGCGGCGGCGGGCAGGGCGGGGACGAGCCCGGCCGCGAGCAGCACGGCCGCGCCGAGGGCGCTCGTCGCACGGGCGGGGACGGGTCGACGGCGCAGGGCGCTCAGGTGGCTCACCAGGGTTCTCCGGTCAGGTCGGTGGGGCTGCTGTCGTGGTTCGCGGGACAGGTCGGGCGACTCATCGGCGACGGCCCGTCGTGAGGGCGACCAGGCCGGCGAGCAGCGCGACGCCGGCGACCGCGAGCAGGCCGAAGGCGAGGCCCCAGGGCCGGGTCTCGGCGAGGAGCAGCAGGGCGGTCACGGGTTCGCCCTGCGACGGACGAACAGGACGGCGCCGGCGGCCGCGAACGCCGCGGCGGTGGCGAACAGCCCGCCCACCAGCGGCCAGGGTGGAGCGCTCGGGTCGGAGGCGGCCGACGAGGTGGATCGCTCGCCGGGCGCCGAGCCGTTCACGAACGGCATCGGAGGCGGGTCGTCGGCGTACTCCGGCGGCTTCGGGGCGTAGTCGGTCACCGTGGCCACGGTGAGCGTCACGTCCACCCCGCTGCTGGGGGCGTCCTCGGGGGCGGTGTCGATCGACAGGTAGTAGTCACCGGCGAAGGCGGCCGGCGCCTGGTCCGCGGGCCCCTCCCGGTTGCGCCAGGCCACCGTCGGCGTCACCCAGCCGGCCGGGTCCCCCGACCCGTCCAGGGTGATCTCGCGGGCCTCGGGCCCGCCGCTGTACGCCGTGTCGCCGAGCGTGCCGCCCAGCGGCGTGAACCAGCGGGCCTCCACCGCGGCGTAGCCGCGGGCCCGGGTCCTGCTGGTGGCCTCGACCTGGGCGTGCTGGCCCCAGGTGAGCGGGATCCGGAGCAGGGCCGGCTCGCCGGGGTCGACGTGCACGGAGTAGGTGCCCTCGGAGACCTCGGGGGCGTCGGTGAAGGTGCGCCCGGCCACGACCTGCTGCGGCTGGGAGTCGGCGCCGGTCCGGCTCCAGACCACCGACAGGCTCTTCTCGGGCAGCATGGCCTCGTTGGTCACCGGCGGCTCCTCCCAGACCACGAGCTGGAAGTCACCCGGAGGCACGTCGGACTGGGCCGTCCGCAGCACCACCGAGCCGGCCTGCCGGCAGGCGGCCGACCGGTCGGTGCTGAACAGCTCGCTGGCGATCCCGCTCTGGCCCGCGGTCGACGACAGGGACTCGTAGCCGACGCACGGCTCGCCGGTCCCGTCCGGGCTGCTCTCGAGGGTGAGGGTGGGCGAGGTCGTCCTGGTGCTGCCGGGCACGAGCGCCGTGGCGCCGTACCAGAGCGTGCCGTCCGGGTCGTCGCGCTGCACCTCGACGTACTGCTCCTCCGTGCCCTGCGCGACCGGCACGGTGTAGAGGCCGCTGCCCACGAGGGTCGTCTCCTGCACGTTGGTGCCCGGGGTCACCGGCTCGCCGGCGAACCCGTGCCCCTCCGCCGCCACGGCCGCGGGGGCGGCGAGGACCAGCACCCCGAGTCCGAGCGTGGCCACGGCCCGCATCCTGGCGGCAGTCACCCGAGAGTCCCCCTTGCACCGTTCGCTGGTTCCGGTCACGGCCGGGGTCTACGGTGAACCGCGGCGGCCGCTGGGAACAGGCTTCCACGCTGCCGCCGGCCGAAACATCGCGGGCTCGACACGAGGAGGTCTCCACCGTGACCGACACGGGTGCGGACGACGCCGCCGAGGTGGCGGCGGGGCGGCGCCACCAGCAGGAGGAGCTGTACGGCGCGCCCGTGCAGGCGCTGCTGGACCGGGTCGCCGAGCACGTCGGGCTCGACCTGCGCGAGGTCGCCGGCACGATCGGGGTGTCCGTGCCGATGCTGACGGCGGTGGCCGAGGCCCGCCGGACCCGGATCGGCAACCCCGTCGCCACCACCCGGCTGTCGATGCTGCGCGACCTCGCCGACCACCTCGCGTCCGGGGCCGCCGACCCCGGCGACATCCCGGTGTCCGTGGCCCAGATCGCCGTCGCCACCGGCCCGCTGCCCGCGAGCGGCGCCACCGTGGTGGCGCCGTCCTCCCGGGCGGGTCGGTCCGACACCGGCTCGGCCATCACCCTCCACTCGCTCCGCGCGGCCACGGCGCGGGTGCGCGACCACGTCCCGGTCACTGCCACCCTGCGCTGGCCGCTGCTCGAGCGCTTCACCGGCACGACCACCTTCGTCAAGCACGAGAACCACAACCCCACCGGCGCGTTCAAGGTGCGAGGCGGCCTGAACTTCGTGGCCCGGCTGCTGGCCGCGGGAGACCCGCCGCCCGGCCTGGTCTCGGCCAGCCGCGGCAACCACAGCCAGAGCCTGGCCCTCGCCGGGCGCGTGCACGACGTGCCGGTGACGATCGTGGTGCCCGAGGGCAACTCCGCGGACAAGAACCAGGCCACCGAGGCGTACGGCGCGGAGGTGGTCGTGCACGGGCGCGACTTCCAGGAGGCCGTCGAGCACGCCGAGCTCCTCGCGACCGAGCGCGGGCTGCTGATGGTGCCGTCGTTCCACCCGTGGCTGGTCGAGGGCGTGGCGACGTACGCCGCCGAGCTGCACGAGGCCGTGCCCGACCTCGACGTCGTCTACGTGCCCGTCGGCATGGGCAGCGGCATCTGCGCCAACATCACGGTGCGCGACCTGCTCGGACGCGGGTGCGAGGTCGTGGGTGTGGTCGCCGAGCGTGCGCCGGCGTACGCCCTCTCCTTCGCGGCCGGCGAGCCGGTGCCGACCGAGACGGCCGACACCTTCGTGGACGGCGTGGCCTGCCGCACGCCGCACCCGGAGGCGGTGGCCACCATCAGCACCGGCGCGGCCCGCTTCGTGCGGGTCAGCGAGGAGCAGGCCGCCGAGGCGATGGCGCTGATGTACCGCTGCACGCACAACCTCGCCGAGCCTGCGGGAGCCCTGGCGCTGGCCGGGCTGCTGGCCGAGCGCGAGCGGGTCGACGGCGCGAAGGTCGCGGTCGTGCACACCGGGGGCAACGCCGACTTCGAGGTCCTGCAGCGTGCCTTCCTAGGATGACCGGATGAGCATCAGCATCGGAGCCCACGTCGACCAGACCGACCCGATCGCCGAGGCGAAGGCCCGGCAGGCGCCGCTGGTGCAGTTCTTCCTCGGCGACCCGCAGGGCTACAAGGGCCCGGAGTTCGCCTACGCCGGCGGCGCCGAGGGCCTGCGCGCCGACGCCGAGGCAGCGGGCATCGACCTCTACGTCCATGCGCCCTACATCGTGAACGTCGCGACCACGAACAACCGGATCCGGATCCCGAGCCGCAAGCTGCTCCAGCAGCACGTCGATGCCGCCGCCGCGATCGGCGCCAAGGGCCTGATCGTCCACGGCGGGCACGTCAACAAGGCCGACGACCCCGCCAAGGGCTTCGACAACTGGCGCAAGGCCATCGAGGCGACCGACCTGAAGCTGCCGCTGCTGATCGAGAACACCGCCGGCGGCGAGAACGCCATGACCCGCTACCTCGAGCGGATCGCCGGGGTGTGGGAGGCGATCTCCACCACCGAGCAGTTCGACATGGTCGGCTTCTGCCTCGACACCTGCCACGCCCACGCGGGCGGCAACGCGCTCGAGACGGTCGTCGACGACGTACGCCGGATCACCGGCCGGATCGACCTGGTGCACTGCAACGACAGCCGGGACGAGTTCGACTCCGGCGCCGACCGGCACGCCAACTTCGGCAACGGCCGGATCGACCCCGACCTCCTCGCCTCCGTGGTCCGCGACGCCGGCGCGCCGGTGGTCTGCGAGACCCCCGGCGGCGCCGAGGAGCACCGGGCGGACTTCGACTGGCTGCGCGAGCGGCTGCAGCCGACCGGTAGCCTCGGCGGGTGACTTCCCCGCTCTCCGGCCCGCTGACCGTGCGCGAGGTGTCCGAGGAGCAGCACCTCGACTTCCTCCGCCACCGCCGCTCGGCGAGCTTCCTGCAGACCCCCGCCTGGGGCCGGGTGAAGTCGGAGTGGCGCCGCGAGTCCCTCGGCTGGTTCCGCGGCGACGAGCTCGCCGGCGTCGGGCTGGTGCTCTACCGACAGCTGCCGAAGGTCAGGCGCTACCTGGCCTACCTGCCCGAGGGCCCCGTCATCGACTGGGCCGACGACGACCTCACCGCCTGGCTCACCCCGATGACGGCCCACCTCAAGGCCCGCGGCGCCTTCGGCGTCCGGATGGGCCCGCCGGTGGTGACCCGTCGCTGGAGCGCGGCGCAGGTCAAGGAGGGCATCGCCGACGAGGCGGTCCGCCGGCTCGGCGACGTGCCCCCCACCGAGCGCGACCACACCGGCGCCCGCGTGGTCTCCCAGCTCGACGACCTCGGCTGGCGGCTGCAGGCGGTCGAGGGCGGTTTCGCGGCCGGCCAGCCGCAGTACAACTTCCAGATCCCGCTGCGCACGCCCGACGGGGAGGCCCGCACCGAGGACGACGTGCTCAAGGGCATGAACCAGCTGTGGCGCCGCAACATCAAGAAGGCCACCAAGGAGGGCGTCGAGGTCACCTCGTCGGCGACCGCCGCCGAGGCGCTGGAGAGCCTGCCCGCCTTCCACGACCTCTACGTCCACACCGCCGAGCGCGACCACTTCACCCCGCGCCCCCTCTCCTACTTCCGCACCATGGTCGAGGCGCTGGGGTCCGAGGAGCCGGACCGGATCCGGATCTACCTCGCCCGGCACGACGGCGACCTGGTCGCGGCCACGATCGCGATCCGGGTCGGCGGCCACGCGTGGTACTCCTACGGCGCCTCCTCGACCGCGAAGCGCGAGGTCCGCGGCTCCAACGCCGTGCAGTGGGCGATGATCCGCGACGCCCTCGCGGCGGGCGCCGACGTCTACGACCTGCGCGGCATCACCGACACCCTGGACCCCGACGACTCCCACGTCGGCCTGATCCAGTTCAAGGTCGGCACCGGCGGCGAGGCCGTGGAGTACGCCGGCGAGTGGGACCTCCCGCTCAACCGCCCGCTCTACAAGGCGTTCGACGTCTACATGGCCCGTCGCTCGGGAGGCCGCGGATGAGCCTGGTCCTCACCGTCGACGGCGAGCGCTGGCGGGCCCACCTGCGCTCGGTGGCCGAGGCCAACCCCGGCCTGGTGCCGGTCGCCAAGGGCAACGGCTACGGCTTCACCGTGGGCCGGCTGGCCCGCCGCACCCAGTGGCTCGCCGACCAGGGCCTGGGCGGCGACACCCTGGCCGTGGGCACGTACGACGAGCTCCCGCACGTCGCGGACCGCTTCCGGGGCGACCTGCTGGTGCTCACCCCCTGGCGACCGTTCGGGGTCGCGCTGGAGACCGACCCCGACCTGGCACCACGCCTGGTCCACACGGTGGGTCGCATCTCGGACCTGGCCGACCTGCTGGCGCGCCAGCCCGACGCGCGGTTCGTGCTCGAGCGCGTCACCAGCATGCTGCGCCACGGCCTCTCGGCCCGCGACCTGTGGGCGGCCGCCCGGATGCTCCACGACCACCCGCAGGCGCGGCTCGAGGGGGTGGCGATGCACCTGCCGCTCGCCCAGGGCTCGCACCTGTCCGAGGTGAGCCGGCTGATGAACGACGTCGTGGCCGCCGAGCTCCCTGAGGGCCACGGCGCCACGACCGTCTGGGTCAGCCACCTGACCGGGGACGAGCTGGCCCGGCTGCGCGCGTCGTACCCCGACTTCAGCGTGCGCCCGCGCATCGGCACCAACCTGTGGCTCGGTGACCGCGGCGCGCTGCGGGTCACCTCCACGGTGCTCGACGTCCACCCGGTCGAGCGCGGCGACGTCTTCGGCTACCGCGGCCGCACCGCGCCCAAGCACGGCCACATCCTGGTGGTCAGCGGTGGCACCGCCCACGGCATCGGTCTCGAGGCGCCGACCGGCGACGGCTCGATCAAGGCGCGCGCGGCCACGCTGGCGCGCGGCGGCCTGGACGCGGTCGGCTTCGTGCGCTCGCCGTTCTCCATCGACGGCAAGCAGCGCCTGTTCGCGGAACCGCCGCACATGCAGGCCTCGATGCTCTTCCTGCCCCACGGCGCGCACGTGCCCGAGGTCGGCGACCGGATCGACGTGCGGGTCCGGTTCACGACCACGGCCTTCGACCGCGTCGTGGTCAGCTGACCGGGCCGGACCTCAGCGCCAGCGACGGCTCCGGCCGGGGCCGGGGCACCCAGTCCCCGCCCCGGACGGGGTCGTGCCGCGGCCGCAGCACGTCGCGCGCCACCAGGACCACCAGGTAGAGCTCGGCGGCCATCCGGGCGAGCACCGCGAACCAGTAGAAGCCGGCGTCGCCTCCCGCGGCGGGCGCGAGGTAGCCGCCGAGGTACCACCACACGGCGGCGAAGTAGAGCACCTCGCCTGCCTGCCAGACGAGCTGGTCGCGCCAGCGCGGCCGGGCGAGCACGGCGAGCGGCAGCAGCCACAGGACGTACTGCGGCGAGTAGACCTTGTTGACCAGCAGGAAGCCGGCGACCACGAGGAAGCCCAGCTGCGCCAGCCTCGGTGTCGAGGGGGCCAGCAGCCCGAGCACCAGGACCCCGAAGCACCAGGCCGCGAAGAACAGCCACGAGACGACGTTGATGGTGTGCACGGCGACGGTGTCGTCGGTCGCCTGGGCGATGACCAGCCAGATCGAGCCGAGGTCGGCGCCGCGGTCGGAGTTGAAGGTCCAGAAGACCCGCCACTGGTCCGGGCCGGTCAGGTAGGCCGGCAGGTCCGCCACCACCCAGGCCACGACGGCCGCGCCGGTCGCGGTCGCGAACGCGCGCCACTGCCGGCGCCGCGCGCAGATGACCAGCAGCCCCCCGAGCAGGAAGAGCGGGTAGAGCTTGGTGGCGGTGCCGAGGCCGATCAGGACGCCGGTGAGGACCGGACGGTCCCGCGACCAGGCCCACAGGGCGCCGGCGACCAGTCCGACCGCGAGCAGGTCCCAGTTGACCAGTGCCGTCAGCGCCAGCGCCGGGGACAGCGCGAAGAGCGCGGCGTCCCAGGGTCGGCGCGGGTTCACACCCGCCAGGAACCAGGCGGCGAGCAGCGCCACCGCCGCCATGCCCAGGGCGTTCACGGCGACGAACAGCCGCGACTCGGCCTTGACCTGGTCCGTGGCGGCCAGGGCGTCCGGCGACCGGGAGTACCTCGGCTCCAGGTCGGGCGACCCGCTCAGCCAGTGGGTGACCCATGCGGTCCCCCAGGCCCAGTAGGAGATCCCGACGGGGTACTCCATGACGTCGTACCGCGCCCGCACCTGCGCGTCGTCGGTGTAGGGCCAGTTCAGCTCCACGAGGCCGCGGCCGGTGTAGAGGTAGGGCAGGTCGGAGTAGCACATGTGGGAGTAGCGGGCGTCGCCGTCGAGCCACGAGTCGTGGTAGCAGTCGGCCTTCTGCACCATGCCGAGCGCGAAGCACAGCGCGGTCAGGGCCAGCACCACCCGGACCGGCGTCCACCACCGGTGCCGCCCCGCGTGCTCGCCCACGGGCCCGCCGACACCCTCGCTCAGGGCCGCGACGACGGGGTCGTCGAGGGTGGGGTGGACCCGCTCGTCCCCCGTGCCGGACGTCACCTGCTGACGAACCGGCGCTGCTCGCTCGCCACGCCGTTCCCGTTCCCGGGCTTGGTCGGCGACGGGTTCCCCGGGTTGGACGGCGACTGGGACGGTGACTGCGAGGGCGAGGAGCTGCCGGACGGCGGGCAGCCCAGCGGCCCGCAGGTGTCGCTCGGCGACGGCTGCGAGGTGGTCGGCGACTGGCTCGGCGACGACGAGCTCGACGGGGACCTGGTCGGGCTCTGCGAGGGCTTCTTGGTCGGCGACGGCTGCTTGGTCGGCGACGGCGGCGGCGTGTAGGGGGCGTGGCCCTCCTCGGGCGCCACACCGTCGACGTACGCCGGCGGCGGGAACGCCTCGACGGGCAGGCCCTCCATGTCGCGCTTCATGACCGCGGTCCAGGTGTCGGCCGGGTAGTCGGCACCGAAGTACGACGGCAGCCAGCCGTCGAGCTGCTCGTTGCCCTTGCCGCGGACGTACATGACGGCCGTGGACAGCTGCGGCGTGTAGCCGACGAACCAGGCCGAGGAGACGTCGTCGTCGGCGTTGGTCGCGGTGCCGGTCTTGCCGGCCGCCGGCCGGCCGAGCGCGAGGGCGGCGGTGCCGGTGCCGTGCTGGACCACCTGCTGCATCGCGTAGGAGGTGTCCGCCGCGATGTCCTCGGGGATCGCGTCCTTGGTGGCCTGCTTGTAGGACCAGAGCGTCTCGCCGCTCTTGCTCACGACCTTGTCGATCACGTGCACGTCGGCGCGCTGGCCGCCGTTCGCGATGGTCGCGTAGGCGTTGGCCATGTTGATCGGCGCGACGGTGGCCGAGCCGAGCGCGATGCCGGTGACGGGCTCGAGGCCGGGGCTGGTGTCGAGGTGGTTGTAGCCGGAGCGGTTCTTGTCCCACTTCGGGATGCCGAGGGCGTTGGCGGTCTCGAGGATCTTCTCCGGCCCGTCGCTGCCCATGGACATGGTCAGGTCGGCGTAGGCGGTGTTGATCGACTCCTCGGTCGCGGTGATCATGTTCACCGCGGAGCCGTAGTCCTCGCCGAGGCCGTCCGGGCCGGTGCCCTCGTTGCGCACCCGGTCCCCGGTGCCCTCGCCGTTGTAGTAGTACGGCGAGTTGCCGTCGAAGGTGTCCTTGAGCGAGAAGCCCGCCTTCAGCCCGGCCGCCAGCGCGAACGGCTTGAAGGACGACCCCGGGGCGCCGCCGGTCTCGGCCCAGTTGATCTGGGACTGCACGTAGTCCTGGCCGCCGTAGAAGCCGCGCAGCGCGCCGGTCCCCGGCTCCACGCTGGCGACCGCGATGTGCAGCTGCTTGTCGGAGAAGCCGTCCGGCCGGGCCTCCATCACGCCCTGCTCGGCGGCGTCCATCGCCTTCTTGGTGAAGGTCGTCGTGACCCGCAGGCCGCCACCGTCGATCTGCTCGTCGGTGAAGTCCAGCGCGTGCAGCTCGTCGCGGACCATCGAGAGCATGTGGCCCTTCTGGCCGCCGTACTGGCTCTGCGCCTGGATCTTGGGGAAGGTCGGGAGCCGCTTCCCGGCCTTCTCGGCCTGGTCGGCGGAGATGTTGCCCTGGTCGGCCATGCCGTTGAGCACGTAGGCGTAGCGCTCCTTGAGGTTGGCGCGCGCGTCCTTGCCGTTGGCGGGGTCGAACAGGGTGGGGTTGTTGAGCACGCTGGCGAGCACGGCGGCCTCGCGCAGCGTGAGGTCCTTGGCGTCCTTGTCGAAGTAGGCGCGCGAGGCGGCCTGGACGCCGTACGCGCCGCGGCCGAAGTAGATGGTGTTGAGGTAGCCCTCGAGGATCTGCGACTTGCTCAGCTGCTTCTGGATCTTCAGCGAGAGCACGGCCTCCTTCAGCTTGCGCTGGTAGGACCGCTCCTGGGTCAGGTAGAGGATCTTGACGTACTGCTGGGTGATCGTCGAGGCGCCCTGGGTGGAGTTGCCGCGCGCGTTGCTGAAGGCCGCCCGGAGGATGCCCTTGGGGTCGATGCCCTTGTCGGTCCAGAACGACTTGTTCTCCGCGGCGACCACCGCGTCCTGCATCTTCTGCGGGATCTCCTTGAGGGGGATCGACTCGCGGTTCTGGGTGGCGTACTGCCCCAGCTCGGTCTTGCCGTCGGCGTAGTAGACGAACGACGTCTGGGTCTGGAAGTCCTTGTTGGGGTTCGGGATGTCGATGGTGCGGTACAGGTAGAAGAAACCACCCGCCACCACCAGCGCGCCCACCAGCGCCGCGACCAGGAGCCACTTCCCGACACGCTTGAGCCGCGTCTTGTTGCTCGAGGGGGGCTTGGGGGACGACTTGGCGGGGCCCGCGGCCCTGCGCTTACCACTCAACTTCGGCTCTCCGGGGACTCGGGAGCGCGTTCGACGGTACGTCGAACCGCGCGCTCGGCGGGGGCGACCTCAACAGGGTACGCATCCCCCACGTGGCGCCCGATCACACCGTGTTGTCCACCACGGTTGGATATATCGCTACGATAGGTCACATGGCACGTCGTGCAGAGACCATCGAGCTGGCAGTCCTCGGGCTGCTGCACGAGGGACCCATGCACGGCTACGAGCTGCGCAAGCGGCTCAACCTGATGCTCGGGTGGGGGCGCGTGCTGTCCTACGGCTCGCTCTACCCGACCCTGAAGAAGATGCTGCGCGGACAGCTGATCGAGGAGGCGGCGGCGACGCCGGCGCCCGTGACCCGCCGCCCGCGCATCGTCTACCAGGTGACCGAGGCCGGTCACCGGGAGTTCGAGCGCCTGATGTCGGAGGTCGGTCCCACCGCGTGGGAGGACGACAACTTCGACATCCGCTTCGCCTTCTTCGGCCGCACCGACATGGAGATCCGGCTGCGCGTGCTCGAGGGCCGCCGCACCCGGCTCCAGGAACGGCTGGACCGGGTCCAGAACCAGCTGGCGATGACCCAGAAGGAGGTCGACCGGTACGCCGCCGAGCTGCAACGGCACGGCGTCGAGTCGGTCGAGCGGGAGGTCCGGTGGCTCTCGGACCTGATCAGCGCCGAGCGCAACCAGGGCGAGCTCCCCGGATCGGCTGCTGCAGCCGGCCCGGCAGGCCCAGATCCCACCAGCACCACAGACTCAGCAGAAGTCGCTCCCCAGAAGTGAGAAGGAAGGAAACCCCGATGGGTTCGGTACGAGTAGCAATCGTGGGAGTGGGCAACTGCGCCACTTCCCTGATCCAGGGCGTGGAGTACTACAAGGACGCCGACCCCGCGGGCAACGTCCCCGGACTGATGCACGTGCTGTTCGGCGAGTACCACGTCTCCGACGTGACGTTCGTCGCCGCGTTCGACGTCGACGACAAGAAGGTCGGCAAGGACCTGTCCGAGGCCATCAACGCCTCGGAGAACAACACCATCAAGATCACCGACGTGCCCACGCTCGGCGTGGAGGTGCAGCGCGGCCACACCCTCGACGGGCTCGGCAAGTACTACCGCGAGACCATCGAGGAGTCGGCCGCCGAGCCGGTCGACGTGGTCAAGGTCCTCAAGGACACCCAGGCCGACGTCCTCGTGTCCTACCTCCCGGTGGGCTCCGAGGAGGCCGACAAGTTCTACGCCCAGTGCGCGATCGACGCCGGCGTGGCCTTCGTCAACGCGCTGCCCGTCTTCATCGCCTCCGACCCGGTGTGGGCCAAGAAGTTCGAGGACGCGGGCGTCCCGATCGTCGGC
Source organism: Nocardioides sp. DN36 (assembly GCF_055380375.1). NCBI lineage: Bacteria > Bacillati > Actinomycetota > Actinomycetes > Propionibacteriales > Nocardioidaceae > Nocardioides > Nocardioides sp. DN36. The sequence continues at coordinate 3,922,231 of NZ_AP043823.1, read as the reverse complement.
GACGACATCAAGTCCCAGGTCGGCGCGACCATCACCCACCGGGTGATGGCCAAGCTGTTCGAGGACCGCGGCGTCGCGCTGGACCGCACCTACCAGCTCAACGTCGGCGGCAACATGGACTTCAAGAACATGCTCGAGCGCGAGCGCCTGGAGTCCAAGAAGGTCTCCAAGACCCAGGCCGTGACGTCCAACCTGCACGGCGAGCTGGCCGACAAGATCCACGACCGCAACGTGCACATCGGTCCGTCGGACTACGTCGCGTGGCTCGACGACCGCAAGTGGGCCTACGTGCGCCTCGAGGGTCGCGCCTTCGGCGACGTCCCGCTGAACCTCGAGTACAAGCTCGAGGTCTGGGACTCCCCGAACTCCGCCGGCATCATCATCGACGCCATCCGCGCCGCGAAGATCGCCAAGGACCGTGGCATCGGCGGGCCGATCATCTCGGCGTCGTCCTACCTCATGAAGTCCCCGCCGGTGCAGCTGCCCGACGAGGAGGGCCGCCGCCGCGTGGAGGCCTTCATCGCCGGCGAGGAGTGACCTGCCGGTCCTGAGGACCTGAAATGGATCGACCCGCCCGGAGCAGTGCTCCGGGCGGGTCGATGTCATCTCTGCGCCTCTCGGCGCGACACACACACGCGAGAGAACTGCCCGATCCCTGAGTCGCGCAAACCCTCGCCCGGAGCGGCCTGCGTCACACGCGGGTCAGGACGCGACGGTCCGGCGGGTCTCCGCCTCGGCCCTGATCCGCTCCAGGGTCCGGCGCATGCCGGCCCGCAGCTCCTCGGTGAAGACCTGCTGACCGCCCAGGGCGACCCGGGTCAGGCCCCGGGAGACCGCCGAGATGCCATCGGGAGCGCTGCGCCGCTCGGTCACCCGGGTGCCGCCGGAGTCGGTCGGCTCCAGGGTGAAGGACCAGACGGTCCAGTTCTCCTGGATCCGGAAGGCGAGCTCGCGGTGCGGGTCGCACGTCACGACCTTGGCCCGGGTCGGCCAGAACAGCGGGCCGCGGCGGTTGAGGTTGAGGAACGTCGTGCCCTCCTGCACCGGTCGACCGCGCACGATCGTCTTCACGACCTGCGGGCTCCACGACGACATCCGGGCCACGTCGGACACCAGCGCCCACACCGCGGCGGGCGGGGCCGCGACCTCGATGGTCTCCTCGAGCAGGGGTTCGACACTCATGGTTCTCTCCAGTCGGCAGGGGACACTGCCGGCGAACCTACCGTCGGTATGTCGGCCCCGTCAGCGTGACGGTGGCCACGCGGCGGTCCGCTCAGGTGCGCGGGCGCAGCCCGTCGAGGACCAGGTCCAGCACACACTCGAGCTGGTCGGTGAGCCGCGGATCACCCCATTCGTCCGCGTGCGCGGGATGGTGGAACAGCGCAGTCGCCTGGAGCACCGCCCGACCGGCCACCCGCGGGTCCGCGGCGACGAGGTCACCCGTGGCCACCCCGTCGGCCACGATCCGCGCCACCTGGGCAGCCAGGTGGTCGACGTGCGCCCCGACCACCTCCCGGGACTCCTCGGTGAGCCGGCGGAAGGTCGCGAACAGCTCCGGATCCTCGCGGGCGATGCCCTGCTTGGTGGCCGCCAGCAGCCCGACCCAGGCCCGCAACCGCTCCTCGGCGCTGCCCGGCCCTGCCGCAACCTGCTCCAGCGGCGCGGACACCCGGTCCAGCCACCGCTGCGTCACCGCGTCCCGGAGGGCGGCCTTGCTCGGGAAGTGCCGGTAGACCGTCCCGTGGCTCACGTCGAGCGCGCGCGCCACGTCGACGACCGTGGTCTTGGCGGGGCCGAAGCGGCGCAGCACGTCCTCGGCGGTGTCGAGGATGGTCTCGGCGGTCAGGGGCTCGGGCACGGCAGGCAACCTACTTCTCGCTGTCGAGGAACGACATCTGCATCGCGTCGTACCGCGTGCCCGCCACCGCCCCCACGGGCACGGCGGCCTCGATCGCGGCCAGGTCGGCCCCGGTCAGCTCGAGGTCGAGCGCGCCGAGCGACTCCGCGAGACGGGTCCGGGTGCGCGCACCCACCAGCGGGACGACCTGCTCGCCGCGGGCGGCCACCCATGCGATCGCCACCTGGGCCACCGTGGCGTCGCGGTCCTCGGCGACCTCACGCAGAGCATCGACGAGCCGCAGGTTCGCGTCGAGGTTGTCGCCGGTGAACCGGGGCAGGTGCGCCCGGAAGTCGCGGACATCGCGGTCGGCACTCCAGTGCCCCGAGAGCAGGCCGCGCGACAGGACGCCGTACGCCGTGATGCCGACGCCGAGCTCGCGGGCGGTGGGGAGGATCTCGGCCTCGATGCCGCGCGAGATCAGGGAGTACTCGATCTGCAGGTCCGCGATCGGGTGCACGGCGTGGGCCCGGCGCAGGGTCTCGGCGCCGACCTCCGAGAGCCCGACGTGGCGGACCCATCCGGCCTCGACCAGGTCAGCGAGCGCGCCGACGGTCTCCTCGATCGGGACGCTGGGGTCGAAGCGCGCGGGCCGGTAGATGTCGACGTGGTCGGTGCCGAGCCGCTGGAGCGTGTAGCCGAGGAAGTTCCTGATGGCCGCGGGGCGGGTGTCGGTGCCGCCCCAGGAGCCGTCCGGGCCACGCAGGGCACCGAACTTCACGCTGATCACGACGTCCTCACGGTCCCGCCCTCGGAGCGCGTCGCGGAGCAACATCTCGTTGTGGCCCATGCCGTAGAAGTCACCGGTGTCGAGGAGGGTGACTCCCGCATCGAGGGCCTCGTGGATGGTGGCGATGCTCTCCGAGTCGTCGGGCGGTGGAGGTCGAGGGGCTGGTCATACCTCCATGATGAGAGATGGACTGACAGATTTCAAGTTTTGTCAGTCATTGCGGCGGCGACCAGCGCCGCGGCCGACCGCTTGGCCTGGGCCGCGGCCTCCGGGTCGGCGTCGAGGGCCCCGCTGGCCAGGCCGCCGTCCAGCAGCAGCGTGAGGGAGCGGGCCAGCCCGCCCGGGTCCTCGGCCCCGGCCTCCTCGGCCAGGCCGCGCACCCAGGCGAGCACGTCGCGCTTGTGGGCGACGGTGCGGTCGTGCACCGGCGAGCCGGGCGTCGCCTCGGCGGCAGCGTTGATGAAGGCGCAGCCGCGGTAGCCCTCGCGCCGACAGGCGCTCCCGAGCGCGTCGAAGAGTCCGACGAGCCGGTCCGCCGACTCCGCCCCCGCCGCCTCCGCGGCCGCGTGGAGCTGGCCCGACCAGATGCCGTCGACCTTGTCGAGGTAGGCGACGACCAGGTCGTCCTTGGCCGGGAAGTGCTTGTAGAAGGTCGCCTTGGCGACGCCCGACTCGGCGATGATCCGGTCGACACCCACGGCGCGGATGCCGTGCGCGTAGAAGAGCCGGAAGGCGGTGTCGAGGATGCGCTGGCGAGCGGAGGGCGGGGGCACGTGTTGATGGTAGACAGATCTGTCTGCTAACGTCCACCTCGTGGTAGACAGACCTGTCTACCCATCGATCTTCCACAGGAGACACCATGAACATCGCAGTCCTCGGCACCGGCATGGTGGGCCAGGCCCTCGCCGGCCGTCTCGACGAGCTCGGCCACACCGTCGTCGTCGGCACCCGCGACCCGCAGGCGACGCTCGAGCGCACCGAGCCGGACGGCATGGGCAACCCGCCCTTCTCCGCATGGCACGCCCAGCACCCCGGGGTCGGCCTCGCGACCTTCGCCGACGCGGCCGCCGGCGCCGAGCTCATCGTGAACGCCTCCAACGGCGGCGCCACCCTCGAGCTCCTCCGCCTCGCCGGGGCCGAGAACCTCGCCGGCAAGCCGCTGCTCGACATCGCCAACCCCCTCGACTTCTCGCAGGGCTTCCCGCCCAGCCTGTTCGTCAAGGACACCGACTCCCTGGGCGAGCAGGTGCAGCGCGAGTTCCCCGACGCGAAGGTGGTCAAGGCGCTCAACACCCTCAACGCCACGCTGATGGTCGAGCCGAGGTCCCTCGGCGCGAGCAGCACCGTCTTCGTCTCCGGCGACGACGCGGAGGCCAAGGCGACCGTGGTGGCCCTGCTCGAGAGCTTCGGTCACGACGACGTCATCGACCTCGGCGCCCTCGAGACCGCCCGGGGCACCGAGATGCTGCTGCCGATCTGGCTGCGGCTCATGAACGCCCTCGGCACCGCCCAGTTCAACTTCAAGATCGTGCGCTGAGCTAGGCGGAACGCTCGGCCCACCAGGCGCGCAGCGCCGCCTCGGCGGCCTCGGGTGACATCGGGCCCTGGTCCATGCGCAGCTCGAGCAGGTGCTGGTAGGCCTGGCCGACCTCGCGGCCCGGGCCGATCCCGAGGATCTCCATGATCTGGTTGCCGTCGAGGTCGGGCCGGATCGAGGCCAGCTCCTCCTCCTCGGACAGCCGCTCGATCCGCGCCTCGAGGTCGTCGTAGGTGCGGCGCAGCCGGTCGGCCTTGCGCTGGTTGCGGGTCGTGCAGTCGGCGCGGGTCAGCACGTGCAGCCGCTCGAGCTGGTCGCCGGCGTCGCGCACGTAGCGGCGTACGGCCGAGTCGGTCCACTCGCCCGAGCCGTAGCCGTGGAAGCGCAGGTGCAGCTCGACCAGCTTGCTGACCGCGTCGATCTGGTCGTTGGAGAAGCGCAGCGCCTTCATCCGCTTGCGGGTGATCTTGGCGCCCACCACGTCGTGGTGGTGGAAGGTGACGGTGCCGTCGTCGACGAAGCGCCGGGTCCGGGGCTTGCCGACGTCGTGCATCAGCGCCGCGAAGCGGGACACGAAGTCCGGACCCTGCCCGGGAAGCCGGGGCTCGAGGTCGATCGCCTGCTCCAGCACGGTGAGGGTGTGCTCGTAGACGTCCTTGTGCCGGTGGTGCTCGTCGCGCTCCAGGGCGAGCGCCGGCAGCTCGGGCAGGACGTGGTCGGCGAGCCCGGTCTCCACCAGCAACGTCAGGCCCAGCCGGGGGTACGGCGCGCAGACCAGCTTGACCAGCTCGTCGCGGACCCGCTCGGCCGAGATGATCTCGATCCGGCCCGCCATCGCGCGCATCGCCTCGACCACGGCGGGGTCGACGGCGAACCCGAGCTGGGCGGCGAACCGGGCCGCCCGCATCATCCGCAGCGGGTCGTCGGAGAAGGAGTCCTCCGGCCGGCCCGGGGTGCGCAGCACCCGGTGGGCGAGGTCGACGACACCGCCGTAGGGGTCCTCGAATGCCCGGTCGGGCACCGACACGGCCATCGCGTTGACGGTGAAGTCACGCCTCCCCAGGTCTCCGGCGAGCGTGTCGCCGAAGTCGACGTCCGGCTTGCGGGAGGTGGGGTCGTAGGTCTCCGAGCGGTACGTCGTGATCTCGACCTGCCACTCGCCCTTGCGGCAGCCGATGGTGCCGAAGGCGCGGCCCATGTCCCAGATGGCGTCGGCCCAGCCCTTGAGGAGCCGCTCGGTCTGCTCGGGACGCGCGGACGTGGTGAAGTCGAGGTCGTTGTGCCGGCGGCCGAGCATCGCGTCGCGCACCGGCCCGCCGACCAGGAAGAGCTCGTGCCCCGCGTCACGGAACCGACGCCCCAGGTCGTCGATCACCGGCGCGATCCGGTCCAGCTCCGCCGCCACCGAGCGCTGCACGTCGGTCATCTGCAGGGGTGGGAGCGGGGCGTCGGGCACGGAGGGCAACTCTAGCGACCCACGGCCGGGGAACTCACGTCGGCGGAGCATCCGCGACGGGCCGGGAGCAGGCACGGAACCCGGAGCCGTGACGGCTAGAGTCAAGGCCGTGCCTCGCCCCACGTCGCTGCTTGCTGCCCTCGTGGCGCTCGTGGCGGCGTTCACGGGCGGCTGTCCGGCCGCCGTGGCTGCGGACCCCGGCGCCGTGGTCTCCCGGGCCGCCCACCCGAGGGCCACCCAAGGAACCCCGCTGTCGGTGACCATCGACTCCCTCAGCCCAGCCGTCGTCCCGCGCAAGGGTCCGATCCGGGTCACCGGCTCGGTCACCAACGAGGACGACGGGCCCTGGACGTCGGTCCAGGTGTTCGCCTTCCTCGGCGCCACCCCGCTGACCACGACCGCCGAGCTGGACGCGGCGGGCGACGTCCCCCCGGAGCAGGACGTCGGCGCCCGCATCACGTCCGACGGCTTCGACACGATCGACCGGATCGAGCCCGGCGAGTCCAAGCAGTTCTCCATCCTGGTGACCCAGTCCCAGATCACCGTCACCGAGGCCGGCGTCTACTGGTTCGGGGTGCACGCCCTCGGCTCGGGACCCGAGGGCCGGATCGACGGTGCCGACGGGCGGGCCCGCACCTTCCTCCCGCTGGTGCCCCGCACCCGGCAGCCGGTGGACACCGCCCTGGTGCTGCCCCTGCGCCGCGCCGTGTCCTACGCCCCCGACGGCAGCGTCGAGGACCTCGAGGGGTGGGACGAGTCGCTGGACGTCGGCGGTCGGCTGCGCTCCATGGTGGACTTCGGGGCGGCGGCCGGCTCCCGGCCGATCACCTGGCTGCTCGACCCCGCACTGCCGGACGTGGTCCGCACGCTCACCCTGGGCAACCCGCCGCGCTCCCTGGCCCCCAGCCTGCCCGAGACCGGGGACGGGAGCGGGGACGGCCCGTCGTCGGACCCCAGCGTGACCGCCGAGCCCGCCCCGTCGGGGGACGCCTCCGGGGACGCCGCGGCTGCGGAGACGACCGACCCCCGGCTCGACGCCGTCGCCGAGTCCGGCACCGACTGGCTCAACCGTCTCCACGAGGCGCTGGCCGGCCAGCAGGTGCTGGCCCTGCCGTACGGCGACCTCGACGTCGCCGCGGCGGCCGAGCACGACCCCGGTCTCTACCGCCGGGCCGACCAGCGCAGCGGCACGGAGCTGGCGCCGTGGGGCATCCCGATGAGCCGAGGGGTGTCCTCCCCGGACGGCTTCCTCGACGAGGCCGCGATCCGGGCCACCCCCCGCCGTTCCACCATCCTGGTGACCGACCAGATGCTCGGCCCCGACGCGCCGCCGGTGATCAGGACCGCCGGCCGTCGTGTCGTCACCACCTCGTCCGGTGCGGCCTCGGGCGGCCCCGGGCCCGACGACCCGCTCGGGCTCGTCACGCTGCGCCAGCGGATCCTGGCCGAGGCCGCGGTCCGGGAGCTGTCCCCCGGACGCCCGCCGCTCGTCGTGGTGCTGCCGTCGTACTGGACGCCTGGCTCGGCCGCGGGCTTCTTCGAGGGGCTGGACCAGGACTGGCTCGACCTCACCTCGGTCTCCGGCCTCGCCACCGGTCCGGCGCGCAAGGTGGACCCGGGCCGGCTCGACTACCCGCGCAGCCAGGAGGAGCGTGAGCTCCCCTCGGCCAACTTCACCTCGGCCAGGCGGCTGGTCCGCGTCGCCGAGACCCTGCAGAACGTGCTCACCGTCAACACGACGGTCGCGGCCGCTGCCGCCGACCAGGCGATGGTCTCCAGCTCCTTCGGACACCGGTCCACTCCCGCGGCGACGCGGGCGGCGACCGACCGCTCGCGGTCCTGGATCGAGCAGCAGGTCTCCGGCATCAGGATCGACGCGCCGCCGGCCGTCACCCTGTCCAGCCGGAGCGGCAGGTTCGCCGCCACCATCACCAACGGGCTCGACGAGCCGGTCACCGTCCGGATCCGCGCCCTCACCGACGAGCCGGACGCGATCCGCGGACCGGAGAAGGTCGAGATCGGGCCGGGCGGGCAGACCACCGTGCTGCTCAACGCGTCCTTCTCCACCCTGGGCATCCACAACGTGACGCTGTTCGTCACCGACTCCGACAACAGGCCGCTCGGGTCCTCCGACCAGCTGCCCATCCGGTCGGCCCAGGTCAGCCAGATCATCTGGCTCATCCTGGGCGCCGGCGTGGCGCTGCTGTTCGGCGCGATCGCCGTACGCCTGGTCCGACGGGTGCGCGCCGCGGCCCACGCAAGGCAGTCCTCGTGAGGAGGCGGGCATGAGCTCCTCGGAGAGCCAGAAGATCCTGAGCTCCAGCGCGGTGATGGCCGCCGGCACCGTCGTGTCTCGGTTGAGCGGGTTCGTGCGCGCCTTCCTGCTGACGGCCGCCCTGGGCAACCTGCTGCACGCCGACCTGTTCACGATCGGGAACACGATCCCGAACATGCTCTACATCCTGCTGGCCGGCGGCGTGTTCAACGCGGTGCTGGTGCCCCAGCTGGTGCGGGCGATGAAGCAGGACGACGACGGCGGCGAGGCCTACACCAACCGGATCGTCACGCTGGCCGCCCTGTTCCTGGCCGTGGTCTCGGTGGTGCTCGTGGCGGCGGCGCCGTGGGTGATGTCGCTCTACCTGAACTCCTGCTTCGAGTCCGCGGACCTGGCTGCCCAGCGGGAGTCGGTGATCGCCTTCGCCCGCTACTGCCTGCCGCAGGTCTTCTTCTACGGCATGTTCGTGCTGGTCGGGCAGATCCTGAACTCGCGCGGCCGCTTCGGCCCGATGATGTGGGCGCCGATCGCCAACAACGTCATCTCGGTGGCGGTGCTGGTCGTCTACCTGGTGGTCTACGGACCGGTCGCCGAGGGCGAGAAGCTCAGCGCCTTCACCTCCGGCCAGGAGCTGCTGCTCGGCATCGGCTCGACCGTCGGCATCGCCGCGCAGCTGCTCATCCTGCTGCCCTACCTCAAGGCCGCCGGCTTCAGCTACCGGCCGCGCTTCGACTTCCGCAACACCGGCCTCTCGCACACGCTGCGGCTCGGGGTGTGGACGGTCCTGTTCGTGGTCGTCAACCAGATCGCCTACACGGTGGTCGTGCGGCTCGCCTCCGGCGGCACCGCGGGCTGCGGGTCGGGCGGGGAGACCGGGACGGGCTACACGGTCTACTCGACGACGTTCCTGATCGTGATGGTGCCGCACTCGGTGATCACCGTCTCGCTCGCCACCGCGATCCTGCCGCGCCTGGCGGCGAGCGCTGCCGACGGCAACCTCGCCGGGCTCGCGCGCACCCTGAGCGGCACCCTGCGCACCGCGCTGGCGGTGATCATCCCGTTCGCCTGCCTGATGCCCCTGATCGCCGGCGACGTCGCCAACACGGTCTCCTTCGGTGCGGTCCGGGACAACTACGACCTGTTCACGCTCTCGCTCGCGCTCTTCGGCCCGGCGATCGCGCTGTTCACCGTCCACTACCTGATGCTGCGCGGCTTCTACGCCCTCGAGCAGACCCGCACCGTGTTCTGGATCCAGTGCGGTGTCGCGGCCACCAACATCGTGGTCGCGATGGCGCTGGTGGCGCGCACCGACGCCGAGCACACCTCGCCCTCGCTGGTGGTGGCCTACGCCGCGTCGTACGCCGTCGGCTCGGTGGTGTCCTACTCGGTGCTGCGCCGCGAGCTGGGCGGGCTGCGGACGCGCACCCTGGTCCGCTTCGGGGTCCGGATGGCGATCGCGGTCGGGGTCTCCACGGTGGCGGCCTTCGGGTTCCGCGAGGTGCTGGGGGTGCTCGGCGACGACCCCACCAACGCGGTCGCGGCGCTGCGTGCCCTCTTGGTGACGCTCCTGGACGGCGCGGTGTTCCTGGTGCTGGCGAGGTTCCTGCGGATCACCGAGGTCACCGAGGTCGTCGACATGTTCGCGAGACGCCTGCCCTCGCGCGGGCGGGGCTGAGCCTACGATGACCACGAGATCGCTGTAGGAGGGAGCTGCGTGCCGTTGTCCGTCCGGCCCGGCGACGTCCTCGCCGACCGTTACCGCCTCGTCGACCTGCTCGTCGAGAGCGGGAGCGGCAGGTTCTGGCGTGCGCACGACCGGGTCCTGGAGCGCCACGTGGCCCTGCACGTGCTCGAGGCCGACGACGAGCGCGCCCCCCGGCTGCTGGAGGCGGCCCGCCAGTCCGCGACCGTTCCGGACCGGCACCTGCTGCGCGTCCTCGACGCCGACCAGGTCGACGGGCTCTGCTACGTCGTCAACGAGTGGGGGTCGGGCAGCTCCCTGGACATCATGCTGGCGAACGACGGCCCGCTCGCCGCGCGCCGCGCCGCCTGGCTGGTCTCGGAGGTGGCCTCGTCGGTGGCCTCGGGCCACGACGCCGGCGTGGCCCACGGCCGCCTGGTCCCCGAGAACGTCCTGGTCGACGCCACCGGCAACATCCGGGTGATCGGCTTCTCCGTCGATGCCGCCCTGCACGGCCTGCCCGCCGGGCGGACCTCCAGCGACGTGGTCGACCTCGGGGCGCTCCTCTACTGCGCGCTCACCGGCCGGTGGCCGGGGGTGTCCCACTCCGGGGTGCCGGCCGCCCCGAACGAGCACGGCCGGGTGCTGCGGCCGCGGCAGGTGCGGGCCGGCATCCCCCGCCCCCTCGACGCGCTCTGCGACCAGGTGCTGAACCCGTACTCCGGCCCCGCCTCCCGCGACGGTCACGACCTGACCACGGCGAGGGGCATCGCCGACTTCCTGCGTGACTTCGTCGGCGACCCGACCGGGATGGCCGAGGCCGAGGCCGCCAGCCGCGGCGCCTCGAACCACACCGTCGTCCTGCCCGCGCTGCCGACCGCGGCCACCGGCACCCTCGGCCGGCCGACCGCGGCCACCCCCCGGGGCGAGCCCGACCCCGAGCCGGCTCCGGCACCGCCTGCCGCTGCCCCTACTCCTACACAGGCCTCCACCCCGACGGCTACACCGCCGGCGGGACAGGAGGCCGCGACCGACGAGCCCTCCCGGTCCGGCCCGGCCGAGCAGCCCACCCAGGCGGGGCTGCCGATCTTCGACGACGACAACGACGACGTCTCCTGGCTCACCGCCCGGTCCACCCCGCCACCCCCGCCCCCGCCGTTCGAGGAGCCTCCGGAGCGGCCGCTGTTCGCCCCCGAGCCCACCGACGGGCAGCCGGTCCGCAGGCCGCGGCCCCACGCCGCGTCGACCGCGCCACCGGACTACTGGCCGTGGGACACCGGCACCGGCACGGGCACCGGCACGACACCGGTGGCCGAGGAGGACGAGGAGGACGACGAGGTCCCAGGGCGCAGCTGGCTGCGCCTGGCGGCCCTGATCGGGCTCAGCCTGGTCCTGCTGCTGGCCGTCGTCGTCGCCTTCAACCTCGGGCGGGGACGCAGCCCCCTGGGTGCCAAGCCGGAGGCGGACTCGCCGGCGCCCTCGCCGTCGACGAGCGCCTCGCCGACCCCCCTGACCGGAGTGACCGCCGGCGACTTCGACCCCCAGGGCGACCCGCCGGAGGAGAACCCCGACCTGGCTCCACTCGCGGTCGACGGCGACCCGACCACCGCATGGCGCACGATGACCTACAACGAGGACCTCGGGCCCGGCGGCCTGAAGACCGGCGTCGGGCTCACCCTGGACCTCGGGTCCGTGCACGACGTCTCGTCGGTCGACCTCACCGTCCTCGGCGGCGCCACCGGCGTCTCCGTGTACCCGACCGGCAAGGCCCCCACCACGGTCACCGGGCTGACGGCCGCCGCGACCGCCGACGTGACCCGCCCCCGACAGCGGGTCGCGCTCGACGAGCCGGTGCGCGCCCGCTACGTCACCATCTGGCTGACGTCCCTGCCCGAGGTCGACGGCGGGTTCCGCGGTGAGGTGGCCGAGGTGACGGTCCGCGGATGACCGGGTCCCACGAGGCCGATCCCGCGGGCACCGGCACCGACACCCGCACCGACGCCGAGCTGCTGCGCGCCCACGTCGACGGCGAGACCGACGCGTTCGGGGTCCTCTTCGCGCGGCACCGCGACCGGCTCTGGGCGGTTGCCCTGCGCACGATGGGCAACCCCGAGGACGCGGCGGACGGGCTGCAGGACGGCCTGGTCGCTGCGTACCGGCGAGCCGGTTCGTTCCGCGGGGAGGCCGCCGTCACGACCTGGCTGCACCGGGTCGTGGTCAACGCCTGCCTGGACCGCCTCCGCGCCGCGAGGTCCCGGCGGGCCGAGCCGCTCCCCGACGACCTCGAGGAGTACCAGCGCCGCGGCGCCGTCGCGCCCACCACCGGCGACGACCCCGCCGAGGTGGCCGTGAGCCGGGACCGACGCGAGCAGGTGCTGGCAGCACTGGCCACCCTCCCACCCGAGCAGCGCGCGGCGCTGGTCCTCGTGGACATGGAGGGCTACCCGGTCGCCGAGGCGGCCCAGGTGCTCGGCTGCGCCACGGGCACCGTCAAGTCGCGGTGCTTCCGCGGCCGGGCCCGTCTCGCCGAGCTGCTGGGCGTGCTCGCCCCTGCGGGTGACCGGGACCACGCCGGTCCGGGGAACCCCGACCCCGCCCGGTCCGTCCCATCCACCGAGCCCCCACGCGGTCCCCCGGACGACCGGTGAGCCGCACCCGCTGACACCCATCACCTTTCCCCGCCGCCGAGAGGAGGACCCCATGGCCGCCGACGAACGCCCCGAGCTCGGCCCCGAGCAGGAGCGGGAGGTACGCCGCCTGCTCGCCGACGCCCGGCACACCGAGCCGATCCCGGTCGACGTCTCGGCACGCCTCGAGAGGGTCCTCGCCGAGCTGGCGGAGCAGCAGTCCACGGGCTCGCCGGGCGTGGACGACCCGGACCCGACGGCCCCCGGCACCGTCACGGAGCTCGCCTCACGGCGCCGCCGGCGCGCCGCCTCCGTCCTGGTCGCCGCCGCCGCCGTGGTGGCCGTGGGCGTCGGCCTCTCCCAGGTGGTCGACGTCTCCCCGAACGGCTCGGACTCGGACAGCGCCTCCTCCGCCGGCCAGGCCGCCCGCGACAGCTCGGGCTCCTCCTCGGGCCGCTCCCGGATCGAGCGGAGCGAGGTCGGCGCGGACGCTCCCGAGGACAACATGATGGCGCTGGCCGCGCCGGTCCGGGTGCGACCGGACCACTTCTCCGCCGACGTGGCGAGAGCCCGACGGACCGCCGGTGAGCAGGCGGCGTACTCCGCACAGGACCGGCGCCACCCCTTCGAGTGCGCGGCCGGCGACTGGGGCCGGGGCAAGCTCGTGCCGGTGCGCTACGACGGCACCAACGCGGTTCTCGTGCTGCGTCCGGTGACCGGCGACTCCCAGGTCGTCGACCTCTTCGCGTGCGGCGGCTCCGACGCGGTGCGCTCGATCACGCTCCCCGCGCGCTGAGGGAATGCCGCTCGCCTACGATCGGTTCTGACCACGAGCCAACAGGGCGGCACCGAGCGCCACCCGCCGAGGAGAGATCGTCCCCCATGTCTGAGTCCGGCACCCGCAACGTCATCATCATCGGCTCGGGTCCGTCCGGGTACACCGCGGCGGTCTACGCCGCCCGGGCGAGCCTGCACCCGCTGGTCTTCGAGGGATCGGTGACCGCCGGAGGCGCGCTGATGAACACGACCGAGGTCGAGAACTTCCCCGGCTTCCGCGACGGCATCATGGGCCCCGCGCTGATGGACGAGATGCGTGCCCAGGCCGAGCGGTTCGGCGCCGAGCTGGTCCCCGACGACGTCGTCGAGGTCGACCTGACCGGTGACGTGAAGGTCGTGAAGACCGCCACAGACACCTACACCGCCAAGGCGGTCGTGCTGGCCACCGGCTCCGGCTACCGCAAGCTCGGGCTGCCCCGCGAGGAGGAGCTCTCCGGTCGCGGCGTCTCGTGGTGCGCGACCTGCGACGGCTTCTTCTTCCGCGACCAGCACATCGCCGTGGTCGGCGGTGGTGACTCCGCGATCGAGGAGGCGACCTTCCTGACCCGGTTCGGCACCAAGGTCTCCCTGATCGTGCGTCGCGACGAGCTGCGCGCCTCCAAGATCATGCAGGAGCGGGCGTTCGCCGACCCCAAGCTCGAGATCGTCTGGAACTCGGTCGTCGAGGAGATCAACGGCGAGGACCGGCTGGAGTCGGTGACCCTCAAGGACACCGTCACCGGCGAGAAGCGCACGCTGGACGCCACCGGCCTGTTCATCGCGATCGGCCACGACCCCCGCTCGGAGCTGCTCAAGGGCCAGGTCGACCTCGACGAGAACGGCTACGTCGTCGTCTCGCACCCCTCGACCGGGACCAACCTGCCGGGCGTCTTCGCCGCGGGCGACCTGGTCGACCACCACTACCGCCAGGCGATCACCGCCGCCGGCACCGGCTGCGCGGCCGCGCTCGACGCCGAGCGCTACCTCGCCGAGCTCGACCACGTCGCCTCGACCCCGCAGGAGGCCCAGGCGCGGGCCGACGCGGAGATGGCGACCCAGGGCTCCTGAGCCGCTGACCCCCGGCGTGGTGGGAACAACTGTCCCCGCCCTGGTGTTGACTCGTCCGAGAAGACTTCAAGAGAAAGGTGTGACCGTGGCGAACATCGCTGCCGTGACCGACGCCGAGTTCGAGGCGCAGGTCCTCAAGTCCGACAAGCCCGTCCTGGTGGACTTCTGGGCGGAGTGGTGCGGCCCGTGCCGCCAGGTCGCCCCGATCCTCGACGAGATCGCGACCGCCCACGGCGACAAGATCACGTTCTTCAAGATGAACGTGGACGAGAACCCGGTCACCCCCTCGTCGTACCGCGTCACCGGCATCCCGACCATCAACGTCTACCAGAACGGTGAGGTCGTGAAGTCGATCGTCGGGGCCCGCCCGAAGGCCGCGCTGCTCAACGAGCTCGCCGACCTCATCTGAGCCTTCCGGTCAGAGCCTGACCGTCACGTGACGGTGCGCCCGCTCCTCGTCGCCTTCGGCGTAGGGGCGGGCGCTGGCTTCTTCACGGGGCGCACGACGCCCAGCAGTCGCTCGAGGGCAGCCTCCAGCTCGTCGCGCCAGGTCAGCGTGGAGCGCAGCTCCATCCGCATCCGGGGACTGGTGCCGTGGGCCCGCTGGGTCTTGAACCCCACGCTGCCGAGGAACTCCACGGGGGCCACGCAGCGGCGGTTGCCCCGCACGTCACCGAACGCCTCCACCGCCCTGATCCCGCCCCGTTCGATCAGGTCCCGGGCCATGCCCTGCACCAGCATCCGCCCGAGCCCGCCCCCGGCGTGCTCGGGGGCGACGTACACGTTGGTGAGCAGGACCGCGTCCGGCGACACCGGGGCGGTCGGGAAGCTCGCAGCGCCGGGCACGAACGCCTCCGGCGCGTAGATGAGGTAGCCGACCGGCACGTCGTCGACGAGCGCCACCCGGCCGCACGAGCCCCACTCGCGCAGCACCTCGGAGACCCAGGCGTCCTTCTCGCCGCGCGGGTCGTCGACCCGCTCGCGCCGCACGGGGTCGAGCTCCCAGAACAGGCACGAGCGGCACGGCTCGGGCAGGGCGTCGAGGTGGTCCAGCGTGAGCCGGACGATCTTGCGTGACATCGGCACCTCCTGCCGTGCTGCCCGGACCGGTGGACGACTGTGACCGACCCGCCCAATCCCCGGGCTGCACGTGCGGCCCGGACTCCCATCGTTCATGCTAGGCCTGTCATGGACAACACCCCCGCGCCCCGCGTCAGCACCAGCGTCACCGCCGGATCCGGCACCCGCCTCGACTCCTACGTCGACCGCTACGCCGCGCGCACCGCAGGGATGACCGCCTCGGAGATCCGCGCCCTCTTCGCCGTGGCCTCGCGGCCCGAGGTGGTCTCGCTGGCCGGCGGCATGCCGAACATCTCCGGCCTGCCGCTCGACGTCGTGGGGAGCGCGATCGCCGAGCTGGTCGCGACCAACGGCCCGGTCGCGCTGCAGTACGGCTCCGGCCAGGGCGACCCGACCCTGCGCGAGCAGATCTGCGACGTGATGCGGCTCGAGGGCATCGAGGCGCACCCCGACGACGTGGTGGTGACGGTCGGCTCCCAGCAAGCCGTCGACCTGGTCACCCGGATCTTCTGCGACCCCGGGGACGTCGTGCTCTGCGAGGCGCCGTCGTACGTCGGGGCGCTCGGCGTCTTCCGATCGTTCCAGTGCGACGTCGTGCACGTCGAGATGGACGCCGACGGGCTGGTCCCGGCCGCGCTCGAGCAGGCGATCACCGCCGTGCGGGCGGCCGGCAAGACCATCAAGTTCCTCTACACGATCCCCAACTTCCACAACCCGGCCGGCGTCACGCTGGCGGCCGAGCGGCGCCCGGAGATCCTCGAGATCTGCCGGCGCCACGACATCCTGGTGCTCGAGGACAACCCCTACGGACTGCTCGGCTTCGAGGGCGAGCCCCGGCGGGCGCTGCGAGCCGACGAGGCCGAGGGCGTGATCTACCTCGGGTCGTTCTCCAAGACCTTCTCGCCCGGGATGCGGGTGGGCTGGGCGCTGGCCCCGCACGCGGTGCGCGAGAAGCTGGTGCTCGCCCAGGAGTCCGCGACCCTGTGCCCTCCGTCCTTCAGCCAGATGGCCGTCTCGACCTACCTCGCCGGCCACGACTGGCAGGGCCAGATCAAGCAGATGCGGGAGATGTACCGCGAGCGGCGCGACGCGATGATGGAGGCGCTGCGCGACTACATGCCCGCGTCGTGCTCGTGGAACGAGCCCGACGGCGGTTTCTTCGTGTGGGTGACGCTTCCGCCCGGCATCGACGCCAAGGCGATGCTGCCGCGCGCGGTCACCGCGCGGGTGGCCTACGTACCCGGCACTGCCTTCTTCGCCGACGGCTTCGGCTCGGGCTCCATGCGGCTGTCGTTCTGCTACCCGACCCCCGAGCGGATCCGTGAGGGCGTACGCCGCCTCGCGGGCGTGCTCGAGGCCGAGATGGAGCTGCGCGAGACGTTCGGGGCCGCGGCACCGACCCGGGGCCTGGACGCCCGCAGCGGCTACGACGCCCCCAGCACCGACCTGAGCTGACCGAGATGAGCGGAGAACACGTGAGCATCGACGACGGCGCCCCCACCGGGGCGGTGCTCGTGCTGGCCGGCGGGCTGTCCCACGAGCGGGACGTGTCGCTGCGCTCGGGCCGTCGGGTCGCCGAGGCGCTGCGGGGCACCGGCCTCGAGGTCGTGGAGCGCGACGTCGACGCCTCGCTGCTGGCCACGCTGCGCACCGAGCGTCCCGCCTGCGTGGTCCCGATGCTGCACGGCGAGACCGGTGAGGACGGCGCCATCCGCGAGGTGCTCGAGCTCCTCTCGGTCCCGTACGTCGGCGCGCCCCCGGCCGCCTGCCGCACCGCGTTCGACAAGCCGGTCGCCAAGGCGGTGGTCGCGCGGGCCGGGATCGACACCCCCGAGGCGGTCTGCCTCCCGCACGAGACCTTCCGCGAGCTCGGCGCCGCCGCCGTGATGGAGGCGCTGGTCGCGCGCCTGGGTCTCCCCCTGATGGTCAAGCCCGCCAAGAGCGGGTCCGCGCTGGGCTGCTCGGTGGTCCGCCGGGCCGAGGAGCTGCCCTCCGCGATGGTGAACGCGTTCGCGTACGGCGACGTGGCGCTGCTCGAGCAGTTCGTCGAGGGCCTCGAGGTGGCGGTCCCGGTCATCGACGACGGCTCCGGGCCCCGGGCGCTGCCGGCCGTGGCGATCCGTCCCGACGGCGGGGTCTACGACTACACGGCGCGCTACACCGCGGGCTCGACCGAGTTCGTCACCCCGGCGCCGCTGGACGCGGACCTGTCCGCCGAGGTCGCCCGGGTGGCCCTGCTGGCCCACGAGGTGCTCGGACTGCGCGACGTCTCCCGGTCTGACCTGATCGTCGACCCCGCGGGCCGGGTATGGTTCCTCGAGGTCAACGTGGCCCCCGGGTTCACCGAGACCTCGACCGTGCCGCTCGCGATCCAGGCCGCCGGCCTGGACCTCGGCAAGGTGTGTGCCTCCCTCGTCCAGGCCGCCGTGTCGCGGAGCAGCCCCCAGGAGTAGACGTGCGTGACCTGACCTACCCCCCGATCATCGTCACCGCCAAGACCGCGTTCCGCCTGCTGGGCCAGCGGTTCCTGATGTCCGGCACCGAGCACGTGCCCCGTGAGGGCGGCGTGCTGCTGGCCTACAACCACATCGGGTACGTCGACTTCGTCTACGGGGGGCTGGCCGCCAACCCGTCGGGTCGGCTGGTGCGCTTCATGGCCAAGCGCGAGCTGTTCGACCACCGCTGGACCGGTCCGCTGATGCGCTCGCTGCACCACATCGAGGTGGACCGCGGCGAGGGTCTCGCGTCGTACCACACCGCGGTCGACTAC
Source organism: Nocardioides sp. DN36 (assembly GCF_055380375.1). Taxonomy (NCBI): domain Bacteria; kingdom Bacillati; phylum Actinomycetota; class Actinomycetes; order Propionibacteriales; family Nocardioidaceae; genus Nocardioides; species Nocardioides sp. DN36. Next base: position 3,904,294 of record NZ_AP043823.1, on the reverse strand, counting down.
CTGAAGGCCGGCGAGGCCGTCGGGATCTTCCCCGAGGCCACCATCTCGAGGTCGATGGAGCTCAAGGAGTTCAAGACCGGCGCGGTCCGGATCGCGGCCGCTGCGGGCGTGCCGATCGTGCCGGTGATCCTGTGGGGCACCCAGCGCATGATGACCAAGGGCCACCCCAAGGACTTCTCGCGGGGCAAGACCATCAGCATCACGGTCGGCGAGCCGATGCTGCCCAGCGGCGAGGACCCCACCGCGGAGACGGCCGAGCTCCGGGCCCGGATGGCCGCGATGCTCGACGAAGCGATCCGGGAGTACCCCGCCGAGGAGCAGCCGCCGGGTGCCTGGTGGGTGCCGGCCTCGCACGGCGGCGGTGCGCCGACGCCGGAGGAGGCGCTGGCGCTCGACGCCGCCGAGAAGCGCGAGCGGGCGGCCAAGCGCGCGGCCCGTCGCGCCCGCACCTGATCCCACCCGGCTGACGAGCGCCCGCTGGCCCCCGGATCCGGTGCTGTCAGCGGCGATCTGGGGGCAGTTGCTGCCCCTGCAGCCCCCGTGGACGCGGTGACACGGCGCTCAGAATCGTTCCTGGACAACTTTTCGGGCGCTCGCGGGGCGGTTTCAGCAACCATCGGCCCGTCCTGACGGGCCGGGAGCCCGGTGTTTCACGTGCAACAACGCGGTGAGAGCGCTGCAGTTCGTCGCTTTATCGACAAAGCAATTTGTCACTTTGTCGACAAATCGTCAGATCGGTCGGTCCGTGCGGTTGCGCGGGTCCATCACGTCGACGATGCGCTGGAGGTCCTCCAGTGAGGCGAACTCGACGGTGATCTTGCCCTTGCTCTTGCCCAGGTCGACCTTGACCCGCGTCTCGAAGCGGTCCGAGAGACGGTCGGCGAGGTCCACAAGACCCGGGGCAGTCGGCCGGCGTCGCGTCGTGCGTTGCGCGGGAGTGCTCCCGTCGCCGATGGCCACGATCTCCTCGAGCCCACGCACACTGATGCCCTCGGCGACGACGCGCTGGGCGAGACGGTCCTGCAGCTCCGGGTCCTCCACGGCCAGGAGCGCCCGCGCGTGGCCGGCCGAGAGCACCCCGGCCGCCACCCGGCGCTGCACGGCCGGGCTGAGCCGGAGCAGCCGCAGGGTGTTGCTGATCTGGGGTCGGGAGCGACCGATCCGCGAGGCCAGCTCGTCGTGGGTGCAGCCGAAGTCCTCCAGCATCTGCTGGTAGGCCGCCGCCTCCTCGAGGGGGTTCAGCTGCGAGCGGTGCAGGTTCTCCAGCAGCGCGTCGCGGAGCATGTCGTTGTCGTCGGTCTCACGGACGATCGCGGGAATCGTCTCCAGACCGGCCTCCTGGGAGGCGCGCCAGCGACGCTCGCCCATGACCAGCTCGTAGGCGTCCACACCGGTGCGGCGCACCACGACCGGCTGCAGGAGCCCGACCTCGCGGATGGAGTGCACCAGCTCGGCCATCGCGTCCTCGTCGAAGACCTGGCGGGGCTGCACCCGGTTGGGCGAGATCTGCTCGAGCGGGACCTCGGCGAAGTACGCCCCTGCCACGGGCGCCAGGCCCTGGTCGGGGACGACCCGGTCCGCCGGCGGACCACCCGCGTCGGCCGCTCCGTCGTGCTGTCCATCCTGACCGGCGCCGACCCCGGAACCGGACAGGCCGGCCGCCTGCGTGTCGGCCCCGTCCGGCCGCGCGGCCGACGACTCGCCGGCACCGGGGGTCTGCGGCGCGGCGGGCGCCGTCGGGATCAGCGAGCCGAGACCGCGGCCGAGCCCACGACGCTGCTGAGGACGACTGGCGTTCATCGGGGGGCTCCCTTGGTGGCGATCTCACGCGCGGCCTCGAGGTAGCACAGCGCGCCCGGCGATCCCGGATCGTAGGTCATCACGGTCTGGCCGTACGACGGGGCCTCGGAGACCCGCACCGACCGCGGGATGCTGGTCTTGAGCACCTGGTCACCGAAGTGCTCGCGCACCTCCTCGGCGACCCCCGCGGCGAGCCGGGTGCGGGCGTCGTACATCGTCACCAGGATCGTGGACACCTGCAGCCGCGGGTTCAGGTGGGCACGCACCATCTCGACGGTCTCCAGCAGCTGTCCGAGACCCTCGAGCGCGTAGTACTCCGCCTGGATGGGGATCATCATCTCCGCACCGGCCACGAGCGCGTTGAGCGTGAGCAGCCCGAGCGAGGGTGGGCAGTCGATGAGCACGAAGTCGTAGCGCTCCTCGCCCACCTCGGCCGCACTCCCGACCCGGGGGTGCCCCTGGATCGCCCGGTGCAGCCGGCTCTCACGAGCCACCACGCTCACCAGCTCGATCTCGGCGCCCGCGAGGTCGATGGTCGCCGGCACGACGTCGAGGTTGGCCACCTCGGGGCAGGGGCTGACGACCTCCGCCAGCGGAGCCCCGTCCACGAGTGCGTCGTACGTCGAGGCCACACCGCGGTGGTGCTCCACGCCGAGCGCCGTGGAGGCATTGCCCTGCGGGTCGAGGTCGATCACCAGGACGCGCTGCCCCAGCTGGGCCAGCGCGGCCGCGACGTTCACGGTGGACGTCGTCTTGCCGACGCCGCCCTTCTGGTTCGCCACCACGAGGACCCGGGTGGTGTCGGGGCGGGGCAGCGCCGGCCGCATCCGAGCGCCGTGACGCGCGAGCACGGTGTGCTCGGCCGCACGGGCCAGCGGCGTCGCCGCGTCGTCGAAGCCGGGCTCCGCGGCGGCCAGGTCGGCCGCCGTCCGTACCGTGAACGTCCGCGTGGGCGGTGTTTCACGTGAAACCACGTCGTCCTCTTCCATCGTCACTTGTGGATGATCGGCCTCAACCTGTGGAGAATCACGCTCAACAGGCCATCCCAGACCGGTGGATAACGTCGGCTCGGCATCCTCGGGCCAGCCGGGGGACGTGCGCCCGTCCCGGCTTGTCTCGGTCACGCCTTCCGCCTCCGCTTCGCTCCGCGTCGGCGTCCCGAGGCAGAGTCGCGCCGGGCTGCCCGATCCGCAGCCAGCGGCCAAGATACCTGCGTCGGATCCGCCCAGGCCACCTGGAGGGCGTACGTCGGACGCTCGACCAGCTCCGCACCGAGCACGCGCACCTCGGGCTCCGCGCATCCCCACTCACGGACCGCGTCCCGGGCGGCCTCGACCTCGTCGCGAACCGAGGAACCCTTCATCGCCACCAGGGCCCCGGTCGGGGCCACCAGGGGCATCGACCAGCCGAGCAGCCGGTCCAGGGGAGCGACCGCGCGGGAGGTGACCACGTCGAACCGGCGCTGCCCGTGCAGCGACTCCGCCCGCCCGCGCACCACCTCGACGCGGGACAGCTCCAGCTCGGTGACCACCTCGTCGAGGAACGTGGTGCGTCGCAGCAGCGGCTCGACCAACGTGATCTGCAGGTCGGGTCGGGCGATCGCCAGCACCAGCCCCGGCAGGCCGGCGCCGGTCCCGATGTCGCACAGCGTGACCCCGTCCGGCACCAGGTCGCCGAGCAGCGCGCAGTTCACGAGGTGTCGCTCCCAGAGGCGCGGGGCCTCCCGGGGGCCGATCAGGCCGCGGACCACCCCCTCGGTGGCGAGCAGCTCCGCGTAGCGCTCCGCGAGCGGAAGCCGCTCAGACGGGAACACCCCCCGGGCCACGTCGGGCGCGGGGGGTGTTTCACGTGAAACGTCAGCCATCGGTCACTCGGGCAGCACGACGACGTACCGGCGCGGCTCGGCGCCCTCGGACTCCGAGCTCAGCCCCGCAGCGGCGACCGCGTCGTGGACCACCTTGCGCTCGAAGGGGGACATGGGGTCCAACGAGACCGGCTCGCCGTGCTCGCGGACGCGGGCGATCGTCTCCTCGGCGAGGGCCACCAGCTGCTCGCGCTTGCGCGCCCGGTAACCCGACACGTCGAGCATCAGCCGGGAGCGCTCACCGGTCTCACGGTAGACCGCCAGCCGGGTCAGCTCCTGCAGGGCGTCGAGCACCTCGCCGTCGCGACCGACGAGCTGGCTCAGCTCGGCACCCACGATGGAGACCGCGGCCCGATCGCCCTCGACGTCCATGTCGAGGTCGCCGTCGAGGTCGGCGATGTCGAGCAGCTCCTCGAGGTAGTCCGCCGCGATGTCGCCCTCGTGCTCGAGCTCACGGACCCGGTCCGCGCCGGTGGTCGCGGTGGTCTCCTCGGTCACGCCGTCCTCGACGCTCTCGACGTTCTCGGCCTGGGTGGTGTCGGTGCCGGACTCGCTCACTGCTGCTCTCCCTCGGGGTTCGTCTTGTCGGTCGGGCGCGATCCGCCGGCCTTCTTGCGCTGCTCGCGGGACTGCCGCTTCGGCTGCTGGCGCCGGGCGGGGCGAGGCTCGGCCTCCGGCTCGACGGCGGCGGGCGTCGCGGGCGTGGCCGGGTGGCCGTGCTTGGCGGCCTTGGCGGCGTCACGGTCGGCCTTGGCCTGCGCGGCGGGCGTGCCCGGGGCGGGGTTGTTGCGGATCACGTAGAACTGCTGGCCCATCGTCCACAGGTTCGACGTGGTCCAGTAGAGGAGCACGCCGATCGGGAAGGCGATACCACCGACGGCGAAGACGACGGGGAGGACGTAGAGCAGCATCTTCTGCTGCTGTGCGTACGGACCGCTGAGCGCGTCCGACGGCATGTTCTTGCTCATCAGCTGGCGCTGCGTGGTGAAGGTAGTGGCGGTCATGGCGACCACGAGGATCGCCGCGACGACCATCACCGAGGTGTTGCCACCGTTGTCGAGGAACGTGTCGGCCAGCGGGATGTGGCCGAACAGCTTCGCCTCGCCGAACTGCTTGGCCATCGAGTCGGTCAGCACGCCGTTGCCGGTCTTGTTCTTCGCGGCGTGATCGAGCAGCCGGAACAGCGCCAGGAAGATCGGCATCTGCAGGAGGATCGGCAGGCACGAGGCGAACGGGTTGGTGCCCGTCTCCTTGTACAGCTTCATCGTCTCCTGGGCGAGCTTCTCCCGGTCGTGGCCGTACTTCTTCTGCAGCTCCTTGACCTTGGGCTGGATCAGCTGCATGTTCCGGCTGGACTTGATCTGCTTGACGAACAGCGGGATCAGCGCAGCACGGATGACGAGGGTCAGGCCGATGATCGACAGGGCCCACGAAGCGCCCCCCGCCGGGTTGAGCACGAGGCTGAACACCTCGTGCCAGGCGACCAGGACCGCCGAGATCGCGTAGTAGAGCGGGGTCATGATGAAGTGACCGATGTCGCCCAGGATTCCCACGGGTCAGGCTCCTTGCGTAGGGGGAGTTCCCGCGCTCACGCGGGGAGGCTTGTGTCGAACCGGCACCGGGTCGTAGCCGCCGGCGGCCCAGGGGTGGCAGCGCAGCAGGCGGCGTACGGCAAGCCAGCTGCCGCGCAGGCTGCCGTGCTCGCGCACCGCCTCCAGGGCGTAGGCCGAGCAGGAGGGGTGGTAGCGGCAGACCTGTCCGTACAGCGGGCTGATCACCGCGCGGTAGGCCTTGAGCAGGCCGATCAGGACGTACTTCACGCGACGAGCACCCGCCCCAGGCAACGCTCGAGGTCGGCGCCGAGTTCCGCGTACGTCGCACCGGCGGCCGCGGGCAGCGCCCGGACCACGAGCACAGCGGAGCCCGGGAGCGACGAGACGTGCTCCCGGGCCAGGTGTCTGAGTCGACGCTTCACGCGGTTGCGGGTCGCGGCGTTGCCCACCGCCTTGCTGACGACGAATCCCACCCGGGGTGGCCCGGAGGGTTCACCGGAGCGGGCCTGGGCGTGCAGGTGCACCACCAGGGTCCGCGAACCAGCGCGCCGCCCGGCGCGGACTGCCTCCCGGAAGGAGGTGGAGTCACGCAGCCGGTGCGGCGCGGTCAGCACGGGGTGGCCCGCCGGCAGAGGCGAGGCCTCAGACGGCCAGGCTCTTGCGGCCCTTGCGACGACGCGAGGACAGGATGGCGCGACCGGCGCGGGTGCGCATGCGCAGGCGGAACCCGTGCACCTTGTGACGGCGGCGGTTGTTCGGCTGGTACGTACGCTTGCTCACGAGCTTCTCTCCATGGTGTGACAGGGCAGCCACGCCGGTGGATCGGCAGCACCATCGGAGCCTCGGGCTCCGGACGCCTTTCGGCTGGCACCGCCCACCCACGAGCGCACAGCTGCGTGGACATGCGGCACCGGTCGACACCGGGTGACCGGCCAACGGTACGCGCTGGCGTTCAACAGGGTCAAACCGGCGTCCGGGGCCTCCTCCAGAGCCTGTGGATGACGTCTTGCTCCGCCCCGTCGCGCCTTGTTACGTTCAAGCCCTCCGAGGTTCCCCCACACCCCCGGACTCCTGTGGATCAACAGGCCGTGTGACGTCCGCCACTTTCCTGGCTTTCGCCCTCTGACCTGCGAAGACAGCGATCCGCAAGTCGTCGGGGCGTGTCTCGGACCGCGACTCTCCACAGGGAGGGTCTCGGGTTCACAACCTGTGGACAAAGTTGTGGAGAGAAAACCGGACCCATCCGATCGTCGGTTCCCCTGCGGCACGCCGCCGAGGGCGGCGAGCATGGGGCCCGACGACGAGCGCACGACCACCGGAAGCGAGGCGGGAACCCCGTGGAGCAAGGCACCTCGGACCTCAACGTCGCCTGGCGGGGCGTCGTCGACGACCTGCAGCCCAACCAGCGGGCCTGGCTGCGCGCCAGCGAGCCCGTCACCCTGCACGAGAGCACGGCGATCATCGCCGTGCCCAACGACTTCACCCGCACCCAGCTCGAGGGCCGGTTGCGCGGTCAGCTCGAGGACGCCCTCACCGTGGCCTTCGGGCGTGAGATCCGGATCGCGGTGACGGTCAACCCCCAGCTCGACGAGGACGCGACCGCCGACACCGCGCCGGTGATCAACAACTCGACAAGTCGAGAGATCGACATGTCGACAATTTCCCAGCCCGACGTGACACCGCCGCCGCCGGCGCGCGGGCCGGTCGACCCGGTCGAGTCACTGCCGCGTCCCACGGCGCTGGAGACCCGGCTCAACCCGAAGTACACCTTCGAGACCTTCGTCATCGGTTCGTCCAACCGCTTCCCGCACGCCGCCGCCGTCGCAGTGGCCGAGGCGCCGGGCAAGGCGTACAACCCGCTGCTCGTCTACGGCGACTCCGGTCTCGGCAAGACCCACCTGCTCCACGCGATCGGCCACTACGTCCGCAGCCTCTACAGCGGCGCGAAGGTCAGGTACGTCTCGAGCGAGGAGTTCACCAACGAGTTCATCAACGCGATCCGCGACGACCGGCAGGACCGGTTCAAGCGCCGCTACCGCGACGTGGACGTGCTCCTCATCGACGACATCCAGTTCCTGGAGGGCAAGACCCAGACCCAGGAGGAGTTCTTCCACACGTTCAACACGCTCCACAACGCCAACAAGCAGATCGTGCTCACCTCGGACCGTGCGCCCAAGCGGCTCGAGGCGCTGGAGGACCGGCTGCGCAACCGGTTCGAGTGGGGCCTGATCACCGACGTCCAGCCGCCGGACCTCGAGACCCGCATCGCCATCCTGCGCAAGAAGGCGGCGATGGACCGGCTCACCGCGCCGCCGGACGTGCTGGAGTTCATCGCCTCGAAGATCCAGACCAACATCCGCGAGCTCGAGGGCGCGCTGATCCGGGTGACGGCCTTCGCGAACCTCAACCGCCAGGAGGTCGACATGACCCTGGCCGAGATCGTCCTCAAGGACCTGATCCCCGAGGGCGGCGAGCCGGAGATCACCGCGGCGCTGATCATCGCCCAGACCGCGGCGTACTTCGGCCTCTCGATCGAGGAGCTCACCGGCCCCAGCCGCGGCCGGCACCTGGTCATGGCCCGGCAGATCGCGATGTACCTGTGCCGCGAGCTGACAGATCTCTCCCTGCCCAAGATCGGCGCCCAGTTCGGCAACCGCGACCACACGACCGTGATGTACGCCGACCGCAAGATCAACCAGCTCCTCGCCGAGCGCCGCGCCGTCTTCAACCAGGTCAGCGAGCTGACCAACCGCGTGAAGATGCAGGCCCGTCAGGTCTGAGAGACGTGCCCTTGACGGGCCGAGACCCCGCAAATGGCTCTCCAGAAAGCGTTCTGAGCGCTCTCGACCACCCACGACGCCCGGCTCGACGCCGGGCGTCGTGCTCATTTCGCTTCCTGACGAGCCATTTTCGGCTCCCGGACACGGGACGAATCACACGTCCCGGCCCTGTGGAGGGCTTGTGGTTCCGCGTGACATCGACGTGGAGCAGCTGTGGAAACTCCGGGCACGACTGACGGAACAAGATCCGAACTGCACAAGGACGTGTCATCCGCACCGCGCCGCTCCACAGGCCCTGTGCACCGAAATTCGCGGGCTGACCTGCACGGACCTGAGTTCTCCACAGTTTCCACGGATGCTGTGACTCCGACCTACCTCCAGACATCACGATCCCCGGTGAACATCCATCCGGCCCCCGACCTGGGGACAACCTGCCCCGGGACCCTCCGCGAACGCTCGGGGACCGGGAGGTCGTGCGCGAGGGCAAACGACACCGAACCTCCCACCGCACCCGCTCGCATGGCAGGATTCACCTCCCAGACCTCGCACCCCACAACCTCGAGTTGTGATTCACCGACCCGAAGGAACACCCAACGTGAAGTTCCGCGTCGATCGCGACGTGCTCGCCGATGCCGTTGCCTGGGCCGCACGCAGCCTCCCGGTCCGTCCGAGCGTCCCGGTGCTGGCCGGGCTCCTCATCGACGCGAGCGACGAGGGGCTGGTCCTCTCGACCTTCGACTACGAGACCTCGGCGCGCGCCACCCTCAAGGCCGAGGTCAGCGACGAGGGCCGCGCGCTGGTCAGCGGCCGGCTGCTCGCCGACATCTGCCGCAGCCTCCCGGCCAAGCCGGTGGAGATGGTGCTCGACGGCGCCCGGGTCTCGCTGACCTGCGGCTCGGCCCGCTTCAGCCTGCAGACGATGCCGGTCGACGACTACCCGTCGCTGCCCGACATGCCCGCCGCGACCGGCACGGTGCAGAGCGACCACTTCGCGCACGCCGTCGCCCAGGCCGTCACCGCGGCCGGCCGCGACGACATGCTGCCGGTGCTCACCGGCGTGCGGATCGAGATCGAGGGTTCGACGATCTCGCTGCTGGCCACCGACCGCTTCCGCCTGTCCCACCGCGAGCTGGGCTGGGACCCGCGCACCCCCGACGAGTCGCTGGCCGCCCTGGTCCCGGCCAAGGTGCTCGGCGACACCGCCAAGTCCCTCACCGCCGGCAGCGAGGTCACCATCGCCCTCGCCGCATCGGGCACCGGTGAGGGCATCATCGGCTTCGAGGGCGCGGCGCCCGGCGGCGTACGCCGCACCACCACCCGCCTGCTGGACGGGGAGTTCCCCAAGGTCCGCAGCCTGTTCCCCAACGAGCACCAGACCAGGGCGCTGGTCGACAAGGCCGCGCTGATCGAGTCGGTCAAGCGCGTGGCCCTGGTGGCCGAGCGCAACACCGCGGTCCAGCTCGCCTTCAGCGACGGGGTGCTGACCCTGGACGCCGGCTCCGGCGACGAGGCGCAGGCCTCGGAGTCGATCGAGGCGACCATCGAGGGCGAGGACATCACCACGGGCTTCAACCCGCAGTTCCTGCTCGACGGGCTCGGCGCGATCGACCAGCCGGTGGTCGAGCTGGCCTTCACCCAGGCCTCCAAGCCGGTCGTCATCAGCGGCAAGGTGGACGACGACGCCGAGGCGTCGCCGTTCCGCTACCTCCTGATGCCGCGCCGTCTCCTGTCCTGAGCGGGCCCGGCATCCCGCTCCGCGGCGCTCTCGTCGCTCCACGACCGGACCCGGGCCGCCCTCGCTCCTCGGCCCTGCCACAGGGGCGCCGGCCGCCGTCACCCTCGACCCTTAGGCTCTTCGCATGAAACTTGGACTTGTTGGACTCGGGAAGATGGGCGGGAACATGCGCACCCGCCTGCGCCAGGCCGGCCACACGGTCGTCGGCTACGACCGGAACCCGGACGTGTCCGACGTCGAGAGCCTCGAGGAGCTCGTCGCGCAGCTGCCTGCGCCGCGCGTCGTCTGGGTGATGGTTCCTGCGGGCGACCCGACCCGGGAGACCGTCCGGACCCTGGGCGACCTGCTGTCCGAGGGCGACCTGGTGGTCGACGGCGGCAACTCGCGGTGGACCGACGACCAGGCCAACGCCGAGATGCTGGCCCAGAAGGGCGTCGGCTTCGTCGACTGCGGTGTCTCCGGCGGGGTCTGGGGCCTGGAGAACGGCTACGCCCTGATGTGCGGCGGCTCCGAGGAGGACGTCGCCAAGGTCCAGCCCGCGTTCGATGCGCTTAAGCCCGAGGGTGACTCCGGCTTCGTGCACGCGGGCAAGGCGCCGGGCGCGGGGCACTTCGCCAAGATGGTCCACAACGGCATCGAGTACGCCATGATGCAGGCCTACGCGGAGGGCTTCGAGCTTCTGGAGAAGGTCGACCTGGTGGAGAACGTCGTCGACGTCTTCGACTCCTGGCGCGAGGGCACCGTCATCCGCTCCTGGCTGCTCGACCTGCTGGTCACCGCGCTGAAGGACGACACCCACCTCGACAAGCTCGCGGGCTACGCCGAGGACTCCGGCGAGGGTCGCTGGACCGTCGAGGCGGCCATCGACAACGCCGTCCCGCTCAACGTGATCACCGCCTCGCTCTTCGCCCGGTTCGCCTCGCGCCAGGACGAGAGCCCGGCGATGAAGGCGATCGCGGCCATGCGCAACCAGTTCGGCGGGCACGCGACCCGCACCGCGCCGCCGCCCGGCGGCGACGCAGCCCGGGGGGACTAGCACTCCGGTGCACGTCTCCCACCTCGTCCTGCACGACTTCCGCTCGTACGCCGCCGCGGACGTCCGGCTCGAGCCGGGCGTCACCGCGTTCATCGGGCGCAACGGACAGGGGAAGACGAACCTGGTCGAGGCGATCGACTACCTCTCCCGGCTCTCCTCGCACCGGGTGGCGACCGACGCTCCCCTGGTCCGGTCCGGAGCGGACCAGGCGGTGGTGCGGGCCGCGGTCGTGCGGGACGGCCGGACGGCGGTGCTCGAGGTCGAGCTCAACCCGGGTCGCGCCAACCGGGCCCGGGTCAACAAGTCGCCGCTCCCCCGGGCCCGCGACCTGGTGGGGCTGCTGCGCACGATCGTCTTCTCCCCCGAGGACCTGACCCTGGTCAAGGGCGACCCCTCGGACCGGCGCCGCTTCCTCGACGACCTGCTGGTTCTCCGGATCCCGCGGCTGGCCGGGGTCCGCGCCGACTACGACCGGGTGCTGCGCCAGCGCAACTCGCTGCTCAAGAACATCGGGGTGGCCCGGCGTGGGGGCCGCGACGCGCAGGAGTCGGCGCTCTCCACGCTCGCGGTCTGGGACGACAACCTCGCGCGCACCGGGGCCGAGCTGCTCGCCGAGCGGCTGCAGCTCGTGGACGCGCTGCGCCCCTACCTCGGCAAGGCGTACGAGACGGTGGCCCGCGGTGCCTCGCGCGACGACGCCGAGATCACCTACAAGGCCTCCTTCGAGCTGCCCGACGGGCACGGCGCGCTCCCCGACCGGGCGGTGCTCACCGAGGCGCTGCTCGCCGAGGTCGAGCGCAGGCGCGGCGAGGAGCTCGACCGCGGGGTCTCGCTGGTCGGACCCCACCGCGACGACCTGCTGCTGACGCTGGGCCACGGCGCGGGAGACGGCGGCACCCGGCTGCCGGTCAAGGGGTACGCCTCGCACGGCGAGTCGTGGTCCTTCGCGCTGGCGCTGCGGCTGGCGTCCTACGACCTGCTCCGTGCCGACGGGGACGACCCGATCCTCATCCTCGACGACGTCTTCGCCGAGCTGGACAGCGAACGCCGCGCGCAGCTGGCCGACCTGGTCGCCGGCGCCGAGCAGGTGCTGGTCACGGCGGCGGTCGGTGCCGACGTGCCGCCCGCGCTGGCCGGCGCGCGGTTCGTGGTGGCCGACGGCGAGGTCCGCAGGGCCGACGATGACCGGTGACGAGGAGGCCCTCCTCCCCGACGGCGCCGATGGCGTCGACGGCCCCGACGCCGACGCCGCCGGTCCCGACGCTTCCGGGCCGGCCGCACCCGACCCGGTGGTGGAGAACCACCGTGACGACGGGCTCGACCTCGCCCGGGCGCTGACCCGGGCGACCGCGCGCGCTGGTGGGGCGCCCGTCCGGCGCGCCAGGAAGTCCACCGGGCGGCGCTCCTCGTCCACCCGCGTGTCCGGCGCGCACCCCGACGACCGCGACCCGCAGCTGCTCGACAGCGTGGTCAACCGGCTCGTCGACGACCACGGCTGGGACCTCGACCTGCGGGTGCACGGGGTGTTCGGTCGCTGGCAGGAGCTGGTCGGACAGGAGGTGGCCCAGCACTGCACCCCGGAGGCGTTCGCCGAGGGCAAGCTCGTGGTGCGCACCGACTCGACCGCGTGGGCGACCCAGCTGCGGCTGCTCGCGCCGACGATCGTGCGCCGCCTCAACGAGGAGCTCGGCCACGGCACCGTCACGATCATCGAGGTGCTCGGTCCGCACCTGCCGACCTGGAAGAAGGGGCCCCGTTCGGCCCGCGACGGCCGGGGGCCGCGCGACACCTACGGCTGAGCCTCGTTTCACATGAAACGCCGCCACCTGAAACACCGCGACCGCCTGGTCGGCAGGGGTGCCTGCGAGACGATCTGCGAGGCCATCCGACGTACAGGGACCTGTCCGACCCCCTGAACGGCGGTTGCAGAGGCCCTCACGACCCGCTCAGGGGCCCATTTTGTCCACAGTTCCCCCCATCTGTGGGGTCGGTACGTGGTTTACGGCGCTGTGGCCGGTATCATGGCGTTCAGGGTCGCCGGCTCCTGGCTGCGGCGGCCTTCTGTGTGTCAGCCGCCGCCCGCTCCCGTGGGGCGGCCCCAAACTGTAGAGGTGTGCGTGACCGACGAACAGCACGTCGAGAACCCCGTCGAGACCCCTGCCGACACCCCGGCAGGCACCGCAGCACCAGACCAGGCAGAGGCGCCGGTCCCGCCCGCGCTGCGGGGCACCGCACCGGACGCCGGCACGTCGTACGACGCCTCCGCGATCCAGGTGCTCGAGGGCCTCGAGGCGGTCCGCAAGCGTCCGGGCATGTACATCGGCTCGACCGGTGAGCGCGGCCTGCACCACCTGATCTGGGAGATCGTGGACAACGCGGTCGACGAGTCGCTGGCCGGCTACTGCGACCGGATCGTGCTGACGCTGCAGGCCGACGGCGCCATCCGGGTCGAGGACAACGGCCGCGGCATCCCCACCGACACCGCGCCCGGGCAGGAGATGCCCGCGGTGACGATGGCGCTGACCATGCTGCACGCCGGCGGCAAGTTCGGCGGCGGCGGTTACAAGGTGTCCGGTGGCCTGCACGGCGTCGGCGTCTCGGTCGTCAACGCGCTCTCCACGCACCTGACGGTCGAGGTGAAGAACCGCGGCCACCTGTGGCGCCAGAGCTTCAGCCTCGGTGACCCGGACGGTCCGCTGGAGCAGGTCCGCCCGATGGAGCCCGGCGAGCGCACCGGCACCACGGTCATCTACTGGGCCTCCCCCGACATCTTCGAGACCACGACGTACTCCCTGGAGACGATCACCAACCGCATCCGCGAGATGGCCTTCCTCAACAAGGGCCTCGAGATCGTGGTGCGCGACGAGCGCCCCCAGGCCGAGGAGGTCCTCGAGGCGGTCCAGGACGAGACCGTCGCCGACGACGTCGACCAGGGCGGCAGCGACGCGATCCGCAAGGGTGAGGGCGGCGGCCTGGAGCGGATCTTCAAGTACGACCGCGGCCTCGTCGACTACGTCGAGCACCTCAACCGACGCAAGCAGGTCGCCAACCCCACGGTCATCGCCTTCGAGGCGGAGACCCCGGAGTCGGTCGAGAACCACATGAGCCTCGAGGTGGCCATGCAGTGGAACACGACCTTCTCGGAGTCGGTCCACACCTTCGCCAACACCATCAACACCCACGAGGGCGGCACCCACGAGGAGGGCTTCCGCGCGGCCCTCACCTCCCTGGTCAACAACTGGGGCGAGGAGTGGGGCCTGATGAAGAAGCCCGAGGACCGGGTCAAGGGCGACGACATCCGCGAGGGCCTCACCGCGATCATCTCGGTGAAGCTCGGCGAGCCCCAGTTCGAGGGCCAGACCAAGACCAAGCTCGGCAACACCGAGGCCAAGGGCTTCGTCCAGCGGATCATGAACGACCAGCTCGGCGACTGGTTCGAGAAGAACCCCGCCGAGGGCCGCGAGATCGTGCGCAAGGCGCAGGCCGCGGCGTCGGCCCGGATCGCCGCCCGCAAGGCGCGCGACCTGGCCCGCAACCGCAAGGGCCTCCTCGGTGGCGGCGGCCTGCCCGGCAAGCTGTCGGACTGCCAGTCCACCAACCCCGCCGAGTGCGAGGTCTTCATCGTGGAGGGTGACTCCGCAGGCGGCTCGGCCCGGCAGGGCCGCGACCCGCGGGTGCAGGCGATCCTGCCGATCCGCGGCAAGATCCTCAACGTCGAGAAGGCCCGCATCGACAAGGTCCTCGGCAACCAGGAGGTGCAGGCGATCATCTCCGCGCTCGGCACCGGCATCCACGAGGAGTTCAGCCTCGACAAGCTGCGCTACCACAAGGTCGTGCTGATGGCCGACGCCGACGTCGACGGCCACCACATCAACACGCTGCTGCTGACGCTGCTGTTCCGGTTCATGAAGCCGCTGATCGAGCACGGCCACGTCTACATGGCCCAGCCCCCGCTCTACCGCCTCCGCTGGAACAAGCCGGCCGAGCACGAGTTCGTCTACTCCGACGCCGAGCGCGACGCGCTGATGCGCGACGGCCTCGAGCAGGGCAAGAAGCTGCCCAAGGAGAACCCGGTCCAGCGCTACAAGGGTCTCGGCGAGATGAACGCCGAGGAGCTGTGGGAGACCACGATGAACCCCCAGCAGCGGCTGATGCTCCAGGTGACCCTCGACGACGCCGCCCAGGCCGACGAGATCTTCTCGGTGCTGATGGGCGAGGACGTCGAGCAGCGCCGCTCCTTCATCCAGCGCAACGCCAAGGACGTGCGATTCCTCGATATCTAGGTCTCTAGCGAGATCCCTAGATTCGAGTAGAGCAGCCCAGAGAGACCCAGAGAAGAGTTCTGAGACGTGACTGAGACCCCCACGGACAGCACCGGCGGGACCGGCGGACCCGAGGACCCGGGCGGCCGCATCGAGCCCATCGAGCTGCAGACCTCGATGCAGCGGGCCTACATCGACTACGCGATGGCGGTCATCGTCGGGCGCGCGCTGCCCGACGTGCGCGACGGCCTCAAGCCGGTGCACCGGCGGGTGCTCTACGCGATGTTCGACGGCGGCTACCGCCCCGACCGCGGCTTCTCCAAGTGCTCCCGCGTCGTCGGTGATGTCATGGGTCAGTACCACCCCCACGGCGACTCGGCGATCTACGACACCCTGGTCCGCCTCGCGCAGCCGTGGGTGATGCGGGCGCCGCTGATCCACGGGCAGGGCAACTTCGGCTCGCCGGGCAACGACTCCGCCGCCGCCATGCGGTACACCGAGTGCCGGATGGCGCCGCTGGCCCTGGAGATGGTCCGCGACATCCAGGAAGACACCGTCGACTTCCAGCCCAACTACGACGGGCGCTCGCAGGAGCCGACGGTGCTGCCGTCGCGCTACCCCAACCTGCTCGTCAACGGCTCGGCCGGCATCGCGGTCGGCATGGCCACCAACATCCCGCCGCACAACCTGCGCGAGGTCGCCGAGGGCGCCATCTGGGCGCTCGAGCACCCGGACGCCACCCGCGAGGAGCTGCAGGACGCGCTCGTCGAGCGGGTCAAGGGTCCCGACTTCCCCAACGGTGCGCTGATCGTGGGCCGCCAGGGCATCGAGCAGGCCTACCGCACGGGCCGGGGCTCGGTCACGCAGCGCGCGGTCATCGAGATCGACGAGGACTCCCGCGGCCGCACCTGCCTGGTGATCACCGAGCTGCCCTACATGGTCAACCCGGACAACCTGGCGCTGAAGATCGCCGAGCTCGCCGACTCCGGCAAGGTCCAGGGCATCTCCGACGTCCGTGACGACTCCTCGGGCCGCACGGGTCAGCGCCTCGTCGTGGTGCTGCGTCGCGACGCGGTCGCCCGCGTCGTGCTGAACAACCTGCTCAAGCACACCGAGCTGCAGACCAACTTCAGCGCGAACATGCTGGCCCTGGTCGACGGCGTGCCGCGCACCCTGACCATCGACCAGTTCATCTCGAACTGGGTCGCCCACCAAATCGAGGTCATCCAGCGGCGTACCCGCTTCCGCCTCGCCGAGGCCGAGCGGCTCGCCCACGTCCAGCGCGGCCTGGTCAAGGCGCTCGACGCGCTCGACGAGGTCATCGCGCTGATCCGCCGCTCCCCCGACGTCGAGGACGCGCGCACGGGCCTGATGCAGCTGCTCGACATCGACGAGGTCCAGGCCCAGGCCATCCTCGACCTGCAGCTGCGCCGGCTGGCCGCGCTGCAGCGCCAGGCGATCATCGACCGCCTCGCCGAGCTCGAGCGCACCATCGCCGACCTGCAGGACATCCTGGCCAACGAGGCGCGGCAGCGTCAGATCGTGGCCGACGAGCTGACCGAGATCGTCGAGAAGTACGGCGACGACCGGCGCAGCCAGATCATCGCGGCCGACGGCGACCTGTCGATGGAGGACCTGATCCCCGACGAGGACCTCGTCGTCTCCATCACTCGCGGCGGCTACGCCAAGCGCACCCGCGCCGACCAGTACCGCACCCAGAAGCGTGGCGGGAAGGGCGTGCGCGGCGCGACCCTGCGCGGCGACGACGTGGTCGAGCACTTCATCGCCACGACCAACCACCACTGGCTGCTGTTCTTCACCACCGCCGGCCGGGTCTACCGCACCAAGGCCTACAACCTGCCCGAGGCGTCGCGTGACGCGAAGGGCGGCCACGTCGCCGGGCTGCTAAGCTTCCAGCCCGACGAGAACATCGCGCAGGTGCTGGCGATCCGCGACTACGACCAGGCGCCGTACCTCGTCCTGGCCACCCGCAACGGCCTGGTCAAGAAGACCCGCCTGGCCGACTACAACAGCCCGCGCCAGGCGGGCGTCATCGCGATCAACTTCCGCGAGGACGACGACGAGCTGATCGGCGCCGAGCTGGTCAACTCCGAGGACCACATCCTGCTGGTCTCCCGCAAGGGTCAGGCGATCCGGTTCCCCGCCGACGACAGCCAGCTGCGACCGATGGGTCGCGCGACGTCGGGCGTCTCGGGCATGAAGTTCCGCGAGGGCGACTCGCTGCTGTCGATGTCGGTGATCCGGGCCGAGCAGGTCGCGGCCGAGGAGGCCGCCGAGGCCAAGGCGGAGGCGGCCGGTGCGTCGACGGAGCCGGGCGCGCTGCCCGACGTCAAGGAGCAGTACGTCTTCACGATCACCGACGGCGGTTTCGCCAAGCGCACCCGCATCTCGGAGTACCGCCTGCAGTCGCGCGGCGGCCTGGGCATCAAGGCGATGTCGCTGGCCAACGAGGAGCGTGGCGGCCTGGTCGGCGCGTTCATCGTGGAGGAGGGCGACGAGATCCTCTCCATCACCCAGGGTGGCCAGGTCGTGCGCAGCCCCATCAACGACCAGTTCCGGGCCACCGGACGCTCGACGATGGGCGTGAAGTTCGTGACGCCGAAGTCCGGTGACGCGGTCGCCGTGGTCGCCCGTTCGGTCGAGGCACGCGAGGACGAGGAGGACGGCGAGGTCGCCGAGGAATCGCCCGCCGTGGAGTCGGATGCAACAATCGATGGATCTGCCTCCGACCCGGCCGAGGCAGCGACCCCCGGCTCCGACACGACCGGCTCCGACCCGACAGGGGAGAGTGAGGAAGACTGATGACGGAACGTCCCGTCGAACGCACCTCCACCCGCACGACCCGTGACCGCAGCCGCGCCGAGGACACCTCGGTCCGGGCGCCGCTCGGCGAGCGCATCTCGGCCAAGCTGAGCAGCGCCGCCGACGAGCACCGGGCCAACGCCAACCCGGACTCGCGCACCGCGGCGAAGAAGGCGGCCCCGAGCGGCCGCCCGCCGCGCCGGGCCCGGCTCCGGCTGACGCGGATCGACCCGTGGTCGGTGATGAAGACGGCGTTCCTGCTCTCGGTCGCCTTCGGCGTGGTCACCGTGGTGTCCGTGCTGATGGTGTGGTCCGTGCTCGGCGCGGCCGGCGTGTGGGACTCCATCAACCAGACGGTGCAGGACGTCGTGGGCGGCCAGGACTCCGCGAGCTTCGACGTGGAGAACTACCTCGGCACCTCCCGGGTGCTCGGCTTCACCATGCTCGTCGCGGTGATCGACGTGGTCCTGCTGACCGCGATCGCGACGCTCGGGGCCTTCCTCTACAACATGGCCGCTGCCCTGCTCGGGGGCATCGAGGTCACGCTCGCGGAGGACGAGCGCTGAGCCCGTCGGGCGTCGTACCTCCCGTTTTGTCGGGCCGCGACGCCCTGCGGTAGTGTCTCCCCTCGGTCGCTGGTCGACCATCCCTGGCACAGGCTTCGCCTCGGCCAGACCCGGGCCTATAGCTCAGACGGTTAGAGCGCTTCCCTGATAAGGAAGAGGTCACAGGTTCAAGTCCTGTTAGGCCCACCACCCGGATCGACCGGCCGGACCCGTCCGGCCCGCCCGACGACGTAGGAGTCGCCATGAAGAAGCTCGTCCTGGTCCTGCTGGCGGCGGCCGGCGCCTTCGTCGCGAAGAAGAAGATCGACGAGGGTCGCACCGAGCAGGCCCTGTGGGCCGAGGCCACCGACAACGTCGAGCGCGGCTGACACTCCCGACCAGGGGCCTTGGCGCAATTGGTAGCGCACCTGCTTTGCAAGCAGGGGGTTAGGGGTTCGAGTCCCCTAGGCTCCACCCGTTCTCCCGCCGGAACCCCACGGGTTCCTCCCGGCTCCACCGGTCGCTGAGCCGACGACTCATCCCTCCTGAGGGATGCGGGCGCGCGCCGGTCGCGTGACGCTTGCCGCCTGTGCCGAGAGGGAGGTGGCGGCGATGCCGCTGGGACGACGACACGAGCGCCGCGAGGACCGGCGTGACGAGCGAGGCGGCGATCCGGGCGGGGTGACCTACCGGATGCGCCAGCGGATGCTCTCGATCGGTGACGACTACTGGATCGAGAACGCCGACGGGGAGCGCGCCTACAAGGTCGACGGGAAGGCGCTCCGGCTCCGCAAGACCCTCGTGCTCGAGGACGCGCACGGGCACGCGCTGGCGAAGATCCAGGAGCGGGTGGCCCGGCTGCGGGACTCCATGGAGGTCGAGGACGCCGACGGGAACCGGTTGGCGATGGTCAAGAAGGCACTGGTCACCCCGCTGCGGGACCGGTGGGTCGTGGACGTGAACGGCGGGCCTGACCTCGAGGTGAAGGGCAACCTGATGGACCACGAGTACACCTTCACCGAGGGCGACCGGGTCGTTGCGTCGGTCTCGAAGCGGTGGTTCCGCGTCGCCGACACCTACGGCGTGGAGATCGAGCCGGGCCAGGACCCGGTGGTGCTCCTGGCCGCCACGGTCGCCATCGACACGATGGCCCACGAGGAGCGCTGAGCCGTCCTCCGCCAGTAGCCTCGTCCCCGGCATCGAGGTCAGGGGAGGTACGTGCTGTGCAGGTGGTGACGAGCGCCGATCGATCGGACCTGGAGTCCGAGGTCCGCGAGGCGTTCCGGGAGCGGTGGCCGGAGTTCATCTTCCACGGGGAGGCGGCCCCGAAGTACCTCGCCCGGGTGGGTGAGTACTTCCGGCACTTCGACATCCTGCTGCTCGACGAGGGGAAGGTGGCCGCCGGCGGGTGGGGTGTCCCGTTCGCGTGGACCGGTGACGTCGAGGACCTGCCGGACGGGTACGACGGGGCGCTCGCGCGCTCCGTCGAGGACCACGAGGCCGGACGCGCGCCCAACGCCCTGAGCTTCATGGCCGCGGCGGTCGCACCCGCCTTCGACAAGCAGGGACTGGCCCAGCAGGTGCTCACGGCGCTCGTGGCGCGCGCCGAGGAGCACGGCATCACACACGTGGTGGCGCCCCTGCGCCCGACGTGGAAGCACCGCTACCCGCTCACGCCGATGGCGGAGTACGCCACCTGGGTGCGCGAGGACGGCCTGTCGATCGACCCGTGGATCCGCACCCACCAGCGGATGGGCGCCACGGTGCTCGGTCCGGCCGCCAGGTCGATGGTCATCAGCGGCACGGTGGCCGAGTGGGAGTCGTGGGCCGAGATGGCCTTCCCCGTGAGCGGGCAGTACGTCGTCCCGGACGCGCTCGGCCTGCTCGAGGTCGACCGTGACGCCGACCGGGCTACGTACGTCGAGGAGAACCTGTGGGTCCAGCACCGCTGACCCGCTCCCTCCTCCCGACGCTGCTGCTCGTCCTCCTCGGTTCCGGGTGCGACGACGTCCCGCCACCGCAGGCCGACGCGCCGGCTCCGCCTGCGCGTCTGGCCGGGACCCCGTCGTACGACGCACGCGAGGAGCCCGCGGAGGCGGTGCTGCCGCTGGTCCCGGCGACTGCCACGACGCTGACCGTCACCGATCTCGACGGGGTGCGCCGCCAGCTCGGGGTGCCGGACCTGACCAGCGCGGACCTGATGACGGACCGCTCGGAGTTCTGGGAGCGGGCGTCGAGCGAGGCCCCGCTGCTGACCGAGGGGATGCTGCGCGACGACACCTCGGAGCTGATGCTCGACCACGGCTTCACCGAGGACGACGTCGACTGGGAGGCCCACTTCACCGGCCCCGACGGCAACGGCTTCGTGCTCGCCTTCCGCCCCGACCTGGACATGGGTGCCGTCGCCGGGGCCGTCGAGGCCGGGGTCGGACCGCTCGCGGGGGCGCAGGTGCTGCGGGGGTCGCACCTGGTCGTCTCGGGCGTGGCCACTGACGGCGCGGACAGCTGGGCGACCGACCCGGCGGTGGTGCCGCTCGTCGGGGACCCGGCCGAGGCGACCTACGTCCGTCGAGGCTGCGTGCCCCTCGCCGACGCCCTGGGTGCGGACGCGTCGGCCGACGACCAGGACGCGGTGCTCGCGCACCACGACGTGACCGACCTCGACCAGCTGGACGCCGTCGCGGTCGGCTTCGGCGACCACCTCGCGACGGTGCGGCTGGGCACGGACCGGGCGGACCTCTTCGACCGGCTCCACCTCGGCGACGACTGGCCCGGTGGCGACCCGTCCTTCGGGGACGGCTTCACCCGCGGCGTCGGGGACCCGGCCACCGGACGGATCGGGTACGACGTGCCGCGGCCGCCGCTGGCGGCCGGGCTGGCGCTGACCGAGACGCTGCCCTTCGCGGTGTGCAACGAGGTCACCCCGATCCCGGAGCCGACCGGGCTGTGACCGTCAGCCCGCGGTGAGGGCGGCGAGCTCGGTGGCGTCGTGGGCGCTGAACACGGTGACCTCGCCGGCGTGCGCCGCACGGAGCTCGCGGAGCCGCTCCTGGTTGTGCCGGCGCTGCAGGTCGTCGGTCGCCATCAGGCGCTGGAACACGCGCAGGCCGGGCGGGGTCGTGACCGGCGAGCCCAGGTCCCCGGGGTGGAAGTAGGAGTCGCCCGCGTGCAGCAGCCAGTGGCCGTCGGGACGGCGGACGGCGACGCCGCAGTGGCCGCGGGTGTGGCCGCGCAGGGGGACCAGGAGGAGGTCGTCGTCGAGCGCGGTCACGGCGCCGAGGCCGAACCACTCCTCCCCCGCGACCCGGTGGCGCTCCCAGCGCGGCCCGTGTGCCCACTGCGCGGCGACGTAGCGCGCCCGCTCCCGCAGCTGCGGGTGCAACGCGGCGTCGAGCTCGTCGCCGAGCACGTGGACCCGCGCCTGCGGGAAGTCGCCGATCCCGCCGGCGTGGTCGAGGTCGAGGTGGGTGAGCACGATGTCGGTGACGTCCTCGACCCGGTGGCCGCGGGCCAGGACCTGCGCCCGGGCCGTCTCCGCCGGGTCGAGCACCGGCCGCACGACCGCCCGGAACGGTCGCCCGAGACGGCGCGGGTCGGCGATGTCCGCGGTCCCGAAGCCGGTGTCGACGAGCAGCAGGCCGCCGGGGCGCTCGACCAGCAGGCAGTGGGCGACCATCCGCTCGGCCGAGATCCGCCCGCCGAACGCGCCGGCGGGCCGCATGGTGGCGCAGTTGAGGTGGTGGACGGTCACGAGGCGATCGTGCCGTCCCGCTCGGCCTCCGTCGCGTGCAACCGCCGGACCGTCGGGGAGGTCTGCACCGCTGCCGGATCCGGGTAGGTGCCGAACAGGCGGTCGGCGGTCCCCGCGGTGGTCACCGTGAACCAGTAGTGCTCGTTCTTGTAGTGGTGGAGGCGGTGGTTGCGCCACACCGAGCGGAACCACGCCGACCGGGGCCGGTAGTCGCTGTGCACGAGGTAGTGGGTCCACTCGTAGCCGATCTTGATGGCGTGGACCGAGACGAGCAGCGACAGCGCGCTCGGGGTCGTCGGCATCGCCAGCAGCGCGACGGCGACGTACGCCGGCAGCAGCCAGACCAGCGCCCGCCACGGGATGAACACCAGCGGCAGGTCCCGGGGGTCGGCGTGGTGGGCGCGGTGCTCCCGCGCCAGGAGGGAGTCGACGGTGACCGGCCCGAGCGAGCGAGGCCGCCAGTGCAGGATCGCGACGTGGATGCACCACTCGATCACCGGGAAGAGAGCGACGAGGGCGGCGGGGACCAGCAGCTCCCACCAGGAACCACCGCCGACGGCCACCCGTGCGACGACCGAGCCGAGGAGGAAGGCCGAGATCAGCCAGGGGCTCGGGTGCCGCCAGAACTCCCGCCAGGCCGCGATCATCGGCAGCGACTGGCGTCGCCGCGCCGGGCCGGCCCCGGTCATCCGGTCCAGTCGGGCCTCGTCGGCGGCCAGCCGCTGGGCGGCGAGCTGCTCGACCTCGGGGTCGGGCTTGGTCATCGCTTCTCCTCGAGCTGCTGCAGGGCGGCGAGCAGGCTGGTGGTGGCCGGGCGCAGCACGCGCTCGGCGGCGGCGCGGGCGGTGTCGGGGTCCCCCTCGCCGATGGCGGCGGTCAGCACCCGGTAGACCCCGACCTGGCCCACCTCCTCGGCCATCGCGGGGGCGAGCGCCTCGAGCGCGGGCTCGTACGCCGCGCGCAGGCTGTTGAACATGAGTCGGAACGTCAGCGAGTCCGCCGCGTCCACGACCACGTCCCAGTAGGCCAGCGCGTGGACCTGCCGCTCGACGTCGTCGTCCGTCGCGGCGAGCGCGTCGACGGTCCCGGTGAGGGCGGCGGTCAGGGCCGGTCCCCCACGCTCGGCGGCCAGGGCGGCCACGCCCGGTCCGACGACCAGCCGCGCCTCGAGGATGCTGCGGGCGACCGCCGCGTCGAGGGCGCCGCCACGCACCAGCAGCCGGGGCAGCAGGTCGAGGCCGGCGTACCGGCGGAAGTCGCGCACCGTGGTGGCCCCGCCGTGCCGGACCTCGAGCAGTCGGGTCTGGGCCATCCGCTGCAGTGCCTCGCGCACCGCGGGTCGGGACACCCCGAGCACCTCGGCGAGCCGGCGCTCGCTCGGGAGCGCCTCGCCGGCCTCGAGCCCCCCGTCCACGACCTCGGAGAGCACCTGGTCGAAGACCTCGTCGGGCACGGACCGGCGGTTCACGGGCTGCAACGGCATGCCGGGGACGCTAGGACGGGTGATCCGAGTGGTCAAGTGGTCTGACCAGTATGTGGGAGCGGGGTCACCTGCCCCGAGGCCGGTTCCGGGGCCGCTGCGACGTACGCTGGAGGCCGTGCCCACCCTGCTCGCCCCGCGCTACTGGGGCGCGCACCTGCTGGCGCTGGTGCTCACCGCCGCGGCCGTCGGGCTCGGCGTGTGGCAGTACGACGCCTGGCAGGCGCGGCGGGCCGCGGAGGCCACCGACCTGACCCTCGAGGACCCGGTCCCGCTGGAGTCGGTGATCGGCCCCGACGACCCGTTCCCCGGGACCAAGGTGGGCCAGCCGGTCATCCTGGACGGGCAGTGGGTGCCCGAGGGGACCGTCTACGTGTCCGGACGCGAGCAGGACGGCCGGGACGGCTACTGGGTGGTGACACCGCTGGCGATCACCGGCGCGGGCGACCCGGCCATCCCCGTCGTCCGCGGCTGGGTGGGCGACTGGCACGACGCGCCGAAGGCCCCGACGGGCAGCGCCGAGATGGTCGGCTGGCTCCAGCCGACCGAGGGCACCGGCGAGGTCGACGACGACCCGAGCGACGACGTGCTGCCGCAGCTGCGCACCGCGGACGTGATCCAGCACGTCGACCAGGACCTCTACGGCGCGTACGCCGTGGTCGCCGACAAGGCGGCACCGGGCGCCTGGCCGGTCGGTGCGAACGCCCTCAACGACGGCACCGCCGGGCTCGCGGCCGCCGACCTCGCGCAGCTCCCCGACGCCGGCCGGTTCACCGCGCTGCGCAACCTGCTCTACGCGATCGAGTGGGTGTTCTTCGGGGCGTTCGTGGTGTTCGTGTGGTGGCGCTGGACACAGGACGTGCGCCGGGAGGCCGCCACCGAGCCGGAGCCACAGGACGACCCGGTACCTTCGGAGCCGTGACCGGCACCGACAACCTCCGTGGCCCCCTGACCCGCTACCGCGTCATGGCGACCGTGGTCGGCGTGCTGCTGATCGTCCTGATCCTGATCGGCGTCCCGCTGAAGTACCTCACCACCGACGGCTCCGACCTCCAGCGCCTCGGCGAGTGGATCACGACGTACCTCGGTATCGCCCACGGCTGGCTCTACATGATCTTCCTGGTCACGGCCTTCTGGCTCTCCCGCAAGGCGCGCTGGGAGCTGCCGTTCACGGTCGTCACCCTGCTGTGCGGCACCATCCCGATCGCCAGCTTCTGGGCCGAGCACCGCGCCACCCAGCGGGTGCGCGCCGAGCACCCCGAGCTGGTCTCACCCGCAGAGCGGGTCTAGGCGCGTGACGACCGCGTTCGTGCTGGGCGGCGGTGGCGTGCTCGGCGCGGTCGAGGTCGGCATGCTCAGGGCCCTGTTCGAGCGCGGCGTCACCCCCGACCTCGTGCTCGGCACCAGCGTGGGTGCGCTCAACGGCGCGATGGTCGCCCGCGACCCCTCCCTCGAGGTCATCGAACGGCTCACCGAGCTCTGGCGGGGCGCGAGCCGCTCCGGCCAGGAGGTGTACGGCGACCGGGCGCTGCGCACCGTCCGCCGTGCGGTCTCCACCGGCACCCACATCTACTCCGCGAAGCCGCTGAAGAAGAGACTCGCCGAGGAGCTCGGCGACCTGACGTTCGAGGACCTCCCGGTCCGCTTCCAGGTGTGCGCGGCCTGCATCGAGCGGTCGGCGGAGCACTGGTTCGACTCCGGGCCCGTGGTCGACGCGGTCGTCGCCAGCGCCGCCGTGCCCGGCCTGCTGCCGCCGGCCAGGGTGGGCGACGAGCACTTCCTCGACGGCGGCATCGTCAACTCGATCCCCGTCGGCCGGGCGGTCCAGCTGGGGGCGACCCGGATCTTCGTGCTCCAGGTCGGCCGCGTGGACCGACCGCTGAGCGTGCCGCGGCGACCCTGGGAGGTCGCGCGGGTGTCGTTCGAGATCGCCCGCCGGCACCGGTTCGTGCGCGAGATGGCCGAGCTGCCCGAGGACGTGGAGGCGCACGTGCTGCCGGCGCGGGGCACGTCCAGCCGGGACGACTCGCTGCTCGGCAGCCGCGACTTCAGCAGCGTGGAAGCGCGCATCGACGAGACCTACGAGGCCTGCGTGGCCTACCTCGAGGAGCACCTGCCCACCGCGGGGCACCCGTGATCCGGCTGCTGCGGCGGGTCGTCCTGGCGCCGCTCGTCGTGCTGGTCACCGCGCTGGTGTGGTTCACGCTGCCGCTGTGGCTGATCGTGGCCGCGGCCCTCTCCCCGGTGCTGCCCGGGCGCTGGCGGGCACTGCGGCTGCTGTGGGTGTTCATCCTCTACCTCACCTGCGAGGCGCTGCTGCTCGTGGTGATGCTCGGGCTGTGGCTCGCCTCCGGGTTCGGCCGGCGGATCAGGACGCCGTACTTCGAGGGCATCCACTACGACCTGGTGCAGGGCGTCATGTGGGTGTTCTTCCGGGAGGCGCGTCGGGTGCTGCGGCTGCGGATCGTCACCGACGGCCCCGCGCCGGACGCGCACCCGGGCATCCCGATCCTGGTGTGCTGCCGGCACGCCGGGCCGGGCGACTCGTTCACGCTCATCTACGCGCTCATGCACTGGTACTCGCGCGAGCCGCGGGTCGTCCTCAAGGACACCCTGGCCTGGGACCCGGCGATCGACGTGCTGCTCAGCCGGATCCCGGCGCGCTTCATCTCCCCGAACCCGGCCGCCGGGGAGGACCTCGAGTCGCACATCGCGGCCCTGGCGTCGGGGCTGGACGAGAACGACGCGTTCGTGATCTTCCCCGAGGGGGGCAACTTCACCCCTGAGCGGCGCCAGCGGGGCATCGACCGGCTGCGCCGGCTCGGCCTCGAGCGGATGGCGCGGCGGGCCGAGGAGATGACCAACGTGCTCGCGCCGCGACCCGGCGGCTTCCTCGCAGCGCTCGACGCCGCACCGGACGCCGACGTGGTCCTGGTCGCCCACACCGGGCTGGACCACCTGCGGACCGTGGGTGACCTGTGGCGCGAGCTGCCCATGGACAAGCAGCTGATCATGCGCTGGTGGCAGGTGCCGCGGGCCGAGATCCCCGAGGGCCGGGAGGCCCGGATCGACTGGCTCTACGCGTGGTGGGAGCGGATCGACACCTGGGTGGAGCAGAACCGGCCGGAGGATCTCTCCTCCGGCCGGTCCGGCAGCTGACGGTGCGGGGCGCTCAGGCCTTGTCGTCCTCGTCGAGGTCGACGACCTCGGCGGGGTTGTCCGGCGTGGTGACCGGGTGCGGCGACTCTGCCTGGTCGGCCAGCGCCTCGTCCGGCGAGGAGCCCGCGTTGTCGTCCTCGCCCTCCTCGGCACCCGACATCGGGGCGGCCGGGGTCGCGGGGGCGGCGGGCGGCGAGGGAGCCGGCGCCGGCGTGGGCACGTAGGACGACTGCCAGTTGTCGCTGGCCCCGCCGCCCTGGAGCTTCTTGGCCACGAAGCCGAGCACGGCGGCGATACCGCCGATGAGCACGATCTTCTTGAGCTTGCTCCCCTTCTTCTTCTCCGGGTTGAGCTCGGCGGCCTTGGCGGCGGCCAGGTCGCGGCCCTCGGCGGCCTTCTCGGCGGCGTAGCTGGCGCCCTGGGCGACCTTCTCGGTGGCGATCGCCGCACCCGCCGCGACCACCGGGGCGGCCTTCGCACGGGCGTCGGCCAGCACGGGGGCGGCCTTGTCACGGGCGTCGGCGAGGTAGGGGGCGGCCTTCTCGCGGGCGTCCGCCACGTAGGGAGCCGCCTTGGCGCGGGCGTCGGCCAGCGCGGGCGCGGCCTTCTCCCTGGCGTCGGCCACGTACGGCGCGGCCTTGGCGCGGGCGTCGGCCAGCGCCGGGGCGGCCTTCTCACGCGCCTCGGCGAGCAGCGGCAGCGCGCGCTCCTTGGCGTCCAGGGCAGCGGCCTTGGCGGTCTCGGCGGCCGACTCGAGCTGCGGCCGGACCGTGTCGACGTACTCGGAGGCTTGATCGATCAGCGACTTCTTCTTGCGCAGGCCCATGGGCGTGACACTTCCTTCTCGTCGTGTGACTTCCATTCGATCATGTCTGACCCGACCCAACCAGCGCCCGGTCGTCCTGCCCACCGTGCTGCTGGCCGTGTTGCGGGGTGTCTTGTCGCGCGTGCGAGGATCGGGCACAGACAGCATCGACGGTCACGTCGTACCCATTCCACGCGAGAGGCAGTCATGGCTGACCAGCAGGCCATTCTGAAGACCAACAGGGGTGACATCACCGTCAACCTGTTCCCCGACCACGCTCCCGAGACGGTTGCCAACTTCACCGGGCTGGCCGAGGGCACCAAGTCGTACGACGCCGGCAACGGCAGGACCGGCCCGTTCTACGACGGCCTGGGCTTCCACCGCGTCATCGAGGGCTTCATGATCCAGGGCGGCTGCCCGCTCGGCACCGGCACCGGCGGCCCCGGCTACACCTTCAAGGACGAGCCGCACCCCGAGCTCACCTTCGACAAGCCCTACCTGCTCGCGATGGCCAACGCCGGCCCGGGCACCAACGGCTCGCAGTTCTTCATCACCGTCGGTGCGACCACCTGGCTGAACTTCAAGCACACGATCTTCGGCGAGGTGGCCGACCAGGCCTCGCGCGACGTCGTCGACGCGATCGCCACGACCGCCACCGGCCCCGGTGACCGCCCGCTCGAGCCGGTCGTCATCGAGCACGTCGAGGTCGTGCGCTCCTGAGCGAGCCGCAGACTCCCGCGACCGGGGTGCCGACGTGCTACCGGCACCCCGGCCGGGAGTCCTACATCCGTTGCCAGCGCTGCGACCGGCCGATCTGCCCGGACTGCATGCGCGACGCCGCCGTGGGCTTCCAGTGCCCCCAGTGCGTGGCGGAGGGGGCCAGGAACACCCGCAGCGGACGGACGGCGTACGGCGGGCTGCGGCCCGGCAACGCCGGCATCACCTCGATGGTGCTGATCGGGATCAACGCGGCGGTGTGGCTGCTGGTGATGGCCACCGGTGGCTCGGCCAGCGCGCTGCTCAACAAGCTGATGCTGCTGCCCACCGGGCGCTGCGTCTCCTCCCAGCGGCCGGACCTGTACTTCCCCAGCATCGGCAGCGAGACCGCCTGCTCGTCGACCGGCCAGGGTGACTGGGTCCCCGGGGTCAGCGACGGTGCCTGGTGGCAGCTGTTCACCAGCGCCTTCACCCACGTCGAGATCTGGCACATCGGCTTCAACATGCTGGCCCTGTGGTTCCTCGGGCCGCAGCTGGAGCTCGCGGTCGGCCGGGTCCGGTTCCTGGCGCTCTACCTGCTCTCCGCCCTGGCCGGCTCCACGCTGGTCTACTGGGTGGCGCCCGTCGACGGCTCCACGCTCGGCGCCTCCGGGGCGATCTTCGGCCTGATGGGCGCGCTGCTCGTGATCGCCTTCAAGGTAGGCGGCAACGTGCAGCCGATCCTGGCCTGGATCGGCATCAACTTCCTCTTCACCGTGGTCGGCCGTGGCTTCATCTCCTGGCAGGGTCACCTCGGCGGCTTCATCGGGGGCACCCTCATCGCGCTCGTCCTCGTCTACGCACCGCGAGCGCACCGCACCCTGTGGCAGTCGTGCGGCCTCGGTGTGATCGCGGCCGCCCTCGTGGTCGCCGTCCTATTGCGCACCGCCGCCCTGACCTGACCGGTCCGGGCGCCTGTGGACAACCACCGGCGTCACCCCGCGACCTGTGGACACCGGGCCCTCGATACGGTTCATCCACAGGCACCTGGGGATCAACCGCCCCTCTGTCCACAGGGGAGCCGCGCCTTCCGGCCGGCGCCGGACCCCGGCAGCCCCCGGCGTACCCACTTCTGGGTATGCGCTCGTGACACCGCCTGCGAGCAGCGCCATCGTTGCGGCACGTTGTGCACAACTGTGGAATCACCTGTGGAGAACTACATCGATGTAGTTCTCCACAGGGTTGTCCCCAGTTGTGCACGAACTCCGGGGGCCGCAGCCGCCCCCGCCGCCCTCAGGAGAACACCGCGACGGCGGTCATGAGGCTCACGATCGTGTTCACGACCACGTGCGTGGCGATGGCCACCTCGAGGCTGCGGGTCCGCCACGCATGCACCGAGACGGCGACCTGGACCAGGAGGACGAGCAGGAATTCGGCCGGCTCCCACAGGTGCTCGGTGGCGAACAGGCAGCCGAGGAGCACGGGCTGGACCCCGGCCCGGACCGGCAGCCGGGTCATCAGGTGGCCCTTCCAGTAGAGCTCCTCGACCACGGGGTTCACGACTGCGTCGAGGATCCAGTTGGCCACCAGGGCGACGACCACCGCGAGGGTGCCGTAGGCCGTCACGTCACGAGGGTGCAGGGTCGGTGACAGGTCGCTGGGAAGCCAGCCGAACGCGGCGTCGATCGCACCGGAGACCGGGGCCAGCACGCCGGCCAGGACGACGGTCAGGGCGACGAAGCCGATCGTCCAGGCCAGCACCCGACGCGCCGGAAGCCTGCGGTCGAGGCTCACCGCCCCCCGGATGGACGCGATCCCCGTGTGCCGGAGGGCGTAGCGGCGCAGGTAGCCGATCTCGAGGAGGGTGACGACCCCGATCGCCACGGTGTAGCCGAGGGTCGCGGGGAGCCCGACGCTGCGGGCGGCCGGCGCGACGGTGAGGGCCAGCAGCACGGTGACGGCGCCGGGAGCCATGTTCACCAGGAGGGCGCGCGGCCACGAGTAGGGGACGTCGACCGGGGTCGACGAGGTGACGGGTGAGGTGTGGGAGAGGGGGGTCGTGTCCATGGCTCCACCGTGGCCGGATCCGGATCGCGGTCCTTGACGGATCCCTGCCGATGATCTGGAGAACGGGTGCAGGACCCCGCCGCCTCAACCCCATTATCGGGTAAGTGAGTCGACTTTGATAGGTTTCCACGTCGTTCTCACCCGCACCCGTTCAAGGAGGGCCTGTGGCTGCGCTGACCGGCCCCGACGCCGTCGAGCTCGCAGTGCCGGACACCCGGTTCCGGCCGAGCCCCTGGCGGACCTTCCGCCGTGACCGCGCCGCCATGCTCGGCCTGGCCGTCGTGGTCGCGGCGTTCCTGCTCGCGCTCGCGGCTCCGTGGGTCGCGCGCCTCGGCGGGCACGACCCGTTCACCTACGACGCGTCGGCACTCGCCGACGACGGCTCGCCGATCGGCGCCTTCGGCGGTGTCAGCGCCCGGCACTGGTTCGGAGCCGAGCCGCTCACCGGTCGCGACCTCTTCGCGGTCGTGGTCTACGGCGCCCGGACCTCGATCCTGGTGGGCCTGGCGGCCACGGTCGTCTCGGTCACCATCGGGGTCCTGCTCGGCACCAGCGCGGCGCTCCTGGGCGGCGCCTATGACCTCGTGGTCAGCCGAGGCACCGACGTGCTGCTGGGCTTCCCGAGCCTGATCTTCATGATCGCCCTGGGGGCGCTCGCTCCCGCGGCGATCCCGAAGTGGCTGCTCGTGGTGGGAGTGATCGGTCTGTTCGGCTGGCCTCCGGTGGCGCGGGTGGTGCGCGCGCAGTCGCTCACCCTCATGCAGCGGGACTTCACCCGGGCCTCCCGGGCCATGGGCGCCGGTCCCTGGCACGTGCTCCGGGAGCAGCTGCTGCCCAACCTGTGGGGCACCGTCATCGTGTTCGCGACCATGGCCATCCCCGGCAACATCGGCGCCGAGGCCGCCCTCTCCTTCCTCGGGGTCGGCGTGCCGCCACCGACACCCGCGTGGGGACGCACCATCGGCACGGCGATCGGCTGGATCGCCACCGACCCCTGGTACCTGCTCTGGCCGGCGCTCGCGCTCTTCGCGGTGACCTGGGCGTTCAACCTGGTCGGCGACGGGCTCCGCGACGCGCTGGACCCGCGCCTGGCGGGGGAACGATGACCACGACGTCGTACGTCCTGCGGCGGGTGCTCGCCGCCGTCCTGGTGCTGCTGGCGATCGCCGCCCTCACCTTCCTGGTCTTCCACCTGCTGCCCAGCGACGTCTCGCAGGCGTCGTGCGGCAAGCCCTGCACCACCGAACGCCGCGAGACCGTGCGGCACTTCCTCGGCTACGACCAGCCGGTGCTGGTGCAGCTCGGGGACTTCCTGCGCGGGATCCTCGTGGGCCGCGACTACGGCTCCGGCGGTGCCACCGTGCACTGCTCGGCGCCGTGCTTCGGCTACTCGTTCCGGCTCAACGAGCCGGTCACCACCCTGATCTGGGACCGCTTCGGCGTGACCGCCTCGATCGCGGTGGGCGCAGCAGTCCTGTGGACGCTCGTGGGTGTCACCACCGGCGTCGTCGCGGCGCTGCGGCGCAACAGCTGGGTCGACCGGGCCGCGATGGCCTCCACGGTCGTGGGGGTCTCGGCCCCCACCTACCTCGTCGGCCTGGTCGGCATCTACGTCCTGGGCTTCAAGCTCGACGCCGTCCCGGTCGGTGGCTACGTGCCGCTGGCTGACGGGATGGTCCCGTGGGCCTGGCACCTGGTGCTGCCGTGGTGCGTCCTCGCGGTCGCCAGCTCCGCGGTCTACACCCGGCTGACCCGCACCCAGATGCTCGACGTGCTCGAGGAGAACTTCGTGCGGACGGCCCGCGCCAAGGGCCTCTCCGAGCGCCGCGTCGTCACGCACCATGCGCTGCGCAACGCCCTGCTGCCGGTCGTCACCATCTTCGGCCTCGACCTCGGCAGCCTCCTGGGCGGCGCGGTCATCACCGAGAAGATCTTCAGCATGCAGGGCCTCGGCGCGCTGCTCGTCGACTCCGTCGGCAACCTCGACCTGCAGGTCGTCCTCGGCGTGACCCTCTTCTCGGCCTTCCTCATCGTCCTGGCCAACCTGGCCGTGGACCTCGCCTACGTCCGTCTCGACCCGCGCGTGGCGCGGCGCGGCTGACCCATCCACCCCACCAGAAGGAACGACCCGTGAATCGCACCCTCATCTCCCTGGCGGCCACCGCAGTCCTGGCCGTCACCGCAGCCGGCTGCAACGCCAACGGCAAGGACGACTCCTCCGCCACCTCGGGCTTCCACCGCGGCGGCACCCTGACCATCTACACCTCGTCCACCGAGCAGAGCTTCGACCCGGCCAAGAGCCAGAGCCTGGCGATCACCTCGCAGGGGCTGGTGCACCGCCGGCTCACCACCTGGGACATCCGCCCCGGCCAGCCGCCGAAGGTCGTCCCCGACCTGGCCACCGACACCGGCACCGCCAGCGACGGTGGCCGCACCTGGACCTTCACGCTCAAGCCCGGGCTGACGTTCTCCAACGGCGACCCCATCACGTCCGCCGACATCAAGTACGGCCTCGAGCGCTCCTTCGCCCCCGAGCTCTCCGGCGGCCTCGGCTACCACAAGACGCTGCTCGTCGGCGGGGACGACTACACCGGGCCCTACCAGGGCAAGGAGCTCGACTCCATCGAGACGCCGGACGACCGCACCATCGTCTTCAAGCTCGACACGCCGTACGGCGACTGGCCGTGGATCGCCTCGATGCCGGCGTTCGCACCGGTGCCCGAGGCCGAGGACACCGACCCCGCGACCTACGGCAGCGACCCGGTCGCCTCCGGCCCCTACGAGGTGGCCGAGAACGAGCCCGGCACGGCGGTCACCCTCGAGCGCAACCCCGAGTGGAGCACCAGGACCGACGACGTACGCCTCGGCGGGCCCGACGAGATCGTCTTCAAGCTCGGCCAGGAGGACACCGTCGCCGCGCAGCAGCTGATCGCCGACAGCGGGGAGGCCAGTGCCGCCTTCGGTGCCGGCTTCGTGCCGCCCGCGCAGCTGAAGCAGATCACGAGCAACCCGTCGGCCAAGGAGCGCCTGGCGCTGTCCGACCCCGGCGCGCTGGCGTACCTCGCGATCAACAACCAGCGGCCCGGCCTCGACGACGTCAAGGTGCGCCAAGCCATCGAGTACGCCGTCGACAAGCGCGCCTTCCAGCTCGCGGCCGGTGGCTCGCAGGGCGGCGAGCTGGCGACCACGCTGATCACCCCCGGCATCCCCGGCCGTGAGGAGTACGACCTGTACCCCGCGCCGGAGACCGGTGACGTCGCGAAGGCCAAGGAGCTCCTCGGCTCGACGAAGCTCGACCTGACGCTGGTCACCCCCAACGACGGTCAGTCCGTCGCCCGGGCCGAGGCGATCCAGCAGGGCCTGCAGCGGGCGGGCATCAAGGTCACGATCGACCCGCAGGACTCGAACGTCTACTACGACACGATCACCGGAGACAAGGGCGACTACGACCTCGCGGTCAGCAGCTGGCAGCCCGACTTCCCCAGCGCCAACGGCAACATCTCGCCGCTGTTCGACTCCAGCCAGATCGGGGGCGGCAGCTACAACCTGTCGCGCTACTCCGACAAGGAGGTCGACGCCCTGATCGCGAAGGCCACCGGTGAGGTCGACCCGGCGGCGGCGCAGGAGGCTTGGGCGCAGGCGGACAAGCGGATCATGGAGGACGCCCCCGTCGTGCCGCTGCTCTACACCCGCAACGCGTTCCTGCGCGGCTCGGACGTGCAGAACTTCGACGTGTCCGGGTTCCCGAACTACCCGAACTACCTGCGCACCTCGCTGGCGCAGTGACCTCCGTGACCGAGCCGCTGCTCAGCATCCGTGACCTGACCGTCGCGTTCCCCGACGGCCGGCGCGGCCCGCGCCGCGTGGTGCACGGGATCGACCTCGACGTGCCTCGCGGTCGGGTCGTGGCCGTCGTCGGCGAATCGGGCTCCGGCAAGTCGGTCACCGCGCAGTCCGTCCTCCGCCTGCACGCCCCCGGCGTGCAGGTGGGGGGCCGGGTGCTGCTCGACGGGGTGGACCTCCTCACCCTCGACGACGCGTCGCTGCGCGCCGTGCGGGGCGCCCGCGTCGGCACCGTCTTCCAGGAGCCGATGGCCGCCTGGAACCCGGTGCACACCATCGGCAGCCAGATCCGGGAGGCGCTGCGGGCCCACGACCGGGCGGGAGGGGCCGAGGACCGGGTCCACGAGCTGCTCGCCGCGGCCGGCCTCGGCGACCCGGCTCGGGTCGCGGCGTCCTACCCGCACCAGCTGTCGGGCGGGCAGCTGCAGCGGGCCATGATCGCGATGGCGACCAGCCGCGGTCCCGCGCTGCTGATCGCCGACGAACCGACCACGGCGCTCGACGTGACCGTGCAGGCCGGCGTGCTGGACCTGCTCCGTGGCCTCGCCGGCGACGGCACCGCGGTCCTGCTGATCACCCACGACATGGGCGTGGTCGCCGACCTCGCCGACGACGTGGTGGTGATGGAGAAGGGGCGGGTCGTGGAGCGCGGCCCGGCCGCCTCGGTGCTCGTCGACCCGCAGGAGCCCTACACGCGCAGCCTGCTGGCGGCGGTGCCCACGCTGCCCGCGGCGGGCGCTCTCGCTTCCGGTCCTGCCCCCGTCCGGGCCGCGAGCCGTACGTCGGTCGTGGCGCGTCTGGAGCAGGTGGACGTGACCTACGGCGACACCCGCGCGCTGCGCCGTGGGACCGGGACGCACGCCGTACGCGGCGTGGACCTCGCCGTGCGTCAGGGCGAGACGCTCGGCCTGGTCGGTGAGTCAGGGTCGGGCAAGTCGACCCTCGGCCGCTGCCTGAGCGGCCTGGTCCGGCCGACGGCGGGGAGGGCGCTGCTCGACGGCGCCGACCTGGGAGCGACGAGCCGGCGCGGCCAGCGCGAGCTGCTGCGGCAGGTCGGCATCGTCTTCCAGGACCCGAGCTCGTCGCTGAACCCCAGGCACCCGGTGGGCCGCTCGATCAGCGAGCCGCTGCGACTGGCGTCCTGGTCGGCGCCGCGGGCCCGGGCCCGCGTGGAGGAGCTCCTGGAGTCGGTCGACCTCGACCCGTCGTACGCCGAGCGGTTCCCGCACCAGCTGTCGGGTGGACAGCGTCAGCGGGTCGCGATCGCCCGCGCGCTCGCGCTGCGCCCACGACTGCTCGTCGCGGACGAGCCGACCAGCGCGCTCGACGTGTCGGTGCAGGCCACGGTGCTCGCGCTGCTGCGTCGCCTCCAGGGCGAGATCGGGTTCGCCTGCCTGCTGGTCACCCACGACCTGGCGGTCGTCGGTGCCGTCGCCGACCGGGTGGCGGTGATGCGCGACGGCGTGCTCGTGGAGGAGGGCGACACCCACCGGGTGCTGACCCGCCCGGAGCACGAGTACACCGCCCAGCTGCTCGCGGCGGCGCCGGTGGCCGATCCCCGGGTGCAGCGGGCACGCCGCACCGCGCGGGCCGTCCCGGCGTGAGGCCGCGACGGGTCGGTCACTCCCAGCGGGTCGCGAAGGTGAAGCCGACGGCCATGAAGCCGATGCCGACCAGCAGGTTCTTCTGACCGAGGTCGTCGAAGATCGGCAGCCGGCTGAGGTCGTCGCTGATGATGTAGAAGGTGCAGATCCACACCAGGCCGATCAGGAAGCAGCCCAGCATCCCGACCACCACGCCGCGGCCGCGGCCGAGCGGGGTCGACGGGTGGGCGGCGATCATCAGGCCGAGCATGATCGCGCCGAAGCCGATCAGGTAGTTCCAGTCACCCAGGTCCGCCATCCAAGCCGGGCTGCCCGGGTCGGGCGCGGGGACCGCGGTCGGGTCGACCCGGACCGCGGCGTAGTAGTAGGCCATCCACGCGATGCCCAGGACGATGAGCAGCAGCGAGACGACGAACCGCGCCGAGAACACCGGTCCCCGGGTCGGGTCGAGAAAGTCCGGCTGCTTGGCCTTCGGCTTGGACACGAGCTGCTCCTCGGTGGTGGGCCCTGGCGGGTCCTGTTTCTGGTCCTGTTGCGGGGCGTGCTCCTGCGCACGCGCCGGTGACGCATCGTCACAGGTCGCGGGCTACCTTAGTCGGCGTGACCCCTGGATCCCACGCGCGGCCCGCCGACGACGGGTCGGGGCGACCCGGTCGTCCGCGCCGCCCCCGCCGGCCCCGGAGCTGGTGGCGGGTCGGCACCCCGGTGGTGGTCCTGCTGTGCGGCGGCCTGTTCATCGTGAGCGGCCTCAACAGCCACGGCACCGACCTGCGCCCGGGGCGCTACACCGACCTGGCGTCCCTGGTGAGCAGCCAGGCCCGGCAGTACGGCGCGCTGCAGCAGCGGGTCAAGGACCTGAACTCCGACGTCGCCACCCTCACCGACGCGATGGACGACCGGGAGGTCCAGCGCTACCAGCGGCGCATCGAGAAGCTGAAGGACCCCGCCGGACTCGTGCCCCGCACCGGCCCGGGCGTGACCGTCACCCTCTCCGACGCCCCCGAGGACGTCATCAACAACAGCAACGTCGAGGTGAAGTACCTCATCGTGCACCAGCAGGACATCCAGGCGGTGGTCAACGCGATGTGGAAGGCCGGCGCCACCGCGGTCACCGTCAACGGCCAGCGGGTCGTCACGACCACCGGCATCAAGTGCGAGGGCAACTCCGTGCAGCTGCAGGGTGTGCCCTACCCGCAGCCCTACGTCATCTCCGCGGTGGGTGACCAGGCGTCGCTGCTGGCCTCCATCGACAGCGACGAGTACCTCCAGGTCTACCGCGAGCAGGCGGCCGACCCGACGATCTCGGTCGGCTGGGACCTCCGGCTCGAGGACAGCGTCACCGC
This sequence comes from Nocardioides sp. DN36, assembly GCF_055380375.1. NCBI lineage: Bacteria > Bacillati > Actinomycetota > Actinomycetes > Propionibacteriales > Nocardioidaceae > Nocardioides > Nocardioides sp. DN36. The sequence continues at coordinate 3,867,148 of NZ_AP043823.1, read as the reverse complement.
GCCGGCGTACGACGGGCTGCTCAGCCTGGACTACGCCAAGCCGCTGAGCTGACCGCCCCGGTCAGCGCAGGCGGCCCGGCGGGAGACCGCTGCGCTGCGTGGTCGGCGGCTCGGTGGGCAGCGTCGGGGACTCCGAGGGGGACTCGGACGGGGAGGGCGTCGGGCTCGGTGCCTGGTAGGTCGACACCACGATGGTCACCGTGGAGCCCTCCGAGGCGGTCTCGCCACCGGCCGGGCTCTGGTCGATCACCGTGCCCGCGGGCTCGGTGGTGTTGTCCGACTCGAGGACCTTCGGGGAGAAGCCGGCGTCGCGCACCTTCTTCTCCGCCTCGTCCTGCTTGAGGCCCACCACGTCCGGCACCTTCTCGGGACCGTCGGAGTACATCACCGTGACGGTCGTGCCCTGCGGGACGTTCTCGCCGCCCGGCGGCGTGGTGGAGAGCACCTGGCCCCGCGGCTCGTCGGAGTCCTGCTCCTTGAGCACCGGCTTCAGCTTGGCACTGCGCAGCGTGGCGGCCGCGGCCTCCTTGTCCTGGCCCACCACCGACGGCACGGTCACCAGCGGCTTGCCGGTCGAGACCACGAAGTCGATGTCGGACCCGGGATCGACGTACTGGTCGCGGTTGGGGTCCTGGCTGATGACCTTGTCCTTGGCCACGTCCTGGTCGGCCTGGTAGTCGACCCGGCCCACCCCCAGGCCGGCGTCGCCGACCGCGGCGCGGGCCTGCTGCTCGGTCAGCCCGATCAGGTTCGGCACCTGGGTCTGCTCGACCTGGTTCTCGAACATCCGGGGGAGGACGAAGTAGGCGGCCGCGGCGAGGAGCAGGGCCACCAGGACGGCCAGGGCCACGACCATGCCGTTGCGACCGCGCCGGTCGTCGTCGTCGGACGGGGGTACGGCTGGCCGCACCGCGGTCGCGTCGACCGGCGGCTCCACCGGCGGGATCACGCTGGTCGGGGGCGCCGGGGCCAGCACCGCGTGCACGGGGCGCCCGGCGAGGTAGCGCTCGATGTCGCTGCGCATGGCGGCCGCCGACTGGTAGCGGTCCTCGAGCCGCTTGGCGAGCGCCTTCATCACGATGGCGTCGATCTCCGGCGGCAGGTCGGTGTCGTGGTCGGACGGCGGGGCGGCCGGCTCGCGGACGTGCTGGTAGGCCACCGCCACCGGGCTGTCGCCCACGAACGGCGGGCGACCGGTCAGCAGCTCGTAGAGCAGGCACCCGGCGGAGTAGACGTCCGAGCGCGAGTCGACGGTCTCGCCGCGGGCCTGCTCGGGGGAGAGGTACTGCGCGGTGCCGACCACGGCCGCGGTCTGGGTCATCGTCGAGGAGGCGTCGCTGATCGCGCGGGCGATGCCGAAGTCCATGACCTTGACGTCGCCGCTGGGCGTGAGCATCACGTTGCCGGGCTTGATGTCGCGGTGGATGATCCCGGCGCGGTGGCTGTAGTCGAGCGCGGACAGCACGCCGCTGGTGATCTCCAGGGCCCGCTCGGGGAGGATCTTGCGGCCCTCGCGCAGGATGTCGCGCAGCGTCCGCCCGGCGACGTACTCCATGACGATGTAGGGCTGGGCGACGTCGGACCCGTCGGTCGACATCTCCTCGCCGGTGTCGTAGACCGCCACGATCGAGGGGTGGTTGAGCGAGGCCGAGGACTGCGCCTCGCGCCGGAAGCGCGCCTGGAACGTCGCGTCGCTGGCGAGGTCGGTGCGCAGCCGCTTCACGGCGACGACCCGCCCGAGACGGGTGTCGATGCCCTTGCGGACCTCGGCCATGCCGCCCCGGCCGAGGAGCTCGCCGAGCTCGTAGCGACCACCGACCACGGTCGGCTGTGCGTTGCTCATCAGCGGGCGTCCCTTCCGTCGAGCGCACTGGGTGCGGAGGTGGTGGGGGTGCTGCTGGTCGGGGACGTGCTGGCCGGAGCCTGGGTGGCCGGCGCCGTGGTCGTCTGGCTCGGGCTCGGGCTCGGTGCCGTCGTGGTCGGGCTCTGGGAGGGGGACGGCGTGGTCGAGGACGAGGGCGTCCCGGACGGGGTCGTGGACGGCGAGCTCGACGACGGCGTCTTCGAGGGGCTCTTCGACGGGCTGGTCGAGGGGCTCGTCGAGGTGGGGGTCCGGCTGGGCTGCTGCGACGGCGACTGGGTGCGCGAGCGCGACGGGCTGGGGGTCGGGTTCTCGGTGGGGCCGGTCTGGTCACTCTCGCTGCCGAGGACCAGGAAGCCGATGACGACCGCGGCCAGCACCACGAACGCGCCGACCAGCAGCCACAGGGCGCCACGACGACGGCGCCCGCCGGACTCGTCGCGGGGGGTGGCCGGGGTGGGGGCGGGAGTGGGGGTCGGGTCCGCGACGGCAGCACCGGCGGCGGCACCGGCCGCGGGCACCCCGCCCGCGATGACCTGGGTGCTCTCGGTGTCGGGGGGCAGCACCAGCGCGGTGGCGGCGGTGGCCGGGTCGCGCAGCGCAGCGGCGAAGGAGGCGCCGTCGGGGTAGCGGTCACCGGGCTCCTTGGCCATCGCCTTGCGGACGACGGCCGCGAGGTCGGCGGGGACCTCGGGCGGGAGCGGCGGGACCGGCTCGCGCAGGTGGGCCAGCGCGGTGGCGATGGGGGTCTCGGCGACGAACGGGCGTCGGCCGGCGAGGCACTCGAAGGCCACCACGCCGAGGGAGTAGACGTCGGAGGCCGGCGTGACGGCGGTGCCGCGGGCCTGCTCGGGCGAGAGGTACTGGGGGGTGCCCATCACCTGCCCGGTCTGGGTGAGCGCCAGCCCGTCGGCGGCGCGCGCGATGCCGAAGTCGGTGATCTTGACCTCGCGGGCCGGGGTGACCAGCAGGTTCGCTGGCTTGACGTCGCGGTGCACGATGCCGGCGTCGTGCGCGGCGCCGATGGCCGCGGCGGCCTGCGCCAGCAGGTCCCGGGCGACGTCGGGGTCCATCGGCGCACCGGGGCGCAGCAGGGCCGAGAGCGGCTGGCCGTCGACCAGCTCCATCACCAGGTAGGGCCGGGGCGCGTCCGACCCGTCGGTCGGGGACGCCTCGCCGAAGTCGAAGACGGCCGCGATGCCCGGGTGGTGCAGGGACCCCGCGTGCCGGGCCTCGGTCTCGAAGCGGGACCGGAACGACTCGTCGTCGGCGTACTCGCCCTTGAGCACCTTGATCGCGACCTCGCGACCCAGCACGGTGTCGGTGCCCCGCCAGACCTCACCCATCCCGCCGGTGGCGATCCGGGAGTCGAGCCGGTAGCGGCGGCCGTCGTCGGCGTACCCGTGGTCCTGCTGCTCGCTCACTTGATCACCGCCTCCATGACCGCCTTGGCGATGGGGCCGCCGAGCATGCCGCCGGCGATCTCGCCGCGCGGGATGTCGGCCTTCTGGATCATGACCGCCACGGCGACCTGCGGGTCGTCGGCGGGCGCGAAGGAGATGAACCAGGCGTACGGCGGCACGTTGTCGATGCCGCTCTGGGCGGTGCCGGTCTTGCCGGCCACGTCGATGCCCGGGATGGCGGCGGGGTTGGCGGTGCCGTTGCTGACCGTGGAGACGAGCAGCTTGGTCAGCTCGCTGGCCGTCGAGGCCGAGACCGCGCGGGAGAGCTCGCTGGGCTCGGTCTTGTCGAGCACGTCGAGCTCCGGCGACTGCACCTCGTCCACGACGTAGGGGCGCATGACCGTGCCGCCGTTGGCGATGCCGGCCGCGACCATCGCCATCTGCAGTGGCGTGGCGGCGACCTCGTACTGGCCGATGCCGCTCTGGCCGACCTGCGCCTCGTTCATGTCCTTGGGGAAGTTCGACTCCGCCTGCGGGCCGAGGTCCTCGAGGTAGTGGCTGTTGAAGCCGAACGCCTCGGCCTGCTTCTGCATCCCCTCGGCGCCGACCTCGTTGGCGAGGGCGGCGAAGGTGGTGTTGCAGGAGTTCTCCATCGCCTGGGCGAAGGGGATCCGGTTGGTGCCGCAGTCGCGGCCCTCGTTGTCGATCAGGCCGGACTCGCCGCTGGTGAGCGGCAGCTGGTACGTCGCGCCACCGGGCACCTGGGAGTCGGCGTCGTAGCTGCCGCTCTCGATCGCGGCCGCGGCGGTGACGACCTTGAACGTCGAGCCGGGTGGCAGCCGGGTCTGGATGGCCCGGTTGACCAGCGGGTCGGAGTCGTCGGCGTTGAGGCGGTCGTAGGCGTCGCCGGCGGCGCCGAAGTCGTGGGAGGCCAGCTTGTTGGGGTCGTAGCTGGGCAGCGAGACCATCGCCAGGATCTTGCCGGTGTTGGGCTCCAGCGCCACCACCGAGCCCTCGACGTCGCCGGGCAGCGCGCTCAGCCCGTTGTAGGCAGCGGTCTGGGCCGCGGGGTCGATGGTGAGCTCGACGCTGCCGCCCTTGGACGAGTCGTTGCTCAGCAGGTCGACCAGCTTGGTCACGAACAGCAGCGAGTCGTCGCCGGAGAGCACGTCGTTCTGCGACTGCTCGATGCCGGTCTGGCTGTAGTAGGAGAACCACCCGGTCAGTGGGGCGTACTTGAACGGCTCCGGGTAGGTGCGCTGGAACTTGTACTGGTCGTCGACCGGCACGCTCTGCGCGACCGGGTCGCGGCCGACGAGGATCGCGCCCCGCTCGCGGGAGAAGGCCGCGGCGATGACCCGGCGGTTGCGGGGGTCCTTGTCCAGTGCGCCGGCCTTGTAGTACTGCAGGTAGGTCGCGTTGAGCATGAGCGCGACGAACAGCAGCAGGCAGAAGATCGAGATCGTGCGGATCGGCTTGTTCATGCCTCGCTCCTCACGGTCTTGACCACCTGGGTCGCATCGTTGTCGGCCGAGTCGTCGTCACCGGAGAGGTCCGGGATCGGCCGGCGGGCCTGGTCTGAGATGCGGAGCAGCAACGCGATGATCACCCAGTTCGCGACGAGCGAGGACCCGCCGTAGGAGAGGAACGGTGTGGTGAGGCCGGTGAGCGGGATCAGGCCGGTGACGCCGCCGATGACCACGAAGACCTGCAGCGCGAAGACGGCCGCGAGTCCGGTGGCCATCAGCTTGCCGAACCCGTCGCGGCAGACCAGCGCCGCGCGCAGGGCACGCTCCACGATCAGCCCGTACATCAGGATGACCGCGATGACGGCGGTGAGCCCGAGCTCCTCACCGATCGAGCTGACGATGAAGTCGGAGTTGGCGTAGGGCACCCGCTCCGGGCTGCCCCCGCCGAAGCCACGGCCGATCAGGCCGCCCCAGCCCATGCCGAACCTCGCCTCGACGGGCTGGAAGCTCAGGGCGCCGAACTTGTCGTCGTAGTAGTGCATCGGGTCGAGCCACACGTCGACGCGGACCGCCACGTGGCCGAACAGCTTGTAGGCCAGCAGCGCGCCGGCGAGGAAGAGCCCGCCGCCGACGACCAGCCAGCCCGGCCGCTCGGTGGCGACGTACAGCATGATCAGGAAGAGGCCGAAGAAGAGCAGGCTGGAGCCGAGGTCGTGCTGGAAGACCAGGATGCCGAGGCTGACCAGCCACATGGCCAGGATCGGGCCGAGGTCGCGGCCACGGGGCAGGTCCACGAACAGCACCCGGCGGCCGGCGAGCGCGAGCGCGTCGCGGTGCAGCACCAGGTAGCCGGCGAAGGCGATGACGAGCAGGACCTTGGCGACCTCGCCGGGCTGGAAGCTGAACGGCCCGAGGTGGATCCAGATCCGGGCCCCGTTGATCGTCCTGCCGACCACCGGAAGCATGGGCAGCAGCAGCAGCACGATCGCGGCCAGGCCGCTGGTGTAGGTGAACCGCTGCAGCACCCGGTGGTCGCGCAGCAGGATCAGGGTGCCGACGAACAGCAGCACGCCGAGCGTCATCCAGATCAGCTGCTGCTGGGCGAAGCCGCCGTGGGTGGTCGAGCTCGAGTCGGTCTCGTAGGCCAGGTCGAGGCGGTGGATGACGGCCAGGCCGAAGCCGTTGAGGGCGGCCACGACCGGGAGCAGCACCGGGTCGGCGTACGGCGCGACGAACCGCACCACCACGTGGCAGCCGATGACGAGCAGCGCCAGCCAGCCGCCGTACCCGACGATGTCGGCCGGGACCTCGCCCTCGACGCCGATGCCGACGGCGGCGTACGCCCCGATGCCCACCGCGAGGGCGAGCACGAGCAGGAAGAGCTCCGCGCCCCGGCGGCGCCGGTGCACGAATCCCAGGAAGGAGCCGGTGTTCTGGGCCATCGCTCAGCCGTCCGCGGTCGTGTCGGTGGACTGCTTGGCCGCGAGGTTGTCGACCGCGCGGCGGGCGTCCTCGAGGCTGCCGGTGTCGATGCCCTCGCGGACCTTGCCGGCGTCGAAGTCGGAGAGCCGGGCGAGCTCGACGTTGGTCGTCTCGTACGGCGTGGAGAGCGAGACCCCCGGCAGGTCGGCGTTGAGGCCGCGGAAGATCACGACGGTGCCGTCCTGCTCGCCGACGAAGTACTGCTGCTGGCTCCAGGACCAGGCGGCCGCCAGGCCGACCCAGGCGAGGCCGGCCACCACGACCAGGGCGAGCAGCCGCCGCAGCCACAGGAAGCGGCGCGGCGCGCGGGGGGCGTAGCGGGCCGCCTCCGGGTCGAGCGGGTCGTTGGAGATCGCGAACGGGACGTCGTCGGGGATCTCGGCGGCGACCGGCTCGAGCTCGCCGGTGTCGCCGGAGCGGTGGCCGCGGAAGAGGCTGCCCTTCGCGCCCCGGCCGCGGCGCCGCAGCTCCGCGGCGGCGCCGACGAGGATCGGTCGGGTCTCTTCCTCCGGGGCGCTGCCGGCGACGACGTCGGCCACGATGCAGGTCACGTTGTCGGAGCTGCCGGCCTCCAGGCTGGCGCGCACCAGCTCGACGGCGGCGAACTCCGCGCTGCCGGTGGAGAGGATGTCGGCGAGCCGGTGGTCGTCGAGGACGCCGCAGGCGCCGTCGCTGCACAGCAGCAGCCGGTCGCCCTCGGCTAGGCCGATGTGGAAGAGGTCGGGCTCGGCCTCGTGGATGCCGTCGAGCGCCTTGAGGATCAGGTTGCGGTGGGGGTGGACCCGGGCCTCGTCCTCGGTGATCCGGCCCTCGTCGATCAGGCTCTGGACGAAGGTGTGGTCCTTGGTGAGCTGGGTGATCTCGCCCTCGCGGTAGAGGTAGGCGCGGCTGTCGCCCACGTGGCCGAGGCCGAGCCGCTCGCCGTCGAAGAGCGCGACCGTGGCGGTGGTGCTGGTGCCGTTGAGCGAGGGGTCCTCGTCGACGAGCTCGCCGATCCGGTCGTGGGCCCGGTGCAGCGCGCCGGCGACCTGGCCGAGGAGGTCCTCGGTGGGCGGGTGGTCGAGCCGCCGCAGCTGCTGGACCGCCGTGCCCGACGCGATGTCGCCGCGGGCGGCGCCGCCCACGCCGTCGCAGACCGTGAGCAGCCAGGGGCCGGCGTACCCGGAGTCCTGGTTGTCCTTGCGCACCCGCCCCACGTCGGAGATGGCCGCGAAGCGCAGGTGCAGCGGGGTGTCCGGCGTGGGGGGAGGCTCGGTGATCGGCTGGGTCATCCGCGACTACTTCCGCAGCTCGAGGATCGTCTTGCCGATGCGCACCTGGGTGCCGAGGCTGATCGTGGTCGGCTGGGTGATGCGCACGCTGCCGATGTAGGTGCCGTTGGTGGAGCCGAGGTCCTCCACGAACCACTGGTCGCCGGAGGCGGCGATCCGGGCGTGCCGGGTGGAGACGTAGTCGTCGTCGAGGCGGATGGCGGCGTCGCTGCCGCGTCCGATGAGGATCGGGGCCGCGTCGAGCTCGGCCCGCTCACCGGAGTTGGCGCCCTCGGTGACCAGGACGTGGGTGGGTGCCCCGCGACGGCGGCTGGGCGCCTTGGCGGGCTTGCCCTGCTTGCCGGCCCGGCGGTCGGTCGCGCGGGCCGCCTCGGGCACGCGCGCGCCGAACATGTCGGAGCGGATCACCGAGATCGCCGACAGCACGAAGATCCAGAGGATCGCCAGGTAGGCGATCCGGATCAGGAAGAGGGTCAGCTCAGACATCCACGTCCTCCTCGACGACGCGCACCGTCATCGTGGTGTTGCCGATCTTGACCTGCGTGCCGTCGCGGACGCCGGTGTGGGTGACGCGGTGGCCGTCGACGAGCATGCCGTTGGTGGAGCCGAGGTCGCGGACCTCGATCCGGTCGCCGCCCGGCGAGACCGAGAACTCGACGTGGCGCCGGCTGACGCCGGGGTCGTTGATCCGGACGTCGGCCTCGGTGCCGCGGCCGATGACCAGGCCGGGCTGCTGGAGCGGGTGGCGGGTGCCGTTGACCTCGAGCACGGCCCGGGCGCGGCGCGCCTGCGTGTGGGTGGCGTTGCCGGTGACCTTCGCCTGGGCGCGGCTGCGGATCCGGAACCGGCCGGTGGTGAGGTCCTCGGCGGACTCGAAGTCGACGGTGACGGGGCCGGGGAAGACGTAGCCCTGCTGGTCGGCGTGGTCCTGCAGCTGGCGGACCATCTCCTCCGACATCGCGGAGTCGTACGCCGCGAGCCGGTCGAGGTCGGTCGCCGAGAGCTCGACGTGGAAGTCGTTGGGGACCATCCGCCGCTCGCGGGAGAGGATCTGGGTGTTGTTGTCGCACTCGCGCTGGAGCGCGGCGGCGATCTCGACGGGCTGCACCGCCGAGCGGAACGCCCGGGCGAACGCCCCGGAGATCATCTGCTCGAGCCTGTGCTCGAACCGTGACAGTCCGCTCATGCTGCCCGCCTCCTTCCGTTCCTCGGCCGAGCCGGCCGCCTCGACCACGGCAGGCCGACGAGCCCAGCAGCTCGCTGGGTCGCGACCGATCGTAACGGGGTCTGCACAGGCCGTGGTGCAGCCCCTCGGCCCGGTTTGGGAATGTCCGACGGGCTGGGATACCGTGTGCTCGCTTCAAGCGCGAGTGGCGGAATAGGCAGACGCGCACGGTTCAGGTCCGTGTGTCCGAAAGGACGTGGGGGTTCAACTCCCCCCTCGCGCACCACCACCATCATGACGAAGGCCCCGGACGAGAGTCCGGGGCCTTCGTGCTCTCCCGGGGCCGGCACCGACGAGCGTCACGCGGTGTGCGCCGGGCGCGGCTCCCGCCACATCTGCCACAGCGGCGGCGACGCGTCCACGGACAGCTCCCCGGTGACCTCGAAGCCGTGCCGCTCGTAGAGCGCCCGGTTCCGTGGGCTGGTCGCCTCGAGGTAGGCAGGGAGACCTTCCTCGTCGGCACGGTCCAGTCGGGACCGGAGCAGCCGGCCGCCGTACCCCTGTCCCTGACGCTGCGCGTGGACGCCCGCGAACCAGAGGTAGAGATGCGGGTCGTGGGGATGTCGGGCCTCCATGAGCCCGCTCAGCGCCTCGATCCGCGCCGGTGCCGGACCGCCGAGGTCGTCGGTGACCGTCCCGAGCCGTGCCCCCCTCGTCCTCGGTCAGGGGCGGTGCATCGGGCGGGACCCAGAGCGCCGCGCCGGCCCGGTCCCGGGTGCAGTACGTCTCGTGGTGGGCGAGGAGGGCATCGACGACGACCCGGAACCACGCGGCCAGACGGTGGTCACGCTGATGCGGGTCGGGGATGCACCAGGTGAAGACCGGGTCGTCCCGGAAGGCGCTGGCGAGCGTCAGGCTCAGGCCGGCGGCGTCGCCCGGCGTGGCCCTGCGGACGCCACCGACCTGGTCGCCAGCGGCCAGAGGGGCGCCGGGAAGGCCGGGGTGGCGTGGGTCGACGGTCGAGGTGAGGTGGGTGTTCATGGTGTGTCTCCGTGATGGTCGGGTCTGACGACGGGCGGGGGTCACACGCCCCAGAGGGCGGCGACGTGACGGGCGTCGGTGCCGCAGCAGCCGCCGACGACAGCCAGCCCGGGGAGGTGGGCGCGCAGCGCGTCGTAGGACGAGGTCAGGAGGTCCAGGTCGCCCGCATCGAGCTCCTCGGCCGCGTCGAGCTCGGCATGGGTGAGGGTGGATGCGTTCGGGTTGACCTGGACGATCCGGTCGAGCCACGTGCCGCCGTCCAGAGCGGGCGCGACGTGGGTGGGGTGGGCGCAGTTGACGATGAACCCGTCGGGCGCCTCCTCGGCCTCGACCAGCGTCACCGCCTCGCGCAGCGGGGTCCCGTCCGGCAGCCGGCCGTCGGTCTCGACGGTGAAGCCCACCAGCACCGGCACGCCGGCCTGCCGCGCGGCCCGCGCGATCCCGACGCCCTCCTCGGGGGTGGTGATCGTGTAGGCAGCGGCCACGTCGACCCCCGCCGCGGCGAAGGCCTCCAGCTGCAGACGGTGGTAGTCCGCGGCCTGGTCGGGGTCGGTCCTCTCGCCCGCGACGTACCCGTCGCCGCGCGGACCCACGGCACCGATGACCCGGACGTCACCGAGATCGGCGTAGGACTCTCGCAGCTGGTGCAGGAACGAGATCGCCGCCCGGTTCACCCGAGCGAGCGCAGTGGCGTCGTACCCGACCCTGGTGCCCCAGTCCGGGTTCGCGCGCCACGTCGGTGACTCGAGGGTGAGGCCGACGCCGGCCGCGCGCGCGATCGCGGCGTAGCCGTCGTAGTAGTCACGCAGCAACGCCCGCCCCCGCTCGTCCTCGACGAGCGGGAACGAGGCGAACTCCGGCAGGTCGACCCCGCGGTTGAAGATCAGGTCGGTCTCCAGACCGCCGTCGCTGACGTAGCGACCGGCAGTGAGCCAGGAGAGGTTCTCGGCAGTCTTCATGGTGCTCCTCCTTGAAACAGACTGATTGGTCTGTTTGTAACAGACCGTCTGGTCTGATACAAGGTGTTCATGCCGAAGAACGGGGCCATCAACCGGGAGCGGATCCTCGACGCCGCGCAGCACCTGGTGATCGAGAACGGGTTCGCAGCCACGTCCGTCGACCAGGTGCTCAGGGCCGCCGGGACGTCGAAGGGTGCGTTCTTCCACCACTTCGACTCCAAGGTCGACCTCGCGCGAGCCCTGACCGAGCGGTACGTCGCCGCGGACATCGGGCAGCTGCAGTCTGCCCTCGAGGCCACCGGATCGGTGGCCGATCCCGCGGACCGCGTCGTCGAGTTCGTCCGCTGGTTCGAGGACGCGGCCGAGGAGATCATGTCCGCGCAGAGCAACTGCCTCTACGTCGCGGTGCTCACCGAGCAGCAGCTGGTCTCGAACGGCACCGCGGACCTGATCCACCACGCCATCGAGGTCTGGCGCAAGGAGATCGCCGACCTCCTCACGGCCGCCGCCACGTCTCGCGGCCTCGACCTCGGGGACGTCGACGCCCTGGCCGACCACGTGTTCGTGACGTTCGAGGGGGCGTTCCTGCTGTGCCGCTCCACCGGGACGCCCGAGCACATGCGGGCCCAGCTCGGGGTGCTGCGTCGCCTGCTCGCGAGCCTGCTCCGCGTCGGGTGACCTGCACCCGGTCAGGTGCCGTGGTAGGTGGCCGACTCGACCATCCGGACGAGCTCGTCGACCTGGGCGTCGGTGACGTGGAGCCCGTAGCTGGCGAAGACAGCCACCCGCTGACCGTCGACGTCGAAGGTCCACATCAGGGTCGTGAAGCCCGGCGCCTGGGCGAACATGCCGGGGACGGCGTAGAGCGAGCTGGTCCGGTGACCGCACCGCGCGGTCTCCTTGCCGAGCGTGTCACGCAGCTCGACGCGGTACCCGGGGTGCCCGTCCAGGCTGACCGGCTCTGGGGCCGACGCGGACATCGCCGCGACGGAGCCGATGGCCCGCGCCACCTCGAGCGGCGTGGGGCTGGCCCCCAGACCTGTGTGCGAGCACCGGCCGAGGACGGCGTCCGGGCCGGCGAAGAAGTCCAGGCGACGGGTGGCCGGCCGCTCGGCGGGACCCGTGGCCAGGGCGTAGCGGTCGTCCTGCCCCCAGCCGGCGGGGACATCGACCTCCGCCTCGACCCCGTGCCACCAGTTCCCGGGCAGGAAGGACACCCGGTAGGTCCCGGGGGCCAGGTGGGCGGGATCGGCGAACGCGCCCCGGTTCGGGGTGAGCGCCTGCACCGTGACCGGCTTGCTCGGCTCCGGCTCCGCGGCCCGGGGTCGCCAGTCGTGGCCGGCGAGCAGCACGGCCAGCGCCACCGCGGCGGCCAGCACTGCGGCGTACGTCGCCTGCCTGGTGCGCCGGCGCGTGGCGGCCCGGGCCAGGACGCGGTGGAGCTCGGCCTCGACGTCGGGGTGGATCGAGTCGACCCCCCACGCCAGGGACTCCCGCAGGTCCTCCTCACTGGGCATCGCGCTCACCTCCCTCGGTCGGGTCGGTCAGGCTCGTGCCCAGGCGCGCGCGGGCCTGGAACAGGTGCTGCCTGACGGTCGCGGGGGAGACCTCCATGAGCCGGGCGATCTCGTCCACGGGTCGGTCCTCGAGGTAGTAGAGCGCGACCGCCGCCCGCTGGCGCGGGGGGAGCGAGGCCACCGCCTCGAACAGGTCCAGGTCCGGGAGCCGGTCGGTCGCCCCGTGGTCGACCAGCGTCAGCGTCAGCACCTGGCGGCGTTCCCGCTCGGCCCGGCGGATCCCCTCGCGGACCGCCACGGTGCGCACCCAGGCGGCCGGGTGGTCGTACGACGCCGCCTCCGACCAGCGCTCGTAGAGCCGCAGGAACGCCTCCTGGGTGACCTCCTCGGCGCGGCCGTGGTCGTGGAGGACGACGTACGCCGTGCGCAGGACCGAGGTGTAGTAGGCACGGAACACCTCCTCGAACCCGCTGCGTTGGACGCTGCGCATCTCGACTCCTCGTGGAGACCTGTCCGGCTCTTGCCCCCGTCCAGCCTCCTCGTACTGGAGAGGCCTGACGAGGGCCGAAGGTTCAGGTGGCGCCCGCTGGACTGGTCCACCGGGCAAGGAACGTCACAGCGTGCGGCGGGAAGGCTGCTCCCGGTGCGGGTGGTTGACGTCGACGACCCCCCAGCAGAAGGAGCAGAGAACATGCGTGCCGTCACCTACCCGGCGTACAGCGAGGACATCTCGACCCTGGAGGTCCGCGACGTCGCGGACCCGAAGGTCGGCCCGGGAGCCGTGCTGATCGAGGTCCGGGCCGCCGGGGTGAACCCGGTCGACTGGAAGCTGATGGCCGGCGGGCTGGACGGCCTCATGGACGCCGTCTTCCCCGTCATCCCGGGGTGGGACGTGGCCGGCACGGTGGTCGCGGTCGGGCCGGACACCCCCGAGCTCGCCGTCGGCGACGAGGTGATGGCCTACGCGCGCAAGGACACGGTGCACGGCGGCACGTTCGCCGAGCAGGTGGCCGTCCCGGCCTGGTCGGTGGCCCGCAAGCCGGCGTCCCTGACGTGGGAACAGGCTGGTGGCCTGCCGCTCGCGGGCGGCACGGCGCTGCGCACGCTGGACGTGCTGGAGGTCGGTGAGGGCGACACGGTCCTGGTCCACGCCGCCGCGGGTGGCGTCGGCAGCCTCGCCGTCCAGATCGCCGTCGCGCGTGGCGCCCGCGTGGTCGGGACCGCCTCCGAGGCCAACCACGAGTTCCTGCGCGGCCTGGGCGCCGAGCCGGTGGCGTACGGCGAGGGCCTGGTCGAGCGAGTCCGGGCGCTCGCGCCGGAGGGCGTGGACGCCGTGGCCGACTTCGTGGGTGGCCAGCTCGAGACCACGCTGGCGGTGCTCGCGGAGGGTGGCCGGCACGCCTCGATCGCCGACGGCTCGGTGGAGGAGCACGGCGGCCACGCCGTGTGGGTGCGCCCGCTCGGCTCGGAGACCGCGCGGCTCGCGGAGCTCGCCGACCAGGGCAGGTTGACCGTCGAGGTCGCGCGCACCTTCGGGCTCGAGGAGGTCGCGGAGGCGTTCGCGCTGAGCCAGCAGGGCCACACCCGCGGCAAGATCGTCATCGTGCCCTGACGTCCGGGGCCCGCGAGACGGAGGTGACCGCGATGAGCAGGACGACCGGCACGGTGGGGCGGACCGAGCTGCGGGCACGCTTCGCCGCCCGCCTCTCCTCCCTGTACGGGTCCGAGGTGCCGGCGTACACGACGCTGGTGCAGGTCTCGGAGGAGGTGAACCAGCGCGTCCTGTCCCGGCGCGGCGCGGACGCCGAGCGGCTCGGCACGATCGAGCGGGTGACCGCCGAGCGACACGGCGCGATCCGGGTCGGCTCGCCGCGCGAGCTCGCCGAGGTGGCCCGCGTGTTCGGGGCGCTGGGCATGTCGCCGTGCGGGTTCTACGACCTGCGCGACGCGGCGCCGGCGCCGATCCCGGTCGTGTCGACCGCGTTCCGGCCTCTGGAGCGCGAGGAGCTGGCCGCGAACCCGTTCCGGGTCTTCACCTCGGCGCTCGTCCCCGAGGACCGGCGCTTCTTCGACGAGGACCTCGAGGGCCGCCTGCAACGGTTCGTCGCCGCCCGCCGGCTCTTCCCCGAGGAGCTGCTGGTGCTCGCCGACCGGGCCGTGGAGCACCGGGAGCTCTCCGCCGACGACGCCGAGCGGTACCTCGAGCTCGCCACGGCGGCCTTCGCGCTCTCGCCCGAGCCGGTCGACCGGGCGTGGTACGCCGAGCTGGAGCGCGTCTCCGGCGTCGCCGCCGACATCGGCGGTGTCGGCAGCACCCACGTCAACCACCTCACGCCGCGGGTGCTCGACATCGACGACCTGTACGCCTCGATGCAGGCCCGCGGCATCGAGATGATCGACGAGATCCAGGGGCCGCCCCGCTGGGACGGACCGGACGTGCTGCTGCGGCAGACGTCGTTCCGCGCGCTGTCGGAGCCGCGCCGCTTCCGGGAGGTCGACGGCACCGTCAGCGAGGGGGCGCTGCGGGTGCGGTTCGGCGAGGTCGAGGCCCGCGGCATCGCGCTCACCCCGGCCGGCCGGGAGGTGTACGACGCGCTGGTGGCCGACGTCGACCGCCGGCTGGTCGAGGAGCCGGGTGCCGGGCGGGCGGACGTGGCGCGGCAGGTGTGGACCGAGGGGCTGCCCGACACCGAGCACGGGCTCTGGCGGGCCGGGCTGGGGTTCTTCACCGTCGCCGTCGACGACGCGGTGGCGGCAGGGGACGCCGACCCGCGCCAGCGGGCCGCGATCGCGTCCGGCGGGGTCGTCGAGCTCGTGGATGCGGGCGTCCTGCGGCTCGAGCCGATCGTCTACGAGGACTTCCTGCCCCGCTCGGCGGCGGGCATCTTCGCCTCGAACCTGAGCGACCGCGGCAGCATGGACGCCGAGCAGGGCGGGGCGGCCCGCGACGCCGCGTGGATGTCGGAGGTGCTGGGCACGACGGTGGCGGTCCCCGAGGAGGTCTACGCCCGGGAGGCGGCGGCCTCCCTCGAGAAGGCGGCGCGCCGGCTGGGGATCGAGGCCGGCCGCTTGTCCTGAGGTGTGGTCCGGATCACGATGGGTGCCTCAGCATGGTGGGCAGGCCGGTCCCGGCCGGCCCCCGATCCGAGAGCGAGGACCCACGTGGCGCCTGCCGCAGGCTTCCCGACCCACGCGTCCGTCGTCATCGTCGGTGGCGGGGTGATGGGCCTGAGCACCGCCTACCACCTCGCTCGGGCAGGGGTCACCGACGTCGTCCTCCTCGAGCGGGACGAGCTCGGCTCGGGGTCGACGTGCAAGGCGGCCGGCGGCGTCCGGGCGCAGTTCTCCGACCGGGTCAACATCGAGCTGGGGCTGCGCAGCCTGGAGACGTTCGCGGGGTTCGCGGACACCTTCGGCCAGGAGATCGACCTGCACCGGGTCGGCTACCTCTTCCTCCTCGACCGGCCCGAGCACGTCGCCGCCTTCGAGCAGAACGTCGCCCTGCAGAACGAGCTCGGCGTGCCGAGCCGGATGATCGACGTCGCCGAGGCCGCCCGCCTCTCCCCGATGATCAGCACCGACGGCCTCCTCGCGGCCGCCTGGTCGCCCACCGACGGGCACTGCACGCCCGAGTCGGTCGTCCTCGGGTACGCCGGGGCCGCGCGCCGCGCGGGTGCCCGCCTGGTCCGTGGCTGCACCCTCAGAGGCATCGTCCTGGAGGGCGACCGGATCACCGCGGTCGACACCGACCGGGGCCGGATCGTGACGGACACGGTCGTCTGCACCGCCGGTGCCTGGTCCCGGGCCGTCGGCGAGATGGCCGGCGTGGACCTCCCGGTCGAGCCGGTCCGCCGCCAGATCCTGACCACCGGGCCGGTGCCGGGCCTGGACCGTCGGACGCCGTTCACCATCGACTTCTCCACCAGCTTCTACTTCCACCGCGAGGGCCGGGGGCTGCTGCTGGGCATGTCGGACCCCGACGAGGAGCCCGGCTTCGACCTCACCCGGTCCGACCGGTGGCTGCCGCGGCTGGCCGAGGCGATCGGGCACCGGGCGCCCGCCCTCGCGGACGTCGGGCTGGCAGGCGGGTGGGCCGGGCTCTACGAGATGACGCCGGACCACAACGCGTTGATCGGGGAGGCGACCGGCGTCTCCCGGTTCCTCTACGCGACCGGCTTCTCGGGCCACGGCTTCCTGATGGGCCCGGCGGTGGGTGAGGTGGTGCGGGACCTCTTCCTGCGCCGGGAGCCGGTCGTGGAAGTGTCCACCCTGCACGCCGACCGCTTCGCCCGCAGCGGCCTGCGCCCCGAGCTGAACATCGTCTGACCTCGCGACCCACGCCGAAGGAGCACCCCATGACCACCCACCAGATCCCCGACGGCGAGACCCTGGCGTCCCTGGCGCTGGAGACCGCCCGGCGGTGCGGCGTCGACACCGACGCCGTCGCGGGCGACGTCACCGTCACCTCGCCGGTCAACGGAAAGCCCCTGACGTCGGTGCGCTGGGTCGACGCGGCCGCGGTCGACGAGGCCGTCGCGCGCGCCCACGCGGCGTTCCTGCGGTGGCGGACCGTGCCCGCACCGGCCCGCGGCGCGCTGGTCAAGAGGTTCGGTGAGCTGCTGGCGGACCACAAGGAGGACATCGCCACCCTGATCAGCCTCGAGGTCGGCAAGATCACCTCGGAGGCGCGCGGCGAGGTGCAGGAGATGATCGACATCTGCGACTTCGCGCTGGGCCTCTCCCGCCAGCTCTACGGGCGGACCATGCCGTCCGAGCGCCCGGGGCACCGGCTGATGGAGACCTGGCACCCGCTCGGAGTCGTCGGTGTCATCAGCGCCTTCAACTTCCCCGCCGCCGTGTGGTCGTGGAACACCGCCGTGGCGCTGGTGTGCGGCGACCCGGTGGTCTGGAAGCCGTCCGAGCTCGCGCCGCTCACCGCGCTGGCCTGCCACGCCGTGCTGGCCCAGGCGATCGCGGAGCTCGACGCGCCCGCCGACCTGTCCCAGGTCCTGCTCGGTGGCGCCGACGTCGGCGAGGCGCTCGTGGACCACGCCGGCGTCGCGCTCCTCTCGGCCACCGGGTCCACCCGGATGGGTCGGGCCGTGGGCCCGCGGGTCGCGGACCGCTTCGGCCGGTCCCTGCTCGAGCTCGGTGGCAACAACGCCGCGATCGTCGCGCCCAGCGCCGACCTCGACCTGACCACCCGCGGCATCGTGTTCTCGGCCGCCGGCACCGCAGGCCAGCGCTGCACCACGATGCGCCGCGTGATCGCGCACGCCAGCGTCATCGACGAGCTGACCGACCGGCTGGTGGCGGCGTACGACCGGCTCCCGATCGGCAACCCGATGACGGAGGGCACCCTCGTGGGTCCGCTGATCCACGCCGGCTCCTTCCAGGCCATGGAGAAGGCCCTGGGCCGGGCCGCGGAGGAGGGCGGCAAGCTGGTCGCGGGCGGCGGCCGTGCGCTGGCGGACGAGGCACCGGACGCCTACTACGCCCGGCCGGCGATCGTGCGCATCGACGCCCAGACCCCGGTGGTGGAGCAGGAGACCTTCGCGCCGGTCCTCTACGTGCTGCCCTACGAGGACCTCGACGAGGCGATCGCGCTGAACAACGCCGTGCCCCAGGGGCTGTCGTCGAGCATCTTCACGGGCGACCAGGCCGAGGCCGAGCGGTTCGTGTCGGCCGAGGGCTCCGACTGCGGCATCGTCAACGTCAACATCGGCACCTCCGGCGCCGAGATCGGCGGGGCCTTCGGCGGCGAGAAGGAGACCGGCGGGGGCCGCGAGTCCGGGTCGGACGCCTGGCGTGCCTACATGCGGCGGGCGACCAACACCGTGAACTTCTCCGGGGAGCTGCCGCTGGCGCAGGGCGTGGACTTCACGGTCTGACGGGCGCAGCGCGAGAGGTCAGGGGCCTTGGTCCCTACCTCTCGCGCGCGCCGGCGAGGTAGGCCGGAGGGGATCCTCACTACCACCGGAACGAGCGCGTCCGTGCTCGCTCGTCAGTGGCACCAGCACCTCGACCCTGCCGGACCCTGACGGAGGCTCTCATGCGTCACCCCCGCACCATCCTCGCGTGCGCCGCGGCCCTCGCGGCGCTCACCGCCTTCACCACCACCAGCCCTGCCGCGACGGCTCGCGCGCCCCAGGTGCCCACGGGGGCCTGGTGCGTCGGCGACCACGGGCACAGCCGGATCCTCGTCCGCCACCTGCAGGGCTCGGTCGGCAGCACGGTCGGACCCGACGGTGCGCTCTACGTGCCCGAGGGCATCCCCGGGCGCATCACCCGGATCGACCCGCGCACCGGGCACAGGTCGGTCTTCGCCACCGGACTGCCCCCACGGGTCGTCGAGGGGTTCGGCGGCGCGGTCGACGTCGCGTTCGTCCACCGCACGGCGTACGCGCTGGTGACCCTCGTCGGCAGTGACGTGGGCGGCAGCAGCACCGTCGGCGTCTACCGCATCGACGGACGGCACAAGGCCACGGTCGTCGCCGACATCGGGACCTGGGCCATCGACCACCCACCCGTCCCGGACTTCTTCGTCCCGAGCGGCGTGCAGTACGCCATGCAGCCCTACCGCGGAGACCTGCTCGTCACCGACGGTCACCACAACCGGGTGCTCAGGATCGACCTCGACGGCGCGGTCGGTGCCAACGTCTCCGAGGTGATCGCGTTCGACGACATCGTGCCCACCGGGCTGGACGTGCGCGGCGGCACCATCTACCTGGCCGAGGCCGGGCCGGTCCCGCACCTGCCGCGGAACGGCAAGGTCGTCACCTTCACCACGAGCCACCCGGTCGCCGAGCAGATCGCGAGCGGCGCCCGGCTGAACGTCGACGTCGAGCTCGGGGCCGGCCACCGGCTCTTCGCGCTCTCCCAGGGCAGGTTCCCCGTCGGCAACGACGAGGGGACGCCGGCGGCGCCGAACACCGGGGCGCTGATGCGGGTCAACGACGACGGCACCATGACGCGCGTCGTGCGGGGCCTCGACCGCCCGACGTCGATGGAGCTCATCGGGAGCACCGGGTACGTCGTGGGCCTGGCCGGTCAGGTCTGGAAGGTCACGTGCCTGGGCTGATCACCGAGCAGTGGGAGCGTGAATCTTCAACCACACCCCGTTTGTGGTGCGTGCGGCCGGGTAACGGAGAGGGCATGGCGACCAACAAGAAGCTCCACTACACCGTGCCCGGCATGACCGAGAGCGACGCCGTCCGCGTCGTCGAGCTGCTCCAGGACCGGCTGCACGCCTGCAACGACCTCCACCTCACCCTCAAGCACGTCCACTGGAACGTCGTCGGCCCGCACTTCATCGCGGTGCACGAGATGATCGACCCCCAGGTCGAGGCCGTCCGCGGCTTCGCCGACGACCTGGCCGAGCGGATCGCGACCCTGGGCGGCTCGCCCCTGGGCACCCCGGGCGCGCTGGTCCAGGCGCGCAGCTGGGACGAGTACAGCATCGGCCGGGCCACCACCCAGGAGCACCTCGGGGCGCTTGACTTCGTCTACCAGGGCGTGATCACGAGCTACCGCGACGGCATCAAGGAGCTCGACGACCTCGACCTGGTCACCCAGGACATGTTCATCGCGCAGACCGAGCAGCTCGAGCTGTTCCACTGGTTCGTGCGGGCGCACCTCGAGGACAAGGGCGGCCACCTGTCCACCTCCGGCGCGGACTCCGAGCGGGAGGCCGCCGACAGCGCGGGCTGACGCGTCGTACGACGACCGGGGCGCGGGCCGACGCGACCGGTGGGGTCTGGATACTGACCCCATGAAACGCGGCCTGCGCCCCCGCTCGTTGCTGCTCGTCCTGCTGGTCGCGGTGCTGGTCAACCTGCCCGTCGCGCACGACGGGTGGACCCGCTGGCGGGTGGAGCGGTCGGGGACCGACGTGACCGCGACCGTCGTGGACCACACGGTGATCGGGAGCGGGTCGGGCGCGGACCACTACCTGTCCTTCCGCTACGCCAAGGCCGTCGACCCCGACCGGCGCACATGGTCGGTCGAGGTCGACGCGGCGACGTACGCCGCCGCCGTGGCCGACGAGCGGCTCGCGGTGCGCGTGGTCGAGGGCGACCCCGGGGCCTACACCGTCGACGGCGAGGTCACCAGCCGGCTCGGCCTCGTCCTCACCCTGCTGGCCGACCTGGTCCTCGTCGCCGTGGTCCTCCTCGTCTGGCGCCTCGGCGGCCGCCGTCGACCGCGGCTGTTCGTGGTGGCGACCACCGACGTGGCGAGCTGCGAGCGCGGCACCGCGCTGGAGCGGATCAGCGGGGACCTCTACCTGGTCCGCGGCGAGGTCTCGGCGATCGAGGGGGACCGGATCGTGCTCGACCTCGGCGACCGCGAGGTCGCGGTGACCCTGGACGGGCACCGCAACGCCGTCGGCCGCCACGAGTCCGCCGAGGTCCACGGGCGGCTCGTGGGCTGACCGCACCGGTGGCGCCTCAGGACGCCGGCACCGGCTCCTGGCCGCGCGTGACGAGGAGGTACTCCCCGATCATGTCGCCGAGCAGGGCGCCGGCGGTGATGTCGCTGGGCACGTGCCCGGCCATGTAGACCCGCGACCACGCGACCTCGTCCAGCGTCCACCGGTAGTCCTGCGCCCGGTGCGGGGAGCGGCCGGTGAGGTACGTCGACGCCGCGGCCCCGGCGGTCGCGTGCCGCGAGGGGTAGGAGCAGGGGCAGACCTGGCCGGGGGTGACGGTGTGGTCGGGACGCAGCGAGGGGTCGACGACGTACGGCGCCGACTGCTGGTACTTCGCGCCGAGGTCGTCGGCGACCTGCTTGGCCATCGACAGGGCGTCGTCGACGTCGGTCTTCAGGGTGTCCCCGGTGCCGGACGGGAGCAGCTCGGCCTGGTCGTGGGCGGCCAGCTTCCAGACGTCCTTCTTGCCGTAGGCTTCCAGCCAGGTCGCGGCCGCGACCCCGGCGTCGGTGCGGGTGGGGGCGATGGCCTGGACCTCCTTGATCTCCCGGGCCCGGTCGGTGGCCGAGGGCGGCGGGGGCAGGGTCTTCTCGAGCCAGGCGGTGAACGCGGCGTCGTCGGGCGTCGCGCCGTGCCGGCTCCACCAGCCGGCCATCAGCCGCTCGGCACGTGGCTGCTGCCGGTCGATGCGCTGCCCGAGCGGCCCGATCGCACTGTCGGGGAAGAGCGCCGGCGGCGGATCGGCCTCGATCCGGTCCTTGGCCGAGGTGTTCACGAACGTGGAGTAGGCCCACGGGGCCACGGCGCCGCCGAGGACCGCGAGCGCCGCGACGACCGCGATGACGACGAACCGGCGGCGACGGCGAGGGGCTCGGGCTGGGGACGTGCTCATGCGATGGCCTCCTGGAGGTGCAGCTGCCGGCCGCGCAGCCTGCGGACGTCGTTGTCGGGGATGTCCGCACGCAGCAGGGACGCGGCGGAGACGTACTTGGAGAAGGAGCGGGGGCGGGCGCCGAGGGCACCGAGCAGCGCGTCGGCGCTCCCGGGCCGCAGCCCGCCCTTGGTCTCGACGAGCACCCAGTCCTCGTCGACCCAGACCCGGCCGCCGCCCAGCGAGCACTCGACGCCCCAGTCGAGGGTCACCCGCAGCGACGCGGCGGTGTCGGCCAGCGTGAGGCGCTGGTAGTCGACGCGCATCGACGGTCCGAGGGACGACACGTCGACCTCGACCCCGCGGTCGCGCAGGGCGGCGGTGGCGAAGGTGGCCTCGTCGTCGCCGAGCCGGCCGTGCTGGTCGGGGTGGCTCAGGGCCACGCTCTTGCTGGTCACGCCCCGGCCGTCGCGGGTCTTCACCTCGAAGCGGCACAGTCGGTCCTCGACGTACATCCGGCTGCGCACCTTCCACCGGCGCCGGCGGCGCTGGACGTGGTCGCGGCAGGCGTCGAGCCGAGGCGTGTCGAAGTAGACCGAGGAGTACGACGTGGTGCGGCGGCCGTCGATGGTCAGGACGCGGTAGGTGTCCGGCAGCCGGTCGAGGAAGGCGCTCGCCAGCCGTCGGTCCACGAGGTACTTCCGGTCGACGCGGGTCAGCTGGGCGGCCTCGACGACGACCTCCTCGAGCCCGACGCCGGCGCGCTCACCCGTCGCGAACGGGATGCTGCGCAGTCGCTCAGCGGGCACCGGCGGCCTCGCTCTCGGCGGCGTCGACGCGGGCGGTCGCCGCCTGGGCGTCCGCCCAGGCCCACCAGGTGTCCTCGACCGCCACCCGGACCCGCACCCGGGTGGTGTCGCGGACGAAGTCGACCTCGTCGACGGTGAGGCCCACCGGCTCGAGCCCCATCCGCTCGCGGACCTCGGCGGTGACGGCCTCGGAGTCGGTCAGGGCGCGGTCCAGGGTCAGCCGAACTACCCGGGTCGGGCTGGTCACCCGCGACTCGTCGGTCAGCCAGATCGCCACCAGCAGCACCACGTCGAGCGCGACGACGAGGGCCAGGTTGCGCTCGGGCAACCCGTTGACGAGGGCCAGGATCAGCGCCACGAACGTGTAGGCGACGTCCTTGAGGGTGAACGCCGCGCTGCGCAGCCGGACCAGGCTGAGCAGGCCGAAGAGCCCGAACCCGATCCCGGTCGGGAAGTCGCCCGAGCCGATCGCGGACACCGCCGCGAACAGCCCGATGTTGAGAGCGGTGAACACCAGCGTCATCTCGGGTGCCGCCGCGCGCCGGCGGTAGAGCACACCGACGAGCACGAGCATGGACAGCACGTCCAGGCCGAGCCGGGCCGGGCCGCCGAGGTTGCCGAGCGCGCTCGACAGGAGGTCGTTGAGCATGTGAGAGGCCTTTCGCCATCGGGACGGTGGCCACGCTAGGAACGCAACGTGAATCCCCGATGAAGCCCGGGCTCAGTCGGGGACGGGCAGCAGCACCGTGACGGTCATCCGGTCGTCGTGCTCGCAGGGGACGTCGGTGCCGGCGCCGTACCGCTCGTGGTGCCCACCGGAGCACAGCCGGAGCTCGCCGCCGGCCCGGGTCACGAGGCTCTCGACGAGCGACAGGCCCAGCCCGAAGCCCTCGCGGGACCGGGAGCCCGCGGCGCGGGTGAAGCGCCGGGTGGCCGTGGCGAGCAGCTCGGGCTCCATGCCGGGGCCGCAGTCGGCGACGCGGAGCCGGGCGTGCGCACCGACGGTGTCGACGGACACCACGACCGGGGGCGCTCCGTGCCGGGCGGCGTTGTCCAGCAGGTTGCCGACCAGCTGGCCCGCGGCGGCCTCGGACAGCGCCACCGCGGCCGCGGAGGCGTCGAGGCGGATGGCCCGGTCGAGGGAGGAGCCGCCGTGGTGGGTGGCGCGGTCCACCGCGTTGCGCCGCTCGACCTCGGCCCGGGCGACCGCGGCGAGGTCGCAGCCGCCCGCGTCCACCCGCTCGTGGCCGACGTCGAGCAGGTGGTCGGCGAGCTGCACCAGCCGGACCACGTCGGTCTCGATCTCGGCGAGGATCGCCTCGTGCTCGGCCAGCGTGCGGGACCTGCGACGGGCGAGCTGCAGCCGGGTGGTGAGCAGCGTCAGCGGGGTGCGCAGCTCGTGGCTGGCGTCGTTGACGAAGCGACGCTCCCGCTCGACCGCCTCCTCGAGGGCGGCGAGCATCGCGTTGAGGGTGTCGCCGAGCCGCGTCACCTCGTCGTTGCGACCGGCCGGCACCTCCAGGCGCACGCCGGTCGCGCCCCCCACGATGTCGGCGGCCTGGGCCCGGTAGCGCTCGACCGGCCGGAGCGCGAACCGGGCCAGCAGGTCCCCGACGAGCGCGGTGACCAGGAGGGCGCCGAGCCCGGCGACGGCCAGCTGGGCCAGCAGCTCGAGCAGGGCCTCGTCCCGGTGGTCGCGGCGTACGGCGACCACGAGCACCGCGGCCTCCTGGCCGGTGGGCAGCGGGGTGGCGTAGACCCGGAGCGGGTCCTGCGTGGTGGGCAGCAGCGCGCCGATGTCCTGCCGCACCGGGTCGTCGAGCGCCCGGCGCGCGGTGGCGGGCGAGATGAGGGGGCGGCCGCGCAGCGTCGGGCTGGCGGAGACGACCTGCCCGTCCCGGTCCAGCACCTGGTAGAGCTCGTTGCCCACGACCTGGCTGACGTCGGGGACCAGCTGGCCGTCGGGCTCGACCAGCGGGGCCAGCCGGCGCGTGTCGGCACTCAGGTCGCCGTCGAGCTGCCGGTCGAGGGCGAACTGCACGCGCCAGTAGACGAAGCCACCGGCCGCGGTGAGGACCAGCAGCATGGTCGCCGAGAACCCGGCCACCAGGCGCACCCGCAGGGGGAGCCGGGAGACCCGGCCGCGCAGGCCGCGGACCGCCCCGCTCACGGCCCCGCCGACGGCACGGGGTCGATCCGGTAGCCGGCGCCCCGCAGCGTGGTGATGGTGCTGGTGCCGAAAGGCCGGTCGATCTTGGCCCGCAGGCTCGCGACGTGGACGTCGATGACGTTGCTGCGCAGGTCGGTGTCGCCGTCCCAGACCTCGTCGAGGATGGTGAACCGGGTGACCAGGAGGCCGGCCCGCTCCATCAGCAGCCGCAGGATGTCGAACTCCCGGGCCGAGAGGTCGATCTCGACCTCGCCGCGGCGGACCCGCCGCGCGGCCGGGTCCAGCACCAGGTCGCCGACCCGCAGCGGCTGCTCCTCGTCGCCGACCGCACGCCGGTGCAGCGCGCGCAGCCGGGCCACCAGCTCGTCGAGGTCGAACGGCTTGAGCAGGTAGTCGTCGGCGCCGGCCTCCAGCCCCGCGACCCGGTCCGGCACGGTGGTCCGCGCGGTCAGCACGAGCACGGGCGTGCGCACCCCGGCCTCCCGCAGCCTGCGGCACACGGTGACGCCCTCGAGACCGGGGAGCATCCAGTCCAGCAGCAGCACGTCGTACGACGCGTCGCCGAGCGCGGCGCCGTAGGCCGCACGCCCGTCACCGACGACGTCGACCTCCCAGCCGATCTCGGCCAGGGACTGCTCGAGGAGGGCGGCCAGCCGGGGCTCGTCCTCCGCGACGAGCACCTTCACCTGGCTGTCCGTCCGCGCACGGCTCGACGGTAGCGTCCGTGACGTGAACGCCTCATGAAGACGACGGCGAACGTGCGGACGGAGCCGGCCTGGTCGCCGTGGCGCACGGTGGTGTGGTTCGGCGTCGTCAGCCTGGCCGCGGACATGGTCTACGAGGGTGCCCGGTCGATCACCGGGCCATACCTCGCGGCCCTGGGCGCCTCCGCGCTGGTCGTCGGCGTCGTCACTGGTGCCGGCGAGGCGGCCGCGCTCGTGCTCCGCCTGGTGTCCGGCCCGCTGGCCGACCGGAGCGGGGCCTACTGGCCGCTGACGATCGTGGGCTACGCGATGACCGCGGTGTGCGTGCCGCTGATGGCGGTCGCGCCGTTCCTGGGGGCGGCGGGGCTGGCGTTCGGCGCCACCATGGTGCTGCTCGAGCGCACCGGCAAGGCGGTCCGCAGCCCGTCGAAGTCGGCGCTGCTCGCGCATGCCGCCCGGTCCGTGGGCCGCGGCAAGGGCTTCGCGGTGCACAAGGCGCTCGACCAGGTGGGCGCGTTCGCCGGTCCCCTGGTGGTCGCGGGGGTCATCGCGCTGACCACCCGTACCTGGGCCGGCCTGGCGGTGCTCGCGGTGCCGGGTGCGCTCGCGATGGTGCTGCTGGTGGTGATCCGGGCGCGGGTCCCGGACATGAGCGTGTACGACGAGCCCGAACCGGACGTGGTGGTCGAGCCTGCGTCCCCCGCCGCGGGCCCCGCCGGGAAGCCCGCCGTGACACCCGCGCCGAAGCGGCTGCCCCGGGACTTCCACCTGTTCGCGCTGTCGTGCGCGGCGAGCACGCTCGGGCTGATGACCTTCGGCCTGATCGGCTTCCACCTCAGTGACGCCGGGCTGGTCCGGCCGGCGATGGTGCCGGTGGTCTACGCGGTGGCGATGGCGGTCGAGGCCGTCTCCGCCCTGGTGACCGGCCTGGCCTACGACCGGGTCGGCGCGCGGGTGCTGCTGGTGCTGCCGTTCCTGGTGGCGCTGGTGCCGCTGCTCTCCCTCGCCGACACCCTCGGCGTCGCGCTGGCGGGCGTGCTGGTGTGGGGCGCCGCCGTGGGGGTGCAGGACTCCACGGTCAAGGCGCTGGTCGCGGACCTGGTGCCGTCGGCGCGGCTGGCCACGGCGTACGGCGTCTTCGCGGCGTTCCAGGGTGCCGCCGCCCTCGCCGGGGGCCTGCTCGCCGGTGCCCTCTACAGCGGTGCGCGCGCCGACCTCGTGCTCGTGCTCGGCGCCTGCCAGGCGTTGTCGCTGGTGCTGCTGGTCGTGGTGCTCAGGCGGCGAGCCGGCTGAGGTCGGCGCCGTCCTGCTCGCCCGAGGGGCGCAGCGATGCGGTCTCCTCCTGCAGGGCGCGGCGCGCGGCCGGTGCGCCGTAGACCATGAGGACCAGCACCATCAGGATCGGCACGAGAAGCGTGAAGCCCATGGCACTGGCGGTGAACACGGCGACGAACGACATCTCGGGACTGCTCCTCCGGTGGGACACGGGGTTGGCCGGACAGGTCTGACGTGCCGTCCCCTCGAAGGAGACCGTGCTCGGTGGGGCCTTGGTGGAAACAGTGGTCCAGACCGGTTGGAGGGGTGATGTCGGCCACGGCACCGCGACCACCCCTTTGCCACACTCGGTGCCATGCCCACCCTCCACGACTTCGAAGCCCGCGGCATCGACGGCAGCACCGTCGACCTCGGTACGTTCTCGGGCCAGGTCGTCCTGGTCGTCAACACCGCCTCGCAGTGCGGGTTCACGCCGCAGTACCGCGGCCTGCAGGAGCTGCACGACACGTACGCCGGCCGCGGGTTCAGCGTGCTCGGCTTCCCGTGCGACCAGTTCGGCGGCCAGGAGCCCGGCAGCGAGGAGGAGATCGCGTCGTTCTGCGAGCGCAACTTCGGGGTCACCTTCCCGCTCTTCGCGAAGGTCGACGTGAACGGCGCCGACGCGCACCCGCTGTTCGCCTGGCTCCGCTCGGAGAAGCGGGGCCTGCTCGGCGGGCGGATCAAGTGGAACTTCACCAAGTTCCTCGTCGACCACGACGGGCGTGTGATCGGCCGCTACGGCCCGACCACGGCGCCGGAGAAGATCGCCGCCGACATCGAGGCCGCGCTGCAGGAGATGGACGAGGCCGCCGCATGACCCGCTTCTCCGCACGGACCGAGGCCCGGGCGGTGGTGGGGGCCGAGCGCGCCGACATCTGGGCCGCGCTGACCGACCCGGCGCTGGTGGCGCGGATGACGCCGTTCGTCACCCGGATCTCCGACCGCGGCGAGCACTGGTTCTGGGAGATGAGCAAGCTGCAGGTGGCCGGGGTCGGCGTGGCGCCGGCCTTCACCGAGCAGATGACGTTCACCGACAAGGAGCGCATCGAGTTCCACCACGACCCGCCGTCGGGCGAGAAGGAGCGGGCCGGCGCCTACGGGTGGTACGACCTCGGTGACCACGACGACGGCACCGTGCTGGCGACCCGGCTGGAGATCGCGGTCGACCTGCCGCTGCCGCGCGCCGCGGCGCCAGCGGTGCGCACCGCGATGCGGGGCGTGATGGCCACCATGGGGGACCGGTTCTCGCACAACCTGCTTGATCATCTGGGTGCTCCGCGCCGATCCTGAGTCGTGCTCCGCGCCGATCCTGAACCGTGCTCCGCGCCGGGCGTGAGCCGGGTTTCGGTCGTTTCGGTCCCGAGGTGACTTGCCCGTAACCACGCCCTCGGAGCAGGGTTCGACCATGGCCGCCACCACCTCGTCGTACTCGATCACCATGCGCCTGCACACCGCGCCCGACCACGGGGTGGTGGGAGCGGTCGCCACGGCGATCGCGCAGGCCGGCGGGATCGTGACCGCGATCGACGTGGCGGAGTCGAGCCACGACCGCCTCGTCGTCGACGTGACCTGCTCGGCCAGCGACGCCGACCACGCCCACGAGCTCGAGGTGGCGGTGGACCTCGTGGACGGCGTGCACGTCTACAAGACCAGCGACCGGACCTTCCTGCTGCACATCGGCGGCAAGATCGAGGTCACCTCCAAGGTGCCGCTGCGCAACCGCGACGACCTGTCGATGGCGTACACGCCGGGGGTGGGCCGGGTCAGCAAGGCGATCGCCGAGCACCCCGAGGACGTGTGGCGGCTGACGACCAAGGGCAACACGGTCGCGGTGGTGACCGACGGCTCCGCGGTGCTCGGCCTGGGCAACATCGGCCCCGGCGCGGCGATGCCGGTCATGGAGGGCAAAGCGGCGCTGTTCAAGCGGTTCGCCGACATCGACGCCTGGCCGATCTGCCTGGACACCCAGGACACCGACGAGATCGTGCGCGCGGTGGAGATGATCGCGCCGGGCTTCGGCGGCATCAACCTGGAGGACATCGCCGCGCCCCGCTGCTTCGAGATCGAGCGCCGGCTGCGGCAGAGCCTGGACATCCCGGTCTTCCACGACGACCAGCACGGCACCGCGATCGTGGTGCTGGCCGCGCTGACCAACGCGCTGCGGGTCGTGAAGAAGGACCTGGCCGGCGTCCGGGTCGTGGTCTCCGGCGGCGGCGCCGCCGGCACCGCCATCGTGACCCTGCTCCTCGCGGCCGGCGTCACCGACGTCGTGGTCGTCGACCGGGCTGGGGCGCTCTCCGCGGACGACGACTCCCTGGCCCCCGCGCACCGCGAGCTCGCCGAGGCCACGAACCCGCGCCGGGTGCGTGGCGACCTGCACACCGTGCTCGCCGACGCCGACGTCTTCATCGGGGTCAGCGCCCCCGGCGTGCTCAAGGCCGAGTGGATCGAGGACATGGCCGACGACGCGGTGGTCTTCGCGCTCGCCAACCCCGACCCCGAGGTCGACCCCGCCGAGGCGGAGAAGTACGCCGCGGTGGTCGCCAGCGGCCGGTCGGACTACCCCAACCAGATCAACAACGTGCTGGCCTTCCCCGGTGTGTTCCGGGGCCTGCTCGACGCGCGCGCCCACGAGATCACGACCGACATGCTGCTGCGCGCTGCGAAGGCGATCGCGCACGTGGTCAAGGACGACGAGCTGAACCCGAACTTCATCATCCCGACGGTCTTCCACCCGGACGTGCCCAAGGCGGTCGCCGCCGCGATCCGCGGCACGGCCGACTGAGCCCGGGGGCCTGGCCAGGCCCTCATCGGCTCAGAGGATCCCGGACTCCTCGCTGGCGTAGAGCGCGGCACCGACCACGCCCGCCTTGTTGAGCAGGGTGGCGGGGACGATCTCGGTGTCGAGGTCGAGCAGCGGGAGGAACTGGTCGGCCTTCTTGCTGACCCCGCCGCCGACGACGAAGAGCTCGGGGGAGAAGAGCCGCTCGAGCGTGCGGTAGTAGGTCGTGAGCCGGCCCGCCCACTCCTTCCACGAGAGGTCCTTCGCCTCGCGGACGCTGTTGGCGCTGCGCGTCTCGGCGGCCCGACCGTCGATCTCGAGGTGGCCGAGCTCGGAGTTGGGCACCAGCACGCCGTCGTACACCATCGCCGAGCCGATGCCGGTCCCGAGCGTGGTGACGATGACCAGGCCCATCCGGCCCTTCGCCGCGCCGTACCGCACCTCCGCGAGGCCGGCGGCGTCGGCGTCGTTGACCACGTGCACGTCGCGGCCGGTGGCCTCGGTGAACAGCGCGTCCGCGTCGGTGCCGACCCAGGAGTCGTCGATGTTGGCGGCCGAGTGCACGACGCCGTGGTGGACGATGCCGGGCACGGTCACGCCGACCGGCCCCTCCGAGTCCGGGAAGCGGGCCAGCAGGTCGACGAAGACCTCGGCCACCGCCTGGGGGGTGGACGGTTGCGGCGTGCGGATCCGCTCGCGCTCGACGGCGAAGTCGCCGGCCGCGAGATCGACCGGTGCGCCCTTGATGCCGGTGCCGCCGAAGTCGATGCCGACGGGGAGTTCCTTGGTCACGAGCCAAATCTCCACCGGGATCAGGGACCGAAGCAACTGGTCGGGGCCGCGGATGCGTGTTTCGGTCGAGGCGTCTTCGCGAGTGGCGCGGGGCCGCACACCGAGGAGGAGGTCACCATGACGAGGATGCGTAGCTGGGTCGGACCGCTGGCGGCGCTGGGGCTGGCGCTCTCGGGAACCCTGACCGGACTGGCCGGACCGGGCACGGTGGTGGGCGCCGGGACCACGGCGTACGCCGGAACCGTGGCCGCCTGCACCGCGCCGGCCATCGACGTGCGCAAGGGGCGTCTCGAGGGCGCGGCGGGCAGTCGCTTCCAGACCGTGCGCGTCATCAACACCGGCGGCCAGGCGTGCGCGACGCCGGGCTGGACCCGCTACCGGTTCTACAACCGCGACGGGCTGATCGGGTTCCGGTCGACGAGGAACCCGGGGTACGACCCCACGGCGGCGCCGGTGGTGCTGGGGGCCGGTGAGACCGGGCGGTCGACGCTCTCCTGGACCGACCCGGGGCCGGTGCCGCGCGCGAAGTGCCACCCGCGTCACGCCAGCGGGGTCCGGGTCAAGGTCGCGGGCCTGCCCGGCCACTACTTCCTGCGGATGGACGTGCGGGTCTGCACGACGAAGGCGTACCGCCCGCACGGGACGCGGATCTCCACCAGCTGACACTCCTACACTGCGCCTGTGGCCGCCCACGAGACCCGCATGCTGCTCCTGGGGGCGGTCGCGCTCTTCGAGCCCGTCAACGGCTACCAGATCCGGCGGGAGCTGGTCTCGTGGGAGGTCGACCGCTGGGCGCACGTGAACCCGGGGTCGATCTACAGCGGGCTGGCCACGCTCACCCGGCTCGGGCAGCTGGAGCGGACCGACCTCGTGGACGGCACGCGTGAGGTCGCGGTCTACGAGCTCACGGACGCGGGCCGCGAGGAGCTGCGACGGCTGATGCAGCAGGCCCTGGAGCGGGTCGACCTGTACGACGGTGTCGCGTTCCACGCGGCGTTCGGGCTGCTGCCGCTGATGTCGCGCGCGGAGGCCGTCGGGCACCTGCGCCGCCGCCTCGAGGGGCTGGGCGAGGCGGTCCGGCAGCTCGACGAGGTCGGGGCGGCGCCGAGCCCGCACGCCCCGCCGCACGCGATGACCGGGCTGCGGCTGCAACGGGACCGGGCAGCGGTCGAGCAGGCCTGGCTGGGTGAGGTGCTGGCCGACGTGGAGCGGGGCGGCCTGGACTTCCGGGGCGAGCCGTGGACGTGGGAGGCCCCGGCCGACGACCCCGGGTGGCAGATGCACCTGGACCGCGAGAAGTACCGCGCCCTGCTCGGCCGCTGACGCCTGCTCCTCCTCACCTCGCGTCTCGCGATGAGTCCTGGGCGTGGCTTCGGTCGGTACTCCCACGCCCCGCTGGGCGAAAGCGGTTGACGGCATCTGTTCAACCTTGAACACTGGGTATGTTCAAGGTTGAACACGAAGGGGAGAGCATGATCCACGCACGAGGACTGGTGCAGACGTTCCACACCGGTCAGGGCAGGAAGAAGAAGGAGGTGCGCGCCGTCGACGGCGTGGACCTCGACGTCGCCGAGGGCGAGGTGGTCGGGTTCCTCGGACCCAACGGGGCCGGCAAGACCACCACGCTGCGGATGCTGACCACCCTGCTGCGCCCCACCGCGGGCACGGCCACGGTGGCGGGGTGCGACGTGGTCCGCGAGCCGGTCCTGGTGCGGCGCAGCATCGGCTACGTCAGCCAGGTCGGCTCGACGTTCTCCGGCGCCTACGCGGGCGACGAGGTGGTCGACCACGGGATGCTCTACGGGATGCGCCGCGCGGACGCGGTCGCCCGGGGCCAGCAGCTCTTCGAGCAGCTGCAGCTGCAGGGGCTGTGGAAGCGGATGCCCAAGAACATGTCCGGCGGGCAGAAGCGTCGGCTCGACATCGTGATGGGCCTGATCCACGAGCCGAGCCTGGTCTTCCTCGACGAGCCGACGACGGGGCTCGACCCGCAGGCGCGGGCCAACCTCTGGGAGCACATCGCCGGCCTGCGGACCCGCAAGGGGGCGACGGTCTTCCTGACCACCCACTACCTCGACGAGGCCGACGCGCTGGCGGACCGGATCGTCATCATCGACCAGGGCCGGATCGTCGCCTCGGACACCGCCGACAACCTCAAGGCCCAGGTCTCCGGCGACCTCGTCGACCTCGAGGTCGCGGCCGACGACCAGGTCAGCGTCGCAGCCGAGCGGCTCGGCCACCTCAGCGACCGGGTCGACGTCGAGGGCCGCCACGTCCGGGGGCGGGTGCAGCGCGCGGGGCGCGTCGTACCCTCCCTGCTGCGCGAGCTCGACGGCGCCGGCGTCTCCCTGGACTCGATCGAGGTGCTCCGCCCGACGCTGGACGACGTGTTCCTGACCCTCACCGGTCGCTCGCTGCGGGACGCGGAGGCCGGCGACGTTGCCGACCCCTCGTCCGAGGCGACCGGCACCCCTCCCGACGGCGCCGCGGGTGTCGTCGCCGACCCCGTGCTCGAAGGAGCCGACCGATGAGCTTCCTCCGTGAGTCCTCCGTGGTGTTCCGCCGCCAGATCCGGATGAACCTGCGCAACCCCGCCTGGGTCCTGATCGGGATCATGCAGCCGGTGCTGTACCTGGTCCTCTTCGGCCCGCTGCTCAAGCCGCTGGTCGGCTCGTTCGACACCGGCACCACCAACGCCTACACGTTCCTGGTGCCCGGCCTGCTGGTCCAGCTGGGCATGTTCGGCGCGTTCTTCGCCGGCTTCGGGCTGATCGGCGAGTGGCGTGAGGGCGTCATCGAGGCGGAGCGCGTCACCCCTGCCTCGCGGTCGGCGCTGCTCGTGGGCCGGCTGATGCGCGACATCCTGCAGCTCCTCGTGCAGGCGCTGATCCTGGTCGGGCTCGGCTACGCGATGGGCATGCGGGGCTCGCTCGGCGGGGTCGCGCTGGGCATCGTGATCACGCTGCTGGTCGGCGGTGCCTGCGCGGCCGCGTCCAACGCGCTCGCGCTCACCACCAAGAGCGAGGACGTGATGGCCCCGGTCATCAACATCGTGATGATGCCGGTGCTGCTGCTGAGCGGGATCCTGCTGCCGATGACGATCGGCGCCGACTGGCTCAAGCGGACCAGCGACTTCATGCCGTTCCGCTGGATCGTGGACGCGGTCCGTGACGTCTTCGGCGGGGACCTGGCCAGCAGCCACGTGGCGTGGGGGACCGGCTGGGCCCTGGTGCTCTTCGCGCTCGCCTTCTGGTGGGGCACGGCGGTCTTCCGCAAGGAGAACGCCTGACTTTACAAAGCAGGACCTCTTGTCAAGCCGGGTTTACAGACCCTATGGTCGTGTAAACCCGGCTTCGGCAGGAAGGCAGCGGCCATGAGCACGACCTCGCAGCGCCCCTCCGGGGGCACGTCCGGCACCGTCCCGACCGGCTCGACCGAGCGGTGGACGGACAGGAAGCGCTACCTGTGGCTGATCGGCCTCGTGGTGCCGTCCCTGGCCTTCATCGGCTACGGCATGTGGGCGCTGACCGGCTGGGGCGTGTGGTTCTGGATCGGGCCGATCGTGATCCTGGTCGTCGTACCCGCCATCGACCTCGTCGCCGGGCTGGACCGCTCCAACCCGCCCGACGACGTCATCGAGGCGCTCGAGAAGGACCGGTACTACCGGTGGGTCACCTACCTGTTCCTGCCGATCCAGTACGCCGGCTTCGTCGGCGCGCTCTACCTGATCAGCGGGGGCGCCGACCTCGCGACCGTGGACAGGATCGGGCTGGCCGTCTCGATCGGCTGCATCGGCGGGATCGGCATCAACACCGCCCACGAGCTCGGCCACAAGAAGGAGAGCCACGAGCGCTGGCTCTCGAAGATCGCGCTCGCCCAGAGCTTCTACGGCCACTTCTACATCGAGCACAACCGCGGCCACCACGTCCGGGTCGCCACCCTCGAGGACCCGGCCAGCAGCCGGGTGGGCGAGAACTTCTACCAGTTCTGGCCGCGCACCGTGATCGGGTCGCTCAAGAGCGCGTGGCGCCTCGAGAAGCGTCGGTACGCCCGCCGCAAGCAGCACCCGTTCCGGATCGGCAACGACGTGCTCAACGCCTGGCTGATGTCAGCGGTCCTGTGGGGCGGGCTCATCGCGTGGCTCGGCGTCGGGATCCTGCCGTACCTGCTCATCCAGGCGGTCGTCGGCTTCTCGCTGCTCGAGGTCGTCAACTACATGGAGCACTACGGGATGCTCCGGCAGAAGGTCGGCGTCGGCGAGCGGCAGCGCTACGAGCGGGTCGACCCGTCGCACTCGTGGAACTCCAACAACATCGCCACCAACGTGCTGCTCTACCACCTGCAGCGGCACAGCGACCACCACGCCAACCCCACCCGGCGCTACCAGACGCTGCGCGACTTCGAGGAGAGCCCGGTTCTCCCGACCGGGTACGCCGGGATGATCGTCCTCGCCATCGTCCCCGCCGTCTGGCGGCGGGTCATGGACCCGCGCGTGCTCGCGCACTTCGACGGTGACCTCACCCGCGCCAACCTCTCGCCGCGCAAGCGCGACCGGATCCTCGCGAAGTACCCGCCGCCTTCCCACGGCGAGCCCACCGCCACCGACGTGAGCGTCGCCGCGGCGCAGGCGGTCGAGGTCCTCGCCGCGCAGTGCCCCGGGTGCGGCTACGTGTACGACGTGAACGCCGGTGACGAGCACGAAGGGTTCGCTGCCGGCACCGCCTGGGCGGACGTTCCCGACAGCTGGTGCTGTCCTGACTGTGGGGTGCGGGAGAAGGTCGACTTCATTCCTCTCGCGAAGTCTGAGGTTGCCTGAATCCTTTCGGGGTGTTGCCTTCTTCCGGCAGTGGCCTTCTCCGGCGGTTGCCGGCCCTCTCGGTGCTGTGGCTCGCTGCTGGCTTCGTGTGGCCCTTCGCCGCGGACCGTGCGCCGTCGCTTGCTTCGCTGCGGCGCCGGTTCCGTTTGCTCTCGTTGCGGTTCGCCGCGGCGCCTTCGCTCGCTCTTACGCTCCTTGCGCGCGGTTCGCGGCTGCGGGCCACTCCTGGCCGGCAGCCTCTCCTTCGCCCCTTCTCTGCTGGGGGTTGTTGTCGATCCCTGACCGTGCTCGACGGCTGATTCGTCTCCTCACTCGCGTCGGGGGCGGGATCGGGTCCACTGGTCGGGTGGGTGGCCGGGTCTCGGGGGTGGCCGGAACTCCGGCTTGCCGTCTGCGGGGCTGATCCGGACCTGCCAGGGGGTGTGGTGGACGGTGCGGTGGTGGTGGCCGCACAGCAGGACCAGGTTGTCCAGGCTGGTGTCGCCGCCCTCCGACCACGGGGTGATGTGGTGGGCGTGGCCCATCACCGGCGGTCGGGTGCAGCTGGGGAAGGCGCAGTGTCGGTCGCGGCAGACCAGGGCCCGCCACAGGGCCGGTGTCACCAGCCGGTGGGTGCGGCCGACGTCGAGGACCTCGCCCCTGCCACCGAGGGCGATGGGGATGATGTCGGCGTCGCAGGCCAGCCGCCGCACCACGGCCGGGGTGAGCTCCAGGCCGTCGTCGGTCACCCCTCCGACCGGGGTGGCGGCGTCTGGTGTGGTGGTGCCGAGGGTGGCCCAGTCGATCTGGCCCCGGAGGGTCTCGAGGGTGACGGTGACCGCGATGCGGGGGCGGGCGCCGTGGCAGTCGGGTGGGAGGTCGGTGGTCAGGGCGTGCCGGGCGGTCTCGACCAGGGCGTCCCACAACCGGGCGCCGTGATCCCTCGGGTCCTCGGCCTCGGCGCAGTCCGGGTCATCCTCATTATCTGTGCCGGTGCCGGTGCCGTTGCCGGTTGTGGTGGCGGTGGCGGGCTGGGGCTTGGTGAGTGGGAGGAGGGCGGCCTTGATCAGGGCGGCGTCCTCGATGGTGCCGCGGCCGCGGAGTCGGATGCCGCCGGCGCCGTCCTCGGTGATCGCGAGGTACCGGTGGTGGTGCGCGGCCCGGTCCTCCCGGTCCAAGGCCTGCTCGAGCTGGCGTTCGGCCTTGTCGGGGTCCACCAGGACGGCGAGGCGTTTGCCGACGGTGGCCAGGTCGGTGGCGTTCAACCGGCCCGCCTCGCCCAGCAACGCGGCCTCGCCCTCGGCCCGGACCGTTGGGTTGAGGGGGAGCCTGTCGACCGCGGTCACGATCACCGACGCCTGCTCCGGCGACACATGTCCCGCGGCGAGTGCCGCGTGGGTGGTCGCGTAGTCGCCGACGAGGGCCGTGGCCTGGCGGACGGTGCGGTGGCCCTCGGCGTGGTGCAGACCGGCGAGGTGGGTGAACCACGCCGCGGTCGACCCCCACGCCAGCTCGGTCTTGGCGACCCCGCGGGCCTCGATCTCGGCCAGCACCGGCGCCTGCACCGCCGCGACCCGGCAGCGGACCTGCTCCAGCGCGGCGACCACGTCGACCAGCTCGTCGCTGGTCTTGGCGGCCCAGAGCACCTCGCCGAGCTGGGTGAGCAGCGCGGCCGCGGCGGCGGCCACCCCGGCGGGGCTGGTCGTCGTGTCGGTCGGCTGCTGCTCCATGACCTGACTCAACCAGTAGGCGCCGACAGTCCCGGCCTCCTGACCTGTGGATATCTCGCTGGGCGAGATGCTTTCCGAAGAAAGTTTCGAGGAGCAGTTTGAACGCCTTGGCGGCGCTCTTGGGGGCAACCGCAGGGACCCTCGCCGAATGGTCACAGACTCCACCGGATCGGCCAGATTCGATGCGGTTGGTGACCAAACCACACACCCCGAACCCGGGAGCCGGCGCCGTCCGAGGCGGACCTCCCCGTATCCGGCCAGGACCACCACCGAAGGCAACCGGAGGGCCGGGAGCGAGTCGGAGCCCGGCGCCGACGCCCGCCGCCCGGCCGGGTCGCCAAGGAGGGGTGCCGATTGGTCACAGCCCGCATCGGATCGCGCCGATCCGATGCGGTTGGTGACCAAACCGCACACCCCGGAACCCGGGAGCCGGCGCCGTCCGAGGCTGACCTCCCCGTATCCGGCCAGGACCACCACCGAAGGCAACCGGAGGGCCGGGAGCGAGTCGGAGCCCGAACCCGACGCCAGCCGCCCGGCCGGCTCACCCAGGAGGGGCGCCGAATGATCACAGACGGCATCGGAAACCGTCGATCCTGTGCGGTTGGTGACCAAACCGCACACCCCGAAAGCCGGGAGTCGGCGTCGGCCGAGGCGGACCTCCCCGTAGCCAGCCAGGACCGCCACCGAAGGCAACCGGAGAGCCGGGAGCGAGCCGGAGCCCGAACCCGACGCCAGCCGCCCGTCCGGCTCGCCAAGGAGGGGTGCCGAATGGTCACAGCCCGCATCGGACTGCGCCGATCTGATGCGGTTGGTGACCAAACCGCACGCCCGGAAGCCGGGAGCCAGCCCCGACCCCAGCTGACCCGCCCCGTAGCCGGCAAAGGACCGCCACCAAAGGCAACCGGAGGGCCGGGAGCGAGCCGGAGCCCGACCCCGGACGCCAGCCGCCCGGCCATGTCGCCAGGAGGGGTGCCGAATGGTCACAGACCCCACCGAACCGCGCCGATCCGATGCGGTTGGTGACCAAACCGCACACCCCGAACCCGGAAGCCAGCCCCAAGCCCAGCGGACCTCCCAGGTAGCCAGCCAGGACCGCCACCGAAGGCAACTGGAGAGCCGGGGAGCCGGCCCCGACCCGGGCGGACCTGTCCCGTAGCCGGGAGCGAGCCGGAGCCCGAACTCGACGCCAGCCACCCCCAGCACGAGCGCACAGGATCACCCGACTTCCTAGACTGGTCCCGTGACCAGCGCCCCGCACGCCGCCGCCGCGGCGCCCACCATGCGCGAGCGCATCGTCGAGAGCGCGGTGGCGCTGACGACGGAGGTCGGGTGGGCGCGGGTCACCATGGCCACGGTGGCGGACCGGGTCGGGGTGAGCCGGCAGACGGTCTACAACGAGGTCGGCACCAAGCCGGGGCTGGCCGAGGCGATGATCCTGCACGAGCTCGACCGCTTCCTCGGCGTGGTCAACCTCGCCTTCGACGCGCACCCGGACGACCTGGTCGCCGCGATCGGGGAGGCGTCGCGGGGGGTGTTGGTGCTGGCCCAGGACAACCAGCTGCTGCACGCGGTGGTCTCGGCGACGCACGGAGCCGACACCGAGCTGCTCCCGCTGCTGACGACGCACGCCGAGTCGCTGCTGGCGGCGGCGAAGATCGTGATCGCCGACCGGATCGAGCCCTACGACCTCCGTCTCGACGAGGAGCACCTCGAGGCCGCGATCGACATGGTGGTGCGGGTCGTGCTCAGCCACGTCATGCAGCCGTCCGGACCCCCGGAGCGCACGGCCGCCGACATCGCCTGGATCTCCGCTCGCGTGCTGCGCAGCCCGTGAGCGAGTCGGGGACCGCGCCCGCGGTCCGGCTGGGCACGGCCGCCGGTCGTGGAGTCGTGGTCGCCGCCGTGCTCGGGTCGGGGATGACCCTGCTGGACGGCACGGTCGTGAACGTCGCGCTGCGCACGGTCGGCCGCGACCTCGACGCGAGCCTGGCCGAGCTGCAGTGGATCACCAACGGCTACCTCCTCTCGCTGGCCAGCCTGATCCTGCTCGGCGGCTCGCTCGGCGACCGGTTCGGCCGCCGGCGGGTCTTCGAGGTGGGGACGGTCTGGTTCGCCCTGGCCTCGCTCGCCTGCGGCCTCGCGCCCACCCCCGTCGCCCTGATCGCCGCCCGGATCCTGCAGGGGGTCGGCGCCGCGCTGCTGACGCCGGGGAGCCTGGCGATGATCCAGGGCGCCTTCCACCGCGACGACCGGTCCCGCGCGATCGGGTCGTGGTCGGGGCTGGGCAGCATCGCCGCGGCCCTCGGCCCGTTCGTCGGCGGCGGGCTGGTGGAGTACGCCTCCTGGCGCTGGATCTTCCTGATCAACCTGCCGGTCGCCGTGGTGGCGGTCGTGGTGGCCCGGCGCTGGGTGCCCGAGACCCTCGACCCGGCCGCGCCCGACCGGTTCGACGTCCCCGGGGCGGCGCTGGCCGCGATCACGCTCGGCACCGCGACGTACGCCCTGATCCAGTGGGGCGACCCGCTGGCGCCGTGGGCGGCCGGGACGGCGGCGCTCGCAGGGGTGGCGTTCGTGCTCGTCGAGAGGGCCAGCTCGCACCCGATGCTCGCGCTCGGCATCTTCGCCGACCGCACCTTCAGCGCCGCCAACGCGATGACCCTGCTGGTCTACGCGGCGCTGGGCGCGGTGCTGTTCTTCCTGGTGCTGCAGCTGCAGACGGTCGGCGGCTACGGGCCGCTGCTCGCCGGCATCTCCACGCTCCCGATCACCCTCTGCATGATCTTCCTGGCCGCTCGCGGGGGTGCGCTCGCGGCCCGGATCGGGCCCCGGGTGCCGATGACGTTCGGTCCGCTGGTGATGGCCGGCGGGACGCTGCTGCTGCTCCGGGTCGGCCCGGACGTGTCCTACTGGACCGACGTGCTGCCGGGGCTGACCGTCTTCGGGCTCGGCCTCGCGCTGATGGTCGCCCCGCTGACCGCGACCGTGCTGGCCGCCGCGCCCCAGGCGCACGCCGGGATCGCGAGCGGGGTGAACAACGCCGTCGCCCGCTCCGGCTCGCTGCTCGCGGTCGCGGCGCTCCCGGTGGCGGTCGGGCTGACCGGGGAGCAGTACGCCGATCCGGTCGCCTTCGACGCGGCGTACCGCACCGCCGTGGTCGCCTGCGCCGTCCTGCTGGCGCTCGGCGGCGTGCTCTCGTGGTGCACGATCCGCAACCCCAGCGGACGAGGCTGACCATCGGCCGGAACGTCGGCCCGTCGCCCCTTTTCGGCGCCTCCGGCGGCGGCTAGCATGAGCGGCAATCGGTGCGCATCACGAAACGGAGTGCATCATGCGCAACAAAGATGTCGCGCGGACCATGGTGCGCCTGCTCGAGCAGGCGCGGTACGAGGTGCTGCCCACCGCCACCACCGAGGACAAGCTCCTCACCCACGTCCCCCGGGACCGCACCGTCACCGTCACCGCCTCCCCGAGCAAGGGGCTCGAGGCGACGCTCGACCTCGCCGAGCGGCTGACCGGCCACGGGTACGTCGCGGTGCCGCACCTCGCGGCGAGGATGATCAGTGGTCGCACCGAGCTCGCCGAGATCTGCGCGCGGCTGACCGGCAAGGGGATCACCCGGATCTTCGTCCCGGGCGGCGACGCGGAGCCGGTGGGGGACTACCCCGACGCGCTCTCGCTGCTCGAGGACCTCGCCGACCTCGGCCACCCGTTCAGCCAGGTCGGGATCACCGGCTACCCCGAGTCGCACCCCACCATCCACGACGACCTCACGGTGCAGTCGATGTGGGACAAGCGCCGCTACGCCACCCACATCGTCAGCAACCTGACCTTCGACCCGGCGGTGATCTCCTCGTGGGTACTCCGGCTGCGCACCCGCGGCGTCACGATGCCGTTGCTGCTGGGGCTGCCCGGCCCGGTGGAGCGCGCCAAGCTGCTGGCCATGGCGACCAAGATCGGGGTGGGCGAGTCGACCCGGTTCCTGGTCAAGCACAAGGGGACGTTCGCCCGGCTGGCCGCGCCCGGCGGGTTCACCGGTGAGCGGTTCCTCGAGAAGTGCGCGCCCGCCCTCGGCGAGCCCGGCGCCCTGGTCGAGGGGCTGCACGTCTTCACGTTCAACCAGATCGCCGAGACCGAGGCCTGGCGTCAGGACCTGCTGGGGCGGTTGCGCAGCCGCTGAACCGACGGCGGCAGCGGCAGGTCCGCCGCCCACGGCGCCGGGACCGGCGGGTCCAGCACGGTGCGCAGCGGCACCAGCCCGCTCCACACGTCCGGCTCCGCGCCGGCCTCCTCGGGCGTCGCGGGCCACCCGTCGGTGACCTTCAACAGCCAGCTGCCG
Organism: Nocardioides sp. DN36; assembly: GCF_055380375.1. Lineage (NCBI taxonomy): Bacteria > Bacillati > Actinomycetota > Actinomycetes > Propionibacteriales > Nocardioidaceae > Nocardioides > Nocardioides sp. DN36. Next base: position 3,826,249 of record NZ_AP043823.1, on the reverse strand, counting down.
GCCACGATCGGCAGCGCGAGCGCCCGGCTCGCGGCCAGCTCCTTGCGGGTCGACCGCCGCACCTCCGACGTACGCCCCGGGAGCAGGCTCTCGGAGAAGGTGTCGAGCGCCGCCTCCGGCGGGTCGACGACCGTCAGCGCCCCGCGGATCGTCGCGGAGCGGTAGTTGACCGAGGACTCGAACGTCGTCGGCGCGACCACCAGCGCGTCGAGGGCGAACACCGTGAGCACCGCCGGTGCCCCGGCCGCCACCCGGCGCAGCGCCCCCGCGCCGGTCGAGCCGTGCAGGAGCACCCGATCACCGTCGCGGGCGTAGAGCATCGGCACGGCGAGCGGCTCGCCGTCGGCGACCGTGGACAGCACCCCGACCCACTGGGAGTCGAGGAGGTCGTCGAGGACCGCTCGGTCGGTGACGCCGTACTCGGGGAACCGGTTCAGCTCGCTCACGCCCCGGCCTCCGGTCAGCTCGAGACGAAGATGCAGAACGGGTGGCCGCTCGGGTCCGCGAACACGTAGAGCGGCTCCTCCTCGTCGGCGCTGCGGTCGTGGAGCACGGCCCCACCGAGGTCGAGCACCCGCTGCCGCTGCCGCTCGAGGCTCTCCACGTCGGAGACGGCCATGTCGAGGTGCAGCATCATCTGCTGGTCACCCGGCCGGTCGGGCCCCGGCGTCCACACCGGCGCGACGAACTCGGCGTTGGCCTGGAAGGCGAGCCCGCGGCCCGAGCGCCAGGCGTCCGGCTCGGGGCGCAGCACCAGCCAGTCCTCGCCGCGCTCGTCGGGCTCGCCCGCGGCCGGCGGCTCGTCGCCGGGGCGGTAGGAGTACCCCAGCAGCAGGCGGTAGAACTCGGCGAGCCGCCTCGGGTGGCGGCAGTCGAGGACGGTCTGGGCGACGAACGGGTGGGCGTCGGTCACGCCCCGACGGTACGACAGCGCGGCCCGCCCGTCAGCCGTCGGGGAGATCGGCGCCGTCACCTCGGGCGGGGCGGGCGGTAGTCCGTCTGGTGCAGGGTCAGGGCGACCCGCCCCCGGCCGTGGGGGCGTTCGGGCCACAGCCCCAGCCGTACGACGTACGCGCCGTCGGGGGAGTGCAGCTCCCAGGACGGGCCGGCCGTCCGCCAGCCGGCCAGCTCGAAGGCGTGGGTGACCTGACGGCGCCGGAGCTCGCGTGGCGCCAGCGCCGCCAGCAGGGCGTCGCCGCCGTTCCCGCACTGGACCCGCAGGTGCTGAACCACGGCCTCGGGCTGGACCACGCTCAGCATCCGCTCCATCTGCACCAGGTCGCGCCGCTGGTCGCGCTCGCACATCGCCGCCTGCGTCCAGTCGCCCGCCACGACCGCACCGAGCCCGCACGCGGTCACCGTCGCGGTGGCCGTGACGAGCAGTGCCACGGGGTGGTGCATCCTTCGAGGCTAGGACGGTTCGGGCCCGTCGTAATCACCGACAATGGGTGATCAGCCGGGGGTCGCGACCAGCGTCGAGAGCACCGACTCGAGCCCGCCGTCCCCGGTCTCGACCACGGTCAGCGGCAGGCCGATCCGTCCGGCGGCGTCCTCGGCCAGGGCGCGCAGCTCGTCGTCCGGTGCCTGGGCCAGCCACACCACCCGGGTGTAGTGGCCGAAATAGGCCTCCCGCAGCTCCGGCCAGCGGTCCAGCCCCAGCTCCTGCTCGACCGTCCGGGCGAACGACCGGACCAGGAAGTCGGTGAGCAGGTAGGTGCCGGGCTCCTCGTCGAAGAGGCGCTCGACGCGACCGGAGCCGGCGTACACGTCGTAGCAGTGCAGTCCCGGCAGGCGCTCGACACCCAGCTCGCGGCAGACCTCGTCGAGCGCGCCGTAGGTGCCACAGTCGGCGTACCCGACGACGATGCGGTCGTACGCCGCGGCGAGGCGCAGCGCGAGCGCCCGGACCTCGCCGGCGATCCGCTGCGGCTGGTTGTGCAGCAGCGGCGGCAGCGGGTGCACGTCGAGCGGCCAGCCCGTGCGGGCGGCGACCGCGGCGGCGGGCTGGGCCAGGGCCCCGCAGGCGAGGAGGGCGCAGGGCCGCCGGGCCGCGGGCTCAGAAGCCGAGCTGCTCGACGAAGCGGTCGTTGAAGTCGGGACGGTCGGAGAGCTCGACATAGGTCACCTCCTCCAGCAGCGTGCGCGCACCGGCCCGCTCGCGCACCGAGAGCAGCGCCATCTTGGCGCCCTCGCCGGCGACGTTGCCGGCGGAGACGATGCGCAGCACGGGCAGCTTGGGCACCAGCCCGATCCGGACGGCCGAGGCGGGGGAGAGGTAGCTGCCGAACGAGCCGGCCAGCAGCACCTGCTGGACGTCGCGGTGCTCGAGGCCGAGCTCCTCGAGGAGGAGCGACCAGCCGGTGGAGATCGCGGCCTTGGCGAACTGCAGCTCGCGTACGTCGCGCTGGGAGAGCACGACGCACTCGTCGGTCTTGGCGTCGGGGTAGGGGCGGTGCAGCACGAACACGCGCTCCTCGCCGATGCGGGTCAGCCGGTCGGCGAGGGCCGGCACCTCCTCGGCGGCCCGCTCGTCGGGCACGAACCGGCCGGTGCCGTCCAGCAGGCCGACCCGCACGAGCTCGGAGACCGCGTCGACCAGGCCGGACCCGCACAGGCCCCGCGGCTCGACGTCACCGATGACCGACAGCTCGACGGTGTCCCCGAGCTTGACCACCTCGATCGCGCCGTCGGCAGCGCGCATGCCGCACCGGATCGCGCCGCCCTCGAACGCCGGCCCCGCGGGTGCCGCGGTCGACAGGATCCTCTCGCCGTCGCTGAGCACGATCTCGCAGTTGGTGCCGACGTCGATGAAGAGCCGGGTGCGCTTGTCGCGGTCCATCCCGGTGGCGAGCATGCCGGCGACGATGTCGCCGCCGACGTAGGCGCCGAGGGCGGGGAAGAGGTACGCCCGGGCCCGCGGGTGGAGGGCCAGGCCGAGGTCGGTGGCGAGCACCGACGGCGGCTGGGAGGTGGACATGACGAAGGGCGCCACGCCCAGCGGCTCGGGGTCGATGCCGAGCGCCAGCGCGGTCATGGTGGCGTTGCCGGCCACCGCGACCTCGTAGACGCGGGCCGGGTCGACGCCGCCCTCACGACACACCTGGTCGGCCAGCTGGGCGAGGGTCTCTCCGGCCGCGGTGCGCAGCCGACCGAGCGCCTGGGGGTCGAGCATGGTGGCGCTGATCCGGGTGATCACGTCACCGCCGAACGGCTGCTGCCGGTTGAGCATCGAGGTGACCGCGAGCGGGGTGCCGGTGGCCACGTCGAGCAGGGTGGCGACGACCGTGGTGGTCCCGAGGTCGAAGGCGATCGCGTAGCGCTCCGCGGTCGTGTCACCCGGCTCCACGTCGACGAGCGCCTCGTCCACGACGACCGCGGTCACCTTGAAGTCACCCTCGCGCAGCACCCCGGGCAACCGCTGCAGGACGTGCAGGTCGGCGACCGGAGCGAGGTCGTCGATCGCCCCCAGCAGGCGGTCGAGGTCGGTGCGCTGGTCGGTGAGGCTGGGCTCGTCGAGCTCGACGTACCGCTTCTGGAGGGCGGGCCGCAGGATGACCTGGCGGCCGACGCCGACCGTGGCCGCCTTGGGTCGGGTGGTGAGCGGCGGGACGTCGACCGCGAGGTCACGGGTCGCCTGGACCAGGCAGGCCAGCCGCCAGCCGTCGTCGAGCTGCGCGCGGCTGAACGTGCGCACGTCGTGCCGCGAGATCGGGCTCGGCCCCTCGATGCGGACCCTGCACTTGTGGCAGGTGCCGTGGCCGCCGCAGGTCGAGTCGATGGCGATGCCGTTCCACGACGCCGAGTCGAAGACCGTCACCCCCGGCGGCACCCGCACCGACCGGTGCGTGGGCGGCGCCTCCCCGCCGGGGTCGACGGTGAACGAGAGCTCCACCCGGCCGGTGCCGTCGTGGACCGCCTGCTCGGTGCCCGGCGGTTCGAGCAGCCCCTCCCGGCGGACCCCGGCAAGGAAGAACTCGCCGCCCGGGAGGTCGGCCGACCCGGGGTCGGTGCGGTCGTCGGGCCCGGTCATGTGCTCACGCCGGCGCTGCCTGCTTCTTGCGGTGCGCCGCGATCCAGGCCATGCCCCACTCGTCGTGGTCGAGCAGCAGGTCCGCGGCCTTGACCGCGTCGACGATCTGGGGCGTGCGGACGTCCATGATCGCGCTGGTCAGGCCGGCGTGCATGGCCATCGGCAGGAAGGCCCCTCCGATGGTGTGCCGGTCGGGCATCCCGAAGGAGACGTTCGAGGCGCCGAGGGTCATGTTGACCCCGAAGTCGTGGCGGATCCGGGAGATCGTCTCCAGGGTGGTGCGCACGACGGAGGTGTCGGCCCCGATCGGCATGGCCAGCGGGTCGATGACGATGTCCTCGACCGCGATGCCGTACTCCTGCGTGGCGACGCGGATGATCTTGGCGGTCAGCTCGAGGCGCTTGTCGGCCTCCATGGGGATCTCGTCGGCGTCGTTGGGCAGGGCGATCACCGCGGCGTCGTACTTCTTGACCAGCGGGAGGATCGCCGCCATCCGGTCGTCCTCGGCGGTGATCGAGTTGACCAGCGCCCTGCCGTCGTACGCCGCCAGCCCGGCCTCGAGCGCCTCGACCACCGAGGAGTCGATGCAGATCGGGGTGTCGGTGAGCTCCTGCACCAGCCGGATCGCGCGGGCCAGCAGGTCGGCCTCGTCGGTGAGCGGGACCCCCATGTTCACGTCGAGGACGTCGGCACCCCCGGCGACCTGGGCGTGCACGTCGCGCTCGATCGCGGACAGGTCGCCCGCGCGCAGCTGCTCCTGGAAGATCTTGCGACCGGTGGGGTTGATCCGCTCGCCGATCAGGCAGAACCGCCGGCCGTGCCCGATCACGACCTCCTTGGTCGCGGAGCGGAGCACGGTCTCCCGCTGCTCGGCGGGGCCCGTCATGCCGGCACCTTGGAGCGACGGTCCTGGAGCAGCGACTTGGCCCGCTTGACGGTGGCGGAGGCGTCGGCGGCGTACCCGTCGGCGCCCACGGCGTCGGCGTACTCCTGGGTGACCGGGGCGCCACCCACCATCACGATCACCGAGTCGCGGATGCCGGCCTTCTCGAGGGCGTTCATGTTGGCCTTGAACATCGGCATCGTGGTGGTGAGGAACGCCGAGAAGCCCACGATGTCGGGCTGGTGCTCCTCGATGGCGGCCACGAACTTCTCCGGGGCGACCTGGACGCCGAGGTCGATCACCTCGAAGCCGGCGCCCTCGAGCATGATGTTGACGAGGTTCTTGCCGATGTCGTGGACGTCGCCCTTGACGGTGCCCATCAGGAACTTGCCGATGGTCTGGACGCCGGTCTCGGCGAGCAATGGGCGCAGCCGCTCCATCGCCCCGGCCATGGCGCGGCCGGCGATGAGCATCTCGGGGACGAAGAAGTCGCCGCGCTCGAAGCGGGCGCCCACCTCCTCCAGCGAGGGGATCAGGGCGTCGAACAGCAGGGTCTGGGGCTCCATGTCGAGCTCGAGCCCCTCGTTGGTCAGCTCGAGGACGCGCGGAGCGTTGCCCACGAGCGTCTCGTCGTAGAGGCTCTGCAGGATCTCTTCGGGGGTCATTACGCCACGCCCTCCTTGCGGGTGCGGCCGCGCAGCAGCGTGGAGAGCTGCGCGGCGTGGTCGAGGAGCTGCTGGCCGAGCTCGGTGAGCCGGCCCTCCATCCGTGGGGTGGGTCCCGAGACACCCAGGGCCGCGACCAGCTCGCCGCGGTGGCCGTGCACGGGGACGGCGACACCGGAGAGCCCGACCTCGAGCTCGTCGGTGGTGACCGCCCAGCCGCGGCGGCGGGTCCGCTCGCCGTCGCGACGCAGGTCGTCGGGGTCGCACAGGGTCGCCCCGGTCAGCCGGTCCAGCGGTCCGGTCGGGATCGGCAGCGCCCCGAAGGCGAGGAACACCTTGCCCAGCGCCGAGCAGTGCACCGGCACGTCGACCTCGGTCCAGTCGCGGGTGCCGAGCATGTAGCGGGAGTCGACCTGGGCGACCTGCACCACCCGGTCGCCGCGCACGACGCTGAGGTGGACGGTCTCGTGGGTGGCCTCGCCGATCTCGTCGAGGACGGGGTGGGCCAGCCGCACCAGCTCCTCCCACGGGTCGTGCCGCGCGGCGTACAGCCAGAACAGCCGGCCGGCGACGTAGGAACCGGTCTCGTTGCGCTCCAGCAGCCCGGTCCGCTCCAGCGCGGACAGCATCCGCGAGGTGGTCGACTTCGCCAGGCCGCACTCCTCCTGGAGGTCGGCGAAGGTGAGCGGCTCGTCGGCGCGCACGACCGTGGACACCAGCAGCGCCGCGCGGTCGACGGCCTGGGTGCCGGTCGACGTGCCGTTGCTGGTCGCGGTCTCGCTCACGGGCGGAGCTCCTGGTCGGAGGGCTGGGCGGAAGATCCCCTGAATTGGTTCCACATCATGGAACCAAAGTCCCACATGATGAGGCTAGGATCGCGACGAGGGTGCGGTCAAGGGGCCGCGCCCACCGGGTTCGCCGCCGCAGGAGGTCCGATGTTCCGCAACCGCATGCCGCGCTACGAGGTGCTCTCCGAGGAGGCGATGGCCACCCTCGACGGCGGCTGGCGCCGCCTGGTGACGGAGATCGGCGTGGAGTTCATGGACTCCCGCGCGCTCGACCTGTTCCGTGCGGCCGGCCAGAAGGTGGAGGACAACACCGTCTTCCTCGACCCGGACTTCGTGCTGGAGCAGGTGGCCAAGGCGCCGCGCGAGTTCGACGTGCAGGCCCGCAACCCCGAGCACTCCATCCACATCGGCGGCGACGCGATGGCGTTCGGCGCCGTCTACGGGCCGCCCTTCGTGCGGGAGGGCGACGTACGCCGCGACGGCACCATGGACGACTTCCGCAACTTCAGCCGGCTGGCGCAGACCTTCGGGGTGCTCGACTCGGCGGGCGGCGTGATCACCGAGCCCAACGACACCCCGCTGGACAGCCGGCACCTCGACATGACCTACGCCCTGCAGACGCTGACCGACAAGGTCTACATGGGCAACGTCGTCTCCGGCGTGAACGCGCGCGACACCCTCGCGATGACCGAGATCCTCTTCGGCTCCCGCGAGGCCATCGAGGCCACGCCGGCCACGATCTCGCTGATCAACTGCAACTCGCCGCTGCGCTGGGACGACCGGATGCTCGAGGCGCAGTTCGAGTACTCCGGCGCCAACCAGCCGGTCGTGCTCACGCCGTTCATCCTGATGGGCGCGATGTCGCCGGTGACCATCCCCGCCGCGCTCGTGCAGCAGATGGCCGAGGCGCTCTCGGGGATCGCGCTCTCCCAGCTGATCCGGCCCGGCTGCCCGGTGATCTTCGGGTCGTTCCTGTCCAACATCGACATGCAGTCGGGCTCGCCCACGTTCGGCACCCCCGAGTCCGGGCTGGGCCTGCTGTGCACCGGCCAGATCGCCCGCCACTTCGGGCTGCCGTTCCGCACCGGCGGCGGGCTCACCTCCGCCCAGGTGCCCGACGCCCAGGCCGGCTACGAGGCGCTGATGACGCTGCTGCCGACGTTCCTCGCCGGAGCCAACTGGGTGATGCACTCGGCCGGGTGGCTCGAGGGCGGCCTGGTCGCAGGCTTCGAGAAGTTCATCATCGACGTCGAGCTCGTGCAGATGCTCCAGCACGAGTTCACGCCGCTGGAGATCGACGAGGCGTCGATGGCGTTCGACGCCCACCAGGAGGTCGGCCACGGCGGCCACTTCCTGGGCGCGATGCACACGATGGAGCGGTTCCGCACCTGCTTCTACCGCCCGATGCTGTCGTCCTCGGAGAACTACGAGCGCTGGATGCGCAACGGCGCCAAGGACACCGCCACGCGCGCCGGCGAGATCTGGCGCAAGAAGCTCGAGGAGTACCAGCAGCCGGCGCTGGACGACGCCGTCCGGCAGGAGCTGGAGGAGTACGTCGTCCGCCGTCGTGCGGAACTGGGAGACTAGGTCCGTGCCCAGCTCCCCCGTCTCCGCCAACGCGACCACGCCCGCCGGCGACTTCGTCCTGGTGCTCGACTGCCCCGACCGCCCGGGCATCGTGCACGCGGTCTCCGGGTTCCTCGTCGAGCACGGCGGCAACATCGTGGAGAGCCAGCAGTTCGGCGACCAGAACACCGGCCGCTTCTTCATGCGCATCGACTTCCTCACCGAGGGCGCCACGACGCTGGAGCAGCTGCGCGGGGACTTCGCCGCGGTGGCGCGGACCTTCGACATGCGCTTCGAGCTCTGGGACGCCCGCGCGCCGTACCGCACGCTGATCATGGTCAGCAAGCACCTGCACTGCCTCAACGACCTGCTGTTCCGGCACAGCACCGGCGCCCTGCAGATCGACATCCCGGTGGTCGTGTCCAACCACCCCGACGCCGAGCCGCTGGTGCGGTCCTACGGCCTCGACTTCGCGCACGTGCCGGTCACCCCGGAGACCAAGCCCGCCGCCGAGGCCGAGCTGCTGCGGCTGGTCAAGGAGCACGACGTCGACCTCGTCGTGCTGGCCCGCTACATGCAGGTGCTCTCCGACGACCTGTGCCGCGAGCTGAGCGGCAAGGCGATCAACATCCACCACTCGTTCCTGCCGAGCTTCAAGGGCGCCAAGCCCTACCACCAGGCCTACGACCGCGGGGTCAAGCTGGTCGGGGCGACCGCCCACTACGTGACCGCGGATCTCGACGAGGGCCCGATCATCGAGCAGGACGTGATCCGGGTCGACCACAACCACACCCAGGAGCAGCTGGTCGCCGCCGGGCGCGACGTCGAGGCGCAGGTGCTCTCGCGGGCCGTGCGCTGGCACTCCGAGTCGCGGGTGCTCCTCAACGGGCACCGCACCGTCGTCTTCCGCTGACCTGCGTCGCGACGCGCCGGGCCCGCGCGACGCGCCGGGCCCGCGTGACACGTTGCGTCACGCGGCCTAGCGTTGCGCCATGAGCAACGCGGTGGAGGTGGCCCCGGGCGGGGTCCAGTCGGTGGACCGGGCGCTGACCATCCTCGAGGTGCTGGCCCGGATCGGCGAGGCCGGCGTCACCGAGATCGCGGCCGAGCTCGGCGTCCACAAGAGCACGGCGTTCCGGCTGGTCACCACGCTGGAGTCGCACCGGCTGGTCGAGCAGACCGCCGACCGCGGCAAGTACCGCCTCGGCGTCGGCCTGCTCCGCCTCGCCGGCGCCACCACCGCGCGCCTCGACCTGGTCCAGGAGGCGCGCCCGGTCTGCCGCCAGCTCGCCGCCGACACCGGCGAGACCGTCAACATCGCGGTGCTCTCGGAGAGCTCGGCGCTCTACCTCGACCAGGTCGCCGGCAGCTCGGCGCTGCAGCCGCACAACTGGGTCGGCCAGCACATCCCGCTGCACGCGACCAGCAACGGCAAGGTGCTGCTCAGCGGCCTCGACGCCGGCGCCCTCGACGAGGTGCTCGGCGGGCTGTCGCGCTACACGGCGATGACCATCACCCGGAAGTCGCAGCTGCGCGAGGAGCTCGCGGTCGTCCGCGAGCAGGGGTACGCCGTCGCGGTGGACGAGCTCGAGGTCGGGCTGACCGCCGTCGCCGCACCGATCCACAACGCCCACGGCGACGTGATCGCCTCGATGAGCGTGTCCGGCCCGACGTTCCGGCTGTCCCAGGAGCGGGTCGAGAAGGTGCTGCCGATGCTGGTCGAGGCCGCGCTCGAGGTCTCGCACCGGCTCGGGTGGGGCCACCGCTGACGACGAGCTTGCGCCGACTCGACCCTGTTTCGTGACGAAGTTGCGCCGACTCGACCCTGTTTCGCGGCGAGCTTGCGCCGACTCGACCTGCTCTCGGGAGGCTCACGCTTGTGCCTCACCTTGGTCACGTCAGGCCGAAGGTCCTTGACGTGACCACGCGAGTCCCACCATTCTCGGAATGTTCTCCGCTGGGTTGCGAGTGGAGGAATGGGTTGCGGATGGCGCAACGCTAGCGCGGGTGACCGCGGTGGGAGGGCAGCCGATGGCGGAGCTCTACGTCGACGGGGAGTGGACGAGCGCGCGCTCCGGTGGCCGCAGGGAGATCCGTTGTCCGGCGGACGGCTCGCTGGTCGCCGAGGTCGACGAGGCCGGCGCCGAGGACACGGCCGCGGCCATCGCCGCGGCCCACCGCGCCTTCCACGACGGCCCCTGGCCGCGGACGTCGGCGCGCGAGCGCGGGGACCTGCTGCTGGTGGTGGCCGACCTGCTCGAGCGGGACACCGCCATCGTGGCCGACCTGGAGTCGAGGGACACCGGCAAGCGGCTGGTCGAGAGCGAGTACGACGTCGCCGACGTGGTCTCCGTCTTCCGCCACTACGGCCGGGTCGCCGCGGAGGAGTCGGGCCGGGTCGTCGACACCGGCAACCCCGACGTGGTCAGCCGGATCGTGCACGAGCCGGTCGGCGTCTGCGGCCTGATCACCCCCTGGAACTACCCGCTGCTGCAGGTCTCCTGGAAGGTCGCGCCCTGCCTGGCGGCCGGCAACACCTTCGTGCTCAAGCCCAGCGAGATCACCCCGCACACCGCGATCCACCTGATGAAGCTGCTGGAGGAGGCCGGGCTCCCGGCGGGTGTCGGCAACCTCGTCCTCGGTGCCGGCGCCGCGGCCGGCGCCCCACTGTCGGAGGACCCGCGTGTCGACCTGGTCTCCTTCACCGGCGGCCTGGCCACAGGCAAGGCGATCATGGCCGCGGCCGCAGGCTCGGTGAAGAAGGTCGCGCTGGAGCTCGGCGGCAAGAACCCCAACATCGTCTTCGCCGACGCCGACCGCGAGGTGGCGCTCGACTTCGCGCTCACCGCCGTCTTCCTGCACTCCGGCCAGGTCTGCTCCGCCGGCGCCCGGCTGCTGGTCGAGGAGTCGATCCACGACGAGTTCGTGGACGCGCTCGTCGAGCGGGCGGGCCGGATCCGCCTCGGTGGCCCCTTCGACGACAAGGCCGAGACCGGGCCGCTGACCAGCTCCGGGCACCGCGACAAGGTCGAGCGGTACGTCGCCGCCGGGCTCGCGGAGGGCGCGGTGCTGCGCTGCGGTGGCGCCCGCCCCGACGATCCCGCCCTGGTCGACGGCTTCTACTACCTGCCCACGGTCCTGGACCGGTGCACGAGCTCGATGTCGGTGACCCAGGACGAGTCGTTCGGGCCGGTGCTCACCGTGGAGACCTTCCGCACCGAGGACGAGGCGGTCGCGATCGCCAACGACAGCATCTACGGGCTCGCCGGCGCGGTGTGGACCAGCGACGCCGGCCGGGCCGAGCGGGTCGCGGCCGGGCTGCGGATGGGCACCGTCTGGATCAACGACTACCACCCCTACGTGCCGCAGGCCGAGTGGGGCGGTTACAAGCAGTCCGGCATCGGGCGCGAGCTCGGCAACGCCGGCCTGGAGGAGTACCGCGAGACCAAGCACGTCTGGCACAACATCCGTCCGGCAGTCCAAGGCTGGTTCAAGGGCTAGATCCACGGGGCCGACCCACGAGGAGGGTGCATGAGCGACGAGCGGTACGACATCGTCATCGTCGGAGGTGGCTCCGCGGGGTGTGCCCTGGCGAACAGGCTCTCGGCCGACCCGGCCACGCGGGTGCTGGTCCTCGAGGCGGGCCGCTCCGACTACCGGATCGACCCGTTCGTGCACATGCCGGCGGCGCTGCCCATCCCGATCGGGAACCGGCTCTACGACTGGAAGTACGAGACCGACCCCGAGCCGCACATGAACGGCCGGCGCATCTTCCACGCCCGCGGCAAGGTGCTCGGCGGATCCAGCAGCATCAACGGGATGATCTTCCAGCGGGGCAACCCGATGGACTACGAGCGCTGGGCGCGCGAGCCGGGCATGAAGGAGTGGGACTACCTCCACTGCCTGCCCTACTTCAAGAAGATGGAGACCGTCCTGCTCGAGGACGGCAGCAACGGTGCCGACGGGTGGCGCGGCGGCTCCGGGCCGCTGGTGCTCGAGCGCGGCCCCGCGACCAACCCGCTGTTCGGCGCGTTCTTCGCCGCGGCCCAGGAGGCGGGCTACCCGCTGACCGACGACGTCAACGGCTACCGCCAGGAGGGGTTCGCGAAGTTCGACCGCAACGTGCACCGGGGCCGCCGGCTCTCCGCGGCCCGCGCCTACCTGCACCCGGTGAAGTCGCGCAAGAACCTGAGGGTCGAGACGCTCGCGCTCGTCACCGGCGTCCGGTTCCAGGGCCGGCGGGCGGTCGGCGTCGACTACCTGCGGGGCGGGCGGATGCGCCGCAGCGTCGCCGCCGGTGAGGTCATCCTGTGCGGCGGCGCGATCAACACCCCGCAGCTGCTCCAGCTCTCCGGTGTCGGCGACGAGGCGCTGCTGCGCAGCCAGGGCGTCGAGCTGGTGCACCACCTGCCCGGCGTCGGCGAGAACCTCCAGGACCACCTCGAGGTCTACATCCAGTACGCCTCGAAGCAGCCGGTCTCGATCGCACCCGGCCTGCGGATGCGCGCCCGTCCCAAGATCGCCTACGACTGGCTCTTCCACCGCTCCGGCCTCGGCGCCACCAACCACTTCGAGGGCGGCGGCTTCTGCCGCAGCAACGAGGACGTGGACTACCCGAACCTGATGTTCCACTTCCTTCCGGTCGCGATCCGGTACGACGGCTCCTCGCCGACGCAGGGACACGGCTACCAGGTCCACATCGGGCCGATGTACGCCGACACCCGCGGCTGGGTGCGGATCCGCTCCAGGGACCCGCGGCAGCACCCGTCGATGCAGTTCAACTACCTCTCCACGCCCAACGACAAGCGCGAGTGGGTCGAGGCGATCCGGGTCGCGCGCGACATCCTCAACCAGCCCGCGTTCGCGCCGTACAACGACGGCGAGCTCTCGCCGGGCCCGTCGGTGAGCACCGACGAGGAGATCCTGGACTGGGTGCGCGCGGACGCCGAGACCGCCCTGCACCCGTCGTGCACGGCGAAGATGGGCGTGGACGACTCGGCCGTGGTCGACCCGGCCACCATGCAGGTGCACGGCACCGAGGGGCTGCGCGTCGTCGACGCCTCGGTCTTCCCGTTCGTCACCAACGGCAACATCTACGCCCCCGTGATGATGGTGGCCGAGAAGGCTGCCGACCTGATCGCGGGCAACACCCCGCTGCCGGCCGCCGAGGTCCCGTACTACCGCTACCGCGACGGCATGCCCCTCTACCCGCCCGGCGACAGCCGCAACCCGGAGGACCGCTCATGACCACCTCGACCACGCCGGACACCTCGCCCAGCGCCGGAACGACCGTCACGAAGGGCGGCGCCCCGGCCGTCCACGTCGACAGCCTCTGGAAGATCTTCGGCCCGCAGGCCGACAAGGTCATCGGGACCCCCGACGCCGACCTCTCCCGTGCCGAGCTGAAGAAGAAGACCGGCTGCGTGGTGGGCGTGAAGGACGTGTCCTTCGACGTCGCCCCCGGCGAGGTCTTCGTGGTGATGGGGCTCTCCGGCTCGGGCAAGTCGACGCTGGTGCGCTGCCTGACGCGGCTCATCGAGCCCACCGCCGGGACGGTCCGGATCGACGGCGTCGACGTCACCGGGGCCTCCGACTCGCAGCTGCGCGACCTCCGGCGCAACCAGGTGTCGATGGTGTTCCAGCACTTCGGGCTGCTGCCGCACCGCCAGGTCATCGACAACGTCGCCTACGGCCTCGAGGTCCGGGGCATGGGGCGCAAGGAGCGGCGCGCCAAGGCCGAGAGCGTGGTCAACCTGGTCGGCCTGGAGGGCTACGAGGCGTCCTACCCCGACCAGCTCTCGGGCGGCATGCAGCAGCGCGTCGGCCTGGCCCGGGCGCTGGCGGGGGACCCGGACATCCTGCTCTTCGACGAGCCCTTCTCGGCGCTCGACCCGCTGATCCGCCGCGACATGCAGAACGAGGTGATCAGGCTCCACCACGAGCTCGGCAAGACCATGGTGTTCATCACCCACGACCTGCAGGAGGCGCTCAAGCTCGGGGACCGGATCATGATCCTGCGTGACGGCGAGATCGTGCAGGTCGGCTCCCCGGACGAGGTGGTCGGGGCCCCCGCGGACGACTACGTCCGCGACTTCACCTCCGAGGTCCCGCGCTCGCACGTCCTGACCCTGCGCTGGGTGATGCGTGAGCCGCGTCCCGACGACTCGACGGAGGGTCCGGTCATGTCGCCCGACACGATCGTGCGCCAGGCGGCCCGCGCCGCGCTCGCCTCGGACCACCCGGTGCGGGTGATGGAGGGAGACCGGCTGGTCGGCATCGTCGACGACGACGCCATCCTGCGGGTGGTCGTGGCCGAGGAGGGGATCCCCGCATGACCGCGATCCCCACGACCCACAGCCTGCGGGCCCGGCCGGCGGTGATGGGGGCGTTCCGCGCCCACTGGCGGCTCTGGTCGCTCCTGGGCGTGGTCGTGGGCTGGATCGCGCTCTGGGCGGCCTTCCAGGGCGAGGACACGCTGGCGATCAGCGGCTCGGCCCTCACCGACGTGCACAGCAAGCTCCTCGACGCCAGCAACTGGGTCGAGGACGCCGCGGCGTCGGGATCCAGTGCCTGGGTCAACGTCGCCAACGACTTCGCCGACGCCCTGAACGCCGTCTTCGAGTGGCTCCAGCACGTGTTCACGGTCGCCGAGTTCCCGCGCCCCCTCCCGCAGGTCGGCTGGCTGGGGACCATCGCCCTGGCGGCGTGGGTGACCTTCGCGGTGGCCGGCTGGCGGATGCTGCTGCTGGTGGTCCCGTCGTTCCTCATGTTCGGGTTCCTCGGCTACTGGGACGACTCGATCGACATGCTCCTGCTCATCGGGCTGTCCGTCGCCGTGGCCGCCGCCGTCGGCATCCCGCTCGGCATCTGGATGGGCCACAGCAAGACCGTCACCGCGATCATCACGCCGGTGCTCGACGTGATGCAGACGATGCCGACGTTCGTCTACCTGCTGCCGATCGCGATCCTCTTCGGCATCGGGCCCGCCGCGGCCATCGTGGTGACCCTGATCTACGCCACCCCTCCGGTCGTCCGGATCAGCGCGCACGGCATCAGGACGCTCCCCGCCGGCGTGCTCGAGGCGACCGACTCCCTCGGCCAGGGCGGCCGGCAACGCCTGCTGAAGGTCGAGCTGCCGCTGGCCAAGCGCACCATCATCGTGGGCCTCAACCAGACCATGATGGCGGCGCTGTCGATGGCCACCATCGCGGCCTTCATCGACGGGCCCGGCCTCGGCCAGCCCGTCCTCGACGGGCTCAAGCGCGGCCAGCTCGGCACATCGTTCGTCGCCGGCCTCGCGATCGTGATCATGGCGATCATGCTGGACCGCACGATCACCGCGGCCAGCGTGCGCAGCGAGCAGGCGAAGCGAGCCGGCGGCGGGTTCCTGCGGCTGCGCCGGATCGCGCTCGGTGTCGGCGGCGCGGGCACGCTGGTGGCGCTCTACCTCTCGCACAACTACGTCTGGGCGAACGAGTTCCCGAGCAAGCCCGACCTCGGCACCCCGATCCGGGACAAGGTCGACCAGTTCGGCGACTGGCTGCGCTCCGACCTCTCGAGCTTCACCAACTCCGTCCAGACCGGCTTCACCGAGCACTTCCTGAACCCGGTGCAGTCCCTGATCGCCGACTCGCCGTGGTTCGTCACGGGGGCGGCGCTGCTGCTCATCGCCGCCATCGTGGGTGGCGTCCGCGCGTTCGCCGTCTCGCTGGTCTGCCTGGCCGGGATCTACTACCTCGACCTGTGGAACAACGCGATGATCACGCTCACCGCGGTCGTGGTGGCGACGGTCGCGGTCGTGGCCCTCGCGGTGGTGTTCGGCGTCTGGATGGGGCGCAGCCGGGGGGCGGACCGGTCGATCCGGCCGTTCCTGGACGCCGGCCAGACCATCCCGGCGTTCGTCTACCTGATCCCGATCCTGATCCTCTTCGGGGCCAACCGGTTCACGGCCATGGTCGCCGGCGTCATCTACGCCGCGCCGGTGGCGATCAAGCTGGTCGCCGACGGGGTCCGCGGCGTCTCGACCAACACGGTCGAGGCCGCCGAGTCCTGCGGCTCGAACACCTGGCAGACGATCACCAAGGTCCAGCTCCCCATGTCCCGCGGCTCGCTGCTGCTCGCCGTCAACCAGGGCCTGCTCTACGTGCTGTCGATGGTCGTCATCGGCGGCATGGTCGGCGCCGGAGCGCTCGGCTTCGACATCGTGCACGGCTTCCGGCAGGCCAACTACACCGGCCGCGGGCTCGCCGCCGGGATCACGATCGTGCTGCTCGGGATCATGCTCGACCGGATCACGACGTACGGCGCCCAGCGGACGCAGCGCGGCCCGAAGCTGTCCGCGACCGCACGCTGGCGCGAGGTCCTGCGCCTCGCCCCGCCCAAGTAGCCCCACCACTCAACGAAGGGTCAACAACAATGAGAGTCAAGCGCACACACGCCGTGCTGGCGGCACTGGCGACCACGTCGGCACTCGCGCTGAGCGCGTGCGGGGGTGGCTCCATCGAGAACGCCGACAAGCCTGCCGGCGGGAAGGACTGCGGCGACCTCAACATGGCCGTCAACCCGTGGGTCGGCTACGAGGCGGACGCCTACGTCGTCGGCTACGTCGCCGAGAACAAGCTCGGCTGCACCGTCAACTACAAGGACCTCGACGAGCAGGTGTCCTGGAAGGGCTTCGGCAACGGCACGGTCGACGTCGTCATCGAGAACTGGGGCCACCCGGAGCTGCAGAAGAAGTACATGACGGACCAGGGCGGCGACGGCACGGCGGTGGATGCCGGACTCACCGGGAACGACGGCGTGATCGGCTGGTACGTCCCGCCGTGGATGGCCGACAAGTACCCCGACATCACGAACTGGAAGAACCTCAACAAGTACGCCGACCTCTTCAAGACCCCCGAGTCCGGGGACCTGGGCACGTTCTACGACGGCGACCCGGGCTTCGTCACCAACGACGAGGCGCTGGTGAAGAACCTCGACCTCAACTACAAGGTCGTCTACGCCGGCAGCGAGACCGCGCTGATCGAGGGCTTCCGGGACGCGGAGCAGAACAAGACCCCCTACATCGGCTACTTCTACGAGCCGCAGTGGTTCCTCTCCGAGGTGCCCCTGGTCAAGGTCGACCTGCCCAAGTACACCAAGGGCTGCGACGCCGACCCGACGAAGGTCGCCTGCGACTACCCGCCGTACCCGCTGAACAAGGTGGTCGCGAAGGACTTCGCCGACTCCGGCAGCCCGGCGTACCAGCTGGTGAAGAACTTCACCTGGACCAACGACGACCAGAACCTCGTGGCGAAGTACATCGCCGAGGACCAGATGGACCCCGAGGAGGCCGCCAAGAAGTGGGTGGACGCCAACCCCGACAAGGTCGACGCCTGGCTCAAGGGCATCTGACCGCCTGATCGCCAGGTCGTGCCCGGCCGGGCCATTGACACCCCGGTCGGGCACGACTCATATTTGAGGTGTCTCGCATCACGCACCGCGTTGCACATGACGCAACAAGCAAGTACGGGAGAGGTCTCATGGCAGAGGTCCCCGCCACCGCACGGGTGGTCGTCATCGGCGCCGGCATCGTCGGCAACAGCCTGGTCCACCACCTGGCGCGGCTGGGGTGGCGCGACATCGTCCAGATCGACAAGGGGCCGCTGCCCAACCCGGGGGGCTCGACCGGTCACGCGTCCAACTTCATCTTCCCCGTGGACCACTCCCGGGAGATCACCGACCTGACCCTGGACTCGGTGCGGCAGTACCAGGAGATGGGCGTCTTCACGCAGTCCGGCGGCTTCGAGCTCGCCCGGACGCCCGAGCGGATGGAGGAGTTGCGCCGGCGCATGTCCAGCGCGAAGGCCTGGGGCATCGAGGCCGAGCTCGTCGACCCGGCGTTCGTGAAGGAGAGGGTGTCCTTCATCGAGACCGCCCAGTTCATCGGCGCGTTCTGGACCCCGAGCGTGGGCGTGGTCGACTCGCTGCGCGCGGGCACGATCATGCGCGAGAAGGCCCTGGAGTCCGGCGCGCTCACCGTCGTACCCACCGTCGAGGTCACCGGCCTCGACGTGGAGGGAGGCCGCATCCGCCGGGTGCGCACCACCGGTGGCGACATCGAGGCCGAGGCGGTCGTGATCGCCTGTGGCGTGTGGAGCCCGAAGATCGGCGACATGGCCGGCATCAGCATCCCGCTGACCCCGGCGGTGCACCAGATGATCAGCGTCGGCCCGTGCCCACAGCTCGCCGAGCGCGAGGGCGAGATCTCGTTCCCGATCGTCCGGGACATGGACACCTTCTGCTACGAGCGCCAGCACGGCGCCGACATGGAGGTCGGCTCCTACGCCCACCGCGCGATCCTCCACGAGCCCGAGGACATCCCCTCGATCGAGCAGGCCAAGCTGTCGCCGACCGAGATGCCGTTCACCTCCGACGACTTCGACCCCCAGCTCGAGCAGGCCTACGAGCTGATGCCCGAGCTGCTCGGCGCCGAGGGCGCCGAGATGCGCTACGCGATCAACGGCCTGCTCTCCCTGACCTGCGACGGCAGCCCGATCCTCGGCGAGAGCGAGGTCCGCGGGCTGTGGACCGCCGCCGCGGTGTGGATCAAGGAGGGCCCCGGCGTCGGCCGCGCGGTCGCCGAGTGGATGACCCACGGCCACTCCGAGATCGACGTCTCGCACAGCGACATCGCCCGCTTCCACACCCACCAGAAGCGCCGTGAGCACACCCGGCTGCGCACCACCGAGTCGTTCATCAAGACCTACGGGATCATCCACCCCGCCGAGCAGTACGAGTCCGACCGCGACCAGCGGCTCTCGCCGATGCACGAGTCGGAGAAGAAGCTCGGCGCCTTCTTCTACGAGACCGCCGGCTGGGAGCGGCCGCACTGGTACGAGTCCAACGCCGGGCTGCTCGAGGAGTACGGCGACGCCGTGATGCCGCGCGAGCACGAGTGGGACGCGCGCTGGTGGAGCCCGATCATCAACGCCGAGCACCTGCGGATGCGCGAGGCGGCCGGCGTGATCGACCTGACCGCCTTCTGTGTCTTCGACATCACCGGCCCCGACGCGCTCGCGGCCGTGCAGCGCACCTGCGTCGCGCAGTGCGACGTCGCGGTCGGCAAGGTCGTCTACACGCCGGTCCTCGACCCCAAGGGCGGCTTCCGGTCCGACCTGACCGTGATGCGGCTCGGCGACAACCACTTCCGCGTGGTCACCGGCGGCGCCCACGGGATGGCCGACCGCAAGTGGTTCGCCGACCAGCTGGCCGACGTCACGGGCGGGGACGGCGCCACCTCGCTGACCGACCTGACCGACGAGGTCTCGACGATCGGGCTGTGGGGCCCGCGGGCCCGCGACATCCTCGCCTCGCTCACCTCCGACGACGTGTCCGACGCGGGCTTCGGGTTCCTGACCTGCCGGGAGATCACGGTGCAGACGGCGGGGGGTCGGGGAACCACCGTCCTGGCCTCGCGGATCTCCTACGTCGGCGAGCTCGGCTGGGAGCTCTACGTGCCGTTCGAGGACGCCGCCGACGTGTGGGAGACCCTGCTCGAGGCGGGTGCCCCGCACGGCGCGGTCCCGGTCGGGATCGGCGTCTACGGCACCACGGGCCGGATCGAGAAGGGCTACCGCGCGTTCGGCTACGAGCTCGACGCCGAGCGGACCATCGTCGAGGCGGGCATGCAGCGGCCCAAGGTGAAGGCCGCGGACTTCGTCGGCCGGGAGGCCTACCTGCAGCAGCGAGAGGCTGCTCCTGCTGCTGTCCTGTGCACGATGACCGTCGACGACCACACCTCGGCGTCCGGCGTGAAGCGCTACATGCTGGGTGGGGAGCCGATCCTCACCAGGGACGGCGGCACCCTCACCGACGGGCACGGCCACCACCCCTACGTCACCACCGCCGGCTCCGCGCCGTCGCTCGGCAAGCACGTGCTGATGGCCTACCTGCCGCCGGACCAGGCGGTCGTGGGCAACCAGCTCGCCGTGTCGTACATGGAGGAGCTCTATCCCGTGACCGTCGGCTCGGTCGACGCGACCGGGCTCTTCGACCCCGCCAACGAGCGGATCCACTGAGATGGTGAACGTGCTGGTCTGCATCAAGCGGGTGGTCGACTCCACCGGTGAGGTGGTGCTCACCGACGACGGCCAGGCCGTCGACGGGCGGTACGCCGGCTTCACGATGAGCAACCACGAGGAGTGCGCCGTCGAGCTGGCCGTCCAGGTGGCGGCCGCGACCGGGGGCGAGGCGACCGTGCTGACCCTCGGCGACGCGGGCGCCGTCGAGCAGCTGCGCTCCGCGCTCGCCGTGGGCTGCACCGCCGCCACCCACGTCGAGGCCGACCCGGCGCGGTTCGGCCCGGCCGACGTGGCCCGCGAGATCGCCGCGGTGGTCCGCGACCACGAGGCCGCGGGGCGCTCCCACGACCTGGTGCTGCTCGGCAACGACGCCGCCGACAGCGGCGACTTCCAGGTCGGCATCCGGCTCGCCTACGAGCTCGGCCGGCCGGTCGTCAACGGGGTCGCCACGGTGCGGGTCGAGGACGGCCCGGACGGGCGGAGCGCGGTCGCCGGCGGCGACGGCCCGGAGGGCCACGAGACCTACCGGGTCCCGCTCCCCGCCGTGGTGACGGTCCTGGAGGGCGGTGTCGAGCCGCGCTACCCGACCGTGCCCGGCCGGATGAAGGCCAAGAAGGTGCCGGTCGAGCAGCGCTCCCCGATGGCGGAGCCGGCCGGCCCGAAGCGGGTCCGGCTGCTGCTGCCCCCGCCCGCTCCCAGCAACGTCCAGGTCCTCGGCAAGGGGGCGGACGCCGCCCCGGCCGTGGTCGACCTCTTCGAGCAGCTGGGGGTGCTGGCCCGATGATCCTGGTCCTGGTCGAGACCGACGCCTCGGGCGCGGTCGAGGTGTCCCGTGAGGCGCTCACCCTCGCCCGCGACCTGTCCGCCGCCGGGGGTGGCGTGCCGGTCGACGCGGTCGTGGTCGGTGTCGTTCCGGACGGGCTGCAGCCGCAGCTGGCGGCGTACGGCGTCCGCACGGTGCACCATGCCGACGGCGACGAGCTCGCGGCGTTCTCCGGTGCCGCCTGGGCGGCCGCGGTGCAGGAGGCCCGCGAGGCCGCCGGCTCGGTCGTGGTGATGGCGGCCGGGACCCCGCGCGGCAACGAGGTGCTCGCACACGTAGGCGCCCGGCTCGGCGTCGCGATGGCCGCGAACGTGGTGTCCTTCGGCGGGCTGTCGCCGTTCGTGGTGACCCGGCAGGTGGTCGGGGGCGCCGCGCTGGAGGAGATGCGCCTCGACGAGCGGCCGGCGGTGTTCACCGTCGCCGGGCACGCGGTCGAGGCGGTGCCGGCGGCCGTGCCCGGACCCGCCGAGGTGGTCGAGTGCCGCCCCGTGCTGACCGACGCCGACCTGGTGGCCCGGGTGGTCTCCACCGAGGAGCCGGAGCCGGACCTCTCGGGGTCGCTCAAGTCGGCCCGGGTCGTGGTGGGCGCGGGCCGGGGCGCCGGCAGCGCGGACGGGTTCTCCGACCTGCTGGAGCTGACCGAGCTGCTCGGCGCCAACCTCGGTGTCTCGCGGGTGGTCACGTCGCTGGGCTGGCGGCCCCACCACGAGCAGGTCGGCCAGACCGGCTCCCGGATCTCGCCGGACCTCTACATCCCGTGTGGGATCAGCGGCGCGATCCAGCACTGGGCCGGCTGCGCCACGGCCAAGAACATCCTCGCCATCAACACCGACCCCGACGCGCCGATGGTCACCAAGGCGACGTACGCCGTCATCGGCGACCTGCACGAGGTGGTCCCCGCGATCAACGCGGAGATCCGCAGGCGCCGCGGCTGACGCCGAGAGCACGCCGAGTCGGCGCTGGTTGACCACGAAGGCCCGCCGAGTCGGCGCTGGTTGACGCCGCGCGGGCTGCCCGGGTGTCAACGAACGCCGACTCGGCGTGCTGGGGCTTGCGCGCGAGACCTACCCTGATCCCACGGGGAGGGAGGGCCATGCGCGGACGACGGGCACTGGCGGCGTTCGCGCTGCCGACGGTGCTGGCGCTGACGGCCGCCTGCACGGGCACCAGCGCCGACGAGGCCGCGGACCCCGAGTCGTCGTCCGCCGCCACGGGTGCCTCGAGCGCGACGCCGGGCGGCAGCAGCTCGGCCGCCCCGGCCGCGGATCCCGAGCACGCCGTCGACCCGCCCGGGCCGCGCACCGGCGTCGTCGGCATCGCCGACGTGCTCGTCTACAACACCTCCTCGCTCAGCCCCGCCACCGTCCGCCGGATCAGGCAGCTCGACGGTGTCACCCGCGTCGAGACGCTCTCCCTGGCCCAGGTGGTGATCGAGAACGAGGCGATCACGGTCGCGGCCGTCGACCCGGGCACCTACCGCAACTTCACGCCGTACGCCTCCGCCGAGACCCAGGCGGTGTGGGACCGGGTGGCCGGCGGCGAGCTGGCGCTCCGCCCGGCGCTGCGCGACAAGCTCCCGACCGACAAGCAGGACTACCTGCGCCTCGGCAGCGACAAGGACGCCACCGCGGTGCACATCGGGGCGTTCGCGCCCCAGACCCCCGAGGTGGACGCGGTCGTCAACAGCAGCTGGGCCCCGACGCTGGGCATGGAGCCCGACAACGCCCTGCTGATCGCCACCGGCCAGACCTCGCCCGAGTCGCTGCGCAAGAAGATCGAGAAGATCGCGGGCAACGACGCCTCGGTGCAGATGACCGACATCGTCGCCCGCCGCGGGCTCGACCCCGACGTGAAGCAGACGGCGTTCCTGGTCGGCACCGTCGCGGACGCGGTCGGCACGTTCAACTACACCGTGCTCGGTGGTGGCCGGATCGCGCCCGACCCGGCCTGGGTCTCCTCCCACATCGCCACCGAGACCGTCCCGATCCTCGGCAGCGTCACCTGCAACAAGCTGATCTTCCCGCAGCTCACCGCGGCGCTGAACGAGATCGTCGACCGGGGCCTCGCCGACAAGATCCACCCCGGTGAGTACGCCGGCTGCTACTACCCGCGCTTCATCGCCGGCACCACCTCGCTGTCCAACCACTCCTTCGGGCTGGCGCTGGACCTCAACGTCCCGGGCAACCAGCGGGGCACCGCGGGGGAGATGGACCGCGACGTGGTCGCGATCTTCAAGCAGTGGGGCTTCGCCTGGGGCGGCGACTGGCACTACACCGACCCGATGCACTTCGAGATGAACGCGCTGGTCAACCCCCGCTGACTCTCAGCCGACCGGGTCGCTGGTGTGCCGCCGGATCCGGTCCGCGACCAGCGCCATGGTCGCCGCCGCCCCCAGCAGGTCGTCGGTCAGGAAGTAGTGGTCGGCTCCCGGGGTGGTCGCGTGCAGGACCGGCACGTCGGCCTCGCGCAGCCGCTGCGCGTACAGGTCGCCCTGGGGGCGCAGGGTGTCGCGCTCCGCGGTCAGCACCACGGCCGGCGGCAGGCCCGTGAGGTCGCGAGCCAGCAGCGGCGAGGCGTAGGGCTCGCGCCGGGTCGCCTCGTCGGGGAAGTAGACGCGCCGGACCAGCCGGCGCAGCCCCGGCGAGACCATCCCCGTCCCGGCCTGCGGCTCGGACGCGACGTCGAGCGCCGGGACGCCGAGCACCTGCAGGGCGGGCCGGAACGAGCCCCGGTCGCGGGCCTGCAGGCACACCGAGGCGGCCAGCGCGCCGCCGGAGCTGAGGCCGCCGACGGCGACGCGACGCCCGTCGACCCCGATCCGGTCACCGTGGTCGGCCACCCAGGCGGTGACGTCGTGGCACTCGTGCTGGGCGACGGGGTAGGTGACGTACGGCCCCGCTCGGAAGTCCACGTTGACGACGACGACACCGGCCTCCGCGGCGACGTACCGGCACCAGAAGTCGTCCATCTCCGGGTAGCGCATCAGGAAGGCGCCACCGTGGAAGTGCACGTAGGCCGGCAGCAGGTGGGGTGGCAGGTCGGGGTCGCGGTACACGTGAACGGGGACGTCGCCGTACCTCGTCGGGACGCGGTGGTGCAGCGGCGGCGGCAGGTCGCTGCCCGAGAACCGCAGGTCCTCGCCGTACCGCACGGTCCAGCGTGCGGTCGCGTGCATGAGCGCAGCACGCAGCCGGTCGTCGATCCTCATCGAATCCCCTCACCCCACACCATGTTCGGTGACCCCGGCCGTCCGGATGAGGGTGACCTGCACAGGTCCAGACCAGCGGCACCGATAGCGTGCGGGCCATGCGCGCCGTCCAGGTCATCACGCCCACCGGTCCCGCCGACCTCGAGGTCCGCGACGTCGCGGAGCCGACGCCCGGCCCCGACGACGTCCTCGTCGAGGTGCACCGGGTCGGCATCTCGTTCCCGGACCTGCTGCTGAGCCGCGGTGAGTACCAGCTCAAGCCGGAGCCGCCGTTCACCCTCGGCGTCGACTTCGCCGGCACCGTGCTGCGCCCCGCCGAGTCCGGTGCGGGCGGCTTCGAGGTCGGCCAGCGGGTCGCCGGCGTCGGGGCATACGGCGGTGCCGCGGAGCAGGTGGCCACGCCCGCGATGTTCACCTTCCCGCTGCCCGACGCGCTGTCGTTCGACGAGGGCGCGGCGCTGCCGATGAACTACCTCACGGCGCAGTTCGCCCTCGCCGAGCGCGGCCGGCTGCGCGCCGGGGAGACCGTGCTCGTGCACGGCGCCGCCGGCGGGGTCGGCACCGCCACCATCCAGGTCGCGAAGGGGTACGGCGCCCGCACCATCGCCGTCGTGAGCTCGGAGGAGAAGGCCGCCGTGGCCCGGCAGGCGGGGGCGGACGAGACGGTGCTTCTCGACGGGTTCAGGGAGGCCGTCGTCACCCTGACCGACGGGCGGGGCGTGGACGTCGTCATGGACGTCGTCGGCGGCGACGTCTTCACCGACTCGCTGCGGGTGCTGGCGCCCCAGGGTCGGCTGCTGGTGGTGGGCTTCGCCGCCGGGCAGGGGATCCCGCAGGTCAAGGTCAACCGGCTGCTGCTGAACAACGTCGACGTCCGCGGCGTCGGCTGGGGCGCCTACGCGATGACCCGTCCCGGCTTCATGCAGGAGCAGTGGGCGGAGCTGGCCCCGATGATGGAGAGCGGCGTGGTCCGCCCGCCGGTCGGCGCGACGTACCCCCTCGAGGAGTTCGGTCGGGCGCTGGCGGACATGGACCAGCGGCGCACGCTGGGCAAGTCCGTCGTCCGGGTGCGCGACTGACCCCTGCCCGGCTTGCCAGCACGCGCCCGGCCGTTAGGGTCGGGGGCGTGAGCATCCTGGACGAGGCCCGCGAGGGCATGAACCCCGACATCCGGCCGCAGGACGACCTGTTCGGCCACGTCAACGGCCGTTGGCTCGACGAGACGGAGATCCCCTCGGACCGCTCCAGCTGGGGCCCGTTCGTCCAGCTCGCCGACGCGGCGGAGGAGCAGGTCCACCGGATCATCGAGGACCTCGCGGAGGCGGTCACCCGCGGCGACGAGGGCCTCGGCGACGACGCCCGCAAGATCGGTGACATCTTCGCCTCCTTCATGGACGCCGAGGCGATCGCCCACAAGGGCCTGCGCCCGGTGCGTCCGCTCATCGACGCGGTGGCCTCGCTGCGCGACGTCCGCGACCTCGCGGCGTTCCTCGGCGAGTTCGAGCGGATCGGCGGGCACGGCCTCTTCGGCTCCTACGTCGACACCGACGACCGCCAGTCCGACCGCTACCTGTTCCACCTCGTGCAGGGCGGGCTCGGGCTGCCCGACGAGTCCTACTACCGCGACGACAAGTTCGCGGAGGTGCGCGAGAAGTACGTCGCCTACCTGACCCGGCTGCTCGGCCTGGTCGAGCACGAGGACCCCGCCGGTGCCGCGGCCACGATCCTGGCCATCGACACGCGGCTGGCCGCCGGTCACTGGGAGCGCGCCGAGACCCGTGACGTGCAGAAGACCTACAACCTGATGACGGCGGAGCAGCTCAAGGAGCTGTGCCCGTCGTTCGACTGGGACGCCTACGTCACCAACCTCGGCGGCAACGAGCGCACCATCGCCGAGGTCTGCGTCCGGCAGCCGTCGTACCTCGCGCACCTGTCCACCGTGCTCGACGAGGTCCCGATCGAGGACTGGAAGCAGTGGCTGCTCAGCCACGTGGTCCGCTCGGCCGCGCCGTACCTCACCGACGACTTCGTCGAGACCAACTTCGACTTCTACGGCCGCACCCTCAACGGCACCCCCGAGCTGCGCGCCCGCTGGAAGCGCGGCGTGGCGCTGGTCGAGGGCGCGATCGGCGAGGCGGTCGGCAAGGAGTACGTCGCCCGGCACTTCCCGCCGAGCTCGAAGGCGCAGATGGACGAGCTGGTGGCCAACCTGCTCGCGGCCTACCGCGACTCGATCTCGCGGCTGGACTGGATGACCGACGAGACCAAGAAGCGGGCCTACGAGAAGCTCGAGACCTTCAACCCGAAGATCGGCTACCCGAAGAAGTTCCGCGACTACTCCGCGCTGCAGGTGCGCGCCGACGACCTGCTCGGCAACGTCGCCGCCGCGTCGGCGTTCGAGACCGACCGCCAGCTGGCGAAGATCGGCGCGCCGGTCGACCGCGACGAGTGGTTCATGCTGCCGCAGACGGTCAACGCCTACTACAACCCCGGCACCAACGAGATCTGCTTCCCGGCCGGGATCCTGCAGAAGCCGTTCTTCAGCCCGGACGCGCACCCCGCGGAGAACTACGGCGGCATCGGTGCGGTCATCGGGCACGAGATCGGCCACGGCTTCGACGACCAGGGCGCGCAGTACGACGGCGACGGCAACCTCAACGACTGGTGGAGCGCTGCCGACAAGGCGGCGTTCGAGGTGAAGTCGAAGGCGCTCATCGAGCAGTACGACGCCTTCGAGCCGCGCACCCTGCCCGGTGAGCACGTCAACGGCGCGCTGACCGTCGGCGAGAACATCGGCGACCTGGGTGGCCTGACCATCGGCCACACGGCGTACCTCATCTCCCAGGGCGGCCAGGCCTCCGTCGAGGACCGGCAGCGGCTGTTCATGAACTGGGCCTACTGCTGGCGCACCAAGCGCCGCAAGGAGCAGGAGCTGCAGTTCCTCACCATCGACCCGCACTCGCCCGCCGAGTTCCGCGCCAACATCGTGCGCAACCTCGACGAGTTCCACGAGGTGTTCGGCACCGCCGAGGGCGACGGGCTGTGGCTCGACCCCGCGGAGCGCGTCCGCATCTGGTGAGGTGGCCGGCGGTCAGCCGGCCACGACGCAGCTGACGGGCCGCTCGACGGCGTGACAGCTGTCGTAGCCGGCTCCGCCGTCGCCACGGTCGTCGTCGTTGCCGAGCCCGTCGCCGTCCAGCAGGTCGTCGCCCCGTCCGCCGGACAGCCGGTCGTCGTGGATGCCGCCCGCGAGGCGGTCGTCGCCGCGGCCGCCGTACGCCGTGTTCCGGCCGCGCGAGAGGTGGAGCAGATCGTCGCCCCGCCGGCCCCGGACCAGGTCGCCGCCGGTGCCGGCGAACAGGCCGTCCGCGCCGGGGCCGCCGAGCAGGGTGTCGGCGCCGGCGTCGCCGTGCACGAACGTCATGGGGGCGCCGGCCCGGGAGTCGACCACGATGAGATCGGCCTGCTCGCCGCCGTAGGCGTCGGCGCCCTGCGGTACCCGGATCCGGTCCCGGCCGGCCATGCCGTAGGCGGCCTGCGCGCCACAGATGCGGTCGTCGCCGCCCTCGCCGGTCACGGTCGCCCCGCCGACGACGACGTCGTCGCCGGCGGTCCCGTGCACGTCCTCGGCCGGGCCGGCGACGACGGTGGCCACGCGCCCGAAGCAGGTCGGGGTGGTGCCGGCGGCGACCGGCTCCTGGAGCAGCGCGCCGCTCCCGGCCAGCAGGAGGAGAGCTGAGAGGACGACGCGCATCAGCCGGCGATCTCGCAGCTGGTCTCGCGCTCGATCTCGCCGCAGGTGTCGCGGCCTCGTCCCCCGTCGCCCAGGTCGTGGTCGTCGACGTTCCCGCCGCCGTACAACGTGTCGTCGCCGCGGCCGCCGTAGAGCCGGTCGTCCTTGACGTGCCCGATGATGCCGTCCGCCCCGCGGCCGCCGTGGGCGACGTTCTCGCCCCAGTTGAGGTGGATCGAGTCCCGCCCGGCGCCGCCGTGCACGGTGTCGCCGCCGACGCCGGTGAAGACGAGGTCACGGCCCGGACCACCGCGCACGACGTCCGCGCCCGCCTTGCCGTAGACGTGCGCGGGGGCGGACCCGGGGGCGGAGCGGGTGACGAACAGGTCGTCGCCGGGCCCACCCTGGCCGGACGCCCCGGCCGCCACCTCGATCCGGTCCTCGCCCGCCTGCCCGTGGGCCTTGCCCGTGAACCCGCACAGTCGGTCGTCGCCGTTCCCGCCGTAGACGTCGCTGCCGCCGACGATCACGTCGTCGCCATCGGTGCCGACCGCCTCCTCGCCCGGCGCCGCGACGATCGTGGCCGCGCGTCCGAAACAGGTCGGCACCCCCGCGGCGGGAGCGGGGGCCGGGGCGCCGAGCAGGACGAGTGGACCGGCCACCGTGGCCAGGGCCGCGAGGCGACTGACGAGCGAGGGCACACGACCTCCCGGGAGCGCGACGACGATGTCGGCAATGTCGCACGGTCGGGGCAGCTCGCGCAGCATCTTCGCGGCCTTGCCTCGCGTGTAATGATGATTACATGATTACGAATGAGGATCTGGAGCGGGTGCGGGGCTGGTTCGCCGGCCGCCTGCCCGAGGAGTGGACGGTCGAGGCGCCGCGGGTGGCGGTCGACCGTGAGGAGATCACGGTGGTCCTGACCATCCCCGACGTCGAGCTCGCGGACGACGTCACCGACGCGGAGCGTGCGGAGGCGCAGGCCGGCCGGGCCCGGGCGTTCCGGGAGGACACCCGCGAACGCCGCATGGAGATCGCCCGCGAGGCCGAGCACCGGTTCGAGCGGAAGGTCTCCTGGGGTGTCCGGGTCGGCGGGCGCGAGGAGCTGTGGACGCATGTCGCGGCGCCCGTCATGACCCGGCTGCGGCAGCCGCAGCGCCAGGTGCTCGACACCCTCGTCGAGGCCGGCGTGGCGCGGTCGCGGTCGGAGGCCCTGGCGTGGTGCGTCCGGCTGGTCGGCCAGCACGAGGGCGACTGGCTCGCCGAGCTGCGCGAGGCGATGGGCGCCGTGGCCGACGTCCGCGGCCGGGGCCCCGCCGCCTGACCCGATGCAGTCGTGCGGCCCAGAGTGCGCCCCGGCGCACCATGGGCCGCACGACTCGTGTCAGCTGCGCTCGCAGTGGGACCGGTGCTCGACGTCGCCGTGACAGCGGTCGGTCCCGGCGCCGGCGCGACCCGTGTCGTCGTCGGCACCACCGACGAGGTCGTCGCCGCCGCGCCCGCCCTCGAGCAGGTCGTCCCCGCCCCTGCCGTCGAGGCTGTCGTGGCCCCGTCCGCCCGAGAGCCGGTCGTCACCGCCCATGCCGAACAGGCTGTCCCACCCGGGGCCGGCGGCCAGCACGTCGCTCCCGCTGCCCCCGTCTAGGAACTGCTCGGCGCCGCGGGACCTCAGCGTGTCGTCACCCGCGCCGCCGGCCAGGCGGCCCACCCGGTCGGCCGTGAGCAGCACCAGGTCGTCGCCGCCCTGGCCCGAGAGCTCCGGGTAGTCCCCGCCCCGGCCTCCGAAGCGGATCCGGTCGTCGCCGGCGCCGCCGTACACGAGGATCGCCCCGCAGACCCGGTCGCCGCCGTCGCCGGCGTGCACCTCGGCGCCTCCGCGGGCCACGATCACGTCCGGTCCCGGTGTCCCGGTGAGGTAGCCGGTTCCGACGATCGTGGCGGGCTTCCCGAAGCAGCGCGGCGTCGTCGTACCCGGGACGGCCTCGCCCGGGCCCGCGCCGAGCACAGCGGCGAGCGTGACGGTCAGTCCGACGTTGACGACGGCCGCCAGCATCATCCGGTTCGAGCCCACGATGTCCCCCGAGTGGTCGTGGCGGCCGGCGCCGCCTCCATCGGTAGAGACGCGCACGGGGCCCGAGGGGTTGCCTCGTCGCACCCTCGACCTGTGGAGGGCGTACGACGCGTGGTCGGAGGTCGCTGGTAGACAGGCCGGGTGAGCCCCTCCCAGTCGACGACCGCCGACGTCCGCCAGCAGACCCGCGACCGGGCGGAGGCCCACCTCCGCGCGCTCGTCGGGGCCCGGGACGGGCAGCCCGAGGCGCGCCTGCGTGAGGACCAGTGGACCGCGATCGAGGCGCTGGCCGTCGACCGACGACGGTCCCTGGTCGTGCAGCGCACGGGGTGGGGCAAGTCCGCGGTCTACTTCGTGGCGACCCTGCTGCTGCGCGAGGCCGGCGCCGGGCCGACGGTGATCGTCTCGCCGCTGCTGGCCCTGATGCGCAACCAGATCGCGGCCGCGGAGCGGGCCGGGATCCGCGCCGTGACCATCAACTCGACCAACATCGAGGACTGGGAGCCCATCCACGACGCCATCCGGGCCGGCGAGGTCGACGTCCTCCTGGTCAGCCCCGAGCGGCTCAACAACCCCGGCTTCCGCGACGAGGTGCTGCCGAGGTTGGCCGGCACCTGCGGGTTGCTCGTGGTCGACGAGGCGCACTGCATCTCCGACTGGGGTCACGACTTCCGGCCCGACTACCGCCGGATCCGCACCCTGCTGGGCGACCTGCCTGGGGGCATCCCCGTGCTCGCCACCACCGCGACCGCCAACGCCCGGGTCACCGCCGACGTCGCCGAGCAGCTGGGCGTCTCGGGCTCCTCCACGACCGATTCCGGTGACGGGGTGCTGGTGCTGCGGGGCTCGCTGGACCGCGAGTCGCTCCGGCTGGGCGTGGTGCGGCTCAAGACCGCCGAGCAACGGCTGGCCTGGCTGGCCGACCACCTCGCCGAGCAGCCCGGTTCGGGGATCATCTACTGCCTCACGGTCGCCGCGACCCAGGAGATCGCCGACTACCTGCGCTCCCGCGGCCACGACGTCGCGGCGTACTCCGGACAGACCGACCCCACCGAGCGGCACGCCCTCGAGCAGGACCTCGGCGCCGGGCGGGTCAAGGCGCTGGTGGCCACCAGCGCCCTCGGCATGGGCTTCGACGCGACACTCGGCTTCGTCGTCAACATGGGCGCGCCGTCCTCGCCGGTCGCCTACTACCAGCAGGTCGGCCGCGCGGGCCGTGGCACCGACGAGGCGACCGTGGTGCTGCTGCCGGCGATCGAGGACCGCGACATCTGGGCCTACTTCGCCTCGCTGGCCTTCCCGCGCGAGGAGCTGGTGCGCCAGACCCTGCAGGTGCTGGCCGACGAGGGGCGTCCGATGAGCACCGCCGCCCTCGAGACGTACGTCGAGCTCAACCGCAACCGCCTCGAGACGATGCTCAAGGTGCTCGACGTGGACGGCGCCGTGCGGCGGGTCCGCGGCGGGTGGGAGGCGACCGGCCAGGAGTGGGTGTACGACGAGGAGCGCTACCGGCGGGTGACCGAGGCCCGGGAGCGGGAGCAGCAGGCGATGCTGGACTACCTCGACACCGACCGCTGCCGGATGTGGTTCCTGCGCGACCAGCTCGACGACCCCGCTGCCGACCGCTGCGGGCGCTGCGACAACTGCGGTGGGCTCGACCTGTCCACGGAGGTGTCGGCGGCGTCGGTCGAGGAGGCGGGGGCGCGACTCGCGCGTCCGGGTGTGCCGATCGAGCCCCGGAAGATGTGGCCGACCGCCCTGGCCAACCTGGGCGTCGACCTGCGCGGCAAGGTCGGGGACGGAGCGAGCGAGGGGCGTGCCGTCGCCCGGCTCACCGACCTCGGCTACGGCCAGGCGCTCCGCGAGCTGTTCCGCCCCGGCCAGCCCGACGGCCCGGTGCCGGTGCCGCTGGTGAAGGCGGTCATCGAGGTGCTGGGCGACTGGCGCCCGAGCGTCGACGCGATCGTCGTCGTGGAGTCCGCGACCCGACCGACGTTGACCGCCGACCTGGCCGAGGGGCTCTCCCGCTACCTGCGGGTCCCGGTGATGGGGCGCTGGTCGATCGTCGACCCCGACGTGGAGCCGGGGCGGGGCGCGATGAACTCCGCGCAGCGCGTGGCCGCGGTCGGCCGCAGGTTCCGGCTCGAGGGCGAGCCGCTGGAGGGCCGATCGGTGCTGCTCGTCGACGACCTGGTCGTCACCGGCTGGACCCTCACCCTGGCCGCCCGGGCCGCTCGCGCGGCGGGTGCGGCCGAGGTGCTGCCGCTGGCGCTCGCCCTGCAGTCCTGAGCCGCCGCTCCGAGCGGTCAGCGAGTTCCCGCATTTCGCCTTCGGAGCAGCGGTGCGGTCCCTACTCTCGTGGTGACACCGCCGCCGGGGGACGGCGCCGCACTCTCGGAGGAAACCTCATGATCCGTTCCCGTCACGCCGCTGCCGTGCTCCTCACCGGAGCGCTGGTCCTCACCGGCGGCGCCGCCTCGGCCGCCCACAAGTCCGCGAAGGACAAGTCCGACGACGCCGCCCCGGCGGCCGACATCACCCGCGTCTCGGTCAAGAACACCGCGAAGACGCTCACCATCCACACCAAGCTGCAGAAGGCGTCCGCCGGTCGCAGCCACGTGGTGGCCACGCTGACCCCGGCCGCCGAGGGTGCGACGCCGTACGTCGTCCGCACCGTCGAGACCGGGAAGGGCAAGAAGGTCGGGGCGACCCTGGAGACCACCGCCGCCGACGCGACCGAGCCCACCGCCGTCGACTGCCCGGGCATCAAGGCCGCCGTGTCCTCCGGGCGCTCCGGCCAGGTCGTGATCCGGGTCCCGCAGTCCTGCTTCGGGGACGCCGCCGGCACGCTCACCGTCGAGGTGGTCACCGAGACCGCCGGTGGTGACGTCGCCGACGAGGCGCCCACCCTCAAGGTCAAGCAGGACTGACCTCCTCGCCCACTCGTTGAGATGGGCCTCGTTCACACGTGAGCTGGGCCTGGTTCGGTCCTCACGACCGAACCAGGCCCAGTTGAAGCCCGATTTCGGCCCATCTCAACGAGCGGCGGCGACCTCGTCCTCGCGCAGGTGGGCGTAGTAGTCACGCGGGCGGCCGTCGCGGTCGATCATCGACAGCAGCCGCAGCCCGGCGGCCTCGACCGTCCGCGAGCTGACCCAGGCCAGCGCCATGGTCGGGAGAGCGACCAGCACCGCCGACACCAGGAACCACGGTCCGGGCCGGGCGTCGGGCAGGACACCGAGCGAGTCCAGGAAGCGCATCACCGGCTCGTGGATCAGGTAGACGCCGTAGCCCAGCGTCCCGACCCAGACCAGCGGCTTCCACTCCAGCCAGGCCGGCCACGGGCCGTCGTGGAGCACGACCGAGGCCAGGGCGACCGTGATCGCGGCGGCGTACAGCGGGTGCCACCACTCACCGTCGATGCTGATCGGCCGCGTCATCACCAGCGCGCCGAGCGCGGCCACGCCCAGCGTGGCGGCCAGGCCGCGCAGTGGGGCCGAGAGCCGCACACCGGCCGCGCTGAGCACGGCCAGCCCCATGCCGAGGCCGAAGTCGGTGGCGCGGGAGAGCGGCGAGAACCAGATCGACCAGTTCGTCGGGTCCTGGCTGGTCAGCACGGTCGCCCACAGCAGGTAGGCGCCGCCGACCACCACGGACAGGGCCGGCAGTGCGGCCACGACGGCGATCCGGGCGCTGCGCCCCGGCGTACGACGGGCCGCGGCGTTCACGAGCGGCACCGCGAGGGCCATCAGCAGGTAGAAGTGGAACTCCACCGCCAGGGACCAGGCCGGGCCGTCGGTCCAGAAGATGTAGCTGTCGCTGTAGACGTGGGTGAACGTCAGGTGCAGGACCAGGTCCTGCCAGTGCCCGGGCCAGGCCGGGTTGGTGACGGCCCACACGACCAGCACCACGGTCAGGTAGAGCGGGAGCAGCCGCGCCATCCGGCGGTAGAGCAGCACGCGGCCGGGGCGGCCCCGGCGGCCCTCGATCGCGGAGCGCGCGACGGGCAGCCACAGGACCAGCCCGGACAGCACGAAGAACATGTCCACGAACAGGTCGGTGCCGAGCATCGCCTGGTGGGCCGAGCCGGACCAAGGCCATGCGCTGTCCGGACCCGAGCGGTTGTGCTGGTAGGCGTGGAAGGTGACGACGGCCAGCGCGGCGAGGCCGCGCAGCCAGCCCAGCGGGAACACCACGCGGCGGGCGCGTGCCGTGTCCGCGGGGTCGGTGGCGGGGGCGTTGGCCAGGGTCGGGGTCGGGGGTGTGAGGGTCGCGGTCATGCGGCCACCTCCGTCCGGTCGGAGTCGGTGCGGTCGGTGTCGGTGGAGCCGGAGCTGGCGGCGGTGCGCGGGGTGACCACCCACTGGTGCTCACCGCGCAGCTGCTTGAGGTGTGCGATCCGGTTCACCAGGTTCTTGGCCTCGGTGTAGAAGAGCAGGTTCGCCAGCGCTGCCCCGACGAACCACCACGGGTGACGGCGCAGCTCGGGCGCCGCGAGCCGCCAGGCGGCCAGCGTCTGCAGGGGACCGGACGCGGTCACGAACAGGGTGAGGAGCAGGAACATCGGCGAGCCGAGGTCGAAGCCGCCGTCGCGCCAGGCGAGGAAGCCGAAGAGCGGCCACACCGACATCGCGATCCAGGGGTAGAGCTCGCGCCAGCCCAGCAGGTAGACGACGCCGAGCTTCTGGCGCAGGGTCAGGGTGGGCTTGCGCAGGATCGGGCCGAGGTGCCGCAGCGACACCTGGAACCAGCCCTGGGCCCAGCGCATCCGCTGCTTCCACAGCGCGCGGGGGGTCTCCGGGGCGAGCTCGTGGCTGACCAGGCCGGGGTCGTTGACGATCCGGCCGTCCGCCTCGAGGACCCGCATGGAGGCCTCGATGTCCTCGGTCAGGAAGGAGCCACGCAGACGGATCCGCTCCAGGGCGGAGGCCCGCCAGTAGCCGTTGGAGCCGCCGAAGATGCCGAACTTGTACAGCGCGGTGCGGCCGGGGTGGGCCACGGCGTAGATCTGCTCGAACTCGACGGCGATCAGCTTCGCGAGCGCGGAGTCGTCGCCGTTGCGGATCACGCAGTGACCCTGCACGACGTCGGCACCGTCGGCGATCCAGCGCCAGGCGCGCTCGAACGAGCCCGGGGCCGGGTGGTGGTCGGCGTCGAAGATGCCGACGAACTCACCCTCCGCCACACGCAGCGCGGCGTTGACGTTCTGGGCCTTGGAGGTGCTGTCGGGCACCTTCAGCACGGTCAGTTCCGGGTGTCGCGTCGACAGCAGGCCCAGGTCGCCCTCGACCTCGAGCGGCACGGGGGTGTTGTAGGCCACCACGACCTGCAGGCCGCCGGAGTACTCCTGCTCGAGGAAGGAGTGCACGGTGTCCAGGATCGTGTCGGCCTCGTTGGGCAGGTACGCCGCGATCACGGCCGTCGCCCTCGGGGCGGGACCCTCGGGCTCGGCGGGCAGGCGTGGCGGCTCGAGCGCCTGGGAGCACTCGGCCCAGATCGTGAAGCCAGTCAGGCCCAGGGCACTCACCAGCACCCAGTACAGCGGCCCGGAGAGGTCGATGCCGACCATCGAGAGACCGACCAGGGCGAGGAACGGCAGCACGACGCTGCCGACGGTGGCGAGGAGCATCTGGCGGCTGGCGCTCACCCAGGTGACGGCCTTGTGCCGGGTCCTGACGTGCACGCCCTGCTGACGGGGCTGGTGGTCGCGCTGGTTGAGCGACTCCGCAGCCGCGGTGGTGGCGTGCGCCTCGGCCTGGGCCGGGTCCTGCTTGCGGGTGATCGGCGCCCAGCCGACACCGAGGTCGATGACGCCGTCCCTGTCCTGCAGGCGGTCGAGGACCTCGATGGCGTGGTAGGCCATCTCCTGCAGGCGGACCGGGCGAGCAGCCCGGTCCTCGTGCCGCAGCCGCAGGGTGAGTCGTCCGTCGGGCGTGCCGGCGACGATCTCGCCGGGCTGGAGGAAGCGGGTGAGCCGCTCGGCGGCCGCGGTGACGAGCTCGCCGGAGGCGCGGACCGAGGCGGTGACGTCGTCGCCGGGCACGGCCCACACCGGGTCGATGACCGCGACGATCTCGCGGTGCCGGGTGGGCACGGGCAGCCGGGAGCGGGCCGGAAGCCGGATGATCTCGGTCGGGGAGACCACCCGAGGTGCGTCGGGGGCCTGCTGTCGGGGGAGGAGGAGGGACACGTGCGTGACCTTTCGGAGTCGACGGGCGCCGCACACGTCACGGGGACGGCGGGCTGCTGACGGGTCGGACACGGACGGGCCGGGGGCCACGATCGTGCGTCGAAAGGCGCGCTGCGTGAGTCGCGCTGGATCGACCACCGTCCCGAACTCGGACCCGGCTCTGCAAGTCGGGTGCTCCGGCCGGGCGTGGTCGCCGTCACGGATCCGGACACGCAGCGACCCCGGCTCCCGCTCGGGGAACCGGGGTCACGGGTGCTGCGTCACACCGGCAGCGTGGGTGACGTCACGCGGCGGGACGGTCAGTGGACCGCCATCGCGGCCGCGTCGACCGGCTGCTCGGACCGGCTGCGCGGCAGGAACCATGCGGGGATCAGGCACGCGGCCACCATCACCGTGGCGATGACGAACACGTCGGCGTAGACGCCGGCCATGTCCGCGGGGACCGAGGCCGGGACGGTCGGGTCCACGTGGTCCTGGAGGCCGTTGGTGAGCAGCACCGAGAAGACGGCGGTGCCGATCGAGGCCGCGACCTGCTGGACGATGTTCATCAGCGTCGAGCCGCGGGCGATCGTGTGGTCCTTCAGGGTCTGCAGCGCCGCCGACATGATCGGCATCATCGTGCCGCCCATGCCGAGGCCCATCACGAAGAGCGCCGAGAGCAGGAAGGTGTACGACGTGGTGTCGGTGACCTGCGTGAACATCCCCATGCCGATCGTGATCACGACGATGCCGGCCATCACGATCTTGCCGGGGCCGATGCGGTCGGCCAGCACGCCCGCCACCGGCATGGTGAGCATCGCGCCGATGCCCTGCGGGGCCAGCAGCACGCCGGCCCCCAGCGCGTCCTCGCCGCGGACGGTCTGGAAGTAGAGGGGGAAGAGGAGGCTGGCACCGAAGAAGGCGATCGCGAACAGCGACATCGCCACCACCGCCACCGTCATGCGCGGGTTCTGGAACAGCCGCAGGTCGACCAGCGGGTGGATGTTGCGGCGGTGCAGCGCCCACGGCACGAACGCGGCGATCAGCAGCGCGCCGACCACGGCCGGGACCAGGACCTGGGCGTCCCACACGGTGCCGGCGGACGGGATCGAGGAGACGCCGTACAGGAAGGCGGCCAGGCCCGGCGAGAGCAGCACCATCCCGAGCCAGTCGAAGGTCTCGGACGGCTCGACGTTGTCGCGGGGCAGCACCAGGGCGGCGTAGACGATCGCGAGGACGCCGATCGGCACGTTGATCAGGAAGATCCAGTGCCAGCTGGCCGAGTCGATCAGGGCGCCGCCGAGGATCGGGCCGAAGATCGGTCCCAGCAGCATCGGGATGCCCAGGACCGCCATCACCCGGCCGACCCGCTCCGGGCCCGCGGCCCGGGTCAGGATCGTCATGCCGAGCGGCATCAGCATGCCGCCGCCGAGGCCCTGGACCACGCGGAAGGCGACCAGCATCTCGAGCGTGCTCGCCGCGGCGCACAGCGCGGAGCCGGCCGCGAAGAGCACGATCGCCAGCAGGTAGAGGCGCTTGGTGCCGAAGCGGTCGGCCGCCCAGCCGGTGAGCGGGATGACGCTCGCCAGCGCGAGGGTGTAGCCGGTCATCGTCCACGCGACCTCGGCGGACGTCGCGTCGAACTCGGTCTGGAACGTCTTGAGCGCCACCGAGACGACGGTGATGTCGAGGATGGACATGATGGCGCCGAGCACGACCACGCCGGCGACGACCAGCACGCCCTTGTCGAGCTTGTCGGTCGGTGGCGTGGTCCCGGGAGCGGTGTCGATGGTCACCGCTCGAGGCTAGGTGGGACCTCCGACAGCGGCATCCGACTTTGGTCGACGCCCGGAGTGCGGTCGGTCACGCCGACCCCTGGCCAGCCGTGGATCCGCCTCAGGCGAGCAGGTCCTCCACCGCGGCGACGACCAGCTCGTCGTCCGGCTCGACGCGCGGGGAGAAGCGGGCGACCACCGTGCCCTCGGCGTCGACCAGGAACTTCTCGAAGTTCCAGGTGATGTCTCCCGTCGAGCCCTTCTCGTCGGGCGCGGCCACCAGCTCGGCGTACACGGCGTGGCGGCCGTCGCCGTTGACCTCGACCTTCTCGGTCATCGGGAACGTCACGCCGTACGTCGCCGAGCAGAACTCTGCGATCTCCTCCGAGCTGCCGGGCTCCTGGGCGCCGAACTGGTTGCACGGCAGCCCGACGACGGTGAACCCGCGGTCGGCGTACTTCTCGTGGAGCTGCTCGAGGCCGGTGTACTGCGGGGTCAGCCCGCACCTGCTCGCGACGTTGACCAGCAGCGCCGGGCGCCCGCCGGTGATCTCGCCGAGCGTGGTGGGCGTCCCGTCCAGGCGGGCGATGGGGGCGTCGAGGATGCTCATGGGGGGCGAGTCTACGAGCGCGGGGGAACCCGTCGTCGGTACCGGTCGTTACCGTCGAGTCCCCACCCCGCCTCCCGAGGTCTGCGCTTGAGCTTCGTTCCCGTCACCGGTCCGGCGACCTTCCGACCCGGCGACCCGCCCCGCGAGGGGGTCGTCGAGTTCACTGACGACCGCCGGACGGTGGCGCTGCCGATCCGCGCAGCGCTGCCGGTGCTCACCCGCGCCCACGCGCGCGACGACCTGCACCCCAGCGTCGCGCTGCTCTCCGGCGCCGCGCTGCTCGGCATGCGGCTGGTGGCGGCCGGCAAGTTCGAGCCGGCCGAGGGGTCGACGCCCTCCTGGCGGGTCGCGCCGCTGGACGACGCCGACCGTGACCGGGTCGCCATGCTGGCCAGGGCGCGGGAGCACGACGGTCTCGGGGAGGACCTCGCCGAGGACGTCGTCCGCGGCCTGCTGGACGCCGTGGCCGATGCCATGCCCCGCAGCGCCCCGGTCACCGGGGCCCGCCGCCGGGCCGGCGGGTCCGCGGGCACCTCCTCCGACGGGCGGGGACGCCCGGCGCCCAGGGGTGACTTCGCGGCGCGCCTGCAGGCCCGCATCGACGGGCAGCGCGCCGCCGACGGTCCCCAGCTGGTCGCGCTCTCGCTGCGGGTCGAGGCCGACGAGGAGGAGCTGGTCGCCGGGGCCGTGCGCCTGGTGCTGCAGGTCCACGACGCCCAGAACCCGCTCCACGTCTGCGACGCGGCCCTGCTGTGGGCCGATGGTGCGCCCGGGGCCGCACACGGCTTCGGGGACCGGGCCCGCACCCACGCCAGCATCGCCCTGCGCGCCGCCGCCGACGCCTGGCCGGTCCTGGACCGGCTGCTCGAGCTGCGCGTGCCCGACCAGATCACGCTCGACAGCGACGAGCTGGTGAGCCTGCTCGAGGACGGCGTCGGGGCGCTGCGCGAGCGCGGCGTGGACGTGCTCTGGCCGCGCTCGCTGGGTCGGGACCTGACCACGACCGCGGTGCTGGACCGGGCTCCGCAGGCCCCGCGCGAGGCGCAGCTGGTGCCGGGGCTGCTCGGCCCCGACACCCTGTTCGCCTTCAGCTGGCAGGTCGCGCTGCACGGCGACCCGCTGACCGAGGAGGAGATGGACGAGCTGGCGGCCGCCGCGGCGCCGGTGCTCAAGCTGCGCGGCAGCTGGACCGTCGTCGACCCCGCCGTGGCCCGCAAGGCCCGCCGCCGGCTGATCCGGACCGTCAAGCCTGCTCAGGCCGTCGCGGCGGCGCTCACCGGCGTCGCCGAGGTCGGCCCTGCGGGCGCCGAGGACTCCTCGCCGGAGCCGGTGGTCGTCGGCGCCAGCCTGCTCCGGGTCCGGGAGCAGTTGCTGTCGGCCGCGACCCGGGAGCCGGTGCCCGCGCCGCCCGGCCTCGAAGCCACCTTGCGGGGATACCAGCAGCAGGGGCTGACCTGGCTGGTCGAGCTCACCTCCCTGGGCCTGGGGGCCTGCCTCGCCGACGACATGGGGCTCGGCAAGACCGTCACCCTGATCGCGCTGCACCTGCACCGCGTCGCGGAGGGGGCGG
Organism: Nocardioides sp. DN36; assembly: GCF_055380375.1. NCBI lineage: Bacteria > Bacillati > Actinomycetota > Actinomycetes > Propionibacteriales > Nocardioidaceae > Nocardioides > Nocardioides sp. DN36. Next base: position 3,786,296 of record NZ_AP043823.1, on the reverse strand, counting down.
TCGCCGGCCGGCCGGTCGGTCCCACGCTGGTGGTCTGCCCGGCCAGCCTGCTCGGCAACTGGGAGGCCGAGATCGAGCGGTTCGGGCCCGGGGTCGCCGTACGCCGCTTCCACGGCGGCCGGCGCTCGCTCGAAGGACTCGAGGGCGGCTTCGTGCTCACGACCTACGGCACCATGCGCCGCGACCACGAGGCGCTGGCCGAGGTCGGCTGGGACCTGGTCGTCGCCGACGAGGCCCAGCACGTCAAGAACGCGCGCTCCTCCACCGCCCGCCACCTGCGGGCGATCCCCAGCGCGGCCCGGGTGGCGCTGACCGGCACACCGGTGGAGAACAACCTGACCGAGCTGTGGGCGATCCTGGACTGGACGACGCCCGGCCTGCTCGGCAGTCGCAACGCGTTCCGCAAGGTGTGGGCCGGGCCGATCGAGTCCGGCCTCGAGCCGACCAAGGCGCGTCAGTTCGCCGCGCTGATCGGCCCGTTCCTGCTGCGTCGCCGCAAGTCCGACCCGGGCATCGCGCCCGAGCTGCCGGCGAAGACCGAGACCGACCACCTGATCAGCCTCACCCGCGAGCAGGTCGTGCTCTACGAGGCCTTCGTGCGCGACACGATGGACCGCATCGAGCGCGCCGACGAGGAGACGCGTCGCGGTCTGGTGCTGGCGCTGCTCACCGGCCTCAAGCAGATCTGCAACCACCCGGCCCACTTCCTCAAGCAGTCGACCGGCCGGCTGTCGGGGCGCTCGGAGAAGCTCGACCTCCTCGATGAGCTGCTCGGCACCGTCCTGGCGGAGGACGGCGCGGTGCTGGTCTTCACCCAGTACGTCGCCATGGGGCGCCTGCTCGAGCAGCACCTCACCCGCGCCGGCGTGCCCCACCAGTTCCTGCACGGCGGCACCCCGGTCCGGGAGCGGGAGGCGATGGTGGCCCGGTTCCAGGCCGGCCCCGACGACCCGGCCGCCGGGCCAGCGGTGCCGGTCTTCCTGCTCTCGCTCAAGGCCGGCGGCACCGGCCTGAACCTCACCCGGGCCGACCACGTCGTCCACCTCGACCGCTGGTGGAACCCCGCGGTGGAGGAGCAGGCCACCGACCGCGCCTACCGGATCGGGCAGACCCGGCCGGTGCAGGTGCACCGGCTGATCACCCGGGGCACGATCGAGGAGCGGATCGCGGAGCTGCTCACCCGCAAGCGCGCCCTGGCCGACTCGGTGCTGGCCCGCGGTGAGGCGGCGCTGACCGAGCTGAGCAACGAGGACCTGCGCGACCTGGTCACCCTGCGCCGGCACAGCGACAACCCGGGTGGTGAGGCGTGACCGCCGTCGTCCACCCTGCCCTGCCGGCCAGACGCGGCGCCGCGCGGGCGACGACCTGGTGGGGACGGGCGTGGGCACGGGCGGTCGAGGAGGCGGCGTACTCCGACCGCGACCTGGTGGCCGGCCGGGCCCTGGCCCGGGCGGGGCACGTCGGCGGGATCACCACCGACGTCGGCCGGTTCGTGGCGGCCGTCGAGGACGGCGACGGCCTGTGGACGGTGTCCGGCACGCTGCCGGTGCTCGACGAGGCGGCCGGCGCCGGCCTGGTCGAGACCGTGGCGGCGGAGTCGGGACGGGTCGCGGCGCTGCTGGCCGGCGACCTCCCGCACCCCCTGGTCGAGCACGCGGAGGAGGCCGGGGTCGAGCTGCTGCCCTACGGCGGCGAGCTCGGCACCGACTGCACCTGCTCGGCCTGGGTGGACCCGTGCGTGCACGCGATCGCGGTGCTCTCGCAGCTGGCCTGGCTCATCGAGGCCGACCCGTTCGTCCTGCTGCAGCTGCGCGGGCTGCCGCGCGACGAGCTGCTGGCCCGCCTGCACGCGGGATCGGAGGTCGCGGGGGCGTCGGAGGGCTCCGACGACCTCGACGCGGGGCTCGACGCGGCGCTGCGGGCGGCGCTGCTGCTGCGGCTGCTCGAGGAGGACGCCGACCAGCCGGTCGACCACCTCTTCTGATCGTCGACCTGTCGCAGGTTCACGCCTGGAGGTCGTCGACCTGTCGCAGGTTCACGCCTGGAGGTCGTCGACCTGTCGCAGGTTCACGGGCCGAGCTGTCGAACAGCGACGGGTCGACGCGCCACGCGGTGAAGCAGCGACGGGTCGACGCGCCACGCGGTGAAGTTGCGACGGGTCGACGCGCCACGCGGTGAAGTTGCGACGGGTCGACGTCTCCCTGCGTCAAGAAGCGACGGGTCGGTGCTCCGAGATCCCGAGTGCACCCAGCGCCATCTCCTGCAGCAGCCCGCGCATCGGGGCGTCGGGGAGCAGGCTGCTGTGCGGCGTGGAGTTGATCAGCCCGAACGCTGCGTGCGCCATCGCCCGGGCCCGGTCCTGCCCGAGGTCGTCGTGGACTCGGCGGAGCTGGTCGGCCCACAGGTCGACGTACTCGCGCTGCAGGCTGCGGACCTGCTCGCGGGCCTCGCGCGGCAGCGACTGCCAGTCGCGGTCCTGCACCACGATCAGCGGCCGGTGCCGCAGTGCGAAGTCGACGTGCCAGTCGACGAGCGCCGCCAGCGCCGCCTCCGGGCCGGCGGCGGCGGTGACCCGCCTTCGGCCGACGCCGAGCAGCTCCTGGCTGATCGAGACCAGCATCTCGGCGAGCACGGCGTCCTTGGAGGCGAAGTGCTTGTAGAGGGCCGGGCCGGAGATCCCGCACGCGGCCCCGAGGTCGGCGACCGACACGCCGTGGAAGCCACGGGCCGCGAACAGCTCGGCCGCCGTCGCGAGGATCTGCTCGCGTCGGGTGCGGGGGTCCCGCTCGGCCTCGGTGGTCACGCCTGAAGGTTAGCGCTCGTTAACTCAGGCGAGCGAGAGGAAGAGCTTCTCCATCTTCTTCACGTCCACGTCGTCGATGCCCCCGCCCTCGGTCAGGCACTGCTGCAGCCCGGTCGCCACGATGGCGAAGCCGGCGCGGTCCAGCGCCCGGGAGACCGCTGCCAGCTGGGTCACGACGTCCTCGCACTCGCGGCCCTCCTCGAGCATCCGCAGGACGCCGGCCAGCTGCCCCTGCGCGCGCTTGATGCGGTTGATGACCGGCGTCATCTCCTGGGGGTCCAGCTCCATGGGTCAGCTCTCCTGGGTCAGGGTGGCGAGGGCGGCGGTCAGGCGCTGCCGGGCGTCGGCGGCGACGTCGCAGAGTGCGTCCCCGGCGAGCCGGGTCATCGCGTCGGGGTCGAAGGCTTCCACGACCGTCGTGTCCGCGTCGACAGAGCGGACCGCCACATTGCAGGGCAGCACGGTCGCGATGGCGGGGTCGATCTGCAACGCCTGGTGGGCCAGCTGGGGCCGGCAGGCGCCGAGGATGACGTGCGGCGCGACGTCGACGTCGAGCTTGGCCTTCAGCGTCTCCCGGAGGTCGATCTCGGTGAGCACGCCGAAGCCCTGGTCGGCCAGTGCCGCCCGCACGTCGGCCACGGTGCGGTCGTAGGACCGGTGGACCGTGGCCTGCAGGGTGTAGCCCATCAGGACCCCTGCCCGTCGGCGGCGTCCATCTGGGCCCGGACCTGGTCCATGTCGAGGTCACGCACCGCGGCGATCACTTGCTCCAGCGCCGTCGCGGGCAGCGCGCCGGGCTGCGAGAAGACCAGGACCCCCTCCTTGAAGGCCATCAGCGTCGGGATGGAGGTGATCCGGGCAGCGCCGGCGAGCGCCTGCTCCGCCTCGGTGTCGACCGAGCCGAAGTAGACGTCGGTGTGCACCTCGGACGCGGCCTCGTACACCGGCGCGAACTGGCGGCACGGTCCGCACCAGGAGGCCCAGAAGTCCACCAGGACGATGTCGTTCTCGACGACGGTGCGCTCGAAGTTCTCTGCGGTCAGCGTGTTGGCGGCCATGGCCTGCCCCTCTCTCGAAGTCCCTTTGACAATACCCCCCGGGGTGTTATCGTGAACAGCGTACATACCCCCAGGGGTATCTATCAAGACTCGAGGAAGGGTTCGGATGCGTGAGATCGACGTGGAACAGCTCGACGCGGTCCTCGACGAGGGCGGGGTGCTGGTCGACGTGCGCGAGCCGAGGGAGTACGCCGCCGGCCACGTGCCGGGAGCGGTCCTCATCCCGATGGGCCAGCTGACCTCGCGGCTCGACGAGCTGGACCGGAAGGTTCCGGTGCACCTGATCTGCGCCTCGGGCAACCGCAGCGGCGCGATGGCCGACGTCCTCGCCGCCCGCCGCTTCGATGCCGTCAACGTGCTCGGCGGCACCTCGGCCTGGGCGACCTCCGGTCGCCCGCTGGAGAGCGGGCTGTGATGCCCGGCCTCACGATCCTGGCGATCGACACCCCGACCCTGGGCGATCGCAGCTACCTCGTCCACGACGGCGAGGTCGCCTTCGTGGTCGACCCGCAGCGCGACATCGACCGGGTGCTGGATCTCCTCGCGGAGCACGACGTGCGGCTCACCCACGTCTTCGAGACCCACATCCACAACGACTACGTGACCGGCGGCCTCGCGCTGGCGCGGCGCACGGGCGCGGCGTACCTGGTGAACGAGGCCGACGAGGTCTCCTTCGAGCGGACCCCGGTTCGCGACGGCCAGCGGGTCGAGGTGGGGAGGCGGATGCGGGTGACCGCGCTGGCCACGCCGGGCCACACCTTCACCCACCTCGCCTACGCGCTCGCCGACGAGGACGCCAACCTCGACGAGTCGGTGGCGGTGTTCTCGGGTGGCTCGCTGCTGTACGGCGCCACCGGGCGGCCCGACCTGCTCGGGCCCGCGCACACCCACGACCTGGTCCGGCACCAGCACGCCTCGGTCCACCGGCTGGCAGACCTGCTCCCCGACGAGGCCGGGGTCTTCCCGACCCACGGCTTCGGCTCCTTCTGCTCCGCGACGCAGTCCGAGGCGACGGAGTCGACGATCGGACAGGAGAGGCAGGTCAACCCGGTCCTCACCCAGGACGAGGAGACGTACGTCGCCGAGCTGCTCGCCGGGCTCGGGGCCTGGCCGGCGTACTACGCGCACATGGCGCCGGCGAACGCCGCCGGTCCCGCCGAGCCGGACCTGAGCCTGCCCGGCGTGGCCGACCCCGACGAGCTCCGCAAGCGGATCGAGGGGGGTGAGTGGGTCGTCGACCTGCGCAACCGCACGGCCTTCGCCGCCGGCCACGTCCGCGGCACGCTGAACTTCGGCCTCGACGGCGGCTTCGCGACGTACCTCGGCTGGCTCATCGCCTGGGGCACCCCGCTGACCCTGCTGGGAGAGACCCCGGAGGCGGTCGCCGAGGCGCAGCGGGAGCTGGTCCGGATCGGCATCGACCGCCCGGAGGCCCACGCCACGGGTGGCCCCGCGGACTGGACGACCGACGACCTGGCCAGCTTCCCGACGGCCACGTTCGCCGACCTCGCCCAGGTGCGCCACCATCGCGAGGTGGTCGTCCTGGACGTACGCCGGGCGGAGGAGCACGACGCCGCCCGCATCGACGGCGCGGTCAACGTGCCCCTGCACGAGCTGACCGGGCGCCTCAGCGAGGTCCCGGCCGGCGAGGTCTGGGTGCACTGCGCGGGCGGTTACCGCGCCTCGGTCGCGGCCTCGGTGCTCGACGCGGCGGGCCGCACGCTGGTCGCCGTCGACGACTCCTTCGAGAACGCGGAGAAGGTCGGACTCCACCTGGTGGGACCCGAGGCGTGACTCTCGTCGTCCTCGCCGTCGTCGCCGGCGCGCTGATCGGGCTCAGCCTGGGTGCGCTCGGCGGTGGCGGCTCCATCCTCGCCGTGCCGGTGCTGGTCTACGCCCTGGGGCAGAGCCCCGCCCAGGCGACGACCGGGTCGCTGGTCGTGGTCGGCGTGACCTCGCTGCTCGGCGCGGTCACGGCGCACCGCGCGGGGAACGTGCTGCTCGGCCGGGGAGTGGCCTTCGGACTGGTCACGGTCGGGGGCGCGGTCGCGGGGGCCAAGGCCTCGGCACACGTGTCCGAGCCCGTGCTGCTGGCGGCGTTCTCGGCGCTGATGCTCGTGGTCGGGGTGCTGATGGTGGTGCGCCAGGTCCGATCCCGCGGCCGAGCGGACACGGGCGACGTCCGTCGGGCCACGCTCGACGACCCCATCGTCTCGCTACGCCTGAATGCTGCCGGGGCCCCGACCTTCGCCTGCCAGTGCCCGCGCGCCCTGAAGGTCCTCGTGACCGCCACGGCGGTCGGCCTGCTGACCGGCTTCCTCGGGGTCGGTGGCGGTTTCCTCGTCGTCCCGGCGCTGGTGCTCGCGCTGGCGCTCCCCATGGAGTACGCCGCGGGCACCTCCCTGGTCGTCATCACCATCACCAGCGCGGTGGCGCTCGCCGTCCGCGCCGGGTCCGGGACCCATCCCGACTGGGGCCTGGTCCTGCTCCTGACCGCGGCGTCCGCTGTCGGCGGCGTCGTCGGCGCCCGGGTCGCGGCCCGCGCCGACACCCGCAGGCTCGCCGCCGCCTTCTCCGGCCTGGTCGTCGCGGTGGCCGTCGCCTCCGCCGCCCAGGCCCTGCCCGCCCTCGCCTGACACCACTCGATCCCGACACCCGATCCCGATCCGAAGGAGAAACACCATGTGCCGACCCGTCGTCTGCAAGACCTGCGGCAAGACCACGTGGGCCGGTTGCGGCATGCACGTCAACCAGGTCCTCGCCGGCGTACCCGCCTCCGACCGCTGCCCCGGCCACGCCAAGCCGGAGCGCTCCGGTGGCCTGTGGAGCCGGCTGACCGGGCGCGGCTGAGCGGAGGCCCCCGAACTTGTAACGCTCCGTTAGGGAGACAGGTGCTCCGCCACAGAGGAGCACCAGAGCCCTTAACGGAGCGTTACAAGTGGCTGTCTCAGCCGACCGGCAGGGCCCGCAACACGCAGAACTCGTTGCCGTCCGGGTCGGCCATGACCACCCACGAGACGTCCTGCTGACCGACGTCGACCCGGCGGGCGCCGAGCGACTCGAGGCGCTCGACCTCGGCCGCCTGGTCGACGGGGCGCAGGTCGAGGTGCAGGCGGTTCTTGGTCGCCTTGTCCTCCGGCACCCGCAGGAAGAGCAGGTCGGGGGAGACGCCGTCCTCGGGGCTGCCGGCGGGCGGCTCGAGGACGATCTCCGCGTCGGTCTCGTGCGTACGCCGCCAGCCCAGCGCCTGCTGCCAGAAGCCGGCGACGCGGGCGGGGTCGGTGGAGTCCACGCACACGCACTGCCAGCGCAGTCCGGGGGTCGCGGGGGCAGGGTCAGGTGTTCTCGTCGAGTCACTCATCGACCCGCACTCTGGCAGGGGACCGGCCTCGTCGGCACCGGGTTTACGCCGGGGTTAACGATCGCTAACCTGACGGGGTGAGCGACATGAAGGAGCTGGTCGACGACCTCCGCGAGCGCCTGGCGGTGGCCCGTCGCGGCGGCAGCGAGGCCGCGCGCAAGAAGCACACCGACCGCGGCAAGCTGCTGGTCCGCGACCGGGTGGACCGGCTCCTGGACCCCGGCAGCCCGTTCCTCGAGCTGAGCCCCCTCGCGGCGACCGGCATGTACGGCGCCACGGACGGCGAGGAGGCCGTCCCGAGCGCCGGCGTCGTCACCGGCATCGGCCGGGTGAGCGGCCGTGAGTGCGTGGTCGTCGCCAACGACGCGACCGTCAAGGGCGGCACGTACTACCCGATGACGGTCAAGAAGCACCTGCGCGCGCAGACCGTCGCCGCCGACAACCGGCTGCCCTGCCTCTACCTGGTCGACTCCGGCGGCGCGTTCCTGCCGATGCAGGACGACGTCTTCCCCGACCGCGAGCACTTCGGCCGGATCTTCTTCAACCAGGCCAACCTCTCCGCGCGCGGCATCCCCCAGGTCGCCAGCGTGATGGGCTCCTGCACCGCCGGCGGCGCCTACGTCCCGGCGATGTCGGACGAGACGGTGATCGTCAAGGAGCAGGGCACGATCTTCCTCGGCGGGCCGCCGCTGGTGAAGGCTGCGACCGGCGAGGTCGTCACCGCCGAAGAACTCGGCGGCGGCGACGTGCACGCCCGCACCTCCGGCGTGGTCGACCACCTCGCTGAGGACGACGCCCACGCGCTCGCGATCGTGCGCAGCATCGTCGCGACCTTCGAGCGCCCCACGGTTCCCTCGATCGCGCAGCACGAGGTCGAGGAGCCCCACGAGGACCCCGCGTCGCTCTACGACGTCGTGCCGACCGACACCCGCACGCCCTATGACGTGCGGGAGGTGATCCGCCGGGTGGTGGACGCCAGCCGCTTCCACGAGTTCAAGAAGCTGTACGGCGAGACGCTGGTCTGCGGCTTCGCCCGGATCCACGGCTACCCGGTCGGCATCGTGGCCAACAACGGCATCCTGTTCAGCGAGTCGGCGCTCAAGGGCGCGCACTTCATCGAGCTGTGCAACCAGCGCGGCGTGCCGCTGGTGTTCCTGCAGAACATCACCGGCTTCATGGTGGGCCGCGAGTACGAGAACCGCGGCATCGCCCGCGACGGCGCCAAGCTGGTCACCGCGGTCGCCTGCTCGGTGGTGCCGAAGTTCACCGTCGTCATCGGCGGTTCCTTCGGCGCCGGCAACTACGGCATGTGCGGACGCGCCTACGACCCGCGGTTCCTGTGGATGTGGCCCAACGCCCGGATCTCGGTGATGGGCGGCGAGCAGGCCGCGAGCGTGCTCGCCACCGTCCGGCGGGACGGCATCGAGTCCCGGGGCGAGCAGTGGTCGCCCGAGGCGGAGGAGGAGTTCAAGGCCCCGATCCGCGACCAGTACGAGCACCAGGGGTCGCCGTACTACTCCACCGCGCGGCTCTGGGACGACGGCGTGATCGACCCGGTCGACACCCGCCGCGTCCTCGGCATGGGCCTCGCGGCCGCGGCCAACGCGCCGCTCCCCGAGCCCTCCTACGGCATCTTCAGGATGTGAGGCTCGCAGTGGCGTGCGAGGAACGAGCGCGACGCGTGAGCGAGACCAGGTTGAGCAAGCCCTGCGACCGAGGCACGAGGCCGCACGGGGCGCGTCGAAACAGCGGAACGAAGGCAGGCACATGATCGACTCAGTCCTCATCGCCAACCGTGGCGAGATCGCCCTGCGCGTGATCCGCGCCTGCCGCGCCGTGGGCGTGCGCAGCATCGCGATCTACTCCGACCTCGACCGCAGCGCGCTGCACGTGCGCGAGGCCGACGACGCCGTCCGCGTCGGCAGCTACCTCGACATCGACGAGGTCGTGGCCGCCGCCCGGACCACGGGCGCGGCCGCGATCCACCCGGGCTACGGCTTCCTGTCCGAGCGCGCGGAGTTCGCGCGCGCCGTGGAGGCCGCGGGGATCAAGCTGGTCGGCCCGTCCGCGGACGTGATGGAGCAGATGGGCCGCAAGGACGCCGCGCGCGAGGTCGCGGTCAAGGCGGGGGTTCCGGTGGTGCCGGCGTACTCCGTCGACGACCCGGTCTCCGAGATGCGCTTCCCGGTGCTGGTGAAGGCCGCGGCCGGTGGCGGCGGCAAGGGCATGCGGGTGGTCCGTGAGCCGGAGGCGTACGCCGAGGCCGTGGCCGCCGCGCGCCGCGAGGCCGCGAGCTCGTTCGGCGACGACACCCTCCTGGTCGAGAAGTACGTCGAGCGCGGCCGCCACATCGAGGTCCAGGTGCTCGCCGACGCCCACGGCAACGTGGTCCACCTCTTCGAGCGCGACTGCTCGACCCAGCGACGTCACCAGAAGGTCCTCGAGGAGGCCCCCGCTCCGACGATCACCGCCGAGACCCGCCGGGTGGTCACCGAGTCGGCCGTCGCGCTGGCCACCGCCGTCGGCTACGAGAGCGCCGGCACCGTCGAGTTCCTGCTCGACGACACGACCGGGGACGTCTACTTCCTGGAGATGAACACCCGCCTGCAGGTCGAGCACCCGGTGACGGAGTCCGTGGTCGTGTGCACCTCCCCGCAGCAGCGCGCGACCGGCATCGTCGGCGAGCACGTCGACCTGGTGCAGCTGCAGCTGCGGGTCGCCTCGGGCGAGCCGCTGCCGTTCAGCCAGGGCGACCTGGCGCTGTCCGGGCACGCGATCGAGGCGCGGGTCTACGCCGAGGACTCCTTCGGCGGCTTCCTGCCGCAGGCGGGCACGGCCACCTTGGTGCGCTGGCCCGAGCGGGTCCGCGTGGACCACGCGCTGGAGAGCGGACAGGTCGTCAGCACGTCGTACGACCCCATGCTCGGCAAGGTCATCGCCCGCGGGCCGGACCGCGAGAGCGCCCGCCGTGCGCTGGTCGCGGCGCTCGACGAGACCGCGGTCCTCGGCCTGACCACCAACACCGGGTTCCTCCGCGCGCTGGTCGCCAGCGACGAGTTCCGCGACGCAGGCATCGACACCGCCTGGCTGGACCGGAACACCGTCCCCGAGCCGTCCCGCGACCTCGCCCGAGTCTTCGTGGCCTGGGTGAGCGCGATGCTCGTCGCCGAGCAGGAGCCGGGCCACCCGTTCCACGCCGACGGCTGGCGCTCCGGAGCCGACCCCGCGCCGATCCTGGTCGAGCTCGACGAGACCGTCCCGGTCGACCGCGCCCGCGGCCGGGTCGGCGACCACGAGGTCCGGCAGCTCTCCGCCGCCCACCACGTCGCGGTGCTCGTCATCGACGGCCGCCGCGAGCAGGCCGTGGTGAACGTGCAGCCGCACGTCGTCGAGGCCGTCCACCGCGGACAGCGTTTCGTCTTCGAGCGGCCCGACGTCTTCGGTGACCACGCCCACGACGCCGGGGACGGCGCGATCATGGCGCCGATGCCCGGCACCGTCCTCGACGTCCGGGTCGAGGCCGGCCAGACGGTCGCGGAGGGGGACCTCCTCGGCGCGATGGAGGCGATGAAGATGGAGCTCAGCCTCAAGGCGCCGTTCGCCGGCACGGTCACCGCGGTCGACGCGGCCGCCGGCGACCAGGTGGCGCTGGGCGCCCGGCTGTTCCTGGTCGAGCCGCACGAAGCCGGGGCGGACGGATGACGTCCCCCCGCTCGCCCCGAGGAGAGAGCTGATGCGCACCCCCACCGTCGTCCCCGCCGGCGTCACGCCGGTCGCCGCGATGCCCGAGCGGGTCACGATCTACGAGGTCGGCCCCCGCGACGGCCTGCAGAACGAGAAGACGCTGGTCCCGACGGAGGTCAAGGCCGAGTTCGTACGCCGCCTGCTCGCCGCCGGCCTGCCGATCGTCGAGGCCACCAGCTTCGTGCACCCGAAGTGGGTGCCCCAGCTGGCCGACGCCGCCGAGCTGATGACGATGCTGGGCGACGCCGGCCGCGGCTGCCCGGTGCTGGTGCCCAACGACCGCGGCCTGGACCGGGCGCTCGAGCTGGGCGTGCGGCACATCGCGATCTTCGGCTCGGCCACCGAGACGTTCGCGCAGAAGAACCTCAACCGCAGCCTCGACGAGCAGTTCGCGATGTTCGAGCCGACGGTGGTCCGCGCCCGCGAGCACGGCCTGGACGTCCGCGCCTACGTCAGCATGTGCTTCGGCGACCCGTGGGAGGGCTCGGTCCCGGTCGAGCAGGTCGTGCGTGTCGGGAAGCGGCTCTTCGACCTCGGCGCCAGCCAGCTCAGCCTCGGCGACACGATCGGCGTCGGCACGGCCGGCCACGTGACCGCGCTGGTCCACGCCTTCGTGGCGGCCGGCATGGGCACCGACCAGCTCGCGATGCACTTCCACGACACCTACGGCCAGGCGCTCGCCAACGCCTATGCGGCGCTGCAGGCCGGCATCACGACGTACGACGCCAGCGCCGGCGGCCTCGGCGGCTGCCCGTACGCCAAGAGCGCCACCGGCAACCTGGCCACCGAGGACCTCGTGTGGATGCTGCGGGGCCTGGGCATCGAGACCGGTGTCGACCTCGAGGAGGTCGCCGCGGCCAGCGTCTGGATGGCCGGCCACCTGGGCCGACCCAGCCCCTCCGCCGTGGTTCGTGCCCTCGCCCCGGCCGCGACAGCGGGTGCGGCAGAATCGGGCGCATGAGCCGGGTCGTCTACCTCCACGTCGGCGCGCCCAAGACCGGCACCACCTACGTCCAGGACCGGCTCGGCCTGAACACCCGCACGCTCGCCGAGCAGGGCGTGCACGTGCCGACCGGTTCGCCGCTGGTCAGCCCCGCGCTCTTCCAGTTCCGGGCGGCCCTCGACCTGCTGGGTCAGGACTGGGGCGGCCGGCCCGGGCACGCCTCGGGCGCCTGGCGCGCCCTGGTGAAGAAGGTGCGCCGCAGCTCGGGCAGCGTGATCGTCAGCCACGAGATCCTGGCGCCGGCCTCGCCCGAGAAGGTCGCCCGGGCGATGCGCGACCTGCGCGGCAGCGAGGTGCACGTCGTCTACTCCGCCCGCGACCTGGCCCGTCAGGTGCCGGCCGCGTGGCAGGAGAGCATCAAGCAGGGCCGCAAGTGGTCCTACAAGAGCTTCCTCAACCGCTGCGAGCGCGGCGACTCGTGGTTCTTCCGGGCCTTCGACCTGCCGAACGTGCTCGAGACGTGGGGCGCCGGGCTGCCGCCCGAGCGGATCCACGTGCTGACCGTCCCGCGGCCGGGCGCGGTCGGCGACACCCTGTGGGACCGCTTCTGCCGGGCCACCGGGATCGACCCCGCGTGGGCCCCGGTCGACAGCGACCAGGCCAACCGCTCCCTCGGCACCGCGGAGACCCAGGTGCTCCGGCAGCTCAACCGTCGGATCAAGCGGGCGACCCGGCGCGAGGCGACGTACGACGAGCTGATCCGTCAGATGCTCGCCCAGGACCAGCTGGTCCGGCGCTCCTCGCCGCCGGTGCGGCTGCCTCCCGACCGGTTCCCCTGGGCCGAGGCCGAGGCGGAGCGCTGGATCGAGTGGCTGCGGGGCAGCGGCGTCGACGTCGTCGGCGACGTCGAGGAGCTGCGCCCGCTCCGTCCTGCGGACGAGGAGAGGTGGCGCAACCCGGACAAGATCGGGGCCAAGAAGCAGCTGCGCGCCTCCCTCGACGCGCTGGCCGCGATGACGCAGGAGGCCGCCAGCCGGCCGGACCCCGAGCGCCAGCTGGTCCGCCGGGTCCGCACCCGCGCCGTCGAGCGGTTGCGCAGGTCGTGAGCGACGAGGACACCCCCGGCGTACGCCGAGCCTGGGGGTGGGTGGGCCACCTGCGCGACGGGGGGACCACCCCGTGGCGCGAGTGGGCGGGGACCGGCCCCGCGGGCGGAGAGGTTCTCCCGGGGGCGCAGCAGCTGGAGCTGCTGCGGCGGCTCAACCGTGCCGGTCGACCCTCGACCACGCTGGTGGGCCGGGTCCTGACCGCCTCCGCACCCGGCCGTGGACGGCCCGACCTCGAGCTGGACGGCGCGGTCGCCCCACGTCGCTTCGGCCCGCCGCCGGTGGACCCGTGCGACCTGCCCGACGACGAGCTGCTCCGGGTGGCGTCGAGCCTGCTGGCCGAGGACGTGGTCGCCGCCGGGCCCGCGGCGCACGCCGCGGTGCCGCAGCCCGGCTGGGTGCGGCCCTGGCGCACGCGCTACCGGCTCGGCGGCGACCCGGCCCTCACCGAGCCGCTGCGCGCCCAGCTGGTCGCGCGGGGCCGGCCGCCCGGCGGTCGTCGTGCCACGGTGCTGCTGCTCGGCACGGACATGGGGCAGCTCCTGGCCGACGTCTGGGAGCACCGCTGCTTCGAGGTCGGCGGCGCGTCGTGGGCCCGCTGGCTGGACACGCTGGCCCGTCACGACCGCCTGCCGCCGCGGGCGGACCTGCTGACGATCGCCCGGGACTGGACGGCCCGTTCCGGTGGCCGACCGGTGGAGATCGTGCTCGACCTGTCGGCGTTGCCGCGGCTGGTGGGCGTACGCCGCCTCACGCTGGATGCCGCGCCCGTGTCCGCGGACTCGGCCGACCTGGCCCGCAGGGTGGCCGCGGTGCTCGGCCTGCTCGTCGTACCCCGTCGTCGCGAGGAGCTGCTCCGGGAGGTCCTGCGGCCCCGGCTGGTCGCGCTCGGGGGCCCGCCCGCGGCCGTCCCCGAGCGGCACCACGCCTGGGTGCACGCCCACGCCTGCCGGGTGCGGGACGGGCTGCTGCGTGCTGGCTACCCTGTGCACGGTGATCCGGACGGGCTGCTGCCCCGGGCCAGGGCCGGTGTCGAGCCGTCCGAAGCGGGAGTGCTGGAGCTGGCGCTCCGGCTGCTGCTCGACGAAGACACGGCCGCCGGGCTGAACGGGCACGGGATCGTCGAGGACGAGGGGAGTACGAGGTGACCAAGCGGGTCCTCCTGCACGTCGGCACCCCCAAGACGGGCACGTCGTACCTCCAGGACGTGCTGTTCCGGAACCGGCGCATGCTGCGCGCCCACGGCATCCACTACCCCGCCCACCGGTTCGACGCGCACTTCCTGGCGGCGCTCGACCTGATGCGGCTGCCCTGGGGAGGCCTGGAGGCGGAGGCGGTCGGTGCGTGGGACGAGCTCGCTGCCCGGGTCCGTCGCGCGCACGGCACCTCGATCATCAGCCACGAGATCCTCGCGACCGCCTCGCGCTCGCAGGTGGGACGGGCGCTGGAGTCGCTGGGCCACGGGGACGGCACCGAGATCCACATCGTGCTGTCCGTGCGCGACCTGGTCCGCCAGATCCCCGCGGAGTGGCAGGAGAACGTCAAGCACCGCAGCACCATCAGCTACGCCAGGTTCATCGAGCAGATCCGGGACCCGCGCCGGGAGAGCCGGATCGCCGCCTGGTTCTGGGGCGTCCAGGAGGTGCCCGAGATCCTCGACCGGTGGGGCCACGACCTGCCGCCCGAGCGCATCCACCTGGTGACGGTCCCGCCGCCGGGCGGCCCGCCGACGCTGCTGTGGCAGCGGTTCAGCCGGGCGTTCGGCCTCGACGGCCTCGACCTCGACCTGGAGGCGGAGCGGGCCAACCCCTCGCTGGGGGTGCCCGAGACGGCGCTGCTGCGACGGATCAACCTCTCGGTCAACCGCGACCTCGACCCGCCGGACTACCGGCCGCTGGTGCGGGAGCTGCTGGCCCACCAGACCCTGTCGCGACGCGCCGGCTCGCCCCGGCTGGCACTGCCCCCGGCCGTGCACCCCTGGGCCCAGGACCTGGGCCGGGCCTGGGCGGAGGAGATCGACAAGCGGGGGTACGACGTGGTCGGCGACCTCGCCGACCTGACCGGACCGCCCGCGCCGCAGCACTGGTCCGACCCGGACCGCCCGCGGGAGAAGCAGGTCGCGGGGGCGGCGCTGGACGCGATCTCGGCGCTGCTGCTGGAGAACGCGCGGCTGCGCCACGTCGAGGAACGGCTGGCCGGCGAGCTCGACCAGGCCCACCGGTCCCTCGAGCGGGCCTACCTCCGCCCGACGTACCGACTCCGGGAGAAGACCGTGCGCCGGCTGCGGGCCAGCCCGGCCGGGCGCGCCCTGCTCAAGGCCTACCGGGTGGCGCGGGGCAGGAGCTCCCGGTCGGCGTAGCGGCCGATCCGCCAGGTCGAGATGCCGTCCGCGCCGGCGCCGACCAGGCCACCGACCACCGGGACCCGCCGGCCCACCGTCGTCGCGAGGCGCTTGCCGGCGACCCGGGCGATCATGTCGGAGGCGACCTCCGCGGAGATGATCCGGTCCAGGTCGGGGTCGTGCAGCGGCGCGGTCGCCAGGGCCATCGGGGGCGCGGGCAGGCGCCGCTTCTTCACCAGCTGCTCGATCTGGTCCTCGCCCAGGAGGCTGGCCAGCACGGCGTTGCGCACCCGGGGGTCGGTGAGGTCGTAGCCCCGGAGGTGGGCGATGCCGGCGATCATCCGGGACTGGATCAGTGCCAGCCCGGTGATGTTGGCCGGGATCAGCACGGCCGCGGTGACCAGGCCGCCGAGGTTGGTCGCGAAGCCCTGCGCGCCGGCGTACCGGACGTGGTTCTCGATCACCTCGTGCACGGCACGACCGACGTCGCCGTGCTGCTCGGCCAGCTGCTTCTCGGCGGCGTGCGCGGCGGGTGGCAGTGGGCCGACGCCGTGGATGGCGCGGTGCAGCGCCTCCCGGACGAACGCCGTGGTCACGCCGGGGAGGGCGTCGGGGATCTTCGGGGCCAGCCGCTTCCCGATGCTGCTGCTCGCGCTCATGCCTCGATCCTAGGGGCGGGGTGATGGCCACTACGGTGGGCGCCGTGCCGATCGAACCGCCGCCGTCGGGCTGGGCCTTCGGGGACCCCACCGACTACGACCCCACCGACGACCTGGTCGCGATCGGGGCCGACCTGGAGCCGGGCACGCTGCTCGCGGCCTACCGGCGGGGGCTCTTCCCGATGCCTTCGGGCTCGCAGGGCGACCCGACGTACTGGTTCAGCCCGGTGCGCCGCGGCGTGCTGCCGCTGGACGGCCTGGTGGTGTCCCGCTCGCTGCGCCGGGCGGCCCGCGACTTCGAGATCCGCGTGGACACGGCGTTCGCCGAGGTCGTGGATGCCTGCGCCGACCCCCGGCGGGCCCAGGGCTGGATCGACGACGACGTCAAGACGGCCTACGGGCGCCTGCACGAGCTCGGCTGGGCGCACTCGGTCGAGGCGTGGCAGGACGGCCGGCTCGTCGGCGGGCTGTACGGCGTTTCGATCGGCGGGCTGTTCGCGGGCGAGTCGATGTTCCACCGGGTCCGGGACGCCTCCAAGGTGGCGCTCGTGGGACTGGTGGGGCTGCTGAGGGACGAGCACGCCCCGGACCGGCTGCTCGACGTGCAGTGGAGCACCCCCCACCTGGCCAGCCTGGGGGTCGTCGAGGTGAGCCGGACGGCGTACCTGCGCCGGTTGCGGGTCGCGCTGGGCGTGCCGGAGCCTGCCGGTTTCACCGGCTGACCTGTGAAACCGGCACGTGTCGGGTGGTGCGCCCCCTGACAGGTGCCAGTTCTCCCTGACAGGTGTGATGCGTCACGTCCCTCGCCCAGGCGGGGGGGCTCCTCAGGAACGGGTCAGGTTCACGTGGCACAGTCGACGACTTGCCGACATCGACTCCCAAGAGGGGACCGAACCTCATGAAGCACGCCCTGATCGCCGCCGCCCTGCTGTCGCTGGGAGGTGTCGCCGCCGGCTGTGGAGGCAACGACTCGGCCAGTGACGCCGACGCCTCCTCCGCGAGCTCGAGCAGCAGCCCGTCCGGCGCCCCGACCGACGCCTCGGCGACCGAGCTCTGCTCGGCGCTCACCTCGGGATCCTCGATCAAGACCGGCGCCGACGTCGTCGCGTTCGCCAAGAGCCTGGAGCAGGCCGGCACGCCCTCCGACATCCCGGCCGACGCCCGCAAGGGCTTCGAGACCTACGTCTCGGTCCTCGAGGACATCGACCCGAAGCTCACGGCCAAGCAGCTCCAGACGATGAAGGACCCCGACCTGAGCAAGGCCCAGCAGCTGAGCGTCCAGTCGTTCCTGCAGTACGCCGGGCAGGCGTGCGCCGCGGGCGCCTCGAGCCCGTCGCAGGGCACCGAGTCCCCGTCCGGCGGGGCCAGCTGACCCACCGCATCTCCTGGTGAGCCGCAGGGCCACCGTCCTCCCCGGACGGTGGCCCTGCGGCACGTCTGCGGCCGGTCCGGCCCGGTGCGCATGAATCCGGTCGGACGGGGGAGGGTGTCCTCCGAGACGGACCGACAAAGGAGAACGCATGAAGCACGCACTGATCGCCGCCTGCCTGGTGCTGACCGCGGGCACCACCGCGGGTTGTGGTGGCGGGCCGCCGGAGGACGCCTCGAAGGCCGACTTCTGCGGCACCTTCGACGACATCGCCAAGGACATGGGGGACCTCGACGAGAACGCCAAGGACTCCGACATCGTGAAGGCGATCAAGTCCGCCGCGGACAAGCTCGAGGAGACCGGGACCCCCGAGGGGATCCCGGACGACGCCCGCAAGGGCTTCGAGACCGAGATCCAGAAGATCGGCGACCTCGACGACGACGCGTCGCAGGACGAGGTCGAGAAGCTCGACTCCGACCTGAGCGACGACGAGCAGAAGCAGGTCGACGCGTTCGACGAGTACGTCACGAAGACCTGCGGCGACTCCACCGAGTGACGACGCGTTCCCGGGAGCAGGGGCGGGCGGCCGGGAGGCCGCCCGCCCCTGCCGCGTCCGGGCCAAGACGACCTGCGTGTGCTCGCCGGGACAGCTGATTCGGGACCGGTCATCGGGGTCGACTCGTGGGACACTGCGACCCGTGAGCAGCCGCGCGTACGACGCCGCGCCGGTCACCGAGACCGACATGTACGCCGTCTCCCGGGCTCTCGACGACCCCGGGCCGTGGACCGCGCGCCGGTTGGACTACTTCTCCGCGCTGGCCACGACGGGAGGCCTGTGGCGATTCGAGGGAAGGACGTCCTCCTGCGTGCTCAAGGTGGTGCAGGCCGAACAGGTACGTGCGCCGGGCCTGCAGGGCGATCCGTTCGTCCCCTCGAGCTTCACGTTCTGGCGTCGTGAGGCCGACCTGTACGCGCGCGGCGTCGCGGACCTCCTGCCCGTGGGGCTGCGGATGCCCCGGTTGGTGCACCGCCGAGACGCCGAGGACCGGGTGCTGCTGTGGCTCGAGGACGTGCCGGGTCGTCATGACCGTGACCTGTCCGATGCTGACCTCCGCCGCACCTGCCACGCCCTGGGTCGCGCCCAGGCGCATGCCCCGGCCCCGGCAGGGCCACCGTGGTCTGCGAACACGCTGCGAGAGATCGTCGCTCCGCGACTCGGGCTGAAGGACGTCCTCGAGGATGTCGCGGCGTTCGACCACCCCGATCTCGAGGGGGTGGTCGGTGAGGTCGAGCGCGCGGCCAGCCGGCGGCTGTTCGAGAGGATGCCGCTCGTCCTGGACCGGCTGGAGGGTGCCCCGCAGGTGCTGTGCCACCACGACTTCTGGTCGGCCAACATCTTCATCCAGCACGACGGCGAGCTGGTGCTGCTGGACTGGGCGCATGCCGGGGGCGGTGTCGTCGGCGCCGATGTAGCGGTCCTGGTCGGCACCCTCATCGGTGACCGTTACCGACCGGTGGAGGCGTTTCCGGAGCTGCTGCGTGTGCTGAGTGGCGCCTACGTCGACGGCCTGCTGTCGGAGGGCTGGCCAGGGGATCCGGTGCAGGTGCTGGCGACCATCGCGCTGGCGGCGCCGGCGCGGTTCCTCGGAGCCGTCGCCAACCTACCCCGGCTGGTGCGCGACCCCGGGCTCATGCAGCTGGTCTGCGCGCGAGCGGATTGGCAGCCCGCCGACTTCGTCAGCGCCATGGCCCGGTTCGTGGTGCTCCTCGACGACACGGTCGACGAGTCCCTGGCCCGGCTGCCCGACCGGGGCGCCTGACCCGGGAGCCGGTGCCGGGGACACGGGCAGGCGCGGCGGATCACTCACACCACGTGCGGGGGGCCGCCGTTCTCGTTGACCATGGGCCGGCCGGCACCGGCCCACTCGACCATGCCGCCCTCGAGGTTGACCGCGTCGATCCCCTGCTGCACCAGGTAGCTGACGGCCTGCGCGGAGCGGCCACCGATCTTGCACACCACGAGGGTCTGCCCGACGGGCAGCTCGGCCAGCCGCTGCGGCAGCTGCATGAGCGGGATGTGCAGCGCGCCCTCGATGTGACCGTGCTGCCACTCCACCGGCTCGCGCACGTCGAGGACCACCACCCCGTCGGGGATCGGGTCGGGGACACCCTCCACGGTCACGGTCGGGATCTGGTGGTGCATGGTGGCGTCTCCGGTCACTTGAGGAGCTTGGACATCCGGCGGTCGGCGAGCGGCTTGCCGCCGGTCTGGCAGGTGGGGCAGTACTGCAGGCTGGAGTCGGCGAACGAGACCTCGCGGACGGTGTCGCCGCACACCGGGCAGGGCTGGCCGGTGCGCCCGTGCACGGCGAGGTTGGACTTCTTCTCGCCCTTCAGCTCGCTGGCCGCCAGTCCGCGGGACCGCTCGACCGCGTCGCCGAGCACGGTGCGTACGGCGTCGTACAACGTCTGGAGCTCGGTGTCGTCGAGGCTGTTGGCCGGCTTGAACGGCGACATCCGAGCGGCGTGGAGCAGCTCGTCGGAGTAGGCGTTGCCGATCCCCGCGATGGTGCCCTGGTGGCGCAGCACGCCCTTGATCTGCTTGCGCCCCTCGCGCTCGAGGATCGCCCGGAACACGTCGATGGTGAACTCGTCGGCGAGCGGGTCCGGGCCGAGGCTGGCCAGTCCGGGCACGTCGGTGGGCTCGCGCACGACGTACATCGCCAGGCTCTTGCGGGTGCCGGCCTCGGTGACGTCGAGCCCGGCGCCGTCGTCGAGCACGATGCGCACGGCGAGCGGTGACTTGTTGCTCGGCTTGGGCGGGATCGTGGGGACCTCGTCGCGCCAGCGCACCCAGCCGGCGCGGGCCAGGTGGAACACGACGTGCAGGCCGGAGGTCTGGATGTCGAGATACTTGCCGTGCCGGGTGACGCCCTCCACGAACGTGCCCTCGAGGGCCGAGAGCGGCGGGTCGAAGGTCTTCAGGGCGCTGAACGCGGCGACGTGGACCTTGACGATCGCACGGTCCCGCAGCCGGCTCCCCAGGTCCAGGGCCAGCGCTTCCACCTCGGGCAGCTCGGGCACGCGCGCCAGTGTAGGCCGCGCGCGTGGGAGCGGGCCTGCCGATTCTCTGGTCCGGCCGCCCGGCGAGGGGCATCATGGAGGCATGGCCACCGCGCGACCACTGCCGGAGACGGGGTCGATCTTCCTCGACGCCCGTGGCGGCGACCGCGCGCTCCGGGTCTCCTGGCACCACGAGTCGGGGCTGGTCGTGCTCTCGCTCTGGCGCGACAACGTGTGCTCGGGCTCCTTCCGGCTCGCCGTCGACGAGGTGCCCGACCTGATCGACCTGCTCCGCGCCGGCCTCGACTCGGCGTACGACGTCTCCCTGGGCCACCGCTCCCGCGGCCCCCACGACACCCGCGTCATCCCGCGCGTCTCCCACCCCGCCTGACGAGATAGTCCGGCACGTTTCTGACGGGGTGCGCCATGGATAGTCCGGCACGTTTCTGACGGGCAACGGGGTAGTCCGGCACGTTCCTGACGTGCTCGCCGCCCGGCGACGTCAGAAACGTGCCGGACTATCGCTGGTTCTACGCCACGCGAGGGAAATCTACGGTTCACGCTAGAGACCCCGATACGGTCCTAGGCGTGGACCCGATCAGGAACCCCTACGCGCCCGGGGCCGGGCAGCGCCCGCCCGAGCTCGCCGGCCGCGACGAGCAGCTGCAGGCGTTCGACATCGTGCTGGAGCGGGTGGCCAAGGGGCGTCCCGAGCGCAGCCTGGTGCTGACCGGCCTGCGCGGCGTCGGCAAGACGGTGCTGCTCAACGCGCTGCGCTCGGCGGCCGTACGCCGTCGCTGGGGCACCGGCAAGCTCGAGGCCCGGCCCGACCAGGGGCTGCGGCGGCCGCTGTCGAGCGCCCTGCACCAGGCGGTCCGCGAGCTCGGCCACCCGCAGGCCGACGACGTCGACCACGTGCTGGGGGTGATCAAGTCCTTCGCCCAGCGCGAGGCCGGCCCGGCGGCGAAGCTCCGAGACCAGTGGAGCCCGGGGATCGACGTGCCCGCGGTCAAGGGTCGCGCCGACTCCGGTGACATCGAGATCGACCTGGTCGAGCTGTTCACCGAGCTCGGCGGGCTGGCCAGCGATGTCGGCAAGGGCATCGGCGTCTTCATCGACGAGATGCAGGACCTCGGCCCCGACGACGTGTCGGCGCTGTGCGCCGCCTGCCACGAGATCAGCCAGTCCGGGCTGCCGGTGATCGTGGTCGGCGCCGGCCTGCCGCACCTGCCGGCGGTGCTCTCGGCCAGCAAGTCCTACTCCGAGCGGCTCTTCCGCTACCAGCGCATCGACCGGCTGGCCCGCGAGGCCGCGGACCGCGCGCTGAGCGCGCCCGCCGAGGACGAGGACGCGGCGTACGCCGAGGACGCGCTGGCGGCGATGTACGCCGCGACCGGGGGCTACCCCTACTTCATCCAGGCCTACGGCAAGGTCGTCTGGGACCTCGCGCCTCGCTCGCCGATCACGGCCGAGGACGTCGCGGTGGCCGCGCCCGAGGCCGAGCGGGAGCTGGCGGTCGGCTTCTTCGGCAGCCGCTACGAACGGGCGACGCCTGGGGAGCGGGAGTACCTCCGGGCGATGGCCGACGCCGCCGTCGAGATCGCGGAGCGCGGCGAGGAGGAGCTCGACGAGATCCAGAGCGTGCCGACGTCCGACGTGGCGGCCGCGCTCGGCAAGAAGCCGCAGTCCCTCTCCCCGGCGCGCGACGCGCTGCTGAAGAAGGGCCTGATCTACTCCGGGGAGCGCGGCCGGATCGCCTTCACCGTGCCCCACTTCGGGCGGTACCTCCGCCAGCACGCCTGAGCGCTGCGAGCCGTGTGCCTCAGAACGCGCCTGGGCGCGTGCTCAGGCACACGACTCGTTCAGCGGGCCTCGAGCAGCGCCTCGCCGTCCTCCTCCCCGATCACCACGAAGCCGAGCCGCTCGTAGAGGGCGCGGGCGCGCGGGTTGTCGTGCTGCACGGTGGCCCGGGCCGGCAGGCCGGCGTGGTGCGCCTCGACGACGAGCTGCTCGATCAGGTGCGTCCCGATCCCGTGCCCCTGGTGGGCGGGCAGCAGCTGGATGCCGGCGACCTCGACGAAGCCAGGGGTCCGCACCACCCGGAGCCGGCCGGCCCGCTCGCCGTGGATCTCGATGACGTACGTCGTGCTGTGCTCGAGGCCCGGCGGCGGGGTTCCGGTGACCTGCGCGGCGGTCCAGGCGGTGAACCTGGTCCGCCACGCGTGCTCGTCGAAGTCGGCCGGTAGCCGGTTCTGGGCGCTGGTCGCCACGATCACCACGTCGGTGAGGAAGGCGATGTCGTGGTCGGTCGCCGGGCGCAGGTGGACCGACGGCATGGGCGTCACCGGCTCGAGGCTCACACGGGGAAGGTACGTCGCGACGGGTCCGCGCGCGCCCGGATCGGGCCCTCGTCCCCAGCCCGAGGGATCGCCGGCCGGTGGGAAGCGGGGGTGCCGCCCGCGATCCTCCCTCCGCTCCTGTGGCCGGACCGGACACAATGACGCCCATGAGGCCGCAGGTCGTCGCCCACCGGGGCGCCAGCCACGACAAAGCCGAGCACACCCTCGGGGCCTACCTCGCCGCCCTCGACGACGGCGCCGAGGCGCTCGAGTGCGACGTGCGGCTCACGGCCGACGGGCACCTGGTGTGCGTGCACGACCGCAACCTGCGACGGACCGCAGCCACCCGCGCCATCGTCTCGACGATGGAGCTCGCCGACCTCGACGAGCTCGACTTCGCCTCGTGGAAGCACCCGTGGTCCGAGCTCGACGACGAGGCGCCGGAGCGCGACGAGGACCTGGACCGGGTGCTCACCCTGCGCAAGCTGCTCGAGACCGTCGCCGACTACGACCGCCCGGTCGAGGTCGCCATCGAGACCAAGCACCCCACCCGCTACGCCGGCCTGGTCGAGCGCCGCGTGGTCGACCTGCTCCGCGACTTCGGCTGGGACGTCCCCGGTGCGCCGGTCCGGGTGATGAGCTTCTCGTGGACAGCCCTCCAGCGCATCGAGCGGCTGGCGCCGGGCATCCAGCTGGTCCAGCTCCTCGAGCGGGCGCAGTACTGGCCGATGCTGCGTGGCGTCATCGGCGAGAGCTGGATCGTGGGCCCGGGCATCAAGGAGCTGCAGGACCACCCCAAGCTCGGCCGCCGGATCGCCAAGGCCGGCCACCAGATGCACGTGTGGACGGTCAACACCCCCGCCGAGCTGCAGCTGTGCCTCGACCTCGGGGTCACCGCGGTGATCAGCGACCGGCCGGCGTACATGCTCGAGCTGCTGGGCGAGCGCTGAGCCGGTTGCCGGGTCGCCGCGGGCGCCGTATAGGTTCGCGCCCATGGCCAAGCGTTCCCGCACCAAAGCCCGCGACACCCAGCTCCCCGAGGGCGAGGTCGGCCCCCGCCAGCCCTGCCCGTGCGGCTCGGGCAAGCGCTACAAGGCCTGCCACGGCGCCGCGGGTGGCGCCCCGAGCGTCTTCGTCTCCCGCCCGTTCGAGGGCATGCCCTCGGAGTGCGACGTGGTCGCGCTGCGCGAGCTGGTCCCGGCCGCGACCGCGCCGCTGACGCTGAAGGAGCCCGACAGCGCCGGCCGCAGCGTCCAGCTCTGCTCGCTGCTGCCGATGGCCGCGCCCGCGATGGTGCGTGAGAGCGGTCAGATCTGGCTGGGCCTGCAGGTCCAGCACAACTTCGGCGACCCGGCCCGCGACCTCGGCGCGGTGCTGCAGAAGGCCCTCGCGACCGAGGAGCCCGGCATCGTCGGCCTGACCGACCCGCCCGGCGAGGGCCCGCGCCTGCAGGACCTGATCACCGGGGACCGGCTCGACGTGACCGTCCACGACGGCTTCGAGTACTGGATCGCCGACGTCGAGGACCAGTCCGGCATGGCGGCGGCCCTCGAGCAGGCCAACGCGGCGGCCAGCCCCACCGCGCGCCTGACGTCGGTCGAGGCGGCGTACTGGACCAACGTGGGCTCCAAGGAGCACCTGCGCTGGGTGATGCCCGAGCCCGAGGACCAGCTGCTCGACGCGCTCGCCCGCCTGCACGCCGCCGGCAAGGACGACATCGCTCCGGGCTCGCGCTTCGTGGGCATGTTCCGGGCCCACGGCCTGCTCGCCCCGGTCTGGGATCTCCCGGTCGGCACCGGCCCGGAGCCGCTGGAGGAGCCTGCCGAACGGTTCGCGGCCGATCTGGCCGAGGCGCTCGCCGACACGTCCCCGCTGACCGCCGAGCAGCGCTCCGCCCGCTCGGGCCTGGCCAACCGTCAGGTCACGATCCGCTAGACCGGGGGAGGCGTACGCCGGTTCGGTGTGCCGAACTTGTGGTAGATCACCCCGAAATTCTCGGGCGGGGGATTGTGTGACCAACCCGCGTCACGTAGATTTTCAACTGCCCGGTCGTTGTTGTGTCCCCCGTCGACAACGGCCGGGCTTTTCAATGCCCGGATCCGGGCGGCCCGCGTCAGCCCGCGCCGCGGGCCCGGCGCAGCACGTGCGGCTGGAGCCGCGCGTAGCCCTTCACCGGCGTCCGCCGCATCCGGCGGAACGTGTACGCCGCGTCCGCGGCCGGCTCCGCCTCGTCGTCCGGTGAGCGCCCCGACAGCGCCTCGTAGGCGCCCCGGTCGACCAGCACCGTGCCGGGACGGGCGACCGAGGTGAGCCGGGCGGCGATGTTCACGACCGGCCCGAAGACGTCGCCGAGACGGCTGACCACGGGACCGTGGGCCAGGCCGGCCCGGACCTGGGGGAACCGGTCCTGCTCGTCCGCGCCGCGCTCGGTCATCCGCAGCGCCACCTCGGCCGCGGCCGTCGCGTCGTCGGCCACGAAGAGCACCTCGTCGCCGATGGTCTTGATCATCCGGCCGCCGTGGTCGACCACGAGCCCGGTCGCCTCGTCCTCGAAGTGCTCCAGCCAGTCGACGAGCTCACCCTCGGCGAGGTTCTTGCTCTGCGAGGTGTAGCCCACGATGTCGACGAAGCAGACGCTCTGCGGCGTCGCGGCCGACCCGGAGGACTCGACCGTGAGCAGTCGGCTGGTGGCACTGGCGAGGTGGCGCCGCCAGATGTAGCTCTGCAGCTTCTCCACCCGGGGCAGCACCGAGGCGGCGAGCTCGGTCAGCCGCTGCTGCGGGTCGGGCCCCTCGATCGCGACGTCGGTGAGCAGGTCGGTCTGCCACTCGGCCAGCCGGGCGTAGCTGCGACCCCAGGTCCGCACCAGGGCGGCCTGCGAGTCGGGACCGAGGATGCCCAGCTCCATCAGGTCGTGGGTGAGCACCAGGGCCTGCACGTCGGCCTCGGTGAAGGCGACGGCGTCGTCGGTCTGGTTCGGGAAGCCCAGCAGCCGCCACAGCTGCTCGGCCACCTCGAGGGGTACGCCGGCCCGCTCGGCCACCTCGACCCGGGTCAGGCCGGGCTGCTCGCCCAGCAGGAAGGTCTCGACCACCTCGAGCGCCTCGGCGAGGTCGGGCAGCTCGACCGCGCCGGTGTCCGGCGCGGAGCCCTCGTCGGGTGCGCTCACTCAGCCCGGCTGAGGCGCTGGTCCGCCGCCGCGCGGAGCGCCTCGGCGAACGCCGGGATCTCCTCGCAGAGGCCCCGGACCGCCTCGTCGGTGAAGTGGATCAGCTCGAGCGGGGTCAGCGCCACGATCGAGGCGGTCCGCAGCGAGTGGTTGACGATGGCGGCCTCACCCATGATCTCGCCGGGGCCGAGCTGGGCGATCTCGTCGCCGTGGCGGCGTACCGACACCGTGCCCTCGAGCAGGATGTAGGCCTTGTCGGCCGGGGTCTTCTCCCAGATGGGAGACCAGCCCGCAGGCACCTTCACCCTGGTGCCGGCCGCGCTGATGCGCGCGACCTCCTGTGGCGTGAACGAGTCGAAGAACGAGACAGACATGCCGTGCCTTTCGCAGACGGTCCTCCCCGGCCGGATCCTCGCCGACCGGGGCCGGGGGTGTCCAGCGTCCCGGGGCGTACCGTTCGTCACGCCTCGGGGAGCGGCTCCCGGGAGATCGGGCAGCTCATGCAGCGCGGCCCGCCGCGGCCCGAGCCCAGCTCCGACCCGGCGATCCGGACGACCTCGATGCCGGCCTCCTCGAGGCGGGAGTTGGTCTCGTCATTGCGCTCGTAGGCCACGGCCACCCGGGGCGCGAGGGCCAGGGTGTTGTTGCCGTCGTCCCACTGCTCGCGCTCGGCGGTGACGGGGTCCAGGCCGGTGTCGATCTGGTGCAGGGTGTCGATCTGCATGGCCTTGGCGGCCGCGACCAGGAACGGCTCGGCCTCGGCGATGCGCAGCTCCAGGTCACCCTCGGCGGCCGAGCCGTCGGCGGTGGTGACGGCGTAGGCCTGCAGCGAGTCGGCGACGTTGGGGTACATCACGATCTTGTCGACGTCGACCATGGTGGCCACGGTGTCGAGGTGCATGGTCGCCCGCTCCTGGGCGATCGGGACCGCCAGCACGGTGTGCGCGAGGTCGGCGTGGAAGACCTGGCGGGCGAAGCGCTCGACGCCCGCGGGGGTGGTGCGCTCGCCGACGCCGACGGCGATCACGCCGGGCGCGAGCAGCAGCACGTCGCCGCCCTCCACATGCTCGTGGTGCCAGCCGTGGATCTTGCGGGTGCCGCGGAAGCGCGGGTGCTCGGTGTAGATCAGCTCGGTGAGCTGGGTCTCCCGCGCGCGGGCCGGCATGGCGAGCGAGGTGACCGCGACCCGGTCCCGCACCCAGACGCTGGAGTCGCGCGTGAACAGCAGGTTGGGCAGCGGGTCGATGAGGAAGTCGTCGCTGGCCAGCAGCGAGGTGACCAGCCCGAAGCCGCCGCGCACCTCGTCGTTGCGGATGCCGGCGGTGAGGTAGCCGGTGAGCTCCTCGGGGGAGGCCTCGCGCAGGGCGTGCGCGAGGTAGGTGCGCATGGTGTCGCCGAGGTGCAGCCCCGAGAGCGCGGTGGTGATCGCGTGGTTGCGGGCGACCTCGCTCTCCAGCGTCTCGGCGATCAGGTCGGTCAGGTAGAGCACCTCGACGCCGCGGTCCCGCAGCGCCTGGGCGAAGGCGTCGTGCTCGTCCTGGGCGCGGGCCACCCACGGGATGCCGTCGAAGAGCAGCTTGTCGTTGTTGCGCGGCGTCAACCGCTTCAGCTCCGGGCCCGGGCGGTGGAGCATGACGGTCTGGAGCCTGCCGACCTCGCTGTCGGCGCCGTGCTGGGTCATGTGCAGCACTCTAGTGGCGCGGGCGCCCGTTGCAGGACCCGCGCCACCTTCGGCCTCAGGCCAGGAGCTCGTACGCCGTGAGCCCGGCGAGCACGAGGCAGACCGCCGCGCCGAGGTAGTGCAGCGTGTGCAGCGAGATGAACTTCAGCAGGGTCCGCCCCGCGATGGCGGCGAGCCCGCTGACCACGAGCAGGGCGCCCAGCGCACCGATGAAGACGCTGACCGGGTCCTCGTACTTCGCCACCAGCGAGATCGTCAGCAGCTGGGAGAGGTCGCCCCACTCGGCGGCGAACAGGATCAGGAAGCAGGTGAGCACGGCCTTCCAGCCGGTCGCGGCGGTCGCCTTGGCGGCGTACTCCTCCTCGTCCTCGCTGGCCTGGTGGTGGCTGCGGCCCTCGCGGAAGAGCAGCACCGCCCCGATGAGGAAGATCGCGCCGGCGACCGCGCGGACCAGGTCCTCGGGCAGGAAGGTCACCGCGTGCCCGAGCAGCACCGCCACGACCGTCTGCACCAGGAAGGCCAGGCCGACGCCGATCCAGACGAGGAGCGGGCGGTACTTCGTGGCCAGCACCAGGGTGGCGACGAAGGTCTTGTCGGGCAGCTCCACCACGAAGATCGCGACGAAGGTGAGGGCGATGACCACGAGGTCCATCAGGGGATCAGGGCTCCTGTCGGAGGAAGGCGCGGCTCGCGGCCACGGCGTCGTTGAGCACGTCGAGCACGGGGCGCCCGAGGGCCGCGGCGGCGCGCGCCACGTCGTCGTACTCCGGTTGGGCGTTGACCAGCACGCCGTCGTGCCGGGCCAGCTTGACCGCCACGGTCTGGCCGTCGATGTCGACGGAGACCATCTCGCGGTCCAGGGCGTGCTTGCCGAGGGGTTGCTCGCGCAGGCCGATCGTGGAGGTCTGCCGGAAGATCTCGGCGCGGACGGCCGCGGCCCGGTCGGCGGCGACCAGGACGCTGAGAGTGTGGGCCGGGCGACCCTTCTTCATCAGGATCGGCGTCAGCCAGGCGTCCGAGGCGCCCGCCTCGAGCAGCGCGGCGATCACCGCGGGCCAGACCCGGGGGTCCAGGTCGTCGATGTTGGTCTCGACGAGGAGCGGGGGCGCCCCAGCGGGTGAGCCGGCTCCCGTGGCCGACCCGGCTCCGGTGGTCGAGCTCCTCGAGACCAGCACCCGCAGCACGTTCGCGTGCCCCTCGGGGTCGCGGCCGCCGGCGCCGACGCCGATGGTGTCGGTGGTCATCACGGGCTGCGGCCCCCAGCCGGTCGCCAGCGTCGTGAGCAGGGCGGCGCCGGTGGGGGTGCACAGCTCGGTGGCGGGCGCCCCGGGCGGACCGGCGTACGACGGCACACCGCGCAGCAGCTCGGCCACGGCGGGCGGGGGGACGGGGAGGGTGCCGTGGGCGCCCCGGACGGTCCCCGAGCCGACGGCGACGGGGGAGACGACGACCTCGGCGAGCCCGAGGTGGGCGAAGCCAGCGCACACCCCGACCACGTCGGCGATCGCGTCCAGCGCCCCCACCTCGTGGAAGTGCACCTCGTCGGGGTCGTGGCCGTGGACCGCGCCCTCGGCGACGGCGAGCCGCTCGAACGTGCGGGTCGCGAGCTCGCGCACCTCGTCGTCGAGGTCGGCCGCAGCCAGCAGCGCGCGGATGTCGCGCCAGGTGCGGTGGTGGACGGAGTCCGCGACCTCCACGTGGCAGCGGGTGGCGGCGAAGCCGTTGCGGGTCACCTGCTCGACGTCGAGGGTCACCGGCTCGGGCGCGATCGCGTCGACCGCGCCCTGCAGCACGTCGACCGGCACGCCCGCGCCCACCAGGGCGCCCAGCAGCATGTCGCCACTGGCACCCGAGGAGGCGTCGACCCAGATCGTCACGAGGCCCCCGGCCGCGGGGCCGCGTTGCGGGCGACCCGGGCGGCGAAGACGCCGGCGCCGTAGCCGTTGTCGATGTTGACGACCGTGACTCCCGGGGCGCACGAGTTCAGCATGCCCAGGAGGGCGGCGAGCCCGCCGAACGAGGCGCCGTACCCCACGGAGGTGGGGACCGCCACGAGGGGGACACCGGTCAGCCCGCCGACGACGGACGGCAGGGCGCCCTCCATCCCGGCGACCACGACCAGGCAGTCGGCGGCGGCCAGCCGGTCCCGGACGCCGAGGATCCGGTGCAGCCCGGCGACGCCGACGTCCTCGATCCGGTCCACGCCGGCGCCGTGCACCCGGATCGTGAGGGCCGCCTCGGCCGCGACGGAGGCGTCGGAGGTGCCGGCGCTGACCACCGCCACCGTGCCGCGCGCCGTCGGCAGCGGTCCGAGGGTGACGGCTCGGGCGACCGGGTCGAGCGTCGCACCGGGCAGGGCGTCGGCGACCCGGGCGAGGGCCTCGTCGGAGAGCCGGGTCGCGAGCACCGCGCGCTCGGGGTGGCGCTCCTGGAGGGTGCGCAGGATCTCGACGACCTGGTGGGGCGTCTTGCCGGCGCCGTAGACGACCTCGGGGTCACCGGTGCGGGCGGCGCGGTCGACGTCCACGCGCGCGAAGCCGAGGTCGGCGACGCGCGGGTCGGGCGAGGCGCCGGACGTCGGGCGGTCCCCCGGGTGTGCAGGGTGGTCGGGCTGGTCCACGCAGAGGAACCTACCCGGCGCCGCACCCGGCACCGGCTCCCGCCCGGGCCCTACGACCCTGTCCGCCGGTCCGCCTCGGGGTGTTGGCTCCCGGTGGGTGGAGGACCCGCCCGGGTGCCGACGACCCGGGGTGACGAGGAGGCCGTCGTGGCGAGGTTCGAGCGCTACCCGCAGGGGACGCCCTGCTACGTCGAGCTGACGACACCCGACCAGGCGGCGGCGCGAGCCTTCTACACCGGGCTGTTCGGCTGGGAGGTCGAGGAGGTCCCTGTCGACGACGAGGGCTCCCACTACCTGACGGCGGCCCTCGAGGGGGACCCCGTCGCCGGCATCGCCGGTCAGGGGCCGGACCAGGCCGGCCGGCCGGCGTCCTGGGCGGTCTACCTCGCGGTGGACGACGTCGCCGCCGCGGCGACCCGGGTGGCGGGGGCCGGCGGGAAGGTCCTGGCCGGGCCGTTCGACGTGATGGAGCTGGGCCGGATGGCGGTCGTGGAGGACCCCACCGGCGCCCGCGTCAACCTGTGGCAGTCCCTGACCCACGCGGGCACCGTGCGTGCCAACGAGCCCGGCACCCCGGTGTGGCACGAGCTGATGACCCCCGACGTCGACCGCGCCACCCGCTTCTACAGCGACGTCCTCGGGGTGGGCTGGGAGACGATGCCGGTGGACGGCACCGACTACTCCTGCCTCGTGGTCGAGGGGCGGCAGGTCGCCGGCGCGATGGCGCCGCCCCGGCCCGGGATCCCGCCGTGCTGGTCGGTCTACTTCGACGTGGAGAGCGTGGACGACGCGGTGGCGTGGGCCCAGCACCTCGGCGCGACGGTCCTGGCGCCCGCCTTCGACCTCCCCGGGGTGGGCCGGATGGCCGTGCTCGCCGACCCGCAGGGCGCCACGTTCGACCTGATGCAGTCCCAGCCGGCGGGCTGAGCCGGTCGTCGCGGGTCAGCCCGCGCGGAAGGGGTCGGCGGGGTAGACGCCGAGGACCTTCACGTCGGTGGTGAAGAAGGCGAGCTCCTCGAGCGCGTTGCGCACCGGTACGTCGTCGGGGTGGCCGTCGACCTCGGCGAGGAACTGGGTCGCGGTGAACTCCCCGCCGACCATGTAGCTCTCCAGCTTGGTCATGTTGACGCCGTTCGTGGCGAAGCCACCGAGGGCCTTGTAGAGCGCGGCGGGCAGGTTGCGGACGTTGAAGATGAAGCTGGTCACCACGGGGCCGTCGCCGGCGGGCGCCTCGACGAGCTCGCGGGAGAGGACCACGAACCGGGTGGTGTTGTGCTCCTCGTCCTCCACGTCGTCGGCCAGGACCTGCAGGCCGTAGATGTCGGCAGCCAGCGGCGGCGAGATCGCGGCCTGGGTCGGGTCGCCGGCCTCGGCGACCTCGCGGGCCGCTCCCGCGGTGTCGCCGGAGATGATCGGTGTGAGGCCGTGCTCGCGGATGACCTTGCGGCACTGGCCGAGCGCGTGGACGTGGCTGTGCACGGTGCGGATGGTGTCCAGCGTGGAGCCGGGGACCCCCATCAGGCTGAACCGGATCCGCAGGAAGTGCTCGGCGATGATGTGCAGGTCCGACGCCGGGAGGAAGTGGTGGATGTCGGCGACCCGGCCGGCGATCGAGTTGTCGATCGGGATCATGGCCAGGTCGGCCTCGCCCGACTCGACCGCGGCGAAGACGTCCTCGAACGACGCGCAGGGGAGCGCCTCCCAGTCCGGGTAGTGCTCCTTGCACACCAGGTGCGAGTTGGCGCCTGGTTCTCCCTGGTAGGCGATGCGTCGGTCGGTCACGCTCCTCATGCTTCCACGGCTCGCGCATCCCCTCGTCGCGTTGACCACCCGTTGGCCGTCACCGGGCGGGGCGCCGCCGGTTGGCGGAGTTCGCTACCTAGGCTTCGCACCGTGCCGTTCCTCGTCTCGATCGCCCTGCTGGTCGCCCTCGCCGCCCTGGTCCTCTCGGTCCTCTCGCTCCGCCGGCAGAGTGCCGCCCGGCGCAAGGTCGGCGCCGACGCGCTGCCCCAGGACGTCTACGGCCTGCGGCAGGAGGTCGCGGCGTTGCGCGCCGAGGCCCGCGACGCGCTGCGCCACCTCGCGGTGGTCCGGTACGACGCCTTCGGGGACATGGGCGGCCACCTGTCCTGGTCGCTCGCGCTCCTCGACGAGAGCGGCCACGGGGTCGTGCTGACCTCGATCCACGGCCGCAGCGACTCGCGCACCTACGCCAAGAGCATCTCGGCCTGGTCCTGCGAGCAGCAGCTCTCGCCGGAGGAGCAGGAGGCGATCGAGGGCGCCCGCCCGTAGCGTCCGGTCACGGCTCCAGCGTGTAGCCCAGCCCGCTGCTGGTCACCAGGTGGCGCGGGTGCGCGGGGTCGTCCTCGAGCTTGCGCCGCAGCTGCGCGGCGTACACCCGCAGGTAGTGGCTCTCGTGCTCGTACGCCGGCCCCCACACCTCGCGCAGGATCTGCTGTCGCGAGACCAGCTTGCCGAGGTTGCGGGCGAGCAGCTCGAGGAAGGCCCACTCCGTGGGGGTGAGGCGTACGTCGGCCCCGGCTCGGGTCACCTTCTTGCGGGCCAGGTCGATGACCAGGTCCCCCACCTCCACGACGGAGGCGCCCGGTGCCGTCTCCTGGCTGCGGCGCACCGCAGCCCGCAGCCGGGCCATCAGCTCGTTCATCGCGAACGGCTTGGTGACGTAGTCGTCGGCGCCGAGGTCGAGCGCCTCCACCTTGTCCTCGCCGTGCTGGCGCGCGGAGAGCACCACGATCGGCACGCTCGTCCAGCCACGCAGGCCGGCGATCACCTCGGTGCCGTCCATGTCGGGGAGGCCGAGGTCGAGCACGACCACGTCGGGATGCGTCTCGGCGGCAGCGGTGAGCGCGCCGCGCCCGTCGGCGGCGGTGACGACCTCCCAGCCGTGCGCGCGGAGGTTGATCGCCAGCGCGCGGGCCAGCGCCGGCTCGTCGTCGACGACCAGCACGCGGTGGCTCATGCGTCCTCGCTCTCGGGATCGACCCGCGGGACGGACAGCACCATCGTCAGCCCGCCACCCGGCGTGTCCTCCGCGGTCAGGGTGCCCCCCATCGCCTCGGTGAGGCCGCGAGCCACGGCCAGGCCGAGCCCGAGGCCACCGGGGCTGGTGTCGCCGAGACGCTGGAACGGCTCGAACATCCGCTCGCGCAGAGGGGCGGGCACGCCCGGGCCGCGGTCGACCACGAGGATCGACATCTCGTGCTCGAGGACCTGCGCGACCACGCGGACCGGTGTCCCTCGCGAGACCCGGACCGCGTTGGCGACCAGGTTCGCGACGACCCGCTCGAGCAGCCCCGCGTCGGTCCGCACGAACGGCGCCGACTCGTCCAGCTCGAGGACGACGCTGCCCGGCGGGTGGCCGGCCACCGCGATCGGCAGGATCTCCTCGAGGCTGCGGGGCCGCAGCACCGGGTGCAGGAGCCCGGTCTGCAGCCGGGACAGGTCGAGCAGGTCGTCGATGAGGTGCTCGAGCTGGTCGGTGGCGGAGTCGACGGCCTCGACCAGGGTGCGCCGGTCGGCCTCGTCGAGAGCACGCCCGCCGGAGACGAGGCCGTCCACCGCCGTGCGCATGGTGGCCAGCGGCGTACGCAGGTCGTGCGAGACGGCGCGCAGGATCGCGGTGCTGGTCGCGTCCGCGCGCTCGAGCGCGACCGCGCGGTTCTCGCTCTCGCGCAGCCGTCGGTACTCCAGCACCAGGCCGGTCTGGACGGCGAACCCCTCGAGCACCCGCTGGTCGGAGGCGCGCAGCGTCGACCCGCGCAGGGCGAGGACGTGGTCGTCGTCGACGGTGACCCGGGAGTCGGCCCCGTCCGGCACCGCCGCCGGGTGCGGTCCGCTCGCGGCGACCAGCCGCCAGGTGCCGGCAGGGGTCCGGGCCAGCAGCGCCACGGAGTCCTGGGCGAAGGTCTCCCGCAGCCGCTCCACGATCGCCTCGGCGGTGTCCTGACCGGTGAGCACCGACTGGGACAGCGACGCCAGGGTCGCGGCCTCGGCCCGTGCCTGCGCGGCCTCGGAGGCGCGGCGGGAGGCCCGGTCGACCACGGTCGCCACGCCGACGGCCACGGCGACGTAGACCATCAGGGCGACCAGGTTGGTGGGCTCGGCGATGGTCAGGCGACCGACCGGAGGGGTGAAGAACCAGTTGAGCGTGAGGAACCCGGCCAGGGCGGCCAGGAGGGCGGGCAGCATCCCGCCCACGAGGGCGACCAGGACGGTGCCGGCGAGGAAGAGCAGCAGCGCCAGGGGCAGCTGGTGGGACTCGTCCAGCGACTGCAGCCCGGCGGCCAGCACCAGCGGCAGCGCGAGGGCCAGGAGCCAGCCGACCAGCTGGCGGCGACGGCTGAGCGGCGACAGCTGCCTGCGGGAGCGAGCCGCCCCCGCCACCCGCTCGTGGGT
The DNA here is from genome assembly GCF_055380375.1 of Nocardioides sp. DN36. Lineage (NCBI taxonomy): Bacteria > Bacillati > Actinomycetota > Actinomycetes > Propionibacteriales > Nocardioidaceae > Nocardioides > Nocardioides sp. DN36. Next base: position 3,751,624 of record NZ_AP043823.1, on the reverse strand, counting down.
GACCAGGTGGACGTCGATCGCCCCCGCCAGCGAGGCGATGCGGTCGCCGGTGGATCCCGTGAAGAGCCGGCGGAGCCTGCCGTGCCGCGAGACACCGACCACGATCATCGTCGCGTTGGCACCGGTGGCGAAGTCCACGACGGAGTCCGCCACCTCCTCACCCACCACGGTGTGGAAGGAGCCTCCCAGCGACTCGACCAGCTGCTGGGAGCGGGCGACCCGCCCGTCGTCGACGTTGCGGAGGCCGTCGGTGGCGATCACGTGCACGGCCAGCAGCTCCGAGCCGGCTGCCCGCTGGGCGAGGCGCGCGCCGCGACGCAGCAGCGTCTCGCTCTCCTCGCCTCCCGTGACCGCGACGACGATGCGCTCCTTGGTCGGCCAGGGGGCTGCGATGTCGTGCGCCCGACGGTAGTCATCAAGGGCGTCGTCGACCCGGTCGGCGAGCCAGAGCAGGGCCAGCTCACGCAGCGCGGTCAGGTTGCCGACCCGGAAGTAGGACGCCAGCGAGGCGTCGATCTGCTCAGGCCGGTAGATGTTGCCGTGCGCCATCCGCCGCCGCAGCGCGTCCGGGGCCATGTCGACCAGCTGGATCTGGTCGGCGGTGCGGACCACGTCGTCGGGAACGGTCTCGCGCTGCCGGACCCCGGTGATCCGCTCCACCTCGTCGTTGATCGACTCCAGGTGCTGGATGTTGACGGTGGTGATGACGTCGATGCCCGCGGCTCGCAGGTCCTCGACGTCCTGGGCGCGCTTCTCGTGCCGGCTGCCCGGCACGTTGGTGTGCGCCAGCTCGTCGACGAGGACCACGGCCGGCCTGCGGGCCAGGATCGCGTCGGTGTCCATCTCGGTGAACGTCGCGCCGCGGTGGTCGACCTCCTTGCGCGGGACCACCTCGAGGCCGTCGACCTGGGCCAGGGTCTTGGCTCGCCCGTGGGTCTCGACGTACCCCACGACGACATCGGTGCCGCGCTCGCAGCGGCGCCGGGCCTCGTCGAGCATGGCGTAGGTCTTGCCCACGCCGGGGGCAGCGCCGAGGTACACCGTCAGCTTTCCCCGGCGCCGCTCCTCCATGTCTCGATCCTGCCAGTCCGTCAGCCCTGGGCTGAGACCGACGAGGCTCGGAGCACGTCGATGTTCAGCTCCAGCACGTTGACGCGGGGTTCGCCCAGGAAGCCCAGGGTCCGGCCCGAGGTGTTGTCCTCGACAAGTCGCTGGACGTGGGCGACGCTCAGCCCGTTGGCCTTCGCGACCCGGGCCACCTGCAGGTCGGCGTACGCCGGTGAGATGTCGGGGTCCAGCCCGGACCCCGAGGCGGTGACGGCGTCCGGGGGCACGGCGCCCGGCTCGACACCGTCCCGCCCGGCGATCTCGGCGCGCCGCTCCTCGATGCTGGCGACCAGGTCGGTGCTCTCGGGACCGAGGTTGGAGCCGTAGGTGTCGAGCGGGTCCCAGCCGTCGCCCGCGGCGGACGGGCGGGGGTGGAACAGGTCCTTGCCGACGGTCCGCTGACCCAGGAGGGCCGAGCCGACCGCGTCCCTCGCGGCCGTGACGTGGTTGCCGGACGCGTCGACGAGGGAGCCGTCGGCCTGCCACGGCATCGCAACCTGGGCGATGCCGGTGATCGCGAGCGGGTAGGCGAGGCCGAGGACCAGCGTCAGCAGCACGAGCGCGCGCAGGCCCGCGAGGCTGTGGCGGAACAGGGCGTAGAGGTCGTTCATGGTCCAGTGCCTTTCAGAGGCCGGGGATCAGGGAGATGACGAGATCGAGCAGCTTGATGCCGACGAAGGGGGCGACCAGCCCGCCGACGCCGTACACCAGCAGGTTGCGGCGCAGCAGGTCCGAGGCCGACGACGGCCGGTAGCGCACGCCGCGCAGGGCGAGCGGGATCAGCGCGACGATGACCAGCGCGTTGAACACGACCGCCGAGACGATCGCCGACTCGGGGCTGGACAGCCGCATGAGGTTGAGGACGTCGAGGTCGGGGAAGGCCACGACGAACATCGCCGGCAGGATGGCGAAGTACTTCGCGACGTCGTTGGCGATCGAGAAGGTCGTCAGCGCGCCCCGGGTGATGAGCAGCTGCTTGCCGATCTCGACGACGTCGATGAGCTTGGTCGGGTCGGAGTCGAGGTCGACCATGTTGCCGGCCTCCTTGGCGGCCATGGTGCCCGTGTTCATCGCGACGCCGACATCGGCCTGGGCCAGGGCGGGGGCGTCGTTGGTCCCGTCGCCGCACATGGCGACCATCCGGCCGCCCTCCTGCTCCTTGCGGATCAGGGCCATCTTGTCCTCGGGGGTGGCCTCGGCGAGTACGTCGTCGACGCCGGCCTCGGCCGCGATCACCCGGGCGGTGACCTGGTTGTCGCCGGTGATCATCACGGTGCGGATGCCCATCGCGCGCATCTCGGCGAAGCGCTCGCGGATCCCCTCCTTGACGACGTCCTTGAGGTGGATGACCCCGAGCAGCCGCGCCGGGTCCGTGCCGACCTGCTCGGCGACCACCAGGGGCGTGCCGCCGCTCCCGCTCACCTTCTCGACGAGGGTGTCCAGCTCGGGGGAGAGCCGGCCGCCGGTGCTGTGCACCCACTTCGTGACAGCCGAACCGGCGCCCTTGCGGATGCTGCGACCCGGCAGGTCGATGCCGCTCATCCGGGTGGTCGCGGAGAACTCGACCAGGGTGGCCCCCGCGGGGACGCGGCCGTGACCCGGGTCCCTGCCCTCGTCGCGCACCAGGTCCACGATCGACCGGCCCTCGGGGGTCTCGTCGGCCAGGGACGCCAGCAGCGAGGCGTCCGCGATCAGCTCGACGTCCACGCCCTCGAGAGGCAGCAGCTCCGTGGCTCGCCGGTTGCCGTAGGTGATGGTCCCGGTCTTGTCGAGCAGCAGGACGTCGACGTCACCGGCGGCCTCGACCGCGCGACCCGACATGGCGAGCACGTTGCGGCGTACCAGCCGGTCCATCCCGGCGATGCCGATCGCCGACAGCAGCGCCCCGATGGTGGTGGGGATCAGGCAGACCAGGAGTGCGGTGAGCACCACGACCGACTGGTGCGCGTCGCTGTAGTCCGCCAGCGGGTAGAGGGTCACGACGACGACCACGAAGACGGCCGTCAGCGCGATCAGCAGGACGTTGAGCGCGATCTCGTTCGGGGTGCGCTGGCGCTCCGATCCCTCCACCAGCGCGATCATGCGGTCCACGAACGAGTGTCCGGGCTCGGAGGTGATGCGCACGACGATCCGGTCGGAGAGCACCACGGTGCCGCCGGTGACCGCGCTCCGGTCGCCGCCGGACTCCCGGATCACCGGGGCCGACTCTCCGGTGACCGCAGACTCGTCGACACTGGCCACGCCCTCGATGACGTCGCCGTCGCCGGGGATCCGCTCGCCCGCCACGACGACGACGACGTCGCCGGCGCGCAGCTGGGTGCTCTGCACCTCGTCGGTGGGCAGGTCGGCCAGGTTGCCGGTGTGCTCGAGCTGGTCGCGACCGCCACGCACCCGCCGCGCCATCGTCTCCTGCTGGAGGGCGCGAAGGCTGGCCGCCTGGGCCTTGCCGCGCCCCTCGGCCACCGCCTCGGCCAGCGTGGCGAAGACGACGGTGAGCCACAGCCAGACCGTGACGGACCAAGCCATCACGCTGGGGTCCACGATCGCCATGACCGTGGTGGCCGCGGCGCCGATCTCGACGACCAGCATGACGGGGCTGCCGAGCAGCTCGCGCGGGTCGAGCTTGCGTACGGCGCCCGGCAGCGCGGAGACGAGCTGCTCGGTCACGGAGCGCTGGACGGCGGCGGGCTTGTGGTGGTGGTCCTCCGAGTCCGGGATGCCGGCACCCCGGGACCGGTGGGACTGGACGTTGGTGTGCTGGACGTTCATGCGAGGGACTCCACGATCGGACCGAGGACGAGCGCCGGGACGTAGGTCAGACCGACCACGATCAGCGCGACGCCGGTGAGCAGGACCACGAAGAGTGGCTTGGTGGTGGGGAGGGTGCCGGCGCTCTCGGGCAGCTGCTGCCGGCTCGCGAAGCGTCCGGCGAGGGCCAGGACGAAGACCATCGGCAGGAACCGGCCGGCCAGCATGCAGACACCGAGCAGGGTGTTCCAGAACGGCGTACCGCTGGTCAGTCCGGCGAAGGCGCTGCCGTTGTTGTTGGACGCCGACGTGGTGGCGTACAGGGCCTCGGACAACCCGTGCGGCCCGGACGCCTGGAGGCCGGCGAGGCCGGCGTCGGCGGACAGCGCGACGGCCACTCCGGCGAGCACGAGGAACGGCGTGGTCAGCACGTAGAAGGCGACGAGCACGATCTCGTGCTGCCCGATCTTCTTGCCGAGGTACTCCGGGGTGCGGCCGACCATCAGGCCGGACAGGAACACCGTGACCACGGCCAGCATCAACATGCCGTAGAGGCCCGAGCCGACGCCGCCGGGCGCGACCTCGCCGAGCATCATGTTGAACATCGCCACGCCTCCGCCGGGCGCGGTGAACGAGTCGTGCATGGAGTTGACCGCGCCGGTCGACGTGCCGGTCGTCGCGGCGCCGAAGAGTGCCGAGGCGGCGGTGCCGAAACGCATCTCCTTGCCCTCCAGGGCTCCGCCGGCGGCAGCCGGCGCCGAGCCGTGCCCAGCCATCTCGGCCCAGGTGAGCAGGGCGATCGAGATGCCCAGCAGGATCGCCATCACCGACAGGATCGCGATGCCCTGGCGGCGGTCCCCGACGATGATGCCGAAGGCCCAGGCCATCGCGAACGGGATGAGGAGGAGCAGGAAGACCTCGAGCAGGTTCGTGACGGGGGTCGGGTTCTCGAAGGGGTGCGAGGAGTTGGCGTTGTAGAAGCCGCCCCCGTTGGTGCCGAGCTCCTTGATGACCTCCTGGCTGGCGACCGGACCACCGGTGACGTGCTGGACGCCACCGGTGAGCGTGTGCACGGTCTGGGGGTCCGCGAGGTTCTGCACGGCGCCGAAGACGATCAGGACGAACGCCCCGACGACCGAGATCGGCAGCAGCACCCGGACGACGGTGCGCACGAGGTCGGCCCAGAAGTTGCCGACGCGGCCGTCCCGGGCGGAGCGGGCCAGGCCGCGGGCGAAGGCCGCGGCCACCGCCATGCCGACCGCGGCCGACACGAAGTTCTGCACGGTCAGGCCGGACATCTGGAACAGGTGGCCGACGGCGGCCTCGCCGGAGTACCACTGCCAGTTCGTGTTGGTCGTGAACGAGACGGCGGTGTTCCAGGCGCCGTCGCTGGGCAGCGCGCCGAAGCCGAGCGAGAGGGGGAGGTGCTGCTGGAGGCGCCCGAGCGCAAAGAGCGCCAGGACGCTCACGAGGGAGAAGCCGAGCACCGAGAACGCGTAGGTGCGCCAGTGCTGGTCGGCGTCGGGGTCGACGCGCAGGAGCCGGTACGACGCCCGCTCGACCGCGAGGTGACGGTCGCTGGTGTAGATGCCGGCCAGGAAGCGGCCCAGGAACGGCACACTGACCGCCAGCAGCAGGACGAGGGCGAGGATCTGCCCGAGCGCGGGCAGGGTCGCGCTCACCTGCTCCACCGCCGGTCGATCACGCCGACCAGGACGGCGGTGAGGGCGAAGAACGCCAGGGTCAGGAGTACGTAGACGAGGTCAGCCACGTCTCCATCCCAGTCCTGCCCAGGCGCCGACCCGTCGCTTCTTGACGCTTCCCTGACGCCGACCCGTCGCTTGTTGACGGGATCCGGACGGTGTGGTGAGGCGGCTCACGCGAGTCCCCGGGGGCTGGTCGCGGCCGTCGCCGGTGCTGGGCCCCTCGGGTCGTCCCGCCGTCCCGTGCGGGTCACGGTCAGGGATCCGTCAGACCCTGCGGCCCGGACGTCAGGGTTCCGTCAACGTTCCCCCGTCAGCCGCCGACCGAGGCCTTCACTGGAGACATGACCGGAACGAATCGCGCGCCATCCCTGACGGAGCTCTCCGAGGTGCGCTTCGGCCTCGTCGAAGCGGCGCTGCTCGTGACCGCGACGGTGTGCCACCGCCTCGAGGCCGACGTCCGGGTCGGGCTCACAGCCCTGGCCGCGGTGACGGCGGCATCCTGCGCGGCCCTGCCCGCGAGGTACGCGGTGGGCGTCGCGCTGAGCGCCTGGGCGTTCCTCACCGGCTTCGTGGTGCACGCGGGTGGTCAGCTGACCTTCGGGGCCGCCGACCTCGACCGGCTGGGATTCCTGCTGCTCCTCGGACTCGTCGCGGCGGCGGCGGCGTCGACGGTCGCGCGGCACGCGACTCGCCGCCAGGCGCTCGCGGCCCGGCCGGCGCCGCTCGACCCGGACAGGACGCGCGCAGGGGACCTGCTCGCCGGCGCGCGGCGCTGACCGCTCAGCCGACGTGGACGTGCGGGCGGCGCCTGCGGTCGGGCTCGGCCCGGCGGAGCACCTCGCGGGTCACCGGGGCCACCTCGCCCACGCCGAAGAAGAGGAACCGCAGGATCTGGGTGACCGGGTTGCCCTCGGTCCACTCGAAGTAGATGTGGGGGTTGACCCCGGTGCGGTCCCGCATGTGCAGGAGCAGGGCGGCCAGCGCGTTCGGCACCGTCGAGGACTCGAAGGTCAGCACCCGCCGGGTGCCGTGGCGGACCTCTCCGTGCACCGTGACGGTGGTCTCGAACTCCGAGGGGTCGGTCAGGATCACCTCGACGAAGATGATGTCGCCCTCGTCGCGCAGGTCGTTGTCCGCGACCACCTGGCGGGTCTTGTTGACGTACTCCTCGGCGTCTCCGGCGTCGGGCTCGTTGGCGATCAGGCGGATGCTGCGCCGCGCGCAGTCGCGCATGAAGCGCTCGGCGGTGGGATCGAGCTGGACCGAGGTCACGCGGGGCTCGAACGCGCGCTTCACCCGGGACCAGAACGACACGGCGATGATCGCGCCGATGAAGCAGGCCCCGATCTTGACGCCGTCGGGGCGTTCGATGACGTTGTCGATGGTGGTGTAGACGAACACGGCGGCGATGAGGGCGAACCCCACGAACCTCTTGCGTTGCCCCGCGTGCCGGGCCGCCAGCGTCACGGCCACCGCGGCGGAGGTCATGAGGACCAGCACGCCGGTGGCGTATGCCCCGCCCTGCGCGTCGACGCTCGCGTCGAAGATCCAGGTCACGAGGAACGCCGCGGCGGTGAGCACCAGGACGAGCGGCCGCACCGCCCGCGCCCAGTCCGGCGCCATGCCGTAGCGGGGCAGGTAGCGGGGGATCAGGTTCAGCATGCCGGCCATGGCCGAGGCCCCTGCGAACCACAGGATCGCGATCGTCGAGACGTCGTACACGGTGCCGAAGGTGCTGCCGAGCTGCTCGTGGGCGAGGTAGGCCAGAGCGCGGCCGTTGGCCTCGCCACCGACCTCGAACTCCTTCTCGGGGATCAGCAACGTGGTGACGATGCTGCTGGTCACCAGGAAGACGCTCATGATGACGGCCGCGGTCGTCAGCAGGCGCTTGGCGCCGCGGATCCGGCCCTCCGGACGCTGCTCGGTGTCGTCCGCGTCGCCCTCGATCTGCGGCATCACCGCTACCCCCGTCTCGAACCCGGAGAGACCAAGCGCCAGCTTGGGGAACACCAGCAGCGCGATCCCGACCATGGCCAGCGGGTTGCCGTGCTCCTGGGTCAGCGCGTGCCGCCAGTCGGTCACCACCGAGGGGGACGTCACGACCTCGTAGAGCGAGTCCGCGACGACCACCGCGTTCAACGCCAGGTAGGCGCCGACCAGCACGACCGCGATGCCGATCGCCTCGGTGAAGCCCCGCAGGAACACCGCACCGAGACCGCCGAGCAGCACCAGCGTGATGAGCAGCTCCTGGCCGTGCAGGGCCTCGGGGACGTGCGGGTTCTCGACCACGTGCGCCGTGGCGTCGGCGGCCGACAGGGTCATCGTGATGAGGAAGTCGGTCGCGGCGAAACCCAGCAGCACGAGGACGAAGAGCTTGCCCTGCCAGAAGGACAGGAGCCGCTCGAGCATGGCGATGGATCCCTCGCCGTGCGGAGACTCCTCCGCCACCCGGCGGTAGACAGGCAGCGCCCCTAGCAGCGTCAGCCCCACCAGTACGATCGTGGCGAGCGGTGAGAGCAGCCCGGCCGCCAGGGCCGCGATCCCGGGCTGGTAACCCAGTGTCGAGAAGTAGTCGAGGCCGGTCAGGCACATCACCCGCCACCAGACGTGCCGCTCCTGCTCCGGGGCAGGCACCCCGTGCGGGCCCTGCCCGCGGTGACCGGTCTCCGCGATGTCGGCCAGCAGCCAGGCGCGGAAGCCGCGCCGCGATCCGCCCTCCTCCAATGGACCGGAGTCGCGGGGCGGGGACGCGCTGGTGGTCATGAGCACAGCCTGCCCGTTCGTGGCTCCGGCGGCTGCATGCCGGGTTGACCGCTGACCGTCGGCGCGCAGAAATCTTGACGGTTTCTTGACGCCGACCCGTCGCAGGTTGACGGCGCCGGGGCATCGACCCGTCGTGTGTTGACGGTCGAGTGCGCCGGGCAGGAGTCACGATGGGCTCATGGAGTTCTCAGTCCTCGACGCCGGGAGCGCCCGGGGCCTCGCCACCGAGGTCTTCGAGGTGTACGCCGACGTCTTCGGCGCCCAGGGCGGCTTCGAGGAATGGCGGGGGTCACCGTGGGAGCGGCACCGGGCGCGGCCGGACTTCCGCCTCGCGACGGTGCGGGAGGGGGATCGGCTCATCGGTTTCAGCTGGGGGTACACCGGCCAACGGGGTGAGTACTGGCCCGACCTCGTGGTCGAGGAGCTGCCGGGCCTCGACGCCTGGGTGGGTGGTCACTTCGAGCTGGTCGAGCTGGCGGTGCTCGAGAAGTGCCGCGGCCGGGGCGCCGGCCGGCGACTGCACGACCTGCTCCTCGCTGGGCTGCCGCACGACCGGGCGCTGCTGTCCACGGCGGCCGACGAAGCCGACCCGGCGGTCCGGCTCTACCGGTCCAGGGGCTGGCAGCGACTCGGCCTGCTGGGTCCGGACAGACAGGTCATGGGGCTTCGGCTCGGCCGTGAAAGAGGGACGGGTCGACGTCGTACGCCGTGAAGCTGCGACGGGTCGACGTCGTACGCGGTGAAGCTGCGACGGGTCGACGTCGTACGCGGTGACGCTGCGACAGGTCAGCGGGGCACGCGCACGAGCAGCCGCCCGTGGATGCACTCCATCCGCAGCTCCCGACCCGGCCCGATCGAGTCGCCGTCGAGCTGGCGCGGGGTGTCGGTCGAGGAGCGGATGACCACCGAGGCTCCGGTCATCCGGTTCACGAGGTCGTCGGTGTGCTTGAGCTTGAGCAGCACCCGCCAGGCGAGCGGGATCCAGGAGAAGAAGTTGCGCGGGTGCAGGATCACCACGTCCAGCAGCCCGTCGTCGATCGCGGCGTCCGGCAGCAGCGGGAGGCCGGCCTGCAGGAAGCCGACGTTGCCGACCACGACGGTGCGGGCCCGGTGCCGGGTGAACTCCCCGCCGTCGACGGACACCTCGACCCTGACCGCCGGGAACATCAGCGACTTCAGGGCCGAGAGCACGTAGGCGACCCAGCCGACCCGCTTCTTCAGGTCCTCGTTGACGCCCTCCATGATCGCGGCGTCGAAGCCCATGCCCGCCATCACCATGAAGTGGGTGTCCTCGATGCCGTCGCCCCCGACCGACACGAGGTCGATGGCGCGGTCCTGGCCGTTGAGCGCCACGTCGATGGCGGCGCGGATGTAGAGCGGGATGTGCAGGTTGCGGGCCAGCAGGTTCCCGGTCCCGGCGGGCACGATGCCGACGGGGATGCCGGTGCCGGCGAGCTCGGCGCAGACCTCGCGCACCGTGCCGTCACCGCCGCAGACCAGCACCAGGTCGGCGCCCGCCACCGCGGCGGCCTCGGCCATGCCGGTGCCCGGGTCCTCGACGGTCGTGTAGTGCCAGGTCGGCTCCGACCACCCGGCCTCGACGGCCATCGCGGAGACGATCGCGCGGAACTGGCCCGGGTCCTCGACCTTGATCGGGTTGAGCACCACCGCCAGCTTCTTCGCGGACGGCAGCACCTCGGGCAGCGGCTCGGAGCCGATCGCCAGGCTGCGCGGCAGGGGGGTGTAGATCGTCAGGCCGAGCAGCACCATGCCGGCGCCGAGGAGCGCGCCCGCGGTCACGTCGCTGATGTAGTGGCGTCCGAGCAGGACCCGGTCGGCGCAGACCAGGAGCACCCACACCGCGAGGACGAGGTAGATGGTGCGGCGGGTGCTCGCCCGGCGCACGAGCATGACCGCCAGCACGACGCAGATCCCCGCGAACGCCGTCACCGACGAGGCGTGGCCGGAGGGGAAGGACTGCGTGGTCAGCAGCCCGTTCTGGTTCTGCCACGGTGGACGGCCGCGCCCGATCTGGACCTTGATCAGCGTGGTGACCAGCGAGGTCACCACCATCACCACGACCGCGAAGACCGCCGCCCGTCGGTGCTTCTTGAACAGCAGCATGCCGGCGAGGAGCGCGGTCAGGATCGTCATCCCGACGGTGGCGAACGCCGCCTCGACGCCCTTCAGCGGCTGTCTCATCCAGTGCGCGTCCACCGCCCACTGCTCGGCCGGGTCGCCGCGGTTGTCGATCGACGTCAGCGGACCCCAGTCGTGGGTGACGAGGACCCCGATCACCGCGAACAGCGCGAAGCAGAGGAGTGCCCAGCTCAGGGTGGTCAGGCGAGAACGGTCGAGCACGCGGGTCCCTTCGGGTGGCTGGGGCGGGGCCAAGTATGCCGGGGCAGGGGACCGTACCCGGGGGCGGCGCGTATCTCGCGTGAGCCTTCCCACGTACGACGGATAGCCTTGCCGCCATGACCTCACCCCACGACGAGCCTCGCTTCGCTCCCCTCGCCGCAGGGACCCCGGGATGATCGACCCGCGAGTGCTCCGAGACGACCCCGACCGCGTGCGCGCCGCCCAGGCCAAGCGCGGGCTGTCCGCCGACGTCGTGGACAGCGCGCTCGCCGCGGACTCCGCCCGCCGGGCCGCGATCGCGGACTTCGAGGCCAAGCGCGCGGAGCAGAAGCAGCTCGGCAAGCTGATCCCGAAGGCCCAGGGCGAGGAGAAGGCCGAGCTGCTCGCGCGCACCAAGACCCTGGCCGCGGACGTGAAGGCCGCCGAGGCCGCCCAGGCCGCCGCCGAGGAGACCTGGCAGGCCGCCCTGATGAGCATCCCCAACCTCGCGGCCGACGAGGCGCCCGCCGGTGGCGAGGACGACTTCGTGGTCCTCGAGACCGTGGGCACGCCGCGGCAGTTCGACTTCGAGCCCCGCGACCACGTGGAGCTCGGCCGGCTGCTCGGCGCGATCGACCTCGAGCGGGGCGCCAAGGTCTCGGGGTCGCGGTTCTACTTCCTCACCGGCGTCGGTGCAGAGCTGGAGTTCGCGCTGATCAACCTGGCCAACGAGACGGCCCGCGACTTCGGCTTCACCCAGGTGATCGCTCCGTCGATGGTCAAGCCGCGCGCGATGGACGGCACCGGCTTCCTCGGCCAGGCCGCCGACGACGTCTACCGGATCGAGGGCCAGGACATGTACCTCGTCGGGACCTCGGAGGTCCCGATGGCGGCGTACCACTCCGACGAGATCCTCGACGGGGCCTCGCTGCCGCTTCGGTACGCCGCGTTCAGCCCCTGCTTCCGCAAGGAGGCCGGCTCGCACGGCAAGGACACCAAGGGCATCATCCGCGTGCACTGGTTCGACAAGGTCGAGATGTTCGTCTACACGACGCTCGAGGACTCCTACGCCGAGCACCAGCGGCTGCTGGAGATCGAGAAGGCCTTCCTCGACAAGCTCGAGCTCGCCTACCAGGTGATCGACACCGCCGCCGGCGACCTCGGGCTCTCCGCGCAGCGGAAGTTCGACTGCGAGGCGTGGATCCCCACGCAGGGGAAGTACCGCGAGCTCACCTCGACCTCGAACTGCACCGAGTTCCAGACCCGCCGCCTCGACATCCGCGGCCGGTTCGCCGCGGACGGCGGCAGCGAGGTCCGGCCGCTCGCGACCCTCAACGGCACCCTGTGCGCCATCCCGCGCGCGATCGTGGCGATCCTCGAGACCCACCAGCAGGCGGACGGGTCGGTGCGGGTGCCCAAGGCGTTGCAGCCGTGGCTGGGTGGCCGCGAGGTCCTGGAGCCGGTCGCCCAGTGAGCGACTGGCAGCCACGGCTGGTCGCCCTCGACATCGACGGCACCCTGCTCAAGTGGGTCGAGGGCTCCGGGACGACCCACGAGGAGATCGCGCCGGCGGTGTACGACGCCGTGCACCGCGCCCTCGACGGCGGCGCGCACGTCGTGCTCGCCAGCGGCCGCTCGCCCCACGGCATGACCCGCATCGCGGACCTGCTCGACCTGCACGGCGGCGAGCGTGAGCGCCTGTGGGTTGTCGCGTCCAACGGGGCCGTGGTGTTCCGCTACCCGCCGGTCGAGGTCGTGCACGAGGAGACGTTCGACGCCCGCCCGGCGGTGGAGGCGGTGCTGGAGCACCACCCCAACGCGCTGGTCGCGGTCGAGGAGCGCGGTGTGGGCTACCGGGTCAACCGGCACTTCCCCGACGGTGAGCTCTCCGGCGAGATGACGATCGCCGAGGTCGAGGAGATCGTCGCCGGCCCGGTCAGCCGGGTGATCATCCGCGACCCCGAGGCCACGGTCGACGACTTCGTCGCGCTGGCCGAGAAGCTCGGCCTGCACGGCATCAACTACGTGGTCGGCTGGACCGCCTGGCTGGACCTGGCTCCGGTCGGGGTCTCCAAGGCCTCCGGCCTCGAGCGGGTCGCCGGCGAGCTCGGGCTGGGACCCGAGCACGCGCTGGCCATCGGCGACGGCCGCAACGACATCGAGATGCTGCAGTGGGTGCGCCGCGGTGTCGCCATGGGACAGGCCATCGACGAGGTCCGCGCCGCGGCCCACGACGTCACCGCGAGCGTGTACGACGACGGGGTCGCCGTGGAGCTCGACCGCTGGTTCCGGGACGGGCGACCGTGAGCCTGCACGCGGAGGTGACCACCCTGCGGTTGCGCCTGCCGCTGGTGACCCTCGACGAGCGCGAGGACATGCTGGCCGGGCGCCGGCGGCCGCAGTGGCACCCCGACTACCCCCGCGAGGACGACCGTGACGCCGTCTCGATGGTGCGCGGCGAGGTCGACCCGTGGGGGCCGCGCCACATCGTGCGCGCCTTCGACGGCCTGGTCGTCGGGTCGATCGGCTTCTTCGGCCCGCCCGCGGACGTCGACGGCACCCCCGAGACCGAGGTGGGGTACGGCCTGGTGGCCGACGCCCGGGGTCACGGCGCCGCCACCGAGGCGCTGCGCGGCCTGCTCGACCAGGCGGACCGCAGCGGGGTCCGGATCCGGGCCAGCGTGCGGCCCGACAACACCGCCAGCATCCGCGTCCTCGCCAAGTGTGGCTTCACCGAGCTGCGCGGCGCGAACGACGACGGCGAGCTGGTCATGGCCCGTCCGCTCCCGTGAGCCTGCCCCGGCTGGTCGCCACCGACCTCGACGGCACCCTGGTCCGCTCCGACGGGACCGTCTCGGACTTCACCCGCGAGGTGCTCGCCGAGATCGAGCGTCGCGGCGTCCCCGTCGTCTTCGTGACGGGACGCCCGCTGCGCTGGACCGAGGAGGTCTTCGGGCTGGTCGGGGAGCACGGCCTGGCCGTGGTGTCCAACGGCGCCCTGGTGTGGGACGTGGCCCGGTCCCGGCCGCACCTCGAGCGACCGATCGACCCCGCGCTCGGGCTGGAGGTCTGCACCCTGCTGCGCGAGGCGGTGCCCGGGACGTCGTACGCCGTCGAGACGCTGGAGGGGATCGGCCTGGAGCCGGCCTTCCAGGAGCGCCACCCGGTGCCCGACGCGGCCCGGCGCGCCCCCGTCGAGGAGCTGTTCACCCGGCCCGCGCTCAAGCTGCTCGCGCGGCACGAGGAGCTGGCGCCGCAGGAGTTCTGGGACGTCGCCGAGGCGGTCGTGCTCGGCCGGCTCGTCATCACCTGGTCGACGGCGACGTCGTTGCTGGAGATCAGCGCCCCCGGCGTGACCAAGGCGTCCACGCTGGCGATGCTGTGCGACGACCTCGGGGTCGACGCGGCCGACGTGATCGCGTTCGGCGACATGCCCAACGACCTGCCGATGCTCGCGTGGGCCGGCACCGCCTACGCGATGGCCGACGCACACCCCACGGTCACCGAGACCGCGCACCACGTGGCTCCCGGGCACGACGAGGACGGCGTCGCGCGGGTGCTGGCTGGTGTGTTCGACCTGTGATCTGTTTCGATGGGCGCGTGTCCGCCCCCCTGTCCTTCGCCGGCCGCCGCCTCCTGGCCGCCCTGCTGCTCGCCGGCTCCGGCGTGGTGCTGGGCCAGCTGCCGGCCCACGCCTGCACCTGCGCGACCACGAAGCCGCAGACGCAGGCCGGCAAGGCCGACGACGTCTTCACCGGCACGGTCACCGACGTGACCAGCAAGGGCAAGGGCGACCGGGCCTCGACGACGTACTCCGTCAGGGTCGAGCGGGTCTACAAGGGCGACGTCACGACCACGACGGTCGACGTCACCTCCGAGGGCGCCGGGAGCTCCTGCGGGCTCGACGACCTGGTGGCCGACAAGAAGTACGTCTTCTTCGTCAAGGTCGACGGGACGGCGATGACCACCGACTCCTGCAGTGGCACGGCGCCGGCGAAGGACGCGCTGGTCACCCAGGTGGAGAAGCTGCTCGGCGACGGCCACGCGGCGGTGCCGCCGGCTCCCGAGCAGGCGGAGTTCACGCGGGTCGCGGACGCCGAGCCGACCAGCCTGCCGCGGCTCGCCGCCCCCGGGGTCGCCCTCGTGCTGGTGGGCCTGCTCGGCCTGGTCGTCGTACGCCGCCTCGGCAAGCGCGCCTGACCCGACCTCAGAGGTACATGCCGCCGGACTCGCCGGGCCGGTGCGGCGCCTGCTGCTCGGTCTGCTGCCCGTCCTGCTGCGGCACCATCCCCTGCGGCAGTGCGCGACGGATCTGCTCGAACTGGGCCCGGGCCGCCATCTGCTGGGCATAGATCGCGGTCTGGATGCCGTGGAAGAGGCCCTCGAGCCAGCCGACGAGCTGGGCCTGCGCGATCCGCAGCTCGCCCTCGGACGGGGTCTGGTCCTCGGTGAACGGGAGGGTCAGCCGCTCCAGCTCCTCGACCAGCTCGGGCGCGAGCCCGGCCTCGAGCTCCTTGATGGAGGCCTGGTGGATCTCCTTGAGCCGGTTGCGGCTGGCCTCGTCGAGCGGGGCCGCCTTCACCTCCTCGAGGAGCTGGCGGATCATGCTGCCGATCCGCATCACCTTGGCGGGCTGCTCGACGAGGTCGGTGAGAGCCCGCTCCTCCCCGTCCCCGTCCTCGTCCCCCGACTCGGACTCGGCGGCGTTCATCTGCGCGATCGCCGAGGCCGGGACCGACCCCATCGGCTGCCCGTCGGGCCCGATGATCACGACCTGCTGCTCCTGCTCGCCGGGGTTCTCAGTCATGCGCCCCAGCCTAGGTGGTGGCTGAAGAGAGCCCTCCCAACGGATAGTCCGGCACGTTTCTGACGTCACGGGGGTCAGGAACGTGCCGGACCATCCACCTGTGAGCAGGAACGTGCCGGACTATCTCCCCGAAATCAGGTGGTGAGGACGATCTTGCCCATGTGCTCGCCGGACTCCATCAGGGCGTGGGCGGCGGCGGCCTCCTCGAGCGGCATGGTGCCGTGGACGATGGGGCGGACCCGGCCTTCGGAGACCAGGGGCCACACGTGCTCGACGACGGAGGCGCAGATGGCGGACTTGTCGGCGACGGGGCGGGAGCGCAGGGAGGTGGCGACGACCGCGCCGCGCTTGTTCAGCAGCTTGGCGATGTCGAGCTCGCCCTTGGTGCCGCCCTGCATCCCGATGATGACGAGGCGGCCCTCCTTCGCGAGGGCGTCCACGTTGCGGCCGAGGTACTTCGCGCCCATGTTGTCCAGGATCACGTCGGCGCCGTGGCCGTCGGTCTTGTCCCGCACGACCTCGACGAAGTCCTCGTCGCGGTAGTTGATGGTGACGTCGGCGCCGAGGTCCGCGCACGCGGCGAGCTTCTCCGGCGTGCCCCCGGTGGTGAACACCCGCGACCCGTTGGCCGCGGCGAGCTGGATCGCGAAGGTGCCGATGCCGCCGGCCCCGCCGTGCACGAGGAGGTTCTCGCCCGGCTGCAGCGCCGCGATCATGAAGACGTTGGACCAGACCGTGCACGCGACCTCCGGCAGCGCGGCCGCGGTCACCAGGTCCACCCCGTCCGGCACGGGCATCACCTGGCCGGCGGGGACGACCACCCGGGTCGCGTAGCCGCCGCCGGCGAGCAGCGCGCACACCTCGTCGCCCACCGCCCAGTCGGTGACGTCGGGCCCCACCGCGTCGATGGTGCCGCTGCACTCGAGGCCGATGATGCCCGAGGAGCCGGGCGGCGGCGGGTAGTGCCCCTGCCGCTGCAGCAGGTCGGCCCGGTTGATCGCGGTCGCGGTGATCGAGATGGCCACCTCGCCGGGGCCCGGCTCGGGGTCGGGCAGATCGGCGACGGACAGGACGTCGGGCCCTCCGGCCCCGGAGGCGATGACGGCGCGCATGCCCGCCACCCTAGGACCCCGCCCGCAGCCGGCGCTGTCCCCCGCGGTCCGGTTCAGTCGTCGAAGGTGTCCGCGGTGTGGTCGACCCCGGTGTCGTCGGGGATCGGGTCGTCGACGTCGTCGGGGTCGGGGGCGTCGGCCGGGCGGTCCCAGCCCTCGGCGAGGCGTTGCGCCCGGGCGGCGAGCGCCTCGACCCTCTCCGGGTCCGCGCCGCTCGAGCCGGCGGCCAGGCCGAGGAGGTACGCCGTCACGGGCGCGGCCGGCCGCTCCACGGTGTGCGCGACCGTGCGGGCGAGGTCGAGGACCAGCCCCTCGTCGATCTCGGCTTCGATGTCGAGGACGTCGCTCAGCTCGTCGATCCAGTCGTGCAGGTTCACGTTCTCAGGTTTCCCAGATCCGGGCGGGTGCCGCAACCCCTGACACGCCGCGATTCTGCTCCTGCAGGTCCCGCACGTCCGCCCAGGTGTCGACGTCCCGGCCCTCGTCGCCCTGCGGGGCCACCTCCGCGAGGTCGAGACCGGCGAGCAGCCGGCGGATGGCCATACCGTGCTGGCCCTCGTGGTCGGGCCGCACCGCGTCGAGCCGGGCCAGGTCCAGCACGCCGGCGAGCTGCCTGCGTCCGTCGACGTCGGTGAGGAAGGCGCCGTCGCGGTCCACGGCGGCCTCGTGCAGCCGGCGGAAGGTGTACGCCGTCACGCGGGGCATGTCCACGGCCAGGACCCCGAGGGAGGTCGCGCGCCGGGCCAGGGCGTCCCGCCCGGTGAGCAGGGCCGCCACCGGTCCGCCGTACCTCGGGTCCTCGCGGACGAAGGTCACCGGCCGGGTGGTCGGGACGGGGTCGCCCACGACGACGACCTCGGCGGCGTCGAGGAGGGCGTCGAGAGCCCACTCGAGGAGCGTGCGGCCGGCGTGCTCGAGGGACGCCTTGTCGGCCCCGTCGAGGCGGGCGGCCGTGCCGCCGGCGAGGACGACAGCGGCGAAACCGGTGGTTCCGGGAGCGAGATCCACGCCCGCAGTCTCCCACCGCCCGTGCCGCCGGTGGCAGGCTGGACCCGTGACGGATCCCACGCAGCTGCGCGTCGCCCTCGTCCAGCAGGCCGCCGACCTCGACCCGGAGGTGAACCGCGCCCGGCTCGCCGACCTGGTGCCGGAGGGCGCGGACCTCGTCGTCCTGCCGGAGGCCTGGGCCCGCGACTTCGGCGAGGCCGGCTCCGACGTGAGCCCCTTCGCCGAGACGACGGATGGACCGTTCGCCGCCGAGCTGGCACGGGTCGCGAAGGAGCGGGACACCACGGTGGTGGCGGGGATGTTCGAGTCCGGGGAGGACCCGGCCCGGCCGTTCAACACGCTGGTGATGCGTGGCGCCGCCACCGCGGACTACCGCAAGATCCACCTCTACGACTCCTTCGGCTACCGCGAGTCCGACCGGCTCGGCGCCGGCCCGGTGCGACCGCGGGTGGTCGAGGTCGGCGGCTTCGCCGTCGGCCTGATGACCTGCTACGACCTGCGCTTCCCCGAGCTCGGGCGGGCGCTCGTCGACGCCGGTGCCGAGGTGCTGGTCGTCCCGGCCGCGTGGGTGGCGGGCCTGCGCAAGGTCGAGC
This sequence comes from Nocardioides sp. DN36, assembly GCF_055380375.1. Lineage (NCBI taxonomy): Bacteria > Bacillati > Actinomycetota > Actinomycetes > Propionibacteriales > Nocardioidaceae > Nocardioides > Nocardioides sp. DN36. Next base: position 3,733,440 of record NZ_AP043823.1, on the reverse strand, counting down.
ACTGGCGCACGCTGGTCCGGGCCCGGGCCATCGAGAACACCGTGTACGTCGTCGCCGTGGGCCAGCCGGCCCCGCGCTACAGCGGCCACTCGCTGGTCGTCGACCCGCTCGGCGACGTGCTGGTGGAGGCCGGGGACGGCCCCGACCTGCTCACCGCCACCCTGGAGCGCGCGCGGCTGGAGGAGGCGCGGCGTACCAACCCCTCGCTCGCGAACCGGCGAATGTAACCTTCCACGTCGTGTCCTCGCCCGCCCCGCGTCGTCGTGCCAGCCGCCCGCCGTCGCGGTCGAGCCGGGCGTGGGGCCGGGGCCGCGACACGATCGGTGGGCTGGCGGCCTCGCGGCTGCCGCTCGCGGCCGGGTGTGTCGGCCTGCTCGCCGGGCTCGCGGCGCTGGTCGCCGCGATGGTGCCGGTCGGTCCCGCCTGGCTGGGCAGGGCCGGCGCGGTCGCGGTCGTGAGCGTCTACTCGTGGGCGCTCGCCGCCCGCACGGGTGGCCGCCCCGTCATCTTCGGCTCCCTCGCCCTGGCGCTCGGGGTGCTGGTGCTCGCCGCGGACGCGCCCTTCCTGCGGACGGGGGCGGCGGTGATGACCTGCGTGGTCTCCGCGGTGCTCGCGGTGATGGCGACGGTGCCGGCGGTCCGCTTCGTCGGCGCGGCCCGGGAGGCCGTGATCGCGGTCCTGATCGCCGCCGTGGGGGCGCTGGCCACGGTGGGCTTCGAGCCGGTCATCACCCTGGCCCGCTTCGAGTACGCCACGCTCGGGCTGGCCGTGCTCGGTGCCTTCGGCGTCGTCTACCGCCTCGGCGCCGGCCTGCACGGCCTCGGCCGGCGCGGCATCCTCACGGTGCTGGTCGGCACCGCCGTGCTCGGGCTGACGCTCGCGTACGCCGAGCTGCTGCGCCGCTACGGCACCCCGGGCCTGGTCTCCTCCCTGCTCGACGGCGTCGTGTGGAGCCGGGACACGCTCGGGGCGTTCCCGCGGCCGATCGAGACGGTGCTCGGGATCCCGGCGCTCGCGTGGGGCTGCCACATGCGCGCCCGCCGGCGTCAGGGCTGGTGGGTGTGCGCCTTCGGGGTCGCCGCGACCGCACCGGTGACGCAGGCGCTGCTCAACCCGGCGATCTCCCTGGCCGAGAGCGGGCTGTCCGTGGCGTACGGCGTCGTGGGCGGCCTGGTGCTGGGCTTCGTCGTGATCCGGGTGGACCTCGCGCTCACCGGCCCGCGCGGCAGCCGCGCCCGCCGGGCCGAGGAGGCCGCGGCGGCGCGGCCCGAGCCGCCCCGCACGGCCGCTCTGCAGTGACCCGACCGGCGGCGGTTGGACCGGCGCGGGTGCTCGGCAGAGGGGGCGGGATTCGAACCCGCGGCTGACATCTCTGCCAGCGACCGCTTTCAAGGCGGTTCCGATCGGCCACTCCGGCACCCCTCCGTGCCGCCCGGGGGCGGGCACCGGAGCAGTCTAGAGGCGCCGGGTGCCGGGCCGGGGACCTACTCCTCGCCGCCCAGCTCGAGCTCGACGGCGTCGTAGGCCAGGTCGTGCCGGCGCTGCAGGTGGTGGCTGACGTCGACGACCAGCCGGTGGACCTCGGTGCGCACCCGCTCGACGTCGGGGCTCTCGAGCACGGCCGGTCCCGCGGCGGCGAGCCGGCTGACGAGGGCCTGCCGCTCGCGCAGCAGGCCGCCGCTGCGGGCGGCGAGCCACCCGTCGTCGATCAGGTCGTCCTCGGCGACCAGCGCGTCCCGGACGGCGGCCATCCGCTGCCGCACGGTCCAGCCCCAGCCGCTGCGGTCGGCCGCGGCGCCGCGCGGTGCGTCCAGCGCCTGCTGCAGCCGGCCCAGCGCCTCCGGCAGGCCGCCGGGGACGGGGGCCGCCGGACGGCGGTCCGGCGGGGTGCTCGCGAGGGGAGTGGGTGCGACCATGGCTGTCTCCCGGGGGAAGCCGGAGTGGGGTGGGGTTCGAGTGTGACCCGCCTCGCGGGCGCTCGACAAGGCCGGTTGGCCCTCGAGTTCCGGTGTCTTGTTCAATCATCTCCATGCCCGGTCCCACCTCGTCCGACTATCGACTCTCGCCCGCCCTCGGCGCCCGGTTGATGGGCACGCTCCTGGTCGTCCTCGCCCTCCTCCTCTTCGCCGCGACCGCGCTGGTGGCGGTCCTGCACCTGTCGCTGGACCTGATCGTGCTGCTGGCCGTGCTCGGCCTGGTCCTGGTCTTCGGGGGCGGTTGGTTCCTGACCCGTCGGACGTACGTCGTCCACCTCGACGAGGACGGCTACCGGGTCCGGCTGATCCGGGGCGCGGGCGTCACCGAGGCCCGGTGGAAGGACGTCGAGGAGGTGGTCGCCGCCTCGCCGCGCGGCATCGACTGCCTCGTGCTGCGCCTGCGCGGCGGGACCACCACCACGATCCCGGTGGCCGCGGTGGCGGCCGACCGTGAGGAGCTCGCCCGCGACGTGCGGGACCACGTGCGGCGGGGCCAGGGCCTGCGCCCGCTGTGACGGCGTACGCCCCCAGTTCACGCGCACCAGGCGCGGGGCCGCCGAGCGCAGGCGCCGTCCACGATGATGGCGAGGGCGCGAGTCACGGCTGGCTGCGGGGCGGCAGGGGCCGACCGTCGGCTCGGTGGAACAGGCATGCCCCGGACAGGTCGCTCCCCTCGACCACCGAGCCCCACAGCACCGAGGGAACCAGACCGTCGCCGCGAGGTATGCGGCCGTCGCACTGGGTCGCCGCACGGGCTCGTTCCCGGCGCGTCGGGTAGGTGGATGTGGGGGCGGTGTGGATGACGTCCCCGGTCGCCTCGAAGAGGTGTGGCTCGGTGCAGCTGACGTAGGCCTGCCTGCGGCGGGGGTCTGGGGCGTGGTCGAGGCAGGCCCACGACCCTGCCGGTGGACGGCGGGCGGCGTCACGGCCGGAGAAGGAGGTCTCGCGGGGGGCCGACTTCCCGGTGGTCGCCGGGAAGAAGAGGTCGCAGCGCACCCATGAGGCCCCGTCGTCGACCTGCTTCTCGCTGGGTAGGAAGAGGACTACGGACCACGGGATCCAGGACGCGTCGCTGATGCCTACGTACCCGCGAACGTAGGCGTGGCAGCGCTCCGAGACCTCCAGGGCCGCGTCCGGGGTGGGGCGTGCCAGCGGGTACACGAACACGGTTTCCGTCGTGTGCGGCGCGGTGCACGACACGGTCTGCGAGTCGTCGCGCCAGTAGTCGTCGTCGGCCACGAGCTCCGGAGGCACCCGCCAGCAGGTTCCCTCGGCCGCAGAGCCCGGTTGGATCGCGGAACCCGTCCCGTCCGCCCGCGGAGGGTCGTCGGGCGTGCTCCCTCCACAGCCGGTGACGAGGACTGACACCAGGCCGAGCACGACGGTGCGCGGGAACGTCAAGGGGTTGCCCCAGACTCGAGACGACCCTTGAACAGTACGGCCAGGGACCGACACGGTGAAGAGCCGTCGTGCCCGGCGCCAGGGACACCCCCCGCGAGGCCGGACGTCGGGCGCGACGCTCCGCCCCCTGATTCGTCCCCGACCGGGGCCTCCTTGTAGCCTGTGCTGGCTGTCGGGAGGCGTCGCCTAGTCCGGTCTATGGCGCCCGCCTGCTAAGCGGGTTGAGGGCAAACCCCTCTCGCGGGTTCAAATCCCGCCGCCTCCGCCAGTGTGTCGGCCCCCTTCGGAGCTCCTCCGGAGGGGGCCGATCCCGTCTGCAGGATCGTGCATCCTGGAGCCTCGTTTGCATGAATGTGCAATGCAGAAATCTGAGGGAACGTTCGACCCCCGAGAAATGCAGAACTGCAACACACTTCTTGCATGGCCGTTCCGTGGGCCTAGAAAATCGAAGCTGGAGGGATTCATGAACATCGCACGCAAGGCGGCCATCGCAGTAGCCACCGCCGGCCTCAGCCTCGGGCTTCTCGGGATCAGCGCCCCGGCGCAGGCTGACAGCAGCTGGGGTTACGTCCACGTCCAGAAGTGACGTAGGGAGCAACTCCACACAGACGTGAGACGGGGACCCAACTCACCCCCCACCTTGTTCGGTCCCAGTGCCACCCCCCGGCCCGTCTCATCAGCGCGAGGGCAACGACCACCCGGTCGTTGCCCTCGCGACATTTGTGCGTGAGCTGGTTGCCCCCGCCCGGAGGCGGCGCGGCGTCCAGCGGCTCAGGAGCCGCCCGAGTCCGGGGTGGACTCCGAGCCGGAGATCCCTTGCTGGCCGATCACGTAGCCGAGCTGGAACCGGGTCTCCGCCTCGAATTCGGTCTTGAGGTCGGCGACGTAGCCCGCGTAGGTGCGCGGGCTGACCCCGAGCCGCTTGGCCGAGACCGGGTCGGAGTGGCCCTCGATCAGCATCCGCAGCGTCATCGCGCGCTGCTCGGCGGCGATGTCCTTCATCAGGGCGGTCTCGCTGCTGGTGAAGGGGCGAGCCCGCTCCCAGGACCTCTCGAAGACGTCGACGAGGTAGGCCACGACCGACGGCTCCCGCACGGCCATGGCCACGCTGAGGTCGTCGCCGCTGGGGATCACGGCGACCCGGCGGTCGATCACGATCATCCGGTTGAAGAACTCGTCGAGCGTCCGGACCTCGGCGCCACGGTCGGTGACGGCGGCGACGTACTTCCTCGTCACCGAGCTCCGGCGGGCGCTGTGCTGGTAGAGCGTCCGGATCCTGGCGCCCCGCTCGAGCAGGTTGGTGTCGCGGAGCGCGGCGAGTGCGAGCTTGCGGGGGTCCCGGCCGGTCTGCGGCTGCGCGGTGAGCATCTCCTCCTCGCAGTCGGCGACCAGGCCCTCGAGGAACGGGTCGATGGCCTCGGCGTGGACGTAGGTGAAGGGGCCCCGCGACGGGGCGCGGGCGGCGCGTCGCCAGGCGTGGTCGAGCACCCCGAACGCCTTCGCCCAGCTGGACGACTCCGCGAGCAGGTCCGTGCCCCGCTGACCGAGCGGGGCCACGACGCGGGACTGGACGGTGGTGGGGTCGACGCCCTGCCAGGTGTCGGTGGCGGGGTCGCGGTTGACGAGGTTGAGCCGGCGAAGGAGCGCGAACGGCTCCTCCAGGGCGCCACCGGCCACGATGCGGGGGTCCTGGGTGGAGATGCCGCTCTTGGCGATGATCTCCTCGAAGAGCTGGGTCGCGGCGGTCTCGAAGAGCGCACGGTCCTCGGGGCCGTAGGTCTCCACAGATGTCCCTTCCACTCGCCCCCCGATCCCAGACGTCGCCATGATCCCACAGGCCCCACGCGCAGAGGGCCCCATCCGGGAACGGATGGGGCCCTCGCGGTGTGCGGACGGAGCCGGGTCAGCTCCCCAGGCGCGTCTTGAGGCCGTCGAGCTCGGTCCAGAGGACGGCGGGGAGGTCGTCGCCGAACTTCTCGAACCACTCCTGGATCTGCGGGATCTCGGCCCGCCACTCCTCGACGTCGACGGCGAGGGCGGCCGCGAGGGCGTCCTCGGTCATGTCGAGGCCGTCCACGTCGAGCGAGCCCGGCGCCGGCACGTGGCCGATCGGGGTCTCGACCGCCGCGGCCTGGCCGTCGATGCGCTCCACGACCCACTTCAGCACGCGGCTGTTCTCGCCGAAGCCCGGCCAGAGGAAGCCGCCCTCGTCGTCACGACGGAACCAGTTGACGTAGAAGATCTTCGGCAGCTTGGCGGCGTCGTTGTCCTTGCCGACCGTGATCCAGTGGTTGAAGTAGTCGCCGGCGTTGTAGCCGATGAACGGCAGCATCGCCATCGGGTCGCGACGCACCACGCCGACCGCGCCGACCGCGGCCGCGGTGGTCTCCGAGGAGAGCGTCGCGCCGAGGAAGGTGCCGTGCGTCCAGTCGCGGGCCTCGAAGACCAGCGGGACGGTCGTCTTGCGGCGACCGCCGAACAGGATCGCGTCGATCGGGACGCCGCGCGGGTCGTCGTACTCCGGCGCGAGGATGTCGCACTGCTTGATCGGCGTGCAGTAGCGGCTGTTCGGGTGGCTGGACAGCTCCTCGGACTCGGGGGTCCAGGGCTCGCCCTTCCAGCTGGTGGCCTTGGCGGGCGGGTTCTCGAGGCCCTCCCACCAGATGTCGCCGTCCTCGGTGAGCGCGACGTTGGTGAAGACCGAGTTGCCCTTGTTGATGGTCTTCATCGCGTTCGGGTTGGTGTGCTCGTTGGTGCCAGGGGCGACGCCGAAGAAGCCGTACTCGGGGTTGACCGCCCACAGGCGGCCGTCCTCGCCGACCCGCATCCAGGCGATGTCGTCGCCGAGGGTCTCGACCTTCCAGCCCGGGATGGTCGGGGCCAGCATCGCGAGGTTGGTCTTGCCGCAGGCGGAGGGGAACGCCGCGGCGATGTACTTGACCGTGCCCTCGGGCGAGGTGAGCTTGAGGATGAGCATGTGCTCGGCCAGCCAGCCCTCGTCGCGGGCCATGACCGAGGCGATGCGCAGGGCGTAGCACTTCTTGCCCAGCAGCGCGTTGCCGCCGTACCCGGAGCCGAAGGACCAGATCGCGCGCTCCTCGGGGAACTGCACGATGTACTTGGTGTCGTTGCACGGCCACGCGACGTCGGCCTGGCCGGGCTCGAGGGGCATGCCCACGGAGTGCAGGGCCGGGACGAACTCGGCGTCCAGCTCCTCCATCCGGGCCAGGACGTGGCTGCCCATGCGGGCCATCACGCGCATCGAGGCGGTGACGTAGGCGGAGTCGGTGATCTCGACGCCGAACATCGGCTTCTCCGCGTCGAGGTGGCCCATCACGAACGGGATGACGTACATCGTCCGGCCCCGCATGCAGCCCTCGTAGAGGTCGCGCATGATGGCCTTCATCTCGTCCGGGTCCATCCAGTTGTTGGTGGGCCCGCAGTCCTTCTCGTCGACCGAGCAGATGTAGGTCCGGTCCTCGACGCGTGCGACGTCGATGGGGTCGGAGGCGGCGTAGAAGGAGTTCGGCTTGATCGCGGGGTTGAGCCGCGTGAAGGTGCCGGTCGAGACCAGAGCGTCGGTGAGCTCGGTCCACTCCTCGTCGGATCCCGTGCACCAGTGGATGGAGTCGGGTCGGGTCATCGCCGCGACTTCGTTGACGAAGTCGAGGATGCCCTGATGGGTGGTGGGTGCCTGGGTCTCGGCGGTCATCTGGGGTTCCCTCTCGCGCATTCGCGGTGGTCGCCTCCGCTGCGGGAAGGCGCCGCCGGCCGTCGAGCGTATCGACGGTGTGTCGTGGAGTAGTGGTGGATCGCTCGGCGTCGTTGTCGGCGACATGGTGCCCCGAGACGCAGTGCCCCGCGCCCGGGATGGGCTGAGGGTAACCGCCGCCCCTGGGCGCCTCCTATTGGATCGTTCAACGCTTCGTGCAGGTGGTCACAAGCTCCATCGGCCCTGGTCAGGGGCGTCCTGCTCGACCGCCCGACCAGGCCGCCCGATCGGGCCGCTCACCCGAAGGACTCGACGACCTGCCAGGCCGCGGGCTTGTCGAGCTCCCTGAGGACGACGGTCCGGCCGACGACGGCGGCGGCGGGCACGGCGGTCAGCACACGGTCGTGCGCCATCACCAGCACGACGCCCCCGCTCGCCCCCGCCTCCCGGGCCGCGGCCCTCAGGGCGGGCGCCGAGCCGGGGGAGAAGCGGAGCACGGTCGTCCACGAGGTGTGCTCGTGCGCCAGCCGGGTCCGCGCCTCGACCAGGGTGGCCGGGGCGGGCTGCTCGATCGGCGCCCAGGTCTCGGTGCCGTCGACGGAGCAGACCCGCCGCTCCTCCTGCGGGCTGCACCCGTCGTCGGTCATCACGCTCAGCGCCGCCCGGACCGTCACGTCGACCCGGGCCGTGACGTGCGGCTGCTCGGGGTACGCCGCGACGCTGCCGGGCGAGGCGGGCTGCTCGGGCGTGCCGGAGCCGTCACCGCCGGAGCACGCGGAGAGGCCGGCGGCGAGCACCGCGAGCGCGACGAGGGCCGCCGCGCGGGGCGTCGTACGCACGGGTCCGCACATGTGCCGAATGATGCGTGGCGCACCCCACGCTGTCGAGGGGACCCTTGATTTAGGCATCGCCGGGCAGGTCCGCTATTCTCGACCAGTCGTTCGGCGAGACCGGGCGACGGGCGCCTGTAGCTCAACGGATAGAGCATCTGACTACGGATCAGAAGGTTTGGGGTTCGAATCCCTACAGGCGCGCAGGACGAGGAGCCGCCGGTCAGCATCGCTGACCGGCGGCTTCGTGCATCTCGGGGGTACCACCCCGGAGTCGGCCCTGCCGTCGTGTCCGGCGAGCGACGCCGCTGCAACCTGGTCACCTCCCCCCGGCGACCTTCTGCCGCCGAACCGGGCAGGCGTGACCTCCGGCTGCTCGGGTGCCGGCCTGCGGGATATCGTCCGGCGTCGCTCGGGGGCAGCTCGGCGGCGCGATCACACAGGTGGTCGCTTCTTGAGGGAGAAGAATTGTCTCGGAATCGTAAGTACGTCATCAGCCTCGTCGCACTGGGAGCGGTGAGTCTCGGCAGCGCAGCCCTTTCCCCGGCCGCGGCAGGGTTCGCCGACACCGGAAGTGCCGACTCCCACAGGGGTTCGCCCTTGGCCGCGGCAACATCTCCGAAGGCCGGATCGGCCGGTGCGGAGCTGTCGCCCATGCAGGAGGCGATGCGTGACCTGACCACGGGTGAGAGCAGCAGCCGCGGGAAGCTCGGACGGCTCGCGCTCGATGACGCCCCAGGCGCCATCACCCCCGAAGAGGTCGGCGCGGAGCTGACCGCCAACGGAGCCACGGACGTCCAGATCATCACGGATGACGATGCGGATGTCGTGGAGCGGACTGGCGGCGGACTGGACAACGACACGTTCAAGGTGCACAAGGCATGGGCCGACTGGACCGAGGACGGAAAGAGCTGGATCGCCTTCTACGGCTACTGGGACTACAAGGCCGGCTTCATCGGCTCGGGCGACCCTTACGACGCGGCAGCAATGAAGGTCTCCGGCTTCAACAAGGACTGCTGGTACAACGCGTCGGAAGGCGTGCGCACCACTGACAGTGAGGGACACCGCACCTCGGGCTACACCAGCAAGTACAGCGACGGGCATGCCGCGACCATCTGGAACGTCAACGACGACACCCAGAGCTTCACGCTCAAGACCGGACATGGATTCGCCTGGATCGAGATGCGCAGGGACAAGTCGGGCTGCGCTGCTGACAAGGAGGGCAAGTTCTGGCACGAGCACAACCAGAACGGAAACGGCGGTTGGAGCGGGGGCATCGACCTGTGGGTGTTCAACCTCAGCTACGACGGCTCCGGGGGCCAGTCGCTTCGGAAGTCGACCCGGCTGAGCACCTACAACGGCTGAGCACCTACACGGCTGAGCACCTACACGGCTGAGCACCTACACGGCTGAGCACCTACACGGCTGAGCACCTGCGACGGCAGAGGCTCACGGCCTCGACCGCGCAGCGGTGAGACCGGGCTCGGGACCGGGGATGTGCCCCGGTCCCGAGCCACCCGCCTCGCATGGATAGGTTGACCGGGTGACAGTCGTAGTGGCCCGGACGACCGCGGCGATCGGCGCGGCGTTCCTGTTCGCGGGCATCCTGCTCGCTTGGTACTGCGAGATCGGAAAGATCTCCAACCGCCCCGCGCTCTTCCTGCAGTCCGTGGGTGCATTCGTCCTCATGGTCGGCCTCTTCGCGTCGATCGACGCTTCCTGACCCTCGCCGAGGCCGGCACCTGCCCGGCCGCGGCAGGCGCTGTGTCCGCGTCGCTTCTCATCCCGCACGGGTGATCCGAAGCCATGGCGGTCGAGGTGCCATGGGGGTGACCAAGGGAGAACTGTCATGTGTCGATGGCTCGCGTACTCAGGCTCACCGGTGACCCTGGAGGACCTCCTCTACAAGCCGGAGCACTCGTTGATCGTGCAGAGCATGCACTCGACGATGGGCGCCGAGGCCACCAACGGCGACGGGTTCGGCGTGGGCTGGTACGGCGAGGGCGACACCCCGGGTGTGTTCCGCAGCATCGAGCCGGCGTGGAACGACCGCAACCTGCGTGACCTGTCGGCCCACATCCGCTCGCCGCGCGTGTTCGCGCACATCCGCGCCGCCATCGGTTCACCGGTGCAGCAGACGAACTGCCACCCGTTCCGTCAGGGGAACTGGCTGTGGATGCACAACGGGTTCATCGACGGGTTCCACGCGATGAAGCGCGACCTCGCGCTGGCCGTGGCGCCCGAGCGGTTCGCCGACCTGGAGGGCACGACCGACTCGGAGATGCTGCTGTTCCTGGCCCTGACCTTCGGCCTCGAGGAGGACCCCCCGGCGGCGGTCGCCCGGGCGATCGGCCTGGTCGAGGAGACGGCCCGGAAGCACGACATCGAGTTCCCGATGCAGGGGACCATCGCGACGACGGACGGCGCGACCACCTGGGCCTTCCGCTACTCGAGCGAGGGCCGGTCCAGGTCGCTGTTCCACAGCACCGACGTCTCCACCCTGCGCAAGCAGTACCCGGACATGCCGTCGCTCCACCTGCTCTCCGACGACGCGCGGCTCGTCGTGTCCGAGCCCTTGCGGGACCTGCGGGGCGCCTGGCGTGAGGTGCCGGAGTCCAGCTGCCTGGAGATCCACGGTGGCGAGGAGAAGATCAGCCCGTTCGAGCCGCTGGTGCCGGCGGCCACGGCGTGAGACCGGCTCCCCGGCGACTCGGTCGCCGAGGAGGTGCGGTCGGGCGGGTCAGACTCCTTCGAGCGCCGGGATCCGGTTGCTGCTGATGGCGCCCGTGAAGAGCCCGAAGTCGCGATCGTTCTGGGCGGCGTAGAGCTGCGAGAACTTGGTGATCGCGCGGTCGAAGGTGTCGTCCGCGCCCAGGTAGGCGGCGATCGCGACCGGGTCGCCGGAACGGGCGTGCGCACGGGCCAACGTCCATCCGCAGAGGCGGCCGTAGAACTGCAGCGCGTGCGGATTCATCAGGTCGACGGTGGCCGAGCCCTTCATGTCGCGCAGCTGGCGCCAGTAGAGGTGGCGCCCGGCCTCGGCGCCCCTGCTCCAGCCGAGGAAGATGTCGCTGGTGGCCTGCATCAGCCGCTGCCCCTGCACCACCCGTTGGCCGGACTGCCGGTAGCGGCTCCTGCGCAGGTGTCCCTCGAGGACCGAGGACGTCGCCTCCTTGACCTGGAGGAACAGCGGGTCGTCCTCGTTGCGCCCCTCCAGGAGGAGGATGAACGCGCGCGTCCCCACGCTGCCCACGCCGACGACCTTCCGAGCCCAGTCGACGATCTCGAAGCGGTCCAGCAGCTGCTGGCGGTCCGGTGCGAGGCTCCCGCGGTACTCCGAGTACGAGCCGAGGACGGCCACCTCCAGCTCCTCGGGGTCGATCCCGTACGTCTCGTGCAGCTCGCGCACGGGGACGACCACCGGGGGGAGGCTGGCGATCCGATGTCTGCCGTCGACGATCTCGGTGAGCTTGGCGAACGCCTGCATGCTGGTCCGCGCGTGCGCCTTCTGCACGGCCTTGGTGTAGCGCTTCTGCATCTGCTTGGCCTCCTTGGCCGCCGCCCGGGCCTTGTCGTCCCCCTTCCCTTTCCCCTTCCCCTTGCCCTTCTGCTTGCCCGTGTCCTTGGTCTTGCCGGGGACGAGCTGGGAGGTGAACTCGCGGACGGCGTTCTCGAGGTCGCTCTCGGACAGGTGGGCGTACCAGACGTCCAGCGTCCTCATGGTCGAGAACTCGGCCATCGCCTCGCGGTACGCGCGCACCGTGGCCCGGGTGATCGCCGACACCTCGGACGCCGAGAAGCTGTTGTTGTGCCCCGCGACGGTGATGCTGGCCGCCAGTCGCTTCACGTCGTACTCGAAGGGGCCCGGCAGCGTCTCGTCGAAGTCGTTGATGTCGAAGACGAGGTTCCTCTCCGGGGACGCGAACACGCCGAAGTTCGACAGGTGGGCGTCGCCGCACAGCTGGACGTCCAGCCCCGCGGTCGGGGTCCGGGCCAGGTCCTCGGCCATGATCATGGCCGCACCGCGGTAGAACGTGAACGGCGACGCCATCATGCGGCCGTGGCGCACCGGCACCAGGTCGGCGTCCCGCCGGGCGTCCTGCTCCTCGATCAGGTCCACCGGGTCACGCCGGTCCGTCGGGGGATCCCACTGCGCGTGGCTCTCCAAGGGGACCCGGGTGCGGGCGGACCCGCCCCGCGCCCGGCGCTCGTCGAGGGCGATGTGCTCGGTCGGCTTCAACATGGCTCAGCTCCGTCTCGCTCGGATCACTCGGACCGGCCGGGCGGTGTACGGCCGGCGGGGTACTCCTGCATGAGTCCAGCGCCCACCCTTCGTCGAGGTCAGCACCGTGCGACCCCGGGGCGAGCAAGCAAGCACCGAACCTCCCGTTCACCTGCTCGCCGCAGAGGCGTTGGCCCCGCCGCCTCGGGACGTGCGCGGGAGCAGGAGCGGCGTTCTAGCGGCGGCGGTCCCGCCGGTCCTCGCGCCGGTCACCGCGGTCGTCGCGACGGTCCTCGCGACGGTCGTGCCGCCGGTCGACCCCGTGGGCGACGACGGCCGCGCCGCCGACGGCGGCCACGGTCCTGCGCCTGCGTCGGTTCGAGAGTGGCATGTCAGATCCCTTCCATCGTGTCGGACTCGATCGCGGCCAGGACGGCCTGCGTGGGGATGCGCCCGCTGGCGACCAGCTGCCCACCGGCGTGTCGCATCGCCGAGCCGAAGGGCGCGGCCCACACGTTCTCCCACACCAGCACGACGGCCGACGTGCCCGGGTCGATGGTCTCCGCGAGGTCGCTGACGTCCTGCTCGGAGAGCACCATCGCGAGGTCGGCCTCGGCGGCGCGCATCTCCCCGAGCTCCGACTCGTCGAGCTCGGAGATCTCCCCCAGCTCGAGCGTGCCGTCCTCGTCCTTCCTCAGGAACACCAGGTCGAGCACTCGCACCAGGCCACGGTCCACGAGGTCCCGGAGGTGGGGCGCGACCTGGCCCCGCCCGAAGTCGGGGCCGGGGAACTCCACGACCAGCCAGTCCACGGGGCCCAGCTGGTCCATGGCCTGCTGGTCCACTGTCTCAGTCATCGATCGACCTCACCTGTCTTGTTCGGAGGATTCAGGGCCCTTCCACCCTCGTCGCGTGCCTCACCGGTGACATCACCCGTCGTGGATGAGAGGGGCGCGCAGCCGCGGAAGTTGGTTGCCTATAACAAGCAGATGTACGATGCACTTCATTCGAAACAAGGAGTGCCCGTGTCCGCATCCCCACGCCCGGCGGCCAGCCCGGTCCTCGCCGTCGCCGTCCTCTGCCTCGGTGGCCTGAGCGCCGCCCTCACGCAGACCCTCGTCATCCCCATCCAGACCGAGCTCCCGCAGCTGCTGGGCACCTCGGCGTCGAACGCCGCGTGGGTCATCACCGTGACCCTGCTCGCCGCCGCCGTGTCCATGCCGATCGCGGGCCGCGTCGCCGACCTCGTCGGCAAGCAGCCGGTCCTGATGACCAGCGCCGCGATCCTGCTGGTCGGCTCGGTGGTCTGCGCGCTGTCGGACTCGCTGGTGCCGATGCTGGCGGGCCGGGCGCTGCAGGGCATGGCGATGGGCTTCATCCCCGTCGGCATCTCGCTGATGCGGGAGATCACGCCACCCCACCTCACCTCGACGGCCGTGGCCGCGATGAGCGCCACCCTCGGCGTCGGCGGCGCGATCGGGCTGCCGCTCTCGGCGTGGATCGCCGACACCGGCGACTGGCACGGCCTGTTCTGGGTCGCCAGCGGGCTGGCCGCGGTGATGGTCGTGGCCACCTGGGTGGCCGTCCCGCACGTCCACGACGCCCAGCCGGGCCGCCTCGACGTCGTCGGGGGCATCGGTCTCGCGGTCGGGCTGGTGTCGTTCCTGGTCGGTGTCTCGAAGGCCACCACCTGGGGCTGGGGCGACGCCCGCACCCTGGGCGCCATCGTCGCCGGGGTCGTGGTGCTGGTCCTCTGGGGCGCCTTCGAGCTGCGCCAGGCCGACCCGCTGGTCGACCTGCGCACCACGGCCCAGCTGCCGGTGCTGCTGACGAACGTCGCCGCCGTGGCCATCGGCTTCGGGATGATGGCGCAGTCGATCGTCGTACCCCAGCTGCTGCAGATGCCCGAGGCCACCGGCTACGGCCTCGGCCAGTCGATCCTCGCCGCCGGGCTCTGGATGGCGCCCGCGGGCCTGATGATGATGGTGTTCGCCCCGGTGTCCAGCAGCCTGATCGGCCGGCTCGGCGCCAAGGTGACGCTGATGGTCGGCGCCACCGTGCTCGGGCTCGGCTACCTGGTGGCCTTCGCCCTCATGGACGCTCCCTGGCAGCTGTTGGTGGCGTCCTGCGTCGCGTCTGCGGGTGTCGGCATCGGGTACGCCGCGATGCCGACCCTGATCCTGGACGCCGTGCCGATGCGCGAGGCCGCCTCGGCGGTCGGGCTCAACGCATTGATGCGCTCGGTCGGCACGACGCTGGCGGCGGCCGTCATGGCCACCCTGCTGACCAGCAACACCAGCTCGCTCGGCGGCTTCGAGGTGCCCACCAAGGGCGCCTTCCAGCTCTGCTTCGTGGTCGGCGCGATCGCGGCCTTCGTCGGCGTGGCCATCGCCTCGACCATCCCGCGCCGGCAGGCCGCGGCCGTGGCCCAGGCGGAGCCGGAGAGCGCCGCGGCGCGCTGACGCCGTCGGCCCGGCACACCAGCGGGCCCGGGGGACTACTCGCCGCGGGCCCGCTCGTGTGCCCGGTCGAGCGCGTCGTTGAAGGCGCGCAGCTCGACGAAGAGCGCCTCGGCGCGCTCCGCCCCGAGCTCGAGGATCGCGTCGCTGAGGGGCACCGCACGCAGCCGCCCGTCGTGCAGGTAGGACTCGCGCCCGACCTCGGTCGGCCTGAGCAGGCGCGTCGGGCGCCCCGGCTCGGCGTACCGCTCGAGCAGGCCGTGCCCGATCGCCGCCGTCACCTGGCGGCTGACCGTGGAGCGCTCGAGACCGAGCTCGGCGGCGAGCTCGCGCTGCGACCTGGGCCCCTCCTCGACGAGGAGCAGCAGGATCCGGAACGCCGAGTCCTCGAGCAGCGAGCCGGGGTACGACGTGGCGCGGCGCCGGCTCAGGCGCATCAGCTCGCCACCCATCGCCCGCAGCCGCGACTCCTCGACGAGGCCGTCGTCCCCGACGGTCATCGACGCACCTCCCTGCCGCGGACCGGGTGACAGCCCGGTGGCTGTCGGTCCGCCGACTCTACCCAGCGCGCCGGGCGGCATGCTGGACCCATGCGATTCACCGAGCACGAGATGACGGCCGCCCTGACCGGCGCCGCGAAGACGGTCCTCGCCGCGCAGATCAAGGACGTGCGCCGCGGCAAGCAGGACATCGACGCCGTCTGGGACGAGATGGACCGCTACCAGCGCTACGTGCTGCTCGACTCGCTCGGCAGCCAGGTGCTTCCGGTCCTCGTGGCGCTGCCCGACATCGAGGTGGAGACCGGGACCCGGCCCACCTTCACCGACGAGCAGGTGACCGCCGCGGTCGAGGAGCAGGTGGGCGACGACGTCGGTCGGCTCAAGCGGGCCGTGGTCGTCAAGGCCCGGGTCGCGCTGGTGCAGGCCGCGCTCGCGAGCGTGCCCCCGCGCAGCGATCCGGACGCGCTGATCGTCCCCGACCACCTCTGAGACGTGGCCTGCCGGCCGCGCTGCGTCGTGCTTGGATCGACCTCGTGACGAACGAGGACGCGGCCGCGGAGCTGCAGCGCCTGCGCGCCAGCATCGACAACCTCGACGCGGCGCTGGTGCACCTGCTCGCCGAGCGGTTCAAGTGCACCCAGGAGGTGGGGCGGCTCAAGGCCCGCGCCGAGATGCCGCCGGCCGACCCGGCCCGCGAGGCGTTCCAGATCGAGCGGCTGCGCACGCTCGCCCACGACTCCGGGCTCGACCCGCACTTCGCGGAGAAGTTCCTGACCCTGGTGATCAGCGAGGTCATCCGCAACCACGAGCGGATCAAGCAGTCCGAGGGCGCCTGACGACTGCGTGAGAGGGCTCTCACCGTCGGCTCATGAGCGCCACACCCCGGCTCGCCACCCTCGGGTCATCGCCCGGCCGCCCGGCCGGGCCGGACCAGAGGAGCCAGCCATGAAGAAGACCACCGGACTCGCCGCCGCCGTGCTGATCGCCACCGCGCTGCCGGTCATCGGCGCGGGCACCGCCCACGCCTCGGACGACGTCGTACGCCGCGGCTCGTGCACGGGCAGCACGGACTGGAAGATGAAGGCCAAGCCCGACGACGGCCGGATCGAGGTCGAGTCGGAGATCGACAGCAACCGCAACGGCCAGACCTGGCGCTGGGTGCTGCGCCACGACGGCGACGTCGTCGCCCGGGGCACGTCCACGACCAGGGCGCCGAGCGGCTCCTTCGAGGTGAGCCGACGGACGTCGGACGACGCCGGGACGGACTCCTTCAGGTTCCGCGCCGTCAACCCCGCCAGCGGCGAGGTCTGCGTGGGCCGGGTCAGCCTCTGACTCAGGTCGGCGTCCGCGTCAGGCCTCGGGGAGGAGCCCGGTGCGGCCCAGCGGCTCGGGCTCCTCGAAGACCAGCAGGGTGCGGGTGTTCACGACTCCGGGCATGCCCTGGATCTCGTCGAGGACGAGGCGGCGCAGGTCGGCGTTGTCGCGGGCCCGGACCAGCAGGATGACGTCGAACTCGCCGCCCACCAGGCCGATGTGCGCGATCCCGGGCAGCGCCCGCAGCGACTCGCGGACCGCGCGCCAGTCGGCCTGCTGCACGTTGAGGGTGACGTACGCCGACGTGCCGAGACCACTGGCGACCGGGTCGATCTCCGCGCGGAAGCCGCGGATCACCCCGGACTCGCGCAGCCTCTCGACGCGCGCGTAGGCGTTCGCGCGCGAGATGTGCAGCCGCTCGGCGAGGGTGCGCATCGACATCCTGCCGTCGGCGTGCAGCTCGGCGAGGATGCGGCGGTCGGTGGCGTCGAGGGCCGTGGCCACGTGTCTCGGTCTCCCTGCCTCGGCGGGTCGGTGTCTGGACGTTCGGCTCCCGAAGGTGGCGATCGGGACGCCATCTTCTCGGATTGTCCGCCCGAGTGGCACGCGAATGGCAACTCCACGACCATCGTGCCATGACACGTGACCCGGATCTCCTCCTCCCGGCACCCGAGCCCGTGATGCTCCTCGACCCGCAGGGGCGTCGGGTCGAGCGGCCGGACGCGGCGTACGAGATGCCCTCCGACGAGGCGCTGGTCCGGGCCTATGCAGCCCTGGTGGCGGGGCGTCGCCTCAACGACCAGGCCTACGCGCTGGTGCGCCAGGGCCGGCTCGCGGTCTACCCGTCGTCCCACGGCCAGGAGGCCTGCCAGGTCGTGGCCGCGCAGGTGCTGGCCGAGTCCGACTGGCTGTTCCCGACCTACCGCGACACGGTCGCGTCCGTGGCGCGCGGTGTCGACCCGGTCGAGGTGCTGGTGCTGCTCAAGGGCGACTGGCACTCCGGCTACGACCCCTACGAGCACAAGGTCGCCCCGCAGGCGACGCCGCTGGCCACCCAGCTGCTGCACGCCGTCGGCGTCGCGCACGCCGCCCGGCTCAAGGGCGAGGACACCGTGGTGATGGCGATGTGCGGTGACGGCGCGACCAGCGAGGGCGACTTCCACGAGGCGCTGAACTTCGCGGCGGTGTTCAAGGCCCCGGTGGTGTTCTTCGTGCAGAACAACGAGTACGCCATCTCGGTGCCGCTCGCGCGCCAGTCCGTCGCGCCGTCCCTCGCGCACAAGGGCGTGGGGTACGGCGTGCCCGGCGAGCGCGTCGACGGCAACGACGCCGCCGCGCTGCTGTCGGTGCTGGGCACGGCCGTCGCCCGGGCGCGGGCCGGCGAGGGGCCGCAGCTGGTCGAGGCGCACACCTACCGGATGCAGGCGCACACCAACGCCGACGACGCCACGCGCTATCGCCAGGACGCCGAGGTCGCCGCCTGGGTCGAGCGCGACCCGATCACCCGGCTCGAGGCGCACCTGCGCGACCGGGGCCTGCTCGACGACGCCGCCGCCGCGGCGTACGCCGAGGAGGCCGAGCGGCTCGCCGCGCACACCCGGGAGGGCCTCAACCGCGACGTCGAGCCGGACCCGGACGACCTGTTCCGGCACGTGTACGCCGAGCCGACGCCGCAGCTGCGCGAGCAGGCTGCGATCGTCCGTGACGAGCTGAGCCGGGAGGCCTCGCGATGACCCACGAGAAGCTGACCATGGCGCAGGCGCTCAACCGGGCCCTGCGCGACGCCATGGCCGAGGACCCGACCGTGCTGATGTTCGGTGAGGACGTCGGCGCGCTCGGCGGGGTCTTCCGGATCACCGACGGCCTGACCGCGGAGTTCGGTGACGACCGCTGCTTCGACACCCCGCTGGCCGAGTCCGGCATCGTCGGTCTCGCGGTCGGGCTGGCGATGAACGGCATGCGCCCGGTCGTCGAGATGCAGTTCGACGCGTTCGCCTACCCGGCTTTCGAGCAGATCGTCAGCCACGTCGCGAAGATGCGGAACCGCACCCGCGGCAAGGTCACCGTGCCGATGGTGATCCGGGTGCCGTACGCCGGTGGCATCGGCGGGGTCGAGCACCACTGCGACTCCTCGGAGTCCTACTACGCCCACACGCCGGGCCTGCACGTCGTCGCGCCGGCGAACGCCGCCGACGCCTACGGCCTGCTGCGCGAGGCGATCGCCTCGCCCGACCCGGTCGTCTTCCTCGAGCCCAAGAAGCTCTACTGGAGCAAGGAGGAGGTCGACCTGTCGGCCCCGGTGCCGGGCATCGGGACGGCCCGCGTCGTGCGCGAGGGCACCGACGCCACCCTGATCGCCCACGGCCCGTCGGTGCCGGTCGCGCTCGAGGCGGCCGAGGTCGCCGCGACCGAGGGGCGGTCGCTGCAGGTCGTGGACCTGCGCTCGATCGTGCCCTTCGACGACGAGACCGTCTGCGCGGCGGTCCGCTCGACCGGCCGTGCGGTCGTCGTCGCCGAGGCCACCGGGTTCGCCTCGGTGTCCTCGGAGATCGTCGCCCGGGTCACCGAGCGCTGCTTCCACTCGCTGGCCGCGCCGGTCCGTCGGGTCACCGGGTTCGACATCCCGTTCCCGCCGCCGAAGCTCGAGCACTTCCAGCTGCCCAGCGTGGACCGGGTCCTCGACGCCGTCGACGACCTGCAGTGGGAGTGGTCCTGATGAGCGAGCACATCTCTGGGCAGACCTTCCTCCTCCCCGACCTGGGCGAGGGGCTGACCGAGGCCGAGATCGTGCGCTGGCTGGTCGCCGAGGGTGACGTGGTCGCCGTCGACCAGGCCGTCGTCGAGGTCGAGACCGCGAAGTCGATCGTCGAGGTGCCCTCGCCGTACGCCGGCCGGGTCGCCACCCTGCACGCCGGCGAGGGGCAGACCCTCGACGTCGGCAAGCCGCTCATCACGGTCGCCGCGGACTCCCCGGTGGTGGAGACCCCATCGTCGGGTGACGCTGGGGCGGTCGAGGGGGAGGCCCACCGCGAGGAGGAGAAGGCCGGGTCGGGCAACGTGCTGATCGGGTACGGCACCGCGGCCGGGTCCGGCTCCGGGCGACGGCGGCGCCCCCGCCTGGCGGCGCCGGCGCTGCCCGCGGTCGCCTCGACGTCGATCTCGACGGCCGCGACCACCGCCCGGGTGCCGCGGGTGATCTCGCCGCTGGTGCGCCGGCTCGCGCACGAGAACGGCGTCGACCTGCGCACGCTCGAGGGCACCGGCCTCGCCGGCCTGATCGTCCGGGCCGACGTCGAGGGCGCCATCGCGCGACCGGAGCCGGTGGCCGCTCCGGCTGCTCAGTCCGGTTCGCCGTCTTCGGGCGCGCCGGCCGCGCCGGCCACCCCTGCGGCCGCCGTCGCCGTCGACGGTGAGCGCCGAATCCCGCTCAACGGCTTCCGGCGCACCGTGTCCGAGGCGCTCTCCCGCAGCCGCGCGGAGATCCCCGAGGCGACGGTGTGGGTCGACGTGGACGCGACCGCGCTGTGGGAGCTGCGCGAGAGCGCCCGCACCGCGACCTCGGGGGGCCCCGGCCTGATGTCCTACATCGCCCGGTTCGTGGTGGCCGCGCTGCGCGAGCACCCGGTGCTCAACGCCCGCCTCGACGTCGAGCGCCAGGAGATCGTCCAGCTCGACGCCATCAACCTCGGGCTCGCGGTGCAGACCGAGCGGGGGCTCGTCGTACCCGCCGTCCTCGGCGCCGAGCGGATGACCACCGCACGCCTCGACGAGGCGATCCGGGACCTCACCGGCCGAGCCCGCGAGGGGCGGGCGACCACCGAGGAGCTGACCGCCGGCACGTTCACGCTCAACAACTACGGCAGCTTCAACGTCGACGGCAGTGCGGCGATCATCAACCACCCGCAGGTGGCGATCCTGGGCTTCGGCCGGATCATCGACCGGCCGTGGGTCGTGGACGGCGAGCTGTGCGTCCGCAAGATCACCCAGATGTCCTTCGTCTTCGACCACCGGGTCTGCGACGGCGGCACCGCCGCGGGCTTCATGCGCAGCGTGGCCGACGCGATCGAGAACCCGGCCTCGGCGATCGCCCGGCTCTGACGCTCCAGTCCCGCGGGACGTCGTACGTCCTGGTTGCGCGGGCGGCCGGTTCGGATGACGTCCGGTGGGACGTCGTACGTCCTCGTCGTCCCGGCGGCCGGTTCGGATGACGTCCTTGGGCGTCCGGACGGCGGACCCGGTCTGGTGCCGCCCGTCACACGTCTGCTTTACTGACCGAAAGGTCAGTAAAGATGCGGAGTGAGGGTTGCCATGGCCGGGTCAACGTCGGGGATGGGTGAGCTGGAGCCGATCGAGACCGCCTCGGTCGACGAGCTGCGGGCACTGCAGCTCGAGCGCCTGCGCTGGACGGTCCGGCACGCCTACGACAACGTGCCCCACTACCGCGCCGCGTTCGACGAGGCGGGCGTGCACCCCGACGACGTCCGCGAGCTGGCCGACCTGGCCAAGCTGCCGTTCACCTCGAAGGCCGACCTGCGCGCGAACTACCCGTTCGGGATGTTCGCGGTGCCGCGCGAGCAGGTCTCGCGCGTGCACGCCTCATCCGGTACGACGGGCCAGCCGACCGTCGTCGGCTACACCGCCGAGGACCTCGACACCTGGGCGACCGTGATGGCGCGCTCGATCCGCGCCGCCGGTGGCCGGCCGGGCGACATTCTGCACAACGCCTACGGCTACGGGCTGTTCACCGGCGGCCTCGGCGCGCACGCGGGCGCGGAGAAGCTCGGCTGCACGGTGGTGCCGGTCTCGGGCGGGATGACCGAGCGGCAGGTCCGGCTGATCGTCGACTTCGAGCCGCGGATCATCATGGTGACGCCGTCGTACATGCTCGCGATCGTCGACGAGATGCGCCGCCAGGGCGTCGACCCGCGCTCGACCTCCCTGCAGATCGGGATCTTCGGCGCCGAGCCGTGGACCAACGAGATGCGCCGGGAGATGGAGGACGTGCTCGGCATCGACGCGGTCGACGTCTACGGGCTGTCCGAGGTGATGGGGCCGGGTGTCGCGCAGGAGTGCGTGGAGACCAAGGACGGCCTGCACGTCTGGGAGGACCACTTCTACCCCGAGATCATCGACCCGGTGACCGGCGAGGTGCTGCCCGACGGCGAGGAGGGCGAGCTGGTCTTCACCTCGCTGACCAAGCAGGCGATGCCGGTGATCCGCTACCGCACCCGCGACCTGACCCGGCTGCTGCCCGGCACGGCCCGGACGATGCGGCGGATGGAGAAGATCACCGGCCGCACCGACGACATGATCATCCTGCGCGGCGTGAACCTCTTCCCGACCCAGATCGAGGAGCTGCTGCTCCAGATCACCGACCTCTCGCCGCACTTCCAGTGCGTGCTCTCGCGCTCCGGCACCCTCGACGAGATGACCGTGCGGGTGGAGTCGCGCGAGGGGGTCGCCCCCGACGTGGCCCGCGCCGCCGGCCAGCAGCTGCGGCACATGGTCAAGAGCACCATCGGTGTGAGCGTGGCCGTCGACGTCGTCGCGCCCGCGGGCATCGAGCGGTCCGTCGGCAAGATGCGCCGGATCGTGGACGAGCGCCCGAAGCGCTAGGGGCTGCCCCAGCCGGACCGGGACGTCATGCGAAATGAGGGTCCTAGCCCTCGAACCGCATGACGTCCGCGCGGAGCCGGGCTCGGCTCAGGCCGGGGACTCCTCGACTGTACCGGTGAACATCGTCACCGCCGGGACGCCGAAGGTCTCGCGCATCTGCTCGGCGTCGGCACCGGTCGCGGCCATCTCGGGCGACTTCAGCGCCGCCTTCATCGCGTCGGCGTCGTCGAACCACAGCTCGGCGACGAGGTACGGCGCGTCGCCGCGCCCGAGCACCCGTGGGTGGCTCAGCGAGAACCGGCGCAGCCCGGGCAGCGTCGACGCCAGCGGCACGTGCACGTCGCGGTAGTGCGCGTCGAAGCCGGCGTCGTCCGCGGGCGCGGCGTACTGGATGGTGATGCGGTGCACGGGGTCAGTCCTCCTGCGGCCAGGTCTTGGCGACCAGCGTGAGCACGTCGTAGGTCGCGGCGACCTCGCCCTCGGCGTTCGTGACGACAGCGTCCCAGCGGACCTCGCCGTACTCCGCGTTGGTGCGGGGCGTGATCTGCTTGACGGTCAGCGTGACCGCGATCGTGTCGTCGGCCTTCACGGGGGTGAGGAACCGCAGGTTGTCGACGCCGAAGTTGGCCAGCACCGGGCCCGGGTCGGGGTCGACGAAGAGGCCGGCCGCGAGGGAGACGACGAGGTAGCCGTGGGCGACGATGCCGCCGAAGAGCGGGTTCCTCTCCGCCGCCTCGCGGTCGGTGTGCGCGTAGAACGTGTCGCCGGTGAACTCCGCGAAGTGCTCGATGTCGGCCAGCGTCACGGTGCGCGGCGCGGAGGCGATCGTGTCGCCGATCCGCAGCTCGGCGAGGCTCTTGCGGAACGGGTGCACGTCCTCGACCCGGCGCTCCGAGCCGGTCGTCCAGCGCCCGGTGATCGCGGTGAGCATGTCGGGGGAGCCCTGGAGGGCGGTGCGCTGCATGTGGTGGAGCACGCCGCGGATGCCGCCGAGCTCCTCGCCGCCGCCGGCCCGACCCGGGCCGCCGTGCACGAGCACCGGCAGCGGGGAGCCGTGGCCGGTGGACTCCTTGGCGTCGTCGCGGTCGAGGACCAGGATCCGGCCGTGCCACGGCGCGAGCCCGAGGACGACGGAGCGCGCCACGTCGCGGTCGTGGGTGACGACCGAGCCGACGAGGCTGCCCTTGCCGCGGGCCGCGAGCTCGATCGCCTCGTCGAGCGAGGAGTAGGAGAGGACCGTGCTGACCGGGCCGAACGGTTCGACGTCGTGCGGCTCGACCGCGCCCTTCTGCGCACGCAGCAGCACCGGCGAGAGGAAGGCCCCGCGCTCGGCATCGGCGTCGACGACGTCCACCCGGTCGGGGTCGCCGTACACGATCTCGGCGGAGCTGCGCAGCGCCTGGATCGCCTTGCGCACCTCCTCGCGCTGCTCAAGGCTGGCCAGCGCGCCCATCCGGACCGACTCGTCGGCCGGGTTGCCGATCGTGGTGGACGCCAGCCGCGCGGAGATCGCCTCGACCACGTCGCCGGCGATCGCGTCCGGCACGATGACCCGGCGGATCGCGGTGCACTTCTGGCCGGCCTTGACGGTCATCTCGGTGACGACCCCCTTGACGAAGAGGTCGAACTCCGGGTCGTCGGTGGTCACGTCGGGGCCGAGGACCGAGCAGTTCAGCGAGTCGGCCTCGACGCCGAGCTGCACGCCGCCGTGCAGGACGTTGGTGTGGGTGCGCAGCATCCCGGCGGTGTGCGCGGAGCCGGTGAAGGCCACCGAGTCCTGCACCTGCAGCTCGTCGAGGAGGGTGCCGGCGCTGCCCGCGAGCAGCTGCAGCGAGCCCTCGGGGAGGATGCCGGACTCGATGATCCGGCGGACGACGCGCTCGGTGAGGTACGCCGTCTGGCTGGCCGGCTTGACGATGCTCGGCAGCCCGGCCAGGAACGCCGGGGCGAGCTTCTCGAGCATGCCCCACACCGGGAAGTTGAAGGCGTTGATCTGCACCGCGACACCGGGGCGCGAGGTGTAGACGTGCTGGCCCACGAAGGTGCCGCCGCGGCCGAGCTGCTCGAGCCCGCCGTCGAGGACGACGGTGTCGTTGGGCAGCTCGCGCCGGCCCTTGCTCGAGACCGAGAACATGGTGCCGATGCCGCCGTCGATGTCGACGAAGGAGTCCCTCTTGGTCGCGCCGGTGCGGTAGGACAGCGCGTAGAGCTCGTCCTTGTCCTCGTTGAGGTGCGCGGCGACCTCCTTGAGCAGCGCGGCGCGCTGGTGGAAGGTCAGCTCGCGGATCGCCGGCCCGCCGACGCGGCGGGCGTACGCCGTCATCTCACCGAGGTCGAGCCCCTTGCTGGAGATCCGGGCGACCTCCTCGCCGGTGGCGGCGTCGAGCAGCGGCGCGCCCTCGTCGTCGGCGCGGAACCACCGTCCGGCGGCGTAGCTCTCCAGCAGTGCACTCATCGGCGGTCTCTCCCTTGCGCGGCGGTGGTCGGCCGTGCCACAGTATTACAGACCGTTCGGTCAGTAAATACTCGACGTGAGCCCACCGGAGACGCCATGACGACGACGTACGACGAGCCGGAGCTGCAGGCCGGCTTTGACGCGACCATCGCGCGCAACGACCGGATCGAGCCCCGTGACTGGATGCCGGAGGGCTACCGCAAGACGCTGGTGCGCCAGATCGCCCAGCACGCCCACTCCGAGATCATCGGCATGCAGCCCGAGGGCAACTGGATCACCCGCGCGCCGTCGCTGCGCCGCAAGGCGATCCTGCTCGCGAAGGTCCAGGACGAGGCGGGCCACGGGCTCTACCTCTACTCCGCCTGCGAGACGCTCGGCACCTCCCGCGCCGAGCTCACCGAGATGCTCATCGAGGGGCGCCAGAAGTACTCCTCGATCTTCAACTACCCCACGCTGTCGTACGCCGACGTCGGCACCATCGGCTGGCTGGTCGACGGCGCCGCGATCTGCAACCAGGTGCCGCTGTGTCGCACCTCCTTCGGCCCCTACGGCCGCGCGATGATCCGCATCTGCAAGGAGGAGTCCTTCCACCAGCGGCAGGGCTACGAGCTCCTGATGACGATGATGCGCGGCACCGACGAGCAGCGCGCGATGGTCCAGGAGTCGGTCAACCGCTTCTGGTGGCCGGCGCTGATGATGTTCGGACCCCCGGACGCCGAGTCGCCCAACACCGCCCAGTCCATGGCCTGGGGCATCAAGCGCAACACCAACGACGACCTGCGCCAGCGCTTCGTGGACATGACGGTGCCGCAGGCCGAGGCGCTCGGCGTCACCCTCCCGGACCCCGAGCTGGTGTGGAACGAGGAGCGCCAGGCGCACGACTTCGGCCAGCCCGACTGGGACGAGTTCATGCAGGTCGTGAAGGGCAACGGGCCCTGCAACGCCCAGCGCATCGCCCACCGCCGCAGGGCCCACGAGGACGGCGCCTGGGTCAGGGAGGCCGCCACCGCCTTCGCCCGCAAGACCGCCGAGGCCCGCGACGAGCAGCAGGAGACGACCCGATGACCGAGAAGGACTTCACCGCCGAGGGCGGCCACGGCGCCGTGCCCCTGTCCGGCGTGCCGACCTCCACGGAGGACCACGGCCGGACCAGCGCCGAGTGGCCGCTCTACGAGGTGTTCGTGCGCGGGAAGCGCGGCCTCAACCACGTCCACGTGGGGTCGCTGCACGCCGCCGACGACGAGATGGCCGTCCGGCACGCCCGCGACGTCTACACCCGCCGCAACGAGGGCGTGAGCATCTGGGTGGTGCGCTCGGACGCGATCACCGCGTCCAGCCCGGACGAGAAGGACCCGCTGTTCGCGCCGAGCGGCGACAAGGTCTACCGGCACCCGACGTTCTACTCGATCCCCGACAACGTCCCCCACATGTGAGTCTCGACAGGCTCGACCACCAAGGACTCAGATGACTGACACCCACGACCCTGCCCACGCGCCGTCGCACCCCGCGCCGGACCCGAACGACGCCCACGGCAGCATCTTCGACGGCCTGCTCGGCAGCGACTCCTCGCAGTGGGCCTTCGGCACCGACTTCGAGGACCCGCTGGCCGGCGTCGACACCTCGATCCCCGAGGGCGTCGACGGGGCTGAGCTGGCGGTGTACTGCCTGATGCTCGCCGACGACGCCCTGATCTCCTCCCACCGGCTCTCGGAGTGGTGCAGCAACGCCCCCGACCTCGAGGAGGACATCGCGCTGGCCAACGTCGCGCTCGACCTGCTCGGTCAGGCCCGGCTGCTGCTTGCGCGCGCGGCGGCGGCCGACCCGTCCGTCGTACCCGTCCTGCCCGAGGGCTCCCCGGTCCCGCCGGAGGACGCACTGGCGTTCTTCCGTGACGCCGAGGCGTTCCGCAACGTGCGGCTGGCCGAGGTGTCGAACGGCGACTTCGCGCACACGATCGTGCGGCTGCTGCTGCTCTCCTGCACCAGGCTTGCCGTGCTCGAGCGGCTCGTCGCGAGCCGCGACACCGTGCTCGCCGCCGTGGCGGCCAAGGGCGTCAAGGAGCTGGCCTACCACCGCGACTACGCGGGCCGCTGGTTCGTCACCCTCGCCCAGGGCACCGACGAGTCGCGGCGCCGGCTGCTGGCCGCGCTCGAGCAGGTCTGGCCGCTGTACGCCGAGCTGCTCACCGCGCACCCGCTCGAGGAGTCGGTCGCCGCGGCCGGCGTCGGGGTGGACCCCTCGACGGTCGCCGACGAGGTCGACGTCGTGCTGGAGCAGGTCCTCGCGATGAGCGGGGTCGCCCGCCCCGACAAGGCCCCGCTGGCCGGGGTCTCGGGCCGCACCGGCCGCGACGGCCTGCACACCGAGGCGCTCAGCCGGCTGCTCGCCGAGATGCAGGTGGTCGCCCGCGCCCACCCGAGGGGGCAGTGGTGATGCCGGTGGTCACGGTGGACCGGGCGGCGCTGCGCGAGCGCGCGTACGCCGTCGCGTGCACCGTCACCGACCCCGAGATGCCGATGCTGACGCTCGAGGACCTCGGCGTGCTGCGCGAGGTCGACGTGACCGGAGCGGGCGAGGTCGTCGTGGCGATCACGCCGACCTACTCCGGCTGCCCGGCCATGGCCACCATGCGCGACGACCTGGTGCACCGGCTCACCGACGCCGGGTTCGACGAGGTCCGGGTCAAGGTCGAGCTCTCGCCGGCCTGGTCCAGCGACTGGATCACCGAGCGGGGTCGCCGCGCGCTGACCGACGCCGGTCTCTCCGCGCCCGGGCCGGCCCCCCGGACCGACGGCCCGGTCGCGCTCAACCTGCTCCCGACCCGTCGGGCGGTCGGCTGCCCGCGGTGCGGGTCCGACGCGGTCGAGCTGACCTCGGAGTTCGGCCCCACCGCCTGCAAGGCGCTCTACCGGTGCACCGACTGCCTCGAGCCGTTCGAGCACGTGAAGGAGATCTGACGTGACCGTGACCGCCCAGCGCGTGAGCAGCCGGACGACGCCGGTGTTCCACACCCTGACCGTCGCTGCGGTCGAGCGGCTGACCGACGACGCGGTCGCCGTCACCTTCGACGTGCCCGAGGAGCTGGCCGAGGCGTTCGCCTTCGAGGCCGGCCAGTCGCTGACCCTGCGCCGCACCATCGACGGCCAGGAGCACCGACGCTCCTACTCCATCTGCGCCCCGGCGGGCGCCCGGCCGCGGATCGGGGTGCGCGAGATCCCCGACGGGCTGTTCTCCCGCTGGCTGGTCCACGAGGTGACGCCCGGCACCGAGATCGAGGTGCAGACGCCCACCGGCAGCTTCCGGGCCGACCCGGCCACCGGCGGACGCCACCTGTGCATCGCCGCCGGCTCGGGCATCACGCCGATGCTCTCGATCGCGAGCACCGTCCTGGGCCACCCCGAGGCCGAGGTGACGCTGCTCTACGGCAACCGCACCAGCGGCTCGGTGATGTTCGCCGAGGAGCTCGGCGACCTGAAGAACCGCTACGGACCGCGGTTCTCGATGGTGCACGTGCTGTCCCGCGAGCCGCGGGAGGTCGAGCTGTTCTCCGGCCGGCTCGACGCCGACCGGCTGCGTCGGCTGCTCTCGGTGCTCGTCCCGGTCGGGTCGATGGACCACGTGTGGCTGTGCGGCCCCTTCGCGATGATCAACGACGCCCGGGCCGTGCTCGAGGAGCTGGGGGTGCCCGCCGAGCGCGTGCACTTCGAGCTGTTCTACGTCGACGAGCCGCCGCCGGAGCTGCACCGGGCCGGCCCGGTCGTCAGCGGCGAGACCAGCGACGTGACCGTCGTCCTCGACGGGCTCTCGGCGACGTCGCCCATGCCGCGCGACCAGACGATCCTCGACGCCGCGCAGGCGGCCCGCTCCGACCTGCCGTTCGCCTGCAAGGGCGGCGTCTGCGGCACCTGCCGGGCGCTGGTGCGTGACGGCGAGGTCGACATGCGCCGCAACTACGCGCTCGAGGAGGCCGAGGTCGAAGCGGGCTTCGTCCTGACCTGCCAGAGCTACCCGGTCAGCGACTGCGTCACCGTCGACTTCGACGCCTGACCCGCGGCCCCGCCCCGCCCCGCAGCCCCGCCCCGCGTCGTACCACCCAACGTTTCCGAGGGAGACCCATGAGCAGCGCCGTCGTCGTCGAGGAGGCCGAGGACCGGGTCGTCCTGCGGCTGAACCGCCCCGAGGTCCGCAACGCCATCGACCGGCAGATGGTCGCCGAGCTGCACGAGGCCTGCGCGCTGCTCGAGGAGCGGCCCCGGGTCGCGCTGCTGGTCGGCGAGGGCGGCACGTTCGCGGCCGGCGCGGACATCGCCCAGCTGCGGGAGCGCCGCCGCGACGACGCCCTGCGCGGGATCAACTCGACGGTCTTCGACCGGGTACGCCGACTGCCGATGCCCGTGATCGGCCTGCTCGACGGCCACGCCCTCGGCGGCGGGGCCGAGCTGGCCTACGCCTGTGACTTCCGGATCGGCACCACGCGCACCAGGATCGGCAATCCCGAGCCCGGGCTGGGGATCCTCGCCGCGGCCGGCGCGTCCTGGCGGCTCGCGGAGCTGGTGGGTGAGCCGGTCGCCAAGGAGATCCTGCTCGCCGGCCGGGTCCTCGACGCCAGCGAGGCGCTGGGCGTGCACCTGCTCACCGAGGTCGTCGAGCCCGACGAGCTGCTCGCGGCCGGCCACCGGCTCGCCGACCGGATCACACGGCAGGCGCCGCTCGCCGTACGCCTCACCAAGTCCGTCTTCCACGCGCCCCGCGAGGCGCACCCGCTCATCGACGACGTGGCCCAGGCCGTGCTCTTCGAGACCGAGGACAAGCAGCAGCGGATGACGGCGTTCCTGGAGCGCAAGAAGTCGAAGGAGAACTGATGAGCACCAGCCTGCCCGAGGTCGTCGGCGTCTACGGCGGCGGCCGGATGGGGGCCGGGATCGCGCACGCGTTCCTGACCGCCGGCTGCGTCGTGACCGTGGTCGAGAACGACGACGCGGCCGCCGGCGCGGCCCGCGACCGGGTGACCTCGAGCCTGACCCGGGCCGAGGAGCGCGGGAAGCTCGACGGCCCGCTCGCCGACCACCTCGAGCGGCTCTCGGTGACCACGGCCGCGGCCGACCTGGCCGACGCCGGCCTGGTCGTGGAGGCCGTGCCCGAGGACCCGGCGCTCAAGGCCCGGGTGCTCGCGACCGTCGAGGCGACCGCGCCCGACGCCGTGCTCGCCACCAACACCAGCTCGCTGTCGGTCTCCGACCTCGCCGCCGGGCTGGCCGCGCCCGAGCGCTTCGTGGGGCTGCACTTCTTCAACCCGGTGCCGGCCAGCGACCTGGTCGAGATCGTGGTCGGCGCCCGGACCGCCGCCGGGCTCGTCACCCGGGCCCAGGGCTGGGTGGCCGACCTCGGCAAGACCGCGATCACCGTCACCGACTCCCCGGGCTTCGCCAGCAGCCGGCTCGGCGTCGCGATCGCGCTGGAGGCGATGCGGATGCTCGAGGAGGGGGTCGCGTCGGCCGCCGACATCGACACCGCGATGACGCTCGGCTACCGCCACCCTGTCGGCCCGCTGCGCACCACCGACCTCGTGGGCCTCGACGTACGCCTCGCGATCGCCGAGCACCTCGCCCGCGAGCTCGGTCCCCGCTTCGAGCCGCCGCAGCTGCTGCGCGACCTGGTCGCCGCCGGCAAGCTCGGGCGCAAGACCGGCGAGGGGTTCTACACGTGGTGAGCCCCGACGAGGCGGCCGCCCAGCAGCTCGCGGAGCACAGCGCGAAGGTGATGTGGGACAACGACGCCGCGTCGCGGGGGCTCGGCATGGAGCTGGTCTCGGTCGCGCCCGGCCGCGCGGTCGTGACGATGACCGTCCGCGAGGACATGGTCAACGGCTGGGACGTCTGCCACGGCGGGCTGATCGCCTCGCTCGCCGACAGCGCGTTCGCGGTCGCCTGCAACTCGCGGGGCCAGGTCACCGTGGCCGCCGGGTTCGACGTGACCTTCCTCGAGTCCGGGCGGCTGGGCGACGTGCTCGAGGCCACCGCCGAGGAGCGCGCCCTCCGCGGCCGCTCGGGGCTGTACGACGTGACCGTGCGCCGCGGTGACGGCACCGTGGTCGCCGAGTTCCGTGGCCGGAGCCGGTCGCTGGGGCGCTCGATCGGGGCCTGATTTGATTGCAGGAGTCACCGGCTGGCCGGTGACTCCTGCGCTTGTCGGCCGAAGTTTCGGCCGACAAGCAACAGTTTCGCCGGTCAGCCGGTGACTCCTGCAGCTGGCTCAGTCCGCATGCAGGCCGTCGAACGCGATCGTCGTGATGGCGGCGGAGACGGCCTCGGCGTCGACGGGGCCGCCGGGGCGGTACCACTCGACCAGCGAGTTCACCATGCCGAACAGCAGCCGGCTGACCAGGTCGGGGGCCACGTCGTCGCGCAGCGAGCCCTCGTCGATCGCGGCCCGCACCAGGGCGGCCAGGCGGGCGTCGATCTCGCGGCGACGACGCAGCGCGGCCAGCTCGACGTCGCTGTTGCCGCGCACCCGCAGCAGCAGGGTGACCGCGGGCTGGTGGGCGACGAGCACCTCGACGCTCTGCCGCACCACCTGGCGCAGCCGCTCGTAGGCGCTGGCGGAGCCGTTCTCCTCGGCGGCGGCGATGACCGCGGTCAGCCCGTCCAGCGCCTCGTCGAGGGCCTGCTCGAGCAGGTGGGACTTGCTGGGCACGTGGTGGTAGATCGCCGACTTGGTGAACCCGAGCTCGCGTGCCAGGTCGCCCATGCTGGTGCCGTCGTACCCGCGGCGGTTGAACAGCTCGACGGCGCGCCGGAGCACCGTCTCCTGGTCGTGGCCGGGGCGGCCGCGCCGGGGCCCGCCCGGCTCGCTCGACACCCCGCTCGCCGGCTCGGTCATGGCCGAAGGATGCCACAGGCCGCGTGCGTCGACGCCGCCGGCGGGGTCACGGGCGCCTAGTACGTCGGTGCCAGTCCAGACCCCTCCCTCGACGCAGGCGCCCCAGCGCCGTCGCTGTCGAGAATGGGCGCGTGCCGGCCGGCACTGGGACGTGCAGTGACCCCCTGCACCGCACGTCGCGGGAACGGCCGGCTGAGAGACGCCCGGCCCGGCGCCCTTCCGCGAACCCCCGTCAGCGGAAACCGCCGGGCCGGGCCCTCCGCACCGCAAAGAGGTCGCCGGGTGACCAGCCATCTGTCAGGCTGCTCCCATGAAGAGTGCCGCCCGTCGGGTCGTGCTGGAAACCGTCGGCTGGGTGCTGGTCGTCGCGGGTGTCGCCGCGCTGGTGCTGCCCGGCCCCGGGCTGCTCGGGATCTTCGCGGGCCTGGTCCTGCTCTCCCAGCAGTACGACTGGGCCGAGAAGCGCGTCGAGCCGGTGAAGAAGAAGGCGCTCAAGGCGGCCGAGGAGAGCGTCGAGACCTGGCCCCGGATCGTGTTCTCGACCCTGATCGCGGTCGCGATCATCGTCGCGGGCGCTCTGTGGATCTGGCACCCGCCGGCCCCGTCCTGGTGGCCGATCGACGAGCAGTGGTGGCTCGTGGGCGGCTGGGGGACCGGGGTCACCCAGGTCGCCTCGGGGCTGTTCGCGATCGGCATGATCGTCTACAGCTACCGCCGCTTCCACGACCAGGAGCCGGCCAACGCCTGATCGCTGCCGCGCGCGTGACGGGTCAGAACCCGATCGGCAGCCCCGCGTAGTTCTCCGCCAGCCCGGTCGCCCCGGCCTCGCTGGAGGTGACCCAGCGCAGCTGCGAGAGCTGCAGCTGCTCGTCGAACGGGTCGCCGCTAGTGTGCAGCATCGTGGTCATCCACCACGAGAAGTGGGTGCACCGCCAGACCCGCCGCAGCGCGGTGTCGGAGTACTCCTCGGCCCGGCGGGGGTCGCCCTTGAGCAGCAGGTCGACCAGCGCCGGCGCGAGCAGGCCGACGTCGGCGACCGCGAGGTTGAGCCCCTTGGCGCCGGTCGGCGGCACGATGTGGGCGGCGTCGCCGGCCAGGAAGAGCCGCCCGTGCCGCATGGGGGTCTGCACGTAGGACCGCATCGGCAGGACGCTCTTCTCGGTGACCGGCCCCGGCGTCAGCTCCCACCCGTCCTGGCCGTGCCCGAGCCGGGTCGCGAGGGCCTCCCAGATCCGGTCGTCGGACCAGCTCTGGGCGTCGGTGCCGTTCGGCACCTGGAGGTAGAGCCGCGAGACCGTCGCGGACCGCATCGAGTGCATCGCGAAGCCGTCGGGGTGCCAGGCGTAGATGAGCTCGTCGGTGGACGGAGCGACGTCGGCGAGGATCCCGAGCCAGGAGTACGGGTAGGTCTTCTCCCAGGTGCGTCGTACGCCGTCCGGCACGGCGCCCCGGCTCGGGCCGAACGACCCGTCGCACCCGACCACCACGTCGGCGGTGATCCGGCGGGGGCGGCCCTCGGCGTCGGTGAACGTCACCGACGGGCGGTCGGTGCCGAGGTCGTGCAGCGCGGTGTCGGAGACCTCGTAGTGCACCTGCTGGCCGGCGGCCGTGCGCGCGGCCACGAGGTCCTTCTGCACCTCGGTCTGGCCGTAGACGTACACCGAGCGACCGGTCAGGTCGACGAAGTCGAGGTGGTGCCGCTCGTGCGGCCACTGGAGGTAGATCCCGCGGTGCTCGTGCCCCTCCCGGCCCAGCCGGTCGGCCAGCCCCGCCGAGCGCAGCAGGTCCACGGTCGACTGCTCGAGGATGCCCGCGCGGATCCGGCCGGCGACGTACTCCTGCGAGCGCGACTCGACCAGGACGGAGTCCACGCCGTCGCTCGCGAGCAGGTGGGCCAGCAGCATGCCGGCGGGGCCGGCGCCGATGATCGCGACCCGGGTGCGCAGGTCGTCGTGTGCAGGGGAGCTCATGGGGCCGAGTGAAGCCGGTCACGCCGGACGCCGCCAGCGAGGACTTCCGCTGGGCGGAAGCCCCGCAGGGTCAGGGGACGTCGCAGGGCTGGGGGTCGGGCAGCAGCTGCCGCAGCGCCTCGACCGCGCCCGGCACGGCGAGCACGACCTCGCCGCCGGCCGCCCGCGCCACCAGGTCGGGGAGCTGGGCGCCGAGGCGCCCCTTCGCGAGGTAGCCCACCGCGCCGGCGCGCAGCATGTCGATGACGCCGCTGGCCCCGGTCTGGGCGGACACCGCGACGACGGTGGGGTACGGCGCAACGCCGGTCGTCAGGCTGCGGGCCGCCTCGGGCCCCCCGCCGGGCATGCGGACATCGAGCAGCACGACGTCGGGATGCAGCTCGCGGGCGAGCGCGATCGCCTCGTCCCCGCAGGCGGCCGTGCCCACCACGCGGAAGCGGCGGTCCGCCTCGAGCACCTCCGCGAGGGCGCCGCGGAAGTCGGCGTCGTCGTCGGCGACGACCACGCGGATTGCGGGCATCCGGACGCCTCCTGTCTCAGGGGTCCTCCCATCTTGCGCCCGGACCCGGTCGTGCGAGACGCCGTGCAGGCACCACCTGTTCTAGTACGTTGGTACTACGACGCGGTCGCAGCAGCGGCCGCGGAGACGCCGGGGGAGCACGTGGACGGACTCATGACGCGGTGGCGGGGGCAGCGATGACCGCCCAGGCGGATCTCGAGCAGACGGTCGAGCAGCCCATCAGGGTGCTCGTCGTCGACGACCACGACGTGCTCGCCACCAGCCTGGCGTCGGTGCTCGACCAGGAGCCCGACCTGGTCAGCGTGGGCGTCGCGCCGACGCTGGAGCGGGCCCGGAGCCTGATCCGCACCGCGGCGCCCGACGTGGTGCTGCTCGACCACCGGCTGCCCGACGGTGACGGCGTCGACGCGATCGGGGAGCTGCGGCAGCTGCGGCCGAGCATGAGCGTCGTGGTGCTGACCGCGAGCGCCGCCGACCACGTGCTCGTCTCCGCCATCGAGGCGGGTGCCTCGGGCTTCCTGTCCAAGACCCGCAGCCTGGCCGAGGTGACCTCCGCGGTCCGGGCCGCCGCGACCGGGGAGGCGGTGATCTCGCCGGAGATGCTGGCCCGGCTGCTGCCCCGCATCCAGCGCGGTGGACGGCCCCGTCACGAGGAGCTGACCGAGCGGGAGCGCGAGGTGCTCGCGCTGGTCGCCGACGGGCTGACCAACGCCGCGATCGCCCAGCGGCTGGTCGTGAGCGTGCACACCGTGCGCAACCACATCGCCAACCTCTCCGCCAAGCTCGGCGCGCACTCCAAGCTGGAGGCGCTCTCTATCGCGGTCCGCGAGGGGCTGCTGCCGGACCGCTGACGGTCGGCTCAGGCCCCGCCCGGCGGCAGTCCCGAGGTGAGCTGGCGGCCGATGCTCTGCGCGGCCACCTGGAGCGCCGCGACCAGTCGGGGGCGGTCCTTCTTCAGGCCGGGGACGACCAGCCCGAGCGCGGCCACGACGTCGGGTCCGCGGCGCACCGGGACCGCGACCGAGCAGGCGCCCAGGCTCATCTCCTCGACCGTGGTCGCGTAGCCCTCGCGCACGACCCGGGCGAGCTGCCGGCGCAGCAGCCCCGGCTGGGTCACGGTGTACGGCGTGATCCGGACCAGCCGGGTCAGCGCCTCCGCCTGCACCTCCGGTGGGGCGTGCGCGAGCAGCACCTTGCCGACGCCCGTGGAGTGCATCGGCAGCCGCGAGCCGATGGTGCTCACCACCGGCACCGACGCCCGCCCGGCCAGCCGGTCGAGGTAGAGCACCTCGACCCCGTCGCGCACCGCGAGGTGGACGGTGGCGAGCGTGGCGGCGTACAGGTCGTGGAGGTACGGCGACGCGAGCTGCCGCAGCCCGGTCTGCACCGGCGCGAGCAGCCCGAGGTCCCACAGCCGTCGGCCCACTACATACTCCCCGGTGGGGGTGCGCGCCAGCGCGCCCCAGCCGACCAGCTCGCCGACCAGCCGGTGCGCGGTGGCGACCGGGAGGCCCGCACGCTCGGCGAGCTCGGTCAGCGTCAGCCGGCGGTGCTGCTCGTCGAAGGCGCCGAGCAGGGCCAGTGCCCGCGACGTGACGGTGGTGCCCGGGGTGGAGGAGTTGCCGGCCATCGTCCCAGTCTTCCACTGGACGGAAACCATGTCTCGTCGGCGCCCGCGCGGCCGCCGTACCTTCTGTGACGTGAACGACAACCGAGCGTCCTCCGACGCGGCCGCCTCGACGCAGGCCGAGGTGAGCGAGGAGATCCAGCAGATCGCCAAGGCCTACGAGCGCGACCTCGTGCCGGGGGGTGAGGAGACCCAGCCGCGGCTGGACTACCCGCCGTACCGCTCCAGCGTGCTCCGCCACCCGACCAAGGACCCGCACCACGCCGACCCCGAGGGGATCGAGCTGTGGGCGCCGGTCTTCGGGCACCAGGACGTCGACCCGCTCGAGGCCGACCTGACCATCCAGCACCGCGGCGAGCCCGTGGGTGAGCGGATGGTCGTGACCGGTCGCGTGCTCGACGGCGACGGACGGCCGGTGCGCCACCAGCTCGTGGAGATCTGGCAGGCCAACGCCGGCGGGCGCTACATCCACAAGCGCGACCAGCACCCCGCGGCGATCGACCCGAACTTCACCGGGGTCGGCCGCTGCCTGACCGACGCCGACGGCAACTACGCGTTCACGACGATCAAGCCCGGGCCCTACCCGTGGAAGAACCACCGCAACGCGTGGCGGCCGGCGCACATCCACTTCTCGCTGTTCGGGACCGAGTTCACCCAGCGGATGATCACCCAGATGTACTTCCCGGGCGACCCGCTCTTCGCGCTCGACCCGATCTACCAGGCGATCGTCGACCCCGCCGCCCGCGGCCGGCTGGTCGCGGCGTACGACCACGACGTGACGCAGCACGAGTGGGCCACCGGCTACCGCTGGGACATCGTGCTCACCGGCAGCCACCGCACCCCCATGGAAGAGGAGACCGAGCAGTGAGCACCGTGAGCCCTCCTGGCAGCACCGGCAGGGTCCCCGGCGACCTCGCGCCCACGCCCGGCCAGACTGTCGGCCCGTTCTACGGCTACGCGCTGCCGTACGACGGCGACTCGGCGCTGGTGCCGCCCAGCCTGCCCGAGGCGGTCCGGCTGCACGGCCGGGTCCTCGACGGGGCCGGCCAGCCGGTGCCGGACGCCCTGGTCGAGCTGTGGCAGGCCGACCCGTCCGGGCGGATCGTGCGTGAGCCCGGGTCGCTGCACCGCGACGGGTTCACGTTCACCGGCTGGGGTCGGTGCGGGACCGACAACACCGGCCGCTACTCGTTCTCGACGCTGCGCCCCGGCCCGACGGCGCCCGGTCGGGCGGCGTACTTCGCGGTGACCGTGTTCGCGCGCGGGCTGCTCAACCGGCTGCAGACCCGCGCCTACCTGCCCGGCGACACCCCTGAGGGGGAGGCCGCGCTGGTGGCCGACCCGCTGCTCGGCTCGCTCGACCCCGCCCGCCGGGACACCCTCGTGGTCGGGTCGGACGAGCACGGGTTCGTGTTCGACATCCGGCTGCAGGGCGAGGACGAGACCGTCTTCCTCACCCGTCCGCGACACTGAGGCCATGACGGACGTGCTCTGGCCCGGCGACCAGCGCGCCGGCGACCTGTTCTCGGACTCGACGTTCCTCGCGGCCATGGTGGCGGTCGAGGAGGCCTGGCTGGACGCCCTGGTCGGCACCGGGATCGCCCCGGCCGCCGCGGCCAAGGAGGACCTGCTCGGGCTGGTCTGGCCCGCCCACGACGAGTGGCTGGCCAACGAGTCCGAGGCCGGCGGCAACCCGGCGATGGCGCTCGTGGCCCTGCTGCGCGACGGCCTGCGCCGCCAGAACCCCGAGGCCGCCCGGTGGCTGCACCGCGGGCTGACCAGCCAGGACGTCGTGGACACGGCGCTGATGCTGTGCGCCCGCGAGGCCGTCGACCGGACCCTGGCCGCGCTGCGGCACCAGGTCTCCCGGCTGTCGGGGCTCGTCGAGGCGCACCGGGCCACCCCGATGGCCGCCCGCACCCTCACCCAGCACGCGGTGCCCACGACGTTCGGCCTGAAGACCGCGCAGTGGCTGACCGGCGCGCTCGACGCGTACGACGACGTGGCCCGGCTGGTCCTGCCGGTCCAGGTCGGCGGCGCGGCAGGCACCATGGCGGCCACCGTCGAGCTGGCCTCCGACCTCCCCGACCCCGTGGGGACGGTCGCCGGGCTCGGTCTGGAGCTGGCGACCCGGCTGGGGCTGGCGCCGTCGACGCCCTGGCACACGTCGCGCGCCACGGTCACCCGGCTGGGCGACGCCGCGGTGCGCTGCACCGACGCCTGGGGGCGGATCGCCAACGACGTGCTGGTCCTGAGCCGTCCGGAGATCGCCGAGCTCTCCGAAGGGTCCGGCGGCGGCTCGTCCACGATGCCCCACAAGTCGAACCCGGTGCTGTCGACCCTGGTCCGGCGTGCCGCCCTGGCCGCGCCCCAACTCGGCGCCACCCTCCACCTCGCCGCCGCCGAGTCGGTCGACGAGCGCTCGGCCGGCGCGTGGCACACCGAGTGGGCGACGCTGCGGACGCTGCTGCGGCGCACCGTGGTCGCGGCCGAGCAGACCAGCGACCTGCTCGACGACCTGCAGGTCCACCCCGAGCGGATGCTCGCCACCGTCGAGGCTGCCCGTGACGACCTGCGCGCCGAGCAGCGCGGGATGGCCGCACTGGCGGGCGCTGCCCCGCAGGAGGAGTACCTCGGCGCGACCGCGGCGTTCGTCGAGGCACCGCTGGCCCGCGCGGCCGGGATCCTGGCCGAGCCCCCGACCGACCGACCCGACCCCGAGGAGAACGCGTGACCCCCGCCATCACCGCCGTACGCCTGACCGGCGCCCGCCACCGCGCCGACCTGCCCCTGCTGGTGCTCGGGCCGTCGCTGGGCACCACGGCCGCGACGCTGTGGACGGAGTGCGCGGCGGCCGGGCTGACCGACGCCTTCGACGTCCTCGCCTGGGACCTGCCCGGGCACGGCCACAACCGGTCGGTGCCGCAGGAGCCCTTCACGATGGCCGAGCTCGCCGCGGGCGTGCTGCACGTCGTGGACGACGTCCTCGCCGAGCGCGGCGACGACTCCTTCTTCTACGCGGGGGACTCGGTGGGCGGCGCGGTCGGCCTGCAGCTGCTGCTGGACGCGCCGGCGCGGGTCGACGCCGCGGCGCTGCTGTGCACCGGAGCCCGGATCGGGTCGGAGGAGTCCTGGACCGGCCGGATGGCGCAGGTGAGCATGTCCGGCACCCCGGTCATGGTGTCGGGCTCCGCGGAGCGGTGGTTCGGCGCCGGCTTCCTCGAGCGGGAGCCCGAGCGCGGGTCGGCGCTGCTGCACGCGCTGTCGGACGTCGTCGACGAGGGGTACGTCGCGGTGTGCGGCGCGCTCGCGTCCTTCGACGTGCGCGACCGGCTGGCGCAGATCACCGCGCCGGTGCTGGCCGTGGCCGGTGCCGAGGACGGCGTCACCCCTGTCGAGGGCCTCCGGGAGATCGCCTCGGGCGTGAAGGACGGGGAGCTGGTCGTGCTGGACGGGGTGGCGCACCTGGCCCCCGCCGAGGCGCCCGCGGTGGTGGCCGGGCTGCTTCGCCGGCACTTCCTCGGCGAGCCCGCCTCCCTCGACGGCCGCACCGTGCAGGAGGTGCGCGAGGCGGGGATGGTGGTGCGCCGCTCGGTGCTGGGCGACGCGCACGTGGACCGGGCGACCGCGGCCACCACCGACTTCACCCGGGACTTCCAGGAGCTGATCACGCAGTACGCCTGGGGCTCGATCTGGACCCGACCCGGGCTCGACCGCCGCAGCCGGTCGCTGATCACGCTCACCGCGCTGGTGGCGCGCGGGCACCACGAGGAGCTCGCGATGCACGTGCGGGCGGCGCGTACGAACGGGCTCACGGTCCAGGAGATCAAGGAGTGCCTGCTGCAGACCGCGATCTACTGCGGCGTGCCGGACGCCAACACCGCGTTCCGGATCGCGCAGAAGGTGCTGGACGAGATGGGGGAGCTGTAGCCGTGGTCCGCCCGGGGTTGTCAGGCAAGTCCTGTGGTTGTCGGCCGTTGCAACGGTCGACAACCACAGGAGTCACCGGCCAGCCGGTGAGTCCTGCGCCCCTATGCTCTCGCGCATGACCGAGCCCAGCCCCGCGCCCGGCGACCAGTTCGTCCAGTCGCTGGCGCGCGGGCTCTCGGTGATCACCGCGTTCGACGCCGACCACCCGGCGATGACGCTCAGCGACATCGCCGGTCGGACCGGGCTGAGCCGGGCGACGGCGCGGCGGTTCCTGCACACCCTGGTCGAGCTCGGCTACGTCCGCTTCGACGGCAAGCAGTTCGCGCTGACCCCGCAGGTGCTCCGGCTCGGCACGGCGTACCTCTCGGGGCTCGGCCTGCCCCAGCTCGTCCAGCCGCACCTCGAGCAGCTGTCGGCCCGGCTGGGGGAGTCGACCTCGGCCGCGGTGCTCGACGGCGACGAGATCGTCTACGTCGCGCGGGTCGCGACCCGGCGGATCATGACGGTCGGGATCACGGTCGGGACCCGTTTCCCGGCGTACGCCACCTCGATGGGTCGCGTGCTGCTCGCCGGCCTGCCGGCCCCCGAGCTCGACGACCACCTCGCGCGCGCCGACCTCGCCGCGCTCACGTCGCGGACCCTCCACGACGTCGCCGGGCTGCGCGCCGAGGTCGACCGGGTGCGCGAGCAGGGGTGGGCGCTGGTCGACCAGGAGCTCGAGGCCGGGCTGCGGTCGGTCGCCGCACCGCTGCGTGACGGGGACGGCCGGGTCGTCGCCGCGATCAACGTCTCCACCTCCGCGCAGGCCCGGCCCGAGCTGCCGCAGGAGTACGTCGACGCCGTGGTCGCCGCGGCTGCCGCGATCAGCGCGGACCTGACCTCGGCCGGGCTGCGCCTCTAGCCGGTCCGAGGGGTCGCGGGCTCGTGGGCGGTGCGTGAGCCACCGTCTCGGTGGGGGATTCGGTGGCTGGCTCACCGCCGGGTGGGGCGTGGGCTCGTGGGCGGTGCGTGAGCCACCGTCTCGGTGGGGGATTCGGTGGCTGGCTCACCGCCGGGTGGGTCGCGGGCTCGTGGGCGGTGCGTGAGCCACCGTCTCGGTGGGGGATTCGGTGGCTGGCTCACCGCCGATGCGCCCGCCCGCCCGCCCGCCGGCCCTCAGAGCACCTGGTTGCCGTACATCTCCCCCAGCGGGTCGGCGATCAGCTCGATGCGCGCGCCGTCGGGGTCGCGGAAGTAGACCGAGACCCCGCTGTGGACCTCGTGCTCCACCCCGGCCTCCTCGAGCCGACGCACCAGCTCCTGCCAGCGCTCGGGGTCGACCGAGATCGCCATGTGGTGCAGCCCGCCGAGGACCTCGGCGTACGGCCCGACGTCGAGGCCGGGGAAGTCGAAGAACGCCAGCAGGTTGCTGTTGCCGATGTCGAAGAAGAAGTGCGAGGAGCCGGCGTAGTCGCGGTTCTCGATCAGCTCGGTCAGCGGGAAGCCGAGCACGTCCTGGTAGAACCGGACGGTCCGCTCCACGTCGCTGCTGATCAGGGCGGTGTGGTGCAGGCCGCGCGCGGTCGAGGCGGGGCGCTCGCCGGTCGGTCGCAGGTACGCCGTGCGGATCCGCTCGCGCTCGGCCTCGATCGCCGTCAGGTCTCGCTCGTGCTCGGTCATGTCCCTCTCCTCGCTCCTCGGTTCGATCGTGCCAGGTGGTGCGCTCAGGCGGCGAGCGTGGCGTGCATCTCCCACACCAGGATCTCGGCCGGCTCGGTCGCGGTCACGCGCTGGCCGCCGGTGGCGGTGAAGCGGACCGCGTCGCCGGTCGTCAGGGCGCCGGCGCCCTCGAGCGTCACCGACCCGCGCGGCACGAACAGGTGCAGGAACGGCGCCTCGGGCAGCTCCACGGACTGGCCGGGCTGCAGGCGCGCGGCGTACAGCGCGGCGTACCTGTTCGCGATCCGGATCGCCGCCTCGCCGTCGTGCTTGTCCATGCCGGAGGCGACCGGCACCAACCCGCCGGCCAGCAGGTCGGACTCGATCTCGAGCTGCTCGTAGCCAGGGGTGATGCCCTGCTCGTCCGGGACCACCCACATCTGCACGAAGTGCACCGGGTCGCGGTGCTCCTCGCCGGAGAGGCGCCAGGAGTCGTTCTTCTCCGAGTGCAGGATGCCGGTGCCGGCGCTCATCCGCTGGGCCAGGCCGGGGTAGATCACGCCGTTGTGGCCGGTGGAGTCCTGGTGGACCAGCGAGCCCTGCAGCACCCAGGTGACGATCTCCATGTCCCGGTGCGGGTGGGTCTCGAAGCCGGTGCCGGGGTCGACGACGTCGTCGTTGTTGACCAGCAGCAGGCCGTGGTGGGTGTTGCGCGGGTCGTGGTGGTGGCCGAAGGAGAACGAGTGCTTGGAGTCCAGCCACCCGAAGTTGCTGGTGAAGCGGTCGGCCGCGCGGCGTACGTCGACGCCCGGGTTCAGCTCGATGGTGGCCATGGTCTCTCCTCGGGTCCGGTGCGGGTGGGCCGTGCCGGTGACGTGTCACCTACACGATGACCGAACATGCGTGACATGTCAATCATTCCCGCTACGCTGGCGGCATGGCGACCGACGACACTCCCTGGCTCGACGACCGGGAGCAGCAGGTCTGGCGAGCCTGGCTGGCGCTCGGCTCGCGCCTGCCGGCCGCGCTGAACCGCCAGCTGCAGCGCGACTCCGCCCTGTCCCTGCAGGACTTCGACGTGCTGGTCCAGCTCACCGACTCCGACGGGGGCCGGGTGCGCGTCTCGGGGCTCGCGGGCGCGCTGGGGTGGGAGCGCAGCCGCCTCTCCCACCACGTCACGCGCATGGAGCGCCGGGGCCTGGTCGCGCGGGAGGACTGCGACGACGACGGTCGCGGCGCCTTCGTGGTGCTCACGCCGGCCGGCCGGGAGGCCATCGAGGCGGCGGCGCCGGACCACGTCCGGACGGTCCGGGACCTGTTCTTCGACGCGCTCACCCCCGCCGACCTCGAGTCCCTGGGCGCCGCGATGGCCAAGGTGCTCGACCGGCTCTGAGGGGTTCCGCTCGGGGCCGACCCGTGGCATGATGTGTTCGTACAGCGCACATGCGTTCGCATCACGAACAAATGGAGGAACCACCGTGAGCTCGTCCTTCGTGTACGCCGCCGCCCGCACGCCGTTCGGCCGGTTCAACGGGGCCCTCGCGGAGGTCCGTCCCGACGACCTCGCCGCGACCGCGCTCTCCGGGGTCCTGGCGAAGGCCCCCGACCTCGACCCCGCCGCGATCGGCGACGTCGTGTGGGGCAACGCCAACGGCGCCGGCGAGGACAACCGCAATGTCGGCCGGATGGCGGTGCTGCTGGCCGGGCTCCCGGTCTCGGTGTCGGCCACCACCGTCAACCGGCTCTGCGGCTCCTCCCTCGACGCGGCGATGATGGCCTCGCGGGTCGTCGAGACCGGCGACGCCGACGTGGTCGTCGCCGGCGGCGTCGAGTCCATGACCCGGGCGCCGTGGGTGCTGCCCAAGCCGTCGCGGGCCTTCCCCGCCGGCAACGTCACCGCGGTGTCGACGACCCTGGGGTGGCGGCTGGTCAACGACCGGATGCCGAAGGAGTGGACGGTCTCCCTGGGTGAGGCCAACGAGCAGCTCCAGGAGCGCTTCTCCATCTCGCGCGAGCGCCAGGACGAGTTCGCCGCACGGTCCCACAACCTCGCCGACCAGGCCTGGAGCGCCGGCTTCTACGACGACCTCGTGGTCTCCGTCGAAGGAGTCGACCTCACCCGCGACGAGGGCATCCGTCCGGGCAGCAGCGCCGAGAAGCTCGCCGGCCTCAAGCCGTCCTTCCGCCCCGACGGCACCATCACCGCCGGCAACGCCTCGCCGCTGAACGACGGCGCCTCCGCGCTGCTGCTCGGCTCCGAGGAGGCGGCGTCCCGGATCGGCCTGGCCCCGCTCGCCCGCGTGGCTGGCCGCGGCGTGCACGCCCTCGAGCCGCAGGCCTTCGGGTTCGCGCCTGTCGAGGCAGCCGAGCAGGCGCTGCGCCGGGCCGGCATCGGCTGGTCCGACGTGGGCGCGATCGAGCTCAACGAGGCGTTCGCCGTGCAGTCCCTGGCGTGCGTGGACGCGTGGAAGGTCGACCCCGACATCGTGAACACCAAGGGCGGCGCGATCGCCATCGGCCACCCGCTGGGTGCGTCCGGCGGCCGGATCCTCGGCACCCTCGCGCACCGGCTCCGCGAGTCCGGCGAGCGCTGGGGCGTCGCGGCGATCTGCATCGGCGTGGGCCAGGCGCTCGCGGTGGTGCTGGAGAACGTGGGCGAGACGCGATGACCCTGATCTGCGAGAGCGCCGACGAGGCCGTCGCCGACGTGGCCGACGGCTCGACCGTGCTGGTGGGCGGCTTCGGGATGGCCGGCATGCCCGTCGACCTCATCGACGCCCTGATCCGGCAGGGCGCCACCGACCTGACCGTGGTCTCCAACAACGCCGGCAACGGCGACACCGGGCTGGCCGCGCTGCTCGCGGCCGGCCGGGTGCGCAAGATGGTCTGCTCCTTCCCGCGGCAGTCCGACTCATGGGTGTTCGACGGGCTCTACCGGGCCGGGAAGATCGAGCTCGAGGTGGTGCCGCAGGGCAACCTGGCCGAGCGGATGCGAGCGGCGGGCGCCGGGATCGGCGCCTTCTTCTGCCCGACGGGCGTCGGCACGCCGCTCGCCGAGGGCAAGGAGGTCCGCGAGATCGACGGGCGCACCTACGTCCTCGAGTACCCCATCAAGGGCGACGTCGCGCTGGTCGGCGCCCACGTCTCCGACCGGATGGGCAACCTCGTCTACCGCAAGACCGCCCGCAACTTCGGGCCGGTCATGGCGACCGCCGCGACCACGACCGTCGTCCAGGTTGCGAGCGTCGTGGACACCGGGGGCCTGGACCCCGAGGCCGTCGTCACGCCCAGCATCTACGTCGACCGCGTCGTGGCCGTCGGCGCCGCCCGTCAGCAGGAGGCCTCGTGACCACGAGCACCGACACCCGCACCCGCACCGTGGAGCACACCGACCGCGGCCCGCTCAGCCGCGACGAGATGGCCGAGATCGTCGCCCGCGACATCGCGCCCGGCTCGTTCGTGAACCTCGGCATCGGCCAGCCCACCAAGGTCGCCGACTTCCTGCCCGCCGACTCCGGTGTCGTGCTGCACACCGAGAACGGCATGCTCAACATGGGCCGCGCGGCGGTCGGCGACGAGATCGACCCCGATCTCACCAACGCCGGCAAGATCCCGGTGACCGAGCTGCCGGGAGCGTCGTACTTCCACCACGCCGACTCCTTCGCGATGATGCGCGGCGGACACCTCGACGTGTGCGTGCTCGGCGCCTTCCAGGTGTCGGCGGCCGGCGACCTCGCCAACTGGCACACCGGCGCG
Source organism: Nocardioides sp. DN36 (assembly GCF_055380375.1). Classification (NCBI taxonomy): domain Bacteria; kingdom Bacillati; phylum Actinomycetota; class Actinomycetes; order Propionibacteriales; family Nocardioidaceae; genus Nocardioides; species Nocardioides sp. DN36. Next base: position 3,688,634 of record NZ_AP043823.1, on the reverse strand, counting down.
CCCGACGCGATCCCCGCCGTCGGCGGTGCGATGGACCTCGCCATCGGCGCCAAGCAGGTCCTGGTGATGATGACGCTCTTCGCCAAGGACGGTTCGCCCAAGCTGGTCCCCGACTGCACCTACCCGCTCACGGGCCTCGGCTGCGTGGACCGGGTCTACACCGACGTGGCGGTCTTCCGGGTCGGCTCCGCCGGCGTGACGGTGCTCGAGACCTTCGGCATCTCGTACGACGACCTCGCCGCGCGGCTCGACGTACCCCTGCGGCGGCTGGAGGCCTGAGCGGCTCGCGTCGGACGTCATACGTGATGGTTGCCGGAGCGACCGAACCGAACGACGTCCCGACGGCGTCGCCGCTCAGGAGACCAGCAGCCACCCCGCGAGGCCGAGCCCGGCGAGCCCGATGCCGATCCGCAGCGGCCGCTCGGGCAGCACCCGCACCAGCTGGGGGCCGATCCAGCTCCCGACGAGGGCACCCAGCGCCAGCGCGAGGGCGGCGACGAGGTGCACCGGCGCCAGCAGGACGTAGGCCAGCGTGGCGACCAGGTTGGCCAGCCCGGTGGCGACGTTCTTGACAGCGTTGGTGACGCGCAGCGGCTCCTGGTGCCGCAGCGAGAGCACCGACAGCATGATGATCCCCGCGCCCGCGCCGAAGTAGCCGCCGTACACGCCGACCAGGACCACCGCCGCGCCCCAGAGGCCGTTCGGCGCGTCCACTCCCTCGACCCGGCGCGAGTCCACCCACGCCCTCAGCCGGTCGCGCGCCAACAGCAGGGTGGCACCCAGACCGACCAGCCACGGGACGATCGCCTCGAACGCCGACGCCGGGGTGGTCAGGAGCAGCGCGGCGCCGATGGCGCCACCGGTCACCGCCTGGCCGCCCAGGACGAGCAGCCGGCGGCCCTGCCCGCGCAGCTCGGGGCGGGAGCCGGCCGCCGAGCCCACCGTCGTGGCGAACATGGCGGTGGTGTTCGTGACGTTGGCCGCCAGCGGTGGCAGCCCGGCGGCCAGCCGCGGGGTAGCTGACGAGGGAGGCGAGGCCGGCGACGGAGCCCGTGAGCCCCGCGCCGATGCCGGCGAGGACGAGGAGCCAGGCGTCCGGGATGCCCACCTAGGAAGCGGGAGCGATCGGGGGCTTCACCGCGGTCACCGGGCAGGCGGCGTCCAGGAGCACCCACTGCGAGGTGCTGCCCAGCACCAGCTTGCCGACCGGGGAGCGGCGCCGAAGGCCGATCACCAGCAGGTCCACGTGGTCCTCGTAGGACAGGTCGACCAGCTCGCTCCCTGCCTGCTGGTCGCCCGCCACGGCGCGCACCGCGATCTCCTGGCCCCCCACCGACGCGCGCGCCAGGGCGAGGTCCGCCGCGAAGGCGTCGCTCGCCGCGACCTCGTCGGTGACCACCACGACCAGGTCGGCCGTGCGGGCGGCGCACTCCCGGATCGCGTGGCCGAGGGCCGCGCGCCCCTCGGGGGTGGGCCGGTAGCCGACCCCGATCGTCATCGGAGCACCTCCGGCACCGGGGTGAGCAACGTGCCGTGGGCCAAGAAGTTGTCCAGGTTGTCCAGGGCGAGCCGCTCCATCGCCTCGCGGGTCTCGACCGTGCCGCTGGCCAGGTGCGGGAGCAGCACCACGTTGTCCAGGCCGAGCAGCGCCTCGGGCACGGTCGGCTCGTCGGCGAACACGTCCAGCCCGGCCCCCGCCAGCCCGCCCGACAGCAGGAGGTCCACGAGGGCTGCCTCGTCGACCACGGATCCGCGGGCGATGTTGACCAGGTAGCCCTCGGGTCCGAGCGCCTCCAGCACGGCCCGGTCCACCAGGCCGGTGGTGGCGCTGCCTCCCGAGGTGGCCACCACCAGGATGTCGACGCCTGCCGCCAGCGCGGCCGGGCTCCCGGCGTAGGCGTACGCCGTGCCGGGGACCTGGCGCCGGCTGTGGTAACTCACCGGACAGCCGAACGCCTCGAAGCGGGTGGCGATCGCCTGGCCGATGCGTCCCAGGCCGAGTATCCCCACCCGCTTGCCCGAGAGCCGGCGCATCAGCGGGAAGGTGCCCCCGCCGGCCCACTCGCCCCGGCGGACGAACCGGTCCGCGGTGGAGAGCCCTCGCAGCACGTCGAGCGCCAGGCCGAGGGCGGTGTCGGCCACGCAGTCGGTGAGGACGTCGGGGGTGTTGGAGACCAGGATCCCGCGCTCGCGGGCCAGGGCGGTGTCGGTGGTGTCGTAGCCGACCCCGAAGTTGACGACCGCCCGCAGCGACGGCAGCGCCGTCATCAGCGGTGCCGGCACCCCCGTGCGTCCCGAGGTGACGACGACGTCCACGCCGGCGCCGGGGCCGGCCAGGAAGTCCGCGCGGGCCTCGCTGTCGGGGAGCACGGACGCGTCGTACCTGGTCCGCAGGGTCTCGGCCAGCGAGGGCTTCAGCGGGCCGACCTGGAGCACGGTCATCGGGGGGATCCTTCGCGGTCGAGGGCAGGGCGCTTCGGGTCGAAGGTCCAGCCGGGGAGGAGGTACTGCATGGCGACGGCGTCGTCGCGGGCGCCGAGGCCCTCGGCGAGGTAGAGCTCGTGGGCGGCCCGGAGCCGGTCCTCGTCGATCTCGACGCCGAGCCCGGGTGCCGTCGGCACCTCGAGGTGGCCGTCCTTGATCAGCAGCGGGTCGCGGGTGATCCGCTGCCCGTCCTGCCAGATCCAGTGCGTGTCGATCGCGGTGATCTCGCCGGGCGCCGCGGCTGCGACGTGGGTGAACATCGCCAGGGACACGTCGAAGTGGTTGTTGGAGTGCGACCCCCAGGTGAGGCCCCAGGCGTCGCAGAGCTGGGCCACGCGGACCGATCCGGCCATCGTCCAGAAGTGCGGGTCGGCGAGCGGGATGTCCACCGCGCCGCTGCGCACCGCGTGCCCGAGCTGGCGCCAGTCGGTGGCGATCATGTTGGTCGCGGTGGTCAGGCCGGTGGCGCGCCGGAACTCGGCCATCACCTCGCGGCCGGAGTAGCCGTTCTCGGCGCCGCAGGGGTCCTCGGCATAGGCCACGACGTCGCGCAGCTCCCGGCCGTGCCGGATCGCGTCGGCCAGGAGCCAGCCGCCGTTGGGGTCCAGGGTCACCCGGGCGTCGGGGAACCGGCGGGCCAGGGCGGTGACCGTCTCGACCTCCTGCTCGCCGGGCAGGACGCCGCCCTTGAGCTTGAAGTCGGCGAAGCCGTAGCGCTCGTGCGCCGCCTCGGCGAGTGCGACCACGGCGTCGGGGGTCATCGCCTCCTCGTGGCGCAGCCGCGTCCACGCGTCGGCCCCCTCGGGCTCGCTGCGGTAGGCGAGGTCGGTGGCGGTGCGGTCGCCGACGAAGAAGAGGTAGCCGAGGACCGGCACCCGGTCGCGCTGCCGGCCCTCGCCGAGCAGCTCTGCGACGGGTACGCCGAGGTGCTGGCCGTGCAGGTCGAGCAGCGCCGATTCCAGCGCGGTGACCACGTGCACCGTCGTCCTCAGGTCGAAGGTCTGCAGGCCGCGGCCGCCACTGTCGCGTCCGGCGAACGCGGCGGCGACGCGGCGCAGGAGCGAGCGCAGCTCGGCGACCGGAGTGCCGGTCACCAGGGCCGCGGACTCCTCCAGCGTGCGGCGGATCTGCTCGCCGCCGGGCACCTCGCCGACGCCCACCCGGCCGTCGGAGTCGGTGAGCAGCACGACGTTGCGGGTGAAGTAGGGGCCGTGGGCGCCGCTCAGGTTCAGCAGCATGCTGTCGTGCCCGGCCACGGGGACGACGCGGACCTCGCTGACGACGGGGCCGCGGGAGCGGGCGGCCTCAGTCACGACGCAGCTCGCCGTCCACCTGGCGCCACAGGCCCAGGCTGTTGTCGGTGTCGACGGCCGCGGGCAGCAGCCCAGCGGGCACGTTCTGGTAGGCGACCGGCCGGACGAACCGCTCGATGGCCAGCGTGCCGACCGAGGTGCTCCGGCCGTCGGAGGTGGCCGGGAAGGGGCCGCCGTGCACCATCGCGTGCCCGACCTCGACGCCGGTGGGCCAGCCGTTGAAGAGGATCCGCCCGACCTTGTCCTCGAGCACCGGCAGCAGCGCGGCCGCGGTCGTGTGGTCGGCCTCGGTGGCGTGGACGGTGGCGGTGAGCTGGCCCTCGAGCCCGGCCGCCAGCGCCGCGAGCTCGTCGGCGGAGGACACCCGCACCACCACCGAGGAGGCGCCGAACACCTCCTCGTGGAGCGCAGTCTCGGCTCCGAAGGCCTCGCCGGAGGTGGTGAACACGTGGGCCTGCCCCGGCGCGGCGACCGTGCCGGGGTCGACGCCGGCGGCGACCTCGGTGACCGGCTCGAGGCCCCGCAGCCGCTCGACGCCGGCCACGTAGGAGGTGTGGATGCCCGGGTTGAGCATGGGAAGAGCCTCGCACCCGGCGACGGTCCGCGCTGCGGCGTCCACGAACGCGTCGAGGTCCGGGCCGTCGACGGCGAACACCAGGCCGGGGTTGGTGCACAGCTGGCCGACGCCCACGGTGAGCGACTCGACGTACGCCGCGGCCAGGCCGGCCGCGTCGGCGGCCAGGGCACCGGGCAGCAGGAAGACCGGGTTGATGCTCGACATCTCGGCGTACACCGGGATCGGCACCGGGCGGGCGGCCGCGGCCTGCATGAGCGCCACGCCCGCGGTGCGGGACCCGGTGAACCCGACCGCCTTGATCCGCGGGTCGCTGACCAGGGTGATGCCGACCTCGGTACCGGACCCGTAGACCAGCGAGAAGGTCCCCTCGGGCAGGCCGTGCTGGGCCACCGCACGGGCGATGGCGCCGGCCACGAGCTCAGAGGTGCCTGGGTGGGCGCTGTGTGCCTTGACCACGACCGGACACCCGGCGGCCAGCGCCGCGGCGGTGTCGCCGCCGGCGACGGAGAAGGCGAGGGGGAAGTTGCTGGCCCCGAAGACCGCGACCGGTCCGAGCGGCACCTTGCGCTGACGGATGTCGGGGCGGGGCAGCGGGGTGCGGTGCGGCATGGCGGTGTCGACGCGGGCGCCCACCCAGCTACCGTCGCGCACCAGCGTGGCGAAGAGGCGCAGCTGGTTGGAGGTGCGGGCGAGCTCGCCGCGCACCCGGGGCTCGATGATGCCGGTCTCCAGGACCACCTGGTCGACCAGGCGGTCGCCGAGGGCGTCGATGTTGTCCGCCACCTGGTCGAGGAAGGCGGCGCGCTCCTTGGGGGCCGTCTCCCGGTAGGTCGCGAACGCCTCGGCGGCCAGCTCGGCGGCGCGGGCGACGTCCGCCGCGGTGCCGAGGCCGTACGCCGGCTCGAGCTGCGCCCCGGTGCGCGGGTCGACCCCGTGCACCGTGCCGGCGGTGCCGGTCACGCGCTCGGCGCCGAGGAACATCGCGCCGGTGAGGGGCTGCTGGGTCATCTCAGATCACCTTCTTGACGAGGTCGGTCAGCTCGGCCAGCTCTGCCGCGCTGAGGTCGGTCAGCGGCGGTCGAACCGGTCCGGCCGGGCGTCCGGCCGCGGTCAGGCCGGCCTTGACGATCGAGACGCCGTAGCCCGCCTGCCGGTCGCGGATGTTGATGTAGGGCACCACGAAGTCGCGCAGCCGGTCCTGGACCTGCTCGCGGTCGTGGTTGCGGACCGCGGTGTAGAAGTCCGCCGCCCACTGGGGGGCGAAGTTGAAGATCGCGGAGGAGTACGTCGTCACGCCGAGCTCGAGGTAGGGCATCGCGTAGGTCTCCGCGGTGGGCAGCCCGCCGACGTAGAGAAGCCGGTCGCCGAGGTGGGCGTAGAGGGTGGCGAGCAGGTCGATGTCGCAGACGCCGTCCTTGAAGCCGATGAAGTTGGGGAACTCCTCGGCCAGGCGGACCACCGTCTTCGCGTCGAACCGGGCGTTTGCGCGGTGGTAGACCACGACGCCCAGCGAGGTGGCCGCGCACACCCGGGCGACGTGCTCGTAGAGACCGCGGGCCGGCAGCTCAGTGAGGTAGGGCGGCAGCAGCAGGATGCCGTCGGCCCCGTCGGCCTCCGCGCGCTGGACCATCTGGACGGCGGTCGAGGTGCCGTAGCCGGCAGCGCCCATCACCGGGGTGCCGTCCTTGACCTCGGCCACGGTGGCCCGCAGGACGGTCGAGACCTCGTCGTGGGTGAGGGAGAAGAACTCGCCGGTGCCGCCGGCGGCGAAGAGCCCCGCGACGTCGTACCCGTTCAGCCACTGCAGGTGCTCGCGGTAGGCCGCCTCGTCGAAGGCGAAGTCGGGGGTCGTGTGGGTGACCGGGAACGACAGCAGACCGGACCCCAGTGCGGAGCGGAGGTCGGACGGTGAGTAGCGGGCCATGGGTTCTCCAGGTGCTTTCCGAGGCCGCAGCGGCCGGGGCGGAGGTGGTTCGAGCGCTGCTCGAGACAGGGGTCAGCGGGTGCCAACAGATTCACGTTAACAGATTCCAACTACCTATTGGAATGCTGTCTGCATATGTGTATGGTCCTCGACACGGAGTTGTGACGGTGGACACGCGTTGACGGTCTCGGGACCTGGTTCTACTGTTGTCCACAACCCCGTATGTCATCTTCATCTGTGGACACTCAGGGTCTGCTTGGCACCTCGTGGAGGAACGAAATGCTTTCTGCCCAGCCCACACGTGCGGGTCTCCCCGCACGCCGACGGGGACTTGCGACCGGCCTCCTCGTGGCCGGCCTGGCGGCATCCGCCGCCGCGTGCTCGGTCAGCAACGGCGCCTCCGGCTCGGCTGCCGGGGACACGGTCCGCATCGTGCTCCCCGAGGAGCCGCCGACCCTCGAGCCCTGTGAGTCGTCGCTGACGTCCACCGGTGTCGTGGTCCGCTCCAACATCACCGAGCCGCTCGTGGAGCGCGACCCCACCAGCGGCGACCTCAACCCGCTGCTCGCCGAGTCCTGGGAGCAGACCTCTCCCGAGACCTGGACCTTCAAGCTCCGCTCCGGGGTGAAGTTCAGCGACGGCACGCCCTTCGACGCCGAGGCGGCGAAGTACTCCATCGACCGGGCCGTCAACGGCGACCTCGGGTGCAACGTCGAGGGCTACGTCTTCGGCGACACCGACCTGGACGTGAAGGTGGTGGACGACGCCACGCTCACGGTGACCACGCCGAAGCCGGACCCGATCCTGCCGCTGCGGGTCTCCTTCATCGAGATCGTGCCGCCCTCGACCAGCGACACCGAGAAGGTGCGCAAGCCGATCGGCACCGGCCCCTACAAGATCGAGAGCTGGGACGCCGGCCAGAAGCTGACGCTCACGGCCAACGACGAGTACTGGGGCGACGCGCCGGCGTACCAGAACGCCACCTACGTGTGGCGCTCCGAGGGCAGCGTGCGCGCGGCCATGGTCCTCAACGACGAGGCCGACATCGCGACCGGGCTCGGCCCGGAGGACGGCGCCGGCGACACCGCGGTGGCCTACCCCAACAACGAGACGACCGCGATCCGCATGCAGGTCACCGAGCCGCCGCTCGACGACATCCGGGTGCGGCAGGCCATCAACTACGCGATCGACCGCGAGGGCATCACCTCCTCGCTCTTCGGTGACGACTCCGAGGTCGCCTCGCAGCTGGTGCCCTCGGGCATCGTCGGCCACGACGACTCCCTCGAGCCGTTCCCGTACGACGTCGACAAGGCCGAGCAGCTGCTGGCCGAGGCCAAGGCCGACGGGGTCGACCTGAGTCCGCAGATCAGGCTGATCGGCCGGACCGCGCAGTTCCCGAAGATCGAGGAGGCCATCCAGGTCATCCAGAAGGAGCTGTCGGACCTCGGTCTGAACGTCAAGATCGAGATGATGGACACCGCCGGCACCGTCGAGGTGCAGCAGCGGCCGTTCCCGGCCGACACCGGGCCGTACCTGCTGATGATCCAGCACGGCAACCAGGCCGGTGACGCCGCGTTCTCGATGGACCAGTACCTCCTCAGCAACGGCTTCCAGTCCAGCGGCGGCACCCCCGCGCTGGACAAGGAGATCACCACGGCGGAGGCGAAGTCCGGCGAGGCCCGTCAGGGCGCGCTGGCGAAGGTCTTCCAGGACGAGCCGGAGCTGGTCGACCAGTACGCCTACCTGGCGCACATGAACGGCGTGCTCGGCGTCGGCAAGGACGTCAGCTACGAGCCCAACTCGGCCACCGGCGACGAGATGCACCTCGCCGAGATGTCACCCACGAGCTGAAACCCGCGGCCGGCCCGGGCCACCCGGGCCGGCCGCACCGGCTCCCCGACCCTGATCCCCGAGACCCTGCGAGGTCGCGATGTTCCCCTTCCTGCGCAAGCGGGCGCTGACCAGCACGCTGCCGCTCATCTTCGTCCTGCTGGGCGTGTTCGTGCTGGCCCGGCTCACCGGTGACCCGGCCTCGCTCTACCTGCCCGAGTCGGCGACCCCGGCCCAGCGCGAGGCGTTCGCCGAGTCCCACGGCCTCGACCTCCCGGTCTGGCAGCAGATCGTCGACTACCTCCAGGGCGTGCTGCACCTGGACTTCGGTACGTCGCTGCGCACCGGCGAGTCCGCCTCGGCCATGGCGCTGCGGGCCTTCCCCGCCACGCTGCAGCTGGCTTTCACGACGATGCTGATCGCGGTGGTGCTCTCCGTCGTGATCGGCAGCTGGGCCGCCTACCGGCCCAACTCGCTGGCCGACCGAGTCGCGTCCTTCGTCTCCATGACCGCCGCCAGCGTGCCGGACTTCTGGTTCGCGATCACCGGCGTCTGGATCTTCGCCGTCGTCCTCGGCGTGCTGCCCACCTCGGGCGTCGACGCCGGACTGCTCTCGTGGGTGCTCCCGGTGGCCACGCTGGCGATCCGGCCGGTGGGCGTGCTGACCCAGGTGGTGCGCGGCGCGATGGTCTCAGCGCTGTCCGCGCCGTACGTCCGGCTGGCCCGCAGCAAGGGCGCCACCGACGTGCGGGTCGTCACGCACCACGCGCTGCGGAACGCGGCGGCTCCCGCGCTCACCGTGGCGGGCGACCTGGCCGTCGGCCTGGTGAACGGCGCGGTCGTGGTGGAGTCGATCTTCGGCTGGCCCGGCATCGGCAAGCTGATGATCGACTCGATCCTCGGCCGCGACTTCGCCGTCCTGCAGGCCGCCGTGCTGCTCACCGCGGTGACGATCTTCCTGCTCAACATCGCCATCGACGTCTGCTACGCCCTGCTCGACGCCCGCGTGCGCGAGACGGCGAAGGTCTGAGGAGGCCGACGTGACGACGCTCATCGACCCGCCCGTCCCGACCGAGTCCGAGGCGGCCGCGGAGCCCACGGCCCCGGGCAAGGTGCGCCTGTGGCGGATGCTGTGGCGCGACAAGGTCGCCACCGTGGCCGCCGTGGTGCTGCTGCTCATGACCCTGGTCGCGGTGTTCGGGCCCTTCCTGGTCGGCGACCACGCCAACGACCAGGACCTCCAGCGCGGCGCGACCCCGCCGTTCTCGATGGCGGACGGCTGGCTGTACTTCCTCGGCACCGACTCGCTGGGCCGCAGCATGATCGCCCGGCTGGTGGTGGCCGCCCGGACGACGTTCGAGGTGGCGGTCCCCGCGGTGCTGGTCTCGCTGGTGATCGGCTCGCTGATCGGGATGTGGGCCGGCTACCACCGCGGCTGGCGCGAGACCGTGGCGATGCGGGTCGCCGACGTGATCCTGAGCTTCCCGTCCCTGCTGATGGCGGTGGTCGTGCTCTACGTCTTCTCGCCCAGCGCCGGCAACATCGTGCTGGTCCTGGCCATCACCCGGATCCCGATCTACCTGCGCACCGCGCGTGCCGAGTCCGCCGAGCTGCAGAGCCGGACCTTCGTGGACGCCGCCCGCACCTTCGGGACCAAGCCGTCGGCGATCATCCGGCGCCACGTCTTCCCGATCGTGCTGCCCACGCTGCTCACCGTCGCCACCATCGACTTCTGCTACGTGATGCTGGCCGAGTCCTCGCTGAGCTTCCTGGGCATCGGCATCCAGCCGCCGGACGTGAGCTGGGGCCTGATGGTCGCCCAGGGCCGTACCTACCTGCAGACCGCCTGGTGGCTCTCGTTCTTCCCCGGCCTGGCCATCGTCGTCACCACGGTGTCCGCGACGATCCTCGCGGCCTGGGTCCGCATCGCCACCGACCCCGACCAGCGCTGGCGGCTCACGGTGCCGCGCCGGGCGCGCCGCCGTGCCGGCGCGAAGACCCCGAAGGGAGCACCCTCGTGACCACCACGATCCAGGAGGCCGGCGTGCCGGACACCTCGGCCCACGAGGTCGCCCTCGAGGTCGACGGCCTGTGCGTCGACATCCGTACGCCGCGGGGAGTCGTCCGCGCCGTCGACACGGTCAGCTTCCGGGCCCGCCGCGGCGAGACCCTTGCCCTGCTCGGCGAGTCCGGGTGCGGCAAGTCGATGACCGCCCAGGCCGTCGTCGGGCTGCTGGCCCCGGTCGCGCACGTCGAGGAGGGCGCCGTACGCCTCTCCGGCACGGACCTGGTCACGGCCTCGTCGAAGACCCGCCGCGCGCTGGCCGGCCCCGAGCTGGCGATCGTCTTCCAGGACGCGCTGACCGCGCTGAACCCCGTCTACACGGTGGGCTACCAGCTCGCGGAGCCGTTCCGGATCCATCGCGGGATGTCGAAGAAGGCGGCCCGGGCGGAGGCGATCAGGCTGATGGAGCGGGTCGGCATCCCCGAGCCCGAGAGCCGGGTCGACGCCTACCCCCACCAGTTCTCCGGCGGCATGCGCCAGCGGCTGCTGATCGCGATCGCGGTGGCCCTCTCGCCGTCGGTGCTCCTGGCCGACGAGCCGACCACGGCGCTCGACGTCACCGTGCAGGCGCAGATCATGAAGCTGCTGCGCGATCTGCGCGAGGAGCGCGACATGGCGGTCGTGCTCATCACCCACGACCTCGCGCTGGTGGCCGAGCAGGCCGACCGGGTGGTGGTGATGTACGCCGGCAACGTGGTCGAGCAGGGCCCGGTGGCGGAGGTCTTCGGGTTCCCTAAGCACCCGTACACCAAGGGCCTGCTGGACTCGGTGCCGGTCGGAGCCGAGCGCGGCAGCGACCTGAGGTCGATCGGCGGCGCTCCGCCGGAGCTGCACGCGATCCCGTCCGGCTGCGTCTACCAGGACCGGTGCCCGCTGGTGACCGACCTGTGCCGCGCCCAGCGGCCCGAGCCCCTCGAGGTGGCCCTCGGCCACGTCGCGGCCTGCCACTTCTCCGAGGAGGTGTCCCGGTGAGCGAGCCGCTGCTCCGGGTCAACGACCTGACCAAGATCTTCCCGGTCCGCCAGGGCGGCCGGACCCGCGAGCTGCGGGCACTGGACGGGGTGTCGTTCGACCTGCGCCGCGGCGAGACCCTGGGCCTGGTGGGGGAGTCGGGTTGCGGCAAGTCCACGCTCGCCCGGACGCTGCTGATGCTCGAGCGCCCGGACTCCGGGGAGGTCACCTTCGACGGGGTCGACCCGTGGGCGCTCAAGGGCGCCGACCTGCTGGCCTTCCGCCGCCGGGTGCAGATGGTCTTCCAGGACCCGTTCGCCTCGCTCAACGCGCGGATGTCCGCCGGCGACATCGTCTCCGAGCCGTGGCTGACCCACCGCGGTCTCTACCGCAGCTCGCGGGACCGGTCCGCGCGGATGCGCGAGCTGCTGCACTTGGTCGGGCTGCGCCCCTCGGACGCGGACAAGTACCCCCAGGAGTTCTCCGGTGGCCAGCGCCAGCGGCTCGGCATCGCCCGCGCGCTCGCGCTCAACCCGGACGTCATCGTCTGCGACGAGCCGGTCTCGGCCCTCGACCTGTCGGTGCAGGCGCAAGTGCTCAACCTGCTGAACGACCTCCAGCAGGAGCTGGGCGTGTCCTACCTGTTCATCTCCCACGACCTCTCGGTCGTGCGGCACGTGGCGGACCGCGTCGTGGTGATGTACCTCGGCCGGATCGTCGAGCAGGGGGCCACCGAGCCGGCCTTCGACCGGCCGCAGCACCCCTACACCGCGGCGCTGATGTCGGCCGCCCCGTCGCTGGACCGCGGGACCCGGCGCGAGCAGATCATCCTGTCCGGGGAGATCCCCTCGCCGCTGGACCCGCCCTCGGGCTGCCGGTTCCGCACGCGGTGCTGGAAGGCCACCGAGGAGTGCGCGACCGCCGTACCCCCTGCGGCGGTCGACCCGGTCGACGGGGCGCACACCGCGGAGTGCTTCCACCCCCTGGAGCCGGCCGCCGTCGTGGCGTCGGCGTGATGGGGGAGGTCTCGCTCCTCGGCTACCTGGTGATCGCGACGGCGGTGGTGCTCGCCGCGGCGCTGCAGGCATCGATCGGTTTCGGCATGGGCATGCTCGCCGCGCCGATCGTGGCCATCGTGGACCCGGGCCTGCTGCCGGGGACGCTGATCCTGCTGGCCGTGGTGGTCACGCTGCTCGTCGTCCTCACCGAGCGCCAGCACATCGACCTCGGGGGCACCGGCTGGGCGCTGGTGGGCCGGGTGCCGGGCACGGTCGCGGGCGCCCTGCTGGTCGCCGCGCTCCCCGAGCGCGGCCTGGCGCTGATGCTCGCCGGCGTCGTGCTCTTCGGGGTGCTGCTCACCTCGCTGGGCTGGGCGCCGCGCCCAACCCGCCCGGCCCTGGTTCTCGCCGGCACCACCTCGGGCCTGCTGGGGACGGCCACGTCGATCGGCGGCCCGCCGATGGCGCTGGTGTGGCAGGGCAAGCAGGGCTCGGGCTACCGGGGCACGATCAGCGGCTTCTTCCTGATCGGGTCGGCCCTCTCTGTCCTCACGCTCGCGCTGACCGGCTCGATCACCCACGCCACGCTGGTGGCCGTCGCCTTCCTGGTCCCGGCCCCGGTCCTGGGCTTCGCCCTCTCCCTCGCCCTCAACCGGGTCCTCGACCCCCGAAGGCTGCGGATCACCGCGATCTCGGTGTCGCTCTTCGGGGCGCTGGTGCTGATCGGTCAGCAGCTGGTCTGACAGTTGTCGGCCGGGCCTCGCTGGGGGAGGTGCCGATGAGTCACCAGCAGGGTCCCTGGCTGTCCGCGTCACTCTGCCGCCAGTGACCCGGCCTCCCGGCTGAGGGCTGCAGCATCAACGGCGTTCGGCGAGGCCGGAGGGCCGCGTCTACCGCTCGACGACGTTCCGAAGGGAGCGTCTCGCGGCAAGCGCGTCCACGTTGTCGGTGATGTCGCGCGCCCGGCCGGCGAAGACCTCGGCGGTGTGACCGGACTGGTGTGGGGTGAGCACGACGTTGTCGAGGCCGGTGAAGTCCAGGTATGACGGCGGGGGAGCGTCCGGGTCGCGCGGGTTGCGCCACCACACGTCGATGCCGGCGCCGGCGATGGTGCCGTCGGTGAGGGCGGTGTGCAGCGCGTTCTCGTCGACGACCGCGCCGCGGGCGACGTTGACGAGGATCGCGGTCGGCTTCATGGCGGCCAGGGCGGCAGCGTCGATCAGGCCGCGGGTGGCGTCGGTGAGCGGGATCGTCACCACCACCACGTCGGAGGCGGCGAGCAGCTCGTGCAGCTGGTCCTCCCCACCCACCCAGGCCACGTCGACGCCGGGCGGGAGGGGAGCGTCGGGGGAGCGGCGTACGGTCCGGACCTCCATGCCCATCGCCGCGCCGAGCCGGGCGACCGTGGAGCCGATCTCGCCGAAGCCGACGACGCCGAGGGTGCGGCCGGCGAGGACGCCGCCGAAGGGGTAGGACCGGTCGACGATCGCGTTGTGCCAGACACCGCCGCGCATGTCGCGCTCCGAGCGGAGCACGCCGCGCAGCAGCATCATCGCGGTCATCATCACGTGCTCGGCGATCGAGCGGCCGTGGTGGAAGGTGTTGGCGAGCAGCACGCCGTCGGGCAGCGCGTCGACCGCGATCTTGTCCACGCCCGCGCCGGTGACGTGCACCAGGCGCAGCCGCGGCACCACCGCCAGCAGCTCCGGCGTCGCCGAGGAACAGACCAGCACGTCAGCGGTCGCGGCCGCCTCGAGCAGCGCCGGGTCGTCGCCGAACACGAAGGTCCAGGTGTGCGGCGAGGTGCCGTCGCGGGTCAGCACGTCGGCGAACCGGGCCATGACCGGCTCGGTGACGAGCACGTGCAGACCGTCCACCTGGCCGCCGTCCGGACTGCTCACCAGCGCGGGCTGCTGGGGTCGAAGTCGGGCTGGACGCGGCGCATGTAGCCGGTGTCGTCGCGGTTGCGGATGCCGCAGGCGACGTACTGGTCGTGCAGCCGCGCGAGCCGGTCCCGGTCCAGCTCGACGCCCAGGCCGGGGGCGGTCGGCACCGCGACCGCACCGTCGGCGAAGCCGATCGCGCCGGGGACGATCACGTCGTCCTCGAGGTCCTTCCACGGCCAGTGCGTGTCGCAGGCGTAGTCGAGGTTCGGCGTCGCGGCCGCCAAGTGGGTCATCGCCGCGAGCGAGATGCCGAGGTGGCTGTTGGAGTGCATCGACAGCCCCATCCCCCAGGTCTGGCAGATCGCGCCCAGGGTCTGCGAGCGGCGCAGCCCGCCCCAGAAGTGGTGGTCGGAGAGGACGACCTGCACGGCGTCCTGGGCGATCGACGGGGGCAGGTGGTCGAAGCTGACCACTGCCATGTTGGTGGCCAACGGCATCGAGGCCTCCCGCGCCACCGCCGCCATCCCCTCGATCGTGGGGGTCGGGTCCTCGAGGTACTCCACGACCCCTTCGAGGTCCTGGGCCACCTTGATCGAGGTCGGCACCGTCCAGGCGGTGTTCGGGTCCAGCCGCAGAGGGTGGTCGGGGAACTCCGCGCGCAGCGCCCGGATCGCGGCCACCTCCTCGTCGGGGTGGAACACGCCGCCCTTGAGCTTGATCGCGGAGAAGCCGTACTCGTCCACGATCCGGCGGGCCTGGCGCACCAGCCCCTCCGGGTCGAGCGCCGCGCCCCAGTCGTCGTCCTCCTGGCCGGGGTGGCCCGCCCACTTGTAGAAGAGGTACGCCGAGTAGGCGACCCGGTCGCGGACCGCGCCGCCGAGCAGGGTCGAGACCGGCAGCCCGGTCAGCTTGCCCTGGACGTCGAGCGCGGCGACCTCGAACGGCGAGAGCACCCGGTCGGCGGTCGAGGACGTCATCACCATGCCGCCCATGCCGTGGCCGCCGAGCCCGTCGTCGGTGCGCAGCGACTCGACCACCACGCGGAGCATCGCGTTGGTGTCCCACACGTCGACGCCGACCAGTCCGGTCGCGGCCCTCTGCAGGCGCTGGAGGTGCGGCAGGTCGCCGTACGACTCGCCGAGGCCGTAGGTGCCGTCCTCGGTGACCACCTCCACGATGCTGCGCAGCGCGAACGGCTCGTGCACGCCGACGGTGTTCAGCAGGGGCAGGTCACGGAAGGCCACCGGGGTCACCTGGACGGCGGTGATCCGGTGCTGCGCGGTGCTCGGACGGGTCGTGGCAGTCTCCATCGTGGTCACGCCACGATTGTGCCATGCGTCTACATATGGGGACAAGGGTCCCGTATGAGAAATCAGCGCCAGGCGAGGCTCTGGCTGAGCGGGCCGACGACGCGGGTGATCTTCTCGCTCACGACGCGCAGCGACTGCACGATCTCCGCCTCCCGCTCGGGGGTGAGCCGGGCCAGCGGCACCGACGCACTGATCGCGTCGGTGGCCGGCTCGAGGTAGTGCAGGGCGACCGCGAAGCACCGCAGGCCCAGGGTGTTCTCCTCGTTGTCGATGGCGTAGCCCCGCCCGCGGGTCCGTTCGAGCTCGGCGGCCAGCGCGTCGCGGTCGGTGATGGTGTGCGGGGTGAGGGGGTCCAGCGTCGCGGGGAGGTGCTCGGCGCGCTCCTCGGTGGACTGGTCGGCCAGGATCGCCTTGCCCAGCGAGGTCGAGTACGCCGGCAGGCGGCGACCGACCCGGCTGTAGGGGCGGAGGTACTGGCTGGACTCGCGGGTGGCGAGGTAGACCACGTCCGAGCCGTCGATGCGCCCGAAGTGGAAGGTCTCGTCGAGCTTCTCGTGCAGCTCGTCGAGGAACGGCGTCACCAGCGGCAGGTACGGGTCGGTGTCGAGGTAGGTCGTGCCGGCGAGCAGGGCCCGAATGCCGATCCCGTAGAGCGTGCCCGTCGTGTCCGCGCGCACCCAGCCGTGCTTGGCCAGGGTGCGCAGCAGCGCGTGCAGGCTGCTGCGCGGCACTCCCAGCGCCTCGCTCAGCTCGCGCAGACGCACGGGACGGTTCTGGCGGGCGGCGAGGAACTCGAGGATCTCCACGGTCCGCGCCGCGGACTTCACCTCGCGCACCCCGTTGGCGGGGGCGGCCTCGGCGCTGGTGCCGTCGGTCATCGTTGCTCCGTTCGGACGTCGGTGTCCCGGTCGGGTCCTGCTGCGACCGGCGGGGTGTGCCTGTCGCTACTCAAGGGTAGTCGCCCACGTAGCAGACCGTCCACATATGCGTACGAAGGACTGCAGGTGTGCGTATCCCGCAACCCGGTCCCAGCGGCGCAGCGCGACGATCCGGCCCGTGCCGACCGCCTCGACGTACCCGTGCGGCAGCTGGAGGCCTGAGCCCGAGCCCTCGCGCTACTGCCGGAGGTCCGGCACCTGCTCGCCCGCCTCGACAGCGAACGGCAGCGTGTTGGCGGCAGGCGGGAGCGGACAGGTGGCGAAGTCGGTGTAGGCGCAGGGCATGTTGGTCGCCCGGTTGAAGTCGAGGACCACCGTGCCGTCGGGCGACGCAGGCGCGGTCAGGAGCTGGCGGTTGGCCGGGTACGTCGTGACGCCCGAGGTGGCGTCGCGGAACAGGATCCAGAGGGAGCCGTCGTCCTCGCCCCACGCGACCAGCCGGTGTTCGGCCCCGTCGTGCTCGAGCACGACCTCGCCCACGGCGTCGCCGTCGGGCTCGGCGTACGGCTCGAAGCGCGCCACGCGGACCCACCCGGGGTCGGGCGGGTAGCACGGGGTGCCGCGGTAGGCGCGCAGGTTCGGGGAGTCAGGGTGGCGGGGACGGAGGATGGTGCGCCCGTCGCGACCGGCCACCTGGGCCACGGCGTCGCCGTACGCCACCGTCAGGCCGGCCTCGTCGAGCGGGCCGAGCAGATGGGTACCGGGGGTGAGGTCCGAGTCGCCCTTCGTGAGGGTCTCGCCCCGCTGGAGGGTGACCGCGGCGCCACGCTCGTCGGCGGACCACGCGCCGGGCACGTCGTCGAAGCGCTGCGGCGTCGCGGTCAGCCAGTGGATCGCGGTGATGGCGAGCCAGCCCTGCGGGTCCCGCAGCCGCCGCTCACGGGCCTCGCGCCACGACTGCCACCCGGTCCGGAACTCACTCACGGCCGCATCGTGCCACCCCCCGGGTCGGCCGATGGCGGCCGCCGGCACCTCTCACCCCACCCCGGGCACGATGCGCATGTCCCGGACGGCACCACCGTCGAGGGCGGCCAGCGCCTCCTGGTAGGCGGGGGAGTCGTGCGCGGCGCGTGCGGCCTCGACCGACTCGAACTCGATGAGGACCGTCCGGGTCTTCTCGCCCGACTCGTAGGTCTGCTCCGGCAGCCCGCGCGCGACGAAGGTGCCCCCGGCCGCGCGCAGCGCGGGGCCGGCCAGCTCGGCGTACGCCGCGACCTTGGCCTCGTCGACGATCTCCTTGTAGAGGCTGATCCAGTAGGCGGTCATGGCCGACATCCTGCCTCCCCGGCACAACCCCGCCCGTGTGGGACCACCGTCGACCGTCGGCGCTCCCGCATAGGGTGCCGTCCGTGACGCTCCACCTCCACCGCGCCCCGCGCACCGACCTGCTCGCCGACGCCCTCGGCGACCTGCTCGCGCAGCCGCTGGAGGACCCGTTCGCCACCGAGCTGGTGCTGGTCCCGGCCCGGGGCGTCGAGCGGTGGCTGAGCCAGCGGCTCTCGCACCGGCTGGGCCGTGGGGAGGCGCTGGACGGCGTCTGCGCGGGCGTCGAGTTCCGCTCGCCGCGCTCCCTGGTCGCCGAGCTGACCGGCACCGTGCACGACGACCCGTGGTCGCCCGACGCGCTGGCGTGGCCGCTGCTCGAGGTCGTCGACGAGACCCTCGACCAGCCGTGGAACCACACCCTGGCCCGCCACCTCGGCCACGGCGACACCAGCGCCGAGGGCGAGTTCCGGCGCGGCCGGCGCTACGCCGTCGCCCGGCGGATCGCCGGCCTGTTCGCGTCGTACGCCGTGCAGCGGCCGCAGCTGCCCGTCGACTGGCTCGAGGGGCGCGCCACCGACGGCTGCGGAGGCGATCTCGACGACGACCTGGCCTGGCAGCCGCCGCTGTGGCGGGCGCTGGTCGACCGGGTCGGTGCGCCCCCGCCGCACGAGCGGCACACCGCCGCGCTGGCCCGGTTGCGCGAGGGGGTCCCCGACCTGCCGCCGCGGCTCTCGCTGTTCGGCCACACGCGCATGCCCGTGACCGAGATCGAGCTGCTGACCGCGCTGGCGCAGGCCCACGACGTCCACGTCTGGCTGCCGCACCCCAGCGACGTGATGTGGCGTGCGCTGGTCGGGGAGACCGGCCCGGTGCCGCGCCGCGAGGACCACGGCCACCGCCGGGTCGACCACCCGCTGCTCGCCACCCTCGGCCGGGACGTGCGCGAGCTCCAGCGCAGCCTCGCGGTCACCGGCGCCGTCGACCACCACCACGACGGGCCGCCGGCGCCCGACACCCTGCTGGGCTGGCTTCAGTCCGACCTGGCGGCCAACGAGGTCCGTCCCGGCGGGCGGGCGCTCGGGGAGGACGACAGGTCGGTGCAGGTGCACAGCTGCCACGGCCCCGCCCGCCAGGTCGACGTGCTCCGCGAGGTGCTCCTGGGCCTCCTCGAGGACGACCCCACGCTCGAGCCGCGGGACATCCTCGTGATGTGCCCCGACATCGAGACCTACGCGCCCCTGATCACCGCCGGCTTCGGTCTCGGAGACGTCGTCGAGGACGGGCACCCGGCCCACCGGCTCCGGGTCCGGCTGGCCGACCGGGCGCTCACCCAGACCAACCCGCTGCTCGGCGTCGCCGCCCAGCTGCTCGACCTCGCCGGCGGCCGGGCGACCGCCAGCGCCGTCCTCGACCTGGCCCAGGCCGCCCCGGTGCGCCGCCGCTTCGGGTTCACCGACGACGACCTCGACACCGTGACCGCGTGGGTGCGTGAGTCCGGTGTGCGGTGGGGCTTCGACAAGGAGCACCGCGCGCCCTTCGGCCTGGAGCAGTTCCTGCAGAACACCTGGCAGTTCGGCGTCGACCGGGTGCTCGCCGGCGTCGCCCTCTCCGAGGACTCCCGGGCCTGGCTCGGCACCACGCTCCCGCTCGACGACGTCGGCAGCAACCACGTCGAGCTGGCCGGCCGGCTCTCGGAGTTCGTGGAGCGGCTCACGGTCGCCACGGACGCGCTGACCGGCACCCGCCGGCTCGCCGACTGGCTCGCCGCCCTGACCGACGGGATCGCGGCGCTGACCCGGGTGGACCGGGCCGACCAGTGGCAGACCGGCCAGGTGCAGCGCGAGTTCGCCGCGGTGCTGGCCGAAGCGACGTCGCGCGAGGACACCCCGATGCGGCTGACCGACGTCCGGGCGCTCCTCGGCGGCCACCTCGCCGGCCGCCCGACCCGCGCCAACTTCCGCACCGGCACCCTCACGGTCTGCACGATGGTGCCGATGCGCTCCGTGCCGCACCGGATCGTCTGCCTGCTCGGCCTCGACGACGGGGTCTTCCCGCGGGCCGGGCTGGTCGACGGCGACGACGCGCTGGCGCGGGACCCGATGACCGGCGAGCGCGACGTCCGCTCCGAGGACCGCCAGCTCCTGCTCGACGCGATCGGCGCGGCGACCGAGCGGCTCGTGGTCACCTACACCGGGGCCAACGAGCACAGCGGCCAGCCGCGGCCCCCCGCCGTCCCTCTCGGCGAGCTGCTCGACGCTCTCGACCGCACGACCGGCGCGCCGGTGCGCGACCGGCTGGTCGTCGAGCACCCCCTCCAGCCGTTCGACGTCCGCAACGTGACCCCCGGTGCTCTCGGCGTGGCGTCGCCGTTCACGTTCGACCCGGCGATGCTCGTGGCCGCCGAGACGGTCGAGCGGGACCGCCCGCCGGCCCCCGACTTCCTGCCCGCCCCGCTCCCGCCGGCGCCGGTCGAGGACGTGGCGCTGACCGACCTGCTCGCCTTCTTCCGCGACCCGGTCAAGGGGTTCTTCCGGGCCCTGGACCTCACCCTGCCGTGGGACGTCGACGGCGTCTCCGACCAGATGCCGGTGGAGATCGACGCGCTGGAGACCTGGGGCGTCGGCGACCGGATGCTCGCCGACATGCTCCGCGGCCTCCACCCCGACCAGGCCCTGGCCGCCGAGTGGCGCCGGGGTGCGCTGCCGCCGGGTCAGCTCGGCTGGCGCAAGGCCGGCCAGGTCCGCGACCAGGCGATGCAGCTGGCGATCGCGGCGCTCACCCACCGCCAGGTCGCCCCCAAGGCCTACGACGTCGACGTCGAGCTCGGCGGCGGCCGTCGGCTCACCGGCACGGTCACACCGGTGTACGCCGACCGGCTGGTCGCCGTGGGCTACTCCCGGCTCGACGGCAAGCACCTGCTGGAGTCGTGGATCCGGCTGCTGGCGCTGGCCGCCGGCCGCCCGGACCACAACTGGACGGCGCTCACCATCGGCCGCGCCGCCCGCGGCACCGCCCCCGCCCAGCGGCTGCTCGGTCCCGCCGACGACGAGCCGCTCGGCCTGCTCCAGGACCTGGTCGCGATCTACGACGCCGGGCGCCGCGAGCCGCTGCCGCTGCCCCTGAAGACGTCGTTCGCGTGGGCCAGCGCGCGCCACCACCACGACGACCCGCTCGACGCGGCCCGCCGCAAGTGGAAGAGCGGCAGCTACCCCGCCGAGGACGCCGAGCCCGCCCACGAGCGGGTGTGGGGTGTGCGGGCGCCGCTGGACCGGCTGCTCGGCCCGGTCCCGCCCGGGGAGGCCGTCGAGGGCGAGGACACCCGGCTCGGTGCCCTGGCCGCGCGGGTCTGGCTGCCGCTGCTGCGCTGCGAACGGACGGGCCTGTGATGGAACCCTTCGACCTCCTCGGCGACCTGCCGACCGGCGCCACCACCGTGGTGCTGGAGGCGAGCGCCGGCACCGGCAAGACCTTCACGCTCGCCGGCCTGGTGACCCGCTATGTCGCCGAAGGTGTCGCCACCCTCGACGAGATGCTGCTCATCACCTTCGGCCGGGCGGCCAGCCAGGAGCTGCGGGAGCGGGTGCGCGGGGCGCTGGTCGAGGCCGCCCGCGCCCTCGAGGACCCCTCCACGGTCGGCGAGAACGAGCTGCTCGCCCACCTCGTCACCGGCAGCGAGGAGGAGCTCGCGAGCCGGCGCCACCACCTGCGCGACGCCCTCGCCTCCTTCGACGCGGCCACCATCGCCACCACCCACCAGTTCTGCCAGCTCGTGCTCCGCTCGCTGGGCGTCGCCGGTGACACCGACGCCGGCGTCACCCTCGTGGAGAGCCTCGACGAGCTGGTCACCGAGGTCGTCGACGACCTCTACCTGCGCCGGTTCGGCCACCAGAAGGACTCCCCGGTCCTCACCCGCGCGCAGGCGCTGGGGCTGGCCCGCGAGGTCGTCGCCAACCCGCAGACCGTGCTCACCCCCACCGACCCCGCCGAGGGGTCGGTGGAGGCGGTCCGGGTGGGCTTCGCCCACGACGTGCTGGCCGAGCTCGAGACCCGCAAGCGCCGCCTCGGCATCCTGGGGTACGACGACCTGCTGAGCCGGTTGGCCACCGCGCTGGAGGCCGACGACGCCCCGGCCCGCGCGCGGATGCGCCGGCGCTGGCGCATCGTGCTGGTCGACGAGTTCCAGGACACCGACCCGGTCCAGTGGAAGGTGATCGAGCGGGCCTTCGTGGGCCACGCGACGGTCGTCCTGATCGGTGACCCCAAGCAGGCGATCTACGCCTTCCGCGGCGGCGACATCGTCACCTACCTCGAGGCGGCCCGGAAGGCCGACCGGCGGTGGACGCTCGGCACCAACTGGCGCAGCGACGCCCCGCTGGTCGAACGGCTCCAGACGGTGCTGCGGGGTGCAGCCCTGGGCCACCCCGACATCGTCGTGCGCGACGTGGAGGCGAAGCACCGCACGCACCGACTGGCCGGCGCGCCCCACAACGACCCCTTCCGGCTGCGGGTCGTGACCCGGGAGAAGTTCGGGCTGCGCGGCACCCGCACCGTCCCCATGGACGACGTGCGGGCCCACGTCGCCGCCGACCTCGCCGCCGACGTCCAGGAGCTGCTCGCCAGCGGCGCGACGTACGACGGCCGGCCGCTCGAGGCCGGCGACATCGCGGTGATCGTCGAGGCCCACCGCGACGCCCGGGTCTGCCGGGACGCGCTGGCGGCGGCGGGCGTGCCGGCCGTCTACACCGGCGACACCGACGTGTTCGCCTCCCGCGCGGCCGCCGACTGGCTGTGCCTGCTCGAGGCGTTCGAGCAGCCGCACCGCAGCGGGCTGGTGCGCGCGGCCGCGACCACGATGTTCTTCGGCGAGTCCGCCGCCACCCTCGCGGCCGGGGGCGACCGGCTGACCGACCGGGTCGCGGAGACCCTGCGCGAGTGGGCCGACCACGCCCGCGAGCGCGGGATCGCCGCCGTCCACGAGGCAGCCGTGCGCTCCGGACTGGCGCCGCGGGTGCTCGCGCACCGCGGGGGCGAGCGGGACATGACCGACCTCGCCCACGTCGCGCAGATCCTGCACGAGCTCGCCCATCGCGAGCGCCTCGGGCTGCCGGCCCTGCTCGACTGGCTGCGCACCCAGTCCCGCGAGCGGCAGGGGGCGGCCGAGCGCAACCGCCGCCTCGACAGCGACGCCGCGGCGGTCCAGGTGATGACGGTCTGGGTGAGCAAGGGGCTGCAGTACCCCCTCGTCTACCTGCCCTTCGGCTTCAACCGCTACGTCCCCCCGCGCGAGATCGTGCTCTACCACCAGGACGACCGGCGCTGCCTCGACATCGGCGGCAAGGACCAGCGCGGGTTCGCCGCCATCGAGGCGAGGGGCCGCCAAGAGATGGCGGGCGACGACATCCGGCTCACCTACGTCGCGCTGACCCGGGCCCAGTCCCAGGTGGTGGCCTGGTGGGCGCCGTCGTGGGACGAGCCCAACGGTGGCCTCTCCCGGCTGCTGCGGGGTCGCGGGGCCGGCCAGGCGGCGGTGCCCGACCGGTGCGAGCCGAAGATCGCTGACCCCGACGTGCTGGGCATCTTCCGCGGCTGGGAGGCCCAGGACGGGCCGGTCGTCGAGGAGTCGCGGATCCCGGCCCCCGGCCCGGTCCCGCCGCGGGCACCGGTGAGCGGCCTCGGGGTGCGCACCTTCGACCGCGCCATCGACACCGCCTGGCGACGCACCTCCTACTCCGGGCTGATCCGGTCGGCCGAGGAGTCCCGCGGCGTGGGCAGCGAGCCCGAGGTCGTCGCGCTCGACGACGAGGTGGGCGACCTGCCGCTGGCCGAGCCGGCGCCGGCGCAGGGCGCCGACGTGGTCTCGCCGATGGCCGACCTGCCCGCCGGGGCGACGTTCGGCTCGCTCGTCCACGGGGTGCTCGAGCACGCCGACCCGTTCGCGGCCGACCTCGCCGCCGAGCTCGCCGCGCAGGTGCGCGAGCAGCTGGCCTGGTGGCCGGTCGACACGCCGGTCGAGGACCTCGCCGCAGCCCTGGTCCCGCTCCACCGCACCCCCCTCGGCCCGCTCGCGCCCGGCCTGACCCTCGGCGGGATCGGGCTGCCCGACCGGCTCCGCGAGCTCGACTTCGAGATCCCGCTCAGCGGGGGCGACCGCGAGCCCGGCCCCGACGTACGCCTGGCCGACGTGGGCGCCCTCCTGCGCAAGCACCTGCCCGCCGACGACCCGCTCGCGCCGTACTCCGACCGCCTGCTCACCACCGGCCTGGCCGACCAGTCGCTGCGCGGCTACCTGTCCGGCTCCATCGACGTGGTGCTGCGGGTCCCCGGCGACGGCGGTCCGCGCTACCTCGTCGTCGACTACAAGACCAACCGGCTCGGCGACCCGGAGCAGCCGCTGACCGCGGCCGACTACACCCGCAACCGGCTCACCGAGGCGATGCTGCACAGCGACTACCCGCTGCAGGCCCTGCTCTACGTCGTGGTGGTGCACCGCTACCTCCGGTGGCGCCAGCCCGGCTACGACCCCGCCACCCACCTCGGCGGCGTGCTCTACCTCTACGTGCGCGGCATGTGCGGCGAGGAGACGCCCGTCGTCGACGGCCACCCCGCCGGGGTGTTCAGCTGGTCCCCGCCGGCCGCACTCGTCACCGCGCTGTCCGACCTCCTCGACGGGAGACGAGCCCGATGACTCTGCTCGAGACCGACGACCCGCGCGACCACCGGCTCGCGCTCGGCGCCACCGGCCTGCTGCGTTCCTTCAACGAGGCGGGGGTCGTGGAGGCGGCCGACGTCCACGTCGCCCAGCGGGTCACCGCCCTGGCCGGCGATGCCGACGAGACCGTGGCCCTGGCCGTCGCCCTGGCGGTGCGGGCGGTCCGCGGCGGTTCGGTCTGCGTCGACCTCACCACCGTCGCCGCCGACACCGGCGTCGACGAGCTGCCCTGGCCGAGGACCGCGGACTGGCTGGCCGCGATCGGGGCCAGCCCGCTCGCCGGTGATCCCGCCGTGCTGCGCCTGCTCGACGACCGGTTGCTCTACCTCGACCGCTACTGGCGCGAGGAGGAGCAGGTCTGCGCCGACCTGCTCGCCCGGCCGACGCCCGCGCCCCTGCCGGCCGCCGAATCCAGTGCGCTGGAGGACTCGCTGGACCGGGTCTTCGCCGCCGAGGGGTACGACGAGCAGCGCGCCGCCGCTCGGGTGGCGCTCGCCCAGGGCACGACCGTGCTCACCGGCGGCCCCGGCACCGGCAAGACCACCACGGTGGCCGCCCTGCTCGCCCTGCTCGCCGAGCAGGCGGAGCGGGCCGGCGGCGCGACGCCGCGGATCGCCCTCGCCGCCCCCACCGGCAAGGCCGCGGCCCGGTTGCAGCAGGCAGTCGAGGAGGAGGTCGCCAAGCTCCCCGCGACCGACCGCGACCGGCTCGGTGCGCTGAAGGCGGTCACCCTGCACCGCCTGCTCGGCCCGCGCCCGGACACCTCGGCCCGGTTCCGCCACCACCGCGAGAACCGCCTGCCCCACGACGTCGTGGTCGTCGACGAGACCTCGATGGTGTCGCTGACGATGATGGCCCGGCTGCTGGAGGCGGTCCGGCCCGAGGCCCGGCTGCTGCTCGTCGGAGACCCCGACCAGCTGGCGTCGGTGGAGGCCGGTGCCGTCCTCGCGGACCTCGTCGAGGGCCTCGGCGCCCGCCATGACCGGCGGATCGCCGCCCTGCGCACCTCCCACCGGTTCGGTGAGTCGATCCGGCGGCTCGCCGAGGCGGTGCGGGCCGGCGACGCCGACGAGGCCGTGGCGCTGCTCGAGGCCGGTGGCGGCCACGTCGAGCTGGTCAGCGACCCCGACCCCGAGCCGCGGCTGCGCGAGCTGCTGGTGCCCCGGGCCCTCGAGCTGGTCCGGGCCGCCGATCGTGGTGACGTCGAGGCCGCGCTGGAGCTGCTCGAGCGGCAGCGCCTGCTCTGTGCCCACCGGGAGGGACCCCACGGCGTACGCCACTGGAACCGGCAGGTCGAGCGCTGGCTGACCGACGAGACCGGCGAACCGATCTGGTCCACGTGGTACTCCGGCCGTCCGCTGCTGGTCACCGCGAACGACTACGGCCTCGGCGTGCACAACGGCGACACCGGTGTCGTCGTGCGCCGCGCCGACGGCATGCTGCGTGCCCACGTCGCCGGCAGCACCCGCCGCCTCGACCTCGCGACCAGCCGGCTCGGCCAGGCCGAGACGATGCACGCGATGACGATCCACAAGAGCCAGGGCAGCCAGGCCGACGAGGTGGTCGTGCTGCTGCCGCCCCCGGAGTCGCGCCTGCTCACCCGGGAGCTCTTCTACACCGCCATCACCCGGGCCCGGGAGAAGGTCGTCGTGGTCGGCGGGCCCGACGAGGTCCGCGCCGCCGTCGAGCGCCGTGCGCTGCGGGCCAGCGGCCTGCGCCTGCGGCTCTCCCGGGCATGACCGCCTGCGCCTGACCCGCCACTCTCACTGACCGGGCGGCGAAACCCTGGCGCAACGTGTGACCGCTAGGGTCGGTGAACCTGATGTCTGGAGTTGAGATGCCCTTCCTGCTGCGCGTGGAGCTGCCCGACGTGCCCGGTTCGCTGGGTCGTGTGGCGAGCGCGATCGGTGAGGCCGGCGGCGACATCGAGGCGATCGAGATCGTCGAGAAGCGCCACGAGGCCTCCACCGCCGTCGACGACGTGCTCCTCGAGGTCGCGCCCGGCGTGATGCCGGACTCGATCGTCTCCGCGTGCAACCAGCTCGACGGCGTCCGGGTCGTGTGGATCAGCCGGTACGCCGCCGGCGGCAACCTGTTCCTGGACCTCGAGGCGGTCGAGGAGCTGACCGCGAACCCGACCGAGGCGCTGGACCGGCTCATCGACCTGCTGCCCGTCACCTTCCGTGCGGAGTGGGCGGCCCGGGTCAGCGACTCCGCGGGCACGGTCTACGCCACCGGTGCCGCGCCGGAGGACCTCGCGTTCACCTCGATCGGCAAGGCTGCCCGGCTGGAGACCCCCGACGACAACGTCCACGTCGGGGCCCGGCTGAACAAGCACGAGATCGTGGTCATCGGTCGCCGCGGCGGCCCGGAGTTCCTCGACTCCGAGCTCGCCCGTCTCGGCCACCTGGTCGCCCTCGCGATGTCGATCGCCAAGGCCGGCTGAGAGAACGTCGACCTGTCGCAGCTTCACGCCAGGACACGTCGACCTGTCGCAGCTTCACGCCGGGACACGTCGACCTGTCGCAGCTTCACGCCAGGACACGCCGACCTGTCGCAGGTTCACGCCAGGACACGTCGACCTGTCCGGGTCTCTCAGCAGCCCACGTGGGTGATGTCGCCGTTCTCGCGTCGGCCGTCGTCGGTGCGCAGCGCGTAGGCCGAGCAGTAGTAGAAGCTCAGCAGCCGGTCGCGCTCGAGCCGCACCGGGTCCCAGTGGCCGTTCCCGGTGGGCTCGAGGTAGCGGAACGAGGTGTCGAGCAGGTCCACGTCACGGTGCTTGAGGTAGCGGTCCAGCCAGCGCTGGACGTAGACACTGGTGAGGTCCTGGCCGTACCGGCTGGCGGGGAGCACCAGCGGGATGTCGGTGTACTCCAGGTGCGTGGAGGCGCGGGGCACCACCAGCATCGAGTCGACCCCGGCCCGGCGCCACGCGTCGAAGCCGGTACGCCGCTCCCGCATCGGGTCGGGCCCGTCCGGCGAGGACTGCGGCGTGAGCGAGCTGCCTCCGGACAGGAACCAGGGAGACACCGTGAAGCCGTACTCCGACTGCACCGCGAGGGCGGGCACGGTCGGCTCGTTCCCGCTGCCGTCCAGGGGTCCCGAGGACGACGGCCCGGTCAGCTTGTCCAGGGCGACGACTGCCTCGACCCGCTCATCGGTGCCCTGCACCTTCGAGACCGCCGCGGCGCCCATCGAGTGGCCGACGATCGCGATCCGGGTGGTCCGGCCGGGGGTCGCCGTGCGCCGGTCGGGTGAGCGGTCGAAGAGCCGCCAGAAGGGGTTGTACGCCGTCACGTCGGCGCCGTCCGCGGCCGGGTTGCGGTAGGGATGCCGCGGTGTGGACGTGAAGAACCCGAGGGCGTCCCGCGTGCCGACCACGAAGTTCGACAGCTGCTGTGACGGCACGCCCGGGCAGCCGGACGTCTCCCCGTCGCCCGGCTCGGCGAACGGGTTGCAGAACGGCAGTGCGTTCGTGTCGGCAGGCGAGTCCTGGTGCGGCAGCGTCTCGCTGGTGCCCTGGCCCTGCACGTCGTAGGTCAGCACGACGTATCCACGCTCGGCGAGGTCCTGGGCCAGCCACTCGTACATCCCCTCCGAGCCCTGCACCGACCCCTCGGTGATCACGACCCCGGGGAACGGACCGTGCAGCTCCCGGCCGGTGTAGGGGTCCACGGCGCCCGGCTCCGGTCGGTAGACGTGGCCGCGCAGCAGCGCGCCGTACCTGTTGGTGAACGCGACCGCCCTCACCCGCCCGCGGGTGCCCTCCCACCCCGCGCGCAGCGGGTTGCCGACGTTCCACCCCGGGACGACGTTGCCGGGCGTGATCGCGGGACGGGTGGGCGTTGCCGCCTGCGCCAGGAGCTGGTCGACGCTCCGCTGCGTGGCGGCCTGCACGAGTGCGGGGACGTACGCCGGGTTCTGCAGCTGGCCCTCGGTCACCCGGCCGTAGGCGTCGGCGATGTTCTGCGCGTCCCGGGTCGTGTACGCCGGGTCCTCGGGCTGCGGTGCGGCGCCCGCGGGCGGGGCCGCGCCCAGCGCGAGGGTCAGCAGCGCGGCGGTGGCCGGGACGAGTCGTCGCATGCCCTGCCCAACGAGCCGGGCGTGAAGAAGCGACGGGTCGGTGCGCCCGCCACGTGAAACCACGACGGGTCGGCGCTCTCAGCCGTGAAGCTGCGACGGGTCGGCGTGCTCACCCGTGAAGCTGCGACGGGTCGGCGTTCACTACGGTGGCCCCATGAGTGCGATCGACGGGGTGTCGGAGATCTTCGACGCCGACGCCTGGGACGCGGTTCCCGGCTTCGAGGACCTGACCGACCTGACCTACCACCGCGCGAAGGCGCACGGCACGGTCCGGATCGCGTTCGACCGGCCCGACGTGCTCAACGCGTTCCGCCCGCACACCGTCGACGAGCTGCTGCGGGTGCTCGAGCACGCGCGCACCTCGGCCGACGTCGGCTGCGTGCTGCTCACCGGCAACGGGCCGGGCGAGAAGCACGGGAAGTGGGCGTTCTGCAGCGGCGGCGACCAGCGGATCCGCGGCCGCTCGGGCTACCAGTACGAGCCCGGCACCGAGGGTGGCGTGCGCGACGAGCGCACCCCCGCCGACGCGGCCCGGCTGGGTCGGCTGCACATCCTGGAGTGCCAGCGGCTGATCCGGTTCATGCCCAAGGTGGTCATCTGCCTGGTCAACGGCTGGGCGGCCGGCGGCGGCCACAGCCTGCACGTGGTCTGCGACCTGACCCTGGCCAGCCGCGAGCACGCGCGGTTCAAGCAGACCGACGCCGACGTCGGGTCCTTCGACGGCGGCTTCGGCTCGGCGTACCTCGCCCGCCAGGTGGGCCAGAAGTTCGCGCGCGAGATCTTCTTCCTCGGCGACGAGTACTCCGCCGACGACATGCACCGGATGGGCGCGGTCAACAAGGTGGTCGCGCACGCCGACCTCGAGCGCGAGGCGCTGGAGTGGGGCCGCAAGATCAACGGCAAGTCCCCGACCGCGCAGCGGATGCTGAAGTACTCCTTCAACCTCATCGACGACGGCCTGGTCGGCCAGCAGCTGTTCGCGGGCGAGACCACCCGGCTCGCCTACATGACCGACGAGGCGGTGGAGGGGCGCGACCAGTTCCTCGAGAAGCGCGAGCCGGACTGGTCCCCCTTCCCCTGGTACTACTGAGCAGACGACGAGCAGAGGAGCACCGATGCGCGAGCAGTTCCTGGCCGGGGTGCGGCAGGCCGCCGAGGGCACGCCGTACGTCGTGACGCCGACCGAGGCCGGCTTCGACGTGGCCCTCGACGTGGCCGACGCCCAGTGGTACGGCCTGCTGAACAAGGCCGGGCTGAAGAAGGCCTACACCCACCACGTCGCGGTCGCCGACGACGGCACCTACTCGGTGACCGACGACAGCCGCACCGTCGAGTGGGTGGCGGGCGTGCCGCGGCTCTCGGCGCAGGCGGAGCGGACCCGCGGCCGGTCCTACGAGGTCAGCTTCCAGAAGACCTGGGCGCTGAACGAGAAGGGGAAGCCGGCCAAGGTCGTCGACTACAGCTTCAACTCCGAGCAGGGACGCAAGCTGGTCACGGGCGTCGCCGACGAGCTCGGCCTGCGCCAGCGCCGCGGGACCGAGGAGAAGGTCGGCATCGCCTTCGCGCTCGTCGGTGGCGTGGGCGCCCTGCTGACGCTCGTCGTCCTCGGAGTGCTGGCCCTGATGGGCAAGCTCTAGGACTGCTCGCCGGGCGCGACCACGTGCACGGTCGCCATGAACTGCTGGAACTCCCGGCCGATGACCGGCATCTGCTCCGCGGTGCAGGTGAGGGTGTAGATCACCACCACGCGTCGGGCCGGGTCGGCCACGTCGACCAGACCGGTCACGGCCTGCGCCTGCTGCAGCTCGTAGGTCCCGCTCTCGGTCGTGGCCACCGCGCGCAGCCGCTGGGTCACGGCGGGTGCGTGCTCGGACTCGATGACCCGGCGGTCGAGCAGCTCGGCCTGCTCGGCCTGCACGCGGATCTTCGCCAGTGACTCGTCGGCGATGTCGGTGAGGGTGGCCGGGTCGTCGCGCCAGTCGCCGCTGATGGTGATCGTGGGCCGGTAGTCCTCGCCGGCACCGCGGCGCACGGCCAGGAACGCGGCGTTCTCGACGCCGAGGCTCTCGGGCGCCACCGGCTGCCACTCGGGCCCGGGCAGCTCGAACTCGATCGGCACCGGCAGGGTCGTGGTCATCGGGGGGCCTTCCGCATCTGGTGGTCCGCTGGGGTGGGGGAGGGGGTCACGGCAGGATGCTCCCGATCCCCTCGACGATGTCGCCGCCGGTCTCCCAGATCTCCGGGAAGTCGAGCGTCACCTCGCCGCCGAGCTTGCCGCCCCAGCCGAGGGCCACACCACCGGAGCCGCCGATGGTCAGCTTGCCGTCGTGCATGCCGAAGTCCAGGTCGCCGGCGATGCCGGCGCCACCCCAGCCCTCGGCGGTGAACTCGCCGCCGACGCCGCCGACGTCGCCGCCACCCGTGACGCCGACCTTGCCGCCGGCGAAGAGCTCCCCGCTGGCGTGCGCGCCGTCGGGGCCGATGCCGATGTTGCCCTCACCCGTCGCGCCGACCAGGAAGTCGCCCTTGAGGTAGCCCTCGGCGTAGCCGTACTCGCCGTGCACCTCGCCCTCGCCCTTGACGATCGAGAGCGTGCCGTCGGCGTTGATCCGCACGCCGTCCTTGTCGATGGTGGCCTCGGCGGAGCCGTCGGCGCCGAGCAGGGTCACCGAGCCGTCGGCGTTCATCTTCACCGGGCCCCAGTAGTCCTCCCACTTGCCCTCGGCCTGGCCGACGTACGCCGACCCCTCGGCCTTGCCGAGGCTGATCTTGAAGGGGGACTCCTCGCGGTCCTTGTACTTCGGGTCGCGACCGTCGGACGGGTCGGTGCCGAAGGTCTTCTCCCACCAGTCCCACTTGAAGGAGGGCCCCTCGACGGAGCCGTCGGCCCCGAGCCAGTCGCCGTCGCCCGAGGTCTTGCTGCCCTCGAGGCCGCCGAGCTTCACGACGGCGGCCTGACCGGCTTCGTCGAGGTCCTCGCGGGCCTGGTCGAGGATCTCCTGCGCCTCCTGGCGCAGCTTCTCGCCCGGATCGACGAACGGGCCGGGCCGGGCCGGTCGCATCGACGGCACGACGGTGCCGAACGGCGAGGTGGTCGTCGCCGGCGCGCAGAGGCTGTCGTTGTACGCCGCCACCGCGGCGTTGTAGTCGGTGACCGCCTGCTTCGTCGCGGCCTCGCCCTCGGCGTACTTGTCGATGGCGTCCTGGGCGCGCGACTGGGCGCCGGCCAGCGCGGAGGAGTACGTCGACAGCGCCTGGCGGGCGGTGTCGAGGAGCTTGGCGTAGGCCCGCCACTTCGCCTGCTCGTCCTCGAAGTTGGCCTCCCACGCGGGCTGGGCGTAGCCGCCCGACCAGCCCTCGATGCGGACCGCGCGCAGGTCGTCGTACATCCCGGTGATGCGGGTGGACTCCTGCTCCAGGACGGTGGCGTTCGCGTCGACCCGGGCGGTGCTGCCGGGCACCAGCTTGGTCGGGTCGGTCGTCTCCCCGAGCTGCATGGAGGCGGGCGCGGTCACGGCGTCGGTCCCGCAGCGGGCGGCGTCGGCGCGAACGGCGACGCGGGCGCGAACGGGTTGCCCGGGGTCGTGAACGGCGTCGTGAACGGCGAGCGGAAGGAGGACGCCACGCCCTCGTCGGTCAGCTGGTAGTCCCGGGCGGTGCTGTCGAGGGAGGTCGCCAGGGTCTCGGCGCCGTCACGCAGGGCCTGGCCCGCTGCGTCGCACTGCTCGACGACGGCGGCGAACCACTCGGCCAGCTCCACGTGGCCGAAGTCCTCGGCCTTGCTGTGGGTCGCGGCGAGCTCGTAGCCCGCCAGCGGGTCGGTGATCGTCCGCAGCCGGCCGGCCGCTTCGTGCAGGTTCTCGATGAGAACTTCGTAGCCCACCCTGTTCCTCTTCCCCGTGACGTCAGGCGAGGATAGGTCTACCCCACCGGTGCCGTCGGAAACCCGTGAGGGGAGGATCGGGGCACCGTGCGGGCGTCGGCTCCGGCCTGCTCGCACCCCCATCTCGGAGGAGGACCATGAAGAAGGTCGCGGCCCTGGCCGTCTGCGTGATCGCGCTGTCCGGCTGCAACGCGGAGGTCACCACCGGACCCTCCTCGGTCAGCAAGGGTGACCTGGAGAAGCGGGTCGAGGGACTCGTGCCCGACGAGACGACCGGCCCCGTGGACGCCACCTGCGAGGGGGACCTCACCGCGAAGGTCGACGCCACCCAGGACTGCCACCTCGAGGCCGGCGACGAGAACGCCGACGTGCGCGTGACGGTCACCTCCGTGGACGGGAGCACGACGAAGTTCGACGCCGTCCCGTTCATCCCCACCGACCGGATGGCCGACTCGATCGAGAAGTCGCTCACCGACCAGGGCTACCAGGTGGCCTCGGTGGACTGCGAGGACGAGCTGATCGGCAAGCTCGACGAGAAGGCGACGTGCACCGCGACCAACCCCGACGGCGGCGACGACGCGACCCTGGAGGTCAAGGTGACCGAGGTGCACGGACTGATGGTGAACTTCAACTACGAGGTCGTCAGCTGACCGGCGACGACAGCGGCCGCACCCGCTGGCAGCAGGTCGCCCGCCGGCAGGCGGGCGAGGACTACGCGCGCACCTACGCCGAACGGTTCCGGGCGCTGGCTGCCCGCGGGCAGGACGTGCACGGCGAGGCCACGTTCGTCACCGGGCTGGTGCCGGCGCCGGCGCGGGTCCTCGACGCCGGCTGCGGCACCGGACGGATCGGCGTCCGCCTCTCCGGCCTCGGGTACGACGTGGTCGGCGTCGACGTGGACGAGACGATGCTCGACGTGGCCCGCGCCGAGGCGCCGGACCTCGACTGGCGGGTCGGGGACCTGGCCACGCTGGACCTGGGGGAGACGTTCGACCTCGTCCTGCTCGCCGGCAACATCGTCCCGCTGCTGGAGCCGGGGACGCTCGGTGCGGTGGCCGGGCGGCTGGCGGCCCACGTGTCCCCGGGCGGTCAGGTCGTCTGCGGCTTCGGCCTCGACGGGGCGCACCTGCCGGTCGGGTGCCCGGTGACCCCGCTGGCCGACTTCGAGGCCGCGATGGAGGCGGCGGGGCTGCGGCCTACCGCGCGGTTCTCCGGGTGGGACGGGGCGCCCTTCGACCCGGCCGAGGGCTACGTCGTCACGGTGCACCGCCCGGCCGGCTGACCGGAGCAGCCCCGTCTCCTGTCGAGACGGCTCCCGGGGAGACGACGACCGACCACACGCCGAGGTGGGCGCCATGGTGGCGCGCCAGCGTGCGGAAGACGTCGGCGTCGGCGTCGAGACCGGGCTGGGCGCGGGTCACCATCGTGCAGCGGGTGCAGGGCTCGATCGCTTCCAGCACGGCGCCACCGACCTCGAGGTGACGCCCGACCCACGCGTCCTCGACCCACCCGTCGCCCGCCACGTCGAGCAGGATGTTCGGGCGGAAGCGTCGGGGATCCCACACGCCGGCGGGGTGGAGAGCCGCACCGCTCCGCAACGACGCCGTGGTGAGGACGAGGACGGGAGCGGCGTCGACGTACCGTCCCTCCGGCATCGTCCACTCGATCGCCTGGCTCGTGTCGTCGGTCGCGTCGGCGAAGTACTCGGCCCGTCCCGGGTCCGTCCCCCTCGACGGCACCAGGGAGACCGGGCCGTCCAGCCACTCCGACAGCAGCCGGTCGGTCCTCCCGCCCGGCCCGACGGCGACCCTGCCGTCCGGGAGCGTGAGGACCGGCGTGCCGTCGTCGTACGCGGCGGACGCGCCGAGCAGCTCGGGACGGCGGCGCGCGGTCAGGATCCGACCCGTGCGTTCGTCGCGGATGCCCCACTGCCGGTCGCCGCGGAGGCCGTCGTCGACGATCTCGGCGACCGCGACCGCCTCACCCTGCAGCGACTTCACGGGGTAGCGCCACAGACCCGCGACCTCCATGACCCACCTCCAGCAGTCGACCTGCCCACCACCGTACGGCGTGGCTCGGCCGCAGACGGCTCCGCCGGTCAGGCCTGCTCCGTCTCCAGGGTGAGCGTGGCGAGGGAGGGAGTACGCCGCAGCGCCCGGGCCAGCCACGCCGCGGCGAGCATCAGGACCAGCGCCAGCGCGCCGACGCCGGGCCAGCCGGCCGTGCCCCAGGCGGTGCTGCCCAGGTTGCCGAAGACCGAGGACCCGGCGTAGTAGGCGCACAGGTAGAACGCCGCGGCCTGGCTCGCGCTGGCGCCGACGAGGTGGGCGCGCGTGGCCACCCAGCCGCTCGCCAGTCCGTGGACGACGAAGAACCCGGCCGTCAACCCGGCGAGACCGACCACGATGGCGGGCAGCCAGGGAAGGAGGGTGAGCAGGATGCCGACGATGGCCAGGGCGCAGCCGGCGGGCAGGATCGCGCGACGTCCGAACCGGTCCGCGAGCCGTCCGGAGACGACCGAGCTCACCGTGCCGAAGACGTAGACGAGGTACACCAGGCTGACGGCGCCGAGCCCGAGGTGGTGCGGCCCGGTGGTGAGACGGAAGCCGAGCGCGTTGTAGACGGCGACGAGTGCTCCCACCGAGCAGGCACCGAGGAGGTAGAGCGCCCGCAGCGCCGGGTCGGCCAGCGCTGCGCGGGACATGGCCGCGAGGCCGAACCGGCCGGGGGCTCGTCGCTGGAAGTGCTGGGAAGGGGGAAGGGCGATGCTCACCGCGAGCGCGCAGCCGAGCGCGAGCAGGCCGGCCGCGGCCAGGGCCGGGCGCCAGCCGTAGGCGTCCGCGACGGGGGCGGTGAGCAGGCGGCTGACCATCCCGCCGAGGGCCGTGCCGCCGATGTAGAGACCCGCGGCCCGGGCCTGCGCCGTCGAGTGCAGCTCCTCGCGCAGGTACGCCGTGGCCACCGCCGGGAGTCCCGCGAGCGCGACTCCCTCGAGCAGCCTCAGGCCGAGGAGCGCGTGCCAGGAGGGAGCCAGCGGGCACAGCAGCGCCAGCACGCTCGCCGACCAGACGGCACCGAGGATCAGTCGGGTGCGCCCGTACCTCTCCGATGCCGGCCCGACCACGAGCAGGGCGACGGCCAGGCCTGCGGTGGCCAGCGACATCGTGAGCGTGGCCTGGGCGGGTGAGACCGCGAACTGGCTCCGGAGCTCCGGCAGCAACGCCTGGGTGTCGTACAGGAGCACGAACGTCGCCATCCCGGCCGCGAACATGGCCGCCATGACGCGTCGGTACCCGGCGCTCCCCGGCAGGTGCCCCGGCAACGCACGGGGGCGGAGCGTGGTCGCTGTGTCGTTCACGGACACCACTCTCGGCACGTCACGGTGATACGTCCAATGTCATGAGGAGCAGGATTCGATGCGCCACACGTATGATCAGTGGATGCTCGTGCGCGACCTGGAGTGGCTCGTGGCCCTGGCCGACCACCAGCACGTGACCGACACGGCAGCCGTGCTCGGTGTCAGCCAGCCGACCCTGTCCCGGGCCCTGGCCCGCGTCGAGGGCGAGCTGGGAGCCCGCCTCTTCGAGCGCGTCCCCGAGGGGCTGGTCACGACGCCCGACGGCGAGCTCGTCGTCGCCGGCGCCCGCGACGTCCTGGGTCGCTACCAGCAGCTGCTGCACGAGCTCGAGGCCAGGCTGGACCCGGACCGGGGGGTGGTGCGGCTCGCCTTCCTCGACTCGATGGCCACCTCGCTGGTGCCGCGGGTCCTCCGCGACTTCCACGAGGAGGCCCCGAGGGTCCGGGTGGTCCTCACCCAGGAGCCCGCCCACCACATCCAGCGCGACCTCGACCGCGGGGTGGTCGAGCTGGCGATCACGTCGGTGCGACCCGAGGGGGACTACGGCTGGCTCCCGCTCCAGGAGGAACGGCTCGTGCTCATCGTGCCTCCCAGCCACCGCCTGCGGAACCGCCGTCGCGTCGAGCTGACCGAGCTCGTCGCCGACGAGCTCGTCACCACGCCGGTCGGGTTCGGCTACCGCGAGCACATCAACCGGCTGTTCGCCGAGGCCGGCGTGACGGTGCCGGTCTCCTTCGAGAGCGCGGACCTGGCCACCATCGAGGGCCCGGTCGCAGCCGGGCTCGGCGTCGCGATCACCCCCGAGCAGTTCGCCGGGCTCTCCGGCACGATCGGCATCAACATCACCAGCCCGCACGCTCGCCGCAGCATCGGGCTCACCTGGCGCACGGACCGCGTCCTGAACCCGGCGGCCGCCCGGCTCCGCGACTTCGTCACGAGCCGGCGCTGACCGTCGTCCGACCCCGCGCGGGTTTGCCGGCCCGGGCCGTTCCCATCAGGACGGCGGCGTCCTACCGTGGGACGAGGGGCGCCGTGCCATCGGAGGTTGCCGTGAGGGAAGCCTGGGAGCAGCTGGTCACCGGGCCCGAGGATGCCGACCGGGCGGTCCTCCTGCTGCCGGGCGGGGCCAACGCCGCCCGTTCGTTCGACCTGGTGATGGCCGACGAGGCGCTGTCCGGCGTGCGCCTGGTGGCCACGACCCTGCCCGGCATGGCGGGTGCCCCGCTGACCGACGACGTGTCGATCCCGGCACTGGCGCGGGCGGCGGGGGAGCTGGCCGAGAAGCACCGGTGCGACGTGGTCGTGGGCTTCTCCCACGGGGCCACCGTGGTGCTGGAGATGCTGCTGTCCGGTCGCTTCCGGGGCCCGGTCGTGCTGCTGGGCATCAGCCTGACCAGTGCGGACGAGGCCGGGTTCTTCCGTGGCGTCGTACGGGTCTCGCAGAAGGTGGGGAGCTGGCCGTTCGCCGTGCTGCTGCGGCTCCTGCCCCTGATGGCCAGGTCGGCCAAGACACCCACATCGCACAAGCGGGACCTCGTCGAGGACCTCAGGCAGAACAGGGCGCGCGACTCGGTCCGGGTGAGCGGCCCGTACCTCGACTACATCGCTGCCGACCGGGACTACGCCGCCGAGCTCGCCGCCTCGGGCAGCCCGGTGTGGGTCGTCCATGCCGAGAAGAACGGCGACGGCGGGCTCACCGACCGGGAGCGCGCGACGCTCGAAGCGGCGGCCGACGTGACCCTGGTGACGGTCCCGGGCTCGGTGTTCCTCCTGCCCGACGAGGTCCCCGACCAGGTCGCCGGGGTGATCGCCCACGCCCTGTCGGCGGTGACCTGACCGCCGGCCCGCCGGGCCGGGGCCCTCCGGGCGAAGGAGCCTGCGACCGCGTGCGCGCCGGCACCTCCTAGTGTTGGTGCCGATGAGGATCGTGGTGCTCACCGGAGCCGGCATCTCCGCCGAGAGCGGGGTGCCGACCTTCCGCGACGCCGACGGGCTGTGGGAGGGCCACCGCGTCGAGGACGTCGCGACGCCCGAGGCGTACGTCGCCCAGCCGCACGTCGTACACCGCTTCTACGACGCCCGCCGCGCCGCCCTGGCCGCGGTCGACCCGAACCCCGCCCACCACGCGCTGGCCCGGCTGGAGGAGCACCTCGGCGACGACCTGCTCGTGGTCACCCAGAACATCGACGACCTCCACGAGCGCGCCGGCTCGGCCCGGGTGCTGCACATGCACGGCGAGCTGCTCTCGGCGCTCTGCCGGGCCTGCGAGGACCGGGTCCGCTGGGTCGCTGACCTCGGCGAGTTCCCGCCCTGCCCGTCCTGCGGAGTCAGCGCGCTGCGCCCCGACGTCGTGTGGTTCGGGGAGGTTCCGTACGGCATGGACGAGATCCAGGACGCGCTGGAGGAGGCCGACCTGTTCGTCTCCATCGGCACCTCGGGCGCGGTCTACCCGGCCGCGGGCTTCGTGCAGTACGCCCTCGCCCACGGCGCCCGCACCCTCGAGCTCAACCTGCAGCCCAGCGAGCTCAGCCACGTCTTCCACGAGTCCCGCCAGGGTCTCGCCGGAGACCTCGTCCCCGCCTGGGTGACCGAGCTCCTGCGATAGTCCGGCACGTTTCTGACGTCCGGGGTGTCAGAAACGTGCCGGACTATCCCTGATGTCAGGGGGCAGGAGCCACCATGGCGCCGGCGTGCGCGGGGAGGGCGAGCCGCCCACCGTCCAGCGACACGTCGTCGCCGGTGGCGAACAGCAGGTCCGCGGGGGCGTGCACGTCGACCTCAGCCGCGGCGTCGGCGAAGTTCACGACCACCTCGAGGTCGCCCCGACGCATCCGGAACAGCCGGGCGGCCTCGTCGACGGTGCAGGACACCGACGCGAAGGAGGGTTCGGTGAGCTCCTCGCGGGTGCGCCGCAGCTCGGCCAGCTGCCGGTAGACCGTGAGCATCCGGGCGTGCCGGCCGCGGGACAGCTCCGACCAGTCCAGCCGGGAGCGCTCGAACGTGACCGGGTCCTGCGGGTCGGGCACGACGTCGGGGTCCCACCCCATCCGCTCGAACTCCTTGATCCGGCCCTCGGCGGTCGCGCGCCCCAGCTCCGGCTCGGGGTGGGAGGTGAAGAACTGGAACGGCGACGAGCTCGCCCACTCCTCGCCCTGGAAGAGCATGGGGGTGAACGGCCCGGCCAGGGTCAGCAGCGCGGCGCACGCCAGCTGGTGGTCGTCGAGCGCCTCGGCGATCCGGTCGCCGATCGCCCGGTTGCCGATCTGGTCGTGGTTCTGGCTGCAGACGACCAGCCGCCAGGTGGGCATCGCGTGGGTGTCGACGGGCACGCCGTGGTCGCGGTCGCGGAAGGAGGAGAACGTCCCGTCGTGGAAGAACCCCTTCTCGCAGACCTTGGCCAGCGCCCCGAGCGGCTCGAAGTCGGCGTAGTAGCCGGACGTCTCCCGGGTCAGCGCCACGTGCACGGCGTGGTGGAAGTCGTCGCTCCACTGGGCGTCCAGCCCGTAGCCCCGCGCCTCGCGCGGTGTGATCAGCACGGGGTCGTTGAGGTCGGACTCCGCGATCAGGGTCAGCGGCCGTCGCTGGTGCGCCGAGAGCGCCGCGACCTCGACCGCCATCTCCTCGAGCAGGTGGACCTCGGAGGTGTCGGCGAGGGCGTGCACGGCGTCGAGCCGCAGCCCGTCGACGTGGTAGTCGGACAGCCACATCCGGACGTTGTCGAGGATGTAGCGGCGGACCTCCGCCGAACCCTCGCCGTCGAGGTTGACCAGGTCGCCCCAGGTGTTGGCGCCCTCCTTGAGGTAGGGGCCGAACAGCGGCAGGTAGTTCCCGGACGGGCCGAGGTGGTTGTAGACCACGTCCTGGATCACGCCCAGTCCCGCGGCGTGGCAGCCGTCGACGAAGCGCTGGTACGCCGCCGGGCCGCCGTACGGTTCGTGCACGGCATGCCACAGCACGCCGTCGTACCCCCAGTTGTGCACGCCGTTGACCGCGTTGACCGGCATCAGCTCGACGAAGTCCACACCGATCGAGCGCAGGTGGTCGAGCCGGGTCAGGGCCGCGTCGAGGGTTCCCTCGGGGGTGAACGTGCCGACGTGCAGCTCGTAGACGACCGAGCCGGCGAGCTGGCGACCGGTCCAGCCGCGGTCGGTCCAGGGATAGGAGCTCGGCCGGTAGGTGCGCGAGCGTGCGTGCACGCCGTCCGGCTGCCGACGCGAGCGGGGGTCGGGCAGCGGGGTGTCCCGGTCGTCGAGCAGGTAGCCGTAGTCGACGTCCTGGTCCCACACGTCCGGCACCGGCTCGGTGGGGGTCCACCAGTCGTCGGCACCGCGGACCATCTCGAGGGTCTCGTCGCCGAGGGAGAGCCGCACCCGCGAGGGCGTGGGCGCCCAGACGTCGAAGGGGCCGCGCATCAGGACTCCTCCCTCACCAGCAGGGCGACGGGCAGGTCGTCGAGCAGGTCGGCCAGCCGTACCGAGCCCGTGGCGCGGTGCCCGGACAGGGCATCGGTCCAGCTCCCCTCGGGCAGGTCGAGCGTGGTGTCCCCCCAGCCGCCCCGGGCCTCGAGCCCGATCGGCAGCCGGGTGATCACGGTGACGGCGCCGCCCCGGTCGAAGGCGACCGCGTGGTCTGCGGCCGGTCCGCTGGCGCGCAGCGGGGCGTACGACGTGAACAGCCCGGGCCGGTCCCGGCGCAGCGTGAGGGCCGTGTGCACGACGCCCAGCTTGGCGGTCCCGGGGTCTCCGGGCGAGCCGGTCAGCGTGGTGCGGGCACCCTCGCGGATCGCGCCGAGCCGGTCGGTGCGG
Organism: Nocardioides sp. DN36; assembly: GCF_055380375.1. Taxonomy (NCBI): domain Bacteria; kingdom Bacillati; phylum Actinomycetota; class Actinomycetes; order Propionibacteriales; family Nocardioidaceae; genus Nocardioides; species Nocardioides sp. DN36. The sequence goes on along the minus strand of NZ_AP043823.1, from coordinate 3,648,254 downwards.
TCGTCGAAGTCGACCGGACGCCGGTTGTCGGGGTCGACCAGGCTCTGCTCCCACAGCTCGCTGCCCTGGTAGACGTCCGGCACGCCCGGCACGGTGATCGAGAGCAGCTTCGCCGCCAGCGCGTTGCTCCAGCCGGCCGGGGCCAGCCGGTCGACGAGGCCGGTGAGGACGGCGCCGACCCCCGGGTCGTCGTACGCCGCGTCGACGGCCGCGTGCACGGCCTTCTCGTAGGCCTCGTCGGGGTCGGTCCACGTGGTGCGGTCGCCGGCCTCGCGCATCGCCTTCTCCGCGTAGGCGTGCAACCGCTCGCGGTCCAGGGGCCAGGCACCGACGGCGGCCTGCCACAGCAGGCTGCCGAAGCCCGGGTCGGGCACCGGGGCCAGCTCCAGCAGCTGGTCGAGCGCGGCCTCCCACTCGCGGGGGACCTCGGCCAGGGCGGTGATGCGGGCGCGCACGTCCTCGCCGCGCTTGGTGTCGTGGGTCGACAGCGTGGTCATCGCGTGCGGCCAGCCGGACTGGCGGGTCGCCATCTGGTCGTGGAAGGCGTCCGGGGCGAGCGCGAAGACACTCGGGTCGCCGCCGACCTCGTTGAGGGAGGTGAGCCGGGAGTACCGGTAGAACGCGCAGTCCTCCACGCCCTTGGCCATCACCATCCCGCTGGTCTGCTGGAACCGCTGCGCCGGGTCGGTCCGCGGATCCGTCAGGAGCCGCTCCAGGACGTCGAGCGCCGCACCGTCGACGTGCTGGGTCTCGATCCGGGCCTGCGCGAGGGCCTCGTCGAGGTGCTCGCGGCCCTCGGGCAGGTAGGAGCGGTAGACCGGGAAGGCGGCCAGCAGGTGGGCCACGGCCTCCTCCAGCTCCGCCTCCGGCACGGTGTCGTCGAGCCGCCGGACCTCGCGGACGATGCGCCGCACCTCGGAGTGCAGGATGCCGTGGGCGACCTCGAGCTTGCGTGCGCTGACGAACGACGGCCAGTACATCTCGCCACCGCGCAGCCGCGTCTCGAGCGCGTCGAGAGGCTCCTGACCGGCGGGGTCGGTGAGCAGCCGGTCGACGTGGGCCAGGACGTCGTACCCGGTGGTGCCCGCAGTGGCCCAGGAGGTCGGCAGCTCCTCGCCGGGCTCGAGGATCTTCTCGACCAGCACGTAGGCGCCGCCGGTCATCGCAGCCAGGTCGTCGAGGTAGCCCTTCGGGTCCCGCAGGCCGTCGGGGTGGTCGACCCGGAGCCCGTCGACGAGCCGCTCGTCGAACCAGCGCCGGATCTCGACGTGCGACCCGGCGAGCACGTCGGGGTCCTCGACCCGGATCCCGGCCAGCGTGTTGACCGCGAAGAACCGGCGGTAGTTCAGGTCGGCGTCGGCGCGGCGCCAGCCCACCAGCTCGTAGTGCTGGCGGGCGTGCACCGTGTCGGCGTCGACGCCGTCGGTGCCGAGGTCATCCGCGGTCCCGGGCGCCACCGGGTAGCGGTTGTCGTGGTAGCGCAGCTCGCCGTCGACGACCGCCAGCTGGGCGATGCGCCCGTCGGGCAGCAGGTCGTCGTCACCGACGACCGGGATCCGCAGCCGGCCGTCACCGGCCGCCCAGTCGACGTCGAACGCCGGCGCGTGCTGGGACTCCTGGCCCAGCCGCAGCACGTCCCACCACCACGCGGACTCGACCGGGGTGGCGACGCCGACGTGGTTGGGCACGATGTCGACCAGCACACCCATCCCGAGGCGCCGGGCCTCGGCCGAGAGCGCCGCCAGCCCCTCGGCGCCGCCGCGGGCCGGGTCGACCCGGTCGTGCGCCACCACGTCGTACCCGTGGTCGCTGCCGGGCTCGGCCGCCAGGATCGGCGACAGGTAGACCCAGTCCACGCCGAGCTCGTGGAGGTACGGCAGCCGCCGGGCCGCCGCGAACAGGTCCAGCTCCGGGGTGATCTGGAGCCGGTAGGTGCTGGTGGGCGTGCGCATGCGGTTCCCTCAGCCCTGCTTGGCCTGCGCCGCGACGGAGGCGGCGACCGAGTGGTCGACCTCGGCCTCGGGCTTCGAGTGCTGCTGCAGGACGACGACGCTGTGGGTCTCGAGGTGCAGCTTCCCACCGGCCTGGTGGGTGGTCTCGTCGTCCGCGGCGCCGCCGGTGTCGATGACGACGTCCCAGGCGTCGGCGTACTCGTCCGGCGGCAGGGTCACCTCGGCCGGACCGTCGGCGTTGAAGTAGAGCAGGAAGTGGTCGTCGGTGATGGCCTGGCCCCGCTCGTCGAGACCGGCGATGCCGTTGCCGTTGAGGTACATGCCGATCGCCTGGGATCCCCCCTGCCAGTCGTCGTCCTCCATCGGCCGGCCGTCGAGGTGCAGCCACACGATGTCGTTGAGCCGCTCCCCGTCACCGGTGCGCACGGTGCTGCCGGTGAAGAACCGCTTGCGACGGAACGTCGGGTGGTCCTTGCGCAGCCGGGCGACGGCCGCGGTGAACTCCACCAGCGGACTGTCGGCACGGTCCCAGTGCACCCAGGCGATCTCGGAGTCCTGGGCGTAGGTGTTGTTGTTGCCGTCCTGGGTCCGCCCCAGCTCGTCACCGTGCAGGATCATCGGCACGCCCTGGCTCAGCAGCAGCGTCGCGATGAAGTTGCGCTGCTCGCGGGCGCGGGCAGCCAGGATCTCCGGGTCGTCGGTCGGTCCCTCGACACCGTGGTTCCAGGAGCGGTTGTGGCTCTCGCCGTCGTTGTTGTCCTCGCCGTTGGCGTCGTTGTGCTTCTCGTTGTAGGAGACGAGGTCGCGCAGCGTGAAGCCGTCGTGGGCGGTGACGAAGTTGATGCTGGCGACCGGGCGCCGGCCCGAGTGCTCGTAGAAGTCCGAGGATCCGGCCAGCCGGGAGGCGAACTCGCCGAGCGACGGCTCGCCGCGCCAGAAGTCGCGGACGGTGTCGCGGTAGGCGCCGTTCCACTCGGTCCACTGGGGCGGGAAGTTGCCGACCTGGTAGCCGCCGGGGCCGATGTCCCAGGGCTCGGCGATCAGCTTCACCTGCGACACGATCGGGTCCTGCTGCACCAGCTCGAAGAACGTCGCGAGCCGGTCGACGTCGTAGAACTCGCGGGCCAGGGTGGCCGCGAGGTCGAAACGGAAGCCGTCGACGTGCATCTCGGTCACCCAGTAGCGCAGCGAGTCCATGATCAGCTGCAGCGAGTGCGGGTGCCGGACGTTGAGGGAGTTCCCGGTGCCGGTGTAGTCGGTGTAGTAGCGGCGGTCGTTCTCCTCCAGCCGGTAGTACGCCGGGTTGTCGATGCCACGGAAGCTCAGCGTCGGGCCGAGGTGGTTGCCCTCCGCGGTGTGGTTGTAGACCACGTCGAGGATCACCTCGATGCCCGCGGCGTGCATCGACTTCACCATCGACTTGAACTCCTGGACCTGCTGGCCGCGCTCGCCGGTGGCGGCGTACGACGCATGCGGCGCGAAGAAGCCGAGGGTGTTGTAGCCCCAGTAGTTGCGCAGCCCCTTCTCCAGCAGCGTGCTGTCCTGCACGAACTGGTGCACCGGCATCAGCTCGATGGCGGTGACACCGAGCTTGGTGAGGTGCTCGGTGACGGCCGGGTGGGAGAGGCCGGCGTAGGTGCCGCGCTGCTCCTCGGGGATGTCCGGGTGCAGCTGGGTGAGGCCCTTGACGTGCGCCTCGTAGATGACCGACTCGTTGTAGGGGATGTCGAGGCGGCGGTCGCCCTCCCAGTCGAAGAACGGGTTGATCACGACCCCGTGGGTCATGTGCGCCGCGGAGTCGTCGTCGTTGCGGGAGTCCGGGTCGCCGAAGTTGTAGCCGAACAGGGACTGGTCCCAGTCGATCTCGCCGGTGGTGGCCTTGGCGTAGGGGTCGAGGAGCAGCTTGTTCGGGTTGCAGCGCAGGCCGTTCTCGGGGTCCCACGGACCGTGCACGCGGTAGCCGTAGCGCTGGCCGGGCTGCACGGACGGCAGGTAGCAGTGCCACACGAAGGCGTCGACCTCGGTCAGCTCGACGCGGGTCTCGGTGACCTTCCCGCGCGAGCCGACCTCGAAGAGGCACAGCTCGACGCGCTCGGCCACCTCGCTGAAGAGCGCGAAGTTCGTCCCGCTCCCGTCGAACGTCGCCCCGAGGGGGTAGGCGTGCCCGGGCCAGGTCTCCATGCGGTCCTCCGCAAAACGTCGGAGCCCCGGGGGCGAGGCTCATTGGAACGATCAAAGCACAGGACGGGAGGTACGCCGACCTGCGCTGGACAGCCTGTACCCGCAGGGCCGGGGAATGAACCCCCGGCCTCGTGGGGTTCGGGTCACACGTGAGCTCCTCCCCACCGTCGACCCCGCCCGCGCCCGAGATCTCCCGGGCGAGCGTCGGGCTGCGCAGCGAGCGCGGACCGGTGCTGCTGGCGGTCATGCTCAGCATCGGCCTGGTCGCCATCGACTCGACGATCCTGGCCACCGCTGTTCCCGCGATCGTCGGCGACCTCGGCGGCTTCACGCAGTTCCCGTGGCTGTTCTCGGTCTACCTGCTGGCCCAGGCGGTGTCGGTGCCGATCTACGGCAAGGTCGCGGACCAGTTCGGCCGCAAGCCGGTGATGCTCCTCGGCGTGGGGCTCTTCGTCGTGGGTTCGCTGCTGTGCGGGGTCGCCTGGGGGATGGGGTCGCTCATCGCGTTCCGCGCGGTCCAGGGCCTCGGCGCCGGCGCCGTCCAGCCGATCGGCATGACGATCGTGGGTGACATCTACTCGATGGCGGAGCGGGCCAAGGTGCAGGGCTACATCGCCAGCGTGTGGGCGATCTCGTCGGTGGTGGGCCCGACCCTCGGCGGCGTCTTCTCCGACTACCTGTCCTGGCGCTGGATCTTCTTCGTCAACCTGCCGATCGGCCTGGCCGCGGCCTGGATGCTCGTGCGCCACTTCTCCGAGCGCGTCGAGCGGCGCCGACACCGCATCGACTACCTGGGGTCGGCGCTGCTGACGGTCGGCGGCGTCCTGCTGCTGCTCGGGCTCCTCGAGGGCGGGGTGCGCTGGGCGTGGACCTCGCCGGCCAGCGTCGTCGTCCTCGGGGCCGCGGTCGTGCTGCTGGTCGCCTTCGCGGTGGTGGAGCGTCGGGCGGCCGAGCCGGTGCTCCCGCCGTGGATCTTCCACAACCGGGTGCTGAACGCGTCCTCGGCCGGGTCGCTGGTCGTGGGCGTGCTGATGCTGGGGCTGACGTCGTACGTCCCCCTCTACGCGCAGACCGTCCTCCACCACGACGCGGTCACCGCGGGCCTGGCGCTGGCCGCCATGACCATCGGCTGGCCGATCGCGGCCACGACCTCGGGCCGCTTCTACCTCTCCGTCGGCTTCCGGGTGACCACCCTGATGGGCGCGGCGTTCGCCGTGGCGGGCGCCGCCCTGCTGCTCACCGTCGGTCCGGACAGCTCGCTGCTGCACCTGGCCGCCCCGTGCTTCGTGATGGGCATCGGCTTCGGGTACGTCGCCAGCCCGGCCGTGGTCGCCGCCCAGTCGGCTGTGACGTGGGAGCACCGCGGCGTCGCCACCGCTGCGAACATGTTCGCCCGCTCGGTCGGCAGCGCCCTGGGCGTGGCGGCCTTCGGCGCCATCGCCAACGGCGTCGTCGCGGCCCGGGTCGCCGGCGGCGTGCCCGACCTCGAGCAGCTGCCCGGCTCGGTCCTCGACCCGGCGATCCAGGCGGTGTTCGTCGCCTCCGCGGTGTTCGCGCTGCTGCTCCTCGTCGTCGGGATCGCGATGCCGCGTCGGGTGGAGGAGCCGACCGGCTGAGCCCCTGGAACCCTCCGGGACGCTGACGCGTCCAAGCCGCCGTGGACCTCGACCGTCGCGACACCCTCCGGCTCGCCGCCCTGCTCGGCATCCTGGTCCCGCTCGCGGCCTGCGACCACCGCGAGCCGTCGGTCCCGCCGCGGATGGGCCCGGTCCGCCTCGAGCTGGCCCGCTCGCCCGTCGGGCGCTCACCGGGAGACCCCGAGGCAGCGGCTGCGGCGGCCGGGTCGGTCCACGCGTTGGCCGCGGGCCTGTTCGGCGAGCTCGCCACCGGTGCCGGCAACCACGTGTTCAGCCCGTACTCGGTGGCCGTCGCGCTGGCGATGACCGCCAACGGTGCCCGTGGGAGGACGGCGACCGAGATGCTCGACGTGCTGGCCGCCCATGACGTGGCCGGCCTGGACGAGGGCCTGGACGCGCTGACCCAGCAGGTCGAGGCGCTGGCCGGTCCGGTCGACGACGGCAGCGAGCACCCGCCCGAGATCGAGCTCGCCGCGGCGAACGAGCTGTTCGCGCAGGTCGGCACCCGCTGGGAGGACGACTTCCTCGCCGCGCTCGCCCGCTGGTTCGGCGCCGGCGTGCGCCTCGTCGACTACGCCCGCGACCCCGAGGCGGCGCGGGACCTGGTCAACGGGTGGACCTCCGAGCAGACCCACGAGCGGATCCCCGAGATCCTCCCGACCGGCGCCGTGGACAGGCTCACCCGGCTGGTCCTGGTCGACACCCTGTACCTCAAGGCCCCGTGGGCCGAGCCCTTCTTCGAGGACCAGACCGGGGACCGGGCTTTCGAGCTCGACGACGGCACCGTGGCCGGCGTGCCGACCATGTCCGGCGCGCTGTCCTCGGCCGCGCTGGGTAGCGGTGACGGGTGGCAGGCGGTCCGGCTCCTGTACGCCGGCGGCGGGCTGGCGATGACCATCGTGCTGCCCGACCGGGGCCGGATGGCGGCCGTGGCCGACCTGGTCGCCGGCGGGCGCCTGCCGCGCATCCTCGCCTCCGTCGAGCAGCGGCCGCTGCAGGTCAGCCTGCCCCGCTGGACGTTCCGGTCGACCACGCCGCTCACCGACGTACTGGCCCGGATGGGCATGCCGAGCGCCTTCGACCCGCGCCGGGCGGACCTCTCGGGGATGACCCGGGACGAGCGCCTGCACGTCGACGCCGTCCTGCACGAGACCTTCGTGGCCGTGGACGAGCACGGCACGGAGGCGGCAGCCGCGACCGCGGTGGTCGTGGGCCCGACCTCCGCCCAGCTCCCCCTCGAGGAGGTCTACGTGAACCGGCCGTTCCTGTTCGTCGTCCACGACGTCCAGCACGGCACCCCGCTGTTCCTCGGCCGCGTCGAGGACCCCCGGTCCTGACCGGTCGGGCGGCGTGAGACCGGCCATAAGGTCTGGGCCACGTGGTTACCCGACAGTAGGATCGGGGTCATGACGCGTGAGATCTACGACGAGGACCACGAGGCCTTCCGGGCCTCCGTCAAGGAGTTCCTGGACCGCGAGGTCGTCCCGCACCTCGACGAGTACGAGCAGAACCACGGGCTGACCCGGGACTTCTGGACCGCGGCCGGCAAGCAGGGTTTCCTCGGGCTCGAGATCCCCGAGGAGTACGGCGGCGCCGAGGCGGGCGACTACCGGTTCAACGCGGTCCTCACCGAGGAGCTCGCCAAGGTCAACATGACCCTCCCGAGCTGCGTCGGGATCCACGCCGACATCGTGGCGCCGTACCTCGTGCACCTCACCACCGAGGAGCAGAAGAAGCGCTGGCTGCCGAGCTTCTGCAGCGGCGAGCTGCTCACCGGCATCGGCATGACCGAGCCCGGCGGCGGCTCGGACCTGGCCAACCTGAAGACCACCGCCGTCCGCGACGGCGACGACTGGGTCATCAACGGCTCGAAGACGTTCATCACCAACGGCGGCAGCGCCGACCTGGTCGTGGTCGCCGCGCGCACCTCGCCGGAGAAGAAGGCCAAGGGCATCTCCCTCTTCGGCGTCGACACCTCGCTGCCGGGCTTCTCGGTCGGCCGGGTGCTCGACAAGGTCGGCCAGGACGAGTCCGACACCGCGGAGCTGGCGTTCGAGGACGTGCGGGTCAGCAACGACGACCTGATCGGCGAGCTCGACACCGGCTTCATCTCGATGATGCAGTTCCTGCCCCAGGAGCGGCTCGGCTCGGCGATCACCAACCTCGCCCACGCCGCGCAGATCCTCGAGGAGACGATCCAGTACGCCAAGGACCGAAAGGCCTTCGGCCAGCCGATCGGCAACTTCCAGCACAACCAGTTCCTGCTGGCCGAGCTGGTCACCCAGGTCGAGGTCACCCAGGCGTACGTCGACCAGTGCATCATGAAGCACACCCGCCAGGAGCTCACGCCGGTCGACGCCGCGAAGGCCAAGTGGTGGACCTCGCAGGTGCAGAACGACGTGCTCGACCACTGCGTGCAGCTGCACGGCGGCTACGGCTACATGAACGAGTACCGCGTGGCCCGCGCCTGGCGCGACGCCCGGGTCACCAAGATCTGGGCCGGCTCGAACGAGATCATGAAGATGCTCATCGGTCGCGACCTCGGCCTGTGATGGCCCGGCCGACGACGGGGTGAGTGCAGCCTTGCCTTCCTTGCAGCAACCGCCCCCGGACGATGACGATTCGGGCATGAGCACCGACGCCAGCGATGTCGACGTACCCGTGGGACCGCACGAGGACGAGCCGCACACCAGCGGGATCAGCAACCGCCTGAACTGGCTGCGGGCCGGGGTGCTCGGCGCCAACGACGGCATCGTGTCGACCGCCGGCCTCGTGGTCGGTGTCGCCGGCGCCACCAGCGACCGGACCGCGATCCTGGTCGCGGGCGTCGCCGGGCTCGCCGCCGGCGCCCTGAGCATGGCGGCGGGGGAGTACGTCTCGGTCAGCACGCAGCGCGACTCCGAGCACGCCCTGCTCGAGAAGGAGCGCCGTGAGCTGGTCGAGGAGCCCGAGGAGGAGCTGGCCGAGCTGGCCGGGATCTACCGGGACAAGGGGCTCAGCGAGGAGCTGGCGCTCCGGGTCGCCCAGGAGCTCACCGAGCACGACGCGCTGCGCGCCCACGCCGAGGCCGAGCTCAACATCGACCCCGACGACCTGACCAACCCGTGGCACGCCGCGTGGGCCTCGATGCTGGCGTTCACCGTCGGAGCGCTGCTGCCGCTGCTCACGATCGTGCTGTTCACCGCCGGCCTCCGGGTCCCGGTCACGGTGGTCGCGGTCGTCATCGCCCTCGCCGTCACCGGGTGGGCCAGCGCGAAGTTCGGCTACGGCCCCACCCGCCGCGCGGTCTACCGCAACGTGGGCGGTGGCCTCTTCGCCATGGCCGTCACCTACGTGATCGGCGCGGCGCTCGGCACCCAGATCGGCTGACCCCCTTCTCGTTGAGCTGGGCCCAGCTCAACGAGTGGGCGCGGGGCCGGTGGAGGAGCGCAGGACCAGCTCGGGGCGGAAGAGGTACTCGTGCGGGGGGCTCGGCTCGCCCTCGATGGCGTCCGCGAGTGCCGCCACGGCGGCGAGGCCCATCGTCTGCACGGGCTGGCGCACGGTCGTGAGCGGCGGGTCGAAGAACTGGGTCAGCCGGGAGTCGTCGAAGCCGATCACCGAGACGTCGTGGGGCACCTCGAGACCCGCCTCCCGGACCGCGCGGACCGCGCCGAGCGCCATCGGGTCCGAGCCGCACACCACCGCGGTGGCCCCCCGCTCCAGGAGGTCGCGGGTCGCGGCGGCGCCGCCCTCGAGCGTGTAGAGCGCCTCCACGATCCAGCCCTCGGCCTCCTCGGGGGCGAGGCCCAGCGAGCGCCCGAGCGCGGCCACGAACCCCTCGCGCTTGCGCAGGGCGGGCACGTAGCGGTTCGGTCCGGTGGCCAGCCCGATCCGGGTGTGGCCGAGCTGCACGAGGTGGGAGACCGCGAGCGTCATCGCCTCGTGGTCGTCGGTCGAGAGGAACGGAGCCTCGAGCCCGGGAGCGAAGCCGTTGACGAACACGACCGGCAGCCCGCGGGCGATCAGCGCGCGGTAGCGCTCCTGGTCCGCAGCCCGGTCGGCGTGGCGGCCGGACACGAAGATGATGCCGGCGACGCCGTGGTCGAGCAGCGACTCGACGTACTCGTCCTCGGAGATGCCACCGGGCGACTGGGTGCAGAGCACGGGGGTGTACCGCCGGCTCGAGAGGGCGTCGTCGATGACCTGCGCGAAGGCCGGGAAGATCGGGTTCTCCAGCTCGGGCACCACCACGCCCACCAGGCCGGCGCTGCGGCGGCGCAGCCGGGCCGGTCGCTCGTAGCCGAGCAGGTCGAGCGCGACCAGCACCGACTGCCGTGCGCCGTCGCTCACGCCCGGCTTGTCGTTGAGGACACGGCTCACGGTCGCTTCGCTCACGCCCGCCTCGGCGGCGATGTCGGCCAGGGTTGCCACGGGCGTATGTAACGCGATCGTCACGCATTGTGCAAGGGCTTTCAATTCTTGCAAGATTCTTGCTAGCCTCCCGTGGCCCGCATCACAGAGAACCTTCAAGGAGCAACATGCGCCGCACCATGCCTGCACTCGCCGGCGTCGCCGCGCTCGCCCTGGCCCTGACCGCCTGCGGCGGCTCGGACAGCAAGAGCTCGGCCGAGACGCCCAAGTCCTCGTCGGAGAGCAGCGTCGACCCGGCCAGCCTCAAGGCCGAGCTGACCTGGTGGGACACCTCGGACCCGACGAACGAGGCCCCGGCGTTCAAGCAGCTGATCAAGAAGTTCAACGAGACCTACCCGAACGTCAAGATCAACTACCAGTCGGTGCCGTTCGCGGACGCGCAGAACAAGTTCAAGACCGCTGCCGAGTCCGGTTCCGGCGCTCCCGACATCCTGCGGGCCGAGGTCGCCTGGGTGCCCGAGTTCGCGTCGCTGGGCTACCTCTACGCGCTCGACGGCACCGCGCTCCTCGAGGACAACAACTTCCTGGAGACCCCGCTCTCCAGCGACCAGTACGACGGCAAGACCTACGGCGTCCCGCAGGTCACCGACACCCTCGGCCTGATGTACAACAAGAAGCTCTTCGCCAAGGCCGGCATCGAGTCCGCTCCCACGACGTGGGACGAGGTCACCGCTGACGCCAAGCTGCTGAAGGAGAAGGCCGGCGTCGACGGCATCTACCTCAACGCGGCCGGCTACTTCATGCTCCCGTTCATGTACGGCGAGGGCGGCGACCTGGTCGACACCGACGCGCAGAAGATCGTCGTCAACAGCGACGAGAACGTCGCGGGCATCAAGATCGCCCAGGACATGGTCAAGAGCGGCGTGGCGGCCAAGCCGGACGCCAACGACTCCTACGGCACCATGATGACCCTGTTCAAGGCCGGCAAGGTCGGCATGATCATCAACGGTCCCTGGGAGGTCGCGAACATCTCCTCCGACCCGAAGTTCGGTGGGTTCGAGAACCTCGGCATCGCCCCGGTTCCCGCGGGCTCGGCCGCGGCCGGCGCCCCCGTGGGTGGCCACAACTACGTGATCTACTCCGGCATGGACGAGGCCAAGGCCGACGCCGCGATCGCGTTCGTGAAGTTCATGAGCTCGCCTGAGTCCGAGGCGTTCGTCGCCGACCAGCTCGGCCTGCTGCCGGGCAACTCCGACGCCTACGACCTGGTCTCCGACAACGAGAAGGTCACCGCCTGGAAGTCCGCGCTCGACGTGGCCAAGGCCCGTCCGTGGATCCCCGAGGGCGGCCTGTTCTTCGGCCCGCTCGATGAGATGGCCACCAAGGTCATGGTCCAGGGCGAGGACCCGAAGTCGGCCCTCGACGAGACCGCCAAGCAGTACAAGAGCGACGTCGTCCCGGACTACGCCGCGGAGTGATCCACCACCGCCGTCCGCGGAGCCCAGCCAGCCGGCCGGGCTCCGCGGACGGCGCCCCGGCGCCGGCGTAGCCTGCGCCCTGCTCGTCTCACCCAGCAGTCCCCTGGAGGACCGATGTCCGCGACCGACGTCAGCCCCGCGCCGGCTCCCTCTGAGCCCGACACCCGCCGCCCCGGCCGGGCCCCCGGCCGGCTGCGCCGCAGCTTCGACCGGCACTGGTACGCCTGGGCGATGGTGCTGCCCACCGTCGTCGTGCTCGGCGTCCTGGTGCTGGCCCCCCTGGTCCAGGGGATCTACCAGTCCTTCACCGACCTCAACGAGGGCAACAAGCAGGACACGATCTGCACCAAGACGCTCGGCGGGGGCACCGAGTGCGAGCCCAACCCCGACAAGGCGCAGTTCGTCGGTCTCAAGAACTACGTCGACGTCCTGAGCGGTGAGCGCGGCCACTTCTGGCTGCAGTTCTCCAACACGCTCGTGTGGACCGTGAGCTGCGTCTTCTTCCACTTCACGATCGGGCTCGGCCTCGCCGTCCTGCTCAACCGCAACTTCCGCGGTCGAAGTCTCTACCGGGTGCTGCTCATCGTGCCCTGGGCGGTGCCGGCGTTCGTGAGCGCGTTCGCCTGGCGCTTCCTGTTCAACCCCAAGTTCGGCCTGGTCAACTCCATGCTCGAGAACCTGGGCATGGACGGCGTCGACTGGTTCAACCACCGCTGGACCGCGATGTTCACCGCGATCGTCGCCAACGTCTGGCTGGGTGTGCCGTTCATGATGGTCGCCCTCCTCGGGGGCCTGCAGTCGATCAACCAGGACCTCTACGAGGCCGCCTCGATCGACGGAGCCTCGCCCTGGCAGCAGTTCCGCAACATCACGCTCCCGGGCCTGCGTCCGGTGAGCTCGACCGTGATCCTGCTGGGCACGATCTGGACCTTCAACATGTTCCCGATCATCTACTTCGTGACCGGCGGACAGCCCGCCGGCCAGACCGAGATCCTGGTGACCGGTGCGTTCCGGGCAGCGTTCGAGGGGCTGCGCAACTACTCGCTGGCCGCGACGTACGGCGTCCTGATCCTGTCGATGCTCATGGTCTACGCCACGGTCTACCGCCGGGCGCTGCGCAAGCAGGGAGAGGTGTTCTGATGGCGATCACCACGATTCCGGGCGGCGAGGTCGTCGCCGACCTGTCGGTCGACCGGCCCCCGAAGCCGAGGCGGGAACGCTCGACCCTCGCCTCCATCGGGCTGCACGCCACGCTTCTCGTCGCGGTCTTCATCGCGCTCTTCCCCGTCGTCTGGGTGCTGCTCGGCTCGCTGAAGCCGGGCTACGCGATCCAGAGCACCGAGATCCACCTGTTCGACCATCCGTCGCTGGACAACTACAAGCACGTGCTGCTCGACACGAGCTTCCCGCGCTGGTTCTGGAACTCCGTCGTCGTCGCGGTGTTCACGATGGTCATCGGCATCTCGATGTCGGCGACCGCGGGCTACGCGCTCAGCCGGTTCAACTTCCCGGGCAAGCGCGGGCTGATGTGGGTCTTCCTGCTCACCCAGATGTTCCCCGTCGCGATCCTGATCGTCCCGATCTACACGATCATGGCGAACCTGAACCTGATCGACACCAAGGTCTCGCTGGTCATCGCCTACTGCACGGTCGCGGTGCCGTTCTGCGCGTGGATGATGCGCGGCTACTTCGACACCATCCCCAAGGAGCTCGACGAGGCCGCCTCGCTGGACGGGCTCGGCCCGTTCGGGACGTTCTGGCGGGTGATCCTCCCGCTGGCCCGCCCGGGCATCGCGGTGACGGCGTTCTACACCTTCATCACGGCCTGGGGCGAGGTCGCCTACGCGATCGCGTTCATCCAGACCGACAAGAACCTCACCCTCGGCGCCGGGCTGCAGCAGTTCGTTCCCCGCTACAACCCCCAGTGGGAGAGCCTGACCGCAGGCGCGGTGCTGATCACCATCCCCGCAGGCCTGGTGTTCTTCTTCGTCCAGAAGCACCTGGTCGCCGGGCTGACGGCGGGCGGCACCAAGGGCTGAGCGCTAGCGTCGGCGCGTGCGGATGTTCGTGGCGCTGGTCCCGCCGGACGAGGTCGTGGAGCACCTCGAGGAGTTCCTCGAGCCCCGGCGGGACGCGGCGCAGTTCCGCTGGGCCAGCGCCGAGCAGCTGCACGTGACGCTCGCCTTCCTCGCCGAGGTGGAGGAGCGCCGGGTCGACGACCTGGTCGAGCGGCTCGGCCGGGCCGCCGCCCGGCGTACACCGTTCGAGACGCGGGTCGCCGGCGGCGGCGCCTTCCCGAACGCGGCCCGGGCCCGGGTCGTCTGGGCGGGGCTGGACCTCACCGAGGCGGGACGCACCGAGCTCGACCGGATGGCGACCGGCGCCCGGGCGGCCGCGTCGCGAGCCGGGATCGCCGTGGACGGCAAGCGGTTCCGCCCGCACGTCACGCTGGCCCGCCTCGGCCGCCCGCAGGAGGTCTCGAGCTGGGTCCGCCTCCTCGACGCCTACGAGGGCCCGACCTGGACCGTCGACCGGATCACCCTGGTCGCCTCCCACCTCGGCGAGGGCCCGCGCGGGCGACCGCGCTACGAGGTGGTCGAGGAGCTCGAGCTGTCGCGATAGTCCGGCACGTTCCTGCTGGTTCCGGCGCCGTCGGGCCCGCCATGGACGTTCAAAACGTGCCGGACTATCCGTTCGGAGCGGTGGGGGCGTGGGATCGCTCACCACGCCGAGAACGTGAGATGCCTGTTCGCCCTGCGGTTTCTGCCCTAGGTTGCGACGGGTGAAGATCGCAGTAGCCAGGGAGACCCGTGACGGCGAGGCCCGGGTCGCGATGGTGCCCGAGCTGGTCGGCAAGCTGACCGGACTGGGGTACGACGTGGCGGTCGAGCCGGATGCAGGGGCGCACGCGCTGATCGCGGACGAGGAGTACGCCGCCGCGGGCGCGAGCGTCGACGCCGCCGCGATCGAGGGCGCGGACCTCGTGGTCTCGGTCCAACCGCTCGGCAACGACGTGATCCGGCGGCTGCCACGGGGGTCGTCGACGATCTCCTTCCTGCCGACCGGGCAGGAGCGCGCGGTGGTCACCGACCTGCGCGACTGCGGGGTGACGTCCTTCGCGATGGAGCTGGTGCCGCGCATCAGCCGCGCCCAGTCGATGGACGCGCTCTCCTCGCAGGCCCTGGTCGCCGGCTACCGCTGCGCGATCGTGGCCGCCGGGATGCTGCGCCGCTTCTTCCCGCTGAACATGACCGCGGCCGGCACGGTCCCGCCCGCGGACGTCGTGGTGCTGGGCGCCGGCGTCGCGGGGCTGCAGGCGATCGCCACCGCGAAGCGGCTCGGCGCGGTCGTCAAGGCGTACGACGTCCGCGCGGCCGCCGCGGAGGAGATCCGGTCGATGGGCGCGCAGGCGATCGACCTGGAGCTGGAGACGCTCGAGGGTGCCGGCGGCTACGCCCGGGAGATGACCGAGGACCGAGCGGCCCGGCAGCGCGAGCTGCTGACGCCGTACATCGCCGCCGCCGACGCGCTGATCACCACCGCCGCTGTCCCGGGGCGCCAGGCGCCGATGCTGGTGACGCGGTCGATGGTCGAGCAGATGAGCCCCGGGTCGGTGGTGGTGGACCTGGCCGCCGAGACCGGCGGCAACGTCGAGGGCTCGGTGCCCGGCGAGGTGGTCCGGATCGGCAACGCGCAGGTCTGGGGCGGCCGCAACGTGCCCTCGCAGATGCCGGGGCCGGCGTCACGGCTCTACGCCCAGAACATCGTCAACATCGTCACCCTGATGACCGAGACCTCCGAGGAGGAGGGCGGCGCGCGGTTCGCGCCGGACTTCGACGACGAGATCGTCGCCGGTTCGTGCGTCACCCACGACGGCGCCATCAGGCACGAACCCACCCGTACGGCGATCGAGGGAGAGAGCGCATGAGCGAGCCCGTCGTCTGGCTGACGATCTTCGTGCTGAGCGTGTTCGTCGGCATCGAGGTGATCTCGAAGGTCTCCTCGACGCTGCACACGCCGCTGATGTCGGGCGCCAACGCCATCCACGGGATCATCCTGCTCGGGGCGGTCATCGTCACCGGGAGCACCGACAACGACGTGGCGCTCGTCGTCGGGCTGGTCGCGATCGTGCTCGCCGCGGTGAACATGGTCGGCGGGTTCGTGGTGACCGACCGGATGCTGCAGATGTTCGTGCGCAAGAAGCCCGCCAAGGTCAAGCAGGAGGGTGGTGCCGCGTGACGCCGACCTGGGTCCAGCTGACCTACCTGGCCTGCGCGGTGTGCTTCATCCTCGCGCTCAAGGGCCTCTCGGGCCCCAAGACCGCCCGGACCGGCAACATCATCGGGGCCGTCGCCGCCGTGGTGGCGGTCGCGGTGCCGTTCTTCTACCTCGACCTCGAGCACGTGCCGCTGATCCTGGTCGCGATCGCGGTCGGCACCGCCGGCGGCGTCATCGGCGCGCAGCGGGTCCAGATGACCCAGATGCCGCAGATGGTGGCGCTGTTCAACGGTGTCGGCGGTGGCGCGGCCGCGCTGGTCGCGCTGCTGGAGCTGCACGAGATGCTCCCGTACGTCGACGGGGTCGGCTGGTTCACCCTGGCCGCGACCGCGTTCACGATCGCGGTGGGGTCCATCTCGTTCGCCGGCTCGATCATCACCTTCGCCAAGCTGCAGGAACTGATGACATCGCGCCCGGTGGTGTTCCCCGGGCTGCCCGTGGTGTTCGGCGTCGCGCTGCTGGCCACCCTGGCCCTGGGCGTGGCGACCGTGACCTCGCCGGCCATGTGGATCGGCATCGTGCTGGCGCTGCTCGGCCTGCTGATCGGCGTACTCCTCGTGCTGCCGGTCGGTGGCGCGGACGTGCCGATCGTGATCTCGCTGCTCAACGCGTTCACCGGCCTGACGGTGGCCGCGGGCGGCTACGTGCTGTCCAACGTGGTGCTGCTGGTGGCCGGCACCCTGGTCGGAGCGTCCGGAACCTTCCTGACCCTGCTGATGGCCGGCGCGATGGGCCGCTCGGTGTCGAACATCCTCTTCGGAGCGCTCAAGGGCGGCTCCACGCTGGGCGCCGGCGAGGCCAGCGACCGTCCGGTCCGCTCCGCCGGGCCCGAGGACGTGGCGATCCTGCTGGGGTACGCCGACCGCGTGATCATCGTGCCCGGCTACGGCCTCGCGGTCGCCCAGGCCCAGCACACGCTGCGCGAGCTGGTCGACGTGCTCGGCGAGCGCGGCACCAAGGTCGACTACGCCATCCACCCGGTCGCGGGCCGGATGCCCGGGCACATGAACGTGCTCCTCGCCGAGGCCCAGGTGCCCTACGAGCAGCTGGTCGAGATGGACCACATCAACGGGGAGTTCAAGAACACCGACGTGGTGCTCGTCGTGGGCGCCAACGACGTGGTCAACCCCGCCGCGAAGACCACCCCGGGCGCCCCGATCTACGGCATGCCGATCCTGAACGCCGACGAGGCCAAGCAGATCGTGTTCATGAAGCGCTCGATGCGCCCCGGCTTCGCGGGCATCGAGAACGAGCTGCTCTTCGACCCCAAGACCACGCTGCTCTTCGGCGACGCCAAGGAGTCGCTCGGCAAGCTCCTCAACGCGGTCAAGGCGCTCTGAGGCCGCCCTCTCGAGGCGGGCGAGTGTGACGCGGCTCCCGGTGACCAAACACCGGGAGCCTCGTTGGACGGTCATGCCAGAAGAGGACGAGGACCGCTTCGCGCGCCCCGACGGTCACCGCTACGACGC
Source organism: Nocardioides sp. DN36 (assembly GCF_055380375.1). Taxonomy (NCBI): domain Bacteria; kingdom Bacillati; phylum Actinomycetota; class Actinomycetes; order Propionibacteriales; family Nocardioidaceae; genus Nocardioides; species Nocardioides sp. DN36. The sequence continues at coordinate 3,630,906 of NZ_AP043823.1, read as the reverse complement.
CCCCGAGTCCGACGAGAGCCGGGTCAGCAAGGAGTGGACCTACGCCGTGCTCGGCGTACTGGTCCTGGTGCTGCTGGTCCTCGTGGCGACCGGCACGGTCCGGATCTTTCCGGGCTGAGCGGCCGCACTTCTCAGCCAGTTCCTGACGTTCTCAGCCGGGTGATTTCAACCGGTGAGTGCGACACCACCTGGTTTGTTGGGGTCTGAGAGTAGCCGGTCGAGCGCTTCGGCCGGGGTGGCCCAGCTCAAGGTCTCGCGGGGACGGCCATTGAGCTCGGCGGCGACGGTGTCGAGGTAGCCGGGCCCCCAGAAGGACAGGTCGGTGCCCTTGGGGAAGTACTGGCGCAGGAGCCCGTTGGTGTTCTCGTTGGAGCCGCGCTGCCAGGGTGAGTGGGGGTCGCAGAAGTAGATATCCAGGCCGGTCGCGAGGGCGATCCGGGCGTGGCTGGCCATCTCCTTGCCCTGGTCCCAGGTCAGCGAGCGGCGCAGCTGGTCGGGCAGGGTGAGCATCTTCGCGATCATGGCCTCGGCGACGACCTCGGCGTCCCAGCCGGTCGGCAGGTGCAGCAGCATCGCGAACCGGGTCGTTCGTTCCACCAGGGTGCCGATCGCGGAGGCGTTGTCCTTGCCCATGATCAGGTCCCCCTCCCAGTGGCCGGGCACCGCCCGGTCGGCGACCTCGGGGGGTCGTTCGCTGATCATCACCATGCCCGGGAATCGGGGTGCCCGTCGCTGCTGTCCCTCGCGGTGGCGTTGCGGCTTGCGCAGCGTCCGGCCGGTGCGCAGGTGCTTGGCCAGCTCGCGCCTCAGCCCGCCCCGGGACTGCACGTAGAGCGCCTGGTAGATCGTCTCGTGCGACACCCACATCTCCGGATCGTCGGGAAGGTCCACCCGCAGCCGCCGGGCGATCTGCCGGGGGCTGTGGTTGCGGGCCAGCCGGTCTTGGACCTCACGCCGTAACCGCAGGTTGGTCGCCAGCTTGGCCGGCTTGGGGCGCTGGGCCCGCTCGTCGGCCCGGGCCTGGGCAACACTGGCACGGTATCGGGCCGACGGCGTACGTCCACGGTTCAGCTCGCGGTAGACCGTGGAGCGGTCGAACCCGATCTCCTCCGCGATCTGGGTGGGGGTGAGCCCGGCGGCACCCAAGTGGGCGATCTCTTCCCGATCTGACATCGACAATCGCCGACCCTGCGGGGCGGGCGACCTCGCCGGTGAGCCGTAGGACCGGGCATTGGCTGGGATCACCCCGCCACGCTGGCTGAACCACAGATCCGCCGAGGCCCGCGACACGCCCGCGGCCACGGCCGCGTCGTACCGCCCCAGCCCGGCCGCGATCCCGAGCCAGAACCGACGACGAACCTCTCGTGGGAACGGCGGGCGACCACCGGCCATGTGCGACACCTCCTCAGGTGTCGCACTCACCGCTAGACATCAAGCCGTTGCAACACCTGAGAACGTCAGGAGTCACCGGTGCACCGGTGACTCATCCAGCCGCCAGCCCTCAGCCCGCGACGCCGTACAGCCGGTCGCCGGCGTCGCCGAGACCGGGGACGATGTAGCCCTTCTCGTTGAGCTTCTCGTCCATCGCGGCGGTCACGACCGTGACGGGGACGTCGAGGCCGGAGAGCTCCTGCTCCAGCCGCTCGCAGCCCTCAGGGGCGGCCAGCAGGGTGATCGCGGTGATGTGGTCGGCGCCGCGGTCGGTCAGGAACTTGATCGCCGCCGCGAGGGTGCCGCCGGTGGCCAGCATCGGGTCGAGCACGTAGCACTGGCGGCCGGAGAGGTCGTCGGGCAGGCGCTCGGCGTACGTCGACGCCTCGAGCGTCTCCTCGTTTCGGACCATGCCGAGGAAGCCCACCTCGGCGGTCGGCAGCAGCCGCATCATCCCGTCGAGCATGCCGAGACCGGCGCGCAGGATCGGCACCACCAGCGGCTTGGGGGTGGCCAGGCGCACGCCGGTGGTCGGCGAGACGGGGGTGACGATGTCGACGTCCTCGACCCGGACGTCGCGCGTCGCCTCGTAGGCCAGCAGGGTCACCAGTTCGTCGGCCAGCCGCCGGAACGTCGGCGAGTCGGTCGTCTCGTCGCGCAGGACGGTGAGCTTGTGGGCGACGAGAGGGTGGTCGACGACGTGGGTGCGCATGGCGCAAACCCTAATGGGCGCGAAGGCAACGTGACATGCCGGGAATGGGTCGAAAGGGGGTTGGCCCCCCTCGTGTCGTCTGTCAGGCTGGTCTCTGCCCACGCGACACGGACGGCTGGATCGGAGGAGTGACATGGCCGACGAGATCGACGGAGTCGACTTCGCGCTCGCCGCCTACCGCGAGGAAGGCGTCTGGCAGGTGCAGGAGCTCGCCCACGACGTGCTCGAGGACATCACCACCCTGGCCCACGCCCTGCGCCGCTTCCCGGGCGACGGTGGTGCGGTCGGCCTGGTCGCCATGGACGAGGACTTCTTCATCATCGTCCGGGTCGCCGGTGCCACCACCCGGGTGCTGCTCTCCGACGTGACCGCGGCCGACGAGTGGGACCTCGCCCGTTCGGTCGTCGAGTTCCTCGCCCTCCCCGAGGTCGAGGAGGAGGACGACCAGGTGCCGGCCGGCGACCTCGACCTGCTGGGCGACCTCGGCATGCACGCCATGGACATGGCGGTCCTCATCGACGACTTCGAGCTCTACCCCGACGAGATGCTCTCCGACGTCGCCCGCAAGCTGGGCTTCGGGCAGCTCTTCGACGACGCCGTCGGCCTCACCAGCGCCTGACCCCGGATGACCGCACCCCACGCCGCGTGGCGTGAGCCGATGCTCGCCGCGCTCACCGAGGCCCGCGCTGCCCTCGCCACCGGCGACGTGCCGATCGGCGCCGTCGTCCTCGACCCGAGCGGTGTCGTGGTCGGCCGGGGCCGCAACGTCCGCGAGGCCGAGTCCGATCCCACCGGCCACGCCGAGGTGGTCGCCCTGCGGGAGGCCGCCAAGGCCCGCGGCGAGTGGCGTCTCGAGGGCTGCACGCTCGTCGTGACCCTCGAGCCGTGCACCATGTGCGCGGGCGCCGCCGTCCTGTCGCGGGTCGAGCGGGTCGTCTTCGGTGCCTTCGACGAGAAGGCAGGAGCGGTCGGCAGCCTGTGGGACGTGGTCCGCGACCGGCGGCTCAACCACCGGCCCGAGGTGGTGAGCGGCGTCCTGGCCGAGGAGTCGACGGCGCTGCTGGACGAGTTCTTCGCCGGCCACCGGTAGCAGCGCCGGGCGCCGGGTCGAACGGCCTTCCCTAGCGGGCTCCTGTGGGGGCACCGTGGTGTCATGAGCACGTCGTTCACCACCACCCGACACATCGACTCACCGGTCCAGCCGGTCGTGGACGTCCTCTTCGACGTCGCCCGGTGGCCCGAGTGGACCCTCACGATCGACCACGTCGAGAGCCTCGACGACGGGCCGCTCCGCGTCGGCTCGCGTGCGAAGGTCCGCCAGCCCAGGCTGCCGCGGGCGACGTGGGAGGTGACGGAGGTCGTGCCCGGCCGCAGCTTCACGTGGGAGGCCACCGGGCCCGGCATGCGGACCATCGGCCGGCACGAGGTCGTGCCCGACGGTGACGGCTGCCGGGTCACCCTCGGCATCGAGCAGACCGGACCGATGGGTGCGGTCGCCGCACGGGTTTGGCGGGGCCTGACCCAGCGCTACATCGAGCTCGAGGCCGAGAGCCTGGACGCGCGGGTCACGCGGCGTACCGGGTGAGGCAGGCGCCGCACCGCGGGCAGTGCGTCCGGGTGCAGGCGTCGAGGTCCTGGCCGCAGCCGCAGACCGGGGGAGTACGCCGCTCGGCGAGCGTCACGACCCGGGTGGACCACCAGGCGTGCCGTTCGGTGTTCATCGTCCCCACCTCCTCTCACCTGTCATCACGTCACCGGTACCGACCTGGTTCAGGGGCCCGATCCATCGCAGCCGCGGTAGTTTCGAGGCGATGCAGTCACTCCAGGACGCGGTGGACGACGCGGCGGAGCGCGCGGGGTTCTCCGGCGTGGTCCGCGTCGACCGCGCGGGCGACACGGAGCTCTGCGCGGCGTACGGGCTCGCAGACCGTGCCCACGGGGTCCCCAACACCGTGGACACCCAGCTCGCGATCGCGAGCGGGTCAAAGACCCTGACCGCGCTGATGGTGATGAGCCTCGTCGAGCGCGGGACGCTCACGCTCGGCACCACCGCGCGGTCGCTGCTCGGCGACGACCTGCCCCTGGTCGCCGACGACGTGACGGTCGAGCACCTGCTGGCCCACCGCTCCGGGATCGGCGACTACCTCGACGAGGACCAGCACTCCGACGTCAGCGACTACGTTATGACCGTGCCGGTCCACGAGCTCGCGACGACCGAGCAGTTCCTGCCGGCGCTGGACGGGCACGGGACGGTGTTCCCCGCGGGCGAGGGGTTCGCCTACAACAACGCCGGCTTCGTCCTGCTCGCGCTGCTGGCCGAGCGGGCGACCGGCGTGGAGTTCCACGACCTCGTGCATGCCCTGGTCTGCGAGCCCGCGGGCATGGTCGACACGGCGTACCTGCGCTCCGACGAGCTGCCGGGACGCGCCGCCCGCGGCTACCTGTCCGCGGACGGCCTGCGGACCAACGTGCTCCACCTCCCGGTGCGCGGCAACGGCGACGGCGGCGCCTACTCGACGGTGGCCGACGTCAGCGCCTTCTGGGCGGCACTCCAGGCCGGGCGGATCGTCCCGCCGGAGCGGGTCGCCGAGATGGTGCGGCCGCGCACCGACTGGCCCGAGGAGTCGCGGCGCTACGGCCTCGGGTTCCACCTGCACGCGACGGGCGACGGGGTCTTCCTGGAGGGGTACGACGCGGGCGTCTCGTTCAGGAGCGTGCACCGGCCCGAGTCCGGGACCACGTGGACCGTGATCGCGAACTGGTCCGACGGTGCCTGGCCGATGGTGCGGGTGCTCGACGAGCGCCTCGGCGGCTGACCCCGGGCGGCCCGCAGCGCGACCAGAAAAACTTTGCGACCTGATGTCGAAGGCGAAGGATGTCGTTCGACGTAGGGGTGAGTCGGCCACCGAGCAGCGGATGGCCCCGAAGCTGAGGAGCAGAGCAATGCCGCGGTTCATGGGATTTGTGAGGATGGCAGAAGGCATCGGCGCGCCGCCGCAGGCGCTGTTCGAGGCGATGGACACCTACATCGGGGAGCAGGTGCAGCAGGGTCACTTCCTCGACGGCGGCGGTCTGTTCGGCACCGAGGACGCGGTGAACTTCGTGGTCCGCAAGGGTGAGACGACGCGGGTCGACGGCCCGTACGCCGAGGCCAAGGAGGTCGTCGGCGGGTGGGCCCTCCTCCAGTACGACAGCCTGGAGGCCGCGATCGCCGGGCAGGAGGAGTTCGCCGAGCTGCACGCCAAGTACTGGCCCGAGTGCGAGATGGTCGCCACCCTGCGCCAGGTCTCGGAGGCTCCGCCCGAGGCGTCCGACGCCTGAGCACACCGCTCGGACACGGCCGTGCGGCCGGCCCTAGGCTGGCCGCATGGCCGAGACCACCGGCGAGACGATCACCGCCACCTGGCGTGAGGAGTCCGCCCGGTTGGTCGGCGCCCTGACCCGGATGACCCGGGACCTCGACCTCGCCGAGGACCTGGCTCAGGACGCTCTGGTGAGCGCGCTCGAGAGCTGGCCCACCCAGGGCATCCCCGACAACCCCGGCGCCTGGTTGATGACGACTGCCAAGCGTCGCGCCGTCGACAGCTTCCGGCGGGCAGACACCCTGCGTCGCAGGACCGAGGACCTCGGTCTTCGCCTGAGGGAGGAGGACGGCATGCCCGACCTCACGACGCAGGTGGACTTCATCGAGGACGACGCCCTCCGACTGATCTTCCTGTCCTGCCACCCGTTGCTCACCCCGGAGTCCCGGGCCGCGTTGACGCTCCGCCTGGTGGGCGGGCTGACGACCGCGGAGATCGCCCGCGGCTTCCTGGTCACCGAGACCGCGATGGCGCAGCGGATCTCCCGGGCCAAGAAGACGCTCAGCGAGGCACGCGTGGAGCTCGAGCTCCCCGTCGGCGCCGAGCGCACCGCACGGCTCGACGACGTGATGGCCGTGGTCTACCTGGTCTTCAACGAGGGCTACACCGCGACCGCGGGCGACGACTGGATGCGACCCGAGCTGGCGAACGAGGCCATCCGGCTGGCCAGGATGCTCGCCGAGCTCGTGCCGGACGAGCCGGAGGTGCACGGGCTGCAGGCGCTGCTCGAGCTGCAGGCCTCCCGCGTCGCAGCCCGCGTCGACGCCGAGGGCCGCCCGGTGCTGCTCGACGACCAGGACCGCAGCCTGTGGGACGAGCTCCTGATCCGGCGCGGGCTGGCTGCGCTGGAGCGTGCGGACGTGCTCGCCGCGCGCGGGAGCGCCGTCGGCCGGTACTACCTGCAGGCGGCGATCGCGTCCCGGCACGCCCGCGCGGCGACGCCGGAGGAGACCGACTGGCGCACGATCGCCACGCTGTACGACGTGCTCGCCGAGGCCGCACCGGGCCCGATCGTGGAGGTCAACCGCGCTGTCGCGCACGGACGGGCGTTCGGTCCCGAGGCGGGCCTCGCCGTCCTCGACGACCTCCCCGAGCGTGCGCTCGCCGGGTCGCACCTCCTGCCCAGCGTGCGCGCCGACCTGCTCGCGCGCGCCGGTCACCACGCCGACGCGGCCGCGTCGTTCCGCGAAGCCGCCTCGCTGACCGGCAACGAGAGCGAGCAGTCGTTGCTGCTGGGCCGCGCCGAGGAGTGCCGGAGGGCGGACGCACAGGGAGGGTGACCCGTTCGCGTCCGATCCGCTCGGACCGACCAGCTGCTCAGGCCAGGACCCCGGGCAGGCGGACGAGTCCGTCGTCACCCCGGGAGAGCGTGCGGATTCACCTCGTTGAGGTAGCCGGGCAGGGCGCGACCTGGGCGAGCTGCGGGACGTGGGCACACACGGGGCCGCCGGTCGTGAAGGCCCGTGGCGCGGACCCACCGGCTGCCGCCGACTCCGACTGCAGCGGTGCGGTCCCCCATCGGGGATCGGAGGCATCGAACGGCAGGAGCACCCGCTTGGCCGGCCCGCCCGACGCCGGTACGACGAACAGGTCGGAGCAGCAGAAGTCGGCGTAGCGCCGGTCCGACGCGAACAGGACCTTCTGCCCGTCCGGCGAGTAGGCAGGCAGGTAGTCCGAGTGGGGGAACGGCGGACGGGTCAGCGCGGTGAGCCCGGAGCCGTTCGGGCGAACGGTGAACAGGGACGGCGCCGGCCGGTCCCAGAAGACGTAGCTGGTGAACGCGATCCTGCCTCCGGTCGGTGACCAGTCCGGCGCCCACCCCTCCAGGCGGGGCGGGGTGACCCGTCGCTGGTTCCTGCCGTCCGCCGAGGAGACGTAGACCGCCATCTTCACTCCGCCGACGTGCCAGCGCATGTAGGTCATCCGGGAGCCGTCCGGCGACTGGTCGGCGAGGTCGTAGGACTCGTGGCTGTTCGGGGTGACGTGGTGCAGCCCGGTGCCGTTGGGCCGGACGGCCGAGATGCCGCCGTCGCAGTCCTCGCCGAGGCAGTTGTAGAACAGGATCCATGCACCGTTCGCGGTGAACTGTCGGCGGCCACGAGAAACTGCCCGGAGACGGCCACGAAGCTGCCCGGTGGCGGACATGAGAACTGCCCACTGACGGTCATGGGATCTGCCCGACACGACGTCGTCTGCCTCACCGGTTCCCACGGTTGAGGCCCCTCCTCAGGTGCGGTTGGCGTGCTGATGCGCCGTTCGCCCCTGAGGAGGGACATGTGAAGTCTGCCGAGGAGATCATGGAAATCTTGGATGCCTACGACCTGACTGGGTCGTTTCGTGATGCCGGTGAGTTGGCCGGCTGTTCGCACCACACGGTGAAGCACTACGTGGACCGCCGCGCTGCCGGCGGGGAGCTGGACCAGACCGCAGCCCGGCTGCAGTTGATCGATGAGTACCTGCCCAAGGTCGAGGAGTGGGTCGAGCGGTCGTTCGGGAAGGTCCGTGCCGATGTCGCCCACGAGAAGCTCGTGGCGTTGGGCTACAAGGGTTCGGAACGCACCACACGCCGCGCGGTCGCTAAAGTCAAGGCGTCCTATCGCTCTGGTCGGGTGCGGGTGCACCGGCCCTGGGTCACCGAGCCGGGGATGTGGCTGCAGTACGACTACGGCGACGGCCCGGTCGTCGACGGCGTCAAGACGGTGCTGTTCGTGGCGTGGCTGGCGTGGTCGCGGTTCCGGGTCGTGCTGCCGTTGCGTGACAAGACGATGCCGTCCGTGTTCGCCGCGCTGGACGTCACGTTCCGCCGACTCGGTGGAGTGCCGACCTACGTGCTGACCGACAACGAGAAGACCGTCACGGTCGAGCACATCGCCGGGATCCCGGTCAGGAACCAGCAGTTGGTCACCTTCGCCGAGCACTACTCGGTCGTGGTGCACACCTGTGTGCCCGCGGATCCGGCGTCCAAGGGCGGCACCGAGGCGTCGGTGAAGATCAGCAAGGCCGACCTCGTCCCCAAGGACACCAACCTGCGGGAGGAGTACGCGAGTTTCGCTGAGCTCGAGGCGGCCTGCGAGGCGTTCTGCGAGAAGGTCAACACCCGTGCCCACCGGACGACGAAGCGGCCGCCGATCGAGATGCTCGCCGAGGAACGAGCTCGGCTGCACCCCGTTCCGGCGCGAGCGCACACGGTCGCGTTCGGCACCACCCGCATGGTGCCGGCGAACACCCCGATGGTGATGTTCGAGTCCGGCCAGTACTCGGTCCCACACACCCTGCTCGGTGCAACAGTGTGGGTCCGCACCCACGGGGTCGGTGAGGACGAGTGGGTCGTCATCGTTCATGTCGGCGACGACGGTCCGATCGAGGTCGCCCGCCACCGTCGCGCCACGCCGGGAACGCCGAAGATCGATGACGGGCACTTCCCGCCCCAGCCGTCCGGCCCGCTGGACCGCCAGCCCCGAGCGAAGAACGCCGCGGAGTCGGAGTTCCTCGACCTGGGTGAGGGGGCCCGGCTGTGGTTGGTCGAGGCGGCTGCCGCGGGCACGCCGCGGATGCGGGTCAAGATGACCGAGGCGCTCGCGTTGGCCAAGTTGTTCGACCCCGTCGAGGTCGACTGGGCACTGGGCCACGCCGCGGTCCATGGCCGGTTCGCCGAGGCCGACCTCTCTTCGATCCTGGACCACCACGCCCGGCAGCCCGGCACAGGTGAGCATCGTGCCAGCGAGGACTCCTCGCTGACCCAGGGCACCGCCGCGTGGGCACGGCTCGGCCAGCGGTCCACCGCGGACGGCGACGGCGAGGTGACCCGATGACGACGAGGAGCCCCATCAGCACCGCGCCGCCGTTGCCGGTCGAGTTGGAGGAGCTGCTGCGCAAGCTGCGGCTGCCGCACATCCGTCGCCACGCGCCCGAGGTGGTCGCGACCGCGAAGGCCCAACGCTGGGAGCCCGCCGAGGTCCTCAAGGCCCTGTTCGCTGAGGAGGTCGCCGGCCGGGAACGCTCCGCCTTGGCCACGAGGCGGGCGGCCGCAGGGTTCCCGACCGGCAAGACGTTCGATGCGTGGCAGCCCGAGATCTCCTCGATCCCGGCCCCGACCCAGCAGGCGCTGCGGACCTTGGAGTGGGTCCACCGGCGAGAGAACCTCGTGGTCTGCGGGCCATCCGGGACCGGGAAGACGTTCCTGCTCGAAGCGCTCGGACAACAAGCCGTCGAGCAGGGACTCAAGGTCGCCTGGTTCACCCTGGAAGACCTCGGCGTCCTGCTGCGCCGGCACCGTGCGGACGACACCGTCACCAAGGCCATCGCCCGAATCCTGCGGGCCGACCTGGTCATCGTCGATGACATCGGGCTCCTGGCCGTCGCCGCCGACGCCGCCGAAGGCCTCTACCGCCTCGTCGACGCCGCCTATGAGAAGCGCTCGGTCGCGATCAGCTCGAACCTGCACCCGTCCGGGTTCGACGAGCTCATGCCCAAGACGCTGGCCACCGCCACAGTCGACCGGCTGCTCCACCACGCCCACGTCTGCCAGACCAGCGGCGACAGCGTGCGCCTGACCCAGGCACTCGCCGGCCAGGGGGTGAGCCCGTTGAGCTGAGCACCCCGGTCGGTGGTGGCCACCGCCCCCTTGGGCAGATCCCGTGGCCACCACCGGGCAGTTCTCGTGGCCGTCAGCGGGCAGGTTTCATGTCCGCCCCTGGGCAGTTCCTACTGTCCCTTGACAGTGAACCGCGGCCCCCAGTCGTCCGAGGCCGGATCATCCGGGGTCAGCTGCCGCGGGTGGGCTCCGTCGGCGTCCGCGATCCAGATCGTCGTGTCACCGCTCGCCGTGCTGACGTAGGCGATCCGCTCCCCGTCGGGAGACCAGTCACCCTGGAACGAGTCGGCGCCCCGGGTCACCTGCTCGACCGCGGATCCGTCGGGGTTGGCGGTGTAGATCTGGCAGCCGCCCGGATCCTCGCAGTGCGTGAAGAGGATGCGGCCGTCGGTCGGGCCGGAGGACGCCGCACGAGCCGCCGGCGCGTCGTCGAGCGCCGACGACATCGTCGTACCGAGCACGAGCACGAGGGCGGGCACGGCCCGCAGGAGGGCGCGTCTCATCGCCTGATCCCCCAATCGGAGTAGCCCGCCCCGAAGGCGGGGCCGACGACCCGCCGGGGATCGCCCCCGGCGGTGTCCGTGGTCTGCAGCGGTCCGTTGTCGGTCTGCGGGTCGACGGACTTGGAGACGATCCGGGAGCCATCGGGTGACCAGGCGCCGAACAGCGTGCTCGGTGCCACCGTGCGCAGCCCGGTCCCGTCGACGCGGATCGTGTAGAGGTTCCCGTCCCGGAAGCCGGTGAAGACCAGGTGGGTCCCGTCGGGGGACCAGGACGGCCGTTCGGGCGCGATCTTCGGGCCGAGAGGGTGCTGGTGACGGCCGTCGGCGTCCGCCAGCCAGACCCGGCCGTCGTACCCGCCCGCATCGCTGACGTAGGCGATGGTGGAGCCATCCGGGGACATCACCGGATCCGTCGGGTGCCACAGTCCACCGATGACGGTGTGTCGTCCCGAGCCGTCGAGGCGGACCGAGACGATCTTGCAGGTGAAGTAGAAACCGACGTAGCTGCCGCAGCGCGAGTACAGGACGCGGCGGCCGTCCGCGGTGAAGCTCGGCCCGGTGTCGGCCCAGGCGGGTTCGTCGACCAGCAGGCGTTGGTGCGAGCCGTCGGCCCGCATGACCCACACCTGGTCGTTGCTGTCCGGGGTGCTCAGCACGAAGGCGATGCGCCCCGCGTCGGGTGAGACGGCGGGATGCCACGCCGCAACGCCTCCGGGCTCGTCGGTCAGACGACGCAGACCACCACCGTCCGGGCGGACCGAGTAGATCTGCGACGAGTCGCGCGCGCCGCTGAAGTAGGTCCAGACCGTGTCGAACACGATCCGTCCGTTCCTGCCGGGGTACGCCGCGTGGACCGGCGCCGCGCTCCCCGCGACCAGGGCCACGCCGGTGGCGATGGTCGCCAGCCGGCTCACGACCCACCCGAAGCGACGGTCTGCCATGGGACGTCCTTCCGTGCGCCGGTGAGACGTCACCTTCCAACCAACACGAAGACGGCTGCGCCCGCTTCCCGAACACAGGTGATTCAAGGCGGTGGGGGACACCCCCACCCACCGGGTCGTGCTGACCGCACCGGAGTCGCCGCGAACCGGTCGGTCAGCGCCCCCGACCGTGCGCCTGCCCCGATCGCCGGCAGCGCCGAAGTGGCGTGTGCTGGATCCATCGGCACACATCGAGAGGCAGACCAATGAACCACATCGTCGAGCAGGAGAGCGGCACCTACGCACCCCGGAGCACGCGCCGGCACAACGGCTACTACGCGGGCGACTTCTCGGCGGTCCCGTTCACGCCGCCCGACCTGAGCACGCTGCTCGTGCTGACCCGCGCGCCGGGGGCGACCTCGTCGATCTCCCGCCTGAACGGATCGCTCAGGTGAGCGGACGCCGTGGACGAGGGCCGCCACCGGGCGGACACTCGGACCAGGGCCGTCCGGCGGCGGTCGGCGCACAGGGAGGACGAGGCATGAGCGAGGAGCAGGCGCCCGAGACGCGCGGTGTCACGACCGAGCTGCTGGCCACGGTCGACCTCGGCCCCGAGATCGAGGGCATGGAAGGGCGCCGGCTGCGGATGCGGATGGTGACCATCGAGCCGGGCGGGGTCTTCGGACCGGTGCACGACCACAAGGGCAGGCCGGGCACGGTCTACGTGCTGCAGGGCACGATCACCGACCACCGTGACGGCGTCGCCACGGACTACGGTCCCGGGCCCGGCTGGCCCGAGGACCACCGGACCCTGCACTGGCTCGAGAACCGGGGCGCGGTCCCGGCGGTGGAGATCTCGGTCGACGTGGTCACTGCGGACGAGGCAGGCGGCGGCCGGGAAGGCCGCTGACATCGGTGAAAGGGGGTATGGACAGACCGCCCCGGCCGGAGCAGAGTTCCGGCATGCCACGACTCGGGACCACCTTCCTCGCCATCGCCCTCCTCGCCGCCCCGCTCCTCGGAGCCCAGTCCGGGAGCCTGGCCGCCCCACCGAAGGGTCACCACCACGGCCCGTCGTGGACGGAGACGGTCGTCGACGCGGACCAGAGCTTCCGCGGGCTCGACGCCGTCAACCGGCGTACGGCCTGGGTGACGGGCGGCAACGCCACCGAAGGTGCACCGGGCCGGGTGTTCCGAACGACCGACGGCGGCCGGCACTGGGAGGACGTCAGCCCGCCCGACACCGACGGCCTGCTCTTCCGCGACGTCGAGGCACGCAGCGCCACGAAGGCCGTCATCCTCGCCATCGGGGAGGGGGAGGCGTCCCGGATCTACCGCACCACCGACGGCGGAGCGACGTGGGACGCGGCCTTCGTCAACGACGACCCGGCGGCGTTCTACGACTGCATGGCGTTCTACCCCGGCGGCCGGCGCGGGCTGGTGATGGGCGACCCGGTCGACGGGAAGTTCCGGATCCTCGCCACCCACGACTTCGGCCGCTCCTGGCAGGTCCTCCCCAGCGACGGCATGCCGGAGGCGCCGACGGAGTACGGCTTCGCCGCCAGCGGCGACTGCCTGGTCACGGCCGGCCACACGGCCTACTTCGGCTCCGGCGGCGGCGACTCGCGCGTCTTCAGGTCCACGGACCACGGCCTGACCTGGACCGCCAGCCCCTCCACGATCCCCGCAGGCGAGGCCGCGGGCGTCTTCGCCCTGGCCTTCCGCACGCCGAACAAGGGCATCGCCGTAGGTGGCGACTTCAACGACGCCGCCGACGGGACCGACGCCGTGGCCACCACCCGCAACGGCCGCACCTGGCGCAACGCGGGCGACCTCACCCACCTCGGCGAGGACGTCGCCTACCTCCCCGGCAACCGGCACCGCCTGCTCGTCACCGGCGAGTCCGGCGACGTGATGGGCACCAGCCTCAGCACCGACGGCGGCCAGAGCTGGACGCGGATCAGCGACACCGGCTACCACGCCCTCGACTGCACCCGCGACGGCTCCTGCTGGGCCGCCGGCAGCGGCGGTCGGGTGGCCCGCCTGGCGCGCCGCTGACGGGCGCTCTCCGTGCACGTGCTCCACGAGCGGATCGCGGACGCGACCTGACTCGGTGCGCCATGATGAGTCGTGGCCGACCGATGGCGAGGGCGACTCAGCCGTGAGCTGAACCGGCTGCGCCACGACGGCCGCGCGGCGCTGCTGTGGTCGCTGCGGATCACGTTCGCGGCCACCGCCAGCTACGTGGTCGGGCTGCTGATCTTCCCGGGGACCGAGCCCCTGCTGGCACCGCTGACCGCGATGCTCGTCGTCCAGGTCACCCCGGTGTCCCTGCTCGCCAGCGGCCTCGACCGGGTGGTCGCCGTGGTGACCGGGGTGTCGCTCGCGGTGGCGTTCGCAGCCGTGGTGCCGCTGGAGTGGTGGAGCCTGGGGCTGCTGATCTTCGTGGCGATCACGATCGGACAGGCCCTGCGCCTGCGCAACAACCTGATCGAGGTCGCGATCAGCGGCATGCTCGTGCTGGGCGTCGGCGCCCTCGGCGCCGAGTCGGCCGCGGGCCAGCGGATCGCGGAGACGCTGGTCGGCGCGGGGGTGGGGATCGCGGCGAACCTGCTGTTCCCGCCCCGGATCCCCACCGGCGACGCCGGCCGGGCGATCGAGGGGCTCGCCGACGCGGTGAGCGACCTGCTGACCGGCGCGGCCGACGAGCTCGAGGCGTTGGTGGCCGAGGGGGGTGAGCTGGCGCCGTCGGCACGGGCCTGGCTCGGCGAGGCACGCCGGATCACCCACCACGACATCCCCCGCGTCGGCGCCACCCTGCTGGCCGCGGAGCAGGGGCGGCGGCTCAACGTGCGCGCCGTGGGCACGGCCGACGTCGGCCCCGGCCTGCGGCACGGGGTCGAGGCGATGGAGCACTCCGTCCTCGCCATCCGCTCTATGTTCCGCGCGCTGGTGGACGCCAGCTCCGAGGGTGACTGGCGCGCCGACGAGAGCGCCGGCGACGTGCTGCTCGGGCTCGCCCTGACCTTCCGTGAGCTCGCGGGCGGGCTGGACGCCTTCGGCGAGCTGGTGCGGGTCGAGGCAGCCCCGGCCCGGCAGATGAGCAACGAGGACGTCCGGGCCCTGCGCAGCGCTCTCGAGGGACTGCCGGAGGCGCGCGGCCGGCTGGAGGACCTGCTCACCACCGACGCCGACCCCGTGCTGCGCGAGCTGCACGCGGCCGTGCTGTCGACGGTCAAGCGGCTGCAGCGCGAGCTGGACCTCGAGCAGCGGGTGCGTCGGCAGATCCAGATGCGGCGTACGACGCGGCCGCGGCCCCGACGTCCCCGCCCGCCCGCTGCCCCGCCTCTCGCCCCAGCGCCCGGAGGAGGTGAGGTGGCCCCGGACGCGGAGACCATGCCGATGCCGCGGCTCACCGAGGGGGACCGCGACGAGCCGTGACCGGGCGGCCGGACCAGACCGGCTGCCGTCCCGCGCAACCGTCGTGCTCCCCCGGGCGTATGTCGCCTGAGTCCTCCGACGGGGGCCTCGCCCGCCAGGGCCCCACCCATGCACGAAGGACGAGATCACCATGCGCACCACCATCGCCGCCGTCGGACTGACGGCCTCCGCCCTCACCCTCGGGATCGCCGGGCCGGCGCACGCCGAGCTGTACGGCGTCGACGACCCCCAGGACACCTCCCACGGCTCCGACATCCTCGCGCTCCAGGTGCGGAACGGGCCCGACAACCTCAACGTCAGGACGCAGCACCTCAACCTGCGCCGCGACCCGCCCACCGGCTCGGGCGGGATGATCTTCATCGACACCGACCGGAGCGACCGCGGCCCGGAGTACGTCTTCGTCGGCGGCTACTTCGAGGGCACCGACTACGTCCTCCGCGAGACCGAGGGGTTCCGGCGTGCCACGTGGGGCGACCCCGTCGAGCACGGTGACTACGTCCTGCGGGTGAGCTACGCCGATGACCAGGCGCTCGTGCGGATCTCGCAGGCCGCCCTCGGCGACCCGGACGAGGTGCGTGTCGCCGTGCGGGCCTCGGGCACGCGCACCGACGGGACCAGCGACGGGCTCGTCGACTGGGTCGGCAAGCGGCGCAGCTTCAGCCTGTGGGTGGCTCGGGGCTGATGCCCGCAGCGCCCGGGACGTCATACGAACTGGGGTCTAGAGCCCTCGTTTCGTATGACGTCCCGCTCCCTCTGGCTACCCCTGAGGGCCCCGACCCGGGACCCTCGGGGACAGGTCAGGGCTGCACCCGATGTGCCGAGGCCTCCTCGCGGCGCACAGTGGAGACACCAGGGAGATGCCCTGGACATCGACACCCGAGGACGTGCAGCACCATGAACGACATCCACCAGAGCTTCGCGAGACAGGGCCTGGTCCGGCCGCGCCAGGGAAGGGTGCTGGGCGGCGTGTGCGCCGGCCTGGGCCGACGGTTCGGCATCGCGCCGTGGACGGCGCGCCTGCTCTTCGTCCTGCTCCTCATGGTCGTCCCGGGCAGCCAGATCCTGGCCTACCCGATCCTGTGGATCCTGATGCCGTCGGAGGAGACGGTCGACGTGCGACCGCCGTACACCCCGCCGACGCCCGCAGCCTGACCAGCCCGGACGAGGGTCACCGGGCGAGTGCGTCGATGACGTCCTTGCTGTGGGTGAGCGGGACCCTGTTCCCCTCGAGCTCGATGCGGGACCCGGTCGTGGTGTCGATGAGCTCCAGGACCCGGACGTTCACCCGCTGGTGCACCTTCACCTCGAGGTTCTCGCGGGGGACCCGGAAGACGAACGGGCCAGCCGGGCTGTGCCGGGTCGCCGCGCCGAAGCCGCAGACGTGCGTGGGGGTCACCCCGACCAGCATCTTGTCCGGGAGTCCGCTGGCCGCGTCGTGGGCGTGCGCTCCGGCCAACGAGCCGCCGACGGTCGCGACCGAGTCGGCCATGCCGCCCGCCGACCCGGCCAGGCTGTCGCCCACGAGCCCGCCGGCGAACATGCTGCCGGTGTGGCCGCGGGGCAGGAACTGGCCCGCCGCGGTCACCTCCTCGGGGGCGCCGATCTCACGCAACGCGGTCTCGACGATCTCGATCATCTGCTCCTCGGCCATGTCATCTCTCCCTCTGAGGTCACGGTGCCGTTCCGGCCATGCTGCGCGCCGACCGTCCTGGCCCGCCATGGCTCGATCTGGGGAGGCTCGATGAGGGGAGACGGGTCAGGGTGCGACGCGGTACTGCTCGACCAGGTCGGCCGCGGCTCCCAGCAGCTCCTCGGGCACCGGTCGGGGATCGACGTGGCGCCCGGCCGCCCAGGCGTCGACGACGGACGCCTCGAGGGCGTCGACGTCGACGCCGGGGACCTCTCGGGACACCGAGCCCACCGATGTCTCGTCGAAGTCCTGACCGAGGCACCCGTAGACCTCCGCGAGCACCGGGCGTAGCCGCTCCTCGTCACCGACCACGACCAGCGAGCTGAAGAGCCACGCCCGGGGGGCCATCCGCTGCGCCGTGCCGACCAGCTTCTCCACGCCGCGCGCGTTCACGCTGTGCGCGCCGGGACAGTACTCACCGGGTACGGCACCGAGGCGGGCGTCCACCCCGAGCTGTCGGAACAGGTCCACGAACCGTTCGCCGAACTCCCGGAACCGTTCGTCCTGGCCGCCCGTCGCGCCCGGCTCGTGCCGGACGTGGTCGACCACCAGGGCGTTCGAGGTGTAGGCCACCGCCCTCCCGCCCGTTGCGCGCACCACCGGCTCGAAGCCCGCAGCCCGGGCTTCGTCCACCGCCGCGCCGAAGCCCGGGAGCCGGGTGTCGCGGCGACCGAAGACGACCACGGGCGAGACGGGCCGGTAGACGCGCAGCGTCTCCTCGACCTGTCCGGTGCCTGTCTCGACCACCAGGGCGCGGGCCAGGGCGAGCTCGAGCGCCGGCTCGCTGTCGACGAGGGCACCGCGCAGCAACCGCATGGCGCCATCATCGCCGACCGGCCTTGGATCGCCGCGAGCGCGACGTCGGGCTGCGCTCGGGAGGCACGCCCGCCGGGCAGTTCAGCCCGGAGCCTGACCTGCCACGCCTGTGACCGTCGCCGGACGCGCGGACTGCCCGGCCGGGTTGTCGCCGTCGCTTGCGTGCCGCCTGCGACCCGGGGTGTGCCGAGAACCGGCTGGCCCCTCGCCACGATCCCCCGATCCATGATGGAGTTCACCGATGAAGCGCCAGATGCCGAAGCGTCATGACCTCGCACCCCTGCTGAAGTTCAAGAAGCCGACGCTCTCCCCCAAGGAGCGGCGGCTCGCGGGGGCGCTGACCATCGACGACCTGCGCCGGATCGCCAAGCGGCGTACGCCCAAGGCCGCCTTCGACTACACCGACGGCGCGGCCGACGGCGAGGTCTCGCTGGCCCGCGCCCGGCAGGCGTTCGCCGACGTGGAGTTCACGCCCTCGATCCTGCGCGACGTGTCCACGGTCGACACCTCCCGCGAGGTGCTGGGCCGGCGGGTCGCGCTGCCGTTCGGGATCGCCCCGACCGGCTTTACCCGGATGATGCAGGCCGAGGGCGAGATCGCGGGTGCGTCGGCCGCCGGCGAGGCGGGTATCCCGTTCTCGCTCTCGACGATGGGCACGACGTCCATCGAGGATGTCGCCGCCGCGAACCCGCTCGGGCGCAACTGGTTCCAGCTCTACATGTGGAAGGACCGCGAACGCTCCATGGCGCTGGTCGAGCGGGCCGCGAAGGCCGGCTACGACACGCTCCTCGTGACCGTCGACGTGCCCGTGGCGGGTGCCCGGCTGCGCGACGTGCGCAACGGCATGACGATCCCGCCCACCCTGACGCCGCGCACGGTGGTCAACGCGATCCCGCGCCCGGCCTGGTGGATCAACTTCCTGACCACCGAGCCGCTCGCGTTCGCCAGCCTCGACTCGTGGTCCGGCACCGTCGCGGAGCTGCTCGACACGATGTTCGACCCGACCGTGACCTTCGAGGACCTCGCCTGGATCCGGGAGCAGTGGCCCGGCAAGGTGTCCGTGAAGGGCGTCCAGAACGTCGCGGACGCCCGCCGGCTCGCCGACGCCGGGGTGGACGCGATCGTGCTCTCCAACCACGGTGGCCGCCAGCTCGACCGGGCGCCGGTGCCGTTCCACCTGCTGCCCCAGGTGGTCAAGGAGGTGGGCAACGACCTCGAGGTGCACCTCGACACCGGCATCATGTCCGGCCAGGACATCGTCGCCGCGGTGGCCCACGGGGCGGACTTCACGCTGATCGGCCGGGCCTACCTCTACGGCCTGATGGCCGGTGGTCGCGAGGGAGTGGACCGCGCCATCGAGATCCTCCGCGGGCAGATCGAGCGCACCATGCGGCTGCTGGGGGTGCGCACCCTCGACGAGCTCGAGCCCGCGCACGTGACCGCGCTGCAGCGGATGGGCCCGCGGGGCTGAGCACGCCGACCCTGCACGGGGCGGGCCGATCTGGCAGGCTCCGGGTCATGACGGACTCCGCCCGCGCCTGGGTGACCGAGGCGATCCGCCGGATCGAGGCCGACACCAACCGCAGCGCCGACACGCACCTGCACGTCTTCCCGCTGCCGCGGTCGTGGGGCGTCGACCTCTACCTCAAGGACGAGTCGGTCCACCCGACCGGCTCGCTCAAGCACCGGCTGGCCCGGTCGCTGATCCTCTACGGGCTCGCCAACGGCGACATCACCGAGGGCACCACCCTGGTCGACGCCACCAGCGGGTCCACGGCGATCTCGGAGGCGTACTTCGCCGCCATGCTCGGCCTGGAGTTCGTCGCGGTCGTCCCGCGCGGCACCACCCGGGCCAAGCTGGACCTGATCGAGCGCG
The DNA here is from genome assembly GCF_055380375.1 of Nocardioides sp. DN36. NCBI lineage: Bacteria > Bacillati > Actinomycetota > Actinomycetes > Propionibacteriales > Nocardioidaceae > Nocardioides > Nocardioides sp. DN36. The sequence goes on along the minus strand of NZ_AP043823.1, from coordinate 3,611,561 downwards.
CCGGGGGGCGCTGCGACACGGTCGAGCGGGCCGGGGAGATGTACGCCGAGGCCGAGCGGCTGGGCCGGCAGCCGGGTCACCACTACCTCGACCAGTTCGGGCGGGCCTCGGTGGTCACCGACTGGCGCGGCAACAACAACATCGCCTGCTCGATCTTCGAGCAGATGGCCATGGAGCGGCACCCCGAGCCGGCCTGGATCGTGGTCGGCGCCGGCACGGGCGGCACCAGCGCCACCATCGGCCGCTACTGCCGCTACCGGCGGACCGACACCCGCCTCGCGGTGGTCGACCCCGAGGGCTCCGCGTTCGCCGAGGCCTGGCGGACCCGCAGCTGCGAGGTGGTCGCCGGCGGCTCGCGGATCGAGGGGATCGGCCGCCCCCGGGTCGAGCCGTCGTTCGTGCCGACCGTGATCGACGAGATGATCCCGGTCGAGGACGCCGCCTCGGTCGCCGCCATGCGCATCATCGAGCGGGTCATCGGCCGCCGCGTCGGTGCCTCGACCGGCACCAACCTGGTGGGCGCGCTGGAGCTCGCCGTACGCATGCGCGACGCGGGTGAGACCGGCAGCATCGTGACCCTCATCTGCGACGGCGGCGACCGCTACACCGGCACCTACTGGGACGACGCCTGGGTGGCCGAGCAGGGCTGGGACCTCGCCCCGCACCTGGCCCGGCTGGAGCGCCTGCTGGAGCTGGCCTGACTCTTGTAACGCTCCGTTAGGGGCTCTGGTGCTCCGCTGTGGCGGAGCACCAGAGCCCCTAACGGAGCGTTACAAGTGGGCGGGTGTGACCCGCGTCACCTCCCATCACCTCCCTCCGGGGCCGGCGTTGGACGGGGGAGACCAGGGAGGCCCCGTGAACCGCACCCGCTCCACCGTCCGGCTGCTCGCCGGCCTGACCGCGACCGTCCTGGTGGCCGGCCTGCTCGTCGCGACCACCACGTCGTACGCCGACCCCGCCGCGTCGACGCCCGCCGCCCGAACGCCCGCCGTCCGAACGCCCGCCCGAACGCCCGCCGGCACCTCCGCCGGCCCGTCGTCCGGCTGGGAGCCACGGCCGGAGCGCTACCCGGGCACCGTGGTCGAGAAGGACCTCGCGATCCGAATGTCCGACGGCACGGTGCTGCGCGGGGACCTGACCCTGCCCGCCGATGCGGACGGTGCCGCGGTCCGGCGGCGGTTCCCGGTCATCGTCACGATCACCGCCTACAACAAGACGGCGCTGGGGTCGTCCGGCGGGCTCGGCGGGACGGACCCCGGCTACCTCGTGCGTCGCGGCTACGCCCAGCTCACGGTGGACGCCCGCGGCACCGGCAGCTCCGAGGGCAGCTGGAACGCGTTCGGCCGCCGCGAGAACAGGGACGGCAAGGAGGTCGTCGAGTGGGCCCACTCGCGCCGCCGGCCGTGGAGCAACGGCCACGTCGGGATGAGCGGCCCGTCGTACATGGGGATCAACCAGATCTTCACCGCCGCCCAGCACCCGGCCGGCCTGGACGCGATCTTCCCGCAGGTGCCGGCCGGTGACGTCTACCGCGACGTCGTCGCCTCCGGCGGCCAGATCGACGTCGGCTTCATCCCGCTCTGGCTGGGCCTGGTGACCGCGACGGGCCTCGTCCCGCCGGCGACGCTGGGCAGCGACAGCGAGTCGGGCGTCTCCGCGCTGCTGGACCACCTCGGCGCCGCGGGCTCGTTCACGGCGCCGCTGCTGCTGGACGCGGCGCTCGGCGGCGACGCGGCGTACGACGGGCCGTTCTACCGCGAGCGCTCGCCGCTGCGGGTGATCGACCGGGTGCGCGTGCCGACCTTCCTGATCGGCGGCGAGCTCGACCTGTTCCAGCGCGGGACGCCGATGCTCTTCGAGCACCTGCAGGCGAACGACGTCCCGACGAGGTTGATCGTCGGACCCTGGGACCACCTCCAGGGCTCCTCGGGCGCCGACGTGGGCGACGCCGGCCACGGCTCCCTCGCGGAGCTGCAGCTGCGCTGGTTCGACCACTGGCTGCGGGGCCGGCCCGACCCGGGCCTGGACACGGACATCCCGCCGGTGACCCGCTACGAGCAGGGCAGCGGTCGGTGGCGCGCCTCCGACTCCTGGCTAGCGGCCGGCACGCGGGCCCGGAGCTACCTGCTCTCCGGAGACGCCACCACCGGCGGAGCGGCCGGCGCGCTGACCACGGGTACGCCGCAAGCCGGCACCGCCGACGTGCTCCCGGTCCCGGTGGCCGGGCTGTGCACCCGGTCGGCCAACCAGTGGACGGCGGGCCTCCCGAACGCCGTGCTGGCCGACAACCCCTGCTTCACCGACAACGCCCCCAACGACCGCGCCGGGGTCGTGTTCGAGACCGCGCCGATGACCAGCGCGGTGCGGTTCGCCGGGCCGATCAACGCACACCTGTTCATCTCCAGCACCAGCGGCGACGGGATGCTGTCGGTGGCCGTCGAGGACGTCGCCCCCGACGGCACGGTCACCCGGCTCACCGGTGGCTGGCAGGTGCTGTCCCAGCGGGCGCTGGACCCGGACCGCACCCGCTATCTCGACGGGTCGGTGCTGCAGCCGTTCCACCCGTTCACCCGGGCCTCGAAGCAGCCGCTCGGGAGCGGTGAGGTGGCGCCGGTCGACGTCGAGGTCTTCCCGACCGCGGCCAGCATCCGCCCGGGTCACCGGCTGCGGATCGCGGTCCAGGCCTTCGACGTCCCGCACCTGGCCCCCACCGCGACGGACCTGCCGGGCAGCCCGACGGTGATGACGATCCACGCGTCGCGGAAGTATCCCTCCGAGCTGACCGTCCCGTGGGTGGGAGGCCCCTGACCCCGGGAGTCGATTTCACGGCGCCGGACCCGCTCCGGTACTCTCTCCGGCGGTGGCGTGTCCGAGCGGCCGAAGGTGCATCACTCGAAATGATGTGTGGGGTCAAACCCACCGTGGGTTCAAATCCCACCGCCACCGCCCTGTGATGTCTCAGGACATCGCAAGCTCCCGGGCCCACGACTGTGGGTCCGGGAGCTGTCATTTCCGGGGTCGGCGGGTCGGGCCTTGCTCTGACATGGTTGCGCCGTGAACGGGGAGGTCGGCAAGCGGCGGACAGGCGAGAAGTATGCTCCGGTCCCCAGCACGGCGGATGCGGTCTCGGCATCGGTCGCCTGCGCGCGGGCCGTGGGGCTACCGGCCGACGACCCCGAGGTCATCGCCGAGGGCTACAGCGTCCGCGTTCGTCTGCGGCCCGCACCGGTCGTGACTCGCGTGGTGACCGTCGGACGAGAGTTGCGTCCGGTCCCGCTGCCATGGCTCGAACGTGAAGTGGCGGTTGCCCAGTTCCTGGTTGCCGAGGGACTTCCCGTCGTGAGCCCGTGGGAGGACCCGGGGCCCCACGTCGCTGAAGGGCTCGAAGTGTCCTTGTGGGACTGGGCCGACCACGACTCCGGCGTGGTGTCGGCCGCTGACTTCGGAACGATGCTGGGCCAGTTGCACGTGACGCTGGCTTCCTACCCCCGCGACCTGCCCCCTCTGGTCGGGCCTCTCACCGACATCTCCACGGCGCTGACCGTCTCATCGGATCCGGCACTCCACCGAGCAGCCGACGAGCTGCTGCCCCTGGCCCTGTCCTGGCCGCGGCGACCCCTGCATGGAGACGCTCACACCGGAAACGTGCTCACGACGCCGAGCGGCCCGCGATGGACCGACTTCGAAGACGTGTGTGTCGGGCCAGTGGAGTGGGACCTGGCCTCGACGACGATCACCGACGACGCCCTGGCTGCCTACCCGGGCCCGGTCGACCGGACCCGCCTTTCGGACTGCCGTGACCTGCGCCGTCTACAGATCCTGGCCAGCCTCCTGGTAGGGGGCTACGACGACGCTCCGCTCCACCAGACCCTCGTCACGCACCTCGACAAGCGCGCTCGTGCGTGATCGGCCGGGGAATCCGGGACTCCCGGACGCTGAAGACGCTCGCTGACCTCCGGGGTCGCAGGTCAGATGCGTTCCGGGCCGTCGACGTGGTCGCCCTGACCTACCGGCCGGTTCGCTGACGGGGATCGGGGACCCAGCCGAGCACCGTGTCTCGCAGCTCCTCCTGACCCGCCGTGCTGTCCAGCCGCAGCACGGGCTGGTGGCGGTCGGCCAACCACTTCTCGTGGGCGACCCGGCTCCGACCCTCGAACGCCGGATCGTCGTAGCCGCGCGCCCAGTCCAGGAACGCCTCCCACGCGTCGTGGTCGAACTCCCGACCCGCCCTTCGATGGACCTCACGTTCTGCGAGTCGCCGGAGTCGCTCCTCGGGGTCGAGCGTCAAGAAGACGATGGCGTCGCACTCGTCGACGACCGCTTCGCCCCAACCGACCATCGACCCCGACAGCACCCATGCCTCACGAGGGACGAACACCTCGTGCATCAGCGCCAGCCGGTCGCTCTCGGGCCGTTTCTCGACGTAGGGCGGATCGGTCGGCACCCAGAAGTAGTCGTCCGCATCAGCGTGCGGGACTGACCAGTGATTCGCCAGCGCCCGCGCGAGCGTGGTCGTTCCGGACCCACTGGCACCCAGCACATGGAGTCTGCAACGTCGCATGCCGTCATTCTGGCGGGCACGAGACCCCGGCGCCGCTCTGGTTCAGGCCGGCAGGATGTTCTGGTTGTGCCGGAACAGGTTCGCGGGGTCGTACCTCCTCTTGGTCGCCGCGAGCCGGTCGTAGTTGCCCTTGTAGTTGGCGCGGATCCGGTCCTGGTCGTCCTCGGCCATGAAGTTGATGTAGCCGCCCTCCTCCGAGTGCGGCGCCGTGGCGGCGTAGTAGTCCCGGACCCAGGCCGTGTTCCTCTCGTCGTCCTTCGCGTCGGGCCACATGCCCGCGATCACGGTGGCGAAGCTGGCGTCGCGGTAGGCGAACGCCGTGGACTCCGGCGCGACCCGGTGGCAGGCCCCGTTGATCGGGTAGATGTGCATCGTCGAGGTCATCTCGGGCACCTTCGACCCGTGCTCCACGTGGGCGGCGATCGCGTCGTCGGTGAGCTCCTTGACGAAGTTGGCCTTCCAGTAGTGACGCAGCCCCGACGGGTAGAGGTCGTCGAAGGCGCTGTTCAGGGCGGGATAGGGCATCGGCCCCACCATCTCCGCCACCACGGGCGCGAGGTCGCGGAACGGCTTGAGCACCTGCTCGCCCTTGTCGAGGTCGCCGGCCCAACAGGTCACCATGAGCGCCAGCGGCGTTCCGTGCCGCTCCTCGGGGATGAACGGCAGCGGCGGCGCGATCTGGTACGCCGGGAAGCCACCGAACTGCTCGGGCGCGTCGGCGATGAACTCCCGGTACAGCCGGAACAGGTCCCCGGCCCTGTCCAGCTCGAAGAACATCGGTCCGCCGTAGATGTCCTTGACCGGGCTGAGCCGGAACTCGAACGACGTGACCACGCCGAAGTTGCCGCCGCCGCCCCGGATCGCCCAGAAGAGGTCCGCGTCGTCCTTGTCGCTGGCGACGTGGAACGTGCCGTCCCCGGTCACCACGTCCGCCGACAGCAGGTTGTCCAGGGCGAGGCCCAGGCCCCGCGCGAGGTAGCCGATGCCGCCGCCCAGGGTCAGGCCGCCGACCCCGGTGGTCGAGATGATGCCGCCGGTCGTGGCCAGGCCGAACGGGTACGTCGCGGCGTTCAGGTCGCCCCACGTCGCGCCGCCGGCGACCCGGGCCGTGTGGGCCAGCGGATCGACCCGGACGCCCCGCATCGCCGACAGGTCGATGACCACGCCCCCGTCACAGGTGCCGAAGCCGGGGACGCTGTGCGCACCACCACGGACCGCGACGGTCATGCCGTTGTCGGCGGCGAAGCGGACGGCAGTCATGACGTCGCCGGCGTTGGCCGGTTGGACGACCACGGCCGGGCGCCGGTCGATCATGCCGTTGCGGACCGTGCGCGCGAGGTCGTACCCCTCGTCGTCGGGTCCGGTGACGGTCCCCCTCGTCTGCTCTCGCAGTGTCTCGAGCTGTGCATTCATGTGATCCCTCCTCAGGGCTCGGACGGTCGCGTCCGGACCACGAGGGCGTCGGGAGGGCGTCACAGGACGTGGCCGTTCGCAACAGCTCCAGGTACGGCCGACGCTAGACCCGGACCATCCGCGTGGCCATGGCACAGGAGCGTCATCCGCTGGGGGAGAGGTCCTCGGTGCCCGCGCTACGTACCGTGGAGCCATGACAGGCAGCCTGGCGTTCACCTGGTGGGGGCACGCCTCGACCACGGTCGAGGTGGGCGGCGTGCGCATCGTCCTGGACCCGCTGCTGACCGACCGCCTCCTGCACCTGCGGAGGTACGCCGATCCGCCGTCGCTGGAGGCGGCCACCCGCGCCGACGCGGTGATGATCTCCCACCTGCACGCCGACCACTGCCACCTGCCGTCGCTGCGGCTGCTGCCCCGCTCGGCGACGGTGGTCGCCGCGCCCGGCGTCGAGGAGCTGGTGGGGCGCCTCGGCTTCGAGCGGGTCGTGGTGGCCGAGCCCGGGCGGGAGGTGTGGGTCGAGACGCCGGCAGGGTCCTTCGACGTCCGGGTCCTCGGGGCCACGCACGACGGCCGCCGGCTGCCGCTCCCGCGCAGCACCGGGACCGCCGTGGGCTACCGGGTCGCGGCCATGGGCCGCTCGTTCTGGTACCCCGGTGACACCGGGCTGCGTGGCGACATGCGCGACGTCGAGCCGGTCGACCTGGCGCTGGTGCCGGTCGGGGGATGGGGGCCGAGCCTCGGGCCGGAGCACATGGACCCGGTCGAGGCAGCCGAGGCGGTGGACCGGGTCGGGGCCGGGTGGGCGGTGCCGGTGCACTGGGGCACGTTCTGGCCGGTCGGGCTGCGTCGCCTCGCCCCGCGACGCCACGAGCGGCTCTTCCTCACGCCGGGGGAGCGGTTCGTCGCTGCCGTCAGCGCCGCCGGCCGCACCCGCCCGGTGCTCGCGGCACTCGGGGAGCGCGTCCCGCTCGACCCCGGGCCCGGATGAGCGGCGCCGGGGTCAGACGCGGTCCTTGCCCGCGACGCGCTCGGCGACGCCGATCAGCAGGACCGCCGCGACCACGGCCAGCACGAAGCCGAGGACGTTGAGCTCCCAGATGCTCCCGGTGCCGAAGAACTGCGCGATGACGCCGCCGATCAGCGATCCGACCAGGCCGAGCCCGAGGGTGGCCAGGACGCCGAGGTTCTGCCGGCCGGGCTTGATGAGCCGCGCGAGGGCACCGATGACGAGCCCGGCGACGAGGAATCCGATCATGCGGCCACGGTAGCCCCGCGGTCCCAGACGACGGGGGCGTCGCCTCGTGACCTTGGCCCCTGACGGGTCCCCGCCGCACGTGGGTCGATGAGGGTGACACCCCTTTTTGGAGGAGACATGCACACCAAGACCTGGACCGTGGAGATCTTCATCGGTGAGCAGGAGGGCCGGACCCACGCGGAGGCGCGGCTGAGCACCGAGAAGTCGGCGCGGCCACTGAGCGGTGAGGGCACCGCCCGGCTCAACCCCACCGACGCGAACGTGCCCGAGATCGGTGACGAGCTGGCCGCCTCGCGCGCGCTGTCGGCGCTGGCGCACCGGCTCCTCGACGCCGCTGCCGAGGACATCGGCGCGATGACCGAGGAGCACGTGCGGCTCTACCGGTGAGTCTCAGCCGGCGGCGTACACGTCGCTGCCGAAGGCGCGCGCGTCCCGGGCGTAGCCGAGGGGTGCGAGGCCGAAGGTGTCCTCGATGCTGCGCAGCAGCGAGTAGTGGTTGTAGGGGGTGCCGTTGGTGCTTCCGGGCGTGATGAACGGCGAGACCAGCACGGCGCCGGTGCGGCCGCCGCCGAGGCCGTAGATGCCCGGGAGCGGGGCGTTGGGTCCGGGCCCCTCGCCGCAGCACGCCTCGGCCCCGTCGGTGCTCCCGGTGTCGGCCTCGTCGAAGGTGACCACGAGGAGCCCGTCCTGCTGGAACGCGGGGGAGGCCAGGATCCGCGGGACCCAGGTCCGCAGCCACTCGTCGGCCGTGGCCAGGCCGCCGGGCCGGCCATCGACGCAGGGGCTGTCGTGGCCGTCGTTGCAGAGGTTCGGGATGATGTAGGAGAGGTTCGGCGTCGTGGCTACCGACGCGAGGTCGCCCGGCAGCTCGGAGAGGTCCACGTCGTCGACCGCGCACGAGGGTGACGACGTGATGCTCTTGAAGTAGACGAACGGGTTGTGCCGGGCGGCGTACTGGTCGCCGACCTCGGCCTGCTGGGTGTCGTCCGCGTGGTTGGCCTCGGGGTGGCGGCACGGCGTCCCCATGTCCTCCATGTAGCCCCGCCAGGTCAGGCCGGCGGCCTCGAGCTGGTCGGCGACCGTCATGACCGAGCGGGGGTAGACGCAGCCGGTGCCGACGGCCTGATCGGGCGCGACCGTCGCGACCTGCACGAAGTCCGAGTAGACCTGGCAGTCGGCCTGGGTCTGGGCGTTCGGGCCCTGGCCACTGATCTGCGCGACGTAGTTCGGCAGGCTGTTGTGGGCCGTGCCGTGGTACTGGGTCAGCAGCTGGCCCCGGTCGCGCAGCTCGCCGCTGAGGTACGGCGCCGCCGAGCCCGGCCCGAACGTCTCGGCGTATCCCTTGTTCTCCAGGTTGATCACGAACACGTGCCCGACGGCGGGGGCGGCGGCCTCGCCCGTCGATGCGGACACGACCGTGTACGCCGCGTCGATGGTCTGGCTCAGCGGGGTGGCGGTGGAGGACGCCAGTGCGAGCGTGCCGAGGGCGAGGGGGGCCGCGAACCGGCGCGCGGCACCGTGGAGAGGGCTCCGGGAGAGCATGGGACTGGGTCACTCCTGGGGTCGTCGACGTGTCGTGATCGGCCCCCGTACCCGAGCAAGGTTCCCCGAGGAGCCGGTGCCAAACCAAACGACGGGGCCGGCCCGTGGTGATGGGCGCCGTGAGGCATCCCACACCGGCCGGCCGGCCGAGGTCGCGTCAACGGCGCCCGGCACGCACCCGCAGCCGCACCGCCAGCCCCGGCACCAGCGCGAGACCCAGGCAGGTCAGCGCGGCCGGCAGCGGCAGGTTCTCGGTGCCGAGCAGCTGCTGCAGGGGCGGCAGGTAGACGCCGGCGACCTGGAGCAGCGCGGCGCCCGCCACCGCGACGTCGAGGGGTCGCCGCTCCCACCTGCGTCCGGGCGCGCGCAGGGCCATCGCCACCCCCAGCTGGGCCGAGCCGAGGGCCAGGAACACGGCGGACTGCACGTGCCAGCCGGCCTGGTGCGCGACGAGCCCCGCGGCGAGCGTCACGACGCCGATGGTGGCCCCGATCCAGCCGATCTGTGCGGCCAGGCCGGCGCCGAGCACCGACTCGTCGGGCGAGCGTGGTGGCTGCCGCATCGACTCGGCCCGGACCGGCTCGGCCCCGAACGCGACGCCCGGCAGCCCGTGCGTGAGCATGTTGATCCACAGGATCTGGCCGGGCAGCAGCGGCACGCCCAGGGCCAGCAGCGGACCGAGGACCACCACGATCACCTCGGCCAGGCCGCCGGAGACGGCGTAGCGCAGGAAGTTGCGGATGTTGGTGTAGATCCGCCGGCCCTCCTCGACGGCCACCACCACCGTGCGCAGGTCGTCGTCGGCGAGCACCAGGTCGGCCGCCTGGCGGGCGACCTCGGTCCCGCCCCTGCCCATGGCGACGCCGATGTCGGCGTTGCGCAGGGCGGGGGCGTCGTTGACCCCGTCGCCGGTCATCGCGACGACGTCCCCGCGCTCCTGCAGGGCCTGCACGATCTGCACCTTCTCCTCGGGCCGGATGCGCGCGTAGACACGGGTCTCGGCCAGGGAGGCCGGGTCGACGCCGGCCTCCAGCTGCGGGCCGGTGACCGTGGTGGAGCCCTCCCCGGTGATGCCGAGCCGCCCCGCGATCGCGTCGGCGGTGACCGGGTGGTCGCCGGTGACCAGGACGATCGTGATCCCCGCGGCGTGGCAGTCCGCGATGACCTCGCGCGACACGTCCCGGGGCGGGTCGGCGATGCCGACGAGTCCGACCAGCTCCAGGGGAGCGTCGGCGGCACCGGCGCCGTCGTACGCCGCGGCGTCGGCCACGGCGATCACCCGGAAGCCCTGCTCGGCCAGCCGCGTGGTCTCCGCGGCCGCGAGCGCCCGCAGCTCGTCGCCCGACGCCACCATCCCCAGCACGACCTCGGGTGCGCCCTTGCACACGCGCAGCAGCCCCTCGCCGGACTCCGCCCGGTGCACGGTCGCCATCCAGCCCCGTTCGGCCTCGAACGGCACCTCGTCCTCGCGCGGCCAGGTCCGGTGGACGTCGACCGCGCTGGTCCCGCCCTTGGCCGCGAGGGCGAGCAGCGCCGCCTCGAGGGTGTCCCCGGCCGCTCCCCAGAGGTCGGTGTCGGGCGTCGGCTCGACCAGCCGGGCGTCGTTGCAGAGCACGGAGTCGCGCAGCAGCCGGTCCAGCGCGGCCGCGGGTGCGGCGGGACCGTCGGGCACCACGTCGCCCTCGGGCGCGTATCCGGCGCCGGACACGTCGTACCGGTGCCCGGGCGGCAGCCAGACCGCCCCCGCGACCATCCGTCCCTCGGTGAGGGTGCCGGTCTTGTCGGAGGCCAGGACCGTGACCGAGCCCAGCGTCTCGACCGCCGGCAGGTGGCGCACCAGCGCGTGCCGCTGAGCCATCCGGTGCGCGCCCAGCGCCAGCGAGATCGTGACGACCGCCGGCAACGACTCCGGCACGGCCGCCACGGCCAGGCTGACGGCGAGGACCGAGGTCTGCGCCAGGGGCTCGCCGCGGACCAGGCCGAGCACGACCACGACCACCCCGATCGCGAGCACCGCGAGCACCAGGTCGCGCGACAGGCGCCGCAACCGGCGCTGCAGCGGCGTCTCCCGCACCCGCGCCGTCGAGATCAGGCCGGCGATCCGGCCGAGTCCGCTGTCCGCCCCGGTCCGCAGCACCTCGCCCAGCCCCCGGCCCCGGGTCGCGACCGTGCCGGCCAGCACCTCGTCCCCGACGGCGCGCTCGACCGGCTGGGACTCCCCGGTCATCGCCGACTCGTCGACCGTCAGGGTGACCGCCTCGACCAGCCGCAGGTCGGCCGGCACGATGCCGCCGGCATCGAGCCGCACCAGGTCGCCGGGCACCACGTCGGCCGCCGCCACCTCGACACGGCGGCCGTCGCGGACCACCTCGGCCATCGGCGCGGTCAGCTGGTCGAGCTCCGCGATCGCCTGGTCGGCGCGCAGGTCCTGGGTCACGCCGACCGCGGTGTTCACGACCACGACCAGGGCGATGACGCCGGCGTCGGCCGCGTCGCCGATCAGCACCGTGACCACACCGGCCGCGAGCAGCAGCAGGATCATCGGGTCGCGCAGCTGCGCGCCGACCCGCCCGAGCGGACCGACCCGGTGCGGCCGGGGGAGCGCGTTGGGGCCGGCCTCGACGAGCCGCCGCGCGGCCTCGGCCGAGGTCAGACCGGCCGGCGTCGTGCCTGCCGGCTCAGGTGCCGGGCTCGTCGTGCGGGAAGTGCTGGACATAGGCGTCCGGTCCCGGGAAGGTCAGCGACTCGTGGCCGTTGTCCGACCAGCGCACGAGGTACGGCGGGGTGCCGTCCTCGCCGTGGACCTCCAGGATCTCGCCGTCGCGGACGGCCTCGTCGACGTGGGCGCTGCGGATGACCAGGCGGTCACCCTTGGTGGCGTGCATCGTGCTCTCCTCTCGTCGTGGGGTGGTTGCCGTCCCGGTCACCCGGGTGCGGCGATGTCGCGTCGGTCCAGCAGGGGCAGGGTCGCGAGGGTCACGACCAGGCAGCCGAGGGCCAGCCAGGCGAAGTCCGGCGGGAGGCCCCCGCCGAGCGGGCCGCTGGCGAGCGCCTGCTCGAGGGGCGAGAGGTGCTGCCAGGGGTCCACGCCCTCCACGAGCAGGCCCGCGACGTAGAGCACGTAGCCGGCCACCGCGAGCGCGGCGGGCACGGCGACCGCCAGCGGCCGCCGCCCGGTCGCCGCACCGACCCCCAGGGCCAGCAGCCCGAACTCGCTGCCGAGCAGCGCCATCGACAGGCAGCCGGAGAAGGTGTCCAGCGGGCCGATGCCCATGCCGATCACCACGCTGCAGCCGAGCGTCACGGCGTACAGCCCGACCCCGAGCAGCGCCACGCAGGTGACCAGGGCGAGCGCCTTCTCCAGCAGGATCCGGCTGCTGGACAGGGGGATCACGAGGAGCACGTCGAGCGTGCCGTCCTCCTCCTCGCCCGCCACCAGCCGGGCACCCCGCCCGATCGCGTAGACGAGGAACAGCGCGGGGAGCATGAGCGTGAAGAGCTCGGAGTTGATGAAGCCCAGGCCGCTGGTCATCGAGCTCACGTCGAAGAACCGCTGCATGTAGTCGGGGTACTGCTCGAAGAGCTTCTCGATGTCGGGCATGTCCTTGAACGACGGCCAGATCAGCGACTCGGTCACCACCAGCAGCGCGATGCCGACCGACCAGCCCACCAGCCCGTGCCGGTGGTCGCGCAGGCTCTTGCGGTAGACGCTGCGCAGGAGGAACGGCGTCTCGGCGGGCACCGTGGCCGGTGCGCTCAGGCGGCTCGCCACGGCTCACCTCGCGTGTAGTACCGGAGGAAGACCTCGGTGAGGTCGGCCTCGTGGGTCACGACGTTCTCCACGCCGTACGGCGCGACGGTGCGCAGCAGCGACTCGGCCGAGCCGGCCAGCACCAGGTGCGCCGTCCGGTCGTGGACGTGCACCTCGCTCACCTGGGGGCACCCCTGCAGCACCTCGAGCGGCACCTGGTGGGTGAACGTCACGTCCCAGCGCCGCACCACCTGGGCCCGCAGCTCGGGGATGGTCGCGGTCCGGACCAGCCTGCCCTCCCGCAGGATCGCGACCGTGTCGGCCACGGCCTCGACCTCGGAGAGGATGTGCGAGGACAGGAAGACGGTGGCTCCCGCCCGGCTCACCTCGCTCACCAGGGTCAGGAACTCCTGCTGCATGATCGGGTCGAGGCCGGTCGTGGGCTCGTCCAGCACGAGCAGGTCGGGCCGGTGCATGAACGCCTGGACCAGGCCCACCTTCTGCTGGTTCCCGTGCGAGAGGGTGCCGATCCGCCGCGACAGGTCGAGGTCGAAGCGGTCACCGAGCTGCTGCACGTCCGCCCAGTCGACGCCACCGCGGAGCGAGGCCAGGAAGCGCAGGTACTCCGCGCCGGTGAGGTCGGGGTACGCCACGAACCGGCCGGGGAGGTAGCCCACACGGCGCTGCACCTCGTCGGGCCGGTCGGCCACGTCCAGGCCGAGGACCTCCGCCCGGCCCGTCGTGGGCCGCAGCAGCCCGGTCAGCAGCCGGATCGTGGTCGTCTTGCCGGCGCCGTTCGGTCCGAGGTAGCCGAACACCGACCCGGTCGGGACGGTCAGGTCGAGGCCGTGCAGCGCGACGACGCGGCGGAACTCCTTGCGCAGCCCGCTGGTCTCGACGGCGGCCGTCATCCGGGCCTCCTCACCCTCGTCTGCCTGCGACGCTAGAGCGCCGGGAGGGGCCGCCTCAGGGGCCAAGGTCCCGCGGCGGGGGTGCGCTTCGCCACCTCGCGTCCCGGGGCCGGATCGGGACCTTGGCCCCTTGGGTCGTGCGGGCCCCACGGCTTGACTGGTGGTGCGACGAGGAGAGCCAGACCAAGGTTGCGGGACCGAGGACCGGGAGACCGGACCGACGCCCGAGACTCCATTACCCGTGTCAAACGGGATGAGGCTCTCCTCGTCCACCCGTGCCGCCACCTACGCTGGCCGGATGACCGTCCGCGTCGAGCGCCGAGGCTCTGTCACCACCGTCGTCCTCGACCGTCCCGAGGCCCGCAACGCCGTGGACGGACCCACGGCGCGGGCGCTCGCCGAGGCGTTCCGTGAGTTCGACGCCGACCCCGCCGCCGCGGTCGCCGTGCTGTACGGCGCCGGCGGGACCTTCTGCGCCGGCGCGGACCTCAAGGCCGTCGGCACCGCGACCGGCAACCGGGTCGAGGCGGACGGTGACGGCCCGATGGGGCCGACCCGGATGCGGCTGTCCAAGCCGGTCGTCGCGGCCATCGAGGGTCACGCCGTCGCGGGTGGTCTCGAGCTCGCCGCGTGGTGCGACCTGCGGGTGGCTGCCGACGACGCGGTGCTCGGGGTGTTCTGCCGCAGGTGGGGCGTGCCCCTGGTCGACGGCGGCACGGTCCGGCTGCCGCGGCTGATCGGGACCAGCCGCGCGCTCGACCTGATCCTCACCGGGCGGCCGGTCGGCGCGGACGAGGCCGAGCGGATGGGCCTGGTCAACCGTGTGGTCCCGGCGGGAACCGCGCGGGAGACAGCCGAGGCGCTGGCGGCGTCCCTCGCCGCGTTCCCCCAGGAGTGCCTGCGCGGGGACCGGCTCTCCGTGCTGGAGCAGGAGGGACTCCCGGCCCCGGCTGCGATGTCCGGGGAGCTGGAGCACGGGCTGCGGTCCCTGGCCGCCGGCGCCCTCGACGGCGCCGCGCGCTTCGCGTCCGGTGCCGGCCGGCACGGGACCTTCGAGGTCTGAGCCCCTGGACGGGTCGGGCGCGGCGGGTCAGCGCGGTGGTCGCAGGCAGACGGCCACCAGCGAGGTGGGCCCGTCGTCCTTGAAGACCTGCCAGCCACGGTCGAACGACACCAGCTCGATCGTGCCCCGCGGGCGGCGGATGATCGCCGAGCGAGGGATCGCGGTCTGCCCGAAGCCCTGGGTGCTGCACTCGTAGCGCGCCATCAGGGACCGCACCTGGAGGGTTGCGGGAGTCTCCACCCGGGTGTGCGACGTCGGGTCGGAGCTGTCGCTCATGCCGGTGACGTCGAGGCCGTCGGGCAGCAGGGCGGTCGCGACCGCTGCAGCCACGACCGTGATCCCGGCGGCCTGGACCAGGTGGTCGCGCAGGCGGCGGGGCGGGCGGCGGCGGGGTAGCGGTGCCATGACAGCCCAACGAGCGCACGGCGACCGGGTCACGGTGGGCCGCAGCGGGAGGGCTCAGCCGACGACGCACCCCGTCGGAGCAGTGGGCAGCGACCTGTGCACGCCGACGTGCAGGAGGAGGGGGATGCCGCACACCGTGTCGACCAGCCGGTAGTGCTCGGTCAGGGCAGCGCCCACCCGGCCCGTCGGGTCGAGGTGCCACGAGTCGAGCGGTGAGGACTCGACCACCCAGGTCGGGGCCCGGCCGCCCCGGAGCCGGCGCACCAGGTGGACCAGGTCCGGGTCCAGCGTGCGCATCGGCAGGGTCCACAGGTACGGGTAGACAGGGGTCAAGCCGGCCGCCGCCAGGATGTCGGCGCGCCCGTAGGTGACCAGGCCGCTGTCGCCGGGGCGGCTGGCGGCGCGCAGCCAGGTGGCCACCGCGCTGCCCTGGTGCTCCTCGGGAGGCTCGTACGCCGCGGCGCGCATGCCGGTCACGACCACGGCCGAGGCGAGGACCAGCGCGACCCCGGGCACCACGGGGAGCCGCCGGCGCAGCCCGCTCCCGGCCGCCAGCGCGGCCACCAGCACGACGCCCGGGACGAGCCCGATCAGGTAGTGCGCCCAGTAGCTCCCGCCGAGCACCACGCCGACGCTCTCGAACGCCACCATCGCGAGGACCCCGACGGTCACCGGGTCGCCTCGGCGCACGCCGGGGAACAGCGACCACAGGCCGGGGACCACGACCAGGGCGATGCCGCTGAGCAGGGTGAGCCCGAGCAGGGTCACGGCCCGGGCGTGGGTGGCGCTCGAGGAGTAGCCGACCATGACCGACGCCGCGTCGACGCGGAACTGGTACAGCGTGAACCAGAGCGTGCCCACGCCCGGTCCCTCGGTCTGGGCCCAGAGCGCCGTGGCCGCCAGGGGGAGCAGGACCCCTGCCGCTCCCATGCCGACGACGCGCAGGGCCCGACGCCACGGCCAGGCGTCGGTGACCGCGCCGGTGACGGCGAGGACGAGGCCGAGGACCAGCGCGTCGGCGAGGTTCTGCTTGACCAGCAGCGCCCCGGCCGCCAGCGTCCCGGCGAGCACGAGCAGGAGGTCGTCGCGGCCGGGTCGGAAGCTGCGCAGCGCCGCCAGCAGCGCCAGGCACGCCAGCATGGTCAGCGGGGCGCCGAGCAGCTCGCCGTTCACCTCCACCGAGCCCAGCAGCGGGTTCCCGGCCAGGGCGGCGGCGACGAGGGCCGCCCACGCCGTACCGCGTCGTCCCGCGAGCAGGTGGCCGCACCCTGCGGCGGCGACCACCAGCCCGGCCGTCGTCAGCAGGGCCAGCAACCGGGCCGGCTCGAGGCCGCCGAGCTCGACCGCGAACCTCCAGAACAACACCAGGGCCGGCGGCCTGTCGACGAAGAGGTGCCCGTAGAGCGTCGGACCGCCCTCGTGCCACTGCCGCGCCACCAGCATCAGCCCGCCCTCGTCGGGGTAGGTGACGTGCCGCACGAACGGGATCCGCAGTCCGAGGCTCAGCAGGACCGCACCCGTGGTGACGACCACGGGTGAGCCGAGCACGTGGAGTGTCCGCCCGAGCCGGCGCGGCACCGCTCCCATGCCGTCGACGCTAGGTCGCATCCGTGAAGGCCGGATGAACCGAAGGTCCTGACAGTGGGCAGGAGGGCACTCCAGGCGGGGTGTCTCCTAGGCTCGCGTCGTGACCTCCCCCGTGACTCCCGCCTGGTTCTCCTCGCCGTCCGACGCCGCCGACCGCCTGGCAGGCGCCGGGTACCTGGCCGACCCGGCGACCGCGACGACGGCGTACCTCGCCGGCGCGCTGGAGAAGCCGCTCCTCGTCGAGGGGCCCGCCGGCGTGGGGAAGACCGAGCTCGCCAAGGCGGTGGCCCGGGCGACCGGGGCCGACCTGGTCCGGTTGCAGTGCTACGAGGGGCTGGACGAGGCGCGGGCGCTCTACGAGTGGAACTACAAGAAGCAGCTGCTCCGCATCCAGGCCTCGCAGAACGACCAGACGTGGTCGGAGACCCACGACGACATCTTCACCGACGAGTTCCTGCTGACCCGGCCGCTGCTGACCGCGATCCGGCGTGAGGAGCCGACCGTCCTGCTCGTCGACGAGGTCGACAAGACCGACGTCGAGGTGGAGGGCCTGCTCCTGGAGGTGCTCTCGGACTTCCAGGTCACGATCCCCGAGCTCGGCACGGTGGCCGCCGTGCGCCGGCCGTTCGTGGTGCTCACCTCCAACGCGACCCGGGAGCTCTCCGAGGCCGTCAAGCGACGCTGCCTCTACCTCCACCTCGACTACCCCGACGCCGAGCGGGAACGCGAGATCGTGACCTCGCAGGTGCCCGACCTCGAGCAGCGGGTCGCCGAGCAGCTGGTCGCCACCGTCGGCCGGCTGCGCGAGCTGGAGCTGAAGAAGGCCCCGTCGATCGCCGAGTCGGTCGACTGGGCGCGCACGCTGATCGCCCTCGAGATCGGGGACCTCGACCAGCAGGCCGTGGCCGAGACGCTGGGCGTCGTCCTCAAGCACGCCTCCGACCAGGACCGCGCGGTGCGCGAGCTGAAGCTCGCCCGGCGCTCGTGACGTGGGGCTGAAGCCGCCATGTCCCTGACCGGCTCGCACATCGCGTTCCTCGAGGCGCTGCGCGGCGCCGGCCTGCCGGTCTCGCTGGCCGAGGGGGTCGACGCGGTGGCCGCGCTGCGGGCGCTGCCGTGGGACGACCGGTCGACGGTGCGCGAGGCGTACGCCGCCACGCTGGTCAAGCGGCACTCCCAGCGGCCCACCTTCGACACGCTCTTCGACCTCTACTTCCCGCGCCTGGTCGGCGAGGGGGTGGCCGCCGCGGAGACCGACGAGGGCCACGGCGGCGTCCGGGACAACGCCGCCGCGCTGACCTCGTTCCGCGACCGGCTGCTCGAGGCGCTGACCTCGGAGGAGGCCGCCGGGGGGCGGCAGGAGCAGCAGTCGCTGGCGGTCGAGATGGTCGGCCGGTTCGGGGCGATGCCCGGTCGCGGCCCGGGCCTGTCCTCGTGGTCGGCCTACACCGCGCTGCAGCGGGTGTCGCCCGCCGAGCTGACCGACCGCATCGTCGCCGCGCTGCTGGCCGAGGGACGGACCGAGGAGGAGGCGGCGCGGGTGGCCGGCCGTCGGATCGGCGCGTTCACCCGGCTGGTCGAGGACGACGCCCGGCGCCGGATCGCCGAGGAGAAGGGCGCCGACCACGTCGCCGAGGTCGCCGTGCGGCCGACGATCGACCGGCTCGACTTCACCTCCGCGCGCAAGGCGGACCTCGAGGAGATGCGGCGCGAGATCTACCCCCTCGCGCGCCGGCTCGCGACCAGGCTCACCCGGGAGCACCACGCCCGGCGCCGCGGGCCGCTCGACTTCCGGCGCACCGTCCGGGCGTCCATCTCGACCGGCGGCGTCCCGCTGGTCACCCACCACAAGCCGAAGCGCCCGCACCGCACCGAGCTGGTGGTGCTCTGCGACGTGAGCGGGTCGGTGGCGAGCTTCGCCCGGTTCACGCTGCTGCTGGTCTTCGCGCTGCGCGAGCAGTTCCAGAACCTGCGCGCGTTCACGTTCGTCGACAACGTCCACGAGGTGACCGGGCACTTCCGGCCGGGCGCCGACATCGCGGACGTGATGGCGGACTTGGCCGCGAGCACCTCGCACGCCGCCCTGTGGGGGCGCACCAACTACGGTCGGGCGTTCTCGACCTTCGCCGACCGGTTCCCCGACGCGCTGGGGCCGAAGTCCTCGCTGCTCGTGCTCGGCGACGCCCGCTCGAACTACAGCGACCTCTCCCTGCCGGTGCTCGCCGAGCTGGCCCGCACCGCGCGCCACTCCTGGTGGCTCAACCCCGAGCACCGGCGGCACTGGGACACCGGCGACTCGGCCGCTCGTGCCTACGGCGAGGTGGTGCCGATGGTGGAGTGCCGGAACCTGACCCAGCTCGGGGAGTTCGTGCACGACCTCCTGTGACGGTCATCCCCTCAGGTAGCCGAGCTCCTGGATGCGCTGGATCTCCGCGCGCACTTCCGGGTGCGGGGCGGAGTCGGCGGCGCGGCCGCCCGCGACGTACGCGCCGTGTCCCTGCTGGCCTCCGCCGTCGAAGACCACCGTGAGCCGGTTGCCCACCCCCGCGTTGACCAGGGAGCCGAGCAGCGCCACCGGGTCGGAGCGGTCCTCCAGCGCTAGGACCCGCGTGGCCTCGGGGATCCGCGGCACACCCGCGGAGGGGGCGCCCGTCGTGACCAGCTGTTCGACGGCGAAGGCCCCGGAGACGTGGGTCGCGGCGACCTCGGCCGCGGCGACACCGCCCTGCGCCGAGCCGACCAGCATGATCCGGGCGTCCGCGACGCCCTCGACCGCGGCCTCGAGGGCGCGCACCACCTGACGGGTGTACGCCGAGTGGTCGCCGCCGACGAGCCGCAGCCGGCGGTCCGAGCCGCCGTCCGGCCCGGAGAGGTAGGCGATGAAGCGGTTCGTGTCGACCCGCTGCACGACCACGCTGCGCGGTGCCTCCGCCAGGGTGGTCATCAGCTCCTCGAGGTTGCGCGGCGCCGTCGACCGCGCGGTGTCGGCGGACTCCTCGACGGGCGGGACCTCCACGAGCCCCGCCGCGACGTCGCGCAGCGCCGAGCCCGCGTCGACCGCGAACGGCTCCACGCCCGCGGCCCGGAGCCCGCCGCGGGCGGCCAGCCGACCCCGCTCCCCGGCCAGCACGCCGGTGGTCAGCAGCGACCGCATCTGCAGGCCGTCGAGCAGCCCGCCCCCGCCGCTGGTGACGTGGTCCATCAGCTCGGGGTTGTTCTCCGCGAGCTCGCTGAGGTAGGCCGCGACCCCGTCCCGGTCCAGCGCGTCGGTCTCGATCAGGCCGGCCGAGACGATCGCGCCGCCGAGCGCGACCTCGGGGGCGAGGTAGCCGATCGCGCGTCCGGCGATCGTGCCCAGGGTCTTGTACGCCGCGTCCTGCAGCTCGTCGATCCAGCGGTAGGTGAGCACGGTCGCGCGGACGACGAGGGCGTCGGCGTCCAGCTCGACCGACCGGGTCAGCAGGCCGTGCTTCCCCGTGGTCGCGGCGCGGACGTCGTCCTCGGCCACGGCGAAGGTCGACGGCGAGAGCTCGGCGGACTCGGCGACCGCGGGGTCGCGCAGCACCTCGGCGCCGAGCCGGGCCCGGCCGCGCATCTCCTCGCCGGCGCTGTCGAAGAGCGCGGCGAGACGCAGCATGCGGTCGTACTTGTCGTCCAGGTCGGCGGCCTCGACCGCCGTCAGCGGTGCCTCGCGGACCTCGTCGGACTCGGCGCGCTCGCTCATGACGTCACCTCCACGAGGACGGGGGCCAGGCCGGTGGCCAGGTCGCCGGGGTCGACGCGCCGGACCTCGACCCGGTGCTCGTCCCCGTCGCGGTGGGGCCGCAGGGCGTGCCACCCGTCGGCGAGCAGTACCCAGGAGACCACGCCCGCCACCGTCGTGTCCTTGCCGGAGACGTCCGCGACCATGGCGCGGAGCCGGCCGCGGGTCTCGGTCCCGAGCGCGGTGACCAGCCCCGCCACGTCGGCGTCGGCCAGGGGCGCGCCCTGCTCGTCGCGGACCGCGCCGCTGTGCTGGGCCACGAGCACCGGCACCAGGTCGGAGCGGCCGCTGCGGGCCGCCTCGCCGGCCGCGTCCAGCAGCTCGTACGGCAGGTCGACGATCGGCGGGAACGCGGAGTCGTGGAGCGTGAGGTCCTCGGGCACCACCGCCACGCGGGCCAGCTCGCCGGACCACTGCGCGACCGGGAACCACGCCACCTCGAAGACGATGCCGTCGACCGTGGAGAGGGTGGCGACGGCGTCGTCGGCCTGGCGGTGCCAGGCCTTGGCGCGCACGCTGCCCACGCCGATGTCGAGGTCGAGGGCGATCGCCGGGGTGGCCAGCAGCCCGACCGCGCCGACGAGGCCCGGGTCCACCGCCTCGCCGTCCAGCAGCCCGCGGCGGCCGAGGCTGGTGGCCGGGTCGTGCAGGGCGGCGAGCGCCGCGGCGTACGCCTCGTCCTCGGTCGACGCCCGGCTCCGGCCGAGCCGGCCGTCCAGTGCGGTGGCACCGGCGGGTTCGGCGACGTCGAAGGGGAGGGGGGCGCCGCCGGCCCGCTCGGCGACCAGGCGCAGCTCCGGGAGGGTGAGCGCGGCCCGGCGGGGCAGGGCGTCGAGGAGCCCGGTCGGCTCGGGCGGCGGTGCGCTCAGGTCGATGGTGGGCATGTCAGAGTCCCGGGATCTCGACGGTCAGCCAGTCCTTGTGGCCGCGCGGGGGTGGTGTGAACCCGGCGAGCCTCGCGTCGGCCGGGTCGGGGGAGCGGCGCACGCCGGCGGGGTCGTCGTGCGCCTCCACGCGGGCGACGCGGGTGCGTGCCTCGGTGACCAGCACCTCCGCCCGGCGCTCGGTGCCCGCGATCGTCTCCTTGAGCGACTCGACCTCCTGCAGGTGGCGCTCGAGGGACTCGGCCGCGGTCTCGTGCCGCGCGGCCGCCTCGCGCACCAGTGCCGCCCGGTCACGGATGCGCCGGCGCATCGAGTCGGCGGCCCGGCCGGTCCACGCGATGGACTCCGTGCGGGCCACGAGCTGGTCGGCCAGGGCGCGCAGGTCGACTCCCTGCTCGCGTAGCTGGGCGGCGCGCCTGCGCATGACGCCCGAGTCGCCGTACATCCGTCACTCACAACCTTTCAAGGGGTACCCGGGCGCTTTCCCGCGAACAGGTCCGGTGAAACCCGGGAGCCCGGTCGGGCTCGTAACCCCCGGGCGGCACCGGTCGTTGGCATCCCGCGACGGGTCCGACCCGCGACCGCCACCACCAGGAGCTGCCATGCCTCGCACCCGTGCACGCCGCCTCATCGGCCCCGGCGCCCTCGTCGCCCTGCTGGCCGTCCTGCTGCTCCCGGTGCCCGAGGCGTCCGCGGCGGGGGACGCCGCGGAGCCCGGCGTGCGCCGCGCGGTGTTCGTCGGCAACAACTGGGACGGCACCGCCGACGTCCTCGCCCCCGGCTCCTTCGAACGGCTGGGGCGCATCGACGTGGTCCCCGACCGCGACGAGCGGATGCGGGAGATCGCCCTCAACCCGGTGCGGATGACGTTCTTCCTCGCGATCCGCCAGGAGATCGGTGAGGGGCACGACCAGCTCGTCGACGACATGTACTCCTCGCGCGACGGACGCCTGCTCGTGGTCTCGCGCCCGTCGTTCGCCGACGTGGTCGCGATCAGCCTCAGGACGAAGAAGATCGTCTGGCGCTTCCCGGTCGCGGGCTACCGCTCCGACCACATGGCGATGTCGCCGGACGGCAGGCGGGTGGTCGTGAGCGCCTCGACGGCGGGCGTCGTGCACGTGCTGCGCGTGCGTGACGGCAAGGAGCTGGGCCAGTTCCCCTCGGGCGGCTCCCCGCACGAGAGCGTCTTCATCGACGGCGGCCGCCGGATCCTGCACGCGAGCATCGGCATGGTCTACAGCCCGCTGGACCAGCCGGAGGCCGACGCCACCAAGCAGGAGCGGCTGCTGGAGATCGTGGACGCGCGGACCCTGAAGGTGCTACGGAAGTACGACCTGCGCAAGGCCCTCGACGAGCGCGGCATGACCCGGACCAGCACCGCCGTGCGGCCGCTGACCCTCAGCCCCGACGACCGGACCTTCTACTTCCAGGTCTCGTTCTTCCACGGCTTCCTGGAGATGGACCGTGCGAGCGGGCGGATCACCCGGGTCAAGCACCTGCCGAACCTGGTGCCGGACACCCCGCGGGAGCAGTACCTGCTGGACTCCGCCCACCACGGCATCGCGATGAACCCGGCCGGCACGAAGCTCTGCGTCGCCGGCACCATGTCGGACTACGCGACCGTCGTCGACGCCCGCACCTTCGACCGGGGCCGGCTGCTGAAGGGCGGTCTCAAGCCCTACTGGGTGACGCCGAGCTGGGACGGCCGGACCTGCTACGTGTCCTGGAGCGGGTCGGACCGGATCTCGAAGATCTCCTACCGCACCGGGCGGATCCTGCAGAGCGTGCACGTGGGCGACCACCCGCAGCGGGTGCGCAACGGCTACCTCGACAGGTCGCTGGTCGCCGGGCTCTGACCCGGCAGGCTCAGAGGGCGTCGGCCAGCCGGTCGAGCGCCCGCTCGATGTCGCTGCCGGGTCCGGCGAAGCTGAGCCGGATGAACCGGCCGCCGTCGACGGTGTCGAAGTCGACGCCGGGCGCGACCGCCACGCCCGTGCGGGCGAGCAGGTCGTGGGCGAACGTCATCGAGTCGTCGGTGAGGTGCCCGACGTCGGCGTACACGTAGAACGCCCCGTCGGCCGGGGCCAGCTGCGTGATCCCCAGTCGCGGGAGTCCCTCGAGGAGCAGCTGCCGGTTGTGGGCGTACCTGCGGACGTGGCCGTCGAGCTCGGCGTACGACGCGTCGCTGAACGCCGCGAGGCCCGCGTGCTGGGCGAGCACCGGCGGGCAGATCGTGAAGTTGCCGGTCAGCACGTCGACCGCACGACGCAGGTGTGCCGGCGCCAGCATCCAGCCGATCCGCCAGCCGGTCATCGAGAAGTACTTCGAGAACGAGCTGAACACCACGGCCCGGCGGCTGGTCTCCCAGGCGCTGCGCGACATCGGGGCGCCGCCGTCGAGCGGGGCGTACTCGATGCCGTGGTAGATCTCGTCGGAGATCAGCTGCACGCCGCTCTCGTCGCACCACGCAGCGAGGTCGGCCAGCTCGGAGGGCAGCAGCATGGTGCCGGTGGGGTTCGCCGGGCTCGCCAGCACCAGCCCCTGGAGGTCCGGGATCGCGGCGACCTGCTCCACCGTCGGCTGGAAGCGCGTCGCCGGTCCGGTCGGGATCTCGACGACCTCGCAGCCCAGCGCCGTGAGCACGTTGCGGTAGCAGGGGTAGCCCGGACGGGCCATGGCGACGCGGTCACCGGCCTCGAACGCGGCCAGGAACGCGAGCAGGAAGCCGCCGCTGGACCCGGTGGTCACCACCACCTCGTCGGGGTCGACCTCGATCCCGTGGGCGCGCCGGTGGTGGCCGGCGATCGCCTCGCGCAGCTCGAGGATCCCGGTGGCGGGGGTGTAGCCGAGCGCTTCTCCCGACCGGAGCAGGCGCACCGCCTCGTCCCGCACCGGCACGGGTGCCCCCGTGCTCGGCTGCCCGGCCAGCAGGTTGAGCGTGTCGCCGTGCGTGCGCTGGCGCTCGGCGGACGCCGCCAGCAGGTCCATAACGTGGAACGGCGGCACGTTCGCCCGGCCGGCGGCTTCGAAGCGGTTCACCCGCTCGACCCTAACGAGGCCGCGTGCGCGTCCACGATCGACCGGTGAGCGCCCCCGCTAGACTGCGTGTCCGCCGCCCCTGCGATTGCGCGAGGTGACCCTTGACCTTTGACGTCCACCAGCTCGACACCTTCGTCCTGGTGGGGTCCGCGGTCACGTTCCTGGCCATCCTCGCCGTGCGGCTCTCCTCCCGGGCCGGCCTGCCGAGCCTGCTGATCTACCTGCTGATGGGTGTGGCGCTGGGTGAGTCCGGCGCCGGGATCCACTTCTCGAACGCCGAGCTCACCCACTCCCTGGGGTTCGCCGCGCTGGCGGTCATCCTGGCCGAGGGTGGGCTCACCACCAGGTGGAGCGAGGCACGGCCCTCGATGAGGCTGGGTCTCTCGCTGGCCACGCTGGGCGTGGGGGTGTCGGTCGCGGTCATGGCGCTCGCCGCCCACTACGTCCTCGGCCTGTCGTGGCAGCTGGCGGTGCTGCTGGGTGCGGTGACGTCGCCGACCGACGCGGCCGCGGTGTTCTCCGTGCTCCGGGTGGTGCCGCTGCCACGCCGGCTGGTCGGCACCCTCGAGGCGGAGTCCGGGCTCAACGACGCGCCGACGGTGGTCCTCGTGACGCTGGTGTCCACCGGCGCCGTCGCCGAGCACGGGCTCCTCGGCACCGCCGGGATCATCGTCTACGAGCTCGCTGCCGGCACCGCTGTCGGTCTCGCGTGCGGCTTCGGCGGCGCCTGGATCATGCGCCGGGCGGCCCTGCCGTCCTCGGGCCTGTACCCGCTCGCGGTCCTCACCCTGACCTTCCTCGCGTACGGCACCGCGGCCGCCCTCCACGGCTCCGGCTTCGCCGCGGTGTACGTCGCCGCGCTGGTGCTGGGCAACATGGAGCTCCCGCACCGGGCCGCGACCCGCTCGTTCGCCGAGGGCGTGGCCTGGCTGGCGCAGATCGGCCTCTTCGTGATGCTCGGGCTGCTGCTCGCGCCGTCGCGCATCAGCCTGTCCACCGTCGCCCTGGCCGTGGTCGCCGGTCTCGTGCTCACGTTCGTGGCCCGGCCGGTGTCGGTGGTGGCGAGCGCCGTGGTGCAGCGGATGGGCTGGCGCGAGCTGTCCTTCCTGTCCTGGGCCGGGCTGCGCGGCGCGGTCCCCATCGTGCTGACCACGATCCCCCTGGCCGAGGGGGTCGAGGGCTCGACCCGGCTGTTCGACCTGGTCTTCGTGATGGTCGTGATCTACACGCTGCTGACCGGCCCGACCCTGCCCTGGGTCGCGCGGGTCCTGAAGGTCGCCCGCCGGTCCGAGCCCCGGGGTCTCGAGGTCGAGGCGGCGCCCCTGGAGCGCATCGCCGCCGACCTGCTGCAGGTGTCGATCAGCCCGGTGTCGCGGATGCACGGCGTCGAGGTGGGCGAGCTGCGCCTGCCCAAGGGAGCCTCGGTGAGCATGGTGATCCGGGAGGGGGAGACGCTGGTGCCGGAACGACGCACGGTCCTGCGGCACGGCGACGACCTGCTCGTGGTCACGCCGCGCAAGCTGCGGGTGCAGACCGAGCAGCGGCTGCGCCAGGTCAGCGAGGGCGGTCGGCTGGCGCAGTGGCTGGGTCGCGACGAGGAGCGCCGGCGCGGCTGACCGCGGCGGGTCAGCTCACCGGGGGCGAGCAGATCTCGGAGTCGCTGCGGGCCACGACCCTCTTCGGCCCGCGGACCAGCTTGTCGAAGCCGTCGTTGACGACCACGGTCACCCCGACCCCGGGCGACTTCTTCTTCTCGACGACCGGGACCCGGGGGCCGAGCTGTCGGGCCACCAGCAGGGCTGCGGGGTTCTGTCCGTCATCGGTCCAGACCTGCACCCTCAGCACGTCCTTGCCCCGCGAGGTGTTGCCGCTCTCGCCGACCTGGAAGCCGCGTCGCTCGAGCATCGCCATGGTCTGCGCGGCCAGCCCCTGACGGTCACCGGCGTTGAACACGCTGACGACCACCTGCTCGGGGAAGACCTTCTCGCCCTTGGCCACCGGCCGGTCCTCGCACAGGGCCGGGTCGGCCTTGCCGGGGAACGGCTCGGTCATCGCCGACCAGCCCCACAGTGCACCGAGCAGCAGCAGGACACCCAGGACGCCGATGGTCGCGGCAGACCGGGCGCCCGCGCGCATCAGCCCTCCACGGGGTGGACGCGGGCGTGCAGGACGTTGCGCTGCTGCAGTGCGGCCCGGAGCGCCCGATGGAGGCCGTCCTCGAGGTAGTACTCGCCGCGCCACTCCACGACGTGGGCGAACAGGTCGCCGTAGAATGTGGAGTCCTCGTCGAGCAGCGCGGCCAGCTGCAGCGTGTCCTTGGTGGTGACCAGCTCGTCGAGACGCACCTGGCGCGGCGGCACGGCCGCCCACGCCCGCGAGGACAGCCCGTGGTCGGGGTACGGACGCCCCTCGCCGACGCGCTTGAAGATCACGCCGCGACTATAACCATCGCGCCCGCGCAGGCGCCGTCGCGCGAGATCCGGCGCTCGGTGGGCGCACGCTCGTAGTCTCGGGCCCATGACCGAGATGCCGCAGCCGGCAGCCGCCGCAGGTGAGGACCCGATCGCCGCGGCGGTCGCCCAGGGATACGCGTTCGAGGGGCCGGCCCTGGAGCTCGGCGGGCTGGTCCTGGACGCCGATCGGCTCAGTGACGTACGCATCCGGATCCCGCTGGCGATGGTGAACCGGCACGGCCTGGTGGCCGGCGCGACCGGCACCGGCAAGACCAAGACCCTGCAGCTGCTGGCCGAGCAGCTCAGCGCCCTGGGGGTCCCGGTGTTCGCCGCCGACGTCAAGGGCGACCTCTCCGGCCTGACGACCCCGGGCACCCCGAGCGAGAAGCTCGCGGCGCGGGCGGCCTCGGTCGGCCAGGAGTGGCACGCCACGGGGTTCCCGGTCGAGCTCTACGCCCTGGGCGGCCGGGGCACGGGCGTGCCGTTGCGGGTCACGATGTCCGCGTTCGGGCCGGTGCTGCTGAGCAAGGTGCTCGGGCTCAACGACACCCAGGCCTCCAGCCTCGGGCTGGTCTTCCACTACGCCGACGGTGCGGGGCTCCCGCTGCTGGACCTCGCCGACCTGCGGGCGGTGGTGACGCACCTGGTCAGCGACGAGGGCCGGGCCGAGCTCAAGAGCCTCGGCGGACTCTCCACCGCCACGGCCGGGGTGATCCTGCGAGAGCTGATCGCCTTCTCCGACCAGGGTGCCGACGCGTTCTTCGGTGAGCCGGAGTTCGAGACCGCCGACCTGCTGCGCACCGCAGCCGACGGGCGCGGCGTGATCAGTCTCGTCGAGCTGCCGGACCTGCAGGACCGGCCGGCGGTGTTCTCGACGTTCCTCATGTGGCTGCTCGCGGACCTGTTCCACGACCTGCTCGAGGTCGGCGACGTCGAGAAGCCGAAGCTCGTGTTCTTCTTCGACGAGGCGCACCTGCTCTTCCACGACGCCTCCGAGGAGTTCCTCGACCAGGTCGCGCAGACGGTGCGCCTGATCAGGTCGAAGGGGGTGGGCGTCTTCTTCGTGACGCAGAGCCCCACCGACGTGCCGGACGACGTGCTGGGGCAGCTCGGCTCGCGGGTGCAGCACCAGCTGCGGGCGCACACGCCCAACGACGCCAAGGCGCTGCGGGCGACGGTCGACACCTACCCCCGGTCGGCCTACGACGACCTCGGCGAGGTGATCACCGGGCTCGGGATCGGGGAGGCGGTCGTGACCGTGATGGACGAACGCGGTGCGCCGACGCCCGTGGCGTGGACCCGGCTGCGCGCACCGGAGTCCCTCATGGGCCCGGCCGACGCCGCCGCGATGCAGGCCGCGGTCGCGGCCAGCCCGGGCCAGGCGAGGTACGGCGTACCGGTGGACCGGGAGTCCGCCCGCGAGATGCTCGCGGCCCGTCTCGAGGAAGGTGCCCGCAAGCAGGCGGAGGAGGAGCGTGCCGGCGGGGAGCGGGCCGGTCAGCAGCCGCAGACCCGGGCGCCGCGCCCTCCGGCGAAGAAGGGTGCGGTCAGGAGCGGCTCCCGGGCACCGAAGGACACCGGCGACCTGGTCACGGACGTGGTCACCTCACCGGTCTTCAAGGACCTCGTGCGCACGGCCGCTCGCGAGATCGCACGCGGGATGTTCCGCACCGGCCGGCGCTGAAGGGCGCCGACCGGTCGCGTCCGTCAGGCGGACCAGCGCACCGAGTCGTCGACGAAGTCGGCCCAGGCGTTGACCCCGCGCAGGTCGCCGCGGGACTCCATCAGGCTGGTGAGTGCCTGCGCGTGGCGGGTGCGCAGGTCGCGCTGCTCGGCCACCCGGTCGAGACCGTGCTCGATCGTGGCGTCTCCCTGCACGTCGGTGTTCTGCATGTCGGCCCCCAAAGTGGTGCGTGTGGTTGATGTGGCACCAGCCTGCAGGGTCCAGATCGCCGGGAGGTTGACCCCGGGTTACAAGTACGTCTCGCGGGAGCGACTCAGAGCGCCTGGTCGGTCCACGCCATCTGCACGACCTCGATACCCCGGTCCCGCGACACGAGCCGACCTCGGCCGGGCGGCGCCGGCTGCGGCTTGATGTTGCCGATGAGCGGGCCCTCGTCGGGGGACCCGGACAGCAGCAGGCCCGGCATGGCCAGGTCGCGCATCGACTGGAGCACCGGCTCGTAGAGCGCGCGCGACGCGCCTCCGGACCGGCGGGCGACGGTGATGTGGAGCCCCACGTCGCGCGCCTGGGCCATCAGCGGCTGGAGCGCCTGCACCGGGGAGCTCTGCTGGGTGGCGACCAGGTCGTAGTCGTCGACGACGACGAACACCTCCGCGCCCTTCCACCACGAGCGGTTGCGCAGCTGCTCGGGGGTGACGTCGGGTCCGGGGATGCGGTTCTCGAGGTAGCTGGCGAGGTCGCGGATCGCCGGCTGCGCCTGGGTCGCCGAGGTCAGGTAGTTGAGGAGGTACTCGTCGGGGACCTCGCCCAGCAGCGAGCGGCGGTAGTCCACGATGACGATCTGCGCCTCCTGCGGCGACCGCGTGCGCATGATCTCGCGCACGTAGGTGCGCAGCACCGCGCTCTTGCCGGACTGCCCGTCGCCGAAGATCAGCAGGTGCGGCTCGCTGTCCGCGTCCAGCCCGACCGGTGCGAGCTCCTTCTCGTTGATGCCGAGCAGCAGGCGCTTGTCGGTGTCGGCGGGGCCGGCCTGCGCGAGCACGCTGGAGAGGTCGATGCGCTCGGGCAGCAGGCGCAGCTTGGGGCCCGAGGGGCCGTGCCACGCGGCCGAGACCCGCTTGATCAGGTCGTCGACGCCGTCGCCGAGGGTGTCCGCGTCGGCGGTGCCGTCGACCCTCGGGAGGGCGGCCAGGAAGTGCAGCTTGCCGGGGACCAGGCCGCGGCCGGCGCGACCGCTGGGCACCAGCGCCGCGATCTTGCGGTCGATCTCGGAGTCCATCGGGTCGCCGAGCCGCAGCTCGAGCCGGGTGCCGAACATGTCGCGCATCGCGGCGCGGAAGTCCGCCCAGCGCGCGGCGCCGGCGACGACGTGGAGGCCGAAGGTGAGGCCCCGCGTGGCGAGCTGCTGCAGCTCCATCTCGATGTCGTCGAAGTCGGCACGCAGGGTGCTCCACCCGTCGACGACGAGGAACACGTCGCCGTACCCGTCGTCCGCGCGGCCGGCGGCACGCCGCGAGCGGTAGGTCTCGATCGAGTCGATGCCCTGGGACCGGAAGTAGGCCTCGCGCCGGTCGACGACGCCCTGCACCTCCGCGAGGATGCGGCGGACGACGTCGGGCTCGGAACGGGTGCCGACGCCGGCGACGTGCGGCAGCTTCGTCAGGGGCGCGAAGGTGCCGCCGCCGAAGTCCAGGACGAACACCTGGGTCTCCAGCGGGGTCGTGGTCAGCGCCAGGCTGGTGACGATGGTGCGCAGCAGCGTGCTCTTGCCGCTGCGCGGGCCGCCCACCACGGCCACGTGGCCGCTGGCGCCGCTGAGGTTCACGGTGAGGGTGTCGCGGCGCTGCTCGCGCGGCCGGTCCACGGTGCCGAGCGGGATGACCAGGCCGCCGAGGCGGCGCCACTGCGGGGAGACCAGGCCGAGCTGGGGGTCCTCGGTGAGGTCGGCCATCAGCTCGTCGAGCGTGTCGGGGACGTCCAGCGGGGGCAGCCAGACCTGGTGGGCCGCAGGCCCCTGGCCGACCATGTGGTCGACGGCGATGTCGAGCAGCGAGTGCTGGTCGCCCTGGTCGGGTGCCGGCACCGGCTCGGGCTCCGGGTCGGACGTCTCGAGCGTGTGCACCTCGGAGATGGTGAAGGGCAGGATGCCCTTGAGGTGGCCGCCCTCGTCGCGGCGCACCCGCACCCGGCCCGACGGCGGGCCGGACACGTAGGCCGCCTTGAACCGCAGCATGGTGGAGGGGTCGGGCTTGAGGTAGCCGAGGCCGGGGACCGCCGGGAGCTCGTAGGCGTCGGGGACGCCGAGCACCGAGCGGGACTCGCCCGCGCTGAAGGTCCGCAGGCCCACCCGGTAGGAGAGGTGGGACTCCAGGCCGCGCAGCCGGCCCTCCTCGAGGCGCTGCGAGGCGAGCAGCAGGTGCAGTCCGAGCGAGCGGCCGAGCCGGCCGATGGCCACGAAGAGGTCGATGAACTCCGGCTTGGCCGACAGCATCTCGGAGAACTCGTCGACCACGAGGAACAGGGACGGCAGCGGCGCGAGGTCCTCGCCGGCGGCACGCGCCTTCTCGTAGTCCCGCACCGAGGCGAAGTTGCCGGCCTCGCGGAGCAGCTCCTGGCGCCGCACCATCTCACCGGACAGGGCGTCCTGCATGCGGTCGACCAGCGTGAGCTCCTGGGCGAGGTTGGTGATCACCGCGGAGACGTGGGGCATCTCCGACATGCCGGAGAACGTCGCGCCGCCCTTGAAGTCGACGAGCACCATGTTGAGCTGCTCGGGGGAGTGGGTCAGCGCGAGCCCGAGGACCAGCGTGCGCAGGAACTCGGACTTGCCGGATCCGGTCGCGCCGATGACCAGGCCGTGCGGGCCCATGCCCTGCTGGGCCGACTCCTTGATGTCGAGGTGCACCACGGAGCCGCCCTCGCCGAGCCCGATCGGCACCCGCAGCCGGTCGCGCGCCGGGCGCGGTCGCCACGCCGCGGCCGGGTCGAAGGAGCGGACGTCGCCGAGCGCGAGGAGCTCCATGAAGTCGGAGGGGCCGTTGATCTCACCGGACGTGTCCTCGCTGGGGCCGGTCGCGATCGTGTGCAGCGGCGTGAGCCGCCGGGCGAACGCCTCGGCGGTGGCCAGGTCGCACTGGTCGACCCGGGCGCGGATCGGCTCCTCGCGCAACCGCAGCGCCCGGACCGGGAACCGGCCGTCGGCCGCGGCCTCGCCGTCGAACTGGATCCGCAGGCGGGTCGCGTCGTCGAGCTCGTCCCAGCGAGCCGGCAGGTCGAGCAGTGTGACGCCGTGCAACCCGTCGGGCGGGATGACGTGGTTGCCGGGCGGGAGGGCCGCGCCGTCGGTGACCAGCAGGATGTGGGGGGTGGCCGGCCGCTCGTCGGCGCCGAAGCGCGGACGGTCGCCGAGGTCCGGGGGCAGGAGCGCGGCGAGGTCGGTCAGCGACGTGGAGACCATGCGCATCGGCCCGACCGCATCGGAGGCGCGCGCGCTGAGACCGTGGGGCAGCCACTTGATCCAGTCCCAGTGCGCGAGGTTCTGCTCCGAGCAGAGCACCGCGACGACGAGGTGCTCGGGGGAGTGGAACGTGGTGGCCGAGCAGATCATCGCGCGGGCCAGCGACCGGGCCGGCTCCTCCGGGCCGCACACCTCGACCCGGTCGAACGCGCGCAGGTCCACCGACGCCGGCAGGTCCGGCTGCAGGCGGTGCACGACCAGCAGCCGGTGCAGCGCCGAGGCGGCGGCCGGGTCGACCTGGTCGATGGGCGCGCTCTCCGGCGGGACCAGCTCCAGCGACAGCGGCTGGGCGCACACGCCGTACCGCACGTGCAGGAAGTTCGCGTCGGCGCTGCCGTGCTCCCACACCCGGGTCCGCTCCTCGGCCAGCGCCGGGAGGGCGCTGGGCTCGGGGTGGTGCCAGGTCAGGGCGCGTCGCTGCTGGTCGGCGGCCTCGCGCGCGACCTTGCGGACGTTGGCGAGGTAGCGGAGGTACTCGGTGCGCGACCCGCTGACCTGCTGCGTGCGCTGCTTACGCTGCCGGTCCAGCTGCACGATGATGAAGCCGAGGGTGGCGAAGAGGAACATGCCGGCCGCGATGTAGCTGCGCCCGCCGGTCGCGTTGCCCATCGTCGCCACCAGCACGATCGAGCCGAGGCTGCCCAGCATCGGGATCGCGTTCATCAGGACGCCGCTGGCGCCCTCGTTGGGCTCGATCTGCGGCGGCGGCTGGAGCACGATCTGCCCCGAGGGCATCTCGGGTTCGTCGAGCCGGGTCCCGCGAAGCGTCGTACTCACCAATTCCCCCTGTGGTCGTGCACCGGGCCGATCATAGATGTGGCGGGTCCGCACCCGCCGTCCCTCACTTCCAGCGCCAGCCGGCGAGGACGGAGTCCGCGAGCTCTCGCAGCCGGGCCCGGGGCAGCGAGGAGTCGATCACGACGACCACGTGCATGTCCCGGTAGGCCGCGCCGTAGGCCTCCGTGCGGCGACCGTCCCCGGTCGGCCCGGTGAGGTGGTACGCCGGCTCCCCGGCGACCGACGTCTCCGGGGCGATGGCCGGCTCGCGCGACCACGTCTGCGTGCGCAGGAGCTGGTGGGCGAGCTGGCCGAGCGTGAAGTCGTTGCCGTTGGTGGGGACGAGCGTGAAGTCGATCTCCGTCTCGGCCCCGGCGTCGGTGGCGTAGACGGAGAAGTCGGGCTCCTCGACGTCCACGTCGAAGCCCTCGGGCACCCGCGTGGTGAAGTAGCTGGTGTCGACGGCCTTTCCCGAGGCCGGAGCCACCGTCGAGGCGTCGCCCCCCGGCGTCGTGGACCCGGCGCGGGTCGGGGAGGGGTCGGGCTCGCCCGCGGCGGAGTCGGACGGGTCGCCGCACCCGGTGAGCAGCAGCCCGGCCACCGCGAGGGCGGCACAGGTGTGGCGCGCGCGGGACGCACCGCTCAGGTCCCGAGATGTCACGTCCACCAGGCTCCCAGCTCGTCGTGTGGTCGCTCGATGATAGGCGTGGCCCCGGACACCGACTACCCTGCACTCCGCGGGCGGCGGGCGTTCGTGCATGGAGCCGGGGGAGGCAGCGTGGTCGCTGGTGCGGGGGCGGACGGCCTGGCCCTGAGCGTCCACGGACCGTTGGGTGTCCTGGACCTCGTCGTGCCCGCCGGGGCGTCCGCGGTCGACGTCGCCAAGGAGTACGCCGAGCAGTCCGGCCTGGCGACCGTCCCCTTCCTCTTCACCAGCCTCGGCAGCCCGCTCGGCGCCGACACGGCGTTGGCCGCGGTGGGCATCTCGACCGGCGACCTCCTCGTCGCGACCACGTCCGCGGGACCACCGGCAGCGGCCTCCCACGCGAGCCCGGTGGTGCGCACGGTGGCCGGAGGCCCGGGACCGATCGCGGTCCTGTGGCTCTGCCTCGCGGTCGGCGCCGCCGTCCTCTCCGGCTGGTTCGCGGCGCGCACCGAGTCGTCGTCGCTGCACCAGGTCGCCGTGGCCCTGCTCGCCGTCGCCGCCGTCGTCGGTGTGCTGCCTCTCGGGCCCCTCGCGGCGCAGCGAGCGGTCGCAGCCCCGGCCTTCGCCGGCGCGGCCGCGTTCGCGGTCGCGTGGGACCCGGCCCCCGAGCGCCTCCCGACCGTGGTCGGCGTCGCCGCGCTGGTCGCGGCCGTGGCGGCCGCGGTCGCCCGGGCGCTCGACCGACGGATGGAGGAGGCGCTGCGGGTCTGGATCACCACCGGTGTCGGCCTCTTCCTCCTCACCGCCGTCGCCGCGTTGCTGGGCCTCGATCCCCAGGTGCCGTGGGCGCTGCTGCTCCTCGCGACCATGCTGGCGGCCCGCTTCGTGCCGGGCTTCGCCATCGACGTCCCCGACGACGTCCTGATCGACCTCGAGCGGCTGGCGGTCACCGCGTGGTCGGCTCGGGACCGGCGGCCGGGGCGTCGGGGCCGGGCGATGGTGTCCAGGTCCGCCGTCGCCGCCGTCGCCACGCGTGGCACGCGCATCGTCACGGCGTATAGCGTGGCGATCCTCGTGGTGGCCACGCTCTCGGCGCCGCTGCTCCTGCTGACCGTCACGTTCCCGATCGACCGGATCGGCGCGAGGTGCCTGGTCCTCTTCTGCGGCGGCGGCCTGCTGCTGGCCGCGCGCAGCTACCGCCACAGCGCCGCGCGCGCCCTGCTGCGCACCGCCGGGCTGGCGTGCTGGGTGACCCTGGCGGTCGCGGTGCTGCCGACCGTCTCCGGTCGCACCGGGCTCGTGGTCGCCGTTCTCGCCGTCGTCGCCGCGGTGCTGCTGGTGGTCGTCGCGGTCGCGACGGGCCGCGGCTGGCGCTCGGCCTGGTGGTCGCGTCGGGCCGAGGTCGCCGAGGCGCTGTGCGGGTCCGCCGCGGTGGCCACCCTGCTGGTGGCGGCCGGGGTTTTCCGCAGCTTGTGGGAATCGATCCACCTCGATGTTTAGGCGCAGACCCGTCGGGTAAACGCCACCGTGTCCGGGTCGGGCTG
Organism: Nocardioides sp. DN36; assembly: GCF_055380375.1. Taxonomy (NCBI): domain Bacteria; kingdom Bacillati; phylum Actinomycetota; class Actinomycetes; order Propionibacteriales; family Nocardioidaceae; genus Nocardioides; species Nocardioides sp. DN36. The sequence continues at coordinate 3,576,766 of NZ_AP043823.1, read as the reverse complement.
AATCGGGTCGGACGGACAGGACAGAGGAACACCACGAAACTCGAGCGGCGACATGCCGCCGCCACGGGGGAAGGAATGGCACATGTCGAACAGCTCTCCTGAGATGGGACAGGGTGAGAAGACACTCACCCGCGCAGCCGGGATGGTCTCGGACGCGAAGAAGGACTTCGACGGGATGAGCAATCGTCTCGACGGTCAGATCGGCGGTCTGCGCAACAAGTGGGCCGGCGCCGGTGGCTCCGCGTTCTTCGCGCTGCAACAGGCCTGGACCGAGAAGCAGAAGGTCATCACGAACGCCTTGAACGACTTCGAGGCGTCCCTCACGTCCACCGAGCGGGACAACGTCAACACCGACGAGGCCCAGTCGGCCAACTACAACCGGACCGCCGGTCGCCTCGGCGGCTGACCGCCACGACCAGGACTGAGGAGAGACCATGAACCTCGACGGACTTCGCGTCAACCACGCCGGCCTCGACACCGCGGCCGAGGACATGTACCGCACGGTCAAGGACATCGACGACCGCCTGAACCGCCTCGAGCAGGAGCTCGCGCCCCTGCGCAGCGACTGGACCGGTAACGCCCAGCAGGCCTACCAGACGGCCAAGGCCAAGTGGGACGGCGCCATCCAGGAGATGCGCAACCTGCTCGACGAGACCAGCAAGACCGTCTACCAGTCGAACGCCGAGTACAAGGCCGCGGACCAGCGCGGCGCGGCTTCGTTCGACATCTGACGACAGGGTCGTCTGCGACGGGGTCGGGTGCTCATCGGGCACCCGGCCCCGTCGACGCTGTGCACGGCATGACACTCACGGGGGTAGGTAGCACGTCATGGCACCACCGGATCTGTTCGGCGACATCAGGAACGCCCTGCAGGAGCTGAACGACCAGCTCGAGCTCAAGATCGACCAGGAGGCCATCGACCAGGTGATGGCCACGCTGGACGACCACGCGATCGACGTCCAGCACAGCCGTTTCTCGCACCTGCACGTCCCGTCGTCGACGTTCGGGGCGTCGAGCAGGGGTGTCGAGCTCGGGGACCACCACCTCAGGGCGCACGAGGTGGTCCGCGAGACCCTGCACGGGGTGCTCGCCGACCTGCAGGCCTTCAAGGAGGGCCTGGTCAGGGCGGAGAAGCTGGTTCGTGTCGCGGACGAGTCCGCGGCGGCCGACCTGGACCGCAAGCGCGCGTCCGACATCCTGATCGACGCGGCGCGGCACTCCGAGGGTGACCGGCGCAACCACGAGGCGCGCAACAACTACCGGGGCGACGGGGGCGTGTCGTCGTGAGCGGACCGCAGCAGGACCGGCTCCGGCTGGCCGTCCACCTCGCCAACAGCGCACTGGTCGACACGGCGCGCTCCGAGTGGCACGACGGGGCGCGGCTGCTCGAGAAGGTCGCCCTCGCGCTGGAGGGCGCAGCGCCCAACATCCGCGACCAGATCGGCGAGACCGGCAAGGCCGCCGCGGTCGCCTTCCGCACGGTCTCGTCCAGGGTCCACGACCGGGCCGGGGAGATGGCGGCCGCGAGCAACGCGCTGCGCGCGGCCCACGATGCCCTGGTCGACGCCGAGAAGCTGCAGGCCGAGTTCGACAGGGCGCCGCTCGCGCGGCCGACCAGGCCGACGAGCTCGCCGGGGGCCAACACACCCGAGGACGTGAAGGCCGGCCAGAGGTACGACACCGACAAGGCGGCCTACGACGGCGCGGTGGCCGACCGGGAGGCGCGGGCGCGGGCCGCGGCGGACCGCATGGACGCGGTGTACGCCCACTCCACGGTCACCATGAAGAAGGTCCACGGCGAGCCCGACCCGGCGCCGAGGCCCGCCGACCGCGTGGACGGCCCCGGCGACCGGACCGGCGGCACGACGCCGGGCGGGGGATCGAGCGGCTACGCCCCCGGCGGCGGCCGCACCGGCCACACCGTGACGACGTCGCACACCACGGACACGGACCACACCACGACCGGCACCACGAGCCACACGCCGACGCACGCCACGCCGGGCACGGACGACCACACCCAGACCGGGGACGACGCGTTGCCGCCCGGCAGCTCGCAGGGCGGGCCGCCCTCGTCGACGGGGTCCTCGGGTCCGGCGCACGGCACGCCCGGTTCCGGAGTCCCGGTCGGGACCCCGGGTGGTGGAGCCACGACCGGCACGACCGGTGCGACGGCCCCGGCGGCCGGCGGGCTGACCGGCGCTCTCGGCGGCGGCGCGCTCGGTGGCCTCACCGGCGTCTCCGGCGCGGTGCGCGGACCGCTCGGCGTGTCGACCGGCGGTGCCGGGTCGGCGTCCTCGGCCGGCAGCCGCGCTCTCGGCAGCACCGCGCGCAGCGGCGCCTCCAGCAGTGCACTGGGCAGGTCGACGTCCGCGACCTCGGCCACCGGGACCGGCGCGGGCGCCGGCGCCCGCGGTGGTGCCGCGGGTGCTTCCCGAGGCACCGGCGGTCGTGGTGCGGGCGGCTCGCGCGGTTCGGCCGGCGGCCGCGGCCCGGCCGGTGGCGGGGCCTCAGGTGGGGCCGGCCGCACCGACAACAAGGACCCCCGGAAGAAGAACACGGACTTCTTCGAGGAGGAGCAGGACTGGGTCGATGACGAGGGTGCCGCTCCCGGTGTCATCGACTGAGTCCGACGGATTCACTGCTCCCGCCCGGGACGGTCGCCACGGCCGTCCCGGGCGGTAGCATCTCAGCCGGTCCGGCTGGACCCGGGGCGACGTCCCCGGCCAGCGGCCGGACCACCACGACATCGGGGTACATCTTGGGGACCTTGGGGGAGACACGATGAGCCAGGCGCCCGTCACCACGTCCGGACTGGTCCGCGTGACCGTCGCATCAGGCACCCGACGGGTCGACCTCGTGCTGCCCGGGGCGGTCCCCGTCGCCGAGCTGGTGCCCGAGCTGGCGCGCAGCGTCGGCCTGCTCGACGCCTCGACCGTGTTCGGCGGCTACCGCCTGGTGACGGCGGAGGGCCGGGAGCTCGCCAACGACTCCGGCCTGATCATCCAGGGCGTCGAGGACGGCGGTCTGCTCACGGTGACCGCCGGGATCGACGACCCGCCTCCGCGCGTCTACGACGACGTGGTCGAGGCGATGACCGACGTCGTCGAGCACGACCTCAAGCCCTGGGAGCCGGCCTCGGGTCGGCGTACCGCCCTCTCGGCCGCCGGCCTGCTGATGGGCCTGGGAGCGGTGGCGCTGCTCATCCAGCGGGGGTCCCTGCTGGCCGCCGTCGCGGCCGTGGTGGTCGCCGCAGCCCTGGTGGTCGGCGCGATCGTGCTCTCGCGCGTCCAGCACGAGGCCGAGACCGCCGTGGCCCTGGCCTGGATGGGCTCGGTGTACGCCGCCGTGGCGGGCCTGATGCTCGTCACCGACGGCGAGTTCTTCGGCCTGCCCGTCGCATGCGCCGGTGCTGGCGCCCTCGTCGCGGGGCTGGTCGCCCTCGTCGGCCTCGGCGAGGGGCGCACCCTCGTCATCCCGCCGGTCGTCGTCGGCGCGATCTTCCTGGCCACCGGCCTGGTCATGCGGGCCGCGGAGTTCGACCCGGCCGTGGTCCTGACCACCGCGCTGGTGCTCGTGGTGATGGCCGGCAGCGTCTTCCCGTGGCTCGCGCTCGGCGCCACCGGCACCACGGTCGACCAGCTCTACTCCGTCGCCGACATCACCGCCGACCCTGCCGAGGTCGACCCCGTCCGGGTCAGCGCCGACGCCCGGGTCGCGCACGAGATCCTGGTGGCCGTCTCGGCCACCGTGGGGCTGCTGCTGGTCCTGATCGCGCCGCTCTCGGTCTCGCTCGGCCTCGCCGGCACCCTGCTGGCCGTCCTCGCCTGCCTGGTCGTGATGCTCCGCACCCGCCAGTACCGCACCGGCTCCGAGGTCCTCGTCGGCCTCGTGTCCGGGATCGTGGGGCTGGTGTCGGTCGCGGTCTCGATGCTGTGGCTGCACCCCGACTGGCGACCCACCGCCGCCGTCGCGCTCGCCGTCACCGGTGGGGTGCTGCTGCTCGTGACGCTCCTGCCCTCCACGCCGTCGGTGCGCCGCGGCCGGCTCGGCGACGTGGCCGAGACCGTCGCGCTCGTGGGCCTGCTGCCGCTGCTGGTGGTGGCGGTCGGCGTCTACTCGGCGATCCGGGGCTGAGCCGCCGATGGCGACCAAGCGCGACCTCGTCGAGGCCTACTCCTTCAGCCGGCGCCGCCTCGTCACGGCGTTCGTGTCCGGGGCGCCGGGCGGCCGCGAGGTGGAGCCCGCGCGACCCGGCCGGACCGTCGTCGGCGGCCTGGCGCTGGCGGTGCTGCTGATGGCGGGCGCGGCGATCGCCGGGGTGTTCGCACCCAAGGACCCGGAGGACTGGACGCAGCCCGGCCTGATCGTCTCCAAGGAGACCGGCGCCGCCTACGTGATCGTCGAGGAGAGCGAGCACCCGGTCCTGCGCCCGGTCATCAACATCACCTCGGCGAGGCTGATCCTCGACACCGGCGGCGACGTCGAGCCCAGGATCGTCTCGCAGAAGACCATCGAGTCGCAGACGATCGGGGACGACATCGGGATCCTGGGCGCGCCGGCGAGCGTCCCCGACGACTCGCTGCTCATCCCCGACGGCTGGACCGCCTGCACGCGCGCCGACAGCGGGCTGCGGGTCGACGTGTCCGCGACGCCGCAGGCGCGTGAGGCGCTGGGCAACGGCTTCGTGGTGACGAGCCAGAAGGCCACCTACGTCATCGCGGAGGCCGCGGACGGCACGGGGGCCCACCGCTACCAGCTCCCGACCGGTGGCAAGCTCGGCGAGGGCCAGGACAACCTGCTCGCCGACCTGCAGCTGCCGAACCGCGCCGGTGGCACCGAGGTTCCCGAGGAGTGGCTGGCCCTGTTCCCGGAGGGCGGCGACCTGAGCTGGGACACCTTCGGGTTGTCGGGGTTCGGGGATCCGGCCGCCGACCGTGGCGAGTTCGGGATCCCGGACGACGCCCGGATCGGCGACGTGCTCACCACCGGCGACGAGTCCCTGCTGCTGACCGGCGACGGCCCCGAGCCCCTCGACGACTTCGCGCTCGCCGTCTACCGGAACTCACCCACCCCCACCGGTCGGATCAGCGAGGGGTCGCGCTCCGGAGGGGCGCCCGTGGAGTGGACGCTCGACAGCCCGCCGAACGTCGGCCAGGTCAAGGGTCCCTACGAGTCCGAGCACTGGCCGTCGGGGACGCTCCGGGCGACCGAGGGCGACCACTGCGCCCTGCTCGCCGCGGAGAAGGGCGAGGCACCCGTGGCGCACGTGGCGACCGACGCCGCCGGGGACGCCTCGCCGGCCGACGTGCGCGAGGGTGAGCGCTCGGTCCGGGTGCAGCCCGGTCGTGGCGCCTACGTTCTCTCGGGCGACTGGGGGCAGTCCGCCGGCGGCGCACCCTTCCTCATCGACGCCAAGGGGCAGTCCTACCCGCTGGAGGGGCCCGACGTCGCCACCCGGCTCGGGTACGGCGACTACCCGGTCGCCGAGGTACCCGACTCCTGGGTGGGGCTCTTCGACGAGGGGGTCTACCTCTCGGTGGACGCCGCCCTGTGCCCGCCGCGCAGCGAGGGGGGCCGGGGGTGCGCCTGAGCGTCGCCGCCTCCGGCGCCGTCGCGGGCCTGGCGATGGCCGGGGTGCTGGTCCCCGCGGTCCCCGCGCGGGCCGACGTCGACGCCGCCTGCCTGGGCAGCCAGACCGACACGCCGCGGACCGACACCGACAACACCAGCGTGCCCCTCGAGGCCCTCGGCGTCGAGCAGGCGCAGGACCTCTTCGGCGGGCAGGCGCCCGGCTCCGGGGTGACGGTCGCCGTGCTCGACTCCGGCGTGGTGGACAGCCCCTTGCTGACCGTGAAGTCGCACCAGGCCTTCGGCACCGCGACCAAGGGGCTGGTGTCGGGCCACGGCAGCGTGGTCGCCGGCCTGATCGCCGGCCACGCCCGCGCTGACGGGAAGCCGGTCGGCGTGGCCCCCGGGGCCTCGGTCATCGACGTGCGCGTCTATGACACCGACCTCCCCCAGGACGGTGCGCAGCCCCCCCAGACCAAGGTCTCGACGGCCGCGCTCGTGGACGGGCTGGACTGGGTGGCCCGGAACGCGGACCGCGAGGGCATCAAGGTCGCCAACGTCTCGCTCGCCACCGTCCACACCCCGGAGCTGGAGCGGGCGGTGGAGAAGGCGTGGGACGCGGGCGTGGTCGTGGTCGCCGCGGCGGGCAACCGACCGGGCGAGGGACAGCTCAACTACGAGGCGCTCGGCACGTTCAGGACGGGTGAGGACGCCCACGACCTGATCGCCCCCGCCCGCTACCAGCACGTGGTCGCCGTCACCGCGACGCCCGACGGCGACCCCGAGCACCCGGCGCCGAACACCTACGTGGTCCAGAACTCCGCGACGGACGTGGCCGCGCCGACGTACGGCGGGGTGTCGGTCGACCTCAACGGCAGCACCTGCATCGTGCAGGAGGTCGCGACCTCGTGGGCCACGGCGGAGGTCAGTGGTGTGCTGGCCCTGCTCTGGTCGCGCCACCCCGACGAGAAGCCCGCCCAGATCGTCGCCCGGCTCCTCGACACCGCGGACGGATCGCCGCAGGACCCGACACCGCTGCGGGGCGCCGGCGTCGTGCAGCCCGTCGAGGCGCTCACCCGGCCCCTGCACCCGAGCCGGGCGGGCGAGCTGCCACGGGCCACGCCCGAGGAGGGCCGGACCCCCCGCGCCACCTCTCCCGAGCCCGAGGCCGACGTCCTCGCCGCGACGCGCGAGCACGCGGTGTGGTGGGGGCTCGTCGGCGGTGGCGCGCTGCTGCTGGCCCTGCTGCTGCGCCCGGTCACCGCGCGCCGGCGTACCTGACGAGGCCTGTGGACGACGACGGGCGCCGACCGCGTGGTCGGCGCCCGTTCGTTTCCCGGCGGAGGATAGGGGATTCGAACCCCTGAGGGCTGTTAACCCAACCCGCTTTCCAAGCGAGCGCCATAGGCCACTAGGCGAATCCTCCGCGGAGGAGAGTACCGGTCGCTCCCGGGAGGGGCGAAATCCCCCCACCTCGAGGTGCCGTCTTGGTGGGCGTCGGGCGGCTCCCCTACACTCGGGCCAACCCCCCGTGTGGCGGCATCTTGCCGAACTCCCCCAGGGCCGGAAGGCAGCAAGGGTAAGCGAGCTCTGTCGGGTGCGCGGGGGGCCTTTTCATGCCCCGACGCCTGAGAGCGAAGGCGTCGACCCGGGCAGGAGGTCGAGGAGGGCTCGGCGCCGGACCGGGCGCAGCGAGGGCAGGCGCGACCGTCTCGAGACCCCGGTCGTCCACGAGGGACGACCACGCCACCGCGCGCTACCGGCTGTCGGCGCGGGTGGTTAGGGTTCTTGCGTGGAGTCACCCCTCGCGTTGTACCGCCGCTACCGGCCCGAGACATTTCGGGAGGTCATCGGCCAGGACCACGTCACCGAGCCCCTCCGGGCCGCGCTGGCGAACAACCGGGTCAACCACGCCTACCTCTTCTCCGGCCCCCGTGGCTGCGGCAAGACCACCTCGGCCCGCATCCTGGCCCGCGCGCTCAACTGCGAGCAGGCGCCGGTGGCCGACCCGTGCGGCGAGTGCGACAGCTGCCGTGACCTCGCCCGCGGCGGGCCGGGCTCCATCGACGTGATCGAGATCGACGCCGCCTCCCACGGTGGCGTCGACGATGCGCGAGACCTGCGGGAGAAGGCGTTCTTCGCGCCGGTGCGCAGCCGCTACAAGGTCTACATCATCGACGAGGCGCACATGGTGACGACGCAGGGCTTCAACGCCCTGCTCAAGCTCGTCGAGGAGCCGCCGCCACACCTGCGCTTCATCTTCGCCACCACCGAGCCCGACAAGGTGCTGCCGACGATCCGCTCGCGCACCCACCACTACCCGTTCCGGCTGATCCCGCCGCGGTTGCTGTCGTCGTACCTCTCCGAGCTGTGCGAGAAGGAGGGCGTGTCCATCGAGCCGGCGGCGCTGCCGCTGGTGGTGCGCGCCGGGGCCGGCTCCGCGCGCGACACGCTCTCGGTCCTCGACCAGCTGCTCGGAGGGGCCGGTCCCGAGGGCGTCACCCACGCGCTGGCGACCGGGCTGCTCGGCTACACCCCCGACACGCTCCTCGACGAGGTCGTCGACGCCTTCGCCGCCGGCGACGGCGCCGCGGTCTTCGGGGTGGTGGACAAGGTGATCGAGACCGGCCAGGACCCGCGCCGCTTCACCGAGGACCTGCTGCGCCGGCTCCGCGACCTCGTCATCGTGGCGGCCGTCCCCGACGCACCGGCCACAGGCCTGATCGACGTCTCCGAGGACCAGGGTGAGCGGCTCGTGGCCCAGGCCGCGCGCTTCGGTGGCGCCGAGCTGAGCCGGGCCGCCGACCTGGTCGCGACGGGGCTCACCGAGATGCGTGGCGCGACCGCGCCCCGGCTCCTGCTCGAGCTGGTGTGCGCCCGGGTCCTGCTGCCTGGGGCCGACCACGCCACCGACGGCGTCCTCGCGCGGCTGGACCGGCTCGAGAAGCGGATCGCCATCACCGGCACCCCGTCCGTGCAGGCGAGCGCCCCGGCGGCGCCCCTGCCGCCGGCGCAGGACCGGCCCGCGTCGGTCACCGTCAAGAGCGACGTGGTCGCGCCGACGCCCACCCCTGCTCGCCACGAGCCCGTGCACCACGAGCAGGTCCGTCCGGAGCCCGAGCCGGTCCGCCGGCCGGCCGCCGAGCCCGCCCCGGTCGCCGAGCCCGTCCCGGTCGCTGAACCCGCTGCCGCGCCGCCGGCTCCCGCCGCCGAGCCGGTCGCGGCGGCTCCCGCAGCGCCGCCGGCCGCGGCCGCAGCACCCGCCGAGGACGCGCCTCGCGCCGGCGGCCTCACGCTCGTCGACGTGCGCCGGCTGTGGCCCGACATCGTCGAGGCCACCAAGCTGCGTCGCCGCGTCACGTGGATCCACCTCACCCAGAACGCCCAGGTCGTGGCGGTCGACGACCGGACGCTGACGCTCGGCTTCAGCAACGCCGGCGCACGGGACTCCTTCGACAACGGCGGCAGCCCCGAGATCGTCCGGCAGGCGGCGATCGACGTGGTCGGGACCGACTGGCGCATCGAGACGATCGTCGACCCGGGGGCACGCGCCGACGTGGCCGCGCCCCACCCCGTCCCGGACACCCCCGCGCCGCCGGCTGCGCCGCCGGCCGCTCCCGAGGCGCCCACGGCCGCGCCTGCGCCGGACGGACCGCCCGACTGGGCCGGTGGGGACCCGGCGCCCCGCGCCGAGGCCGCGCCCGAGCCGGCTGCCGCCCCCGAGGCGTCGACGAAGCCGCGGCCCGACCCCGAGTCGATCGCGGCAGCCCGGGGCGCCATCCAGCAGACCCGGGCCAACGGCACCGAGCGGCCCAACCGCGCCGAGGACCTCGCCGCGGCCGACGCCGAGGCGCACCCCGACGACCTCGATGCGGAGAACCAGGGCATCGACACCGCCGAGCTGCTCCGCCGCGAGCTCGGCGCCAAGATCATCGACGAGGTGCGGCACCAGTGATCGCACGACCGACCCGAGAGGTGACCACACCATGAGCCAGAACCCCTTCGACGCCCTCGGCGGCGCCGGCGGCTTCGACATGAACGCCCTGCTCCAGCAGGCCCAGCAGATGCAGGAGCAGCTCCAGAGCGCCCAGGCGCGCCTGACCGAGACGGTCGTCGACGGCACCGTCGCCGGTGGCGCGGTGACGGTGCAGGTCAACGGCGTCGGCGAGCTGGTGGGCGTCGACATCAAGGCGGGTGGCTTCGACGCCAGCAGCCCCGACGACCTCTCCGACCTCGGCGACATGATCGTGGCGGCCTACCGCGACGCCAAGGCCCAGGCCGACGCGCTCGCCAGCGAGACCCTCGGGCCCCTCGCCGGCGGCGGCGGTGCGGGCGGCATGCCCGGCCAGCTCGGGTTCTGAGAAGGCCTCCGCGTTGTACGAAGGCGTCGTCCAGGACCTCATCGACGAGCTCGGCAGACTGCCCGGGGTCGGCCCCAAGAGCGCGCAGCGGATCGCGTTCCACCTGCTGCAGGCGGAGCCGGCCGACGTGCGCCGTCTCGCCGACGTCCTGATCGAGGTCAAGGCGAAGGTGAAGTTCTGCAGCATCTGCTTCAACGTGTCCGAGGACGAGCAGTGCCGGATCTGCCGTGACCCGAGGCGCGACCCGGCGGTGCTGTGCGTGGTGGAGGAGTACAAGGACGTCGTCGCGATCGAGCGCACCCGGGAGTTCCGGGGCCGCTACCACGTGCTCGGCGGCGCGATCTCCCCGATCGACGGGATCGGGCCCGACCAGCTGCGGATCCGCGAGCTGATGGTGCGGCTGGCCGACGGCGCGATCACCGAGGTCATCCTGGCCACTGATCCGAACCTCGAGGGCGAGGCGACCGCGACCTATCTCACCCGGATGCTCAAGCCGCTCGGGTTGCGCGTGACCCGTTTGGCGAGTGGACTGCCCGTAGGCGGTGATCTCGAGTACGCCGACGAGGTCACCCTGGGACGTGCATTCGCAGGAAGGCGGAACGCTGAATGACCGGCACCACGAACCTCGACGCCGAGACCGAGGACTTCGCCCAGCAGATCGCCGACCAGGTGGAGAGCTTCCTGCTGGCGCTCCAGGCGGTGTCGCGGGAGGGCGACGGCGGGCGGGCGATCTCGCTGCTGCTGCTGGAGATCAGCCAGGTGCTCCTGGCCGGCGCCCGGCTGGGCGCCCAGCGCGACTTCACGCCCCGTGCCGAGTACCAACCCGATGTCGGGCCCGAGCCGGACCTCGACGACATGCGGATGCGCCTGGGCGGCATCCTCGACAGCGTCGACACCTACAGCTTCGTCTTCGACCCCTACGTCCCCGAGGTGGTGGAGAGCCAGCTCTCCGACGACCTGACGGCCATCGCGCTGGACCTGGTCAACGGCCTGCGTCACTACCGCGACGGCAACGTCGAGGAGGCGTTGTGGTGGTGGCAGTTCTCCTACGTCGCCTCGTGGGGCAACCTCGCCGGTGCGGCGCTGAACGCGCTGCTGTCCGTGGTGGCCCACGACCGGCTGGATGCGGAGTTCGAGGGCGAGGACGAGCAGGTCGCCGCCGCCGACGAGATGCTCGACGCTGAGATGCTGGGCTCGACGGACGGCTCCCCCCGGTAGACTCTGGCCCGGTCGCAGCGCAGCGCGGCGTGGTCCGGGCACCTGGCCGGGACGGGCGGCCGGAGACGCCAACCGAGCCTCGAGGACAGACCAGTGGGCATTGTCGTGCAGAAGTACGGCGGTTCGTCCGTCGCTGACGCCGCCGGGATCAAGCGGGTCGCGCAACGGATCGTCGCCACCCGCAAGGCAGGCAACGACGTCGTCGTCGTCGTGTCGGCCATGGGGGACACCACCGACGAGCTGAGGGACCTCGCCGAGCAGGTGACCCCGCTGCCGCCGCCGCGCGAGCTCGACATGCTGCTGACGGCGGGCGAGCGGATCTCGATGGCGCTGGTCGCCATGGCGATCGCGCAGCTCGGCCACAAGGCGCAGTCGTTCACCGGCTCCCAGGCCGGGGTCATCACCGACTCCGTGCACGGCAAGGCCAAGATCATCGACATCACCCCCGGCCGCATCGAGGCCGCGATCAGGGACGGCGCGATCGCGATCGTGGCCGGCTTCCAGGGTGTCTCGCAGGACACCAAGGACATCACCACCCTGGGCCGCGGCGCCTCGGACACCACCGCCGTGGCCCTGGCGGCGGCGCTGGGTGCCGACGTCTGCGAGATCTACTCCGACGTCGACGGCGTGTTCACCGCCGACCCTCGGATCGTCCCCGCGGCCCGCAAGCTCGACCGGGTCTCCACCGAGGAGATGCTGGAGATGGCCGCCTCGGGCGCCAAGATCCTGCACCTGCGCTGCGTGGAGTACGCCCGCCGCTACAACATGCCGGTCCACGTCCGGTCCTCGTTCAGCCAGAAGGAGGGGACCTGGATCATCCCGGACCCCTCGGAGGGAGAAGAGCCCATGGAGCAGGCGATCATCGCCGGTGTCGCCCACGACCGCAGCGAGGCCAAGATCACCGTGGTCGGCGTGCCCGACAAGGTGGGCGAGGCGGCCCGGATCTTCGAGGCGCTGGCCGCCACCGAGGTCAACATCGACATGGTGGTCCAGAACGTCTCGGCGGCCGCCACCGGCCTCACCGACATCTCCTTCACGCTGCCGCGTGCCGACGGCCAGACGGCCATGGGTGCGCTCGCGCGGATCCAGGAGGAGGTCGGCTACGACAAGCTCCTGTACGACGACCAGATCGGCAAGGTCTCGCTGATCGGTGCGGGCATGCGCTCGCACCCCGGCATCACCGCGAAGTTCTTCGCCTCGCTCGCCTCGGCGGGCGTGAACATCGAGATGATCTCCACCTCCGAGATCCGCATCTCGGTCATCGTCGACGAGGCCCAGGTCGACGAGGCCGTGCGCTCGACCCATTCGGCGTTCGACCTCGACGCCGACGAGGTCGAGGCGGTCGTCTACGGCGGGACCGGCCGATGACGCGCATCGGAGTGGTCGGCGCCACCGGCCAGGTCGGCGTCGCGATGCGCCAGATCCTCGAGGAGCGCGGGTTCCCCGCCGAGGAGATCCGCTTCTTCGCCTCCGCACGCTCGGCCGGAACCGTGCTGCCGTTCGCGGGGCGCGAGGTCGTCGTGGAGGACGCCTCGACCGCGGACCCCAGCGGTCTCGACATCGCGCTGTTCTCGGCCGGCGCCACCACCTCCCGGGCGCTGGCGCCGAAGTTCGCCGACGCCGGCGTCACGGTGGTCGACAACTCCTCCGCCTTCCGGATGGACCCCGACGTCCCGCTGGTCGTCTCCGAGGTCAACCCGCACGCGGTGGCCGAGGCCCGCAAGGGCATCATCGCGAACCCCAACTGCACGACGATGGCCGCGATGCCGGTGCTCAAGCCGCTGCACGACGAGGCCGGGCTGGTGCGGCTGATCGCCTCGACGTACCAGGCGGTCTCCGGCAGCGGCGTGGCCGGCGTGGACGAGCTCGCGGGCCAGGTGGCCGCGGCGGGCGACAAGGCGCGGGAGCTGGCCTACGACGGCGAGGCCGTGGCCTTCCCGGACCCGGTGAAGTACGCCCGCACGATCGCCTACAACGTGCTGCCGTTGGCCGGGTCGATCGTCGACGACGGCCTCGGCGAGACCGACGAGGAGCAGAAGCTCCGCAACGAGTCCCGCAAGATCCTCGGCATCCCCGAGCTGCGGGTGTCCGGTATCTGCGTGCGGGTCCCGGTCTTCACCGGGCACTCGCTGGCGATCAACGCGGAGTTCGAGCGGGCGATGACGCCCGAGCGTGCGCGTGAGCTGCTGGCGACCGCGCCCGGCGTGGAGCTCAGCGAGATCCCCACGCCGCTGCAGGCGGCCGGCAAGGACCCGTCGTACGTCGGCCGCATCCGGCAGGACCCGGGTGTGGACGGCGACCGCGGCCTCGCGCTGTTCATCTCGAACGACAACCTGCGCAAGGGTGCCGCGCTGAACACCGTGCAGATCGCCGAGCTGCTCGCCGCTCGCTGACGACCCTTCGGCCTCGGGCGGCCTCAGTCCTTCGCGGGCTCGTTGAACGCCGTGGTGACCCAGTGCGCGAGCGCGAAGGTCGCCACGGTGAGCACCGGGACGACGATCACCATCCACCAGCTGAAGATCACGTCGACGAGGAACAGCAGCGCCAGCACCGCGAGCAGGCCGACGGCCAGGAAGCTCGTGGAGCCGGGCTCCGGGACGCGCCAGGCCCGGAGCAGGGCCGAGCCGAGGAAGACCATCGCGACCATGATCGCGACGAGCAGCCAGAAGCCGGCGGCGCCGCACGTGGACGTGCCACGGGCGGCCTCGCAGGTGCGCTGCGAGCCCCAGGTGAGCCCGACGACGGCCAGCCCGACCACCGCACCGGTGATGACGGCGGCGAGCATGCCTCCGAGGGCCGGCAGCGACGGAGCCCTGCGGGCCCGACGCGAGCGCGCGGGGGCCTTCCGTGCGGGCCGCGCCGTGCTCCCGCCGGGCCTGGGCGACGGGACCGGGCCGGACGTGGAGCTCGGGGCGGGCGGCGGGGGCGGCGCTAGCGGAGCTGGGGCCACCTCGTCGGTGAACAGCGGGCGGGTCTCCGCGGGCGCCGACACGGGATCGGGCGCGGGCTCCGACACGGCCGGGGGCGGCTTCCTCGCGGCCGGCACCTCGATCGTCGGCTCGGGCGTCGGCTCGGGCGTCGGCTCGGGTGTCGGCTCGGGCGTCGGCTCGGGCGTCGCTCCGGCTTCCTGCGGCTGCTTGCGCTTGCGCCTGCCGAAGCCCAGGGACGGCAGCTCCAGGGAAGGTCCGTCGCTCCCGTGTTGCTCATCTGCCATGCGCGCAGTGTGCCAGAACGCGCGTGCCGACCGTCGTGCGTGAGGGCCGGAATGCGTGAGGGCCCCGATCCCACCCGGGATCGGGGCCCTCACGACTGGTCGGGCTGACAGGATTTGAACCTGCGGCCTCCTCGTCCCGAACGAGGCGCGCTACCAAGCTGCGCCACAGCCCGATTGCGGGTCCGACCTTGGGTCCGGCCCCGCAAGCACGGCGAGCATACCCGAGCACCTCGGTGCCTTCGTAATCGGCCCACGCCCGTGGACGTCGGGGCCGGTTCAGCCGCGTGCGGTGAGGGTCAGCAGCGTCGCCTCGGGGCGACACGCGACCCGGATCCGCGCGTACGGGCTGGTTCCGAGCCCCGCCGAGACGTGCAGCCAGGACGAGCCCGGGTCGCCGTCGCGCGAGCGAGCCGGGTGGCGGTGCAGGCCCTTGGCCCGCGCCGGCTCGAGGTCGCAGTTGGTGGTGAGCGCGCCGCGCCCGGGCAGGCAGACCTGGCCGCCGTGCGTGTGCCCGGCGATGACGGCGTCGTACCCGTCGGCGGCGAACCGGTCGAGCACCCGCAGGTACGGCGCATGGGTCACCGCGAGCCGCACGTCGGCCTCGGGGTCCGCCGGGCCGGCCACGTCGTCGAGGCGGTCGTACTCGAGGTGGGGGTCGTCGACGCCGGCGAAGGCGAAGGACGTGCCCCCGACCTCCAGCGACCCGTGGGTGTTGGAGAGATCGACCCAACCGGCGTCGGTGAACACCGCCAGCAGCTCGCGCCAGGGCAGCTGCGGGGTGTGCACGTTGCGCTGCCCGTCGTCGGGCAGCAGATAGCGCAGCGGGTTGCGGAGCGTGGGGGAGTAGTAGTCGTTGGAGCCGAAGACGAAGACCCCCGGCGTGTCGAGCAGCGGCCCGAACGCGTCGCGGACGACGGGCACCGAGTCACGGTGCGCGAGGTTGTCGCCGGTGTTGATGACCAGGTCCGGACGCAGGCCGGCCAGCCCCCGCAGCCACTCCTGCTTGCGGGTCTGGCCGGGAGTCATGTGGATGTCGCTGAGGTGCAGGACGCGCAGCGGCCGGTGCCCCTCGGGCAGCAGCGGAACGCTCACGCGCCGCAGGACGTACTGACGTGCCTCCCAGGCGGCGTACGCCGTCGCGCCCGCCCCGGCCACGACACCGGTCCCTGCGAGCGTCGCGATCGTGCGCCAGACCGGTGCCGAGGGAGTCATGCGGCAAGGCTGCCACAATGGCCCGCATGAGCACCCTCAAGGACCGTCTCCGCGCCGACCTCACCACCGCCATGAAGGCGCGCGACGAGGTGCGCTCCTCGACCCTGCGGATGGTGCTCACGGCGATCACCAACGCCGAGGTGGCGGGCAAGGAGCAGCGGGAGCTGAGCGACGACGACATCGTCGGCGTGCTGTCCACCGAGGCCAAGAAGCGCCGCGAGGCGGCGGTGGCCTTCGAGGAGGGTGGCCGCGCCGAGATGGCCGCCAAGGAGACCGCGGAGGCCGCGGTCATCGCAGACTACCTGCCCGAGCAGCTGACCGCCGAGGAGGTCGCCGGCATCGTCAGTGCGGCCGTCGAGCAGGTCGGCGCGGCCGGCGAGGGCATGAAGGCGATGGGTCGCGTCATGGGCGTCGTCCAGCCCCAGGTCAAGGGGCGGGCCGACGGTGCCGCGGTCGCGGCCGAGGTGCGCCGCCAGCTCGGCTGAGCGTCAAGCCCGACGACAGCGGTCGCTGACCGGGTCAGCGACCGCGGCCGCCGCCGCCGTTGCCGCCACCGTTGCCGCCCCCGTTGCCGCCACCGCCGCCGTGACCACCGCCGCCGTGACCACCGCCGCCGTTCCCGCCGCCGCCGTTCCCGCCACCGTTGCTGTGCGGCGGGACGTAGGGGTGGCCGGTGGACTGGTAGATGGTGACCGTGTTGCCGCTGCCGTACTGGGAGCCGGCGCCGGGTGAGGTGTAGGCGACCGTGTCGAGCGAGTAGTCGGAGTCGCGATAGCCGCCGAGCATCGTCGTGAAGCCGGCGTCCTCCAGCACCTGCTTGGCCTGGTCCAGGCTCATGCCGCGGACGTCCGGCACCAGGGTCAGGACGCCGGCGACGTCCTCGGCCGAGGGCTTCACGAAGTCCTCGTCGGGCAGCCACTGCTGGATCACCTTCATCGCGTCACCCCACATCGGTCCGGCCGTGGTGGACCCGTGGGCCGAGGCGACATAGGTGCCGTGCAGGGTCTGGCCGTTCAGCGAGACCCAGTGACCCAGGCTGTTGGCGCCGGCGATCATCGATGCCGTGGCGAGGTTGGGGGTGTAGCCCACGAACCACACGGCCATGTTGTCGTCGATGGTGCCGGTCTTGCCCGCCGAGGGCTGGTTGAGGCCGATGCCGGCGTCGTACCCGAAGCCGCCGGGCTCCTGCACGCCGCGCAGCACGTCGTTGACGGCGTCCGCGACGGAGGCGGGCAGCACCTGCTGGCACTGCGAGGGGTACTCCTTGAGCAGGTTGCCGGCCGAGTCCTCGATGGAGGTGACCGGGCGGGCGTTGCAGTGCAGGCCGCGGCCCGCGAAGGTCGCGTAGGCCTCCGCCATCTCCAGCGGGCTGGTGCTCGGCACGCCCAGGGTGAACGACGGCACGCGCTCGTGCGGCGGGTCGGTCAGCTCGACGCCCATCTCGCGGGCCAGCCGGTACGGCTCGCACAGCCCGGTCTGCTGCTCGAGCTGGGCGTAGAAGGTGTTCACGGACAGCTGGGTGCCGGTGTAGAGGTTGAACGTGCCGCTGTCGGTGGAGTTGTGCGGGTTCCAGACCTGGGTGCTCGGGTAGTTGCCCTCGCAGTCCGGGAAGGTGTTCATGTTCAGGAACACCTCGGGCGGTGCGCTGATGGTCTTGCTCAGCGGGATGTGCTGCTTCACCGCGGCCGCCAGCACGAAGGCCTTGAAGGTCGAGCCGGCCTGGAACCCCTTGGAGTGGCCGTACTCCTCGGGCACCACGTAGTTGAGGTAGGTCTCGCCGCGCGCCTTGTCGGTGCCCATCGGGCGGGACTGCGCGATCGCCTTCACGTCACCGGTGCGCGGCTCCACCATGGCCAGCGCGCCGATGGCCTGGTTGGTCGGGTCGACGTGCGACGCCACCGACCTGTCGGCGGCCACCTGGTCGCGCAGGTCGACGGTGGTGTGGATGGTGAGGCCGCCGGAGTAGAGGAGCTTCTTGCGCTCCTCCTTCGTCTTGCCGAGCGAGCGGTCCTGCATCAGCGTGGCGACGGCGTAGTCGCAGAAGAAGGGCGCGCGGGAGTTCACGCAGCCGTTGCGGGCCGGGATGGTGTGCAGGCCCAGCGGCATCTTCGAGGTCTTCTGGGCCTTGTGGTGGCTGATGACGTTCAGCTCGGCCATCCGGGCCAGCACCGTGTCGCGCCGCTCCAGCGCCTTCGCCGGGTAGCTCGTGGGGTCGTAGCCGGTGGGGCTCTTCACCAGGCCGGCCAGCATCGCGGACTCGCGCAGGTCGAGGTCCTTGGCGTTCTTGTCGAAGTAGTGCCGCGCTGCGGACTGGATGCCGTAGGCGCCGTCACCGAAGTAGGCGATGTTGAGGTAGCGCTCGAGGATCCAGTCCTTGGAGTAGTTCTGCTCGAAGGCGATCGCGTAGCGCAGCTCGCGCAGCTTGCGCGCGTAGGTGTCGTCGGTGGCGGCCTTGCGCTCCGCCTTCGTCTTGGCCTGGCTGAGCAGGGTCAGCTTGACCATCTGCTGGGTGATCGACGAGCCACCCTGCGACACCCCACCCGCGGCCTGGTTGGTGACCAGGGCGCGCAGCGTGCCCTTCAGGTCCAACGCGCCGTGCTGGTAGAAGCGGTAGTCCTCGATGGCGACGATGGCCTTGACCATCGTGCGCGAGATCTGGTCCAGCGGGACGGTGACCCGGTTCTCGTCGTACAGCGTCGCGAGGACGTCGCCGTTGGCGTCGAGGATGTTGGTCTTCTCGGGCAGCGCCTCGGTCTTCAGCTCCTCCGGGAGGCTGTCCATCGTCCGCGCGACGTCGCGCGCACCGATGCCGACGACTCCGGCGAAGGGGATGGCGAGACCGGCGACGACGACGCCCATGACCGCCGCGACGGCCAGCATCACGCCGAGGTGCTTAGCCACGCGACCGGCCGTCAGACGCTCTCCGGGCAGGGTGGACCGAGGGCTGGACATGCGCCCAATGTACGGGAGGGAGCGAGCCCCAACCCATTCATGACCCAATATGACTAGTTAGTTCGGACTAGGACATTTGGGTAAAAGGTGTCTGCCCCCGCCGCGGCGGAGTCCTTAACTTTGTGACCCTGAGGGGATCACCCGGGTAGACGTCATGGGGACGCCGCCTATCTCGGACGATGTGGGGACATCATCATGTGGGTTGAGGATTGGACGTCCGCGGCGGCATGCCGACAGGCGCAGCCGGACCAGTTGTTCGTGCGCGGCGCGGAGCAGAACAAGGCCAAGCAGCTCTGTGCGGGTTGCCCCGTGCGGACCGAGTGCCTGGCCGAGGCGCTCGACAACCAGATCGAGTGGGGGGTCTGGGGCGGCATGACCGAGCGCGAGCGCCGGGCCCTGCTGCGTCGCCGCCCGAACGCCTCCTGGCGCGCGGTCCTGGAGGCCGCTCGTGAGCAGGGCGCGAGCCCGACCAAGGTGACGGCCACGGCCTGAGCCACGTGCCGTCCCGGCCGCCGTCGAGGTGGCCGGTGCGGTGGGCCCGCGTCCGGGTCGGTGTCAGCGCTCGCCGAGCAGCTCGCCGACGCGGCGCAGGCCCTCGAGGTCGTGCACATCGCCGGGCAGGGCGGGCACCACCGCGGTCGGCACCTGCGGGTGTGCCGCGGCGAAGCGCTCGCGCAGCCGTGCCTCGCGCTCGACCATGCGGGACTGGTCGGCGTGCAGCCGCAGCAGCCCTGCGGTGAGCGAGCCCTGCTCGTGCCGGCGCAGCCGGGCCGCGGCGGTCATCGCCTCGTCGGCGGACAGGCTGCCGCGCGGTTCCGGGCTGGCCCGGTTGACGATGAGCCCCGCCAACGGCATCCGGTCCTCGCTGAGCCGCTCCACGAAGTACGCCGCCTCGCGCATCGCGTCCGGCTCGGGAGCGGCCACGACCAGGAACGCCGTCCCGTCGGCCTGCAGCAGCTCGAAGGTCTTCTGGGCGCGCTGGCGGAAGCCGCCGAAGAGCGTGTCGAACGCCGCGACGAACGTCTGCATGTCCCGCAGCACCTGCGCGCCGAGGATCTTGGTCAGCGCGTTGGTGATCATGCTGAAGCCGGCTGTCATGAACCTGGCCGGGCCCTTGGCCGGTGCCAGCAGCAGCCGGATGAACCGCCCGTCGAGGAAGCTCGAGAGCCGCTCGGGGGCGTCGAGGAAGTCCAGCGCCGAGCGCGAGGGCGGGGTGTCGACCACGATCAGGTCGTAGGTGCCGTCGCGCCGGGCGTCGTGGTGGATCTGGCCGAGCTTCTCCATCGCCATGTACTCCTGCGTCCCCGCGAAGGAGCTCGACAGCGCGACGTAGAAGGGGTTCTCCAGGATCTGCTGCGCCTTTTCGGGGCTGGCCTGGCTCTCGACCACCTCGTCGAAGGTGCGCTTCATGTCGAGCGTCATCGCGTCCAGCGAGCCGCCCGCCGCGGCGTCGACGCCGGAGACGGGGCGCGGGGTGTTGTCGAGCGCCTCGATGCCCATCGACTGGGCCAGCCGACGGGCAGGATCGATGGTCAGCACGACCACCCGGCGTCCTCGTTCCGCAGCCCGCAGCGCCAGCGCCGCCGAAGTGGTGGTCTTGCCGACGCCGCCGGAGCCGCAGCACACGATGATGCCGGTCCCCGGGTCGTCGATCAGGGCGTCGACGTCGAGGGAGGGTGCCGGCGCCTGGGTGAGTGGCCCCACCCGCCGCTGGGACCGGGTGCCCTGGGTCGAGCCCGCGGGGGTTTTCATGCCATCCCCTGGTCGCGCAGGCTCGCCGCGAGCTCGTAGAGGCCGCCGAGGTCCACCCCGCCCGCGAGGCGGGGAAGCTCGTACGTCGGCACGCCCAGCTCCCCGACCAGCCCGCGCTGGGCGTCCTCGAGTGCACGGCGCTCCGCATGGTCGCGGGCCTCGACCAGGAGTCCGTCGACGAGGTCGTCGCCGTCCTCCACGCCGGCCTGCTTCAGGTCGGAGCGGATGGCCGCCGCGTCGAGCGTCCCCCCACGGGCGGCGTCGAGGTCCGCGGCGTCGAGGTCCCGCGGACGGACCAGGTTCACCACCACGCCTCCGACCGGCAGCCCGGCCGCACTCAGCTCGTCGATGCCGTCCGAGGTCTCCTGCACGGGCATCTCCTCCAGCACCGTCACCAGGTGCACGGCGGTCCGCGGCGAGCGGAACAGGGTCATCACCGTGTCGGCCTGGCTCTTGATCGGCCCCATCTTGGCCAGTCCGGCGAGCTCGTTGTTCACGTTGAGGAACTGGGCGATCCGGCCGGTCGGCGGGGCGTCGAGCACGACGGCGTCGTACCGGATCGCCTTCTTGTTGCGGCTGTTGCGCTGGACGGCCTCGAACACCTTGCCGGTCAGCAGCACGTCACGCACGCCGGGAGCGATGGTGGTGGCGAACTCCACGACGCCGAAGCGGTCGAGGGCCCGGCCGGCCCGACCGAGCTTGTAGTACATGGCGAGGTACTCCAGCAGCGCCGACTCCGGGTCGATGTGCAGCGCGTGCACGACGCCGGGCGAGCCCTCCTCGCCGGGGAGGCCGGTCGCGATCCGGCGCTCCTCGTAGGGCAGCGGGTCGACGTCGAACATCCGGGCGATGCCCTGGCGCCCCTCCACCTCGCACAGCAGGACGTTGCGGCCGTGGTCGGCGAGCGCGAGGGCGAGGGCAGCAGCGACGGTCGACTTGCCGGTGCCGCCCTTGCCGGTGACGACGTGCAGCCGCACGTTCGGCCAGTCGTGCTTCTGCTGGGACACGTAGAGCAGCGTAGGACCCGGTCCCTGAGGCGGCGCGAGGACCGGGACGGGTCATGTCCAAAGCCCCCACCCGAGCGGCGGAACTCTGTGGCTGCCGCCCATGAAGCTGTGACGGCCGTCATGACTAGGATCGCCGGGAGGCGAGGCCGGGGTGATCCGGTCCGGACCAGGACGCCCGGGACCGGGCAAGGGAGGACGAGCGCGTGGACAAGGTCGTGGCGAGTGCGGCCGAGGCGGTGACCGACATCCCCAGCGGGGCGACGCTGTCGGTGGGCGGCTTCGGGTTGTGCGGCATCCCCTCGGTGCTGATCGAGGCGGTGCTGGACTCGGGGGTCGCCGAGCTCGAGGCGGTGTCGAACAACTGCGGCGTGGACGACTGGGGCCTGGGCCGGCTGCTGATGGCCAAGCGGCTGCGCCGGATGATCTCTTCCTACGTGGGGGAGAACAAGGAGTTTGCGCGGCAGTACCTCTCCGGTGAGCTCGAGGTCGAGCTGACCCCGCAGGGCACGCTGGCGGAGCGGATGCGCGCGGGCGGGTCGGGCATCCCGGCGTTCTTCACCGCCACCGGTGTCGGCACCCAGGTCGCCGAGGGCGGGCTGCCGTGGAAGTACGACGCCGACGGCAACGTGGTGGTCGCCTCCCCGGCGAAGCAGACGCAGACGTTCGAGACCGCGGAGGGGGAGAAGGAGTTCGTCCTCGAGCACGCGATCGTGGCGGACTTCGGCCTGGTGCGCGCCTGGAAGGGCGACCGGCACGGCAACCTCGTCTACCGAGACTCCGCGCGCAACTTCAACCCGCTGGCCGCGATGTGCGGGCGGGTGACGATCGCGGAGGTCGAGGAGCTGGTGGAGCCCGGCGAGCTGGACCCCAACGAGATCCACACCCCGGGGGTGTTCGTGCAGCGCGTGGTCGCGCTGACCCCCGAGCAGGCGGCGGACAAGCGGATCGAGAAGCGGACCGTGCGTCCGAAGGAGGGCAACTGACATGGCCGACCAGAAGGGGTGGACGCGCGAGGAGATGGCCGCCCGGGCCGCCTCCGAGCTGCACGACGGGTCCTACGTCAACCTCGGGATCGGGCTGCCGACGCTGGTGCCGAACTACGTCGGTGACGACGTGGAGCTGGTGCTGCAGTCGGAGAACGGCATCCTCGGCGTGGGTGCCTACCCGGTCGAGGGCGAGGAGGACCCCGACCTGATCAACGCCGGCAAGGAGACCGTCACGCTGCGTCGCGGTGCGTCGTTCTTCGACTCCGCGACGTCGTTCGGGATGATCCGCGGCGGCAAGATCGACGCCGCGATCCTGGGGGCCATGCAGGTGTCGAAGGGCGGTGACATCGCCAACTGGATGATCCCCGGCAAGATGGTCAAGGGCATGGGCGGCGCGATGGACCTCGTCCACGGCGCCAAGCGCGTGATCGTGCTGATGGAGCACGTCGCCAAGGACGGGTCGTACAAGATCGTCGAGGAGTGCTCGCTGCCCTACACCGGCCGCGGCGTCGTGGAGCGGATCATCACCGACCTGTGCGTCATCGACGTCACCCCCGAGGGCCTGAAGCTGGTCGAGCTCGCGCCGGGCGTGACCGAGGACGAGGTCCGCGAGAAGACCGAGCCGGATCTCCTGGTCGGCTGAGTCCCTGGCCGGGCCTGGCCGTTCAGGCCCGGCCGGTCCGGGCGGCGGTGACCGTCGCCAGCGCGCCCACGACGGCGGCCAGGACGAAGACCGACACGAACGCGTCGCCACCCGCGCGGGTGGCCGCACCGAAGGCGACGCCCGAGGCCGACAGCGCGAGCGCACCCCCGAGCGAGTCGGCGATCGAGAGCGCCGAGGAGTTGAAGCCGCGGTCGCCGTCGCTCGACGCCGCCAGCATCGCCACGCCGGTGCGCGGGTAGCCGAAGCCCATGCCCGCGCCGGCGAGGACGTAGGCCCCCACGGCCAGCACGGGCGCCGCGTGGGCGGCGACCACCACGGTCAGTGCGACCGTGCCGACGAGCACCAGACCGCTGCCCCAGCGCATGGCCGCGGTGTTGCTGACCCGCTCGCCCAGGCGCGACTGCACCTGGCTGGCCGCGGCCCAGGTCACGCCGACGCCGGTGAGGGCCAGTCCCGCGGTGCCCGGGGTCCAGCCCCACCGCTCCTGGAGCACGAAGACGATGTAGGCCTCGGCGCAGAAGAACGACGCGCTCATCAGCCCGCGCGTGCCGATGACCGACGGCAGCCCCCGCCGGGCCGTCAGGGCGCCTGCCGGGAGCAGTCGACGCAGGGCCAGCCCGACCAGTGCCAGGGCGGCCACGGCCAGCAGCACGACCGGTCCCTGACGGGAGCCGAGCAGCTCGAGGCCCAGCACCGCGACGGCGCCCACGCAGGCCCAGGCGAACCGGGACCGCGGCGCCGTAGCGCCCGCGGGCCGGGGCGTGAGTCGGCGCAGCGACGGCGACACGAGGGCCGCCGCGGCCGCCACCAGGACGACGGCGCCCAGGAACACCCACCGCCAGCCGACCGTGTGCGCGACCCACGCGGCGAGCGCCGGCCCGAACAGCGACGGCAGCACCCAGGCGGCCGCGAAGCTGGCGAAGACCGCCGGCTGCAGCAGGGGCGGGAAGACCAGCCCGACCAGCACGTAGAGCACCACGGTGAGTGCGCCACCGCCCAGACCCTGGAGGACCCGGCCGGCGACCAGCACCTCCATCGAGGGCGCCGAGCCGCAGACGACGAGCCCGAGCGCGAACAGCGCGAGCGCGGCCGCCAGCGGGACGGCCGGACCCCGTCGGTCGCTCCACCCGCCTGCGGCGACCATGCCGACCACGGCGCTGGCCAGCGGCGCGGCGAAGGACAGCGCGAACAGACCGACGCCGTCGAGGTCCTCGGCCACGGTCGGCATCACCGTCGTCACCGCGACCGCCTCGAACGCCACGAAGGCGCAGAGCGCGAACATGCCGACGGTCGTGGCGGCGTACGTCGGGGAGAGCAGCCGCGGTCGCGGCTGACGAGGCGGAGCTGTCACGGGCACGAGAGGACGCTAGGACTTCAACCGCGGTCGAGGTCAACTGGATTCGGTCGCCCCCTCGTGGTTCCCTTTCCCGACCTCTCGCTGCCCTGGGTCGCGGTCGCCTTCGGCATGGTGTGGCTGGGGGTGGTCCGGTTCATCTGGGGCTCTGCGCCGTGCTGTTCGTCGTGCTCGCGGTCAACGAGCTGCGCGGGGTGCTGTCGCCCGACGTCTCGTTCCTGTGAGGCGAGGGCGGTGAGTAGGGTGCCGACCATGACCAAGTGGGAATACCTGACGGCGCCGATCCTGACGCACGCAGCGAAGCAGATCCTCGACAACTTCGGCGCCGACGGGTGGGAGCTCGTCCAGATCGCACCCGGGATGAACCCCGAGAACCTCGTCGGCTACTTCAAGCGTCCGGTCGAGGCATGAGCACCCCGGAGGAGCGCCTCGCCGAGCTCGGCCTGGCGGTGCCCGAGGTGGCCAAGCCGGTGGCGGTCTACGTCCCGGCCGTGCGCAGCGGCAACCACGTCTTCACCTCCGGCCAGCTGCCGATGCGCTCGGGCGAGCTGATGCTCACCGGCAAGGTGGGTGGCGAGGTCAGCCAGGACGAGGCCGTCGAGTGCGCCCAGCAGTGCGCGCTCAACGCGATCGCGGCGGTCAAGGCGGAGATCGGCGACCTGTCGCTGGTGAAGCGGGTCGTCAAGGTGGTGGCGTTCGTGGCCTCCACGCCCGACTTCACCGGCCAGCCGCTGGTCGCCAACGGCGCCTCGGAGCTGCTCGGCAAGGCCTTCGGTGACGCGGGCGTCCACGCCCGGTCGGCGGTCGGTGTTCCGGTGCTGCCCCTGGACTCCCCGGTCGAGGTCGAGATCGTCGTCGAGGTCTGATGCTCCGCATCCCGCTGCCGCCGCAGCTCGTCGAGCAGGCGAAGGAGTACGCCGCCGGCACGCGCACGCCGGCCGAGCCGCGCAACGCCGCGACCGTCGTGCTCCTGCGCCCCGCGTCGCCCGACTCACCGGCGGGGGGTCCGTCGGTCTACCTGCTGCGCCGGCAGACGTCGATGGCGTTCGCGGGAGGCATGTGCGTCTTCCCGGGCGGTGGCGTCGACCGGCGTGACTTCGACGCCACCGTCGCCTGGCACGGCCCCTCGCCGGCCGACTGGGCCCACCGGCTCGGCACCGACGAGGAGACCGCACGCGCCCTGGTGTGCGCGGCGGTGCGGGAGACCTTCGAGGAGTCGGGCGTGCTGCTGGCCGGGCCGTCGCCCGAGACCGTCATCGCCGACACCACCGGCGAGGACTGGGAGGCCGACCGGGTGGCGCTCGAGGGGCGCGAGCTGGCGTTCACCGAGTTCCTGGCGCGGCGCGGGCTGGTGCTGCGCTCGGACCTGCTCGGCGTCTGGTCGGGCTGGTTGACGCCGGTCTTCGAGCCGCGCCGCTACCGCACCTGGTTCTTCGTGGCGGCCATGCCCGAGGGGCAGCGGACCCGCGACGTGTCGACGGAGTCGTCGTCCGTGCACTGGACGCCGGCGATGTCGGCGGTCGAGGCGGTGGACGCCGAGGAGATGCTGATGCTGCCGCCGACGTACCTCACCTGCCTCGAGATCGCGCAGTACGCCGCTCCCGGCGACGTCCTCGCGGCGGCCGAGGGCCGGCGGGTCGAGATGTTCACGCCCGAGGTCGAGGGGGAGGGCGACGCGGCCACGCTGTCGATGCCGGAGTCCCTGCGGCCGCTGGTCGAGGAGCGGCAGGGCTCGTGACCGGGAGCGGGTGGGCGGGAGGCTCCTTCGGTGAGCGGGCCCGGTGCGTCCTCGCTCCCAACGCGAACATGATGACGCTCGACGGCACCAACACCTGGGTGCTGCGCGAGCCGGGGGCCCGACGCTCGGTGGTCGTCGACCCGGGGCCGTCGATCCTCGCGCACCTCGACGCGGTGGCGGCCCGGGCAGGCGAGGTCGGCGTCGTGCTGCTCACCCACCACCACGCGGACCACTCCGAGGCCGCAAAGGAGTTCGCCGAGCGGGTGGGCTGCGGCGTACGCGCGCTGGACCCGGAGTACCGCCTCGGCTCGGAGGGCCTCTCCGACGGTGACGTGGTCGAGGTCGACGGCCTGGAGGTGCGGGTCGTCGGCACTCCCGGCCACACCGCCGACTCGCTGTCGTTCCTGCTGCCCGCCGAGGGCGCCGTGCTGACCGGCGACACGGTCCTGGGCCGCGGCACCACCGTGGTCGCCCACCCGGACGGGCAGCTCGGGGCCTACCTCGACTCGTTGGACCGCCTGCACGCGCTGGCCTCGGCCCACGAGGTGTCCCGGATCTGGCCCGGCCACGGCCCGGTCATCGACGACGCCCTGGGGGCCCTCGACTTCTACATCGCCCACCGGCGCGATCGGCTGGCCCAGGTCGAGGCCGCCGTGATCGAGCTGTCGGGGGAGCCCACCCTCGCGCGGGCACTGCCCCACGTGGACCTCGAGGCGGGCACCGGCTCCTCCCTGACCCCTCGCGCCGTCGTCGAGCACGTGTACGCCGATGTCGACCCGGTCCTGTGGGGCGCCGCTGAGCTCTCGGTCCGGGCCCAGCTCGCCTACCTCGCCACTCGTTGAGCTGGGCCCAGCTCGACACCGAATCCGGCCCAGCTCAACGGTGGGGGCGGCGGCGGAGCCACCACCACGCGGTCGCGAGCAGCGCGAGGGCACCGGCGGAGGCGAGCCCGATCGTGAGCGCGAGCCGCTCGTCCGACCAGGGCCAGTCCGGCTCGGGGCGGTCGACGGTCGGCCGGGCCAGGGTCATCAGGTCGACCGCGACGCTGAGGGAGTCGGGGACGGCGGGGTCGACGCGACCGACGATGCGATAGGTCGAGGTCGGGCCGCGCTCCGGGGTCGTGACCACGATCTGCCGTTCCGGGGAGCTGTCGTCGGCCGCGGCCCGCGGCGTCACCAGCGCCACCAGCAGACCGTCGTCGACCCAGCCGAGCGGCCGGCTGTCGGCGCCCTCCGGATACAGGTCGGCGAGGTAGCGGTGCGTCACCACCCGGCCGGTCGCGAGGCCGACCGACGTGATCCCCGGGGACTCGAAGGTGCTGCCCACCGCGACGAGCCCGCCCGAGGGCCGCACCGCCGCTCCCGAGACCGGCTGGGGCCCGCGCACCCGGACGCTGCCGAGCCCGCGGCCGTCCCAGGACGACACCCGCCCGTTCCTCAGCAGGCTGACGACGCCGTCGTCGTCCACGGTCGTGACGACCTCCGCATTGCCCGACGGGATGTCCTCGGACCTGGTCGCCCCGGGAGCGATCCGCCCCGTGGCGGTGCCGTGGTAGGTCGAGGAGGTCCCCGTCCAGTACGTCGCGACCCGGCCCTGCCAGACCAGCCACGCGCTGCCGGGGGACCAGGCCAGGGTGTCGACCATGACCCCGCGGCCGCCGGTGAGCGGGATGGTCCGCACGTCGCCGGTCGCGAGGTCGACGACGCGGACACCGCTCGGCATGGGTGTCGCGTCGGAGTCCGGCACGGGACCGGACCAGGCGTAGGCGAGCCGACGGCCGTCGGGTGACAGGGCCAGGCCGACCGTGCTGCCGCGGCTCAGGACCGCGTTGCCGAGGAAGCCCGGCAGGTCGAGCAGGTGGTAGGAGCCGTCGTCGGCGCCGATCACGACGGGCAGGCCGCCCTGGGTGACGAAGGCGGCGGCGCCGCGGCCGACGGCGAGGTCGGTCTCGACCCGGTCGCTGGACCAGGAGCCGTTCGGGTCCTGCATGGTGAGGCGCTCGGGCACGTTCCAGATGTGCCCGGGCACCGCCGGGGCCGAGCCGGCGGCGACGGGTGTCGACCGGTCGAGCCGGGGGAGCAGCGCGACGCCGGCGACCAGGGCGAGCACGGCCGCGGCAGCGGCGACGACCAGCGTCCGGTCGCGGACCCGCGCGCGACGGGCCCTCGCCCAGGTGTCTGCGGGCACGTCGGCGACCGGGGCCTGCTCGGCGACCCTGGCCAGCGCGTCCCGGAGCTGCCCGGTCACGACGGCTCCCCGATCAGCTCGGCCAGCTCCGGCGCCAGGACGCGCAGCCGGCCCAGGGCCTGCCGGGTGATCGACTTGACGGTGCCGGAGCCGATCCCGAGCACCTCGGCGGCCTGCACCTCGGTGAGGTCCTCGAAGTACCGAAGCACCAGCACGGTGCGCTGCCGGGTCGTCAGCCGGCCCAGGGCCTCCTCGAGGGTCAGCCGCAGGTCGGTGTCCGCCGACGCCGAGGGGGCGTCGTACGACGCGAGGGAGGTCTCGTGGACGTGTCGCCGTGATCGCCACCAGGAGACGTTCTGGGTGTACAGGATGCGGCGGACGTAGGCCTCGGGGGAGTCCTGGATGCGATGCCAGGACCGGGCCGCCTTGAACAGTGCCGTCTGCACGAGGTCCTCCGCGAGGTGGGCGTCCCCGGTGAGGAGGTACGCCGTGCGCGACAGGGCATGAGTGCGTGCAACGACGAACGCGTGGAACTCGTCCTCTGCTGAGCTTGCTGGCACCCGGGCCCCCTTTCACCTCGTACGACGCACAGGTCGTGGGCTCCGGGGGTCACCCGGGTGCAGAAATCTTCGTCAGCGGGCGCGGCGGGAGAGCCGCTCGACGTCCATGATCACGACCGAGCGCGGCTCGAGCCGCAGCCAGCCGCGGGAGGCGAAGTCGGCCAGCGCCTTGTTCACGGTCTCGCGGGAGGCGCCGACCAGCTGGGCCAGCTCCTCCTGGGTGAGGTCGTGGTGGACGTGCACGCCGTCGTCGGCGGTGCGGCCGAAGCGGTCGGCGAGGTCGAGCAGCGCCTTGGCGACACGACCGGGCACGTCGGAGAACACCAGGTCGGCCACGACGTCGTTGGCCTTGCGCAGCCGGCCGGCGAGCTGGGCCAGCAGGCCACGGGCGACGACCGGACGACCCTCGAGCCAGCGCAGCAGGTCCTCGTGGGAGAGGGAGGCGAACGAGGCGTCGGTGACCGCGGTGACCGTCGCCGAGCGCGGGCCGGGGTCGAAGAGCGAGAGCTCGCCGAACATCTGCCCCGGGCCGAGGATCGCGAGAAGGTTCTCGCGGCCGTCGGAAGAAGTGCGGCCGAGCTTCACCTTGCCGTCGAGCACGACGTAGAGCTTGTCGCCGGAGTCGCCCTCGTGGAACAGCACGTCGCCCCGTCGCAGCCGGCTCTCGGTCATCGACGACCTCAGCGCGGTGGCCGCCTCGTCGTCGAGAGCGCTGAACAGCGGCGCCTGACGAAGTACGTCGTTGTCCACGAAACCTCCTGGTGACCTCACCCGCCCCACACGGGCGGCCGCGACGATCCTAGCCAGTGCAATTGGTCACAGGAACAACCGGCACCGGGAAGTCGCGATCGGGGCACTGTCGGCGAGGCGCCGTACGCTGGGGCGCGTGCTCGATGCGGAAACCCCCACCGGCCTGGTCCGGCGTGCCCGGAAGATCGACCGGGTCCTCGCCGAGACCTACCCCGACGCGCGCTGCGAGCTCGACTTCGACAACCCCTTCGAGCTGCTCGTCGTGACCGTGCTGTCGGCCCAGACGACCGACAAGCGGGTCAACGCGGTGCGCCCGACGCTCTTCGCGGCGTACCCCGACGCCCCCACGATGGCCGCGGCCGAGCGCGACAAGCTCGAGCAGATCGTCGGGCCGCTGGGCTTCTTCCGGGCCAAGACCGAGTCGCTGCTCAAGCTGAGCCAGGCGCTGGTCGAGCGGTACGACGGCCAGGTGCCGGCTCGGCTCGCGGACCTCGTGACGCTGCCCGGCGTGGGCCGCAAGACCGCCAACGTCGTGCTCGGCAACGCCTTCGGTGTCCCCGGCATCACCGTGGACACCCACTTCGGCCGGCTGGCCCGCCGCTTCGGCTGGACCGACGAGACCGACCCCGTGAAGGTCGAGCACGCCATCGGCGCGCTGTTCCCGAAGCGCGACTGGACGATGCTCAGCCACCACCTGATCTGGCACGGCCGCCGCGTCTGCCACTCCCGCAACCCCGCCTGCGGCGCCTGCCCGGTGGCCCGCTGGTGCCCGTCGTACGGCGAGGGGCCCACCGATCCCGAGGCGGCTGCGAAGCTGGTCCGGACCGAGGGCAGAGCGTGAGGCCGTCCCTTGTTGCCGCGCTGGCCACCGCGGTGCTGGTGCTGGGCGCCTGCGGCACCGACCCCGTGCCTGCCCCGGGTCCGGCCAAGATCGACGTCGACACCCAGCAGCTGCGCCAGGCCAAGAAGGAGGCCGGTGTGGAGCCCTGCCGGGCCGCCGACGCGGCGCCGGTCGACGGCGGCCTGCCCGACGTGACCCTGCCCTGCTTCGGCGGCGGCGAGGACGTCACCCTGTCGGGCCTGCGCGGGCCGCTCGTGGTGAACCTCTGGGCCTCCTGGTGCGGACCCTGCCGCAAGGAGATGCCCGTGCTCCAGCAGTTCCACGAGAAGTACGGCGACCGCGTCGGTGTCCTCGGCGTCGACTTCCAGGACCCGCAGGCGTCGGGCGCCATGGACCTGGTCCGCACGTCCGGCGTGACCTACCCGCTGCTGGCCGACCCGCAGGGTGAGCTCCAGGGCAACGCCCCGTTCCCGGCCCGGATGGGGCTGCCCCTGTTCGCCTTCGTCGACGAGTCCGGACACGTCGAGCTGGCCGCCGGCGGCGTGGACTCGGTCGACGAGCTGGTCGACCTGGTCGACGAGCACCTGGGGGTGCAGCTGTGAGCGCCACGCCCGAGCTGCCCGACTGGCTGCGCCCGGTGGAGGCGGGCGCGCGGTCCATCACCGTGCACGACCTGACCCGGTTCATGCCGCCGGAGGACTCCGACGCCCGGCTCGGGGCGGTGCTGATGCTCTTCGGGGAGGGACCCGGCGGGCCCGACCTGCTGCTGACCGAGCGCGCCCACCACATGCGCTCGCACCCCGGGCAGGTCTCCTTCCCGGGCGGCAAGCTCGACCCCGGTGAGACACCCCGGGAGGCGGCGCTGCGCGAGGCGTGGGAGGAGACCGGGCTGGACCCCGCGGGGGTGACGGTCTTCGCGGAGCTGCCCGAGCTGTGGCTGCCGCCGAGCAACTTCGCGGTCACCCCCGTCCTCGGCTGGTGGCACGAACCGACCCCGGTGGCGGTCGTCGACCCCGACGAGGTCCACGAGGTCTACCGGGTGCCGATCAGCGAGCTGGTCGCCCCGGAGCACCGGATCGCCGTACGCCACCCCTCCGGCTGGGTCGGACCCGGCTTCCTGATCGGCGAGGAGAAGGACGTCATCCTCTGGGGGTTCACCGCCGGCATCATCGCCCGCCTCTTCGAGTTCCTGGGCTGGACGATCGACGTGGACGACCCGCCGATGCGTGACCTGCCGGACTACATGCTGCAGGGTGAACCCGTCCCGCGTGACGTGCAGCCCAACACCAGATTCGAGGAACGCCGGTGAACATGCTCGACTGGCTGCTGGTGGTGCTGGTCCTGGCCTACGCCCTCTCGGGCTACTGGCAGGGCTTCGTCACCGGTGCCTTCGCCACCGCCGGCCTGCTGCTGGGCGGGCTGTTCGGCGTGTGGCTGGCACCCGTCGCCCTCGGCGACGCCAAGTCGTCGCTGCTGGTGTCGCTCGGTGCGCTGTTCATCGTGATCCTCTCGGCCTCGCTGGGCCAGGCGATCCTGCAGTTCCTCGGTGCCAAGATCCGCGACCGGATCACCTGGCAGCCGATCCGCGCCATCGACGCGGTCGGCGGGGCGGCGCTCAGCGCCGCGGCCGTGCTGCTCGTCGCCTGGGCCCTCGGGGTCGCGATCTCGGGCACCCGCATCGGTTCGATCACGACGATGGTGCGCAGCTCGACCGTGCTCGGCAAGGTCGACGGCGTGCTGCCGGCGTCGGCGGGCGGCGTGCTGCAGGCGTTCAACAACGTGGTCGGCACCAGCTTCTTCCCGCGCTACCTCGAGCCCTTCGCGCCCGAGCGGATCGTCGAGGTCGGGCCCGGGCCGAAGCGGCTGCTCAAGGACCCCGACGTGGTCGACGCGGCCAGCAGCGTCCTCAAGGTGCGCGGCACCAACGACTGCGGCCGTGGCGTCGAGGGGTCGGGCTTCGTCTACGCGCCCGACCGGGTGATGACCAACGCGCACGTGGTGGCCGGCGTCGACTCGCCCGACGTGTTGATCGGCGACAGCTCGGTGCCCGCGGAGGTCGTCTACTACAACCCCGACATCGACGTGGCCGTGCTCGCGACGGACACCGGCACGGCTCCGGTCCTCGACTTCGACACCGGCGGCACGGCCCGCGAGGGCGTCGCGATCCTCGGCTACCCCGAGGACGGCCCGTACGACGTGCAGCCGGGCCGCATCCGCGCCGAGCAGCGCCTGCGGTCGCCCAACATCTACGGCGACGGCGCAGTGATCCGCCAGGTGTTCTCGCTGCGCGGTCTGGTCCGGCCCGGCAACTCCGGTGGACCGATCGTGTCGTCGGCCGGCGACGTCGTGGGCCTGGTCTTCGCGGCGTCGGTGACCGACCCGGACACCGGCTACGCGCTCACGACCGAGCAGGTGCAGCGCAGCGCCGAGCTCGGCCGGGCCAGCAGCGGCGAGGTGTCGACCGGCGACTGCGCCGGTTGATCAGGCCTGGCCCTTGAGGGCGCGGGGGATCTCCTTGCCCTGGGCGATCGCCTTCTCCGGCGCCCGCACCTGCTTGACCTTGCGCACGCCGACGTAGACGAGCACCCCGGCGAGCAGCAGGTAGAACGCGAAGACGATCAGGAACGCCCACTGCAGCGCGAGACCGTGGCCGTTCCAGTTGATCAGGTAGGCGATCGCGACGGAGAGCATGATCACCGCGAGGACGGCGAGGAAACCTGCGGCGGCGAAGAGGCCGATGCCGGTGCCGCCCGCCTTGACGCTCACCTTCAGCTCGGACTTGGCGAGCGCGATCTCCTTGGAGATCAGGCTGGAGATGTCCCGGCTGGCGTCGGTGACGAGCTTGCCGATGGTCGGCTCGTCCTCGGTGGGAGCAGCGGCCTTGACCGGTTCGGTTGCCATGCGGTGTTCCCCCTGCGGATGGGCTCGTGGGCTGGGCTCGGTGCTGACCCTACAGAAGGAGGCGTGGGAGCCGCGCCGTCAGGCCGTTCCCTCGTCCCCCCGCTGGTAGACGTCGGGGATCCCGTCCGCGTCGTCGTCGCGCTCCTCGAGCTCGCAGATGCGCCGGTAGACCCGGTTGCGGGCGCGCAGCACGACGGTCGCCAGCAGCGTCGCGACCAGCGAGCCGAGGAGCACACCGACCTTGACGTGGTCGTCGCGCGCCGAGCCGGAGCCGAAGGCGAGCTCGCCGATCAGCAGCGAGACGGTGAACCCGATGCCGGCGAGCATGGCCATCCCGAGCACGTCGACCCACGACAGCTCGTCGTCGAGGTCGGCCCGGGTGAACGTCGCGAGCAGCCACGTCGAGCCGGCGATGCCGATGGTCTTGCCGACCACCAGACCGGCGACGATCCCGAGCGCGACGGGGTCCTGCAGGGCGGTGCGCAGGCCGTCGAGACCACCGATGGTGACCCCTGCGGCGAAGAACGCGAACACCGGCACCGCGAAGCCCGCCGAGACCGGGCGCACCAGGTGCTCGAGGTGCTCGGCGAGCCCGGTCCCGTCCGACCCGTCCCGGCGGCGGACCGGCACCGTGAAGCCGAGAACCACGCCGGCCACCGTCGCGTGCACCCCGGACTCGTGGACCAGCGCCCAGGCCACGACCGCGAGGGGGATCAGCAGCCAGCCCCGGTAGAACCGACGCTGGACGAGAACGGCGAACACCGCGATCGGCACCACCGCGAGGGCGAGCCAGGCCAGGTGCAGCTGGTCGGTGTAGAAGATCGCGATGATCGTGATCGCGAGCAGGTCGTCGACCACGGCGAGGGTGAGCAGGAAGGTGCGCAGGCCCACCGGGAGGTGGGTGCTGATCACCGCGAGGATCGCCACCGCGAAGGCGATGTCGGTCGCGGTGGGGATCGCCCAGCCGGACAGGTCGCCGTCGCCGCCGAGGTTGACCGCGGCGAAGACCACCGCCGGCAGCGCCATCCCTCCCACCGCGGCCACCACCGGCAAGGCGGCCCGGCGGGTGTCGCGCAGGTCCCCGGCCACGAACTCGCGCTTGAGCTCCAGCCCGGCCACGAAGAAGAAGATCGCCAGCAGCCCGTCGGCGGCCCAGGTCCCGAGGCTGAGGTGGAGGTCGAGCGCCTCGGGCCCGACCCGGAGGTCCCGCAGCGCCTGGTAGGCGTCGGACCACGGCGTGTTCGCCCACACGATCGCGACCAGCGCACCCGCGATGAGCAGCATGCCGCCGGTCGTCTCCGCCCGGAGGATCTCCGCCACCCGCGAGCTCTCGAGGAACGACCCCCGCGTGAAGAGCCGCTGCGTACGACGGGGCTGTGGGCCCGGCGAGCGGTCGGGAGGGGCGGGGGGCGGGGGCGTGGTCACGGTGCTCCAGGGGTCGACGGCATGGTGCCGACCAGACTTCCCGGCGCTCCTGCGGTCAGCCTACCCAACCCCGAGTCGGCGCTCCTTGACACACCGAGCACGCCGAGTCGGCGCTCGTCGACCACCGCGGGGGTCAACCTGCGCCGACTCGGCGTGGGGGTCAGTCCTCGGACTTGCCGGAGTCGAGCCCGGTGGAGATCAGGTCCATCACCGAGGAGTCGGCCAGCGTGGTGACGTCACCGACCTCGCGGTGCTCGGCCACGTCCTTCAGCAGGCGGCGCATGATCTTGCCGGACCGGGTCTTCGGCAGCTCGGGCACGATCATGATCTGGCGCGGCTTGGCGATCGCGCCGATCTCCTTGCGCACGTGGTTGCGCAGCTCCTCGACGATGTCCTTGCCGCCGTCGCCGGCCTCCTCCCGCAGGATCACGAACGCGCAGACCGCCTGGCCGGTGTCCTCGTCCTTGGCGCCGACGACGGCCGCCTCGGCGACCTTCGGGTGCGACACCAGCGCCGACTCGATCTCGGTCGTGGAGAGCCGGTGGCCAGACACGTTCATCACGTCGTCGACCCGGCCGAGGACCCAGATGTCGCCGTCCTCGTCCTTCTTCGCGCCGTCGCCGGCGAAGTAGAAGCCCTGCTTCGCGAACCTCGACCAGTAGGTCTCCTTGAACCGGTCGTCGTCGCCCCACAGCGTGCGCAGCATCGACGGCCACGGCTCGGTGAGCACCAGGTAGCCGCCGGACCCGTTCGGCACCGGCTCGCCCTCGTCGTTGACGACCTCGGCGGAGACGCCCGGGATGGGCGTCATCGCCGAGCCCGGCTTGCCCGCGGTCACGCCCGGCAGCGGGCTGATCATGATCGAGCCGGTCTCGGTCTGCCACCAGGTGTCCACGACCGGGGTGCGGTCACCGCCGATCACGGTGCGGTACCAGACGTAGGCCTCGGGGTTGATCGGCTCGCCGACCGAGCCGAGCAGCCGCAGCGAGGACATGTCGTGGCGGTCCGGGATCTCCCGCCCCTGCTTCATGAAGGACCTGATCGCGGTGGGGGCGGTGTAGAAGATCGAGACGCCGTACTCCTCGATGATCTGCCACCAGCGACCGCGCTCTGGGCTGTCGGGCGTGCCCTCGTAGAGCACCTGGGTCGCGCCGTTCGCCATCGGTCCGTAGACGATGTAGGAGTGGCCGGTGACCCAGCCGATGTCGGCGGTGCACCAGTAGACGTCGGTCTCCGGCTTGAGGTCGAAGACCGCCCAGTGGGTGTAGGCCGAGCCGACGAGGTAGCCGCCGGTCGTGTGCAGGATGCCCTTGGGCTTGCCGGTGGTGCCGGAGGTGTACATGACGTAGAGCGGGTGCTCGGCGTCGAAGAACGTGACAGCGTGCTCCGTCGACGCCGAGTCCACGGCGTCGTGCCACCAGACGTCGACGGACTCGTCCCAGTCGACGTCCTGGCCGGTACGCCGCACCACCAGCACCTTCTCGACGGTGTGACCGCTCTCGGCGGTCTTCGCACGGGCCTCGTCGACCGCCGGCTTGAGGGCGGAGGGTGCACCGCGGCGGTAGCCCCCGTCGGAGGTGATCACGACGCGGGCGTCGCAGTCGATGAGCCGGGTGGCCAGGGCGTCGGAGGAGAAGCCGCCGAAGACCACCGTGTGCGGGGCGCCGATGCGGGCGCACGCGAGCATCGCGATGACGGCCTCGGGGATCATCGGCATGTAGATCGCGACCCGGTCACCGGTCCGCACGCCGAGGTCCGTGAGCGCGTTCGCGGCCTTGGAGACCTCGTCCTTCATCTCGGCGTAGGTCAGGGTGCGCTTGTCCTCGACGGGCTCGCCCACCCAGTGGAAGGCGACCTTGTCGCCGTTGCCGGCCTCGACGTGGCGGTCCACGCAGTTGTACGCCGCGTTGATCCGACCGCCGGTGAACCACTTCGCGAACGGCGGGTCGTCCCAGTCCACGACCCGGTCCCACTTCTGGTCCCAGGTCAGCCGCTCCGCCTGCTCGGCCCAGAAGGCCTCCCGGTCCTGCGCAGCCCGGTCGTAGGCCTCGGCCCGGAGGTTGGCGTGCTGGGCGAGCTCCGCCGGCGGCTCGAAGCGGCGCTCCTCGCGGGACAGGTTGGCCAGGGTCTGGTCAGAGGGGGTCTCTTCGCTCACGGTCTCTCCCGGATCTCGCTCGATGTGGCTCTCGCCACCCTAGGACGTGGGCCTCGCACGTGGATACGTCCCGGTCTTCCAGCGTGCACCGGCCGGGTTGGCCCCCGGTTGCCTAGCGGAAGTCGATGAGCAGCATGTCCGTGTCGGTGCCGTCCGAGACCTCCGGCTCCGCGGCGAGGGGGGTCTCGCCGGTCTCGTCGTCCGGCCCCGGCTCGTGCGCGACCTCCGGTTCCTCGGTGGCGCGTGGCTGGTCCACCACCACCGCCCGGAAGCAGCTGGACTCGTAGGGCAGCTGCATGCCGTCCATGCCCCGCCCGTAGTCGTCGTAGAACGCCAGCACCTCGGCGAGCTTCGCGGCCCGCGCCTCCTCGTCGAGCACCGCGACGTTGGAACGCGAGAGCACGAGGTCCTGGATCGATTCACGGTCGACGGTCTGCCAGAAGCGGAACGTCGTCGCCTCCACGAAGCCGAACAGCGCCGACTGCACCAGCGGCTCGGCCGGCTCGCGCAGCTGCTCCTGGGTGCCGATCAGCCGGCCGAGACGGCGTACCCACGGGATCCGTTCGTCGCGCTGGTTCCACACCAGCGCGAGGCGGCCGCGCGGCTTGAGGACCCGCGCGATCTCCGGCAGGGCACGCTCGAGGTCGAACCAGTGGAAGGCCTGGCCGCAGACGACGACGTCGACCGAGCGGTCGGGAGCCGGGATCTCCTCGGCCGACGCGACCGTCGTGCGGACGTCCGGGAGGTCGCGGCGCAGCACGGCCAGCATCGCCTCGTCGGGGTCGGTGGCGTGGACGTCGTGGCCGAGCGCGACCAGCTGCGCGGTGAGCTTCCCGGTGCCGGCGCCGAGCTCGAGGACGGTCACCGGCTGCTCGCCGACCAGCCACGCCGCCGCCTCAAGGGGGTACGACGGGCGGCCCCGGTCGTAGGCGTCGGCGACGGGACCGAAGGACCTCGCCCGGTCGGGGTTCCGGTCGTCCGAGGGGGGCTGCGGCGCATCACTCATCACCCATCACGTTACCGGCTGGGGGATGCCCGATCGGTGCGCCGTAGCCTTCACAGCCATGAGCGCGGATCCGCTGGCCTGGCTGACGAACCTCGAAGGCGTGCCGTCGGCGTACGCCGCGGCCCGCGACGGGATCGACGTGGTGCTGCGCGACCGCGGGCTGCGCCGCACGTCCCCCGAGACCACCGCGGAGTCGTTGCTCCGCGGGGCCCACGCGAGCGCGGTGCTCGAGGGATCCGGCTCCACGCTCGCCGAGGTCCGCGAGGGGACCGGGGACCAGGTCGCGCACGACGCCGTCCGGGTGTCGACCGAGCTGCTCTCGCTGACCCCGCTGCTGGCCAGGTCGCCCCTCCAGGCGCTGGCCCGCATCCACGCTCTCGCGGCCACCGGCAGCCTCCCCGCCGACCAGCTGGGCCGGCCCCGGGACGCCGCGTCCGCCGAACGGCTGCGCGGTCTGGCCGCGCTGCTCACCGCCACGACGTCGGCCCCGGCGCTGCTGCAGGCCGCCGTGGTGCACGCCGAGCTGGCGACGTTGGCCCCCTTCGCCTCCCACAACGGGCTGGTGGCCCGGGCGGCCGAGCGCCTGGTGCTGGTCGCCCGCGGGGTCGACGAGAAGTCGCTGGTGGTGCCGGAGGCCGGCCACCTGGCGCTGCGCGCGGCGTACGAGTCGAACCTGCGCGGGTACGCCGACGGCGGCCGGGCGGGCGTGCACGCCTGGGTCCTCTACGCGCCCGAGGCGTACGCCGCGGGTGCGGAGGCGAGCCCGCTGCGGCGCGCCGCCGACGACGCCTGAGCACAGGCCCCGGACGTGCGAGCGGCACCCGACTCGAGAAGATCCGGATGCCGCCGCTGACACGTGACTCCGATGGCTACCAAGCGTGCAACATCAACTGCTGCCCCGGGACCGCCCCGGTCTGGCAAGCGCCCTGTAGAAGGGTAGATCGCCGCGTGGGTACCCGGATCACGTGCTGTCCTGTGGAGTTCTGCCCCCGTTTCTACGCCCCATCGATCCCGTGTTCAAGGCTTGACATTCGGCGTCCGGGCGAGACGGATCAGGCGCCGAGCCGCCGCTTGCGGGCGTTGACCCACCACACGCCGCCCACGGCGACGACGCCGCCGACGGCCAGCGCGGCCAGGGTGGGCTTGGCCGGCGGGAGCGGCACCCGCGCCTGGAGCGCGACCGGCTTGCTGAAGACGAGGACGGGCCAGCCGTTGGCCGTCGCGATGCGGCGCAGCTCGCGGTCGGGGTTGACGGCGTGCGGGTGGCCGACCGCCTCCAGCATGTGCACGTCGGTCACGGAGTCGCTGTAGGCGTAACTGTGCTCGAGGTCGTAGCCCTCCTGCTCGGCGAGCTCGCGGATGGCGCGGGCCTTCTCCTCGGCGTAGGCGTAGTAGGCGATCTCGCCCGTGTACTTGCCGTCCTCGATCTCCATGCGCGTGGCGACCACGCGGTCGGCGCCGAGCATCTCCCCGATGGGGCCGACCACCTCGGTGCCCGAGGTCGAGACGATCACGACGTCGCGCCCGGCGAGGCGGTGCTCCTCGATCAGCGACACGGCCTCGTCGTAGACGAGTGGATCGACGATGTTGTGGAGCGTGTCGGCGACGATCTCGCGGACGGTCGCCACGTCCCAGCCGGCGCACAGCTGCGACATGAACTGCCGCATCTTCTCCATCTGGTCGTGGTCCGCCCCGCCGACGAGGTAGACGAACTGGGCGTAGGCCGACCGCAGCACCGCGCGCCGGGTGATCAGGCCTCCGGCCTGGAACGGTCGGCTGAAGGCCAGCGTGCTCGACTTCGCGATGATCGTCTTGTCGAGGTCGAAGAAGGCCGCGGTGGGGCGGTGCGCCATGGGCACATCGTAGGTGGGTACGCCGGCCGGCGGTCGCCGGTCCGGTTGTCGTCCCCAACCGCGTCTCCCGCGCGCGTCCTCCACAGGCCGGCGGAGGAGGCGGGTGTGCCCCCGCTGCTGACGGGGAGCCTGCTGCCATGACCGCGCCGCTGCTGATCACCCGTGACCGGACCCTGCTCGACGACCTGCTCCGCCTGGCGGCGGCCGCCGGGGTCACGCCCGACGTCGCCGCCGACGCAGCGGCCGCCCTCCGCACCTGGACGGCGGCCCCCTGGTCCTGCTGGGTGCCGACCTGGCGGCCGAGGTGGCGCGCACCCAGCCCGCGCGCCGGGCGCGCGTGCACCTGGTGGTGCCCGGCCCGGCCCCCGAGGCGCTGTTCCGCACGGCCGTGGCGGTGGGCGCCGAGGGCGTGGTCGAGCTGCCCCGGGCGGACGAGTGGCTGGTCGAGCTGCTGACCGACGTCGGCGACCACGACCGCGGTCAGGGGCTGCTCCTGGGGGTCGTGGGCGGCTCCGGGGGCGCCGGCGCCACGACCTTCGCGTGCGCCCTGGGGCAGGTCGCGTCGCGGCACGGGCCCGCGGTGGTGATCGACACGGACCCCCTGGGGCCGGGCGTCGACCGCGTGCTCGGGCTGGAGGACGACGAGGGCATCCGCTGGGACGCCCTGTGCCGGACCACCGGACGGCTCAGCGCCAGGTCGTTGCGCGACGCGCTGCCCCGGCGCGGGGACCTCGCGGCGCTGACCTGGCACGCGGCCACGACCCCCTCGCTGCCGTCGTACGCCCTCCGGGAGGCACTGTCGGCGGCACGCCGGGGCCACGACACGGTGGTGGTGGACCTCCCGCGGGCCTCCGACCAGCTGGTCGAGGAGGTGGCCTCCCGC
Source organism: Nocardioides sp. DN36 (assembly GCF_055380375.1). Lineage (NCBI taxonomy): Bacteria > Bacillati > Actinomycetota > Actinomycetes > Propionibacteriales > Nocardioidaceae > Nocardioides > Nocardioides sp. DN36. The sequence continues at coordinate 3,536,179 of NZ_AP043823.1, read as the reverse complement.
TGCGACCTGGTGCTGGTGATGGTGGTCCCTTCCGTCGCGGGCGTCGCGGCGACGACGCGGCTGTGCGCGCGGGCTCTCGACCCGTCGCGGATGCGGCTCGTGGTGCGTGGTGGGGGCGTCGAGCCCGACGAGGTGGCCCGGGTGACGGGGGTCCCTGTCCTGACCAGGATGGCCGACCAGCGCGGGCTCGCCGAGGCCATCGACCTCGGCCTCGGGCCGGTGCGGTCGCGCCGGGGGCCGCTGGGTCGAGCCGCCGCGGACGTCCTCGGCAGGCTGGCGTTGACGCGGGCCGTGGCATGACCTCCGGTGCGGACGGATGGGCGGACGGGGACCTCGGGCTGGTCCGTGACCGGCTCGCCCGCGAGCCGGGCGAGGTCACCCCGCACCGCGTGGCCCAGGCCCTGCGTGAGTCGGGCCGACCGGTCGGCGACGCCACCGTGCTGGAGGTCTACGAGGCGCTGCGCCGCGACGTCGTGGGCGCCGGGCCGCTCGAGCCGCTGCTGCGGACGCCCGGGGTCACCGACGTCCTCGTCAACGGGCCGGACCGGGTCTACCTGGACCGTGGGGCGGGGCTGGAGCTCAGCGGGGTGCGGTTCCCCGACGAGGAGGCGGTCCGGCGCCTGGCCCAGCGGCTGGCGGCCGCCGGGGGGCGGCGCCTAGACGACGCCACGCCCCACGCGGACCTGCGGCTCCCGGACGGGACCCGCTTCCACGCGGTGCTGGCGCCGGTCGCCAGCCCGGGCACGCTGGTCTCGCTGCGGGTGCCGAGGGCCCGCACGTTCACCCTCGAGGAGCTGGAGGCGGCCGGGTCGCTGACAGCCGACGCCGGCGAGCTGCTGCGTGCGGTGGTCGTCTCCCGGCTGGCGTTCCTGGTCAGCGGCGGCACCGGCACCGGGAAGACCACGTTGCTGGCCGCCCTGCTGTCGCTGGTGCCACCGGACGAGCGGATCGTCCTCGTCGAGGACGCGGGCGAGCTGCGGCCGGCCCATCCCCACGTCGTGGCGCTGGAGGGGCGCCCGCCCAACATCGAGGGCGCCGGCGGGATCGACCTGCGGACCCTGGTGCGCCAGGCGCTCCGGATGCGTCCCGACCGGCTGGTCGTCGGCGAGGTGCGCGGCGCGGAGGTCGTGGAGCTGCTGGCGGCGCTCAACACCGGTCACGAGGGTGGCTGCGGCACCCTGCACGCCAACTCGGCGCTCGACGTCCCGGCGCGGGTGGAGGCCCTGGCCCTGGCCGCCGGGCTGGGCCGGGCCGCGGCCCACAGCCAGCTCGCGTCCGCGGTGGACGTCGTGCTGCACCTGACCCGCGACCGGGACGGCCGGCGCCGTCTGGGCCAGGTCGCCGTGCCCGAGCGGGGCCAGGACGGTCTGGTCCGGATGGTCACCGCCCTGGAGCTGGGCCCTGGGGGATCGGCGACCGTCGGCCCGGCGGGTGCCCGGCTCGTCGAGCGGCTCGGCCGATGACCCTGCTGCCGGCGCTGGCCGCCGCGCTGGCGGTGCTCCTGCTCGGGCCGGTGCGTCCCCGTGCCCAAGCCCCGACGGGTGCGAGCCGTGCGGCGTTGCTGCTCCCGGTGGCGGGTGCCGTGGCGCTGGCGGCCGGCCATCCCGAGGTCGCCGCGCCCACGGTGGTCGCGGCCGGCGCCCTGCTCGGTGCGGCGTGCCTCTGGGCTGCCCGGCGTCGCCGTCGCGAGGCCCGGGCGGTGGCCGGCCGGGTGCTCGAGACCTGCGAGCTGCTGGCCGCCGAGCTGGGGTCCGGCCTCCCGCCCGGTCGAGCACTCGACCGGGCTGCGGCGACGTGGCCGCCGCTCGCCCCGGCTGCCGAGGCGTTCCGGGTGGGCGCGGACGTACCGGACTCGCTGCGCCAGCTATCCCGGTCGCCGGGCGCAGCCGACCTGCGCCTGGTCGCCGCCGCGTGGCAGGTCGCCCACCGCACCGGGCACGGCCTCGCCCGGGCCGTCGACGCCGTCGCCGACGACCTGCGCGCCGCCGAGGCGAGCCGGAGGGTGGTGGAGGGCGAGCTCGCGTCGGCCCGCGCCACGGCGCGGATGGTCGCCGGCCTGCCGGTGCTCGCGCTGGCCATGGGCTCGGGCGCCGGGGGCGACCCGTGGGGCTTCCTGGTCGGGCGGCCGCTCGGCCTGGTCTGCCTGGCCGGCGGCATCGCGCTGGGGCTGGCCGGCCTGGCCTGGATCGAGGCGATCGCGCGGGACGTGGACCGGTGTCGGTGATGCCGTGGTCGGCCGTCGCCTGCACGGCGCTGGCGGTCGCGCTCGCCCTGCCGGGACGAGCCAGGCCCTCCCCAACGCGACCCGGTCCGCGGGAGGCGGCTGCCGGAGGGTGGATGCGTCGCCAGCGGGTGGTCCTCTCCCTGCTCGCCGGCGCGGCGGCGCTGCTGTTCGTGGGCGGCCCGGCCGGTGGCGTGGCGGCGGTCGTGGCGGGCGTCGGTGCGTGGGTCGCGATCGGTCGCACCGAGACGCCCGAGGCCCGGCGCGAGCGCGAGCAGGTGCGCCGCGACCTGCCGCACGTGGTCACGCTCTTCGCTGCCACGCTCCGTGCGGGGGCCGCGCCCGGTGACGGGCTGCAGGTCGTGTGCGGGGCACTGCCCGGTGCCGCGGCGGACCGGCTCGCGCTCGTGTCCGCCCGGCTCGCCCTCGGGCTCGACCCCGTCGGCGTCTGGGAGTCCCTCGGCTCCGACCCCGACCTGGCCCCGCTGGGCAGGACGCTGGCCCGGTCCCAGGCGACGGGCGCCGCCGTGGTGCCGGCGGTCGAGCGGCTGGCCGGGGACCTCGCCCGCCGGGCGCGCGCGGACGTCGAGGACCGGGCCCGGGCCGTGGGCGTGAAGGCGGCGCTGCCGCTGGGGTTGTGCCTGCTGCCCGCCTTCGTGCTGGTCGGGATCGTGCCCCTGGTCGCGGGCCTGCTGGCGAGCCTCGACCTCTGAGCAGTGGCCACCCGGCGTCCACCGTGCGTGCCCGGGCACGCCGCATCCACAGGCCGGACCCGCTGGCCCGCTCGAGGTCGACGGCATCGCCGAGCCTCGTCGTGGGCGGTCGCACCGGCGGCCGCACTCACTCCGAGAGGCGATCCATGTCCCTGAACACCCAGCTCCTGAACACCCAGCCCCTGACCACCGGGCCCCTGACCACCGGGCCCCTGACCACCCGGCCCCTGACCACCCGGCCCCCGGGCCGCCCCTCCCGGGCACCCGCGCGCAACGAGGCCGGCATCACGACCGCGGAGTACGCCGTCGGCACCGCCGCCGGCGCCGGACTGGCCGGGCTGCTCTACAAGCTGCTCACCGGCGGCTTCGGCAACCAGCTGCTGCACACGCTGTTCGACCACGTGCTGGGCCTGCTGGGCGTCGGGTGAGGACGGTCCGGGCCGCGGTGCCCCACCGGCGCGACGACCGTGGTGCCGCCACCGCCGAGCTGGCGATGTCGCTGCCCCTCCTGCTGGCGGTGACGGTCGGCCTGGTGTGGCTGCTTGCCGTGGGCGCCGCGCAGATCCGGGTCGTCGACGCGGCGCGCGAGTCCGCCCGCGCGGCGGCTCGTGGGGAGGGGGAGGCCGAGGCCGTCGCCCGGGGGCTGCAGGTGGCGCCTCCGGGCAGCACCATCACCGTCCGAGCGGACGCCGACCGGGTGACCGCCTCGGCGGTGGCCCGGGCGTCGGGCCCGGGCGGGGTGTTCGACCTGTTCCCGCCCGTCACCCTGAGGGCCGACGCGGTCGCCGCGCTGGAGCCCTCGCCGTGACCCGGTCCGACCGGGGCTCGGTGAGCGTGGTCGTGGTGGCCTGCCTGGGGGTGCTCCTGCTCCTCGGGGCCGCGCTGGGCGTGGTGGCGGCCATGGTGCGTGCCCACCGGCAGGCCCAGGCGGCGGCCGACCTGGCGGCGCTCGCGGTGGCCGGGGCGGTCGTCGGCGGTGGAGACGCCTGCGCAGCGGGGGCCGGCATCGCGGCCGCGAACGGCGCCCGGCTGGTCGGGTGCGCGGTGGACGGCCGCGACGCCCTGGTCCGGGTCGAGGTGACGGGGCCGCACTGGCTCGGCCAGGAGGGGGACCTGTCGGCCGAGGCCCGGGCCGGGCCGGGGTGAGGGCTGCTCGGCCGGGACCGGGGCTCAGGCCCCGGTCGACCCGCCGAGCAGCACGTCGAGCAGCCGCGCCGCCCCGGCCTTGTCGAGCGGGTTGTTCTGGTTGCCGCACTTGGGCGACTGGATGCACGAGGGACACCCCTCGACGCAGCCGCACGCCTCGATGGCCTCGCGGGTGGCGGTCAGCCACTCACGGGCTGCGGCGAACCCCCGCTCGGCGAACCCCGCGCCGCCCGGGTGGCCGTCGTAGACGAAGACGGTCAGTCGGCCGGTGTCGGGGTGGACGGCCGTGGAGACGCCACCGATGTCCCAGCGGTCACACGTGGCGAAGAGCGGCAGGAGCCCGATCGAGCAGTGCTCGGCGGCGTGCGCGGCCCCGGGCAGGTCCTGCTCGGCCAACCCGGACTCGGCGAGCACGTGCTCGGGCACGGTCCACCAGACCGCGCACGTGCGCAGCGACCGCTCGGGCAGGTCGAGCGGCTCCTCCCCGATGACGTCACCGCCGGGCTGGCGACGCTTGAGGAAGGACACGACCTGGTGCGACACGTCCACGTCGCCGAAGGAGACCCGGCAGTCCGCCCAGTCCCGGTGGGCGCGCTCCGCGACGATCGAGATGTCGGTGACCTCGCGGGCCGACGTCGAGTAGTCGGGCTCGGCCCGCTCGATCACGGCGACGTGGTCGTCGAGGTCGAGCGAGGTGACGAGGTAGGTCTCGCCGCGGTGCACGTAGACGGCGCCCTGGTGGGCGGCGCCGTGGGCGCTGGCGGCGTCGACGGTGCCGACGACCCGACCGGTCCCGGCCTCGACGAGCTGCACCGGCGAGCCGCCCGTGGAGCGGATGTCCGCCAGGTCGGCGGCCCGGCGCCGGTCGGTCCAGAACCACCCGCGCGGTCGGCGGCGCAGCAGCCCGGCCTCGGTGAGCTGGTCGATCACCTCCGGCGCGGTGGGCCCGAACAGCGGCAGGTCGGCCTCCGTGAGCGGACGTTCCTGGGCGGCCGCACACAGGTGCGGGCCGAGGACGTAGGGGTTGCCCGGGTCGAAGACCGTCGACTCGACGGGCCGTCCCAGCAGCGCCTCGGGGTGGGTCACGAGGTAGGTGTCGAGCGGGTCGTCGCGGGCCACCAGCACCCCGAGCGCGTCCTGCGCGCCGCGCCCGGCCCGGCCGACCTGCTGCCACAGGGCGGCGCGGGTGCCGGGGAAGCCGGCCATCAGCACGGCGTCGAGGCCACTGATGTCGATGCCGAGCTCGAGGGCGTTCGTGGCGGCGAGCCCGGTCAGGTCGCCGCGACGCAGCGCCTGCTCGATGGCCCGGCGCTCCTCGGGCAGGTAGCCGCCCCGGTAGGACGCCACCCGCCCGGGCAGGCTCGGGTCCACCTCGGCGAGCAGGTCAGCGGCGGTCATCGCCACCTGCTCCGCCCCGCGCCGGGAACGGACGAAGGCGAGGGTGCGGACCCCCTCGGCCACCAGGTCGGCCAGCAGGTCGGCGGTCTCGGAGGACGCCGCGCGGCGGACCGGGGCGCCGTTCTCGCCGCCGCCGGACGTGAACGGCGGCTCCCACAGCGCCAGTGACACCTCGCCGCGGGGCGAGGCGTCGTCGGTGACCGCCTCGACGTCGGCGCCGACGAGGCGCCGGGCGGCGACCTCGGGCTCGGCGACCGTGGCGGAGGCCAGCACGAAGGTCGGGTGAGCGCCGTACGCCGCACAGATCCGGCGCAGCCGGCGCAGCACGTGGGAGACGTGCGCGCCGAACACCCCGCGGTAGTGGTGGCACTCGTCGACGACGACGTAGGAGAGCGAGCCCAGGAACGACGCCCAGCGCGCGTGCCCGGGCAGCAGCGAGCGGTGCAGCATGTCGGGGTTGGTGAGGACGTACTCGCCGTGGTCGCGGGCCCAGTCGCGCTGGTCGCGGCCGCTGTCCCCGTCGTGCGTGGTCACCCGGACGTCGAGCCCGAGGCCGGTGAGCCCCGAGAGCTGGTCCTGCGCCAGGGCCTTGGTGGGAGCCAGGTAGAGCACGGTGGCCCCGCGCTGGCCGCGGGGGCCTCGGGCGGCCCGGATCGCGGTCAGGGCCGGCAGCTGGTAGGCCAGCGACTTCCCCGAGGCGGTCCCGGTGGCCAGCACGACGTGCCGCCCGGCGTGGGCGGTGTCCGCCGCGAGCGCCTGGTGGGACCACGGACGCTCGACGCCGCGGGCCACGAGGGCGGCGACCACGTCGGGGTCGGCCCAGGCCGGCCAGTCGCTGGTCCGGGCGGCGCGGGACGGCAGCACCTCGAGGTGCGTCAGGCGCCCCTCACGACCGGGCACGGACGCCAGGCGGTCGACCACCTGACCCGTGCTCCGGGGCACGATCCCGACCGCAGATTCCACGCTCTCAGTCTCGCAAATGGCACCGACAGTGGACGGCGCGCATCAACAGAGTCTTTACTTCTTTGTGCGTGCGAAGGGTGCGCGTGGTTTTATTGTGCTGGCCGAGTTTCGGGGCTTGCCGCCACGACTGACTCGGCAACCAGCCGTTTCGTTCCTCCAGGGGAGATCTTGTGGACTTGACTCTTGCGACGCGCGACGTCGATGGGAAGACCATCGTTGCCGTCGGGGGCGAGATCGACGTCTACACCGCGCCCAAGCTCCGGGACAAGATCACCGAGCTGGTGGCCGCCGGTGTCTACGACCTCGTCATCGACATGGAGGAGGTCGAGTTCCTCGACTCCACCGGTCTCGGCGTCCTGGTCGGCGGCCTGAAGAAGGTCCGGGCCCACGACGGCTCCCTGCAGCTGGTCTGCAACCAGGACCGACTGCTGAAGATCTTCCGGATCACCGGCCTGGCGAAGGTCTTCGTCATCCACGAGTCGGCCGAGGCCGCGCTCGCCGCCAACTGACCGCGGCCCCGCCTCGCCAGACCGGCTCCTGACCGGTCCTCCCAGCCCGCCGAGCCTGCCCGACGGGCTGGTCGAACGTGCTCGCCCGGAGCTGACGGTGCGCCGACTCCGCGACGCGCCGTGTGGCCCCGGTCACATCTAGGCGCATCGAGGCGCCCTCGCGTGCGTAGACTCCCCGCAGTTCGTGAGACATGCATCACTCCCTCGATCGCGCAGGAGGAATCACATGGCGGGGACGCATCCCTTCGTCGTGGACGTCTCCGGCGGCAATCTCGTCCTGGTCATCGTCGTCGCACTGATCGCGCTGGGCGCGCTCGCGATGGCAGCGATGTTCCGCCAGGAAGTCATGGCCGCCGGTGAGGGCACCGACAACATGAAGAACATCGCCCAAGCGGTGCAGGAGGGCGCCGACGCCTACCTGCAGCGGCAGTTCCGGACGCTGGCGATCTTCGCGGCGGTCGCGTTCTTCGCACTGCTGGCGCTGCCCGCCGACGACGCGACCGTGCGCATCTTCCGCTCCGTCTTCTTCCTCGTGGGAGCCGGCTTCTCGGCCGCCGTGGGCTACCTCGGCATGTCGCTGGCGGTCCGCGCCAACCTGCGCGTGGCGGCCGCGGCGAACACCACCGGCCGCGAGGCCGCGATGACCATCGGCCTGCGCACCGGCGCCATGGTGGGCATGCTCACCGTGGGCCTGGGCCTGCTCGGCGCGAGCCTCGTGGTGATCTTCTTCCAGGACCAGGCACCCAAGGTGCTCGAGGGCTTCGGCTTCGGTGCCGCGCTGCTCGCCATGTTCATGCGAGTGGGTGGCGGCATCTTCACCAAGGCCGCCGACGTCGGTGCCGACCTGGTCGGGAAGGTGGAGCAGAACATCCCGGAGGACGACCCGCGCAACGCGGCGACCATCGCCGACAACGTGGGGGACAACGTCGGCGACTGCGCCGGCATGGCCGCCGACCTGTTCGAGTCGTACGCCGTCACCCTGGTCGCGGCGCTGATCCTCGGGTCGCAGGCGTTCGGGGACAAGGGCCTCGTCTACCCCCTGCTGATCCCGGCGATCGGCGCGCTGACCGCCGTCATGGGCGTCTACGTCACCAAGCCGCGCGCCGGGGAGAACGGCCTCACCACGATCAACCGGGCGTTCTACATCTCGGCCGGCGTCGCCGCGGTGGCCAGTGTGATCCTCTCGTTCGTCTACCTGCCGACGTCGTTCGACGACTTCTCCGGCGTCGGTGGCAACACGCTCGACGAGCTCTTCGGTGGCCAGTCCGACGGCAACCCGGCCCTGATCGCGTCGATCGCGGTGGTGATCGGCATCGTGATGGCCGCCGGGATCCTCGCGCTCACCGGCTACTTCACCGGCACGGAGCACCGCCCGGTCAAGGACGTCGGGAAGACGTCCCTCACCGGGGCCGCGACCGTCATCCTGTCCGGCCTGGCGGTCGGCTTCGAGTCGGCGGTCTACACGACGCTGGTGATCGCAGCCGCCGTCTTCGGGGCCTTCCTGCTCGGTGGCGCGTCGCTGACGGTGTCGCTGTTCGCGGTCGCCCTCGCCGGCTGCGGGCTGCTCACGACGGTCGGGGTGATCGTGGCCATGGACACCTTCGGCCCGGTCTCCGACAACGCCCAGGGCGTGGCGGAGATGTCCGGCGACGTCAGCCCCGAGGGAGCACAGATCCTCACCGAGCTCGACGCGGTCGGCAACACGACCAAGGCGATCACCAAGGGCATCGCGATCGCGACCGCCGTGCTGGCGGCGACCGCGCTGTTCGGGTCGTACTCCACGTCCGCCTTCGAGGCGCTCGCCGAGGCCAACCCGACCCCGGACGAGTTCAAGATCTCCGACTTCTTCGTGTTCAACCCGGCGGTGCTCGTCGGCGTGCTCCTCGGCGCCGCGGTGGTCTTCCTGTTCGCCGGCCTGGCGATCAACGCGGTCGGCCGGGCAGCCGGCGCGGTGGTCTTCGAGGTGCGTCGCCAGTTCCGCGAGATCCCCGGGATCATGGAGGGGACCGGCCGTCCGGAGTACGGCCGCGTGGTGGACATCGTCACCAAGGACTCCCTGCGCGAGCTCATCACCCCGGGCATCCTGGCGGTGCTGGCGCCGGTGGCGGTCGGTTTCGGGCTCGGGGTCACCGCGCTCGCCGGCTTCCTCGCCGGTGCGATCGGCGCCGGCACCCTGATGGCGGTCTTCCTCGCCAACTCCGGTGGCGCATGGGACAACGCCAAGAAGCTCGTCGAGGACGGCCACCACGGCGGCAAGGGCTCGGACGCCCACGCCGCCACGGTCATCGGCGACACGGTGGGCGACCCGTTCAAGGACACCGCCGGCCCGGCGATCAACCCGCTGATCAAGGTGATGAACCTGGTCTCGCTGCTCATCGCCAGCGCCGTCGTGTCCATGGGTGTCGGCAAGGACCAGAACGACCCGCTGCGCATCATCATCGCGCTCGTCGCGGTCGCGATCATCGCCGGCGCGGTCTACGTCTCCAAGCAGCGCCAGGTGTCGATCGGCGACGGTGTCGACGAGCCGCCCGCGCCGCCGGCCGCTCCGCCGGCGGCTCCGCACGCCGACCCCGCCGGTGAGACCCGACCGCGGGCCTACACGCCGGACGCTCCGCCGCCCCCGGCGGACCCGGCGCCGACGCAGCAGTTCGAGCCGCCGACGCACTAGCCACCAGCACCACGACGCCGGCCCCCGGAGCCCTCGCTCCGGGGGTCGGCGTCGTCCGGGCGACGGCCGCCCGTGACGCCCCGTGTCGAGAGGACGGTCACACCGCCCCCGTGGGGCACCACGCGGGTGAGGCGGCAGCAGCGGTTGCCCCCTACTGTCGACGGGTGACGACCAGCGACCTTCCCCAGCGGCTGCGCGCTGCCCTCTCCCTGGCCGGCTTCACCTACGACGCGGTGGCCGAGGCCCTCGGGCCGCTCGCGCACGACGCGCTCGGCCGCAACGAGACCACCCCGGGCCTGCGCGCCACCGCCGGCGGCTCCCCGCTCGAGACCCTGATCCGGATGTTCCTGCTGCAGGCCCCGGTGGAGCTCGCGGCCGCCGAGGCCGCGCTCCCGGGACTGCTCGGCCCGATGGCCGCCGAGGGTCTGGTCGAGCAGACCGTGGGCGAGGTGGCGGCCCGCATGGACGTGCGGCCGTACGCCACCGGCGAGCTGGCCGGTGACCGGGACCTGTGGGTGGTCAGCGACCTCACCCCCGGGCTCGACGGGCAGCAGGTCCGGGTCCGCGCCGACCACGTGCTCGGGATCAGCTCGGCCTCGACCTCGCTCGCGCAGCTCACCCTGCGGATGCCCGTCGGACGTTCGCTCGACCTCGGCACCGGCTGCGGAGTCCAGGCCCTGCACCTCGCCCAGCACAGCGACCGGGTGGTCGCGACAGACGTGAACGCCCGTGCCCTGTGGACGACCCGGTTCAACGCGGCTCTCAACGAGGTGGGCGACCGGGTCGACGTGCGGGACGGTTCGCTGTTCGGCCCTGTCGAGGGTGAGCAGTTCGACCTGATCGCCACCAACCCGCCGTTCGTGATCTCACCCGCCACCGGGGAGCAGCTGGTCTACCGCGACTCGGGGCTGCCGGGCGACCGGGTCGTCGAGGACATCGTGCGGGCCGCGCCGGAGCACCTCACCGAGGGTGGCTGGTGCCAGGTCCTGGCCAACTGGGTGATCTCGAAGGACCGGCCCTGGGACGACCGCCTGGCCTCGTGGCTCGCCGACGACTGCGACGCCTTCGTCGTGCAGCGCGAGGTGCTCGACCCTGCGGCGTACGTCGAGCTCTGGCTCAAGGACGCCGGCCTGCACGGTGCCGGGGACTACCTGGTGCGCTACGACACCTGGCTGTCGTGGTTCGAGGAGCAGGGGGTCGAGGGGATCGGCTTCGGGTGGATCAACCTGCGCCGGCGCGGCGCCCAGCAGGTGGGCAGCCCGGCCCGGGAGCTCCTCGAGTGGCCCTACGACGTGGAGCAGCCGATCGCCCCCGCGATCCACGACTGGTCGACCTCGGCGGGTGCGGAGGTGACCGCCGACTCCCTGCTGGTCGTGCGCCCCGACGTCCAGCAGGAGACCCTCGGCGCCCCGGGGGCCGAGGACCCCGAGGTGGTGGTCCTGCGCCAGCAGCGTGGCCTGCGCCGGGCCCGCCAGGTCGACACGGTCGAGGCGGCGCTGGTCGGTGCCTGCGACGGGGAGCTGACCGTGGGCCAGATCCTCGACGCGCTCGCCGAGCTGCTCGACCTCGACGCCGGGCAGGCGCGCACGACGTACCTCCCGACCGTCCGCGAGCTCGTCGCCGAGGGCTTCCTGCAGGCCTGATCCGGGGCCGGTTCAGGCCGCGTCGGTGGCGGCCTCCCGGGCGGCCAGGGCCCGGTCGCGCATCCGGACCAGTCGTCGGCGGGTCGGGGAGCACAGCAGCTCCGCGCGGCCGAGCGGCTCGAGCGCCGGTGCTCCCTGGGGTCGCCACCAGCGGCCCTGGCCGAGGTCCCGGAACCCGACGAGCGCCCTGCGTACCGTGCTGCCGTAGCCGGAGAGCGGCGTCGACAGTGCCAGCGCCTCCTGCACGCGGGCCATCGTCAGCTCGCCCTGCGGCCGGAAGGACCCGTTGGCCTTGCCGACCGCCCAGCAGATCCCGCCCGCCAGGTGCGCCGCGGACCGCGCGCCGGTCACCGTCTCGGGCTCCTCGTCCCACAGCAGGAGCAGCGCCCGGCGCAGCGCGATCGCCGTCTCGGGGTCGAACATGCGGGCGGCGACCGCGTCGAGCAGCTCGGCGGTCGTCTCGAGGCGGCTGCGGGCACCGGCGTCGGGCGTCTCGGTGGGGAGGTCGCACCCGTCGTCGTCGAGGGGGGCCTCGGCCAGTCCGGTGACGGCGGCCGGCCCGCCGCAGACGTCAGCGAGCCAGTCGAGCGCCCGCTGCCACGGCGGCCGCGGGGGAGGAGCCGGCTCGGCCCGGAAGAGCTCGCGGTCGAACTGGTCGGCGTAGCGCTGCCAGCGGGTGCCGGCCACCGGTTCGGACCAGGTGTCCACCAGCCTCCCGTCCACCAGCACCAGGTGCGTGAGCCGCTCGAGGGCGGGCGGGGGCACCTCGGCGGGATCGTGGTCGCCGAGCCAGGGGTGGTCGTGGTCGTCGTACATCGTGCTCCTCCGAGCGGGGTCGCGGGTGTGTGGAGGCCCACGCTGGCACCTTCGGGCCGTCCCTCGCCGAGCTCCTCCACAGGGCGGGGCCGGACGGCCACGGGAGTGCGATCTGTGGAAGACGCGCTACCGTGAGCGGCCTTGGGCCCCGCAGCGGTGGCCCGTGCAGCAGGTGAAGCAGGAGAAGGAAGCACACGTGGCACACAAGTTGGTGATCGTCGAGTCCCCGGCGAAGGCCCGCACGATCGGCGGGTACCTCGGCGCGGGGTACGTCGTCGAGTCCTCCATCGGCCACATCCGCGACCTGCCGAACAACGCGGCGGACACCCCGGCCAAGATCAAGGACAAGCCGTGGGGCCGGCTGGCCGTCGACGTCGAGAACGGCTTCGAGCCCTACTACGTCGTCCCCCGCGACAAGAAGGCCCACATCTCCAAGCTCAAGTCGCTGCTCAAGGACGCCGACGAGCTCTACCTCGCCACCGATGAGGACCGCGAGGGCGAGGCGATCGCCTGGCACCTCCTCGACGAGCTGAAGCCGAAGAACATCCCGGTCCACCGGATGGTCTTCCACGAGATCACCAAGCCCGCGATCCAGGCCGCGGTCGAGAACCCCCGCCAGATCAACGACGACCTCGTCGAGGCCCAGGAGGCGCGCCGCATCCTGGACCGCCTCTACGGCTACGAGGTCTCGCCGGTGCTGTGGAAGAAGGTCATGTCCGGCCTCTCCGCGGGCCGCGTGCAGTCGGTGGCGACCCGCCTGGTGGTCGACCGCGAGCGGGAGCGGATGCGCTTCCGCATCGCGTCGTACTGGGACCTCGAGGGCACCTTCGACGCCGGCAGCAAGCACGAGCAGCGGATGTTCCCCGCCAAGCTGCACTCCGTCGACGGCGCCCGGGTGGCCCGCGGCTCCGACTTCGGCCCGGACGGGCTGCTCAAGGACGCCGCCAAGGTCGTCCACCTCGACCGCACCCGCGCCGAGGCGCTGGCTGCGGCGCTGCAGGACACGACGTACGACGTCCGCTCGGTGGAGTCCAAGCCCTACCGCCGCTCGCCGTACGCGCCGTTCCGCACCACCACCCTCCAGCAGGAGGCCAGCCGCAAGCTCGGGATGGGCGCCTCGGTGACCATGTCGGTCGCGCAGCGGCTGTACGAGAACGGCTTCATCACCTACATGCGTACCGACTCCACGACCCTCTCCGACGCCGCCGTCGGTGCGGCGCGGTCGCAGGTCCGGGAGCTGTACGGCGCGGAGTACCTCCCCGACTCGCCGCGCGTCTACGCCTCGAAGGTCAAGAACGCCCAGGAGGCGCACGAGGCGATCCGCCCGGCGGGCGACTCGTTCCGCACTCCCGCCCAGACCGGGCTCAAGGGCGACCAGTTCCGCCTCTACGAGCTGATCTGGATGCGCACAGTCGCCTCCCAGATGAAGGACGCCGTCGGCCAGTCGGTCACGATCCGCCTCGGTGGCGGCGCGGCCACCGGCGAGGACGTCGTGTTCTCCGCGTCCGGTCGCGTGATCACCTTCCACGGGTTCCTCAAGGCGTACGTCGAGGGCACCGACGACGCCTCCGCGGCCAAGGACGACCAGGAGACGCGGCTGCCCGCCCTCGAGGAGGGTGACGCCGTCTCCGCCGCGTCGGTCTCCGCGTCGGGCCACGAGACGAAGCCGCCGGCCCGCTACACCGAGGCCACGCTGATCAAGGAGCTCGAGGAGCGCGAGATCGGGCGCCCGTCGACGTACGCCTCGATCATCGGGACCATCCTCAACCGCGGCTACGTCTACAAGAAGGGCACCGCGCTGGTGCCGGCGTGGCTGGCGTTCTCGGTGACGCGGCTGCTCGAGGAGCACTTCCCGCGCCAGGTGTCCTACGAGTTCACCGCCTCGATGGAGGACGTGCTCGACGAGATCGCCGCGGGTCGCAAGGACCGCAACACCGAGCTCGGCGAGTTCTACTACGGCTCCGGCGACGTCGAGGGCCTGCACACGCTGGTCAACGAGCTGGGCGAGATCGACGCCCGCGAGCTGGCCACCTTCCCGATCGGTGGCGAGGACTCCGGCGTCCACCTGAGGGTCGGCCGGTACGGCCCCTACCTCGAGGGTCCCGACGAGGACGGGACGCCGTTCGGCCGCCGCGCCAACGTGCCCGACGACCTGCCGCCCGACGAGCTGACGATGGAGAAGGCCAAGGAGCTGCTGGCCAACCCCGCCGGCGAGGAGATCGAGCTCGGCGCCCACCCCGAGACGGGGCTGCGCGTGGTGGCGAAGAACGGCCGCTTCGGCCCCTACGTCACCGAGGAGCTGCCCGAGGACGCGCCGAAGTCGGCGAAGCCGCGGACCGGGTCGCTGTTCAAGTCGATGTCCCTGGACACGGTCACGCTCGACGACGCGGTCAAGCTGCTGTCGCTGCCGCGCGTGGTCGGGGTCGCCGAGGACGGCGAGGAGATCACCGCCCAGAACGGTCGCTACGGGCCCTACCTGAAGAAGGGCAGCGACTCCCGCTCGCTGGCCTCCGAGGACCAGCTGCTCACGATCGGCCTCGACGAGGCGCTCCGGATCTATGCCCAGCCCAAGCAGCGCGGGCGCGCCGCCGCGGCGGCGCCGCTCAAGGAGCTCGGCAACGACCCGGTCTCCGGGCAGCCGGTGGTGGTCAAGGCCGGCCGGTTCGGCGAGTACGTCACCGACGGCGAGTACAACGCCACCCTCCGCAAGGAGGACTCGGTGGAATCGATCACGATCGAGCGCGCGGCCGAGCTGCTCGCCGAGCGCCGTGCCAAGGGCCCGGCGAAGAAGGCGGCCAAGAAGGGCGCGAAGAAGACCGCCGCCAAGAAGACCGCCAAGAAGTCGACGGCGAAGAAGACGACCAAGAAGGCCGCGGCCAAGAAGTCCTGATCGCTGTCCCTGCGGCGCCCGGAAGGTGCGGATTGGTCCCCAACCGCAGGTTCCAGGGCGTCTCGGATGCGGTTCGTGACCGATCGGCGACCCTCGTCGGGCCCGTTGTCGGGCGCCCGCGCGGCACGCGCGGCGGGCGGAGTCGGACCCTCCGCCTAGGGTGTACGCCGTGAGCACCGGCGTCCACGCATCCACCGGCGTCTTCGTCTGCTTCGAGGGGGGCGAGGGCTCGGGCAAGTCCACCCAGTCCCGGCTCCTGCGCGACCGTCTGGCCGCCGAGGGGTACGACGTGGTGCTGACCTTCGAGCCGGGGGACACCCCGGTGGGGCGGCAGATGCGCCGGATCGTGCTGAGCCCGGAGACCGGCGTGCTCGCCGACCGCACCGAGGTGCTGCTCTACGCCGCCGACAAGGCCGAGCACGTCGAGACGCTGGTCCAGCCCGCGCTGGACCGGGGCGCGGTGGTCGTCACCGACCGCTACGTCGACTCCACGCTGGCCTACCAGGGCGCCGGCCGCGCCCTCGACGTGGCCGAGGTCGAGCAGGTCGCCCGCTGGGCCACCCACGACCTGCGGCCGCACCTGACCGTGGTCCTCGACCTCGAGCCCGAGCACGGCCTGGGCCGGTTCGAGGAGCGGGACCGGATCGAGGGCGAGTCGGTGGAGTTCCACCAGCGGGTGCGCTCGGCCTTCCTCGAGATGGCCGCGGCCGACCCCGACCACTACCTGGTGCTCGACGCCCGGCGGCCGGTCGAGGAGCTCGCCGCCGAGATCCGGGCCGAGGTGGCTCCGCTGCTGGCCCTCGCGGTCCGGGGAGCGGGACGGCGATGACCGACCTTCGAGACGGTCGCTCCGCTCCCTCCTCAGGAACCGCCCTTCGAGACGGTCGCTCCGCTCCCTCCTCAGGAACCGTCTGGGACGGCCTGGTCGGCCAGCACCGCGCCATCGAGGCGCTGCGCACGGCCGCGGAGGGCCACGGGATGAGCCACTCCTGGCTGTTCACCGGCCCGCCCGGGTCGGGGCGGTCGAACGCCGCGATCGCGTTCGCGGCCGCGCTGCAGTGCGAGACCGCCCCGCCCACCGGACCGGGCTGCGGGACCTGCCACTCCTGCCACACCGTGCTCGCCGGGTCCCACGCCGACGTGTCGGTGATCCGCACCGAGAAGCTCTCCATCGGCGTCGACGAGGTCCGCGACCTGGTCCGCCGGGCGGCGCTCTCCCCGGTCGGTCGGCGCTGGCAGATCCTCATCGTCGAGGACGCCGACCGGCTGACCGACCAGGCCTGCAACGCGCTGCTGAAGGCCATCGAGGAGCCCACCGACCGCACCGTCTGGATGCTCTGCACGCCGACGGTCGAGGACGTCCTGCCGACGATCCGGTCTCGGTGCCGACTGGTCACGCTGACCACGCCCACCTCCGAGGACGTGGCCGCGTTCCTGACCAGGACCGACGGCGTGCCCGACGCGCTGGCGTCGTACGCCGCCCGGGCCAGCCAGGGCCACATCGGCCGTGCCCGGGCGCTGGCCCGCGACGAGGCGACCCGCAACCGCCGCCGCGAGGTCGTGTCGATCCCGGCGCGGCTCACCTCCCTGGGCGCGTGCATGACCGCAGCCGCCAACCTCGCGGAGGTGACCAAGGAGGAGGCCGACCTCCTCACCCGCGAGCTCGACGCCCGCGAGCGCTCCGACCTCGACGCGTCGTACGGCGTGGTCGAGCGCGGGCGCCGCCCGCGCGAGTACGCCCCCGCGCTCGCGACGATGGAGAAGGGGCAGAAGACCCGCGCCAAGCGTCGCCACCTCGACGTGGTCGACCGCAGCCTGATGGACCTGGTCTCGGTCTACCGCGACGCGATCGCGCTGGCCTCGGGGGCTCCCGGGCGGCTGGTCAACGAGGAGATCCGCGGCGACGTCGACCAGGTGGTGCGCACCTCCACCCCCGAGCTCAACCTGCGCCGGATCTCGTGGATCTTCGAGGCGCGCGAGCAGATGCTCGACTTCAACGTGCCCGTCGCCCTCGCGCTGGAGTCGATGATGGTGGCGCTCCGGGTCCCCGACGGGCCGGCGAGATGAAGCGCGTCCTGGTCTCGGTGCTCGCCCTCGCGATGCTGGCCACCGGACTGGGCACCCTGGGGTTCGCGATCCTCCAGCTGGACGACGAGCCGGGCGTCTCGAGCGTCCCCGCCGCGCCTCCCACCACCACCCCTGACCCCGGGGCGACCCGGCCGCCGCGCCCGGACCTCGCCCGGTTCTACTCCCAGCGGCTGGACTGGTCGCCGTGCGGCGACACACTCTGCGCGACGCTGGAGGTGCCGCTGGACTACCGGCACCCCGACGGGCCGACGATCGACCTGGCCGTGCTGAAGGTCCCGGCGCAGGAGCCCGCCCGGCGGATCGGCTCGCTCGTGGTCAACCCCGGCGGCCCGGGCGCTCCGGGCACGCAGTACGCCGCCCAGGCGGGCCAGGTCTTCCGGCAGCCGCTGCTCGACCGGTTCGACATCGTCGGCTTCGACCCCCGCGGCACCGGCGCGAGCGACCCGGTCGACTGCCTCAGCGACGACCAGCTCGACGACTACGTCGCCATGGACCCAGACCCGGACACCGCCGCCGAGCGGGCGACCTACCTCGGCTTCGTCGACACCCTGGGCCGCGGCTGCGCCGAGCGGTCCGGCGACCTGGCCGCACACGTCTCCACCGTGGAGGCGGCCCGCGACATGGACGTCCTGCGGGCGGCGCTGGGCGAGTCGACGATGACCTACTTCGGCGCCTCCTACGGCACGAAGCTCGGTGCGACGTACGCCGACCTGTTCCCCGACAAGGCCGGACGCCTGGTCCTCGACGGCGCGGTCGACCTCTCGATCGGGGCGCGGGAGCTGGCGCTCGAGCAGGCCGCGGGCTTCGAGACGGCGCTGCGTGCCTACGTCCAGAACTGCGTCGACGAGACCGACAGCTGCTTCCTCGGCGACTCGGTCGACGCGGGACTCGCGCGGATCGCGTCCTTCCTCGACGGGGTCGACGCGCAGCCGCTGCCCACGAGCGGGGACCGTGAGCTCGAGGTGGGCAACGCGTTCTACGGCATCGTGGCGCCGCTCTACAACCGCGACTACTGGTACGTCCTCTCGGCGGCGCTCAAGCAGGGTTTCGAGGGGGACGGCTCGACGCTGCTGCAGCTCTCGGACCTCTACTCCTCACGCGGCTCCGACGGCTACGACGACAACAGCGCGGAGGCGATCTACGCCATCAGCTGCCTCGACGACCCCTACGCCATCAGCGGCGACCAGGTGGCCGGGGAGCTGGCCGACTTCGAGCGGGCCTCGCCCACCTTCGGCGACGTGTTCGCCTGGGGGCTGACCGGCTGCGGTGGGGTGCAGGTCCGATCCTCGGAGAAGCCCCGGGAGGTGCACGCGGCCGGCGCCCCGCCGATCCTGGTGATCGGGACGACCCGCGACCCGGCCACCCCGATGCAGTGGGCCGAGCACCTCGCCGACCAGCTCGACTCCGGCGTCCTGGTCCGCCGCGACGGCGACGGCCACACCGGCTACAACGCCGGCAACGACTGCGTGGACGGCGCCGTCGAGCACTACCTGCTCGACGGCACCGTCCCGCAGGACGGCCTCTCCTGCTGAGCACCCCCGCGACCCAGCAGACCACCCGTCCAGGGAGATAGTCCGGCACGTTTCCGACGTCACACAGGTCCAGAACGTGCCGGACTATCGCGATGGGCTCAGCTGATCAGCTCGTCGATGCGCGTGTAGGCGTCAGAGTCGCCGAGCACCACGCGGCTGCGGCGGCCGTCGATGCTGACCGGGGCGTCGCCGGCCACGGTCACCCGGCGCACCTCCCGGCGGTGGTTGTCGAAGTCCGCGACCGCGTAGTGCTGGGTGGCGCGGTTGTCCCACATCGCGACGTCACCCTCCTGCCAGGACCACCGCACGGTGTTCTCGAGGCGGGTCACCCGGTTCTGCAGCAGCTGGAAGAGCGCGCTGGACTCGGCGCTGTTGAGCCCGATGAAGCGGCGCACGAAGTGGCCGAGCACGAGCGACCGCTCGCCGGTCTCCGGGTGGACCCGCACCACCGGGTGCTCGGTCTCGTAGGCGGTGGAGCGGAACTGCCGACGGTCCAGCGCGTCGCGGTCGGGTCCGTCGTTCTCGGGGTCCTCCGAGGTGGCGACGTAGTCGTAGTCGTTGCTGTGCACCGCCCACAGGCCGTCGACGAGCGCCTGCAGCGGTGCGGGGAGGGAGTCGTACGCCGTGACCGTGTTGGCCCACACGGTGCTGCCGCCGTACGGCGGGATGGTCACGCCGCGCAGGACGCTGATCGCCGGGATCCGGTCGACGAACGTGACGTCGGTGTGCCAGCTGTTGGCGGCCATCCCCTTGGTCGCGGCGAGGCTCAGGACGTGCGCGCTGCCGGTGTTGACCGTCGGGTGGGCGGTGGTGAGCGTCCCGAGCTGCTGGGCGAACGCGATCTGGCCGGCGTCGTCGAGGTGGTGCTGGCCACGGAAGAAGACGACCTTGTGCCGCAGCAGGGCCCGGCGGATGGTCGCGACGGTCTCCGCGGGGAGGTCGGGGCCGAGGCGTACGCCGTCGATGCTGGCGCCGATCCGGCCACCGAGCCGGTGCACGTCGACGTCGTGGTGGGTGCGGTCGAGACTGATGGTCATGCGGGCCCTCCGTGCGTTCGTGATGACTAATCTCTACTGACTTACTAGAGAATAGCCCACGGTCTCCGCGCGGCTAGCGCGGACGCACCGGCTCGGCGATGGCCTGGATCCGGGCGGTGGCCAGCTCGATCATCAGCCGCGCGGCAGGGGAGAGGGTGGCGCCGGCTCGGTGCACGACCGCGAAGGTGTCGTACTGGCGGGGGCGCAGCGAGACCCAGCCGGCGTCCGGGGCGAGTCGCGGCAGCAGCTGGAGCGCGGCGCCCTTGGGGATCACCGAGTCGGCGAAGCCCATGCCGACCAGCTCGACCGCGGTCTCGATGTCCTCGACCTCGATGCGTGTCTGCGGGTTGCGACCGGTCTCGTGCAGCATCTGGCGCAGGGTCTGTCGGTTCGAGTCCTCCGCGCGGTAGGTCGTCTCCGGCATCACCAGCGAGGCCCGCGAGAGCCGCTGGGCGGTGACCGGCGTGGCCAGGTGCGCGGGCTCGGCACTGATGTAGACGAGCTCCTCGCGGGCCACCGGCGTGATGACCATCCCCTCGCTGGTGACGGTGGACACGGCCAGCATCGCGGCCTCGAGACGCCCGCGGCGCAGGTCCTCGGCGACCTCGGTGGAGTTCTGCCCGACCAGCTCCACCCGGACTCCGGGATAGCGGGAGAGCACGTCGGCAATCAGGCCGGCGCCGGCGTAGAGGCGGGCGATCCCGAACATGCCGAAGCGGATCGTGCCGGTCTCGAACGACTTCACGCGCTGCACGGCCTGCCGCGCGTCCTCGGCGGCGGCCAGGACGCGTTCGGCATGGGGTCGGAGGCTGTCGGCGACGGTGGTCGGCACGACGCCACGCCCGACCCTCCGGAACAGCTGTACGCCGAGCGTCTTCTCGAGGGCGCGCACCTGCTCGGAGACCGACGGCTGCGCATACCCGAGCTCCTCGGCCGCCGCGGTGAACGACCCCTGCTCGTAGACGGTGAGGAAGCAGCGGAGCTGGTGCGGCGACAACATAGGTGTCTCCTTGGCTTTCTATAGAAAGGAGAGGCTACCCCTATGTGTGACGGTGACCCACCATGGTGATGCACCCGTCCGCCGTCCTCTGAGAGGGAGGTCATCATGTTCGACCACCACTGCACCGCCTGCGACAAGCGCCAGCTGATCTTCCCGAGCCAGGTCACGGCGATGACCAACACCGACGAGGGCATCGTGGTCGGCTTCACCTGCTGGTGCGGCGCCGAGCAGTCGATGACCACGGGCCGCCGCGCACAGCGCTCCTCGAAGGTGTCGATCGCGGCCTGACACTCGCGCCTATCCGACGGTCGGCCGCCGGTTTCGCGCGCGGGCGGCGACGTCCGTATACTTCCCCGGGTTGCCCGGACAGGCCGTCGTGCCGAGCCGGGCAGCGCGCCGCCTTAGCTCAGTCGGTAGAGCGATTCACTCGTAATGAATAGGTCGTCGGTTCGATTCCGACAGGCGGCTCGCGAAGAGGCCTCCGACCTGCAGTGATGCAGGTCGGAGGCCTTCGTCGTCGATGAGCGCTCCCCGGGGCATGGGCACGGCACCGTCGTCGCCGGGGGTGAGCCGGCGACCGGCCCGAGGTCGGGGGCCCGGTCAGGACCGGTCCGGCCAGTCGACGGAGAAGTACTGCGTCTCGGTGTACTCCAGCATCCCCTCGCGGGCGCCCTCGCGGCCGAGTCCGCTCTGCTTCACGCCGCCGAACGGCGCTGCGGGGTCGGAGACGAGGCCTCGGTTGATGCCCACCATGCCGGCCTCCAGGCCCTCGGCCAGGCGCAGGGCGTGCTGCAGGTCTCCGGCGTAGACGTACGCGGCGAGGCCCGACTCCGACGCGTTGGCCAGCTCCAGGATCTCCTCGTCCGATGCACAGGTGACGATCGGCGCCACCGGACCGAAGATCTCGTCCCGCACGACGTCGGCGTCCGGAGGGACGTCTCGCAGCACCGCGGGAGCGACGAAGTGGCCGGTCAGGTCTCCGTCGAGAGTGGCCCGGTGGGACACCCTGGCCCCCGCTGCAACCGCCCGCTCGACCAACGCCTCGATGCGGTCGGCCGCGGAGGCGGTGATGACGGGACCGACCTCGGCTCGCGGGTCGCTCGCAGGAGCGGTACGCAGCGCCGCCACGGCGGCCCCGAACCGGCCGGTGAAGTCGTCGACCACCGCCTGGTGCACGAGGAAGCGGTTGGCAGCCGTGCAGGCCTGACCGCCGTTGCGGAACTTCGCCACCAGCGCACCGGCGACCGCCGCGTCGAGGTCCGCGTCCTCGGTCACGATGAACGGCGCGTTGCCGCCCAGCTCCATCGACGCGTTCACCACGCGCTCGGCCGCCTGTCGCAGCAGGATGCGGCCGACGTTGGTCGACCCGGTGAAGGAGATCTTGCGGACCCGTTGGTCCGCCAGCCACGTCGACACCACCGCTGCCGCGTCGGTGGTGGGGACGAGGTTGACCGTGCCGGGTGGCGCGCCTGCGTCCTGAAGGATCTGGGCGATCGCCATGGCGGTGAGCGGGGTCTCCTCGGCGGGCTTGAGGACCACCGTGCACCCGGCGGCCAGCGCCGGGGCGATCTTCCGGGTGGCCATGGCGGCGGGGAAGTTCCACGGGGTGACGAGGGCCGCGACACCGACCGGCCGGTGGGTGACGATGGTCCGGGTGCCACCCCCGGGGGACTCCCCGTAGCTGCCTCCGGTGCGGACCGCCTCCTCGGCGAACCAGCGGAAGAACTCGGCGGCGTACGCGACCTCGCCGCGGGCGTCGGCCTCGCACTTGCCGTTCTCGGCCATGATCAGCTCGGCCAGCCGGTCGGCGTCGGCCCGCATGCGTTCGTACGCACCGAGGAGGACGTCGGCGCGGGTCCGCGGCGCCGTGCTGCGCCAGGTGGTGAAGGCGGCTTGCGCCGCGTCCACCGCCGACCGCGCGTCCGCAGTGGACCCGTCGGCGACCGTCGCGATCACGCGACCCGTGCCGGGGTCCTGGACCTCGAAGGTCGTGGCGGCGGGCTTCCAGCTCCCGTCGACGAGCAGGGCGCGGGCGGGGTCGAGCTCGGCGATCGAGCGGTCGACGGCAGGCGTGAGCGGCATGACGTGCCTTTCATGGGTGGAGCGCCGGCGGAGGCGGGGAGCGACGGAACGAGGGGAGCCGGGCCGGGACGGTCGCGCGGCGCCGGGCGGAGCTCAGGACTGGAGGCCGGTGAGCAGGGCTCGTCGCGAGGCGCGGACGTGCTCGCGCATCACGCGCTCGGCGCTGTCGCCGTCCTTGGCGACGATGAGCTCCAGGACGTGGTGGTGCTCGCGGTCGGACTGCAGCGGGCGGCCGGGCTGCCCCAGCGACGTCGCGACGAGCCGTGAGTAGGCGAGCTGGTTCATCAGCATCCGGTAGTGCGCCTCGAGCTTGCTGTTGTCGGCGCCCCGGATGAGCACGTCGTGGAACTCCTGGACGAGCTCGGCCACGCGGTCCCGGTCGTCGCGGGCCACGGCGCGGTCGGCCTGCCTCAGGTTCTCCTCGAGCTGGTCGATCTCCGGCACCCGCCCTCGCTGCGCCAGCAGCCGCGCAGCGGCGCCCTCGAGCAGCTCCTTCATCTCGAAGAGCTCGGTGATCTCCCGCCGGGACGGGGTGGTCACGAAGGTGCCCACGCGGGGACGGATCTCGATGAGCCCCTCGGTCTGCAGCTGCTTGAGCGCCTCGCGGACCGGGGTCCGGCTCACGCCGAACTCCTCGGCCAGGGCGAGCTCCGAGAGGTTTACTCCCGGCTCGATCTCGCCCGCGATGATCCGACGGCGCATCTCGCTGATGACCCGGCCCTGGATCGAGCCGTTGCCCAGCCCGTTCGACCCCACTGGTGTTCTCCCGTCTTCGCGCCTCGAGGTGTGCATCATGCCAGCGGCGCGAGCGCGCCGCCGTCGAAGAACCGCCCGGCGCTGTAGACCATCGGGTCCCGGTCGATGCATGCGGCGTGGACCACCCGACAGATGAAGACCGTGTGGGTGCTCGCCTGCAGCCGCTCGCGGATCTCGACCTCCATCTGGGCGCTGCTGCGCGCCAGCAGCGGGCTCCCGTGGGGCCCCGGCGCCCAGTCGAGCCCGGCGAACTTGTCGTCGGACTTGGCCGCGAAGCGCGTCACCACGTCGAGCTGGTCGGTGGAGAGGATGTTGATGGCCAGGTGTCGGGCCCGGAAGAGGCAGTCGTGCGTCGAGGAGGTCCGCTGGACGCACACCATCACCGTGGGCGGGTCGAGGGAGATGCTGGAGAAGGCGTTCACGGCGAGTCCGCGCGGGACCTCCTCGTCCATGGCCGTCACGACCGTCACCCCGGTCACGAACTGTCGGTTGACCTGCTTCATCAGGTCCAGGTCCGGCTGCGTCGGCGTGGTGGCCATGGCGGTGCTCCTTGTCTCCTGGGGGGTCTTGTGCGCGGTCGCCCGCGAGGGCACGAGGGTCGGACGGCTCGTCATCGTGGACATCGCGATCACCCGTCCTGGCCCACGCTGATGATGCCGAGTGCGGTCAGCAGCGCCCGCGGGTCCCAGGTGACCTGCTCCTCGACGACCCGGTCGTCCTCGAACCGGGCGAAGGTCGCCCCGCTCACCCTCACCGTGCGCCGGGTGGCGGGAACGCCGAGGAACGAGTGGTCATGGGTGCCCTCGCTGTGCCAGCGGACAGCGGCGCGGTCGCCCTCGACGACGACCTCGTCGACCGTGGTGAGCAGGTCCGGGAAGGCCGCGCGCGTGGTGAGGACCGAAGCCTTGAAGTCGGCGAGCCCCTGGCTCGACCCGTCTGCGCTCAGACGCCGGTATGCCGGGCTGAGCAGCTCGTCGAGCGCGTCGACGTCCCCCTCGTCCCAGGCCGCGGCCCAGGTGCGGACGATCCGCTCCCGACGCTCGTCGTTGTTCGTCATCTCGCCCTCCTGGACGGGTCTGCCGTCGGTGACATCTTGCATACAAGAAGACGTTAGGCATGCCAGCGCGCTGTGTCAACGGTCACGTACGTCCGACCCTGTCCTCGAGCCTGAAGTTGGGCGTCTGAAGCGACGATGAGGCGGTGGAAGCGCGGTTGAGCGGCGCACGAAGACCGCTTGGGCAGTCTCACGGAACTGGTTCTGCTGACCTGCTTGACCGATGCCAGATGGAGTTCTATCGTCTTGTTGCATGCAAGAGAACATGTCTCCCGGAGTCCCGGGGCTGCGCAAGCTGGTGCTGTACCGCGACGAGGTGGTCACCGAGGCGGGCGTCGTCCCGGCGGTCCCCGCTCGCCGCGCCAGCGTCGCCGCCGTCGTCAGCAACCCGTGGGTGGCCAGCGGACCGGGGACGGACCTGGCCCCGGCGACTGCGGTCATCGCACCGGTCCTCGCCAAGCTGCTGACCGACCGGCTCATCGACGCCCTCGGCGGCGCGGGACGGATCGAGGCGTTCGGCAAGGCCGCGATCGTCGGCACGGCCGGAGAGATCGAGCACGCCGGAGCGCTGATCCACACGCCCTACTTCGGCAACCTCGTCCGCGAGTTCCTCGAGGGCGAGTCGATCATCTGCTTCGCCGACAACCGCGCCGAGGCCGGCGAGGCCCTCGTCGTACCGCTCTGGCACAAGACCCACGCGGCCACGCGCAGCCACTACCAGACCGTCACCGCGCGGGTCCCGGACGCGCCCCGCGCCGACGAGATCGTCGTGATCGCGGCGGCGTCGACCGGCCCGCGACCCCATCCCCGAATCGGCGACCGGAAGACCGATCCCGTCGTCAGCGCCGAGACCCTGGAGGCACTCCTGTCATGAACGTCCGCAAGATCGTCACCGTTGTCGAGGAGATCCGCTCCGAGGGCGGCCGCGAGGTCTGGCCTCCGGCCCGCGTGGCCGTCGTCGCCGCGGTGATCCGCAACCCCTGGGCCGGAAAGGGCTTTGTCGAGGACCTCGCCCCCGGCATCGACGCACACGCCTCCGACTTGGGTGCCCTGCTCGCGCCGGCGGTGCTCGACGCGCTCGAGGCGCCGGCCGAGGCCTACGGGAAGGCCGCGATCGTGGGTCTCGACGGCGAGGTCGAGCACGGCTCGGCCCTGATCCACACCCTGAAGTTCGGGGACCACTTCCGCAAGGCGGCGAACGCCACCACCCTGCTGCCGGCGGTGGAGAAGCGGGGTGCCGCCGGTGTCGTCTTCGACATCCCGCTCAAGCACGTCACCGACGCGACGATCCGGTCCCACCACCAGACCGTCGAGGTCCGCATCGCCGACGCCCCGCACCCCGACGAGATCGTCGTCGCGCTGGCTGCCGCGGCCCAGGGCCGGCCCCAGCAGCGGCTCGCCGCTCTCTCCACCGAGCAGTGAGCAGGCGGTCATGAGTGCGGCAGCGTCGAGGCCCACGATCGTGCTGCTGCACGGTGTCGGTCTCGACCACCACATGTGGGCGCCGGTCGCAGAGCTCCTGGCCGATCGGTTCGAGGTCCTCACGCCCGACCTGCCCGGGCACGGGGCCAGTCCGCCGGTCCGCGCCGGCGTGACCCTGCAGGACCTGGCGGCCGGCGTGGCGGAGCAGGTGCCGGAGGGATCTCACCTGGTCGGGTTCTCGCTCGGGGCCCTGGTGGCCCAGCACCTCGCCCGGCACCGCCCGGAGCTGGTCGCGACCCTGACCAGCGTGAGCTCGGTGTGCCGCCGCACGCCGCAGGAGCGCGAGGCGGTCCTGGCCCGCCTGCGCGCGGCGGAGGCCGACGTCGGCGCGTCCACGCGCGCCTCCCTCGAGCGGTGGTACGCCGGGACGACGGTCCCCTCGACGGTCGTCGAGCGCACCAGGGAGACCCTGGAGGCCAACGACGTCGAGTCCTTCCTCGCCTGCTACCGCGTCTTCGCGACCGGCGATGCCGAGCTCGCCGAGGGGCTGGCTTCCATCACCGTCCCCGCCCTCGCCGTGACCGGCGAGCACGACCCCGGGTCCACCCCCGAGATGACGTTCCGCCTCGCGGAGGCGCTGCCCCACTGCCGCGCGGTGATCGTGCCGCACGCCCGTCACATGCTGCCGGTCGAGCGCCCGCGGGAGCTCGTCGACTGCCTGACCACCTTCATCGGAGGAGACGTCCATGCCTGAGACCCAGCAGCTGCAGCACTTCATCGGCGGCGACGCGGTCGCGCCCGCCACTGGTGCCTACTTCGAGAGCACCAACCCTGCGACCCGGGCCGTGAACTACGTGGCCGCCCGGGGCGACGCGACCGATGTCGCGCGGGCGGTGGACTCCGCGCGGGAGACGTTCGAGGACCCGCGCTGGCGCGATCTCAGCGCCACGCGGCGCGGTCGCCTGCTGCGCCGCCTCGGCGACCTGGTGGGCGAGCACGCCGAAGAGCTGGCCCGCATGGAGACCGAGGACAACGGCAAGCTGCTGCGCGAGATGCGCGGGCAGCTCGCCACCCTCCCGGAGTACTGGTACTACTACGCGGGCCTGGCCGACAAGATCCACGGGGACTTCATCCCCACCTCCGATCGGCGGGTGCTCAACTACACGACGCGCGAGCCGCTCGGGGTCGTCGGGGCCATCACGCCGTGGAACTCCCCGCTCACGCTGACCACGAGCAAGCTGGCGCCTGCGTTGTGCGTCGGCAACACGGTCGTCGTCAAGCCGTCGGAGCACACCTCGGCCACCGTCCTGCGCCTCGCCGAGCTCGCGGTCGAGGCCGGCTTCCCGCCGGGAGCCGTGAACGTCGTCACCGGGTACGGCGTCGAGGCCGGTCAGCCGCTCGTCGACCACCCGGGACTCGCCAAGATCTCGTTCACCGGCAGCACCGCCACCGGCGCACGGATCGCGTCCAGCGCCGCCGGTCGCTTCATCGGCTCCACTCTCGAGCTGGGCGGCAAGTCGCCCAACATCGTGTTCGAGGACGCTGACGTCGCGAACGCGTCGATGGGCGTGGTGGCCGGGATCTTCGCCGCGGCCGGCCAGACCTGCATCGCCGGCAGCCGCGTCTTCGTCCACCGCTCGGTGCACGAAGAGCTGCTCGAGCGGGTGGCAGAGCGAGCGCGGTCCATCCGGATCGGTGACCCGCTCGACGACGCCACCGAGCTGGGCCCCCTGGCCTTCGAGGACCAGCGGGACAAGGTCGCGTCGTACGTCGACCTCGGCCGAGCCGAGGGCGCGCGCGTCCTCACCGGCGGCCGGGCCACCGACGGCGGCCTGGGCGGCTTCTTCTACGAGCCCACGGTGCTGGTCGACGTCGACAACGACATGAGGGTGGTGCGGGAGGAGATCTTCGGCCCGGTCGCGGCGATCATGCCGTTCGACACCGAGGAGGAGGTCGTCCGGCTCGCCAACGACACCGAGTACGGCCTGGCCGCCGGGGTGTGGACCCAGAACCTCTCCCGAGCCCACCGGATGGCCGCACGCCTCGACGCCGGCACCATCTGGGTCAACACCTACCGGGCGATGTCGCCGATGTCGCCGCGACAGGGCTTCAAGAGCAGCGGTGTCGGGGTCGAGCACGGCACCGAGACGATCAAGGAGTACACGCGCCTCAAGAGCGTGTGGATCAACACCAGCGAGGACCCCGTCGCCGACCCCTTCGTGATGAGGAGCTGACATGCCGTTGGTGGAGGTCACTCTCGGCGAGGGCCGCAGCCCGCAGCAGGTCCGGGACCTGCTGCGGGAGGTCCACGAGGCGGTGCTGCGCACCGTCGACACCAGGCCCGGGCACGTCCGGGTCATCGTGCGGGAGGTCCCGCGGACTCACTGGGCGACCGGTGACGTCACTCTCAGCGAGATGGATGCCGCTCGCGCCAACCAGACCGAGGAAGAGGAGAAGTCGTGAGGTTTTCGCTGTTCGTCCACATGGAGCGGTGGGACGAGGAGGTCAGCCACCAGCAGGCCTTCGAGCAGCTCACCGAGCTGACGTTGATGGCCGAGGCCGGCGGGTTCGGCACCGTCTGGATCGGTGAGCACCACGCCATGGAGTACACGATCTCGCCGAGCCCGATGCCGTTGCTGGCCTACCTGGCGGCGCGGACCTCGACCATCCGGCTCGGCGCGGGCACCATCATCGCGCCGTTCTGGAACCCGATCCGGGTGGCCGGGGAGACCGCGCTGCTCGACGTGATCAGCAACGGTCGCATGGAGGTCGGGCTGGCCCGCGGCGCCTACCAGTTCGAGTTCGACCGGCTGGCCGGCGGCCTGCCCGCGACCGACGGTGGCAAGCACCTGCGTGAGCTCGTGCCGGCCGTGCGCGAGCTGTGGCAGGGCGACTACGCCCACGACGGCGAGATCTGGCAGTTCCCCACGTCGACCAGCGTCCCGAAGCCCGTGCAGCAGCCGACGCCTCCGATGTGGATCGCGGCCCGCGACCCCGACTCGCACGACTTCGCCGTGCGCTCGGGCTGCAACGTCATGGTGACCCCGCTGATGAAGGGGGACGAGGAGGTCGTCGACCTCAAGCGCAAGTTCGACGCTGCGTGCGAGAACCACCCCGAGGTTCCGCGGCCCGAGCTGATGGTGCTCCGGCACACCCACGTGCACTCCCGCGAGGACCCCGAGGGCTGGCGTCCCGCGGCCGAGGCGATCAACCGGTACTACCGCACCTTCGACGCGTGGTTCGGCAACAAGTCGGCCCCGGTGAACGGGTTCCTCGAGCCCAGTCCCGAGTCGAAGTTCGAGGGCCGACCGGAGTTCGAGCCCGAGTCTCTCCATCGCACCGCCATGATCGGCACGCCGGAGCAGGTCATCGCCCGCCTCCGCACCTACCAGGAGCTCGGCGTCGACGAGTTCAGCTTCTGGATCGACAACAGCATGAGCCACGACGAGAAGCGTGCCTCGCTCGAGCTGTTCGTCAAGGAGGTCGTGCCGGCATTCGCGTGAGCCTCCCCCCCGGGCGCCGGGAGCAAGTCGCTCGAGGAGCAGCCGATGGCCGGCCGCGGACCCAGGTCCGCGGCCGGCCATCGGCATGTACGGCTCGTCGTACGCCCCTGTCGTCCCGAGGTCGTGGATCGTCGAGGCTCGGCACGGAAGTGGTCCATCACGTGCCCTGCGCCGGTCGGATAGCGACCGCCTGTTGCATGCAACAGTGTGAGGCTCTTTCTCGACCCTGGGGGGCAAGTGACCCCGCAGGTCAGGCGCGAATGACGTCACCGAGGCGCTGCTCGGGCGAACGAAGGAAAGTTTTCCCAAAAGCTGCTAGCGGGCTATTGACCGGTCTGGCATGCAACACCTAGTGTCTGTGGCATGCAACACGGGCGTGACTGCAGTCACAAGTTGCGGCAGTCTCTCGGGGAGCGCCCGTCCCGGAAGCCACTGGTCCCCGAGGGCCCAGCACGGCGGAACACCAGAAAGGCAGCGATGTGAACGTGGACGTCTCTCACGCCCCGACGGGCGAGCTGGCGGCGGATCGCCACTACCGCGACAAGGTCGCCGTCGTCGAGCCCTACGGCGTCGACGCGATCCCTGACTCCGAGCGGCACGGCAAGCCGGTCTCGCAGTTCTTCATCTGGTTCGCGGCCGGGATGAACTTCCCGATTATGGTGCTGGGCTTCGTCGGCGTGAGCTTCGGGCTCTCGCTCACGGCCGCCGTCACCGCCATCGTCGCGGGCTCGTTCGTCGGCTCGGTCGTCATGGGAGTGCTCTCCCGCATGGGTGGGCGGCTCGGCGTCGCCCAGCAGATCCAGGCCCGGGGGCCGCTCGGCTTCTTCGGGAACTTCGTTCCCGTGGCCTACGTCAACGTCTTCGCCGGCATCGGCTGGGCCGCGGTGACGGTGATCCTCGGGGCGCAGGCCCTGACGACGCTGGCCCCCGCGATCCCGTTCTGGGTCGGTGCGCTCGGCCTCGTCTCCCTGCAGCTGGTTGTCGCCGTCTACGGCTACAACATGATCCACTACCTCGAGCGCATCCTGGCCGTGGTGCTGTTCTTCGGCTTCCTGATGATCACCGTCGTGTCGGTGACCCGCGGCTGGCAGGGCGGCTTCGACACCAACCCGCAGGCGGCGTACTGGGTCGGTGGCGTGGGCGGCTGGATCACCTTCTCCGGCTACTTCCTGTCCTTCCTGATCGCCTGGTGGCCGTTCGCCTCGGACTACTCGCGCTACCTGCCCGACGAGGACCACGTGAACCGGGCGACCGGCTTCTGGACCTTCGCCGGCAACTTCGTCTCCCTCGCCTGGCTCGGGATCGCCGGGGCCCTGCTCGGCAGCTCCGCCGCCGCCGGCGAGAGCGCCATCGGCGCCCTCGAGCGGCTCACGGGCCCGTTCCACGTCGTCGCCCTGCTGGTCGTGCTGATCTCGTCGTTCTCCCAGAACTTCCTCAACGTGTACGGCGGCGCGATCTCGGTGCAGACCCTGCGGATCCCGGTCAGTCGTCGGACCGCGGTCATCGCCATCTGCGCGGCTGCCTACGTCATCAGCCTGTGGGCCGACGAGAGCTTCGAGGCGAAGTTCAAGAACTTCCTGTTCATGGGCGCCTACCTGATCGCGCCGTTCGGGGCGATCCTGCTGCTCGACTACGTCCTGGGGCACCGCCACGACCGGGAGCGCATCGCCGAGCTGTACGACTCCCGTCGGGTGCTGGAGTGGGGTTTCGTCGCCTGGCTGGTCGGGGCTGCAGCCTCGATGCCGTTCTGGAACCTCTCGTTCTTCGTCGGTCCGGTCGCCGAGGCGCACCCGGGTTGGGGTGACCTCTCCTACTTCGTCGGCTTCTTCGTCGGGGCAATCGCCTTCGTCGCCACGCACAAGCTGCCGCCGCTGTGGCACCGCCGGGGTCACCTGGCCCCGGACGCCGCCCCCGAGCCGGTCTCCGAGTCGACGCCGGGACTGCAGACCTCGGCCTGAGCCCCGACCGACCTGAGGTCTCCGCCGTCGGCCCGCGCCGGCGGCGGAGACCGTTTCCGTACCCCTGGAAGGACCACGCAGGAGGAGATGGACATGGACATGGACGAGGCTGTCGTGCACGCCGGGCGTCGCCCGGCACCGGCGGAGGAGAGGGACGGGGACGGAGCCCCGGGTGCCCGGCTGGTCGTGGTGGACATGCAGCGGGCCTTCGCCGACCCCGGGCTCGGATGGGGGGTCCAGGGCTACGAGCAGGCGCAGCGGCGGGTCGAGGACCTGCTGCAGCACTTCGGTTCCTCGAGCGTGCTGACCCGCTTCGTCCGGGACCCCGCCGAGCAGGGGGCGTGGAGGGACTACTACGGCCGGTGGCCGCAGTTCCGTGTCCCGGTCGAGAGCGAGCTGTGGGACCTCACGGTCGAGCGGCCCCCGGGCGCCCGGGTCCTCGACGCGCCGACGTTCTCCAAGTGGGGGGCGGCTCTGGAAGGTGCCGTCGCTGACGCTCCGCTGCTCCTCTGCGGTGTCGCGACCGAGTGCTGCGTGCTGGCCACCGCGTTCGGGGCTGCCGACGCCGGTCACCGGGTCGAGGTCGTGGCCGATGCGTGCGCCGGGGCCACCGACGAGCTGCACCGAGCGGCGCTGGAGATCCTGCAGGCGAACCATCCGCTGGTCTCCGTCGTGACGACGGCCGACGTTCTCGCCCGCAGCCACGCCTGAGGCGCCGGAGCCGTCGGCCGCCCGGCTCGTGGCCCGTGCCGGCGGGACGTCGTCATCCCGAGCGCGCACCCCGGGTGCGGCGGACCCACTCCGAGGTCCCCCGGGGGACCTCACGTGGCGCCGGTCACGGACGGGGTGCCCAGCCGGGACGTGTGCAGCGGCGCCCCGCGGCGTCCCGGGTAGCGTGCGCCGGTCCCCGTCCGAGAGTCCCCTGGAGCGCTGTGCCCACCCTCGTCACGCCCGGCGTTCGGCTGCTGTGGCCCGACCTCGCCAAGGGGGCGTGCATCCTGCTGGTGGTGCTCCACCACGTCATCACCAAGCACTACGCCTCGTGGGTGCCCGATGACCTGGGCCGGCTCGGCAGCGCCTGGCTGGGCACGACGTACTTCCTCAGGCCGATCCGGATGCCGCTCTTCTTCGTGATCAGCGGGATGTTCGCGGCAGGGGCGGTGCGCCGGCCGTGGCGGCAGGCGGCCCGGCGCGCGGTCGGTCCCTACTACCTGTACGTCGTCTGGCTGCTGCTGCTCGCCGTGGCGTTCTCCGTCGATCGCTCGCTGCCGATGAACCGCACGCAGGACCTCGGTGAGCTGGTCGCCGACCTCGTGCTCGCGTCGACCGGGCTGTGGTTCCTCTACGCCCTCTCGGTCTACTTCGTGCTGGCCAGGCTGCTCGCCCCGGTCCCGTCCCGGCTGCTGCTGCCGGTCGCGGCCGCCGGCTCGATGGCCGCGCACGCGCTGCCGCTGGACGAGGTCAACCGGGTCTCGGTGCTGGTCCACCTCTTCTGGTTCCTGCTCGGCACCCGCTGCGCCGACGCGCTGCGCGGGCTGGCGACCCTGGAGCACCGGGCGCTGCTGCCCGCCCTCGCCCTGGGGTACGCCGTCCTGGCGGGCGTGCTCGCTGCGCTGCAGGCTCCGCAGGCGGCCGACCTGCTGCTGGGCCTGCTGGGCGTGCCCGCGGCCGTGCTCGCCGCCGCGGGGCTGGCGGCCCGGCCTTCGGTGGCGGGTCCGCTGGCCCGTCTCGGGCGGCAGACGCTGCCCGTCTACGTGCTGCACGTGCCGGTGCTGGCGGTGGCACACCACCTCGTCGCGCCACCCCCGTCGGGCCTGGGCAGCGCCGGTGCGCTGGTCGTCGCCGGCTATCCGCTGCTGCTGACGGCGACCGTCGTGGCCGCCTGCCTGGCCGCCCACTCGGTGCTGCGCAGCTCCGGGCTGGGTGCCCTCTTCGAGCTGCCCCGCCGACGGTCCACCTCGACCGAGGCGGGCGAGGCTCCCAGCCGCGGCGCGGTGGTCAGCGTCTGAAGGTCACCGGCGACCGAGTGCGCCGCCCACGAGGGCGGCCAGCTCCTCGGGGGACTCGGCGTCGCGGACGGCGGAGCGGAAGCTGGACTTCACGCAGGCGCCGGCCAGCTGCGACAGCACCGCCAGGTAGCCCTGGGGGTCGTCGTCCGGTGCGGCGATGAGCAGCACGACCCCGACCGCCGGACCGTCGGCCTCGAGGGCGACGGGACGGGGGAGGCGGGCCACCGCGACGGACAGCTGGTGGACCGCGGGCGTGCGGGCGTGCGGGATGGCGAAGCCGCCCGGCAGCGCGGTCGAGGCGAGCGCCTCCCGCGCCATCACGGACTCGACGAAGGCGTCGGCGTCGCCCACCCGTCCGTCGGCGATCAGCAGCTCGGCCAGGGCGCTGACGACCGCGCGGGTGTCCTCGCCGACGGGGGTGCCCAGCGCGACGATGGCGGGGCTGGTGACGGGCGTGTCGGGGTTGCTCATACAGCGATTGTCTCCGTCGCCCCGGAGCGCCCGCCACCGAGGTCGGTCGGTGCCGCCTCGGAGGGGTGCTGCAGCAGGTGCCCGGCGGCCGCGCGGCGCAGGCGGCCACGCTGGCTCACCGCCAGGAGCACGGCGAGGCCGGTCACCGTCACCGTGACCGCGAACGCCGCCGTGTGGCCGTGGTGGTCGGCCAGCCGGCCGGCGACGCTGGAGCCCAGCGCGTAGCCGAGGCCGGTGGCACTGGCCAGCAGGGTCATGCCGGTGCCGACCCGGCCCGGCGGCACGATCCGCTCGCCGAGGGTGAAGACGCCGATCATGTACGGCGCCACCGCGAAGCCGAGCGCGAAGACGGTCACGGTGAGCGAGGCCAGCCCGTCGGCGACGAGCAGGGGCAGCGAGAGGAGGAACAGGGCGGACGCCGCGACGAGCACGCGGGTCTCCTGCCCGATCCGCTCCGGGACGAAGGCCGTGGCCAGACCGGCGGCCGCGCTCCCGACCCCGAGCATCGCGTGCACGAGCCCGGCCGCTCCGGGCTGCCCGGCGGCCGTCGCGAGCACGGTCGCACCGGTCTGGGTGGCGCCGAAGAGCGCGCCGATCGCGAGCTGGGCCACGGCCAGCACCGCGAACGCCAGGGTCAGCAATCGGCCGGTGGCGAGGGTGCGGGCGCTCTCGGCCGCGAGCTTGGCGGTCGGGTGCAGCGCGAAGGCCGAGCCGAAGACCGCCAGCAGCAAGGCCGCGAGGAGCAGCGCCCCGGACGGCGAGACCACCACGGCCCCGACGCCGACGAGCGCCGGACCGACCGCGAACGACGCCTCGTCGGCCGCGCCCTCGTAGGAGAAGGCGGCGTCGACGAGGCGGCGCTGGTGGGTCCCCGTGCCGGCGGTGATCGGGCGCCAGCGCACCCGGGCCAGGGGCCCGATCTGCGGCAGCGCCAGCCCGGCCAGGCCCGCGGCCGCGATCAGGGCCGCACTGGGGGCGCCGACCTGGACGAGCAGCACGAGCAGGGCCAGTGCGGCGCCGCCGGCCAGTGACTGGACGAGGACGACCGGGCGCTGCCCGATCCGGTCGGCGAGCGCCCCCGCGAGGGGTGCGCCGACGGCGCTGGTGACCGCGAGGGCGCCGGCCGCCAGGCCGCCGAGGGCGTACTGCCCGGTGGCGGTCGAGACCAGCAGCAGCGTGCCGAGCTGGCTCATGGCCAGCGGCAGCCGGCCGAGGAAGCTGATGAGGACGTACGCAGGGCCGGTGAGGTCGAGCAGGCGGCGGTAGGAGGAGAGCGGTGACACGGGGCGGGCCTTTCGGGTGCGTCAGTACGACGCGCCGAACCCACCTCCAAGACGCGTGAAACCCTCTACGCCGCCATTCTAGGACGGCTCGCCCGTGGGTCGTGAGTCCGCGGTGAGGTCCCCGGCCAGCCAGGCGTCCACGGGGCCGCGCAGCACGCTGATCCGGCCGGTGGGCTCGAGCACGGCGTACGTCACCTCGGCGAGCGTGGCCACGCCGGCCGCGCGCAGCGCCTGGCGCAGCTCGTCGTCGTGGACCCGGGCGCTGCGCAGGGCCGTGGGCAGCACCTGCCCGTCCCGGACGAGCACCACGGGGGAGCGGTGCAGCCGGTCGCGCCAGGGTGCGCGTCGCTGCAGGAGCGTCATCAGCCACTGCAGGAGGACCAGGGTCACCAGCGCCAGCAGGCCGGTGACGAGCGTCGGCTCGGCCAGCAGCGCGGTGCGGCCCACGACCGCGCCGAGCGCCATCACGCAGGCGAGGTCGGGCAGCGACAGGGTGGCCAGGGTCCGGTGGCCGGTCAGCCGCAGGAGCAGCAGGAAAGCGAGGTAGACCACGACGGTGGCGACCACGACCTGGAAGGCGGTCGACGGTGTCGTGGTCAGCTCGTCGAACACCGGCACCTCACAGGACGGTCAGCGCCAGGACGGTGGTGTCGTCGTCGCCCTGGGCGGGCATGTCGGCCAGCACCCGGTCGACCCACAGGTCGAGGTCCTGGCCGGCGGGCCCGTCACCGGCCGTGCGCGAGAGCAGGTCCAGGCTGTCGAACAGGTCGGTGCCGCGACGTTCCACCAGCCCGTCGGTGAACATCAGCAGGGTGGTGCCGGCGGGGACGTCGACCGACGTGACGACCGCGGTCCCCGCGCCGAGCCCGAGCACCGGACGGGCGACGGGGTGCAGCGGCGCGGCCGGGTCGGGAGGCAGGAGCAGCGGCGGCGGGTGGCCGGCGCTGGCGACCTCGAGGCGGCGCGCGGCGCGGTCGACGACCACGATCTGCGCCGAGGCGATCTGCTCGCCGAGCAGTGCCGACATGAACCGGTCCAGCTGGTCGAGGCTCTGGCCGGTGTCGTGGCCGGCGAACAGGTAGGCGCGCAGCGCGGCCCGGACCTGGGTCATCGCGGCCACGGCCGACACGCCGTGCCCGGCGACGTCGCCGATCACGAACGCCACCCGGTCGCCCTCCAGCTCCATGCAGTCCCACCAGTCGCCGCCGAGCTGGTAGGAGGCGGCGGAGGCGTAACGGACCGCGACCTCGAGACCCTCGAGCTGGGGCACGCCGTCGGCGAGCACGCTGCGCTGCAGGGACTCCGCGACCTCGATCTGGTCACGCGAGCGCTTCAGGAGCAGGCCGTTGATGCGGCTGCGCAGGTCGTGGGCGGCCTCCACGTCCTCCTCGAGCCAGGGCCGGCTGCGGCCACGCACGACCTCGCGCCACTTCTCGAAGGACTTACGGGGAGAGAGGCGCACCGAGGCGTCCTCCGCCGCCGCGACCTCCTTGTTGTGCGGGTCGCCGCCCCAGTCCACGGTCTGCTCGAGCTCGGGACGGAACCAGACGATCCAGCGGTCGGGCAGGGTCCCGATCGCGAGGGCGCCCGCGGGCAGGTGGTCGTACGCCGCCAGCCGGTGGTCCAGGTCGCCCAGCCGGTCGGTGTGCCCGACCGAACCGTCCTCGGGGCCGAGGATCGCGTGGGCGACCAGCGGGAGCGCCTCGACCGGGGGCACCGCACCGACCGTGCGCACGGTGCCGTCGTAGGACAGGGCGACACCGTCGGCCCCCATCACCTCGAGGAGCTCGGGGTCGTCGAGCAGGGCGTCCAGCGTGGACCCCGACGTGGCCGCCACCCGGCCGACGATGCGGCTCAGCATGGAGCGCGTGCGCAGCACCTCCTCCCGGGCGTCGGAGCGCTGCCGCTCGGCGACCTGCTGCGAGGCGACCTGGCCGAGGAACTCGGCCGCGGCGCGAGCGTCCTGGCTCGGCCGGTGGGGCCCGGAGTAGTGGTGGCAGGCGATCAGGCCCCACAGCTCTCCGTCGATGACCAGCGAGATCGACATCGAGGAGGTCACGCCCATGTTGTGGAGGTACTCGAGGTGGATGGGCGACACGCTGCGCAGCGTGGAGTGCGACAGGTCCAGCGGGGCCTCGGTCGCCGGGTCGAGGACGGGCACGAGTGGCACGGGGACGTAGTCGACGTCCGCGATGAGCCGGGTCCAGTTGACGGTGTAGAGCCGACGGGCCTGGGCCGGGATGTCGGTGGCGGGGTAGTGCAGTCCCAGGAACGGGTTCAGGTCGTCGCGGCGTTCCTCGGCGATCACCTCGCCGTTCCAGTCGCGGTCGAAGCGGTAGACCATGACCCGGTCGAACAGCGTCAGGGCGGCGACCTCGCGAGCCAGCTGGGCGGCCAGGCCCAGGACGGTCGTCTCCTCGGAGAGCCGGGCCATCGCGCCTCGGGCGGACTGATAGCTGAGCATCACCGAGCGCGGCCGGCCGAGCGTCTCGAGCTCGACGACCAGCCTGGTCGCGGACAGGTGCAGGCTGATGTCGACCTCGCGCCCGCCGAGCTCCCCGCGCACGGAGGCCGGCAGCCGGACGATCAGCGGCTCGCGGAAGGTCTGCTCGAGCGCGCGCGTGCGCACCTGCGCGGCGGCGTCCTCGCCGATGAAGGCCGCGAGGGGGCTCCCGACCGCGTCCGCCAGCGGTACGCCGGTCTGCTGCTCGCAGTTGGCGGAGGCGACCGCCACCTCGAGCGACGTGGGATCGACCGCGAGCAGCACGCCGTGGGGCTGGATCGCGCCCGGGATGTGGATCGGCTCGTCCTCACAGCTGGCCAGGTCGACGGGGCCGTAGGCCGGTGTGTGCTGCGAGCCCGGGGTCGAGACCATGGAACCTTCCGTGGAGGTGAGTGCCGGCTGGGGAAGCCGGGGTTCCGGCAACACTATCCCGCGCCGGCCGTCCGGGGCCGCGACCCACTTCACCCCTTCCGGTGGGCCGCCGACGCGGCGCGTTGCCTAGGGTGGGGCCCGTGCTTGACCGGACCTTCGAGGCAGAGCTCGTCGACCGGACCCTCGTGGTCCGGGGCGACGTGGACGACTACGGCATCATCACCCTGCGCAACCTGCTCGCGGAGCACGGGACGACGCCGGGGACCGCGCTGGTGGTGGACCTCAGCGCCGCCGACTACCTGCCGAGCGTCGCGGTCGGGGTGCTGACCCGGGCGCTCGGTGCGGCCCAGCGCGCCGGGGCCGAGGTCGAGCTGGTGGCCCGGCGGGGCAGCGTCGCCCAGCGCGTGCTGCACGTCTGTGCCCTGCCCTACCGTGAGTCCGCCGACGACGACCGGGACCCGCCGGACGCGGACGTGCCTGCCTGACCCACGTCGCGCGGCACCCGTCAGCGCCAGGCCAGCACCGCGGTGACCCGCGTGCCACCCTCGCTGTCGAACCACCAGGACGTCGACAGTGCCTGCACCATCGCCAGTCCTCGTCCGCGCGGGGCGTCGAGGTCGGGAGGCATCACGTGCGGCGTGGTCGGCCCGCCTCCGTCGAGGACGCTGAGCCGCAGCGTGGCGCCGTCGACCTGCCAGGAGACCTCGAGGCCCCGTTGCGTGTCGGGGCGGCCGTGGTCGAGCCCGTTGGCGACGAGCTCGCCGATCACGATCGCGGCGTCCATGGCTGCCTCGGAGGGCAGCGCCTGACGGCCCAGGAACTCCCTGAGCAGCGAGCGGGCCTGCCGGTTGCTGTCCCGGGAGAACGGCAGCTCGTGGACCTCGGCCGTGGACCCGTTCCCTGTGCTGACCGCCCCCGAGTCCGTCATGTGCCGACCGGGTCAGATCGTCTCGTGCTCGAGCTGGCAGATCGTGAGCACCCGCTGCGCCACGCTGCCCTCGGCCGCCAGCAGGCCGAGCCCGATCCCCGCCTGTGCGGCCTTGCGGCGGGCCGTCGCGAGGACTCCCACGGCGAGGCTGGGGAAGTAGTCGACACCGCTCAGGTCGATCCGCAGCCCGCGCGAGAACTCGCGGGAGTACTTCGAGATCTCCTCGCGGAGCACCACGCCCGCGGCCTCGTCGATCTCACCGGTCACGGTGAGCGTCGAGGAGCCCTCGTCGAAGCTGGAGGAGTACGACACGTCATCCACGTCACGAGGATAACCGGGATCGCCGTGGCATAGCGTGGGACCTCACCAACGGAAGGCAAGCCCGTGCTCCCAGCGGAGGATCGTTCGACCCCGCTCCCGGTCGCTCCCCTCTCGATCGCCCCGCTCTCGATCGCCATGCGCGAGGGCTCCCGGGCCGACCACGAGCGGGCCGAGGCCGCCGGCTTCGTGGGCGACCTGATGGCCGGGCGGATGGACACGACGCGGTACGTCGCCTACCTGCGCCGCCTGCGGGTCGTCTACACGGCCCTCGAGCAGGCGGTGTGGGAGCACCGCGACCACCCCGCGGTGGCAGCAGTCCACGACCTGTCCCTGGGCCGCAGCGATGCGCTGGAGCGGGACCTGGCGCACTGGTCGGGGGCCTCCGCGGAGCCGGTCTCCACGCGGGTCGCCTCGCCGGCGGCCGCGGCCTACCGGGAGCGGATCGAGCTCGCCGGAGCGCGCCCCCACCTGCTGGTGGCGCACCACTACACCCGCTACCTCGGGGACCTCTCGGGCGGACGCATGCTCGCCCAGGCGCTGCGCCGGAGCCATCCCGGGCTCGCGGACGGCGGGCTGGCCTTCTACGACTTCGCCGACGTCCCCAAGCCCGTGGCCTACAAGCGTGCCTACCGCGCCCGGCTCGACGCCCTCCCGGTCGACCCGGCCGGTCGCGTCGAGGTGGTCGAGGAGGTCCGACGCGCCTTCGACCTCAACCGGCGGCTCCTCGACGAGCTCAGCGCCCCCGACCAGGCGGCGGCCCTGTGCCCGTGACCCGGGTGCCGATGACCAGCGTGGCACCGAGGTCGTCGTCGTGGACCACCTCGGGGACCAGGCCGGCCGCCGTCATCAGCCCGGCCGTGACCGGGGCCTGAGCGACACCGCTCTCGACGAGCAGGCTCCCGCCCGGCGCCAGCCAGGCCGGCGCCCCGTCCACCACACGACGCTGCACGTCCAGGCCGTCGGGGCCGCCGTCGAGGGCGACGAGGTGCTCGTGGTCGCGGGCCTCGGGCGGCATCAGCGCGACCGCATCGGTGGGGACGTAGGGCGCGTTGCAGGCCAGCACGTCGACGCGCCCCCGCAGCCCGGGCGGGAGCGCGGCGTACAGGTCGCCCTCGAGGACCCGGGCAGGCGGGAGGTTGCGGCGCGCGCAGCCGACCGCGGCGGGGTCGACGTCCGCGGCGTACACCTCGACGCCGGGCACGGTGTCGAGCACGACCCGGCCGACCGCGCCGGTGCCGCAGCACAGGTCGACGACCACGGAGCCGGGGCGAGCCAGCGCGGCCGCACGCCGGGCCATCAGCTCGGTACGCCGCCGCGGCACGAAGACGCCCGGCTCGACGACGATGCGCAGCCCGCAGAACTCCGCCCAGCCGAGCACCACCTCCAGCGGACGTCCCGAGACGCGGTCGCGGACCATCCGCTCGAGCTCCTCGGGAGAGCCCGCCGCCGCCTCGAGGAGCGCGGCCTCGTCCTCGGCGAACACGCAGCCGGCGGCGCGCAGCCGGCCGACGGTGCTCGCGAGGGTCATGGCGGTCTCCGGGTTCGGGAGGGGGACGGCGATGATGGTGCCATGCAGTCCGCTCTCGACACCCCGCTCGGCCAGCTCACCGCGGTCGCGGCGGGGTACGCCGGCGTCGTCACGCTGGTCGCTCTCGTCATCACCCTGCGGCGCGTCCCACGGCCGACCTGGCTCGACCACATGGTCTGGGCCCTCGAGCTGGTCCTGGCGGTCCGCGCGGTCGCGGGCCTGGGCAGCATGCTGAACGGGCAGCGTCCCGAGGAGATGTCCGCCCACGTCGGCTACCTGGTCGCGTCGGTGTGCGTGCTCCCGATCGCGATGCAGTCGATCTCGGAGGACCGCGGGACCTGGTCCTCGGCCGTCGTGACGGTCGCGGCGCTGGCGGTGACGGTGGTCGCCGTACGCCTGCAGATGACCTGGGGGAACGGTGCCTGAGCCGACGCCCCGCAGCGGGCCGCACAAGGTCCTGCTCGCGTTCTACGCGCTCTTCACGCTCGCCGCGGGCGCCCGCGCCGCGGTCCAGCTCCTGACGCAGTACGACGAGGCGCCGGTGGCGTACTGGCTCTCCGCCGCGGCGGCGGTGACCTACGCGCTCGGCTGGTACGCCATCCGCCGGGCCTCCGTCGGGCACACCGGCTTCGCCAGCGTGATGCTCTGGGTGGAGCTCGGCGGCGTGCTCACCGTCGGCACGCTGAGCCTCGTCGAGCAGGACTGGTTCCCCGACGCCTCGGTGTGGTCCGACTACGGCGTCGGCTACGGTTTCTTCCCGGCCGTGCTGCCGATCGCCGGGCTGTTCTGGCTGCACCGGCAGAAGCAGCAGGAGCCCGAGTCGGCCCGCGCCGGCCGGTAGCGGGTCAGTCCGGGAGGACCAGCCAGGTGCGCCCGTCGATCAGCTCGCGCGCCGCGTCGAGGTGGCCGGCGTGCGTCGCGGTCTCGGTGATCACGTGCATGAGCACCTCGCGCAGCGTCTCCAGGCGGAAGCTGCCGAAGAAGTCCGGCCACCAGGCGGGAGCCGTGTCCAGGGAGGCGGACTCGACGATCGCGTCGGTCCGGGCGGCCTCGTCGCGGTAGCGCGCGAGGACGTCCTCGGCCGTCTGGTCGGCGTCGACCTGCCAGGCGCTCTGCGTGGACGCGGCGACCTCGTCGATCACGGCCTGCTCGCCCGCCACGACGCCGCGGAACCAGAACCGCTCGTCGTCCAGCGCCAGGTGGTGGACCAGGCCGAGGCACGACCAGCCGCTCGGGAGCACCGGCCGGCGCAGCGCTTCGTCGTCCAGCCCCTCGAGGATGCCCAGCACGTGCCGGCGCTGCGAGCGCAGGTGGGCCAGCAGCAGCTCGGTCTCGGGCGATGCCTGCGAGGCGCTCACGCCGCCTCGATCCCCTGCGCGACTTCCCAGCTGTGGCCGTCGGGGTCGGTGAAGGTGGCGACGCGCATCCCCCAGGGCCGGTCGACCGGCCCGACGAGGAGCGTGACGCCGCGCTCGCGCAGGTGGGCGCAGACCGCGTCGACGTCCTCGACCCAGATGCTCAGCTGGAAGCGCGACCCCGCGTCTCGCCCGGCCACCGGGGCCGGCTCGACGAGCTCCGCGGCCTCGGTGGCACGCAGCAGGTTGACGATGAGGTTGTCGAACTTCAGCGACGTCGACACCTCGTCCTCGAACACCACCGGGACGCCGAACACGTCCTGGTAGAACCGCTTGGCCCGCGGCACGTCCTCCACGAACAGGCTGATCGCGCTGATGGTGCCCAGCGTCGTCATGTCGGTGCTCACCCGAGCGTCCCCCTTGGTCACGTCCTCATGAACGTCCACACCGTAGACCGCCGCCCGTGCGCAGGGGTTCCGACTCGCCCCCTAGGGTCGAGGCGTGAGCTCCCCGACCAGCACCGCCCGCGCAGTCTCACCCGACTCCGGCCGGCACTGGACCGAGCCGGGCGCCTGGCGGGTGGCCGACAAGGTGCACCGGATCCCGTTGCCCCTGCCGTCGGACGGGCTGCGCGCGGTCAACGTCTATGTCATCGACACCGGCCACGGGCTGACGATGGTCGACGGCGGCTGGGCCATCGACGAGGGCCGCACGCTGCTGGAGAAGTCGCTGGGCGAGATCGGGTTCGCCTTCTCCGACATCACCCGCTTCCTGGTCACCCACGTGCACCGCGACCACTACACGCTGGCCGCGGTGCTCGGCCGCGAGGTCGGCGCGCACGTCAGCCTCGGGCTCGGCGACAAGCCCACCCTGGACCTGATGCACGCCGCCGACGAGTCGACGGACGACCCCACGCTGCTGGTGCTGCGCTCGGCCGGGGCGCACCGCATCGCCGAGGAGTGGCGGCGCTTCACCGACGGGCGGGTGCCCGACCTGAGCACGTGGGGCTACCCCGACGCCTGGCTCGAGGGCGACCACGCGATCGAGGTCGGCGACCGGACGCTCGACGCTGTCCACACACCGGGGCACACGCAGGGCCACTACGTCTTCGCCGAGCGCGCCGCCGGGCTGCTCTTCGCCGGCGACCACGTGCTGCCGACCATCACCCCGTCGATCGGCTTCGAGCCGGTCCCGGTCCGCCAGCCGCTGCGCGACTTCATGGGCTCGCTGGCCAAGGTCCGCGACCTCCCCGACCTGACGCTGCTGCCGGCGCACGGGCCGGTCGCGCCCTCCTCCCACGCGCGGGTCGACCAGCTGCTCGACCACCACGAGGAGCGGCTCGCCCGCTCCCTCGAGGTCCTCGGCGGCGGCCCGGCCACGGCGTACGACGTCGCCGGCGAGCTCCCGTGGACCCGCCACGAGCACCGGCTCGCCGACCTCGACTCCTTCAACGCGGCGCTCGCCAGCCTGGAGACCAAGGCCCACCTCGAGCTGCTGGTCGCCCGTGGTCAGGCCACCCGCGAGGACGCCGACGGCGTCGTGGTGTTCACCGCTGCCGGGTGACCCGGCGCATCGGCAGGTGTGGGATCCCGTCCTCGACGAACTCCGGCCCGTCGGTCTCGAACCCGAACGACGCGTACCAGCCCGCCAGCGGCGACTGGGCGTCCAGCACGACGTCGCGGCCCGGGCAGACCTGCAGCGCCGTGCTCATCAGGTGGTCGGCGAGGCCGCGACCGCGCGCGGCCGGGTCGAGGACCACCCGGCCGATGCGCCACACGTCCTCGTCGTCGAGCACCCGCGCGTAGCCGAGCAGGGTGTCGCCGTCCTCGAGCAGCACGTGGCGGGTGCCGGGCTCGGGGTCGCGCCCGTCGAGGTCGGGGTAGGGGCACTCCTGCTCGACGACGAAGACGGCCTGCCGCAGCCGCCAGACGTCGTACGCCGTGCGGGCGTCGAGCGCCTCGAAGGGGACCGCGACGACCCTCACGAGAGGAACTCCACCGTGCGGTGCCAGGCCCGACGGGCCTCGGGCAGCAGGGGCAGCAGCGGGTAGACGTGGATCAGGTCCGGCTCCTCGACGTAGGTGAGGTCCCACGTCGACGCGGCCGCCCGCGAGGCGAGCAGCCGGCAGCCCGGCGCGAGCAGGTCGCGGGTGCCGCAGAACATCAGCGCCGGCGGGAGCCCGTCGAGGTCGGCGAGAGCGGGGGAGACCTCGTGCCGGCCCAGGTCCTCGGGCGAGCCGGCCCACCACCCGGCGTACGCG
Organism: Nocardioides sp. DN36; assembly: GCF_055380375.1. Classification (NCBI taxonomy): domain Bacteria; kingdom Bacillati; phylum Actinomycetota; class Actinomycetes; order Propionibacteriales; family Nocardioidaceae; genus Nocardioides; species Nocardioides sp. DN36. The sequence goes on along the minus strand of NZ_AP043823.1, from coordinate 3,491,750 downwards.
TGCATCTTGCCGAGGAACAGCCAGGTGTCCCGGGTCGCGAACTCCTCGGTCTCCGGGGTGGAGGCCGTCAGGTCGACCCACGGCGAGTGGAGCAGCAGCCTCGAGGGCTGGGAGCCGCCCCGGTCCCGCAGCGTCTGCGCCACGGCCAGCGCGTAGCCACCGCCCGCCGAGTCGCCGGCCACCACGACCGGCTCGGGCTCCTGCAGCCAGCGCCCCGTCAGGTCGGCCACCGCCTCGTGGGAGTCCCGCCAGGAGTGCTCGGGGGCCAGCGGGTAGTCCGGCAGCACCACCCGGGCGCCGAGGGTGTGCGCCAGCCGGGCGGCGTACCGGACGTGGAAGGGGTCGATCGGCGCGACGAAGCCACCGCCGTGCACGTAGACGACGGTGAGCCGGGGCTCGAGGTGCCTCGGGGTGAGGACGTACGCCGGGAACTCGCCGGACGGGCCGGCCAGGGACTCGGTGACGACCGAGAAGCGGCGGTGGAAGCGGGGGACGAGCCGGGTCGGCAGCGTCCGGGTGAGCTCGTCGTGCCAGCGCTCGAGGCGGGCGCGCTCGGCGTCCTCGGTGTCGAGGTCGCGCGACCTGCGGACCCGGGGGACCGCCCAGGCGAGGAGCTCGTGGCGGCGGCTCGGGGACCGTCGGGCAGTCATGGGGGCGAGGTTGTCACACGCGCGGCCCGGCCGGTGTCTTCATGCCGACAGACGAACACGACTCACCCGAGGAGGGCACCGTGCCCAGCACGTTCCGCATCCCGAAGGCCACCATCTCCGGCGCCTACGGCAAGGTCATGACCGCCTACGCCCGTCGCACCTGGGGACAGGTCCCCGACAACGCCTACGTCTACTTCCACCACAAGCCGCTGCTGAAGGCGGTGTTCGCCTTCGAGGGGAAGGTGGCGAAGTGGCACGCCCTCGACGAGGACCTCAAGTCCTACGCGCAGCTGGCGAGCGCCGGGGTCATCGGCTGCAGCTGGTGCCTGGACTTCGGGTACTTCCTGGCCCACAACGACGGCCTCGACCTCGCCAAGGTGCGGGAGGTACCACGGTGGCGCGAGTCCGACGCCTTCACCCCGCTCGAGCGCGACGTCCTCGAGTACGCCGAGGCGATGAGCGTCACCCCGCCCACCGTCACCGACGAGATGGTCGCGAACCTGGTCGACCGGCTCGGCGCCGAGGCCGTCGTGGAGCTGACCCAGATGGTCGCGCTGGAGAACATGCGGTCCCGCTTCAACTCCGCCGCCGGCCTGCAGAGCCAGGGCTACTCCGACGTGTGCGAGATTCCGTTGGCCCGCCCGACGGGGGCGACGGCAGGATGAGCGGCGTGACCACTCGCGCGACCGAGGCCTTCGTCGCCCACCGCAACCTGCTGTTCACGGTCTCCTACGAGATGCTCGGCTCCGCCGCGGACGCCGAGGACGTGCTCCAGGAGACCTGGCTGCGCTGGGCCGAGGTCGACCACGCCTCGGTGCGCGACGAGCGCGCCTACCTGGTCCGGGTCGTCACGAGGCTGAGCCTGAACCGGTTGCGCACCCTCCAGCGCCGCCGCGAGGAGTACGTCGGGCCGTGGCTGCCCGAGCCGCTGCTCACCGCCCCGGACGTGGCCGAGGACGTGGAGCTGGCCGACAGCGTGTCCACGGCGATGCTGGTGGTGCTCGAGACCCTCGCACCGACCGAGCGGGCCGTGTTCGTGCTGCGCGAGGTCTTCGACCTGGGCTATGACGAGATCGCGGCGGCCGTGGACAAGTCGCCGGCCGCCGTGCGCCAGATCGCGCACCGGGCCCGCGCCCACATCGAGGAGCGGCGTCCGCGGGCCGACGTGTCGCCCAGCCTCCGCGACGAGGTGATCGGGCGGTTCCTGGTCGCGGCGAGCACCGGCGACATCACGAGCCTGATGGACGTGCTCGCCCCGGACGTCGTGCTCGTCACCGACGGGGGTGGCTTCAAGAAGGCCGCGCTGCGGCCGATCCTCGGGCGGGAGAAGGTCATCCGCTTCCTCGACGGCGTCACGCCGCAGGAGGGCGCGCAGGCCGACGTGGTCGTCGTCAACGGAGCCCCGGCGCTGCGGATCCTCCTCGACGGGGAGCTGGACTCGATCGGCTCGCTGCTGGTCGAGGACGGCCTCGTGACCGGCATCTACTGGGTCCGCAACCCCGCCAAGCTGGCCCGGCTCGACGAGGTGGTCAGCCTGACGCGGTGACGTCGTAGAGTGAGCGGCACAAGACAGGGGAGCACGCGCCCCGACGGGACCGGCGTGCTGAGAGTGCGGACGAGCCGCAGACCCTCCGAACCTGCTCCGGTTAGCACCGGCGAAGGGAGTCCACATGAAGTCCGCGCGTGCGCTCGCAGCGCTCTGCTCGACGACGGTCCTGGCCCTGGCGGCCTCGGCCTGCTCCGTCGTCGGCGAGAGCTCCGGCGGCGACGGGGTCGCGTCGAGCGACCGGGTCGTCCTGGTCACCCACGACTCGTTCGTGCTGCCGAAGGAGCTGAAGAAGAAGTTCGAGCAGGAGTCCGGCTACGACCTCGTGGTCCGCGCCTCCGGTGACGCCGGCCAGCTCACCAACAAGCTGGTGCTCACCAAGGACGACCCGATCGGGGACGTGGCCTTCGGGGTGGACAACACGTTCGCCTCCCGGGCGCTGGACGCAGGTGTCTTCGCGCCGTACTCCTTCGACGAGCCGGCCGGCGTCTCCGACTACGCCCTGCCCGGTGACGAGGACCACCGGCTGACCCCGGTCGACAACGGCAACGTCTGCGTCAACGTCGACGACACCTGGTTCGCCGCGCACGACCAGGCGCCTCCGAGGACGCTGGACGACCTGACCGACCCGGCCTACAAGGACCTGTTCGTCCTCCCGGGCGCCGCCACCAGCTCCACCGGGATGGCGTTCCTGCTCGCCACCGTCGCGGCGTACGGCGAGGACGGCTGGCAGGACTACTGGTCGAGGCTGATGGACAACGGCGCCGAGCTGACCGCCGGCTGGTCGGACGCCTATGAGGTCGACTTCACCCAGGGCGGCTCGGGCGACCGGCCGATCGTGCTGTCGTACGACTCCTCGCCGGCCTTCACCGTGCCGAAGGGCGCGAAGACCTCCACCACCAGCGCGCTGCTGGACACCTGCTTCGAGCAGGTGGAGTACGTCGGCGTGCTGGCCGGCGCCGCGAACGTCGACGGCGCGCGGGCGTTCGTGCGCTTCATGGACAGCCCCGAGGTGCAGGCGGCGCTGCCGGAGAGCATGTACGTCTTCCCGGACGCCGACGGGGTGGAGCTGCCGGCCGAGTGGGCGAAGTACGCCGTCCAGCCGACCGACCCGTACGCCGTGGATCCCGCCGACGTCGCCGCGCACCGCGACGAGTGGCTGCGGGACTGGAGCGACATCACGTCGCGATGAGGTCCCCGAGGTGACCACCCTGCGTCGCACCCTGACCCTGGCCGCGCTGGCCCTGGTGCCGGTGCTGGTGCTCGGCGTGTTCTTCGTGCTCCCCGTGAGCGGGATGCTCCGGCTGGGGTTCTGGTCCGACGGCTCGTTCGACCCCGCCGCCGTGCTGGAGGTGCTCGGCCGACCGCGGGTGCACCGGGTCGTGTGGTTCACGGTGTGGTCCGCCTCGGTCGCGACCCTGGTCGCGGTCCTGCTGGGGCTGCCCGCGGCGCACGCCCTGCACCGGTTGCGCTTCCCCGGTCGGGACCTGGTCCGTGCGGCGCTCCTGGTGCCCTTCGTGCTGCCGACCGTCGTCGTCGGTGTGGCGTTCCGCCAGCTGCTCGGCGAGGCGGGGCCGCTGGGGTTCCTCCGTCTCGACGGCACCGCGGTGGCGATCGTCGCCGGCCTGGTGTTCTTCAACGTCGCGGTCGTGATCCGGGCGGTCGGCTCCGCCTGGGAGTCCCTCGACCCGCGGCCCGCGGAGGCCGCGGCGGCGCTGGGGGCCAGCCCCGCCCAGGTGTTCCGGACCGTCACGCTGCCGGCGCTGCGGCCCGCGATCGTCTCCGCCGGCAGCGTGGTGTTCCTCTTCTGCGCGACCGCGTTCGGGGTGGTGCTGACGCTCGGCGGACTGCGCTACTCCTCGGTGGAGACCGAGATCTACCTGCTCACGACGAACCTGCTCGACCTCCAGGCCGCCGCTGCGCTCTCGATCCTGCAGCTGGTGGCCGTCGTGGTCCTGCTGGTGCTCGCCGGACGGCTGCGCGCCGTGCCCGACGACGGCGTGTCCCGCGTGCGCGCCCGTCCCCGTCGTCCCGGCCGCGGCGACCTCGCCGCGATCGGCTCGACCGTGGTGCTGCTGGTGCTGGTGGCCGCCCCGATCGCGACGCTGGTGGCCGGCTCCCTCCAGGTCGACGGCCGCTGGACCCTCGCGAACTACCGGGCGCTGACCACCACCGGCACCCACCAGGCCCTGCTGGTCCCGGTCACCGACGCGCTGGTGACCTCGTTGCGCACCGCCGTGGACGCCACCTGGATGGCGCTGTCCATGGGCCTGCTCGTCGCGTTCACCGTCACCCGCCGTTCGCGGTCCCGGACGGAGCGGCGGGTCCGCAGCGGCCTCGACGGGCTCTTCATGCTGCCGCTGGGCGTGTCTGCGGTGACCCTCGGCTTCGGCTTCCTGGTCACGCTGGACCACCCGCCGCTGGACCTGAGGGACTCGCCGTTGCTGGTGCCCATCGCCCAGGCGCTGGTCGCGCTCCCGCTCGTCGTACGCACCATCGTCCCGGTGCTGGCCGGCATCAACGACCGGCAGCGGCAGGCCGCCGCCTCGCTGGGGGCGGGGCCGCTGCGTGCGGTGCTGACCGTCGACCTGCCGGTCGTGTGGAAGCCGCTGCTGGCCGCCAGCGGCTTCGCGTTCGCCGCCTCTCTGGGGGAGTTCGGCGCGACCTCGTTCCTGGCCCGCGAGGAGCACCCGACGGTGCCGGTCGTGATCTTCCGGCTGATCGGCCACCCCGGGCCGATGAACTACGGGATGGCGCTGGCCGCGTCGGTGGTGCTCGCCGCGGCCACCACCCTCGTGATGCTGGCCGTCGAACGGCTCCGGGTGCCGTCCGTGGGAACCTTCTAGCCGCCATGCTCCAGATCGAGGACCTGACCGTGTCGTACGACGGGGTCCCCGCCGTCGTCGACGTCTCGCTGGACCTGCGCGACGGCGACGTGCTCGCCGTGCTCGGCCCGTCCGGCTGCGGCAAGTCGACGCTGCTGCGCGCGGTCGCCGGTCTCGAGGCGCCGACCGCGGGTACCGTGCGCTGGGACGGCCGCGACCTCGACGGCGTCGCCACCCACCGGCGCGGTTTCGCGCTGATGTTCCAGGACGGTCAGCTCTTCAACCACCTCACGGTGGCGCGCAACGTGGGGTACGCCCTGCGGATCCGGCGGACGCCCCGGGCCCGCGTCGCCCGTCGGGTCGAGGAGCTGCTCGCGCTGGTGGGCCTCGAGGGGTACGCCGACCGCCTGCCCTCGACCCTGTCCGGTGGCGAGCGGCAGCGGGTGGCGCTCGCGCGCTCGCTCGCGGTCGAGCCCCGGCTGATCCTGCTGGACGAGCCCCTCTCCGCCCTCGACGCCGGACTGCGCGAGCGGCTCGCCGGTGACCTGCGCGAGATCCTGCGGACGGCCGGCACGACCGCGCTGATGGTCACCCACGACCACGAGGAGGCCTTCACGGTCGCGGACCGGCTGGCCGTGATGCGCGAGGGCCGCCTGGTGCAGTCCGGCGCGATCGGCGAGGTGTGGCGCGCCCCGGCCGACCCCGACACCGCGCTGTTCCTCGGCTACGCGCGGGTGCTCCGCGACGACGCCGCCCGGCTGCTGCTCGAGGCGGCGGGCCTGCCCGGCGCGCCGGCGGTCGCCGTACGCCGCTCGGCCCTGCTGGCCTCGACCACCGGCCCCCTCGCGGGTCGCGTGGTCTCCGGCCGGGCCACCCCGGAGCAGGTGCGGCTGGTGGTGGACGTTCCGGGCCTCGGCGAGATCGACGCCGTCGCGCCGCTGGACCTCCGTCCGGGGCCGGGTGACCTGGTTCACCTGGCCGTGGAGGCGGCCAAGCTCGCGGTCATACCCGGAGTCTGACCCGAGGGCCAGATCCCTACACTGGCGTCCGTGTATCGCCGCGCCTACGCCCTCCTGATCGGGATCGCTGCGCTCATGGGCGCCCTCGCGGTCCTCGCGGCGCTGCTGCTGGACAAGAGGCTGGCCGACCCCGACGGGTTCCTCGGACCGTCCTGGGCGCGGCTCCCGCTGCTGGTCGGGGGCGCCTTCGCGGTCGACCTGGTGCCGCGGACGCTGTGGCAGTCGCGGATGCGGCCGAAGGCGATGCCGGAGATCTTCCGCACCCGGGTCCGCACGCACTGGACCCGCGAGCGCGTCACCCTGGTCGTGATGGGCGTCGTGTGCTTCTACATCACCTACGTCAGCTACCGGAACCTCAAGTCGTTCCTGCCGTTCGTGATGGGCGACACGAAGTACGACCGCGAGCTGCACCTCGTCGACCGGGCGCTGCTGTTCGGCCACGACCCCGCGATCGCGCTGCACGACCTGCTCGGCACCGGTGTCTCGGCGCACGTCCTGTCCTACATCTACCTGTGGTTCCTGCCGCTGGTGCCGCTGGCGCTCACCGCCTGGCTGGTCTGGTCGCGCAACATCACCTTCGGGTACTGGTTCGCGACCTCCCAGTGCATCGCCTGGTCGCTCGGCACGCTGTCCTACTACGCGCTGCCGACCCTCGGCCCCGGCTTCCAGTACCCCTGGCTCTACGACAGCCTCCCCGACACCCCGGCCTCGTCGTTGATGGAGTCGTTGTTCTACGGACGAGCGGGCGTCATCCACACGGGGATCGAGGGCGCCGTCCAGTCGGTGGCCGGCTTCGCGAGCCTGCACTGCGCGATCACCCTGCTGGTCGCGATGATGGTGCAGTTCACCCTCCGCTCGAAGTTCCTCAAGTGGCTCTTCTGGGTGAACTTCGGGTTCACGCTGCTCGCCACCATCTACTTCGGCTGGCACTACATCTCCGACGACGTGGCCGGCATCATGATCGCGCTGATCTCGTTCTACGTCGGTGGCGTCGCCAGCGGCCAGAAGTTCGACCGGCACGGCCTCGCCTCGCACCCCACGGCCACCACCTCCGCCGTACCCGTCGAGCAGGACTGAGCGCCACCCTCTCCCACTCGGCTTCCGCCGGATAGTCCGGCACGTTTCGTCCTGCCCGGACCGTCGGTCGGGGTACGAAACGTGCCGGACTATCCGACTGGGAACGAATTACAAGGTTGTAGTTCGTCAAGGCGACACGCCGGGGGCTGGAGATAAATCTGGGGAAAATGTTTCTTTTGTGACGAATGAGCACTAGCGTGCTCCGAGTGCCTGGGGTGAAGAGGAAGTCACCCCAGGCCCAGCAACCGGAGTCATGAGAGGCCCAGACGTGCGTGCACTGAGGATCGCCACCGCGATCGCCCTGACCTTCGTGGTCGGCGGGACCGTCACCGGTGTCGCCGTCGCGGCCGACGACTCGACCCCGTCGCGCCAGGACGTCCGCCAGGCCCAGGAGGCGGTGCAGGACAAGGCCGCCGACGTGGAGTCCGTCCGCGCCCAGCTGGTCCTGGCCAACCAGCGGCTGCAGTCCTCGGCGGAGGCGGCCGCGAAGGCGGCCGAGGCCTACAACGGAGCGCGCTGGCAGCTGCAGCAGGCCCGGGCCCAGGCGCGCAGCGCCCTGGAGCGCTCCCGGATCGCGGCGGCCGACGTGGAGCGCCAGCGTGGGGTGTACGGCGACGCCGTCGTCAGCTCCTACGAGATGTCGCCGGGCCTGACCGCCCTCTCCGCGATCGCCGACTCGGACGGCATCGAGACCGTCGTCGACCGGGCCACCACGCTGCAGAACGCCGAGGCCGCCCTCGACGACCACTACGACGAGTTCCGCGCCGCGGCCACCCTCGCGGACGTGGCCACCCAGCAGGCCGAGGACGCCCGCGCCACCGCGGCCGCGGCCGAGGAGAAGGCCCGCACCGCCCGCGACGCGGCCCAGGCCGCGGCAGACGACACCGCCGCCCAGGCCCAGTCGATCGCCGACGAGAAGACCCGGCTGATCGCCCAGCTCGCCGACCTCCAGCACACCAGCTTCCGGCTGGCCGAGAAGCGCCAGGCCGCGCTCGAGGCCGCAGCCGCCGCCGCGGCGGCCGAGGCCGCGCAGCACCAGCAGGAGCTCCAGGAGCAGCAGGCCCAGCAGCAGGCTCAGCAGCACGACCAGCAGAACCCCTCCGGCGGTGGCTCCGGGAACGGCGGCTCGACCCCGGACCCCGGGCCCAGCACGCCCCCCGCACCCCCCGCACCTCCCGCGCCTCCCGCGCCGCCGGCCCCCGCCTCGGGCGCCCAGGCCGCCATCGCCTTCGCCCGCGCCCAGCTCGGCGAGCCCTACCAGTGGGGTGCCGCCGGACCGGACGCGTGGGACTGCTCGGGCCTGACCATGGGCGCCTGGCGCGCCGGCGGGCTCTCGCTGCCGCACTACTCGGTGGCGCAGTACGACGCGTCGACCCCCGTCTCCTCCTCGAACCTGCAGCCGGGTGACCTCGTGTTCTGGGGCTCCTCCAGCGACCCGTCGTCGATCTTCCACGTCGCGATGTACATCGGCGGCGGCCAGATCATCCACGCACCCCGGACGGGCGAGCCCGTGCAGGTCGCGTCGATGTACTACTGGACGCCCCCGAACTTCTTCGCCCGCCCCTAGGGGCACGTCGAGGGCCACGGTCCGCCGCGGCCGCGCCGCGCCTCCAGACCACCTGTGTGGACGACGTACTCGTGGGTACGTTGACGCTCATGGCCACCGACACCGCCCCTCCGGCCGTCCCGGAGGGGACCGCAGCGTCCCGCTACGTCCAGCCCGAGGTCGACGTCCCCGCCCTGGCGGCACTGCTCGACGGCAGGTACGCCGAGGTCCGGTCGCTCGTGCGCACCAACCTCGCGGCGTACGCCTCGATCCTCGAGGACGCCGAGACCCTGCCGCGCGACGACTTCCGCGAGCGGGTCAGGGAGGTCGTCGTCGAGATGGCCTCGACCGGGCAGACCGGGATGGGCTTCCCGGAGGAGTACGGCGGCGGCGGGGACATCGGCGCCTCCGTGGCCGCCTTCGAGACCCTCGCCTACGGTGACCTCTCGGTGCTGGTCAAGGTGGGCGTGCAGTTCGGGCTGTTCGGCGGCGCGATCCTCCAGCTGGGCACCCGGGCCCACCACGAGGCGTACCTCCCGGACCTGATCACCGGGAAGCTGATGGGCTGCTTCGCGATGACGGAGTCCGGTCACGGCTCGAACGTGCAGGCGCTCGGCACCGTCGCGACCTACGACGTCGAGACCGAGGAGTTCGTGATCACCACGAACGGTGACGCCGCCCGCAAGGACTACATCGGCAACGCCGCCCGGCACGCCGAGGTCGCCGTGGTCTTCGCCCAGCTCGAGGTGGGCCCGGAGAACGACCGGGTGTCCGAGGGCGTGCACGCGTTCGTGGTCCCCATCCGTGAGCACGGGAAGCCGTGCGCAGGCGTGCGGATCGAGGACGACGGCGCCAAGATGGGCCTCAACGGCGTGGACAACGGCCGGCTGTGGTTCGACGGTGTCCGGGTGCCCCGGACCGCGCTGCTCAACCGGTTCGCCGACGTCACTGCCGACGGGGTCTACGAGAGCGCGATCGAGAACCCCAACCGGCGCTTCTTCACCATGCTCGGCACCCTGGTCCAGGGTCGCGTGTGCGTCGGCGGGGCCGGCATCAACGCGGCCAAGGTGGCGCTCACGATCGCGACGAAGTACGCCCTGCGCCGCCGGCAGTTCGAGGCCAGCAGCGACGAGCAGGAGGAGCTGCTCCTCGACTACGGCCTGCACCAGCGCCGGCTCCTCCCCCTGCTGGCCCGCACCTACGCGCTGCACTTCGCCCAGGAGGTCGTCGCAGCCCAGCTGCACGACGTCTTCTCCGGGATCAGCGACGACGAGCACATGCGGCGCGAGCTGGAGTCCCGCGCCGCCGGCACCAAGGCGCTCGGCACCTGGCACGCCACCCGCACCATCCAGGAGTGCCGCGAGGCCTGCGGTGGCGCCGGCTACCTGTCGGTGAACCGGTTCGCGGCGCTGAAGGCCGACACCGACGTGTTCACGACCTTCGAGGGCGACAACCACGTGCTGCTGCAGCTGGTCGCCAAGGGACTGCTCACCGACTACGCCAGCGAGTTCGAGGACCTCGACCAGTTCGGGATGGTGCGCTTCGTCGCCGGGGTCGCGGTCGACACCGTGATCGAGAAGACCAACGTCCACAAGCTCCTCGAGCGCATCAAGGACGTGCTGCCCGGCGGCGACCAGTGGGACCAGGAGGCGGGCCTGCTCGACCCCGACTACCAGCTCGCGATGCTCCGCTTCCGCGAGGAGCACATGCTGGCCGGCGTCGCGCGACGGCTCAAGCGCGGCATCGACCAGGGCATGAACCCGGGCGCTGTCTTCTCCCGCGTGCAGGACCACGTGATCGCCGCCGCGCGGGCCCACGTCGAGCGGCTGGTGCTCGAGGCGTTCGTGGCCAAGGTGCGCGCACTCCCCGACGGCGACCTCAAGGTCACCCTCAACCTCCTGTGCGACCTGCACGCGCTGTCCACGATCGAGGCGGACCGCGCCTGGTTCATGGAGCACGGCCGGCTCACCGTCGTACGCTCCAAGGCGATCAGCCGCGAGATCGGCAGCCTGTGCCGCAAGATCCGCCCGCTCGCCGGGGACCTCGTCGACGCCTTCGACGTGCCGGCCGAGATGCTCCGGTCACCGGACCTGGTCGGCTGAGCGGTGCGGATCCCCGGGCTGGGCGGCTGGAGCGAGGACCCGCTCTGGGCGGGCGTCTACGACTGGACGGTCGAGCACCCGCTGCGCGGCGGGCTGCTGTGGCGCGTGGGAATCGGCAGCGACCTGAACCGCCTCTACCGGGCGGCCGCCGAGATCGGTGAGCTGCCCGCGGGGGCGCGGGTGCTGGACGTGCCGTGCGGTGGCGGTGTCGCACTGCGCGGGCTGCGCCGCGGCCAGGGGGTGGAGTACGTCGCCGCCGACATCGCGCAGCGGATGCTGGACCGCACCACCGCGGCTGCTCGCCGCCGGGGGGTCGAGGACCAGGTCGTCACCCGGCTCGCCGACGTCGAGGAGCTGCCGTTCCCCGACGGCCACTTCGACCTGGTCGTGTCGTTCACCGGCCTGCACTGCTTCCCCGACCCGGCCCGCGCCGTCGTGGAGATGGTGCGCGTGCTGCGGCCCGGGGGAGTGCTCACCGGGAGCGCCCTGATGAACGACGCCGGAGCGCGCTACGCACCGGTCCGCGCGGCCGGACGGGCGGCGGGCCTGCTGGGGCCCGGCTGCACGTCCGAGCAGGTGGTGAGCTGGCTGGGCGCCCACGACATGGTGGGGATCTCCCTGGAGACGAGCGGGGCGATCGGCTACTTCAGGGGCGTCCGGGCCACCGACGGCTGACCCCGGAGATCGACCCCGGAGATGCGACATGCCCCCCGACCGCGGTCGAGGGGCACGTGCCGATGCTCAGCGGTGGCTCAGTGGCCGGCCTTGCGAGCGCGCTCGAAGGACGCCTCCACCTCGGCCTCGGCCTCGGTGCGGCCGACCCACTCGGCACCCTCGACGGACTTGCCGGGCTCGAGGTCCTTGTAGACCTCGAAGAAGTGCTGGATCTCGAGGCGGTCGAACTTCGAGACGTGGTTGATGTCGCGCAGGTGCTCCAGGCGCGGGTCGTGCGTGGGGACGCACAGCACCTTGTCGTCGCCGCCGGCCTCGTCGGTCATCCGGAACATGCCGATGGCCCGGCACTTGATCAGGCAGCCCGGGAACGTGGGCGCCTGGAGGATCACCAGCGCGTCCAGCGGGTCGCCGTCCTGGCCGAGGGTGTTCTCGATGTAGCCGTAGTCCTCGGGGTACGCCGTCGACGTGAAGAGCATGCGGTCGAGGCGGATGCGCCCCGTCTCGTGGTCGACCTCGTACTTGTTGCGCGAACCCTTGGGGATCTCCACGAGTACGTCGAACTCCAGCACGTCATCCTCCGCGATCGTCATCGGCCCGCGGGGCGGACCGGTTGTCGGTGTGGGCCCCTGGCGCGGGCCGGCTGACAGTCTCCCGCACAATGTGCACAAACGCGCAGTCGGAGAGGGGAAACGGTGACCGGACGTGACACACGCCACGTTCGGCGTTCGGGCACCCGTCTCCTGCTCTGGGTGCCGGTGGTGCTCGTGCTGGTGCTGCTGGCGGGTGCCGCGGCGTCCTGGCGCTACGACCTCGGCGGCCGCTGGCTGGGCACGGAACCGCCCGCGCCGGCCGGTCCGGCCGCGGTGCCGCCGCCGGAGGGCCTGACGCTCCCGGCGCCGGCCGCGCTGTCGCCGGTGGCCGCGCCGATCGACGACGCGACCCCCCTCGACGCCGGAACGCTGCGCCGCACCCTCGCCCGCGCGCTCTCCGACCGCGACCTCGGCAAGCACGTGCTCGCGACCGTCACCGGGCTGGACGGTGCGGACCCGGCCTTCTCGCGGGGCTCCGGCGTGGCCATGCCGGCGTCGACGATGAAGCTGCTGACCACCACCGCCGCGCTCGCCACCCTCGGGCCCGGCCACACGTTCACCACGCAGGTGGTGCCCGGCCCGGGTGACCGGGTCGTCCTCGTGGGCGGCGGGGACCCCTACCTGGCCAGCCGACCGGTGAGCGACGCGGCGTACCCCCACCGCGCCGACGTGGTCACGCTGGCCCGGGCCACGGCCCGCGCGCTGCGCCAGCAGGGCACCAGTCGGGTCCGGGTGACCTACGACGCGTCCCTGTTCAGCGGCCCGCGCATCGACCCGCACTGGCCCGACGACTACGTCCCGGACGGTGTGGTCGCGCCGATCACCTCGTTGTGGGTGGACGAGGGGCGGACGGCCAGCGGTGTCGGCCGGGTCTCCGACCCGCCGGCGGTCGCCGGCGAGGCGTTCGCAGCCGCGCTCCGCCGCGCCGGCATCGCCGTCAGGGGACCGGTGCGGGAGGGCCGGGCCGAGGCCGAGGCCGCCCCGCTGGCCAGTGTCGAGAGCGCACCCCTGTCGGAGATCGTCGAGGAGGTGCTCACCGTCAGCGACAACGAGGGCGCCGAGGTCCTGGGCCACCACGTCGGGATCGCCACGGGTGGCGCCGGCTCGTTCGCGGACGGTGCGGCCGGCGTGACCAAGGTGCTCGACTCGCTCGGCGTGCCGCTGGCGGGCGCCGAGATCCACGACGGCAGCGGGCTCTCCCGCGAGGACCGCCTCGACCCGGACACGCTGGCGGCCGTGCTGGCCCTGGCGGCGTCGCAAGAGCACCCCGAGCTGCGCTCCGTGGTCACCGGGCTCCCGGTCGCGGGCTTCTCGGGATCGCTGGCGTCCCGGTTCGTGGACGCCACGCCCGCCGGTCGGGGGCGGGTGCGGGCCAAGACCGGCACGCTCACCGGGGTGAGTGCCCTCGCCGGCCTGGCCACCGACCTCGACGGCGAACCGATGGTGTTCGTGCTCATGGCCGACAAGGTGGCCGTCGAGGACACCCTCGACGCCCGGGCTGCGCTGGACCGCCTGGCCGCCGACCTCGGCGCCTGCCACTGTGCCCGCTAGGTCCGCTCGCCCGCCGGTGCGGGATTGCCCGGCGCGGGTACGGTCGGTCCATGACTGACAACCCGGCCATGGTCGACTGGGACCTCGCGGTCTCCCTGGGCTCGCGCCTCGCCGGCGAGGGCCCGCGGGTCACCCGCGCGGAGGCAGCCGCCGCCGTGGCCGAGCTGCGCGCCGGGGCCGACCGTTCCACCGGCCTGGTGCGCGAATTCACCGGCCTGGTCGCCGCGGAGCGCACCGCGCCCGTTGTGGTCGTGGACCGGCCGGGCTGGATCCAGGCGAACGCCGACAGCTTCGCCACCATCCTGGGCCCCGTGGTCGAGCAGCTGACCGCGAAGAAGGCGCCCCCGACCGGGCTCGCGCTGGCCATCGGGTCGCGGGTCACCGGCGCCGAGGTGGGTGCGCTGCTCGGCTTCCTCGCCGGCAAGGTGCTGGGCCAGTTCGACCCGTTCTTCGGCGACGCCGGGCGTCTGCTCCTGGTCGCGCCGAACATCGTGCACGTCGAGCGCGAGCTCGGTGCCCGGCCGGACGACTTCCGCCTGTGGGTCTGCCTCCACGAGGAGACCCACCGGGTGCAGTTCACGGCGGTGCCGTGGATGCGCGAGCACCTGTTCGCCGAGATGCAGCGCATCGCCGAGACTCTCGAGCCCAGCCGGCTCCTCGACGACGGCCTCAGCCGGGTCGTGGAGGCGGTGAAGAGCGGCGGCGGCAGCCTGATCGACGCCATCGGCACGCCTGAGCAGAAGGAGATCGTGGACCGGGTCACCGGCGTCATGTCCCTGCTGGAGGGGCACGCCGACGTGGTCATGGACGGCGTGGGCCCGTCGGTGATCCCCAGCGTCGCCCAGATCCGGCGCGCCTTCGACCAGCGCCGCAAGGGCGTCGGCACCCTGGACCGCGTCCTGCGCCGACTCCTCGGTCTCGACGCCAAGATGGCCCAGTACCGCAACGGCGCAGCGTTCGTGCGGGGCGTCGTCGACAAGGTCGGGATGGCGGACTTCAACGCCGTCTGGGAGCGCCCCGAGAACCTCCCCAGCAAGGCCGAGATCGGCGACCCCGGGGCCTGGGTGTCCCGGGTCCTCTGATCCGACCGAGTCGCCGATGAGCCTGCACCCGGCCGTCGCGGCGGTGCGGCGCGGCGTACGCCGTGGCCTCGCCGACCTCGAGCCCGGCAGCACCGTCGTCGTGGCCTGCTCGGGTGGGGCCGACTCCCTGGCCCTGCTGGCGGCCACGGTCTTCGAGGGCGGGAAGGCCGGGTGGCGCGTGGTCGGCGCGACCGTCGACCACGGGCTGCAGCCGGGTTCGGCGGAGCGGGCGGCCCACGTCGTCGAGCAGATGGCCGGGCTGGGGGCCGACGAGACGCTCAGCGCCAGCGTCCAGGTCGACGGCGGGGGACTGGGGCCCGAGGCCGCGGCGCGCCGGGCGCGGTACGCCGTGCTCGAGCAGGTCGGCGAGCACGTCGGGGCCGCGGCGGTGCTGCTGGGGCACACCCGCGACGACCAGGCCGAGACCGTGCTGCTCGGCCTCGCCCGGGGTTCGGGCGGGCGGTCGCTCGCCGGCATGCGCCGGTCCTTCGACCGCTACCGCCGGCCGTTGCTGGACCTGTCCCGCGACGAGACGGTGACCGCCTGCCAGGTCGAGGGGATCGACTACTGGGAGGACCCGCACAACGCGGACCCGGGCTTCACCCGGGTGCGCGTGCGGCGCAGGGTGCTCCCGGTGCTGGAGCAGGAGCTCGGGCCGGGAGTGGCCGGGACCCTGGCGCGCACGGCCGACCAGCTCCGCGAGGACATGGACTTCCTCGACGACCTCGCCGACGACCGGTGGGGCCGGCTCCGGGGCGAGGACGGCTCGCTCCCCGTCGACGGTCTGACCGGGCTGGCCCCCGCCGTACGCCGACGGGTGCTGCGGCTGGCGTCCCTCGCCGCGGGCGCGCCGGCCGCCGAGCTGTTCCACGAGCACGTGGTCGCGCTGGACGGGCTGCTCACCGACTGGCACGGGCAGAAGTGGATCGACCTTCCCGG
This sequence comes from Nocardioides sp. DN36, assembly GCF_055380375.1. NCBI lineage: Bacteria > Bacillati > Actinomycetota > Actinomycetes > Propionibacteriales > Nocardioidaceae > Nocardioides > Nocardioides sp. DN36. The sequence goes on along the minus strand of NZ_AP043823.1, from coordinate 3,476,148 downwards.
GCACCTGCGGTGCCGGCGCGAGCACGGCCGGCTCTGGTTTCTCGCCCGCGAAGCTCGCTGAGCAAAGAATTCCGCGAAACGCCTCCGGCGACCGAGCCGCAGCCTCATGATCGTGAGGCTCTCTCACCCCCCGGAGGACCCCCATGATCCGCACCCGCCCCGTCGTCGGTCTCCTGCTGGCGGCCCTGGCCGCGGGCGGAGCCGTCTCCACGATGAGCTCGCCCACCGTGGCCAACCCCGCCTTCCACGTGTCCGGGTCCGTGCTCGCGGCGGCCCAGCCGCCGCTGGTCCAGGGGCTCGTGGTCGACCAGCAGGGCCGCTACCTCAACAACGTCGCGGTGGAGGCGGTCCGCAAGGACGGCAGCGTCGCCGCCACCGCACTGACCTACGCCAGCAACCGTGAGGACGGCCCGCAGAACGGCTACTTCTACCTCGAGGTCGGCAGGAAGGGCGTCTACACGCTGACGATCTCGAAGGCGGGCTACCAGAAGCGCACCTACGGGCCGGTCGAGATCACCCGGCTCCGCCAGAAGGTCGCCCTGGGCGAGATCGAGCTGAAGAAGGCCCAGGCGACGACGTCCACGAAGGCGCAGCTCCCGACCGCGCAGATCACCTCGGACACCAAGGGGAAGGTCGTCGTCACCGTCGCGACCAGCGGCAGCAGCCGGCCCACCGGCGCCGTGGAGGTCCGGCTCGGCCGCAAGGTGCTCGGCAGCGACGACCTGACCGCCCGCGACAAGGGCAAGGTCACGGTCAGCCTGAAGAAGCTCGACCCCGGCAGCTACGCCCTCAAGGCCTGGTTCCTGGGCTCGAAGACGCTCAAGGCGTCCTCCTCGAAGGCAGTGACCCTGACCGTCAAGAAGCCCCGGCGTCACCGCTGACCGGCGACAGCCCCGCCCGCGCGCCGACCCGGGCGGGGCTGCCTCTAGTCTCTGACCCATGGACGCGTCCCACGTCGAAGACGACCTCGTCAACGTGCTGTTCACCGAGGCCCAGATCCAGGAGCGGCTCGCCGAGCTGGCCCGCGAGATCGAGGCCGACTACGCGGGCAAGGACCTCCTCATCGTCGGCATCCTGCGGGGCGCCGTGATGGTGATGGCCGACCTCGCCCGCAGCTTCAGCCGGCACGTCGAGATGGACTGGATGGCGGTGTCGTCGTACGGCTCCGGCACCAAGTCCAGCGGTGTGGTCCGGATCCTCAAGGACCTCGACACCGACATCTCCGGGCGGCACGTCGTGATCGTCGACGAGATCATCGACACCGGGCTCACGCTCTCGTGGCTGACCTCCAACCTGGGCTCGCGCAACCCGGCGAGCGTCGAGATCTGCACCCTGCTGCGCAAGCCGGAGGCGCTGCAGATGCCGGTCGAGGTCAGGTACGTCGGATGGGACATCCCGAACGAGTTCGTGGTCGGCTACGGGCTCGACTACCGGGAGAAGTACCGCAACCTCCGCGACATCGGCACCCTCGCCCCGCACGTCTACTCCTGAGCCGTTCCCTGTGACTGTGCCCACGCCCGGGCACTCGCCTGCGAGAATGTGCGTTGTCGAGGTTGTGTACCGTCGTCAGTTCAGTTGATCGTCCGCCCATGAGTCCGGTCGGACGGCAGAGCCGTGTCGAGAGAAGCCTGTGAAGCGCATAGTCAAGGGTCCGTGGCTGTGGATCGTCGTCGCCGTCGTCGGCGTCCTCCTCGCCCTGCAGTACCTCGCCCCCAACGGGGGGTACGACGAGATCGAGACCTCCCAGCTCGAGTCCTACATCAACAAGGGCGAGGTCAAGGAGATCACCTTCGTCGGGGGTGACCAGCAGATCCAGGCGACGCTCGACAGCGGCGTTCGCGACGACGGGGACAAGGTCAGCGCCTACTGGGTGGCCGGCCAGCAGCAGGGCATCATCAACGAGGTCGACAAGCAGGTCGCCAAGGGCACCATCGAGAAGTCCAACTCGAAGATCGCCAAGCCCAGCCTGATCGGCTCCTTCCTGTTCTCGGTGCTGCCGTTCGTGGTCATCTTCCTGGTCTTCCTGTGGCTGCTGAACAACATGCAGGGCGGCGGCGGCCGCGGCGTGATGCAGTTCGGCAAGTCCAAGGCGAAGCTGATCTCCAAGGACATGCCGAAGACGACGTTCACCGACGTCGCCGGCTGCGACGAGGCCATCGAGGAGCTCGGCGAGATCAAGGAGTTCCTCCAGGAGCCCGCCAAGTTCCAGGCCGTCGGCGCCAAGATCCCCAAGGGCGTGCTGCTCTACGGCCCGCCCGGCACCGGCAAGACGCTGCTGGCCCGCGCCGTCGCGGGCGAGGCGGGCGTCCCCTTCTACTCCATCTCCGGCTCCGACTTCGTCGAGATGTTCGTCGGTGTGGGTGCCTCCCGCGTGCGCGACCTGTTCGAGCAGGCCAAGGAGAACGCCCCCGCGATCGTCTTCATCGACGAGATCGACGCCGTCGGCCGCCACCGCGGCGCCGGCATGGGCGGCGGCCACGACGAGCGCGAGCAGACCCTCAACCAGCTGCTGGTCGAGATGGACGGCTTCGACGTCCGCGGCGGCGTGATCCTGATCGCCGCCACCAACCGGCCCGACGTGCTCGACCCCGCGCTGCTGCGCCCGGGACGCTTCGACCGTCAGATCGGCGTCGACGCCCCCGACCTGGCCGGCCGCCACATGATCCTCAAGGTCCACTCGCGCGGGAAGCCGATGGCCCCCGACATCGACCTGATGTCGATCGCCCGCCGTACCCCCGGCTTCACCGGTGCCGACCTGGCCAACGTCCTCAACGAGGCGGCCCTGCTCACCGCCCGGCAGAACCAGAAGCTGATCGGCAACCGGGCGCTCGACGAGGCGATCGACCGCGTCATCGCCGGCCCGCAGCGCAGCTCGCGACTGATGAGCGAGAAGGAGAAGCTGATCACGGCCTACCACGAGGGCGGCCACGCCCTGGTGGCCGCGGCGCTCCCCGGCACCGACCCGGTCCACAAGATCACGATCCTGCCCCGCGGCCGCGCGCTCGGCTACACGATGGTGCTGCCCGATGAGGACAAGTACTCCCAGACCCGCTCGGAGATGCTCGACAAGCTCGCCTACATGCTGGGCGGCCGGGCGGCCGAGGAGATGGTCTTCCACGACCCGACCACCGGCGCCGGCAACGACATCGAGAAGGCGACCAACCTGGCGCGGGCCATGGTGACGCAGTACGGCATGACCGAGCGGCTCGGGGCGATCAAGCTCGGGGAGTCCAACTCCGAGCCCTTCCTGGGCCGCGACCTCGGCCACCAGCGCAACTACTCCGAGGACGTCGCCGCCAAGGTCGACGAGGAGACCAAGAAGCTCTTGGCGACCGCCCACCAGGAGGCGTTCGACATCCTCGAGGAGAACCGCGACGTCCTCGACCACCTGGTCCTCGAGCTGCTCGACAAGGAGACGCTCGACAAGGAGCAGGTCGCGCGCGTCTTCGAGCCGCTGCGGCGTCGTGAGGCCCGCCCCGCGTGGACCGGCTCGCCGGACCGCAGCCCGTCGGCCCTGCCGCCGGTCGAGATCCCGCAGGAGATCCGCGACCGGGCCTCGGTCAACGGCTCCGCCCCGCAGGAGGCCGGCGCGATCATCACGCCTCCCGGCGCCGGCGGCGACGTGCACGGCGACCCCGGGGCCGGTGGCCCCGGCCAGTCCGGTCCGGACCTGCCGACGCGATGACCGACCCGATCGGCCTGGTGCCGCGCGACCCCGAGGACGTGCCCGCCTTCGACGCCCCGCGGGCCGAGGCGGCGGTGCGCGAGCTGCTCATCGCGATCGGCGAGGACCCCGAGCGCGAGGGGCTGCGGGAGACCCCCGGCCGGGTGGCACGGGCGTACGCTGAGCTGACGATCGGGCTGCGCCAGACGCCCGAGGAGGTGCTGACCACCACCTTCGACCTCGGACACGACGAGATGGTGCTGGTCCGCGACATCGAGCTGTGGTCGATGTGCGAGCACCACCTGGTGCCGTTCACCGGCGTCGCCCACGTGGGCTACATCCCGGCCGACAGCGGCAAGATCACCGGGCTGTCCAAGCTGGCCCGGCTGGTCGACGTGTTCGCCAAGCGCCCGCAGGTCCAGGAGCGCCTGACCACCCAGGTGGCCGACGCGCTGATGGAGATCCTCGAGGCCCGCGGCGTCATCGTCGTGATCGAGGCCGAGCACCTCTGCATGACCATGCGTGGCGTCCGCAAGGCCGGCGCCCGCACCATCACCTCCGCGGTGCGCGGCATGATGCACAACGCCGCCACCCGCTCCGAGGCGATGTCGCTCATCAACCGCGGACACTGATGGTCGCGCCGGGCTCGCTGTTCGCCCCGCTGGGCCGGCCCCGGTTGATGGGGGTCGTCAACGTCACCCCCGACTCCTTCTCCGACGGCGGCCGCTGGGTCGAGCCGGAGGCAGCGATCGCGCACGGCCACGAGCTGCTGCTCGACGGCGCCGACATCCTCGACATCGGCGGGGAGTCGACCCGCCCGGGTGCGACCCGTCCGCTGGTCGAGGAGGAGCTGGGCCGGGTCGTCCCGGTGATCAGCGCGCTCGCCGGCGCCGGGGCCGTGGTGTCGGTCGACACGATGCGCGCCGAGGTCGCCGAGGCGGCCCTGGAGGCGGGCGCGACCCTGGTCAACGACGTGTCCGGAGGCCTGGCCGACCCGCGGATGCTCGACGTGGTGGCGGCGGCCGGTGCGCCGTACGTCGCCATGCACTGGCGTGCCCACAGCGACCACATGCGCGACTTCGCGACGTACGACGCCCCCGGCGGTGTCGTCGAGGCGGTGTGCGAGGAGCTGGGCCGGCGGGTGGACGCGATGCTCGCGGCCGGCATCGCGGCCGACCGCATCGTGCTCGACCCGGGCCTCGGCTTCGCGAAGACGCCCGCCCACAACTGGCAGCTGCTGGCCGGCATCGACGCGCTGCTCGGCCTGGGACACCCCGTCCTGGTGGGCGCGAGCCGCAAGTCCTTCCTGGGGTCGCTGCTCGCCGACGCCGACGGCACGGCCCGCCCCGTGGACCAGCGCGAGGACGCCAACACCGCGGTGTCGGTGCACCTCGCGCAACACGCGGTCTGGGGGATCCGGGTCCACGACGTCCGCGCCAGCCGCGACGCCGTGGCGGTCGTCGGCCGGCTGGCGGCCGAGACCGGAGCGCCAGACGAGAAGGAGACAGAGTGACCGACGAGCTCGCCGTGCTGGGCATCGAGTGCTACGGGCACCACGGCGTCTTCGACTTCGAGCGCCGCGAGGGCCAGACCTTCGTGGTCGACCTCGTGCTGGGCCTGGACACCGCTCCCGCGGCCCGGTCCGACGACTTGCGTGACACCGTCGACTACGGAAGTCTCGTGGCCTCGGTGCAAGCCGCCGTTGAGAAGGATCCGGTCGACCTGATCGAGACCCTGGTCCAGCGCATCGCGGACGTCTGCCTCTTGGACGTCCGTGTTGAATGGGCCCGGGTCACGGTCCACAAGCCGGACGCACCCATCGACGCGACGTTCGCAGACGTCGCCTTGACGATCACCCGAACACGTGAGGGCGAGAAGTGACTGAGACCCCCAATCCGAACATCATCGACGCCGACACGCTGACCGGCGAGATGCGGCCGATCCGCCGCGCGGTGTTGGCGCTGGGGTCGAACCTCGGCGAGCGGATGGCGAGCCTCCAGGGTGCGGTCAACGCGATCGCGGACACCCCCGACGTGTGGGTCACCGGCGTCTCGCCGGTCTACGAGACCGAGCCCGTGGACAGCCCCGTGGACGCCAAGACCTACCTCAACGCCGTGGTCCTGATCGACACCACGCTCGCCGCGACCCGGCTGATGGACCGCGCGCTGGCCATCGAGGACGCCTTCGAGCGCGAGCGCACCGAGGTGCGCAACGCCCCCCGCACCCTCGACGTCGACCTGATCGTCGTCGGCGACCGGCGCAGCGACGAGGACTTCCTGCGCCTCCCGCACCCGCGCGCCGCCGAGCGGGCCTTCGTCCTGCAGCCGTGGCACGACCTCGAGCCGGAGGCGGAGTTCCCCGACCTCGGCCCGATCGCCGAGCTGCTGGAGAAGGCCGACCGTTCCGGGATCTCGCGTCGGGACGACCTGACGCTCGAGATCCAGTGACCCACGACCCGTCCGGCGAGGAGCCGTCGGGCGGGCACCTGCGACCCACGTCCGCGGGCGCCCTGACCGCCTGGGCCGTGATCGGCCTGGTCGGCGGCTGGCTGCTGCACCCGCTCACCGAGCGGATGCGGGGCAGCGCCCCGGTCGTGACCTGGACCCAGCCCCTCGCCCTCTTCCTGGGCGCCGCCATCGTCGGGGCCACCGCGTGGACCACCTGGCGCACCGTGCACGTGCGCCGCGAGCGCCTCGAGCCGCACCGCGCCGTCAACCGGTTGCTGCTCGCGCGCTCCTGCGCCTACGTCGGCGCGCTCGTCGCCGGTGGGTACGCCGGCTACGCGGTCAGCTGGCTGGGCGACCCGGCCGAGCTGGCGTCCCAGCGGGCCTGGCGCTCGGCGGCCGCCGCCGTGGCCGGTGTGGCGATCACCATCATGGCGGTGCTGCTCGAGCGAGCGTGTCGCGTCCGTTCCGACGACGACACGACATAACCTGCTTTCATGTCTTCCCCGTTGGCTCCGGCCACCTCCTGCCGGGCTCCCAAGGCCCGCCGCCGGCAGCGGAGCGTCCGGCTCACCGTCGCCGTCGCCCTCCTCGTGGTCGCGGCACTGCTCGTGCTCGGTGCCGTGGTGAGCGGCTCGTGGCCCGTGCTCGTGCTCGCCGCGCTGGTCGGTGTCGTCCTCGGTGCGGCCGCCACCCGCATCACCCACTCCGAGCTCATGGAGACCCGGCGTGAGGCGGCGCGGGACCGCGCCGAGCAGGCCCAGGCCTACCGCGACCTGACGGTCGAGCGCACCGCCGAGCAGAAGACCTTCGCCGAGACCATGGAGTCGCGGATCGCGGCCCACGAGTCCGCGATCCACGAGCTCGAGGTCGCGCTGACCTCGGCCCAGAAGCGCGCCGCCGAGGCAACCCGCAAGATGAACTCCGAGGCTCGCCGCGCCGACGTCGCCGAGCGCGACGGCCGCGAGGTCTCCGAGCAGCTCGAGGCCGCCGAGCTGCGCGCGGCCGAGGCGATCGTCCGGGTCGCCGAGCTGGAGCAGGAGATCGACGTGCTCAAGGCCGAGCTGCTGGCCTGGCAGACCGCGCCGGCCCGCCGTCACGCCTGAGCCCGTCCACGGCCCACCCGTGCCGACCCGCCCGCAGTCGCTGTGGGCGGGTCAGCGCATTTGCGGGCACTACGGCACAATCAACTGACGTGATCCCTGAGGACTCCCGTTTCGAGAGCGACCCCGACCTCGTCATCCGATCCGAGCTCGGCGCCGAACCGGGACTGCCGAAGGGCTGGGAGATCGGGACCCCCGACCCCTCCGACCGCTTCGACGTCGCCCGGCTGACCCACCTGCTGCGCGCGCACGAGCGGCACGGCCGCGGCTGGGCCGCCTCCGGGGTCGACGACGTGCTGGTGGAGGTCTCCGAGCACGGTCTGCGGATGCGCGAGAACGTCGTGGTCCGTGACGACACCGGCGAGATCCGCGCGTGGGGCAGCGTCCACGACCGCTCGGTCGGCCGGATGCTCTTCGTCCACATCGTCGAGCGGGACCTGCCCGGGGCGATCGCGAAGACGTGCTCCGACATCCTCGTCGAGTGGGCCGTCGGCCAGGCCCGGGCCGTCGGCGCGGCACGCGGGCTGGAGACCCAGCAGATCGACACCGGCGCGTTCGCCGACGACGAGCGCCAGCACACCTGGCTCGCGGACGCCGGCTTCGAGCGGGTGCGGACGTGGTGGCAGATGAGCCGGCCGGTCACTCCCGACGAGGCGTCCCTGACCGGGTCGCCCGACCACTGGGAGCAGGACGGCGTGGTGTTCCGGCTGGTGCGGCGTACCGGCGAGGGCATGCCCGACGAGTCCGACCTGCGCGAGGTCCACGACGTCCTCGAGGGCGCCTTCGTCGACCACTTCAACTCCAGCGAGGAGACCTTCGAGGAGTTCCTGTTCCGACTCCGCGAGGACCCGGGACACCGCTGGGACCACTGGTGGCTCGCCGAGCTGACCGAGGGGGAGGCCCCGCAGCCGGTCGGGGCCCTGGTCGGCACGGTCAGCGAGAGCTCCTCCGGCCCGGACGGGTCCTACGTGTCCTACCTCGGCGTCCTCGAGGCGGCCCGGGGCCGTGGCGTCGCCAAGGGCCTGCTGCGCACGATCATCGCCGACGCCGCCGCCCGCGGCCGGGACCGCGTCGGTCTCGAGGTGGACGCCGACTCGCCCACCGGCGCCGCCGGTCTCTACACCTCCATGGGCTGGCAGACGAAGTACGTCACCGAGTCCTGGCACCGGGATGTGACGGTCGACCCGGGCTGAGGAACGAAGCCCGGGTCGAGGACCGGCCAGGTCGAGCAAGCCCCGCGACCGAGGCACGAGGTCGCGACGGGCGCGTCGAAACCCATGGTGGTGCGCGGGGCGTGAGCCCCCGAGAGGAACGAAGCCCGGGTCGAGGACCGGCCAGGTTGACCTGTGAAACGCCTGACAACGGATAGTCCGGCACGTTCCGGACGTCCGAGGCTGCAGAAACGTGCCGGACTATCCGTCTCGGTCAGAAACGTGCCGGACTATCCGTCTCAGTCCGCCAGGGAGGCCCGCAGGGCCCGATGGATGCCGTTGGGTGTGAGCACGCCGACGAACCGGGCACCCTGCTTGACGCCCAGCATCGGCTTGTCCTCACGCAGCAGCACCGCGAGAGCCTGCTCGAGGGTGGAGTCCACGTCGATGGTGGCGCCGAGGTCTCCGGTGCGTACGCCGTCGAGGGGTTCGAGGTGGTCCGGGTCGATCGGGGTCACCGCGAGCCGTCGCAGCCCGCGGGTCGAGCCCACGAAGTCCGCGACGAAGTCGTCGGCCGGTCGTCCCAGCAGGTCCGCAGGGGTGGCGTACTGCGCGAGCCGGCCGCCCTGGGCGAAGATCGCGACCCGGTCGCCCATCCGCACGGCCTCGTCGATGTCGTGGGTCACCAGCACCACCGTCTTGCCGAGATCGTGCTGCAGCCGCAGGAACTCGTCCTGCAGGCGCACGCGCACGACGGGGTCGACGGCCCCGAACGGCTCGTCCATGAGCAGCACCGGCGGGTCGGCCGCCAGCGCGCGGGCCACGCCGACGCGCTGACGCTGGCCGCCGGACAGCTGGTGCGGATAGCGGTCGGCGTACGTCGCGGGGTCGAGGCCGACCAGCTCCATCAGCTCGTGTGCGCGCTGACGTGCCTTGGCCTTGGACTCGCCGTACAGCAGCGGCACCGTCATCACGTTCGTGACGATCTTCTGGTGCGGGAAGAGGCCGACCTGCTGGATGACGTAGCCGATCCCGCGCCGCAGCTCGACCGGGTCCTGGCGGGTGACGTCACGACCGTCGATCTCGATGGTGCCGGTGGTCGGCTCGATCAGCCGATTGATCATCTTCAGCGTCGTCGACTTGCCGCAGCCGGACGGTCCGACCAGGCAGACCAGCTCGCCGGCGGCGACCTCGAGGTCGAGCGCGCGGACCGCCTCGGTCCCGTCGTCGTAGGTCTTGCCGACCCCGGTGAGCCGGATCATCGGCTCGGTCGCGGGCCGGTCGGAGGCCCTGGCTGCGGGGGAGCCGGTAACGTCCATGCGGTGACCCTACTCGCGGCGGCGGCACCGGCCGTGGAGCCGAGCTGCTACAGCCGGCTCACGAACGAGTGGTTCTGCGTCCAGTACGTCCAGGACCGGCAGAGCGAGATCGTGGACGCGACCACCCAGCACCTGGCGATCACCGTCGCCTCGGTGCTGCTCGGTGTCGTGATCGCGTTCCCGCTGGCGCTGGTGGCGCGCCGCGTCCCGCGCCTCGAGGCGACGATCCTCGGCGTCAGCACCGGCATCTACACGATCCCGTCGCTGGCCCTCTTCCCGCTGCTGGTGCCGTTCACCGGGCTGTCGCCCACGACCGTCGTGATCGGGCTGGCGCTCTATGCCTTGACCGTGCTGGTGCGCAGCATGCTCGAGGGCCTGCGCTCGGTGCCCGAGGAGGTGCGCGAGTCCGCCACCGGCCTCGGCTACGGCCCCACCCGGCTGCTGTTCCGGGTCGAGCTGCCGCTCGCGCTGCCGGTGATCATGGCCGGGCTCCGGGTTGCCACGGTCTCGACGGTCGCCCTGACCACCGTGGGCTCGCTGGTGGCGTACGGCGGCCTCGGCAACCTGATCAAGGACGGCGTGTCCACCAACTTCCGTGCCGAGCTCTTCACCGCCTCGGTGCTGTGCGTGGTGCTGGCGGTGCTCCTCGACGTGGTGCTGGTGGTGGCGCAGCGGCTGATGACCCCGTGGACGAGGGGAGCGACCGCGTGAACGTCTTCGCCGACACCTGGACCTACCTCACCGACCCGGCCAACTGGCAGGGCGAGGGCGGGATGCTCCAGCTCCTGCTCCAGCAGCTGCTGCTGAGCGTCACTGCGCTCGTGGCCGCGGCCGTGGTCGGCCTGCCGATCGCGATGTGGCTGGGCCACCTGGGCCGGGGTGGGTTCCTGGCGATCAACATCTCCAACATCGGGCGCGCGGTCCCGACGTTCGCGCTGCTGGCCATCCTGGTCACCGCCGACCACCCGGGTGTGGCCACGTTCGGACCCTACGGCCGGGCCGGGCTGGCCACGCTGATCGCGCTCACCCTCTTCGCGCTGCCGCCGATCATCACCAACGCCTACGTCGCCGTCCGCGAGGTGCCGGCCGACGTCCGGCAGGCTGCCGACGGGATGGGGATGACCGGCCTGCAGAAGTTCCGTCGGGTCGAGCTGCCGCTCTCCCTCCCGCTGGTGATGTCGGGCGTCCGCCTTGCCCTCGTGCAGGTCTGGGCGACCGCGACCATCGCCGCCCTGGTCGCCGGGCCCGGTCTGGGGCGCGTCATCACCGACGGCTTCTACCGGTCGAACTACCCCAAGGGCATCGCCGGCGCGGTGGTCGTGGCCCTCGTCGCGCTGCTCCTGGAGCTGTTCGCGGCGTCGGTGCAGCGGGCCCTGGACCCGTCACCCCCGCGATCGTCACCGAAACGTGAGCGTGCGATGTCGGACCCGGCCCGTAGGGTGGCCGAAGCAGCCGAACCTGTCGGCAGCTGAGAGCGGGTCCGTCCGCTCGCATCCGGACACGCGCGGCCGCGGCCGCGGGACACAGAAGGTTGGACGCCATGCAGGTACGACGCTCTCTCGCCGCGGTCCTCTCCGTCGGTTCCCTGTTCCTCGCCACCGCGTGTGCCGGGGACGACCTCTCCAGCGACAAGGCGAGCGACGGCAGCTCCTCGTCGTCCGCCGCCAAGGGCAGCGGCACGGTCCACATCTCGGGGCAGAATTTCCCCGAGGCGGCCCTGGTCGCGGCGATGTACGACGAGCTGCTCACCGACGCCGGCTACACCACCGACGTCAAGCTGGTCGACACCCGCGACGTCTACATGCAGCAGTTCCCGGGCGACGTCGACGTCGTCCCGGAGTACGTCGGCGGCATCCTCGACTTCCTGAACACCACCAAGAACGGCGCGGACGCCAAGCCGATCACGACCTCCGACGCCCAGCAGTCGATCGAGGCCGGCAAGGACCTCCTCGACAAGCAGGGGATCACCTTGCTCGACCCGTCCGAGGCGACCGACACCAACGCGTTCTTCGTCACCCAGGACTACGCCGACTCCGAAAGCGTGAGCACGCTCTCGGACCTCCAGGGCAAGAGCGTCGTGCTCGCCGCTGCGCCCGACTGCGAGGGGCGCCCCGACTGCGAGGGCGGCCTCTCCGACGACTACGGGATCGACGTGACCAAGGTGCTGCCGCTGGGCTACGCCAGCGACCAGACCTACAAGTCGGTGCTCGACGGTGAGTCCCAGCTCGGCGAGACCAGCACCACCGACGGGACGCTGGAGTCCCAGGGCCTGCTGCTCCTCGAGGACGACAAGGGGATCCAGCCGGCGCAGAACCTCGTGCCCGCCGTGAGCTCGGACTTCCTCGACGAGCACCCGGACGTGGCCGACACCCTGAACGGCCTGATGGCCGCGCTCACGACCGAGAAGCTCACCGAGCTCAACGGCAAGGTGGCGGTCGACCGGGCCAAGCCCGAGGACGTCGCCCACGACTTCCTCACCGAGGCCGGCCTCGTCTGACGCCGTCCTGATCCCGTTACCCTGAGCCGCATGGCCGGCAGCTCGTTCACCCGACGGGCTGCCGGCGCCGCAGCCTCCGCGCTGCCCGAGGGGCTGCGCGCCTCGCTGCGACGACGGCTCGGCCGGGGTGCCGGTCCGGCGGGCCCGGTCTCGGTGGTGGTCGTGGTCGAGGCGGTCGACCGTCCCCGGCTGGGTGCCTGCCTCGAGTCCGTCCTCGCCCACCCCCCGGCCGAGGTGCTGCTCTGCCCGGTCGGCGAGCCGTTCGTCCTCGACGTGCCCGACCACGACCGGCTGCGCCGGCTGCCGCCGCAGCCGACCTGGCAGGAGGCTGCCGAGGCCGGGGCCAGGGCCGCCACGGCAGGTCACCTGGCCTTCGTGCGCGGCTGCGACCGGCTCCCGGGTGAGGCCCTGCTGCGGGCCGCGTCCTCGCTCGCGGCCTCCGGCTCGACGCTCGCCACCGGCCGGCTGGAGCAGACCGGGGAGCCCGAGCCGTGGCTGGCCCGGGCGCAGCAGTCGGCGCACGAGACCGGCGCGCAGGGCGCCGACCCCACCCGGGTCCCCGGGCTGGCGGGCGACCTCGCCGTCGGCAACAAGGTCGTGGACCGCGAGGTGTGGCTCGCGACGGGCGGCTTCGGACCCGATGACGACTGGCTGCTCTCGCCGGCGGTGGCCCGGCTCCTCGCCGCGGCCACCCGCGTCGACGTGCTGACGACGCCGGCGTACACCTTCGCCCACGACCACGGCACCCGCGCCTACGGCGCGACGCCCAGCCCCCTGCCCGGGCTCGCGGCCTGGCACGTCCGGACCCGCGCGGTCGACACCGCGCTGGCCGGGTCCGCCCTGGCGGACGGATGGCGTCGCCACCTCGCGGACGTCGAGCTGCCCCGGCTGCTGGCCGACGCCGAGCGCGCCGACGACGACCAGTGGGCCGAGCTGCGCGAGCTCGCCGGCGAGCACGACCCGGCCGGGCCGGGGGTGCGCGCCTCCGCCCGGGCCCAGATCCGGCTCGCGGTGCTGGACCGTCGCGCCGACCTCGAGGCGCTCGACGCCGACCTGGCCGGCCTCGGCGACGAGGTGCCGACCCGGGTCGAGGGGGCCGACGTGCTCGCCTGCTGGCCGACGCCGGGGCTCGACCTGCCCCGCGACGTGCTCCGGCTGTCCGAGGTGGAGACCCGGCTGCGCAGCCACGTCCAGCGGACGCGCGTCACGCCCGCCGGCTGCGTGGTGGACGTCCTGGTCGCGATCCGACACGTCGACCTCCACCCGGACACCACCCGGGTCGAGGCGCGCACCGCCGACGGAGCCGCCCTCCCGGCGGCGCCGCTGCCGCCGGCCGAGGCGACCCGCTGGGCGGCCAGCCGCTTCCAGGCCGCGGTCGCGGTGCGCCTCACGATCCCGTCCGGCTCCGGGCCCGTCGAGCTGTCGGTCGCCTGCGGAGGCGTCACGCGCAGCGGACCGCTGCACCTGCCCCAGACCCCTCCCGAGACGCGCGGCGTGGTCACGGTCGACGACGTCCGTCTCGACGGCACGGTCCTGGTGGTGACGGGTTCCGGCGACCTGGGGCGGCTCCGCCTGCTCGACCCCGACGAGCGACCGGTCGGGGTGGCCTGGGACCTCTCCACCCCCGGTGTCGCCCGCGCCGAGCTGCGGGTCGAGTCGTTCGGGCTCCCGACCTGGCTCGCCTCGGGGCCGCACCGGATCGTCACCGGCGACGGCAACGTCGCGGTGGGCGAGGACCTGCGCTCCCGGCTTCCGCTCGAGCTGCTCGGCGAGCGGCACCGCCTGCGCCCCCACCTCGGGCCGCGCGGCGGCCTGGTGCTCGGCGTGAACGCCCCGCTGGCCGACGACGAGCTCGGTTCCCACGCGCAGGAGCGGCTGCGGACGGCGTACGCCCTCGACGAGCGCCCGGCCGACCCGACGCTGTTCTACTTCGAGAGCTACGCCGGGCGCTCGGCCACCGACAGCCCGCGGGCGATCTTCGAGGAGCTGCGCCGGCGGCGACCAGGGCTGCGCGCGTCCTGGGGCATCTCCGACCACGGGCAGCACGTCCCCGAGGGTGCGACGCCGCTGCTGGTGCGCTCCCGGGAGTGGTACGACGTGCTGGCGCGGGCCGGGTGCCTGGTGCTCAACACCGACGTCGAGGTGTGGTTCCGCCGCCGGCCAGGTCAGTTCCTGCTCCAGACCTTCCACGGGTACCCCTCCAAGGCGATGGGGATGAGCCAGTGGCGGGCCAAGGACTATCCGCCGTCCCGGATCCGCGAGTTCCGGGCACGCGGCGTCGACACGTGGAGCGCCATCCTCACGCCCACCCCGGAGATGACCCGGCACTACCGCGAGCAGTACTCCTACGACGGGCCCGCCTGTGAGCAGGGCTACCCCCGCGACGACGACCTGGTCGTCGCCGGTGCCGCCGAGCGCCGGTCGGCGACCCGACGCCTGCTGGGTATCCGGGACGAGCAGGTGGCCGTCCTCTACGCCCCGACCTGGCGCGACCACCTCGCCGTGCGCCCGCGCGCGGCCGTGATGACCGACTTCCTCGACGTCGCGCGGGCCGCGGAGGCGCTGGGCGACGACCACGTCCTGCTGCTGCGCGGGCACCGGTTCCACACCCCGCGGGTGGCCGGCGGACGCGTCGTCGACGTGACCCGCCACCCGGAGGTCAACGACCTCATCCTGGCGTCCGACGCCGCGGTCCTCGACTACTCCTCGCTCCGCTTCGACTACGCCCTCACCGGCAACCCGATGGTCTTCCTGGTCCCCGACCTCGAGGAGTACGACTCCGGCAGCCGCAGCTTCCTGTTCCCGTTCGCCGACACCGCCCCGGGGCCGCACGTGCGCGACACCGACGAGGTCGTGGCGCAGCTGCGGGACCTCGCCGGGCTGCGCGAGAGGTACGCCCACCGGGTGGCGGCGTTCAACGCCGAGTACAACCCGTGGCAGGACGGGCGGGCGGCCGCGCGGGTCGTCGACTTCCTCGAGGCGTCTGGCCGCTGACCCCCGTGGGTGATGACCTAGGGTGACCCTTCATGCAGAACCTCGGACCAGGTCGGACTTGCTGATGTCACCTCGCGCGTCGCGCCTCTCGTCGCTCCTCGCCCGACGTTCCTCCACCGAAGCGCAGGAGCCGAAGCCGGCCCCGCGCCCCCCGGCCCCGGCCCCGGTGGTGGGCATCGTGGAGGAGTTCTCCCGTCGCCTCGTCGTCGGCTGGGTCTCCGTGCCCGCCGACTCGGCCCCCACCCGCGTCGACCTGTTCGTCGGCAAGCTCAAGCTGGCGTCGACCTTCGCGACCCCCGGCTCCTCGATGTCGGGGGTCGGGAGCGTGCTGCGCCGGGACCCGGCCGACGCCGAGGAGCAGGGTGCGGCCGCCTCGGAGCACGCAGCCGACCCCGCCGTGGCGCCGCGCGACCCCGGCCTGGTCCACGAGTGGCAGGTGCCGGGCATCCCGCGCCCGGCCGACGACCGGCGCAACTCACTGCAGCAGGTCCGCACGTTCTCCTTCCGGATCCGAGGGATCTGGCCCTACGTCAAGAAGTCGACCCGCATCACGGTCCGGGTCAACGGTCGGCCGCTCCCGATCTACGGGCACGGCACCTACCTGCTGCCCCCCAGGTCCGGCCGGCGGTCGGTCGCCGAGCTCGGCGAGCAGCTGGAGCAGGGGTACGTGCTCACGCAGAAGGGCCGGATCGAGCTCTCCAAGCAGCTCGACGAGAAGTGGCAGGCGGAGGTCGTCGGTCTCTACGACCGGACCAGCGAGGTGCTGCGCGAGCGCTTCGGGTACGACGCCTTCCTCGTCTACGGCACCCTCCTCGGCGTGGTCCGCGAGGGCGGCTACATCGGGCACGACGTCGACTTCGACGCGGCGTTCCTCTCGCAGCAGCGCACCGGTCCCGACGCGGCGGCCGAGATGGTCGAGATCGCCCTCGCCCTCGTCGAGGCCGGTCTCGACGTGGAGCCTCACCCGACGGCGCTGCACATCGTCGACCCGGAGCGGCCCGACAGCAGGATCGACCTCTTCCACACCTACTTCGACGAGTCCGGTCGGCTGAGGTTCCCCTTCGGCGTCGCCGGCACGTCCGTCATCACCGAGGACGACTGGCAGGGCACCCGGCACGTGGAGTTCCGCGGCGGCCACGGACACGTGCCGGTCAACGCCGAGCAGTTCGTGGAGCACCTCTACGGCCCGGACTGGCGCAACCCCAAGCCGGGCTTCAACTGGAACCTCGACCGCACGGACTCGGCGCCGGAGGGCTGCCTGCTCGAGGCCGACCTGACGAAGGTCTACTGGGCGAACTTCTACTCCCGCACCGGGTACGACAGCGGCTCGACCTTCTTCGAGTTCGTGCAGAAGCGCGAGGAGACGCCCGACACCATCATCGACATCGGGTGCGGTGACGGCCGCGACTCGCGCGCCTTCGCCGCCGCGGGCCGCACCGTCCTCGGCCTGGACCAGTCGCAGGTCGGGATCGCGCACGCCGGCAGCCGGACCACCGCAGGCGGGGCCAGCGGCTCGGCGCGCTTCCGCGTCTGTGACGTCTCGGACACCGATGACCTCGGCCGGGCGCTGGACGAGGGTGAGAGCGGCGCGAGCGGGCCCAAGCTGTTCTACATGCGGTTCTTCCTGCACGCGATCCCCGAGTCGGTCCAGGCCGGGCTGCTCGACGCGATCGGCTCCCATGCCCGTCCGGGCGACCTGCTGGCCGCCGAGTTCCGCACCGACAAGGACGAGCAGAACCACAAGGTGCACCTCAACCACTACCGACGCTTCCAGAACGCCGACGCGTTCGTCGAGGACCTGGAGGGACGGGGCTGGAGCATCCTCCACGTCGAGGAGGGCACCGGCCTCTCGCCGTACCGTGACGAGGACCCGGTCCTGTGCCGCGTGATCGCGCGCCGTCCCGACGACGCGGTGAGGACGCAGCCATGAGGCGGCACGAGCTCCTCGCGGGCCTGCACGACGTGCTGCGCCCGCGGACCTACTTCGAGATCGGTGTCCGCAACGGCCTGAGCCTGGCGCTGTCGCGGAGCCGCAGCGTCGCGGTCGACCCGTTCTTCAGCCTCACCAAGGAGATCCGCTGCGACGTCCACCTCGTCCGGACGACCAGTGACGAGTTCTTCGCGCGCCGGCACCCCTTCGCGCACTTCGACGTCCCTGACGTCGACCTCGCCTTCATCGACGGCATGCACCTCTCGGAGTTCGCGCTCCGGGACTTCATCAACACCGAGCGCTACTGCCACCCGGGCAGCGTCGTGGTGCTCGACGACATCCTGCCGCGCACGGTCATCGAGGCCGGCCGGCGGCGCGTGGGCCCCGCCGAGCACGGTGCCTGGACCGGCGACGTCTACAAGGTGATCGAGACGCTGCGCACGCTGCGCCCGGAGCTGGTGGTGCTGGAGGTCGACACCCAGCCGACCGGCACGCTGGTGATCCTGAACCCCGACCCGCGCAACCGCGTGCTCGCCGAGGCGTACGACGACCTGGTGGCCGACTACGTGCGACCCGATCCGCAGGTCGTGCCCGAGTCGATCCTGCACCGCAGCGGTGCGGTCAGCGGGGAGGACCTGCTGTCGGCCCCGTCGTGGTCGGAGATCCGGGCACTCCGCGGGACGGCGACGACCGAGGCCGCACGGCTCGCCCGAGCGGCGTACGAACGGGCCGGCCTGGTCGAAGGAGTGGTCGCATGACCACGCCCGAGAGGGTGGACGTCGCCGCCAGCTACGCCCGGCGCGTCGACGAGGGTGTCCACGTCGTGCTGCTCCTGCCCGATCTCGAGGTCGGGACCGGACCGGCCGTGGTCCGGCTGCGGGACGGTGAGCGCACGATCAAGCGCCCGGCCGAGGCCAGCCGGGACGCGGACGGTGCCCGGCTCGAGCTGGTGCTGCCCGCGGCGAAGCTCGGCCGTGGCGTGTGGCGGCTCGCCGTGCGTACCGCGCCGGACGCGCCCTTCACGCGCATCGAGGCCAGGCTGCTGACGGGTCGGCGTCAGCCGGTCGCGCTACTGCCCGGCCCGGCGCCGGACACCCGGATGCCCGCGCCGGAGCCCACCCGGAAGCACAGCCCGGGTCCCGCGCCCGCCCGTCGGTCCCGGTCCGGTCCGGCGCGTCGGGCGCGCCGGCTCGTCGCGCGGCTCGGCCGGGCCCGCGCCTCGCTGGCCGGATCCCGCACCGGATCCCGCCAGGCCCGGGAGCACCCGTGACCCGCGGGGGTCGTCGGTTCGGGCGGCCGGGCAGCCGCCGGGGCGACGACGACGTCGCTGACTCCCCGGCAGCGCAGGATGTCGCCGCGACGGGGGGTGCCGCCGGTCCCGAGCGTCGCCCGCGAGGGCGTGGCAGACGACGGGCCCGGGATCGAGGTGCCCTCGCCGGGCTCGAGTCCCTGCTCCCGGACGGCCGCGACCGACGGGTGCTCGTCCTCGCCGACGCGGCCCAGCGTCGAGAGCTGCTGCCCTGGCTCGAGACGTTCTCGAAGGACCGGATCTGCGTCGTCTCCGCCGACGAGGCGCCGGAGTGGGACCTCGCCGAGCGAGGGGTCGAGCACCGCACGTGCGCGGACCTCGTCACGGTGGTCAAGCAGGTCCGGATGCTCGACGCTCCGCACGTCGTCGTCACCCTGCTGCCGAGCGACCTGCTGCCGGCCGGCGCCGAGGACCAGCTCGACCTGTTCTCGGCCCTGTTCCGATTCGTGCGCCGCGGTGGCAGCTACATCCTCGACCGGGGCGCCACCGGGCCGCGGCTCGAGGGACTGCCGGAGTGGCTGCACCTGCTCGCCGCCGCCGAGGACCGCTCGCTGCGCGCCTCGCTGGGCGCGCGGCAGACCGAGCTTGCCGCGGCCGTCGGGACGTTCGCGGTCTCCCGCGACGCGGTGGTCGTGACCAAGCGAGTGGAGCACCTGGTCAAGCTCCGCGACGCCGAGCTCAACCGGATCCTGCCGGCCCGTGAGCCGGACCTGAGGGTCGCCGACCTCGACAAGCGCCCCGGTGGAGAGCTCATCTCGCGTGCCCGGGTGACGTCCCACACCGCGCTGGTCGACACCTCGATGCCGTCGGTGATCACCTACCCCGAGCTCACCACCCGCCACTACTCCGGGCAGGTCGCGCTCGGCGGAGCGACCCTGATGTACGCCGGGCACACCGTGCTGCCCGACTCGTTCCGCTGGCACCTGACCGACAACCCGTCCAACCCGAACCTGCGGGCCGAGTCACGCAGGTTCGCCCGTCTCCCCAGCGAGAGCCGACCACGGCGGACGCTCACGGGCGACTACTACCAGCTCGAGAGCACCTACCCCCACCACTTCGGGCACGTGATGACCGAGGTCGTCTCCCGGCTGTGGGGCTGGGAGGCGGCCAAGCGGGAGATCCCCGACCTCAAGGCGATCTTCCAGCTCAAGACCAAGAGCCGACGGGACCCCCGCCTCGAGCGGACCCTGTTCGCGGCGTACGGCATCAGCGAGGCCGACCTGGTCTGGGTCAACGAGCCCGTCCTCGTCGAGTCCGTCGTCGCCGCGACACCGATGTGGCACAACGCCACGCCCCACTACGTCCACCCCGACATCGTCGAGACCTGGGACCGGCTCGCCGCGGGCCTGGTGCGGGACGCCGGGCGCGGCCCGCACGAGCGGATCTTCGTGTCCCGCGGTGCCGGGGCCAAGCACCGGGAGTGCAGGAACGCCGTCGAGGTGGAGGAGTTCTTCCGGGCCCGCGGGTTCGAGATCGTCTACCCCGAGCTCCTCTCGCTCCCGGAACAGGTCGTCCTCTTCCGGGACGCCCGGGTGGTGGCGGGCTTCGGTGGTTCGGCGATGTTCAACCTGATGTTCGCCAAGTCGGTCGAGACCGTGGTCCTGCTCAGCCACGAGGCCTACACCGCCCGCAACGAGCACCTCTTCACCTCCCTCACCGGAGGCGACGTGCACTACTTCTGGTCGCGTCCGGACCTGGAGCACCCGGAGGACGGGTGGAGCCAGGAGGCGTTCACCGCTGCTTGGGAGTTCGACTTCGAACGCAACGGGGACGAGCTCGCGCAGGTGCTCGCGCAGGCGTGACGGATGGGTCAGCGGATCGACGACCGCCCTCGGGTGCACCTGTGGTCGAACACGGTCGGGATGACATGATTCGGCGCATGTCCAAGATCTCCGCCGTCCGTCGAGCCGCCGGTCACCAGGCCGGGCGGGTCGGTCGTCGGGTGGTGCAGACCCGGGTGGGCCGGCGGCTGCGACGGCCCGCGATCAGCGTCATCGTGCCGTTCTACAACGTCGAGGAGTACCTCGCCGAGTGCCTGGACTCGATCCGGCGCCAGACGTTCGTCGACTACGAGGTCGTGCTCGTCGACGACGGCTCACCGGACGGGTCCCGTGCCATCGCGGAGCGGTACGCCGCCCAGGACCCGCGACTGCGCGTGGTCACCCGCGAGAACGGCGGGCTGGGTGCGGCCCGCAACACCGGCGTCCGCGAGGCCCGGGGGCGCTACCTCACGTTCGTCGACTCCGACGACCTGCTGCCGCCGCACGCCCTGGCGGTGCTGATCGCCAGCGCGAAGCGGACCGGCTCCGACATCGTGGTCGGATCCGTGGAGCGCTTCGACGGACGCAGCACGTGGTCCCCCTCGTGGGTCTCCGAGGTCCACCAGGTCCCGCGGGAACGGGTCCGCATCGAGGAGTTCCTGCCGCTGCTGCGCAACCTCTACACGTGGAACAAGTTGTTCCGGCGCGACTTCTGGGACGCGCAGGACCTGTGGTTCCGCGAGGGCGTGGCCTACGAGGACCAGCCGATCATCACCCAGCTCTTCGCGCGCGCCGGTGCGATCGACGTGCTCACGCACATCGTCTACCGCTACCGCGCACGCGACGACAAGAGCTCGATCAGCCAGCAGACCGCCAGCGTCAAGGACCTGCGGGACCGGATCGCGGCCTGGGAGGTCAGTCGCGAGGCCTTCCGCACGGAGCTCTCGGCGACCGTCTACGACGGCTGGCTGCGGACGCTGCTCGACGCGCACTTCCAGTGGTACCTCACCAGCCCCGGCACCGTCGACGACGACTACTGGAACGAGCTGGTCGCCGCCGTCCGGTCCCTCACCGACGGCGTGCCGTCGTGGGTCTGGGACGACGTCACCCCCCACGCCCGGGTGCTGGTCCGGCTGGCCCAGCTGGACCGCCGCGAGGACGCCCAGGAGTTCGTCCGGCGCGGTGGCACCAAGTCCGAGGAGTGGCCCTCCGTCGTCCGCGAGGACGGCGTCCTGCTCGAGCTGCCGCTGTACGGCGACCCCGAGCTCGACGACTCGCTGTTCGTGATCCGTCCCCACCGGTTGCGGATCGCGCACGCCGTCGAGAACCTCCACTGGATCGACCAGCCCGACGGCGGGCGGACCTGCTGGATCTCGGGGTGGGCCTACCTGCGCAAGCTCGACCTGAGCAAGTACGACTCCGAGGTCGTCGTCCAGCTGCGCAACGAGGAGACCGGCGAGGTCCGCTCCTTCCCCTCCACCAGCCAGCCCCCGGCGAGCTACGCCCCGCCGCGCGACGGCCTGTGGTGCGACTACTCGCCCGGCCGGTTCGGCGTGGAGATCCCGCTGGACGACCTCGACGCCGGGGACGAAGCCGCGGTGTGGGCGGTCTGGCTGCGGGTCACGACCGCCGGGTTCACCGTCGAGAGGCCCGTGACGCGGCTGGTCCGCAGCGGGTCGGCGGGTGCCGTGCCGGCCGCACCGTTGGGCGGCGGCGACCGGCTGATCGCCGACTGGCAGTACCGGCAGCCCCTCCGGCTGCGCATCGACCGCGGCAACGTGACGGCCTCCGACGTCGCGCTCTCGGGCCGCGTCGTCACCGGCACCCTGGCCGCCACCGACGCCGCGCGCGTCGTCCGCCTGGCCGTCGAGGGCGCCGACAGCGTCGCCGAGGCCACCTGGAGCCCGACCGACGGCGGGCGCGCCTTCCGGGTCGAGCTGCCCGACTCCGCAGCACCCGAGGTCGGACGGTCCACCACCTGGCAGCTGGCCGCCTGGACGAAGGACGGTCGCCGGGTCGAGGTGCTGCCCACCGCGGACACCCGGATCCGGGCGACCAGTGGCAGCCTCGTCCTCGGCACCAACCGCAACGGCGGCCTGGTGGTCCACGAGTGGAGCCGGGGCGCCACCGCGGACCGCATCACCGTGTCGGACGACGGCCGCCTCACGGTGGTCGGACGCGTCTTCGGGCCGGGGAGCCCCCGGGTGGGCGTCGCGACCCGGAACAAGCGCACCCGTGTCTTCGGCGAGGAGACGCCCACCGTCGACGGACGGTTCGAGGCGAGCGTCGTGCTCGCCCACGAGCTGTACCGCTTCGGGATGCGGCCCCTGCCGACGGGCGACCACGACCTGTCGCTCGTCGTCCGCGAGGGCGATGCCGAGCCCGTCGAGGTGCCCCTCCTGGTCTCCTCCGAGCTCGGATCGGCGTTGCCGCTCCCCGTCCGCGCCGACGCCCTCGAGGGTCGCATCGTCCGCGGCCCCGAGACCGTCGTCCGGGTCAACCTCCAGCGCCCTCTCGGGACCGGCCGTGGCCGCTACGCGCAGAACCTCCTGCGCACCCAGGGACCCACGCGGACCGGGCTGACCCGCGGGGTGCTGATGCGTGCCTACTTCGGCGAGCAGGCCACCGACAACGGCATCTCGATCCAGAAGGAGCTCGCCCGCCGTGGCAGCGACCTGCCGGTCTACTGGGCGGTCCAGGACAAGTCGATCCCGGTGCCCGACGGCGGCATCCCGGTCGTGGTCAACAGCCCGGAGTGGTACGACCTGATCTTCTCGGTGAAGTACTACGTCGACAACATGTACCAGCCGGAGTACCACCGCAAGGCCGACGGCCAAGTGCTGGTGCAGACCTTCCACGGCTACCCGTTCAAGATGATGGGCCACCCGCACTGGCGCAACCTGCAGTTCTCGCAGGCCCGCATCGACGCCTACGACGCCCGTGCGCGCGACTGGGACTACCTGGTCTCGCCGGCCCGCTACGCCACGCCGCTGCTGGTGCGGGACTTCAACTACCAGGGCGAGGTCCTCGAGATCGGCTACCCGCGCAACGACGTGCTGAGCTCGCCGGAGGCGGACGAGATCCGCCGGCAGACCCGGGAGTCGCTGGGGATCGAGGAGGGTCAGAAGGCGGTGCTCTACGCCCCGACCTTCCGTGACTACCTCGCCTCGAACGACACCAAGGCCGTGATGGCGGACTTCTTCGACTTCGAGTCCGCCGCCCGGCGCCTCGGCGACGACTACGTCCTGCTGGTCCGGGGCCACGCGTTCAACGCGCGCTCCAGCCAGCGCGTGGGCAGCCGTCGCGGCTGCGTCGACGTCACGGACTACCCGGAGGTCTCGGACCTCTACCTCGCCGCCGACGCGGGGATCGTGGACTACTCCTCGCTCCGGTTCGACTTCGGGGTCACGGGCAAGCCGATGATCTTCCACGTGCCCGACCTGCAGCGCTACAAGGACACCCGCGGCTGGCTCTTCGACTTCGAGCCCACCGCGCCCGGCCCGCTGGTCGACACCACCGACGAGGTGGTCGACCGGCTGCTGGACCTCGACGGGGTGCGCGAGGAGTACTCCGCGGCGTACTCCCGCTTCCGCGACGACTACCTCGACCTCGAGGACGGTCGTGCGGGGGAGCGGTTCGTGGACGCGGTCTTCGTGCCCCGGGGCGACGCGTGACAGTCTCTGGCGACACCCGAGCGACACCCAGGAGAAAGTGACCTCGTGAACACCCTCGTGCTCATCACCGGGACCGGACGCAGTGGCACCAGCACGATGTCGGGCACCCTGCACCACCTCGGCCTGTACGTCCCGGGTCCGTACCTGGGAGCCAACGAGTCCAACCCCAAGGGCTTCTTCGAGTCGCGCTGGTCGGTGCGCTTCCACAAGCGGGTGACCCAGGACGCCCACATCCACGAGTTCGACGGACGTCCCGAGGCCTTCGACCGGGTGCAGTCGGTGCTGTCGGACGACGACCGCGAGCAGGTCGCCCGCTTCCTCCGCAAGCACGCGGACGGGCACGAGCAGATCGTGGTCAAGGACCCGCGGACCGTGTGGACCCAGGCCCTGTGGCGTGAGGCGGCCGCGGAGGCGGGGCTCGAGACGCGCTACATCTCGATGCTGCGGCACCCGGCCGAGGTCGTGGGCAGCCGCGCCACCTACTACGCGAGCTCCACGGACCAGGACAAGAGGCGGCGCTACGAGATCTTCAACGTGGCCCGCTGGATCAACAACTCGCTGATCAGCGAGCGGGAGACGCGAGGCCAGGCCCGCGCCTTCGTCAGCTACACCGACCTGCTGGACGACTGGCGGCCGGTGCTGGTGCGACTGTCGGCCGAGCTCGGGCTGACCTACGACGCCGACCCGGCCGACGGATCGCCGTCGCCGGTGGACGACTTCATCGAACCCGGCCTGCGCCGGCACCAGGTCACCTGGCAGGACCTCGAGATCCCGGCCGACCTGCAGGACCTCGCGCAGCGCATCTGGGACGACCTCGTGGTGCTGGGCGGCTCGGGCGGCCACGACGAGGCGGCCTCGGCCGACCTCGACGAGCTGTCGGTCCGCTACCAGCGGATGCTCAGCGACGCGGCCGCGATCAGCCACGACTCCATCGGCGAGGCCGTGGACGAGGCCCGTCGTGCGGGCGCGGAGGAGGAGCGGTCCCGCCGGAAGGCGTCGGACGGTGCCGTCGTGCCGGCGCCCCGGGGCTCGGGCCGCATCGTCGAGGAGACCGGTGGCCGGGACCTCCTGCGCGAGCTGGCCGCGCGGGCGCGTCGTCGCGCGCGGCGACGCTGAGGGGGCGCAGGGACATGGAACCGCTTCCCGAGGGAACCCACCTGATCCACATCGGTCCCCAGAAGACCGGGTCCACGGCGATCCAGAACGCGATGCACGTGGCCCGCGAGAGGCTGGCCGAGCACGGCGTGCTCTACCCGGGCCCCAAGCCGAAGCCGCGCGAGGCCGCCGAGGTGGGCCTCGGGTTCGAGCGCATGGACGGCCGCCGCAACAAGCCGACGCAGGCCTGGGACGACCTGCTCCGGCAGCTGCAGGCGCCGGGGCACCAGCGCGCGTGCGTGAGCCTGGAGGCGTTCGGGCGCGCGACCGACGAGCAGATCCGCCGGATCGTCACCGAGCTGGGTGGTGCGCGACCACACGTGCTCGTGGCGGCTCGACGCTACGACACCCTGATGCCCTCGCAGTGGCAGGAGCGGGTCAAGGCCCAGATGCGCCTGTCGTACGACGAGTGGCTGCGGGTCGTCCTCGGCCCGGCGGACCCGGGGCACAAGCACTGGCGCAACCTCTGGGTCCCTCACGACACGGTCACCCTGCTGCGTCGCTGGGCCGACGTCGTCGGTGAGGACAACATCACGCTGGTCATCCTCGACGAGGCCGAGCGGGACCGGCTGCCGCGCACGTTCGAGTCGCTGCTCGCCCTTCCCGAGGGCCTGCTCGACCCCGAGGGCACGACCCAGAACCAGTCGTTGACCTACAACCAGACCGAGCTGCTCCGCCAGCTCAACATCCTCTTCCACGAACGTGCGTGGCCACGCACCGACTACCACGACCTGGTCCGCCAGGGCGCCGTCTCGCAGATGCTGCGCGTCCCGGCGCCGGCCGGGGAGGCCAGGATCCCGGCACTCCCGGTCTGGGCGCGCGAGCGCCTCGTGGAGCTCTCCGACGAGCGCATCGAGGGGCTCGGCAAGCTCTCCGTGCGGGTCGTCGGTGACCTCGAGGCGTTGCGCGTGCAGCGTCTCGACGGCCCGGCCGAGGTCGCCGCGGCCGACCCGCAGGTCTCGCTGGGCACCGCCGTGAGCGCCCTCGAGGGGCTGATGATCGCCTCGAACCGGCGGCTGCGGGACGAGCAGCGCGCCTCCCGCAAGCGCCTCCGCGCCGCACGCCGCCGCGCCTCGGCAGCAGCCGCGGCCGGTGCGGCAGCCGCAGCCGTGCCCGAGGGCTCCAGGAGCCGCCGCGCCCTGCGCCGTCTCGTGCGGGGCCGCTGAGGCGCAGCCCGGGCCGGGGTCGGCGACCGACCCCGGGCGGACGTCCCTACTGGGCGGTCTCCGCGGCGCTGAGCGGGTCGTCCTTGCGGACGTCGATGATGTGCCCGGTGTGCGAGGAGATCAGCACGTCGAGCGACGTCTGCGCGACGATCTCCGAGTCGAGCAGCGTGCCGGCCGGCTCCTGGCCGAAGGCCTTGGTCCGCATCGGGGTGGCGGTGCGCTCGGGGTTGACGCAGTTGACCCGCACCCGGTCGGCCGCCCACTCGTCGGCGAGTGCCTGGGTGAGGTTCACGGTGGCGGCCTTGGCCGAGGAGTAGAGGCTGTAGCCGCTGCGGCCGCGGGTGTAGGAGCTGGACGTGAACAGCAGCAGCGAGCCGGAGGTCTCCTTCAGCAGGGGGTAGAACACCTGCGCGATGAAGACGGGGGCCAGGTAGTTCACCTCGGTGGCGGCGTAGATGGTCTCCTCGCTGGTCTCGAGGAGCGTGCCGCGAGGCAGGATCCCCGCGGTGTTGACGACATAGTCGACCCGCCCGGTCTTCTCCATCACCTCGCGGGCCGCCGCCGCCACGTCGGCACGGCGCTCCACGTGCGTGTTGGTGCTCGAGCGGCTGAACGTGAAGACGTCCGCACCGAGGCTGCTCGCCAGCTCGGCGATGTCCGCACCGATGCCGTAGCTGCCGCCGAACACCACCATCGTGCGACCCTCGAGCGCGGTGCGGTACTCGTCGTCCGAGGCGGGGGCGGGGACGTCGTTGCTGGTGAGCTGGAACAGCTTGTCGGCGAGGTACACGTCGACCGGCTCGGTGACCTTCATGTTCCGCTCGTCGCCGTGCACCACCCAGATGGGCTCCTCGGGGAGGTAGCGCAGCACGACCGTGCAGTCGTCGGTGGCGACGAAGTCGGGGTCCGTGCCGGCGATGGCGTAGGCCTGCTTGATCACCGACGAGCGGAACGCCTGGGGGGTCTGGCCACGGCGCAGCCTGGCCCGCGGCGGGATCTCCCTGATGGTGTTGTCGTCGGAGACCTCGATGATCGTGTCGGCCGAGGGGATCGCGACGTCGACGGCCGGGTGGGTGGCCAGGGCGTCGAAGCACTCCTGGATGATCCGCGGGGTCACGAGCGGGCGGACGGCGTCGTGGAAGAGCACGTGGCACTCGTCGTCACCGAGGCTCTCCAGCGCACGCAGCGTGGTGTCGTTGCGGGTCTCGCCACCCTCGAGGATGTCGGTGACCTTGTCGTCGTAGCCACCGCCGCGGACGATCGCGCGGACCGCGTCGAGGTGGCCCGGAGCCATCATGATCTTGATCTCGTCGACCGCCGGGTGGCTGTGCAGCGCGATCAGGGCGTGCTCGAGGATCGTCTTCCCGGCGACCTTGATCAGCTGCTTGGGGATGTCCAGCCCGATCCGGGCACCCACGCCGCCGGCGAGCAGGACGGCCACGTTCCGGACGCGGTCTGGCTTCGACTCCATGGCGGGCATTGTGTCAGAGCCGCCACCGCTGCCCGGCCGCCCGGGGCCGCCTCCGGGCACGGGGGGACCGGTAGGGTGAGTCGGCCCGGGAACGGGCGAGGACACGAGAGGCGAGGCGTGAGCGACGAAGACCCACTGCTCCTCCCACCAGGCGCGCGGTTGCTGCACATCGGGCCGCACAAGACCGGCAGCACCGCCATCCAGGTCTCCCTCCACGAGGCCCGCGACGCCCTCGCCGCGCACGGCGTCCACTACGCCGGCAACAAGGTCCGCCCGCGCAAGGCGGTGTGGTCCATCGGCGTCCGCGTCCGCCCCGCCGGCACCCCGCGCCCGCCCGAGAAGCACTGGGAGCGGCTGGTCGCCGACGTGACCGCCGCCGGCGACCAGCGCGTCTGCATCAGCAACGAGGACTTCGGTCGGGCCACGCCCCAGCAGATCCGCCGGATCGTCGACGACCTCACCGGCGGGGACGCCCACGTCGTCGCCGTCGCCCGCCGCTTGGACCGCTACCTGCCGTCGCAGTGGCAGGAGCGCGTCAAGGCCGGCGACAGCAGGTCGTACGACGAGTGGCTGCGGGTGGTCCTCGAGCCCCAGGTCGGCGACTACACGTGGGACCGCCGGGACCCGGAGTACTCCTGGGAGCGCACCAATGTCTGGTACGCCCACGACACCGAGGCGCTGGTGCGCCGCTGGACCGACGTGATCGGTCCCGACCGGTTCACCCTGATCGTCAGCGACGACCGCGACCGTCGGCTGCTCCCCACGACGTTCGAGCGCATGCTCGGCCTGCCGGCCGGGACGCTGCAGCTCTTCCCGGACCGCTCGAACAGGAGCCTGACGTGGGCGGAGGTCGAGCTGATCCGCGCGGTCAACGAGCTGCTCACCGGCCGCGGCGTCCGTCGGCCGCAGGTGCAGGCGATCGTCTCGCGCGGCATCGTGCGCGCGTTGCAGGAGCGCCCGGGTGAGCCTTCGAACCCGCGGACCCCGCCGCTGCCCGACTGGGCGGCAGAGATCGTCCGCGAGCGCAGCGCCGCCCGCCTCGCGGTGATCCGGGGCCTCGGGGCCCACATCGTCGGTGACCCCGACTCGCTCATGGTCACCGACGAGGGGGCCGAGGGCGACCTCGCCGACCCGCCCCGGGTCTCCGCGGCCACCGCCGCGGCCGCGCTCGCCGGAGCGCTGGACCGCCTGGGTGGACCCGGATCCGGGGCCGAGGACGACCCGGAGGCCGACGCCACGCCCGAGACCGAGTGACGCAGGTCTCCCTCGCCGACCGAAGAATGATTCAATCGGGCGCATGGTCTCGTTGATGCGAAAGGCAGCCGCCCTCCTCGGCGGCAACGAGCCGGCGCCTGCGCCGGCACCCGCCCCGGTCAAGAAGCAGCCGAAGTACCCGCTGGACTACGACCCGGCGAGCTGCGAGGTGATCGACCTGGTCAAGCCGTACACGATGACCAGCCACGAGAAGCTGTACGCGCTGATCACCGCGGTCCGCTACGTCGTGGACGCCCGGATCGAGGGCGCGCTCGTCGAGTGCGGCGTCTGGCGCGGCGGGTCCATGCACGCCATCGCGCGGACCCTGGACGAGAAGGGCGTGCACGACCGCGAGCTGCACCTCTTCGACACCTTCCAGGGGATGACCGAGCCCACCGAGCGCGACCGCAAGCTCAAGGGAGACCGCGCCGACGAGCTGCTCGAGACCTCCGCGAAGAACACGTGGGTCTGGGCGATCGCGTCCATCGAGGACGTCCGCGAGGGCCTGCAGACGCTGCCCTACCCCTACGAACGCTTCCACCTCGTGAAGGGGCCGGTCGAGGAGACCATCCCGGAGCACTGCCCCGAGAAGATCGCGCTGCTGCGCCTGGACACGGACTGGTACGAGTCGACCCGCCACGAGCTCGAGCACATGTACGACCGCCTCCAGCCGGGCGGGATCCTCATCATCGACGACTACGGCACCTGGCAGGGCTCCAAGGAGGCCACCGACGAGTTCGTGGCCGGGCTCGACAAGCCACTGATGCTGATGCGTGCCGGACGCTCCAGGATCGCGGTCAAGCCCGGCTGACCCGGCCGCGGCGGGCCGGCGCGGTGTCGGCCACGTCACTCCCGGAGCCGTTCCGTCGCCTGCAGGGCGGGGCGTAGATTCGGCAGTGGTTCCACTCGGGAACACCACGTACGACACGAGCAGACGTCCGGTACCCACCCCGGCCCCCGCGGAGCACGATCCCGCCGGGGGTGGTCGGAGGGACTGGAACGAAAGGTTCGCACCATGACGAAGGCACCTGTGCGCCTCCGGGTGGGCGTCGTCGGCGCAGGTCGCGTCGGGGCCGTCCTCGCAGCCGCTCTCGGCGCGGCCGGTCACCACGTCGTGGCCGCCGCCGGCGAGTCCGACGCCTCGCGGCACCGCATCGCCGAGCTGCTGCCCGGCGCCGCCAACGAGAAGCCGACCGTGGTCGCCCGTTCCTGCGACCTGCTGCTGCTCACGGTTCCCGACGACATGCTGCCCAACGTCGTGACGATGCTGGCCGCCAGCGGCGCGATCCACGAGGGCCAGCACGTCGTGCACACCTCCGGCCGGCACGGGCTGGCCGTCCTCGAGCCCGCCGCCTCGGTCGGGGCCCGGGTGATCGCCCTGCATCCCGCGATGACGTTCACCGGGACCGCCGTGGACCTGCCGCGCCTGGCCGGCTGCGTCTTCGGCCTGACCGCCCCGGCCGGCGAGCGCGCCGTCGCCGAGAGCCTGGTCGCCGATCTCGGCGGCCGCCCGATGTGGGTGCCGGAGGAGATGCGCACGCTCTACCACGCCGCGCTCGCCCACGGGGCCAACCACCTGGTCACCCTGGTGACCGAGGCGATGGAGATGCTCACCGCCGCCGGCGCCGACGACCCCGCCGGCACCCTGCGGCCGCTGCTCACCGCCGCCCTCGACAACGCGCTGCAGCACGGCGACGCCGCGCTGACCGGACCGATCGTCCGCGGCGACGTCAACACGGTGCGCGCCCACCTGGCCGACATCAGCGCCAACGCGCCCCAGACGCTGGCGTCGTACGTCGCCCTGGCGCGCGCCACCCTCGACCGGGCGGTGACCGACGGCCGGGTGCTGCCGATCCGGGCCGCCTCGATCCGGCTCGCGCTCGACGAGGCCGTGGCCCCGGTCGCCCCGAACCGGATCACGCTGCAGTGACCGGGACGCCCGTCCTCGCCACCACGCGCGAGGAGCTCGCCACGCTGCTCGCGCCCGCCCGCGCCGCGGGTCGCCGGGTGGGCCTGGTGCCCACCATGGGGGCGCTGCACGAGGGGCACGCCAGCCTGGTCCGGGTGGCCCGCGAGCAGGTCCCCGACGGACCGGTGGTCGTCTCGATCTTCGTCAACCCCCTGCAGTTCGGCGCCGGCGAGGACCTCGACCGCTACCCCCGCACCCTCGAGGCGGACCTGAAGGTCTGCGAGCGCGAGGGGGTCGACGTGGTCTTCGCGCCGTCCGTCGACGAGGTCTACCCCGGCGGGCACCCGCAGGTCACGGTCGAGCCGGGCCCGCTGGCCGACCTGCTCGAGGGCGCGACCCGCCCCGGCCACTTCCGCGGGGTGCTGACCGTCGTCGCCAAGCTCTTCGGCCTGGTCCGTCCGGACGTGGCGGTCTTCGGCGAGAAGGACTACCAGCAGCTGGTCCTCATCCGCCGGATGGTGCTCGACCTGAACATGGGGGTCCGGGTCGTCGGCGCCCCCACGCAGCGCGAGGTCGACGGCCTCGCGCTCTCGAGCCGCAACCGCTACCTCGAGGGGGAGCAGCGCGAGCAGGCGGTCGGACTGAGCCGCACCCTGCTCGCCGCGCGCGAGGTCTCCGAGTACGGCCCCGACGTCGCCCTCGACTCGGCGCGCGCCGAGCTGCGCCGGTCCCTCGGCGTCGACCTCGACTACCTCGTGCTCGCCGACCCCGGGCTCGGCGAGCTGCCCGCCGAGGTGCCCGCCGGCACCGAGGCGCGCATCCTCATCGCGGCCCGCGTCGGCGGCACCCGCCTGATCGACAACATGCCCATCACCCTCGGCTCCGGGCCCGAGCACCGCCACCAGGGAGACTCCTGATGCTCCGCACCATGATGAAGAGCAAGATCCACCGCGCCACGGTCACCCAGGCCGACCTGCACTACGTCGGCTCCGTGACGGTCGACGAGGACCTGCTGGACGCCGCGGACCTGCTGCCCGGGGAGCTGGTGCACATCGTCGACATCACCAACGGCGCCCGGCTGGAGACCTACACGATCGCCGGCGAGCGCGGCTCCGGCGTGATCGGCATCAACGGCGCCGCCGCCCGACTGGTGCACCCCGGTGACCTGGTGATCCTGATCGGCTACGGCCAGAT
The DNA here is from genome assembly GCF_055380375.1 of Nocardioides sp. DN36. Taxonomy (NCBI): domain Bacteria; kingdom Bacillati; phylum Actinomycetota; class Actinomycetes; order Propionibacteriales; family Nocardioidaceae; genus Nocardioides; species Nocardioides sp. DN36. The sequence goes on along the minus strand of NZ_AP043823.1, from coordinate 3,444,154 downwards.
GGAGACCGCCGAGGCGAAGGCATACCAGCCGCACGTGGTCTTCGTCGACGCGGACAACAGGGTGCTGGTGACCGGCAGCGACCCGGCCGGGACCTTCGACGGCGCCGGTCTGGTCCGGGGGGACCTCACCACCGCCCGATAGCCTGCACACGTGAACGGCAGAGCGGTCGACGCCCCCGTACGCCGGGTACCCGGCCGCCTCAGTGCGCCGCCCCCCGGATGGACCACGACCGCGGACGTGGTGGTCGTCGGCTCCGGGATCGCCGGGCTGACCGCCGCCCTGCGGCTGCGCGACCGGGTCGGCAAGGTCCTCGTCGTCACCAAGGACGTCCTGGCGGCCGGCTCCACCCAATGGGCGCAGGGCGGCATCGCCGCGGCGCTGGGTCCGGAGGACACCCCCGCCCAGCACGAGCACGACACGCTCGTCGCCGGCGCGGGGGCGTGCGACCTCGACGCCGTCCGGGCCCTGGTCACCGAGGGTCCCGAGGCGGTCCGGGAGCTGATCGCGCTGGGCACCCGTTTCGACCACGACCCCGACGGGGTGCTGTCGCTGACCCGCGAGGGCGGCCACCACCGGGACCGGATCGCGCACGCGGGCGGCGACGCCACCGGGGCCGAGATCCAGCGCGCGCTGATCGCCGCCGTCGAACGGGCCCCGGAGATCGAGGTGATCCAGCACGCGCTCGCCGTCGACCTGCTGCTCGACCCCGACGGCGGGGTCGCCGGCCTGACGCTGCACGTGATGGGCGAGGGCCAGCGCGACGGCGTCGGCGCCGTGCACTGCCGCGCGGTCGTGCTCGCCAGCGGCGGCCTCGGCCAGGTGTTCTCGCAGACCACCAACCCGGCGGTCGCGACCGGTGACGGCATGGCGGTCGCGCTGCGGGCCGGTGCGGCGCTGCGCGACCTCGAGTTCGTGCAGTTCCACCCGACGGTGATGTACCTCGGTCCCGAGTCGCGGGGACAGCAGCCGCTGATCTCCGAGGCGGTGCGCGGCGAGGGCGCCTTCCTGGTGGACTTCGAGGGCAACCGGTTCATGCAGGGCGTGCACGAGCTCGCCGACCTCGCGCCGCGCGACGTGGTCGCCAAGGCGATCACCCGACGGATGAACGAGACCGGGCACCCGCACATGTGGCTGGACGCGCGGCACCTCGGTGCGGCGTTCTGGGAGCGGCGGTTCCCGACGATCCTGGCCACCGCGAGGTCCCACGGGGTCGACCCGGTCACCGAGCTGATCCCGGTCGCGCCCGCCTGCCACTACGCCTCGGGCGGGGTCCGCACCGACCTGTGGGGCCGCACCAGCGTGCCCGGGCTGTACGCGACCGGCGAGGTGGCGTGCTCCGGCGTGCACGGCGCCAACCGGCTCGCCTCGAACTCCCTCCTCGAGGGGCTGGTGTTCTCCCGGCGGATCGCGACGGTGCTGCCCGGGGAGCTGCGGCCCTGGGCCGAGCCCGCCACGGACACGCGCACGGCCGGCCTGGTGCCGGGCTCGGTGCGCCGCGAGCTGCAGGAGGTGATGACCTCGCGGGTCGGCGTGCTGCGCAGCGCCGACGGCCTGGCCGAGGCGGCCCTGCTCCTCGACAAGCTGGCCGGGGTCGGGGCCGACGAGGTCAACCAGGAGTCATGGGAGAGCACCAACCTCCTGACGATCAGCGTCGCGCTGGCCGGCGCGGCCGCGCTGCGCGAGGAGACCCGGGGATCGCACTGGCGCGAGGACTTCCCCGCCCGCGACGACGCCGACTGGGCCGGACACCTCGACGCCGTGATGGCCGACGGCGAGACCACGCTCGACTTCCACCCGGCCGCCGCCACCGACCAGTCCGCCTGAGGAGAACCGCGTGACCGCCCGAACGCCGTACGACGCCCTCCCGCCCGCGCTGCTGACTGAGCTCGAGGACTCCGGCCTGGACCCCAAGGCCGTCTACGACGCGATCGTGGCCGCCGTCGCCGAGGACCTCCCCGGGGACGATGTCACCAGTGTCGCCACGATCCCCGCCGACGCCCGCGGCGTCGCCGACTTCGGGGCGAGGGAGCCCGGTGTCGTGGCCGGCCTGCCGGTCGCCGCGATGGTCTTCCACTACGTCATGGGCGACGAGGTCACCGTCACCGACCGGCTCCCCGACGGCACACGGGTGGTGGCGGGCGACGTGGTGATGCGGGTCGCCGGGCCGACCCGTGGCCTGCTCACCGCGGAGCGCACCGCGCTCAACTACGCCTCGCACCTGTCCGGCGTGGCCACCGCCACCGCCGCGTGGGTCGAGGCCCTGCAGGGGACCCGCGCCAGGGTCCTCGACACCCGCAAGACGCTCCCGAACTACCGCGCCCTGCAGAAGTACGCCGTGCGCTGCGGCGGCGGCGTCAACCACCGGTTCAGCCTCTCCGACATGGCGATGGTCAAGGACAACCACGTGGTGGCCGCGGGCGGCGTGGTGCCCGCCTTCCACGCCGTGCGGGCGGCGTACCCGCACCTCGAGGTGGAGGTCGAGGTCACCGACCTCGACCAGCTCCGGCAGCTGCTCGAGGCCGGCTGCGAGCGGATCCTGCTCGACAACATGGACACGGCGACCATGGCCGAGGCGGTGCGGCTGGTGGAGCGGGAGGGCGCCGCCGGACGGGTCACCCTGGAGGCCAGCGGCGGGCTCACGATCGCGCGCGCCCGGGAGGTGGCCGAGACCGGCGTCGACTTCATCTCGGTCGGCGCGCTCACCCACTCGGTCGTCGTCTTCGACCTCGGCATGGACCTCCAGGAGGCGTAGACCGCGTGGCGCTCCTGGCGGCCGACATCGGCAACAGCCACACCGTCCTCGGCATCATCGAGGACGGTGCGGTCGTCGCCGACTGGCGGATCGCGACGGTGGAGCGGCGCACCTCCGACGACTGGTCGGTCGTCCTCAAGGGCCTGCTGGACGACCACCTGGCCAGGATCGACGGGATCGCGGTCTGCTCGACGGTGCCCGCGGTGCTGCACGAGTGGCGCGAGATGCTGGCGAGCCACTTCCCCGACGTGCCCAGCGTCGTGGTCGAGCCCGGGGTGCGGACCGGGGTGCCGGTGCTGATGGACAACCCGCGCGAGGTCGGGTCGGACCGCATCATCAACGCCCTCGCGGCCGCCACGGACTACGGCGGGCCGGCGATCGTGGTGGACTTCGGGGGCACCGCGACCACCTTCGACGTCGTCAGCGAGCGCGGGCAGTACGTCGGCGGGGCCATCGCGCCGGGCATCGAGGTCTCGCTCGAGGCGCTCGGTCGCCGGGGCGCCCAGCTGCGCAAGGTCGAGCTGCTGCGACCCCGCGCCGTCATCGCCAAGAACACCGTCGAGGCGCTGCAGTCGGGCATGGTGTTCGGCGTCGCCAGCCAGGTCGAGGGCGTCGTCGCGCGGATGATCGCCGAGCTCGGTGCCGACCCGGCCGACGTCCGCGTCCTCGCGACCGGCTACCTCGCTCCGCTGGTGCTCGACGAGTGCCGTTGCTTCGACGAGCACGTCCCGTGGCTGACGCTGCGGGGCCTGGAGCTCGTCTTCGAGCGCAACCGCTGACGTCGGGCGCGGGCGCGGCGGGGGCGGTCGTCCACAGCTCTGGACCGGGTGGTTTCGGCACCCCGGTCGGGCGGGCATTGCTCCTGTGACGCAGACCATGCACAGGAGCGCGCATGTACGGGGAACCCAGCAAGATCCGTGAGGTGGCCGGCCGCCTCGAGAGACGGGCCGACCAGCTCAGGGCCGAGGCCGACGAGCTGCACGAGGCGAGCCGGGAGGTCGCCTGGACCTCGGTCGCAGCCGACCGGATGCGGGAGCAGGCGCGGCTGCGTCGCGACGAGCTCCGCGGCGTCGCCCGCGAGTACGACGAGGCTGCGCAGAAGGTCCGCGAGCACGCGGCCGAGGTGCAGCGGCTGCTCGACCTGATCGCCAGCATCGAGCGCCAGGTGCGCTCCATCATCAGCGGCGCCCTCGACCGGCTGCAGGGGGCGCTGTCCGACCTCGCCCACGGCATCAAGGACGCCCTCACCCCGGGTGACGAGTCCGACCGGCGGCTGGCGAACCTGGACACCCCGCCACCGGGCCACAAGGACTGGCTCGACATGCCCGACGTCGTCCCGGGGGTCCGGCTGTGAGCCCGGTGCTGCGGGTCCGGCCGGCCGCAGCGGCCCCCGCCGTGCCGCTGGTGCCGTTCCGCGTCACCCTTCGCCTCGACGAGCTCGTGCTGGCGGCCCGGATCGCCGACCTGCCCCTCCCCGTCCGCACCGACCGGCTGATGCGCGAGGACCGGTTCAGCGACCGGCTGGCCGGCACGCCCGCCAGCGAGGCCCGCGCGGTGCTCGCGGCGGCGCTCGCCCGGGTCGAGGACGACGGGCCCGACGGTGCCCGCGCGTCGCTGGCCGCGCGGGGCCTGCTCGAGGGTGAGGCCGTGGACGCCGGCGTGGTGTCGGCGCTGTCCGTGCTGGCCGCCGGCCCGCTGGGCGTGCTCCTCGACGTCGCCCTCGTCCGCGCCGAGGGTGACCTCCGGCTGCGCTCGTGGTTCGGGGTCGCGCCCTCGACCATCGCCCAGCTCTCGACCACGGACGGGCTGGATCACGAGCTGGCGTGGTTCGCGCCGGCCTTGTGGGTCTCACAGGTCACCCGCGCCGTCGCGGTCGAGCCGTGGGTGCCGCGCCCGGCGCCGCTCGCGCTCCCCGACCACGTCTCGCTCCCGAGCGAGCTGCTCGCCGGCAGCGAGAAGGCGCACCGCGAGCGGCGCACCGACCTGGTGCCCGCGCTGGCCGCGACGTACGCCGGCCGCGTCCGGCTCGGGGACGCCGGCTCGGTCCGCCCCGCTGACGTCGACGAGGCGCTGCGGCTGCTGACCACGCTCGGCACCGCCACCCGTGGACGCCTGCGGATGGTGACCCGTCGCCGGGACCGCGAGGACGCCGACCCGGCGGTCGCCTCCTGGCTCCTGTTCGACGACGGCTGGCACGAGCTGCGACCCGGCCGTGACGCCACGGCGGTGCTCCGGCGCCGTGACGCCCGTGACCTCGGGCTGATGACCTGGCCCGCGGTCGCGGCGGTGACGGGGGTGGCCGGATGAGCACGCCCGACATCACCGTGAGTGGCGGCGCCGGCGGCATCGACGCGCGGTACGACGACATCGAGCGCCTCGGCCGGCTCTACGGCGACACGGGTGCGCGGCTGCTCGAGTCCGCCTGGGACGACAAGCTCGAGGCGGCCGACGGCGACCTGCTGGCCTCCGCCGTCCTCTCGCCCGGGACCTTCGCCGCCGCCGAGGGCGCCATCGTCGACGCGACCTACGGGCCCCGCGGGCTGGTGGCCCGCGCGCTCGTGATCGAGGCCGAGAGCTTCTGCTTCGTGGCGGTCGTCGAGATCTACCGCACCGCCGACGAGCTGCGGCACGGGGCGATGGAGGCGCTGTCCTACGGTCTGGGCTTCGTGGTCGGCGTCGACCTGCCGGGCGTCCTCGTGCTCGGCGGCATCGTCTACGGAGGCCTGCACCTGTCGGGCGTGAGCAACGAGGAGATGATCGCCTTCCTCGAGGACCACCCCGAGATCGCCCAGACCCTGGTCAACGGCGGCGGCGGCCTCCTCGACGGCATGTCGGTCAACCCGCTCACCGGCCCGCTCATGGACCTGCTGGGCCTCGACGGCTTCCACCCCGACACCGGGTCGGCGGCCGACGACCTGGGCGACCTGCTCTTCGGCGACTACGCCGGCGACCTCAACGACGACTACCCGGGCCAGGAGTTCCAGGACGCCATCGACGCACCCCACGACGTGCAGGACGTCATCGACGACCTGGGCGTCGTCGCGACCGACACCCCGAACGGGGTGATCAACATCCAGCAGGTGGTGGGTCCCGACGGGTCGGTGCGCTACATCGTCCAGCTGCCGGGGACCGACGAGTTCCTGGACGAGCACGCGATCCGCAACATGGGCTCCAACCTCAACCTCATCGCGGGCGACTCCACGGCGTACGCCGACGCGATCCGCCAGGCGATGGAGGCGGCCCACGTGCCGCACGACGCCCCCGTGATGCTGGTCGGCCACTCGCAGGGCGGCATGCAGGCCGCCGCGCTGGCCGGCGACCCCGACTTCGACTACCACGTCACGCACGTCGTCACCGCCGGAGCCCCGGTCGCCACCTCGGGGATCCCCGACCACGTGCAGGTCCTCAGCCTGGAGAACACCGGTGACGTGGTCCCGCTCCTCGACGGCGAGAACAACCCGGCGACCGCCCACCACACGACCGTGCAGGCCGACATCCACAGCGGCAGCTTCGGCGCCGGACCCGGGCAGAACCACTCGCTGTCCACCTACAGCCAGATCGCCGGCGCGGTCGACGCCAGCAACGACCCGTCGGTCCAGCACTTCGTGGAGTCGATGCAGGAGCAGGGTTACCTCGACGGGACGACCTCGATCTCGAGCTCCTTCCAGACCCAGCAGGGGGACCAGGTGCGGGCTGCCGAGCTGCCGATCGGCAGTCTGGTGCCATGAGGCCTCTGCTCCCTGTGCTGGTGGCCGTGCTCGCCCTGGGGTCGTGCAGCAGCGCGACCAAGGCCCTGGAGGACGAAGCGGCGTGCCCCGGCCGGACCTGCACCGACGACGCCCGGGACCGCTACGACGCCATCGCGGGGCTCGATCGGGTGACCGGTGTGGAGAACGTGGCCCGGACCTACGGCCTGGACAGGGGCGCCGCCAGCGCCGCCACCGTGCGGGCCTCGGTGCGCGACGACCGCCAGGCCCGGCAGGTCGCGCTGGACGTGCTGGCCGAGCTCGACGCCTGGCCCGACCACGAGCCGTCGACGGCGACCGCGACGGTCCGGGCGGACCCGGCGGTCGAGACCGACTACGTCGGACGGCAGACCGAGGACCTCACGAACCCGTACTTCAAGGCGTGCTCGCCCGCCGAGTGCGAGCAGGCGCTCGCCGACCTGCGGGAGCGCATGCTCACCGAGATCGACGGTCTGCGTGACGTCGGCATCGAGGTCCGGGGCGCGACCCTGCACATCGACGGGACCACCGACCCCGACCGGTACTCCCCGGCGGCGGCCGCCGCCAAGGGGATGGTCTTCGACGCCGCCCTGCGGTTCGCCGACCGGCTCGACGTCGAGATGAGGGCGACGGGCCCGCTGGAGCTCACGCTGAGGCTGCGCGACGGCCGGGTCTGCGACCAGGCTCCGGGCACCACCGCGGCGTGCGACGAGGAGAATTCAAAACCTTTCGACAATTCCTGACCACACGCCGACTTCGCCAACTCGGATCAACGCGGGTTCAATTGGGAATTGCCGACTTTTCTGGCACACTTTGTCGCGCCGTTAATGACGGCAATTCCTTTTCGTGCGAATTGAATTGAGGAAGAAATGGCGCAGAAGGTCAACATCGTGCTGGTCGACGACATCGACGGAAGCGAAGCGACCGAGACGGTTTCCTTCGGCCTCGACGGCACGTCGTACGAGATGGACCTCAACGACGCGAACGCCGCCCGCCTGCGCGACGCGCTGGCGGAGTTCGTCGGCCACGCCCGCAAGGTCGGCTCCGCCTCCCGGCGCGGTGGCGGGCGTCGCGCCGGCGCGGCCGCCAGCGGCGGCCCGAGCGCCAAGGAGATCCGCGACTGGGCCCGCGCCAACGGTCACGAGGTGCCCGACCGCGGTCGCGTCTCCGCCGAGGTCCGTGAGGCGTACGACGCCGCGCACTGACCGACCCACCCGCACGCCGAGTCGGCGCTCGTTGACACCTTCGCGTGTCGAGGAGCGCCGACTCGGCGTCTGTGGGGGCTCGTCGACGCCCCACGTGCTCCCGTCCGGCCGGCCCTGTTCGCTCTCAGCGGAGCGGCGACTGCGCGCATCCGGGAACGCGTAGGCTGTCGTCGGGGTTAGTTCTCTTGTCCGGTCCCGTCGATCCACGAGCGGGGCGGCCCCGAGCTCCTGAGGAGAGTTTCAGATGTTCGAGCGGTTCACAGACCGAGCCCGCCGGGTGGTCGTGCTGGCCCAGGAAGAGGCCCGCATGCTCTCCCACAACTACATCGGCACGGAGCACATCCTGCTCGGCCTGATCCACGAGGGGGAGGGCGTCGCCGCCAAGGCGCTCGAGAGCCTCGACATCTCGCTCGAGGCCGTGCGTGCCCAGGTCGAGGAGATCATCGGCCAGGGGCAGCAGGCGCCGAGCGGCCACATCCCGTTCACGCCGCGCGCCAAGAAGGTCCTCGAGCTGTCCCTGCGCGAGGCGCTGCAGCTCGGCCACTCCTACATCGGCACCGAGCACATCCTGCTCGGCCTGATCCGGGAGGGCGAGGGCGTCGCCGCCCAGGTGCTGCAGAAGCTCGGCGCGGACCTCAACCGCGTGCGCCAGCAGGTCATCCAGCTGCTGTCGGGCTTCCAGGGCAAGGAGTCCGCGTCGTCGGGCGCCGCCGCGAGCGGCTCGACCAGCGACGCGCCCTCGTCCTCGCTGGTCCTCGACCAGTTCGGCCGCAACCTGACCCAGGACGCCCGCGAGGGCAAGCTCGACCCGGTCATCGGCCGGGAGCAGGAGATCGAGCGGGTCATGCAGATCCTGTCCCGCCGCACGAAGAACAACCCGGTCCTCATCGGCGAGCCCGGCGTCGGCAAGACGACGATCGTGGAGGGCTTGGCCCAGGACATCGTCAAGGGCAACGTGCCGGAGACGCTGAAGGACAAGCAGATCTACACGCTCGACCTCGGCGCCCTGGTGGCCGGCTCCCGCTACCGCGGTGACTTCGAGGAGCGCCTGAAGAAGGTGCTCAAGGAGATCCGCACCCGCGGCGACATCGTGCTGTTCATCGACGAGATCCACACCCTCGTCGGCGCCGGCGCGGCCGAGGGCGCGATCGACGCCGCCAGCATTCTCAAGCCGATGCTGGCCCGCGGCGAGCTGCAGACCATCGGCGCCACCACCCTCGACGAGTACCGCAAGTACCTCGAGAAGGACGCCGCGCTGGAGCGCCGCTTCCAGCCGATCCAGGTCGCCGAGCCCTCGATCGCGCACACCATCGAGATGCTCAAGGGCCTGCGCGACCGCTACGAGGCGCACCACCGCGTCACCATCACCGACGAGGCCCTGGTCTCGGCGGCGACGCTGGCCGACCGCTACATCTCCGACCGGTTCCTGCCCGACAAGGCCATCGACCTCATCGACGAGGCGGGCTCCCGGCTGCGCATCCGCCGGATGACCGCCCCGGCCGACCTGCGCGAGTACGACGACAAGATCGGCGACGTGCGGCAGCGCAAGGAGGCCGCCATCGACGGGCAGGACTTCGAGGCCGCCGCGCGCCTGCGCGACGAGGAGAAGCAGCTGATCCTGAAGAAGGCCGAGCGCGAGAAGCAGTGGCGCGCGGGCGACATGGACGAGGTCGCGGAGGTCGACGAGGAGCTGATCGCCGAGGTGCTCGCCGTGGCGACCGGCATCCCGATCGTGAAGCTGTCGGAGGAGGAGTCCACCCGGCTGCTCAAGATGGAGGACGAGCTCCACAAGCGCGTCATCGGCCAGGAGGAGGCCGTCAAGGCCCTCTCGCGGGCCATCCGTCGTACCCGCGCCGGCCTGAAGGACCCGAAGCGCCCCGGCGGCTCGTTCATCTTCGCCGGCCCGTCCGGTGTCGGTAAGACCTGGCTGTCCAAGACGCTCGCGGAGTTCCTCTTCGGCGACGAGGACGCGCTGATCCAGCTCGACATGAGCGAGTTCGGCGAGAAGCACACGGTCTCGCGGCTCTTCGGCTCGCCCCCCGGCTACGTGGGCTACGAAGAGGGTGGCCAGCTGACCGAGAAGGTGCGGCGCAAGCCGTTCTCGGTCGTGCTGTTCGACGAGGTCGAGAAGGCGCACCCGGACATCTTCAACAGCCTGCTGCAGATCCTGGAGGAGGGTCGCCTGACCGACTCCCAGGGCCGGGTGGTCGACTTCAAGAACACCGTCATCATCATGACCACCAACCTCGGCACCCGCGACATCGCCAAGGGCGTCAACCTCGGCTTCCAGCAGAGCGGCGACGCGGCGGGTTCCTACGACCGGATGAAGGCCAAGGTCTCTGAGGAGCTCAAGCAGCACTTCCGCCCCGAGTTCCTCAACCGTGTCGACGAGATCATCGTGTTCCCGCCGCTGTCGCAGGAGCAGATCATCTCGATGGTGGACAACATGATCGCGGCGGTCGAGAAGCGCCTCAAGGACCGCGACATGCAGCTCGAGCTGACCCAGCCGGCGAAGAACCTGCTCGCCGAGCGGGGCTTCGACCCGGTTCTCGGTGCGCGACCGCTGCGTCGCACCGTCCAGCGCGAGATCGAGGACACGCTCGCCGAGAAGATGCTCTACGGCGAGGTCGGCCCCGGCCAGATCGTGCTCGTGGACGTCGAGGGCGAGGGTCCCACCGCGACCTTCACCTTCAAGGGCCAGAAGGTCGGCGCGCTGCCGGACCTGCCGCCGTTCGAGACCGCCGGGGTCGAGCTCACCGGTGGTGAGGGCGCCACGGACGAGGGCGACGAGCCCGGTCCGATCGACGTCCCGAAGTCGCCCGACAACGACTGACGGTCACACCGCTCAACCAACAACGTCATCCGGCCCGGTCGCTCCTGCGACCGGGCCGGATGACGTCCCGGCGGACGTCGTACGACCCGGCTGCCACCGCGACCCGTTCGTACGACGTTCCGGCGGACGTCATTCGTCCCGGCTGCCACCGCGACCCGTTCGTACGACGTCCCGGCTCAGGGGAGGGCGTAGGTGCCCCGGTCGGTGCGCACGACCAGGCCGTCCTCGACCAGGCTGGCCAGGCAGCGGGCCCGCTGCAGTTCCTCGGACCAGGCCTGGTCCAGCCGGGCCTGGGTGACCTCGCCCTCGGCCTCGCGGAGCACCGCGAGCAGCCGGCCCCGGCACTGGCGGTCGGTCCCGGCCCACGCCTGCACCTTCCGCGGCGGCCCGTCGTACGCCGGGTGGCCGGCCGCGCGCCACGCGCACAGGTCGGCGACCGGGCAGGCGCCGCACCGCGGGTTGCTCGCGGTGCAGACCAGGGCACCGAGCTCCATGACGGCGACCGACCAGGTGGCCGCGGTGGGCTCGTGCTCGGGCAGCAGCTCGGCCGCGAGGGTGCGCTCACCCCTGGTCACGCTGGCGGCGGGGAACTCCACCCCGCTCACCGTCCGGGCCAGCACGCGGCGCACGTTGGTGTCGAGCACGACGTGCCGGCGCCCGTGCGCGAACGTCGCGATGGCGGCCGCCGTGTAGTCGCCGATGCCGGGCAGGGCGCGCAGGGCGTCGTAGTCCGCCGGGACCGCGCCGCCGTGGTGCTCGACGATGGCGGTGGCGGCGGCGTGCAGTCGCAGCGCGCGTCGCGGGTACCCCAGCCGACCCCAGGCCCGCACCGCCTCACCGGTGGGCTCCGAGGCGAGCGCGGCGGGGGTCGGCCAGCGCTCCAGCCAGGCCTGGTGGACCGGCAGCACGCGGGCCACCGGGGTCTGCTGGAGCATGAACTCCGAGACCATCACCGACCAGGGCGACGCGGAGGCCTCGCGCCAGGGCAGCTCGCGGGCGTGGTCGTCGTACCAGTCGAGGATCGGTTCGTGCAGCGCGCTCATCGTCGCCATTCTGAGCGGTCCCCGAGCGATCGTGCGTGGCGGGTCCGGGTGACCTCGGTGTGGCACCGTGAAGCCCGGGAGCGCGCCGCATAGCGTTGCGCCCATGTCCTTCACCCGTGGTCCGCTGCCGGCCCGCGTGTACTGGCGGCGCCGCCTCCTCGTGCTCGGCACGGCCCTGCTGCTGGTGTTCGCGTTCGCGCGGCTGCTGGGTGCCGGGAGCGACGCCTCCTCCGACGCCGACGAGGCCGCGCAGGTCGCCGCCGACCAGACGACCGCGGCCACCGACCCGACCGAGACGGCCACCGCGACCGCCACGGAGAGCAGCACGGGCAGGCCCGGCAAGCACCACAGCTCGCAGGCGCCGGTGCTCGCCGCGCCCGACGGGCCCTGCGCGGACTCCGACATCGCGGTGACCCCCGACGTGAAGGACGCGGTGGCCGGACGCGACGTCACCATCGCCCTCGAGCTGCGCACCATCGAGTCCGAGGCCTGCACGTGGCAGGCGTCGCCCAAGACGCTGACCCTGAAGCTCTGGTCCGGCAAGGACGACATCTGGACCAGCCGCCAGTGCCCGCGGGCGATCCCCACCAACGACCTGGTGGTCCGGCGCCACACCTCGACCGAGGTCGAGGTGACGTGGAACGGCAAGCGTTCCGACGACGAGTGCTCCCGGCTCACCGAGTGGGCGCTGCCCGGCTTCTACCACGTCGAGGCCGCGGCGCTGGCCGGCGAGCCCGACGAGGTCCAGTTCGAGCTGGCGGCCCCCACCGCGCCGGTCATCACCCGGACGCCCACCCCGCACCAGGCCAAGCACTCGGGCCGTCCGGTGGCCTCCCCGTCGGGCTCGGCCGGCTGACCCGCTGCCCGTCGCGGTGAACGGTCAGACGTAGCGCTCGAGGATGGTGGACTCCGCGAGACGGGACAGCCCCTCGCGGACGCTGCGGGCGCGGAGCTCGCCGACGCCTTCGACCGCCTGCAGGTCGTCGATGCCGGCCGAGAGCAGCTTCTGCAACGTCCCGAAGTGGTCGACGAGACGGTCGACGACCGACGAGGGCAGCCGCGGCACCTTGGCCAGCAGCCGGTAGCCGCGCGGCGCGACGGCGCCGTCGAGGTGCTCGCCGGTGCCGAGACCGAGGGCCTTGGCGGCGGCCGCCGGGTCGACCAGCTCGGTGGGGGAGAGCGACTCGAGCCGCTGCAGCAGCGCCTCGGGGGTCTTGGTGCGCCTGCCGGCCGGCAGGTAGTCGCGGATGACCAGCTCACGCTCGGCGTCGACGCCGGTGATCAGCTCCTCGAGCTGCAGCGACAGCAGGCGACCGTCGGTGCCCAGCTCGAGGACGTAGTCCTCGATCTCACGGGCGATCCGGGTGACCATCTCCAGGCGCTGGGCGACCACGGCGACGTCCCGGACCGTGACCAGGTCCTCGATCTCCAGGGCGGAGAGGGTGCTGGCCACCTCGTCGAGCCGCAGCTTGTAGCGCTCCAGCGTGGCCAGCGCCTGGTTGGCACGGGACAGGATCTGGCCGGAGTCCTCGAGGACGTGACGGGTCTCCCCGACGTACACCGCGATGATCTGCATCGACTGCGACACCGAGATGACGGGGTAGCCGGTCTGCCGTGCCACGCGGTCGGCGGTGCGGTGGCGGGTGCCGGTCTCTTCGGAGGGGATCGTGTGGTCGGGCATCAGGTGCACCGCGGCCCGGAAGATGCGGGTGACGTCCTTGTCGAGGATGATCGCGCCGTCCATCTTGGCCAGCTCGCGCAGGCCGGTGGCGGTGAACGGCACGTCGAGCGTGAACCCGCCCGTGGAGATCGACTCCACGGTCTTGTCGTAGCCGAGCACGATCAGGGCGCCGGTGCGGCCGCGCAGGATCCGCTCGAGGCCGTCGCGCAGCGCGGTGCCGGGGGCGATGGATGCGAGCGCTGCGCGCAGGCGCAACGTGTCGTCCGAGCGGTCGGTGGCCACCACGCCGTTCCCTCCGTTTCCGGCTGCGGCGTACGTCGGCCGCGTGGCCAGTCTAGGGCGTCTCGGCGTGTCGTCGGACCGGGGCGCGTGCTCGACGCGCCGACAGGAGCCCCGGACCGGGCTCAGACCCGACGGGGGCCGGTCGCCTTCGTGACGTTGTCGAGCAACCGGAGCGCGGCCGCGATGTTCGGCACGGAGACCACGCGCAACCCGTCGACCACCCGGGTCGCGGTCCGGGCCTCGGCGATCCGGGGTATGCCGTCCGCCGGTGGCTCCTCGGGCACCACCGCCACCCGGAACCCGAGCCGGGCCGCCTCGGCGATCCGCTGCGGCAGGTCACGGACCCGGCGCAGCTCCCCGGCCAGGCCGATCTCGCCCATGGCCACCATCCCCTTCGGGGCCGCCTGACCACTGGTCGCGGAGGCGATCGCGATCGCCACCGCCAGGTCGCTGGCCGGCTCGGCGACCCGGGCCCCGCCCACGGTGGAGGCGAACACGTCGTGCGAGTGCAGCCGGATCCCGCAGTGCTGCTGCAGCACCGCGAGCACCATGGCCACCCGGGACCCGTCGAGACCCGAGGTGGTGCGGCGCGGGCGTTCGCTGGCGGTGGGCGTGACCAGGGCCTGGACCTCCGCGAGCATCGGGCGACGCCCCTCCATCGACACAGCGACACAGGTCCCGGGCACGCGGGCGTGGTGGTTCTCCACGAAGAGCCCGGTGGGGTCGGTGACCGCGCTGATGCCGTCGTTGGACAGGTCGAAGCAGCCGACCTCGTCGACCGGGCCGAACCGGTTCTTCATGGCGCGGACCATCCGGAGCCGGGAGTTGCGGTCGCCCTCGAAGTGGAGCACGACGTCGACGACGTGCTCGAGCACCCGCGGACCGGCGATCGAGCCGTCCTTGGTCACGTGGCCCACGATGACGGTCGTGATGTTGCGCGTCTTGGCCACCCGCACCAGGGCCGCGGCGACCTCCTTGACCTGGGTGACCCCACCGGGGACCCCGTCGACCCCGGGAGCGCCGATGGTCTGGATGGAGTCGACGACCAGCAGGGTCGGCCGCACCTGCTCGATGTGGGTGAGCACGGCCCCCAGGTCGGTCTCGGCGGCCAGGAACAGCTCGTCGTGGACGCCGCCGGTGCGGTCGGCGCGGAGCCGGACCTGCGAGGCCGACTCCTCGCCGGTGACGTAGAGGGTGCGGCGCTGGTAGCGCGCGGTCTGGGCGGCCACCTCCAGCAGCAGCGTGCTCTTGCCGACCCCGGGCTCGCCGGCGAGCAGGATCGCGGCGCCCGGCACCAGGCCGCCGCCGAGGACCCGGTCGAGCTCGGGCACCCCGCTGGACCGGAACGTGGAGTCCTCCACCGACACCTGCCCGATCGGCACCGCGGGCCGGGTCACCGGGGTCGCGGCGGCGCGGGTCGAGGGGACGGCTGCGGCCTCCGCCACCGAACCCCAGGCCTGGCACTCGCCGCAGCGGCCGACCCACTTCGAGGTCTCCCACCCGCACTCGGTGCAACGGAAGGTCGGACGTGGCGGCTTCGGCATGGCGGGAACGCTAGGGCACGGCGCCGACAGCGCCGTTCACACGTGCGGGTGAACCGCGGGCCGGTCTGGTTATGATCCGCTTGGAACGTTCCAGTCCGGGGGGACGGACGCGACGTGCGGGAGGACGGTCGGATGACGAGGAGCCTGGGGCGCATCCCTGCGCCGCCGCCGACGCTCGCCGACGTGGCCGAGCGCGCCGGGGTCTCGCGCCAGACGGTCTCGAACGCCGTCAACAACCCCGACCTGCTGCGCAGCGACACCCTGGTCCGGGTCCAGGAGGCGATCGACGAGCTGGGGTACTCGCCCAACCGCGCCGCCCGGAACCTGCGGACCCGGGCCTCGCACCTGATCGGGATGCGGATCAACCCCGCCCAGGAGGGCACGGCCAACGCCACCATGGACCGGTTCGTCCACTCGCTGGTGGAGACCTCGGGCGAGGCCGGCTACCACGTGCTGCTGTTCGCCGGCAGCCACCGCGACCCGCTCGACGGGTACGACGACCTGCTGCGCTCGACCGCGGTCGACGCCTTCGTGGTCACCGACACCTACCTCGGCAACCCCCAGGCGGCCTGGCTGGAGTCCCGGCGGGCGCCCTTCGTCGCGTTCGGTCGTCCCTGGGACAACCCCGACGCCCCCCACCCGTGGGTGGACGTCGACGGCGCCGCGGGCGCCGACCTGGCCACCACCCACCTGCTCGACCGGGGACACCAGCGGATCGCCTGGATCGGGTGGCGCAAGGACTCGCGGATCGGCGAGGACCGGCGGTCGGGGTGGAGCCGGGCCCTCCGGTCGCGGGACCTGCCCACCACGGGGCTGGCTTCACGGGTGGAGGACACGGTGGCCAGCGGCCGGGAGGCGAGCGCGGTGCTCCTCGACGAGGCCCGGCCCAGCGCCTTCGTCTGCGCCTCGGACACCCTCGCGATGGGGGTGCTGCACACGCTGGCCGAGCGGGGTCTCGCTCCCGGGCGCGACATCGCCGTGGTCGGCTTCGACGACTCGCAGGTGGCCCAGGTGGTGCCTCCCGGGCTGACCTCGGTGCGCCAGCCGCTGGAGGACGTGGCCGTCGAGGTGGTCAAGGCCCTCGAGGGGCTGCTCGGCCACCCCCATCAGGCACCCAAGGGCGTCCTGCTCACCCCCACCCTCGCGGTGCGGGGCTCCAGCTGAGGAGTCACCGGCTGGCCGGTGACTCCTGTGGTTGTCGACCGTTGCAACGGCTGACAAGCGCAGGAAGTGCCTGACAACCCCGGCTCAGAACCGCTTCCACCACAGGTTGACCGCGTAGTCGACCTCGGTGCCCTCGTGCCCGGCCAGCACCTCGTCGGCGACCTCGCGCGCGAACTCGATGCGCACGACGCTCTCCAGGTCCGCCCTCGAGCCGAACGACCACCGGATGTCCACCGGGACCCGGGTCCAGCCGCGCGTCGACCAGAACCGCTCGACCGTCCCGGGGGAGGGGAGGTGCGGGTAGCCGCGCCGGAACCAGGCCCCGAACGTCGAGCGGGTGGGATCGTTGTCGATCACGAACGCGGTGCCGCCGCGGCGTACCACCCGGTCCAGCTCGGCGAGCCCGGGCTCGCAGCCGGGCCCGAAGAAGTAGGCCCAGCGCGCGTGCACCACGTCGACCGAGGCGTCGGGCAGGGGCACCGCCTGCGCCGTGCCCTGCAGGACGGTCACGTTCGGCAGCCGGCGGGTACGCCGTCGGGCCAGCGTGAGCAGGTCGGGGTGCGGCTCGACCCCGACGACCGACGCGGCGGCCTCGGCGAAGCGGGGCAGGTGGAAGCCGGTCCCGCAGCCGAGGTCGAGCAGCGTGCTCCCCGACCAGCCGGTGCCTCCCAGCACCGCGGCCATGGCTGCCTCGAGCCGTCCCTCGGGGTCGACCGCGCGGTTCTCGATCTCGTAGGTGGCGGTGTGCTGCCAGATGTTCGGGCTCGGCACCGCCCCCGACGGGAGGGTCAGAGACGCACCAGGCCGTGCGGCGTCTGCACCTGCGCGGCGATGATGCCGGGCGTGCCGTGCGGCGCGACCCACTCGACCTTGACGTCCTCGAGCGGCGCCTCGACGGTCTCGCCGAGCCACTCGCTCACCCGCTGCGGGTCGCCGGCGATCTCGAGGCAGGCCAGGGAGTACGCCGGGTCCGCACCGTTGCTCGGGTGGAGCTCCCGCGGGGAGTCCCACTCGATGAAGAACGGCAGCTGCGGGTCGGCGATCAGCCCGTTGATGCCGATCTGCTGCCAGCGCAGCTCGGTGCCGTCGGGACGGTGCCGGCTGCCGACGGCCGCCTCGCGGCCCAGGCGCGTCTCGACGGTGGTGATGTCGTCGACGGCGACGACCCAGCCGAGCCAGCCACCACCGAGGGCGGAGCGGGCGCGCACGGCCTGGCCGAACGGCGCCTTGTCGGACGCCGGGTGGTCGAGCACCTCGACGATCTCGATGTAGGTGCCGTCAGCCAGCGGCATGATCATGTTGCGGGTACCGAAGCGTGGGTGCACGCCTCCGTCGATGAATTCCCGGCCGAGCAGTCCCCCGATGCGCTGGGCGGTGCCGGCGAGGCCATCCGGTCCTGCTGCGTAAGAAAGATGGTCCAGGCGCATGTCAAGCATTCTCGACAACGCGTCCGGGACGTCACGCAGCGGGGTCGTGGTCTCTTGACGTCGAGACTTCCTGAGACGTTCCTGAGCGAACCGGGGAGGCGCGTCAGCGAGGGTCGGCAGCTCGCGTCAGCGAGGATCAGCAGCTCGCGTCAGCGAGGATCAGCAGGGTGCAGCGCCAGCGCCGAGCGGGAGCGCACGTGCGCCTCGCAGTGCCGCACCAGCTCGGCGTACGCCGCCGTGCCCATCAGCTCGGTCAGCTCCGGCTCGTGGGTGATGTAGACCGGCTCGACCGCGACGTGCGCCTCGGTGTTCCCGGAGCAGTACCAGTCCAGGTCGTGCCCGCCGGGGCCCCAGCCGCGGCGGTCGTACTCGCCGATCGACACCTCGGTGTAGGTCGTCCCGTCCTGCCGCTCGACCTCGCGGAAGGTGCGCCGGATGGGTAGCTGCCAGCACACGTCCGGCTTGGTCTCCAGCGGGTTGCGGCCCTGCTGCAGCGCCAGGCCGTGCAGCGCGCACCCGGCGCCGCCGGACCCGTTCGGCGGCGCGAAGTCGGCGCGGTTGTGGAAGACGCAGGCCTGCTGACCATCGACCTCGATCGTCAGCGTCTTGCGCTCGCCGTCCTCGTCGGTCTCGATCCAGTCCGACGTCCTGACCTTGCGGCCGGCCGGCTTGAACTGCCACTGGGTCTCGTCGAGCTGGTCGACGTACGCCGCGACCCGCTTCTCGTCGTCCCGGTCGGCGAAGTGCGCGCCGAGCGTGCAGCACCCGGTGTCGGGGGCGGACTCGTAGATCCCCTGGCAACCCTGGCCGAAGATGCACATGTAGCTGGAGGTGAGCCAGGTCAGGTCGCAGCGCATGACCTCCGACTCGTCGGCGGGGTTGACGAACTCGACGTACGCACGGGGGAACACGAGGTCGACTTCTGGCACGCGGCCACCCTACGTGCCGGGTAGCGTGGTGCCATGCGTCTGGGCGTCCTCGACATCGGTTCCAACACCGGTCACCTGCTCGTGGTGGACGCCCACGGCGGTGCGGCGCCGCTGCCGGCGTTCTCCTACAAGGAGCCGTTGCGGCTGGCAGAGCACCTCGACGAGTCGGGCGCGGTCACGCAGGCCGGCATCGACGCGCTCGCGGCCTTCACCAGGGAGGCGCTGGTGGTCGCCGAGGACAAGGGCTGCGAGGACATGCTGGCCTTCGCCACGTCCGCGGTCCGTGACTCGGTCAACTCCGACGCGGTGCTCGACCACGTGCACGACACGACCGGGGTACGCATCGAGGTGCTCTCCGGTGAGGACGAGGCGCGGCTGACGTTCCTCGCCGTACGCCGCTGGTTCGGCTGGTCGGCCGGACGGCTGGCGGTCTTCGACATCGGCGGCGGCTCGCTCGAGATCGCGGGCGGCTCCGACGAGTCCCCGGACGTCGCCTGGTCGCTGCCGCTGGGCGCCGCGCGGCTGGCCCGGCAGTTCTTCGGCGGTGGCGCACCGGACGACGAGGCGATCCGCGGGCTGCGCAAGCAGATCCGCGCGGAGATCGCCCGTGACGCCGGCCACCTGCTCCGGGCGGGCGCCCCCGACCACGCGGCGGCCACCTCCAAGACGTTCCGCTCCCTGGCCCGGATCTGCGGCGCGGCGCCCTCGGGTGACGGGCCGCTGGTGCCGCGCAGCCTGCCGCGGGACGAGATGACGGAGTGGATCCCCAAGCTGGTCGCGATGTCGCCGGCCGAGCTGGCGGACCTGCCCGGGGTGTCGCCGAGCCGCACCCACCAGATCGTCCCGGGCGCCCTCGTCGCCGACGCCGTGATGGACATCTTCGGCCTCGAGGCGCTCGAGATCTGCCCGTGGGCGCTGCGCGAGGGCGTGATCCTCGAGCGGCTCGACCAGCTCAGCGTGCTGGGCTGACATGGCGCCCCGGATCGGACTCTCCACGGCCTCGGTCTATCCCGAGTCCTCGGCGCACGCGTTCGGCTACGCCGCCCAGCTCGGGTACGACGCCGTCGAGGTCATGGTCGGCATCGACGCCCTGAGCCAGCAGACCTCGGCGGTCCAGCAGCTCTCCGAGCACCACGACATGCCGGTCTGTGCGATCCATGCGCCGTGCCTGCTGTTCACCCAGCGGGTGTGGGGCACCGAGCCGTGGGGGAAGCTCGAGCGCTCGGCCGAGATGGCGGCCGCGGTGGGCGCCGCGGTCGTCGTGGTGCACCCGCCCTTCCGCTGGCAGAAGGACTACGCCCGCGACTTCGTCAACGGGATCGCGGCCCTCGAGGAGTCCACGGGGATCGCCTTCGCCGTCGAGAACATGTACCCGTGGCGGGCCACCTCGCGCCGGGGCATGGAGATGTACCTCCCCGGCTGGGACCCCTCGGCCGAGCCCTACGCCAACACCACCATCGACCTCTCGCACGCCGCGATCGCCCGTTCCGACGTGGTCGCCATGGCCGGGCGGCTGGGGGAGCGGCTGCGCCACATCCACCTCACCGACGGCACCGGCTCGGCCAAGGACGAGCACCTCGTCCCCGGGCGCGGCTCGACCGGCGCGGCCGCGTTCCTCGAGCACCTCGCCCGGACGGAGTTCGCGGGCGAGATCGTGGTCGAGATCAACACCCGCAAGTGCAGCAGCCGCGAGGAGCGCGAGCGTGACCTGCTCGAGTCGCTGGAGTTCGCCCGTGAGCACTCCGTGGTGACGACGCCCTGAGGGGTGTGTCGGAATCGCGAGGTGGTGGTGTCGGAATCGCCGGTGCACCGGTGACTCCTGACGTTCTCAGCCGTTGCAACGCCTGAGAACATCAGGAACCGGCTGAGAAGTGCTGGGCACCGCCCCACCTTCAGAGCATGATCGGCGCATGACGAACCATGCCGTCGAGGTGCGCGACCTGACGGTCGTGCGCGGCGGCCGCGAGGTGCTGGGCCACCTCGACCTCACCATCGGGGGCGGGGTGACCGGCCTGCTCGGCCCGTCGGGGTGCGGCAAGTCGACTCTGATGCGCTCCCTGGTCGGCGTGCAGGAGCTCGCGTCCGGCACGGTCACGGTCTTCGGCGCCGAGGCCGGGGGCCGCGGGCTGCGCGACCGGGTCGGCTACGTCACCCAGGCCGCGAGCGTGTACGACGACCTCACGGTCGCGGAGAACCTCCTGTTCTTCGCCCGGGTGCTCGGGGCGCGGCGCGCCGCGGTCGACGCCTGCCTCGACGCGGTCGACCTCGGGCCCCAGCGCGGCCAGGTCGTGAGCAGGCTGTCGGGCGGACAGCGTTCGCGCGTGAGCCTCGCGGTCGCCCTGCTCGGCGAGCCCGACCTGCTCGTGCTCGACGAGCCCACCGTCGGCCTGGACCCGGTGCTGCGTCGCGACCTGTGGGCCCTGTTCCACCGGCTCGCCGACGAGGGGGCGGCGGTCTTCGTCTCCAGCCACGTCATGGACGAGGCCGACCGGTGCGACCGGCTGCTGCTGATGCGGGAGGGACGGATCATCGCCGACGGCACCCCGGCGGAGATCCGGGAGCGGACCGGCACGGCCGACATCGAGTCGGCGTTCCTCGCGCTCGTCGAGGACGCCGCGTGAGGCCCCGGGTCACGCTGGCCGTAGCCGCGCGGGTGCTGACGCAGCTGCGTCGGGACCACCGCACGCTGGCCATGCTGCTGGTCCTGCCGTGCCTGCTGATGTCGCTGCTCTGGTGGATCTACGACGCGTCCGCCCCCGAGACCTTCGACCGGATCGGCCCGGCGCTGCTCGCGATCTTCCCGGTGATCGTGATGTTCCTGGTCACCAGCGTCACCACCCTGCGGGAGCGCTCCAGCGGCACCCTCGAGCGGCTGCTCTCGATGCCGATGGGCAAGCTCGACTTCCTGGTCGGCTACGCCCTCGCGTTCGGGCTGGCCGCCGCGGTCCAGTCGGTGCTCGCCGTGTCGGTCAGCGTCGGCCTCCTGGGGCTCGACGTCCTCGGCCCGGTCTGGCTGCTCACCCTGGTCGCCGTGGCGGACGCCGTGCTCGGCACCGCGCTGGGGCTGTTCGTCTCGGCGTTCGCGCAGACCGAGTTCCAGGCCGTGCAGTTCATGCCCGCCCTGCTGATCCCGCAGCTGCTGCTGTGCGGCCTGATCATCCCGCGCGACCTGCTGCCGACCTTCCTGGAGAAGGTCAGCGACCTGCTGCCGCTGTCGTACGCCGTCGACGCGATGCAGCACCTCACCACCAGCGCGAGCACGGCCGACGTCTGGCAGGACGTCGCCGTGGTCGCCGGCTTCGCGCTCGCCGGGCTGGCCCTGGGTGCGGTCACCCTGCGCCGGCGTACCGCCTGAGGAACGGTTCGAGCCGTCGCCGGCGGGAGCACCTCGCCACTTCGTCCCGGGCGCGGCGCACGGCGTAACCTGTGCCGCATGTCCCTGCTCCGTCAGCCGATCCTTCTGCTCGCCCGCAGCGAGAAGGTCAAGAAGCTCGTCAGCACGATGCCCGTCTCCTCCGGGATCGTCACCAGCTACGTCCCCGGCGAGACCGCCGAGTCCGCCGTCGACGCCACCGCGCGGCTCGCGGACGACGGGCTGAGGGTGACGCTGGACTTCCTCGGCGAGGACACCCTCGACGCGGAGCAGGCGGAGAAGACGGTCGCGGCCTACCTCGAGGTGCTCCAGGAGCTCTCGAACCGCGGCCTGACCCGCGGCGCCGAGGTCTCGGTCAAGCTCTCGGCGATCGGCCAGGCGCTGCCCGAGATCGGTGACAAGGTCGCGCTCGAGAACGCCCGCACCATCTGCCGGGCCGCCCGCAACGCCGGCACCACGGTCACCCTCGACATGGAGGACCACACCACCACCGACCGCACGCTGGCCACCCTGCGCGAGCTGCGCAAGGACTTCCCGGAGACCGGCGCGGTGCTGCAGGCCTACCTGCACCGCACCGAGGCCGACTGCCGGGCGCTGGCCTACGAGGGCTCGCGGGTGCGGCTGTGCAAGGGTGCCTACTCCGAGCCGGAGACCGTCGCCTTCCAGGACCGGCTCGACGTGGACAAGTCCTACGTCCGCTGCCTCAAGGTGCTGCTGGCCGGCCAGGGCTACCCGATGATCGCGACCCACGACCCGCGGATGGTGGAGATCGCGTCCTCGCTCGCCAGCCGCTACGGCCGTGCGCAGGGCTCCTACGAGTTCCAGATGCTCTACGGCATCCGTCCCGAGGAGCAGAAGCGCCTCGCCGACGCCGGGGAGACCGTCCGGGTCTACATCCCCTACGGCCTCGAGTGGTACGGCTACCTCATGAGGCGTCTCGCCGAGCGTCCCCAGAACCTGTCCTTCTTCGTGAAGTCCCTGATCTCCAAGAAGTGAGCCCGCGGCGACCGTGAACGCAGGGGCCGCGTCGAATCCAGCAGAGGAGCCGAAGATGACGCAGCAGGCGCAGACCGCGATCCTCGGCGCCGGCGTGATGGGGGAGACCCTGCTGTCGGGGCTGGTCCGTGCCGGCCGGCGTGTCGACAACCTGCTGGTGGGCGAGAAGCGCGCCGAGCGGGCACAGGAGCTCGAGGAGCGGTACGGCGTCGCCGTCGTCTCCAACGTCGAGGCCGCCCGCAAGGCCGACACCCTCGCCCTGGTCGTCAAGCCCCAGGACATGGGTGACCTGCTCGCCGAGATCTCCGGCGAGCTGCGCCCCGGCCAGCTCGTGGTCTCCCTCGCGGCCGGCATCACGACCGGCTTCATCGAGGCCCGGGTGCCCGAGGGCGTCGCGGTGGTCCGGGTCATGCCCAACACCCCGGCGCTGGTCGACGAGGGCATGGCGGCCATCTCGCCCGGATCCCACTGCGACGACAGCCACCTCGCGGAGGCCGAGGCGCTGATGGCCTCGGTCGGGCGGGTGCTGCGGATCCCCGAGCGGCAGCAGGACGCGGTCACGGCGATCTCCGGCTCCGGGCCGGCCTACATCTTCTTCGTGGTCGAGTCGATGATCGAGGCGGGCGTCCACCTCGGCCTGCCCCGCGCGACCGCCACCGATCTGGTCGTCCAGACCGTGGTGGGGTCGGCGAAGATGCTCCGTGAGACCGGCACCCACCCCGTGGTGCTCCGGGAGCAGGTCACCTCGCCCGCCGGCACCACCGCCGCGGCGCTGCGCGAGCTGGAGATCCACAAGGTCCGGGCGGCGTTCCTCGCCGCCATGGAGGCCGCCCGCGACCGCTCGCGGGCCCTCGCCGAGGGGTCCTGAGCCCGGTCGCACGCGCTCTCCGGTCGCCGGTGCCAGACTGGCGGCCATGGAGACGTTCCGGACGCCCGAGGACCGTTTCGCCGACCTGCCCGGGTTCGCGTGGGAGCCGCGGTACGCCGAGGTACCCGACGGCGACGGCGGCACCCTGCGGATGGCGTACGTCGAGGCCGGCCCCGCCGACGGTCCGGTGGCGCTGCTGCTGCACGGCGAGCCGACCTGGTCCTTCCTCTACCGCCACGTGATGGCCGTCCTCGCGGGAGCCGGGATCCGCGCGGTCGCGCCCGACCTGGTCGGGTTCGGCCGCTCCGACAAGCCGACCCGCGCCGAGGACCACACGTTCGCCCGGCACGTCGCGTGGGTCCGCGCCCTCGTGTTCGACCAGCTCGACCTGCGCGACGTGACCCTGGTCGGGCAGGACTGGGGCGGCCTGATCGGGCTGCGCCTGGTCGCCGAGCACCCGGACCGGTTCGCCGGCGTCGTCGCCGCCAACACCGGCCTCCCCACGGGTGACTTCGACATGCCCGAGGTCTGGTGGATGTTCCGCAACGCCGTCGAGAAGGCCGCGGTCCTCGACATCGGCCGCCTGGTCGCCGCCGGCTGCGCGCGCGGCCTCGACGACGTGACCCGGGCGGCGTACGACGCGCCGTTCCCCGACGAGGCGTCCAAGGTCGGTCCGCGGGTGATGCCGACGCTGGTGCCCACCCGGCCCGACGACCCGGCGACCGAGGCCAACCGGGCTGCCTGGGAGGTGCTGACCCGGTGGGACCGGCCGTTCCTCACGGCGTTCAGCGACGGCGACCCGATCACCGGCGCGATGGCGCCGGTCCTGCGCAAGCTCGTGCCCGGCACGCGCGGCCTCGACCACCCGGTGATCGCGGGCGCCGGCCACTTCCTCCAGGAGGACGCAGGCGAGGAGCTCGGCCGCGTGGTCGCCGACTTCATGGGGACGAGCCGCCGGTAATCGACGTGCACGCCGCTCGAAGCGGCTGGGAGGATCGCCTCATGACGAGTCTCCATCACCGGGTCGAGGGGTCCGGCCCCACCGTCCTCCTGCTGCACGCGGGGGTCGCCGACCTGCGCATGTGGGACACCCAGGTCGACGAGCTGGTGCCCGGCCACTCGGTGGTCCGCTGCGACCTGCGCGGCTACGGCCACACCCCGCTCGAGGCCGGTGCCTCCTACTCCGACGCCGGGGACGTCCTCGCCCTGCTCGACGAGCTCGGCGTCCAGCGCTGCACGGTGGTGGCGGCGTCGTACGGCGGCTGGGTGGCGCTCCAGGTGGCCTCCGCGGCCCCGGACCGGGTGGAGCGGCTCGTCCTCCTCGACCCGCTCGCCGAGGTCGCCGAGCCGGACGACCGGTTGCGGTCGTTCTGGCGGGAGGAGGGTGCGCTGGTGGAGGCCGGCGACCTCGAGGCCGCCACCGACCTGAACGTCGTCACGTTCCTGGGGCCCGACGCCCCCGACGACGCCCGCGAGCTGCTGTGGAAGATGCAGCGCGGGATCCTCGGCCACCAGGTCGCCGCCGGTGAGGTCGAGAACGCCGAGCTCCCGGTCGACCTCGCGCGGCTGACCATGCCGGTCACCGTGGTCGCCGGCGCGCTCGACCTGCCGTTCTTCGTCGAGACAGCGCGCGAGCTGGCGCGCGTGCTGCCGGACGCTGAGCTGGTCGAGCTGCCGTGGGCGGCACACCTGCCCTCGCTGGAGCGGCCGCTCGAGACCGCCCACCTGGTCCGGGCCGCGCTGCTCGACTGACGTCGCGACCTCAGCCGAGCCCGATCGCGGCCTCGGCGGCGGCGAGCACCGGGGCCGTGACCTGGCGACAGTGCGCCGCGCCCGCGGCGTACACCCTGGTGACGTGCGCCGGGTCCGCGGCGAGGTCGGCGTACCTCTTCTGCAGCGGCTCGAGCTCGGCCACCACCGCGTCTGTCACCGCCTTCTTCAGGGCGCCGTACGTCGTGATCCCCGCCGCCGAGCCGCCGCAGGCCGCCAGGATCTCGAGCAGGTTGGTCACGCCGGGCTTGGCGTCCCGGTCGGCGCGCACCGCCGAGGCGCCGGTGTCGGAGTCGGTGACGGCACGCGACACCTTGCGGCGGACCACGTCGGGCGGGTCGAGCAGGAAGATCGACCCCGCGGCATCGGCCGACTTGCTCATCTTCCGCGTGGGGTCGGCCAGGTCCATGACGCGGGCGCCGACCGCCGGCGTGGCGATCTCCGGGACCCTGAACACCTCCCCGTAGGTCCGGTTGAAGCGCGCCGCGAGGTCGCGGGTCAGCTCCACGTGCTGGCGCTGGTCGTCACCCACCGGGACCACGGCCGGCCGGTAGAGCAGGATGTCGGCGGCCATCAGCACCGGGTAGGTGTAGAGCGACACCCGGCTGGAGGCGGCGCTCTTCTCCTTGAACTGGATCATCCGGTTCAGCTCGCCGGTGTACGCCGTGCACTCCAGCAGGTAGGCGAGGGAGGCGTGGGCCGGCACCTGGCTCTGCCGGAACAGCGTCGCCCGGTCCAGCCCCGCGGCGAGCAGCAGTGTCGCCATCTCGAGGGTCAGTGACCGGAGTCGCCCCGGGTCGTGGGTGGTGGTCATCGCGTGCAGGTCCGAGAGGCCGTAGTAGGCGTCGTCCTGGTCCTGGGCCATCGGCCGCAGCGCGCCGAGCAGGTTGCCGAGGGTCAGCCTGCCGGACGGGGTCAGCAGCGAGAGGCGGCGGGTGGGGGTGGTGGTCATGGTCGTTCTCCTGGGGTGAGGCCCCGGGGCGACCACGGTCCGCACGGACCTGGAGATGGGAACGGCCGCCTCGAGGGCGGCCGGTGAAGTGCGTGCTTCGAACGGGGTCCGCCGTCAGGCGGGCCACCACTGGGACGTCCGGTTCGTCAGCACGACCCCAGTCTGGCACGGGCCCACCGTGTGGCGCGACCCTCGTGGGCGCCCCCCTGGCGGGTAGCGTGCCCCCCATGCCCGAGTGCTCCGGCCCCGCGACGGTCGTGTTCGACAAGTCGCTCACCGAGTACGACTTCGGGCCCGCCCACCCGATGTCCCCGATCCGGGTCGACCTGACGATGCGGCTCGCCGAGGAGCTCGGCGTCCTCGACCACGGCCTGCGGCTGGTGCCCGCGCCGATGGCCGACGAGGCCCGGATCGCCACGGTCCACGACCCGCGCCTGATCGAGGCGGTGACCCGGGCCGGCACCGTCCCGGGGGTGCTCGACGAGGAGTTCGGGCTCGGCACCGAGGACAACCCGGCCTTCCGCGACATGCACCACGCCGCGGCCCACATCGTCGGCGCGACCGTCGAGGCGTGCCGACAGGTCTGGACCGGTGAGAGCCTGCACTCGGTCAGCATCACCGGGGGGCTGCACCACGCCATGCGCGACCGGGCCAGCGGCTTCTGCATCTACAACGACGTCGCGGTCGGCATCCAGCACCTCCTCGACCAGGGCGCGGAGCGGGTCGCGTACGTCGACATCGACGTCCACCACGGCGACGGCGTGGAGCGGATCTTCTGGGACGACCCGCGGGTGCTGACGATCAGCCTGCACGAGACCGGCCAGATGCTGTTCCCGGGCACCGGGTTCCCGAGCGACGTGGGTGGTGAGCAGGCGCGGGGGAGCGCCGTCAACGTGGCCCTGCCTCCGGGGACCGGTGACGCCGGCTGGTTGCGGGCGTTCCATGCGGTCGTCCCGCCGCTGGTGCGGGAGTTCGCCCCGGACGTGCTGGTCACCCAGCACGGGTGCGACTCGCACATCGAGGACCCGCTGGCGCACCTGATGCTGACCGTCGACGGTCAGCGCGCGGCCTACCTGGCGCTGCACGACCTCGCGCACGAGGTGACCGGCGGTCGGTGGGTCGTGACCGGGGGTGGCGGCTACGCCCTGGTCGAGGTCGTCCCGCGCGCCTGGACCCACCTGCTGGCGGTCGTGGCCGGGCGTCCGCTGGACCCCGCGACGGACACCCCGGACGGCTGGCGGGCCTACGTCCGGGACGGCCTGGGGCGGACGCCGCCGTATCGCATGACCGACGGTCGGACCATCGCCTACCGGGACTGGTCGGAGGGGTACGACCCCGAGACCTGGCTGGACCGCGCCATCCACGCGACCCGGATGGAGATCTTCCCCTGGCATGGGCTCGATCCGCTGCCCTGAACGTGCAACAGTGAGACTCAAGTAAAGAATCGGTGGGGGAAGCAAGGGGACACGCCGGAGCATCGCAAGTTGCTTTAGGCAACCCCTTCCCCACGAGTCACATCAGGCTCTATTCTCACCGTGCGCGACGCGTGCATTCACCGGTGGGGAAGCCGGTGGCGGGTCGCAAAGAAAGTCGGTGCACGATGGCTACCAACTCGTCCGGGGACATCTCCGAAGCGAAGTTCCTGACCGTTGCCGAGGTTGCCGCGATGATGCGCGTCTCCAAGATGACCGTCTACCGCCTGGTCCACAACGGCGACCTGCCCGCCGTCCGCGTGGGCCGCTCGTTCCGCGTCCGCGAGGAGGACGCCAACGAGTACCTCCGCAAGAGCTTCTACAGCGCCGGCTGACCGCTTCGTCGTCGATCGGACCAGACCCACATGGTGGACTCGGGCCGCCGGATTCTGCCTGTTCCGGACGGGCCTATAGGCTGTCCGGGTCCTCCGGGTGTTCTCCCGGGGTGACGAACAGTCCTTGAAAGGTGTCCCGTGGGTTCTGTCATCAAGAAGCGGCGCAAGCGCATGGCCAAGAAGAAGCACCGCAAGCTGCTGAAGAAGACGCGCGTCCAGCGCCGCAAGCTCGGCAAGTAAGCCCCCCGTGCGATGGGCAGGGTCGGCAGAGTAGTCCTGGTCACCGGGGTCTCGCGCGACCTCGGCAGGCGGTTCGCACGAGCCGTCGCGACCGACCCTGCCGTCGAGCGTGTCATCGGTGTGGACGTGGTCCCGCCGCGCGGCGACGTCGGTGACGTCTCGTTCGTGCGGGCCGACATCCGCAACCCTGTCATCGCCAAGGTCATCGCCAAGGAGGACGTCGACACCGTCGTCCACATGAGCGTGATCTCGACCCCCGGCAGCGCCGGGGGCCGGAACACGATGAAAGAGCTCAACGTCATCGGGACGATGCAGCTCCTGGCGGCCTGCCAGAAGGCGCCCGGCCTCCAGCACCTCGTGGTGAAGTCGACGACGACGATGTACGGCGCGAGCAGCCGCGACCCGGCCATGTTCACCGAGGACATGGAGCCGCGTCGGGCGCCCCGCTCGGGCTACGCCAAGGACGTCGCGGAGATCGAGGGCTACGTGCGCGGCTTCGCGCGCCGCCGCCCCGACGTCCGGGTCACCCTGCTGCGTGCGGCCAACGTGCTCGGGCCCCACGTGTCGAGCCCCCTGACGTCGTACTTCCGGTTGCCGGTGATCCCGACCGTGCTCGGCCACGACCCCCGGCTGCAGTTCCTGCACGAGCAGGACCTGCTCGCCGTGCTCGGCCACGCGGTCGCCCACGAGATCCCGGGCACCTTCAATGTGGCCGGCGACGGCGTCCTGATGCTCTCCCAGGCGATCCGCCGGCTGCAGCGACCGGCGGTGCCCATGCCCGCCTTCGCGGTCGGCGGCGTCGGCTCCGCGCTCCGGTCCGCCCGGCTGGCCGACTTCTCGCCGGAGCAGATCGCCTTCCTGACCTACGGCCGGGGCGTGGACACCCGCGCGATGCGCGAGGTGCTGGGCTTCGAGCCGGCGTTCACCACCGCCGAGGCGTTCGCGGACTTCGCCTCCGCGCTGCCACCGACCGGTGGCCTGTCCGAGAGGGCGCTGGCCGGCCTGGCCCGCGCCCTGCCTCCCGTCGACGAGCCGATCGGAGCCGGCCGTGGGTGACGCCGAGATCATCCCGATCGGGACGCGTGGTCGTCCGGGACGCGGGACCGGCACGCAGCCGTCCTCGGCCGCCCGCAACCTCGCCCCCGGCCCGCGCCCCACGACCCGCAAGCCCGCGCGAGCGCCGGCCCCCGAGCCCGAGGACACCGTCGACGACACCCTCGAGACGGACGCGTCACCGGACGCCGGACGCGGACCGGTCACCACCGAGGAGCGGGCACCGCTGGCCGGCATCCCCACCTCCGACTGGCTGGCGGCCTTCCAGCACGCCGCCCGTGAGGTGTTCGGCGAGCAGTGGGAGCCGCAGCTCGCCCGCTTCCTGGCCTTCCTGCGCCGCCGGGTCACCGGCGACTACGTGGTCGACGAGTACGGCTTCGACCAGGAGATCGCCCAGCGGTTCTTCATGGCGGCGCTCCGGCCGATCGCCGAGAAGTGGTTCCGCATCGAGGTCCGCGGCGCGGAGAACATCCCCGCCGACGGCGGCGCGCTGGTCGTCTCCAATCACTCCGGCACGGTCCCGGTCGACGGGCTGATGACCATGGTCTCGATCCACGACCACACCGGTCGCTTCCTGCGCCCGCTCGGCGCGGACCTGGTCTTCAAGCTCCCGTTCGTCAGCACGATGGCCCGCAAGGGCGGGGCGACCCTGGCCTGCAACGAGGACGCCGAACGCATGCTGCGCGGCGGTGAGCTCGTGGGCGTCTGGCCCGAGGGGTTCAAGGGCATCGGCAAGCCGTACTCCGAGCGCTACAAGCTGCAGCGGTTCGGCCGGGGCGGCTTCGTCTCCGCAGCCCTGCGCACCGGCGTGCCGATCGTGCCGCTGGCGGTGGTGGGTGCCGAGGAGATCTACCCGCTGGTCGGGAACATCCCCTCGCTGGCCCGGCTGCTGGGCGTGCCCTACATCCCGATCACGCCGCTGTTCCCGATGCTCGGCCCGCTGGGGCTCGTGCCGCTGCCGTCGAAGTGGCTGCTGGAGTTCGGGGAGCCCATCCGCACCGACGAGTACGACGCCGGCGCCGCCGACGACCCGATGCTGGTGTTCAACGTGACCGACCAGGTGCGCGAGACGATCCAGCAGACGCTCTACACGCTGCTGATGAAGCGGCAGTCGGTCTTCCGCTGACCGTCTGCCGACCGTCTGCCGACGGGGCTCGGCCCGAGGTCAGGGCAGGGTGTTGCCGAGCGTGTCGTCGGTCGTGTCGAGCAGGTCGCCCACGCCGTCGGTGACGTCGTCGACCGTGTCGCCGACGTCGGGCAGCGTCGGGTCGGTGGTCGGCTGCGAGCCGCCGCCGGTGAGCCCGTCGGTCAGCGTGGTGATCGGGTCCTTGGTCGGGTCCGTGGGGCTCGGCCCGGTCGACCCGCCGCCCGTGCCGGGCACGGAGACGCTGCCGGGCGGGAGGCCGTCGGCACCCACCGACGGCAGCTGGGGAGAGCCGTCGCGACCTTCCTGGTGGCGGTGCCGGCCGGGGTGTGCCGGGTCCTGGTGGGCCGAGGTGGGGAGCTGGGACGACGAGGCGGCGAAGACCGGCGGGATCTGGGTGATGCCGCCGCCCCCGCAGGTCGGGCAGGCCTGCTGGGCTGCCGTGTCGATCGCGATGAGCACCTGCGCGGCGTGCATCAGCTCGTCGCGGGCCTGGACCGGGACGAGCGACTCGAGCTCGGTGAGCTGGTCCAGGCTGCTGGCGGTGAAGTCGCGCAGCTCGTCCACCGACGCCTGGTTGCCGTTCTGGGAGTAGTCGGCCAGCAGCAGGTCGGAGGCCTCGGCGGCCTGGTCGGTGAAGTCGTTGAGGGTGTCCGCGATGACGAGGTCGTCGCCGAGGTCGCCGCCGCGGCTCAGCTCGGTCGCCTCGTCGAGGCGGTCGCCGGCGTTGGCGAGCATGGTCGAGCCCTTCTGGCCCTCGCCCACGCTGATGCCGGTGTGGACGTCCTCGATCGCACGCTTGATCGGGTAGAGCGTGTCGCCCGGCAGCGCGCTCTGGGCGGCCATCGCCATCGAGGTGGTGGCGCCCACGAGGGCGAGTCCGCCGATGGCGGCGGCGACGCGGCGTTCGCGCTTCGGCTGTCGCGGCGGGAGGGCCAGGCGCGAGGTGTCCGTCGGCGCGAGCGCGGCCGGGGCTTCGGCCATCAGCCTCTCGCGCAGCGCGCTGACGAACTCGGGGCGGGGCTCGGGGGCCGGCGTCGCGCGCATGGCGGTCACCAGCTCGAGCAGGGGGGCGTACCGTGCGTCGTCGGCACCGGTGGTCGGGGATCCCTCGACCCGGGCCGCGAACTCCTCGGCGCGCCGTCGCGCCGCGAACACGGGTGTCATCGCTTCTGTCCTGTCATCACGTCGGCCGTCGGGCTCCGGAAGTGGAGGCTCGACACCGCCAACAACGAGGCGCGGGGGCGGGAGGTTACGGCCGGCTCGGACCGGAGGGCAACGGGTGCCGGCGTGGCGTTCATCACTCCCGGATCCCCTCGGGCATCAGCTTCGCGAGGTTGCGGACCCCGCGCAGCTGGAGCTGCTTGACCGCGCCGTCGCTGCGGTCGAGGACGGCGGCGGTCTCGGCGATGCTCATGCCCTGCAGGAAGCGCATGACCAGGCAGTCGCGCTGCTCGTCCGGCAGCTGCTGGAGGGCCTCGAGCAGGATCTCGTTGGTGAGCCCGGCGAGCACCGTCTCCTCGGGCCCCTCGGTCGCGTCGTCGTGGAGGCCCATGTCCTCGGTGGTGAGCTCGAGGCGGGTCCGACCGGCCTTGAAGTGGTCGGTGGCGAGGTTGCGGGCGATCGTCATCAGCCAGGCGCCGAAGTCCTTGCCCTGCCACCGGAAGCTCGTCATGCTCCGCAGCGCCCGGAAGAACGTCTCGGACGTCAGGTCCTCGGCCAGCGTCGTGGAACGGGTCCGGTAGAAGAGGAAGCGGTGCACGGCCGGCTGGTAGTGGTCGTAGAGGAGGCCGAAGGCGTCGGCGTCGCCGCCGCGCGCCAGCTCCACCAGGGCGATCAGGCGGGTCCGCTCGGTCTCCGACTCCTCCGAGGAGGCCGCCAGCTCCTCGTCGCCGAAGCCACCCGGGCCTCCGGTCGGGGCGCCGACCTCGCCGTCGGTGAGGGCCTCGGAGAGGAGCACCTGGGTGCCGCCGGCCAGCGCGAGGTCCGCGCCGAGCAGGGCGCGGGCGACGGCCGCGCGCAGGGCATCGAGGCCCGACGCTCGATCCAGCCCATCCCAAGACATCGTGAGAGACCCTCCCGGTCAGCTTTCCCCCAAGCCCCGGCCATGGTAGGTCGGCCTCACCCGCTCTGTGAACAGTTGAACACCAAAACGTGGGCCAGGCCACTTCGGTAAAGAGAACGGGTCCCTCCGGGTCCGGTGTGGGGCTCAGTGCCGGCGCCCGCGGAGCGCCACCCCCGCCGCCACCGTGCCGCTGGCCGCACCGGCCACGGCCCCGATCAGCAGGCCGGCCCGGGCGGCCTTCCGCCCGGTCCGGTAGTCGCGCACCCTCCAGCCCATCTCGCGGGCGTGGGCGCGCAGCCGCGCGTCGGGGTTGATGGCGCAGGGGTCGCCGACCAGGCTCAGCATCGGCAGGTCGTTGTAGGAGTCGGAGTACGCCGAGCAGGCCGCCAGGTCGAGGTTCTCCCGGGCGGCGAGCGCCTTGACGGCCTCACCCTTGGCGGGGCCGTGCAGGAGGTCGCCGACCAGACGACCGGTGTAGACGCCGTCGACGTGCTCGGCGACCGTGCCCATCGCGCCGGTCAGCCCGAGCCTGCGGGCGATGATCTGCGCGATCTCGATGGGGGCGGCGGTGACCAGCCAGACCCGCTGGCCCTGGTCGAGGTGCAGCTGGGCCAGTGCCCGGGTGCCCGGCCAGATCCGGTGCGCCATCGCCTCGTCGAAGATCTCCTCGCCCAGCTCCTCGAGCTCGCTCACGGTGTGGCCGGCGATGAAGCCGAGGGCGGAGGTGCGGGCATCGGCGACGTGGTCGGGGTCCTCGACGCCCACCATCCGGAAGTAGGCCTGCTTCCACGCAGCACCCAGGATCTCGCGCGTGGTGAAGAAGTGGCGGCGGTGCAGGCCGCGGGCGAGGTGGAAGATGCTCGCCCCCTGCATCACGGTGTTGTCCACGTCGAAGAACGCCGCCGACGTGGGGTCGGCCGGAGTCAGGAGCGCGGACTCCACCTCCGCGGCCGACGCGGCCGCCTCGCCCGCGAGCGTCGAGCGCAGCTGGAGGTTCAGCGGCCGTCGGCTCCGGTCGGGCGGTGGGTTCACACCCGCAGCGTAGACCCCGGAGCGAGCGCCCCGGCGCCGGTCACGGGCGTGTGGAAGTATCCCTCCATGCCTGCGGATGCCCCGGCCCTGCACGACGTCGCCGACCTCGTCGCCGCCGCCGCGGCCGAGAACCCCGGCAAGCTGGCGATGGTCGAGGCCGGTGGCCGCAGCCTCACCTGGGAGGCGCTGGACGACGAGGTGGACCGGATCGCCGGAGGCCTCGGCGAGGCGGGCATCGTCGCCGGCTACCGCGTGATGCTGGTGCTCGGCAACCGGCTGGAGTTCGTGACGGCGTACCTCGGGGTGCTCCGCGCCCAGGTCGTGGCCGTCCCGGTGAATCCCGGGGCCACCTCCGGCGAGCTGGCCCGGATGCTGGCCGACTCCGGCTGCCGGATGGTCGTCGCCGAGCCGGAGACCGTCGGTGCGGTGCGCGAGGCGGTCGCGCTCGTGGAGCAGGCGCTCGCCGGCGAGGTCGACGACGTCGACCCCGGGCTGGTGGCGCGAGCGGTCGTGCCGCGACTGGTCGTGGTCGGTGGGGACCCGCGGCCCGGCGAGGTGCCGTTCGACGAGCTGCGCTCGGGGTCGCGCCGCCGGCTGCCGCCCCTGCAGGATCCCGAGAAGCTGGCCGCCCTCCTCTACACCAGTGGCACGTCGGGCCGCCCGCGCGCCGCGATGCTCACCCACCGGGCGCTGCTCGCCAACATCGAGCAGGTGGCGCGGGTGCAGCCCCCGATGATCCACGGCGACGACGTGGTCCTCGGGGTCCTGCCGCTGTTCCACGTCTACGGGCTCAACGCCGTCCTGGGCGGCGTGCTCCGGCACCGCGCCAAGCTCGTGCTGGCCGAGCGGTTCGACCCCCAGGGGACCCTCGACCTGATCGAGGACGAGGCCTGCAGCGTGGTCCCGGTGGCGCCGCCGGTCTTCGCGCACTGGCAGGACGTCGAGCACCTCGAGGAGCGCCTCGGCCCGGTGCGGCTGCTGCTGTCCGGGTCCGCGCCGCTCTCCGCTGAGCTGGTCGAGCGGTTCGCGAAGCGCACCGGCATCCCGGTGCACCAGGGCTACGGGCTCACCGAGGCCTCCCCGGTGGTGACCAGCACCCTGTGCAGCGAGCGTCTGCAGCCGGGGTCCGTCGGTGCCGCGCTGCCCGGCATCGGGCTGCGGCTGGTCGACGACGCAGGGCGGCCGGCCGAGGGGGAGGACCCCGGCGAGATCCAGATCGCGGGCGACAACCTCTTCAGCGGGTACTGGCCCGACGGTGCCGGCGGCCCCGACGCCGAGGGATGGTGGTCGACCGGCGACGTCGGCCTGCTCGACGCGTCCGGGGACCTCTTCCTGGTCGACCGGGTGAAGGACCTCGTCATCGTGTCCGGTTTCAACGTCTACCCGGTCGAGGTCGAGGACGTCATCCGCGAGGTCCCGGGCGTCGCCGAGGCCGCCGTCATCGGGGTCGCAGACGAGACGACGGGGGAGGCCGTGGTCGCCTACGTCCGGGCGCCGGGCGCCGACCCGGTCGCGACGGCCGACGCCGTACGCCTCCACTGTGCGCAGCGGCTCGCCCGCTTCAAGCAGCCGAGCCGGGTCGAGGTCGTCGAGGAGCTGCCGCTGACGGCGACCGGCAAGGTGCAGAAGGGTCGGTTGCGCGGGATCGAGCGGCGTCGCAGCCTGGGGCTGCTGGAGTGAGCGGCGTGCCGGCCCGGGTCACGCTCTACGGGCGCCCCGGCTGCCACCTGTGCGAGACCGCCCGGGAGGTGGTTGCGCGGGTGTGCGCGGAGCTGGGGGAGGATTTCGTCGAGGTGTCCATCGACGACGACCCGGCGCTGCTCGACCGATTCGGCGAGGAGATCCCGGTGACCTTCGTCGACGGCCGCCAGCACGACTTCTGGCGGGTCGACGAGGCTCGTCTCAGGGCTGCTCTCACCGCGCCGGATCGCCCGTGAACCCACCCGGGAGCACCCCCGACGGCGTGTGACTTCTCACATGTGCTAGCCCGCGTGCCGGGTGGGCCTCGGGCGCGGGCCGTCTCGGTTTGTTCTCGCGTTCACAAACTCCTACAGTGAACGAGCCGCACGGATGAGCAGGAGTCCTGCCAGGCAGTCACAGCCCTGGCAGGGAGGACGACCCGTCCGGCCCGATCCACGGCCTGGAGACGAGAGCAGTGACTGCACGGACTTCCCCCGAGAGTGCCCGGGACATCCCCGAGGCGACCGTCGCGCGACTGCCCGTCTACCTCCGGGCCCTCACCACGCTGTCCGAGCAGGGCACCGCGACCTGCTCCAGTGAGGACCTCGCCGCGGCTGCGGGCGTCAACAGCGCCAAGCTCCGCAAGGACCTCTCCTACCTCGGCAGCTACGGCACCCGCGGCGTCGGGTACGACGTCGACTACCTGCGCTACCAGATCGCCCGCGAGATCGGCGTGACCCAGGACTGGCCCGTGGTCATCGTGGGCATCGGAAACCTCGGCCACGCCCTCGCCAACTACTCCGGCTTCCGCAGCCGCGGCTTCCGTGTCGTGGCGCTGCTCGACGCCGATCCCCGCCGCCACGACGAGCTCGTCGCCGGGGTGGAGGTGCGTCCCTTCGACAACCTCGAGCAGATCGTGCGCGACCACGGCGTCGCGATCGGGGTGATCGCCACGCCGGCGCTCGCCGCGCAGGACGTCGCCGACCGGATGGTGGGCTGCGGGATCACCTCGATCCTCAACTTCGCGCCGACCGTGCTGTCGGTGCCCGCCGGGGTCGACGTCCGCAAGGTCGACCTCTCCATCGAGCTGCAGATCCTCGCCTACCACCAGCAGCGCAAGGCCAACGGGGAGGTGACCGCATGAGCGTCCTGGTCGTGGGCATCTCCCACAACTCCGCGCCGGTCCACCTGCTGGAGAAGGTCGCGCTGGACCGCGACGGCCTGCACAAGCTGCTGCAGGACGCGGCCGCGTGCGAGCACGTCATCGAGGCGACCGTGATCGCCACCTGCAACCGGCTCGAGATCTACACCGAGGTAGACCGGTTCCACGGCAGCGTCGAGGAGGTGTCCCGGCTGCTCGTCGACCGGGCCGGGGCCGCCACCGAGGCGATGCTCCCGCACCTGTACGTCCACTACGACGACGGCGCCGTCTCCCACCTGTTCCAGGTGGCTGCCGGCCTGGACTCGATGGCCGTCGGCGAGGGCCAGATCCTCGGGCAGACGCGCGAGGCGCTGCGGGTCGGCCAGGAGCTCGGCACCGTCGGTCCCGCGCTCAACACGCTCTTCCAGCAGGCGCTGCGCGTCGGCAAGCGCTCGCGTGCCGAGACCGACATCGACAGCGCCGCCCCCACGCTGGTCAGCGCCGCGCTCAGCCGTGCCGGCGCGACGACGGGCGACCTCGCCGGCAAGCGGGTCCTGGTCGTGGGTGCCGGGGCGATGGCCGGCCTGGCCACGGCGACCGTGGCCCGGCTCGGCGCCGACGACATCACGGTGGCCAACCGCAGCGCCGACCGGGCCGCCCGGCTCGCCGCCGAGTACGACGCCCGCCCGGCGCCGCTGACCGACCTGGCCGCCGAGCTGGCGGTCGCCGACGTGGTCATCGCCTGCGCCGGCGCGACCGGCCTGCTGGTGACCCGGGAGATGGTCGAGGCCGCGCGGCCCGACGCCCGCCCGATCGCCGTGATCGACCTCGCCCTGCCCCACGACGTCGACCCCGAGGTGGCCACGCTGCCCGGCGTCACCCTGGTCAACCTGGCCGAGCTCGCCGCGGAGCTGCACGAGTCCGAGGCCGGCCGCGAGGTCCTCGAGGTGCGCCGGATCGTGACCCAGGAGGTCGCGGCCTTCCTGTCCGCCCGCCGCCAGGCCAGCGTCACCCCGACGGTCGTGGCGCTGCGCTCGATGGCGACCTCGGTCGTCGAGTCGGAGATGGAGCGGCTGGTCGGCCGCCTCCCCGACCTCGACGACGCCGCCCGCGCGGAGGTGCTGCAGACCGTGCGCCGGGTGGCCGACAAGCTGCTGCACCAGCCCACCGTCCGGGTCAAGGAGCTCGCGAACGAGACCGGGGCGGTGTCCTACGCGGCGGCCCTCGCCGAGCTGTTCGCCCTCGACCCCGACGCGGTCGACGCCGTCACGCGACCGGAGGGACTGGCATGACGAGTCCCGTCCGCGTCGGCACCCGGCGCTCGCTCCTCGCGACCACCCAGGCGGGCACGGTCGCCGAGATGATCCGCACCCGGCTCGGCCGCGAGGTCGAGATGGTCGAGGTCACCACCGAGGGTGACCGGTCCCAGGCCGACGGCACCCCGCTGGCGGTCGTCGGCGGCACCGGCGTCTTCGTCGGTGCGCTGCGTGACGCGCTGCTGCGTGGCGAGGTCGACGTGGCGGTGCACTCCCTCAAGGACCTTCCGACGTACCCGCAGGAGGGCATCGCGCTGGCCGCGGTGCCCGGCCGCGAGGACCCGCGGGACGTCGTGGTCGCCCGCGACGGCCTCACCCTCGGCGAGCTGCCCGTCGGCAGCCGCGTCGGGACCGGGTCGCCGCGCCGGGCCGCCCAGCTGCGTGCGCTCGGTCTCGGTTTGGAGATCTCGGAGATTCGCGGCAACGTGGACACCCGGATCGGCAAGGTGCGCACGGGGGAGTACGACGCCGTCGTGCTCGCTCGTGCCGGTCTGGCGCGGATCGGTCGTCTCGACGAGGCGACCGAGGTGCTCGACCCGCTCCAGATGCTCCCGGCCCCCGGCCAGGGTGCGCTGGGGGTGGAGTGCCGGTCGGACGACGCCCAGCTGCTGGCCGAGCTGGTCACGTTGGACGACGACCACGCCCGCGCGGCGGTCACCGCCGAACGGGCCGTGCTCGCCACGCTCGAGGGCGGGTGCACGGCTCCGATCGGTGCACTGGCCGAGGTCGCGGAAGGTGAGGACGGGAACGAGATCTGGGTCAGGGCGGTCGCCCTGTCCCCGGATGGGGCGCTCTCGGTGCGGATGTCCGCGACCGGGTCCCCGGCCGACGCCGTTGGCGTGGGCAGCCGGCTGGCGAGCGAGATGCTCGCCGACGGTGCAGCACGGTTGGCAGAACCACCAGACAAGAGGCAGAACGCATGACGCGAGGCAAGTCCACCCCGACCACTGGCACCGCCACGACGCAGGCTCCGAGCCGGGGCTGGGTGTCGTTCGTGGGCAGCGGCCCCGGTGACCCGGGTCTGCTCACGGTCCGCGCCGTCGACCTGCTCCGGCGGGCCGAGGTCGTCGTGACCGAGGTGCCCGAGCACGAGGCCCTGGTGCGCACCCTGCTGGGGCTGCCGGAGCCGGCCGCGACCGAGGACGGCGACGTCACCGAGGTCGCCGGGCCGGTCATCGTCGACGGCGGCTTCGGCGAGGACGGGCAGCCGCTGACCCACGCCGCCCGCGCCAAGGTCGTCGTCAAGCACGCCAAGAAGGGCGCCCGGGTCGTCCGGCTGATGACCGGTGACCCGTTCCTCTACGCGTCCGGCCCCGAGGAGGCGCAGGCCTGCGTCAAGGCCGGCCTCGGCTTCGAGATCGTCCCCGGCGTGTCGTCGGTGAGCGCGGTCCCGGCGTACGCCGGCATCCCGCTGACGACCAAGGACAACCGCGAGGTCGCGGTGGTCACCTGCGGCGAGAAGGTCGACTGGTCGCAGTACGCCGACAACCGCACGCTCGTGCTGCTCTCGGCGGTCGGCATGATCGGCGACATCAGCAAGGCGCTCCTCGAGGCGGGCCGCTCGCCCAAGACCCCGGTCGCGATGACCCGGGTCGGCACGACCACCGAGCAGGCGACCGTGACCTCCACCCTCGAGCACATCGCCGCGGACGCCCGCGCCGCACGCATGGCGCCGCCGGCGATCACCGTCATCGGTGAGGTCGTCGACCTGCGCGGGACCCTGTCCTGGTTCGAGACCAAGCCGCTGTTCGGCTGGCGGGTCCTGGTGCCGCGCACCAAGGAGCAGGCCGGCGCCCTCTCCGAGCGCCTGCGTGGCTACGGCGCGGTCCCCGAGGAGGTGCCGACGATCTCCGTGGAGCCGCCGCGCAACCCGCTGCAGATGGACAAGGCGATCCGTGGCCTGGTCGAGGGTCGCTACGAGTGGATCGCGTTCACCTCGGTCAACGCCGTCAAGGCGGTCCGGGAGAAGTTCGAGGAGTACGGCCTCGACGCCCGCGCTTTCTCCGGCCTGAAG
Organism: Nocardioides sp. DN36; assembly: GCF_055380375.1. Taxonomy (NCBI): domain Bacteria; kingdom Bacillati; phylum Actinomycetota; class Actinomycetes; order Propionibacteriales; family Nocardioidaceae; genus Nocardioides; species Nocardioides sp. DN36. The sequence goes on along the minus strand of NZ_AP043823.1, from coordinate 3,404,117 downwards.
ATCGCCGCGGTCGGCGACAAGACCGCCCAGGCCATCGCGGCCTGGGGCCTGCGCGCCGACCTGGTCCCTTCCGGGGAGCAGTCGGCGGCCGGGCTGCTGGCCGACTGGCCGGAGTACGACGAGGTCCTCGACCCGATCAACCGCGTCTTCCTGCCCCGCGCCGACATCGCCACCGAGAACCTCGTGGCGGGCCTGATCGACCTGGGCTGGGAGTGCGACGACGTCACGGCGTACCGCACGGTGCGGGCGACGCCGCCGCCGGCGCCGACCCGCGACGCGATCAAGACCGGCAAGTTCGACGCGGTCGTCTTCACCTCGTCCTCGACCGTGCGGAACCTCGTCGGCATCGCCGGCAAGCCGCACCCGTCGACGGTCATCGCGGTGATCGGCCCCGCCACGGCGAAGACCGCCGAGGAGCACGGCCTGCGAGTCGACGTGCTCTCGCCCAAGCCCGACGTCGAGGAGCTCGTCGACGCGCTCGCCGACTTCGGCGCCACCCGCCGGATCTCGCTGCTGGAGGCCGGCCAGCCGGTCACCAGGCCGTCCGAGCGCAAGCCCTCCGCCCGCCGGAAGGTCCGAGCCGAGTGAAGAGCCGGCGCAGCCGGCTCTGAGCGAAGGCGAGGAGGTTGAGGTGCGAAGGCCCGCTGAGGGCCTGAGCCTCGAAACCTCGGTGAGCCGAGAGGCAACCGCCACCACGGCAACCGCCACCACGGCAACCGCCACCACCGCAACCACAGGGCCGGGAGCGGCTCGAGGAGGACCATGAGCGACATCGAGCAGCCCAGCGTCGTCGGACCCTCAGTCCGGCCCCGTCGCCTGCGCACCACGCCGGCCCTGCGCCGGATGGTGGCCGAGACCTCGCTCGAGGCGCGGCAGCTGGTGCTGCCGGTGTTCGTCCGCGAGGGGATCTCCGAGCCGCGGCCGATCGGCTCGATGCCGGGCGTGGTCCAGCACACCCGGTCCTCCCTGCTGAAGGCGGTGGCCGAGGCGGCCGAGCTCGGGCTGGGCGGCGTGATGCTCTTCGGCATCCCCGAGCACAAGGACGCCACCGGCTCGGGCGCGGTGGACCCGGCCGGCGTGCTCAACCTCGCGATCACCGACGTGGTCGCCGAGGTGGGCGACGCGCTCACCGTGATGAGCGACCTGTGCCTCGACGAGTTCACCGACCACGGCCACTGCGGCCTGCTCACCCCCGACGGACGCGTCGACAACGACCGCACGCTCGGGGCGTACGCCGAGATGGCGCTGGCGCAGGCCGCCGCCGGTGTCGACATGGTCGGTCCGAGCGGGATGATGGACGGCCAGGTCGCGGTGATCCGGGCGGCGCTCGACGTGGCCGAGCACACCGACGTCTCGATCCTCGCCTACTCCGCGAAGTACGCCTCGGCCTTCTTCGGCCCGTTCCGCGAGGCCGTCGACTCCTCGCTGCAGGGGGACCGGCGCACCTACCAGCAGGACTCCCCAAACGCCCGTGAGGGCGTCCGGGAGGCGCTCCTCGACATCGAGGAGGGCGCCGACATCGTGATGGTGAAGCCGGCCCTGCCCTACCTCGACGTGGTGCGCCGCGTGCGCGACGCCGTCGACGTCCCGGTGGCGGCGTACAACGTCTCCGGGGAGTACGCCATGCTCGAGGCCGCCGCGGCCCAGGGCTGGATCGACCGCGAGCCGGCGATCCTCGAGACGCTCACCTCGATCCGCCGTGCCGGTGCGGACATCGTGCTGACCTACTGGGCCAGCGAGGTCGCGCGCCTGCTGCGGTGATCACGGCCGCGTCCGGCTCGGAGCCGGCCCTTCGTCCCACCGGGTTTCGACACGCTCCGTCGCGCTTCGCGAGCTCAGCCGCGGTTGCTGCTCAACCACCGTCGATCACAGCCGCTGACGCGTCCGTGATCAGTGCGTGTAGTCGTAGACGCACTTGTCGAACGGGTCGTTGTCGACCAGGGGGTTGTCGACATACCCCTCGGTCGTGCACTGCAGGATCGCCTCGGCCGTGGTCAGGATGTCGTCGACCGGCGGCAGCGACGGGGTCGGCAGCGGAGGCAGCGGGTTGTCCGGCACCGGGTCGTTGCCGCCACCGCCACCACCGCCGGGGTTGTTCGGGGTGGACGGCGGCTGCGTCGGCGTCGGCGTCTGGGGGTCGCTCGGCGTCGTCGGGCTGCCGCCGGCCGGGCCGGAGGCGGGGCCCTGCGGCTGCTGCTGGTGGTGCGGCTGTGCCGGCTGGGTCGGCGTGCTCGTGTCGGGCACGAAGTAGCCGGCCGACGTGGTGCCGTTGGGCACCGAGGTGAAGTCGCCGTCGAGGTAGGCGTTCATGATCGAGAGGACCAGGTCGACGTAGGACGCGCTGTGGTTGTAGCGGTAGACCGCGGCGCGCTGGCCCTTGGTCGTGGACAGGTCGTCGTTGCCGGAGCAGAGGTAGACCGCCGTGGCGAGCGCGGCGTCGTCGATGTCCTGGGGGTTGCGCTGGGCGTCGCCGTCGGCGTCCACGCCCACGACCGACCAGGTCGACGGGATGAACTGCATGGGGCCGACCGCGCGGTCGAACTTCGCGTCGGCGTCGTACTGGCCGGCGTCGGTGTCGGTGATGCGCTGGGTCTTGTGGGTGCCGTCCAGCGCGATGCCGTAGATGCCGGGGGTGGCCACGCCCTTGTCGTCGAGGTGGTTGCCGTTGGTGCGGCCGTGGTCGGACTCCACGCGCCCGATGGCGGCGACCAGCTGCCACGGGAGGTTGCAGCCCTTGTCGGCGGCGTTGATGACGGTCTCGGCCCGCTGGTAGGCGGACAGGGCCGCCGAGGGGATGCCGGACGTCGACGCGGTCGAGACCGCGCGGCGGGTGTCGCCGGTGATGCCGGGCGCGACCCGGCCGGGCGCCGAGACGCTGGCGGGGGCCTCGAGGGCCTCGGTGGGGACGGTCGTGCCGTCGGGGAGGGTCGTCGGGACGGTCTCGCCGGCGGAGGCGGTCTGGACGCCGACACCGGCGATGCTCGCCGTCCAGGCTGCCGAGAGCAGCGCCAGCGGCACGAGCGCCGTCGCCTTCTGGATACGACCGAACCGCGGTGTGGACATCAACATCTCCCCTGAGGCCAAACTACCTGCCGTGCTCCCTCAAGCACAGGTGACCGATTCAACGAACTGTGTCACACCGAGTTACGTCTGCGACCGTGCGTTGAGACGCAGGTCACGTCCCGTGGACGAGACGATGCTTCCCGCCGGTCGTGACGGTGAAACCCATTGTCCCGCGGGAGTGGTCTGGCGCACCCCCGAGATGGTGTAGGAGCGGGCTGCCGGTCACCCCATTTCCCCGCTCGGGGACAATCGCAGGGTGACTCCTGTCGGACCCCCCAGCACCCCGTCCGGAAACGCCCCCGGCACGGCCCGGTCGGCGTCCCTGTTCGACCGTGCGCGGGCCGTCACGCCCGGCGGCGTGAACTCGCCGGTGCGGGCGTTCAACGCGGTCGGCGGCACGCCCCGGTTCATGCGCTCGGCGCAGGGCGCGTGGCTGACCGACGTGGACGGCAACGACTACGTCGACCTGATCTGCTCGTGGGGTCCGATGCTCCTCGGCCACGCCCACCCCGAGGTGCAGGCGGCCGTGCAGGCCGCGGTCGCCCGCGGCACGTCGTACGGCACCCCGACCGAGCCGGAGGTCGAGCTCGCGGAGGAGATCGTCGCGCGGACCCCGGTGGACCGGGTGCGGTTCGTGTCCTCCGGCACCGAGGCGACCATGTCGGCCATCCGCCTCGCCCGCGGCTTCACCGGCCGCGACGTGGTGGTGAAGTTCGCCGGCTGCTACCACGGTCACGTCGACTCGCTGCTGGCCTCGGCGGGGTCGGGGCTGGCGACCTTCGCGGTGCCCGGCACCCCCGGCGTGCCCGCGTCCTCGACGGCGCTGACGCTGGTGCTGCCCTACAACGACCGGGCGGCCGTCGAGAAGGCCTTCGCCGAGCACGGCGACCAGATCGCCTGCCTGATCACCGAGGCCGCGCCCGGCAACATGGGCGTCGTCCCGCCCGAGCCGGGCTTCAACGCCTTCCTGGCCGAGACCTGCGCCCGGCACGGCGCGCTGTTCATCAGCGACGAGGTGATGACCGGCTTCCGCGCCAGCAGGCTCGGGCAGTGGGGCCTCGACGGCGCGCACGAGGGCTGGCGCCCCGACCTGGTGACCTTCGGCAAGGTGATGGGGGGAGGCTTCCCCGCGGCCGCGTTCGGCGGGCGCGAGGACGTCATGTCCCGGCTGGCGCCCGAGGGGCCGGTCTACCAGGCCGGCACGCTCTCGGGGAACCCGATCGCCACCACCGCCGGCCTGACCACGCTCCGGCTCGCCACCGACGAGGTCTACGCCCACATCGACGCGGCCGCCGACACGATCAGGTCCGCGGCCGCCGCGGCGCTGGCCGCGGCCGGCGTCCCGCACGTCGTCCAGTCGACCGGGACGATGTTCTCCGTCTTCTTCACCGACCCCGCCGACGGGCCGGTCCGCGACTTCGACGACGCCTCGCGGACCGACTCGATTGCGTTCGGAGCCTTCTTCCACGCCATGCTGGACCGGGGGGTCTACCTCCCGCCGTCGGCGTACGAGGCCTGGTTCCTGTCCTCCGCGCACGACGACCGCGCCGTGCAGACCGTGCTCGACGCCCTGCCCGAGGCCGCCCAGGCCGCCGCCCGTGCCCACGAGGACCGCTGATGAGCCAGACGCCCGACACGATCGTCCACCTGCTGCGCCACGGCGAGGTCCACAACCCCCGGGGCGTGCTGTACGGCCGCATGGACGGGTTCCACCTCTCCGAGCTCGGCCGGGCGATGGCCGAGAAGGTCGCGGGCGCGATCGGGGACCGCGACATCACGCACCTGCGCGTCTCGCCGCTGGAGCGGGCCCAGGAGACGGCCCAGCCCCTCGCCTCCGCGCGCGGGCTGGACATCGTCACCGACGCCCGGGTGATCGAGTCGACGAACGTGTTCGAGGGCAGGCGCTTCGGGCCGAACGACAAGGCGTTCCGCAAGCCGAGCACGTGGGTGCACCTCTGGAACCCGGTCAAGCCCTCGTGGGGCGAGCCCTACAAGCTGGTCGCCGCCCGGATGATGGCGGCCGTCGAGGACGCGCGTGACGCCGCCCGCGGCCACGAGGCCGTGATCGTCTCCCACCAGCTCCCGATCTGGATCACCCGGCTGCACGTGGAGAAGCGCTCCTTCCTGCACGACCCGCGCAAGCGCCAGTGCACGCTGTGCTCGCTGACCTCCCTGCACTTCGTGGGGGACCGGCTCACCCAGGTGTCCTACTCCGAGCCGGCGGGTGACCTGATCCCCACCCGCGACAAGCGCGCCCCGTTCTCGGCGGGCGGGGCGCCGGAGGAGCACAGGCCCTGACCATGCGCCTCGCCGGACCCTCCCGGACCCACGCCCCCCGACGTGCGGCCGCCGCGGTCGCCCTCGCCTGCCTGCTGGCGGTGACGGGCTGCTCGTCGCTGTCCGGGACCGGGGACCAGGGGTTCGTGACCAACGACGGCTCGGTCGAGGAGGTCGCCGTCAGCGATCGGGGCGACCCCGTCACCCTGAGCGGCACCGACCTCGACGGCAAGGCTCTCGACCTCCGGTCCTTCCGCGGCACGCCGGTCGTCGCGGTGGTGTGGGGCTCGTGGTGCACCCCCTGCCGCGCGGAGGCGCCCGACGTCGTCGCCGCGGCGAACGAGCTCGGCGACCGCGCGCAGTTCGTCGGCATCAACATCCGCGACGGCTCGACCGAGCAGGCCAAGAGCTTCGTGCGCCGGTTCGACGTGCCGTACCCGTCGTTCTCCTCGCCCGACGGCAAGGCGCTGCTGGCCTTCCAGGGGACCCTGACGCCCAACTCGATCCCGAGCTTCGTGGTGCTCGACCAGGAGGGACGGGTGGCCGCCAGCATCATCGGCCAGCTGCCGTCGAAGACCACCCTGGTCGAGGTCGTGAAGGACGTGTCCAAGGAGTCGTCCGGGGAGGCGTCCGTCGATGGGTGAGTGGTTCCACGACACCGCCGCGTCCGGCTCCCTGGTCCTCGCCGTCCCGGTGGCCCTGGTCGCCGGACTGGTGTCCTTCTTCTCGCCGTGCGTCATCCCGCTGTTGCCGGGCTACCTGTCCTACGCCACCGGCCTCTCGGGCGCGGACCTGGCCAGCGGCGCTGCGGAGGCTCGGCGGGGCCGGATGCTGCTCGGCTCGCTGCTGTTCGTGCTGGGCTTCACGGTCGTCTTCGTCGCCCTCGGCACCCTCTCCGGTGCCGTCGGCGCGTGGCTGGTGACCTGGCGGCAGACGCTCACCGTCGTGCTCGGCGTGCTGACCATCGTCCTGGGGCTCGTGTTCGCCGGCTGGCTGCCGTTCCTGCAGCGGGAGTGGCGGGTGCACACGGTGCCGGCGGTCGGCCTGGCCGCCGCCCCGGTCCTCGGGTTCCTCTTCGGACTCGGCTGGGTGCCGTGCATCGGCCCCACGCTCGCCGCGATCACCTCCCTCTCGCTCAACGAGGCCACCGCCGGCCGCGGGGCCCTGCTCTCCGCGGTGTACGCCGTGGGGCTGGGCGTGCCGTTCGTCGCCGCCGGCCTGGCCTACCGCCGGGCGCTGGGCGCGTTCGGGTTCATCCGGCGCCACCAGGTCTGGGTCACCCGGGCCGGCGGCCTGATGCTGGTCGCGGTCGGCGTCCTGCTGATCAGCGGCTGGTGGGACCAGGCCGTCACCTGGCTCCAGGTGCACCTGGTGAGCTCGTCCGAGGTGTCGGTGTGAGCAGCTCGGTGCGGGACCAGCGGCCGGAGGGCCACGTCGACAACGCCCCCTCGGGCGACCGTCGGCCGGGTGAGCTCACCCTGCGCGAGATGCTGCGCTGGACCTGGCGCCAGCTCACCTCGATGCGCACCGCCCTCGTGCTGCTCCTGCTGCTGGCGCTGGCCGCGATCCCGGGCTCGATCATCCCGCAGCAGGGGGTCGACTCCCTCAAGACGTCGCGGTGGCAGGACGCCCACCCCGAGCTGACGCCCGTCTACGAGAAGCTCGGCCTGTTCTCGGTCTACGACTCCCCGTGGTTCTCGGCCATCTACATCCTGCTGATGGTCTCGCTGGTCGGCTGCATCGTGCCGCGCACGTTCGTCTACTGGCGCGCGCTGCGCGCGAAGCCGCCCGCCGCCCCCCACAACCTCGGCCGGCTGCCCGACCACGCGTCGTACACCACCGACCTCGCGCCGGACGAGGTGCTCGCCGGCGCCCGCGGGCTGCTGCGCCGGCGCCGCTACCGCCTCCTGGACGGCGACGACGCGGTCTCCGCCGAGCGCGGCTACCTCCGCGAGGCCGGCAACCTGCTGTTCCACCTCTCGGTGCTGGTGGTGCTGGTCGGCTTCGCCATCGGCGGCATGTTCGGCTACAAGGGCGGGGTCATCCTCGTCGTCGGCAACGGCTTCTCCAACAACCTCACCCAGTACGACGACTTCGTGCCGGGCAGCCTGTTCCGGGCCGAGGACATGGAGCCGTTCTCCTTCGACGTCAACGACTTCACCGTCGACTGGCTGACGTCGGGGCCGCGCAAGGGCATGGCCCGGGAGTTCGACGCGAGCCTCACCTACCGCGAGTCCCCGGGCTCGCCCGAGAAGCAGTACGACCTGAAGGTGAACCACCCGCTCACCATCGGCGACACCGAGGTCTTCCTGATCGGGCACGGCTACGCCCCGGTGATCACGGTGCGCGACGGCAAGGGCGACGTGGTCTACAGCGGCCCGACGATCTTCCTGCCCACCGACCAGACCTTCCGGTCCTTCGGCGTGGTCAAGGCCCCCGACGCGGAGCCGACCCAGATCGGGCTGGAGGGCGAGTTCTACCCGACCTACGCGTTCACCGACAAGACCGGTCCGTTCTCGGTGTTCGGCAACGACCTCAACCCCGCCATCTCGATGCTCGTCTACACCGGTGACCTCGGCATGGACGACGGGACGCCGCAGTCGGTCTACGCGCTGGACAAGGCGCGGACCACGATGCTGAAGAAGCCCGACGGCTCGATGTTCCGCGTCGACCTGCAGCCGGGCCAGACGACCAAGCTCCCGAACGGGCTGGGCTCGGTGAGCTTCGACGGCGTCAAGCGCTGGACCAAGATCCAGATCAGCCAGACACCGGGCAAGCAGATCGCCCTGGCCGGCGTGGTCCTGGCCCTGATCGGGCTGCTCGGCTCGCTGTTCATCCGGCCGCGGAGGGTGTGGGTTCGTGCCCGCCGGGAGGATGGGTTCACACTGGTGGAGGTGGCCGCGCTGGACCGCTCGGGCGGCGGGGACGTGGCCACCGTGCTCGCCGACATCGTGGCGGCCCTGCCGGGCGCGCCGCGCAAGGACGCAGGAGAGGACAAGTCGTGACCGACGCCGCATGGGAGACCCTCAGCAACCAGGCCGTGGCGGCCTGTGGAGTCGTCTACTTCCTGGCGCTGCTCGCCCACCTCGTGGAGTGGAGCTCGTTGCGGCACGTGCCGGTCGAGACCTCGTCCGCCGCCCGGACCGCCACCTCGACCGGGGGCGGCGGGGTGGCGGTGGCCACCGGCGGCCCGGAGCCCGAGGCCGACGACGCGGCAGCGCGGCGTACCGCCCTGTTCGGTCGGCTGGGACTGATGCTGACCGGCATCGCGGTGGCCGTGCACTTCGTGGCCCTGCTGGGGCGCGGCATGGCCGCTGACCCGAACCGGGTGCCCTGGGGCAACATGTACGAGTTCACGCTGTCGGGCACCTTCGTGGTCGCCCTGCTCTACCTCGTGCTCAACCGGAAGTTCGCGCTGGCCTGGATGGCCCCGATCGTCGTCGGGTTCGTGCTGGCCCTGCTCATGGTCGCGGTGCTGTGGCTCTACGACCCGGTCGCCCCGCTGACCGAGGCGCTCGACTCCTACTGGCTGGTGATCCACGTCGTCTCGGCGATCATCGCCACCGGTGCCTTCACCCTCGGCGGCATCACCTCGGTGATCTTCCTCGTCAAGGAGCGCCGTCCGGGGCCGTCCACGGGGCCGCTGGCGCGGGTCCCCAGCCCCGAGGTGCTCGACCGGATCTCCTACCGGATCCACTCCTTCGGCTTCCCGGTGTGGACGTTCGCGGTCCTCATCACCGGCCCGATCTGGGCGCACCAGGCGTGGAGCAGCTACTGGAACTGGGACCCCAAGGAGGTCTGGGCCTTCATCACCTGGGTCGTGTACGCCGCGTACCTCCACGCGCGCTCGACCGCAGGCTGGAAGGGGCGCAAGGCCGCGTGGCTGGCGCTGCTGGGCATGGCGACGCTGTGGTTCAACTTCATCGGGATCAACTACTTCTCGAGCACCAGCCAGCACTCGTACGCGTCAGCGCCGGTGGTGTCCGAGAAGGTCGAGCCGGTCGCGGTCCGGGCGACCCTGCTCTGAGGTCAGGTCTCCGGATCCTTCGGGTGCTTGCGCTTCCGGTCGAGGTCGCGCAGGAAGTCGGGGTCGTCGTCGGGACCGAGCGGCCGGCTGGGTCGTGAGGGCGGCTGGTGTCGGGGCAGCACGCCCCGCCGCTGGATCGCGCGCACGACGAGGTAGACCGCCACCGCGACGAGGATCACGACAAGCAGGAACTTCAGCACACCTCAAGGGTAGGCGCCCGGTGGTCACCGCCTACCCTGAAGGCGTGAAGGAGTTCGTGGTCTACACCGCCCTGCGCATCGTGCTGTTCTTCGCCTCGCTGGCCGTCGTCGTCGGGGTGTGGATGCTCGTCAGCGACAGCATGAACCTGCTGTGGGCGGTCGTCATCGCCTTCGTGATGAGCGGGATCGCGTCGTACTTCCTGCTCAACCGGCAGCGGGCGGCGTTCGCCCGTCGGGTCGACGAGCGCGCCCACCGGGCGCGGGAGCGCTACGAGGAGATGCGGGCGCGCGAGGACGCCGACGACTCCTGACTCCTCGGGGGGACCCAGCGGCCCGCGCTCAGTGCTTGCGACGGTTGAGCTGGCGCTCGACGCGTCCGCGGTCCTGGCCGAGGACCTTGGCGAGGATCGGGACGCGGAACTTGTAGAGCACGACGGCGGCGACCACGATCAGCAGGATCCAGAGCATGCGCCGAGCCTACGTCGGCTCCCTCAGGATCAGGCCGCGACGACGAGCGGGGCGGCCACCAGGACCGCCCAGAGCAGCTCGGCGACGCCGGTCAGCTGGAGCACCGGGATGAGGCCCGGCCCGGTGGCGCCGCCGCGCACGGTCCGCACCGCACGGGCGGCGACGGCGAGGAAGCCCAGGCCCAGCAGCGCCCACCACGTGGTCGCCACGGCCACCGCCACCACGGCCCCGGCCGCGGCGAGCACGAGGAGCAGGTAGAGCGCCCGGGTCCGGCCGTCACCGAGGCGCACCGCGAGGGTCCGCTTCCCGGCCACCACGTCGGTGGGGATGTCGCGCAGGTTGTTGGCGACCAGGATCGCGCAGGCGAGCGAGCCGATCCCGACGGCGGCGTACACCGCCGCCCACTCCCAGGTCCCGGTCTGGACGTACGTCGTCCCGACCACGGCCACCAGCCCGAAGAAGACGAACACCATGACCTCGCCCAGCCCGAGGTAGCCGTAGGGCCGCGAGCCCCCGGTGTAGTACCAGGCGGCGACCACGCACAGCAGCCCGACCGCGACCAGCCACCAGGCGGTCGTCGCGGCGAGCACGAGGCCGGCCACCCCGGCCACGCCGAACGCCAGGAACGCCGCCCGCCTGACCGCGCCCGGCGTCGCCGCGCCGGACCCGACCAGCCGCATCGGGCCGACCCGCTCGTCGTCGGTGCCGCGGACGCCGTCGGAGTAGTCGTTGGCGTAGTTGACGCCCACCTGGAGGGCCAGGCTCACGACCAGCGCGAGCAGGGCCTTCCACCACACGCCCTGCCAGTCGTCCCAGGCGCCGGCGTACACCGCGACACCGGTGCCGGCGAGCACGGGGGAGACAGCGGCGGGGAGGGTGCGGGGTCGCGCTCCGGCGAGCCATTCGGCGGGGGTTGCCACCCGAGGATTCAACCAGCAGGCGCACCGTGCCGACGCAGTGGTCGGCCCGGAGGAGGCGCCCGGCACGTCGGTGCGAGGATGCCTCGCATGGATGTGCTCCGACCCGTGGGGGGCCCGACCCGTGACGTCGTGGCCGCGCTGGCGGCATGGCTGGACGCGGCCGGTGAGCCCGAGCCGCTGGTCGTCGAGACGTCCGGCTCGACCGGCCGACCCAAGCGGGTGCTGCTCTCGCGGCGCGCGGTGATGGCGTCCGTGACGGCCACCGAGCGCCGTCTCGGGGCCGCGGGTGCCTGGCTGCTGACGCTGCCCGCGTCGTACGTCGCGGGGCTGCAGGTGGTCTGTCGCTCCCTGGTCGCCGGTCACCCGCCGGTGCTGCAGGAGGAGCACGGGTCCTTCGTCGAGGCGACCGCCGCGCTGGTCTCGGCCGGGCCTCCCGACCGGGCCCGCTTCGTCTCCCTGGTGCCGACCCAGCTGCACCGGATGCTCGGGGTGTCGGCCGAGGTCGAGGCGCTGCGGACCTTCCACACCGTGCTGCTCGGGGGCGGCCCCGTCGACGCTGCGCTGCGCGCCCGGGCCGCGGCGGAGGGGGTGCGGGTCGTGGCGACCTACGGCTCCTCCGAGACCGCAGGGGGCTGTGTCTACGACGGCTACGCGCTGGACGGGGTGGCGCTGGCCATCGGGCGCGGCGGCCGGATCCGGATCGGCGGGCCGACCCTGTTCGACCGTTACGAGGGCGACCCCGAGCTGACCGCGTCGGTGCTCGAGGACGGCTGGTTCCTGACCTCCGACGCCGGTCGCCTCGACGAGGACGGGCGGCTGCACGTGCTGGGGCGGCTCGACGACGTCGTGGTCAGCGGGGGAGTGAACGTCCCCACCCCGGCTGTCGCGGCGCGGCTGCGCGAGCACCCCGGGGTGGCGGCGGCGGAGGTGCTCGGGGTGCCCGACGAGGAGTGGGGCAACCGGGTGGTGGCCTTCGTGGTCGCGCCGGCCGGCCTCGCGCTGGACGAGGCGCGGGCGTGGGTGGGCGCGGTGCACCCGCGGTCGTGGGCGCCCCGCCAGCTGGTCCTGCTCGATGAGATCCCCCTGCTGGGGAACGGGAAGCCCGACCGGCTGCGGCTGCGAGGGACGGTCCGGTGACGGGGGGAGTCCGCGTCTTCTCGATCCCGATGCGCACCCGCTTCCGTGGGATCACTGTCCGTGAGGGCGTGCTCGTGCGGGGCCGCGACGGCGGCTGGGGCGAGTGGAGCCCGTTCCTGGAGTACGACGCCACGGTCGCCGAGCCGTGGCTGCGCTGCGCCGAGGAGGCGGCCGCGGGTGACTGGCCGGACCCGGTCCGCGACTCGGTGCCGGTGAACGTGACCGTGCCGGCGGTGGGGCCGGAGCGCGCCCACGAGATCGTGCTGGCCGGCGGCTGCACGACCGCCAAGGTCAAGGTCGCCGAGCCGGGGCAGACCCTCGGCGATGACGAGGCCCGGCTGGAGGCGGTCCGCGACGCGCTGGGTCCGGCGGGCCGGGTGCGGGTGGACGCCAACGGGGGCTGGGACGTCGACGAGGCGGTCGGCGCGATCCGGCTCCTGGACCGGGCCGCGGGCGGGCTGGAGTACGTCGAGCAGCCCTGCGGACTCGTCGAGGAGCTGGCCGCCGTACGCCGGGCCGTCGACGTGCCGGTCGCCGCCGACGAGTCGATCCGCCGGGCCGCGGACCCCTACCGGGTGCGCGACCTCGAGGCGGCCGACGTGGCCGTGCTCAAGGTGCAGCCGCTGGGCGGGGTGCGGGCCTGCCTGCGGATCGCGGAGGACATCGGGCTGCCCGTCGTCGTGTCGTCCGCGCTGGAGACCAGCGTGGGGATCGCCGCCGGGGTCGCGCTGGCGGCGGCACTGCCCGAGCTGCCTCACGCCTGCGGGCTCGCGACCGTGCAGCTGCTCACCGCAGACGTCGTGAAGGCCCCGCTGCTGCCGGTGGACGGCGCGCTCCCGGTGGCCCGGCCGGCCGTCGACGAGGCCGCCCTGGCGGCCCTGGCCGCGGCGCCGGACCGGGTGGCCCACTGGGAGGCCCGGCTCGCCGAGGTGCAGGCCCTGCAGCGGTCGGCGCTGGGGCAGGATGGTCGACCGTGACGAACCCTGCCACCGGCCTCGCCCGGGCCGTCGTGTCCGCGCTGATCGAGGCGGGAGTCAGCGACGTGGTCATCGCCCCCGGCTCCCGCAACGCGCCCCTCTCCTTCGCGACGTACGACGCCGCCGCGGCCGGCCTGCTGCGGCTGCACACCAGGATCGACGAGCGCACCGCCGGGTTTCTCGCCCTGGGGCTCACGAAGGTCGGCGCCCGGGCCGCGGTGGTGTGCACCTCCGGCACCGCCGTCGCCAACCTGCACCCGGCGGTCCTCGAGGCCGCCCACGCCGGGCTCCCGCTCGTGGTCGTGACCGCCGACCGGCCGGCCCGGCTGCGGGGCACCAACGCCAACCAGACGACCGACCAGGTGGGGATCTTCGGGGGGCTCGTCGACACCCTCGACGTCGCCGATCCCGGCGGGTTGGACGACTGGGCCGGGCGTTGGTCGATGTTCCCCGCGCACGTGAACGTCCAGCTGGACGAGCCGCTCGTGCCCGAGGGCACCTGGACGCCCGACGTGGTCCGTGGCGAGTCCCCCCGTCGGGCCACCCCCGCCTCCCTCACGACGATCGCCGGCGGACCCCGCACCGTGGTCGTCGCGGGCGACGACGCCGGGCCGCCCGCGCGGGTCCTCGCCGAGCGCGCGGGCTGGCCGTTGCTCGCCGAGCCCACGAGCGGGTCACGCACGGGTGAGAACGCGATCCGCTGCTACCGGCTCCTGCTCGACACCGATCTCGGACGCAGCATCGAGCGGGTCGTGGTGTTCGGCCACCCGACGCTGTCCCGCCCCGTGACCCGGCTGCTGGCACGGGACGACGTGGAGGTGGTCGGCACACCGGCCCCGGGGACCTGGCCCGAGCGTCCCTTCGAGGTGGACGTGCGGGTCGTCGGGGGCCTCGCCGTCACCGAGCCCGCCGAGCCGGCCTGGCTCGAGGCCTGGCGCGAGGCCGACCGGTCCGTGGGTCGGCAGCTCGACGCGCTGCTCGCGGCCGAGCCCGAGCTCACGCCCCACGAGGTGGCCGGCGTGGTCAGCCGGTCGCTGTCGCCCGAGGGCCTCCTGTTCGTGGGCGCCTCCAGCCCGGTCCGTGACCTCGACCTGATGGTCGCGAGGTACGCCGTCGGCGACCGCCGCAAGGTGATCGCCAACCGGGGGCTGTCCGGGATCGACGGGACCGTCTCCTCCGCCATCGGTGCCGCCCTGGGCCGCCCGCGCACCTCACGGGCGATCGCGCTGATGGGCGACGTGACCTTCCTGCACGACGCCGGCGGCCTGGTCCTCGGGCCCCGCGAGGCACGTCCCGACCTCACGATCGTGGTGGTCAACGACGACGGTGGCTCGATCTTCTCCATGCTCGAGCAGGGCGCCGAGGAGTACTCCACGCCCTTCGACACGCTCTTCGGCACCCCGCACGGCGTCGACCTGGCCAGCCTCTGCGCGGCCACGCGGACGCCGCACTGGAAGGTCGACTCGCGCGCGGAGCTCGAGCAGGCCCTGGCCAATCCCAACGGCGGGATCGAGGTCGTGGAGGCCGTCGTGCGCCGTGACAACCGACGCGACCTCGACGCCCGCATCCGCGCCCTGCGTCCGTGACGGGCGCCCGGGTTTGGCGCGGTGGCCCCCGCGGGAGACTCGAGCCATGACCCAGCAGCCGCTGCCCGGTGTGATCCCGTATGTCGAGTTCCACCAGGGACCCAGGCGGGTGCTGACGCTGCAGTTGACCACCGGCAACGCGATGGCGGTCTCCAAGCACCGTCCGATCGTCAGCATCGACGGTCGGCAGTACCTCGTGATCTGGGGCGCGGTGCCGTTCGAGGTGCCCGCCGACCGCAACGTCCACGTGAGCGTCCACGTCGAGGTCGACCGGGTCTCGCAGGTGGCCTCGATGCTGCTGCCGCCGGGTGAGCAGCCGATGGCGTTCCGCTACGAGACGAACTACGGCTCGGGCGTCGGCAGCCTGACCCAGCAAGCGTGATCAAGGCGGTGCCGGCCGCCGCGGTCAGGATGGGGCCATGACCACGTCAGCCGACACCTTCGCGGAGTTCGTCGACCACCTCGCCGAGGCGCTCGACGACCCCCGCATCACCGAGGCGTCGGGCGAGGAGTGGGCCGCCCGGCTGCACTTCTCGCGGTTCCACTTCGACCGGATGATCAGGTCGGTCGCCGGCGAGCCGCCCAGCGCGCTGCGCCGGCGCATCCTCCTCGAGCGGGCGGCGTACCGCATGATCACCACCACCGCGCCGCTCATCGACGTCGCGGTGGAGGCCGGCTACGGCTCCCACGAGGCGTTCACGCGGGCCTTCACCCGGGCGTACGGCGTGCCGCCGGCCACCTGGCGGCGCAGGCCCGGGCACATCCAGATCGAGGCACCCAACGACGTGCACTTCCACCCACCCGGGAGCCTGCGGCTGCCGGCGAGAGACAAGGTGACCTCCATGGACCTGCTCACGAAGATGGTCGAGCACCACGTGTGGCTGACCGGCGAGATGGTGCGGCTGGCGGAGCGGCTGACCGACGAGCAGCTCGACCAGCCGATCGAGCTCGACGTCGACGACGACCGCCAGACGATCCGCTCGCTCCTGTCGCGCCTGGTCGGCCAGATGGGGATGTGGAACGCCGCGATGGCGACCCGGGACTACGACTGGTCGGTCGAGGAGCACGAGTCGCTGAGCTCCCTGCGGGAACGGCTGGCGACCGAGGGGCCGACGTACCTCTCCCACGTGCGCGAGGTCGTCGCGGCCGGCCGCCTCGACGACACCTTCGTCGACGCGCTGTGCGAGCCGGCCGAGGTGTTCACCTACGGCGGGATGATCGCGCACGTCCTCACGTTCGCCGCGCACCGGCGGACGCTGGTGGTCCTGGCGTTCGGCAGGCACGGCATCTCCGAGCTGGGCTGGGGCGACCCGATGACCTGGGTGGCGCAGCCGGCCTGAGATCCGTGGGCCGGCTCAGGGCGGGTCCGCCACAATGTCGGGGTGGAGATCGCCCTGTTCCTCGTCGGACTCGCAGTGGCGGTCCTCGCGTTCACCGCGCTCGCGGAGCGGGTCGGCTTCCCGGCACCCCTGCTGCTGATCGCGGTCGGCGTGGGCGCGAGCTACCTGCCGGGCATGCCCGAGGTGCACCTCGAGCCCGAGATCGTGCTGCTGGGGCTGCTGCCGCCGCTGCTCTACGCCACGGCCATCCAGAGCTCCCTGGTGGACTTCAACGCCAACCGGCGCGCGATCCTGCTGCTCTCCGTCGGCCTCGTCATCTTCACGACGCTCGGCATCGGCGTGATCGTGCACGCGATCCTGCCGGCCATCTCGTGGGGCGCCTCCTTCGCCATCGGGGCGGTGGTCGCACCCCCCGACGCGGTGGCGGCGACCGCCATCGGACGCCGGATCGGGCTGCCCCGGAGGGTGGTGACGATCCTCGAGGGCGAGTCGCTGCTCAACGACGCGACCGCGCTGGTGGCGCTGCGCACCGCCGTGGCGATCATCGCGGTGGGCTCGGAGAACGTCGTGGCCTGGCGCGTCGGCGCCGACTTCGTGTGGGCGGCCGTCGGCGGCGTGCTGGTCGGTGCCGTCGTCTTCGCCGTGGTGGCCTGGATGCGCACCAGGATCACCGACCCCGTGCTCGACACCGGCATCTCGTTCGTGATCCCGTTCGCGGCCTACATGGCAGCCGAGGAGATCCACGCCTCCGGCGTCATCGGTGTGGTGATCGCCGGCCTGCTGCTGGGCCACAAGGCGCCCATCCTGCAGACCGCGCAGTCACGGATCGCCGAACGGATGAACTGGCGGACCATCGCGTTCGTCCTCGAGAACACCGTCTTCCTGCTGATCGGGCTGCAGGCCCAGTGGCTCTTCGCCGACGTCGCCGACAGCGACCTGTCGGCCGGCCGCATCGTCGCGGTCTGCGTGGCCACCCTGGTCGGGGTCGTGGTGCTGCGCATGGCGTGGGTCTTCCTCGCCCGCTACGCCCTGGTCCGTCCGGGCCCGGACCCCGACGTCGGCTACAAGCCGCCGTGGACGTTCACGTTCGTGCTCGGCTGGGCGGGGATGCGCGGCGTGGTCACGCTGGCCGCGGCGTTCGTGATCCCCGAGGAGGCCGAGCACCGTGAGGTCCTGCTGTTCGTGGCCTTCACCGTCGTGGCGGGGACCCTGTTCGTCCAAGGGCTGTCGCTGGGCTGGGTGGCCCGTCGCCTCGACGTGCCGGCCCCCGACCCGATGGACGACGCCCTGGCGCGCGCGACGATCCTCCAGCAGGCCTCCAAGGCGGGGTACGCCGAGCTGGACGGGATGGAGTTCGACGACCCGCACGGCGTGGCCGACCTGATCCGCGATCGCACCGACCAGCGCAACTTCGCCGCGTGGGAGCGGCTCGGCACCACCGCCGACCAGGAGACGCCCAGCGAGCTCTACTCCCGCCTGCGGCGCGCGATGATCGACGCCGAGCGCCGCCGGGTCCTCGAGATCCGCCGTTCGGGCACGGTCGCCTCGGAGGTGATCAGCGAGGTGCTCTCGATGCTCGACGTCGAGGAGTCGATGCTCGAGATCGCCCACCAGGAGCACGACGAGCTGCGCTCGGTCAACGCCGCGCGCCGTCCGCACGGCGAGGTCTGCGACGACCTCGAGCGGCACCCCGCGGTCGACGAGGAGCCGCCGGACGCCTGCGAGGAGTGCCTCGAGGAGGGCACGCAGTGGGTCGCCCTGCGGCGGTGCCTCGAGTGCGGCCACATCGCGTGCTGCGACTCCTCGCCGCGCCAGCACGCCACCGCGCACTTCCGTGAGGCGCAGCACCCGGTCATGCAGTCGGCGGAGCCCGGCGAGGACTGGCGCTGGTGCTACGTGCACCACCTGACGGCCTGAACGCCGGTCCGCGCGGCCTCAGGCCGCCTGCGCCCGCCGCCCGCCGCCGATGAAGCCGACGACCTCGCCGATCACGTCCGGGTCGCGCAGGATCCGCCGGTGCCCGAGGCCCTCGGTGGTGACCAGCGACGCGTCCGGGAGCACGTCGACCAACCGCTGCGACTCGGCGTACGGCGTCTGCCGGTCGCCGACGTCGTGGACCACCAGCGTCGGCACGGGGTCGACGTGCGCGGCCTGGTGGCGGGCGTCGAACTCGGCGACCGGGATGCCTACGAAGTCGTGGACCTCCCGGTCGAAGGCGCGTCGGGTCCGGTCGCCGAACCCGAGCGCGCCCTGGAACCGGTCGACGAGGGTCTCGACCTCCACCAGCGGCGCCAGGAGCACGAGCCGTGCGGTGCCGAGCCAGCCGAACCGCAGGGAGAGGTACGTCGCCACCGCACCGAGGGAGTGCGCGACGACGGCCTCGGCGGGGCCGAATCGCGCGAAGACCGCGTCCAGCGCCTTGCCGAGCTCCACGCCGTGGGAGCGCCGGGGTCCCGACGGGCCGGGGTCGGAGTCGCCGTGCGCCGGGCCGTCGAACAGGACCACCCGGTGCCCGGTCGCCACCAGTGGCTCGACGAAGCCGGCCAGCTGGCTGCCGCGGCCGCCCCAGCCGTGCACGAGGTAGACCGTCGGACCGTGGCCGAAGACGTGGCCGCGGACCCGGGCGCCCTGGGCGGTGACGACGAACGGCTCGCCCCCCGGGGGCAGGGGGGCGGCGGCCGTGGTGGGCGGCACCGTGAACCACAGGTCGCGCGCCCGGCGTCCGGCGACCCGGGGCACGACCAGGTCCGCCGTGCGGAAGAAGACCTGCAGGGCGAGGCTCTGGGCACGAACGATCGTGCTTTTCCGGAGGGATGACGTGGCCATGAGGATGCCTCTCGGTGAGGGATGGTTGGGTCGGTTCAGCGAGCCCGGGCTCGCTCGATGATCGACTCGAACGCGCTGCGCGCGCGGTCGAGGGCGTGCTCGTCGCCGAGCAGGCGGGCGGCGTGGTGGTAGCCCATGATCAGCCCCTGGATCTCGAAGGCGATCTGGCGCGGGTCGACGTCGGCTCGGAAGTCGCCCTCGCTGACCGCGGTCTCGGTGACGGCGGCGATGGTGTCCTGCCAGTCGCGCTGGTCGGCGACGAGCGCGTCACGCATCGGTCCGGGCTGGTCGTCGAACTCGATGGACCCGGTCACGAAGATGCATCCGCCCGGGAGCACCTCGGACTCCCAGGTGAGCCAGCGGTCGAACAGCTCACGCAGTCGTCGCTCCCCTCGGGGAGAGGCCAGCGTCGGACGCACCGTGGTGTCGATGAACCTGCGCCGCGCGTGCGCCAGGGTCTGGAGCTGGAGCTGCTCCTTGGACCGGAAGTGCGCGAACAGGCCGCTCTTGCTCATCCGGGTCTGCTCCGCGAGCTGGCCGATGGTGAGCCCGGTGAAGCCGACGCGCGACGCCAGGGTGAGTGACTCGTCCAGGATCGCGGTCCTGGTCTCCTCGCCCTTGGTCATGGCACCGACAATAGGACGATCGTGCTTTTTGGGGCAAGGGTGGTGCAGTCCAGCGGCGCCCCTCAGCCCGCCAGCGCCTCCTCCAGCGAGCGCGCGGCACGGCCGGTGATCCGGCGTACGTCCTCGCTCACCGCGGCGACCGAGCCGTCCGCGATCGCGGTGTAGGTGCTGACCCACGCGTCGAGCTGCCACTGCTCCGCGTCGTACGCCGTGCGGCGCCAGGCGTAGGCCCGCTCCACCGTCTCGTCCTCGAAGCGCAGCGGGCGCCCGAGCACCGCCCCCGCCCGGGCCGCCACCTCGGCGAACGTCAGCGCCTCCGGTCCGGTCAGCTGGTACGTCGCGCCGCGGTGGGCTGCGGGGTCGCGCAGCACGGTGGCGGCCACGGCGGCCACGTCGGCGCGGGCCACCGCGGCGACCCGGCCGCTGCCGGCGGGGCCCCGGATCACGCCCCGGGCGTCGGCGAAGAGAGGCAGCAGGTCGAGGTAGAAGTTGTCCCGCAGCGCCGTCAGCGTCATCCCGGTGCCACGGATCGCGGCCTCGGCGTCGAAGTGGTCGCGACCCAGCGTGAACGTCGCGTCCGGTGCGGCTCCCGCGAAGGACGTGTAGACCACGTGCTGCACCCCGGCCCGAGCGGCGGCGGCGATGAACGCGCGGTGCTGCTCGCGGCGGTCGCGGGCCTCGGCGGCGGACACCATGAAGAGCGTCTCGACGCCGGCCAGCGCTGCACGTGCCGCGCCGTCGTCGGCGTACTCGCAGGCGCGCACCTCGCAGCCGAGGTCAGGAGCGCGCGACGGGTCCCGGACGACGAGGACCGGGTCGAGATCGGCCACGGTCCGGGCGACCAGGCCGCCGACGGCTCCGGTGGCACCGGTGACTGCGATCATGAGGGCCTCCTCGGTCCGCCGGGTGAACGCCGGTGGCCAGCCTCATGTTCCCGCGCGGACCATCCGCACGTGCAGCCCCTCGTCGTGCTCGTCGCGGGTGCCGTCGAGCCGGAACCCCTGCCGCTCGTAGAAGCGGATCGCCCGGTCGTTGCCGTGGAGGACCCACAGGTACGCCGCCCGGTCCCCGATCGCCTCCTCGAGCAGGGCATAGCCGACGCCCGTGCCCCAGCGGTCCGCCCGGACGTAGAGCGCCATCAGCTCGAGGTCGGTGTCGACGTCGTTGTCGCGTCCGGGGCCGGCACTGACGAAGCCGACCAGCCCGTCGTCGGACTCCGCGACGAGCGTGGTGTCGCTCTGCTCGAGGACCTGCCGCCACCGCTCGACCCGGGACGGGACGTCCGCACGGCGCTCGTCGAGGAACCTCTGGTCCATCAACCCCGTGTAGGCGTCGTCCCAGCAGTCGAGGTGCAGGTGAGTGAGGGGCTCGGCATCCTCCGGCACGGCCGGACGGATGGTGACGCGGTCGGTCCCCGGTGCGCTCATGCCAGCATCGTACGAACGGCCAGGGCGGCGATGACGACCGCCGACACGAGCCCCGTGACGAGGTGGCCGCGGTGGCCGGTGGCGACCCGGCCCAGCACCGCCCCGCCGCCGGCGAGCGCCAGCTGCCAGGACGCCGAGGCCAGGAACGCGGCCGTCACGAACACGATCCCCTCCAGCGGCGTCGAGACCAGGTGCCGGTTGCCGAGCACGACCGCGGCGAAGTAGACGACGGTGGTCGGGTTGACCGCCGTGATGCCTACGAAGACCGCGTAGGCCCGCCCCGGCCGCAGGGGAGCGGCCTCGCGCGGCCGACCGCTCGTGGCCAGGGCGTGGGCGGCGGTGAGCCCGGCGATGACGAGAAGGACCACGCCCGAGGTGATCCGCAGCGGGGTGGCGACGGGGGCCAGCAGTGCCGAGAGGGCGGCCCCGGCGGCCACCGCCAGCGCGGCGTACACCCCGTCGACGGTGGCGATTCCCAGCGCACCTGCGGCGCCGACGCGGAACGACGTACGCGCCGTGAGCGTGACCAGGAACGCCCCGACCGCGCCGATCGGGATCGCGATCGCCCAGCCGGTGACGAGACCGGAGACGACCACCTCGAGCACGCGCCGATTCTCTCGACCGCTCGACCACGACCGCCACGTGATTACGGTGGGCACATGCGGATCACCAAGTTCGGCCACGCCTGCGTCCGGATCGAGCACGAGGGCAGGACGGTGGTGCTCGATCCCGGCATGTTCACCGACCCGGAGGCCGTCGCCGGAGCCGACGCGGTGTTGATCACCCACGAGCACCCCGACCACTACCTGCCCGACCACCTGCGGGCCACGGACGCTCGGATCTACACCATCGAGGACGTCGCGGCCCGGATCCGCGAGGACGCCCCCGACGTGGCCGAGCGGGTGACCGTGGTGTCGCCGGGGGAGGAGTTCGATCCCGGGATCCCGACCCGCGCGGTGGGCGAGCTGCACGCCGTCATCCACCCGGAGTTCCCGCGGTTCCACAACAGCGGCTACGTCCTCACCGCCACCGGACCCGACGGGCAGGTCGAGAAGGTCTTCCACCCCGGGGACGCGCTCACCCATCCCGGCGAGCGTGTGGACGTGCTGCTGGTCCCGGTGTCGGCGCCGTGGATGCGCGCCGCGGAGGCGATCGAGTTCGCGCGGGAGGTGCAGGCGCCGCGCAACCTCGCCATCCACGACCGGGTCTACTCCGAGGCGGGCTTGAAGATCGTCGACGGGCACATGGCCGCCTTCCTGCCGAAGTCCGACCAGGAGTACGTCCGGCTCGCCGACGGCAAGGACCTCTGACCGGGTCGTGCCCCTGAGGGCGCGCCGGGGCACACCCTCACCCGCACGACGCTTGCGGACCCCGCGGCGTGCGGCGTTCACTGGAGGGACGGCCGCCGGCCCAGGGCGGGCCCCGCTCGACGGCGGCGACTTCCCGAGGAGTCGACATGACCGGACGCCAGGGCGACGTGGCCCTTCTCGACGACCCAGTGGCCCAGGAGCTGCTGCACTCCCGCCAGCTGGCGCGGCTGGCCTACACCTGGACCGACGGCACGCCGCGAGTCGTGCCGATCTGGTTCCACTGGACGGGGCGCGCCGTCACCTTCGGGACGCCGGTCAGGGCCCCGAAGGTCCGGGCGCTCCAGCGCGACCCGCGGGTGGCGGTGACGATCGACGACTCGTCGGGATGGCCGTACCACGCGCTGCTGCTGCGCGGCGACGCGACCGTGGAGCTGCGCGACGACGTGACGGAGGAGTACGCCGCTGCCGCGCGCCGTTACTTCGGCGACGAGCAGGGTGGGGCCTGGGTCGGCCAGCTCCGCGGGCAGCCCATGTGGCACATCTCGGTCACGCCGACCTGGGTGGCCGTGCTCGACTTCGAGACCCGGTTCCCGAGCGCGCTCTCCGCGTGACCGGGTCGTGCCCCGGAGGGTGCGCCGGGGCGCACCCTGACCCGCACGAGGCGGGGGTCAGGGGGAGAGGGCGTCTCGGACCGGCACGAACTTCGCCTGCGACTCGGCCAGCTCGGCCTCGGGGTCGGAGTCGGCGACGATGCCGCACCCGGCGAACAGCCGGACCGTCGGGCCGTCGACGGAGGCCGACCGCAGCGCGATGCCCCACTCGCCGTCGCCGCTGGCGTCCATCCAGCCGACCGGTCCGGCGTAGCGGCCGCGGTCCATCCCCTCGATCTCGCTGATCAGGGCGGTCGCGACGGGGGTGGGTGTCCCGCCGACCGCTGCCGAGGGGTGCAGTGCCTCCGCCAGCTGCAGCGAGGTGACGGTGGCGGCGTCGTGCACGACACCGGCCACGTCGGTGGCGAGGTGCATGACGTTGGGCAGGTGGAGCACGAACGGCGCCTCGGGCACGTTCATCGACGAGCAGTGCGGGTCGAGGGCGTCGGCGACCGAGCGGACGGCGTACTCGTGCTCCTCGAGGTCCTTCGAGGAGCGGGCGAGGGTCGCGGCGAGCGCGAGGTCGCGGTCGTCGTCGCCGGTGCGCCGGATGGTGCCGGCGAGCACCCGTGACGTCACCAGGCCGCGCTCGCGGCGCACCAGCATCTCCGGGGTCGCGCCGAACATGCCGTCCACGTGGAAGGTCCAGCACATCGGGTAGGAGTCGGCCAGCCGGCGCAGCGGCCAGCGCACGTCGACCGGCGCATTGGCGGTCGCGACCAGGTCACGGGCCAGGACGACCTTCTCGAGGTCGCCGGCGTTGATCCGGGCGACGGCATCGGCGACGACCGACATCCAGTGCTCGCCGTCCAGGGCGCCGTCGGCGAAGCTCACCTCGACCGGGGCCGGGGGCTCGTCGGCCACGCCGAGCACCGGCGCGGCGATGCTGTCGCGGCCGATCGTCGTGAGCCAGGTGGTGTCGCCGCGCCGGCCGATCACGACCTCCGGCACGACGAGCACGGAGTCGCCGGGCTCGTCGGCGAACGCGAACGTGCCGAAGCAGACCAGACCGGTGCCGGGCTCGTTGACCTCGTCGCGCACGACCGTGCGCGCGGTGGTCTCGGCCCACCACTTCACCGCGTCGGCGAACCGGGTCGCGCCGCTGGTGCGCACCTCGGCGGCGACCCCCCAGCCGACCAGGCCCTCACCCCGGCGCAGCCAGGTGACCGGGCGGTCGGTGGGCAGCAGGTCGAGCAGCGAGCCGACGGCGTCGGCGTCGAGGCGGACCGTGCGTGCGACGAGGGTGCCGAGGGTCGCCGACTGCTCGTCGGGGGTCGCGCTGGTCGTCACGAGGGTGAAGCGTACGCCGGTGACCGAGGCCACTCCGCCGGCGGCGGGGGCAGCCGGTCAGGACCAGTAGATGACGACGGTGTCACCCACCTGCACCTGTCCGAACAGCCAGGCCAGCCCGTCGTAGTCGCGCACGTTCACGCAGCCGTGCGAGGCGCCGGCGTACCCGCGGGACGCGAAGTCGGAGGAGTAGTGCACCGCCTGGCCGCCGGAGAAGAACATCGAGAACGGCATCTCCGAGCCGTAGAGGTGGGACACGTGGTCCTCGTCCTTGGTGTAGACGTGGAAGACACCCTCCCGGGTCGGGCTGTACGACGCGCCGAAACGCACGTCGAAGCTCCTCTGGACCTTGCCGTCGACGACCCAGCGCAGCGTCTGGCTGGTCTTGTCGATGCACAGGACGCGGCCGGTCAGGCAGCGAGCGTCGAGCGTGCCCGGCTGGTTGCTGCCGGTGGCGGGGAGCTCGTTGTACATCGCCGCGTGCGTGGGGGTGCCGGTCATGGCGTGCAGCCGGTCCAGCGTGCGCCGGTCGACCTCGCCGGTGACCGGGATCCGGCGCTTGGCCTGGAAGCCCTTGACCGCGGCCACGGTGTCGGCGTCGTAGCTGCCCGTCACGTCGCCGAAGAGCCACTGGATCGACACCAGTCGTGCCTGGAGGTCGCGGACCGGGTCGCCGCTGGCACCTGCGGCGAGGATGGCCGGGCCGGGGTGCAGGATGTTGAAGAGCTGGTCGTGGGTGGGCTGGTCGGTCATCGAGACCAGGCGCTTCCAGGTGCGCTGGTCGACGACGCCGGTGGCCTTGAGGCCCCGCTTCGCCTGGAAGCCTGCGACCGCCTCGCGGGTGGTGGCGTCGTACTTCCCCGTGGTGGTCTCGGGGAGCCACGCGAGCTGGAACAGGCGGTGCTGGAGCTCGCGCACCTGCTCGCCGGTCGCGCCGGGGTCGAGCACGTTCGTCGGCTCGGGGTCGGGCTCGGGCGTCGGCGTGTCCGTGGCCTGCGGGGTCGGGGACGGCGTCGAGGACGTCGTCGGTGCGACCGGGGCCGCCGAGCCGTCGGAGGCCGCGGCCTCGTGCTGACCGTCGTAGTGGCGAACGGCGATGCCGGCGCCGTACGCCGTCACGCCCAGCACCGCGACCGTCATCACGGCCACGACCAGTGCACGCAGTGCTCTCATCTCAAGCTCCCGGATCAGGGAAGTCCCGCACGAACTTCCAGTGTCAGCAGGGAGACGCCTGGATCGGGCATTTGGTTGCGCGGCGTGGCGGCCGTGACCGTTTTGTTGCCGAGTGCCGGCCGGCGCGGCGTCCCCCGTAGTCTCTGCGCGTGGCCCGCGCAGAACTCGACAAGCAGCCGACCGACGTCCGTCGCATGTTCGACGCGGTCGCCCGGCGCTACGACGTCACCAACGACGTGCTCTCGCTGGGCCAGGACCGCCGTTGGCGGCGCGACGTGATCGACGCGGTCGACCCCCGCGCGGGCGAGCGGGTGCTCGACCTGGCCGCCGGCACCGGCACCTCGAGCCAGCCGTTCGCCGACCGCGGTGCGACCGTGGTGCCCTGCGACTTCTCGCTCGGCATGCTGCGAGTGGGCAAGAAGGCCAAGCCGCACCTGCCGTTCACCGCCGGCGACGGGACCCGGCTCCCGTTCGCCGACGGCACCTTCGACGCCGTCACGATCTCCTTCGGGCTGCGCAACATCGTCGACCCCCTGGCCGGTCTGCGCGAGCTGCGTCGGGTGACCCGGCCCGGTGGTCGCCTGGTGGTGTGCGAGTTCAGCCATCCGACCTGGGCGCCGTTCCGCACCGTCTACATCGAGTACCTCATGAAGGCGCTGCCCCCGATCGCCCGCGCGGTCTCGTCCTCGCCCGACGCCTACGTCTACCTCGCCGAGTCGATCCGGGCCTGGCCCGACCAGGAGGGCCTCGCGGCGCTGATCGGCGAGGCCGGCTGGCACGCGCCCGAGTGGCGCAATCTCTCCGGGGGCATCGTGGCCCTGCACCGCGCGACCGCCCGGTAGGGAGCCGACCGCGCCGGTTCGGCCGGCGAACCTCTCAGCCACTTCCTGACGTTCTGGGGCGTTGCAACGGCTGAGAACTTCAGGAGTCACCGGTTCACCGGTGATTCCGCCAGGCGTCCCCGGAGGGCGGCTGTCCCGACACCCCCACCCCCTCGTGCGGGCGGGGTGCATGAGTGGCAGTATGTGTTCCGCGCCACTTAGTGATTCAGTTCACAAAGCCACAATCCGGCGGCGCAGGCCTGCCGGTCCGGGCGCGGGACAAGGAGGAACGCGAGGCATGGAGCTCTACACGCCGGTCCTGGCGTTGGCACTCCTCGCGGCGTTGTTCGCGGTGGGGTCCGTGATCATGAGCGCCGTCGTGGGGCCGAAGCGGTACAACCGCGCCAAGCTCGACTCCTACGAGTGCGGCATCGAGCCCACGCCGCAGCCGGTCGGTGGCGGCCGCTTCCCGGTGAAGTACTACATCACCGCGATGCTCTTCATCGTCTTCGACATCGAGATCATCTTCCTCTACCCGTGGGCCGTGTACTTCGACTCGATGAAGTTCTTCGGCCTCCTCGAGATGGTGCTCTTCATCGCCACCGTGTTCGTCGCCTATGCCTATGTCTGGCGCAGAGGCGGCTTGGAGTGGGACTGACCTTGGCGACGGCGATCGCGACCAGCGAAAGGCTCTGACGTGGGTATCGAGGAGAAGCTCCCCAGCGGCGTCCTGCTGACGACCGTCGAGGGCGTCGCGGGCTACATGCGCAAGGCGTCCTTCTGGCCGGCCACCTTCGGCCTGGCCTGCTGCGCCATCGAGATGATGACCACCGGCGGCCCCAAGTACGACCTCGCGCGGTTCGGCATGGAGGTGTTCCGGGCCAGTCCACGCCAGGCCGACCTGATGATCGTGGCCGGCCGGGTCAGCCAGAAGATGGCGCCGGTCCTGCGCCAGATCTACGACCAGATGCCCGACCCCAAGTGGGTGCTCGCGATGGGTGTGTGCGCCAGCAGCGGCGGCATGTTCAACAACTACGCGATCGTCCAGGGCGTCGACCACGTCGTCCCGGTCGACATGTACCTCCCCGGCTGCCCGCCGCGGCCGGAGATGTTGATCGACGCGATCCTCAAGCTCCACGACCAGGTGCAGCACGCCAAGCTCGGCAGCAACCGTCGGGCCGAGGTCGAGCAGCTCGAGAACGACGCGCTCAAGGCGCTGCCCACCTCCGAGATGAAGGGCCTCCTGCGGTGAGCGAGGAGAAGAAGGTCGAGCAGCCGGCGCCCGCGCAGTCGCCCGAGAACGTCCCCGCCCCCACCGGGGAGGTGCACCCGGTCGGCACCCGGCACGGCATGTTCGGCGTGCACGGCTCCGGCGACACCAGCGGGTACGGCGGCCTGGTGCAGCCCATCGTCTACCCCGGCCGGGCCGAGCGCCCTTTCGGCGGCTGGCACGACGAGGTGGCCGACGCGCTCGAGGAGAGGCTCGGGGCCGAGGGGCTGCAGAGCGCGGTCGAGCAGGTCGTCATCCACCGCGGCGAGATCACCTTCCACGTCCGGCGAGAGGACCTGGTGGTCGTCGCCCGGACGCTGCGTGACGAGCCGCGGCTGCGCTTCGAGCTCTGCTCGGGAGTCAGCGGCGTGCACTACCCCGAGGACACCGGGCGCGAGCTGCACGCGGTCTACCACCTGCTCTCGATGACCCACAACCGCCGCATCCGGCTCGAGGTCGCGGCCCCGGACGCCCACCCGCACATCCCCTCGGTCGTGGCGGTCTACCCCACCTGCGACTGGCACGAGCGCGAGACGTTCGACATGTTCGGCATCGTCTTCGACGGCCACCCCGCGCTCACCCGCATCCTCATGCCCGACGACTGGCCGGGCCACCCCCAGCGCAAGGACTATCCGCTGGGCGGCATCCCCGTGGAGTACAAGGGCGGCACCATCCCGCCTCCCGACCAGCGGAGGTCGTACAACTGATGCCACCCCACGACGTTCTTCACCTCCTCCGCTTCGCTCCTCCGGCGAACAACGCCGCGGGGACCCCGGCAGTCGGGAGCACATGGTCATGACACACGACATCTACGCAGGCGCCAGCGAGACCACCGAGGGCCGCGTCTTCACCGTCACCGGGCAGGACTGGGACACGATCGCGGAGGGGCTCGCCGACGCCGGCGAGACCGACGAGCGGGTCGTCGTCAACATGGGCCCGCAGCACCCGTCGACCCACGGCGTGCTCCGGCTGATCCTCGAGCTCGAGGGCGAGACGGTGACCGAGGCGCGGTGCGGGATCGGCTACCTGCACACCGGTATCGAGAAGAACATGGAGTTCCGCTCCTGGACGCAGGGCGTCACGTTCTGCACCCGGATGGACTACCTCAGCCCGTTCTACAACGAGATGACCTACGTGCTCGGGGTCGAGCGGCTGCTCGAC
This sequence comes from Nocardioides sp. DN36, assembly GCF_055380375.1. Lineage (NCBI taxonomy): Bacteria > Bacillati > Actinomycetota > Actinomycetes > Propionibacteriales > Nocardioidaceae > Nocardioides > Nocardioides sp. DN36. Next base: position 3,375,568 of record NZ_AP043823.1, on the reverse strand, counting down.
ATCGAGGACGACATCCCCGAGAAGGCCCAGGTCATGCGGGTCCTGCTCATGGAGCTCAACCGCATCTCCTCCCATCTGGTGTGCATCGCCACCGGTGGCATGGAGATCGGCGCGCTCACCGTGATGACCATCGGCTTCCGCGAGCGCGAGCTGGTCCTCGACCTGTTCGAGCTGATCACCGGCCTGCGCATGAACCACGCGTTCATCCGCCCCGGCGGCGTGGCACAGGACCTGCCGCCCGGTGCCCTCGACGAGATCCGCGACTTCATCGCCCTGATGAAGAAGCGGCTCCCCGAGTACGCCGCGCTCTGCAACGCGAACCCGATCTTCAAGGCCCGCCTGGAGAACGTCGGCCACCTCGACCTCTCCGGCTGCCTGGCGCTCGGCCTGACCGGCCCCGTGCTGCGCTCGACCGGCTACCCGTGGGACCTGCGCAAGACCCAGCCCTACAGCGGCTACGAGGACTACGACTTCGAGGTCCAGACCTGGGACACCTGCGACTCCTACGGGCGCTTCCGGATCCGCCTGGCCGAGATGTGGGAGTCGCTCAAGATCGTGGAGCAGGCCGCGGACCGCCTCGCGAAGCTCGAGGGTGCGCCCGTGATGGTCGGCGACAAGAAGATCGCGTGGCCCAGCCAGCTCGCCGTCGGCAGCGACGGGATGGGCAACAGCCTCGACCACATCCGCCACATCATGGGCGAGTCGATGGAGGCGCTGATCCACCACTTCAAGCTGGTCACCGAGGGCTTCCGGGTGCCGGCCGGCCAGGCCTACGTGCCCGTCGAGTCGCCCCGCGGCGAGCTGGGCGCCCACGTCGTCTCCGACGGCGGCACCCGCCCGTTCCGCGCGCACTTCCGCGACCCGTCGTTCACCAACCTGCAGGCGACCAGCGTGATGAGCGAGGGCGGCATGGTCGCCGACGTCATCGTCGCGATCGCCTCCATCGACCCGGTGATGGGAGGAGTCGACCGATGAGCCTGACCCAGACGACGTACGACGAGCTGCGGCAGGTCGCGGCCCGCTACCCCGAGGCGCGCTCCGGCCTGCTCCCCATGCTGCACCTCGTGCAGTCCGCGGAGGGCCGGATCACCCCGGAGGGGATCGAGGCCTGCGCCGAGATCCTCGGCATCACCGCCGCGGAGGTCAGCGGCGTCGCGACGTTCTACACGATGTACAAGCGCAAGCCGGTCGGCGACTACCACGTCGGCGTCTGCACCAACACGCTGTGCGCGGTGATGGGCGGCGACGCCATCTTCGAGCGGCTCAAGGACCACCTCGACGTCGGCAACGACGAGACCACCGCCGACGGCAAGATCACGCTCGAGCACATCGAGTGCAACGCGGCCTGCGACTACGCGCCGGTGATGACCGTGAACTGGGAGTTCATGGACAACATGACCCCGGAGTCGGCCACGCAGCTGGTCGACGACCTGCGCACCGGCGCCGAGGTCAGCTCGACCCGGGGCGCGCGGCTCTGCACCTGGCGCGAGGCCGAGCGGGTGCTGGCCGGGTTCCCCGACGACCGCGCCGACGAGGGTCCCTCCGCCGGGGCCGCGTCGCTCGTGGGCCTGGGCATCGCGCGCGAGCGGGGCTGGACGGCGCCGGAGTCGTCCGCGACCGGGAGCGCGGCCTCGCTCGGCAGCCGGCAGGGCGCGGCCGAGCAGGCCGACACCTCCCGCGCCGAGACCGAGACGAAGGTCGACGAGTCGCCGGCGGACGCCAAGCACGAGGACAACCCTGCGAAGGGGGATGACGCCCGGTGACCGTGTTCCGAAACGCTGGCTGGCGCTCGCTCCTCGACAACCGGAAGGGGGCACTTCGTGGCTGACACACTGACGCCGGTCCTGACCGACAACTGGGGCGAGGACCGCAGCTGGACGCTGGATTCCTACGAGGCACGCGGCGGCTACCGCGCCCTGGACAAGGCCTTCGCGATGGCCCCCGACGCCGTGATCGAGGAGGTCAAGGAGTCGGGCCTGCGCGGCCGCGGCGGCGCCGGCTTCCCGACCGGCATGAAGTGGGGCTTCATCCCGCAGGACAACCCCCGTCCGAAGTACCTCGTGGTCAACGCCGACGAGTCCGAACCGGGCACCTGCAAGGACGTCCCACTGATGATGGCCAGCCCGCACACGCTGGTCGAGGGCGTCATCATCAGCTCGTACGCGATCCGCGCCAACCGGGCCTTCATCTACGTGCGCGGCGAGGTCCTGCACGTCGTACGCCGCCTGCAGCGCGCCGTCCAGGAGGCCTACCTGGCCGGACACCTCGGCAAGGACATCCACGGCTCGGGCTACGACCTCGAGCTGGTCGTCCACGCCGGTGCCGGCGCCTACATCTGCGGCGAGGAGACCGCGCTCCTCGACTCGCTCGAGGGCCGCCGCGGCCAACCCCGCCTGCGCCCGCCGTTCCCGGCCGTCGCGGGCCTGTACGCCAGCCCGACGGTCATCAACAACGTCGAGTCGATCGCGTCCGTGCCCAGCATCATCGCCAACGGCCACGAGTGGTTCGCCTCGATGGGGACCGAGAAGTCCAAGGGCTTCGGCATCTTCTCCCTCTCCGGACACGTCAACCGCCCCGGGCAGTACGAAGCACCTCTCGGCATCACGCTGCGCGAGCTGATCGAGCTCGCCGGCGGCATCCGCGCGGGCCACGAGCTGAAGTTCTGGACCCCCGGAGGGTCCAGCACCCCCATGCTCACCGCCGAGCACCTCGACGTCCCGCTCGACTTCGAGGGCGTGGGGGCGGCCGGCTCCATGCTGGGCACGCGGGCCCTGCAGATCTTCGACGACACCACCTGCGTGGTGCGGGCGGTGCTGCGGTGGACGGAGTTCTACAAGCACGAGTCCTGCGGCAAGTGCACGCCCTGCCGCGAGGGCACGTGGTGGCTCGTCCAGACCCTGGCAGCGCTGGAGAAGGGACAGGGCAGCGAGTCCGACCTCGAGCTGCTGCTGGACCAGTGCGACAACATCCTCGGCCGCTCGTTCTGCGCGCTCGCCGACGGTGCGGTCAGCCCGATCACCAGCTCGATCAAGTTCTTCCGCGACGAGTACGTCGCCCACCTCACCCACGGCGGGTGTCCCTTCGACCCCGCCGCCTCGACCGTCTTCGCGACCGCGGGAGCGAGTGCATGACGACCACACCCGAGAAGACCGGGGCGAGCACCCCGGTCACCGAGGACCTCGTCACCCTGACCATCGACGGCGTCGAGGTGAGCGTCCCGAAGGACACGCTCGTGATCCGGGCCGCCGAGCAGGTGGGCGTCCAGATCCCGCGGTTCTGCGACCACCCGCTGCTGGCGCCGGTGGGCGCCTGCCGTCAGTGCCTCGTCGACGTGCCCGACGCCGGGAACGGCCGCGGCTTCCCCAAGCCGCAGGCCTCCTGCACGATCACGGTCGCCGAGGGCATGGTCGTCAACACCCAGGCCACCAGCCCGGTCGCCGACAAGGCGCAGCAGGGGATCATGGAGTTCCTGCTGATCAACCACCCGCTGGACTGCCCCGTCTGCGACAAGGGCGGCGAGTGCCCCCTGCAGAACCAGGCCATGTCCAACGGCCGGGGCGAGTCCCGCTTCTCCGCCTCCGGCGGCGTGAAGCGCACCTACCCCAAGCCGATCAACATCTCCGCGCAGGTGCTGCTCGACCGTGAGCGGTGCGTGCTGTGCGCCCGCTGCACCCGCTTCTCCGAGCAGATCGCTGGCGACCCGTTCATCGCGCTGATCGAGCGCGGCGCGCTGCAGCAGGTCGGCATCTACGAGCACGAGCCCTTCGAGTCGTACTTCTCGGGCAACACGATCCAGATCTGCCCGGTGGGTGCGCTGACCAGCGCCGAGTACCGCTTCCGCTCCCGCCCCTTCGACCTCGTCTCCACGCCTGCGGTCGCCGAGCACGACGCCTGCGGCTCGGCGATCCGGGTCGACCACCGGCGCGGCAAGGTGATGCGCCGGCTCGCGGGCAACGACCCCGAGGTCAACGAGGAGTGGATCACCGACAAGGACCGGTTCGCGTTCACCTACGCGACCATGCCCGACCGGCTCACCTACCCTCAGGTCCGCGATCGCGTGGAGGACGGGGGAGACGGCTCGCTGCGGCCGGCGTCCTGGCCCGAGGCCTTCGCCGTCGCGGCCCGGGGACTTCGCGCCGCGGGCCCAGCCGCGGTCCTGACCGGTGGCCGGGTGACCGCCGAGGACGCCTACGCCTACAGCAAGTTCGCCCGGGTCGCGCTCGGCACCAACGACATCGACTTCCGGGCCCGGCCGCTCTCGGCCGAGGAGACCGACTTCCTCGCCTCCGAGGTGGTGCTGACCGCAGCGGTGACCTACACCGACCTCGAGACGGCCACGACCGTCGTGCTCGCCGGGCTCGAGCCCGAGGACGAGGCCGGCGCGATCTTCCTGCGCCTGCGCAAGGCCGCGCAGCACCACCGCACCCGGGTGGTCTCGATCGCGCCCTACGCCTCGCGAGGGCTCCGCAAGATGAACGGCCAGCTGGTGCCCACGGTCCCCGGTGAGGAGGCCGCCGCCCTGGAGCAGCTGGTCTCGCACGCCGACTTCGGCCTCGACGCGACCGGGGTGATCCTCGTCGGCGAGCGGCTCGCCACCTCGCCCGGTGCGCTCGCGGCCGCGGCGCGGCTGGCCCGCACCACCGGCGCCCGGCTCGCCTGGGTCCCGCGTCGCGCCGGTGACCGCGGTGCGGTCGAGACCGGCTGCCTGCCGAACCTGCTGCCCGGTGGCCGCCCGGTGGCCGACGCGACCGCGCGGGTCGACGTCGCGACCGCCTGGGGTGTCGAGGGGCTGCCCGACACCGTGGGCCGCGACGCCGACGACATCGTGTCGGCGCTGCGCGCCGGCGAGCTCGGCGGCCTGGTCATCGGCGGCGTGGACCCCGACGACACCGCGGACCCGGCCGCCACCCGTGCGGCGATCGAGGCGGCGGCGTTCGTGGTCGCCCTCGAGCTGCGCGAGACCGACGTGACCCGCGCTGCCGACGTCGTCTTCCCCGTGGCGCCGGTCTCCGACAAGGCCGGGATGTTCGTGACCTGGGAGGGCCGCCCGCGCCCGTTCCCCGCGGTCTTCGACGACCCTCGCTCTCTGCCCGACCTGCGCGTGCTCGCCGGCATCGCCGAGGAGCTCGCCCAGCTCGGCCAGGGCAGCCCGCTCGGGTTCCGGACGGTCGCCGAGGCGCGCGCCCAGATGGAGGAGCTCGGCCCCTGGGACGGTGAGCGCGCGGCGACGGTCGAGCCGACCCCCGCGCCGGCGGCCACCGCCGACGGCGGGCTCAGGCTCGCCACCTGGAAGCAGATGATCGACAACGGCTCGATGCAGGACGGCGACCCGGCGATGCGGGCCACGGCACGACGGCCGGTCGCCCGGGTCAGCCCCGCGACGTACGCCACCCTGCCCGAGTCGGTCCGCGAGGGCGGCGTCCTCGTCGGGGACCGCGGCGCCATGTCGCTCCCGGTCGAGCCCACCGAGGGGATGGTCGACGGCGTCGTGTGGGTGCCCGCCAGCTCGGTGCTCCGCGGGGTGCTGGCCGACCTGGCCTCGCCCGGCAGCACGGTCACCCTGAAGGGAGCAGCGCAGTGATCGCCCTCGCAGCCGACGACCTCTCGGCGTTCGGCCACGACCCGTGGTGGGTCATCCTGCTCAAGACCGTGCTCATCTTCCTGGTGCTGGTCCTGCTCACGCTCTTCAACATCTGGTGGGAGCGTCGCGTCGTCGCGCGCATGCAGCACCGGATCGGCCCCAACGTGCACGGCCCCTTCGGCCTGCTCCAGTCGCTCGCCGACGGCGTGAAGCTGGCGCTAAAGGAGGACATCATCCCCAAGGCCGCGGACAAGGCGGTCTTCCTGATCGCCCCCGTGCTGGCGGTGATCCCGGCGTTCGTGACCTTCAGCGTGATCCCCTTCGGGCCGGTGGTGCGGATCCCGTTCACCGACACCTACACCGCGCTGCAGCTGACCGACATGCCCGTCGCCGTGCTGTTCGTGATGGCGATCGCCTCGATCGGGATCTACGGCATCGTGCTGGGCGGTTGGTCCAGCGGCTCGACGTACTCCCTGCTCGGCGGCCTGCGCTCGAGCGCCCAGATGATCTCCTACGAGGTCGCGATGGGCCTCGCGCTGGTCGCGGTGTTCCTGTACGCCGGGTCGATGTCGACCTCGCAGATCGTGGCCGCCCAGGACAAGTTCTGGTTCGGGCTGATCCTGGTGCCGTCGTTCGTGATCTACACGATCTCGATGGTGGGCGAGACCAACCGTGCGCCGTTCGACCTGCCGGAGGCCGAGGGCGAGCTGGTCGGCGGCTTCCACACCGAGTACTCCTCGCTGAAGTTCGCGCTGTTCTTCCTGGCCGAGTACATCAACATGGCCACCGTCTCTGCGCTCGCGACCACGCTGTTCCTCGGCGGCTGGCACGCGCCGTGGGGGATCGAGAAGATCAACGACGGGATGTTCAACGAGGGCTACTGGCCGCTGCTGTGGTTCTTCGGCAAGGTCCTGTTCTTCATCTTCGTCTTCATCTGGCTGCGCGGGTCGCTGCCGCGGCTGCGCTACGACCAGTTCATGGCGTTCGGCTGGAAGCGGCTGATCCCGATCTCGCTGGTGTGGATCGTGGCCGTGGCCACCATCCGCTCGATCTCGCTCGAGGGCGGGCTGGACCGGCAGTACCTCCTGGTCGGGATCGGCGTCCTGGCCGTGCTCTTCCTGGCGCTCTTCTTCGTCGGTGAGTCCGAGGAGGAGGCCGAGCCTGCCCAGCAGCCGACCGACGCCCACGCCGGCGGCTTCCCGGTCCCGCCGATGCCCGCCGGGGGCGCGGTGCGAGGCGCCGCCGCTCCGCTCACGTTCGACGCCCGTAGCTCCACCGTCGCGGGGAAGGAAGCCTGATGGCTGAGTCCAGGTCGCTCAAGGAACAGTTCTGGGACCCGGTGGCGGGTTTCGGTGTCACCTTCCGGACCATGTTCAAGAAGGTCGTCACCGAGCAGTACCCGTTCGAGAAGATGCCGACGGCGCCCCGTTTCCACGGCCGCCACCAGCTCAACCGCTGGCCCGACGGCCTCGAGAAGTGCATCGGCTGCGAGCTGTGCGCCTGGGCCTGCCCGGCGGACGCCATCTACGTCGAGGGTGCCTCGAACTCCGAGGAGGAGCGGTTCAGCCCCGGTGAGCGCTACGGCCGCGTCTACCAGATCAACTACCTGCGCTGCATCCTGTGCGGCCTGTGCATCGAGGCCTGCCCGACGCGCGCGCTCACGATGACCAACGAGTACGAGCTCGCCGACGACAACCGCGCCGACCTCATCTACGAGAAGTCCGACCTGCTCGCACCGCTGCTGCCGGGCATGGAGCAGCCGCCGCACCCGATGCGGCTCGGAGATGACGAGGGCGACTACTACCGCGGGACCTACGCGGCGCCCGCGCCCAGTGCGGGCGTCCCGCCCGTCGAGACGCAGGAGGCCGCCAAGTGACCGCCTTCTGGATCCTCGCGCCGATCATGGTGATCGCAGCCCTGGGCATCCTGTTCGTCCGCAAGGCCGTGCACGCCGCGCTGCTGCTGGCCGTGGTGATGATCAGTCTCGCGATGCTGTACGCCGTGCTGGACGCGCCGTTCCTGTTCGCGGTGCAGATCATCGTCTACACCGGCGCGATCCTGATGCTGTTCCTGTTCGTGCTGATGCTGGTCGGCGTCGACGCGTCCGACTCCGTCGTCGAGACCATCAAGGGCCAGCGGGTGCTGGCGATCATCGGCGGACTGCTCCTCGGCCTGGTGCTGGTGCTCGGGCTCGGCCAGATCTCGCTGGGCACCGGAGCCGGTCTCGGTGACGCCAACGGCGAGGGCAACATCCAGGCGCTCGCGCAGATCCTCTTCTCCCGCTACGTCTTCGCCTTCGAGGTCACCAGCGCCCTGCTGATCACGGCCGCCGTCGGCGCGATGGTGCTCGCGCACCGCGAGCGGTTGACCCCGAAGCCGAGCCAGGCCTCGCTGGCAGCGCAGCGGATGCGCGACTACGCCGACAAGGGCACCCACCCCGGGCCGCTGCCGCCACCGGGTGTCTTCGCCCGGCACAACGCGGTGGACACCCCGGCACTGCTGCCCGACGGCACCGCCGCCGAGGCCTCGATCAGCCGGGTGCTCGCGGCCCGCGGCACGGTCCGGTCGGCCCCCGCGCTCGCCGATGACATCGCGGAGGTCCAGCGCCAGCTCGGCGACGCCCCGCACGCCGGCCGCACCAGCCCCGCCCCGGCCGAGGAGGACACGCTGTGAGCGTCACCCCCTACATCGTCTTGTCGTCGATCCTGTTCACGATCGGCTGCGTGGGCGTGCTCACCCGGCGCAACGCCATCGTGGTCTTCATGTGCGTCGAGCTGATGCTCAACGCCTCGAACCTCGCCCTGGTCGCCTTCGCGCGCCAGCACGGCAACCTCGACGGGCAGATCGCGGCCTTCTTCGTGATGGTCGTCGCGGCCGCCGAGGTCGTCGTCGGGCTCGCGATCATCATGACCATCTTCCGGACCCGTCGCTCGGCCTCGGTCGACGACGCGAGCCTGCTGAAGTACTAAGGAGTGCAGGTGACTGCCCAGATCCTCGCGCTGCACGAGGCTGTCCACATCCCGGTGGTCGATCCCTCGTCCACGAGCGGCGTCTTCGACCTGCTCTGGCTGGTGATCGCCCTGCCCCTGGCCGGCGCGGCGGTCCTGCTGCTCGGCGGCCGGGCCACGGACCGGTGGGGGCACCTCCTCGGCACCGCGCTGCCGATCGGCTCCTTCGTGATCAGCCTGCTGATGTTCGTCGAGCTGCTCGGTCGCGAGGACAACGACCGCCAGGTCGCCCAGCACCTCTACGACTGGATGCAGGTCGGCCACCTCGACGTCGGCATGGACCTGCTCTACGACCCGCTGTCGTCGCTGTTCCTGCTGCTGATCACCGGTGTGGGGTCGCTGATCCACATCTACTCGATCGGCTACATGGAGCACGACCCACGCCGTCGCCGCTTCTTCGGCTACCTCAACCTCTTCGTGGCCGCGATGCTGATGCTGGTGCTCGCGGAGAACTACCTGGCCCTGTTCCTCGGCTGGGAGGGCGTCGGCCTCGCCTCGTACCTGCTCATCGGCTTCTGGCAGCACAAGCCCTCGGCTGCGGCCGCCGCGAAGAAGGCCTTCGTGATCAACCGCGTCGGTGACATCGGGATGTCGCTGGCGATCATGCTCTTCTTCGTCACGTTCGGCTCCACCAGCTTCACCGTCATCAGTGCGCACGCGGGGGAGGCGTCGGAGAACACCCTGACCGCGCTGGGCCTGCTGCTGCTCCTCGGCGCCTGCGGCAAGTCCGCCCAGGTGCCGCTGCAGGCCTGGCTGCTCGATGCGATGGAGGGCCCGACCCCGGTGTCGGCCCTCATCCACGCCGCCACCATGGTGACCGCCGGCGTCTACCTGATCGTCCGCTCCAACTTCGTCTTCGATCTCGCTCCGAACGCGCAGACGGTGGTGGTCGTCGTCGCCGTCGTCACGCTCCTGTGGGGTGCGGTCATCGGGTGCGCCAAGGACGACATCAAGAAGGTGCTGGCCGGCTCCACGATGAGCCAGATCGGCTACATGATGCTGGGCGCCGGCCTCGGCGTCGCCGGCTACGCGTTCGCGATCTTCCACCTGCTCACGCACGGCTTCTTCAAGGCCAACATGTTCCTCGGCGCCGGCTCGGTGATGCACGGCATGGAGGACGACGTGGACATGCGCCACTACGGCCTGCTGCGCAAGGCCATGCCCGTCACCTTCCTGACCTTCACGATGGGCTACCTGGCGATCATCGGCTTCCCGGGCTTCTCGGGCTTCTGGTCCAAGGACAAGATCATCGAGACCGCGCTGGCGGACAACTGGGTCGTCGGCCTGTGCGCCCTGCTCGGTGCGGGCGTCACCGGCTTCTACATGACCCGGCTGATGCTGCTCACGTTCTTCACCGACAAGCGTTGGGAGAAGGGGGTGCACCCCCACGAGTCGCCCGCGGTGATGACCGGGCCGCTGGTGGTGCTCGCCGCCCTCTCCGTGCTCGGCGGCGTGATGCTCATCAACGACTGGATCGTGGACTTCCTGGCCCCGGTGGTCGGCACCCCGGTGCACGAGGACCCGCCGCTGCCCGCGCTGGCGATCACCACGCTCGCGGTGCTCGTCGTGGCCGTCGGGGTCGCGCTGGCCTGGTTCCTGGTCGGCAAGCGCGACGTGCCCCGCACGGCTCCCCAGGACGTCTCGTTCGTCACCCGGGCGGCCCGTGAGGAGCTGTACGGCAACCAGATCAACGACGGGCTGGTGGTCAACCCCGGCCGGCACACCGTCAGCGGCCTGCTGACCTTCGACCGGTACGCCGTCGACGGCACCCTCACCGGCGGGCCGGTGGCCATCGGGGTCATCGCCGGCCAGGCCCGCAAGGTCCAGAACGGCTTCGTCCGCTCCTACGCCCTCTCCCTGCTCGGCGGCGTCCTGCTCGTCGTCCTGGCCCTCCTGGCGGTGAACCTCGCATGAACCAGCTCCCCTGGCTCACGATCCTGGTCCTGGTGCCGCTGGTCGGTGCCCTGGTCGTGGCGTTCGCGCCCCGGGCACCGGGCTCCGCGCTACCCAAGCAGCTCGCCCTGGCCGTCTCGGTGCTCACCCTCGCCGTCGGCGTGGCGATCGCCGCGCAGTACGACACCGGCGGCGGCATGCAGCTCACCGAGGACCACGAGTGGATCAGCGCGCTGGGCGTCCACTACGCGCTCGGCGTCGACGGCCTCGGCCTGCTGCTGATCCTGCTCACCGTGGTGCTCGTGCCCATCGTGGTCGTCGGCTCGTGGCACGACGCCGACGACCGCAACCCGGCCGCGTTCTTCGCCTGGGCGCTGGCCCTGGAGTCGTTCTCGCTGCTGGTCTTCGCGGCGACGGACGTCTTCCTCTTCTACGTCTTCTTCGAGGCGACGCTGATCCCGGCGTACTTCCTCATCGGCGGCTTCGGCCGCGAGGGCCGGGCCGTCGCGGCCCTGAAGTTCCTGATGTACCAGCTCGGCGGCGGCCTGGTGATGCTCGCCTCGGTCATCGGCCTGTACGTCGTCTCGGCGCAGGCCGGGACGCCGTCGTACCTCCTCTCCGACCTCGCCGGCCTCGACATGGGCACCAGCGCCGAGCGCTGGCTGTTCGCGGGCTTCTTCATCGCCTTCGCCGTCAAGGCGCCGCTGTTCCCCCTGCACACCTGGCTGGCCGACACGACCGAGCGGGCCACGCCTGGCACCAGCGTGCTGCTGGTCTGCGTGCTGGACAAGATCGGCACCTTCGGGATGCTGCGCTTCTGCCTGGGGCTGTTCCCGGACGCCTCGCAGTGGGCGACGCCCGTCGTGGTGACGCTGGCGCTGATCTCGATCGTCTACGGCGCGCTGATCGCGATCGGGCAGGACGACATCCTGCGCCTGATCGGCCTGACGTCGCTGAGCCACTTCGGCTTCATCACCCTGGGGATCTTCGCGTTCAGCTCGCAGGGCGCCTCCGGGTCCATCCTCTACATGGTCAACCACGGCATCGGCACGGCCGCGCTGTTCCTGCTGGCGGGCTACCTGATCCGCCGCCGCGGCACCTCGCTGATCAGCCGGATGACCGGCGTGGAGAAGTCGGCCCCCGTGCTCGCCGGGCTGTTCCTGGTGGCCGGTCTCGCGACCCTCGGCCTGCCCGGGCTGAGCCAGTTCGTGTCCGAGATCCTCGTGCTGATCTCGGCGTTCGACTACCACTGGTGGGTCGGTGCGGTGGCGGTCACCGGCATCGTGCTGGCGGCGATCTACGTGCTGTGGATGTACCAGCGCACCATGACCGGACCGGGCGTCCCCGGCATCGAGGACACCCCCGACCTGAACCGGCGCGAGATCGGCTCGGTCGCGCCGCTCGTGCTCGCGCTGGTGCTGTTCGGCTTCTACCCGATGCCCCTGCTCGACGTCAGCAACCCCACGGTCGATGCCCTCCTCGAGCACGTCGGGGTGAGCGACCAAGCACCTGTCGTGCCCGCTGCGGGTGACGACCAGGCTGAGGAAGGCCAGCAGTGAACGTCTCCGTGATCAGTGCCCTCGCCGGCGCCGCGTCCGACCCGTCGGCCGCGTTCGACAAGCCGCACATCGAGTACGCCCAGCTGTGGCCGATGCTCGTCGTCTTCGGTGCCGCGTGCCTCGGTGTCGTGGTGGAGGCGTTCCTGCCCCGCGAGCGTCGCTACGTCACCCAGACGGTGCTGACGCTGGTCGGCCTCGTGGCCGCACTGGTCGGCACCTGCCTGGTGGCCTCGGACCTCACCTCGCGCGGGGGCGGGGTCGCCCGCGGCCTGATCGCCGCCGAGGGCACGATCGTGGTCGACGGCCCCTCGGTCTTCTTCTGGGGGCTGATCCTGGTCTTCGCGATCGGCGGCGTGCTGCTGTTCGCCGAGCGCCGGCTCGAGGGCGGACTGTCCGCCTTCGCCGGCCAGGCCGCGGCGCTGCCCGGCTCCGAGGCGGAGCGCCGGGCGTCGTCCGAGGGCCTGGACCACACCGAGGTCTACCCGCTGCTGCTGTTCGCGGTCGGCGGCATGATGCTCTTCCCGGCCGCAGGCGACCTCCTGACGATGTTCGTGGCGCTCGAGGTGCTCTCGCTGCCGCTCTACCTGCTCTGCGGCCTGGCGCGTCGACGCCGCCTGCTCAGCCAGGAGGCGGCGATGAAGTACTTCCTCCTCGGCGCGTTCTCCTCCGGCTTCTTCCTGTACGGCGTCGCCCTCGTCTACGGCTTCGCCGGGTCGATGCAGCTCTCGGAGATCAACGAGGCGGTGCGCAACGACACCGACAACCAGGTCCTGCTGCTGATCGGCCTCGGCATGCTCGCCGTGGGGCTGCTGTTCAAGGTGGGCGCGGCCCCCTTCCAGGCCTGGACCCCCGATGTCTACCAGGGGGCTCCGACCGCGGTCACCGCGTTCATGGCGGCCTGCACCAAGGTCGCGGCCTTCGGCGCGATGCTGCGCCTGCTGTACGTCGCCTTCGGCTCGGACCGGTGGACCTGGCAGCCGATGCTGTGGATCATCGCGGTGCTGACCATGCTCGTGGGCGCCGTGCTCGCGGTCGTCCAGACCGACGTCAAGCGGATGCTCGCCTACTCCTCGGTGGCACACACCGGCTTCCTGCTCACCGGTGTCCTCGGCGTCCAGAGCGCCTCGGAGCTCTCCGACGGCCAGGTGACGTCGATGCAGGCCGTGCTGTTCTACCTCGCGACGTACGGCTTCGCGATGATCGGCGCGTTCGCGGTGGTCACCCTGGTGCGCGACTCGGGTGGCGAGGCCACCCAGTTCTCCCGCTGGGCGGGGATCGGGCGGCGGTCGCCCCTCACGGGAGGGCTCTTCGCGTTCTTCCTGCTCTCCATGGCCGGCATCCCGCTGACCGCGGGCTTCATCGGCAAGTGGGCGGTCTTCACGGTCGCGCTGGCGGCCGGCGCCTGGCCCGTCGTCATCGCGGCGGTGCTGTGCAGCATCGTGGCGGTGTTCTTCTACGTCCGGGTCATCGTGCTGATGTTCTTCGTCGAGGGCGGCGACAGCACCACCGGCGAGGTCGCGGCGGTCGTGAAGCCCTCGCTGCTCACCTCCGGCACCATCGGCGTGGGGGTCCTCGCGACCCTGGTCCTGGGCGTCGTGCCCGGCCCGGTTCTCACCCTCGCGGCCCATGCGGGACAATTCGTCAGGTGACGACAGGATCTGCCGCGGCCGGACTCGCGCTGCCCGTGACCGACGAGGCGCTGGCGACGAGGCTGCGCGCCCGGATGGCCGTGGTCGAGGAAGCCCTCCAGGACCATGTCCGCAGCCGTGCGGGCTTCGTGACCGAGGCCGCCAGCCACCTGATGGAGGCCGGCGGCAAGCGCTTCCGCCCGCTGCTGGTGCTCCTCGCCGCCGAGGCGGGTGACCACCCGGACGCCGAGGAGGTGGTCACCGCGGCCTGCGTCGTGGAGCTCACCCACCTCGCGTCGCTCTACCACGACGACGTGATGGACGAGGCCGACCTGCGCCGCGGCGCGGTCACGGCCCACTCGCGGTGGGGCAACCACGTCGCGATCCTCACTGGGGACTTCCTGTTCTCGAAGTCCTCCGAGCTCACCGCCGAGCTCGGGGCGGACGCGGTGCGCATCCAGGCCCAGACGTTCACCCAGCTCGTCGAGGGGCAGATCCTCGAGACCGTGAAACCGGGCCCGGGCGAGGACCCCCTCGCCCACTACCTCGAGGTGGTGGCCGGCAAGACCGGCTCGTTGATCGCCACCTCCGCCCGGTACGGCGCCCGCTTCGGTGGCGCCGGCCGCGAGGTCGAGGAGGCGCTCACGTCGTACGGCGAGATCGTCGGCAGCGCCTTCCAGCTCTCCGACGACATCCTCGACATCGCCTCGGAGTCGGGGGAGTCCGGCAAGACTCCGGGCACCGACCTCCGCGAGGGTGTGCCCACGCTGCCGGTGCTGATGGCCCGCGCCTCGCAGGACCCGGCCGACGACCGTCTCCTCGAGCTGCTCGACTCCGACCTGAGCGACGACGCCCTGCACGCCGAGACCCTCGACCTGCTGCGCAAGCACCCGGCGATGGACGAGGCGCGGGCCTACGTCGTCGCCCGTGCCCAGGAGGCCAAGGCGCTGCTCCGGGCCCTGCCCGAGGGGCCGGTGCGCGACGCGCTGGAGGCCTTCGCCGACATCGTGGCAGTCAGGTCCGCATAGCGACCGGCGTGTCGAGACCTGGCTGGCGACAGCGGAACGACGGCGTACGCGGACCCGCTACATCGCGCTGGCCTCGACCGCGAGCCGCAGCTGGCGGCGTCGGTGGGTCACGGCCTCCGCGGTGAAGACCACCAGCGCCACCCACACCAGCGCGAAGCCGATCCACCGGCCGGCCGGCATGTCCTCGTGGAACCAGAGGACGCCCAGCGCGAACTGGAACACCGGGGCGAGGTACTGCAGCAGACCCAGCGTCACCATCGGGACCCTCGTCGCGGCCGCGCCGAAGCAGATCAGCGGGATCGCGGTGACGATGCCGGTGGTCAGGAACAGCAGGGTGTGCCCGGTGCCGTGGGTGCCGAAGCTGGAGTCGCCGCCGGCGACCAGCGACCCGACGTACACCGCGGCGAACGGGGCGATCACGGACGTCTCCAGCGCCAGGCTCTCGACGGCGCCCGCATCGGCGGTCTTCTTCGCCAGTCCGTAGGTGCCGAACGAGAACGCGAGCACGAGGGCGACCCACGGCAGCCGCCCGTAGTCGAGTGTCAGGACCACGACGGCGCCCGCGGCCACGGCCAGCGCTCCCCACTGCAGCGGCCGCAGCCGTTCACGGAGGATGAGCACGCCCATCAGCACGGTGACCAGCGGGTTGATGAAGTAGCCCAGCGACGTCTCGACCACCCGGCCGTTGTTGACGCCCCAGATGTAGGTGGCCCAGTTGACGGTCACCACCACCGCGGCCACGGTCAGCAGGGCCAGCTTGCGACGGTCCCGCACGAGGGCCGTGAGCTGCCGGCGCCGGCCGAGAGCGACCACGAGGACACCCATCGTGACGCCGGACCAGAGGATCCGGTGGGCCAGGATCTCGAGTGCCCCGGCGGGCTCCAGCAGCGGCCAGTAGAGGGGGAAGGCGCCCCAGATGGAGTACGCCGCCACTCCCAGCAGCAGGCCACGTCGGGAGTCCGGCACCGGGCCAGCATAGACAGCGCGCAGGTGGTGCCCGGGATCGGTCGGCGGGCCAGTGTTTCGGATGTGACCGGAGTGGGGAGGGTGCGGGAGCACCACACCTGAACTTTGAGAACCCGAGGGGGAATCATGCGGATGAACCGCATCACGACCGGCCTGATCAGCTTCGCCCTGGTCGGGCTCGCACCGCTCGCCGTGTCGGCGTCCGCCGACGCAGCCACGGGCGGTACGACGGCCCACGCCGCGCGGGTGGCCGCGCCGTCGACCACGGACCGCCAGGCGCTCCCGAAGCGCGAGATCACGTCGAAGATCGTGCAGAAGGGCACGCACAAGCTGGTCTTCAAGGGCAAGGTCAAGGGCCTGCCGAAGTACGCCGACAAGATCGTCAAGATCCAGCGTCGGGTGGGGAAGAACGGTGGCTGGAAGTTCTACGCCAAGGACCGCACCGACAACCTGGGCTACTGGAAGCACGCCGTGGGCGCGCCCCGCAACGGTCGCTGGTACTTCCGGGCGATGACCCCGAAGACGGGTCAGTACTCCCGTTCCTTCAGCGACGTCTGGTACACCTACTCGATCTGATCGGCGGCTCCCGCAGCCGGACGACGAAGGGCCCCACCGTGGACGGTGGGGCCCTTCGTCGTGAGCGGGTGTGTCAGACGACGGTCCAGGTGTCGCCGCCGCCGATCAGGCCCGCGAGGCGCTCCTCGGGAGCCCCGGGCGCGGCGTCGCGGGCCGAGCCGATCTGGGCGCGGGCCTGGTCGTCGTACGTCGGCCGCTCGACCTGGCGGAAGATGCCGATCGGCGACTGGTTGAGGTAGCCCGCGTCGGTCAGCCGCGAGATCGCGAACGCGGTCGAGGGGTCGGGGCTGTGGGCGTCGTGGACCAGCAGCCTGTCCTCGGCCGCGTCTCCCAGGTCGGCCACCTCGACGACCTTCACCCCGCCGGTGCGGGCGTCGCGGATCAGGCCCTTGTCGCCGCCCGCGCCGAACCGGATGGGCTCGCCGTGCACGAGCGGGATGATCGCGTCGGCCTTGGTGTCGTTGTTCTTGATCGCGTCGAAGGCGCCGTCGTTGAAGATCGGGCAGTTCTGGTAGATCTCGACGAACGACGTGCCGCGGTGCGCGGCGGCCGCGGAGAGCACCGAGGTGAGGTGCTTGCGGTCGGAGTCGATGGTGCGGGCCACGAAGGTGCCCTCGGCGCCGAGGGCCAGCGAGACCGGGTTGAACGGGTGGTCCAGCGAGCCCATCGGGGTCGACTTGGTGATCTTGCCGGCCTCGGAGGTGGGGGAGTACTGGCCCTTGGTCAGGCCGTAGATCCGGTTGTTGAACAGCAGGATCGTCATGTTGACGTTGCGGCGCAGCGCGTGGATCAGGTGGTTGCCACCGATCGAGAGCGCGTCGCCGTCGCCGGTGACGACCCAGACCGAGAGGTCCTCGCGGGCCGTGGCGATGCCGGTGGCGATCGACGGCGCGCGGCCGTGGATCGAGTGCATGCCGTAGGTGTCGAGGTAGTACGGGAACCGCGACGAGCATCCGATGCCGGAGACGAACACGATGTTCTCGCGGCGCAGGCCGAGGTCGGGGAGGAACCCCTGGACGGCCTTGAGGACGGCGTAGTCACCGCAGCCGGGGCACCAGCGGACCTCCTGGTCGGAGGTGTACTCCTTGCCGGTCTGGGGCTGGTCGCTGGTGGGGACGAGCTCGACGCCGGAGCGGAGCCCCGGGAAGGGGAGTTCGGTGCTGGTCACTTGCCTGCCTCGCTTCCGGTGGTCGAGCCCGTCGAGACCAGGTTGACGTCGACGCCCTCCGCCTGGGAGACGAGCTCGCCGATCGCCTCGGCGAGCTCGGCGGCCTTGATGGGCATGCCGTTGACCTGGTTGTAGCCGATGGCGTCCACGAGGTACTTCGCGCGCAGCAGCATCGAGAGCTGGCCGAGGTTCATCTCGGGGACGAGGACCTTGTCGTAGCGCTTCAGCACCTCGCCGAGGTCCTTCGGGAAGGGGTTCAGGTGGCGCAGGTGCGCCTGGGCGACGTTGAAGCCGGCCTTGCGCACGCGGCGCACGCCCGCGCCGATGGGGCCGTACGTCGAGCCCCAGCCGAGCACGAGCACCTTCGCACCCTGCCCGCCCTCGGCTGACGGGTCGTCGACCTCCATCGGCGGGATGGTCTCGGCGATCCGGTCCACCTTGGCCTGCCGGGTGCGCACCATGAAGTCGTGGTTGGCCGGGTCGTAGGAGATGTTGCCGTGCCCGTCGCCCTTCTCCAGGCCGCCGATGCGGTGCTCGAGGCCGGGGGTGCCCGGGACGGCCCAGGGCCGGGCCAGTGTCTCCTCGTCGCGCAGGTAGGGCCAGAAGTCGGACTCGCCGTCCTCCAGCGGGTGGTTGCCGGCCGTGGCGAAGTCGGGGTCGATGCTGGGCAGGTCGTCGATCTCCGGGATCCGCCAGGGCTCGGAGCCGTTGGCGAGGTAGCCGTCGGAGAGCAGCATCACCGGGGTGCGGTAGGTGACCGCGATCCGGGCCGCCTCGAGGGCGGCGTCGAAGCAGTCGCCGGGGGACTGCGGGGCGACGATCGGCACCGGAGCCTCGCCGTTGCGCCCGAACATCGCCTGCAGCAGGTCGGCCTGCTCGGTCTTGGTGGGCAGGCCCGTCGAGGGGCCGCCGCGCTGGACGTCGACGACGAGCAGGGGCAGCTCGGTCATCACGGCCAGGCCGATCGCCTCGGACTTCAGCGCGATGCCGGGGCCGGAGGTGGTCGTCACGCCGAGGCTGCCGGCGAACGATGCACCGATGGCCGCGCCGATGCCGGCGATCTCGTCCTCGGCCTGGAAGGTCGTCACGCCGAACGCCTTGTGCTTGCTCAGCTCGTGGAGGATGTCGGAGGCCGGGGTGATGGGGTAGGACCCGAGGAAGACCGGCAGGCCGGAGCGGACCCCGCTGGCCACCAGGCCGTAGGCCAGCGCGAGGTTCCCGGTGATGTTGCGGTAGGTGCCCGCGGCCATGGGGGCGGGCTTGATCTCGTAGGAGACCGCGAACGCCTCGGTGGTCTCGCCGAAGTTCCAGCCCATCTTGAACGCCGTGATGTTGGCGTCGCGGATGTCGGCCACCTTGGCGAACCGGCGCTCGAGGAAGCTGATGGTCGAGTCGACCGGGCGGCCGTACATCCACGACAGCAGGCCCAGGGCGAACATGTTCTTGGCCCGCGCGGCGTCCTTGCGGGACAGGCCGAACTCCTTGACCGCCGCGACCGTGAGCCCGGTGAGGTCGACGGGGTGCAGGGCGTACTCCGCCAGGGAGTCGTCCTCCAGCGGGTTGGCGGTGTAGCCCGCCTTGGTGAGGTTGCGCGTGGTGAAGTCGTGGGTGTCGACGATGATCGTGGCGCCCTTGGGCAGGTCGGCCAGGTTCGCCCGCAACGCCGCCGGGTTCATCGCGACCAGCACGTCGGGCGCGTCGCCCGGGGTCAGGATGTCGTGGTCGGCGAAGTGGACCTGGAACGACGAGACGCCCGGCAGCGTGCCCTGGGGAGCGCGGATCTCGGCGGGGAAGTTGGGCAGCGTCGAGAGGTCGTTGCCGAACGCGGCCGATTCCTGGGTGAACCGGTCGCCGGTGAGCTGCATGCCGTCACCGGAGTCCCCGGCGAAGCGGATGATCACCCGATCCAGCTGCTTGACCTGCTTGGACACCACGCGCACTTCCCTCGCTGTTCTGCCGCCTGAGCGGTGGCGGCACGACCTCCCACGATAGTCGGGCCCCTCAGCACACCGAACCCGTCTCCCGGAGTGGACCCGTGATCCCCAACACGCGGTATCCATCATGTCCATATTTCGTACAGACACGGTTAAGTCGACTAGTCTTGCCGACATAACCGAGAAAGCCCCGGTGACCGGGGCGGGAAAGAGACGCGATGAAGACAACGATCAAGGTTGCGGCAGTGGCAGCTGCCGGGGTGCTGGCCTTGACCGGATGCTCCAGTGCTTCCGGCGACGGCAGCAAGACGTTGAACCTCGTGGGCTACTCGGTCCTCGAGCAGGCGAACGCCGGCGTCATCAAGGCATTCCAGGACACCGACGCCGGCAAGGACGTCGAGTTCAAGGAGTCCTACGGTGCCTCTGGCGACCAGAGCCGCGCGGTCGCGGCCGGCCAGGATGCCGACGAGGTCCACCTGTCCCTCGAACCCGACGTGACTCGGCTCGTCGACGAGGGGATCGTGGCCAAGGACTGGAAGGACAACGACACGCAGGGCATCTGCACGCAGTCGATCGTCGTGATGGTCGTCCAGTCGGGCAACCCCAAGAACATCACCAGCTGGTCCGACCTGACGAAGCCCGGCGTGGGCATCGTGACCCCGAACCCGGCGTCGTCCGGGTCGGCGAAGTGGAACCTGCTGGCGGCCTACGGCTCGGTCCTGGCCGACGGCGGCAGCGACGCGGACGCCCAGAAGTACATGAAGGACTTCTTCGCCAACGTCGTCGCCCTCCCCGACAGCGGTCGCGACGCGACCACCGCGTTCACCGGTGGCACCGGCGACGTCCTCCTCTCCTACGAGAACGAGGCCATCCTGGCCCGCCAGAGCGGGACCGACTTCGACTACGTCGTCCCGGACTCCTCGCTGCTGATCCAGAACCCGTGCGCGCTGACCGACGGTGCCGCCGACGGCGCCCAGGAGTTCATGGACTTCCAGAAGAGCAAGGACGGTCAGAAGCTCTACGCCGAGACCGGCTACCGGCCGCTGATGGACGTCGGTGACGTGACGGTCAAGGGTGCCAACGACGAGAGCGACCCGTTCCCGGAGCCGGCGAAGCTGCTCACCATCGACGAGGACTTCGAGGGCTGGTCCGTGGCCAACGACAAGTTCTTCGGTGACGGTGAGGACGGCGCTCCGGTCGGCATCATCACGAAGATCCAGGGCGATTCGGGCCAGTAACCGTGGCCACCGCATCTGTTGCGGTCGAGAGCCGGCCGGCGCGCAAGCGCCGGTCGGCTTCGGCCGGTTCCCTGACCGCCGGGTCGAGCCTCGGGCTCGGCGTGGCCATGATCTGGTTCAGCCTGCTGGTCCTGATCCCGCTCTCCGCGGTCATCGTCAAGGCCGCCGGTGGCGGCTGGTCGACGTTCGAGCACGTGCTCACCAACGAGCAGACACGCTCGGCGCTCCAGCTCACCGTGCTGTCCTCGCTCGGCATCACCGCGCTCAACATGGTGATGGGCACCGTGATCGCCTGGGTCCTGGTGCGTGACCGGTTCCCGGGCAAGGCGATCATCGACCTCGTCATCGACATCCCGTTCGCGATGCCGACCATCGTCGCGGGCCTGGTCCTGCTCTCCCTGTACGGCCCCCAGAGCCCGATCGGGGTCCAGGTGAACGGCACCCGCTGGTCGGTCCTGCTGGCCATCGCGTTCGTGACCCTGCCCTTCGTCGTGCGCACGGTCCAGCCGGTGCTCGAAGAGCTCGACACCGACGTCGAGGACGCGGCGGCATCGCTCGGAGCCAGTCGGCTCACGACGTTCCGTCGCGTGGTGCTTCCCTCCCTGGTGCCGGCGATCTTCGCCGGTGCGGCGCTCTCGTTCGCCCGCGGGATCAGCGAGTACGGCGCGCTGGTGCTGATCAGCGGCAACCTGGCCGGTCGCACCGAGGTCGTGTCGGTCCGGCTGTTCTCGTTCCTCGAGGGTGGGAACACGGAGGCCGCGGCCGCGGTGGCGACGATCATGCTGCTGGTGGCGCTGCTGGCGATCGTCGCTCTCGACGTGCTCCAGCGACGGGTGGCCCGACGTGGCTAGCACGAGCACGGCCGTCGGCAACGGGTCGCCGGTCGTCAAGTGGGTGCTGCGGCTGGTCGTGGTGGGCTACCTGCTGATGCTGGTGGCCTGGCCGACGGCGTTCGTCGTCCAGCACACCTTCGCCAACGGCCTCGAGGGCATCCGGTCCGCCCTCTCGGACCCCGACGTCGTCCACGCGCTCAAGCTCACCGTGCAGATCGCGGTGATCTCCGTCGTGATCAACACCGTCTTCGGTGTCGGCATCTCGCTGCTGCTGGTCCGCAACCGGTTCGTCGGTCGCCGTGCGTTGTCGGTGCTCATCGACCTCCCGCTGTCGGTCTCACCGGTCGTGGTGGGTCTCGCGCTGGTCCTCGTCTACAACGGGCGCTTCGGCTGGTTCGGTCCGTGGCTCGAGGACCACGGCGTCCAGATCGTCTTCGCCGAGCCCGGGATGATCATGGCGACCTGCTTCGTGATCCTGCCGCTGGTGGTCCGTGAGGTCGTGCCCGTGCTGGAGGAGCTCGGCGACGACCAGGAGCAGGCGGCCCGCAGCCTCGGCGCCAACAGCTGGCAGACCTTCCGTCGGATCACCCTGCCCGGCATCCGCTGGGCGGTCGTGTACGGCGTGGTGCTCAGCCTGGCGCGTGCCCTCGGTGAGTTCGGGGCGATCAAGGTCGTCGCAGGCAACGTCGGAGGAGACACCCAGGTCGCCACCGTCCTCGTCCAGCAGAAGTACCAGAACTTCCAGCAGGAGACGGCCTACTCAGTGGCCTTCATGCTCGTCTTCGCGGCCGTCATGTGCCTCGTCGTCGTCGCCCTGCTGCGCCCGAAGGAGGGCAAGAAATGAGCATCGAGATCAAGGGAGTCAGCAAGCGGTTCGGTGACTTCGTCGCCCTCGACGACGTCACCGTCTCGCTGCCGACCGGACAGCTGACGGCGCTGCTCGGGCCGTCGGGAGGCGGCAAGTCCACGCTGCTGCGCATCATCGCCGGGCTCGACTCGGCCGACGAGGGCTCGGTCAGCATCGAGGGGACCGAGGCGACCCACCTGCCGCCGCAGCGGCGCAACGTCGGCTTCGTGTTCCAGCACTACGCCGTGTTCAAGCACATGTCGGTCGCCAAGAACGTGGCGTTCGGCCTCGAGATCCGCAAGCGCCCCAAGGACGAGATCGCCCACCGCGTCGACGAGCTGCTGCGCCTCGTGCACCTGCAGCAGTTCGCGCACCGGCTGCCCTCGCAGCTCTCCGGCGGCCAGCGTCAGCGCATGGCGCTGGCCCGCGCGCTCGCCGTCGAGCCGAAGGTGCTGCTGCTCGACGAGCCGTTCGGCGCGCTCGACGCCAAGGTGCGCAAGGAGCTGCGCGACTGGCTGCGCCGCCTGCACGACGAGGTGCACGTGACCACCGTGTTCGTGACCCACGACCAGGAGGAGGCCCTCGAGGTCGCCGACGAGATCGTGGTCGTCAACGAGGGCCGGGTGGAGCAGATCGGCACCCCCGACACGCTCTACGACGAGCCGGCCAACGACTTCGTCATGGGCTTCCTCGGCGAGGTCACCCAGCTCGGCGGGGTCACCCTGCGTCCCCACGACATCAACGTGGCGACCGCCCCGACGCTGGCCGGCGCGACCGAGGGAACGGTCATCCGGCTGCTGCGCGTCGGTTTCGAGGTGCGAGCCACCGTGGCCACGGAGACCGGCGAGGAGGTCACGGTCGTGATGACCCGGACCCTCTCCCGGTCGTTGGGCCTGGAGCAGGGGAGCAAGGTCTGGCTGACGCCGGAGAAGGGCGCCACCATGGTCCCCTCGATGCGGTCGGTGGCCGTCGGCTGAGCTAGGACGCCGAGTCGGCGCTGCTTGACCTCGTCGCCCGCGGGCGCTCCGGTCAACCAGCGCCGACTCGGCGTGCTGTCACCGGTAGTTCGTGAACTGCACCGCGAAGTCGTAGTCCTGCTGCTTCACCAGGGCGATGACGGCCTGGAGGTCGTCGCGCTTCTTCGACGACACCCGCAGCTCGTCACCCTGGATCTGGGCCTTGACGCCCTTGGGGCCCTCGTCGCGGATCAGCTTGGAGATCTTCTTCGCGTCCTCCGAGCTGATCCCTTCCTTGAGGGTGATCGAGATCTTGCTCAGCTGGCCCGACTGGCGGGGCTCGGACGCGTCGAGGACCTTCAGGCTCACGTCGCGCTTGACCAGCTTGCCCTTGAACACGTCGAGCACCGCGTTGGCGCGGTCGTCGGCCGACGCGCTGATCTCGATGGCGTGCTCGCCCTGCCACTCGATCGTGGCGCCGGTGCCCTTGAAGTCGAAGCGGGTCGCGATCTCCCGAGCGGTCTGGCCGAGGGCGTTGTCGACCTCCTGGCGGTCGATCTTGCTGACGATGTCGAACGACGAGTCGGCCATGGTGTCCTCCAGTGGTGCGGTACGGCGGCTTGGACCCCCGGCATTTTCTTCCGCCGACGGGGCTGCGCTATTCTTTCGCCTTGTTGTCGGCCGGGCCAATCGGCCTCCGCCAACGCCCAAGGCAGGTTGCCCGAGCGGCCAATGGGAGCGGACTGTAAATCCGTCGGCTTTGCCTTCGAAGGTTCGAATCCTTCACCTGCCACTGACGCCCCGGTCATCGACCGGGGCGTCAGACATTTCAAGGGCGGTCAGCTCGTGTCCCGGGCGAGCGGCCGACGTGCCGGGCCGTCTGCCGCGTCCGCGCGGGACCTTGGCCACTGCCCGCGCGAGCTCGCGGGGCGTTGCATCGACTCGAGGCCGGTCCGATCGGATCTGGCCGGAGGGAGCAAGCGATGTCGGTGTCTGCTGGGTCGGCGGAGGTGCAGGTCACGCTGCGAGGGCACGCAGGTGCACGGGACCGGGACTACGCGCGCGAGAAGGTGGAGCAGGCGCTCGAGGCGTCGTCGAGCGGCGTCCTGAGCGCCCACGTCGTCCTGGAGCGCCGCGCCGATCCCGCCGTGAAGCGGCCGGCGCGCGCCGAGGCGACGGTCGAGCTCGGCGGCGTGACGCTGCGGGCGCACGCCGTGTCACCCACGATGTCCGAGGCGGTCGACGAGATGGAGTCCCGGCTTCGCCGCCAGCTCGTGCAGGCCCGCGACCGCAGCCGGACCCGGCACCGCTGGACCGGCGTGGCCTCGGAGCACGAGTGGCGCCACGGCGACCTGCGACGTGAGCCGGTGCCGTACTTCCCGCGTCCCGCCGAGTCCCGCGAGGTGGTGCGGCACAAGTCGTTCGCGGTCACGCCGATGACCGTCGACGAGGCGGCCTTCGAGATGGACCTGCTGGACCACGACTTCTACCTGTTCACCGAGCTCGAGTCGGGGGAGCCGGCGCTGGTGCACCGGCGCTCCGACGGCGGGTACGGCGTCCGCGGCGGAGGCGGCGCCGGCACGGTGGCGACGGTGGCCCACGAGCCGGGTCCGCCCACGCTGACCGACGCCGAGGCCCGCACCCGCATGGATGCGGGGGAGGAGACCCTCGTCTTCTACCGCGAGCCGGAGGACGGCGAGGGGCGCGTGCTCTACCGCCGGTACGACGGCCACTACGGCCTAATCACCAGCTGAGCCGGCCTACGGCCCGACCGTCAGCTCGCCGGTGTTGAGGGGCGA
The DNA here is from genome assembly GCF_055380375.1 of Nocardioides sp. DN36. NCBI lineage: Bacteria > Bacillati > Actinomycetota > Actinomycetes > Propionibacteriales > Nocardioidaceae > Nocardioides > Nocardioides sp. DN36. The sequence goes on along the minus strand of NZ_AP043823.1, from coordinate 3,350,554 downwards.
GTCCTTGCGCGAGACCAGGTCCAGGCGCTCCTCGGGAGACATCGCCTCCACCGCAGCGGCCACGTCGGCGGGGAAGCCGGTCACCTCGGGGGCCTCGGCGAGCGGGACGATCGTGTGAACCACGCGGTCGTCGTACAGGTGCATGAGCGTGACCGCCTGGTGGCCGTCCACGCCGGACACGAACCGGTCCAGCGGGGCGGGGTCCATGGTGTAGCAGGTCGCCGCGGCGACCGAGACCGGGATGCCCGCGAAGGTGGAGTACGACGAGAAGTGGAAGTGGCCGCCGATGATGGCGCGCACGTCGGTGCCGGCCACGACCTCGGCCAGCCGGTGCTGGTCGAGCAGCTCGATGATCTGGGCGGCGGGCACGGTCGGCACCGGGATCGGCGGGTGGTGCAGCGCCAGCAGGGTGCCGTGCGGGGCGGGCGTCGCCAGCACGCCGCGCAGCCAGGCCAGCTGGTCCTCGGTCAGCTCGCCGTGGTGGTAGCCGGGGACGCTGGTGTCGAGGGACACGATGCGCAGGCCGTCGACCTCGTGGACCCGGTCCTGCGGAGCATCGGTGCCCTCGCCCGCGAGCACGTCCCCGAACAGGACCTCGGCGTACGGCGCCCGCTCGTCGTGGTTGCCCATCACCCAGACGACCGCAGCGCCCATCCGCTCGGCCGCCGGCTCGACGATCGCGCGGAGCCGGGCGTACGCCGCCGGCTCGGCTCGGTCGGCGAGGTCCCCGGTGAACACCAGTGCCTGTGGGGGCGGGTCCAGCCGCGCGAGCCGGTCGAGGGCCCGGGACAGGCCGGCCGCGGTGTCGACCGCGTCGTACTGCAGCCGGTCGGCGAGCAGGTGCGGATCGCTGACGTGGGCGATCGTGTGGCGCGGGGCGGGGTACTGGCCGAACTGCACGCGGCCAGCCTAGGCCGGGGTCGCCCTGACCCGGGGTCTATAGGGTGGCGAGACGGTCACGCTCTCGAGGAGGACGACGATGTCGCAGCAGTCCGAGACGGTCTTCACCTACGGCGCTCCCCAGCTGAAGTTCGGGTCCGGGGCGTCCGACGAGGTCGGCTACGACCTCGCCCAGTACGGCGTCTCGCGGGCGCTCGTCGTGACCGACCCGGGTGTGGCGGCCACCGGGCTCCCGCAGCGGGTGGCCGACCAGATGGGGCGGTTCGGCATCGAGGCCCGGGTCTTCGACGGCTCCCACGTGGAGCCGACCGACGAGAGCATGCAGCAGGCCGTCGACTTCGCCCGCGACGCCGGCCCGTTCGACGCCTACGTCGCCGTCGGCGGCGGCTCCAGCATCGACACCGCCAAGGCCATCAACCTGATGATGACCAACGACGGCGAGCTGATGGACTACATCAACGTCCCCGTCGGGAAGGGCGCGAACCCGGCCAAGCCCCTCAAGCCCCTCGTCGCGGTGCCCACCACGGCCGGCACCGGCAGCGAGAGCACCACCGTCTGCGTGCTGGACGTCCTCAGCCTCAAGGTCAAGACCGGCATCAGCCACCCGCGGCTGCGACCCACGCTGGCGGTCATCGACCCCGACCTCACGCTCACCCAGCCGCCCGGGGTGACCGCGTCGTCCGGGATGGACATCCTGTGCCACGCGCTGGAGAGCTACACCGCGCGCTGGTACACGACCTACGACAAGAAGCAGCCCGAGCAGCGGGTTCCGTACTGCGGGTCCAACCCGATCGCGGACATGTGGTCGGAGAAGGCGATGTCGCTGCTCGGCAAGGCGTTCCGCCAAGCGGTGCACCACGGCGACGACCACGACGCGCGGCACGACATGGCGCTGGCGGCGACCTTCGCCGGGATGGGGTTCGGCAACGCCGGCGTCCACATCCCGCACGCGAACGGCTACCCGATCGCCGGGCGGGTGCGCGAGTTCCACCCCAAGGACTACCCGGCCGACCACGCGATGGTGCCGCACGGCATGTCCGTTGCCCTGACCGCGCCGGAGGCCTTCCGCTTCACCTTCGACGCCGCGCCGGAGCGGCACCTGCGCGCGGCCTCGCTCCTCGACCCCTCGGTGTCCGCCGACGGTGGGAACGCCGACACGCTGCCGGGCGTGATCATCGACCTGATGCGCGACATCGACATCCCCAACGGCATCGGCGCCGTGGGGTACGCCGAGGGCGACGTCGACGACCTGGTCGAGGGGACCCTCAAGCAGCAGCGGCTGCTGGCCACCTGCCCCAAGGACGTGACGGCCGAGGACGTCGCCGGGATCTTCCGCAGGTCGCTCGAGCTCTGGTGAGACCGCCGGGGCGGCGCGGTCAGGCGGTGCGGTGGCCGAGCAGGCCGAGCGCGAAGCGGCTGTACTCCTGCGCGATCTGCTCGGGCGTGGTCGGGCCGTCGGGGTGGAACCACTGCGCGAGCGAGGTGCACATCGTCGCGATCGCCTTGCCCGCATCGTCGGCGTGGCCCACCCGCAGCCCGCCCTGCGCGATCGCCTCGGCGATCTGGCCGTCCAGCAGCTCCTGCACGTAGGTGCGCAGCCGTGCGATCCGCTTGTAGCTCGCCGGCTCCAGGCTGCGCATCTCGCTGGCGCCGATGAAGGCCAGGTCGTTGCGACGCGCGTGGTAGAGCGCGAGCGCCTCGACGACCAGCGCGACCCGGTCGACGGGGCCGTCGCCCTCGTCACGAGCCTGCTCGACCCGCCAGATCAGGTCGGTCATGGTCAGGTCGAAGACGCGGACCAGGAGGTCCTGCTTGCTCGGGTAGTGGTGGTAGACCCCCGGGACGCTCATGTTCGCGAGCGCGGCGATCGAGCGCATGCTCGCGCCGTGGTAGCCGATCGCCACGAAGGCCCGGATCGCCCCGGCCAGCACGCCGTCGATCGGGAGCGGCGCGAAGTCGCGCCAGTGACCGGTCGGTGCCGGGACCGTGGGTTCCGCGGCACGGGCCGGCGCGGGGTGGGCGACGACCGGCGCCGCGCCCGCCACGAGGGAGGCGACCGGCACGTCGAGGACCTCGGCGACCCGGCGCAGCCGCTCCACCGAGAGCCCGGTCCGGTCGTTCTCGATCGCGCTCATGGTGGCGGCGCTGACCCCCAGCCGCGCGGCGAGGTCGCGCAGCGTCATGCCGTGCAGCAGCCGTTGGCGGCGTACGGCGGCCCCGGCGGTGGATGGCTCCTCGGACTCCATGAGTTCAGGTTATCTGAACAAGAGCGATCTCCGCCGGATGGCGCGCCTCCTCGCTTCTCAGGCATCCCTCAGGCTCAGGACCGTTGACTTCGGCGAGAGCGTCGTGTGACGCTGCTCTCAACCTACGCATCTTCCCGAGCGATCGCTCTGTCTGCCTGGAGGTTCAGATGACTGAAGTGCCCACCATGGATGAGCTCCTCAAGGACGCCCCGAAGAACTGGGGCAAGTGGGGGCCCGACGACGAGATCGGCGCCCTGAACTACCTCACCACCGAGGAGGTCCTGCGCGGGGTCCAGCACATCCGGTCGGGCACGGTCTTCACGCTCCAGCGCCTCATCGGGGACCCGAAGGGCGACCCCGTCTGGCCCGGCCGCAAGCCTGCCGAGCGCACGATGATCCTCGACGAGTCCTCGTGGGACGGCGAGGACGCCCCGCAGTTCCCGGGCGGCCTGCACTACGCCGACGACAAGATCGACGCGTTCCTGCAGGGCTCCACGCAGTACGACGCCCTCGGCCACGTCTGGTACGGCGGCCAGATCTGGAACGGGTACGACGCCCGCTCGACCGTGGGTGGCCTCGACAGGGCCAGCGTGGCCCCGATCGCCGAGCGCGGCGTCGTCGGTCGCGGCATCCTGCTCGACATGGCCCGCTACCGGGGCAAGGAGAACCTCGACAAGGCGGAGACCTTCACCCACGAGGACCTGATGGCCTGTGCCAAGGCGCAGGGCACCGAGATCGAGAAGCACGACATCGTCATCATCCGCACCAACTTCCTGCGGCTCTTCTTCGAGCAGGGCGACGCCTTCTACGAGGGCTTCTGCGAGCCCGGCCTGACCTACAGCCCCGAGCTGGTGTCGTGGTTCCAGGACATGGAGATCCCCAACCTCGTCACGGACACGATCGCCAACGAGGTCACGACCGACCCCGAGAACGGCACGGCGCTCCCGCTGCACTGCGCGCTGATGCGCAACCTGGGCGTGACGCTGACCGAGATCTGCGACCTCGAGAAGCTGGCCGCGTCGTGCGCCGAGGACGGGCAGTACACCTTCCTCTACGCCGCCGCACCGCTGAAGGTGAACCAGGCCAGCGGCTCGCCGGTCAACCCGCTCGCCATCAAGTGACGACCCCGAGCGTGCAGGGAGGCGCCGTGACGACGTACACCGAGAGGCCCTGGCTGTCGCTCTACCGCGACGGCACCGCCGGGGACATCGCGCAGGAGCACGACACGATGCTCGACCTGTTCCGGGCCACCGTGGACCGGACGCCCGACGCGGTCGCGATCCGCTACTTCGACGGCGTCCTCACCTTCGCCGACCTCGACGCCCGCTCGGACTCCCTCGCAGTCGCCCTCGCCGACCACGGCTTCGCCCCCGGCGACCGGCTCGCGGTCTACACCCAGAACAACCCGGCGTTCGTCGTCGGCCTCCTGGGTGCCTGGAAGGCCGGCGGTGCCGCGGTCGCGATCAACCCGATGAACAAGGCGCGCGAGCTGACCTACCTGCTCGCCGACTCGGGCGCAACGGCCCTGCTCTGCCTCGAGGAGCTCTACACCGCGGTGGCCCGCGACGTCATCGCCGCCGGGGAGGTGCGGGTGCGGACCGTGTTCACCTGCTCCCCGCTCGACGGCCAGACCCGCGACGACCAGCGGCTCTTCGCCGGTGCCCGTCGGGAGACCCCCGAGGGCGTCCTGGACCTCGAGCAGGTCGTCGTCGAGCACGCCGGCCGCCGGCCGGAACCGGTCGCGCCGAAGGGTGAGGACGTCGCGATCCTGACCTACACCTCCGGCACCACCGGCGTGCCCAAGGGGGCGATGAACACCCACGCCAACATGGCGTTCAACGCCCAGACCTATCGCGACTGGATGGGCCTCGGCCCGGACGACGCCGTGCTCGGCGTCGCGCCGCTCTTCCACATCACCGGGCTGGTCGGCCACGTCGGCATCGCGCTGCTGGCCGGCTGTCCGCTGGTGCTGGCGCACCGGTTCGAGCCCCACGTCGTGATGGACGCGATCCGCGAGCACCGGCCGACGTTCACCGTCGGTTCGATCACCGTGTTCATCAGCCTGTCCGGTCTCGAGGGGGTCACCAAGGACGACTGGTCGTCGTTCCGGATGCTCTACTCCGGCGGCGCGCCGATCGCACCGGCGGTCACCGACCAGTTCGAGGAGAAGACCGGCCTCTACATCCACAACATCTACGGCCTGACGGAGACCAACAGCCCCTCGCACGCCGTACCGCTCGGCGTGAAGGCTCCCGTGGACCCGAGCTCCGGCGCGCTGTCCGTGGGTGTCCCGGTCTTCAACACCGTGGTGCGGATCCTCGACGAGGACGGCAAGGAGGCGCCGGTCGGCGAGGTGGGCGAGATCGTCACCTCCGGTCCGCAGGTGGTGCCGGGCTACTGGCAGAAGCCCGAGGCGACCGAGCAGTCGCTGCCGGGTGGCGAGCTGCGCACCGGCGACGTCGGGTTCATGGACGAGCACGGCTGGTTCTACCTGGTCGACCGGAAGAAGGACATGATCAACGCTGCCGGCTACAAGGTGTGGCCGCGCGAGGTGGAGGACGTGCTCTACGGCCACCCCGCGGTGCGCGAGGTCGCGGTCGTCGGCGTGCCCGACGAGTACCGCGGTGAGAGCGTCAAGGCGTACGTCTCGCTCAAGCCCGGCGCCACCGCGACCGAGCAGGAGCTCATCGACTTCGCGAGGGAGCAGATGGCCGCCTACAAGTACCCCCGCTCGGTGGAGTTCCTCGACGAGCTGCCGAAGACCACCACCGGCAAGATCCTCCGTCGCGAGCTGCGCGCGACGACGGCGTGAGCGCGGCGGGCGCGGGGGTCACGTCCGGACCGGGTGCCTCCGGGTCGGACGAGTGGGCGGACCTCGTCCGGCCCGACCGGCTGGGGCCCGCTCTCGCCGAGGCGCTGGGCGACGAGGGCTGGCGGGCGTCGTCAGTGGCCCTGGTCAGCGGTGGCAAGTCCAACCTCACCTTCGAGGTCACCAGCCCGGCCGGGGTGGTGATCCTGCGCCGGCCGCCGTCGGGGGAGCTGCTGCCCAGCGCCCACGACATGGCCCGGGAGGCGCGCGTCCAGCGGGCACTGCGTCCCACCGCGGTGCCGGTCGCCGAGGTCCTGCTCGAGGACGACACAGATGCCCTGATCGGGGCGCCGTTCTACGTGATGGAGAAGGTCGAGGGCCACGTCATCCGCGCCTCGCTGCCCACCGGGTACGCCGAGTCGGTGGCCGACAAGGTGGCCGTGGCCGACGCCCTGGTCGACACCCTGGTCGCCCTGCACGCGGTCGACCCGGCCTCGGTCGGGCTCGATGACTACGGCCGACCCGTCGGCTTCCTCGAGCGACAGATCCGCCGGTGGAACGGCCAGTGGGAGAGGTCGCGCACCCACGACGTACCAGCCGTCGACGAGCTGGGACGCCGGTTGGCAGCCGCCCTGCCCGCGGCCCAGGGGTCCACGATCGTGCACGGCGACTACCGGCTGGACAACTGCCTGATGCACCTCACCGACCCCGGGCGGGTGGCGGCCGTCCTGGACTGGGAGCTCTCGACGCTCGGGGACCCGCTGACCGACCTGGGCCTGCTGCTGTTCTACTGGCGCGAGCCGGGGGAGTCCGAGCCGGCGCTGACGCCGGCGGTGACCGGGACGCCCGGGTTCCCGGGCCGGGCCCACCTCGCGGAGCGGTACGTTGCCGCCACCGGCGCGGACCTCGGGGACCTCGGGTTCTACGAGGCCTTCGCCCACTACAAGTTCGCCGTCATCGCCCAGGGCATCGCCGCCCGGGTGACGGCCGGCGTGATGGCCGGCCAGCAGTTCGGCGACCTCGACAGCGAGGTCGCGCGGATCGCCGAGGACGGCCTGCACCGACTCGCTCAGGAAGGCTGACCATGGACTTCGCACTCTCCCCCAAGGCCGAGGAGACCTGCGCCCGGATGTGGGACCTCATGCGCGAGGAGGTGTTCCCCGCCGAGCGGGAGTACGCGGCGTACCTCGCCGAGCACGGCGACCACGCCTACCCGCCGGTGATGGAGAAGCTGAAGGCGTCCGCCCGCGAGCGCGGGTTGTGGAACCTCTTCCTCCCGCACGTCTCGGGGATGAGCAACCTGGAGTACGCCGCGGTCGCCGAGGTCTCGGGCTGGTCGCCGGTGATCGCGCCCGAGGCGATCAACTGCCAGGCCCCCGACAGCGGCAACATGGAGACCCTCGACCTGTTCGGCACCGACGAGCAGAAGAAGCGTTGGCTCGAGCCCCTGCTCGCGGGCGAGATCCGCTCCGCGTTCGCGATGACCGAGCCCGACGTGGCCTCGTCCGACGCCACCAACATCACCACGAGCATCGTGCGCGACGGCGACGACTACGTCATCAACGGTCGCAAGTGGTGGATCAGCGGCGTCGCCGACGAACGCTGCGAGATCTTCATCGTGATGGGCAAGACCGACCCCGAGGCCGCTACGCACCGGCAGCAGTCGATGATCCTGGTCCCGCGCGACACCCCCGGCCTCTCGATCGAGCGGCACCTGCCGATCTTCGGCTACCAGGACCAGCACGGTCACTCCGAGCTGGTCTTCCGCGACGTGCGGGTGCCGGCGGCGAACCTGCTCGCGGGCGAGGGTGACGGCTTCATGATCGCCCAGGCACGGCTCGGTCCCGGGCGCATCCACCACGCCATGCGGGCGATCGGGATGGCAGAGCGCGCGCTGGCCCTGATGGTCGACCGGGCCCGGTCGCGGGTGGCCTTCGGCAAGCACCTCGCCGACCAGGGCGTCGTCCAGGACCTGATCGCGCGCTCGCGGATCGAGATCGACCAGGCCCGGCTGCTGGTCTACAAGACCGCCTGGCTCATCGACACCGTCGGCGCCAAGGGGGCGCGCACCGAGATCGCCGCGATCAAGGTGGCGGCACCGGCGATGGCGACCGCGGTCATCGACCGCGCGATCGAGGTGTTCGGGGCCGCGGGCGTCAGCGACGACACCCCGCTGGCCTACTTCTATGCCTGGGCGCGGGTGCTGCGCATCGTCGACGGCCCCGACGCCGTGCACCGCCGCTCGATCGCCCGCGAGGAGCTGCGCCGGGAGCGCCCCTACGTCGGCTGACCCCCGAGAACCACGCCGAGTCGGCGTTGCTTGACGCGTGCCAGGGCGTCAAGCAGCGCCGACTCGGCGTTCCGGGCGTCAAGCAGCGCCGACTCGGTGGGTTTGGCCCGGGTGCGCATGAAGGAGCGTGACTGCGGTCACGTACAGACGTTGTCAGACCAGGCGACACGACCTAGGGTTCCAGCAAGCGAAACATTTGTTCCACGATGCGGAATAGTGGAGGCTCGGAGATGGCACGACGGGTACAGGTCGGTGGGCTCGACGTCGCGGAGGTGCTGCACCGCTTCGTCACCGAGGAGGCGCTGCCGGGCTCCGGCGTGGACCCGGACGCGTTCTGGTCGGGTCTGGACGCCATCGTCCATGACCTGGCGCCGCGCAACCGCGAGCTGCTCGCCCGGCGCGAGGAGCTGCAGGCCCGCATCGACGAGTGGCACCGCGAGCACCCGGGAGCCCCCGACACGCCGGCCTACACCGCGTTCCTGCGGGAGATCGGCTACCTCCTCGACGAGCCTGCCGAGGTCAGCGTGACCACGGACGGCGTCGACGACGAGGTGGCCCGGATCGCCGGGCCCCAGCTGGTGGTGCCGCTGCTCAACGCCCGGTTCGCGACCAACGCGGTCAACGCCCGGTGGGGCTCGCTCTACGACGCGCTCTACGGCACCGACGTGGTCCCGCAGGACGGCGACCTCGCCCCGGGCGAGGGCTACAACAAGGTCCGCGGTGACGAGGTCATCCGGCGCGGCCGCGCCTTCCTCGACGAGCACTTCCCGCTGGCCTCCGGCTCCCACGCCGACGCCGAGGCGTACGCCGTGGACGACGCCGGCGTGGCCGTCACGGTCAAGGGCGACGTGGTCCGCCTCGCCGACCCGGGCCAGCTGGTCGGGTTCCGGGGGGACGCCGGCTCGCCGGAGGCGGTGCTGCTGGTCCACCACGGGCTGCACGTCGAGATCCAGGTCGACCGCGAGGACTCGATCGGGGCCACCGACGCCGCCGGCGTCAAGGACCTGCTGCTGGAGGCCGCGGTCTCCACGATCATGGACCTCGAGGACTCGGTCGCGGCCGTCGACGCCGACGACAAGGTCCTCGGCTACCGCAACTGGAAGCGGCTGATGGAGGGCACCCTCGCCGAGGAGGTCACCAAGAACGGCAGGACGTTCACCCGGTCGATGAACCCCGACCGCACCTATGCCACGACCTCCGGCGAGGAGGTCACGCTGCGCGGCCGGTCACTGCTGTTCATCCGCCAGGTCGGCCACCTGATGACCACCGACGCGGTGCTCGACCGCGACGGCAACGAGGTGCCCGAGGGCATCCTCGACGCCGTCATGACCGCGCTCGGCAGCCTCCGGGACCTGCGCGGCGAGTCCGAGCTGGCCAACTCCCGCCACGGCTCGATGTACGTCGTGAAGCCCAAGATGCACGGCCCGGACGAGGTGGCCTTCGCCGTCGAGCTCTTCGGCCGGGTCGAGGAGCTGCTCGGCCTCCCGCGACTGACCGTCAAGGTCGGGATCATGGACGAGGAGCGGCGTACGACCCTCAACCTGAAGGCCTGCATCGCCGAGGCCCGGGAGCGGGTCGCGTTCATCAACACCGGGTTCCTCGACCGCACCGGCGACGAGATCCACACCTCCATGCAGGCGGGGCCGATGGTCCGCAAGAACGACATGAAGGGCGAGACCTGGATCAAGGCCTACGAGGACCTGAACGTCGACATCGGCCTCGAGTGCCGGCTGCTCGGCCGGGCCCAGATCGGCAAGGGCATGTGGGCCGCGCCCGACAGCCTCGCCGCGATGTACGACGCCAAGGTCGGCCACCCGCAGGCCGGCGCGAGCTGCGCGTGGGTGCCGTCACCGACCGCGGCCACCGTGCACGCGCTGCACTACCACCAGGTCGACGTCCGGGCCCGCCAGGAGGAGCTCCAGCGGGGCGGCCGCCGCCGCGAGCGCGAGCAGCTGCTCCAGGTCCCGCTGGGCGACCCGGACTCGTGGTCCGAGGAGGACCGCCAGGCCGAGATCGACAACAACCTCCAGAGCCTGCTCGGGTACGTCGTCCGCTGGGTCGACTCCGGGGTGGGCTGCTCGAAGGTCCCCGACATCACCGGGGAGCCGCTGATGGAGGACCGCGCCACCTGCCGGATCTCCGCGCAGCACGTCGCCAACTGGCTGCACCACGGCGTCGTGAGCACCGAGCAGGTCGACGAGACACTGCGCCGGATGGCGAAGGTCGTCGACGAGCAGAACGCCGGCGACCCGGCGTACACCCCGATGGCCCCGGGCTTCGACGGCCAGGCGTTCGCCGCCGCCCGCGAGCTCGTGCTCGAGGGGCTCACCCAGCCCAGCGGCTACACCGAGCCGATCCTGCACCGCCACCGCGCCCTGAAGAAGAAGGAGAGCTCTTCGTGAGCCTGGACCTGGAGACCGCCCGCCGGATCATCGCCGGCGCCCGTGCGCACTCGAGCGAGGCCGGCTTCAAGCCGCTGACCGTGGTGGTGCTCGACGACGGCGGCCACGTGGTGGCCGTGGAGCGCGAGGACGGGTCGTCTATGAAGCGCTTCGAGATCGGCTTCGGCAAGGCCCACGGCGCCCTCTCGCTCGGCATGGGATCCCGCTCGATCATGGGCCGGGCCGAGCAGCAGCCCTACTTCATCGCCGCGGTCACCTCGGCCGTCGGAGGCGCGCTCGTGCCGGTGCCCGGCGGGGTGCTGGTCCGCGACGCCGACGGCACGCTCCTCGGGGCGGTCGGCGTCACCGGCGACACCTCGGACAACGACGAGGCCGCGGCGGTCGCGGGCATCGAGGGCGCCGGACTCACCGCCCAGGTCGACTGAGGGGGCGCGGCGCGATGACGGGGACCGCAGCGAGCACGGGGGCGACCCGGACGGGGAGTGCGGACAGCGCGGCCGGCATCGCGGCGGTCGCCCGCCGGGCGTCCGAGCTGCTGCCCGCGGCCGGCGTGATCACCGACCGGGCGCGGCTGCGGACCTACGAGTGCGACGGGCTCGCCCACTACCGCGTCACGCCGGCGCTCGTGGTGATCCCGGAGACCGCCGAGCAGCTCGCCGCGATCGTGACCGCCTGCGCCGAGCACCGGGTCCCCTTCGTGGCCCGCGGGGCCGGCACCGGCCTGTCGGGCGGTGCCCTGCCGCACGCCGACGGCGTGCTCGTGGTGACCTCGCGGATGCGCGCCATCCGGGAAGTGCGTCGCGAGGACCAGCGCGCGGTGGTCGAGCCGGGCGTCATCAACCTCGACGTCACCCGCGCAGCCACCCCGCTCGGCTACTACTACGCCCCCGACCCCTCCAGCCAGCAGATCTGCTCGGTGGGCGGCAACCTCGCGGAGAACTCCGGAGGCGCCCACTGCCTCAAGTACGGCTTCACCACCAACCACGTCGTCGCCGCCGAGCTCGTCACCCCCGACGGTGACCTCGTGCAGCTCGGCAGCGCGGCCCCCGACAGCCCAGGCTACGACCTGCTCGGCGCGGTGGTCGGCTCGGAGGGGACGCTCGGCGTCGCCACCTCGATCACGGTGCGCCTGACCCGGCTCCCCGAGGAGGTGCGCACGATCCTGGTGGGCTTCGAGTCCACCGACCAGGCCGGCGCCGCCACCTCGGCGATCATCGCCGCCGGCGTGGTCCCCGCCGCCATCGAGATGATGGACGCGCTGGCCATCGAGGCCGCCGAGGCCGCCGTCCAGTGCAACTACCCCGCCGGGGCCGGGGCGGTGCTGGTGATCGAGCTCGACGGCGCGGCCGACGACGTCGAGCAGGAGTACGCCGCGGTGGAGCGGCTCTGCGCCGAGAACGGGGCCTTCGAGCAGCGACTCGCCACCGATCCCGCCGACCGGGCCCTGATCTGGAAGGGCCGCAAGTCGGCGTTCGCGGCGGTCGGCCGGATCAGCCCGGACTACATCGTCCAGGACGGCGTCATCCCGCGCACCGCCCTGCCCGAGGTGCTGCGCGCGATCGCCGAGGTCTCGGCCTCCTCCGGTGTCCGGGTCGCCAACGTCTTCCACGCCGGCGACGGGAACCTCCACCCGCTGGTGCTCTTCGACGACGCGGTCGAGGGGGCCGGTGAGGCGGCCGAGCAGGTCAGCGGCGCGATCCTCGACCTGTGCATCGGGCACGGTGGCTCGATCACCGGCGAGCACGGCGTCGGCGTCGACAAGGCGGCGTACATGCCGAAGATGTTCACCGAGGAGGACCTCGACACCATGCAGCTGGTGCGCTGCGCGTTCGACCCGCACGGCATCTCCAACCCCGGCAAGGTCTTCCCGACCCCGCGGCTGTGCGGCGAGGTCCCCGGCCGGCACAAGGCCCCGCACCCGCTGCAGCAGGCCGGCATCGCGGAGGTCTTCTGATGGGGGAGGTCTTCTGATGACGACCACGACGGACGTGCTGCAGTCGGCGTGCGCGGAGGTGCGCGAACCGGGCCCCGAGGACGTCGTGGACGGCGTCGCCCCCGGCGTGGTCGCCCGCCCCGCCTCGACCGAGGAGGTCGCCGCGGTGATGCGCGTGGCCGCCGAGCACCGGCTGACGGTGGTTCCGAGGGGGCGCGGCACCAAGCTCACGTGGGGTCTCCCGCCGACCAGCGCCGACGTGCTGCTCGACCTCGGCGCGATGGACCGGGTGCTCGACCACGCCGCGGGCGACCTGATCGTGCAGACGCAGGCCGGCGCCACCCTCGACGCCGTGCAGTCGGTCGTGGGGGAGGCGCGCCAGCGCGTCACCATCGACGCGACCGTGCCCGGTGGCACCGTCGGCGGCACCCTCGCCACCAACACCAGCGGGCCGCGCCGCATGGTCGGCGGCACCATGCGCGACCTGCTCATCGGCCTGACCGTGGTCCGCGCCGACGGCGTCGTCGCCAAGGCGGGCGGCCGGGTCGTGAAGAACGTCGCCGGCTACGACCTCGGCAAGCTCGTGGTCGGCTCGTACGGCACGCTCGCCGTCGTCACCGAGGCCCTGTTCCGGCTGCACCCCGAGCCCGAGGCCCAGCGCTGGATCAGCGTGCCCGTCACCACGCCCGCCCAGGCGCAGCGGCTGGCCCAGGAGGCGGTGCACTCGCAGGTCGTGCCCGCGGCGGTCGAGATCGGCTGGGCGCCCACCGGCAGCGGCGTGCTCACGGTGCTGCTCGAGGGGCGCGAGCACGGCGTCGAGGGTCGGGCCGCCACCGTGCGCGGGCTGCTCGGCGACGAGTCGAGCGAGACCGATCAGGCCCCCGCCGGCTGGGCGGCGTACCCCTGGGAGCACGCCGCCACCGGTGAGGAGCGCGCCACCGCGCTGAAGCTGACGTTCGTGCTCTCCGGGCTGGCGGACGTGCTGGCTGCCGCGCGCGACACCGGCGTCCCCGTCGCGGTCAGCGGCTCCGCCGGCGCCGGCGTGGTGTATGCCGCGATTCCGGCCGGTGTGCCCGTCGACGAGGTGGCGACGGCGCTGACCCGGCTGCGCGAGGTGTCCGGTCGGCACGGCGGCAGTGCCGTCGTGCTCGACGCGGCTGCGTCGGTGAAGACCGGCCTCGACTGCTGGGGCCCGGTCCCCGCGATCGACCTGATGCGTCGCGTGAAGGACCAGTTCGACCCCGACCACCGGCTCGCGCCGGGCCGATTCGTGGGAGGCATCTGATGAGCACCGAGCAGACGACCGGCGCGCTCGGCGAGACGGGCTCGATCGTCGACCTCGGGGTGCCCGCCCCGGGAGGAGCGTTCGACGAGCACCACCCCCCGGACGCCGCACTCATCGGCGACTGCGTCCACTGCGGCTTCTGCCTGCCGACCTGCCCGACCTACGTCCTGTGGGGCGAGGAGATGGACTCACCGCGCGGCCGGATCTACCTGATGAAGGAAGGCCTCGAGGGCGAGCCGATGAGCGACGCCATGGTGTCGCACTGGGACGCCTGCCTGGGCTGCATGTCCTGCGTGACCGCGTGCCCGTCGGGCGTGCAGTACGACACCCTCATCGAGCAGACCCGGGCGCAGGTCGAGCGCCACCACCAGCGGTCGGCGTCCGAGCGGGCCCTGCGTTCCCTGATCTTCGCGATCTTCCCGCACCCGCGCCGGCTGCGCCTGTTGCGCGGCCCCCTGCGCGGGCTGCAGCGCACCGGGCTGGACCGCGCCCTGCGGCGTACCGGCCTGCTCGAGCGGATGGCGCCCCACCTCGCGGCCATGGAGAGCCTCGCCCCCCGGCTCGGCAAGCCCGAGAGGCTGCCCGAGCGGATCTCGGCGACCGGGGAGCGGCGGGCCGTGGTCGGCCTGCTCACCGGCTGCGTGCAGGGCGCGTTCTTCCCCGGGGTCAACGCCGCCACCGCGCGCGTGCTGCAGGCCGAGGGCTGCGACGTCGTGGTGCCGTCCGGCCAGGGCTGCTGCGGCGCCCTCTCGGTCCACAACGGCCGGGAGGAGGAGGCGCAGCGCTACGCCCGAGGGATCGTCGACGCCTTCGAGGCGGCCGGCGTCGAACGCGTCGTCGTCAACGCCGCCGGCTGCGGCTCGACGATGAAGGACTACGCGCGCCTGCTGGCTGACGTCCCGGCGTACGCCGACCGGGCGCAGGCGTTCGCCGAGAAGGTCAAGGACGTCTCCGAGGTCCTCGACGAGCTCGGCCCGGTCGCCACGCGGCACCCGCTGGAGGTGACCGTGGCCTACCACGACGCGTGCCACCTCGCCCACGCCCAGGGCGTGCGCGCCCAGCCGCGCAGCCTGCTGCGCGGGATCCCGGGCCTGGAGCTGCGGGAGATCGCCGAGCCCGAGCTGTGCTGCGGCTCGGCGGGCATCTACAACATCCTCAACCCCGAGCCGGCCCGCGAGCTCGGTGACCGCAAGGCCGCGAACATCGTCGCCACCGGCGCCGAGCTCCTGGTCACCGCCAACCCCGGGTGCCTGATGCAGGTCACCTCGGCCATCGAGAGGTCGGGTCACCCCATGGGGATGGCCCACACCGTCGAGGTCCTCGACGCCTCCCTGCGCGGCGTGCCCGCCTCCAGCCTCCGTGAGGGGACCCGCCCCTCCGCCTGATCCACCCACCTTTCGGGAGTCCCGCCATGTTCCAGCAAGATCCGCGAGCCGTCGCCGACTCGCTCACCCTGAGCGCCCTGTGCGCGATGATCCCGCTCGCCGTGCTGTTCCTCCTGCTGGGCGGGCTGAAGGTGCGGGCCTGGATCTCGGGCCTGGTGTCGCTGCTGGTGGCCCTGGTGGTCGCGGTGGCGCTGTTCGGGATGCCGGCCGACCAGGCGGTCAGCGCCGCCGTCGACGGTGGCCTGTTCGGCTTCTTCCCGATCCTGTGGATCGTCATCAACGCGGTCTGGATCTACAACCTGACGGTGGCGTCCGGGCACTTCGACGTGCTGCGGCACTCCTTCGAGAAGGTGAGTCCCGACCAGCGGATCCAGGCGATCATCATCGCCTTCTGCTTCGGCGCGCTCCTCGAGGCGCTGGCCGGGTTCGGCACGCCGGTCGCGATCTCGGTGGTCATGCTGATGTCGCTGGGCTTCCGCCCCGTCAAGGCCGCCACGGTGGCGCTGGTCGCCAACACAGCACCCGTCGCCTTCGGCGCCCTGGCCATCCCGATCGTCACCCTGGCCCCCATCGCGGCCGGCGTGAGCGACGACCCGCGACTCTCCGACGCCAACGCGCTGGACACGCTCGGGTCGATGGTCGGTCGCCAGACGCCGATCCTGGCGCTGGTGGTGCCGCTGATCCTGGTCCTGATCGTCGACGGCAAGCGCGGCCTGCGCCAGACCTGGCTGCCCGCGCTGCTCGCGGGCGGGGTCTTCGCGGTCGCCCAGTTCGTGACCGCCAACTACATCTCGGTGCAGCTGACCGACATCGTCGCCTCGCTGCTCGCCGCCGGCTCCCTCGTGCTGCTGGTGCGGGTCTGGCAGCCGGCCGAGGTGCTGACCGCGGACCGGGCCGCGTCGGAGGAGGACGCCGTGCCGGCCACGCCCGCTGCGACCGGCTCCGGTCGCCGGGGCGCAACGGCCACGGCGGCGCGTGGCTCGTCCGGTCCGGGTGGCGCGGGTGCCGGGGGCACGGGTGCCGGTGGCGCGGGTGCAGCCGGTGGGACGGCCCGGCCGTCGCCCGACGACCGCACCGAGGTGCTGCGCGCCTACGCGCCGTACCTCGTCATCATCGCGATCTTCTCGATCACCAACATCCCAGCGGTCGTGGACTTCCTGGCCAAGGAGCCGTGGACCTACATCTTCGACTGGCCGGGGCTCGACATCGTCAACAGCGCCGGCGACCCGGTGCTCACCCAGTTCAAGCTCAACTGGCTGCCCGCGGCGGGCACGCTGCTGGTGATCGCCGGGCTGATCAGCATGGTGATCCTGAAGATCGACCCGACCCGGGGCCTGCGCACCTACCTGGCGACGTACGTCGAGCTGCGCTCCGCGATCATCACCGTGATGGCGGTGCTGGCCCTGGCCTACGTCATGAACCTCTCCGGCCAGACCGCCTCGCTCGGTGTCTGGCTGGCCGGCACCGGCGCGCTCTTCGCGATCATCTCCCCGGTGCTCGGCTGGATCGGCGTGGCCGTCACCGGCTCGGACACCTCGTCGAACTCGCTCTTCGGGGCGCTCCAGGTCCAGGCCGCCGCCAAGGCGGGCCTCGACCCGGTGCTGATGGCGGCCGCCAACTCCTCGGGTGGCGTGCTCGGCAAGATGGTCAGCCCGCAGAACCTCGCCATCGCCGCGGCGGCCGTCGGCATGTCCGGGCGTGAGGGGGAGATCTTCCGCAAGGTGATCGGCTGGAGCCTGCTCATGCTGCTGCTGATGTGCGTCATCGTCGGCCTGCAGGCGACGCCGGTGCTGGACTGGATGGTGCCCTAGGCTCGGCCTTCCGAGCCAGGGAGAGGGAGGGCATGGCGGAGGAGGGCCGGACCGCGTCGGTGCAGTCGGTCGACCGCGCCCTCGACCTCCTCGAGACCATGGCCGAGCAGGGTCGTCCGATGGGCGTGGCCGACCTCGTGGAGCTGACCGGGCTGCCGCAGGGGACCGTGCACCGGCTGCTGCAGAGCCTGCAGCAGCGCGGGTACGCCCGCCGGGACGCCTCCCGCAAGTACTCCCTCGGCACGTCGGCCGTGCGGTTGGCCGACGCCGCGCAGCGGTCGCTGGCGCGCAGTGCCCGGCCCCACCTCGCCGAGCTCGTGACCGCCTCGGGGGAGACCGCCAACCTCGCGGTGCTGGAGGGGGACGACGTCGTGTACGTCGCCCAGGTGCCCTCGCCGCACACGCTGCGGATGTTCGCGGAGGTCGGCCGGCACGTGCCGCCGCACTCCACCGCGGTCGGCAAGGTGCTGCTCGCCGGCATGCCGCGCGATCGCGCGGTCGCCGTGCTCCGGCGTACCGGCCTCCCGGCGCGCACGCGCGAGACGATCACCGACCTCGACGACTTCCTCACCGAGCTCGACCTGGTGGCGGTGCAGGGCTGGGCCGCCGACGAGGAGGAGCAGGAGCTGGGTGTGCGTTGCCTGGCCGTCCCGGTCGACGCGCCCGGCGCGACCGTCGCCGCCCTGTCGCTCTCGGGTCCGGCGGACCGGTTCGCCGGCGCCCGCACCCCGGGCCTGGTCGAGCTGATGCAGCAGGTGGCCCGCACCTTCGCCGACGGTTAGCAGTCGAGTCGGCGCAAGCTCGTCGTGGAATGAGCTCGAGTCGGCGCAAGCTCGTCGTGGAATGAGCTCGAGTCGGCGCAAGTGCAACGAGCTTGCGCCGACTCGACGTCTCGTCAGGGGCGGGCGGGGGCGATCCGGCCGGTGACCTCGCCGAGCGCGATCCGGCCACCGCCGGTGCCGGGGGCGGTGTAGCGCAGGGTGACTTCGTCGCCGTCCTCGAGGAAGGTGCGCCCACCGTCCCAGTGGTCGGTGCCGAACGGCTCCTTCCCGCCCCAGCTGAGCTCGAGGAACGAGCCGCGCTGGCCGGGCTCCGCACCGCTGATCGTGCCGGAGCCGTAGAGGTCACCGGTGCGCAGTGACGCCCCGTTCACGGTCGTGTGCGCCAGCATCTGCGCCGGTGACCAGTACATCGTCCGGTACGGCGGCCGGCTGACCACCTCACCGTCGAGCACCACCTCGACGTCGATGTCCAGCCCGCGAGCGGTGTCGGGGGAGAGGTAGTCGAGAGGGCGCGGGTCCTGGCCCGGCAGGTCGACCCACGCGGCGTCGAGGGCCTCGAGGGGCGTGACCCAGTGCGAGATCGACGTCGCGAATGACTTGCCGAGGAACGGGCCGAGCGGCACGTACTCCCACGCCTGGATGTCGCGCGCCGACCAGTCGTTGAGGCCGACCACGCCGAAGACGTGGTCGGCGAAAGCGTCGACGGGGACCCGTTCGGCCAACGTCGTGCCGGTCCCGACCACGAACCCGAGCTCGGCCTCGATGTCGAGCCGCCGGCTCGGCCCATAGGTAGGGGCCTCCTCTGTCGGCGCCTTGCGCTGCCCGCACGGACGTACGACGGGGGTGCCGGACGCGACGACGGTGCCGCTGCGGCCGTGGTAGCCGACCGGGAGGTGCTTCCAGTTGGGCAGCAGCGGCTCCTGGTCGGGGCGGAAGATCCGGCCGACGTTCGAGGCGTGGTGCTCCGAGGCGTAGAAGTCGACGTAGTCGGCGACCGCGACCGGCAGGTGCAGGGTCACCTCGTCGAGGGGGAAGAGGTGGGGTGCCGTGCGCTCGCGGTGGACGTCGTCCCCGAGCACCTCGGTGATCCACCAGCGGGCGGTCCGCCACGCCTCGCGACCCATTGCCATGAAGGCGTTCAGGTCGGGCGTCCGCCAGGCCGCCGCCAGCACGGACGCGGGGTCGCCGATCTCCGCGACCGGAGCGAGGTCGAGCACGTGGTCGCCGATCCGGACGCCCACCCGGGGCGGTTCGCCGGGCCGGGAGAACACGCCGTACGGCAGGTTGTCGACGTCGAAGAGGGAGCCAGCGGCGCCCTCGACCCAGGTGGTGGTCATCGGTTCCCTTCGGTGGAGATCAGGCCCAGGGTGAGCAGGTCGTCGAGGGGTTCGCTGACCGAGCACGACCCGAACGAGGTGAACCAGCGGCGGGCGCCGGCGAGGTCGGCCGCGCGCGCGTCGGCAGCCAGCGCGGTGCCGTCGCGCTGCTCGAGGGTCTCGACGACCTCCGCGGTCGAGGCGCCGTCGAAGGCGCGTCGGGTCGCGAGCAGCACGTTGACGAAGCCGTGGTGCTCGAAGCCGTCGTCGCCGGTGTGACGCACGGCGTTGTGCAGCCCGGCCGTGCACTTGAACGGGGTCTCCCGGTCGAGGGCGGCATCGATCCAGCCGGCGAGGGCGTCGGCGGTGGGGAAGAGGTGGGTGTCCAGCCCCCCGGTGCGGAACTTCAGGCGCAGCTCCGCGGCCGCGACCTCGTCGGCGGCGGCCAGCCACTGGTGGGTCGGCTCGCCGGCCGGGAGCTCGACGAACACCGGCACCTCGTCGGCCAGGTCGCCGGCGGCCCGCGCGGCGTCGACTGCCGTGACCACGCGCCGAGCGTTCCCGACGAGGTCGTCGAGATCACGGAGCGCGATCTCCAGGCCGGCCAGCTCGAGGCCGAGTCGGCCGCAGAGCGCGGCGGGGCCGGCCACCTGGCCGGCGCCGCCGGTCACGACGACCGACAGCCGGGCGGGGGTGCCGCGCAGCAGGGGGACGTCGGTGTCGCGCACCACGAACGACCCGACGAGGTCAGCCCACCGCTCCGTGCGGCGTCCGACGTGCGCGGCCGCCGCATCGTGGAGCGGGGCGTCGCCGGGCGGGAAGATCGCGGCATCATCGACGAGCCCGGCCCAGGAGGCATCGAGGCGAGCGGGTTCCGTGGTCGGAGGCACGCGGCTACCCTAACGGTGAGACGCATAGCGGACGAGCATGTCCGTTTATCGGACAAATGGAGCAAACCCATGGCGCACTACCGACAGGTCGGCGAAGTCCCCCCGAAGCGGCACACCCAGTTCCGCGACCCCGAGGGCCACCTCTTCTACGAGGAGCTGATGGGGGAGGAGGGCTTCTCGAGCGACTCCTCGCTGCTCTACCACCGCGGCGTCCCCTCGGCGATCGTCGGCGCGGAGGTCTGGGAGCTGCCCGACCAGACGCGCACCCCCAACCACCCGCTCAAGCCGCGGCACCTCAAGCTCCACACCCTCTTCCCCGCGCCCGGCGAGGGCGCCGGCGCGGACGCGGTCACCGGTCGCCGGCTGGTGCTCGGCAACAACGACGTCCGGATCCAGTACGTCGTCACCGGGACCGAGCCGTCGCCGTACTACCGCAACGCGATCGGCGACGAGTGCGTGTACGTCGAGTCCGGCAGCGGCACCGTCGAGACCGTCTTCGGTGTGCTGTCCTACCGGCAGGGCGACTACGTGCTGATCCCGCGCGCCACCACGCACCGTTGGGTCCCCGGCGAAGCGAGCCGTCTCTACCCGATCGAGGCCAACAGCCACGTCGCGCCGCCCAAGCGCTACCTGTCCCGCTACGGGCAGCTGCTCGAGCATGCGCCGTACTGCGAGCGCGACCTGCACGGCCCGACCGGTCCGTTCCTGGTCGAGGCCAGTGACCAGCAGAGCGACGTCGAGGTCCTGGTCAAGCACCGCAGCAGTGCGGGCATCGTCGGCACCCGCATGACCTACGCGACCCACCCCTTCGACGTCGTCGGCTGGGACGGCTGCCTCTACCCGTACACCTTCAACATCGACGACTACATGCCGATCACCGGCAAGATCCACCAGCCGCCGCCGGTGCACCAGGTCTTCGAGGGCCACAACTTCGTGATCTGCAACTTCCTGCCGCGCAAGGTGGACTACCACCCGCTCGCCGTGCCGGTGCCCTACTACCACTCCAACGTCGACAGCGACGAGGTCATGTTCTACGTCGGTGGCGACTACGAGGCGCGGAAGGGATCGGGCATCAACGTCGGCTCCATCTCGCTGCACCCGGGCGGCCACGCGCACGGACCGCAGCCGGCGGCGATCGAGGCGTCGCTCGGGGCCGAGAGCTTCGACGAGTCGGCGGTCATGGTCGACACCTTCGCGCCCCTCGACCTCGGTGAGGCCGGGATCGCGGCGGAGGACCCGGCGTATGCCTGGACCTGGGCCGGACGCGGGCCCCAGGGGCCGGCAGACGGCGGCGACAACCCGGCGGTGTTCTCCAACTCCTGAGGAGCCTGTCCGTGGGGGACGGCAGGATCGACCCATGGAGACGTTCGTGTTCACGGCGGGGATCTGGCTCTCGGAGTCGGTCGGATCGTGGGCGTTCGTGACCCTGCCCGCCGACGTGGGCGAGGAGGTGCACCTGCGGTCCGGCCCGCCGACGGCCTTCGGATCCGTGCGCGTCGAGGTCGGGGTCGGCTCGTCCACCTGGCGCACCTCGGTCTTCCCCGACACGGTGCGCGGCTACGTGCTGCCGGTGAAGGCCGCGGTACGCCGGGTCGAGGGACTCGAGGTCGGCGACAACGTGGAGGTGTCGCTGCGCGTCCTCGGTGGGTGAGGGCCAGCCGGATCCGCGTCCGCGGGAGCGCGCGTGTGCCCCGGTCGAGGACGGGGTACGTCACCCTCGGTTGATCGACAGGGACAGGATGGGCACATGAGTCGCAAGGCGCCGAGCAAGGACATCGACGAGCGGGACCTCGAGGTGGAGGGGTCGGCCCACGCCGCAGCGGGGGTCACGGCGGTCGCCGTCAGCATGAAGCGGTCGATCGAGCAGATGGGTGCCCGGCGTACGGCGCAGACGCTGCTCAAGCTCAACCAGGTCGACGGCTTCGACTGCCAGGGCTGCGCCTGGCCCGACCCCGACCCCGAGCACCGTCACACCGCCGAGTTCTGCGAGAACGGCGCCAAGGCCGTCACCGAGGAGGCCACCCTGCGCCGGGTGGGTCCCGAGTTCTTCCGCGAGCACTCGCTGGCCGACCTCGAGGACAAGACCGACTACTGGCTGGGCCAGCAGGGCCGGATCACCGAGCCGATGGTGCTGCGCGAGGGCGGAACGCACTACGAGCCGATCTCGTGGGACGGCGCCTTCGAGCTGATCGGGCGCCACCTGAACGGTCTGGCGAGCCCCGACGAGGCGGTGTTCTACACCTCGGGCAAGACCTCCAACGAGGCCGCGTTCGCCTACCAGCTCTTCGCCCGTGCCTACGGCACCAACAACCTGCCGGACTGCTCCAACATGTGCCACGAGTCGACGTCGGTGGGCCTCGCCGAGGTCATCGGCATCGGCAAGGCGTCGGTCACCTTCGACGACGTCCACGACGCCGAGCTCATCATCATCGCCGGCCAGAACCCCGGCACCAACCACCCGCGGATGCTCACCGCGCTCGAGATCGCCAAGAAGAACGGCGCGAAGATCATCGCCATCAACCCGCTGAAGGAAGCGGGACTGGTCCGGTTCAAGAACCCCCAGAAGGTGCGCGGCGTCGCCGGCCCGGGCACCGGGATCGCCGATCTGCACCTCGCGGTGCGGATCAACGGCGACCTCGCTCTCTTCCAGGCCCTCTCCGCCCTGCTGCTCGAGGGCGGCCACCTCGACCGGGACTTCATCGACCAGCACACCTGGGGCTTCGAGGCCTGGGCCGAGCACCTGCGCAACCTCGACTGGGACCTGGTGCTGCGCTCCACCGGCCTGACCCGGGCCGAGATCGAGGAGGCCGCCGCGATGCTGGCCGCCTCGAGGAAGACGGTCATCTGCTGGGCGATGGGCATCACCCAGCACCGCAACGGGGTCGCCACCGTCAAGGAGATCTCGAACCTCGCCTTCCTGCAGGGCAACATCGGCAAGCCGGGCGCCGGCCTGTTCCCGGTGCGCGGGCACTCGAACGTCCAGGGCGACCGCACGATGGGCATCTGGGAGCGGCCCCCGGGCCACTTCCTCGACGCGCTGCGTGACGAGTTCGGCTTCGAGCCGCCCCGCGAGCACGGCTTCGACGCGGTGGCCGCGGTCAAGGCCTTCCGCGACGGGAAGGCCAGGGTCTTCTTCGGGATGGGTGGCAACTTCGTCTCCGCGATGTCCGACACCGCCGTCACGGAGGACGCCCTGCGCCGGGCCGACCTCACCGTGCACGTGTCGACCAAGCCGAACCGGTCCCACGTCGTCCACGGCCGCGAGGCGCTGATCCTCCCGGCCCTCGGCCGCAGCGAGAAGGACCTCACCGGCGGGCGACCGCAGCGAGTGACCGTCGAGGACTCGCTGTGCTCGGTCCACGCCTCCCACGGACCGCTGAAGCCGGCGTCGCCGCACCTCAAGTCCGAGGTCGACATCGTCTGCTCGATGGCGCTCGCCACCATCGGCGACCGTGCAGGCATCCCGTGGCGGGCGTTCCGCGACGACTACACCGAGATCCGGCGCCGGATCGCCAGGGTGGTGCCCGGCTGCGCGGGGTACGACGAGAAGGTCGACCAGCCCGGCGGGTTCGTCCTGCCGCACCCCCCGCGCGACACCCGCACCTTCCCCACCGAGAAGGAGAAGGCGATCTTCACCGTCAGCCCGACCGAGGTGCTGGAGGTCCCCGAGGGCCGGCTGCTGCTGCAGACCATGCGCTCGCACGACCAGTTCAACACCACGATCTACGGCCTCGACGACCGCTACCGCGGCATCAAGAACGGCCGCCGCGTCGTGTTCGTCAACCCCGACGACATCGTCACCCTGGGTCTCGAGGAGGGCCAGATGGTCGACATCGTCAGCGAGTGGGCGGACGGGACGGAGCGCCTCGCCCCGAAGTTCCGCGTCGTCTCCTACGACACCCCGCGCGGCTGCACCGGCGCCTACTATCCGGAGACGAACGCGCTGGTCCCGCTCGACTCCAAGGCCGAGGGCAGCAACCAGCCGGCGTTCAAGTCCGTGGTGGTGCGGCTCGTGCCGCACGACGCGGAGCGGCCGGAGGTCGGACGGGCCGAGGTGGAGAGCGGCGACGGCGCGGACGGCGGTCGTGGCGATGAGCAGAAGCGGCACGTGGAGCCCCACCACCTGAGCTGACGCGGCGGGGGCAGACTGGGTCCATGAGCAACCCGGAGCGCGACCCCGACGAGATCACCTGCACGGCCGCGCCGGCCGGTGGGGTCGAGATCATGACCCCGCGCGACGTCCCGCTCGGCGGCCCGCGGGCGATGCAGGTGCGGCGCACCCTGCCGCAGCGCCACCGGTCGCTGATCGGTGCTTGGTGCTTCGTGGACCACTACGGACCCGACGACGTCGCGGACACCGGCGGCATGCGGGTCGCGCCGCACCCGCACACGGGGCTGCAGACCGTCAGCTGGCTGTTCACCGGGGAGATCGAGCACCGCGACAGCGCCGGCCACCACGCCATGGTGCGTCCCGGTGAGGTCAACCTGATGACCGCGGGCCGCGGGATCAGCCACTCGGAGGTCTCGACGCCCGGCACCCGCACCCTGCACGGGGCCCAGCTCTGGGTCGCGCTGCCCGACTCGGCCCGCCACACCGACTCCGGGTTCGCCCACCACGCGCCCGCGCCGGTCACCGGACCCGGCTGGGAGGCGCGGGTGTTCCTCGGGAGCCTGCTCGGGGACAGGTCGCCGGTGCCGACGTACACCCCCCTCCTCGGGGCCGAGCTCCTCCTCGAGCCCGGCACCACGCTCGCGCTCGACGTCGACCCGTCGTTCGAGCACGGCGTCCTCGTCGACACCGGCGTGGTCTCGGTGGCCGGCACAGAGACCAAGCAGCACGACCTCGCCCACGTGCCGCCCGGCACGGACCGGCTCGAGCTCGTGGCGTACGACGCTCCCGTGCGGCTGCTGCTCCTCGGCGGCCCGCCGTTCGGGGAGTCGATCGTGATGTGGTGGAACTTCGTGGGCCGCACCCACGAGGAGATCGCGGCGTTCCGGGCCGAGTGGCAGGAGCAGCTCATGGTCGATGGCGCCGTGGTCGGCGACTCCCAGGACGTGGCCGACGGGCGCTTCGGCGTGGTCGTGGGCGACCACCTGCCGCCGATCCCCGCACCGGTGCTGCCCAACGCGCGGCTCAAGGAGCGCCGCTGACGGGTGGTGGCGGATGACCACGTTTCGGTGATGTGCCGGCGGCGCCTGGGCGGAACAGTGGGTCCATGACCCAGACGCCGGACATCTCTCTCGACTTCAGCGGACTCAGGGCGACCTTCGTCAACTGCACCCTCAAGCGGAGCCCGGAGCGCAGCCACACGCAGGGGCTGGTGGACGCCAGCGCCGCGATCATGCGCAAGCACGGGGTCGAGGTGGAGGAGCTGCGCCTCGTCGACCACGACGTCGCGACCGGGGTCTACCCGGACATGACCGAGCACGGCTGGGAGACCGACACCTGGCCCGACCTCTACCCGGGCATCCTGGCCAGCGACATCCTCGTGGTCGCGGGCCCGATCTGGCTTGGCGACAACTCCAGCATGACCAAGAAGCTGATCGAGCGGCTCTACTCGCTGAGCGGGGAGCTCAACGACAAGGGGCAGTACCTCTTCTACGGGCGGGTCGCCGGCTGCCTGATCACCGGCAACGAGGACGGCATCAAGCACTGTGCCCAGAACGTCCTCTACAGCCTGCAGCACATCGGCTACACGATCCCGCCGAACGCCGACGCCGGCTGGATCGGCGAGGCCGGCCCCGGGCCGTCGTACCTCGACCCCGGCAGCGGTGGCCCGGACAACGACTTCACCAACCGCAACACGACCTTCATGACCTGGAACCTGCTGCACCTGGCCCGGATGCTCCGCGAGGCCGGCGGCGTCCCCGGCTACGGCAACCAGCGCTCGGAGTGGAACGCCGGCACCCGTTTCGACTGGGAGAACCCGGAGTACCGCAGCTGAGCCCCGCCGGACGTCGTACGAACTGGCGGTCCGGTCGACCAGTCCGTACGACGTCCCGGCGGTCCCCGCGCTGTCGGCACCGGGTGACAGGATGCCGCGCATGGGACCCGTGACCGGTGAGGATGGCATCGACCGCTGCCCGTGGGCGGGCGGCCCCGGCGTCATGCGCGACTACCACGACACCGAGTGGGGCAACCGCGTCCACGGCGAGGCCGCCTACCTCGAGCGGCTGACGCTCGAGGCGTTCCAGTCCGGGCTGTCGTGGTCGACGATCCTCAACAAGCGCGAGGCCTTCCGGGAGGTCTTCGCGGGCTTCGACGCGGACACGGTCGCGGCGTACGACGACAGCGACGCCGCGCGGCTGATGGCGGACCCGCGGATCGTGCGCAACCGGCTCAAGATCGCGGCGGCGATCACCAACGCCCGGGCCACCGTGGCGCTGCGGGAGCAAGAGGGGCTGGAGGCGCTGGTGCTCTCGTTCCGTCCCGACGAGCCGCCTGCGGCGGCGACCACCGAGGACATGGTCACGACCTCGCCGGAGTCGAAGGCACTGTCGAAGGAGCTCAAGAAGCGCGGCTTCGCGTTCGTGGGGCCGACGACGATGTTCGCCCTGATGGAGGCGATCGGCGTCTTCGACCCGCACCTGCTCGGCTGCCACCGCCGGGGTGCCGTGTCGGCGTGACCTCTCAGGAGCGAGCGGCCGCGATGACGCGGGTCAGCATGCCGTGCAGCCGCTGCAGCTCCGTGACCTCGATGCCGAGGGCGTCGACGACCTGGCCGGGGATCTGCTCGGCGCGTCGGCGCAGGTCGCGGCCCTGCTCGGTCAGGCGCACGGCCAGCGCACGCTCGTCCCGGGGATCGCGCTCGCGACGCACCAGCTCGGACTCCTCGAGCCGCTTGAGCAAGGGGGAGAGGGTCGCCGGCTCGAGCTGCAGCAGCCGGCTCAGCTCCCGGACGGACAGGGGTTCGTGCTCCCAGAGAGCGAGCATCACGAGGTACTGCGGATGGGTGAGACCCATCGGCTCCAGCAGCGGCCGGTAGACCGCCACCACGCTCCGGGCGGCCACGGACAGGGCGAAGCAGACCTGTTCCTCGAGGGCCAGGGGGTTCGCGGGTCGGGCAGCGGACGTCACATTGGTGAGTCTACAAATGATTAGTACACTCACCAATAGCCCCGCGAGGGGACCCATCCAGCGTGGAGACGGCGTCGATGAGCCAGTCCGACCCCCGCCCGGCCCCGCCGCGGCGCAAGCACCTGATGGACCCGAACGCGCCGCGACCGCCTGCGCGCCAGTCCATGAGCATGACCAGCGTCCAGCGCTGGGTGATGTCGGTGCTGGCCGTGACGACCATTGGCCACTTCTCGGCCGGCCTGGTGATCGCAGCAGTCTTCCTCGACCGTGGCACCGCGTCGCAGGTCGGGCTCGACGTGATCGCCGCGGTGGTGGGTGTGCTGGGCGTGGCCGCCGGCTTCATGATCCACCAGAAGCAGCCGTTCACCCCCTGGCTGCTGGTGGGTCTGCTCCCCGCCGCGATCGGGCTCTACTTCATCCTCTGACGGAAGCAGCCCGCAACGTCATACGTCCTGGTGGCGCGGACGACCGGACCGTACGACGTCCGGCGGGACGTCATCCGATCTCGTCGGCATGACGACCAGGACGTACGACGTCCCGCGAGACGTCATCCGGCTGCGTCGCCATGACGACCGGACCGTACGACGTCCGCGAAGCGACAGGTCAGCCGAGACCAGCGGCCGCCGCTGCGAGCCGCTCGACCCGTGACCAGTCACCGGTGGCGAGCGCGTCCTTCGGGGTCAGCCAGGAGCCGCCGACACACCCCACGTTGGGGAGCGCGAGGTACGACGCCGCGGTCGCCGCGGTGATCCCGCCCGTCGGGCAGAAGCGCGCGGCCGGGACCGGCGAGGCGACCGAGGCGAGGAACGCCGCGCCCCCGGAGGCCTCGGCCGGGAAGAACTTCATCTCGGTCCAGCCGGCTTCGAGCACCGCGAGCACCTCGGAGACCGTGGCGGTGCCGGGCAGGAACGGCAGCCCGGTGTCGGCCATCCCCTGCAGCAGGGTGGGCGTCGCGCCCGGGGAGACGAGGAACTGCGCCCCGGCGTCGCGGGCCTCCTTGGCCTGGCCCGGGGTCAGCACCGTGCCGGCGCCGACCAGGATCTCGGGCACCTCGTCGGCGATGGCCCGGATCGCGTCCAGCGCCACCGGCGTGCGCAGGGTGAGCTCGATGACCGGCAGTCCGCCGGCCACGAGCGCGCGGGCGACGGGGACCGCCTGCGCGAGCTCGTCGACGACGACCACGGGCACGACCGGGACCCGGTCGAGCAGGCTGCGGGTGTTCTCAGACGCGGACAACGGAGACCTCTTCCGGGGGGACGGGGACGCCGGGGAACACGCTGGCCCCCGTGTCGGCGGATCCGACGGTGGCGCGGAACGCCGCGAACAGCTCGCGACCGGTGCCCATCCACTCCGGACCCTGGGGCGCCCGGCCGGTGACGGGACGCGCGGCCAGCTCGGCGCGGTCCACGTGCAGGTCGAGGGTCCCGGTGGTGGCGTCGACGGTGATCTCGTCACCGTCCTGCACCCGGGCGAGCGGCCCGCCGAGGGCCGCCTCGGGGGTGACGTGGATGGCGGCCGGGACCTTGCCCGACGCGCCGGACATCCGGCCGTCGGTCACGATCGCGACCTGCTGCCCGCGGTCCTGCAGCACGCCGAGCGCGGGGGTGAGCTTGTGCAGCTCGGGCATCCCGTTGGCCGCCGGGCCCTGGTAGCGGATCACGGCCACGAAGTCGCGGCCGTCGAGCTCGCCCTCGCCGAAGGCGGTCAGGAACTCGTCCTGGTGGTCGAAGACCACCGCCGGGGCGGTCACCACCCGGTGCTCGGGCTTGACCGCGGAGGTCTTGATCACCGCGCGGCCCAGCGGCCCGGAGAGCAGCTTGAGGCCGCCGTCGGGGGTGAACGGGTCGTCGGCGGGCCGGAGGACGTCGAGGTCGAGCGAGGACTTGGGGCCCTCCTCCCAGCTCAGCTCGTCACCGCGCAGCCGCGGCTCGGTCGTGTAGCGCCACAGCCCGTGCCCGGCGATGGTGCGCACGTCCTCGTGGAGGAGGCCCGCACGCAGCAGCGTGTGCACGAGGAAGGCGATGCCACCGGCGGCGTGGAAGTGGTTCACGTCCGCCTCGCCGTTCGGGTAGATCCTCGCCAGGCTCGGCACCACCGCGGACAGGTCCGACAGGTCGTCCCAGGTCAGGGTGATGCCCGCGGCGCGCGCGATCGCGACCAGGTGCAGTGTGTGGTTGGTCGAGCCGCCGCTGGCGAGCAGCGCGACGCAGGCGTTGACGATCGCCTTCTCGTCCACGATCTCGCCGATCGGGGTGTTCTCGCCGCCCTGCCGGGTGAGCTCGGTGACCCGGGCGCCGGCGGCGCGGGTCAGGGCCTCGCGGAGCGGGGTGCCGGGGTTGACGAACGACGACCCCGGCAGGTGCAGGCCGAGGACCTCCATCAGGAGCTGGTTGGAGTTGGCGGTGCCGTAGAACGTGCAGGTGCCGGCCGAGTGGTACGACGCGGCCTCGGCCTCGAGCAGCTCGTCGCGCCCGACCTTGCCCTCGGCGTACAGCTGGCGGACCTTGGCCTTCTCGCCGTTCGGCAGGCCCGAGGTCATCGGGCCTGCCGGCACGAAGACGGTCGGCAGGTGGCCGAAGGAGAGGGCGCCGATCAGCAGGCCGGGCACGATCTTGTCGCAGACGCCGAGCATCAGCGCGCCGTCGAACATGTCGTGGGAGAGCGCGATCGCGGTCGACATCGCGATCACGTCGCGGCTGTAGAGCGAGAGCTGCATGCCGTCGCGGCCCTGGGTGATCCCGTCGCACATGGCCGGCACCCCACCCGCGAACTGCGCGATGCCGCCGGCCCGGATGACGGCCTTCTTGAGGGCGGCGGGGTAGGTCTCGAAGGGCTGGTGCGCGGAGAGCATGTCGTTGTAGGCGGACACGATCGCGACGTTCGGCTTGGTGCGCCCGCGAAGCGCCTGCTTGGCGGCGCTGTCTGCGGCGGCGAAGCCGTGCGCGAGGTTGGCGCAGGCGAGCCGGCCGCGGGCCGGCCCCTTGTCCGCGGCGGCCCGGATGCGCTCGAGGTACGCCGCGCGGCCGGGCGCGCTGCGCTCGACGATGCGTGCGGTCACCTCGGTGACGACGGGGTGGAGGGGAGTGGTCACTGGTCAGGCTCCTGCCAGGATCGGCCGTCGCGCTCGAGGAGCGTGGTGGCGGCGATGGGCCCGCTCGTGCCGGCCGGGTAGCGCAGCGGCTGGTCGGGCGACGTTGCCCAGCGGGTGAGGATCGGCTCCACCCACGTCCACGCGGCCTCGACCTCGTCGCGGCGCATGAACAGGGTGGGGTTGCCCTTGATGACGTCCATCAGGAGACGCTCGTAGGCATCGGGGAGGCGCTGCTCGAACGCCGTGGCGTAGCTGAGGTCCAGGGAGACCGGTCGCAGCCGGATCCCGCCCGGGCCGGGCTCCTTGGCGGTCAGGTGCAGGCGCATGCCCTCGTCGGGCTGCACCTGGATGTGCAGCCGGTTGGGCTCGGTGGTGCCCTCGCTGTTGGGGAACATGTGGTGCGGCGGGGCCTTGAAGACCACGATGATCTCCGAGGCACGACGGTCCATCCGCTTGCCGGTGCGCAGGTAGAACGGCACGCCCGCCCAGCGCCAGTTCTGGACCTCGGTCTTGAGGGCCACGAACGTCTCGGTGCGGGTGGCGTTGTGCCCGAGGTCGTCGGTGTACGACGGCACGGCCTCGCCCTCGACGAGCCCGGCGGTGTAGCGGCCGCGCACGGTGTCGCGGTCCACGTCGGCCGGCGTCATCGGCTTGAGCGCCTGCAGCACCTTGAGCTTCTCGTCGCGGACGGTCTCGCGGCCGATGTGGGTCGGCGGCTCCATCGCGACCAGGCAGAGCAGCTGCAGCAGGTGGTTCTGCACCATGTCGCGCATCGCACCTGCGTGGTCGTAGTAGCCGCCGCGGTCGCCGACGCCGAGCGACTCGGCCACGGTGATCTGCACGTGGTCGACCCAGCGGGAGTTCCACAGGGGCTCGAGGAAGGCGTTGGCGAAGCGCGTCACCAGGAGGTTCTGGACGCTCTCCTTGCCGAGGTAGTGGTCGATGCGGAAGATCTGCGACTCGTCGAAGACCCGGCCGACCGCGTCGTTGACGGCCTGCGCGGAGGCGAGGTCGTGCCCGATCGGCTTCTCGAGGACGACCCGGGCGCGCTCGTCAACCACGCCGATCTCGTCGAGGCGCTGGCTGATGTCGCCGAACAGCGCGGGGGCGACGGCGAGGTAGAAGACGCGGACGGCCTGCTCCGCGTTCGGCCGGTCCTTGAGCAGGGCGTGGAAGCGGTGCCAGTCGTCGGGCCGCTGCGCGTCCAGCATCAGGTGGTGCAGGCGGCCGACGAAGCGGTCGACGACCGTCTCGTCGAGGTCGGCGGGAGCGACGTACGTCGTGAGCGCGGAGCGGACCTCCTCGCGCCAGCCGGCGTCGTCGAGCTCGGAGCGGGAGACACCGAGGATGCGCGTGTCGTCGGGCAGCTGGCCCTCGAGGTCGCGGTGGTAGAGCGCCGGCAGCAGCTTGCGCAGCGCGAGGTCGCCCGTGCCGCCGAAGACGGTGAAGTCACACGAGGTCGGGACCGTGTGGGGGGAGGCGGTCTGGTCCATGCACTCCACGGTAGGGAGAAGTTTGGATCGTTACAAGCACAACTAAGGTATTTTTGAGATCAAAGTGAGGAGCGGCGTCCGAACAGGAGGCGGGACATGAGCGAGACCACGCACGGATCGGCGCACGGATCGGGCGCCCCGGCGACCGCGGGTGAGCTGCTCGAGCTGGTGCGCACCGGCCGGGCCAGCACCCGGTCCGACCTGCGTCGGCTGACCGGCCTGTCCCGGACCGCCGTCGTCAGCCGCGTCGCGGCGCTCACGTCCTCAGGACTGCTGCTGCTCGGCGAGGAGCTCGCCTCCACCGGCGGCCGCCCGCCGGGCGCGCTCGTGTTCAACCGCGACGCAGGTGTGGTGCTCGCCGTCGCCGTCGGTCGCTCGCGCAGCCAGCTCGCGGTCCTCGACCTCGAGGGCACCGAGCTGGCGGCGGACTCCCGTGACCACCGCGTGGGGATCGGCCCGGACGAGCTGATGCCCGAGATCGCCGCCCGGCTCACCCGGCTGCTCGAGGGGGTCGCCCCCGAGGTGGTCGGCATCGGGCTCAGCCTCCCGGGCACCGTCGACGTGGTCCGCGGCGTCAGCCTCGACTCCCCGGTGATGGGCGGCTGGGACGGCGTGTCCCTCGCGCCGTACCTCTCCGCGGTCGCCGACGCCCCGCTGTTCGTCGGCAACGACGGAGACGTGATGGCGCGCGCGGAGCTGCTCGCGCGACCGGGCTCGTTGCGTGACGCGCTCGTGGTCAAGGCCTCCACCGGCCTCGGGCTCGGCATCGTCGCCGACGGGCACGTCCTGTCCGGGCACCTCGGCGCCGCCGGGGAGATCGGACACACCTGGCTCGGCGCCGCGGACGGCCTCACCTGCCGCTGCGGGCGCACCGGGTGCCTGGAGGCCGTGGCCGGAGGATGGGCGCTGGTGGCACGTCTCGAGCAGTCCGGTCACCACATCGGCCACGTGCGGGACCTGGTGTCGCTCGCCCTCGACGGGGACGCCGAGGCGCGCGGGCTGCTGCGCGAGAGCGGACGGCACCTCGGCGAGCTGCTGGCTGTGGCGATCAACCTGCTGAACCCCGCCACGATCGTCATCGGCGGCGACATGGCGGCGGCGTTCGACGTGTACGCCGGCGGCGTGCGCGAGAGCGTCTACGCCCGGGCTGGCGCCCTGTCGACCCGCGACCTGCAGATCGTCCCGGCGACGCACGGTGACCGGGCCGGCATCGTGGGCTGCGCCGCGCTCGCCCTGGACCACGTGCTGGCGCCGGCCGCGGTCGACGCGCGTCTCGCGGCGCCGCCCGCCCGGGTGCCCGCAGATGCGCTGGGCTGACCCGGTCGCTGAGTAGGTTGGGCCGCATGACCCGCGTGCACGCGTTCGGTGACGACGCCCTCGGGGACCTCGACGCCGTCGGGCTGGTGGCCCGGATCCAGGACCGCAGCGTCTCCGTGGTCGAGGTCGTCGAGGCCGCGATCGCCCGGGTGGAGCGGGTCGACCCGGTGCTCGACACGCTCGCCCACCGGGCGTTCGAGCGGGCCCGCGAGGAGGCGCGCCACCCGCGCGGCGGGTTCTTCGCCGGCGTGCCCAGCGTGCTCAAGGACAACGTCGACGTGCAGGGGATGCCGACCCGTCACGGCACCGACGCCTTCGTCTCCCGGCCGCGACGGGAGGACGGGGACTTCGCGCGGATGTTCCTCGCCACCGGGCTGGTGCCGCTGGGCAAGACCCGGCTCTCCGAGTTCGGCTTCAGTCCGTCGGCCGAGCACCCGCGGCTGGGGCCGGTCCGTTGTCCGTGGGACACCGACCACACCGCGGGAGCGTCCTCGGCCGGGTCGGCCGCGCTGGTCGCCGCCGGCGCGGTCCCGCTCGCCCACGCGAATGACGGCGGCGGCTCGATCCGGATCCCGGCCTCGGTGAACGGACTGGTCGGCCTCAAGCCCACCCGGGACCGGCTCGCGCAGGACAAGCTGATGCGGGACATGCCGGTTCGCATCGTGTCCGACGGGGTCCTCACCCGCTCGGTGCGGGACACCGCCGCGTTCTACCGCGAGGCCGAGAAGGTCTACCGCGCGCTGCAGCTCCCGCCCGTCGGCAACATCACCCGCCCCGGCCGGGCGCGGCTGCGGGTCGCCGTCGTGACCAGCGGCGTCGGCGTCAGCGCGTCGCCGGAGGTCGCGGAGCTGACCCTGAAGACCGCCGGCCTGCTCGAGGAGCTCGGGCACCGGACCGAGGCGGTCCCGGCCCCGGTCGCCGCCTCGTTCCCGGACGACTTCCTGCTGTACTGGTCGCTGCTGGCGCTGGCGATCGTCCGGACCGGCCGGCGCAGGTACGGCCGCAGCTGGGACCCGACGCGGCTGGACAACCTGACGCTGGGCCTGGCGGCCCACGCCCGTCGCAACCTGCACCGGGTGCCGCTCGCGATCCGGCGGCTCAAGCGCACCCGCCGGCGCACCGAGGAGCTCTTCGACACCTATGACGTGGTGCTGACCCCGACGCTGGCCACGGAGACCCCGCGGATCGGCCACCTCGACCCGAGCCACGACTACGACACGATCATGGAGCGGCTGCTCGGCTGGGTGGCCTTCACGCCGCTGCAGAACGCGACCGGAGAGCCGGCCATCTCGCTGCCGCTGGCGACCACCGAGGCCGGCCTCCCGCAGGGGATGATGTTCGGCGCCGCCGCCGGCCGGGAGGCCACCCTCCTCGAGCTCGCCTACGAGCTGGAGGAGGCCCGTCCCTGGGCCCGCATCCAGGACTGATCGCCGAGTCGGCGCAAACTCGCCGGAAAATGAGGCCGAGTCGGCGCAAGCTCGTCGGGAAAAGCCTCGAGTCGGCGCAAGCTCGCCGGGAAAAAGCCTCGAGTCGGCGCAAGCTCGCCGGGAAAAAGCCTCGAGTCGGCGCAAGCTCGCCGAGCTGATCCGTTCTGACGACGAGGTTGCGCCGACTCGACGTGCTTCAGCGGCGAGGTTGCGCCGACTCGACCTGTTCTGACGACGAGTTTGCGCCGACTCGACTCAGCGGGGGGCGACGAGCAGGGCCTGCGAGGACCGGGCGACCAGGCCGAGCTCGTCGGAGATCGCCGCGGTGGCCACGCCGACCGAACCCGAGCTCAGGGTGGTCTCGGCGTCCAGGCAGATCCAGTCGCCCACCGGCGGGCGCAGCACGTGGACGGTCAGCTCGGTGTTGAGGAACGCCCAGCGGCGTACGTCGAGCGCGGCGCTGGCGCCCGAGGCGGAGTCGGCGCAGGCCAGCAGCCGCTGCACCGGCGAGAGCTGCTCGCCCTCGACGAGCGCCGGCGGGCGCATCCACACCACGCCGGGGCCCGGGGTCGTCACCGAGCCGGACACCCATCGCCAGTCGACCGCGTCGAGGTAGCCGCCGTGCCAGGCGGTGGGGCGGTCGTGGGGCACGCCGTCGGCAGGGCCGTGCGTCATCGGCTTCGGCCGGTCGGGCCCGTCCGTGGAGGCGGGGAACAGCCAGGCTCGTGCCGAGGCGACGACCCGTCCGCGCGCGACGTCGTGCAGCTCCGCGCCCACCAGCTGCACCG
This sequence comes from Nocardioides sp. DN36, assembly GCF_055380375.1. Classification (NCBI taxonomy): domain Bacteria; kingdom Bacillati; phylum Actinomycetota; class Actinomycetes; order Propionibacteriales; family Nocardioidaceae; genus Nocardioides; species Nocardioides sp. DN36. The sequence goes on along the minus strand of NZ_AP043823.1, from coordinate 3,315,311 downwards.
ACCGCCCGGGCCGCAGCACGGCGGCCGTGGTCGCCAGCGGCCCGACCGGGACCGGGCCGTGCAGCTCCATGGTGAAGCGGCCGACGTGGGCCTGCGAGAGCCGCTCGACGGCGCGGGCGAGCAGGGCCGCCGGCGGGCCGCCGTGCTGGGCGTCGGGGGCCCACGGACCGGCCGTCGCGGGCAGCGACTCGAAGGTCTCGCGCCCCTCTCCCGGGGCCTCGATCAGGCGGTAGAACCAGGGGTGCTCACCCGATTTTTCTTCCACGTCGCTCCCTGTGTATTGTTCTCGCTCGTTGCCCCTTTAGCTCAGTCGGCAGAGCGTCTCCATGGTAAGGAGAAGGTCTACGGTTCGATTCCGTAAAGGGGCTCTGGGTGTGGGTTGCCGTCGGTCAGTATTCTGGCCGACGTGCCCTGTCCCGGTGGCGGGGTAGCTCAGGTGGTTAGAGCACACGGCTCATAATCGTGGTGTCGCGGGTTCGAGTCCCGCCCCCGCTACTAACTCTCGACCGACCAGCAACAAAAGGACTTCCCGTGGCCAGCAAGAGCTCCGACGTTCGCCCCAAGATCACGCTCGCGTGCGTGGACTGCAAGGAGCGCAACTACATCACCAAGAAGAACCGCCGCAACGACCCCGACCGTCTCGAGCTGGCGAAGTTCTGCCCGCGCTGCCGCAAGCACACCGCGCACCGCGAGACCCGCTGACGCACCGCAGCACCCGCCTGGCCCGCCCGAGATCCTCGGGTCGGGCCAGTCGTCATTTCGGGGGCCTCCGACGGCGCCGATAGTGTGACGTCATGCCTGTCGACCAGTCGCTCGTCGGCCGGGAGTTCCCGCCGACCACGCCGTACGCCGTCACCGAGGAGAAGGTCCGCGCGTTCGTCGCGGCGACGGGCGGTGACGAGTACGCCGGGGGCCCGGTGCCGGCGACGTTCCCGATCGTGATGGCCTTCGACGCGATGAACGCCTTCCTCGAGGCCGAGTCCGTCGACCTGTTCCGCATCGTCCACGGCGAGCAGAAGTTCCACTACGAGCGCCCGGTGGTGCCCGGCGACGTCCTCAGCGCCTCGCTCACCGTGGCCAGCCTGCGCCAGATCGGCGGCAACGACATCATCGGCACGGCCAGCCGGATCACCGACGCCGACGGCGCCCTCGTGTGCACGACCACCGCCACGCTCGTCCACCGAGGAGAGTCCGCATGAGCCTGCCCACGCAGACCTTCACGATCACCCGGGCCGACCTGGTCGCCTACGCCGAGGCCAGCGGCGACCACAACCCGATCCACCAGGACGAGTCGGTCGCGCGCAGCGTCGGGCTTCCGGGCGTGATCGCCCACGGCATGTACACCATGGCGCTCGCGGCCCGTGCGGTCGCGTCCTGGTTCCCCGACGCCGAGGTGGTCAGCTTCGGCTGCAAGTTCACCAACCCGGTCGTCGTGCCCGCCGACGGCGGCGTCGACGTCGAGGTGGCCGGCGAGGCCAAGCCGGGCGAGGACGGGCTCACCACCGTCGCCCTCACCGTCACCTGCGAGGGCCAGAAGGTGCTCGGCATGCCGAAGGCTGTCGTGCGTGCCTGAGCTGCTCCGCGACCACACCACCCTCCGCCTCGGCGGTCCGGCCCGGGAGTTCGTCACCGCGACCACGGTCGACGAGCTGGCCGACGTCGTACGCCGTGCCGACGAGGCCGGTGACCCGGTGCTGGTCCTGGGCGGCGGCAGCAACCTCGTCGTCGCCGACGAGGGCTTCGACGGCACGGTCGTCGAGGTGGCGACCCGCGGCATCGTCCCGGACGTCGAGGACGGGCAGGGCTCCTGCGGCGGCGTCCTCGTCAGGGTGGCCGCCGGAGAGACGTGGGACGGCCTCGTGGCGCGCGCCGTGGCCTCGGGCTGGGTGGGCGTGGAGGCGCTCTCCGGGATCCCGGGCTCGGTCGGCGCCACCCCGATCCAGAACGTCGGCGCCTACGGCCAGGAGGTCGCCCAGACCATCGCCGCGGTGCGGGTGTGGGACCGCGTGCTCAAGGGCGTCCGGACCTTCGCGAACGCCGACTGCGGCTTCGGCTACCGACACAGCCGGTTCAAGGCCGACCGCCTGGATCCGTGGGGTGGTCGACACGTCGTGCTCGAGGTGACCTTCCAGTTCCGTCAGGGCACTCTCGGCGCGCCCGTGGCCTACGCCGAGCTGGCGCGCACTCTGGGCGTCCAGCCGGGGGAGCGGGCGCCCCTCGCCGACGTGCGCGCGGCCGTCCTGGGGTTGCGGACGGGCAAGGGCATGGTGCTCGACGCGGGTGACCACGACACGTGGAGCGCCGGCTCGTTCTTCACCAACCCGGTGGTCGCGCCGGAGCAGGTGCCGGAGGGCGCGCCGGCCTGGCCGCAGCGCGACGGGAGCGTCAAGACCAGCGCCGCCTGGCTGATCGAGCACGCCGGGTTCGCCAAGGGGCACGGGAACGCGCTGGCGAGCCTGTCCACCAAGCACACGCTCGCCCTGACCAACCGGGGGAGCGCCACCGCCGCGGACCTGCTGGCCCTGGCCCGCGAGGTCCGCGACGGTGTGGAGCGTCGGTTCGGCATCCGGCTCGTCAACGAGCCGGTGCTGGTCGGCTGCGAGCTCTGACGCCCGCAGCCGACACGGTGGAGGTCAGTACCCGCTGCTGCTGGAGGAGGTCCCGGCGAACGCCAGGCCGATCAGGCCGATGATGGCCAGGAGCCCCAGCGCCAGCAGCACGGTGCCGATGATGCCCATGATCCTGCCCGCGTTGGCCTGGTCACGGCCGCCGTATCGTCCCGGCTCGGCGTCGATCTCGCGCACCGCCCGCGCACCGATGCGCCAGGCGAAGGGGGAGAGCACCAGCGTGATGCCGCCGCAGAAGGCGATGCCGGCCAGCCCGATCAGGCTCAGGACCAGCGCCGTGGTCGCCGAGGGGTGGTTGGCGGCCATCGGCGTGCCGTAGCCGTAGGCGCCGGGCTGCGCGCCGTAGGGCTGCTGGCCGTAGGGCTGTTGGCCGTACGGCTGCTGACCGTACGGGGCCTGGCCATAGGGCTGCTGGCCGTAGGGGGCCTGGCCGTAGGGCTGCTGCGGCGGGGCCGGCGGGGCGCCGTACGGGTTCTGCTGTCCGTAGGGGTCCTGGCCGTAGGGCTGGTGGGTCGGGGGAAGCGAGGAGTCCCCCTGGCCGGGAGGCTGGCTCGACCCGGGGGGCTGGTTCGCGTCGTCTGGGCTGCTCACGCGTCCATCCTGACAGGCTCCGGGGTCAGCCACCGGTCGACCTCGGCGATCAGCTCGCGCTTCACGTCGTCGGGCGCGCGCGAGCCGAGGACCGACATCCGGCCGAGCTCGGCGAGCTGGGCGTCGGTGAGCTCGTGCGCCGCCCGCATGGTGGCGTACTGCCCCGCCAGCCGCGAGCCGAAGAGCAGCGGGTCGTCGGCCCCGAGCGCCACGGTGGCCCCGGCCGCGAGCAGCGTCGGCAGCGGCACCGACGTCAGGTCCGAGTAGACACCGAGGGCGACGTTGGAGACCGGGCAGACCTCGAGAACCACGCCGCGCTCGACGATCCGGTCGAGCAGCGCCGGGTCCTCCGCGGAGCGGACGCCGTGGCCGAGCCGGTCGGCGTGCAGCGCGTCGAGGCAGGCACGGATGCTGTCCGGCCCGAGGAGCTCGCCGCCGTGGGGGACCAGGGTCAGGCCGGCCCGCTCGGCGATCGCGAACGCCGGCGCGAACTCGGTGGTGGTGCCCCGGCGCTCGTCGTTGGAGAGCCCGAACCCGACCACGCCACGGCCGGCGTACTGCGCGGCCAGCCGGGCCAGCGTCCGCGCGTCCATCGGGTGCCGTGTCCGGTTGGCCGCGATCACGACGGCGATGCCGAGCCCGGTGTCCCGGGACGCGGCGGCGACGGCGTCGAGCACCAGGTCGGTGAAGGCGGTGATCCCGCCGAACCGGGCGCCGTAGCCGCTGGGGTCGACCTGGATCTCCAGCCAGCGGCCGCCGTCGCGCACGTCGTCCTCGGCGGCCTCGCGCACCAGGCGACGCACGTCGTCCTCGGTCCGGAGCACCGAGCGTGCGACGTCGTAGAGCCGCTGGAAGCGGAACCAGCCCTTCTCGTCTGCCGCCGACAGTCGCGGCGGCCACTCCGAGACCAGCGACTCGGGCAGCACGATGCCGTCCCGCTCGGCCAGCTCGAGCAGCGTCGCGTGCCGCATGGAGCCGGTGAAGTGCAGGTGCAGGTGCGCCTTCGGCAGGGTCAGCAGGTCACGCGCGCCGGCCCCGCCGTCCACCCCCGTCGGACCGCCCACGCTCAGGCGAACAGCTTCTGGAGCCGCGTGACGCCCTCCGCCAGGTCGTCGTCCCCGAGCGCGTAGGAGAGCCGGAGGTAGCCGGGCGAGCCGAAGGCCTCGCCGGGCACGACCGCCACCTCGGCCTTGTCGAGGATGTACTCGGCGAGCTCGGCCGACGTCTCGATGACGCGGCCGTCGTACTCCTTGCCGAGCAGGCCCTTGACCGACGGGTAGGCGTAGAACGCGCCGTGCGGGGTCGGGCAGAGGACGCCGTCGATCTCGTTCAGCATCGAGACGATGGTCCGGCGACGGCGGTCGAAGGCGACCTTCATCTCCTCGACGGCCGTCAGGTCCCCGCTCACGGCGGCGATCGCGGCGCGCTGGGCGACGTTGGAGACGTTCGAGGTGGCGTGCGACTGCAGGTTCGTGGCGGCCTTGACCAGGTCGGTCGGGCCGATCATCCAGCCCACGCGCCAGCCGGTCATCGCGTAGGTCTTGGCGACCCCGTTGACGACGACGCAGTTGTCGGTGAGGAACGGGCAGAGCACCGGCATCGAGCCGGTGTCGACGCCGTCGTAGACCAGGTGCTCGTAGATCTCGTCGGTCAGGACCCACAGCTGGTGGTCCTCGACCCACCGGCCGATCTCACGGATCTCGTCGGAGGTGTAGACGGCGCCGGTCGGGTTCGACGGCGAGACGAACAGCAGCACCTTGGTGCGCTCGGTGCGGGCGGCCTCGAGCTGCTCGACGGTGACCTTGTAGTCCTGCGTCTCGTCGGCCAGCACCGGCACCGGCACGCCGCCGGCCAGCTGGATCGCCTCGGGGTACGTCGTCCAGTACGGCGCCGGCACGATCACCTCGTCGCCCGGGTCGAGCATCGCCGCGAACGCCGCGTAGATCGCCTGCTTGCCGCCGTTGGTCACCAGGACCTGGCCGGGCTCGATCGCGAGGCCGCTGTCGCGGAGGGTTTTCTCGGCGATCGCCTTCTTCAGCTCCGGCAGCCCGCCGGCCGGGGTGTAGCGGTGGTTCCTCGGGTCGCGGCAGGCCTCCACGGCCGCCTCGACGACGTAGTCCGGCGTCGGGAAGTCGGGCTCGCCGGCGCCGAAGCCGATGACCGGCCGGCCCTCGGCCTTGAGGGCCTTGGCCTTCGCATCCACCTTCAGCGTCGCGGACTCGGCGATGGCGCCGATGCGCTGCGAGACGCGACGGTCGCGGGGGCTTCCCCCGGCGGCGGGGCCGGGCTGGGCGGACACGTTGGCGGTCATGGCACCATCGTAGAGGCGCAGTCGCGGAGCAGCGGCCCGGGTTTCACGCCCGGACCGGCCGTTCCACCGGCGGCACCGGGGCCGGTTTGGACTCGGCCTCGGTGTTACCCGTAGACTCCCCGTTTGGTGGTTTCCCACATGCTCCGGCGTGCCCGGAAGTGGGCGTCATCGGAGGGCACTAGCTCAACTGGCAGAGCATCGGTCTCCAAAACCGAAGGTTGGGGGTTCAAGTCCCTCGTGCCCTGCAAGACAGACGCACGACAGCAGCACAGATGGATGCACGACAGCTGGTCCACCCGGCCAGGAAATCGAACGAGGAGAGGTGACGCGCGTGTCGGACAGCAAGGCCGTCCGCGGTCCGCGAGAGAGCAGGACCGAGAAGCGCACCAGCCTTCCCACGTTCTACCGCCAGGTCGTCGCCGAGCTGCGCAAGGTCGTCTACCCGACCCAGGAGCAGCTGGTCACCTACTTCCTGGTGGTCATGGTGTTCGTCCTCTTCATGATGGCGCTCGTCTCGGTGGAGGACCTGGCGTTCGGCAAGCTCGTCTTCGCGATCTTCGCCGGCAACTCGGACCAGTGACCACGCGGGTGTCCTCCCGGACACCCGCCCGCCCGGCCTCGACCGGGCACAGCAGATCGAAATGACATCGAAGTGACGGAGCATCACGTGTCGGAGCAGTACGACTCGGTCGAGACCGAGGAGACGGTGGCCGCCCCCGCGGGCGACGCGTCTACCGAGGAGACCCCGGAGGTCGCCGCGGAGACCGAGGCCCCCGTCGAGGACGGCGACGAGGCCGGTACGCCGGTCGACGCCGACAGCGAGTCCGAGGACGTGTCGGACGACGAGCCGGTCGCGGAGGGCGACGACGAGCCCGGTGACGACGACCCGCTCGAGGCGTTCCGCCGCGAGCTGTGGGCCAAGCCCGGCGACTGGTTCGTGGTGCACACCTACTCCGGCATGGAGAACCGGGTGAAGTCGAACCTCGAGAACCGCATCATCTCCCTCAACATGGAGGACTACATCCACGAGATCGTGGTCCCCACCGAGGAGGTCGCGGAGATCAAGAACGGCCAGCGCAAGATGGTCAAGCGCACCGTCCTGCCCGGCTACGTCCTCGTCCGCATGGACCTCACCGACGAGTCCTGGGCCGCGGTCCGGCACACCCCGTCGGTCACCGGCTTCGTCGGCCACAGCCACCAGCCGGTGCCGCTGAGCATGTCCGAGGTCGAGAACATGCTGGCGCCCGCCGTCGTGGCCCGCGCCGAGGCCGAGGCCGTCGCGGCCGGCACCCCGGCAGCCAGCACCGGTGCCACCGCGAAGAAGCCGATCGAGGTCGCCGACTTCGACGTGTCCGACTCGGTCATGGTCGTCGACGGTCCGTTCGCCACGCTCCACGCGACGATCACCGAGATCAACGCCGAGTCCCAGAGGGTCAAGGCCCTCGTCGAGATCTTCGGCCGGGAGACCCCGGTCGAGCTGAGCTTCAGCCAGATTCAAAAGGTCTGAGGCCCGGGCCCGAGCTTGCGAGGGCCCGGACAGCCGAAGAGGTTGAGGAGCGTCGGCGCACACCCGAGCGAAGCGAGGGAGTGCGTGACGCGTCTCGAAACCCAGTAGGTCCGGGTATCGAGAGACACAAGAAGAAGTGGCAGGGGGTCCGCCCCCGTCATGACCACACGAGAGAGAGAAAGAAATGCCTCCCAAGAAGAAGATCGCCGCACTGGTCAAGGTGCAGCTGCAGGCCGGTGCCGCTACCCCGGCCCCGCCGGTCGGTACCGCCCTCGGTCCGCACGGCGTCAACATCATGGAGTTCTGCAAGGCGTACAACGCCCAGACGGAGTCCATGCGCGGCAACGTGATCCCGGTCGAGATCACCATCTACGAGGACCGGTCCTTCACCTTCGTCACGAAGACCCCGCCGGCCGCCGAGCTGATCAAGAAGGCCGCCGGCCTGAAGAAGGGCTCGGGCGTCCCGCACAAGGAGAAGGTCGGCAAGCTGACCAAGGACCAGATCCGCGAGATCGCCACGACCAAGCTGCCCGACCTCAACGCGAACGACATCGACGCCGCGATGAAGATCGTCGAGGGCACCGCTCGCTCCATGGGCGTCACCACCGACTGACGACCCCTCGCTGGTCCCGCCGGTCGGGACCAACGGACCACTAGCACCTGTGGCAGGGCCGCGCTGGCCCCTTGAAGACCACACCTGGAAGAGAAGAGAACCAGACATGCAGCGCAGCAAGACCTACCGCGCAGCGGCCGAGTCGTTCGACAAGGACGAGCTCTTCGCCCCGCTGGCCGCGATCAAGATCGCCAAGAACGCGAGCAAGAAGAAGTTCGACGAGACCGTGGACGTCGTCATGCGTCTCGGCGTCGACCCCCGCAAGGCGGACCAGATGGTCCGTGGCACCGTCAACCTCCCGCACGGCACCGGCAAGACCGCCAAGGTCCTGGTCTTCGCGAACGCCGAGAAGGCCGAGGCCGCCCGTGAGGCCGGCGCCGACGTCGTCGGTGGCGACGAGCTCATCGAGAAGGTCGCCGGCGGCTGGCTCGACTTCGACGCCGTGGTCGCGACCCCGGACATGATGGGCAAGGTCGGTCGCCTCGGTCGCGTGCTCGGTCCCCGTGGCCTGATGCCGAACCCGAAGACCGGCACCGTGACGCCGGACGTGGCCAAGGCCGTGTCCGACATCAAGGGCGGCAAGATCGAGTTCCGTGTCGACCGCCACGCGAACCTGCACTTCATCATCGGCAAGGCGTCCTTCTCCGAGGTCCAGCTGGCGGAGAACTACGCCGCCGCTCTCGAGGAGGTGCTGCGTCTCAAGCCGGCCAGCTCCAAGGGCCGCTACCTGAAGAAGGTCACCGTCTCGACGACCATGGGCCCGGGCGTCCAGGTCGACCCGAACCGCGTCAAGAACGTCGCGGTCGAGGACGAGGCCACCGCCTGACGTTCCACGCGCCCGAGTGCGTGCGAAGGGCCGGTCACCCCGTGGGGTGGCCGGCCCTTCGGCCTGTCCTGGGCAGCGCGGCTACTCGGTGAAGACGCGCTCGTCGACCAGCTGCTCACGGACCAGCCGGCCCTCGGCCACGAAGCGGCCCTGGTCGAACCGCTTCTGGAACTCCAGCTCCACCCCGTCGCGCCCGAAGCGGTTCTTCTCGACCGAGAGCACCGCCCACTCGCGGAACCGCTCGGCGTTGCCGAGGTTGTAGGTCAGGTGGTGACGGGCGACGATGTCGTACTTGCTGTTGAGGATCAGCACGACGTCCGCCTCGTAGCCCAGCGCCGAGGAGCCCCGCAGGTGGTTGACCCGCATCCGCCGGCCGCTCTCGAGGCCGGTCTTGTCGGCCGCGACGACGGCCAGAACCGGGACGGCGGCGTCGATGGCGAGGTCCTTGAGGCCCTCCACGACGGTCGTGGTGCGCTCCGCCTCCTCGGCCGGGCCGTCCGGGACGAGCACCTTCTGCAGGTAGTCCACGACCACCATCGGCGAGTGCCCGGTGAGGTGGTGCGTCGTGTCCACGGCGGTGCGGATCGCCGCCAGGTCGGTGGCGCTGCCCGTGGAGCGGTGCACGTGGAACAGGTCCGAGTACTTCCTGATCCGGGTGAGTGCCTCGTTGCCCGCGGTCACCTTGTCGAGCCGGTCCTCGATGGTGCCGCTGCCGACGGCGTCGAACGCCTCGCGGATCGCGGTGAGCCGGGCTCGGTTCGTGTCGTCGATCTCGCCGGCCTCCAGGGCGACCAGCTTCTCGATCAGGTCCTCGGGGTCGTGCTCGTAGGAGAAGTACACGACCGGCCGTCCTTCACGGACGACGTTGCGGGCGAGCTGGAGTGCGAACGTGGTCTTGCCCAGGCCCTGCGGGCCGGCCAGCAGGCACAGTCCGCCGGAGCGGAGTCCACCGCCGATCACGGGGTCCAGCCCGCCGAAGCCGGTGGGCCAGATGCGGTCCGCGGCGTGGCGACCGGTGCGCAGCCGCTCCTCGGTCCGGGTCAGCACGGTCGAGACACTGGTGAGCTTGTCGTCCATGTCGACAGTGGAGCAGCGGCGGCCCGCTCCCAGGGGCGAAACGAGGGCAGGGATCCCCTGAGATGGGTACGCCGGGTGCCGCCCCGCGGAGCGCGCGTCGCGGCCCGGGTCGTACCTTGGCGGGCGTGCGCTGCGTGATCCTCGACGACTACCAGGGCGTCGCCCTGCTCCACGGTCCCTGGTCGGACCTCCCGGGGATCGAGGTGACGGCGGTGCGCGAGCACCTGGCCGACGAGGAGGCCGTCGTGGCCGCCGCCGGTGACGCCGAGATCCTGGTCGTGATGCGGGAGCGCACGCCGCTCACCGCCTCGCTGCTCGCCCGGCTGCCCCGCCTCCGGCTGGTGGTCACCAGCGGGATGCGCAACGCGTCCATCGACCTGGCGGCCTGCCGCGAGCGCGGTGTCACCGTCTGCGGCACCGGCTCGTCGTCGACCCCGCCGGTCGAGCTGACCTGGGCACTGGTCCTGGGCCTGGCCCGCCACCTGGTCACGGAGTCCACGGCGTTCCGGGAGGACGGCCCGTGGCAGTCGACCGTGGGCGTCGACCTGGCCGGGGCGACCCTGGCGCTGATCGGCCTGGGCAAGATCGGCACCCGGGTGGCCGCGGTGGCCGGCGCCTTCGGGATGGACGTGGTCGCCTGGAGCCCGCACCTGGCCCCCGAGCGCGCGGAGGCGGCCGGCGTGCGGTTCGCCCCGAGCCTGTCCTCCGCGCTGGCCCAGGCGGACTTCGTCTCGCTGCACCTGGTGCTGTCCGACTCCACTCGAGGTCTGCTGGGGCCTGCGGAGCTCGCGATGATCCGCCCCACGGCGTACCTCGTGAACACGTCCCGGGCGGGCCTGGTCGACACCGGCGCCCTGGTCGCCGCGCTCGAGGAGGGCCGGATCGCCGGCGCCGGCCTCGACGTGCACGACGAGGAGCCGCTGCCCGCGGACCACCCGCTGCGACGCCTCCCCAACGTCCTCGCCACGCCGCACCTCGGGTACGTCACCCGGGGCAACTACGACACCTACTTCACCGAGGCGGTCGAGGACGTGGCAGCCTGGCTGGCGGGGGAGCCCGTACGCCGCCTCGCCTGAACCTCGATTTGGCCGGCCCCGTGCGCACCCCGTAGTCTTCCTCTCGAAACCAGAGACCGCCGGTTGTCGCGCCGCATCAGCAGCACGACCGAAGGCTCCGCGGATTGCGGACGGCCAGCGCAGGTGTCAGAGCAAGGCCGGGTCCGCCCGGCCGTCCACGCCCTGAGCGCCCGCGCTCGGGGCGTTCGTCTTTCCCGGGTCCTTCACGGTGGTCTCCAGTCCGGAAGGAGACCCATGGCGCGGGCAGACAAGCAGGCCGCCGTCGCGGACATCGTTGAGTCGTTCAACGGTGCCGCCGGTGCTGTGCTGACCGAGTACCGCGGTCTCACCGTGAAGCAGCTGCAGGAACTGCGGCGCTCCCTCGGTGCGAACGCCAACTACGCCGTGGTCAAGAACACGCTGGCCAAGATCGCCGCCACCGAGGTGGGCATCGAAGGCTTCGACGACCTGCTGACCGGTCCGACCGCCATCGCCTTCATCAACGGCGACGTGGTCGAGGCGGCCAAGGGTCTGCGTGACTTTGCCAAGGCGAACCCCACCCTCGTCATCAAGGGTGGCGTCCTCGACGGCAAGCCTCTCGACGCGAAGGAGGTCGCCAAGCTGGCCGACCTCGAGTCGCGCGAGGTGCTCCTGGGCAAGATGGCGGGCGCCATGCTCGCGTCGCTCAGCCAGGCCGTCTACCTGCTCAACGCCCCCCTCGCCCAGGCTGCCCGGCTCGCCGGTGCGCTGCAGGCGAAGGCCGAGCAGGACCCCTCGATCCTCGCAGGTGGTGCCGGTGCTCCGGCCGCCGCCGAGGAGGCTCCGGCTGCTGCGGACGAGTCCGCCGAGGCCGAGGTCCCCGCTGACGAGGCCGCCGCTCCCGCGGAGGCCTCCGAGGGCGAAGCCGCCGAGGCCTGAGGGCCCCGGTAACCAACCACCTGTAACCCGGCCCGTCGCGACCCGACGGGCCACCGAATGGAAGGAACCGCCACCATGGCGAAGCTCACCACCGACGAGCTCCTCGACGCGTTCAAGGAGATGACCCTCATCGAGCTCTCCGAGTTCGTGAAGCAGTTCGAGGACACCTTCGGCGTCACCGCCGCCGCCCCGGTCGCCGTTGCCGCTGCCCCCGCCGCCGGCGGTGCCGCTGGCGACGCCGGCGAGGCTGCTGGCGAGCAGGACGAGTTCGACGTCATCCTCGAGGCCGCTGGTGACAAGAAGATCAACGTCATCAAGGAGGTGCGCGCCCTCACCTCGCTCGGCCTGAAGGAGGCCAAGGAGCTGGTGGAGTCCGCGCCGAAGCCGATCCTCGAGAAGGTCGCCAAGGACGCCGCGGAGAAGGCCAAGGAGGCCCTCGAGGGCGCCGGCGCCACCGTCACCCTCAAGTGACGTCTCTCTGAGTCCCGGACAGGGGCGACCACCCGCGAGGGTGGTCGCCCCTGTTCTGCATTTCGCGCTCCCAAGGATGTGGGCTCGCGTGCGCGGGCGTTCGTGTCTCGCGGGCTAGACCTCAGGTTTGCCCCGCAGGACGCGTGGGCAGGTTCGGCCCGGGAGAGGAATCGGCTCGTGACCCCCGGGAGATCTCGCGGCAACTGCCGCGTAACCTCGCCACGGCCGGGCCGTTGTTACTCACCAGTGGGACCCGCGAGGGGAGTCGCTCGTGCGCCCATGAGGGGGGCGTTCGACGGGGTGCAGACGACAGGGAGAGAGCGGCGCCATGGGCGTGGAGATCAAGGTCGAGGACCTCAGCAAGTCCTTCGGCAAGCAGCTCATCTGGGGTGACGTGACGTTGACCGTCCCGGCCGGGGAGATCTGCGTCATGCTCGGCCCCTCGGGCACCGGCAAGTCGGTCTTCCTCAAGACGCTGATCGGGCTGCTCAAGCCCGACAAGGGGTCGATCATCATCGAAGGCACCGACATCGCCAGCTGCAGCGAGCGGGACCTCTACGAGATCCGCAAGCTGTTCGGCGTGCTGTTCCAGGACGGCGCGATGTTCGGCTCGATGAACCTCTACGACAACGTCGCGTTCCCGCTGCGGGAGCACACCCGGAAGTCCGAGTCCGAGATCCGCGACATCGTCATGGAGAAGATGGACCTCGTCGGCCTGATCGGCGCCGAGGACAAGCTCCCCGGCGAGATCTCCGGCGGCATGCGCAAGCGCGCCGGCCTGGCCCGCGCCCTGGTGCTCGACCCGGAGATCGTGCTCTTCGACGAACCCGACTCGGGTCTGGACCCGGTCCGCACGGCGTTCCTGAACCAGCTGATCGTGGACCTGAACGCCCAGATCGACGCGACGTTCCTCATCGTCACCCACGACATCAACACCGCGCGCACGGTCCCCGACAACATCGGGCTGCTCTACCACCGCCACCTCGCGATGTTCGGTCCCCGCGAGATGCTGCTCTCCTCCGAGGAGCCGGTGGTCCGGCAGTTCCTCAACGCCCAGAGGGTCGGCCCGATCGGCATGTCGGAGGAGAAGGACGCCGACGAGCTCGCGGCCGAGGCCGACCAGGAGCTGCCGCCGCTGCCGCCGATCCCGATGCAGCTCGAGCCCTCCAACGGCATCCCGCGGCGCAGCCAGCGCGAGCCGGGCGCGTGGTGCCGCGAGAACGGCGTGACGCCTCCGCCGGGCTCGTTCGAGGAGAACATGACGATGACGACGGGGGTCTGATCCGTTGTCCTCCCTGACCGCCACGCGCGCCCTCGCGCCGATCGGCACCGCAGGCAAGCTGTTCGCCTTCGGTCTCGACGTCGGCCGCGGCCTCTTCCGGCGCCCCTTCCAGATGCGCGAGTTCCTCCAGCAGGCCTGGTTCATCGCCTCGGTGACGATCATCCCCACGGCGCTGGTCGCCATCCCGTTCGGCGCGGTCATCGCGCTGCAGGTGGGCGGGCTGATCAAGCAGTTCGGCGCCCAGTCCTTCACCGGCTCCGCGGCGGTCCTCGCCGTGGTCCGCGAGGCGGGCCCGATCGCGACCTCGCTGCTGATCGCCGGGGCCGGTGGCTCCGCGATCGCGGCCGACCTCGGCGCCCGCAAGATCCGCGAGGAGCTCGACGCGATGATGGTGCTGGGCATCGACCCGATCCAGCGCCTGGTCGTGCCGCGGGTGCTCGCCTGCATGCTGGTCGCCGTCTTCCTCAACGGGCTGGTGAGCGTGGTGGGCGTGGCCGGTGGCTACGTCTTCAACGTCGTCCTGCAGGACGGCACACCGGGTGCCTATCTAGCGAGCTTCACCGCCCTGGCGCAGCTGCCGGACCTCTGGCAGGGCATGGCCAAGGCACTGGTGTTCGGCCTGATCGCCGCGATCGTGGCGTCGTACAAGGGCATGAACGCCGCAGGAGGACCGAAGGGTGTCGGTGACGCGGTGAACGAGTCCGTCGTCATCACCTTCATGTTGTTGTTCGTCGTCAACTTCGTGATGAGCGCGATCTACTTCCAGCTCGTCCCCCCGAAGACGGGTTGACCCGCATGGCCAGCATCAAGGCGGTCTACGACAAGCCGCTCAAGACCCTCGACAGCCTCGGCGAAGAGCTCGCGTTCTACGTCCGGGCGCTCCTGTGGACCCCGCGCACGGTCCGCCGCTACAAGAAGGAGATCATGCGCATCCTGGCCGAGGTCACCCTCGGCTCGGGAGCGCTGGCCGTCATCGGCGGCACCGTCGGTGTCATCACCGCGATGTGCTTCTTCACCGGCACCGAGGTGGGGCTGCAGGGCTACGCCGCCCTGAACCAGATCGGCACCGCCGCGTTCTCCGGCTTCGTGTCGGCCTACTTCAACACCCGCGAGATCGCGCCGCTGGTCGCCGCGATCGCGCTGGCGGCCACCGTGGGCTGCGGCTTCACCGCACAGCTCGGCGCCATGCGGATCTCCGAGGAGGTCGACGCGCTCGAGGTGATGGCGATCCCGTCGCTGCCGTTCCTCGTCACCACCCGGATCATCGGCGGCCTGATCGCGATCATCCCGCTGTACGTCGTGGGGCTGCTGTCGTCGTACTTCGCGACGAGGCTGACGGTCACCCGCTTCTTCGGCCAGAGCACCGGCACCTACGACCACTACTTCAACCAGTTCCTGCCGCCGGGCGACGTGCTCTGGTCGTTCGGCAAGGTGCTGGTCTTCGCGGTCACCGTGATCCTGATCCACTGCTACCACGGCTACACCGCCTCGGGCGGTCCCGCCGGCGTGGGCGTCGCCGTCGGCCGGGCGGTGCGCACCAGCATCGTCGCCATCAACGTCATGGACCTGTTCCTGTCCATGGCCATCTGGGGCACCACCACGACCGTCCGGTTGGCGGGGTGATGCGGCGATGAGGATCCTCCACCACTTCCGGCTGCTCGGGCTGCTGTTCCTGTGCATGCTGCTGGCGGGCGTCTACCTGACCTACGGCATCTTCAGCAAGAAGTTCGTCGACTACGACCGGGTCACCCTCCAGACCTCGAGCATCGGCCTGCAGCTGCCCGCCCGCGCCGACGTGAAGATCCGCGGCGTGATCGTCGGCGAGGTGCTCGGCTTCGACTCGAACGCCGAGGGAGCGAAGCTGACCCTGGGGATCTACCCGAGCCAGGTCGACACGATCCCCGAGAACGTGACGGGCTCGATCGTGCCCAAGACGCTCTTCGGCGAGAAGTACGTCTCCCTCGAGGTGCCCGACGACCCGTCGCCGCAGCACATCGAGACCGGCGACACGATCAAGCGGACCGAGGTCGCCGTCGAGGTCGAGAAGGTCCTCTCCGACCTCTACCCCCTGCTGCGCACCGTGCAGCCCGCCGAGATCAACCAGACCCTCAACGCGCTGGCCACCGCGCTGGAGGGCCGCGGTGAGCAGATCGGCGAGAACCTCGAGACCGTCGACAGCTACCTCAAGCGGATCAATCCGCAGATCCCCGACATCGTCGAGGACCTGCGGCTGACCTCCCAGGTCTCCGACACCTACTCCTCGGTGATGCCGCAGATCGCCCGGATCCTGCGCAACACGGTGAAGACGACCGGCACCCTCGAGGATCGCCAGGCCAAGCTCAACGCGCTGTTCACCGACGTGACGGCGTTCTCCGACACCGCCCGCGGCTTCCTCCAGGCCAACGGTGACAACCTGATCCGGCTCGGCCAGGTCAGCGCCGCCCAGCTGCGGGTGCTGGCGAAGTACGCCCCGGAGTTCCCCTGCCTGACCAAGGGCATCGTGAACGCCGGCAAGCTGCAGGCCGAGGCGTTCCGCGGGTTCACGCTGCACATCGTCCTCGAGACGCTGCCCAACCAGCCTCGTGGCTACAACGCCAACGACGTCCCGCGGGTCGCCGACGACCGCGGTCCCAACTGCCTGCACCTGCCGAACCCGCCGTGGTCGCAGTCGAACCCCGTGCGGCACCAGCCGGACTTCAACGACGGCGTCGACGAGCCCACCGGCAAGGGCACCAGCCGGGTCGCCCCGAACTACTACCGCACCAGCCTGGTCGGCAGCCGTCAGGAGTCGGACTTGCTCAAGTCACTGCTCGGTCCCTCGCTCGGCCTGACCGCCGGCGACGTGCCCGACCTGGGGGTCCTGCTCGTGGGCCCGATGGCCCGTGGGGCGGAGGTGTCGCTGCGATGAAGATGCTCGACAGGCGCACCGCCTCCGACCTGACCAAGCTGCTGATCTTCATCCTCGTCACCACGCTGGCGACCGGTGTCCTGGTCATCACGATCGGCAACCTGACCTTCGGTGGCAGCAAGCAGTACAAGGCCGAGTTCGTCGACGCCACCGGCGTCGTCAAGGGTGACGACGTGCGGATCGCCGGCGTCAAGGTCGGCACCGTCAAGAACATCGAGATCGTCGACCGCACCCGCGCGATGGTCACCTTCTCGGTGCAGGACCAGACCTCGCTGAGCAAGGCCACCCACGCGGCGATCCGCTACCGCAACCTCGTCGGCCAGCGCTACATCTCGCTCACCCAGGAGATCGGCGACGGTGCGGCCCTCCCCGAGGGCGCCACGATCCCGGTGTCACAGACCTCGCCCGCGCTGGACCTCACCGTCCTCTTCAACGGGTTCAAGCCGCTGTTCCAGGCGCTCTCGCCCTCGGACATCAACAAGCTCTCCTACGAGATCGTCCAGGTCTTCCAGGGCGAGGGCGGCACCCTTGAGGGGCTGCTGGCCCACACCGCCTCGGTGACCTCGACGCTGGCCGACCGCGACAAGGTGATCGGCAGCCTGATCGACAACCTCAACGACGTGCTCGACCACATCGGGGACCGCGACGACCAGCTCAACCAGCTGATCACGACGTTCCGGGCCTTCGTGGGCGGCCTCAAGGACGACCGCCAGGCCATCCTCGGCTCGCTGGACCAGATCTCCGAGCTCTCGGTCCAGACCGCCGACCTGGTCTCGGGCATCCGCGAGCCGTTCGTGGACGACATCAAGCAGCTCCGCTCGGTGGCCACCACCCTGGACGCCAACAAGAGCGAGCTGGACCGCGCGCTGCAGGTGCTGCCGATCAAGCTCAACAAGGTCGGCCGGACCGCGATCTACGGCTCGTGGTTCAACTTCTACCTGTGCCAGTTCAAGGGGAAGGTGACGATCCCGGGTGCCGGTGATCTGAACGTCAACTACCCCCCGCAGGGAGTCAAGGTCGCCGACCGCTGCGACCTCGGAGGTAACGGCTGATGAGCGTCCCCTTCCGTGAGCGCAACCCCGTCGTCATCGGTGCCGTCAGCCTGGCGGTCATCGCGGTGATGATCCTGGGCGCCTTCCGGGCCCAGGACCTGCCGCTGATCGGCGGCGGCGACACCTACTACGCGGCGTTCTCCGAGTCCGGTGGCCTGAAGGCCAACGACGAGGTCCGCATCGCCGGCGTCCGGGTCGGCAAGGTCGAGAAGGTCGAGCTCGACGGCGACCACGTCCGGGTCACCTTCCGCGTCGAGAGCGGCGCCGACTTCGGCGACGAGACGCACGCGGCGATCAAGGTCAAGACCCTGCTCGGCGCGATGTACCTCTCGCTGGAGCCGGCCGGGTCGGGCCAGCTCGCCGAGGGCGCCGAGATCCCGGTGGACCGCACCAGCTCGCCGTACGACGTCGTCGACGCCTTCTCCGGCCTCGCCGAGACCTCCGAGCAGATCGACACCGACCAGCTGGCCAGGTCGCTGACCACGCTCGCGGACCTGACCAGGAACACCCCCGAGGAGTTCCGCAGCGCCCTCGACGGCGTCTCGCGGCTCTCCTCGAACGTCGCCGCCCGGGACGACCAGATCAACACGCTGCTGAAGAACCTCAAGCGGGTCTCCGGCGTCCTCGACGCCCGCGACCAGGACATCGTCGGCCTGATGAAGGACTCCGACGTGCTGTTCCGCGCCCTGGTCGCGCGCCGCGAGGCGGTGCACAACCTGCTCGTGTCGACGTCGACCCTCTCCAAGGAGCTGACCGCCCTGGTGAAGCAGAGCCGAGCCGACCTGAAGCCCGCGCTGACCCACCTCGAGTCGGTCGTCGCGGTGCTGAACAAGAACGAGGACAACCTCGACAACAGCCTGCGGCTGATGGCGCCGTTCTACCGGGTGTTCGCCAACACGCTCGGCAACGGCCCGTGGTTCGACACCTACATCCAGAACCTTCCCCCCGTTCCGCAGGTGGGCTGAGATGACGACCCTGAAGAAGCTCATCGTCCCCGCGATCATCGTGGCTCTCGTCGGCGCCGCCGCGCTCGTGATGTTCCGCGGCGGCGACCAGAAGACGCTCACCGCGAAGTTCCCGCGCACCATCTCGATCTACGAGGGCAGCGACGTGCGGGTCCTCGGCGTGCCGATCGGGCAGGTCGACAAGGTGACTCCCTCCGGCACCGACGTCGTCGTCACCATGTCCTACGACCCCGACGTGAAGATCCCGGCCGACGCCAAGGCGGTGATCATCGCCCCGTCGATCGTGGGGGACCGGTTCGTCCAGCTCACGCCGACCTACGAGGACGGCGACGACGTCCTCGCCGACGGGACGGTGCTCGACCAGGACCGCACCGCGGTGCCGCTGGAGCTCGACCAGATCTACTCCTCGCTCGACGACCTGACCGTGGCGCTCGGCCCGACCGGTGCCAACAAGGACGGCGCCCTGTCGGACCTGCTGGAGACCACCGCGAAGAACTTCGGCGGCCAGGGCGCGCAGTTCCACCAGACGATCGAGGACTTCGGCAAGCTCAGCGCCACCCTCGACGACAACAAGGACGAGCTGTTCGGCTCCGCCCGCAAGCTCGAGGGCTTCATCGGGACCCTGGCGAAGAACGACAAGACGGTCCGCCAGTTCAACCAGTCGCTCGCCGACGTCTCCTCGATGCTCTCCGGCGAGCGCCAGGAGCTGGCGGCGTCGTTGAAGAACCTCGCCGAGGCGATGGGCCAGGTGTCGACGTTCGTGAAGACCAACCGCGAGGTCCTCGGCCGCAACATCTCCGGCCTCAACCGGGTCTCGAAGGTCCTGGTCAAGCAGCGCGGCGCGCTCGACGAGATCCTCAAGGACGCCCCGGTGGCCCTGAACAACCTCGCACTGACCTACAACCCGCAGGCCGGCACCCTCGACACCCGCGCCAACATCGGGCAGCTCGGGCAGCAGATCGGTGCCGATCCGGAGGCGTTCCTCTGCTCGCTCCTCGACCAGGCCGACACCAGCGGCCAGGCCTGCGACCTGATCAAGAACGGCGGCCTCGCCGGCCTCGCCGGCCTCGGCCGGACCGGGACGTTCGGGCAGGGCGCGCAGTCCGCGCCTCGCGACGTCTACGACCCGAGCCTGGGCGGTCTCGTGGAGGTGGAGCGATGAGCAGGTGGACCAGGCTCGGCAGGATGCTCCTGCTGCCCCTCGCGGGCTCGCTGCTGCTGACCGGCTGCGGCTTCGACGTCTACAAGCTGCCGCTGCCCGGCGGCACCGACGTGGGCGACGACCCGATCACCGTGCACGTCATGTTCTCCGACGTCCTCGACCTCGTACCGAAGTCGACGGTCAAGGTGAACGACGTCAGCGTGGGTCAGGTCACCGATGTCGCACTCAAGGACGGCGCGGCCGACGTCACGCTCGAGCTGCGCGGTGACACCGACCTGCCCCAGAACACCGAGGCCACGATCCGGCAGACCAGCCTGCTGGGCGAGAAGTTCGTCTCGCTCGCCCCGCCCGCGGACGGCGCCCAGGGAGAGCTCGGCGACGGCGACGTGATCCCGCTCGAGCGCTCGGGACGCAACCCCGAGGTCGAGGAGGTGCTGGGCGCGCTCAGCCTGGTGCTCAACGGCGGTGGCGTCGCCCAGCTCAAGACCATCGCCCAGGAGCTCAACCTGGCGCTCGAGGGCCGGGAGGACTCCGCCCGGTCCGTGCTGACCCAGGTCGAGACGCTGATGAAGCAGCTCGACGAGAACAAGGTCGAGATCGTCAAGGCGATCGACTCGCTCAACCGCCTCGCCGGCTCGGTGCGCAAGCAGGAGAGCAGCATCGACGCGGCCCTCGAGGAGCTCCCGAGCGCCCTCACCTCCCTGGACAAGCAGCGCGACGACCTCGTCAAGATGCTCAAGGCGCTCGACAACCTCGGGGACGTCGGCGTCCGTGTCATCCAGGCGTCCAAGGACTCCACGATCGAGACGGTGCGCCAGCTCAACCCGGTGCTCACCGAGCTGGCCAACTCCGGTGACGACTTCGTGAAGTCGTTCAACGTCTTCCTCACCTACCCGTTCGTCGACGAGGTCGTGGGTCGTGACCCGCAGGTCGCCCGCAACCTGCACATGGGTGACTACACCAACCTGTCGATCGAGCTGGACCTGTCGCTGACCGGCCAGGACGGCCCCGGCACGCCGACGCTGCCGACGAACCTGCCGACGGTCATCGACCCCACGGTGATCCTCGACAACGTGACCAAGTGCCTGCGCAGCGGTGACCTCACCAGCAAGGCCTGCCAGAAGGTGCTCAACACGCCGTCCGAGCTGCTGAAGCTCAAGGAGGAGTGCCGCAAGAAGAAGAACGAGGACAAGGACGTCTGCAAGCAGCTCAACCAGCTCCCCGACGTCCCGGGCGGCCTGCCGCTGCCCACCTCGCTGCCCTCGATCCCGGGCCTGGGCCGCACCGGCTTCGGCCCCACCGCGCAGGCTGACCCGCGCGGTCCGACCATGAGGCAGATGATGAAGGTCTACGACCCCGCGCTGGTGAGCCTGCTCGTCCCGGGGATGGTGGTCCGATGATCACCCGGCGCACCCGGATCCAGCTGCTGGTGTTCGTGCTGATCACCCTGCTGGGCGTCAGCTACGTCGGCGCCCGCTACGCCCGCCTGGACCGGCTCGTCCTCGACGACTCCTACACCGTGGTCGCCCACTTCAAGGAGTCCGGCGGCATCTTCGCCGGGGGAGAGGTGTCCTACCGTGGCGTGCGCGTCGGCCAGGTCGGCAAGCTCGAGCTCACCGACGACGGCGTCGACGTCTACCTCGACATCGACAAGTCCTACGACTCGATCCCGGCCGACACCCTCGCCGTCGTCGGCAACAGGTCCGCGGTCGGCGAGCAGTACGTCGAGCTGCAGCCGCAGGTCGACACCTCGCCGTACCTCGACGACGACTCCGAGATCGCCGCCGACGACACCCGCACCCCCATCGCCACCCAGAAGCTGCTGGGTGACCTGTCCACCACCGTGGAGTCGGTGGACAAGAAGGCCCTGTCGACGACCGTGTCCGAGCTCGGGCAGGCCTTCGGCGGCACCGGCAAGGACCTGCAGCGGATCATCGACACCGGCAACGCCTTCATCAAGTCGGCCAACGACAACTTCGACGTCACCACCGCCCTGATCAAGGACGGCAACATCGTCCTGAAGGGGCAGGTCGCCTCCGCGAGCGCCATCCGGACCTTCGCCCGCGACCTGTCGCTGTTCAGCGGCACGCTGGCCGGCTCCGACGAGTCGCTGCGGGCGGTGATCGACAACGGCTCGGCGACGGCGACCCAGCTGCGTACCTTCCTCGAGGACAACCAGGTCGACCTCGGCGAGCTGATCAACAACTTGGTCACCACCGGTGACGTCGTCGTCAAGCACCTCGACGGCGTCGCGCAGATCCTGGTGATCTACCCCTACGTCGTGGAGGGCGGCTTCACGGTCGTCTCCAAGTCGCCGGACACCGGGCTGTACGACGCCCACTTCGGCATGGTCCTCACCCAGGACCCGAAGGTCTGCACGCGCGGTTACGAGAGCACGAACATCCGGCCGCCGCAGGACGGCAGCAACGCCCCCATGAACACCCGGGCGCACTGCGCCGAGCCGCCCACCGTGAGCAACCCCCGCGGCTCGCAGAACGCGCCCCGCGTCGGGGCGGCCTACCGGGCCCCCGCCGGCCCCGGCTACCGGGCCCCCATCGTGGCGTCGTACGACCCCACGACCGGCCGCCTGTCCTGGGGTGGCAAGGTTGACCCGGCTCTCGGGTCACCGGGCACCCCCGCCCCCAGCACCCTCGGAGAGGAGTCGTGGAAGTGGCTGTTCCTCCAGCCCTTGATCAAGACGCAGGAGTGACGAGCAGCAGCGATTCCGACGCCCGGGTCCTGCCCGGGCCGACGGAGCCCTCCACGGGGGAGCGTTCCGGAGCGACGACCTTCAGGGTCGTCGTCCTCGGCGTGCTCGTCATCGTCCTGCTGGCCGCCTGCGGCACCCTCGTCTGGCTGCTCGCGGGCCGCCGGGGGGAGGCCGACGACCTTCAGAAGGCGCGCGAGTCGGTGATGTCCCAGACCGACCAGTTCATGCTGCGGATGGGCACCTACGGCCCCGACCTGCTCGACTCGAAGGGCCAGATGCCGGAGTACCGCGCCCGGGTCAAGGAGGTCATCACGCCGAAGTTCGCGACCTCCTTCGACAAGCAGGCGGGCACCGCCGAGCAGCTGGTCACCCAGGCCGGTGTCTCCCGCAAGGCCCAGGTGTTCGCGACCGGTGTCTCGGACATCGACGCCGACTCGGCGACCACGCTGGTCGCCGGCACGTTCACCGACACCTACAGCAAGGGTGGCCAGCAGGAGCCGGTGCCGTTCCGGATCCAGGTGTCCCTGGTGAAGACCGACGGGAAGTGGCTGGTCGACGACTTCAGCCCGGTGACGGGAGCCGACGAGTGAACCCCAGCTGGTACGACCTCCTCGGCGTCGGTCCGAGCGCCTCCGAGAGCGAGATCCGGGCGGCCTGGAAGAGCGCGATCGCCGACCTCGACCCCACCGACCGCCGCTTCCGCGTCTGCAACCAGGCCGCGGAGGTGCTGCTGAACCCGGAGCGTCGGGCGGCGTACGACGCACAGCTCGCGCTGGAGCAGGCGGACGAGGATCCGGTCGACGATCCGGTCGATCAGGCGCCCGCCGCGGCCGCGCCGGCGGCGCCGGCCGCGAGCGAGGGGCCGGTCGCGAGCGAGGAGCGGGCCCCCCGGTCCCGCACGGGAGTGCCCGGGTGGGCGCTCGCCGTCGTCGGCGTGCTCACCGCGCTGGCGGTCGGGGCGGCGGCCTGGATCTGGGTGGCGGAGCCCTCCGACGCCGCGGTCGAGGAGTCGACGCGGGCTGCCCAGCCGGCGGCCGAGCGTGCCGTCGGCCCGATCCTGTCCTACGACGCGAAGCACCTCGACGAGGACCAGCAGGCGGCGGAGTCGTACATGACCTCCGACTACCGCAAGGACTACGACCAGCTCTTCGAGGTCATCAAGCAGAACGCCCCGGGCACCGAGACGGTCGTCAAGGCGCAGGTGGTCGCGTCCGGGATCGTCCGGTCCGGCGACGACCGCGTCGACGTGCTCCTCTTCGTCAACCGGCCCACCACGAACAAGAAGACGCCCCAGCCGGTGGTCTACAAGGACCAGGTGACGGTGACCATGCAGAAGGTCGCAGGGGAGTGGCTGGTGGACGACATGGTGACCTCGCCGGTCGCCCGGTAGCCGCGCCGAGCCGCAGCCAACCGGCAGTCCGACGACAGCCGACCGGGGAGGCGCGCGGCGCCTCCTCGGCGCGGACACTTGACCGAGGGGGCCGCGCGGTTCATCATCATCGGCAACGTCTCGCCGAAGCGGCGCATGCCGGTGTTGTGGCGCGCCCAGTGTTGGGGTATCGTAGCGCTTTGCGCCTGCCCTCAAATGCGAATCGCCTGCCCGGTGGCTGATTTAGTGGTGGGCCGGCGCCACCCATGAGAGCGAACCCGTCGAAGGACACCTCTTGGCCGCGCGCACCACCTCTGCCACTGCAAATTCTCTTGGCAACCGCCGCATCTCTTTCGCAAAGATCAGCGAACCTCTCGAGGTTCCGCAGCTCCTCTCCCTCCAGACCAACAGCTTCGACTGGCTGGTCGGCAACGAGGCGTGGAACGACGCAGTCGAGCGTCGGATCGCCGAGGGCGAGGACGTCTCCCGCAAGTCCGGTCTCCAGGAGATCTTCGAGGAGATCTCCCCGATCGAGGACTTCTCCGAGACGATGTCCCTCTCGTTCGAGAACCCGGTCTTCTACGACCCGAAGTACACCACGGACGAGTGCAAGGAGAAGGACTTCACCTACTCCGCGCCGCTGTACGTGTCGGCGGAGTTCACCAACAACGACACCGGTGAGATCAAGGGCCAGACGGTCTTCATGGGCGACTTCCCGCTCATGACCGACAAGGGCACCTTCATCATCAACGGCACCGAGCGCGTGGTCGTCTCGCAGCTCGTCCGTTCGCCCGGCGTCTACTTCGAGCGCTCCGCGGACAAGACGTCCGACAAGGACATCTACACCGCGAAGCTGATCCCCTCGCGCGGCGCCTGGCTCGAGTTCGAGATCGACAAGCGCGACATGGTCGGCGTCCGCCTCGACCGCAAGCGCAAGCAGAACGTCACGGTGCTGCTCAAGGCCCTCGGCTGGACCAACGAGCAGATCCGCGAGGAGTTCGGCGAGTACGAGTCGATGATGCTGACCCTGGAGAAGGACCACACCCAGGGCCAGGACGACGCGCTGCTCGACATCTACCGCAAGCTGCGCCCGGGCGAGCCGCCGACGCGTGAGGCCGCGCAGACGCTGCTGAACAACTACTACTTCAACCCCAAGCGCTACGACCTCGCCAAGGTCGGCCGCTACAAGATCAACAAGAAGCTGGGCCTCGTCGAGGCGTTCGACCAGCAGACGCTGACGATCGACGACGTGGTCGCCGCGATCAAGTACATCGTCGCGCTGCACGACGGCCGCGAGCAGATCGAGTCCCCCCAGGGCACCCTCGACATCGCTGCCGACGACATCGACCACTTCGGCAACCGCCGCATGCGCACGGTCGGCGAGCTGATCCAGAACCAGCTCCGCACCGGCCTGGCCCGCATGGAGCGCGTGGTCCGCGAGCGGATGACGACCCAGGACGTCGAGGCGATCACGCCGCAGTCGCTGATCAACATCCGACCCGTGGTGGCGGCGCTGAAGGAGTTCTTCGGCACCTCCCAGCTCTCGCAGTTCATGGACCAGACCAACCCGATCGCCGGACTGACGCACAAGCGTCGCCTCTCGGCGCTGGGTCCCGGTGGTCTGTCCCGTGACCGCGCCGGCATGGAGGTCCGCGACGTCCACCCGTCGCACTACGGCCGCATGTGCCCGATCGAGACGCCGGAAGGCCCGAACATCGGTCTGATCGGCTCGCTGGCCTCCTACGGCCGGATCAACCCGTTCGGCTTCGTCGAGACCCCCTACCGCAAGGTCGTCAAGGGTGTCGTCACCGACCAGGTCGACTACCTCACCGCGGACGACGAGGACCGTCACGTCATCGCGCAGGCCAACGCCGCGCTCGACGAGAAGGGCCGCTTCGCCGAGGAGCGTGTGCTGGTCCGCCAGCGCGACGGCGAGGTCTCCGAGATCCTGGCCGACGAGGTCGACTACATGGACGTCTCGCCGCGCCAGATGGTGTCGGTCGCGACCGCCCTGATCCCGTTCCTCGAGCACGACGACGCCAACCGTGCGCTCATGGGCGCCAACATGCAGCGCCAGGCCGTGCCGCTGATCACCAGCGACTCGCCCCTGGTCGGCACCGGCATGGAGTACCGCGCCGCGGTCGACGCCGGTGACGTCGTCACCGCGACCAAGGCCGGCGTGGTCAAGGAGGTGTCCGCCGAGATCATCGAGACGATGAACGACGACGGCTCCTACTCGACGTACAAGCTGGCGAAGTTCCGCCGCTCCAACCAGGGCACCTGCATCAACCAGCGTCCGCTGGTGAGCGAGGGCGACCGCCTCGAGGTCGGCTCGCCGATCGCCGACGGTCCGTGCACCGACGACGCCGAGATGGCGCTGGGCACGAACCTCCTGGTGGCGTTCATGCCGTGGCAGGGCCACAACTACGAGGACGCGATCATCCTCAGCCAGCGCCTGGTGCAGGAGGACATCCTCACCTCGATCCACATCGAGGAGCACGAGGTCGACGCCCGCGACACCAAGCTCGGCCCCGAGGAGATCACCCGGGACATCCCGAACGTCTCCGAGGAGATGCTGGCCGACCTCGACGAGCGCGGCATCATCCGCATCGGCGCCGAGGTCACCACCGGTGACATCCTCGTCGGCAAGGTCACGCCCAAGGGCGAGACCGAGCTGACCCCCGAGGAGCGCCTGCTCCGCGCGATCTTCGGTGAGAAGGCGCGCGAGGTGCGCGACACTTCGATGAAGGTGCCCCACGGTGAGTCCGGCACGGTCATCGGCGTCCGCGTGTTCGACCGCGAGGACGGCGACGAGCTGCCCCCGGGCGTCAACCAGCTGGTCCGCGTCTACGTCGCCCAGAAGCGCAAGATCTCCGTGGGTGACAAGCTCGCCGGCCGTCACGGCAACAAGGGCGTCATCGCGAAGATCCTGCCGATCGAGGACATGCCGTTCATGGAGGACGGCACCCCGGTCGACGTCGTGCTGAACCCGCTCGGCGTGCCGCGTCGTATGAACATCGGTCAGATCCTCGAGCTCCACCTCGGCTGGCTCGCCAAGCAGGGCTGGGACCTCGACCTGTCCGACGACAAGAGCGACGCGGACTGGAAGCAGCGCCTGATCAAGATCCACGCCGACAAGGCGGAGCCGGACACGAAGGTCGCCACCCCGGTGTTCGACGGTGCCCGCGAGGACGAGATCACCGGCCTGCTCGGTGCGACGATCCCGAACCGCGACGGCGTGCGGATGATCGACGAGACCGGCAAGGCCAACCTGTTCGACGGCCGCTCCGGCGAGCCGTTCCCGGACCCGGTCTCGGTCGGCTACATGTACATCCTCAAGCTGCACCACCTCGTCGACGACAAGATCCACGCGCGCAGCACCGGCCCCTACTCGATGATCACGCAGCAGCCGCTGGGCGGTAAGGCCCAGTTCGGTGGCCAGCGGTTCGGTGAGATGGAGGTCTGGGCGATGGAGGCGTACGGCGCCGCCTACGCCCTGCAGGAGCTGCTCACGATCAAGTCCGACGACGTGCCGGGTCGCGTCAAGGTGTACGAAGCGATCGTCAAGGGCGAGAACATCCCCGACTCGGGCATCCCGGAGTCGTTCAAGGTCCTCGTCAAGGAGATGCAGTCGCTCTGCCTCAACGTGGAGGTGCTGTCCCAGGACGGCACGGCCATCGAGATGCGCGACGCGGAGGAGGACGTCTTCCGCGCCGCCGAGGAGCTCGGCATCGACCTGTCGCGTCGCGAGCCCAGCTCGGTCGAAGAAGTCTGATGCGTGTGGCGGCGCGCTCCTCGCGGAGCGCGCCGCCCCCGCCCAGTCCACAGCCTTGATTCAACAGTTCTAACGAAGGACAACAGCCACCGTGCTCGATGTGAACTTCTTCGACCAGCTTCAGATCGGCCTGGCCACCGCGGACGACATCCGCACCTGGAGCCACGGCGAGGTCAAGAAGCCGGAGACCATCAACTACCGCACGCTCAAGCCCGAGCGTGACGGCCTCTTCTGCGAGAAGATCTTCGGTCCCACCCGGGACTGGGAGTGCTACTGCGGCAAGTACAAGCGAGTCCGCTTCAAGGGCATCATCTGCGAGCGCTGCGGCGTCGAGGTGACCCGTTCCAAGGTCCGGCGTGAGCGCATGGGCCACATCGAGCTGGCCGCCCCGGTCACGCACATCTGGTACTTCAAGGGTGTGCCGAGCCGCCTGGGCTACCTGCTCGACCTGGCGCCGAAGGACCTCGAGAAGGTCATCTACTTCGCGGCGTACATGATCACCTCCGTCGACGAGGACGCCCGCCACCGCGACCTGTCCTCGCTCGAGGGCAAGGTGCAGCTCGAGCGCGAGCGCCTCGAGAAGCGCCGTGACGGCTCCATCGAGGACCGCGCGCGCAAGCTCGAGGAGGACCTCGCGGCCCTCGAGGCCGAGGGTGCCAAGGCCGACGCCCGCCGCAAGGTCAAGGACGGCGCCGAGCGGGAGATGAAGCAGCTGCGCGACCGTGCGCAGCGCGAGATCGACCGTCTCGACGAGGTGTGGAACACCTTCAAGTCGCTCAAGGTCCAGGACCTGACCGGCGACGAGATGCTCTACCGCGAGATGAAGAACTGGTTCGGCAAGTACTTCGAGGGCCACATGGGCGCCACGGCGATCCAGAAGCGCCTCGAGAGCTTCGACATCGAGGCCGAGATCGAGTCGCTGCGCGACACGATCGCCAACGGCAAGGGCCAGCGCAAGGTCCGCGCCCTCAAGCGCCTCAAGGTCGTCGACGCCTTCCGCAAGACCGGCAACAAGCCCCAGGGCATGGTGCTCGACGCCGTCCCGGTCATCCCGCCGGACCTGCGTCCGATGGTGCAGCTCGACGGTGGCCGCTTCGCGACCTCCGACCTCAACGACCTGTACCGCCGCGTCATCAACCGGAACAACCGCCTCAAGCGGCTGCTCGACCTCGGCGCCCCCGAGATCATCGTCAACAACGAGAAGCGGATGCTCCAGGAGGCCGTCGACTCGCTGTTCGACAACGGCCGCCGCGGTCGTCCGGTCACCGGCCCGGGCAACCGGCCGCTGAAGTCGCTGTCCGACATGCTCAAGGGCAAGCAGGGTCGTTTCCGTCAGAACCTGCTCGGCAAGCGCGTGGACTACTCGGGCCGTTCGGTCATCGTGTCCGGTCCGCAGCTGAAGCTGCACCAGTGCGGTCTGCCCAAGCAGATGGCGCTGGAGCTCTTCAAGCCGTTCGTGATGAAGCGCCTCGTCGACCTGTCGCACGCGCAGAACATCAAGTCCGCCAAGCGGATGGTCGAGCGCGCCACCTCCGGCGCCCGGTACGCCGTGGTGTGGGACGTCCTCGAAGAGGTCATCACCGAGCACCCGGTGCTGCTCAACCGTGCGCCCACGCTGCACCGCCTCGGCATCCAGGCCTTCGAGCCCCAGCTGATCGAGGGCAAGGCCATCCAGATCCACCCGCTCGTCTGCTCGGCGTTCAACGCCGACTTCGACGGTGACCAGATGGCCGTGCACCTGCCGCTGTCGGCGGAGGCCCAGGCCGAGGCCCGGATCCTGATGCTGTCGACGAACAACATCCTGAAGCCGTCGGACGGTCGCCCCGTGACCATGCCGACCCAGGACATGATCATCGGCCTGTTCTTCCTCACCACCGACCGTGAGGGCGAGCCCGGCGAGGGTCGTTCGTTCTCGTCGCCGGCCGAGGCGATCATGGCGTTCGACCGTGGCGAGATCACGCTGCAGAGCAAGATCCGGCTGCGTCTCGACGACATCGTGCCGCCGCTCGAGCTCGAGCTCGGCCCGGACTGGGAGGAGGGCCAGTCGCTGACCCTCGAGACCACCCTGGGTCGCTCGCTGTTCAACGACACCCTGCCCGCCGACTACCCCTTCGTGAACTACGAAGTGGGCAAGAAGGCGCTGGGTGCGATCGTCAACGACCTGGCCGAGCGCTACACCAAGGTCGAGGTCGCGGCGTCGCTGGACGCGCTCAAGGACACCGGCTTCCACTGGGCGACCCGCTCGGGCGTGACGGTCTCCATCGACGACGTCACCACGCCGCCGGAGAAGGCCCAGATCCTCGAGGGCTACGAGGCCCAGGCCGCCAAGGTGCAGAAGCAGTTCGAGCGCGGTCTGGTCACCGACGAGGAGCGTCGCCAGGAGCTCATCGAGATCTGGACCCAGGCGTCCAACGACGTGGCCAAGGCCATGGAGGGCACCTTCGACCGGTCGAACCCCATCTACATGATGGTCGACTCCGGTGCGTCCGGAAACATGATGCAGATCCGTCAGGTGGCGGCCATGCGTGGTCTGGTGGCCAACCCGAAGGGCGACATCATCCCGCGGCCGATCAAGGCGAACTTCCGCGAGGGCCTCTCCGTGCTGGAGTACTTCATCTCCACCCACGGTGCCCGCAAGGGTCTCGCCGACACCGCGCTGCGTACCGCCGACTCGGGCTACCTGACCCGTCGTCTGGTGGACGTCTCGCAGGACGTCATCATCCGCGAGGACGACTGTGGCACCGAGCGCGGTCTGCCCAAGCGGATCGGTGAGCGTCGTGAGGACGGCACCGTCGTCAAGCACGAGAACGCCGAGACCGCGGCGTACGCCCGGTCCGCGGCGACCGAGGTCACCCACCCGGAGACCGGCGAGACCCTCGCCGCCGCCGGTGAGGACCTCGGCGACGTGAAGATCGGTGAGCTCATCGCGGCCGGCATCGAGGAGGTCAAGGTCCGCTCCGTGCTGACCTGTGACGCCCGCACCGGCACCTGCGCGAAGTGCTACGGCCGCTCGCTGGCCACCGGCAAGCTGGTCGACATCGGTGAGGCCGTCGGCATCATCGCCGCCCAGTCGATCGGTGAGCCCGGCACGCAGCTGACCATGCGTACCTTCCACACCGGTGGTGTGGCCTCCGCGGACGACATCACGCAGGGTCTGCCCCGTGTGGTCGAGCTCTTCGAGGCCCGCTCGCCCAAGGGTCGTACGCCGATCTCCGAGGCCGCCGGCCGCGTGGAGATCGAGGAGACCGACAAGGCCCGCAAGGTCATCGTCACCCCCGACGACGGCTCCGAGGTCCAGGAGTACCCCGTCTCCAAGCGTTCGCGCCTCAACGTCGAGGACGGCCAGCACATCGAGGTGGGCCACCACCTCACCGCTGGTACCCCCGACCCGCAGGACGTCCTGCGGATCCTGGGTGTCCGCAAGGCGCAGGAGCACCTGGTGGACGAGGTGCAGCACGTGTACCGCAGCCAGGGCGTGTCGATCCACGACAAGCACATCGAGATCATCGTGCGGCAGATGCTGCGCCGGATCACGGTCATCGAGTCGGGCGACACCAACCTGCTGCCGTCCGACCTGGTCGACCGGGTGCTGTTCGAGGAGGAGAACCGTCGCGTGGTCTCCGAGGGCGGCAAGCCGGCCTCGGGTCGCCCGGTCCTCATGGGCATCACCAAGGCCTCGCTGGCGACCGAGTCGTGGCTCTCGGCGGCCTCCTTCCAGGAGACCACCCGCGTCCTCACCGACGCGGCGATCCACGGCCGCTCGGACTCGCTGCGCGGTCTGAAGGAGAACGTGATCATCGGAAAGCTGATCCCGGCTGGTACCGGCCTCGAGCGGTACCGCAACATCCGGGTGGAGCCGACCGAGGAGGCGCGTGCCGCGGCGTACTCCGTCACCGGGTACGACTCGTACGACTACGAGTTCGGCAACTCCGGTGGTGGGCAGGCCGTCGCGTTGGACGACTTCGACTTTGGTTCCTACCAGAGCTGAGCGCGTCAGCGCGAAGATCTGGTGCAAGGAACCAGGTTGAGGAGCGTCGACGCAGACCGCGCGCCAGCGCGGGATGCGTGACGCGTCTCGAAACCGGGTCCGCATGACGGAACCCCGTCGCCCTTCTGGGGTGGCGGGGTTCCGTCATTTCTGGCGGTCTTGGGCCGGCGGTTGCCGGCTCTTCGGGGCTCGGTCTCTTCGCGTCGTGCGGCGGTCCGCCTGCGCACTCCCGCCCCCGTCGCTGGGCTCGCCGCGTCGCCGCCTCCTGCGGGCTTCGGTAGAGCGCCGCTGGCGGCGCCGCGCCTCGCTTTACGCTCCTCGGGGCGGCAGTGCGCCTGCGGCCCGCCTCGCGTCGGCGCCCCGTCCTGCGCCTTTCCCGGTGTGGGGTGGATGTGGCAGTAGCTGTCTCCCGGGGTCGGTCGTCGGAGGTGCTCGCTCCCGTCCTCGGCAGGAAGTGGTCTGGTCCGCGGGTCCTGTCCCGGCTGTCCGGCGCAGGCTGGAGGGGTGCGACCCCGGTCCGCGCTGTTGGTCGCCGTGGTGGTCCTCGTCAGCG
This sequence comes from Nocardioides sp. DN36, assembly GCF_055380375.1. Classification (NCBI taxonomy): domain Bacteria; kingdom Bacillati; phylum Actinomycetota; class Actinomycetes; order Propionibacteriales; family Nocardioidaceae; genus Nocardioides; species Nocardioides sp. DN36. The sequence goes on along the minus strand of NZ_AP043823.1, from coordinate 3,283,551 downwards.
TCGCCGTCACGGGATGGGGTCTCCTACGCGCCAACCACGAGACCGACCCCGGGGTTCCCTGGGACAGCTACCGGCTCACCACGCACGGGGTCGAGGTCTACAAGCTGCTCCAGTCGTGCGAGCGGATCACCGGCGTCGACGTCGAGGAGACCAGCGAGAGGGTGGAGATCACCTTGCACGTCGACCACGGCACCCGGTGTGGGGACGTGGCCACCCCGACCGCCAGCGAGGTCCGGCTCGACGACGACCTCGGCGCGCGTGAGGTGTACGACGGCGCCTGCATCGACCTGGCCTTCCCGACCAGCCTGTGCGAGCGCGTCCCCCAGCAGACGATCAGGCGCTGACGCCCTCGGGGGAGGCGTGCGTGCGGGCCCCTTCGGTCCACCTGCGACAATCTGCCCGTGAACGCCGTCCCTCCTGCCTCGACCGACGTCCTGGTCGTGGGCGCAGGCCCGGCGGGGTCGGCGGCCGCGGCGTGGGCCGCCCGCGCCGGGCTCGACGTGCTGCTGGTCGACGCGCAGGTCTTCCCCCGTGACAAGACCTGCGGCGACGGGCTGACGCCCCGGGCGGTCGGGGAGCTGCAGCGGCTGGGACTCGAGGACTGGCTGCGCGCGCACACCGTCAACCGGGGCCTGCGGGCCCACGGCTTCGGGCAGACGCTGCTGCTGCCGTGGCCGGGCGGCTCCCTGCCGGACTGGGGCTCGGCGGTCGCCCGGACCGAGCTCGACGACCACCTGCGCACCACGGCGATCAAGGCCGGGGCCCAGGCGGTCGACGGGGCGCGGGCGATCGACGTCCACATCGAGGGCGGGCGCGTCGCGAGCGTGACCTTCGAGCGCACCGGCCCGAGCGGCTCGGCGCGGTACGAGGTGCGCTGCCGGCGGCTGGTCGTCGCTGACGGGGTGCGGTCGCCACTGGGCAAGATGCTCGGGCGCGAGTGGCACCGCGAGACGGTGTACGGCGTGGCCGGCCGGTCCTACGTGGCCTCCGGGATGTCCGACGACCCGTGGATCAGCTCCCACCTCGAGCTGCGCGGCGCGGACGGCGAGATCCTCTCCGGCTACGGCTGGATCTTCCCGCTGGGGACGGGGGAGGTGAACCTCGGCGTCGGCACGCTCGCCACGGCCAGGCGCCCGGCGAACGTCGCCATCAAGCCGCTGATGAAGTTCTACGCCGAGGAGCGCCGCGAGGAGTTCGAGCTCACCGGTGACCTGCGTGCTCCCACCTCCGCGCTGCTGCCGATGGGCGGTGCGGTCTCGAACGTCGCCGGCCCCAACTGGGCACTGATCGGCGACGCCGCCGGGTGCGTGAACCCGCTCAACGGCGAGGGCATCGACTACGGCCTCGAGACCGGGCGGCTGGTGGCCGAGGTGATGGCCGAGCACGACGACCTGTCCGAGGTGTGGCCCGCGCTGCTGCGCGACCACTACGGCGAGGCGTTCTCGATCGCGCGCCGGCTGGCCGGCCTGGTCACGGTGCCGCGGCTGCTGCCGACCCTGGGGCCGGCGGGCATGCGCTCGGACCGGCTGATGACGCTGGCGCTGCGCTGGATGGGCAACCTGGTCACCGACGACGACCGCGACCGGGCCGCCCGCGTGTGGCGCTGGGCGGGGCGCCGCTCGCTGGCCCGCGACGCCCGGCCGCCCTTCGCCTGATGTCGGCGTGGTACCGGCTCACCGTCTGGGTGGGGCGGCTGGCGATGCGCGCCCTGGGCATCACGACCCGCTGGACCGGGGAGCACCACCTGCCCACCACGGGGCCGGTGCTGCTCGCCAGCGTGCACGTGTCCTACCCCGACTTCCTGTTCATCGGCAAGGCCGCCCTGACCCGCGGTCGCGCGGTGCGCTTCCTGTGCCGCCACGACGTCTGGAACGTCCCGGGAGTGCGTCGGGCCATGGAGTCGATGCGCCACGTCCCCGTCGACCGCCGGGTGCCGGCGGCGGCGTACCTGCAGGCCCGCGGCCTGCTGGCCGCGGGGGAGGCCGTGTGCGTCTTCCCCGAGGCCGGCATCTCGCACTCCTTCACCGTGCGCTCGCTGATGCGCGGGGCCGCCGCGCTGGCCCGGGAGACCGGCGTGCCGGTGGTCCCCGTGGTCGTGTGGGGCGGACAGCGCCTCTTCACCGTCGGCCGCAACGGCAGCCGTGTGTCCTGGGACCTGCGCCGCGGCCGCACCGTCGACGTGCGCTTCGGTGCGCCCCTCGAGGTGCCGCCGGGCAGCAACCTGGTCGCCGCGACCGAGGCGCTGGGGCACACGCTGACCGCGATGCTCGAGCAGGTGCAGCGGCTGCCCGTGCACCGGCCGCGAGACGGCGAGCACGCGCCGTGGTACCCCGCCCACCTCGGCGGGCACGCGCCCGACCGGCGCACGGCGCTCCACCTCGACGACGTGCCGCGCTCGGCCGTGCCGCCCACCTGGGGACCGCCGCCCGAGCCACTACGGTGAGCGGCATGGGGACGATTCCGAAGCGGCAGCGCGTCGGGGCCTACGCGGTGATCCTGCGTGACGACCGGATCCTGCTCAGCCGCCTGGCGCCGATGGTGACCAGCGAGGAGCTGTGGACGCTGCCCGGTGGGGGACTCGACCACGGCGAGGACCCTCGCCACGCCGTGGTCCGCGAGATCCACGAGGAGACCGGCCTCGACGCCGACGTGGGGGAGACCGCCCGCGTCTACTCCTCGCACCTGCCGATGGCCTGGCGCGAGGGCCGGCGCATCGACGCGCACGCGCTGCGGATCGTGTACGACGGCTGGGTGCCGGTCGATGCCCCGGAGCCGCGCGTCGTCGAGGTCGGTGGTTCCACCGCCGAGGCGGCCTGGATCTCCGTGCGCGACGTGCTCGACGGGAAGGTCCCGGTGGCGGCGGTCGTGCTCGAGGCGCTGCGCGACCACCGGCCGTTCCGCCGGCAGCGGGTCGCGGCGTACGCCCTGGTGGTCCGCGAGACCCGGGACGGGCAGAGCGTGCTGCTGACCCGGATCTCGCGGCGCGGCCACCACAGCGGGTCCTGGACGCTGCCCGGCGGCGGCCTCGACCACGGCGAGTCCCCCCGGGAGGCCGTGGAGCGCGAGGTGCTGGAGGAGTGCGGTGTCCCCTGCACGGTCGGCGCGCTGCTGGACGTCCACGACGTCCACTTCGGTGGCACCGCGCCCTCGGGCCGGCACGAGGACTTCCACGGCGTCCACCTGGTCTTCGAGGCCGAGCTGGCCGACGACGCCGAGCCCCGCGTGGTGGAGGTCGACGGCACGACCGACCAGGTCGCGTGGGTGCCGGTCGCCGAGGTCGACTCCGGCGCGGTCGAGGTGCTCGACGTCGTCCGGCACGCGCTCGCGGTGCGGCGGACCCGTCGGGTGCACCAGGACTGACCACACCTCGGCGGCCGTCCGGCACGTCTCCGGTGGCCCGTTATCTTGGGGCGGTGGATGCGCCTGATCTCGTTGCCGAGCTCCGTGCCCGCGGGATCCCCGACGTCGACGACTCGAGCCTGACCCGCGCCCTGTACTCCTCGGACGCCTCGCTCTACCGCGTCGTGCCCCGGGCGGTGGCGCGTCCGCGGCACGAGGAGGAGATCTCGGCGCTGCTCGACGCCGCGCGGGAGCTGGGGGTGCCGCTGACGATGCGTGGCGCCGGAACCTCGATCGCCGGCAACGCGGTCGGACCCGGCATCGTCGTCGACACCCTCAAGCACCTCAACCAGATCGTCTCGATCGACCCCGAGGCGCGCACCGCCGTCGTGCAGCCCGGGGTGGTGCACGCCGACCTGCAGCGCGCGGCCGCCCCGCACGGCCTGCGCTTCGGGCCCGACCCCTCGACCCACACCCGCTGCACGATCGGCGGGATGATCGGCAACAACGCCTGCGGCTCCCGGGCCCTCGGCTACGGCCGCACGGCCGACAACGTCACCGGGATGCGGGTCGTCTTCGGGACGGGCGAGGAGCTGTCCATCGGTGGCGGTGCCGAGGGGTCGGCCGGATGGTTCTCGAGCCGGGAGACCGGCGTGGTCCAGGGGCTCGGGTCCCTCGTGGACCAGCACCTCGGTCACATCCGCACCGGGTTCGGACGGTTCACCCGCCAGGTCAGCGGCTACTCGCTGGAGCACCTGCTGCCCGAGAACGGCCGCCGCGTCGACCGGTTCCTCGTCGGCTCCGAGGGCACGCTCGGGCTGGTCACGCAGGCGACCGTCCGGCTGGTGCCCGAGGAGTCCGACCGGCTGCTGGTGGTGCTGGGCTACCCCTCGATGGTCGAGGCCGCGGACGCCGTGCCCGCCCTGCTGGCGGCCGGCGACGGCCGGCTGATCGCCTGCGAGGGCCTCGACTCACGCATCGTCGACCTGGTCCGGGCCCGCGGCGCCGGCGTGCCGGACCTGCCGCGCGGCGCCGGCTGGCTCTTCGTCGAGGTCGCCGGCGACGACGCCCCGGCGTTGGCTGCGCGGCTGGTGGCCGAGTCGAGCGCGCTGGACAGCCGGCTGGTCTCCGACGGCGCCGAGTCGGCTGCGCTGTGGCGGATCCGTGAGGACGGAGCGGGCCTGGCCGCACGCAGCCTCGAGACCCCGGCGTACTCCGGCTGGGAGGACGCGGCCGTCCCGCCCGCTCGCCTCGGCGCGTGGCTGCGCGACTTCGACGAGCTGCTGCGTCAGCACGACCTCGACGGCGTTCCCTATGGCCACTTCGGCGACGGTTGCGTGCACGTGCGCATCGACTTCCCATTCCGGCCCGGCGACGACCGCGGGCCGAAGCTGTTCCGCGACTTCCTCACGGCGTGCGCGCTGAAGCTGCGCGACCACGGCGGCTCGCTGTCCGGCGAGCACGGTGACGGCCGGGCCCGCTCGGAGCTGCTGCCGCTGATGTACGACGTGGAGTCGTTGCGCCTCTTCGGCGCGGTCAAGGCGATCTGCGACCCCGACAACCTGCTCAACCCCGGCAACCTGGTCGATCCCGCGCCGCTGGACGCGGACCTGCGTGCCGTGCGGCCGCGCACGCCCGTCAGCTCCGCGCTGCGGTTCGTGCACGACGGTGGCTCGCTGGGCAACGCGGTGCACCGGTGCACGGGGGTCGGCAAGTGCGTGGCGCCGCGCACCAACGGCGTGATGTGCCCGTCCTACCTCGCCACCCGCGACGAGAAGGACTCCACCCGCGGTCGCTCCCGGGTGCTGCAGGAGGCGCTGGACGGGACCCTGGTGCACGGGCTCGCCGACCCCGCCGTCGACGCGGCCCTGGACCTCTGCCTGGCCTGCAAGGGCTGCGCGTCGGACTGCCCCACCGGTGTCGACATGGCGACCTACAAGGCCGAGGCGCTGCACCAGAAGTACGACGGGCCGGGTGCGACCGCCCGCCGCCCGCGCAGCCACTACCTGCTCGGTCGGCTGCCGAAGTGGGCGGCGCTGGCCGCTCCGGTCGCGCCGCTCGCCAACCGGATGACGAAGCTCGGCCCGGTCGCCCGGCTGGCCAAGGCGACCGCGGGCATCGACCAGCGCCGGTCGATCCCCTCCTTCGCGCCGACCACGCTGCGCAGATCGGTCTCGAAGAAGCGTCGTGCGGCTGAGGGTGCGTCGGGGCGCACCCTGGGGGACACGACGCCGGACGTGTGGATCTGGGCGGACTCGTTCACCGACCACTTCCTGCCCCAGACCGCGCACGCCGCGATCGAGGTCCTCGAGGCGGCCGGCCTGACGGTCCGGGTGATCGCGGACGACGCCTGCTGCGGGCTGACCTGGGTGACCACCGGACAGCTGGACAAGGCGCGCGCCATCATGGGCCGCACGGTCGCCACGCTGGCGCCGTACGTCGCCTCGGGCGTGCCGGTGCTGGGCCTCGAGCCGTCCTGCCTGGCGACGCTGCGCAGCGACGCGGTCGAGCTGACCGACGACCCGCGGGCTGGCGAGGTGGCCGCGGGGGTGCTGACGCTCGCCGAGCTGCTCGAGCGCCTCGACTGGACGCCGCCGGACCTGAGCGGGGTCACCGTCGTGGCCCAGCCGCACTGCCACCACTCGTCGGTGCTCGGCTGGGCCACCGACCAGCGGCTGCTGGAGTCCGCCGGCGCCACGGTCACCCGGGTGGCGGGCTGCTGCGGGCTGGCCGGCAACTTCGGCATGGAGCAGGGGCACTACGAGGTGTCGGTGGCGATCGCCGAGACCCACCTGCTGCCGGCGGTGCGCGCCCACGAGGGCGCCGTGGTGCTCGCCGACGGCATGTCCTGCCGGGTCCAGCTCGACGACCTCGCGGGCGTCCCGGCAATTCATCTGGCCGAGCTGCTGGCCCGTAACCTGTAGGCGTGAACCCCCGCCACCGTCGCCTCGTGATCCCGGTGGCCCTGGTGGCCCTCCTGCTGCTCGTCGTCATCGCCGCGGTGGTGCAGAAGTGAGCGAACCGCTGCTGCGGGCGCTGAGCCGGATGCGCGCCCACCTGCTCGACCCCGAGACCCTGGTCAAGGCCGTCGCCTCCGGCCGGCAGAAGGGGCAGCAGCCGCGCTGGAAGCGGGTCGAGATGCGCTACGTCGACCTCAAGGCCGGGCGCCACCTGCAGGTCACGGCGTACGACGCCACCCAGGCGCACACCTCCAACCACCAGGAGGGGGCCGACGCCCGGGACGCCGTCGACGACCTGCTGGACATGCCCTTCGGCAACTGGCACGTCGACACCACGACCCAGAGCCACCAGCTGCGGGTCACCAAGAAGCTCGAGGCGGTGGTGCACACCACCGAGCGGTCCGAGGAGGTCGAGGTCGACCGCGGCCACGACCGCGACAAGACGCGCCTGCTGGCCGAGGACGACGCGCTGTTCCGGGTGCTCGGCCTCACCGACGCGCAGGGCCGGATGAAGCCCAGCCGGCAGGCGAAGTACCGCCAGGTCGAGGAGTTCCTGCGACTGCTCGACGCCGCGATCTCCGACGCCCTCGCCAAGGGCCACCTGCGCCGGCCGACCGCCGAGGAGCCGCTGCGGATCGTCGACCTCGGCTGCGGCAACGCCTACCTGACCTTCGCCGCCCAGCGGTTCCTGACGTCGGTGCGAGAGCTGCCGGTCGTCGTCACCGGGGTGGACGTCAAGGAGCAGTCCCGCCAGCACAACAGCGCGGTGGCCCGCGAGCTCGGGGTGGACGCCGAGTTCGTCGTCGGCAGCATCTCCGGCGCGGTGCTCGAGCAGGACCCCGAGGTGGTGCTGGCGCTGCACGCCTGTGACGCCGCCACCGACGAGGCGCTGGCCCGCGCGGTCGGCTGGGGGGCGCAGCTGGTGCTGGCCGCGCCCTGCTGCCACCACGACATCGCCGCCCAGCTGCGCAAGGCGCCCACGCCCTCGCCGTACGCCCTCCTCACCCGGCACGGCATCCTGCGCGAGCGCTTCGCCGACACCCTCACCGACGCGCTGCGCGCCTCGCTGATGCGCCTGTCCGGCTACCGCGTCGACGTCGTGCAGTTCGTGGAGAGCCAGCACACCCCGCGCAACACCCTGCTGCGCGCGGTGCGCACGGGCGCGCCGGTCAAGGGCGGCGGTGTGCGCAAGGAGTACGACGAGCTGGTGGCCACCTGGTCGCTGCGGCCGCGGCTGGCCCAGCTGCTCGACGAGCAGCGTCCGGCGGCGCACGAGGCGGAGGAGCGCGCCGGGGAGGCTGCCGGTGCGTGACCGGGTGCTGGCCGCCCTGCTCGTGGTGCCGTTCGTGATGGGTGCCGCCGCGGCACCCGCGCGCCCCGGCGACGTCGCGTTCACGTTCACCGACCCGCAGATCGTGGAGTCCAGCGGCCTGGTCGCCCGGGACGGCCTGTTCGTCACCACCAACGACTCCGGGGACTCCGGTCGGGTGTTCACCGTCGACCCCGCCGACGGGGACACCGTCGGCGTGACCAGCTGGGCGCAGGACCCCACCGACGTCGAGGCGCTGGCGCCCGCCGGGCGGGGCGCCGTCTGGGTCGGCGACATCGGCGACAACACCATCGAGCGCGACAGCGTGCAGGTCGCGCGGGTCCCGGTCGGCCGTGGCGACGCCACGGTCGACGCCCGGACCTACGACCTCACCTACCCCGAGCGGCCGGTCAACGCCGAGACGCTGCTCTCGGACCCGACGACCGGACGGCTGTACGTCGCCACGAAGAACGTCTTCGGCGGCACCCTGTACGCCGCGCCCGCGACGCTGCGGGCCGACGGGCCCAACCGGCTGCGTGCCCTCGGGCCGGTGCTGCCGATCGCCACGGACGGGGCGTTCTTCCCGGACGGGCGGCACGTCATCCTCCGCGACTACTCCCAGGCCGTGGTCTACACCTTCCCGGGGCTGGAGGAGGTCGGCTCGTTCCGGTTGCCCGACCAGGACCAGGGTGAGGGCATCGCCGTGGACGAGTCCGGTGCGGTCTTCGTGTCGTCCGAGGGGCAGCGCGAGCCGGTGCTGCAGGTGCGGCTGCCCGCCGACGTACGCCGCGCGGTCGGCCCGGAGCGACCGGCGGCCTCGCCGTCGGCGACCCCGTCCGCCGCGGGCTCGGCCGACCGGCGCGGCACGCCCGCCCCGGACCCGGTCGAGCGTCCGGCCTGGCCATGGTTCCTGACCGGATGGCTCGCGCTCGGCGGGCTGGTCCTGGTCGCCCGGTGGCTCGGCAAGCGGCCCTCCGGCCGCTGAGGTTTGCGCGGCCCCGCCGCTGGCTACCTTCTGCGCATGCCACGCCTGCGCCGCACCTCGCCCGACCAGCCGGGATGGACCCGACGCCGCGCCGGTCGCGGCTTCGTCTACCTCGACGGTGAGGGCGACCGGCTGCCCGAGGAGGACGCCCAGCGGGTCCGCGACCTGGTGATCCCGCCGGCCTGGGAGGACGTGTGGGTCTGCCCGTGGCCCAACGGCCACCTGCAGGCGGTCGGCACCGACGACGCCGGCCGGCGGCAGTACCTCTACCACCCCGACTGGCGGGCCCGTCGGGACGCAGAGAAGTTCGACCGGATGCTGGAGTTCGGGCGGGCGCTGACCCGTGCCCGCGAGCTGGTGCTGACCGACCTCGGTCGTGAGGGCATGCCGCTGGAGCGGGCCTGCGCGGCCGCGGTCCGGCTGCTCGACCTCGGCTACTTCCGGATTGGCAACGACGTCTACGCCGACACCAACGGCAGCTTCGGCCTCACCACCCTCGAGCGCCGGCACGTGCGACGTCGCCAGGACCGGCTGGTCTTCACCTTCACCGGCAAGTCCGGCGTCGACCACCGCATCGAGATCGACGACGCGGTGGTGATCGAGGCGATCGACATCATGCGGCGCCGGCGCGGGCAGGACCTGCGGCTGCTGTCGTACAAGGAGGGGCGCTCCTGGCGGGGGATGCTGCCGGCGCTGGTCAACGAGTACGTCCGCGCCAGCACCGGCCTCGAGGCCACCGCCAAGGACTTCCGCACCTGGCACGCCACCGTGCTGGCCGCGGCGGCGCTGGCCGAGACCGACGAGCACGGCGAGACCCAGGCGTCGCGCAAGCGGGCGGTCTCGGGCGCGATGAAGGAGGTCTCCTCCTTCCTCGGCAACACCCCCACCCTAGCCCGGTCGTCCTATGTCGACCCGCGCGTGATCGAGGCCTACGAGGAGGGGCGCACCATCGACGGCACGACGCGACGCACCTACGACACCCCCGACGCCCGGCAGGCGGCGCTGGAGCGCGCGACCCTGCGGCTGCTCAAGGAGTCGTGACGGAGGTCAGCGCGCAGGGGTGAAGATCCGGTCCCGGCGCAGGTAGAGCTCCGCGAGGCCCAGGCGACGCATGTTGTGCTGCGACGGGTTCGGGTTGCCGGGCGACTCGGGCCAGGTCTCGGTCGACACCCAGTGGCAGCCCCGGGCGGTGCCCTCGCGCAGCCGGGCCGCCATCAGCGCGGACTGTGCGCCGCGGCCACGGAACGCGGGCAGGGTCGCGGCGCCGCTCAGGGTCGCCACCTCCCCGTGCACGAAGAGGTTCGCCACCGCGGCCAGCTCGTCCCCGTCCCAGGCGCCGTAGGTGACCCAGTCGTCGTCGTACGTCGGCACCTCGGCGAACCACGCCTCCATCGCCGGGTCGGGAGGCATGCCGAAGCCGGTGCGGATCACCCGGGCGTACTCCGCGGCGTCCTCGGGCGGCAGCCGGTCGATCCGCAGGTCGGTGCGGTCAGGTCCGAGGTCGGGGAGCGGCCCGAAGTACTTCACGAACGTGGCGCCCGGCGCCAGCCCGCGCTCCTCGAGCAACGTCTCCCAGCCCTCGGGCTGCGCGTGCGGCGAGACCTGGACGGCCAGCGACGGCACCGCCCGCTCGGTGGCGAGCCGCAGGACCTCGTCGACGACACCGGCGGTGACCGGCTCGGTCAGGCCCAGCCCCACCGCCTTGTTCCAGTAGCCGCCGGTCGGGTCGTGCGTCATCAGGGTCAGGACCCCGCCGCCGATCCGCACGGCGTCCATCCCCAGCGCGCGCTCGGCCTCCGCGGAGGCGTCGTGGTTGAAGCGGTACATGAACTCCGCCTCGGCCTGCTCGGCGAGCACCCCCCACGCGGGGTCGAAGGTCGTGGGCACGCCTCCAGCATGCGGGTGCGGGACCCGTGCCGCCATGGCCCGGGCGGGCAGGATCGGGGCAGGCACAATCGGGGCATGGAGATCACCGTCGTCCAGGGGGACATCACCCGCCAGCAGGTCGATGCGGTCGTCAACGCCGCCAACCGCGCGATGCGGGGCGGCGGAGGTGTCGACGGCGCGATCCATGCCGCCGGCGGCCCGGCGATCCTCGAGGACTGCATCGCTCGCTTCCCGCACGGGCTCGCGACCGGCGACGCCGGCTGGACCACCGCCGGCGACCTGCCGGCCCGCTGGGTGATCCACGTGGTGGGCCCCAACCACCGGGCCGGCGAGACGGACCGTGCGCTGCTGACCTCGTGCTACGCCCGCGCCCTCGAGGTGGCCGACGAGATCGGTGCGGGGACGATCGCGTTCCCGCTGATCAGTGCGGGGATCTTCGGGTGGCCCAAGGACGACGCGATCGCAGCCGCGCTGGAGACACTGAGGTCCGCCGGGGCGCGGGTCGCGGAGGCCCGGATGGTGGCGCGCGACCGCGCGACGTACGACGAGATCTCGGCGGCGCTCGGCGGCTGAGCGCCGGTCGGTCGCTCAGCCCGGGTCCACCGACCCCGCGTAGCGACGCGCCAGCAGCCGCAGGTGCTCGACCAGCTCCGGGGGGTCGGTGACGTGGAAGTCCAGGCCGAGCATGCCGATGTAGACCGCGACGATCTCGTGGCTGTCGCCTCCGGTGACCAGGACGCTCCGGCCGTCGGGGAGCGGCTCGACGGTCCCCACCGTCGGGTTGATCCGGGCCAGCACCTCCTCGGCGGGGGAGTCCACGACGATCCGGGCGTGCACCGCCCGCCCGTGGCCGCCACCTCGCGCACCACGAACTCGGTCAGGTCGCCCCCGGGCACGGGGGAGGGGGTGAACCGGGGGCCGCCCGGCGTGCGGAGCCGCAGCCAGTCGACGCGGTACGGCGCCCACGCGCCGGTGTCACGGTCCCGGCCCACTAGGTACCAGCGCCGTTGCCAGCTCACCAGCCGGTAGGGCTCGACGTTGCACGGTTCGCCCCGGTAGTCGCAGCGCAGGCTCTGCTCGTCCCGGATGGCCGCGGCCAGCTCGGTGAGCACCGCTGGGGCCACCTGCGGGTCGGGCACGTTGCTGTCGGTGTTGACCGGGCCGGCGCTGGTGGCGTCGCGCAGCGCCCCGATCTGTCGCTGCAGCCGGTGCGGCAGGACGTGCTCCAGCTTGGCCAGGGCCCGCGCGCTGGTCTCCTCGACGCCGGCGATGCCGGACGCGGCCCGCAGCCCGACCGCGACCGCGACGGCCTCCTCGTCGTCGAGCAGGAGCGGGGGCAGCTTGGCGCCGACGCCGAGCCGGTAGCGCCCGCCCCGCCCGCGGACCGCGTCGACGGGGTAGCCGAGCTCGCGCAGCCGCGCGACGTCGTTGCGGACGGTCCGGTCGGTGACCTCGAGGCGCTCGGCGAGCTCGGCCCCGGACCAGTCGACGCGGGACTGCAGCAGGGCGAGCAGCTCGAGCAGCCGGGCCGATGTCTGGCGCACGACGTACTCCTTCACGCTCTGTCCGGGAGTCCGAGATTAGCGGAACGAAGTGTTCCGGAATTGCTTCTAGCGTCAGCGCCATGAACACCGACACCACACCCGCCGCCGACGTCACCTCCCTCGACCCCGCGGTCACCGCCGCCATCACACCGTTCCGCGTGGACATCGCCCAGGACACCCTGGACGACCTGCGCGACCGCCTGGCCCGCACCCGGTTCGCCGCCCCGGCCCCGGGCGACTCGTGGGACCACGGCACGCCCGAGTCGTACCTGCGCGAGATGGTCGACCACTGGCAGCACCGCTTCGACTGGCGCGAGCAGGAGGAACGGATGAACGCCGTGCCCCAGTTCCTGACCGAGATCGACGGGCAGACCATCCACTTCGCCCACGTGCGCTCCGCCGAGCCGGGCGCCCGGGCGCTGGTGCTGACGCACACCTACCCGGGCTCGTTCCTCGACTTCCTCGACATGATCGGCCCGCTCACCGACCCGGTGGCGCACGGAGGTCGCGCCGCGGACGCCTTCCACGTGGTCATCCCCTCGATCCCCGGCTTCGGCTTCAGCGCCCCGCTCACTGAGGGCGGCTGGACCGTCGCCCGCGTCGCGAGGACCTGGGACGTCCTCATGCGGCGCCTGGGCTACGACTCCTACGGCGCCCACGGGAGCGATGCCGGGGCGATGGTCTCGCGGGAGCTGGCGGTGATGGACCCCGACGGGTTCCTCGGTGCGCACGTCCTGCAGCTGTTCTCGTTCCCGTCCGGCGCCCCCGACGAGCTCGCGTCCTTCGGTGAGAAGGAGTACGCCGCGCTGGAGTTCCTGGGCTGGTTCCAGCAGCGGGCCGGGTTCGCCGCCGCCAACGGCTCCCGACCGCAGACCGTCGCCGCGGGCCTGGCCGACTCACCCGTGGGGCAGCTGGCCTGGAACGAGCTCTTCGAGAACTTCGGCAACGGCACCAGCCTGCTCACCCGCGACCAGGTCCTCACCCAGGTGTCGCTCTACTGGCTGACCAACACCGCCGCCTCCGCGGCGCGGTTCTACTGGGAGGAGAGCAGGTCCGGTGCCGAGCCGGCCGTCAGCCACGGCCGCACCGGGGTGGCCGTCTTCGCCGACGACTTCCAGACGATCCGGCCGCTGGCCGAGCGCGACAACACCGCGATCGTGCACTGGAGCGAGCATCCCGAGGGTGGCCACTTCGCGGCGATGGAGGTCCCCGACGTGGTCGCCGGTGACATCCGGGCGTTCTACGCCGGGCTCTGAGCAGGTGCAGCCCGAGGTGCCGGCGACGGCGCCGCGCTGGCTCGGAGGCGGTCGGACAGGGCGAGGACCTCGTCGCGCAGGGCGGCGGGGGTGATCACCTCGAAGTCCCAGCCGAGCCCGGCCAGCAGGCAGGCCATGCCGTCGAGGTGCTCGGCGCGCGTCTCGAGGAGCACGCCGTCAGGGTGCTCGGTCAGCCGTCCCACGCTCGAGGGCAGTCGCTCGCTCGCTTTCGCGAGGGTGGTCCGCAGCACGACGGTGACCTCGTGCGACCACCCGACCGCCGCGATGCCCGACACGACCCGTGCCGTCGCGTCGAAGTCGGCGGGCACGACGTAGGAGCCGTCGCCCTGCCTGACCGAGGCGATGCGGTCCAGGCGGAAGGTCCGTACGTCATCGCGGCCATGATCGTGTCCGGTGGCGTACCAACGGCCGGAGTGGAAGACCAGGCCGTAGACGTCGAGCTCACGCTGCGACTCCTGCCCGTCCCAGGCGGTGTAGGCGATCACCACGCTGCGCCGCGCTTGCGCTGCCCAGGCGAGATCGAGGAGCGTGTCGGCGCCGGCGGGAGCGCTGGTGCGCGTCGGGGTCGTGAACTGCGCGGTCGACAGCAGGCTGTCGAGCCGGTGGCGCAGCGCCCGCGGCAGCACGCGCGACACCTTGGCCAGCGCGCTCGCCGTCGCCGCGTGGTCGGTGGTGGCGAGCCCCGCGCGTTCCGCGGCCCGCAGACCCATGACGACGGCGACGGCCTCGTCGTCCGTGAGCATCAGCGGGGGCAGCTTGTAGCCCGGTGAGAGCCGGTAGCCGCCGTACCTGCCCCGCTGCGCCTGGACCGGGATCCCGAGATCGGCGAGGTGCTCGGCGTAGCGCCGGACGGTCCGCTCGTCGACCCCGAGCCGCGCCGCGAGCTCGCCGACGGTGCGCTGCCCGCCCGACTGGAGCAGCTCCAGCATCGCCAGCACGCGTGCGGTGGGGCGGGTCACGGCTCTCCTCGGGGCTGCCTGGCAAGAACTGCGTCTGGATACCGGGCGGAATCTGTCCGCAAAGCACCTTAGCGTTGCGGCCATGAACACCACCACCTACGTCCTCGTCCCCGGCTTCTGGCTCGGCGCCTCGATCTGGCGCGCCGTTGCAGACTCGCTGGGCGAGCGCGGCCACGTCGTGCACTCCGTCGACCTGTCCGGCATGGGTGAGCGCGCGCACCTCGCCTCGCCGGAGACGGACCTGACGACCCACATCGACGACGTCGTGCAGCTCCTCGAGCAGCACGACCTGCACGACGTCGTGCTCGTCGGCCACAGCTACGGCGCCCTCGTGACGACCGGTGCGGCAGATCGCGCGCCTGAGCGGGTGGCCCGTCTGGTCTACATCGACTCGGGCCCCCTGCCGGCCGGCACGGCGCAGGCCGACTTCGAGGGACCCGACGCGCGGGCGGCCAACCAGGACCTGGTCATGACGCACGGCGAGGGCTGGAAGCTTCCACCGCCGCCCTGGGCCGTGCTCGCCACCGGAGTGCCCGAGGTGGACGACGATGCCGTGGCCGCGCTTGTCGAAGGCTCGCAGCCGCAGCCCTGGCGCACCGCCACCCAACCAGTCGAGCTCACCGGCGCCTGGGAGGGCCTGCCGCGGGCGGGCGTGCTCTGCAGCTTCAGCCTCGAGCAGCTGCGGCAGATGGCGCCCCACGCGCCGGTGTTCGCGCACATGGCCGACGGCGACTGGACGTACGTCGAGCTGCCGACCTGGCACTGGCCGATGGTGAGCCGACCGGTGGAGCTCGCCACCGTGCTGGAGTCGGTCAGCTGCTAGACGACGACGGTAGGGCCCCGGGGCGACGTCCCCGGGGCCCATCCGCGCCTCAGGAGTGGGCGACCACGTGGTCGATGCAGGCGGTGAGCGCCTCCACGTCGGCCGGGTCGACCGCAGGGTACATCGCGATCCGCAGCTGGTTGCGGCCCAGCTTGCGATAGGGCTCGGTGTCGACGATCCCGTTGGCGCGCAGCGTGGCGGCCACCTGGGCGGCATCGATCGAGTCGTCGAAGTCGATGGTGCCGATGACGAGCGAGCGGTGGTCGGGGTCGGCGACGTACGGCGTGGTGTAGGACGTCTTCTCGGCCCAGCCGTAGAGCGCGCTCGACGACGCCGTGGTCCGCTCGACCATCCCCGCGAGCCCGCCCTGGGAGTTCATCCAGTCCAGCTGCTCGGCCATCAGGAACAGGGTGGCCACCGCCGGGGTGTTGTAGGTCTGGTTCTTGCGGGAGTTGTCGATCGCGGTCGGCAGGTCGAAGAACGCCGGGACGTGCCGGCCGCTCGCGGCGATCTCGGCGGCCCGGTCCAGCGCGGCCGGCGACATGATCGCGAGCCAGAGGCCGCCGTCGGAGGCGAAGCACTTCTGCGGCGCGAAGTAGTAGGTGTCGACCTCGGTCAGGTCGACGGGCAGCCCGCCCGCGCCGGAGGTCGCGTCGACGAGCACGAGCGACTCGGCGGCGGAGGTCCCCTCGGGGCGGCGCACCGGCGCCATCACGGCGGTCGAGGTCTCGTTGTGCGCCCAGGCGTAGGCGTCGACGCCCTCCTCGGCGACCGCGACGGGGCGCGAGCCGGGCTCGGAGGCGATCACCGACGGGTCGGCCAGCCAGGGCGCGTCCGCGGCCGCCTTGGCGAACTTCGAGGAGAACTCGCCGAACGAGAGGTGCTGGCTCCTCTCCCGGATCAGGCCGTAGGTCGCGATGTCCCAGAACGCCGTGGCACCGCCGTTGCCCAGCACGACCTCGTGGCCCTCGGGCAGGTCGAAGAACGTCGCGAGGCCGTCGAGGACCCGGCCGACCAGGTTGCGCACCGGCGCCTGCCGGTGCGACGTGCCCATCAGCGAGGTCCCGGTGGCGGCGAGCGCGTCGAGGTGGCTGGTCTGGATCTTCGACGGGCCCGCTCCGAACCGGCCGTCCGCCGGGAGCAGGTCGGCGGGGATCTCGAGCGGGGAGCTCTGCGGGGCGTCGGTCATGAACAGCCTTCCGGGTGGGTAGGAGGTGACTCCTGACGACGCTGTCAGAGCCCCTATTGTGGCACCCGCCACGCGCCGTACTCCCGAGGAGTCCAGATGAGCAGCAGCACCGGGAACCCAGGTTTCGCCGACCAGGGACGCAAGCGCACGATCCTCCGGGTCGTCGGTTTCGTGCTCCTCGCCGCGGGGCTGGTGGTCGCGGTCAAGGGCGGCCTGGCGTTCTACCACGGCGCGACCAGCGAGTCGGTGGACGACAGCTCGGGGTTCGCCGGCGTGCTGCTCCTCGCGGCCGGCGGGTTCCTGGTCGTCTTCGGTCTCGGCGCCCTCAACGCCGGGTTCATGGGGGCATCCGCGCGGTACGCCGCCGGCGAGACGATGCCGGTGGTGAAGGACTCCGCCTCCTACCTCACCGACGGCCAGGGCGTCCTCGGCGTCGGCCGCACGGTCGACGACCGACCGGGCACGACGTCCGGGTCGGCCGGGTCGACCGCCACCGGGCCGTACTGCAGCCGGTGCGGCGTGCGCAACGACGCCGACGCGAAGTTCTGCGACTCGTGCGGGTCGGCTCTTGGCTGAGACCGGGGCCCGGCTGGAGATCGTCCGCGTCGGCTACGGGCAGCCGGACGCGATGCGCCTGATCGCCGAGGTCCAGGCGGAGTACGTCGTGCGGTACGGCGGCCCCGACGACACCCCGCTCGAGCACGCGATGTTCGAGCCGCCGGCCGGCAGCTTCTTCGTGGGATACACGGACGGCGATGCGGTCGCGACCGGGGCGTGGCGGCGCAACGGCGTCGAGGCGTTCGGCACGACCGAGACCGCAGAGGTGAAGCGGATGTACGTCGTGCCCCGGCTGCGCGGGGCGGGGCTGGCCCGCCGGATGCTGGCGCACCTCGAGGAGGACGCGGCCGCCGCGGGTGCCCGGGCGCTGGTCCTGGAGACCGGGTTGCGGCAGCCGGAGGCGATCGCGCTCTACGAGTCCTGCGGCTACACGCCGGTCCCGGGGTTCGGCTACTACAAGGACGCGCCGCTCTCGCGGTGCTTCGGCAAGCTGCTGACCGCCTGAGACGTGCCCCAGGGTGCCCTAGGTGCAGGAGTGGCCGCGGTAGGTGGGGTTCCCGCTGTCGATGCGTGAGCCGGTCTCGAGCACCGTGTTGCCGTGCCGGCGCCAGCCGTCGGTGGGCTCCCCGCGGGGGAACCAGACGCCGTAGTACCCGACGCAGCCGAACAGGCGCCGGCTGAAGACGTTGTCGAGGAACCGCACGTCCTTCACGCTGTAGCCGCCCCGGGGGTCGGCGTCGGACGGGCTGTAGTCATGGGCGTAGACGGAGAACCCGCCACCGGCGATGAGGTTGTGGCGCACCGTGATGTCCCGGCTGCTGCGCAGGCTGTCCCAGATCGCGATGGCGCTGTTGGAGGAGTTGCCGTCGTCGGTGGTCATCAGCCAGGTGTTGTGCCGGATCACCCCGTGGGACGCGCCCTCGGTCTGGTAGCCGTCGACGTGCCCGTTCGCGGTGCGCGTGGTGAAGTCGTGGAACCAGCTGCCGGTGATCTCGAAGTCGTCCCCGGTCGTCCGCGAGTAGCCGGTGTCGCTCCAGCTGAACACCCCGTCATTCGCATGGCGGCAGTCGAGCCTCTTCACCACGAGTCGGGTGCCCTGGTGCCAGACACAGGCGTGAACCCCCCGCATCCCGTTGGTGGACACGCGGCGGACGGTCGCGCTCGCGCCGTTCCCCACCGTGATCACGGCGGACCCGTTGGCCGCCTCGCCGCGGCGCCCCGACGTGCAGCGGACGGCGACGTCACGGACCGTCACGTCGCGGGCCTCGACGCTCAGGCAGCCGACGATCCTGCGGCAGCTGATCGTGGCGCCCCTCCTCGTCACGTGGATGATCGACGTGGGGTCGGAGCCCCGCTCGGTCAGGGCGTTGCCGGGACACCGGCTCGCGCGCGGTCCGGTGCTGCCGGGCCCGGGCCAGCCGCACCTCCCCAGGTGGCCCCAGACGTAGGACCCGTCGCCGGAGCACCGGTCCGCCCGCGCCGGGCTGGTGTCGGTGCCGGCGGCGTGCACCCACGGGCCCGGGGCGACGCCCCCGGTGACGCCGAGCAGGGCGCCCATCAGCACGAGCCGGGGCACGAGCGAGAGAACGGTCTGGACTGCGCGGTGCTGCACGGGTCTCCTCGTGGTCCGTCACCCCCCGGGACCCGCGGGAGTCTAGGCACCTGTCGTGGGCGCGCGCCCGACGTGTCCCCCATCGTGGGGATCAGCCGGCCATCTCGTCCACGTCGTCCCGGTCGCTCCGGGAGGCCGCCAGGCTGGTGGCGACGGTGACCGCCAGGATGCCCACGACCACGCCCAGCGAAGCGAGCGTCGGGATCTCCGGGACGGCCGGCCACTGCAGGTGGGCCCAGTGCAGGGCCAGCTTGGCGCCGATGAATGCCAGGATCGCGGCCAGCCCGTAGCCGAGGTGGACCAGCCGGCTCAGCGCACTCTCGAGGACGAAGTAGAGCGCGCGCAGGCCGAGCAGGGCGAAGGCGTTGGTGGCGAAGACGAGGTAGGGGTCGCCCGTGATGCCGTAGACCGCGGGGACCGAGTCGATCGCGAAGACGATGTCGGTGGCGAGCACCGCCAGCACCACCAGGGCGAAGGGGGTCAGTGCCCGACGCCCGGCCTGCCGGACGCTCAACCGCGGGCCGGCGTACTCCTCGGTGACGGGGAAGAACCGACGGGCCACCCGCACGACCCGCATCCGCGACACGTCGACCTCGTGGTCGTGCCCGGCGAGGGTGTCGCGGAGGATCTTGACGCCGGTGACGACCAGCACCAGGCCGAAGACGAGGAAGACCCAGTCGAACGCGGCGAGGGCGGCCGCGCCGAGGGCGATGAAGACGCCGCGCAGCGCCAGCGCGCCGACGATGCCGTACAGCAGCACCCGCTGCTGCAGCGCCGCCGGCACCGCGAACGCCGCCAGCAGCAGCATGAACACGAACAGGTTGTCCACGCTGAGGGACTTCTCGACCAGGTAGCCGGTGAGGTACTCCACGCCCCGGTCGGTGCCGTGCTGCCACCACACCCAGCCGCCGAAGGCGAGGGGGAGGGCGACGTAGAAGGCCGACCAGCCCAGGGCCTCACGCAGCGAGACCTCGTGCGGTCGGCGGGTGAGTGCGAAGTCCAGCGCGAGCAGCGCGAGGACGAGGCCGATGGTGACGGCCCACAGGGTCGGGGTGGCGATCGTGTCGACGGTGCTGGTCGCGGTCGCAGCGAGCGGGGACATGGTGCTCCTCGGACGTCATTCGGTGTCCGAGGTCTTCCTCGACCGGCGCCTGCCGGCGACCTCCCGGGACGGCCGTGGGGCTGTCGTACTGACCGGGTGGTGCTTGGGTGAGGTACTCCCCTCGAGCCCCCAGTGTACTGACCCCTTTCAAGGGCTCGATCCGACACTGCAAGGACAGGGTCCGATGCGGGATCAGCCCACGACCAGGTAGCGCTCGTCGTCGATCTCGCGACCCCAGTAGACCGGGTCGGGCAGCAGGGTGAGGGTGGCGTCCCGGCCGGCGGCCTCGAGCAGCGCGACCGTCTCGGCCGCGGCCAGCCCGCCCCCGTTGAACCAGCGACCCTCGACCAGGAGCAGCCGGCCGCCCGGGACGAGCAGGTCGACCCAGCGGCGCAGGGCGTCGGCGGGGTCGGGCATCGCCCAGAGGACGTGCCGGCACAGCACGACGTCGTACGCACCCGGGTCCAGCGGAGGGGCGGACGCGTCGGCCTCGGTGAATCGGACGCCGGTGTCACCGTCGGCCTTCTCGGTGGCCAGGCGCACCATCTCGGGGGAGATGTCGATCCCGTCCACGGTGTAGCCGTGCTCGGCCAGCAGCAGCGCGAGGGTGCCGGTGCCGCAGCCCAGGTCGGCCACCCGGGCCGGTGCCGGCGGCAGCGCGTCGAGCAGCAGCGCGCGCCAGGCCTCCCGGGTCCCGGGGTCGCGCAGCCCGTGGTCGGGAGCCTCGTCGAAGGTGGCGGCCTCCGCGTCCCAGAGGATGCGGGTCTGGTGCAGGTGGTCCCGGGTCGTCATGCGCGGAGCATAGGCACCGCGGCCGCGGGGGGTCATTCGCCTCAACGGGTGAGGACACCCGGTTCGGGTGCCCCTCGGCGCGATCCGACCTACCCTCTTCGGGTGTCTCGGATCCGGATCGCCCCCGCCCTCGTCCTGCTCGTCGTCCTCGCGCTGGTGGTGCCGGCGGCGTCGGCGGCCATCGAGGACTATCCCGACTACCAGCCCCAGACGAGGTGCGCGCCGCACGCGAAGCCCGGCACGAAGTACCTCGGGCACCGCGTGGTGAAGCGGTTCGGCGGCGCCTTCGGGCCGATCGCCCGCCCGTGCGGCAGCGGCGGCACCTCCGAGCACAAGGAGGGCCGCGCGTTCGACTGGGTCCTCGACGCGACGAGCAAGAAGGACCGGACCCGCGCCCGAGCCTTCAAGGACTGGGTGTTCGCGACCGACCGGCACGGCAACACCGACGCCCGCGCCCGCCGGATGGGGATCATGTACATCATCTGGAACGACCACATGTACTCCGCCTGGGACGGCTACGAGCGCGAGCCCTACCTCAGCTCGAGCTGCAAGACCCGCAAGAGGTGCAGCAAGACGCTGCGGCACCGCGACCACCTGCACATCTCGCTGACCCGCAAGGGCGGCAAGGGGCGCACCAGCTGGTACGACGGGCGGGTGCCCGCAGCGGACTGAGCGTCCGGGCGACCGGCTCGGGACGGAGCCGGTCGCCGTGCGGCAGGGGGAGGGTCAGGCCGACCACTCCGAGCGCCAGCCCTCGACCTCGTCGGCCTTGCGGGCGGAGGGGCCCGTGTAGACCGCCGAGGGACGGATCAGGCGCCCGGTGCGCTTCTGCTCGAGGATGTGCGCCGACCAGCCGCCGGTGCGGGCGCAGGTGAACATCGAGGTGAACATGTTCGCCGGCACCTCGGCGAAGTCGAGCACGATGGCGGCCCAGAACTCCACGTTGGTCTCGAGCACCCGGTCCGGGCGGCGCTCGCGGAGCTCGGCCAGCGCGGCCTTCTCCAGCGCCTCGGCGACCTCGTAGCGCGGGGCGTCGAGCTCGCGCGCCGTACGCCGCAGCACCCGGGCGCGCGGGTCCTCGGCGCGGTAGACGCGGTGGCCGAAGCCCATCAGCCGCTCGCCGGAGTCGAGCAGGCCCTTGACGTAGGCGCGCGCGTCGCCCGACTTCTCGACCTCCTCGATCATGCCGAGCACGCGGGAGGGGGCGCCGCCGTGCAGCGGGCCGCTCATCGCGCCGATCGCGCCGGAGAACGCCGCCGCGACGTCGGCGCCGGTGCTGGTGATGACGCGGGCGGTGAAGGTGGAGGCGTTCATGCCGTGCTCGGCGGCGCTGCTCCAGTAGGCGTCGATGGCCTTGACGTGCTTGGGGTCGGCCTCGCCCTTCCAGCGGATCAGGAACTTCTCGGCCAGCGTCTCGCCCTGGTCCACCGTGGACTGGGGGACGACCGGCATGTTGAGCCCGCGCGCGGACTGCGCGGCGTACGACAGCACCATGACGGCGACCCGACCGAGGTCGGCGCGCGCCTGCTCGTCGGAGATGTCGTAGGTCTGGCCGAAACCGAAGGCGGGCGCGAGCATCGCGACCGCGGCCTGGACGTCGACGCGGACGTCGCCGGTGTGCACCGGGAGGTTGTAGGGCTCGGCGGGCGCGAGGCCCGGGGTGTAGGAGCCGTCGATCAGCAGGCCCCAGACGTTCTCGAACGGGACCCGGCCGACGATGTCCTCGATGTCGACGCCGCGGTAGCGCAGCGCGGAGCCTTCCTTGTCGGGCTCGGCGATCTCGGTCTCGAACGCAACGACACCTTCGAGTCCGTGGTGTACCTCGGTCATGCGCTCGCGGCTCCTCTGCTCCGTGTGCGCCCCTGGTCGGACGCGCCGGTCGCATTCTGCACCTGTGCCGGGATCAGCGCACCTGTGAGGTCCCCCGTTCTAGGGTCGTGGCCATGGAGCGCGAGAACCCGACCGATGAGATCGACCTGGCCGCCCTGCGCGAGGAGTACTCCCGCGCCGGGCTCGCGGAGTCCGACCTGGATCCCGACCCGTTCGCGATGTTCGACCGCTGGATGCGCGAGGCGGTCGAGGCCGACCTGTACGACGCCAACGCCATGGTGGTGGCCACCGTCGGCCCGGACTTCTCGCCCTCGGCGCGGTTGGTGCTGCTCAAGGGGGTCGACGAGCGCGGCTTCGTGTTCTTCACCAACACCGGGTCGCGCAAGGGGCAGGAGCTTGCGGGCAACCCGCGCTGCGCGCTGCTGTTCCCCTGGCACCCGCTCGAGAGGCAGGTGCGGGTCGACGGCGTCGCCGTACCCCTGGACCGGGCGGCGGTGGAGGAGTACTTCGCCCGACGGCCCCGCAAGTCCCGCCTCGGGGCGTGGGCCTCGCACCAGTCGCGCCCCGTCACCGGCCGCGACGAGCTGAGCCTGGCGTACGCCGAGGCCGACGCGCGGTTCCCCGACGAGGTGCCGGCGCCGGAGGAGTGGGGTGGCTACCGGGTGCACGCCGAGGCGATCGAGTTCTGGCAGGGCCGGCCCGGGCGGATGCACGACCGGCTGGTCTACCGGCGCTCCGGGGCGGGGTGGGCCACCGAGCGGCTCGCTCCGTGAGGTGGATTCCGACGTCTGCAAAACCGGTTGTGAGTGAGCGCTCACTCACTTAGTCTGGCAGGGTGACCCCACGTGCCGCCGCCATGAATCCCGACGCCCGTCGGGCGCAGCTCGTCGACGTGACGCTCCAGCTGCTCCGCAGGCACGGCCGGGCGGTCACCACGCGGCAGATCGCCGAGTCCGCCGGGATCGCCGAGGGCACCATCTTCCGGGTCGTCGACTCGAAGGAGGAGCTCGTCGACGCCGCGATCGAGCGGGCCTTCGCACCCGGGGACGTCGTCGCCCGGATCGAGGAGATCGACCCGGCGCAGCCGTTGCGGGACCGGCTGCTGGTGCTGGTCTCGATCCTGCAGCAGCGCCTGCGCGCCACCTTCGGACTGATGCAGAAGGTGGGCCTGGTCGGACCGCCGCGACACCTGCACGACTCCGCGGCCGCCGAGGAGTGGCGGACCCGGCTCAGCGAGCTGCTGGTGGGCGTGGTCGGCGACGACGCCGACCGGCTCTCCGTCCCGGTCGAGGAGTTCGTGCACGTGCTGCGCCTGCTCACCTTCGCGGGCAGCCACGAGCACATCGCCGACGGGCACCTGCTCACCCCCGACCGGATCGTCGACACCGTCCTGAACGGACTGCTGAAGAAGGACTCCTGATGCTGCTCCGACTCCTGCGTGAGCGACTCGCGCCGTACAAGACCTGGCTGGCCGCGGTGGTCGTCCTGCAGTTCATCGGCGTGGTGGCGATGCTCTACCTGCCCAGCCTGAACGCCGACATCATCGACAACGGCGTGGCCCGGGGCGACACCGCCTACATCGTGCGCACCGGCGTGCTGATGCTGGTCGTCTCGCTCGCGCAGATCGTCTGCTCCGTGGGGGCCGTCTGGTTCGGCGCGCGCACGGCGATGGGCTTCGGTCGCGACGTCCGCGCGGCGCTGTTCCACCGGGTCGGGACGTTCTCGCAGCGCGAGGTGCAGCACTTCGGTGCACCCTCGCTGATCACCCGCGGCACCAACGACGTGCAGCAGGTGCAGATGCTCGTGCTGACGGCCTGCACGATGGCGGTCTCCTCGCCGATCATGATGGTCGGCGGTGTCCTCATGGCGCTGCGCGAGGACGCCGGCCTCGGCTGGATCCTGGCCGTGGTGGTGCCGGCGCTGTTCCTGAGCGTCGGCCTCGTCGTCAGCCGGATGGTCCCGAGCTTCCGGCAGATGCAGGCCCGCATCGACGAGGTCAACCGGGTGCTGCGCGAGCAGATCACCGGCATCCGCGTCGTGCGGGCGTTCGTCCGCGAGCCCCACGAGACCGCGCGCTTCGCCACGGCCAACGGCGACCTCACCGAGGTGGCGGTCCGGGCCGGACGCTGGATGGCCACGATGTTCCCGCTGGTGATGCTCGTCGTGAACGTCTCCAGCGTCGCCGTGATCTGGTTCGGGGGCCACCGCGTCGACAACGGGCAGATGCAGGTCGGCGCGCTGACCGCGTTCCTGTCCTACCTGATGCAGATCCTGATGTCGGTGATGATGGCGACCTTCATGCTGATGATGGTGCCGCGCTCGTCGGTGTGCGGTGACCGGATCACCGAGGTGCTCGACACCGAGACCTCGGTCGCGCCGCCCGCCGACCCGGTCACCCCCGACCCCGAGCGGCGCGGGTGGCTCGACCTCGACGGCGTGGTCTTCGCCTACCCGGGCGCGGAGTCGCCGGTGCTCGACGACGTCTGGTTCTCCGCCCGCCCCGGCCAGACGGTCGCGGTGATCGGCTCCACGGGCGCCGGCAAGTCCACGCTGGTCAACCTGGTGCCACGGCTCTTCGACGCCACCGAGGGGACGGTCTCGGTCGCCGGCACCGACGTACGCCGCCTCGCGCCCGACGACCTCTGGTCGCAGATCGGGCTGGTGCCGCAGAAGGCCTGGCTCTTCAGCGGCACCATCGCGAGCAACCTGCGGCACGGCAAGCCGGACGCCACCGACGACGAGCTGTGGGCGGCGCTCGGGGTCGCGCAGGCACGCGACTTCGTCGAGGCGCTGCCCGAGGGGCTCGACGCCCCGGTCGTCCAGGGCGGCACCAACTTCTCGGGCGGTCAGCGGCAGCGGCTCGCGATCGCGCGCGCGGTCGTGCGACGCCCCGGCATCTACCTCTTCGACGACTCCTTCTCGGCGCTGGACCTGGCCACCGACGCCCGGCTCCGGGCCGCGCTGCGGCCGGTCACCACCGACGCCACGGTCGTGATCGTCGCCCAGCGGGTCTCGACCATCATCGACGCCGACCTGATCCTCGTCCTCGAGGACGGCCGGATCGTCGGGCGGGGCACCCACGAGCAGCTGCTCGATGAGTGCGCGACCTACCAGGAGATCGTCACCTCCCAGATCAGCAGCGAGGACGCGGCATGACAGTCTCGACAGGCTCGACCACCGAGGGTGAGCGCAGGAGCCCCGCCAGCAAGGGCAAGGCGCTCGAGGCCACCGAGCGCATCCAGGCGCCGGTCGGCGGACCCGGCCGCGGCCCGATGGGCGGCGGCATGGTCGGCCAGAAGGCGATGAGCTTCGGGCCGTCCGCGCGCCGCCTGGTCGCCCGGATGGAACCCGACCGCGGCAAGGCGATCCTGGTCGTGGTCCTCGGCGTCGCCAGCGTCGCGCTGATGTCGGTGGGCCCGCGGATCCTCGGCAAGGCCACCGACCTGGTGTTCTCCGGCCTGTTCAGCCGCAACCTGCCCGCCGGGGTCACCCAGGAGCAGGCCGTGCAGGGCCTGCGCGCCCGCGGCGACAGCACGCTCGCCGACATGCTCGCGTCGATGGACCACATCGTGCCGGGTCAGGGCGTCGACTTCGTCGCCGTCCGCAACGTGCTGCTCGTCGTGCTGGCGGTGTACGCCGGCGCCGCCCTGCTCGGCTGGCTGCAGGGCTTCGTCCTCAACACGGTCGTGCAGAACACGGTCTACCGAATGCGTGCGGACGTCGAGGCGAAGATCAACCGGCTGCCGCTGGGCTACTTCGACCGCTCGCCGCGCGGTGAGCTGCTGAGCCGGGTCACCAACGACATCGACAACGTCAGCCAGACGCTGCAGCAGACCATGAGCCAGCTGATGACCTCGCTGCTGACGGTCGTCGGCGTGCTCGCGATGATGGTGTGGATCTCGCCGCTGCTGGCGCTGATCGCGCTGGTCTCCGTCCCCCTCTCGCTGCTCGTCACCCGGGCGATCATGAAGCGCTCGCAGGGACAGTTCGTCGCGCAGTGGCGGCGTACCGGACGCCTGAACGCCCACATCGAGGAGACCTTCTCCGGTCACGCGCTGGTCAAGGTGTTCGGGCGCCAGGAAGAGGTCGAGCGGACCTTCGCCGAGGAGAACGACGAGCTCTACCGGGTCAGCTTCGGGGCGCAGTTCGTCTCGGGCCTGATCATGCCGTCGATGATGTTCATCGGGAACCTCAACTACGTCGTGATCGCGGTTGTCGGCGGCCTCCGCGTGGCCAGCGGCTCGCTGTCGCTGGGCGAGGTACAGGCGTTCATCCAGTACAGCCGCCAGTTCACGCAGCCGCTGACCACCGTGGCCTCGATGATGAACCTCCTCCAGTCCGGCGTCGCCTCGGCCGAGCGCGTCTTCGAGCTGCTCGACGCCGAGGAGGAGCCGGCGGACGCGCCCGACGGTGGAGTGCCCGCCAGCCGGCGCGGGGAGGTGGCCTTCGAGCACGTGGCGTTCCGGTACGACGACGACCAGCCGCTCATCGAGGACCTCTCGCTGGTGGCCCGGCCGGGGCAGACGGTGGCGATCGTGGGTCCCACCGGCGCCGGCAAGACCACGCTGGTGAACCTCGTGATGCGGTTCTACGACGTGGACTCCGGACGGATCACGATCGACGGCGTCGACATCACCAGCGTGCCCCGCGCGGCGCTGCGCGGCCAGATCGGCATGGTCCTGCAGGACACCTGGCTCTTCGAGGGCACGATCCGCGACAACATCGCCTACGGGCGTCCGGACGCGACCGAGGAGCAGGTGCTCGAGGCGGCGCGGGCCACTTTCGTGGACCGGTTCGTGCACTCGCTGCCCGACGGCTACGACACCGTGGTCGACGAGGAGGGCAGCAACCTGTCCGCGGGTGAGCGCCAGCTGGTCACGATCGCCCGCGCCTTCCTCACCGACCCGGCCCTGCTGATCCTGGACGAGGCCACCTCGTCGGTGGACACCCGCACCGAGCTGTTGCTCCAGCACGCGATGGCCGCGCTGCGCACCGACCGGACCAGCTTCGTGATCGCCCACCGGCTCAGCACCATCCGTGACGCCGACCTGATCCTGGTCATGGAGGACGGCGCGATCGTGGAGAAGGGCACCCATCACCAGCTGCTGGCGGCCGAGGGGGCCTACGCCCGCCTCTACCAGTCCCAGTTCGCCGCCGCCGTCGCCTGACCCCTCGTCGAGCTGGGCCGGGTTCGGCGCCGTACGCCGAATCCGGCCCAGCTCATGACCGATTTCGGCCCAGCTCGACACTGAGTTCGGCCCATCTCAACGAAGGGGTAAATGCCTTGAAGGGGCGACGGGGCCGTCCTACGGTGGTGGGACACGGGAAAGGAGGTGGTCCGAAGAATGAATTCTTATGGGACGCGTGAGGTGGCTGCCCGCTAGCAGCAACCGTCAGCGAAGTACTGCTGGCGAATCCACAGCAGACACCCGACCCGCAGACGATCCGGTCATCACGTCCACCGGAGCGGGCCTCCAACTGAGGTCCACGTCTGCGGGTCGCTGCATTTCCGCCTCCGCCTCGTCGGGCATCCGCGGACCGAGTGCGAGACCGTCTGCTCCGACCGGATGGTCCGGCACGTTCCTGCACGGCCGGGAAGCCTGTGGCGGTCGCCACGTTGGTTGCCTGGGTCAACCAACAGGGAATATAGTTGCCTGTCGCAACCTTCTACCTCCTGTGAAACGAGCTTCCTTGTCCACCCAGGCAGTCCCTTCCTCCGCCGAGCAGTCCGGCCAGATGACCCACCGCGAGGTGCTGGAGGCGCTCAGTGGCCTCCTCCTCGCGATGTTCGTGGCGATGCTCTCGAGCACCATCGTGTCCAACGCGCTCCCGACGATCGTCTCCGACCTGCACGGCAGCCAGACCGGCTACACCTGGGTCGTCGTCGCCACGCTGCTGACGATGACGGCGACCACGCCCATCTGGGGCAAGCTGGCCGACCTGTTCAGCAAGAAGGTGCTCGTCCAGTCCGCGCTGGTGATCTTCTCCATCGGCTCGGTCATCGCCGGCTTCTCGACGTCGATGAGCATGCTGATCGGCGCCCGCGCCATCCAGGGCCTCGGCGTCGGTGGTCTCACCGCGCTGGTCCAGGTCGTCATCGCCTCGATGGTGACCCCGCGTGAGCGCGGCCGCTACTCCGGCTACATCGGCGCGGTCTTCGCGCTGGCCACCGTCTCCGGCCCGCTGGTGGGTGGCCTGCTCGTCGACACCGTCGGCTGGGAGTGGTGCTTCTTCGCCGGTCTGCCGGTCGCTGTCCTCGCCTTCGTCGTGCTCCAGAAGACCCTGCACCTGCCGGTGATCAAGCGCGAGGTGCACATCGACTACCTCGGTGCGGTCCTGCTCGTGGGCGGCGTCTCGATCTTCCTGGTCTGGGTCTCCCTCGGCGGCCAGCAGTTCGGCTGGACCTCCGGCACCAGCTGGGCGCTCCTCGCCGCGGCGGTCGTCGTGATCGCGGCCGCGATCCTGGTCGAGGCGAAGTTCGCGATCGAGCCGGTCGTGCCGCTGCGCCTGTTCAAGGACCGTACGACGTCGCTCGCGACCATCGCCTCGGTCCTGATCGGCGTCGCGATGTTCGGCTCCACGGTCTACCTGAGCCTCTACTTCCAGCGGGCGCGCGGCATGAGCCCGACCGACGCGGGCCTGATGTCGGTCTGCATGGTCGGTGGCCTGCTGGTGTCCAGCATCGTCTCCGGGCGGATCATCAGCTCGACCGGCGTGTGGAAGAAGTGGCTGGTCGGCGGCATGGCTCTGGTCATCGTCGGGCTCTCGCTGCTGAGCACCATCGACGCCACCACGCCGCTGTGGCGGGTGGGCGCGTTCATGGCCGTGCTGGGCCTGGGCCTCGGCGCCACCATGCAGAACCTCGTGCTCGCGGTGCAGAACAACACCGCCCAGGCCGACATGGGCGCCGCCAGCTCCGTCGTCGCGTTCTTCCGCTCGCTGGGCGGCTCGATCGGCATCTCCGCGCTGGGCGCCGTCCTGGCCCACCAGGTCGCCGACGAGGTGAAGACCGGCGTCACCGCGCTGGCCCGGACCCGTCCCGAGCTCGTGCAGGGCTTCCAGGGCCACGACAACGGCGAGATCCCCGACGTCAGCACGCTGCCGGCTCCGCTGCGCGCGATCTTCGAGGGCGCCTTCGGTGACGCGACCGGCCACATCTTCCTCGTGGCCGTCCCCTTCGCCGTGGCCGCGTTCCTCTGCGTGATCTTCATCAAGGAGGTGCCGCTGCGCACCACCATCGACCGCGAGGACGAGGTCGTCACCGGTCCGTCCCCGGCCGCCGAGACGGAGGTGGGCGCGCGATGACCACCTCGACCGCCACGCGGCGGACCGAGTCCCTGCGGCTGCTCGAGCAGGAGGTCGGCGTGATGATCCGGCGGATCCGCCGGGTGCTGTGGGAGCGGGCCCGGGGTGTCCACCCCGACCTCCAGCCCGCGTCGTACCTCATGCTCGCCTACCTCGCCGACCACGGCGCGATGCGCGGCTCGGGCATCGCCGAGGCACTCGCCATCGACAAGGGGGCGGTCAGCCGCCAGCTGCAGCACCTCGTCGACCTCGGCCTGGTCGACCGGACCCCCGACCCGGGCGACGGCCGCGCCACGCTGGTCTCGGCCAGCGCCGACGCGGTGGAGCGGATCACCGCCGTGACCGAGGAGCGGCGGCGCTGGCTCGACGCCCGGCTGGGTGACTGGACCGACGCCGAGCTGAGTGACTTCGCGGCCGTCCTGGGCCGCTACAACGCGGCGCTCGACGAACGCGGCTGACGGAGCCCTCCGGACGACGAAGCGCCTGCCCCCTCCGTGGGGGCAGGCGCTTCGTGCATCACGGGGCCGGGGTCAGCTCAGCCAGACGGCCGTGTCGGCCGGCAGCCGCCCGCCCTCGAGGTGGCCGCTCGCGAGCAGCACGTCGCCCTCGGGGAGGTCGACCGGGGTGGTGCCGCAGTTGAGCACCGCGGTGACCGGACCGCGGCGGAAGCCGAGCACGTCGGCGCCGAGGTCGAGCAGCTCCACGTCGTCGCCCGCGGTGGTCGCGAACGTGCGCCGCGTGGCCAGGGCCGCCCGATAGAACGACAGCGTCGACTCCGGGTCGGACTCCTGGGCCTCGACGGTGCGCTCGGACCAGTCGGCCGGCTGCGGGATCCACGGGTGGCCCTCGCCCGGCCCGAAGGCGAACGGCGGCTCCTGGTCGCCCCACGGGATCGGCACCCGGCAGCCGTCGCGGCCGGGCTCGCCGGTGCGGAACCAGGACGGGTCCTGCCGGTGGTCGGGGTGCACGTCGACCTGCTCCAGGCCGAGCTCCTCGCCCTGGTAGAGGTACGACGAGCCGGGCAGCGCGAGCATCGCCAGCGTGGCCGCGCGGGCCCGGGCCAGGCCCTGCTCGCCCCCGCCGTACCGCGTGACGTGGCGGATCACGTCGTGGTTGCTGAGCACCCAGGTGGGCGTCGCGCCGACCGGACGCAGCGCGTCGAGCGTGCCGGTGATGACGTCGGCGAACTCCTTCGCCGACCACTCGGCGAGCAGCCAGGAGAAGTTGAAGGACTGGTTCATCTCGTCGGGGCGCACGAAACGGGCCATCGACTCGGGGGTCTGGGTCCAGGCCTCGGCGACGTCCATCCGGTCGCCGTCGTACTTGTCGAGGATCTGGCGCCAGCGGCGGTAGACGTCGTGCACCTCGGGCTGGTCCCACATCGGCTCGTCGCGCATCCGGCGCTCGACCATGCTGCCCTCGACGTGGGTCTCGTGGGCGTCCTCGTCGGCGTGCACGACCTGGTCGCGCAGGCTCTCCTCCTTGAAGAGCCCGTGCGCCACGTCCACGCGGAAGCCGTCGACGCCGCGGTCGAGCCAGAACGTCAGGACGTCCTCGAACATGTCGCCCACCTCGGGGTGGCGCCAGTTCAGGTCGGGCTGGGTGCTGTCGAAGAGGTGGAGGTACCACTCGGCGCGTTGTCCTGAGCCTGTCGAAGGGTCCTCGACGCGGGTCCACGCGGGGCCGCCGAAGACCGACTCCCAGTTGTTCGGGGGCTCCGAGCCGCCCTCACCGCGACCGGGGCGGAAGAGGTAGCGCTCGCGCTCGGGGCTGCCCGGGCCGGCTGCGAGGGCGGCCTGGAACCACGCGTGCGCGTCGGAGGTGTGGTTGGGGACCAGGTCGACGATCACCTTCAGACCGAGCTCGTGCGCCCGGTCGAGGAGCGCGTCGGCGTCCGCGAGGGTGCCGAACAGCGGGTCGACGTCGCAGTAGTCGGCCACGTCGTACCCGTGGTCCTTCTGCGGCGAGGTGTAGAACGGCGTGATCCACAGGGCGTCCACCCCGAGGTCGCGCAGGTACGGCAGCCGCGCCGTGATCCCCGGCAGGTCGCCGACGCCGTCCCCGTTCCCGTCAGCGAAGCTGCGGACGTAGACCTGGTAGATGGAGGCGTGCCGCCACCACTCGATTTGATCGTTCCAACCCATGCGCTCAAGTCTTCCGAGCGCGCGGGGGACTAGTCAATTCCCGTGGCGAGTGGGAGACGTCATACGGCCGGGTCGCGCGGGCGACCGGTGCGTACGACGTCCCGTGGGACGTGGTCAGGCGAACGCGGCCGGGTCCACGGCCACCCACACGTGCTCCGCGCAGGCCACGACGCGGCCGTCGGCGTCGTACAGCGTCGAGGCGGTGAAGGTCTTGCGGCCCTCCTGGCCGCGCGCCAGCCCGACGACCACGTGCTGCTCGCCGATCACCGGCAGGGCGTCGACCCGCGCGGTCATGCCGGCCAGCACCATCAGCCGCTCGGTCAGGTCGCCGGCCCAGCCACCCACGCAGTCCAGCGCGGCCCACGTGGTGGCCAGTGATGCCCGCGGGTGCTCGTCGACGTAGGAGTGGAAGTCCTCGCCCACGCTCGGGTGCGGCGTCCACGGCGCCGCGATCCGGGTCGCGCCGTCCTGGTCCCCGACCCGGCCCGGGAAGATCCGCAGCCCGTCGCCCTCGTCTCGGCCGGTCCCGCAGGAGAAGCAGCTGGGGAAGGGGTGCGAGGTCCGGCCGGGGTACGCCGCCGAGGCGGCCTGCGCCTCCTCAGCCGGGACCGGCTCGACCGTCACCAGCGCGTCGTCGACGACGGTGGCCCGGGCCACGACCGCGCCCCCGAAGGTGGCGACCGTGGAGCCGTCGTCC
The DNA here is from genome assembly GCF_055380375.1 of Nocardioides sp. DN36. Taxonomy (NCBI): domain Bacteria; kingdom Bacillati; phylum Actinomycetota; class Actinomycetes; order Propionibacteriales; family Nocardioidaceae; genus Nocardioides; species Nocardioides sp. DN36. The sequence goes on along the minus strand of NZ_AP043823.1, from coordinate 3,251,239 downwards.
TCGGCCACGGTCATGGGGGTGTCCAGCGGTGGCGGCTGGCGCAGCGCCACCCGGATCGTCGGCCACGAGCGGGCCCGGTCCGCGGGGCAGTCGTGGGGGATGAGCGCCGCCAGCGCGCCCGCCGTCCAGCCGCCGTTGCCCGAGGACGCCGGGCCGCAGAAGCGACGCGGCACCAGCAGGTCGGCCGACAGGTTCGGGGAGGTCGTCATCGTCGGATCTTCTCCCAGCGGTCCAGCGCCTCCCGGCGCTCCTCCTTGTGGTCGACGAGCGGCTCCGGGTAGCCGACGGCCCGCCGGGTCTCCTCGTCGGGCTCGTGCGGGTCGTCGACGTCGGCCAGCTCCTCGACCCACTGCCGGACGTAGGCCCCGTCCGGGTCGAACTTGCGGCCCTGGCTGGTGGGGTTGAAGACCCGGAAGTACGGCGCCGCGTCGGTGCCGCACCCGGCCGTCCACTGCCAGCCGTGCTGGTTGGAGGCGAGGTCACCGTCGACCAGCCAGTGCATGAAGTGGCGGGCGCCGTGCTGCCACTCGAGGTGCAGGTCCTTGACCAGGAAGCTGGCCACGATCATCCGCACCCGGTTGTGCATCCAGCCGGTGGCCCGGAGCTGGCGCATCCCGGCGTCCACGACCGGGAAGCCGGTGCGGCCGTCGCGCCACGCCTCCAGCTGTTTGCCGGGGCGGTCGTAGGGCATCTTCGCGAACTCCTCGCGGAGGTACTCGCGCGCGGTCCCGGGGCGGTGGAACAGCACGTCGGCGTAGAACTCCCGCCAGGCCAGCTCCTTGCGGTAGGTCACCGCGCCCTTCGAGCGGAACCTGGCGAGGTCGGCCAGCATGGTGCGCGGGTGGATCTCGCCCCACTTCAGGTGCACCGACATCCGGGAGGTGCCCTCGATGCCGGGCTTGTCGCGGTCGTCGTCGTACTCGCCCACGCGCTCGTCGAGGAAGTCGCGCCAGCGCCGGGCGGCGGCCTGCTCGCCGGCCTCGGGGAGCGTGAGCCCGGCGGGCAGCTCCGGGTCGGGGATGTCAGTGGTGTCCTCGAGCGCCAGCCAGCTCATGCCCGTCGGCGCGTCGATCGGGCCGCGCCAGCCGTGCTCGGCCCAGGCCTTCGAGAACGGCGTGTAGACCTTGTACGGGTCGCCGGAGCCGTTGGTCACGCGGCCCGGCGCCACGGCGTACGCCGAGCCGGTGCGGACCAGCTCGATGTCGTGCTCGGCGAGCGCCTCCTCGACGGCCTGGTCGCGCTGCCGGCCGTAGGGGCCGAAGTCGGCCGCGACGTGCACCCGTCGGGCGCCGACCTCGCGCGCGGCCATGACCACGCGTCGCACCGGGTCACCGCGGACGACCGAGAGGGAGGCCTGACGCTGCCGCAGCGAGGCGTCGAGGGCGCGCAGCGAGGCGCCGAGGTAGGCACGCCGGCTGGGGCCGGCCGGGCCCCACAGGGCCGGGTCGAGCACGAACAGCGGGAGCACGTCGCCGTCCGCGGCCGCTTCCACGAGAGCAGGGTTGTCCGCCAGGCGGAGGTCGCGGCGGAACCACATCACGGCGTTGGTCGAGGTGGCCATCGGGCACCACTGTGCCACGTCCGTGGCGACGGGCGACGGGGATGTGTGCGGCATGCGTCAGAATGGGTCGGTGAGCGACCTGATCGACACCACCGAGATGTACCTCCGGACCATCTACGAGCTGTCCGAGGAGGGCATCGTCCCCCTGCGTGCGCGGATCGCCGAGCGGCTCCACCAGAGCGGGCCGACGGTCTCCCAGACCGTGGCCCGGATGGAGCGCGACGGACTGCTCACCGTGCAGGGCGACCGACACCTGGAGCTCACCGACGAGGGCATGCGCCTGGCCACCCGGGTGATGCGCAAGCACCGGCTGGCCGAGCGGCTGCTGACCGACGTGATCGGCCTGGACTGGGAGCTGGTCCACGAGGAGGCGTGCCGCTGGGAGCACGTCATGTCGGAGACCGTGGAGCGTCGGCTCGTCGAGCTGCTCGACCACCCGACGGAGTCGCCCTACGGCAACCCGATCCCGGGGCTCGACGAGCTCGGTGAGGTCGTCGCCGGCGAGGAGTTCATGGAGGGCGTGGAGCCGCTGTCCAAGGCGGCGTCCGCGGACGAGGCGCGGGTGATCGTGCGCCGCATCTCCGAGGAGATGCAGAAGGACGAGACCCTGATGAGCGCGCTGCGCCGGGTGGGGGCGCTGCCGGACAAGACGATCACGGTCGTGACGACCGGCGAGGGCGTCCTGGTCGGCTCCGGTGGCGAGACCGCCGAGGTGGTGCCCGAGGCGGCGGACCACATCTTCGTGCGCCGGCTCTGATCCGGCCCGCGTCGGGGGACGTCGGGCACCGGCCGGCAGGGGAGGTGCGGGCCGCCGGCCGGTCAGGCCGGCTCGGCCAGGCGGGTCAGGAAGGCGCTGCAGCCGACCTCCAGCTTGTACGCCGCCAGCTCGTCGCCGCGGGTCGCGCCCCGGTTCACGATGACCACCGGGGTCCCGTTGCGGGCCGCCCTGCGCACGAAGCGGAGCCCGCTCATCACGGTGAGGGACGAGCCGGCCACCAGCAGCGCACCGTCGTCGTGGACCAGGGCCTCGACCGCGGCGTAGCAGCGCTCGACGCGCGGGGGTGGGACGTTCTCGCCGAAGAAGACGACGTGCGGCTTGAGGATCCCGCCGCACGCCTCGCACCCGGGCACGACGAAGTCGCGGGTCTCGTCGAGCTCGACGTCACCGTCCGGCCGCACGGCCGCCCCGGCGTGCCGCTCGGCGAAGCCGGGGTTGAGCCGGGTGAGCCGCTCGTGCAGCGCCGCCCGGGCCGACGTGGTGCGGCAGTCGAGGCAGACCACCTCGGCGATCCGTCCGTGCAGGGCCACCAGCCGGCGGGACCCCGCCCGCTCGTGCAGCCCGTCGACGTTCTGGGTGATCAGCAGCGTCGGGTCGAGGCGGGCCAGCGCGTGGTGGCCGTCGTTCGGGTCGGCGCCGTGCATGCGCCCCCAGCCGAGGTGGCTGCGCGCCCAGTAGCGCTGCCGGGCCTCCGGGCCGGACACGAACTCCTGGTAGGTCATCGGCGTCCGCGAGGGCGAGCCCGGCCCCCGGTAGTCGGGGATGCCGGAGTCGGTCGAGAGGCCGGCACCGGTGAGCACCACCAGCGGGCGGCCGCGCAGCAGCGCCAGGGCCGCGGCGTACGCCTCGTCCCGGATCGCCGGCTCGACCGGCGCCGCGTCCCGCAGGCTCATCGGGCGTAGCGCAGCGCGGCCCGGGCGCGCGCCTTGTCGGCCTCGACCTCCCGGTCCTTCGGCGGCGCGCTGGTGACCAGGTCCTCGAGCAGGTGCTGGGTGACGTGGGCGATCTCCCGCACGGCGCGGTCGAACGCTGCCTGGTTGGCCTGCGACGGTCGCGTCGAGCCGCTCACCTTGCGGACGTACTGCAACGCGGCCGCGGTGACCTCGTCATCGGTGGCCGGCGGCTCGAAGTTGTGGAGCGGGCGGATGTTGCGGCACATGCGACTCAGGGTACGTCGCCGTGGCCCACCTGCACCGACGACCGGCACCGGACCTGTCCCGTCGTGGCTGCGACGGTGCAACCCTGTGGGAGCTCGGCCCGATCCGGGTCCGCGGACGAAGGAGCGTCGAGGAACGTGATGTGGTGGGAGGCCGACTGGCTGCATGCCGAGCTGGACATCCGCACGCCCGAGGAGCCCGGCGTGCTCGCTGCGGTGGCCCCGGCGCTCCCGCCGGGCCGGCCGCAGCCGCCGTCCGAGCTCGAACGCAGGCCGCGTCTGGTCCACGAGGACGCCACCGGAGTGAGGTCCCACGGGGCGGCGGGCGACCCGGACTGCGACACACCGGGCTAGCCTCGGTCCATGGGCGAGGCACGCAACGCAAACCGTGAGTTCGACATCGTGCTCTTCGGAGCGACCGGGTTCACCGGCCGGCTCACCGCGGAGTACCTCGCCCGGCACGGGCCGGCCGGGCTGCGCTGGGCGCTGGCCGGGCGCAGCCCGCAGAAGCTGGAGAAGGTGCGCGACCAGCTGGCCGACATCGACCCCGAGCTCAAGCGCCTCGAGCTGATGCACGCCGACGTCACCGACGCGGCGTCGCTCGCGGACGTGGCCGGCCGGGCCCGTGTGGTCATCACCACCGTCGGCCCCTACCTGACGTACGGCGAGCCGTTGGTGGCCGCGTGCGCCGAGGCCGGCACCGACTACGTCGACCTGACCGGCGAGCCCGAGTTCGTTGACCGGATGTACCTCGCCCACCACGCGACCGCCGAGCGCACCGGCGCCCGGATCGTGCACGCGTGCGGCTTCGACTCCATCCCGCACGACCTGGGCGCGATGTACACCGTGCAGCAGCTCGACGCTGCCGGGCCGGTGGCGGTGCGCGGCGTGGTCCGCGCGGGCGGCATGTTCTCCGGCGGCACCTTCCACTCCGCGATGACGGCCATGTCCCGTGCCCGGCAGATGAAGGAGGCCTCGTCGGCCCGCCGCCGCGCCGAGCCGCGCCCCGAGGGCCGCTCGTCCCGCGCCGTCGCCGGCAAGCCGCACCGGGACGGGGCGCTCGGCTACTGGCTGCTCCCGCTGCCGACCATCGACCCGATGGTCGTCGCCCGCAGCGGTGCGGCGCTGGCGTCGTACGGCCCGGAGTTCCGCTACTCGCACTACGTGGGCACGAAGACGCTGCGGTACGCAGCCGGCGGGGCCGCCGGCGTCGGGTTCCTGGCCGCGGCCGCGCAGGTGCGCCCGGTGCGCAACCTGCTGCTCGGCCGGATCAAGCAGGGCGACGGGCCGGGCGAGAGCAAGCGCGAGAAGTCGTGGTTCACCGTGGACTTCGTGGGGGAGGGCGACGGCCGGACCATCCACACGCGGGTCTCCGGCGGCGACCCCGGCTACACCGAGACGGCCAAGATGCTGGCGGAGTCGGCGATGTGCCTGGCCTTCGACGACAACCCGACGACGTCCGGCCAGGTGACGACCGCCCAGGCGATGGGCGACAACCTGCTCGCCCGGCTGCAGGCCCAGGGCATCCGCTTCGAGGTCGTCACCTGAGTCCTCGGGGTCCCTCGCGGGTGTGAGGGACACGCCTCACGACAAAGGGCCCTCGGCCGGTGGGCGCTGACTACCGTGCGCCCATGAGAACTCTCCGGATGACCCTGGCGGCCGCCCCCGCGCTCCTGCTGCTGACCGGCTGCAGCCCCTCCGAGGTGGACATCGACGGGCTCGAGAAGGAGATCACGTCGGGGGTCAAGGACCAGACCGGCCAGGCGGTGAGCGTCGACTGCCCCGACCAGGTCGAGTGGAACACCGGCGGCACGTTCGAGTGCGACGTCGAGACCAAGGACGGGCAGCAGGTCACGGCCGCGGTGACCATGAAGAACGACGACGGCGACGTCGCCTGGGAGATCAAGTGAGCTGAGCCCCGCTCACCCGGCGGGGTTCACGTCCCGCGCGGTCGCGGGCAGCTCCACCATGATCGCCATGTCGGGGTGGCTGTCCGGGTCGATCCAGACCCGGGCCGCGCCGAGTCTCCCGAGCGCCCCCTCGATCGCGGACAGCAGCTCGCTGGCGACCGTGGCCTTCATGGGTCCGTGCAGGGTGAGCAGTCGTCGGGGAGCGGTCACCGGGTCGTCCTCGGGGTCGTGGGCCGGGCGCGCGGGTCCCCTTCCGAGCGCGGGTACGCCCCTACCAACGGCGTCGCTGGGGGCGGGTGACGGAGACGTGACTCACGCGGCGATCCACGAAGGGTGCCCCAGGCAGGAGTCGAACCTGCGACCTTTCGCTTAGGAGGCGGCTGCTCTATCCGCTGAGCTACTGGGGCGAGCCCTGTGCAGCCTCGTGGTGAGCGCTGTCCAGTGGCGGTGGTCATTTTGTCAGCAGACGGGTGATGTGACGAATGCGGCCCCTGAGGACACCGGGAGGACCGCTGCCCGGGGTCGACGCGCGGATGTCCGCGTCCGCGCTCAAGTAGTGCCCGGTCGGGTCCGATGACACCAGTGGACGTCCGACCCGTTCGGCGCCCCGTCGTCGCGGTGTAACGACCGGGACGTCTGGCGACATGTACGGGTTGCGGCCCTACCTGTGTCGCACATCACCTCCCGGGACCCCTCCCCGGCCTGATCACTGTGAGGCCCCCATGCCAGTGCTCGGCACCACCGCGTTCAAGCTCGTCTCCGCCACCTCCGCCATGGCCGCCGCCGGCCTGCTCTCGCTCTCCGCGCCGTACGCCGGCGCCGCCTCGGGTGATGCCGACGGCGACGGCATGCCCAACCGCTGGGAGATCGCGAACCACCTGAACCCCCACCGTGCCAACGCCAAGGGCAACCCCGACCACGACGGCCTGCGCAACATCGCCGAGTACCGTCACGACACCCGCCCCCGCGACGAGGACTCCGACAACGACGGCGACGACGACGGGGACGAGGTCCACGACGGACTCCACTCGACCGACCCGACCGACCCCGACACCGACGGTGACGGCACCGAGGACGGCGACGAGGACGCCGACCACGACCAGGTCGACAACGAGGACGAGGACGACGCCGACGAGAGCTGCACGGCCGATGACGACGACGCCGACGAGGACGGCCTCGCCGACGAGGACGAGAACGACTTCGGGACCCGGGTGCACGACTCGGACAGCGACGACGACGGGACCCCGGACGGCGCCGACGACTCCGACCACGACGGCCAGGGTGACTCCGACGACGCCGACGAGCAGGACGACGCGGACGACGACGACCAGGGCCAGGACGACGACTGCCAGGGCGACCAGGACCAGGGTGGCGACCACGGCGGTGACGACGACCTGCGCTGACGCGGGGCCGGGCCGACCCCACGGGGTCGGCTTCGGCCGCTCGCTATCTTCGAGCGCATGGACGACCCACGAAGTACGGACCGTTCACCGCTGACCACGGTCGGGGGTGAACGGGCCTGATGGACAGCCAGACCTTCCTCAACCTCGGCCTGGTCCTCGTCTTCGTCCTCGTGGGCGGCGTCTTCGCCGCCACCGAGATAGCACTCGTCTCGCTGCGCGACAGCCAGCTGGTGCGCCTCGAGCGCCAGAGCGCCCGCGGGGCACGTGTGGCCGCCGTCGCGCGCGACCCCAACCGGTTCCTGGCCGCCGTGCAGATCGGCGTGACCGTGGCCGGGTTCTTCTCGGCGGCGTACGGCGGCTCGACGCTGGCGCCCGACCTGGCACCGCACCTGCGGAGCCTGGGCCTGCCCGCCGACGCGGCCGACACGACCGCTCTCGTGGTGATGACGCTCGTGATCGCCTACCTGTCGCTGGTCCTCGGCGAGCTCGTGCCCAAGCGGCTCGCCCTCCAGCGCTCGGCCGGGCTCTCCCTCGCGGTGGCGCCGCCCCTGGACCGGTTCGCCACGCTCATGCGACCGGTGATCGGGCTCCTCTCCGCGTCGACGAACGTCGTGGTCCGCCTGCTGGGAGGAGACCCGTCGGCGACCGGCGAGGAGCTGTCGGAGGAGGAGCTGCGCGACATCGTCGCCACCCACGAGGGCCTCGGGGAGCAGGAGCGTCGCATCCTGCGCGACGTCTTCCAGGCCTCCCGGACCACCGTCAAGGAGGTGATGCGGCCGCGCGGCGAGGTCGAGTTCCTCGCGGCCGACCTGCCGCTCGTGGACGCCGTCGACCTGGTCCGGACGAAGCCCTGGTCGCGCTACCCGGTGATCGGGACCGGCTTCGACGACGTGCTCGGCTTCCTGCACGTTCGGGACCTGCTGGGGGTCGCGAGCGACGACCGCCGGGTGGTCGGCGACGTGCGGCGGGACGTGCTGATGCTGCCCGCGACCAACAGGGTGCTGCCCTCCGTCTCGACCATGCGCCAGGAGGGCGTCCACCTCGCGGTCGTCATCGACGAGTACGGCGGCACCGACGGCATCGCCACGCTGGAGGACCTCGTCGAGGAGCTGGTCGGGGAGATCCGCGACGAGTACGACGCCACCGAGCCCCGGACCGGCGACATCGGCACCTCCTCGACCGTGGACGCCGGCGTGACGATCGAGGAGTTCGCCGAGACGACCGGCCTCGAGCTCGAGGACGGCAGCTACGAGACCGTGGCCGGCTACCTCATCGCCCGGCTCGGCCGGATCCCGCGCGCGGGCGACTCGGTCGAGATCAACGGGGCGCGGCTGGAGGTGACGCAGATGGCCGGCATGCGGGTGGCCGAGGTGCGCGTGCTCCCCGCCCACCGGCGCACACCGGACGTGCCCTGACGGCTCACGCCTCACTCACTGGGGGCGATCTGCGCGCCCCGGCCGTCGTGGTACGGCTGAGCAGTGGACACGCAAGGGACCGAGACGCCGCCCGCCGCGGGGCCGGCGACGCCCGACCCGTTCGAGCTGCTGCGCAGCCGGGCGTACGTCGGCCTGCTGGTGCTCGGCGCCCTCGTCGGGGTGCCGGTCGCCGTCGTCGCCTACTTCTTCCTGGCCTTCGTGACCAAGGCCCAGCACTGGGTCTTCGTGAGCCTGCCCGACGGGCTGGGTCTCGGCTCGTCGCCGCTGTGGTGGCCGGTCGTGCCGCTGGTGGTGTGCGGCCTCGTGGTCGGCCTCACCCTGAGGTACCTCCACGGCACCGGTGGTCACCGGCCCGCCGAGGGCTTCAAGACGGGTGGAGCCACGGACCCGCGGGACCTGCCGGGCATCGCGGTGGCCGCGCTGGCCACGCTCTGCCTCGGCGCGGTGCTCGGGCCGGAGGCTCCCCTGATCGCGATCGGCAGCGGCCTGGGCGTGCTCGCGGTGCGCCTGCTGAAGAAGGACGCCCCACAGCAGGCGGTCGGGGTGATCGCGGCGGCCGGGAGCTTCGCGGCCATCGCCACCCTCCTCGGATCGCCGATCACCGGCGCCTTCCTGCTCATGGAGGCCGCCGGGCTGGCCGGGACCATGATGGGCGTGGTGCTGCTGCCGGGCCTGCTGGCCGCGGGCATCGGCGCGCTGATCTTCGTCGGGCTCGACGGGTGGACCGGCCTGGGCACGTTCTCGCTGGCGATCCCGGACCTCCCCGCCGCCTCCGCCCCGACGGTGAGCGAGTTCCTCTGGGCGATCGGGATCGGCGTGGTGGCCGCGCTCCTCGGCCTGCTGATCAGGCGGGGGGCGCTGGCCCTGCAACCGGTCGTCGAGCGCCGGCAGGTCCTGCTGACCCCGGTGGTCGGGCTCGGGGTGGCGCTGGTGGCCATCGCCTTCGAGGCGGCGACGGACAAGGAGGCGTCGTACGTCCTCTTCTCGGGACAGGACGCGCTGCCCGACCTCGTGCAGGCGGCGTCCTCCTGGTCGGCGGGTGCGCTGGCCCTGCTGGTGGTGTGCAAGGGCCTCGCGTACAGCCTCTCGCTGAGCTGCTTCCGCGGCGGCCCCGTCTTCCCGGGCATGTTCGTCGGCGCCGCGCTCGGGCTCCTCGCCGCTCAGCTGCCGGGGCTCTCCACCATCGCCGGGGTGGGCATCGGCATCGGCGCGATGACCGTGGCCATGCTCCGGCTGCCCCTGGTGTCGGTGCTGCTGCCGTCGCTGATCCTCGTCAGCGACGCCGTCGCCCTGATGCCGCTGGTCATCGTGGGCGTGGTGACGTCGTACGTCGCCTCCGCCTGGCTCACACCGGTCACATCCGCTGCGGCGCCGTGATGCCGAGCAGGGCCAGCCCCTGCTCGAGCACGGCCAGCGTCACCGCGCACAGCCGCAGCCGTGAGGCGCGGACCTCCGCCTCGGGCGCCTTGAGCACCGGGCAGCGGTCGTAGAACGTGGTGAACGTCTGCGCCAGGTCGAAGAGGTAGGTGCAGAGCCGGTGCGGCTCGAGCGTGGCGCCGACACCGGCCACCACGTCACCGAACCCGAGCAGCGCGAGCATCAGCTCCCGCTCGGCCTCCTCGGTCTGCAGGACCGGGCCGTCCGGGGCGTCCCCGGCCCGGCGCAGGATCGAGCGGATCCGCGCGGCGGCGTACTGCAGGTAGGGGCCGGTGTTGCCGGTGAGCGACACCATCCGGTCCAGGTCGAAGGTGTACTCGCTGTCGTGGGCGACCGAGAGGTCGGCGTACTTCACCGCGCCGATGCCGACCTGGCGGGCGACGAGCCGACGCTCGGTGTCCGGCATCTCGGGCCGGGCCTCGGCGATCACCGCCGCCGCGCGCTCCACGGCCTCGTCGAGCAGGGCGCGGAGCCGGATCGGCGCGCCGCTGCGGGTCTTGAGGATCTTCCCGTCGGGGCCGAGGACGTTGCCGATCTGGACGTGCACGACCTCGACGTCGTCGGTCAGCCAGCCCGCCCTGCGGGCGGTGGCGAAGACCATCTGCAGGTGCAGGTGCTGGGGGGCACCGATCACGTAGAGGATCCGGTCGGCCCCGAGGTCGCGGACCCGGTGCCGGATGGTGGCGAGGTCGGTCGTGGCGTAGCCGTAGCCGCCGTCGCTCTTCCGGATGATCAGCGGCACCGGCCTGCCCTCGCGGCCGGTGAACTCCTCGAGGAAGACGCACAGCGCCCCCTCGCTCATCGTCGCGATCCCGGCTGCCTCGAGGTCCTCGCAGATGCCGGGCAGCTCGTCGTTGTACGTCGACTCGCCGGCCAGGTCGGCGTCGGTCAGCGTGACGTCGAGCGTGGAGTAGATGGAGTTGAAGTAGGCCGTGGAGAGGTCGATCAGCTCCTGCCAGAGCCGCAGCGTGTCCGGGTCGCCGGCCTGCAGCGCCACCACCCGACGGCGGGCCCGGTCGGCGAAACCATTCTCATCGGCGTCGAACTCGGCGCGGGCGCCCTGGTAGAACGCGTTCGGGTCGGTCGACAGGAGCCGTGCCTGCTCGGAGTCCTCGCCGACGTCGAGGAGGTGCTCGATGAGCATCCCGAACGGCGTGCCCCAGTCGCCGATGTGGTTCTGCCGCACCACCCGGTGCCCGAGGTGCTCGAGCGTCCGGGCCAGCGCGTCGCCGACCACGGTCGTGCGCAGGTGGCCGACGTGCATCTCCTTGGCCACGTTGGGTGCCGAGTAGTCGACGGGGACGACCTGCGGCTCCTGGACCGGGACCCCGAGCCGGCCGTCGCCGGCCAGCGCCGTGACCTGCCCGGCCAGCCAGTCGCCGCGCAGGGTGAGGTTGACGAAGCCGGGGCCGCTGACCGCGGGCGCCAGGCACACGTCGGCGACGTCGAGGTGCTCGACGAGGGCCTCGGCGACGGCGCGGGGGTTGCTCCCGAGCCGCTTGGCGAGCGCGAGCGCGACGTTGGCCTGGAAGTCGGCGAACTGCGAGGGTCGCAGCACCGGGTCGGTGCCGGCGTGCTCGGGCCCGAAGGCCGCGCCCAGGGCGCGCTGGAGGCGGTCGATGAGCACGTCGGCGGGGCTGGTCATGCCGCTCAGGGTAGGCGCCGGGCCGGCCGCGACCACGGGCGGGTTTGGTCGAAAGGGCAGGTCAGCGGCACACTTTGGAGATTGCGCGTAGGTTCGAGCTGCGCCGAGCTCTCCCGATCCCCGAGGTGAACACGCATGTCCGACGCTGAGCAGAGCAGTGCCCAGCCGGAGCCCGGCGCGCCCAAGAGGCGCGGCAAGAAGCGCAAGAGACACACGGTCGCCAAGGTCGTGGTCGCCGCGCTCGTGGTGCTCGGCATGGTCACCGGTCTCTCCGTCGTGTTCATCTACCGCCACCTCAACGGCAACCTCAACGTCGTCGACCTGACCCAGCAGCTCGGCACCGACCGCCCCGACAAGGTGGCGGTCGAGGGCCCGCACGAGCCGCTGAACATCCTGGTGATGGGGTCCGACGCCCGCGACTGCCAGGGCTGCAACATCGACAACCTCACCGGCATGGGGGAGCGGTCGGACACCACGATCCTGATCCACCTCTCGGCGGACCGCACCCGCGCCTACGGCATCAGCATCCCGCGCGACTCGATGGTCGACCGGCCCACCTGCAAGACCGAGGACGGGCAGGACATCCCGGGTGGCACCCACGTGATGTGGAACGAGGCGTTCTCCGTCGGTGGCCCCGCCTGCACGATCCGCCAGTTCGAGCAGCTCAGCGGCGTCCTCGTCGACCACTTCGTCGTGGTCAACTTCGAGGGGTTCAAGGACATGGTCGACGCGATCGGCGGCGTCCAGGTCTGCATCCCCGAGGACATCGTCGACCCGGCGCACGGCATCAACATCCCCGCCGGCACCCGCAAGCTCGAGGGCCAGCAGGCGCTCAACTACGTCCGTGAGCGCTACGTCGTCGGCAACGGCTCCGACGTCGGCCGGATGAAGCGCCAGCAGGCGTTCATCGCCTCGATGGCCCACCAGGTCGTGACCGCCGGCACGCTCGCCAACCCGATCAAGGTCGTGCGCTTCCTCGAGGCCGCGACGAAGTCGATCACCCTCGACAAGGAGATCGGCAGCCTGAAGAAGATCGGTCAGCTCGGCTACGAGTTCCGTGACATCGGGCTGGACAAGATCCAGTTCATCACCATCCCGAACACGGTCGACCCCGCGGACGCCAACCACCTGGTGTGGACCCCGGAGGCCAAGCAGGTGTGGAAGAAGATCGCGAACGACGAGCCGCTGACCAGGCGCCTCGCGCGGGACGTGATCAGCGCCGGCAACGTGCCCGGCACGTCCGGCAGCAGCAACCCCTCGGGGAACGGCTCGTCGTCGCCCTCGCCCGGTGGCGGCGGCTCGGGCAGCACCGAGGGCCCGGACGCCCAGACGCTCAGCGACGCCGGGCTCTGTGCCTGAGGGGCGGGGCGTGGCCGAGGAGACCGACTGGGAGCGCCGCCGGCGGCTGGCCGCGATCTTCGGGGACGTGCTCCCCGAGACGACCGCCGACGAGCGGGAACCCGACACCGGGTCCGGTGAGGACGCCGGAGAGGCCTGGCTGAAATCCCAGGTGCCGCCCCACCACGGCTGACGCCCGCCTTGGCGCGTCAGACCTGGCGCTGGGCGAGCAGGTCGCGGATCTCCTGGAGCAGCTTCACGTCCTCGGGGGTGCCCGGCTCGGGGCTGGGGAAGTAGCGCTCCTTGGCCTTGGTGTAGGGCATCACGATGAAGAAGTACACGACCGCGGAGATGATCAGGAACGAGATCACCGAGGTGAGCCAGATCCCGATCGAGATCCCCTTCCACTCGTAGTTGGAGAAGTCGGGCGTGCCGCCGGCCTTGCCGATCAGGTCCATGATCAGGCCGACGGTGGCGGTCACCACGGTGGCGAACGCGGCCGCCATGATGAAGGCGACCGCGAGCTCGACGAGGTTGCCGCGGAGGATGAAGTTCTTGAACCCGGTCATGTGCTGCTCCTGTGTCGTCCGAGAGGCCCGCCCCGTGCGGGGATGACTGCACGCTAACGGGTGTAGACGAAGGTCAGGAAGTAACGCACGGCGGCGTCGGCGATGGCCGGCACGTCGCCCGGTTCGGCGCCCACCACCACCAGGCGCCCGCCCACCTCGCCCGCGGCCGACGGCTCCCCGCCGGACCGCGGGACCGCGAGCACGGGGACGTCGGTCGCCACGACCCGGGCACCCGACCCCTGCGGGTCCGCGGCGACCAGGTCGACCCGGTCGCCCGTGTGCAGGAGCCCGGCCATGCCGGCGTCGGGCAGTCGCACCGGCGTCGCGACCCGGCCGGGGTACGCCGCGGCCAGGGCCGGGCCGAGCAGGCGCACGTCGGTGACCGGCTCGCCCGCGCGCAGCGGCGCGGCGAGGACCCGGCCCTCCGGACCGTTGACCAGCCCCGACGGCACGGAGTCCGGTGGCAGGTCCACCTCGGTGAGGTCGTCGGCGGCCAGGACCGAGCCCGCGGGCAGGTCCCGGGCGGCCACCCGCACCGTCACGACCGGCGGGGGCGGCGCGGCCGCGGCGTGCAGACCGGTGGCCACGGCCACCGCGGTGAGTCCGGCGGCCAGCAGCCGACGGCGCCGCAGCACGGCGCGGCGTACCGAGCGGAGCAGGCGGGTCAGGTGGTCACGGGTCGAGGCCATGGCCTCGACGGTAGGAGTTTTCGGGCCGGACGGGGCCGGCTCTCCACAGGCCCCTCCCGGGGCCGGGGCGTCAGTCCTTGGCGGCCGACGCGGTCGCGGCGGGCTTGCTGTCGCTCGAGCCCGTCGACGAGGAGTCGCCCGACGTCGTGGTCGAGGAGCTGCCCGAGGACGAGGCCGTCGTCGAGGAGCCCGACGAGCGGCTGTCGGTGCGGTAGAAGCCCGAGCCCTTGAAGACGACGCCCACGGCGTTGAAGACCTTGCGCAGACGACCGTCGCACTCCGGGCAGACGGTGAGCGCGTCGTCGGAGAAGCTCTGGAACTGCTCGAAGGCGTGGCCGCACTCGGTGCAGGCGTACTGGTAGGTCGGCACGGTTCTCCTTGGTGGCGTCGGGTCGGCTGGCACTCGGCCCCGGCGACTGCCAATCATACGGCACGGCACAATGACCAGCACCATGACCGAGCAGCCCGATCCCCGCCCGTCGGAGCCCGGCCCCGGCGCCCGTTCCGGCCCGGCCACCTGGTGGCGTGCGTTCCTCGGCTGGCCCCGCTGGGCCCGGATCGCGGCGTACGTCGCAGCCGGCCTGGTGCTGGTGCTGGTGGCCGGACTGGTCACCGGGGTGGTCCTGGTCCGCAGGCCGTTGCCGCAGACGACCGGCAGCCTCGAGCTGCCCGGCCTCGACGCGAAGGTCGAGGTGGTCCGCGACGACCACGGGATCCCGCAGCTCTACGGCGACTCGGTCGAGGACCTGATGCGGGCGCAGGGCTACGTCCACGCCCAGGAGCGGTTCTTCGAGATGGACGTGCGCCGGCACGCCACCGCCGGCCGTCTCGCGGAGATGTTCGGCAAGGACGCCCTCGAGAGCGACGAGATGGTCCGCACCATGGGCTGGCGACGGGTCGCGGAGCGGGAGCTCGCGCTGATCAAGCCCGAGACCCGGACCGCGCTGGAGGCGTATGCCGACGGCGTCAACGCCTACCTCGACCAGCACTCGTCCAGCCAGATCGCCGTCGAGTACACCGTGCTCAACGCCGGCGGCCTCGACTACGAGCCCGAGCACTGGACGGCCGTGGACTCGCTGTCCTGGCTCAAGGCCATGGCCTGGGACCTGCGCGGCAACATGACCGAGGAGATCGACCGGGTCCTGTCGCTGGCCGGCCACAGCGCCGAGCAGGTGGCCGAGCTCTACCCGGCGTACCCGTTCGCCGAGCACGCCCCGATCGTCGGGCAGGGTGCCGTCGTCGACGGCGTCTTCGACCAGGACGCGACCCCGGGCGCGACCCGCAACCCGCAGCGGCCGGCGTACACCGCGGGCGCTCGTGCCGCGCTGTCCCGGCTGCGCCACGGCATCGCACGGATGCCCACCCTGCTCGGGCGTGGGGACGGCGTCGGCAGCAACAGCTGGGTGGTCGACGGCGAGCACTCCGCGACCGGGGCGCCACTGCTCGCCAACGACCCGCACCTCGGCACCAGCCTGCCGGGGGTCTGGATGCAGATGGGCCTGCACTGCCGGACCGTCTCCGAGGACTGCCCCCTCGACGTCGCCGGCTTCACCTTCTCCGGGGTCCCGGGCGTGATCATCGGTCACAACGCCGACATCGCCTGGGGCTTCACCAACCTCGGTGCCGACGTGAGCGACCTGTTCCTCGAGCGGGTCGAGGGGGACCGGTGGCGCTACGACGGCCGGCTGCGCCCGCTGCGCACGCGCACCGAGACGATCAAGGTCGACGGCGGCGACGACGTGAGGATCACCGTCCGCTCGACGAAGCACGGGCCGCTGCTCTCCGACGTCTCGGACGAGCTCGAGGACGTCGGCTCCGACGCGCGGGTGCCGGGCCGGCCCGACGACGAGAGGTACGCCGTCGCGCTGTCCTGGACCGCGCTGAAGCCGGCGCCCACCGCCGACGCGATCCTCGAGCTGGACCTGGCCACCGACTGGGACTCCTTCCGGGCCGCGGCATCGGCCTTCGCGGTGCCCGCACAGAACCTCGTGTACGCCGACACCGAGGGGCACATCGGCTACCAGGCCCCCGGCCGGATCCCGATCCGCAAGTCCGGCAACGACGGCCAGCTGCCCGTCGCCGGCTGGCAGCCCGAGAACGACTGGACCGGCGACTACGTGCCCTTCTCCGGGCTGCCCAACGTGCTCGACCCCGACGAGGGGTTCATCGTCACCGCCAACCAGGCGGTCATCGGCCCCGACTACCCCTACCGGCTCACCGACGACTGGGACCAGGGCTACCGCTCCCAGCGGATCCGGGACCGGCTCTCGGAGGAGGGGGAGCTGTCGGTCGACGAGATGCTCGCCCTCCAGCTCGACGCCCGGAACCCGATCGGCCCGGTGCTCACGCCGTACCTCCTCGACGTGCCGCTGCCGCACGGCTACTACTCGGCCGGGCAGCGGCTGCTGCGCTCGTGGGACTTCTCCCAGCCCGCCGACAGCGCCGCGGCGGCGTACTTCAACGTCGTCTGGAGCAACCTGCTCCGGCTGACCTTCGACGACGACCTCCCCGAGGACCAGCGGCCGGACGGCGGCGACCGGTGGTTCGCGGTCGTGAGCCGGCTGCTCGAGAAGCCGTCGGACCCGTGGTGGGACGACAGCGGCACAAGCGAGGTGGAGACCCGCGACGACATCCTGGCGGCCGCGATGACCGCCGCGCGCGACGAGCTGACGCAGCGCCAGGACGTGCACCCCGAGGAGTGGAGCTGGGGTCGGCTGCACCGGCTCGACCTGCACCAGGCGGCGCTGGGCGAGTCCGGCATCGGCCCCGTCGAGTGGCTGGTCAACCGCGGGTCCTGGGACCTCGCGGGTGGCAGTGCGGCCGTGGACGCGACCGGGTGGGACGCCGCGGACGGCTACGACGTCGAGACCGCTCCGTCGATGCGGATGGTGGTCTCGCTCGGTGACCTCGACCGGTCCCGGTGGATCAACCTCACCGGCGTCTCGGGGCACCCGTTCGACCGCCACTACACCGACCAGACCGACCTGTGGGCCGCCGGCGACACGCTGCCCTGGCCGTTCACGCGGTCGGCGGTGGAGGACGCGGGCGAGGACACGCTGACCCTGGAGCCCGCGGAGCCTCGCTAGAGGAGCCGCACCCCCGAGGGTGTCGCGGCGGCGAGCACCCGCCGGTCGTGGGGCTCGGCGGGCACGTCGATCCCGACCTCGTCGTCGTAGAGGAGCACGCAGGTGAAGGTGCCGACGGGAACCCGCGCCAGCGCCCGGTCGTAGCACCCGCCACCGCGGCCCAGGCGCAGCCCGTCGGGGGACACCGCCAGGCCGGGCAGCAGGACGACGTCGGCGGTGCCCACCGCGTCCGGTCCGAGGCGTGCGCCGACCGGCTCGAGCAGCCCGAGTCGGGCCGGGGCCAGGCTCCCCTCACCGCGGTGGACCGCCCAGTCGAGGTCCAGGTCGGGCAGCAGCACGGGCAGGATCACCCGCTTGCCCGCCTCCTCCAGCGCGGCGAGCAGGTGGCCGGTGCCGGGCTCGTTGCCGATGGAGACGTACGCCGCCACGGTGGCCGCGCGGCGCACCTCCGGGACGGCGAGCAGCACCTCGGCGAGGGCCCGGGAGGCGTCGCCGACCTCCGCCAGCGGACGCCGGTTGCGGCGGGTCAGCAGCCGGTCCCGCACGGCCAGCTTGGCCGCGGCGGCGCCCGGCCTCGGAGACGGATCTGAGGGCATTTGCGGCGGGACCACCGGACCAGCCTACGATCGACTACATGGGTAGCGCAGGGTTGCAACGGGCACGCGACAAGATGGTCGCCGCGGGCGTCGACGAGGTCGCCATCGAGACGTTCGCGCACTACTACCGGCTCCTCGAGCACGGGGAGACCGGGATGATCCCCGAGTCGTCGATCGAGCCGGTGGACATGGAGCGGCTCGCGGACGTCGAGGTGTCCGACGAGGACGCCGCCGAGGCGATCCGCAGGACGGCCGTGATCAAGCTCAACGGTGGGCTCGGCACCTCCATGGGCATGGACCGTGCCAAGTCGCTGCTGTGCGTGCGCCGCGGGCTGTCGTTCCTCGACATCATCGCCCGGCAGGTGCTGCACCTCCGCACGGAGCACGACGCCACGCTGCCCCTGATCTTCATGGACTCCTTCCGCACCTCCGCGGACACGATGGCCGCGCTGGCCCGCTACGAGGACCTCAAGGTCGAGGGCCTGCCGCTGGAGTTCCTGCAGAACAAGGAGCCGAAGCTGCTCGCCAAGGACCTGGCGCCGGTGAGCTGGCCCAAGGACCCCGACCTCGAGTGGTGTCCGCCCGGCCACGGTGACCTCTACACCGCGCTGCGCGGCACCGGCCTGCTCGACCGGCTCATCGAGGCCGGCTACAGCTACGTCTTCGTCTCCAACTCCGACAACCTCGGGGCGGTCCCGGACGCGCGGGTCGCGGGCTGGTTCGCCACCTCGGGCGCGCCGTTCGCGATCGAGGCCGTGCGGCGCACGCCCTCCGACCGCAAGGGCGGCCACTTCGCCCGGCGCAAGAGCGACGGCCGGATCGTGCTGCGCGAGACCGCGCAGACGCTGCCCGAGGACGCCGAGGCGCTGGCCGACCTCGACCGCCACCGGTTCTGCTCGACCAACAACCTGTGGTTCGACCTGGCCGCGATGAAGACTGCGCTCGACGTGCGCCAGGGGATCCTCGGCCTGCCGCTGATCCGCAACGTCAAGAACGTCGACCCCGGCGACAAGTCCACCCCCGAGGTGATCCAGGTCGAGACCGCGATGGGGGCGGCGATCGAGGTGTTCGAGGGTTCCCGGCTGATCGAGGTGGGGCGTGACCGGTTCGTGCCGGTGAAGACCACCAACGACCTGCTGGTGCTGCGCTCGGACGTCTACGACATCGGGCAGGACTTCGTGCTCGACCAGGTCGCCGACGCGCTGCCGTTCGTCGACCTCGACGCCGACCACTACAAGCTCGTCGGGGAGTTCGACAAGCGCTTCCCCGAGGGCGCGCCGTCGATGCGCAAGGCCACCGCGCTGCGCGTCGAGGGCGACTGGACCTTCGGCAAGGGCGTCGAGGTCATCGGCGAGGTGACCCTCGAGGCGGCGTCGGCCCAGCGCGTCGACGCCGGCTCGGTGCTCTCCGACGGCGCGACGGGCGCCGCGGACGGGTCCACGCATGGGTGACGACCTGACCTCCGTCGAGGACCACCTCGCCCGCATCCTCGACGCCGTCGGGCCGCTGCCGGACTTCCCGCAGCCGCTGATGGAGGCCCTCGAC
The DNA here is from genome assembly GCF_055380375.1 of Nocardioides sp. DN36. Classification (NCBI taxonomy): domain Bacteria; kingdom Bacillati; phylum Actinomycetota; class Actinomycetes; order Propionibacteriales; family Nocardioidaceae; genus Nocardioides; species Nocardioides sp. DN36. Next base: position 3,232,090 of record NZ_AP043823.1, on the reverse strand, counting down.
CTCGCCGCCGCCGAGGACGTCGTCGCCCCGATCCGACTGCCCTCGTTCGACAACTCCGGCATGGACGGGTACGCCGTGTGCCACCGTGACGTGGTCACCGCGACCGGCGAGTCGCCGGTGCACCTGCCCGTGGTCGGCGAGATCGGCGCCGGCCAGGCGCAGCTGCTGGCGATGTCACCGGGCACGGCCGTCAAGATCATGACCGGCGCGCCGCTGCCCGCGGGGGCCGACTCCGTCGTGCCCTACGAGTGGACCGACCGGGGTGTCGCGCAGGTCCGGATCGACCGCGCTCCCGACCTCGGCCAGCACGTCCGCCGCGCCGGTGAGGACGTCGCCGAGGGCGACCTGCTCGTCGAGCACGGCACTGTGCTCGGTCCGCGTCACCTCGGGCTGCTGGCCTCGGTCGGCCGGGCCACCGTGCGCTCGCGCCCACGGCCGCGCGTGGTGATCCTGTCCACCGGCTCGGAGCTGCGTGAGCCGGGGCAGCCGCTGGGCCACGACACGATCTACGACGGCAACTCCTTCCTGCTCGCGGCGTCCGCGCGGCGTGCCGGTGCCATCGCCTACCGGGTCGGGATCGTCCCCGACGAGCCGCGCGAGTTCCTCGACGCGCTGCACGACCAGCTCGTGCGCGCCGACATCGTGGTGACCAGCGGCGGGGTGTCGCAGGGCGATTACGACGTCGTCAAGGAGGCGCTCGCCCCCACCGGGACGGTCTGGTTCGGGGGAGTCGCCATGCAGCCGGGCAAGCCGCAGGGCTTCGGAGTGGTCGGCGAGGACCGCACCCCGATCTTCACGCTGCCCGGCAACCCGGTGTCGTCGTACATCTCCTTCGAGATGTTCGTGCTGCCCGCGATCCGCAAGCTGATGGGGAAGACGCCGTGCTCCCGACCGACCACGCGGGCCCGGCTCACCCGCGCGATCAGCTCGCCGGCGGGCCGGCGCCAGTTCGTGCGAGGGGAGTACTCCGTGGACGGCGGCGGGCCGTACGTCAGCCCGGTCGGCGGCCACGGGTCGCACCTGATCGGTGACCTCGCGTCGTCCAACGCGTTGGTCGTGGTGCCCGAGGACGTCACCTCGGTGCCCGCGGGCGAGCAGGTGCAGGTGCTGCTGCTCGACCAGGACTTCTGAGGGGGATCTGTGGACCGGTTGACCCACGTCGACGAGGCCGGCGCCGCCCGGATGGTCGACGTCTCCGGCAAGGACGTCACCGCCCGGACCGCCGCCGCCTCCGGGCGCGTGCTGGTCTCGGCCGAGGTGGTCTCGCTGCTCCGCGGGGCGGGGGTGCCGAAGGGGGACACCCTCGCGGTGGCCCGGCTCGCCGGGATCATGGGCGCCAAGCAGACGCCGTCCCTCGTCCCGCTGTGCCACCCGCTGTCGATCTCGGGCGTGACCGTCGACCTGACGGTCACCGACGAGAGCGTCGACATCGCCGCCACGGTGCGGACCACCGACCGGACCGGCGTCGAGATGGAGGCGCTGACCGCGGTGACGGTGGCGGCCCTCACCGTCGTCGACATGGTCAAGGCGGTCGACAAGGCGGCCGTGATCACCGACGTCCGGGTGGAGACCAAGACGGGCGGCAAGTCCGGCGACTGGGCCCGGGAGAGCGGCTCGTGAGCCTGCGCGCCGAGGTCGTGGTCGCGTCGAACCGCGCCGCGGCCGGCGTCTACGAGGACGCCACCGGCCCGCTGATCGTGGACTTCCTCGCCGAGCTCGGGTTCACCGTCGACGCCCCCGTCGTGGTGCCGGACGGCGAGCCGGTCGGCGAGGCGATCGCGGCGGCGGCGACCGGCGGGGCGCGCGTGGTGCTGACCACCGGCGGCACCGGCCTGACCCCGACCGACCGGACCCCCGAGGTGACGCGCGCGCTGCTCGACCGCGAGGTCCCGGGCGTCGCGGAGGCGATCCGTGCCCACGGCGTCGCCAACGGGGTCCCCACCGCGGTGCTGTCGCGTGGCCTGGCCGGTGTCGTGGGCAGCTGCCTCGTGGTCAACCTGCCGGGGTCGCGCGGCGGGGTGAAGGACGGCCTGGCCGTGCTCCGGCCGATCCTCGTGCACGCGGTCGAGCAGGTCGTCGGGAGCGATCATTGAGCGGCTGGCCCGTCTGGCTGTCGTCGGGCGAGGTGACGCTGCGGCCGCTGACCTATCGTGACGCGCCGGACTGGCGCGCCGCGCGGCGTCGCAACGCGGCCTGGCTCAAGCCCTGGGACGCCACCGTCCCGCCCGGGTCCGAGGCGCGACCGTCGTCGTTCCGGTCGCTGGTGTGGCGGCTGAACCGCCAGGCGCGGGCGGGGACGACGTACCCCTTCGCGATCGAGGTCGACGGCCGGTTCGTGGGGCAGGTGACCGTCAACAACATCGTGCGCGGTTCCGCGCAGTTCGCCTCGGTCGGCTACTGGCTGGACCGGGAGTACGCCGGCCGCGGCATCATGCCGCGCGCGGTCGCGATGGTCATCGACCACTGCTTCTCCACCGCGGGCCTGCACCGGATCGAGATCGCGATCCGGCCGGAGAACTCCAACTCGCTGCGGGTCGTCGAGAAGCTGGGCCTGCGCGAGGTCGGCTACGCCCCGAAGTTCCTGCACATCGACGGGGCCTGGCGCGACCACCGGATCTACGCCGTCACCGTCGAGGAGTGCCCCGAGGGGATGCTGGCGAGGATCCGGGACTGAGGCCCTCGCCGCGGGGACCCCGTGGTTGGGGGACGGGTCCGAACCGGCGGTCGCAGTCGGCGCCGGCACACAGCGCCAGGGCGGCGTACCTCCTCGCCAGCTCGCGCAGCACGGGTCGGTAGCGCGGGTCGCGGGCGACGTCGACGATCTCGTGGGGGTCCCTGCGGCGGTCGTAGAGGAAGGCCCGCTGGTCGTCGATGCGCAGCATGTAGGTGTAGCGCCGGGTGCGCACCCCGCGGAAGTCCCAGCCGGGGTCCGGCCCCCGCCTGCGGTGGTTGCCGGCCTGCACCAGCTGGGTGTCGCGCCACGACCGTGATCGGTAGCCGCGCAGGACGGACGCGAACGACCGACCGTCCTGGAGGCGGCCGGTGGTGCCGCCCGCGAGGTCGAGGATCGTGGGGGCGAGGTCGGTGAGCGTCACCGGCAGGCTCGAGGTCCTCCCGTGGCGGGCGCCGGGGACGCGGACCACCAGGGGCACCTCGAGGGCCTCGCGGAACAGCATGTTCTTGCCCGTGAGGCGGTGCTCGCCGAGGAGGAATGCGTTGTCCGAGGTGACGAGGATGTAGGTGTGGCCGAGCTGGTGGGTCTCGCGCAGGACGGAGACGAGGCGGGCCACCGCGGTGTCGACGTCCTGCAGCGACTGGATGCGCCGGGTGAACTCGGTCTGGAGGGGCCGCCGGGGCAGTGGGTGCCGCATCCGGTTCGGGTAGGGCCGGGGCCGTCGACCGGCGACGTCGAAGGACGGCTTGGAGAGCGAGGGCGACCGCACGCCCTCGAGCACGTGCCGGTGTCGTGCGGTCGGCAGCGGGAGGCCGACGGTGGCTGAGTGGTGGTCCCGTCGCAGGTGCGGGGCGACGTGGGAGGCCCAGATGAAGAAGGGGGCGTCGTCCGCGGCGAGGCGGCGTACGAACCGTGTTGTGTAGCCGGAGATCACCGGGGTGACGTTGCGGGTGAAGGCGCGGGTCCCGCTGTCGGTGGCGAAGCGGGTGTCGTCGTAGCTGTAGACGCCGCTCACGGCCGCGCGCCAGATCGTCCAGCCCGCGGGGCGCCCCTCCCAGTTCCAGCGGTTGAGGAACTTCCCCACCAGCGCCGTGTCGTAGCCCGCCGCCTGCAACCAGGTGCCGATGGTGTTCGTCTTGTCCCGCAGCACGTGGTAGCCCCCGTAGGGACCGCGGTTGAACTGGACCCCGTTGTTCTGCCCCATCTGTCCGGTGATGATCTCGGCGCGGGCCGGGCAGCACAGGGGTGCCGGCGACAAGGCGTGGGAGAAGGTCACCCCGTGCCCGCCCAGCAGCCGACGGGTCCGGGGCATCCACGTCAGGTCGGCGAGGGTCTGGTCATCGGTGGTGACGAGCACGATGTTGGGGGCCCCCGGGCGGGCCACGGGCGCCGGCGACGGTGGCGGTGCCGGGGCTGGCGGGTGGTCGTCGTCGCGTCCCACGACGAGCCACGAGATCGTCGCCACCAGGGCCACGCAGAGGAGCAACACCACGCCGAGGCGCCTGCGACGAACGGCGTTCGTCATGTCGTGTGCCCCCGGTTGCTACGACCCCGGGCCGACGCCCGGGGTGTCGGTGCCCCGGCCTCGGTTGACCCGGGGGCTGTCTCTTCGAGTCTAATGACCCCTCTTCCCCCATCAGTCACACGAGTCTTTTTGCGACACACGGGTGGACATCCGCGGGGGTGTGCGCTAGCACTCCTAACCTCTGAGCGTGGACCCCAGCGCATTGATCTTCGTCGCCCTCGCCGTCGCGTGGGCCGTCTACCTCGTGCCCAAGGCGCTCAAGCACCACGACGACGCGGTGCGCAGCCGCTCGGTCGACCGGTTCTCCCACACCATGCGGGTGCTGGCGCGGCGCGAGCCCGTCGACCGGCGCAACGCCCGGCTCGTCGTCACCCCCGGCCGCGCCGCCTCCACCGCGGTCGTGACCACCAAGGCCCACGCCCGCCCCGAGGTCGTCCACGCCCCCGAGTCGCCTGCAGCCGAGGTGCCCGCGGCCGAGGCGCCCGTCGCCGAGGTCCCGGTGGTCGCGCAGCGCGCCCGCCGCGAGGCGGCCAACCGTGCCGCCCGTCGGCGCCGCCGCGTGCTCGGCACGGTCCTGCTCGCGAACGTCGTGGTCCTCGCGCTCGCGGCCTTCTCCGTCCTGCCGTGGTGGTCCGAGGCGATCCCGGCCGGGCTGCTCGTCGCCTGGCTGGTCGCCTGCCGGCTGATGGTGCGCTCGGAGCGGGCCGCGGCCCCCGCCGTACGCCGTCCCCGCGCCGCCGCCCCGCGACCCACCGAGGCGACCGCGACTCCCGACGAGGAGGTCGTCACCGAGCACCTCGTCGCCGACGAGGGCGACGACTGGACGGTCGACACCTCCTCGATGCCGGCCGCCGTGGTCGACCCGACCCTGTGGGACCCGGTGCCCGTCACCCTCCCGACCTACGTCACCAAGCCGGCGGCCGCCCGCCGCACGGTGCGCACCATCGACCTCGACGCCACCGGCGTGTGGACCTCAGGCAACACCCACGCGGACTCCCAGCTGGCCCGTGAGGCAGACGAGGCGGACAAGGCGCGCAAGTCACGGGCGCAGGGTGAGGACCAGCGCGCCGTCGGCTCCTGAACCCCGGGCCGACCCGGCCCGACGCGGCTCCCGGCCGTGTCGGGAACCGATTGGGAGACGCCGCACCCGTGGTGCTAACGTTTCCCACCGCGTCCCCCGGGACGCACCGGGGCTGTGGCGCAGTTGGTAGCGCGTCTCGTTCGCAATGAGAAGGTCAGGGGTTCGAATCCCCTCAGCTCCACCACGAGAAAGGCACCGCCTCCCCTGTGGGAGGCGGTGCCTTTCTGGTTCTTACGCGCCGGACCGCGAGTCGCGCGGTCAGACCCAGTGGGTGTCGTGCATCTGCATGAAGCTCGCGCGCTGCTCCTCGGTCATCTGCTCACCGCGTGCCAGGGTCTCGAAGTAGTCCTCCCGGGGCCCACCGGGCGCGAACATCAGCAGCATCGACGCGTGGTCCGCACCGCGGAAGCCGTGGATGCCGCCCTCCGGGACGTACAGGAAGTCGCCCGGCCGAGCCGTGATCCACCCGCGGCCGTCGTGGAGCCGGACCTCGCCGGAGAGCACGTAGAACTGCTCGGAGATCGAGCGGTGGAAGTGCGGGTCCGGGCCGGACTCGGTCTCCCCGAACGTCCACCGGTACAGGCCGAACCGCCCCGCTGCCTGGTCGCCCGTGGCGAGGTACTCGCACGTGCCCCCGCTCCGGAAGGTGATCTCCGGTGGCTCGTCGGTGCGCCGCAGCCAGGCGCTGGCCTCACCGTCGGTGCCGGAGTAGGTGTCGGCGGGGTAGGGGCGAGGGAGTGACACGGCTCAGCCCTCGGAGGACCGGGCGGCCACGCCGTCGAGCCTCAAGGTCGTGGACGCGTCGCGGTGGCTGCCGCTGGTCCCGACATGGCGGTCGCTGATCTCGGGGCCGTTCTTGATCACGTGGACGAGCGCCATGCCGTGCCCGCGTCCCAGACCCAGGTCCTCGGCCAGCCAGGCGAGGACCTCCCCGGCCTTCGACTCGGGTCCGAACCCACGCTCGTGCGCACGATCGACGATCTCCTGAGGGGTCAGCCCCGTCTTCTCCTCGGCCTTGTCGAGGTACGCCTGGAACGACAATGCGCCGCCCTTTCACTCTCGGCCACCGCGGAGGACCTCCGGGTGGCAGCAGATCCCGCCCCGGTCGGGGCGGGCGAGGGGATTGTCCACCACGCAGGCCCGACGTCGCTGTGCCTCGCGGCAGCCTGGCCCCGCGTTCTGCGGGATCGCGACGGCCACCGGCTGCCATGATGCCGTTGTGGTGGTGTCCCAGGACGAGGTGCCGCTCGTCGGCCGCGAGCGCGAGCTGACACTCCTGCGCGCCGCCGTGACCGGCGCCGCCGAGGGCGAGCCCGCGGGGGTCCTGGTCGCGGGGGAGGCGGGCGTCGGGAAGTCCCGGCTGGTCCGCGCGCTGCTGGAGGAGCCGCCGCGTCCGCAGGCGCTGGTGCTGCGGTCGCAGTGCGTCGACCTGGGCGATCCGGGCCTGCCGTACCTGGCCGTGATCGACCTCGCCCGGGCCGTGCAGGGGATCGCCGGATCCGATCCCGAGGTGGCCGCGGTCCTCGACCGGTTCCCTGCCGTGGCCGGCCTGACGGACCCGCAGGGTGCCGGCGACGGCGCCGTCGACGAGTCCCGACGGCTCCAGGTCTTCGATGCGACGGCCGCGCTGCTCGCCGCCGTCGGGCGCGTCCGCGGCCCGGTCGTCGTGCTGGTCGAGGACCTCCAGTGGGTGGACGCGTCCTCGGCCGACTTCCTCCGGTTCCTGCTCAGCCGGATGGTCTCGGAGCGGGTGCTGGTGCTGGCGACGGTCCGGACCGACGGGCTGGCCGTCCGTCCGCGGGTGCGCCGGTTGCTCAGCGAGCTGGGGCGGCTGCCGGCGGTGCGTCGGCTCGACCTCGAGCCGTTCACGGCGTCGGAGGTGGCGGAGTACCTCGCGCGGGTCGACGGCCCTGCGGACGCCGCCGACGACGTGTTCGGCCGGACCCGCGGGAATCCCTACTACGTCGGGACCCTGGCAGCAGGACTGGGACCGGACGGGAGGCTGGACGAGGGGATCCCGCGGGCGTTGGCGGACCTGCTCGTCGGCAGGCTGGACGGGTTGTCGGACGACGTGCGCACCGTGGTGCGTGCCGCCGCGGTGGTGACGCACGTCGTGCCCGACCGCCGGCTGCGCCGAGTCGTGGGCCGGGTGGCGGGCCTGGCCGACGGCGCCATGGACGAGGCGCTGCGCGTCGCGGTGGGCGAGGGACTGCTGACACCGGACGGCGCCGGCTACTCCTTCGCGCACGACCTGCTGCGCGCGGCCGTGCACGACGACCTGCTGCCCGGCGAGCGCGCGCGGCTGCACGCCGCGCACGCGAGCGTGCTCGAGGAAGGCGACGCGGGCTCCGCCAGCCCAGCCGAGGTGGCCCAGCACTTCACGCAGGCGCAGGACACCCCGAAGGTGCTGCTCTGGTCGATCCGGGCCGCCGCCGAGGCGGAGAGGGTCCAGGCTCCGGACGAGGCCCTGCAGCACCTCGAGCGCGCGCTCGCGGCGTGGCTGGACGTCGCCGACGCCCCCTCGCTGGCGGGCGAGTCGATCGGTCGGGTGGCGGTGCGGGCAGCCCGTGCTGCCGGGCTGGCCGGCGAGTCGGCCCGGGCCGTCGAGTGGGCCCGCCGGGGGATCCGGCTCTGCGAGGCCGACGAGGACGAGCGGGGACGGGTGCAGGCACGCGCCGAGCTGGTCCGCCAGCTCCTGGCGGCCGACGCCGCCGACCAGGCGGTCCGGCCCGCCGAGGAGGCGGTCGTGCTGGCGGAGACCACCGGCGTCGACGCGGGCACCGCGGCGCTGGCCCACCTCGGGCTGGCTCGGACACTGCTGCTGACCCATCGGACCGACGAGGCGCGCCCGCAGGCCGGCCGCGCGCTCGAGGAGGCACGGGCCGCGGGCGACGCGGGGGTCGAGGTCGAGGCGCTCACCACGGAGGCCTTCCTCGACGAGGTCGACGGGGACCGGGCAGGCGCAGCCGCACGGCTCGGCGCCGCCCTGCAGCTGGCGCGCGCCGAGGGCGAGCTGGCAGCGGAGCTGCGTGCGCACTACGTGCTGGCGTCCTTGCACTACTACAACGGGGACGTGACCGGGTCGCTGCCGATCCTGCGGACGGCGATGGCGCGGGTGACCGAGAGCGGCCTGCGGTGGAGCGGCTCGGGCGTCGAGCTGAGGCTGCTGCAGGCGATCGCGCTGTACGTGTCCGGTGACCTCGACGGGAGCCTGGCGGCCGCTCAGGCGCCGGGGAGCCGGCCACCGGACGTCGCGGCCGCGCGGCTCGCCGCGGTGGGTTGCTACGCGGCCGTCGCCCGGGGGCTCCCGGATGCCGAGCGCCGGGTGGCCAACCTGGAGGGGAGCTGGGACGCCGACCCCCAGGTCGGTCTGGTGGCCGGCGGCTGCGAGGCCGACCGCCTCACCTGGCAGGGCGACTACGCCGCAGCGGTCGCGATGGCCGACCGGGCGCAGAGCCACATGGACACCGTGGCCGGCGAGGGGATGTACGGCGGCCTCTGGCTGTCGGCCCTGGCGCTGGGGGCGCTCGCCGACGAGGCGACGTACTGCCGCTTGCGGCGCGACGAGTCCGGCGCAGCGACCGCGCTCCGGCAGGGGGACGTGCTGCTGCAACGGGTGGAGCGGATCGTGGCGGGCGGGCACGGACGGCCGGGGGACCTGGGACCCGAGGGGCGAGCCTGGCAGGCCCGGGCCGTGGCCGAGCACGCCCGGTTGCGTGGTGAGCCGGCCGTCGAGCAGTGGCAGCGGGCGCTCGATGCCTTCGGCTACGGCCACGTCTACGAGCAGGCCCGCTGCCACTGGCGACTGGCCGAGGCCTGGGTCGCCGCGGGGGACCGCGCCGCCGCCAGGCCGCACGCCGACGCCGCGGCCGCCGCGGCGGAGCGGATGCGGGCGGGTCCGCTCCAGCGCGCCGTCGAGGCGACGGTGAGCCGGGCCCGGTTGGGGAGCTCCACCGATCGCGACGCCGTGCTCACCGGGCGGGAGCGGGAGGTCCTCGCGCTGGTGGCGGAGGGGCTGACCAACCGCGAGATCGGGAAGCGCCTGTTCATCAGCGAGAAGACGGCCAGCGTGCACCTGAGCCACGTGATGGCGAAGCTGAACGCCACGAGCCGGACCGAGGCGGTCACGGTCGCCCACCGGCGGGGGCTGCTGGACGTGATCGGGCCGGACCGTCCCGCACGCTGACCTCGGTCCGAACTGCGTGAACTCCTCATGCCCGGGGCGACCCCTTAGACCCAGAGTCGACGCCATGCCGATCCGCACCGTGCGGAGGCATCGAGGAGGATCGAGATGGCAACGTCGTACTCGCGCGAGCGGCTCGCGCACGAGGTGGCCGGAGCGGTGCACGACGGCGGGGAGCCCGCCGCCGCCCGCGAGGCCGCCGGGTTCAACACGGCCGTGACCCACCACCCCGCGGTGGTGGTCGCGGCGACCAGCGCCCAGGACGTGGCGGCGGCGGTCAGGTACGCAGACGAGGAGGGCCTCCCCGTCGCGGTGCAGGCCACCGGACATGGGGCGAGCGCGCCGGCCGACGGAGCGGTGCTGGTGTCCACCAGGCGCATGCAGGGAGTCCAGGTCGACCCGGTCGCCCGCGTCGCCCGGGTCGAGGCCGGCGTCCGGTGGCGGTCGGTGATCGACGCAGCCGTGCCCCACGGCCTGGCGCCGCTGTCCGGCTCGTCGTCGGGCGTGGGGGTCGTCGGCTACACCCTCGGCGGAGGGATGGGCCACCTCGCCCGCCGCCACGGCTTCGCGGCCGACCACGTCCGCTCGGTCGAGCTCGTGACCGCTGCGGGGGAGGTCAGGACCGTCACCGCCGAGAGCGACCCCGAGCTGTTCTGGGCGGTCCGTGGCGGTCAGAGCAGGTTCGGGATCGTGTCGGCCCTCGAGCTCGACCTCTTCCCGGTGCCGCGGTTCTTCGGCGGGGCGATGATCTTCGCGGCCCCCGCCGTCGAGGAGGTGCTGCACGCCTTCGCCACCTGGGCGCCGACGATGCCCGAGGACGTCACCACCTCCGTCGCGCTGCTGCGGCTGCCGCCGGCCGAGCACGTGCCACCCCCGATGCGTGGCGTCGTCAGCCTGGCCGTGCGCTTCGGCTTCACCGGCTCCCCGGAGCGGGGGGAGGCACTGCTCGCGCCGATGCGCAGGGTCGCGTCCCCGGTGCTGGACTCCGTCGGCCCGATGTCGTTCGCCGAGGTGGACCGCATCCACATGGACCCCGCCCAGCCACTGCCCGCGGTCACCCGCGGTGCGCTGCTGCGCTCGACGCCCGCCGCCCTGATCGACACGGTGCTCGACGTGGCCGGCCCGGGCGTGGACGCGCCCCTGGCCGTGCTCGAGATGCGGCTGATGGGTGGGGCGCTCGGCCGTCCCGCGACGGTCCCGAACGCGGTCGCGGGCCGCGACGGCGCGTTCTCGGTGTCGGTGGTCGCCCCCGCGCCACCGCCGTTGCTGGCGACCGCCCACGCCGTGACCGGCCGGGTGGTCGAGGCCCTGGAGCCGTGGTCGACGGGGACGTCGCTGGTGAACTTCGCCGGCCACGGCGGCGACCGCGGAGCGAGCGGGGCGTGGACCCCGGACGTGCTCGAGCGGCTGCGTCGGGTCAAGGCCGCGGTGGATCCGCACGACGTGTTCGGCGGCGGCCTCGCTGCCCCGACGGCAGTGCCGGCAGGTGTGCGATGAGCCGGCAGGTGGTCGTCGTCGAGCCCGGGCAGGGCCACCGGGTCGGCAACGTCGAGTTCCTCGCGCGCACGGAGGACACGCCCTTCTTCAACCTCGCCGTCATCGTGCTCGCACCGGGGCAGGGGGTCGAGGGCCATCGGCACGGGGCCGAGGACGACTCCTTCCTGGTGCTCGAGGGCACGCTCTCGCTGACCGTCGGCGACGACCAGCGCGTCGTGCAGGCCGGGCCGGGAACGTTCGCGCTCGTGCCCGCGGGCACGCTGCACGCCCTGCTGAACGCCGGGTCGACCGAGGTGCGCTTCCTCAACATCCACGCACCCGGTGGGTTCGACCGGCGGATCGGACTCGGGCGGCAGCCGGCCCGGCCTGCCGTGACCGTCAGGCCAGGACGCTGACCACGTCGACGTAGAAGCTCGTCGGCAGCGTCGAGTCGTTGACGGCCTGGAACTTCAGCGTGATCGTCTGCCCGGCGTAGGCCGAGAGGTCGACGGTGGTGGCGGTCCACGTCCCGGTGGGCGAGGCGTTGCTGTAGCTCTTCAGCGTGGTGCCGTTGGCCTGGATGTTGAGCTTGTCGTACGCCGTCGAGCCCGACTCCTGGGTCGTGACGTAGCTGCGCAGCGTCAGCGTCTGGGAGCTGGCACCGGTCGGCACGGTCACCTGCTGGGTGGCCGACTGGGTCGAGGAGGTCGTGCCGCCGACGAGCAGCGAGTGGGTGCCGGCGTAGGCGCGGGTGGTCACGACCGAGGCGCCGGAGCCCAGGCTCCAGGAGGAGTTGCCGGACTCGAAGCTGCCGTTGACGACCCGCTCGGCCGGCGTGCCCGTGCCGCCACCGCCGCCGCCGGAGGTGGAACCACCCACGAGCCACTGGGTGGCGTTGAGGGCGAGCGGGGCGTCCGTGCCGGCCGGGTCGTTCCAGCCGTCGTAGAGCGTGTTGCCGGACTGGCCGGTGCCGTCGTCGATCGGGGAGCTGTCGCCCCAGAAGGCCACCCGGCCGGAGCCGAAGGTGCTGGTGACGAAGGCGGCGCCGGTGGTCCCGCTCGCGGAGTAGCCGGAGCGGTAGAGCTCGCCGCGGACCGCGGCGTTGGCGGCCGGGTGCAGGGTGGCCGTGGTGCCGTTGCGGAGGATGGTGCCGGTCACCGTCCCGAAGGGTCCGCTGATGACCGGGTCGTCCACGGCCTGCGCGCCGACCACGTTCGGGTTCTCGTTGCCGATGTTGAGGTGGTCGATCGCGAAGCCGAAGGGGTCCGTGGAGTCGACGGAGTTGTTGGTCATCAGGTCGTTGAGCACGTCGACCGAGTCGTAGCCGTCGTTGTTGCGGTCGGAGACGTCGTGGTCGCTGACCATGAACAGGCCGCCGCCGGCCTGGACGAACTGCATGATCGCGGTCTTCTCGGCCGCCGTGAACAGGGTGTTGGGCTCGGGCAGCACGAACTCGTCGTACCTGCTGAGGTCCTGCGGGTTGCTCGTGTCGCCGTAGGTGATCCGGCCGGTCGCCGGCAGCGTGGCGAGCGAGTAGTCACCGGTGCGCTGGAGCGCGACGCCCCAGGCGGAGATCGCTCCGGTCCAGCTGGCCTCACCGGTGGGGGTGGCGTTCTGCCCGAGCGGGTCGGGCTGGCTGGTGGAGATGATCCAGTCGGCGTTGCCGGCGGTCTCCGCGGAGCTGTTGTCGAAGAGCACCTTGTACGGCGGGGTGGCCGCCGTCGCCGGGCTCTGGAGGGCGGGGCTCAGCCCGGCGACGAGCGCGCAGGTGAGCAGGACGATCTTCAGTGGTTCCCGAGACATGCCGGAGAATCTAGGGCGCTGCGCCCTGCTGCGACAGGGGTCGAGCGGTGACGGCCGGGTGAACGCTCACCCGCGGCGGTCACACCGGCGTGGTCGACCCCCCGGCGGTCATGACGGGCCGGCGGCGAGCGGGCCGGACAGGCAGGCCTGCAGCCGGGGCGCGAGGTCGGCGACGACCTCGTCGGCCGCCAGGCCGGCCAGCGGCTCGACCTGGATCACGTAGCGGGTCATGGCGAGCCCGATGATGTGCATCATCACCAGCGACGCCCGGAGGTCCGCGCGGTCGCCCCCGATCTGCTCGGCCACCGGCTGCAAGAGCTCGGCGGTGATCCGCTCGCGCAGCAGCCGTCCCGCCTCGGGCTCGGAGGTGGCGGCCCTGACGACGGAGAGCATCCGGTTGCGGCCGTCCTCGGACTCCAGGGTCTGGAGCACGAAGGACGCCAGCCGGTGGCCGGCCTGCTCACGGGGCCCCTCGACGAGGCGCGCGACCACGACCTCGGGGGCGGCCGGCAGCTCGGCGGCCTCGACGAAGAGGCGCACCTTGGAGCCGAAGTAGTGGGTGACCAGGGCGGGGTCGACCCCGGACTCGATCGCCACCTGGCGCATCGAGGTCCGGTCGTAGCCCACGGTCGCGAACATCCGGCGGGCGGTCGCCCGGATGGTGTCCCTCGTGCCGCTGTCCCCGGCGCGGCGGCCTCGTCGTGTCGTGCTCACGGCAGGTCTCCCCAATTAATTCTTGACGTGTTGAATTCAATGCGTGCAGAATTATGGCGCAAGCCTACTCATCCCCTCCTGGAGCCACCATGTCCCATTCGATCCCGACGGCCGCCGGACCGGTCGCCGCGCCCGCGCTCACCCCCCGCCGGCGCACGAGCATCCTCGTCGTCGTCTGTCTCGGCCTGATGATGGTGGTGTCGGCCGTGAGCGGCCTGAACGTCGCGCTCCCCGACCTCGCCGTCGACACCGGGGCCAGCCAGACCGAGCTGACCTGGATCGTCGACGCCTACACGCTGGCCTTCGTCGGGCTGCTGCTGCCGCTCGGCGCCATGGGCGACCGGTTCGGTCGCCGGGGCGTGCTGCTGTTCGGGCTGCTGGCCTTCGGGCTCGGCGCCGGGCTGGCGATGACCACCGACGACCCCACGACCCTCATCGAGCTGCGGGCCCTGATGGGCGTCGGCGCGGCCGCGGTCATGCCGGCCACCCTGTCGGTCATCACCAGCTCGTTCCCGCCCGAGGAGAGGGGTCGGGCCGTCGGGGTCTGGGTCGGCGTCGCCGGCGGGGGAGCCGTGCTCGGCCTGCTCGCCTCCGGCATCCTCCTCGAGCTCTTCTCGTGGAGCTCGTTCTTCGGGCTCAACGTGACGCTGGCCGCGGTCGCCCTGGCGGGGACGCTGGTCGTCATCCCGTCCTCCCGTGACGAGCACGCACCGCGCCTGGACCCGGTCGGTGCGTTGCTCTCCCTCGTCGGCATCGTCGCCCTGGTCTTCTCGATCATCGAGGGCCCCGAGCGCGGCTGGTCCGACCCGCTCACCGTGGCCGGCTTCGTCGTCGGCGCGCTCGGCCTCGCGGGGTTCGTCCTGTGGGAGCTGCGTCGCCCCGACCCGATGCTGGACCCCCGCCTCTTCCGGCTGCGCGGCTTCAGCGCCGGCTCGCTGGCGATCACGGTGCAGTTCTTCGGCAGCTTCGGCTTCTTCTTCGTGATCATGCAGTACCTGCAGTACGTCGAGGGCCGCTCGCCGCTCATGGCGGCCGTCTGCCTGCTGCCGCTGCCGGTCGTGCTCATCCCGCTGGCCCGCCGGGCGCCCGCGATCGCGGCCCACCTCGGCACACACCGGGTCGTGGCGCTCGGGCTCGTGCTGAGCGCCACCGGCATGCTGGTGCTGTCCCGGCTGTCCCTCGACTCGTCGTACGGCTTCCTGGCCATCGGCCTCGTGGTCTTCGCCGCGGGCATGGGACTGGCGGGCACGCCGGCCACGACCGCCATCGTCTCCTCGCTCCCGAAGTCCCGTCAGGGCGTGGCCTCGGCGGTCAACGACGCGTCGCGCGAGCTCGGCAGCGTGCTCGGCATCGCCATCCTGGGCAGCGCGCTGAATGCGGCGTACCGCGACGGAGTCAGCCCCGCGACGGACGGGCTGCCTCCGCAGGCCGCGGACGCGGCGGAGTCCTCGATCGCGTTCATCACCCGCGGGGCGGACCAGATCGCCGCGATGGGGCCGGCGGGGGACCGGCTCGTGCAGGCCGCCCAGCAGTCCTTCGTCGACGCGACCGGGACCGCGTTCCTGATCTCCGCCGGCGTGCTGCTGGCGGGTGCGGTCGTGGTGTGGTTCCGGGCGCCGCGGGACGTGGAGGTCGAGGTGTCCGAGGAAGCCCCGGAAATGCACGAACCGCCGGCGTCTCGGGTCACCGGCGGTTCGTGAGAGAAACGTAGCGCGGCCAACCCCAAGAGATCCTGAGTTCCGCCTCAAGATCTCCTCAATTCGGGCTGTGGCAGCATCGCCCGCATGTGGGAAGCGGCGTTCTGGGGCTTCGTGGGCGGCTTCGCACTGCTGCTGGGGGCGGTCGCCGGGATCTGGCTGCCGGCCAGCAAGCGCTTCGTCGGCCTGATCATGGCGTTCGGCGTGGGCGTGCTGTTCAGCGCGGTCGCCTTCGAGCTCACCGCGGAGGCCTACGACCGCTCCGGCGCCGACGCGGTGGTCCTGGGGCTGCTGGCCGGGTCGCTGGTGTTCTTCGGTGGTGACTGGCTGATCGACCGCCGGGGCGGGGAGCGGCGCAAGAGCCAGAACGGCTCACCGGCCGACGCCGGCCCAGGGGCGCTGGTCCTCGGGGCCCTGCTCGACGGCATCCCCGAGTCCGCGGCGATCGGGGTCAGCCTGGTCGGCGGCGGCACCGTGGGCACGGCGGTCGTGGCCGCCGTCTTCCTCTCCAACATCCCGGAGTCGCTGTCCGCCTCGGCCGGCATGCGCAAGGACGGCCGCTCGGTGCGCTACGTGCTCGGGCTGTGGACCGCCGTGCTGCTGGCGTCCACGGTCGCGGCCGCCCTCGGGTTCGGCCTGCTCGGCTCGGCGCCGGCCGTCGTGATCGCGGTGACCCAGGCGTTCGCCGCCGGTGCGATCCTCACGATGCTCGCCGACACGATGGTGCCCGAGGCCGTCGAGCACGCGGGCGCGCTGGTCGGCCTGGTGACCGCGGTCGGCTTCACCCTCGCGTTCCTGCTGTCGATGGCCTGAGCCCGGGTCGACCTCAGAAGTCGCTCGAGGACAGCACCCGGTCGACCTCGATCCGGATCGCCACCCGGTCCGGGTTCTCCCGCGGGGTCCGGTAGCGGGCGGCGTACATCGTCTCGGCCCGGCGCACCGACTCCGGGTCGGAGAGCACCGACCCCCGTCCCTCGATGGTCGACCAGCGCCGACCGTCGACCTGGCAGGCCGCCAGCAGCGGCGAGTCCGCGAGGTTGCGCGCCTTGCGCGACTCCCGCGAGGTGATCACCCACGCGCACCCCTGCTCACGGTCGAGGGCCACCCCGACCGGCACGACGTGCGGTCGGCCGTCGGCGCGCAGGGTGGTGAGGGTGCACAGGTGCCGCTCGGTCCAGAAGTCCAGCAGGGCGGCGGGCCACGCGGGCCAGTCGGGCGTCGGTGAGGTCACGCCCCCATGGTGCCGGGTCGGCCCACGCCGACGTGCTTGGGTGCGTGGTGTCCGCGGGCTACGTTCGCCAGCATGCTGCCGCGCCCCCTCGCCGTCGGGATCGACACCGTCCTGGACCGGACCGTGGCCCCCGGGTACACCCGGATCGGCCCTGCCATCCGCCGCCACCTCCCGACCTGGCCCGCCGACCCGGAGCCGGACGCCATGAAGGGCAAGGTCGTCGCGGTCACCGGCGCCACCTCGGGTCTCGGCCTGGCCACCGCCGAAGGGCTCGCCCGGCTCGGTGCCGAGGTGGTCCTCGTGGTGCGTGACACCGACAAGGGCGCGCGGGTGCTGCGCGACCTCTCCGGTCGGCTGCCCCTGGCCGAGCTGCACCTGGCCCGCTGCGACGTGGGCGACCTCGACGACGTACGCCGCTTCACCGACGAGCTGGACGTCGGCCACCTCGACGTGCTGGTGCACAACGCGGGGGCGATGCCGCCCGAGCGCACCGAGTCGGCCCAGGGCCACGAGCTGACGATGGCCCTGCACGTGCTCGGTCCGGTGCTGATGACCGAGCTGCTGCGGCCCCGCCTGACCGACGCGCGCGTCGTGCTCGTGACCTCCGGCGGGATGTACGGGCAGCGGCTGCGCGCCGACGACCCGGAGTACCTGCAGGGGGACTACTCGCCGACCACGGCCTACGCCCGCAGCAAGCGCGCCCAGGTCGAGCTCCTGCCGGTGCTCGACCAGCGCTGGGGCGGCTCGGGCATCTCGGTGCACGCCACCCACCCCGGCTGGGCGGACACCCCCGGCGTCGTGGACTCCCTGCCGACCTTCCACAAGATCACCGGCCCCCTGCTGCGCGACGCGGAGGGCGGCGCCGACACCACCGTGTGGCTCTCCGCGACCGACCCGGTCCCGACCGGCGGCCAGCTCTGGCACGACCGCCGGCCGCGCCCGTCCCACCTGCTGCGCCGGACCCGCACCGGCGAGGACGAGCGCGCCGCGCTGTGGCAGTGGGTACGCCGCGAGCTGGACCTCGCCGAGGACGCCTAGCTCAGATCCAGCGCTGGAACCAGATCCGGTCCAGCCACTCGCCGTGGGTCAGCAGCTGGTCGGTCCAGATCGGCCAGAACCACGCGAAGTTCACCAGCACCAGCACGAAGAACGACCCGGACACGATGACCCCGGCGGTGCGCCGGGGAGTCGGTACGGGCGAGGAGCCGATCAGTCGGCCCATCGTGAGGGTGAGCGCCAGGACCAAGAACGGCAGGGTCACGATGGCGTAGAACGAGAAGATCGGCCGGTCGTCGTACTGCAGCCACGGAAGCCAGGTCGACAGCGTCCCGACCACGGCGAGCCCGAACCGCCAGTCCCTGGCGCCGATCCACATGGCGGCGGAGTAGAGCAGCGCGAGCACCCCGCCCCACCACAGCACGGGCGTGCCGAGAAGCAGCACCTGGCGCAGGCAGTCGCTGCCGGCGGGGGCGTCGCAGCCCTGCGTGCCCGGCTTGATGTCGACGTCCGCCTCGACGCCCACCGGCCGGTTGAGGAGCAGCCAGCCCGACGGCTTCGAGGCGTAGGTGTGCGTGCTGTCGTTGAGGAAGTGCGTGTGGAACACGTAGACGTCGCGCTGGTAGTGCCAGAGCGAGCGCAGCGACTGGGAGACCTCGCCCAGGCCCGAGGCGTCCGGCTCGTCGCGGGTCGGCCAGTCCTTGCCGCCGTCGTAGTGGGTGTACTGCGTCGCCGACAGGTGGGTCTCGTACTCGTGGGCGTGGATGAGCCACCCCGTCCACGAGGCGACGTAGACCACCAACGCCACGAGCACGAGGTGCACGAAGGCCGGCACTCCGTCGACCAGGGCCGACCTGAGCACCGCCCAGCGCACGCCGAAGGAACGCCGGGCGCCCGCGCTCCACAGCCACACCAGGACGCCGAAGGCGGCCAGCGGGTACGCCGCCTCCCACTTGCTCCCGAGGGCCAGCCCCCAGCACACCCCGGCGAGCAGCAGCCACGGGCGGAACAGCAGCCCGCGCACCGGGCCCCAGCCGTGGGTCACCTGCTCCGGGGCGAGCCGGGCCAGCCTGGCGCGGTACCAGTCCCGGTCGTTGACCGTGCAGGCGACGGCGCAGAGCAGGAAGAACGCGACGAAGATGTCGAGCAGGGCCAGCCGGGACAGCACCAGGTGCAGGCCGTCGAAGGTCAGCAGCAGGCCGGCGACGCAGCCGAGCGCGGTCGACCCGGTGAGGCGCCGCGCCAGCCGGCACATGACCAGCACCATCAGCGACCCCACGACGGCGGCGGAGATCCGCCAGCCGAACGGGTCCATGCCGAAGGCCTTCTCCCCGAGCGCGATCAGCCACTTGCCGACCTCGGGGTGCACGATCATCGACGGGCTGTCCTTCCACACACCCGTGGTGGTGCCGTCGAGGATCTTGTCGTTCGCGCTGCCGACGTACTCCTTCACGTAGCCGAAGTGGGCCAGCGACCAGGCGTCCTTGGCGTAGTAGGTCTCGTCGAACTCGAAGGCGTGCGGGGTGCCGAGGTGCCAGAGCCGGAGGAACAGCGCGAGCAGTGCCACCCCGATGCTGGCCGACCAGCCCACGACCGGGTCCTCGAGCCGCTTCCGACCCCGCGCCCGTTCGCGGGCGAGTGGCACACGTCGGCCCGCGGCGGTGCTCGACAGGCCCACCCGGCGCCGGACCGCGGCGTCCGGAGGAGCGAGGTTCGTCACGACCGGAGACTCTACGTGCACCAAAATGAGGAGAAACGCTCAAGTCAGCGCGCGGAAGCCCCGATCCTTCTTGCGGGGTCCCCCCGGCCCCGCGTCCCGGACTGGAGCGACTGGATCGACGGGACGCCTCCCCTGCGTCTGCCCGGAGACCGTCGTGCTGGTTCGTGCTGCCACCTCCCTGATCCCTGCCCTCGTGCTGCTGGTCGGCGGCCTCACCCCTCCACCCGCCCTCGCAGGCTCCTCGGGGTCCGTCCCCGTCCCGCTGCGCGTGGGGAGCTACAACATCCGGGCCGGCGAGACCGTCGACTCCTTCGAGGCCGGCGTCGAGGCGCTGCGGCCGCGCGTCGACGTGGCCGGGCTGCAGGAGATCACCGGGCGCGACAAGCTCCGGTTCCTGCAGGCCACGACGGGCTGGGCGTCCTTCAGTGCCCCCGAGCAGCTGCAGAACCCGGTCATCTGGGACCGCTCCAAGCTCGCCTTCGTCAGCGGCCGCGGGGCGCTGCTCGCCAAGGGGCGCTACATCGGCGACGAGCTGCCCAAGATCGGGGACCACACGAAGGACACCTACGCCACGATCGTGCACCTGCGGCACCTGCTCAGCGGTCGGTCGCTGACGGTGATCAACGTGCACCTGCTCGCCGGCGCGACGCAGGCGGGTCGGCCGCGCGTGGACCGGCCGCTGATGTTCACGGAGTACCGCGACCAGGTCCGCAGCCTCGATGCGCTGGTGGCGGCCGAGGCCGCCTCCGGCCAGGTGATCGTGCTCGGCGACTTCAACGTGGGCTACGAAGCCGACGCGCGGTGGCAGCGCAAGAACTTCCCCTACACGAGGCTGACCAAGCACGCGATGGTCGGCATGTGGAGGGACTGCGGCACCGACGAGCACGGCACCCACGGGCGCCAGTACATCGACCAGGTGTGGACCGACGTGCCCGCGGTCAGCTGCGAGGTCGACTACGACATCCAGCACTCCGACCACTACCCGGTCGTGGGGACCTACGCCCTGGACACGCTGCCCGGCTGATCCGGTGGCGGGCCTGCGATGATCGGGGCGTGACCACCCCTCCAGGCACGCTCGTGCTCGCCGCCACGCCCATCGGCCGGGTGGCCGACGCGCCGCCGAGGCTGGCCGACGAGCTGGCGAGCGCCGACGTGGTCGCCGCGGAGGACACCCGCCGGCTCAAGCGGCTCACCAGCGACCTCGGCGTCACCGTGACCGGCCGGGTCGTGTCGTACTTCGAGGGGAACGAGAGCTCCCGCACCCCCGCGCTGCTCGAGGCCCTGCTGGCCGGGGAGCGGGTGCTGCTCGTGACCGACGCCGGCATGCCCAGCGTCTCCGACCCCGGCTACCGGCTGGTCGCCGCCGCGGTCGAGGCCGACGTGCCCGTCACCGCCGTGCCCGGCCCCTCGGCCGTGCTCACCGCGCTGGCCGTGTCCGGGCTCCCGGTGGACCGGTTCTGCTTCGAGGGGTTCCTGCCCCGCAAGGCGGGCGAGCGGTCGCGTCGGCTCGCGGCCCTCAAGGCCGAGGAGCGGACCATGGTGTTCTTCGAGGCGCCGCACCGCACCCATGCCGCGCTGGCCGCGATGGCCGAGGCATGGGGCGGGGAACGCGCCGCGGCGGTGTGCCGGGAGCTGACCAAGACCCACGAGGAGGTGCGCCGCGGTCCGCTGGCCGACCTGGTGACCTGGGCCGACGAGGGCGTGCGGGGCGAGGTGACGATCGTCGTCTCCGGCGCGCCGGGCGGCCCGGACCTCGCCGACGACCCGGACAGCCTGCGCGCCGCCGTGGCCGACCTCGAGGCGGGCGGGACCAGCCGCAAGGACGCGATCCTGGAGGTCGCGCGCCGGGCCGGGCTGCCCAAGCGCGAGGTCTACGACGCCGTGCACAAGCAGTGACCCGGACACGTTGCCAGGAGGAGCACGCATGACCGACCGGCCGACCCGGTCCCGCGCCGCCACCGAGGAGAGGAGCGGCTCGCGCCGCGACCGCGAGCGCCCGCCCGTCCCCGAGCCGCTCCCGCACCCGGTGGTCGACAACCACTGCCACCTCGACATCGCCGACGCGGACCGGCCCGACGACTGGTTCACCACGGCGGAGGCCCTCGCGGCCGCCGCCTCGGTCGGCGTGCCCCGGATCGTGCAGATCGGCTGCGACCTGCAAGGCGCCCGCTGGGCGGTCGAGGCCGCGGCGACGTACGACGCCCTCGTGGCCGGTGTCGCCCTGCACCCCAACGAGGCGCCGCGACACGCCGCCGCCGGCGACCTCGAGGACGCGCTGGCCGAGATCGAGAGGCTGGCGCGGGCGCACGACAAGGTGCGTGCGGTGGGGGAGACCGGGCTCGACCACTTCCGCACGGGTGAGGAGGGTCGCGCCGCCCAGGTCGAGTCGTTCCGCCGCCACATCGACCTCGCCAAGCGGCTGGACAAGACCCTGGTCATCCACGACCGCGACGCCCACGAGGAGGTGCTCGCAGTCCTCGACGAGGAGGGCGCGCCCGAGCGCTGGGTGATGCACTGCTTCTCCGGCGACGCGGACGTGGCGCGCCGCTGCCTGGACCGGGGTGCGTTCCTGTCCTTCGCGGGGACGGTCACGTTCAAGAACGCCCAGCCCCTGCGCGATGCCCTCGCGCTGGCCCCCCAGGACCGGATCCTGGTGGAGACCGACGCGCCGTACCTCACCCCGACGCCGTACCGCGGCCGCCCCAACGCCTCCTACCTGGTGCCGCTCACGATGCGTGCGATGGCCGAGGTCCGGGGTGCCGACCTGGGGGAGCTGTGCGCGGCCGTGGACGCCAACACCGAGGCGGCGTTCGGAGGCTCCTGGTAGCACCCCGAGCCTCCGAAACCGTGGATTTTGCCGACGAGAGGCTCGTCACGTCGTCCCCAAATACGGGGTCCGCGGGTTTGCATCCCCCGGAAGCGTCGTTATCGTCTTGTGACTGATGGCCGGGATCGGGATCGATCTGACCAGTGCAGGTGGCCGCCGCAACGTAGCGGTGGCCCCGCCTAGAACCCCCGCAAGCGTGCAAGCACCCACCGGTGGCTGGCGCGCGCCGCGAAGCGCTGGCACCCGAGAACCGGGGAGTACGACGTTCGGAGAATCGTGCCCAGTAATGAGCACAGCAAGCTGTCCCGACTGACCTCTCGACTCAAGACCCGCACCGCCCTGGTCGCCACCGCGACCGTCGCGGTGCTCGCCGTGGCCGGCACCACCTTCGGCTACTCGGCGCTCAGCAAGGAGGTCACCCTCTCCCTCGACGGCCGTTCCGAGCAGGTCACTGCCATGGGCGGCACCGTCGGTGACGTCCTGGACTCCCAGGGCATCGAGGTGGGTGACCACGACATCGTCGCTCCCGGGCTCGACGAGCCGGTGTCCGACGGCACCCGCATCTCGGTCAAGTTCGGCCGTCCGCTCAAGCTCGAGGTGGACGGCGACTCCCAGACCTACTGGGTCACCGCGACCAAGGTCGCCGACGCCCTCGGTGAGATCGGCAAGCGCTTCACCGGCGCCGAGCTGTCCACCAGCCGTGGCGGCAACATCGACCGCGGGGGCCTCAAGCTCGAGGTCGTGACCCCGAAGACCCTCACGGTGAAGGTGGCGGACCGGAAGCCGGTCGAGCGCCAGCTCACCGCGCTGACCGTCGGGGACGCGCTCAAGGAGATGGGCGTCAAGGTCGGCAAGACCGACCGGACCGTCCCGGCCAAGGGCCACGAGGTCCAGGACGGCGACAAGATCGTCTTCACCGACATCCGCCGGGTCACCAAGCGCGTCAAGGGCGAGAGCATCGACTTCGACACCGTCCAGCGTGACGACTCCTCGATGATGCAGGGCGACTCGACCGTCGTGCGCGAGGGCTCCGAGGGCACGCGCAACGTGACCTACCAGCTGGTCTTCCGCAACGGCGACCTCGCCGTGCGCAAGGTGCTGTCGCAGCAGGTGACCCGCCAGCCGGTCGACGAGATCGTCAAGGTCGGCACCAAGGAGGAGCCGGCCCCGACGACCAACTACGTCTCCGGTGGCTCGGCGTGGGACCGGATCGCCCAGTGCGAGTCCGGTGGCAACTGGGCGGCCAACACCGGCAACGGCTACTACGGCGGCCTGCAGTTCAACCTGAGCACGTGGCAGGCCTACGGCGGCGTGAGCCGTCCGGACCTCACCAGCCGTGAGTACCAGATCAGCATCGCCGAGAAGGTGCGCGCTGCGTCCGGTGGGTACGGCGCCTGGCCGGTCTGTGGCGCCCAGGCCTGACCCCGGCGTCACCCGCTTTCGGTGGTCGAGCCTGTCGAGACCTAGGCTCGTCCCGTGACGAGCGCTGATTCCACCTCCGCCGGTCCGAGGCTTCTCGGGCCGGCGGAGGTGCGTTCGCTGGCGGCCGAGCTCGACCTGCGCCCGACCAAGCAGCGCGGCCAGAACTTCGTCATCGATCCCAACACCGTCCGGCGGATCGTGCGTGAGTCGGCGATCACCGCGGACGACGTCGTCGTCGAGATCGGGCCGGGTCTCGGGTCCCTGACCCTGGCCCTGCTCGAGGTCGCGGGCCGGGTGGTGGCGATCGAGGTGGACGAGGTCCTCGCCGCGCGCCTGCCCGCCACCATCGCGACGTACGCCCCCGAGCAGCGCGACCGGTTCGAGGTCGTCCTCGGCGACGCGATGCGCATCGGGTCGGTACCCGGACCGGCGCCGACCGCACTGGTCGCGAACCTGCCCTACAACGTCTCCGTGCCGGTGCTGCTGCACATGCTCACGCTGCTGCCCTCGCTCGAGAAGGGACTGGTGATGGTCCAGGCAGAGGTCGCCGACCGGCTCGCCGCCACCCCCGGCTCCAAGGTGTACGGCGTCCCCTCGGTCAAGGCGGCCTGGTTCGCCGACGTGCGCCGGGCCGGTGCGATCGGCCGCAACGTCTTCTGGCCGGCGCCCAACGTCGACTCCGGGCTGGTCGCCTGGACCCGGCGCGAGCCGCCGACCACCAGCGCGACCCGCGAACAGGTCTTCGCGGTCGTCGACGCGGCCTTCGCCCAGCGCCGCAAGGTGCTGCGCGGAGCCCTGCGCGGCCTGGCCGGCTCCGCGGAGGTGGCCGCCGCGGCGCTCGACCACGCCGGCGTGGACCAGCTCGCCCGCGGCGAGTCCCTGACCATCACCGACTTCGTGCGGATCGCCGAGGGCCTCGTCGCCCAGGGCTGGGCCGGCTCCGGCGTGCGGGGGGTCGACGCGTGATCCCGGACGCCCCGGGGCTCGTCGTGCGCGCGCCCGCCAAGATCAACCTGCACCTCGGCGTGGGAGCGGTGCGGCCCGACGGGCTGCACCCGCTGCTCACCGTCTACCAGGCGGTCGGCCTCTACGACGACCTGCGAGCCGTCCCCTGCCCGCAGTGGCAGCTGGGGCTCGCCGTCGAGGACCACGTCGACCACACGGGGGTGCCGCTGGACGGCGACAACATCGTCGACCGGGCGGCCGAGCTGTTGGCCGTCCACCACGGCCGGGACCGGAACGACCTCGGTGGCGACCTGCACATCACCAAGGCGATCCCGGTCGCCGGCGGGATGGCGGGCGGTTCCGCCGACGCCGCGGCGGCGCTGGTCGCCCTCGACCGGCTCTGGGGCCTCGACACCCGCGACGACGACCTGCTGGCGCTGGCCGCCCAGCTCGGCAGCGACGTACCTTTCGCCCTCGTCGGTGGCACCGCACTCGGCACCGGCCGCGGCGAGATCGTCACGCCGGTGGTCGACCACGGCACCTGGTGGTGGGTGCTCGCGCTCTCGTCCGAGGGCATGTCCACCCCGGCGGTCTACCGGCACTTCGACGAGCTGCACCCCGACGCGCCGGCCACCCCGCCGCCCGCCGACGACCTGCTCGCCGCACTGGACTCCGGCGACCCGCACCGGCTCGCCGCCACCCTCCACAACGACCTGCAGGTGCCCGCCTTCGACCTGCGTCCCGACCTGGCCCGGCGGATCGAGCGCGGCGAGTCGGAGGGCGCGCTGCGCGGGCTGGTGTCCGGCTCCGGGCCGACCTGCGTGTTCCTGTGCGAGTCCGGCGACCACGCCCGGGCCGTCGCGGCGGCCCTGCGCGCGCCGACCGCGGACGAGCAGGAGCCCGTCGTCCTCGTCGCCAACGGCCCGGTGGCGGGAGCCCACGTGGTGACCCATGGCTAACCTCCTCAACCTCGAGCGGGTCTCGAAGTCCTACGGCGTCCGCCCGCTGCTCACCGACGTCTCGCTGGGCATCGGCGCCGGCGAGCGGATCGGCATCGTCGGCCGCAACGGCGACGGCAAGACCACGCTCCTCGAGGTGATGACCGGCCTCGAGGAGCCCGACACCGGTCGGGTCTCGCGCACCCGCGGCCTGCTGGTCGGCTATCTCCACCAGGGCGACGAGCTGGTCGACACCCACACCGTCCGGGAGGCCGTGCTCGGCGGCCTGTCCGACCACGAGTGGGCCGCCGACGCGCGCAGCCGCGAGGTCGTCGAGGTGCTGCTCGCCGGGGTCTCGCTGGACCGGCCCGTGGTCGGGCTCTCCGGCGGGGAGCGGCGGCGCTGCTCGCTGGCCGCCCTGCTGCTCGGCGACCACGAGCTGATCGTGCTCGACGAGCCCACCAACCACCTCGACGTGGAAGCCGTGGCGTGGCTGGCCCAGCACCTGGTCCAGCGCCCGTCCGCGCTCGTGGTCGTCACCCACGACCGGTGGTTCCTCGACGCGGTCTGCCAGTGGACCTGGGAGGTCCACGACGGTGTCGTCGACGCCTACGAGGGCGGGTACGCCGCGTTCGTGCTCGCCAAGGCCGAGCGCCAGCGCCAGGCCTCGGCCTCCGAGACCCGTCGGCAGAACCTCGCCCGCAAGGAGCTCGCCTGGCTGCGTCGGGGCGCGCCCGCGCGGACGTCGAAGCCGAAGTTCCGCATCGAGGCGGCGAACGCGCTGATCGAGGACGTGCCGCCGCCGCGCGACCGCATGGAGCTGCAGAGGTTCGCCACCCAGCGGCTCGGCAAGGACGTGATCGACGTCGAGGACGTCGACCTGGTGCGCGGGGACCGCAAGCTCCTCTCGCACGCCACCTGGCGGCTCGGCCCGGGCGACCGGGTCGGGATCGTCGGCGTCAACGGCGCCGGCAAGACCTCGGTGCTCTCGCTCATCGCCGGGTCGCTCCCGCCGGCGGCCGGCAAGGTGAAGCAGGGCCGCACCGTGGCGCTGCAGCACCTGACCCAGCAGCTCGACGACCTGGACCCCGACGGCCGGGTGCTGCCGACGGTCGAGTCGATCCGCCGGGTCACGAAGACGGCCGACGGCGAGATCACCGCGAGCTCGATGCTGGAGCGGTTCGGCTTCACCGGCGACCGGCTGACCGCCCGCATCGGCGACCTCTCCGGCGGCGAGCGCCGCCGGTTCCAGCTGCTCCGGCTGCTGCTCACCGAGCCGAACGTGCTGCTCCTCGACGAGCCGACCAACGACCTCGACATCGAGACCCTCAACGTCCTCGAGGACTTCCTCGACGGCTGGCCCGGCACCCTCGTGGTCGTCTCGCACGACCGCTACTTCCTCGAGCGGGTCACCGACTCCGTCTGGGCGCTCCTCGGCGACGGCCAGATCTCGATGCTGCCCCGCGGGGTCGACGAGTACCTCGAGCGGCGTACCGCCGACCTCCACGTCGAGTCGGCGCAAGTGCAGGCTCAGAACTCGTCGAGTCGGCGCAAGCTCGTCGCGGAAACGGGTCGAGTCGGCGCAAGCTCGTCGGACGAGGAGCCCGACGTGTCGCCTCCCGCCCCGCCCTCGACCCCGAAGGCGAAGGCCGGCAGCGCCGAGGAGCGTGCGGCGCGCAAGAACATCGCGCGGATCGACAAGCGGCTCGAGCGGATCGCCGAGCAGGAGGCGGCGCTGAACGCCGAGGTCCTCGAGCATGCCCAGGACTACGCGAAGCTGGCGGACCTCAGCGCCCAGCTCGACGAGCTGGCGACCGAGAAGGAAGAGCTCGAGATGGAGTGGCTGGAGGCCGCCGAGCTGCTGGATTGATCGATCACCGTCCTCAGCATCTCACCGGGCTTCGACACGCTCCGTCGCGGCTTCGTGCCTCAGCCGCGGTCGCTGCTCAACCACCGTCGATCGCGTCCGCTGGCGCGTCCGCGATCAGGCGAAGGGGGCGAGCAGGGTCCGCAGCAGGGCCGCGAGCTGCTCCTGCTCGGCGTGGGGCAGGTCGGCGAGGAACGACTTCTCGGCCTCCAGCAGCGCCTCGAACGCCCCGTCCACCGCGGTCTTGCCCTCGGCGGTGAGTCGGACGATGACCCCGCGCCGGTCCTCGGGGTCGGGGTGGCGCTCCACGAAGCCGCGGGCCGCGAGCCGGTCCACCCGGTTGGTCATCGTGCCGCTGGTCAC
This sequence comes from Nocardioides sp. DN36, assembly GCF_055380375.1. NCBI lineage: Bacteria > Bacillati > Actinomycetota > Actinomycetes > Propionibacteriales > Nocardioidaceae > Nocardioides > Nocardioides sp. DN36. The sequence goes on along the minus strand of NZ_AP043823.1, from coordinate 3,204,628 downwards.
GAGGGTCTCGCGCAGCAGCCGGCCGGGGGAGAGCTCGTACGGCGCGCCCGCTCGACGCAGCGCGGCGAGCACGTCGAACTCCCAGGACTCGATGCCGTGGGTGGTGAACGCCTGGCGGCGGGCCAGGTCGAGGTGGCGCGCGAGCCGGGAGATCCGGCTGAAGACCGCGACGGGCGCCAGATCGAGGTCGGCGCGCTGGCGCGCCCATGCCTCCACCAGGTCGTCGACCTCGTCCCTCATGGGCCCATCGTAGCCGGTTCGGTCGAGAATCTTGACATCGAGACAGTTCTGGTCGACCATCAATGTGTCTTGACGTCAAGATACTTCGACGAGCTGGAGGCTGCCGTGACGCACCGCTGGGACCCGGACCGCTACCTGACGTACGCCGACGAGCGCGGCCGCCCGTTCGTCGAGCTGCTGGCGCGGATCGGCGCCGTCGACCCGCGCACCGTGGTGGACCTCGGCTGCGGGCCCGGCAACCTGACCGCGCTGCTGGCCGACCGGTGGTCGGGCGCGCAGGTCACGGGCCTGGACTCCAGCCCGGAGATGATCGCCAGGGCACGCGCCGCCGACGACCGGATCGCCTTCGAGGTCGCCGACCTGCGGGACTGGGCCTCGACCGCCGAGGGTCCGCCGGTCGACGTGCTGGTCTCGAACGCGACCCTCCAGTGGGTCCCCGGGCACCTCGACCTGCTCGAGGGCCTCGTCGCCCGGGTCCGGCCGGGCGGCTGGTTCGCCTTCCAGGTCCCCGGCAACTTCGACGAGCCCAGCCACACGATCCGCAGCGAGCTCGCGGCCGAGGCGGCGTACGCCCCGCACACCCGCGGCGTGGCCGTGCCGTCCAGCCACGACCCGGCGGTCTACCTCGACCGGCTGACCGCGCTGGGCTGCGTCGTCGACGTCTGGGAGACGACCTACCTCCACGTGCTGACCGGTGAGGACCCCGTGTTCACCTGGGTCTCCGGCACCGGCGCCCGCCCCACCCTGCAGGCACTGCCCGACGACCTGCGCCCCGCCTTCGAGGCGGAGCTCAAGAGCCGCCTGCGGGCGGCCTACCCTGAGCACGCGTACGGCGTGGTGCTGCCCTTCCGGCGCATCTTCGCCGTCGCCCGGACCCCGCTGGAGGGACGATGAAGCTGCACCACGTCCAGGTGGGCTGCCCGCCCGGCGGCGAGGACGCCGCCCGGCGCTTCTACGCCGACGGGCTCGGGATGACCGAGGTCGAGAAGCCCGCCGACCTGAGGGCTCGCGGCGGCGCCTGGTTCTGGGCGTACGACGCCGACGGCATCGTCGCCGCCGAGATCCACGTCGGCGTCGAGGAGCCGTTCGCGCCGGCCCGCAAGGCGCACCCCGCGTTCGTGCTCGACTCGGTCGCCGACCTCGAGGCCGCGGCCGCGCGGCTCGTCGCGGCCGGGAGCGAGGTCGACTGGAGCCAGCGCACGACCTTCGCCGGCCACCAGCGGTTCCACACCTTCGACGGGCACGGCAACCGGGTCGAGGTGCTGGCCCCGGCCTGAGCCGGGCTCACCGCCACAGGTCCACCACGGGCCCGGCCGTCGAGAGGCCCTGGGTGCGTCCGGCGCGCGCCGAGGCGATGCGCGCGGCCGGGTCGAGGATGTTGTGCCCGACGACCTTGCCGCGGGGGAGCATGACAGGAGAAGTTACCGAGCGGTAATCTCATCTCCATGAGCCAGGTCCTGACCCTGTGGAAGAAGACCAGCGCGCTGCCCCAGGGGTCGCGGATCTTCTCGGTCCTCTTCGCCCAGAAGGCGCCGTACTTCGCCACCATCCGGCCGCGCTTCACCGAGATCCGGCCCAACCGCGCCGAGCTGGTGATCCCCAAGCGGCGCCGCGTCCACAACCACCTCGGCACCGTGCACGCGATCGCGCTGTGCAACGGCCTCGAGGCCGCGATGGGGGCGCTCGCCGAGGCGACCATCCCGGCCGACAAGCGGTGGATCCCCAAGGGGATGGAGGTCAGCTACACCGCCAAGGCGACCAGCGACATCACCTGCATCGCCGAGACCGACCCCGAGCAGTGGACCTCGGACGACCCTGACCTCCCGGTCCGCGTGCGCGGGGTCCGGGAGGACGGGACCGTCGTGGTCGAGGGCGTCATCAGGCTCTGGGTGACGCCGCGGAGGTGACGCCGTCGCGCAGCCAGTGCCAGGCGAGCGCGCCGATCCACACCTCGTAGGCGAGCGAGCTCAGCGCCAGCGGCGCGAAGAACACGTCGCTGACGGTGGTCGCGGTGCCCACCGCGCTCACCACGGCGATCGCGATGCCGGTGCGCTGCAGCCACGGGGAGTCCCCGACCAGGCGGAGCGCGAGGACGACCGCCAGGACGAGGAAGATCCGCGGCAGTGCCGAGAACGTGAGGGAGTACGGCGCGATCGCGTCCCAGCCGGCCAGCAGTCGCGGGTCGGTGCCCTTCTCCGCCGCGTCGAGCGCGACGTCGTGGAGCACCGCCGCGTAGGGCCACACGAAGGCCAGCAGCGTCCCGGCAGCGACCGCCACGGTCGCCAGGGTGCCGGTCGCGTCCGCCCGCCGCAGCCGCGCGTGCACGGCGCCGAGGAAGCCGAGCAGCAGGACGCCGGCGACCATGAACGCGTAGTTGCCGACCCGGTAGGCGTCCGCGGCGTCGAGGACGTGGTGACCCCAGACCACGGGGTCCTCGCCGGGCCCGCCGCCCCTGGGCAGGACGAAGACCGTCATGCCCACCATGACGGTGAGCTGGCAGACCGTGAAGGCGAGTCCGAACCAGGTGCTGATCCGGGTGACGTCGAGGCCCGGCGCACGGGTGCTCGATCGTGGGGTGTCGGTGTCGATGTCGGTGTCGATGAGAGTCATGCCGGGACCGTACGAACGGCGTCGGTCCCCGCACATCGACCGCCGGGCTGGTCCGCGGATCAGCCCGTGGGCTGAGGCCGAGCCGGCCCGGTGCGCCCTACGCTGCCCGGGTGACCCCCCGCGTGACCCCTGCCGCCGGGCGCCTCGGCGCCAACCGCACGGACGCGCTGGTCGCAGCGGTCCTCGTGGCGCTCGGGCTGGTCCAGGTCACGCTGTGGCCGATCGCGGACTCCGTGGTGGGCCAGCTCTACGTGGTCGGTACGACGGCGCCGCTGGCGTGGCGGCGTACCCACCCGGTGCCCGCAGCCGTCGTCTCCACGCTGCCGTGGCTCGTGCCCACCGAGGGGTTCCCGCTGCTCGGCTTCGTGGCGGTGGTGCTCCAGTTCTTCGCGCTCGGCAGCTGGGGCCGGCCGGGTCGGGCCGTCGTCGCGGCGACGCTGTGGGCGGCGTTCGCGACCGCCGTCGGGACGCTGCTCGGTCCGGAGGCCCCGGTCGCCGCGATCGGCGCGGTGATCGCGGTGGCGGGACCGGTGCTGGCGGGCCGGCTGGTCGCGCACCTGCGGGCGCAGAACGCCGAGCTGTCCCGGCTGGCCGAGCGGCTGCGCGAGGAGCGGCAGCGCGCGGAGCAGGCGGCCGTCGAGGCCGAGCGCGCCCGGATCGCGCAGGAGCTGCACGACGTCGTGGGCCACGAGGTCACCCTGATCGCCGTGCAGGCCGAGGCCGCGGCCGCCGCCCTCCGGCTCGCGCCCGAGCGGGCCGCGGAGCCGGTCGAGGCCATCCGGGCGACCGCGCACCGCACGCTCGCGGAGATCCGCGGCGTCCTCGACGTGATGTCCCCGGACGTCGACGTGCGCGGCGCCTCCGACGACCTGACGGAGGTGGCCCGTCGCGCCGAGCAGGCCGGCATCGCCAACACCCTCGTGGTCACCGGTGCTCCCGCCGCGCACCAGGAGCAGGCCCGGCTCGCGGTCAACCGGGTGGTCCGGGAGTGCCTCACGAACGCGGGCCGGCACGCACCCGGCGAGCCGGTCACGATCGAGGTCGACTGGGAGGACCACCAGGTGCTGGTGCACGCCACCAACAGCACCACCACCTCGGCGGCGCCGGTGCCGGGACGCGGGCTGACCGGGATGCGCCACCGGGCCGAGCTGCTCGGTGGCGCCTTCGACGCCGGTCCGTGCGACGGCCGCTTCGAGGTCCGGGTCACGCTTCCCCTCGTCGCGGAGGCCGGGCGGTGACCCGGGTGCTGCTGGTCGACGACCAGGACCTGGTCCGGCAGGGGCTCCGGCTCATCCTCGAGCTCGCGGGGCTCGAGGTGGTCGCGGAGGCGCGCGACGGCGTCGAGGCGGTCTCGGCGGTCGCGGAGCACGCGCCCGACGTCGTGCTGATGGACCTGCGGATGCCGGGGATGGACGGCATCGAGGCGACCCGGCGGATCACCGAGTCGGGCCACCGCACCCGCGTCCTGGCGCTGACCACGTTCGACGTCGACGAGCACGTGGTCGAGGCACTGCGCGCCGGCGCGGTGGGGTTCCTGCTCAAGGACGCCACGGCCGACGCCCTCGTGGAGGCCGTGCACCGCGCCGCCGCGGGCGAGCCGGTCGTGGCCCCGGCCGTCCTGTCCCGGATGATGGCGAGCTTCGCGTCCCGGCCGCCGGCGTCCGTCTCGCTGCCGCCCGGGTTCGGCGAGCTCAGCGAGCGCGAGCGCGAGGTGCTGGCGATGATCGGCGCCGGCCGGTCGAACGCCGAGATCGCGGCGGACCTGGTCATCAGCATGGCGACGGTGAAGACGCACGTGCGGCACATCTTCGCCAAGCTCGACCTGCGCGACCGCGCCCAGGCGGTGGTGGTCGCCCGCGACGCGGGTCTCAGCTGAGGAGCACCGGGTTGGTCATCGCGACCATCGCCGAGCCCCGGCGCACCTCGGCCCGCACGAACGACGTACCGCCGGGCACCGAGGCCTCGACGAGCACCTCGCCGCCGGTGGCCGGGGCGGTCGCGTGGACCGTGGTGGCCGGGCCGAGCAGCGTGGCGACGCAGCCGTCGTCGAGGCCGGTGACGTGGAGGCGTACGGCGACCGCGTCGCCCTCGTTGCTCGGCACGTGGTCGCCGCACCCACCGGTCACCTCGCCGAGCGTCGCGCTCAGCTCGAGGTCGATGTCGGAGGACTCGGCGATCCACGCGTGGCCGCCCCGGTAGCCGGCGAGCAGGGCCCCGACGGACAGCGAGTCGGCGCGGACCACCGTCTGGGCGAGCCCGATCCGCTGGCCGTGGTTGTGGGAGTCGGAGTTGCCGACCGCCGGCTTGAAGACGCCGTCGGTGAGCAGGCCGTGCCACAGCGACAGCGCCCTCTCGTTGGCGTAGGCGTTGAGCCCGCTCCACGGCCCGTTCCACACCTCGACGGCGTCCATCGGCGCGAAGTCGTCCCCGAACTGCCAGCCGATCCCGGACCCGAGCTGCTTGGGATGCGCCGCGATCGCGATGCCGCCGGCGTCCCGGACCTGCTGGGTGAAGCCGGGGAGCTGGCCGTCCTCGGGACGGTAGCGCCAGTCGACCCACGTCCCGGCCGGCAGCCCGGCGGCGATCCAGTGCCCGGCCCGCGTGGTGACCTCCTCCCCGCAGATCACTAGGAAGTCGTCGTCGACGACCTTGCCCCAGCGGGCGTGGGCCGAGCTGGTGTTGTGCTCGGAGCTGCCGATGAAGTCCAGCCCGGCCGCCCTGGCGTCGGCCAGCGCCTCGGCCGGGGTCTGGGAGCCGTCGGAGTGGACGGTGTGGACGTGCAGGTCCCCGCGGTACCAGCCGGCTCCGCGACCCGGGACGCTGGTCGGCGGCGGGTGCGGGACGAACCGCGGTCGGCGTCGGCCGAAGTGCAGCGTCACCTCCACCTTCCAGGGGGTGCCACCGAAGTCGATCTGGTACGGCCCCAGCGCGATCGCCCAACGCCCGGGGGTGATCGGCCCGGCGAGGTAGCCGGGCGTCGCGCGGTGGCGGCTGATCCGGAACGAGCGACGAGCCCCGCCCGACCAGCCCCGGAACCCAGCGGCATCGCCCAGCCCGTGGCCGGAGGGGTCGAAGATGCCGATGTCGACGACGTTGAAGGTCGTCGGCCCGGCCGGCATCGGCGTGTAGTCGTAGTGCACCTCGATGGCGCGCACACCCTCGGGGACCCGGAACGGCACGTAGTGCCAGTCCGGACCGTCCGGGTCGGTGAACCTCCCCTTGAAGACCAGGGTCCTGCTGCGCTCCCCGGCGTACGCCGGCGCGACCGTCGTGAGTGCGGCCGTGGTCGCGACCCCGGTGCCGGCGAGCAGCAGGGAGCGCCGGTCGAGGTGGCCGGTCACGCGCCACCCCGGCGTCCGCTGCGGCGCCGAGCCAGGACCGACCGGTTGCTCTGCGAGGACAGCACCGAGCGGTTGCTCTGGTGGGAGAGCACGGAGACGTTGCTCTGGTAGGAGCCCAGCGACAGCGTCGACATCCACGAGCCGATGCTCGCGAACGACGCGAACGAGCCGACGCTCCCGAAGGACGCCACGGAGCCGATGCTGCCGATCGACAGGACCGACCCCTCCGAGCAGATGGACAGGACGGAGTTGCGCGATCGCCAGGAGAGCACGGCCGCACCCTAGTCCGCGGCCGTCCGGGCCATCGGTGCTTTCGGGAGGACCCGTCCACAGCAGGCGAGCGAGGGCGCGCGGGATTCCCGCCCGCCCCGCTGCCCGCCGTACCCTTGTGCGGTCATGGTTGAGGCAGCAGCGCGCACATATGAGGTCCGCACCTACGGGTGCCAGATGAACGTCCACGACTCCGAGCGGCTGACCGGGCTGCTCGAGGACGCGGGGTACGCCGCGGCGCCGGTTGGTGAGCAGGCGGACGTGGTCGTCTTCAACACCTGCGCGGTGCGCGAGAACGCCGACAACAAGCTCTACGGCAACCTCGGCCACCTCGCGCCGGTGAAGGCCGCGCACCCGGGCATGCAGATCGCCGTGGGCGGCTGCCTGGCGCAGAAGGACCGCTCGACCATCACCCAGAAGGCGCCGTGGGTCGACGTCGTGTTCGGCACCCACAACATCGGCTCGCTGCCGGTGCTGCTCGAGCGGGCGCGGGTGCAGCAGGAGGCCCAGGTCGAGATCCTGGAGTCCCTCGACATCTTCCCCTCAACGCTGCCGACCAAGCGCGAGTCGGCGTACGCCGCGTGGGTGTCGATCTCGGTCGGCTGCAACAACACCTGCACGTTCTGCATCGTCCCGTCGCTGCGCGGCAAGGAGAAGGACCGCCGGCCGGGCGACATCCTCGCCGAGGTCCGCGCGCTGGTCGCCGAGGGCGTCTCCGAGGTGACCCTGCTGGGCCAGAACGTCAACGCGTACGGCGTGGAGTTCGGCGACCGGCAGGCGTTCTCGAAGCTGCTGCGCGCCTGCGGCGAGATCGAGGGGCTGGAGCGGGTCCGCTTCACCAGCCCGCACCCGGCCGAGTTCACCGACGACGTCATCGAGGCGATGGCCGAGACGCCCAACGTGATGCCCTCGCTGCACATGCCGCTGCAGTCCGGCTCCGACAAGGTGCTGCGCGACATGCGCCGGTCCTACCGGTCGACGAAGTTCCTCGGGATCATCGAGCGGGTTCGCGCCGCGATCCCGCACGCGGCGATCACGACCGACATCATCGTGGGCTTCCCCGGTGAGACCGAGGAGGACTTCCTCGAGACGCTGCGGGTGGTCCGGGAGTCGCGGTTCTCCAGCGCCTTCACGTTCCAGTACTCCAAGCGCCCCGGCACCCCCGCCGCGGTGCTCGACGACCAGGTCCCGCCCGACGTGGTCAAGGACCGCTACGAGCGCCTCGTCGCGCTGGTCAACGAGATCGCGTGGGACGAGAACAAGGCGCTCGTCGGCCGGACCGTCGAGCTGATGGTCGCCGAGGGGGAGGGGCGCAAGGACGCCGCCACCCACCGGCTCTCCGGCCGCGCCCCCGACAACCGGCTCGTGCACTTCTCCGCGGACTTCTCCGAGGTGGACGCCGACGGCGTGCGACCGGGCGACATGGTGACGGTGACGCTGACGTACGCCGCCCCGCACCACCTCGTCGCAGACGGCCCGGTGCACGCCGTGCGTCGTACCCGCTCGGGGGACGCGTGGGAGGCCCGCCAGGCCTCCCCGGCCCCGTCCGGCGTCTCGCTCGGCATGCCCTCGCTCGGGGTGCCGGCGCCGCTGCCGGACGCGCCCGCCTGCGGCTGAGACCGCGGCCGACTGCGGTTGATCCGACGCATCTGGTGAACCGGATCGACCGCGAAGGTCATCCACAGGTCGGCGGCCCGGCCGTTTCGGGACTGCTCGATCGCCGCACCATGACCACATGCACGAGATCGCCCGCATCCTCACCGACCAGGCCGGTGTGATCGCACCACGCCAGGTGCTGGGGACCGGTCAGCAGCCTCACGACGTCGCGCGGATGCTGCGCCGTCGCGAGTGGGCGCCGGTGCACGAGGGCGTCTTCGTGGACCACACCGGTGAGCTCACGTGGCTGCAGCGCGCCTCCGACTGCGGTTGATCCGACCCACCTGGTGAGTCGGATCAACCGCAGTCAGGAGCGCGGGTCCTTGCTCGAGTAGCCCGACTTGGGCTCGAGTCCCTCCGGTTGTGGCTCCGGGTTGCCGGTCGACTGCTCGGGCGGCACGTCCGCCTCGGGGTCGCGCTCCTGAGGTGCGGTGTCGCGGATCCCGTCGGTGGCGACCTGGCCCGGGCCGGTCGGGCCGACCCGCTCGCTGCTCACGCCCATTCCGCCCGCGGCACGCTCGGGGCCGGCTGCGTTGGGCGTCGAGTCCTGGACGTCGGCGTCGTCGGACGGGTCGGAGGGACCGCTCACGCCGGGGACTCCTTCTCGCCCGACATCGGCTCCTCCTCGTCGCGGGTGGCCTGCGTGGAGGTGTCCTCGCCCTCCTGGATCGCCGCGGGGACCTCGACGTCGTCCACGGCCGGGTTGTCGCGGGTCGAGAGGTCGCGGGTGGCCGGATGGGTGTGGTCGATGTCGTCCACGGCGTCCACGCCGCCCGGCGCGAGCTCGCCCGGCTCCGTGTGGGGCTCGGGCATCGGACCGAGGTCCTGGGTGTTCATGAGGTTCTCCCTCCCTCGTGGTGCGCTCCCTCGAAACCGAAGGTGCTGTACGCGGTGGTGGTACCCGTCCGCAGCGACTCCAACACCGACCGCTCGTGCGGCACGACGGGATCGGGCAGGTCGCCGAGCGGGCACCAGCGCAGCTCGGCGCACTTCTCGGGCTCGACGACGCGCGGCTCACCGCGCCAGGAGCGGGCGGTGAAGAAGAAGTCGATCCGCTCGTCGATCGGCTCCCCACCGCGGGTGCGCTGCATCGCGGTCAGGAACGCCAGGTCGAGGTCGGTCACGTCGATCTCCTCGGCCGCCTCGCGCCGCGCGGCGTCGTACGCCGTCTCGCCCTTCTCGACGTGCCCGGCCGCGGCCGCGGCCCAGTGGCCGTCCATGAACCCGGTGTTCTGCCGCAGCTGCAGCAGCACCTCCGGGCCGGTGACGCCGTCGCGCAGCAGGAAGACGTACGACGCCGGCACGACGACGAACCGGTCCAGCGGGGCGCTCACTCCTCGGTGGTCTCTTCGGTCTCGAGGTCGTGCGGGGTCGCCTCGGGCTCGCCCTCCACGTCGTAGACGGTGCCGGTCTCGTCGGAGACGGCCGTCTCCCGCTCGTCGGCCTCGTACTCCTCGGGGTCGGGGGCCTCGGTGGGCGCCTGCTCCTCGGCGAGCTCTTCCTCGTCCGGTCCGGTGGTCATCGGGTCTCCCTGGTGTCGTCGTCCTGGCGGTTCATGGTCGTCCTCCTGTCAGAGGGCTCACTGGGACGGCTGGTCCTCGGAGGTCTCGGCGTTCTCCTCCTGCGTCGCCGACCCGCCGCCCGCGTCACCCTCGTCGGGCAGCTCGCCGGCGTGCTCGCCTGGCGGGGTGCCGGTGCCGAGCGGCCGCTGCTCCTCCTCCTCGGGGATCGGCGCCGTCATCGGGCGCCACCGTCGGGGATGTCGTCGTTGCGGCCGTCGAGCTTGTCGAGAGCGTCCTTGGCCTTCTCGGCGCCGGTCGCGAGCTTGTCGGCGTGCTTGCCGCCGGTCTTGTCGTCGACCAGCTCGGCGGCCTTGTCGATGCCGTCGGCGATCTTGTCGCCGTGCTTGTCCACGGCGTCGCCGAGCGCGTCCTTGGCCTTGTCGAAGAAGCTCATCCGCCACTCCTCTCTGATCGGGTCGGACCCCGGCTGGGTGCGGTCCCGTACCCGGTCTTTGACACACTAACCACATGCCGCCAGACCCGATCGGAGTGCCGGTCGTGGCCATCGTGGGCGCGACCGCGTCGGGCAAGACCGGGCTCTCCCTCGACCTCGCCGAGCGGCTCGGTGGGGAGGTCGTCAACACCGACGCCATGCAGGTCTACCGCGGCATGGACATCGGCACCGCCAAGGTCCCGGTGGAGGAGCGCCGCGGCATCCCGCACCACCTCCTGGACCTGATGACGGTCCGTGACCCGCTCACGGTCGCGGAGTTCCAGCAGCAGGCCCGCGACGTCGCGCGCGAGCTGCGCGAGCGCGGCACGGTGCCGGTGCTGGTCGGGGGCTCGGCGCTCTACACCCGCGCGATCCTCGACCGCTTCGAGTTCCCCGGCACCGACGAGTCGGTGCGCGCCCGCCTCGAGGACGAGCTCGCCGAGGTCGGCTCGCTGCGGTTGCACCAGCGGCTCGCGGTCGCCGATCCTGAGGCCGCCGCCCGGATCCTCCCCGAGAACGGCCGCCGGGTCGTGCGCGCGCTGGAGGTCATCGAGATCACCGGGCGCCCGTTCACGGCGTCGCTGCCCACCCTGGAGTACGCCGACCCCGCGTCGGTGCAGATCGGCGTCGACATCGACCGGCCCGCCCTCGACGCCCGCATCGAGCGGCGGGTCGACCAGATGTTCGCCGACGGCTTCGTCGAGGAGGTCGCACGCCTGCTCGACGAGGGACTGGCCGAGGGGCGGACCGCGGGCCGGGCGATCGGCTACCGCGAGGTCGCCGCCCACCTCGCCGGCGAGCTCTCCCTCGACGAGGCCCGGGAGCGGACTGTCATCGCGACCCGCCGGTTCGCCCGGCGCCAGGACTCGTGGTTCCGCAAGGACCCGCGCATCGTGTGGGTCCGGTACGACGACCCGTCGAGGCTGGAGCGCGCGCTGGCGGCCGTGCCACGCTGAGGCATGACCCGCACCACCTACTACACCGCCACCACCCTCGACGGGTTCCTCGCCGACGAGCGCGACTCGCTGGACTGGCTGTTCGTCCAGCACATCGACGAGGACGGGCCGATGAACTACGGCGCGTTCATCGCCGGCATCGGCGCGCTCGCGATGGGCGCCACGACGTACGAGTGGATCCGCGCGCACCACCTCGACAAGGGCGAGCCGTGGGCCTACGAGCAGCCGACCTGGGTCTTCACCCACCGCGACCTGCCTCCCATCGAGGGGGCCGACGTCCGGTTCGTCGCCGACGACGTGCGGCCGGTGCACGCCGCCATGGCCGAGGCCGCCGGCGGCCGGGACCTGTGGGTGGTCGGCGGCGGGGACCTCGCCTGCCAGTTCGCCGAGGCCGGGCTGCTCGACGAGGTGTGCGCGCAGATCGCGCCGGTCACCCTCGGGAAGGGCCGGCCGCTGTTCCCGCGACCGTTCGACCTGAAGCTGACCGAGCTGGCGCGCAACGGCGACTTCGCCTGTGCGAGGTACGACGTGGTGGGGCCGCGCACCCCCTGAGCCCGGGCCGGGCCTCGACACCTTTGGCAGGGCGAGGCAGGGTGGGGGAGTCCGTCGCTCCATCTCGGGAGGAACGCATGCGCCGACCCCGCGCCACCACGTCCGTGGCCGTCCTGGCCCTCGCCGCCACCACGCTCACCACCGGCCCGGTGGGTGCCGCCGGCGCCGACCCCGGCAGCCGGGCGCCCGCGCAGCGGGCGACCCCGCCGCCCAAGACCCCGACCATGGTCGGCCGCGGCGGCGCGGTCACCTCCGTCGACGCGAACGCCTCGCGGATCGGCCTGCGGGTGCTGAAGAACGGTGGCAACGCGGTGGACGCCGCGGTCGCGACCGCGGCCGCCCTCGGCGTGACCGAGCCGTTCAGCACCGGCATCGGTGGCGGCGGCTACTTCGTCCACTACGACGCCAGGACGGGCAAGGTGCGCACCATCGACGGCCGCGAGACCGCGCCCGCCGCGATGCCGCACGACGCGTTCATCGACCCGGCCACCGGTGATCCCTACCGGTTCACCCCGGAGCGGGTGACCAGCGGCGTCTCCGTCGGCACCCCCGGCACGCTCGCCACCTGGCAGCGCGCCCTGGACAAGTGGGGCACCCGCACCCTGGCGCGGACCATGCGGCCGGCGGCCCGGCTCGCCCGGCACGGGTTCGTGGTCGACCAGACCTTCCACGACCAGACAGTGCAGAACGAGGAGCGCTTCAAGGCGTTCACGTCGACCAAGCGCCTCTACTGGAAGCACGGGCACGCCCCGCGGGTCGGCAGCCGCTTCCGCAACCCCGACCTCGCCGCGACGTACGACCTGATCCGCCAGAAGGGCCCGCGCGTCCTCTACGACGGCAGGCTCGGCCGCGAGGTCGCCCGCACCACGCGCAAGCCGCCCACGACGCAGGGCACCGACCTGCCCGTCCCGCCCGGCTACCTCACCGCGAAGGACCTGCGCGCCTACCGTGCGATCGACCGGCGGCCGACGCACTCGGACTATCGCGGGTACGACGTCTACGGCATGGCGCCGTCCTCCAGCGGCGGCCTGACCGTCGGCGAGGCGCTCGACGTGCTCGAGCAGTACGACATCTCCTCGATGGACGACGCGGCGGCGCTGCACCACTACATCGAGGCCAGCGCCCTGGCCTTCGCCGACCGCAACGCCTACGACGGCGACCCGGCGTACGTCGACGTGCCGCAGCGCGACCTGCTCTCGGACAGGTTCGCCGCGGAGCGGGCCTGCTCGATCGATCCCGACCAGGCGATGCCGAAGCCGACCGAGCCCGGTGACGTCACGTCCTACGACGGTCAGTGCGACGCGGGCGCCGCGGGCACCACCGACCCGGCGACCGACACCGAGAACGTCGAGACCAGCAACCTGACCGTGGCCGACCGGTGGGGCAACGTCGTGGAGTACACGCTCACCATCGAGCAGACCGGCGGGTCCGGCATCGTGGTGCCCGGTCGCGGCTTCCTGCTCAACAACGAGCTCACCGACTTCTCGGCGGAGTACGACCCCGAGGACCCGAACCGGATCGAGGGCGGCAAGCGCCCGCGCAGCTCGATGTCGCCGACGATCCTGCTGCAGGACGGCAAGCCGTTCCTCGCGCTCGGCTCGCCGGGCGGCTCGACGATCATCACCACGGTGCTGCAGATGCTGTTCAACCGCATCGACCGGGGGATGCCCATCGACGAGGCGCTCGCCGCCCCGCGCGCGTCGAACGGCAACACCGCGAAGACGCTGGCGGAGCCGGAGTTCATCGACGCCTACGGCGCCCTGCTCGCGCCGTACGGGCAGGAGCTCCAGCCCTCGGGCGACACGTTCACCAGTGCGGCCGAGATCGGCGCGGCCACCGCGATCGAGTTCGGTCGGCGCGGGCTGCTGACCGCGGTCGCGGAGCCCAAGCGGCGCGGCGGTGGGTCGGCCACCGTGGTGAAGCCTTCGCAGTAGCAGTAGCCGTTGGTCGTCGAGACCACCCCGGGGCCGCGCCCCCTTCCCGCGGCCCCGGGGTCCGGTCCCCGCGTACCGTGGACCCGTGAACCACGACCAGACCTGGACCGAGATCGCCTCGGTCGACGAGCTCGTCGCGCTGCTCGGCGAGCCGGGCCAGCGGGCCCGTGACAAGGCCCGGCCCGCGCTGCTCGACGTCGACCGCGACTGGCTGTCCGCCTCGCCGTTCTGCGTGATGGCCACCGCGTCCGCCGACGGCCGCTGCGACGCCTCGCCCAAGGGCGACCCGGCCGGCAGCCTCGTGCACGTGATCGACGAGCGGACCATCGCCATCGCCGAGCGACCCGGGAACCGGCGTGCCGACGGCTACCGCAACATCCTCGAGAACCCCCACGTGGGGCTGAACTTCCTGATCCCCGGGCGCGGCGACACCCTGCGGATCAACGGCCGCGCGCGGCTGGTCAGCGACGCGCCGTTCTTCGACGAGATGGTCGTCAAGGGGCACCGGCCGGTGCTGGCGGTCGTGGTGGACGTCGACGAGCTGTTCTTCCACTGCGCGAAGGCGTTCCTGCGCTCGGGGCTCTGGCAGCCGGAGACCTGGGACCCGGAGGGCGTCGTGCCGCGGCGCGCGGTCATCGCCAAGGAGGTCGAGCCGAGCGGGATGACCGTCGAGCAGCTCGACGACTACTACCGACCCGACAACTACGCCAAGGGCCTGTATGCCTGACACCTACCCCTTCCTCAAGGGGCACGGCACCGAGAACGACTTCGTGCTGCTGCCCGACCACGACGGCAGCGTGCACGGCGCGCTGGACCCCGCACGCGTGCGCGCGCTCTGCGACCGGCGGGCAGGCATCGGCGGCGACGGCGTGATCCGGGTGATCCGCACGGCGTCGTACGACGGGCCGGACGCGGGGGTCCTCGGGGACGCCGAGTGGTTCATGGACTACCGCAACAGCGACGGCTCGCCCTCGGAGATGTGCGGCAACGGGATCCGGGTCTTCGTCCGGCACCTGCTCGACGAGGGCCTGGTGGACGCCTCCGAGCCGGTCCCGGTGGCGACCCGGGACGGGCTCAAGGTGCTGACCGTGTCCGGAGACCTGGTCACCGCCGACATCGGCGCGCCGAAGGTGTTCGGGAACAGCGTCGTGGGTGTAGGGCTGCGCAGCTGGCCGGCCCGCCACGTCGACATGGGCAACCCGCACGCGGTCGCGTTCGTCGAGTCGCTCGACGACGCGGGCCCGCTGCTCGATGCCCCGGCGTACGACGCCGAGAGCTACCCGCAGGGTGTCAACGTGGAGTTCGTCGTGCGCCGCGGCGAGCGACACGTCGCCATGCGCGTGCACGAGCGCGGCTCGGGGGAGACCCGGTCCTGCGGCACGGGTGCGTGCGCGGTGATGGTGGCCGCGGCGCTGCGCGACCGGCTGGTGGCCGAGGGCGGCGTTCCTGCCGCGGACGTGGCGTACCGCGTGGACGTGCCCGGCGGCACGCTGACGGTCACCTGGACCGCGGAGAACCGGGTGCTGCTCACCGGCCCGGCCGTGGTCGTGGCCTCGGGGGTCACCGCCCTCTGAGTCGTGTGCCTGAGGACGCGCCATGGCGCGTTCTGGGGCACACGACCCGGGCTCTAGGATCGCCAGCCATGGACATCAACGGAGCATCAGCGATCGTCACCGGCGCGGCGTCGGGCATCGGCGCGGCCGTCGCCCGCAAGCTCGCCGCGGCCGGTGCGCGGGTCGTCGTCGCGGACCTGCAGGCCGACAAGGGCGAGGCGCTCGCGCAGGAGATCGGCGGCGTCTTCGCCAGCGTCGACGTCACCGACACCGAGCAGATCAAGGGTGCGGTCCGGATCGCCTCCGACTTCGGCCCGCTGCGGGTGCTGGTGAACTCCGCCGGCATCGGCTGGGCCCAGCGCACCATCGGCCGCGACGGCGAGTTCGACTCCGCCCACGACCTCGGTGCGTTCACCAAGGTCGTCGCGATCAACCTGATCGGCGCCTTCGACGCGCTGCGGCTCGCGGCCACCGAGATGAGCAAGCTCGAGCCGACCGAGTCCGGCGAGCGCGGCGCGATCGTCAACATCTCCAGCGTGGCGGCGTTCGACGGCCAGATCGGCCAGGCGGCGTACGCCGCGTCCAAGGGCGGGCTGGTCGGGCTGACGCTGCCGGTGGCCCGCGACCTCGCCGCGGCGGGCATTCGGCTGAACACGGTCGCGCCCGGGCTGATCGACACCCCGATCTACGACTTCGCGCCCAACCCCGAGGAGTTCAAGGAGCAGCTCGGCCAGAGCGTGCTGTTCCCGAAGCGGCTCGGCCGCCCCGAGGAGCTGGCCTCGATGGTGCTCGAGTGCCTGACGAACCCGTACATGAACGGCGAGACCGTCCGCGTCGACGGCGGCATCCGGATGCCTCCCAAGTAGTCACGCCAGGGTCGCGGCCACGGTCGCGTACAGCTCCTCGGCGTACGCCGCCTGCTCGTCGGGCACCCGCGCCAGCACGAGCTGCTCGACGAGGCTGAGCAGCTCGGGCAGCACCCACGCCTCGGGCGGCTCGGGACTGACTCCTGCCTGCACCGCCCCGCGGAAGTCCACGAACGTCGCGCAGCCGCCCACCACCGAGGCGAGGGTGCTGCGCGCGGCGAGGATCTTGCGGGCGTTGTAGCGCCCGAGGTCGCGGTACGCCGCGAACTGGGCGGTGTGGAAGAACTGGTTGACGGTGCTGACCCGCGGGAACGTCGGGTCCACCTCGCGGTAGGCCAGCAGCTGCGGGGGCATGTCCTGGGTGAGCGCCGGCTTGCAGTACCAGAGCACGCTGATCCGCTCGATGCCCTGGTCGACCCGGCGCACCAGGCCGATGTTCACCGACCGCGGGGAGTAGTCCCGGCCCGGTGACGGCTCCGGGTCGGCGCGCAGCACGTCGAGGTTGAGCGCGATGCTGGCCGCGCACTCGAGCTGGGCGAGGTCGACGGCGCGGGAGATCGACCGGGCCAGGTTGCCCGGGCCGGAGTCGGCGTCCACGCAGACGAGCTCGCGGTGGTGGGCGGTGCGCAGCAGCTCGACCAGGGCGGTGTTCTCCCAGTGGCCGCCGTCGGTGACGTAGAGGTAGAGGTCACTGGGGTCGTGGAAGCCGAAGAACTCCTTGAGCAGGTAGCCGAGGCCCGGCCGGGGCAGCGGGTTGCCCAGCGCGGCCAGCCGGGCGGCGTACCGCGGGTTCGGGATCCACGACCCGAGCCGCACGTTGGCGAACGCCAGCAGCATGCTCACCGGCCCGAGCCGGAACCGTCCCATCGCCGGTGACACCGCGGCGCCGGACAGCCCGACCGCGCGCATCGTGGTCAGCCGCGGGCTCCACGACGGGCGCAGCGTGCCGAGGTCCTCGGCCGAGCACTCGTAGCGCTGCCACAGTCCGTCCTCCTCCTGCGGCACGAACACCCGCACCGCGGTGGGCGAGAACGTCACGCTCAGGGCGGGCACGCCGTAGTGGGTGCGGACGCCGCGGCCGGTCACCGTGGCCGACGCGCAGATCGTCAGCGGGGTGCCCGACGGCTCGGCCGCGCTGCGCACCGGCAGCGCGGCGAGCGTCGGCTCGACCCGCTCGTCTCCGCCGGCGGTGTCGTTGTTGACGTAGGCGCGGGCGCGCACGACGCCGTCGCTGCCGAGCAGGCGGTACGTCGCGAACGCCGAGCGCAGCTTGCCCCGGTAGAACGCCGCGAGCGACCAGAACTCCGAGGTGCCGAGCAGGTGCAGCGCGAGCAGCACCACCACGACGACCACCAGCAGCACCACGTGCCGGTCGGCGGGCGCGGCGGCCATCGCGCCGAGGCCCCACCGGCAGACGAGGAACAGCAGCAGCGCGCCGAAGACCAGCCCGCCCAGCGTCGGGGCGAACCGGGCCAGCGGCTTGCGCATGATCCGCAACACCGCGCCGGCCGATCCGAGGACGCCGGCCACGGTGACCACGGAGGTGAACAGGTCGTGCGCCGCGACCGGGCGCCACAGCAGCTCGATCAGCATCGGGACGACCACGAGCGCCGCGGCCAGCAGGGTGGCGACCGCGAGGCCGCCGTACCCGAGGAACTTCGGGACCAGCAGCCACGCCGGCGGGAGCGTGCGGCCGCTCGCGTCGGTGAACTTCCCGGCCGCCACCCAGAGCACGACGGCCACGACGCCCAGGACCAGCCAGAGGAGGATCGGCCAGCCGACCCGGCCCGGCTGGACCAGGCAGTCCCGGTCGGCCTCGAACACCAGCGGCCGCTCGAGCCGCCAGGAGGGGCAGGTGATGCCGACGTACCACCGGTAGAACCAGCCGACCAGCTGGGAGACCACCCACAGGATCCCGAGGAACACCAGCGCGTTGACGGCGATCCCGGTCAGCACCGTCGCGAGGACCGCGGGCAGCCGGCGGGCGCGGGTGGCATCGACTGCCTCACCGGTCATCGAGCCGCCCATGGTCATGGCGTCCTCCCCGCTGCCGCGCGGAGCGTTGGACAGCAGGTAGCCGAGGTTGGCGCGCAGGTGCCGCTCCTCCGGGGTGATCTGCACGCCGCCGTAGGCCCACGGCTCCGGGTCGGGCGACGCCGGCCGCGGCAGGCTGCGGGACACGCTCCACGCGCCGGTCATGTAGGAGCCGCCCGACACCGACGTGACGTGGTCGGCCTGGTCCCAGCCGCGCGCCACGAGGCCGTCGCGCTCGAGGGACTGCAGCGCCCCCAGGCTGATCGAGGCGGCCCGGATGCCGCCACCGGAGAACGCCAGTCCCAGGCCGCCCTCGGCCTCGGTGAACCGGGCCGGCCCGCCGGGGTCCGTGTCGGCCTCGCGCAGCACGGCCCGGACCTCGCCGCGCAGCAGCAGCGACATCAGCCCGCCGACGGCGTACAGGCCGACGAGGAGGATCGCCAGCCACTTGGCCCACGACGCGGCGGCGGCCAGCTGCCACGCGGTCGACCACGGGTCGAGGTCGCCGGGGCCGCAGCCGAGCAGGACGAACAGGTCCTCCAGCAGGTCGAGGGCACCGGCGCCGAGGGCGACCAGGGCAAGAGGTACGCCGAGCCGCCGGGTCGACATGGTGCGGTAGGCCGGCCCCGTCCAGAGCGCCAGCAGCGCCAGCAACGGGGCCCAGCACAGGATGAACGGCACGTCCCAGGCCAGCGCGCGGAAGATGTCGTCGGTGCCGTAGACGGAGACCCAGAAGGCGGCCGCGCCGGGGCTGCCGACCAGCTCGAGCCCGACGATCCCGGGGCCGCCAACGCTCGGGTCCAGCGAGGCGAGCCAGCCGAAGACGACGCCGAGGGCGAGGAGCACGAACGCCACGACCAGGCCGACCAGCCCGCCCCTGCCGGTGCCCAACCAGGCCTGGATCCGGTGCATCCCGACCACCGCCCTCCCGGGCGACCTGGCCGCCCGATCGACGTCTTTCAGTCTGGCCGGGTCCGAGGGAGGTACGCGTGCCCCGGATGGGGGATCCTCCCGTGGCCCATCCGGCTCCCCAGGGATAGTCCGGCACGTTTCGGCCCGGCGAGGTCGGAAACGTGCCGGACTATCTCGTGCTGGCGAGGTCGGAAACGTGCCGGACTATCCCGTGGGGTCGAGGTCGGTGAGGTCGAGGACCAGGTCCGCGCGGTCGCGGGCGGCCTCGACGAGGTCCGCGTTGGGCTGGTCGACCCGCTCGACCCAGGCCCGGGCGGCGTCGGGGGACTTGCCGAACGCCACGTGCCGGGCGACGAGGCGGGAGACCCGCAGCGGCTCGGGGGCGACCACGTGCCAGACCGCGTCGAGGTTCGCCCGGACGGCCCGCCACGGCGGCTCGTCCAGCAGCAGGTAGTTGCCCTCGGTCACCACCAGCCCCGCCGATGGCTCGACCGGGACCGCGCCGGCCAGCGGCTGCTCGAGGTCGCGCTCGAAGCCCGGCGCCATCACGACGTGGTCGGGCCGGTCCCGCAGCCGGGCCAGCAGCGCGGCGTACCCCCACGCGTCGAAGGTCTCCGGCGCGCCCTTGCGGTCGAGGAGGCCGCGGCGGGTGAGCTCGACGTCGGCGAGGTGGAAGCCGTCCATCGGCACCACCACCGCGCCGGCGGTGCGGGCGAGGTGGGCGGCCAGGGTCGACTTGCCCGCCCCCGGCGCCCCGGTGATCCCGAGCAGCACCCGCTCCGGGCGTGCGGGCAGCAGGCCGGCGAGCTCGCGGCCGTCGGGAGAGAGGCGTACGGCGGCCACGCGGGTCAGACGCGGATCCGCGCGGACGTGGGGTCGTACATCGGTCGCAGGGACACCTCGAGCGGGTGCCGGGTGCCGGCCACGTCGACCTCCCACGTCCCGGTGGCCAGCCAGTCGGGCGTGACCGGTGACCCGCTGCCGGAGACGAAAGCCAGCCCGACCGAGGAGCCCAGCGTCCAGCCGTACGACGCCGCGCGCACGTAGCCGACCTCGACGCCGTCGCGCAGCACGACCTCCGCGTGGAACAGCAGCGGCTCCGGGTCGAGCACCCGGACCTGCACCAGCCGCTGGCCCATCCCGCCGGCCGCGGCGTTCGCCTCCTTGCGGGCCAGGACGGCGTCGCGGCCGACGAACCCGCCCGGCTTGTCGAGCGCGAGCGCGAAGCCGAGCCCTACCTCGAGCGGGCAGTCGGTGTTGTCGATGTCGTGGCCGAAGTCGCGGTAGGCCTTCTCCATCCGCAGCGAGGCGAGCGCCTTCAGGCCGACCGGCACCAGGCCGTACGCCGCGCCGACCGACTGCAGCGCGTCGTACACCTTGAGCCCGTCCTCGGCCGGCACGTAGAGCTCGTAGCCCAGCTCGCCCAGGTAGGTGATGCGGGCGCACAGCACGCGCACGCCGGCCAGGTCGATCCACCGCGCGGTGCGGAACGGGAACGTGTCGGAAGACAGGTCGGCCTCGGTCAGCTCGGCCAGCACCTCCCGGGACCGCGGCCCCTGCACATTGAGCTGGGCGTAGTCCTCGGTGATGTCGTCGACGATGACGTCCGCCGGGCCGACGTTGCGGCCCAGCCAGGCCAGCGCGTGCCCGTGGGCGGTGTCGGAGGCGACGACGAGGAAGTCGTCGTCGGCCAGCTTGGTGACGGTCAGGTCGGCCTCGATCCGGCCGTTCTCGTCGAGCCACTGCGTGTAGGTGATGGTCTCGGCCGGGCCGTTCACCTCGCCCGCCGACACCCGGTCCAGCACGGCACCGGCGTCGGCGCCCCGGACACGGAGCTTGGCCATGAAGCTCATGTCCATCAGCCCGACGCCCTCGCGCACGGCCCGGTGCTCGGCCGCCCACTGCTCGAACCAGGGCGCGCGCCCCCACGTCGGCTCCGCGACCGGGGTCACGCCGGGCCCGGCGAACCAGTCGGCGCCCTCCCAGCCGGACACCTCGCGCAGCAGCCCGCCCTGGCCGACCAGCCGGTCGTGCACGGGGGAGAGCAGCGTCCCGCGGGCGCTGCGCAGCTGCTTGCCGGGCGTGTGCGCGGCGTACACGGTGCCGAGGATCTCGGTGGTGCGGGCGGCGCGGTAGCCGTCGTCGGCCTGGTAGGGCCGGAAGCGGTCGAGGTTGAAGCCGGTCACGTCGACGTCGGGGCGACCGGTGGTGATCCAGTGCGCCAGCACCCGGCCCAGGCCGCCGGCGGACAGGATCCCGACGGAGTTCATGCCGGCCGCGACGAAGTAGTTGCGGATGCCGGGTGCCTCGCCGACCGCCGGGGCGAGGTCGGGGGTGAACGACTCGGGTCCGCAGAAGAAGGTGCGGACCCCGGCCTCGAGGGTGACCGGGACCCGGGCCATCGCCTTCTCCAGGAAGGGGCCCATCCGGTCCCAGTCCGGCGGGATCTTGCCGAAGGAGAAGTCCTTCGGGATGCCCTCCACCCGCCACGGTGCGGCCTGCGGCTCGAAGAGGCCGACCATCATGCCGCCGCCCTCCTCGCGGTAGTAGCCGTAGGAGGCGGGGTCCTCGAAGACCGGCGCGTCCGGGTCGAGCCCCTCGATCGTGTCGGTGATCAGGTAGTAGTGCTCGGCCGCCTGGTTGGGGATCACCAGCCCGTTCTGCGCGCCCAGCTCGCGCGCCCACATGCCGGCGCAGTTGACGACGTACTCGCATTCGACGTCGCCCGCGGTGGTCGAGACCCCGGTCACCCTGCCGGCCCCGGCGGTCGAGCCCGTCGAGACCCGCACGTCGGTGACCGAGACGCCCTCGACGATGCGTACGCCGAGCTGCCGGGCGCCCTTGGCCAGGGCGGTGGTGACGTCGACCGGGTTCACGCGGCCGTCGCCGGGGACGTGGAAGCCGGCGAGCAGGTCGTCGGTCCTCGCCCACGGGAACAGCTCGGACATCTCGCGCGGGGAGATCTCCTCGACCTCCAGGCCGAGGTGACGCTGGAACGCGGCGACCCGGCGGTACTCCTCGAGCCGGTCCCCGTCGGCGGCCGCCTCGATCAGCCCGACCGGCCGGAACCCGGTGGCCTGGCCGGTCTCCTCCTCCAGGCGGGCGTAGAGCTCGCGGGAGTAGAGCCGGATCCCGGTCGAGGTCTCGGAGGTGGAGCCGAAGCAGGTCATCAGCCCCGCGGCGTGCCACGTCGTACCCGACGTCAGCCGGTCGCGCTCGAGGAGGACGACGTCGGTCCAGCCGGCGTGGGCGAGGTGGTAGGCGACGGAGCAGCCGATGACGCCGCCGCCGACGATGACGACGCGGGCCCGGTCCGGGAGTGCGGGGGTGTTCACCGGCCCAACGTACTGCCGACGGGAATCGCGGCCGGACCTGCGGCGTTCCACTCTGTGCGGGGATCCTGCGCCGGATGCTTAACGGCTCGCGCTCTCCGCCCACCCCACCTACCCTGAAGGGCATATGACGAACGCACGCGACTTCAACCTCGACGCCGAGCTGGACGCCACCGAGACCTGGGACGACAGCGAGGACGGCTGGGAGTCCGGGTACGCCGACGAGGCGACCGACTCCTGGGTCGAGGAGCCCGATCCCGAGGACACCGACGAGACCGTCGGTGAGATGGACCTCGCCGAGCGGCACGCCCTGCGCCGCGTCGCGGGGCTGCGCACCGACCTCGAGGACATCACCGAGGTCGAGTACCGCCAGCTCCGCCTCGAGCGGGTCGTGCTCGTCGGGGTGTGGACCGAGGGGTCGATCGAGGACGCCGAGAACTCCATGGCCGAGCTCGCGCTGCTGGCCGAGACTGCCGGCTCCGAGGTCCTCGACGCGATCTACCAGCGCCGCCAGAAGCCCGACCCGGCCACCTACATCGGCCGCGGCAAGGTCGACGGCCTGCGCGAGATCGTGCAGGCGACCGGTGCCGACACCGTGATCCTCGACGGTGAGCTGGCGCCCAGCCAGCTGCGCAACCTCGAGGACCGGCTCAAGGTCAAGGCCGTCGACCGGACCGCGCTGATCCTCGACATCTTCGCGCAGCACGCGAAGTCCAAGGAGGGCCAGGCGCAGGTCGAGCTGGCCCAGCTGAACTACATGAAGCAGCGCCTGCGCGGCTGGGGTGGCAACCTCTCCCGCCAGGCCGGCGGCCGGGTCGCGGCGGGTGCCGGTATCGGTGGTCGTGGTCCCGGTGAGACCAAGATCGAGACCGACCGGCGGCGGATCAACACCAAGATCGCCAAGCTGCGCCGCGAGCTGAAGGAGATGAAGGGGACCCGCGACACCAAGCGCCAGGAGCGCCGTCGCAACCACATCCCCAGCGTCTCCATCGCCGGCTACACCAACGCCGGCAAGTCCTCGCTGCTCAACCGGCTCACCGACGCCGGGGTGCTGGTCGAGGACGCGCTGTTCGCGACCCTGGACCCGACCACGCGGCGCACGACCACCGCCGACGGCCGCGTCTTCACGATGAGCGACACGGTCGGCTTCGTCCGGCACCTGCCCCACCAGCTCGTCGAGGCGTTCCGCTCGACGCTGGAGGAGGTCGCCGACTCCGACCTGATCCTGCACGTCGTCGACGGCTCCCACCCCGACCCCGAGGGCCAGCTGGCCGCGGTGCGCGAGGTGTTCGCCGAGATCAAGGCCGACCAGGTCCCCGAGCTGGTCATCATCAACAAGGCCGACGCCGCCGACCCGATGGTGCTGGCTCGGCTGCGCCAGCGCGAGCCCCACTCGGTGGTCGTGTCCGCGAAGACCGGGGAGGGCATCACCGAGGCCCTGCGCGTCATCGAGGGCGAGCTGCCCCGTCCGGGCGTGGAGTTCAAGGCGCTGCTGCCCTACGAGCGCGGTGACCTGATCAACCGGCTGCACCAGCACGGCGAGATCGACTCGATGGAGCACACCGGCGACGGCACGATCGTGCTCGGCCGGGCCAACGAGGACCTGGCCGGCGAGCTGGCGGCGTACGCGCTCTGACCTCGTCGGGACGTCATGCAGATCGAGGGTCCTAGGCCACGATCCGCATGACGTCCGCGGTCAGCGCGTGACCAGCCGCAGCGCCAGTCGCGGACAGGCGCGTACGGCGGCCCGGGCGTCGGCCAGCAGCTCGTCGGTGACGTCGCCCCCGACGATCGGGTAGCCCCACTCGTCGAGGTCGACCACCTCCGGCAGCAGCTCGTGGCACAGCCCGCGGGCCCGGCAGCTGGGCCAGTCCACCCGCAGCTGCCGGCTCACGACGCCTGCTCCCGGTGCTCAAGGGCGCAGCCCCCGGAGGCGTGCGCCCCGACCTCGTCGGGCAGGGCCGTGAGCAGCGAGGACACCAGGCGCGCGGTCCCGTCCGGGTGCGCGCACGCACCGCGACCGCTGACGAGCGCCGTGAGCTGGGCGACCCGGGCCGGCCCGGCGGTGCCGCAGAGCAGCGCGCGCAGGGCCTCGGCCAGCGCGGGCAGCCCGTTGCGGCACGGGCCGCACCTCCGCGCGCTCTGCCCGGCGAGGAAGTCGACGATGCCGCTGGTCAGCTCGACCGGGCAGGTGTCGGCCGAGGGGGTGAGGACCACACCGGCGCCCAGCGGTACGCCGAGGCGCCGCATCCTGTCGACCGAGACCCGGGCCCGGGACACGGTGTGCCAGGTGGCCCAGGAGCCGTGGAACCCGCCCACCAGCGCCGGGAGACCCACGGCGGTCTCGGGCAGGACGTCGCGCAGACGGGCGCCGTAGCCGACCTCGTGCACCTGCGGGACCTCGCCCGGGCGGGTCAGGGTGAGCAGGGCGGTCCCGGGCTCCCGGGTGGTGCCGTGCTCCCGGAAGGCGGCCTCGCCGCGCAGCGCGAGCAGGCCCACGTGGGCCCAGGTCTCGGCGTTCGACAGCAGCGTCGGGCGGCCGCGCAGGCCGTCGACGGCCTCGGGCGCCCACGCGGTCACCGGCAGGTTCGGTCGCCCCGACATCAGCTCGATCACCGCGCGGGCCTGGCCCGCCACGAAGCGCGGGGCCGCGTCGTGGTGGTGGACCGGGATGCCGTCCACGCGTGAGGCGAGCGCGCGCAGCATGCTGAGCCGGACCTGCGGCCGCTCGCCGGGCAGCACCACGTGCAGCTCCCCGGCACCCAGCGCCCGGGCGGTCGCCACCGCACCGTCCAGGACCAGGTGGGGGCTGGCCAGGGCGAGGGCGCTGTCCTTGGCGCTCGCGGGCTCACCCTCGCTGAGGTTCACCACGACCACCGGCCGGGGACGGGACGCGGCCGCCCGGAGCTTGGTGACGAACGGGAACGCCGCCCCGCCGCGGCCCCGGAGGCCGACCCGGTCGACGAGGTGCTCGAGCGCCGGCAGGCGCAGGGCCGGGAGGTCGCCGTACCGCTGTCGGTGTGCGTCGAGGGACGGCCCCCTCCCCAGCCCCTCGAGCAGGGCGGGTCCCTCGTGGATGCGGACCTCGTCCGGCACGGGCACGGGAGACGCGGGCACGGGAGAGATGGGGCGGGTCACGACAGGCTCCTCTCGGGCAGGCGGGTCCGGGCCAGCCGGACCAGCAGGGCCGCGAGCACGGCGGCCACGCAGGCCAGGGTGGGCAGGGCGACCCACCGGTGGGCCGGCGCGAGCAGGGTGGCCGGGTCGGTCCCGAGGTCGGTGCCGATGCCGAGGCCGTGCGCGACGGCCAGCGCCCACGCCCCCCAGGACAGCAGGTGCACGAGGTGCCAGGTGCGGTGTCGGAGCCGCGAGCGCAGCAGGCTGGTGACGACCACGACCGCCATCAGGTCCAGGGAGACCGTGCCCAGGCCCAGCCACAGGGGCAGGTAGCTCGCGCCCACCGGGACGAACGCCTGCCACCAGCGGATGTCGACATAGGTGTCGACGACGGCCGAGACCACGTGGACGCCGAGCAGCACCACCGACAGCAGCGCCAGGTTGCGGTGCAGCGACTGGGTGACGAATCGGGGGAGGCCGCGGCCGGCGCGCCCGTTCAGCGCGAGCACGCCGAGGACGGTGCTGGCGGTGAGCAGGACCAGCAGGACCACGCCGGTGCTGCGGTTGAGGTACCAGAGGAACGGGCCGTCGGTCATGCCGCACCTCCGTGGGTGGGTCGGTCCTCGCGGGGCCACGGCCCCACCGTGCGCACGCTCCCGTCGCGCGCCACCAGGCGCGCGGTGACCCCGCGGTCGGCCAGCCAGGCCGGGGCGGCCGGGCCGAGCACGACCGCGGCGGTCGAGGCGGTGTTGGCGCCGACGCAGGTGGCGCCCGTGGTCGTCACCGTCCGCCACACCTCCTCGGCCGGCAGGCCGGTGCGCGGGTCGAGCAGGTGGTGGCGTCGTACGCCGTGCCGCGTCCAGCGGCGGACCCGCGTGCTGGACGTGGCCACGCCGCCGCGGTCGAGGGCGACCAGTGCCTCGGGCGGGTCGCCGGGGCGCTCGGCGACGGCGACGGGCCACGGCGTCCCGTCCGGGCGGGCGATGCGCAGGTCACCGCCCACGCTGACGACGGCGGCGCCGGCGAGGTGCTCGGCGTACGCCGCGGCGACGAGGTCGGCCGCCCAGGCCTTCCCGGTCGCCCCCAGGTCGAGGGCGGTGCCGGTCGGGATTCTCAGGCCGCCCGCCGGATCGAGCCCTATCTCGCGCCAGGCGTCGGGATCCGGCGGCGACGGTGGGGTGGCGGGGACCTCGCCCTCGCACTCACCGAGCAGCGCGAAGTCGCGGTCGTAGCCGAGCTGGACCAGCGGTCGACCCAGCAGCGGGTGGACCAGCCCGTCGGTCGCCCGGGCGGCCTCGACGGCCGCGTCGACCGCCGAGACCAGCAGCGGGTCGACCTCGACCCACCGGCCCGGGTGGGCGTTCACCCGGCTCAGGTCCGAGTCGGCGCGGAAGCGGCTGCACACCTCGTCCACGTCGCGCAGCACCTCGGCCGCCAGCCGCCGGGCGGTGCCGAGGTCCCCCGGCCTCCGCACCCCGACGAACACCGTCGTGCCGAGTGCCTCGAAGGTCGTGGCGGTCATGGTCACGACCCGGTCGCCGGGGCCGGCGGCGGGGGCGGCGGCGGCGGGGGTGGCGGCGGGGGTGGCGGCGGAGGCGGCGGTGGCGGGGCCGCGGCCGGTCCCGGGGCGGGGGGTGCTGCCGGCGGCGGCGGCGCCGGCGCGGTGGGGGTGCTCACCGTGCCCCCGCCACCGACGTACGTGGGGGTGCTGGCCGCTGCGGTCACGTAGCGGGTGGTGACCCGGGTCCGGGTCGGCCGGTGCTTCAGCACGATCCGCGGGGCCTGGCTGCGGGCCTCGGCGAGCGCCTGCTGGCGGGCGACCCGCTCCTCCCACCTCGCTCGGGCCCGGGCCGCCCTGGCGGCCACGGCGTCCTGCTGGGCCTGGCGGCGGGCCTCCTGGTCGGCGTGGTCGCGCGCCGCGGCGCCGGCCAGCCAGCCGGTGGAGGTGAGGGCGCCGACCGCAGCGAGGCCGGTGGCGGCGCTGACGGCGAGGCGGTAGCGGTTCCGGCTCTCGGGGGAGAACGTCATGTCCGCCAGCGTCGGGGAGCCGGCGGCAAGCCGGCCTCAGGGCCGCGTCAAGTCCTCGTCAACCGCGGGCTTGACGTGGTCTTGAGGTTCTCGCGAGGCGCCCCTAGGTGTCGGGCCGCCACGCTGACCCGCATGAACCGCATCTCTGTCGGCATCATGACGTCCGCGCTGGTCATCGGCCTCGCCGGTTCGGTGGCGGCCTACCGCAACGTGGCCGAACCGGCCCCGAGTGCCGCGCCGGTGGCCGCGGCCGAGCCCGCGCCACCGCCGCCGCACCGACCGCTCGCCCAGGTCGTCCGGCCCGGCATCCGCGTGCGATGGGCGCCGTGCGCGCCGGGCACCCACCTCGAGAAGGGGGTCTGCGTGCGGGAGGTGGTGCGCACGGTCACGGTGCCGGCTCCGGCGGCCCCGGCACCGCCTGCCCCGGCGACAGCCGCGCCTCCCGCCCAGCCCGTGGCGGCCGCACCCCCGGCGGCACCCCCGGCGGCACCCGCGGCGACCCACGACGGCGAGTCCGGCGAACCGGAGGACCACGGTGATCAGCACGGTGACGACCACGGCGAGGACCACGAGGGTCACGAGGGTCACGAGGACGGCGGCGCCCCCCACGAGCCCCACGACGACTGAGCGGCTGCCCACCTCACCTGGGGCTGACCGGGAGCACGACCTGCACCGCCGTGCCGCCCTCGGGAGCGGCGCCGATCGTCAGGTGCCCCCCGCCGCCGGAGACGGTGCGCCGGGCGATGTCGAGCCCGAGCCCGGTGCTGCCCGGTCGTTCTCGCCGGGCGCCGGCCTTCATGCCGGCGCCGGAGTCGGCGACGACCAGCACCGCGCGGGTCCCGGTCTCGTCGCGGCCCAGCTCGACGCGCAGCGCGGTCCCCTCGGGGGTGTGCGCGAAGACGTTGTCGACGATCACGTCGACGAGGTCGGCGAGGTCGTCGGCCGCCAGCGGGACCGGCAGCGGACCGGGCGGCAGCCGGACCGTGAGCGCGCGGCCCTGGTCCTCGGCCAGCGCACCCCAGAAGGCCACCCGGTCACGCACCGCGGCCGTGGCGTCGCAGGTGGGCGCCAGGTCGGTGCGGACCGGTCGCCGGGCGTCGCGCACGATCGCGTCGATGGTCCGCTGCAGGACCGCGATGTGCTCGCCGAGCCGCTCGGCGAGCTCGGGGTCCGGCACCGCCTCGGCGTCCAGCCGCAGGGCCGTCACCGGGGTCCTCAGCCGGTGCGACAGGTCGCCCACCGCGGCCCGTTCGCTGGCGAGCAGCTCGGCCGTGCGCTCCGCGAGGCCGTTGAGGGCCCGGGCCAGCTCCTGGGTCTCCTCGGTGCCGCGCACGTCGGCACGCGCGGCGAGCTCGCCCTCGCGGAGCCGGTGCGCGGTGCCGGCCACCTCGCGGAGCGGCTCGCTGATCCGCCTCCCGAGCCGGGAGGCGAGGACCAGGGCCAGGACGAGCAGGAGCACCCCGAGCCCGATGATCCCGGCCCAGGCGCGGGCCACGCCCTGCCGGAGGTCGGCGGCGGTCACCGTGGAGCGGACGACCGCGGTCCCGTCCTCGACGACCACGGGGAGCAGCACGCGGCCGCCGGCACCGTCGACGACGGTGAAAGCCTCGCCGCGACGGGCCCGGAGCACCTCGGGGTCTCCCTTCATCGGCGGACCCGACCCGAGCTCCCGGCCGTCGCTGGTGAGCACCTGGGTGGTGGGCGCGCCGCGCCGGTCCAGCCCGGCCACCAGCTCCTCGAGCTGCGGGTCGTCGTGCAGCCCGGCCACCAGGATCGCCACGCTGCGCGCCTCCTGGTCGGCCGCCGCCATCGCCCGGTCCTCGGCCAGGGTCCGCACCAGCAGGCAGAGCGGGATCACGAACGAGACGACGACGACCGACGTCGTCGCGACCACCAGCCATGAGATCCGCCGACGCATCAGGGTTCCTCGGCGTCGGGATCCACCAGGCGCACCCCGACGCCGCGCACGCTGACCAGGTAGCGCGGCTCGGCAGCCGACTCGCCGAGCTTGCGGCGCAGCAGGGACAGGTGGACGTCGACGGTCCGGTCGGAGCCGCCGTACGCCTGCTGCCAGACCTCGGCCAGCAGCTCCCGCTTGGTGACCACCTCGCCGGCCCGGGACGCGAGGAGGAGCAGCACGTCGTACTCCTTGCGGGCCAGATCGAGGGGTACGCCGGCCAGGCTGGCCGTGCGGGAGCGCTCGTCGACGACCAGGTCGCCCACCCTGATGGGGGCCGGAGGTCCGCTGGCCCGGCCGCCGCGGCGCAGCACGGCCCTGATCCGGGCGGCGACCTGGTCGGTCCCGAACGGCTTGACCACGTAGTCGTCGGCGCCGCTGTCCAGCGCCCGGACCATCGTGGGGTCGTCGTCCTGGGCGGTGATGACGATGATCGGCACCTGGCTGGCGGCCCGGATCATGGAGATCAGCGTGAGCCCGTCGACGTCCGGCAGGCCGAGGTCGAGCAGCACCACCTCCGGGGCCTCGTGCAGGACGTGCTCGAGTCCGGCCAGGCCGGTGCCGGCCGTGGCCACGGCGAACCCCCGCTCCCGGAGGCCCCGCTGGACCGCGACGCGGATGGCGTCGTCGTCCTCGACCACCAGGATGCCGGTCATGCTCGAACCGTAGCCCCGCGTTGTGAGGGCGCTGCGAGGATGAACAGGTGAAGCCGTCCCGGGCCGTGGTGCTGGCGATCGTCACCTGGCTGGCGGTCGTGGCCGCGGGCTCGACCGCGGTGTGGCTGGTCATCTCCCGGGCGGGGGAGGACGTCGGCATGGCGACCCAGCGCGCCGTGCAGGCGGCTCCGACGCAGTAGGGTCCCGCCTCCGGGAGGAGTGCCACCCCGGGGCATCCGACGCCCTCGGCCCCGGCGTCCTCCGCCCCGGCCAGCTCCGCCCCCACCAGCTCCGCCCCCACCAGCTCCGGCCCCGCCCCCTCGGCGCCTGCGATCGGGCCGGGCGGCACCGTCGGCAGCCCGGGCCCGACCGCCCAGCGGCGCACCTGGCAGGGCGTCGGTGGCTACGTCACGGCGCAGTGCCGGGGCGGCGTGATCGGCCTGGTGGCGGCGCAGCCCGACAACGGGTTCTCGGTGACGGTGGGTGACCGCGGGCCGGAGGCGCTCGAGGTGCACTTCGAGGGGCGCGGCGGCGAGGACAGCCGGCAGTCCGAGGTGGCCGCCCGGTGCGTGGGGGGAGTGCCGCGGTTCGCCGTCCACACCGAGGGCGCGGGCGGCGACGACTGAGGCGTGCACCGGGCCGTCGATAACGGTTCGGTCGCGGACTGGGGATCTTTCGTGATTTCCCCGGTCTGGACCAGTCCGTGGCCGCATCATGGACCCGTGATCCATCGGGGGGTTGCGGGGAGGGTCCCGCTCACCAGTCTGCGCCGGCGCCAGGTCGGCCTCGCCGTCGTGCTCGTGGCGCTGCTCGCCGCGACGCTCAGCGGCTGGTTCGCCGAGCGGGCCCGCGGTGCGGACCCGTCCCGGTGCGAGCGGTTCGCCGCGGACTCGGTGGCCAGGGCCCACTCCGTGACCGGATCCGGCCAGCGGGTCGTGGTCATCGGTGACTCCTACTCCGCGGGCCTCGGCCTCGCCGACCCGGCCTCGTCCTGGCCCTCGCGGCTCCCCGGCAGCATCCACGTCGCCGGCTTCTCGGGCTCGGGGTTCAGCGAGGGCGCCAGCACCTGCGGCGCCGTGTCCTTCGCCGACCGGGCGCCGGCCGCCGTGCGCGGCGGCGCCGACCTGGTGGTCGTCGAGGGCGGGCTCAACGACTTCGACCAGCCGACCAGCGCGATCACCGCGGGCTTCGCTCGGCTGATGCGGGCGCTCGACGGGCACCCGGTGGTCGTGGTCGGGCCGGTCAGCGCACCCTCACGCGCCGGCGCGGTCCCGCGGGTGGACGCGCTGCTGGCCGGCCTCGCCGAGGAGTACGGCGTGGCGTACGTCGGCACCTCCGACCTCGCGCTGGACTACCTCGGTGACGACCTGCACCTGACGCCGGCCTCCCACCAGGCGTTCGGCGATGCCGTCGCGGCCCGGATCGCCCAGCACCCGGCCCGGCAGCCGGTGCTGGTCAGCGGCCGGCCAGCCGCCTGAGGTCGCGGAGGATCTCCTCGATCTTCACCGCCAGGGACACGTGTCCCTCGTCGTCGAAGAGGTGCGCCTGGGCCCCGGGCACGTGCGCCGCCAGCCACTCGCCGTGGGTGAACGGCACCATCGCGTCCTGACGGCCCTGCCACACCGCCACCGGCACCCGGATGGAGTCGAGGTCGAACCCCCACGGGCTGGTCGCGGCCAGCCCGTCGTCGCGGGCACCGATCACGCCCTGCGCGCCGGCGTGGTGCATGCTCCGGGCCAGGTAGTCACCGAGGGCGTCGGTGAACGCGGCCGCGTCCACGGGGGTCAGCAGGTCGCCCATCGCGGCCGCCACCTGGCCGGGCTCGGCCTGCAGGATCGGCAGGAAGTCCTCCGTGAGGTAGGCGGCGTACGCCTCGGGTCCCTGCTCGGCGGCGGCGTACTCCGCGCGGTTCTCCGGGGCCATCCCCTCGAACCAGTCCAGCCCCTCGACACCCTTGGGCGCCACGCCGGCCAGGGTCGCGGCGGCCAGGCAGCGGTCCGGCAGCTCGGCGGCGCAGGCGAGCGCGCGTGGGCCGCCGCCGGACCAGCCCAGCGTCACGAACTCGTCGACCCCGAGGTGGTCCAGGATCCGCACCGAGTCGGCGACGTCGTCGACGATGCGCGGCGGGCCGGCGGACCACGAGTAGGGCGTGGAGGTGCCGTAGCCGGGCCGGGAGTAGGTCACCAGGCGCAGCCCGAGCGAGCGCGCCACCTCGTCGAACGTCGGGTACGGCACGGCGGCCGTGGGCGAGCCGCCGTGGTAGAGCCAGGGCAGGCCGTCGGGGTCGCCCCCCGTGAGCACCTCCAGCGTCCGCCCGTCGTCGGTGTGCACCTCGATGTGGTCCGTCACGATTCCCCCTCGTCGTCTGGTCCCCTGGCACCCTAGCCCCGCGCCCCGACACCGGGGAGGACTCCTGCCCTGGGGACGGCCGCAGCACGCTGTCCGTGCCCGCGGTTAGGGTTCTCGGGTGCCACCCACCGCCCCCTCCACCAGCCCCGCGCCGACCCCGGAGACGACCCCGGACACGACCGCGGCCGGTGGTGTGCGCGAGGTGCTGGGCTCGGCGGTCACCGCGCTCGGCGGCAAGCAGCGCGACGGGCAGGTGCAGATGGCCGAGGCGGTCGCCGAGGCGATGACCGACGGCCGGCACCTGCTGGTGCAGGCCGGCACCGGCACCGGCAAGTCGCTGGCCTACCTGGTCCCCAGCCTGCTGCACGACCAGCGGGTGGTGGTCGCCACCGCGACCCTGGCCCTGCAGCACCAGCTGGTCGAGCGCGACATCCCGCGCCTGGTCGAGGCCGTGGGTGACCGGGTCGACGCGTCGTACGCCGTGCTCAAGGGCCGCTCCAACTACGCCTGCCTGCACCGGATCCGCGAGGGCGTGCCCGACGACCAGGGCGCGCTGGTGGAGATGCCGAGCGGGTCGATGGGCCAGAAGATCCTCGAGCTGCGCGCGTGGGCCGAGGAGGAGGCGGAGTCCGGCGGCAGCGGGGAGCGCGACAACGCCCCGCGGCACACCGACCGCGAGTGGCGCCAGGTCAGCGTCGGCCACCGCGACTGCCTCGGCGCCGCGAAGTGCCCGTTCGGCCAGGAGTGCTTCGTCGAGCTGGCGCGTGAGAAGGCCCACCGCTCCCACCTCATCGTCACCAACCACTCGCTGCTCGCGATCGACGCGATCGAGGGGGTGCCGATGATCCCGGACTACGACGTCGTGGTCATCGACGAGGCCCACGAGCTCGTGCAGCGGGTCACCCAGGCCGCCACCGACGAGCTGAGCGCTGGCGACGTCGAGCGGGCCGCCCGGCGCTCCCAGCGGTTCGTGGACGGCTCCGAGGCCGACGACCTCGCCGACGCCGCCGATGCCCTGCGCGACGCGATCGGGGAGTCCGACCCCGGCCGGTTCGAGCGGCTGCCGCAGCACCTCGGTGACGCGCTGGTGCTGGTGCGCGATGCCGCGCGGGCCTGCCTCTCGGCGTACCCCAAGGAGGGCGACTCCAGCGACGCCGACGCGGGCCGGACCCAGGCCAAGGGGTCGGTCCAGGAGGTCTTCGCGAACGCCGAGCGGATGGCCGCCGACCTCGAGTCCGACGTGCTGTGGCTCAGCGAGGGCGGCGATCGCATCCCGCCGCGCCTCTGCGTGGCGCCGCTGCAGGTGTGGGGCCCGATGCGCGACAAGCTGCTGACCGACAAGACCGTGGTCTTCACCTCGGCGACCCTGATGCTGGGCGGTGACTTCAGCTCGGTGGCGACCAGCGTCGGGCTCAAGCCCAGCGAGCGGATCATCGACGGCCAGGCGGTCGGCGGCGCCACCTCCGAGAGCGCGCTGCCCTGGCGCGGCCTCGACGTCGGCTCGCCGTTCGACTACGGGCAGCAGGCGATCCTCTACGTCGCCCGCCACCTGCCGCCGCCGGGTCGCGACGGCCTCGGCAA
This sequence comes from Nocardioides sp. DN36, assembly GCF_055380375.1. Lineage (NCBI taxonomy): Bacteria > Bacillati > Actinomycetota > Actinomycetes > Propionibacteriales > Nocardioidaceae > Nocardioides > Nocardioides sp. DN36. The sequence goes on along the minus strand of NZ_AP043823.1, from coordinate 3,170,689 downwards.
GGCCCAGCTCGACGAGATCTGCGAGCTGGTGGACGCGGCCGACGGGCGCACCCTCGGGCTGTTCTCGAGCCGGCGCGCCGCCGAGGCGGCCGCGGAGGCGGTCCGCGAGCGGCTCCCGCACCTGACCACGCTGGCGCAGGGCGACGCGCAGCTGCCCGAGCTGGCCAAGCAGTTCGTGGACGACCCCCACACCTGCCTGTTCGGCACGCTCAGCCTCTGGCAGGGACTCGACGTCCCGGGCGACACCTGCCAGCTGGTGATCATCGACCGGATCCCGTTCCCGCGGCCCGACGACCCGCTGATGAGCGCCCGGCAGAAGGCCGCCGACAAGGCCGGCGGCAACGGCTTCATGCAGGTCGCCGCGACCCACGCCGCGCTGCTGATGGCGCAGGGCGCCGGGCGGCTGATCCGCACCACCACCGACCGGGGCGTGGTGGCGGTGCTCGACCCGCGGCTCGCGACGGCGCGGTACGGCGGTTTCCTCAAGGCCAGCCTGCCGCCGATGTGGACCACCACCGACCCCGCGGTCGTCCGCAAGGCCCTGGCCCGGCTCGCCGGGAGCTGACGGGCAGCCTGCGCGGACCGTAGCGTCGTACGAAGTGGGGGCTAGAGGCCACGTCTCGTATGACGTCCGCGTCCCTCAGAGCCGCGCGTGCCCGTCCCAGCCGCCTCGCGGGGCGCCCACGCCGAAGAACGACGCCACGGTGGGCGCGACGTCGACGGTGTGCGCCCGGGCCGGGTCGGAGACCCCGCGGGGGACCCGCGGGTGGCCGCCGGCGACGAAGAACGGGATCGGCCGGGTGGCGGGGTGGCCGTGGTTGCCCGGGATCGGGTTGTCGGTCACCGGGTCGGGGTCGCTGAAGCGCCAGCCGGCGCGGCAGTAGACCACGACGTCGCCGGCCTCGGGGCCCAGGCGCAGGCTCGGCTCCCGCCGGTCGTGCGCGGTGAGCACGCCCGGGTGGGCGTGGGCGATCGCCCGCATCCGGTCCACCGCCCGGTCCCGGTCGCGGGCGGGGCCGGTCCAGTAGAGGAGGTCCGCGCCGCCGTTGTCGGCGATCTGCACGCGACCGGCGAGCAGCGGGTCCGCGTCCATCGGTGCCTGGAGGCTGACCACCTTGTCCGGGGTCGACCAGTCCATCGAGTGGTCGGCGAGCACGAGCAGCATCGAGTGCCGCCAGCGACCGGTGGACCGCAGCATGTCCACGAACCGCCCGACCTGGTGGTCGGTGTCGGCGAGGGCCGCCCGCCGCTGCAGCTTCAGCGTCGTCCCGGTCAGGTCGGCGTGGCCGAACCGGTCGATGTCGCCGAGATTGACGAACATGAAGTCGGGGTCGAGCCGGTCGACCATGGCGAGGGCGGCGTCCATCGTGAACTGGTCGGGTGCGTGCCCGGAGACGGGCACGACCGGCGCCGGCTCCCAGCGGTGCGTGGCGCGGGTGCCGAAGACGCCGTAGAGGTACTCCTTGCTCAGCACGGTGCCGGTGGTGAGCCCGTGCCGGTTCAGCCGGCCGATCACGGTGGGCGCCGCGATGTCGGTGGCCCGGTCCATGGTCCGGACCTCGCCGAGCCCGCGGTCGTAGATCGCGTTGGCGGGCACGCCCGAGCGGTCCGGCCGCACGCCGGTCATCATCATCACGTGGTTGGGGATCGTCTCCATCACCGGCAGTGAGGTGGCGCGGGGGAACCGCAGCCCGCGCTCGCGCAGGGCGTGCAGGTGCGGGGTCAGCAGGCCGTCGATCTCGTCGGGGCGGCAGCCGTCGACCACCAGCACGTAGGCCCGCTTGCGGTGCCGGCTGCGGCCGGTGGTCGCAGCCGCGGCGCCGGGCAGGCTCGAGAGCAGCAGCCCGGACGCGCCGGCGGTGAGCCCGGCCGACAACAGGGTGCGGCGACCGGCCCGCGCCTGCTCGAGGCCGGCGACGAACGCACCGGACGGTCGTTCAGGTCCGCACATCAGGAGCCCACCGGGCGGTCGACCGCCTCGACGCGTCCGGTGCCGGTCCGGGTCGCCCACGAGGTGGACCAGGTGATCGGGGTGTCGCGGTCGGCCCGGTCGCCGATGACGAACCAGTCCATCTGGGCACGGTCGGCGGTCAGGTCGAGCACCGAGAACCCGTGGCTGTCGAAGTCGAGGTACTTCACGTGCCGGTTGTTGGCCTTGATCGCCTCCTCGACCGGCACGCTGGTCGTCCGGGCGGGCGAGCCGGTGATGTCCTTGAGGTTGCTGGAGGTCACCGACGTGCACACGAACTCCACCCCCGCCGACTCCCCGAGCGGGTAGGTCGAGGCGTCGTACGGCAGCTCGGCGGCCCAGCCGGAGTGGATGTCGCCGGTGATGAAGAGCGCGTCGCTGACCTGGTGCCGGCGGATGTGCGCGAAGACCTCGCGCCGGTCGTCGGTGTAGCCGTCCCACTGGTCGACGTTGTACGGCGCCCCGTCGGCCGGCAGCAGTCCGGTGACGTCGTTGACCGGGTCGACGAGGTCGTCTGGGATCGCCCCGAAGTTCACCGGCGCGATCATCACCGGGTTGCCGACGACCTTCCACTGCACGGCGTCGTGCGAGAGCGAGTCCTTGAGCCAGTCCATCTGCTGACGGCCGGTGATGGTGCGGTCCGGGTCGCTCACCGCGGGATCGGGGTCGGGCACCGGGGTGGGGGCGACCGGCTGGACCTGGCGGTCGCGGTGGCTGCGCAGGTCGAGCATGCTGAGCTCGGCGAGGGTGCCGAACCGGAGCCGGCGGAAGAGCCGGTCGCCGTCACCCACGCGGACGCTGCCGTCGAGCCGGGCGGGCATCCACTCGTCGTACGCGCGGTGCGCCCGCGCCCGGCGGTCCCGGTAGCTGCCCTCGCCGCCGGCGCCGTGGCCGGGGGTGTGGTTCTCCGCACCGTCCCGCCAGGCGTCGTTGGCGGTCTCGTGGTCGTCCCAGGTGACGATCCAGGGGTACTTCGCGTGCAGGTCCTGCAGGTCGGGGTCGCGTTTGTACTGCCCGTGCCGCTGGCGGTAGTCGGCCAGCGACACCATCTCGTGGGCGGGCTGGTGGCTGCGGATGTCACGGTCGTCCGGGCCGTAGCCGTACTCGCCCGGCCCGTACTCGTAGAGGTAGTCGCCGAGGTGCACGACCGCGTGCAGGTCGTCGCGGGCGGCGAGCCCGCGGTAGGCGCTGAACCAGCCCGCCTGGAGGTTCGCGCAGGAGACGACACCGAAGCGCAGGTGGTCGGGGGTGGCGTCGTGTGTCGGGGCGGTGCGGGTGCGCCCGGCCCGGCTGGTGTGGCCGTCCCAGCGGAACCGGTAGTGGTACCACCGGGCGGGGTCGAGCCCCTTCACGTCCACCTTGACGGTGTGGTCGCGCTCGGGGCCGGTGGCGAAGCTGCCGCTGCGCACGACGTGGCGGAACTGTGCGTCGGTCGCCACCTCCCACGCCACGCGCACCCGCGGCCCCCTCCCGGAGCCGGGGGTGCTGGCCGGGGTGGGCGTGACCCGGGTCCAGATGACCACGGCGGTGGGGAGCGGGTCCCCGGACGCGACGCCGTGCCGGAACGCGCCACCACCCTCCCGGGCCGGGGAGGCCTGCGCGGTCGCCGGTGCAGCGGTCGGCGCGAGGCCGGCGAGGACGCCGCCGGCGGCGCCGGTCGCGAGGACGGTACGCCGCGGCAGCGGCCGGGCTCGCAGGGGCTTCGGGGTGGCGGCGCGTGGGGTGCTCACGCGTCCTCAACGCACGGGACCGGGTGGGGGTGACGGCGCGCGGGGTGTGAGCACCGTCAGTTCACCCGGGCGTCGCCGGGGAGTCAGCGGGGCAGCCAGTCGGGGAGAGTCAGTCGGCGGCGGCCGCGGCCGAGCCCTGGGTCGCGGTCAGGCTGTCGAGCTCGCGGTCGAGCTCGTCGTCGTCGACCGGCGCGGGCATGCCTTCCGCGGCCAGCCACCCGGCGACCACGACCAGCCAGCCGACGACCACGTCGATCACCCAGTGGTTGCCGGTGCCGACGATGACGACGGCGGTGCCGGCGGCGTACAGCCAGCCGAGCACCCGCAGCCAGTGCCAGCGGGCGTGCCGCTGCAGCGAGATCGCGACCCACAGCGCCCAGCCGGCGTGCAGCGACGGGAACGCGGCCAGCTCGTTGGTGAGCCCGCCGAGGCCGCGCGGCGCGGAGGCGTCCGCGCTCCACCAGCCGTCGGCGGCGTGCAGGCTGAGCACGTCGACGTACCCCTCGATGAACCGCGGCGGGGCGGTCGGCATCAGGAGGTAGGCGACCAGGCCGATGATGGTGCCGATCGCGAGCGCCCGTCGGGCCGGGATGTAGCAGCGCGAGCCGAGCCGGTAGAGCCAGAGCAGCACGGCGGCGGTGACGACGTAGTGGAGCGTGGCGTACCAGTAGCTGCCGATCAGCCCGATGACGTCGTTGTCGGTGAAGAGATGGTTGAGGGGCACCTCCCAGTGGATCCCGAGGTGCCGCTCGATGTGGAGGAGGTCGTGGGCGCGGGCCAGGGCAGGGCCCATCGCGGCGTCGGCGAAGAGGCGCGAGAGGCTGTAGGCGACCCACAGGCTCAGGACCAGCGCCAGCTCGAGGACGCCGCGCACGAGACGCGGGTATCGCTTACGGATACCCACGATCGCGGGAATGCTCGGGATGCTCACGGGTCCACTCTCAGGTCAGGCAGGGCACATCGCTATCAAGTATGCCCCTGACCTCCCCCTGAAGCCCGCTCATTATTACCTCGGGGTCACATTCGCCGCAGGACCGCGGTGACCTTCCCGAGGATGGTCGCGTGGGTGCCGTCGATGGGCTCGTAGGCGTCGTTGTGAGGGAGCAGCCAGACGTGGCCGTCCTTGCGCTGGAAGGTCTTCACCGTCGCCTCGCCGTCGATCATCGCCGCCACGATCTCGCCGTTCTGCGCGGTCTGCTCCTGGCGGATGACGACGTAGTCGCCGTTGCAGATGGCGGCGTCGATCATCGAGTCGCCGGAGACCTCGAGCAGGAAGAGCTGGCCGTCGCCGACGAGCTGCTTGGGCAGGGGGAAGACGTCCTCGATCCGCTCCTCGGCGAGGATCGGGCCGCCGGCCGCGATCCGGCCGAGGACGGGGACGTACTGCGCCGCGGGCACGGCGTCGCCGACGCCGGTCTCGTCGTACATCGTCTCGTCGGCTGCCGAGATCGACCGGCGGGCGGCCATCACCTCGGGCAGGAACACCTCGATGGCGCGGGGACGGTTGGGGTCGCGCTTGAGGAAGCCCTTCTCCTCGAGCACCTTGAGCTGGTGGGCGACGCTGGAGGAGCTGGTCAGGCCGACGGCGTCGCCGATCTCGCGCATGCTCGGCGGGTAGCCGCGCTTCTCGATGGAGTTCCTGATCGTGGTCAGGACGCGCTGCTGGCGCGGGGTGAGGCCGGTGGCGTCGGGCGGGCCGTCGGGAAGCTGGGTGACCTTGTCGGACTTCTTCGTGGCCATGCGGCTGCCTCCAGGCTCTGCGGCGGACGCTCCGGGGCGCCCCGGGCGAGTGGGGACCACGCTAGCCAAATCGACTGGGTGATTCAAACATCTGTTCGAAGGCGTGTCGCGGGTCGTGACGGGGGTGATCAGGCGTCGTCGGGGGCCCACACGTACTGCGGCATGGTGCACACCTCGACGTAGCCGAGCCGCTCGTAGACCGGTCGCCCCATGCTGCTCGCGACCAGGATCGACTCGTCGCACCCACGCCTCCGTCCCTCGCGCATCAGGGCGGCCGTGACGGCGTACCCGACACCGCGCCTGCGGGCCTGCGGGAGCGTCGCGACGTCGTAGATGCCCGCCGTGCGTCCGGTGATCCACACCGAGCCGCAGCCGACGGGCTCGCCGTCGAGGCTCGCCACGGCGTGCACCAGGCAGGCCGGGTCGAAGACCGTCAGCCAGTCCCGGAGAGGTGCGGCGAGGGAGCCGGGGATCTCGAACACCTCGCACATGAGTCGCGCGACGTCATGGTCCGACGCGTCGGTGCCGAGCGCGATCTCCAGGCCGGGCACCGCGCTCGTCTCGGCTCCGTGCTCCTCGGTGACGAGGGGGACGTGCATGCCCGGACTGTCCTCGCGGTGGGCGCCGATCCCGGTGAGCGCGCGGTCCAGGGCCTCGGACCAGGTGGACGGGCCGCACCACCACAGGAACGGGAGCCCGGCCTCGATGAACGGGGCCGCCGTCTCCTCGACGCGTGCCTGCTCGGTCCCGGGGGCGAACCGGGCGCCGACGACGTCGTTGAAGAGCGGGTGCGGCAGTCCGGTCCGGAACGTCGTGACGTCGGGGTCGGTCCCGGTCGTGACGAGCGGGGAGGTGGCCAGGACGCGGTGGAACTCCGCGAGGTTCACCTCGACGGCGTCGGCGCGCGGGTCGCTGGCCATCTTCGGAACGTACGCCGGGACGGGCCGTCTGCGCATGACGCATCTGGTTGACTCCGGCCATGCCCTTTGCCTCGAGCTGTGTCGTCACCGGAGGTGCCCGCGGGATCGGGCGGGGGATCGCCGAGCAGATGGTCGCCCGTGGCCACGCCGTCGTCGTCACCGACGTGGACGGGCCCGCTGCCGAGCGGACGGCCGCCGAGATCGGCGCCGTGCTCGGTCTTGCGCTCGACGTCCGCGACCCGGCCGCCCACGCTGCGGCCGCCGCGGAGGCCACGCGCCACGGCGAGCTCACCGCGTGGTTCAACAACGCCGGCGTCGGCGACGACGGCACGCTCTCCGCGCTCTCCGAGGAGGCGGTGCGGCGGCTGGTCGAGGTCAACGTCCTGGGCACGCTGTGGGGGATGCGCGCCGCGCTCGAGGCCTTCGGCCCCCGCGGCGGCGACATCGTGAACACCGCGTCGCTGTCGGGCTTCGGGCCGGTGCCGGGCTACAGCGTGTACGCCGCCACCAAGGCCGCGATCGTCTCGATCTCCATGTCGTGTGACGTGGAGACGCCGCGGGGCGTGCGCGTGCACGCGCTCTGCCCGGACGGCGTGCAGACAGCGATGCTGGACGGCCAGGACCCGGAAGGGATCGGGTCGGCGCTGGTGCACTCCGGCGGACGGATCCTCACCGTCGACGAGGTCGCCTCGGCCGCGGTCTCCCTGCTCGGCACCTCCCGGGTGGTGCGCTCGGTGCCGGGCTGGCGGGGCGGCGTGGTCCGGGCCTCGGCGCTCGCGCCCTCGGTCGCTGCGCGCGGGCTGGGACTGTTCGTCGCGCAGGGGCGGCGGGCGATGAAGCGGTCCGGCTCCGCCTGACCGGTCCCGAGAGCAGGGCAGTTCGCCCTCTCTTGGTTCCTCGTCGCGCTCGGTCTCGCCGGGTGGCGCTCGAACTGCCCGGCCGTGTGGTCGCGGCTCGTCATCCACAGGTCGGTGACGTGTGGGTTCCCCGCTCGTTGGACCTCTACTAGCGTGCTTGTCGGCGCTCGGTTCTCGGGTTTTCGGGTGCCGGTTCTCGGGGAAGGATCTGCGCGTGCATCGCTCTCGGATGGCGTTCGCTTTCGGACTCGCGTCTGCCCTGGTGCTGGGTGGGTGCTCGGATGATCCTGAGCCGAAGATGGCTCCGGCTCCGTCTGCATCGGCCTCGGTGAGTGAGTCCCCCTCGCCGAGCGAGTCGTCTGGGTCATCGCCTCGTGATGCCCAATCCGAGTTCATCGGGACGTACTTCGATTCGGTCTCGGATTCGATCTCAACAGGTGACACCGCTGCATTTATGAGCCTCTCTGACGAGAACTGTCAAAGCTGCAAGGCGCTGCAGCAAAACCTGCACAGTGCGTATCTCGGCGGCGGCCACATCGAGGGTGGCAAATGGGAGGTCACGTCCTCGGAGTTCGTTCGTGAGTCCAAGCGGGTTGGAGCAATTTGGAACGTCGACGTTGCCACTCAGCGCGAGCGCTGGTTCAACGGTGACGGTGATCAGGTCAAGACAGTCGTTGCCGGCGTCCAGCATCTAGGAGTGGCAATCCAGTCGACGCCTGATGGCTTGATCGTGCGCGAGATGAGACTTCGATGATCGTCAGAGCCTCCCTGCTCGCCATGGCCGTGGCACTTGGACCTTTCTCGGCTGCGACAGCGGACTCGAGCGGTTCGCATGGAGGTGCCAACGTCACGGCTAATGCTGGCGGCCTGACCACCCACTTCGTGCATCACTTCCCGGGGCAGTCGTCCAACGCCCCTGGCTCTGCAGACCAACCTTCTGAGGCGATCGCGTCCGAGGCGACGACATTCGTGGACGCGGGGCTGTTGACGAGTTTCTGCTCCGGCACGAACTGGACTGGGACGTGCAACCCAATCGAGGCTCAGACCGGGCCCGCTCCGACGCCGGCTGTTACCCAAGGCGTCGTGCTGGGAGCGCTGAAGAAGATCGAGTTGCCGAAGTCCGACCTGAAGGTCCAACCGCCGGGCGGCGAGACGCTGGTCAACTTCGAGACGAACTTCTACACCGAGCAGCAACCGTTCACGCGCACGGTGCGCCTGCTGGGGCAGCGAGTGGACCTGAAGATCTGGCCGAGCCAGTTCCGGTGGGTGTTCGGTGACGGGGACGAGCTGGCCAGCGCGAGCGCGGGGGCGCCGTACCCGGACCTGGAGATCACCCACGACTACCGCGCCAAGGGCGGGGTGAGCCCACGCGTGGACACGACGTACTCCGCCCAGTTCCGGGTCAACGGCGGGCCGTGGCGCGACGTCGACGGGACGGTCACGATTCCGGGTGCGCCGGAGCGATTGCGGGTGCGGACCGCGACGCCGGTCCTCGTCGGCTACCACTGAGATCTCGGAGTCCCATGTCGCGCCAGGCGCGAGAACCACTCCACGATCGCGCCTCGGAGTAGGGGCCATGCACCCGCGCGAGCGCACCCCCAAGCACTCGAACGCGTTCGAACAAATGTTCGTCACGGGTCTTGTGCCGTTCGAACACCTGCTCTAACCTCGTACACATGTTCGATCGAACGCCTGATCGACTCGATGGAAGCCGGATGGTCCAGACCAGTCCCACACGGACTGTCGGTGGCTCCCGTTAGACATCGGTTCGACAGCAGATCGATCACGACGACCGAGGCTGACCGCCACTTCCCCAGGAGGTCCCGATGAGCACGATGACCGCGAGCACCACCTTCCGCCCGACCGTGGTGCGCACGCCCGCCACCCGGACGACCCGCACGGCCCCGATCGGCCACGCAGGCGGCCAGGTCCGGCTCACCCGTCGCGGCCGGCTCGTCGTCTTCGCGCTCGCCCTGCTCGTGGTCCTCGGCCTCGGCCTGTTCTGGGCGGCTGGGTCGGTCGCGACCGAGCAGCCCGGCACCCCCGAGCCCACCCGTGTGGTGATGGTCGGCTCCGGCGAGACCCTCTGGGCGATTGCCGCCGACATCGCCGACGACGGCGACGTCCGCGGCATGGTGGAGCGGATCGAGCGGCTCAACGCCCTCGACTCCGCGATGGTGCAGGCCGGCCAGCGCCTGCGCGTCCCGGCGGGGGACTGACCCGCCGACGCAAGACTTCGCCAGCCGACTCGACCCCGGCTGGCGAGCCGGGGAAGACGAGGGGTGGGGCCTGGGGAGGCTCCGCCCCTCGCGGCATTTCCGCCACGTCGCTAGCGTCGCGCCATGGCCGGCTACTCAGGCACCCCGCTGGTGCGCAAGCTCGGCATCAAGGACGACCATGTCCTCTTCCTCGACGGCGCCCGCGACGCCCTGGACCTCGGCGAGGTCGCGGCCCGCGTCGTACGCCGTCTGCCGCGGCAGGCCGACGTCACCCTCACGTTCCACACCCGGCGCGGAGCGCTGGAAGCCCGGCTCCCGACCCTGTTCGAGCGGACGGCTCGTGACGGCATGGTCTGGGTCTGCTGGCCCAAGAAGGCCGCGCAGAGGACGACCCGCAACCCCGACGGCCTCGAGTCCGACCTCGACGAGAACATCGTGCGCGGGCTCGGCCTCGAGCTGGGGTTCGTCGACGTCAAGGTCGCCGCGATCGACGAGACCTGGTCGGGGCTGAAGTTCGTCCGCCGCCTGGCCGACCGCTGAGGAATCGACGAGAGAAAGGTCAGCGAGCGGCGCGCCGGCCGCCCGGGGTGCGGACCTGCGGCACAGCCGGGGGTGCGAGCGGAGCGGGGTCCTCCGGAGCAGGGGAGGGCGCGTCGTGGGTGATCCCCAACCGGCGCAGCAGCCGGGTCACCAGCATCAGCCCGGCGAACAGGCACGCGACCGCACCCGCTGACGCGAGGGCGAGGAACCACCAGGCGCGCGAGTCGCCCGAGCGGGCGGTGGAGCCGAAGTCGATGGCGGCGTACACGAGGTACCCCCACGCCACCACGCAGACCGTGACCCCGACGGCGAGCAGCAACAGGGTCGGCGAGAACGACGGTGCCCGTTTCGATGCCCGTCGTGACCCTGCGCGCTTCCCCCGGCTTCCCACAGTCACATTGTGACCGATCGTGAGGGTCGCCACGCCGTCGGGCCGGCACTTCGATCCGGATCGCGACACGAATGTCAAGTGCCGTATGGGGGATCTGTGCGCCGTGTGGCGTGGCTTACCCTGTGCCCGTGGTGGAGGGGTTGGGCTCCGCGGGGGATGCGCCCTCGGAGCAGCTTGAAGAGGGGCCGCGAGGACCGCTGGGGCACTTGTCCCGACTGGGGTTCGCGCTGCGCAGCGCGCACGACGTGGACCAGATCGCGCGCTTCCTGATCACCGACCTCGTCGAGCTCCCGGGAGTCTGTCGCGTCGGGATGGCGCTCACCGAGGGTGGCGGGCGCCGGCTCCGGTTCGTCGCCAACGAGCGGGTCGCCCCCGAGGGGCTCGAGTGGTGCCACATCGACAGCTACGAGGACGTGCCGCTCACCGCCGTGGTCCGCACCGGCGAGCCCGTGTTCGGCAACCTCGACCAGCTCGAGCGCGAGTACGCCGACATCGTCCGTCGCCAGCGTGCGGACGGTGTCGAGGCGATGGCGGCCTGGCCGCTGCCCGGCACCGGCTCGCCAATCGGCGGCATCATCCTGTTCTTCTGCAAGCCGCAGGAGTTCACCGAGGCCCAGCGCGGGCTGCTCGACGCGACCGCGCGCCGGGTCGCCGACGCCGTACGCCGCGTCCGCGTCACCAGCGGCCGCGGGCCTGGCGACGCCAGCCCGGACGACCCCGCGCTGATCGGCGACGGACGGCGCAACGCGGTGCTGCTGGAGAGCGACCCACGGGCGCCCGGCGCGGCCCGTCGGTTCCTGCGCGAGCAGCTGGCCGCGTGGCAGATCGACGCCGACACGGTCGACACCGCGCAGCTGTGCCTCTCCGAGCTGGTCACGAACGTCGTGATGCACGCCCGGACCACTTCCGAGCTCACCGTGCACCTCGAGGACGGCGTCCTCACCGTCGTGGTCCGTGACCTGGGCGGCTCGAGCCGCTCCGGCGACCCCGGTGTCATCGCGCCGCCGGGGGAGGGCGAGGACCCGCTGCGGGTCTACGGTCGCGGGCTGATGCTCGTCGACGCGCTCGCCGACCGCTGGGGCTCCGAGGTCGACGCGAGCGGCACGACCGCGTGGTTCGCGCTCGAGCTCGCCTCCGCGCAGGGCTCGTCGGCCCAGACCGGCTGACGCACGCCGCGCCTTGGCCCGACTTGTCAGGGTGGCGCCATGGAGGTGCTCCCGGACATCGTCGGACCGGAACCCCGCGTCGTCTTCTGCGGCATGGCGGGCGCGCAGAGCCGGCGCGGTCGCGACCACTACTACGAGACGCCCGGCAACGCATTCTGGGAGCTGCTGCACGCCAGCGGGCTGACGCCGACCCGGCTCGCCCCCGGCGACGACGCCCGGCTGGTCGAGCACGGGCTCGGGCTGACCGACCTGGTGCGCCACCCGACCGACCCGCCGACGTACGACGTGGACGAGCTGGTGGCCAAGCTCGAGCGCTGGCGGCCGGAGTGGCTCGCCTTCACCAGCAAGGGCGTCGCGCACGCCGCGGCGCGGGTGCTCGGCGTACGCCGTCCCGGGCTCGGGATCGCCGACTGGGAGCTGGCGGGGGCGCAGGTCTTCGTGCTCCCCGGGCCCAGTGGCGCGAACCGGCGGCACGACTACGACGGCCGGCCGGACCGGCTCTCGTGGTGGCGCGACCTGGCCGGGTTGGCGGGCGGCGACTGAGCATGTGGGGTGACCCAGTCGCCGTCCGCGTGTGCACACCTCATCAGGGGCGGGAGGGGGTCCGGGGAGCCCGGTCCCAGACATCGCCAAAGTTGGTCACGATGGGCCCGCGACACGCCCGGATCAGACCGGTCCACCGCCCCTGACCTGCGGTTTTCCTCCTGGGCGGGGACATACCTCCGGTACTTGTCGCGTTCGCTTGCGAAGGCCTGTGGTCGGGGCGTACGGTTACCACTACATCTAGTACTTACACCGGTGTAGTTATCCACATCTAGTTCACAGCTAGGCGCGGAAGACCCACAGGTGACCGGGTGTTCTACACAGCAAGACCCCCGTTTTCCACAGCCTCTGCACACCCGTCGAGGGTGTCTGTGGCGACCCCGGAGGACGGGCGAACGCGCACATGAGAGGGGGACCCGATGCACTGTCCGTACTGCCGCAACACCGACACCCGGGTCCTCGACTCCCGCGTGGCCGACGACGGCGGCTCGATCCGCCGCCGTCGTACCTGCCCGGCGGAGAACGGCGGCTGCGGCAAGCGGTTCACGACCGTCGAGCAGATGCAGTTGACCGTGCTCAAGCGCAGCGGCGCCACCGAGCCGTTCACCCGTGACAAGGCCGTCGCCGGTGTCCGGAAGGCCTGCAAGGGCCGCCCGGTCTCCGAGGACGACCTGGCCTGCCTGGGCCAGGCCGTCGAGGACGCGCTGCGCAGCGAGGGCTTCGCGGAGGTCCCGGCCCACCAGGTGGGCCTGGCCATCCTCGGCCCGCTGCGCAAGCTCGACGAGGTGGCCTACCTCCGGTTCGCGAGCGTCTACCGCGCGTTCGAGTCGGCGGACGACTTCGAGGACGAGATCGCGATGCTGCGCGCCGAGCGCACCGCGGTCCCCTCGACCCCCGGCGAGCTGCTCGACGCGGCCGCCTCGGCCCCGCCGGGCTGACCCAGACCGCCCGGCGTGTGTAGTGGGGAAGCTGCGCGCGCCGGGCGAACCAATTCTTCCCCCGACCCAGAGCACTTCAGAGTGTCGGTGGTCGGAGAGACCATCAGTAGCAAGCCCACACAGCACGTCATCGAGGGACCAGGGAGAGCACACAATGACCGAGACGGTGAGCGGCGCAGCACGCGCCAAGACGGGTGCCGGGCTGAAGATCGAGCGGGTCTTCAGCACCAAGGGCAAGCACCCGTACGACGAGATCACCTGGGAGCGCCGCGACGTCGTCCAGACCAACTGGAAGACCGGCGAGGCCGTCTTCGAGCAGCGCGGCGTGGAGTTCCCCGACTTCTGGTCGGTCAACGCCTCCACCATCGTCACGACGAAGTACTTCCGCGGCGCCGTCGGCACCGACGCGCGTGAGTGGAGCCTCAAGCAGCTCATCGACCGGGTCGTGAAGACCTACACCAAGGCCGGCACCGACCACGGCTACTTCGCCACGAAGGCCGACGCCGAGGTCTTCGAGCACGAGCTGACCTGGCTGCTGGTCAACCAGTACTTCTCCTTCAACTCTCCCGTGTGGTTCAACGTCGGCACGCCCTCGCCGCAGCAGGTCTCCGCCTGCTTCATCCTCTCCGTCGACGACTCGATGGACTCGATCCTGAACTGGTACAAGGAGGAGGGCTTCATCTTCAAGGGCGGCTCCGGTGCCGGCCTGAACCTCTCCCGCATCCGATCCTCCAAGGAGCTGCTCTCCTCCGGCGGCACGGCCTCCGGCCCGGTCTCCTTCATGCGCGGTGCCGACGCCTCCGCGGGCACCATCAAGTCCGGCGGCGCCACGCGTCGCGCGGCCAAGATGGTCGTCCTCGACGTCGACCACCCCGACATCGTCGAGTTCGTCGAGACCAAGGCGCGCGAGGAGGACAAGATCCGCGCGCTGCGCGACGCCGGCTTCGACATGGACCTCGGCGGCGCCGACATCACCTCGGTGCAGTACCAGAACGCCAACAACTCGGTCCGCGTCTCCGACGAGTTCATGCGTGCGGTCGAGGACGGCACCGACTTCGCGCTGCGCGGCCGGATGACCGGCGAGGTCATCGAGAAGGTCGACGCCCGCGAGCTGTTCCACAAGATCGCGAAGGCCGCCTGGGAGTGCGCCGACCCGGGTCTGCAGTACGACGACACGATCAACGACTGGCACACCAACCCCGAGACGGGCCGGATCACCGCGTCCAACCCGTGCTCGGAGTACATGTCGCTCGACAACTCCTCGTGCAACCTGGCGTCGCTGAACCTGCTGAAGTTCCTCAAGGCCGACGACACCTTCGACGCCGCGCTGTTCGCCAAGGCGGTCGAGTTCATCATCACCGCGATGGACATCTCGATCTGCTTCGCCGACTTCCCGACCGAGTCGATCGGCAAGACCACGGTCGACTACCGCCAGCTCGGCATCGGCTACGCCAACCTCGGCGCGCTGCTGATGGCGATGGGCCTGGGCTACGACTCCGACGGTGGCCGCGCGATGGCCGCGACCATCACCTCGCTGATGACCGGCACGTCCTACAAGCGCTCCGCCGAGCTCGCCGGCGTGGTCGGCCCGTACGCCGGCTACCAGCGCAACGCGGACGCCCACAAGCGGGTCATGCGCAAGCACCAGGCGGCCAACGACACGGTCCGCACGCTCTCGATCGCCGACGCCGACGTGCACAAGCTGGCCACCAAGGCGTGGGCCGACGTGATCAAGCTGGGCGAGAAGAACGGCTTCCGCAACGCGCAGGCCTCGGTGCTCGCGCCGACCGGCACCATCGGCTTCATGATGGACTGCGACACCACCGGCATCGAGCCCGACTTCTCCCTGGTGAAGTTCAAGAAGCTCGTCGGCGGCGGCTCGATGCAGATCGTCAACCAGACGATCCCGCGGGCGCTGAAGAAGCTCGGCTACCAGCCCGAGCAGGTCGAGGCGATCGTCGCCTACATCGCCGAGCACGGCCACGTGATCGACGCCCCGGGCCTGAAGACCGAGCACTACGAGGTCTTCGACACCGCCATGGGTGCGCGTGCCCTCAAGCCGATGGGCCACGTCCGCATGATGGCCGCGGCGCAGCCGTTCCTCAGCGGAGCGATCTCGAAGACGGTCAACCTGCCGGAGACGGCGACCGTCGAGGAGATCGAGGAGATCTACCTCCAGTCGTGGAAGCTCGGCCTGAAGGCGACCGCTTGCTACCGGGACAACTGCAAGGTCGGCCAGCCGCTGTCCGACGGTGGCGGCAAGGCCAAGAAGGACGCCTCTGACGCCGAGGCCGCTGCGGCCGAGGTCGTCGAGAAGGTCGTGGAGAAGGTCGTCTACGCCCCGACCCGCAAGCGCCTGCCGAAGTCCCGCGTCTCGCGCACCACCTCCTTCACGGTGGGTGGCGCCGAGGGCTACATGACCTCGGGTGCGCACGACGACGGCCAGCTCGGCGAGGTCTTCCTCAAGCTCGGCAAGCAGGGCTCGACCCTGGCCGGCGTGATGGACGCCTTCTCGATCGCGGTCAGCATCGGCCTGCAGTACGGCGTGCCGCTGGAGACCTACGTCTCGAAGTTCACCAACCTGCGCTTCGAGCCCGCCGGCCTCACCGACGACCCGGACGTGCGGATGAGCCAGTCGATCATGGACTACATCTTCCGCCGCCTCGCGCTGGACTACCTGCCCTTCGAGACCCGCCAGGGCCTGGGCATCTACTCCGCCGACGAGCGCCAGCGCTACCTCGAGACCGGCTCCTACGAGCCCGTCGAGGAGACCGGCATGCCGGCCGAGCTGATGGAGTCCACCTCCTCGGTGGTTGAGGAGGCCGGCCACGGCCGTCTCGAAACCTCCGAGGACGACGAGCCCGTGGTCATGCACGACAGCCACGGCAGCGACCAGCGCGAGGTGCCGGCCAAGCCGGCCAAGGAGGCGCACACCTCCGCCGAGCTGATGGAGAAGATCACCGGCCAGGCGATCGACTCCCCGCTGTGCTTCACCTGCGGCACGAAGATGCGGCCTGCTGGCTCGTGCTACGTGTGTGAGGGTTGCGGGAGCACCAGCGGCTGCAGCTGAGTTCTAGCTCTATAGCTCCAGCCACGTCGGGCCCGTCACCTCTGGTGGCGGGCCCAACGGCGTTGTCGGTTCCCGCTGTTAGACAGGCGTGAGTTCAAGTCCCAGGGTCGGGATCGGAAGTGGTCACGGTCGACCGTGGGCGGAGGCGCTCGCCGAGATCCACGAGTGCGAGCTCGTGCGAGAACTGCCTCTGGCTCCGCACCTGGATGCGGCGTCAGCCTGCGGAGAAACCTCTCGGGGGCAGGACTCCTCACCCTGAGTACATCGCCGAACAGGGTCGAGTAGGGGACGGCGTAAGGCTTCGTGCTTCGTCCTTGGCGGCGGAATGACCCACGACCGGTGGAGTCGGAAGGTCAGGGCCGCTGGCCGGTGATCTGCTCTACCCTCGGCGACATGTGGGAGGCCTTGGTCGGTGGCGTGTTCGCTCTCCTCGCTGGCTGGCTGGCCATCGGCGGCCGGGAGCGGCGTACGCGAGCGGCGATTAAAGAAGAACTAGAGATCATGCAGTTGCTCGACGCTGATCATCCGGATCGTGCGGACCTTGAGGCGCGCCTAGACCGGCGCCTGTCGCAGTACCTGCATCCTCCCGATCTCGAGAAGCTCACGTGGCAAGGACTCGTGCTTTCCGCAGTCATCGCGCTGGTGTTGTTGCAGGTGTGGCCAGAAGTTGGCCTAGAGCCGAGGAGCGGTCTCGGCCAGACTGCCTTGGGCATGGGTACCGGCGCGCTGGCAGTGCTGCTTGCTGCTGGCAGCCGACTAATCCACGTCATGGTTATGCCGGCGAAGCGTGCGGCGTTCCTAGCGGTGGTCCGGAGCACCGGCAGCGACACCAGTGCCCCGGACGATGCCTCCAAACCGTTGGACGCGCGCGTTTGGCCTTAGTGACTCTGACGACGACAGCGCGAGATCGCGGCGGAATGACACACCTCTCGATCGCGCGGATGGGGTGGATCACGGCAGGTCCGGATGTCCGGGAGCCGGAGGTTCGAACTCCTCCAAGACAGGGTGTTGGCACTTCGCTGGAGCACTCGGAAATGCAGACTGCGGACTGCTGAATCACTGACAGCCATCACTCCGCCGCTCGCCGCTCGCCGCTCGCCGGCCGCAAGGGCGGCGCGGCATGTTGGAGCGGGGCGTTACGCCGATGGCGGCCGCCTTTGTGAAGGCCGTTGGGTTCCCTCAAGCGGACTCCACAGTCGGAACCCGTGACTATGGTGTGGCCGCAGTCGAAGTGAAAGGTGCGATGGAATGGCCAAGCGGGGGTTCTTCGCGGAACTGAACTACCAGGCTCAGCAAGCGGAGAAGCGGCAGCGTCAGCAGCAGGCGGCGGCGGTGCGCGCACACAATGCAGCGGTTCGTGAAGCGGAGCGTGCGGCGAAGGCGGCCGAGCGTGCGAGGCTCACCGCGCAGCGCGCCACAGAAGCGCAGCGCAAGGCCGCCGAGAAGGAAGCCAAGCGCCTTCACATCGAGGCTCGTGAGGCTGAAGTCGAGGCGATGAACGCCGAGCTCAGCTCCACCTACGAGGAGATCGACCGACTTCTCGAGGCCACCCTCGAGGTGGATGACTACGTCGACTTGGAGTCGCTGAAGTCCGCGGCCGTGCACCCTGAGTTCAACCCCGGGCGGCTCGCTGAGCCCATTCGACCGCCCCAGCCGCCTGCGCTCCGCAACGCCCCCATCTACACCGAGCCGGCCGCCCCTAAGGGTCTCGCCAGTGCGTTCGGAGGAAAGAAGAAGCACGCCGCCGCCGTCGAGCAGGCTCAGGCGGCGCACGCCCAAGCGGTGCGGAATTACGAGGCGTACGTCGCCGAACGCAACGCCGAGCACGACCGAGCGTTGGAGAAGCACGCCGCGGCTGTACAGGACCGTCTGGCGAGGCTCGCTAAGGCCCAGGAGCAGTACCAGACCGAGTGCCAGCAGCGCGATGATGATGCCCAGGCGCACAATGAGGAGCTGTCGAAGTTCATCAACGACCTCGCCTTCGACATCCCGTCGGCCATCGAGGAATACGTCGGCATCGTGCTGTCGAACTCGGTGTACCCCGAGGCGTTCCCGGTCGAGTACGACCACTCGTTCGACCTGGCCACTCGCGAGCTCACGCTGTCGGTGTTCGTGCCGGAGCCGTCAACGCTGCCGACGGTGAAGGAGTACCGGTACGTGAAGGCGAAGGACGAGGTCGCCGCCACCCAGCTGTCCGCGAAGGCGCAGAGGGACCGCTACTCCTCCGCCGTGCACGAGACCGCCGTGCGGACACTTCACGAGGTGTTCGAGGCGGACCGGGCGGGGAAGATCCAGTCCATCGCCCTGACCGTCGGCGTGAACCGAGTCGCGCCGGCAACCGGGCTGCCCGAGACCGTCCCGCTCGTCCAAGCCGCATCCGGCCGGGAGACGTTCAACGAGTTCGACCTCTCAAACGTCGTCGCCGTGGAGACGCTGAAACACCTAGGTGCGGCCCTGTCCAAGAACCCGTTCGACCTCACCCCGGCCGACACCGGCCGCGGCGTCCGGCAACGGAACGCCTGATGCGGTTCAACCCGCCGCCCGGCTGGCCCCAGCCCCCGGAGGGATGGGTACCCCCCGCCGGGTGGAGCCCGGACCCCTCGTGGCCCGCCCTGCCCGAAGGGGGGCACCTGTGGGTGTCCGAGGATGGCAACGCCGAAGGGGCCGCTACCGAGGAGGTTGCGGAGGAGGCCGGCCAGTCCGCCTGGGCCGACTGGGACCCTCTGTTCGACCCGCTGCCTCCCGGCGGTGAGCAGACCGCGGCCACCGAGGCAGCGCCGCCCACGACGGCCGCTGCGGCAGTTCCGGCCGCGAACACACAGATACCCGCCCCGGCAGCTGCACCACCGCTGAGTTCTGTGGACACACCTGTGCCTGAAAGCCCGTCGACTTCGCCTGCGACGGCCGGCGATGCAGCCCTGTTGGCTCGCATCCGCGAGCTCGAGCGTGCGCTCGCCGTCGCTCAGTCCGGCTCCGACGAACTTGGGGTGGTGGAACTGAGCGACCAACGGGTCCTCCAGGACGTCGGCATCTACCGCTACCACCATCCCCTCGAGGACGCGGCCGCGTACAAGGACCGGCTCGATGCCATCAACGCGCGCATCGACGGGTTCGTGAAGACCGGCACCGCCGTCCTGGCCTCCGACCTGTTCACTTTCGACGGCTCTCTGGCCAAGGGCCGGAAGATGATCGCGGACTTCTCGAAGCTGATGCTGCGCGCCTACAACGCGGAGGCCGACAACTGCGTACGGTCGCTGCGTTCGGGCAACGTGCGCACCGCGAAAGCACGACTCGAGCGCGCGATGGCGGCCATCGAGAAGCTCGGCGCCATCATGGAGATGCGTGTCAACCCTGACTACCACCAAGTGCGGGTCGAGGAGCTCGAGCTCACCGCGGACTTCCAGATGAAGGTCCAAGAGGAGAAGGAACGTGCCCGCGAGGAGCGCGCCGAGCTGCGGGAGCAGCAACGCGTCGAAAAGGAGCTCGCGGCCGAGCGCGAGCGCCTGGACAAGGAGCGCGCGCACTACGTCGGCGTCCTCGAGGCACTACGCCAGAATGGTGACGACGCCGCGGTCGCTGAGCTGGAGGGTCGCCTTCAAGACATCGACGCTGCCATTGAGGCGAACGACTACCGAGCAGCGAACATCCGCGCCGGGTACATCTACGTCATCTCCAACATCGGCGCCCTTGGCCCGAACGTGGTGAAGATCGGCATGACTCGCCGTCTGGAGCCGCGGGACCGCGTGCGGGAGCTTGGCGACGCGTCCGTGCCATTCTTGTACGACACGCACGCCCTGTTCTTCTCCGAGGACGCGATCACTCTGGAGAACGACTTGCACAAGGCGTTCGCGGACCGGCGGGTGAACCGCGTCAACGAGCGCCGAGAGTTCTTCTTCGCGACTCCGGGCGAGGTTCGTGCACTGCTGGTCGAGAAAGTCGGCGGGCTGCTGGAGTTCAACGAGGAGCCGGAGGCGCCGGAGTACTTCCAGTCCCAGGGGCTGTGGCCGACTTTCAACGCCTGACTCAATGCCACCTTCTCGCGGCGGAAAGACGTACTCATTCCGGGGCAGGTGCACCAGCCGGGTATTCGATTCCGAAGTGGTGGGCGATAACAGCTGTGGTTTCACAACCCCAGTCGACTCGTCGTGGGACCGGCTCGCCGTCGTCGTCGCCGTCGCACGTGCCGTTTCCAGATCCGCAATCGCGGTGGAGCGCCAGTACGCTCCGCGCGAGAGCATCGTCAATCGAGTTCAATCGACGCATTGCATCGACCCAACGAGCCACAGGGGTTGGCCGATCATCGATCTCGTGGACGACATCCACGTGCATCCTTCGGCTGGCCTCTTCGTCGTACTCGTACCGAGTCATGAGCTGACGCTACGGCGCACGGACGGCGTTCAGTGCGGCTTTCGCAGCTTGGTGCGACATGGCTGACGGGCTCTGGGCATGCCGCAACGCGGCGAGGTGACGCGGCCTCGCGCACGCCACATCGGGTGGCCGTGCTCTGCGATAGTCAGGTCCATGGGTAGACAAGACGACCGGCCGCCGCTCGTTCGAGCGCTGGAAGCCGTCAACGGCTTGAAGGCGGGAACCTGGGAGAGCGTTGAGGTGTTGTCGGCACTGGCGATTGAAACCAAGGACCTGCCCGACGGCGCCAGGATGCTCGCCTCGGCCCGGTCGGCGGCCTCGGGGCTCAAAGCTGGGAGTTGGGAAAGCGTCCGGGCCCTCGCGTGGCTGGCTCGAGCAGATCGAGAGCTGGGCTCCTTGTAAGCCGCCTGACTGCAGATGACCCATCGGGAACGGTGGTCCGGACTTCGATGGCGTCCTGGTTGGGCGCCTGCAACCGGAGTTCTGCTCGACGCCGGCTTCCGAAAGCTTGGTGATCTGCCCGCTGACTTCGACAACAGCCTGCTCAAGGTCTATGAAGTCGAGCCGAAAGCCGTGGAATGCTCCGTGAGGCCATAGCCGCACGCGGCTGACTTCCTGAAGCTCCGGTAAGTCGCCGGCCGCTGTCGCGGCGGTAAGACGCGCACCCACGGCACGCCGGCTCCGACCGATCTAAGCGACCTAGCGAACCAGGCCGAGCTTCACTGATCCGCGGCTCAGTCGCGAGTTGCCCGGCCGAATCACCGCTTCACCCGGCAGAGAGGTATGCCGCCTGACAGCATGAGGTTGTGCCCAATTCACTGTCGCTGCGCATCCACCGTAGGCGTCCAAGGCCGGCGCTGCCCTCGCTACGGACTGGCCAGCAGCGATGAAGTGGCTGAACCGCAGAAAAGGGCACGAAGAACGGGAAGCCACAGTGTCAGGGGCAGTTGGCTCCGCACCCGAACCCTCAGACGGCGCTGTCGACTACTTAGCCGACAGTCCAATTGAAGAGTCGGACGACGACCGGTTCGGGCGCAGCCCATGGGCTGGACGCGTGGCGGAGACGATAGCTGCACAGCGCGACGCGTCCAGTCTGGTCGTGGGAATCTACGGGCCATGGGGTGACGGCAAAACCAGCGCGCTGAATCTCATCCACAAAAAGCTTGAAGTGACCGAAGGAGTAGTGCCCGTCAGGTTCAACCCCTGGCGACTTGGTGACGAGGCAGAAATGTTTCAGGGCTTCTTCGCGTCGCTCGCAGACGCGCTTGACGAGCAATTGCCATCAGCGTCGGAACGCGTCGGGCAGACGTTGCGCGACTACGGCGGGTTGCTCGTCGCAGTGCCGATGGTCGGAGGCCTCCTGAAGGAGGGCGCTGGGGCTGCGGGCGCGAAACTGTCGGAGACGAACTTGGCCAATCAACGAAAGAAGATCGAGAGTCTGCTGGCTGAGCACCGGCAGCGGGTCGTGATTCTGATCGACGACATCGACCGTTTGGATAAAAGTGAGATCCAGGCGATGTTCCGACTGGTGAAGGTTGCTGCAGACTTCAAGCACACCGCGTATGTGCTGGCCTTTGACCACCGTGTCGTTGCGAGCGCGCTTGCTGAGCGGTATGCAGCTGAGCCATCCCACGGCGCGAGCTTCATGGACAAGATCATTCAGTTGCCGCTGCACTTGCCGCCGGCACCGCCGAATGAGTTACGGACCATGGCACTGGAAGCTGTCGACGCTGCGCTCGCCCAAGCGGGAATCGACCTCACGAAAGAGGAAGTCGGCACGTTTGTCTCGGCTTTCGATCGTGCTGTAGGGCCCCGATAGGCGACTCCGCGAGCGGCCAAGAGGTACGGGAATGCGCTGCTCTTCAGTCTGCCGATGATCGGCGGCGAGGTGCATCCGGTCGACCTGATGCTGATCGAGGCGATGCGCGTCTGCTACCCATCGCTCTACGAATGGGTTCGGTCACACCCAGACGAGGTCCTTGGACCCTACAGATTGAGCGATGGTGGCGAAGGCCCCGCGATCGCTGCGCTTCGCGCCGCCGTCGAGACCGCGACCGTAGGGCTGTCCGCTGATGACGCGGCCCGCGCCCGGACCCTGCTCACGACTGTCTTGCCGCGCACGGAGAGTGCGTGGGACAAGAAGCAATGGGGAAGTGATTGGGACGAACCGTGGACTCGAGACAAGCGAATTGCGTCGAAGCTGTACTTCCGACGCTACTTCGCCTACTCCATACCGCCCGGTGACGCTCCCGATGCGGACCTGGATGACTTGATCGCTGAGGTTGATAAGGCAGAGCCAGACATCAGCCGGGTCGTGGCCATTGCCTCGGCGGTCCTCGACTCGGGCACGTCAGGAACGGTGATCCCGAAACTCGCGTCTCGAGTCCCAAGTCTGGGCTCGCGGGCAGCTGCGGAACTCGCGATGGTCGTCACGCACTTCAGCGATCGACTCTCCGATGAGTCTGGCTTCCTAGGCCTGTCGGACCTTGAGCGGGCGGCGGTGCTCGTCCGCGACCTACTCGGACGGGTCGTCGATGACGAACGCTCAGACCTCGCCGCGACGCTGATGCGCGACACGCAGCATCTGCCATTCGCGGTCGAACTGCTTCGTTGGTTGCGGCCGCAAGACGATCATCAAGACCGCGCGGTGCTGACTATGGAGGATTGCGATGCTGCCGGGCGTGTCCTGGCTGACCGGCTGCTGGAAGTCTGGTGCGCGGGTGATCCGTTTGAGCAGCTGGGCAGGAAGGTAGCCGCAGCGCTCCACGTATGCGCTATCTACGGAGACGGCGCCGCGATGCGACAGTGCCTGCGCCGACGCACTGAGGACGACGTCACCTTCGCCACGGCCCTTATGCGGTCGTTCCTGGGGCAATCGTGGTCGATGGATACGGGGGCCCCGCTAGTTCCCGATCTCCGGCGTGAGGGCTACGAGGCGCTCCGAGAGTACGTCGATCCAGAATGGCTTTTTCCGCACCTCCAGCAACGTTTTGGTGAGGAGATTGGCGCGAGGGAGGAAGGCCAACCCCGGCGCAACGCTGATGATCACGAGCGGCTCGCTGAGCAGTACGCCCGGTTTTACCGGGCGGATGTTTCTGCGGGGAACGCAGGCGAAGAGGAGTCGATGTAGAAGATCCAGCATCTGCTCGTCGGCACATCCCTGCGCTAGACATCTACGCGTGCATCGCGCTCACACCAGATCTGACGCTGCGGGTGGCCCGCGGACCTGGCGTAGTCAGCCCTCCGGCGGCGTACGGCTGCCCCGACAAGCCGGTAGCGCGCTTCTTTCTGGGCGAAGCTGCGGCGTCCACCGAGACGCCGGCGACGTACGCGGTCAGGAAGTGGACCCCGTGGCGATCGAGGTTGCCCCGGGCGCGGTCGTAGTGCTCGGTGGTGCGTGGGTCGGCGTGCCTGGCCAGGATCTGAGCGTCTCTAAGCGGCACGCCTGCGTCGAGGGCATTGGTGATGGCAGCGTGCCGCAGAGAGTGCGGACTGATGTGGTGTGGGATACCGGCGACCTTGGCGATCCTGGCGACCATCCGGTAGGCATCGCGGCGATCGATCGGATTACCCGAGACGGGCCGCAGGATGAGGGGTCCGGTGGTGCGCTGGCTACGGCATGCCTCTAGGACGCGCAGGACGGGCACAGTGATCGGCATAGTCGCTGGCTTGTTGCCCTTGCCGACCAGGCGGAGCACGCGGTGCCCTCGCAGGGTCTCTGCATAGTCCTCGATCCGCACGGCAGCGGCTTCGGAGGCGCGGAGGGCGTTGATTCCGAGCAGGTAGGCCAATGCACCGTGGTGGACGGTAAGGGTCTGAGAGACCTGCAGGAATCGGATCAGTTCGAGCCGGTCCAGTCCCTGCGTTCGAGACTCGTCGCGATGGACCTTCGGGAGTCTGGCGTAGACGGCTGGGTCGGCCACGATCAGGCCGTCGATGTGGGCGAATCGGAAGAATCCCCGGACCGCGTGCATCGTCGTGACGACCGAGGAGTCCATCAGTCCGGAGTCGCCGAGGTGGCGGATGTAGAGCTCAACGTGGGCCCGTTGGATCCCCCGCAGCGGGTCGAGGCCATTGGTCTCGCACCAAGCGAACCAGCGGCGCAGCTGGAACGCGTACAGCTGGTGGGTATGTCCGGAGTAGCGGGCGAGGAAGGAGACCGCGGCCAGTTGGGCCGGAGACATCTCGGTCGGGCGGAAGGGCAGAAGTGTGGTCGTGGCTGACATGGGGTCACCTCGCGGCGGCACCTACTCGGCCCGGCCCCGCCCGCCGTCACGGCAACCGAGCGTCTGGGCCTTGGAACGCTAGCCCCGCTGCCTGCAGGCCGACGACCGGTCGCGGCGGTAAGACGCGCCCGAAAGGCACGGTTTGCGGTCGGGCCGGATGACGGGCACAAGCGCCTTGCCGCAACGTCCTGACGCCGTACCCGCATCGGACTTAACCAGCGGGCCGGATCTGGCGTCTTAAGGTTGGTGAGCCGCCAGGCGCCACAGTCAGCGCCTATGCCGCTACGCGGAAGCCCGTCCCGAGCGCAGTCCCGGAGCGCCCAGTGAGCAGCCCGCCCGCGCGGCCTGGCGGTGCCCCAGGTGTCTACTCCTCCGCAGGGCTGTCCGGGCGAATGTAAGCCCTTTTCGTGCCGTCAACCATGCGCTGCGTGTGCTCGGTCGGCGCGCCTTGTTCCCTCGGGTCCGGGTGGCCGAGTCGCCGCAAGCAGGCTCTGCCGAATGCCGTCGTTGCCCATCGCTCCTCAACCGTGGCGCCTCGGCTGTACACGCCCTGGCTTTCTCGCATCCGCTGGTTGCGCTCCACCAGAGCGTGTCGTTCGAGGACCGCTAAGACGGGCCCTGTCAGATTCGGCGTGGTCATGAATTGTTCCGCTTCAAGTCCGCCCGTCATGAAGTCGTGGATGTCGTTCTCTCGAAGGGATGACTGCTCGAGACGGCCAAGAACCCTCACGTGTATTGGCTCAAGGTCTGCAAGCGCTCGCACGATGAGCGACTCTTGGTCCACCACAGCTTCGTCCTCAAGTCCGTTTGCGAGGCATCTGCCGAGCGCCGCTACCTTCTCGCTATAGAGCGTCGATGCCGCCCCTCTAAGAGCATCGTGTAGTAGAGATGCCTGATTCGGGTTCGCTAGTGCTCGCTGCACCAGCGCATCAGGGTTCTCGTCCAGGGATTGAGCAGCGTGAGCAACCACGGCGACGGCGTTGTCCTCGTGCTGTCCACGGATTTCGTTCCATGCGCGCTCTACCAGGGTCGTGAGGTAGGGCCCGGCGAAGGCGCCGATCGCTCCGCCGACCGGTCCACCGATGGCGGTCCCCACTAGCGCCCCGCCCGCCTGGCCCGCTCCCTCGATAGCCTTGCCGGCCTTGTTCCCAGAGTTCTGCACAGGGCAACGTTCGCACAAAGCGGCGCGCGAGGGCCCACGTCGGGCTGACGCGGCGGCATGACGCGACCTGGACGGCACGCGGCGGAGGGCCTCAGTGGACATCGGCGTGCGATCCACCGCACGTGCAACTCTGCGGGCGGAGGGCCGTCGAGATGTGCTGGGAGAGCGCGGACGTCGACGATACGCGGCAAGAGTCCCTCGGCGCCTCAAGGTCGTACGCCCGTTCGCAGACCGCCTTCCGTGGCAGAGCCGCTTCGCTACGCCAAGAGTGCCGCGCACGCCTGAACGACATGATCGGGTACCGCATCGAACTTGCGAGGATTCAGTTGCATGACGTACTCATTCTCGATGTGGTAGGACTCATTCACGAATTTCCTGAACGCAGGATCGCCTCCGAGCCCGACTGGGTCAATGGCGGATGCAATACGAAAGATCTGAACCTTTTCGTATCCCACATCTGTATTCTCGAATTTCGCCTTCAGAACCTCGCGATCCTTGAGTTGCGAAAGTAGGGCCTGGTAGTCAAAGTCGGGAATCACCCTATGAATTTCGGAGACTGCTTGGGCGAGTTCTTCCTGACTCAGAGGCGCGAGGTGTCCGTCGGCACCCTTCGAACTGGGCTCGTCGCGAACATGCAGAAGACTCGATAGGACGTCGTACTCTGCGCCCACCTGGCCGTGGACCTCGTATAGCCGCCGTAGATAAATGCACTTAATGACAGGATCCGCGGATGAGCCGATGTTTTCATTGCAGACTTGAGAGAAGGTCATGATGTCGTTAGGCATGATCGGCTTCTCTTCCACCTTTCCGTCCCGGCTTCGCAGAAAGTGGACGGCTGGGGTAGCTGCACGAAACTGTCCCGATGTGGCTGTTCGAACGATGTCGATGGCAGGCTCTATGTCGTGCGTAAGGAGGAGCGTAGTAAATCCGCGGAGGCTCTGTTGGCCGTGGAAGAGCTTGTGGAGAATGGCGAACTTCTTTGTCTTGTCAAAGCTCGAAACCGGGTCGTCCAGGACAACGAGGTCAGGCGCCTCTCGGCGAACCTGATGCATGAAGAGAACCATCGCAAATGCGTTACGCTCGCCGTAGCTGAGGTGACTGCTGGCGGCCCCAAGGTGGCCGGGAGCATCCTGATGCTCAAATATCATCCGATATGCATCGCCACTGGATTCGATCCGCACAGTGTATTTGTATCCAGCGGACCGCAGGTACTCATTGATCTCCTCTTGATTCCGAGCGATCGACCTCGCTACCTGCGTCTTCTGAACACCGACTCGCTTCTTGATTTCATTGATTCGCCCGGCGACATCTTCTAGTCGTACGTTCATGTCGCGTACCACGGATTGGGTGCCGTCAGAGTTGAGCGCATCGAGTAGCTCAAGATCGATCTGCAGGCCCCGTATCGCCTTTTCCACGTCCGGCTCGTCGCGGAGCGAGGCGAAGGAGACACCCTTAAGAGCGGTGAATTTTTCCAGTAGCGTCTCGACTTGGCCCCGCAGGTTTGCCAAGAACTGATCTTGTTCAGGCGACAGCTCATCCAGGCTGGTTGTAATTTTGCGGAGTTGCGCAAGTCGTTCTGGCACGAAGAACCCAGCCAGCTTGTCGATGACAAGACGGAGCGCGCTCATGTTTTTCACTGCAGCGGACTCGTACTCTTGCGACACGTGGACGGCCGTCCCTTTGTCTACGTTGGGCACGGAGCAAAAGGGGCAATTGTCAGACATGTCAAGGTAGGGTTTGCCCTTCGACTGCCACGATAACCAACCCGCTGGATCATCGCTACGGAGAAAGTTCTCGAATCCAGCCAGGGGCTCGGGAATTGTGGCGAGCTTTCCACCCACCCCAAGCGCCTTGAAGCCTTTGCTTGTCTTGGCAATGCCTCCGGACTTGGTAAGGGTGAAGGCGTCGCGTAGTTCCACGAAGCCCGCGATCACGGCGTCGAGGGCTTCGTTCTCCACGAACATCCGCTTTAGGCCTTCGAAGATGTCCTCAAGTTCCTTCACGCCCGCTTGGTACTCAGGCGTGTTAATGAAGATCTCGAAGCTGTTCTTCACTACTTCATCTGGCTGGAACACAAACTGGGAAACGTAATTTTCGTCGAAAACGAGAACACTATTGATCTCATCGGCGCCGGCTAAGGTTGGCTCGATCTCGCTGTCGCCGTGGCGATGCTTGAAGGGGAGCAGTTCTTGGAGAGCGTCGCCGCCGTCTGCGTTTAGGACTAGGGCGCGAGCGATGGTGCTCTTGCCGATGCCGTTTGGGCCGTACTTGATGTTGAGGGCTCCTCTGCGGAGCGTGATCTGCGCTTCGGCGATGCTGTTGCAGTCTTTGATGCAGATGACGAGGTCGCTGAGTTGTGCGGACGGCTGCTCAGAAGGAGGGGCGGCTGGCGTGGTCATGATGCCGGCACGCTCTCACGGAATCGGCGCCGAGCGGCTGAGAATCTGCGAGATTCCAGCATGCCGAGGACGAGTTGATCTCGACGCTCGACTACGTCTATCTGGACGGTTCGGCCGTGCGTCTAACTGGGCGGGATGTCGCGCGTGAATTTCAACCGTCCGTCGCTCGACTCAGTCATCGTCAGGACCATCGCGGTCGGGCGACCGTGGCGGGTTAAGTCAGCCGAAGTAGCAGAGGAACTGCGGGGTGCCGATGGCCGGGTGGACGACGTGTGTCGCTTCCGAGTCCGGCGTCGTGTCGCGGCCTTGAATGCTGAACCGATAGGGGCGCGCGAGGTCGAACTCGACTTGCTCCACGGCTCCAGGGACGAGAGTCGGCGATGTGTAGACCTCGGTGGTCTCGTCAGTCAGGAGCGTGACGGTGGCGGTTGTGCCGTCGGAGCTGTCGTCCTTAAGTCCCAGGGTGCCGCGGAAGGCCTTGCAGTGGCGTCCGAGGGTGTAGCGGCTCTCCCACATGCTCGAGCTCGAGTAGGTCTGCCATCCCAGCCAGGTGTCACCGTTCATAGCGAAAGAGATGAACTGGCTGTCCCAGATAGCGCCCGCGGAGTAGTACGCGTCGAAGTCGTAGAGGTTGATCCAGTGCCAGATCTTGACGTTCGCCGGTCGTGAGGTGGAACGGTCGCCCGAGGTGTAGGTGATGACCGCACGGATGCGCTGCGTGACGGAATCGTCGGCGACCATCTTCAGGATCAAGGAGCCGCCATTGGTCACGCGCCGTGACCGTACCGCCGTCCACACCGGGGTGCTGTCGCCGAGATACTCAGGCAGGAATTGCTGAAACTCGATCCTCTTGGCGTCTCTCATGTGAGGGACTTTCGCGGTGATCTTGTAGCGGTCGCCCTCAGTGACCGAGGCCGGAGAGGACAAAGAGGGTCTAGAGGCCGCCCGAGGCACTTGACCCGTCGGCGCAGAGCCCTCTGATGCGTCGGCAGCACCCGTGGCGAGCCCACCGACCGCAAGCATCCAGGTCATGGCGAGCGCGACCGCTCCAGTCAGACGGTTCACTTCATCCCCCGATTGCTACGACGAACCTGCCGGAGGGTCTATCGGGCGTGCGATGGGCGATCTGAAGGGTGTTGGTCTGTCAGTTCGCTGCGACCGTGGCGGAGTTGAAGAACTCGGACGGCATCGGATGCTTCAACCGCCACCTGATCGCGATCGGACGCTCGCCCACGTGCGACACGTATCGCGCCGGTCCGAGGAAGAGGTACGGCGCGGTGCCGAACTCGTCCTTCTGTTCCTCGCGCACGAACAACAGCACGCTGCTCGATCCGGTCACGTAACGTTGGCCGGTGGGCGATGCCACCGATGTGGTGGACTGCGACTCCCAGTGGAACAGCGTCGGGTTAATCGGGTAGTCGCGGTACATGGTGGTCGGCGAGTAGTCGGCTTCCGACTTCTTCAGCGTCACAAAGAGGATGTCGGCGTTGAGTGCCTGCGAGTAAGCAACGCCTTGCATGACACTGGTGGGCTTGCGCGTGAGGTCGGCGTACTCGAGGGCAGACAGAATCTCCTCGCGTTGGTACCTGGCGTGCACCCTGAGTGGCGTGTCAGCCAATCGGCCATCGAGCTGGAGAGCCGGATGCCGGGCTGCTTCAAAGGCGAAGTCCACGACGCTTCGAAGTTCATGCCGCACAGCAGCCTCTCCGCGGAGCACTGCCAAACCCGCCTCATACGACTCGTGCCCACCGCCGTCCGGCCAGACCGAGAAGAACAGCATCCGCGCGAGTCGCTGCTCCGCGGCCGGCAGCTGCTCATACGGGGGAGCGCCGTCTCGGAGGAGGCGGTCATAACCCTGCGCGCGGTGCGCGTCGTCGACATGAGCAAAGGCGCGCCCGCGCTTAAGAAGCTTGGGCTCGCGTTGCGTGCCCGCCGGCGTTGGCAGGCCGGCGTCTCGACGGAGCTCCGTCCAGGAGCGTGAACCTTGACGAAGGACGTCCGGCAGCTCGATGCCAGACTCCCTCAGGAACGTCGATAGGTCCTGGTCGCCGTACGAACGAAGCTCGGTCACCATCTGCGACCAGCGGCTTGCCACCTGCGTCCGCACGTTGTCCAGAATCAGCTGCTGCGACTGCTGGTCCATCACGATCTGACACCCCGAGGGCAGGAACGAAAAGCCACGCATGATCTCGCGCTCCAGGCCCCGACGTGTGTTGCCGGTGAGGGCACGCAGCTTGAGGTCGAACCGGAACTCCTTGCGGTGATAGCCCACGAAGTCCAGCGCCGTCAGTACCGCCTTCGATCGGGTACGCCGCAGCCCACGTCCGAGTTGCTGCAGGAACACCGTGGCACTCTCGGTTGGCCGGAGGAAGAGGACCGTGTCGACCTCAGGGAGGTCTAGCCCCTCATTGAAGAGGTCGGCGGCAAACAAGATGTTGACGCGACGCTCGCGAAGGTCGCGAAGAGCCCCCTCGCGATCAGCCTGAGCGTTCTGACCACTGACCGCGCGCGCTGGAATCCCGGCCTCGTTGAAGACGTGCGCCATGTATTCGGCGTGCGCGACGCTGACACAGAATCCCAACGCCCGCATGGCGCCTGGGTCCAAGACCTTGTCGCGCAGCTGGTTCAGCACGATCGCGGCGCGATGACGGTTGCCGGTGTAGACCGATGACAGCTCGGCCTCGTCGTAGCGTCCCCTCGTCCATCCGACACGTCGCAGGTCAGTGCCGTCCGCGATCGTGAAGTAGTGGAACGGGCACAGCAGATCCGCCCCGAGTGCATCCCAGAGGCGAAGCTCGGCGGCGGTCCGGTTGTCGAAGAAGACCCGGACGTCGACGCCATCGGTCCGCTCAGGAGTAGCTGTCAGGCCGAGAAGTTCGCGCGGTTCGAGGCGGTCGATGAGTCGTCGGTACGTCGTGGCTTGAGCATGATGAAACTCGTCGATCACCACGATGTCGAAGGCATCCGGTGGGAGGTTCTCGACCCCGTAGGCCGTCAGCGATTGGACGCTCGCGAAGACGTGTCGCCACCGTTCAGGTCGGGCGCCGCCGACATACAGCTCTCCGAAGTCGGCGTCTGCCAAGACCTCGCGGTAGGTGCGGAGGGATTGCTCGAGAATCTCGCGTCGGTGGGCGACGAAGAGCAGTGACGGGCGTTCGTTGCTGGTCTCATCGCAGAGACGGCGGTAGTCCAGGGCAGCGACGACGGTCTTGCCGGTCCCCGTAGCTGCCACGAGCAAGTTGCGGTGCCGGTCATGCACGACGCGTTCAGCCTCTAGAGCATCGAGCATCTCCTGCTGGTACGGAAAGGGCCTGACCTCGAGACCCGCAAGGGAAATCGTGACGCGGCTGTGTTGAGTCCGTCCTGATGCCTCTGCGAGCGCATCGTCGAGTCTGTCGCGATCCCGGTCCGGGTCGTAGAGCTCAAAGGAGGCGTCGTTCCAGTACGTGTCGAAGGTTGCGCGGAACTTCTCCAGCAATGCTGGAGTGCCTACGCGGGAGAGGCGTACGTTCCATTCGACTCCGTCGAGCAACGCGGCGCGAGACAGGTTCGACGAGCCGACGTAGGCGGTGTCGTACAGCGTCCGCCGGCGGAACATCCAAGCTTTGGCATGCAGACGCGTGCGCTGTGCGTCGTACTGGACTTTGACTTCTGCTCCGAATTCGCGGATGAGCCGATCCAATGCTGCGCGCTCTGTCGCACCCATGTACGTCGTCGTGATGACGCGCAGCGGAGCCTGTCGCATGCGCAGCCGATTGAGTTGTGGCTCGAGCAGGCGGAGGCCGTGCCACTTCACAAAAGCGCAGAGCAGGTCTACCTCGTCGGACGTGTCGATCTCCGCGCGCAGTTCAGCGCCCAGGCTCGGCTCATCCTTGGCGTTCGTGAGGAGCGCCGCTTCACTGAGAGGCGTTCGCGGTCGATCGGCCTCCAGGCCAACGTTCCCGGGGGCAGCGCCCGCGCCGAGCCGCATCAGCTGGGTAGGCGGGGCGGCGACGGAATCCGCATCTGCAAGCGTTTCAAGAACTTCGTTGACCAGAGCGAGACGCCGACCTGGGTCCTTGATGTCCATTAGGGCTCGAAGGCTCGACTCGTACACATGGCGCGCCAGAACGTGAGGCTGGTCGGCCGGTTCGACGCTGCCGATGATCGTTCTCGGTTGTTCGTCGGCCAACTGCTCTTGAAGCGCCTTCGTCACGAGTCGTTCGTAAAGACCCTCCGGCAGTACCTCATACGTCACCGGCTCAGCTTGCACGATTCCTAGATCACAAAGAGCCCATTCGTGGGTGACAACAGGGAATCTGCCCAATCGCCAGACAGTCGACGACGTGCGGACTCACCCTTGGCTCCGGTACTGGCCGTCGACATCCGGTCGCCGGCTATCGGAGGGAGAACCAACACATGAAGAAGTTGCTCGCGGTGGCCGTCTCCGCGGCCGCCATTGCGGTGCCGCTGCAGACCGTCAGCGCCGAGGCGGTGACGGACTTTGCCAACTGCACTGCGCTGAACAGGGTCTACCCGCACGGGGTTGGGCTCAAGCACGCGCACGACCACACCAGCGGCACCCCGGTCACGAACTTCGCGCGCAGGCCCGCTGTCTACCGGGCGAACAGCGAGAGCGACGGCGATGGCGACGGCATCGCCTGCGAGAAGCACTGAGCTGACGTAGCGCCGGCCCCGGCCCGCACGGGCAGCTTTGCCCGTGCGGGGACGGGGCCTGCGTCGTCCTCCGGGCGACCTGGGTCAAGTCAGAGCCCGGCGCGACCGAAAAACGTCAGAGAATGGGACAACGCACGGGGGCGAGCATGGCGGGGGAATCGGCGCACGAGGTGGCGCGATGGCAACGGGAGAAGGCCGAACGCCTGCTCCGATCCGCAGAGATGTGGGAGCGGGGCGGGGACGGCGAGCAGGCCGTTGGCGTGATCCTCGACCAGCTCCGTGCCGAGGGCTGGGAGGTCTTCCACGACGTTCGCTGGCCCGGTCGGCCGCGCGCGAACCTCGACCACGTGGCGATCGGACCGACCGGTGTCTTTGTCATCGACGCGAAGAACTGGTCGGGACGGATCGACGTACGAGGACAGACCTTTCGGCGGGACGGCTGGCGACAGGACCGAACCGTGGCCGCCGCGGGTGACGCCGCCCTCGCCGTTGCCGCTCTCCTCAATCCAGATGCTGGAGCGGTGACTCGCTCGGCCCTGTGCTTCGTGCGCGACGAACCCGTGTCGGGATGGTGCTACGAGGTGATGCTCTGCTCGACCGGCAACCTGCGCGAGATGCTGCTGAGCCGACCTGCGGTGCTCACCCTTGACCAGGTGAAGGTGGCATCGGTTGAGCTCCAGCTCGGCCTTCGGGCAGCGTCGCGACTCGCGCCTCCCACGCCGGCTCCGACGCATGCTCAGGTTCTCTGGCGCGCAGTCGTCGCGGCTGCCAGCCAGCCCCGGTCGACCAAGCCCACCGCCAGAAGAGCGAAGGGCGGCACCGGGGGCGTGGGTGCGCTACTGCGTTTCGTGCTCGTGCTGCTTCTCGC
Organism: Nocardioides sp. DN36; assembly: GCF_055380375.1. NCBI lineage: Bacteria > Bacillati > Actinomycetota > Actinomycetes > Propionibacteriales > Nocardioidaceae > Nocardioides > Nocardioides sp. DN36. The sequence continues at coordinate 3,136,927 of NZ_AP043823.1, read as the reverse complement.
CATTCTGGCCATCGGTCTCCTGCCCCGACTGGGAATGTTCATCGGCAATCAGCTCACCCAGTCGCTCACGCCCGGGGCGACCGAGTACAGCAACTGCGCCCTGCTGCACCAGGACTATCCACGCGGCGTCGGCACCAAGGCGGCCGTGCGTGACATCGCGGCGAAGAACCGCAGGCCTGCGGCGAAGCCGGAGATCTACCAGGCGAATGTCGGGCTCGACGTCGACCGGGATGGCCTTGCCTGCGAGAGGTCGCGCGGACGCCGCTAGGTTAGATATTGCGAACCCGGTGATTTCACCGGCGCGACGCTCCCGGCGTCGAGCGCACGATGGTCCTCCACCACGACAACGGAGGACCGTCATGAACACGATGCACCCCGAGACCGCCCGCCACGAGATGGACCGCCGCTTGCGGGCCGCCGCCGAGGAGCGCCGACGCCGGCTCGCCCGCGGCGGGTTCCACCGGTCCCGTCGGGTGTGGCGATGAAACGCATCGGCCTGCTGGGCGACATGAGCTGGGAGAGCACCGCCCTGTACTACCGGCTGCTCAACGAAGGCGTCGCCCAGCGCCTCGGCGGGCTGCACTCCGCGGACTGTGTCGTGATGTCGGTCGACTTCGCGCCCATCGCCCAGCTCCAGGCCGCAGGCCACTGGGACGAAGCAGGGGACCTGTTGGCGGCTCGGGCCCGGGACCTGCAGGCGGCGGGTGCCGAGCTGGTGCTGCTGTGCACGAACACCATGCACAAGGTGGCGTCGCACATCCAGGACGCCGTCGACGTCCCCCTGCTGAACATCATCGACACCACCGCGGACGCCGCCCGGGCCGCCGGCCTGTCGCGACTCGGCGTCCTCGCGACCGCGTTCACCATGGAGCAGCCGTTCTACCGGGAGCGGATGGAGTCCCACGGCCTGGAGGTGCTCGTCCCCGACGCGCCGGGTCGCGCGCTCGTGCACCGGGTGATCTACGACGAGCTGTGCCGCGGCATCGTCAGCGACCAGTCACGCCACGAGGTCCGCACGATCATCGGCGAGCTCGTGGACCGGGGCGCCGACGGCATCGTCCTCGGATGCACCGAGATCGAGCTGCTCGTCGGGCAGGCCGACAGTGCGGTCCCGGTGCTGCCCACCACGGCGCTCCACGCCGAGGCCGCGATCGAGGCGGCGCTCGGGAGCCGGGCCTGACGCGAGCACGCCCCTGCGACACTCTGTCCGTGACCGAGACGCAGCAGCCCTCGCCCGACTACGAGTGGGCGATCAGCTCCGAGCCCGACTACCTGGTCGTGCAGTTCCCACCGCTCGTCGCCAGCCAGGGCGGCCGCGCGGTCGATGCGATGCGGACGCTGTTCAAGGCGCGCGGGTTCGCCGAGGCCACCACGCTCGAGAACGCCAGGCCCCCGGTTGCGAACGGCTGTGTGCTGTCGGAGATCGACGCGTCCACCGCCGAGCTCGTCGTCCAGATCGGCAGCTCCGCCAGCCGCATCGCGATCCCGCACGGTGACCGGGCCTGGTCGGCCCGCGTGCTCGAGGAGAAGGAGGTGCTCGTGCTCGCCTGCGAGGCGGTCATCGTGGACGGTGCGATCCAGCGCGAACGACTCGAGCGCGAGGTCGCCGCGGGCGGCGTCCTGGCCGCGCGGGTCCCCGCCGGACGGCTCTAGGCGGCGCCGGCCGGGGTAACCATGTGGCGGGCGTCTCGTTGGACACGGGACCGCAGATCCTGCCGAAGGGACCACCCGTGCGTCTCAAGCCCGCTGCCCTCACCCTGCTCGCGACCGCCCTCGCGGCCACGATGGCGCCGGCAACCCCGGCGGCCGTCGGCGCCGAGCCGGGGATCGTGCGTCCGGGCAAGGACCCGTTCTACAACTACGACGGGGACACGCCGCTCCGCGACATCAAGCCCGGGACCCCCCTGAAGACGCGCGACGTGACGCTCGCGGCGGACACCAACGAGACCCCGCTGCCGGCCCAGCAGATCCTCTACCGCACGACCGACACGATGGGTCGGGCGGTCACCACCGTGACGACGGTGGTCCTCCCCGTCACCGGCACGGCACAGCCGCGGGTGGCGGCGTACCTCTCCTTCTACGACGCGCTCTCGGCCAAGTGCAACCCGTCGTACACCCTGCGCGGCGGCAACCCCGGCGCCGCCAACCAGCAGCTCACCGACCTCGAGCAGGGCACCGTCCAGAGCCTGAGCGCGCAGGGCTACATCGTGACCGTGCCCGACTTCGAGGGCCAGGACCTGCACTGGGTCGCCGGCCGCGAGTCCGGGATCAGCACGCTGGACGGGATCAAGGCCACCCTCAGGTCGCTGAAGCTCGGCAAGGGCACGCCGGTCGGGATGATGGGCTACTCCGGCGGCTCGATCGCCGCCGACTGGGCCAGCGAGCTCCAGCCGCGCCGCGCGCCGCGGATGAACCTGGTCGGCACCGCCATGGGCGGGATCCCGGCGGACCTGCGGCACAACCTGCCGTACGTCGACGGCACGCCCGAGTGGTCCGACGTGATCCCGGGCGCCATGATCGGCATCAGCCGGGCATACGACGTCCGCCTGGGGCACTACCTCTCGAAGTGGGGCCGCAAGGTCGCGCGGACCGAGTCGCACCAGTGCATCGGCGAGATGTCCGGCGAGTTCCCGAACCTCACGATCAAGCACCTGATGAAGAAGCGGTACGAGGACATCCTGGGCGTGCCGGTCTTCCGCCGGATCATGAAGCAGCTGGAGATGGGCTCGGCCAAGGGCCACCCGAGCGCACCGATGCTGATGGTGTGGGGCAACCACGACGGCAAGGGCGACGACGTGATGGTCGTGAAGGACCAGGCGCGGCTGGCGAAGGAGTACTGCAGCCAGGGCGTGCCGGTGCAGACCCAGGAGATCCAGGGCGCCGACCACAGCCAGGCCGGGGCGAGCTTCATCCCTGCGGCCGAGGCATGGCTGGCGTCGCGGTTCGCCGGGGTGCAGGCGCCGAGCTCCTGCGCCTCGTGATCGGGGCCCCGAGCCTCTGGGGCGCACCGTTGCCGAGGACGGCATAGCCCGAAAGGGTCATTTCGTCCCGGGTTCGTCGTTCCGCCCACGCAGCGGCCCGGGCGTTCGTAGGGTGACCGCACCCTTGGCGGGCGATCGAGGCAACGGTCGCTGCGACGGTTCGACGTTCAAGCCCATGAACTCACCTCGCTTCCCGCTGCCCCGAACACTCCCGTCTGGAGAACGTGCATGCGCGCGAACCGAGCCGTCCTCGTGGCTGTCCTCGCGGTGGGTCTCGCGACCCCCGCCGCCGCGGCGACCCACAGTCCCCACGTCAGCAAGAGGAGTGCGCTCGGTGGCCCGGTCCACCGGCTGGCCCTCAGCGGCTCCCACGCGGCCGGAAGGCAGCTCGCACAGCGTGCGGAGGCGGCGACGACGACGGGTGCGCCCGTCGCTGCCGCCATCTCCTCGACCCCCGTGATCACCGAGCCGGCCTCGGGCGCGACCGTGTCCGGTGCGATCACGCTCGCGGCCACGTCCGAGGCGGCGTCCGTGCGGTTCGGCCTGACGTCGTACCCGTGGACCCAGAGCGTCCCCGTCGTCGACGGCGTCGCGAGCACGACGTTCGAGACGTTCGGCCTGAACGGTCCCCAGCGCTTCACCGCCCAGGACTGCGACGCCACGGGCTGCTCGGCGAGCTCCGCCGCGGTGGACGTGACCGTCGACAACGCACCGGTTGCCATCGTGCAGCCGTCCGACAACGCGACCGTCGGCACGAGCGTCTCGGTGATGGCGACGGCGCCCGGGGGTGCCGTCCGCTTCCTGCTGGACGGCTCACCGATCGCCCAGGCGACGTCCGAGCCGTACGCCGCCACGATCGACACCAGCGCCCTGGGGCAGGGCGCACACACGGTGGGCGCCGTTGCGTGCAGCACCGACTTCGCACGTTGCGACGCGTCCCGTGCCGACCAGGTCGTCATCGATGTCCAGAACCGCCTCGCGCCGGTGGTCACGTCCGCCACGCCGTCGACGTTCAGCCCCAACGGCGACGGTCGCAAGGACACCACGGAGGTGACCTGCCGCCTCGACACCGCGCAGTCCGTCGCCTGGCGGGTGCTCAACCGCTCCGGACAGACCGTGCGCGGACCGGTGACGCTGGGGACGCTGAGCGCCGGGAACCACGCCTTCACCTTCAACGGCAGGAACAACGCCGGGTCCTTTCTCGGCGACGGCGCCTACACCGTGCGCCTGGAGACCGCCCGCACCGTGGGCGGCACCGAGGTGACGGGGTCGGCGGAGCGCACGGTCGAGATCGACCGCACCGCTCCTCTCGCGCGGCGCATGAGCGCGACGCCGCGAACCTTCTACCCCGTCAAGGACGGCTACCGCGACAGGGCGACTATCGAGGCCGACCTGAGCGAGGACGTGCAGTCCCTGCGCGCCGAAGTCCTCGACCCGCGCGGCAAGCGGGTGCGCACGATCGACTCCGGCGCGCAGCGACGCGGCACGCGCAAGGTGGTCTGGGACGGTCGTAGCAACAGCGGGGCGAGGGTGGCCGCCGGCCGCTACGGCGTGCGGGTCACCCTTCGTGACGCCGCCGGCAACCAGACGGTCACGGACAGCAAGGCCCTCGTGGTGTCGGACGAGAAGCTCGTCAAGAGGTCCGGCGTCAAGACGATGGCGCCGAAGTCCAACCTCGCCGGGCACATCATCGGCGGCTGCTCGCAGATCTGGTACCCGGCGAAGAAGGGCTGGCCGGGGTCGCTTCGCTACCTGAGCAACTACGACGTCTGCTACGACCCGACCGACACCGAGCTCCTGGCGTTCACCCGGCACGCGATCAAGCTGCCCGCGGCCGTCGAGTACGGCAAGGTGCGGGTCGACACCTACGGCGCCCGGAGTGTCCCCGGGTACGCCGACATCGGCCTGGTCTTCTACGAGACGAGGTCCGGGGACATCTCCGACCAGGGCGGCATCCTCCGCGCGAGCCAGCGCTGGCACTCGGGTGACTCGGTCCGGCTTGACGGGTTCCTCACCCGCAAGCACCTGTTCCGCTGGTGGGCCGGCACCTCGAACGGGAACTTCTACGACGTGAAGACCTTCCGGGTCTCCTACTCGTACTACGTCCTGAACTGAGGGTCCTCGCCCTCCGACACCACGACCACACTCACCCATAACCCGGAAAGGCCTCTCATGGCTCGCAACTCGGGACGCTTCCACTTCGATGGAGGGGCGGCGACGTACGTCGGGACCGCGATCCTCGGCGCTCTCATCACCGTATTCACACTGGGCTTCTGCTACCCGTTCGCCTTGGTGCTGAAGGAGCGGTGGCGGGCCAAGCACTCCTACATCGACGGTCGGCGCCTGGTGTTCACAGGCTCCGCCATCGGGCTGCTCGGCAACTGGATCAAGTGGTTGCTGCTGTCCTTCGTGACGCTCGGGATCTATCTGTTCTGGGTGGGTCCGCGGATCGCGCGATGGAAGTGGCAGCACACGGACTTCGACACCGCGTGGGCGCCCAGCGCCGAGACCGCGGCCTGACCGTCGGGGTCCGTCTGCCAACATCGAGGTCGTGCCCGAGGTCCGCCGAATCCTGCTGGAGACGAAGGACCGGGTGGCCGCCTCCGACCCCGGGCTGGGCCGGCTCAAGCAGGCGCTGAGCGCCACGTCCGCGGTCGGTACGGCGCTGCCGGTCCAGCTGCTCGTCGCCCACGTGCTCGGGTGGTCGAGCCAGGTCGCGTTCGCGACCACGATGTTCGGCGCGGTCGTCGCGATGCTCGGCTCCAACGCCCTCGTGGCCAAGCGGCGCGGCGCGGCCGCGCGGACCGCGGCGTACTTCCCGCTGGCCGTCGCCGTCGGCCTGGTCCCGGCGACGCTGACCGGCGGGCACCGGCTGCTGCAGGTCGTCGGCTTCGCTGCGGCGCTGTTCCTCGCGGTGTGGGTGCGCAGGTTCGGGACGGACTTCTTCTTCTACGGGTTCATGGCGTGGATGGGGTTCTTCTTCGCGACCTTCCTGCAGGCCACGTGGGACCTCGTGCCCGAGCTGCTCGTCGCGGCGGTGGTCTCGACGGCGTGGGTGTGGCTGCTGACGACCACGGTCTTCCGCACCGACCCGCGGCGGGTGCTGCAGTCCACGCTCGGCGCCTGCTTCGCGCGCGGCCGGTCGGTGGCCCGCGAGTGCGTCGACCTGCTCGAGGTCCGCGACGCCGGGCCACGGACCCAGCAGCGTGCGCTGCGGTCGCTGTCCGGCCAGCAGGCGGCGCTCGCCGAGGCCGCGCTGCTGGCCGAGGCCTGGTCGGCCGAGCCGGACGCGCTGCCCCCGGGCTGGTCCGCGGCCGCGCTGCGCCGGCGGATGCTCGAGATGCAGCAGGCCGTGGAGCGGTTCGCGGGCGCGACCGTCGCCCTGCGCGGGGCATCGGACGAGCTGGTCGACGAGGCCCGTCGCGCCGTCGACCACCTCGCCCGTCGCCGCGACCTCGCCGCCGCCGTGGCCAGCGAACGACTCGACCGTCTGGCCGACGCCGCTCACGAGGCCGGCGACGACGACTGGTGGCCGGCGCGGCACCTGGCGTACGGCGTCCGCGAGTTCCTGCGCTTCGACGCCGCCGTCGACGACCCGCCGGAGGTCGACCCGGGGGAGGAGGAGTTCGAGGCCGCCGCCGGCCTGGTCTTCGGCAACCTGCCCGGCGCGCCGTCGGTCGCCCGCGACGTCCCCGTCCGCGCCGGTCGCTGGAACCCCATGGGCCGGCTCTCGATGACCTCCCGCCAGGCCGTGCAGGTGATGCTCGCCGGCGTCCTCGCGATCGCGCTCGGCACCCTGCTCTCCCCGACCCGCTACTACTGGGCGGTGATCGCGGCGTTCGTGACCTTCACCGGCACCGGCACCCGCACCGAGACGTTCCTCAAGGGCTCCGCGCGCATCGCCGGCACTCTCGCCGGCCTCGTCGCCGCGGTCCTCCTCGCGCACGTGACCGCCGGCCACGAGGTGGCGGTCTTCGCGACGATCCTCGGCTCGATCTTCCTGGCGTTCTACCTCGTCAAGGTGTCGTACGCCGCGATGACGTTCTTCATCACGATCCTGCTCGGGCAGCTCTACACCGTGCTCGGCTCGTTCAGCGACCAGCTGCTCGAGCTGCGGCTCGGCGAGACCGCCGTCGGTGCCGCCGTGGGCGTCCTGGTGGCGATGGTCTTCGCGCCGCTGTCGACGCGGGACACGGTGCGGTCCGCGCGCGACGAGCTGCTCGAGTCGCTGCGCGAGCTGCTCGAGGGGGTGGCGGCGTACGCCGGCGGCGGGCGGGTCGACCTGGACGCGCTGACCCGCACCCTCGACGACCGGGCCCGGAGGATCGCACTGGTGGCCCGCCCGCTCACCCGGCCGCTGGTGCTCGGTCACTCGCCACGGCGCACCCGGCGCCGGCTGGGCCTCTACGTCACCGCGGTCACCCAGGCGCGGGCGCTCGTCGTGGCGCTGCAGCGGCGACCGGTCACGCACCCGGAGGTCACCGTGGCCGCCGCCTGCGCGCTCGCCGAGGCGGTCGGTGCCCTCGTCCCGAGCGCGATGGGCGCGGCCGCCCCCGCGGCCGAGGACCCGTTGCGGCGCAGCGACGTCGCGCTCTTCCGCGACCACGGCTCGGCCCGCGACGAGGACCCCGTGATCCGGCACCTGCACCACCTCGGCGGCACGCTCACCGAGCTCGCCGAGACTGGCGTGGGGCTGCCGGGTCGCCCCCGCGCCTAGCGACGCTGCTGCGCGACCTCGGCCGCGGCGAGCTGGTCGAGGCGGTCCATCGGGAGCTCGAGCCCGCGCCGGACGTGGTAGCGACCCACGAGGCAGATGCGGTCGAGGTCGTCCTCCGCCAGGTCGGCGTAGGTCAGCGGGATGGTGAACCACCGCATCGCCTCCCGGAGCCGTCCGTGGCTGCGGAACGACTCACCCACGAACGCGCACCCGCCGGCGCCCATGCGGTCGGCCCGGATCAGGGCGCGCAGCTCGGCGGCCAGGGACTCGACCTTCGCCTCGTCGCCGGTGTCGAGGGCGAGGCTCAACAGGTTCGCGAGCGGGTCGGTCCTCGACTCACCGCCGTCCTCGAGGGCGAGCTCGTAGCACCGGCGGGCCTCGTCGTGCTCCTCGCGCATCTGCCGGTGCTGGCCCGCGGCGACCAGGAACGTGGCCCGGCCGTGCTCGCCGACCGGCATCGACTGCGCCAGCGCCTCGAAGTCCTCCGCCTTCGTGGTGCTGGCGCTCATGTCGATGTCGCTCAGGCGGTCGAAGACCTCGTCGTCGTCCATGTCGCGAGGGTAGAGGGAGGTTCTCCACAGATCGCCCGACGGGGGTGGTGGGGACCCGTCGTGCGAGGCAACGTGACGGCATGCCGAACCCACGCCAGCGACGCCCGCGCCATCATCCACCGAGACGCCGGCCGGGTCACCCGGCTCGACGGGATCCCCGCCGCTCGCAGCCGACGGCAGCGCGGCCGCTGCTGACGCCGGGAGAGATGGAGTCGACGCACGCCGCCTGGCGGGCCGAGGTCCAGGGCGACCCCGAGGCTGCACTCGCGGCGTACGAACGCCTCCCCGCGTTCCACGACAGCCCGCACCACGCCGTCCTGCGCCAGCTGGCGGCGAACGTCGAGCGGCTCCCTGCCTGGGCCTGGGCGCGCTGGGTGGTCCACATGTGCGGCCGGCAGGGATCGGGTGACGCCGACGACGAGCGCCACCAGCGGGCCATGGAGCGCACACTGCTCTCGGTGTACGCCGAGGAGTGCCGGTCCTACTCGCCGGAGGGCATGACGCCGGAGCGGTTCGTCGCCGAGATCATCGGGACGGACTGGGTCTACCGCCAGTTGCGCACCTACGAGTACGGCGGCCTGGCGGTTCGCCGAGCTCGCCGCGTTGTCGAGACCTGAGGGTCGAGCGGCGTAGCCGGGCGTCGCCTCGCTCTCGCAGGTCATTGCCGTTCTAGTTGTGCAGCCAGGCGCTCCAGCGTCCCCGCCTGCGCACGCGCGCGTCGCGTTGCTGGGTGAGACGGATGTCCTCCTGTGCGCCCTCGATGTCGCTCCGGTCGGCGGCTGAGTATCCGCCGATGCCGCCGCCCTTCAGGCTCCAGCGCAAACCTGCCGCGACCATGATGATCGCGACGGCGATGATCAGCCAGCCGATCATCGGATCACCCCTTCCGAAGGTGCACATTCGGATTCTAGTTGTGTCCGGCACCTGTCAGGGCGCTTCAACCAAGCGCAGTTCGTGCGGCGGCCGGTCGAGCCTGAGCCCGTCCAACGCAGGGTCGAAGCGGTGCGGGAGTCGGTGTGCTGGCGCTGCCTGGGCCTTACCCGTTGACGTGACGGCCGTCGCATGGCAGTCTCTGCAAACGATTACAGTAATCGTTTACTGAGAGCGAGCCGGACAGTGTCGAACGAGCGCCCCACGGTCGCCCGCGTGGCCGAGCTGGCCGGCGTCTCGGTCGCCTCGGTCTCCCGGGTCCTCAACGGCCTGCCGGCCAGCGAGGCGGTCCGGGAGAAGGTCAACCAGGCGGTCGCCGAGGTCGGCTACCGGCCCAACGCCTTCGCCCGCAGCCTGAAGGTCCGCCGCTCCCAGCAGCTCGCGCTCGCGGTCGCCGACGTCGGCAACCCCGTCTACGTCGAGATGATGCGCGCGATCGAGGACGAGACCCGCGCCCGCGGCTACCGGCTCCTGGTCTCCTCGACCGGCGGCCGCACCGACGACACCCTGGCGCTCCTCGAGAGCCTCGACGGCGGGTACGCCGACGGCCTCGTGCTCAGCCCCGTCCGGGTGGACGCGAGGCTCGTCGAGGCGCTGCGCAAGGTCACCTGCCCGACCGTGGTCATCGGCACCGTGCCCACCGACCTCCCCATCGACAACGTCCGCGCCAACTCCGCGGGCGGCGTCCGGATGGCGCTCGAGCACCTGCACGACCAGGGCTGCCGGCGGATCGCCTTCGTCAACGGCCCCGGCGACACCGTCCCCGGTGCGGCCCGGCGCAAGGCGTTCGAGCGCACCGCCAGGACCCTGGGGCTCGACCCGGCCGAGGAGCTGCGCGTCGAGGCCGGGGACTTCACCCTGGCCGAGGGCCGCAAGGCCGCCGAGACCCTGCTGGACCGCACCACCCCCGACGCCGTCCTGGGCGGCAACGACCTGCTCGCCATCGCCACCATGCAGGTGCTCGCGGAGCGCGGCCTGCGCATCCCCGAGGACGTGGCCGTGGTCGGCATGGACGACACCGAGCTCGCCGGCGTCACCACCCCGAGCCTGAGCAGCGTCGGCCTCGGCGCCCTCGAGCGCGGGCGGGTGGCGGCGCAGCTCCTGCTGGACCGGATCGACGACCCCCAGGGGGCGGCGCAGCGCGAGCCGCAGCGGGTCACCGTCCAGCCCCACCTGACGATCCGCCGCTCCTCGCTGAAGGGACAGGCCGGATGACCACCACCCAGCTCGCACCCCCGCCACCCGCGGCGCCCGCCCCCGCGAAGCCCAGGGGCCGCAGGCCCGGCAAGCTCAAGGGCGACGCCTGGCCGCTGCTCCTGCCCGCGCTGATCCCGGTCGCGCTGTTCAGCGTCTACCCGCTGCTCCAGGGCATCTACCTCGGCTTCACCGACTCCCGCGCCGGCCTCAACCAGGTCACCCACTTCACCGGCCTGCAGAACTACCGGGACCTGATGGGCAACGAGCTGTTCTGGAGCTCGTTCAAGATCGGCCTGATCTGGGCCTTCTCGGTCACCACCCTGCAGTTCCTCGCGGCCATGGGCCTCGCGCTGCTCCTCAACGAGAACCTCAAGCTGCGGTGGCTCGCGCGCACCCTCTCGCTGGTCCCGTGGGCGATGCCGCCGGTGGTCACCGGCATCATGTGGCGGCTGATGTTCGACCCCAACTCCGGGCCGATCAGCAGCACCTCGCAGGCGCTCGGCCTCGGCCCGCTCAACCTGCTCGGCGACTTCAGCACCGCCCTGCCCGCGGTCATCGTCGTCGGCGTCTGGGCCGGGATGCCGCAGACCACGATCACCCTGCTCGCCGGCCTCCAGGGCATCGACGAGTCCCTGCACGAGGCCGGTGCGGTCGACGGCGCCAGCGCGTGGAAGAGGTTCCGCCACATCACGCTGCCCCAGCTCAAGCCCGTCATCGTCGCGATCACGACGCTCAACTTCATCTGGAACGTCAACACCTTCGACCTCATCTACGTGATGACCAACGGCGGCCCCGGCGGCAAGACCATGGTGCCCGCGCTCTTCGCCTACAACGAGGGCTTCCGCTACGGCCACTTCGGCGTCGCCGCCGCGATGGGCAACGTCATGGTCGTCGTCATTGTCGGGATGCTGCTCTTCTACCTCCGCGCGCGGCTGAAGGAGACCAATCGATGAGCGCCACGCGCACCAGCCCCGCCGGCCGCGTCGGGCAGTACGCCGCCCTCGTCGCCTACTGCGCCTTCCTCGGCTTCCCCCTGCTCTGGCTGCTCTCCACGGCGTTCAAGAGCACCTCCGAGATCGCCCTCGGCGCGACCGGGCTGCTGCCCTCGAGCCCGACGCTGACCAACTTCACCACCGCCATCGACCGGGCGAACCTGGTCGACGCCGGCCTCAACAGCCTCCAGGTCGCGGTCGCCACCACGATCCTGACGGTCGCGCTGGCGCTGCCCGCGGCGTACGGCCTGGCGCGGTTCCGCACCGTCCTCAAGCCGGTCACGCTCGGCTGGATCCTGGTCAGCCAGGTCTTCCCGACGATCCTCGTGATCATCCCGCTGTTCCTGATCCTCAAGCAGTTCCAGCTGCTCGACGCGCTGCCCGGCCTGACGATCGTGTACGTCGTCTTCACGCTGCCGTTCTGCCTCTGGATGCTGATCGGCTACGTCTCCAACATCCCGCGCGAGCTCGAGGAGGCCGGCGCCATGGACGGCGCGGGCCGGCTGCGGATCCTGGTCAGCATCGTCTTCCCGCTGCTGCGTCCGGGCGTCGTCGCGACCGCGCTGTTCGCGTTCATCTCGTCGTGGAACGAGTTCCTCTTCGCGCTCGTGCTGATCCAGACCCCCGACAAGGTGACGCTGCCGCTGGCCCTGTCCCGGTTCGTCGGCGCGGAGGGCCAGGTCCAGCTCGGGCCGCTCGCCGCGGCCTCGCTGCTCGCCACCATCCCGAGCCTGCTGTTCTTCGCGCTGATCCAGCGCCGACTCACCTCCGGGCTGCTGTCCGGAGCCGTCAAGGGCTGACCCGCCCACCACCTCACGAACCAACCACACCGCACCATCCATGAAGGGGATCCACCGATGAAGCTCAAGTCCGCGGGCGTCGCCGTCGCCGCCCTCACGCTCGCCCTCGCGGGGTGCGCCACGTCCACCCAGGAGTCGCCCGAGAGCAGCGGCGGGGACGGCAAGAAGGTCACCCTGCGCTTCCAGAGCCTCGCCTTCCAGGAGCCGACGGTGAAGGCCACCAAGGAGATCGTCGACGCCTGGAACGCCGACCACCCCGACACCCAGGTCGAGTACGTCCAGGGCAGCTGGGACTCCGTGCAGGACCAGCTGGTCACCCAGTTCCAGGGCGGCACCGCGCCCGACATCATCCAGTACGAGTCGGCCGCGATGACCGGCTTCGCCCAGCAGGGCTACCTCGCCGACCTCTCCGGCTCGTTCTCCGACGACGTCGAGTCCTCGGTCAGCCAGGACGTGTGGGACACCGTCACCGTCGACGACAAGGTGATCGCCGCGCCGACGCTGCTGCAGAGCTACGTCGTCTTCGCCAACGAGGACCTGCTGAAGAAGGCCGGCGTCGAGATGCCGACCGGTGACACCTGGTCATGGGACGACTTCCAGGCCGCCGCGAAGGCCACCACCAAGGACGGCGTCTACGGCCTCGGCTGGGGGCTCGGCTCGCCGACCGCGACCATGCTCAGCCTCGGCGAGAACTTCGGGGCGGCGTACTTCGACGGCTCCGGCACCGACGCGACCATGAGCGTCGGCGACGCCGAGCTCGAGCTGCCCGAGCGCATCCACGCCATGACCTACGACGACAAGTCGCTCGACCCGGTCACCCTGACCCAGGCGGGCTCCGACGTGATGTCGGGCTTCCTCAAGGGCAAGTACGCCATGACCGTGCAGGGCTCCTACAGCGCCCAGACGCTCGCCGAGTCCGCGCCCAAGGACTTCCACTGGGTCGCGATGCCCGTGCTCGAGGGTGACAGCGCCGCGCAGGCGGCGAACCCGCAGACGCTGTCGGTCTCCGCGCAGAGCGAGGACGTCGAGGGTGCGGCGGAGTTCGTCGACTACTACATGCAGGCCGAGAACCTCGCCAAGGTCGCCGAGGGCGACTGGCTGATCCCCGCCTCCTCCGACGCGGCCGACCAGGTCTCCGAGGACACCGACGGCGAGAACGGCTGGGACACGATCCTCGCCGGCGGCCAGTACTTCAGCAAGGCGCCCTTCCAGTCGGTCACCAACTACCCGCAGTGGAAGGACCAGATCGCCACGCCGGCCTTCCAGCGCTACCTCGCCGACGACATCTCCGCCGACGAGCTGGCCAGCCAGCTGAGCGACGGCTGGGACCAGGTCAACAAGTGATCCACGAAAGGCTCAGCGTGAAGCTGCTCGACAAGGCACTCGGGACCCTGGTGGGCTCCGCCGTCGGCGACGCCCTCGGGGGCGCCACCGAGGGCTGGACCACCGAGCAGATCCGGGACCGGTACGACGGCTGGGTGACCGGCATCGTCCCGCCCTTCAACGCCGACTGGCGCGACGCCCGGCCCATCGCGCCGTACCACAAGGGCGACGGCCACATCACCGACGACACCTTGATGACCCACGCCCTCGTCGACGTGTACGCCGAGCGGCGCGACCACCTCGACGCGTACGCCGTCGCCTCCGACCTGGTCCCGCTGCTGATCGGGGAGAAGCGCTGGGTGCCGGAGCTGGAGGCCGAGGCGCTGCTGCTGCAGCGGATCTTCCTCGCCGAGAAGTGGCTGGTCGCGCGCCTGCACTACGGGCACGTCGACCCCCGCGAGGCCGGGGTGGGCAACATCGTCAACTGCGGTGCGGCGATGTACATGGCGCCGGTCGGGGTCGTCAACGGCGCCGACCCGGCCGGTGCCTACGCCGAGGCGATCGAGGTCGCCGCGGCCCACCAGTCGAGCTACGGGCGGGAGGCGGCCGGCGTGCTGGCCGCCGCCGTGGCCGCGGCCTTCACCCCCGGCGCCACCGCCCGGTCGGTGGTCGAGGACGCGCTCGCCGTCGCCCACGACGGCACCCGCGCCGCGATCGAGGCGGTCGCCTCCGCCGCGGAGGGCCTGAGCGACTGGCGCGAGGCGATCCCGGTGCTGCGCGCGGCGATCGAGCCGTTCGACACCGTCGGCCCCACCTACCGCGCACCCTCCATGGACGCCCGCCGGCCCAGCCGCACCAAGGCGATCGAGGAGCTGCCGGTGGCGCTCGGGATGGTCCTGGTCGCCGACGGCGACTACGAGTCCGCCGTCCTCGGCGGGGTCAACTACGGCCGCGACGCCGACTCGATCGCGAGCATGGCCGGCGCGGTCTGCGGCGCGCTCGGGGGTCACGGTGCCATCCGGTCGGACTGGGCGACCGAGGTCGCCGAGGCCAGCCGGACCCCGCTGGAGCCGGCCGGGCGCACCATCGCCGCCGTGGCGCAGGACGTGTTCGCCAAGGACGCCGAGCGTGCCCGCCTGCGGGAGTCGCGGCGTACCTCCCTGTTCGACCTGGAGGAAGTCGCCGGATGAGCCGCCTGACCTGGGTGCAGCCGCCCGACCTGCTGGCCCACGAGCTGGTCGCCAGCAGCGAGGACGGCAAGCAGGTGGACGACGTCCGCGACCGCTGGCTGGCCGCCGGCGGGCAGGACTCGGCACCCGTCGCCGGTCTCGGCCAGGTCGGGGACGAGAAGCTGCGGGCCCTCGCTGTCGAGCTGCTCGACGAGCTCGATGCGCGGCCGGTCGACCCGGCGCTGGCCGAGCGGGAGCCCGACACGTGGGAGGCGATCGAGGCGGCCCGGGGCCCGGCGCTCACCGCGCAGCCACCGGGGGAGGACCTCGGGGACCGGGTGCACGGTGCCTGGGTCGGCCGCGCCGCCGGCTGCCTGCTCGGCAAGCCGGTCGAGAAGATCCCGCGGCACGGCATCCGGGAGATCCTGACCAGCCAGGGGCGTTGGCCGCTGACCGACTGGTTCACCGCGGTCGGCCTGCCCGACGAGGTCGCCGCCCGTTGGCCGTGGAACCGGCGCAGCGCCCCCACCAGCCTGGCCGAGAACATCGACGGGATGCCCGAGGACGACGACCTCAACTTCCCGATGCTGGCGCTGGGCCTGATGGAGACCCTCGGCGCCGACCTCACCACCGACGACGTCGCCGACGCGTGGCTGGCGAACCTGCCCGGCGGCCGCGTGTTCACCGCCGAGCGGGTCGCCTACCGCAACCTGCTGCTCGGCGAGGGCGCCCCGCGCACGGCCACCCGGCACAACCCGTTCCGGGAGTGGATCGGCGCGCAGATCCGCACCGACCTCTACGGCTGGGCGCGACCCGGTGACCCGGCCGCCGCGGCCCGGCTCGCGTGGGTCGACGCCCGGCTCAGCCACGTCCGCAACGGCGTCTACGGCGCCATGTTCGTCGCCGCCACCTGCGCCAAGGCGGTCGTCTGCGATGACGTCGACGAGGCCGTCGCAGCCGGGCTCGCGGTCGTCCCGCCGCAGAGCAGGTATGCCGACGCCGTACGGCTCGGCGTCGAGCTCGGCCGCTCCGGGCTGGAGACCGAGGACGCGCTCGACCGGCTGTACGACGCGTACGGCCACCTGCACTGGGTGCACGTGCTCAACAACGCCGCGCTCGTGGCGTACGCCCTGACCGCGAGCGAGGGTGACTTCGAGACCGCGATCTGCACCGTCGTCAGCGGCGGCTGGGACACCGACTCCAACGGCGCGACCGTCGGCTCGATCTGCGGCGCCCTGACCGGGTTCCGCCGGCTGCCCCGGCGATGGGTCGACCCGCTGCGCAACCGGGTCGCCACCAGCCTGCCCGGCCACGACGGCATCGGGCTGGACCGGCTCGCCGACCGCACCCTCGCTCTCGCCGTGACGGGGGTGGCCCGATGAGCCACGAGGTCGTGGTCGTCGGCAGCGCCAACCTCGACCTCGTCTCCACGGTCACCACCATCCCGGCGCCCGGCGAGACCGTGCTGTCCACCGCCCGCGAGGCGCGGGCCGGCGGCAAGGGCCTCAACCAGGCCGTCGCCGCGTCCCGGGCCGGGGCCCGGACCCTGCTGGTCGGCGCGATCGGGGACGACGACGCCGGTCGCACCCTGCTCGAGGAGGCGGCCGCCGCGGGCATTGACACCGCGCTCGTCCGGCGGGTCGCCGGGCCGAGCGGCACCGCCTGGATCATGGTGCGCCCCGACGGGGAGAACGCGATCGTCGTCGACAGCGGCGCCAACGCCACCCTCGAGTCGCTGGCCGCCGCCGAGCGCGAGGCGGTCGCCGCCGCCCGGGTCGTCGTCGCACAGCTCGAGACGCCCCTCGCTGCCGTGCACGAGGCGGCCTCGGTCGCCCGGGAGGGCGGGGGCCGGGTCGTGCTCAACGCCGCACCGGCCCGCGAGCTCCCGCGCGAGCTGCTGTCCTGCGTCGACGTCCTCGTCGTCAACGAGCACGAGGCCCGCCACCTCTCCGGGCACGCCGACCCCGCAGCGGCGGCCGCCCACCTGCTCGACGTGGTCGGCTCGGTCGTGGTGACCCTCGGTGCGGAGGGCGCGCTGCTCGCCGACCCGGCCGGCCAGCGTCGCGTCGCGGGCGTGCCCGCCACCGTCGTCGACACCACCGGCGCCGGGGACACGTTCACCGGCGTCCTGGCCGCGACGCTCGCCGCCGGCGCCGACCTCGACGCCGCCGCGGTCCGCGCCGTCGTGGCCGGTGCGCTGGCCGTCGAGCGCGCCGGTGCCGTCCCCTCCATCCCCACCGCCGACCAGATCCACGCCCGGGCCGAGGCCCACCTGGCACAGGAAGCCGACCGATGACGATCCCCATGGACGCGCCCCGCGACCCCTACGCCTCGCGTCCCATCGACCAGCCCGTCCGGGTCCCGCTCGGGCCCGACGCCGACCTCTCGGTCCTCGACGAGGCCAAGATCCTGGCCGCGCCCGAGGACCCCGCCGACCGTCCGGCGTGGCGGGAGGCGCTGCACCGGTGGCGCCGCGAGGCGCGCGGGCGGACGGCGTACGACGGCTCGGTCTACGACCACCCCGACAGCCGCTGGGCCACCACCGCGTGGAACGTCGCGATGGTCTGGCTCTGGGACGAGGCCGTCCGCGACTGGGACCGCGAGGCCTTCGACGCCGACCGGCTGCTCGCGGCGTACGCCGGCTTCGGCGGGCTGGACGCGGTCGTGCTGTGGCACGCCTACCCCGTGATCGGGTTCGACCCGCGCAACCAGTTCGACTGGTACGACGTGCCGGGCCTCGCCCAGCTGGTGGCGGACCTGCACGAGCGCGACGTCAAGGTCTTCCTCGACTACAACCCCTGGGACACCGGCACCCGTCGGACCGAGCGCACCGACGCCGCCAGGTTGGCCGAGCTCGTCGAGCTGCTCGGTGTCGACGGCGTCTTCCTCGACACCCTCAAGGAGGGCGACCCCGAGCTGCTCGCCACGATGGCCGCGCTGGAGCCGCGGCCGGTGCTCGAGGGCGAGTCGCGGGTGCCGCTGGCGCGAATCGTGGACCACCAGGCCTCGTGGGCGCAGTGGTTCGCCGACAGCCCGACTCCGGGGGTGCTGCGGGCGCGCTGGTTCGAGCAGCGGCACATGATGCACCACACCCGGCGGTGGAACCACGACCACCGCGACGAGATCCGTTCGGCCTGGGTCAACGGCGCCGGCGTGCTGATCTGGGACGTCGTCTTCGGCGTGCGCGTCGACTGGGAGCCGCGCGACCAGCACAGCCTGCGCCGGATGCGTGCCGTCTACCGCCACCTCGAGGACTTCCTCGTCGAGGGGGAGTGGGAGCCGCTCGCCGACCTCGAGCCCGAGGCCACCGCCGCCGGCATTGCCGGCTCCCGCTGGAGCCTCGGCGGCTGCGACCTCTACACGCTGGCCAACCCCGCCTCCTCTGCGTACGACGGCCCGCTGCTGCCCGCGGCCGACGGCGAGGTCCACCTGGTCCTCGGCGACCGCGCGGTGCCGGCCGGCGGGATCGTCGGTGTCGTCCGCGTGCCGGCCGGCGCCGAACCGCCGGCCGGCCTGGCCGCGCTGGTCGCCGACAACGCGGGTGACCCCGCTCCGGGCGCGCCGGCACCGCGGCCCGCCCCCGCGCTGCGTGCCCCCGCGACCGCACCCGGCCGGGTCGCCCCCGACGCGATCCTCCTCGAGCCCGGTGAGCACGAGCTGACCGTCCGCTGGCGGCAGCGCGAGACCGGGCTCTACGAGGCAGCGCCGTACGTCGAGGACTGGAAGCCGCTGCCGCCCCGTTTGCACCAGCTCCGCGAGGAGCGCCTGACCGTGCAGACCGGCGCGGTCGCCGTGGACGCGGCCGACGTCAGCAACGCCGACTTCGCGATGTTCCTCGCCGACTCCGGCTACCGCCCGGCGGTCCCGGACCGGTTCCTCGCACACTGGGTGGACGGCGCGCCCGGACCCGGCACCGGTGACGAGCCGGTGCGGTTCGTCGACCTCGAGGACGCCCGCGCCTACGCCCGCTGGCGCGGTGCGCGGCTGCCCACCGAGCACGAGTGGCAGCTCGCGGCCGGCCGGACCGGCTGGCGCCGTCGCGAGCCCCTCGTCTGGCAGTGGACCGAGAGCGAGCACCGCGACGGGCGCACCCGCTGGGTGGTGCTCAAGGGCGGCTCGTGGTTCCGCGCCGAGGGCTCGGAGTGGTACGTCGACGGCGGCCCCCAAGACCCGTCGTGGTCGGTGCGGTTCCTGCTCACCCAGGCCGGCACCGGGCGCTCGGAGTGCATCGGCTTCCGCTGCGCCGTGGACCTGGACCAGCGGTGAGCGGCCCGCTCGAGGGACTGCGCGTGGTCGACGCGGCGACCCTGTTCGCCGGGCCGCTGGCCGCGACCTACCTCGGCGACTTCGGGGCCGACGTCGTCAAGGTCGAGCACCCGCGGCGACCCGACGCCGCGCGTGGGCACGGCCAGGTCAAGGACGGCATCGGGCTGTGGTGGAAGACGCTCGGCCGCAACAAGCGCACGGTCACCCTCGACCTCAAGCACCCTGACGGCGCGGCCACCATGCGCCGGCTGCTCGCGTCGGCCGACGTGCTGGTGGAGAACTTCAGGCCCGGCACGCTCGAGCGTTGGGGCCTCGCCCCGGAGACGCTGCTGGAGCTGAACCCGCGGCTGGTCGTCGCGCGGGTGACGGCCTTCGGCCAGGACGGGCCGTACGCCGGCCGTCCCGGCTTCGGCTCGTTGGCCGAGGCGATGAGTGGCTTCGCGGCGATCACCGGTGAGCCGGACGGCCCGCCGACGCTGCCGCCGTTCGGGCTGGCCGACGGGATCGCCGGCCTGGCCACGGCGTACGCCGTGATGGCCGCGCTGCGCCACCGCGACCTCACCGGCCGGGGTCAGGTCGTCGACCTCGCGATCATCGAGCCGATCCTGATGATGCTGGGGGCGCCGCTGACGGCCTACGACCAGCTCGGCTACGTGCAGCCGCGGACCGGCAACCGCTCGGTCAACAACGCGCCGCGCAACGTCTACCGGACCGCCGACGACGAGTGGGTCGCGGTGTCGACGAGCTCGCAGAGCATCGCCGAGCGGGTGCTGCGGATGGTGGGCCGCGACGACCTCGTCGAGCAGCCGTGGTTCGCCTCGGGCGGGCAGCGCGCTGAGCACGCCGACGAGCTCGACGCGGCCGTGGGCGGGTGGATCGCCGAGCGTCCTCGCGACGAGGTGGTCGCCGCGTTCGAGGAGGCGGAGGCCGCGATCAGCCCGGTGTACGACGTCCGCGGGCTGCTCGCCGACCCGCAGTACCGCGCCCGTGGCACCGCCCTGACCGTGCCCGACGAGGACCTCGGTCCGCTGGTGATGCAGAACGTGCTCTTCCGCCTGTCCGAGACGCCGGGTGCGGTGCGGTGGGCCGGGCGGCGCCCGGGCGCCGACACCGACGAGGTGCTCGGCGAGCTGGGGCTGTCCGCCGAGGAGGTCGCCGCGCTGCGCGAGGCGGGTGCGGTGTGAGCACCGTGGCGCTCTACGTGCCCGGGTCGCGGCCGGACCGCTTCGACAAGGCGGCCGCGACCGGGGCCGAGGTGATCCTCGACCTCGAGGACTCGGTGGCTCCCGCCGACAAGGCCGCGGCCCGGTCCGCGGTCGCAGCCTGGGTGGCGTCGTACGGCGGGCCGGTGCAGGTGCGCGTGAACGCCCCCGGCTCCTCCGACCTCGGGCAGGACCTGGCCGCGCTGCCTCCCGGGGTGGACCTGCGGGTGCCGAAGGTGTCCGCCCCCGAGGACCTCGAGGCGGTCGCCGGGCGGCGGGTGCACGCGATCCTCGAGTCGGCGGCCGGGGTGGAGAACGCGCTGGCCCTGGCCCGCGCCCCCGAGGTGGTCTCGCTCGCACTCGGAGAGGCCGACCTCGCGGCGGAGCTGGGCCTGGCGGGGGACGAGGCCTTCGACTGGATCCGCTCCCGGGTCGTCGTCGCGGCCGCGGCCGCCGGGCTGCCCGCGCCGATGATGTCGGCGTACCCCGCCGTCCGCGACCTCCCCGGGCTCGAGGAGTCGTGCCGTCGCGGGCGTCGGCTCGGCCTGCGCGGGCGCACTGCCATCCACCCCTCGCAGGTGGACGTGATCCGATCGGTCTTCGCGCCGTCGCCCGACGAGATCGGGTGGGCGAGCGACGTGCTGGCGGCCCTCTCCTCGACCGGGGTCGCCACGCTGCCCGACGGGTCGATGGTCGACGCGGCGATGGCCAGGCGGGCGCGGTCGATCCTCGGCTGATCACCTTTATTGAGGCTTGCTGCGCCGATCCTGCGGGCGCATGCTGGATCGGGAGGAGGAGTCATGGCCACCTACGAGATTCCCGACGGCCTCCCGGTCCTGTCGCGAGGCAGGCACCGCTCGGCCCGCAAGGGCGCCTGCTTCATGGAGATGGCGTCGGTGCTGGCGAACGAGCCGTGGAGCGACCACCCGAAGTGCACCCACCCGCTGCTGGGCCACCTGGCGCGGCTGGTCAACGACCACACCACGGACCGGCACCGAGGGGAGCTGGTGACGCTCATCCCCTCCGTGGTCGGTCTCCGGGGCGGAGGCCTGTCCTGGACGCTGGCCCTGACCTCCCACGTCGCGCTGCGCGCCCTCCCGCTGGTGCCCGCCACCTCGGAACGGGCGCTGGTCGCGGGGCTGCTGCGGTGCGATGAGCTGGCGACGGCGCTCGGACCGGGCGCGGTCGAGGGCGCCGACGCGGTCAGGCGGGCGCTGGATGACCGGCCCGACGCGGTGCGGTGGTCGAGACGACTGGCCGGCGGCTCGGGCATCACCGGCGCGCAGTTCGAGAAGCGCTCGGCGCCCAACGTGATGCGGTGCGCGGTCGGCGGGATCGCGACAGCCGCGCCGACCCCCGACGAGTGCGACGCGCGTCTGCGTCACCTGCTCGACGGGGCCATCCGCACCGCGCAGCGGCTGGACCGCAGTTCTCCACAGATTGTCGAACCCGTCTGGCGGTGACAGCGCTGCCGGGCTTCAGTGGAGGCATGCCGAAGTCACAGGGACGCAAGCCACCCAGGAACACTCGCCGCACGACATCGTCCGCCAGGAGCGGTCGACGCCCGGACCTGCTGACGTTCGCGCCGCTGGTGCAGGCGACCAACGAGGCCGAGGCTCGCGGCGACGCCGCCGGTGCGCTCGAGCTGGTCCTGTCGCGCCCGACCGGGCCCGACGGGAGGCTCTTCTGGAGCCCGGAACGGGTGCGCCGGCTCAGCCAGCTGTACGCGCTCGGGCCGTTGCTGCCCCGGTGGTCGACCTCGCGGTGGATCCTCGCGCAGGCGCTGCAGGTCATGGAGCCGGGCAACCGGGGGCGCAGCCGGCGAGCCCACGAGACCGCCGTCCGGGTGCGCGGCGGTCCGGGCACGGTGCGCGGAGTGGACGACGTCGACCGGGGGGCCCAGGTCGCCGACCACGACTGGGTCTATCGCCAGCTCTTCCTCTACGAGCTCGGAGGCCTCGACCAGTTCCTGCGCCGGGTCGCCGCCCCCGACCTGGTGGCCGGCGCGGACCGCATCGGGGACTGGGCGGCCACCCCCATGGGCGGCTACCGCCTGGTCGCCGAGACCTCCCGCGAGCTGACCTGGGAGGACCTCGCCACCGGTGGGGAGACCCGCACGATCAACCTCGGCGCGACCACGATGACCACCCCGGGCGGCTGCGTGCTCGGCCGGGTGGTGCCGACGGACGAGGGCTCGATGTTCGAGAGCGCGCCCTTGGTCGTGCCCGAGGGCGCAGCGCTGGACGTCGCCCGTGGACGGCGCAGCTGGGTGGACGCGGTGGAGCGGGCGTGCCACGACGAGTACCTCGTGGCGGACGACGACGACCTGTGCATCACGGGCGACTTCGACTTCGCCCTGCTGACCGACGTCCCCGACATCACTCAGCACTGGTTCCAGCACCTCGCGGCCGACATCCCGTTCGCGGCGCACGACGAGTGCGACCCGCCGCGGATCTTCACCGAGTTCGTGCTGGCAGCCCTCGAGGGCACGCTGCAGGACGTCCTGGACGAGGAGCTGAGGAGCTTCGACACCACCGCGAACGTCGCACCGTCGGTGGCCGCCGCACTGGTGGAGCCGTACGTCGGCGAGTGCCTGCTGCACCGGCTGACGTCGACCGACTCAGCTGCGCTCGTTGCCCTGGGCGCGCAGCTGCCCCGACCCGCCGCGGACGTGTGCGTCGCGCTGGCGGAGGCACTCCGCGCGGCGGCCTGATACGCGCGGGAACCAAGCCCCGGTCGTGCTCACCGGCTCCCGGATCAGAGCAGGTCGTGCTCGAAGGCGAAGGCTGCTGCTGCGGTGCGCGACCCGACGCCGAGCTTGGTGAAGATGTTGGACAGGTGCCGGGCGACGGTCTTCTCGCTGAGCACGAGCGCCGTGGCGATCGCGGCGTTGCTGCGCCCGGCCGCGACCAGCCGCAGCACCTCCACCTCGCGTGCGGTCAGCCCGGCCGGCAGGTCGGTGGGGGAGAGCAGCTGCTCGACCTCCCGTGCCGCCGGCCCGGCGCCCAGCCGGAGGAACGCCGCGTGCGCCGCCTCCAGCTCGGCCGTGGCCGAGGCGGAGTCGCCCAGGGCGGCCAGGGCGCGGCCGGTGAGTTCACGCACCCGCGCGACCTCGTAGGCACTCTCGAGGCGCCCCCACAGCTGGGCGGCCTTGCGCAGGTAGGGGAGCGCCCCGGACGCGTCGCCCGCGGCGACCTCGACGGCGCCCCCGGCGTACGCCGCCATCGCCCGCGCCGCCGGCGAGCCGACGTGCTCGGCCACCCGGTCCAGCTCCAGCGACGCCGCGCGCGCCTCCTCGACTGCTCCGACACCGAGCAGCACGTCGACCGCCCCGGGGAGCAGCCGGCACCCGTGCACCGGGTCGGACGGCTCCGCGAGCAGCCGGCGCACCGCGCCGGCCGCCGCGTCGCGGGCGCCGCGCGCCAGCCACAGCAGGGCCAGCCCGGGCTGCGGGTCGAAGCCGTGCTCGCCGGCCCGTTGGTACGCCGCGTCCGCCGCGTCGAGCTCGCCGCGCAGCCGCAGCAGGTCACCACGCTCGCACTCCGCCAGGCCGATCGCAGCGAGCGAGTGCGCCGCCCGGTAGCGGGTCACGGCGCGCTCGAGCTCCTCCAGCGCCTCCGGCCAGGCGCCCTGCAGCCGCATCACCTGGCCGCGGTGCAGCGAGCACTGCCCGGTGAAGGTCACCAGCCCCGGCAGCGAGGTGCACCAGCGGTGCAGCGCGGACGTCCACTGCGCCACCCGGTCGTAGTCGGCGATCTCCTGGCAGCCCTCGATCGCGGTGCAGAAGACGTTGCCGAAGATCTCGGGCGAGGTCTCGCCGGCCGCCACCCGCGCCATCGCCTCGTCCAGCAGGGCGAGGCCCTCGGTCACCCGGCCCGAGTAGATCGCGAGCCTGCCCGAGGCGACCAGGCCGAGCGCGAGCAGGTCGGCGTCGCCGTGCTCCCGCCCCGCGGCCACCGTCTCCGCGGCGCAGGTGGTCGCCGCCGGCCACTCGGCGGCCCGGAGGTGGCGGTACATCCGCAGGAACGCGACGTACCCCCGCTCGGGGCCGCCCCCGCCGGGGTCCTCGAGGAGCCGCTCGGCGCGCGCCGTCCAGCCGCCCGCGAGCGCCTGCTCGCCGGTGGTGTCGAGCATCATCGCGACGTGGAAGGCGCACTGCACGGCGCCGGTCCGGTCGCCGGCGTCCTCGCACGAGCGGAAGGCGCGCTGGTAGTGGCCGACCGCCTCTTCCGGGCGTCCGAGGAGGTACGCCGACAGGGCGGCCCGGCGGAGGTCGTCGACATCGAGGGACGCCGGGTCGACCCCGGCCCAGGTGTCGAGGGCGGCGGCCCAGTCGCCGCGCTCGTAGTCCTCGCGGGCCTGCAGCAGCTCGTCGACCACGCCCATCGCGGGCACCTCCCTCCCCGGACATTACCCGCGGGGACGGGCGGCTCAGGCTGCCTTCGCGATCCGGCTCGCGACCAGCTCGGCGTCGCGGCCGACGCCGGGCAGCAGCATCGAGGAGAAGGCGTACTGGAAGGAGAGGCCGCAGAAGTACAGGCCGGGTGCGTCGTCGACGACGCCGCGGTACTCCCGCGGCCAGCCGTCCTCGCCCACCACCGGCAGGTCGATCCAGCCGAGCTGCTGGCGGAAGCCGGTCGCCCAGATGACGTTGGCCGCCTCGACCGTGGTGCCGTCGGCGAGCAGGGGCAGGCCGCCGCGGACACCCTCGACGCGGGACTCCGTGCGGACCACCCCGCGGGCGGCGAGGTCGGAGCGCTTGACGCGCAGCATCGGGCCGCCGTGGAACCGGATCTCCGTCATCTCCTTGCGGCCGACGGGCGTGCGTCGGGTGAGCAGGTGGCGCCACAGGAACAGCAGCACCGGGAAGACGACGTGCATCGCCGGCGACTCCAGCCGCAACGGGATCTGGCCGCAGTCGCGCCCGGCCAGCGTGGTCGGGTGGGTGAGGGCCACCTCGTAGGCGATGTCCGTGCCGGAGTGCGAGGCACCCACGACGACCACGGGTCCCTCGCGCAGCTGGCCGGGTCGGCGGTACTCGCTGGAGTGGAGCTGGAGGATCGACGGGTCGAGGTCCCGGGCGACGTCGGGGACGTACGGCGTACGCCCGAAGGTCCCGGTCGCCACGACCACGCTGTCGCAGCGGATCGGCCCGCCGCTCGTGGCGACGACGTACCCCGCGCCGTCCGGTGCCGCCGACAGCCGGTCCACCGCGATGCCGAGGCGGACCGGCAGCTCGAAGCGCCTGGCGTAGGCCTCGAGGTAGTCCGCGACCTGGTCCTTGCCGGGGAAGGACCACGGCTCGCTCGGGAAGGGCATCCCCGGCAGGCCGTCGAACT
The DNA here is from genome assembly GCF_055380375.1 of Nocardioides sp. DN36. Lineage (NCBI taxonomy): Bacteria > Bacillati > Actinomycetota > Actinomycetes > Propionibacteriales > Nocardioidaceae > Nocardioides > Nocardioides sp. DN36. The sequence goes on along the minus strand of NZ_AP043823.1, from coordinate 3,111,460 downwards.
TCGCCGGTGAGTACAGCCGCAGGCTGTCCCACTGCTGGCGCCAGTTGTCGCCGATGCGGCGGTTGCGGTCCAGCACGACACAGGTGCGACCGCGCTTCTGCAGCTGGTAGGCCGTGGCGAGGCCGGCCTGTCCGGCTCCGATGATGACGGTCTCGACGTGGTCCATGGTTCCTCCCGGTGGGTGTGCTCCTCACGCTAGGAATCCAGGGCGGGCCGCCGCATCGGGCGGATCGTGCACCGCCGTCGCGCCGCGCATGGGTGGAAGCACCCATGCGCCTGACCGGGTGTCGGTGCCGGCTCCTACGGTGTCTCCCGCGGAGGCCGAGGGGTGCCTCGCGGACCGAGGGGACGTGGATGGATCTCACCGAGGCGGCACGGCTCGGGCGCGAGCTGCTCGACGAGCACGGGCTGCGGGACTGGACGATCGTGTTCGACCGGGCGAAGCGCCGGGCCGGGGTCTGCCGACCTGGGCGCAAGGAGATCGGGCTCAGCGCGCCGCTGACCGCGCTCCACCCCGAGGCCGAGGTGCGCGACACGATCCTGCACGAGGTGGCGCATGCGCTCGTGGGGGTGCGGCACGGGCACGACGCGGTCTGGCGGGCGACGGCGGTGCGCATCGGGTGCAGCGGTCAGCGGTGCGCGAGCGAGGACGCCCCGAGCATCGAGGGGAGCTGGGCCGGCACCTGCCCCGCGGGCCACCGGGTGACGCGGCACCGCCGCCCCGAGCGGCCCTCCTCCTGCCGCACCTGCTCACGGTCGTTCGACGTGGCCCACCTGCTGACCTGGACCTACCGCGGCGAGCCGGCCCCGATGCATCCCGGCTACCGCGCCGAGCTCGAGCGCCTCGAGCAGCGGGCCGCCGCCCCGACCCCGACCCCGCCCGCACGGGTGCGGATGGGCGACCGGCTGCGGATCGCCGTCCCCGGCAGCAAGTACGACGGCGTCGTCGGCACCCTCGTCAAGCGTGGCCGGACCCGCTACCACCTGCGGGTCGGGAGCTCGGTGATGACCGTGCCGTTCTCGATGGTCGAGCCCGCCTGACTCGTGTGGCCCAGAGTGCGCCCTGGCGCACGGCTGCCCGCACGACTCCGGGTTGTGGTCAGGGTTGGGTGGCGGCGGACAAGGGAGTGCCCATCTCTCACCGTCCGGATTGTTGGGATCAGTCGTCAGTGACTCAATCCGAGTCAGTTCCGAGTCGCGGCCGCGACGCGCTCGGCCATCTTGGTGAGCCAACCGCGATAGCCACCGTCCTCCTCCTCAGGCAGCAACTGGCATCCCAGTCGATCGAGAAAGGCTTCGAGCTCGGACTCGTTGGGGAAAGCCTGGAGAGCCCACGTCACTTCCGCAGGGAGTAGAGGAGCAAGGTTGGGAGACCGCGCGACGAAGACGTCCACGTTGTCCCAGACATCGCCCACCAAGTCGTAGTCCTGATGCAGGTATGCGCCCATGAGCTGCTCGAGAGCGGGTGTGTCCATGTTCCCTTCCTTCGCGATCACGGCTGGGGGAAAGCAGTGAGAATGCGATACCCCTCCGGCATAGATGCATCCTTCAGCAAGATGGCTCGAACGCCACTCACGTCGAGTATTTCGCCGCTGCGCAGAGCTGTTCGTCCAGTGGTGAATGGCATGTTTCCGTCGAGTCGCAGGGAGTCCTCGCCGTGATCAAGCCAGGCTTGGATGTCCGCAGCGTTCTGGTCTAAAAGTCGGGACAGTGCGGACTCGGCCGCCGGTTGGTCGATGAAGGTCGAGCTGGATCTGAGACTGGGCTTCTGCTGAAGTCGCTGGAGCAACTGCTCGTCGGTCTTGCCGATGTGCCTCTCGATCGTGTGGCTGCCTGAGTGCTCGTGCCTGGACAACCAGCCCGCCTCGCGCTCCCACCAGAGCTTGAGAGTCCCGGCCTCGCCTCGCGCAGCAGAGCGAGCCGCCGCCGCATCCTTGAACTTCGTCAGCGACACCCGCGCGGCTTTCAGTCCCTCACGACTGACCCGCACGGTGCTCGCGATCGAGGCGGCGAAGGCCCGCAGGGCCTCGACGATCGCGGCGAAGCGCGGGGACTCGGCGGCGACCTTGGCCGCGACCGCGGAGAGGCCGGCAGCGGTGCCGGCGCCGCCGGTGAGCACGCCCAGGGCCACGCTGATCGCGACGCCCTCGACGATCTGCTCGAGGACCCATGCCGCGAGCTCGAGGATCTCGTGGTGCTTCGCCTCGACCTCGTCGGCGTACTGGTCGCAGGCGGACGCCAGGGCGGCGTACTGCGAAGCGAGGTCGCGCACCGTGGACCGCAGCTCGTGCGTGGCGTCGATGGCGAGCGGGATCTCGGGGGAGCGCTCGCGCCAGAAGCCGCGCATCGCGCTGTCGCAGTGGGTCTCCAGCCCGTCGAGCCCGTCCGCCGCGGCCCGCCACGCAGCCGCGGCGGCGCGCAGCCGGTCGACGTCGGCGCCGGGCCACACGAACCCCTCGAGGTGGTCGAGGATCCAGCCGACCTTCCACGGCAGCCCCGGCTCGGTCGCGCCCAACGAGGTGGGCGGCGTCGACGGCAGCACGACGACGTACCCCCGGTCGTCGCCCACGTCGGGCAGCACGCCACCGTCGTAGACGGTCGACCCGGCGGCGACCGAGCGCACCTCCGCGCGGACGTGGTTGGTCAGCGCGGCGTGGGTGAGGTGCCCGAGACCGGTGAACGAGTCGACGAGGTCGGCCAGGGCCGCGACCGCCTCCCGCGCGCTGTCGTCGTACGCCGTGGCGAACTCCTGCGACGTCGAGTCGTCGCCCGCCATCCCGCCGGAGCCGGCCAGCTGGCTCGTGAGCTTGTCGAACCACAGCGCCGCGAGCTGGTTGCCTCCGACGAACGCCTCGGCCGCGGTCTCGTAGCCGGTGCCGTTGACCTCCAGCCTCACCGGACCCGCTCCCACATGTGGGTGTTCGCCCGCGCCGCCGCGTCGTAGTTGTCGCGGGCGACGCCGGCGACCGCGCGCAGCACCCTCAGCGCCTCGTGCATCTCGCGGAAGCCGTCGGTCCAGGTGTCGTGGGCGACGCGATGAGCCTCGGCCGCCTCACCGGCCCACGAGAGGTGCAGTCGACCGACCGACCGGGCGAGCTCTTCGACCAGCTCGCGCAGGTCCGCGTCGCAGCGCGCCATGTCCTCGACGACGTCCACCAGCCCGTCGACGTCCGCCACGAACGGCATGAGCGCGCTCACCGGCCGGCCCCCGCGGTGAGCACGGCGTGGGCGACGCGGTCGAGCCGCGCCTGCGCCTCGCCGTCCTGCTGGACCAGGTCGCGGTGCACCGCGTCGGCGAGCCGGCCCAGCGCCCTGAGCCCGTCGAGCACCTCCTGGGACCCGTGGTCCCAGGTCTCCCAGCCCTCCGCGAACGCCTGCGCGGCCCGGCCGGTCCAGTCGCCGTCGAGCAGCCGGTCGACCTCGCGGGTGATGTGGTGGCGGGCCCGGTGCAGGCGCTCAGCGGCCCGGTCGATGTCCGCGAGCGCGGCGCGGAACGCGGTGTCCTCGACGTTGATGGTCATGTCGTCCCCCGAGAAGAGCGAGTACGTCGTCCGCCTCCGAGCCTGCCCGCTGATCCGGGCCCGCAGGGGTCCGCGGGCACATCTGTGGAAAACCGCTGAGTACGCTGGCCCGGCGATGCACTGCACCTACTTCGAGGCGGGACGCTGCCGTTCCTGCACCCTGCTCGAGCAGCCCTACCCCCGCCAGCTCGCCGGGAAGCAGGCCCACGTCGAGGAGCTGCTCGCGGGCCACCCCGACCTGGTCTGGCTGCCGCCGGTCCCGAGCCGGCAGGAGGGATTCCGCAACAAGGCCAAGATGGTCGTGACCGGCACCGCCGACGAGCCGTCCCTGGGCATCCTCCGTCCCGACGGCACCGGCCAGGACCTGCGCGACTGCCCGCTGCACACGCCCGGCCTGCACGCCGCCCTCCCGGTGCTCGCGGACTTCATCACCCGGGCCCGGATCACGCCGTACGACGTCCCGCAGCGCCGCGGCGAGCTGAAGCACCTCCTCGTCACCGAGTCACCGGACGGGGAGCTGATGGTGCGCTTCGTGCTGCGCTCCCAGGAGCCGGTCACGAGGATCCGCAAGCACCTGCCCGCCCTGCTCGCCGAGCTGCCGCAGGCGGTCGTGGTCTCGGTGAACCTGCAGCCCGAGCACAAGGCGGTGCTCGAGGGGGAGCGCGAGATCCTGCTGACCGACCGGGCGACGCTGCGGATGCGCGTGAACGGGCTCGACCTGCACCTGCGGCCGCAGAGCTTCTTCCAGACGAACACCGAGATGGCGGCGGCGCTCTACCGCCAGGCCACCGAGTGGATCACCGAGCTGGCGCCCGCGTCGGTGTGGGACCTGTACTGCGGGGTCGGCGGGTTCGCGCTGCACGCCGCGACGAGCGCGGGGCCGCAGCAGGTGGTCGGCATCGAGGCCAGCGCCGAGGCGATCGAGAGCGCCCGGCAGAGCGGTCTCGAGGCGGGACTGACCGGGATGCGGTTCGAGGCCGGGGACGCCACGGCGTACGCCGTCACCGCGGGCTCCGCGCCGGACCTGGTCGTCGTCAACCCGCCGCGGCGCGGGATCGGCCACGAGCTCAGCCGGTGGCTGGACGCCTCCACGGTGCGCCACGTGCTCTACTCCAGCTGCAACGCCACGTCGCTCGCCCGTGACCTCGCGGCGATGCCGTCGCTGGTGCCGACGCGGGGGAGGGTGCTCGACATGTTCCCCAACACCGACCACTACGAGGTGCTGGTGCGGCTCGAGCGTCGCTGAGGCGCTGGTCCGGGCCGAGCTCCGTCGCCGTCAGCAGAACCGGGTCGAGGCGCGCCGCCTCGCCGCCCTGCTGGACCGAGGGCTCGCGCTCAGCGCCACTGGAAGGTGGCGAGGACCGACGCGATCAGCTTCTCTCGCTCGGCCTTCGGGACCGCGTTGTCGAGCTCGAAGGAGATCGAGACGAGGTGATCGTCGTGCAGCGCGCCGAACTCCTCGAAGTCGTCGTACTCGTCGACGGGCCCGGACAGGTGGTAGGCGGGCTCGCCGTCGAGCTCGACGTCGGCGAGGCGCTTGGGTGCGGAGTCGAAGTGCTTGGACTTCTGCGAGTTCGCAGCGGCCTCGTCGAGCGTGCCCGTCCGCCAGCCGGGGTCCTCGCCGAGGTTGATGACATCGGTCCCGCGCTGCGCCGAGTCGAGGTACGACGCCATGTCGGGGATGTGCTCGTAGCCGTCAGGCGCGTTCACCGTGGCCCCCGACTGCTTCAGGACCGGTCCCGTCGCTGCGGCCGCCTTCTCCGAGGGCGACGGCTCCGCTGGGTCCGAGGCGGACCCCGAAGCGGAAACGGAGGCGCTCGGCGCGGGATCTGCCGCGGCGGGGTCGTCGTCCTGGCTGGTGCAGGCACTCGCCACCAGAGCGACGACGCTGACCGCCGTCGCGATGCGCATGATCACCCGAGATCTCCTGTGGTTGCACGATTGCTGCTCGTCAGGATAGCGATGGACCGTGAGAGCCCGGTCGGAGAGGACTCCCGACGCGTTTGCGGTCGTGACCTCCGGGGTAGGCCCTCGTTTGAACAACTGAGTCAACTCGGGTGAGGGGGAACCAGCATGGTGGCGATCGATGAGGTCGGCGCAACACTGAACGATCTGGCAGTCGATCCGGACGTCGTCAAGGACATTCTCGAGATCCTGGAGACAGGGGCGGACGAGCTTCACTCCAACCCGGTCGGTGACGTCTCGGACGGGTCGTTCGGCCCCGGCTCCGACGCTCTCGACCTCTCGGTGAACACGGCCAAGGCGCACCGGCACGTCAAGCAGGCGATGGACGACATGGTCGCCGGCCTGCGTGGCTTCAGCGCCAACATCAAGGACTTCGCGCAGAGCGCGCACGTCGCGGACGACGACAGCGCGACGAGGCTCGCGGCGATCCAGCAGTCGACGTCGTGCGTCGCGGCCCCGAGCTTCGCGGCGCCCAGCACCTGCACGCTGCCCACCGACGGGGGTGCGTGACATGGCGAAGGGGTTCGAGCAGGCCAAGCTCGACGACTACGTCGACCAGGCCCACGAGGACGCGGTGACGAACGGCTCCGCCGAGTGGAAGCGAGTCAGCGGCCTGCTGGAGCAGGTGCAGCGCCGCCTCGAGCACGCCACCTACCAGGCCCTGGCGCTGGGCGGGGAGACCGGCCCGGCCGCGTCCAAGGCCTTCGCCAAGTCGGCGACCGCGATGGGCGACAAGGCGGGTCAGCTCCGCGAGGGCAGCGAGGCCCTGCGTGCCGCCGCGGCGGCCATCGCCTACGGCCGCGGCAAGCGCGCCGAGCTCGGCCAGGCCGGCCCGAGGCCGAGCAGCCCCGAGCCGCTGGCGCCCGGAGCCACCGACAAGGAGATCGCCAAGCACGGTCAGCAGCAGTCCGCGGTCTCGGCGTGGGAGCAGGACCAGGAACGGCGCGAGCGGATCGCTCGTGAGACGACCACCTCGATGGACGCGGACTTCCGGAAGTCGACCGCCGTGATGAAGAAGATCCACGGCGAACCCGACCCGGTGCCGAAGCCCACCGACCAGCAGGGCCCGGGGTCCACCACCACGCCCGGCGGCCCGGGTGGCCGCACGCGCTCGCCGTACGACAACGGCGGCCGCACCGGCACCAACAACAACAACACGTCGGTGATCACCTCGACCAACAACGACGACTCGACGAACAACACCCAGACCACCAGCAACCCGCCCCCGAACACGGACATCCACTACCCCGTCGCCGACGAGGGCGACATGTCGGCCGAGCCGTCCGGCAGCTCGCAGGGCTCCTGGACCGGATCGGACCCGAGCGCCCCCGCTCCCGGCGCCCTCACCGGCGGCGGAGGAGGCAGCACCACCCCGGCGACCTCGGTCGGTGCCGGTGCCGGGATCACCGGTGGCGCCGGCCTGCTCGGCGGTGCGGCGATGGGCGGCCTCGGCGGCAACATGGGCGGGATCCGTGGTGGGCTCACCCCGGTCTCCACCAGCAGCTCGGGCGTGCGGCCGATCGGCTCGACGGCTCGCTCCGCGACCACCGGCACGCTCGGCCGCGGCTCGACCCCGGTCGGGACGGGCAACGGCAGCGGCGGCTCCGGACGCGCCGGCGGTGGCCGGTCGACGACCGGTGGTCGAGGCGCAGCGGGCGGTCGCGGCGGCGCGGGGGGTGCGACCGGGCGCGGCGGCGACCGCAGCAAGGGCTCGAAGAAGTCGGAGCGCGATCACATGGACGAGGAGTGGGAGATCGACGACGAGGACGCCGCTCCCTCGGTCCTCGACTGAGCCAGACGGCTCACGACCCACGCGGCGTCGTCCCCGACGAACCCGAGCAGTGCGGAGCCACGGGTGTGCTGCCAGGGCAGGCCGACGAAGGCCAGCCCCGGCACATCCGTGATCCCGCGCTCGTGGACCACCGTCTGGTCGACGACCACGCCCGGGACGTCGATCCACGAGTAGTCACGCCGGAACCCGGTCGCCCACACCACGGTCGCCGGGCGCGCGACCGACCCGTCCTCGAACCGGACACCCTCCGACGTCGCCGCGACCAGTCGCGGGCGCAGGCTCACGCCGGCGGCACGCAGGTCACGCGTCGGGGACCCGATCACGAGATCGCCTCGTGCCCGCATCCGCCGCGCCAGTCGTGAGTCGGCGGTCTTCGTGATGACGCCGAAGCGGGTGAGCCACCAGAACAGGTCGCGGCCCAGCAAGCGCTGCGGCAGCTGCAGCGACCCCGAGCCGGCCGCCAGGGTGACGTCGCGGGTCCCGGAGAGCTCGAGCGCGATCTGACGGCCGGAGTTCCCCGCCCCCACGACCAGGACCGGCCCGGGCGGCAGGGCGGCGGGGTTGCGGTACGCCGCGCTGTGCAGCTGGGTGACCCCTTCCATCCGGCTCGCGAGCTCCGGGACGACCGGCGTCTGGAACGGTCCGGTCGCGACCACGACCTGGTGGGCGAGGAGCCGACCCTGCCGGGTGTGCACGGCGAAGCCCCCGTCGACCCGCTCCAGGCGGGTGACCGGGCAGTCCAGCAGCACCGGCAGCTCGAAGCGCTCGGCGTAGGCGACCAGGTACGCGGCCACCTCGTCCTTGCTCGGGTAGCTGTCGGTCGCCCCGGGGAACGGCCAGCCGGGCAGGCCGTCGTACTGCGCGGGGGAGAAGAGCCGCAGCGAGTCCCAGCGCGAGCGCCACGCGTGACCGATCTCGGGGGCGGCGTCGACGACGAGGAAGCGCAGGCCCCGGCGCCGGAGGTGGTACGCCGTGGCGAGGCCGGCCTGGCCGGCGCCGATCACGATCACGTCGAGGGCGTCGTGCGTGGGGCTCATGGTGGTGCCTTTCGGTGGGGTGTGGTCACCACCGTGCCCGGCGAGATCGCCGGGTCGCGCCGGTGAAATCGCCGGGATCCGCCGGGTCCGGAGCCGGCGACGGCGGAGGTTGTCGGCCAGGTCCTGCGCTTGTCGGCCGTTGCAACGGTCGACAAGCACAGGAGTCACCGGCCAGCCGGGGAGTCCTGCACGGCCGCAACCCCGGTGGTTCCACCGGCGCGAGCAGGCGCCCGGGAGGCCGAGGCTCGGAGCACGAGATCCACACCGGGTCGACAGCCCGTGCCGAAGGAGAACCCGATGTCCACCACAGCCCACGCGGCCCACCAGCCGCCGCACCCGGTGGCGGAGGAGGCCCGCCGTCCCTGGACGGTGCTCGGCCTCATGCTCGCCGCCCAGTTCATGGTCGTGCTCGACGTCAGCGTCGTGAACGTCGCGCTGCCGAGCATCGGCGCCGACCTGCACTTCAGCTCGTCCGACTACCAGTGGGTGGTCAGCGCCTACGTCCTGCTCAGCGGCGGCCTGCTGCTGCTCGGGGGCCGGATGTCCGACCTGTTCGACCGCCGCCGGATGTTCCTCATCGGCCTGACGCTGTTCACCGGCGCCTCGCTGGTCAGCGGCCTCGCCGACTCCGCGTTCACGCTGGTCCTCGCCCGGGGCGCCCAGGGCGCCGGCGCCGCGATGCTCACCCCGGCCGCCATGTCGATCGTGATGACGACGTACGCCGGCCGCCAGCGCGCCGCCGCCCTCGCCGTGTGGGGCACCATCGCCAGCATGGGCATCGCCGCCGGCGTGCTCTTCGGTGGCCTGCTCACCAGCGCGTTCGACTGGCGCGCGGTGTTCTTCATCAACGTCCCGATCGGCGTCGTCGCCCTGGTCGGCACCCTGCGCGCCGTCCCCGCCGGCACCAGCCGAGGCGCCGGTCTCCGCGGGCTCGACGTACCCGGCGCGGCCACCCTCGTCGGCGGGCTGCTCCTCCTCGTCAACGCCATCGAGAGCGCCGGCAGCCACGGTTGGACCGACGCCACCACCCTGGTCTGCGCCGTGGGTGCGGCCGCCCTGCTCACCGCCTTCACCGCCACCGAGCGCCGGGTCGCGTCCCCGCTGGTGCCGCCGCGCACCTGGCGGATCCGCTCCCTCGTCTCCGCCTCGACCGTGATGGCCGGCGTCACCGGCGCGGTCGTCGGCTCGATCTTCCTCAGCTCGCTCTACCTCCAGGAGGTCCTGGGCTCCTCGGCGGTCGTCACCGGCCTGGAGTTCCTGCCGCTCGCCGCGGCGATCACCGCCGCCGCGGCCGTCGCCTCGAAGCTGCTCCCGCTCGCCGGCCCGCGCACGCTCATCCTCGTGGGCCTGGTCGTCTCCGCCGCCGGGGCGCTGCTGCTGGCCACCGCCGGCGCCGACGCGTCGTACGCCGCCGACGTGCTGCCCGGCTTCCTGGTCCTCGGCCTCGGGGTCGGCCCGATGTTCGTGGCGATCTCGGTCGCCGCGATGGGCGACGTGAAGCACGAGGAGTCCGGTCTGGCGTCGGGCCTGATGATGACCGGCCACGAGGTCGGCGCGGCCCTGGGCGTCGCGGTGCTGACCGCCGTCGCCGGTGACGTCACCACCCGCGCCGGGCTGCTCGCCGGGCACAGCGAGGCGTTCGTCGCGGTCGCCGCGATCTTCCTCGGGCTGGTGGTCCCGGCCGCCCTGACCCCGAACAAGGTCGCGCACGGTGCCGGCCACGGGCACGGGCACGGCCACGGCCACCACTGAACCATCGCTGGACATACCCCCCAAGGGTATGTATCTTCAATCAGGAACACATACCCCCTAGGGGTACTCAGAAAGGAATCAGAACATGTCCACCACCACCACCACCACCCACCAGGTCACCGGCATGACGTGCGGCCACTGCGTGAGCGCCGTCGAGCGGGAGGTCGGCGCCATCCCCGGGGTGACCGACGTCCACGTCGAGCTGGCCACCGGTGACGTCACCGTCACCAGCACCCGCCCGCTGACCCACGACGAGCTGACCGCCGCCCTCGACGAGGCCGGCTACCAGCTCGCCTCCTGAGCCCGACCGGGCGACCCAGGCACCACCCAGGCAGCACCCAGGCAAGGAGCACCGAGATGACCGTGACCACCCCGCCCCGCACCGACGGGCCCGGCGCCGACGGACACAGCGCCGCCGGACACAGCGCCGCCGAGTGCACCCTCGACATCGGCGGCATGACCTGCGCCTCCTGCGTCGGACGGGTCGAGAAGGCCCTGTCCCGCGTAGACGGGGTGGTCACGGCCTCGGTGAACCTCGCCAACGAGACCGCCCACGTCGCGTACGACGCCGGCTCGGTCTCGCCGACCGACCTCACCGCCGCGGTGGCCAGGGCCGGCTACTCCGGCACGGTGCGCGGCCCGGCCGCCCGGGACGACGAGCCGGTCCGGGAGCGCACCGAGGTCGACGACCTCGACGCCCGCCGGGACACCGAGATCCGCCACCTCAAGCGCCGCTGGCAGGTCGCGCTCACCACCGGCCTCGGGCTGATGGGCGTGATGTACCTGCCGCTGCACCTCGACACCATGGACTGGCTGATGCCGCTGATCCTGGTGATCGCCACCGGCGTCCAGCTGTGGGCCGGCGCCGACATCTACCGGCTGGCGTGGGCCGCGACGAAGAACCGGGCCACGACCATGAACACCCTGGTCGCCCTGGGGACCGGCGTCGCCTACGGCTACAGCGCGTTCGTCACCCTCTGGCCGGGACAGGCGCAGTCGTGGGGACTGCCGCTGCACCTGTACTTCGAGACCGCACTCGTCGTCGTCGCGCTGGTCCTCATGGGCCGCTGGCTGGAGCTGAAGGCCAAGAAGCGCACCGCCGCCTCGGTCAAGGCGCTGGTCGGTCTCGCCCCCGCCACCGCCCGGGTGCTCCGCGACGGCCAGGAGGTCGACGTGCCCGTGGAGGAGGTCGCCGCCGGCGACCTGGTCCGCGTCCGTCCGGGCGAGAAGCTGCCCGTGGACGGCGTGGTCACCGAGGGCGCGTCCAGCGTCGACGAGTCGATGCTGACCGGCGAGAGCGCACCTGTCGAGAAGGCCGCCGGGGACTCCGTCATCGGCGCCACCCTCAACCGCACCGGCACCCTGGTCGTCCGCGCCACCGCGGTCGGCGCCGACAGCACGCTGGCCCAGATCGTCCGGCTCGTGGAGGACGCGCAGGGCTCGAAGGCTCCGATGCAGCGCCTCGCCGACCGGGTCTCCGCCTGGTTCGTGCCGGCCGTGCTGCTGGCCGCGCTGGCGACCTTCCTGGCCTGGGTGACCTTCGGTCCGGGCATCGACAACCTGGTCCTCGCGATCGGCACCACCATCGCGGTGCTGATCATCGCCTGCCCGTGCGCCCTCGGCCTGGCCACGCCGACCGCCGTCATGGTCGGCACCGGCAAGGCCGCCGAGCTCGGCATCCTGATCGGCGACGGCGAGGCCCTCGAGAACGCCCGCCGGCTGACCGCGGTCGTGCTGGACAAGACCGGCACCATCACCCGCGGCCGCCCCGGACTGGCCGGCATCGAGACGCGCGACGGGTGGAGCGAGGACGAGCTGCTCGCCCTGGTCGCCTCCGCCGAGGTCGGCAGCGAGCACCCCGTGGGCGAGGCGATCGTCGCCGCCGCCCGCGAGCGCGGGCTGGCCCTGCGCCCCGCCACCGGCTTCGAGGCCGTCGCCGGTCACGGCATCACCGCCCGGGTCGACGACCGGGCCGTCCTGGTCGGCAACCTCGCCCTGATGGACGTCCACGGCGTCGAGGCGGGCCCGCTCGCCGCCACCGCGGAGCGCTCGGCCCACGACGGCCGGACCCCCATGTACGTCGCCGTCGACGGCCGTCTCGCCGGGCTGGTGAGCGTCGCCGACACCGTGCGCCCGGAGTCGGCGGAGGCCGTCGCCCAGCTCAAGGCACTGGGCCTGGAGGTCTGGATGGTCACCGGCGACAACGCCGGCACCGCCCGGGCGATCGCGGCCCAGGTCGGCATCGAGCACGTGATGGCCGAGGTGCTCCCCGGCGACAAGTCCGAGCGGGTCGCGGGCCTCCAGGCCGACGGCCACGTGGTCGCGATGGTCGGCGACGGCATCAACGACGCGCCGGCGCTGGCCCGGGCCGACCTCGGCATCGCGATCGGCACCGGCACCGACGTCGCCATCGCCGCCTCCGACATCACCCTGGTCGGCGGTGACCTGCGCGGCATCGTCTCGGCCATCGCGCTCTCGCGGCGCACCGTCACCACGATCAAGCAGGGCCTGGTCTGGGCGTTCGCCTACAACGTGCTGCTGATCCCGGTCGCGGCCGGCGCCCTCTACTGGTGGGACGGGCTGCTGCTCGACCCCGTGCTGGCCAGCGCGGCGATGGCGATGAGCTCGGTCAGCGTGGTCACCAACGCGCTGCGGCTGCGGGGCTTCCGGCCGCCGGCCACGGCCCACGAGGTGCTGCACCGGCCGCTGCGCGCCCGCGTCGGCCAGTCGGCGTACCTCCTCGGTGTCGCGACCCTCGCGCTCGCCCTCGGCGCCGGGTTCACCTGGCTGAGCCGCACCGACCAGGCCGAGCGCGGCATGAACGGCGTGCTCGCGTGGTCGGAGGGGATGGGCATGCCGATGCGCCCCCTGATGAGCGTCATGGAGGAGACCGACGTGCCGCCGGTCAGCCCGCACGACGCCGGCCTCGAGGTCGACCTCGACGTGCCCGACGTCGTGCGTCCCGGCGAGCCGACCCCGATCACCATCACCGTCCGCGACGCGGAGACCGGTGATCCGGTCGACGACCTGGTCCGCACCCACCAGGTGTGGATGCACATGATCCTGACCCGGTCGGACCTCGGCAGCTTCGCGCACATCCACCCCGAGCCCACGGGCGAGGACGGTGTGCTGAGCGTGACGGCGGTCTTCCCGACCGGCGGCGACTACACGGTCCACACCGAGTTCCGCCGCCAGGGCCAGATGGCCGACGTGCTGGACGAGCACACGATCCACGTGGCCGGCGCGGTGCCGCCGCGGGTGAGGGTCCCGGCCACCGACGTCCGCGAGCAGGTGGTCGACGGGGTGCGGGTGCAGCTCGACGGTGACCCGCACGTGGGGGAGACCAGCGACTTCACGCTGCGCTTCACCGACGAGGCGACCGGTGCGCCGGTCGAGGACCTGCAGCCCTACCTCGGGGCCGCCGGGCACGTGGTCGTGATGCGCTCCGACGGGTCGATGTTCGGCCACCGCCACGCCGAGACGTACGACGACCGCGACCGACCGGTGAACGCGCTGCCGGGGACGGAGTTCGGCCCCGAGCTCGACCTGCACGTGCGGTTCGAGGTCGCCGGCGCCTACCGGTTGTGGGGGCAGTTCGAGCTCGAGGACGGGACCGTCGTCACGGCTCCGTTCGTGGTGCACGTCCGCTGACCACTCGGGCGGTCAGGTGAGGGAGCGGAGGACCTCGGCGGTGCTGACCACGGTGGCGAACTCGTCGTGCAGGTTCGTCGCCGTGGCCCGCGCCAGCTCGTCGGCGGTCATCGTGGTGCCGTCCGGGCCGGTCCGGTCGAACGTGTGGGTCGCGTCGATCGCGAACCACACGTCGAGGCCGAGGTTGCCGCCGACCCGGGCGGTGGTCTCGCAGCAGTGGTTGGTGGTGATCCCGCAGACCACGATCCGCTCGATCCCCTCACCGGCCAGCCAGGCCTGCAGGTCCGGGGAGCCGTGGAAGCTGGAGTTCACCGACTTGGTGACCAGCAGGTCCGGGGTGTGCCGGGCGAGGTAGGGCTTGAGCGCGTTCCCCGGGTTGTCGGGGTGCAACGGGCTGTCGGGCTCCTCGGAGTCGTGGCGGACGAACACCAGCGGCTGCCCGGCATCGGCGAACGCGTCCACGAGCGCGGCGATGTCGTCGTCGCACCCCGGGTTGTTGCGGGCACCCCAGGACGGGTCGGCGAAGCCGACCTGGGCGTCCACCACGACGAGGGCGGTGCGGTCCATGGGTCCTCCTTCAGCCCAGCGCCAGCCGGGACAGCTCGAGCCGGGACGTGACGCCGGTCTTGGCGAACACGTTGCGCAGGTGGAAGTCGACGGTGCGGGGGCTGACGAACAGCTGGGCGGCGACCTCGCGGTTGGACAGCCCGCCCCGGACCAGCTGGGCGACCTGCAGCTCGGTCGGCGTCAGCTCGACCTCCGTCCCGACCTCGCGCTTGCGGGCGGTCTCGCCCGAGGCCCGCAGCTCCTGGGCGGCCCGGTCCGCCCACGGGGTCGCCTTCAGGTCCTCGAACGTCACGAGCGCCGCGCGCAGGTGCTCGCGGGCGGCGACCCGGCGGCGGGCGCGCCGCAGGTGCTCGCCGTACGCCAGCTGGGTGCGGGCCCGCTCGAAGGGACGGACCGACTCGGCGTGCAGGGCCAGCGCCTGCTCGAAGTGGGCGGCCGCGTCGTCGTCCGCGCCGGCGAGGACGGCCCGGCCGTGGGCGGCCATGGCTCCGGCCCAGGGCTGGCCGGTCGCGTCGGCGAACGCCTGCAGGTCGTCGATCCACAGGCGCGCGGTGTCGGCCTGGTCCGCGTGCACGGCCGCCTCGACCCGGTCGAGCCCCGCGGAGCGTTGGAGGATCGGGTGCGTGACCTGGGCCAGGTGGTGGAACGCGGTCGACCAGCGGGGCGCAGCGTGCACGCCCTTCGCCCAGCGGGTGACGTCGCGCAGCACGACGTCGAGGATGCCCACCGACCGTCCCTCGAGAGCGGTCTCGAGCTCCTGCAGCTGCGTCTCGTAGGCATCTTCGCCGCGCAGTGCCGAGAGCAGCAGCAGGTTGGCCAGCGGCATCGCGGCCAGCACCGCCTGGCCGGTGCTCCCGCCGAGGGTGAGCGCCTCGTGCTGGTGCGCCGCCGCGGTCGCCCACCGCCCGTTCGGCAGCTCGCTCATCCCGAGCAGGGTCAGCGTGTGCAGCACGTCCACGACGGCGCCCGCACCGCGGGCCTCGGCGAGGACCCGCTGGTGGTAGCCCTCCGCGGCCCCGGTGTCGCCGATGTGGAGCGCCGCAAGGCCCAGGTTGGTCAGCAGGTTGCGGTCGTCCTCGAGCTGGTTGCCGGTGGCGAACGCCTGCCGGATCAGCGAGGCCGCGGATTCCCAGTCGCGCGCGACGACGCTGCGCAGCCCCAGCGTCAGCTCGCTGAGGCAGCGCTGCAGGAGCGGCACGTCGCCTGCGGGGAGGGCGGCGTACGTCGCCGGCTCGACGTCCCCGCCCGGGTCCCCGGCGAACGCCGCCAGCGCGGCCGCGATCATCGCCATGGTGCGCGCCCGGTCGGGGTCGTGCGGGGCCACGTCGCGGGCGTTCTCCAGGAGCATCCGCTGCCCCACCGGCACCGAGCCGGTGTTCCACTCGATCATCGCCCTCAGGTGCTGGATGCCTGCCCGCAGGAGCGGCTCCTCGGCCAGCTCGTGAGCGCTGTCGGAGAGCTGTCGGGCGCGCGTCGGCTGCCCGGCCAGCCAGGCCGCGGTCGCGGCGGCGTAGGTCCGGCGGGCCCGGCCGGCCGCGTCCTCGCTGAGCTCGGCGGCGCGCTCCCAGGCGGCCGCTGCCGCCTCGTGACCTCCGCGCTGCCCGGCCCGGCCCGCCGCGGCGTCGAGCTCGGCGACCACGGCCGGGTCGGGGCTGTCGACCGAGGCAGCGCGGTGCCAGGCCCGCCGGTCGGCCTCGTCGGGCCCGGTCATCGCGTCGGCCAGCGCCGCGTGCACGGCCCGGCGCTCGGTGCTGGTGGCGGAGGCGTAGAGCGCCGAGCGGACCAGGGGGTGCCGCAGTCCCAGCACGGTGCCCTCCACCCGCACCAGTCCGGAGGTCTCGGCCTCGGTCAGGGCGTCCGGTCCGGCGCCCAGGGTCGCGGCCGCCGTGGTCACCGTGTCGACGCGCGTCGAGTCGTCGGCCGACGCCACCAGCAGCAGCCGCTGCGCCGCCGGCGAGAGCCGGCGGGCGCGGTCCAGGAAGACCCGCTCGATGGTGTCCGTGACCGGCAGTCGACCGGGCAGGTGCTCCTGGCCGGCGAGCTGGTCCGCGGTGAGTGCCCGGGGGACCTCCACCAGGGCCAGCGGGTTGCCGCCGGTGGTGGCCAGCAGCTGGGCCGCCACCTCCGGGGAGATGGTGGCGCCGGTCAGCTCGCGCAGCAGGTCGGCGCCGGCGGCCGGGTCCAGGCCGTCGAGGCGCAGGGTCGGCAGGTCGGCGGACTCGAAGGTCCGCACGTCGTGCTCGCGGGCCGCGAGGAGCAGCGCCACCCGCTCGAGCTGGAGCCGGCGGGCGACGAACTGCAGCGCCGCTGCCGACGCCTCGTCGAGCCAGTGGGCGTCGTCGACGACCGCCAGCACCGGCCTGCTCTCGGACGCCTCGGCGAGCAGGCTGAGCGTGCCGAGGAAGGCCAGGAACCGGTCGCTGCCGGACCTGACGTCGCCGACCTCCTCGCCCAGGGCGACCCGCAGGGCGCGGGCCTGCGGCGCCGGCAGCTCCCCGGCCAGCGGCATCAGCGGTCGCAGCAGCCGCTGCAGCGCGGCGAACGCCAGGGGCGCCTCCGACTCGATGCCCTGGGTGCGCAGGACGGTCATGTCGTCGGCGGCCGCGATCGTGTCCGCGAGCAGCGCGGACTTGCCGGTGCCGGGATCACCCAGCAGCACCAGCGCCCCTCCGGCTCCGTCCCGCGCAGCTCCGAGCAGCTGCGCTGCCCGGGCCTGTTCCCTCCCACGGCCGTGCAGCACGTCGCGACCTTACCGGGACCGGCGGCCAGGATCCCGGCGATTTCCCCGGTGCCACCGGTGGCCGGCCCGACGACGCTGGGTGCACCGCCCGGGAGCCGCCCGGGCCCGCGACAGGAGACACCGATGACGCCCACGACCGTGCGCCGAGCCGCGCCCGCCGACGCCGCGACCGTGCAGCAGCTGCTGCTCGAGCTCGCCGACCACGAGGGGGAGGGCCAGCACGTGCACGTCGACACCGCCCGCTGGCGCGAGCTGCTGGCCGACCCGCAGGTGGTGGTGCTGCTCGCCGAGCAGGGCGACGAGGCGGTCGGCTACGTGAGCGCCGTACGCCAGGTGAGCCTGTGGCTCGGTCGGGACCTGCTCGCGCTCGACGACCTCTACGTCCGGGCGTCCGCGCGCGGTCGCGGCGTGGGCGAGCAGGTCATGCGCGCGCTCGCGGCGTACGCCGCCGCCGACTCCCTGCTGATCCGGTGGGGGCTCCGCTCGGACAACGACGGGGCCCGGCGGTTCTACGAGCGGCTCGGCGCCACCATGCGCACCAAGACGGTTGCCGCGTGGCGGCCGCACGACTACGCGGCGCTGCTCAGCTCGAGCAGCTGATCTGCTCGCCCAGCGTCTTCATCGCGTCCTCCAGGTCACCGGCCGCCTTGCCGATGTCCTGCAGCGCCTGCAGGGCACCCTGGCCGTTGCCGAGCGACTTGAGCTGGTCGGTGAACGCGGTCAGCGCCGTCTGGAAGGCGTCGACGTCCTCGCCGTACGAGGTCTTGGCGACGTCCGCGAACTGCTGGAAGTCCGTGGTGATCGCCGTCAGGTCGGTCTTGTACTCCGCGGCCGTGCTGTCGTCCTTCAGCCCCTCCACGTCCTGGGTGAGCTGGTCCAGGGCGGAGCAGACCTCGGCGGAGGCCGTCCCGGTCGGGCTGGTCGACGGGGTCGGCGACGAGGACGTCGACGACGAGGAGCCGCCGGAGTCCGAGTCGGAGCCGCACCCGGCGGCCGACAGGGCCAGGCCCAGGCAGACGCATGGCGCGAGGGCGAGGGTGAGCAGGCGGTGGGTCACGACGTTCCTCCGTGGTGGTCGGTCCCTCCACCATCAGCCCGCCCCGGGGCGCGGCGCCTCGTCCCCGCAGGGTGACTCGAGCCCCGGCTGGGCCCGTTCAAAGGCGACTCCAAGCCGGCTGCAAGTCAGCACCAGCACGCTGTCCCTGCCCGTCACCGTGGCGGGCACCCGACGAAGGACACCACCATGACGACGACCATGACCAGGACGACCGCCCGCCGCAGCTGGCACTCCCTCACCCGCGACGAGAAGCGGCAGCGCGTGAACGAGCTGCGGCGCCGACAGCAGCACGACATCGAGGTGGAGCTGCGCCGCCTGCAGGTCCTGCGGTGAGCCCGTGAGGCACGCGACCGGGGTGGCGTGGCGACCCGCCGCCCCGGTGCGCGATCATCACTGTGCCCACACCCCGGGGAAGGACACGATGAGCCAGCTCGACCATGCAGCCCCTGCCCTCACCGACGAGGACGCCGCGACCCTCCGGGAGATCTCCCAGCGGGTGCTGTGGCTCTCCGCCGCGATCGTGGACGCCGCCAACCGCGGCCGCCCCAACACCAGCGGCGTCAAGGTGGGCGGCCACCAGTCGTCCTCGGCCTCGATGGTCGACATCATGGTGGCGCTGTGGTTCCACGAGCTGACCAGCGAGGACCGGGTCTCGGTCAAGCCGCACGCCTCGCCGGTGCTGCACGCGGTCAACTACCTGCTCGGCGACCTCGACGCGCGCTACCTGCCGACGCTGCGCGCCAAGGGCGGGCTCCAGTCCTACCCCTCGCGGTTGAAGGACCCCGACACCGTCGACTTCTCCACCGGCTCGGTGGGCATCGGCGCGACCGCCGCGCTCTGGGCGGCCATCGCGCACCGCTACGTGCGCTCGCAGTTCGCCGATGCGCCTCCCGCGGGCCGGTTCGTCAGCCTGCTCGGCGACGCCGAGCTGGACGAGGGCGCGATCTGGGAGGCCGTGGCCGACCCGCAGGTGGCCCACCTCGGCGAGCTGCTGTGGGTCGTGGACCTGAACCGGCAGTCCCTGGACCGGGTCGTGCCCGACATCCAGATCGCCCGGCTGCAGGGCATGTTCGAGGCCGCCGGCTGGCAGGTCGTCACCCTCAAGTGGGGGCGGCTGATCTCCGAGCTCTTCGAGCGCCCCGGCGGCGAGGAGCTGCGGCGCCGGCTCGAGGACATGCCCAACGAGGAGTACCAGCGGATGCTCCGCGTCGACTCCTCCGAGGTCGCCGACCGGATCATGGGGGAGGGCGGCTCGCCGCAGCTGCGTGCGCTGCTCGACCAGGTGCCGACGGCCCAGCTCGCCGCGGCCGTGCGCGACCTCGGCGGCCACGACCTCGGGCTGCTCGTCGACACCTTCGGCGCCGTCGACGACGACCGGCCGACCGTGGTCTTCGCCTACACCGTCAAGGGCCGTGGCCTGCCCACCGAGGGCCACCCCAACAACCACTCCGCGCTGCTCACCGAAGCCCAGATGCACGCGCTGGCCGACGCCTCCGGCACCACGCTGGCGGACCCGTGGGCCGTGTTCGAGCCCGGCAGCGCCCCGGCCGACCTGTGCCGTGCCCGCGGGGAGGCTCTGCGGCGTACGCCGGTCGCGGCACCTGCCGCGGTCGCCGTGCCGGCCACCCTCGGCCACCCGCACCGCAAGGCCGTCTCGACCCAGGCGGCCCTCGGCCGGCTGCTCGCCGACCTCAAGCACGACGCTCCCGAGGCGGCGGCGCGCGTGGTCACCTGCAGCCCCGACGTCGCGTCCTCGACGAACATCGGCGGCTGGATCAACAAGACCGGTGTGTGGTCGGTGCACGACCGGCGCGACTGGTTCGCCGACGACACCGAGCGGGTCCTGAAGTGGTCCGAGGTCAGCAACGGCCAGCACATCGAGCTCGGCATCGCGGAGGTCAACCTGGTCGGTCTGCTCGGCGAGCTGGGCGCGACCTGGTCGCGCTGGGGCGAGCGGCTGATCCCGATCGCGACGCTCTACGACCCGTTCGTGTCGCGGGCGCTGGAGCCCTGGTCCTACGGCATCTACTCCGGCGGGCAGTCGATCCTGGTCGGTACGCCGTCCGGCGTGACGCTGGCGCCCGAGGGCGGTGCCCACCAGTCGATCACCACGCCCTCGATCGGGCTCGAGCAGCCCGGCTGCGTGGCCTGGGAGCCGGCGTTCGCGCCCGACCTGGAGTGGTGCTTCCTGCACGCGATGTCGCAGGTGGGGGTGCCGGGCGGCACGTCGGCGTACTTCCGGCTCTCCACGCGGCCGCTCGACCCGGCGCTGGCCCGGCTGCCCGAGGAGCCGGTGCTGCTCGAGCGGCGTCGGCGCCAGGCGGTGGCCGGCGGCTACCGGATCACCTCCCACGACCCGGCCACCGAGCAGGTCACGCTGGTCGGCGTCGGCGCGATGATGCCCGAGGTGCTCGCCGCGGCCGAGCTGCTGGAGTCCTCCGGGGTGACCGCCGGCGTGGTCTGCCTGACCTCGCCCGACCTGGTGTTCCGCTCCTGGCAGCAGCGCGCCAGCCGCTCGTCGGGCGAGGGGAGCGGGATCGCCGAGGAGCTCTTCCCGGCCGAGCACCCCGCGCCGCTGGTGACCGTGCTCGACGGCCACCCGCACACGCTGTCCTTCCTGGCCGGCCTGCGCGGTGACCGGACCCGGTGCCTGGGTGTCAGCGAGTTCGGCCAGTCCTCGGGCCTGGAGGACGCCTACGCGCTGCACGGCATCGACACCGGCTCGATCGTCGACGCGGCGCTGTCGCTGCTGGGTCGCTGACGACTCCCCGATCCGCGGTATCCCCGCGCCCGCTCCGGGATCGTGTCGGTGGCGGCGCGCATCCTCGTGGGGACGGGGAGGTGCGCGCATGCGTGGGATCGGCGGGGTGCTGCTGGCGGCGGGCGTCGTGGGCGCCTGGTGGGTGAGCGCGACGTCGACACCGTCCGAGAGCCGGGAGCCGCAGCCGGCGGTCCGTGCCGACGCGTCGCGACCGGCGGCTGCGCGCACGGCCACGGTGGTGCGGGTGGTGGACGGTGACACCCTCGTGCTGCGGGTGCCCGCCGGCACCCGGGGCGTGCCCGCGGGCGACAGGACCCGGGTGCGGCTCCTCGAGATCGACACCCCCGAGAGCGTCGAGCCCGGTGCGCCGGTCGAGTGCTACGCGAAGCGGGCCGCAGCGGAGCTGAGGCGGCTGGCGCCGCCGGGCTCGAAGGTCTGGGTGCTCCCGGACAAGGACCTCCTCGACGTCTACGGGCGCACGCTGCTCTACGTCTGGAACGCCGACGGGGACTTCGTCAACCTCCGGCTGGTGCGCTCGGGCGCGGCGCGCTCGGTGCTGTACGAGCCGAACGACCGCTACATCGCGCTGATGCACCGCGCCGAGGCGCGGGCCCGAGCCACCCGGTCAGGCGTGTGGGGCCGTTGCGACTTCTTCGGCGCCCTCGCGTGAGGGGGCCGCGTGCCGCGCCTGGTACGCCGTCTCCTGCTGGGTCTCGTACTCCGCCTGCGGGCCGGGGACGACGTGCGTCCGGGCGCGGACGACCGGGACGAACACCGCCACCAGGGCCGCGAGCCCGGAGGTGACCACCAGGACGGCGAACCCGTGGGTGTAGCCAGCCTCGACGGGGAGCCCGTCGGGACGGAGGCTGGCGGTGACCACGCTGGCAAGCAGCGCCCCGCCGAGGGCGCCGCCGACGGTGCGGATGTTGGCGTTCATGCCGCTGGCAACACCGGTCTGCGTCTGCGGGACGGCGTCGACGACGAGGTTCGACATGGCGGCGAACGCGAGGCCGAAGGCGAGGCCGAGGACCGTGGTCTCGACGACGACCTGCCACAGGGTGTCGTGCGCGACCGTGAGGCCGAGGGTGCCGAGCGCGGTCAGGGCCGCGCCGGCGACCAGGATCGCCTTGGAGCCGAACCGCGCGGCGAGCCGGCCGGAGAAGACACCGGCGATGAACGTCGCCGCGGTCTGGGGCAGGAGCAGCAGGCCGGACTCGGTGACCGAGACGCCGAAGCCGTAGCCGGTGAACTCGGGGGTCTGCAGGAACTGGGGCAGGAACGCGAACATCGAGTACATCCCCATGCCGAACAGCAGGGCGACCAGGTTGACGGTCCACACGGTCGGGATCCGCATCATGTGCATGTCGACGAGCGGCTGGTCGCTGCGGGACTCCGCGACCACCCAGATCGGCAGCAGGACCGCGGCAACCACGAAGAGACCGAGGACGCGCCCCGAGCTCCAGCCCCAGCTGTGGCCCTGGCTGACGGCCAGCAGCAGGGCGACCAGCCAGGCCGAGAGCAGCAGGGCGCTGCCGACGTTGATCCGGCCCGGGGTGCGCTCGGGCGACTCGGGCACCCACACGGCGGCCGCGACGGCCGCGACGAGGGTCATGACCATCGGCAGCCAGAACAGCCAGTGGTAGCTCAGCGCGTTGACCACCGGTCCGGCCAGCACCAGCCCGAACCCGCCGCCGACGGCGAGCAGCGCGGCCGACGTACCGACGGCGCCGGCGACCTTGTCGCGCGGGAACTCGTCGCGGATGATCCCGAAGGTCAGCGGCAGCACGCCGCCGCCGATGCCCTGGACCGCGCGCGCCACGATCAGGACGCCGATCGTGGGGGCGAGCGCCGCCATCAGCGAGCCGACGGTGAGCGCAGCGAGGGCGAAGACCAGCATCCGCTCCTTGCCGACCTTGTCGCCGACCCGGCCGATGATGGGCGTGAAGACCGACGCGGAGAGCAGGTACGCCGTCAGCACCCACGTGACCGTCGCCTGGTCGGTGTCGAGCGCCGCCTCGATGGTCGGCAGCACGGGGTTGACCATGGACTGCAGCAGCGAGAACGACGAGACGCCGAGGCAGAGGACCAGGAACGTCACCCGGTAGTCGGTCCTGCGTTCCGTCGCTGCTGTGTGCCTGCCCATGCTCGGCCCTCCTGAGACGTCGATGCCCAACCACTCAGAGAAGAGCCCGGGTGTTGTCCCGAACCCCACCACCACCCGAGGCATTCCCCCGCTCGCTGGTGTCGATGGTCACCTTGCGCGCCCCCGTGTCCCCCGTAGCGTCGAGTGCATGAGTGACTACCAGATCGTCAACCCGGCCACCGGCGAGCTCGTGAAGGAGTTCCCCACTGCGACCGACGCCGAGGTGCAGGACGTGCTCGAGCGTTCCCACGCTGCCTACGCCTCCTGGCGGACCACCGGCAAGGACGAGCGCACCAAGGTGCTGCTGCGCGTGGCCGAGCTGTACGAGGAGCGTGCCGACGAGCTGGCGGCGATCATCGCGCGGGAGATGGGCAAGACCCTGCGCGAGGGCAAGGGCGAGATCAAGCTGGTCGCGTCGATCTACCGCTACTACGCGGAGGAGGGGCCGGAGCTGCTCGCCGACACCCCGCTGAGCCCGAGGATGGGCGGTGACGCGGTGGTGCGCAAGGAACCGGTGGGTCCGCTGCTCGGGATCATGCCGTGGAACTTCCCCTACTACCAGGTGGCCCGGTTCGCGGCGCCCAACCTGATGGTGGGCAACACGATCATCCTCAAGCACGCCCCGCAGTGCCCCGAGTCGGCGCTCGCGATCGAGCAGGTCTTCGTCGACGCCGGGCTCCCCGCCGACGCCTACCTCAACGTCTTCGCCACCAACGACCAGTCCGCGGACATCATCGCCGACGCCCGCGTCGCGGGCGTCTCGGTGACCGGCAGCGAGCGCGCCGGCTCGGCGGTGGCCGAGATCGCCGGCCGCAACCTGAAGAAGGTCGTCCTGGAGCTCGGCGGCTCGGACCCGTTCATCCTGCTCGACGCCGAGGACCTCGGCGCCGCGGTGAAGTCCGCGGTCCGCGGGCGGATGGGGAACGCCGGCCAGGCCTGCAACGGCGCCAAGCGGATGATCGTCGTGGACGAGCTCTACGACGCGTTCGTCGAGCAGTTCACCGCCGCGATGGCCGCCCTCACGCCCGGCGACCCCACCGACCCGGACTCGGCGTTCGGCCCGCTCTCCTCCGAGACCGCCCTGCAGAACCTGCTCGAGCAGGTCGAGGACGCGGTCGCCAAGGGCGCGACCGTGCGCACCGGCGGCAAGCGCGTCGACCGGCCCGGGTCGTTCATGCAGGCGACCGTGCTGACCGACGTCACCCCGGACATGCGCGCCTTCGGCGAGGAGCTGTTCGGCCCCGTCGCCGTCGTCTACCGGGTGGCCGACGTCGACGAGGCGGTCGAGCTGGCCAACGGCTCGTCGTTCGGTCTCGGCGGTGTTGTCTGGAGCGCCGACGTCGAGAAGGCGCAGCAGGTCGCCGACCGCCTCGACACCGGGATGGTGTGGATCAACAGCGCCCAGGGCTCCGTCGCCGACCTGCCCTTCGGCGGCACCAAGCGCTCCGGCGTGGGCCGCGAGCTCGGCCCGTACGGCATCGAGGAGTTCGTGAACAAGAAGCTCGTCTACACCCCGCGCTGAGGCCCTCCCTCGGCTCAGCAGACAGTGGCGGTGTCCCCGGGACGGACGACGCCCGGCTCGACGACGTGGGCGTCCACGCCGAGGTCGAGGCCGGGTGCCGCCCGGGGCAGCGAGCCGAGTCCCTTGAGGAGCGGCCCGGAGCCCACGCCGGTGGCCGGGTCCAGGTCGATGACGGCGCAGCGGGGGATCGGCCCGTGCACCCGCACTGTCGCCGCGCCGAGCCGGAGCGTCCGGCCCGGCCACTTGTGCTCCGCGAACGGCTCGTCGCCGTCGACGACGACCGTGCCCCGCAGTCGCGCCGACGCGGTCGCGAGGTCCGGCCGGCCGACGTGGTGGGCCAGGGCCCGCAGCGAGGCGAGGGAGACGACGCTGACCGGGGCGCCGTACACCACGGCGCCCCGCGGGGCCGCCGCCAGCCGGACCGGCCGCCCGAGCCACGACGAGGCGAGCGCCGCGTGCGGGCCGTCGAGCAGCTCGAGGTCGGCCGGGCGGCCCCAGTAGTCGCAGGTCACCCGCTCCTCGCTGGGGACCGGTGGCGCCGACGCC
The DNA here is from genome assembly GCF_055380375.1 of Nocardioides sp. DN36. NCBI lineage: Bacteria > Bacillati > Actinomycetota > Actinomycetes > Propionibacteriales > Nocardioidaceae > Nocardioides > Nocardioides sp. DN36. The sequence goes on along the minus strand of NZ_AP043823.1, from coordinate 3,086,406 downwards.
ACCTCGCCAGAGGGCAGCGCCAGCTGCAGGACCCGGCCGTCCCAGCGGGACCGCACGGCCAGCAGGGTCGGGTTCTGCACCGTCCTGAGGACCTGCCGCCCGGCGACGTCGACGAGGCAGAAGGCCCGGTCGCCGACGGGTCCGTGCCGGTCCAGCGTCACGGCGTCGTACGACGCGTAGCGGGTGCCCTTGACCGGGGTGAACCCCACGCTGACCACCTGCATGCCCCGAGCGTGTCACAGGCGCTCGACGTGCTCACGCGGCCTGAACGGGCGGCTCCACCTCGGCGGTGGGCGCGGGCCGGTCGACCAGCGCCTGGATCCGGGCGCCGAGGACGTCGCTGATCCAGCCCAAGAGCGCCCCGACGACCACGGCGAGCACCGTGCCCCAGGTGTAGAACGCCGTGCCGAAGACGGCGGTGCCGGCGAACGCACCGGGGATGAACGAGCGGATCGGTGCGGCCGACCTCCACCTCGGCCTCCGTCCCGGGCTCGGCGGTTGAGGTGCGAGGAGCGCCAGCGACGAAGCCTCGAAACCCCGCCCAGCGGATCACGTAGGGACGGACTCGCGCGGTCTCCACAGCGCAGAGATTTTACTCGAAGACCTGCTCGAATAGTTGTAGAATGAGGCATGGCAGTCAACCCGACCCCGATGACGCACCCCCTGGTGCGCGGCGCCGGCGACCTGACCGCCCTGGTCACCGACCTGGCCGGGCTCGACCCCGGCTACCTCGACCCCGCCGAGAAGGAGACCGCCCTGGTCCTGCTGGGCCGGGCGGTCGACCAGCTCGCCGCGATCCAGGGTCGACTGCTCGCTAGCACCGAGGACCTGGTGGCCGAGACCGGCGACCGGAACGTCGCCGCCTGGGCCGAACGCACCCAGCACGCCGACTACTCGGCGGTGGCGCGGGCGACCCGGCTGGGGGAGGCGCTGGAGCGCCGTTGGCCCCAGTTGCAGGCCGGCTGCCTCGACGGCCGGGTCAACCAGGCCCAGGCCGCGGTGATCGTGAAGGCGCTGGACGGGCTGCCCGAGCGGCTCGGCCCCGAGCCGAAGGTCAAGGCGGAGGCCCACCTGGTCGACCAGGCCGCGCACTTCAGTCCCCGGGCACTGAAACGCCTCGGCGAGCACCTCCTCGAGGTCCTCGCCCCCGAGATCGCCGACGCCGAGGAGCAGCGGAAGCTGGAGGCGGAGGAGCGTGCCGCCCGCCGGACCACCCGGCTCACCATGCGCGTACGCGGGGACGGGTCCACCGACATCCAGATCCGAGTCCCCGACCACGTCGCGTCCCGGTTGAAGGTCTACCTCGAGTCGATCGCCGCACCCCGCCGTCAGGAACAGCACACTGGTGACAGTGAGGTGGAGCAACTCCCGTACCCGCGCCGGCTCGGGGAGGCGTTCTGCACCCTCCTCGAACAGCTCCCCACCCAGCTGCTGCCGCAGCACGGCGGCACCGCCACCACCGTGATGGTCACCATCGACCTCGACCAGCTCAAGGCCGGCCTCGGCGCCGCCGGGCTGGCCACCGGCGACCGGATCACCGCCGCCGAGGCCCGCCGGCTCGCCTGCACCGCCCAGATCATCCCCGTCGTCCTCGGCGTCGACTCCGAGATCCTCGACCTCGGCCGCACCCGCCGCCTCTTCTCACCCGCGCAACGCAAGGCCCTGGTCATCCGCGACCGACGCTGCCGCGCCCAGGGCTGCGAGATCCCAGCCGCCTGGTGCGAAGCCCACCACGCCGAGACCCCCTGGGCGAAGGGCGGGAAGACCGACCTCAAGGACGGCGTACTCCTCTGTAACTGGCACCACCACCGAGCCCACGACCCACGCTTCGGCACCGACCGGTTGGCCAACGGAGACGTCAGGTTCACCAGACGAAGGTGAGCCGCGTGGGGGCGAGGATTCAGTCGGCGAGATCGACCGTGTACGCGTCGTGGTCCGAGAGTCGTCGGCCGTCGCGCGTTGCCGGGTGCCGGCGCGGGCGAGTGACAACAGCCGTGCTGGGCACAGCGACGTGGTCGATGCTCAGGAGACCCTCGAGCTGATGCTCCAGCGGAGCCGTCGGAGCGGTGAGCCCGAGGGCGTCGAGCGCGTCGACGACATGGGTACGCCCGCCCATGCTTCCGGCGTACTCACGCCCGGTGAGGGCATGGTTCCAGTCGCCGCCCCAGACCAGCAGGTGCTCAGGAAGTGACTTCCTCAGCTGATCCACCGCCGCACGGGTCCTGTCGACGTGGCGCTCGCCCTGCCACGGATGCCGCGCGCCGCACGAGCGCCACGGCAGCACCGCCGGTCGTGCGTGTGGGAGTGCGCCGGAGCGCACTCCCACCCACGCGGCGTCAGGGGAGTGGGTCGACCTCGTCGTGGTCACCGACGGCGGCGCCGAGGAGCCGCAGGTGGTGGTCGCCGTCGCCGAGCAGGTGGTCCAGCGCGGTGAGGCGGCTGGTGTAGCTGCCGATGCTGTACTCCGCGGTCATGCCGATGCCGCCGTGCAGCTGGATCGCCTCCTGGCCGAGGTGACGCCCGGCGCGGCTGACCTGCAGTGCGGCCCGCGAGGCCGCCTCGGCCATCTGCTCGGGCTTGCCGGACGCCAGCACCATGGTGGCCCACAGGGTCAGGCTCTTGGCCAGCTCGAGGGAGACGTACATGTCCGCGGCCCGGAAGTTCAGCGCCTGGAACGTGTTGAGCGGGACCCCGAACTGCTTGCGGTTCTTGAGGTACTCGGTGGTGGCCGACAGGGCCACGTCCATCGCGCCGATCGCCTCGTTGCACGCCATCACCCGGGCGATGTCGAGCACAGCCGCGATGGAGGCCGACGCGTCGCCACCCTCGCCGAGCGGCGTGGCCGGTGCCTCGGACAGGACCACCCGGGCGGCGCGGCCGCCGTCGTGCGTGGCGTAGCCCTCGCGGCTGACGCCCGAGGCGGACGGGTCGACCAGGAAGAGGCCGGTCCCGCCGTCGGTGAGTGCCGCCGACACCACGAGCAGGTCGGCGCGCACGCCGTGGACGACCGGCTCCTTGGTGCCGGACAACGTCCAGTCCGAGCCCTCGCCGCTCGCGCTGACGGCGGACGCCGAGGCGGACCACCGCGAGCCCGGCTCGTTGTGGGCGAAGGCCAGCACGCTCTCGCCCGCCGAGAGGGCGCCGAGGACCTCCCCGCGCTGCTCGGCCGACCCGGCCGCGGCCACCAGGCCGCCGGCCAGGACCACGGAGGTGAGGTACGGCTCGGGAGCGATCACGCGACCGATCTCCTCGGCCACGATCGCGACCTCCACGGGGCCGGCACCGGAGCCGCCGTCCTCCTCGCGGAACGGCAGCCCGAGGATGCCCATCTCCGCCAGCCGCGCCCACAGCTTCTCGTCGAAGCCCGGGTCGTCGGCGACGGTGCGGCGACGGTTCTCGAAGTCGGCGTAGGTCTTGCCGACCAGGCCGCGCACGGCCTCGCGCAGCGCCTGCTGCTCCTCGTCGTAGGTGAAGTCCATGTCAGTCCGCCCTTCAGAGCCCGAGGATCGTCTTCGCGATGATCTGCCGCTGGATCTCGTTGGACCCGCCGTAGATCGAGGCCTTGCGCAGGTTGAGGTACGCCGGGGTGGCGCGGCGCGCCCAGCCGGGCACGTCGGAGTCGTCCCCGGCGCCCGAGGCCAGCGAGGCCGGGCCGGCCAGGTCCACGACCAGCTCGCTGACCGCCTGCTGGAGCTCGGTGCCCTTGAGCTTGAGGACCGAGGAGGCGGGGTGCGGCTTGCCGTCGGCCGAGTGCGCGACCACGCGCAGTGCGGTCAGCTCGAGGGCGAGCAGCTCGTTCTCCAGCTCGGCGAACCGGGCGGCGGTGAGCGGGTCGGCGAGCTGGTCGCCGGCGTACTCCTTGGCCTGCGCCAGCACCCGCTTGGTCGCGCCCACGGGGGCGACGCCCACCCGCTCGTTGCCGAGCAGGAACTTCGCGTAGTCCCAGCCGGCGTTCAGCTCGCCGACGAGGTTCTCGGCCGGCACGCGCACGTCCTCGAACCACACCTCGTTGACCTCGTGGCCGCCGTCGATCAGCTCGATCGGCCGCACGGTCAGGCCGGGTGAGGTCATGTCGATCAGCAGGAACGAGATGCCCCGCTGCTTCTTGGCCTCCGGGTCGGTGCGGACCAGGCAGAAGATCCAGTCGCCGTGCTGGCCGAGCGTCGTCCACGTCTTCTGGCCGTTGACGACGAACTCGTCCCCGTCGCGGACCGCGGTGGTGCGCAGCGAGGCGAGGTCGGAGCCCGCGTCGGGCTCGGAGAAGCCCTGGGACCACCAGATGTCGAGGTTGGCGGTCGCCGGGAGGAACCGCTCCTTCTGCTCCTGGGAGCCGAAAGTCGCGATCACCGGACCGACCATCGAGGCGTTGAAGGCCAGCGGCGTCGGCACGCAGGCACGCTGCATCTCCTCGTGCCAGATGTGCCTGCGCAGCGGGGACCAGTCCTTCCCGCCCCACTCGACCGGCCAGTTCGGGACGGCCAGCCCGTGGGCGTTGAGCGCCCGCTGGCTCTCGACGATCTGGTCCTTGGTGAGCTCGCGGCGCTCGGCGACGGCGTCGCGGATCTCCTGGGGGACCTCGGTGGTGAAGAAGGTCCGCATCTCCTCGCGGAAGGCGGCATCCTCGGCGGACAGCTCCAGCTGCATCGGCGTCTCTCCTGGGTCGACGGCGGGCCGGTCAGAGCCCGGTGCCCGCGACGTTACCCGCTCGTAGGTCGGGGCCGGGTTGCGGTCGTCGGCCCCGCGGCGGCAAGGTTGTTCCCGATGACATCGTCGGCCGATTACTGCGACCACTGTGACCTTCCGCTGAGCCAGTGCGTGCACGGGCAGCCCCCGCCGCCGCCGCCGGAGAAGAAGGCGGCGCCGGTGCGTCGTACGAAGCCGGCCACGACCCGGGCGAAGGCGGCCCCGGCCGTCAGCGTCACGAGCAAGCCGCCGCGGCGCACGCCCCAGCGCGAGTTCCGCCGCTTCATCCTCGCCGCGCTGCAGGAGAACGGCGGCCGCGCGGAGATGGAGGACGTGATGGCCGAGCTCGAGCGGCGGATGGAGCCAGTCCTGCGTCCCGCCGACCACGAGACGGTCAACCAGGGCGAGATCCGCTGGCGGTACGCCGCGCGCCTCGAGCGCAAGGCGATGCTCGACGAGGGCCTGATCCAGCCGCCCCGCCAGCCCGGCGTGTGGGAGCTGACCGACCTGGGGCGCAGCGTCACCGAGTAGCCAGGGACCCCGGTAACCGGGGTCAGACCAGGACCCGGATCTCCTCGCCGAGCCGAGCGCCCTGCTCCAGGACCAGGTCGTCCCCGGACCAGAACATGCCGGGGTCGTAGTAGTTGGTGGGGAGCCGGTCGTCGAGCAGCCCCATCGCGGCGTACGTCGCCGCCACCACCTCGGCGCAGTAGGTCATCTCCGCCTCGGCCCGACGGCGTACCCGACCGCGCGCCCAGCGCCCGACCAGCGCGGCCGTGCTCGGGAACGGCGTGCCGTCTAGGCGGGCGATGGTCCGCAGCACCTCGCCCTCCATCGCCGGGGTGACGTCCGCCTGCAGCTGGCGCAGCCAGACCCGCTGCTCGTAGCGGCCGGTCCACTGGTCGACGGCCTCGCGCAGGTCGTGCAGCTGGACCCCGCGGTGGTGCGACCCGGTCCACACGTCGAGCAGCCCCTTGCCCAGCTCGGCGTGCCACATCAGCGGCGGCATGTCGTCGAGGACCACCGCCATCCCGACGTGGTTCACCGGCGCGTTGGTCAGCACCCGGATAGCGTGGTCGGCAGCCGAGCGTCCGCGGAACAGCCACAGGTCGCCGGTGCGGGTGAGGTCGACGGCCTCGTCCAGGGTCAGGTCGGCCATGGCTGCCCAGTCATCCGCTGCTCGGTCATCGCTGCTCGTTCATGTGTGGGAGGAGTCCGTTCGTGAAGCTGTGGAAGGTGCTGGGGGTCGCCGGGCTGGCGGGGGTCGCGGCCACGGGGGCCATCATCGCGCGTGACCAGCGCCGGCGCGCGCAGCTCACGCCGGACGAGGTGCGCGACCGGCTGCACCAGCGTCTGGAGGAGATCCAGGAGGAGCCCGACTCCTAGCCCTCGGGTGGCCCCGTGCGGACCTCTCAGTGGCCGTGCCCCTTGCCGTGCTTCCCCGGCTTGCCGTGCTTCGGGTGCTCGTCCTTCTTCTCGTGGCCCGGCTTCTCGTGACCCGGCGGGGCCGGGCTGCTGTCGTCCGTCTCGGCCTGCTCCGGGTCGCTCTCCTCCGTCGACGGCGAGGTCGACGACGTCTGGTCGGAGGTCGGGTCGCTGCGCTCAGCGGGCAGGGCCCGGACCATCGCCTCGGCCGCGGCGGTGATCGCGTCGACGTCGGCCTGGTCGAGCTCGCCGCTGCGCTGCGCCGCCATGGCTGCGCGGGCGAGGGCGTCGACGGCCCGGCGGGTCTCGGCGTCGTCGTGGGCGGCCACCGCGGAGTCGACGGCCGCCAGCCTGTCGGCGAGGGCCGGCACCCGGTCGACCGGAGCGGGGTCGCTGCCACAGCCCGCGGTCAGCACGAGCAGCACGGCCGCACCGGCCAGCGCCCGGGCCCCTGCCCTCACCGCCCGCCTCCGTCGACCGCGTCGTGCAGGTCCTGCAGCGGCTGCTCGAGCCGCGGCGGCGTCCCGGCGGGCAGCTGGTCGGGGGTCGAGCTCGAACCACCGCCGGACGCGAGCGCGGCGATCACCAGCAGCAGCACCATCGCGGCTCCGGCGCCGATCACGCCCCACTGGTGCCCGGGCACGCGGGCCGCCGCAGCCCGGACCTCGGCGAGCACGTCCCGTCGGGGTGCGCGGGCGCGCGGAGTGGGGGAGGTCGGAGTTGGGGCGGACGGGGCAGGTGCGGACGGGGCAGGTGCGGGCGCGGCCCGGGGGACCGGTGCGGACAGCGGCAGCGTCGTGCCCGCCGGGTCGGCGGCGATCAGGTGCAGCTCCCGTGCGACGTCGGCCGCGCCCGGTCGTCGTCCCGGTTCCCGTGCGGTCATCGCCGCCAGCAGCCGGCGCCAGGCCTCCGGCAGCCAGGCGGGTACGCCGGGCTCGCGCTGCAGGCGGGCGAGCGCCGACTCGGTGGGACTCCCCGGGAAGGCCCGTTCACCGGTCAGCGACTCCAGCAGCACCAGGCCGAGGGAGTACACGTCCACCGCGGTGGTGATCTCCTCGCCCTGCACCTGCTCGGGCGCGAGGTAGGCGGCGGTGCCGATGGCGTGACCGGTGCGGGTGTGCCGGACGGTGTCGCCGATCAGCCGGGCGATGCCGAAGTCGGCGAGCTTGACCCGGTCGTCCTCGGTGACGAGCACGTTGCCGGGCTTCACGTCACGGTGCACGACGCCCTCGGCGTGCGCATAGGCGAGGGCGTCGGCGAGCTGCTCCCCGATCGCGGCCACCCGGACCGGGTCGAGCCGGCGGCCGGCACAGCACTGCGCGAGCGTCTGGCCCTCGACCAGCTCCATCACCAGGTAGGGCCGCTCGGCGGTGGTGCCGGCGTCGAGCACCATCACCAGCCCGGGGTGGCTCAGCCGCGCCAGGGTGTGGGCCTCGGCGGTGAAGCGGAGCCGGTCGGTCTCGTCGTCGGCGGTGTCCCGCAGGACCTTGACGGCCACGGGTCGGTGCAGCACCCGGTCGGTGGCCCGGTGCACCTCCGCCATCCCGCCGCGACCGATGACCTCGTCGAGCTGATACCTCTCGGCCAGCACGGGCTCGCTCGTCAACATCCACTCCTGTCCAGGTGGGCCGGGGCGCTCCGGCTCAGGTGAACCAGACCGCGTCGCAGCCGTCGCACTCGTAGCGCTGGCTGACGACGCCGTCGTCGAACTCCACCGACCGCAGCTGCCATCCGTGCGTGTGGCCGGTGAGCTCCTCGCGAGCACCTCCGGCGGGCTCGACCAGCGCCGTCATTGTCACAGCCCCTCGGTGGTGCCGCGGTGGCGGCGTCGGATGGACGGGCGCCACCGTCCGGTGCACGCCTCGGGAGTAGTGCCCAGCCGGGCGACATCTCAATCATGGGACGCTCCGCGCCGCTGCGGCGTTGCCCCGCCGGGTCTCGTGGTCTGGACCGCACGGTTGAAACCTGTATGAACGGGCACGGTCCCGCCATGTCGATCCTCGCCAGCGTGCGCCAGGCCGGTCCGGCCGGCTTGCTGACCAGCGTCTCCCGCACCGTCGGGCTGGGCCCGGTCCGGCCCTGGCTGCCGGCGGGGGAGACCCTGCGGGCGCGGCTCTACCGGCACGGGCTCGAGCCCGGCGTGGGCGTGCCGTGGCTGGACGAGCCCGGCGTGGTCGACGCCCGGGTGCGGCTGACCTACGGCGCGGCCCTGGCCGGGTCGCAGGTGGCGGTGACCGGTCTGGCGCTCCGCGTGGAGAACCCCGACGGGTCGGTCGGTGACGTGCTGCTGCAGGCTCGTGGGCCGCGGCGTGGCCCCGCCCGGGACACGATCCTGACCACGGCGACGCCGTACGTCGTCGCGGGCGTGCCGGGCGGGCTGCTCACGCTCGGGGCGCGCCAGTGCGGGTCCGAGACCTTCGAGCTGCTGTGCGTCGCCGGTGACGGCGAGTGGCGCGGGTTCGGCGACCTGCGGGTCTCGCCTCGACCGCACGGCGGCCGGCCGCTGGACCCCGACCCGCTCAGCAACGTGCTGCCCGGCCTCGCCACCCGCATCCCGGCACCGCGCGCCTCCTGATCCCTGCCCCGGCAGTACCGTGTCTGCTGGCGGACCCGGCTGAGCCGGAACCGGGCCGGCTCCTCCGGGAAGGGGTGGGCGTGACGCGCGAGGACCCCGACCTGCCCGCGACGTCCCCGGCCTTCCGCCCGGTGCGCTCGCTGCGCTTCTGGCTGACCGCGGCGGCCGTCCTCGCGCTGCTGGCCGTCGGCACCGGAGCGGTGGCCACCCTGGCGACCCGGCAGCTGGTCCAGGACTCGACGACCGAGCTGACCGAGCGTCTGCGCCCCGCCCAGGGCGCGAGCCAGCAGCTGCTCACGGCCTACGTCGACCAGGAGAGCGGCCAACGCGGCTACGTCCTCACCGCGGACGAGTCGTTCCTCGACCCGTACCGCTCCGGTGCGCGCAGGTCGGCGGAGCTCGAGGACCGGCTGGCCGTGCTGCTGCAGGACGACCCGGAGGCGCTGCGGCTCCTCGCCGACGTCTCGGCCGCAGGGCAGACCTGGCAGCGCCACGTCGCGGCCGAGATCGTGGAGGTGCGGGAGAACGGCGCCGCGGGCCACGACAAAGTGGCGCACCAGCGCCAGGAGAAGGAGCTGTTCGACGCCCTGCGCGACCGGCTGGACGCGCTGCGCGCCGACGTCGACGGCCTCGTGGACGACGAGGTCGAGCAGGTGGCCGCGGCCCAGGACCGGGTCGACGCCGCGATGGTGGTCGCGGTCGTGCTCGCCGTGTTCGCGCTGATCGCCACGATGGGCCTGCTCCGCTTCGCGCTGACCCGGCCGCTGCGCGAGCTGATCGAGCAGCTCGGTGTCGTCTCGGCCGGTGACTACCAGCGGCACATCGACGCCGAGGGGCCCGAGGAGGTCCGGCAGATCGCCGAGGCCGCCGAGACGATGCGGGTCAGCGTGGTCGACCGGTCGGCCGAGCTGGTCGCGGCGCAGCACGAGCTGAGCGTGCAGACCGAGCGGCAGCGGATGGCCGCCGACCTGCACGACACCACCATCCAGCGGCTCTTCGGGTTGGGGCTGCGGCTCAGCGCGCTCGCCTCCCAGCGCCCCGAGCTCGCCGGCACGCTCAACTCCATGATCGACGAGGCGGACGAGATCATCCGGGAGCTGCGCCGGATGATCTTCGAGATGGGCGGGACGCAGACCGGCGTGGAGCCGCCGGCGCCGGACCGGCTGCCCAACTGACCGGCACGTCGGACCAGTACGTCGAAACAGAACGAGGGCCCGTCACCCTCCCCGGTGCCGGGCCCTCAGGACCGCTGGACTGGATCAGCGGCCTGGCGCATTCGCCTGCGCCGACCGGGTCCGTGGCAGCGACGTCACGGGCGCCGGTCGACGTGTCCAACACTCCCGCGACTCAGCGTGAGCGGCATCACCCATGCTGGGGATCCCGTGGCCCCCCGGGGGGTCACGGGGCCGGCTACGGGGCTGGTCCCGGGGTTTGGCCGCGGCGCGGCGGTCCGTCCACACTGGAGGGGACCGGAGCACCTTCCTCGGACCCGTCCCCGGAACTCACATGCCCCAGCTGCCCACGTCCGCGCGCCGTCGACCCGCCCGCCGGACCGCTGCCACCCTCAGCGTGCCGGCTCTCCTCCTCGTCACGGTCCTGACCGTGGTGGCCGGCTGCGCGACCCCGGACCAGGACGCGTCGGAGCCGGCCCGCGACCACACCGCCCTGCCGGCCCCCGCGCCCGCCCCCGCCGTCGACCCCGGCGCCGGCGCGCGCCTGTGGCTGACCTCGCCGACCGACCCGTCCCGTCGGCTGACCCGGACCGACCCGGTCGCCGGCCCCGGCCCCGCGACCGCGGAGGTCGACGTCGACCCCGGCGCCCGGCGTCAGCCCTGGTGGGGGACCGGTGCGGCGCTCACCGACGCGTCCCGGCAGCTGCTGGCGCGGCACCCCGCCGCGGCCCGGCTGCTGTACGGCGCCCGACGCGCCGACGGCGCCCGGCTGGACCTGCTGCGGCTGCCGTTGACCGCGACGGACCTCTCACCCCGGACCTGGGCGTGGGACTGGGACGGCGCGCAGGCCACCCCGCCACGACAGGAGCAACGAGCCGTGCGGATGGCGACCGGCCCCCTGGCGGACCTGGCGCCCGACCTGCGGGTGGTGGCCACACCGTGGACCGCCCCGGCCGAGATGAAGACCAGCGGGTCGCTGCGCGGCGGCGCTCTCGTGGACCAGGCCGTTCCCGACTTCGGGCGGATGCTGGTGTCCCAGGCGCAGTGGCTGGCGCGGCGCGGCGTACCTCTATGGGCGATGACGCTGGGCAACGAGCCCGGCTACTCCACCGACTACGCCACCATGACCATGAGCGACGACCAGATGGCGCGGCTCGGCCAGGAGGTGGGCCCCCGGCTCAGGGCGGGGGGCGTGCAGCTGTGGGCGCTGGACCACAACTGGGCCGACCGGCCGCGCGCGGACGCCGTGCTGGGCGCCGCCCCGGGTGCCTTCGACGGCGCCGCGTTCCACTGCTACCGAGGCACCCCCGACCAGATGGCCGACCTCTCGGTGCCGAGCCTGGTCTCCGAGTGCACGGGCACCACCGACGGCTGGTCGGGCACCTTCGGCTGGGATGCGCGCAACCTCGTGTCGAACGCCGTCGCCGCGGGGTCGTCGGGACTGATGATGTGGAGCCTGGCGCTGGACGCCGACCACGGTCCGGTGGACGCCGGGTCCCGGTGGGGCTGCAAGGACTGCCGCGGCCTGGTCACGGTCGAGGGCGACCAGGTCCGGCCGGAGCCGGAGTTCTACACGCTCGCTCACCTCTCGCGCGCCGCGTCGCCCGGCGCCCGCGTGATCTCCTCGAGCGCGACGCCCGGACTGTCGACAGCCGCCTTCCGCAACCGCGACGGCAGCATCGGCGTGTTCGGGCAGAACGCGACCGGTGCCACCCAGACGGTCGCCCTCAGGATCGTCGGCCGGGTCGACCTGTCCTACACCGTCGCCCCGGGTGAGATGTTTACGTTCCGGAGCGCGGCCGCCTGAAGGCGGCGACCAGCAGCACCGTGGCGATCGCGCCGAGGACGATGCCGGCGACCAGCAGCCCCACCGCGATGTCGTCGAGGATCGGGATCGTGGCGCCCACCGAGACGTCGGCGGCCACGGGCGTGGTGCCCTCGCCGTTCATCACCACGAGCGTCCAGCTGCCCTCGTCCGCCGGCCAGGTGATCGACTGCTGGCCCTGGCCCCGCGCGGAGGCGACCCAGAAGTCCTGGTCCTGCGGGGCGCCGCTCGGCGGGCCGCCGTCGACGAAGTCGGTGTCCGGCGTCCGGTCCCCGCTCAGAGGGTCGTTCACGGTCGAGCGCGCGACGCCGGCGAGGTAGGCCTCGACGTCGCTGGTGCGGGCGATCCCGACGAAGACGCCGTTGTCGGTCCGCGAGTCCGCCTCGACCTTGACGGTGCCGAGCCAGCGCTCGGGCAGGTCGGCGGCCGGGGTGCCGTTGCGCAGCTCCACCTCGGGGCTGGTGGCGGCGTACCCGGGGGAGGCGAACTCGACGTCCGAGCTCATCAGGTAGCCCCGGCTGTCGCGGATGCCGTCGTCGGCGAGGCGCAGCACGCCGCCGCCGGCCAGTAGGCCCAGGGACGAGAACGCGAGGACCCCGCCGACGATGACGGCGATGATCCGCCCGGCGCCCCAGCGCGACGGGGGCCGCGCGGGCGGGGCGGGAGGGGGCGGACCGGTGGCCGGGGGCGGAGCGCCGCCCACGGTGCGCGGTCCCGCGTCCAGCGTCGCCTCCCCCCGGACCGGGTCGCCGTGCGAGCTCATGGTCCCTCCCTGGGTGGGTCCGGGTCAGGACTCCGGGCGCTGGACGGGGATCGGGGTCGGCTCGGTCGAGGTCGAGACGGTCGGGAAGCCGACCTCGAGGATCCCGTCGCGGTACGTCGCGGTCACGGCCGACGGGTCGGTGCCCTGGGGCAGGCGGACGCTGCGCGCGAAGGCGCCGTACCGGAACTCGCTGTGCTCCTTGTCGCGCTGCTCCTCGCGACGCTCCCCGCGGATGGTGAGCACGTCGTCGTGGACGGTGAGCTCGATGTCCTTGGTCGGGTCCACGCCGGGGATCTCGGCCCGGATGGTGCCGTGGCCGTTGTCGGTGAAGCTCTCGACCCGGATGAAGTGGCCGCCCTCCCGGGGCGAGAGGCCGGCTCCGGACTCGAGCCAGTCGAGCATGTCGGCCAGCCGGTTCGAGGCGCGTACAGCAACAGTGGACATGGTGTTCTCTCCTCTCGGACAACCGGACTGACGGCGCCGGTCCTGACCTCCAGCGTTGCCCCGGCCCCGGTGGCACCGCAGGGGAGAAGGTCCCGCTGCGGCAGGGACGTTGTGCGGGAAGGGCACACTGGCGGCGTGCGCGCCCAGCCCCGCCTGCTCCCGACCCGGGTCCCTCGCCGGCCCGAGGGTGTCGTCCTCGTGCTGCACGGCGGCGCCAGCAGGCCGGGCCGGCCGGCGGTCAGCCCCACCCAGCTGTCCGTGGTGCGGATGGTCCCGGTCGCGCGGCGCATCGCCCGCGGCGGTCGGGGACGGCTGGCGGTGTTCCGCCTGCTGAACTCCTACCGCGGCTGGGACGCCACCCACACCCCGCTCGACGACCTCGCCTGGGCGCTCGACCGGGTCCGCGACCGGCTCGGCGACCTGCCGGTGGCGCTGGTCGGGCACTCCCTCGGCGGGCGCGCCGCGCTGCTGGGCGGCGCCGGGGAGGGGGTCCGCAGCGTGGTCGCGCTCAACCCGTGGGTCTACCCCAGCGACCACGCGGACCTGACCGGCCGCCGGGTGCTCGTCGTGCACGGCACCGAGGACCGCGTCGCCGACCCCGGACGCTCCGCGACGGTGGCCCGCAACCTCGCCGGCACGGCCGAGGTCGAGTACGTCGAGGTGCCCGGCGCCCGGCACGCCATGCTGCGCAGGGGCGGGCGGTTCGAGCGGCTGGCGTCCGCGTTCGTCAACGACACCCTCCTCGGTGACGGCGACATGACGGCTCGGTGACCAGTGGTGGCGAAGCCCCAGATTTGGGCAGACGGATGCCTCGATGACCACGTAGGGTCGAGTCACCACCCGCACCGACAGCGGGGGATCGAACGGGAGGCGGCCTTGCGCCGGGCAGTGGTCATCATCGTTGGGGCGGTCGTGGCTGCCCTCGTGCCGTTCTCGGCCGCGCGGGCCGACAGCACCGTGGTGGTGCGGGGGCTCGGCTTCTCGGCCGACAGCATGACCAACCTCGCGATCGTCGGCTGCACGGACCTCTACGGCATCGGCGGCGGCTCGCCCACGACGTACCTCTCACCCAGCCCCGGGGGCCCTGCCGGCAGCCGCAGCCTGAAGTTCGACCTCGACGGCGGCACCGCCGTCGGCTCCCAGCACCGGGTCTCCTCGATGGCCGCCACCACCGTGGCCGGCCTCTCGGTCCTGGCCCCGCAGGGGACCAGCGGCGTGGCGTACGCCGGCTACCAGTCGCCCGAGGACGCGGGCACGACCCTGATCTGGGTCGGTCGGGCCCCTCTCTCCGTCGCTGCCGGCGGGTGGCGCCCGGTGGACGCGCCGGGCCTGACCTACCGCTGGACCAAGTACGACCTCGCCACCCGGCGGCCCGTCGGGCCGGCCTCCACCAGCAGCACGGTCAGGGCGTTCCTGGCGGCGCACGGCGGGGACGGAGCCGGCTTCTACGCCCTCGGCCTCGGCTGCGACGGCCGGCCGTTCAAGCTCGACGCGCTGCGCACCGGTAGCCCCGGCGACGTCACCACCTACGACATCGAGGGCTACACCACCGCGACCGGCATCAGCGGCTCGGCGATGCGGATCGCCGCGGGTGACTCGCTGACGATCAACGGCCACGTGTCCAGCGACATGATCGGCCCGCTCGCCCAGGGCCTGCTGGTGCTCGAGGCGCAGTCGTTCGGCGAGCCGGGCTTCAAGCCGGTCGAGGGGGCCGCGCTCGAGGTCTCGGGCGGCGGCACCAGCGCGACGGTCGAGCCCACCACGCACACGGTCTACCGCTGGCGGTTCGGCGGCTCCTCGTCGGCCGAGGGCAGCGTGTCGCCCGTCTTCACCGTCGACGTCGCGCCCCTCGTCACCGCCTCCCCGGACGTCGCGGCCGCCAAGGCGGGCGGACAGCTCGCGATCGTGGGCACCACCACCCCGGCCCGCCCCGGCACCCGCGTCACGCTCTGGCGGGTCGCCCCCCACGGGCCGGTGCGAATGGGCACCGACACCACCGACGCCGCCGGCGCCTACCGGGTCCCCGTGCCCGTGGGCGAGACCGGTGGCTTCCGCTACTACGTCACCGTGCCGGCGGGTGGCGGCAACCTCGCCGGGCAGTCGCCCACGCAGGCCTTCGCGCCCCTGCAGTAGCAGCCGGGGCTTGCCCCGTCGGCGAGAGTGGGGGCATGCGCGCTCACGTCCTCACCGCCACCATGACCGCAGCCGCCGCCGCGATCGGCAGCCGCGGCACGAAGCCCGACAGCTCGTGGTACCGCTCGCTGGACAAGCCGTCGTGGCAGCCGCCGGGCATCGCGTTCCCGCTGGTGTGGACCCCGCTCTACGGGCTGATCGCGTGGGGGACCGGCCGGCTGATCGAGCGCGCCGCACCCGAGGACCGGGCCCGGGTGGTCGCACTGACCGGCGCCGACCTGGCCGTCAACGCCGGCTGGTGCTGGGCGTTCTTCGACCGTGAGTCGCCCCGCGCCGGCCTGGCCACCATCGCGGTGCTGAACGGGCTGAACCTCGCGCTGCTGCGGGAGGCCGCCCGCCGGGACCGGACCGCGGCGGCCGCGATCGCGCCGTACGTCGCGTGGACCGGCTTCGCGACCGCGCTGAACGCCTCGATCTGGCGCCGCAACCGGTGACCGACCCCGGTCGGCTGCTCGCGGCCCGGCTGCTGCGGGAGGAGCGGGACCGGACGTCCGACCGGCTGGCCCGCCTGCGCCGCGACTTCCGCGGGGTGGTGGACGCCTCGCGCGACTCCAACGCCGACGACGAGCACGACCCGGAGGGCGCCACGATCGCGTTCGAGCGCTCGCAGGTCGACGCGCTCATCCGCCAGGCGGAGGCGCACCTGGCCGAGATCGAGGCGGCCCTCAACCGGCTCGCGGCGGGCGAGTACGGCACCTGCGAGGTGTGCCGCGAGCCGATCGCGCCGGAGCGGCTGGCGGCCCGGCCCACCGCGCGCACCTGCGTGCGGTGCGCCTGACCTGGGGGCACCGAGGAACATCGACGGCAGCTGCGCGGTTGGGCGTCGTATGAGCCAGCTCTTCAGCCCGATCACCCTGCGCGAGGTCACCATCCGGAACCGGGTGTGGGTCTCGCCGATGTGCCAGTACTCCGCCGTCGACGGGGTGCCGAACGACTGGCACCTCGTGCACCTCGGTTCGTTCGCACGCGGCGGGGCCGGGCTGGTGCTCACCGAGGCCACCGCCGTCGTCCCGGAGGGACGCATCTCGCCGGCGGACACGGGGATCTGGAACGACGAGCAGCAGCGGGCCTGGGCGCGGATCGTGGAGTTCGTGCACGGTCAGGGTGCGACGGCCGGCATCCAGCTGGCGCACGCCGGCCGCAAGGCCTCCTCCACGGTGCCGTGGGAGGGGCGCGGCTTCGTGGCCGACGAGGACGGCGGCTGGGAGCCGGTCGGCCCTTCGCCCTCGGCCTTCCCCGGCCTGCGCGACCCGCGGCCGCTCGGGCTCGACGAGCTGCCCGCTGTGGTGACGGCGTTCGGCGACGCCGCCGAGCGCGCCCTCGCCGCGGGCTTCGACGTCCTGGAGATCCACGCCGCGCACGGCTACCTGCTGCACGAGTTCCTGTCGCCGTTGTCGAACCAGCGCGACGACGAGTACGGCGGCACCTTCGACAACCGGGTGCGGCTGCTGCTCGAGGTCGTGGCCGAGGTGCGCCGTCGGGTCGGCGAGGCGGTCCCGGTCGTGGTCCGGATCTCGGCGACCGACTGGGTCGAGGACGGGTGGACGGCCGACGACTCGGTCCGGCTGGCCGCCCTGCTGCGGGAGGCGGGCGTCGACCTCGTCGACGTCTCCACCGGCGGGAACGCCCTCGCGGACATCCCGGTCGAGCCCGGCTACCAGGTG
The DNA here is from genome assembly GCF_055380375.1 of Nocardioides sp. DN36. Classification (NCBI taxonomy): domain Bacteria; kingdom Bacillati; phylum Actinomycetota; class Actinomycetes; order Propionibacteriales; family Nocardioidaceae; genus Nocardioides; species Nocardioides sp. DN36. The sequence continues at coordinate 3,069,662 of NZ_AP043823.1, read as the reverse complement.
CCCTTCGCCCGCCGCCTCCGCGCGGAGGCGCAGGTCGCCACCGGCGCCGTCGGGCTGGTCACCGAGCCCAAGCAGGCCGAGGAGATCGTCGCGGACGGCTCTGCCGACGTCGTGCTGCTCGCCCGCGCGCTGCTGCGCGACCCGCACTGGGCGCTGCGCGCCGCGCACGAGCTCGGCGTCGAGGTCGGCCGGGGGATCGACTGGCCGGACCAGTACCTCCGCGCCGCCCTCTGAGCCCTCGTGCGGGTGAGAGCGCGCCCCGGCGCACTCACATCCGCACGAGTCAGGCCTGCTCCTCGCGGAGCGCGGTCGCGGCCTCCTCGATGATCTTGCGCATCGCGGTCTCGGCGGTGGCGCTGTCGCCGAGACGCACCGCGCGGGCCACCTCGTCGTGCAGCGCGATGGCCTCCGGGTTGGGGCGCGCCGGCATCATCCCGTGGTGGGTGCGACCGCTGAGCACCTCCTCGACGACCCCGTCGAGGGCCCGGAGCATCTCGTTGCCGCTCGCCTCGAGCAGGGTGCGGTGGAAGATCGTGTCGGCGAGCAGGTAGGCGTCCAGGTCGCCGTCGCGACCGTGCACGACCATGTCCGAGACCGCCGCGGCCAGGATCCGGCACTGGTGGCCGTCGGCCCGCTGCGCGGCCAGCGCCGCCGCGACCGGCTCGATCCCGCGCCGCAGCTCCGAGAGCGAGAGCAGTTGCTCGGTCCGGTCGCCCTCGTCGAGGCGCCACCGGATCACCCGCGGGTCGAAGACGTTCCAGCGGTGCCGCGGCTGGATGGTGATCCCGACCCGTCGTCGCGAAGCCACCAGGCCCATCGACTCCAGCACCCGGATGGCCTCGCGGGCCACGCTGCGGGAGACGGCGTACTCGCCGCAGATGCCGTCCAGCGTGAGCACCTGCCCCACCTCGAGCCGACCAGAGGCGATCCGGGCGCCCAGGGCGCTCAGGACGCTCGCGTGCTGGCCGGCCGGCGGGATCGTCGTCACGACAAACATCATGTCACCCCGGCGTGCGGCGCGTAATGAACGGGCAATTTCGCTGTAGGGGTTGCAAAAGTATGACTAATCGGGTCACCATGTGACGACCAGCACAGCCCCGCTCAGCGCGACGCGTTGAGCCCGAGCCAGGGAGTACGTCGCATGCCGCACCCGCCGCTCCTCGTCGTCATGGGTGTCTCCGGATCGGGCAAGTCCACGGTCGGAGCCGCCCTCGCCCAGCGCCTCGGCGTGCCGTTCGTGGACGCCGACGACCTGCACCCCGCTGCCAACATCGCGAAGATGACGCGCGGCGAGCCGCTCGACGACGACGACCGGCGCCCGTGGCTCGAGACCATCGGCGGCTGGCTGGCCGACCACCCCGAGGGTGGTGTGGTGAGCTGCTCGGCGCTGAAGCGCACGTACCGCGACCAGCTGCGCGACCACGTCGGGACCCTGGAGTTCCTGCACCTGCAGGGCAGCCGCGAGGTGATCGCGCGCCGCCAGGCCAGCCGGCCCGGCCACTTCATGCCCGCCTCGCTGCTCACCTCGCAGTTCGACACCCTCGAGCCCCTCGGACCGGACGAGCGCGGCGTCGTGCTCGACGTCGACCAGAGCGTCGACCGGATCGTCCAGCAGTACGTCGACCGGCAGGCCGCCGGGTCCACCCCCGTGAAGGAGAACTGATGTCCACCCTGACCGCCCTGCTGCCGCTCGCCGGCACCAGCCTGATCGAGCCGGTGGCCGGCGGGGGCCAGCTGATCCTGGCCACCCTGCTCGGCATCGCGCTGATCGTCGTGCTCATCACCGTCGTGAAGGTGCACCCGTTCCTGGCCCTCACCTTCGGCGCGCTCACGGTGGGCGCGGTCGCCGGCCAGAACATCCTCGCCAACGAGGACAAGACCGGCGTGCTGCCGTCCTTCCTCACCGGCTTCGGGACGACCGCGGCCGGCGTCGGCACCCTGATCGCGCTGGGTGCCATGTTCGCCAAGCTGCTCGCCGACTCCGGTGGCGCCGACCAGATCGTCGACACCATCGTCAGCCGGGCGACCCCGCGCACGCTGCCGTGGGCGATGGCCCTGGTCGGCGGCATCATCGGCCTGCCGATGTTCTTCGAGATCGGCCTGGTCATGCTGATGCCGGTGATCTACCTGGTCGCCCGCCGGGCGCAGGTCTCGCTGATCACGGTCGGCATCCCGGCGCTCGCCGGCCTCTCGGCGATGCACGGTTTCGTGCCCCCGCACCCCGGCCCGGTGATCGCGGTCGGCAACCTCGGCGCCAACCTCGGCCTGACGCTGGGCCTCGGCGTGCTCGTGGCCGTCCCGACCGTGATCGTGTCCGGCCCCGTCTTCGGCCGGTTCGCGGGCCGCTGGGTCGACATCCCCGCGCCGGCGACGTACGACACCGCCGCCCAACAGGTCTCCGACGGTCCCGGCGCCACGACCACGCTGCGCCGCCCGACCTTCGCGATGACGCTGTTCAGCGTGCTGCTCCCGGTCGTGCTGATGCTGGGCAAGGCGCTGGCCGACGTGCTGGCCGACGACCCCACGGCCCCGGCCCGGCGCGTCCTCGACCTCGTCGGCGAGCCGTTCTTCGCGCTGCTGATCGGCCTCGTCGTCGCGATGTTCACCCTCGGGCGCGGCTCGGGCATGGACCGCAACCGCATCTCGGCCACGCTGAGCGAGTCGCTGCCGCCGATCGCCGGCATCATCCTCATCGTCGCCGCAGGCGGCGGCTTCAAGCAGGTCCTCGTCGACACCGGCGTGGGCACCCTGCTCGGCGACTGGGCCCGCGACGCGAACATCTCGGTGCTGCTGCTCGCCTGGGTCCTGGCGGTCCTGATCCGCCTCGCCACCGGCTCGGCCACCATCGCCACCATCACGGCGTCCACGCTGGTCGTCCCGCTCGTCGCCGGGCTGCCGTCCGCCGAGGTCTCGCTCGTGGTCCTCGCGATCGGTGCCGGCTCGGTGTTCTTCTCCCACGTCAACGATGCGGGCTTCTGGCTGGTCAAGGAGTACTTCCGGATGGACGTCCCCCAGACCATCAAGACCTGGTCGGCGATGGAGACGGTGCTCTCGGTCAGCGGCCTGGTGTTCGTCCTGCTCCTCAGCCTGGTGGTCTGATCCTCCGACGTCATACGCCCCGGTCGCCCGCGCGACCGGGGCGTACGACGTTCCTGGGCCGGTGAGCACCGAATCCCCTCGCCCCCGGGGCCCTGTCGTTGCCATCCTTGGCCGGTGCTGACCCAGGGACCGGACGAGGGACGACTGCGGGTGCCGGCCGTCCTGCGCGACGAGCCGCAGTACCGGCTGCTGTTCGGCAGCCAGGTGCTCTCGATCCTGGGCGACCGGGTCACGTCGATCGCGCTGCCGTTCGCGGTGCTGGCCACCGGCGGCGGTGTCGCGGACGTCGCGCTGGTCTCCGCGGCCCAGTTCCTCCCGTTCGTCCTCCTCGCGCTGCCCGCGGGGGTCTGGGCGGACCGGCTGGACCGCAAGCGGATCCTGGTCGCCTCCGACCTGGTCCGGATGGCCTGCCAAGTGGTGGCGGCGGCGCTGCTGCTCGGTGGGGGAGCGTCCGTCACGGCGCTGGTCGTGCTGGCCGCGGTCTACGGCGGCGCCGACGCGTTCTTCGCCCCGGCGTTCACCGGCTTGCTGCCCTCCACCGTGAGCCCGGCCACCCTGCAGCCCGCCAACGCGTTGCGGGGGCTGTCCTTCTCGGTGGCGAACGTCGTCGGACCGGTGGTCGCCGGCGTGCTGATCGCGTACGCCGGAGGGCCGGGCGGCGCGCTGCTGTTCGACGCCGCGACGTTCGTCGTGTCGGTCGCGCTGCTGCTGCCCCTGCGGCCCCGGGTGGTCGAGCGGGCCATGCACGAGGAGGACCCGGCCGCCACCACCGACCACTTCTGGACCAGCCTGCGCGAGGGCTGGAGCGAGGTGCGCACCCGGCGCTGGGTCGTCGCGTTCCTGGCCGGGATGAGCGTCTACCACGCGGTGGTGCTGCCCTCGATCTTCGTGATCGGGCCGGTGCTGATGGACCGCGAGCTCGACGGCGCCCGCTCCTGGGCGGTGGTCACCGCGTGCTTCGGGATCGGCTGCGTGCTCGGTGACCTGCTGCTCCTGCGCTGGCGCCCGCGGTTCGCGCTGCGCGTCGCGAGCGTGATGCTGGTCGGCGCCTCCTGCCAGGCCGCCTTCATCGGCAGTGGCCTGGGCACCTGGGGCATCGGCGCGCTCGAGCTGCTCGCGGGTGTCTGTGTCACCGGTGCGTTCACGCTCTGGGAGACCTCGCTGGGCGAGCACGTGCCGGAGCGCTCGCTGTCGCGGGTCTCGAGCTACGACTACCTCTCCACGGCCGGCGTGATCCCGCTCGGCAACCTGCTCGCCGGCCTGGCCAGCGCGGCGTACGGCCTGCACGCGACGCTCGTGGGCATGACGGTGGTCGGTGTGGGCGTGTCCGTGGTGGTCGCGTCGGTGCGGTCCGTGCGGATGCTGCCGCGCGGGGCCCAGCCGGCTCAGGCCGGCTGAGCGAGCACGTCGTCCATCGGCAGCGGCACCAGCTGGTCGTCCGTGGCGAGGTGGACGACGTCGGTCTCGACCTCGGCGGCGCGGGCGGCGGCATAGAGGCTGCGGGCCCAGGCGAGGTCGTCGGGACCGGGGCCGCCGCGCCCGGGGCGGGAGCGCAGGAAGGCGACCCGCTCTCCGCCGCGCATCTCGCCGCGGAAGAAGCCGAGGAACTCCACGAGCGACGCCTCCTGCTCGGGCGTCGGCGGGTCGACGGTCTCCTCGACCTGGGTCAGGTGCGGCAGCGGCGTGTGGTCGGCCTGGATGAACATCACCCACAGGCTGTGCCCGCCGAAGCCGAGCGGCTCCATGAGATGGCGCCAGGCGGTCTCGAGGTCGGCCTGGGTGCGGATGGTGGGCGTGAACGGTGTCTTCTCGGTCATGCGGTCCAGCCTCGCCCGGGGCGGCGATCGGCGCGACCGGTCATCCACAGGCCCCGGGCCGCCTCACAGCACAGACCGGTAGACCCCCACGGTCCGCTCGGCGATGGCGCCCCAGCTGAACGCCTGGATCGCGCGCTGCCGCCCGGCCCGGCCCATCTCCGCCGCGCGCTCCGGGTCGCCGACGACCTCGTTCAGGGCCGCGGCGAAGTCGGCGACGTACTGCTCGGGGTCCAGCGGCGTGCCGGTCCCGTCGGTGGCCTGGTCGATCGGCACCAGCCGGCCGGTCGCCGTGGCGTCGGCGGCGTCGACCACCACCTCCGGGATGCCCCCGGTCGCGGTGGCCACGACCGCCGTCTCGCAGGCCATCGCCTCGAGGTTGACGATGCCGAGGGGCTCGTAGATCGACGGGCAGGCGAACGCCGTGGCCGCGGTGAGCAGCGCGACGACGTCGCGGCGCGGCAGCATCTCCCGGATCCACACCACCCCGTGGCGCGTCTGCGCGAGCCCGTCGACGAGGCCGACCACCTCGGCCTCGATCTCCGGGGTGTCGGGCGCGCCGGCGCACAGCACGATCTGCACCTCGGGCGGCAGCTGCGCGACCGCGCGCAGGAACAGCGGCAGCCCCTTCTGCCGGGTGATCCGGCCGACGAAGACCACCGACGGGCGGTCCGGGTCGACGCCGAGCTCGCGGACCCGGTCGGGGTTCGCGACCGGCCGCCAGTCGTCGGTGTCGATGCCGTTGTGGACCACGTGGACGCGGGCCGGGTCGATCGAGGGGTAGGAGGCGAGCACGTCGTGGCGCATCGCCGAGGACACCGCGATGACGGCCGCCGCGGCTTCGTACGACGTCTTCTCCACCCATGACGAGACGGCGTACCCGCCGCCGAGCTGCTCGGCCTTCCACGGCCGCAGCGGCTCCAGCGAGTGGGCGCTGACGACGTGCGGCACGTCGTAGAGCAGCGAGGAGAGGTGGCCGGCGAAGTTGGCGTACCACGTGTGGGAGTGGACCAGGTCGGTGCCGGCGCAGCCGTCGGCGATCGAGAGGTCGACGCCGAGGGTCTTCAGCGCCCCGTTGGCGCTCGCGAGCTCGGCGTGGTCGGCGTACGACGTGGTGCCCGGCTCGTCACGCGGCGCGCCGAAGGCGTGGACCCGCGTGTCGAGGTCGGGGAGCGCGCGCAGGGCTCGGACGAGCTCGGCGACGTGGACCCCCGCCCCGCCGTAGATCTCGGGTGGGTACTCCTTGCTGAGGACGTCTACGCGCATGTCGCGAAACTACCCCTGCCCGTGGACGCCCGGACAGGGCTAGCGTGCAGGCATGAGCCCGAGCAGCCGCAAGAAGGTCCTGGCCATCGTCCTCGCCGGCGGGGAGGGCAAGCGGCTGATGCCGTTGACGGCGGACCGGGCCAAACCGGCCGTCCCGTTCGGCGGCATCTACCGCCTGATCGACTTCGCCCTCTCCAACGTCGTGAACTCCGGCTACCTGCAGGTGGTCGTGCTGACCCAGTACAAGTCGCACAGCCTGGACCGCCACGTCACCCAGACCTGGCGGATGTCGACGATGCTCGGCAACTACGTCACCCCGGTGCCGGCCCAGCAGCGGCTCGGCAAGCACTGGTACCTCGGCAGCGCCGACGCGATCTACCAGTCGCTGAACCTGGTCCGCGACGAGCGGCCGGACATCATCGTGGTGGTGGGCGCGGACCACGTCTACCGGATGGACTTCTCGCAGATGGTCGACCAGCACGTCTCGAGCGGCGCGGCGTGCACCGTGGCCGCGATCCGCCAGCCGATCGAGATGGCCGACCAGTTCGGCGTCATCGACGTGCAGCCCGACGACCCGTCCCGGATCCGTGAGTTCCTCGAGAAGCCCATGGACCCGGTGGGGCTGCCCGACAGCCCGGGGGAGGTGCTGGCCTCGATGGGCAACTACGTGTTCGACGCCGACGCCCTGGTCGAGGCGGTGACCCGGGACGCCACGATGACCGGCTCGAAGCACGACATGGGTGGCGACATCGTCCCCGCCTTCGTGCGGCGCAACCAGGCGGGCGTCTACGACTTCAAGGACAACGACGTGCCGGGCGCCACCGAGCGCGACCGCGGCTACTGGCGCGACGTGGGGACGATCGGGTCCTACTACGCCGCGCACATGGACCTGGTGTCGCCGCTGCCGGTGTTCAACCTCTACAACTTCGACTGGCCGATCTACACCTCCTACGGCCCGCAGCCGCCGGTCAAGATCACCCCGGGTGAGGACGGCATCGCCTCGCGGACGCTGGAGTCGCTGCTCTCGCCCGGCGCGGTCGTCAGCGGCGGCACGGTCAGCCGGTCGGTGCTCTCCCCGGCTGCCTTCGTCGGCTCGGGCGCGGAGGTCAGCGACTCGGTGCTGATGAACGGCGTCCGCGTCGGTGCCGGCGCGGTGGTCCGCAACGCGATCCTCGACAAGAACGTCGTGGTCGCCCCCGGCGCCAAGATCGGCGTGGACCCCGAGGCCGACCGGGCCCGCGGGTTCGTGCTCGAGGACGGGCTGACCGTGCTCGGCAAGGACCAGGTCTTCGGCGACTGAGCCTTCCGGGGGATAGTCCGGCACGTTTCTGCGTTCGGACGGATAGTCCGGCACGTTTCTGCGCCCGGACGTGACGAAACGTGCCGGACTATCCAGTCAGATCAGGCCCGCGGCGCGCGCGGGTTCGGCGTACGCCGCGGCGAGGCTGTCCACGGTCTCGTGCGCGTTGAGGCCGCTCGGGTTCGGGACGACCCAGAGCTCGGCGCCCGCGAACGGCTCGGGCTGGCGGCCCAGGACGGCCTTCGGCTGCCCGAAGGCGTGGCGGTACGCCGTGATGCCGGCGACCGCGACGACCCGCGGCGCGACCCGGCCGACCAGCTCCTCGAGCCGCCGGCCGCCCTCGCGCAGCTCCTCGCGGCCCAGCTCGTCGGCGCGGGCCGTGGCCCGGTGCACGAGGTTGGTGATGCCGATGCCGCGGGCGCGCAGGCCCTCGCGGTCGGCGTCGGTCATGCCCGCCGAGGGGTCGATCGGGTGCTCGAGGATGCCGGCGCGCAGCAGGGCGGGGTAGAAGCGGTTCACCGGGTGCGCGAAGTGGGTCTGGGTCGCTGCGGTCCACAGCCCCGGGTTGATCCCGACGAACAGCAGCCGGACGTCGGGGCCGAGCAGGTCGGGCACCTCGGTGTCGCGGAACGACTCGAGCTCGGCGCGGGTGAAGCGGGGCACGGCCGCATGCTGCCACGCCCGGCCGCGCGCGGGCGGGGCGGGGAACCCGCGGGGGCGCGGTAGCGTCCCATTCCCATGCGACGAACTCTCGGACCCCTGCTCCTGTCCCTGCTGCTGGCCGCGGGCCTGCTCGCCGGCTGCGGCGACGACGGCGCGGACACCCACGGCACGGCCACCGACGAGGGCTCGCCCTCGGCGAGCGGCAGCCCCTCGGGGTCCGGCAGCCCGATCGGCAACGGCACCGTGGACTTCACCCAGGTCGCGATGATCAGCCAGTCCGGCGCCGGCGGCCGCGCCAGCCAGCGGCCCACGGTGCTCGACGACGAGGCGGCCGTGGCGGCGTTCTCCCGGCAGTTCCGGACCGACGCGGTCGGGAACCGGATCGAGCAGGCGATCGCGAAGGCCGACGTCGCCGACGACCAGACCGTGCTCGGCGCGGTGGTCGCGGTCGGCTGCGACGTGCCGCCGGGAGTGACCGTGCACCGGATGGGAGACGGCCTGTCCGTCACCGCGATGAAGGTGAGGAAGCCGCTGCCCGAGTGCCTGGTCGCGGTCACCACCGTGGCGCTGGTGGCGGTGGACTCCGACGAGGTCTGAGCCCGCTCAGGTCGAGCAGGTCAAGGTGCCACCACGGGGAGGTGGACGACCGTGTGGTCGAGCACGACCGCCCCCGGCGTGCGGCTGCCCATCCCCACGAAGGTGTCGCTGACGGGGCTGGCGAGGATGAACAGCGACTGCCCGGCGGGCACGTCGACCGCCACCGACGGCAGCGCGATCCGGCGCCGCTCCCCGGTCACGGGGGCGGACTCGTCGAGCGGCAGCACGTTGTTCTGGACCAGGTGCGCGTCGGCCGCCGACGTGCCGACCGCGAGGCCGTAGAACGCGCGGTTGTTGACGCCGAGGGCGGTCAGGTCACCGGTGAGGTAGGGCGTACCGGCCACCCGGATCGGTCCGTCGACGATCTTGTACGACAGCGGCACGCCCCCGGTCTCGGGCGTGGCGACCGTGCCGACCTCGTCGTACGCCGTGTTCGCCCGGACCGAGTCGACGGTGGTGCAGGTGCTGGTGGGCGTGGCCAGGTGGTAGCGGCCGTAGCCGCGCAGACCGGTGTCGCGGCCCTTGAGTTGCTCGTCGAAGAAGCGGACCGAGAGCCGCTCGAAGCTGCCGCCGGCCAGCTTCCTGCTGCACGGGTCGGAGGTGACGTCGATGCCGGGCGGGGTGACCGCAGGTAGCACGTGACCGCCGTTGTAGGCGACGAAGATGCTGTGCCGGCGGGCCCGCTTCGTGATCGTGTGCTTCCAGCTCGCCAGCCCCTGCTGCAGCGGGAACAGCGAGTCGGTGGTGCCCTGCCCGAAGAGGACCGGGATGTCGAGGCGGCGGCCGTGGTCGACGTGCCACTTCGGACCGTTCTTGGAGAAGAACGTCTTCATGTCCTCGGTGCCTGGGACCGAGCCGTCCGGCCAGGTGCCGGTGGCGGCGCCCTCGACCAGCGCGGCGTACACGTTCGGCGGGAGCGCGTCGGAGGCGGTGGAGGCCGCGGAGAGCGCGGTGGCCCAGGCGGTGCGGACGACGTCCTCGGGGGCGAGGCTCTGGCTGAGGTCGTACCACGTGATCTCGGGGGCGAGCGCGTCGAAGACCGGCTTGCCCCGCAGCCGCAGCTCCTCGAAGGCGCCGAGGAGCTGGTAGCCGCCGCCGTAGCTGCCGCCGATCGCACCCAGCCTCGGGTCGCCCCGGCCGTCCTGCCGCACCCACCGGATCCGGCTCACCAGCCGGACCAGCTTGCGCACGTCGTGGCCCTCGACGTCGGGGTTCTCGACGTACGCGTGACCGCCGCTCGCGCCGAACCCGCGCTGGTCGAAGGAGAGCACGGCGTACCCCGCGTCGAGGAAGCGGCGGAAGGCCGCGGGGTCGGTCGTGCGCGAGCCGCCCCAGCCGTGGCTGTGCATGATCATCGGGACCGGGTGTCGCCTCGTCGCGCCCGCGGGGCGGAAGAGCGTGAAGCAGATCTGGACCTTCGTGGTGCTGCCCGGGTCGGGCACGCTGGTCAGGCAGTCGTCGGTGACCCTCACCCGGCCCGTCGGTGTCGCGCTGGGCGCGGCCGTGGCGGCCGGGAGCGCGGTCAGGGTGGCGGCGGCGAGTGCGGCGCCGAGGGCGATAGCGATGCGCGACTTCATGGGGACCCCGTTCGCGATGGTGGTGCGTGTTCCAACGACCTTCCCGCCGAGACGTCATGCGAACCGTGGTCCAGACGCCTGGATCCGCACGACGTCCCTGAGGTCGCACTAGGGTGCGGCTCGTGGGACAGCCGTGGAACACCTTCATCGAGGGGGACAACCTCGAGGTGCTCGGGCGCCTGACCGAACCGGTCGACCTCGTCTACATCGACCCGCCGTACAACACCGGCAACGACTTCGCCTACCGCGACGACTTCCGGCACGGCGACGCCCGCAGCACCCGGCACCAGGCGTGGGTGGCGATGATGCGACCGCGGCTCGAGGCCGCCCGGTCGCTGCTGCGCGACGAGGGCGCGATCTTCGTGAGCATCGACGACAACGAGGTCGCCCACCTGCGGCTGCTGATGGACGAGGTCTTCGGCGAGGCCGGCTTCCTGGCCCAGGTCGTGGTGAACCTCAACGCCAAGGGGCGCCAGCTCGGCAAGGGGTTCGCCACCAGCCACGAGTACCTCCTCGTCTACGCCAGGGACCCGCGGCGCTGCGTCCTCGACGCCAGCAGCAGCGACGCCGTCGACGAGCGGGACTTCCCGCTGACCGACGAGCCGACCGGCCGGCGCTACCGCCGCCTGCCGCTGCGCAACACCAACAAGAAGTTCAACCCCCAGACCGCCCGGACCCTGCACTTCACGGTGTGGGGTGACCCGGTCACCGGGCGGGTCTCGACGACGCCTTTCGACGGGGCCCAGGAGATCGGGCCGGTGTTCGGCGACGGTCGGCCAGCGGTCTGGCGCTGGTCGCGCCCCCTCATCGACCAGCGCCCCGACGACCTCGTGTGCCGCACCGTGAAGGGGAAGCACGGGGACCGGGTCGACGTCTTCCAGAAGGACTGGCTGCACAGCGACGCCCCGGGCGGCCGGCGCAAGAAGCTGCGCACGATCTGGCTGGCCGAGGAGATCGGCTCCACCGACACCGCGGTGGCCGAGCTGAAGGAGATCGTCGGCCACGTCTTCGAGTCGCCCAAGCCGACCGGGCTGATCCGCCGGATCCTCGCGACCATGCCCGACGACGTGCACGTGCTCGACTTCTTCGCCGGCAGCGGCACCACCGGCCACGCGGTCGCCCTGCAGAACGCCGAGGACGGCGGCACCCGCCACTGCACCAGCATCAACTCCGCCGAGCCGACCCGGCAGGGCTCCAACGCCCGCAACGCCGGGCTGCTCACGGTCGCCGACATCACCCGGGCCCGGCTGCGTGCGGTCGCCGAGACCGTCGGTGGTGGACTCGAGGAGGACCCGCCACACTGGCGGGCATGACCCCACCCGAGCAGCAGCCCGGCGCCGCGCGCGTCGCCCTCGTCACCGGCGGATCCAGCGGCATCGGCGAGCGGACCGCGGTGCGGCTGCGCCGGGCCGGCTTCGAGGTGTACGCCGTGGCGCGGCGGGTGGACCGGATGGCCGGACTGGAGCGGGAGGGTGTCACGACGTTCGCCATGGACGTCACCGACGACGCCTCGATGGTGGCCGGGGTCGACCGGGTCGTCGCCGAGCAGGGGCGGATCGACGTCCTGGTCAACAACGCCGGGTACGGCTCCTACGGCGCGGTCGAGGACGTGCCGATCGACGAGGCCCGCCGCCAGTTCGAGGTCAACGTGTTCGGCCTCGCCCGGCTCACCCAGCTGGTGACGCCGCACCAGCGCCGCCAGGGGAGCGGGCGGATCATCAACATCTCCTCGATCGGCGGGAAGTTCTACGAGCCGCTGGGCGCGTGGTACCACGCCACGAAGTTCGCGGTCGAGGGCTTCAGCGACAGCCTGCGCATCGAGCTGGCGCCGTTCGGCATCGACGTCGTGCTCATCGAGCCGGGCCCGATCCGCACCGAGTGGAACGAGATCTCCCGAGAGAGCCTCACCGAGACGAGCAGCGGCGGTGCCTACGAGGAGATGGCCGCCCACGTCCGCCGGGTGCTCGAGCGCGCCGACACCAGCAGGCTGATGTCCAGCCCGCCGGAGGTCGTGGCGAAGAAGATCGTCAAGGCCGCCACGGTCCGCAACCCCCGCGCGCGCTACCCCGTCGGCCGCAACGCCGGCACGATCCTGGGCGCGCGCCGGCTGCTGCCGGACGCGGCCTTCGACGCGGTCGTGAAGCGGACGTACCTGCCCTGACTCAGGCGCCGACCGCCTTCTCCAGCGCCGTCACCTCGTCGTCGAGGTGCGTCAGCAGCCGCTGCAGGTGCGGCACGGTGCGCCGGCAGCCGGTCAGGCCGAAGCCCATGTTGCCGTCGTACGACGTGCAGGTGATGTTGAGCGCCATCCCGTTGATGGGGATCGAGAGCGGGTACTGCCCGACCAGCTTCGCGCCGTTCCAGTAGTGGGTGGTCCGCGGCCCGGGCACGTTGCTGATGATCAGGTTGTACGGCGGCCGCACGATGCCCTGCATCTTCAGCAGCGGCGGCAGGATGGCCGGCGCCTGGCCGAGGGCACTCATCGCCAGGATCTGCATCGGGGTCATGCTGGAGAGGGCCCGCTTGCCGTCCACCATCGAGAGGTGGATGGCGGCGAGGCGCTCGGCCGGGTCCGCGAGGTCGGTGCCGAGCTTGCACATCACCGCGCCGACGGCGTTGCCGCCCTCGGTGGAGGCCAGCTGCGACTGCTTGGCGTTCAGCCCGACCGGCACCATCGCCACCAGCGGGGTGTCCGGGAGGGCGCCGAGCTCGAGCAGGTAGGTGCGCACCGCGCCGGCGCACATCGCCAGCACGACGTCGTTCAGCGTGGCGCCGGAGGCCCTGCCGATGGCGCGGAGCCGTTCGATCGGCCAGTCCTGCGCGGCGAAGCGGCGAGAGCCGGTGATGCTGGTGTTGAACATCGTGCGCGGGGCGTAGAGCGACAGCGACGAGGTCTCGTTGCGGACGCTCTTGTTCAGCGTCCGCACCAGGGCGCCGGGCAGGCCGGCGGCCTCCGCGGTGATGCCGAGGGCCGTCCGGAACGCCGCGAGCGGCACCTGGGCCAGGTCGTGGTGCGCTGGTTCCTGGGAGCTCTCCTGGGCGCGGGGGGCGCGGGCCGGCCGGGCCCCCCACGGCGCGGGCATGCCGCGCTTCTCCGGGTCGGTCGTGAGCACGCTCTGGATCAGCCGCATCGCCGAGACGCCGTCGACGAGGGCGTGGTGGGTCTTGGTGTACATCGCCACCCGGCCGTCGCGCAGCCCCTCGATGACGTGCGCCTCCCACAGCGGGCGCTCCCACGCCAGCCGGGTGCCGTGCAGGCGGCCGCAGAGCTCGAGCAGCTCGCGCACCCGGCCGGGCTTCGGCAGCGCGCTGTGACGCACGTGGTGCTCGATGTCGAACTGCGCGTCGTTCTCCCACACCAGCTGGCCGGCCGTCCTCAGCGACCGCTTGGGGTGCTTGATGAAGAGGGGCGAGATCTCCTCGACGTCACGCATCTGCTCGAACATCTCGCGCACGTAGCCGCGCCCGGCACCCTCCGGCTTCTCGAAGAGCTGGAGACCTCCCACGTGCATGGGCTGGCTGCGGTTCTCGGCGAGGAGGAAGGCTGTCGACGTCGGATCGATCGGTGAGACCACGCTTACCCCGTTTCTGGTCGTGGCGTCCGATCCTTGCCGGTGGTGGCGGTCGCCACAAGGGCAGGACGTCGTGACACCGGTGACGTGGCCGGTCCCGGTGCGTGCCGAGCGGCCGGGCGGGTTCCTCCGTACGATGCTGGACATGGCGACCCTCGGACCTGATCGCTCCCGTGGCCTGCTCCGCCGCCTGCTGGTCGTGGCGGGTCTGGTCGTCGGCGCGCTCGGCATGCCTGCCGCGGCCTCGGCGGACAGCTACTCGGCGCCCCTGCGGCGCGCCGTCAGTGACCTGCGCGTCGCGTCGGAGGTCCGCACCGGCTACGACCGGGACCTGTTCCCGCACTGGGTCGACGCCGACGGCGACGGGTGCAGCACCCGCGACGAGGTGCTGATCGCCGAGGCCGACGACCCGGTCACCGTCGGGGACGGCTGCTCGCTCAGCGGCGGCCGGTGGTTCTCCTACTACGACCGGGTGTCGTGGACCGACCCAGGGCGCATCGACATCGACCACATGGTGCCGCTCGCGGAGGCCTGGGACTCGGGGGCGCGTCGCTGGAGGACGAAGACCCGTCAGGCCTACGCCAACGACCTCGGCGACGGACGCACGCTGGTGGGGGTCACCGACAGCGTCAACCAGTCCAAGGGCGACCAGGACCCCGACGAGTGGATGCCCGAGCACGGCACCTGCCGGTACGTGCGCGAATGGGTCGCGGTCAAGCACCGGTGGCGGCTGAGCGTCGACCGCGGCGAGAAGGATGCCCTGGCCTCCCTCGCCGCCGACTGCACGAACACGACGATCACGGTCGAGCTCGCCCGCTGACGGTCCACCTGCCGTCCACAGGCGCGGCGACGGCCCTGCTCGTCCACAGGTCCGTCCGCGACCTCAGGGCCCGGTCCCCGCGCGCTCCTAGCGTCCTGCGTACGCCGGAACTCGCCGGCGTCTGACCTGCAGGAGCAGCACATGAAGAACCTCATCGCCGTCGGGGCCGTCGTCGTCGCCCTCGTCACCGGAGGAGGGGCCGCCTGGGCCGCCGTCGGGGACCCGCCCGGGCCCGGCACGATCGTCGACGTCAGCGGCGACGCCGACAACGGCTTCACCGTCGAGCACTACGACGGCAGCACCGACTACCCGCCGACCCTCTCCGAGGCCCGGGCCGAGTGCGAGGAGTACCGCCACCACGTCTCCGTCGTCCGCTGCCGGACGCAGGTCCGGGTCTGGTACCGCAGCATGGGCCGGCTCAAGCGCGCGCTCGACTACGCCCACGCCCAGTAGGGCGAGCCCGCGCGAGGCCGCCCGCGTGGCAGGATCTCCGCCATGGAGGCCGGACCACTCGACCGCTTGTGGAGTCGTGGTCGCACCTCCCTGCGGGCACGCGTCCGACGGTGGGAGTCCAAGCGCTGGCAGATAGCGCAGTGCTCCCTCGCGGCGGGCGCGGCGTGGCTGGTCGCCTCGGACCTGCTGCACCACGACACGCCGTTCTTCGCGCCGATCGCCGCGGTGGTCAGCCTCGGCACCTCCTACGGCCAGCGGCTGCGCAGGGTGGTGGAGGTGACCATCGGCGTGGCCGTCGGGGTCTTCCTCGCCGACCTGCTGGTCGCCTGGCTGGGGCAGGGGTGGTGGCAGCTGTCGCTGATCGTCGCGCTGGCGATGTCGACGGCGTTCCTGCTCGACGGGGGCCAGCTGTTCGTCACCCAGGCGGCCGTCCAGTCGATCGTGGTCGCCACCCTGATCCCCGACCCCGGGGCCGCGCTGACCCGGTGGACCGACGCGCTGGTGGGTGGCGCCGTGGCGCTGGTCGCGGCCACCGTGGTCCCGGCCGCGCCACTGCGCCGACCCCGGGAGCAGGCCGCCGTGGTGATGCGCAAGATCGCGGCGCTGCTGCGGGCGGCGGGCGAGGTCATGGTGGACGGCGAGGTCGAGCGGGCGCTCGCGCTGCTCGCCGACGCACGCTCGACCGACCACCTGATCCGGGAGCTGCAGGACGCCGCCGACGAGGGGCTCTCGGTGGTGGCGTCCTCGCCGTTCCGGGTCCGGCACAAGGGCAACCTGCGCCGGATGGTGGAGCTGGTCGACCCGCTGGACCGGGCGCTGCGCAGCACCCGGGTGCTGGTGCGCCAGACGGCGGTGGCCGCTTACCACCGGCGCCCGGTGCCCGGCTCCTACTCGCTGCTGGCCCTGGACCTGGCCGATGCCGCCGACGTGGTCGCCGCCGAGCTCAGTGCGGACCAGATGGCGGTCGGGGCCCGCCCGGCGCTGCTCGCGGTCGGCAACGCGACGGGGCAGGTCGAGCGCACCGACCAGCTGACCGCCGAGGTGGTGCTGGCCCAGATCCGCTCCGTGGTCGTCGACCTGCTGATGCTCACCGGTCTCGACCAGCTGGAGTCCACCGACGCCCTGCCCCCGCCACCGCGATGACCGGGACCGGGGCCGGGGGCCCGACTGTCCGGCGGTGGGTGCTGCACGTCGACCTCGACCAGTTCATCGCCGCGGTCGAGGTGCTGCGCCGGCCCGAGCTCGCCGGCCTGCCGGTGGTCGTGGGTGGTCGTGGTGACCCGACCGAGCGGGGCGTGGTCGCGACGGCGTCGTACGAAGCGCGTGAGCACGGGGTGGGGTCGGGGATGCCGCTGCGGCTGGCCCAGCGCAAGTGCCCGGACGCCGTGTTCCTGCCCGCGGACCACGCGGCGTACGACGCCGCCTCCCACGAGGTCATGGAGACGCTGCGGTCCCTGACCTGGCGAGGAGCGCCGCTGGTCGTGGAGGTGCTCGGCTGGGACGAGGCGTTCGTGGCGGCCGGGGAGGGGGAGGGGGGTGGGTCCCCCGACCAGGGCGACCCCCACGAGCTGGCCGACCTGATCCGGGCCCGCGTCCTCGAGGCGACCGGGCTGCACTGCTCGGTGGGGATCGGCGACAACAAGCTGCGCGCCAAGATCGCCACCGACTTCGGCAAGCCCCGCGGGGTGGGCCGGCTGACGGCCGACACCTGGTTCGAGGTGATGGGGGACCGGCCGACCGACGCGCTGTGGGGCATCGGTCGCAAGACCGCCAAGAAGCTGGCCGCCCTCGGGATCGACACCGTCGCCCAGCTCGCGGCCTCGGACGCGCGGGTGCTCGCGGCGGAGCTCGGCCCGACGATGGGGCCGTGGTACCACCGGCTCGGCCGCGGCGAGGACTCCAGCCCGGTCGACGCCACCCCGTGGGTGCCGCGGGCGCATGGTCGTGAGGAGACCTACCAGGTCGACCTGGAGGACTGGGAGCAGATCGCGGCCGAGGTGCGCGGCCTCACCCGGCGGGTGGTCGCCGACATCGACCGCGAGGGCCGGCCGGCGGCCCGGGTGGGGATCAAGGTCCGGTTCCGCCCGTTCACCACCCTCACCCGCAGCCTCACCCTGCCGGAGCCGACCAACGACCCCGACGTGCTCGCCGACGCGGCGGTCTCGCTGCTGGACCGGGTCGACCACGACCGCGCCGTGCGCCTGCTCGGGGTCCGGCTGGAGATGACGGAGGCGGGCACGTGATCGGCGACCGGTGGGGAGTGACCGAGGAGGAGGTCGCCCGTGTCTACCCGTGCGACGGGTTCGTGGCCGCGCCGACGCTGCAGGCCTGGCGGGGCGTCACCGTGCACGCGGCCCCGGCCGCGGTGTGGGACTGGGTCGTCCAGATCCGGTGGGCGCCGTACTCCTACGACTGGATCGACAACCTTGGGCGCCGCTCGCCACGCCGTCTGGTCGACGGGCCGGCACCCGCGCCCGGTGACCGGTTCACCACCACCGCGGGCCGTCCGGCGGGTCGCCTGCTGGAGGTCGAGCCCGGCGTGCACTACACCGGTCGCATCCTGGGTGCGGTGATGTCCTACGTGCTCGTCCCCGTCGACGACCACACCACCAGGCTGCTGCTCAAGGTGGTCATGGGCTCCCACCGCTGGCTGGCTCCCGCCGTCTCGGCGGGCGACCTCGTGATGGCGCGTCGCCAGCTGCTCACGCTCAAGCGGCTCGCCGAGCGGCACCCGGGTTGACCCGAGGCCGGCTAGGCGACGTCAGCCGCCGTCCCGGCCGAGGCCGTCGCGCAGCTCGCGGACGACCGAGTCGACGACAGCCACCAGGTCGCCCCCGGTCCGCTCGGCGACCGCGCGCTGCCGCTGGTACGACGCACCGCGCTGCGGGATGTCGGCCACCCCGGCCAGCTCGGCGGAGCAGCCCAGCCGGTCGGCCACCGGCTCCAGGCGCACCAGCAGGTCGGCGAGGTCTTCGGTGACCAGCCGCTCGTCCGACGCGGCGTCGAGGACGACGATGGCGTCCAGGCCGTAGCGGGCCGCCCGCCACTTGTTCTCCTGCACGTGCCACGGCGGCATCGTGGGCAGCTGCTCGCCGGCAGCCGCACGGGTGTCGAGGTCCACCACCAGGCAGTGCATGAGCGCCACCAGGGCGGCCAGGTCGTCGAAGTCGGAGATGCCGTCGCAGACGCGGTTCTCCAGGGTGCCCAGGTGGCTGGCCGGGCGCACGTCCCACCGGATCTCGGAGAGCTCCTCGATCACCCCGGTGACCAGCTGGTCGGAGGCGAACGCCTCGAACTCCGACCACCGCTCGAACTGGAACGGCAGGCCGGCCGTGGGCAGCTGCTGGAACATCAGCGCCCGGTTGGAGGCGTAGCCGGTGTCGACCCCGGCCCAGATCGGCGAGGAGGCGGAGAGGGCCAGCAGGTGCGGGTAGTGGTTCAGCAGCGAGGAGAGCACCGGCATCACCCGCTCCTTGTCCGGCAGGCCGACGTGGACGTGGACGCCCCAGATCAGCATCTGGCGACCCCACCACTGCGTGCGGTTGATCAGCTCCTCGTAGCGGTGCCCCTCGGTGAGCTGCTGGCGGGTCCACGACGCGAACGGGTGGGTGCCCCCGCCGTACAGGTCGACCCCGAGCCGGTCGGCCACCGGCACCACCGTCTCGAGGGTGCGGCGCAGGTCGGTCATCGCCTGACCCACCGTGCCGCAGACACCGGTCACGATCTCGACGGTGTTGCGCAGCAGCTCCTTGTGCAGCCGTCCCTCGTCGGCCAGCCGGGGCCCCGCAGCGGCGAACAGGTCGGCGGCGGTGTTGCTCAGGTCACGGCTGGACCTGTCGACGAGAGCCAGCTCCCACTCGACACCGATCGTCGGCTCGGGGGAGCCCCGGAAGTCGATGCGCACCCGGACAGCGAAGCACATCTGCGCCCTGCCAGCATTGTCCCCATGCTGGAGGCTCGTGCACTGAACCTGACGCTGGACTTCTGCCTCAGGGTCGGCGAGATGCTCCTCTCCTCCGGAGCGGGGGCCGCCGACGTCACCGCGACCATGCGGGCGCTGGCCTGGCACCTCGACGTCCGGCACCCCGACATCGACGTCACCTTCACCTCGCTGTCGATGACCTACCAGCCCAGTCCCGAGGACCCGCCGCTCATCCAGATCCGGCAGGTCAAGCAGCGCGACATCGACTACGAGGACCTGACCCTGGTCGACCACCTGGTCCGCGACGTGCTGTCGGACCGGGTCGACCTGATGGAGGCCCGCGCCACGCTGGCCCGGATCGTCTCCTCGGGCCACGCCACCCCGCGCTGGGTGGTCACGCTCGGCTGGGGCGTGATGTGCGCCGGCGTCGGCCTGCAGCTCGGGGGCACGGCGACGGTCGTGGCGATCGCGTTCGCCGCCGCGGTGTGCATCGACCGGTCGCAGCTGCTGATGTCGCGACGCCGGCTGCCGTTCTTCTACCAGCAGGTCGCCGGCGGTGGCATCGCGACGATCCTGGCCGCCCTCGCGGCCGCCACCGGGCTGGTCGACGACCCTTCGCTGGTCGTCACCGCGAACATCGTCATGCTGCTGGCCGGGATCGGGTTCATGGGTGCGCTGCAGGACGCGCTCTCCGGCTTCTACGTCACCGGCGGGGCCCGGCTCACCGAAGCGCTGCTGGCGACCTCCGGCATCATTGCCGGCGTCAGCGGCGGCCTGACCCTGGCCGGCCTGTTCGGGGTGGAGATCGGCCGACTCGACCCCGGCGCCGGCGGCAGCGTCAAGGCGGTCTCGATGATGGCGCTGGGTGGCGCGATCTGTGCCGGGGCGTTCGCGTTCTCCTCCTACGCGCCGCGTCGCATCATCGTGCCGATCGCCGGCATCGCCGCACTCGCCATGGTCATCTCCCAGACCCTCGCCCTGCAGGACGCCGGGCGGACGTGGCCGACCGCCCTGGCGGCGTTCTTCATCGGTCTGGTCAGCTACACCGTCGCGGGGCGGCTGCGGGTGCCGCCGCTGGTCGTCGTGGTGTCGGCGGTGGTGCCGCTGCTCCCCGGTCTCTCGATCTACCGGGGGCTCTCGCTGCTGGCCGAGGGCGACAGCTCCACCTCGACCTCCGAGGGGCTGCTCGCGATGGTGACCGCGGCCTCGGTCGCGACCGCGCTCGCCTCCGGCGTGATCCTGGGGGAGTACGTCGCCCAGCCGCTCAAGCGCGAGGCCCAGAAGCTGGAGAGCCGGCTCGCCGGCCCCCGCCTGGTCGGCCCGCTCAAGGTGCGGACCAGCCGCAAGGCGCGCCGGGAGGCCCGCCGGGACGCCCAGGGCGCGACCGGAGCCCTGGTCGAGGACTGAGGGTCCACCAGGGCGGCGTCACCGGGACGCGAGCACCGCGAGCCACGCCGCGCTGCTGCCGTCGTACGGCGCGTGCCCGGCCGAGACCGCGGCCTGGACCCGGTCGCAGGACCGCATCGCGAGCCGGGCGATCTCCTCGGGGTAGCCGAACCGGACCCGGTGCTCGGCGAACTCGTCCTCGTCGTCGACCCACACCCGGCCGGTGGTCCCGCGCACCACGTCGAGGTCGAGGTCGACCGCGCGCAGCACCGGCCCGTCCCACGCCGGCGGCGTGGTCATGTCGACGTAGACCTGGACCGGTCCGCCGACCGCGTGGAAGGTCGCCAGCCAGCCGCGCTCGTGGTCGGGACCGGGCGCGGGCACCAGGCCGACCTGGTCGACGGGCGCGACGTAGTCGGCACCCGGCCGCGACATGTGGGTGCCGCCGGGGATGCCGACCCAGTCACCGTGCTCGTCCGAGCCGAGCAGCACGGCGTCGAACTCCCAGTGCGGGCGGTCGCCCCACTTGGTCATCACCATCCGGACGGCGGCACCCGGGGCCGGGCGGTCAACAGGCGTCACACGCCGGTTCTACCACTCAGACGATGGTCGCCTTCGGCGGCACGACCTTCTGGCTGACGGTGGCGATGATGTCCTGGTAGCGCGAGCCGGTGAGCTTCGCGAGGTGGTGCAGCG
The DNA here is from genome assembly GCF_055380375.1 of Nocardioides sp. DN36. Classification (NCBI taxonomy): domain Bacteria; kingdom Bacillati; phylum Actinomycetota; class Actinomycetes; order Propionibacteriales; family Nocardioidaceae; genus Nocardioides; species Nocardioides sp. DN36. The sequence goes on along the minus strand of NZ_AP043823.1, from coordinate 3,048,497 downwards.
CGTGCGCGTCGAGCCCCACCAGCACCCGGGCCTTGTTGCCCAGGATGCCCTTCACGATGATCTCGGCGGCGCGCTCGGGGGTCATCTTCGCGAGCTTCTCGTCGAAGAGCCGCGCGGTCGCCTCCTTGTCCTCGCGGGCCGAGACCCGCGCGTTGCGGGCGATCGCGGTCTTGATGCCGCCGGGGTGCACGGCGGTCACGCCGACCGCGTGACCGGCGATCAGCATCTCCTCGCGCAGTGCCTCGGTCAGCCCGCGCACGGCGTACTTGGTCGCGTTGTAGGCGCTCTGGCCCGGCATCGAGATCAACCCGAAGAGCGAGGAGAGGTTCACGACGTGGCCGTCGCCGGAGGCGATCAGGTGCGGCAGGAACTCCTTGGTGCCGTGCACGACGCCCCAGAAGTTGACCCCCACGATCCAGTCCATGTCCTCGTAGGTCAGGTCGACGAGGTCACCGGCCAGCGCGACGCCGGCGTTGTTGATGACGACGTTGACCCGGCCGAACTGCTCGGCGACGGCAGCGGCGTACGCCGCGAAGGCGGCGCGGTCGGCGACGTCGAGGCGGTCGCTGCGCACCTCGCGCGCGCCGGCGGTGGCGGCGAGCTCGACGGTCCGGGCCAGCCCCGCCTCGTCGACGTCGGAGAGGGCGAGCAGGGCGCCACGGCGGGCGGTGTTGACGGCGAGCGCGCGACCGATGCCGGAGCCGGCTCCGGTGATCACGACCACCTTGTCCTCGAGGGTCTTCATGCGGTCACTTCCTCGGTCTGGCGGGGGCGGGTGGTGGTGCGGGGTGCGGTCACGTCGTACGCCGCCACGTCGAAGCGGGACAGCAGCCCGCGGAACGCGAACGTCGAGCGTGGCCACAGGGTGGTGTTGCGTCCGTGGTCGTCCATGTACCAGCTCGAGCATCCCCCGGTGCTCCACACGGTCCTCCTCATCCGGCGCTGCAGGTCGGCGTTCCACTCCCGGGTGGCGCTCGGGGTGGGCTCCACGGCGGCGTACCGGTGCGCATCCATCGTGCGGATCGCGTCGCGGAGGTACTCCACCTGCGACTCGATGATGAAGACCATGCTCGAGTGGCCGAGCCCGGTGTTCGGGCCGACCAGCATGAACAGGTTGGGGAAGCCCGCCACGGTGGTGCCCTTGTAGGCGGCCATGCCGCTCTCGCGCCACTGCGCGGCCAGGGTCCGGCCCTCGCGGCCGGTGATGTGCTCGGTGATCGGAAGCTCGGTGGTGAAGAAGCCGGTGGCCACGACGATCACGTCGACCGGGCGCTCGACCCCATCCTCGGTGACGACGGCCTCGGCGGTGACCCTGCTGATCCGGTCGGTGACGACCTCGACGTTGTCGGAGTCCAGCGCGGGGTAGTAGGTGTTGGAGATCAGGATCCGCTTGCAGCCGATCTCGAACGTCGGCGTGAGCTTCTCCCGCAGCGCCGGGTCCGACACGCCCTTGGCGAGGTTGGCCAGCGCCATCTTCTTCGCGGGCAGCGCCAGCTTCGGCTGCAGGGTGAAGCCGGGGACGTAGGTCTCCCGGCCCCAGTAGATCGCGGTCCGGTAGAGCTTCTGCAGGCCCGGCACGTGGCGCAGCGCGAGCTTCTCGAGGCGGCCGTACCTGCGGTCGTTGCGGGGGAGGACGTACGGCGCGGTGCGCTGGTAGAGGTCGAGGTGCCCGACCCGCTCCTGGATCTCGGGGACGATCTGGATGGCGGACGCGCCGGTGCCGATGACCGCGACCCGCTTGCCGGCGAGGTCGACGTCGTGGTCCCAGCGGGCGGAGTGGAAGAGCTCGCCCCGGAAGTCGCCGATCCCGTCGATGTCGGGCAGCCGCGGCTCGGAGAGCCCACCCGCGCCGAGCACGAGCGTGCTCGACGTGATCGTGGTCCGGCCGCCGGCGTCGGCGATCTCGGTGCGCCAGACCTGGGCCTCGTCGTCCCAGGCAGCGGACTCCAGGGTGGTGTGGAACCGGAACCGGTCGAGGGTGCCGGACTCCTCGGCGACGCGCCGGAGGTAGGCCTGGATCTCCGGCTGGGGGGAGAAGGACATCGACCAGTCGGGGTTGGGGGCGAACGAGAAGGAGTAGAGCTGGCTCGGCACGTCGCAGGCCGCGCCGGGGTAGGTGTTGTCGCGCCAGGTGCCGCCGACGTCGCCGCCCTTCTCGATGACCAGGAAGTCGTCCTCGCCGTCCTCGGCCAGCTTGATCGCCGCGCACAGGCCGGCGAACCCGGCGCCCACGACGAGGTGCTTCACGTGCCCCGTGGAAGTCATGGCCCGACGGTATTGGCGTTATTGAACAAGTGTCAATAGAATGTCCTGCGTGACGGCCGACACACCCTCCGACGCTCCCGCCCCGCGCGACGCCGGGGCCGCGCGCACCCGGCTCAGCCCGGACCAGCGCCGGTCGCAGCTGCTCGACCTCGGCGTACGCCTGCTCGCCACCCGCTCCCTCGACGAGCTGTCGATCGACCTGCTGGCCGAGGAGGCGGGCATCTCCCGGGGGCTGCTCTACCACTACTTCGGCAACAAGCACGCCTTCCACCAGGCCGTCGTACGCCGGGCCGCGGACGACCTGATCGCCCAGACCGCGCCGCCGGTGGACGGTGAGCCGCTGGAGCGTCTGCTGACCTCGGTGACCGCCTACCTCGACTACGTGGTGGCCAACCACGAGGGGTACCTCTCGCTGGTCAAGGGCGCGGCGAGCGGCAACGACACGCTGCGCGAGATCTACGACGAGGCCCGCTCGGCGCTGACCGACCGGATCTTCCGGGAGGACGCGCAGGGGACGATCGTCCCGGACACGCCCGCGACCCGGCTGGTCGTGCGCGGGTGGGCGGCGATGACCGAGGAGCTCGTCCTGACCTGGGTGCGGGATCCTGCCGGGGTCACCCGCGAGGAGCTGCTGGCGGTGATCGCCGCGTCGCTGCCGGCCCTGGTGGAGGTCCTGCCCTGAGGATCGCTCGTGTCCACCGGCGCGGGGGGATACTGGGGACATGGACGAGCTCGTCGAGCTGTCGGTGGCGGAGTGCCGCGACCTGCTCGGGACGGACACCGTCGGCCGGGTCGCCTTCGTGACGCCCGCCGGCCCGCGGCTGGTGCCGGTGAACTACGCCCTGCACGAGGACGCGATCGAGATGCGGACCACGGCGTACAGCGAGCTGGGGGTGTACGCCCCCGGCCACGAGATCGCCTTCGAGATCGACCAGCTCGACGGTGAGCGGCGGCGCGGCTGGAGCGTGGTCGCGCACGGCGTCTGCGAGCGGCTCGAGGAGCCGAACGCCGGCAGCTGGCACCGCACCGGCCCCGGGCCCGAGCCCTGGGCGGGTGGCGTCCGGCCGCTGTGGCTGCGGCTGGAGTGGCGCGAGCTCACCGGCCGCCGGGTCGGTGGCCAGCACTGGCCCCACCCCGTGGTCAGCGGCCGCGGCCGCGGCTACTGACTGTCCTGGGACTACTGGACCCCGCTGGACAGGTCGTAGACCGTCACCCCGTCCACGGTCTGAGCCTCGAAGTTGGCCGCCACCCAGGCCGCGATGTCGGTCGAGGAGCTGCCGCTCGCGCTCGGACCACCCGTCCCGCCCGTGCCGCCGCCGGCGATGAACCAGTGCACCTCGCCGTCGGCCACGTAGGTCTGGAACTCCTCCAGCGTCGGGCTGGGATCGCTGCCGTTGAAGCCGCCGATCGCCATCACGGGCTCCTCGCTCGCCAGCTGGTAGCCCGCGGCGGAGTTGGACCCGACCGCGGCCGCGACCCACGTGTAGGCGTCCGCGTCGGTGCGGAGCAGGGCGGTCAGCTCGCCGCCCGCGGTGCTGCCGGTCAGCAGCCCGCCGGCGCTCGAGCCGCCGGTCGTGGCCGCCCCGCCGGTCGTGCCCATCCCGCCGGGCATGCCCATGCCGCCGGGTCCACCCATGCCGCCGGGGCCGCCCTGGCCGCTCGGCCCGGCGGTGGGGATCGAGCCGGTGTGCGGGGTGGCCGCGGTCGCGAGGGAGTACGCCGTGGGGCCGGCCATTGCGGCCACGAGCGCAGTCACCGCCACCGCACGGCCGGCCTGCCGCGGCAGGTGCCGGACGCCGGCGAGCATCAGGGCGGCGGCGAAGCCGAGCGTCGCGACGACGTACTTCAGCCACGGGTGCCAGTCGCCGGCCCGGTCGAGGAGGACGAACGCGAGCGCGGTCGTGCACGCGACGGCGAGGGCCAGCAGGCCCGACGCGACGAGGGAGCCGCGGTTGCGCCACAGGGTGTGGGCGCCGATCGCGACCAGCGCCGCGATCGCGGGCGCGAGCGCCACGGTGTAGTAGGCGTGGAAGATCCCGGCCATGAAGCTGAAGGTCAGTGCCGTGACCAGCAGCCAGCCCAGCCAGAGGGTCAGCCCCGCCTGGACCCGACGCGGCCGGTCGAGATCCCGCGCGAACCACAACCCGGCCGCGCCGAGCACCAGTGCCGCGGGCAGCAGCCAGGCGACCTGCCCGCCGATCTCGCTGTTGAACATCCGCAGGATGCCGGTCTCCCCCCAGCCGCCGTTGCCGCCGACCGAGCCGGTCTCGTCGCCGGTGAGCCGGCCGAAGCCGTTGTAGCCGAGCGTGAGCTCGAGGATCGAGTTGTCCTGGCTGCCGCCGATGTAGGGACGCGACGACGCCGGCCACAGCGAGACGATCGCGACCCACCAGCCGCCCGCGAGCACCATCGAGCCGAACGCGACGAGCAGGTGGCCGATCCGCCTGCGCAGCGGGATCGCGGCGAACAGGACGTACACCAGCGCCAGCGCCGGCAGGACCAGGAACGCCTGCAGCATCTTGGTCAGGAACGCGAGGCCCACCAGCGCACCGCCCAGCGCCAGCCACGGCAGGGGTCGACCACCCTCGAGCGCCCGGGTCGCCTCGACCGCCCGCTGGGTGGCGTAGGCGGACCCGATCAGCAGCAGCACCAGGAGGGCGTCGGGGTTGTCGAAGCGGAACATCAGCACGGCCACGGGCGTGAGCGCCAGGGTCGCGCCGGCGAGCAGGCCCGCGGCCGCGGAGCCCGTCGTACGCCGCACCGCCGCGTGGAGCAGCGCGACGGCGGCCACCCCCTCGAGTGCCTGGGGCACCAGGATGCTCCACGAGGAGAGCCCGAAGAGACGCACCGAGAGCGCCATCGGCCACAGCGACAGCGGGGTCTTGTCGACGGTGATCGAGCTCGCGGCGTCCGAGGAGCCGAAGAAGAACGCCTTCCAGGACTCCGACCCGGCCTGCGCCGCGGCCGCGTAGAACGAGTTGGCCCACCCGGAGCTGCCCAGCCCCCAGAGGTACAGCGCCGCGGTGCCGAGCAGCAGCCCGGCCAGGGCCACCCGCTCCCACGGCCAGGCGGTCGGCGCTGGTCGCCGCGGTGTCGGCGGAGCGGTGGGGGAGGGCGCGCGGAGGGTGTCGGTCGTCATGGTCCGCAGCCTGTCGGCCCGGTCTGGCACCCCCGTCGGTCCGCCCTGTGGGGCCCCTGTGAACGGATAGTCCGGCACGTTTCTGACGTGGCCCCGCGTCAGAAACGTGCCGGACTATCCGTCGGGAGGGCCGATCCGTCAGAAACGTGCCGGACTATCCCGGGAGATCGACGGTGAGGGTGGTGTCGCCGGGGGAGGAGGCGAGGGAGACGGTGCCGCCGTGGGCGTGGACGATGGCCTCGACCAGGGCCAGGCCGAGGCCGGCGCCGCCGACGGGGGCCTCGCCGTCGGAGGTGGCGCGGGTGCGGGCGACGTCGCCGCGGGCGAACCGCTCGAAGGCGTGCTCGACCAGCTCGGGCGGGAAGCCGGGCCCGTCGTCGTGCACCGTGAACCGGCCGCCGCCGGGGGTCGCCCGGACGGACACCGTGACGGTGGTGCCGGCGGGGGTGTACTTGCGGGCGTTGGTCAGCAGGTTCGTCACGACCTGGTGCAGCCGCCGGTCGTCACCGGTCACCTCGACCGCGTCGTCGGGCAGCTCCAGCCGCCACCGGTGGTCGGGCGCCACCACCCGGGCGTCGGACACCGCCTCCAGCAGCAGCCTGGTCAGGTCCACCGGCTCCCGTTCCAGGGGTCGGCCCGCGTCCAGGCGGGCGAGCAGCAGCAGGTCCTCGACCAGGGCCGTCATCCGGCCCGACTCCTCCTCGACCTTGCCGAGGGCCGCGCCCACCGTGCCGGCATCGTCCGGACGACGGCGCGCCAGCTCGGTGTAGCCGGCGATGGTGGTCAGCGGGGTGCGCAGCTCGTGGGAGGCGTCCGCGACGAACTGCCGCACCTGCTGCTCGCTGCGGTGCCGCGCCTCCAGCGACGACTCGACGTGGGCGAGCAGCGTGTTCAGCGCCGACCCCACCTGGCCGACCTCGGTCCGCTCGTCGGTGAGGTGGTCGGGGACCCGCTCGGTGAGGTCGATCTCGCCGGACGCCAGCGGCAGCTCGGCCACGGTGTGCGCGGTCTGCGCGACCTCGCGCAGCGGCCGCAGCTGACGGCGTACGACGAGGAGCCCGGCGCCCGCAGCGGCGCCGACGCCGAGCAGGGTCAGCAGCAGCTCCCAGCCGATGAGGGAGGTGACGGTGGCGTCCACGTTCTTGGTCGGGAGGCCGGTGACCAGCCGGTCGCCGTCGGGTGTCTGCACGACGGTCACCCGGTAGGAGCCGAACCCGGGCAGCCTCACCCCGTGCACGTCGCCGTCCGTCGGCACCGCGGAGAGCTCCCGCAGCGCGGACGTCGACAGCGGCGTGCTGCCGGCGCGTTCCTCGCTGTTCACGAAGCCGCGGGCGGTGCCGCTGCCGATCGAGGCGATCAACGTGCCCGGGCCCTGGTAGCGCGAGTCCAGCGGCGGCCGCGGCGGCCCGCCCTCGTCGTGGTCGTTGTCGTTGTCGCCGGCCCGGGCGACCGACGACCGCACGTCCCGGTCGAGGCGGTCCATCAGGGAGGAGCGCATCGCCAGCGTCGTCGCGGTCGCGATCAGCAGGCAGACGATCGCGACCAGCGCCACCGCGGTGAGCACCAGCCGCGACGTGAGCGAGGCGAAGTGCGACCTCACGTCGCCGGCTTCAGCACGTAGCCCGCGCCGCGCATGGTGTGGATCATCGGGTCGCGCCCGGCGTCGATCTTCTTGCGCAGGTAGGAGATGTAGAGCTCGACCACGTTGGCCTGGCCGCCGAAGTCGTAGTTCCAGACCCGGTCGAGGATCTGCGCCTTCGACAGCACCCGGCGCGGGTTGCGCATCAGGAAGCGCAGCAGCTCGAACTCGGTCGCGGTCAGCGAGATCTCCTGCCCGTCGCGAAACACCTCGTGGCTGTCCTCGTCGAGGCTCAGGTCGCCCACGGTGAGCACCGACGACGTGGCCGCCTGCTGGGCCCCGGCCCGGCGCATCAGCCCCCGCAGCCGGGCCACGACCTCCTCCAGCGAGAAGGGCTTGGTGACGTAGTCGTCGCCGCCCGCGGTCAGGCCCGCGACCCGGTCCTCGACCGCGTCGCGGGCGGTGAGGAACACGACGGGTACGTCGGGATCGGTGCTGCGCATCCGGCGCAGCACCTCGAGCCCGTCGAAGTCCGGCAGCATCATGTCGAGCACCACCGCGTCGGGGCGGAAGTCCTTGGCCGCCGCCACCGCCTTGGTCCCGGTGTGGGCGGTCGCCACCTCCCACCCCTCGTAGCGCAGGGCCATCGAGATCAGCTCGGCGATGTTGACCTCGTCGTCGACGACGAGCACGCGCAGGGGGGACCCGTCGGGGCGTGTCAGCTCCATGGCCCCACTCTGCCGTCGAGGTGGCCGGTTCCGCTGTGGCTTTCCTGTGTGAAGGCTGTGCGTGTCGCTGCGGGCGCGGCGGTAGCCGGCTCACGGAGGCAGCACAGGATCCGCACAGGAGCAGTCACGAGAGTCGGGGCCATGGACGAGCAGACCCCTCAGACCCCCGCCCCGACGAGCGCTCCCGCCGCGGCGCGCGCCTCCGGCCTCCGTGACCGGGTCCTCGGCTGGCGCGGTGTCACGGCCGTCGCGCTGGCCAGCGTCATCCTCGGCGGCGTGGGTGGCGCCGTCCTCGGAACGGTGAGCGACGGCGGCGACCAGAGCGGGATGCGCGGCGGCCCCGGCGGCCTCGGCGGACCCACGCGCGGGATGCCCGCCGGGGTGCCGGGGCAGCTGCCGCCCAGCACGACGCCGCAGCAGGACGGCTCCGACGGCTGAGCCCGCCTCCCGGCAGGGCCGGGCAATCGGTTCGCCCGGCCGACCACGGCACAGGCACAATGGCCGGCATCATGTCCGGCCCCGCAGCTCCGCCCGATGAGACGGCACCGTTGGAGATCACCTATCCACCCGAGCTGCCGGTCACCCAGCGTCGCGACGACATCGCCGCCGCGATCCGCGACCACCAGGTCGTGATCATCGCCGGCGAGACCGGGTCGGGGAAGACCACGCAGATCCCCAAGATCTGCCTCGAGCTCGGCCGTGGCCGGCGTACGCAGACCGGGCGTGGCCGGGACGGCAAGCCCCGCTGGAGCGGCGGCCTGGTCGGGCACACCCAGCCGCGCCGGATCGCCGCCCGCTCGGTGGCCGAGCGGATCGCCGAGGAGCTCGGGACCGAGCTCGGGGACCTGGTGGGCTACCAGGTGCGCTTCACCGACCGCACCTCCCGGTCGAGCCGGGTCAAGCTGATGACCGACGGCATCCTGCTCGCCGAGCTGCAGCGCGACCGGATGCTGCGCAGGTACGACACGATCATCATCGACGAGGCCCACGAGCGGAGCCTCAACATCGACTTCCTGCTCGGCTACCTGCGACGGCTGCTGCCGAAGCGGCCCGACCTGAAGCTGGTCATCACCTCGGCCACCATCGACCCCGAGCGGTTCGCGCGCCACTTCGCGGACCGGCGGGGGAACCCTGCGCCGATCATCGAGGTCTCCGGGCGCACCTACCCCGTCGAGGTCCGCTACCGGCCCCTCATGGCCCTCCGAGACGGTTCGTCCCTCGCCTCCTCAGGGACCGACGACGTGGACGAGGAGGGGGAGACGGTCGTCCGCGACCAGACCGAGGCGATCGTCGACGCGGTCAAGGAGCTCTCGGCCGAGGGGCCCGGCGACATCCTGGTCTTCCTGCCCGGCGAGCGGGAGATCCGCGACACCGCCGACGCCCTCGCCGACCTGACCCGGTCGACCCGGGGCGGCGGGCTCGAGGTCGTGCCGCTGTACTCCCGGCTCTCGGCCGCCGAGCAGCACAAGGTCTTCTCCCCGCACACCGGCCGCCGAGTGGTCCTCGCGACCAACGTCGCCGAGACCTCGCTGACGGTGCCGGGCATCAGGTACGTCGTCGACAGCGGCGTCGCCCGGATTAGCCGGTACTCGGCACGCACCAAGGTCCAGCGGCTGCCGATCGAGCCGATCAGCCAGGCCTCGGCCAACCAGCGCTCGGGCCGCTGCGGCCGGGTCGAGGCCGGCATCGCGATCCGGCTCTACTCCGAGGAGGACTTCGAGGGGCGCCCGGCGTTCACCGACCCCGAGATCCTGCGGACCAACCTCGCCTCGGTGATCCTGCAGATGACCTCGCTCGGGCTCGGCGACATCGCCCGGTTCCCGTTCGTGGAGCCGCCGGACAAGCGCAACGTGAGCGCCGGCGTCCAGCTGCTCGAGGAGCTCGGCGCGGTCTCGACGGGCTCGACGGACGAGAAGAGCAGCCTCACCCGGGTCGGGCGTCGGCTGGCCAGGCTCCCGATCGACCCCCGGCTGGCCCGGATGATCATCGAGGCCGAGCGGCTCGGCTGCGTGCGCGAGGTGATCGTGATCGCGGCGGCGCTCTCGCTGCAGGACCCGCGGGAGCGTCCGGCCGAGCTGCAGGCCCAGGCCGATCAGCAGCACGCCCGGTTCAAGGCCGAGGACAGCGACTTCCTGACCTGGCTCAACCTGTGGCGCTACCTGAAGAAGCAGCAGCGCGAGCTGTCCTCCTCGGCGTTCCGACGGATGTGCAGACGGGAGTTCCTCAACTACCTGCGGGTGCGCGAGTGGCAGGACTTCGAGTCCCAGCTGCGCCAGGTCTGCAAGGAGATGGACATCGACGTCGGCCACCCGGCCGACAACCCTGACGCGGACGGCATCCACCAGGCGCTGCTCTCGGGGCTGCTGAGCCACATCGGACTGCTCGAGGAGCGCGAGAAGGAGCGCGGCGGCAGCGGCCGTCGGCCGATGCGCGAGTACCTCGGCGCCCGCGGTGCGCGGTTCGCGATCTTCCCCGGCAGCGGCCTGGCCCGGAAGAACCCGCAGTTCCTGATGGCCGGCGAGCTCGTCGAGACCAGCCGGCTGTGGGCCCGGCAGAACGCCGCGATCAAGCCCGAGTGGGCCGAGCGCCTCGGCGAGCACCTGGTCAAGCGCACCTACAGCGAGCCGCACTGGAGCAAGAAGCGGGCCTCGGTGATGGCCCACGAGCGGGTCACGCTGTACGGCGTACCGCTGGTCGCCGACCGGCTCGTCGGCTACGGCAGGATCGACCCGGCGCTGGCGCGCGAGCTGTTCATCCGGCACGCGCTGGTGTACGGCGAGTGGCACACACGCCACAAGTTCTACGAGAAGAACCTGGCCCTGCTCGAGCAGGCCGAGGAGCTGGAGCACCGCGCCCGCCGCCGCGACATCGTCGTCGACGAGCACACGCTGTTCGACTTCTACGACGCGCGCGTGGGCGCCGAGGTGGTCAGCGGTGCGCACTTCGACCAGTGGTGGAAGCGCGCCCGGCAGAAGCAGCCGGAGCTGCTCACCTTCGACCCGGAGATGCTGACCCACGACACCGCGGAGGAGATCCGGGCCGCCGACTACCCGGAGACCTGGGTGGGCGAGGGGCTGACCTTCCCGATCAGCTACCACTTCGAGCCGGGCGCCGCCGACGACGGCCTCACCATCGACGTCCCGGTCGCCACCCTGAACCGGGTCGACGCCGACGACTTCTCGTGGAACGTCCCGGGCCTGCGCGAGGAGCTGGTCACCAGCCTGGTCCGCAGCCTGCCGAAGAACCTGCGCGTCAACTTCGTGCCCGCGCCCAACAAGGCCCGGGAGTTCCTGGCGGCCGTGCCGCCGGGCGAGGAGCCCCTCCTCGACGCCCTCGAGCGGTACTTCCGCTCCACGACGGGGGTCGTGGTGCCCCGCGACGCGTGGGACTGGAGCAAGGTCCCCGACCACCTGCGCCCGACCTACCGGGTCGTGGACGACACCGGCCGCGAGCAGGCCCGCGGCAAGGACCTCGAGGCGCTCAAGGAGCCGCTGCGGCCGAGCTTCGCCCAGGCGATCGCCGAGGTGGCCGCCGACAGCGGCATCGCCCGGACCGGTGAGACCGACTGGGTCTTCGGGACCATCGAGCCGTCGTTCACCCAGAAGCGGGCCGGCCACGAGGTGCGCGGCTTCCCGGGCCTCGTCGACGAGGGCGAGACCGTCGGGCTCCGCGTCCTCGGCTCGGAGGTGGAGCAGGAGGCGCAGCACCGGCTCGGTGTCCGCCGGCTCCTGCTGCTGACCACGCCGTCCCCGGTCAAGACGGTGCTCGACGGGCTCGACAACGCCCAGAAGCTGGGGCTCGCGGGATCGCCGTACCCCTCGGTCGCCGAGCTCCTGGAGGACTGCCGGGCCGCCGTGCTCGGCACCCTGGTCGACTCGCGCCCGGTGGTGCGCGACGAGCAGGGGTTCGCGGCGCTGCGGACCGAGGCCGCCCGGGACCAGGAGGCCCACCTGCGCGCCGTGCTGGCCGACCTGATCGGGGTGCTGGACGCGTGGCGGCAGGCCGAGAAGGCGCTGAGCGGCCGCGCCGACATGACCATGCTGCCGGCGCTCTCCGACATGAAGGCGCAGCTCGCCCGACTCGTGCACCGCGGCTTCGTGGGCGAGGCCGGCGCGACCCAGCTGCGCCGCTACCCGGCGTACCTCGCCGCGCTGCAGCACCGGCGCGAGCGGCTGCCCGGGCAGGTCAACCGGGACCGCCAGCTGATGGACCAGATCGGTGACCTCCAAGACGCCTGGCTGCACCAGGTGGAGGCGCTCCCCGACGGACGCCCGCCGGGCGCGCACCTGCGGCAGGCGCGGTGGATGCTCGAGGAGTACCGCATCTCGCTGTGGGCCCAGCACCTCGGCACGGCGTACGCCGTGAGCGACCAGCGGATCCGGAAGGTGCTGGGGTAGGGCCCTGTCGGAATCACCGGTGCACCGGTGACTCCTGATGTTCTCAGCCGGTGCAACGGCTGAGAACATCAGGAACCGGCTGAGAAGTAGCCTGTCGAGGTGAGTGATCGACCCCATCACCGACCGATGACCCCCGGCGCCACCTTCTTCGAGGCGATCACCGGCGGGGTCGACCCGGCCGTGGTGAGCGAGGCCGCCGACCGCGCCGCCACCCTCCTGGTGCGCGGGGCCCGGGAGGCCGACGACGACGCCGTCGCCGACCGGCTGCTCCACCTCGCCGACACCGAGGGCATCGAGGCGATCGCGGAGGTCTGGTCGGGCTCGCCGGCCGACTCCCTGGCCGGCTGCCTGTGGCGGCTCTACCTGCTGCGCTCGTGGGTGTACGCCGACCCGGTCGCCGTCGCCGCCGAGTTCGAGGCCGGCCGGGCCCGGGCCCAGGTGGCCCGGGTCGTGGCGGGGGTGGCCGACCCGCCCGGCCCCGACGAGCTCAAGGCCATGGTCGACCAGGTGCTGCGCGGCATCGCCGGCAGCGACTTCGCCGACGTGCTGCTGCGTGCGGCCGCCTTCGCCCGGGTGGTCGCGACCGGCCGGGCGACGTTGTCCGGCCCGTCCGAGGCCGAGGTGCGCCGGATGCTGGTGCTGGCCGAGCAGCTCGAGGCCGCCGGCCACGCCGAGCTCCGCCACGGTCTCGCCTGACCCCGACCAGACCACCGGCGGCCGGTGTGGGACGACTCTCAGCGAGGTGGCTTGAGTGAGGCCCGCGGCGTCGTAAGGTTGGTGCTCGGAGCACGTCGGGCCGCGGCAGCCCCGGGTCCCAAAATAAGCCGCTACGAGCGGCCACGCGCCGTGAGGCGCTCCCGGTCCGGCGTGCTCCACCTTCGCCTCCCGGCACGGCACCGGCCGTGTCCTAGGCTCCGGGCATGGTGAGCCTCCGCCGCCGACTGAGCGGCCTCCTGCGACCGACGCGCCGCCGCGCGCCCCGCGGTGCGCCTGGCCGTGCACCCCGCCGTGCGCCCCGCGGTCGCGACGAGATCGGCTACGCGCCACGCGCCGACGGACGTCCGGACCCGGGCGAGGTCGTGTGGGCGTGGGTGCCCTACGAGGAGGGCGACGGCCGGGGCAAGGACCGGCCGGTGCTGCTGGTCGGACGACGGAGCACTCCCGACGGCCAGCGGCTGCTGGGCCTGATGCTCACCAGCAAGGACCACGACCGTGACGCGGCCGACGAGGCCCGCTGGGGTCGGCAGTGGATGGACGTCGGCACCGGTGGCTGGGACCGCGAGCGGCGGCCCAGCGAGGCCCGCCTCGACCGGCTGCTGGTGCTGGACCCAGGGACGGTACGACGCGAGGGCGCCGCCCTGGACCGGGCCACGTTCGACCGGGTGCTGGACGCGGCCCGGCAGCTGCACGCGCTCGGGTGACCGAGCCCACGCGCGGGGACCGCCGCAGCGACCGGGAGGTGCCCTTCCGGTCGGTAGGGTGGAGTGCCGGCAGCCGCGGCCGGGACACGGCGCGGCTGAGGCACGGGCAGGCACGGGGCGAGAGGAATCGGGTGAAGGTGCTGCGCAGGTCAGCGGGGGCGGTCCGGATCGGGCGGTCACGCCGCAGGAGCGGCCGGCGGGTCCCTGCCGCGCTGACGGCCGCGGCCCTGGCGCTGGCCCTCGCCGGCTGCGACAGCGGCGGCGCCGAGCCCGGCCCGACCCTGCGCAGCGAGAGCACGACTCCCACCACCCCGCGCACGGCGCTGAGCTTCGGTGTCTACGGCCCGCGCGACGAGGTCGCCGCGCTGCAGGGCGTGGTGGACACCTTCAACGCGTCCTCCGAGGGCAGCAAGGTCACGCTGCACTCGTGGTCCAGCCACGACGCGATGGTCTCGGACCTGCGTTCCTCCAGCTCCGGCTCCACCGAGGTTCCCGACGTCTTCATGGTGTCCCGGTCCGACCTCGCCTGGCTGCAGGAGGAGGGGCTCACCCAGCCCGTCGACGAGATGCTCGACGAGCGCGGCGTGGACTTCGGCGACGGCTACTCCCGCGACGCGCTGCAGGCCTTCAGCGCGGACAACCGCCTGCAGTGCATGCCGTACGCCATCTCGCCGATGGTCATCTACTACAACACCCGGATCGTCGACTTCGGCCGGATGCAGGACAAGGGCCTGGACGCGCCGGACCCCGCGGGCACCAACAGCCGCTGGACCTTCGACCAGTTCGAGGCGGCCGCCAAGTTCGCGTCGCGGCCGCGCAAGGGCACCCGTGGCGTCCACATCGACCCGACGCTGCGTGGCCTGGCGCCGTTCATCTACTCCGGCGGGGGTCAGGTCTTCGACGACGAGGAGACCCCGACCTCGCTGGCCTTCTCCGACGGCGACACCCGTGCCGCGCTCGAGCGGACCCTCGAGGTGCTGCGCGACCCGCACCTCACCCTGACCAGCGACCAGCTCGCCAAGGCCCCGGCGCTGACCTGGTTCGAGCGCGGCAGGCTCGGCATGATCGCCGGGTTCCGGTCGCTGGTGCCCGAGCTGCGCCAAGTGCCCGGGCTGCAGTTCGACGTGATGCCGATGCCGGCGCTGGGCGGCAGCGCCACGGTCGGTGACATCACCGGGCTGTGCGTCTCCGCCGACGCGGCCAGCAGCCCCGAGGCGGCGGACTTCATGGTGCGCGTGCTGTCGACGGCGTCGGTCAACCGGGTGGCCCAGACCGGCTACATCGTGCCCGCGAACCTCGAGGCCGCGGCCTCCGACAACTTCCTGCAGCCGAGCCGGCAGCCCGCCCACCCGGCGGTCTTCAACTCCAGCGTCCGGTCGGTGCACCTGCCCCCGCTGATCGACCACGGCCCCGAGCTCGAGAACGCCGTCGCCGGCAGCCTCGACGAGCTGTTCACCGTGCCGGTGCTCGACCTCGACGCGATCACCGAGCGGATCGACGAGGAGTCACGCACGGTGCTCGACCCGCAGAGCGGGAGCGAGAGCCCCGACGCCGGGTAGCCCGGCCTCAGGCCTCGGGCGCCCCGTCCGAGGCCTCGGCGTCGGCCTGCAGCACCGCGGTGGTGAGGACCGGCGCGGTGAGCGCGATCTGCCAGCTGCGGGCGCCGTACGCCGCGAGCTGGGCCACGATCTCGTCCAGCAGCGTGCCGGGCTCGCGGGTCCGCGGCGGGGTCCACAGCGTGCGCCGCAGGTAGTCGGGGGTGAGCAGGTTCTCGACCGGCAGGTTGTTGCTCTCCGCGATCCGGGTCAGCTCGTCGCGGGCCAGCGCGAGCCGGCGAGCGGCGACCGGGTCCTTCTCGGCCCAGGCGCGCGGCAGCGGCGGCCCGTCACCACGCGGGGAACGGGTCGGCAGGTCGTCCTCGGGCATCTCCCCGGCCGCGGTCAGGGCCGCCATCCACCGGCCGGCGTAGCGCTCGGCGCCGCGGCCGTGGAAGCCGCGGGTGCGCAGCAGGGCGCCCTTCTCGGTCGGCATCGCCTGCGCCGCGGCCACGATGGCCGAGTCGGGGATGATCCGGCCCGGCGTCACGTCGCGCTGCTCGGCGATCTCGTCGCGAGTCTCCCACAGGGCGCGGACCGCGCCCAGGGCCCGGCGGCCGCGCACCCGGTGCAGCCCGGAGGTGCGCCGCCAGGCGTCGACGCGGGCCGGCTGCTCGAAGCCGCGCAGGGCTTCGAACTCCTGGCGGGCCCAGTCGTCCTTGCCCGCGGCGACCAGCTCGGCGGCGAGGGCGTCACGCAGCTCGACGAGGACCTCGACGTCGAGGGCGGCGTACTCCAGCCAGGGCTCCGGGAGCGGCCGGGTCGACCAGTCCACCGCGGAGTGCTCCTTGGCCAGCCGGTAGCCCAGCAGGGTCTCCACCAGCGTCGCGAGCCCGACCCGCGGATAGCCCAGCAGCCGCCCGGCGAGCTCGGTGTCGAACAGCGCACTCGGCCGCAGGCCCACCTCCGCGAGGCAGGGCAGGTCCTGGGTGGCGGCGTGCAGGATCCACTCGGTGCCCTCGAGCACCTCCTGGAGCGGCGCGAGGGACTCGAAGGCGATCGGGTCCACGAGGTGGGTGCCGGCGCCCTCGCGGCGCAGCTGGATCAGGTAGGCCCGCGAGGAGTACCGGTAGCCGGACGCGCGCTCGGCGTCGATCGCCACCGGACCGGTGCCGGCCGCGATCGCCCGGCAGACCTCCGCCAGGGCGGCCTCGGTCTCCACGACGGGAGGGAGGCCGTCGCGCAGGTGCAGCAGCGGGCGAGCAGGCTCCTCCGGAGCTGCGGGGAGCTCCTCGTCCGCGGTCTCGGCGTCGGTGGGCTCGGCGTCGGAGGGGTCGGCGAGGGGAACCATGGAGGTCAGTGTCCCGCACCCCGCTGGCCGCGGCGGCTCGGGATCACCGCAACGCCCTCGGGGACGGGTGGCAGACCCACCGCAGTGCACAGCAGCTCGCCCCACGCCTCGACGTGCGGCGCCATGTCCAGCGGGGCGCCCGGGGCGGCCTGCGGGCTCGGCCGCGGCGACCAGGAGGCGCGGATCTCGAGCTGGGCGGTGCCGCCCTCGTCGGCCATCCCGCCGAAGCTCTCGGTGGCGACCTTGGTGACGGTGCCGGAGGCGGCGGCGTACGTCGCGCCGTGGGCGTCGAGCGCCTCGGTCAGCCACGACCAGCCCACCGCGCCCAGCATCGGGTCGGTGATGAGCTCCAGGTCGATCTCGGCGCGGGCGTAGGCCACGCAGCGGAACGTGCCGTCCCAGGCGTCGTTGCCGGCGGGGTCGTGCAGCAGGATGATCCGGCCGGTACCGACGTCGGTGTCGTCGACGGTGACGTCCGCGGACAGTGCCGCGGCGTACGGCGCGATCCGCTGCGGCGCCGGCATCTCCTCGCAGAAGACCTCCGGTCGCAGCCGCGCGGCGTGCATGCTGTCCACGGCGTCCCGGAACTCGGGGGGAACAGCTCCCGCACCCGTGCCCGGGTGCGTCTCCTGACGGACGACCATGGGTTCACAGTAGGTCGGGGACCCGGTCTCGATGTGCGAACACGCCGGTTGACCTGCGAGGCTTCGCCTGTGAGCAGCCGTCCCGACCTCTCCGAGAGCGCCTTCCTCAAGGCCGCACGTGGCGAGCCCGTGCCGCACACGCCGGTCTGGTACATGCGCCAGGCGGGCCGCTCGCTGCCGGAGTACCTCCGGGTGCGCGAGGGCGTCGGCATGCTCGAGTCGTGCATGGACCCCGAGCTGGTCGTGGAGATCACGATGCAGCCGGTCCGGCGCTACGGCGTGGACGCCGCGATCTTCTTCTCCGACATCGTGCTGCCGCTCAAGGCCGTCGGGGTCGACCTCGACATCAAGCCCGGGGTGGGTCCCGTGGTCGCCGAGCCGGTGCGCACCCTGGCCGACGTCGAGGCGATCCCGGACCTCACCCCCGAACACGTGCCGTTCATCACCGAGGCCGTCCGCGGCCTGGTGGGCGAGCTGGGCGGCACCCCACTGATCGGGTTCGCGGGCGCGCCATTCACGGTGGCGTCGTACCTCGTCGAGGGCGGCCCCTCCAAGGAGCACGCCAGGACCAAGGCGATGATGTTCGGCGCCCCCGAGGTCTGGGACGCCCTGATGGGCAAGATCGCCGGGATCGCCGCGGCGTACCTCGAGGTGCAGGTCGCCGCGGGCGCCAGCGCCGTCCAGCTGTTCGACTCGTGGGCCGGCGCGCTCACGCCGCAGGACTACCGGGACCACGTGATGCCCCACTCCGCCCACGTGCTCGAGCGCGCGGGCGCGCTGGGCGTGCCGCGGATCCACTTCGGGGTCGGCACCTCCAACCTGCTCACGCTGATGGGCGAGGCCGGCGCCGACGTGGTGGGCGTCGACTGGCGGATGCCGCTGGCCGACGCGCTGCCGCTGGTGGGCGACCGGGGCGTGCAGGGCAACCTCGACCCGACGCTGGTCTTCGCGCCGACCGAGGTGATGACGGCGCGGGCCGCCGAGGTCATCGAGGCCGGCCGCGCCGCGAAGGGTCACATCTTCAACCTCGGCCACGGCGTGATCCCCTCCACCGACCCCGACCAGCTCAAGCGGCTGACGGAGTTCGTGCAGTCCTACCCGCTCTGACCGGCGGGGGTCAGGCCGTCGGGGCCGCCTTCTTGGCCGCCGTCTTCTTGGTGGTGCGCCGGCGGCTCGTGGTCTTCGTGGCCGCCCTCGACGGGCGCAGCCGGACCCGCACGGGCTGGTCGGGGAGCTGCTCCACGTCGACGTAGTCCTGGGCGCGCACCAGCTCGACGAGCTTGGGGTAGCCGTAGTTGCGGGAGTCGAACGACGGGTTGTTCGCGCCGATGTGGCTGCCGACACCGGACAGCGCCGCCCACCCGTCGTCCTGCGAGACCGAGTCGATCGCGGCCACCAGGATCCGGCGCAGGTCCGGCAGCGGGGTCGCGGCCTCGTCGTCGGGCTCGGTCGCGGGTGCGGCGGGCGGGGTCTCGTTGCTGCCGAGGACCTCGAGGTAGATGAAGCGGTCGCAGGCGGCCACCAGCGAGGCGGGAGTGCGACGCCGGCCGAGCCCGATCACGGTCTTGCCGGACTCGCGCAGCCGGGTCGCGAGCCGGGTGAAGTCGCTGTCGCTGGACACGATGGCGAACCCGTCGAGGTTGCCGGAGTAGAGCAGGTCCATCGCGTCGATGATCAGCGCGGAGTCCGTGGAGTTCTTGCCCGAGGTGTAGGAGAACTGCTGCACGGGCTGGATCGCGTGCCGGTGCAGCTCCTCCTTCCAGGGGGTCAGCTGCTGGGTCGTCCAGTCGCCGTAGGCGCGCTTGACGGTCGGGACGCCGTACCGCGCGAGCTCCTCGAGCATCGCGCCGGCGTGCGCGGCCGAGGTGTTGTCGGCATCGATCAGGACGGCGAGGCGTCTGCTGCTGGCTGGCACCCCGCCAGCCTCGCAGGTTCCGCGGACGAGGGGGAGGGAACGGCGGTTCAGCCCTCCGGGACCGCGTCGGTCGGGTGGGTACGCCGGCGGCGGACGGTTCGCAGCACCGGCCACGCGAGCAGGGCCAGCACCAGCAGCACGACCAGGAACGGCAGCAGCGCGCCGAGCGCGGTGGCGAGCCCGACGGCCACCGCGGTGAGGCCGTGCCAGCCCGCGGAGAGGCCGGCGAGGAAGCCGGTGTGGTCCTCGTGCGCGGTTGCGCCGGCGTGGCGCTCGCGCTCGATGTCGACGCTGATCGTCGCCGACGAGGTCTGGTCGGCCAGGTAGGCCGACTGCTGCTCGAGGGAGTCCAGTGCGGCCTGCCGCTGGGAGAGCTCGGACTCGATCAGCACGATGTCGCGCAGGTTCTGGGCGCGGTCCAGCAGCGTCTCGACCCGGGCGACGCTGCGCCGCTGGGCGCGCAGCCGGACCCGGGTGTCGATCACCTTGGTGGTGACGTCCTTCTCGTCGGAGCTGGCGTGGGCGAGCTCCGCTACCCCGCTCAGCGCGCCCATCGCCGCGTCGAAGTCGGCCGAGGGCACCCGCAGCACCAGTCGGGCGTCGACCGCCTCGCCGTCGTCGTCGGAGTCGGTCTCGTCGCTGGTCACCTCGCCGTCGTACCGGTCCACGATCCGACGCACGTCGCGCCGGGCGGAGGCCACGTCGGTGGCCCGGAGGTGGACCTGGCCGGTCGAGATCACGGCCTTGCGCTGCACCCGGTGGCCGGTGTCGGTGGCCACCGCGCCGCGCACGGCCGACTCGACAGGCGCGTCACCGGCGACCGAGCCCGAGATGGAGTCCGCGGAGCTGGCGCCGCCCGCGTCCGAGGAGCTCCCGGACGAGCAGGCGCCGAGGGTGAGGGTGGCGGTGAGGCCGAGGACCGCGACGAGGGCGACGGTACGGCGGCGGTGCGTGCGGGTCATGCCATCTGGGACGGATCCTTCCCCGGAGGGGTTCCCCTGCGGTAGGCGCGGGCGTGGGAGATGAGTGCCGCCTGCAGGTCGCGGACCGGGAGCGGGGCCCGCTGCCCGCGCCGCTGGCGCAGCACGAGCGTGATCGCGGTGCGGTCGCCCGAGATCGGGCGGTAGGTGATCAGGCCGGCCCGTTCCATCGGGTCGCCCGCGACGCTGTAGTCCGGCAGGACGGTCAGCCCCAGCCCCTCGGCCACCATGACCTTGCCCAGCTCGGCGCCGTCGGTCGTGTAGCTCACCGGAGGCATCTGGGAGCCGAAGAGCCGGTGCGCGAAGCGGTGCATCAGGTAGCCGGCCCGCATGGCCACGAACGGCTCCGCCCGCAGCTGGTCGATGCGCACCTCGTCCTGGGCCGTCAGCGGGTGGTCGGCGCGCAGCACCACGACCGGGCGACCGTGCACGAGGGCCTGGCCGACGAGCTCCGGCTCCGGGTCGTCGCCCTCCAGGACGTTGACCAGCCCGAGGTCGAGGCTGCCGTCGAGCAGGCCCTGGTGGATGTCGGACTGCTGGGTGTTGATGACCTCCACCGTCGTCGACGGGTGGGCGGAGCGGACCTCGCTCACGGCCGGGACGAGCAGCGTCGAGGTCGCGGTGCTGACGGTGCCGACCCGGATCGCCCGGGTGCTGGTGGCCTGGTCGCCGGCGGCGGTGCGCAGTCGCTCGACCGCCTCGAGCACCTCCACCATGTTCTGCTGGAGCTCGCGCCCGCGCCGGCTGATCCGTGCGCCGGAGCGGTGCCGGTCCAGGAGCGTCACGCCGAGCTCGCGCTCGAGCTTGCTCACCGCCTCGCTCAGCGCCGGCTGCGAGATGTGCAGGTGCTCGCTCGCGCGGCGCAGCGACCCGTGCTGGGTCACGGCGGCGACGTACTCGAGCTGTTCGATCCTCACCGGGTCCTCCTGCTTTCGTCAACGGTGGCGAGGGACGTGGGCTGTCACCGGGTGACAGGCAACGCCTGTCACCCCATCGCCGACTCCGCCCGCGTGGCGGGCTGTTTCGGCTTGCACCGGTCATCAAAGTACATCAACATGATTGACATAAGGGCCGAAGAGTCATCGAGCCGATCAGACGAGGAGTGCCGAGAATGAGGAACGGGACCGACAGCGGTGTCGCGGGCACCCCGACGACCGCCGTGAGCCCGACCGTGCCCGTGCTCTCCTCCGCCGAGGCGCTGCGGGTCGCCGAGGAGGCGGCCGCGCAGCTCGCCCAGGAGGCCTCGCGCCGCGACGCCGAGCGCCGGCTGCCCGGCCCCGAGCTCGAGGCGATCACCGCCTCGGGCCTCTTCGCCATCACCGTGCCCGCCCGCAACGGCGGGGCCGACCTGCCCGCCGAGGTGGTCGCCGAGGTGTTCCGGCTGCTCGCCCACGGCGACCCCAGCGTCGCCCAGATCCCGCACAGCCACTTCGTCTACGTCAACGCGTTGCGCCACCAGGGCACCCCGGCCCAGCAGGAGTTCTTCTTCGGCCAGGTGCTCGCCGGCCGACGCTTCGGCAACGCGCAGTCCGAGGTCGGCACCCGCCACGTGCGCGACATCCGTACGACGCTGACCCCGACCGGCAACGGCTGGCTGCTCAACGGCGTCAAGGGCTACAGCACCGGCGCGTTGTTCGCGGACTGGATCCCCGTGCTGGCCCACCTCGACGAGGGCACCGAGCCGGCCCAGGGGCCGCTGCACGTGGCCTGGGTCGAGCGTTCGGCGCCCGGCGTGACCGTCGTCGACGACTGGGACGGTCTCGGGCAGCGGACCACGGCCAGCGGGACCGTGCGGCTGGAGAACGTCGCGGTGCAGACCGCGCGCATCACGCCGTACCACCTCACGTTCGAGGGCCCCCAGACCTACGGCGCCTTCGCCCAGCTCCTGCACGCTGCCATCGACGCCGGCATCGCCCGGGCCGCTCTCGACGAGGCCGCCCGCTTCGTGACGTCGAAGAGCCGGCCGTACCCGGACGCGCAGGTGGAGCGGGCCGCCGACGACCCGCTGGTCGTGCACGCGTTCGGCGCGATGGAGCTCCAGGTCCGTGCGGCCGAGGCGCTGCTCGGCGCCGCGGGTCGCGCGGTCGACAGGGCCGACGCCCACCTGGACGAGAAGTCGGCGGCCGAGGCCAGCCTTGCGGTCGCCGCCGCCCGCGCCTCCAGCAGCCAGGCGTCGGTCGACGTCTCCGGTCGCCTCTTCGAGGTCGCCGGCACCCGCTCGGCGCTCGCCAGCCTCAACCTCGACCGGCACTGGCGCAACGCCCGCACCCACACCCTGCACGACCCCGCCGCCTGGAAGGTCCAGCACCTGGGCCGCTACGCGGTCGACGGAACGCTGCCGCCCAACCACGGCCAGCTCTGAGGAAAGGACATCCATGACCTCCCCCCTGAAGTTCCACTGGTTCCTGCCGACCAACGGCGGTGACGGCCGACAGGTGGTCGGCGGCGGCCACGGCGTCGACGCCATCCCGTCGGGTCGCCCGGCCTCGGTCGCCTACCTCGGCCAGGTCGCACGCGGCGCGGAGGACATGGGCTTCGACGCCGCGCTGACCCCGGCCGGCGCCTGGTGCGAGGACGCGTGGCTCTCCACGGCGATGCTGAGCCAGGTCTCGGAGCGGCTGAAGTTCCTCGTGGCCTTCCGTCCCGGGCTGGTCTCGCCGTTCCTGGCCGCGCAGATGGCCGGCACCTTCCAGAACCTCACCGGCGGCCGGCTGCTGCTCAACGTCGTCACCGGCGGCGAGAGCCACGAGCAGCGGATGTTCGGCGACTTCCTCGACAAGGAGGAGCGCTACCAGCGCTGTGACGAGTTCCTCACCATCGTGCGCGCCCTGTGGCGCGGCGAGACCGTCGACTTCCAGGGCCGGCACCTGCAGGTGGAGAACGCCACGCTCGGCCAGATCCCCGACCCGGTCCCCGAGATCTACTTCGGCGGGTCCTCGCCGATCGCCGGCGAGGTGGCGGCCAAGCACGCCGACGTCTACCTGACCTGGGGCGAGCCGCCGGAGGCGGTGGCCGAGAAGGTGAAGTGGATCCGCCGGCTCGCCGAGGCGCAGGGCCGCGAGATGAAGTTCGGCATCCGGATGCACACCATCACCCGCGACACCGCCGAGGAGGCGTGGGCCGAGGCCGACCGCCTGATCGCGGGCATCGACGAGGAGACCATCGCCGAGGTCCAGGCCGGCCTGCGCCGCTCCGAGTCCGAGGGACAGCGCCGGATGCTCGAGCTCAACGGCGGCAGCAAGAGCAACCTCGAGATCTACCCGAACGTCTGGGCCGGTGTGGGGTTGGTCCGCGGCGGTGCCGGCACCGCCCTGGTGGGCAGCCACCGGGAGGTCGCCGACCGGATCGAGGAGTACCACTCGGTCGGCATCGACGAGTTCGTGCTCTCGGCGTACCCGCACCTCGAGGGGGCCTACTGGTTCGGCGAGGGCGTCCTCCCGGTGCTCGCGGAGCGCGGCCTGTGGGAGCACCCGCACCCGACCGCGGTCAGCGCCCAGGTGCCCTTCGCCGCCGACTCCGGCCGGGCCGCCTCGTGAGCGGCGCCGGGGCGACCGCGCCTCGCGTGGCGGTGGTGGTCGGCAACCCCAAGCCGCGCTCGCGCACCCTCACCGCTGCCCTGCACGTGGCCCGTGAGCTGGCCGGCGCCGAGCCCGACCTGGTCGTCGACCTGGCCGACCTCGGCCCGGGGCTCCTGGACTGGCAGGACCCGGCTGTCTCCGCGCTGGTGGGGGAGGTGGGCGCTGCCGACCTCGTGGTCGTCGCGTCGCCCACCTACAAGGCGACCTACAGCGGTCTGCTCAAGCTCTTCCTCGACCGGTTCTCGACCACGGGGCTTCGCGGCGTCGCCGTCCCCCTCATGCTCGGCGCCGGTCCGGCCCACGCGCTGGCCCCGGAGCTCACGCTCCGGCCCCTGCTGGCCGAGATCGGCGGCACCACGGTGCGTGGCCTCTACGTCCTCGACAGCGCCCACGACGACCCCGCGGCGTACGCCGACTGGCTGGCCGCCGTGCGACCGGCCGTCTCGTCCCTGCTCTCCGCACAGACAGGAGTCCCCGCATGACCGTCACCGCACTCACGACCAACCAGGACCTCGACCCGAAGCGTCTCCGTGAGGCCTTCGGCGTGTTCCCCAGCGGCGTCGTCGCCGTGGCCGCCGAGGTGGACGGGCAGCTGACCGGCCTGGCCGCGAGCTCCTTCACGTCCGTCAGCCTCGAGCCGGCCCTGGTGTCGTTCTCCGTGGCCAACACGTCGAAGACCTGGCCCACGCTGCGCCGGGCCGACCACCTCGGGCTCACGATCCTGGCCGACCACCACGGCGACGTCTGCCGGCGGCTGGCCGGTCCGGTCGAGCACCGCTTCGACGACGTCGAGGTGACCACGACCGGGGACGGTGCCGTGACCCTCGACGAGGGGCTCGCCCGCTTCGACTGCTCGGTCTACCGCGAGGTCGAGGCCGGCGACCACACGATCGTGATCCTCCAGCTGCACGCGGTCGAGCACGCCGACACCTCGCTCCCGCTGGTGTTCCACCGCAGCGCCTTCACCCGCATCAGCGACGAGGTCGCCTGATGTCCCCGAGTCCTCGCAAGGTCGCCCTCGCCTCCGCGGTGGGGGCGACCATCGAGTGGTACGACTTCTTCCTCTACGGCACGGCCGCGGGGCTGGTCTTCGACAAGCTCTACTTCAACGGCCTCGACGGGCCGGCCGCGCAGTTCGCGGCGTTCGCGACCTTCGCGGTCGGGTTCCTCGCCCGCCCGGTCGGCGGGCTGGTCTTCGGCCACTTCGGGGACCGGGTCGGGCGCAAGAAGATGCTGCTGCTGACGCTCGTGATCATGGGGGTCGGCACCGCGGCGATCGGGCTGCTGCCGACGTACGACCAGATCGGCGTGTGGGCACCCGTGCTGCTCGTCGTGCTGCGGGTGCTGCAGGGCATCGGCGTCGGTGGTGAGTACGGCGGCGCGGTGCTGCTCGCAGTCGAGTTCGCCCCCGCGGAGCGGCGTGGCTTCTTCGGCAGCTTCGCCCACATCGGCGTGCCCGGGGGCCTGCTGCTGGCCTCGGGCGCGTTCTCGGTGGCCAGCCTGCTGCCGGACGAGGCGTTCCTCGCCTGGGGCTGGCGTGCCTGCTTCCTGATCAGCGTGGTGCTGCTCGCGATCGGCGCCTACATCCGGCTGTCGGTCATGGAGACGCCCTCGTTCGCCCGGGTGCAGGAGCAGAAGCAGGTCGCGTCGGTGCCGCTGCGTGAGCTGCTGCGCCAGCAGCCGCGGGCGCTGCTGCTCGGCATGGGCACCCGCTTCGTCGAGGGCTTCACGTTCAACTTCTTCTCGGTCTTCCTGCTCGCCTACGTCGTCACGGACCTCGGGCTGCCCAAGTCGTGGGCCCTCAACGGGATCCTCGTCGGCGCGACCCTCGGCGTGGTGCTCGTGCCGCTGGCCGGTGCGTTCTCCGACCGGGTGGGTCGCAAGCCGGTCTTCCGGGCCGGCGCGTGGACGGCGCTGGTGATCGCCTTCCCGGTGGCCGCGCTGGTGCAGAGCGGCGGGCGCCTGGCGATCTTCACCGCCCTCGTGGCCGGCCTGGGCGTCGTGTACGGCACGGTCTACGGGCCGCTGGCGGCCTTCTGGTCCGAGCTGTTCGACACCCGGTACCGGTACACCGCGCTCAGCTCGCTCTACCAGATCTCGGGCGTCGTGGCCTCGGGGCTGACGCCGCTGATCGCCGCCTGGCTGGTCACGCTGGGCGACGGCACCCTGTGGTGGGTCGCGGGCTACAACGTGGCGGTCGCTGCGCTGAGCCTCACCTGCGCGCGCCACCTCCCGGAGACGCACGGGCGCGACCTCGACCGGCCGGTCGGCGGCCGGACGGCGCCCCGGCACGCGCGTGAGGTGATCGCGGCCTGACGCCGCCCCCTGAACCCCCGGTCCCAGCCGTGCGCACCCTCGGCTGGGGCCGGGTCCTACGCTGGTCCGGTGAGTCTGGGACGTCGCCGGGTGGTCGTGGTCGGAGGCGGCATCGCCGGACTGGTCGCCGCCCGTGACCTCGGACGGGCGGGCCACGACGTGCTGCTGCTCGAGTCGACGCCGGTCGTCGGCGGCAAGCTGCGCCGCCACGAGGTCGCCGGCGTCGTCGTCGACGTCGGTGCCGAGGCGATGCTCAACCGCCGCCCGGAGGGCGTCGACCTGGCGGTCGCGGCCGGCCTCGAGATCGAGCACCCGGCCGTCGTCTCCTCGCGGATCTGGACCCGTGACGCGCTCCGGCCGCTGCCGCGATCACTGATGGGCGTGCCGCTCGACCTCGACCAGCTCGCGGCCTCCGGGGTGCTCTCCGACGAGGGCCTCGAGCGGGCGCGGCAGGAGCCCGGGCTGCCCGCGGAGCGCGTCGACGGCGACGTGTCCGTGGGGGACCTGGTCGCCCGCAGGTTCGGCGACGAGGTGACCGACGTGCTGGTCGAGCCGCTCCTGGGTGGCGTCTACGCCGGTCGCTCGCGGGAGATCTCGGCCCGCGCCGCCGTACCCCAGCTGGTGGCGTACGCCGAGCGCGGGTCGCTGCTCGAGCAGGCCTCGGCGATCCCCCCGAGCTACGACAAGCCGGTGTTCGCCGGCGTCCCCGGTGGGATGGGCCGCCTGCCCGAGGCGCTCGCGTCGGGTCCGTTCACGGTCCGGACCGGCGTCACCGTGCGCTCCGTGAGGCAGGCGCCGGACGGCGGCTTCGTGCTCGTCGTGGGCCCCACGAACGCCGAGGAGCTCGTCGAGGCCGACGCGGTGGTCCTCGCGACACCGGCCGCCCCGACGTCCCGCCTGCTGCGCGACGTGGCGCCGGCCGCGGCCGCCGAGCTGGCCGGGGTCGAGTCCGCGTCAGTGGCCGTGGTGACCTTCGCCTTCCGCGCCGCCGACGTCGCGGCGGCGATCACGGGGGACAGCTCGGGGTTCCTGGTGCCACCCACCGAGGGGCGACGCATCAAGGCCTCGACGTTCTCCTTCGCCAAGTGGGGCTGGGTGCGTCGCGCGGGGCTCGGTGCCCTCGACGGGGCGGACGTCGTCCACCTGCGGACCTCGCTGGGCCGGCACCGCGAGGAGGTGGCGCTGCAGGCCACCGACGAGGAGCTGGTCGCCAGCTCGCTGGCCGACCTCGCCGACGCCACCGGACTCGTCGCCCATCCGGTCGACACCCACGTGCAGCGCTGGGGCGGCGGGCTGCCGCAGTACGCCCTCGGCCACCTCGACCGGGTCGCCCGGATCCGTGCCGATGTCGCACGGGTGCCCGGCCTCGCCGTCTGCGGGTCGGCGTATGACGGGGTCGGCATCCCGGCCGTCATCGCCTCGGCCCACCGCGCCGCCCAGCAGGTCGAGTCGGCGCAAGCTCGTCGCTGAAACACGTCGAGTCGGCGCAAGCTCGTCGCGGAAGTACGTCGAGTCGGCGCAAGCTCGTCGCGGAAGTACGTCGAGTCGGCGCAGCGACGGCGAGCTTGCGCCGACTCGAGCCTGTTTTCCGGCGAGTTTGCGCCGACTCGAGCCTGTTCTGCGGCGAGCTTGCGCCGACTCGAGCCTGTTCTGCGGCGAGCTTGCGCCGACTCGAGCCTGTTTTCCGGCGAGCCTCCGCCGACTCGACCTTGTCCCGGCGGCGAGGTCTGCCGGTTTGTCCCTGGCGGGCGGGACAACCGGCCCGGCACCGTCAGGTCATCGACAGCGACCGTCTGTCCCGACCTGAAGGAAGTACCACCATGAGCACCCACGTCTCCACCAGCAACCCGGTCCGCTCCGACGTGCTCGACTCCGGACGCCGCCCGGTGCAGGTCCGGCCCGCCAGCCGCGCCTCCCGCGGCTGGGCCGTCGCCGGCATCGGCGCCGGGATCGCCGGCCTGGCCACGATCGTCACCACGAGCATGGTCGACGTGGTCTACCGCGACGAGTTCGCCGGCACCACCCGGGGCGTCGCGGCCGAGCTGGCCGACAAGGCGCCGGTGATGTTCGCGTTCCACTCGATCGCGATGGCCGGCGCGCTGCTGATGATCGTCTTCGCCGCCGGTCTGTTCCGCCGGCTGCGCACCGCGATGCCGGACAGCCTCGCCCCGACCATCGCCTTCGCCGGCCTGGCGGGCACCGCCGTCGTCTCCGTGCTCGGAGCCGGTCTCGACACCGAGTTCATGATGCCGCTGGCCCAGGGCGACGGGATCATCGACGACGCCAGCGGCGCGATGTACAACCACTGGATCGGCACGATCCCGTGGCTGTGGGTGCTGGCCGGCCTCGCCGGTCTCGCGCTCTTCTCGGCCGGCCGTCAGGGTGCGGTTCCCCAGTGGATCGGTCGCGTCGGGCTCGTCCTCGGCGGCCTCACCGTCCTGCTGGGCGTCTCGCCGCTGGAGTACATGTCCGGGGTCACCGGCGCCCTCTGGCTGCTGGTCACCGCGATCGGGTTCACCGTCGGCGACCGTCGGCACCGCTCCGTGACCCGCTGACCGCCGCCCACCGTCTGCGCAGCGGCAGTCGTCGGCATGGTCGACCTGACTCGGGCAACTCCGGCCGGTCCGGCCCCCTCGGGGCCGGACCGGCCTCACAATGTCCCGGTGGACATCGCGGGAGGGCTGCAGCGGCACTGGACGTTGCTGGTGCTGCCCGCCCTGACCTCGGCCGTGCTCGCGGTGACGGTCGCGCTCGACGTCGCGACGCCGGCCTCCGGCCCGGGGCTGGAGCTCGCGCCCGGCTACGGCTGGAGCTACGGCCTCCTCGGGCTGCTGCTGGCCGGGCTCGCCACCGTGATCCTGGTGCGGGACGCGCGCCAGCGCTGGGGCTGGGTGCTGGCCTGGCTCGGCGTCTTCTGGGTCCTCGACGCGCTCGCCCAGTCCTACGTCCGGTGGGGCATCCGTCCCGACGACGCGATGCCGGGGGAGAACCTCGCGCTGTGGTTCCTGAACCGGTTCGGCGCGTTCCTGCCGATGACGGTGGCGGTCCTGCTGCTGATCTTCCCGACCGGCCGGTTCCTCGAGGGCCGGTGGGGCCTCGTCGGCCGCACCGCCCTCGCGGTGATGTTCCTCGGCGTGGTCGTGGTCCTCGTGGCCCCGAGCGACTCGCGGACCGCCGGCATCGCCGTACCGCCCGGGGTGGACGTGGACGCCGGCACCCTGCCCATCCCGTCGGCCGTGGCCGACCGTGCCATCCCGGTCGGGATCGCCCTGACGATCCTCGGCCTGGTGGTCGCGATGGCCTCCGTGGCGGTCCGACACCGCCGGTCCACCGGGCTGGAGCGCGACCGGATGCGCTGGCTCCTGTGGTCGGTCCTCGCGATCGCGGTCCTGGTCGCGCTCAGCCTGCTCACCGACCTCGGCGCCTTCCGCGACGTCACCGTGTTCCTGATCGCCCTGCTCCCGGCGGCGGCCATGACGGTCGCGATCGTCGACCCGCAGCTGGTCTCGATCGAGGACCTGCTCGGGCGCACCCTCGTGTACGGCGCCCTCGCGGTCTCGCTGCTCGCCCTCGACCTCGCGGCGGTCGCGGGCCTGACCGCGCTCCTGGGCGACTCCCTCGACCAGGGTCACCTCGTCGCGACCGTGCTGCTGGTCACCGCGGTGCTCTACGCCCCGTTGCGCACGCGCCTCTCCGGGTGGGTACGCCGGCTGCTCCTGGGTGACCGGGACAACCCCTACGACCTGGTGTCCGGCCTCGCCTCGAGCCTCGAGAGCGCGGACGAGGGCCCCGAGCAGCTCGCGGAGGTCGCCCGCGCGGTCGGCTCGGCGTTCGGGGTCCGGTTCGTGAGCGTGGAGGTCGACCGGAGCGGTGGCGAGCGCCTCGTGGCGACGTACGGCGACCGGCCGGCCGAGACCCGCACGCTGCCGATCAGCTACCGCGACGCGGAGGTGGGCCGGCTGGTGCTGCCCGCGCGCGGCCTGCGCAGCCGGCTGAGCCGCCGGGACGAGCAGCTGCTGGGCGACCTGGTCCGCCAGGCGGCCACCGCGGCCCGGTCGAGCCGGATGGCCGACGAGCTGCAGGAGAGCCGCGAGCGCCTCGTGGTCGCCCGGGAGGAGGAGCGCCGGCGGATCCGGCGCGACCTGCACGACGGCCTCGGCCCGGCGCTGAGCGGCGTGGTGTTCCGGCTCGAGTCGGCCCGGCTGCTGGTCGACCGCGACCCGGAGGCCGCCAAGGGTCACCTCTCGGCCACCAGCGAGCACGTCCAGGAGGTCGTCGCCGACGTACGCCGTTTGGTGCACGACCTGCGGCCGCCGGCGCTGGACGACCTCGGCCTCGTCGGCGCCCTGCGCCAGCAGGCCGAGCGGCTCTCCGTCGACGGGCTGGACGCGCGCGTGGAGGCCGCCGACCTCGGCGCGCTGCCCGCGGCCGTCGAGGTGGCGGCGTACCGGATCGCGGCCGAGGCCCTCACCAACGTCGCCCGGCACGCGACGGCCCGCAGCTGCCGGGTCCGGCTGGGCCGCGACGGCCGCGACCTGGTCGTGGAGGTCGTCGACGACGGGGTCGGCATCCCCGCCGACGCCCAGGCGGGCGTCGGCCTGCTCTCCCTGCGGGAGCGGGCCGCCGAGCTCGGCGGCCGCAGCGAGGTGACCTGTCCGGAGAGCGGCGGCACGCTGGTGCGCGCCTGGCTGCCGACGAGGGGTACGACGACACAGCCGGCGCCGGTGCCGGCCGGGGAGGCGACATGAGCGACACCATCCGCGTCGTGGTGGCCGACGACCACCAGATCGTCCGCGACGGCCTGGTGGCCCTGCTCGGGGCCCTGGACGGCGTCGAGGTCGTGGGTACGGCGGCCGACGGACGCGACGCCCTGCACGTGGTCGACGAGACCGGCCCGGACGTCGTCGTCATGGACATCCAGATGCCGCAGCTCGACGGGATCGAGGCGACCCGGCGGATCACCGCGCGGCAGCCCGGCGTCCGGGTCGTGATGCTCACCATGAACGAGGACGACGACACCGTGCTCGCCGCGATCCGGGCCGGTGCCTCGGGCTACCTGCTCAAGGGCTCGGGCGCCGAGGAGGTGCTCAACGCCGTCCGCGCAGCGCACGCGGGGGGCATGGTCTTCGGGGCCAGCCTCGCCGGACGGGTGGCGGCCCTCTTCGCGGCCGGCCCGAAGCAGGAGCCGGTGGCCTTCCCCGAGCTCACCGACCGCGAGCGCACGGTCCTGGACCTGCTCGCGGCCGGTCGCTCCAACGACGCCATCGCGCGGGAGATCTTCGTGTCCGGGAAGACCGTGCGCAACATCGTCTCCTCGATCTACACCAAGCTGCACGCGCCCGACCGCGCGGCGGCGATCATCAAGGCGCGGGAGGCCGGGTTCGGCCGGTCTTGAGCGCGGGGGACAATGGGGCCATGAACGACAAGCCGGTGTCCAAGGCCTCCCGGGTCCGCGAGATCAACGACTCGATCCGCTACACGATGTGGTCGGTCTTCCGACTGGCCGACGTGCTGGGTGACGATGCCGACCGGGCCGCCGAGGGGGCCGAGGTCGAGAAGCTGTTCGCCGACCTCGCCGAGTCCGACGTGGTCGTGCGCGGCGTCTACGACGTCAGCGGCCTGCGTGCGGACGCCGACGTGATGGTCTGGTGGCACGCGGCCACCTCCGAGGAGCTCCAGGCCGCCTACCACCGCTTCCGGCGCACGGCGTTCGGCCGCCGCCTCGAGCCGGTCTGGTCGCAGATGGCGCTGCACCGGCCCGCGGAGTTCAACAAGAGCCACGTGCCGGCGTTCCTCGACGACGAGGAGCCGAAGGCGCACGTGTGCGTCTACCCGTTCGTGCGGTCCTACGAGTGGTACCTCCTCGAGGACGCCGAGCGCCGCCGGATGCTGGCCGAGCACGGCCAGATGGCCCGCGGCTACCCCGACGTCCGCGCCAACACGGTGGCCAGCTTCGCGCTCGGCGACTACGAGTGGATCCTCGCGTTCGAGGCCGACGAGCTCTACCGGATCGTCGACCTGATGCGGCACCTCCGCGCCTCCGACGCCCGGCGCCACGTGCGCGAGGAGGTCCCGTTCTACACGGGCTCCCGCGCCGGGATCGCCGAGCTGGTCGAGCGGCTGCCCTGAGCCGCACACCGCGGAACCGCCGGCCGGTCCCGCGCGTCCCACCCGGCATGAGGCACGTACTCGTCCTGCTCGCGCTGCTGCTGGCGGCCGCCTGCGGCACCGACACCGGCGGCGACACCGGCGGCGACGGCGGGGCGGCCACCGACCCCGGCGCCTTCGCCACGAGCGGTCCCGCGAGCGATGCGGCGAGCGGCCCGGCGAGCGGCTCACCGGCTACCGCCGGCATCCCCGCCGCCGACGGGCCGGTGACCACCCGCAGCGTTGCCACGGTGCTGGACACCGGGCGTCCCGAGCTGTGCCTGGGACCGGTGGCGGAGTCCTTCCCGCCCCAGTGCAGCGGGATCCCGCTGGAGGGCTGGGACTGGTCGCGCCACCCGGGCAGCTTCGAGACCTCCGGCGACGTCCGGTGGAGCGGGTACGTCGTCACGGGGACCTTCGACGGGTCCACGTTCACCGTGACCCGCGCGGTCCCTGCGGCCGACCAGCCGCCGCCGACGACCGACGAGCTGGGCCCCACCGGCGACGCCGGCTCCTTCGAGCCCGGCCAGCAGCAGGCGGTCCAGGAGAAGCTGGCGGCGCACCCGGTCCCGGGCACGCTCAGCGTCTTCGCCACCCCGATGGCCGTCGTCGTCGAGGTGGTCCACGACGACGGGTCGCTGCAGGCTGCCGCGGACTCGGCGTACGGCGCCGGCGTCGTGCAGGTCCGCTCGATGCTGGTCCCGGCGCGCTGAGCCCGTGACGGGTCAGCGGACCGGGTGGTTGGCCAGGAACACCCCGGTCGGGTCGACCGCGGCCCGCACCTGCCGGAGCCGCTGCCACGCGTCGCCGGCGTAGCCGCTGCCCGCGTCGACCGCCCGCTCGGCGAAGTTCAGCACCCGTCGGCCCGAGGACCAGGGACGCATCGCGGCGACCAGCCGGTCGGCGGCCGCGAGGCCGGCGGCGGCCGCTTCCGGGACCGGCGCGACGGCCACGCAGAACAGCGCGTAGGGGTCGGGCAGGTGGTCGAGGGCGCCGCCACCGACGGCCGGCCGGGCGAGGGCCCCGCCGAGGTGGCGCAGCTCCGCGAACAGCAGCGAGGTGGTGGTGCCGGGGCCGACCTGGCCCAGCAGGGCGCTGATCGCCCCCTCGTCCAGCCCGGTGAGCATCGCGTGGCCCGAGACCCCGGGCGTCGGGCCCGGCGGGTCCATGTGGATCTCCGGCAGCCCGGCGGCAGGCATCCGGCCGAAGGTGTCCATCTCCGGGTCCAGCGCCCGCAGCGGTGCGAGCAGCTCGGCGGCGCGCTCGTCGCTCTCGAGGACGGCGCCGTCGACGACCACCAGCTGCCGACCGCTCAGGAACGGCGGCAGCTCGGGCAGCGGCGGGAAGCTCATCACCCGCACCGACGTGGTGACCGACTCGGGCAGGTCGCGCGTCCACGCGGCCCAGGTGCGCAGCACCTCGGGTGCACGCTCGCGGTCCCACAGCAGCATGCCGGCGTACGCGTCGGCGATCGGCAGCAGCCGCAGCTCGATCGCGGTGACCACCCCGAGGTTGCCCCCGCCGCCGCGCAGCGCCCAGAACAGGTCGGCGTGGTGCTCGGCGTCGGCGCGCACCAGCGTCCCGTCGGAGGTGACCACCTCGATGGCGGTCACGCTGTCGGCGGCGAGTCCGTGCCGGCGCGCGTACCACGACAGGCCGCCGCCGAGCACGTAGCCGGCGACCGCGACGTCGGGGGAGCTGCCGTGCAGGGCGGCCAGGCCGTACGGCGCGGCCGCGGCCACGACGTCACGCCACAGGGTCCCGCCGACCACCCGCGCGGAGCGGGCGACGGGATCGATGCCGACGCCGGTCATCTCGGTCAGCCGCACGAGCACGACGTCGTCGAGGCCGTGCTCCGCCAGCGGTGCCGCGTTGTGGCCGCTGCTCTGCGGCGCCACCCGCAGCCCGGCAGCGGCGGCGGCGCGGACGACCTCGGCCACGTCCTCGGAGGTGTGGGGCACCGCGACCGCCGCGGGCCGCTGGTCGACGGCGACGTTCCACGGCACCCGGGCGACGTCGTACGCGGGGTCGCCGGGGAGGTGGACGCGGCCGCCGCAGAGGCCGCGGAGGGACTCGGCGGGGGAGCCGGTGGAGCTGTCGAGGGTGGTCTCGAGGGACATGCTGCTTCCTTCTGGGACGGGGTGGATGGAGCTCGTCGTGCCCCCGAGGACGACGAA
Organism: Nocardioides sp. DN36; assembly: GCF_055380375.1. Taxonomy (NCBI): domain Bacteria; kingdom Bacillati; phylum Actinomycetota; class Actinomycetes; order Propionibacteriales; family Nocardioidaceae; genus Nocardioides; species Nocardioides sp. DN36. The sequence continues at coordinate 3,014,325 of NZ_AP043823.1, read as the reverse complement.
GAGGCCGGGAACGCCGAGGTCGTCGACCTCGGTCACGGTGATGCGCGGGTCGCTGCCGGTGGCGTCGAGCCGATCGGTCAGCACGTCGCGGACCTCGGCGAGGAGCCGGGCGTCCGTCGTGCGCACCTCGACCTCGACCAGGTCGGCCGGGGCCCGGCCGGCGGCGGCCAGCAGCGCCTCGAGGTTGGCCAGGCAGAGCGCGAGCTGTGCGGCGGCGTCCCCTTCGTGGAGCAGGCGGCCGCGCTCGTCGACGGGCGCCTGGGCCGGGAACGGCCGGGCGGCGGACGGGATCGTGGTCATGGGGACGAGCCTCGTGCCTCCGTGAGCGGGGCGACCATCCCGTGCACGGGGGGACTTTCCGCCCGGCAGGTCTGGGTGGTCTGCACCACCCAGAAATGTGGGATGTCACGGATCTGTGCGCTCCCGGACACTGGGAGCGTGACGACGGGACTGGCTGCCGAGCGCGTGCGTGGGGACGTCGAGGTGCTGTCCCGGGCGGGCCTGGACCTCGAGACGTTCCTCGCGGAGGCGACCGAGTCGGTCGGGCGCGCGGTCCCCTGGGTCGCGGCCTGCCTGGGCACGCACGACCCGAGCACCCGGATGCTGACCAGCGCCCGGAAGTACGGCCACCTGCGGGCGGTCAACAGCCACGACTACGAGTTCGGGCTCGTGGAGTACGGCACGGTCGAGCCGACCACGTTCACCGAGCTCGCCTCCGCGGACCTGCCCGCCGCGAGCGTCGCGCTCGTCCACCACGGGGACGTCGAGCGATCAGGCCGGATGTCGACCTTCATGCGCCCCCACTTCGGGTTCGGCGACGAGGCCCGGCTGGTCTTCCGCGACGGCGGGAGGGCCTGGGGGGCGATGGCGCTCTTCCGCGGGACCGACGACCAGGCCTTCACGCCCGAGAACGTCGACTTCCTCGCGTCGCTCTCGACGTACTTCGCGAGCGGGGTGCGGTCCGGCATGCTCGCCCGGCTCGCGGGCGCTCCGGCCGTCGCGCCGAGCGGCCCGGTCGTGGTGATCGCCGGTGCCGACGGGCAGATCCTCCAGATGAGCCTCGGCGCCGAGGAGCGCCTGGCGCAGCTGGTCGGCGGCGACGCCGCCGCGGACCCGATGAGCCCGGTCTCGGCGCTGGTCGGGGCCGCCCGTCGCTACGCCAGTGGTGAGTCGACCGCGCCGCCCCGCGCCCGGATGCGCGCGGCCGACGGCACGTGGCTGGTGATGCACGCGTCCCCGCTCTCGGGCGGCGACGGCCGGGTGGGCGAGGTCGTCGTGACCATCGAGGAGGCCCGGCCTCCGGAGATCGTGGCCCTGGTGGTCGCGGCGTTCGACCTGACCCCCCGCGAGCGCGACGTGACCCAGCTGGTCCTGCAGGGCGTCGACACCAAGGAGATCGCGGCCACGCTGCACCTCTCGGCGTACACGGTCCAGGACCACCTGAAGTCGGTCTTCGACAAGGCCGACGTCCGGTCCCGGCGCGAGCTGATCTCGCGGATCTACTTCGACCAGTACGTGCCCCGGATGGGTGGCGAGCTCAGCCCGTCCGGGTGGTTCGCGGGCTGACCCGCCCGGGAGCGGGGTCAGGAGTCCGCGGGCTCCAGGGTCAGGCTGATCGAGTTGATGCAGTACCGGTCACCGGTGGGGGTGCCGTAGCCGTCGGGGAAGACGTGCCCGAGGTGGGAGCCGCAGTTCGCGCACCGGACCTCGACCCGCTTCATCCCGTGGGAGTTGTCCTCGAGGTACTCGATGGTGTCGCTGATCGGCTGGTAGAACGACGGCCAGCCGCAGCCGGAGTGGAACTTCGTGTCGGACTCGAAGAGCTTCGCCTGGCACGCCTTGCAGCGGTAGACGCCGGCCGTCTCGGTGTCGGTGTACTCGCCGCGGAACGCCGGCTCGGTGCCGGCCCGGCGCAGCACGGCGTACTCCTCGGGCGAGAGCTCCTCGCGCCACTGCTCGTCGGTCTTCTCCACCTGGTAACCCATGCCTCCCACCGTAGGCGCGCGGACAAGAGACGTGTCTTACACAACCGTGACGTTTCACCCCTGCGGACGGTTGACGTGGTCAGAGAACATCTGTTCACTGAAGTCTTCGCAGATTCGTCCGTAGGGGGATTGCATGGCGTCAGGCAGCACCATCTCGTGGGACCGCGTCCGCGAGGCCGGCTCGAAGCTCACCACGCCGCTGCACCCCGACGACTACCTGCGCCTGCTCAACCCGCTGTGGAGCGCCCGGGAGCTGCGCGGTCGCGTCGAGCGGGTCGTTCCCGAGACCGACGACGCCGCGACCCTGGTGATCCGGCCCGGCTGGGGCTGGCGCTACGACCACCGTCCGGGGCAGTACGTCGGCATCGGCGTGCAGGTCGACGGCAAGTTCCAGTGGCGGTCCTACTCCGTCAGCTCCCCGCCGCAGCGGAAGGGCCGGACCATCTCGATCACGGTCCGTGCCATGCCGGAGGGACTGCTCTCGGCGCACCTGGTCAACGGGCTCGAGCCCGGGACCATCGTGCGGCTGGCGCTGCCCGAGGGCGACTTCGTGCTCCCGGACCCGCCGCCTGCGAAGCTGCTCTTCCTGGTCGGCGGCAGCGGCGTCACCCCGGTGATGGCGATGCTGCGCACGCTCGGCCGGCGCGCCCAGCAGGACGGCAGGTCGATGCCGGACGTCGTCATGCACTACTCCTCGCCGACGCCCGACCGGATGATCTTCCGCGACGAGCTGGCCGCGCTCGAGGAGCAGCACGACTCGCTGACCGTGCACCGGCTGCACACCGACCTCGACGGGATGCTCGACCTCGCCCACCCGACGAAGGGGCTCGACGGGATCTGCCCGGACTGGCGCGAGCGCGAGACGTGGGCCTGTGGGCCCGGTCCGATGCTCGACGCCATCAGTGCGCACTTCGAGCAGGAGGGCCTCGAGGACCACCTGCACCTCGAGCGGTTCTCGCTCGAGCTCGGCGGGGACGGCGGCGAGGGCGGGACCATCACCTTCCGCAACTCCAACAAGACCGTCGAGGCGGACGGCGCGACCACCGTCCTCGAAGCCGGCGAGCAGGCGGGTGTCGGCATGCCCTACGGCTGCCGGATGGGCATCTGCCACACCTGCACGCTGACCCTCGTCTCCGGGAAGGTGCGCGACCTGCGCAACGGGGACGAGTTCGGCCAGCCCAACGAGCCCGTGCAGACCTGCGTGACCGCCGCAGTCGGCGACTGCACGCTCGACATCTGATCCCGCACGACCAACGAAGGGGTTTCGAGGCTCGCTTCGCTCGCACCTCAACCACCGAAGGAGAGACATGGCCATCTCGGACGTCCAGGAGTACACCCACCTCACCGACGAGGAGGTGGAGCAGATCGGCCGCGAGCTCGACGCGATCCGCGCCGAGGTCGAGGAGTCGCGCGGCGCGTCGGACGCGGCGTACATCAACCGGCTGATCAAGGTGCAGCGCGGCCTCGCCGCGGCCGGCCGGGTCACGCTGGCCGTCGGCACGCAGTCGAAGCGGACCCGCAAGCCCGCCTGGGTCGCGGGCGCGGCGCTGCTCGGCCTGGCCAAGATCCTCGAGAACATGGAGATCGGCCACAACGTCATGCACGGCCAGTGGGACTGGATGAACGACCCGGAGATCCACTCCTCCAACTGGGAGTGGGACACCGCCCAGCCGGCCGAGCAGTGGAAGCACTCCCACAACTACATCCACCACCAGTTCACCAACGTCCTCGGCTACGACAACGACATCGGCTACGGCATCCTGCGGATGGCGCGCGAGCAGAAGTGGCACCCGGCCAACCTCGGCCAGCCCGTCTACAACGCGATGCTGGCCACGCTGTTCCAGTGGGGCGTCGCCCTCCACGACCTCGACATCGAGCGGATCCGCAAGGGCGAGAAGGACCCGAAGGAGATGAAGCGCCAGCTGCGCCAGATCTTCCGCAAGGGTCGCAACCAGATCCTCAAGGACTACGTCGTCTACCCGGCGCTGTCCGGCAGGCAGTGGAAGACCACGCTGACCGCCAACATGACGGCCAACCTCACCCGCAACCTCTGGTCCTACGTGATCATCTTCTGCGGGCACTTCCCCGACGGCGCGATGCACTTCACCGAGGAGGAGATCGAGGACGAGACCCGCGCGGAGTGGTACCTGCGCCAAGTCCTCGGCGCCGCGAACTTCGACGGCGGACCGATGCTCCACATCCTCTCCGGCAACCTCGGCTTCCAGATCGAGCACCACCTGTTCCCGGACCTGCCCAGCAACCGGTACGCCGAGATCGCCGTCAAGGTGCGCGCGCTCTGCGAGAAGTACGACATCCCCTACACCACCGGACCGCTGCACCGGCAGTACGGCCAGGCGCTGCGCACGATCATCAAGCTCTCGGTGCCCAACGGCTGGACGACCAGCAACGACCCGGCCCCGCCGGAGCGACCCGACACCGCGAACGAGCCGTCCCGCGACCGCAAGCGCCGCTCGGACGACGAGCGGCCGCCGCGGCGTGCCGAGCTGGGTTCCTGGACCCGCAGCCCGCAGGAGCGGAGGGACGACTGATGGATCCCGCACCCCGAGCCTTCTCCGAGCTGCCCCGCGACCCCGAGCTGGGGCTGCCGGTGCCGTTCGCCTGCGGCACCGGCGCCCCTCGAGGTCCACGCGGCGGCGCGGCGCGCGACGGCGCACCTCCGTCGGCCCGGCAGCTCGACGGGCGCCGGGTCACCCAGTGCGCGCTCTCGCGGGTGTGCGGGGTCTGCGGCGCCGGCCTCGGCCGCCCGATCGCCTTCCTCGGGAGCGAGGCGGAGCACGGTCGCAACGCCTTCCACTTCCCACCGGCCCACCTCGAGTGCGCGGAGGCGCTGCTGGCGGCCTACACCGGCATCACCCTGCCCGTGCTCGGCCAGACCGAGCCGGTGCGGTCGTGGGTGGTGGTGACCACGGCGGGGTTCGAGTTCGTGCGACCCGCCACCGAGGACCTCGACCGCCGCTCGACGTTCCAGCCGAACTCCATCCTCAGCGAGTCGTGTGCCTGAGAGCGCGCCATGACGCGTTCCCGGGCACCCGACCCCGCGGCTCAGCGGGTCAACGGATCCAGACGCGCTGAGGTCCGAGCGCCGTGAAGCCGGCCGCCACCATCGCGTCGAGCTCGCTGCCGGCCGCGTAGTCGGTGAGGGCGCGCCCGGGGTGCAGCGCGGCCGCGGCCGCCACCACGTCGTCGTACCGCACCTTGCTGCCCTCGGCGGCCCAGGCGTTGGAGAGCCCGACCACGCCGGAGCACCGGTGCAGCACCGCGCCGCCGACCAGGGCGTCCCCGTCGTGACGGGCGAGGACCTGGAACCGGGACCGGTCGAGCACCTCCGGCAGCAGCACGCCGGTGTAGTCGTGGGCGGCGCTCCACTGCGCGAGGGACTCCGCCGTCGTGACCACCGACCAGCCCTCCGGGAGCCCGTCCGGTCGGGGCTCGAGAGCCGGGTGGTGCAGCCAGGTCGCCCCGACGAGCAGGTCGAAGCCGTGCCGCTCCAGGTCGAGGTCGCCGAAGGAGTCGGCCACCGCGCAGTGCTCGAGGGCCTCCACGGCCCGGAGCACGCGCTCCGCGCTGATGCCGGGCTCTACGGACTTCGCGGCGGAGTGCCAGGGCGGCGGGGTGCCCAGGGCGGTCCAGAGCCCGTCGTCCACCCGGGTCGCGATGCGATGCAGGGCGAAGACGTCGTCGTACCAGCACAGGCTCGCGTCGACCGCGGCCCTCAGTCGTGGATCCACCGGCGCAGTCTGTCGTACGACTAGGTTGGGGCGCATGCCGAAAACGCCCGCCGCCGAGGTCGAGGCCGGGGGACGCGTCGTGCGCGTCTCGAGCCCGGACCGGGTGATCTACGAAGCCACCGCCCGCACGCCCGAGGTCACCAAGCTGATGGTGGCGGAGTACTTCGCGAGCGTCGGCGACGGCCTGATGCGCGCGCTCCGCGACCGGCCGACCGCCCTGGAGCGCTGGACCTCCGGGGTGCGCGAGGGGATGCGGCTGGCCACCGGTCCCCAGGACAGGAACGCGGACGCGTTCTACCAGAAGCGGGTGCCCAAGGGCGCGCCCGACTACCTTGAGAGCGTGGAGGTGACCTTCCCGTCGGGCCGGACCGCCGACGAGATCTGCCCGACCGAGATCGCCGTCCCGGTCTGGTGCGCCCACATGGGTGCGCTGACCTTCCACCCCTGGCCGGTGCGGCGGGCCGACGTGGACCGGCCCGACGAGCTGCGCATCGACCTCGACCCGCAGCCCGGTACGACGTTCGCCGACGCCGTGCGCGTCGCGGGGGTGGCCCGTGAGCTGCTCGAGGAGCTCGGGATCCGCGGCTACCCCAAGACCTCGGGCAACCGGGGCGTGCACGTGTTCGTCCGGATCGAGCCGCGCTGGGACTTCACCGACGTCCGGCACGCCGCGATCGGCTTCGGCCGCGAGCTGGAGAAGCGGGACGCCGGCGTGACGACCCGGTGGTGGAAGGAGGAGCGCGGCGAGCGGGTGTTCGTCGACTTCAACCAGAACTGCCGCGACCGCACCATCGCGTCGGCCTACTCCCTGCGCCCGATCGCGGGCGCGCCCGTCTCCACGCCGATGTCGTGGGATGAGCTCGCGACCACGACCGACCCGCGCGAGCACAACCTGTTCACGGTGCCGGGACGGCTGGCCGACGGCGGCGACCCGTGGGCGTCGATCGACGAGGTCCACCACGACCTGACCCCCTTGCTGGAGCTGTGGGAGAGCTCGGACGGCGGGGAGATGAACTACCCGCCGGACTACCCCAAGATGCCGGGCGAGCCGCCGCGGGTGCAGCCGAGCAAGAAGGTCGAGGCGCACTGGGACGCCGACGGGAACCGGGTCGAGCCGTGAGGGCCGAACCCCGGCACGGGCTGGGCGGCGAGGCGGCGCACCACGCGGCGTACCTCGACTTCTACCGCGCGACCTGCATCGACAAGTGCCGGTCCTTGCCCGCCGACGACCTCACCGCCAGCCGGCTCCCCTCGGGCTGGACCCCGCTGGAGCTGCTGCACCACCTCGCGCACATGGAGCAGCGCTGGTTCGCGTGGGGCTTCCTCGGCGAGCAGGTCGCCGCGCCCTGGGGCGACTCCGGCGGCGACGGCGGCAACCCGTGGCAGGTGCCGCCCGGCGTCGGGCTGGAGGACGTCGTGGCCATGCTCGACCGCCAGGCCGACCGGACGCGCGCGGTGCTGGGCGCGCACGAGCTGCACGAGGTGGCGTCGCCGGCCGGTCGGTTCGCCGATGCCGGGGCGGAGGGGTCGCCGGACCTGCGGTGGATCTGCTTCCACGTGCTGCAGGAGTACGCCCGGCACGCCGGCCACCTCGACGTCGCGGTCGAGCTGGCGGGCGGTCCAGTGGGGGAGTGACCCCGGTCAGAAGCCGGTGACGCCCTCGGAGCCGTAGCCCTCGGCCTGCTCGTCGAAGTTCTCGTGCTCGAGCAGGTGCAGCACGGGCACGCCGATCTTGCGCCGGGCCTTGGAGGTCCAGTCGACGTGGAAGAACTCGGCCACCACGTGCGGGCGGGTGAGGATGATCGCCTCGCCGGCGTCGACCCGGGAGACCTCGGCGGCCAGGGCGTCGATGGGTGCCTCGCCGCAGACCCGGCCCTCGACGGTGGCGCCGGTGGCGCGCAGGGAGGCGAGGGTCTCGGCGAGGTCGGTGCTCGACCGCTCCTCGCAGTCCTTGCGGACGGCCTCGAGGTCGACGTCGTTCATCGCCATTGTGGGGGAGGTCATCACCTCGCCGCCGGAGAGCGAGCCCATCGCGGACTCGATGCGGGCGGCGGCGTCCTCCAGGGGCAGCAGCACGTGGTAGACGACCGGCTGGTCCAGGCCCTCGTGGAGGGAGCGGACCTGCACGGCGTCGGCCGGGGTCAGCGCCTGCTCCACGAGCAGGACCACGTGATAGGCCTCGGTGTTGGTCTCACTCATGGCGATCGCCTCCCGGCAGCTCGTTGACACCCAAAATCCTAGCGAGGTCGTAGCTGACCGGCTCCTCCAGCTGCTCGTAGCCGCACGACTCCGGGTCGCGGTCGGTGCGCCAGCGCTTGAACTGGGCGGTGTGCCGGAAGCGCCGGCCCTCCATGTGGTCGTACTTCACCTCGAGCACCAGCTCGGGCCGCAGCGGTGTGAACGACAGGTCCTTGCCCGCGCTCCACCGGCTCTGGGTGCCCGGGATGCGATCCGGGTTGGCGATCGCCCACTCGCGCCACTCGCCCCACGGGTGCTCCTCGATCGGGCAGACCAGCGGCTGCAGCTCCGCGATCAGCTCGGCGCGGCGCTTCTCGGTGAAGCTGGCGCTGACGCCGACGTGCTGCAGCTTGCCATCGGCGTACAGCCCGAGCAGCAGGCTGCCGAGCAGCGGCCGCTCGGGGGTGCTGGTCTTGTGCTCGCGGTAGCCGGCGACGACCACGTCGGCGGTGCGCTCGTGCTTGATCTTGAGCATGGTCCGCGCGTTCTGCTGGTAGGTCGCGTCCAGCGGCTTGGCGACCACGCCGTCGAGGCCGGCGCCCTCGAAGTGGTGGAACCACTCCTCGGCCTCGCCCCCGTCGGTGGTGGTCCGGGTCAGGTAGCAGGGCCCGTCCAGCCCGGCCAGGGCCTGCTCCAGGGCGGCGCGCCGCTCGGCGAACGGCCGGTCGACGTACGACGTGTCGCCGAGCGCCAGGAGGTCGAAGGCCACGAACCCGGCCGGCGTCTTCTCGGCCAGCATGTCGACGCGCGACTTCGCGGGGTGGATGCGCTCCTGGAGGGTCTCGAACTCCAGCCGCTCCCCGCCGTCCTCGGTGGGCAGGGCGACGAAGAGCTCGCCGTCGAGCACGCAGCGGTCCGGCAGCTGCTCGCGCACCGCCGCGACCACCTCGGGGAAGTAGCGGGTCAGCGGCTTGGTGTTGCGGCTGGTCAGCTCCACCTCGTCGCCGTCCTTGAAGACGATGCAGCGGAAGCCGTCCCACTTGGGCTCGAAGCTCAGTCCTCCCACCAACGCCGGGTCCGGGACGCCCTTGACGGCCTTGGCGAGCATCGGCTGCACGGGCGGCATGACGGGAAGGTCCACGCCGCCGACAGTAACGGTGCCGCGCGCCGACCGGCGGTTGTGGCGCGAGAAGGTCCCGCCATGGTCTAAAGTGCAGTAAATCAGTTGAGAAACAATCAGAGAGTGAGGGCGTCCGTGACGGGTCCCACGGTCGGGTACGTGCCCGGGGTCTTCGACCTCTTCCACGTCGGACACCTCAACCTCCTGCTGCAGGCGCGGCACCACTGCGACGTCCTGGTGGCCGGGGTCGTCTCGGACGAGATGTGCGAGGCGGCCAAGGGGTTCCGCCCCTACGTCCCCCTCGAGGAGCGACTGGCCATCGTCGACTGCCTGCGCATCGTCGACGCGACGTACGCCGAGACCACGCCCGACAAGCTGGACGCGTGGGAGGAGGTCGGCTTCCACCGCCTCTTCAAGGGTGACGACTGGCGCGGGACGCCGAAGGGCGTCGACCTCGAGGCGCGGCTGGCGACCGTCGGCGCCGAGGTCGTCTACTTCCCCTACACCGCCCACACCTCGAGCACCGCGCTCCGGCGGGCCATCGAGCGCGCGTCGTGACCGCGACGACCCACGCCCGCCCGGCCACGGGCGGGCGGGTGACCGACGCCGGGCTCCACCTCACGGCGGCCGGCACCGAGCCGCTCGTGCTGGCGCTCGACGGTCGCTACGTCTGGTCGTTCTCGCCCGCCCGGGACGGGGTCCCGGTCCGCGGCGGCACCTTCGTGGCCTGGCCGGACGTGCTCCGGCGGTTCCTGCACGGCACGACGGTGGTGCGGGTGAGCGACGTGCGCGGGACCCGCGTGCTGCTCGAGGACGAGGTGGTGCTCGGCGCCCCTCGCGTGCCCGGCTCCCGGATCGCCGTCGTGGACCCGCAGGGGCTGCCCCTGGCCGTCGACAAGGTCGGGCACCTGACCCGGGCGTTCGAGGCCACGGACACCGGCATCCGCGACGAGATCCTGGCCGGCACCCAGCGGGTGCTCCGCGACCTGCGCGAGACGTGCGGGGTCGAGGCGTACCTCAACTACGGCCTCCTGCTCGGCGCGGTCCGCGACGGCGCGATGATCGGCCACGACTCCGACACCGACGTCTGCTACCTGAGCCGGCACACCTCGCCCGCCGACATCATCCTCGAGTCGTACCGGATCCAGCGCGCGCTGCGCGAGCTCGGGTGGCGCACGCTGCGGATGTCCGGGGGCGACGTCAAGATCCTGCTCCCGCTGAGCGACGGGCGGGAGTGCCACGTCGACGTCTTCGTCGCCTTCCGGGTCGACGGCGTGTTCTACCAGCTCGGCAACCGCAGCGGCTCGCTCCCGGAGGCGGCGGTGCTGCCGGTCTCGACGGTCGAGCTGCACGGCTTCACCTTCCCGGCCCCGGCCGACCCCGAGGCGATGCTGCGCTTCGTCTACGGCCCGGGCTGGCGGGTCCCGGACCCGTCGTTCCGGTACGCCGACCCGGTGGCCGGCATCCGCCGCCTCGACGGCTGGTTGCGGGGGTTCCGCACCGACATGGGCCGCTGGACCGCGCTGCACCAGGCCGGCCTGGTCCACCAGGTCCCGCGGAAGCCGTCGGACTTCGCGCGCTGGGTGCACGCCGAGCTCCCGGCGCGCGCGCCGATCGCCGACCTGGGCACGGGCACCGGTCGGGACGCCCTGTTCTTCGCCCGCCGTCGCCGGCCGGTGCTCGCCTACGACTTCTCCCGTGCCGCCCGGGGACGGCTCCAGTCCCGCGCGCGGGGCCGGCGCGGGCAGCTGGAGGCGCGCGGCCTGATCCTGGGCGAGCTGCGCAGCGTGCTGGTCACCGCGGCCGAGCTGGCCCGGGACCCGCACCACCTCTACGCCCGCCACCTGCTGGGCTGTCTCGAGCCGGCCGCGCGCGACAACCTGTGGCTGCTGGCCCGGACCGCGCTGCGAGGCGGCGGAAGCCTCTTCCTCGAGTTCAGCGCGCAGGGCGGCGCCGCGCTGCCCGACCCGGCTCCGGTCGGCCTGGTCAGCCGGCTCGACGCGGACGCCGTGCATCGGGAGATCGAGTCCGCCGGGGGTGTCGTGGTGCACGCCGAGCTGGGTCCGGGTGAGGACCTCTTCGGCCAACCGGACCCCCACGTCTGCCGGCTGCAGGTCGTCTGGCCGCGTCCCGACGAAGGCCTTCCCAGGCACACCGAGAGGAACACCGCATGAGCACCCCAGCCCTGGCCCGCCTGCGCACGCACGCGGCGTACGCCCGTGACCGCTACCGCCGGCTGAAGCGGCACCGGGCCGGCGTCCGCGACCGGCTCGCCCTGCTCGAGGCGGAGGTGCAGGAGAACCGCCAGCTCAACCGCCGCATCGCCGAGCTCACCGACGTCGTCGCCGAGCTGCTCATCCCGGTGGTCGACCGCGACCGGGAGCGGGCGCAGGCGGTCCTGGCGAGGTACCGCAGCGAGCTCTGACCGCTGCCGGGACGTCATGCGGATCGAGGGTCGTAGGCCTCGATTCGCATGACGTCCCGTCGGCGTCGTTACGCTGTGGCCCTCAATCCCCGGTTGGTCTGCCGGCAGGGCCCGCCTGACTTTGAATCAGGACTAGCGACGTAGGTTCGACTCCTACCCGGGGAGCATGGCCAATGCTCGACCCCAGCTCACCGTGATCGTCCTCGCCGCCGGTGGCGGCACCCGGATGAAGTCGAAGACGATGAAGGTGCTGCACCCCCTCGGGGGTCGCAGCATGATCGGTCACGTCCTGACCGCGGTGAGGGAGGTCGAGCCGGAGCAGGTGGTGGCCGTCGTGGGCCACCAGCGCGAGCAGGTGGGCCCGCACATCCATGAGCTGATGCCCGAGGCGGTGCTCGCCGTCCAGGAGACCCAGGACGGCACCGGCCACGCCGTGCGCGTCGCCGTCGAGGCCGTCCAGCGCGAGCACGGCGCCGTGCACGGCACCGTCGTCGTGGCGTACGGCGACACCCCGCTGCTGCAGGGCGAGAGCCTGCGCACCTTCGCCGAGGAGCACGAGGCCGCCCAGCGGGCGGTGAGCATCCTCAGCGGTGTCGTCACCGACCCGTTCGGCTACGGCCGGATCGTCCGCAACTCCGAGGGCGACGTCGAGGCGATCGTCGAGGAGAAGGACGCGACGCCCGAGCAGCGCGGGATCCGCGAGATCAACTCCGGGATCCTCGCCTTCGACGCTGAGTTCCTGCTGGAGGCGCTGCCCAGGATCGGCAACGACAACGCCAAGGGCGAGTACTACCTGACCGACGTCGTCCAGATCGCGCGCGACGCCGGGCTGACCGTCGGCGCACACGTCATCGACGACGTCCGCCAGACCGAGGGCGCCAACGACCGCGCCCAGCTCGCCGAGCTCGGCCGCGAGCTGAACCGCCGCATCGTCACCCGGTGGATGAGGGACGGCGTCACCGTGATGGACCCCGCCACGACCTGGATCGACGCCGACGTGGTCCTCGCCCAGGACGTCACGGTCCTGCCCGGCACCCAGCTCCTCGGCGCGACGGTCGTCGCCGAGGACGCCGTCATCGGCCCCGACTGCACCCTCAAGGACTGCGAGGTCGGGGCGGGCGCCAGGGTCGTGCGCACCCACGGGGAGCTCGCGGTCGTCGGGGCCGAGGCCAACGTCGGCCCGTTCGCCTACCTGCGTCCCGGCACGCAGCTGGGCGCGGGCGGCAAGATCGGCACCTACGTCGAGACCAAGAACGCCGTGATCGGTGACGGCGCCAAGGTGCCGCACCTGTCCTACGTGGGCGACGCGGAGATCGGCGAGGGCACCAACATCGGCGCCGGCACGATCTTCGCCAACTACGACGGCGTCAACAAGCACCGCACCACGGTGGGGAAGCACGCGCGCACGGGCTCGAACAACACCTTCGTGGCGCCGATCGAGATCGGCGACGGGGCCGGGACCGCCGGCGGCACCGTCGTACGCCGGGACGTCCCGCCGGGCGCCCTCGCGGTCTCGAGCGGGCCGCAGCGCAACGTCGAGGGGTGGGCGCAGGCCAAGCGGGCCGGGACCGCGCAGGCGGCGGCCGCCGAGGCGGCGAACGCCGGGGGACCGGCCGGTGGACGAGACGTGTCTCACCAGGACGGGTCCGGAGTTGGGCAGACCGGCTCCGGTGAGGAACAATCCTGAGACGCACCTGTTCGCCGATCCAGGAGCTGCCCCCGTGACCGGAATGAAGCGGACCACCGAGAAGAACCTCATGGTCTTCAGTGGAAGGGCTCACCCCGAGCTCGCCCAGGAAGTGGCCTCGCTGCTGGGGACCGGTCTGGTCCCGCAGTCGGCGTACGAGTTCGCGAACTCCGAGATCTACGTCCGCTACGAGGAGTCCGTCCGCGGGTGCGACGCCTTCGTGATCCAGAGCCACACGGCTCCGATCAACGAGTGGATCATGGAGCACCTGATCATGGTCGACGCCCTCAAGCGGGCGAGCGCCAAGCGGATCACCGTGGTGATGCCGTTCTACGGCTACGCCCGGCAGGACAAGAAGCACCGTGGCCGCGAGCCGATCTCGGCCCGGCTGATGGCCGACCTGTTCAAGACGGCCGGCGCCGACCGGCTGATCACGGTCGACCTGCACGCCGACCAGATCCAGGGCTTCTTCGACGGCCCCGTCGACCACCTGATGGCGCTGCCGATCCTCGCCGACTACGTCCGCGAGAAGTACGGCGACCAGCGGCTCGCCGTGGTCTCGCCGGACGCCGGCCGGATCAAGGTCGCCGAGCGCTGGTCGGCCCGCCTCGGCGGTGCCCCGCTGGCCTTCATCCACAAGACCCGCCGCACCGACCGCCCCAACGAGACGGTGGCCAACCGGGTCGTGGGCCAGGTCGAGGGCCGGATCTGCGTGCTGGTCGACGACATGATCGACACCGGCGGCACGATCGTGAAGGCCGCGGAGGCCCTGATGGCCGACGGTGCCGCCGGCGTGGTCATCGCCGCGACCCACGCGATCCTCTCCGACCCGGCCGTGGACCGGCTCAAGAACAGCCCGGCCAGCGAGGTCATCGTGACCAACACGCTGCCGATCCCGCCGGAGCGGGAGTTCGACAAGCTCACGACGCTCTCGATCGCGCCGCTGGTCTCGCGGGCGATCCGCGAGGTGTTCGAGGACGGCTCGGTCACCTCCATGTTCGACGGCCACGCCTGAGTCGCGTGAGGTCAGAGGGCCGGGGCGACGAGGAGGACGCGGAAGCCTCGTGGCCGGCCGGGGTGCTGCACGCCCAGCTGCACCGTGCGGCCCTCGCCGAGGACGGCTCGCTGCGCGCGATCGGCGGCCTGCTGGTGCTGGCGGACGACGCCCCGGACTCGCTCCGGCCTCGGCTGACCCTCGGGGGCGCTCCGCTGCAGGTCACCTGGCGACGCCCCTCGCCACGCACGGCCGGCCGGTTCGCCGACGTCGCCGGCGCCGGTGAGGCGGGGTTCGTGGCGACCGGTCTCGACGCGGCCGGCGGCCTCGTCGAGCTGTCCGTGCACGACGCTTCGACGGGGGAGCGCGTGGTCCTCGCGAGCCGCCGGGTGCGGCGGTCCGGCGCGGACGCCCAGCGGCTGCTGGCCGCGGTGCGCGAGCGGCTCGCGCAGGAGGCTGCCCGGCCGGCCGACGAGCGCGACCCCGCGGCGTACGACGAGCTGCGGGCGCTGCTCGACGAGGTCCGCACCGGCGCCCGGCAGGACCGGTGGCTGCGGCTGAGCCTCGAGGTCGACGGGGTCTTCCTGCAGAAGCCGCGCCGCGCCTTCAAGCAGCTGCGCGAGCTCTCCGAGGCGCACCTCGCCGAGGGCAGCGGCGACGAGTTCGACGCCTGGTTCACGGGGTACCGCCGGCTGATCCACCCCCGCGTCCCGGGCTACTTCGGCTACTGGACGGCCCTCGACTCCCGCGACGAGGCGTGGGTCTGGGACTCCGTCGGCCGGGCGACCCGGGCGGTGGCCGCCCTCGGCCACGACGCCTTCGTGGTCTCCGGCACCCTGCTCGGCCTGACCCGCGAGGGCGGGCTGGTCCCGCACGACGCCGACGTGGACATGGCCGTGCTGCTGCACGCCGACTCGCTCGACGAGCTCGCTGCGGAGTGGGCGCAGCTCCGCGGCCGCCTGGAGGAGGCCGGCGTCCTCCTCACGACCTACGTCAACACCGGCAAGCGCCTCTACAAGCTGAGCCTGCCCGACGGCTTCGGCTGCGACCTGTTCCCGGCGTGGGAGATCGACGGCCGGGTCTCGATCTGGCCGCACACCTTCGAGATCGACGCGACCAGCGTGCTGCCGCTCGCGACCCGGGAGGTCTGCGGGGTCGAGGTCCGGGTGCCGCGGGTGCCCGAGGACGTGCTCACCTGCAACTACGGGCCGGGCTGGCGCACGCCCGACCCGCTCTTCAAGTTCGACTGGGCGGGGGCCAGGGTGCGGTTCGCCGACTTCATCGCCCGCACCGAGCCCACCGAGCCCACCGAGCAACCCTGACCGACGCCCTCAGCGCCTCAGGTCGTCGAGGTGGTCGTTCCAGAGCCGCGCGAGCACGGTCGGCACCGTGCCCGTGGCGAGCACCTCGGCCAGCCGGTCGCGCTGGGCGGAGGTGACCTCGAGGGACGGGAAGGCGCGGCCCACGACCAGCGAGAACCCCTGGCCGCGACGCTCGGCCACCCCGGGTGCCTCGGCGAGGTAGGCGTCGACGTACGGCGCGCACAACGCCACCCGCTCGGGGTCCCACAGCCCGTGGACCAGCGCCTCGAACATCCGGTTCGACACGTCGGGCTCGAGCGCGGCCGCCCAGGCCGCGGCCTTGGCCTCCTCGGTCGGGCGGGACGCCAGCGCGCGCGCCGCACCGAGGTCGCCGGCGAGCGAGCCGTCCCGACGTCGCTCGGCCTCGATCCCCGGGGCGTCGATCGAGCCGAGGGTGCTCAGCCGGGCGACGACGGTCCAGCGCAGGCTTGGATCGAGCTCGACGCGGGCGTCCGTGCGCCCCTCGACCAGCCACGCGGAGAGCCGGTCGGCGTCGCGGGAGGTGGCGGCGAGCCCGCGGGTGAGCGCGATCGAGAGCTGGTCGTCGTCGGTGGCCGACAGGCCGGCGGCGCAGGCGGTGGCCACCGCGTCGACCAGCCCGGGCACCTCGGCCGCCGACGCCGAACGGCCCAGCACCGGCCCCAGCGTCCGGTCCAGCACGGCCGAGGCCAGCGTGGGGTGGCGCTCGCCGGGCAGGTGCCGGGCCACCAGGTCGACGTACGCCGGCAGCGGCAGCGCCCCGGTGCGAACGTCGTCGAAGGCCTGCGCCCACAGCACGGTGCGGACAAGGTCGTCGTCGAGGGCGGACAGGTGCTGGCGCACGAACGCGGTCGTGGCAGCGTCCAGCCGCAGCCGCGCGAAGGTCTCCCCGTGGCTGTTCGGCACCACGGCCAGCCCCGCCCAGTCCGGCAGCGGCACGGGCTCGTCGCCGAGGTCGACCAGGGCGCTGCCGGCCTCGGAGCCGTCGGCGCGGAAGGCTGTGACCCGGAACCGGTGCGGGCGCATGCCCTCGCGGACGAGCACCGGCACCCCGTCGTCGTCGCGCTCGACGGCGATCGTGTCGAAGCCGGACCGGCGCAACCACAGCTCCGCCCACCCGCGCACGTCCCGCTCGGAGGCGTTGTCGAGCGCACCCACGAGGTCGTCGAGGGTGGCGTTGCCGAACCGGTGGGCGGTCAGGTGCGCGTTGACACCGGCCAGGAAGTCCTCGTTGCCGAGCCAGGTCACCAGCTGCCGGAGGCAGGAGTTGCCCTTGGCGTAGGAGATCGCGTCGAAGTTCGTGAACGCGCTGTCCACGTCGGGCACGTCCTCGGGCCGCGGCGCCACCGGGTGGGTCGAGCGGCGCTCGTCGGCGACGTACGCCGCGGGCTTGCGCTGCGACTCGTGCGCCACGAGGGTGCCCGCGAAGCCGGCCCCCGCCTCGGCCACCCGGTAGCCCATGTAGTCGGCGAAGCTCTCGTTGAGCCAGGTGTCCTCCCACCAGCGCATCGTCACGAGGTTGCCGAACCACATGTGCGCCATCTCGTGGGCGATCACCGTGGCCCGCTTCATGCGCTGGTCGTCGGTGACCCGGCCCCGTGGCAGCAGCTCGTCGCGGTAGGTCACGCACCCGGGCGTCTCCATCGCGCCCCAGTTGTGCCCGGGGCCGAACAGCTGGTCGTAGGAGTCGAACGGATAGGGCTCGTCGAAGATCTCCGCGTAGTGGTCGAAGCAGTCGTTCGTGGTGCGGACGAGCTCCTCGGCGTCGCGCTCTAGCTCGGCGGCGAGGGACGCTCGCGCGTGCCAGCCGAACGGCAGGCTGCGCCCACCCAGGATGTGCTCCCACGTCACCGAGTGCCAGGGGCCCGCGCAGACCACGAACAGCGACGGGCAGATCCGCGGCGTGGTCGCGAACGTCCACCGGCCGGCGTCCTGCGAGGTCACCCGGCCGTTGGCGATCACGGTCCACCGCGGGTCGGCGGTCACCGCGAGCGTGATCGGTGCCTTGATGTCGGGCTGGTCGAAGCAGGGGAAGACCCGCTGCGCGATGTCGAGGGAGAGGTACGCCGAGACGTAGCGCTCGCCGTCCGCGGGGTCGGTGGTGGTGTGCATGCCGTCGCCGTCGGTCACGTAGGGCACCCTCGCCCCGACCACGACCTCGGTCGTCCCCGAGAGCCCGGTGAGCGCGATCCGGCGCCCGTCGTACGGCGGGTCGGCCACCGGCTCGCCGTCGACGAGCAGGTGCACGTCGGTGGCGTCGGTGAGCTCGAGGAACGTCTCCGGCGCCGCGGCGTGGAACCGGATCGTGGTCCGGCAGCCGAACGTGGCGCCCTCACCGGTGAGGTCCAGGTCGATCTCGTAGGACACGTCGGAGACGACGTCGGCGCGGGCACGGGCTTCGTCGAGGGTGAGGCTCACCGGCTCACCCTGTCACGGCGCCGGCCGCGATTCGCGCTCAGCCCGGGTTCGACCTAGACTGCTGCGGTTGCCTCGGCGAGGGAGCGCTCGTGAACCGGACGCTCCGTGATCGACAGGGCTGGCTGGACCACTGGTGCGCCGCGCTGCTCGAGACCGAGTGCGCGGCGTTTTTCATGGCCGGCCGCGACAGCGGCGGTCGGAGGATGCGGCGCCCGGGGCAGCCACACAGCTTCAGATCCACCCGAATGTTCGCAGGTCACGAGGAGTAGTCGCATGTCTGCCGAGAAGATCACCGCCGAGTCCCGCACCGAGTTCGGCAAGGGCGCCGCCCGCCGCATCCGCCGCACGGACAAGGTCCCCGCCGTCATCTACGGGCACGGCAACGAGCCGGTCCACATCACCCTGCCGGGCCACGACACCATGCTGGCGCTCAAGCACGGCGGCGCGAACGCGCTGCTGGAGCTCGACCTGGCGGGCGAGACCCACCTGGCGCTGACCAAGCAGGTCCAGATCGACCCGATCACCCGCCACATCGAGCACGTCGACTTCGTCGCCGTCCGCCGCGGCGAGAAGGTCACCGTCGAGATCCCGGTGCACCTGAACGGCGAGGCCGCCCGCGACACGCTGGTCGTCACCGAGAACGCGACCGTCCAGGTCGAGGCCGAGGCGACCCACATCCCCGAGTTCATCGAGGTCGACATCGAGGGCGCCGAGGCCGGCACCCAGATCCACGCCTCCGACCTCCAGCTGCCCCAGGGCTCGACCCTGCTGCTGGACCCCGAGGCCCTGATCGTCAACATCACCGAGGCGCCCACGGCCGAGATGGTCGAGGCGGAGCTGGAGGAGGCCGAGGCCGAGGCCGGCATCGAGCGCGACGAGTCCGAGGCCGAGACCGCGGCCGAGGGCGAGTCCGAGGGCGACGCCGAGGCTGCCACCGAGGAGTGATCCTCCCGGGCTCGCAGGTCGAGCCCGTCGAGACCTGAGAGGGCCGGGATTCCACTGCCATGACAGACACCGAGGTGTGGCTCGTCGTGGGTCTGGGGAATCCCGGCCCTTCCTATGCCGGGCACCGGCACAACGTCGGCTACCTCGTCACCGACGAGCTGGCCAGGCGGATGGGCTCTCCCTTCCGCGCCCACAAGTCCGGCCGCGCCGACGTCGTCGAGGGCCGGCTCGGTGCCCCCGGTACGCCGGGGCCGCGCGTCGTGCTCGCCCGGCCGCGCTGCTACATGAACGAGACCGGGGGACCGGTCAAGGCGCTCGCGACCTTCTACAAGGTCCCGCCGGAGCGGATCATCGCGATCCACGACGAGCTCGACATCGCCTTCGGGACGCTGCGCACCAAGCTCGGGGGTGGCGACAACGGCCACAACGGGCTGCGCTCGATGCGCTCCTCGCTCGGCACCGGTGACTTCTACCGGGTCCGGGCCGGGATCGGGCGCCCGCCGGGGCGCCAGGACGTCGCCGACTTCGTGCTGTCCAACTACTCGACCGTGGAGCGCAAGGAGCTGCCGTTCCAGGTCGACCAGGCCGCGGACGCCGTCGAGACGCTCATCACCGAGGGCCTCGAGCGCACCCAGCAGCGTTTCAACTCCTAGCGGAGCCATGGCTAGGGTGTCCGCGTGACTTTCGTACCCGGCACCCCGCCCGCCCAGGCCGCCACCGACGACCACGTCCTCGCCACCTGGCTCGCCACCGTCGCCGGTGAGCGCCTGCTGGAGGTGCGGGGCGAGGGCCTCGAGGGCCGCGAGCTCAAGGACACCGGTGACCGTGCCGCGCACGAGCTGCTCATGGAGCTGCTCGCCGAGCACCGTCCCGGCGACGCCGTGCTCTCCGAGGAGGGCAAGGACGACAAGGCCCGCCTGGAGGCCGAACGGGTCTGGATCGTCGACCCGCTGGACGGGACGCGGGAGTTCTCCGAGCCGCCGCGCGACGACTGGGCCGTCCACGTCGCGCTGTGGCAGGACGGCGAGCTGACCGCCGGCGCCGTCGCCCAGCCGGCGCTGGGGGAGACCTTCAACACCGGGCAGCTTCCGGTGGTGCCGCCCCGCACCTCCGAGCGGCCCCGCATCGCGGTCTCGCGCACCCGCCCGCCCGCGTTCGTGCAGGCGCTGGCCGAGGAGATGGACGCCGAGCTGGTGCCGATGGGGTCGGCCGGCGTGAAGATGATGTCGGTCGTCCGCGACGTCACCGACGCCTACGTGCACGCCGGCGGGCAGTACGAGTGGGACTCCGCCGCCCCCGTCGCGGTCGCCGCGGCGGCCGGCCTGTTCACCAGCCGCGTCGACGGCACGCCGCTGCGCTACAACCAGGAGGACGTCTACCTCCCGGACCTCATCGTCTGCCGACCCGAGCTCGCCGAGCAGATCGTCGCGTTCGTCAAGCGGCACGGCACGGACTGAGCGGCGACCGGGGAGGCGCCGTGATCCGGCACGTCCTGCTCGACGCCGACGGCGTGATGCAGCTGCTGCCCGGCGGCTGGGTGAGCGCCATCGAGCGGCACGTGGGCGCCGGCGCCGATGAGTTCTTCCGGGCGGCGAGCGAGGACGAGCTGGCCTGCCTGCGTGGGGAGGGCGACTTCCTCGCGGTGCTCGCCCGGCATCTCGAGGTCCGCGGTGCGACCGTGACCGCCGAGGAGCTGCACCGCGCCGTGTGGCGCTCCGTGGAGGTCCACCCCTCGTCGGTGGCCCTGGTCCACGAGCTGCGTGACGCCGGCCTCGGGGTCCACCTCGGCACCAACCAGGAGGGCCACCGCGCGGCGTACATGCGCACCGAGCTGGGCTACGACGACCTGTTCGACGAGTCCTTCTACTCCTGCGAGCTGGGTGCCGCGAAGCCCGAGGCGGCCTTCTTCTGCTGCGTCCTGGACCGGCTGGGCTCGGCGGCGCCCGAGGTCCTCTTCGTCGACGACAACGAGCGCAACGTCGTCGCCGCCCGCGAGTGCGGGCTGGCCGCGGAGCACTGGCACCTCGACGACGGGTTCGAGGTCCTCCGCGAGCGCCTCGCGAGCCACGGCCTCTCCACCGCCTGACGCCCACCCCGCTGGGGCAGTTGGGGCTGGTGGGACGGAGCGGGGATACTTCTGCGCGTGCTCCCGCCCCTGCGTGCCATCGCCGTCCTCGCCGGCGCCCTGGGGGCGCTCACGGCGGGCGCGTTCGCGCTCCAGGCGCACGATCGCGAGGACCGGCTGCCCGGCGCCGACCTGACCGCCGAGCGCTACGCGGTCCCGCGGCTCGCCGCCGACGTTCCCCACGGCCGCCGCCTCCAGCGGGTCGCGTCGGCGACCGGGATCCCCGTGCCGGCGGTGCGCGCCTACGCGCGCGCCGAGCTGACCGCGCCACGGGGCTGCGGCGTCGGGTGGACCACCCTGGCCGGGATCGGGTACGTCGAGTCGCACCACGGCACGCTGGGGGGCCGCAGCCTGCTGGCCGACGGCCACTCCTCCTCGCCGATCCTGGGGCCGGCCCTCGACGGACGCGGTGACTTCGCGGCGATCCGCTCGACCCCGACCTCGCGGGTGCTGCACGGCGACCCGGTGTGGGAGCACGCCGTGGGACCGATGCAGTTCCTGCCCGGGACCTGGCGCCTCTACGCGGTCGACGGCGACCGGGACGGCGACGCCGAGGCGCTGGACCTCGACGACGCCGCGGCGACCGCCGCCCGCTACCTGTGCTCCGGCGGTCGGGACCTGCGCACGGCGGTCGGTTGGGAGAAGGCCGTGCTGTCCTACAACCACTCCGGCGCCTACGTCGACGACGTGTACGCCGCGGCGTCGTCGTACGCCGCCCGCGCCGGCCGCTGACTGCCCGTCGAGGCCACCCCAGGCGCCTGCGTGGGCGGACCGGGTCATGACCTCGTAGTCCGTTCGGACTACCGACGTCTCTGACGTCTGGGCTGTTTGGGAAACGCGGCTTCGACGTTCGTCGGGCGTTCACTCGCGAGGGGGGACCAGTTCCCGGCACGCGCCCGAGACTTCTCGCGGCTCAGCACGGTGCTGACCATCGAGGTGCCAGGACGAACAGGTGACCACCCTTCCACTGCAGGACGCACACACTGATGCGGCCGTCGACGTGCTCCCACGCCGCATCTCGCGCCGTGCCACCGGGGCCGACGCGGTGTTCGAGCACGGGGCCCGGGCCGTGGGGGCCTCGGTCCTGGTCATCACCGGGGGCGTGGGCCTGTTCCTGGCCTGGCAGGCGCTGCCGACGCTGCAGCGCTACGGCTGGGGCTTCTTCACCGAGAGCCAGTGGCAGCCCGAGGCCGACGTGCTCGGCATCGCCGCGGTCCTGGCCGGCACTGTCGAGATCGCCCTGGTGGCGATGTTCTTCGCCTTCCCGCTCGCACTGCTCACCGCCCTGTACATCAGCGAGTACGCGCCGGCTGCGCTCAAGCCCACCCTGGTCTCGCTCGTGGACCTGATGGCCGCGGTGCCCTCGATCGTCTACGGCCTCTGGGGCTTCTTCCTCGTCATGCCCCGGGCTGCGGAGCTGGCGCTGTGGCTGCAGCAGCACCTCGGCTGGCTGCCGGTCTTCGACGTGCACGCGGACCCGGACGCCGCAGTCTGGGACGCCAGCCGCTACGTCTCCAGCGCCTTCTGCGCCGGGATCGCGGTGGCGATGATGGTGCTGCCGATGTCGTGCGCGGTGATGCGGCAGGTCTTCTCCCAGACACCGCCCGGCGAGAAGGAAGCGGCGCTGGCCCTCGGTGCCACCCGCTGGGGCATGATCCGCACGGTCGTACTGCCCTTCGGGCGCGGCGGCATCATCGGCGGCACGATGCTCGGCCTGGGCCGAGCGCTGGGCGAGACCATCGCGGTCCTGCTCATCCTCTCGCCGTCGTTCGAGATCAAGCCCCGGATCCTCGAGATCGGCGGCAACTCGGTCAGCGCCCTGATCGCGGGACGGTTCGGCGACGCCAGCACCGCCCAGCTGTCGGCGCTGCTCGCGGCCGGCTTCGTGCTGTTCGTGATCACTCTCGTCGTCAACACGATCGCCTCGATGATCGTCAACAAGAGCCGCTCGGGCGCCGGGACGGACGCCTAGGAATGACGATGCAGACCGACGCCGGCGTCCTCGCCGGCACCACGAACCTGCCCGCGTACGACGACGACGCTCCGCCGCCGGCGCCTCGGGGGTCGCTGGGCCGGCCCAGCCCGGACGAGCGCTTCACCCGGATCGGCTCCTGGGTGGCCGGGCTCGCCCTGGCCTGGCTGCTGACCCAGCGGCTGCTGCCGCTGCCCGGCGTCGCCTGGTTCCTGCTGGCCTGGTTCACCTGTGGCCTCGCGGTGACGGCGGTGACCGCGGCGATGGACGGCGGCCTGATCGAGGTCCGCGACCGGGTCGCGGGCGCGGTCGTGACCGGTGGCGCGCTGGTCGTGGGCGCCGCGCTGGTCAGCACCCTGGTCTTCATCGTGGCGCGCGGCTGGCGTCCGCTGACCCACCTCAACTTCTTCACCGACGACATGGCCGGAGTGGGTCCCAAGGACCCGTTCGACCGGGGCGGGGTGCTCCACGCCATGGCCGGCTCGCTGATCGAGCTCGGGATCGCCCTGCTGGTCACCCTGCCCCTCGGGATCGGCACCGCAGTGTTCATGACCGAGGTGGGCGGGCGGTTCGCCACGGTGGTGCGGACGGTCGTCGAGGCGATGACCGCGCTGCCCTCCATCGTGGCCGGGCTCTTCGTCTACACGGTCCTGATCGTGACGCTGGGGTACCCGCGCTCGGGACTGGCCGCCTCGATGGCGATCGCGGTGATGATGCTGCCGATCATCGCCCGGGCCGCGGACGTGGTGCTGCGGGTGGTGCCCGGTGGTCTGCGTGAGGCCAGCCTCGCCCTGGGGGCGAGCCGGTGGCGCACCGTGTGGCACGTCGTCCTGCCGACGGCCCGCCCGGGCCTGGCCACCGCCGTCATCCTCGGCGTCGCCCGCGGGGTGGGGGAGACCAGCCCGGTGCTGCTGACCTCCGGCGCGGCGGCCTTCCTGGTCACGAACCCGACCGACGGCGTCATGAACTCCCTGCCGCTCTACATCTACTCGACCGTGCGCAGCGGCGAACCGGCCGCGATCACCCGTGCGTTCGCGGCGGCCACCGTGCTGCTCGCGCTCGTGCTCGTCCTGTTCGTCACCGCCCGGCTGGTCGCCAGGCCGCGCCGGGTGCGCCGGCGCGGCCCGCGTCGCCGCCGGCCCTCGCCTCGGGGCGTCAACCACCCAGCCACCTCGACGGAGGAGAACCGTTGAACCGCGTCCGTGTCCTCGCAGGACAGGTCCTCGCCTTCCTGCTCGCCCTTGGTTGCGTCGCCGCACTGCCCGGTGCCGCCAGCGCGACCGTGTACGCCCAGATCGAGGGCACCGGGTCGACCTGGTCGGAGCTGATCGTCCAGCAGTGGATCTCCGACGTCGACGCCAACGGCATGAAGGTCGTCTACACCGGCGGCGGCTCGACCAAGGGACGCAAGGACTTCTCCCAGGACAGCACGGACTTCGCCATCTCCGAGATCCCTTACCAGGGGACCGACGAGCAGGGTAACGCCGACACCAGCAACGGCCGCGAGTTTGCGTACCTGCCGATCGTGGCCGGGGGCACCGCCTTCACCTACCAGCTGAAGATCGGCAACGAGCTGGTGCGCAACCTGCGCCTCTCCGGCGAGACCATCGCGAAGATCTTCACCAACCAGATCACCAACTGGGACGACCCGGCGATCACGAAGGACAACAACGGCCGGAAGTTCCCGTCCCTGCCGATCACCCCGGTCGTCCGCTCCGACGGCTCCGGCACGACCGCCCAGTTCACCACCTGGATGGACCACGAGTACCCGTCGATCTGGCGGCCCTACTTCGGCCGGTCCGGGCTGACGTCGTACTACCCGAAGAAGAACGGGTCGCGGATGATCAGCCAGGCCGGCTCGGACCAGGTGATGAACACCATCGCCGGGTTCGCGGGCAACGGCACGATCGGGTACGTCGAGTACTCCTACCCGGTCAACAAGGACTATCCGGTCGTCAAGGTGCTCAACAGGGCCGGCTACTACGTCGAGCCGACGCAGTACAACGTGGCGGTCGCGCTGACCAGGGCGCGGATCAACCAGGACCGGAGCTCGCAGCTCTACCTGACCCAGGTCCTGGACGGCGTCTACACGAACGCAGACCCGCGGGCGTACCCGATCTCGTCGTACTCCTACATGATCATCCCGACCGGGGACGACGACCCGCGGATGACCACCGCGAAGCGACAGACCCTCGCGGACTTCATGTACTACTCCCTGTGCGCGGGCCAGGCCAAGGCAGGCCCGTACGGCTACTCGCCGCTCCCGCTGAACCTCGTCCAGGCGGGCTTCCAGCAGCTGGCCAAGCTGAAGAAGGCCGACCCGGAGGTCGACCTCACCGACCGCGACGTCACCAAGTGCAACAACCCGACGTTCGTGGCCGGGAACCTCTCGCAGAACCACCTCGCCCAGATCGCTCCGCAGCCCGCGGCCTGCGACAAGACGGGCGCCGGGCCGTGCGGGACCGAGACCGGTAACAACACCCCCTCCACCGACGATGCCGAGGCCCCGGACGGCAGCACCACGGGAGGCGGCGGCGCGTCCGGCGCACCCGACGCATCCGGCGGGGGCGGCGGAGGCGGCGGGCCCGGCTCCGCACCCGGGGGCCTCGACCCGGTCATCGACCCCGAGACGGGCGCCGTGGTCGGGGACGACGCGGCCACGGCCGCCGACGGCGGGACGATCTACGCCAACCCCACCGAGCTCGCGGCGGACCGGCCGACGGACACCCGCACCTTCGGTCTGCTGGCCGCGCTCGAGCTGGTCGCGCTGGTGGTGCTGCCGGGCCTGTACGTCGCCACGCTGCGCCGCCGTCGCTCGGTCAGGGCCGGTGGTCGCTGATGACGACCACTGCAGGCCGCCGGATGATCCTCGCCGGAGTCGCCATGATGCTGCTCGGCGCGGCCGCCCTCGCGGGCACACCGGCCGGGGCGGCACCGGCGGCCGAACCCCTGGCCCGGGCTGGTGGGGACGGCTGGACCGCGACGAAGACGCTGACCCGCGTGCTGACCAACGCGGACGGGTCGACGTACTCGTTCCCGAGCCACACGGTCACGGTCACCGCCGACCAGACGCGGAACCTCCAGGGACGCCAGCGGGTGCGGATCAGCTGGAAGGGAGCGCAGCCCAGCGGCGGCCGGGCCAGCAACCCGTACGGCGAGAACGGGCTTCAGCAGGAGTACCCGGTCGTCATCCTGCAGTGCCGCGGCACCGACGACCCCTCGCTGCCGGCGGCGAAGCGGGTCTCGCCGCAGACCTGCTGGACGGGCTCGGTCGCGCAGCGCTCCCAGGTCTCCCGCTCCGAGGGCGACGCCGCCTGGGTCCACGACCTCGACGCCGATCCCTGGGACAAGGCACGGGTCTCCGGCCAGGATCCCTTCCCGTCGGACGAGGAGTGCCCGTCGGCCGACATCGACCCCTACTACACGCACCTGACGCCGTTCGTCCCGCGCCGGGGCACGGTGTTCGAGGCGTGCGACGCGGGGCACATGCCCCCCGAGGCGGCCGTCGGGGCAGCCTTCCCGCCAGCTGAGCTCGCCGCTTTCACGGACACCGACGGGACCGGATCGGTGCAGTTCGAGGTGCGCAGCGACCTCGAGAACGAGTCGCTCGGCTGCTCCCACACGGTCGAGTGCTCGATCGTGGTCATCCCGATCGTCGGCCTCAGCTGCGACCAGCCCTCGACCCCGATGACACGCTCGGACCAGGCATGTCGCAAGGGCGGACGGTTCGCGCCCGGGTCCAGCAACTTCGCGAACGAGGGCGTCGACCAGGCCGTCTCGCCGGCGCTGTGGTGGTCGGCCTCCAACTGGAAGAACCGCTTCAGCATCCCGATCACCTTCGGCCTGCCGCCGGACACCTGCGACATCCTCGACCAGCGGGCGCCCACCGGGTTCTACGGTTCCGAGCTGCTCGCCCAGGCGGCGCTGCAGTGGTCGCCGGCGTACTGCCTGGAGAAGGACCGCTTCAAGTTCCAGCTCAACCAGATGTCCGACGAGGCGGGCTGGAACCTGATGGAGAGCGGCGGCGGTGTCGCCGCCGAGGTCTCCTCGGAGCACCAGCGGCGCGGCACCGACCCGGTCGGCTACGCCCCCACCGCAGTCACCGGCTTCGCGATCGGCTACAGCATCGACCGTCCGGACAACGCGGGCGAGTACACCGACCTGAGGCTCAACGCCCGGCTGCTCGCCAAGCTGCTGACCCAGTCCTACCTCGGGTCCGACCTCGGCCGGGGCCATCCCGGGATCGGTGACAACCCGGTCGCCATCATGAGCGACCCGGAGTTCGTCAAGCTCAACCCGGGGCTGAGTCGGAACGTCCAGGAGGCCGGCGCGACCCTGCTGTCGCTGGCCAACTCCTCCGACGTCGTCGAGCAGCTCACCGATTACATCGCGCACGACGAGGATGCGACAGCGTTCGTGCAGGGCAAGCCCGACCCCTGGGGCATGGTGGTCAACCCGGAGTACAAGGGCCTCGCCCTGCCGACGGCCGAGTGGCCGCTGCTGGACTCCTACGTCCCGGAGACCCAGAACAGCTGCCGTCAGCAGAACCCGTCGGTGTACTTCACGCAGCTCGCCGCTCCGGTGACGACGCTGCGCAAGGCCTCGGAGGCGCTCCTCGACGCCTGGCCCAACGTCCAGACCCGCTGCGACTACGACCCCTCGACCCAGCTCTACAAGCTCGGCCGGGTGGACCGCCAGTCCTACGGCTCCCGGTTCATGCTGGGCCTGACCAGCCTCGGCGACGCTGCCCGCTACGGGCTCCACGCGGCCGCCCTCGAGACGACGCCCGGACACTACGTGGCGCCGGACGAGCAGTCGCTCTCGGCCGCGCTCGCGCTGACCGAGCAGGAGGGCAACCTCCAGCCGTTCGTGCTCGACCAGGCCGACGTGCGGCGGTCGGCGCGGGGCTACCCCGGCACCATGGTCGTCTACACCGCGGCGCGACTCCAGAACCTCTCCGCCGGCGACGCCGCCAAGGTCGCCCAGTTCATCCGGGTCTCCACCACCGAGGGTCAGCGTCCCGGCAGCGGCAACGGCCGGCTCCCTGAGGGATTCCTCCCGATCCGCAGCACCGGGGTCACCGCCCCGTTGTACCGCTCCGCCCAGGACGTGGCCGACGCCGTCGCCGCGCAGGCCGGTGACCCGGAGCCGACCTCCACGACGTCGCCGGACGAAGGCTCGCCCGGAACAGGTCCGGGGAGTGGCCCGGACACGTCCGGCGGGGTGCCCTCGGCGCCACCTGACGACGCGGTGCCGTCGGCCGAGCCGGCGGCGTCCGCAGCGCCGTCCGCAGCGCCCGCTGCTGCCGAGATGCCGCCGACGCAACCGGTCGGCTCCCGCCTCGCGGGTGGCCTGCTGCCCGCGCTCCTGTTGCTCGGCGGTCTCGGCCTGGGCGTCGCCGGTGCCGCTCGGGTCGCGGCGTCCCGGATCGGGGCCGGGCGATGACGGCGACCCTGACCGAGAGCCCGCGTCGCCGGGCCCGGCCCGGGCCGGTGCCGCCACGGTGGCGGCGCCTGGGCGCAGGTCTGCGGCGCACGCTCGCGCCGGCCCCGCGGCCGGCTCGTCCCACGGGTCCGGCCTCGACGGTCGAGAGCACGACGGCGGTGGTCTCCTCGGCCTTCACCATGCTCGCCCTGGTGTGCCTGTGGACGGCCGCGCAGCTGCTGTTCCTCGGCAACCTCTCGCACGAGCGGGCCCAGGAGCTGCTCTACCGGGACTTCCGGACCCAGCTCGCGAGCGCGACGGCGCCCCTCGGCCCGGTCGTGCCCGCCGGCGATCCGGTCGCGGTCCTCTCCGCGCCGACGATCGGCCTCGAGCAGGTCGTCGTCGAGGGAACCGCCTCCGGCGACACGCTCGCCGGCCCCGGCCACCGGAGGGACACCCCCCTGCCGGGGCAGGCGGGCACGTCGGTGGTCTACGGCCGCGCCGCGACGTACGGCGGCCCTTTCCACGGTCTCACCGGGCTGCGCGCCGGGGACCCGATCACGGTCGTGATGGCCCAGGGGAAGCTGACCTTCACCGTCCTCGACGTCCGTCGCGCCGGCGACCCGTTGCCCCAGCCGCCCGCGGCCGGCACGGCCCGGTTGACCCTGGTGACCGCCGAGGGCGCCGGCCGGATGGCCTCCATCGCCCCGAAGGACGTCGTCTACGTCGACGCCGAGGCGAAGAAGGCGTTCTCCGCACCGCCCGGCAGGCCCGGGGCGGTACCCGATTCCGAGAAGGCGATGGCAGCCGACCAGGGCGCGATGCCGCTCCTGGCCCTCTGCCTGGCCCTTCTCGTGGCGTTGACGCTCGGGGTCGTCGCCGCCCGTCAGCGATGGTCGGCAGCTCTGGTGTGGGTGCTCGCGAGCCCCCTCGCCGTCGCGCTGTCGTGGGCGTCCACGGATGTGGTGATGCGTCTCCTGCCGAACCTGATCTGACCGCAGTCGCACCTGTCCCACCAACACACCGCTGAATCACCCACTCTCACCGAAAGAGACTCACATGTCTGTTCGCAGGACCTTCTCGGGCATCGTGGCCACCGCCGTCGCCGGTTCCGCGCTCGCCGTCGTCGCGGCCCCCGCGCACGCGGCCGCCGTCGCCGACGACCCGTCCTTCACCCCGGTCGCAACCGACCTGATCGGCGCCGGGTCGGACACCAGCCAGCACGCCATCCACCTGGTAGCCGAGGGCTTCAACGCCCAGAGCCCCGCCCCGGCGTTCAAGGTTGCCAGCTTCGCGGCCCTCGGGGGCGGCGAGATCACCCTGCCCCACGGCGCCATCACCCGTCCGAACGGCTCGGGCGCCGGCAAGAAGCTGCTCTACGGCGCCACCGAGAACGCCGACGTGGACTTCGCCCGCTCCTCCTCGGCCAACAGCGCCGAGGAGACCCAGGCCGGTCTCAAGGCGTTCCCCTTCGCCCTGGACACGCTGAAGATGGCCGTCTCGAACTCCGTGCCGTCGCACGCGCCGGCCGGACTGACTCCGGCGCAGATCGTCGGGATCTACAAGGGCGAGATCACGAACTGGAGCGCGGTCGGCGGCCAGGACGGCCTCATCGCCCCCAAGATCCCGCAGGGCGGCTCGGGCACCCGCAGCTTCTTCGAGTCCCAGCTGAAGTCCATGAACGGTGGCGTGGCGGTCGTCTACGGCCAGAACGTCGGCGAGGTCCAGGAGCACGACGACACGCTGATCAAGAACGACGCCAACGCGATCGCGCCCTTCTCCTCGGGCCGCGCCGGGCTGCTCGGCAGCACGCTGCGCCTCGAGACGGGCTGGAAGGCCGACCGCGCGCTCTACAACGTGGTGCGCGGTGGCGACCTCGGTCGCGCCGACCTCCAGGCGGTTTTCGGCGAGAACGGTTTCCTCTGCTCGACCGAGGCCCGTCCGCTGATCGAGCAGGCAGGCTTCAAGCAACTCGCCACCCCTGAGCACGACGGCGTCTGCGGTGCCCCGACCACGGACCCGACCAGCAACTTCATCCTGAACGAGCAGGTCACCACCGCGACGGCGCTCTCGGTCAGC
Source organism: Nocardioides sp. DN36 (assembly GCF_055380375.1). Taxonomy (NCBI): domain Bacteria; kingdom Bacillati; phylum Actinomycetota; class Actinomycetes; order Propionibacteriales; family Nocardioidaceae; genus Nocardioides; species Nocardioides sp. DN36. Next base: position 2,983,884 of record NZ_AP043823.1, on the reverse strand, counting down.
AGCACCCGGGCGCGGAGCGCCACGCTGGTCGCCACGGTCTCGGGCTCCACCTCGCCCAGCGGCACCGTCGACTTCTACGAGGGCGCCGACCTGCTCCAGGCGGGCGTCCCGCTCGTCTCCGGACAGGCGACGTACGAGGTCACCGGGGCCACGGCCGGCACACACAGCTGGTCGGCCGTGTTCCAGCCCGCCGAGGGCTCGGTCTTCGAGACCTCGACCGACGACGCGACCGGGGTCGTGAAGACCTCCTCGAAGATCACGGAGTCCTTCCCCGCCAAGGTGGCCGCGGGCAAGCGAGCCAAGGGCGACATCGTGGTGACGCTGGCCGGTGTCGCCAAGGCCGCGACCGGCAAGGTCACGGTCTTCCTGGGCAAGAAGGCGATCGCCAAGGGCAAGCTCTCCGGCGGTGAGGCCACCGTCAAGCTGCCCCGATTCGAGAAGGGCAAGAACACGCTGAAGGTCGTCTGGGACGGCAACTCGGCCGCCACCGGGGCGCACAAGACCTTCACGATCAAGCAGAAGTGAGACCGGCCGGCCCGCCTGGCCCGGCGCCGGGCGGGCCGGCACCCGACGTACGAAGGAACGACGATGACCACAGCGACCGACGAGACCACCGTCCTGCCGGCGACCCCGGGGGACAGGCCGCCGCCCGCGACCCTCCAGGCCCGCGACATCACCGCCTGGTTCGGCCGGCACAAGGTGCTCGACCGGGTGTCGCTGTTGATGCCCGCCGGCGGAATCACCGCCCTGATCGGACCGTCCGGCTGCGGCAAGTCGACCTTCCTGCGCATCCTCAACCGGATGCACGAGCTGGTGCCGTCTGCCCAGCTCGCCGGGGAGGTCCTGCTCGATGGCCAGGACATCTACGACCCCGACAAGCGACTCATCGACGCTCGTCGTTCCATCGGCATGGTCTTCCAGAAGCCCAACCCCTTCCCGGCGATGTCCATCCGGGAGAACGTCCTCGCCGGGCTCAAGCTCACCGGCACGCGCGCGTCCCGCGCGGCCAGGGACGAGCTGGTCGAGTCCTGCCTGGTCAAGGGCGGACTCTGGAACGAGGTCAAGGACCGGCTCGACGCACCCGGGGGCGGGCTCTCCGGTGGCCAGCAGCAGCGCCTCTGCATCGCCCGGTCACTGGCGATCCGCCCGCGTGTGCTGCTGATGGACGAGCCCTGCTCGGCGCTCGACCCGACGTCGACGCGCGTCATCGAGGAGACGATGCTCGAGCTCGCCCGGGAGGTCACGATCGTGATCGTCACGCACAACATGCAGCAGGCCGCCCGGGTCTCGGACACCTGCGCGTTCTTCCTGGCGGGTCAGGGAGCCCCGGGCGTGATCGTCGAGCACGGGGACACGCGCGCCATGTTCGGCCAGCCCCGGGACCAGCGCACCGCCGACTACGTCAACGGTCGTTTCGGGTGAGCGCTCGGTTGCTCCCGCTCGCGGCGGTGGCGCTCAGCGCGCTGTGCGCCACCGCGGTGGCACGGCAACCGGACGAGGGCGCGCGTCTCGACGACCTCTTCGTGGCTGCGCAGGCGCGCGACGTCGACACCGACCTCAGGGCGCAAGAGCCCGTCACCAGGACCGCCGATCGCGCAGCGCGCGCAGCTGTGGGCGGTCCTGTCATCGACGCTGGTTGGCTGAGCCGGACTGCCGCGGCCGCGTCGGTCCCGGAGCCGGCGCTGCGGGCGTACGCGCGCGCCCAGCTCACCGCGCCCCCCGCGTGCGGCGTGGGGTGGACCACGTTGGCCGGGATCGGGTACGTCGAGTCGCACCACGGGACGCTCGGCGGCCGCAGCCTGCTGGCCGACGGCCATTCCTCCTCGCCGATCCTCGGCCCGGCCCTCGACGGGCGCGGTGACTTCGCGGCGATCCGCTCGACCCCCGCGTCGAAGGCGGTGCACGGCGACCCGGTCTGGGATCACGCCGTCGGACCCATGCAGTTCCTGCCGTCGACCTGGCAGCGCTGGGGCACCGACGGTGACGGCGACGGCCGCGCCGACCCCCTGGACCTCGACGACGCGGCCGCAGCCGCTGCCGGCTATCTCTGCGCCGGCGGCGGCGACCTGCGGACAGGTAGTGGTTGGGAGCGCGCGGTGCTGGCCTACAACCACTCCGGTGAGTACGTCGACGACGTGTACGCCGCGGCGTCGTCCTACGCCGCCCGCGCCGGCCACTGACCCTGCGCGGGATCCGGCCCGCCCCAGCCCTGCCCAGGGGCGTGCTCACTCGAGCGTCAGGCCGCGCACGTCGCCCCAGCCTGTGCGACGGGCGTGGAGGACCAGCACCGCGGCCACGACGACGAAGGGCGCGGCGAGGTCCAGCTCGCTCACCGCGGCGCTCTGCCAGGTGGTCCCGTCCACGAGGCCGCCCACGCGGGCGACGTCGTTGGACAGGCCGTGCATGGCGATGGCCAGGAGCGTGGCCTGTCCGGCCCGGGCCCAGAAGAACGTGATGACGACGGAGATGGCGACGATCTTGGTCGTGAAGGCCCCGAGGTAGGCGAGTGCCCCCCAGAGCCCGTACTCGATGAAGGCGTCGAACTTGACCGGGAAGTGCCACGACGCCCACGCCAGGCCGACCACCACCGAGGCGGCCAACGGCCCCCGGGTGCGGAGCAGGACCGGTAGTGCGTAGCCGCGCCACCCGTTCTCCTCCAGCAGGGCTCCGGCGTCGAGGAACATCGCGACCGGCAGCAGCGCCGGCATGCTCCAGGAGAGGTGCCAGCTGAAGTCCTGCGGCACGAGTGCGCGATGGAGCAGGCCGCTGGCCACGTTGCAGAGGCAGAAGACCACGAGCACCGTGACCCAGAGGCGGATACCCCGGCGCGGCCCGACCTCCGGCGACCACGCGCGGAACAACCTGCGGACCGCACGCAGGAGCGGACGCCCACCCGGGAGGCGGGCGACGCCCAGCACGGCGAGGTCCGGTGCGGCGACCTGGCCGAGAGCGAGGGCGACCCCCAGGAGAGCGGCAGGGTAGGCGAGGACCACCCGTGCAGCGGTGAGGAGGTCGGAGCCGAAGTCGACGCCGGCTTTCGACAGCCCGGTGTCGATCGCGGACTCGGCGCCGCTGAGGAGGAACGCCACGCCCAGCAGCACCTCGAGCGCGACGGCGATCAACCAGAACTTCAGGACCGGCGACCGCGGCAGGTCGCTGCCCGGGCGCTCCGCCGGGGCATCGACCGGTCCGGTGAGCCTCACAGCTCGACCCTCGCCCCGTCGATGAGGGGCGTCCATCCGGCAGGACCCCGGTGCTGCCCTGACTTCCTGTACCGGGGAGTGCCGCCCATCGGGGGGAGGCCTACCCAATTCGGGGGAGGCGGCCCGCCGACGGGCAGCGGCCGCGATCGCCGGCCGTTACCAATGGCTCGTCGGACCGGCGCGACAAGCTGCGGCCGGTGACCCGGGACCCCAGCGATCATGGGGAATCTCCTGTGCCATGGAGGGGTCCCCAATATCAACGAAAACCCCCTTGTGGGACGCCGCGTCGGTCCCCGCGCGGAGCACGCTGTCGACACGCTCAGACCGCAGCAGAGCCCTCGTTCTCCCGGGCTCCTCGGTCGATCCGTGACGGACCTACTGGTGGGTGGCTCAGACGTGACGCTGAATGCATTCCTCGACGCTCGGGAGGAGTCGGCCCGGACCGACGAGGGGCGCCGCGGCTCCCTGCGGCACACCGGTCGCTCCCGCCGGGAGAGCGCGGTGGTGCAGGTCGTCCACCTCCTGGCCCGGGTCGTGGCGCCGCTGCTGGCCGGAGTCGTGGCCGCGGCCGTCGTCGAGGCCGGCATGGTGGTCACGGCGGTGGTGCTGGGCTCGTGGGCTGCGGTGCAGCTCCAGGCCCAGGTGGGCGGGCTCCACCCGGCCACCACCGACCTCACGACCGCCACCCGGCACATGGCCGTGCCGTTCGTGCTCGTCGCGCTGGGCGTCGCCGCCGGCGCGCTCCCCGAGCACGCCCTGGCCAAGGCCCTCCTGATCGCCGTCTCCGCGACCGCGCTCCTGTTCCTGGCCACGCTGGTGCTGCAGCGCCGGCGTCGCCCCAGCCGGGTCGTGGTCGTCGGAGACGGACCAGGTGTCGGTCAGTCGGTGGCCCGGTTCGCCCAGTCCGCCGATGTCGACATCGTGCACGCCGCGGTGCTCGGTGGCCGGCTGGACGGCGCCGACGTGCAGTTCGTGCGCGAGACCTTCGGGCTCTCCGCCAGCCAGGGGCTGGACGACATCGCCGAGCGGGTCGAGTGGCTGGGGGCCGACACTGTCGTCGTGCTGCCCTCGACCGCGGTCGGCTCCGCCGACATCCGGCGCCTCTGCTGGGCCCTCGAGGGCACGGGGACGCGGCTGGCCGTGCACACCGACCTGACCAGCGTGGCGCGGCACCGGATCGCCGTGTCCAGCCTGGGCGACTGCATGCTGACCGAGATCCGGCCCAGCCGGGCGCCGATCCACGTGCGCAGCCTGAAGTTCCTCTTCGACCGGGTCGTCGCCGCCGCCCTGCTGGTCCTGCTCGCGCCGCTGCTGGCGCTGCTCGTCCTCGCCATCCGCCTCGACTCGCGCGGCCCGGGCTTCTTCACCCAGGTCCGGGTCGGGCAGGGTGGGCGGCTGTTCAAGGTCTGGAAGCTGCGCACGATGTGCACCGAGGCCGAGGTCCTGAAGTCGGACCTCGGCGACCAGGACGAGGGCAATGGCGTCCTGTTCAAGGTGCACCAGGACCCGCGGATCACCCGCCTGGGTCGCGTGCTGCGCAAGACCTCGCTCGACGAGCTTCCCCAGCTGATCAACGTGGTCAAGGGCGAGATGTCCCTGGTCGGGCCACGGCCGGCGCTGCCGCGCGAGGTCGAGCAGTACGACGAGATCGCGCGGCGCCGCCTCGCGGTCCGGCCCGGCATCACCGGCCTGTGGCAGGTCAGCGGACGCTCGGACCTCGACTGGGACAAGACCGTCGCGCTCGACGTGCACTACACCGACAACATCACGATCGTCGACGACCTGCGGATCTGCCTGCGCACCGTCCGGGCGGTCACCAGCGGCAAGGGAGCCTACTGATGGGGCAGCCGGTCCTGATGGTCAGCACCCAGGGCGGACACCTGACCCAGCTGCTCGTCCTGGACTCGTGGTGGCGGAACCGGGACCGGCTCTGGGTCTGCCCGGACACCCCGGACGTGGTCGACCGGTTGAGCGGCGAGCGCGTGGTCACGTCGTACTCCCCGACGACCCGCAACCTGCCGAACGCCCTGCGCAACCTCGTGCTCGCGCTGCGCGTGCTGCGCCGTGAGCGGCCCGAGATGGTGATCAGCGCCGGCGCTGGTGTCGCGTTCCCGTTCTTCCTGGTGGCGTGGGTGATGCGGATCCCGACGGTCTTCATCGAGGTCTACGACCGCGTGGACTCGCCGACGATGACGGGGCGACTGTGCGGCCCGTTCACGACCCGGCGCATCGTCCAGTGGGACCAGCAGCTCGACTTCTACCCGGACGCCCATGTGGTGGGGCCGCTGCTGTGAGCCTCGTGGTCGTGATGGTGGGCACCGACCACCATCGTTTCGACCGCCTCATCGACTGGATCGACGAGGCAGCCCGCCGGCGCCCGGACGTCCGCTTCGTCGTCCAGCACGGCGCGAGCCGGGCCCCGTCGGTCGCGGAGGGGCACGAGTTCCTGGGCCACCAGAAGATCCTCGAGCTGCTCGCGGACGCGGCGGCCGCGGTCTGCCACGGCGGGCCGGGCACGATCATGGACGCCCGCAGCGCCGGTCACGTGCCGCTGTGCGTGCCCCGGGACCCGGCGCGCGGTGAGCACGTCGACGGGCACCAGCAGCGCTTCGCGGCGCTGGCCGAGCAGGCCGGCGTGGTGACGCGCATCAGTTCGCTGGAGCAGCTGGAGACCGCCCTCGACGAGCTCCTCGCCGTCGACGACCCGACCCGCCCGCGGACCCTGCCGACCAGTCCGGCCACGGAGGCGGCGCGCGCCCAGCTCGCGCGCGAGCTCGACGAGCTGGTGCTGTCACGGCCCGGTCACTCGCGACCCGGTCGTGCGTGGCGCGGGCGGTGGACACGCCCGTCCCGCCGCCCCTTCCACGGATGACCCGGCGCGGATGATCCGTCGCGGCCGACGGACGGTGCCCAATTTTGGGGGAGGTCCCTCAGTGCTGGGGTATCGCGGGACCACCCGGTGCCAGCATCGCAAGCGGCTCCGGCTGGAGCCCCCGTCGTCTACTCCGGGTTTGGGGATCACCGTGTCGAACACCTTCACAGCGCTCGGGCTGCGGCGTCGCCGCGCCCTTTCCGTCCTGGTCAGCCTCGCGGTCAGCGTCCTGGCCAGCCTCACGGTGGTCGCAGGGACGACCTCGACGGCGAGCGCTGCGGGCGAGACTCTCAGCCAGGTGGCCGCGGTGAGCACCCAGGGCAACCGGGCCAGCCACCGGGTGACGATCCCGAGCAGCGTGCGTGCCGGCGACAGCCTGGTGGTCTTCCTGACCTGGAACTCCGCCTCGACCGCCACCGGCCCCGGGGCCGGGTGGACCCAGCTGCAGACCTGGGCGGGCACCAAGTTCAGCGGCCGGGCGTGGACCCGGGTCGCGACCAGCTCGGACCCCGGGTCGACCGTCACGGTCACGACCGCAGCCTCGGCGAAGTCCGTGATGACGCTGTCGGCCTACCGCAGCTCTGGCGGACGCGCCGAGGTGACCGCCTCGGCGGTGGCCGGCTCCAACACCGCCAGCACCAGCCACACCACGCCGACCGTGCCGGTCAGCGGCGACAGCTCGTGGCTCGTCAACGCCTGGGGCGAGAAGTCGGGCTCGGCCACGACCTGGACGCTTCCGGCGGGCACGACCTCGCGCAGCACGAGCACCACGAACGGCACCGGCAAGGTGAGCATGGTCGTCGGTGACTCGAACGCCGCCGTGCCTGCCGGCACCGCGGCGGGGCGGACGGCCACGACCAGCACGTCGGTCGGGCGCGACGTCCGCTTCTCGGTCGTCGTGACGCCGGGCACCGCCGGATCGAACACGCCGCCCACCGCGTCGTTCACGGCCTCCTGCGCCCTGCTGGTCTGCGGGTTCGACGCCAGCGGCTCGAGCGACGCCGACAACAACACCCTCACCTACAGCTGGGACTTCGGGGACGGCCAGACCGGCACCGGCGTCTCGCCGTCCCACACCTACGCGAGCGCGGGCACCCGGACGGTGACGCTGACCGTCAGCGACGGCACGGACACCGACGTGACCACCCGCTCGGTCACGACCTCGACGCAGAGCCCGGGGACCCAGCCCAAGCCCAACCACACCACGCTGGTCCCCGAGACCCCCAACACCACCATGCCGCGGATCAGCAGCGGTGAGATCTGGGACATCGAGGTCGTGGGCAACCGTGTCTTCGTCGCCGGCGGCTTCACCTCGCTGCAGAACCGCACGAGCACGAACACGACCACCGTCAACCAGGCCTACCTCGCGGCGTACAACCTCAACACCGGCCTGATCGACACGACGTTCCGGCCCGTCTTCGACGGCGGGGTCAACGCGGTGGAGGCGTCGCCGGACGGCACCAAGCTGTACGTCGGCGGCACGTTCAACACCGTCAACGGCGTCACCAAGCGCAAGATCGCGTCCCTGAACCCCACCACGGGCGCCCCGGTGGCCGGCTTCACCGCCAACGCCGGCGCCCTGGTGAACTCGCTGGCCGCCAGCAACACCACGCTCTACGCGGGCGGCCGGTTCACGACGATCAACGGGCAGACCATGGTCGGCCTGGCCGCCGTCAACGGCGCGACCGGCGCGCTGGACCTCGGCTTCGACAACCAGCTCTCCGGCGGCATCGGCACCAACGGCACGCTGACGGTGCAGCAGCTCAAGCTCACCCACGACGGCTCCAAGCTGCTGGTGGTGCACACCGCGCGCAAGATCGACGGCCAGGACCGCTACGGCGTGGGCCTGATCGACACCGCGACCAAGCAGCTGCTGCCCTGGCGCACCCGGCTGTGGGAGGACAACCTGCAGTACGTCGGCGGCATCCAGCGCATCTACGGCGGCGACATCGCCCCCGACGACTCCTACTTCGTCGTGTCCAGCGGATCGGGTGGTGACCGGCCGCCGATCAACGACACCGCGGTCGCCTTCTCCATCAACGGCGGGGACAACATGCAGCCGCGCTGGATCTCCCGCGCGTTCGACAGCGTCTACTCGGTGGCGATCACCGAGAAGGCGGTCTACATCGGTGGCCACTTCCAGTGGAACGAGTCGCCGACCGCGCCCGACCCGTGGCCGGGCCTGGACAACGTCGGCTACGGCACCGGCCAGGGCCTCGCGGCGTACGCCCTCGGTGACGCGGTGGTCCGCCGCGACCACCTCGGCGCGCTGAACCCCGCCGACGGCAAGGCGCTCGAGTGGCACCCCGGATCCAACTCCTTCGAGGGGAACAAGGCCCTCGAGGCCACCTCCCGCGGTCTGCTGAGCGGCGGCGACGCCGGGATCCAGGGCGGCGCGAGCGTGGGCCGGGTCGCGTTCTTCGACCTCAACCAGCTGCCGGCCGCCAGCAACCCAGACACGACCATCACCAGCCCGATCCAGGGGCGGGTCGTGCCGACCGGGCAGCAGTTCGTGCTCGAGGGGGCGGCGACGTCCACCGGCACGATCGCCCGGGTGCAGGTGGAGGTCCAGAGCGGCAGCCAGTACCTCCAGGACAACCTGACCAGCTGGAGCACGACGTTCAACACCATCGACGCGCAGCTGGGGACCCGGTCGGGCAACAGCACCCCGTGGTCGCTGCCGCTCACCGTGGCCGACGCGCGCGAGATGGTGGTCCGGGCGCGCGCGGTCACCACCGGCGGAACCCAGGACCCGGTCAAGGCGACCAAGAAGATCGAGTCCTTCAGCTTCGACGACCTGCCGCCGAACACGAACATCACGTCCCCCGGCGGCACGCTGCAGACCTCGACGGCGTTCGTGCTGCGCGGCAACGCCACCGACGACAAGGGCGTGGACTCGGTGTCGCTCTACGTCCGTGACGCCAACGACCAGTACCTCACGGCCAACGGCGACCTCAGCCCCGACTACACGACCTTCCGGATCGACGTGGACAACCCCGGGGCGGTCAGCACCACGTGGCAGTACGAGCTGAACCTGCCGCACGAGGGCGACTGGAAGATCGGCGCGATGGCCCGCGACAACGGCGGGCAGAACGACACCCGGTGGGCGGTGGCGAACTACACGGTCTCCTCGACCGGCAAGGCGCCGACCGTGACGATCGCGCAGCCCGTGTCCGTCACGCCGCCGACCACGTCGCCGACCCTGACGATGACGCCGGGTGGGCGGGTCACGTTCACCGGCACCGCCACCGACGACGAGGCGCTGGCCACCGTGGAGGTGAGCCTGCGCAACAGCACGACGCGCGAGAACCTCGCCTCCGACGGCACCTGGGGATCCGACGTGATCGCGGGCTGGTACAAGATCTCGCCGGCCAACCTGAGCGCGGCCTCCTACAACTGGAGCTACACGATGCCGGCCGACCTGGTGCCGGGCACCTACACGTTCCAGGTGCGGGCCACGGACAAGCTGGACCTGACGACGTCGTCGTCCCTGCAGGGCCGCATCACCATCAACGTGGCCGTGCCCGGTGACGTCGCACCGAACGGGCTGCTCAACACGACCGGCACGGTCACCTCGAGCGTCCGGCACCTCGACATCGCCGGGACCGCGACGGACGACAAGGGCGTCAAGGCGGTGCGGGTGGCGGTCTACGAGAACGACAGCGACCTCTACCTGAAGGCGGACGGCACGCTCGCACCGGGCTTCCGGACGATCAACGCGACGCTGGCCTCGCCGAACGCCACGAGCACGACCTGGACGCTCCCGCTCGACCTGCCCACGAACGGCAGCTACGGCATCACGGCCTACGCCGTGGACACGGCCGACCAGCTCGACCCGTCGACCACGGGCGCCACCGCGCTCTACAACGTCTACCCGGGTGACGCGGCACCGGCACTGCTGCCGAACCTGTCGTCGCCGACCGAGGGCACGGCCTTCACCGAGTCCCGGATCTTCGTGAGCGGCCGGGCCGAGGACGACCTGTCCATCGCCCGGGTCGAGGTGTCGATCGTGAACTCCGCCGGGCAGTTCATGAGCAGCTCCGGCACCTTCAGCACCACGGAGCGCTACATCCCGGCATTCCTCAACAGCCCCGGCTCACCCGGCTCCAACTACTCCTACACGACGCCGATCATCCCGGACGGCGCCTACAAGGTCCGGGTCCGCCCGGTGGACAACCACGGGCAGTCACCGCTCCCGTCGGAGGTCAACGTCACGGTCTCCTCTCCCGCGGGCAACACCGCGCCGGTGGCCGCCGCGACGGTCAGCTGCACCCAGAACGTCTGCACCTTCGACGGCCGGGGCAGCACCGACGAGAACAAGCCGACGCTGACGTACTCCTGGGCCTTCGGGAACGGGCGGACGGGCACCGGCGCGCTGCCGACGTTCACCTACACCAGTGCGGGCACGTTCACGCCCACCCTGACGGTGCGCGACGAGTACGGCCTGACCTCGACCGTGACCATGGCACCGCTCACCATCACCGAGCCGTCCGGCAACACCGCGCCGACCGCGGTGATCTCGCCGCCCACGTGCGTCGGCCTGGTCTGCAACTTCAGCGGCGCCACGTCCACCGACCCGAACACCGGCGACGCGATCACCTACCTGTGGAGCTTCGGCGACGGTGGGGCCACGAGCACCGCGGCCAGCCCGTCGAAGACCTACGCGACCGGCGGCACCTACACGGTGACGCTCACGGTCACCGACGGCTGGGGCAGGTCCTCGACCGTGACGCGGTCGGTGACGGTCTCGCCATGACCTGCTGGAGCGCGGTCGACGCAACGGCCGCCGCGACACCATCCGTAACGAGGGGGAACTCCCACCATGGTTGAACCGACAGCTGCCTACGCACGAGACCTCGGGGACTACGTCTCGCTGGTGCGACGGCGCTGGACCTGGGTCGTGGGCTGCGTGCTCGCGGGCCTGGCCCTCGCCACCCTGTACCTGGTCACCGCCTCGGCGACGTACGTCTCGACGGCGAAGGTGCTGGTGGAGGACACGGGCCCCGCGGCGACCGCCGACGGTGCCCGGACCAACGACAGCATCAACCTCGACACCGAGGCGCAGCTGGTGAAGTCCGAGACGGTCGCCGCGCGCGCGAAGGACATGCTCAACACCGAGCTGTCGCCGGTGGCGCTGTCGCGCCACGTCGGGGTGACCGTGCCGGCGAACACCACGATCATGGCGATCGCCTTCACCGGGCCCACGGCCGACGAGGCGCAGCGGGGAGCGGAGACGTTCGCCGAGGCCTACCTCGCCGAGCGCCAGGAGTCGGCGCAGAACAAGATCGACGCGCACGTGGACCGGCTCAACGCCCAGATCGAGAAGACCACCCAGAGCATCCAGGACACCAACGTCGCCCTCGGCAAGCTGATCGGGGCCAAGGAGACGTCCGACCGCGCCTTCCTGCTGGCGCGCCGGGCCACGCTCAGCAACCAGCTGACGTCGTACAACGCGGAGCTGGCGCCGCTCGTCGGCACCGAGGTCGACGCCGGCAAGGTGATCGTGGACGCCCAGAAGCCGGGCCGCCCGACCGACCCGAACGCCATGCTCATCCTGCCCGCCGGCCTGATGGCGGGGCTGCTGGCCGGGCTCGCCCTGGCCGTGTGGCGCGAGCGTCGCGACAAGCGCCTGCACAACGGCGCCGAGGTCGAGCGGCTCTTCGGCCTCGCGCCGCTGTCCACGCTGGTGGCGGAGGGTCGGGGGAGCGAGGCCCGCATCGACCACGACGTGCGGGCGCTCTACCACTCGCTGCGGGCCAACGGCCCCGACGGGCGGGAGGTGGCGCTGCTCGTCGGCCCCGACGACCCCGAGACCGCGGAGCGGCTGGCCTACTCGCTGGCGGTCGTCGCGGCCCGGTCCGGGGCGCCGACGGCGTACGTCACCCGTCCGCACTCGCCGGTCGTGCTCGACCGTCGTCGTGCGACGGCGAGCAAGACCGGCACGCTGCGGCTCCCCGACTACGAGGAGCTCGGCATCGTCGTCGACGGGGAGTTCCACTCGGCGAACCTGCGCGAGCAGCTGGCCGAGCTCGGCGCGAAGCGCGACTTCGTGGTCCTCGGCCTGCCCAACGACGACCCGGGCCTCGACGTGCCGATCCTCGGCCGGTACGTCGACGTCGCGGTCGTGGTGGTCCGCCTCGGCGTCACCCGGCGCGACACCCTGGGCGCGGTCCTCGCCGACCTGACGCGGTCGGGCGTCGACCAGGTCTCCCTCGTCACCGTCGACCTCGGCCGGCGCCGGATGCGGCGAGGTGCCGTGTCCGCCGACGAGGTCTTCGTCGACCCGGCGGAGCGCGCCCGCGTCGTGGCCGCGCGGGACGAGGACGACGGCGAGCAGGGTGCCGGTCGTCCGCGGTCGGCCCGGACACGACGGCAGCGATGAGCGCCGGAGGAGGGCCGGCGGTGGACTCGGGACGACTCGTCTTCGTCGCCGGGCTCCACCGCAGCGGCACGACCCCCCTCGCCCGGCTGCTGTCCGAGCACCCGGAGATCAGCGGCTTCCACGACACCGGGGTGAAGGAGGACGAGGGGCAGCACCTGCAGCAGGTCTACCCGGCCGCGCGGCAGTACGGCGGCGCCGGCCGCTTCGCGTTCGACCCGCGCTCGCACCTGACCGAGGACTCGCCGCTGGCGACCCCGGAGAACGCGCGGCTCCTGCTGGCGCAGTGGTCCCCGCACTGGGACCTCGACCGGCGCCTGCTGCTGGAGAAGTCCCCGCCGAACCTGGTGATGACCCGCTTCCTGCAGGCGCTCTACCCCGAGGCCCGCTTCGTGGTCGTGGTGCGGCACCCCGTCGTGGTCGCACTGTCCACCCGGAAGTGGTCCGGGCCGACGCACGGCCTGGACGACCTGCTCCGGCACTGGGTCCGGGCCCACGACACGTTCCTCGCCGACCTCGGTCACCTCAAGCACGTGCACGTCGTGCGCTACGAGGAGCTCGTCACGGACCCGGCGACCACGCTGGCGGGGGTGGCCGACTTCCTCGGCCTCGCGCGGCCGATCGACGCCGGCTCGCTCGACGGGCGGCGCAGCGACGGCTACCTGCGGACCTGGGCCGAGCTCACCGGCTCCCGGTCCCCGATCACCCGCCGCCGGGTCGACCGGCTGCGGCGCCGGTACGCCGCGGACGTGGCCAGGTTCGGCTACGACTTCGACGACCTGACGCAGCTCGGTGCGTTCCCGGACCCGCCCGGTGGGGTCGGGGCCGAGCGCGCCGGGCGGCTGCAGGTCCTCTACGTCGGCGGGATGCCGCGCAGCGGGTCGACACTCACCGACCTGATGCTGCACCAGCTCCCCGGCCACGTGGGTGTGGGGGAGCTGTTCTACCTGTGGCGCAACGGCCTGGCGCACGACGGGCTGTGCGCCTGCGGGGAGCCGTTCTCCGGGTGCCCGTTCTGGTCCGAGGTGGGCCGGGTCGCGTTCGGCGGCTGGGAGTCCGTCGACCCCGAGCACGTGATGCGGCTGCAGGAGCAGGTCGACCGCACCTCGCGGATCCCGTTGCTGCTCTCGCGGTGGCGCCCGCGGCGATTCGCCGCCGAGCTCGAGGAGTACGCCGGGATCCTGCGCCGCCTCTACGCCGCCATCGTCACGGTGTCCGGCCAGCAGGTGGTCGTCGACTCGTCCAAGCGTCCGTCCCTGGCCTACGTCCTGCGCTCCATGCCCGACGTGGACCTCGCGGTGGCCCACGTGGTGCGCGACCCCCGCGGGGTGGCGTTCTCGTTCGCCAAGCACGTGGCCCTGCCTGCGGGCGCCGCGCTGCGCTCCGAGATGCCGCGCAGCACCACCCGCAAGGTGAGCCGCCGCTGGGTCTCGGTGAACGCCCTGATCGCGGGACTGCGCCGTGTCGGCGTGCCGGTGGTGCGGGTCCGCTACGAGGACCTGGTCGCGGCGCCGGACCGCGAGCTGCGCCGGGTGCTGGCCCTGACCGGCCAGGACGCGCCCGAGGGCACGTTCGACTACGTCACCCCCGACGGCATCACGGTGCCCCGCACCCACGTGGTCGCGGGCGGGCGGATCCGGCTCGCCAGCGGCACCATGCCGCTGCGGCTGGACGAGCAGTGGCAGCGCGACATGCCGTCACGGTCACGTCGCCTGGTCGAGGTCATGACCGCCCCGGTGCGGCGGAAGTACGGCTACTCGTGAGCCGGCCATGACGATCCTCCAGCTGCGCAGCCGACGACCGCAGGCCCAGCAGTGGGTCCGCGACCCGCTGGCGTCCGACGTGGACAACCGCCTGGTGGTCCGGGCGCCGGTCGAGCCTCCGAAGAGCCGCACGTCCCTGCGGACCTGGCCGGTCCAGCGGCGCGAGCGCCGGCTCCCGGTGGGCTGGCCGATCGCCGCGGCCGTGGCCTGCTGGCCGGTCTGGTGGGCGCTCGGCGTCACCAACCTCGTCTTCCCCGCGGCCGCCGTGCCGCTGGTGTGGCAGATGACGCGTCGCGGACGCGTCCGGGTCCCCCCGTTCTTCTGGGTGTGGATCCTGTTCCTGGTGCTGGTGCTGGTCAGTGGGCTGGCGATCGACGTCGACATGGCGGGCGCGGCCACATCCGCCGGGTCGGGCCGCTACTTCGCCTTCGGCTTCCGCTGGCTCAACTACGTCGCGGTCACGGTGATGCTCCTGTTCCTCGGCAACACCACCGAGCAGGAGCTGCCGCGGCGCCGGGTCATCTACTGGTTCAGCGCCCTCGCGATGTCCTGCATCGTGCTCGGCACGCTCTCCATCGTCGCCCCGGGCTTCGGCTTCACCACCCCGGCCTCGCACGTGCTCCCCGGCGCCGTGATGGACGAGGGTGCCGCGGTCGTGAAGCTCTCCCAGCTGCAGCCGGTCCTCGGTGACGTCTCGCCGAGGCCCTCGGCGCCGTTCCCGTTCACCAACGCCTGGGGCAACAACCTCTCGCTGCTGCTGGTGTGGCTGGTGGTCGGCCTGGGCGTCCTCGGCGGCAAGCCGCGGCGCCTGCTCATGTACGGCGTGCTGGCGCTCGCCGCGGTCCCGATCATCTACTCGCTGAACCGCGGGATGTGGCTGGGCATCGGCGTGGCCCTGGTGATCGTGGCCGTCCGGCTCGGCCTGCACGGCCGGGTGAAGATCCTCGCCGGGCTGGTGCTGGCGCTGACCATCGGGGCGTTCGCGTTCGCCGGCTCACCGCTGGAGTCGATGGTGAACGCCCGCTTCGAGACCGGGCACAGCAACGAGATCCGGTCCTCCCTGCTCCAGACCTCCATCGACGCCGCTACCCAGTCACCGCTGGTCGGCTTCGGCAGCACCCGCAAGACGCTGGGCAGCGACGAGTCGATCGCCATCGGTCCCTCGCCGGCCTGCCCGCGCTGCGGGGCGCGCAACATCGGCAGCACCGGCCAGCTCACCCTCCTGCTCGTCTCGCAGGGCTTCCTCGGGGTGCTGCTGTACGCCGGCTTCCTGGTGCTGTGCATCGGACGCTTCCTGCGGGACCACTCCGTCCTCGGTATCGCGGGCACGCTCGTGGTCTTCATGGAGCTGGTGTACGCCGGCTTCTACTCGGCGCTGACGATGCCGCTGGCCATCGCCTTCCTCTCGATCGGCCTGCTGTGGCGCAACGACGAGCTGCGCCGGGCCGCGAGGCGGCAGTCATGACCGCGCCGGCGCAGGGACGCACCGACCGCGGCAGCGCGGCGATCGAGCTCCTCGGCGCGCTCTACCCACCGCCGCTGCGGGTCCGGGTCGCGGTCGCGGGCGGCGACGACGTACGCGCTGCCTGGACGGCCGTCCCCTCGACGACGAGCCCCCGGCTGCTGCTGCCGGCCGTGGGCGGAGCGGCCGCGAGCCGTGCCGTGCGCCGGCAGCTGACCGGTCACCGGGTACGCACCCGCGTGGCCCGGACCGGGCTGTCGCTCGCGGCGGGGTCCGGAGCGCTCGCGCGGCTCCCGCAGCTCCGGGTCGTGGTGGAGGGACCCGGCGACGCCCCCAGCATCGAGGACCCGCTGCGGGCGGCGCTCGGGGTCCGGGAGCTGCGGCTGACGATGCCCATCGGGCCGGCGCGCTCCAACCGCAAGCCGGTGCTGCAGGTGACCGACCCCGCCGGCGAGGTGCTCGCCTTCGCGAAGGTGGGCCACAACCCGCTGACCCGGCTGCTGGTGCAGCAGGAGGGCGTCACCCTCGGCCTCCTCGCGCGGGTGCCGCTGCGGGTCGTGCGCCCACCGCAGGTGCTCTCGACCGAGTCCTGGGCGGGGTTCGAGGTGCTCGTCCTCGAACCGCTGGACGTGCCGTCGCGCCGGCTCACCGGCGACGCCGGCCGCCGCCGCCTCGTGGAGGTGGTGCGTGAGATCGCGGCCATCGGCGGCCGCACCCTCGTCGACTGGCCGGCGCACCCCTACCGGACCGAGCTGCTCGCCCGGATCGAGCGGTGCGGCGACCTCGCCGTGCCGCTGCGGCGGGAGCTGGAGCGCACCGGGGCACGGCTGCCGGTGGCGACCGGCTCCTGGCACGGCGACCTCAACTCCGGCAACGTGGCCCTGGTGCCGGGCGAGTGCCCGGTGTGGGACTGGGAGCGCTTCGAGACCGGGGTCCCGGTGGGCTTCGACCTGCTGCACCACGACCTCCACGAGGCGATCACCGTGCACGGCGTCGCGCCCGAGGACGCAGCCCGGCGGCTGGTCGGCCAGGCCGCCAGGACGCTGGCCCCGCTGGGCGTGCTGCCGGCGACCGCGGACGCCGTCGCGCGTGCCTACCTCGTCACGCTCGCGTGCCGCTACCTCGTCGACAACCAGTCCGCCGCCGGCGCGAGCCTGGGCCGGGTGCAGGAGTGGCTGCTGCCGACCCTGGAGGGGGTGCAGACGTGACGGCGGGACCGGTCGTCGTGGCGGTGCTCTCGCACCGCGACCCGCAGCTGCTCCGACGCCTGGTGGCCCGGATCCTCGAGGGCGACCGGACCGTCGCGCTGGTGCACCACGACCCGCGCGGCGAGCCGCACGGGCTGGTGCCGCACGACCGGCTGGTGCTGGTGCCGGACGCCGGCCCCTGCGACTGGGGCCGGATGAACCTCGCCGAGGCGATGCTGCGCTGCCTGCGCGCCGGCCTGGACGCGGTGCCCGACCTCGAGTGGCTGCTGCTGGTGTCCGGCCAGGACTACCCGGCCCAGCACCTGCGGCGCACGGAGGCGGACCTCGCGGGTCAGGACGCGGACGCCCTGCTGCGCTGGTTCCCGGTGCCCGAGGACCCCAGCGACGACGTGCACCCCTGGCAGGCGCGGTGCCGAACCCGCTACCTGCACCGGATGCGGATCCCCGGCGACCGGCGGTCGTTCCCGTTCCCGCGCCGGCACCCGTTCCGGCAGGGGACCGGGTTGTACGTCGGCGACATGTGGGCCAACCTGCGGGCCCCGGCGGTGCACCACGTGCTGGAGCAGCGCGAGCGGCTGGGTCGGGTCGAGTCCTACCTCTCGCGCTGCTCGGTGCCCGACGAGGCACTGCTGCCGACACTGCTGCTCAACGACGCCGACCACCTGCGCGTCCTGGCCGAGCGCCGTCGCTACATCCGGTGGGTCGAGGGGCGGCCGAACCCGGAGCTGCTGACCCTCGACGACGTGGCCGCCATGGAAGGCTCCGGTGACTGGTTCGCCCGCAAGGTCGACAGCGTGCGCACGCCCGAGGTCCTCGACCTCCTCGACGAGAAGGCGCGGGACGATGCCGGGCGGACGGCGCGGTGAGGGGCGCCGCCGGGGGCCCGTCGCGGGGATCCTGGTGGCCCTCGTGCTGATCGCGGCCCTGGTCGGCTGCAGCCTCCCGGGCAGCGGGGGCGGTGGGTCCGGCCGGACGCCCGCCCCCGTCGTGAGCGACCCCGCAGCCTGGTCGCATCTTCCCCCGACGGTCTTCGGCAGCAACGTGTGGCGGTCGCCGGGCGAGGACCGGGCGGCCGCCCTGGCGCGCATCGACGCGGCGTACGGGCCGGTCGGGATCCTGCGCATCTTCGGCTCGTGGCCACCGCCCACCTGGGCAGACCTGACGGCACAGACGGGCGACCGGCCGCTGGTGATCTCGTTCCGGATCCCCCCGGACGTGGTGCTGTCCGGATCGGCCGACGCCCAACTGACGGAGTGGTTCCGCTCCGCCCCGACCGACCGCGACATCTACTGGGTCTACTTCCACGAGCCGGAGGACCAGTCCGAGAAGGGCTGGTTCACCCCCCAGCAGTTCGCGGCCGCCTGGAGCCACGTTGCCGAGCTGGCCGCCGCCGCGCACAACCCGCGGCTGCACGCCACGATGGTCCTCATGTGCTGGACCGCCGACGAGCGCTCCGGGCGCGACTGGCACAGCTACGTCCCCACCAGCGGCGTGGAGGTGCTGGCCTGGGACTGCTACGCCAAGGGGCACGACGCCGCCACCTACGCCGACCCCTCCTCCCTGCTCGACCCCGCGCGCTCGGCCTCCGCGCTGGCCGGCGCCGACTGGGGGATCGCCGAGATCGGCGCCCGGGTGGCGCCCGGCGCGGACGGCTCCGACCGGGCCCGGTGGCTCGAGGAGGTGGGGCGCTACGCCGAGGACCACCACGCCCGGTTCGTCACCTACTTCGACGCGCCCGTCGGTGGTGACTTCCGGCTGCAGGACGAGCCCTCGGTCCGCGCCTGGGCGGCGCTCGTCCGGCGTACCGACGGGGAGGCGCCGTGAGCGAGACCGACCTGACCGAGCCGGGCCGGCGGGCGGCCGTCGCGCGACCTCGCGTGCTGCTGATCGTGGGCTCGGGCCGAAGCGGCTCGACGCTGTTCGAGCGCGCGCTCGGCGGGGTGCCGGGCGTGGAGGCGCTCGGCGAGATCGTGCACATGTGGGACCGGGCGGTCCGGGACGACGAGCTGTGCGGCTGCGGGCAGCCGTTCGGTGACTGCCCGTTCTGGTCCGCGGTGGGGGAGCGCGCCTTCCACGGCTGGGACCGGGTTGCGGTCGACGAGCTGGTGCGGGCGCGCCAGGAGGTGGTCCGCACCCGCAACGTCCCGCAGCTGCTGGGGACCAGCCCGTCCGCGCACTGGCGCACGCAGCGCGACACCCTCGCCCGCGACCTCGGTGCGGTGCTCACGGCGGCCGGCCGGGAGTCGGGGGCCCGGCTGCTCGTCGACTCCAGCAAGATGCCGGCGTACGCCGCGCTGCTGATGCGGGCCGAGGTCGACCTGCGCTGCGTCGAGGTCGTGCGCGACCCGCGCGGGGTGGCCTACTCGTTGCGCAAGGCCGTGCAGCGCCCGGAGGTCACCGACGGCGTCGACCTGATGCACCGGACCGGCGTGGCGCAGTCGGCCCTGTGGTGGTCGGCCTTCGACGTCGTCACGGGGGTCCTGCGCGCCGTCGGCCGGGTGCCGTTCACCACCGTCCGCTACGAGGACTTCGTGGCCGATCCCGCCGGGACCGTGACCCGGGTGCTGGACTTCGCCGGGATGCCCGTCGACGCGGACAGCCTCGCGCACATCGACGGTGACCGGCTCGTGCTCGGGACCAACCACCAGGTGGCCGGCAACCCGGTGCGGTTCCGGACCGGTGAGGTCCAGGTCCGCGTCGACGAGGAATGGCGTCGCGAGCTCTCGATCCGCGAGCAGCGCACCGTGACCTTTCTCACCGCCGGGCTGCGGAATCGCCACCGATACCGCTGACCGGTTACGGTCGATGTTCGCCGAGACCCGAGCCCCGATCGTCTGAGGGGCTGCGCGCCGCCCGATCCGGGCTGTCACGTCCCCCAGAAGGACTACTCCGGCCGGCTTCGCATGGCCCGAACGGGCCATCCCCCATATGGCACAAGCGGGTTGGTCATGCCGCACCACCTTGGGTAAGTTCCGGGCTCTGCGCGGGGAGGCGTCAGAACTACATATCGAGTTCAGGAGTAGCCGCAACCTCATGCGACTTTCTAGCCTCCGGGTCCCGACCCGGATCTCCGCACTGATTCTGACCGCAGCGATGGCCACCACGGCCTTCGCCTCCGGCTCCTTCGCGAGCACGGCCGACCAGAGCGCAGCCACGAAGTCCACGGCCACGGCCACCACCGACGACACGAAGACCAAGTTCGGTGGCACCATCTACGAGAACGCCGGCGAGAGCTACGAGCAGGCCTACCAGCGGGTGACCAACGCGTACGGCGGTTCGCTGGACGCCATCCGCTACTTCTTCCCGGGCCTGCCGACGTCCTGGTCGAAGCTCAACCAGAAGGTGCACAACACCCCGCTGGTGGTTTCCTTCCGGGCCGACCCGGCCGCCGTGCTCGCGGGCAAGTACGACGCCCAGCTCAAGCAGTGGTTCGCCGACGCCCCGACCGACCACCGGACCAACTGGTCCTACTGGCACGAGCCGGAGAACGACTCGGTCGACAAGGCGAAGTACAAGGCCGCCTGGCAGCACATCGACAAGCTGGCGAACGCGGCCAACAACCCCCGCCTGAAGTCCACGCTGATCCTGATGTGCTGGAGCCTCAACCCGCACTCCGGCCGCAACTGGCAGGACTGGTACCCGGGCGACAGCACCATCGACGTGCTCGGCTTCGACTGCTACAACACCGGCCGCAAGAGCGGCGTCTACCGCGACCCGCAGAACGTCCTCCAGCCCGCCGCGGACGCAGCGGCGAAGGTGGGCAAGCCGTGGGGCGTCGCCGAGTTCGGCACCACCGTCATCAACTCCGACGGCGGTGAGCAGGGACGCGCTGCCTGGCTGAAGGGCATGGCGAACTACGCCCGGAACAACGGCGCCACGTTCGCGACGTACTTCGACAGCTACGTCGGCTTCGACTACCGGCTGCACGACACCACGTCGAAGACCGCCTGGAAGGACGTCGTCCAGAACTACTGATCCCTCCCTCCCCAAAGCAGGTGCGCGCCCGGGCGGAGCCCGGGCGCGCACGTGTGTGCTCACCAAGTTGGGGGATTGGCCCCCAGCCCCGCCCGCCCGCCCGGCGGGCGCACCTACGTTGGAACCTCCGGCCGGAGACGCGTAGGAGGCATGCATGCGGGCGACGCTCGTCGTGGCTCTGCTCGCCCTCGTCGGCCTGCTCGCACCTGCGGCCGTCCCCGGCGAGGGGGGAGCCGGCCGGGCGGAGGCGGCCACCACCACCGTCTCGTACGTCGCGGACACCGCGGCGAGCCGGAACACCTCGTCGCCGTGGATCGTGGTCCCCTCGTCGGTCCAGCCGGGCGACTGTCTGGTGCTCCTGCTGTCGCTGGCCGCCACGGACCGCACCGTCTCGGCGCCCACGCGCGGGCCCTGGTCGCTCGACGGGGACCGCTCCGCCCGGACCATGCGGACGCTCGTCTGGTCGAGGGTCGCCGTCGCGGGTGACGCCGGCGCACGGGTCGACGTCCCGCTGAGCGCGTCGGTCAAGGCGACCATCCAGCTGGCGGCGTACCGCGGCGTGGACCCGGGGCCGCTCACCGTGGTCTCGAGCGCGGCCACCACCACCTCGACCGTGCGGCGCACGCCGGTGGTCCCCGCGCCGCAGGACGCCTGGGTGGCGTCGTACTGGTCCGGCAAGTCCGCGTCCGCGGGCTCCTGGACGCCGCCCGCGGGGGTCACCCCGCGTGGTGCCGCGGCCAACTCCGGGTCCGGCCGCATCGTCAGCCTGCTCGCCGACTCCGGCGGCCCGGTCGCGGCGGGCAGCTACGGCGACCTGGCCGCGACCTCGGACGCCGGCACGACGGCCGCGACGACCTGGTCGGTGGTGCTGGCGCCCTCGACCGGCAACCAGCCGCCGGTCGCCCGGTTCACCAGCACCTGCGCCGGGCTGGGCTGCTCCTTCGACGCGTCCACCTCCTCCGATGCGGACGGTGCGCCTGCGTCGTACGACTGGGACTTCGGGGACGGCACCTCGGGTTCCGGTGCCACCGTCGACCACGACTTCACCGACCCTGGCAGCTACGACGTCGTCCTCACCGTGACCGACAGCGACGGCGCGACCGCGTCGGTGACCCACACCGTGACCGTCTCCGACGGGCCGGTGGTCGTCGGGCAGGTGGCGCCCGTCGCGGAGACCGAACCGGTCCTCCACACCGGCGACTCTGCGGACGACCCGGCGATCTGGGTGGACCCGACGGACCCGGCCGCCTCGCTGGTGATCGGCAACGACAAGCTGGGCGCGCTCGAGGTCTACGACCTGACCGGCGCCCGGGTGCAGCGGATCACCACCTCGACGACCTTCTGGGGCAACGTGGACGTCCGGCAGGGCGTGACGATCGGGGGCCGCACCCTCGACGTCGTGATCGCCTACAACAACGGGCTGCGCCCCTTCTCGGTCAACGCCGGCACCCATCTCCTCGAGCCGGTCGGCGACGGCACCGGGTCGATCCCGACCAACGGCGGCGAGGGCGTCTGCGCCTACCACAGCGCGGTCACCGGCGACCTCTACGCGTTCGTGATCACCCGGGCCGGCCGGGTGCGGGAGTACCGGATCGGCGACAGCGACGGCGACGGGCTGCTGCAGGGCACCCTGGTGCGCGAGTTCCAGGTCGGCTCGGAGGCCGAGGGCTGCGTGGCCGATGACGCCACCGGCCGGCTCTACGTCTCCGAGGAGGACGTCGCGCTCTGGCAGTACGGCGCCGAGCCCGGCGACGGCAGCACGCGCGTCATGGTCGACGCGGTGAAACCCGCCGGCCACCTCGCCTACGACATCGAGGGCCTGGCCCTGGCCGAGACCGGAGCCACCTCCGGCTACCTGATCGCCTCGGCCCAGAACGGCGCGGACCCGAACAACTCCTACTTCGCCGTCTACGACCGCGAGAGCAGCGCCTACCTCGGCTCCTTCGACGTCGTGAGCGGCGCGAGCGCCGACGGCTGCGAGCGCACCGACGGGGTCGCGGCGTACGCCGGGCCGCTCGGGCCCGCCTTCCCGGCCGGGCTGTTCGTCTGCCAGGACAACACCAACAGCACCCCGGGTGCGGGGAACCAGGACTTCAAGCTCGTCCGACTCGACCAGATCATCGTCCCGGCCCCGTGAGCCGGCCAGTGGGGGAGAAGCAGTGACCGACCTGATGTCCCGAAACGAGCACAGCAGCGCCGCGCTCCTGGCCCGGCGCCAGGCCCGCCGGCTCTCCGACGCGACGCTGGAGATCACCGCGCCGCTGCGGATGAGCCCGGACTTCCTGATCGTGGGCGCCCAGCGCTGCGGCACCACCTCGATGTTCAAGACGCTGATGCAGCACCCCGATGTGGTGCGGCCGTTCCTGCGCAAGGGCGTGCACTACTTCGACAAGTCCTACGACCGTGGTGAGCGGTGGTACCGCGGCCACTTCCCGCTGGTCGCGACCGGCTGGGCGAAGGGTCGCGGGCGCCGGGTCGTCACCGGGGAGTCCAGCCCCTACTACATGTTCCACCCGCTGGCCCGGCAGCGGCTGGCCGCCGACCTGCCCGGCGTGAAGCTGGTCGTGCTGCTGCGCGACCCGGTCGTGCGTGCCTACTCCGGGCACAGCCACGAGAAGGCGCGCGGCTTCGAGGACCTCGGCTTCGAGGAGGCCCTGGCCGCCGAGCCCGGGCGGATCGCGGGTGAGCGCGAGCGGCTGATGGCCGAGCCCGGCTACGACAGCTTCCACTGGCAGCACCACGCGTACGTGACACGGGGGCAGTACATCGAGCAGCTGCGCGCGCTGGAGCACCTGGTCGGTCGCGAGCGGCTGTGCGTCGTGGACAGCGGCGACTTCTTCGTCGACCCCGAACCGGTCTTCGACGAGGTGCGCCGGTTCCTCGGGCTGGCTCCGTGCCGCGACATCGTGTTCGAGCAGCACAACGCGCGCCAGCGATCGCCGCTCTCCGACGAGCTGCGGCTGCGGCTCGAGGAGCACTACGCGCCGTACGACGAGGAGCTGGCCCGCTGGTGGGGGCGCACTCCGTCCTGGCGTCGGGGTGGGTGACGAAGCCGCCGCTGGCCGCCGCGATCCTGCTTCCGCGCACGAGCGGAGGCAGCTGACCCGGTGGCACGACTCGCCCGCCTGACCGAGGTGGGTGCCGGCACGAGCTGCCTTCCCTCGTACGCCCTGGGGCGCTGGCGTGGCGGGGTCATGGGGCACTATCTGCGTCATGATGCATGTCGGGGGTCGACCGGGAACCGTCGCTGCGTCCTGGGCTCTTTTCTGTGCTGTGGTCGGCGGGCTGCTGACCGGGTGCGCCGGCAACGGAGACGCGCCGTTGGAGAAGGCGAGCGACCCGGTCGACACCATCTGCGCGCAGTGGTGGTTCCACCCGAGTGAAACTCTCGGCGAAAATCGACAGCGGCTCCGCGAGATCGCCAGCGGGTACCTGTCGGTGCTGCGCCTCGGACAGCTCATCGGGGCCGCGCGCAACCAGTGCCCCGACCAGTTCACTGCCTACGACCGCGAGGTCGCCCGTGAGGCCGCGGCCGGGCAGAAGGAGCGGGGCGACACTGGCAAGAGGCGCGGAACGGCAGACGGCGGAACGGCAGGCGGCGGAACGGCAGGCGGCGGAACGGGCGGCGCCCATCTGCGCGGGGACGCTGAGACTGCCGAGTACCTGAACGGCCGCGGAGTCACTGAGGGCATGGTGGTCAGGCTGGGACGCACAGCCGACGCCACCGGGTACGGCCTGTCGCCGGGCACCCCGTTGTCGTACGGGCAGGCGCAGCTGTTTGCCGCCGCGATCGTCGCCGTGTGTGACGACGTGGCAGCCGGCAGGACCACGTGGACCGACCAGACGCGGCAGGACCAGCTCGATGGGGCGCCAACGGCCGCGGCACGCCAGATGAACACCTACCTGCGCGTCCAGTTCTGCCCTTCGGTGCGCTGACGGGCCGAACGGGATGCCGCCGGTCAGATCCCGCGGCCGAACTTGTTGGCCACGTGGAGCACCCGGTCGGCGCTCATCACGCCGCTGAGCACCACGAGCGTCGCCAGCGCGCGGCGCTCGAGGGGGTTGCCCCGCACCGTCGTGCGCCACTGCGACCACGCCTGCGACCGCATCCCGCGGGCGGCCAGCGAGAACGCCTGCTGGCCGTGGATGCGCGCGGCTCCGTGCGGGTCGTCGGCGATCTCGGGGTGCTTGTCCAGCAGGTAGGTCAGGGCCTCGTCGATGGTGTCCCAGCGCCGGGTGAAGAAGGAGCCCGGGTGCCACAGCACCTCGACCATCGGCTCGGTGACGCAGGCGATGTCGGTGTGCCGGGCGACCCGGAGCAGCCAGTCGTAGTCCTCGCCGTACCCGCCGGGGATGGTCTCGTCCACGGGGCCGGCGGCGTCGACGACCGAGCGCTCGACGAGGTAGCTCGACGGGTGCGCCGCGGTGACCCTGTCCCGCACCAGGTCGGCG
Organism: Nocardioides sp. DN36; assembly: GCF_055380375.1. Classification (NCBI taxonomy): domain Bacteria; kingdom Bacillati; phylum Actinomycetota; class Actinomycetes; order Propionibacteriales; family Nocardioidaceae; genus Nocardioides; species Nocardioides sp. DN36. The sequence continues at coordinate 2,958,570 of NZ_AP043823.1, read as the reverse complement.
TGGCGCAGCAGCGGGGTCGCGAGGGTGCGGTGCCGCACCTTGTCGCCGTAGTGGATACGGATGCCGGTGACGGAGGCGCCCGCGCCGGCCGCCTGCATGGCCGCGGTCTGGGCGCGCAGCTTGGCGGGCAGCCAGAGGTCGTCGTCGTCGCAGAACGCCACCAGCGGGTGGTTGCCCAGCGCGATGCCCGTGTTCCGGGCGCCCGGCAGCCCAGGGGTGCGCGTGTTCGTGGTGACACGCACCGAGCGGTGGGTGCCGCTGCGCTCGAGGTCCCCGACCGGCTCGGCCTGGTCGAACACCGCGATCACCTCGATCGGGCCGTCGTAGTCCTGCGCGAGCACCGCGTCGACCGCTTTGGCCAGCAGCTCCGGGCGGTTCCGGGTGGCGATGACCGCGGTGACACCGGCGTTCGAGCCGGCGGTGGCGCCGGCGGGCGAGCTGGCGTCCGGGCTGGCGTCCGGTGTGGGGGACACGTCGTCTCCTCGGGTTCGAAGTGGCGACTCATGTTAGGTACGCGTCGGCCGCCCTGATGGGCGTGCTGGGCACCTATCCCCGATATGGCTGATGCCGCTCTGATCGATGCGACCTCTGATGGAGGGACACACACATGCTCGGGAGGGTTCATGAAGCGAGTGACACGGGGGATCGTCGGCATGTCTGCGGTGGTTCTCGCCCTGCTCGTGCAGGGAGCGGCATCGGCCACGGTCGTCGCGGACTGGGAGATGAACGAGGGCAGCAAGCCGACACCGATGATCGACTCGTCGGGGAACAAGCTCAACGGGAGCATCGGGAGCAGAGTCACGATCCACACCACCACCGGCGACGGCGGCTTCGGCTACAGCTTCCCGGGAGGGTCGGGCTACGACCCCACCCGGCTGACGACGGTGCCCGACAACGCGAAGCTGGACCCGGGGACGCAGCCGTACGCCGTGACGATCCGGTTCAGGACCGGTGCCTCGGAGCCGAACATCGTGCAGAAGGGACAGTCCGGGCAGTCGGGCGGCTACTGGAAGCTGGTGCTGCACGAGGGATGGCCGCGCTGCCACTTCCGGGACGGCGCCGGGCACACCAAGGCCATCGGCTTCGTCGACGGCCCGACCTCGCTCAAGGCCAACGACAACGCCTGGCACGTGGTGCGCTGCGAGCGCACCTCCACCGGCGTCCGGATCACGATGGACCCGGGCCAGTCCGACTCGGCCACCAAGTTCATCAGGGGGACGATCGGCAACATCGACAACAAGCGGCCGTTCTCCATCGGCGGCAAGGTCGACTGCGGCACGGCCGACGTCGGCTGTGACTATTTCAGGGGACAGATCGACTGGATTCGGGTCGAACGCCCCTGACCTCGATGAGGATGGTTCCGGCCGTGCGTCGAGCACGGCCGGGACCGATCCCATCGTGAGGGGGACATCCGGGTGACGAGCGTGGAGCCCGCGCAGACGGGCCCGGACGGGCGTACGGCGGACCTGCGCCGGCTGGCGCGTGGGAGCAGCCTGAACCTGGCCGGCAGCGTCGTCGCGGCTGCGCTCAACCTGGTGCTGCCCGTGATCATCACGCGCAGCCTGGCCAAGGACGACGCCGGACTCTTCTTCCAGGCCACCGCGCTGTTCACGATCCTGCTCAACGTCGGCACGATCGGCGCCGACACCGGTGTGCTGCGCTCGCTGCCGCGCGCGCTGGTCCTCGACCGCAGGCCGGACCTGCGCCGGTACCTGGTGCTGGCCGTCGTCCCGGCGGCCGTCTTCAGCGTGCTGCTCAGCGTGGCGCTGCTGCTCCTCGCCGACCCGCTGAGCCGTTTGATCACGGGGGACGGCGCGCACGCCGCGGCGTTCCACGACGTACTCCTCGTCATGCTGCCCTGGGTGCCGGTCGCCGTCGTCTACGCGATCACGATGTCGGCGAGCCGGGGCCTGGACTCCATCCGGCCGCTGGTGTTCGTCGAGAAGATCGGCCGGAACGCCCTCGAGACCGGCGCGGCCGGGACCGCGGCCGTGGTGTCGGGGTCGGTGGCGATGGTCGTGATGGCCTGGGCGGCGCCGTACCTCGCCATGCTCGTCGTGGTCGCCGCATGGGTGCTGCGCCGGCTGCGCCGGATCGACGCCCGCCGGGCCGACCGCGCGAGCGCCGCGAGTCCGTGGGGCGTCCTGGCGAGGGAGTTCTGGGGCTTCTCCGCGCCGCGGGCGGCCTCGCGCGTGTTCACGGTCGCGCTGCAGCGCGTCGACGTGCTGGTGGTCGGCGCCCTGCGCGGGCCCGCCGACGCCGCGGTGTACGCCGCCGCGACCCGGTTCCTCGTCCTCGGGCTGATGTTCGTGCAGGCGATCCAGCAGGTGATGACGCCCAAGATCAGCGAGTTCCTGGCACTCGGCGAGAACGCCCGCGCCGAGACCGTCTACCGCACGACCACCGCCTGGCTCACCCTCGTGTCGTGGCCGATCTACCTGATGGCCATGCAGTTCTCGCCGCTGCTCCTGAGCATCTTCGGCCCCGGCTACGAGCGGGGCGCCGTCGCGGCGGGCATCCTCTGCGCGGCGATGCTGGTGGCCACGGCCTGCGGGCCGGTGGACTCGATGCTGCTCATGGGTGGGCGCAGCGGGCTGAGCCTGATGAACACCGGCCTCGCGCTGGCCACGAACGTGGGGCTCGACCTGCTGCTGGTCCCGCACCTCGGCATCACCGGCGCCGCGCTCGGCTGGGCGGCCGCCATCCTCGTCAACAACCTGCTGCCGCTGTGGCAGGTCAACCGGCACCTCTCCATGCACCCGCTGGGCGAGGGGACCAAGGCCGCGCTGGTGGTCTGCCTGGTCAGCTTCGGCGTCGTGGTCGGTGCGGTGCGCATGCTCCTCGGAGTCGACCTCGTGGCGTTCCTGGTCGCTGGCGTGCTCGGCACCCTCACCTACCTGGTCCTCGCCCGGCGCAGCGCAGACGCGCTGGAGCTCGCGGCGCTGGGGTCGGTGCTGAAGCGGCGGCGCCGGTCGTCGGCGTCGTAGGCGCCTGCTGACGGTCCGCTCGGCTCCGGCGGTCGAGCAGCAAGCATGCCGCTCCGCTGGTCGAGCAGGCGAGCGCAAGCGAGCGTCGCGGAGACCCCGTAACGCAGGTAGGGCCCGCTGTTTGCGCCGGGCTCAGGGCCACCTGTGGCCGCGGTCTCGGCAGCTACGAGGACAGGTGCGCCGGGGTCGGCGTTGTCGGCCGGCTTGCGGACCGCTCCCTGGTCGAGCGGCGAGCGCGGGCGAGCCGCCTCCGAAAGTTTTACCTTCGATTTCAGCCGGATGGGCCACGAAGCGCCCACAGGCAGGGACAGATGTCGGTGCCCTCTGAGACAATGGATACATGTTCGAAACAGACGCCAACTGGGATCCGGTCGAGGTCGATGACCTCGATGCGGACGGTCTGCTGGCGCTGCTCGAGCACAAGCGCACCGAGGCCCGTGCGGCCGAGCGGGGCAAGCTCCGACTGGCCCTGCACTGGGCGGTGCTGCACCCCGCCTCCGCCGACACCGGGGTCGCGACCTGGGGTGGACCCAGCGTCCTGCTCACCGACGAGTCCCTGGGCGGCGACGGGACACCGGCGGTAGCGGCGTTCGCGCCGGAGCCGTTCGCCGCCACCCTGGAGGTCTCCACCCAGGCGGGGATGGCGCTGATCGCGGACGCCCTCGACCTGAGGTACCGGCTGCCCCGGATCTGGCGGCTGGTCCAGGCCTTGACGGTGGAGCCGTATCGGGCGCGTCAGGTCGCGAAGGCCACCCACCAGCTCTCCAAGGCCGCGGCCGCCTACGTCGACGAGCAGCTCGCACCCCGCCTCGCGTCGTGTGGGTGGAAGGCGGTCGAGACGACCGTGGCGCACGCGATCGCGAAGTTCGACCCCGACCTCATCGCGGCCAAGGAGAAGAAGGGCCGGCAGGGCTGGCACGTCACCCTGCGCCACGACCACCCCGGCCGGTTCGACGGCACCAGCTACCTCGACGTCGCCGGCGACACCCTCGACCTGACCGCCTTCCACGACCTGGTCTGCGACCAGGCCGCCCAGCTCAAAGCCCTCGGTGATGAGGACGAGCTCGAGGTCCGCAAGGCCAAAGCACTCGGTGTGATCGCCGCCCAACAGGCCACCCTCGACCTCCTCACCCTCACCGGACAAGACACCGGACAGGACTGCGACCGGCCCGCGACGCCGGTGAGGTCGATGAAGCCGCGGCCGCCCAAGACCCGGCTCTACCTCCACCTCTCCCTGGCCGACCTCGCCACCGGCTGCACCACAACGGCCGGCGGTGCTGGCGCCTCTGATAGCGGCACGGTCGAGCGGCTCGGGCCGGCCACCATCGACCTGATCAAGGACTGGGTCGGCCGCTCCCGGGTCACCATTCAACCCGTCATCGACCTCGCCACCACCCGGGCCGTGGACGAGCACGACCCGCCCGCGTGGATGGCCGAGCTGGTCATCCTGCGCGACGGGCACTGCGTCTTCCCCTGGTGCGCCGTGGACGCCCGGCATGCGGACCTCGACCACATCGAGCCCTTCGTCCCCATCGACCACGGCGGACCACCGGGCCAGACCGCGCCCGACAAGCTCGCCCCCCTCTGCAGGCGACATCACCGAGCCAAGACCTCGCGGCGATGGCGATACCGGCGACGACCCGACGGCACCTATCAGTGGTACGGCCCCCTCGGCCGCAGCTACCTGGTCACCCCGCACGGCACCATCCGGCTCGACACCAACTGAACGGCCGAGCACCAGCAGGCCCGATCACCCGGCACCCACCGGGTCATCGGGCCTGCCGTGCTGCCCCAAGGCACCACCCCGGCCCGCCGACCTGCCTCAGCTGCGGGGGTCTCGACGACGCTCTCTGGGGCTCGCTGCTCGACCACCGGGGCTGCTCGACCACCGGAACCGCACGGCCGTGCTTGCGCTCGCTACTGGGCCCTGTAGCTCAGTCGATGCACTGCGACCACTGCTGGGCGGTCCAGGTCCCATCATCCCGCTGCCACATGTCGAGCGACATCACGAGACGGCCCCGACGATTGATCAGGTTGACGTACACCTTGCCCTCGTCCGGGTGCTCGTCGATGACCTTCAGCGACCGCACCCGGGGGTCGACGTCGTGGAGCAGCTCCCGCTTCAGGGCGGACCTGGTCGCGGCGTCGGCGACGGGCTCGTAGTGGCTCGTGCAGTCTCCGCCCCCGGAGCTGCTCGCGCACCCGAGCAGGAGTGGCAGCAGACCGGCGACGAACCAGGTGAGCGTCACGAGTAGTCCGCCCAGAGCCGCTGCTCGCCGCCGTCGACGGTGAGCGTGCCGCCGTACGGGAGGATCCACTGCGGGCGGGTGTGACCGAAGGGGACGCCGGTCACCACGACCGCGTCGGGGTTGTAGCGGTGCACCGTCTCGATCGCGACGTCGCGCTGCTCGGCGCGGCGGGCGGCGCGCTGCTGCGCCGTCGGCTGCACCTCGAAGCTGGAGGTGGGCGGGCGCGCCACGACGACGGCGTCCACGGCGCCGAGCAGCCCGCGCTCGCCCAGCGAGCGGGCGATCCAGCCGAACTCGCGCGCGGGGATCAGCTCCTCGGAGGTCTCCAGGAGCAGCACCCCACCCTCGAGGACGGACGGGTCCGCCGGGAAGCGCCCGGCGGTCAGGCACCACTGCACGACCTCGATGCAGCCTCCCCAGGTGCGGCCCGTCACCGACCGCTGGGGACCCGCCCAGGTCCATGGCTCGGTCGGCTCCCGGTCGCCGTGCGCGGTGAGCGCCAGCGGGTCGTGCCAGTCCTTGCCGATGTCCTCGGACTCGCCGGGCTCGGTGATCTCGAGGCGCTCCCCGGTGAGCAGGGCGGCGCGCAGCGACCGGGCGTGCACGTCGTCGACGGCGGGCCCGGGGCCGAGCTGGACCTGGGTGGAGCCGCCGTAGAAGCCGGCGACGCCCTGGTTCCACAGCCAGTTGAGCAGGTTCGTGTTGTCGCTGTAGCCCAGGAACGGCTTGGGGTCCGCCCGCACGGCGTCGGCGTCGAGGTGGGGTACGACGGTGATCTGGTCCTCGCCACCGATCGTCGCCAGCACCGCCCGGATCCCCGGGTCGGCGAAGGCGGCGTTGAGGTCGTCGGCGCGTTCTCGCGGCGAGGCGCCCAGCTTGCGCGTGGTGGGGTACTCGACCGGCACGAGACCGGTGATCTCGGCCAGCCGCTCCATGGCCTGCTCGTGCACCGCGGGCGCGAACCCGGGCGCGGCGAACGAGGGCGACACCACCGCCACCCTGTCGCCGGGTGTCGCCTTGGGCGGCTGCACGGGCTCTGCACGCGTGGGCACGTCGGACCTCCTCAACGGGCCGCCGGTGCTCGGCGGCCTCGGCCCCAGTCATACCGGGGACGGACGACGGGGTCGAGCGGGTTACGGCTCAGCGCAGGTAGCCGTAGCGCAGCAGCCCCGGCCAGCTGATCGCCGACACGGTGCGCCGCTGGTCGGCCGGCAGCCCCGCGCGCCAGCCCTCGTCGGGACGCACCGGGATGGCACCGGTCTGCAGGCGCATCGGGTTGCCCCACACGCTGTGGTCCGCGGCCAGCACGACCTCCGTGTCGCTGCGGAACGGCATCTGGTCCTCGGGGATGTCGAGACCGAGGAAGTCCGCGACCTCGCGGGTCCGGGCCCGCGGCGCCTCGACGAAGTCCTCGTAGCGCAGCTGCAGGCGCGGGGTGCCGGTGCGGCCGATCGTCTCGAACAGCGCGTTGTCGACCAGCCAGGCCGCGGCCGTCCTGCTGGGCGCGCGGCGCAGCATCTCGCGGCCCGCCTTGTCGCTGCGCGTCACGTGCTTGGTCCACGAGTAGGCGACGCCGTGGCTGCGCCGGACCAGGTGCAGCACCGACAGGTCCACGCCAGGGGTACGCCGGGCGAGCAGCGCCACCTCGGGCTGCTTGGAGTTGTCGACGATGACCGCGCCGCCGCTCTCGGAGGTTATGGCGGCGTACAGCGGGGCCAGCAGGCCGACGTACTCGTCCGCGTCGTCGGCGGTGCTGCCCAGCGGCTTGACCAGCAGCTCGGGGATCCGGCGGTTGCGGGTGACCCGGCGCCGCAGGTCGTTGGCCGCCACGGCGTCGACCTGGTCCCACCCGCCGTACGCCCGCTTGCCGACGCCGGTCCAGAACGGGCACTCCAGGAACGGCTCGCCGCAGCCGCAGGGGCGGTTGCGCAGCACGCCGTACGTCCACACCCAGCAGAGCTCGCCCACCGAGAAGCACCCCGGCAGGCTGCCGAGGACTCGCGAGACCAGCGTGCTGCCGCTGCGACCGGTGGCTCCGATGAAGCACACGCGCGAGACGATGTCGTTGCCGTCCTCGACCATGGCGACCATCGTGCCCGCGGGTTGCGAGGGCCCAGACCGACCCGGCAGCAGATCACCAATGTCGGGGATCGATCCCTTCCGTGGGCCCACGTGCGGCCGCGCGGGACTTTGATGGGCCGCAGCGGCACGTCGCCGCGTCCACCAACGGAAAGAGCAACAGATGCGCCTGCTACGGGGAGCGTTCGTCGGCACGGTGGTTGCCGGCCTCACATGGTTCATGCCGGCCCACGCGATGGCGTCGACGGTCGGCGACTGGCAGATGGACGAGACCGCGGGGAGCACCCTGATGGTCGACTCGTCCGGCAACGGCCTCAACGGCACGATCGGGCCCGACGTCGTCCTCCACGAGGCGACGGCGGACGGCGGCTGGGGCTACCGCTTCAAGGGCGACTGGTGGGTGGTGAACCCCAACCGCCTGGTCACCTGGGCCGACGACGACCGTCTCGACCCCGGCACCCAGCCGTACGCCGTGACCATCCGGATGAAGACCGGCGCCCTGGACCCGAACATCATCCAGAAGGGCCAGGACAACCAGACCGGCGGCTACTTCAAGCTGGCCATGAAGAAGGGCTGGCCGCGCTGCCACTTCGAGGACGCGAACCGCAACACCCGCGCGATCGGCTTCGTCAACGACCCGCGGCCCGAGACCAAGATCTCCGACGGCCAGTGGCACACGATCCGCTGCGAGAAGACCGCGACCGGGGTCCGCCTCACCGTCAACTACGGCGAGCCGAACGCCGTCAGCAAGTTCATCAGGGGCACGCTCGGGCCGATCAACAACAACAAGGAGATGTTCCTGGGCGGCAAGCTCTACTGCGACGGCACCACGGTCACCTGCGACTACTACGCCGGCGCGGTGGACTGGGTCCGCATCGAGCGGCCCGGGCTCTAGAGGTCGCCCATGACGGATGAGCAGCGACGAAGGCGAGGCCGCCCCCGGGCGCACCGGTGGTGGATCGGAGGAGGAGCGTCCGCGCTGGTCGCGGCGCTCCTTCTCACGGGGTGCGAGAGCGAGGTGGCCGGCACGGTCGCGCCCGAGAAGGTGCAGCCGCCCGCCGACGCCCCGACCGCGGGCCCGCGCATCGACCTGCGCCACCGCGCCCTGATGCTGCGGTTCCACGAGGCCCGCGGCCATCGCGGCCGGATCGACCAGTTCGTGAACTCCGGGGTAGCGCCGCTGAAGATCGAGGCGGTGACCTACGGGCCCGGGACCGTGGAGGCCAGCCGGTCCCCACGCGGGCCGGCGGTCCGGTTCCCGGCGTACTCCGACGCGGGCGTCAAGTTCGCCATCGTCAAGGTGTCCAACGCCGGTGGCTACGACACGCTCCGGCCCAACCAGGCGGACTTCACCTTCGGCGCGGACTTCAACCTCGACCGGGTCTCGGACGGCTCGTCGTCGGACAACGGCGACAACCTGGTGCAGCGGGGGCTCTTCGAGAGCCCGAGCCAGTACAAGATCCAGGTGGACCACGGCGTGGTCACCTGTGCGATCCGGGGGATGGGTGGCCAGGTGCAGCTCAAGGCGGAGTCACGCGTGCAGCCGGGCCACTGGTACCGCGTGCGCTGCACCCGACGGGGGGACAGCGTCAGGCTGGCGATCGCGCCGCTGGGCCCGGACGGGGTGACGGACTGGGAGCTGGTCCGCAGGAGCGGCCCGATCGGACCGGTCATCGGTCCGGAGGACACGCCCCTGTCGATCGGCGGCAAGCTGGGCCAGGACGGATCACTGTTCCCGGCCTCGACCGACCAGTTCAACGGCCGGGTCACCCGCGTCTTCTACCGGATCCTGCAGTGATCGAGGCGGGGGCCGAACTCATCTTGGGGAAACGGCTCGGGGGCCATTGACCCTGACCCGTGGCCCGGAGAGTCTGGATCGCGGGGCTCGGGACCCTCCGCGAGCGGCTCACCAGTCGCCCAGGCCGACGGGACGTGCTGATCAGGGGAGGGAGATCGTGGTGTTCGTCCTCTGGCGACCCCCCGCGCGGGAGCCGACGCCACGCCTCGTGCCTGGCCACCGGCACGGCCCGGCCCGGTCGTACGGGCGGCTGGTGAGTCTCGCGACGTAGACTGGGACGCCTCACCCCCTGTCCCTCCCGACCGGGGGCAGTCGTGCTGTCCCAGGAGTGAACTGTGCCCCTCACCGGCCTCGCCGACGCCGTCCTAGCCGAACCCGTCCTGGCCGAGGCGCTCGAGGACGCCAGGGGCGGGGCCCTGCGGGCGCTGGACCTCACCGGCCCCGAGGCGCTGCGCCCGTTCGTGGTCGCCGGGCTGGTCCGCGCCGGCCGCACGGTGCTGGCCGTGACGGCCACCGCCCGCGAGGCCGAGGACCTGGTGACGTCGCTGGGGGACCTGGTCGACCCCACCACGATCGGCTACTACCCCAGCTGGGAGACCCTGCCGCACGAGCGGCTCAGCCCCCGCAGCGACACGGTCGGCCGCCGGCTCGCCGTGCTGCGCCGGCTGTGCCACCCCGGCACCGACGCGTCCAACGGTCCGCTGCAGGTCGTCGTGGCTCCGGTCCGCTCGATCCTGCAGCCGCAGGTCAAGGGCCTCGGTGACCTCGAGCCGGTCGAGCTCGCCCCCGGTGCCACGGCGCCGCTCGACGACGTCGTGCGCCGCCTCGCGGACGCGGCGTACTCCCGCGTCGACCTGGTCGAGAAGCGCGGCGAGTTCGCGGTCCGTGGTGGCATCGTCGACGTGTTCCCGCCGACCGAGGAGCACCCGCTGCGCGTGGAGTTCTGGGGCGACGACGTCGAGGAGATCCGCAGCTTCTCGGTCGCCGACCAGCGGACCCTGGACAAGGTCGAGCGGCTGTGGGCGCCGCCGTGCCGGGAGCTGCTGCTCACCGAGGACGTACGCCGCCGGGCCGCCGAGCTGGGCGAGGCGCACCCGCAGCTGGTCGAGCTCACCGACAAGATCGCCGCTGGGATCGCGGTCGAGGGCATGGAGTCCCTGGCGCCGGTGCTGGTCGACGACATGGAGCTGCTCGTCGACCTGATGCCCGCCGACACCCACGTGCTGGTGCTCGACCCCGAGCGGGCCCGCAGCCGCGCCCACGACCTGGTCGCGACCAGCGAGGAGTTCCTCGGCGCGAGCTGGGCCGCGGCCGCCGGCGGCGGGACCGCGCCCATCGACCTCGGCGCCGCGTCGTACCGCTCCATCGCGGACGTGCGTGAGCACGCCCTGGACCAGCACAAGCCGTGGTGGACGATGAGCCCCTTCGGCATCGCCGACGACGGCGGCGCCCCGACCGACGGGAAGCCGCTGCGCGACGAGCTGGGCGAGGTCGTCAGCGTCGACGTGGACGTGCTCGCCGGAGCCGTGCCGAGCCGGATGCTGCCCGCGACACCGGTGGACGCCTACCGCGGCGACGTGGACCGGGCGCTCGGCGACATCAAGCGCTGGCTCGACGAGGGCCGACGCGTGGCGGTGGTCCACCTCGGGCACGGCCCGGCCCAGCGCATGGTCGAGGTCCTCGGCGAGCGCGACGTGCCAGCTCGGCTGGTCGAACCCGACGACCTGACCCTCGACGCGCGCGTCGTCACGGTGACCTGCGGCGCGCTGTCGCACGGGTTCGTCGACGACGCCGCCCGTCTGGTGCTGCTCACCGGCGAGGACATCTCGGGCCAGAAGTCCTCGACCCGCGACATGCGCAAGATGCCGGCGCGGCGCAAGCGGCAGATCGACCCGCTGGAGCTCAAGGCCGGCGACTACGTCGTGCACGAGCAGCACGGCGTCGGGCGCTTCGTGGAGATGAAGCAGCGCGAGGCCGGCGGGGCGGTGCGTGAGTACCTCGTGCTGGAGTACGGCGCCTCCAAGCGTGGCGGCCCGCCGGACCGGCTCTACGTCCCGGCCGACGCGCTGGACCAGGTCACCCGCTACGTCGGCGGGGAGCAGCCGTCGCTGGACCGCCTCGGCGGTGCCGACTGGGCCAAGCGCAAGGGCAAGGCGCGCAAGGCGGTCCGCGAGATCGCCGCGGAGCTGATCAAGCTGTACGCCGCCCGGCAGGCCACCCAGGGCTACGCGTTCGGTCCGGACAGTCCGTGGCAGCGCGAGCTGGAGGACGCCTTCCCGTTCCAGGAGACCCCCGACCAGCTCAGCACCGTCGACGAGGTCAAGGCCGACATGCGCCGGACCGTCCCGATGGACCGGCTGATCTGTGGCGACGTCGGCTACGGCAAGACCGAGATCGCGGTGCGCGCGGCGTTCAAGGCGGTGCAGGAGGGCAAGCAGGTCGCGGTGCTCGTGCCGACCACGCTGCTGGTCACCCAGCACCTCTCGACCTTCACCGAGCGGATGAGCGGCTTCCCGGTCGTGCTCAAGGGGCTGTCCCGCTTCCAGACCGACAAGGAGGCCCGGGAGGTCATCGCCGGCCTCGCCGACGGGACCATCGACGTGGTGGTGGGCACCCACCGGCTGCTGAACCCCGACATCCGGATGAAGGACCTCGGCCTGATCATCGTCGACGAGGAGCAGCGCTTCGGTGTCGAGCACAAGGAGCAGATGAAGCGGCTGCGCACGTCGGTCGACGTGCTCTCGATGTCGGCGACGCCGATCCCGCGCACCCTGGAGATGGCGATCACCGGCATCCGCGAGATGTCGACGATCACCACCCCGCCGGAGGAGCGGCACCCGGTCCTGACCTACGTCGGGGCGTACGAGGACCGGCAGGTGATCGCGGCGATCCGGCGCGAGCTGCTCCGCGAGGGCCAGGTCTTCTACATCCACAACCGGGTGAACTCCATCGAGAAGGCCGCCGCCCGGATCAGGGAGCTGGTGCCCGAGGCCCGGGTCGCCACCGCGCACGGGCAGATGAACGAGCGCCAGCTCGAGCAGGTGATGCTGGACTTCTGGGAGAAGCGCTTCGACGTGCTGGTGTGCACCACGCTCGTCGAGTCGGGTCTCGACGTCTCCAACGCGAACACCATGATCATCGAGCGGGCCGACACCCTCGGGCTCTCCCAGCTGCACCAGCTGCGCGGCCGCGTCGGGCGCTCCCGCGAACGCGCCTATGCCTACTTCCTCTACCCGGCCGAGAAGCCGCTCACCGAGACCGCGCACGAGCGGCTCGCGACGCTGGCCCAGCACTCCGACCTCGGTGGCGGCATGGCGATCGCGATGAAGGACCTCGAGATCCGCGGCGCGGGCAACCTGCTCGGCGGCGAGCAGTCCGGCCACATCGCCGACGTCGGGTTCGACCTCTACGTCCGGCTCGTGGGCGAGGCCGTGCATGAGTTCCGCGGTGACAAGGAGCCCGAGCTCAACGAGGTCCGCATCGAGCTCCCGATCGACGCGCACCTGCCGCACGACTACATCCCCAGCGAGCGGCTGCGCCTCGAGATGTACAAGCGGCTCGCGGAGGTCCGCTCCGACGACGACGTCGACCTGATCAACGAGGAGCTGCTCGACCGGTACGGCGAGCCGCCGCAGGAGGTGTCCTCGCTCCTGCTCGTGGCGCGCTTCCGGGCCCGGGCCCGCCAGGCCGGGGTCGGAGAGGTCACGATCGCGGGCAAGAACGTGCGGTTCGCGCCTGTCTCGCTGCCGGACTCGCGCGTCGTGCGGCTCAACCGGATGTACCCCAGGTCGATCGTGAAGACCCAGGTCGACACGATCCTGGTGCCACGCCCGCAGACTGCCGTGGTCGGGGGGAAGCCGATCGCGGGCGTCGCCCTGCTTGAATGGGCCCGCGGTGTGATCGACGCCATCATCGACCCGCCGAACGAGAAGCCCTGACGGAGGAGAAGTCGTCGTGACCAAGACCCTGGCTGGCGTGGCCGCCGTGTCCCTGCTGCTCACCGGTGCGCTGTCCGGGTGCGGTGTCGCGGGGACCGACTTCCATCCCGGTGTGGCCGCCCGTGTCGGTGACGACACGGTCAGCGTCTCGAAGGTCGACACGGTCGCCAGCGACTACTGCGGCGCGATCGAGAAGCAGCTCGCCGGCCAGGGCCAGGTGGTGCCGCTGCGTTACCTGCGCGGCTACGTCGTCGGCCAGCTCGCGCTGGTCGACGCCGCCCGCCAGCTCGCGGAGCAGTACGACGTCCAGCCGGGCGCGCAGTACGACCAGAAGGTCGCCCAGCTCGAGTCGGACGTCGCCGCCCTCCCGCAGGACCAGCAGGACGCCGTGGTCGAGATCGAGGCCTCGACCACCTACATCGCCACCGTCCTGCAGGCCGTGGGGGAGAAGGAGCTCGGGACCCAGAGCGGCAGGAAGTCGGCGGCCGCCGGCAAGGCCGGCGAGAAGGCCTTCACGTCGTGGCTCGACGAGCACGGTGTCGAGGTCGACCCGCAGTTCGGGGTGGCGATCGAGGACGGCAAGGCCGTCCAGGCCGACACCAGCGTGTCCTACGCGCTGGGTGACACGGCGGTGCAGGGCGACGCCAAGAGCCCGGACGCGGCGTACGCCGCCGGTCTCCCCGACTCCCAGCGCTGCGGCTGACGTCATGGCAGCGCCGACACCGGGGGAGCCCGCATCCGGTGAGCCCACATCGGAGGAGCCGCTGCTGGAGTTCCGTGAGGTGATGCGGCGGCTGCGGGCCGAGTGCGGGTGGAAGCGCGAGCAGACCCACCGGTCGCTGGCACGCTACCTGGTCGAGGAGCTGCACGAGACCCTCGAGGCGCTCGACACCTGGGAGGCCACCGGCGACGGCGACCACCTGTGCGAGGAGCTCGGCGACCTGCTGCTGCAGGTCTACTTCCACGCGGTCGTGGCCGAGGAGGCGGGCAGCTTCACGCTCGACGACGTGGCCCGCGGGATCACCGAGAAGATGTACCGCCGCAACCCACACGTCTTCGCCCCCGAGGGCGCACCCCGCGCCCCCGCCGGCGACGCCGCCGCCGTGAACGACGCCTGGCAGGCCATCAAGGCGCAGGAGAAGGCCCGCGAGTCGGTCACCGACGGGCTGCCCGCCTCCCTGCCCGCCCTGCTCTGGGCCGACAAGGTCCTCGACCGGCTCTCCCGCCAGGGGCCGGGCCTGTCCCCGGACCCGGACTCCCCGGCCGCGCAGCTCGTCGCCCAACCCCCCTCCGACGACCTCGGCGACCGGCTGCTCGCGCTGGTGGCCGAGGCCAACCTCGCCGGCATCGACCCCGAGCAGGCCCTCCGGGACGCCGTCCGCCGCCTCGTCTGAGAGGTCGAGTCGGCGCAAGCTCGTCTGGAAAACAGGTCGAGTCGGCGCAAGCTCGTCGTGAAAAGGCGTCGAGTCGGCGCAAAGTCGACGAGCTTGCGCCGACTCGACGGGCTGCTCGGGGACGGCTCAGGCGTCCGGGGCCGGCGCGAGGGTGTAGCGGATCGCGACGTCCAGGGACCCTCCGGCGCGTTCGAGGATCCCCGTCACCCGCTCGAGGATCTCCGGATGCGTCTCCGGGGGCACGCGCATCCAGAGCCCGCGCATGGCGGTGCCGAGCGACCACACCCGCCACTGCTCGGTGTCGGTGAACGGCACGGCGTACGTCACGGCCTCGGTGCGCACCTCGCTCAGCCCGGCCGCGCGGAACAGGCCCTCGACGCCGTCGTCGTCGGCGTACACCTCGGGCATGGTGGTCGGCCCGGGTCCGGGCGCCGGCGCGGCGTACTCCGCGAAGAGGTCCTCGATCGAGCGCCAGGTCGGCGGCCAGGGACAGAACGTCGCGATGCCCACCCGGCCGCCCGGCACCAGCAGGTCCGACCAGCGGCGCAGGGCCGCCACGGGGTCGGGGAGGAAGAACAGCACGAGGGAGGCGGCGACCAGGTCGTACGCCGGCAGCGGTGGCCGCGGGTCGGTCGCGTCCCCGAGCGCGACCCACACCTGCCGCAGGCCACGGTCCTCGACCTCGCGGCCGAGCAGCCCGACCATGGCGGGGGAGACGTCGAGCGCGTCCACGTGACCGCCGGAGCCGACCCGTTCGGCCAGTCGCAGGGTGGCTGCGCCGCGGCCGGCGCCGATGTCGAGGGCCCGCTCGCCGGGGCGTGGCTCGAGCAGGTCGACCAGGCCGGCCGCGATGGGACCGAAGAACGGCACGCCGGACTGGTCGTAGGCCGAAGCGAGGGTGTCGAACATGGTGGCGGTGCGGGCCACCGGGTCCTCGGGCTGCAGGGACATGGGCTCACGATCCGCCCGTCAGCGCCGGCGCGCAATGGTCACGGGACGAGGTGCCCGTGGTTACTGCCCAGTCCTCGGCCGGTCGAGAGGGGTTCGCGGGCCGGCGGGCCGGCGGGACTAGGCTGAGCCGCGGCCCAGCCGAATCCTCCGACCACCCCCAGGAGCTACCCGTGGCATCCATCGAAGCTGTCGGCGCCCGCGAGATCCTCGACTCGCGCGGCAACCCCACCGTCGAGGTCGAGGTCCTGCTCGACGACGGTTCGTTCGCCCGCGCGGCCGTGCCCAGTGGCGCCTCCACCGGCGCCTTCGAGGCCGTCGAGCTGCGTGACGGCGGCGACCGCTACCTCGGCAAGGGTGTCGAGAAGGCCGTGACCGGCGTGATCCAGAAGATCGCCCCGGCCATCGAGGGCCTCGCCGCCGACGACCAGCGGCTCGTCGACCAGACCATGCTCGAGCTCGACGGGACGCCCAACAAGGCCGACCTCGGCGCCAACGCCATCCTCGGCGTCTCGCTCGCCGTCGCGCGCGCGGCCGCCGACTCGGCCGGCCTCCCGCTCTACCGGTACGTCGGTGGCCCGAACGCCCACCTGCTGCCGGTGCCGATGATGAACATCCTCAACGGTGGGTCGCACGCCGACTCCAACGTCGACATCCAGGAGTTCATGATCGCGCCGATCGGCGCGCCCACGTTCCGCGAGGCGCTGCGCACCGGCGCGGAGGTCTACCACGCGCTCAAGTCGGTGCTGAAGAAGAAGGGACTGGCCACCGGGCTGGGCGACGAGGGCGGCTTCGCCCCGAACCTCGACTCCAACCGGGCCGCCCTCGACCTGATCGCCGAGGCCGTCGGCGCCGCCGGCCTCGAGCTCGGCAAGGACATCGCGCTCGCCCTCGACGTCGCGGCCAGCGAGTTCTGCACCGACGGCTCCTACACGTTCGAGGGCGTGCAGAAGTCCGCCGCCGAGATGACCGCCTACTACGGCGAGCTCGTCGCGGCGTACCCGATCGTCTCCATCGAGGACCCGCTGGACGAGGACGACTGGGACGGCTGGAAGACCATCACCGACCAGCTCGGGGGCAAGACCCAGCTCGTCGGCGACGACCTGTTCGTCACCAACGTCGAGCGCCTCTCGCGCGGCATCACGGGCGGCCAGGCCAACGCGCTGCTGGTGAAGGTCAACCAGATCGGCTCGCTGACCGAGACCCTCGACTCCGTCGAGCTCGCGCACCGCAACGGCTACCGCTGCATGATGAGCCACCGTTCGGGCGAGACCGAGGACACCACGATCGCCGACCTCGCCGTCGCCACCAACTGCGGCCAGATCAAGACCGGCGCGCCGGCGCGCTCGGAGCGGGTGGCCAAGTACAACCAGCTGCTGCGCATCGAGGACGAGCTCGGCGACGCGGCGCGCTACGCCGGCGCGGCCGCGTTCCCGCGTTTCCAGGGCTGATCGGGGGAAGATCTTCCCCATGGCCGACAACCGACGCACGCCCCCGCGCGGCTCACGTCCGCGGGGGCGCACCGGGCCCGGTCGCACGACCGGGTCCGGGCGAGGTGGCCGACCCCCGCTGCCGCCGACCGCCCAGGGCGCCGCGGGCGGGGGCCGGCCGCGGCGGCCGCGGTTCACCGGCCGGGCCGCGATCCTGGTGCTCGTGCTGGCGGTGCTCGCGATCTCCTACGCCTCCTCGATGCGCGCCTACCTCCAGCAGCGGGCGCACATCTCGGACCTCAAGGCCCAGATCGCGCAGCGCGAGACCAACATCGACGAGCTCGAGCGCGAGAAGCGTCGCTGGCACGACCCGGCGTACGTCCAGGCGCAGGCCCGGGAGCGGTTCGGCTACCTGATGCCGGGCGAGACGTCGTACGTCGTGCTCGGCGAGGACGGCAAGCCGCTGGAGAGCCAGAGCACGCTCACCGACCCGTCCACGGTCAACAAGAAGGCACCCACCGCCTGGTGGACCACCGAGTGGAAGTCGGTGCAGCTGGCGGGCAACCCGCCGAAGCCGGAGGCACCCCCGGCGGACGAGATCGACGGCTCGGAGGAGACCAAGAAGTGAGCGACCCCGTCACCGCGAGCGACATCGCGGCGATCACAGCCCAGCTGGGCCGGGAACCACGGGGGATCCACGAGGTCGGCCACCGCTGCCCGTGCGGCAACCCGGACGTCGTGACGACCGAGCCGCGGCTGCCCAACGGCACGCCGTTCCCGACGACGTACTACCTCACCTGCCCGCGTGCGGCCTCGCGGATCGGGACCCTCGAGGGCTCCGGGCTGATGAAGGAGATGGAGGCCCGGCTCGGCGAGGACCCCGAGCTGGCCGCGGCGTACGCCGACGCGCACCGGCGCTACCTCGAGGCGCGCACGGAGATCGGCCGCGAGGCCGGGCTGGACGTGCCCGAGATCGAGGGCATCTCCGCCGGCGGCATGCCCGACCGCGTCAAGTGCCTGCACGTGCTCGCCGGCCAGGCGCTGGCCCAGGGACGTGGTGTGAACCCGCTCGGCGACGAGGTGCTCGACGCGCTCGGCGAGTGGTGGTCGGCGGGTCCCTGCGTGGGGACCGACGCGACCCCGGCGGAGTGACCACCGTCGCCGCGGTCGACTGCGGCACCAACACGATCAAGCTGCTCGTCGGCGACGTGGTCGACGGCGGCCTCGTCGACGTCGTGCGCGAGACCCGGATGGTGCGGCTCGGCGAGGGCGTCGACCGGACCGGGCGGCTCGGCGACGAGGCGCTGGCGCGTGCGTTCGCGGCCCTCGACGAGTACGCCGAGATGATCGGCGCGCACGACGTGTCCCGGATCCGCTTCTGCGCCACGTCGGCGACCCGCGACGCGGCCAACGGTGACGTGTTCGCCGCGGGGGTCCGCGCCCGGCTCGGCGTCTCGCCGGAGGTCGTCACCGGAGTCGAGGAGGCCGGTCTGGCCTTCGACGGCGCGGTGCGCAACCTGCGTACGCCGCCGACCGAGCCGGTCCTGGTCGTCGACATCGGCGGCGGGTCGACCGAGCTGGTCCTGGGCTCCTCCGGGACGCCGGACGCCGCGCACTCCATGGACATCGGCTCGGTCCGGCTGCACGAGCGCCACCTGCACTCCGACCCGCCGACACCGGCCGAGGTGGCCGCGTGCGTCGCCGACGCCGACGCCCACCTCGACGCGAGCCCGGTCGACGTGGGCCGGGCCGCGACCGTCGTGGGGGTGGCCGGCACCGTTCTCACGGTCGTCGCGGGCGCGCTCGAGCTCCCGGCGTACGACCGCCACGCGATCGACCAGGCCGTGGTGCCGGTCGCCGACGTGCACCGGGTCGCCGACCGCCTGGTGGGGATGACCGTCGCCGACCGGCTGGCGCTGGGCTACATGCACCCCGGCAGGGCCGACGTCATCGACGCCGGCGCGCTGATCCTCTCCCGCGTCCTCGCCCGCACCTCCGTGGCCACCCTGGTCGCCTCGGAGGCCGACATCCTCGACGGCATCGCCTGGTCCCTGGTGGACGGATAGTCCGGCACGTTTCGTACGTTCCCACGCTCGGGCCGGTGCAGGAACGTGCCGGACTATCCGGGGGGAGCGGGATTGGGGTGTGGACGAGTGGGCACGGAACCCCCATGGACGAAACCACGACTCGACCCCCGGACGAGCCGATCGGCGCGCTGGTGCACCGGCTGTCCGAACAGATTCCCGACCTGGTCCGCAGCGAGCTGCGGCTGGCCCAGGCCGAGCTGACCGAGAAGGGCAAGAAGGCGGGCGCCGGCGTCGGGCTGTTCAGCGTCGCCGGGCTGCTGGGCCTCTTCGCGCTCGCGACGCTGATCACGACCGCGATCCTCGCCCTCGCCCTGGCCGTGCCCGCCTGGCTGTCCGCGCTGATCGTGACGGTCGTGCTGCTGGCCGCCGCCGGCGTCGCGGCGCTGGTGGGCAAGAAGGAGGTCCAGCAGGCAACCCCGCCCGCACCGGAGCGGACCATCGCGAGCGTCCGCGAGGACGTCGCCGCAGTCAAGGGAGGCCACACGTGAGCACCAACGGCACCAGCCCCGAGGAGATCGAGGCCGAGATCGCCCGCCAGCGCGAGGAGCTGGCCGCGACCGTCACCCAGCTGCAGTCGAAGCTGGACGTGAAGACCCGCGCCCAGCACCGGGCGCGAGAGCTCCGGGACCGCGCCACGACCGACTCGGGACGACCCCGCCCCGAGGTGGTGGCCGTGGCCCTGGCCGTCGTGGCCCTCACCGGCGTGCTCGTGTGGCGCCGTACCCGCTGACCCCGACCGACAGGAGAATCCCCATGAGCAAGCTGACCCTCATCGCCGCCGGTGCCGCCGGCTACGTCCTCGGCACCCGCGCCGGCCGCGAGCGCTACGAGCAGATCGCCGACGGCGCGCGACGCGTCATGGGCAACCCGCGCGTCCAGTCCGCGAAGCAGCAGGCGCAGGACGTCGTTGCCGAGCAGGCCGCGGCGGCCAAGGACGTCGTCATGGAGAAGGCCAAGGAGACCGCCTCGACCGCTGCGTCCGCGGCCGCGGACAAGGTACGCCGCGGCGACGGCGGCGCGCACGCCTCCGGCCAGTCGTGGCCGGCGGACACCGCGGCGCCGCCGGCCTCCTGAGCAGGCCCCCGAGCACTCCCCGGGGAGTCAACGGGACGGGCGGCCGGTCGGGCACGATGGGCGCGTGACCGACCGGCTGCCGCACCCCGTCACGGGGCGGCTCTTCGCCTCGCCCGTGCCGCCCGGCACGGGCTGGCCCGAGGACCCCGCCCCCGCCGGCACCCCCGTCGCCCGCACGCCTGCGGGCGTGCGCAGGCTCGCCGCCGCGGGCGGCCTCGGCGAGCTCGAGGCTCGGGTCTCGGTCTGCTCCGCCTGCCCGCGGCTGGTCGCGTGGCGGGAGCAGGTCGCCCACGAGAAGCGGGCGTCGTACGCCGCCGAGCCCTACTGGGGCCGCCCGATCGCCGGGTGGGGCGACCCCGAGCCGAGGCTCCTCGTGGTCGGCCTCGCGCCCGCCGCGAACGGAGGCAACCGGACCGGCCGGATCTTCACCGGCGACCGCTCGGGCGACTGGCTCTTCGCCGCGCTGCACCGGGTCGGCCTGGCGACGCAGGCCACCAGCACGCACGCCGGCGACGGCCAGCGGCTGGTCGGCACCCGGATGGTCGCGGCCGTGCGCTGCGCACCACCGCTGAACAAGCCGACCACCGAGGAGCGGGACACCTGCGCGCCGTGGCTGGACGCCGAGCTGCGCCTGGTGTCGGACTCGGTGCGAGCCGTCGTGGCGCTGGGGTCCTTCGGCTGGGCGGCCGCGCTGGCGGCGTACTCCCGGCTGGGCTGGGAGGTGCCGCGCCCGCGACCGCGGTTCGGCCACGGAGCCGAGGCCGTGCTGACCGGTCCCGACCACGAGGTGATCCTGGTGGGCAGCTATCACCCGAGCCAGCAGAACACCTTCACCGGGAAGCTGACCGAGGACATGCTGGACGACGTGCTCGGCCGGGCAGCGGACGCTGCGAGAATCCCCGGGACATGACCGGGACGTCATGCGTTCCGAGGCCTCCAGCCCCCAGAACGCATGACGTCGCGTCGGCCCCCGTATCCCAATCGGCAGAGGAAGTCGCCTTAAAAGCGACCGAGTGTGGGTTCGAGTCCCACCGGGGGCACCGCCGTCAGGCCGCGGCCACCGGGCTCGGGGCCTGCGACCGGCGGTAGGCCATCACCGGCTGCCAGCGGTCGTGCAGCGTGGTGATCAGGCTGATCAGGGCCAGGAAGAAGATCGTGTTCCACGGGCTGCTGTCCGCCCCGGCCAGCCAGCGGGCCACCGCGACGATCCCGACGTTGACCAGCAGCCGGGCGAGGAACGCCAGCCCCGTCGACTCGATGCTGCGCGCCCGCCGCGCGGCCGCGAGCGTGATCGCGGCGTTCAGCACCACGAAGGCACCGATCGCGACGAACAGCTCGAGGTTGCTGGCGTGGATGCCCGGCAGCGTCTGGGCGTAGATGACCGAGATCAGGCCGAGCAGCACCACCTTCTCGACGGTGACCCACGAGACGACCTTCCCCGACCCGGCCCGCCACGCGGCCTGCTCGGCGGCGGTGTCGATGGCCTCCGGCAGGGGGTCGGCCGCCAGGCGCAGGCTCCAGTCCGGATCGGGCAGCCGCGGGCGTACGACGAACCACAGGATCGCCGCCAGCAGCAGGATCAGCGAGATCAGCAGCGGCCACGCCCAGTCGTAGTCCCGCAGCGTGTCGGTGACGTCGAGCTGGGCCACGTGCAGCCAGTACTCCTGCGGCAGCTTGATGAAGATCCAGATCAGGGCCGCGGTGATCACCCAGTGCCGGAGCGAGACCTTCTTGGTCTGCCAGCGCGTCCGCCATCCCTCGTAGGCGATGAAGAAGTACTCGAACGTGTTGGGGAAGATCAGCAGCAGCGCCCGCACCTGGCTGAGCTCGAACGCCACCACGCCCACCAGCCGGTAGAAGTAGAGGAAACGGCCGACGTCGTACGCCGGCAGGTTCACCCAGTTGCGCAGCGTGGCGAGGTAGGCGATGGCGAGGTAGTAGACGTCCATCGCCTTGTCGTAGCCCTGGTAGCCCGGCGGGTCGTAGCCGAACATCTGGAAGATCGTCTGGTCGACCCCGTCGAGGAGCAGGCACCCCACGACGGCGGGCAGCGGGTAGCGCGGGATCAGCAGCGGGAGCAGGAACCGTGCGCCGACGACGGCGACGAACACGTAGTCGACACCACTCATGGTCGGAGTGTGGCGAAGGCCCCCGCGGGTGCGCAGGGTCCTAGGTCACTTGTGGGAACCCCTGAGGCCACTGGGACGTTGGAACCGGTGGACCCTCCTAGGATGGGTCCAGTGAGACGAGCCGTCAGGGAGACGGTCGCCCCGGCCTCCAAGGAGGAGACCATGCAGAGCAACAACCCGGTGTTCCGGCGCTCGGAGGAGTTCAACCGCCCCGGCGCGAACGCCTACGGCAACCAGACCTACGCCGGGAACGGCACCGCCCACCCGGGCTACGGCCAGCAGCAGGGCTACACCGACCCGTCGACGTGGGGCACCGGTACGCCGGGCGCACCCACCACCACCTCGGCGCCGATGACGATCGACTCGGTCGTGCAGAAGACCGGCCTGTCCCTCGCCGTCGTGATCATCACGGCGTTGGCCACCTGGATCATGACCCCGTCGATCGAGAACGGTGCGATCAGCGCTGGGCTCGGGGCGGCCGTGATGCTCGGCAGCCTGGGTGCCTTCGCGCTGTCGATGGTCAACTCGTTCAAGCGGGTGATCAGCCCGGCGCTGGTCCTGGCCTTCTGCGCCTTCGAGGGCGTCGCTCTCGGAGCCCTGAGCAAGATGTTCGACGTGCGCTTCGGCGACGGCGTCGTGTCCGGTGCCGTCATCGGTACCTTCGCGGCGTTCGCCGGCACGCTCGCGGCGTACAAGGTCTTCGACATCAAGGTCGGCAACAAGTTCCGCATGATGGTGATGGCTGCCGTCTTCGGCATGGTCGGCCTCAGCCTGATGGAGCTGGTTCTGGGCCTCTTCGGGGCCAGCCTCGGCCTGTTCGGGTTCGGCACGCTCGGCCTGTTGACCGCCGTCGCCGGCCTGGTGCTCGGCGTCTTCATGCTGGTCATGGACTTCGACTTCGTCGAGCAGGGCATCGCCAACGGGATCCCCGAGCGGGAGTCGTGGCGCGCGGCGTTCGCGATGACCGTGAGCCTGGTCTGGATCTACACCAACCTGCTGCGCCTGCTGGCGATCTTCAGCCAGGACTGACCCACGCGTCCGGCCCCGCAACGGTCGGTGCAGGAACGAAGGCCCCGGACGCCGTCCGGGGCCTTCGTCATGCCTGGTCCGCGGGGGTGGACTCGTCGTGCGCGTCGGGCGCCTCGCCGGGCGTCTCCGGGTGGCGCCGGCGGTGGCGCAGCTCGACCCAGAGCCCGCGCACGCCGCGGCGCGAGCCGCCCACCTCGGTGCCGTCGAGCTCGGTGCCGGGGTTGTTGACCGCCTGCACAGCCGCCGCGACGATCGGCAGCACACCCTCGCCGCGGAACGCCTCGGGCTGCGCCTCGTCCTCCGGGATCAGGTCCAGCGCGGCCAGCGTCGAGGGCAGCAGCACCGTCACCAGCGAGCGGTAGCCGTCGGCGGACGGGTGGAACTGGTCCGGCCCGAAGAGGATCGCGGGCGCGGCGGCGAACTCGGGCCCGAGGATCGAGCCGAGCGAGACGGTGCGGCCACCCTCCTCGACCACGGCGATCGTCTGGGCGGCGGCCAGCCGCCGTGACCAGGCGCGTGCGACCTGCTTGAGCGGAGGAGCGATCGGCTTGATGGTGCCGAGGTCCGGGCAGGTGCCCACGACGACGGCCACACCGGCCTCGCGGAGCCGGCGCACGCCCTCGGAGAGCTGGCGCACCGAGTGGGACGGGAGCACGGTGTGGGTGACGTCGTTGGCGCCGATCAGGATGACCGCGACGTCCGGCTCGATCGGCAGCGCCCGCTCGATCTGGGCGGCCAGGTCGGAGGTCTGGGCGCCGACGACGGCGAACTCCCGCAGGTGCACCCGCCGGTCGGCCCGCTCGGCGAGGCCGCTGGCGAGCAGCGCCCCGGGGGTCTCCTCGACCCGGTCCACGCCGTACCCGGCCGCGCTCGAGTCGCCCAGCAGGGCCACCTTGATGGCCGGCCCGGGGCGGCCGCGGCCGTACCAGCCGGTGGCGTCCGGCGGCGGCTCCTCGCGGATGACGCCGATCGTGCGCCGGGCCAGCTTCGCCTCGAGCGTCAGCACGCCGAACAGGCCGGCGCCCAGCGCGGACAGGCCGCCACCACCGAAGGCGGCGGCGGACGCGAGCTTGCGAGCGGCACCGGCTTTCCCCACGCCCTCACCTTACGGAAGAGACCGATACGGGGCGCCGGGGACGGCCTCCGGTGGACGATTCGGCGTCGGGTATTGGGGGGTTGGCCGCACCGCGCAATAGATTGGCCGGATGCAGTACGTGAACTCTCTCCTCGACCTCATCGGCAACACCCCGCTGCTGAGGCTCTCGCGGTCCCTCGCCACCCCCGACGGACCCTCGTTCGACGACTCCTCCGACCAGCCCGGGCACGGCCCGCTGCTGCTCGCCAAGGTGGAGTACCTCAACCCCGGTGGCTCCGTGAAGGACCGCATCGCGACCCGCATGATCGAGGCCGCGGAGGCGTCCGGCGCGCTGCAGCCCGGCGGCACGATCGTGGAGCCGACGTCCGGCAACACCGGCGTCGGCCTGGCGATGGTGGCCCAGCAGAAGGGCTACAAGTGCATCTTCGTCTGCCCCGACAAGGTCAGCGAGGACAAGCGCAACGTGCTCAAGGCGTACGGCGCCGAGGTCGTCGTCTGCCCGACGGCGGTCGCCCCGGAGCACCCGGACTCCTACTACAACGTGTCCGACCGGCTCGCCTCGCAGCCGGGCGCCTGGAAGCCCGACCAGTACTCCAACCCGAACAACCCGCGCTCGCACTACGAGACCACCGGGCCGGAGATCTGGGAGCAGACGGAGGGGAGGATCACCCACTTCGTCTGCGGTGTCGGCACCGGCGGCACGATCAGCGGCATCGGCCGCTACCTCAAGGAGCAGAACCCCGACATCAAGATCATCGGCGCCGACCCGGCCGGCTCGGTCTACTCCGGCGGCACCGGCCGCCCCTACCTCGTCGAGGGCGTGGGTGAGGACTTCTGGCCCGAGACCTACGACCGGACCGTCGCGGACCGCATCATCGAGGTCTCCGACGCCGACTCGTTCGCGTTCACCCGCCGGCTCGCCCGCGAGGAGGCGCTGCTGGTGGGCGGCTCGTCGGGCATGGCGGCGTACGCCGCGAAGCAGCTCGCGCTCGAGCTGGCCGGCACCCCCGAGGGTGAGAACGCCGTCATCGTGGTGCTGCTGCCCGACTCCGGTCGCGGCTACCTCACCAAGGTGTTCAACGACGAGTGGCTGGCGCAGTACGGCTTCCCGGTCGAGGGGACCGAGGGCGACGAGCAGACCGTCGGCGACGTGCTGCGCGGCAAGGACGGGCGGCTGCCCGACCTGGTCCACACCCACCCCGCGGAGACCATCGCCGAGGCGGTGCACATCCTGCAGGAGTACGGCGTCTCGCAGATGCCGGTCGTCCGCGCGGAGCCCCCGATCGTGGCCGCCGAGGTGGCGGGCTCGGTCTCCGAGCGGGCCCTGCTCGACGCGCTGTTCGCCGGCACCGCCAAGCTGACCGACCCGGTCGAGGACCACATGTCCGCGGCGCTGCCCACGATCGGCTCCTCGGAGCCCGCCAGCGCCGCGGTGAAGATGCTCGAGGCCGCCGACGCGGTGCTCGTCCACGAGGACGGCAAGCCGGTCGGGGTGCTCACCCGCCAGGACCTGCTGGCGTTCCTCGCCCGCAGCTGACCCACGGGGTCGAGTCGGCGCAAGCTCGCGCGACCTAGCCCTCGAGTCGGCGCAAGCTCGTCAGCAACTGACGAGCTTGCGCCGACTCGACGTGTTTTCGCGCCGTGTCTGCGCCGACTCGACCTCGGTCGGGACCTTGGTCCCCTGAGGACGTTGCCTCCGTCCCGCCCGGTGGTTGCCTCCGGCCGGTCCGGCACACCCGCGGATTCTCTTAACGTCGAGACACCTCACCCGTGCGTCCCGGCCCAGGAGTCTTCGTGGATCCCCTCGACATCGCCCGCTGGCAGTTCGGCATCGTCACCGTCTACCACTTCCTGTTCGTGCCGATCACGATCGGGCTCTCGGCGATCGTGGCGGGCTACGAGACGGCATGGGTGCGGACCCGGAACCCGCACTGGCTGCGGCTGACGAAGTTCTTCGGCAAGCTGTTCCTCATCAACTTCGCCATCGGCGTGGTGACCGGCATCGTGCAGGAGTTCCAGTTCGGCATGAACTGGAGCGACTACTCGCGGTTCGTCGGCGACATCTTCGGGGCGCCGCTGGCCATCGAGGGCCTGCTGGCCTTCTTCCTCGAGTCCACGTTCCTGGGGCTGTGGATCTTCGGCTGGGACCGGCTCTCGCCGCGCCTGCACGCCAGCTGCATCTGGATCGTGCACGTCGGCACGTTGCTCTCGGCGTACTTCATCCTCGCCGCCAACTCCTGGATGCAGCACCCGGTCGGCTACGAGTACAACCCCGACACCGGACGCGCCGAGCTGCACGACTTCGCGGCCGTGCTGTTCAACAAGGTCCAGCTGGTGACGTTCCCGCACGTCGTCCTGTCGGCCTACCTCACCGGCGCCGCGTTCGTCGTCGGCGTGGCCTTCTGGTCGATGATGCGCCGCGACCGAGGAGACGACGACCGCAGCATGTACCGCCGGGCCGTCCGCACGGGCGCCGCGGTGGCGCTCGTGGCCGGTCTCGGCGTCGCGGTCACGGGCGACATCCAGGGCAAGATCATGACCGAGGTCCAGCCGATGAAGATGGCCGCGGCCGAGGCGTTCTACGACACCGAGGACTCCGCCGGCTTCTCGCTGGTCACGATCGGCAGCCTCAGCGGCGACCAGGAGAAGTTCGCGATCAAGGTGCCCGGGCTGCTGTCCTTCCTCGCGACCGGCCACACCGACGGCACGGTCGAGGGCATCAACCAGCTGCGCGCGGAGTACCAGAAGACGTACGGCGAGGACCCGGGCGCCACGTACTACTCACCGGGTGACTACACCCCGGTCATCCCGGTCACCTACTGGAGCTTCCGGCTGATGATCGGCCTGGGCCTGCTGGCCGCGGCCGGCGCCGCGCTGATCCTGTGGGTGACCCGCAAGGGCCGGGTGCCGTCCGGTCGGGCCTGGGTGTGGCTGGCCGTCGCGATGCCGCTGCTCCCGGTCGCGGCGAACTCCTTCGGCTGGATCTTCACCGAGATGGGCCGCCAGCCCTGGGCGGTCTTCGGGCTGATGACGACGGCCAGCGCCGTCTCCCCGGGGGTCGGGGCCGGCACGGTGCTGACCTCGCTGATCGCCTACACGCTCGTCTACGCGGTGCTGGCCGTCGTCGAGGTGGGCCTGATCCTCAAGTACGTCCGGGCCGGTGCCGAGCCGCTCCCCGAGGACACGGGACCCACCGACACCCCCGACCGCCCGCTGGCGTTCGCCTACTGAGGAGGGACGACGATGGAGCTCACCAGCGTCTGGTTCTGCCTGATCGCCGTCCTCTGGATCGGTTACTTCTGCCTCGAGGGCTTCGACTTCGGCGTCGGGATGCTGCTGCCGATCCTGGCCTCCGACGACCGCGAGCGCCGGGTGCTGATCAACACGATCGGCCCGGTGTGGGACGGCAACGAGGTCTGGCTGCTCGTCGCCGGCGGCGCCACCTTCGCGGCGTTCCCGGAGTGGTACGCCACGCTGTTCAGCGGGTTCTACCTGCCCCTGCTGCTGATCCTGCTCGCGCTGATCGTCCGCGGCGTCGCGTTCGAGTACCGCGCCAAGCGCCCCGAGGCCGCCTGGCGGTCCCGCTGGGACCTGGCCATCATCATCGGCTCCTACGTGCCCGCCGTGCTGTGGGGCGTCGCCTTCGCCAACATCCTGCGCGGGGTGCCGATCGACGGCGACCTGGAGTACACCGGCGGCTTCTTCAACCTGCTCAACCCCTACGCGCTGCTCGGCGGGCTCACCACCGCGCTGCTGTTCCTGACCCACGGGGCGATGTTCGTGGCCCTCAAGACCGACGGCCGGGTCCGGCACGAGGCGCGCAGCCTGGCCGCGCGCTTCGGCGTGCTGGCGGCCGCGGTGGCGGTGGCGTTCCTGTTCTGGACCCAGGTCGACACCGGGAACCTCGGCTCCGCGCTGCTGTTCGTCGGCGCCGCGGCGGCGCTGGTGGCGAGCCTGGCGGCCATCGGTGCGGCCCGGGAAGGGTGGGGCTTCGCAGGCACGTTCGTGACGATCGCGCTGGCGGTGGCCGGGCTGTTCGTCGCGCTGTTCCCCGACGTGATGCCCACGTCGCTGGCCGACGGGACCAGCCTGACGACCACCAACGCCGCGGCCACGGCGTACACGCTGAAGATCATGACGGTCGTCGCCGTGGTCTTCACGCCGCTGGTGCTGGCCTACCAGGGCTGGACCTACTGGGTGTTCCGGCGCCGGATCGCCGTGCACCACATCCCGGAGGCTCCCGCGCAGGTTCCGGCTCCGTGAGACCCGGAGACCCGCGCGTACGCCGCCAGCTCCGGCCGGCGCGTCGCGCACTGTCCGGGGTGGTCGCCGGGGGCGCGCTCGGCAGCCTGCTGGTCATCGCCCAGGCCTGGGTGGTGACCGGCCTCGTGGTGGCCGCGGTGCACGACCCGCTGGACCGCGCCGACGTCGGTCGCTGGGCGCTCGCCACGGTGGCCGTGCTGGCTGCCCGCGCCGCGACCGGGTGGGGTGTGGACCTGTGCGCAGCCCGCGCCGCCGCCGTCGTCGGCAACGACCTCCGCCGCCGGCTGGTGCGGGCCGTCCTGCGCGGGGGCGGCACCACCGAGGCATCCGGGGAGCTCTCCGTGCTCGCCACCCGCGGGGTCAGCGCCGCCGAGCCCTACCTCACCCGCTACCTGCCCGCGCTCGTGCTCGCCGCCTTCCTCCCGGCGCTGACGGTGGTCGCGATCGCCACCCAGGACCTGTTGAGCGCGTTGATCGTGGCGTGCACCCTGCCGCTGGTCCCGGTGTTCGGTGCCCTGGTGGGCCTCGCGACCCGCGACCGCGCCGAGTCCCAGTGGCGGGCCCTCGCCTCACTCTCCGGGCACTTCCTCGACGTGGTGCGCGGGCTGCCCACCCTGGTGGCGTTCCGTCGCGCCGAGGCGCAGTCCGGCACCATCCGCGCGATCACCGACCGCTACCGCCGGGCGAGCCTCGGCACGCTCCGGCTGGCCTTCGCCTCCTCGGCGGTGCTCGAGCTGGTCGCGACCCTCTCGGTCGCGCTGGTGGCCGTGGTGGTGGGCGTCCGGCTGGCGGCCGGCGGCCTCGAGCTCCACACGGCGCTGCTGGTGCTGCTGCTGGCTCCCGAGGCCTACTGGCCGCTGCGCCGGGTCGGCGCCGAGTTCCATGCCTCCGCCGAGGGCGTCGCCACCTTCGAGGCGGTCAGCGCGCTGGTGGAGGGGGCGCCCGACGAGCCCGGCACCGCCGCCCCCGGTCCCCTCGAGGTCAGGGACCTGACCGTCGTGCACCCCGGTCGGGTCGCCCCGGCCCTCGCCGGCTTCGACGCCGACCTGCCCGAGCGCGGCGTCACCCTGCTGACCGGGCCGTCGGGCTGCGGCAAGACCACGCTCCTCTCGGTCCTCGCCGGGCTGGTGCCGCCCACCCGCGGCACCCTGTGCGCCGGCGGCCTGCCGGTCGGTGGTGACGCGTGGCGGCGCCGGGTGGCCTGGCTCCCGCAGCGCCCGGTCTTCGTCACCGGCAGTATCGCCGACAACCTGCGCCTCGCCGCCCCCGCCGCGACCGACGACCGGCTGTGGGACGCCCTGCGCCGGGTCGCCCTCGAGGAGCGGATCCGCTGCCTGCCCCGCCGCCTGGACGAGACCGTCGGTGAGGACGGCGCGGGCCTGTCGGCGGGGGAGCGGGCCCGGCTCGCGCTGGCGCGCGTGGTGCTCGCCGAGCGACCCTGGGTGCTGCTGGACGAGCCGACCGCCCACCTCGACGAGCTGACCGAGCAGGTCATCGTGGACACCGTGGCCGAGCTCGGACGCACCAGCGGCGTCGTCGTGGTCAGCCACCGTCCGGCGATGGCCGAGGTCGCCGACCGCGTCCTGGTCCTGGCCCCGCCCCCGGCCCCCGGACGTGCCGTCGCGACCCTCCCGGCCACCGCCGTCCCGGCCACGAGCGCTCCGGCGCGACCCGCGGTCGACCCGGAGCCCTCCGCTCCGGCGGCGTCGCGTCGCGCGCTGCTGGGCAGCACCGTGGTGGGCGCCCTCGCATCCGCCTCCGGTGTCGCCCTCACCGCCACGGCCGGCTGGCTGATCGTCCAGGCCTCGACGCAGCCGCCGGTGCTGACCCTGCTCGTCGCGGTCGTGGCCGTGCGTGCCTTCGGGCTGGCCCGGCCGGTGCTCCGGTACGTCGAGCGGATCCGCTCCCACGACGTCGCCCTGCGGCTGCTGGCGCAGCGCCGGGTGCAGGTGTACGACGCCCTGGTGCCGCTCACCCCCGGTCGGCTCGGTCACCGGCGCGGGGACCTGCTGGCGTCCGTGGTGGACGACGTCGACAGCGTGGTCGACCGCGAGCTGCGGGTCCGGATGCCGGTGCGCGGCTTCGTGCTCGTGGCCCTCACGGCCACGGTCCTCGCAGCCATCCTGCTCCCGGTGGCGGGGCTGGTCGTCGGTGCCACCTGCCTGGTCGGCGGCGGCACGGCGTACCTGCTCGCCCGCACCGGTGCCGGCCGGGCCGAGCGCGACGCCGTGGCGCGTCGGGCGCTGCTCTCCGAGCGGGTCGTCGAGGTCACCCAGGTCGCCCCCGAGCTCGCGATGTGGCAGGCGGAGGACGCGGCGACCGGGACCGTCGTGTCCGCCAGCGAGGGGCTGACCGCTGCCGCGGCCCGGGCGGCCGGCTGGTCGGCCGCCGCGCGCGCCGTCGTGCTGCTCGCCGTGGGCCTGGGGGTCGCGGCCACCGCCGTGCTCGGCGCCCCCGCCGCCGCGGACGGCACGCTCACCGGCCCGCTCCTCGCGCTGCTGGTGCTGCTCCCGCTCGCCCTCGGCGACGTGGCGCTGCCGCTGGCCGACTCCGGTGCGCTGGCCGCCCGGACCGCCGCCGCCGAGCGGCGGCTCGACGAGCTCGAGGCGATCGCCCCCGCGGTCACCGAGCCGGTGGCGCCCCTCCCGGCCACAACGGCGCACGGGGTCGACGTGGTCGGGGTGCTCGCCGGCTGGGGTGACACGCCCGCGCTGCGCAACCTCTCACTCGCGCTCGCCGACGGCGAGCGGGTCGCGGTGGTGGGCCCGTCCGGCTCCGGCAAGAGCACCCTCGCCGCGCTGCTGCTGCGCTTCGTCGATCCGTGGCGGGGCACGGTCGCCCTGGGCGGCGTACCCCTGCGCAACCTCTCGCTGGACGACGTACGCCGCCAGGTCGGCCTGGTCGACGACGACCCGCACGTCTTCGCCACCACGCTGGTGGAGAACGTGCGGCTGGCCCGCCCCGGTGCCGGCGACGACGAGGTCGAGGGCGCGCTGCGGCAGGCGCGCCTGGGACCCTGGCTCGACGGGCTCCCGGAGGGCCTGCACACCTGGCTCGGGGACGGCAACGCCGCCGTCTCCGGCGGGGAGAGGGCCCGGATCGGGCTGGCGCGCTCGCTGCTCGCCGACCAGCCCGTGCTGGTCCTGGACGAGCCGACGGCCCACCTCGACCACGCCACCGCCGAGGAGCTCGCGCACGAGGTCCTCGCCGACGCCCGGGCCGGCGGACCCGTGGCGCGGAGCGTGGTCTGGATCACGCATGGCACTGTGGGACTCGACCGTGTCGATCGCGTCCTGGACATCACCGAGTGCGGCGATACGGCGACAGCCCTCCCGGGCAGACTGAGGACAGGTGGCACGTGGACGTAGACAATGAGGACATGACCGAGACCGGGCCCATCCGTGTGTACCTCCTCGACGACCACGAAGTGGTGCGTCAGGGGCTGCGCTTCCTGCTCGAAGCAGCGGGGGACATCGAGGTGGTCGGGGAGTCCGGGTCCGCCGAGGACGCCACGCACCGTATCCCCGCGCTGCGCCCGCACGTCGCCGTGCTCGACGCGCGGCTGCCGGACGGCTCCGGCATCGAGGTGTGCCGCTCGATCCGGGCGGTCGACCCGTCGATCAACGCGCTGATCCTCACGTCGTACGACGACGACGAGGCGCTGTTCGCGGCGATCATGGCCGGGGCGGCGGGCTACGTGCTCAAGGAGATCAAGGCGTCCGACCTGATCAGCGCGGTGCGCCACGTCGCGGGCGGCAACTCGCTGATCGACCCCACGCTGACCTCGCGGGTGCTCGAGCGGGTGCGCAACGGCCCCGCGACCGCGCCCGAGCTCGCCGAGCTGACCGACCAGGAGCTCAAGCTGCTCGGCTTCATCGCCGAGGGGCTCACCAACCGCCAGATCGGCGAGCGGATGTACCTCGCCGAGAAGACGGTGAAGAACTACGTCTCCAGCATCCTGGCCAAGCTCGGCCTCGAGCGCCGGACCCAGGCCGCCGTGCTCGCCGCCAAGCTGCTGGACCCGGCACCGGACTCGACGCGGTAGCTCGCGCGCCCTCGTGGGCGGTGCGTGAGCCACCGTTTGCTGGGCGGGATCGGTGGCCTGCTCACCGCCAGCCCGCCGGGCCGGTCGTGGGCGGTGCGTGAGCCACCGCTTACGGGGCGGGATCGGTGGCCTGCTCACCGCCGGGCCGCCGGGCGGGTCGTGGGCGGTGCGTGGGCCACCGTTCGCGGGGCAGGAACGGTGGCCTGCTCACCGCCCGGGCCGATGGGGTCCGCCCCCGGTCTCAGGTCCCCCCGACGGGTGACCATGGGCAGGCCGCCGGGTGACGTAGCGCTCTGCCGCACCGAGCGGTCGCGACGGGATGCTCACAGGGACGATCCGATCCCAGGAGGCCCTCATGAGCGTGATCCACCACCGCCGGCACGTCGCCGGCGACACCCCGGCGGCGGCGTCCGCCATGGCGATCCAGGCACCGGGACGACGCCAGGCGGTGGCCGCGCGGCGCACGGTCGCCACCTTGCGCATCGCCTTCGGCTTCACGTTCCTCTGGGCGTTCTTCGACAAGCTGCTGGCCCTCGGCTACGCGACCGGCGTCGACCCGCAGGGCAACGTCGACCGGTTCGGCGACGCCGCCTGGATCCACGGGGGCAGCCCGACCGAGGGGTTCTTGAAGTTCGGGGCCGACGGTCCGCTCGAGGGCTTCTACCACTCCATCGCGGGCGCCGCGTGGGCCGACTGGCTGTTCATGCTGGGCCTGCTCGGCGTCGGTGTGGCGCTGACGCTGGGCGCCGGGATGCGCCTCGGGGCCGCTGCCGGAGCGGTGATGTACGTGATGATGTGGAGCGTCGTCCTGCCGCCCGTGAACAACCCCCTGATCGACGAGCACATCCTGGGTGCGATCACCGTCGTGGCGCTGGCCCTGCTGAACGCCGGCGACGCCTGGGGCCTGGGGCGCTGGTGGTCACGGACCGAAGTGGTCCGCAAGTACCCCGTCCTGCGCTGATCACCGGTACGCCGCAACCGGACCGCCACGGCCACCCGCGCACGCGGGTGGCCGTTGGCACGTCCGAGAGGCTTGGCAGGGCCACGTGCGAGGGCCCGACTGGGGATCAGGGAGCGGCCAGCGGGACCCGCCACTCCAGCACGGTCCCACGGGGCTCGTGGGGCCGGATCGCGAGCTCGCCACCCAGCTCGCCCGCGCGCTCACGGGCGTTGTGCAGCCCGCTCTCGGTCACCCGGTCGCCCATCCCGACGCCGTCGTCCTCGACGACGAGCCGCAGCTCGCCGTCCGCGACGTGCAGCGCCACCACGGCGCCGCCGGCCCGCGCGTGCCGGGCCACGTTGGAGACCGCCTCGCGCACCACCGGCAGCAGCTGCTCGCGCACCGGGTCCGGCACGGCGGTGTCCACCGGCCCGCTCGTACGCACGGCCGGGGTGAACCCGAGCGCGGGCGTGTACTCCCGCACGACCGACCGCAGCTCGGCGCGCAGCGAACCGGCCGTGTGGTGCTGCAGCTCGAAGATGGTGCCGCGGATGTCCCGGATGGTCAGGTCGAGGTCGGAAACCGCCTGCTCGAGGCGGCTCGCGAGCTCGGGGTTCTCCGCGACCATGGCCGTGCCCTGCAGCCGCAGCCCGGTGGCGAAGAGACGCTGGATGACGGTGTCGTGGAGGTCGCGGGCGATCCGCTCCCGGTCCGAGATCACCGCCAGCTCCTCGCGCTCGGCGTACGCCGTGACCCGGTCCAGCGCGAGCGCGGCCTGGTCGGCGAAGGACACCAGCAGCTCGCGCTCGTCGAAGTGACCCTGCCGGGGGTCACCGTCGACGAGGGTCACCAGGACCGTGGTGCCGGACAGATGGGTGCGCATCGGGATCGCGATCGCGGTCAGTCCCTCGGTCCGCAGCTCCAGCAGCTCCTCGGACCGTTCGCCGCCGAGCAGGACAACCGTCCGGTCCAGGGCGCGGGCGACCCGGGGGTCGTCGGCCGCGGTGACGGTGCTGACGACGCCCTCGCGCGTGACCACGGCCACCGCCAATGCACCCGACACCGAGGCAACGGTCCGGGTGACCCAGCGCAGCGCACTCTCCGTGTCGATGGGCGGCTCCAGGGCGTCGGCGAGCTCGGCCGAGGCCTCGAGCCACTGGCGGTGCCGCTCGCTGCGGCCGTAGGCGCGGGCGTTCTCGATCACGAAGCCGGCCGCGGTCGCGAGGCCGCGGACCAGGAGCTCGTCGCGCTGGGTGAAGCTCGTGCCGCCGGCCTTCTCGGTCAGGTAGAGGTTGCCGAAGACCGTGCCCCGGATCCGGACCGGGACGCCGAGGAACGACGTCATCGGCGGGTGGCCCGGCGGGAAGCCGAAGGACGCCGCGTGCGCGCTGAGGTCCTCGAGCCGGATGACCTCGGGGTGGTCGATCAGCAGGCCCAGGATGCCGCGTCCGTGGGGCAGGTCACCGATGCGGGCGCGCTGCTCCTCGTCCAGGCCGGTCGTGACGAACTCGACCAGGCCCCGGCCGTCCGGGCCGACGACGCCGAGCGCGCCGTACCGGGCGCCGGTCAGCTCGCTGGCCGCCTCGACGATCCGGGTCAGCACCGCGTGCAGGTCGAGGTCGGAGGAGATCGCGACCACGGCCTCGAGCAGGGCCTGAGCGGCGCCGGGCAGCCCGGCGGCCTCGTCCTCGGGGGGCAACGGGAGGTCCACGACGGGCGCCGTCACCGGGGGCTCCGCAGCTGCCGGGGCACGCCGGCATCGACCTGGGCCCCGGTGGCGAGCCGGGCCTTGATGTCGACCAGCACGCAGCCGTCGGGGCCGGCGACCACCGGGTTCAGGTCGAGCTCGGCGAGCTGGGGCACGTCGACGGCGAGCGCACCCAGCGAGGTGAGCAGGTCGACCAGCCCCTCGACGTCCGCCGCGGGGCCGCCCCGGTAGCCCTCCAGCAACGGCCAGATGCGCAGCGAGCGCAGCGCGCGGGCGGCGTCGCCCCGGCTCACCGGCGGCACCAGGAACGCCCGGTCGTCCCACAGGTCGGTGGCGACGCCGCCGGCCGCGACCATGACCAGCGGCCCGAACCCCGGGTCGCGCACGATGCCGAGCGCCACCTCGACGCCGGACACGACGGGCTGGACGAGGACGGGTACGTCGTCGTGGGCCAGCTGGGCCTCGAAGTCACGGGCCGCACCCAGCACCTCGAACGCCGACTGCAGGCCGACCCGGACGAGCCCGCGGTCGGTCTTGTGCACGACCCGCTGGTCGGCGACCTTGACGGCGACCGGGAAGCCGATCCGCCCGGCGGCGGTCGACGCGGCGAGGGGGCTGTGCACCAGCGTGCCGAGCGGGTGCAGCCCGTAGGCGCCGAGCAGGTCACCGACCTGCTCGACCGAGAGCCAGCCGTCGTCGGTCGCGGTGGTGGCGACCAGGTCGTCGGCCAGCCAGCGGGCGCGCGCGGCCACCTGCTCGTCGGTGGACACCGGCTCGTCGTGCGGGACGCGCAGCCACGCGGCGTACGCACTGGTGTGGCTGAGCGCGCGGACGGCGGAGGTCGCCGAGTCCAGGACGGTGATACCCGGCAGGTCGGCACGACGTGCCTCGAGGCCGCCCATGGGCACCAGGAGCAGCGGCTTGCCGGGGTGGGCGGCCCGGCAGCGGGCCAGCGCCGCGAGCACCGGCTCCGGGTCGGTGACGTTCGTGCGGACCAGCAGCACCAGCACCGCGTCCACCTCGTCGGAGTCCAGCAGCTCCGTGGTGATCGCGGCGAGGGCCTCCGCCTCGGCCCCGGCCCCGGCGTCCACCGGGTTGCCGTCGCCCGCGGTGCCGGTGACGTGGCGCGCGATCAGCCCGCGCAGCGGCGCCGACAGCTCGGGCACCACGAGGCCGCAGCGGTCCGCCTCGTCGGCCGCGAGCACGCCGAGGCCCCCGGCGTTGCTGACGACCGCGACCCGGGGTCCCTCCGGGAGCCCCTGCTCGGCCAGCAGCAGCGCGGTCTCGGCCATCTCCTCGGCGCTGCGGCACCCGATCACGCCGGCCTGCGCGAAGAGCGCGTCGACCCCCACGCCGGGGGTCGTCGCGGCGGCCGTGTGCGAGGCCCCGGCACGCCGGCCACCGGCCGAGCGGCCGCCCACGACCGCCAGCAGCGGCTTGCGCTCGGCGAAGCGCCGCGCGACGCGGGCGAACTTGGGGGCGTTGCCGAAGGACTCCAGGTAGAGCGCGGCCGCGGCCACCCGCGGGTCGTCGCGCCACGCGGCCAGCAGGTCGTTGCCCGACACGTCCGCCTTGTTGCCCAGCGAGACGAAGCTGCCGATGCCCAGCCCGAGCTCGCGGGCCACGTCGATGAGGGCGATGCCCACCCCGCCGGACTGCGACGCGATCGCGAGCCCGCCGGGCGGCGGCACCTCGGGGCTGAACGTGGCGTTGAGCCGCACGTCGGGCAGGTTCGACATCAGCCCCAGGCAGTTGGGTCCGACGAGCCGCATGCTGTGGTCGCGCGCCACCCGCAGGACCTCGCGCTGGATCCCGGCACCGACGCGGCCGAGCTCCTCGAAGCCGGAGGAGATGACGACCGCCGACGAGACCCCGGCGATCGCGGCGTCCTGGATCGTGGCGGGCACCCGCTCGGCGGGGACGGCCACGACGAGCAGGTCGACGTGCCAGGGGACCTCGGTGACGCTGCGGTACGCCGGCACCCCGTCGACCTCGGTGGCCTGCGGGTGCACGACGCACAGGTCGCCGGCATACCCGCCGGCCACGATCGACCGCAGCACCGCCGCCCCGACGCCGCTCCCGTCGCGGCGCACGCCGGTGACGGCGACCGTCCGCGGGTAGAGCAGGGGAGCCAGCGAGCGTGCCTCGGAGACCGACTCGCGCTCGTCGGCGGCCGCCACGGCGCGGGCCGAGGCGGTGGTGCCCATCTGGACGTGGACGGTGCCCTGCTCGGTGTGCCGGGTGATCTCGAAACCGGCGTCGAGGAAGACGTGCAGCATCCCGGTGTTCTCGAGGAGGACCTCGGCCACGAAGCGTCGTACGCCCTGGTTGCGGGCCGCGGCCGCGAGGTGCTCGAGCAGCAGGCTGCCGACGCCGCGTCCGCGCAGCGCGTCGGCGACCAGGAAGGCGATCTCGGCCTCGTCGGGCCCGACGCGCTCGGCCGTCGCGAGCGCCACGATGCGGTCCCGGACCGTGGCCACCAGGCAGGCGACGGTGTCCGCGCCGCCGCCGTCGAACAGGTGGGTGACGTAGTCGTGCCCGGCGCGCCGGCTGGTGGCGAAGAAGCGCATCCGCAGGCTGGTGTCTGAGGCCTCCTCGTGGAGGGCCTCGAGGCCGGGGCGGTCCTCGGCCCGCACCGCCCGGACGACAGCGACGGTGCCGTCGGCGAGCAGCACGTCGGCCGCTGGGGGACCGGCCGACGGGCCGGTCCTGGTCAGCCCGCCCGCCCGCGCACGCGAGGGCCGAGACGCAGGGTGCACGGTCATGTCGCGATCCTGCGTGATCCGGGCAGGGGTGCCACAGGGCCGTTGTGCCCCGCCCGCGGGGGCCCTCGGCCCTGCCGGGAGCGGGCGTCGGGGAGCGAGTGTCGAGACGGACCGGAGGAGGCCCGATGTTGGTGCGTGAGCTGATGACCAGCCCGGCGGTCACGGTGGGACCCGACGCATCGGTGAAGGAGGCGGCCCGCCTGCTCACCGAGCACAGCATCACCGCGCTGCCGGTGGTGGACGACCAGGGAGCCCTGGTCGGGGTCGTGAGCGAGGCCGACGTCCTGCGGGACGGCGTGCTGCCCGACCCCCGTGCCCACGAGCGGCCCGTGCACGTCTCGTCCGGTGTCGTGGGGGCCCGCGTCGCGGACGCGATGAGCCACTTCCCGCTCAGCGTCCGCTCCGACGCCGACGTGGCGGTGGCCGCCGAGCTGATGAGCGGCACCGCCGTGAAGAGCCTGCCCGTGGTCGACCGGGGTGTCGTGGTCGGCGTGCTCAGCCGCCGCGACATCGTCGCCGTCCTGGCGCGCAGCGACGGGCGCATCGAGGCCGAGGTCGACGAGCTGCTGCGGTCGGCCGGTCTCGAGGCACAGGTCGAGGTGACCGACGGGGTGGTGGTCCTCGACGGCCCCGACGAGCCCCACCAGCAGGAGACGGCGCGCGTCCTGGTGAGCACCGTGCAGGGCGTGGTCGGCGTGCGCTTCGGGCCCCGGCCGGCGTCCCGCACCTGAGCGTCCGCCCGGCCGCGGTGCCGGGCGCGGCGGCGACAGCTACAGCGTGCGTCCCACCGGCATCCGGGAGAGCGGGTCCCAGCCGGCACCGACGCGGCGCCCGGACAGCTCGGTCCAGCGCAGCCGCAGGTAGAGCGTGCGCGACCCGCCGGCCCACGGCCGGGGACTCCACACCTCGCGGATGTGGTCGAGCTCCTCGATGTCGCTCACGAACTCGCCGCGCCCGCGGGCGACCACGCTCCAGCCGCGCTGGTTCTCGTGGTCGAACTGGTCGACCTCGAAGGCCAGCGTGGTGCCGCGGCCGTAGCTGCCCAGCAGGCTGTACGGCGAGGTCCGCACCACGATCGCGTCGTCCACGACCGAGTAGTTGACGGGGACGATGTGCGGGCCGTTCGGCGTGGAGATCGCGATCCGGCCCGCCACCCCGGCGCGCAGGAGCCGCTCGCACTCCTCGCGTTCCATGTCGATGATGTCCTGCACCGAGCTTCCTTTCGCCTCGTCCCTCCGATCCCATCGTCCGGGCGGCGGTGCGCCGGCAGTCAGGGTCGATGGTCCTCTCGCCCCGGCCCGTTGCGCCCTCCCCGGTCGGCCTGCGCGTGCGCGAGCGTGGAACCGGCAGGCGCGGCCCTCGACGTTCGGAGCGTGAACTGATGGAGACGAGCACCCACGACGCCGGGGTCCCGGCCGGGACCGTGGTCGTCGGGTACGACGGGTCGCAGTCGGCCGGGCAGGCCCTGGACTGGGCGGTGGAGCAGGCGACGCTGGAGCACCGTCCGCTGACGGTCGTGCACGCCCTCGGGCCGCTCGGCACCAGCGGGACCGCGTGGCTGGACCAGGCGGGCGTCAACCAGCGCGACATCATCGACGCGATGCGCACCGACGGGCAGGCCCTGCTCGACGGGGCTCGGGAGCGTGTGCTGCGCCGGTCCCCTGACCTCGAGGTCCGCGAGGTGCTGCGCCTCGTCGACCCGCGCGAGGCGCTGCTCGACCTGTCCGAGCAGGCCGCGATGGTCGTGCTCGGGTCGCGGGGCCGCGGACCGGTGCGCAGCCTGGTGCTCGGGTCGGTCAGCGTCGGGGTCTCCCGGCACGCCTCGTGCCCGGTCGTGATCCTGCGCCCGCACAAGGTGGGCGCCGTACGCCGTGGGGTGCTGGTGGGCGCCGACGGCACCGACCGGTGCCACGCGACGCTGGAGTTCGCGTACCGCCAGGCGTCGCTGCGCCGGCTCCCGCTGACCGTCATGCACTGCTTCTGGGACGCCGCGGGCGCCACGTCGGGTGCCCACCTGATCCCGGCCGACGCCGAGGGGTACGACGACCAGCGGCTGCTGCTGGCCGAGTCCCTCAGCGGGATGACCGAGAAGTTCCCCGACGTCAACGTCCGCACCGAGCTGGCCCGCGGCCTGGCCGACGACTGCCTGGTCCGTGCCTCCGCGCAGATGGACCTCGTGGTCGTGGGTTTCCACCCCGGCGGCAAGGTGTCCGGGATGGTCTACGGCTCCGTCGCGTCGACGGTGCTGGAGCACGCGTCCTGCATCGTCGCGGTCGTGCCCGAGCCCGAGCCGTCCGAGCCCTCCTGAGCGCGCTCCGTCAATGCGCGCCGTCAGGGCCGGTCGCCGCGCAGGTGACGGCCGGCCACCATCGCGACGATGTCGCTCCACGTGACCACGCCGACCACCCGGCCGTCGTCGTCGACCACCGGGAGCGCGTCGACCAGCTCGACCACCATCAGCTGCGCGGCGTGCCGGACCGGCTCCGCGTGGTGCACCCGGGGCTGGTGCGGCCGGACGTGGTCGGCCACCCGGCGCGTCCTGCGGCTGGTGGTGCCCAGCAGGGCGAGCACCTGCTCGGCCGACAGCAGCCCGCGGCAGGTTCGGTCCGGGTCGACCACCACGAGGTGGCGCAGCGCCGTGCGCAGGAAGGTGTCGAGCGCGACCGAGAGGTCCGCGTCGGAGCGGATCGCCACGATCCGGCGCGACATGATGTCGGCGACGAGGGTCTCCCCGGCCGCGGGCTCGGGGTCGGCCGCCGGGTGCAGCTGCTCGATCACAGCCCCACGGTGGCGCCCGCGCGGAGCTCCCGGTCAGGGCCCAAGGTCACCTCGGCTCAGCCGACCTTCCCGTCCACGTAGACCCAGCGGCCCGCCCGCCGCTGGAAACGGCTGTCCTCGTGCAGCACCCCCCGACCCGCCGGCGTCTCGTAGTGGGCCTCGAACTCGACCGTCCCGACCTCGTCGTCCGGCCCGCCCCCGGTGCCGCCGAGGATGCGCAGCCCGGTCCAGGTCGTCGCCGGGTCGAGGCTGAGGTCGTCCGGTCGGGTCCGGGGGTGCCAGGTGCGGAACAGGTGGTCGGTGTCGCCGACGGCGTACGCGGAGTAGCGCGAGCGCATCAGCTCCTCGGCGGTGGTGGCCTCGGCGGCGCCGCGGTGGAGGCGGCCGCAGCACGCGTCGTACGTCGCTTCACTGCCGCTGAGGTCGTTCGCGCCGCAGGGGCAGGGCTTCTGGAGGGGGGCGGCCACGTGCGCACGTTAACGCGTGCGTCACCTGCCCGGTTGCGCGCGTGAGTAGCGTCGAACCGTGACCTCTGCTCCCACGATCACCACCGTCGGCGAACTCAAGGCATCCGGGCACCAGCTGAAGACGCTGCGCCAGGAGATCCGCGACAACCTGCTCGCGGCCCTGCGGGACGGGCGTGACCCGTGGCCGGGGCTGCACGGCTTCGAGGACACCGTCATCCCGCAGCTCGAGCGCGCGCTCATCGCGGGCCACGACGTCGTGCTCCTCGGCGAGCGCGGCCAGGGCAAGACCCGCCTGCTGCGGACCATGGTCGGGCTCCTCGACGAGTGGACCCCGGTCATCGACGGCAGCGAGCTGGGCGAGCACCCCTACGAGCCCGTCACCGTCACCAGCCGCCGGCGGGTCGAGACCCTCGGCGACGAGCTGCCGGTGGCCTGGCGGCACCGCGACGAGAGGTACGCCGAGAAGCTGGCGACCCCGGACACCTCGGTGGCCGACCTGATCGGCGACGTCGACCCGATGAAGGTGGCCGAGGGTCGCTCCCTGGGCGACCCGGAGACGATCCACTTCGGACTGATCCCGCGCAGCCACCGCGGCATCGTCGCGATCAACGAGCTGCCCGACCTGGCCGAGCGGATCCAGGTGGCGATGCTCAACGTGATGGAGGAGCGCGACATCCAGATCCGCGGCTACGTGCTGCGGCTGCCGCTCGACGTGCTGGTGGTCGCGAGCGCGAACCCCGAGGACTACACCAACCGCGGCCGGATCATCACCCCGCTCAAGGACCGGTTCGGTGCCGAGATCCGCACCCACTACCCGACCGAGATCGAGGACGAGGTCGCGGTCATCCGCCAGGAGGCCCACCTGGTCGCCGACGTGCCCGACCACCTCGTGGAGATCCTCGCCCGCTTCACCCGGGCGCTGCGCGACTCCAGCGCGGTCGACCAGCGCTCCGGCGTCTCGGCGCGCTTCGCGATCGCGGGGGCCGAGACGATCGCGGCCGCCGCGCTGCACCGGGCGACCTCGCAGGGCGAGGACGAGGCGGTGGCCCGGGTGGTCGACCTCGAGACCGCGGTCGACGTGCTCGGCGGCAAGATCGAGTTCGAGTCCGGCGAGGAGGGGCGCGAGCACGAGATCCTCACCCACCTGCTGCGCACCGCCACCGCCGAGACGGTCCGGCACCACTTCCGCGGCATCGACTTCGCCGTCCTGGTCCACGCGATCGAGAACGGCTCCCTGGTCACCACCGGCGAGCAGGTGACCGCTCGGGACTTCCTGACCGGGCTGCCGGTGCTGGGGGAGTCGGAGCTCTACGACGACGTCTGCGACCGGCTGTACGAATCCCAGGGAGGCGCGACCAACGACGGCCAGCGCGCCGGCGCGATCGAGCTGGCGCTCGAGGGTCTCTACCTGGCCCGCAAGGTCAGCAAGGAGACCGGAGGCGGCGAGACGGTCTATGGCTGACTTCACCCCACGCAATCGCTCCGCTGGCGCTCCACGATTCCGCGGGGACCCCGAATGACGCGGCGACCTGTCTCCTCCAGATACGGCCGGTACGCCGGCGGGCCGGACCCGCTGGCCCCCCCGGTCGACCTCGCGGAGGCGCTGGACGCGATCGGCCAGGACGTGATGGCCGGCTACTCCCCGGAGCGGGCGATGCGGGAGTTCCTGCGCCGCGGCGGCCGGGACCAGACCGGGCTGGACGACCTGGCCCGGCGGGTGGCCGAGCGCCGCCGGGACCTGCTGCAGCGCCACAACCTCGACGGCACCCTCCAGGAGGTCCGCGAGCTGCTGGACCACGCGCTGCTCGAGGAGCGCAAGCAGCTGGCCCGCGACGTCGACATGGACGACGCGGACCGGGCCTTCCGCGAGATGCAGCTGGAGAACCTCCCCTCGTCGACCGCGGCGGCCGTCAGCGAGCTGTCGGACTACGACTGGTCCTCGCGGGAGGCCCGCGCGGACTACGAGAAGATCAAGGACCTGCTCGGCCGGGAGATGCTCGACCAGCGGTTCGCCGGCATGAAGCAGGCGCTCGAGAACGCCACCGACGAGGACCGGGCGGCCATCAACGAGATGCTGCAGGACCTCAACGAGCTGCTCGACGCGCACCGCCGCGGCGAGGACACCGACGAGCAGTTCCGTGAGTTCATGGACAAGCACGGCGACTTCTTCCCCGAGAACCCGCAGGACATCGACGAGCTGCTCGACTCGCTCGCCCAGCGGGCCGCCGCCGCCCAGCGGATGCGCAACTCGATGACCCAGGAGCAGCGCGACGAGCTCGACGCGCTCGCGGCGCAGGCCTTCGGGTCGCCCGAGCTGATGAGCTCGCTGTCCCAGCTCGACGCCAACCTGCAGGCGCTCCGGCCGGGGGAGGACTGGGGCAGCTCGGAGCGCTTCGACGGCGAGCAGGGCCTGGGCCTCGGCGACGGCACCGGCGTGCTCCAGGACCTCGCGGACCTCGACGAGCTGTCCGAGCAGCTCTCGCAGTCCTACGGCGGCGCCCGGATGGACGACCTCGACCTCGACAAGCTCACCCGCCAGCTGGGGGACGAGGCGGCCGTCGACGCCCGGACCCTGCAGCAGCTCGAGCAGGCGCTGCGCGACACCGGCTACCTCAAGCGCGGCTCCGACGGGCAGTACCGCCTGAGCCCCAAGGCGATGCGCCAGCTCGGCAAGGCGCTGCTGCGCGACGTGGCCCAGCGGATGTCGGGCCGGCAGGGCCAGCGCGACCTGCGCCAGGCCGGCGCGGCGGGGGAGCTGTCCGGGGCCACCCGCGAGTGGTCGTTCGGCGACACCGAGCCGTGGGACGTCACGCGCACGGTGACCAACGCCGTACGCCGTACCGTCGCCGAGGGCGGCTCCGCCCGCGGCGGGGTGCGACTGGAGATCGGGGACGTGGAGGTCTCCGAGACCGAGGCGCGGACCCAGGCCGCCGTGGCGCTGCTCGTCGACACGTCGTTCTCGATGGCGATGGACGGGCGGTGGGTGCCGATGAAGCGCACGGCGCTCGCGCTCCACACGCTGATCCGCTCGCGGTTCCGCGGCGACCACCTGCAGCTGGTCGGCTTCGGCCGGCACGCCGAGGTGATGGAGATCGAGCAGCTGACCGCGCTGGACGCGATGTGGGACAAGGGCACCAACCTGCACCACGCGCTGCTGCTCGCGAACCGCCACTTCCGCAAGCACCCCAACGCCCAGCCGGTGCTGCTGATCGTCACCGACGGCGAGCCGACGTCCCACCTCGAGCCCGACGGGGAGGTCTACTTCTCCTACCCGCCGCACCCGCTCACCGTGGCGTACGCCGTCAAGGAGCTCGACAACGCGGGGCGGCTCGGCGCGCAGACGACGTTCTTCCGGCTCGGCGAGGACCCCGGCCTCGCTCGCTTCATCGACTCGATGGCCAAGCGCGTGGACGGCCGGGTGGTCGCGCCCGAGCTCGACGACCTCGGCGCGGCGGTGGTCGGCTCCTACCTCGGCTCCCGCGGACCGGGCTCGGGCCCCGGGGCAGGTGGCTACGGCGACTGGTTCGGCGGCCGGGGCTTCTGGGTCGACGACTGACCGCTCAACGGTGGAGGAACGCCGCGAGCTCCTCGACGCCGTCGACGAGGCGGGTGCCGGGGCGGGCCCAGGCGGCGTTGGCGTCGACCGGGTGCACGGGTACGCCGTCGGGCAGCACGCCCGAGGCGACCAGCTCGTCCGCGAGCCGGGTCGCACCGGCCAGGTCGAAGC
Source organism: Nocardioides sp. DN36 (assembly GCF_055380375.1). Classification (NCBI taxonomy): domain Bacteria; kingdom Bacillati; phylum Actinomycetota; class Actinomycetes; order Propionibacteriales; family Nocardioidaceae; genus Nocardioides; species Nocardioides sp. DN36. The sequence goes on along the minus strand of NZ_AP043823.1, from coordinate 2,913,639 downwards.
CGCAGGGTGCCACGACGACCACCTCCGGCTCGGCCGCGTGCACGTCCTCCCAGGTGACCCGCTCGGACTTCGCGCCGACGCGGCCGAGGAGCGGCTCGCCGCCGGCGGCCTCGATCATCTCCGGCACCCAGTGGCCGGGCGCGAACGGCGGGTCGGTCCACTCCAGCAGCATCACGCGCGGCCGGGGGAGCCCGGCCACGCGACGGCGTACGACGTCGAGCCGGGCCTGCAGCGAGTCGACGAGGGCGGCCGCCTCCGCCCCGTGCCCGGTCGCCTGCCCCAGGGTGAGGATCGAGGCGTTGACCTCGTCGATCGTGTGCGGGTCGATGGTGAGCACCTCGGCGGTGCACCCGAGATGGGCCAGCGCGTCGTCGACCACCGACACGTCGACGGCGCAGACGGCGCAGAGGTCCTGGGTGACCACGAGGTCGGCGTCGAGGCCGGCGAGGGCACCCTCGTCGAGGTGGTAGAGGTCCTCGCCGCGCGACATCGCCGTCGCCACGAACGCGTCGATCTCGGCGGGCGTCAGCCCTTCGGGCATCGCGGAGGTGGACACGATCCGGCGGGTGCGCGCCTCGGCCGGGAAGTCGCACTCGAACGTCACGCCGACCACGTCCGGCCCCGCACCGATCGCGAAGAGGATCTCGGTGGTCGACGGGAGCAGGGAGACGATGCGCACGGCACCACCCTAGGCAGGGGGCCGCACGCCGCACATACGATCGCGCGGTGGCCGATCCCTCCGTGACCGTGACCGTCCTGCTCGGGCTGGCGGGTCTCGCGGCGGGGTTCGTCGACGCGGTGGTCGGTGGGGGCGGGCTCGTCCAGCTGCCCGCGCTGCTCCTCGGGCTGCCCGGTGCCGCGCCCGTGCAGGTGCTGGCGACCAACAAGCTCGCGTCGATCTGCGGCACCACGGTGAGCAGCGCGACGTACTACCGCCGGGTGCGGCCCGACCCGAGGACGTTCGGGCCGCTGATGCTGCTCGCGTTCACCGGGTCCGTGCTCGGGGCGCTGGTGGCCACCCACATCCCGGAGGACGTGTTCGACCCGCTGGTCCTGGTGGCGCTGGTGGTCGTGGGCGCCTACGTGCTGTTCCGGCCCGCTCTCGGCGAGCAGACCGCGCTGCGCTTCTCCGGCCACCGGCACACGATCGCGGCAATGCTCACCGGGCTCGCGGTCGGGTTCTACGACGGCGCGCTGGGCCCTGGCACCGGCAGCTTCTTCGTGTTCACGCTCGTCGGGCTGCTGGGCTACAGCTTCCTCGAGGCCTCCGCCAAGGCGCGGCTGGCCAACTGGGCCACGAACGCCGCCGCGCTCTGCGTCTTCCTCCCGCAGGGCGCCGTGCTGTGGAAGGTCGGCCTGGTGATGGGCGTCTGCAACCTGGCGGGCGGCTACCTCGGAGCGCGTACGGCGGTCTCCCGCGGCACCCGCTTCGTCCGGATCTTCTTCATCGTCGTCGTCTCGGCCTTCATCATCCGGATCGCGGGCGGGATCGTGGGCGCGTGGTGAGCTCCTACCTCACGGTCGCCCGCGACGGACAGGCCGAGATCGAGGTCAAGCGGTCGCGGTTCCTGTGCACGCTCGCGCGTGTCGAGGACGAGGCGGCCGCCCGCGCCGTCGTCGACGGGCTGCGCAAGCAGCACCGGGACGCCCGCCACCACTGCTCCGCCTTCGTCCTCGGCCCCGAGGGTGCCGTCGAGCGCTCCAGCGACGACGGGGAGCCCGCCGGGACCGCCGGGGCCCCGATGCTCGAGGTGCTGCGGGGTCGCGGGGTGAGCGACGTGGTCGCGGTGGTCACGCGCTGGTTCGGCGGCACCCTGCTCGGCGCCGGGGGGCTGGTCCGGGCGTACGGCGACGCGGTCCGGGCCGGCCTCGACAGCACCGGGACGATGCGCCGCGACCTGGTGCGCGAGCTCACCCTCGACGTCGGCCACGCCGATGCCGGTCGCGTCGAGAGCGAGCTGCGGAGCCGGGGCGTGGCGGTGCTCGACACGACGTACGCCGCGCACGTGACGCTGCTCCTCGGCGTACCCCCTCACGAGGTCGAGCGCCTGCACGCCGTCGTCGCCGAGCTGACCGGAGGCACCGCGGCCGCCGTCCCCGCTGGCGAGCGCTGGGTCGACGTACGCTCGGCACCATGAGCATCCCGGTGGACGTGGCCGACCTGGCGAGGGCGCTGACCGACTTCGGAGCGGGCTACCTGCTCACCGTCTCGGCCGAGGGGCGGGTCAAGGCCGTGACCGTCGAGCCCGAGGTGGTCGACGGCGCGCTCGTCGTGACCGGTCCCGGCAAGGGGTCGGCCGCGAACATCGCCGCCCATCCCGCCGTGACCGTGCTGTTCCCGCCCGTCGAGGCCCGGGGCTTCACGCTGCTGGTCGACGGCACGGCCGAGGTCGACGGCGAGGACGTGCGGATCGCCCCGGCGACGGCCGTCCTGCACCGCCCCGCCTCGCACTCCGACGGCCCTCCTGCGCCCGGTGGCTGCGGCCACGACTGCCACCCGGTCGGTTCCTGAGTCCCCGGAGATCGGCCGTGGGTCGGGCGTGTCAGTCGCCGCCGAGCCCGGGCCCGAGGATCTACGCTCGTCGGCCATGATCGACTTCCAGAACGGCACCTTCGTCAAGCTGAGCCCCAGCAATCCGCAGGACCTGATGGCCGAGATCGGCCCCATGCTCGTGGTCGACGAGCAGGTCTTCCTGAGCTTCAAGGGAATCCGGGACTCCGTGGTCTTCACGAACAAGCGACTGATCTCCTTGAACGTGCAGGGCCTGACCGGCAAGAAGCGGGACTACACCTCGCTGCCGTACTCGAAGATCCAGGCGTTCAGCGTGGAGACCGCCGGCACGTTCGACCTCGACGCCGAGCTCGAGCTCTGGTTCAGCGGGCTGGGCCGGGTGCGGCTCGAGTTCAAGGGCGGGGTCGACATCCGCTCGCTCGGACGCCTCATCGGTGATCATGTCCTCTGACCCGCGCGACGATCGCCTGGCCCTCACCCCGTTCTGGATCAGCGCGTTCCTCGACCTCGCGCCCGCGGAGCACGAGCGGGCGCAGGCGTTCTGGCGCGACGTGACCGGGTACGACGTGTCCGAGCCCCGCGGGGACCACGACGAGTTCACGACCCTGCTGCCGCCGGACGGCGACGACATCCTGCGCGTGCAACGGCTCGGCGACGGTCCCTCCCGCATCCACCTCGACCTGCACGTCACCGACCCGGTCGCCGCCGCCGAGTGCGCGGAGTCCCTCGGCGCCCGGGTGCTGGCGAGGCCGGAGCACGGGTATGTCGTGCTCGCGTCGCCCGGCGGTTTGGTGTTCTGCTTCGTCCGGCACCGGGCGGCCGCCCGGCCGCGCCCGGCGAGCTGGCCGGGCGGGCACGCGTCGTACGTCGACCAGGTCTGCCTGGACATCCCGGCCCGGGTCCACGAGCGGGAGTGTGCGTTCTGGAGCGACGTCACTGGCCTGCGCCACGACGCGGACGGCGAGCATGACGAGTTCTCCCGACTGGTCGGCGAGGAGCGCCCGGCGCTCCAGCTCCTGCTGCAGCGGCTCGACGAGGAGGACGGCCCGGTGCGCGCCCACCTCGACCTCGCCGCCACCGACCGGGCCGCGGAGACGGCCCGGCACGTCGCCCTCGGCGCGCAGGTGGTCCACGACTTCGGGCGCGGCTGGACCCTGATGGCGGCGCCCGCAGGTCCGGCGTACTGCATCACCGACCGGCGGCCCGACCTCGCTCCGCGCACCTGAGGCGCCGCAACTCGGTGGTGCGAGGTCGCCGCCCCTCGCTAGCGTTCCCGGCATGACCACCACGGACCGCCGGGACCCGCCACTGACCGGGGACGAGCAGACCCAGCTGCTCGCCTGGCTGGACTACCACCGCGACACCCTCCGGCTGAAGACCGAGGGACTGACCGGCGACCAGCTGAACGCGTCGCTGCCTCCGTCGGCGCTGACGCTCGGCGGTCTGCTCAAGCACATGGCCCTGGTGGAGGACCACTGGTTCAGCGTGGTCCTGCTCGGCAACGACGACGCGGAGCCGTGGCGAGACGTGGACTGGGACGCGGATCGCGACTGGGACTTCCACAGCGCCTCCGGGGACGGCCCCGAGGAGCTGCGGGCCCTGTTCGACGCCTCCTGCGCGGCGTCCGACCGGATCCTCGAGCGGGTGCTGGCCGAGGGCGGGCTGGACGCGGAGTCCGAGCGCGAGAGCCGGCACCACGGCGGGAGGTTCAGCCTGCGCTGGATCCTGCTGCACATGATCGAGGAGTACGCCCGGCACAACGGCCACGCGGACCTGATCCGCGAGTCGGTCGACGGGAGCACCGGGGATTGAGCGAGCTGCGCATCCGGCCCGCGACCGACGAGGACTGGCCGCGGATCTGGCCGTTCTTCGACGCCACCGTGCGGGCGGGGGAGACCTACGCCTACCCGGCCGACCTGACCCCCGAGCAGGGCCGCGGGCTCTGGATGGAGCGACCGCCGGGCGAGACCGTGGTGCTCGAGGACCGGGGTGAGGTCCTCGGGAGCGCCAAGATGGGGCCGAACCGGCCGGGCCACGGCGACCACATCGGCACCGCGTCGTTCATGGTCGAACCGCAGGCGCGCGGTCGGGGGGTCGGCCGCGCGCTCGGCGAGCACGTCGTGGCGTGGCACCGCGACCGGGGCTTCCGCGGCATCCAGTTCAACGCGGTCGTGGAGACCAACACCACCGCGGTCCGGCTCTGGCAGTCGCTGGGGTTCGAGATCGTCGGCACCGTCCCCGGCGCCTTCCGCTCGCCCACGCACGGGTACGTCGGCCTGCACGTGATGTTCCTGCCGCTCACCTGACCGCCGCCGCGCAGGACGTCATCGGGCCTCGCCGGAAACCTCCTCGAACGACGCGCCGGGGCGTGATGGAATCCGCCCGTGAACCTCGGGAACGTGCCGCGACTGGTCTGGGTGCTGGCGGCGGGGAGGTTCGTCAGCTCGACGAGCTCGTTCCTGATGTTGTTCCTGACCCTCTACCTCACCGGCCCCCGCGACCTGCCGGTCACCACGGCCGGGCTGGTCGCGGGTGGGTACGGCGTGGGGATGCTGCTCGGCAACTTCACCGGCGGTCGGTGGGGCGACCGGTTCGGGCACCGGCGCGCGCTGATGCTCTGCTCGACCGTCGCCGGCCTGGGGGTCGCAGCGGTGCCGTGGCTGCCGGTGGCGGTCCTCGCGGTGGCACTGCCCGTGCTCGCCTACCTGGCGGCGACGGCCTCGGTCTCCAACGGGGCCCTGGCCGCGCTCGCGGTGGAGCGCGGCGACCGGCGCACGTCGGTGGCGATCAGCCGGGCCGCGTCCAACGCGGGCTTCGTGATCGGGCCGCCCCTGGGTGCGCTGATCGTGGCACAGAGCTACGACGCGCTGTTCGTGGTCGACGGGCTGATGACGCTCGCGGTGCGCTTCGCGGTCGCCCCGCTGCTGCCCCGCGACGAGCCGCACCTCGGTGCCGGCCGCGGGGGTCCTGGTCTGTGGCAGGCGCTGCGTGCGGACCGAGGCCTGATGGCGCTGCTGCCGGCCGTGGTCCTCGTCGACCTGGTCTACCGGCAGCTCTACACGACCCTGCCGATCCACCTGCGCGACCAGGGACAGCCGGTCGCGCTCTACACGGCGCTGGTCGCGATCGGCTCCGGGCTCATCCTCGTGCTGGAGGTCCCGGTGGCACTGCGGCTGCGCCGGTTCTCGTCGTACCCGATCATCGCCACCGGCTACGCGCTGGTCGGCGTCGGCTTCGCGTTGTTCGGGCTGCCCGTCTCCGCGGCCACGGCGGTCCTGGCCATGGTGGTGCTCACCGCCGGTGAGATCCTCTACAAGACCACGGCGACCGCGCACGTGCTCGACGCGGCGCCCGACCACCTCGTGGGGCAGTACCAGGGCCTCTACACCGGCGCCGCCACCAGCGGCACCATGCTCGCCGCGCCGCTCGGCACGGCCGTGTACGCCGTCGCGCCCGGCCTGCTCTGGCCCGCGTGCGGTGCGGTCTCGTTGCTGGCGGCGTCGATGGTGCTGGCCTCGCGCCGGTTCGCGCACCGGGACGACGGGCTGGTCGAGGTGTAGGGGTCAGGTCGACGAGCCGGCGGGGTCGGCGAACCCCGGGAGGTACTCCTCCAGGATCGCCCGGAACGGCGCCTCCGCCTCGAGCTGGCTGAGCAGGCCGACGCCGCCGAGCCAGGTGCGGTGGATGAGGAGGTACGCCGGCGGCAGGTTCAGCTTCATCGCGACCGTGTACGACGGCTCCCGCGGGTCGTTGATGCGCGCGAACTGGGCGCGCATCCACTCCCGCGAGAAGCGGAACCGCTCCACCCGGGTGGGCTCGACGAACGGGCCGAGGTACTCCAGCAGGAGGTCGGGGTCGACCTTCATGTTGGGCTTGATGAACCCCTCGCGGCGCAGCCCGTCGACCAGCTCGTCCTTGTCCTCGGTGGCGGCGACCCGGATCAGTCGGCCCATGGCCTCGGGCAGCCCCTCGGTGGGGAGCCGGGCGACCGCCCCGAAGTCGAGGACGCCGAGGCGACCCGGCTCGCCGTCCGGACCGGGGAGGATGCGGAAGTTGCCGGGATGGGGATCGGCGTGGAGCATGCCGGTGCGCGCCGGCCCGGAGAACAGGAAGCGCACCAGCAGCTCGCCGTAGTGGTCGCGCTCCTCCTGGGTGCCCTCGGCGATGATCGTCGCCAGCGAGGCCGGGCTCTCCATCCACTCGGTGACGAGCACGGTGTGGCCGACCGCGACCACCGCAGGGACGACGATGTCGGGATCGTCGGCGAAGGCGTCGTGGAAGGCGGTCTGCGCCTGCGCCTCGAGGTGGTAGTCGAGCTCGTCCTCGGCGCGGGCCTGCAGCTCGGCGATGAGCGGCTTGATCTCGACCCCGGGCACGAGCGTGCCGACCGTGCGGGCGAGCCGGGCCAGCTGACGCAGGTCGGCGCGCAGCGCCTCGCCGGCACCGGGGTACTGCACCTTGACCGCGACCTCGCGGCCGTCGTGCCAGCGGCCCTTGTGGACCTGGCCGATGGAGGCGGCCGCCGCGGGGCCGCCGTCGAGCCAGACCAGCTGGTCGCGCCAGTCCGGCCCGAGATCGTGCGCGAGGACCTCGCGCACCGTCTGGGTCGGCATGGGGGGCGCGGAGTCCTGCAGCCGGGTGAGCTGGTCGCGGTAGGGGCCGGCGACCTCGTCGGGGAGCGCGGCCTCGAGCACCGACAGCGCCTGGCCGAACTTCATGGCGCCACCCTTGAGCTCACCGAGCGTGCGGAACAGCTGCTCGGCGGTGCGCTGCTGCACCTCGCTCATCACCGCCTCGGCGGGCTTGCCGCCGAGCCGCTTGCCGAGGCCGAGCGCGCTGCGACCCGCGTAGCCCAGGGGCAACGCGGCAAGCCTGGCCGTCCGTTTGGCCGCGTTGCGCGGGAGCTCGGTCATCGCCTCGATGGTATCGGCCGGCTGGTGATCCGTCCCGGCACGGCGACGGGCCCTCGCCCCCCGGGCTGGGGGGCGAGGGCCCGTACTCTCGCGGGAGGCGTCACCGGATGTAGCGGACCACCTTGCCGTCGGGCGCGCCGTTCTCGGGCGGCAGCGCGTCCTTGGTCGCGTACACGCTGCCGTTCGCGATCTCAACCGCGGCCGGCAGGTTGGCCTTGGCGAAGGTCCAGACCTTCGACGACCCGGCCCGGGTGCCGACGATCTTGTTGGCGAACAGCTCGGCGATGCGCAGGCCGCCCTTGGCCGTCACGGCCAGTCCGGTCGGGGTGGACAGACCGCTGAGGATCTCGGTCTGGTGGCCGTTCCACTGGTTGATCCGGTGCACCGCGCCGAGCGGGAGCTGCTCACCGAGGCCGCCGCCGAGCGTGGTCACGAGCAGCTTGCCGTCGTGCCCCATCTCCACGTCGGTCGGCACCGACTCGCCGTAGTAGGTGAGCCCGACGACGCAGTCGGGGGCGCCGAGCGCCTTGGCGAGGTCAGCGGTGATCTCCACCGGCACCGCGGGGGTGACGGCCACCGTGCGGATCTTGCCCGAGCGGGAGACCGCGAGCACGGCGTTCATGCCGGCGTCCGCGACGTAGATGGTCTTCCGCGTCTGCAGCGTGGCGTACGGGTGCGAGTCCAGCTGTCCCGGGTAGACCGGCGGTCCGAACTGGTCGGTCGGCCAGTCCGCCGCGCACTCGTCGCTGATGCCGCGAACTCCGTAGGTGATCGTGCCGTCGGGGTTGTTCGCGTTCTCGTAGGCCCGGATGTGCGCCAGGATCGCGGCCTTGCCGCCCGGCCGCAGCACCTTGAGCCAGGAGTCGGTGTTGGTCTCGCCCGAGCCCTCGGTCTCGGTGAACACCACCCGGCCGTGCCGGACGGACACGCCGCCGACCTCGTTGCCACCGGAGGCGTAGACGGTGCTCGCCTTGCCGCCGTGGACCTTGCTGAGGAGGCCGGCGAAGTTCTGGCTGACGTAGACGCTCTTGCCCTCGACGGCCAGCGTGAGCGGGCCGACGAGACCGCGTGCCAGGACGACCTTGCCGGCCGGTCTGGCTGATGGCTCCGCGGCGGACGGGAGCGCCGACAGGGCGCCGGCCGTGACGGCCGCGACGGCCGCGACTGCGATCAGGCGGGGTGTGCGCATGGGCTTTCCTCCGTGCGATGGGGTTGGTGCTCCCACCCTTCGCGGCTCGGGCCGCGAGCGCATGCCCCATTTTCAGGTACTTCTCAGGAAAGTCTCGACCTCAGGGGCGTCCCGGTGGGACAACCCGCCGGACCGGCCGGGTGCCCCGCCGTACGACGCCCTCCGTCACCGGGCCTCGGGCATCGTCCCGAACCGGCGCACCTCCTGGGGCCAGCCGCACGCCTCCGCGATCCTGCCCGCCCACATCCTGGCCCTCTCCTCGTCGGCGACGTCGACGACGGTCAGTCCGCCCAGCCACTCCTTGGTCTCGGCGTAGGGCCCGTCGGTGAACGTCAGCGTGCCGCTCGTGGCATCGGCGCTGAAGACCGGGCCGTCCTCCACCAGGCCGCCGGCGAAGACGTACTCCCCGGCGGCCCTGATCTCGTCGACGACCGCCCGGGCGAGTGGCCCGCGCCCGCGGAACCACTCCTCGGGGTGGTCGCCCACCCACTGCTGGTTGAAGTAGATGAGGTACTCGGCCATGTCCGCCCCTTCGCTGCGGCGGACCCCGTGCCCGCCTCCACCTACGCTACGAACGGGTCAGGGCGGATACGACACCCCCACGCAGGAAACTCCACGCCGGTCTCCGCGCGGGCGTGACCTCGGGGGCCGTGCTCAGGCCGTCGCGGGGAACTTCACCCCGGTGTTCGCGTGGCAGCGGTAGCCGTGGGGGTTCTTCGCGAGGTACTGCTGGTGCACGTCCTCGGCGTAGTAGTACGTCGGGGCCTCACGGATCTCGGTGGTGATCTCGCCGAGGCGACGCCGGCGCAGCTCGTCGCCGTACACCTTCGTCAGCTCGCGGGCGACCTGCTCCTGCTCGGGGCTCGTGAAGTAGATCGCCGAGCGGTACTGCGTCCCGACGTCGTTGCCCTGGCGCATGCCCTGGGTGGGGTCGTGCACCTCGAAGAACGCCTTCACCAGGTCGGCGTAGGACACCTGCGCGGGGTCGTAGACGACCCGCACGGCCTCGGTGTGGTTGGTGCGCCCGGTGCAGACCTCCTCGTACGACGGGTTCGGCGTCGTGCCGCCGGCGTACCCGACCGAGGTCGACCACACGCCCGGCACCTGCCAGTAGACCTCCTCGGCGCCCCAGAAGCAGCCGAGCCCGAAGAGGGCGACCTCGTAGCCGGCGGGCGCCTCGTCGGTCACCAGCGGGGTGCCGAGGACACGGTGCTTCTCGGCGAGGTGGAAGGTGCGCTCGCTGCGGCCGGGCAGGGCCTGGTCGGGGGAGACGAGCTCGGACTTGTGACGGCTGAAGATGGACACGGGTCCTCCTGTCGGGAGCCTCGGGGCTTTCACCAGTCTGCAACAACGGCGGGGGCCCGCTCGTTCCCGCAGGCGGTCACGTCACCACCTCGTAAGACTCCGGCCGACCCGGTGGATAGCGTGGCCCCATGAGCGAGCAGCAGCACAGGAGCAAGTCCGGCTTCGAGACGCGTGCGATCCACGCCGGCTACGAGCCCGACCCGATGACCGGCGCGGTGATCCCGCCCATCTACGCGACCTCGACGTACAAGCAGGACGGCGTCGGCGGCCTGCGCGGCGGCTACGAGTACAGCCGCTCGGCCAACCCCACCCGCACCGCCCTCGAGGGCGCGATCGCGGCGCTGGAGGAGGGGGAACGCGGCTTCGCGTTCGCCTCCGGGCTCGCGGCCGAGGACACGCTGGTCCGCTCGGTGTGCCGGCCCGGTGACCACGCGGTCATCCCCGACGACGCCTACGGCGGGACCTTCCGCCTGTTCGACAAGGTCGAGAAGGTCTGGGGGCTCGAGCACAGCCCGGCGCCGGTCTCCGACATCGACGCCGTGCGCGCGGCGATCCGTCCCGGCGAGACGAAGCTGGTCTGGGTCGAGACGCCCACGAACCCGCTGCTCAACATCGGTGACATCGAGGCGCTCGCCGCGGTCGCCCACGACGCCGGCGCGCTGCTGGTCGTCGACAACACCTTCGCCTCGCCGTACCTCCAGCAGCCGCTCACCCTGGGCGCCGACGTGGTGCTGCACTCCACCACGAAGTACTGCGGCGGCCACTCCGACGTGGTCGGCGGTGCCCTGGTCGTCCGCGACCTCGAGCTCGCCGACAAGGTGACGTTCCACCAGAACGCCATGGGCGCGGTGCCCGGTCCGTTCGACGCGTTCCTGACGCACCGCGGCCTGAAGACCCTCGGGGTCCGCATGGACCGTCACTGCGACAACGCCGAGAAGGTCGTCGAGTTCCTCACCGGGCACCCGTCGGTGAGCCAGGTGATCTACCCCGGGCTCGAGGAGCACCCCGGCCACCGGGTCGCCGCGAAGCAGATGAAGCGGTTCGGCGGCATGGTCTCCTTCCGTGTCACGGGCGGCGAGGCCCAGGCGCTCGCGGTCTGCGAGAAGGCCGAGGTCTTCACGCTGGGCGAGTCCCTCGGGGGCGTCGAGTCCCTCATCGAGCACCCGGGCCGAATGACCCACGCCAGCGTCGCCGGCACCGACCTCGAGGTCCCCGCGGACCTGGTCCGGCTCAGTGTCGGCATCGAGACCGCCGACGACCTGATCGCCGACCTCGACCGTGCCCTCGGCTGACCCGACCCCGGCCCCGGCGACCGCGGTCTGCGTCGACTTCGGTTCCACCTTCACCAAGGCGGCGCTGGTCGACCTGGCCGAGGGGCGCATCCTCGCCTCGGCGTCGCACCCCACGACCCTGCCCCGGCCGGACGGCGCCGGCGACGTGCTGGACGGGTACGACGCCTGCCTGGCCTCGCTGGTCGCCGCCGATCCGCGGGCGGCCGATGCCGAGGTGCTGGCCTGCTCGAGCGCGGGCGGTGGCCTGCGGATCGCCGTGGTCGGCAACGAGGAGCTGGTCACCGCCGAGGCGGGGCGCCGGGTCGCCCTGTCCAGCGGCGGCAAGGTCGTGGACGTGATCGCGGCCGCGGGTCGTGCGGGTGAGACCACCCTTCGAGACGGCTCGTCCCTCGCCTCCTCAGGAACCTCGCCGTACCGCACCCTGAGCCGCACGACCCGGCCGGACGTGGTGCTGCTGACCGGCGGGACCGACGGCGGGAACGCCGAGGTGCTGCTGCAGGCGGCTCGCGACCTGGTGGCGTCGGGCTGGCGCGGGCCGGTCGTGGTGGCCGGCAACGTCGACGCCCGTGAGGAGGTCGGCGAGATCCTCCGCGACGTGCCGCACGTGCTCGCCGACAACGTGGTCCCGCGGATCGGGGTGCTGGCGCCCGACTCCGCCCGGTCGGCCATCCGCGAGATGTTCCTGTCCCACGTGATCGGCGGCAAGCACCTGAGCAGTCGCGCGGACTTCACGGCGATGGTCCGGGGGGCCACCCCCGACGTGGTGCTCACCGGCGTCGAGCTGCTCGCCCGCGGCCTCGACGACGCGCACCCGGGCGTCGGCGACGTGGTCGTCGTCGACGTCGGCGGTGCGACCACCGACGTCCACTCGGTCGTCGAGGTCGACCCGGAGGACGCCGGCCTGGCGCGCGAGGTCGTGGCGACCACGCCGGTCACCCGCACCGTCGAGGGCGACCTCGGGATGCGCTGGTCCGCGGTCACCACCGTCGCCGAGGCCGGCCTCGACGAGCTGACAGAGGCGGCGGCGCTGCGGCAGGCCGACCCCGGCTTCCTGCCCGAGGACGACGCCGGCTGCGACGCCGACGAGGCCATCGCCCGGGCGGCCGTGGGCCTCGCCCTGCGCCGGCACGCCGGCCGCTCCCGGGTCGTGGTCAGCCCCGAGGGACGCGTGGTGGAGCGCAGCGGCAAGGACCTCCGCGAGGTCGACCTGCTCGTCGGCTCGGGCGGCGTGCTGCGCAACGGGCGTCCCGGTGTCGCCGAGCGGGTGCTCGGCGACAGCGTCGGCGCCGGGCTCGAGGGCGGCTGGCAGCTGCCCGAGCGCGCCCGCGTCGTGGTCGACACCGACTACGTGCTCGCGGCCGCCGGGCTGCTCGCCGAGCGGCACCCGGAAGCGGCGTACCGGCTGGTGCTGCGCGTGCTCGACCAGCCGGGTGGATAGCCTGTCGCGGTGAGCAACGAGGCTGACGGCCCGGGCCGCCACGACCCCGCCGGGCAGGCGGGCCAGGGGCTGGACACCGGTGGGGGCGAGGGGCGGCGACGGCTGCCGATCATCGGGCTGCGCTCACGCGCCGAGGAGGACGAGGGCATCGCCCAGCGGCTGGCCCACCAGTGGGCGCAGATGCGGGACGAGCGCCGCTCCGAGCCGGTCCCGATCACCCCCGGGACGTCGAACTTCAGCCGGGCCCAGGTGCCGTGGGGCCTCGACCTGGCCGCCGCGTGGGGCTGGCGGTTCCTGGTCATCGTGGCGGCCGGGTACGTCATCTTCTGGGCGATCGGGTTCTTCGCGGTCGTCGTGCTGCCCGTGGTCGTCGCGCTGCTCATCACCGCCCTGGTCAGCCCCGTCGTGGCCGGGCTGCACCGGCTCGGGCTGCCGCGCGGGCTGGCCTCGATCCTCGTGGTGATCAGCGGCATCGCGTTCGTTGCGGCGCTGCTCACCTTCGCCGGCCAGCAGGTGGCGAACGGCGCCAACGACCTGGCCGACCAGACCGTCAAGGGGCTCGACGAGGTCAAGCACTGGCTCAAGACCGGGCCGCTGCACGCCACCGACTCCCAGATCAACCACTACATCAGCCGGTTCCAGAAGGCGATCACGCCGTCCACCGACGGTGGCTCCATCCTGGGCCGGGTGACCGAGGTCGGGACCGCGCTGGGCCACGTGCTGGCCGGCTTCTTCATCGTGCTGTTCTCGACGTACTTCTTCCTCGCCGACGGCGAGCGGATCTGGGCCTGGATGGTGCGCCTCGCGCCCCGCGCCGGTCGGGCGCACGTCGACAGCTCGGGCCGGGTCGCGTGGATCTCGCTGACCCAGTTCGTGCGGGCCACCGTGATCGTCGCGGCCACCGACGCGATCGGCATCATGATCGTCGCGTCGGTCCTCGGCGTGCCGTTCGTGCTGGCGATCGGCGTGCTGGTGTTCCTCGGCGCGTTCATCCCGATGGTCGGTGCGACGGTGGCCGGCACGGTGGCGGTCCTGGTCGCCCTGGTCGACCAGGGGCCGATCACGGCGCTGTTCATGCTGGGCGGCGTGATCCTGGTCCAGCAGATCGAGGGACACGTCCTGCAGCCGTTCCTGATGGGCCGGTGGGTCTCGGTGCACCCCCTCGGTGTCATCATCGCCATCGGCTGCGGCGTGCTGGTGGCCGGCATCCCAGGCGCGCTGGTCGCCGTGCCCCTGGCTGCCGCGGCCAACGCGGTGGTCCAGCACCTCGCGAGCTACACCGCCCCCGGTGACGACGCCGAGGACGAGCTCGACGAGGACTATGCGGAGATGGGCGAGGAGCCCCCGAACGAGGAGGCCCTGGAACATGAGTGACGTCCCCACGGTGACGCTGGACGACATCCTGTCCGCGCGTCGGACCCTGGAGGGGGTGTCGGTCTACACCCCCATGGAGGAGTCGCGCTGGCTCTCCGCCTTCGCCGGCGGACCGGTCAGCCTCAAGTGCGAGAACCTCCAGCGCACCGGGTCCTTCAAGGCCCGCGGCGCCTACGTGCGGATCTCCCGGCTGTCCGAGGAGGAGCGCGCGCGCGGCGTCGTCGCCGCCTCCGCTGGCAACCACGCGCAGGGTGTCGCGCTGGCCGCGCAGCTGCTCGGCATCAAGTCGACCGTCTTCATGCCCGAGGGTGCGCCGATCCCCAAGGAGAAGGCGACGCGGGGGTACGGCGCGGACGTGATCTTCCACGGCCGCTACCTCGAGAACGCGCTCGAGGCCGCCCACGAGTTCGCCGCCGAGACCGGGGCCGTGCTGATCCACCCCTTCGACCACGTCGACATCGTCGCCGGGCAGGGCACCGTCGGCCTCGAGATCCTCGAGCAGGTCCCCGACGCGCAGACCGTGCTGGTGCCGACCGGCGGCGGGGGACTGCTGGCCGGTGTCGCGATCGCGGTGAAGTCGCTGCGTCCCGACGTGCGCGTCATCGGTGTGCAGGCCAAGGGCGCCGCGGCGTACCCCGACTCGCTGGCGCAGGGGCACCCGGTGCCGCTGGAGTCGATGACCACCATGGCCGACGGCATCGCGGTCGGCCGGCCGGGGGACATCACCTTCGCCGCGGTCCGCGACCACGTCGACGAGATCCTCACCGTCTCCGAGGACTCGATGTCCCGGGCCCTGCTGGCGCTCCTGGAGCGGGCCAAGATGGTGGTCGAGCCGGCCGGCGCCGCCGCGGTGGCCGCCATGCTCGACCGGCCGACGGAGTTCACCACGCCCACGGTGGCCCTGCTCTCGGGCGGCAACATCGACCCGCTGCTCCTCGGCAAGGTGATCCGGCACGGCATGGCCGCCGCCGGCCGCTACCTCAACCTCCGGGTCTGCATCCCCGACGTCCCCGGCGGCCTGGCCACCCTGCTCACCGAGATCAGCGCCGCCGGCGCCAACGTGCTCGAGGTCGTCCACGAGCGCATCTCACCCTCGCTGCACCTCGACGAGGTGGAGGTCCACCTCCAGCTCGAGACCCGGGGCGAGCCGCACGCCGAGCAGGTCACCTCCCGCCTGCGCGAGCACGGCTACCGCGTCTTCCACTGACCCCACCGGATAGTCCGGCACGTTTGCGATCGGATGGTCCGGCACGTTTCGACGGGCCGGGGGTGTCGAAACGTGCCGGACTATCCGTCGGGACCCCGAAATGGGCTCGAGCCGGCGGCAGCTCTCGCGAGCTGGCGCCGACTCGAGGTGAGGGCGGGGTGGGTCAGCCGGTGTAGGGCTCCGCGCCCACGATGACGACCTCGAGGGTCTTGCCGTTGGGGGCCTCGTAGGAGACGGTGTCGCCGACCTTGGCGCCGATGATGGCCGAGCCGAGGGGGGACTGGGGGGAGTAGACCTTCAGGCCCTCGACGGAGTCCTCGATCTCGCGGGCGCCGAGCAGGAAGGTCTCGGCCTCGTCGTCGTCGTCGCCGACGAACTTGTAGGTGACCTTCATGCCGGGGGAGACGGTGCCGTCGTCCTCGGGGGTCTCGCCGACCTCGGCGCGCTGGAGCATGTCCTCGAGCTGGCGGATCCGGCCCTCGACCTTGCCCTGCTCGTCGCGGGCGGCGTGGTAGCCGCCGTTCTCCTTGAGGTCACCCTCGTCGCGCGCAGCGCTGATGCGGGCGATGACCTCCTGGCGCACGGGACCCTTGAGGTTCTCCAGCTCGGCCTTGAGCTTGTCGTAGGCCTCCTGGGTCAGCCAGATCGTGCCCTGCTCGGTGGACTGCGTCATGGGTACTCCTCCTGGGAATACTCGAGGGTGGCGGATCGACCGCCGCATCGTCGGTGCTGCTGGGCCGGTCGGGTGGCCGGGAGCCGCCCTCGACGGGGCCGACCCCAGGCGTGCGAGCCCGCGTCTGGACCCGTCCCCGGAACAGTCAGAACGGACAGTTTAACAACTCGGGGCCCGCGACGCAGGTCAGCGCGGTCGCGGCTGCCCCGGGGCCGTGCACCCGATCAGCTCCACCGAGGTCGCGCGGCGCTCGGTCCGCACCGTCTCCTCCAGCGGCTGGTCGGCGCCGTACTCCGGCGTGAACGACAGCTCGCCGACCACGGTGTGGTCCTCGGCGAAGGCCCGCAGCAGGCAGCTCGCCTCGACGTCGGCGTCCTTGAGGCGGACCTCCACCTTCGCCGTCGCCTCGTGCTCGCCCTCCACGGAGTAGCCGACCATCTCGGAGTCCACGGCCGGGGTCGAGTGGACCCACGCGGTCCAGCCGAGCCAGCCGAGGAACGCGGCCGCGACCACGACGCTGAACGTGATCGCCGCGCGTCGGCGCCAGGGTGCGGGTGCGCCGTACCGGTCGCCGAGGGTGTCCTGCGTGGTCACGCCCACATGCTCGCACCCGGGGGGTGGCCTCCGCGGACCGGGCCGCGGCCGCCCGCCTACGATGAGACCCATGCCGCACGCCCTTCGTACCGGCCCGCGCGCCGGGCTCCGCCTGATGCACGTGCACGCCCACCCCGACGACGAGTCGAGCAAGGGTGCCGCGACGACCGCGAAGTACGTCGCCGAGGGCGTCGACGTGCACGTCGCCACCTGCACCGGCGGCGAGCGGGGCTCGATCCTCAACCCCAAGATGGACCGCCCCGACATCCTCGAGAACATCAGCGAGGTCCGGCGCGAGGAGATGGACCGGGCCCGCGACATCCTCGGCATCCGCCAGGACTGGCTCGGCTTCGTGGACTCCGGCTGGCCCGAGGGGGACCCCAAGCCGCCGCTGCCGGAGGGCTGCTTCGCGCTGGTGCCGCTCGAGGAGGCGACCGCGCGGCTGGTGCGGCTGATCCGCGAGTTCCGGCCGCACGTCATGACGACGTACGACGAGCGCGGCGGCTACCCGCACCCCGACCACGTGATGTGCCACAAGATCTCGGTGGCGGCGTTCGAGGCGGCCGGCGACCCGGAGCGCTTCCCCGACCTCGGCGAGCCCTGGCAGCCGCTGAAGCTCTACTACCACCACTCGTTCAACCGCCCGCGGATGCAGGCGCTCCACGACGCGATGCTCGCCCACGGGCTGGAGTCGCCGTGGGAGGAGCGGCTCAAGGAGTGGAAGCCGGAGCCCGAGTGGGACGCCCGCATCACCACCCGCGTCCCCTGCGGCGACTACTTCGGGGTCCGCGACCAGGCGCTGCTGGCGCATGCCACCCAGATCGACCCCGACGGCTTCTGGTTCGCCATCCCGCGGGAGCTGCAGGAGAAGGTCTGGCCGACCGAGGACTACGAGCTCGTGGTGAGTCACGTCTCCACGACCACCCCGGAGGACGACCTGTTCGCCGGCATCGACACCCCCGCCTGAGAGACTGGTCCCATGCCGTTCGACGCGCTCCTCGCCAGCCCGGTGCTCAGCCCGGTGCTGCCCTTCGTCATCAGCCTCGTCGACGAGAGCCCGGAGCCCGAGGACGTCAAGGCCGGATGGACGGCCTTCGCGATCTTCCTCCTGCTCGCGGCCGCGGTCGTCGTGCTCGGCTTCAGCCTGGTCAAGCAGCTGAAGAAGGCGCAGGCCGCCAAGGACGCCGGGGTGTACGGCGACGAGCCCGAGCAGCCCGCGGCCGAGCCCCGGAACCTCGACCAGAACCACGACCAGCCCTCCGCCTGACCCGACCCGCCGGCCGGCCCGGTCAGCGGGTGCGCACCAGCCGCACGAGGCAGTCCCAGGCGGTGCGTGACTCGTCCCCACCGTGCCCGTCGGCCACGGTGCGGGCCACGCGTCCGGCCCGCCGGGTCTCGAGCTCGGACCCGGCCAGGTCGTCCAGCACGTCCTCGGCGGTCATCAGCACCGCCGGGTCCTGAGGTCCGCCGGTGCCCTCCGCCAGGTTGGTCGAGTCGTGGGCGACCAGCAGGAACGTCCCGCCGGGGCGCAGGGCCGCGAACGCGGTGCGCACGGCCGCGCGGCGCTCCTCGGCGGGCAGCTGCAGGTAGGCGATCACCGCGAGGTCGTACGCCGCGTCCGGCTGCCAGGTGGTCGCGTCGGCGCACACCCACGTGACCGACCCGGCGAGCTCGCGGTCCGCCGCGAGGCGTCGGCCCTTCGCCAGCCCGACCTCCGAGAAGTCGACGGCGGTGACGTCCCAGCCGTGCTCGGCGAGCCAGATCGCGTTGCGGCCCTCGCCGGCCGCCAGGTCCACGGCGCGCCCCGGGGCCAGCCCCTCGAGCTCGGCGGCCACGAACTGGTTGGGCGTCACCGACCACACCAGCTCAGCGGCGGCGTACCTCTCGTCCCACTGCGTGGCGTCCATGGCGCCACGCTACTGCGCCGGGGGACGCGGGAAACGTCCGTTCGTCCCACCGCGCTGGGACCTGGTGCCCTGCTCGCTGCAGCGGCCGGACGGGAGGCTGCTGGGGGCACGTCACCGAGGCCCGCCGCAGGAGGAGTCGCGAGATGAACGCTCGAGGAGCACGACGATGAGGGGGTCCGCAGCCGTCCCCAGGCCTGCCCGCACCGCCCTCCCGTTCCGCGAGGTCGTCGAGCTGGCCTGCCGCGCGCCGAGCGTCCACAACACCCAGCCGTGGGTGTGGCGGGCGGGTGGCTCGCGCCTGCGCCTGTTCGCCGACCGCAGCCGCCAGCTCCCGCACGCCGACCCCGACGGTCGGAGCCTGGTGATCAGCTGCGGGGCCGCGCTCCACCACGCGCAGGTCGCGGCTCGAGGGCTGGGCTGGGAGGTCACCGTGGAGCGGTGCCCCGACCCGGACGACCCCGACCTGCTGGCCACGCTGGACCTGACCCCGGGGCGTGTTGTCCCCGCGGCCGAGGAGCAGCTGGAGGCGCTGCGGGCGCGCGCCACCGACCGGCGCCGGTTCACCTCGTGGCCGCTCCCGGCCGAACGGCTGGACCGGCTCGCCGAGCAGGCGCGGGAGTGGGGCGCCCTGGTGGTCTCGCTGGTCGACCCGGCGAAGCAGACCGACGTGGAGGAGATCCTGGTGCGTGCCGAGGAGGTCGAGCGGGCGGACCCGGCGTACGCCGCCGAGGTCGCGCCCTGGGTCCGGGCCGAGGGACCCGAGGGCGTGCCGGCGTCCAGCATCCCGGAGATCAACCCGCACCGGCCCGCGATGCCGTCGCGCTACCACGAGGGAGCGCTGGCGGACCCGCAGGTCGAGAAGGTGGAGTTCGTCGAGGGGCTGCTCGCGCTGGCCACGGTCGACGACGACCAGGTCTCCTGGCTGCGGTGCGGCGAGACGCTCAGCGCCCTCTGGCTGGCCGCGGTCCGGCACGGGCTCTCCCTGCTGCCGCTCAGCCAGCCGACCGAGGTGCCCGAGACCCGCGAACGGCTGCGCCACGACGTGCTCGATGGCCTCGGCCGGCCACAGCTGCTGGTGCGGCTGGGCTGGCAGGAGATCACCCGCGACGAGCTGCCGCGGACGCCCCGGCGCCCCGTGGAGGAAGTCCTCCGGTTCGACTGACGAGGCCCTGCTCAGTCGCCCACGACGTGGCCGTGCGGGCGGCCCGGGTCGTCGTACGCCGGTCGGTGCTCCCCGGCGCGCAGTGCCTCGAGCTGGGCGCAGACCGCGACGCCGTAGAAGAACGCCATCGCCGAGAGCAGGGACCACAGCAGCAGCGCCACGATGCCGGCCAGCGGTCCGTAGGTGCTGCCGAAGGACGAGCTGAGGTGCACGTAGACCGCCAGGGCGCCGGTGGCGAGCAGGGTCAGGACCACGGAGACGAACGCGCCCAGGGCCAGCCAGGACAGCGCGGGCTGGCGGCGCCGTGGGGCGTGGTCGAGCAGGACGGCGATGGCGAAGACCAGCAGGGCGACACCGACGGGCCACCGGACGACCTGCCAGACGAGCAGCTGGTCGTGCGTCCAGCCGTACTGGCTGGTCATGGCCTCGCCGAAGGACCCACCCGCGACGAGCATCAGGAAGCCCACGCCCACCGGGCCGGCGAGCACGCCGGTGAGCACGGCCGCCCGGCCGTACTTCGCCAGGGCCGGCCGGTCGCGACGGATCCCGTAGATGCGGTTGGAGCCGCGCTCGACCTGCGCCATGGCGGTCGTCATGGAGACCAGTGCGAAGCCCAGGCCCAGCACCAGCGCCAGCTCACCGGCCTCCTCGCTGGTGTTCGACCCGCCGACCGCGCCGGCGAGGGCGTCACCCCCGTCGGAGCCGGGGGAGACCTTCTGGATCGTCTCGGCGACCACCCGGGCCGGGCGCTCGTGGTCGAGGTCCGCGGCCAGGCCGGTCAGCGCGAGCAGGAACGGCACCACCGCCAGGCACGCCTGCAGGGCCAGCGCGCGACTGTTGGTGAACCCGTCGCCGTACCGGAACCGGACGAAGGAGCCCACCGCGATCCGGCGCAGCCCGTGGTGCCGAACCAGGCGCCACGCGTCCTCGGCGTCGAGCTCGTCGCCGTCCATCTCGGTGGTGACGGGGACGGTCCGTGCGGTGGTCATGCGCTGAGCCTAGGAGGCCACCCGGCCGGGCGCCCCACGACCTTCACCGGGTCCTCATCCGTGGGTCGTACCGTCGGGAGCAGGGGCCGCACCGGCGGTCGGTGGGAGTGGACATGGGCAACCTGGTCGGGCACGTCACCTCGCTGCTGACGTCGGTCCCCGCCCCGCTGGCCCTGGCCGTCATCGGTGCCCTGGTGTTCGCCGAGGCGGCGCTGTTCGTCGGCTTCGTGCTTCCGGGGGAGACCGCGGTGCTGCTCGGCGGGGCGCTCGCCGCGAGCGGGCACCTGTCCTTCACCGAGCTGCTGGTCGTGGTGGTCGTGGCGGCGATCGTCGGCGACAGCGTCGGCTACGAGGTGGGCCGCAAGGCCGGTCCCCACCTGCTGGAGTCGCGGCTGCTCAAACGACACCGGGCACGGCTGGAGGTGGCCCGGTCTCGGCTGCAGCGCAAGGGCGGCGTCACGGTGGTGGCGGGTCGGTTCACCGCCCTGCTGCGGGCCGTCACGCCCGGGCTGTGCGGCATGAGCGGGATGCCCTACCGCCGCTTCCTCTTCTACAACGCGCTCGGCGGACTCGCCTGGGGCACCGCGGTCTGCGTGCTGGGCTTCGTGGCCGGCAAGTCCTACCAACGGGTGGAGGCCAGTCTCGGCGGCGTGGGTGCGGTGCTCCTGCTGCTCTTCGCCGTCGCCGGCGTGGTGCTCTGGCACCGGGGCCGGGCCGCGAGGACGGCGGCGGCGCTGTCGGACCGCGACGACGAGCCGACGGGATGACGGCTCAGTGCACCAGCGGGTTGCCGTCCGACCGGAAGTTGGGCGCCCACGGCGCCCCGGAGATCCCGATCGCCGCGAACGAGGCCGCGGCCACCGCCGACAGGCGCTGGAGCCCCTCGACCTCGTGGTCGGTCGGCACGTCCACCTCCTGCCAGTAGGCGCCGATCGCGCCCACGGCGGGGGTCCCGATCGGCACCATGACCAGGCTGCGCACGAACGTCGGCCGGTAGGCCTCGCGCGGGATCCGCGGGGAGACGTCGATGTCGGGGACGACAGCGGGCAGGCCGTGCATCATCGCCCAGCCGCTGATGCACTCCGCCATGGGGAACCGCTGTCCCTTCCAGAGCGGCGCGATGGCGTCCTCGTCGGCGTAGAAGCAGCGGTCGTCCTCGCGCAGCACGAAGGTGGCGCCGTCGGCGTGCGCGATCCGGCGTGCAGCCGTGCGCACCACCGCTCCGACGTCCTCGAGGCTGCGGGCGCTCTCCAGCGCCCGCACCTCGCTCGTCGTGGGTCCGTTCCTCACGTCAGCTCACCTCTGAACCGCAGCTCCCCCGTACACCTTGCATGGCGAGCGTACGCCGTGGGGTGGGCGTGGGGCGACGGTTGGCGGCCGGTGGGTCGCGCCTCAGGCGTCCCCGAAGCGCTGCGACAGCGCGTAGCGCAGCAGCACGACGTCCCCGATCGGGCGGGTCTCGACCAGGGTGGCCCGACGCCCGTCCCGCCAGGGGAACTGCCCGTCCCCGACGAAGCGTGCCGCGCGCGGGTCGCCGACGAACAGCGGCGCCACCACCACCTGCAGCTCGTCGACGAGGTCGGCGGTGAGGAACTGGGTGAGCACCGACCCGCCGCCCTCGACCAGCAGCCGGCGGACGCCGCGACGGTGCAGGTCCTCGCCGACGCCGCGCATGTCGACGCAACGCCCACCGTCCACGACGGTGGCCACCTCCGACAGCCGCCCGCGGGCGGCGTCCACGGTGCCGCTGGGGCAGTAGACGAGCTTCGTGCAGTCGCCGGTGCCGAAGAAGGCGGCGCACGGGTCGAGCCGGGCCTGGCGGGTCACCGTCACCTTCGTCGGGCTCTCGGGGAGGCCGGCCGCGCGCCGCTCGAGCACCCGCACGGGTGAGCGGACCAGTAGTCGCGGGTCGTCGTTGCGGACGGTGGCGGCTCCCACCAGGATCGCGTCGCTGCCGGCGCGCACCTCGTCGACGCGGTCGAGGTCGGCCGCGTTGGAGAGCAGCAGCCGGGTGTCGGTGCCGTCGTCGAGGTAGCCGTCGAGGGACATGGCGCAGCTGAGCACCGTGTAGGGGCGGTCAGCCATGGGCGTACGCCGCCTCCCGGTCCTGCCGGCCGCGGCTGCGCGCGAGCAGCAGCGCCGCTCCGGGAAGCGTCGCCGCCAGGGCCAGCACGCCGTAGACGACGGCCACGGTGACGCCCTGCTCGGCGCCCGCGCCCGCCGCGGCGAAGGCCCACGCGGCCACGCCCTCACGCGGTCCCCAGCCGGCGAGGTTGACGGGGAACGCGGCGCCCAGCAGCACCAGGCCGGCCAGCGGCAGCACCCGATCGGGCGGGACCGTGACCCCCGCGGCGTGCACGGCGACGACGAACACCGCCGTGTGGCCGAGGACCGCGACGGTGGACGCGACCAGGATGCCCGGCAGCACCTCCCGCGCGAGCAGGACGTGCCGGATCTCGGCGGCCGTGCGGCGCAGTGCCGAGGGTGTCGCTGCCGGCCGCGGACCGACGACCGGTCCGAGGACCGATCCCAGGACCAGTGCTACCGCCAGCACCCCGACCAGCACGGCGAGCACCAGCGCGAGGAGCGCCGCGTGGCGGCATACCGGCGAGGGCAGCAGGAGCAGCACCAGCAGCGTCAGGGAGACCTGGACCACCTGCCCCGCGCAGCGCTCCCAGACGACCGAGCGCACCCCCCGGCCCAGGTGGCCGGCATCGTGGCCGTGGCGGACCGCCCGGTGCGCGTCGCCGAGGACCCCACCGGGGAGGGTCGCGTTGAGGAACTGGGCGCGGTAGCACGCGGCGACGGCGGCGCCGACGGGTACCTCGACCCCGAGCCGCCGGGCGACCAGGCTCCACCGCCAGGCGCAGGCCAGGGTGGTCAGCGCGGTGAGCGCGAGGGCCGCGGCCAGGGGAGCCGAGCCGGTGCGGCGCAGCCCGTCCAGGAACGGGTCGATCCCGACCTCGGCGACCAGCGCGGCGAGCAGGACGGCCCCGGCCACCGGCCGCGCCCACCGGCGCACCCGGACCCACCCGTCACCTCGCGACCGTCCCATGCCCGGTCCTACGGCGCGGGCCGGTGGCCGGTTCACCGCTGCACAGGTCATCGGGCCACCGCCTCCAGCACGTCGGACATCCGCGCCGACACGGCCGCCCAATCGGGCAGCTGCGCGCGCCGGCGTACGGCGGCGTCGCGGAGCGCGGCGCGCAGGCGGGCGTCGCCGAGCCAGCAGCGCAGCGCGTCGGCCAGCGCCGCCGGGTCGTCCGGGGGGACCAGGAGCCCGGCCCGCGCGCCGGCGGACCCGCCCAGTGCCTCGGGCACGCCGCCGACGTCCGTCGCGAGGACCGGGATCCCGTGGGCCAGTGCCTCGGTCACGACCATGCCCCACGTCTCGGTCCGGGAGGGCAGGACCAGCAGGTCCGTCCCGGCGAAGGCGCTCTCGAGCGCCGGCCCGGTGCGGGGCCCGCTGAGGTGCACCCGGTCGCCGAGACCGTGCTCGTGGACCTGACGGGAGAGCCGGTCGACGAACCCCGGGTCGAGGTCGAGGGCCCCGATCCACACGCAGCGCCAGGGCAGGTCGGCGGTGCGGGCCAGGGCCTCCAGCAGCAGGTCGTGACCCTTGACGGGGGTCACCGCCCCCACGCAGAGCAGCCGGCCGCCCTCGGCGGACCCGGTGGTCGCCGCGGCGGTGTCGGCGCCGGGGGAGACCACCCGGACCCGCGCCGCCGACAGGTCCTCGTGCTCGAGCAGCCAGCGACGGGTCCAGCCGCTGGTCGTGACGACGAGCTCGGCGCTCGCCAGCACCTCCCGCTCGGCCGCCTGCACCGCCCCGGGGGACCCGAGACCGAGCGGCAGGTGCACGAGCACGACGAGCCGGAGCCGGGTCGCCGCTTCGGGCACGGACTCCGGTGTCGCGCAGGCGATCAGCCCGTCGGCGAGGACGACCTCGTCGTCCGCGACCCCGGCCAGCAGGTCGGCCAGGGCCGCGCGCGCCACCGGGTCCGGCCGCGGCCACGTGCCGGGCACCCGCAGCTCGTGGACCGTCCACCCGAGGGCCGTCAGCCCGTCGCAGACCCGCCGGTCGTAGCCGTTGCCGCCGCTGGGCCGGCTCGGGTCGTCGATCCCCTCCGGGACCACGACGTGCACGGCGCGGCGGGTGCTCACAGCGCTCGCTGGTAGCTCGCCCACGCCACGTGCGACTCGTGCAGCGTCACCGTCAGCCCGGTCACGCCCCGGGCCGCCTCGCCGAGCTCGCCGGCGTGCACCCGCTCGGCCAGCCGGTCGGCGACGAGCCGGGCCAGCACCTCGGTGGTGGTGTTGACCCCGGCGAGCTCCGCCTCGTCGTCGAGGTTGCGGTAGCCCAGGCCGGCCAGCACGCCGCGGAGCGCCTGCGTCGCGCGACCGATGTCGACCACGATCCCGTCCTCGTCGAGGTCGGGACGGGCGAACGCGGCGTCGACGACGTAGGTCGCGCCGTGCAGCCGCTGCGCCGGCCCGAAGACCTCCCCGACCAGGCTGTGGGCGACCATCACGTGGTCCCTGACCGTCACGGTGAACACGGCTCTCACTCCTCGTCGTAGCTGATCGTGTGGCAGATCCCGGGGACGGTCCCCGCCGTGAGCCCGGCCATCAGGTCCGGCAGCTCGGTGAACCGCGACGTGCCGGTGAGCAGGGCGTCGAACGCGGGGTCGCGCAGCAGGTCCAGCGCGATCGCGAGGCGCTGCGCCGGCGTACGACGGGCGCTCCTCGCGGGTGCGACGGTGCCGACCTGGCTGGACCGGATGGTGAGCCGCCGGGAGTGGAAGTCCCTGCCGAGGGAGAGCCGGGTCTGCAGGTCGCCGTACCAGCTCAGGTCCAGCACGACCCCGTCGGTGACCAGCAGGTCGAGGGAGAGCTGGAGCCCCGAGGAGGTGGCGCTGGTGTGCACCACCAGGTCGCGGCCCTCCTCGGCGTCGGCCGGCAGGGCGAAGCCGGCGCCGAGGGCAGCGGCGACGCGGGCGCGGCCGGGGTCGACGTCGACCAGCGTGACCTCGACCCCGGGGTGGCGTGCGAGCAGCCGGGCGACGCAGCAGCCGACCATCCCCGCGCCCACGACGGCGACCCGGTCGCCGACCAGCGGAGGGGAGTCCCACAGCGCGTTGACGGCCGTCTCCACGGTGCCGGCCAGCACCGCCCGCGTCGACGGCACGTCCTCGGGGACCAACGCCACGGCGGAGGCGGGCACGACGTAGGCGGTCTGGTGGGGGTGGAGGCAGAAGACCGTGCGGCCCAGGAGCTCGGGAGGACCCTCCTCGACGGTGCCGACGTTGAGGTAGCCGTACTTCACCGGGCCAGGGAAGTCGCCCTCCTGGAAGGGCGCGCGCATCGCCGCGCGCTGGTCGGGGGGCACGGCGCCGCGGAAGACCAGGGTCTCGGTGCCGCGGCTGACCGCGCTGTGCACCGTCCGCACGAGCAGGTCGTCGGGTCCGCGGGGCGGCAGCGGCTCGGGCCTGATCTCGCCGTGGCCGGGCTCGGTCACCCAGAACGCGTGCGCCTCGTCGGGCACGGAACCACCTCCTCGTCGCGGTTTGAACCACGGGCTCGCTGCGTGCGTACCACTCTGGTACCCGACGGCACGGAGGAACAGTGGTTGCGGTTCAGACGAGACCCTTGACCCGGCCCGGCCCTGCCCTGGGGCCGGCCGACCGGGTGACGCTGGTCCGGGCGGTCCTCGCGGCCGCCGTCGCCGTCCTGACCGTCGTGTCCTTCACGCGTGGCCCCCTGTCGGCGACGCTCCTGGGCTGGCTGGTGGGTCTCGCCGCGGTCGCGCTCGTGCTGGACGCGGTGGACGGCCGGGTCGCCCGCCGGACCGGGACCGCCTCGGCGTTCGGTGCGCGCTTCGACATGGAGACCGACGCGTTCCTGATCCTGGTGCTCTCGGTGTACGTCGCCGGGGCGACCGGGTGGTGGTGGGTGCTCACGATCGGGGCCGCGAGGTACCTCCTCGTCGCGGCCCGCCGGGTGCTGCCGCGGTTGCGGGGAACGCTGCCACCGCGCTACTGGTGCAAGGTGGTGGCCGCGCTCCAGGGCGTCGTCCTCACGGTGGTGGCGTCCGGCCTCCTCCCGCCGGTGCCCTCCGCCCTGCTGCTCCTGGTCGCGCTGGCCCTGCTGGCCGAGTCGTTCGGGCGCGAGGTCGTCGACCTGTGGCGCGCCTCCGCGGGGCCGGCGACCCGTGCGGTCCGACGACCCCGGCCGGCGGTGTCGGCCGCGACGACGGTGCTGGCCTGCCTGGTGGTCTGGGTGGCGCTGGTGCTGCCGAACGACGTGACCCGGCTGACGCCCGCGGCCTTCGCGCGGATCCCGCTCGAGGGCCTGGTGGTGCTGGGCCTGGCCCTGGTCCTGGCACCGTGGGCACGGCGTACGACGGCACTCGTCGCGGGCGCGGCGTTTGCGGTGCTGGTCGTGGTCAAGGTGCTCGACATGGGGTTCCACGCCGTCCTGGACCGACCGTTCGACCCGCTGGCCGACTGGACCTACCTCGGGCCCGGGTACGGCGTGCTGGGCGACTCCGTCGGGCGGGCCGGTGCCCAGGCCGCCGCGGCCGCGGTCGGGGTGGCCGTGGTCGCGGTGCTCGTCCTGGTGCCCTGGGCGGTGCTGCGCTCCACCAGCGTGGTGGCCGCACACCGGGACCGGTCGGCGCGGGCCCTCGCCGTGCTCGCGGTGGCGTGGGTGCTCTGCGCGGTCGCGGGCGTCCAGGTCGCCCCGGGCGCGCCGGTCGCGTCGACCAGCGCGGCCGCGCTCGCCGTCGACGAGGTGGGGCGGGTGCGGGCCGACCTCCACGACCGGCAGGTGTTCGCCGCCGCCATCGGCGACGACCCGTTCGCGGCCACCCCGGGTGACCGGCTGCTGACCGGGCTGCGCGGCAAGGACGTGCTGCTGGTCTTCGTGGAGAGCTACGGCCGGGTCGCGGTGCAGGACTCGTCGTTCTCCCCGGGCGTCGACCGGGTCCTGGACACGGGCACCCGACGGCTGGCCCGGGCGGGCTTCTCGGCCCGCAGCGCCTTCCTCACCTCACCGACCTTCGGGGCGGCGAGCTGGCTGGCGCACTCCAGCCTCCAGTCCGGGCTGTGGGTGGACAGCCAGCAGCGCTACGACCAGCTGCTCTCCTCGCGCCGGCTGACGCTCACGAGCGCCTTCGAGCGGGCGGGTTGGCGGACGGTGTCCGACGTGCCCGCCGACACGCGGGACTGGCCCGAGGGTGCGCGCTTCTACGGCTTCGACACCATGTACGACGCCCGCGACGTCGGCTACGCGGGGCCGTCCTTCAGCTACGCGAGCATGCCGGACCAGTACACCCTCGCGGCGTTCCGGCGCCGCGAGCTCGCGCCGGCCGACCGGTCGCCGGTCATGGCCGAGATCGACCTGGTCTCGAGCCACCACCCGTGGACGCCGCTGCCCCACCCGGTGCCGTGGCCGCAGGTGGGGGACGGGTCGGTGTTCGCCGGCATGCCCGAGCGGGGTGCCTCGCCCGAGCAGGTCTTCCGCGACCCGGACGCGGTGCGGGCGGCGTACGGCCGCTCGATCGAGTACTCCCTGCGCACGCTCGTCTCGTGGGTCCGCGCGCACCCCGACCCGGACCTGGTGCTGGTCGTGCTGGGGGACCACCAGCCGCACTCCTACGTCACCGGCCCCGACCCCGGCCACGACGTCCCGGTCAGCGTGATCGCCCACGACCCGGCGGTGCTGAAGCGGATCTCGGGGTGGGGGTGGCAGGGTGGTCTGCGACCGCACCGCGACGCTCCGGTGTGGCCGATGGACGGCTTCCGGGACCGGTTCCTGGCCGCCTACTCCTCACCCCGGGGTTGAGTCACCCCAGGGTTGAGTCGATGCGGTGCGGCGCGAAGATGTGGTCCGCCAGCAGCAGGGCGAGGCCGACGGACCCGGCTCGCTCCTCGAGGACGCTGCGCCGCAGCTCCAGGCGCCTGGTGGCGAGCGGGAGCGAGCGGGAGTAGACCATCTCGCGCAGGCCGGCGAAGATCTGCTCCTCGGCCTCGGCCAGCTGGCCGCCGATCACCACCACGCGCGGGTTGATGATGTTGACGGGTCTCGGACAGCGCGATGCCGAGCACCCGACCGGCCGCGCGGGCCAGCTGCACCGCCAGGGGGTCCGCCTTCCGGATGAGGTCGACGACGTCGTCGACCGTCTGGACGTCGCGGCCGGCCTCGACGAGGTCCCGGATCATCGCCCACCCGCCGGCCCTGGCCTCCACGCAGCCGTGGTTGCCGCAGCGGCACGCCGGTGCGTCCATGGGTGAGGGGTCGAGGAGCTGGGTGTGGCCGATGTCGCCGGCAGCCCCGTCGGCGCCCCGATGGATGCGGCCGCCCGCGATGATGCCGGACCCGACGCCGGTGCCGAGCTTGAGCATGAGCATCGTGCCGGCGTCGGGGAAGTGCGAGCGGTACTCGCCCCAGGCCATCGCGGTCGCGTCCTTCTCCAGCAGCAGGGGGCAGGAGTACGTCGACCCGAACCAGCCGCGCACGTCGTACTGGTCCCAGCCGGTCATGATCGGCGGGCTGACGACGGTGGCGCGCTCGTAGTCGACCGGGCCGGGGACCGAGAGGGACACCCCGGTGCACCTCCTCGCTGGTGCGGGAGACCTCGTCGAGCAGGGCCGAGGAACAGCGCGTCCACCCGGGGCAGCACCAGGTCCGGCCCGCTCGCTGCGCTGCGGAGGCGGCTCGGCCTCTCCCAGGGACGCGTGGCCGAGCTCCTGGGGGTCAGCCGCAGCTCGGTCCAGGGGTGGGAGCGCGGCCGGCCGCTGCCGCTGCACGCGATCCGGTCCCTCGCCCGTCTCTACGCCGTTCCCACCTCACGCATCGCCGCCGCCTGCGACGTCGCGTTCCCGCGGCAGCTGGATCCCATGACCTGGCGCCCGGGTGACCTCCCGGTCGTGCTGCGCGTCCTTCGTGAGTGGTCCGGGCTCACCCAGCGCGCTCTCGCGGAGCGGTGCGGGGCGAGGAAGGACACCGTCCGGGCGTGGGAGAGCGGCCGCACCCAGCCCGCGCCTCTTCTCAGGCGCCGGCTCGAGAGCCTCCACCGGCTTCCCCCCGACTCCCTGCTGGCCGCCTACCGGGACCGGGGGAGCGGCCCCGCGGGATCGGTCGACCTCACCTGCCCGAGACGGCGGTAGATCGCCCGTCGGCGTACTCCATCACCCCGGGACGCGACGCGTCCCGGGGCATTCATATGTCCGCACTCTTGACTTTTGCATGCGCATGCACAAATCTGTGACGCAGTTCACGCCCGAGGCGGGGGGCCGGGCAGAGTCGATCGGCATGAGGCCGGTCCGGCATCAGGAGAAGGGCATGAAACGCATGCGCACACCTCGTCTGTCCCTGGTTGCGGCCTCGTCCGCAGCGATCCTCGCCCTCGCCCTTTCCGCGTGCGGGTCGTCGAGCGACGACAGCTCCAACGGCGGGAGCGGTTCGTCCAGCTCGTGCGAGCCGAGCGGTGGGAAGGTCAACCTGACCTTCTCCACGTGGGTTCCCGGCATGGACAAGGTCGTCGACCTCTGGAACCAGAAGAACCCCGACATCCAGGTGAAGGTGAACACGGTGGCGGCCGGCAACGCCGGGACCTACCAGAACTTCACCAACGGCCTGAAGGCCGGCACGGCGCCGGACCTGGGCCAGGTCGAGTACGACACCCTGCCGAACTTCCGGCTCCAGGACGGCCTGGCGAACATCGCGTCCTGCCCCGGTGTGTCGGACGCCGAGAGCAAGTTCGTCCCGTGGACCTGGGGCCAGGTCGACTTCAACAGCAGCGACGGGGTCTACGCCATCCCGCAGGACAGCGGACCCATGGCCCTCTACTACCGCAAGGACATCTTCGACAAGCTGGGCCTGAAGGCTCCGACGACCTGGGACGAGTACGCGCAGGCGGCTGCCAAGATCCACGCGGACGACCCGCAGCGCTACATCACGTTCTTCTCCCAGAGCGACCCCAACTGGTACACCGGGCTGTTCTGGCAGGCCGGGGCCCAGCTGTTCGACACCAGCGGTGACAAGGTGTCGGTCACGATCTCGCCGAACGACCAGGTCGACCAGGTCAACGCGTACTGGCAGGACCTGATCGACAAGAAGCTGGTCGCCACCAACCTCCAGGGGTTCTCGACCGAGCTCTACAAGGCGTGGAACGACGGCAAGGTGGTCAGCTGGATCAGCGCCGCCTGGGGCTACAGCACCATCCGCGACAACGCCCCCGCGACGAGCGGCAAGTGGGCGGTCGCCCCGATGCCGCAGTTCACCGCGGGCGACGAGGCTGCCGGCAACTGGGGCGGTTCGTCCACTGCCGTCTTCAGCAGCAGCGAGCACCCGGCCGAGGCGGCGAAGTTCGCCATCTGGCTCAACACCGACCCGGAGGCGCTGACCCTCGAGAACCAGCTCGGTGGGCTCTACCCGGCGGCGACGGCCGGTCTCGACCTCCCGGCTCTCCAGAAGGGTGTCCCCTTCTACGGGAACCAGAAGATCTTCGACGTCTTCAAGAGCGCCAGCGCCGGCGTCGACGACCAGTTCCAGTGGGGCCCGACGATGACCGACACCTACGGAGCCCTCAAGGACGGCATCGTGAGCGCCCTCTCCGGACAGGGCACGTTGGACGACGCCACGAAGTCGGCCCAGGACAAGACCGTCGAGTCCCTGAAGGCACAAGGCATCTCCGTCGCCGAGTGACCCTGCCGTCATCACGAGCGCCGGGCCCGACGCGCGTCGGGCCCGGCGCCGGAGAGGAGGTCTGATGACCGTGCAAGAGATGCCTGCAGATGTCTCGGGAACGGCGCCACGTCCGGGCAGGTCGCGGGTCGGCTTCGCCCCCGCGATGTTCCTGCTGCCCTTCCTGGTCCCGTTCGTCCTGTTCTACCTGCTGCCGATCCTCTACGCGTTCTGGCGCAGCCTGCACAAGATCACGCGCTCCGGAGGGGTGTTCGGCACCCCGCAGGAGCAGTTCGCCGGGCTCTCGCAGTTCGGCAACGTGTTCAACGACGAGGACTTCCGGTCCAGCGTCGTGCGGGTGCTGGTCTTCGGCGTGGTCCAGGTCCCGGTGATGCTGGTGACGGCCCTGGTCCTCGCCCTGCTGCTCGACTCGACCCTGGCGCGGTTCAAGCGGACCTTCCGGATCGCGTACTTCCTGCCCTACGCCATCCCGGGCGTGATCGCCGCCCTGATCTGGGGATTCATCTACAGCCCCAACCTGTCACCGATCGTCAGCGCGCTGGGCAACGTGGGTGTCCACCCCGAGTTCCTGAGCTCGCAGATGGTCCTGTGGTCGATCGCCAACGTCGTCACCTGGACCTACACCGGCTACAACATGCTGATCCTCTACTCGGCACTCCAGGCGATCCCCCAGGAGATCTACGAGGCCGCCAAGATCGACGGGGCCGGGAACTGGGCGATCGCGACCCGGATCAAGATCCCGTCGATCCTGCCGGCGCTGGTCCTGACCGCCGTGTTCTCGATCATCGGGACGTTGCAGCTGTTCACCGAGCCGATCGTGTTCAGCAAGATCGCGACGACCATCACCTCGACCTACACGCCGAACATGGTCGTCCTCAACGCCTCCCAGAACAACTACGACTACGCCGCCGCGCTCTCGGTGACGCTGGCCCTCGCGACGTTCGTCCTGTCCTTCGGGTTCCTCAAGCTGACGCAGCGGCGGGCCGAGTCATGACCGTCACCGCAACGCCTCCTCCCGCCAGGGCGGACCAGGGCCCGGCGCGCCCCGGCCGCAGGAGCGCGGTCAAGGACAGCCCCGGCAACGTCGCGGTGGCCGTGGCCTTCCTGATCCTGATGGCCACGTACTTCATGGTCCCCGTCTACGTCCTGGTCACGGCCTCGACCAAGACGCAGGCAGAGCTGAGCCAGGGCGGAGGGCTCTCCCCGAGCACCTCGCTGCTGTCGAACATCAGCTCCCTGTTCGCCGAGGACGACCACGTCTTCGTCCACTGGCTCGTCAACAGCGTCATCTACGCCGTCGGCGGCGCCGCGATCGGCACCCTGCTCGCCTCCATGGCGGGGTACGCGCTGGCGAAGTACTCCTTCCCGGGCCGGGAGCTGATCTTCAACGTCGTGCTCGGCGGCGTCCTGGTGCCGGCGACCGCACTGGCCCTGCCGCTCTTCCTGCTGTTCGCCTACGTGAACCTGACCAACACGTACTGGTCGGTGCTGCTGCCGTCCATCGTGAGTCCGTTCGGCGTCTACCTCTCGCGGGTGTTCGCTTCCGCGTCGGTGCCCAACGAGCTGATCGAGGCTGCGCGGCTCGACGGGGCCGGGGAGTTCCGGATCTTCTGGCAGATCGCCAGGCACCTGATGGCCCCGGCGCTGGTCACCATCTTCCTGTTCCAGTTCGTGGTGATCTGGAACAACTTCTTCCTCCCGCTGATCATGCTCCAGAACCAGAAGCTCTACCCCGTCACGCTGGGGCTGTACACGTGGCAGTCGCAGGTCTCACGCGCACCGGAGCTGCAGGTCCTGGTCGTGGTCGGCTCCCTGATCTCGGTCATCCCGCTTATGATCATGTTCCTGATGCTGCAGCGGTTCTGGCGCAGCGGCCTCTCCGCGGGAGCGGTCAAGTGATGGAGCGGGTCACCGGGCGCCTGGAGGGCATGGCGTTCGGTGGGGACTACAACCCCGAGCAGTGGTCTCCCGAGGTCTGGCTGGAGGACATGGCGCTGATGCGGCAGGCCTCCGTCAACCTCCTGACCGTGGGCGTCTTCTCCTGGGCCATGGTCGAGCCTCGCCCCGGGGAGTTCGACTTCACGCCGCTCGACCAGGTCCTCGACCTCGCGCACCGCAACGAGATCCGGATCGACCTCGCCACCGGCACTGCCTCCCCGCCGCCCTGGTTCACCCGGCGCCATCCCGATGCGATGCTCGTCGACGCGATGGGAACGCCCCGCACGCACGGGGCGCGACAGGCGTACTGTCCGTCCTCGCCGGCGTTCCGGGAGGCCGCCGCCCGGCTCTGCACCCGCGTCGTGGACCGGTACGCCGATCACCCGGCGGTCGTCCTGTGGCACGTGTCGAACGAGTACGGGGACCACAACCACCACTGCTACTGCGACGTGTCCGCGCAGTCGTTCAGGACCTGGCTCCAGCAGCGGTACGGGTCGCTGGAGGCGCTCAACCGGGCCTGGGGCACCGCCGTGTGGAGCCAGCACTACGCCGACTGGGACGACGTGCTCCCGCCCCGCGCGGTCTCCTACAAGTCGTTCGCCAACCCCACCCAGCAGCTGGACTGGTGGCGGTTCAGCTCCGACGAGTTCCTCGCCCTGTACCGCGCCGAGGCGGCCATCATCCGTGCTCGCAGCTCCCTGCCCGTGACCACCAACTTCATGAGCTTCTTCAAGCCCATCAACTACCACCAGTGGGCGCCCGAGGTCGACCTCGTCAGCAACGACGACTACCTGCTCTACGTCGACCCCCGACGCGAGCAGCGCACGGCGATGTCCGCGGACCTGATGCGATCGCTGGCACGGGGCAAGCCGTGGCTGTTGATGGAGCACTCCACGTCGGCGGTGAACTGGCAGCCCCGCAACCTGGCGAAGACGGAGGGGGAGATGCGCCGCAACTCCCTCCAGCACGTCGCCCGAGGATCCGACGGAGCCATGTTCTTCCAGTGGCGGGCCGCGGCATTCGGTGCCGAGAAGTTCCACAGCGCGATGCTGCCGCACGCCGGGACCGACACGGCCGTCTGGCGCGAGGTCTGCCGGCTCGGCGGCGACCTGGGACGCCTGTCCCCGGTCATCGGCAGCGTCGTGGAGAGCCCGCGCGTCGGCATCGTCCTGGACTGGGAGTCCTGGTGGGCGGCCGAGCTGGACTCCCACCCCACGGTCGACGCCACCCCGATCACGCAGATCCGGCGCTGGTACGGCGTGCTGTGGGACCGCGGCGTGGTCGTGGACTTCGTCGCACCGGACGGGGACCTGACCGCCTACGACCTGGTCATCGCACCGTCGTGGTACCTGGTGCGCGACGAGGACGCCGACCGCGCCGCGGAGTTCGTGGCGGCGGGCGGCAGCCTGGTGCTGACCTACTTCTCGGGCATCGTCGACGAGAACGACCACGTCCGCACGGGCGGCTATCCCGGAGCCTTCCGGGACGTGGTCGGCCTGGTCATCGAGGAGTTCGCGCCGCTCCTCGGCGGCGAGCAGGTCCGGCTCAGCGACGGCGGCACCGGCTCGATCTGGACCGACCGCGCCCGGGTCACCACGGCCGAGGTCCTGTCCGAGTACGTCGACGGGCCGTCCGCCGGCTCGCCCGCGATCACGCGCAACGAGGTCGGGACGGGGGCCTGCTGGTACGTCGGCACCGAGCTCGGGGAGCCGGACCTGGCGCGGCTGGTCGAGACCCTGCTCGCCGGGGTCGGTATCGAGACCTCCCAGCAACCGCCGGGGGTCGAGATCATCCGCAGGACCTCGTCGGACCAGGCGTACCTGTTCGTCCTCAACCACACCCCGGAGGAGACGCTGGTGGCTGCATCGGGCCACGAGCTGCTCGACGACCGCCGGGTCGACGGCGAGCTCCGGGTCCCGCCCGGCGGCTGCGCCGTGGTGCTGGAGGAGACACGGGCGCCGTGAGTGTCGTCTGCTCTGGAGGGCGGTCGAGGATCGGTCCGGTCAGCGGGCCGACCTCGGCTAGCGTACGGGCATGAGTCGCGCGTCGGTCCGCAGCGTCACCATGGCCGACGTGGCCCGCGAGGCAGGCGTCTCCCAACCGACGGTCAGCCGCGCCCTCAACGGCGACACCCGCGTCGCCACCCGCACCAGGACAGCGGTCCTGGAGGCGGCCGACCGGCTCGGCTACGTCATCAACCGCGCGGCCCGGACCCTCGCCGGCAGCTCCACGAACTCCGTCGGCTTCGTCATCGCCGAGCACGAGGCACACGTGTGGGGCAACCCGTACATCCCGCGGATCATCTCCGGCATCAGCAGGGAGCTGAACGCGCAGGGCAAGCAGCTGGTCCTGTACGTCGCCCAGAACCGGCACGACCAGGAGAAGCTGATCCAGCACGTCTCCCGGGAGCGGACCGTCGACGGCTTCCTGATGATCACCGACAACCGGTCCGACCACTTCCTGCGGTTCCTGCTGGAGCGACACGTCCCGGTGGTGGTCGGGGGGCGGCCGCTGGGCTTCAAGCAGGCCAGCTACGTCGACGTCGACAACGTCGCCGGCTCGGTGGCAGCCACCAGCCACCTGCTCGACGTCGGCTGTCGGCGGGTCGGGATGATCACCGGGCCCCAGACGACCGGGGCAGGGGTGGATCGGCTCGTCGGCTACCGACGTACCCTCGCGGCGCACGGCCTCAAGGACAGCGGTGCCGCCTACTGCGCCAAGGACTGGGGCATCGAGGAGGGCTACGCGGGGATGGTCCAGCTCCTGGAGGAGCGACCCGACCTCGACGGGGTCTTCGCAGCCGGCGAGCTGCTGGCGCTGGGCGCCCTCTCCGCGCTGCGAGCCGCCGGGAAGCGGGTGCCCGACGACGTGCGCTTCGTCGGGTTCGACGACTCGCCGGCCGCGAGCCGCAACGACCCGCCGACGAGCTGCGTCGCACAACCGGTGGAGGAGCTGGGCCAGCAGATGGCCGCGCTGCTGCTCCGCCAGCTCGACGGGCAGGAGGAGACCAGGCACCTCATGCTCCCGGTCCAGCTCAACGCCCGTGCCTCGACCCTCGGCAGGGGCCACTAGCCCTCGGGCGCCCGGTCACGCAGGTCCGGGGCTGCACCACACCCCGGGTGTGTGCACCTCGTGCACGACGCGCAGCTCGGTGTCCGTGTCGCCCACGGACTCGGGACGCAGCTCCTCGCTCGCCCGCCAGGAGTACCGGTCCTCGGGTGCCGCCCACCGTGCGTGCTCGGCGAGGGCCAGGGGGACCAGCCGCATCCGCGCGCGGGCCCAGTCGAGCGTCCAGGGTCCGTCCTCCGCGATACTGCGGACGGAGCGGAACTCCAGGTAGACGGTGCGCCTCAGCTCGTTGGCGACGGCGGGTGGCGAGCCGTGGATGATCATGTCGTCGTGCACGAGCACGTCTCCCGGCTCGAGCTCTACCTCGACGGCGCCGGGCATCTCCCAGCCGTGCTCGTCGGCCAGCGCGCACGTGTCGGCGCCGAGGCGCTGGGACCCGGGGACGACCCGCAGCGCCCCGCGACCGGCCACCGAGGCGTCCAGGTAGACGCCGACGTTGAAGATGCGGTGGCGTCGTCCGTGGACCGCGTCCTGGTGCCAGGGGATGGGAGCGCCGTCACCGGCGGACTTGAAGACCATGGACTCGTAGGTGGGCACGAAGTCGGGGCCGGCCAGGCTCTCGGCGATCCCGAGGACCTCCGGGCTGCCGAGCAGCTCCAGCGACGCCGCACGTCCCTTGTCGTGCAGGTAGTCGACGCGGTACATCACCTGCCCCGAGGGACGCGAGGCGAACAGCCAGTCGCCCGGCCGCCCACGGTCCGGGTCGGCGCCGTCGCTGATCCAGCCCTCCGCCGCTCGCTGGAGGCGCCCGAGGAGGGGCGCCGGGATCCTCTGCCGGAGCACCAGGAACCCCTGCTGGTCGAAGTGCTCGACCTCGGCGTCGGTGAGCGACCAGGCCGAGGGGGCTGCCGGGGCCGTCTTCGGGACGCTGTCGGCGGGCGGCTGGTGGGCGGTGGGCGAGTCGATGGTCATGGATGTGAGGCTAGTTGCCTCCATCTGGGCAATACTTCGCTCATGAAGGCCGATTCTTCCCGGATCCTCGCCGAGAGTGCTGTCGACCACCAGACCTTCGGCTTCGCCTGCGGGCTGAGCTCCTCCCCGGCCATGGCTCGCGCGCACCGCCACGACGACGTGGAGGTGGTCCTGTCGATCCAGGGCACGGCCGTGCTGGACCTGGCCGGCACCGTCTTCCACGTCGGTCCGGGCGAGTGCGCAGTGTTCTGGGCCGGGATGCCGCACCGGGTCGTGGAGACCAGCGGGCCCGACGCGGCCGCTCGTGCGGACGTCTCCCTCGGGTGGGTCACCGTTCCCCTGGTCGAGGTCCTGGGAGCGCCGCTGCTGCCGGCCGCATTCACCGGCGACCTGCTGCGGGGCGAGCTGCTCACCTTCGTGGCACCCGCCGCGCTGGAGACGACCATGCAGACGTGGAGGGAGGAGATCGGCTCCGAGCCGACCCTGACCGCGGCCGCGCGCCGGGAGGCCGAGGCGCTGCTCATCCGGGCCAGCCACCTGGCCCGCCCCGACGGTCGGCCCGCAGCTCTCGAGGAGTCGGGCTCCCGCGCGCTCGCCACCGCGATGGCCTCCTGGATATCCCGGAACTTCCGGGAGCCGGTCTCTCTGGCGCAGGTCGCTGCTGTCGCGCACGTGCACCCCTCCACTGCCGCAGCGACCTTCCGTCGTCACCTGGGGGTCACGATCGGTGACTACGTGTCGCAGTGCCGGACCGCCGAGGCCCAGCGACTCCTCATCTCCACCGACGCCACCACGACCGAGATCGCCGTGCGCGCCGGCTTCGGCTCGACCAGCCGCCTCTACGCGCACTTCGCCGATGCGCTCGGCATGCCGCCGGCCGCCTACCGGCGCAGCATGCGCTGATCCACGGGGACGCGGAGGCGAGCGCCCCGGTGCCCGACCGGCTGAGCGCGCGGGCCGCCACCCCCTGAGCCGCCACCCCCTGAACCGCCACCCCCTGAGCCGCCACCGGCCGACGGTTAGGTTGGCCAGATGTCCAACCGGCTACGCGACGCGACCTCGCCGTACCTCCTCCAACACGCGGAGAACCCCGTCGACTGGTGGGAGTGGGGGCCCGAACCGTTCGAGGAGGCCCGGCGCCGCAACGTGCCCGTGCTGCTCTCGGTCGGGTACGCCGCCTGCCACTGGTGCCACGTGATGGCGCACGAGTCGTTCGAGGACGACGTCGTCGCGGGCTACCTCAACCAGCACTTCGTCAGCATCAAGGTCGACCGCGAGGAGCGGCCGGACGTGGACGCGGTCTACATGCAGGCCACCACGGCGATGACCGGCCAGGGCGGCTGGCCGATGACCTGCGTGCTCGACCACGACGGCAACCCGTTCTTCGCCGGCACCTACTTCCCGGACCAGCCCCGGCACGGGCAGCCGTCGTTCGGGCAGCTGCTGCAGGCGCTGGTGGACGCCTGGCAGAACCGTGGCGACGACGTGCGCCGCGTCGCGGACAACCTGCGCGAGCACCTGCAGCGGCAGGCCGCGCTGGCTCCGGGCTCGATCGACGGCGGCACCCTCGACGCCGCGGTGCAGACCCTTGCGAAGGAGTTCGACGGGCGCAACGGCGGCTTCGGCGGGGCGCCCAAGTTCCCGCCGTCGATGGTGCTCGAGCTGCTGCTGCGCCACGTCGCACGGACCGACGACGACGCCGCGCACGCGATGCTCGACGCGACCTGCGAGGCGATGGCGCGCGGCGGCATCTACGACCAGCTCGGCGGCGGCTTCGCGCGTTACTCGGTCGACGCCGGGTGGGTGGTGCCGCACTTCGAGAAGATGCTCTACGACAACGCCCAGCTGCTCGGCGTCTACGCACGCTGGGGCGGGCCGCTGGGTGATCGGGTCGCCCGGGAGACGGCCGACTTCCTGCTCCGTGAGCTGCGCACGGCCGAGGGTGGGTTCGCCTCCGCGCTGGACGCGGACAGCGAGGGGGTCGAGGGCAGGTTCTACGCCTGGACCCCCGACCAGCTGGTCGAGGTGCTCGGGCCCGACGACGGGGCGTGGGCGGCCCAGGTCTTCGAGGTGACGCCGGAGGGGACCTTCGAGCACGGCGCCTCCACGCTGCAGCTGCCCCGGGACCCGGAGGGACCGGGCGCGCAGCGACTGGCCGACGTCCGGGCCGTGCTGTTGGCCGCGCGCGAGACCCGGGTCCGGCCCGAGCGCGACGACAAGGTGGTCGCCGCCTGGAACGGCCAGGCCGTCTCGGCCCTCTGCGCGGCCGGGCTGCTGCTCGGCGAGCCGCCGTACGTCGACGCGGCGGTCGCCGCCGGTGAGCTGCTGGCGACGACGCACATGGTGGAGGGCCGCCTGCGGCGGGTCTCCCGGGACGGCGCCGTCGGGCGGCACGCGGCGGTGCTGGAGGACCTCGGCTGCGTGGCGTCCGGCTACCTCGCGCTGCTGCAGGCCACCGGGGACGCGGTCTGGCTGGAGCGCGCACGGGGCCTCCTCGACGACGCCCTCGAGCGGTTCCGGGCCGAGGACGGCGGCTTCTTCGACACCGCGGCGGACGCGGAGGCACTGGTCGCCCGGCCGCGCGACCCCTCCGACAACGCCAGCCCCTCCGGGCTCTCGGCGACCGTGCACGCGCTCGTGGAGTACGCCGCGCTGACCGGCTCGGGGCGGCACCGGCAGGCCGCCGAGGAGGCGCTCGCGACGGTCGCGACCCTCGCCGAGAAGGCGCCGCGGTTCGCCGGCTGGTCGCTGGCCGCCGCCGAGGCGATGCTCGACGGGCCGCTGGAGATCGCGGTCGTCGGGCCGGCCGGCCCGGACCGCGACGCGCTCGAGCAGCGGGCCCGCCGGGTCCCGGGCGCGGTCGTGGTGGTCGCCGACGGGCCACGCGAGGACGTCCCGCTGCTCGCCGGTCGGACCGCTGTCGACGGCCGGCCCGCGGCGTACGTCTGCCGGGGCCAGGTCTGCGAGCGGCCGGTCACCGATCCCGCGCTGCTGCCCGGCGGGTGATCCGGCCTCGGTCCACCCGCATCGGAGGCCGGACTTCTCAGCCACTTCCTGATGTTCTGGGGTGTTGCAACGGCTGAGAACGTCAGGAGTCGCCGGTGCACCGGCGATTCAGCCAACCCATTTCGTGGCGCCCTACCGGAGGGTAGGTTCGGGACAACCCTCTGAGTGAAGGACGTCACATGCCTGCGGAGAGCTACGACTACGTGATCGTCGGTGCCGGGAGCGCGGGGGCGGTGCTCGCGGCCCGGCTGAGCGAGGACGCCGCGGTGAGCGTGCTGCTCCTCGAGGCGGGTGGCGAGGCCGATGCCGACGAGGTGATGATCCCTGCGGCGTTCCCGACGATGTTCAAGACCCGCTGGGACTGGAACTACACGACCACCGAGCAGAAGCAGCTCCACAACCGGCGCGCCTACTGGCCCCGGATGAAGGCGCTCGGCGGCTGCTCGTCGATGAACGCGATGATCTACATCCGCGGCAACCGGGCCGACTACGACTCCTGGCGCGACCAGTACGGCGCCGCCGGCTGGGGCTACGAGGACGTGCTGCCGTACTTCAAGCGGGCCGAGGACAACGCCCGGCTGGGCGGACCGTTCCACGGCCAGGGCGGGCCGCTGCACGTGGAGGACCGGCGCTACACCCACGACCTGAGCCACGCCTTCGTGGACAGCGCGGTGAGCGCCGGGCTGAAGCCCACCGACGACTTCAACGGCGCCGACCAGGAGGGCGCCGGGCTCTACCAGGT
Source organism: Nocardioides sp. DN36 (assembly GCF_055380375.1). Taxonomy (NCBI): domain Bacteria; kingdom Bacillati; phylum Actinomycetota; class Actinomycetes; order Propionibacteriales; family Nocardioidaceae; genus Nocardioides; species Nocardioides sp. DN36. The sequence continues at coordinate 2,872,647 of NZ_AP043823.1, read as the reverse complement.
GACCTGCAAGGGCGGCCGGCGCTGGTCGACCAACGAGGCCTACCTCAAGCCGGCCCGGGGCCGGTCCAACCTCACCGTCGCCACCGGGGCGCTCGCGTGCCGGGTCGAGCTCGAGGGCGAGCGGGCCACCGGACTGACGTTCCGCCAGGGCGGCACCGAGCACACCGTGCGGGCGACCCGGGAGGTGCTGCTGTGCGGCGGGGCGATCAACAGCCCCCAGCTGCTGATGCTCTCGGGCATCGGCCCCGGCAACCACCTCGCCGAGGTCGGCATCGAGAGCAGGGTGGACCTCGCGGGCGTCGGGGCCAACCTCCAGGACCACCCCGTGGTCCCGCTGCTCTGGTACACCCACGGGATCAGCGACCTCGCCCAGCTCAACAACGTGCGCAACTTCGTGCGGTGGAAGGCCCGGGGGACCGGCCCGCTGGCCTCGAACGTCGGCGAGGCCGGCGCGTTCTTCGCCAGCCGCGACGGGCTGCCCGCGCCCGACATCCAGATCCACTCGGCGCCCTCGGGGTTCTACGACAACGGCTTCCAGGAGCCGACCAGCCGGATGTTCACGGCCGCGCCCACGCTGGTGTCCGTGGCCAGCCGGGGCTCGATCCGGCTCCGCTCGGCCGACCCGGCGTGGCACCCGGCGATCGACGCGGCGTACCTCGAGGACCAGACCGACCTCGACGCGCTGCTGGCCGGCGCCCGGCGTACCTGGGAGATCTGCACGCAGGGCGCCGTCGGTCGCTTCCTCGACCGGCCGTGGAACCTGCCCGACGACCCGTCCGACGAGGACCTCGTCGAGCACATCCGGACCTGGGCGCAGACGCTCTACCACCCGGTGTCCACCTGCGCGATGGGCTCGGGGGAGGACGCGGTCGTCGACGCCGACCTCCGGGTCCGCGGGGTCGAGGGGCTGCGCGTGGTCGACGCCTCGGTGATGCCGGCGGTGCCGCGCGGCAACACCAACGCCCCCACGATCATGATCGCCGAGAAGGTGGCCGACGAGATGAGGAAGTCGCGATGACGCAGACCGAGGACCGGACCGCGGACCGGACCGCCACGTTCGACTCGCTGAACCCCGCGACCGGCGACGTCGTCGGCACCCACCCGGTGCACACCGAGGAGGAGGTGCGGGCCGCCGTCGCGCGCGCCCGCGAGGCCGCCGCCTGGTGGTCGGCGCTCTCGTTCGACGAGCGCGACCGGCACCTCTCGGCGTGGAAGGGCGTGCTGACCCGCCGGGTCGCGCAGCTCGCGGACCTGATGCACCAGGAGACCGGCAAGCCCCACGGCGACGCCCTGCTCGAGGCCGCGCTGGCCATCGACCACCTGGCCTGGGCGGCCGGTCACGCCGAGAAGGTCCTCAAGCGTCGTCGGGTCTCGCCGGGCCTGGTGATGTCCAACCAGGCGGCGACGGTGGAGTACCTCCCGCTCGGCGTCGTCGGCGTGATCGGCCCGTGGAACTACCCGGTCTTCACGCCGATGGGCTCGATCGGGTACGCCCTCGCGGCCGGCAACGCGGTCGTCTTCAAGCCGAGCGAGTACAGCCCCGGCGTCGGGGAGTGGCTGGCCCGCACCTTCCTCCAGGTCGTCGGCCGGCCGGTCCTGCAGGTCGTGACCGGGTACGGCGAGACCGGTGCGGCGCTGTGCCGGGCGGGCGTCGACAAGGTGGCCTTCACCGGCTCGACCGCGACCGGCAAGCGGGTGATGGCGGCCTGCGCCGAGACGCTGACCCCGGTCGTGATCGAGGCCGGCGGCAAGGACGCCGTGATCGTCGACGAGGACGCCGACGTCGACGCCGCCGCGGACGCGGCCCTGTGGGGCGCGTGCAGCAACGCCGGGCAGACCTGCACCGGCGTCGAGCGGGTCTACGTCCACGAGAAGGTCTACGACGACTTCCTCGCCGCCCTGACCGAGAAGGCCCGGGGCCTGCGCGCCGACGACGGCCCGGACGCCCAGATCGGGCCGATCACGATGCCCAAGCAGCTCGACGTGATCCGCCGCCACATCCAGGACGCGCTCGACCGCGGTGGTCGGGCGGTGGTCGGCGGCGCCGACGCCGTCGGTGACCGGTTCGTGCAGCCGACGATCCTCGTCGACGTGCCGGAGGACTCGCTGGCGGTGCAGGAGGAGACCTTCGGCCCGACGGTGACCGTGGCGAAGGTGCGCGACATGGAGGAGGCGATCGCCCGGACCAACGCCACCCGCTACGGCCTCGGGTCGACCGTCTTCGGCAAGGAGCGCGCGATGGAGATCGCCGCCCGGATCCGCTCGGGCATGACCGCGATCAACGGCGTCATCACCTTCGCGGCGATCCCGAGCCTGCCGTTCGGCGGCGTGGGCGACTCGGGGTTCGGACGGATCCACGGCCCGGACGGGCTCAGGGAGTTCACCTACCCCAAGGCGATCGCCCGCCAGCGCTTCAAGCCGCTGCTGACGCTGACCTCCTTCACCCGCACCGAGAAGGCGGAGTCGCAGCTGGCCCAGATGATCACGATGCTGCACGGGCGCGGGACCACGATCCCGAAGCGGTAGGAGCAGCGCGGCGAGCCCGCCCCGAGGCCGGGCTCGCCGCCTCCGCCTCCCTCAGCCGGCTGCTGCGGTCCGCACGTCCGGGGCGCCGAGCCGCGCGGCGTCCGCGGTGCGGTCGTCGGGCTGCTGCTGGGAGTCCAGCTCGGCCGCCACCCGGGCGCGGTAGTGCTCGACCTCGCCCTTGACCCGTGCGTCGTCCCAGCCGAGCACCGGGGCGACCAGCGCTGCGACCTCCTCGGCGGCGGCGACGCCGCGGTCCGGGGTGTCGATGGAGATGCGGGTGCGCCGGGTCAGGATGTCGTCGAGGTGCAGGGCGCCCTCGGCGAGAGCGGCGTAGTACGCCTCCACCCGCAGGTAGAGCGGCGCGTCGGCCAGCGGCTCCGCGAGGTCCGGACGGTCGCCGAGGAGCGCGAGGAGCTCGCCGACGAGCGAGCCGTACCGGCCCAGCAGGTGCTCGACCCGTCCCGGGTGCAGGCCCGAGTCCGCGGCCAGCTGCTCGCGCTGGTTCCACAGCGCGGCGTACCCCTCCGCGCCGACCAGCGGGATGGTCTCGGTGCAGGAGGCCGGCACCTTGCGCGTGAAGGAGTGCGACACCGCGTCGACGGCGTCCTTGGCCATCACCCGGTACGTCGTGTACTTGCCGCCGGCGACCATCACCAGGCCGGCCACCGGGCTGACGACCGCGTGCTCGCGCGAGAGCTGGCTGGTGTCCTCGGACTCGCCCGAGAGCAGCGGCCGCAGCCCGGCGTACACCCCGACGACGTCCTCGTGGGTGAGCGGCGTCCTCAGCAGCCGGTTGGCGTGCTCGAGCAGGTAGTCGACGTCGGACCGGCTGGCCGCCGGGTGGGCGAGGTCGAGCTCCCAGTCGGTGTCGGTCGTGCCGATCAGCCAGCTCTCGCCCCACGGGATGATGAACAGCACGCTCTTCTCGGTCCGGGCGATGATGCCCGACTGGGCGTGGATGCGGTCGCGGGGCACCACGATGTGCACGCCCTTGGAGGCGCGCACGTTGATCTGCCCGCGACCCCCGACCATCTCCTGGATCTCGTCGGTCCACACGCCCGCCGCGTTGATGGTCTGCCGCGCCCGGATCTCGAGCCGCTCGCCGGTCTCGAGGTCCAGCACCCGGGCGCCACTGACCCGGTCGCCCTCGCGCAGGAAGCCGGTGACCCGGGTGCTGGTGGCGCACAGCGCGCCGTAGTGGGCGGCGGTCCGGGCCAGCATCATCGTGTGCCGCGCGTCGTCGACCTGGCCGTCGTAGTACTTGATCGCCCCCACCAGGGCGTCCTTGCGCAGCGAGGGGAACTCCCGCAGCGCCTGCCGCCGGGTCAGGTGCCGGTGGGTGGGCACCCCGTGGCGCCCGCCCATGGTGTCGTAGAGCAGCACGCCGCTGCCGACGTAGAACCGCTCCCAGACCCGGTGCTGGAGCGGGTAGATGAACGGCACCGGGCGGGCCAGGTGGGGGCAGAGCCGGTTGAGGATCAGCGAGCGCTCGCGCAGCGCCTCGCGGACCAGCCCGAAGTCGAGCTGCTCGAGGTAGCGCAGCCCGCCGTGGATCAGCTTGCTGGAGCGGCTCGAGGTGCCCGAGGCGTAGTCGCGTGCCTCCACGAGCCCGACCCGCAGGCCCCGGGTGGCCGCGTCGAGCGCCGCGCCGGCGCCCACGACGCCGCCGCCGATCACCAGCACGTCGAGGGGCTCGCGTGCCATCTCGCGCAGCGCGGAGGCGCGACTCCCCGGGTCCAGTGGCGTGGCCCTGGACGTCAGCGTGCTCACTTGACGTCCACCCAGTCCAGGGTGCGGGTGACGGCCTTGCGCCACCCGGCGTACCCCTCCTCGCGCTGCTCCTCCGACCACTGCGGCTCCCACCGCTTGCTCTCGTTCCAGTTCTGGCGCAGCTCCTCGGGGTCCTTCCAGAAGCCGACCGCCAGCCCGGCGGCGTACGCCGCGCCGAGCGCGGTCGTCTCGGCGACGACCGGCCGGCTGACCGGCACGCCGAGCACGTCGGCCTGGATCTGCATGCACAGGTCGTTGGCGGTCACGCCGCCGTCGACCTTGAGCACCTCCAGCTTCACCCCGGAGTCCTTCTCCATGGCGTCGGCGACGTCCCGGCTCTGGTAGCAGATCGACTCGAGGGTGGCCCGGGCCAGGTGGGCGTTGGTGTTGAACCGGGAGAGCCCGACGATGGCGCCGCGCGCGTCGGAGCGCCAGTACGGCGCGAACAGGCCGGAGAACGCGGGCACGAAGTAGACGCCGCCGTTGTCGGGCACCTCGCGGGCCAGGCTCTCGCTCTGCGACGCGCCGCTGATGATGCCCAGCTGGTCACGCAGCCACTGCACCGCGGACCCCGTGACCGCGATCGACCCCTCGAGGGCGTAGACCGGGGGCTGGTCGCCGAACTGGTAGCAGACCGTGCTGAGCAGGCCGTTCTCCGAGCGCACCAGCTCCTTGCCGGTGTTGAGCAGCAGGAAGTTGCCGGTGCCGTAGGTGTTCTTGGCCTCGCCGGGCGCCAGGCAGACCTGGCCGACCATCGCGGCCTGCTGGTCGCCGAGCGCGGCCGGCAGCGGGACCGCCGCGCCCAGCGGGCCGTCCTCGAGGGTGTGGCCGTAGAACGACGGGTCCGACGAGGGCCGGATCTCCGGCAGCATCTGGCGCGGGATGCCGAACATCTCCAGCAGCTCGTCGTCCCAGTCCAGGGTCTCGAGGTCCATCAGCATGGTCCGGCTGGCGTTGGTCACGTCGGTGACGTGGACCCCGCCGCGCGGCCCGCCGGTGAGGTTCCACAGCAGCCAGGAGTCGGTGTTGCCGAAGATGGCGTCGCCCGACTCGGCTGCCTCGCGCGCGCCGTCGACGTTCTCGAGGATCCACTGGATCTTGCCGCCCGAGAAGTACGTCGCCGGCGGCAGCCCGGCCTTGCGGCGGATCACGTCACCCCGACCGTCGCCGTCGAGCGCCTTGGCGATGCTGTCGGTGCGGGTGTCCTGCCACACGATCGCGTTGTAGTAGGGACGGCCGGTCTTCTTGTTCCACACCACGGTCGTCTCGCGCTGGTTGGTGATCCCCAGCGCGGCGAGGTCCGACCCGTTCATGCCCGCGCGGGCCAGCGTGGTCTTGATGACCGAGCTGGTGCGCTCCCAGATCTCGAAGGGGCTGTGCTCCACCCAACCCGCCTTCGGCATGATCTGCTCGTGCTCGAGCTGGTGGCGGGCGATCTCGTTGCCGCCGTGGTCGAAGATCATGAAGCGGGTGCTGGTGGTGCCCTGGTCGATCGCTCCGACGTACTCGGTCATGGTGTGCTCCTCGCGGTTTTGGGGTGTTCGGGGTGGGGTCAGGCGCGGGTGGACGCGGCAGGGGTGCGGTGGACGCGCGGCTCCTCGGTCGGGACCTCGCCGACCTCGTCGGCCTCGTCGTCGTCGGGCATGAAACGACCGATGGCCAGGCGGTAGGCACCGGCGCCGAGCAGGCCGCCGATGAGCGGACCCACGATCGGCACCCAGAAGTACAGGGAGCCGCGCTGGTCCTCGAAGGCGGTGCCGTAGCCGGTGATGAACGACGCGAGCCGGGGGCCGAGGTCACGCGCGGGGTTGATGGCGTAGCCGGCGTTGGTGCCCCAGGCCATCCCGATAGCGACCACGATCAGGCCCACGATGAACGGGGCCATCCAGGCAACGGGGGCGTCGTTGCGCGAGTCGGTGACCGCGAGGATCAGGAAGAGCAGGATCGCGGTGCCGATCACCTGGTCGAGCAGCGCCGTGCTGGTGCTGACGTCCATGGCGCCGTTGCCGGGCAGCGTGGAGAAGATGCCCTGGGTGGCGATCGTGTGGCCCGGGTCGACCGTGGCGATCGCGTCGGCGTACACCCACCGCACGAGCAGCGCCGCGACGAACGCGCCGGCGGTCTGTGCCAGCGCGAACGGCAGCACCTTGCGCCAGGAGAACCCGGCGAACGCCGCCAGCGCCACGGTGACGGCGGGGTTGAGGTGGGCGCCGCTGATGCGGGCCGCCGTGTAGACGCCGAACGTGACGCCCAGGCCCCAGGCCCACGCGATGGAGTCGTGGTCGCCGAGCGCCCCGTCCCCGGTGACGACCTGCGCCACGACTCCGACTCCGAACAGGATGAGGATCATGGTGCCGGCGAACTCGGCCACGAGCTCACCCACCAACGTCCTCCTACCGAGATGTGCCACGACTGCTCCTCCGTGTCGACGTGTTCCAGTTGTGGCCTGGGACGTTAGGCAGGAGTGACGGCCACCACAACGGCTCGCGTTCGGCATCGCCGAACGCCTGGTTGTTCGCCATCGTCGAACCGCCGGTCACGCTCCGGTCTTGTCGCTGTGGCTAGGGTCACACCATGCCCGCCCGCGTCCAGTCCGTCGAACGCGCGGCGGCCATCCTGCAGGCACTCTCGGCCGAGAACCGTCCGACCAGCCTCGCGCACCTCGCGGACACGCTGGGCCTGGCCAAGGCCACCGTGCACGGCCTCGTGCAGACGCTGCGCGACGTGGGGTTCGTCGACCAGGACCCCGACTCCGGCCTGTACGCCGTCGGCGCCGGCCTGCTGCAGCTGGGCGCGACCACGCTCGACCACAACGAGCTGCGGGCCCGGGCGCTGAACTGGACCGACGCGCTCGCCGCGCGCACCGGACAGGCGGCCCTGCTCGGGACCCGGGACGGCGACCGCGTCGTCGTCGTGCACCACGTGTTCCGCCCCGACGGAAGCCCCCAGGGCTCGCTGACCGGCACGGTCGCGCCGCTGCACGTCGACGCGCTCGGCAAGGTGCTGCTCGCTCACGACCCCCGGGCGCTGCGCAGCCTGGCCGGCCGGGAGCTCGAGAGCCACACCTACCGGACCATCACCGACCCGGCCAGCCTGCGGCGCGAGCTCGCCGACGTCCGCGACCACGGCTGGGCGGCCGCGGTGGAGGAGGCCGAGCCCGAGGCAGTCGGGCTGGCCGCCCCGGTCCGCGACCGCGCGGGCTTCGTGGTGGCCGCGGTGGGCGTGGTCGGCCGGGTCGACGGGCTGTGCGACGGCCGGCACCGCCCGCGCCAGGCGCTGGTGACCCAGGTCGTCGCCGCCGGCCGGTCGATCTCGCGCGAGCTCGGGCACGGTCGGCCGTGACCACGCAGTACGTCGCCGCCGTCGACCAGGGCACCACCTCGACCCGCTGCCTGCTCTTCGACCGCGAGGGTCGCATGGTGTCGGTCGCGCAGCGCCAGCACCGCCAGTCCTACCCGCGGCCCGGCTGGGTGGAGCACGACGCCGAGGAGATCTGGCACATCACCCGCGAGCTGGTCCCGCAGGCGCTCCGCGACGCGGGGGTGAGCCCCGAGCAGGTGGTCGGGCTGGGAGTCACCAACCAGCGCGAGACCACCGTCGTGTGGGACCGCGCGACCGGCCGCCCGGTCGCGCCCGCCATCGTCTGGCAGGACACCCGGACCGCCGGCGACCTGCCCGAGCTGGTCGGGCACCTCGACGCGGATGAGCTGAGCCACCGCACCGGGCTGCCGCTGTCGGCGTACCCCTCCGGCCCGAAGCTGCGCTGGATCCTGGACAGCGACCCGGCGATCCGCGAGCGCGCCGAGCGCGGTGAGCTGCTCTTCGGGACCATGGACACCTGGCTGGTGTGGAACCTCTCCGGAGGGCTGCACGTCACCGACGCCACCAACGCCAGCCGCACCCTGATGATGGACCTGGAGTCACTGACCTGGGACCCCGAGCTGCTCGAGGCGATGCGGGTGCCGGCCTCGATGCTGCCGGAGATCCGGCCCTCGATCGGGGTCCTCGGCGAGACCCGGGACCCGGTGCCCGGGATCCCGATCAGCGCCGTGATCGGCGACCAGCAGGCCTCGCTGTTCGGCCAGACCGCCTTCGAGCGGGGCCAGGCCAAGTGCACGTTCGGCACCGGCAGCTTCCTGCTGATGAACACCGGGACCGAGGTCGTGCGGTCCCGCTCCGGGCTGATCACCACGGTCGCGCACACCGAGGAGGGGCAGCCGACGACGTACGCGCTCGAGGGGTCGGTGGCCCAGGCGGGCGCCCTCGTCGAGTGGTGCCGCACCAGCCTCGACCTGATCCGCACGGCCGCGGAGATCGAGACGCTCGCGGCGAGCGTGGAGGACAACGGCGGCTGCTACGTCGTGCCGGCGTTCTCCGGGCTGTACGCGCCGTACTGGGAGAGCGAGGCGCAGGGGATCGTGGTCGGGCTGACCTCCTACGTCACCAAGGGGCACATCGCCCGGGCCGTGCTGGAGGCGACCGCGTGGCAGGCCCGCGACGTGGTGGACGCGATGATCCAGGACGCGCAGGTGCCGATGACCTGGCTGGCGGTCGACGGCGGGATGACCGCCGACAACCTGCTCATGCAGACCGTCGCCGACGTGCTCGACGTCCCGGTGATCCGGCCGATGATGGCCGAGAGCGTGGCGCTCGGCGCGGCGTACGCCGCGGGGCTCGCGGTGGGCTACTGGCCCGACCGGCAGGTGTTGCGCTCGCACTGGCACCGGGCCGCGGAGTGGCGCTCCCGGATCACCGCCGAGCGGCGGGACGCCGAGCTCGCGGCGTGGCACCACGCCGTGTCCCTCTCCATCGCGTGGGGGCGGGGGCCGGCGCCTGCCGCGCCTGCCGGCGAGGCGGATCAGCGCAGGGCGTAGGTCGCCAGCGAGACGCCGACGTAGTGCGAGACGAACGCCAGGATCGTGAAGGTGTGGAACACCTCGTGGAAGCCGAACCAGCGCGGCCACGGGTTGGGGCGCTTGAAGCCGTAGACCACCCCGCCCATCGTGTAGAGCGCGCCGCCCACGCAGATCATCGTGAAGGTGGCGATGCCGACCCCGACGCCCAGCTTGGTGGCGCCGTCGAGGAAGGAGGGGATGAAGAAGATCGCGGCCCAGCCCATGGCGATGTAGAGCGGGACGTAGAGCCAGCGCGGCGCGTCGGTCCAGAAGACGCGGAACAGCACGCCGAGGACCGCGCCGACCCACACGGTGGCGAGCAGCCAGATCCGCTCGGAGCCCTCGAGCAGCAGCAGGCTGAACGGCGTGTAGGACCCCGCGATGAGCAGGAAGATGTTGGCGTGGTCGAAGCGGCGCAGGAACGCCCAGACCCGGGGTGACCAGGTGCCGGTGTGGTAGATCGCGGAGACCGTGAACAGGACCAGGGCGGAGCCGATGAAGGCGACCGACCCGATCCGCGTCTCGGTGGTGGGGGAGAGCGCGATCAGCACGATCCCCGCGGCCAGGATCAGCGGCGCGATGCCGAGGTGCAACCAGCCCCGGAGCCTGGGCTTCACCTCGGCGATGGTGTCGCCGAGGTGGTCCAATCCGTGGCGGATCGCCTCGTTCATCGGGTGACTCATGCTTCGAAGGTACCGTGCGGCTCCTCGACACGCCCGATGTCATCCCCCATCTGACCCATGGTCTGGCTCACCCCGAGTCGGGACCTCTGGGGGACGCCGCTGTCGCTACCATCGAGGTCGTGGCGGACTGGAAGCGTGGCATCAGGCGGGTGCTCTACCCGGCGTACGAGGCGCGGATGCTCCGCCGGATGCCGAGCGACCGGCTGCCCAAGCACGTCGGGGTCATGCTCGACGGCAACCGCCGCTGGGCCAAGGCCGTCGGCGCCGACACCGCCCACGGACACCGCGCCGGTGCCGCCAACATCGAGCCGCTGCTCGGCTGGTGCGAGGAGGCCGGGATCGAGCACGTCACGCTCTGGCTGCTCTCGACCGACAACCTCAACCGCCCCGCCGGGGAGCTGCAGCCGCTGCTGCAGATCATCGAGGAGGCCGTGGCGTCGCTCGCCGACGAGCAGCGCTGGCGGCTGCACCCCGTCGGGGCGCTCGACCTGCTGCCCGCCTCCACCGCGGAGCGGCTGAAGGCGGCCGAGGAGGCCACCCGCGACGTCGACGGGATCCTGGTCAACGTCGCGGTGGGCTACGGCGGCCGCCGCGAGATCGCCGACGCGGTGCGCTCGCTGCTCCACGACGCCACGGCGAGGGGGATGACGCTCGAGGAGCTGGCCGAGGTCATCGACGTCGACCACATCGCCGAGCACCTCTACACCAAGGGTCAGCCCGACCCCGACCTGGTGATCCGCACCTCGGGGGAGCAGCGCCTCGGCGGCTTCCTGCTCTGGCAGAGCACCCACAGCGAGTTCTACTTCTGCGAGGCCTACTGGCCCGACTTCCGGCGCGTGGACTTCCTGCGCGCGATCCGTGCCTACGCGCAGCGCGAGCGGCGGTACGGCGCTTAGCGGTGCAGGACTCCCCGGCTGGCCGGGTACTCCTGTGCTTGTCGACCGTTGCAATGGTCGACAAGCACAGGATCAGGTCGACAACCCCGCCGGCCCGCCGGTCCGCGTCATCGGATCGCAACATCGAGTTCACCCGCGCGTTCGGGCGTGTCGCCACGCAGGTGCACCCACCGGGCGTACCTTCCGAGGTAACGGGGAGTGGGGAAGCTCTCCGTATCGGGAGGCCCGCTCGTGAACGTTCACGACTGCACCGCACGGCAGGTGGATCCCTGCCGCGCGATCGGAGGCCGGCACTCCGGTCTTCGGGCTCCATCCCGGTCCACCTGCATGAACTAGGGCCGGGGCGAGGAGTGCGCGCGTCGGCCCGTGAGGGGTGACACCGTGCCGTCGCAGGCCAAGAAGACCCAGAACACCCAGCGCGCCACCTCCAGCGCACCGTCCGTCCGCACCTACGTGCTCGACACCAGCGTCCTCCTGGCAGACCCCGGGGCCCTGCGCAGGTTCGCCGAGCACGAGGTCGTCCTCCCCGTGGTGGTCATCACCGAGCTGGAGGGCAAGCGGCACCACCCCGAGCTGGGGTTCTTCGCCCGCACCGCCCTGCGCATGCTCGACGAGCTGCGGATCGTGCACGGCCGGCTCGACGAGCCGGTGCCGGTGGGCGAGGAGGGCGGGACCATCCGGGTCGAGCTCAACCACACCGATCCCGCGTCGCTGCCGTCGGGCTTCCGCCTCGGCGACAACGACACCCGGATCCTCGCGGTCGCGCGCAACCTCGCCAACGAGGGGCACGCCGTCACCCTGGTCTCCAAGGACCTGCCGCTGCGGATCAAGGCGTCCGCGGTGGGCCTCGATGCCGAGGAGTACCGCGCCGAGGCCGTCTCCGACTCCGACACCGGCTACTCCGGGATGGCGGAGCTCGACGTGACGGCCGCCGACCTCGACGAGCTGTACGACGACGGCGTGCTGGACCTCGCCGAGGCCCGCGACCTGCCCTGCCACCAGGGCCTGGTGCTGCTCTCGGAGCGGGGTACGGCGCTGGGCCGGGTCGGTCCGGACAAGCAGGTGCACCTCGTGCGCGGCGACCGCGAGGCGTTCGGCATCCACGGACGCTCCGCCGAGCAGCGGGTGGCGCTGGAGATGCTGCTCGACCCCGAGGTGGGCATCGTGTCGCTGGGCGGGCGCGCCGGCACCGGCAAGTCGGCGATGGCGCTGTGCGCGGGCCTCGAGGCGGTGATGGAGCGCCGCCAGCACAAGAAGGTGGTCGTGTTCCGGCCGCTCTTCGCGGTCGGTGGCCAGGAGCTCGGCTACCTCCCGGGCTCGGAGTCCGAGAAGATGTCGCCCTGGGGCCAGGCGGTCTTCGACACCCTGGGCGCGATGACCTCCAAGGACGTCATCGACGAGATCCTGGACCGGGGGATGCTCGAGGTGCTGCCGCTGACCCACATCCGCGGCCGCTCGCTGCACGACGCGTTCGTGATCGTCGACGAGGCGCAGTCCCTGGAGCGCAACGTGCTGCTGACCGTGCTGTCGCGGATCGGGGCGAACTCCAAGGTGGTGCTCACCCACGACGTCGCCCAGCGCGACAACCTGCGGGTCGGTCGCCACGACGGCGTGGTGGCGGTCATCGAGAAGCTCAAGGGGCACCCGCTGTTCGCCCACGTCACCCTCACCCGGTCCGAGCGCTCGCCGATCGCGGCGCTGGTGACCGAGATGCTGGAGCACGTGACGCTGTGACAGGCACGGCGCAGCTGTCGTGACGGGCTAGCCCGTCCGGGCTGGCCCGCCGGCACCGGCCCCACGTCGTACGACGAGTACGGCGTGGGGCCAGTGTGCTTGATGGGGCACGTGTGATTCATGTGACACCTGTGGGGAGATCCCGGCCACTTTTCCCCCAGAAGTCCCCCCCAAATGGGCCATTCGGTTTGCCCTCACCTGCTCACTCGTGCAGGGTGGCTCGAGATCTTTTCGTGACCAAACGCCGAAGCTCCATCGCGTGCGAGCCGGTCGCGGAGGTTCACCCCGAGTCGTCTACCCCGTGAGTACCCCTGTGCCGAAGCGTGAGAAGTACGTCCCGAAGCACCGCCAGGCTCCAGCGTCCTCGATCGTCACCCAGGCCCCCAAGAAGGTCCTGCGCAACACCGTCGTCATCTCCTCGGTCGCCGTCGCGGCCACCGGTGTGGCCGTCTCGGGCGGCATGCTCTCCAGCCCCACGAGCGTCAGCAACGCCGCCGAGGACCTCGGCCGCAACGTCGCCGCGCCGCTGACCCCGGCGCAGCTCGCGGAGCGCCGCGCCGAGGTCACCTCGCGGTCGGCGGACCGCCGCGCGGCCGCCGACCCGGCCAAGGAGGCGGCGCTCGCCGCCGACGACGGCCCGGCGATGACCCGCCACGAGAGCATCGCCGACGACGACCCCCGCGACATCGCCCGGGCGCTGCTGCCGCAGTTCGGGTTCTCCGCGGACCAGTTCGGCTGCCTCGACTCGCTCTACACGCGGGAGTCGGGCTGGCGCATCGACGCCGACAACCCCAGCTCGTCGGCCTACGGCATCCCGCAGGCGCTGCCAGGCTCGAAGATGGCCAGCGCCGGCCCCGACTGGGCGACCAACCCGGCCACCCAGATCAAGTGGGGCCTGGGCTACATCCAGGACCGCTACGGCAGCCCCTGCGGTGCCTGGGGCCACAGCCAGTCCTACGGCTGGTACTGATCCAGGTCACCGTCTCGACCCGCCACGGACGCCGTGGCGGGTCGAGCCGTCTCAGGACGCGAGGAAGACGGTGACGTGTCCGGCGTACTCACGCGGGCCGTCGAAGTGCGGCAGGTGCCACTCACCGCCCATGGTGTCGAGGTAGGCCTGGGCGGCGGCGTGGTCGGGGAAGAGCGCCCGGGTGCGGAGCTCCTCGCGGCTGACGTGGTCGAAGTGCCGTCGCAGCGCGTCCTCGCCGTTCTCGCTGCTGAACTGGGTCACCAGTGCCTCGCCACCGGCGTCCCGGCGCAGCCCGGCGGTGTGCTCCACGCCGTTGGTGACGGCGAGGAACCGGCCGCCCGGTCGCAGCACCCGGCGGACCTCCGCGAGGCCGCGGTCGAGGTCGGGCACGTGGTAGAGCATCCACAGCGCCGCGACCAGGTCGAACGACGCGTCGGCGAAGGGGAGGTCCTGCACGTCGGCGACCCGGGCGTCCACGCCGCGCGCCGCGGTCAGCTCGACCAGACGCTCGGACTGGTCGGTGGCGACCACCGTGGCCTCGGGGTCCTGCTCCACCAGCCGCTCGGCGAAGGCGCCGGTCCCGCAGCCCACCTCGAGGACGGCGCGGGCGCCGGTGGCGCGGACGACCGCCGCGGCCACCTCGACCGGGTCGCGGCCGTCGGCCGTCGGGTGCCACACCGAGCGGCGGGTCTCGAGGTTCCGCTCCGACGCGTACTGCGCGCGGACCGAGTCGGTGTCGTTCATCGTGCTCACAGTTCTGTCCTGCCTTTCCGAGAAGTGGGCAGAGCCTAGCCACGACCGCATCCCCGGAACGTCCCGCACATGCCGGTCCGTCCGGGCCACCCCGCACCACCCGGACGGGCCACCTCGCACCGGCCGTGCGTCTCGACCTCCGCACGGGTGGGTCATCCGGCGCGCATTCCGTGCACGGACGACACGGTCGCTGCCTAGCGTCGCCAGCAGGCGCTCGGGGTCGTCACGGTCCGGTCGAGCTCTTGTGGGGGAGAACATGTCCACGTCCTACCTGCGCGGTTCCACGCGCCACGCCGCCCTGATGGCGGCCCTTCTGCTGAGCGTCCCGGTGGCGCTCACCGGCCAGTCGGCGCACGCCGGCCCGCCGGTCCGGCCCGGCAAGGTCAGCCAGCTCGCGGTGCAGGTGACCAAGCCGACGGCCGCCTACCGGCTGTCCACGACCTGGGCAGCGAGCACCAACACCACGTCGTACCGGGTCACGGCGACGAACCCGGCAGGCGCGGTGCTCGACAAGGACACGGTCACCTCGCCGAGCTGGCTGGCCAGCGTGAGGGCGAGCGCCGGCACCAGCGTGCTGGTGACGGTCACGCCGTACCACGACAACCGCCGGGGCCGGTCCGCCAGGGTGAGCACGAAGCTGCCCGACCTCACCGCCCCCACCGGCTCCTTCGCCCTGAGCCGGTCCGGGTCGACGGCCACCGTCACCCAGACCGCGCTCGCGGACGACGTCTCCGCACCCGCGGACGTCACCCGGGTGCTCGACTGGGGCGACGGGACCGCAACGCAGCCCTGGACGTCGGGGACCACCGCCGACCACGTGTACGCCGGCGAGGGGCTGTGGCGACCGAGCGTGACGCTCACCGACGCAGCCGGCAACGCTGCGGTGGTCGCGCTCGGCGCCGTGGTCGTGGGGGACGAGACCGCGCCCACCGGGAGCTTCTCGACCGCGCCCGGCACCGCCTGGGCGACGCTCGACCGGGTCGCCCTCACCCAGCTGGGCATCCACGACGACTTCAGCGCAGACGCCGACATCGTGCGCACGGTCTCGTGGGGAGACGGCGCGGTCACCCCGTGGGCGTCGGGCACCCCGGCCGAGCACGTGTACGCCGCGGCCGGCGACTACACGCCGAGCATCGAGCTGGTCGACGAGGCGGGCAACCACGCGTCGGTCCTGGCGACGCCGGTCACGGTCAGCCGTGACTCCGTCGGGCCGGTCGTGAAGCTGCGGGTGCCGCGGACGCACCGCGACTCGGTGGGCAGCTGGCGCTACGTCGAGGGTCGCGCCACCGACGCCGGCACCGGCGTGGCGAGCGTCCGGGTCAGGGCCGTCGAGAAGCGCGGCGCCAGGTGGTACGCCTACCGGCCGGCCACCAGGTCGTGGGTGCGGGCGGGTACGTCGCGGCGCGCCGCGTGGCACGCTGCGCGGCCGAGCGTGGTCACCCCCACGTCCGCGGGCGCGTGGCGGGTCCGCCTCGCGCACCTGACCAAGGGTCGGCTCGTGGTGAAGGTGGGTGCCCGGGACCGGGCGCACAACGCGTCCACGCCAATCCGCCACACCCAGCTGCTGACCCGTCGCTGACCCACCCGCTCAGGGGTGCGTCATGCGCTCCAGGTCGAGGGCCTCGTCGAGCTGCTCCTCGGTGATCTCACCGCGCTCGACGAAGCCCATGGCCACGACCGTCTCGCGGATGGTCGCACCGTCGGCCAGGGCGCGCTTGGCGATCTTGGCGGCGTTCTCGTAGCCGACGTACTTGTTGAGGGGCGTCACCACCGACGGCGACGAGGCGGCGTACTGCCGCATCCGGTCGGCGTCGGCGGTGATGCCGTCCACGCACCGCTCGGCCAGCAGCACGGTCGAGGTGGACAGCAGCCGGATCGACTCCAGCAGGTTGCGCGCCATCACCGGCATCGCGACGTTGAGCTCGAAGCTGCCGCTGGCGCCGGCCACGGTGACCGCGGTGTCGTTGCCGATCACCTGCGCGCAGACCATCAGCGTCGCCTCGGGCAGCACCGGGTTGACCTTGCCGGGCATGATGCTCGAGCCCGGCTGCAGGTCGGGGAGGTGGATCTCCGCCAGGCCCGTGGTGGGGCCTGACGACATCCAGCGCAGGTCGTTGCAGATCTTGGTGAGGCCGACCGCGATCGTCTTCAGCACGCCGCTCAGCTCGACCAGCGAGTCGCGGGTGCCCTGCGCCTCGAAGTGGTCCCGGGCCTCGGTGAACTCCTGGCCGGTGCGCTCCGCCAGCACCTCGATCACCCGGGCCGAGAAGCCGGCCGGGGTGTTGATGCCGGTCCCGACCGCGGTGCCACCGAGAGGCAGCTCGCGCACCCGGGGGAGGACGGAGTGCAGCCGCTCGCCGGCGTACCGCACCGTGGCGGCGTAGCCGCCGAGCTCCTGGCCGAGCATCACCGGGGTGGCGTCCATCAGGTGGGTGCGACCGGACTTCACCAGGCCGCCGAACTCCTCGGCCTTCGCCGAGAGGCTGCGCTCGAGGGTGGCGAGCGCGGGGAGCAGGTCCTCCACGACGGCCAGCGTGGCCGCCACGTGGATCGACGTCGGGAACGTGTCGTTGCTGGACTGGCTGGCGTTGACGTGGTCGTTGGGGTGCACGTCGACGCCGGCGCGGGCCGCGAGGCTGGCCAGCACCTCGTTCATGTTCATGTTGGAGCTGGTCCCCGAGCCGGTCTGGAAGACGTCGAGCGGGAAGTGCCCGTCGGCCTCGCCCGCGAGCACCTGCCCGGCCGCCTTCTCGATCGCCTCGACGCGCGCGGCGTCGAGCACGTCGAGCTCGCCGTTGACCCGCGCGGCGGCGGCCTTCACCAGCGCCAGGGCCTGGATGTGCCGCGGCTCGAGGGTCACCCCGCTGATCGGGAAGTTCTCGACCGCGCGCTGGGTCTGGGCGCGCCACAACGCGTCCGCGGGGACGCGCACCTCGCCCATGGAGTCGTGCTCGGTGCGGAAGCCGCCGTCGGCGTGGCTGTTGGCGTCAGGAGTGCTCACGCCCCTGAACGTACCCGCCCGAAGTAGAGCCAGTACTGCTCGTCGCGGTCCTGCAGGAGCACGTCGTACGACCTGCCCTCGGCCTCGCCGAACACCTCGCGGAGGGCCTCCTCGAGCGCGGGCGCCTGGTCGGCGGACCAGACGACCAGCACGCCCCCGGGACGCAGCGCCGCGCGGGCGTTGGTGAGGAAGGGGGTGCGGTAGAGCGCGGCGTTCTCCTCGTGGACGAGGTAGCCCGGGCCGTTGTCGACGTCGAGCAGGACGAGGTCGTACGAGGCGGGGCGGGCCTCGGCGAGGGCCACGGCCACGTCGGCGACGACCACGGTCACGCGCTCGTCGGCGAGCAGCCCCGGGCCGTGGGGGATCGTGCCGCCGCGCATCCAGTCGACCAGGGCCTGCTCGATCTCGACGACGGCGCACTTCTCGACGCGGGAGTCGGCCAGCACCTCGTGCATCGTGTAGCCGAGGCCCAGCCCGCCCACCACGACGGCCGACGGGTTCTCGACGAGGCCGAGCGCCGCGGACGCCAGGGCCCGCTCGGTGCTGGTCTCGAGCGTGTCCATCACGAAGACGCCGTTGGCCCGCAGCTCGAGCACGCTCGGGGCGCCGTCGCTGCGTCGCTCGCGCAGCACCAGCTCGCCGCGCTCGGACTCGGCGCGGGCGATCTCGACGTACTGCGTGGACTCCATGGAACCATCCTGTCGGCCGGTGGGACGCGCCTGCGAATCGGTGGGCCCGGGCGGCCGGGAGTCGATCTCCGGCCGCGGGGTACGACGTGGTGACCGACCCCGAGACGAGGAGTACCCATGAGTGAGGCCGGCAAGCCCGACGAGCGCGAGCGCGAGCGCGATCGGCGGGACGAGCAGGGCGGGCAGGTGTCCGAGGTGTCCGCGATGGACCCCGCCGACGCCGACACCCCGATCGCGGACGACCAGGCGACCGCGGGCTACCCCGAGAGCGAGAGCGGCCGGCCCGAGGAGGGCGAGGCGGGTCCGAACGCGATCCCCGCCGACAACCGGCGCGCGGTCGAGGGCGACTGACCCCTCGCCCGCGTTGACGTCATGCGTTCTGAGGTCTCTAGCCCTCAGGACGCATGACGTTGTGCTGGCGGACTGGCCGCCGGCCGTGCACAGGGGCGGGCGCCGCCGTGTCTGTCCCCAGATGATGTCGCGCGAGCGGCCGAGGCGAGGGGATCGGGCGAGGGTTCTCGTCATGCCGAAGGTGACCCCCCACGACGACGCCGCGCTACGACGTGCTCGAGAGCTCGCGGCCTCGCAGGGAGGTGTCGTCTCGAGGCGACAGCTGTACGCCGCGGGGGTGACCCGCTGGCAGATCGTGGCGAACGCCCGGGCCGGTCGGTGGCAGACGGTCGGGCACCAGTCGGTGTGTCTGCACTCCGGTCCTCTTGAGGAGGAAGGTCACTGGTGGGCTGCCGTCTTCCAGGGCGGCCCGAGTGCCTGCCTGGACGGCGTCGCCGCCTTGAGGGCGGCCGGGCTCGAGAGGTACGACGTCGACCGGATCCGGGTCTCTGTCCCGCGCGGGTCCCGGGTACGCCGTACCCGGCTCTACGACATCCGACAGACCCGGCGCTGGAGCCGGGACGACGTCGTGCGCGCCGGCGTCCCCCGCACCCGGCCGCCCGTCGCCGCGGTTCGGGCTGCCCTGTGGGCGAGGTCCGACAAGCAGGCAGTCCTCATCCTGACCATGGCCGTGCAGCAGGGGGTCGCGCGCGCGGACGCGATCGGGCAGGAGCTGCTCAGGATCCGGCGCGACAAACGCCGTCTCCTGCTGCACGCGGTCGTGAACGACCTGCTCGAGGGCGCCCGGTCACTCGGCGAGCTCGACGTCGCGACCGAGCTGAGGCGTCGCGGCCTGCCCGAACCTGACCGGCAGGTGCTTCGCAGGGACGGGCGCAACCGCTACTACCTCGACCTGTACTGGTCGCGGTGGCGGCTCGTCGTGGAGATCGACGGTATCCATCACTCGTGGGCGGAGAACATCGTGGGCGATGCCCTCCGCCAGAACTCACTCGCGCTGTCGGGGGACACGGTGCTGCGCCTGCCGCTGCTCGGTCTCCGGCTGCGTCCCGATGAGTTCTTCGCCCAGATCGAGGCGGGTCTGCGGGCGGGTGGGTTCCGAGATGCGGCAGCCTGACACCGGGACGTCATGCGCATCGTGGCCCCTAGACCTCGAGACGCATGACGTCCGCCGGAGGCAGGGGCGGGCGCTGGCGCAGGAACAGCCAGCTGCCACCCGCGCCGAGCACGATCGTCAGGAGCAGCAGCAGGCCCATCGCCCAGCGGGCCCTGGTGGGCGAGTCGAGGGTGACGGTCCCGTCCTCCTGGATCCAGATCCGCCGGTGGGTGCCCGGGGCCGGGCCGTCCTCCTCGCACCAGCTCCGCCAGGCGGTGCGTTCGCGGCCGTCCTGGGTCCACCGCAGCCGCAGGTGCCAGGAGTTCCTGACCCGGCCTCGGCACGTGTCGTGCGCGGAAGGCTGGCTGCGCAGGATCGTGGCGTCGTACGACGGGGCCCCCTCGGTCAGGTAGCTGCGCTGCGTCGGGGTCAGCATGAACGCGACGAGACCGAGGGCGACCAGCCCGAAGATCCCCGCCGTGAGCCTCGCCCGGCGCGCTCCCGCCCGCCGCTCGGCCACGATGCGTGCGTGGTTCTCCTCCGGCGTGACGTCGTACTGCGGACCCGACGTCACTCGGCCGAGCGGACCCGGATGCCCGCCGCGCCCAACGAGCTCAGCGGGACGGTGACGGCGCCCGAGGGGTCGGTGAAGAAGTCGTTGCCCTTGTCGTCGACCACGATGAAGGCGGGGAAGTCCCCGACCTCGATCTTCCAGACCGCCTCCATGCCGAGCTCCTCGTACTCGAGGACCGACACCGACTTGATGCAGTCCTGGGCGAGGCGCGCGGCGGGCCCGCCGATCGAGCCGAGGTAGAAGCCGCCGTGGGCGTGGCAGGCCTCGGTGACGACCTTGGACCGGTTGCCCTTGGCCAGCATCACCTTCGAGCCGCCGGCGGCCTGGAACTGCTCGACGTAGGAGTCCATCCGTCCGGCCGTGGTCGGGCCGAACGACCCGGAGGGGAGGCCCTCGGGCGTCTTGGCCGGGCCGGCGTAGTAGACGGGGTGGTCCTTGAGGTACTGCGGCATCTCCTCGCCGGCGTCGAGCCGCTCCTTGATCTTGGCGTGCGCGATGTCGCGGGCCACGACCAGCGGACCGGTCAGCGAGAGGCGGGTCTTCACCGGGTGCTTCGTGAGCTCGGCGAGGATCTCGTCCATCGGCCGGTTGAGGTCGATCTTCACGACCTCGCCGGCCGCGATCTCGTCGGAGACGCCGTGGTCGGGCAGGTACTGGGCCGGGTCGGTCTCGAGCTGCTCGAGGAAGACGCCCTCGGGCGTGATCTTGCCGAGCGCCTGGCGGTCGGCCGAGCAGGAGACGGCGATCGCCACCGGGCACGACGCACCGTGGCGGGGGAGCCGCACGACGCGCACGTCGTGGCAGAAGTACTTGCCACCGAACTGCGCACCGATCCCGAAGGACTGGGTCAGCTTGAAGACCTCCTCCTCCAGCTCGAGGTCCCTGAAACCGTGGGCGGCCGGGCTCCCTTGTGTCGGCAGGTTGTCGAGGTAGTGCGCCGAGGCGTACTTCGCGGTCTTCAGCGCGAACTCCGCCGAGGTGCCGCCGATGACGACGGCGAGGTGGTACGGCGGGCAGGCGGCCGTGCCGAGCGAGCGGATCTTCTCGTCGAGGAAGGACAGCATCCGCGTCGGGTTGAGGATCGCCTTGGTCTCCTGGAACAGGAACGACTTGTTGGCCGAGCCGCCGCCCTTGGCCATGAAGAGGAACTTGTACTCCGGCTTCCCGCTGGTCTGCGGGGTCGAGTAGATCTCGATCTGCGCCGGCAGGTTGGTGCCGGTGTTCTTCTCGTCGTACGTCGTGAGCGGTGCGAGCTGGCTGTAGCGCAGGTTGAGCTTCGTGTAGGCGTCGTACACGCCGCGGGAGATCGCCTCGCCGTCGTCGGTGCCGGTGACGACGCCCTCGGACTTCTTGCCCATCACGATCGCGGTGCCGGTGTCCTGGCACATCGGCAGCACGCCGCCGGCGGAGATGTTGACGTTCTTGAGCAGGTCGAGCGCGACGAAGCGGTCGTTGCCCGACGACTCGGGGTCGTCGATGATCCGGCGCAGCTGGGCGAGGTGCGCGGGCCGCAGGAAGTGGGCGATGTCGTGCATCGCCTCCGCGGTCAGCCGCTGGATCGCCTCCGGCGCGACCTTCAGGAAGGTCTGCCCGTCGACCTCGAACGTCGAGACGCCCTCGGTGGTGACCAGCCGGTACGGCGTGTCGTCCGTGCCGGTGGGCAGGAGGTCGGAGTAGCGGAACTGCGGCTCGTTGACGGGAGTGCTCACGAATCCTCAGGCTATCCCGCCCGGTGGGCCGCCGCGGAGGCACCCGCCGGGCATGGGACCCGGGTCGGTCCCGGCGGGCATATCGACCGGCCCCGCGACGTTGGCCCCGTGTGCACAGCTCGGACCTCGCGGACGTCGATCGCGTGCTCGACGCCGTCGTCATCGGCGCCGGACAGGCCGGCCTCTCGTCGTCGTACCACCTGCGCCGCCTCGGCCTCGACCACGTCGTGCTCGATGCCAATCCCGTGCCCGGCGGGGCGTGGCAGCACCGCTGGGACTCGCTGAGCATGACCGACGTGCACGGCGTCGCCGACCTGCCGGACGGTCCGGCGCCGGCCCCGTCGGAGCGCCGCGCCAACGAGGTGGTCCCGGAGTGGTTCGCGGCCTACGAGGTGCAGCACGGGCTGCCCGTGCTGCGACCGGTCGTGGTCGACGAGGTCTCGAGCGACGGCGAGCTGCTCGTGGTCCACGGTGCCGGCCAGCGCTGGCGCACCCGCGCGCTGGTCAACGCGACCGGCACCTGGACGCGGCCCTTCGTGCCGTCCTACCCCGGAGCGGGCGACTTCGCCGGCGAGCAGCTGCACACCGTCGGCTACCCGGGGCCGGAGCCCTTCGCCGGCAGGCGGGTGCTGGTCGTCGGCGGCGGTGCGTCGGCCGTGCAGCTGCTCGGCGAGCTGGCCCCCGTCACCGACACGCTCTGGGTCACCAGGCGCCCGCCGGTCTGGCGCACCGGCGGCTTCGACCGTGACGCCGGCCGGGCCGCGGTCGCCCTGGTCGAGGAGCGGGTACGCCGTGGCCTGCCGCCCGCCAGCGTGGTGAGCGTGACCGGCCTCGCGCTGCGCCCGCAGGAGGCCGAGGCCGCACGGCTCGGCGCCTACGAGCGGCGGCCGATGTTCGAGCGCATCGAGCCGCGCGGCGTCCGCTGGGCCGACGGCTCGTTCGAACCCGTCGACGTGATCCTCTGGGCCACGGGCTTCCGTCCCGCGGTGGGACACCTGGCCCCGTTGCGGCTGCGCTCGCCGCAGGGCGGGATCGCCCTGGACGGCACGACCGCGGTGGCCGATCCCCGGGTGCAGCTGGTCGGCTTCGGCCCCTCGGCGAGCACCATCGGCGCGAACCGTGCGGGGCGACAGGCCGCGGTCGCGATCAGTCGCCGCCTGCTGGCCGTTGCGGCCTGACCGGCCTCACGCGACCGCCTCGTCCGGATCCACTGCGACGTCGTCCTCCGGTCGCGCGTGCGGCATCTGCCAGCCCCGCGCGAGCGAGGACGGGCGCACGTTCGTGGCGCCGCCGTAGTACTCGCAGAACTTCATCAGCAGGGGGTCCCACCGCTCCGGGTCGACGTACGCCGTGCCGGGCAGCAGCAGCTGCTCCTCGACGTGCACGCGGACGACCTCGACCTCGAAGGCCCAGGCGTGCGCGTCCTCGCCGAACGGGTGGGCCGAGGCGAGACGGGCCTCGAGCTGGATCGGGCACTCCAGCACCCGCGGCGGCAACACCAGCCCGGAGTCCTGTCGCGTCAGCCCGGCCGCGGCGAACTTGTCCGCCTCGAACGTGTAGCCCCGCGCCTGCTTGTGCGGGGGTACGTCGGGGCGCCCGGTGAGCAGCGCCAGCCGGTCGACCGCGTCGACGAGGGTCGAGGGCACGAGGTTGACCACCACCTCCCGCTCGCGGACCAGGTTCTCGGCCGTCCGCGAGGTGCGGCCCATGCCCAGCAGGCAGGTGCTCCCGAGCCACCAGGCCGACGACATCGGCGCGAGGTTCGGCGAGCCGTCAGGGTTGATGGTGCTGAGCAGGACGACGGGGGTGCCGAAGTAGAGCACCTTGAGGTCGATGTCGGTGTGCACGGGATCCTCCGGGTTCGACAGCCACTGACCACTCGAGCCTCGCGCACCACCGGGGTGGGTGCTGGCGGGAATCGGACACTGCGGGCGGGCCCGGCGCGCGTCGAGGTCGAGCACGGGTCCGGCGCCGACGGCCACGAGCTGACCAGACAGGTCCGTATCCCGAACGTGACCTCATTGGTCGTTTACACGATCCCGTTTGTCCAGTACACAAA
Source organism: Nocardioides sp. DN36 (assembly GCF_055380375.1). NCBI lineage: Bacteria > Bacillati > Actinomycetota > Actinomycetes > Propionibacteriales > Nocardioidaceae > Nocardioides > Nocardioides sp. DN36. The sequence continues at coordinate 2,848,944 of NZ_AP043823.1, read as the reverse complement.
AGGGGCACGTTGTGACACGCACCACACACCGGGTTCCGGGGCGGGCGGATGTGAGCCGCTGTCCCGACGTCGAGGAGGGCACATGAGTAGAGGATCGAGTCGCCGCTGGGCGGCGGCGGGGGTGGCGGTTCTCGCCGCCACGGCACTCACGGGGTGTCTCCAGCAGCCGGGAGGAGGGGGCTCCGGCGAGGGGCTGAACGGCTACGTCGACAACGCGAGCACCGACGGGGACAACAAGGTCACGATCCTCGGCGCCTTCGGCGGCGTCGAGGCCGAGAACTTCGAGAAGTCGCTGGCGCAGTTCGAGAAGGACAGCGGGATCGACATCGCCTACACCCCGGACAGCGACTTCACCACGACCATCAAGCAGAAGGTCCGCTCGGGCGACACCCCCGACATCGGCCTGTTCCCGCAGCCGGGCGGGCTCCTCGAGCTCGCCGGTCAGGGCTACGTCCAGCCCATCGACACCTACCTCGACTACGACAAGCTCGACTCGACGCTGGTGCCCGGCTTCCTCGATGCCGCGCGGCTCAACGGCCGGGTGTACGGCGCCCCGATGCGCATGGCCAACAAGAGCATCGTGTGGTACCCGAAGAAGCCCTGGGACAAGGCCGGCTACAAGGCGCCCGAGACCCTCGACGACCTGCAGAAGCTGACCGACCAGATCAAGGCGGACGGCATCACGCCCTGGTGCATGGCGTGGAACGCCGACCAGGCGACCGGCTGGGTCGGCACCGACTGGATCGAGCAGTTCATGCTCAGCATGTACGGCCCCGAGGTCTACAACCAGTGGACCAGCCACGAGATCCCGTTCGACGACCCCAAGGTGATCGCGGCGTTCGACGCCTTCGACAAGATCGCCCGCACCGACGGCGAGGTGTACGGCGGCGTCAAGACCGTCGTGAACACCTCCGCCGCCGAGTCGATGGTCCCCGCGTTCAAGGACCCGCCGGGCTGCATGCTCGAGCGGCAGGGCAACTTCGAGATCTCGTTCCTCGACCCGAAGATCCAGGCCGACCTCGACAACGAGGTCGGGGTCTTCCAGTGGCCGGCGAAGACCGCCGGTGAGGAGAACCCGCCGATCCTCGGTGGTGGCGACATCGCCGGGCTCTTCAACGGCAACGACGACGACGCCAAGAAGGTCATGGAGTTCCTCACCTCCGACAAGTTCGGCGCGGAGTGGGCGCAGGCCGGTGGCTGGCTGTCCCCGCACAAGACCTTCGACGCGAGCAACTACCCGAACCAGACGACCAAGGACCTCGCGGAGATGGCGACCAACGCCTCGCAGATCGTCTACGACGGTTCCGACGTGATGCCCAAGGAGGTCGGCTCGGGCACATTCTGGACCGGCATGGTCGAGTGGATCCAGGGCAAGAGCTCTGAGGACACCGCCAAGGCCATCGAGAGCTCGTGGCCGCAATGAGCAGCGGAACCGATGTGACCACCGGCGCCTCGCGCGCCGGTGGGGCACCCGCACCGGGTGAGCCGACCCCTCCCGACCAGCCCGCACCCGCGGGCCCCCGGGAGCCCGACAACCCGGACCGCATGAACGTCGCCAAGGTGCTGGTCGGCCTGGTCGGCCTGGTCGTGGTCGTCTGGTTCATCGGCAACCTGTTCCTGGCGCTCGCCTACCACCCCGACTGGTTCGCCAGCAGCAAGATCCTGATCGGGGTGATCGCCCTGATCGCCGGGGTCGGGGGCGCCTGGCTGTTCTTCTTCTTCGTCAACATGTTCGTGGAGGGGCTGCCCGGCCGGCTGTCCCGCGGGCTGATGCCCTACGCGTTCCTGGTCCCGGGCATCGGGCTGATCGCGCTGATGCTGGTCTACCCGGCGATCCAGACGATCAACTACGCCTTCGCCAACGCCGACAGCACGAAGTACGTCGGGTGGGACAACTTCCAGGACATCTTCACCGGCGCCACCAGCGACGACTTCTGGCTGGCGATCAGCAACAACATCCTGTGGCTGATCATCGTGCCGGCGGTGACGGTGGTCTTCGGCATCATCGTCGCGGTCCTGGCCGACAAGCTCTCGCCGCAGGGCGAGAAGGTCTCCAAGAGCGCGATCTTCCTGCCGATGGCGATCTCGTTCGTCGGTGCGTCGGCGATCTGGTCCCTGGTCTACGCCTACGACCCGGCCAACGAGGACCCGACCGGCCTGCTGAACGCCGTCTGGAGAGCGCTCGGCGGGGAGCCGCAGACCTGGTTGCAGGTCAGCACCCTGCGGCTGAACTCCATCCTGATGATGGTGATCCTGATCTGGCTCCAGGTCGGCTTCGCGATGATCCTGCTGTCCTCGGCCATCAAGGGGGTCCCGGAGGAGACGATCGAGGCGGCCCGCATCGACGGGGCGTCGGAGTGGAAGATCTTCAGCCAGGTGGTGATCCCGCAGATCAAGGGGACGATCATCACCGTCTTCATCACCGTGGTGATCCTGGTCCTCAAGGTCTTCGACATCGTCTACGTGCTCACCAACGGACGAGACAAGACCAACGTGATCGCGAACCTGTTCTTCAACGAGCTCATCAACAACGAGCAGGCCGGTATCGCCTCGGCGATCGTCGTGGTGCTGCTCCTCGCCGTGACGCCGATCCTGATCTACCAGGTGCGCCACTTCCGCAGGGAGGAGATGGTCCGATGAGTAGCCCTGTGTCAACGTCAGGCCGCTTCGACACCGCTGAGCAGTGCCTGGAGGGCGCCGTGCTGGTGGGGGTCGTAGGCGGTCTGGTTCTGCCAGCATCGCCAGATCACGCCGAGCCAGGCGCGGGCCAGGATGCGGGTGGCGTGGGGGTGGTCCTTGCCGCGGGCGAGGGCGTCGTTGTAGATCTTCGCGGCCCAGGGGTTGGCTCGGCGGGAGTCGCCGGCGAAGTCGCAGACGGCGTCGCGGAGCTCTTTGTTGACCGCCCATCGGTAGGTGACGGCTTTGTGCTTGCCGGATTGGCGGGTCGAGGGCGCGACGCCGGCCAGGCAGGCCAGGGACGCGGCGTCGGGAAACCGGCCGCGGACGTCGCCGATCTCGGCGAGCAGCCGGGCAGCGCGCACGGTGCCGCCGCGGGGCAGGGACTGGAAGATGTGGGCGTCGGCGTGCAGGGCGAGCTGTTCGGCGATCTGGGCCTCGAGGGTCGCGATCTGTTCGACGAGCTCGGTCAGGACGCTCAGCATGGCGCGGGTGACATGGGCGCGGGCGGCGCCGTCGGGACCGACCGGTCCACGCGGCGCAGTCTGCAGGTGGGCGTAGAGGTCGGCGGGGTTCTTGCGGCCGCTGTAGCCGACGCTGCTCAGCCAGGCCGCCAGCCGCTTCACGCTGAGCCAGTCGGCGCGTTCCTGGGAGTCGAAGCGGGCCAGGAACCGCAGGCTGATCTGGGAGTCCAGGTCCTTGAAGAGACCCACAGCGCCGGGGAACGCGGCCTGCAGGTGGGCGCGCAGCTGGTTGCACAGCGCGACGCGGTGCTTGACCAGTTCGCGGCGGGCCCGGACGGTGGCGCGCAGGGTCTTGGTGGCTTCGCTGTCGTGGGTCAGCGGCCGCAGCCGGGTGCGGTCGGTGCGCAGGGTGTCGGCCAGGACGTAGGCGTCGAACCGGTCGTCCTTGTTGCCGGCCGAGCCGTAACGGCTGCGCAGATTCTTGAGCCGGTTGGGACTGATCACGACCACGGTCAGGTCGGCGTGGAGCAGAGCATCGACGACGGGGCCATCGCCGCGTTCGATGGCGACCTCGCCGACGCCGTGGTTGATCAGGAACTTCACCAACGTGCGAAGTCCGGCCGCGGTGTGGTCGACAGTCCTGCGGGCGACTTCGCGGCCGCGGTGATCGACCACGCTGACGGCGTGGTCCTCGCTGGCCCAGTCCACACCGCCGGTGACACCGTTGATGGGCTGGTCGGGCAGTTTGCTCTCCGGGGTGGTGCTGGCAGACTTCATGTCAGCCTCCTCGCTGCTAGACCCAGTGGGGAGGCACCCTCGTCTTGGTGCCGGGACGCATCTGTCTGTCAGCTCACTGATCGGCGCTCCCAGCCAGCCATCCGGTCGGCCTTGGCGCACAGCCCTGTCGACGATCACGGCGTCCCGGGTGACCGCCGGGCCCTGCAGAACTCATCGTGGACATCAAGGGGTCGAGCGAGCAGGGCAGTGACCCGACGGCACCTGGGGTGCATCAGCGGCCCGTCCAGGACCGCCGACACGAGGAAGGTAGTCCAGTGAGCTCGCAGCAGCAGGTGGTGGCACCGGTCGACACGGGAGGCAAGCCGCACCAAGGTCGGGGATTCATGGCGGACGGGCGGCGACGCAGCTGGTTCTCCATCGTCGTCATGGTGGTGCTCTGCGTCCTGTGGACGCTGCCGACGGTGGGTCTGTTCGTCACGTCGTTCCGCACCCGGACGGCCCAGGCCACCTCCGGGTGGTGGACGGCCATCGGGAACGGCGGGTGGACGCTCGACAACTACCGTGGCGTCTTCGAGGGTCCGTCGTCGATCGGCGACTCGTTCCTCAACAGCATCATCGTGGCGATCCCGGCGACGATCATCCCGATCATGTTCGCCGCGTTCGCGGCGTACGCCTTCTCGTTCATGGACTTCCGTGGCAAGGACGTGCTGTTCATCCTGATCGTCGCGGTGATGGTGGTGCCGATCCAGGTGGCCTTCCAGCCGATGCTGAACATGCTCGGCCCCAACGGGCTCGGCATCTCGGGCCAGTACATCGCGGTCTGGCTGCTCCACACCGGCTTCGGCATGCCGCTGGCGATCTACACGTTGCGCAACTACATGGCGACCCTGCCCCGCACGGTCATCGAGTCGGCGAAGATCGACGGGGCCACGCACTACCAGACCTTCTGGCGGCTGATCGTCCCGATGTCGGTGCCCGCGCTGGCGGCGTTCGCGATCCTGCAGTTCCTGTGGGTGTGGAACGACCTGCTCATCGCCAAGCTGTTCCTGACCAACGAGAACCGCACGGTGATCGTCTCGCTCCAGCAGCTGCTCGGCACGCAGGGGCAGGGGTCGGAGCTGCTGACCGCCGGGGCGTTCGTCTCGATGGTCGTCCCGATGGTCGTGTTCTTCACCCTGCAGCGCTACTTCGTCCGCGGTCTGACCGCGGGTGCGGTGAAGGGGTGATCGGCGGCATCATCGTCACGTGACCCGACCTGTGCACCTGACCCGGGAGGGCGTGAGCCTCGTGCTCGCGCCCTCTCCGGCTTCGGTCCCCGTGATCCTCCACTGGGGCGCTGCCCTCGGCGACCTGACCGAGCCCCAGCTCGACGCCCTGGTCGACCTGCACCGTCCCGGCGTCCCGCACTCCGCGCTCGACCAGCCGCGGCTGCGCGGGATCGTCGGGGAGAACGTCTCCGGCTTCACCGGGCTGCCCGGCCTCGAGGGGTTCCGCCCCGGGCGCGCGTCCGGCGCCTGGGCGCCGCGGCTGCGCGACTGGTCCTGGTCGGTGGACGACGCCGGCCCGGACGCCCGCGTGCGGCTCGCGTCGAGCGACGCCGAGGCGGGCTGGGCGGTCCTCGTCGAGCTCGAGCTCACCCGCGAGGGGATCGTGCGGCTGCGCACGACCGTCACCAACGACGGCGACGACACGCTGCAGCTGGCCGCGGTCCGTTCCGCCCTGCCGGTGGCGGCCCGCGCCACCGAGCTGCTCGACCTGACCGGTCGCTGGTGCCGCGAGCGCACCCCGCAGCGCCGCCCGTGGCTCCTCGGCACGCACCTGCGCGAGGGCCGGCACGGCCGCACCGGTCACGACGCCTCCCTGCTCCTGGTCGCCGGCACGCCCGCCTTCGGGTTCGGCCACGGCGAGGTGTGGGGCACGCACGTCGCCTGGAGCGGCGACCACGCGGCGTACGCCGAACGCACCCCGGAGGGCGAGTGCCTGCTGGGCGGGGGCGAGCTGCTCGGCCCGGGGGAGGTGGCGCTGGGGCCCGGGGAGTCGTACGCCGGCCCGTGGCTGATGGGGTCGTGGTCGGGCGCCGGGCTCGACCCGATGAGCGACCGGCTGCACCGCTGGACCCGACGGCACGCGACCCGGACCAGGCGCCCGCGCCCGGTGCTGGTGAACACCTGGGAGGCGGCGTACTTCGACCACGACCTCGACCGCCTGACCCGGCTGGCCGACGCGGCCGCCGAGACCGGCGTCGAGCGCTTCGTCCTCGACGACGGCTGGTTCCGCGGCCGCCGCCACGACCGGGCTGGGCTGGGGGACTGGACCGTCGACCCGGACGTGTGGCCCGCCGGGCTGCACCCCCTCGTCGACCACGTGCGGAGCCTGGGCATGGAGGTCGGGCTGTGGGTCGAGCCGGAGATGGTCAACGAGGACTCCGACCTCGCCCGTGAGCACCCCGACTGGATCCTGCGCGGTCGCGGCGAGCTGCCGCCGCAGTGGCGGCACCAGCAGGTGCTGGACCTGCAGGTGCCGGAGGCCTACGCGCACGTCCGCGACGCGCTGCTGCGGCTGCTCGACGAGTACGACATCGCGTTCCTCAAGTGGGACCACAACCGCGACCTCGTCGACGTCGGCCACGGCGGGCGCCCGGCCATGCACGGCCAGACGCTCGCGTTCTACCGGCTCCTCGACGAGCTGCGTGCGGCCCACCCCGCGCTGGAGATCGAGACGTGCGCAAGCGGTGGCGGCCGGGTCGACCTGGAGGTGCTGACGCGCACGGACCGGATCTGGCCCAGCGACACCATCGACGCCGTCGAGCGCCAGCGGATCCAGCGGTGGACCTCGTTGCTCGTGCCCCCGGAGATGATGGGCGCCCACGTCGGCGGGCCGGTGGCGCACACGACCGGGCGCAGCCAGCCGCTGCCGTACCGCGCCGGGACCGCGCTGCTCGGCCACTTCGGCATCGAGTGGGACCTCGGCACCCTCGACGCGGACCAACGGTCCGAGCTGGGCGCCTGGGTGGAGCTGCACAAGCGGGTCCGCCCTGTCGTCGCCGCCGGCCGGCTGGTCCGCGGCGACCACCCCGACCCGGCCGTCGTGGTCACCGGGGTGGTCACCGACGAGGAGGGCTGGTACGTCGTCGCGACCGTCGACACGGTGACGACGCAGTCACCCGCACCGGTGACGCTCCCGGGCCTGGATCCCGAGGGGGCCTACCGGGTGCGCAGCGAGACGCCTCCCGGCCAGCACTCCGCCGACCTGGGTCGGACCTGGGTCGAGGGCGACGGCGCCGAGGTCCCGGGGCGGGTGCTGACCGGCCTCGGGGTCCGGCTGCCGGTGATGCCGCCGGAGACCGTCCACGTCCTGCACGTCCGCAAGGTGGCCGGCGCCGACCTCTGAGTGGACGCACGGTGGCCGAGCTGCCGACTCTTCCCGTAGCGTGACCCCCGTCACTTCACTACGGATCGTCCGGCACGTACCTGCCGGTGAAGGAGTTCAGTCATGGCAACAGTCACCTTCGAGAAGGCCCAACGCTGGTACCCCGGGGCCGACAGCCCCGCCGTGCCGGGCCTCGACCTCGAGATCCACGACGGGGAGTTCATGGTCCTCGTCGGCCCGTCCGGGTGCGGCAAGTCCACCTCGCTGCGGATGCTGGCGGGCCTGGAGGAGGTGAACTCGGGGAAGATCTTCATCGGCGACCGCGAGGTCACCCACACCCCGCCGAAGGACCGCGACATCGCGATGGTCTTCCAGAACTACGCGCTCTACCCGCACATGAGCGTCGCCGACAACATGGCGTTCGCGCTCAAGATGGCCAAGGTCCCCGCCGACGAGCGGCAGAAGCGGGTCGCCGAGGCGGCGCGGATCCTGGGCCTCGAGGAGTACCTCGAGCGCAAGCCCAAGGCCCTCTCCGGTGGCCAGCGCCAGCGCGTCGCGATGGGTCGTGCGATCGTGCGCAACCCGCAGGTCTTCTGCATGGACGAGCCGCTGTCGAACCTCGACGCGAAGATGCGCGTGCAGACCCGCACCGACATCGCCAAGTTGCAGGCCGACCTCGGCGTCACCACCGTCTACGTCACCCACGACCAGGTCGAGGCCATGACGATGGGCGACCGGGTCGCGGTGATGAAGCTCGGCGTGCTCCAGCAGGTCGACACCCCGCTGAACCTCTACGACAAGCCGGTCAACCTCTTCGTCGCCGGCTTCATCGGCTCCCCGCAGATGAACCTCCTCGAGGCGACCGCGGCCGACGGGCAGGCCAAGATCGGTGAGTACCTCGTCCCCGTCGACCCGACGGCCGAGAAGAAGATGCGCGGCCGCATCACCGTCGGTGTGCGTCCGGAGGCGTGGCGCGTGGTCTCCGAGAACGAGGGCGGCCTGCCCGTCCGGGTCACCGTGGTCGAGGAGCTCGGCGCCGACGCGTTCGTCTACGGCACCAGCGGCGTCGAGGGCACCCCGAACAACATCATCGTCCGGATCAGCGCCCGCGACACGGTGCGCAAGGGCGACACGCTCCACGTGACCACCGACCCGCGCCACGTCCACGTGTTCGACACCGACACCGGTGAGCGCCTGAGCGACTGAGTCGTCCGCAGGGCGGTGACTCTCGTGGTCGCCGCCCTGCGGAGCTCACCGGGTTTCGACTGGCTCGCCCGGCCTCGTTCCTCGGCCGGGTCGCTCGCTCAACCTGGCGGAGCCCACGCGGGGGGCTCGTTCCTCAGCCGCCGCTGCTCCGCTCGGCCGTACGCCGGATCGCGGCCACGAAGGTCTCGAAGAGGTCCGGGGGCAGGTCGTGGCCCATCCCGTCGATCAGCAGCAGCTCCGCGCCCGGGACGGCCGCGGCCGTGGCCCGACCGCCCGACACGTGCACCATCTTGTCGGCGAGGCCGTGGATCACCAGGGTCGGGACGCGTACGCCGCGCAGCCGGGCGCCGCGGTCGTGCTGCGTCAGCACGGCCAGCATCTGGCGCATCACGCCGGAGGTGCTCACGCCCCGGTCGAACGTCTCACCGGCCCGCTCCTCCACCTGCTCGCGGGTCTGCGGGTAGGCGGGCGAGCCGATCATCCGCCACATGGTGGCGCTCGACCGGACGTACGCCTCGCGTCCGGCGCGCCGCGAGGCGAGCATCGGACCGAGCAGGGAGGGGTGCTGCCAGCCGACGGTCCGCTTGCCGGTCGTCGACATGATGCTGGTCATCGAGCGCACCCGGGCCGGCTGGCTGATCGCCATGGTCTGCACGATCATGCCACCCATCGACACCCCCACGACGTGCGCGGACTCGATGCCGAGGTGGTCGAGCAGCCCGAAGGCGTCCCGGGCCAGGTCGCCCATGGTGTACGGCGCCCGCACCCGGCCGCCCGCGAAGGCGCGGACCAGCATGGACCGCTTGACCCGGCCGACGGCACGGCTCGAGCGGCCGGTGTCCCGGTTGTCGTAGCGGATCACGTAGAAGCCGCTCGCGGCGAGCATCCGGCACAGCTCGGGGTCCCACCAGTTCATCGGGCCGCCGAGCCCCATCACGAGCAGCAGCGGCTCGGCGTCGGGGTCGCCGAAGGTCTGGTAGCACAGCTCGATCCCGGGCGAGACCGGGGCGAACAGCTCTCCGGAGACGGCGACGTCGGGCATCCGGGACGAGCACGAGGACATGCCCCCAGTGAACCCCACCGCCCCCACGGGCCGCCTCCTGCCCCTCCCCAGTCTCGATCAATTTTGGGCAACGATGCGCGACATTCGGGACCTTTGGCCGTACCGTCGAGGAGTGACCGGCTCGACACTCGCGTCCTTCCTGAGGCCTGAGGGCTTCGAGCGCCCGCGGGTCGGGGCGGTCCTGCGCGAGGGCAGCGTGCTCTCGGAGGCCGGCCGGTACGCCGCGCGCACCCTGGTGGACCGGCGCGCGCGCCGCGACACGCCGTACGCCTCGCGGGCCTCGGTCCGGCTCGCCGACCCGGTCGTGCTGGTCCCCGGCTTCCTCGCCGGCGACGGGACGCTCGCCCTGATGGCGCGCAGCCTGCGGGCCCAGGGCTTGCGCACCTACCGCTCGAACATGCACGCCAACGTCGGCTGCACGCTGCGGGCGGCCCGCCAGCTCGAGGCCCGGCTGGAGGTGATCGCGCAGCACCGCGGCTCGCGCGTGCAGATCGTCGGGCACAGCCTCGGCGGCATGCTCGCCCGCGGCCTCGCCGTACGCCGCCCCGACCTGGTGTCCGGCATCGTCACCATGGGCAGCCCGATGCTCGCCCCGGGGGCCCACCACGTCTCGCTGACCGCCAGCGTCGAGATGCTGGTGCGGCTCAGCCGTGCCGGTGTGCCGGGGCTCATGGCCCGGGAGTGCGTGGCCGGCGCCTGTGCCCGGGAGAGCTTCGAGGAGAGCCGGGAGCCGGTGCCCGCGGGGGTGTCGTTCACCGCGATCTACTCGCAGCGCGACGGCATCGTCGACTGGCGCGCGTGCGTGGACCCGCTCGCCGTGCCGATCGAGGTCACCGCCTCCCACCTCGGCATGGCCTTCGACCCGCGGGTCATCGACCACGTCCTCGCCGCGCTGCACCGCGGCGCGGAGGCCTCAGCCCTCGAAGTCGATCGCGGAGAAAGCGCGTAGCTTCTGCAGCTTGTGCTCGGAGGTGATCGACCGGATCGTCCCGCTGCGCGAGCGCATCACCAGCGAGTGCGTGGTCGCGCCGCCGGCGCGGTAGCGGACGCCGCGCAGCAGCTCGCCGTCGGTGATACCGGTGGCCACGAAGAAGCAGTCGTCGCCGGTCACCAGGTCGTCGGTGTGCAGGACCTTGTCCGGGTCGAGGTCGTGCCCGGCGTCGATCGCCTTCTGGCGCTCCTCGTCGTCCTGGGGCCACAGCCGGCCCTGGATGACGCCGCCGAGGCTCTTCATCGCGCAGGCGGTGATGATCCCCTCGGGGGTGCCGCCGATGCCCAGCAGCAGGTCGATGCCGGTCTCGGGGCGGGCGGCCATGATCGCGCCGGCCACGTCGCCGTCGGTGATGAACTTGATCATCGCGCCGGTCGCCCGGATCTCGTCGACCAGCCCGGCGTGGCGCGGCCGGTCCAGCAGGACCACGGTGACGTCCTCGGGTCGCGAGCCCTTGGCCTTGGCGACCTGGTGGATGTTCTCGGCGACGGGGTAGCGGATGTCGACCACGTCGGCGGCCTCGGGGCCGGTCACGAGCTTCTCCATGTAGAAGACCGCGGAGGGGTCGTACATCGAGCCGCGCGGGGCGACGGCCAGCACCGACACCGCGTTGGTCATGCCCTTGGCGGTCAGGGTGGTGCCGTCGATCGGGTCGACCGCGACGTCGCACTCGGGGCCGGTGCCGTCGCCGACCTCCTCGCCGTTGAACAGCATCGGGGCGTTGTCCTTCTCGCCCTCGCCGATCACGACGGTGCCGCGCATGCCGATGGTGGAGATCATCACCCGCATGGCGTTGACGGCGACGCCGTCCGCGCCGTTCTTGTCGCCGCGGCCCACCCAGCGGCCGGCGGCCATGGCCGCCGCCTCGGTGACCCGCACCAGCTCCAGGGCGAGGTTGCGGTCGGGTGACTCGGGGGCGACGCTCAGCGGGGTCATGGCGGGATGGTAACCGTCAACCCGGGGCGCGTGCGTAGGTCCGAACGGCCGTTTCGTCTCCCGACGGCCAGACTTCACCTTTCCTGACCACCCTCCCCGACCACCCTTGCCGGGCCTGCGGCGGCCCGATCCGCTCAGGTCCGGTAGACGGAGACCTCGCTCGCCTTGACGTTGAACACGACGCGGGACCCGGGTGCGAGGTCCAGCTCCGCGGCGGCGTGGACGGTGATCTCGGCCGCCAGGTTGCCGGCGCGGACCCGCACCTGGTCGCCGTGGGGCTCCAGCTCCGTGACCGTCACCCCGATGCTGGTGCGCGGACTGCCGCCCGGGGGCTCGCGGAAGACCGAGACCGCGCTCGGCCGGAACACCGCGACCGCGGAGTCACCGGCCGTCGGCAGCGGCTCGGTGGCCAGGCCGGCGACCTCGGTCCCGTCCGCGCCGCGGACGACCCCGTCGTGCCAGGCGCCGGCGACCATGTTCAACCCTGCGATTCGGGCCGCGAAGGCGCTCCGGGGCCGGGTGAGCACGGTGGCGCTCGGGCCCTCCTCGACGATCCGCCCGTCCTCGACGACCACGACCCGGTCGGCGAGCAGCAGCGCGTCCAGCACGTCGTGGGTGACCAGGACGACGCTGCGCCCGTCGAGCACCCGCCGCAGCGTCTGGCGCAGGGCGGGCTGCACGGCGACGTCGAGGGCCGCCATCGGCTCGTCGAGCAGCAGCAGCCGCGGCTCGGCCGCGAGTGCCCGGGCGATCGCGACCCGCTGGGCCTGGCCGCCGGACAGCTGTGCCGGACGCCGGTCGCGCAGCTCGCCCACCCCCACCTCGTCGAGCCAGCGCGCGGCGGCGTCGCGCGCCGTACGCCGGGGGAGCCCCGCGCTGCGGGGGCCGAACGCCACGTTGTCCAGGACGCTCAGGTGCGGGAAGAGGAGGGGGTCCTGGGCGAGCGTCGCGATGTGCCGGTCGTGCGGTGCGACCCACGCCCCGTCGCCGGTGAGGACCCGGCCGTCGAGCACGACGCGTCCGCGGTCGGGGCGCAGCAGCCCGGCGAGCACGTCCAGCGTGGTCGACTTGCCGGCGCCGTTGGGGCCGAGCACGGCGACCGTCTCGCCGTCGGCGACGTCGAGGGTCACGTCGAGGCCGCGCTCCTCGACGACCGCGCTCAGGTGCAGGGTCACGTGGCGCTCCGGCCCGGCCGGGCGAGGGCGATCACGACGACCGCGACGACCACCAGGACCAGCGACATGGCCACGGCCGCGTCGGGGTCGGTCACCCGCAGGTTGTAGATGTAGAGGGGCAGGGTCTGGGTGGTGCCCTCGAGGTTGCCGGCGAACGTGATGGTGGCGCCGAACTCGCCCAGCGAGCGGGCGAAGGCCAGCACCGCGCCCGAGACCAGGCCGGGCAGCACCAGCGGGAGCGTGACCCGCCGGAACACCGTGGTCGGGGTCGCGCCCAGGGAAGCGGCCACGACCTCGTAGCGCTCGCCGGAGCTGCGCAGCGCCCCCTCGAGGCTCACGACGAGGAAGGGCAGCGAGACGAACGTCTGGGCCAGCACCACGGCGGTGGTGGAGAAGGCGATCTGCACGCCGAGGGCGTCGAGCTGCGAACCCAGCAGCCCGCGCCTGCCGAAGGTGTAGAGGAGCGCGATGCCACCCACCACGGGCGGGAGCACCAGCGGGAGCAGGACCAGCGAGCGCAGCACCCCCTGGCCCGGGAACCGGGTGCGCGCGAGCACGACCGCCATCGGGGCGCCGAGGAGCAGGCAGAGCACCGTGGCCGCCGTCGAGGTGCGGATGCTGAGCCAGAGCGCGGTCAGGGCCGAGTCGGAGGTGACGAGGTCGACGAAGCTCGCCCAGTCGACGCGGCTGACCATCCCGACAAGGGGGAGGAGCACGAGGGCGCCGCCGAGGGTCGCGGGGACCCAGAGCCACCTCGGGACGCCGACGGGTCGCTGGCTGGTCACCGGCTAAGGCTGCCCGAAGCCGGCGTCCTGGAGGATCTTCTGGCCCGTGTCGCTGAGCACCAGGTCGACGAACTCGCCGGCCAGGTCGGGCTCGGCGGCGTCCGCGACCGGGACGATCGGGTAGACGTTCACGACCGACCTGGACTCCGGGAAGGGGATGCCCTCGACGTCGTCGCCGGCCGCCTTCACGTCGGTGACGTAGACCAGGCCGGCGTCGGCCTCGCCCGACGTCACCTTGGCGAGCACGTCGGTGACCGACTGCTCCTCGCTGACCGGGTCCAGGGTGACCCCCGCCTTGTCGGCGACCGACTGCGCGGCCGCGCCGCAGGGCACCTCGGGGGCGCAGGTGACGAGGTTGACGCCCGACCTCGCCAGGTCCTGCAGGTCCTTGACATGCGCCGGGTTTCCCGGGGGGACGGCGATCTCGAGGACGTTGGTGGCGAAGTCCTGCGGATCGCCGTCGGCCAGGTCGTCGGCGACGAGCTTGTCCATGGTGGCGGTGTCCGCGGACGCGAAGACGTCGACGGGCGCACCCTCCTGGATCTGGGTGACCAGGTCGGAGGAGCCGCCGAAGCTGAGCTTCACGTCGACGCCGTCGTGCTGCTTCTCGAACTCGTCGGCGACCTGCTGGAACGTCGCGGTCAGCGAGGCCGCGGCGTACACCGTGAGCGACGTGCCGCCGCCACCTCCGCCCGCTGCGTCCCCGCCGCCCCCGTCGTCGCCGCACGCGGCGAGGGGGAGGGTGAGGACGAGCAGGGACAGGCCGGCCAGGGTCTTCTTCACGGGCGCTCTCATCTCGGCGGTCGCTCGACGACGACGTTGGTGGACTTCACGGAGGCGATGGCGCGTACGCCGGGCTCGAGGCCGAGCTCGTCGGCCGCCTCCGAGCTCATCAGGGAGACCAGCCGGTAGGGGCCGCAGATCATCTCGACCTGGGCCATGACGGTGTCCTTGACGACCCGGGTGACGATGCCGCTGAGCCGGTTGCGGGCGCTGACCGCGGACGCGCGGGTGGCCTCGCGGTCGGGGTGGTCGGCCAGCGACTCGGCCAGCGCGGCCAGGTCGGCGCCGGCGATGGTGGTGCGGCCGTCGGTGGTGGTGCTGGGCACCCGTCCCGCGTCGACCCAGCGGCGCACCGTGTCGTCGCTCACGCCCAGCAGTTCGGCTGCCTCCGCAACTCGGTAGGTGGTCACGGTGCGAGTATGCCGCACCTGCGGCTGAAATGCCGGTGAGCAGCCGCAGATGCGTCAGGTGACCAGCGCCAGGGCGGTCACGGCGGCGACGAGCGCCAGCGGGGTGGCCACCAGGGAGACCCGATGGAAGTCCCGCATGTTCGGCGGGTCGCCGTGGCGGACCAGGCTGCGGCGCCACAGCAGGTTGGCCAGCGAACCCGTGTAGCTCAGCCCCGAGCCGATGTTGAGCCCGAGCAGGGCGGCGAGGACCGCGGGCGTGCCGAGCGGCGCCAGCAGCGGCACCACGAGCAGGGTCGCGGACAGGTTGGTGAGCAGGTTGGCGAGCACGGTGGCGACCACCGCGATCAGGAGCAGGGCGGGGTACGACGTGCCGTCGGGCAGCAGGTCCGCGACCGCGTCGCCGAGGAAGCCCACCGAGATCGCGGCGACGACGACACCCAGCGACAGCACGAAGACCGCGAACGAGGGGTGCGCGGCGTGCACCGCCTGCCGGACGGTCAGGAACCCCTCGCGCCGGGCCCAGGCCACCAGCACGACCGCGACCGCGCCGGAGACCCAGCACGGTTCGACACCGAAGGGGGACAGCGCGGCGAACCCGGCCAGCATCACCACGACGGCGATCACAGGCACCCGCGGCACGGTCGGGGCGTGGAAGTCCTCGCCGGGGTCCCCGCGCTCGCCGAGGTCGCCGCGGAACATCAGCCGCAGCACGGCGTACTCCACCACGAGGACGACGGCCAGCACCGGGGCCATCACCACCGCGAAGCCGCCGAACGTGAGGTCGAGGTGGGGCATCGCCAGCAGGTTGGTCAGGTTGGAGACGGGCAGCAGCAGCGAGGCGGAGTTCGCCATCCGCAGGCAGGCGTAGGCGCCCGGCCGCGACGAGGTGCCCATCGCGACGGCGCCGCCGATGACGACCGGGGTGAGCAGGACCACCGTGGCGTCGAGGCTCAGCACGGCCGTGACCGCCGCCGCCAGCAGGAACACCCCGCCGAGCAGCCGCTCCGGTCGGCCCCGGCTGGCGTCGCGCACGATCCCGGCGGCGGCGGTGAACAGCCCGGCCCGGGCGCAGACATCGGCCACCACCAGGATCGTGGCCAGGAACGCCACGACGGGAGCGAGGTTGCGCAGCGCCGCCTCGGCCTCGTCGGCGGAGACGATGCCGGTGGCCAGCGTGGCCGCCGCGGCGGCGAGGCCGATCAGCAGCTCGGTGCGCCCGGAGGGGTGCACATAGGCGGTGACGAGGAGGCTGAGGAGTGCCAGCACGGGGACGGCGTCGACCAGGGGTGGCACGCGGAGAATCTACGGCACCTGTGAGGATGGACCCGTGAGTGAGGTGCCCCCGTCCGGAGCCCAGCCCGAGTCCCAGCCCGAGTCCCAGCCCGCGGGTCAGCCCGCCGGTGAGCCCGCCGGACAGCAGGGTCCGTCCCGCCCGGCCCCGGGTGGTCAGGGCACCCCGGGGCGCTACCAGCGCTCCACGAACGGCCTGATCGGTGCGTTGCTGGTGACCCTGCTCGCGATCGGTGCGTTCGTGGCGTTCCGGGCGATCAACCGGGACACCCCCGAGATCAAGCCCGAGGCGGTCGACTACCTCTCGGCCGCGCAGGGCGCCCAGCAGGGCGGCTTCGACGTGGTCTACCCGCCGTCGTTGCCGGACGGCTGGATCGCCGACTCGGTGCACCTCACGCCCGGCGAGCGGCCGTCGTGGGGCATCGGGATGCTCACCGACCAGGGCAGGTTCGTGGGCGTGCGCCAGGAGGACAGCTCGCTCGACGACATGCTCGCGGAGTACGTCGACGAGGAGACCGACGAGGGTGACCCGGTCACCCTGTCGGGCAGCGTGGGCCGGGAGTGGCGCACCTTCTCCGACTCCGGGGGAGACCACGCGTTCGCCACCCAAGTGGGCCGCCAGTGGGTGCTCGTCTACGGATCGGCCCCGACCGACGACCTGCGCCTGATCGCCGAGGACCTCACCAGCGACCCGGTCCGCTGACGAGTCGTGCGGGTCAAGGTGCGCCAGGGCGCACTCCCACCCGCACGAGGCGGTCAGTCGTCGGACTCGATCGCGGCGTCCAGGCGCTTGCGGGCGCCGTCGAGCCAGTCCTGGCAGACCCGCGCGAGCTTCTCGCCACGCTCCCAGAGCGCCAGTGACTCCTCCAGGGTGGTGCCGCCCTGCTCGAGCCGGCGCACCACCTCGACCAGCTCCTCGCGGGCGGCCTCGTAGGAGGGCTTCTCGGCGGCCAGGTCGTCAGTCATCGTGCTCCTCGGAGGTGGTCAGCGGATCCGGCTCGACGGTGGTCGTGGTGGCGTGGATGCGTCCGTCGGCGACGCGCACGCTGACCTCGGCCCCCGCAGCGACACCCTCGACCGAGGTCACGACGTGGCCGTCGGCGTCCTGGAGCACGGCGTACCCGCGCTGCAGGGTGGCGAGCGGGGAGAGGGCGCGGGCGCGGGCGCGACGGTGGTCGATGTCGTCGGCGGCCCGGTCGAGCGCGTGGCCCAGGGTGCGCCGGGCGCGCTCCCGCAGCGCGACGACCTCGTCGGAGCGGGCGTCCAGCAGGCTGCGCGGGTCAGCGAGCGCGGGTCGTGAGCGGAGGGCGTCGAGACCGGCCTGCTCGCGGGCCAGCCAGCCGCCCAGCGAGGAGCGCATCCGGTCGCGCGCCGTCGCGACCAGCCGCAGCTCCTCGGCGACGTCGGGCACCACCATCTTGGCGGCGTCGGTCGGCGTGGAGGCGCGGACGTCGGCGACCAGGTCGAGCAACGGTGAGTCCGGCTCGTGGCCGATCGCGGACACGACGGGGGTCCGGGCCCGGTGCACGGCGCGGATCAGCGCCTCGTCGGAGAAGGGCAGGAGGTCCTCCACGGAGCCGCCGCCGCGCGCGATCACGATGACCTCCACGTCGGCCGCCCGGTCCAGGCGGTCCAGCGCCTCCATCACCTCGGTGGCGGCGCGCGGACCCTGCATCGCGGCGTACGCCACCTCGAAGTCGACCGCAGGCCAGCGGCGTCGGGCGTTCTCGAGGACGTCGCGCTCGGCCGCGGAGTTGGGGGCCGTCACCAGGCCGACCTTGCCCGGCAGGAACGGCAGCCGACGCTTCAGCTCGGCAGCGAAGAGACCCTCGGCGGCCAACAGCTGACGGCGGCGCTCGAGGCGGGCGAGCAGCTCGCCGAGGCCGACCATCCGGATCTCGCGCGCGAAGAGGGAGAGGGTGCCACGGTTGGCGTAGTAGGACGGCTTGGCGTGGAGCACCACGCTCGCGCCCTCGACCAGGGGTGGGTTCAGCCCGTCGAACAGCGTGCGGGTGCAGGTCACCGGGACCGAGATGTCGGCCACCGCGTCGCGCAGGGTCATGAACACGGTGTTCATCCCCGGCCGGCGGCTGACCTGGGCGATCTGGCCCTCCACCCACACCGCACCGAGCCGGTCCACCCAGCCGGCGATCGCGTTCGCGATCTGCCGGACGGGCGCCGGCGACTGCGCAGAGGTCTCCAGGGCCATGGCGCGACCTTAGAGGGTGGCGCCGACGGGGCTCGAACGGCTCGACCGCCGATCGCCGGACCGGCGAAAAGTGAGCGACGTCCCGGGTCGTCGTGTGCAAGACTCTCGGCCGCCGACGCCGGACCCCGATCCCGGGGAACCCCGCCGGCCCTGACTCCGTGGAGGATCGTCGGCGCGGCGCCGGCGCGACAGCAGCTGTCGCTCACCCGCCGCCGGTGGTGGTCCTGCGGCGGGAGGTTCGCCCCATGACTACGACACCGCACCCCGACCCCGGCCCGCGGCCGCGGTCCCCGTGGCCGGGATCCCGCCACGTCACCCAGCACCGCTGGCAGCTGGATCACGTCGTCAGCCTGACCGACGTCGTCGACGCGCTGACCGAGCTGGCGGCCGAGCTGACCGAGGCGCACCGTGCCGGCTGGTGGCTGGCCGAGCCGATGCGGGGCGGCGAGCTGGTCGCGGCGCGGGCGTCCCGGCGCGAGCGCGGTCGCGGGGCGGTCGGGCCCGCGCCGACCGCGTCCGGGCCCGTCCTGCGACGGGGCCCGTGGCGGGTCCGCGTGGTCGACGAGCCACCGGCGCCGGGGCTCGCCGTGCTGGACACGGGTACGGCGTCCCGGACGCCGGTGCTCACCTGGACAGGCCGGTCGCTGGAGCAGGTCAGCGGCCCCGTCGTACCCGCGGCCGACCTCGCGGAGATGGTGCGGCAGGTGACGCCGACCGGGCTGCGACAACGGTCGTGGGGCGTGGCCGCCGCACGGGTCGGGCCGAACCTCGACCTGGTCGCCGACGGGAGCGGCCTGCGGGTGCACGCGGTCCGGGACGGGGCGCTGGTCCGCACCTGCGAGGCGCTGACGTTCCGGCACGCCGCGGACGG
Organism: Nocardioides sp. DN36; assembly: GCF_055380375.1. NCBI lineage: Bacteria > Bacillati > Actinomycetota > Actinomycetes > Propionibacteriales > Nocardioidaceae > Nocardioides > Nocardioides sp. DN36. The sequence continues at coordinate 2,829,978 of NZ_AP043823.1, read as the reverse complement.
AGCGGAGAGCCTGCTCCAGGCGGCCGCGGCGTACGACGAGCTCGCGCGCACCGCCGAGCGGATGGCCGCCGCCGGCGGCCGTCTCCTCAGCGCCGACGACGGTCTCGTGCTGGTCTCCTACGAGCAGCGGGAGGCGTAGATGTCGACCTCTCCCGACGTCGTGGAGCACGCCTTCACCGCCGCCGACGGCACCCGGCTCGGCTACCGCGCCGTCGGTTCCGGCGAGCCCGTGGTCTGTCTGCCCGGGGGACCGATGCAGGACTCTGCCTATCTGGGGGACCTGGGGGGTCTGGCGACGCGCCACCGTCTCGTCCTGCTGGACCTGCGCGGCACCGGCCGGTCCGCGGCTCCCGAGGACCCGACGAGCTGCCGCTGCGACCGGCTCGTCGACGACGTCGAGGCGCTGCGCACGCACCTCGGGCTGGAGCGCCTCGACCTCCTGGCGCACTCCGCGGGAGCGAACCTCGTCGTCCTCCACGCCGCGCGGCACCCGGACCGGCTGCGCCGGCTGCTCCTGGTCGCGCCGGGTCTCGCAGCGACCGGGATCGACGTGCCCGGCAGCGACCGGCGCGCGGTGGCCCGGCAGCGCGGACGCGAGCCGTGGTTCCCGGCTGCCTTCGCGGCCCTGGAGCGGGTCACGTCCGGCAACGCCGAGGCCGACGACTGGGCGGCCATCGCCCCGTTCCTCTACGGGCGCTGGGACGCCGCCGCCCGGGCGCACCACGCCGCGGGGGACCGTCAGCGCAACGACGCCGCCGCCGCGGTCTACGGCTCCGCCGGCGCGTTCCGGCCGGAGGCGACCCGGGCAGCGCTCGCGGGGCTCGTGGAGACCCCGGTCCTGGTGCTCGCCGGGGAGCACGACGTCAACACCCCGCCCACGGGGGCGGCCCGACTGGCCGAGGCCTTCCCCCGCGGCGAGCTGGTCGTCCAGCCGGGCGCCGGTCACTTCCCGTGGCTCGACGACCCCGGTCGGTTCACCGAAGTCGCGGCGGCGTTCCTGGCGGGGGACGGCTGAGCGGCGCCGACGTGAGCCCACGCGCGCGGATCCGTAGACTCGGGCCCATGACCACCGACCTGGGCAACCCGTCGATCCTGTCCCCGGACGAGGCGGAGCGCGCCGTCCTGCTGGCGGCGCCCCGCGGCTACTGCGCCGGTGTCGACCGCGCGGTGGTGACCGTCGAGAAGGCGCTGGACCTGTACGGCGCCCCGGTCTACGTGCGCAAGCAGATCGTCCACAACAAGCACGTCGTGTCGAACCTCGAGTCGCGCGGCGCGATCTTCGTCGAGGAGCTCGCCGAGGTGCCCGAGGGCGCCACGGTCGTGTTCTCGGCCCACGGCGTCTCCCCGGAGGTGCACCGCCAGGCCGAGCAGCGCTCGCTGAAGACCATCGACGCCACCTGCCCGCTGGTGACCAAGGTCCACCACGAGGCGAAGCGGTTCGCGAGCGAGGACTACGACATCCTGCTCATCGGGCACGAGGGCCACGAGGAGGTCGAGGGCACCGCCGGTGAGGCCCCCGAGCACATCCAGCTGGTGCAGGGCCCCGCCGACGTGCCGAACATCGTCGTCCGCGACCCCGCCCGGGTCTCCTGGCTCTCCCAGACGACCCTCTCCGTCGACGAGACGTTGGAGACCGTGGCCGCGATCCGCGAGCGCTTCCCGCTGCTGCTCGACCCGCCGAGCGACGACATCTGCTACGCCACCCAGAACCGTCAGCTCGCGGTCAAGGAGATCGCCCGCGAGGCCGACCTGGTGATCGTGGTGGGCTCCGGCAACTCCTCCAACTCGGTCCGCCTGGTCGAGGTCGCCCTCGAGGCCGGCGCGCGGTCGGCGTACCGCGTCGACGACGCCACGGAGATCGACGAGGCCTGGCTCGAGGGGGTCAGCACCGTGAGCGTCACCTCCGGCGCCAGCGTCCCCGAGGAGCTGGTGGAGGGGGTCCTGGCGTTCCTGGCCGAGCGTGGCTACCCGGACGCCCAGGCCGTGCACAGCGCCGAGGAGTCGCTCATCTTCTCGCTCCCCAAGGAGCTGCGTCGCGACCTGAAGGCGGCCGGCCGGTCCTGACCTCCCGCCACACCACGTGGCGGTAGAGTAGGTAGTTGCCGACGACGCAGGCGCCGGTCGCGAGCACCTTCGCGCCGAGCACGCCCGTCGTCGTGGCCAGCGCGGTGATCAGCAGCGGCTGCAGGACCCAGAGCACCGTCCCGGTGGTGGCCACGAAGCGCAACGCCTGGCCGGCGTCCAGCCGGGCGCGGCCGAAGGTGAAGCGGCCGTTGGCCACGAAGCTGAACGCCATGCCGGCGCCCGTGCTGACCAGGTTGGCGAGCACGACACCGAAGGCGCCGTGCAGCAGCGCGAACAGGCCGAGGTCGATCCCGGTGTTGACGACCCCGACCGCCGCGAACCGCAGCTGCCTGCCCGGTGGTCGCAGGCCGAGTGACCCGCTCAGGGCGCGTCCCCGCCGCGGGCGGTGAGCGCCAGCGAGTAGAGAGGGCGGTCCTGCGCCTCGACGTACACACGCCCGACGTAGCCGCCGATCACCCCCATCATGATCAGCTGCAGCCCGCTGAGCAGGAACATCCCGACGGCCAGGAACGCCCACCCCGGCACGGCCTGCTCGGGCACGAACAGGCGCACCCACAGCACGTACGCCGCGCCGAGCACGCTCGCCGCCGAGATCGCGATGCCGAGCCGGGAGATCAGCCGCAGCGGCAGGGTGGAGAAGCCCAGGATCCCGCTGGTGGCGAAGGCCAGCATCCGGCGCAGGGGGTAGCCGGTGGTGCCGGCGTGCCGCGCGTCGCGGTCGAAGAGCACGGCCTCCTGGCGGAACCCGACGTGCGCGACGATGCCGCGCAGGAAGCGGTCGTGCTCGCGGTAGCGGACCACCTCGGCCACCACCCGGCGGTCCATGAGTCGGAAGTCGCCGACGTTGCGGGGGATCTCGATGGAGGCGAGCCGGGCGAGCAGCCAGTAGAAGACGTACGCCGTGGCGCGCTTGAAGACCCCGTCCCGCCGGGTGCGGCGCTGGGCGTAGACGACGTCGACGCCCTTCTCCCAGACCCGGACCAGCTCGATGCTCACCCGGGGAGGGTCCTGCAGGTCGGTGTCCATGACGACCACCGCGTCGGCGTGCGTGGCCGCGTCGAGCCCCGCCGTCACCGCCACCTGGTGGCCGAAGTTCCGCGACAGCGCCAGCACCGTCACCCGCGGGTCGGCGTGGCGCAGCTCGAGCAGCCGGTCCAGCGAGTCGTCGCGACTGCCGTCGTCGACGTACACGAACTCGAAGCGCAGGTCGGGTCGCTCCTCGGTCGCGGTCACCAGCTGCCGGTGGAACGCGGCGACGTTCTCCGCCTCGTTGTAGACGGGGAGCACGTAGGTGACGAGGCGGTCGGGCTCGTCGGTGCGGTCGAGGCTCATGTGTCCCTTGGTACGACCCCAGGCTGCGGCTTTCCTGTGAGAGCCCCCAGAGCCTCTGATGAGGGGATAGTCCGGCACGTTTCTGACGTGGCGGCCGTCAGAAACGTGCCGGACTATCCCAGGGCGCGTCAGAAACGTGCCGGACTATCCCTGGGGAAGGGACCACCTAGACTCGACGACCGTGGCCCGTTTCGTCGACATCCATCCGGTCAACCCGCAGCCGCGACTGCTCGAGCAGGTGGCGGACTCGCTGCGGGACGGCGCGTTGATCGCCTACCCGACGGACTCGGGGTACGCGCTGGGTTGTGCGCTCGGCAACCGGGACGGGCGGGACCGCATCCTGCGGATCCGGGGGCTCGACGACAAGCACCACTTCACGCTGATGTGCCGCGACTTCGCGCAGCTCGGCCAGTTCGTGCACGTCGAGAACGCCGCGTTCCGGGCGATCAAGGCCGCCACCCCGGGGCCGTACACGTTCATCCTGCCCGCCACCGGTGAGGTGCCGCGCCGGCTCATGCACCCCAAGAAGAAGACCGTCGGGGTCCGGATCCCCGACCACGTGTTCGTGCACGAGCTGCTGGGCGTGCTGGGGGAGCCGCTGCTGACCAGCACGCTGATCCTGCCCGGCGAGGAGGAGCCGCGCACGATCGGCTGGGAGGTCAAGGAGGAGCTCGACCACGAGGTGGACCTCGTCGTCGAGGCGGGGGAGACCCCGGCGGAGCCGACCACGGTGGTCGACTGGTCCGAGGGCTACCCCGAGGTGGTACGCCGCGGGGCCGGCGACCCGGACCGGTTCGCGGCCTGACCCATCCGCTGGCGCATCGCCAGGCAGCCCAGGCACAGCAGGTAGCCCACGACCAGCGCGACGCTGTGGTGGGAGAGCCCGGAGACGACCGCCTGGATCACGCCGTCACCCCGGTCGGCGATGGCGGCCGGGCGGGTGAGGCCGAGCAGCGTGAAGACGCCGACCATGATCAGCGGGGGCAGCACCCCGACGGTGAAGAAATCGGTGGGCCGCACCGTCAGCGCGAGCGCGACGCAGAGGGTGACGAAGCAGAGGTCGAAGAAGAGGCTGACCCGGCCCACGACGGCCATGTCGATCACCACGGCGGTGAGCGCGACCGCGGCGCCGAGAGCCACGACCTGGCGGCCCGGCTCCCGACCCTCTTCCCACAGCGTGCGCGTGTGGCTCACTGAACCAACCTCACAGGGCCACCGTATGCTCGCCGTCCTCCCCGTCGCTCGCGGCGCGCCGGTCGCGGTGGTCGGTGATCCGGGGCAGGTCGGCGCCCGTCAGCGCCCCCAGCGAGCGGGTGGTGGACTCCACCTGGCGGGGCGCGGGCAGCTCGTCGTCGGTGACCGCGAGGTCCTGGAACCGTCGCGCGGAGACCAGCACCCGCGACTCCAGCGAGCCGATCGCCTGGTTGTAGTGGCCGACCGCGGCGTTCAGGGACCGGCCGACCTGGTCGAGGTGGCCGCTCAGGCTGCCGAGCCGGCCGTGCAGCTCGCGGCCGAGCCGGTGGATCTCACGGGCCTGGTCGGCCAGCACCTCGTGGCTCCAGCCGTGGGCCACCGTGCGCAGCAGCGCGATCAGCGTGGTGGGGGTGGCGAGGACGACCTGGCGGGCGGCGGCGTACTCGATCAGCTGGGGGTCGGTCTCCAGCGCGGCCGCGAGGAAGGACTCCGCGGGCACGAACAGCACCACGAACTCCGGGGTCTCCTCCAGCGAGCGCCAGTAGGCCTTGGAGGAGAGCTGGTCGACGTGGGTCCGCAGCTGGCGGACGTGCCGGGCCAGGTGGGCCGCGCGCTCGTCCTCGTCGTCGGCGGAGGTGGCGTCGAGGTAGGCGTCGAGGGGCACCTTGGCGTCGACCACGACCTGGCGGCGCCCGACGAGGTGGACGACGAGGTCGGGGCGCAGGGCGCCGTCGGCCAGCCGGACCTGCTCGCTGAAGTCGCACCGGTCCACCAGGCCGGCCAGCTCGACCGCGCGGCGCAGGTGCAGCTCGCCCCAGCGGCCGCGCACCTGCGGCTTGCGCAGCGCCGTGGACAGGGCGTGGGTCTCGCGACGCAGGTCGGAGACGTGCTGGTGGAACTGGCCCTGCCAGGCGGCCCGCTGCCGGTCGAGGTCGTGCATCTGGTCGCTGAGCCGGTCCAGCCCCTGCATCACCTCGGCCTGGTCGACCATCCCCTGACCGACGGCCTGCACGTGGGTGGGCCGCGAGCGCGCCCACAGCAGCCCGACGAGGCAGCCCAGGGCGAGCCCGACCAGCAGGGTGACCAGTGACGCGAGCATCTCCATGGCGCCAGCATGGACGAGACCACCGACAACCGGGGTGGGGCCGGGCCGGGTCGGGCACAATGCGTCCCGATGCCCGCCCGTCGTCGTCCCTCGCCGCTCGTCCTGGGGTCCGCGACCAGCGGGCTGCTGGCCTACGTGTTCTTCGCGCTCGTCACGCACGCCCTCGGCAGCCGGGCGGCGGCACCGGTGTCGGTGCTGTGGAGCTGGTGGTCCTTCGCCGGCGCGGCCCTGACGTTCCCGGTCCAGCACTGGGTGGCGAGGACCGTCGCGGCCCGCGGCGGCGAGGCGGCGGTACGCCGTTCGCTGCCCGCGCTCGCCCGCGCGACGGCGCTCCTCGCGCTGGTCGTGACGGCGCTCGCGTGGCTGGCCCGGGCCCGGCTGTTCCACGACGATGGCGTGGCGTTCGCCGTGCTCGCCGGGCTGGTCACGGTGGGCGCGGGGCTGACCGGGCTGGTGCGCGGCGTGCTGAGCGCCCGGCACCGGTTCGGCGCGGTGGCCGCCGCGCTGGTCGCGGAGAACCTCGTGCGCGCGCTCGCCGCGGCCGTCCTGCTCGCCGCGGGGGTCACCGACCCGGTCGCCTACGGGGTCTGCCTGATCGCCGGCTACGTCGTGAACGCCTGGTGGCCCTCGGCGCTCCGGCCGCGCCGGACGGGGGAGTCGACCGGCGCCGAGGGCCTGCTGGCCTCGGTGGGCGGCACCGGGGCGGCCCAGCTGGTCGCCCAGGCCGTGCTGACGGGCGCCCCGGTCGTGCTGGCCGCCGCCGGAGGCGCTCCCGCGGAGGTCACGGCCCTCTTCGCCGGGCTGGCGCTGTTCCGCGCGCCCTACACGCTGCTGCTGGGGGCGGTCGCCCCGCTCACGGGGAGGCTGACGGCCCTCGCCACGGCCGGGCGGGCCCGCGAGCTGGACCGGCTGCGCGACCGGATGCTGGTCGCCGCGGTGGCGTCCGCGGCTGCCGCGGGCGCGTTGGGCTGGCTGCTGGGCCCGTGGAGCGTCCGGCTGGTGTTCGGCGCCGACGTGACGCTGGCCCGGGAGACCGCCGTACCCGTCGCCGTCGGCAGCGCCCTGGCGATGGCCAACCTCCTGCTCACGCTGCTGGTCATCGCCCGCGGCAGGGTGCTGCACCTGCTGCGCTCCTGGCTCCTCGCCCTGCTCCCGGGCGCGGCGCTCCTCCTCGTCGCGGGCGCGGGCAGCACGGCCACCGCCGCCGCCTTCGCGGTGGTCGAGGCGGCCGCCCTGGTCCTGCTCGCCGCCTCGGACCGGTACGCAGCCCGACCCTAGGGCTTGCGCGCCGCCACGAACACCGACGAGCCGAAGGGCAGGTCCCGGCGCCGCAGCACCCGCGCCTCGACGCCGCACAGCCCCAGCAGCGCCCGGTCGGTGCGGGCCGAGGTGCGGGGCAGCCGGGCCGCGTCCGGCGACGCGCGCCGGACCCGGCGGCTGAGCCGCTCGGCCGCGAAGAGGGGGAACACCGCGGCGAAGCCGTGGGTGCTCCGCACGACCTCCAGGCCGGCCGCGCCCACGGCCCGCTCGATCCGGGCCCGGGTGTAGCGGCGGTGGTGCCCGGCGCGCACGTCGTGGTCGGACCACGCCCACGTGTAGGCGGGCACGGACAGCAGCAGCCGGCCGCCGGGGGCGAGCACCCGTGCCAGCTCGCCGACCGCGACCGACTCCGGCTCGCAGTGCTCGACCACGTCGAAGGCGCCGACCACGTCGAAGCTGCCGTCGGCGAACGGGAGGGCCAGCGCGGACGCCTGCACGCCGGTCCCGGGGGTGAGCCCCCGCGGATCGAGGTCGACGGTCGCGACCAGCTCGCTGCCGGCCATCCAGCCGACGCTGGGCCCGTCGGCGCTGCCGACGTCGAGGACTCGGCGGGGCTCGCCGAGCTGCGGCCCGAGCGCAGCCCGGAGCAGCTCTGCGCGGGCGCGGTACCACCAGTAGCCGGGCTGCTCGATGGAGGCCGAGCCGCTCGTGGCGGGGGCGGGAGCGGTCATGTGCCGGCCACGAAGCGCACGAGGGCCTCGGAGACCCGCTCGACCTCGGCGCGGGTGAGGTGGTTGTGGAAGGGCAGCCGCAGCAGCCGCTCGCTCACGTCGGTGGTCACCGGGCAGTCCGGCGGCTCGGCCCCGGCGTACGCCGTGAACTGCCGGCCGCCGTCGGAGTCGTGCAGCGGCACGTAGTGGAACGCGGTGCTGATGCCCTGCGCCGAGAGCTCCTTGATCGCCTGGGCGCGGGCGTCGGCGTCCGGCAGCAGCACGTGGAAGAGGTGGTACGCCGGCTCGCAGTGGTCGGGCACCACCGGCAGCCGTATCCCCAGCGCGTCCGCGTGCGGTCCGAGAGCCTCGAGGTAGCCCTCGAACACGGCCCGGCGCCGGGCCTGGATCGAGGCCCGGACCTCCAGCTGCCCGAGGAGGTACGCCGCCAGCGTGTCGGACAGTCCGAAGGACGAGCCGATGTCGCGCCAGGAGTACTTGTCCACCAGCCCCTGGAAGAACGCCTTGCGGTCGGTGCCCTTGTCGTGGAGCACCCAGGCGCGGCGCTGGTCGTCGGGGTCGTTGAGCAGCAGCGCGCCGCCCTCGCCGCAGACGATGTTCTTGGTCTGGTGGAAGCTCAGGGTGGCGAAGCGGCCCAGGCTGCCCAGCGGTCGCCCGCGCCAGCGGCCGAAGAGCGCGTGCGCGGCGTCCTCGACGATCGCCACGTCCGGCCGGTCCTTGAGCACCTCGTGCAGCCCGTCGAGGTCGCAGGCGATGCCGGCGTAGTGCACGACGACAACGGCACGCACGGAGTCGTCGAGCAGCTCGGCCACGTGGCGGGGGTCGGGGCCCAGCGTCTCGGGCTCGATGTCGCAGAACTTGATCCGGGCGCCCTCCCGCACGAACGCCAGCGCCGAGGTGACGAAGGTGAACGACGGCACGATGACGGTGTCGCCGGGCCGCAGGTCCAGCAGCAGGGCACTGAGCTCGAGCGCGGCGGTGCACGACGTCGTGAGCAGGGCCTCGTGGGCGCCGGTCTCGGCGGTCAGGATGTCGATGACCCGGGCCGAGTAGGGCCCCGAGGACTGGGTGCGGCCGCTGGTGATCGAGGCGGCCACGTGGGCGAGCTCGTCACCCTCGGGTCGCACCTCGTTGAAGGCGATCTCGGGCAGGGGCGCTCCCGACATCGCGGTGGTCGTCGTCTCGGAGCTCACTGTGCCGTCCGTTCGTCAGTCCGCCGTGGGCCACGGCAGCGCGCGTCCGACCAGACCGACCAGGGCCCGGTCGCTGTCCTGGTAGTACCCACGGAGCCGGGCGGTCAGTCCCTCGCCGAGCTCCGGAGCGGCCTGGCTGGTCCCGTTGACCGCCGGACCGGGGGTCGTGCCGCGTGCCGGATCAAGGCCCAGCCGCTCCAGCAGCCGGGCCCGGGCCTTCTCCTCGGTGGTCAGCTCCTCGAGGAACGCGACGGTCACGTCGTCGTGGAACCGGTCCAGCCACGGACCGAGGTAGTCGGCGTACCGCCCGCGCTCGAGGTAGGCGTAGGGGGAGACCGAGGTCTGCCCCGGCGTCCACGCCAGGGGACCGGCGAGGTTCAGCTCGAGCACCTCGGCCAGCGGCCGGTCCTCCAGGCCGTTCTCGGTGCTGAACGCCCAGTGGGACCGGGCCCGGCGGACCGGGTCGCGCAGCACCGCCAGCACCAGTGGATCACCCAGCACGGCGGCCGCGCGGTCCGCGGCCTCGCCGTACTCGAGGTAGCTCGTGCTCTTCTCGCCGAGCAGCTGCTCGCCGGATGCGTGGCCGAAGAACGTGTGGACGTACCAGTCCCGCCCGCGCGCGGCGTCGGTCTCGGACAGGAAGACCTTCGGCTCGGGCCGCGCGGGCCTGGCCATCGCCACGTCCGGGTGGGCGGCGAGCAGGTCGTGCACCCACGTGGTGCCGCAGCGCTGGGCACCGATGACGAGCAGGTGCCTGGTCACCCGGTCACCCTCGTCTGCACGTGGTAGGTGTCCTGCGCGCTCACGGCGTTCAGCGTGCGGACGACGTACTCGCCGACCATGGAGAGCAGCGCGATCGTGAAGCCGTTGAGGATCGAGAGCAGCACGACGGTGGTGGTCCAGCCCTGCACCTGGGTGTGGCCGAGCAGCCCGGCGCCGAGGTAGAACGCGCCCAGCAGGAAGCTCACGGCCGAGATGCCGAAGCCGACCAGTGCGGCCAGCCGCAGCGGGTAGGAGGAGTAGGAGAACAGGATGGTCAGCACCAGCCGCAGGATCCGCGCGAGGTTGTAGTTGCTGCTGCCGACGGTGCGCGGCTCGTGCCGGACGGTGACGTTCCCGGGGTTGCGGGAGTACAGCAGCGCCTGCCCGGTGATGTAGGGGTGGGCCGTTCGGGAGGCGCAGATCCGGTCGACCACGTCGCGGTGCAGGATCCGGTAGTTGGTGACCTCGAGGCCCGCCGGCTGGTGGAAGACCCGCCGGTTGACCGCGCCGATGAGCTGGCTGCCCAGCCGGCGGTGTCCGGCCGCCTGCTTGCGCTCGAACTTCCCGAAGACCACGTCGTGGCCCTCCAGCGCCTTGTCGATGAGCAGCAGGGCCTGGTCGGGAGGGTTCTGCAGGTCGTCGTCCATGGTGATGACGTAGTCACCGGTCGTCTCCCGCAGGCCGGCGAGGTTCGCGTGGTGCTGGCCGTAGTTGCGCAGCAGGTCCAGCGCGACCACCTGGGGCAGGGCGCGCGCCTTGGCCGCGATGACCTCCCAGCTGCCGTCCCGGCTGCCGTCGTTGACGAGGATGACCTCGTGGTCCAGACCCGCGAGGGTGAAGGTCTCGACGACCCGGTCGACGGTCTCACCCACGACGCCCTCGCTGTTGAACACCGGGATCACCACGGAGTAGCGGAAGTCGGCGCGACCGGGCGCCCCGACCGTGCGGGGGTCCGGCTCGGCCGGGGGTACGGGCAGCGCTGCGGCGTCCACGCTGTCATCGTGCCACCCTCGGCCGCGCGGATCAGTCCAGCAGGACCCGGCGCAGCTCCTCGACGCGGTCCCGGCCGACCTCGGGGCGCACGTACCAGTCCCACTCGGGCGACTCGCCGACGAGGACGAAGTGGCGCTCCAGCACAGGCTCCAGCCAGCTCCGGTGGCCCGACTCCGTGCCGACCGCGAGCAGCTCCGGCGCGCGGCGGGCGATCCAGCGGGCGTAGCCCTCCCGACCGCCGGGCCAGGTGTCGTCGAGGTAGCCGACCAGGCCGTTCCCGAACAGCTGGAAGCGCGTGGGGTTGCGCTGGTGGGCGAGCACCAGCGCCGGCGGTGCCTCGAAGGACATGATCCGCGCCCCGGGCAGCACACGCTGGACCGCCTCGACGTCGCGCCGCTGCTCGTAGAGGTCGTGGTTGCGGGTGGTCACGGCGTACGTCGTGGTGATCGCGACCGAGGCCGCCGCCCAGGCGGCGACCAGCGCGACCAGCGCCGGGCGGGGCATCAGCCTGCCCAGCAGCGGGGCCAGGCCACCGATGCCGACCATCACGACCGGGAAGACGAAGAAGCAGTCCGGCCAGCCGTTGTAGGCCTTGAGCGACCACAGCGAGCCCACGACGGCCAGGACGCCCATGCCGACCAAGGCCGCGGCCCGCGGGTCGTGGCGCAGGGCGGACCGCACGGAGGCCAGCGCCTGCAGGACCACGGCGACCAGGCCACCGATCAGCAGCCAGGTGGTCCAGCCGTAGATCTCCTTGGTGGCCTCCCAGATGATCCGCGGCTCGGTCATCAGCGACACCTGCTCGGTGTAGCGGGCGTTGATCAGCACGAAGTCGTCGAGGAAGACCTGCAGGTCCCCGACGACGGCGTACGCCGCCACGACGGCGACCAGCGGGGCCAGGCCCCCGACGGCGATCCGCACGAGCGAGCGCAGCCGCCCCTCGGCCTGGAGGAGCGCGGCCACCGCGGCCCCGGCGCCGAGCGCGAAGAACGCCGGCTGCCAGGTGAGGGTGGCCAGCGCGATGCAGAAGCCGGCCGTCGCCCAGCGGCGGTGCACCACGGCGAGCAGGGCGAGCGCGCAGAACAGCACCAGCGGCGTCTTCTCGCGAGGACCGTACGTCGCGTAGATGACGAAGCCCCGGACGCTCAGCAGCGCCGCCGCCGCGACCACGCCGGCGGCTCGGGAGCGGAAGACGTCGCGGGCGAGCAGGTAGGTCACGACGACGCAGGCGACCGCGATCAGCAGGAAGAACACCCGCATGCCGAGCACGTCGTCCACGCCGACGAGGCGGGCCACCCAGACGCCGATCCCGGGCAGGAAGTGGGCCAGCGGGCCGGCGCGGTTGACGATGGCGACGTACGGCGGCACGCCCTCGGCGACCTGCTGGCCGCCGTAGGCGTAGACGCCGAGGTCGCGGGTCAACCCGCCGTCGAAGCCGTGCGTGAGGTAGACGGCCAGCGCCACGACGGCGGTGAGCGGCACCAGCGGGTCCAGCCCGCGGAGCCGGGACCGCGGCGAGAGGGCCGGGCCGGGCTCGGTCAGGGGGCTGGTGGGCACGGTCGTCCCTCAGTCGAGGTCGACCACGACCGGGGCGTGGTCCGACGCGCCGGTCCCGGCCCGCTCGTCGCGGTCGATGAACGCGCCGGTCACCCGCTTCGCCAGCGAGGGGGACCCGAGGACGAAGTCGATGCGCAGGCCGCGGTTCCGCTCGAAGCGCTGCCGGTAGTAGTCCCAGTAGGTGTAGACGTCCGGTCCGGGCGTGTGCGGGCGCACGACGTCGACGTACCCGTCGTCGAGGAACGCCTGGAACGCCGCCCGCTCGGGCGGTGTCACGTGGGTGGACTTGGCGAACTGGGCCATGTCGAAGACGTCCTCGTCGAGCGGTGCGATGTTCCAGTCGCCGACCAGCGCGGTGTCCTCGCCGAGCCAGTCGCCGGCGGCCGCCGCGCGCAGCCGCGCCAGCCAGTCGAGCTTGTAGACGTAGTGGGGGTCGTCGACCTTGCGCCCGTTCGGCACGTAGAGCGACCAGATCCGGACACCGCCGCAGACCGCCCCGATCGCGCGGGCCTCGGCGGTGACGGGGCTCTCCGCGTCCTTGGCGAAGCCGGGCATCCCCTCGAAGCCGACCTGCACGTCCTCGAGCCCGACCCGGCTGAGGATCGCCACCCCGTTCCACTGGCTGGTGCCCGCGGCGGCGACGTCGTACCCCAGCGACTGCAGGCCCATCAGCGGCAGCTGGTCCTCGCGGGCCTTGGTCTCCTGCAGGGCCAGCACGTCGACGTCGTGGCGCTGCAGGAACGCCTCGACCCGGTCGATGCGGGAGCGGAGGGAGTTGACGTTCCAGGTGGCGATGCGCACGCGTGCAACCTAACGGGCCGTCCGTGGGCCGGCGCCCCCGGCCGGGGCGGGGGCGGCACAATCGCCGCCATGGACATCGCTGGCGTGCTGGACGAGATCCGCGACGAGGTGGCGCCGCACGTCGGCGCGGGAGCCGTCGCCGACTACATCCCCGGCCTGGCGTCGGTCGACCCGGACCAGTTCGGGATGGCGGTGGCGATGAACGACGGCACCGTGCACGCGACCGGTGCCGGGGACGCGCCCTTCTCCGTGCAGAGCATCTCCAAGGTGTTCAGCCTCGCGCTGGTGATGGAGCGCGACGACCGGATCTGGGAGCGGGTGTGGCGCGAGCCCTCGGGCAACCCGTTCAACTCGCTGCTCCAGCTCGACCAGGAGCAGGGCCGGCCGCGCAACCCCTTCATCAACGCGGGCGCGCTGGTGGTCACCGACCGGCTGCACGGGCTGACCGGTGACGCGCGGGCGGCGACCGGTGCGCTGGTGCGCACCGAGAGCGGCAACGCGGAGATCGACGCAGATCCCGACGTGGCCCGCTCGGAGAGCGAGCGGGGCCACCGGATCGCGGCGATGGCGCACCTGCTGGCGAGCTACGACAACCTCGAGACGAGCGTCGAGGAGGTCCTCGAGCAGTACTTCTGGCAGTGCGCGCTGTCGATGACCTGCCGCGAGGTGGCGCTCGCCGCGTCCCTGCTGGCCCGCAACGGGGTCCGTGCCGACGGCACCCGGATGCTCACCCTCAGCCAGACCAAGCGGATCAACGCGGTGATGCTGACCTGTGGGACCTACGACGCGGCGGGGGAGTTCGCCTACCGCGTGGGGCTGCCGGCCAAGAGCGGCGTCGGCGGCGGCATCCTCGCGGTCGTCCCCGACCGCTGCACGATCTGCGTGTGGAGCCCGGCGCTGAGCCCGTCCGGGAACTCAGCCGCCGGGCTGGCCGCGCTCGACCTCTTCACGACCCGCACCGGCTGGTCGGTGTTCTGACCCTGCCCGCACTCCGGGGTCAGCCCAGCTCGGCGACGCCCGCCACCAGCCGGTCGACCTCGTCCTGCGTCGTGTACGGCGCGATGCCGGCGCGGACCGCCCCGTCGTCGCCCAGGCCGGCGTGCCGGGACGCCTCGATCGCGTAGAAGTGGCTGGCCGGCGCGTTCACGCCCAGCTTGGCCAGGTGCTCGTGGACCTCGCGCCCGGTGCGGCCGGCCACGGAGAACAGCACGGTCGGCGTACGCCGGGCCGGTCGCCCGTGGAGCGTCACGCCGTCGAGGGCGCCGAGCCCGTCGAGAAGCCGCGCGAGGAGCTGGTCCTCGTGCTCCTCCACCGAGGCCATCGACTCCAGGACGCGGGTGCGCCGGTCGGCCGCCCCGCTGTCGAGGCAGGCGATGAAGTCGACCGCTGCGGTCACGCCGGCGAGCAGCTCGTAGGGGAGGGTGCCGAGCTCGAATCGCTCCGGCACGGCGTTCGACGACGGCAGCAGCTTGTCCGGGTGCAGCGTCTCGAGCAGCGCCGGGGACGCGGCGAGGACGCCGTTGTGCGGGCCGAAGAACTTGTACGGCGAGCAGGCGATGACGTCGGCACCCAGGGCTGCCATGTCGACGGGTGCATGGGCGGCCAGGTGCACGGCGTCGACGTACACCAGCGCGCCGGCGTCGTGGGCCGCGCGGGCGATCGCGGGCACGTCGGGGCGGGTCCCGAACAGGTTCGACGCCGCGGTGACCGCGACCAGCCGGGTCCGGTCCGACAGCAGGGGCGTGACGTCGTCGAGCTCGGCGGTCTCCGGGTCGAAGCCGAGCCAGCGGACCGTCGCGCCGGCCCGCTCCGCGGCGATGACCCAGGGCCGGATGTTGGCGTCGTGGTCGAGCCGGGTGACGACGACCTCGTCGCCGGGACCCCAGCCCTGCGCGAGGGTCCGGGCCATGTCGAAGGTCAGCTGCGTCATCGACCGGCCGAACACGACGCCACCCGGGTCGGCGCCGAGCAGGTCCGCCATCGCCGCGCGGGCGGCCACGGTGACGTCCTCGGCCCGCCGCTCGGCATCGGTGACGGACCCCCG
The DNA here is from genome assembly GCF_055380375.1 of Nocardioides sp. DN36. Lineage (NCBI taxonomy): Bacteria > Bacillati > Actinomycetota > Actinomycetes > Propionibacteriales > Nocardioidaceae > Nocardioides > Nocardioides sp. DN36. The sequence continues at coordinate 2,814,921 of NZ_AP043823.1, read as the reverse complement.
GTTGGCGAGCCCGGCGGTCAGCGTGGCCGCGACCGCCTGCGCGACCGGCGTCGGGGTCTGCGAGCCGCCGGGGCCGTCGAAGTGGGCGACCCCGTGCGCGAGGGCGGGGAACTGGGCGCGAATGCGTGCGGTGTCCACGCCCTGATCGTTGCATCCTCGCCCTGGGGCGTCCGGTCCTGCGTCCTGACCCGTGGTGGGCGGTGAGCCAGCCACCTTCTTGGTGGTGGGTTCGGTGGCCTGCTCACCGCCGGGGGGTGGGTCGGCTGGTGGGCGGTGGGTCAGCCACGGTTTGGGTGGTGGGTTCGGTGGTCTGCTCACCGCCGGGGGGTGGGTCGGCGGGTGGGCGGTGGGTCAGCCACGGTTTGGGTGGCCGGTTCGGTGGCTGGCTCACCGCCGGGGGACTGGCCTTGCAGGCGCGAGCGATGCTGGGCGGATGGACACGGTGCGCACGACGCTGCTCGAGAAGCTGGCCGAGCTGGACGAGCAGATGGCCCGGCTCGAGGAGCCGCCGGGTGAGCGCGGCGAGATCTCGTTCGGCAAGCGCGTCGGTGAGGGCACCGCGATGGCGGTCGACCGTCTCTCCCAGGTCGCGGTGCACGACAAGCTCCAGGTGACGAAGGCCGACGTGGAGCGGGCGCTGGCCAAGCTGGACGAGGGCAGCTACGGCACCTGTGACGCGTGTGGTGGCCCGATCGCCGAGGGGCGCCTGGAGGCGCTGCCGTGGGCCACCCTGTGCGTGGAGGACGCCGCCCGCCGCTGAGGCCGGCCCCGCAGACCCGCTGATTCGGGCGACCGCCGTACACCCTTCACGGGGCGACCTCACGACTCCACCCCGCTGCGCCCCGCCCATCACGCACGCTGGCCGCGTTGTCGTCGGTCGCCGGGACTCCGTCCCGCCTCTCTCCTCCGCCTTGCCAGCGCACGCGCTGGACGACGCTCGCGATGTCCGGAGTCGTGAGGTCGCCCCGTAGACTCGCCGCCCGTGGCACTCACCATCGGCATCGTCGGTCTCCCCAACGCGGGCAAGTCGACCCTCTTCAACGCCCTGACCAAGAACGACGTCCTCGCGGCGAACTACCCGTTCGCGACGATCGAGCCGAACGTCGGGGTCGTGGGCGTCCCGGACGACCGGCTGGCGAAGCTGGCGGAGGTCTTCGGGAGCGCGAAGGTGCTGCCCGCGACCGTCGAGTTCGTCGACATCGCCGGCATCGTGCGCGGCGCTTCGGAGGGTGAGGGCCTGGGCAACAAGTTCCTCTCCCACATCCGCGAGTCGGCCGCGATCTGCCAGGTGACGCGGGTGTTCCGCGACGAGGACGTCACCCACGTCGACGGCGAGGTCAACCCCGGCAACGACATCTCCACGATCCAGACCGAGCTGATCCTCGCCGACCTGCAGACGGTCGAGAAGGCGGTCCCGCGGCTGGAGAAGGAGGCCAAGGGCAAGAAGGAGCTGGCCCCGGTGGTCGCGGCGGCGAAGGAGGCCCTCGGCCACCTCGAGGCCGGTACGCCGATCATCGCCACGTCCGTGGACCGCTCGCTGATCCGCGAGCTCTCGCTGCTCACCGCGAAGCCGTTCATCTACGTCTTCAACTGCGACGCCGACGAGCTCGGCGACGAGGAGCTCAAGCAGAAGATGCGCGACCTGGTCGCGCCGTCGGAGGCGATCTTCCTCGACGCGAAGTTCGAGGCCGAGCTGGTCGAGCTCGGTGACGACGACGAGGCCCGCGAGATGCTCGCCGAGATGGGCGTCGAGGAGCCCGGCCTCGAGGTGCTGGCCCGGGTCGGCTTCGACACCCTGGGCCTGCAGACCTACCTCACCGCCGGTCCCAAGGAGACCCGCGCCTGGACCATCCCCAAGGGTGCGACCGCGCCCGAGGCCGCGGGCGTGATCCACACCGACTTCCAGCGCGGCTTCATCAAGGCCGAGATCGTGTCCTTCGACGACCTGATGGCCGCGGGCTCGATGCAGAAGGCCAAGGAGGCCGGCAAGGTCCGCATGGAGGGCAAGGACTACGTCATGGCCGACGGTGACGTGGTGGAGTTCCGCTTCAACGTGTGAATCGACGTAAAACCGCAGGTCAGAGGGGGTGTGACCCCTCCCAGTCCGCACAGAGTCCGCAAGAAATTTTGCGTCATGGGCTCGATCTGGCCGTTCGAAGGGCCCATACCCGGATCCCGGTGCCGCCAGTTGACCCGCCGTGACATGACTCCTTGGCGGAAGACTCATGGCGGCCGATCCGGACGTGCGAGCGCCAGCGTTGACGTTCACACGCCGTCCTCGAGGAGGACCTGGTCGAAAGGAGCCCAGCAGAAGGAACAGTGCGATCTCGGGCTTGGCCGCGAGCTGAGGCGTGCCGGGGCCGAAAGCCGCGCGGCAGCTACTGGCAAGAGCAGGGCGGGTGCGATTACCCATTTTGTCAGCCGCGCTGGCGCGCTGGACACTGGAAGGGAGGAGAACTGATGGCGACGACCAAGCTGAAGAAGCACCAGCATGTTGTGCCACGCGCCTACCTGCGCGGCTGGGCCGACACGGAGGACCATGTCGCGGTGCTCGATCGTGGGAGCGCGGGCCCGCAGCGGTTCTCGGTGTCGAACAGTGCGGTCCGGAACCGGTTCTACAACTTCGCCGGCGCCGACGGGGCGGAGACCGATGCGGTCGAGAACTGGCTCGACAAGCACATCGAGGCGCCGGTCGGCGAGACCTTGAAGGCTCTGCGGGCGGGCGCCGGCATCGGGGACGTAAACAAGGCGACTGTCATCAACTTCACCGTGGCGCAGCTGGTCCGCACCCCGACGGTCTTCGCGTTCATGGAGCACTTCGACGAGCACCTGGGCGCGATGTTGGTGTTGATGGAGGCGGCCAAGTCCGGCAGGTTCGATCTGCTCGCTCTTTCCGACGCCGATCGTGACCGCTATCTCGCCTTCGCCCGGCGAGCGTGGGCCGCGCGGCAGGACGAACGCGACACGCGGGCCTCGAAGCTGCGGACGATGGTCCGCAAGCTCGACGAGGTCTCAACTCAGGTGACGCCGTGGCACTGGAGCGTCCTGGCCTCGCCCGAACCGGTCCTCATCTCAGGCGACTCGCCGGTGGTGACGCTCAACCCGACCGGATACGACTGGTCGGGCCTCATCCCGGATGGTTCGCCGTTGTGGATGCCGTTGAGCCCGACCTTGCTCCTCGTCGCGGAACCGGTGAAGCCACTGCGGGCGCAATCGGGGTTGAACGGCGACCTGGCTGAGTTCGTGGCCCGTGCGCTGGCGCGGCAGGCGGATCGGGCTCTGTTCAACGTCCCAGGTCGGGCTTGGCCGCCGGAGTTAGTGTTCCCGGCTCAGAAGCCGACGCTGCCTGAGCCCACGGTCACCTGGAGCAGGTCGGACGGAACGACGACGTTCCCTGCAGCGTATCCGCCGGTGGCGTCAGCGGCGGTTGAGGCGCTGCTGAACGAGCTCGGTGCCGTCAACACCGTCGACTAACGGGCGCAAGCACGACTGGCGGGAACATGAGTCTCGGGCCGAACGTTGGTCGGACGTGACTGGTCCTCTCCGGCCGACGAACCCGCGGTCTCACGAGCGCCGCGGTCCGTGCGCGCTGTGCGGCACGGCGGCGAAGCTGACGGACACGCACGTGCCGCCGAAGGCGGCGTTCAACACGGGCGACGCGACTCGGTCGATGTACGACGCAGAGGGCAACTTGGTGATGTCGCGGCCGCGGATCGGCGGCATCCGGAGTTGGGGCCACTGTGAAGCGTGTCGTCGCATTTCCTCGCCGTGGGACGACGAGTACATCGGGTGGGCGCACATGTTGGCTGGCGGTCTCCTCGACTCCCCGCGAGCCGGCGCCCGCCCCGGAATCGCGGGCAAGCTGCCGAGGGCGCGTCCGGGCCGGTTCGCGCGAGCAGCGGTTGCGGGCCTGACGACCGGCGCCGAGGGCTTGTACTCAACGCACCACGGGTTCGTGGAGGACATCCTTGAGGGACGTCCGCTGACCTCTGACCCGGATCTGCGGTTCCTGGTGGGGGTGACGCCGGCGGTGGAGCAGACCTACGTCGGCGGTGGTCACCGCGGCATGGCCGCCACGATCTCGGTGGAGCCGTCGGGTGCGGCCGAGGTGGCTGAGACGAAGCCGACCCTGTCGGCTCTTATTCATTTCCCGCCGTTCAGTCTGCTCTTGGTCGACCCGGTCACCGCGCCGGAGTATCCGCACGTGGACTGCACAGCGTGGCTGGGGCTGGGCGTCGATGAGGCAGTCGCTGACTTCGAGTTCGCATTTCCAGGGGTGAAGATCGCGTCGTCGATGGTGGCGACCGCGGAGAGTTTCGAGGCGACGGTGGTCTGACGGGCTCGCGCGCCTACTTGTCGCCGTACGCGGTGGTGAGCTTGGAGAGCTTGTCGAGGAGGTCGTGTGCGTTCTGGTGATCCTCGTTGGCGGCGTCGCGTAGTCGGCCCTCGCGCAGCGGATCGCGGAGCATCCAGCCGGCGCTGTGGCCGGCGTTGTACAGCTCGGTCGCGAACTCCTTGGCGGTGTGTCGGACGGTGGCGTCCGGGTGGCCGGAGGCCATGACGTTGACCGCGGCGAGGTGCTGGTCCCGCTGGCCGAGGAGCTTCTCGTAGAGCGCCTGCGCGTCTTGGTCATTGACCGGGGCGTTGATGGCGAGCCGTTCGGGATTGATGGTGATCTCGAGGTACTCCCGGATCGGGCCGAGGGTCTCAGCGTCGCGGCGGAGCTGTTCGCGACGGTGGGTCTTGTCCTGGGTGCGAAAGTTGAAGAACGTGGTCACGCTGGCGCCAAGGAACCCACCGGCGCCGCCAGCAAGGGCGACGACGACCGCGGTGGTTGTTTCGTTCACGTATCTATTCTGCCCGGCCCCCTCGGCAACCCGCCGTCAGCGGCCGTCAGGGTCGGTCAGCCGGCGCGGCTGGACTTGTCGAGGGTGCTGTCCTGCCACTCCATGAGGGTCTTGTCGGGGACGTCGAGCCCGAACTTCCGAAAGATCTGCTGGGCCAGGTCGACGCCAATAGCCCGTGGCGTCGCAAGCAGCGCCGGCGCGGGGTGCACGACTCGCGCGGTGAGGACTTCGGCATGGGTGATGTACCGCCCGTGAAGTTCGCGGTCCCAGCTGCCGGAAATGAGTTCGCGTCCGGCGATGTTCTCCAGGCTTACGTCGATAGTCACGGTCTCCGCGCCGAGCGCGGTGGCGTACCGCGCCCCGAGCTCCGCGACCTCGACTAGGTAGAGGAGAATGTCCCACACGGCGACGGCACCGGTCGCTTCCGGCGCCTCGGCCTTGAGTTCGGCGGCGTCGCGAAGGTCGGTCGCGATGACGCGGCGCTGCACGAACTGGCCGCTGGTGAACAGTCGCCACGCTTCCAGGTGGGGAACGATTTCTGCCTGGAGGTCTTGGGCGATCCAATTCCCGTGGTGCGCTACGGGGTCGCGGTTGCTCAGCATCGGCACTGGCCATCCGCGCAGTCGTACGGCGTGGGTGCCGGCGAAGTCCTCGAGCTGGCTGGGGCTGATGCGGCCGGCGTCGTAGGGCGCGGGCCGTACGGTGACGTTGGTGAAGGCCGGCGTCACGATGCCAGGCGCGAGTACGTCGCCGACGGGGTTGTCGATCGAGGACGGTGCAGCCCACGCCTCAGCAGCCTCGGCGTCGAACGCGGCAGTGTCCTGCTGTTCGGGGGAGAGCGGTGTGGACACGGTGAATGGCACGCCCGCGTACTCGGAGCGGCGGAAGTACTCGCGGACGCCCTTGTCGATGGCCAGATTGTGCAAGTCGCGCATGTCCACCAGCGACGGCACCTGACTCGACTGGGGTTTGCCGCGGGGCCGGACGTACGTCTGCCCCGCTTGCAGGACACCCGGGTAGTCCTTCTTGCAAATGTGCAGATCGATGTCGAACTCCTCGACGTCGAGGACGACGACCTCGGCGTCGGAACTGAGCTTGAAATGGTGGAGGTGGAACGAGACCGGCGGGTCGCAGTACCGGGCGAGCTGGTCGCTGACGTTGTCGTAGTCAGTCCACTCGGCGACCTGGGCGGGGGACAGGCCGGGCTTCATGGTGGCCATCTGGTCGTCGTCGATTCCGAGGCAGACCTGACCCCCGTCGCGGAGGTTCCCCATCGCCATGACGGCCCGGACAACTCGTGCGACGTATTGCTTGTCGGTGATGCTCCCGGCCCCCTTGACCTCGAACGACCGAGATTCTCGGCCCAGGCGGAGGCTGTCCTCGACGTCCAGCTGGGTCACCACGACACGGAGTCTATGTTCGATCCCGGACCGAAGAGCGAGCGCGACGCGTCGTCTTGGGCTGCTGTGACGCGCCACCGCTCACGCCTCGAAAGTGCGTCTGCGACGCGAGGCAACGGCTCACTCAGCGGGGCTCACCCCCAACTTTGATCAGGTCCGCGGTTGGCTCGCCGAGCGACGCGGCCATGATCAACTCCGCAGCCTTACGTGTGCGGTCCTCAGCGGTCGGCCACAGGTGGGCGTAGGTGTTGAGGGTCGTCGTCGCTTTCGCGTGGCCGAGCGAGCGCTGCACGGTCACGACGTCGCACCCGGCCGCGATGAGCCCGGAGGCGTAGAAGTGCCGGAGGTCGTGGAGCTTGATGCCAGAAAGGCTGGCGTCGCGCAGCGTCTTGCGCCACCAGTATCCAATGGTGTTCTGGTGCGGTGGGTCGTCGCCCTCCCCGGCGAAGAGCCACCGACTCTTGCCGGTGGTGCCGTGAGCGGTGACGTGTTCGGCGAGCACGTTGATGAGACTGTCAGCGAGGTAGACGACGCGCTCCGAGCCGTACTTCGGCGCGCGTACGTCAATCGCCCCACCGTTGACGCGTTGCACCTGCCGGCAGACCTTGAGCGTCTTGCGGAGGAAGTCGACGTCGCCGAGCTGTACCCCGGCGGCCTCGCCGAGTCGCAGGCCGGCGAAGGCGCAGAGGGCGATGAACGGCTGGAACCGCTCGTCAGCCACAGCCATGAGCTGCCCAACCTCCTCGGGGGTGGGGATCGACATGGCCACGTCAGCGCGACGGCCGCGGGGGAGGCGGACGCCGTCGGTCGGGTCGGAGCCGATCACCCGGTCCTTTACCGCGGCGCGGAACACCGACCTGACGTTGACGTACCGCGTCTTGATCGTGCCGGGGGCGAGTCCGGCGGCGTTCATCTGCTTGATCCAAGTCTCGACGTCCGAGCGCCGAACCTGCTTCATGGGCTTCCCCGCAAACGGCACGGATCTGGCCGCCAGCGACATCGCGAGGACGGTGCCGGGTGCCCAGACCTGGCGGGCCGACCACTCGCCGAAGAACGCCGCGAACGTGATCCGTCCAGCCTTGGGATCGGCGTACGTGCCGGTGACCACCGCGGAGGTGACCTGGTCCAGCCACTGCTGGGCGTCGATCTTGCGGTCGAAGTGCCGCGAGTGCTCCTTGCCGGCCTCGTCGCGGTACCGCGCCCGCCACCGGCCGTTGGCTCGCTTGGCGATGTTTCCCGCCATGGTGATGCTCCTTCCAGGATCGCTCCATCGTCTCTCTGAGATCCGACGGTGGGGCAGGGTCAGCTGCGGTTCTGGGGACGGTTCGTCTGCTCGGTGAGCCAGAGGATGAGGTCGGCGCGCCAGTAGCGGACGTGGCGGCCGACCTTGAAGCTGCGGGGTCCGGTGCCGAGGTGGCGCCAGTAGCGCAGCGTCCCCTCCGGCACGCGGAGGTAGCGACACGCTTCCTGGAGGGTGAGCATGTCGTCGCCGGGGTTCTGGCGGGGTCGTGGGGCGTTGGGTTGTGCGGTCATGGCGGCCTCCTTGTGGCTGGGTTCCCGGCGTCGTTCGTCGCCGGTCGTGATGGGTGGGTGTCTGTCGTCGAGAGGTACGCGCCCTACGGTGCGCGCTGGGGGGCACCAATTCGCGCCCGTCCTGGCCCCGCCCGTCCTCGGGACGGGCGCCCCCGTCAGGTGGCGTTTTCGCAGGTCAGGCGGCGCCCGTCCGAAAGTTCAAGAACTCATCGGGTGCTCCTCGCTGGTTGTCGTCGCGAACGACTTGTACGTGTTGATCAGCATGGGGCGGCAGGTTCCCCGAAATCGGGGGAACCTGAGGGGGATACCTGCCAGGGGACCTGTGTTTCCGCAGGTCAACAGGTATCCCTAAGTCGTTTCCCCGCGGACTTGTGAAGGTCTTGATTCACGCCGATCAGCGTGGGCGAGGGGCGTTACCGGAAAGCGGTAACAACGGGGAGGGGAACGCGAGGGGGAACGCTGCGTTTGCGCAGGTCAACGGCTTCCCTAAGCCGTTGGTTGCCCCCGCTTGTCACAGGCCGATTCCGGAGGGCTGTGAGATGAGCGGCCGGTACTCCGGGGCGGGGACTCGTGGCGCTGGAGGCCGTACGGCGGCCGGGCCGTACCGGTCGATCGCGTCGATCGCGAGTTGTCGGGCGTGCGTGGGGCCGAGGTCCGCGCGGTCGCGGCTGAAGACATCGACCCACTGCCGGCGGGCGTCCTCGAGGGACTCGGCGACGAGGTGGGCGGTGTTGCTGTGGCGGCCGCGGGTCATGGCGACGTACGCCGCCGCGGCGCCGGTGGTCTCGCACAGGGCGACCTGGGCGGCCTCGACGGTCTCGCCCTGGGCTCCGTGGACTGTGGTGGCGTATGCGAGCTCGACGAACCCGGTGGCGTACTCCGCCGGGACCGCACGGTCGCGCCCGTGGCCGCGCAGGATCAGGCTGTCGTCCTTGCGGATGTCGGTGACGGTCCAGGTCTGGCGATTCGCGACCCCGAGATCGGGGTCGTTACGACGCGTCGCAACCCGGTCCCCGAGCCCGATCCGTTCGCCTCGAGCGGTCACGATCGAATCGGCCGAGTCGCCCGTGGCAAGGTCGGCCCGACGCTGGTCGCGAATCGCGGAGTTGAGGTTGGCCACGTGCTCGTGGGTGTCGGCGACGACCAGGTCGCCGGCCGCTCCGGCCTCGGCGAGGGCGGCGGTGCGCTCGCTGTCGCTGGGGTGGATGACGATCGACCCGCGGCGATGCAGCGCGTCGAAGACGGCGCCGGGGTCGTCGCCGGTGCGCATGCGCAGGGAGAGTGCGGCGTAGTCGGGGTCGGTGAATCTGTGCACCTTCTCCAACGACACGACTGCGGTCGGGTGCGCCCAGCCGAGGGCGTGGTCCAGGACGCCGCCGCGTCCGACCGCCGGGAGCTGGTGTCGGTCGCCGACGAGGGCGACCCGCGCCCCGGCCTCGTCGGCGACCGTCAGGAGCGCGCGGGCGGTGTCCTGGTCGAGCATGCCCGCCTCGTCGACCAGCAGCAGGTCCCCGGGTCGCAGCCGGGCAGCCGGGTGGGGCGTGGCGTCGGGGCGCCGCGCCCAGTGCCCCTCGTCGTCCCAGCGCCAGCCGTGCTGGTGGATCAGCCAGGCCGCCGAGTGCCCGTCGGCACCGGTCTCCGCGGCCGCAACCTCGGCCGCCTTCAACGTCGGCGTCACCACCACCAACCGGTGTCCCTGCCGTGCCAGCACGGTTTGTGCCGAGCGCAACGCGGTGGTCTTGCCTGCACCGGCCGCGCCCTCCACGACCACCAGCTGGCCGTCACCGGCCAAGGCGCCGACGACGGCGGCTTGAGTGGGGTCGACCCGCGTCAGCCCTCGCCCGTGCAGCCGGACCCGTCTGGCTGGCTGCTCCGCACGGCCGGCGAGGCGGCCGATGAGGTCCGCCTCGACCTCCATCACCTGCTGGGAGGTCAGTGAGCGGACGTGCTCAGGCACGTCGGGTGAGGCGAGCAGCCGGACACAGCGTGCGGCGGCGCGGGCCGTCACGTCCTCGGCGAGCTCGATGCGCGCGGCGCGCTCGGCGACCAGGTCGGTCTGTGCCAGCAGGACCTCGACCTGGCCCCGGATGTCGGCGGCGTTCCACGCCGACCGCTTCGCCCCGAGCTGGGAGATCACCCAGTCCGCCGCCCCGTCCCGGTCGATCCATCCCACCTGGGTCGCCTCGAGCGCGGCTGGAGCGGCGGGGTTGCGGAAGCCGAGGTCGCGGAACTCGGCGTTCCACCGCGCCACCAGGTCAGCGCCGTCGGTGGGGACGACCTTGTCCGGCCGCGCATCGGCCCACGCCCGCCGATCCCAGATCTCACGCAGCCGCGGCCCTGGCTCCTGGCCGGGATGCTCGCGCCGCCACTCGGCTTCGTACCGGTCGATGTTGCGGTGGATCTGACTGGTGCGAGCGCTGAACGCCCCGACGTACGGCGCGAGCTGCTCGATCTCCCCAGTCTCGGGGTCCAGGGTGAGACCGCGTGGGGCCAGGGCCGCCCGGAACTCCGGGTCGGTGGCGACCGCGGCGTGCCCGATCCCGTTGATCGCCTCGATCATGTCGCGCACACCCACCGAGTGCAGACCCCGCCAGGCGCCGGCGGCGAACACCCGGGCGTTGACCTGGAGGTGTAGATGCCGGTGAGGGTCGCCGGCCCGCGACGTGTAGTGCCGGATCACCGCGGCCTCGATCCGCTCCACCGGCACCTGCACCTGCCTGCCCCTCGGCCCGACGCGGGTGGTGGCGTGTTGGGCGACCCAGCCGACGATCTCGGCGGCGGCTTTGTCCTGAGCCCCGTCCAACGCGGCCGAGATCTCCGGATGCAGGGCAGCCGCCAGCGACCAGGTCTTCGGGCCGTTGACGGTGACCTCGACGAACCGCAGTGCGTTCGCGTCCGCGCGGACCCGACCCTTCTTGCACCCGGTGTCGACATCGAGCCCGGCGACCCACTGCTCGTAGGTCTCGCCGTTCATCGAGCCCGCGTGCTCCACACCGTCCGGGGTCGCTGTGAGCCGTGCCGCGACCCCGCTGCCCTCGCCGAGGTAGTAGTCATCCGCCCGCGAACGGTCGCGCTCGACGTAGATGCGCGCGGCCTTCGCCGCGCCGTTGTAGAACTTCACGCCTCCGTGCACGCCGATCACCGCCTCAACGACGTCCGTCGACAACCAACGGACCCCTAGAAATGCCGCGTGGGCCGCCCGATCACGGGCGACCCATCTACGAACCTTCGTAGCATGCGTGCCGCTGTGAATGAAGGTGGTGTGGCAGGCAGGTGAGCGGTGTCGTTGAGAGGATTCTGGGGACCGCGAAGAGCCAACGGTTGTAGATGAAGGCGAAGGTGGGAGGGTCGGGAAGAGCTAGAAATCAGGAGTCGGCGGAAGAGGCTTCGAGTGCGGCGGCGACGGCCTCGAACTCGACGAGCGCCGCGGTCAGATCCTCGACAATCTCGCGGGCGATGACCTCGGGTGCCGGCAGGTTGTCGGCGTCCTCGAGCGACTCGTCCCGCAGCCAGGTGATGTCGAGGTTGGCCTTGTCGCGCGCAACGAGCTCGTCGTACGCGAAGGCCTTCCACCGCTCGGACTCCACCCGCTCCGCGCGATCCTTGCCGGACAGGTACGACGTCACGAAGTCATCGAGGTCTGCCCGGCGCAGCGGGTTCTGCTTGAGCGTGAAGTGCATGTTGGTCCGGAAGTCGTAGACCCACAGCTTCTGGGTCCAAGGCTGCTCGGCCGCCGGCTTCTTGTCGAAGAAGAGCACGTTGGCCTTCACTCCGGGTGCGTACCAGATGCCGGTGGGGAGTCGGATCATCGTGTGCAGATCGAAGTCTGCGAGGAGCTTGCGACGCAGCGTCTCGCCGGCACCGCCTTCGAACAGCACGTTGTCGGGCAGGACGACGGCGGCGCGGCCGTTGATGTCGAGGATCGTCATGATGTGCTGCAGGAAGTTGAGCTGCTTGTTGGACGTCGTCACGACGAAGTCCTGACGCTCGATGTCGCGGTCTTCGCGCACGGCCCGTCCGTCCGCGCCGACCATGGTGAGAGATGACTTGCGGCCGAACGGCGGGTTCGTGAGCACCACGGACCAGCGCTGGCCGGGGTCGGCGATCAGGGAGTCGCGTACGTCGATAAGGGAGTCGCCGTTCGGTGTCCCGATGCCGTGCAGCAGCAGGTTCATCGCGGCCAGCCGTGCGGTGCCGTCGACCAGCTCGTAGCCGGAGACGAACTCGTCGCGAAGGTGCTCGCGCTCGGTCGGCGTGAGGCTGGCGGCGTCGCGGGCGGCGTGCTCGTGGGCGACAAGGAGGAAGCCACCGGTGCCGCAGGCGGGGTCGACGACCGTGTCAGTGGGCTTGGGGTCGACGACGTCGACGATCGCCCGGATCAACTCGCGGGGTGTGAAGTACTGACCGGCGCCGGAGCCCTTGTCAGAAGCGCCCTTCGACAGCAGCTCCTCGTAAGCGTCCCCCTTGAGGTCAGTGCCGGAGGCTGACCAGTTCTCCTGGTCGATGAGGTCGACGATGAGGCGCTTGAGCTTGGCTGGATCCTGGATCCGGTTCTGGGCCTTCCGGAAGATCGTGCCGAGCGTGCCCGGCTGCTGCGAGAGACCGACGAGGATCTGGGTGTAGGTGACCTCCAACTCGGTGCCTTCGGCATCGAGGAGCTTCTGCCACGAGTACTCGGGCGGCACGATCTGCTGCGGGTTCAGCCTCCGGGTAGCCCGCTCGTGCGCCATCTTGAGGAACAGCAGGTACGTCAGTTGCTCGGTGTACTCGATGACGCCCACGCCGTCGTCGCGCAGGACGTTGCAGTAGGACCAGAGCTTGTCGACGAGGCGGCGAGAGTCTGACATCGTCACGGTCACATCTTTCGGTGGAGCTCGTAGCGGGCCGAATGCCCGGGGTCCTTGGTCGCCCAGCCCAGAGCGGCCATTCGGATCTCCGCCTCTTTGCGGATGCGGTTGTTCACGGGATGCATCGTGTCGCGCACCGGGACATCGAAGAGGTCATGGAGAAGGCGCTTCACTGCGCGCACATCGTTGCTGTTGCCGTGGAAGACACGGATGCCACCCTCAACTACAGATTGCGCGTACATCGCTCGATAGAGCTCATCCAGGTCGATCGTGTACCCCTCCATGGCGAACGTCGTGTCATCCATCAGCTTCTCCGTCATCCTCTGCTCCGTCCCGCAGCGAGTCGCGCAGCATCTCTCGAAGCTCGGCGAGGGTCTTCCCGGTGGGGACATGCGTCCAATCAGTCCAGCCATTGCGCGAGCTGCCGACAAGCTTGGTCAGCGCAGATGACGGGGCACGGAAGTGGCCCGCCGAGGTGTCCAGACCGCCAGAGCCGGTCACTGTGGCATGGAACTCCGCGCCGGATCGCACCTTCTTATGGCGCAGCCGGTCTCCGGGGACCACGAGCCCGCGCACGATCAGCGGCATCAGATCGCCGTGCACAGGGTTTTCCGTTCGTGTACGTGTCCTGGCGACCCGGAGTGATTCCGCTACCTTGCTGGCCTCAGCGACCTTGCTGGCTTCCGCCACCTGGAAGACTTCCAAGTCGACGAAGTCGGCATCGGGCTCACTCGGCCGGGGCCAAGCAGCGAGCGCGCACCTGATCAGAGCCAACTCCCGGAGACCGATCCGGTCCTCGTCCCACGCCGAGACCCATTCGTCCTGGGTGAAGTTGCCGACACCTTCAGGGAAGGTCAGAATCGATCCGGTCGTCAAACGGGCAAGGCTGTGGGTCTGGAGCGTGTGCCGCTTCTTGCTCCAGGCCTGGTTGCTCAGCGATGAGTTGAGGCTCTGCGTGGCCAGGGTCAGGTTGCCGAGGCGGTGGATCGAGTTGTTGCGTCGCTCGATCGCCGACCCTGGCACGCCCTCCGGCAACGACCAGTTCTCTTCCCACTTCACCGGCATGACGTGCTCGATCGTGAGGGCCTTGCTCGCTGCTCGGTGAGGCAGGGTGGGTTCGGCCCGGCTCGTGATCAGGTGGTTCTCGAGTCCCACCAGCAGGGTGCGCAGACGGGCGCGCACGAGATCGTTGTAGAGGTCGCTGTTCATCAGCCCGCTGATGAACGCTGAGTCGTCCGGCCAGATCCGGCTCTCGGCTGTCTGGCTTGCCAGACCCGTGACGAGCAGGTCGCCAGACCGGGTGACATCGCCGGCCTTGATCGCGCCCAGGAGGGTGCCGAACAACCGGTTGTAGTCCTTGGTGGTCATGCGACAGATCGCCCGGCGCATGAGGAAGGAGTCGATCGCGAGCGTGCCGATGACGGCCTGATCCTCGGGGACCTCTGAGGAGGCGTGAAGGAACAGGATCAGCGGCCACGGCGTGGTGGTCTTTGTGGCGTCCAACCGGTCGAGAGCCTGTGCGACTGGGGAACTCATCGGAAGCCGCTGCAACCGGTCCATCGTGTCGGCGTAGACGCGGATATCCCGGATCACGTCAGCGGCTCTCGCGTGTGATGCACGCATCCAGCGCTTGAAGTCCTCGAAGAGGTGCTCGGCCGAGGATTCCTCGCCACGCTGCGCGCTCAGCCAGTAGGCCAGGAGGATGTCGACCCGCACTCGCTTGATGCGGCCCGTGGTCACCTCCTCGCGCCAATGCCCGCTATCGAGCACGCACCAGTGGTCGTTGAGCAGTTCATGCTCAAGGTGGTGGTCACCTTGGCGTTCGAGCATCTGGAAGAGCAGGTTCTTGACGAGGTCGGCAGCGTCCAGTCGTACGCCACGGTGGTTGAGGGCTTCGAAGATGACCTGCGGGTCGTCTCTCGCGTCGAGGAAGATGCTGACCACCTTGATGCGGTTCTCGACGGCGAAGTGGAGGAAGTCGAGCCGGTCGCTGGCCGAGGAAGATTCCTTGACCCAGTCGCGGACGGCGTCTTCGAACCAGAGAGATGCCCGAACGAGCTTGTGGCCAACGTTCGGGGGCGAAGAGACGTCGTCGGGCTCGCGTACGGCCCATTCGAAGCCGCGCAAGTCATGCGTGAGGGGTGCGACCTTGAGCCGGTCCTCTGGATGGTCGCTGTCGACGCTCACCCGGTTACGCACTAGGGCCGCGAAGCTGTCGGCGGCATGCAGTGCTCCGAACTCCAAGGCCACACGTCGAGCGGCGGCCAGGAACACCTGGAAGGTCGTCATCCGCTGCTGTCCGTCGATCACCATGGAGGTGGGCGTGCGCCGCGGGATCGGGCTGCGATGCTGGGTCACGAGGGCGCCAAGGAAGTACTCCTGAGCGTCCTCGTCGTCTCCCTCCTCCGACTGTGTCTCCGCGGACTCGGCGGCCTTGCGGATGTCGTCCCACAGGGGAATCCAGTTCTCCTCCTCGTCCCATACGTAAGGTCGCTGGAAGATCGGGATCACATAGCGGTGGTCCTTGTTGAAGACTGCTCCAAGCAGCTCGTCTCCGGCTCTCATGCGGTGATCATCTCCTCGGCCTGCGAGGGCTCTGACGCAGCGCCGGTGAGGCGCCCCGAGAATGCGGCTTCGAGTAATGCCCGGCGGAGAGCTCGCGAACGGCTCTGTGCCGATGCCAACTCGGCTCGCAGCACCGTCAGTGCTTCCGCCGCTTCTTCGATAATCGCCAGCATCTGCTGCTGTACGTCGACGGGCGGGAGCGGGATCGTAGTGTCCGCGATCGCGGCCTGATCGATTTTGGGCATAGACCCCGCAAGGCCCTTGGCCTTGCGCCGAAGTTGGTCGTGGCCGGGCTTGGACTGCAGCGCCGCTGCGAGGAATCTGCCGTCAATTTGGTCCTCGTCAGCGCGTAGTCGGATCAAGAGATCGGGGAAGATCGCCCATTCGCGCGGGCCGTCGTATCGGGCAGTGGTTCCAACCAGCGCAGGGGTGTTGGACCGCTGGACGAACACGTCTCCGGGCTCGAGCCACAGGTCACGCGCCCGGTCCGGAGCCGTGACAGTGACCTTCGTGTTCGCCTCTGTAAACGCGTTCTTGGTGACTGCAGTGAGCGTCAGTGACCTAACGCCAGCTTCGCCGCCGGTTGCAGCGCGATCCGACCGCCCATTCCGCATCGGCTCGCGCAGCAAGTTCCCGATCCGCGCGAGCGGGTAGTCGGCTGACCAGAGCGTGTTTGCGAGGAGTTGCTGATGCCATACCTGCGCCCGGCGGAGCCCAGACTTCAGGTAGCTCTCGGCGGCATCCAGGCGGGAGAGATGGTCTTCGAGCAGGTCGACGATGCGGCACTGCTCATCGAGCGGCGGAAGGGGGAGCATGATTCGCTTGAGCTTGGTGACGCTCAGTGTGTGGAGGCCACTCGTCGAGCTGGCGACTCGCGAGAGCTCGTCCCGAATCGTTGGGGAGTTCCAGAGCAGGCCGAGGTAGCGCTCATCGAGGTCGGGCGCTGGCCGTACACGGATGAGGTGGTTCTGGTGGACCGCATCCTTGATCGAGCCGTCCCAGACTGCGGCGCGGCCTATCTGACTCGCCGACCCATTGCCCTCGACGACCAGGAGATCGCCTCGCTGGAGGCGAAAGCGGTCGAGTTCACCGTCGAAGAGTTCCACCTCATGAACGTCCTCTAGGTCTAGGCCGGACGCCGTCACGTTCGCAACCCGAAGGAATGGAAAAGCGTTGTCCCGGGGTGCACGCTTGGGTTGCTTCTGGATACCGCCCTGGATCTCGGCTACGGCGTCCAGCGGAACTTCTGACCACGTCATGCCGTGAGTTCCGAGTTCAGTTCGTCGATGAGCTCGGCCGCGCGGTCGCCGAGGTCCCGGAGGGCGCCGTCGGTGCCGCCGCGCTCGGTGAAGGGGGCGTCGTCGAGGTCTTCGGTGCGGATGCCAGCTGAGTTGGCGATCACCTTGACCATGTTGTCGAGCCACCACCGCTCTGCGTCCGTGAACGTCACGCCGGCTTGCTCTTGCTGGGCCAGCCAAGCGGCGTATCGCTCCTTTACGCGTTCGACGTAGGGGATGAGCTTGTCGTCGACACCGACGGTGAATCGGACAAGCGAGACGAGGTCGGTCAACGTGCGGTGGTCGGACTTAGTGGCGAACTGTGGGTCGAGGGCGACGTAAGCGTTCCAGATGATGTCGGGCGTCCAGTTGTAGGGCGGGCGGGCGATGCGGTCGGCTAGCTCTTTGATGTCGCTGAAGGAGATCCGGCGTTCCTTGGCTTCGGTGAGGAGCTGGATCGCGGTGATCTCGGCGCGGTGCTCGTCGAGGTAGGCGCGCCAGGACTCGACGACGGATGTTGCCTGGCTGGGGTCGACCACGCCGTACGCGTCGAGCAGTACGTCGGCGGAGACCTCGTCGACCACTCGGTCGTGGGTGCGGCGGAGCTCGAGGATGCGGGCGCGCAGGTCAGGGTTGGATGCGAGTGGCTTCACGGCGTCGATGATCAGCTGCTGACGGACTGCGTCCGGGTCCTCGACACCCTCGATTGCTTCGGCCTGCCGGTCGGGGTCGACGGCATCGACGAGGTGCCGGACCACCTTCCGCACAGACCCTCCGGCAACCGAGTCGAGCTCGGTGCGCTCCTCGGGAGTCAGCTGGTGCTCGAGGGCGGCGAGTCGTGATGCGAGGGTTGCCGCCTCGTCCTCGGTGATGGTCAGGTTGGCTGCCTTCTCCAGCAGCTTCTGGAGGCTGACAGACTTCTCGCGGTTGAGCGGCGGCTCGACGAAGTCGTGCTCGGTGACCCCGATGGCGTCGATGAGCACGAAGCGGGTCTTCTGCTTGGCGTCGGGGGTGACTGCCTGGAAGTCGGCTGACGGGATGGTGCGGGCGCCACGGCCCTTCATCTGCTCGAAGTACTGCGGCGAGCGCACGTCGCGCATGAAGAACACGCACTCCAGCGGCTTCACGTCAGTTCCGGTGGCGATCATGTCGACGGTGACCGCGATCCGGAGTGCCGGGCTGGTGCGGAACGCGGCGAGCTGCTGATCGGCATTGCGGGCGGTGTAGGTGATCTTGGCGGCGAAGTCATTGCCCTTGCCGAACACTTCGCGTACCTGGGTGACGATCTCCTCGGCGTGGGCGTCGTCCTTGGCGAAGATGAGGGTCTTCGGCACGGTCGACCGTCCCGGGAAGATCTCGGTGAAGAGCTTGTCCCGGAAGGTCTCCAGCACGGTGCGGATCTGGTCGGTCGCGGTCACCGCACGGTCGAGCTGGCCACTGGTGTACTCGAGGTCCTCGTCCAACGCCTCGTAGCGCTGGGCGCGGGTGCGCCGGTCGACCTTCGGGACGACCGTCCCGGCCTCGATCGTCGAACCCTGGTCGCTGATCTGGGTCTTGATCCGGTAGATGTCGAAGTCGACGTTGACGTTGTCGGCCACCGACTGGGGATAGGTGTACTCCGAGACGAGGTTCTGCTTGAAGAACCCGAAGGTCTGCTTGCCGGGGGTCGCCGTGAGGCCGACGACATGGGCGTCGAAGTACTCCAGGACGCCGCGCCACTGGCCGTAGATCGAACGATGGGCCTCGTCGACGACGATCAGGTCGAACGTCTCCGGTGGGATGTCGGAGTTGTAGGCGACCGTGACCGGAGTGTCGGGCACCCAGCCGTCCAGCTCGGGGTCGTCGCTCTCACCGACCTCCTCGTTGCGCAGCGCCTTGAATACCTGCTGGATGGTGGAGATAGCGAGGGCCGTCGACTCCGGCATCGGGCCGCGGTTGAGACGGTTTACGTTGTAGAGCTCAGTGAAGCGGCGGCCGTCGTCGGGGGTGCGGTAGTTCTCGAACTCGGCCATCGTCTGCTTGGCCAGGTTGTTGCGGTCGACCAGGAACAGGATGCGGTCGAAGCCGCCGAACTTCAGCAGCCGGTAGGACAGCGTCACGGCCGCGTAGGTCTTGCCGGCGCCGGTCGCCATCTGAACGAGGCTCCGGTCGTAGCGCTGCTCGCGCAGGCTCTGCTCGACGCCGTTGATGGCCTCGATCTGTGCCGGCCGTAGGGGGATGGTGTCCAGCGGTGGCATCGCGGTGACCTTGCCCCGCCAGGTCGGGTGTTCCTCGTCCTTCGCTCGCAGGGTCTTGGCGAGGGTGGCTGCCTTGGGGAAGTTGAAGATTCGGCGAGCCCGCGGCTCGGGGTCGAAGCCGTTGGTGAAGTGGGTCTCGGTGCCACTGGCCTCGAAGACGAACGGGAGCCGGCCGTCCTTGGTCTGGGCCGCCAACCTGACGTCCGCCGGGAGCCCTTCCGCGTACATCGCGGACTGCCACTCGACACCACTCAGGGGAGTGCCTTCGGGCTTGGCCTCGATCACCCCGACGACCCTCTGGTCGACGTAGAGCAGGTAGTCGGCTCGACCGTGCCCGGTCGCCATGGTCGCCTCGCGCCGCGCGACGCCCTGCGCCGCGAACAGGTTGAGCGACCTGCTGTCCTGCACCGACCAGCCCGCGTCGGTGAGCTGTCGGTCGATGAGCACGCGGGCACGCGCCTCCGCGGCAAGGCGGTTGGCGTCATCCCCGAGGTTCATGATGCCTCGTAGGTTATCCGTGTGGTGTGCCTCGCAGAGGTGGAACGACTACTCGCGGCCGTGTACCCAAGCCCCCTCAAAGTCTCCTGCCGGTGGATGCTGGTTCTTTGTCCCCGACCAGGCTGGAAGGTGTGATGGCGCTTCCCGAGACTGATCTGATGCGTTGTGGTTGGTGGCGGACGTTGCCCGGACTTCGTCGCACCGACGTCGAAGTGGTCGCGCTCAGCGACCTCGACGGGCAGCCGGTCGTCGACGTGAGCTGGATGACCGCCGACGTGGCCACCGTGGCGCTGCGCGGCGATATGGGATAGCTGTGCCGCGCGCCCGTCGCTGGCAGCCTGGTGGCAGCACGAGGTCGGTAGGACCCTGCGCGCTGCGATGGCCGCTGAGTGGGCCGTCGACGTCGACGTCACCGGCAGGTACCGGTCTTACCGCTCCCGCAGCCGATGCGCGCAACGTGTACCCAATGGCCGTCGCTGCCTGAACATGCACCTCGTGGGTATGCCACACTCAAGGGGCACGCTGCCGCAGATCCCTGCAGATGTCTCTCTGACCTGCCAATATAAACAAATGTCAGAGAGGGTGACTTTTGCTTATATCGAGTGATGTGTGGATCGCGGCGCTGATCAGCGCAGGCGTCGCCGTGCGCCAACTCGGCCCGAACCAGGTCGAGCTCACCACGCACCCCGACGAGTCCACCGACGGTCCCATTGTCGGCGAGTCAGGGTCAGCCGATCTGAGGCCGGACCTTTCCGTGAGTCTGCCGTCGGGGGAGACGTGGACAGTGGAAGTCAAGGCATGGGATCGCACCCTGACGCCGAACATCATTCGCAAGGCCGCGCCGAGCCTCCGCTCGCGTCGGGTGCTCGCGATCGCGCCGAGCATCAGCGAGCAGGCGCGCGCGGTGGCGCGCGAGCATGGCTGGTCGGTCATCGCCACAAACCCCAACCGGGCCGACGGGCCGACCGGCGCGCTTGCCCTGCCCGACGGCCGCTGGCTGCTCCTCGGGGAGCCGGACGAACCTGAGCGCTCCCATGCCTCCGAACCGCCGGACCAGCCGCTGGGTTCGGGGGGATTGCATCTGGGAACCCGGCCGGCTGGGACGGGGAAGCGCAAGACCAGCAGAAAGGGACGCCCGGCGTACGGGGTCGGGCAGGTGATCCGCGCCCTGCTCACCGGGCAGCAGTTCACCCAGGCCGAGCTCGCCCAGTCGACCGGCCTCAGCCAGCCGCGGATCTCCCAGACGTTGCGGAAACTAAGATGGGAAGGTCTGGTCCGTCACCGCGGTGTGCAGCCCTATCGGTGGGAGGCGGCCGGCTGGGGTGACCTTCTCGACCACTGGCTGACCACGTACCGCGGTCCGGGCGGCACTCGCACCTACTGGTACGGCCTCGAGCAGGCCGCGCAGACCGCCGACCGGGTTCTCGATCTCCTCGACGCCACCGCCACCGCCGCTAGCGCCGCCGCCGCCGGTTCCAGTCAGCTGATGGCGAACCGGACCGCCCCGGCGCTGTCCGGGCTAGTTGCTGCGGACCGAATCGCGCCGTGGGCACGCGCGAACGTGGCAATTGTCTATACCCCGGTCGGTGCGGACCTCCAGCAGGTCGGCCTGACACCAGCCTCGCCGGAAGAGGCCACCATCCAACTCGTCGTCCCCGCAGACCCAGGCGTGTGGCTCGTGCCCCGAATGTGGCGGGCGCTGGACGGGCGGCGTCTGGCCGACCCTTTCCAGATCCTGTGGGACCTCACCCACCCGATCGGCGCCGCTGTCACTGATGCCGACCAGGCTGCACATCACCTGCGGAAGTACCTGCTTGACGAGGCCCTCGCCCAGCTCGGCCACGGTGACCGGGAGAGCGGTCAGGGTGACCGAGGGAGCGGTGGGCCCCTGTGACGAGGTGGAACATGGTCGAGAACCTGCGCGCGAACCGGTTCGTGAACAAGATGACGAGCATGATCGCGAGCAACACCACGAGCAGCAGCACCGTGAACAGGAGCACCAGCGCGAGCAGCAGCACGCGGTGGGGGATCTGGTGACGTCGCAACCCCCGGCGGACTGCGAGGAAGCAGACGTGATCCATCTCGACCTGCTGTCGACGTCCCGGTCAACCGATGCGGCGTACCTTGCGGCCGCCGACATCGCCTCCGTGACAGCCGAGCTCGACGTGCCGTACCGCCTCGTCGGCGGGAACTGCGTGACGCTGCTCGTCGCGGCGTACCAGGTCACCGGCATCCCGCCCCGAGACACCGCCGACGCCGACCTCGGGGTCGGGTACGAGGTCGTCGCCGACCCGCGATTGCCCGCAGCGCTCGAGGGCCGTGGATATCAGCGCACCCACGGGAACCGATTCGAGCGGCCCCTGCCCGACGAGCGCGGAACGCTGCAGTTGGTGGTCGACGTTCTCGCGCCCGCGTACGACGCAAAGATGCTAACCAACCAGGAGCACGGCGACCTTGTCGTCGACGAAGTGCCGGGTCTGGGGATCGCTCTGGCCCGCGAGCCGGTCGTCGTCGACATTGACGTGCAGTTGACGTCCGGTACGACGGTCACCGCTCAGCTGGCGCTTCCCGACCCCATCTCCGCGTTGTGCATGAAAGCCGCAGCGTGGGCGGGACGGTTCGCGGCCCGGGACGCCGTCGACATCTGGCGGCTCCTGGAGGTCGCTTACGCCGCCGGAGTGAAGGCCGAGAAATGGCCTCTGGGCGGGTCCGGTCTCGACGCATCCCGTGTCCTACACCGCAGCTTCGCCACCCCGGCCCGCAACCCGTACCGTGATGCTCAGGTGCCCAAGAACGTTGCAGCGAGAGTCCGGGCGCTCGTGGCGGAGGTAGTCGCGCGACCCGCACGTTGACGCCCGGTCACCACCGCCTCAACCCGCCCCGCACCGGTCCTGCCCGGCTGCCGAAGCACGGGTTGTTGCGGTCGGCGGCTGGAGGCAGTACAACGACCCACCAGCGGTGGAAGTTGGTGGCCGTAAGGACGGCTTCCGGGAAGGGAGCCGGCACATCATGCGGAGGTGGGAGCCCGCCCGCAGCAGACGGTCCGCGGCCGCCGGGTCCACTCGACCGATCAGGGTCGGTGAGCACGGAGGCAAACGTCTCGTTGTGGTCGGAGACGACCACGTGAGCCACCTCGCAGGTGCGGCGCCCGCGAGACTGGCGTAGGTGGCCGCTTTGCGGAAGCGGTCCGTACAGCCATCGACGCTGCCGTCGATGACCCCGCGGCGTGGGCGACGTGGCGTGGCTGGGAGCGCGAGCCGGTCGTGCGCTCGAAGGGCGTGACCGGCTTCCCCTATAGGGTCGTCTACTTCGTTGACCATGACGGCTGACCATCGTGGCCGTGGCTCACGCCAAGCGTCGACCCGTCTACTGGCGAGATCGAGCCCGCCTTGACGCGCCCCCAGCGTCCTCATTGGTCCGCAAATAGTCCGCAAGAAGTCCGGCCGAGACCGATTCTCGCCAACGACGTCCAACGGTCCCGCGAGCACGTTTCCGCAGGTCAGACCGCGTTTCCCAGTCTCAACCAACGGTGACCTTCAACACCCGACACCAGGGGTTGTCGTTCCGCTTCAACGTGTAGGTCGAACATCACCGCAGGTCCCGGGCAGCTCCGCTGGTCTGGTCCGCAGGGAGTGCTACGTCGTGGCCTTGAGGAAGCGGAACGTCAGGCCGACGGCGATGAGAGCCAGGACGATGAGAACGGCCATGACCGGATGCCGCCGTACCCAGTGACTCAGGGCGTCGTGCTCCGTGGACGTCTTGCTGCGACTCATGGGCCCAGACACTAGAGGCCACTCGCTCGCTGGTCAGGTCTCTGTGTCGGGAAGGCGTCACGCCTTGTCGAACAGGGCCGGGATGGGTGGGTGGGGCCGGAACAGGTGTGGGACCTCGCGCAGCAACGCGTGGGTGTCACGGTCGTGGACGGTGGCCGCCCAGTGCTGGGTGACGGGGGCATCGGGTGGCACGCGGAGGCGACACGACCACGACGTGCTCGTCGACGAGGTGTACGTCGGTCACGGCCACCTGGGCGACGCGAACCTCTGCGAGGTGGCGCGACGGTTCGCGTCCTGACGGGGGTGGCGGTTGGCGGCCGCTCGCGGCAGGCCAGCCTGTTTCGTCTCGTGCCCGCTCACCGGTCCCGGCGCAGCACCAGCACGGTGGCGTCGTCGTCCTGCTTCGGGTCCCGACACTCCTCGATCAGGCGGGTGCACAGCTGCGTGGCACCGAGCTGGCCACCGGACAGCGCGACCAGCCGCGCCAGGCCGCGGTCGACGTCCTCGTCACGGCGCTCGATCAGTCCGTCGGAGTACACCACCAGCATGCCCCCGGGCTCCACCAGCGTCATCGTCTCCTCGATCGCGTCGCCCGGGACGACCCCCAGGGGGGCGGACTGGCGGGTCGGCACCAGCCGGGCCTCGCCGGTGGGGGAGACCAGGCAGGCCGGCGGGTGCCCCGCGGAGGCGATGGACGCCAGACCTGTCTCCGGGTCGAGCAGCACGACCGTCGCGGTGGCGAGCACCTCCGGGAGCAGCTCGTCGGCCAGTCGCCCGAGCCGCTCCAGG
Organism: Nocardioides sp. DN36; assembly: GCF_055380375.1. Lineage (NCBI taxonomy): Bacteria > Bacillati > Actinomycetota > Actinomycetes > Propionibacteriales > Nocardioidaceae > Nocardioides > Nocardioides sp. DN36. The sequence goes on along the minus strand of NZ_AP043823.1, from coordinate 2,791,155 downwards.
ACGCTGCCCGGGCTTCCCTGCTCCACGGCGTAGGCGCGCAGGGCGTTGCGCAGCTGCCCCATGCTGCCTGCTGCGGCGACGCCGTGCCCGGCCACGTCGCCGAGCGCGCACAGGACCTGGCCGGACGCCAGCACCAGGACGTCGTACCAGTCGCCGCCCACGTCGTCCCCGACCGACGGTCGGTAGTCGACCGCGAGGCTCCAGCCGGGCACCGGGGGCAGCTGCGCCGGCAGGAGGCTCCGCTGCAGGGTCGTGGCGGTCGACGCCAGCCGCCGGGAGCGGGCGTACAGGGCGTCGATCAGGTCGTGCCTGAGCTCGGCGGCCAGGGAGACGTCGACCGGCGCCCAGGGCTCGCTGCGACCGCGCACCTTCTCCTGCCAGACCTCGAAGGACTTGCGGGGGCTGAGCCGGACCTCGTCACCCTCGTTCCGGGCGATGGCCACGTTGGCCGGGTCGCCGCCCCACGAGACGGTCTGCACCAGCTCGGGCCGGAACCAGACGACGTACTGCATCTCCGAGGGTCGCATCACCAGCGCACCACACGCGACGGCCCGGTGCGCGGCCAGGTCCGGGAGGACCTCCGGAACCCGGTCCAGCGCGAGGACCTCGTGGCCACCCTCGGCGGCGAGGTCGACCAGGGCCCGGGTCGCGGACCGTGGCGGGGTGAGCCCGACCGTGGACTCCAGGCCGTCCACGAGGAGCGCACAACCCGTCGCCCTGGTGAGGTCCAGCAGGTCGTGAGGACGTCGGGTCAGGCATGTGAGCGCCGGCCGGCTCTCGTCGAGCGCTGCCGACATCAGGGACGCGAGGATCGTGTGAGCGCGGAAGGTCCGACGCTCCTCCTCCTGCTCGGCCGCCTGGGCCAGCCGGAGGGACAGCGTCTGGCCGAGGAGCTCGGCCGCAGCGCGGACCTCGAGGGGAGGACGGTGCGGACCCGAGTAGTGGTGGCAGGCGATGAGCCCCCACAGCCGGCCCCGATCGAGCAGGGAGACCGACATGGAGGCGGTCACGCCCATGTTGCGCAGGTACTCGACATGGATGGGGGAGACGCTGCGCAGGGTGGAGTCGCTGAGGTCGACCGGCTCACCGTCGACGGGGCTGATCGGCGGCACCAGCGGCACCGGTTCGTAGTCGACGTCCGCGATCAGCCGGAGCCAGTGCGTGCGGTAGAGCTCCCGGGCCTGAGCGGGGATGTCCGAGGCGGGGTACCTCAGCCCGAGGAAGCTGTTGAGCCCCTCGGCCCGGTCCTCGGCGACCACGTCACCGTTCCAGTCGTCGTCGAAGCGGTAGACCATCACCCGGTCGAACCCGGTGAGCCGACGCATCTCCTCGACCGCGACCCCGTAGAGCTCCTTGAGCCCTACGGCACGGTTGATGCGTGCCACTGCTGCCCGGGTGACCCGGTAGGACCGGTGCAGGGCGATGGGTCCGGGTGCAGGCTCGATCTCCACCAGGAGCAGGCCGTTCGAATGGTGGAACTCGGCGTCGACCGGGATGGCGTCCCCGTCCACCACCAGGGTCGTGAGCACGGGGTAGCGCTCGGACAGGTCCTCCGGTGGCGTGGACCGGATCAGGTCCTCGCGCACCAGGTCCCCGCGGATGACGTGGTCGATGCGGCGGCCGAGGACCTCCTCGGGCTCGCGCCCCACCAGGGACCTGCAGTTCGCCGACACGACGCGTACGACGAAGTCCGGTTGGGACAGGCCGAGCAGGACCCCGTGCGGCTGGATGGCGCCGGGGATGTGGATCGGCTCTCGATCGCAGCTGGACAGGTCCACGTCCGGGATGTCGGGCATGAGCACTCCTCATGCACGCCTGGCTGGCGTGCCGTCCCCCCGAGCATGGGTCGGGGCACGGCCCGGCGTACCGGGCCGGAGGTCCCGAGATTCCGCCTCCGGCGGCCGGTGCGGGGTCGGCGTGACCGGCTGCTACGGCAGCCGCGGGTCCAGGATCGTGATCCCGACGGGCGACGCGGTGTCGAGTGCCGGCAGCCTGGCCGCGGCCTCCTCCAGCCCGATGGTCCGCTCGAGGAGCCGCTGCGGCTGCAGGGAGCCCCGCTCGACGAGCTCGAGCAGCTGCGGGTAGTCGGTGCTCGCCATGCCGTGGCTCCCGAGCAGGTCGAGCTCCCAGCCGATCACCCGGTCCATGGGCACCGCGGGGTGGCCCTCGACGCCCGGCAGCAGGCCGACCTGGACGTGCCGTCCGCGCCGGCGCAGGCTCAGGACGGCGTCGGCACTGGTGGCCGGCGAGCCGACCGCGTCGAGCGCGACGTGGCTGCCGCCCCCCGTCAGGTCGTGGACCCGGGCGGGTACGTCGGACCCGTCGGCCAGCACGACGTGGTCGGCGCCGAGGCTCCTGGCCGCCTCGAGGGCCGCCGGAGTGCGGTCGACGGCGACCACCCGGGCGCCCGCGGCCACCGCGATCATCACGGCGCTCAGCCCGACCCCGCCGGCGCCGACCACGGTGACCCACTCGTCCGCGACGACGCGGGCCCGGGCCGTGAGGGCGCGGTAGGCGGTCGCGAACCGGCAACCGAGGCTGGCGGCCGCCGCGTCGCTGACCTGGTCGGGCACGGCGACGAGGTTGGTGTCGGCGGCGTGCAGCACGACCAGCTCGGCCCAGGAGCCCCAGTGCGTGAACCCCGGCTGGGTCTGGTCCGGGCAGACCTGGGCGTCGCCGCTGCGGCACCACGCGCACACGCCGCACCCGCACACGAACGGCACGGTGACGCGGTCGCCCACCGACCAGCGGCGCACGCCCTCGCCGACGGCGGCGACGGTGCCGGCGAGCTCGTGGCCGGGCACGTGGGGGAGGGGTACGTCGGGGTCGTGGCCGGCCCACCCGTGCCAGTCGCTGCGGCACAGCCCGGTGGCGTGGACGCGCACGACCACGCCACCGGCGGGAGGGACGGGGTCCGGCACGTCATGCACCGAGACGGCACCGCGGAACTGGTCGAAGACGACGGCACGCATGGCGGTCATGCTCGCACCCCGGTCGGGGAGACCGGCGCGAGCGACCCACGGACGCAGGCGCGCCGGTCGGCTCCCCCACGGTCGACCGACGCGCCGGCGGACATCAGACAGGGGGAGGGGGTCGGCTGTCACGCGGGTTGCAGGGTCCTGCAAGCCGCCGGGTCAGTCCTCCTGCGACAGCCACAGCTGCAGCCGGGCGCCGGCCGCGAACCGGGAGCGCACACCGAGCTTGGCGAGCAGGGCAGCGACGTCGGCGCGGACCGTGCGGACGCTCACCGCCAGGGTCTCCGCGATGGCCTCGTCGCCCACGCCGTTCATCATCAGGGCCACCACCTGCCGCTGCCGGGGCGTGAGCTCGCCGAGCGTGCCCACCCCCTCGATGGCGGGGAACGACGAGTCGAGGGAGGCGTGCCAGTAGCGCCAGGCGGCGTCGAGGCACGGCCCCGAGCTGACCGCCATCACGCTGGACTCACCGTCGACGACCGGCCCCTGGAGCAGCACGTAGCGACGGTCCACGATCTTCATCTGCACCGGAGCGACGCTGAACCGGTAGTCCCCGAGCGCCTCGTTGGCCAGCAGCAGGCGGGCGTCGAGCTCGAGCCCGTCGGCGTCGAAGATGCTGGTCATCCGGAGGCCGCCCTCCACCCTGGCCCGGTTGTTGGGCAGGCTGAGGCGCAGCTGGGTGGCCGTGGCCGCAGGACGCACCGAGAGCAGCTCGCGCCAGCCGCCGGAGGCATCGATCATCCAGCGGTTGACGTCCTCGGGGTTGCTCCCGACGAGCGAGACGCCGGGGACCGGTCCACGGCTCACCAGGGCGGCGGTCTCGCTGCGACGCACCTGGAGCATCGCCGCGGAGTCGAGGACCGATTGCCGGGCGGCTTCCGGGATGCGGTTGCGGGGGCCGAGGCCGACACCGATCCGCGGACCCGAGGCCCTGCTCCCCACGTGTGACACCTTCTCCCCGCGACATCAGAAGGGGGCCAGTGTCCGTCGGTCCCGGGCCGGCTGCAACTCCGACGCGCGGCAGCCTCCACGGGACCGACCCGTTGTGGTCGCCGGCGGCGTGGACGACCATCGAGGGATGAAGCGGACGATCTACGAGGCAGCAGGCGGGTACGACGCGCTGCTCCGGCTGGCGCACGCCTGGCACGAGCGCTGCCTGGCCGACCCGGTCGCGAGCCACCCGTTCGGGCACCCGGGCCAGCACCCGCAGCACCTCGAGCGGCTGGCGGCGTACTGGGCGGAGGCGCTCGGCGGGCCGCGCGACTACACCGCCACGATGGGCGACGAGAGCCACGTGCTGCGGCTGCACGCGGGCAACGGTGAGCACCGCGAGCTGGACGAGCTCGCGATCGGCTGCTTCGAGGCCGCGCTCGTCGACGCGGGGCTGGCCGACGACGAGCGGCTCAGGACGGCGCTGGCGGACTACTTCCGCTGGGGGACGGCGCGGATGGCGGCCTACCCGGACTCCCCGGACGACGTGCCGGCGGGGGAGACGCTGCCGCACTGGTCCTGGGACGGTCCGGTCGTCTGACCGCGTAGCGCGGGGAGGGCCCCGACCTGGGTCACCAGCCCGAGCTCGTCGACCACGACCGTGATGTCGCTGATCCGGCCGTCGGTGAACGTGAGCACGTCCATGCCGCGGACGGCCACCGCGCGGCCCGTGGCGGGGACCTCGCCGAGCGGGGTGGCCAGCCGGCCGCGGTGGAGCCCGTGGAGCACGAAGGCGAAGACGACCTTGTCACCCTGCTCGACGTGCTCGACGATCTCGTGCCGCATGTCGGCGAGGCCGCGTTGGAGGGCCTGGGCCCGCGCGACCAGGTCGGTGACGCGCACGGGTGTGCCGTTCACGCGCACCGGGTCGGCGTACCACCGGGCGAAGCCGGCGTGCATCGACTCCTCGCTGGCCGGCTCGGCCCACAGCCGCAGCAGTGCGGGCAGGTTCACGTTCACGAGAGCACCACCAGGTCGAGGAGGAGTACGGACACCGAGGCCAGCCCGATCGCCAGCGCGAGGCTGCCGGTCAGCCGGACCGCGACCGCCACGGCCGCGGCGACGAGGAGGACCAGCACCGACGTGCCGGCGTCGGAGCTTGACGTCATGCCCGTCAGCTCGACCGCCACGAGGGCGGCCATGACAGCGGGAGCGAGGTGGGTCAGCGCGTCCCTGACCCGCTGCGGGAGGCGCCCGGCCGGGACGAGGGCGATGAAGAGGATGCGGAAGACCCAGCACACCGCGCCGAGCACGACCATCGCGAGCATCGGTGTGCTCATGACCGGCTCCGACCACTGGCGAGCGTCGCGGCCACGACGCCGGCGGCGGTCCCGACCAGGATGCCCGCCTCGGGCAGCGCCCGGGCCGCCGCGATCGCGGTCAGGGCCGACACCGCAGCGCCGACGACCGCGGGCGTGCCCACCAGCCGCGGGACGAGCATGGCGATGAAGAGCGCGGTTCCGACCAGGGCCAGGTGCGGGAGCGGGGGCAACGCCGGGGCCACGAGCAGGCCGACGGCGACCGAGCCGGTCCACACGACCAGCAACGAGCCGCCCAGCCAGCCCCAGTACCGCCGGAACTCGGCGGGGGTCAGGCCCGGACGGCCGGTCGCCGACAGGTAGGTCTGGTCCTGGATGAACGCCGGGGCGAGCATCCGGAACCACCGTGGCTGGCCGCGAAAGCTGGGCTCGAGCGCGGCTCCGTAGAGCAGGATGCGGGCGTTCACGACGGCCCCGGACAGGACGGCGGCGAGGAGGCCCGCGCCGAGGTGCAGGACGGTGATCGTGGTCAGCTGGGCGCTGCCCCCGAACACCCACGCCGCACCGAACAGGGCCGCCGGCGAGCCGGTGCCGGTGCTGATGACGGTGATGCCCAGCATCAGGCCGAAGGGGACGACCCCCGGCGAGAGGGCTGCGATGTCGCGGACGGCGGCCGTCCGCAGCTGCGCGGCCCGCGACGGGGGCCGCGCGCGGTCGCGGCCGGCGACCCGGGTCAGTGAGGTGGTGGTCATGTCACCACCGTGGCCGGGCGGCTCGGGGAGTCCTTGGTGGTGGCCTGACGAGATCGTGAAGAGGCCGTGGAGAAGCGGATCGCCGCGTGTCACGATGGCCGGGTGTCCCTGCTGCTGGGTGGCGAGTTCGAGCTCGACACGACCCTGTTCGAGCTGCGCCGCCACGGGCACGCCGTACCCCTCGAGCCGCAGGCCTTCGACGTGCTGGTCCACCTCGTCGCGCACCGGGACCGGGTGGTGCCGAAGGAGGAGCTGATGGACACGGTCTGGGGCGGCCGGTTCGTCAGCGAGACGGCGGTGACCAGCCGCATCAAGCAGGTACGCCGGGCCCTGGGTGACGACGGTCAGGCCCAGCGCTTCGTGCGGACCCTGCACGGGCGCGGCTACCGCTTCGTCGCCGAGGTCACCGAGCCGACGGCAGAGTCCTCGACGAGCCCACCCCCTCCGGGATCGGCGGAGCCCCGGAAGGCGCGTCCGCCGGTGCACCACACGGTCAGCGACGGGCTGCACATCGCCTACCAGGTGACCGGCGGCGGTGACATCGACATCGTGCTGATCCCCGGCTTCATCTCCCACCTCGAGCTGGACTGGGACGATCCGCGGCACGCCCACTTCCTCGACAGCCTCGGCGAGATGGGCCGGCTGATCCGCTTCGACAAGCGCGGCACGGGCATGTCCGACCGGCCGGCCGGGGTGCCGGACCTCGAGACCCGCATGCACGACGTGCTGGCGGTGATGGACGCGGTGGGCTCCGAGCGGGCCGTGGTGATCGGCTACTCCGAGGGTGGCCCGATGGCCGTCCTGTTCTCGGCGATGCACCCGCAGCGGGTCTCCTCGCTGGTGCTCTACGCCAGCTACGCCCGACGGGCCTGGGCGCCGGACTACCCGTGGGGCCGGACCCCGGAGGAGCGCGAGCGGTACGTCGAGCGGCTGGTCACCGGGTGGGACTGGGAGACGGACATGCTCATGCGGGCACCGTCGGCCGACCGCGCGATGCAGGAGTGGTGGGGCCGGCGGATGCGGGCGGCAGCGACACCGGGCACGGTGCGCGCCCTGATCAACATGAACGACCTCGTCGACGTGCGCGAGGTGCTGCCCACCGTGCGGGTGCCCACCCTGGTCCTGCACCGCAGGGACGACGCGCTGGTCTCCTCCGAGGAGTCGGAGTACATCGCCCAGCGGATCCCCGGCGCCGCGGTCGAGGTCCTGGAGGGGGCCGACCACTTCGTGTCCGGCGACCCGCAGCAGCTGATCGACGCGATCGGCCCGTTCGTGGCCTCGCAGCGGGCCGGCGCCCACCACCGGGTGCTGGCCGCCGTCGCGGTCCCGCACGGCCCCGACGCAGCCCTGGTCCTCGAGGCCTTGGTGCGCGCCGGAGGGCGGTGCCGCACCGGACCGGGCGGCGAGGACGTCGTGCTTTTCGACGGTCCGGCCACGGCCGTCCGCGCGGCGAAGGCCGGTCTGGTCGACGGCGTCCGCGCCGCCGTCGGGGTGTCCGTCGCCGAGGTCTCGGCCGGGGGGATGGCGGCCACCGGGCCTGGGGTGGACCTGGCGGTCGAGGTCGCCCGGACGGCACCCACCGGCCGGGTGGTGGCCAGTGCCACCGTGGGGCTGCTGCTGCCGGGCTCGGGCATCGTGCTCGAGCCGCTGCCCGACGCGTCGACCTTCCTGGTGACCTCGGCCTGACCCCGGCCTGACCCCGGCCCGACCTCGGGCCGCCCGCTGCGGCGTCGGAGCGGTCAGGAGGCGAGGTCGGTGTCGGCCGTCCGCCGTCGCTCCGCCTCGCGCGCGGCCGCCCGCCGGCCGAGCCGTCGGGCGAGCGGGTCAGCCGCACGCGGCGCGAGCGGGCCGACCACGGCCATGATCAGGACGTACGCCGCGACGGTGGGCGCGAACGACGGCGCGACCGAGCTCCCGACCAGCCCGGCGATGATGATCGAGAACTCGCCGCGCGGGATCAGTGCCGCGCCGGCCCGCACCCGCCCGGAGGGACCGATGCCCGCACGCTTCGCGGCGAACCAGCCGGTGGCCACCTTGGTGGCGGTGCCCAGGACCGCCAGCACGATCGCGGGCACCAGTGCGGAGCCCAGCTCACCGGGGTCGGTGGAGAGGCCGAAGAACACGAAGAAGACCGCGGCGAAGATGTCGCGCAGCGGGCCCAGCAGCTCGACGATCCGCTCCGCGATCCGGCCCGACAGGGCTATGCCCAGCAGGAACGCGCCGATCGCCGCGGACACGTGCACCGCCTCGGCCGCGCCCGCGACCAGCAGAGCCAGCCCGAGGACCTTGAGCAGCAGCACCTCGTTGGACCGCGACATCACGACGCGGTTGACCAGCGCGCCGTGCCGCAGCGCGAGGGTCAGCACGACGGCGAGCGTGACCAGGGCGATCGTCACCGAGGTGACCATCGTGCCGACGGTCGACGCCGCGACGATCGAGGTCAGTACCGGCAGGTAGACGGCCATCGCGAGGTCCTCGATCACCAGGATGCCCAGGATCGTCGGGGTCTCGCGGTTGCCGAGCCGGCCGAGGTCGGTGAGGACCTTGGAGATGATCCCCGAGGAGCTGATCGCGGTGACGCCGAACATCGCGAACGCCGCCGTCGGCCCCCAGCCCAGGACCAGCGCCACCGCCAGGCCGGGCAGGCCGTTGAGCAGGAGGTCGAGCACCCCCACCGGCGCCTGCTGGCGCAGGCTGACGACGAGCTCGTCGGCGGTGTACTCCAGGCCGAGCATCAGGAGCAGCAGGACGACGCCGATCTCCGCGCCCGTGGTGAAGAACGCCGACGGCGCCTCGAGGGGGAGGATGCCACCGACGCCGAACGCCAGGCCGGCCAGCAGGTAGAGGGGGATCGGTGACATCCCGATCCGGCCGGCGAGCCGACCCACCACGCCCAGGCCGAACAGGACGGCGCCGAGCTCCAGCAGCAGGCGGGCTGTGTGGTCCAAACCGCGCCTCAGCCGGCGGTCAGCAGGGCCTCGACCGCGCTGACCCCGTCCTCGGTCCCGACGACGATGACCCGGTCACCGGCCCGGAAGACGAACGACGGGGTCGGCGACGGGGTGACGTCGTCGCCGCGGACCACGGCCACGACCGACGCCCCGGTCCGGGTCCGGATGGCGGCGTCGCCGAGGGTGCGGCCGTCGTACGGCGACTCGTCGCGGATCGGCAGCCCCGCGGTGGCCAGTCCCTCGACCTGCTCGCGCAGCCGAGCCAGCCGCTCCACGACCTTGGGGGCGCCCAGGAACTCGGCCAGCACCTGGCTCTCGTCGGGGGACAGCTCGATCTCGGCCGCCACCGAGTCGGGGTCGTGCGCGTCGTAGAGCGCCAGGTGACGTGCCCCGGTGCGCAACGACACGACGCCCACCCGACGGCCCTGCTCGGTCACGAAGTCGTGCCGCAGGCCGATCCCCGGCAGGCGCGTCTCCTCGACATCCACGGTTGCCTCTCCAGCCGCGCGGCGGTCGCCCGGCGTCGCGTGCAGGCTATCGGCGGCCCGGGACGCAACGGGTGTGCGGGTCGAGGGACCCGTCAGTCGGGGAGGTCGACGGCGACGCAGGTGTCGTAGACGTACTTCTTGAAGGCCTCGAAGTCGTCCCGGTCGCCTCCGTCCAGCTTCTCCTCCGACCCCGGCTGGGTGGGGCTGAGGAACTCGCCGTCGTCGGCGTGGTCGAGCACGACCTCGAGGCCGTTGCGCTCATCGTCGGAGGCGTCGTCGGGCGTCCCACGTCCGCCAGCCCGTCGTACTGCTTCTCCGCGTCGTCGGGGAAGCGCTGCAGGTTCCCGACAGCGGTGCAGAAGTCGTCGACCGAGGCGTCTTGCGTGCGGTGGGCGACATGCGGGGGCCCTACCCGTGGCGCGGTGCGGCGAAACGGCGGCGCGGCCGCCTGGCCGCGCGACCGGCAACGGGGTGCTGCCGTCAGGAGGCGATGTCGCTGTCGGGGGCGCCACCGTTGCGGGCGGCCTGGCGGGCGCGGTTCTCGGCGCGACGGTCGACGAACTTCGTGGCCTGTGCGTCCAGCGCCTCGAGGAACGACGCCAGCTCCTCACGGGCCTGCTCGCCCTCGGGGCCCAGCCCGGTCCGGTCGAAGAACTGCCAGTGCCGCAGCACCGGCATGATCACGTCGTCGTGGTGCAGGCGCAGGTCGTAGATGCCGGCCTTCGCGATGATCATCGAGCTGCGCCGGAAGCCCGCCATCGTGGCGCCGGGCATCTCGAAGCCGATGACCTCGTCGGCGATCGCCCGCATGGTCGCGTCGGGCGCGATCTCCAGGGCCGCGGCGACGATGTTGCGGTAGAAGACCATGTGGAGGTTCTCGTCCTTCGAGATCCTGGCGAGCAACCTGTCGGCGACCGGGTCGCCGGTCACCTTGCCGGTGTTGCGGTGCGAGACCCGGGTGGCCAGCTCCTGGAAGGACACGTAGGCCACCGCCTCCAGCGCGGTCTTGTCGCCGGAGTCGTAGCCGGAGGTCATGTAGTCCATCCGGGCCCGCTCGAGCTCGACGGGGTCCACCCCGCGGGTGACGACGAGGTAGTCGCGCATGGCGATGCCGTGCCGGTTCTCCTCCGCCGTCCAGCGCCCGACCCAGGTGCCCCACGCGCCGTCGCGGCCGAAGCGGGTCGCGATCTCGCGGTGGTAGGACGGCAGGTTGTCCTCGGTGAGCAGGTTGGTGAACATCGCGGCCTTGGCCGTCTCGGAGAGCTGGGACTGCTCGGGCGACCAGTCCTCACCGCCGAGGAACGCGAAGTCCCTGCCCTGGCTCCACGGGACGTAGTCGTGGGGGTGCCACTCCTGCGCCATCGACAGGTGCCGGTCGAGGTTCTCGGCCACGACCGGCTCCAGCTCTTCCAGCAGGTTGTGCGGTGCACTCGTCATGGGGGCTCCCTCGGTGTGGGCTCTTCGAGGAGCGTACGCCGAGCCGGCGACGAGGGGCTGCGACGAGGGGCTGCGACGCGGGGCTGCGACGCGGGGCCGGTCAGGCCGACCAGCACACCGCGTGCCGGAGCAGGTCGGCCATCCCGCTGACGCCCTCGAGGTCGGCGCGCCGACCGAGCAGCTCGTCGAGCTCCCGCTGGAGTCGGGCGACGTGGTCGTCCCGGTGCGTGCTCTCCAGGGTCTCCGCGGTCATGACGCCGGCACCATCGTGAGCCCGGCGACGTCACCCTGCAGCAGGCTGCCGTCCGGGAGGATCGTGCCGACCATCTGCAGCGTGTCGGCCTGCGGCCCGCTGCCCAGCGGCGTGGAGCTGAGGACGGCACCGGTGCGGGGCGAGATCCTGGCGAGCCGGTAGGTCGGCCCCGGATCGGTCCGGGTGACCGTGTAGAGCACGCCGGCCCGCGCCTCACCCCGGGCGAGGCGGGGGACCGCGGCCGAGCGGGTGCGGTTCCGCCAGACCGTGTGGCAGCCCTTGGGACCCACGTGCACCTTCTGCAGGCCGCCCACGAAGTCCGCGGTGGCCGGATCTGCCGGACCGGCGCCGTCCGGCGTGGCGGGGTAGGGATAGCCGTAGGTGCTGGCCACGTAGACGCTGCGGCGCCATCCGACCGGGGAGTTCTCCGTCCCGCTGTTGCGGCGTCCGAAGATCGGCAGCGAGCACACGCGGTCGCCGCTGCCGGACCGGTAGACGAGCAGGTGCTCGCGGGGCCGGGCGTTGTCGGTGACCGCGACGTACTCGAAGCCCGTCCGTGGCCCGAAGAACGTGGGGCTCGCCCCGCTGCCGTGGCTCAGCTGCCCGGGCTTGCGGGCCCGGCCGCGGTCGTAGGGACGGCGCCAGTCGAGACGGATCGCACCCTCGGTGTCCGCGCGCACCCGGTAGGTCGCGTGGTCGGTCACGACCGAGACCCCGTTCGGCGCCGTGGAGATGGAGTTCGCGACGATCTCGTGACGGCCGAGGAGACGGATCCGCACGCGGCCGGTCCCGGGGTCGGCGTAGCCCACGCGCCCGGCGGCGGTCGCGAACCACACCCGACCGTCGAAGCCGGGCGCGACCGTGCTGACGGCGTCGCAGCCCGGGCTCCCGCACGCCCGCGTGAACGCCGGGCCCAGCGGGACGCGGTCCTGCACGTCGAGGTGCCACCCGGTCGCGTCCTGGTGGTGGGCGATGAAGAGCAGGTCGCCGGAGCCGTCGGCCGTCACCATCCGCCCGCGGCGGTCGACGTAGGCGTACACGCCGCCCAGCAGGCTGCCCTTCTGCAGCGCCAGGTGCGCCAGCGGCAGTCCGGTCGCGGAGTCGAGCAGGTAGAGGGTCGGTGCCCGGTCCGCGTACCCGGTGCACAACGCCTGGGGCATCGCGTCGGCCCCAGCGAGGATCGTGGGGCAGACGGCGCCGAGCGGGACGTCGACGGGTGTCGAGGGGCCCGCGCCGGGGCCGGCGTACGGCGTGGTGTCGGACGAGTAGCTGTCGCCGTGCATCGAGGCGGTGCCGTCCGGGCCGGCGTACCGGTTGTGGGGCGGGACGCCGCGGCCGTCGCCCGCGGGAGAACCGGTCGCGACGCCGACACCGACGCTCATCAGCGTGAGCGCGGTCGACAGGGCCAGCCAGCCGGACCGACGGCGGAAGGAGAGACGCATGCAAAGACTATAAGATCACTCAACTTTGGTGGGAAGCGGAGGTGATGCGGGCCACCCGGCCGGCAGGGCGAGCGCCTCGATCGCGCCGACGACGTCGTCCGCGTGCTCGAGGTCGCGGACCGCGGTGAGGAGGTCGCCGCCCACCGACGGGCCGAGCAGCGCATCGAGCTTCGCGACCGCCTCGGCCTCCGAGAGTGGGAAGTGCGCGCTGTCACCGATCGGGTTGGGCTGGGCCAGCGCGAGGCTCTCACCGTCGACGAACGTCACCGTCACCTCGGTGATCCTGCGGTCGGGCAGGTGGGCGTCGAGCTCGCGCCTGATCTCGACCTCGACGCGCGAGGACAGTGCCTGCGCCCGCTCGAACGCCGCGGTCCCCGGCTCCATCGTCGCCGGGCTGACCTCGGCGCCGGTGGCGGCGAGGGCCACCACGAACGGCAGGGAGAACATGCCCGCGAGGCGGGAGGTGGGGTCCCTGCGCAGCAGCGGCTCGGCCAGCGAGTGCGTCGCCACGTGCACGTGCGCGACCTCGCCGGCCGACCAGGCCCGCTGGGTGCGCAGCGATTGCACGATGTCGACCGCGGCGTGGGTGTAGGAGCAGGCGGCGTGCCGCTTCAGGTAGCCCTCGGCGCACAGCCAGCGCCGCCCCAGCCCGCGCACGAGGACGCCGGGGTCGAGCTCGCCGAGCATCGCGAGCGAGGTGGCGGCGCCGCCCCGGTTGACGGCCAGGCCGGCAAGGGCGAGGCGTGCCGCGTTGAGCCCCGCGAGGTTGGCCTGCCCCATCCAGAGGTTCCGGGTGAAGTCACCCGCGAGCACCGTCTCCCAGGGCGTGACCGTCATCAGCCCGGTGGACGCGTCGATGGCGGCCGCCACCTGGGCGGGCGTCGCGCCGAGGACCATGGCCGCCGCGCACGCAGCGCCGGTCGCACCCCAGCTGCCGTGCGGGTGCCACCGGGAGTCCCGGCGCAGCGCCTGACCGAAGCGGGCGGCGACCTCGTAGCCCGCGGCCACGGCGGTCAGGAGCTCGCGACCGCTCACCGCCCGGCCCGAGAGCTGGGCCGCCGCCACGGCCGCGAAGACCACGTGGGCGGCCGGGTGGCCCGCGGCGTACTTGTTGCCCTCGTCGAGCTCCTGCGAGCAGGCGGCCACGGCGGCGAGCATCGCGGCCGTCTCGGCGGTGGTGCGCACGCCCGTGCCGAGCAGGGGACGAGGTCCCGGCTCCGGTCGCCAGGTGGTCACGAGTCGCCGCAGCTCCGGCGTCGCCATGCCGGCCGCGGTCACCCCCAGCAGGTCGGTGAGCACCAGGGGCAGTCGCTCGCGCACCGGCGGCGGCAGGTCGTCGTACGACAGTGCGCCTAGGGCGCGCCCGAGCTTCGTCACGGCATTCCGAGTGTGTTCCGATGAGCGAAACGATATGGGCAGGACCACGTCCAGCAAGGTAGGCAGTCCGGCGGTGCTGGTCAACCCGGCTTTTCGCCTGATCATTGTGTTCCGCAGGGTGTTTCCCGGTCACCCCTTCAATTGTGGCCGCCCGTCGCGTTACAGTGAGGTCACGGATTGATGTTTCTCCAAGCGGAACGGACGGTGCAGTGGCTCAGGACTCTCCACCCCTGGACGGCCTCCGGGTGCTCGACGTCTCCACGATCCTGGCCGGCCCCCTGTGCTGCCAGATCCTCGGCGACTACGGCGCCGACGTCGTGAAGATCGAGCACCCCAGGCACGGCGACAACATGCGCGGCCACGGCCGCAGCAAGGACGGTGTGCCGCTGTGGTGGAAGGAGATCAGCCGCAACAAGCGCGCCGTCGCCCTCGACCTCAAGGCGGAGAGCGGCGCCGAGGTCTTCCGCAGGCTGGCGGCCACCGCCGACGTCGTCGTCGAGAACTTCCGCCCCGGGACGCTGGAGCGGTGGGGCATCGGCCCCGACGTGCTGCTGGCCGAGAACCCCGGGCTCGTGCTCGTCCGCCTCACCGGCTTCGGCCAGACGGGCCCCTACTCCGCGCGCGCCGGCTTCGGCACCCTCGCCGAGGCGATGAGCGGGTTCGCCGCCTCGACCGGTGAGCCCGACGGTCCGCCGACGCTCCCGGCCTTCGGGCTCGCCGACAGCATCTGCGGCATCGCCGCCTCGTCCGCGGTGCTGATGGCCCTGCGGCACCGCGACCGGACCGGCCGCGGCCAGGTCGTGGACCTGAGCATCCTCGAGCCGATCATGACCGCGGTCGGGCCCGGCCCCACGATCTACCAGCAGCTCGGGGAGGTGCCCCAGCGGCACGGCAACCGCTCGGTCAACAACGCGCCGCGCAACACCTACGAGACCGCCGACGGGAAGTGGGTGGCGATCTCGACCAGCGCGCAGCGGATCGCCGAGCGGGTGCTCGAGCTGGTCGGCCACCCCGAGGTCATCGACGAGCCTTGGTTCCGGACCGGCGCCGGCCGCGCCGAGCACGTCGACCTGCTGGACACCTACGTCGGGGACTGGATCCGCAAGCGCGACCGGGAGGCCGTGCTGACGGCCTTCACCGAGGCCGGCGCGGCGATCGCCGCCGTCTACGACGCCCGCGACATCGTCGAGGACCCCCACATCCGGGAGACCGGGATGCTCGTCGAGGTCGACGACCCGGACCTGGGCCCGCTGCTGCAGCACAACGTGATGTGGCGGATGAGCGAGAGCCCCGGACGCATCCGCTTCACCGGTCGGGCCCTCGGGTCCGACACCGACCAGGTGCTCGAGGAGCTCGGCTACGACGCCGAGGAGATCGCCAAGCTCAAGGAAGACGAGGTCGTCCGATGACAGACTCGATGCTCGCGGCCGTGCAGTCCGGCCTGGACGTGGTCGACCTCGGTCGCCAGCTCCGGGTGGGCATGCCGCAGTCCCCGAACCACCCGCAGTTCTGGCACACCCTGCCGCGCCGGCACGGCGACATGGTCCGCGAGGACGGCAGCAGCGCCGCGAACGACATGATCACCACCGGCACCCACGTCGGCACCCACATCGACGCCCTGGCCCACGTGTCCTTCCAGGGACGGATGTACGGCGGCATCGACGCGGCGGACGCGGGCGTCGGCGGCAAGTACGACCAGCTGGGCGTGCACACGATCACCCCGATGCTGCGCCGCGGGGTCCTGCTCGACGTGGCCGGCCACCTCGGCGTCGACTGCTGCGAGGGCGGCTACGAGATCACCGTCGACGACCTCGAGGGCACCGCCAAGCGCCAGGACGTGAGCGTCGGCGAGGGTGACGTCGTGCTGATCCGCAGCGGCTGGGGGTCCAGGTTCGTCGAGGGCGCGCCGTACGTCGGCGGCGCCAGCGGCGTGCCCGGCATCGGCGAGGCCGGCGCCGAGTGGCTCGCGGAGCGCGCGGTGCACGCGGCCGGCGCCGACACGATCGCCTTCGAGCGGCTGGCCCCCGGTGGCGGCCACGCCCTGCTGCCGGCGCACCGGGTGCTGCTGGTCGAGCACGGGATCTACATCATCGAGGCGCTCGACCTGGAGGGCCTCGCGGAGGCCGGCTGGTCCGAGTTCACCTTCGTGCTGGTGCCGCTGAACATCTACGGCGCCACCGGCTCGCCGGTCCGCCCCCTCGCGGTGAGGTCCGCATGAGCGCCGAGCAGACCCTGGCCCAGGCCATCGGCCGCTTCGCCGCCACCACGTCGTACGACGACCTCCCGCAGGACGTCGTCGACAGCGTCCGCAAGCGGGTCCTCGACACCCTCGGCATCGCGGTGGCCGCGGCGCCCCTGGAGACCAGCCGGTCCGCGCGGGCCTGGGCGCGGTCGCAGGGCGGTGCGCCCACCGCCTCGGCGGTCGGCGTCGAGGAGCGGCTGCCGGCGAGCCTCGCGGCGTTCGTCAACGGGGTGCTGGCCCACTCGCTCGACTACGACGACACCCACCTGCCCTCGGTGCTGCACCCCAGCGCCACCGTCGTGCCGGCGGCGCTGGCCGCGGCCGAGCGCAGCGGCGCGGACGGCCGCGAGCTGGTGCGCGCGATCGCGCTGGGGCTCGAGACGTGCGTCCGGCTCGGGATGGCCGGCTACGACGAGGACGCGAAGAACTCCACGTTCTTCGAGCACGGCCAGCACGCGACCTCCATCTGCGGGGCCATGGGCGGCGCGGTCGCCGCGACCGTGCTCGCCGGCGGTGACGAGGAGGCAGTCGTGCACGCGCTCGGCGTCGCCGCGTCCATGGCGTCCGGGATCATCGAGGCGAACCGCACCGGCGGTACCGTCAAGCGCATCCACTGCGGCTGGGCCGCCCACGCAGCGGTCTCGGCCGCGGAGCTGGTGTCCTTCGGGCTCACCGGTCCGCCCACGGTGCTGGAGGGGCGCTTCGGCTTCTTCCAGGCCTGGCTGCACGGCCGGTTCGACCCAGACGCCGTGACCGACGGCCTCGGCACGAAGTGGTCGGTGCCCGACATCTTCTTCAAGCCCTACCCGGCCAACCACTTCACCCACGCCGCCGTGGACGCGGCCGCGCGGCTCCGCGAGGCCGGGGTCACGCCCGACCGCGTCGAGCGGCTCACGCTCGGCGTGCCCGCCCCGAACCTGCGGACCATCGGCGAGCCGATCGAGGTCAAGCGCACTCCCACCACCGGCTACATGGCGCAGTTCAGCGGGCCGTACGCCGTCGCCGTCGGCCTGCTGGGCGGCTCCGGCCTCGGCGCCGGGGTGGACGACTACACCGACGAGCTCGCGCAGGACCCCCAGCGCCGTGCCGTGATGGCCAAGGTCGACGTGGTCGCCGACGACCGCTGCACCGAGATCTTCCCGCGGCAGTTCCCGGCGGTGCTGACCGCGCGCCTCGACGACGGCCGCGAGATCGTGGAGGAGGTCCTCACCACCCGGGGCGGACCCGAGCGGCCGCTGTCCTTCGACGAGCTCGCCGCGAAGTTCCACGCCAACGCGGCGCGCACCCTGTCGGCCGAGCAGGCCGACGCGCTGGCGCGCGCGTGCGCGGAGCTCGAGAGCTGCGCCGACCTCGGGGCCGTGCTCGCGCCGCTGACCACCGTCGACACCGACCGACCCGCCGAACCGACCGACCAACCGCAGACGTCCACCGCCGGTGCGACGACGACCGAAGGGTGAAACACCATGGCTGACTACGACCTCGTGATCCAGAACGCCCGGGTGGTCCGACCCGGCCGGGACGCCCCGGAGCGGCTCGACGTCGCCGTCAAGGACGGCACCTTCGCGGCCTTCGAGGAGTCGATCGACGCATCCCGGGCAACCACGGTCGTCGACGCGGCCGGCAAGCACCTCTTCCCGGGCGTCGTCGACGTCCACCAGCACTGGGGCATCTACAACGAGCTCGGCGAGGACGCCGAGTCCGAGAGCAAGGCGTCCGCCCAGGGCGGCGTCACCTCGGGCATCACCTACATGCGCACCGGCGCCTACTACATGAACCGCACCGGCCCCTACCGCGAGGTGTTCCCCGACGTGCTCGCCGCCACCGAGGGACGGGCGTTCGTCGACTACGCCTTCCACGTGGCGCCGATCCTCGCCGAGCACATCGACGAGATCCCGATGATGATCGAGGAGTACGGCGTGCCGTCCTTCAAGATCTTCATGTTCTACGGCAGCCACGGCCTGCACGGGCGCTCCGCCGACCAGGGCTCGTTCCTGATGATCCCCGAGGACCAGTCCTACGACCTCGCGCACTTCGAGTTCATCATGCGCGGCATCCAGAAGGCCCGCGAGGACGAGCGGTTCGCCGCCGACCGCGACCACATCTCGCTGTCGCTGCACTGCGAGACCGCCGAGATCATGCGGGCCTACACCAAGCTGGTCGAGCAGGAGGGCAAGCTGACCGGCCTGGAGGCCTACAGCGCCTCGCGGCCGCCGCACTCGGAGGGGCTGGCGATCACGATCGCCTCCTACCTCGCGCACGAGACCGACCTGCCCAACATCAACCTGCTGCACCTGTCCTCGCGCAAGGCGATCGAGGCCGCGATGATGATGCAGCAGACCTTCCCCCACATCGACTTCCGTCGTGAGGTGACCGTCGGCCACCTGGTCGCCAACTACAACACCGCCAACCTCGGCGGGAAGGTGAACCCGCCGCTGCGCTCCCCGGAGGACGTCGACGCGCTGTGGGAGCACGTGCTCGCCGGCAACTTCTCGTGGGTGACCTCCGACCACGCCTGCTGCCGTGAGGAGACCAAGTTCGGCGAGCCGCGCGACGACGTCTTCCTCGCCAAGTCCGGCTTCGGCGGCACGGAGTACCTCCTGTCCGGCATGGTGACCGAGGGCCGCAAGCGGGGGCTGTCGTACAACCGGATCGCCGAGCTCGTCTCGCTCAACCCGGCCCGCCGGTTCGGCCTCGACCGCAAGGGCGACCTCGCGGTCGGCCTCGACGCCGACTTCTGCCTGCTCGACGACGACGTCGAGTACGCCGTGCACGCCGGCGACTCGCTCTCCACTCAGGAGTACACGCCGTTCGAGGGCTTCGAGCTGACCGCCCAGGTCACCGACACCTTCCTGCGCGGCGAGGCCGTGCTGGAGGACGGCAAGGTCGTGGGCGAGCCCCGCGGGCAGTTCGTGCGGCGCTCGGGCAAGCGGTGACCTACTGACGCGTCTGACGCGGCAACCCCTGACGGAGAAGGCCCTCCCGGAGCTGCACCGGGAGGGCCTTCTCGCGCGCCGGTCAGGACCGCCGGCGCTGCAGCGTCTCCCGGGCCTCGCGCACCACCGCCGCGTCGATCAGCCGCCCGGCCGCGTCGGTCGTGACGCCCCCGCCGGCGGCGTCGAAGCGCGCGAGCACGTCCTGCGCCGCGTCCACCTGCTCGGTGGAGGGCCGGAGTGCGTCGTGGATGACCGGCACCTGCGCGGGGTGGATCGCCGTGCGCGAGCGGAAGCCGAGGTCCAGCAGCGCACGGGTGCTCCCCGCGAAGGCGGCCAGGTCCCGGAAGTCGGTCGAGGTGGGCGCGACGGGCGGCTCGAGGCCGGCGGCCGCGCAGTGCACGACGACCTGGGTCCGCAGCTGCGCCACGGCGGTGTCGGTGTGGGGGGAGCGGGTCACCCGCAGGTCGCCGAGCAGGTCGACCTCGCCGATGCCGAACGTCGTGAGCCGGGGGTGGGCGGCCATCTCGCCGAGGGCGACCAGGCCCGCCGCGCTCTCGACCAGGCCGACCACGCGCACCGACCCCGGCGGCAGCCCGCGGTCGGCCTCGAGGCCGGAGACGACGCCGTCGAGCTCGGCGAGCGCCGCGGGGGTGCAGGTGGCGAGCAGGACCCCGTCCAGACCGGGATGGACCACGGCCTCCAGGTCGGTGCGGATGTTGTGGGCGTCGACGCGGACCCATTGCTCGGCACGACCCCGGGCGGCAGGGTCGTCGGTGAGCCACTGTCCGACGTCGGCCCGCGCCCGCTCCTTCTCGTGGAGGGGCACGGCGTCCTCGAGGTCCAGGACGACGGCGTCGGCGGGTCCCGCGGTGGCCTTGGCGAAGAGCGGCGGCCGGTTGCCGGGGACGTAGAGGAAGGAGCGGGGGAGCACGGCTCTCCTCAGCCGCGCAGGCGCGCGGTGATGGCGTGGGCGGCCTCCACGACCAGGCGGGCCTGCTGCTCGTCGGCCTCCTCGGCGTACCGGAAGACCGGCCCCGAGGAGCTCACCGAGCCCAGGACATTGCCGGCGGCGTCGAAGAACGGCGCGGCGATGGAGGCCGCGCCGGTGTTCCTCTCGTTGAGGGACACCGCGTACCCCCGGCTCCGGACCTGCTCGAGCGCCGCGAGGTAGGCGTCGACGTCGAGGTCGGGCTTCAGCGCGGAGAGCTGGCGGACGGCCTCGTCGATGAACGGCTGGGGGAGGTGGGCCAGGATCGCGCGGCTCGAGGCGCCCGAGTGCAGCGGGAAGCGGGGGCCGATCTCGACGACCATCTTCACCTCCTGCGGGCTCTCGTACTGGTCGAGGTAGATCCGCTGGTTGCCGACCAGCACCGACAGGGTGGTGGTCTCGCGGGTGCTGTCGCGCAGCCGGCGCAGGACGGGGGAGGCCACCGACCGCACGTCGAGCTGGCTCCACGCCCGCGCGGCGAGGCCCGCGGCCGCCGGGCCGAGGACGTACGTCGAGTCGCCGGGGACCAGCTGCACCAGGGAGCGCGAGGCGAGCGACTGCAGGATCCGGTGGACCACCGCCTTGCTCAGCGAGAGCGAGCGGGCGATCTTCGAGACGCCCAGCGCGTCGTCGGAGCGCGCGAACAGCAGGAGCACGTCCGCCACCCGGTCCGCGGCCTCCGTCCCGCCCGGCGTCTCGCGGGAGGCGCCCTCCCCGGTCATCGTGCTCATAGGACCCTCACTCTCGCAGCGACGTTTCGCTTAGCGGAACTATAACCCAGCAAATTCTGGAAGCCGAGCCTAGAAATGCCGCGGAAAGCCATGTAATACTCCCAAAAGTAGCCCTCGCAGGGTGGTTCACCCGCTCCGCTGAGCGGAACGGCTCATATCGACCACTGTTCCCGCTAGGGGAACACACACTGTGCCGCAGGCACGGAAGGTAGGTCCAGCACCATGAAGAAGCTCTCCCTCGCCGCGGCCCTGACCGCGGCCACGATGGGTCTGGCGGCGTGTGGCGGATCGGGTGCGTCGGGAGGGACGGGCGACGAGATCATGATCGGTTCCGTGCACCCGCTGACCGGGGCGCTCGCCGGAGTCGGCGCACTGATGAACGACGGCGCGAAGATGGCCGTGGACGACGTCAACGCCGACGGCGGCATCAAGTCGCTGGACGGTCGCAAGCTCACCCTCGGCGAGGGGGACAGCAAGGGCGCTGCCGACACCGGTCAGAGCGAGGCGCAGCGGCTGGTCAGCGACGGCGCGGTGGCGCTGGTCGGCACCTACCAGAGCGACGTCACCGCGAACGTCTCCGCGGTGGCCGAGCGCTCGCGGGTCCCGCTGGTCATCGACGTCGCCGTCGACGACTCGATCCTCGAGCAGGGCTACAAGAACACCTTCCGCATCCAGCCGAACGCGACCAGCATGGGCACCGACGGCGCGGACGACCTGATCGACCTCTCCGAGGCCAACGGCAAGCCGGTCAAGTCGGTGTCCTACATCCACATCGAGGGCGCCTTCGGCCAGAGCGTGTTCGACGCCTTCAAGAAGGAGGCGGAGAGCAAGGGCGTGAAGGTGCTCAAGGAGGTCACCTACCCGGCGACCAACTTCACCGACGCCACCACGCAGGTCAAGGAGGCCGCCTCGGCCGACCCCGACGTCATCGTGGCCACCGGCTACTACCCCGACGAGCTGCTGGTCGCGCAGGCCGTGCAGGCGCTGGACCCCGACATCGACGCGCTCTACGGCGTGGCCAACGGCGCCTTCGACGACGGCTCCTTCCCCGGTGACGCGGGCGCGGCCGGGGAGAACGTGCTCTCGGCCAACTACCACTACGCGGCCACCAACCCCGACGTCGCCGACATCCGCAAGCGGTTCGAGCAGAAGTACGGCAAGCCGATGGAGACCGCCTCGGTGCTCTCCTACCAGGCCGTCATGGTGATCGCCCAGGCGCTGGAGGAGGCCGGCTCCGACGACCCGGAGGACGTCCGCAACGCCATCGCCGACATCGAGGTCGACAAGCCGCTGCTGGCCTTCGACGGCCCGATCAAGTTCGACGAGACCGGTCAGAACGAGAACGCCACGGTCATCGTGATGCAGACCCAGGGCGGCAAGGTCGAGCAGGTCTTCCCCGACCAGTTCGCCACCAGCAAGCCGTCCTACCCGGTCAAGTGACCGGGGCGCACCAGCCGCACCCCGCCACGGAACGGACACCCATGACCGACACCACCACCTCCCCACCGGTGCTCCAGCCGGAGCACGAGAAGGAGCCTCGCGCGCGCCGCGACGTACCCCTGCTGCCGCTCGGCATCGCGGCCGCGGTCGTGGTCGGGCTGGTGCTCGTCTACACGCTGGGCGGCAAGGAGTCCGGGCTGGTCACGCAGTCGATCGCCACCGGCCTGCTGCTCGGCGGTGTCTACGCGCTGGTCTCCGTGGGGCTCACCCTGATCTTCGGGGTGCTGGGCATCGTCAACTTCGCCCAGGGCGCCATGCTCACCCTGTCCATGTACCTCGTCTACGAGCTGGTCACCGGCGCCGGGATCCCGGTGTACGTCGCCACGCTGCTGGCGATCCCGGTGATGTTCCTCTTCGGTGTGGTCGTCCAGGCCGCGCTGCTGAACAAGCTGACGATGGCCGGCAACGAGGAGGGGCCGCTGCTGGTGACCCTGGGCCTCGCGCTGCTGATCGTCAACGTGCTGCTGATGGTCTTCGGCGGCCGGCCCAAGCGGGTGCCGAGCTCGGTCGACGGGTCCTTCCACGTCCTCGACGCGATCGTCTCTTGGGAGCGTCTGATCGCCTTCGTGGGTGCGTTGCTGGTCGCCGGCGCGCTGACCCTGATCCTGCGCGGCACGTCCTTCGGCCTCTCGATCCGGGCGGTCTCGGCCAACACCCAGGGCGCGTCCCTGGTCGGCATCGACGTGCGCCGGATCTACGCGATGACCTTCGGCATCGGCTCGGCCTGCGTGGCCGTGGCCGGCGGGCTCATGGTGCCCTTCCTGAGCCTGACCCCGACGGTCGGTGAGCAGTTCACGATCCTCGCGTTCGTGATCGTCGTGCTCGGCGGTCTCGGCAGCGTCACCGGCGCCGTGGTCGGCGGCCTGGTGATCGGGCTGGTGCAGACCGTGGGCGCGCTCTACCTGCCGGGGACCGGCTCGCTGATCCTGGTCTTCGCGGTCTTCGTGCTCGTCCTGTTCCTCCGCCCGCAAGGCATGTTCGGAGTCAAGCAATGACCGCACTCACCACCGAGCGCCCCCAGCCGGTCCGCACCGACGACCCGCGGCTCGAGGACCGGTCCACGGCGCGCACGTACCTGGCGCTGGTCGTGCTGCTCGCCGTTGCGGCCGTGCTGCCGCTCGTGATCGACGAGCAGACCGAGACGGTCGCGGTCCGGACCCTGATCTTCGCGATCATGGCCGTGGGCTGGAACCTGATGAGCGGCTACGGCGGCATGTTCAGCTTCGGCCACGCCGCGTTCTTCGGCATCGGTGCCTACACCGACGCCTACCTGCTGGTCGAGCACGGCACCTCGCCGTGGATCGCGATGCTGGTCGGCGCGGCCATCTCCGCGGCGGCCGGCACGATCATCGCGTTCCTCTGCCTGCGGTACCGGCTCGCGGGCGCCTACTTCGCGCTCGCGACCTTCGCCTTCGCCGAGGTGTTCCTGCTGGCCGTGCAGAACCTCGACTTCCTGCGGCGCACCGAGGGGTTCAACGTCCCGCTGCTCACCGAGAACTCCTGGTGGATGATGCAGTTCGAGCAGGGCAGCCACAACTACTACTGGATCCCGCTGGCGATCCTGGCCGTCGGCCTGTTCGGCACCGTCGCGTTCGTCTCGTCCCGCACCGGGCAGTACGTCCAGGCCGTCCGCGACGACGAGGTCGCCGCCGCCTCGCTGGGCATCAAGGTGATGCAGGTGCGGCTGGTCACGGTCGCGCTCAGCTGTGCGTTCACCTCGCTGGCCGGCTCCTTCTACACGCAGTACTACTTCTTCGTCGGCCCTGAGCAGGCCTTCGGCTCCGCGGTCTCGGTGAACGCGATCGTGCCGGCGGTGATCGGCGGCATCGGCACAGTCTTCGGGCCGGTCGTCGGCGCGCTGGTGGTCGGCCCGCTCTCGGAGTGGATCGCCAACGTGCTGCGCGAGCCCCCGGCGTTCCTGTCCTTCCTGCAGGGCGTGACCGGGCTCGACGTCGCGGTGTACGCCGTCCTGCTCATCCTCATCGTGCTGTTCATGCCGAAGGGCATCTACGGCACCCTGCGTGATCGGTTCCGCCCATGAGCCTGCTCCAGGTCGAAGACCTCACCAAGTCCTTCGCCGGCCTGACGGCCGTGAGCTCCGTCGACGTCGACGTGCCGGAGCACGAGTTCCTCGGGATCATCGGGCCCAACGGCGCCGGCAAGACCACGCTGTTCTCGCTGCTGGCCGGACAGCTCCCGCCCACCCGCGGCCGGGTCGTGCTCGACGGCAAGGACATCACCGGCTGGTCGCCGGCGAGGATCGCCGACGCCGGGCTGGTGCGCACCTTCCAGCTCATGCGGCCCTTCGAGTCGATGAGCGTGCTGGACAACGTCGCCATCGCGGCGCACCACCGGCGCCGCTCCCGCAAGGCCGCGCGCCGGCACGCGCTGGAGGTCATCGACCGGGTCCAGCTCGACCGCTACGTGCACGCCCCCTCCGGCAGCCTGCCGACCGCGGGGCTCAAGCGGCTCGAGCTGGCCCGCGCGCTGGCGCTGGAGCCGCGGCTGCTGCTGCTCGACGAGGTGCTGGCCGGCCTGGTCCCGGCCGAGCGGGCGCCGATCATCGAGCTGCTGCGCGAGATCCACGCCGACGGCGTGACCGTCATGTTCGTCGAGCACATCATGGCCGCGGTCATGGCGCTGTCCCAGCGACTGCTGGTGATGGCGGAGGGACGCGAGCTCGCGCTCGGCGACCCGCGCGAGGTCGTCGCCGACCCGCGCGTGGTCGAGGCCTACCTCGGAGAGGACTACGCATGATCCTCGAGCTGCAGGACCTGCACGCCGGCTACCGCCGGCTCGAGATCCTCCACGGGCTCTCCCTGCACGTGGACAAGGGCGAGATCGTCTCGCTGATCGGTGCCAACGGTGCCGGCAAGACCACGACGCTGCGCGCGATCCACGGCCTGGTCAGCACCACCGGCGGGCGGATCGTCTTCGACGGCAAGGACGTCCACCGGATGCGGGCCCACCAGATCGTGCGCTCCGGGCTGGTCCACGTCGCCCAGGACCGGGCGCTCTTCGGCGACCTGCAGGTCTCGGAGAACCTCGAGATGGGCGCCTACACCCAGCCCCGGTCCACGGTCCGCGCCTCCCTCGACGAGGTCTTCGACCTGTTCCCGATCCTGGCCACCCGACGCACCCAGCGCGCCAACACGATGTCCGGCGGCCAGCAGCAGATGCTGGCGATCGGCCGGGCGCTGATGGCGCGACCCACGTGCCTGACCCTGGACGAACCGTCGATCGGGCTGGCGCCCAACCTCGTCTCCCAGGTGCTCGAGGCCATCACCCGGATCCGCGACACCGGCGTGACCGTGCTGATCGTGGAGCAGAACGCCTCGCAGGCGCTGGCGATCTCCGACCGTGCCTACGTCGTCGAGAGCGGGTCGATCGTGCTCGAGGGGACCGGCGCCGAGCTCGCCGACGACCCCCGGGTGCGCGAGGCCTACCTGGGGGTCTGATGGCGGAGTTCCTGGTCCACATCGAGATCGTGTGGCCGCCCGAGGCACCCGAGGAGCAGCGCGCGGAGGTCTTCGCCCGCGAGCTCGAGCAGGGGCAACGGCTCGCGCACGCCGGTCAGCTGCGCCGGCTCTGGCGGATCCCGGGACGGTGGGCCAACTGGAGCCTGTACGACGTCGCCGACGCGACCGAGCTGCACGCCGCGCTGAGCTCGTTGCCGCTGTACCCGTGGATGGACATCGAGGTGCACGCCATGGCCGAGCACCCGAACGACCCCCGCGCCCTGGGCAATGAGCCGGGGGCGGGACCGACGACTGGAGGGGACGAGTGACCATGCGCCTGCTGGCGATCACGCCGATCTCGGTGAGCGAGGAGGAGCTCGCCCGACGGCAGCGCCGCTACGACGACCTGTCCCCGGCCGGGGTCACCGTCGTGCTGGAGAACCTCGGGCCGGCGGCCGGCGTCCCGACCGCCCTCGAGACCGACCACGACATCCGTGTCAGCGAGGAGGCGCTCCTCGCGCGCTACCGCGAGGTCGACCCCGCCGGGTGGGACGGCTACCTCCCCGACTGCGTGCTCGACCCGGTCAGCGGGCTCGACCACGGGCTGCCGCGGCCGGTCTTCGGGCTGGGGCGGCTGGCCTCGGCGTTCGTCGCCGGGCAGGGCGCGCGGCTCGGCGCGGTGGCCCGCAACAAGGCCATCGCGGCCGAGCTCGACCGCAAGCTGGGGGAGTACGCCGTGCCGCAGGTCGCCCCGACCGCGGTGCTCGACCTCACGGTCGACGACATCGCCGACGACGCCACCTGGGCCGCCGCCGTCGAGGAGCACGTGCGCGACCTCGAGTGCGACTTCGTGCTCAACGCCTGCTCGGCGGTGGAGGTCGCCGACCAGCACCACGCGCCGTACCTCCTGGACCCGACGCGGACCGCCCTGGCCCTGCTCGGGCTGCGCGGTGAGGCGACGGGAGCGTCGCGGTGAGCGCCGAGTCGGAGGGTCCGGACCTGGTCGTCGCCGGTGCCGGCGGCGGACTGGTGGGGGCGCTGCGGGCGGCCTCGTTGGGGCTCTCGGTGCTGGTCGTGGAGCGCAACGAGCACTTCGCCCGCGGCAACAACACCGCCATGTCGACCGCGATGGTGCCGGGTGCCGGCACGCGGTGGCAGCGCGAGGCCGGGATCGAGGACTCACCCGAGACCTTCGTCGCCGACATCCGCGCCAAGACCCACGGGGAGGTCGACGAGCGGCTGGCCGCGGCGCTCGCCGGGGTGAGCGCCCGTCTGGTCGAGTGGCTTGCCGACGACGTCGGCCTGCCGCTGTCGCTGGTCACCGACTTCCCCTACCCCGGGCACTCGCGCTTCCGGTGCCACACCGTCCCCGGCCGGGCGGGGGAGGCGATGCTGCGCGACATCGTGCGGGCGGTGCGCGAGAGCGACCTGGTCGACCTGATGGTGCCGGCCCGGCTGACCGACGTCGTCGTCGGCGAGGGCGGCGTCGAGGAGGTCGTCGTCGAGTCCCCCCACGGGGAGGAGCGGATCCCCACCCGGGCGGTGGTGCTGGCGACCAACGGCTTCGGCGCCGACACCGATCTCGTGGCGCAGCACCTGCCCGAGATCGCCGGTGCGACGTACCACGGCAGCGAGGGGTCGACCGGCGACGCGCTCGCGATCGGGGCACGGCTGGGGGCGGGGACTGCCTTCCTCGACGCCTACCAGGGTCACGCCGCCCTCACCCCGGCGGCGACGCTCGCGGGCTGGGCCACGGTGATGCACGGCGGCTTCCTGGTGGACCGGGACGGCCGCCGCTTCGGTGACGAGACCACCGGCTACTCCGAGTACGCCGCGCGGCTGGCCGCCCAGCCCGGCGGCAAGGGCTGGATCGTCCTCGACGAGCGCGTCCACGAGGCGTGCCTGGCCTTCGAGGACTACCGGGCCACGGTCGACTCGGGCGTCGTGCGCACCGCCGGGACCGTCGAGGACCTGGCCGCGGCGACGGGAGTCGACGCCGGTGAGCTCGGACGCACCGTCGAGCACGCGCGGGACTGCGCCGAGGGGCGGGCCTCCGACCCCTTCGGCCGGACCGCGTGGGAGGCGCCGCTGCGGGCGCCGTACCGCGCGATCCCGGTGGCCCCCGCCCTGTTCCACACCCAGGGCGGGCTGGTCGTCGACGAGCACGCCCGCGTGATGACCGGGGGCGGGGAGCCGGTGCCGGGCCTCTACGCCTCGGGCGGGGCGGCCGCCGGCATCTCCGGGCACGGCGCCAGCGGCTACCTCGCCGGCAACGGCCTGCTGCCGGCCCTGGGGCTGGCGTTCCTCGCCGCCGAGCACGTGGCGGCCGGGCAGCGGTGACGGAGAAGCGGTGAGCGAGGGGTGATGGACCCGGGCGGCTGGTGACCATCGTCCCTGTCACCGGCCGGTCCCGGTGCACAGGGTGGAGGTGACCCCCGGGAGAGCCTCCATGACCCAGACCGACGTGCCCGCCACGACGTCCGCCACCACCACGTCCGCCACCGCGACGGCCCCTCATCCGCCGCCGCCCGATGACGCCCGCCTCTCCGAGGTGGACGCGCTGGTGGCCACCGCCGAGCACGCGGCCGAGCTGTTCCGCGAGCTCGACCAGGAGCAGGTCGACGCGATCGTCGACGCGATGGTCCGCGCCGGCGTGCGCGCCGCCGCCGAGCTGGCGCAGGTGGCCATCGAGGAGACCGGGTTCGGGGTCTTCGAGGACAAGGTCGTCAAGAACTACGTGGCCACCGAGTTCCTCTCCGACTACCTGCGCGACAAGCGGTCGGTGGGGGTGATCGACGAGGACGTCGAGCGCAACATCGTCCGGGTCGCGGAGCCGATCGGGGTGGTGCTGGCGATCACGCCGGTGACCAACCCGACCTCGACCGTGCTCTACAAGGCGATCGTCGCCGCCAAGACCCGCAACGCGATCGTGTTCCGGCCCTCGCCGTACGCGATCCGCTGCTGCGAGCGGGCGGTCGAGATCCTGCGCGAGGCAGCCGAGGCGGCGGGCCTGCCGCCGGGCGCGCTCCAGGTCATCCCGGACGCCGCGCACGAGGTCACCCACCACCTCTTCAAACACCCGGGCATCGACTTCATCTGGGTGACCGGCGGCCCGAAGATCGTGGCGCTGGCCAACGCCGCGGGGAAGCCGGCGCTCAGCGTCGGCCCCGGCAACGCCCCGATCTACCTGCACCGCACCGCCGACGTCCGCGGCGCGGTCGTCGACATCCTGATCTCCAAGACGTTCGACGCCTCGGTGATCTGCCCGGCCGAGCAGACCTGCATCGTCGACGAGGCGGTGTACGACGACGTGCTGGCCGAGTTCCGCCGGATGGGCGCGCACCTGCTCACCGACGCCGAGGCGGACGCGCTGGTGCAGTTCGCGTTCGGCTGCGAGACCGGCATCGGCGACAAGGTCAACATGGCCGCGCTCGGCCAGCTCGCCCCGTCCCTCGCGGCCCGCGCCGGCCTGCACGTGCCCCCCGAGACCAAGATCCTGCTGGCGCCGCTGCCCTCCGACCTCGAGCAGCTCGCCGCGCACCCGCTGGTGCAGGAGAAGCTGATGCCGGTGCTCGGCCTGGTCAGCTCCCCGAGCGTCGAGCACGGCATCGCGGCCGCGGTGCTGGTCACCGAGCACGGCGGCCTCGGCCACACCTCCGCGGTCTACGCCAACGACGAGTCGGTCGTGGACGCCTACGCGAAGGCCGTGCGCACGGGCCGGATCCTGGTCAACGCCCCGACGGCGGTGGGAGCGCTGGGCGGGGTCTACAACAACCTGACCCCGACGTTCTCCCTCGGCTGCGGCACCTGGGGCGGCTCGACGACGACCGAGAACGTCAACTACCTCCAGCTGCTCAACATCAAGACCGTCTCCCACCGGCGCACGCCGCCGCAGTGGTTCCGGGTCCCCGCCAACACCTACTTCAACGCCGGTGCGCTGGAGAACCTGCGCGACCTCGAGTGCGAGACGGCGGTCATCGTCACCGACGCGGACAGCGAGCGCCGCGGCGTGGTGGACCTGCTGCGCGGCAAGCTGCGCACCCAGCACGTGCAGGTGTTCAGCGAGGTCGAGCCCGAGCCCACCGAGGCGATCATCCGGGCCGGCGTCGCCCTGCTCGACCGGGCCCGGCCCGACCTCCTGGTCGCGGTCGGCGGCGGCTCGGTGATGGACGCGGCGAAGGCGATGCGGCTGTTCTATGAGCACCCCGAGAAGACGCTGGACGACCTCACCCTGCCCTTCCTCGACCCGCGCAAGCGGGTGGCCGACTACCCGCGCGACGCGCACACGGTGCAGCTGGTGGCGATCCCCACCACGTCCGGCACCGGCTCGGAGGTCTCACCGGCCGCGGTGATCACGGTGGGGGAGCACAAGGAGACGCTCGTCGACTACTGCCTGGTGCCGGACATCGCGATCGTCGACCCGCTGCTCACCCTGAGCATGCCGATGTCGGTCACGGTCGACAGCGGCATCGACGCGCTCACCCACGCCCTCGAGGCGGCGGTCTCGATCTTCGCCTCGCCGTACACCGACGCCTTCTGCGTGCAGGCCGCCCGGCTGATCTTCGACGCCCTGCCCCGGGTGCACGACGACCCGAGTGACCTCGCGGCCCGCACCGACATGGCGAACGCGGCGACCCTGGCGGGGCTGGCGTTCTCCAACGCGTTCGTCGGCACCAACCACGCCCTCGCGCACGCGGTCGGGGCGCGATTCGGGATCGCGCACGGCCGCGCCAACGGGCTCTTCCTGCCGCACGTGCTGCGCTACAACGCCGGCCTGCCCAGCAAGTTCATGCCCGCCCCGGGCTACTCGGCGTACGTCGCCCCGGAGAAGTACGCCCAGCTCGGCCGGGTGGTCTTCGGCGGGCGGGAGCCCGAGGAGAGCAGGCGGCGGCTCTTCCAGGGGGTGGAGGACCTGCTGGAGGAGCTCGAGATGCCGCGCTCGATGCGGGCGCTCGGGATCCCCGAGGACGAGTTCGAGGCCGCGCTGCCGGACCTGGTGATGACCGCCTTCTCCGACCTGAGCAACCGCACCAACCCGCGGATGCCGCTGCTGGAGGAGCTGACCACACTGCTGCGGCTCGGGTACGACGGCGGTGAGCGTCGTGCCGACTGACTCCGCCACCCGGTCGGTGGTGGTGAAGGCGCCGTTCGCGGAGGTGCTCGCCACGATCCGCGACGTCGAGTCGCAGGCCGACTGGATCCCCGAGATCCTGGAGGCCGATCTGCTCGAGGTCTACGAGGACGACGAGCTGCCGGCGACGGCCCGGTTCAAGGCGTCGGCCACGGTCGGCACCGACGAGTACACGCTGAGCTACGAGCACACCGACACCACGATGAGCTGGACGATGGTCGAGGGGAAGATGCAGACGGGGCAGGAGGGCTGCTACACCCTCGACGAGCTCGACACCGGCCGCACCTCGGTGACCTACGAGCTGACGATCCACCACAACCTGCCGCTGCCCGGCTTCCTGCGTCGCCGTGTCATCAACGGGCTGGTGGAGAGCACCCTCGGCGGGCTGCAGCGCTACCTCGAGGCGACCCCGCACGGGTCCTGACTCCCCGAAAGGGGCGATGTGCCCGCCCCGGAGATCTGCACAGGGTGGAGACGCCCCCCCCGACCCAGGAGATGAAGCCATGACCTTCCGCTACCGGGCGCGCCTGGCGGTCGCCACGCTGCTCACGCTCGTCGTCGCCGGCGCCGGCCTCGGCTCCGCCGGGAGCGCCGGGGCCCAGCCGGCGCACCACCGCCACCACCACCGCCAGCTCACGGTCATGACCCAGAACCTCTACCTCGGCTCGCCGCTCGACCCGGCGCTGACCGCGACCACGCCGACGGAGTTCGTGACCGCCGTGGCGCAGATCTACGGCACCGCGGTCGCCACGAACTTCCCGAAGCGGGCGCAGGCGATCGCCGACACCGTGGCCACCGAGGAGCCCGACCTGGTCGGGCTGCAGGAGGTCACCAAGTGGATCGCGCAGCCGCTGGTCGCCGGGGCGAACCCGCCGAGCTACGACTTCCTGAAGATCCTGCGCGCGGCGCTGGCCGAGCGGGGCCTGCACTACCGCGTCGCCGCGGTGACGAAGAACGCCGACATCGGGCCGGCGCCGCTGGTGTCCCCGACCTTCGGGTGCGGCGTGCCGACCTCGCCGACCACCCCGCAGTGCGTGGTGACGCTGCAGGACCGCGACCTGATCCTGGTGAACCGGGACACCCGGCACCTGTACGTGCGGCACTCGCGCAGCGGTGACTACAAGACGCAGCAGGAGTTCACCCCGCCGGAGTCGGTGCCGGTGTCCTTCGCGCGCGGGTGGGCCGCGATCGACGCGTCGTACTTCGGCACCCGCTTCCGGTTCCTCACCACGCACCTGGAGATCGAGCAGTTCGCCCCCGTGCAGGAGGCGCAGGCCAGGGAGTTCCTGCGGGGGCCGGCGCACGTGTGGCGCCCGGTCATCGCCGTCGGCGACTTCAACTCGGCGGCCGACCCGGCCACGACCAGCACGCCGACCGCGACGTACTCGCTGCTGACCAAGCGGTGGTTCCACGACGCCTGGAACGTCAACGGCGACGACCCGGGGCTGACCTGCTGCCAGAACGGCACGCTGAGCAACCCCACGTCCCAGCTGAAGACGCGGATCGACCTGGTGCTCGCCCACGGGTGGGTGCGGTCGCTGTCCGCACACGTCGTGGACGACGAGGCGATCGACACGACGCCGCCGCTGTGGCCCTCCGACCACGCGGGCGTGGTGGCCACGCTGCGGCTCCCGCGGCCGCACCACTGACTTGATGCTGGTCACACAGCGCGCAACATCGGATCAATCCCGAGGAAACATGTGTTGGGGAGAGTGGAAGCCCCCACTCTCCCGAGGAGACACATGACCCGCCTGATCGATGACCTGAACACCCTGCACGCCTCGTACGTCGACGCGATCAACGCCGCCGTCGCCGAGAACGACCTGACCCGCGCCGACGAGCTCGCGGCCGGCTACGACACCGACGCCATCCGGATGATCGCCGAGCGCGAGGGTCGCACCGACCTGCTGCCGATCCGTCGCCCGGAGCGCCCGGACACCCCGCTGCGCCGCCTGGTGGCGAAGCTGGGTGCGCTGCGCGCCGCCTGAGGCCGCTTCGCACTGTTACCTGAAACACGTGCTGCGGGCTAGGGCCGTGTCCGCAAAACGCCTCGTGGCCTCTGGCGCCGCCCCTAGGGTCTGGCTGGCAATCAGCCATCCGAGACAAGGGAACGCGTGTTCAAGAACACCCTGCCCGCATTCGCTGCGGGCGCCGTCTTCGCCGTCGCCGTGGCCGGTGGCGGCGCAGTCGCCTTCGCCACGAACCACGACGACACCGCGGCCCGCAGCGGCAGCACACCCCGGACCGGCGCGTACGACGCCACCGGGACCGCGCTCGACATGGACGGGAACGGCCTGACCGACGCCATCGCCGTCATGCTCAAGTGCCCGAAGGGCACCCAGATGACCGGTGGTGGTGGCGGTGACCTCACCAGCACGGGCTACCAGCTGATCAACGCGCCCGACAAGGGCGAGAAGTGGATCTACGCCGTCGGTGTCTCCGAGGACGTCGACGAGGACCCCGACAACGTCTTCGGGTCGATCGTCTGCTTCAGCAAGGACGGCACGCACCTCGGCGGCTCGTACCGCACGTCCACGACCGTGCCCAGCCAGGCGGTCACCGGCGAGACCCTGGCGCTGCTGCGCGAGGCCGTCGCCCGCAACGCTCGCTGACGCACGGCGTCGAACATGATCGTGGAGGCCTTGGCGCACCGGGTGCGCCAAGGCCTCCACGATCTTCGGCCCCGGTCGACGGGAGGGGCTACGGTCACGCCCGTGCCCGACCCGATCTTCAGCGACCGCCGCCTGGCGGAGGTCTACGACCCGTTGGACCCCGACCGCAGCGACCTCGAGGTGTACGCCGCGATCGCCGACGAGCTCGGTGCCGAGCGGGTCCTCGACGTCGGCTGCGGGACCGGCACGTTCGCGTGCCTGCTCGCGGGGCGCGGTCTCGAGGTGACCGGCGTCGACCCGGCCGGCGCCTCGCTCGAGGTGGCCCGCCGCAAGCCGCACGCGGAGCGGGTCACCTGGCTCCACGGCGACGCCACCATCCTCCCGTCGCTGCAGGTCGACCTGGCGACCATGACCGCCAACGTCGCACAGGTGTTCCTGACCGACGACGACCTCGCGGCCACCCTCGCCGGCGTACGCACCGCGCTCCGGCCCGGCGGTCACCTGGTCCTGGAGACCCGCGTGCCCGAGCGCCGAGCCTGGGAGGAGTGGACGCCCGAGCTGACCCGGTCCCGCGCCGACGTCCCGGGCGTGGGTGGCGTCGAGACCTGGTGCGAGGTCACCGACGTGAGCGGCGACCTGGTGTCGTTCCGCTGGACCACCGTGTTCGACTCCGACGGCGCCGTCCTGACCTCGGACTCGACGCTACGCTTCCGCAGCCGGGACGAGATGGCGGACGCCTTGCGCGGCGCCGGGTTCGCGGTCGTCGACGTGCGCGACGCCCCGGACCGGCCGGGACGCGAGCTGGTGTTCGTCGCCCGCCGGGACTGACCCGCCGGGACTGGCCCTTGCCGTCAGTGCGCGGCTTCGAGCAGCTTGCGTCGCAGCGTCATCGTGGCGCGGCTGTGCAGCTGGCTGACCCGGGACTCCGTCACCCCGAGCACCTGCCCGATCTCGGCGAGGGTCAGCCGGTCCCAGTAGTAGAGCGCCACCACGATCTGGTCGCGCTGCGGCAGCTCGCGCACGGCCGCGAGGAAGCCGGGCGGGATGTCGTCGTCGGCGCCGGGCAGGTCGACCGCGGCGGCGCGGGGTGTGTCCTCGTCGTCGAGCGTGGCGGCCTCGTAGCTCACGACGCTGGTGTTGGCGGTCTGGGCGTACATCGCCCGCAGCTCGGCGACCGTGATGTCGAGCTCGGCGGCCACCTCGGGGTCCTTGGGGGCGCGGCCGAGCCGGCGCTCCAGCCGGGCCTGGGCCGCGTCGATGTCGCGGATCTTCTCGCGCACCGAGCGGGGGACCCAGTCGCCGGCGCGGAGCCCGTCGACGATCGCGCCGCGGATGCGGGAGACGGCGTACGTCTGGAACTGCAGGCCGCGGGCCGGGTCGAACTTGTCGATCGCGTCCATCAGCCCGATGACCCCGTCGGAGACCAGGTCGTTCTGGTCGACCGAGGAGGGCAGGCCCGAGCGGACGCGACCGGCGACGTACTTCACCAGGGGGGAGTACTGCAGGACCAGGCGGTCGCGCGCGTCCTTGTCTCCGGAGTCCTTGAAGCGCTGCCAGAGCAGGTCGACCGAGTTGTCCGCGGTGTCCACGTCGTCCTCCCCCGAGGGTCGCGACCGCCGGTCGGCCGGTTGCCCCGGGGTCAGGCTAACCGAACGATCAGCCCTCGTACTCGAAGTGCCACGGCTCCGGCCGGCTGCCGCCCGGCTCGGCCCAGGACGGGTGGCGCCACCCGAAGGCCGGCCCGTGCGCCAGCATCCACGCGTGCTCGGCGCTGTCGAAGCTCTCGATGCCGCCGCACAGGTCGACCGCGAGACCCCAGCCGTGCACCGACGTGCCGGGGGTGGCGGTGAGGTTCGGCTTGAGCACGTGCACGCGTTCCTGGCCGTCGCGGGAGCGGTAGGAGTCGGTGATGCACAGGTCCGCGCCGTTGTCCTCCGCGAACGCCGCACCCATCAGCCGGAAGGCGACCGCCGCGTCGCAGCGCAGCAGCTGGCCGCCGTCGGAGGTCGCGGCGCACAGCGCGCTGTCGGGGACCTCGCCGTTGGGGTACGTCGCTCGCGGCGCCTCGGGCAGCTCGAGCACCTGGGCCGGGTCGACCGCGATGCCGTCGAGGCGGACCTCGAGGTGCAGGTGCGGGCCGGTGGTGTTGCCCAGCGAGCCCACGAGGCCGACCGGATCGCCGGCGTGCAGGGTCTGGCCGTCGGTCACGTCGACGCGGGACAGGTGGGCGTAGAGCGTCTCGACGCCGCCGCCGTGGTCGATGCGGACCAGGTTGCCTGCCCAGTCCGGGTGCTCGATCGTCACCGTGCCGGAGCCGGCGGCGACGACCGGGGTGCCGGTGGGCGCCGCGAAGTCCTGGCCGGTGTGCTCACCCGACGACCACAGCCCGCCGGCGTCGCCGAACCCTGCGGAGAGCCGGTAGGAACCGGCGGTCATCGGGATCCGCAGCGGGCCGGAGCCGTCGACCGCGGGGGAGGGGGCGGCCGGCCCGCACACCCCGCCGGAGGGCGGTGCCGGGTTGTCGCCGGACTGGTGGAGGGTGGCGCGGCGCACGCCGAGCACGCGCGCCGGCAGCGGCTGGACCGCGGCGGTGCCGGTAGCGGGGTCGGCGACGATCATGCGGCCGGTGCCCACGTAGACACCGGTCTGCTCCAGCCCGTCCTGCCGGCCGCCGAGGACGACCACGTCGCCCACCTGGATCGAGGCGCGCGGGACCGCGCGCAGGTCCTGCCACTGGCCGGTGACGTCGGCGGGCAGGGTGACCGAGGTGCCCCAGGCGTTGGCGAGCAGGCCGCCGCACGCGTACGTCATGGCGTCGACGCCGTCGGGCACGGTCGGCAGCCCGACGCGGTGGAAGGCCTCCGACACCGCCCGGACGGTCTCGGCGGGCACGACCGTGACCGGGCGACCGTCAGGCGTGCGCGCCTGCGCGATCCCCGGGACGGGGTGGTGGCTGGTGACCCGGACCGGCTCGAGCGGGGCGGCCAGGTGCCCGGCGTCGGCCAGCTCGTCGGCCGGGGGCGGGACCACCGCGGCGGAGCCGACGCTGCGCAAGTAGCGCTCCCACGTCCTGAGGGCGAGCCGGTTGCGCCGGTCCTGCGCGCGGTCGGTGACGTCGTACGTCGCCTGGAACTGCGAGCGACGGATCGCGGCGTCCACCACCTGGCGGGCCGACCACGTCGCCTCGATGCGCTCCTGTCGGCGCTGGGCCTTCTCCCAGGCCAGCCGGTCCTGCTCAGCCGTGGTGATCGCGTCGTCGAGCGCTCCCTGCACCATCTCGGCCAGCTGGCGGGCCGACTCTGCGTCGGCCGCGGCCTCGGTGGCGCGGTCCACGTCGGACTCGCCGGGGTCGATCAGGTTGCCCACTGCGTGCAGCACGCCGCCCTGCTCGTTGGCGACCTTCGCGCGCAGCTCGGTCGCGACGGCGGCGGCCTGCTCGGCGTTCGCGGAGAGCCGCTCGGCCTGGGCGCTGAGCGCGGAGACCCGCTCGCGGGCCGCGGCGTACGCGGCGTAGGTGTCCTGCACCTTCTGCTGGACCTCGACGGTGCGCGCGGGTGCGGACACCTCGGAGGCGCTTCCCGTGGCTGCGTTCGAGGGGGAGGGAAGGAGCGCCAGGGCCAGGGCGGCGAGCAGCGTCGACCGGTGCGAGAGCGGTGCGCGGGCGCGGCCGAGGGCCATGGTGTCCTTCCTTGGGGTGGTGCGGTGGGTGGTGCCGGTCAGTCGTCGAGGAACGCGATCTCCTGCAGCAGCGCGTTGCGTCGCTCGTGGGAGAGGGCGGTGACATCGGGGGCGGTGGGGTCCACCGCGAGCGGCGTCGGCGCGATGGTCGCGGGCTCGACGACGAGCGGCGCGGCGACCGCCACGGCCTGCGCCTCCGCGGGCACCTCGGGCAGCGGGATGCTCGGGACGGCCAGGCCGGCCACGGGGATCGTGCCGGCCGGCACGCCGGCGACGGGTACCTCGGGCACAGGGGCCTCGGCGACCGGGGCGTGCGGGACCGGGGCTTGCGGGACCGGGAGGCCGGTGACCGGCAGACCTTCCACCGGGATGCGCGCAGCGGGGATTCCGGTCATCGGGACCTCGACCACCGGGACCTCGGCCACGGGGGCGGAGGTGGGCGGCACCGGGACGCTCGGGACGGGGACCTGGTGCGGCTCCGCCGGCACGGCCGCAACGGGGGCGGCGGGGGCGGCGTCGAGCTCGGGGGCGGCCGCGGCCGCCGCAGCGGCCTGGCGGGACGCCTGGAGGCCGACGCCGAAGACGGTGCGGATCACCGCGGCCATCTCGCGCAGGGTGTCCTGGGCGGCGTCCGGGGCGAGGACCTGAGTGGGGCGTTCGGCGGCGATCGTCATGCGGACCAGCTCCTCGAGAAAGCGGTGGGGGTGTGCAGGGAGTAGGGGAGCGGCTCCACCGTCACGGTGGTCTTCACCTCGGCGAAGTCGCTGAGGAACGAGAGTCGGTGGAGCAGGAAGGTGCGTGCCGTCTTGGTGCCGGTCAGGGTGACCCGGCCGTCGGGATAGATCGTGAACGTCTGGCCGGACACGGTGATCCCGTGGACGGTGGCGTCCTGCCGGGCCGCCGCGAGCGCAGTCACCGCGGTCTCGCGGGTGGTCGGTCCCTTCGCGGCGACGGCCGCCGCGGCGTAGCCGGCGGTGCGTACGTCGTCGGGCTCCGAGACCTTCGTCAGGAACACCGAACCCGCGTCGACCGCGAGCACGCCTACAACGAGTGCGACCAGGAATGCCAGGCCGCGAAAGCTGAAGAGCTGCAGTGGTCCACGCATGATCTCGTTCCTTGGCGTGAAGATCTTCTGATGAAGCGGGGCGGCACTCGGTTGAGTGCCGCCCCGCCGGCTCGTGAGCTGACGATCGAGCCTGCCTAGAAGCACCGTCGGCTCACGTCAGTTCACTCGGATCAGGAGCAGGCCGCGCCCTTCGTGGACTGCAGGCCGCCGCTTCCCTCCATGTACTTCCACTCGGTGCCAGAAGCATTGGCGCTGGCTGCCGTGTTGTAGCCAGAGATGCAGAAGTTTCCTGCTGCGGGAGTGCCCTTGATGGTGAAGGTCGTAGCGCTGTCGTGCTTCCAGCCTGCGGTCTCGAGGGCAGTCTGGTCGTAGACGGTCGTGCTGGTGGGGTTGTCGGTGGCGATGGTGGCAGCCACCGTGGCAGCGTTCTTGAGGTCGGACTTGATCGACGCGTCTACGCCCTTCTGACGCTGGTTCAGGAACACTGGAATGGCGATGGCGGCGAGGATGCCGATGATGATGATGACAACGAGGAGCTCGATCAGGGTGAAGCCCTGGTCCTTCTCCTTCATGGACTTCTGAAGTCGAGCGAGCATCGTGTTCTCCTGAAGACAGGTTCCGAGGGGTGTCGCGGCGAGCCCCCCGGGGGTGGAGAGCTCGACGCTCTTGTCGAAGTGATCGTCGGTCGTGAGACGAATGGGCTTTAGGCTCGCTGAGAGAAATCTGCTGTCGCGACGGGGGAGCGCTAGTCCACAAAGCGGGTCGCGGTCCGAGCACCACCGGCTCAGCCAGTGGCTCGGCCTGGATTGTCAACCAGGAACATTTTCAATCCCGCACTTGCATGGCTCGTGCCAACTCCGGTTGACGCAATGGGATGGCCGTACGTAGCCGAACATTCCGGAATGTCTAGCCCTTGAGGCTGCGCGTCGATGAACGGAAGGAGCCGACCAAGCGCACTCAGCTCGCATCCGGCTTCTCCCGCTGTGCCCGCGGGAGCCTGACGCTCGATGCCGGAGCCGACCTGGAGATGGCGCACCAGGTCGGCTCCGGCTTCGTTGTTGTGACGAGTCGCGGTGAGGCGGTCTGGCAAGAGACGTGCCCCGACAGTGGACTCGCGTTGGTTTCCTAGCGGACCCAGGGATCGATCAGTTGATCTGTGTCCACGTAGGGCTCGAGAGTGCACAGGTTCCACTTGCCGAGAACCCGGACTGAACGCCGCCAGCGCTGCTGTCGTACGAGAGGTACTTGTCCTTATCGCTCGAACCGGCATTCTTCGCGCGCACACAGAAGCCGCCCGCAGGGCCGCCAGCGACCTCGACGGTGTTGCCCGAGGAGGGCTTGAAGCCAGCTGCGACGAGGTTCGTCTTGGTGGCCCCGATGGTCTCAGGCGTGGATGCGGCGGTGTTGAAGAATCCGGCCATGGTCGGGTAGTCCGTGGCGTACGTCTCGGCGGCCGTCGCGGCGTTGCGAAGGTCCGACTTCATTGACGCGTCGACGCCCTTCTTGCGCTGGTTGAGGAAGACGGGGATCGCGATGGCGGCGAGGATGCCGATGATGATGATGACGACCAGGAGCTCGATCAGGGTGAAGCCCTGGTCCTTCTCCTTCATCGACTTCTGCAGTCGAGCAAGCATGTTTCTCCCCCTGGAAGACAGGTAAGGACTGGTTGCGCGGTTCCG
Organism: Nocardioides sp. DN36; assembly: GCF_055380375.1. NCBI lineage: Bacteria > Bacillati > Actinomycetota > Actinomycetes > Propionibacteriales > Nocardioidaceae > Nocardioides > Nocardioides sp. DN36. Next base: position 2,751,213 of record NZ_AP043823.1, on the reverse strand, counting down.
CACCGGCCTGCCGGGGGTCCTGACGCTTCTGACGGACTGAACTTCGGTCGCCCGCCGACCCCGCTTTAGGGCCCGGCCGAAGAATCTCCGCGGACCTCTTCGGAGGTTAGAGCGCACGATCGCCGCGAGCCTCAAGTCCACCCCCACCGGTGCCGATGACAACCGAGTAAGGGACCTGCCCGATCGGGCGTCCGGCATCGACGATTCGGAGGGGACCGATGTCGCAGCCTCCTCGGGACAGCGGCTTCACGCTGCTCGAGCTCATGGTCGTGATCGGTCTCGTGGGCCTGCTCGCTGCGCTCGGCGTCGGCGCCTGGAAGAGCTGGACGGTGGCCGAGGCGCAGAAGGGCGCCGCGACGGACCTGCAGACGCTCATGCGCCAGACCCAGGTCCGCGCCGTCACCGAGGGCCAGAACTTCTGCGTCAAGTTCGACACCACCGCCAACACCTACACGGTCTACCGCTACGCCTGCGCCCCGACCGGAAACGTGAAGGTCAACGGTCCGTTCGACCTCGGCGACTCGCGGCTGCAGCTGACCGCGGTGAGCTTCACCGCGGTGGCGCCGGCGACCAGCACCGAAGTCACCTTCAAGGCTTCCGGCACGGCGACCCCCGGGGGGCTGAAGATCACCAGGACCGGCTCCAGCAAGTCCTACACCCTCGACGTGGAAGGGTTGACCGGCCGTGTCTCCGTCTCCTGAGCCTGAAGCGCGCGACTCGCGCGCCGATGGCTTCACGCTCGTGGAGGTGATCGTCGCCCTCGGCATCTTCATGGTCCTGGCGGCGGCTGTCGCGCCGCTGCTCGTCGGCGGGCTCCGCAGCACCGCGGTGGCCCGTGACATCAGCCAGTCCAAGGGTGTCGCGCAGGCGCAGCTCGAGAAGATGCGCGACATGCCGTTCTACGTCGGACGTGCGGCCGGCGACTACAAGGACGTCCTGGACACCTACTACCGCGACCGTTGTCCCCCGGGGGTGACCGCGCCCTGCGCTGCGGGTGCGACCGCGACCGTCATCCCCAGCTGCGCCACGACCACGCTCACCGCGTTGCCGCCGACCAACTGGACGGGGTACGTCGGGGCCTCCGGGACCCACTGCGTCTGGGAGCCCGCCGGCCAGCTCTACCGCGTCGTCATCAACCCCGTCGTCGCGCCGGGCCTGGGCGTCTTCTCGACGGTGATCTCGACCCAGTTCCTCTCAGCCGGCGACTCGCCGACGGCGGTGGCGCCCGCCAGCGACTACACCTCGCAGACCGCGGTGAAGGACACCCCGCCCTCGACACAGATCGGTGTCACGGTTGCCGTGTTCTACAAGTCGGCGTCCGGGGTCCACTACACGGTGACCTACAGTCAGGTCGAGCAGGCGAACCCGATCGCCCCGCTGCTCACGTCCGAGGCCAGGAGCAGCACGGTGCGGGTCTCCTCCGCGCTCGACGCCGACACGACCCTGCTCGAGCAGCTCGGTGTGGTCAACCTGTCGGGGGAGCTCTACACCGGCTCGCGCGTGGTGACCACCGCCTCGGCGGCCACGGCGGGGAACTCCCTCGGTCAGCAGATCAACGGCGCCCAGGTGAACTTCGTGGCGCCCGTCGACCAGGCGGCGGCATCCGCGAACGCCGGAAACGTCAGCTTCCCCACCAGCGGCTGCAACTACCAGTGCTTCGGCGACACCTCGGTCGACCAGGCCTCGGCCCTGGCCTCCAACGGCTTGCCCCGCGCGGGGACGGCCGCGGCGCCCGTGCGGGCGATGATCCCGACCGGCGCCAACAGCGACGGCTTCCGCTTCTCGAACGCAACCACGACGATTCCGGCACTCAAGCTCGACGCGTCGAAGCCCATGGTCTCCCTCGACACGACCACCCCCGGGAGCATGCTGCCGATCAGCAACTGCGCGACCACGGCCGGCTCCGTCCCGGCGTACCTGACCGGCACCGGCTTCCTCGACGCCACCTCGTCTGCGGTGTCCGCCTGTGCCACGGCACAGTCCAACGCGGTGCGGCTGTTCCCGACGACGTTCGCCCCCAAGGGGGTCGTCCGGATCACCCTCGACAATGCCCGGGCGTCCTGCTCGGTCACCAAGCCCGGACCAGGCATCGCCGATGCGGCCTACACCGCCTCGATCTCGTACTGGAACGGGTCCTCCTACACGACGCTGACGCCTGCCCTGAGCAGCAGCAACACTGTCGACCCGCTCGCGGGACTTCCCCTCGGCACGAGTGTCGACGCCTCGGGACTCACGCTCGGTGACTACATCTCCTCGTGGCGGTCGCTGACCCTCAGCGGGGTGCGGAAGACAACCGGCACCACAACGGCCCAGGCGACCCTCCCGGGCGCCATTTCGATCACCACCCGGCCGACCCGGGACTCGGACCCCACCTCGACGATCTCGATCGACGTGGGCACGGTCTCCTGCGACGTGGGGGACAGCCGATGACCAGCGCCACGGACGACGAGCCCACGCCCGACGCCGGCTTCACGCTGGTCGAGCTCCTGGTGGCAATGGGCCTCTTCTTCCTGCTCATGAGCATGGTCATGCTGATGGTCACCTCGGTCAGTCGTGCCGCCAAGGACACCCGCCAGTTCACGAACATCAACGAGCAGGCACGGATCGCCACCGAGCGCCTCACCCGGGAGCTTCGGCAGGCCAAGGAGCTGCGCGCGGTGAGCCTGCCGGCAGCGGCGGGCGGGGACGTGACCTTCACCTTCGGCGTCGACTTCAGCGGCAACGGGACGGTCGACGACGTCGCGGCAGACCCCGAGGTGCTGACCTACCGCTACGACTCGACCAACCAGAAGCTGACCCTGACAGCCAACGACGAGAGCGGCGTCGCCGTCACCCGGCCGATCCTCTCGGAGGAGGTCAGCGCCTTCCAACTCGACTTCCGCTCGTCCCTGTGGAAGTACGACGGCTGCAAGACCACCGACGCGGCGGGTGCACCCACGGGCACGCCCGACGGGATCACCTCCTGGACCGAGCTGGACACGGTCTGCGGGGGCGGCAACCACAACAGCGTCCTCGACTCGGGCGAGATCGACCGGATCGACCTGGTCGCCGTCACGCTCAGCGTCCTCGAGGGCGCCCACAAGCAGACCTACCAGACGCAGGTCAGCCTGCGGAACCTTGCCCTGAGCTGAGCTGAGGTGACCGTGAACCGCCTTCTCCACCGACTCCGTCCTCGTCAGCGCGACGAGCGAGGCGTCGCCCTGATGACCGTCATGCTGGTGATGGCGCTGGTGAGTGCGCTCACCCTCACCATCTGCGTGATCGCCACCAACAACCTGGTCTCGGCCCGGCTCGCCCAGCAGGCCGGTGCGGCGGTGAACGCCTCGGATGCGGGTGTCGCCCAGGCCGTGACCTACCTGCGACGCAAGGGCGTGAGCAAGATCAACGCCTGCTGGAACTCCGACGGCACCCAAGCGGCCGCGTGCGCCACGAGCTGGGGGAAGTCGGCCAGCCCGACGACGGTCACGATCGGCGGCAAGGCGGCCCAGTCGTACAACGTCTGGATCAAGCCGATCGCACCCTTCCCGGCCAACAAGCCGGGCGTCTACCGGGTCACCGCGACCGGCGTGGCCGGCGGGCCGGCAGGCCGCACCGTGACGACGGACGTGTACGTGAACCCGTTGCCGTTTGTCTTCGGCATCGTGGCCGCCTCGGTCGACGGAGGCGGAAACGCGGGAGTCCACCACGAGTCGATCTTCTCCACCGGCTGCGTGACCGGGCGCTCCAAGATCGCCTTCGACGGGCTCGACGTCGCCTACGGCATCCCCGCCGCGGTGCACACCTCCGGTCTGATCTCGACCAAGAACGGCAACGGCTCCTGCTCGGGCCAGCTCATCCACGACTCGGATCCCTGCAACACGACCTACCCCTACGACCAGGACAGCCTCGGGGCGACGTTGCCCACCACCTCGACCTGCTACAACAAGGCTCGCTCCGTCTACGGCAACCTCGCTCAGTTCAACGACACCAACAGCGTCGCCTACAACTACCCGAGGACGTCGTACATCGACGAGGCCACGATGGCCTCGAAGTTCATGGCCAAGCGTCGACCGTTCACCGACGCCCAGCTCGCCCAGCTGAAGGCGACGGCGCAGAGCGACGGCACCTACTACACGTCCACCACCTTCACGGTGCCTTCCGGTCCGGACGCGTTGCTGTACTTCGACCTGACCTCGACGAACCCCGGGGGGACGGTCGACCTCAACGACCTCGCGGTCTCCCCGTGGAACCGTGACCACGACCCGGCGACCTGCCCCTCGCAGTCGCTGATGGTCATCATCGAGGGCGGCAACGCCAGGATGAACTCCAACAGCAAGCTGTCCGCAGCCGTGTTCCTGGTCTCCGGCGACCCGTACGGCAACGTCTCCAAGGCCAACGGCACTGCGACGTTCACCGGGACCCTCTACGCCAACAACGTCGACCTCACCGGCACGGCGGACATGTGGATGGACCAGTGCTTCATGAACAACATCCCTCCGGCGCTCACGTCGATGGAGACTCGCAACTACCGCGAGGTCGATCGCTGATCCGTCGGGGACGACGGACCGGCCAGCAGCAGAGGCGAGTAGTCAGAGCGGCGTCAGTCACAGGTGTCTCGACGACGCCCGCCTGCGCTCGCTGCTCGACCTGCGGGACCGGGAATGCCGCCTCCGTGAGTGGTCTCGACGACGCTCGCTGCTCGACCACCGGAGCGTGGGGCATGCCCGACCACCGGAGGGGGCCGCCCTTGCGTGACGAGCAGGAAGCTCAGCCGATCATGTCGAAGACCTTGAAGATCGGCATGTAGAGCGCCACGATCATCGACCCGACGACACCGCCCAGGAAGGCGATCATCAGCGGCTCGATGAGGGCGGTGAGGGACTCGGTCATCGCCTCGACCTCCTCGTCGTAGAACTCCGCGATCTTGTTGAGCATCTGGTCGATGGCGCCGGCCTCTTCGCCGGAGGCGATCATCTGGACGACCATCGGCGGGAAGACCTCGTGCTCGGCCAGCGGGCCGGCGACGCTCTCGCCGCGGCGTACGGACTCCTGGACCTGCTTGAGTGCCCGCGAGATGACGATCGAGCCGGTGGTCTCCGAGACGATGTCGATCGACTGCAGGATCGGGACTCCCGAGGAGAGCAGGGTGCCGAGGTTGCGGGAGAAGCGGGTGAGCGCGAGCTTCTGGAAGAGCTTGCCGAAGACCGGCAGCCGCAGCTTCAGGGGGTCGACGACGTTGCGCACCCGCTCGCTGCGGCCGAACTTGCGCCACCAGGCCACCAACGCGATGAACGAGACCACACCGATCGGCAGCAGGAACTTCATCGCCCCCGACAACATCACCAGGATCTTGGTCGGCAGCGGGAGCTCGCCGCCGAGGTCCTCGAACATCTTCGAGAAGACGGGGACCACGAAGATCAGCATCGCGATGCACATCAGGATCGCGAGGATGAAGACCACGACCGGGTAGGTGAGCGCGGCCTTGATCTTGCCGCGCAGCTTGACCTCGGCCTCGAAGTTGTCGGCGATCTGGCGCATCGCGCCGTCCAGGAAGCCGCCGGCCTCGCCGGCCTTGGTCATGTTGATCATCAGCGGCGGGAAGGACTCGGGGAACTTCGCGAACGACGCCGACAGGCTCAGACCGGCCTCGACGTCCTGCTTGACCGCGCGCAGGATGCGGCGCAGCTCGGGGTTGTCCGACTGGTCGGCCATGATCGTCAGCGCCCGGATCATCGTCAGGCCGGCGTTGATCATCGTCGAGAACTGCCGCGAGAAGACCGCGAGATCCTTGGTCTTGACCCGCTTCTTGCGTCCGAGGCTGATCTCGCGCTGCATGCCGACGTTCGCCGGCTTCACCTCGAGCGGGACGTAGCCCATCGCCCGGAGCTTGTCGGCGACCGCCGCCTCGGAGGCGGCCTCGACCTTGCCCTCGGCGAACTTCCCCGAGGCGTCGCGGACCTTGTAGGCGTACTGCGTCGCGGTCGTGCTCACGGGTGTCTCCTGGGGCGGTGGTCGAGCGAGCGGGCGGTCACTGCCAGCTCGGGGTGGCGCGCTGGGCGGTCGAGCCGGCCAGGGTCTCGAAGTCGGCGCGGTTCGTGCAGGCCTCGAGGCCCGCGGCGTGGGTGATCCGGCCCGCGCGCACCAGCGCCGCGAGGTGGGCGTTCAGCGTCTGCATCCCGTCCTTGGCGCCGGCCTGCAGCGCGCCCTGGATCTGCTGCAGCTTGTCGTCGCGGATCATCGCCCGGATGCCGGTGTTGCAGACCATCACCTCGACGGCGGCGGCCCGGCCCAGGCCGTCCGCGGTCTTCACCAGGGTCTGGCAGACGACGCCCTGCAGCGTCGCGGCCAGCTGGGTGCGGACCTGCTGCTGCTGGTCGGAGGGGAACACGTCGACCACGCGGGTGATGGTGTCCTGGGCCGACTGCGTGTGCAGCGTCGCCAGGACGAGGTGGCCGGTCTCGGCCGCGGTCAGGGCGACCGAGATCGTCTCGAGGTCGCGGAGCTCGCCGACGAGGATCACGTCGGGGTCCTGGCGCAGCGCGTGCTTGAGGGCCGCGCGGAACCCGTGGGTGTCGCCGCCGACCTCGCGCTGGTTGACCAGGCAGCCGCGGTGCTCGTGGAGGAACTCGATCGGGTCCTCGATGGTCATGATGTGGCCGCGACGGGAGCGGTTGATCTTGTCGATGATGGCCGCGAGGGTCGTCGACTTGCCCGAGCCGGTGGGGCCGGTGACCAGGACCAGGCCGCGGGGGAGACCGGCGAAGGTGCCGAGGACCTCGGGCATGCCCAGGTCCTCCAGCGGCACGATCTCCCACGGGATCACGCGCATCACCGCACCGAGCGCCTCGCGCTGCTGGAAGACGTTCACGCGGAAGCGCGCGTGGCCCGGCACGGCGTACGCGAAGTCGAGCTCGAGCTCCTCCTCGAACACCTTGCGCTGGCGCTCGGTCATCACGCCGTACATCACGCTGCGCAGCTGCTCGGCGTCGAGCGCGGGGAAGCCGGGGATCGGCTCCATCTCGCCGCGCACGCGCACGGTCGGCGGCGCGTTCGAGGTCAGGTGCAGGTCGGAGCCCTTCATGCGCAGCACCTGGATCAGCAGCTCGTCGAGCACCAGGCCGCGCTGGCCGAGACCGCCGTCCGGGGAAGGGTGCGTCGGTTGGGCGGTCGGCGCCGGGGGTGCGTACGCCGGCTGCGAGGGCTGGACCGGCTGCGGCGCGGTCTGTACCGGCGCAGCGACCGGCGCCGCCACGGGGGGTGCGGCCGGTGTGGCAGGGGCAGCCGGGGCGGTCGGCGCGGACGTGCCGGCGAACGAGAGGCCGAAGCCGTTCTTGAGTACTTCGTTCACGGGGGTGCTCCTCCGAGCGGGCGCAGGTCGAGGGTGTGGCCACCCTGTTCATCGGCTGCGCGGCGCCCGGACTTGAGCCAGGGCCCGTGGGTCGCGGTCAGGAGCCGACGAACTCGACGAAGTCGTCCGCCGTCGTCTCCGCACACCACCCGGCGACCTCGCCGGGATCGCGCAGCCCGCCGCCGTCCGAGGAGAAGATGAAACCCTTCTCGGGGGTGTCCACCTCCCCGACCCGCGACCAGGCCCGGATGCAGTAGCGTTCCCCGGCCCCGTCGACGGACACCGCCAGCTCGGTCGCCTTGGCGAACCGCAGCTGGCCGCTTCCCGCCAGGGCGGCACCGTCGTCGGTGTAGCTCAGGTGGTCGACGTAGTAGGTCTCCTCGAGCGTCGCCATGTTCTTCGCGGCGGACTTCAGCTCGGCGTTGATCTTCAGCTGCCGGTGTGAGGTCGGAGCCTGCTTCGCGTGCTCGGCGCCGTCGTCGCTGCCGCAGGCGGTCAGGGTCGCCGCCGCCGCGAGCACGGCGGCAGCCGCGGACAGGCGACGAACCCGGGGTCGGGCAGGGTGAAGGGGCATCGGTACAGGCACCTCGTGTGGTGGGGCGGCAGTGGAAGGGGGATCGGGTGGAGCTAGGCGACGACGCGCAGGACTTCCTCGATGGAGGTCCGCCCCTGGGCGACCTTCAGCCAGCCGTCGTGCTTGAGCTCCGACATGCCCTGCGCCATGGCGGCCCGGGTGATGTCGTCGGTGGACGCACGGGCGACGGTGAGCCGGGAGATCTCCTCGGTCACGCTCATCACCTCGTGCAGGGCCAGCCGCCCGCGGTAGCCGGTCTTCGAGCACGCGGAGCATCCGACGGGCCGGTGCAGCGTCGGCAGCGGCTCGCCCTCCTGCCACGGGTAGCCGACCCGGAGCAGGTCGGCCGGCTCCGGGGTGTAGGCGACCTTGCACCGGCTGCACAGCGACCGGCACAGGCGCTGGGCGAGCACCACGTCGAGCGCGGAGCCGACGAGGAACGGCTCGATCCCCATCTCCACGAGCCGGGTGACCGCCGAGGGTGCGTCGTTGGTGTGCAGGGTCGAGAGCACGAGGTGGCCGGTGAGCGCGGCCTCCACGGCGATCTGGGCGGTCTCGTGGTCGCGGATCTCACCGATCAGCACGATGTCGGGGTCGGACCGCAGGATCGAGCGCAGCGCCGAGGCGAAGGTCAGGCCGGCCTTGGTGTTGGTCTGCACCTGGTTGATGCCGGCGAGGCGGTACTCCACCGGGTCCTCGACGGTGATCACGTTGACGTCGGGCCGGTTCAGCTGGTTCAGCGTCGCGTAGAGAGTGGTCGACTTGCCCGACCCGGTCGGGCCGGTGGCCAGGATCATCCCGTAGGGCTTGGAGTAGGACTCCGAGAAGCGCCGGAAGTTGTCCTCGCTGAAGCCGAGGTCCTGCAGCGCGAGCTGGGTGTTGGTGTTGTCGAGGATTCGCGCGACGACCTTCTCGCCCCACACGGTCGGCAGCGTCGCGACGCGCAGGTCGATGCGGCGACCCTGGTGGTTGACGGACATGCGGCCGTCCTGGGGGACCCGCCGCTCGGCGATGTTCATGTCCGCCATGATCTTGAGCCGCGAGATCACGCCGTTCTGGATGTTCTTCGGCGACCGGTGGGCGTCCTTGAGCACGCCGTCGATCCGGTAGCGCACCCGCAGGTCCCGCTCGGTCGGCTCGATGTGGATGTCGGAGGCCCGGTCGGAGATCGCCTGGGTGATGAGCAGGTTCACGAACCGGACGACGGGTGCCTCGTCGGACACCTCGGTGAAGTTCGCGAGGTCCTCGGTCTCCTCGTCGGCGGTCAGGTCGGAGGTGAGGTCGTGCAGCTCGCCCTCGGCCCGGTAGACCTGGTTGATCTTGGTCTCGATCTCCGCGCGGTTGGCGATGGCGAAGCGCACCCGGCGCCCGGTGACCCGGCCGAGGTCGTCCTTGAGCTCGATGTTGCCCGCCTGCCGCAGGCCCACGGCCACGACCAGCTCGCCGTGCTCCATCCGCAGCGGCAGCACGCTGGCCCGGCGCGCGAACTCACCGGGCAGCAGCGCCGCCGCGCCCATGTCCACGGTGTACTCGGTGAGCTCGACGTACTCCAGCCCCGCCTTGGCCGCTGCCGTGCGCACCACGTCGGTGCGGTCGACGGTGCCGTCCTCGAGCAGCACCTCGAGGACGCTGCGGGCGCGCTGCGGCGCCACGAGGGCGGCCGCGTCGACCTGCTCGGTGGTGAGGAGCCCCGCGTCGAGCAGGGCGTTGACGGTCTCGCGGGAGGCTTGGGCTTGCACGGTCACTCCTGGGGGATCACGGACAGCGCGGCGACCGGGTTGTCGCGGTAGCGCAGGATGAGCTCCCGAGTGGCCTCGTCGATGCGTTCGTGGAGGGCGCGGCGGTACGCCGTGAGCTGCTGCTCGGCGGTGCGCAGCCGCTGCTGGGCGTCCGCGACCTGGTCCTCGTCGTGCGGGTCGACCTCGGTCACCCACATCTCGCTGAGCACCGGCAGGTCCGGCAGCGGGTCGGCCGCGCGGAAGCTGACGAGGGCGCGCCGGGTCTGCCCCGACCCGGTGTCGCCGAGCACCCGCACCAGGTCGTCCACGCTGAGCGGGACGGCGGTCCCGGACTCCGCGTCCAGGACATCGATGCGGGCGTGCACCAGGCGGCGCCAGTAGGACACCTTCTCCTCCTCGGCCTCGAGCCGGTGCCGGTAGCCCCGGAGCTGCTCGAGATCGAGCGAGGCGAGCTCGGCGGAGGGCACCGTGGAGGTGACCGAGCGGCGACGGCCGTCGCCCGAGATCTGCGGACTCATCTTCATCACACCCGTTCGTCGACGAGCAGGGGGTCGACCCCTGCACGCTTCAGCATGACGGAGATGTCGTGGGTGTTGGAGCTCACGAGCTTCGCGTCGCGCACCGAAACGGTCCCGTCGAGCACCAGCCGGACCAGGTGCTGGTCGAAGGTCTGGGTCCCGGAGTAGCCGCCGGCGGCGATGATGTCGTCGATCGTGTCGGTCTTGTCCGGCTCGGCGATCGCCTCGGCCAGCCGCGGACCGTTGACCGCGATCTCCATCGCGACCGCCCGGCCGACGCCGTCGGCGCGGGGGACCAGCCGCTGGCAGACGATGCCGCGCAGCGACGTCGCCAGCCCGAGGCGTACCTGCTTCTGCTCGTGCGGCGGGAAGAAGTCGATCACCCGGTTGACCGTCTCCTTGGCGTCGGTGGTGTGCAGCGTCGACATCACGAAGTGACCGGTCTCCGCGGCCGACAGGGCCGCCTTGACGGTGTCGACGTCGCGCATCTCGCCGATGAGGATGACGTCGGGGTCCTGACGCATCGCGGCCCGCATGGCCACCGACCAGTCGGCGGTGTCCGTGCCGAGCTCGCGCTGGGTGACGCTGGCGAGCTTGTCGCTGTGCACCACCTCGATCGGGTCCTCGATGGTGAGGATGTGCACGGCCCGGGACTCGTTGATCTCGTCGACCATCGCCGAGAGGGTCGTGGTCTTGCCCGAGCCGGTGGGGCCGGTCACCAGGACCAGTCCGCGCGGCTCGAGGGCCAGCTGGCGGATCACGTCGGGGAGCTCGAGCTCGGCGAGCGACATGGGGTTGTGGCGCACCAGCCGGAGCACGCAGCCGGCGGTGCCGCGCGAGCGGAAGGCGTTGACGCGGAAGCGTCCGATCCCCGGCACGGACAGCGCGTAGTCGGCCTCGTTGGTCGCGGCGAACTGCGCGGCCACGTCCGGGGGCATGGTCTCGCGGATCAGTGCCTCGGCGCTGTCGGCGGTCAGGGGGTCGGCCTGCAGAGGGACCAGGGTGCCGGAGATCCGAACGCGCGGCGGCCCGCCCACCTTGATGTGCAGGTCCGAGCCGTGGTTGACCACGACGGCCTGCAGGAACGGAGCGATCTGGAGCGTCAACGGGGGGCCTCTCGGTCGGCGGTCGACGGTGCGGCGGGGGATCTCGGTCCTCCTCTGTATCGGTCGGGGAGGCCCCCTTCTGTAGACCGCGGCCCGAGAACCTCGTGACGGGAAATCCGGGGCCGCCCGTCAAGTGACGGGCCCCGGTCGCCGATGACCAGTTCGACCCGTCCACCACCACCACTCCGAGGATTCGATGGCACGCACCCTGGTCGGACTGGACATCGGCAGCACCGGTGTCCGCGCAGCCGAGCTCGTCCCCGGACGACGCCGGTCGACCCTGCGCCGCTTCGCCTCGGTCCCGCTGGCTCCCGGCGTCGTGCGCTCGGGCATCGTCGTCGACGGCGAGGCCCTGACCGCGGCGCTCAAGGAGCTGTGGTCCAAGGGCCGGTTCGGCTCCAAGGAGGTGAGCCTGGCGATCGCCAACTCCGGGGTGATGGTCCGGCAGATGGTGCTGGACTGGATGCCGCCCGCGGACTTCCGGCAGGCGCTGCGCTACCAGGTGCAGGACGCGCTGCCGATGCCGGTCGACGACGCCAACCTCGACTACCACCTGCTCGACGAGCTGGAGCTGGCCGAGGGCAACGAGGACCCGCGTCGCGTGGCCCGGATCCTGCTGGTCGCCGCGGCCCGCGAGGTCGTGGACCCCTTCGTGGACGCGGTCCGCGGGGCGGGCCTGCGCACCCGGGGCGTCGACCTGCTGCCCTTCGCGCTGGTCCGGGCCCGGACGCCCGGTGGCCTCGACCCGGCCGGCGAGGCCGAGGCGATCGTCGACATCGGCTCCGACGTGGTCTCGGTCGTCGTGCACGCCGGCGGCGTGCCGCGCTACGTGCGCATCATCCCGGGCGTGGGGGGCGACTCGATCACCCAGGCGGTGGCCCAGCGCTACCAGTGGACCTGGGACGACGCCGAGCGCACCAAGGTCTTCGTCGGCCTCCCCGGCCACGCCCGTCTCGACGAGTCCCAGCGCGCCACGGTCGCGCCCCGCCACGACGGCCTCGACCACCCCGCCCAGCAGGTCGTGGTCCGGGCCGCGACCGACCTGGTCGGCGAGATCGGCACCACGCTCGACTTCTACCGCGCCTCGGCCATCGAGGCCGCCGGCGAGGCCGCCGCGCCGACCGAGGTGGCCCGGGTGGTGCTGGCCGGGTCCGGCGCCCGCCTGGCCGGCCTCCGCGAGCTGCTCGAGGAGAAGGTCGGTGTTCCTGTGGAGCGCTACGACGTGATGGCCCACGTGAAGGCGGCGCACGGCGCGCGCTTCGACGCCGACGACGAGGGCGCCCTGGCCGTGGCGGCCGGGCTCTGCGCGGGAGCGGCGCGATGAAGCTGCGCGGCGCGGCCCACCACCCCGCACCGGGGCTGCCGCGGGTCAACCTGCTGTCCCAGTCGGAGTTCGACCGGATGGCGGTGCGTCGGATGCGCCGGCGCTTCGTCGCCGGAGGCGTCGTCATGGTGCTGCTCGCCGGGGCGGCCTGGTTCCTCCAGCACCAGCGGGTCGCCGAGGCCGAGAAGCTGGTCGCGGTCGAGCAGGCCGAGACCAACCGGCTCAGCTCGCAGACCCAGACCCTGACCACCATCCGCACCTTCGTCACCGGCGTCGCCGCGCAGAAGCAGACCGTCGCCACGACCATGGCGCGGGAGATCTACTTCTCCAAGGTGCTCGCCGGGATCCGGGAGGCCAGCCCGTCCGGCACGACGCTCCAGTCGATCGCCGTGACGCTCGCGGCTGCGGCGGGCACGGCCCCCGCACCCGCCGCCGGTACGACGCCCGTCGGCTCCTCGGTATGCCCGGGACCCGACCCGTTCAAGACCGAGACGATCATCGGCTGCGTGACGCTGTCCGGCACCGCCGTCAGCCGCGCCGAGGTGGGGGAGCTGGTGACCAACCTGGGCAGCATGGGCCTGTTCGTGGAGCCCTTCATCTCGACCACGACCGCCGGGGACACCTCGACCGTGACCTTCAGCGGCTCGGTGGGGCTGTCCGAGAAGCTCTTCAGCAACCGCTACGCGCCGGCCGACACCACCGCTTCGACCGACCCGGCCGCCCCTGCCGATCCGGCTGCCCCGGCCGCCCCCGCGACGACGGACGGGGGTGCGTCCTGATGGACCTCAGCACCCCCAACGCGACCAAGGCTGTCGGCGCCCTCGCGCTCCTGGCGCTCGGTGCGGTCAGCTGGGTCGCGGTCATCGGCCCCGAGACCAGCACGCTCGCCGACACCCGCCTCCAGGTCGACTCGGCGCGCCAGCAGAACGCCGTGCTGACCCAGCAGCTGTCCCAGCTGGAACAGCAGCGGGGCGAGGTCGCCGCGACGCGGCGTACCGCCCGCGCGCTGGCCACGAAGTTCCCGCCCACCGCTGACCAGCCGGGCCTGTTCCGGGAGGTCACGGCCGCGGCCGTGGACGCCGGCATCGGCCCCAACGGCGTGACCACCCTGGCGCCCACCCCGCCGGTGATCGGTGCGGGCGCCGGCGCCGGCGTCACCGCCACGCCGACCCCGGGATCCGGGCAGCTGGCCAGCCAGACCGTCTCGGTCTCGGTCACCGGCAGCTACGACCAGACGCTGCAGCTGCTGGAGAACCTCGAACAGATGCCACGCGCCTACCTGATCGACTCGGTCAGCCTCTCCGGGGGCGGGACCGACGGTGGGTTCACCACCACCATCGCGGGCCAGATGTTCGTCATGCCGCCGGTCGTCGACCCCGGCAAGACGATCAACATGAACGCGACGACCCAGAACTGACCGGGGGAAACACATCATGGAGCCGACCACCCAAGCACTCATCGTCTCGCCTCTGCTCGTCCTGCTCGTCCTCCTCCTCGTGGTCTCGTCGCGACGCCGGCGCCGCGAGGCAGCCGCGGCGACCCCGGCCCAGCCGGTCCAGACGCAGCCGGTCCCGACGCCTGAGGTGCACGCCGCTGCCGCGCCCGAGCCGGAGGCCCCTGAGTCGGCGCTGGACACCGACACCACGGTCGAGAAGGACACCCTGACCCAGGCGGACGCCCTGGTCGAGACGGACACCGCGCCCGGGGTGGACGCCCTGACCGAGGCGGAGACCGTGGTCGACGCGGAGGAGGGCGCCGCCCCGCGCGGCCGGAGCCGGCGCCGGTGGCGCGGCCGGCGCGGCCGGCGCGACCAGGTGGACACGACCGACCCGGCCGACGGCGAGCCGCAGGCGGACGCGGACCTGCCGCTCCAGGACACCGACGACTGGGTCGAGTTCGACGCGGCCGAGGCGTCCTCGGCTCTCGAGGCCGCCCTGCGCGAGCAGCTGCCCGAGGCCGGCGTGCTGGCCCCCGTGGAGGGTGCCACCGCCGAGCAGGCCGCCGCCTACCTCCGCCAGGTGTCCCTCGTCGTCCGGGGCCTGGCCGAGCACACCAGCGAGGACGAGCACCCGCACCGCACCCTGGCCCGGGTGGCCGCGGCCGTCGAGCGCCTCGGGGCTCCGGAGGGCATCGCCCGACCGCACCTGCCGCTGCCCAGCGACCCGCTGCCCGGCGCGCTGGGTCGCGGCCCGCGCCGCCCCAGCCACCTGCGCGAGCTCGCCGAGCCGGCCCCGGCCGCGACCGTGCACGACACCTCGTTCCTGACGCTGTCCGCGCCGGACGCGGACCCGTTGCCCGACGCGATGCCCGATTCGATGCCCGACTCGGTGCCTGACGCTGCCGCGCCGACCGCGCAGCTGCCGGTGGTCGAGATGCGTGACGAGTCCCCGGTCCACGAGCCGCTCCTGGCCGAGGCCCCGGCGTACGAGCCGCAGGCGTACGAGCCGCAGGCGTTCGAGGCGCCAGCCTTCGAGGGGCCAGCCTTCGAGACGCAGGTCTTCGAGGCACCGCTCGACCCGCAGCCGACCGCCCCGGCGCACGACGACGAGGTCGTGCTGCCCGTTCCCCCGCCCGCGTCGAGCGCACCCCCGGCCCGCCGTCGCCGGTGGGGTCGCTAGTCATCCCGCAAGGAGCAGGACCATGACGATCGTCTTCGAGGATGAGGAGCCCGCCGCCCCCCAGCGGCTCTCCGTCCCCGACCAGCTGGCGCGCCTGGCGACCAGGTACGCCGCAGGCGGGGACCTGCGCCGCGCCCAGCTGGCGTCGTGGGCGGCCGACGTGCACCTCCTCGAGGAGCTGCTGTGGGAGAACGGCCTCGCCGAGGCCGACGACCCCGTCGCGCAGCTGGCCGCGGTGGGGGAGGCCGTCGCCTCCGCGCTGGAGGCAGCGGCCGACGCCGCCACCGGCGAGCTCACCGCCCGCCAGGTGGTGGAGGCGGCCCGTCAGGCCATGGTCTCGACGTTCGACGAGTCCGTGCACGAGGTGCTGATGGAGCAGTTCGGGCAGCTGGACCATCTCGACGCGTGCGACCCCCTGGAGCGCGCGCCGGAGGAGGACGGCCCGGCGGCCCGACGTCTCGAGGGCCGCTCGCCCGAGGAGCTCGTCGCCGAGCTGCGCGCCGCCGCCTTCGACTGCCTCGCCGTCGCCGAGGTGATGGACCGGGAGGGCGAGCAGGACGCGGCGTACCGCTTCGTCCACCAGGCCGACGTCGCGGCCTTCGAGGCCTACCTGGTCGCGGCCGCCGTGCACGCGGGCGACCACCAGCTCGCCACGGTCGACCTGCGCTGGGACCTCGCCGGCGACCTCGACCCGGTCGCCTGGGCATCCCGGACGGACGACGCCTTCGCGACCCTGCGGCGCGAGCTGATCTCGCTGGTCGGCTCCGCCGAGATGGAGGCGCTGTGGCGGACCATCGAGACCAGCGGGGAGCCGTCATGACCACCGCGACCCTGGCCGGCCCGCTCCCGGCGGCGCTGCTGCCCACCGCCCTGGGGGTGCTCGGCCTGCTCATCGGCTCGTTCCTCAACGTCGTCATCCACCGGGTGCCGGCCGGCATCTCCCTGGTGTCACCCGGCTCGGCCTGCCCGGCCTGCGCGCACCCGGTGCGGCCCCGCGACAACGTGCCGGTCGTCTCGTGGCTGGTGCTGCGTGGCCGGTGCCGGGACTGCCGGACGCCGATCTCGGCGCGCTACCCGATGGTCGAGCTCGCCACCGGGCTGCTCTTCGCCATGACCGGCTGGCGGTTCGGCCCGTCGCCGTACACCGCGGCCGCGCTGGTGGTCATGGCGGCCGGCGTCGCGCTCTTCCTCATCGACCTCGACCACCGTCGGCTGCCCTTCGCCGTCACCGGCGCCGCGGCGACCGGCACGGTCCTGGCCCTCGCGATCGACGTCGTGGTCCGCGGCCCGGAGACGCTGCCGACGGCGCTGCTCTCCACCGCGCTGTGGCTCGCGGTGTACGGCGGGATCTGGCTGCTGACACTGGGCCGCGGCATGGGCCTCGGCGACGTCGCGCTCGCGCCGGTCCTCGGGCTGGCCCTGGGCTGGCTCGGCTGGGGGACCAGCATCGTCGGCCTCGCCCTCGGCTTCGCGATCGGTGCCGTGGTGGGCGTGCTGCTGATCGCGACGGGCCGCAGCCGGGTCGGGATGCGCGTGCCGCACGGCCCGTTCCTGCTCAGCGGTGCGGCGATCGGCATCTTCGCCGGCGGCTCCCTGTGGGACGCCTATCTCGGCGCCGTCGGCCTGGGCTGAACGGAGGCTTCTCGGGATGGATGACCTGGCGATCGGGCGGCTGCGCCGCGCCCTTGCCGCTGACCGGGCCACCGCTGCCGAGCGGCCCACCGTGGCCGACCTGGCCGCGGGCTCCGGACCTGCCCTCGCGCTGGACCCGGACGGCACCGACGTGTGGGCAGCGCCGGCGCCGCGGGACGGAACCGGGCGGTGGCCGGAAGCCGGCAGCGATCCGGACGACGCCGTCGTCGTGACCGGCGCCGACCTCACCATCCGCTGGGCCGCGCGCGCGGTCACCGAGATGCTCGGGTACGCCGCCGGGCACCTCGACGCTCGCGACGTCCGCGAGCTGGTCCACCCGGCCGACCACGCCGCCGTCACCGAGGCGGTCGAGCGGCTGCTCGCGGACCCGCTGCGCAGCGAACGGCTGGTGGCCCGGCTGCGCGACCACCAGCAGCGCTGGCGCTGGGTCGAGGGGACCGTGCTCAACCGGCTCGACGACCCCGGGGTTCGGGGCCTGGTCGCCCACCTGCGCGACGTCACCGACCAGGTGCGGGCCGAGGACGAGGAACGGCTCTCTCGGGCCCTGCACGAGGCCGTGGTGGAGACCGCGCAGGAGGGCATCGTGGTGACCGCGCCCGACGGCACCGCGTCGTACGCCAACGCCGCGATGGCGCAGCTGCTCGGCCGGCCCCTCGAGCACCTCTACGGCAGCGACGTGCTCGGCGGACTGCTGCCGGAGCAGGCCGAGGTCGGCACCGACCCCGGCGTGGAGCCCGGGTCCTGGCGTCGCGAGGTCGGCTACCGCCACCCGGAGGGGTCCGAGCGGATCTTCGAGATCGCCCACACCCCCCTCAGCAGGGAGGGCACCCGGGCCCTGGGGTCGCTGGTCACGGTCGCCGACATCACCGAGACCCGCCGGGCCGAGAGCGCATTGCGCCGGCGGGCGCTGTACGACGCCCTCACCGGGCTCCCCAACCGCTACCTGCTGCTCGACCGGATGGAGATGGCGGCAGCGCGGCAGTCCCGGAACGAGGGCGCCGGCATCGCGGTCCTCTTCCTCGACGTCGACGGGCTGAAGCCGATCAACGACAGCTACGGCCACGACGCCGGGGACCAGTTGCTGCGGGAGGTCGCCGCCCGACTGGCCCGCTCAGTCCGGGCGAGCGACACCGTGGGCCGGCACGGCGGGGACGAGTTCGTCATCGTCTGCGAGGACATCGACGAGGCGGGTGCGCTCTCGGTCGCGGCGCGCGTCCAGGCGGCCATGCGCCCTCCGGTCGAGCTCGACGTGGTGCGCACCCTGGTGGGCGTCAGCATCGGGGTCGCGCTGTCGCCGCCGTGCGACCCGGCCGACATCCTGCGGTCGGCGGACGCGGCGATGTACCACGCCAAGAAGCACGGCGGCGGTCGCGTCGCCCTGGCCGTCGAGCACGGCGACGGGTCGCCGACGCCGCGGCTCGTGCCGCCGCCCGAGTGACAGAAGTCGGCTACGCCCCGGGGACGTCGTAGGCGCGGGTGAGGGCGCCCGTCTGCCGGGCCGTCGCGGAGGCCACGGCCGGGCTCCACAGCCATCCCTGGGCGGCGTCGCAGCCCAGCTCCTGCAGCGCTCGCGCGTCCTCGGGGGTCTCCACGCCCTCCGCCACGACGACCAGCCTCAGAGCCCGCGCGAGCTCGACGATGGACGCGGCGATCGCCTGCGCCTCGGGGTCGGTGGCGATCCCGGCGACGAAGCTGCGGTCGATCTTCAGCATCGTCAGCGGCAGGGTGCGCAGGTAGGCCAGCGAGCTGTGACCGGTGCCGAAGTCGTCCACGGCTATGAGGAAGCCGCGCTCCCTGAGCCGGGACAGCACGGCGACGGCCGTGGTGGCGTCGGCCATGACCGCGCCCTCGGTCACCTCGACCAGCACGTGCTGCGGCGCGAAGCCCGCGGCGCGGGCCTCGTAGGCGATGTAGACGTCCAGGCCCGGGTCGCTCAGCGTGTGCGGGGAGAAGTTGACGGCCACGTAGCTGTCCGCAGCCATAGCGCCGGCCGCACGCAGCCGCCGCGCGTCGCCGAGCGCGCGGCGCAGCGCCCAGCGGTCGAGCTCGGAGGCGAGGCCCAGCTCCTCGGCGACGGACACGAAGCGGTCCGGCGGCACGGAGCCGTGCACGGGGTGGTGCCAGCGGGCCAGTGCCTCGGTCCCCACGACGCGGCCGGTGGAGAGATCGATGACCGGCTGGTGGTGCAGCACGAGCTCGTCGGCCTCGAGCGCCCGGCGCAGGTCGCTGCCGAGCTCGGACCGCTCCTCGGTGTGGGCGGCGAGCTCCGCGTCGTACAGGCGGACGCGGTGCCGGCCCGAGACCTTGGCGGCGTACATCGCGGCGTCGGCCCGGCTGATCAACGCCCCCGGCGAGGGGGACGGCGACACGGCCACCCCGACGGAGGCGGTGAGCCGCACCTCGCCCTCGGACATCCGGAACGGCGCGTCCAGGGCCGCGACCAGGTCGTCGGCCAGCAGGTGGGCAGCGGCCTCGTCCACGTCCTCGCAGACGACGAGGAACTCGTCGCCCCCGAACCGCGCCACGGTGTCGGTGGGACGCGCCGAGTCCTTGAGCCGGGCGGCCACCCGGACGAGCAGCTCGTCGCCGACCACGTGCCCGCGGACGTCGTTGACGAACTTGAACCTGTCGAGGTCGACGAAGAGCACCGCGGTCGACTTCGTCTCCCGGGCGAGGGCCTGCTGCAGCCGGTCGAAGAGCAGCGCCCGGTTGGGGAGCCCGGTGAGGGAGTCGTGCAGGGCCGCGCGGCGCAGCTCGTGCTCGAGGCGCCGGGCGTCGGTGACGTCGGAGACCATGGCCAGGGAGCCCTCGACCGCACCGTGCGCATCGTCGAGGGGAGCGGAGGAGACGACGAGGGTGCGGGGGCGACCGTCCGGGTGCCGGTAGCCGATCTCGGACCGACCCGGCCGGACCGGCGGCCGACCTGACGCGAGGTGCGGACGCAGGAGCCCCTCGGAGCCCACCACCTCGTCCAGCCGCCGGCCCAGGATCCGCTCGCGGCGGACGCCGAGGATCTCGACGAGCCGGTCGTTGACGTAGACGGCGCGGCCGTCGGCCGCGCAGACCCACAGGCCCTCGTCGGCGTTGTCGGCCATGGTGCGGTAGCGGGACTCCGAGGCCCGCAGGGCCGCCTCGGCGCGGACCCGGTCGTCGACGTCGCGGAGGTTCCACAGCGTGCCCCCGACCGCGGTGTCGACCAAGTTGCTCACGGTCGCCTCCATCCAGTGCCACCCGCCGTCGGCGTCGTGCAGCCGGAAGACCAGCGACTCGCTGCCACCGCGGGCCCGGACCCGAGCGGAGAGGGCCCGCACGGCTGCGGCGTCCTCCTCGTGGACGAACTCGGTGGTCCAGACCGCGGCCAGGTGCTCCGTCGGGTGGTCGAGCAGCTCGCCGAGCGCGGGGGAGACGTAGACGACCTGGCCGTCCGCGTCGCAGACCAGCGCCAGGTCGCCGGCCCGCTGGGCCAGGGCGAGGAAGAAGCTCTCCTGCCTCTCGCGGCGGCGCTCGACCCGGCGCAGCGGCCGCAGGTCCTGGATGGCGGCGAGGACGAGCGGACGGTCGACGGTGGCGTCGCGCAGCGTGGTCGTGCTGACGAGTGCGGGCACCGGTCGGCCGTCGGGTCCGGTGAGCACCCGCTCGGACCCGTGGCCACGCCGGCCACGCCGGAGACCCCACCGCAGGCCCCTGCCCGGCCGCGTGTCGGAGGCGTGGAGCAGCTCGCGCACGGGTCGACCCACCATCTCGTCGGCGGACCGCCCGACCAGCCGGCAGAACGCCAGGTTGACGTCGACCAGCCGACCGCGGGCGTCGTACAGGACCTGCGGCACCGGGGACTGCTCGAACAGGGCGCGCGCGGTCGCCATGGGGCCACCGGACGGGGTGACGGCAGGCTCGCCGGGGTCGATGGAGAGGCGGGTGGTGGGCAGCGTGGTCCTGACCGGTCTGGACACGTCGCCGTGTCCGCCGATTCCCTCGAACCCCACTGGTGCCCTCATGTCCCCCCCTGAACTCGAGTACCAGCACGGTAGGTCGACCTGTGGACTTCCGTCCCCGAAATCGATGAAACGCCGTAGCGTGCGCGCTCGCGTCAGGACTTCGCCGGGCCCGACACTCAAGTGGGCAGGACCGGGGACCGATCATCTGAGCACCTGATCGCGTGGGGGCGAGGTCGGCGGTATCCGTCAGCGGTGGTCCGTCGACGGGTGGGGAAGGGGGGGACACGTGCTGCAGATCGACCAGGGCCGGCTGCTGGCCAGCATCGCGGCGACCTCGCACGACTGCATCCTCTCGGTCGACGTCCGGGGCATCGTGTGGTGGGCGAGCCCGGCCACCGAGACGGTGCTCGGCTGGCGACCGGAGGACCTCGCCGGCAGCGAGCTGTCGCTCGTGGTGCCGCGCGAGGGAGGCGACGTGCACGCCGCCTACCTGCGCCAGGTGCTCGAGGGCGAGCGGGTGCAGCCCTTCATCGACACCGCCGTCCGTCGTGACGGCAGCTCCTTCAAGGCATCGGTCGTCCTCGGGCCTGTGCACGGCGCCGACGGTGACGTCATCGGCGTCACCGTCATCATGCGCGACGTCACCGCCGAGCTCTTCGGGCAGCGCGAGCTGGTGCACGCCACGGACGCCTCGGGCGCGCAGCTGGCCGAGGTCGCGACGCCCCTGGCCCTGCTGGACCTCGACGGCCGCTTCGGCTCGGTCAACGGCGCGTGGTGCGAGCTGCTCGGTCACCCCGAGGACCACTTCACCGACCGCGACCTGCTCTCGTTCGTGCACCCGATGGACGCACCCAACACGGCCGAGCGGCTGGCCGCCCTGCGCAGAGGAGAGCACGACCGGGTGAGCTTCGCCGGCATCTTCCGGCACGCGGGGACCACGAGCCTCTCGCTGCTGCTCGACACCACGCTCCTGCGCGACGCCGGCGGCACGGCGTACGCCGTCGCGGTGGCGGCCCGTGACCTCGGCGAGGTCGACGACGTACGACGCGCAGCGGCGGTCCAGGAGAGCCTCTACGAGGTGCTCGGCCGGCGTTCGTGGGACACCGCCATCGTCGTCGACGAGGACCTGACGATCACCTACGTCACCCCGTCGGTGGTGCAGCTGCTCGGCTACGACCCGGCGGACGTGCTGAGCACGGCCGGCTGGGAGTACGTCCACCCCGCGGACGCCCCGCGCGTCGCCGAGGTGCTGGGCCAGGTGCTGGCCGAGCCGCGGCGCACCGAGCGCTTCGTGCTGCGGCTGCGCGACCACGAGGGACGGTGGCGCTGGACGGAGGAGACCGTCACGAACTGCCTCGACGACCCCGAGATCCGCGGGCTGGTCGCCAACCTGCGCGACATCACCGAGCAGGTGCAGACCGAGGAGGCGCTGCGGCTCTCCGAAGCGCTGCACCGGGCCATGGTGGAGACCGCGCAGGAGGGCATCATCGCGATGGGTCCCGACGGCACCACCACGTTCGCGAACGAGACCGCCGCGACCATCCTGGGCCGCCCGCTGGAGGAGCTGCACGGCTCCGACACCCTCGTCCTGCTGCAGCTCGACCGCTGGGGACCCGACGCGGGGAGGGTCGAGGTCGTCTACCGCCACCCGCAGGGCGGCGAGCGCACGCTCGAGGTGTCCCGGACCCTGCTCAGCAGCGCGGTGCCCCAGCCGCTCGGCTCCTTGGTGATGGTCTCCGACGTCACCGAGGCGCGCAGGGTCGAGCGCGCGCTGCGTCGCCAGGCGCTGCACGACCCGTTGACCGGCCTGCCCAACCGCTACCTCTTCCTGGACCGGCTGGAGACCGCCGCGGCGCGCCAGCACCGCTCCGAGGGGCGGGGCACCGCGGTGCTCTTCCTCGACCTCGACGGGTTCAAGCCGGTCAACGACGGCCACGGGCACGAGGCGGGCGACGTCCTGCTCAAGGAGGTCGCGGCGCGGCTGACCGCTGCCGTCCGGGCCACCGACACGGTGGGCCGGCTCGGCGGCGACGAGTTCGCCATCATCTGCGAGGACACCGACGAGGCCGCCGCGGTGCTGGTCGGCGCGAAGATCCTCGGCGCGCTGCGCCGGCCGATCCAGGACCACGCGATCGGGGTGAGCATCGGCATCGCGCTCTGCCCGCCGCACGCGTTCGACGACCTCGTACGCCGCGCCGACGGGGCGATGTACCGCGCGAAGCAGCTCGGCGGCGGGCGCATCGCCGTGGCCCGTCCCGACGGCACGCCCAACGTGGACGAGGTCAGCGAGGGGATCCGCTGACCTCGTAGCGGCGGTTGAGGGTGCCGGCGGCGAGCGCCTCGGCGGGCGGCACCGCCCTGCTCCACAGCCAGCCCTGCGCGGCCTCGCAGCCCAGGCCGCGCAGCAGCTCGGCGTCCTCGGTGGTCTCGACGCCCTCGGCGACGACCGTGACACCGATGGTGCGGGCGAGGTCGATGATCGAGCCGGCGATGGCCAGCGCGCTGGCGTCGCTGGACAGCTCGGCCACGAAGCTGCGGTCGATCTTCAGCACCGACAGGGGCAGCCGACGCAGGTAGGCCAGCGAGCTGTGCCCGGTGCCGAAGTCGTCGACGGCGACCCCGAACCCGCGCTCGCGCAGCCGGGTGAGCAGCGCGACGGCGCGGGAGGCGTCCTCCATGACGGCGCTCTCGGTGACCTCCAGCAGCACGTCCGCCGGGGTCAGGCCCTCGGCGTCGATGCTCCAGGTGATCCAGTCCTCGAGGCCGGGGTCGCTGAGGGTCCGGGCGGAGACGTTGACCGCGACGTAGGCGCTGTCCGACAGGGCGCCGGCCGCCCGCAGCTCGGTGGCCTCGCGTGCCGCGCGGCGCAGCGCCCAGCGGTCCAGGCCGGCGGCCAGCCCGATGTCCTCGGCCACGGGGACGAAGCGGCTGGGCGGCACGTCACCGAGCAACGGGTGGTCCCAGCGCGCGAGGGCCTCGGCCCCGAGCACCAGCCCCGTCGAGAGGTCGATCACCGGCTGGTAGTGCAGCTGCATCTGGTTGCTCACCATGGCGCGCCGCAGGTCGCTGCCGAGCTCGAACCGCTCCTCGGTCTGGGCCGCGAGGGCCGCGTCGAAGACCCGGATCTGGTTGCGGCCGGCGACCTTCGCGGCGTACATCGCGGTGTCGGCGTGGCGCAGCAGCGCGGCCGCCGACGTCGTGGGGGAGAGCGCGACGCCGATCGAGGTGGTGAGCACCGCCTCGCCGCCGGTCAGCCGGAACGGCACCTCGATCGAGGCGAGCATGCGTTCGGCAACCTGGCGGGCCGCCTCCTCGTCGACGTCCTCGCACACCACGAGGAACTCGTCGCCGCCGAAGCGGGCCACGGTGTCGGCGGGGCGGGCGGCGCCGCGCAACCTGTCGGCCACCGCCCTGAGCAGGTCGTCGCCGACGGCGTGGCCGCGCGCGTCGTTGATGAACTTGAAGCGGTCGAGGTCGACGAACAGCACCGCGGTGCGGCTGGTCTCCCGGGTCAGGGCGTGCTCGAGCCGGTCGATCAGCAGCACCCGGTTGGGCAGCTTGGTGAGGTCGTCCTCGAGAGCCGCGCGGCGCAGCTGGTCCTCGAGCCGGCGGGACTCGGTGACGTCGGAGACCATCGCCAGCGAGCCGTCGAGCGAGCCGCCGGCCTCGTCCAGCGGGGCCCGCGAGACGGACAGGACGCGCGGCCCGCCGTCGGGGTGCTCGTAGCGGACCTCGTAGCGCTTCGAGGCGCGGGGCGCGGCCGTCCCGTCCGGCACGTCGAGCGCCTGCACGTCGTCGAACACGTCGAGGAACCGGCGCTCGAGCACCTCGGCCTCCGGGAGCCCGAGGATCTCGAGCATCCTGCTGTTCACGTACAGGGTGTCGCCATCGGGTGCCATCACCCACAGGCCCTCGTCGGCGTTGTCCGCGATG
Organism: Nocardioides sp. DN36; assembly: GCF_055380375.1. Lineage (NCBI taxonomy): Bacteria > Bacillati > Actinomycetota > Actinomycetes > Propionibacteriales > Nocardioidaceae > Nocardioides > Nocardioides sp. DN36. Next base: position 2,726,486 of record NZ_AP043823.1, on the reverse strand, counting down.
GCGCGGTAGCGCGACTCCGACGCGCGCAGCCTGGCCTCGGCGTGCACCCGGTCGGTGATGTCCCGCAGGTTGCACACGACGCCGCCGACCGCGGTGTCCAGCAGGTTGCTCGTGGTCTGCTCCATCCAGTGCCACGCGCCGTCGGCGTCACGGATCCGCACGGTCGTCGTCTCCGTGCCACCGTCGGCGACGACCCGGACGAAGGCCTCCCGCGCGCCGGCGACGTCGTCGTCGTGCACGAAGTCGGAGGCGCGCGTCCAGAGGATCTCCGCGGACTCGAACCCCAGCATGCCGGTCAGGGCAGGGGAGGCGTAGAGCAGCCGGCCGTCGGCGTCGGCCACGATCGCGAGGTCGCTGGCGCGCTGGGCGAGCGCGAGGAAGAAGTCCTCCTGCTGCTGGCGTCGTCGCTCCAGACCGCGCAGGGTCGTCAGGTCCTGGACGAACGCAGCGGCCCCGGCGGGTCCGCCCCGGTCATCGAGCAACAGCGAGGCGTCGACGAGGGCGGGGACGGGACGGCCGTCGTCGCGGCGCAGGATGCGCTCGGTCTGGACGCTGCTCTGCTCGCCGCGCAGCAGCGCGGCGAGGAGCGCGTCGGCCTCCCCGCTGTCGGACCGGTGGCTCAGGTCGCGCACGGGCACGCCGACCAGCTGGGACGCGTCGCGTCCGAGCAGCCGGCAGAACGCGTCGTTCACCTCGATCAGCACGCCGTGCGGGTCGCAGAACGCCTGGGGCACGGTCGAGCGCTCGAAGCACTCGCGGAACCTGTCCGCGGGCAGCCTCGGGAGCGATGCTGACCCGGAGCCGGAGGGCCCGTCGTGCGGCGTCATGCCACGCCTCCCTGGAGCCGGAGGTCCGAGCGACACCGGCGGCCCGGACTCTACCGCCGTGGCGTGCCCGGGGAGGGCAGGAAGGGAAAACATCGGTCGTTCTGTCGGACTCGCGACCGGGCTGCTGTCACAGTGGGATCAGCACGACACCGGGAGGGGGGCCGCGTGGACGACGACGTGGTGGCGGGGGCCGTCGCCCTGGCCGCTGCCCGCGCCCTGCTGCGGGTGGACACCAGGACCGAGGCGGCCGCGGTGCTGCACGCCGCGGTGCGCGACCTCGGGGGTCGGGTCGTCCCGGCGTCGGGTGACGAGGCCGACGCCGTCGACGTCTCCCTCGGCCTCGACGAGGCCTGCGTCGCGGTGCCCGCCGACTCCTCGGCGGCCACGGCGCGACGGCTGCGCCAGCTCCCGACGCTGGTGCAGGACGCCGAGGCGGCCGCGACCCGCTGCGACCGCTACCAGCACCAGGCGAACCGGGCCCGCACCGACGCCCTGACCGGCCTCGCCGGCCGCCGCGAGATCGACGCCCGCCTGACCGAGGCGGTCAGCGGTGACGTGGTCTGCTTGCTGGACCTCGACGAGTTCAAGGCGCTCAACGACACCCGCGGGCACGCGGAGGGTGATCGGGCGCTGCGCCGCTTCGGCCAGCTGCTGCGCTCGAGCGTGCGGGACGTCGACTTCGTCGGGCGGTACGGCGGCGACGAGTTCCTGATCGTGTTCGCGGGCGCTCCGCTCCCGGTCGCCGTCGACCGGATGACCGAGCTGACCCGCGCCTGGGTCGACGACGACCCGGGTGGGTCGGTGTCGATCGGGCTGGCCGTGGTCGACGGACGCGGGGTGGCGTCCGCGACGGCCGCGGCGGACCGCGCGCTCTACCGCGCCAAGCACGCCGGAGGCGGCGTGGTGCTGATGGCCACCGAGGGCGACTTCGCGGCGCCGACGGGCTAGGTGTCGACCGTCAGGCCCGCACGCTCGTCGTCCCAGGCGGCGGCGCTGATCCGCCAGCCGGCGTCGGTCCGGACGAGCTGCATCGTCTTCATGCCGCGGCCGGTGAACGGCGTACCGTCCTGCACCCCTGCCTTCTCGTAGCTGCAGAAGTGGTGGGCGATGTCGCCGAAGACCTCGGTGCGCCCCGCCAGCTCCCACTCGCTGAAGTCGACCAGGCTGCCGCCGGACAGCAGCGCCTGCCGCGGAGCGATGAAGCCGTCGACGTCGTAGACGGCGGGCGTGAGGCCGCAGGTGCGGACGATCACGGCCTCGGGCAGGAAGACCCCGCGGAGCGCGTCGAGCCGGGCCGCACTGTCCGGGCCGGAGGTGAAGGCGGCGAAGAACGTGCGCACGACCGCGGCGATCGCCGCCCGGTCCGCGGCGGTGTCGGGACGGGCGGTCACGAGGCCGGGGCGGTGGGGTTGCGCCGGCGCGAGCGCGGCCACCGCAGGCCGGGCGCACGGTCCGTGGTGCCGGACCGCATCGGCAGGGTGGACAGCTCGGGGTGGGCGGCGTGACCGTCGTGGGCCGTGAGCAGGTCGATCGGCACGGCAGGGCTCCACAGGTGCCCCTGCGCGCTCGCACAGCCCAGGCGCTGCAGCAGGGCGAGCTGGACCTCGGTCTCGACGCCCTCGGCCACCGTCTCGAGGCCCAGGCCCCGGGCCAGGTTGATGATCGACTGGGTGATGAGCAGGTCCTCGCCGTTGCCCGCGATGTTGGTGATGAACGAACGGTCGATCTTCACCTGCGTCACGGGGAGGTCGCGCAGGAAGCTCAGCGAGGAGTAGCCGGTGCCGAAGTCGTCGAGGGCGATGCCGACGCCGAGCTCGCGCAGGTCGCCCAGGCAGCGGCGCGCGGCCGTGATGTCGTGCATCAGCGCCGTCTCGGTGATCTCCAGCACGAGCCACGAGGCCGGCAGCTCCTCGCTCTCCAGGGTCTGGGCCACCAGGTGCGCGAGACCGGGGTCGCCGATCGACCGCGCGGACAGGTTGATCGCGACGCGGGCGTCCGACGGCAGGCGGCCGGTGGCCCGGGCCCGGTGGGCGTCGCGGCAGGCGCGGCGCAGGACCCACTGGTCGAGCTCGGCGACGAAGCCGCTGTTCTCGGCGACCGTCACGAACGTCTCCGGCGAGACGGCTCCTCGGGTGGGGTGGTCCCAGCGCGCCAGGGCCTCGACCCCCACCAGGCGGTGGTCGGCCAGGTCGAGCACCGGCTGGTAGTGCAGCTCCAGCAGGTCGCCGGCCAGGGCCTCGCGCAGCTCCTCGCCGAGCTGCAGCTGCTCGCGGGACCGCTCGGCGAAGGAGACGTCGAAGATCTGGCTGCGGGAGCGGCCGCGGGACTTCGCCTCGTACATCGCGGCGTCGGCGTGCCGCAGCAGCGCCTCCGCGTCGGCGTCGAGCGGCGGACAGACGGCGATCCCGATGCTCGCGCTGATGTGCACGGCGCGCCCCTCCACCCGCATCGGGCTGCGGAGCGCGTCGATCAGGCGCTGGGCGACCTCCGCGGCACCCTCCATGTCGGTCTCGGGGCAGACCAGGACGAACTCGTCGCCGCCCAGCCGGGCCAGCGTGTCGTCCGGGCCGGCCACCCGGGCCAGCCGGGTCGCGACCTCGCCGAGCACCCGGTCGCCGGCGAAGTGGCCCTGGGCCTCGTTGATGCGCTTGAAGCGGTCGAGGTCGAGGAACAGCACCGCGACCGGGACCCGGTCCGTCGCGGCGCGGGCCAGCAGCTGGGAGAGCCGGTCGACCAGGAACGCGCGGTTGGGCAGGCCGGTGAGGCCGTCGTGCATGAACGCCCGCACCAGCTCGGTCTCCAGCTCGCGTCGGTCGCTGATGTTGCGGGCCACGACCGAGGCGCCCGCGAGCTCGCCGCGGTCGTCGAGCACGGGACAGACCGTGAGCGCGACGTCGAGCAGCCGGCCGTCCTTGGTCCGGCGCACGGTCTCCAGCGCGCGGACCGACTCGCCGCGTCGCAGCATCGCCATGATGGGGGTGTACTCCTCGACGCCGGGCGGGTGCAGCACGGTGACGTGCTGGCCGACGATCTCCTCGGCGGTCCAGCCGTAGAGCTGCTGCGCGCCGCGGTTCCACGACGTGATCGTGCCGTCCGCGGACTTGGAGAACACGGCGTCGGGGCTGGCGTCGACGATCGCTGAAAGCACGCGCGCCGAGGCCTCCGCCCGCTGCAGCGCCGTGGAGACGCGGACGTGCCGGACCGTGCGCGCGAGTGTGCGGTGCAGGTCGCGGGCGACGAGCTCGGTGCGGACCACGAGGTCGTCGGCGAGCTCGCGACCGAGGTGGTCGGGGTGGTGGTCGTGGTCGTCGGCCAGCGCCAGCAGCGCGGCCTCGCCCGCGTGGCGTCGCAGCTGGTGCCAGGTCTCGGCCCGGTCCACGCCGGGAAGGTCGAGGTCCACCACGACGCAGTCGAACGATCGGGCCGTGAGGACGTCGTACGCACGGCGGAGGGTCGGGGCGTGCAGGAGCGACCAGGAGCCCGACGGCTCCTGGGTGACTGCGTTCAGCCCGCTGGTCCCTCCGAGATCGGCGTCCACGAACAGCACGGACGTCGATGCGGCGGAAGACGGCTGAACGGCGCCGTTCAGCATGTCCCTCCAACCCTCCCAAGTGTGGGCGACCAGTCTGGCGGCTCCTGCCCGCGCGCGTGGCGTTTTCGACGGAGTCGTGGGAGGCGCCGCCCGGAAGGCATCCCTCAGGCCGAGTTCGCCGGGACCCAGCGCTGCAGCGCCGTCTCGAGCTCGGTGGGGTGCACGGGCTTGGAGACGTAGTCGTCCATGCCGGCCTCGAGACAGCGCTCGCGGTCGCCCTGGACGACCCCCGCGGTCATCGCGATCACGGGGGTGTGGCTGCCCGGGCCCTCGCGGCGACGCAGCTCCCGGGTCGCCTCGTAGCCGTCCATCTCGGGCATCTGGCAGTCCATCAGCACGGCCGCGAAGCGAGTACGCCGCATCGCCGCCAGCGCCTCGAGCCCGTTGCCGGCGACCTCGGTGCTGAAGCCGAGGTGCTCGAGCATGCCCACCGCCACCAGCTGGTTGGTCTGGCTGTCCTCGACCACGAGCACGTGCCCGCGGGTGGCCCGCGATCCGGTCGCCGGTGCGGTGTCGGTGTGGGCGGCGCGGGCCTCCTGCGTGACGTCGAGCAGGGTGTCGTGCAGCTGCGCGTGGTGCACCGGCTTGGTCAGCCGGGCCCGGATCCCGGCCCGGCGCGCGGTGTCGGCGTCCACGTCGGGACCGGACGTCAGCAGCACCAGCGGCGTGGCCGCCAGCCGCGGGTCGGCGGACACGAGCCGGGCCAGCTCGAGGCCGTCCATCCCGGGCATGCACAGGTCCAGCACGGCCACGGCGTACGGCGTGCCGCGGGTGGCCGCATCCCCGAGGAGCCGCAGCGCGGAGGCACCGTCAGGCGCGAGGTCGGGGAGCATGCCCCACGCGGTCAGCTGCTGGTCGAGGATGAGCCGGTTGGTGGCGTTGTCGTCGACGACCAGCACCCGCAGGTCGGCGAGGCGGTCACCGTTGCGCACGGGCGTGGCGACCGGCACGAGCGCGAGCTGCAGGGGCAGCGTGAACCAGAACGTGCTGCCCGCGCCGGGCCGGCTCTCGACGCCGATGCGGCCGCCCATCGCGGTGACCAGCCGGCGGCAGATCGCGAGCCCCAGACCGGTGCCGCCGAAGCGTCGCGTCGTGGAGGAGTCGGCCTGGGAGAACGGGTCGAAGAGGCGCTCCCGGTCGGCGTCCTGGACGCCGATGCCGGTGTCGGTGACGGTGAAGCGGACCAGCAGGGCGTCGCCGGTGAGGTCGTCGAGCTCGGCCCGGATGACCACCTCGCCCTGCTCGGTGAACTTCACGGCGTTGGAGGCGAGGTTGAGCAGGACCTGGCGCAGCCGCGAGGGGTCGCCGCGCAGGTCCAGCGGCAGCTCCGGGGAGCAGTAGGCGAGCAGCTCGAGCTGTTTGCGGCGGGCCTGCTCGGCGACCAGCTCCGCGGCCTCCTCGACCACCTGGAGCAGGTTGAAGTCGATGACCTCGATCTCCAGCTTGCCGGCCTCGACCTTGGAGAAGTCCAGGATGTCGTTGATGATCGCGAGCAGCGCCTCGCCCGCGCCGTGCACGCCCTCGGCGTACTGCTTCTGACGCTCGTCGAGGTCGGTGGTGAGGAGCAGCCCGGTCAGGCCGATGACGCCGTTCATCGGGGTGCGGATCTCGTGGCTCATGGTGGCGACGAACGCCGACTTGGCGCGGGACGCCTCGAGGGCGTCGTCACGCGCCCGGGCGAGCTCCGCGCGGGCCTCGGCCTCCGAGCGGAGCAGCCGTGCGGTGCGGACGAACGCCAGCGCCAGCAGGACGGTCATGCCGGTGACCGACTCGACCGGGTCGGCGCCCTCCCCGCGCAGCTCGGCGCTGAGCTGGATCAGCGGCGGCACCAGCAGCGGCAGGATCGCGATGGCGACCTTGCCGGCGTACCCGCGTCCGACGACCAGCCCGTGCTCCTCGGCGGCCGGTGCCACCGGTCGCTGCCAGGCGGCGGTCGCGATGAGGATGCCGCCGACCATCCAGCCCGCGTCCAGCCAGGCGCTGACGTCGCCGGTCACGACGAGGACGAGGTAGCCCAGGTCGGAGAGGAGCCAGCAGCCGATGCCGACCGCGAAGCCGGTCCCGAGCGCCTCGCGGGAGCGGCGGTCGGCGAAGGCGCGCAGGGCCAGCGCAAGGAGGACGGCGTCAGCGACCGGGTAGCAGGCCCACACGATCCGCACCGCGGCCGACACCGACGTGTCGCCGACGATGTCCTGGATGGAGAGGTTCCAGAGGATCAGCAGGCTCACGACCAGGACCGTGAGGGCGTCGATGACGGCGTCGGGGTCGATCCGGCCGTGGTGGTGGGCCCGCTGCGCCCGGGCGAGGACGACGGCGAGCGCGGCGCCGAGGCCGACGTAGGAGCTCATGTAGAACAGGTCGGCGACCGAGACGTCGGGCTCGCGGCCCGACCACACGAAGGCCTGCCAGATCAGGTCGCCGAGGGCCGAGGAGGCCAGACCCGCCGTGACCAGGACCGGCACCAGCCGCTCGCCCGCCGCGGCGCGGAGGGCGCCGAGACCCGCCAGGGCCGGCGCCGCCCACACGGCCACGAGGTAGGTGGTGTCGCCGAGCGGACCGGTGGGTCGCCAGAAGTGCAGGGCGAGCATGACCAGGAGGGACGCCGCGACCAGCGGCACGGCAGGCCCGGGCAGCCCGGGGAGGACCCGTCCGACGCGTCGAGCCCGCATTCCACACCTCCGACACTCGCCCCGTCGGCGAACAGTCTGGCGGCAGCCGAGGCGGATCCCGGGGTGGCACGCGGGACGTGGACGCCTCAGGTCGTGGGTCGGACCGTGCGGGCGACCTCCAGGACGAGGCGGTCCCAGGGGTCGTGCGGGTCCCGGCCGGTGAGCTGGACCAGCCGGCGCAGGCGCTGCCGCTGGGTCTGGGGGTGCACGTCGAGCCGCGCGGCCGCCGCGGTGGCGGTGCCGGTGTCGAGGAAGGCGTCGAGGCCGGCGACCAGGTGCGGCCGGCCGGTGATCCGGTCGAGGACGAGGGAGGCCAGGCGGCCGGGGTCGGCGTCCCGGTGCGCGGCGAGCAGGGCGACCACCTGGGCGTCGGACTCGTCGAGGAGCCCGCGTCGTGCGAAGGCTCGGTCGGGTGCGGTCGTGGACGCGAGCTCGGCGAGCCGGTGCGCGCGCGGCACGTCGCCGGCGTCCGCGGCCACGACGAGGCAGCCCCTGTCGGTCAGGGTCGTGTGCCTGAGAGCGCGCTCTGGCGCGTCCTCAGGCACACGACTCGTCTCCTCGAGGACCGCGACGGTCGTCCCGTCCCGCTCGCGCGCGAGCACCGCCCCGTCCGGTGCCGGCCCGGTGGTCACCAGCACCACCGGCCGGGCGGGGAGCGCGACGCCGAGCTCGCGGCAGCGGTCGGCCAGCGCGGTGCGGGTCGCCTGCCGGCCGGCGAGCAGGTCGTCGAGCAGGTCGGCCAGCGCCCGCTCGCGATCGCTGCCGAGCCGGTCGCTGGCGGCCGAGTGGCCGGCGTACAGGGCCTCCGAGAGCGTGTCGATGCTGGCCATCCACAGCCGGGCCAGGGCGAGCGCGTCGTCGACGGTGAGCCGGTCACCGCCGATCTCGGCCACCAGGTCGGTGATCCGGGTGCCGGCGACCCGGTAGGCCCGCAGGACCACGGGGAGCGGACGGCCGTCGAGCGCCCGGGCCGCACCGATGCCGCGGAACCGCTGCACGTCGGCCGGGGCGAGCTCGCCGCCCTCGACCCACAGCTGGAGGATCCGCGAGGTCGCCCAGCCGGCGATCGCGGACACCTCCTCGACCTGGTCGGGGGAGAGCGTGGCGTAGGCCGGGATCTGCTCGCGGATCGTCGCCACCACGTCGGGGACCACCCGCGCCAGGTCGCGGCGGATCGCCCGCTCGACGCGCTCGCGCTCGCTCATGGCGACATTGTCACCGCATGACAGGCGTGGGTGTCATCTGGTGAGCGAAACCCTTGACCCCCGCCAAGGGGCTCCGCACGATGCCGCCATGGAGACGCGCGCGCCGCTGGAGACCGATGTGATCGTCGTGGGTGCGGGGCTGGCCGGCCTCGCCGCCGCCGCGGAGGTGGCCGACGGCGGACGCCGGGTGGTGCTGGTCGACCAGGAGGGCGAGCAGTCGCTGGGCGGACAGGCGTTCTGGTCCCTGGGCGGGCTCTTCCTCGTCGACAGCCCCGAGCAGCGCCGGATGGGCATCAGGGACTCCCACGAGCTGGCCCTGCAGGACTGGCTGGGCAGTGCGCAGTTCGACCGCGAGGAGGACCACTGGCCGCGGCAGTGGGCGGAGGCGTACGTCGACTTCGCGGCCGGCGAGAAGCGCTCGTGGCTGCGCGCGATGGGGCACCGGGTCTTCCCGGTGGTCGGGTGGGCCGAGCGCGGCGACGGCCGCGCGGACGGCCACGGCAACTCGGTGCCGCGGTTCCACATCACGTGGGGGACCGGCCCGGGAGTGGTCGCACCCTTCGAGCGACGGGTGCGCGAGCACGTCTCGGCGGGGCTGGTGCGCCTGGCGTTCCGGCACCGGGTCGACGGGCTGGTCGTCGAGGACGGCACGGTGGTCGGCGTGCGCGGCGCCACCCTCGAGCCGACCTCGGTCGAGCGGGGCCGACCGAGCAGCCGGGTCGAGACCGGTGAGTTCGAGCTGCGGGCGCAGGCGGTGGTGGTCACCTCGGGAGGGATCGGCGGCAACCACGACCTGGTCCGCAGTTCCTGGCCCGAGCGGCTCGGCACGCCGCCGCGGACGATGGTCAGCGGGGTCCCCGCCCACGTCGACGGGCGGATGCTCGGCATCACCGAGGCGGCCGGCGCGCGGGTGATCAACCCCGACCGGATGTGGCACTACGTCGAGGGGCTGCGCAACTGGGACCCGATCTGGGAGAACCACGGGATCCGGATCCTCCCCGGGCCGTCGTCGCTGTGGCTCGACGCGACGGGCCGACGACTGCCCGCGCCGTACTTCCCGGGCTTCGACACCCTCGGCACGCTGCGCCACCTGCGCACCACCGGCCACGACTACTCGTGGTTCGTGCTGACCCAGAAGATCATCGAGAAGGAGTTCGCGCTCTCGGGCTCGGAGCAGAACCCGGACCTGACCGGCAAGGACATCAAGCTGCTGCTCTCCCGGGTCAAGGCCGGTGCGCCCGGCCCGGTCGAGGCGTTCAAGCAGCACGGTGCGGACTTCGTGGTCGCCTCGTCGCTGTCCGAGCTGGTCGCCGGGATGAACCGGGTGGGCGACCCCGGGGTCGTCGTCGACGAGGCTTCGGTGCGCCGGATCGTGGAGCAGCGCGACCGGGAGATGGACAACGCCTACTCCAAGGACGCCCAGGTCACTGCCATCCGGGGGGCGCGCAACTACCGAGGCGACAGGCTGATCCGGGTGGCGACCCCGCACAAGCTGCTCGACCCCAAGGCCGGCCCGCTGATCGCGGTGCGCCTGAACATCCTGACCCGCAAGACGCTCGGCGGCCTCGAGACCGACCTGTCCGGCCGCTGCCTCACCGCCTCCGGCGAGCCACTGCCCGGCCTGTACGCCGCCGGCGAGGTCAACGGGTTCGGGGGCGGTGGCATGCACGGCTACAACGCGCTCGAGGGCACGTTCCTCGGTGGCTGCCTGTTCTCGGGGCGCACCGCCGGTCGCGCCGCAGCCGCCGCCTGCCTGTAGAGAAGTCGAGTCGGCGCAAGCTCGGCGCGAAAGGTGGTCGAGTCGGCGCAAGCTCGGCGCGAAAAGTGGTCGAGTCGGCGCAAACTCGTTGAAGCCTTCGAAGGATCGACGTCTTCTACGCCGAGTTTGCGCCGACTCGAGGTGTTTCTACGCCGAGTTTGCGCCGACTCGACGTGTTGTTCAGACGAGTTTGCGCCGACTCGACGAGGGGATCAGTGGGCGCCGGCGAGGTTCAGGCCGACGACGCCGACCACGATCAGGGCCAGCGAGAGCGCCTTGAACCAGCCCAGCGACTCCCCGAGGAACGCGTAGCCCACCATCGCGACGAGGGCGGTGCCGACGCCGGACCACACGGCGTACGCCACCGAGACCGGCATCGTCTTCACGACGACCGCGAGCAGCCAGATCGAGATGGCGTAGCCGCCGACGACCAGAGCGCTCCAGCCGGGGTCGGTGAAGCCGGCCGCCCGGGGGAGCAGGGCGGTCGCGCCCACCTCGATCCCGATCGCCGCCATCAGCAGCATCGACGCGCTCAGCACCTGCACCACGTCCTTCGGATCCTATGTAGCACTCGCTACAACATCGACCAAATGTAGCACTCGCTACGCTTGCCGCGTGAACCGCCGAGAGGACCTGCTCGACCAGGTGACCGACCACGTGCTCGGGCACGGGCTGATCGGGCTGACGCTGCGCCCGGTCGCCGCCGCGATCGGCACCAGCGACCGGATGCTGATCTACCACTTCGAGAGCCGCGACGCGCTGGTCTCCGAGGTGGTGGCCCGGGCGACCGAGCGCGCGATCGCGTACGTCGAGGCACTGCCGGCCGCGCCGAGCGTCAGGTCGGCGGTGAACCGGCTCTGGGCGGCCTACCAGCAGGAGCCCCTCAACGGCTGCCTCGACATCTACTGCCAGGCGGCCGCGACCGGCCTGATCGGCCACGAGCCCTACCTGAGCGTGGTGCGGGCCAGCAACGAGCACTGGTCGAGGGCGCTGCGCGACTACTTCGTCCGCTCCGGGGCGCCGCCGCGGCGGGTGGTCCGGGTCGTGACGCTCGTCGACTCCGCGCTCTACGGCTTCCATCTCGACCTGACCACCGATCGTCCCGAGGAGCTCGCCCGTGGCGTGGACGACCTGGCCTGCGCGGCGCAGACGATCGCCGGCTGAGCGACGCCCAGCTGGCCGACGCCTGGCCTGACCGGCGCACCCCGCCGGCCGAGATGGTCAGGCGCCGGACCTGCCCCGGGGTGACGCGGCGGGCGGCCAGGTGCCCGTCGGGGTGACGATCGTGCCGGCCTGGCCCTCGAGGATCAGCTGCGCGTCCTCGAGCCGCCCGATCGCGGCCGTCCCGCCGGTGAGCTCGACGAACCGGCAGACCGCGTCCACCTTCGGGCCCATCGAGCCGGCCGGGAACTGCTCGCGCGCCAGCGTGTACGGCGTGGCCCGGCGGATCGGCGCCGCGTCCGGGGTGCCGAAGCCGCTGACCACCTCGGGCACGTCGGTGAGCACCATGAGCAGGTCGGCGTCGAGCGCCTCGGCCAGCACGGCTGCGGTCAGGTCCTTGTCCACGACCGCCTCCACCCCTCGAGCCGGCCGGCCTCGTTCCGGATGACGGGCACGCCGCCGCCCCCGGCGCAGACCACGACCGCCCCGCTCTCGAGGAGCAGCCGGATCAGCCGGGTCTCGACGACGCGCTGCGGTCGGGGCGACCCGACCACGCGCCGCCACGCGGTCCCGTCCTGCTTGACGGTCCAGCCGCGGGCCGCCGCGAGCGCGCGCGCCTCCTGCTCGTCGTACACCTCGCCCACGAACTTGGACGGGTCCGCGAACGCGGGGTCGTTCGCCGCGACCAGCGTCTGGTTGATGATGGCCGCGACCTGCCGGTCCGGGAGCGAGTTCTGCATCGCCTGCAGCAGCCAGTAGCCGATCATCCCCTGGGTCTGCGCGCCCAGCACGTCGAAGGGGTACGGCGTGGTCAGGTGCGGGTCCGAGGCGCTCTGCAGGGCCAGCACCCCGACCTGGGGCCCGTTGCCGTGCGTGACGACGAGCTCGTGGGTGGTGGCGATCGGGGCGAGTGCGGTCACCGCGGTGGCGACGTTGTGCTCCTGGACGTCGTTGTCGGGGCGCTCGCCCCGCTTCAGCAGCGCGTTGCCGCCGAGCGCGGCGACGATGCGCACGTCAGTCGCCCAGGGTGGCGACCATGATCGCCTTGATCGTGTGCACCCGGTTCTCGGCCTGGTCGAAGACGATGGACGCCGGTCCCTCGAAGACCTCGTCGGTCACCTCGAGGGCGTCGAGACCGGTCTTCTCGAAGATCTCCTCGCCGACCGTGGTGTGCCGGTCGTGGAAGGCCGGCAGGCAGTGCATGAACTTCACGTCCGGGTTGCCGGTGCGCCCGAGCAGCTCCGCGTTGACCTGGTAGGGCCGCAGCAGCTCGATCCGCTGGTCCCACACCGACGCGGGCTCGCCCATGGACACCCACACGTCGGTGTAGACGAAGTCCACGTCCTCCACGCCGGAGGCGACGTCCTCGGTCTGCACCAGCCGGGCGCCGGTGCCCTGGGCGATCGCGGCGGCCTTCTTGACCACGTCGTCGGCGGGCCACAGGTCGTGGGGCGCGACGATCCGCACGTCCATGCCCATCATGGCGCCGCTGACGAGCAGCGAGTTCCCGACGTTGTTGCGGGCGTCGCCGAGGTAGGCGAAGGAGATCTCGTGGTCGGGCTTGGGGCAGTGCTCGCGCATCGTGAGCATGTCGCAGAGCGTCTGGGTGGGGTGCCACTCGTCGGTCAGGCCGTTCCACACCGGCACCCCGGCGTACGCCGCCAGCGTCTCGACGTTCTCCTGCGCGGAGCCGCGGTACTCGATCGCGTCGTACATCCGGCCCAGCACCCGGGCGGTGTCCTTCATCGACTCCTTCTTGCCGATGTGCGCGCCCGAGGGGTCGAGGTAGGTCACGTGGGCGCCCTGGTCGAACGCCGCGACCTCGAAGGCGCACCGGGTGCGGGTGGAGGCCTTCTCGAAGATCAGCGCCACGGTCTTGCCGGTCAGCCGCGGCCGCTCGGAGCCGGCGTACTTCGAGCGCTTCAGCTCCTCGGCGAGGCCGAGCAGGAACGTCCACTCCTGCGGGGTGAAGTCCAGCTCCTTGAGGAAGCTGCGGTTGCGCAGGTTGAAGGCCATCTCAGATCCCCTCGCGCTCGATCGGGCAGGTCATGCAGCGGGGGCCGCCGCGGCCCCGGCCGAGCTCGTTGCCCTGGATGGTGATGACCTCGACGCCGTCCTTGCGCAGGTGGGTGTTGGTGGTGACGTTGCGTTCGTAGGCGACGACCACGCCGGGCCGCACGGTCAGCACGTTGCAGCCGTCGTCCCACTGCTCGCGCTCGGCGGACTTCACGTCCTGGGTCGGGGTGAGCACCCGGATCGAGTCGAGCCCGAGGGCGGCTGCGATCGCGCCGTGCATCTGCTCCGGGGGGTGGGCGGTGACCTTGAGCTCCTTCTCGGTGTCGCCCGGCTCGATCGTGTACGACGGCAGCTCGCCGAGCCCGGCGTACTTGGTGAAGGTCTCGCCGTCGACCATCGTCATCACGGTGTCGAGGTGCATGAACGCCCGCCGCTGCGGCAGCGCAAGCGCGACGATCCGGGTGGCCGCGCCCTGGGTGAACAGGCTCCTCGCCAGCCGCTCGACGCCCTGCGGGGTGGTCCGCTCGCTCATGCCGATCAGCACGGCGCCGCGGCCGATGACGAGCATGTCCCCGCCCTCGGCGGTGGCCGGTCCGCTCGCCGACCCCGGCGTCCACACGTCGAAGACCTCGTCGGCGAAGAGCGGGTGCCACTGGTAGATCGCCTCGTAGTGGATGGTCTCGCGCATCCGCGCCTTCATCCGCATCGAGTTGATCGCGACGCCGCCGTAGATCCACGCGGAGGTGTCGCGGGTGAAGAGGTGGTTGGGCAGCGGCGGCAGGAACAGGTCGTCGAGGTCGAGCGCCTGCACGACCACCGAGCGCGGCTCCTCGACGTGCTCGAGCAGCTCGCGCTTGGTCATCCCGCCGATCAGGTGCCGCACCAGCGTCTCGTCGTCGAACGCGGCGAAGGTGTTGTGCAGGGCGTCGGTCGCCATCGGCCCGTAGAGCCGCTCGTCGAAGGAGCGGTCCAGGATGTGGCGGCGCGCCTCGGGGATCGCGACGGTCTCGCGGAGCAGCTCGTCGAGCAGGTGGACCCTCACCCCGGCGTCGCGCAGGGTCTCGGCGAAGCCGTCGTGCTCCTGCTTCGCACGCTTGACCCAGAGCACGTCGTCGAAGAGGTAGTCGTCCTTGTTGGTCGGGGTGAGGCGTTTCAGCTCCAGGTCGGGCCGGTGCAGGATCGCCTGCCGCAGCCGGCCGACCTCGGAGTCCACGTGCAGGGTCATGGGGCGCTCTCCACTCGTCGGTCCCGCTCGCCGGGACGACTAAACTCTCGCCGCGCCGACGCCCGGGGGAGAGGGCCGAAGGTCATCCCGATCGGGGACCACGGCCGCAGGCACGTCACCCCCTTTCTCTGCAACCCTCAGACACCGGGCCTCTCATCGCCCGGGGAGAGGACGTGCTCCATGGCCACCCAGGACGAGGCGGCACCGAGGTCCGCCCCGGAGCAGAAGAAGCACCGCTTCACCTTCCCCAGTGCGTTCACCGTCCTCTTCGGGGTCACCGTCGCCGTCTGGCTGCTGGCGTTCATCGTCCCGACCGGGTCCTACGACGTCGACAAGAAGACCGGCGGTCCGGTCCCGGGCAGCTACCACCACGTCGACGCGGGGCTCTCGTTCACCGACCGGCTGATGGAGCTGTTCCTGGCGCCGGTCAACGGCCTGTACGGCGTGAAGTCGGCCGCCACCGGGTTCATCGGGCCCTATGAGTCCGGCGAGCTGTTCGGCGCGGCCGGGGTGTTCTTCTTCGTGATCGCGATCGGCATCTTCATCACGATGTCGATGCGCACCGGCGCGATCGACAACGGCATCGCGCACGTCGCGCAGCGGTTCAGCAGCCGCGGCGCGATGGTCATCGTGATCCTGATGGTGCTGCTGTCGATCGGCGGCACCACCGAGGGGATGGCGGAGGAGACGCTCGGCTTCTACGCGCTGATCGTGCCGTTGATGCTGAGCCTCGGCTACGACCGGATGGTGGCCGCGGCGACGATCCTGATCGGCGCCGGCATCGGCGTGCTCGCCTCGACGGTCAACCCGTTCGCCACCGGCGTCGCCTCCGACGCGGCCGGCATCTCGATCGGCGACGGGATCGGCTACCGGTTCCTCATGTACATCGTGCTGGTGCCGGTCGGTATCTGGTTCGTGCTGCGCTACGCGAAGAAGGTCAAGGCCGACCCCGGTCACTCGCGGGTCGGGAAGCAGGAGGGCGACGCCGAGATCGCGGCCGCCGGGATCGGCGAGCTGGAGCCGCTGACCGGCCGGCAGAAGGCCGTGCTGGCGGTGGTGGCGTTCACCTTCGCGTTCATGATCTTCACGATCGTGCCGTGGGCGCAGGTCATCGAGGGACCGGACGCCGCGAGCTACACCTGGCAGTTCGACTGGTACTTCCCCGAGCTCGGGGCCCTCTTCATCGTGATGTCGATCGTGGTCGGGCTGATCGGCGGGCTGGGGGAGAAGGGGCTGACCGACACCCTGGTCCGCGGTGCCGGCGACTTCATCGGGGTCGGCCTGATCATCGTGCTGGCCCGTGGCGTCACCGTGATCATGAACAACTCGGTCATCACCGACACGGTGCTGCACTCGATGGAGAACGCCGTCAGCGACACCTCGGCGGGAGTCTTCGGTGCCCTGATGTTCCTGCTGAACATCCCACTGGCGTTCCTGGTGCCGTCCACCTCGGGGCACGCCGCGCTGGCGATGCCGATCCTGGCGCCGCTCGCCGACTTCGCCGGGGTGTCCCGGGCGATGGTGGTCACGGCGTACCAATCGGCCTCCGGCGTGGTCAACCTGATCACCCCGACCTCCGCGGTGGTCATGGGTGGCCTGGCGCTGGCCAAGGTGCGCTACGACCACTACCTCCGGTTCATCGGGCCGCTGCTGGCGATCCTGTTCGTCGCGTGCCTGCTGTTCTGTGCGGTGGGGGCGGCGCTGTCGTAGGGGCCGTCGCGGCTGCCAGCCGGTCTGGCCCGGTCGGGGGATGACCTCCGACGTCGGACCGACCGACACTGGTGAGGACAGTGACCGGAGGGAGACGGCCGTGAACTGGAGACGCTGGACGTTGTGCATCGTGGCTCCCGGAGGCCACAAGTGGACGAACCTGCCGTACTCGCAGGGGGAGGACACCGGGTTCTTCCAGCGGTGCCTGCGGTGCGGGCACGAGAACCATTCCGGCGCGTCGGTGCGTCCGACCGCCCTCTGACCGAGACGTCGGCGCGCGGGCTCAGGCCGTCGGGTTGTGACCGGCGACCTGGTCGAGCTCGTCCGGGGAGAGCCCGGCCGCGGCCAGGACCCGCTGGAGGACGGCGTTCTTGCCCGCGACGTACGCCTCCATGTCCGGCAGGTCGCGCGCGGCCAGGCCGGCCTTCACCTCGGCGTACGCCTGGCGCAGCGATGCGTCCGCCCGCAGCGCGTCACGGACGAGCAGGTGGTTGCGCAGCGCCACGCAGCCGTCGACGCACACGTAGACGTGGCGGGCGGTCCCGTCGTCCGGCGCCCGGAACGCGTGCCGCCCCTCGACGCCCTTCTCGCCCTCGTAGGCGTAGCCCGCGCCCGCCACCGCGTCGAGCGCTGCCGGCAGCGCCTGGTCGGGGACCACCACGTCGACGTCGATCACCGGCTTCGCCGGGAGGCCGGGTACGGCGGTGCTGCCGACGTGCTCGACGGCCAGCACGTCCACGCCGTCCAGCGCGGCCAGCAGCTCAGCCCGGATGCGTTCGAAGTCCGCTGCCCAGCGGGGGTCGTAGTCGGTCACCGTCACGCGCACGCGCACATCATCCCGCGCGGTCGCCCACGGGGAAGTCCTGGCCCGCAACGAACCTGCGCAGCAGCACCTCTTCGCCGTCACGCCGCCGGACGTCCCACACGAATCCGCGTCCGCGGACCTGTCCAGTCGCCCTGCTCGTGCGCTCCTGGTGGACGGTCAGGCAGGTCCCCTCGTCGATGCCCACGGCGCGGTCGACGCCGCTCAGCTGCAGCAGCGATGTGGTGCGACCCAGGAGGCCTGCCTGCGAGGTGTGTACGTCGACGGTGAACGGGACCAGCCCGAGGCCCGGCCGGACCTCCAGCTCACCGAGCTCCTCGGACCAGTCCTCGTCGCACACGGCCCGATCTCCCAGGCGCCAACCGCCGGCGAGCGCGGTCGATGCCGCCACCATCGCACCCGCGGAGAACCCCAGGTACGGGACGCCCCCGGTGACCGCGTCCCGGAGTGTGGGCGCCGCCGAGGCCAGCGCGTCGATGTACACGGTCGCGGGCCCACCTCCGACGACCACGGCGTCGACGTCACGCAGCACGTGGAGGTCAAGCGGCGCCCTCCCACCGACGAACGTGTCCACGAAGTCGAACCGCCCGGGAGCGAGCGCTTCCAGCGCGGCGACGTACTCGGGTCGGAACCTGGCCGCCAGGCCGGTGTCGTCGGCCAGGACCAGCGCGACTCGAGCGCGAGGGGCACGAGCCCGTGCGACGACGGCCTCCACGAACGGGGTCAGCAGGGTCGGTGTCCCGATGGTGTCGACTCCGCCCCCCACGAGATGGATGTGCGTCGTCCCGTCCGGCATGGCGCTCATCGTGCCCGATGCGCGGGGGTCCATGGCGGACTATCGTCGGTCCATGACCCGCGTGGTGTGCCTGCTCCTGGCTGTCGCCGCGGGCCTGTGCGCGGCGCTGCTGCTGGCGTCGGCACCGACGGTGAGCTACGCGGGACAGTCGGGCTCGTGCGAGGCGCTGCTCGTCAGCGCCGAGAACGACGACGTCGCCAACCCCCGCCCGCAGCCGGCGAACGCCGTCGAGGCGGCTCACCAGCGGGCCTGCGACGCGAAGCAGCGGGAGTGGTCGGTGCTGGCCGGTCTCGCCGCACTCGTGTGCGTCTCGGCCGGGGCGGTCGCGCTCCTGTCCCGCGGTGAGACAGCGGCGCCGTCGGGTGGCCCAGGTCGATGGCGGTCCGTGTCAGCGTGACGCGGGCAGCGCCTTGCGCATGAACAGCTCGTCCCGGCCGTCGCGCACGTGCTCCCGCTCTCCGGTGAAGTCGTAGCCGAGCCGGGCGTACGCGCGCCGACCGCGGGGGTTGTCCTCCATCACGCCGAGCGCGACGGTGGTCGCACCCGCGTCCTGCGCCACGGACTCGCACGCACGGACGAGGGCCTCGACGACACCCGTGCCCCGCGCGGCGGGGGTGAGCCACATGCCCATGACCGACCAGCCGTCGTCGAACTCGTACACGCCGGCCATGCCGACATCGAGGCCGTCCCGGGATGCGAGGAACGTGGCCGGGCGTGCGGCCCGTCGGCGCCACTCCACCTCGTCGAACTCCTGCTCCTTCGCCAGGTTCGAGCCGAACATCTCGGGTGAGTCCGCCAGCGCCGCCAGGCGCACGTCGCGCAAGCGCTGCCAGTCGTCGGGCGCGGCCCGGGTGACGACGACCGTGTCGGGCCGGCTCTCGGCGCGGGGGACAGGGGAGCTCATGGCCGGCAGTGTGCCGGGGGAACGACGACGCGGGGAAATCGTTTCTCGACCACGCCGTCCCTGGGCAGACTGGCGTCCTTCTCGGCGGGGTCCTTACAGGCTGCGCCACGGCCGACCGACGAAAGGGACGACATGTCCTCGCTCAGCTGGCCGCAGGCCACCCCGACGCTCACCGACGGGTCCGTCACCCTGCGCGCCTGGGAGCCGTCGGACGTCGACGCCGTCGTCGCGGCCTGCCAGGACCCCGTCATGCAAGGCTCGATCGCGATCCCGGTGCCCTACCTCCACGAGCACGCGCGGGGCTTCATCGAGGACTTCGCCCCACAGCAGTGGTTGAGCTGCCAGGGTGCGCCGTTCGCGGCCGTCGACGCCCTGACGGGTCGGCTCCTGGCGGCCCCGTCCCTCAAGGAGATCGATCACGAGCGCAAGATCGCCGAGGTGGGCTACTGGGTGGCTCCGTGGGCACGCGGGCAGAAGGTCGCCCAGCGCGCCGTGCGGTTGATGCGTGACTGGGCGTTCGGGGAGGTCGGCCTCCAGCGGCTCGAGCTCTTCATCGAGCCGGCGAACGCGGCCTCCTGTGCCGTGGCCGAGCGCGTGGGCGCCGTGCGGGAGGAGCTGTTCCGCGACCACGAGGTCATCCGCGGCACCAGCCGCGACATCGCCCGCTACGCACTCAGCTCGGGCTGATCGCGAGCGCGACGGCCAGCAGCACCGCGACCAGCACGATCGCGAGCGTCACCCACAGGCCCAGCCCGAACGACGGCAGCGGAGCCCGCAGCCGCATCGCCCGCTCCACCCGCGCCCAGCGCAGGTAGGACAGCGCCGACATCACGCCGGCGAACAGCACGAGCACGACCACGACCGACGTACGCAGCAGCTCCGAGCCCGGCACGCCCAGCGTGTGCAGGGCGACGGCACCCGCGAGCACGGCCAGGGCGGTGCGCACCCAGGCGAGGAAGGTGCGCTCGTTCGCGAGGCTGAAGCGCGGGTCGGGCTCGTCGCCCGCGTCGTACACCCAGTGCGGACGGCGTTCGGTCATGCCGCCATCGTGCCGCACTCCGGCGCCGGGGTGGGCTGCGAGGTGGATGACGGTGCTTCACTGGACGGTGGGGGCCATCTCGTGACAGGAGCACGGGCACGTGGACGAGGGCGACCAGAGGTCATTCGGGGAGCGGTGGCGGGTCCCGTCGCGCGCCCTGGCCGTGGCGCTGCCGTTCCTGACCTGCGCGTTGCTCTCGACCGTCCGGGACAGCATCACCGCCGCCACCGCCGTTCTGCTCCTGGTGCTGTGGGTGGTCGCGGCCGCCGCCACCGGCGACCGGGTCGCCGGGCTGCTGGCCGCCGTCTCCGGCGGCGTGTGGTTCGACTTCTTCCTGACCGCGCCCTACCACCGGCTCACGATCTCCGACTCCGACGACGCCGAGGCCACGATCCTGCTTGTGCTGATCGGCCTGGCGGTCACGGAGATCGCGCTGTGGGGCCACCGGCAGCAGGCGCGGGCCGCGCGTCGATCCGGCTACCTCGACGGTGTCCTCGGCGCGGCGAGGCTCGTGTCCGAGGGGGACATGCCCGCGTCGGCGCTGGTCGAGGTGGTGGCCCGCGAGATCACCGACGTGCTGGGCGCCGACGAGTGCCGGTACGTCGGCGGCCGGGTCTGCGACGCACGCGTGGCCGTGCTGGACCACGACGGGGTGGTCACCAGGGGAGAGCACCCCGTGGATGTCGACCGCGTGGGCCTGCCGTCGAACGAGTACGTCGCCATCCCGGTGCGGCGTGGCTCGCAGGTCGTCGGCCACTTCCTGGTGACCGCCACCTCGCGCGTCGCCTACCCGTCCCACGAGCAGCGCCGGGTCGCGGTGCTCCTGGCCGACCAGGTCGCGGCCGCCGGGTGAGCCGGGTCAGGGACCGTCCTCAGCAGTGCTTCGTGAGCTGCACGACCGTGTCGTTGGTCAACGTGCCGCTGTCGCCGTCGGACTCGTAGGCGAGCTTGAAGCCGCCGAGCTCGTTAGGCAGCGCGCCGAGGTCGGGGTGGATCCGCACCACCACGCGGTAGGTCTTTCCTGCCTCGAGCGAGGCGTTGTCGACCGGCATCCGGTGGGCCCAGTCGAGCCCTTCGCGGTAGACGGAGGAGCGCCACAGCGCGAGGTTGCCGGAGGCGTGCTCGGCCTCGACGACCCATGCCTGCGCGACCCGGTCGGCGCCCGAGTCCGGGGCGAAGTCCACGACGGAGGCGTCGGCGTCGGCGTGGATCCGCATGCCCGTCCACGCGAGGTCGCCGTCCTTCGCGGTCACCGGCAGGCAGAGGCTGAACTGGCCCCCGTCGTCCTTCGTCCGCAGGGCCGCAGTGCTCGGCGACGGGGTGGGGTAGGCCTCGGCGGAGTCGTCGTCGTCGGAGCTGCAGCCGCCCAGCGCTGCAAGGGAGATCGTGAGGGTCGCTGCCAGGAGGCCGGTTCGCATGGGCACATCCTTGCCCTGCAGTGCGCCGCGTCAAACCGCCGCCCTAGGGTCAGGGCATGGGTCATGAGTTCGACAGCAACATCGAGGTCACGCGGCAGTCCGAGGGCGAGTTCTCCGCCGATCTGCCCCCCGGGTGGGTCGTCGGTGGCGGGGTCAACGGCGGCTACCTGCTCGCCGTCGTCGGCAACGCCCTGCGGGCCAGCCTGCCCGGCAAGCCGGACCCGATCGCGGTCAGCGCCTACTACCTCTCGGCGTCGGTGGCCGGTCCCGCGACGGTGAGCGTCGACGTACGCCGTGACGGCGGCAGCGTCGCGACCGCGGCCGCCGACCTGCGGCAGGGCGACGACGCCCGGATCACGGCGCTCGCGACCTACGGCGACCTCGGCCGGCTCGGCGACGACGTGCGGACCACCGCGGAGGAGCCGGCGTTGCCGCCGCCGGACGAGTGCGTGCCGAACACGATGGCGCCGGAGGAGGTACGCCGCGCGGCGCCGCTGCTGGAGCGCTTCGACATGCGCTTCCACCCCGAGCACGTCGGCTGGGCGGTGGGGCAGCCGAGCGGCAACGGTGTGCTGAGCGCGTGGTTCCGGCTGGCCGACGGCCGCGAGCCGGACCCGATCTCGCTGCTGATGGTGGTCGACGCGCTGCCGCCGGTCACCTTCGACCTGGGCATGCCCGGCTGGGCGCCGACCCTCGAGCTGACCGCGCACGTGCGGGCGAAGCCGGCGCCGGGCTGGCTCAAGGTGCGGCACGCGACCCGCAACATGGCGGGCGGCATGTTCGAGGAGGACTGCGAGGTCTGGGACTCCACCGGCCGCCTGGTCGCCCAGAGCCGGCAGCTCGCCCGCCAGCCACGCCCCCTCGCCGGTTGAGGTGCGAGGAGCGCCAGGTGCGCTGAGCCCACCCGCTGGTTGAGGTGCGGGGAGCGCCAGATGCACTGAGCCCACCCGCTGGTTGAGGTGCTAGGAGCGCCAGGTGCGCTGAGCCCACCCGCTGGTTGAGGTGCGAGGAGCGCCAGGTGCGCTGAGCCCGCCCGCTGGTTGAGGTGCGAGGAGCGCCAGCGACGAGCCTCGAAACCCGGTGCGACGAAGGAGGCCCGAACCCTTGCGGGTCCGGGCCTCTCGTCGATCAGTACGCCGTGCCGCGGTGCGACGGCGGCGGGGGCTCGGTCGGCGGCGGCGGGTCGTCCGGCGGCGGGGGCGGGTCGGTGTCGCCACCCCCTCCACCACCGGAGCTGCGCGGCGCGGTGACCTTGAGCTTCATCTGATTCGAGTGGTTGCCGAGGTTGCCGCCACCGTTGGTGGCCACCACGCGCCAGAAGCTCGTGCCCGTCGAGCTCGCCACGAGCGAGATCCGGTACCTGCCGGTGCTGCCCGCGTGGCCCGCTTTGATGGTGCGCCACTTCTTGTGGACGTAGCGCTGCAGCAGGACCTTGCCGCTGCGCCCCGGCAGGATGCGGCCGGCGGCGGTGAAGGTCTTGCCCTTGGTCACGGTCGGGTCCACCAGGCCGGCCCTGACCTTCGACTTCACCAGCACCTGCAGCGTCCTGGGCTCGCTCGCGCGGTACTTCTCGTTGCCGGCGAAGACGGAGCGGTACGTCGTGTTGCGGGCCGGCGACACCTTGAACCCACCGCCGGAGGCGACACGGTCGTACTTGCGCCACTTCGCTCCGGCCGGCTTCGCCTGGATGTTCAGCGCACCCGACATCGTGGAGTAGTCGTACTTCTCCCGCAGCCGCCCCGTCAGCCCGAGTCGCTGACCGAAGGTGATGGTGATCTTCTTCCTGATCGCCGAGCCCCAGACGATGTCGCTGACGGTCCGGTAGCCACCAAGGTCGTAGGTGCGGTCCACCTTCCGGCTCGAGACCTCGAGGTCATCGAGGTAGAAGGTCTCGCCGGTGCAGCCGAACAGGACTCCGATCTCGGCGCCACGGCCGTTGCCGCCGTGCCGGGCCGCGAGGTCCTGCAGCGTCATGGCCGAGTCCTGGCCGTTCTGGGTGTTGCCGCTGTAGTACCTCCACGCGAACTCCACCTTGCTGACGTTGACCCGGTGCCACCCCGAGGTCGAGTCCAGCGGCAGGGCCGCGACGCCCTTCCACACTCCCGGATCATTGGGCGCGTGGTAGACGGCGTAGGCGGACCCCTGACCGGATCCGCCGACGAAGAAGGCCTTGATGCCGGCCTTCTTGAGCTTCTTCGGGTCCGGCACGTGCGCGAGCACCCCGGCGCCGTACGTCGTCTGGTCCTGCATGTCCCACCCGAGCGACTGCTTGCCGAGCGGCGGCTGCTTCGGCCCGCGAGCGATGAGCACCTTGGGCTCCACGGGCGGGTCGATCGTGTAGTCGCTGCACTGGTGGCTCACGAAGGTGAGACGCGCGCGGCTGAAGTGGTCGCCGTCGACAGGGACCGGCGCGGCCGCTGCGGCCGCGGCGAGAGAGCTGGACAGGAGCGCGACAGCGCTCACCGCCCCCAACAGGGTTGTGCGCATGGGTTCCTCACCGAGAGCTGGATGGTCGTTGTCCCCCGAACCGTCCTCCAAGGGTGGCGAGAAACTACCACCGTGGGGGAGGCATCAAACCCGTTCTGGGAAGCCAGTACGACGGGGCCGGGTCAGGCGGTCCGAGGCATCAGGTCCGGATCGTGGCGGGCCGGGCCCTGCTCGATCCACCAGCGTGCACTGCGGCCCGGCCAGTCCGACTCGTCCTTGGCCAGGTCGGCCAGCTGGGCTGCGCCGCCCATGCCGAGCGCGAACATCGTGGCCTGCCGCTCGACCGGCTTCGCCCCGTCCTCGAGACGCTTGAGCAGCGCTTCGGCCTCCGCGTCAGTGAGCGGACCTGCCGAGAGTCCGACGTTGACCAGGGCGCGGGAGCGGATGGGGAGACGGGTCTCCTGCAGGGCTCGCTTCAGGACCAGGTCGCGGTCCTCTCGTTGCCCGACCCGCATGAGCACCGTCCAGGCACGCGCGGCGAGCAGGTCGTTCTCGTGTGCTGCCAACTCGTGGCAGTGCCGCGAGACGGCGGCGGCGTAGGGGCTGGCCGCGAGGAGCAGCGCAGCGTGGTGGCGGCGCGCCTTGTGGGCATGCAGCAGCGACTCGCGCAGGAGTCGGTGGAGCATCAGGTCGGGCTCGGCGGGGTGGAAGGCAGGAGTCTCGACCTGGATGCGCTTGGCCATGTCGTTGACGATCGCCGACGTCTGGCCCCACGGCACCAGCTCGCCCCCCTCACGGGAGCGCTTGACCAGGTCGTAGGCACGCCGGGTGCGCAGCGCACCCTGGATGCGTTCCCAGCACTCGTCGGGCAGCTGCACCGCCAGGTCGAAGGAGTCCAGGCGGCCGTCGAGGGACTCACCACGGCGCAGGCTGCCGACGACGCTGGACTCGAGGTGCTTGAACGCCTCCTCGTTGAAGTGCCCACGCGTCACCTTCACCGCTGCGACGGAGGAGGCAGCGCGCCGCAGGTCGCGGTGCTCGGAGTGGAGCATGCGAAGCACGAGATCGCCGGCCGCCTCGTCGCGGATCTCGGCGAGCAGGTTGAGGACCGGAGCGACCACCTGGGTGTCGGGATGGGTCACGAATCCGCCCAGGGCCCGGGTGAGGTGCCGCTGCGCGGCCGGATAACGCATCAGAGCCGCAGCGGCCTCGTAGCGGCGCACGTAGCCGAGGCCCACAGAGGCCGCCAGCTCGTTGACCAGTCGGCTCGAGAGCGACTGCCACTCCCGCTTGCGCAGGTAGACCCGGTCGAAGCGGGTGAGCTGCTCGGTGAGACGCAACCAGTCACCTCCGTGCGCCTGGCCGTCGTCGACCAGGTCGAGAAGCTGGTCGACGTCGCCGTCGCTCAGCTCGGTGTCGCGCAGCGAGCCGTCCTTTCGGGGCAGTCTCACCACCGAACGCACGACGCAGACCGGCGACGACGGCGACCAGCGATCCCTCGGTCTGGCCGAGGACGCTCTCGTAGGTCGCGGCCACCCGGATCGGGAGCGGCTGCAGGCCGGACTCCCAGCGGGACACGCGCGAGCTGTCGACGTGGACGCCGCGTTCCTTGAGTGCCTTGATGAAGCCGTCACGACGGGCGAGCTCCGGGTCGCGTCCGAGCACGCGCGAGGTCGTCAGCAACCAGGCGATCCGCTGGTCGCACCCGATGGTGCGCGAGCTCATGGGTGAGCGGTCCTCGGGAAGCCGTTGCGGCCGTCCCCGTCGGCGTCCAGACGCGTCTGAACTGCCCTTGCTGGTCATGCGTGGTCCCCGCCATCCCCCCGTGTTGCATGCCGGTAATTCAACATGCGGGCTCATTTATTGCAGAAAGTTTTCCGGCCAGCAACAAGAACGACCCAACTGCTCCTGCGTCACTAGCGTCCACGGCGTCACTCGGAATCTGTGTACGGGCGATGCAAGACCTGGGCCTTCCAACTGGCCCGATGCTCGGGCGGGGGAGTGCCTCGGCCGAATCTTCACTCCGGAAGGAACACGCATGAACAGCAGCGGCATCAAGCGGGGTCTGGCGGCTGGCGCCATCTCCGCTCTGGCGGTGACGGGTCTCCCGCTCCTCGCCTCGTCGGCCAACGCGGCCGTCGGTGACGTCCTCAAGGTCGCCTCGGTCGGCCCCGCCCTCAACGGTGGTGGCCCCGGCGCCCAGATCCTCGTCCAGGCGACCCACGGCTCCGTGGCGTCCCCGGCCAACCTCAAGGTGATCGGCAGCGACCTCTCGTCGAACCCGAACACCCCCAGCCAGACCGTCGTCGAGGGCACCCCGGTGGCCGCCACGACCGACAGCAACCCGAACGACAACCTCGACGAGTACATCGTGCCCGTCAAGGTCACCACCCCGGCGCCCGGCGACACCGCCAAGTTCGCCATCTTCAACGACGCTGACAACGGCGGCGACGTGGACGCGGCCGAGTCCCGCACGCAGGTCTCCGTGACCACCTCGGGCCCGGTCACCACGCTCGACGTCACGCCGGCCAGCCAGTCGGTCGTCGAGGGCATGAGCTCGGACGACTACACCGTGACCATCAAGGACGCGGCCGGTCGCCTGACCCAGCTCGACAACGCCGAGACCGTCGCCCTCGCCGGTGACGCCCAGGTGAGCCCCTCGGTGGCCTCGATGGACGCGGACGCGCTCAAGAACGGCACCGACACCTTCACGGCCGACGCCGCTGCTGGTGCCACCCCCGGCGCCCACACCATCAACCTGGACGGCCCGGGCACCGCAGACGCGAAGGTGACCGCCAACGTCATCCGCGCGGCGGTCGTGACGGCCCCCGAGGTCGACGTCGTCACCGGCGCCGACTCGTGGGACGGCTTCGGCGACGGCACCGACGGCGGCACCACCGCTGTCCGCGTCGACCAGTCGAGCATCCGCATCGACTTCAAGGGTGACGACAAGAACAGCAACGTCACGCTGAACGTCGCGGGCACCGGTGTCACCTTCGGTGGCAAGTCCTCGACCACCGTCTCCACGGTGCTCGACAGCAACGGCGTGGGCTCGATCACGATCACTCCCGACGCCGGCAGCATCCAGCAGAACGACCGGATCACCATCAGCGGCTCGTTCGACCAGACCTTCGAGTTCCAGCGCGCCGAGGTCTCGGCCATCGCGCCGACGGCCGACCCGTTCTTCTCCGCGCTCAAGGGCTCGGTCGACGTGGTCGCCAAGGTCACCGACCAGTTCGGTCTGCCCGTCACCACCGGGTTCGTCGAGGCGCGCCGCACCGGCCTCAACCTCGACGCCACCCCGCAGCGCAAGGCTGTCGGCAACGACGGCACGGTGACGTTCACCTTCACCGACACCAAGGCGACCAACGGCTACACCGAGACCGTCGCCCTGGGCTACTTCCCGGACCAGTTCGCGGCCAACCCGACCAAGTCCAGCACCGCCCACATCAAGTACACGACCGACGGCATGGGCAGTGACTACAAGATCAGCCTCGGTGGCGAGGACACGGAGGCCGCCGACTACAAGGCGTCCGACGTGACCGTCGTCCCGCTGGCCGACGCGTACGACGACGGCGGCATCGACTCCGCCGCCCTCGACGTCGCCAACGGCGAGAACGGCTCGGAGATCACCGTGTCGGTCGACAACGGTGCCCTGATCCTGGAGCCGGGCGAGAAGAAGCTGTCGGAGGGGTCGTCCTCGATCACCGACACCGTCGCCGGTGGCATGCTGCAGGGTGACTACCGCATCGTCGGCACCAAGTCCGGTGTCGTCACCGTGACCGTCGAGTCGGCGCACCGCACCGAGACGGCGGACATGACGGTCGCCCGTGAGACCGACTTCTCGACCGCGCGCAACGTCTCGGTCAGCGGCCCGGCCTCCGTCGAGCACGGCGCGTCGCAGATCACCTACACCGCGGTGATCACCGACGCGTTCGGCAACCCGATCGCCGACTTCCCGCGTCAGAACGTCAACCCGCTGATCAACGTCCAGGTCTCCGGTCCCGGCCAGTTCAAGGACGGCGACGCCAAGACCAACGCTGCTGGCGAGATGAAGCTCAACGTCGCGCTGGACGCGGACGCCGCTGGCGACGTGACCATCCGGGTCGAGGGCCTGGACGACGGCTTCTTCGGTGGCACCCAGTTCGGTGCGGCTGCGGACCACGTCTACCCCGGCTCGAACACCAAGGACGGCGAGGGCCTCTCGGCGTCGTCGAACGTCGCCACCGCCACGACCACGGTCGCGGACGGTACGGGTCCCGTGGACCCGGGCACTGACCCCAAGGACATCGACCTGCAGCTGAACGGTGTCGACAACGGGGCCAAGGACGACGTCCTGCGGGCCAACGCCAAGAAGGACGCCTCCGGCCTGGTGGCCCAGCTCTTCAAGACCACCAAGAAGGGCGTCATGAAGCTGGTCGACTCGGCTGCGCTGAACAGCAACGGCAACCACAAGTTCAAGGTGGCCGACAAGAACGGCAAGGGCTACACGAAGTACACCGTGAAGGTCGCCAAGAGCGACACCACGATGAAGGACCAGGCCCCGAAGCGCGTTCGCTGATCCAGCCTGACAAGTGAGTGAGTCCCGGGGCGTGAAAGCGCCCCGGGGCGAGCTCTCCGGGGGCACTGCTCCCGCGAGCCCCCAGCTCCACCAGAACTGAAAAGTCGGGACACACAGACGCGGTCCGGGCCATTCTCTGTTTGCCGCTGCGCGAGAATGGTCCGGACCGCCTGTCCCACACTAGGGCATGCGATCCGAGAAGCCCGGTAGCAGGCGCCACCCGAACGGGTGGCGCCTTCGCCATTTGGGGGCGGATCGCGGGCGGTTCAGGCGAGTCGTGAGCGCCGCATCGCGAACACCCAGCGCCGGCGCGGGTGCTCCGTGACCGACCAGAGCAGGTCCGTCGAAGGCCAGTAGGCGATGTCCTCGGGCCCCATCGGAGTCGCGAACCGCCGCCGCCGGAACGCGCCCGGGCGCCCGACGTACACCGAACCAGGCTTCCGGGTGCCGTGCGAGACGGTCATGAAGTAGTCGCCCCGCGCCACCGTCGCGCCCTGGGTGCCGCCCACGCCGCGCTCGTCGAGGTCGAGCGGCCGCGAGCGGCCGTCCTCGCCGTCGACCAGGAGCATGCTCGCCGGGTCCAGCGCGAAGCGCGCCAGCCGCCGGGTCTGCCCGCCGCGGCCGTACTCACCCACGACCAGCTCCGGCGGGTCCGCCCCACGATCCAGCGAGAGGCAGGAGTAGCGCAGCCTCTCGTGGCCCTTCTCGGCCCCCGCGCGGTAGGCGAAGCGCATCGGCAGCAGGTAGCGGTAGCCGTACGACGACACCCGGCCGCCGTCCACTCCGATCCGCGACGCGTCACCGACGAGCTCGTCCGGGACGCGCAGGAGGTCGTCGAGCCGGCAGGTCACGAACCCGCGCGCGGTGGCGGCGACGTGGAGCCACTGCCCGGCCCACACGATGCCGCCCGCGTGCACCTGCAGCGGCTCGAACGACACCGAGCCGTCGGTGGTCGTCGTCGGCGTCACCAGCAGCACGTGCCGGTAGCGCCGGGTGTCCAGGTCGATGAACGAGATCCGTGAGCCGTGGTTGTCCTGGCCAGCGGCCGCCTTGGCGTACCAGCTGACCGCCACGACCCGTCGGCCACCGATCTCCTCGGTGTCGGTCGCGTCCGCGGAGGTCGAGATGCCCTGCGGCCACCACTGCGGCGTACGCCGGTCCGTCGCGTCCCACGTGAACGCCTGCCGCGCCGCGAGCCCGGGCGCGAACCCACGGCGGCCCCGCCGGTCCAGGTCGTCCAGCACGGCATCGAGCCCGGCGCGCCCGCCGAGCAGGCGCGCCAGGGCGTCGATCTCCTCGGCGTTCTCGTCCGTGCGGGCGAGGTGCACGCCGTACGTCGAGCTGTCCGTGGCCTCAGGCATGTCCCCGAGGCTACGGGTGGGTCAACGCGTGCGGCCTGCTCACTTGTGCAGCGGGTTCGTGCCGCGCCGGATCTCGACGTTGTCGTTGACCCCGTCGCCGTCGGTGTCCTTCTTGCGCGGGTTGGTCTTGTACTTCCGGACCTCCACGCCGTCCTTGAGGTGGTCGCGGTCAGTGTCCGGCTTGCGCGGCTTGGTGCGGTACTTCTTGACCTCCAGGCCGTCGATGAGCCGGTCCCGGTCGGTGTCCTTCCTGAGCGGGTTCGTGCGGTACTTGTAGTGCTCCTTGCCGTCCCCGAGCCGGTCGTGGTCGGTGTCCTTCACGCCCTTGTTGGTGCCGAGCTTGTCCTCGAGGGCGTCGCTGAGGCCGTCGCCGTCGGTGTCCGGCGCGGGGCACTCCACCCCGCCGCCGGGAGCCTTGGCCTCCACGGTCATCGGCATGAGGTCGGTGTCGAGGGCGACCGCGTCGCCGTTGCGGACCACCGCGTGCAGGACGGACGTCGCTGCGCGGGCCACCAGTCCGTCACCGTTCACGGTCTGCGTGAGCTGCCCCGCGGAGAGGCTGACGGTCACGTCCTTGTTCCTGCTCCACGGCACGACGACCGGGTTGCCGCTGGTCGGCAGGGCGTACGTCGTCCCGCCCGCGGTCACCGTGACCGTCGGCGCCGTCCAGTCGACGACACTGGCGTGCACGCCGTCGGCGAACGCGGTCAGTCGCGCGACGCCGTTGACCCGGACCTCGACCTCGTCGCCGAAGAACGTCATCGCCGGCGCCGAGGCGTCCTTGACGCTGCCGATCGCCTGGGCGCGTACGCCGCGGTCGTCACCCGAGGCACCGTTGCGTACGGGCAGGTCCACCCGCTGCTGCACCGACCCGGGGTGGACGCTGGCCATCACGACGTCGGCCGCCGCGCCCTGCGCCATGGCGGTGCCGCGCCTCGGGAAGGTCGGGACGCTGATCGTCGGGACAGGCGGCAGAGTGAGCGTGGGCAGCCCCGTGGTCGGCAGGTCGGAGGGCAGCTCGGTCGGGATGATGGTCGGGCCGTCCGTGGTGGTCGGCAGCCCGGTGGGCAGGCTGGTCGGCAGCCCCGTGGCCGTCGACGACGGCAGCGCCGTGGGGATCTCGGTGGGGATGTCGTCGGGCAGCAGGATGATCCCACCGGAGGACCCGGTCGGGATCCGCGCCGAGGCGAGGCTCGCGCCGGCACCCGAGGCGGAGCCGTCGGTGAGCCCGTCGGCGGTGGTCAGGCAGCCCTTGTCGCCGACCCAGCGGCCGCCCGCGCCGAGAGTCGCCTGACCGAGGTCGAGGGTGTCCGCGACCGCACCACCGGGCGCGATGCCCGTGGCCGGTGCGCCGGTGTCCGTCGTACGCGTCGCCTCCGACGTGACGCCCCGACGGGCGTCCGCGGCCTCGCCGGCGGTGCCGGAGAGGTTGTAGGAACCGGCGCGTGCCCGCGGGTTCGTCGTCGAGGACATCGTCCCGTCGACGCTGAAGACGGAGAGGTCTGTGGGTACGGCGGCCTGGGCGTCGGTGAGATCCCGGTCCAGCGCGTTCACGCGCCACAGGTCAGCGCTGACCTTCGCGGAGTAGTCCGTCGGCAGCGGCGCCGCGCCACCGGGATCCGCGAGCATGACGCTCACGCCACCGAGGGCGAGCGAGGTGGACAGCAGGGCGGGGAGGACGAGACGAGATCGGGACATGGGAGAGACATCCTTGGCTCCGGGTGCGGCGGCGAGCAGATCGTCTCCCCGGAACGGCCGCAGCACACCCAGGTATGAACCACTCTCGGCTACGGTCGCGTTCGTGTCCGGCGCCCGTGCTTCTGTGGTAGGTGCCGCCGTGGTCCGCGACGGACGGGTGCTCGCCGCGCGGCGTACCCGCCCCGCCGCCACCGCCGGCCGGTGGGAGTTCCCGGGCGGCAAGGTCGAGGACGGCGAGTCTCCCGCTGGCGCCCTGGTGCGGGAGATCCGCGAGGAGCTCGGCTGCACCGTCGAGGTCTTGCAGTGGCTGCCCGGGGCGGTGCCGATCGGCGAGCGGCACGAGCTGACCGTGGCGGTCGTGCGGTTGGTCGCGGGGGAGCCGGTGCCGCACGAGCATGACCTGGTGCGGTGGCTGTCCGCGGACGAGCTCTCGGACGTGGACTGGTTGGAGCCGGATCGTCCGTTCCTCGAGGAGCTCGCGGTCCTGCTCGGAGGGTGAGCCTCGGCCGTTTGTACGCCGCGGGTTCCTTCTGGTTGAGGTGGCTTGCCGGCTTTCCGGCCGGCTGTGGTTTGGGTCTTTGGCTGGTTACGGCGAGGTCGGCCCGGGGGTGCGGCCGCTTCCGGCTTGCGGGTCGGCGCGGCGGTGCCCTACCTCCGGCTTCCGTGCCGCCTCGGCGGTTGAGGTGCGAGGAGCGCCAGCGACGAAGCCTCGAAACCCCGCACGACCGAGCCGGCTCAGAGGGGCTCGCCCGCATCTTCACGCGGCCTCTCTACAGCCAAAGATTTTACTCGAAGACATGCTCGGATAGTTGTAGAATGAGGCATGGCAGTCAACCCGACCCCGATGACGCACCCCCTGGTGCGCGGCGCCGGCGACCTGACCGCCCTGGTCACCGACCTGGCCGGCTACGACCCCGGCTACCTCGACCCGGCCGAGAAGGAGACCGCTCTGGCCGCGCTGGGTCGGGCGGCCGACCAGCTGGCCGCCCTGTACGGCCGGGTGCTGGCCAACGCCGAGGACCTCGTGACCGAGACGGGTGACCGGAACATCGCCGCCTGGGCCGAGCGCACCCAGCACGCCGACTACTCGGCGGTGGCGCGGGCGGTCCGGCACGGGGAGGCGCTGGACCGCCGCTGGCCCCAGCTGCAGGCGGCCTGCCTGGACGGTCGGGTCAACCAGGCCCAGGCGCACGTGATCGTGAAATCGTTGGACGGGCTGCCGGACCGGCTCGGCCCCGCGTTGAGGGCGAAGGCGGAGGTCCACCTGGTCGAGCAGGCCGCCCACTTCAGCCCCCGGGCACTGAAACGCCTCGGCGAGCACCTGCTCGAGGTGCTGGCCCCCGAGATCGCCGACAAAGAGGAGCAGCGGAAGCTCGAGGCCGAGGAACGCGCCGCCCGCCGCACCACCCGGCTGACCATGCGCGTACGCGGGGACGGGTCCACCGACATCGCGATCCGGGTCCCCGACCACGTCGCCTCCCGGCTCAAGGTCTACCTCGAGGCCATCTCCGCACCCCGCCGCTCCCACCTCGACCCCGACTCTGGCTCCGACCCCGCGGGCGGTGCGTTCGGGGAGCCGGGCGGGGGCAGCGAGGTGGAGCGGCTGCCCTACCCCCGCCGACTGGGCGAGGCGTTCTGCACCCTCCTCGAGCAGCTGCCGGCCCAAGCGCTGCCGCAGCACGGCGGCACCGCCACCACCGTGATGGTCACCATCGACCTCGACCAGCTCAACGCCGGCCTCGGCGCCGCGGGGCTGGCCACCGGCGACCGGATCACCGCCGCCGAGGCCCGCCGGCTGGCCTGCACCGCCCAGATCATCCCCGTCGTCCTCGGCGGCGACTCCGAGATCCTCGACCTCGGCCGCTCGCGAAGACTGTTCTCACCCGCGCAACGCAAGGCCCTGGTCATCCGCGACCGACGCTGCCGCGCCCAGGGCTGCGAGATCCCCGCCGCCTGGTGCGAAGCCCACCACGCCGAGACCCCCTGGGCCAGTGGCGGGAAGACCGACCTCAAGGACGGCGTACTCCTCTGCTCCTGGCACCACCACCGGGCGCATGACCCCCGCTTCGGCACCGACCGGTTGGCCAACGGAGACGTCAGGTTCACCAGACGCACGTAGGCCGACCGCCGACCAGCGCAGACACAGATCCGACGGACCCGCAGCCGTGGCCCGCCATACCCGCGCGCACTGCGCAGGCGGGGGCATACTGGCAGGACCGAACGCGGGGAGGACGACCATGGTCGACGAGTCACGCCCGGAGGCGACGCCCACCGAGCCGAATCCGTACGCGAAGCTGCCGCCGGCCATCCCGCTCGAGCGGATGGTCGCCACCCACGAGACGGAGGACGCCCCCGACCCTGAGGGCGGGCGCGACACCGACAAGGACTTCCTCCTGCGCTACTTCGCCTGACGCGGTCTGCGCAACCGTCGGCCGCGGCCGCCGGCCCGTTCCTGAATCGCCTTGCCAGGGCGCTCACCGCCGGGAAGAGTGCCGCGGTGCCCACCGTGATCGAACGCCTGACCTCCCA
The DNA here is from genome assembly GCF_055380375.1 of Nocardioides sp. DN36. Lineage (NCBI taxonomy): Bacteria > Bacillati > Actinomycetota > Actinomycetes > Propionibacteriales > Nocardioidaceae > Nocardioides > Nocardioides sp. DN36. The sequence continues at coordinate 2,692,766 of NZ_AP043823.1, read as the reverse complement.
TCTCGACGAGCACGACCCCGGCGGCGTCCTCGGGTTCTACCTCTACGGCTCCTCGGTGGCGGGTGGCCTGCGGCCGGACAGCGACGTCGACCTCCTCGTCGTCACCGAGAGGTCGCTCAATCACGATGAGCGCGCCGGGCTGCTCGGGCTCCTGCTGCAGTTCTCCGGCCGTCGGGCCACGGTCGAGCCCGGCCGGCCGGTCGAGCTGACCTCGGTGGTCCGCGACGACCTGGTCCCGTGGACCTACCCGCCACCGTGCGACTTCCTCTACGGCGAATGGCTCCGGACGGAGTTCGTGGATGGTCGCCTGCCCGAGCCGCACGCTCACCCCGATCTCGCCGTGCTTCTCACGACCCTCGGGCAAGACGCGCAGGTCCTGCGAGGCCGGGAGCCCACCGACCTCCTGCCCGCGGTCCCGGACGTCGACCTGCGTCGCGCGCTCCACGACAGCCTGCCGTCGCTGCTGGACAACCTGGTCGGCGACGAGCGCAACGTCCTGCTCACCCTGGCGCGCATGGTCGTGACGCTGGAGTCCGGCGAGATCGTCTCGAAGGACGAGGCCGTACGCCGGATCCGGGACGGCGTCCCCGAGCCGCACCGTGCGGTCCTGGCCCTCGCGGCGGCCGGCTACGTCGGAGAGTGCGAGGAAGACTGGACGCTCCGTCAGGATGCGTGCCGCGCGACCGCCGTGCACCTCGCCGACCGGATCCGCCCCGTGCGTTGAGCCGTCGGCGCATCGGGGAGACTGTCCCCGTGCGCGGCATCTTCTTCGACGAGGACGACGCCCGGGCGGTGCAGGCCCGGCTCACCGGCGACGGCTACGACGCGACCCTGGTGCGCGAGCGGCTGGCGGGGGAGGACGACGACGAGGACCATCCCTGGGCGATCCTCACGGACGCGCCCTCGATCGTGCTGGAGCTGCTCGTCGACGAGTACGAGGGGTGGCTCGACGAGGACGACGCCGACGAGCGAGGTGACCACCGGCCGGTCGCGCCGCCGCTGGACCTCCCGGCAGCGCCCAGGCGGATCAAGCGCGCCGAATTGCGAGACGGGCCCTAGGCTCGGGGCATGACCGCGGCCCACCGTCTCCTGCTCGTGCACGCCCACCCCGACGACGAGTCGATCGGGCAGGGCGCCACCATGGCGAAGTACGTCGCCGAGGGCCGCGACGTCACCCTCGTGACCTGCACCGCCGGCGAGCTCGGCGAGATCCTGGTCCCCGAGCTGGAGCACCTGAGCCCCGAGGAGCTGGCCGAGCACCGTCGCGGCGAGCTCGAGGACGCCATGAAGGCGCTCGGCGTCACCGACCACCGCTTCCTCGGCGGGTTCGGCACCTACCGCGACTCCGGCATGCAGTGGCACGAGGACGGCCACGCCGTCGCCGTCGACGCCCCCTCTGATGGGACTGGTCACGAGAACGCCTTCTGGCACGCCGACCTCACCGCGGCCGCCGACCACCTCGTCCGGATCATCCGCGAGGTCCGCCCGCAGGTGATGGTCACCTACGACCAGTTCGGCGGCTACGGCCACCCCGACCACATCCAGGCCCACCGAGTCGCGATGTACTCCGCGCAGCTCGCCGCGGTGCCGTCGTACCGCAAGGACCTCGGCGAGTCCTGGGACATCGCCAAGATCTACTGGGGCGCGATGTCCGAGAGCCGGATGCGCGAGGGCCTGCGCAAGCTGCGCGAGGCCGGCGACCACACCAGCTTCGAGGGCATGGACCCCGACGGGGACCTGCCGTTCTTCGCCGTCAAGGACGAGGACCTCACCGCGGCCATCGACGGGCAGGACCACCTCGAGCAGAAGATGGACGCGCTGCGCGCCCACGCCACCCAGATCACCACCGACGGGCCGTTCTTCGCGCTCTCCAACAACGTCGGCAGCACCGCCTGGGGCATCGAGTACTTCCGCATCGCCAAGGGCCGACCCGGCCCGGTCGGCGAGGACGGCCTTGAGACGGACCTCTTCGCCGGGCTCTGATGCGGACGCTCGGCCGGGCGGCGGTCGCCCTCGGGCTGCTCCTGCTCGGCATCGGCACCGGCATCGCCTCCGTCGCGGTGCACGAGCTCACGTGGGGCCTGCCCCTGGTCGTGGGGACCACCGCCGTCACCCTCGTGGCGCTGCCACCGGGATGGTGGCTACGGCTGCCGTTCGCGCTCGGCTGGACCGGGCTGGTCGGCCTGCTGGTCGACCCGCGGCCCGAGGGTGACTACGTGATCAGCTCCGACTGGCGCGGCTACGCGCTGGTGGGCCTGGCCCTGCTGGTCCTCGTCGTCGGCATCGCGACGCTGCCCCGCCCCGCCCGCCGGACCCGTCCGGCACCGGCGCGTACGCCCGAGACGGCCGCGCCCGCCTCCCTAGACTCGGCGCCGTGAGCGAACGGGAGAAGGCCGGCGGACGTGTCGTCGCCGTGGTCGTCCTGGTGCTCGCCCTGCTCGTCGGAGGCGGGTACGCCGCGGCGTACGTCGCCGCCGGTGACGAGATCGCCCGCGGCACCACCGTCGCCGGGGTCGACGTGGGTGGCCGCACCGAGGCCGAGGCGGTGGCCCTGCTCCGCCGCGAGCTCGGCCCGCGCGCGGACGCCCCCATCACCCTGGTCGTCGACGGCCGGTCGCGGAGCATCGCGCCGAGCGACGCCGGCCTGGCCGTCGACCACGACGCCTCGGTCGCGCAGGCGGTCGGCGCGCGGAGCTGGCGCCCGGGCCACCTGTGGGACCACTACACCGGCGGCCGGGACCTCGAGCCCGTCGTCACCGTCGACGAGTCGAAGCTGGACGGGCTGGTGACCCGGCTCGACCGGGCATTCGGGACCACCGCCACCGACGGCGCGATCGAGCTGCGTCCGGGCCGGATCCGGGTCACCCGGCCGGAGGTGGGGGAGCGCCTCGACGCCGACGAGGTCCGCGCGGCCCTCGAGTCGGCGTACCTCCAGGACGACCCGACCGCCGAGGTCGACCTCCACGACCAGCAGCCCGACATCGACGCGGGCGACGTGCAGGAGGCGATGGACGGCTTCGCCAACCCGGCGATGTCCGGGTCGGTGCGGCTGGTGTTCGGCAGGACGCCGGTCCGGCTGCAGCCCCGCCAGTTCGCGCCGGCGCTGGCGCTGCTTCCCCAGGACGGGGAGCTGGCGCCGCAGCTCGACGAGAAGGCGCTGGCCGACCTGGTCGGCGACGCGGTCGGCGAGGACGGCGCCCCGGAGGACGCCACCGTCGCGCTGGTCGGCGGGCGTCCCCGCGTCGTGCCGGCCAAGCCCGGCGTGACCTACGACCAGTCCGACGTCAACGAGGCGTTCCTGACCCTGGTCACCAGCGAGCACGGCGAGCGCTCGATGAAGGTGAAGGCCTCGGTGGCCGAGCCCGACTTCACCACCAAGGACGCCCGGAAGCTGCGGATCCGCGAGAAGGTCTCGAGCTTCACGACGTACTACCCCTACGCGGAGTACCGGAACACCAACATCGGCCGCGCGGCCGACATCGTCGACGGCACCGTGCTGAAGCCGGGGGAGACCTTCTCGCTCAACGACACCGTCGGCGAGCGCACCCGCGAGAACGGCTTCACCGAGGGCTTCATCATCAGCGACGGGATCTTCAAGGAGGACCTCGGCGGCGGCGTCTCGCAGATGGCGACCACGCTGTTCAACGCGATGTTCTTCGCCGGGCTCGAGGACGTCGAGCACAAGCCGCACTCGTTCTACATCGACCGCTACCCGGTCGGTCGCGAGGCCACTGTTGCGTGGGGCGCGGTCGACCTGCGCTTCCGCAACGACACGCCGTACGGCGTGCTGATCGACGCCCGCGTCACCCCGAGCACGCCGTCCAGCCAGGGCGTGGTGACCGTGTCCATGTGGTCCACGAAGTACTGGGACATCACGTCCAGCACCTCCGACCGCTACCGGTTCGTGCCGCCGGAGACGCGGAAGCTGAAGACCGACGACTGCTACCCCAACACCGGGTACGACGGCTTCGACGTCGACGTCACGCGGCACTTCCGCAAGCACGGCGAGTCCGCGCTCGACCACGACGAGGTGTTCCACACCCGCTACATCCCGTCGGACACGGTCATCTGCAAGTGACCTAGGCGGTCGTGCCCCCCAGGGTGCGCTCCAGCGCACGCCCAGCCGCACGACCGGAGCCGCGACCGGAGCCGGGGGCCACGGTCACCGGGTGGCGCACCGCGGCGGTGAACAGGTAGCCGTCGTCGTTGGGCAGCGCGAGCTCGGGCTGGGTGCGCCCGAGGCTGTCGGTCGCGCGGGTCACCAGCACGTGCTCGCCCGGCGTGCCGGGGGTCCACGGGTGCTCCCACTCGACCCAGCTCGACGGCTCGTTGGTGCCGGTCAGCGAGGCCTCGTCCCAGGTCTCCCCGCCGTCGGTGCTGACCTCGACCATCCGCACCGTCGCCTCGCCGGACCAGGCGCGTCCGCGCAGCACGGTGAGCCGGCCGGCCTCGAGCCGGCCGGTGACGTCGATGACGCTCTTGGGCGGCATCCGGTCCAGGACGGCGGCGTCGCCGGACCAGCCCGGGCCGTGCATGCGGTACCACCGGGTGTTCCAGGGCGAGTCGACGACCGTGGTCGTGACCCGCAGCTCACCGAGCCACTTGATGCTCGCGATGCCGACCCACCCGGGGACGATCAGCCGGACCGGGAAGCCGTGGTCGGGCGGCAGCGGCTCGCCGTTCATCTCCCAGGCGACGAGCACGTCGTCGAGCGCCTTGCCGATCGGCAGCGGGCGACGCACGCGGCCCCAGTCGACCCCGTCCTCGACGTACGCCGCGTCGAGCCCCACCGGCATCACCTGCACGGCCTCGGGCCGCAGGCCGGCGTGGCGCAGCACGGTCGACAGCGGCACCCCCGTCCAGCGGGCGACGCCGATGGCGCCGAGGTCCCACTGGGTGCCGGGGCGGAACGAGCTCTGCTGGGCCTCGAAGAGCCGGCGCCCGTTGCCGGTGCACTCCAGCGCGCGCTCGTAGGTCGTGGTCGGGAACTCCTGCAGGTCGGCCAGCGAGTAGGTCCGCTCGCTGAGCAGGCCGTCGCCGGTCACCAGCAGCCGCCAGGTGGCGACGTCGACCTGAGGCGCCTCGGTGTGGTTGCGGACGAAGAACCGGTCGTTCGGGGTCAGGTGCGGGACGTCGGCGTCCCAGCGGGTCTCGACGTCGGTGCCGTGGTGGATGAACCAGTCGCCGTGGTCGACGGGTCGTCCGGAAGAGTCACGCAGCATGTTGTAACCATACAAAGAAACTGGAGTTAGGCGCATTGCCGCGCCGTTCGGTCCCCTCAAGCATGCGGCACGCCGGGCGGGACGTCGTACGAATTGGCTGTCCGGGTCACCGATTCGTATGACGTCCCGACCCGCACCGGGCTCAGGGAGCCAGGCGGTTGAGGTCGCGCGGGAAGAGCGTCACCTCGCGGATGTTCGCCGCCTCCACCAGCCGGGCCGTCCAGCGCTCCAGGCCGATGGCGAAGCCACCGTGCGGCGGCATGCCGTGCTCGAACGCCTGGAGGTACGCCGCGTACGCCGCCGGGTCCTCGCCGCGCCCGCGGATCGCGGCGTCGTACGCCGAGGGCCGGTGCAGGCGCTGTCCGCCGGTGACCAGCTCCAGCCCGCGGAAGAGCAGGTCGAAGCTGTTGGACCAGCGGCCCTCCTCGCCCGCGACGACCTCGCCGGTCCACGGGTGGGTGTAGAACGGCCGCTTGGCCATCGGGTAGCCCTCGACCGCGACGAAGTCGCTGCCGTGCTCCGCGCGCGCCCAGGCGCCCAGCGCCCGCTCGTGCTCGGGCGCGAGGTCGGGCTCGTCGGCGGGGGCACCCACCATCTTCAGCGCGTCCCGGAAGTGCACCACCGGGATCTCCTCGGGCACCACCGGCACGTCCGCCCCGGAGAGCGCGAGCGCAGCCGGGGCGTGCTCGTGGATCCCTCCGACCATGCCGGCCAGCACGCCGCGGAGCACCCGCAGCACGTCGCGGTGGTCCTCGACGAAGCCGAGCTCGACGTCCAGCGAGACGTACTCCGCCAGGTGCCGGACGGTGTCGTGCGGCTCGGCCCGGAAGACCGGTCCGACCTCGTAGACCCGCTCGAAGACGCCCACCATCTGCTGCTTGTAGAACTGCGGGCTCTGGGCGAGGTACGCCGGCCGGCCGAAGTAGTCGACCTCGAAGACGTTCGCGCCGGACTCGGTCGCCGAGGCCACGAACTTGGGCGTGTGGATCTCGGTGAACCCCGACCGGTCCAGGGTCTCGCGGAAGCCGCGCAGCGAGGCCGCAGCGAGCTCCCACTTCACCTTCTGGGCGGGGTGCCGCCAGGTGACCGGAGCGTGGTCGAGCAGGGTGGGCAGCGAGGCGTTCATCGCCGGTCGCCACAGCTCGACCGGCGGGGTGGCGGCCGGCTCGGTCAGCGCGGTGATGACCGGGTCGGTCACCTCGATGCCGCCGGGCGCCTGCGGGTTGGCGGTCGCCGTGCCCACGACCTCGACGGTCGTCTCCTCGGGTGGGACCACCACGTCGGGGGACTTCACCACGACCTGGGCCAGGCCGGTGCGGTCACGCACGACGAGGAAGGTCAGGGCCGCGAGCTCGCGGCGCCGGTGGACCCAGCCCTGCAGCCGGACGGTCTGTCCGGGCTTGGCGTGGGGGAGCTCTGTGCAGAGCGTGCGTTGCATGTCGTTCACCTCCAGTAGCTACGGGAGCCCTGGAGGTGTGGGCGGGGGCAAGGTCGCGGTGCCACCACACCTTCGCCAATGAGTCATTGGCCTCTCGTCGGTACGCCGAGACGCGCGGGCCGTGCTTCCCTGGCGGACAGGGGGAGGGTCGTCAGTCCTCGCACGCGCCACCCAGATCGTAGGACTCCGGCGCGCGTCGGCAAAGTCCGTTCCGGCTGCGCCCGCGGATCCGCCGTACGCTGTGCGCCGTGCTCGTCCACTTCCGGCTCACCGTGCCCGGCGACCTCTCGCAGCCGGTGCAGCGGCTGCTCCTCGACGCCGAGTGCGTCACCAACGTGACCGTCCATGCCGGGGCGTCGCTCCAGCCCGAGGGTGACCTCGTCGAGGCCGACGTCGCGCGGGAGCAGGCGGGGATGATGCTGCACGACCTCAACGAGCTCGGCCTCGACGAGCGCGGCGGCATCCTGATCAGCAGGCCCTCGGGCACGCCGTTCGCGGAGGCCTCCCGGATCGAGTCGCTCGCCCCGGGCCACCCGGACGACGCGGTGATCTGGGAGCAGGTCGAGGCCGAGGCCGACGACGGCGCCCAGCCCACGGTGTCCTACGTCGTCTTCCTCGTGCTCGCGGTGATCCTCGCCGCCATCGCGGTGATCACCGACTCCGCGATCCTGGTCGTGGGGGCGATGGTCGTGGGCCCGGAGTTCAGCGCGATCGCGGCGGCCTGCGTCGGGATCGTCTTCGCCCGGTGGGGCCTGGTGTGGCGGAGCCTGCGGCTGCTGGTGCTCAGCTTCGCGTTCGCGGTGGCGGTCGTCGCGGTCCTGGCCTGGCTGGTCAGCCTGACCGGCGCGCTGGACTCGGAGATGGTCACCCGCCCGCGACCGAACACCGGCTTCATCTGGCACCCCGACATGTGGTCGTTCGTGGTGGCGCTGGTCGCCGGCGCCGCGGGCGTGCTCGCGCTGGCGATCCAGAAGACCGCCACCATGGTCGGCGTCTTCATCAGCGTGACCACGGTCCCGGCCGCGGGCAACCTGGCCCTCGGGCTGGCGCTGTGGGAGCGCGGCGAGATCGTCGGGTCGCTGGAGCAGCTCGGCGCCAACGTCGCGGGCATGCTGCTGTCCGGGGTGCTGGTGCTCGCGTTCATGCGCGGCTGCTGGACCTGGGTGACGGCACAGGCCGAGCGGCTCTTCGGCCGGCGACTCCCGCGCCGGCAGTTCCACGAGCAGGCCCGTCAGGGTGGCGTCAGGTAGCGGCAGGTGTGGTGTGGCCGGAAGTCCAGCCGCTCGTAGACCGCCAGCGCCGGCGCGTTGTCCACCTCGACGTGCAGCCAGGCCGTCGTGGCGCCGTGCTCCGCGCCCCACTCCAGCAGCGCCGCGACCACGGCCGTGCCCAGGCCCTGCCGGCGGTGACCCTCCTCGACGGTCAGCGAGTGCAGCCCCAGCCAGTCGCCGTCGAGCGTGGCCCGGCCGGAGGCGACCTCGCCCAGCTCGGCCAGCACCTGGTCCCCCTCCTCGGTGACCTCCGCGTCGGGATGCTCGCCGCCGGTCGCGGCCCGCGCGGCGCGCAGCGCCCGGGAGAGGGACGCGATCAGGAAGTCGGCGTCACCACCCGGCACGGGTGTCCAACCGGCCGCGACCAGCGCGTCGTCGACCTCGGACCCGCGCTCGACCTGCGCCAGCACCTGCCGGTCCCGGGCCTCGTAGAACGAGCGGACCCGGGCGACCGCTGCGGCCAGGCCGATCCCGGGGTCGCCCATCGCCAGGCACGAGTTGGCCCGCTTGCGCAGCCGCCCGACCGGCGCGGGGTCGCTGCGCAGCACCCACTCGCCGAGCGGCTCGGTCTCGAGGTGCGGCCACAGGGCGACGGTGTGCTGCTCGGCCGCGCGGGTGCCGACCCGGTGCCTGACCGAGGGGCGGGGCGGCACCGGCTTGCCGGACACGATGTCGGAGAGCCGGATCTCCACCGGGTCACCGGACTCGGGCGCGATCACGCACCTGCCGTCGCCCCACGCCGTGCAGATCCCCAGCAGGTCGGTCATCGCGGGACCGCCCGACGGGCCGGTCTCACCGGGCAGGACCCGGCGTACGACGACCCGCTGGCCGACGACGTGGGGGCCCAAGCGGTGGGCTTCCGAGGCTGGCGGCACGACGGGATACTAGGCTGTGCCACGTCCGAACAGTTGTGCTGTCCCGTGCTCCCTCAGGAGGATCTGGTGACCTACGTCATCGCCCAGCCGTGCGTCGATCTCAAGGACCGGGCGTGCGTCGACGAATGTCCCGTCGACTGCATCTACGAGGGCAAGCGGATGCTCTACATCCACCCCGACGAGTGCGTCGACTGCGGCGCCTGCGAGCCGGTCTGCCCGGTCGAGGCGATCTTCTACGAGGACGACACCCCGGAGGAGTGGAAGGAGTACTACACGGCCAACGTGGGCTTCTTCGACGACCTCGGCTCGCCCGGTGGCGCTGCCAAGATGGGTGAGATCGACAAGGACCACCCGTTCGTCGCGGCCCTGCCGCCGCAGAACCAGGACCACTGAGTCCTCGACCGGGCCCTCGGCCGGTCCGGGAGCAGGTCTCGCGCCGGCTCCCGGACTTCCCCTGGGACCACCTCACGGCCCACGCCGCCACGGCGCGCGCCCACCCGGACGGCATCGTCGACCTCTCGGTCGGCACGCCCGTCGACCCGACGCCCGGGGTCGTGCAGCGTGCGCTCTGCGCCGCGGCCGACGCGCCGGGCTACCCGACGACGATCGGGCGGGTCGAGACGAGGCAGGCCGTGCTGGACTGGCTCTCGCGCCGGCACGGCGTGGCCGGTCCGGACGAGGGCGGCCTCGGCCTGGACGGCGTGCTGCCGGTGGTCGGCTCCAAGGAGCTGATCGCCTCCCTCGCCCTGCACCTGGGCATCGGCCCCGGTGACCTGGTCGCCTACCCCGAGCTGGCCTACCCGACGTACGAGGTCGGCGCCGCGCTCGCCGGGGCGCGGGCGGTGGCCTCCGACTCGCTGACGTCGTTCGGCCCGGAGGTCCCGGCCCTGATGTGGCTGAACTCCCCGTCGAACCCCACGGGCCGGGTGCTACCGGTCGACCACCTGCGCAAGGTCGTCGACTGGTGCCGCGAGCGCGGCACGATCCTGGTCTCCGACGAGTGCTACATCGAGTGCGCGTGGGAGACCGGCACCGACGGGAAGGGGCCGGTCTCGGTCCTGCACCCGTCCGTGTGCGGAGGGTCGTACGACGGCATCCTGACCGTCCACTCGCTCTCGAAGCGGTCGAACCTCGCCGGCTACCGGTGCGCGTTCGTGGCCGGTGACCCCGCGCTGGTCGGCGAGCTGCTCGCGGTGCGCAAGAACCTCGGGCTGCAGATGCCCGCGCCCCAGCAGGCGGCGATGATCGCGGCGCTGGGCGACGACGAGCACGTGCTCGAGCAGCACGCCCGCTACGCCGCCCGCCGCGCCAAGCTGCGCGAGGCGCTCGAGTCCGCGGGCTTCCGGATCGACCACTCGGAGGCGTCGCTCTACCTGTGGGCCAGCCGGCAGGTCGAGGGCCGCGACGAGGACTGCTGGGACACCGTCTCCTGGCTGGCCGACCGCGGCATCCTCGCCGCGCCCGGGGTGTTCTACGGCCGCGCCGGCGCCCGCCACGTGCGGGTCGCGTTCACCGCCACCGACGAGCGCGTCGACGCCGCGGTCGCCCGGCTCGCGGCCGGCTGAGCACCGTCCGGCTGAGCACCGGCCGGCTGAGCACCGGACGGACGGGCTAGCGGTAGATCCGCTCGATCGAGCGGATCGTGTCGTGGCCGACGTAGCCGCTGCCGTCGTCGTGGCCGGGGCCGCCGTCGAGGACATCGTCCTTGAAGGAGCCGAAGAGACTGTCGTCGCCCGCGAGGCCGTAGAAGCGGACCGCCGTGTGGGACTCGGCCAGGATCCGGTTGGGGCCGAGGGTGCCGCGGACGGTCCACCGCTTCGCCCGGGGTGGCTCGACGTCCTCGATGCCGGTCGTCGGCATCGCGATCGTGGCGTCGACGAAGCGCGCGCGGGTCACGCCCCGGCGCAGGTCGGTCAGCCCACTCAGCGGCCGGAGCTCACGTCCCCGGGAGTCGGCGTACCCGAGGGCGAAGAGGCCGTCGCGGCCACGGCCACCGTGGATGGCCTGGCCGCCCCCGGGCAGCACGAGGTCGGAGAAGCTGTCGTTGCCGGCGCCGCCCCAGGCCCGGTCGCGGCCGCCGCCCTCGTCCTGGACGGAGTCGTTGCCGGGTCCGCCGCGAACCACGTCGTCGCCCTTCGACCCGTGCAGCTCGTCGTGGCCCGGCCCGCCGCGCAACAGGTTGCCGACCCGGTCCTCGCGGCCGGTGCCCCAGGAGCCGCCGGCGAGCAGGTCAGCGCCCCCGCGCCCCACGAGCACGTCGTGACCGCCGCTGCCGACCAGGGTGTCGGGACCGTCAGCGCCGCGCATCACGTCGTCGTGCGCCGAGCCGACCACCGTGGCGAACGGTCCCGCGAGGCTGTCGGCCCCGTCGCCGGTGACGGTGCCGGCCGCCACGTCGGCGGTGATGCCCCGAGTGGCGCGCGCGAAGGTGACGGTGTCCACGGAGCCGTCGTGCCGGGGGTCGGTGCCCGGGTCGAGCACGTCGTCGCCCGGGCCGCCGTCGAGGACGTCGCCGAAGTAGAGGTAGTAGTCGGTGTCCTCGGCCTCCTTGGCGTCGCTGCCGCCGCGCAGGGTGTCGTTGCCGGGGCCGCCGCGCAGCCGGTCCTTGCCCCCGCCGCCGCAGAGCACGTCGTCGCCGCCGAGCCCGAGGACCAGGTCGTTGCCGCCGCGGCCGTCGATGACGTCGTCGCCCTCGGTGCCGCGCAACGTGTCGTCGCCGGCGGTGCCGACGATCGTGGCGCCCGGGCACTCGGAGGGGGCGGCGCCCGCCGGGCCCTCCGCGACCAGGGTGGTCGTGCCGACGACGAGCAGCAGTGCGGTGAGGATCCCCCGAGTGACGCGCATGCGGTCAGGGTACGACGGACCGTTCGGTGGTTGTTCCACTTTGCGGCAGGGGTGCAACAACGCGGTCGACGACTTCCGACCTGGCCTAACCTGCAGCCGGCCGAGCCTCGCTCTCGGGGCCGGGCTCAGCAGGGCGGGCTGCCTGCGTGGGGGACAGGCAGGCCGTCCTGCGGTCGCGTCAGACCTCGATCCGCGCGCCCTGCTCCAGCCACCACCGGGCGCCACCGCGCACGGATGCGGGCCGTGAGCGGTCCGCCTCGATCTCCCGCACCCGGGGGTCCCCGGTCATGCCGAGGGCGTACAACGTGCGCCGCTCGGACATCTCACCGCCGGTCAGGCCCCGCGCCAGCGCCGGGCCCGGCAACGGTCGCCCACCACGGCTGACGAAGGTGAGTCCGTGCAGGAACTCCTGCTCGTCGGGTGACTCCAGCAGCCGCGCGACGCCGGGCAGGTGCTCGCCGGTGCTGCAGTACGCCGCCACCCGGGTGGCCGCCACCCGGCTCGCCTCGTCGGGGCACCTGTCCCGCTCCTCGAGGAGCGGGCGGACCACCGCCGCGCCGAACGGCGAGGCCGCGAGGAGCAGGGTCGCCGCCGACATGCGGACGCCGCGCGGGTCGAACATCGCCTCGAAGAGCAGCCGCGTCAGCATCGGCTCGTCGGCCATTCCGCGGGCAGCGCACGCCGCCCGCGCGAGCGACTCGGCGTACACGTAGTGCGGGTTCTGCCGGGTCCGGACCCAGACCGTGGGCCCCGACGCGGGGGCCGACTCGGGACGGCAGGAGCCGGCGTACCGCTCCAGCAGGGGCGGGGGGAGGGCCGCCCAGAGCTGCGTCAGCACGCCCGTGCGCTCGGCGTCGTCGCCGGCGTCGTGCCAGGCCGCCTCGATCTGCGGCACCACCGTCGACCAGTCCTCGAGGCCGAGGCCACCCACGACGAGCATGTTCTGCAGGGCGTACGACGCCCCGCGCATCCGGTAGATCGAGGGGTCGCTGAGCAGGCCGCCCGCCCACGCCAGCAGCGACGGGGTCGGCCGGTAGGTCAGCGCGTCCATGACGTCCCAGAAGTTGCGGCTGTGCGGCTCGTCCACGACGCCGCGGACGACCTCCTCGACGAGGTCGTCGTAGGCGCTCAGGCGCAGGGTCACCAGGGCCTCGACGCGGCTGAACCGCGCTGCGTGGACCGAGCGCGCGGTCTCCAGGCAGAGCCGGTGGACCAGCGGTGCCATCAGCGTCCGGGGCAGCCCGAAGCCGCCGTCCTCGGCGTGCTGCCGGGCCAGCTCCAGCCAGGCGCCGCCGGTCGGTCCCGCCACGTCCACGGCCTCGAAGGCGCGGCTGAAGCGGTCCAGCGACCGGCTGGCCGGCGGCGGCGGCGCGGCCGGCGCGTAGGGGAAGGTGCGGCACACGGTGTCGACGGGCGCCCGCAACGAGGCCTCGGGCAGGCCCAGCACCCGGGCGTAGCCGTCGAGGGCGGCCGGCGAGCGCTGCCCCTCGCTCTCGACGCGGCTCAGCGTGGCCGCCGACAGCGACACCCCGTGCTCCTTGAGCGCCGCCGACATCTCGCGCAGGGACAGACCACCGACGGTGCGGTGGATGCGCAGCAGCCAGCCGATCCGCGCGGCCACGTCGATCCGGGACGCGGTCAGGGGCGTCTTGTCGTCGACGGGTTCCGAGAGGCGGGGCACAGGGCCATCATCGGCCGTGCGGGGCAGAAACTCAGTCGAACACGTCGACGTGGACGTGGTCCCGGTGCTCGAGGACGGCCCGGTCGCCCGACCGCTCCGGCGGGTCGTAGTCGCGCCAGCCGTCGCCGGAGCGCGAGCCGGCCTGCCAGATGCGGTCGTCGAAGATCACCGTCCGGATCGAGAGCCGGTCCGCCTGCGCGACGAGGTACTGCGCGATCGCCCAGCCCTTGATCTTGTTGGCGGCGTTGATCGGGCGCACGAAGATGTCGACGGCGCGGCCGTCGTAGTGGGCAGAGCCCTCCATGTGACCGTCCCTGACGCCGCCCGGGGCGAACCCGCCGAGGGACTGCTCACCGAAGACGGTCTCGACCTCGCGGCGCACGACGTCGGCGCGGTGCGTGAGACCCACGGCGTTGAGCCGGTCCCGTTCGGGCTCGGCCTCGTCCTTCACCACGCAGCTGAACGCGTGCGGCGAGTTGCCGGTCAGCGCGGAGGCGAGGACACGGGCGTCCGGCTCGTGGTCGGCGTACGCCTCGGGGTAGCCGGAGCGCTGGACCTTCTGGGCGGCCTCGGTGATCCGCATCGTGTCGTAGCCGTCCACCTTCGCCAGCGCGTCGTAGAAGGCGCTGGTCGAGTAGTAGGGGTTGAGGATCTGCGACCGGCTGCCCCAGCCCTGCGAGGGGCGCTGCTGGAAGAGCCCGACCGAGTCCCGGTCCCCTTCCTCGAGGTTGTAGAGCTTGGACTCCTGGTACGCCGTGGCCAGCGCGATCGACGCCGCCCGCGCCGGCATGCCGCGCTGGACCGAGACCGCGGCGATGAGTGCGGCGTTCTCGGCCTGCTCGGTGCTCAGCGTGACGGTCCGGCCGCCGACGGTGGCCGTGCACTCCTCGGACTGCAGCAGCGGGCCGACGTGGTGCAGCACCGCGTAGCCGGTCGCGCCGACGACGCCGAGCACCGCCACCCCGACCAGCGCCGAGGCGGTCCGTCGTCGCATGCGCTAGTTGGCGTGGAGGGCGGCGTTGAGCTCGACGCCCTCGCTCTTCCACGGCACGGCCTCGACGGTGCCGGTCACCGAGTTGCGGCGGAACAGCACGTTGCTGGCGCCGGAGAGCTCGAGGGCCTTGACGACCTTCGGCTTGCCGTCCATGTCCGTGACGGTCACCTTGGTGCCGGCTGTGACGTAGCAGCCGGCCTCCACCACACAGTCGTCGCCGAGCGAGATGCCCAGCCCGGCGTTGGCGCCGAGCAGGCAGCGCTGCCCCACAGAGATGACGGCCTTGCCGCCTCCCGACAGCGTGCCCATGATCGACGCGCCGCCGCCGACGTCGGAGCCGTCGCCCACCAGGACGCCCGCGGAGATGCGGCCCTCGACCATGGAGGCGCCGAGCGTGCCGGCGTTGAAGTTCACGAAGCCCTCGTGCATCACCGTGGTGCCCTCGGCCAGGTGCGCACCGAGGCGGACCCGGTCGGCGTCGGCCACCCGGACGCCGGTGGGCAGGACGTAGTCGACCATGCGGGGGAACTTGTCCACGCCGAAGACGGTGACGTGCTGGCCGGCGCCGCGCAGCCGGGCGCGGGTGGACTCGAAGCCCTCGACCGCGCACGGGCCGGCGGAGGTCCACACGACGTTGGTCAGCAGCCCGAAGACGCCGTCCATGCTGATCGAGTGGGGGACCGCCAGCCGGCTCGAGAGCAGGTGCAGCCGCAGCCAGACGTCCTCGGTGCTCGCCGGCGCGGCCTGCAGGTCGGGGATCTCGACCAGGCGGACCTCGCGGGTCACCCCGCGCACGTCGTCGGTGCCCTCGAGCGCCGTCAGGTCCGCCGGAGCGGTGGCGTCCTCCGGCTTCGCGCCCGTCGCGGGCGCGGGGAACCAGACGTCGAGGACGGTGCCGTCGGCGTCGAGGGTGGCGAGGCCGAAGCCCCAGGCGTTCGTCGGTGTCGCAGTCACGGGAACACAGCCTAGGGGGCGGTGGGTCCCACTCTCACTGGCCGGTCCGGCCGTCGATGCGCTCACGCAGCAGGTCCGCGTGCCCGGCGTGCCGGGCGTACTCCTCGATCAGGTGCACGACGACGTCACGGACCTCGTACGGCCCGTCGAACTTCGCGCCGAGGTCGTCGTACCCCTCGTAGACCTCGCGGCCGTGCGCCACCTCGCGCCGCCACGACTCCCACGCCTCGGCGACGCACTCCTCGGTGGCCATCGCGCCGTTGAAGTCGAGATCGGGGTCCTCCTCGGTGCGGTAGAGGCGGGGGAGGTCCTGCTGTCCCTCCAGCACCCGGCGGAACCAGTGGTGCTCGACCCTGGCGAGGTGCCGCACCAGCCCGAGCAGGCTCATCGTGCTCGGCGCGACCGACCGGGTCGCCAGCTGCTCCGGCGTGAGGCCCTCGCACTTCATCTCCAGCGTCATCCGGTAGCGGTCGAGGTACTGACGCAGGATCACCTTCTCGCCCACGGGCGGCTCGTCGGTGTCGCGTGGGTCGTGCGCGGGATCGACCCACATGCCGTCGACGCCCGGCTGGGTCTGCGGCTGGGTCTGCTGCTCGGTCTGCTCGGTCACGGCTGCAGCCAACCGGCTCGTCCGGGTGCCCGGCAACCCCATGACCTGCGCGCTCCGGCTGACTCCCGCAGCCCACGCTGTATCTGATTCGCGCCTCCGCGCGGGAGCGCCGTACCCTGTCCCCACAGGCGTTCGAGCCGTCATCAGCGGCGAGCCTCCGGAAGAACAGCCCCCGCGGGCCCAGTAGAACCGGACGGGTAGGCCCGTCACAGCCGTGAACGAGTGGTCGCTCTCGTCGGTCGAGCCCGTCGAGACCAGCGGAGCGGCAAGCGAGGTGGTACCGCGGCAGTCGTCGTCCTCGTGTTTCGACACGAGCAGGACCGACCGCAGGAGAGAGCCACCGATGACCTACCCGAAGGTCTCCACCGCCGCCGACGGCAGCGCCGTCCCGTCCTCGCCGAGGTTCCCCGAGATCGAGGAGCGGGTGCTCGACTACTGGGAGAAGGACGGCACCTTCCAGGCCAGCGTCGAGGCGCGCGACGCCGGCGAGAACGGCTCCAACGAGTTCGTCTTCTACGACGGCCCGCCGTTCGCCAACGGGCTGCCTCACTACGGCCACCTGCTCACCGGCTACGTCAAGGACCTGATCCCGCGCTACCAGACGATGCGCGGCAAGCGGGTCGAGCGCCGGTTCGGCTGGGACACCCACGGCCTGCCCGCCGAGCTCGAGGCGATGCGCCAGCTCGGCATCAAGACCACCGACGAGATCGTCGACATGGGCATCGAGACCTTCAACGCGGCCTGCCGCGAGTCGGTCATGAAGTACACCGGCGACTGGCGCGAGTACGTCACCCGCCAGGCGCGCTGGGTCGACTTCGACAACGACTACCGGACCATGAACCCCGACTACATGGAGTCGGTGATCTGGGCCTTCAAGCAGCTCTTCGACAAGGGCCTGGTCTACGAGGGCTTCCGGGTCCTGCCGTACTGCTGGAACGACGAGACCCCGCTGTCGAACCACGAGCTGCGGATGGACGACGACGTCTACCAGATGGTCAAGGACCCGGCGGTCACCGTCGGCTACCGCCTCGACGGCGACGACGACCTCGGCGGCGCGCTGGTCCTGGTGTGGACGACCACGCCGTGGACGCTGCCGTCGAACCTCGCGGTGATGGTGGGCGAGGACATCGACTACGTCGTCGTGGAGTCCGACGTCACCGGCGTCACCGAACGCTACGTCCTGGCCGAGGCGCGGCTGGAGTCCTACGCGCGCGAGCTGCGCAACGAGGACGTGGAGGACGTCGACCTGCAGGTCGTCCGGCGGCTCAAGGGCAGCGACCTCGTCGGTCGCACCTACACCCCGCCGTTCTCCTACTACCTCGGCCACGCCCAGGCGTTCCGGGTCGTGGCCGCCAACGACGCGGTGACGACCACGGACGGTACGGGCCTCGTGCACACCGCCGGCGCCTTCGGTGAGGTCGACAAGGAGGTGACCGACCGCGAGGGCATCGAGGCCGTGATGCCGGTCGGCAAGGACGGCCGGTTCACCTTCCCGGTCACCGACTACGAGGGCATGCTCGTCTTCGACGCCAACCTCCACGTCATCGACCACCTCAAGGCCGCCACGAAGCGGTCGGGGGAGACGGGTTCGGTCACCGACGGGACCGTGCTGCTGCGTCGCGAGAGCTACGAGCACTCCTACCCGCACTGCTGGCGCTGCCGCGAGCCCCTGATCTACAAGGGCGTCTCGTCGTGGTTCGTCGAGGTGACGGCCGTCAAGGAGCGGATGCTCGAGCTCAACGAGCAGATCCGCTGGGTGCCCGACCACATCAAGCACGGCCAGTTCGGCAAGTGGCTGGAGAACGCCCGGGACTGGTCGATCACCCGCAACCGGTTCTGGGGCTCGCCCGTGCCGGTCTGGAAGAGCGACGACCCGACGTACCCCCGCATCGACGTCTACGGCTCCTTCGAGGAGATCGAGCGCGACTTCGGGACGCTGCCGCGTGACAAGGAGGGCAACCCCGACCTGCACCGGCCGTACGTCGACGACCTGGTCCGGCCGAACCCCGACGACCCGACGGGGAAGTCGATGATGCGGCGCGTCGCCGACGTGCTCGACGTGTGGTTCGACTCGGGCTCGATGAGCTTCGCCCAGGTGCACGTGCCGTTCGAGAACGACGAGTGGTTCACGCACCACTTCCCGGCGGACTTCATCGTCGAGTACATCGGCCAGACCCGCGGCTGGTTCTACACGCTGCACATCCTGGCCACGGCGATCTTCGACCGGCCGGCGTTCGAGACCTGCGTCAGCCACGGGATCGTGCTCGGCTCCGACGGGAACAAGATGTCGAAGTCGCTGCGCAACTACCCCGACGTGCGCGAGGTGTTCGACCGCGACGGCGCGGATGCCATGCGCTGGTTCCTGATGTCCTCGCCGATCCTGCGCGGCGGCAACCTGGTCGTCACCGAGCAGGGCATCCGCGACTCCGTGCGCCAGGTGCTGATCCCGCTGTGGAACAGCTGGTACTTCTTCCAGCTCTACGCCAACGCGGCGAACGACGGCGCCGGGTACGACGCGCAGTGGTCGACGTCGTCGACCGACCCGCTGGACCGCTACCTGCTGGCCAAGTGCCGTCAGTACGTCGAGGCGATGACCCACCAGCTCGACAATTACGAGGTGGCGAACGCGTGCGACTCGACGCGCTCCTTCCTCGACGTGCTCACCAACTGGTACATCCGCCGCTCGCGGGACCGGTTCTGGGGCGACAGCAGCCATGCCTTCGACACGCTCTACACGGTGCTGGAGGTCGTCTGCCGGGTGACCGCGCCGCTGATGCCGCTGGCGACCGAGGAGGTCTGGCGCGGCCTGACCGGCGGCCGCTCGGTGCACCTGACCGACTGGCCCGCGGCCGAGGACCTGCCGGCCGACGAGGCCCTGGTCGCGGCGATGGACCAGGTCCGCGACGTCTGCTCGGCCACGTCGGCGCTGCGCAAGGCCGGCAACCTGCGCAACCGGCTGCCGCTCTCGCAGCTCACGGTCGTGGTCGCCGACGCGGCCGCGCTCGAGGGCTTCGAGTCGATCGTCGCCGACGAGGTGAACGTGAAGGCGGTGCGGCTGCTGGACGCGGAGGCGCCCGAGGCGGCGTCGTACGGCGTCTCCCAGAAGCTGACCGTCAACGCCCGCGCGGCCGGCCCGCGCCTGGGCCGCGACGTGCAGACCGCGATCAAGGGCTCGAAGTCCGGCGACTGGTCGGTGGCCGAGGACGGCACCGTCACGTCGGGCGGCCTGGTGCTGGAGGAGGGGGAGTACACCCTCGAGACCGTCGCCGGCTCCGCCGACGGCGGCTCCGCGACCGGCATGCTGCCCCGCGGCGGCTTCGTCGTGCTGGACACCGAGGTGACGCCCGAGCTGGCCGCCGAGGGTCTCGCTCGCGACCTGGTCCGCGCGGTCCAGCAGGCCCGCCGCGACGCCGGCCTCGACGTCTCCGACCGCATCTCGCTGACGATCGGTGGGTCGGCCGCGGTGCAGGACGCCGCCCGCACCCACGAGGAGCTGATCACCGGCGAGACCCTCGCGACGTCGTACTCCGTCCGGGACGCCGACGGCGAGGGCACCCCGGTCACGGTGGGCGACAACGAGAAGGCGACCGTCGCCCTCACCCGCGCCTGACGTCGAGTCGGCGCAAGCTCGGCGCGAAAGAGGGTCGAGTCGGCGCAAGCTCGGCGCGCAAGAGGGTCGAGTCGGCGCAAGCTCGTCGAGCCTGCGCCGACTCGAGGGTCAGGCGGTGCGCGCGCCCGCGGCGGGCAGGACGGTGCGCCAGGGCTCGATGTTGCCCTTCATGCTCGCCCAGCTGAACGCGGCACCGAGGGCAGCCGAGACGTCAGCCCCGGCCCCACCGGCGCCGGCGGCGTACGCGCTCTGTGCACTGGCCGAGGGGCCGGCGACGCGGGCCTGTGCGGCCCGCAGGTGGTCGAGCTGCTCGCGGCTGAAGCTCGGGGAGAGGTTGGCGCCGATCCCGACGACGTCGAAGCGGTCCGAGCCGTGCTGCAGGGTCATCGTGTGCAGGCGGCTGAACGAGACAGCCACCTCGGTGACCGGCGCGTCCAGGACGACCCCGCTGCGGTCGGTCATGGTCAGCCGGCCGTCGACGAGCTCGAGGACGACCGGGACGCAGGCCCGGCCGTTCCAGCGGCTGCGCCGCCAGTAGAGCCCGCCCGCGAGCTGGTGCGAGACGTACGACGACGACATCCGAGACCCCCTGAGTGCGAACCTGTCGGGCCATCCTCTCAGGCCCGCACGCCGGGCCGACCGTCCAGCACCAGCCGCCCGAACGACGAGCTTGCGCCGACTCGAGCTGTTTTCGCGGCGAGCTTGCGCCGACTCGAGCTGTTTTCGCGGCGAGCTTGCGCCGACTCGACGTTCTCCTGGCGTTCCGACGAGTGGGGCCGGGCGTTCGACCGCCGGGTGGTTGGATGGGCGCATGCCACGCCTGGACCTCGACGCGGACGCCGTCACCCTCACCGAGCAGCTGGTGAACATCGAGTCAGTCAGCCACCACGAGCAGGAGATCGCCGATGCGGTCGAGGAGGCGCTGCGCACCCTCGGGCACCTCGAGGTGACCCGGCGCGGCAACACCGTGGTCGCCCGCACCGACCTCGGACGCGGTGAGCGGGTCGTGATCGCGGGGCACATCGACACCGTGCCCCTCAACGACAACCTGCCGGCCCGGCGCGACGGTGGCATCCTGCACGGCCTGGGCACCTGCGACATGAAGGGCGGCGACGCGGTGATGCTGCGGCTCGCCGCCCACCTGCCCGAGCCGAGCCGAGACATCACCTTCATCTTCTACGAGGCCGAGGAGGTCGAGGCGGAGTTCAACGGCCTCCGGCTGCTGGCGCAGAGCGACCCCGACCTGATGACGGCGGACTTCGCGATCCTGATGGAGCCGTCCAACGCGGTCGTCGAGGCCGGCTGCCAGGGCACCCTGCGCGTCGACGTGCGCACCTCCGGCGAGCGGGCGCACAGCGCACGCAGCTGGATGGGCTCGAACGCGATCCACAAGGCGGCCGGCATCCTCGCCCGCCTCGAGGCGTACGACGCCCGCACGCCGGTCATTGACGGGCTGGAGTACCACGAGGGCCTCAACGCGGTGTTCGTCCGCGGCGGCGTCGCCGGCAACGTGATCCCCGACGAGTGTGTCGTGGAGGTCAACTTCCGGTACGCCCCCGACCGCAGCGAGGCCGACGCCGAGGCGTTCGTCCGCGACTTCTTCGAGGGGTACGACGTCACCGTCACCGACAGCGCTCCGGGCGCCCTCCCGGGCCTCGACGTCCCGGCCGCCAAGGCGTTCCTCGACGCGGTCGGTGGTGAGGCGAACCCGAAGTTCGGCTGGACCGACGTCGCCCGCTTCACCGGCCTCGGGGTCCCGGCGGTCAACTTCGGACCGGGCGACCCGCTGTTCGCCCACAAGAAGGACGAGCACGTGCCGGTCGACCAGATCGAGCGCTGCGAGCAGCTCCTGCGCACCTGGCTGGGCGCCGGCGAGGAGGTGCGGCCGTGAAGGACCGTTTCACCGGCCCGGTCCTCAAGCGCCGTCGCCAGGCCGAGGAGGGCAGCACCACCGACCAGCGGCTGCTCGACTCCCGCGGTCCCAGCGACTGGGTGCACACCGACCCGTGGCGGGTGCTGCGGATCCAGGCCGAGTTCATCGAGGGCTTCGGCGCCCTCGCCGAGCTCGGTCCCGCGATCTCCGTCTTCGGCTCCGCGCGGGCCAAGGAGGACGACCCGACGTACGCCCTCGCCGAGGAGGTCGGCCGCAAGCTCGCGAAGGCCGGCTTCGCGGTGATCACCGGCGGCGGCCCGGGCACCATGGAGGCCGCCAACAAGGGGGCTTCGCAGGCCGGCGGGATCAGCGTGGGCCTCGGCATCGAGCTGCCCTTCGAGTCCGGTCTGAACCAGTGGGTCGACAAGGGCATCAACTTCCGTTACTTCTTCGCCCGCAAGACGATGTTCGTGAAGTACTCCCAGGGCTTCGTCGTGCTCCCCGGCGGCATCGGCACCCTCGACGAGCTGTTCGAGGCGCTCACGCTCGCGCAGACCAACAAGGTCACCCGGTTCCCGGTCGTGCTGCTCGGCACGGCGTACTGGCGGGGCCTGCTCGACTGGCTGCGCGACACCGCGCTGGCCGAGGGCAAGATCGTGCAGCACGACCTCGACATGATGCGGCTCACCGACGACGTCGACGAGGCGGTGCGGCTCATGGTCGCGGCCCGGAACGGCGAGCACGCGTGACCTGGTTCTTCGCCGTCCTGATCGTGCTCGCGATGGGGGGCGTGGCCGTGCTCGCCGCCGGGCGCGGGGCGCCGCTCGCGGAGGTGTACGACGACCGCCCGGACGCGATCGTGCCCGAGGGGGGCGGCCTGAGCGGGGACGACCTGCGCCGGGTGCGGTTCTCGATCGCGCTGCGCGGCTACCGGATGTCCGAGGTGGACGCGCTGCTGGACCGGCTGGCCGCGCAGCTCGAGGCCCAGCCGCTGGACCAGCCGCTGGACCAGCCGCTGAATCAGCCGCTGGACCGGCCTCGCGACCCGGAGGGTCGTGGCGACGAACCCACGCCGTAGGGCACACTTCCCAGCGTGTCGACCCAGGTGATCGTCTACATCCTCACCGCCCTCGCGGCGGTCGTCGTCGTCCTGACCCGCCTCCGGCTGCGTCGGGAGACCGGGGGTGCCGGACGCTTCCAGGTGGGCCAGCGGCTCGTCGACGTGCACACCACGGCCGGTGTCCTCGCGCTGGTGACCTGGCTGCTGTTCCTCGTCGGTGACCCCGACTCCGCGATCGGCAGCGCCGTCATGGGCATCGTCGCGCTGGCCTTCTGGTGGGTGGTGGTCTTCGCCGGGCTGCTGATCCTCGTGCGCTGGCTGCCCAGCCGCGGGCGGCACGCGTCCTCGGGCACCGAGGACACCTGGTCCGACGGTCCCGGCCTGTCGGTGCTGGCCCACGTCGGCATGCTGGTCGGCGTCGGCGTCTTCACCTGGGCCTACCTGACCTCCGCTGTCTGACCATCCCTCTGTGTGATGCTGTCGGGATGCTCCGACGACTCGGGACCACCGCCGCCGCACTCGCCCTGCTCATCGCCGGGAGCCCCGGCTCACCGGCCTCCGCGCGGCTGCCCGAGTCCGACGGCGGGGCCGTCATCGGCAAGCGCCTGCTCGGCACATCGGTCCAGGGCCGCAGGATCAGGGCCTGGCACCTCGGCGAGCCGGGCCGGCCGAAGGTCGTCCTGATCGCCAGCATGCACGGCAACGAGACGGCTCCCCGCAAGATCCTGCAGGTGCTGCGCGACGGCAAGCAGATCAACGGGATCGACCTGTGGGTGGTCCCGACGTACAACCCCGACGGGGCCGCGGCGGGCACCCGCAAGAACGCCCACGGGGTCGACCTGAACCGCAACTACCCCTACCGCTGGGCCGACCTCGACGGGAACTACGAGTCAGGGTCGAAGCCCGCCTCGGAGCCGGAGACCCGGGCGATGATGAAGTTCCTGAGAGACGTCGACCCGGACTGGATCCTGAGCTTCCACCAGCCGCTGCACGGCGTCGACACCGACACCAAGCGCCCGGGGTTCGCCCGCAAGGTGGGCCGCCACCTCGACCTGCCCGCCAAGGCGTTCACCTGCGGCGGGGTGTGCCACGGGACCATGACCATGTGGTTCAACCACAGGTTCGACGGCACGGCACTGACCGTGGAGTACGGCGACGCGCCGCCGCGTCGGCTGATGCGCAAGAAGGCCCCCCGGCAGGTGCTGTCGATCTGGGGCGCCTGGCGCGGGCAGCTCGGCTTCGGCCACGTCGGCTGAGGCAGCTCCCCTCAGGACGACGGGTCAGCGACCCTCGAAGACCGGCTTCTCCTTGGCCACGAACGCAGCGACAGCGGCAGCGTGGTCGGCGGTGGCTCCGGTCTTCGTCATCATCGCGCTCTCGAACGCCAGCGCCTCCTCGAAGGAGTGCCCCGCGGCGTACGCCACGGACTGGCGCATCGCGCCGAGCGCGATGGTGGGCCCGGCCGCGAGCTGCAGGGCGAGCGCACGGACCTCGGCCTCGAGGTCAGCGGCCGGGACGACCCGCGTGGCCAGGCCGAGCGCCTCGGACTCCTCGGCCCGGACCGTCCGCGGGAAGTAGAGCAGCTCGAGCGCCTTGGCCCGCCCGACGAGTCGCTGCAGGTGGTAGCTGGCGCCGGTGTCGCACGAGAGCGCCACGTTGGCGAACGCGAGGTTGAAGCCGGCCGTGTCGGCCAGGATCCGCAGGTCACACGCGAACGCGAGGCTCGCGCCGGCGCCCGCCGCCACCCCGTTGACCGCGGCGATCACGGGCTTGGCCATGCCGGCGAGCGCGGTGACGATCGGGTTGTAGTGCTCGTCGACGGTGCGGAAGAGCGCGTCGCTCGACTCGCTGCGCAGGATCTCGATGTGCTCCTTGAGGTCCTGTCCGGTGCAGAACGCCCGGCCGGTGCCGGTCAGCACGACACACCGGGCGGCGGGGTCGTCGGCAACCTTGCGCACCGTCTCGAGGAGCAGCTCCTTGGTCGCCACGTCGAGGCTGTTCATGGCGCCGGGGCGGTTGAGGGTGATGGTGGCGACCCCGTCGGCGAGGTCGAGGAGCACCGGCTGGCCGGTCGGAGAGGAGTCGGTCATGGCACGCAGTCTGCCCGAAACGGGGCTGTGGTCCGCCTCACGGGTCCGATGAGGGATAATGGAGACGCGTACGGCGTGACGGGGTCGCCAGGACCCTTGTCTGCTCGAGAACAGCAACAGGAAGAGGTGCGCGGATGGCGGCGATGAAGCCGCGGACGGGCGACGGTCCGCTGGAGGTCACCAAGGAGGGGCGCGGCATCGTGATGCGCGTTCCGCTCGAGGGTGGTGGCCGCCTCGTTGTCGAGCTCAACGCCGAAGAGGCCGGTGCCCTGGGCGATGCCCTCAAGGACGTTGTCGGCTGACGCCGGCTGCCTCCCGTGAGCACGTCTGACACCCTGATCACCCTTCCCGAACAGGTCACACCGCCGGAGTTCGCCCTCAGCGCGCTGCCGCCGCACGCCGTCCTCGACGTCGAGGTCGTGGCGTTGCCGGTGCTGCCCGCCGAGGGCGAGGACGGCGGCGTCCTGCTCGGGCCCGGTGCCGACGAGGTCGGTGATCGGCTCGGCGCCGACCTGTTGGCCCTGCTCGAGATGAGCAGGGCGACCGGCAAGGCCGGCGAGGTCGTCTCGTTGCCGGTGCCCTCGGGCATCTCCGACAACGAGTCCCTGCGCTGGGTGCTCCTGGTCGGCGTCGGCCAGGCGCGTCCGGTCGACCTCCGTCGCGCTGGCGCCGCGCTGGCCCGTGCGGTCAAGGACCGTGCCGGTGTGGCCACCTCGATCCCCGCGATGGCGGGGCCCGGTGGTCTGGAGGCCTTCGTGGTCGGCGCGACCCTCGGGTCGTTCGCCTTCCACTGGCGCTCGCGCCCGCCGGAGCACCGGCCTGCCGGTCGGATCGTGCTGGCCGGGCTGCCGGAGACCGACGACCTGGACGGCGAGCTGGGCCGCGGCGTCGCCCTCGGGCGAGCCGGCTGGCGCTCGCGGATGCTGGCCACGGTGCCCTCCAACCTGAAGAACCCCGCCTGGCTGGCCGAGCAGGCCCGCGAGCTCGCCGACGAGTGCTCGCTCGACGTCATGGTGTGGGACGAGGCGCAGCTCGCCGACGACGGGTTCGGCGGCATCGCCGCGGTGGGCCAGGCCTCGGCCACGCCGCCGCGCCTGATCCGCCTCGACTACACCCCGGCCAAGGTCAACCGGAAGACCCCGACCGTGGTCCTGGTCGGCAAGGGCATCACCTTCGACACCGGTGGCCTGTCGATCAAGCCCGGCGAGGCCATGGTCAACATGAAGCGCGACATGACCGGCGGCGCCGTCGTCATCGCGGTCATGGGTGCGCTGGAGGCCATGGGCTGCCCGGTGCGGGTCGTCGGCCTGGTGGCCGCGGCCGAGAACGCCGTCAGTGGCAACGCCCTGCGACCCGGCGACGTCATCCGCCACTACGGCGGCCGGACCAGCGAGGTCACCAACACCGACGCCGAGGGCCGCCTCGTGCTCGCCGACGCGCTCGCGTACGCCGTCGACAAGCTCGACCCCGCCGCGATCGTCGACGTCGCCACCCTCACGGGGGCCATCAAGGTCGCCGTCGGCCAGCGGGTGGGGGGCTTCTTCGCCAACCACGACGGGCTCGCCGGCACGGTCTCCGCGGCCGCCGAGACGGCGGGCGAGCCGCTGTGGCGCTTCCCGCTCGCCGACGTCTACGAGGAGAAGCTGACCTCGACCGTGGCCGACGCCGACAACGCTCCCGGCGGACCGGGGTCGATCATCGCGGCCCTGTTCCTCCAGCACTTCGTCGGTGACGTCCCGTGGGCCCACCTCGACGTGGCGTCCGTGGGCGACTCGCCCTCGGAGTACCACGAGTGGACCACCGGGCCGACCGGCTTCGGCGCCCGCGCCCTCCTGCAGTGGCTCGGCAGCGACGACCCGCTCGAGGCGCTGGGATGAAGGGCCTGACCGTCCGCTGGTCCCTGGCCGACGCCCCCGAGGGCGTCGAGGCCGAGCTGGCGTCGTACGTCGAGGGCACCTCGCACGCGAAGTTCACCGGGATGGCCGGGCTGCGGTTCAAGACCTGGCGGATGCGTGCGGGTGAGTGGTTCGAGGGCTGCTACGTCTTCGCCACCGACGAGGCGCGCGCGGCGTTCCAGGAGACGTTCACCGCCGGCGCCGCCGACGCACCGGGATCGCGGATCGTCGGCAGCGCGCCGATCCTCATCGAGGAGTGCGACGTCGTCGCGGTCGCCGAGGGCTGGGAAGGGTTCCAGGCCGCCGCTCGCTACTGACCCCGGTCGGTCCGGGCCCGCTGCAGCGTCATACGAGGTCGCTGCGCCGGCGACCGATTCGTACGACGTCCCGGAGGACGTCATCCGAGCGGGTCGTCCGCGCGCCCGGTTCGTACGACGTCCCGGGCGGTGCCGCGGAGGCTCAGGCCTCCGGCGACCACTCCTTCTTCGCCACCAGCAGTCCGTCGCCGACCGGCAGCAGGACCGAGACCAGGTCGTCGTGCTCGACGATCGCCCGCCCGAGGTCGCGGATCGCGACCGTCTCCTCGTCGCGCTGCGCGGGGTCGGCCACCCGGTCGTGCCACAGGGCGTTGTCGAACGCCACCACGCCGCCGGGGCGCAGCAGCCGCAGCGCCTCCTTGAGGTAGGCGGAGTACTCGCGCTTGTCGCCGTCGCAGAAGACCAGGTCGTAGTGGCCGTCGGTCAGCCGGGGGAGGACGTCGAGCGCCGCCCCGGAGATGGTGCGGGCGCGCTGGGGCGGGATGCCGGCGTCGGTGAACGACTGGCGCGCCAGGCGCTGGTGCTCGGCCTCGATGTCGACCGTGGTGAGCACGCCGTCGGCGCGCATGCCCCGCAGCAGCCACAGCCCGGACACGCCGGTGCCGGTGCCGATCTCCACGACGGCCCGCGCGTCGAGCACCGAGGCGAGGAAGCGCAGGGCGGCGCCGCCGCCGGAGCCGATCGGGGCGACCCCGACCTCCTCGGCGCGGGCGCGGGCGGAGGCCAGCGCCTCGTCCTCCGAGACGAACCCCTCGGCGTAGGACCAACTCGCGGGCTTGATCGGGGTGGTGATGGTGGCCTCCTGGGTGGGACGCCGCCCGCGGAGGGGCGGACGGCGTGGACGAGCGGCACCACCGTATCGCGAACGCCGGACCCGGCCCGGGAACACCGGCGGCCCCCGGCTCGTTCACCCCACGAGGACCCCCGAAGGGCCCCCCGACTGGGCTCAGCGGAAGGTCTTCTCTCACAGCCTTCTCTCAGAGAGCTCTCCTACGCTGGAAAGGGTCAGGACACTGTTCTCGAAGCAGGTCGGATCGACGGCGCGCGCGGCGCGCGGCAAGGAGTGCCCGGTGGACGCTGAGGTCGAGGGCCTGCCCGGGGGCCAGCAGGACGGGGTGCCCACCTGGGACGAGATCGTCGAGCGGCACTCCGACCGCGTCTACCGACTGGCCTACCGGCTCACCGGCAACCGGCCCGACGCCGAGGACCTCACCCAGGAGGTCTTCGTCCGGGTCTTCCGTTCCCTGTCGACCTACACCCCCGGCACCTTCGAGGGCTGGCTGCACCGCATCACCACCAACCTCTTCCTCGACCAGGCCCGCCGCAAGCAGCGGATCCGCTTCGACGCGCTCTCCGACGAGCGCGCCGACCGGCTGACCAGCGCGTCGCCGAGCCCGGACGCGGCGTATGCCGACCAGACCTTCGACGACGACGTCGAGCAGGCGCTGGCCACCCTGCCTCCGGACTTCCGCGCCGCGGTCGTCCTCTGCGACGTCGAGGGGCTGTCCTACGAGGAGATCTCCGAGATCCTCGGGGCCAAGCTCGGCACGGTCCGGTCCCGCATCCACCGCGGCCGGGCGATGCTGCGCTCCGCCCTGGCCCACCGTGCCCCGGGCGCCGGCCGGGCCCGCTACTCGGGTCCCGCCCCGCTGCTGTCCGGGCGGGGGAGGACGACGTGATCGGTCACCTCGGCTCGCGCGTGAGCGCGCTGCTCGACGGTCAGTTGGCGCCGGAAGAGGCGGAGCGGGCGTGGGCGCACGTCCACACCTGCCACGCCTGCCGCGACCTCGTCGAGCGGGAGGGGTGGGTCAAGACCCGCCTCGCCGGCCTCTCCTTCGGGGAAGCGCCGGCTCCCGACCACCTCAAGGGCTCGCTGCTGAGCGGGTCGGGTTCGCTGTCGCCGCGCGACAGGAGCCCGCTCTCCTCCCGCGACCTGAGCCCGCTCTCGCCCGGAGACGTCTACCTGGCCGGCCACCACGACGAGCACATGTCCCGTCGGACCGCCGGTCTGGTGGCGATCGGGGGCGGCGCCGTGGGCGCCGCGGTCGTGGGCGTCATCGCGCTGGGCATCGCCCCGGCCGACGCGCCCAGCATCGACCGGCGCGCGCCGGTGACCCACCTGGTCACGCCCAGCGAGAGCGTGCGCAGCCCGGCCCCCTCGATGGGGCCGACGCTGACCTCGTTCGCCGGACCGTCGCGGCCCGGCCACACCCCCTGACGGCCCTGATTTCGCCGTACCGGTCAAGATAGGCACGTGAACGAGGACGACGCGGGCCGCGCGCCCGGGCAGCCGGACCGTCCGGTCGAGGGCGCGGACACCGAGGCGACCCGACCGATCTCCTTCGGCCGCCCGCCCGAGCCCACGCCGGAGCAAACGCCGAGGCCCCCGGCCGAGCCCCCGACAGGGCCGTCGAGCGGGTCCCCGACGGCTTCCTCCTGGGTGCCGCCCACGACCCAGCCGGCGCCCGGCCAGTGGGCCGCCTTCCCGCCGCCCGGCACCCAGCCGATGCCCGCGCAGCCGAGGCACGCGGTGCAGCGCGGCCGGGTCCCGGGCTGGATCTGGCCCGTGGTCTGCACCCTCGCGCTGGTCATCGGCGTCGTCGGCGGCGCGCTCGGCAGCGCCGTCTACGAGCGCATCGTCGACGACCGCGGCCCCGGTGCGGTCCGCAATGGTCTCGCGGGCGTCGACACCGTCTCCACCCCGCCGCTGGCCAAGGGCAAGGGCTCGGTCGCGGCGGTGGCGCAGCAGCTGCTGCCCAGCACCGTGCAGATCTCCGCCGAGTACGACGGCCAGGACGGCGGCGCGACCGGGTCCGGCTTCGTGCTGGACCGGCAGGGACACGTCGTCACCAACAACCACGTCGTGGCCGACGCGGCCTCCGACGACGGGCTGATCGAGATCGTCGACCAGGACGGCAACCGTTACGAGGCGACGCTGGTCGGGCGCAGCCCGGTCTACGACCTCGCCGTCCTGTACGCCGAGGAGGTCAAGGACCTCGCCCCCGCCCCGCTCGGGGCGTCCCAGGCGTTGCGCGTGGGGGAGGGCGTGGTCGCCTTCGGCTCTCCGCTGGGCCTCAGCTCCACGGTCACCGCCGGCATCGTGAGCGCGCTGCACCGCCCGGTGACCACGGGCGACAGCTCCAACGACTCGTCGTACATCAACGCGGTGCAGACCGACGCGGCGATCAACCCCGGCAACTCCGGCGGGCCGCTGGTCAACCTGCGCGGCCAGGTCGTGGGCGTCAACTCCGCCATCGCCACCACCGGCACGGCCGCCGGCGAGGAGGCGGGCAACATCGGTGTCGGCTTCGCGATCCCGATCGAGCAGGTCGAGATCACCGCCGACCAGATCCTGCGCACCGGTGAGGCGCGCTACCCGGTGATCGGTGCGAAGGTGAAGACCGGCCAGGACGACGGCAGCGGTGCCGAGATCGACGAGGTCATGGACGGCACGCCCGCGGACAGGAGCGGGCTGCAGCAGGGCGACGTCATCACCGAGGTCGACGGCCAGCGGGTGAGCGACGGGATCGCGCTGATCGTCGCGATCCGGGCGCACCAGCCGGGCGAGACCGTGGAGTTCACGGTGCAGCGCGACGGCGACGAGCGCACCGTCGAGGTGAAGCTCGACTCCGAGGTCGGCTGACCGGCGGGCTCACTCGGGCCGGGGCTCGGCCTCCACGTAGGGGTGCTCGTCGACGAACGTGCGCGTCTCGGCGTACATCCGCTGGATGAACTCCTCCAGCTGGGCCGACTCCACCCGCCACTGTCCCCGGCCGCCGATCTTGATCGCGGGCAGCTCGCCGCGCCGGACCAGGGCGTAGACCTGGGCGCTGGAGGTGTTCAGGACCTCCGCCACGTCGGCGAGGGTGAGGAAGCGGGGCGTGCCGGACATGCGCACATCGTCGCACCCTCCACCCACGCGCGCGGTCCAGACCGCCCGCGGGGTGTGGAGAACGGGGTTTCCGCGAGCGTCGCGAGCGGCATCATGGGGCCGTGGCCACAGATCTCGGGACGACCGCGCAGCCGACCGCTCCGCCCGCGACCCGCGCCGGCGCGCCCGGGTGGCGCGACCCGCGGTTGTGGGTCGGGGTGCTCATCGTGGCGGTCTCGGTCGTCGCCGGCGCCCGGCTGCTGAGCTCGGCCGACGACACCGTGCAGGTCTGGTCGGCGGCCTCCGACCTCGGCGCGGGCGACACGGTCGGGGCCGACGACCTGGTCGCCACCCGGGTCCGGTTCGCCGACGAGGCGGCGCTCGACGGCTACTTCGCCGTCGACGACGAGCTGCCCGCCGACCTCGAGCTGGTCCGTGGCGTGGGCAGCGGCGAGCTGCTCCCGCGGGCCGCCGTCGGCTCGGCCGGGGAGAGCGACCTCGTGCAGGTGCCGGTCGCGGTCGACGCCGAGCTGGTCCCGGGCTCGGTGCGCACCGGCTCGGTCGTCGACGTCTACCTGGTCGCCGCGGGGCAGTCACCCGCGGACGTCGGGGACGGTCGCCCCGCCCTCACCGAGGTGAGCGTGGCCGACGCGCCGCCTGTCGAGGACGGCTTCGCGGCCTCGGGCAAGCGCCAGCTGGTGCTCGCCGTCGCCGAGCCGGACGCGCGCCGCTTCTTCCGGATGCTCGGGGCCGCCGAGAGCCCGGTCCTCACCGTCGTACGCCGGGGCTGAGCATGATCGTGGTGCTCGTGGTCGCCGCCGGCGCGGCGTGGGAGTCCCGGGCGGTGCAGCTGCTCAACGAGCAGACCGGGATCGTCGTGCTCAAGCGGTGCGTCGACGTCGACGACCTGCTCGCCGCGGCCACCGCCGGGCAGGCCAGCGCCGCGGTCCTGGGGCTGGACGCGCCGGGCCTGGACCTGACCGCCACCGACCACCTGCGCCGGCACGGCGTCCGCCCGGTCGCCGTCGTACCGTCCGGCGCCTCGCCGGAGGCGGCCCGGCTGCGCGCCACCCGGATCGGGCTGCCGGCCCTGGTCGACGAGGCGGACCTCGCGACCCTGCCCGCCGTCCTGGCCGCGCCCGACCAGGTGCAGGACCCGCTCGGGCTGGCCGTCGACGAGCCGACGCCGTCGCCGGACGCGGCACCGGAGCCCCCGGCCCCCGCCGGGCGGATCATCGCGGTGTGGGGTCCGGCCGGGGCGCCGGGCCGCACCACCCTGGCCACCGGCCTCGCGGCCGAGCTGGGCCGCCGCCGGCTGTGCACGCTGCTGGTCGACGCCGATCCGTACGGCGGTGCGGTCGCCCAGCAGCTCGGCGTCCTCGACGAGGTGTCCGGCCTGCTGTCCGCGGCCCGGCTGGCAGCGTCCGGCCAGCTCGCCGAGCGCTTCGCGTCCGTGCAGCGCGGGATCGACGCCCACCTGTCGGTGATCACCGGGCTCCCGCGTCCGGACCGATGGCCGGAGATCCGGGTCGGCGCGCTCGAGCACACCCTCGAGATCGCGCGCGAGCACGGCCTCGTCGTGGTCGACACCGGCTTCAGCCTCGAGGAGGAGCCCGCGCCGGAGTTCGGCTCCCGGCCGGGCCGCAACCAGATGACGCTGGCGGCGCTCGAGGTCGCGGACGAGGTCGTGGTGGTCGGCAGTGCCGACCCGGTCGGGCTGTCCCGGCTCGCCCGTGGCCTCGTCGAGCTGCGCGACCTCACCGGCGGCGCGCCGGTCCGGGTGGTGGTGAACCGGATGCGGCCCACGCTCGGCTGGTCGGAGAACGACATCGCCGGCATGGTCACCGGGTTCGCCCGGGTCTCCGGCCTGCACTTCCTGCCCGACGACCGCGCCACCGTCGACCGGGCGCTCGTGGCCGGCCGCACGCTCACCGAGGTGGGCGACTCACCACTGGGCCGGGCGGTGGCCGCGGTGGCCGACGCGCTGGCGCCGGGCACCGCCGCGCCCGCCGCCGCGGGCACCGGCCGGGTCAGGCGGCGAACAGCAGGTAGAGCCCGCCCACGGTGAAGGCCACCATCGCGAAGAGCAGCGGCAGCTGACCGGTCAGCTGGTGCCGCTTCGGGAGGATCTTCATCGCGCGGTCGTGGGCCGCGATCACGCCCACCACGTGGCCCAGCACCACTGCCAGCACCTTCGTGGTGGCCAGCCCGGTCGGGTGGTAGGTCAGCCAGTAGCTGACCGTCAGGTTGCCGGTGCCGAGGATGTCGCTGCCGTTGCCGAGCGGGTCGCTGGCCAGGATCAGCGTCTGCTGGCCCACCTCGACGAGGTAGGTGAGGTAGTGGGCGAAGACGTAGCCCACGATGATCGGCACCACCGAGTGCGCGAACAGGTTCGGCAGCTCGCGGTGCCGCAGGTCGTCGCCGAGACCGGTCAGCATGCAGCCGGTGGTGAACACGACGCCCACGGCGACGCAGAACCCCAGCAGGGCGAGGTTGTTCAGGACGAACGCCGGCACGTCGCTGGACTGCACGAGCTTCACCCAGGGCGTGGAGTCCTTGAACGAGTCGAACGCGGTGCTGCCGAACAGCACCGAGACCACGGCCACCAGCCCCGGCCGGACCGGCACGGTGTCGAGGTTCGCCAGCGGGCTGCGCACGACCAGCACGTCACCGCGCCGCCCCCACACCGACAGCTTGGCCACGAGGCTGGAGTAGACCTCGAACGGATCAGCGCGCTCGTAGAACGTCGAGCCGAACAGGGCACCGCCCAGCAGCATCGCCGCCACGTAGACCGCGCACCACAGCCGCACCGGCCCGAGCTCGGTGGAGTAGGGGTAGACCAGCTCCATCCAGACGAACGCGAACAGGCCGAACGCCGCCGGCCAGTAGCCGAGCCGCTCCGGCCACTCGTAGAGCCCGTGGTCCGGGTCGCTGCCCGAGAGCCTCGCGAAGAGCCGGTTGACGGTGCGGACCGGGCTGATGGCCTTCCAGACCGGACCGAGGAGCAGTGAAAGCGGGACCAGCCCGACCCACCACCACACGTAGAAGATGCCGAAGACCGGGTTGGTCAGCAGGTCCTTGCCGAACACCGCGGCGACCGCGGCGTACAGGAAGACGACCATCCCGAGCACGCGCAGGGCCACCCGGAAGGCACCTGCGTCGACCACGGACGCCAGCCACGCGGGCGCCGGGCGGCCGCTGGTGGCCTCGTCGTACCGCGGCGTCCGCCAGGCCAGGGCGAGCACGGTGAAGGAAACGGTGAGCGCCGCCACCGCACCGGCGATGGCGAGCTCGGGGGAGACCGGCAGGTCCTTCGCCCCGCCGATCCCGTGCGCGAGGGGGATCCCGTCGGGGGACACCTCAGCGGACTTCGAGGGAGAAGATCGTCTTCTCGAGCGAGTGGGACTCGACCTCGACGATCCCCGGCTTGTCGATGGGGTCCATCTTCACCGTGGAGGTGCCCTTGGTGTACTCCAGCTCCTGCTCGGGCGAGGAGTGGACGTGGATCTCTCCGGGCGCGTCCGCGGTCACCTCGAGCTCGATCGGCTGCCCGACCGACACCTCGACGCGGTCGCCGTTCGGGGTGACCGTGTCGCCCTCGAACGTGACCTCGATGACCTTCGGCCCGTCGCTGGACGAGGAGGAGGGCGTCGAGTCGCCGCCGCAGGCGGTGGCAGTGGCGAGGGTGCACGTCAGGACGGCGAGGATCGCCATGATCCGGCGCATGTGGTGAGATCCTTACTAGTCGGTAGCCAAGGTGGGACATGCCCGGAACGGGGCGTCACCTCTGCCAGAATCCCACGTTGAGCAACCCGTCCAGCCCGCCACCCCCGGGCAGACGTGACGAAAGGGCACCAGATGAGCGAGCGGCTGCGGCCGCGGGACCTGGCCTTCCTGGCCGCCGAGTCCCCGTCGACGCCCCTGCACAACGCCACCGTCGAGATCTTCGAGCCGGGGGACTCCGGGTTCGACCACGAGCGGCTGCTGGAGCTGATCGAGGACCGGATCTCGTTCGTGCCGCGCTACCGCCAGCGGCTGCAGTCGGTCCCCGGCCGGCTGGCCAACCCGGTGTGGGTCGACGACGAGCACTTCGACCTCGCCTACCACGTACGCCGCTCCGCGCTGCCGCGCCCGGGCAGCATCGACCAGCTCCGCGAGCTCGTCGCCCGGATCGTGTCGCGGCCGCTGGACCGCAGCCGCCCGCTGTGGGAGATGTACTTCGTCGAGGGGCTCGAGAGCGGCCGGGTGGCGCTGCTGACCAAGTCGCACATGGCGCTGGTCAACGGCGTCGACACCGTCGACCTCGGCCAGGTCCTGCTCGACGTGGGCGATCGCCCCAAGACCCTCGGCGGCGACGAGTGGCGGCCGGTCCGCCGGGTCTCGACCGCCGGCCTGCTGGTGGACGCGGTCCGCGACTCGGTCGCCCACCCCTCGACCGTGGTCGACACGCTGCGCAGCCGCGGCGGCGCCGTGCTGCGGGGCGCCGACGGCGCCCGGCGGCGCACCACCCGCGTCGTCAACGGGCTCACCGGTCGCGACCCGGAGCGGGAGACCCCCATCACCGGGCCGCTGTCCCAGCAGCGTCGGGTGGTCGCGGTGCGCACCGACCTCGCCGACTACCGCACGGTGCGCCAGGTCCACGGCGGCACCGTCAACGACGTCATCCTGGCCACCGTCACCGGCGCCCTCCGGGCGTGGCTGATGGCGCGCTCGGAGTCGCTGCGCGGCCTGCGCCAGATCCGCGCGGTGGTCCCGATCTCGGTGATCGACGCGGAGCTCGAGGCCACCTCGCTGGGCAGCCAGATCGCTGCGCACGTCGTCGACCTGCCGGTCGGCGAGCCCAGCCCGGTCGTCCGCCTGCACCAGGTGTCGTACTCCTTCCTCGCCCACAAGGAGACCGGCCGCGGGGTCGCGGCCAACCGGCTGGCGGGCATCGCCGGCTTCGCACCGACGACCTTCCACGCGATCGGGTCGCGGGTCGCGGCCGCCGAGCTGCGCCGCGGCTTCCAGCTCAGCGTGACCAACGTGCCGGGGCCGCAGTCGCCGCTGTACGCCGCCGGCGCCCGGATGGTGGCGACCTACCCCGTCCACCCGCTGCTGCCCGGCCACGCGCTGAACATCGGCGTGACGTCGTACGACGGCAGTGTGTTCTACGGCATCACCGCCGACCGGGACCTCCTGCCCGACGCCGACCTGCTGGGCACCTGCCTGCGGGAGGCGCTCGACGAGCTGGTCGACACCGCCACCGGGGTCCGGCCCCGGGTGCCGCGCGGGCGGAAGCGCGCGCCCCGCAAGGCCGCACCGAAGGCCTCCACGCAGACGGTGACCGAGCCGTGAGCGTCCGCGTCTACGTGCCCGCCACGTCCTCGACGCTGGCCACGCTGCTCGCCGAGGGCCGCCTCGCCGGCCCGCTGCGCGCGCACGCGGTCACCGAGGCGCTGCGCGTCGACTGGCCCGACGGGGACGAGGAGGGCTGGGAGTACGCCGCGCTGATGGCCGCCGCTTCTGACTCGGTGGGCCTGCGGGGGGACGGCGACGCACCGCGCCGCTTCGTGGTTGCCGCCGACGTGCCCGCCTGCGAGCCCGTGCCGGGGGAGGACCCCACCCTGGTCGACGTGGCCGCCGACGTGGTCTGGAAGAACGTCGCCTCGGCCCACGTCGACGAGGTCGACGACGCCGACGAGGACGACGACCTGGCCTGGTTCGCCACCCAGGAGATCCAGTACCTCGTGCGGTGAGCACGCCGAGCCGGCGCTCGTTGACGGTGCTGACGGCGCCCCGGGCGGTCGACCTGCGCCGACTCGGCGTGTCCCCGGTCGTCTCGCTACGCTCGGTCCCATGGACGCGATTTCTTTCCCGCCGGCTCCCATCAACGAGCCGAACCTGACCTACGCGCCGGGCAGCCCCGAACGGGAGGCCCTGCTCGCGGAGATCGAGACCCTCCAGGGCACCCAGCACGACCTCCAGGCCCACATCGGCGGCAGCTGGCGCGCCGGCGGCGGCGCCGAGATCGAGGTCGTGCAGCCGCACGACCACCAGCACGTGCTGGGCGTCCTGCGGAACTCCACGACCGCCGACGCCAAGGACGCCGTCCAGGCGGCCACCGAGGCGGCGCCGGCCTGGCGGGCGATGCCGTTCGACGAGCGCTGCGCGATCCTGCTCAAGGCCGCCGACCTGCTCGCCGGCCCGTGGCGCCAGCGGCTCAACGCCGCGACCGTGCTGGGCCAGTCGAAGACGGCCTTCCAGGCCGAGATCGACAGCGCCTGCGAGCTGATCGACTTCTGGCGTTTCAACGTCCACTACGCCAAGCAGATCCTCACCGACCAGCCGATCGCGAACAGCCCCGGCATCTGGAACCGCACCGACCACCGCCCGCTCGAGGGCTTCGTCTACGCGATCACGCCGTTCAACTTCACCGCGATCGCCGGCAACCTGCCCACCGCCCCGGCGCTGATGGGCAACACGGTCATCTGGAAGCCCTCGCCGACCCAGCAGCTCGCCGCGCACCTGACCATGCAGCTGCTGGAGGAGGCCGGGATGCCCCCGGGCGTCATCAACATGCTGCCCGGTGACGGCCTCGACGTCTCCGAGGTCGCGCTCGCGCACCCGGACCTCGCCGGCATCCACTTCACCGGCTCGACCCCGACCTTCCAGCACCTGTGGCGCACGGTCGGCAACAACATCACCTCCTACCGCTCCTACCCGCGCATCGTGGGCGAGACCGGCGGCAAGGACTTCATCGTCGCGCACCCCTCGGCCGACCCCGACGTGCTGGTGACCGCGATGATCCGCGGCGCCTTCGAGTTCCAGGGCCAGAAGTGCTCGGCCGCCTCGCGTGCGTACGTCGCCCGCTCGGTGTGGGACAGGATCAAGGACCGCCTGGTCGCCGAGACCGAGGCGATCGCCATGGGCGACGTGCGGGACCTCTCGAACTTCATGGGCGCGGTCATCGACCGGCGCGCGTTCGACAAGCACCGGGCCGCGATCACCCGCGCCCACGAGTCCTCGAGCCTCGAGGTCATCGCGGGCGGCACGGTCGACGACTCCGAGGGCTTCTTCGTGCGCCCGACCATCGTCGAGACCTCCGACCCGACCGACGAGATGTTCAAGACCGAGTACTTCGGCCCGATCCTCGCCGTGCACGTCTACGACGACGCCGACTTCGAGAAGGTCGTCGCGCAGATGGAGTCGTTCGCGCCGTACGCCCTGACCGGCGCGATCATCGCCCAGGACCGCTCCGCGATCGCCTGGGCGCGCAAGGAGCTGCGCTTCGCGGCCGGCAACTTCTACATCAACGACAAGCCGACCGGCGCCGTCGTCGGCCAGCAGCCCTTCGGTGGCGGCCGCGCCAGCGGCACCAACGACAAGGCCGGCGCCGCGGTCAACCTGCTGCGCTGGACCAGCCCGCGCTCCATCAAGGAGACGTTCGTCCCGCCGACGGACTACCGCTACCCCTACATGGGCTGATCGCGGGCTGTCGGAGTCACCGGGGAACCGGCGATTCCTGACGTTCTCAGCCGCTTGATGTCTAGCGGTGAGTGCGACACCTGAGGAGGTGTCGTTCATGGCCGGTGGTCGCCCGCCGTTCCCACGAGAGGTTCGTCGTCGGTTCTGGCTCGGGATCGCGGCCGGGCTGGGGCGGTACGACGCGGCCCTGGCCGCGGGCGTGTCGCGGGCCTCGGCGGATCTGTGGTTCAGCCAGCGTGGCGGGGTGATCCCAGCCAATGCCCGGTCCTACGGCTCACCGGCGAGGTCGCCCGCCCCGCAGGGTCGGCGATTGTCGATGTCAGATCGGGAAGAGATCGCCCACTTGCATGCCGCCGGGCTGACGCCCGCCCAGATCGCGGAGGAGATCGGGTTCGACCGCTCCACGGTCTACCGCGAGCTGAACCGTGGACGTACGCCGTCGGCCCGATACCGTGCCAGTGTTGCCCAGGCCCGGGCCGACGAGCGGGCCCAGCGCCCCAAGCCGGCCAAGCTGGCGACCAACCTGCGGTTGCGGCGTGAGGTTCAAGACCGGTTGGCCCGCAACCACAGTCCCCGGCAGATCGCCCGGCGGCTGCGGGTGGACCTTCCCGACGATCCGGAGATGTGGGTGTCGCACGAGACGATCTACCAGGCGCTCTACGTGCAGTCCCGGGGCGGGCTGAGGCGCGAGCTGGCCAAGCACCTGCGCACCGGCCGGACGCTGCGCAAGCCGCAACGCCACCGCGAGGGACAGCAGCAACGGGCGCCCCGATTCCCGGGCATGGTGATGATCAGCGAACGACCCCCCGAGGTCGCCGACCGGGCGGTGCCCGGCCACTGGGAGGGCGACTTGATCATGGGCAAGGACAACGCCTCCGCGATCGGCACCCTGGTGGAACGAACGACCCGGTTCGCGATGCTGCTGCACCTGCCGACCGGCTGGGACGCCGAGGTTGTCGCCGAGGCCATGATCGCGAAGATGCTCACCCTGCCCGAGCAGCTGCGCCGCTCGCTGACCTGGGACCAGGGCAAGGAGATGGCCAGCCACGCCCGGATCGCCCTCGCGACCGGCCTGGACATCTACTTCTGCGACCCCCACTCACCCTGGCAGCGAGGCTCCAACGAGAACACCAACGGGCTCCTGCGCCAGTACTTCCCCAAGGGCACCGACCTGTCCTTCTGGGGGCCCGGCTACCTCGACACCGTCGCCGCCGAGCTCAATGGCCGTCCCCGCGAGACCCTGAGCTGGGCCACCCCGGCCGAAGCGCTCGACCGGCTACTCTCAGACCCCAACAAACCAGGTGGTGTCGCACTCACCGGTTGAAATCACCCCGTTGCAACACCCGAGAACGTCAGGAGTCACCGGTGAACCGGTGACTCAGCCAGTGGCACCTACGACGAAGCCCCGCCGGTGAACCGGCGGGGCTTCGTCGTACATAGGGTCCGGTCGGCCGGACTCAGCCGTCCAGCGACGGGTAGTCGGTGTAGCCCTCGGCGCCGCCACCGTAGAAGGTGTCGGGGTTCGGCTCGTTGAGCTCCGCGCCGGTCTCCCAGCGGCGGGGCAGGTCGGGGTTGGCCAGGAACAGCCGGCCCACGGCCACAGCGTCGGCGAGGTCCTCGTCGAGGATCGCCTGCGCCGACTCGCGGGTGGTGATCTCCCCGAAGCCGTCGTTGGCGATGACGACGCCGCCGAAGTCCTTGCGTAGCCGCTGCACGAGGTCCTCGCGCGGGTCGGCGAGGATCGAGAGGTAGGCCAGGCCCAGCGGGGCGATGGCCTCGATCAGGGTGGAGTACGTCGCCGCGACGTCGGCCGGGTCGGTCTCGGTCGCGCCCTGGATGTTGTGGGCGGGGGAGATCCGGATGCCGACCCGCTCGGGGCCGATGGCCTCGGCGACGGCGCGGGTGACCTCGATGGCGAACCGGGCCCGGTGGGCGGGGGAGCCGCCGTACTCGTCGTCGCGCTGGTTCGAGCCCGGCGCGAGGAACTGGTGGATGAGGTAGCCGTTCGCGGCGTGCACCTCGACGCCGTCCAGGCCGGCCTCGACGGCGTTCCGGGCCGCCTGGACGTACTCCTCGACGACGCCCGGGATCTCGTCGAGCTCCAGCGCGCGCGGGACCGGGTGCGGCTTCATGCCGTCCGCGGTGAACATCTCGTTCGGCGCGGCCAGCGCGCTCGGGGCGACGGTCTCGAGGCCGTGCTTGTTGTCGGGGTGGGCGACCCGGCCGGCGTGCATGAGCTGGGCGACGATGCGGCCACCGCGCTCGTGGACCGCGTCGGCGACGCGGCGCCAGCCGGCGACCTGCTCGACGCTGTGCAGGCCGGGGGTGTTCAGGTAGCCCTGGCCCACGGCGCTGGGCTGGGTGCCCTCGGTGATGATCAGGCCGGCGGTCGCGCGCTGCGCGTAGTACTCCACGGCCAGGTCGCCGGGCACGCCCTCGCCGTCCGCGCGGTTGCGGGTCAGCGGCGCCATCACGAGGCGGTTGGGGAGGGTCCAGCTCTTGACGGTCAGGCTGTCGAAAAGGTCAGGCATGGGGCAACAGGCTCCTCGTACGTCCGGGGATCGTTGAACTCTTGATCAACACCTACCCCGGACGTGCCATTCCGGAACCCGGCGGTGAGGAGTCTCACCGTGGCGCGCGAGAATGGTCCGG
The DNA here is from genome assembly GCF_055380375.1 of Nocardioides sp. DN36. Classification (NCBI taxonomy): domain Bacteria; kingdom Bacillati; phylum Actinomycetota; class Actinomycetes; order Propionibacteriales; family Nocardioidaceae; genus Nocardioides; species Nocardioides sp. DN36. Next base: position 2,652,042 of record NZ_AP043823.1, on the reverse strand, counting down.
TGACTCCTCCCGTGACGGCCCTGCACATGGGGGCGCTGCACCCCGTCGAGCAGCTGCTCACGGTGCTGCTGGCGTTCGGGCCGTTCCTGGTCCTGGCTGCCGTCGTCGTCGTACGCCGCCGCCAGGACGGCGTCGAGAGCGCGCGCGAGCAGGATGCGGCCGGGCCGGACCCGGCCGGGCAGACCCGGGACGAGCGGGTTCAGCGCGACAGGTAGTCGCGCCCCACCTTGTTCTCGGCCTTCAGCGCCTTGAGCAGCAGCTCGGAGATCAGCCCCTCGATCTTGCCGCCGACCAACGGGATGCCGACCTTGATGTCGAGGTTCACCGCGTGCACCGTCGGGCCACCGGAGTCGTCGAGGCGTCCGGTGCCCGCCATCTCCCCGGGCTTGCCGGGGATGGTGACGTGGATCCGGCTGGCGTCCATCGTGGCCCAGGTCTCGCGCTGGACGATGTTGATCTCGTCGCCCACGAACTTGCTGGCGAACGACGGGATCCCCCGCGCGGCCTGGACCTGGTCGATGACGACCTCCATGCCGCCTCCGGACCGCTCGACCGTGACCGTGCGGCGCAGCACCCGCTGGTAGTCGCACACCTCCTCGCGGAAGGCCGGGTCGGCCAGCATCGCCGCGACCGCGTCGGCCGGGGCGTCGTAGACGAGCTCGTGGGTCAGTCGCTTCGCCATCTCAGTGCTCTCCCTTCAACCACGGCACACCGACGCCGTGCTCGGCGTCCATGCCCGCGCGGATCTTCTCGGCCATCAGCTTCTCCAGCTCGCCGCCGACGATCGGGACCTTGACCTTCACGTCCAGCTCCACGATCTCGCGGGTGCCCGAGCCCTCGGGACGCAGGGTGATGGTCCCGGAGACCTCGGTGGGCTTGCCCGGCGCCTCGATGCGCAGCGTGCCGCCCGTCGAGTCGGCCCACTCCTCGCGCTGGATCGCGCGGGTGGAGTCCCCGGCGAAGGTCCGGGCGAACGACGGCAGGTCGTCGGTGCGCTGGAGCTGGTCGACGACGAGCGAGAAGCCGTTGCCGGTCCGGTCGAGGCGCACCTCGGCGGAGATCACGTCCTGCGCGTCGCAGGCGGCCTCGCGGAACTTGGGGTCGGCCAGCATCGCGAACACCTGGTCGGGGCCGGCGTCGTAGACGAGCTCGTGTCGGAACAGCATGCCGCACATCATGGCCCACCCGGGAGGACTAGCGTGCACGCCCATGAGTGAATCGTTCGTCTCCTTCGGGGAGCAGGGTGCGCAGCTGACCTACGGCAGCTACCTGCGACTGCCCCAGCTCCTGGACTCCCAGCACCTGGAGTCCGACCCGCCCGCGCACGACGAGCTGCTCTTCATCACCATCCACCAGGTCTACGAGCTGTGGTTCAAGCAGCTGCTGCACGAGGTCGTCGCCGCGCGGGACGCGATGGCCGGCGGTGTGGACGGTGGCCGGCTGTGGTGGGCCCAGCACCTGCTGGCCCGCGTGCACGTCATCGAGCGGGTGCTGGTCCAGCAGGTCGACGTGCTGGAGACGATGACCCCGCAGGACTTCCTGGAGTTCCGGCAGCGGCTGGCCCCGGCGAGCGGGTTCCAGTCCGTGCAGTTCCGCGAGCTCGAGTTCCTGTCCGGCGCCAAGGACCCGTCGTACGTCCGCCGCTTCCGCGGCCTGACCGACGCCGAGGAGGAGCGCCTCGCCGCCCGGCTCGAGGAGCCCTCGCTCTGGGACGCGTTCCTGGAGGTGCTGCGGTCGTTCGGTCTCGCCGCCGGCACGGACGAGGAGGTCTCCGCGTCGCTGCGCACCGCCGCCCACGACCGGGACCGGTACGCCGTCGTCTGGGCGCTCGCGGAGGCGCTGTTGCAGCACGACGAGCTCGCGGCGAGCTGGCGCGCACGCCACGTCGTGATGGTCGAGCGGATGATCGGCAGCAAGTCGGGGACCGGCGGGTCCAGCGGCGCCGGCTACCTGCGCTCGCGCATCCCGCTGCGCTACTTCCCGCTGCTGTGGGACCTGCGTTCGGAGCTCTGAACGCACCCGGGGCACACCCGGGGCACACCCGGGGCACACCCGGGGGCACCCGCCGGGCAGACCCGCGGGCAACACGCTCCACCCCGTGTTGGCGAGGTCACAGCGCGAGTCCTAGGGTCGGGGTGTGTCAACGACGACGCTGGATCACGACAAGTCCGCGCTCCTCGCGAAGGCCATCGACCTGGCCCTCGCCCGCAAGGGCTCGGGGGGCCCGCCGCACGACCAGGTGAAGAGCCTGCTCAAGGCCTACTACCGCCACGTCGCCCCCGAGGACGTCCTCGAGCGCACCGACGTCGACATCTACGGCGCGCTGGCCTCGCACTGGAAGCTCGCCGCGAACCGGCCGCAGGGCACCGCGCAGGTGCGGGTGTTCACCCCGACCCTCGGCGAGCACGGCTGGTCCTCGGGCGGCCACTCGGTCGTCGAGGTCGTCATCGACGACATGCCCTTCCTGGTCGACTCGCTGACGATGGAGCTCTCGCGCCAGCTGCGCGACGTCCACGTCGTCATCCACCCGCACTTCGACGTGGTGCGCGACATCACCGGCGCGCTGCAGAGCGTGACGCCGGTCGCCGACGGCTCGCTCGAGCCACCGAGCGGCGCGGTCCGCGAGTCGTGGATGCACATCGAGATCGACCGGATCCGCGAGGGCGAGGACACCAGCGCGATCGAGGACGACGTGCAGCGCGTGCTGCGCGACGTCCGCGAGTCGGTCGAGGACTGGGAGAAGATGCACCTGCAGGTCATGGCGATCGTCGACGAGCTCGACACCGACCCGCCGCCGCTGGACCCCGAGGAGGTCCGTCAGGGCCGAGAGCTGCTGCAGTGGCTCGCCTCCGACCACTTCACCTTCCTCGGCTACCGCGAGTACAAGCTCGAGCGCGAGGGCGACGACGAGCTGCTGCGCGCCGTTCCCGGCACCGGCTACGGCATCCTGCGCGCCGACCAGGACATGTCGGCCTCGTTCGGCAAGCTGCCGGCGATGGTCAAGGCCAAGGCCCGCGAGAAGACCCTGCTGGTGCTGGCCAAGGCCAACTCCCGGGCGACGGTGCACCGGCCGGCCTACCTCGACTACGTCGGCGTCAAGAAGTTCGACGCCAACGGCGAGGTCGTCGGCGAGCGCCGCTTCCTCGGCCTCTACTCCAGCGCCGCCTACACCGAGTCCCTGACCCGGATCCCGCTGCTGCGCGAGAAGGCCGCGGCCGTGCTGAAGCGGATCGGCTTCGACCCGCGCAGCCACGCCGGCAAGGCGCTGATGGACACCCTCGAGACCTACCCGCGCGACGAGCTCTTCCACACCACGGTCGACGAGCTGGCGCCGATGGCCGAGGCCGCGATGCACGCGCGCGAGCGCCGCCAGGTGCGGATGTTCATCCGCCGCGACACCTACGGCCGCTACGTCTCGGTGCTGGTCTACCTGCCCCGCGACCGCTACAACACCAACGTCCGCGAGAAGTTCTCCCAGATCCTCAAGGACCGCCTCGGCGGCGAGTCGGTCGAGTTCAACGTCAGCGTCAACGAGTCCACGACCGCCCGGGTCCACTTCGTGGTGCACCCGCCCAAGGGCGGCACCATCGCCGACGTCGACACCGACGACCTCGAGAAGCGGCTGACCGACGCGTCGCGCTCCTGGCGCGACGACTTCACGACCGCGGTGATCGCGGAGTACGGCGAGGAGGTCGGCGCCGTCCTCGGCCGCCGCTACGTCGACTCCTTCCCCGAGGCCTACAAGGAGGACTTCGCGGCCCGCACCGGCTCGGTGGACCTCGGCCGGCTCGAGGCGATCCAGGGCGACGTCGGGATCGACCTGTCCCTCTACGAGCAGCTGGACGCCGGCCGCGGCGAGGCCCGGCTCAAGGTGTTCCGGATCGGGCCCGCCCTGTCGCTGTCGCAGATCCTGCCGATGCTGTCCTCGATGGGCGTCGAGGTCGTCGACGAGCGGCCCTACGAGCTCGAGGGCCTCCCGCGGCCGACGTACATCTATGAGTTCGGCCTGCGCTACGGCCGGGCCCTGCCCGCGCACTCGCGCGAGCTGTTCCAGGACGCGCTGCGCGCGGTGTGGGACGGCTTCAACGAGATCGACGGGTTCAACGCGCTGGTCCTCGGCGCCGGGCTGACCTGGCGCCAGGCGACGGTGCTGCGCGCGTACGCGAAGTACATGCGCCAGGGCAACTCGCCCTTCGCCCTCGACTACATCGAGGGCGCGCTGCGCAACAACGTCGACATCACCCGGCTACTCGTGCAGCTGTTCGAGGCGAGGTTCGAGCCCGGCCACAACGGGCTGGGTGCCGACGCCGAGGCGCGCACCGCGCGGATCGAGGCGATCGAGGAGAAGATCAACCGCGCCCTCACCGACGTGGCCAGCCTCGACCACGACCGGATCCTGCGCTCCTACCTGACCCACATCGGGGCGACGCTGCGCACCAACTACTTCCAGCCGCTCGACGACCACGACGGCGGCGGGGTGCGCTCCTACATCTCGTTCAAGCTCGAGCCGTCGGCGATCCCGGACCTGCCCGAGCCGCGCCCGAGGTTCGAGATCTTCGTCTACTCGCCGCGAGTCGAGGGCGTGCACCTTCGGTTCGGCTCCGTCGCCCGCGGCGGCCTGCGCTGGTCCGACCGCCGCGACGACTTCCGCACCGAGGTGCTGGGGCTGGTCAAGGCGCAGATGGTGAAGAACACCGTGATCGTGCCGGTGGGCGCCAAGGGCGGCTTCTTCTGCAAGCAGCTGCCCGACTCGAGCGACCGGGACGCGTGGCTGGCCGAGGGCATCGCCTGCTACAAGACCTTCATCTGCGGGCTGCTCGACATCACCGACAACCTCGTCGACGGCGAGACGGTGCCGCCGCGTGCGGTGGTGCGCCACGACGGCGACGACACCTACCTGGTGGTCGCGGCCGACAAGGGCACGGCGACCTTCTCCGACATCGCCAACGGGGTGGCCAAGGACTACGGCTTCTGGCTGGGCGACGCGTTCGCCAGCGGCGGCTCGGTCGGCTACGACCACAAGGCGATGGGCATCACCGCCCGGGGCGCCTGGGTCTCGGTCCAGCGCCACTTCCGGGAGCGCGGCATCGACTGCCAGGCCGAGGACTTCACCGCGGTCGGCATCGGTGACATGTCCGGCGACGTGTTCGGCAACGGACTGCTGTGCTCGGAGCACACCCGCCTGGTCGCGGCGTTCGACCACCGCGACATCTTCGTCGACCCGACCCCGGACGCGGCGACGTCGTTCGCCGAGCGGCGGCGACTCTTCGACCTGCCCCGGTCGAGCTGGCAGGACTACGACCGGTCGCTGATCTCCGCCGGTGGCGGCGTCTGGCCGCGATCGCTGAAGTCGATCCCGATCGGCAAGGAGATCCGGACTGCGCTCGGCCTGGAGGACGGCGTCACGGCGATGACGCCCGCCGAGCTGATGAAGGCGATCCTCAAGGCGCCGGTGGACCTGCTGTGGAACGGCGGCATCGGCACCTACGTCAAGGGCGCCGACGAGTCCCACGCCGATGCAGGGGACAAGGCCAACGACCCGATCCGCATCAACGGCCGCGAGCTGCGTGCCAAGTGCGTCGGTGAGGGCGGCAACCTCGGCTTCACCCAGCTCGGCCGCATCGAGTACGCCCTGCTCGGCGCGGAGCGCCAGGGCGGGCGGATGAACACCGACTTCATCGACAACTCGGCGGGCGTGGACACCTCCGACCACGAGGTCAACATCAAGATCCTGCTCGACCGGGTGGTCAAGGACGGCGACCTGACCGAGAAGCAGCGCAACAAGCTGCTGGCCGACATGACCGACGAGGTCGGGCAGCTGGTGCTGCGCGACAACTACGAGCAGAACCTCGCGCTCGCCAACGCGGCCGCGCACGCCCCCTCGCTGCTGCACGTGCACGAGGACTGGATGCGCCGCCTCGAGCGCGCCGGTGTGCTGAACCGCGAGCTCGAGGGGCTGCCCAGCACCCGCGCCGTACGACGCCGGCTCGAGCGCGGCGAGGGGCTCACCGTCCCGGAGCTCTCGGTGCTGCTCGCCTGGACGAAGATCGTGCTGGCCGAGGAGCTCGTGTCCTCCGACCTGCCCGACGACCCCTACCTCGACATCGACCTGCGGGCCTACTTCCCGACGCTCATGCGCGAGCGCTTCGAGACCCAGATCGAGGCGCACCCGCTGCGCCGCGAGATCATCGTGACCCAGGTGGTCAACGACCTGGTCAACGGTGCCGGCATGACCTTCTGGCCGCGGCTGGAGGGGGAGACCGGTGCTACCGCGGCGGAGCTCACCCGCGCGAACTTCGTGGCCCGCGAGATCTTCGCGTCGCTGCCGCTGCGCCAGGAGCTCAGCACCCACGACAACGTGCTCGACGCCGGGGTCCAGACCCGGATGCGCCTGGAGATGCGCACCCTGGTCGAGCGGGCCTCGCGCTGGCTGGTGTCGAACCGGCGCCCGCCGCTGGACAGCCACGGCACCGTCGAGTTCTTCGCCGGACCGGTCCAGCGGGTGATGGAGCAGCTGCCCGACCTGATGATCGGGCGCGAGCAGACGGCGTACCAGAACCGGCGCGACCGGCTGGAGAAGTCCGGCGTCCCGCAGGAGCTGGCGTCGCGGGTCGCGGTGCTGCCGCCGGCCTACATGCTCCTCGGCATCGTCGAGATCGCCGTGCGCGAGGACCTCGAGCCGGCCGAGGTGGCGCGGCTGCACTTCGCCCTGGGCGAGCGGCTGGGCCTGCCCGCCCTGGTGCAGCGGATCCTCTCGCTGCCGCGCGAGGACCGCTGGCAGACGATGGCCCGGGCGGCGCTGCGCGACGACCTGCACGCCGTCCACGCCCAGCTCACCGCCCAGGTGCTGTCGGTGACCTCGGCGGACGACTCCGCGCCGGCGCGGGTCGCGACCTGGGAGGACCTCGACAGCGTGGTCGTGCCGCGGGCGGCGTCGACGCTGGAGGAGATCTGCGCCGACGAGTCGGCCGACCTTGCCCGGCTCTCGGTGGGGCTGCGCGTCGTGCGCGGGCTGCTGGCGACCGGCTGAGCCGGCGCCCGTCGGAGGAAGTCCGTCGGCGAAAGGCAGGGCGCCGGGACAACCCGTCGCCCTGCTCGGCACATCTGGAGGGCATGAGAGCACTGACCGTGTCGTCGCCGAGCGGCGCCGCACCGACGGGGGAGGGCCGGATGGCCGCCGACGAGGAGTTCGCGGAGTTCTTCACCGCGACCTGGCCTCGGCTGTTCCGGACCGCGGTCGCCATCACCGGTGACGCCGCGGCCGCCGAGGACGCGCTGCAGACCGCGTACGCCAAGGCGTTCGCGTCGTGGCGGCGGGTCGCGTCCGCGGACCACCCCGAGGCCTACGTCCGCAGGATGGTCGTCAACGAGATCCTGGCCGGCCGCCGGCACGGGTGGGGGCGCCGGGAGCGCCCCTCGGAGTCCGTGGAGCCGGCGACGCCCGTCGCCTCGCCGGAGCACCAGGTGGTGGTCCACGGGGCACTGTGGCCGGCGGTCCGGCAGCTGCCCGTCCGGCAGCGGGCGGTCATCGTGCTGCGCTACTACGAGGACCTCTCCGAGCGGGAGATCGCGGCGGTGCTCGGCTGCAGCCAGGGGACCGTGAAGTCCCAGGCCTCCGCCGCCCTCGCCAACCTCCGGCGCCACGGCGCCCTCCAGGACGGAGCCGACGCATGAGCACCACCGACCTTCGCCGCGCCCTCGATGCGGACCTGTCCGCCGTCGTGCCCCCTCCGGGGGACCTCGCCCGTGCCGTCCGGGAGGGCGGCCGGATCCGGCGCCGCCGCCGGGCCACCGCACTCGCCGGCGGGGTCGCGTCCGTGGCCGCCGTCGCGGTCCTGACGGCTCAGCTGACGGGCGGCCAGCCGCTGGTCGGCCCGCAGCCGGTCGCCCCGCTCGGCCGGCTTGACTTCTCCGAGGGCCTGCGGGCCTACGCCGCCCCGGGGGCGGAGATCCACCTCGGCGGTCGCACGTTCCCCGGCGCCCGGCTGCGGTTCCTGGACACCGACGCGACGGCGACGCCGTACGGCGTGGTGTTCTACGACGCCGGCGTGCCTCGGCTGCTCGACGAGTCCGGGAAGGTCACCGACCTCGAGAGCGACGCCGACACCGGGACCTTCCACCCCACCGCGAAGGTGGACGCCCAGGGGCCGCTGGTCGCCTACGGGGCGGTGCTCGGCGGTCAGCTGACCGTGACCGTCCGGGACCTCGCCACCGACCGGGTGGTCGCCCGCCACGACGTGGGGAGCGGCACGGTCATCGACGGTCTCGACGGCGGCGTCGTGCTCCTGCGCACCTCCGACGGCACGACGGCCTGGGACACGCGCACCGACGAGGTCCGCCCGCTGGCGGGGCCGCGGACCCGCGTGGCCGACGTGCGCAACGGCGTGCTGCTCTACACCGGGCCGGCACCCGACGCCGAGGCGGCCGCGGACTACCGCCTGGTCCCGGGCGCCATCGATGCGCAGCTCACCTACGACGGCCGCCACGTCCTCTACTGGTCGAGTCGGCTCGCGCCCACCGACGGCGGCCGGCCGGTCGTGCTCGACCGCGGCGACACCGGGAAGGGGCCGGCCTACGGCTGGTGGGCGATCGACACCGACGGCTCGGTGCTGACCGCGGTGCCGGGGCGTGGCTCGAGGAGCACGGTCTACGACTGCGAGGTGCCCTCCGGGCACTGCGTCGAGCTCGGTCCGCTGAGGACCCTGCACGGGGACCCGATGTTCATCGGGGTCGACATGTAGCGCAGTCCCCGCCGAGACGTCATGCGGATCGTGGCCCCAAGGCCTCATTCCGTACGACGTTGCCCGGATGACGTTGTTCGGCCCTAGGGTGCACACGTGACCGACCTGAGCAGGACCGACAGCAGGATCGACGTGGCCGAGACCGTGCGCCGCACCACCGCGGGGGAGCTCACCGCCCGGAGCGCGGTCGACGAGGCCCTGGCCCGGATCGCGGCACAGGACCCGCCGCTGAACGCCTTCTCCGTGGTGCTGGCCGACGAGGCTCGGGCGGAGGCCGACGCGCGCGACGCGCTGCTCGCCGGGGGCGGCACGCCGGGCCCGCTGCACGGCGTGCCTATCGCCATCAAGGAGGAGGTCGACGTCGCCGGCACGGTGACGACGTTCGGCGGCGACGCCAACGCGACCCCGGTCGCTGCCGACGCCGAGATCGTGCGCCGTCTGCGCGCCGCCGGCGCCGTCGTCGTGGGCAAGACGACGATGCCGGAGTTCGGGGCGTTCCCCTACACCGAGTCCGCCTCCCGGGGCGTCACCCGCAACCCGTGGGACCGCACCCGGACACCGGGCGGCTCCAGCGGCGGCACCGCCGTCGCCGTCTCGTCCGGCATGGTCCCCGTGGGCATCGGCGGCGACGGGGGCGGGTCCATCCGGATCCCCAGCGCCTGCTGCGGACTCTTCGGTCTCAAGCCCCAGCGCGGCCGGGTGACGACGGCGCCGCACCCACACCTGTGGTGGGCGCTCGGCACCGCCGGACCCCTCACCCGCACGGTGCGCGACAGCGCGCTGGTCTACGACGTGATCCGCGGCAACGTCGAGGGCGACCTCTACCGGGCGGGCGGGGACGCGTCGTTCGTCGAGGCCGCCGGCCGCGAGCCGGGACGGCTGCGGATCGGCTGGACGACCAGGCCGGTCACCCTGGGCGTGCGCCCCGACCCGGTCCACGTCCGGGCGGTCGAGGCGACCGCCCGGCTCCTCTCCGACCTCGGGCACGACGTGCGCGAGGTCGACCCGCGCTACCCCGACCCGACCTCCGCGTTCGTCCCGCAGTTCTTCGCCGGCATCCGGTCCGAGGCCGAGCTCGTCGAGCACCGCGACCGGCTCGAGCGCCGGACCCGGGAGACCTGTCGCCTCGGCGGATGGGTGACGCCGAGGGTCCGCGACTGGGCGCTCCGCGAGACCGAGAAGGTGTCGGCGAAGGCCAACCGGGTCTTCGACGACGTGGACGTCCTGCTCACCCCCACCATCGCGCACCGACCGCCGCGCGTGGGGCGTCTCGACGGTGTCGGGACCGTGCGCGCCTCGCTGCGGGCGATGCCCGCGATCGCCTACGCGGCGCTCTGGAACGTCGCGGGCAACCCGGCCGCGGCCGTGCCGTGCGGCACCGGGCCGGACGGGCTGCCGACCTCCGTCCAGCTGGTGGGCCGCACGGACGACGAGGCCACGCTCTTCTCGCTCTCCGCGCAGCTCGAGGCGGCCCGCCCCTGGCCGCTGCTGGCGGGGGAGCGGCTACCAAAGACGGGGTCCCCGGCACCGGAAAGTCTGTCGAGGCCGGGGTTCCGACTGCCCTAGGGTCCGGCGGGTGGGAGCGATCGAAGTTGTCGAGCTGGCGCTGGCCTACGGCGAGCTGAGGGCCGTCGACGGGGTGAGCCTCGACGTGGGCGAGGGCGAGTTCGTCGGGATCCTGGGGCCGAACGGCGCCGGCAAGACGACGACGTTGGAGATGATCGAGGGATTGCGCCGGCCGGACTCGGGAACGGTGCGGGTGCTGGGGGAGAGCCCCTGGCCGCGCAACCCCGCGCTGCTCCCGCGGATCGGCGTCCAGCTGCAGGCCTCGTCGTTCTTCGAGCGACTCACCGCGCGCGAGCAGCTGCACACCTTCGCGGCGTTGTACGGCGTCGACGCCCGGCGTGCCGACGACTGGCTCGAGCGGGTCGGGCTGGTCGAGAAGGCCGACACCCGGGTGGAGAACCTGTCCGGGGGCCAGGCCCAGCGCCTGTCCATCGCCTGCGCCCTGGTGCACGACCCCGAGGTCGTCTTCCTCGACGAGCCCACCGCCGCGCTGGACCCCCAGGCTCGCCGCAACCTGTGGGACCTGCTCGCGGGCCTCAACGACTCCGGTCGCACCGTCGTGCTCACCACCCACTACATGGACGAGGCCGAGGTGCTCTGCGACCGGGTCGCGATCATGGACCACGGGAGGGTGCTGCGCTTCGACACGCCCGCGGCCCTGGTGCGCGGGCTGGACGCGCCGGTCCGGATCACCGTGGCGGCCGGCCAGCTCGGCGAGCAGGAGGGCAGGGCGCTGCCCGCCGTGAGCGACGCACAGGCCACCCCCGACGGCCTGGTGCTCACCACGCGCGAGCCGGCGACCGTGGTGTCGCGCCTGGCCGCGCTCGACCGGCTCGACGGTGTCCAGGTGCACACCGGCACGCTCGAGGACGTCTTCCTCGACCTGACCGGCCGGGAGTACCGCGCATGAGCCCCGTGACGACCAACCGGCCCGCGGTCGCCCTGTCCGCCGCGATCCTGCGCGGCTTCTACCGCGACAAGGCCTCGGTCTTCTTCGCGCTGATCTTCCCCCTGATGTTCCTGGTGCTCTTCGGCGGCATCTTCGCCAACCAGACGCAGTCCAAGGTCGACCTGGTGCAGGTCGGTGACGTCGCCCTCGTCGACCAGCTCTCGGACGGCGCGAAGGAGGCGTGGGACGACACCTTCGACGTGACCCGCACCGACGACGCCGCCGCCGCGCTCCGCGAGGTCCGCAGGGGTGACGCCGACGTCGCCATCGAGATGCAGGGCAACACCCTGGTCGCGCACTACACGCAGACCGACCAGGTGAAGGCGGCCATCACCCAGGGCGCGCTCCAGGCGTTCGTGGACGGCACCAACGTCGCCCTGAGCGGCAACCCGCCGACGTACGCCCTGGAGACCGAGGCGGTCGAGGACGACTCGCTCGACACGATCCAGTTCGTGACGCCGGGCCTGCTCGGCTGGGCGATCGCGATGAGCGCGAGCTTCGGCGCGGCGGCGACGTTGCAGGGATGGCGGCAGAGCAAGCTGCTGCGTCGCCTCCAGCTGGCACCGGTGCCGACGCGCACCGTGGTCGGCGCCCGGATCGCGGTGACGGTCCTGATCGCCCTGGTCCAGATGGCGATCTTCCTGGGCCTCGGGAGCGCCGCGTTCGGGCTGCGACTCACCGGGTCGTGGTGGATGGCGCTGCCCTTGCTGGTGGTCGGCACGCTCTGCTTCATGTCGGTCGGGCTGCTCGCGGGCGCGCTCACCAAGACCCAGGAGGGGGCGGTCAACATGGCCAACTTCCTGGTCCTGCCGATGGCGTTCCTGAGCGGGTCCTTCTTCCCGCTCGACGGCGCTCCGGGCTGGCTGCAGACCGTGTCGCAGCTGATGCCGCTGCGACACCTCAACGACGGCATGCTGGACGTCATGGTGCGAGGCCAGGGACCCGCGGCAGCGCTGGTGCCGATGCTGGTCCTGGCCGCCTTCGCGACGGTGATCACCCTGGTCGCGGCGAGGCTCTTCAGGTGGGACACCGCGTAGTGGGTCTGCTGCTCCAGACACCGCGAGCCCGGGTGCGTCGCCTGCTGCGACGCATCACCGGTGACGCGGGCAGCCCGCTCGCGGGCCGGACCGTGCTCGTCACCGGCGCCTCGTCCGGCATCGGCGAGGCCACTGCGCTTGCCGTGGCCCGGACCGGCGCGACGGTGCTGCTGGTGGCCCGCCGGTCCGACGAGCTCGACCGGGTGCGGCGGCAGATCGAGGCGGGCGGCGGCCGCGCTGCGGCGTACTCCTGCGACCTGACCGACGGGGCTGCGGTCGATGCGTTGGTGCAGCGGGTGCTCGCCGAGCACGGTGCGGTCGACCACCTCGTCAACAACGCCGGGCGATCGATCCGGCGCTCGCTGCACCTGAGCCACGACCGCTTCCACGACTTCGAGCGGACCATGGCGGTCAACTACTTCGGCCCGGTGCGGCTCACCATGGGCCTGCTGCCGGCCATGCGCGCCCAGCGCTTCGGCCACGTCGTCAACATCGGCACCTGGGGCGTGCAGATGAAGGCGCCGAAGTTCGCGGCGTACATCGCCTCCAAGGCCGCGCTCGACACCTGGAGCCGGGTGGCGTCACGCGAGACCTACCGGGACGAGGTCACGTTCACGAACATGCGGTTCGCCCTGGTCCGCACCCCGATGGTGGCGCCGACCGAGGCGTACGCCGGCCGCCGCGCGCTCACGCCCGAGCAGGCCGCCGCGAAGGTGGTGCGCGCCCTGGAGGACCGCCCGATCACCGTGAACACCGCCGCCGGCAACGTCGGAGAGGTCCTCAACCTGGTTGCCCCGCGGCTCAGCGACGCCCTCTTCAGCAGGTTCGACCGGGCCTGGCCGGACTCCCGGGCCGCGCGCGGCGCCCGGGACTGACCCACCCCGGCGGACCCCTGCGGTAGGAGCATCGCGATCGCCGCCGTGACGTCGGCGAGGACGATCACCACGCGCAACAGCGTCGGGGGAGGTGGTCGCCCGGCACCGATGAGTCCCGGGCGCCCGCGAGGTCCACATGAGCAGGAGCCACGAGAGGAGATCCCCATGACCACGTTGCCCGGTGAGCCCTGCTGGATCGAGCTGTTCACCCCCGACACCGACGCCGCGGCCGACTTCTACGGAGGGCTGTTCGGCTGGACGGCCACCGAGCCCGACGAGGAGCACGGCGGCTACCGCATCTTCGAGCGTGACGGCGTCCCGGTGGCCGGGCTGATGCGCAACGACGGGTCGATGGGCGGACCGAGCACCTGGACGGTCTACCTGGCCACGACCGACGCGACCGCGCTGCTGGACCGGGCCCGGGCGGCCGGGGCGGAAGTGATCGCGGGCCCGATGCAGGTCGGCGACCTCGGCACCATGGGGGTCCTGGTCGACCCTGCGGGGGCGGCCGTCGGTGCCTGGCAGGCGCAGTCGTTCGCGGGCACCGGGGTCACGGCCCAGGACGGCGCACCGGCCTGGTACGAGACACTCAGCAAGGACTACGACGCCTCGGTGCGCTTCTACGCCGACGTCTTCGGCTGGGACGTGCACACGATGAGCGACACCCCCGAGTTCCGGTACACGACGCTGGGCGCGGACGAGCAGGCACGCGCGGGGATCATGGACGCCACCGCGATGCTCGGCGAGGACCCCTCCCGCTGGCAGTTCTACCTCCAGGTCGCGGACGCCGACGCGACCGCCGAGCGGGCCGATGCCGCCGGAGCCACCGTCGTGGTGCCGCCCGAGGACACGCCGTACGGCCGGCTCGCGGTGCTGCGCGACCCGGCCGGCGTCCAGTTCTGCCTGATGGGAGCGACCTCGCAGGGCTGAGGAGCCTGCCGACTCTCTCGAGGGTGCCGGCCGGTGAGCTCGCCGCATCCGCGGCACGGAACCGCCACGGCTCCTCCACACGGTCTCCAAGCCCGGTGGCGGCCGACGTTGGATCGTCGGAGCCATGGCACTCCACACCACCCGTCACGACGTCGTCGTCATCGGCGCCCGCTGCGCCGGCGCGAGCACCGCCCGGCTGCTCGCCGCGAGGGGGTACGACGTCGTCCTCCTCGAGCGGGCCGGCCTGCCCAGCGACACCCTGTCCACGCACGCCATCGCCCGGGGCGGGGTGGTCCAGCTGGCCCGCTGGGGGCTGCTGGACAAGGTGCTCGCCAGCGGTGCGCCGCCCGTCCGCCACGTGAGCTTCGCGTCCGAGGGGCAGGAACGCCGGGTGCAGGTGAAGGACCGCGCCGGCGTCGACCTCCTGCTCGCCCCCCGACGCACCGTGCTCGACGCGCTGCTCGCCGAGGAGGCGGTCGCCGCCGGGGCGGAGCTGCACACGGGGACCGCGGCCACGGGACTGCTGCGTGACGACCGCGGCCGGGTCTGCGGGGTGCTCGCCCGCGGCAGGACCGGTGCAGAGCACGCCTACCGCGCCCGACTGGTCGTGGGGGCGGACGGGCTGCGGTCGACCACCGCCCGCTGGGTGGATGCGCCGACCCGGCAGTACGTCGAGCCGCGGACGTCGACCTGGTACGCCCACGTCGGCGGGGTGGCCTGGGACGGCTTCGAGTTCCACATCGCCCCACGCGCCTTCGCCGGCGTCTTCCCCACCCACGACGGCCGGGCCTGCGTCTGGCTCTCGCGGCCGAGCCCGCTCCTCGAGCCCGTGCGGACCGCCGGGCCCGGACGGGGCCGTGCCCTCGTCGACGCCCTGCAGGAGATCGCTCCCACGGTCGCGGAACGTGTGCGCGGGGGGTGCGTGGACGGCCCGGTCCGGGGCGGCGTGGACCTGCCGGACCTGGTGCGGGTGCCGCACGGTCCGGGCTGGGCGCTGGTGGGGGACGCCGGCTACCACCGCGACCCCGTCACCGGGCACGGGATCACCGACGCGTTCCGGGACGCCGAGCTCCTCGCGGACGCCGCCGACGCGGTCCTGGTGGGGGACTCCTCCGAGAAGGAGGCGATGTGCGGCTACGCCCGCGCCCGCGACGCCGCCCTGGCGGAGACCTTCCGGCTGACCCGGGACCTGAAGGCCTACCCCCACCCCACCCGCTTCGTGGCGCTGCAGAAGCAGCTGAGCGAGGCCCTCGAACGTGAGGCGAGCGTGCTCGCCTCACGCCCGGCACCCGCCGGGCTGCAGGCGGCTCCCGCCGCCTGAGACATCCCCGTCACCACCACCTGGAGAGACACCATGACCATCACCGACAGCCACCACCTCAACGGCGTCGACACCGGCGGCCTGTTCGCCACCATCGGCGCGGTCCGGGGGCAGCCCGACCTGGGCCGCTTCCAGTTCCGCGCCATCACGGAGTGGGTCGACGGCACCTTCAACCGCACCACGATCGACGACTTCCACGGCGCCGGCACCGAGCATCGGCGGGCCGAGCCCTTCACCGTGGAGGCCGACCACCCGGCCGTGCTCGTCGGGCAGGACCGTGCCCCCACGCCGGCCGAGCACCTGCTGCAGGCCCTGGGTGCCTGCCTGATGAGCGGCCTGGCCAACATCGCCGCGGCCCGCGGCATCGAGCTGGGCGAGGTCACCGCCCGCGTCGAGGGCGACATCGACCTGCTGGGCATCCTCGGGCTGGACGAGACGGTCCGCAACGGGTTCGAGCAGGTGCGGGTCACCTTCCACGTGAGCGGCGACGCGGAGGCCGAGCAGCTGCGCGGACTCGTGCAGCAGGCCCGCGCCCGCTCCGCGGTGTACGACGTGATGACCCACGGAGTCCCCGTCGCCATCGACGTCGCCACCAGCCGGAGCTGATGGACGTGGTCGCGGGCGGCCGCCTCGTCACCGGGGCGGCCGCCACCAGCCACGTCGAGCCGTCCGACGCGACCGGCTTAGCCCCGGTGCTCGCGGTCAGCTGGCCTTCTTGGCCGCCTTCTTCGCGGGTGCCTTCTTGGCGGTCTTCTTGGCGGGCGCCTTCTTCGCGGCCGTCTTCTTGGCCGGAGCCTTCCTGGGGGCCGACTTCTTCGCGGCGGCCGGCTCCTCGTCGGTGGTCTCGCCCCGCGCCGTCTTGGCCGCGTCCACCGAGCGCTGCAGCGCCGCGAGCAGGTCGACCACCTCGCCGGACGACTTGGTCGAGGTGGCGGTCCGCTTGACCTCGCCGCCCTCGATCTTGGCCTTGACCAACGACTCCACCGCCTCGGCGTAGTCGTCCTCGAACTCGCTGGGGTCGAAGTCACCGGCCAGCGTCTCGACGAGCATGTTGGCCATCTTGACCTCGGCGTCCTTGACCTCGCCGGTCTCGACCGAGAAGTCCGGCGTCCGGATCTCGTCGGGCCACATCATGGTCTGCAGCACGATCACGTCGTCACGCACGCGCAGCACCGCGACGGTCGTGCGCTGGCGCAGCGCGACCGTCACCACGGCCATCCGGTCGGCGTCCTTGAGCGCCTGCCGCAGCAGGGCGTACGGCTTGGCCCCGGACTTCTCCGGCTCGAGGTAGTAGGACTTCTCGAAGAGCATCGGGTCGATCTGGTCGCTCGGGACGAACTTCTCGACCGCGATCTCCCGCGAGGACGTCGACGGCAGCTCGGCCATGTCGTCGTCGCTGAGGATGACCATCTCGCCGTCCTCGGTCTCGTACCCCTTGGCGATGTCGGCGTAGGCCACCTCCTCGCCGTCGATCGAGCAGACGCGTTGGTACTTGATCCGGCCGCCGTCCTTGGCGTGCACCTGGCGGAAGGACACGTCGTGCGACTCGGTGGCGGAGTAGAGCTTCACGGGCACGCTGACCAGCCCGAAGGACACCGCGCCCTTCCAGATCGCACGCATCTCCCACGTCCCTTCCCCGTTGCGGCCGGGTCGCCCGACCACCGACTTGCTCCAGTATCGGTCAGGATGGCCCCATGCGTCCCATGCTCGCCACCCGTGGCCGACACGTACCCACGGGTGAGGGATGGACGCACGAGGTCAAGTGGGACGGGGTGCGGATCCTCGCGGACACCACCGGCGACGGCACCCGGCTCTGGAGCCGCAACGGCAACGACGCCACGATCGCGTGGCCCGAGGTCAGTGCCGCGCCTCTCGGTGACCGCGACCTGCTCGTCGACGGCGAGGTCATCGGCCTCAACGACGAGGGGCTGCCGGACTTCCGGGTGCTGCAGGACAGGATGCACGTGCGGAAGGTGACGACCGCGGCCCGGCTGGCCCGCGAGGTCCCGGCGGTCTACATGGTCTTCGACCTGCTCCGGCTCGACGGCCGGGACCTGGCGGACCAGCCGCTCGAGCGGCGCCGCGAGCTGTTGCAGGGCCTCGAGCTGGCCGAGTCCACCTGGCAGGTGCCGGCGGCGTACGACGACGGGGCGATGCTGTTCGACGCCACGCTGCAGCAGGGGCTGGAGGGCATCGTCAGCAAGCGGGTCTCCTCGCGCTACGAGTTCGACGCGCGCAGCCCGAGCTGGCTCAAGTTCGCCCACCGGCACCGCCACTCGTACGTCGTCGGGGGCTGGCGGCCGCAGGAGGGGAGCACGGACCGGCTCGCGGCCCTGCTGGTCGGTGAGCCGACGCCCGACGGGCTCGCCTACCGGGGCCGGGTCGGCAGCGGGATCGGACCGAAGGCCGGGCGGCTGCTCGGCGAGCTGCTGGCCCCGCTGGCCAGCGCCGCGAGCCCCTTCGCCGACGAGGTGCCGCGGGAGGACTCGCGCGGCACCCACTGGGTCGAGCCCGTCGTCGTCGTGGACGTCGACACCCACCACGTCTCGCGGCGACAGCGGCTGCGGCAGCCGTCGTACCAGGGCGTGCGCACCGACCTCACCCCGGCGGATCTGGAACAGTGACGCCCGTGCGCACCGTCCTCGCCGCCCTCCTGCTCGCCGCGACCCTCGCGGTCGCCGCGGGACCACTCGGGGCCGCACCCGCGTCGGCCGCCGGCGACGTCCGCCTCGACGGCGTCACCGTGCACCTGCGGCCCGGCACCCGCCAGGTCGTCACCGTGAACCACACCCGCGGTCACCACGCGCGAGTGACGTTCTGGGCGAAGAGGGACGGCACGTTGGTGCAGCGGCTCCGGGCCCGCGACGGGCGGATCGGGTACGGCGGCCTGGTGCGCGCCGACCGGCGGCGTCAGGGCACCGGGACCACCCCGCTCGGCACGTTCCGGCTGCCGTGGGTCTTCGGCACCCATCGCCGGCAGGACTCGTGGGACCTGGACTACCGCCGGATCCGGCGTGGTGACTACTGGGTCCAGGACAACGCCTCGCGCTACTACAACCGCTACCGCAACCGGAGCCAGGGCGGGTTCCGCTGGCGGCTCCCGGCCAGCGACGAGAACAGCTCGGAACGCCTGACGGACTACCCGGTGCAGTACGAGTGGTCGATCGTCACCTCGTTCAACGCCCGGCAGGTCCGCCACCGGGGCGCCGGGATCTTCCTGCACGTCAACGGGGACGGCGCGACCGCGGGGTGCGTCAGCGCGCCACGCGTCTTCATCCGCGCGCTGGTGCGGCGCCTCGACCCCGACCGCAACCCGGTCATCGCGATCGGTCGGTGACCCCGCCGCCCGCGGGTGGGGGCGGGCGAGAAACGGTCAGACCCGCACGCCCAGCGCGGCGCAGCGGGCGGCGTCGAGCGGCTGCCCGGCCAGGGTGAAGAGCTGCACCGCCTCGCCCGCGAGCCGCTCGAACCCCGCGTCGTCCTGCTGTGCGGCTGCGAGGTGCGCCGACGCCTCGGCGACCGCGGCGTCCCTGGAGGTGCTGACCAGGAACGCCGCCGACTGCCGGGCCAGCGCCAGGTGCCTCTCCGCGTCGTCGAGCAGCCCGGCGTCGGCGCACGCGATCGCGGCCGGCGCCTCGAGCATCAGGTCGCAGAAGCCGCAGCGGTCGGTCTGGCCGATGGCGAGGTCGGCCTGCTCGACGATCGCCACGGCCGTCTCCGGGTCCGGCGCCGCCGCGATCATCGACCCGTAGACCCGCTGGACCAGGTGCGAGCTGATCACCGACCAGCGAGCCAGCGGGAGCGCACGCCGGAGCAGGCCGGTCGCGCCGGGCCGGTCGCCCCTGGCCACGTGGACGTCGGCGAGGCGCTGCAGCGAGTGGGCCTGACCGGCCGTGGCGTCCACGTCGCGGTGCAGCTCGACGGCCTCGGTCAGCTCCCGCTCGGCGCGGTCGAGGTCGCCCATGAGCAGCGCCGCCTCCCCGATCAGTCCCGCCGCGAACGCCGCTCCGCGCAGCGCCCCGTGCTGCTCCGCGCGCCGCCGCAGCTGCTCGGCGAGCCCGATCACCTCGGTGAAGGGGATCGGTCCGTAGAGCATCGACTCGGCCACGCACAGGTGGGCGTCGAACACCGCGGTCGCCAGGCCCGGGTCGTCCAGCGTGCGGCGCAGCTCGAGCCGGAACCGCTCGAAGAGCTCGCCGCGCTGGTGCGCGATGAAGCCCTGGAGGCCGACCAGGTCGAGCAGCTGCCAGGTGTCGTCGGGCCGCAGCACGGCCCGCGCGGCGTCGGCGGCCTCGTGGGCGGACTCGAGGTCCCCGGTGAAGTAGGCGAGGTTGCCGCGTGCGAGCAGCAGCGGCCCGTCGGCGGAGTCGCCCTCGAGCTCGAGCCCGGCCACCAGGGTGGCGGCGGTGTCGAGGTCGCCCTGGAACGTGAGCGCCCGGGCCAGCCGGACCCGGACCAGCCGGTGCTCGGTGCCGGTGGTCATCGCCAGCGCAGCGCGGTACGCCGGCACCGCCGCCGGGTCCGCCAGCGCCAGCAGCAGGTCGCCGCGCCGGGCCAGCAGGTGCGCCCGGTCGGCTCCGGAGGCGTGGTCGATCACCGCGTCGACCAGGGCCAGGCCGTCCCGGTAGGCACCCAGTGCCCCCGCGGTCTCGACCGCCTGGCGGGCGTACGGGATCGCCTGGACCGGGTGCCCGGAGGCGACGAAGAGGCGGGCGACCCGGGTGGCCGGGGCGCCGAGGGCGGCCATCTGCTCGGCGACGTCGCCGCCGGCTCGGGATCGCTCGTGCGCGGGGAAGGTCGCGAGCACCGACTCTCGGACCAGGGCGTGCCGGAACCGGTAGCCGGTGTCCGTCGGCTCCACCACGGCGGTGTCCAGCCCGGCCGCCAGCGCGGCGTACGTCGCGTCCTCGCCGACCCCGCTGACCGCGAGCAGCTCGTCGGTGGTGAACGCCGTCCCCAGCAGGGCGACCCGTCGGAGCACGGCGACCGCCGGCTCGGCGAGCCCGGAGACGGCGAGGTCGCCGCTGCCGTCCGCCGCGGCGCGCGCGGTCTCGAGGAGCCTGAACGGCAGGCCGCCGGAGACCGCGCAGACCTCGGCGACGGTCGCCTCGTCGAGGTCCGGGTGGTGCAGCGCGACCAGCCGACGGCTCGCAGCCTCGTCGAGCGGCTGCAGGTCGAGGACCGACCCCACGCCACGGGCGACCAGGCTCGTCTCCAGCTCCCGGAGCGTCGCGTGCGGCCGGGTGGCGAGCGCGACCAGCACCCGCTCGGTGACGGCGGTCCGGGCGAGGTAGTGCAGGAGCCGCAGGGAGGCCTCGTCGGCCTCGTGCACGTCGTCGACGACGAGCAGCAGGCCCCGGTCGCTCGCCGCGAGCCGGAGCAGCTCGGCCGCCGCGACGAACAGCCGCTGGTGGGCGCTCTCCCCGCTCCACCCCGCCTGCTCGCCGGCCAGCGCGCGGTCCAGCTCGAGCCGGAGGCTGTCGTCGAGCCCGTCGAGCAGCGAGGGGTGTTGCCGGCAGAGGTCGCCGAACGCCTCGAGCACCGGCGCGTACGGCCATGCGCCCTCCATGACCGACGCCGCGCCACGGGCCGTGCGCCAGCCGCGGCGCCTCGCGAGCGTCGTCGCCAGGTCGAGCACGGCCGACTTCCCGACCCCCGGCGGCCCGGTCAGCAGCACCGTGGTGCCGCGGCCCAGGTCGGCGCGCTCGAGCCGGTCGCGCACCAGGTCGCCGGTGGCCTTGCGCCCCACCAGCCGCACGGACTGCTCCGGGGCGGGCTCAGCCGCTGTGGCCGTGGCGCCGGACCGGGCGGCGACCTCGGCCCGCAGCCGTTGCGCCTCGCCGCTGGGCACCGTGCCCAGCTCACGGCGCAGGGCCTGCTCCATCCGCTCCAGCTGGCGCTCCGCGGCCCGCAGGTCACCGCGCTCCGCCAGGTCACGCGCCAGCGCCACGTGGGCCGCCTCGTCGGTCGGGTCCTCGCGCACCAGGTCCGACCAGCGCCGGGCGAGCCGGAGCAGGTCGCGGTGCAGGACGCCGAGGGCGTCGCGCCACTCGGCGGCCCAGGGCTCGTAGAGGTCCTCGGGCAGCAACACCCCGCCATACGCCGTCAGCGCGGCCTCGGCAGCAGGGACGGACCCGTCGGCCAGTGCCTCCTGTGCCCGGCGCCGGAACTCGACCGCGTCGATCTCGACGGCCGCCTCGGGCAGCAGCAGCACCTGGTCGTGGCGCAGCACGACGGTCGGCGGCTCCGTGCCCGGTCCGCCCGCCGCATCGGCGAGGGCTCGCCGCGCGTAGTGCGCGGCCTTGTGCAGGCGTGGCAGCGCGGCGTCCACGGGCACCGTGGGCCAGAGGGCGTCGATGACCTGCTCGCGGTGGAGCGCGCGGCCCTCGGCGAGCGCCAGCAGCTTGACCACGGAGGCGGCGCCGCGTCGCGACCACGCGCCGGCGGGGACCGGAGAGCGTGCGACAGTGACCGAGAACCCCCCGAGCATCGCGATCTCGACCTGCATGTCCGCGCCTCGACTGACCATGGTCCGTCCGGGTCGATCCCAAGGCTAGCCGACGAGGCCGTCCGCGACCTCGCGCCGCGGAGCCGTCGGAAGGGAGGCGAGCAGCTCGACCTCGTCGGTCATCGCCGCGCTCATCCGGCGCAGCAGCGGCTGCACGTCGGCACCGTCCCAGTCGTAGGAGGCGATCTCGTCGGCGACCTCGAAGAGCCGGTGGGAGACCGCGTCGCGGCACCGGTGGTAGTCCCCGAGGGCCGCCCGCTCCGTGCGGGTGCCGCCGAGGACCTCGAGCAGGGCGCCGGCCACGAGTTCGGCGTCCCGCAAGGCGTCGGTCATCCCGTGCGTGCTGATCGGGTCCTTGAAGTACCCCGCGTCGCCCACGAGGGCCCAGCCGGGGCCCCACGGCTGCCGCAGGTGCCCGGGCGCGCCCGCCCAGCCGTGGAACCGTCCGACGCGCCGGGCGTCACCGAGCCGCTCGACCTGGTCGGGCGCGGCCAGCCGGAACGTCGCCAGGAAGCCGGCGTCCTCGCGCTCGCCCAGGCGCAGGGTCCGCAGGCGCTCGGGGGTGGTGGCGGCGAACACGCAGTGCAGCCCGTCGTCGGTCGGGATGAAGCCCGCCCCGGCGCCGTCCCCGTAGGCCCACTCGTAGCCGGCCGCGTCGAGTCCCTCGACATAGGCGTAGCGCACCGCGCTCGCGTGCCGGCCCCGGCGCAGCACGGCAGAGCCGGCCGCGTCCGCGACGACCGATCGGATGCCGTCGGCGCCGACCACGTGGCGTGCACGCACCGTCGACTCCCGACCGTCGCCGGCGTCGGTGCGGACGCCGGCGACCCGGCCGGAGCCGTCGCGCAGCAGGCCGGTCACCCGCACGCCGTACCGGATCTCGGCGCCGCTCTCGAGGGCGGCGTCGGCCAGGACGCGGTCGAGCAGGTGGCGGCGCGGTGCGTACAGCGCCTCCACCCCCTCGCTCGGCCGGATCGTGACGTGCACCGGCTCGAGCCCGGCGGAGCGGAAGGTGGTGCTCCGCACGGCCGGGGTGCCCGCCTCGACGATCCGGTCCAGCAGCCGCCAGCGGGACAGCTGCAGGACACCGGCCCGCATCAGTCCATGGGTGGAGAGCGTGTCCGAGCCGTACGCCGACCGGTCGAGCACCAAAACCCGGGCGCCGGCCCGGGCCAGCAGCATCGCCGTCGAGGCACCGGCCACCCGGGCGCCGACCACGACCACGTCGTACGCCGGGTCGCGCCCCGCGCCGTGCCGCGGGGCGCTCACCGGAGCTCCAGGGCCCGCAGGGCGGCCGTGTCGTCGGCGCACAGGTGGGAGACCACGTCACGAGCGTCGTGTCGGGCGCCGTCGACGGTGGCCGAGTCGCGACGGTGCTGGAAGCGCTGGCCGACCACGTAGAGGCCCGGCGCCGGAGTGACCCCGCGGTTCTGCCGGATGGTGCCGCCGGGCCCGGTCACCGGCACGCGCAGCCAGGGGTGGTGGGGCGCGTAGCCGGTGGCCAGCACCACGCTGCCGATGCCCTCGGCGCGCAGGTCGAGCGCGGTCCGGGCGTGGTCGACGCGGGTCGGCCCGGGCCGGTCCGGGGCGTCGAGCTCCGCCGTCAGGTGGTGCAGTGCGGCGTGGTGGTCCACCAGGTCGAGGAAGCGCGTCAGCCGCGCGTCCGAGTCCCGGGCGGTGGTGCCGAGGTCGTCGGCGAAGGTGACCCGCGAGCCCTCGACGGCCAGCAGCCGGCCGATCACCTCGACCCCCGCGTCCTGCAGGGTGTCGAGGTCGACGTCGGTGCCGCGCGGGTCCCGGGGTTCGCGTCCGGCGAGCTGGAACGACGGCTCGTGGTGGGCGGCAGCGGGCAGGGTGTCGGCGGTGCGCGCGAGGCGCCCGGTCCGCTCCAGCCACCAGTGGACGTCCATCCCGCGGTAGCGGCGGGGCATCCGGGTGTGCCGGCCGACGGCCAGCACCACCCGGCGCCCGGCCCGGGCCAGCTCGTCGGCGATCTGGGTGCCGGACGCGGAGGCTCCGACGACCAGGACGCCGCCGTCGGGCAGGAGGCCGGGGTTGCGGTACTGCAGCGGGGTCAGGACCTCCAGGTCCCGGGGCAGCGCGGCGGCCGCCGCGGGGAGATGGGGGCGCCCGGTCGGTCCGGTGGCGACCACGACGTGACGCGCCTGCCAGGCCGCGCCGTCGCAGGCCACCCGGTAGCCGTCGTCGCGCACCGAGACCTCGAGCACCTCCCGGCCGAGCTCGAGCGGGGCGGCGGACTCCGCGGCGTACCGCTCGAGGTGGCCGACCAGCTCGGAGACCGGCATGAAGCCCTCCTGCCCCGGCCCGCGGTAGCTCCAGCCGGGGAGGCGGGTCATCCACCGCGGGGTCAGCAGGTGCAGGGAGTCCCAGCGCTCGCTGCGCCAGGCCTCGGCGACGCGACCGCGGTCCACGACCACGTGGTCGCGACCGGCGCGGCCGAGCAGGTGGCTCACGGCCAGTCCGGCGTGGCCGGCGCCGATGACGACGGTGTCGACGTTTCGGGTGCTCATGGTTCTTCCTTCCGGGGGGTCGGCCCGGCGCAGGGCGGGCGCCGGGCCGACGGACGCTCAGCCGGTGACGACCTCGACGTGGACGGGGGTGGGGTTGGTCAGCGCGTCGTAGACGGCCGACCGGCGGCGCGACTGCTCGACGATCTCGCGGAGCGTCGCGTCGTCGGCCTCACCCTCGACGTGGAAGGTGACCTTGATCTGCTCGTAGCCGTTGCGCACCGAGTCCGACAGCCCGAGAATCCCGAGCAGGTCGATGTCGCCCTCGACCCGTGAGCTCACGTGGGTGAGGGTCACGCCCCGGGCGGCGGCCACGTTGGCGATGCCGGAGGTGAGGCAGCCCGCGATCGCGTGCAGCAGGTACTCCACGGGGGTGGGGGCGTGGTCGGTGCCCACGAGCACCTGCGGGTGGTCGCTCTCGACGACGGTGACCTGCCGGTGCTCCATCTCCTGCATCGCGCCGAAGAAGTCGGAGTACTCCGAACGGCTGTGCGTGCCGCCCTGCCAGCTGTTGCGGGCCCGGAACTGGAAGCGGGCGATGGCCGGGTTCTCCTTCACCGCGTCGAGCGTCGCGAACAGGGTGGCGACGTCGACTCCGTTGCGAGACTGGGGCGAGGTGGTGACGGTCATGGGGGTTCTCCTCGGTCGTGGCGCCGGACTGTCCGGCGCCGGTTCGGTACGACCATGCGCGGCCGGCCTTCCCCCGGCCTTCCGCCGGCCTTCCCCGTCGCGGCAGGCCCGGGCGGCTAGGTTGTGCGCATGCCGGGTGAGGTCCTCGTCGACGTCGAGGGGCGCACGCTGCGGATCAGCAACCTCGACAAGGTGCTCTATCCCCACACCGGCACCACCAAGGGCGAGGTGCTCGACTACTACGCCCGGATCGCGCCGACCCTGCTGCCGCACCTGCGGGACCGGGCGGTGACCCGGATCCGCTGGCCGCACGGGGTCGAGGGCTCGAGCTTCTTCGAGAAGAACGTGCCGGCCGGCACCCCCTCGTGGGTGCGCACCGCCACGGTGCCCACCACGGGGTCGCGGCGGGCCGCGTCGAGCAGCCGCGCGGGAGGTGACGACACCATCACCTTCCCGATCGTCGACGACCTCGCCACCCTCACCTGGCTGGTGAACCTGGCCGCGCTCGAGCTGCACGTGCACCAGTGGACGGTCGGTCGCAACGGGCGCCCCCGCAACGCGGACCGGCTCGTGATCGACCTGGACCCGGGCGAGCCCGCGGGGCTGCACGAGTGCTGCACCGTCGCCCTGCTGGTGCGCGACAAGCTCGCCGAGCGCGACCTCCACGCCCGTCCCGTCACCAGCGGGAGCAAGGGCCTGCACCTGTACGCCGACCTGCCGCGGCGGCTGCCCCCGGACGAGTCGACGGCGCTCGCGAAGGAGGTGGCCGAGGAGCTGCAGGGGGAGCAGCCGCGCCTGGTCACCGCCACGATGACCAAGTCCCGACGGTCCGGGAAGGTCTTCCTCGACTGGTCGCAGAACGCCGGCTCCAAGACCACGATCGCGCCGTACTCCCTGCGCGGCCGGGATCGGCCGCTGGTCGCGACCCCCGTGTCGTGGGAGGAGGTCGAGGCGGGCGCCGAGGACCCACTCGGCATCGAGCAGCTCCGCTACGACGAGGTGCTCGACCGCGTACAGGATCTGGGAGATCTCTTCAGCGAGGCCTGAGCCTGCCGATCGGGTCTGGGTGTTACCAAAAGGTGGACGTCCCGTGGGTGTCGCGTTGATCTCGCGTGGGACGGTGACTCCTATCTTGGGGGAGGGCCACGGGTCCGGCCGGGTGGGGACCGGGCCGGGGCCCGCACCGCAACGACAGCAGCAGCACGAACACCGTGGGGGGGCATCGGGAGCACGGGGGGAGTGAGCACGGGGGGACTGCATGGGGGGAATGGACGACACCGGAGGCAGCGGGGAGGGAGTGCCTCCGGTTCGTCCCCCACGGGGAGGTTGAGCCCGTCCGGCGCCCGGGGGGAGCGTCGGACGGGCCGCCCCGCCCAGGAAGCGTTCTCGGGAAAGAGGCTCGGATGGAGATCGTCACCTCTCCGTGGCAGCCGGCCCCCTCACGGTGGAGCCGGCTCCTCGTCGTGCTCGGCATCTTCGCGCCGGTCACGCTGCTCGCCCTGCTGCCGATAGGCCTGGGACTGGAGCGGTACGTCGTGTCCGGCGACGAGATGGCGCCGACGATCGGGCGGGGCGCCGTCCTGATCGAGCGCGACGTGCCCGTCAGCGACCTGCGGGCCGGGGACGTGATCACCTTCCAGCCGCCCGGCCATGCGGGGCTCGAGGGACCGGTGACCCGCAGGATCGTCTCGATCGAGGCCGGCCGGGCCCGCACCCGGGCGGACTCGCGCCCCGCGACGGATCCCTGGACGGTGTCCCTGGACCGGCCGACGCAGCAGCGCGTCGTGGTCGCGGTGCCGTACGTCGGCTACGTCTACCTGGCGCTCGTGACCCCGGGACCGGTGGCCGTGGCGGTGGCGGCGCTGCTCGGCGCAGGCGGGTTCGCGGTGGCCGCGGTCCTCGGCCGGCGGCGCCGAGCAGCGCGACCATGACCCTGGCCACCCGTGTTGCCCTCGATCCAGGTGCCGCTGGCCCTATGCTCCTGCCCATGGCACAACGGGTTCTGGTCGTGGAGGACGAGGAGGACATCGCTTTTCCCCTCGTCCGCACGCTGGAGCGTGAGGGGTACGACGTCACCTGGGTCGACAGCGGCCAGCGGGCGCTGGACGACCTGTTGTCGTCCCCGACCGACGTGATGATCCTCGACCTCGGGCTGCCCGACATCGACGGGCTCGAGGTCTGCCGTCGTGCCCGGGACGCCGGCTACGGCGGCGCGATCATGATCGTGACCGCGCGGGCCGGTGAGCTGGACCGCGTCGTGGGCCTCGACTACGGCGCCGACGACTACCTGGCCAAGCCGTTCGGCCTGGCCGAGCTGCAGGCGCGGGTGCGTGCGCTGCTGCGTCGTACCGCCTCGAACCCCGGCGCCGCGGCCGCGGTCGGCCCACCGGACAGCGGCCTGCGCATCGACGTGGCGGGCCGGCGGGTCTATGCCGGCGAGGACGAGGTCTCGTTGACCGGCAAGGAGTTCGAGGTCCTCAACATCCTGGCCGCCAACCGCGACAAGGTGGTCTCCCGCGGCCGGTTGATGGCCGACGTGTGGGACGAGAACTGGTACGGCTCGACGAAGACGCTCGACGTGACGATAGGTCGGCTGCGCCAGAAGCTCGAGGGCGTCGGGGTGACGGAGCGGGTGGTGGCTGTTCGGGGCGTGGGTTTCCGCCTCGAGGGCGGCCCCTCCGATGCGTAACCGCCTCACCGCCTCGTTCATCGTCCTCTCCGTCCTGCTGCTCCTCGGCGCGGGCGTGGTGCGCGCCTTCGTGCTCCGCGACCTGGTCCGGGAGCAGGAGAGCGCCCACCTGCAACAGCAGGCGGTGCTGGTCTCGCGGGTGGTCGAGGCCCGGCAGACCGGTGGCGGCACGATCGACCGGGACTTCCTCTCCGGCCTGGTCGCCCCCGACGCGCGGCTGGAGTACGTACCCGCGTACGGCGAGCCGGTGGTCGTGCAGGGGGATCGGTACGACGGCTCCGACGGCACGGACGGGGACCTCGCCGCCAGCACCACCCTCGACCAGGGGACCGTGACCGTCCGGCAGTCCGCCGAGGTCGTCCGGGACGTCCTGGGCCGCGATCTCGGATCCGTGCTCGTGCTCTTCCTGATGATCGCGGTGGTGGCGGGCGCGATCGGGTACGTCGTCTCCCGCATCGTCTCGGCGCCGTTCCAGCAGCTCGCCGCCGCGGCGGCGGCGCTGGGCCGGGGCCGCTTCGACGTCGACGTGCCCCGCACCCGGATCCCCGAGGCGCGGGCCATCGGCCAGGCGCTGCGCACCAGTGCCGCGCAGCTGGAGGACCGGCTGCGCCGGGAGCGCGACTTCGCCGAGCACGCCTCCCACGTGCTGCGCACGCCGCTGACGGGCCTGCGCCTGGAGCTGGAGGAGCTCAGCCTCCGCGACGACGTGCCCGAGGACGTGCGGGCCTCCGCGGTCCGGGGGCTCGCCGGCGTCGACGAGATGAACGCGGTGGCGGGCGAGCTGGTCGAGCTCTCGCGCAGCGGCAGTCTGGTCGCGGGCGCCGAGATGCCGCTGGTCGACCTGGCCACCCAGCTCGCGCAGCGCTGGGCCGACCGGCTGGCCGCCCGGGACCGGGTCCTGACCGCCTCGGCGGACGGCGACCTGTCGCTGACCTACACCCCGGGCCCGGTCGAGCACGTCCTCGACCTGGTGCTCACCGACGTCGTGCGCCGCGGCACCGGCGCCGTCCGCATCGTCTTCTGGGGCCTGGAGGGCGGCCACCTCCGGGTCAAGGTGTCCTCCGAGGGGCGGGTGGCGGACGGCGAGGGCGGGGCCGCCGGCCCGCGGCTCGACCAGGCCCGCGCCGTGGTCGAGGCGCTGGGCGGTCGGCTCAGCGGTGACGACCCGGCGGCGGGCCTCGAGGTGCTGCTGCCCCGCCGCTGACCGGCGCCGGCCGCCCCACGGGCACCGGCACCGGTGGAGCGGATCCTCCTCAGGAGTCCGAGGGGCGCCAGCCCGCCTCGTGGGCCAGGCCCACGGCGGCCAGCTGCGAGGAGACCTCGAGCTTGGCCAGGATCGACTTCACCTGGGTGCGCACCGTGGCCTCCGAGACCACGTTCAGGCGGGCGATCTCGCGCACCTGGTGGCCCTGCATCAGCTGGCGCAGGACCTCGCGCTCCCGCGGCGTGAGGTCCTCGAGACGGCGCCGCGCCTCGTGGTTCTCCACGCGGTTCTGGTGCCACTCGGCGATCAGCTCCTCGCGCTCGAGGCGGTCCATCACGGGGAAGCCGTCGTTGAGCCGGCGCACCGTGGCGAGGATGTCGTTGAGCGGTGAGGTCTTGGTCAGCACCGTGCGGGCGCCGTACCGCAGGCACTCACCCCAGCGGGTGCGCTCCACCGATCCGGTCACGACCACGACCGCGATGCCGGCCTTGGCGAGCGGCTCGATCAGGCGTACGCCGTTGCCGTGCGGTCCGAGGTCGAGGTCGAGCAGCACGATCCGCGGCTGGGCCCGGAGCACGGCTGCGAGCACGGCCCCCAGCGAGCTGGGCCGGTCCGGCAGGGGGACCCGGCGGACCTGGTAGCCCTCCATGCCCAACGCGATCTCCAGCGACTCCGCGAACAGCAGGTGGTCCTCGACCAGGGCCACGCGGGTGGTGCCTCGGGGATTTCTCATGGCATTCCCGGGGAGCTCGTGGGAATGGTGAGGACGAAGGTCGCGCCCCCCAGGCGGCCCTCGTTCTCGAGTCTCAGGTTGCCGCCCTGCTCCAGCATCAGCCGCTTGGCGAGCTGCAGGCCGATGCCCTGTCCGGGCGAGCTGGCGCTGCGCGCGCCCCAGGCGAAGAGCGAGTCGCGCAGGGTGTCGGGGACCCCGGGCCCGTCGTCGGACACCTGGACCTCGACGGCGTTGCCGCGGCGGGCGGAGGTGAGCTCGACGTGCGACTCCGGCGCGTGGCGCGCGGCGTTGCTGAGCAGGATGTGGACGACCTCGGCGAGGTCGTCGGACCGGCCGAGCACCCGCAGGTCCGACGGGCGCAGGACCACGTCGACCCCGAGCGTCTGCTGGGTCTCGACCAGCGGCTGCAGCACCTCGTCCAGGCAGAAGTCCTCGACGGGCTGCTGGCCGCGCTTGGTGAGCATCCGCTCGAGCCGGGTCATCTCAGAGTCCAGCAGGGACTCCAGCCGCTGACGCTGGCTGCCGGTCGGCCCGCCGTTCTGGATCAGCAGCCGGGAGGCCATCGCGACCCCGGCGACGGTGGCGTGCAGCTCGTGGAGCTTCTCCTGCCCGTGGCGCACGCTCACCTCCGCGGTCGCGGCGCGGTGGGCGAGGCTCACCAGCCGGCGCGAGTTGTCCCCGATCGTCTGGCGCAGCATCGCGGCGGCGGCCCCGCACAGCAGCACGGTGCCGAACAGTGCCCACCCGACGGCCAGCGGCGACGGCGAGCCGTGCTCCTGACCGGAGGAGACCACCCGGCTGGCCAGCAGGCACAGCAGGCCGGCGACGACCCGGGTCCGGACCCAGCCGGGCAGTGCCTCGACGCGGGCCACGACGGCGGCGACGGCCACCGTGAGGACGACGCCCGTCGCGACCACCGCGGCCGTGGCGGGCGCGGACAGGCTCAGGGTGGGGTCGGTCCCGGTGTCGATGAGGACCAGGCGTGCGGTGGCGGCGAGGCCGCCGAGCATCAGGCCCACCACGAGCGGGTTCCAGGCCGGCAGCGGTGCACCCCGGGCAGCCAGGGCGGCCAGGGTCAGCAGCACGAGCGCGGACGGCAGCTGCGTCACGCCGACGACGTACCCGTAGTGGCCCACGTCCGAACCCGCGACGGCGAGGAGCGCGAACGGAAGGTTCTGGGCGGCGACGTAGGACAGCGCCATCGCCATCCAGCCGGTGGCCGTGCGCCGGCTGATCCGCCAGTCGTACTGCAGGACGACCGCGCTGGCGAGGACGGCGAGCTGCATGAGCAGCAGGCTCATCACGCTGGCGGTCCGCAGTCGCAAGGACGCCGAGCCCTCCAGGGCCAGCACCAGGAGGTAGGGCTGCAGCAGCACCACCGTGAGCAGGGCCGAGCTCCGCCACGTCCAGCCGCCGGACGTGGGCAGGCCCCAGGGCACCTGGGAGAGCTTGGTCTTGATGCGTGTCACAGGTCGCTGCTCGGTCCCCCCCGCCCGCACGCTTGTCGCCTCCCGAGCGACGAATCCCACCTGCGGCGGTCGCGTTTCAAACGTGATTCCCGCCATGTGCATCACGCTACGATGCGATTTCGGTAGCCGTCCCTCGTTTTGGCGACGGATACCGGGAATTGATGAAGTGTTGCGTGTCCCTTGAAGAACCTGCAGAAAGTGCTCCTAGTGAGCGGCCCACCAGCTGTTCCGCGATCTCGCCCCCACGGATCGCACGGCGATCCCGTGGAAGTGCGTCCCGACGACTCCGTGACCGTCAAGACCGAGCCGAGAGCAGCGCTGGTGAGCCACTCGATCGAGTGGGGGGACTCGACCTCTCTACTGTCCGCCCAGGGTCCGGATTCAACCATCCCCAAATGTGGGGGACTACCCCGAGCGAGGCGTCGGGCCGCCGGGACGGCACGCCAGCATGAGGTATTCGTTTCGGACAAGGGGACAGCTTGTGCCAGCACCAACACCACGTGCTCGCCCTCTCACGTGGGCAGTCTCGGTGGACCGAGTCCCAGGGGCCCCTGATGACGGCCGTGCCGAGTTCCGGGCCTGAGCCGCGGCGGACCCCGGTCGGGCTGTTCGCAGACCAGTACCTCGTCGGCCAGGCCGTCCGCACCGCGCTCTCCACCCGGGGGTTCCCGGTCGCCAACTACCGCTGGCCGGCCGGCCCGCGGCAGGTCCGCGAAGCCGCCCACCACATGCTCCAGATCGAGGCCGTCGTCGGCGTCCTCCTCTGCGACCTCGACCGCCCCGAGCGGCTGGTCGAGGTCGGCGCCCTGGTGGGCTCGGCCCCCTCGGTGCGCTGGCTGCTGCTCACCAACGCCCCCGAGAGCCCGCGCTGGGGCGCGGTGCTGACCCGGGGCATCATCGCGGTGATGCCGACCTCTACGGGGCTCGACGACCTCGTCGTCGCCGTCACCGCGGCGGCCGCAGGCGGCTCGGTGATGGACGAGACCGTGCGGCGCCGGCTGGTGCGTGAGTGGCGCCTGGTCGAGGACGAGGAGCGCCGCCTCGTGGCGCGGATGGAGTCGTTGACCGCCCGGGAGATGAACGTGCTCTCCCTGCTGTACGACGGTCGGTCCGTGCGCGGCATCGCCGAGCTCGCGGGGGTGTCGGAGGCGACGGTGCGCAGCCAGGTCAAGGCGGTGCTGCGCAAGCTCGAGGTCAACTCGCAGCTGGCCGCCGTCGCGGCCTACCGGCGGGCGAAGGACGTGACCCGGATCCGGCACGGCGCCTGACCCTGGACCGCCCGACGTGGGCGCGCCTCCACCACAATGGGGGCATGACGACGACCCGCGAGGTCCACACCTGGCTCACCGACATGGACGGCGTGCTCGTGCACGAGGACGTGCCGATCCCGGGCGCCCAGGAGTTCATCGAGGCGCTCAAGGAGTCCGGGCTGCGATTCCTGGTGCTCACCAACAACTCGATCTTCACCCCGCGGGACCTGCGCGCCCGGCTGCTCGGGAGCGGGATCGACGTGCCGGAGGAGGCGATCTGGACGTCGGCCCTGGCCACCGCCCAGTTCCTGGCCGAGCAGCGGCCGCACGGCACGGCGTACGTCGTGGGGGAGGCGGGGCTCACGACGGCGTTGCACGACATCGGCTACGTGATGACCGACCGCGAGCCCGACTACGTGGTGCTCGGGGAGACCCGGACCTACTCCTTCGAGGCGATCACCCGGGCGATCCGGCTCATCGAGGGCGGGGCGCGCTTCATCGCCACCAACCCGGACCCGAGCGGGCCCAGCATCCAGGGCACGCTGCCCGCGACCGGCTCGGTGGCGGCGCTGATCTCCACCGCGACCGGGCGCAAGCCGTACTTCATCGGCAAGCCGAACCCGCTGATGATGCGCAGCGCCCTCAACCAGCTCGACGCGCACTCGGAGACCACCGTGATGGTGGGCGACCGGATGGACACCGACATCATCAGCGGCCTCGAGGCGGGGCTGCGGACCGTGCTGGTCACGACGGGCTCGACCCGGCCCGACCAGGTGGAGACGTTCCCCTACCGGCCGACGCGCGTCGTCGACTCGATCGCCGACCTCGTCGAGCTGGTGGGCGCCGACCCGCGCGACGACTAGGGCATCGGGTCGAGCGGCCAGGTCCGCCCGGTGGCGCTGTCGACGAGGGCGGCCCGGTCGGCCTGCAGCGCCAGGGGCAGGGTGTCGGCGATCATCCGCACCACCGTCGCCATCGCGGCGCCCTGTGCCCGGGTCGCGACCGAGACGTGCGGGACCCACCAGCCGGGCCGGTAGTTGTGGTGCAGGTCGCCGCGGCCGGCCACAGCCTCCACGACCCGCTGCTGACGGCAGGCGAGATCGGCGGTGACCGCCGGCGCCAGGGCCGCCCGGCCGCGCGGGAAGGTCAGCGTCCCGTGGCAGTGCAGCGTCACCGGCCCGCCGTCGGGCAGGGCGGCCAGCGCCGCCTGCACCGGCACGAGGTCCCAGGATCGGAGCACGGCGTACGACAGGTGCGGCAGGTGCCGGCCGTGCGTGTGCGACGCCAGGGTGCGGACGCCCTGCTCCTCCAGACGCGCCCACAGGTCGCGCACCAGACGGTCCGAGCGACGGTCGAGGAGCAGGCAGACGGCGAGGGCCACGCACCCAGCGTCCCGAACTCGGGGAGGTCCGTCGAGGGGTCGACGCGGACCAGGAGCGCCCGCGGTCCGCCCTCCAATTTGGGCATGCAGCCGCTCGCCGGACCGACCTACGGTGAGAAGCGACGCCGGTCGGGGGACGACCCGGAGGTACCTCGACATGAACGCGCTGCTGGAGAGGCTGGGCAGGTTCGCGAGCAGGCACCGGTGGTGGGTCGTGGGGGTGTGGCTGCTCCTGCTGGTGGGGCTGACCCTCGCCAACCGCGCGGCGGCCGGCAACTTCGTCAACGACTACTCGGTCCCGGGAAGCCAGTCCTCCACCGGCCTCGACGTGCTGAGGAAGGACTTCTCCTCGGCCAGCGGCTACTCCGGCCAGATCGTCTTCCACGCCGAGAAGGGGACGGTCGAGGACCAGTCGAAGGCCGTCTCGACGACGATGAAGGACGTCGGCGGCCTCGACCACGTGATCAGCGCGACCGACCCGTTGAAGACGCAGGGCACGCCCGCGGTGTCCAAGGACGGCACCATCGCCTACGGCACGGTCTCGTGGGACGTCGTCCCGGCATCCCTCGACCAGGACTACCTCGACGAGCTCGACAAGGCCGTCGAGCCGGCGCGCTCCGCGGGGCTGGTCGTCGACTACGGCGGGGGCGCCGGACAGATCGGGCAGGCCCCCGACGACACGGTCTCCGAGCTGATCGGCCTGGGCTCGGCGCTGGTGCTGCTGCTGATCATGTTCGGCTCGATCGTCGCGGCCCTGGTGCCGCTGGTGGGTGCGGTCTTCAGCGTCGGCACCGGGTTGGCCCTGGTCGGGCTGGTGGCGGCGGTCATCAACCTGCCGACCACGGCGCCGACCGTGGCGACGCTGCTCGGCCTCGGCGTCGCCGTCGACTACGGGCTCTTCCTCGTCGCCCGGCACCGCGAGCAGCTCGACCGCGGCATGGACCTCGACGAGTCCATCGGCAGGACCACCGCCACGTCCGGTGCCGCGGTGGTCGTCGCGGGCAGCACCGTGGTGGTCGCGATCCTCGGGCTCTACGTCTCCTCGGTCCCGTTCGTGGGCGCGCTGGGCCTGGCCTCGGCCATCGTCGTGGCGGTCACCATGCTCTCCGCGCTCACCCTGGTGCCCGCGTTCCTGGCGCTGGCCCGCAACCGGGTCCGGTCGCGGAGCGACCGCGCCGAGCCGCGGGCGGATGCCGCCACCGCCGACCACAGCCACGAGAACAGTGCGTTCGCCCGCTGGGGCCGCAAGGTCAGCGACAAGCCGTGGCCGTGGGCGGTGGGCAGCGTGCTGCTCCTGCTGGTGCTGGCGATCCCCGTGCTGTCGCTGCGCCTCGGCCAGCTCGACGCCGGCTCCGACCCGACGTCGCAGAGCGACCGGCGCGCCTACGACCTGATCTCGCAGGGGTTCGGGGACGGCGCCAACGGCCCGCTGACGGTCGTGCTGAAGCTCCCCCAGGGATCGCAGCAGCAGACGCAGGACTTCCTGAGCTCGGCGCAGAAGAAGCTCGCCAAGACCTCGGGAGTCGCCTCCGCGGGCGCACCCACCACCAACCCCGCAGGCACCGTGGCGGTGATCAACCTGGTGCCGACGACCGCTCCCGACGACGCGAGGACGAGCGACCTGGTCGACGACCTCAAGGACACCGTGCTGCCGGGGCTCGGCGCGGACGCGGCGTACGTCGTGGGCACCACCGCGGGCTACGTGGACTTCACCGAGAAGGTCGGGCAGCGGATGATCTGGCTGATCCTCGCCGTGGTGCTGCTGTCCCTGGTGCTGCTGACCATCGCCTTCCGGTCGCTGGTGATCTCGGTGAAGGCGGCGGTGCTCAACCTGCTCTCGGTCGGTGCGGCGTACGGCGTCGTGGTCGCGGTGTTCCAGTGGGGCTGGGGCTCCCAGCTGCTGGGCATCGACCAGGACCTGCCGATCCCGGCGTTCGTGCCGATGCTGATGTTCGCGATCGTCTTCGGCCTCTCGATGGACTACGAGGTGTTCCTGCTCTCCCGGGTGCGGGAGGCCTGGCACCAGACCGGCGACGCGCACCGGGCGGTGGCGATCGGCATCGGCAGCACCGCGCGGGTGATCACGACGGCCGCCGCGATCATGGTCGTGGTGTTCACCAGCTTCGTCCTCGACACCGACCCGACCATCAAGATGCTGGCGGTCGGCATGGCGGTCGCCGTGCTCATCGACGCCAGTGTGGTGCGGATGGTGCTGGTGCCGGCCTTGATGTCGATCCTGGGGGCGCACGCGTGGTGGCTGCCGCGCTGGCTGGACCGGGTCATCCCCGACCTCCAGCTCGAGGGGAGCGTCGAGCCCGTCGTACCCGCGCCCGAGCCACAAGTATCGTCCCGGCGCCCGTGAGCAGGCGCGGGCGTCGGGCCCTCGGGGCGGTCGCCGGCCTGCTGCTGGTGACCGCGTGCACGGGCTCCGGCGGCGGGCCGGCCCCCGGCACCGCCGCCGCGGTCCGCCTCGCTCCGGCCTGCCCGGCGCCTCCGGCGCAGGTGAAGGAGCCGACCGTGGACGAGCTCAACAGGATCGGCCGGACGCTGGACCTGCCGGCCTGGCAGGCCGGCGACATCGGCGCCACGGGCATGCTGCACGACCACCGGCTGGTGTGGCTCTTCGGCGACACCGTGCGCGCCGACCCGCTGGAGCCACCGATCG
Organism: Nocardioides sp. DN36; assembly: GCF_055380375.1. Classification (NCBI taxonomy): domain Bacteria; kingdom Bacillati; phylum Actinomycetota; class Actinomycetes; order Propionibacteriales; family Nocardioidaceae; genus Nocardioides; species Nocardioides sp. DN36. Next base: position 2,615,566 of record NZ_AP043823.1, on the reverse strand, counting down.
TGGCCAACTCGATGCTGGTGACCTCGGGGCGCTGCGTCTCCCAGCTCCTCGACCTGCACCGAGGCCCGGCGATCCCCGACGTGGCGCCGAACGTCGTGCGCTGGCCGATGTCGGTCGCGGTCGCCCGCAAGGAGGGCCACGACGTCGTGGTGGTGCTGTGCTCGCGCATCGACCGCGGGCACGGCGGCTCCTTCGACTTCACGTTCCTCGGGACGGACGCTGCGGTCTTCACCGTCGCGGACGGCGGCGTGCCGGCGCTGCGCAAGATCGTCCGGATCACCCCGGACTCGCGCGACGAGCAGCAGGTCAACTGGGGAGCTGCGGCGGACGTGCACGGTGGCTGGTACTACGTCTACGGCACCCGCCTGACCGGCCGCCCCTACGACTTCGGCCGGGAGCTGTACGCCGCCCGCGCCCCGGTCGACGACCCCGGCGACCGGAGCCGGTGGGAGTTCTGGGACGGGCGCCGGTGGCAGCCCCGTCGGCAGCACGCCGCGGCCGTGCTGCCGAGCCGGGGCGGTGTCTCCCAGACGCTCTCGGTCGACAGCGTCGGGGACCACTTCGTGGCGGTCTCCAAGCGCGACGGCGACATCAGCGACTTCGTCTACAAGTGGACCGCACCCCACGCGTGGGGTCCGTGGACGCCGGTCAAGGAGCTGGAGGCACCGGGCGGGTTCGACACCGGGAACCTCGAGTACGCCCCGCTCGCGCACCCCGAGATCCCGTTGCGGTCGGGGCGGCTGCTGGTCTCCATCTCGCGCAACACCACCGACCTCCAGCGGTTGTTCGAGCACCCGCAGGTCGGTCGCCCCGAGTTCGTCGAGCTGCCCCGTTGAGGCGCGCAGAAGGCCCCCTCCTGATGCTCAAGGATCCGCTCGGAATGCGTGCCCAGCAGCCCCGAATTTGGCGATTACTGCCCGTTCTGGGGGCCCCTACGGTGACACGGCCAGCTCGGCGCGGGGACCGAGACCAGGATCCGTGCCGGTCCTCGCCCTCGGGCGTCCCCGGTGCGGCTCGTCGCCTCACAGGAGGAGCGCTCCATGAAAGTTCAGTCCAGGTCGAGGAAGGCACAGGTCGCGGTGCTCGCGGCGTGCGGGACCCTCCTCACCACCGGTGTCGCCGCCGTCACCACCGACGCGGCCGTGGCCGCCCCGGGCAACAACGGCGTCGTCAAGATCGACGGCATCCCGTTCGACTCCTATCCCGACAACGAGCCGCACGTCGGCTGTACCTTCCAGGTGGACTTCTACAACTACGAGCAGGGCAACCTGAACGCGTCGGTCAGGTTCACCGCACAGCCGCCGACGGGCAAGTCGGTCCTGCTCGTCGCCGACAACATCTTCATCGGTGAGGACGCGGCCGGAGGAGGCACCGACGTCGACGCCCAGGAGACCTACGACCTCTCCACCGCTCTCAAGCTCTACATGGCCCACCCGAACCAGGGCTACCACGTGAAGCTGAAGGTGAACGCGCCCAGCTCGATCGGCAAGGACACCAAGTACAAGACGTTCTGGGTGACCGGCTGCGCCGGCTACTGACCCGTTCGTCCGTCATCCGCCCACCGGGCTGACGACGGCGCCCCGTCCGGCGGATCCCCCTCCCGCCGGCCGGGGCGTCCCGTCGGCCCCGCACCACCCCGGAGAGCCCCGTGTCCCCATCCCCGCGCCGGTCCCGCCACCTCGGGAGCGCCCTCGTCCTCGGTCTCTCCCTGGTGGCCGCCGTCCTCGTGCCGCCGGCCGTGGCCCAGCAGCCCGCCCAGTCGCAGGTCGTCAGCGACGACCCTGTCGACTGGACCCCGAACGTGCTCGACGGCTGGGTGAACGCCGTGGTCCAGGTCGGTGACACCGCCATCGTCGGAGGCACGTTCACCCAGGTGCAGGCCGCCGGGTCCGGGACCACCCTCGCCCGCAGCTACCTCGTCGCCGTGGACACAACGACCGGGGCGATCGACCCCGACTTCGACGTGACGGTCAACAGCGAGGTCGAGGCCATCGCGGTCGCGCCGGACGGCAGGTCGGTCTACATCGGTGGCGCGTTCGGGACGGTCAACGGCGTGGCGAGGAAGAAGATCGCGAAGATCGACGTCGCCACCGGGGCCGTGGACAAGACCTTCACCGCGAACGCGAGCGCGCTCGTGCAGGAGCTGGTCGTGCGCGGAGGCTGGCTCTACGTGGGCGGGAAGTTCACGACGATCAGGTCCACGGCCCGCTCCGGGCTGGCCCGGCTGGACCTCGCGACCGGTGCCGTCGACGCCAACCTGGACCTGCCCTTCACCGACCCGCCCCGCGGCTCCATGGGCGTGCCCGAGCTGGACGTCAGCCCGGACGCGTCGAAGCTCGTCGCGGTGGGCAACTTCAGCAAGGTCGGCGGCCAGCCGCGGATCCAGATCGCGATGCTCGACCTGACGACCACGCCGGTGTCGGTGGCCAACTGGGAGACCGACGTCTTCCCCGTGTACAACCCGACGGTCGCGAACGCCACCTGGTGCTCGACGACCTTCCCGTCGTACATGCGGGACGTGGACTTCGCCCCCGACGGCAGCTACTTCGTGGTCGCCACGACGGGAGCGAACCGGGCCGAGCGGCTGTGCGACAGCGTGTCGCGCTGGGAGTCCTCGGCCCGGGGGAGCGCGCTCCAGCCGAGCTGGGTGGACTGGAGCGGTGGCGACTCGTTCACCGCGCTCTCGGTGACCGGCACGGCGGTCTACGTCGGCGGGCACCAGCAGTGGATGAACAACCCCTACATCGCGCTGGCCTGCGGCACCTGCCCGGGACCCGGTCCCGGGGGAGTGCCGCGCGAGGGCATCGCCGCCCTCGACCCGGTGAACGGGCTGCCGTTCAGCTGGAACCCCGGCCGGCAGCGGGGGTACGGCGTCTACGCCTTCCTCGCCACCGCCGACGGGCTCTGGGTCGGCAGCGACACCGATGTGCTCGGTGGGGAGACCCACCGCAAGCTCGGCTTCTTCCCCCTGGCCGGCGGCACCACAGTGCCGGCGAACAACCCGTACCCGATCACCGCGGACCTGTTCAACATGCAGTCCTCGACCGGGAACCTGCTGCGCCGGCCGTACTCCACGTCGGGCCTCGCGGCCGGCACGGTCGTGCCCACCGGGGTGGACTGGCGCCAGGCCCGCGGCTCCTTCGCGTTGAACGGCAGGCTCTACACCGGCTGGAGCGACGGCACCCTCACCGTGCGTGACTTCAACGGCACGTCGGTCGGAGCCCCCACCACCATCGACCTGCACGGCCTCGAGGTCGCGCCGCCCACGTCGTTCAAGATCCCGGGCACGAAGACGGCGGTCCCGAGCTTCGCGACGCAGCTCGCCTCGATGACCGGCATGTTCTTCGCGAACGGCCGCATCTACTACACGGTCTCGAACGACTCGCGGCTCTACTACCGGTACTTCACCCCGGAGAGCCGGGTCGTGGGCGCGAACCTGTTCGTGGCCAGCACCGGTGACGGGGTGATGTGGTCGAAGGTGCGCGGCATGACGATGAGCTCGGGCCAGCTGGTGTTCGCGACCTCCGAGGGCAAGCTGTGGCGGGTCGCCTTCGACGCCCGGCCGACCGGGGCGGTGACCCAGATCGGTGGCCAGGGCATCGACGGGGTCGACTGGTCGTCGAACGGGTTCTTCTCCTACCAGTGAGCGCCGGTGTCGTCAGCCCGACAGCGCCACCCGCTGCTCCACGATGGCGCGGGCGTCGGGGTCGATGACCCAGGTGGCGTAGTCGTCGCGGCCGAAGTGCTGGTCCGAGGCGTCGGCGTTGATCCCCTTGTTGCCCAACAGCACGTACCTGTCGTTGGTGACCGAGCCGGGGTCCCAGGTCTGGGCCGTCACGACGCCGTCGACCGTGAGGCCCACGACGGGGCCAGAGCGCCAGCAGACGGCCGTGTGCCACGCGCCGTCGTCGACGTTGACGGTCGACGTCATGATCCTGGCGCCGAGTGTGCCCTTGACGCGGCAGTTGACGGTGCCCCCGGACGAGGGGGCGAGCTGCAGCTTGACCTGGCCGGGGTCGGCGAACAGGCCCTTCTGCATGAGGTTGCCGGAGTAATGCTTGTCCGGGATGGGCCGCGAGGTGAAGACGAGGCCCATCGCGAAGTTCTGGGTGCCGGGATTGTCGTGGCTGCTGTTGGCCACCGTCCCGAACGAGGGGGCCTGCGTGAGCTCCACGGCACCACCGACGCGGCCGGTGGCGGGCAGCACGCCTCCGCCGCTGAAGCTGATCGGTTGGCTGCCGTTGGCGTCCTGCACGACGCCGGCGACGAGGTCCATGCCCCAGCTGTTGCCGGGAGAGACCGCGAGAGCTGGAGGCGCGATGACCAGCAGCGCGCCGAGGGAGGCGGCCGCAGCCGCCTGGTGGAGGTGGAACATGGTCTGGCCTCGGGTGAGAGTGGCAGAGCAACGTCGCTCGGACTCGGCGTACCCACCCCGGGGGCGCCGTCACGCCACGCCGTCCCGCGAGTGGGCTCGAGCCCACCCATCGGCCGGTCCGGACAACCACGACCCCGTCGCGTGAGGGGTCCTGGCTCCGGACTACACCCGCGCTCCCCGCCGGTCAATAGCCCGACGACCGGGCGGCGCGCGGCCTAAGGCGTCTGGTCGGAGACCACGTCCGACCAGGCCTGCCGGGACGGCTCGTCGAGCAGCCGGTAGTCCGACTTCCCGTCACCGTTGGTGTCGAAGTAGCTCGCGAACAGCGCGCCCTCGTCCTTAAGTAGCGCGAGACCTTGAGCAGCCACGCTGCCCGGCCGGCGCCGGTGGTGTCGCCGGCTGCCAGCAGGCTGCCGAACTCGGCCATGCCCCACGGCAGCCCGGCGTTCCGGGAGGTGGCGATGGCCCGGGAGTACAGGGTGGTCGGCTCGCCGTAGACCCCGCGCTTCTCGCCGTGGTTGTAGCAGTCCCACGCCAGCACGTCGATGTCGCCGGGGGAGTAGTAGTTGGTCCAGGTGCGGCCCGACTCCGGGTTGACGGTGTAGCACATCAGGATCAGCGTGGCGCGCAGCTGCGGATTGTTCGCCTGGCGGGCCAGGCCCGCGATCCGGGCCCACGCAGCGCGGTAGTTCGCCATGGTGAATGCCCCGCGCTGGATGTCGTCCTCGGGCTCGTGCATGTAGGACCAGTAGGTGACCCGGTCCGTCGGCGCGTTGCGGAACCAGCTCAGCAGCTGGCTGTCGGCGCTGCCGCTGAGCACGGTGGTCGGTGAGATCCGGAACGAGATGATCCCGACGTGGTCGGTGAGCTTGGCGTTGAACGTGGACCAGGAGTCGGGGGCGTTGCCGTCGAAGTACCGGATCACGCCGAGGTGGCCGCCGTACCTCGACTCCGAGATCGCCAGCGCCTGCGGGAAGGTCTGCGTCCCCTGCGGCTTGACCACGTTGCCGAACGCGGTCGGGGCCGGCTCGAGAGCCGCGCCGGGGCTCGTGCTCGTGGCGAGGAGCGCGGCCACCAGCCCGGCGGCCGCGGCGAGCGTCGTACGCCGGGGTCGGGGCATCGTGCGAACGCTCATGGGCCTCCCCTGACATGGTCGTCGGCGCCACCGCGGCGCCGGCACCCAGTCCAGCGGACGCCGAGACGCCATGTCCTCGCCGAATTCGGTGGAAACGTGCCGGTGCACCGGCCACCCCCGCTCCCGGGGGAGGCCTGCGACGCTCCTATGCTTCGTCAAGCATTAGCGGCCCACTTTCAAGCAGGCGGTAGAGGTCTCGGGCGACGTAGCGAGCGAGGCAGCGTTTGATCTCGCGGCTGGTCTTTCCCTCGGCGGTGCGACGGGCGACGTAGTCGCGAGTGGATTGCTGGTACTGGATCCTGATCTGGACCACGGTGTGCAATGCCGTGTTGAGGCTCCGGTCGCCGTAACGGTTGAGCCGATACCGGGTCGTGACCTGACCACTGTTGGCCGGTATCGGTGCCACGCCGGCGAGCATCGCGAACGCCGCTTCCGAGTGGATGCGGCCGGGGTGGGACCACGCGCACAACACCGTCGCGGCGACGATCGGTCCGACGCCGAACTCCTCGAGGAGGTCTGGGCGCCAGCTGCGGATGATGGTCAGGATCGCCTTCTGCAGCTCGCGTGCCTCCTTCAACATCGCGTGCGCCCGGCGAGCCAGGGTGCGCAGCGCGACGACGGTGCTGGTCGTCTCGACATCCCACGACGACTGGACCCGCAGCTTGGCGGCGGTGTTGAGCATCGCAGCGAGCTTCTGACCACGAAACCGGACCCTGATCGGTTCGGGAGCCGCGATCACCAGGCTGAAGACCTGCTGCTGGGCCTCGGTGGAGGCATTGATCGCCGAGCGGCGAGCAGCCAAGAGCACCGAGAGTGCTTGGCGTTCGCCTCCGCTGCGGGGAGTTCCCAACCGCGGTCGAGCCATCGCTTCACGAGCGGCGCGGATCGCATCGAGGGGATCGGACTTCGCACCGTGGCGGCGCGCTGCCCGCTTGGGGCGGTCCAGCTCGATGACGATCTCCGAGGACTCCAGCAGGTGACGGCTCAACCCAGCGCCGTGGCCGCCGGTTCCCTCGATCGCCCAGGCCCGCAAGGTCGCGTGGTTGTTGGCGAACTCCACAAGTTCGGCATAGCCCTGGGCTGTCGCCTCGACGGTGATCTCGTCGAGGACACCACCGGTCGCGGTGTCGACCACGGCCGCGGAGTGGGTATGGACGTGGGTGTCCACGCCGATGACGACATCGACCACCTCACGTAGTTCGGTCAGACTGGTCATGCGTTCTCTCCTTCGCCGGACGGGACGTGGTTCCGGTCCGGAACGGAGGCTCGGCAGGACTGTGATGAGACACGCCTGGCGGGGCTAACGCCTGGTGGTCAAGCTCCTGATCAGGCCAGCTCCTCCAACCGGGCCGGGGCCGGCGACCACGAGCGGACAAGTCGCACCAAGGCACGAAGCCAGTCATTCCGGGGGTCACACCCGCAGTCACCCAGCCCACAGCCCAGCACCATCAGGCTGCGTACGCGATCCTCACAGTCATTCCGCGAGCTTTCAGCCGTGCCGTCGCATCGCCGAGTCAGTCGGGCGCGACGAGGTGGTAGAGCCGCCAGACAGCCCGGGCGGCGCACGCGGGACGGTCATGGTGCTCGGCCTCGACCCGGGTGTCGACGGTCACCTCCTCACCGCCTGCGACGTCATCGACCCGGACGACCTGGCCGACCATGCGCAGTCGGGTGCCGACAGGCACGGCCAGTGGGAACCGCACGCGGTCGTAGCCGTAGAACAGGCACTCGCCCTCCGTGAACGCCAAGGTCTGGTGGAGGAAGAACGGGATCAGGGACAGGGTCAGGTGGGCATGCACGATCGGGGCCCCGAACGGGCCGCGGGCAGCGCGTTCGGGATCGTTGTGCGCCCAGTGCCGGTCCTCGGCCACGCCGGCGAAGGCGTCGACGCGACTCTGGTCCACGGGCAGCCAGCTCGACGGGCCGAGCTGGCTGCCCGTCAGCGCGAGGACTTGATCCCGGGGGCCGACGACGAGGGCTGGTCGCGCCGTGTCGATCTCGCTCATGGGGACCTCCCGGGTCTCACCGGTGCTCGGACCTCCATGGTGGTCATGAGGCGTGAGGTCACGCATCGACCGAATGGCCTACGTCCGGTACTCAAGGAGGCGGTCGATCGCAGGGCCTGACGGGGCCGGGATCGGTCAGGGCACGAGCTGGATCTTGCCCACGCGTCCGGGCTGGTCCTGCGCCTCGAGGGCGGCGTCGACCTCGTCGAAGCCGAAGGTGCCGCCGACGGGCAGCACGACCTCGCCGGAAGCCACGCGCTCGACCACCTCGCGCAGGAGTGCGTTGCGGTGTTCCGGGTCCATCGCCTTGGAGACCGCGGAGCCCCAGAAGCCCTTGACGGTGGCCTGCTTGAAGATCACCGCGCCCGAGGGCACGAGCATGGTGCCGTCGTCCATCGCGCCGAAGGAGATGAGGGTGCCACCCTCGGCGATCACCGAGAGCAGGTCGGCGCTCGCGCTGCCGCCGACCGAGTCGACCGCGACCCGGATCGGGGCGTCGCCGGTGAGGGCGGTGACCCTCTCGCGCCAGTCGTCGCGGTCGGTCGAGACGACGTCGTCGATGCCGGCCTCGGCCAGCTCGGCCTCGCCCGCCGTACGACGAACGAGGGAGACCACCCGGATCCCGCGGGCCCTGGCGAACTGCGCCACGAGGCGGCCGACCGCGCCGTTGGAGGCGTTCTGGATCAGCCAGTCGCCGGTCTCGAGACCGGCGAAGTCGAGCAGGGAGACGGCGCTGAAGGGCATCGCCACGAGCTGCGCGGCGGCCTCGTCGGCGATCGCGTCGGGCACCGGAAGCAGGCCGGCCGCGGGGGCGGCGACCTTCTCGGCCCAGGCGCCGAAGACGCCGCCGACGACCACGCGCTGGCCGACCTCGAGGTGCGTCACTCCCTCGCCGAGCTCCTCGACGACACCGAGGGCCTCGGTGCCCGACCCGGCAGGCAGCTCCGGCTTGAAGCCGTAGCTGCCGCGGATCGTCCACAGGTCGTGGTTGTGGATCGTCGCGCGGACCACTCGGACGAGCGCCTCACCGGCGCCGGGGGTGGGGGTGGGGACCTCGGTGACCTCCAGGACGGTGGCCGGGTCGCCGAAGGTGGCGTGCGTCAGGGCGCGCATCTCGCTCCTCCTGCTGGTAGATTATGGAATGATCGTTCCACAATAACCGTCGGCACGGTCCGACCAAACCCCGCGCACCGCGGGCCCGGCATGAGACCGGTCACGCCGACGATGAGACCCCGACGATGCGAGCCTGAGGAGGAGACATGGCCCGACCCCGCGCGTTCGACACCGACCGGGCGGTCCGAGCCGCCCGCGAGGTCTTCTGGCGCCAGGGGTACGCCGAGACGTCCGTGCCCGATCTCGAGCGCGTCACCGGCCTCCGGCGCTCCAGCCTGTACGCCGCCTTCGGGTCCAAGCGCGGCCTCTTCGACGCAGCGGTGAGCAGCTACCTCGCCGACGTCGTGCGGCCTCGACTGGCCGGCCTGCTGGCCGACCCGGTCGCGCCCGGCGCGCTCGCCGACTACCTCGGCGGGCTCCACGACGCGATCGCGACGTCCCGGTCCGGCGATGACGCCCGGCTGGGCTGCCTGCTGGTCAACACCGCAGGCGCCGACCTGGTCCACGACGACTCGGTGCGTGCCGTGATCGCGGGCTACCACCACGACCTGCTCGCTGCGGTCGCGCGCGGGGTCGCCGCGGCCGCTCCCGGGCTGCCCGAGGACGGCGTACGCGCCCTGGCGACGGAGGTCGCCGGGCTGGTCGTCGCGTCGATGCTGATGAGCCGCGTCGACCACGCGGCCGCGCTCGACCTGCTCGACCTGGCGCGCTCGCGCGCGGCCGGTGCGGAGGCAGCGCCGGCGCACTGATCGCGCGGCCCGCAGCGGACGCCATTTCTTTGCCTTGTCCACAGATTCGTGAGTGACCCTCGCGGGTAGGAGCCCGTTGTCCCTAGGGTCGGGACAGCCTCACTCGGGACGGGGGTCGGCGATGGCGGTGACGGCGGCGGACGCGCACGGCGAGCTGGTCGAGATGCTCGACCAGCACGTGCGCGAGCTGGTGCGGCGCGAGGGCGTGGACCCGCAGCGCGACGCCCCCGTCGTGCGCCGTATCGCCGAGAGCGTCGTACGCGCGCACGACGAGCGCAGCCTGACCGGGGTCGTGGCACCGGTCCCCGACGTCGACGCCGTCATCGGTGAGCTGGTCGCCCGGGTCTCGGGGTTCGGCCCGCTGCAGCCGTTCCTCGACGACCCGTCGGTCGAGGAGATCTGGATCAACGATCCGAGCCGGGTCTTCGTGGCCCGCCACGGACGCCACGAGCTCACCAACCTGATGCTCACCACCGCGCAGGTCCAGGAGCTGGTCGAGCGGATGCTCAAGTCGAGCGGCCGCCGCATCGACATCAGCCAGCCGTTCGTCGACGCCATGCTGCCGCAGGGGCACCGGCTGCACGTCGTGCTGGAGGGGATCAGCCGCGGGTTCTCGGCGGTCAACATCCGCAAGTTCGTGCTGCGCGCCGCCCGGCTGCAGGACCTGGTCGAGCTCGGCAGCCTGTCGGCCCGGGCGGCGACCTTCCTCGAGGCCTCGGTGCGCGCGGGACTCAACATCCTCGTCGCCGGTGGCACCCAGGCCGGCAAGACCACGATGCTGAACTGCCTGGCCGCGGCGATCCCGGGCGGTGAGCGGGTGATCTCCGCTGAGGAGGTCTTCGAGCTGCGCTTCCCGCACCCGGACTGGGTGCCCCTGCAGACCCGGCAGTCCGGTCTCGAGGGCACCGGTGAGATCAGGCTCCGCGACCTGGTGAAGGAGAGCCTGCGAATGCGGCCGAGCCGGATCATCGTGGGGGAGGTGCGCTCCGAGGAGTGCCTCGACCTGCTGCTGGCGCTGAACGCGGGCCTGCCGGGCATGTGCACGATCCACGCGAACAGCGCCCGGGAGGCGCTGGTCAAGATGTGCACGCTGCCACTGCTGGCCGGCGAGAACATCTCGGCCCGGTTCGTGGTGCCGACGGTCGCGTCGTCGGTCGACCTGGTGGTCCATCTCGGCATCGACCACCACGGCGTCCGCCGTGTCCACGAGATCGTCGGTGTCTCCGGCCGTGCGGAGAACGACGTCATCGAGACCGAGCCGGTCTTCCGTCGCGACGGTGGCGAGCTGCGCTGGACCAACGGCATGCCTCCTCGCCCGGAGCTCTACGAGAGGGTCGGGATCGACGTGCACCGGATCCTGCGGGGGGCCGACTGATGGGTGCGCTGGTCGGGCTCGGCGTCGGGATCGGGCTGATGCTGGTGTGGTCGGCGTTCTTCGTGCCGACCCGACCCCGGACCGCGCGTCGCGCGACCGGCCGGGTCACCGAGATGCTCGCGCGGGCCGGTCTCGGACAGGTCACGGCGACCGGCTTCGTGGCGCTCTGCCTGGTCCTGGGCATCGTCTCGGCCCTGGTCATCGAGGTGGTCTCCGGGACGCCGCCGGTCGCCATCGCGTTCGGGGTCATGGGTGGCTGGTTGCCGGCGGCCGTGGTGTCCGGCCGGGCCCGACGGCGGCAGCGCGAGTTCGCCGAGGTCTGGCCCGAGGCGGTCGACAACCTCGCGTCCGCCGTACGCGCCGGCATGTCGCTCCCCGACGCGCTGGCCGCGCTCGGCACGCGCGGACCCGAGCCGTTGCGCGCGGCGTTCGACGAGTTCGCGCTCGACTACCAGGTCACGGGCCGGTTCGGCGAGTGCCTCGACCGGCTGAAGGAGCGACTGGCCGACCCGGTCGGGGACCGGGTGGTCGAGGGGCTCCGGATCGCCCGCGAGGTCGGCGGCGGCGAGCTCGGCCGGCTGCTGCGCAACCTCTCGGGCTACCTCCGCGACGAGGCGCGCACCCGCTCGGAGATGGAGTCGCGGCAGGCCTGGACGGTCAACGGCGCCCGGCTCGCCGTCGCCTCGCCGTGGCTGGTGCTGCTGTTCATGTCGTTCCAGTCCGAGGTCATCCGGCGGTACGCCTCGCCCGGCGGCGTCGCCGTCCTCGTGTTCGGGGCAGCCGCCTGTCTCGTGGCCTACCGGCTGATGATGCGTCTCGGACGGCTCCCGACCGAACGGCGGATCCTGTCGTGACGCCGGCTGCTTGGGGCGCAGTCCTCGGTGCCGTCCTGGGTGCGGGCGTGCTGCTGGTCGCGGCCCGGGTGCTCGAGCTGCGCCGGACCCAGCTCTCGGTGCGCGTGCTGCCCTACGTCCGTGACCTGCCGCAGGTCGGTCACAGCCCCGGCCTGAAGGTCGTCTCCTCCTCGCCCACCTCCGCGGCCGCGGGAGTCTTCGGGCCGGTGCTGCGCTCGGCGGCCGACACCGTGGAGAGGGTGCTCGGCGGGGCCGCGTCGGTCCGCCGGCGCCTGGAGCGCGCCGACATCGACAAGACCGTCCACGAGTTCCGTGTCGAGCAGGTGCTGTGGGGGCTCGCGGGCTTCGCGCTCGCGGCGGCGTACGGCCTGGTCAAGGCGCTCGCCGACCCGCGCGGTGCCGTGGCCTCCCTGGTGCTGTGCCTGATCGCGTTCGTCGGGGGCGTGCTCGCCCGCGACACCTACCTCTCCAGCCAGGTCAAGGAGCGGGAGCGCCGGATCCTCGCGGAGTTCCCCACCGTCGCCGAGCTGCTCGCGCTCGCGGTGGCCGCCGGCGAGAGCCCGGTCGGGGCGCTGGACCGCGTCGTACGACGCAGCGGCGGCGCGCTCTCCTCCGACCTGGCGCGGGTGCTGGCCGCGGTCCGCACCGGGGAGCCCGTCGGGGCCGCCTTCGACCGGATGGCGGCGGCGAGCGGCCTGCCGCTGGTCGCGCGGTTCGCCCAGGGCATCGCCGTCGCGGTCGAGCGGGGCACGCCGCTGGCCGAGGTGCTGCACGCCCAGGCCGCGGACGTGCGCGAGGCCGGCCGGCGCGAGCTGATCGAGGTCGCCGCCCGCAAGGAGGTCGCGATGATGGTGCCCGTCGTGTTCCTGGTGCTCCCCGTCACCGTGCTCTTCGCCTTCTGGCCCGGCGTCATCGGCCTCCACCTGACCACTCCCTGATGACTGGCCTCCTCGGAAAGGACGGATCGATGGAACACCTCTCGCTGGTGCTGACCAGGCTCTACCTCGAGGTCACCGCGCCACGCTCGCGCGACGACCGTGGCGACGTGCCCGGTTGGGTGCTGATCACGGTGATGACCGCCGGCCTCGTCATGACGATCTGGGGCGTCGCCAAGGGCCAGCTCGGCTCGATGCTGCGCGAGGCGCTCAGCTCCGTCCACAACTGACCGGTCGTGTCCGTGTCAGGCGACGGCGCGCGGACCCAGCGCGGCTCCGCGGTGGTGGACTTCGTGCTGGTCCTGGTCGTGCTGGTGCCGTTGTTCCTCGGCATCCTGCAGGTCGGGCTGGTGCTGCTCGTCCGCAACACCCTCGCCGCCGCGGCGTCCGAGGGCGCCCGGTACGCCGCCACCCAGGACCGCGGCCCGGCGGACGGAGCGGCCCGCACCCGGGAGCAGATCGGCGCCGCGGTCTCGGGCCGCTTCGCCCGCGACGTCGACGTACGCCGCGTCCTCGTCGACGGTGCGCCGGGCATCGAGGTGGTCGTGCACGCGCGCGTGCCGGCGCTGGGGATCGGCGGGCCGGCCGTCGAGCTGACGGTCTCCGGGCACGCGGTGGAGGAGGACCCGTCGTGAGGCGCCGGGGCGATGAGGGGAGCGCGCTGGTCGAGCTGACCTGGCTGGGCCTGCTGCTGCTGGTGCCGATGCTGTGGATCGTGCTCTCGGCGTTCGAGGTGCAGCGCGGTGCGTTCGCGGTCAGCGCCGCCGCCCGCGCGGCCGGGCGTGCCTACGCGCTCGCCCCGACCGACGGCGAGGGCCGCGCCCGCGCCCAGGCGGCCGCCCGGCAGGCGCTCCGCGACCAGGGCCTCGAGGGCGCTCCACTGGCGGTCGACGTGACCTGCCGGCCGTTCCCGCACGACTGCCACAACGGCACCTCCGTGATCACGGTGCGCATCCGCTCCCGCGTCGACCTCCCGCTGATCCCGAGCGCGCTGGGCGGGGGCTCACCGACGTTCGCCCTGGACGCCAGTCACACGGTCCCCATCGGTCAGTTCCAGGAGGTGCGGTGACCGGGCGGGGGGACGAGCAGGGTCAGGCCACGCTGATGATCATCGGCTTCGCGGTCGTGCTGGCGATGGTGGTGGCCCTGGTCGTCGACGCCTCCGCGGCGTACCTCCAGCGCCAGGGGCTCGACACGATCGCGGACGGTGCCGCGCTGCGCGGTGCGGACCTCGGGGCGACGGGGGAGGAGACCTACACGACCGGGGTACCCGACCAGGAGCTGCGCCTCACGCCCGCCGCGGTGCGCGCGGCGGTGCACACGTACCTCGCCGACATCGGCGCCTACGCGAAGTACCCCGGCCTCACCTTCGACGTGGGCGTTGACGGGGTACGCCGCCGGGTGACCGTGAACATCCACGCGCCGATAGACCTGCCGTTGACCGTGCCCGGCGCCCCCAGCACGGCGTCGATCGGGTCCACCGGCTCGGCCGTGGTGCAGGTGGACCAGCCGTGAGACCCTGCCCGCCCGAGGAACTGGAGGACGACGTGCCGAAGTGGCGGCCCCGGACGTGGTGGTACGTCTACATGTACGTCTGGCTCGGGCTCATGGTGTCGTGGATGCTGTGGCTGCTCCCGGGCCTGGACGGCTGGAAGCTGGCCGTGAGCGTGGCTCTCACGGCGGTCAACCTGCTGTGCATGGTCCAGATCGAGCGGGACCGCCGCCGCCGGAGCAGGGCGGAGACGGGGGCCGAGACCGGCTCGCGGCCAGGGGTGAGCCGATGAGGAGGAGCCGGTGACCGGCACCGGGATCTCCATCGCCTGGATGGCGGCCGAGTCGAACACGCTGGCCCAGGGCGTCTTCCGCCGGACGTGGTCGTGGCTGCGGTCCACCCCCGCTTGGCGGGCCTGGCTGTCCGCGAACGTCGACGACGACCTCTTCGTCGTCGTCTACGTCGAGGACCGGGCCAAGGTCATGAGCCTGCTGCGCGGGGACACCCTCAGCCACCACGTGCCCGCGGCCCACGTGCGGGCGGCACACGAGTCGCGCCACCTCACGAGCTTCGCCGCGGAGACCTACCGCGACGTGTACGCCGCCCTGGCCAGGCGACGGGGCCGGCCGGCGCCACCGCAGATCGACGAGGACGAGCTGCGGGCCGTGCCGTCCCGGCTGCCCTGATCCGAGCGCGCAGACGCTGCGGATGGTCGTCTGGATCACCCGGGGGAATGTGCAACGGGTCAACGGGGGAGCGGCGGCGGAGGCGGTCGGTGGCTGGTACGTCGACCGAGCCGGGGATGAACTTCCCGCGATCCTCAGGGTCGCCAGTCCGGCTGGTGGTCGAAGGTCGGGCTCGTGGTGACCCAGCGGACGTGGGAGCCGTTGGCGGCGGCGGTGGCGAGGCCCTCCCGGTACGTGCCGTCAGGCTTCGGCGTGGCGAGCAGGAAGACGAGCCGCTTGCCGTTCGGCGACCAAGAGAAGTCCCCAGCGCCGTATCCCTTGACCGTGTCGAGCCGGACCTTGTGCACGGGGGCGCCATCGGGATACGCGAAGTAGAGCGAGCCGCGGTGCTCGAAGGCGATCCGTCCGCCATGCGGGGACCAGTCGGCTTCACCGTCGGAGAATCCCCAGGGAGTGATCCGGTGTGCCTTGCCGCGCGTCAGGTTCTTGACGAACAGCGCACTGTTGGTGGCCTCCGGCCGGCCCGACTCCGTCCGGGTGAAGAGCAGCCGGCTCCCGTCGCCGGAGTAGTCGGTGGGGTTGTCGTCGTCCCCCGGGTTCCACGTGACCCTCCGGAGATCGCCGCCGTCGACACTGATCGTGTAGACGCCGGAAAGGCCGGGATCGGACTCTCCGAGCCCCTCGCACGCGAGCCGGTTGCCGTCGGGCCGCCAGACGAGGCAGCCGGTGAAGAGCCGGGCGGGCGCGGGCATCGGCAGGACCGTGACCCGGCCACTGTCCGGGTCCACGAGCACAGCCGCGGTCTGGCACGCAGGAGGGTCGGCGCAGGCACCGATCGCGACACGGTCGCCGTCCGGCGACCAGTGTGGGGACGTCGATGCTCCGGGGAACAGTCGACGCAGCGTGCCATCGGGCCGCCTGAGGACGGTGACGTCGTCCCCGATCCTCGGATCGAAGCGAGCGAAGACGAACCGGCCCCCGTGCGACCCGCTGGACGAGGCTCCTGCCTCAGGCGCTCCGACGATGACGAGCGAGAGGAGGACTGACAGCACGACGGCCCCGACGGCGACCAGTCGTGAAGCGGATGATGCCCGACGACTGGTAGCTCTCGGGGCGAACCCGTCTCGTCCGGCACGGACGTCGTGCCCCCGCCGGTCTGCTCCCGGGGTGGTCGTTCCGTCGGGGGTGCGGATCGTGCTGCGGTCGAGGATGTCTCCTGGTGCAGGGGTCGTGGACCCGAACACCGCGCCGGCGACCGACGCGACCCAGGTGGGAGTTCTCATGGCAGCGCGCCTTCCGCGCCGCTGACCCCCGATGCGATGAGGTTCAGTCGTGTGGCTGAGACAGCCTCGTCGGGCCATCGGCACTCGGTTCCTACCAGTCACCGCTCTCGTCGATCTGCTGTCAAGAGCTCGGGCAACACCGGTGCGCGGTGTCCTGCAGGTGCCAGCCGCGGGACCGAGGCTGCCCCCCCGGGGCACAGCCAACGGCTGCGGGCGGGCGTCCACGAACCGAGCCGCCCGTATGTGGCGATGTCCCCCCGGGTGGCGCTCCCTACGGTGGCAGGTGGGAGCCCGGGGTGAGCACGGCTGCGCCTGGAGGCGGGCATGACACGGACGGAGGAGTTCGAGAGCCTCTTCGCCGTCGAGTTCCCCGCCGTCGCCAGGACCGTCTTCCTCATCTGCCACGACCAGCAACGCGCCCAGGACGCGCTCCCTGCGGCGCGACGCGCGCCGACGTCGCGCCGAGAGCGCGCTCGAGCCCCAGGCGCCGGTCGAGCCCGGAGACCTCGACGTGCTCGCCGCCGTCCGGTCCCTGCCGGTGCGGCAGTGGGCCGCCGTGGTGCTCTTCTACTTCGAACGACGCCCGCTCGCCGAGCTGATGGGCTGCGCGCGCTCGACCGTGGGGGTGCTCCTGCACCGGGCCCGCGCGACCCTCGGCCGGCTGCTGGAGGAGGTGAGCACCGGTGGACTCCGACACGCGGATCGCTGAGGCGCTGCGCCGCGCGGGGGACGCGTTCGACGTCCGGGCCGTGACGCACAGTCCCGCTGACGAGCCGACGCGGACTGGGCGAGCGTTCTGCGCTCCTGACGACACCGGACGCTCTACGATCGTCCCCCCAGGACTCTCGGACCCAGGGAGGACACATGGTCAGCCGGACCTCGCTCGCGGCCATCCTCATCGCCCTCGCGACCACCCTCGCGCTCGCGCCCCCGGCACAGGCGGTCACCGCGGCGTCGTACTCCGCGGCGGCCGTGAAGGCCACCAACCACCACCGCGCCGAGCACGACCGGGTGCGGCTCAGGCACAGCGACTGCCTGCAGGGGTTCGCCCGCAGGCAGGCGAAGCGGATGGCCCGGCAGGAGCGGATCTACCACCAGGACCTCGGCGCGATCCTCGAGCGGTGCCGGCTGAGCATCACCGGGGAGAACGTCGCCGTCGGGTTCCCCACCGGCAAGGCCGTCGTGAACCAGGGCTGGATGAAGTCCCCGGACCACCGCGCCAACATCCTCGAGCGCCGCTACCGCCGGATCGCGGTCGCCGCGCGCCTGGGTGATGACGGCCGGTGGTACGTCTCCCAGGTCTTCGGCCGCCGCGCCTGATCGGGTCGTGTGCCCGAGAGCGCGCCAGGGCGCCTGATCGGGCACACGACCTCTCGTCACAGCCGCGTTTCGGGGAGCGTGGCCGCCTGCCGTAGGCTCGTGCCTTGTGGCAGGCCCCGACTTCGACTCCGAGATCAAGCAGCTCCAGGCGACCATGCGCACCATCGAGCAGGTGCTGGACGTGGACGCGATGCGCAAGGAGATCGCCGACCTCGGCGAGCAGGTGGCGGCGCCCGACCTGTGGGACGACCAGGACAACGCGACCCGCGTGACCGGGCGCCTCTCGGCGCTGCAGGGCGAGCTGGACCGCTTCACGGCCCTCCAGAACCGCGTCGAGGACCTCGGCATCATGGTCGAGCTCGGCCAGGAGGAGGGCGACGCGGACGCGATCGCCGAGGCAGAGTCCGAGCTGGGCAAGATCAAGAAGGCCGTCGAGGCGCTCGAGGTCCGCACCCTGCTCTCCGGCGAGTACGACGCCCGCGAGGCGCTGGTGACCATCCGCGCCGGCGCCGGTGGGGTGGACGCCGCCGACTTCGCCGAGATGCTGATGCGGATGTACGTCCGCTGGGCCGAGCAGCACAAGTACCCCGTCGAGGTGTTCGACACCTCCTACGCCGAGGAGGCGGGCCTGAAGTCCGCCACCTTCGCCATCCACGCGCCCTACGCCTACGGCACGCTGAGCGTCGAGGCCGGCACCCACCGCCTGGTCCGGATCAGCCCCTTCGACAACCAGGGCCGCCGCCAGACCAGCTTCGCCGCGGTCGAGGTCGTGCCGGTCCTCGAGCAGACCGACGAGATCGACGTTCCCGACGAGGAGATCCGCGTCGACGTCTACCGCTCCGGTGGCCCCGGGGGCCAGTCCGTCAACACCACCGACTCCGCGGTGCGCCTGACCCACATCCCCACCGGCGTGGTCGTCAGCTGCCAGAACGAGAAGAGCCAGCTGCAGAACAAGGCCAGCGCGATGGTGGTGCTCAAGGCCAAGCTGCTCGCGCTCAAGAAGGCCGAGGAGAAGGCGCACCTCGACGAGATGCGTGGCGACGTGGCCGCCAGCTGGGGCGACCAGATGCGCAACTACGTCCTCAACCCCTACCAGATCGTCAAGGACCTGCGGACCGGCTACGAGGTCGGCAACCCCAGCTCGGTCTTCGACGGCGAGCTCGACGGGTTCCTCGAGGCCGGGATCCGCTGGCGTCGTGGCGCCGAGAAGGCCGACGCCAACTAGGGGTCGCACCCGCTCTCGCTGAGGGTGGACGCGCCGAGCTCGGCTCAGCCGTCCAGCCGGCGCCGGGCGTCAGGTCAGCCCAGGAAGACCGCCGGGCAGGCAGTGGCCTCGACGCCTGCGTAGTCGGCGGCGTCCCGGTCCGGGCTGTCGTCCTCGAGCTGCTCGTCGCGGTCGGCGTCCTCGAGCACCGTCGTCGGGAGCTGGCCGGGCTCGGACCGGCGCTGGGCGCGGAACCTGGGGGAGAGGTGCATGAGCGCTCCTTGTCTCTACTGTCAGTCGTAATCCTACTGACTTAGTTGACAAATGAGCGAGTCGCGGTCGGCGTGGCCCGGGTCGCCGCTAGCAGCCCACGACGACCTCGGCGGTGCAGGCATCGCGCCCCGGACCGCCGTTCACCCGGTCCGTGCCGTCGCCGCCGTCGAGCACGTCCGGCCCGCGCCGACCCCCGAGCCGGTCCGCGCCGCCACCCCCGAGCAGCCGGTTGGGGTTGTCGTCGCCGCGCAGCTCGTCGTCGTACGCCGTGCCGGTGACGTCCTCGACCTCGATCACCGCGAACGTGCCGGCCACCGGGCTCCCCGCCGTCCCGGCAGCGAGGTCCACGGTCATCCCCTCGGTTCCGAACCAACCGCCGAAGGTGTCCCGCCCGGTGCCGCCGCGCACCGAGGGCGTCGACAGGTTCGCCTGCAGCACGTCGGCGCCCCGGCCGCCCAGCAGCCGGGGCGAGCCGAGGACCGACTCGAGGAAGTCCTGCCCCGCGCCACCCACGGCCACGCTGCGCTCCTGCACGACCAGGTGGTCGCGGCCCGCGCCACCGTCGACGCGGGAGCCGGCCATCACCTGGGCCTGGTCGGCGCCGCCGCCGAGTGCCACGTCGTCGTCGCCGCCGTTGCCGCCGAACGCGTCGGGTCCGCTCGTGCCGACGACCTGGTCGGCCCCGGGTGTTCCGTAGAACGCCTCGACGTCGGCGAAGGCGTCGCGGCCGCTGCCGCGCTCGTGGCCCGAGCCGATGTCGAGCCGCAGCCCCTCGCCGTCGAAGGAGAGGCCGTCGAAGCCGGCCCCGCCGCGGAAGGTGTCGGTGCCCGGCCCGTCGGTCACGTCGTCGTCCCCCGGTCCGCCGAGCACGAGGTCGGTGCCGCTGCCCGGCCGGATGTCGTCGGAGCCGCCACCCCCGCACACGACGTCGTCGCCGCCGGGGTCGTCGTAGTAGTCACGGCCGCCGCCGAGGGCGACGACGTCGTCGCCGGCGGTGCCGTGCACGACGTCGTCGCCGTCACCGCGCACGATGGTCGCCGTGAGGCCCCCGCAGGTGACCGCGGTCCCGGCGTGCGCCGCCGGGCCGGGCACCAGGAGCGCCGTCGAGATCGTCACGACCGCCAGTGCCGTCGCCATCGTCTGGTGCATCGGGTCCCCTCTCCCTGGTGCGACGACGGTAGGGGTCAGGAGGCCGCCGCGAGCGCCACCGCGCCGCACCAGTCGTCGGCGCGCTCGGTGAGGTCCTCCGACTCGGGCTTCGGGTCGGCCAGCGTGCAGCTGAGCCACGCGTCGCCGAAGAGCCCGTAGTAGCCCTCCTCGACGCTCTTCCTCGTCCCGCACCTGGTGGTGACCGAGAGGGACCCGAACTCCACGCGCCGGGCGGCGGCGCAGCCGGGCCGCAGTGCGTCCCGCCGCAGCTGGCGCGCCTGCTGGCGGGTGGTCGGGGGAGCGAAGACCCAGGCCCGGGCCACCCGGCCGTCGGCGCTCTCCCAGGTGCAGCCGTACTCGTGGGCTACGTCCTTGACGTCCGGGGTCAGCTGGGCGGTGTCGCCGTTCTCGTAGGACGTGTTGCTGTAGTCGGAGCTGCCCAGTGCGGCCTCGACCGCGTCGGTGCCCAGCTTCGGGCAGATCTCCTCGCGGCGTACGACAAGGGCCGTGGTGTCGATGGCGCTGAGCGGTGTCGCGGTCGGCGAGGGCGTCCCCGAGGGCTTCGGCTCGTCGTCCCCCGAGCAGGAGGTGAGGGCGACCAGGGCGAGCACGGCGACCAGCGCGGCGGGCACGAGACGGCGTACGTCGGACGCGGGCGTGGACATGGGCCTCAACATACGGCGTCGGGTGCGCTTGAATGCATCCGATGACCCTGCGCGACGACCTCCTCGCGGCTGCGACGCCCGGCCTCACCGGCCTGGGTGCGGAGCGCCGCGACGAGTTCGCCCTCCGGGTGGACCGCTGGGCCGACGACCTCGTCGACGCGCTCGCCGAGGTCTATCCCGAGCCGGAGGCGGTCGCGGCCCGCCTGGTCGGGATCGCGGCCCGCGGGTACGCCGCCCGCCCGGCCGAGCTGCACCGCCTCGACCAGCGCCGGCTGCTGCGCCCCGACTGGCTCCAGCAGCCCGGGATGTTCGGCTACGCCTGCTACGCCGAGCGGTTCGCGGGCGACCTCGCCGGCATCGGGGAGCGGCTCGACTACCTCTCCGACCTCGGGGTGACCTACCTCCACCTGATGCCGCTGCTGCAGCCGCGCGAGGGCGACAACGACGGTGGCTACGCCGTGGCCGACTACCGCACCGTCCGGCCCGACCTCGGCACCACCGAGGACCTCCGCACGCTCGCCGGCACGGTGCGCGAGCGCGGCATCAGCCTGGTCGTGGACCTGGTGCTCAACCACGTCGCCCGGGAGCACGAGTGGGCCGCGAAGGCGCGGGCGGGGGAGCCGGCCTACCGGGACTACTTCCACATCCACCCCGACCGCACCCTCCCCGACGCCTACGAGGCGACCCTGCCGGAGGTCTTCCCCGACTTCGCGCCCGGCAGCTTCACCTGGGACGACGAGGTCCAGGGCTGGGTCTGGACCACGTTCAACGAGTGGCAGTGGGACCTCGACTGGGGCAACCCCGAGGTGATGGTGGAGTTCGCCGACATCATCCTGTTCCTCGCCAACCTCGGGGTGGAGGTGCTGCGCCTGGACGCCGTGGCCTTCGTCTGGAAGCGGCTCGGCACCAGCTGCCAGAACCAGCCCGAGGTGCACGCGGTCGTGCAGGCGCTGCGCACCGTGGCGCGGATCGCGGCCCCGGCGCTGGCCTTCAAGGCCGAGGCGATCGTCGGCCCCCGCGACCTCGTGCAGTACCTCGGCCTCGGTCGGCACGCCGGGCGCACCAGCGACCTCGCGTACCACAACAGCCTGATGGTGCAGGTGTGGTCGATGCTGGCGACGGGCGAGACCGTGCTCGCCCGGCACGCCCTGGCCGCGCTGCCGCCCACCCCCGCGACCGGGACCTGGATCACCTACGTCCGCTGCCACGACGACATCGGCTGGGCGATCGACGACGGCGACGCCGCCGGGGTGGGGCTGAGCGGCGGCGGCCACCGGCGGTTCCTCGCGGACTGGTACTCCGGCGAGTTCCCGGGCTCCTGGGCCGACGGGCTGGTCTTCCAGCACAACCCGGAGACGGGGGACAAGCGGATCAGCGGCACCGCCGCCTCCCTGGTCGGGCTGGGCGCCGACCCGACCGCGGGGCTGGCCCGGATCTTCCTCGCCCACGCGGTCGTGGCCGGCTGGGGCGGGGTCCCGGTGATCTGGAGCGGCGACGAGCTCGGCCAGCCCAACGATCCCCACTGGGCCGACGAGCCCGGCCACGAGGACGACAACCGGTGGGCCCACCGGCCCCGCCTCGACTGGGAGCGCGCCGAGCGGCGCCACGACCTGCGCAGCGTGCCCGGCCGGGTCTTCGGCGGTGTGGCCCACCTCGCGCGGGTGCGGGCGTCGCTGCCGCAGCTGCACGCCTCCGCCCCGCTGCAGGTGCTCACCGACACCGACGACGGCATCCTGGCGGTCGTCCGCCACCACCCGAGCGGACCGATGGTCGGCCTCTACAACGTGACGGCCACGCCGCGGCCGTTCCCGATGCACCGGCTGGAGCAGGCCGGCCTCACCCGCCCGTACGACGCCCTCGGCGCCCACGCGGTGACGGCCGGGGCCGACGGCGTGGTGTGGCTGCCGCCGTACGCCGCATGGTGGGTCGTCGACAGCCCGTCGTGACCGGGACGTGACCCCGGCCACGCCTGCCCGCGGGCATCCCTGCACTCTCAGGAATCTCGACTACCCTCGATCCACGTGATTCGTTTCGAGAAGGTCACCAAGACCTATCCCGGCATGGGAAGCCCTGCCCTCGACCAGGTGACGGTCGACGTGGAGAAGGGCGAGTTCGTCTTCCTCGTCGGGGCCTCGGGGTCCGGCAAGTCCACGTTCCTGCGCCTGATCCTCCGCGAGTACCGCCCCACCTCGGGTCGCGTGTACGTCGCCGGCAAGGAGATCAACCGGCTCGCCGCGTGGAAGGTGCCGCGCCTGCGCCGCTCGATCGGCACCGTCTTCCAGGACTTCCGGCTGCTGCCCAACAAGACCGTGAGCGAGAACGTCGCGTTCGCGCTGCAGGTCATCGGCCGGACGAAGTCCGAGATCGCGGACCTGGTCCCCGAGACGCTCGAGCTGGTCGGGCTCGAGGGCAAGGGTGACCGGATGCCCGACGAGCTCTCGGGCGGCGAGCAGCAGCGGGTCGCGATCGCGCGGGCCTTCGTCAACCGCCCGCAGATCCTCATCTGCGACGAGCCCACCGGAAACCTGGACCCTACGACGTCGGTGGGCATCATGAAGCTCCTCGACCGGATCAACCGCACCGGCACCACTGTGCTGATGGCGACCCACGACGCCGGGATCGTCGACCAGATGCGCAAGCGCGTCATCGAGCTCG
This sequence comes from Nocardioides sp. DN36, assembly GCF_055380375.1. NCBI lineage: Bacteria > Bacillati > Actinomycetota > Actinomycetes > Propionibacteriales > Nocardioidaceae > Nocardioides > Nocardioides sp. DN36. The sequence goes on along the minus strand of NZ_AP043823.1, from coordinate 2,592,297 downwards.
ACGACGGCCGCGTCATCCGCGACCAGGCGCAGGGCGTCTACGGCTTCCAGCACTGATCGACCGACTCCCAGTCCACCTCCCCAGAGCACTGAAGAGAGCCAGAGACCTTCATGCAGCTGCGTTACGTCTTCTCCGAGCTCGGCCAGGGTCTGCGCCGCAACCTGTCGATGCACATCGCGGTCGTCCTCACCCTGTTCGTCTCCCTCACCCTCGTCGGCCTCGGCGTCCTGTTGAACCAGCAGGCCGACAAGGCGGCCGAGCACTGGGGCAACCAGCTCCAGATCACGGTCTGGCTGTGCAAGGAGAAGGACGACAACCCGGCCTGCACCGGTGAGGTGACCGACGCCCAGAAGTCGGCGATCGAGAAGGTCGTGGACGAGAACCCCGAGGTCTCGGACTACCACTTCGAGTCCAAGGAGGAGGCCTTCGACAAGGTCAAGGAGCTCCTCGGCGCGGACAAGTTCGAGGGCCCCAACCCGGCCGCCACGGCCGCGGACATGCCCGAGTCGGTGTGGATCACGCTGAAGGACCCCGAGCAGTACAAGGGCATCACCAGCGCCGTCGTCGGCCTCGACGGCGTCTCGGGCATCCGCGACATGCGCAACGTGCTCAAGCCGATCTACGGCTCGATCAACGCCCTGCAGTGGGGCGCCCTCGGCACCGCGGCGTTCCTCGTGCTCGCGGCGCTGCTGCTGGTCGGCAACACCATCCGGCTCGCGGCGTTCGCCCGGCGCAAGGAGATCGGCATCATGCGGCTGGTCGGCGCCTCGACGCTCTACATCGCGCTGCCGTTCCTCCTCGAGGCACTGGTCACCGCGCTGATCGGTGTCGCCCTCGCCGGCGGGGCGCTCGCGGCGTTCATGTACTTCGGCATCGACCAGCGTGCGGCGACCGGTCTGAAGTTCATGCCGTGGATCGGGATCAACGAGTACACCACCGCCCTGATCGCGATCGCGGTGCTCGGTCCGATCCTGACGCTGCTCCCGACACTCGTGCTGACCCGCAAATACCTCAAAGTCTGAGTCGCGCGGGTTACGGTCGAGCCGTTCACTTCCCCGGACAACGAAGGCAGAACGGTGCGCTCCTTCCCCCGTACCGCACGCCGTCGTCTCGCTGCAGCCTCCCTGGCCTGCGCGGTGGCGGCAGGCGCGCTGGCCGCTCCCCAGGCGAATGCCGACGACCTCAAGGACAAGCAGAAGCACGTCCAGGGCCAGATCCACTCGGCCACCCACGACCTCGGTGAGTCCAGCAAGCGGCTGCGTCGGGCCACGGTGGCCCTCGACCGGGCCCGGTCCGCGCTCGCCGACGCCCGGGACGAGCTGCACGCCGCGCGGCACAAGCGCGACGCCGCGAAGCTGCGCGACGAGGAGATGAAGAAGCGGCTCGCCGAGGCCGAGGATCGGCTCGCGAACGCGCAGGCCGACCTGGCCACCGGCCAGCAGGCGCTCGACGACCAGCACGCACAGGTCACCGACACCATCACCTCGATCTACGAGGAGGGCGACCCCGAGCTGATCGCCTTCTCCTCGCTGCTCGACGCCCAGAGCCCGGCCGACCTGACCCGCCGGATGGAGGCGCGCAACGTCATCGTCGGCCGGGAGACGCGCGCCTACGACGACCTGCACGCCGCCGAGGTGCTGCTGGGCGTCCGCAAGGACGAGGTGCAGAAGGCCACCGACGAGGTGGAGGTGCAGCGCCGGGCGGCCGCCGAGCACCTGGTCACGATGCGCCAGCTGGTCGACGAGACCCGCGCGGCCAGCGAGAAGGTGCACGAGCTGGTCGACTCCCGCAGGAGCGCCCGGCAGGCGGCGAGCCGCGCCCACGCCCACGACCGGGCGGCGCTGGCCCGGCTGCGCAAGCAGGAGCAGCGCATCAGGCAGCAGATCCTCGCGCAGGCTCGGCACGCGCACGGTGGCTACCGCGGGAGCACCGGCGGCTTCCTCGAGCGGCCGGTCGCCAACAGCTACGTCACCTCGCCGTTCGGCTACCGCGAGCACCCGATCTACCACTACTGGGGCCTGCACGACGGCGACGACTTCCACGCCCCCTGCGGCACCCCACTGCGGGCCGCCGGCTCGGGCACCGTGATGTCGGAGTACTACTCGTCGGTCTGGGGCAACCGCCTCTACCTGAACCTCGGCACGGTCAACGGCAAGAACGTCACCGTGATCTACAACCACCTGTCCCGCTACCGGGTCGGCGGCGGCTCTCACGTCTCCCGGGGCGAGATCGTCGGGTACGCCGGCACCACCGGCTGGTCCACCGCCTGCCACCTGCACTTCACGGTCATGGTGAACGGCACCGCCGTGAACCCGATGAACTGGTTCTGACCAGGTTTCAGGCAAACCCGCTCGACCACAGGCTGCCTGACGGCTTGCGGGCCGTGGACACCTCGCCGAGTCGGCGTTGCTTGACCTCCTCCGCTGCGCTCCTCCGGTCAAGCAACGCCGACTCGGCTCCTGTCGCGTGCGGATCATGAGGGGCACCGCAGCGGAACCTGGTTGCCGGCTCCTGAGAGAATGGCGGGATGCCGAAGGAACAGGGGCGCAAGCTCATCGCGCAGAACAAGAAGGCGCGGCACGACTACCACATCGAGGACACCTTCGAGGCCGGCCTGGTGCTCGTGGGGACCGAGGTGAAGTCGTTGCGCATGGGCCGGGCGTCCCTGGTCGACGGGTTCGTCGACATCGACGACCACGAGGCCTGGCTGCACGGCGTGCACATCCCGGAGTACTCCCAGGGCACGTGGACCAACCACGCCGCCCGGCGCAAGCGCAAGCTGCTGCTCAACCGGGTGGAGATCGACAAGATCGAGCGTCGGGTCAACGAGAAGGGCCTCACGATCGTCCCGCTGTCGCTGTACTTCCTCGACGGTCGGGCCAAGGTCGAGATCGCGCTCGCCAAGGGCAAGAAGTCGTGGGACAAGCGGCAGACCATCGCCGAGCGCACCGCCAACCGGGAAAAGGAGCAGGCCCTGGGCCGGCGCCTGAAAGGTATGGATTGATCGACGAGGACGTCCCGGCCTGGTGGGCGGCGCTCGGGCTGCCCGGGCTCTTCGACGTCCACGTCCACTTCCTGCCCGAGAACGTCCAGCGCAAGGTCTACGCGCAGTTCGACGACGCCGGGCCGAAGATCGGGCGCCCGTGGCCGATCCGCTACCGCGGCAGCCACGAGGAGCGGGTCGAGCACCTGCGCGCCCTCGGCGTACGCCGCTTCTCGACGTTGCCGTACGCACACCGGCCCGGCATCGCGACGTACCTCAACGACTGGGCGCGCTCGTTCGCCGAGCGCGTGCCCGAGAGCCTGTGGTCGGCCACCTTCTACCCCGAGCCGGACGCCCCGGCGTACGTCGAGAAGCTGGTCGCGGACGGCGTCGAGGTGTTCAAGGTGCACGTGCAGGTGGGCGAGTTCCACCTCGACGACCCGCAGCTCGACCAGGTCTGGGGCACGCTCGAGGACGCCGGCACCCCGATCGTCGTGCACGCGGGGTCCGGTCCGGTCGGCAACGCCTTCACCGGGCCCGACCCGCTGCGCAGGGTGCTGCAGCGATTCCCGCGTCTCGCGGTCGTGATCGCGCACCTGGGCGCTCCGGAGTACGCCGAGTTCGTGGCCCTCGCCGAGACCTACGAGCGCACCTGCCTGGACACCACCATGGTGTTCACCGACTTCTTCGACGCCGAGGCGCCGTTCCCTCGCGACCTGGTGGGCAGGCTCGCCGACCTGCAGGACAAGGTCCTGCTCGGGAGCGACTTCCCGACCATCCCGTACCCCTACGCCCACCAGCTCGAGGGGCTCGAGCGGCTCGGCCTGGGGGATGGCTGGCTGCGCGCCGTGTGCTGGGAGAACGGCATCCGCATCTTCGGCTGAATCCCTCCGGCTTTCCCCTCGTGGCCCCGATCCGCTCGGGACCTTAGGCCCTGTGGAGCCGATTCTCCGACGGGTGAACTGTGCGCATGCACACCACTTCCCCCGTTGACGCGTGCGTGCAGACGCTGCAGGTGGTCGGATCCAGGTGACCCTGTCGACCATCCGTGCCGTGGCCACGCCGACGGAGGCCACGGAGCAGGCGCCCTCGGTCCTGCGCTGGACGGCGCTGTGTGCCGTCGCCGAGGCTCTGGGGATGACTGCGGCCGCGGGGGCGTCGCGGGCCGGTCAGGTCGTCGCCGACCGACCGGGTCCCTGGGGAGGTGCAGGCCTGGCCCTGGCGATCATCGTCGCCGGTGGCCTGGTCGAAGGGATTGCGCTGGGTTCGGCGCAGGCCTGGTCGCTCGGCGGCTGGCTGTCCTCGCTGCAGAGGGGACGCTACGTGCTGATGACCGTGGTCGTCGCCGGCCTGGGGTGGGCGGGTGCCTCGGCGCCTGCCGTTCTCACGGGGGATGGCGGCGGGGCAGCCCCGCCGCTTCCGCTGGTGCTTGTCGGCGCCGCGGGTCTGGGACTGGTGATGGGCCCCCTGCTGGGGTCCGCACAGGCGGTCGCCCTACGCGGCGCGACCTCCCACCCGTGGCGCTGGATCGGCGCCAACGCGGTCGCCTGGCCACCGGCCATGTGCCTGATCTTCCTGGGTGCCTCGGTGCCCGGTGAGGACTGGCCGGTGGCCAGGCTGCTGCTGCTCGCAGCCGTGACCGGTGCGCTCGCCGGTGCGGCGCTCGGACTGGTCACAGGCTGGCACCTGGCTTCGCTGAACGGCGCGGCCCCCCACAACCGGCTGGTCCTGGGGCTGCTCGGCACCCCGTGGCGGGGCCGGCTCGACCGCCGGCTGGTGGGCCTCGGCGTCCGTGGCCGGCGCACGGGACGCAGCTACCGCTTCCCTGCGCAGTACGCCGTCGACAGCGGGGGCCTGGTCCTGGTGCCGGGTCACGCCGAGCAGAAGACCTGGTGGCGCAACCTGCGCGAGCCCGGCACCCCGGTCGAGGTGCTGTGGGGCGGGGACTGGGTGCCCGGCGCGGCGGACCTGCTGCACCCGGGGGACCCCGGCTACGCGGTGGCGCGCTCCACCTACCACCGCCGCTGGCCGCACCTGTCGCTGCCGCCGGGGCAGGTCGTGGTGCGGATCCGCTACGCGGGACCGTCCGCGGGGAATGCCTGATGCAGTCCGCTGGTTGAGTCGGATAGCCTGTGCATGCAGGTCACAACTCAAGAGGGGCTGATCGGTTTCGACTTGGGACGTTAGTTCCAGGGGAAGCGGGTCGAGAAGCCAGCGTCATCTCGTAAACGATCGCTGGAAACCAATAACTGCCAACGCTAAGCGCAGTTCCTTCGCTCTCGCCGCCTGAGCGGTGATCGAAGCGTCAGACCGGGCATCCGTCTCCGTCCCGGACCCTGGCGTCATCTAGGAGACTTGCTGCTCAACTCCTGTCAGGAGGGTTGAGCGGGACTTTTTCCTGACTGAGCCTGTCGGGGACGTGTTCGTGCGAGCCCCGGGGCCGAGAAAAGCGACATCACGGACTGCACCCGGAGAAGACCTGGTTCGACGCTCGAGGACGCGGGTTCGATTCCCGCCAGCTCCACGCACGACGAGACGGCCCGGATCCCAGCGCGCAGCGCTGGGATCCGGGCCGTTCGCGTGCGTGTACCGAGCCGAGTCGGCGGTTCCTCGTCGGGGGAGCGAAGCGGAGGAGGCGAGGAAGCGCCGACTCGGCGATCGCCGAGCAGCGGCGAGCCGTGAACCAGCGGGGACCCACGCAGCAACGGCGAGCCACGAGCCGCGCAGCAGCCCCAGCCAGAATCCGACCCCCACGCCTCCGGCTCCGTGCCCGCACCGCGGTTGATCCGATGCACCTGGTGAATCGGATCAACCGCGGTGGCGTCGGCCCGGTCCCCGGGCTGGTCCTGGCGGACGACCCCGTCGTCGACTACACGGTCGCGGTCTCGTCCAGCCGCGGGGGAGCGACCGCGACCAGCCGCTCGAGCAGGGCCCGGTCGCCGGTGACCGACACCTGGTCGAGCCGTCGGTTGACGAACATGTCGTAGATCGACGACGGATCCGCCTCAACCACCACGTCCGGGTCCTCGACCGGTCCGCGGCGTACCTCCCCGTCGACCAGCGAGGTCACCTCGCCGTCGACGCGGAACTCGAAGCGCCCGGTCGGCGCCCGGTGGGCGAGGACGATGTCCATCGCGTTGGCCATCCAGCCGGGGAACAACCCGGACTCGGGCGTCGGTGGGCCGAGCGAACGGGCGCCCCAGAGGGCCAGCTCGCGCACGGCCGGCCGCAGCTCGCGGCCGTACTCGGTGAGCTCGTAGACCTTCGAGGCGGCCGGTGGCGGGAGCGTGCGCCGGGTGACGACGTCCGCCTGCTCGAGGTCGCGCAGCCGCGCGGCCAGGATGTTCGTCCCGATGCCCGGCAGTCCTTCGACCAGGTCGGTGTAGCGCTTGGGGCCGTGCATCAGCTCGCGCACCACCAGGAGCGCCCAACGGTCCCCGACCAGGTCCAGCGCGTGTGCGATCGGGCAGTACTGGTCATAGCGCTTCGCCATACCAAAAGAGTACCACCCGATGACTATTTGCAATGGATCGCTTGCAAAAGTGAAGTGAGCGAGCCTACGGTCGTTGCACCTACTACGAATTTGAAAGGAACGACGATGGTGCACACCGACCGGCGCAAGTGGCTGGCCCTCGCGCTCCTGTGCGTGGTCCAGTTCATGGTCGTCCTCGACATCGCGATCGTGAACGTGGCCCTGCCCTCCATCAAGATCGACCTCGGCTTCTCCCAGGGTGACCTCCAGTGGGTCATCAGTGCCTACGCCCTCGTGTTCGGCGGCTTCCTCCTGCTCGGTGGCCGCGCCGCCGACATGCTGGGGCGGCGCCGGATCTTCCTCGTCGGCACCGTGGTGTTCACCTCGGCGTCGCTGCTCGCGGGCCTGGCCTGGTCCGAGCCCTCGCTCATCGCCGCGCGTGCCTTCCAGGGCCTCGGCGCGGCGATCATCACGCCGGCCGCCCTGTCGATCCTCTCGACCACGTTCGTCGAGGGCCGCGAGCGCAACATCGCCCTGGGCGCGTGGGGTGCCGTCGGCGGCTTCGGCGCGGTCGCGGGGGTCCTCCTCGGAGGAGTCCTCACCGACGCCCTCAGCTGGGAGTGGATCTTCTTCGTCAACGTCCCGGTCGGCGTGCTCGGCTTCATCCTCGCGCCGGTGCTGCTGCACGAGAGCCGCGACGCCCGCGTCCAGCGGTTCGACGCTCCGGGTGCGGTGCTGGTGACCGGCGGGCTCTCCGGCCTGGTCCTGGCCATCACCGAGGCCAGCCGCCACGGGTGGCTCTCGGCGCAGGCCATCGCGGTGTTCGCGACCTCGGCCCTGCTGCTGATCGGCTTCGTCGCCTGGGAGCTGCGCCACCCCGAGCCGCTCATGCGCTTCGGGATCCTGCGCACCCGCACGGTGAGCGGCGCCAACGTGGCCGGCTTCATCCTGGGGACGGCGTTGTTCTCGATGTTCCTGATGCTGACCCTCTACATGCAGCAGGTCCTGGGCTTCTCCGCGATGAAGACCGGCGTCGCCTACCTCGCGGTCGCCGGTACGGCGATCCTGTGGTCGGCCGTCGCCGGCCAGCTGGTCACCCGCGTGGGCGTCAAGCCGGTGCTGGTGGTCGGGATGGCCATGCTCACCGCCGGGCTGCTGTTCTTCACCCAGGTGCCGGTCGACGGCACGTACGTGCGTGACCTGCTGCCGGGGTTCCTGGTCCTCGGCGTCGGGATCGGGTTCTCCTTCGTGCCGATCTCGATCGCGGCACTGGCCGGCGTCCGTCCGGCAGAGGCCGGGCTCGCGTCCGGGTTGATCAACACCTCGCAGCAGGTCGGCGGCGCGCTGGGGATCGCCCTGCTCTCGACCATCGCGACCTCGCGCACCGAGGACTCGCTCGCCTCGGGTGCCATCCCGCCGCAGGCCCTCGTCGACGGCTTCTCGGCCGCCTTCGTGGTCGGTGCGATCGTCGCCGCAGCCGGACTGCTGGCGGCCCTGACCCTGATCCGTCGGGACGAGATGGAGGCCCCGGTCACGGCCGCGGTGGAGGACGAGCCGCTGCTCGACGCCGCGTGAGGCACGCCGGTCCCGTCCACGGGCCGGCACGTGCGAACGACGCGGTGGGTCCGACGTACCAGGTACGCCGGACCCACCGCGTCGTCGTGCACCCGGACCTCGAGGGGTCCGGGGAAGGCCGGGCGGCTGCGGGGGAGGGGGCGCCACCGCCCGGGTGGCTCAGGCCGTCGCGACAGTGGTCACTCGGCCGTCGGGACGGTGGTCAGTCGAACCACGCGTCGGCGGTCGCCTTGTCCATGCGGGAGTCGTAGCCGCTGCCCTCGGCGCTGTTCCAGTACAGGCCGAAGTCGAAGATGCCGGCGTCGACCATGGCGGCCTTCATCGCGCGGGTGTTCTCCACCCGGTTCGGGTCGCTGGTCGGGGCGCCGGTCTCGGCGACACCGCTCCGCGAGACGCCGGCGGTCTTGGCCGCGGCGACCATGCGGTCGACCAGGGCCTGCGGGTCCTTGCCCTTGCCGTAGTAGGCGTCGAACGCGAACACGTCCACGGTGCCCTTCGGGGGAGTCCAGTCCGCGACGTTGCGGCCGGACTTCGGGTTCAGGGTCCAGGCCATCAGGATGTTGGTCGGGATGAAGCCCTCGGCGCGCATCAGCGGCGCCTGCAGGGACCACTGCCGCTTGTACTCGTCCGACCAGGCCTTGTACGTCGCGGAGCCCGGGTTGCCGTTGTCGTCCTCGGGCTCGTGGTTGAACGAGGTGTAGACCGTCAGGCCGTCGGGGATGCCCGCGAGGAACTTCTTGATGGCGGTCTGGTCGGTCTCCTTCCAGGAGATCACGAAGGTCTTCACGCCGTCGGCGAGCGCCTGCTTGACGGCGCCGTTGTTGCTGAACGAGGCACCGTCGAGCTGCTGGAAGAAGACGCGGGCCGCCTTGGCGCGCCCGGCGTAGATGCTCTCGTCCACCTGCGACGCGGTGGTGTAGTTCGCACCGAACTTGGTGCTGCCGCTCGGGGCCGGAGTCTGCGTCCCGCCCGTGGTGCCACCGGTGGTCCCACCCGTGGTGCCGCCGGTCGTGCCACCGGTGGAGTCGCTGGTGCCGCCCGAGGTGGCGACCTCGACGGTGTCGGAGACCGGGCCGACCTCACGCACGCCATTCACCTCGACGACCCGCACCCGGACGTACCGGCTCGAACCCGCCGGCAGGTCGGACAGAGTCAGCTGGTGCTTGCTGGTCCACTTCCGCTTGGCGTCGGTCATCTGCGGGTTGTCGGCGACGTCGAGCCGGTAACGGGTCGCGCCGCTGACCTGGTCCCACGCGACCGTGATGGTGGTCGAGGTCGCGTCGACGGCGCGCAGGTTCGACGGGGCGGGGGTGGTGGACCGGCTCGCCAGGAGCTGCACGCTGTCGGGCTGGGCGGCGTGGGCGGCGCCGGTGACGGCGGGAACGCCGAGCCCGACGCTGGCGGCGGCCACGAGGGCGAGGGTGCGGTGTGTGAGGGGGAGCTTCATCACAGGGGTTCTCTCCGGGTTGCGGGCAGGTCGACCGGGATGGTCGGACGCTGTCGGGTGTTGGTGGTGGATGTGGCACGTCGGCCGGGTGGTCGACGCCCGTGCGGGTCGGGATGAGCCCCCGTGCTCATCGTGTGGGCTCGGACCTGCCGAGACCGTCAGCCGAGCGCGATCACTCGAACCAGGCGTCGGCTGTCCTCTTGTCCATGCGGGAGTCGTAGCCGCTGCTCTCGGCGCTGTTCCAGTACAGGCCGAAGTCGAAGATGCCGGCGTCGATCATGGCGGCCTTCATCCGACGCGTGTTCCGGACCCGGTCGGGGTCGCTCGTCGGGGCGCCGGTCTCGGCGACGCCGCTGCGGGAGACCCCGGCCTTGCGGGTCGCGGCGACCATGCTGTCGACGAGGGACCGCGGGGACTTGCCCTTGCCGTAGTAGGCGTCGAACGCGAACACGTCCACGGTGCCCTTCGGCGGCGTCCACGAAGCGACCTTCCGGCCGGACTTCGGGCTGAGGGTCCAGGCCATCAGGATGTTGGTCGGGATGAAGCCCTGCTTGCGCATCAGGGGCGCCTGTCGCTCCCACTGGTGCTTGTACTCGCGCGACCAGGCCTTGTACGCCGCGGAGCCCGGCCGACCGTGGTCGTCCTCGGGCTCGTGGTTGAACGAGGTGTAGACCCTCAGCTTGTCGGGGATGCCCTTGAGGAACTTCTTGATGGCGTGCCGGTCGGTCTCCTTCCAGGAGATAACGAACGTCTTCACGCCGTCGGCCCGCGCCTCCTTGACCGCCCGGTTGTCGCGGAACGAGGCGTGGTCGAGCTGCTGGAAGAAGACCCGGGCGGCCTTGGCGCGACCGCCGTAGACGTTCTCGTGGACCTGGGCGGCGGTGGTGTAGTTGGCGCCGAACCTGGTCTTGCGGGCATGGGCCGGCTTCTGGGCCTCGCTCGACGTCGCCGCATGCCGGCTGCTGTCGGGCTGGGCGGCGTGGGCGGTGCCGGTGACGGTGGGGACGCCGAGGCCGATGCCGGCGACGGCTGCGAGTGCGAGGGATCGGCGGATGAGGGGGAGCTTCATCACAGGTGTGTTTCTCTCCGGGTTGGGGGCAGGTCGACCGGGATCGCCGGTCGCTGTCGTTCGTCGTTGGTCGTGGCGCGTCGGCCGGGTGGTCGACGCCCAGGTCGGTCGGGATGAGCCCCCGTGCTCATCGTGTGGGCGCGGCGGAGCATCGCCGGCCGGTCAGCTCATCGGGAGATGGCGGTCCCGGCCGGTGATCACGTCGCCGGACGTCTTCCCGGGCTGGCTACCGGGTCGGTGCGCGACCGGTGCGGGTGCACGGCACCGGTGAGCCTGCGGCGCTCGCCTCGCCCTGCGGTCCCCGCGAAGGCGGTGCACCGGCTCGGGCTCGGCTCTGAGATGTCGGCCGTGTCGCCCCGAAGGGCGTCGGCCCGGGCTTGCAGGAGATGCAAGTGCCCATGTGGATCATGAAATACGCTTCCTTGTCAGGCCCCGCGCGGAGTGTTGATGCCCTGCTCAGGAGGCCCCAAACCTCTGAGGGCCAGATGTGACGCAGGCAACGGCTTGGCATGCTGTGCCCGTGGACCTGGAGTTCAGTGGTCAGGTGTGGTTCTGGCGAGGGCCCTCGCCGTACCACTTCGTCAGCGTGCCCGAGGACGAGAGCGCGGAGCTCCGGGAGACCGCGGCGATGGTGACCTACGGCTGGGGCATGATCCCGGTCGCAGCCCGGATCGGGTCGACGTCGTGGACGACGTCGCTGTTCCCCAAGGACGGCGGGTACGTCGTGCCGCTCAAGGACAAGGTCCGCACCGCCGAGAGCGTCGAGGTCGGCGACTCCGTGACGGTGCGCCTGACCGTCGACGTCTGAGCCAGGGACCGCTCAGGAGAGACCGAGGATCGTCCCGTCGTCGGCGAGATCGATGCGCGAGGCGGACGGATCGCGGGGCAGTCCCGGCATCGTCATCATGTCGCCGCACACCACGACGACGAACCCGGCGCCCGCGGACAGCCGGACCTCCCGCACGTGCAGCTCGTGGCCGTTGGGGGCGCCGATCAGGGTCGGGTCGGTGGAGAAGGAGTACTGCGTCTTGGCGACGCAGACCGGCAGCGTGCCGTACCCGTCGCGCTCGATCCGCTGCAGGCGCCGACGGGCCCGGGCGTCCCACGTCACCAGGGACGCGCCGTACAACCGGGTCGCGATCGCCTCGACCTTCGCGGCGAGCGGCAGGTCGTCCTCGTAGGTGAACGAGAAGGAGTACGCCGACGGCTCGTCGAGCGCCTCCAGCACGCCCTTCGCGAGGTCCTGCGCGCCGACACCGCCGTCGGCGAAGTGCGTCGCCGGGAACGCCCGGACGCCCTCGGCCGCGACCAGCTCGACGACCGTGGCGATCTCGAGGTCGGTGTCGCTGGGGAAGCGGTTGACCGCGACCACGCAGGGGATGCCGTAGACGTCACGGACGTTGTCGAGGTGGCGACGCAGGTTGACCATCCCGGCCTCGAGGGCCGAGAGGTCCTCGCGGCCGAGGTCGGCCAGGGCCACGCCGCCGTGGTACTTCAGGGCCCGCACCGTGGCCACCACCACCGCGAGGTCGGGACGCAGGCCGGACTTGCGGCACTTGATGTCGACGAACTTCTCCGCGCCGAGGTCCGCCCCGAAGCCCGCCTCGGTGACCACCAGGTCGGCGAGCCGGAGCCCGGCACGGGTGGCCGTCACCGAGCTGCAGCCGTGCGCGATGTTGGCGAACGGACCGCCGTGCACGAACGCCGGAGCGCCCTCGAGGGTCTGCACCAGGTTGGGCGCGAGCGCGTCCCTGAGCAGCGCGGCCATCGCGCCGTCGGCGCCGAGGTCGCGGGCGGTGACCGGCTGGGTCGCCCGGGTGTAGCCGATGACGATGTCGCCGATGCGCCGCTTCAGGTCCGACCACGACTCGGTGAGGCAGAAGATCGCCATCAGCTCCGAGGCGACCACGATGTCGAACCCGTCCTCACGGGGGAAGCCGTTCACGTGCCCGCCCAGCCCGACGACGACCTCGCGGAGCGCCCGGTCGTTCACGTCGAGCACGCGCTTCCAGGTGACGCTGCGGACGTCGATGTCGAGCTCGTTGCCGTGGTGCACGTGGTTGTCGATCAGAGCCGCCAGCAGGTTGTTCGCGGCGGCGATGGCGGCGAAGTCGCCGGTGAAGTGCAGGTTGATGTCGCTCATCGGCACCACCTGGCTGTAGCCGCCGCCGGCCGCGCCGCCCTTCATGCCGAACACGGGCCCCATCGACGGCTCGCGGAGACAGGCGACCGTCCGGTGACCCAGGCCGTGCAGGGCGTCGGTGAGGCCGACGGTGGTCGTGGTCTTGCCCTCGCCCGGCGGGGTGGGGGACAGCGCAGTCACCAGCACCAGCCGGCCCAGCGGCCGGTCGGCCAGCGAGGCCAGGTGGGTGAGGTCGACCTTGGCCTTGTGGTGGCCGTACGGCACCAGGTGCCGCTCCTCGATCCCGAGGGTCTCGGCGGCCACGTCCTTGATCGGGCGCAGTGTGGCGGCGTTGGCGATCTCGATGTCCGACAGCACAGTGGCGCCCTCCTTCGGTGACCCCCACCGGGCACGCTAGCCGAGCCCCACGGGAGGTCATGCGAAATGAGGGTCCATGCCCTCAATTCGCATGACGTCCGTGGTACGGCGCGGTCTACGCTCCCCGGCATGGCAGCAGTCCACGAGCTCACCCGGGCGGACGCGCGGCGCATCGCGGTGCGGGCGCAGCTGCTGACGGAACCACGCCCGACCGACCTGGTCGAGACGGTCCGTCGGCTCTCCCTGCTCCAGGTCGAGCCCACCAGCGCGGTCGCCCCGAGCGCCGAGCTGGTGCTGTGGAGCCGCCTGGGCTCGGAGTTCGACCCGCAGCAGCTGCGTGACGCGGTCGACGAGCAGCGACTCATCGAGCTGCACCAGACGGTGCGGGCGCCCGAGGACATCGCGCTGTTCCGCGCCGAGATGGCCGAGTGGCCGGGATCGGGGAGCCTGCGGCCGTGGCAGGTCGAGGTGCGTGACTGGGTGCAGGCCAACGACGACTGCCGGCGCGAGATCCTCGAGCGGCTCCGCGCGGACGGACCGCTGCCTGCGGGCGAGCTGCCCGACACCTGTGTCGTGCCGTGGCGCTCGAGCGGGTGGAACGACGGCCGCAACCTGCGGATGATGCTGGCCCGGCTCGTCGAGCGCGGCGAGGTCGCCGCGGCCGGCGGGACCGGTCGCGACCGGCTCTGGGACCTCGCCTCTCGGGTCTACCCCGACGACCCGGTGCCCCCGGTGGAGGAGGCTCGACGGCTGCTCGCCGAGAGGCGCCTCGGCGCCCTCGGCATCGCCCGGGCCCGGACCACCAAGCTGCCGCTCGAGCCGGTCGACGTCGGTGAGGTCGGGGAACCTGCGGTGGTCGAGGGGGTCCGCGGGCAGTGGCGGATCGACCCCGCTCAGCTCGGCCAGCCGTTCACCGGCCGCGCCGCGCTGCTGTCGCCGTTCGACCGGCTCCTCGCCGACCGCAAGCGGATGGGCGAGCTCTTCGAGTTCGACTACATCCTCGAGATGTACAAGCCCGCCGGCGCGCGGATGTGCGGCTACTACGCGCTGCCGATCCTGTACGACGACCGGCTGGTGGGGAAGCTGGACGCCACGGCGGACCGCAAGGAGGGTGAGCTCCGGGTCGACGCGGTGCACCGCGACGTGCCGTTCACCGCAGCCATGACGGACGCGGTGGACCGGGAGGTCGCAGACCTCGCGCGCTGGCTCGACCTCGAGCTGGTGCGGGCAGACTGACGACCGCGGGAGCAGTGGTTGGGCCGACCCACGGTGCCCGTGGCACGATCCGTGCCCGTGACCGACGCACCCACCGCCGCCGGGCGGACCCACGCGCAGCCGTCGTACCGGTCCGTGGTCGGGGAGGCGCTCCCCGAGCTCGACCAGCGGCTGTCCGACGAGCTGGACCGCGTGAACGCCGCCGCGACCCGCGGTGTGCCGACCGCTCGCGAGCTGACCGTGCAGGTCCTCGACGCAGCCGGGGAGCTCGCCGCGGGGATGAGCGGCTGGACCTGGGGCGTGGCTGCCGGCATCGCGATGACCTGGGTGCGCGAGGATGCGCGCGGGGACGGCCTCGGCGCCCGGCTGCTGGAGGAGTTCGAGGCCGAGGCACGGGCCCGCGGCTGCACCCACGTCTTCGTCACGTCCTTCACGTTCCAGGCGCCGGGCTTCTACGAGCGGCACGGGTACCGCGAGATCTTCCGGTGGGAGGGCGTGCCCACCCCGGACGCCGCCGACGTGCACTTCCGCAAGGAGCTGTGACCCGGCTTCGAAGGAGCGGGAACCGATCCGGTCTCGTCGACGTCGTACCGGCATGACACCGCGACGGACACAGGTGATCGCCTTGCTGGTGGCGTCCCTGGCGGGGGCGGCGCTGACGGCCTGCTCGTCGGGCGAGGTGACCGGCAGCGGGGGCTCGTGTGCCGCGGTGCTGGTGCACGACGGGCACAGGTACTGGGGACGGGGCGACCTGCGGCGCGACCCGCCGACCACCGGCCGGGTCGTCGACGCCGTGCTCCCCGCCTGCGACGACTCCGGGGGCCAGGTGGACCCGGGGCAGGACGAGCCGGTCGAGGCGGCCGAGCTCGTCGGCGTGCCGACGGACACCGCGCTGCTGCTCGGGAACAGCGTCTACGTCCGCAGGGGCGCGAGCCTCCCGGCCGCGGCGGGCGCGTGGTTCCGTCCGCCCCGCTGCACGACCTCCGGGGAGTTCGACCTCACCGCGGACTGGCTCGGCGTCACGGGGCCGAGGAAGACGCGCTTCGACGGGGACGTCCGCCCGCCGTACCGCCTCGAGGTGCACGTCACCGAGGGCCCGCAGGAGTACGTCGGCACGCGGGTGGCGCTGCACGCCGACTCCACGACCGAACCGGCCCTCGGCCCCCGGGACGTGAAGTCGTCGCTGTGGCAGGGCGGTCAGGTCATCGCCCGGGTGCGGTGCGACGGCGGCCGCTTCGCAGCGGTCTCGCTGCGCACGCCGAGCGTCGGCTGAGCGCGACTGCTCAGAGGGGGACGCGCGCCCAGACGGTCTTGCCCTCGAGCTCCTCGCGCACGCCCCACGCCTCGCAGACGGCGTCGATCAGGTGCAGCCCCCGGCCGCCGGTCGCGTCGAGGGCGGAGTCGGTCATCGTCGGCAGCCGGTGTCCGCGATCGAACACCTCGACCAGCACCGAGTCGCCGGTCGTGTCCAGCGTGACGTCCACCGGCCCGTCGCCCTGCCGGACGGCGTTCGTGACGAGCTCGGACACCACCAGCAGCACCAGGTCGGCGGCGTCCTCGGGCACCCGCCGGGCGAGCCACCCCGACGCCCACGAGCGCGCCAGCGGCACCGACATGGGCTGCGCGGGCAGGGAGCGCTGGGCGCGCCCGGTCTCGGCGTCCGGTGACGGCGGGACCCGGGCGGCCAGGACGGCCACGTCGTCGCCGCGGTTGCCGGCGGGCAGCAGGTCCAGGGCGGTGTCCAGGACCCGCGAGGGCCCGGAGGCGGCGGGCAGGGTCTCCAGCAGCACCCCGAGGCGGTGGATGCCCTCTTCGATGTCCCAGGTCCGGGTCTCGACCAGCCCGTCGGTGTAGAGCAGCAGGACCGCGTCCGGGGGCAGCTGGGTGCTGCGCTCCTCCCAGCGCTGGCCGATGCCCAGCGGCGGGCCGGTCTCGACCTCCATCTGGTGCAGGTCGATGCCCTCCTCGGTCATGCCCATGACCACGGGTGGGAGGTGGCCGGCGCACGCGGCGGTCGCCAGCCGGGACTGGACGTCGAGGTGGACGACCAGGACGGTGGCCAGCAGGTCGCTGCCCAGCCGCTCGAGGTAGTCCGCCGCTCGCGCCAGGACACCGGCCGGCGGATGGCCGTCGGTGGCCGCGGCCCGGACCACGGTGCGCAGCTGGCCCATCAGCGCCGCGGCCTGGACGTCGTGTCCCTGGACGTCCCCGACGACCAGGACCATCCCGCCGTCCACGGTGATGGCGTCGAACCAGTCGCCGCCGACGTGCACGCCGGGGTCGCCTGTGCGGTACTGCGCGGCCAGCTCGACCTCGCCGATCCGGAGCGGGATGTCGGGCAGCAGGCTGCGCTGGAAGGCCAGGCCGAGCGCGCGCTCCTCGGCCAGCTCGCGCTCCAGCTGCTCGTCGAGCCGGCTGCGCTCGACCGCCCGGGCCACCGTGCGCACCAGCACGTCGATCAGGGCGAGGTCGCTGGCGCCCGGCCGCACCGGGGTCGGGTAGTACATGGCGAAGGTCCCGAGGACTCGTCCGCCGACGCCCACGATCGGCGTCGACCAGCAGGCCCGCAGCCCCGCCCGGAGCGCGAGCTCTCGGTAGTCGTCCCACAGGGGATCGGTCTCGATGTCCTCGACGATGACCTGGCGACGGCGGTACGCCGCGGTGCCGCAGGAGCCCACCGACGGGCCGATCTCGACTCCGTGGATCGCCTCGTTGTACCAGTCGGGCAGGCTCGGCGCCGCGCCGTGCAGCAGGTGCTTGCCGGACTCGTCGAGCAACAGGATCGAGGCGTAGAGCCGGCCCGTGGACACGCGCTCGACCACGCGCAGCAGAGACTCGAGGGCGCGCGGCAGGTCGTGGCCGGCGACCACACCTGCGAGCAGCTCCAGCTGGGCAGCGAGCAGCAGCGTCTCCCGACCCTCGGCCTCACGGGGGAACTCTGTGCTGAGAGTCATCGCTCGTCGACTGTACGCCCCGACGCGTCCCCGGCCCACGGCCTGAGCCAGGGCCCCGGACGGTGACGCGTCAGTGCAGGAGGGTCTTCAGCACGACCATGACGACGCCGAAGGCGCCGGCCACCGTGGTCGAGAGCAGCCGTTCGGGCAGGGTGAGCTTGCCGTCCTGGCCCATCCGCCAGCCGGCCACGCACAGGATGAGGGTGCTGCAGCCGAGGGCGGTCAGCACGGCGGTGTCGAGCTCGGCGCCCAGCAGGCTCATCGAGGAGAGGGTGAGGAGCGGCAGCAGGGTCGCGGTCACCATCTCCCAGCCGGTGGTCAGCGCCTGCCGGACGTGGGCCCAGGTCGGCCGGTGACCGCTGTGGATCCGCTCGGCCACCAGGCGCGAGTACCGCTCCGCCACCCAGTAGATGGTGAGCGTGACGAGCACGGCGACGTCGAGCGCGATCGCCGACTCCGGGTGCGCCGAGACCATCACCGCGGATCCCACGATCACCCCGTAGATGCCCGCAGCGGTCCCCTCCTCCGCAGCCGTGCTCTCCTCCGTGGGGGCGGCCATGACTGCGCAGGCTACGAAACCGGGCCCGTCGCCGGATCCCCCGCAGGGGATGAGCCGGGCCGAGCCCATCCGGGGCGGGCGATGCGCCACGGGAGGTCCCGTGTCGACGATGGGCGCGACCCGTTCACCCAGAGAGGCAGGCAGATGGCCAAGCAGGAGAAGGACACCCTCTACGTGATCGCCGCGGCGTACGACGACGTCGACGCAGCGGTGGCGGACTACGAAGCGGTCAAGGCCCTCTACCGGGAGGTGAAGTCGTCGCACGACTTCGACGCTTCCGTCATCGCCAAGGACGAGAACGGCAAGGTCAAGATCGTCAAGAAGCACGAGCAGCCCACGCGGCACGGCGCCGCCAAGGGGCTGGGCTGGGGCCTCGCGGTGGGCGTCACGGCAGCACTGTTCCCACCGGTCGCCATCGGGATCGTCGGCGCCGGAGCCGGGGGAGCCGCGATCGGCGCGGTGGCCGGGCACGCCTCGGGCGGGATGTCCCGCGGCGACCTCAAGGACCTCGGGGAGACCCTGGACGCCGGCCAGGCCGGCCTGATCGTGGTGTACGAGACCAACCTGGCCGACCAGATCGCCGCCAACATCAAGGCGGCCAACCGGATGGTCTCGCGGGCGACCGACATGGCGGCGGACCAGCTCGCCGAGGACATGAAGGCCGCGGAGAAGGAGGAGCGGGAGGCAGCGTCGAAGGCATCCGCCTGACCCGCGCCGCGACGTGTCGCCGGGCGGACCCCGGCGACTGCGGCAGAATGCGCGCATGCGACCCGGGCCCCGCATCGCCGCACTCTGTCTCGCCGTCCTCGTCATCACCGGTCTCGGCAGCGCTCCGGCGCAGTCCCAGGAGCCGGTGCCGACGACGCTGACCATGACCGCGCGTCCGGTGCACGCCGACCAGACCACCGCGCTGGAGGTCGACCTCGTGCAGGAGGCCGACGGCGCCCCGGTGGTCGCTGCACCGGTCACGGTGGAGCGGCGCACCGACGGCGCTTGGGCGCCGGTGGCCACGGTCGTCACCGACGACGCCGGTCACGCCGAGGTCGACGCCACCCTGAACCGCACCGCCTCGAACAACGTGTTCCGGGCTTCGTACCCCGGCGACGCGGCGCACGCCCCCTCCGCCACCGGGCGGGTGCCCGTGGCCCTGGTGCGCCGGGCCAGCCGGGTGCGGATCGTGGGGCCGGACCGGGTAGTCGACGAGAAGCGGCTCAGCCTGGAGGTCCGCTGGGACACCGGCAACGGCACCCCGGTGTCGGGCCGGGTGCGGGTGTTCCGCCGCAACGGTGACGGCCCGTGGCGGCTCGACCGCACCCTCACCACCGACGAGGACGGACGCGCCCGGCTCTCCAGCAGGCCCCGCACCGACACGCGCTGGCGCGCCGAGGTGAAGAGGTCCGACTGGTACCGCGCGGACACCAGCCCCGTGCACCGGGTCGACAACCTGCCGCCCGGGGTCCCGGTCAAGCTGCCCGCCGCGGCGCCGCGCCCCCGCGTCCGGGTCCCGGCCCAGCCCCACGCGGTCGGTGCCGGCCCGAACGTCACGATCACCCGGGTGCCGCAGCGGGTCTGGGACCGGATGACCGGGATCAGCTGGCGAGCGGGCTGCCCCGTCGGTCGTGCCCAGCTCCGCTACGTCCGGATCAACTACTGGGACTACCAGGGGTACCGCCGCCGCGGCGAGCTGGTCGCCAACGCGGACGCCGCCGGCCGGATCGCGGCCGCGCTCGCCGACATGTACGCCGCCGAGCTGCCGCTGCGCTCGCTGTACCTCGTCGACCGCTTCGGCTACTCGAAGCGGGTCAAGGGCGGCAACGACCTCCGCTCGATGGCGGCCGGCAACTCCTCGGCGTTCAACTGTCGCGACGTGGTGAACCGGCCGGGCGTCCGCTCGCCGCACTCGTGGGGGCGGGCCCTGGACCTCAACACCTGGGAGAACCCCTACCGCTCCGCGCGGGGCCTGGTCCCGAACTCCTGGTGGCAGTCTCACTCCCACCCCCGGGTTGCCTGGCGGTCCCGCTCGCACGCGGTCGTGAGGATCATGCTCGCCCACGGGCTGCGCTGGACCTACGGGCTCGGCGACACCCAGCACTTCGACGCTCCCGCGGGCAACGGCCGGTTCATGGCGCGGCCGCGGGGCTGCGACGGCGTGTGCGAGTGATCGCCCTCCTCCTCTCCGGCCCGGTCCCGGGGCTCTTCGAGGCCCGGGTGGGACACGCCTGATGGCCGCCGAGGGCTGCGTGTTCTGCGCGATCGCCGCTGGTGAGGTCGAGGCCGACCGCGTGCTGGATACCGAGGAGCTCGTGGCCTTCCTCGACCGGCGCCCGGTCTTCAAGGGTCATGTGCTGCTGGTCCCGCGCGAGCACGTGGTGACGCTGCCCGACCTCCCCGCAGCCCTGCGGGACCCGTTCCTGGCCGCCGGGCAGCGGCTCGCCACCGCCATGGTCGAGGGGCTGGGCGCCCAGGGGTCGTTCGTCGCGATGAACAACACCGTCAGCCAGTCCGTGGCCCACCTGCACCTGCATGTCGTGCCCCGCACCAAGGGCGACGGCCTGCGCGGGTTCTTCTGGCCCCGGCACACGTATGCCGACGACGCCGAGCGGGCGGCGTACGCAGCCCGCCTGCGTGCCGCGCTGGACCGGTAGGACGCGCGCGCGGGATCGGCAGGACGCAACCTTCTCGGCCGAACCCGCGTCTCCCTGTCGTCACAGCACCACTCCTCGGGAGGCACCCATGTTCCTGCGCACGATGCTCGCCACCGCCGCGATGACCGCCGCGACGACCGTCGGCCTGGTCGCCGGCCAGGTCGCCGCCGACCCGGCCACGGCCGGTCCGGGGCCGACGGCCGCGACGGTCGGCTCGACCGAGGCCGGGCCCGGGTGGTACCTCGCCACCGTCGACCACGGCCGACGCGGCGACTACGGCATCGAGCCACGGCGCCAGCGCCTGGTCCTGGTCAGCCCCGAGGGAGAGCGGACCCGGGTGTGGGGCAAGGACCTGGGCCGGCACGGGCGCGGGAGCTTCCAGCTCGTCGACTGGTCCGCCGACGGGCTGACCGCGCTGGTGGTCGTGGACGCGGGGATGGCGAACCAGAAGGCGCTGCTCGTGGACGTCCCCACCGGCTCGACCACGGCCGTGCCGCTGGGGGAGTCGGTGGCCACGGTCCTCCTCGACAGCGCCGGCGGGCTGCTCGCCACCGGCTACTCGAACGGCGACCACCGGGGAGCACCGGTGTGGCGGATCTCGCCGTCCGGCGAGCGCACCCGGTTCGGGGCGCGCGTCGACGGGCCGGTCCTGCCGTCGGCCGACGACAGCCGGCTGGTCACCGGCAGCGCGGACTGGGCGGGCACCGGCATCCGTGTCCTGGACCGGGACGGTCGGCTGCAGCAGCGCATCTCCACCAGCAGGCACTGCACCCCGGTGCGCTGGTGGGACGCCACGACCGCCCTGGTGCAGTGCTGGCGCCGCACCGGCCCCACCCTCTCGTTGGTCGACGTGGCCACCGGGGGGGTGACCCCGCTGACGCACCCGCACGGTCGGGACAGCATCGACCTCGGCGACCTCGACGCCCGCCGGGTCGACAGCGGGCTGTACCTCCAGGCGTCCGGGCCCTGCGGCTACGTCTTCCTCGCCCGCCAGCTCGCGGACGGGTCGGTGAGGAAGGTCAAGGTGCCCCACGCCGCCGGCAACGTCCTGCTCCTCGGGGCCGAGGACGACGAGCTGGTGATCGAGCACGCGATCAGCTGCGACGGTGCGACGTCCGGATCCGCCCTGAGCCGATTCGACCCGGTGACCCGCGACGAGCACGTCCTGATGACGCTCGGCGAGCGGGAGGCCTTCGCGCGGATCCTGCCGTTCGGCGAGCAGCAGGCCTCGGCGTACTGACCCGCGACCGCCCTCTACAGTGTGGGGCGCTGAGACACCCCCACCGAGTCGAGGAGTCATCATGGGCCGTTTTGACGGACGCGTCGCTGTCGTCACGGGAGCCGCTCGCGGCATCGGGTTCGGGACCGCCACGCGGTTCGCCGAGGAGGGTGCCTCGGTCGCGATCATCGACCTCGACGAGGCCTCGGCGGCCGAGTCGGCCGGCCGGCTCCCGCTCACCGAGGGCGCCAGGGCGATCGGCATCGGCTGCGACGTCAGCAACGCCGAGTCCGTCGACGCCGCCGTCGCGCGGGTCGTGGAGGAGCTCGGCGGCATCCACATCCTGGTCAACAACGCCGGCATCACCCGCGACAACCTGCTGTTCAAGATGACCGAGGACGACTGGGACCTGGTCATGAACGTCCACCTCAAGGGTGCGTTCCTGATGACCCGGGCCGCGCAGAAGCACTTCGTGGAGCAGAAGTACGGCAAGATCCTCAACCTCTCCAGCGTCTCCGCGCTGGGCAACCGCGGCCAGGCCAACTACTCCGCGGCCAAGATGGGCGTCCAGGGCTTCACCCGGACCCTCGGCATCGAGCTCGGCCCGTTCGGCATCAACGCCAACGCGATCGCGCCGGGCTTCATCGCCACCGAGATGACCGACGCCACGGCCGCGCGGCTGAAGATGGACGTCGAGGAGTTCCGCCGGCTCAACGCGGAGGCGAACCCGGTCCGCCGGGTCGGGTTCCCCGAGGACATCGCGGCCGCCGCGGCGTTCCTGTGCAGCGACGAGGCGTCGTACATCACCGGCCAGACGCTGTACGTCGACGGCGGCGCCAAGCTCGGCTGACGGCTCCGGCCCACGGCCGTTCCCTCCCCAGATTGGGGAGGGGACCTTCCTCGCGGCCCGCTGATCGGGTTAGCCTGCCGGGTCGCCGTAGGCGGCCGGCCCGGGTACGCCGAGTCCTGCCCGCCCGGGTCGCCCCGGAGCACCGAGGGCGGGAGCGGGGGACCCACAGGTCCCACCGCCGCAACTCGGATGCGGCTCGGGGTGAAGCCGGCGCCTCTCGGGCGGGCCCGGCGGAGGACTTTCCACCTCCAACCCGACAGCTGACCTCGCAGGCGTGGGAAAGGCCCGTCCCAATGTCCGCACGCCTGCGCGCGCTCGTCGCGCTGCCCGTACTCCTGCTCGGCCTGCTCACGGCCCTCGTCGCCACCAGCGTCGTCACGGCGCCGACGGCCGATGCCGCCACCCGCAACCAGCGGGTCCTCCATGCTCGGACCATCGCGCTCCACCAGCTCGGCGACCCCTACCGGTACGGCGCCGCCGGGCCGCGGGCCTTCGACTGCTCGGGGCTCGTCTACTACAGCTACCGCCGCGCCGGGCTCGCCGTGCCCCGCACCTCCCGTGCCCAGGCGGCGCGCGCCCGGCACATCCGCCGGTCCCGCATGCACCCGGGCGACTTCCTCTTCTTCACCGGCAGCGGCGGGGTCTACCACGTGGGGATCTTCCTGCGCCGGGCGCACGGCCACGTGGTGATGGTGCACTCGCCACGTCCCGGCGAGCGGGTCCGGCGTGAGGTCCCGTGGACCAGCCACTGGTTCGCGGGCACCCTGCGCGGTCGGTGAGCCGTGGTCGGCTGCTAGCGTCCCGGACCGTCCGGCGCGGGCGCGCCTCCCCTCGAGGGGCGTCGTTCCCCGGCACACTTGAAGTCGACCAGTTCACTAGACGAACGGAGCCCATCGTGCGCCGTGCCCCCCTGCCCGCCGTCCTGATCGCCGCCAGCCTCGTGCTCGCCGGCTGTGGCGGTGGAGACGACGACGCTCCCGCCTCGGACAGCTCGCCGGCCGCGCAGAAGGTCGCCGGTGGCTCCGAGCTGGACTCCACCTGGCCGCTGACCGGCCTGCCGGTGTCGGGCGACCAGAGCGCATCCCAGGACCACCCGGTGCTGGTGGCGAAGATGGACAACACCTACTCCAGCGCGCCGCAGATCGGCCTCTCGAAGGCGGACATGGTGGTCGAGGAGCTCGTCGAGGGCGGCCTGACCCGGCTCGCCGCGTTCTTCTACTCGCAGGTCCCCGGTGACGTCGGTCCGGTGCGGTCGATGCGGGCCAGCGACATCGGCATCGTCTCGCCGGTCGACGCCGACGTGGTGACCAGTGGCGCGGCGGGCAAGACGATCGCGCGGATCAAGGGCGCCGGCATCACCTTCTTCCAGGAGGGCGCGAAGGGCTTCCACCGCGACTCCGGCCGCCACGCGCCGTACAACCTGATGGCGAACCTCGGGGAGGTCGCCTCGGTCATCAAGCAGGACGAGGCCCGCCCCGACGACTACCTGCCGTGGGGCGACGAGAAGGACATGCCCAAGGGCGTCCCGGCGAGCACCGTCGCGGCGTCGTTCTCGGGTGGGCACACCACCAACTGGACCTACCGCGACGGCGGCTACGTCAACGAGAACACCTACGCCGCCGACGGCGACGAGTTCCCGGCGGACACCGTGCTGGTGCTGCGGGTGCAGATCGGCGACGCGGGCTACCTCGACCCCGCCGGCAACCACGTCCCCGAGACGAAGTTCACCGGCAAGGGCGCGGCCATGCTGTTCCACGACGGCCGGATGGTGCGCGGCACCTGGTCCAAGGACGACCTCGGATCGCCGATCGAGCTGTCCACCAAGGGCGGCGACCTGACCGTCCCGGCCGGTCACACCTGGATCGAGCTGGTGCCGGCCTCCGGCGGGAACGTCACCTTCAAGAAGTAGTCGTCACTCGCTGCCGGGCAGCTCGACGCCGGTGTCGGCCAGCGTCTGGAAGCCCGCGAGGATGAACCCGATCGCCGTCTCGACCCTGGTCGCGGCGGCGATCGGGTCCTCTGCGCTCGAGACCGACTCGCCGGCCGACGACATCGCCCCGAAGAAGATCCGGGCGAACGTCTGGATCATGTCCTCGTCGAGCTCCCACGTGCCGGCGCTCAGCACGGCGCGCACGATCTCGAGGACGTTGGCGAACGTCGAGCGCTCCTCCTGCTCGCGGTAACGCTCGTAGCCGAGGACCGAGGGGCCGTCCTGGATCACGATCCGGCGGTAGCGGGGCTCCTGGACCTCGGTGAGGAACGCCCGCAGCCCGGCGCGCGCCTTCTCCCACGGGTCCCGGTGCCCGCGCAGGGACTTCTGGATCGTCCGGGACGCGTCGGCCTCCACGCGCTCGAACACCGCCTCGAAGAGCGCCTGCTTGCCGCTGAAGTGGTGGTAGAGCGCGCCCTTGGTGACCTGGGCGCCCGCGACGATCGCGTCGAGGGAGGTGGAGGCGTAGCCGTTGGCGGTGAACAGCTCCTCGGCGACGTCGACGAGCGCCCGCTTCGTGGAGGCGGAGTACTGCTGGCGCCGACTCGTCCCCGAGACCCCGGGGACCTTGGGGACGAGCTTGGAGACCGAGGACTTGCTCATCCGCGCAGTTTAGGGACCGGGCAGGGGGTCGGGTGACTGGCCTCACCGCGCGCCGCTTTGCATACCGTCGGTACGTGACCGTACTCTGAGTACGTACCAACGGTATGTAGGTGATACGCAAGGAGCCGACCATGACCTGGAAGTCCTTCCACCACCGCGGAGAGATCCTCCGCACCGTCATCGAGACCGCCGACCTCCGCCGGGACGGACTCCTCCCCATGGACGTCGACGGGGTCGCGGAGACCTTTGGTGACGAGATGTCGTTGCTCGGCGCCCTCCAGCTGCGCTGGCACACCCGCCTCGCCGGCCGGATCGAGCGCGAGCTGATGGACCAGCCGATGGACCTCGAGCGGGCGGTCGTGGCCGCCTGGCAGGGGACCGCGGAGGAGATGCCGGGCGTGCGCGCGGTCGTGGACCACTACCGGGCCGAGCCGCTCGACGCGCGGATGGCCGAGCTGATGGACCGGGCGGCCGCCAAGGAGCACGTCCTGCTGGCCGTGATGGCCGGCCGGGTCAGCACCCAGGACGCGACCGCCGCGCGGGTGGGCGAGACCATCGAGCACGAGGCACGCGCCACCCGCCGTCCCGCCCCTTCCGTGGGCGACGCCGACCCGGCCGCACCGGGACTGCTCGACCGGATCAAGGCCGCGCTGGCCGCCTGACCCCGGCCCGTCGACGTGGCCGACCGGCCGCCCGTGGGCGATGATGGAGACATGACCGAGGTGCGCGCCGGCATGCTGCTGGTGGCCACCCCTGCGCTCCTCGACCCCAACTTCGCCGACACCGTCGTGCTGCTGCTCGACGTCGACGACAACGGCGCCCTCGGCGTGGTCCTCAACCGGCCCTCGGTCGTCCCGGTCGCCGACGTGCTCGGCGACTGGGGTGACGTGGTCGCCGAGCCGGAGGTGCTCTTCCACGGAGGACCGGTCAGCACCGAGGGGGCGCTGGCGGTCGGCTGGCTGCGCGCCGAGGACGACGTACCGGTCGGGTTCCGCGAGGTCGCGGGGCAGCTCGGCCTGGTCGACCTCGACACCCCGCTGGAGCTGCTCGACGGGTCGTTGGTGGGGATGCGGATCTTCGCCGGGTACGCCGGCTGGGGGGCCGGCCAGCTCGACGCCGAGGTCGAGGAGGGCAGCTGGTACGTCGTACCCGCCCAGCCCCGCGATGCCTTCCGGATGGACCCGGCCGACCTGTGGCGCGACGTGCTGCGCCGGCAGCCCGGCGAGCTCGCGTGGCACTCCACACGTCCGGTCGACCCTGAGCTCAACTGACCCGGACCTGAACTAGAGTGGGGCCTCGTGACCACCATCGGATTCTCGACAGAGACAGACGTCCGGGAGGACCGACGTACCGTCCCGACCGATGAGGGGGACCACGAGCGGTTCTCGCACTTCGTCGACAAGGACAAGCTGACCGAGGCCATGGTCATGGGCACGCCCGTCGTGGCCCTGTGCGGCAAGGTGTGGGTGCCCAGCCGGGCCCCGGAGAAGTACCCGGTCTGTCCGGAGTGCAAGGAGGTCTGGGAGTCCATGCGCGACGACGCGGGCGAGGGTGACGAGTGACGGGACGGCCCCACCAGGACCCCGCCCACCCCAGCTCCACCGCGCAGGACCAGCTCGAGATCGACCCCGCACTCCCGCCCGCCTATCCCGACCGTGCGGCGTGGGGGACGGCTCCGTCCCTGCGCGCGTGGCAGGCGGCGGCGATGCACAAGTACTTCGCCGAGCAGCCCCGTGACTTCCTCGCCGTGGCGACGCCGGGCGCGGGCAAGACGACGTTCGCGCTGACGGTCGCCGCCGAGCTGCTCGGCCGGCGGCTCGTCGACCGGGTCACGATCGTGGCGCCCACCGAGCACCTCAAGGTGCAGTGGGCCGAGGCGGCGGCCCGGGCGGGCATCCCGATCGACCCGACGTACTCCGCCGGCAAGGGCAGGACGTCGAAGGACTACGTCGGCATCGCGGTCACCTACGCCGGTGTCGCGGTCAACCCGCTGGCGATGCGGATCCGCACCGAGAACTTCAAGACCCTGGTCATCCTCGACGAGGTGCACCACGCGGGTGACGCGCTGTCGTGGGGCGACGGGGTGCGCGAGGCGTTCGAGCCGGCGGCGCGCCGGCTCGCGCTGACCGGCACGCCGTTCCGCTCCGACGTGAACCCGATCCCGTTCGTGACCTACGCGCCCGGCGAGGACGGCATCCCGCGCTCGGTGGCCGACTACGCCTACGGCTACGCGCACGCGCTGGCCGACCACGTCGTGCGTCCGGTGCTGTTCATGGCCTACTCGGGCGAGATGCAGTGGCGGACCCGCGCCGGCGACGAGATCGCCGCCCGGCTCGGTGAGCCGTTGACCAAGGACATGACCGCGCAGGCCCTGCGTACCGCGCTGGACCCGACCGGCTCCTGGATGCCGTCGGTCCTCGCGGCTGCGGACAAGCGGCTCTCGGAAGTACGCCGGCACGTCCCCGACGCGGGCGGGCTGGTGATCGCCAGCGACCAGGAGTCCGCGCGCGCCTACGCCAAGCTGCTGCGCCAGATCAGCGGCGAGGCGCCCACGGTGGTGCTGTCGGACGAGAAGGCGTCGTCGAAGAAGATCGCGGCGTTCAGCGAGGGGGAGCAGCGCTGGATGGTGGCGGTGCGGATGGTGTCCGAGGGGGTCGACGTGCCGCGGCTCGCGGTCGGCGTCTACGCCACGACGTACTCCACGCCGCTCTTCTTCGCCCAGGCGGTCGGGCGCTTCGTCCGCGCCCGCAAGCGGGGGGAGACCGCGTCGGTCTTCCTGCCGTCGGTGCCGACCCTGCTCGGCCACGCCTCGGAGATGGAGGTCCAGCGCGACCACGTGCTGGGCAAGAAGATCACCGACGAGGGCGACATCTTCGCCGCCGAGGACGCCCTGATGGCGCAGGCGAACGCGTCCGAGAACGCGTCCGCCGAGCTGGAGCTCTCCTTCGAGGCGATCGGGTCGCAGGCGACGTTCGACCGGGTGCTCTACGACGGAGGCGAGTTCGGCCACTCGGGCGAGGTGCACGTGGGGTCGGAGGAGGAGATGGACTTCCTCGGGATCCCCGGCCTGCTCGAGCCCGACCAGGTGCGCGAGCTGCTGCACTCGCGGCAGAGCGAGCGGGCCCGCAAGCAGAAGAGCGCGGCTCCTGCGTCGGAGCCCGACACGGTCGCCCAGCTGTCCACCCACGAGCAGCTCGCGGTGCTGCGCCGCGAGCTCAACGGGCTGGTGGCGGCCTGGCACCACCGCACCGGCCAGGCGCACGGCATCACCCACGCGGCGCTGCGCAAGGAGTGCGGTGGGCCGGCGGCCGCGGTGGCCACGGCCGACCAGCTGCACGCGCGCATCGACCGGCTGCGCGAGTGGGCCTCCCGCAAGTCCTCCTGAGCACGTCGGTCGGCGCGGGCCGGTCCGCCGCGACCGGACCTACACTCGGCACATGCCGGCCGAGACCTCCCAGACGCTCGACCGCGGGCTGCGGGTCCTCGACGTCCTGGCCGGCGCCCCGGGCGGGCTCACGATCACCGAGCTGGCGGCCCGGCTGGCGGTGAACCGGACCGTGGTCTACCGCCTGGTCAGCACGCTCGAGCAGCACGCGCTGGTCCGCAAGGACGGGCGCGGCCGGCTCCACGTCGGCCTCGGCGTGCTGCACCTCGCCTCGGCGGTCCAGCCGGCGCTGCGCGACCTCGCCGTCCCCGTGCTGCGCGACCTCGCCGAGCAGGTCGGCTGCACGGCCCACCTCACGGTTGCCGACGGCGAGGAGGCGCTCGCGCTGGCGGTCGTCGAGCCGTCGTGGACCGACTTCCACGTCAGCTACCGGGTCGGCTCCCGACACCCCCTGCAGCAGGGGGCGGCCGGCAAGGCGATCCTGCTCGGCCGCACCGCCGCCGCCGACCACCCCTACGAGGTGACCGAGGGCGAGCTCCAGCCGGGCGCGCGCGGGCTGGCCGCCCCGGTCCGCGACGTCGAGGGGCTCGAGGCCAGCGTCGGCATCGTCACCCTCGGCGAGCTGGACGTCGCAGCCATCGGCCCCGTCGTGGCGGCGGCCGCCGCCCGGGTCGCCTCCCGCCTGCGCTGACCCTCGTTGAGCTGGGCCGAGATCAGCGTTGAGCCGGGCCGAAATCGGTTGGCTCCATCGAATCAGGCCCAGCTCGAGACCGAATCGGCCCAGCTCAACGGGTGGCGGCCTCCCGCGCCAGCGGCAGCACCCGGTAGGGCACCTGGGTGGCGAGGGCGATCACCGTCGAGCTGCGCACGATCGCCGGGTCCTTGAGCACCAGGTCGATCACCCGCTGCAGGTCGGTGTTGGAGCGGGCGACCACGCGGGCCCACATGTCGCCGGCGCCGGTGATCGTGTGCGCCTCGAGGACCTCGGGGATCGCCGCGAGGTGCCGGCCGACCGTGTCGTGGCCACCGTGGTCGGCGGTGTCCTGGCGGATCTCCAGGGTGAGGAACGCCGTCACCGGGTAGCCCAGCGCGTCGGGGGAGAGCTCGGGACCCCACCCGGTGATCACGCCGCGCTCCACCAGCTTGTCCAGCCGGGCCTGGACCGTGCCGCGCGCCACCGAGAGCCGGCGGGACGCCTCGAGCACCCCGATCCGCGCGTCCTGCGCGAAGAGATCGATCAATCTGCGGTCGAGATCGTCCACCGATCACCCCTCGCTGGGCAAGTTGCACACTGTTTCGTCGTACTGTTGCACACTCTGCGCGCCCTCGACAGGCTGTGCCCATGACTTCCACGGAATCGATGCACGCCCCCGTCGAGCAGGCGTCCACCGGCGGCGCCCTCACCACCGACGAGCTCAAGGCCGACCTGACCCTCGAGCAGCTGCAGCAGCTGGTCGGCCTGGTGCAGTACGACGAGGACAACGACGTCTTCCCGGTGACCGGGTGGGACTCCATCGTCTTCGTCGTGGGCAACGCGACCCAGACCGCGCACTACTACCAGTCCGCGTGGGGCATGCAGCTCGAGGCCTACTCCGGGCCCGAGAACGGCAACCGCGACCACAAGTCCTTCGTGCTCCGCTCCGGCTCGATCCGCTTCGTCATCAACGGCGCGGTCGACCCCGACAGCACCCTGGTCGAGCACCACCGCAAGCACGGCGACGGCGTCGTCGACATCGCCCTCGAGGTGCCCGACGTCGACAAGTGCATCGCCCAGGCGCGCCGCGCCGGCGCGACCGTGCTGCGCGAGCCGGAGGACGTCACCGACGAGCACGGCACCATCCGCATCGCCGCGATCGCGACGTACGGCGAGACCCGGCACACCCTGGTCGACCGGTCCCGGTACGCAGGCCCGTACCTCCCCGGCTACGTCCCCGCCGAGAGCACCTGGGTCAAGCGCGAGGGCGAGCCGAAGCGGCTCTTCCAGGCCCTCGACCACATCGTCGGCAACGTCGAGCTCGGCCACATGGACGAGTGGGTGGAGTTCTACAACAAGGTCATGGGCTTCGTGAACATGGCCGAGTTCATCGGCGACGACATCGCCACGGACTACTCCGCGCTGATGTCGAAGGTGGTCGCGAACGGCAACCACCGGGTCAAGTTCCCGCTCAACGAGCCGGCGATCGCGAAGAAGAGGTCGCAGATCGACGAGTACCTCGAGTTCTACCGCGGCGCCGGCGCCCAGCACCTCGCCCTCGCCACCGGCGACATCCTCGCGACCGTCGACGCCCTGCGCGCCAACGGCGTGGAGTTCCTCGACACCCCCGACTCCTACTACGAGGACCCCGAGCTGCGCTCGCGGATCGGCGAGGTGCGGGTCCCGATCGAGGAGCTGCAGAAGCGCAAGATCCTCGTCGACCGCGACGAGGACGGCTACCTGCTGCAGATCTTCACCAAGCCGCTCGGTGACCGCCCGACGGTCTTCTTCGAGCTGATCGAGCGGCACGGCTCGCTGGGCTTCGGCAAGGGCAACTTCAAGGCGCTCTTCGAGGCGATCGAGCGCGAGCAGGACAAGCGCGGCAACCTCTGAGCCCGGGCGGCGGGCTGGCTCGCCGGCGTACGAAAAAACTTGTAACGCTCCGTTAGGGAGACTCGTGCCCCGTCACAACGGAGCACCTGAGTCCCTAACGGAGCGTTACAAGTTCTCGGTGGCCGCCGAGAACGGTCAGCTCAGGTCGCCGACCAGCTCCGCCTCGGCCTCGTCCCGGCTGTGCGGCGCGGGGGCCTCGCCGCGCAGCGCGCGGGCGATGGTGGGGCTGCCGGCGGCCACGATGACCACGCCGACGGCAACCGCGGCCGCACCGAACCAGAACGGCGCGTGCAGGTCGACGTGCTCGGCCAGCTTGAGGGCGACGTACGGGCCGACGGCGCCGCCGGTGAAGCGGACGAAGGAGTACGCCGCGGACGCGACCGGCCGCTCGACCGGAGCCGCGTGCATGACCGCCTCGGTGACCAGGGTGTTGGTGATGCCGAGGAAGGCGCCGGCCACGACGATGCAGGCGGCGATCACCGGCTCGTGCTCGGCGAAGACGGCCATCACCGCGAGGTCGAGGGCGAAGCCGGCCAGCACTGCGGTGAGGCTGGGCAGGGTGCCGAACGTCCGCTGCAGCCGCGGCGCGACCACCACGGAGGTGATGGCCAGCAGCAGACCCCAGCCGAAGAAGGTCCAGCCGATCTGCATGATGTCGAAGCTCGGCAGCGCGAACGGCCCGGCGGCCATGAGCGTGAAGAAGCCGAGGTTGTAGAAGATCGCGACCAGGGCGAGCAGCAGCAGCGCCGGGTGCCGCAGCGCCCGGAACGGGTCGGCCAGCGACGTGCGCCGCCCCTGCGGCGGGGTGGTCGGCAGGAAGAACGCGGTGGCAACCAGTGCGATGGTCATCAGCACGGCCACACCGAAGAACGGCCCACGCCACGACTGCTCACCGAGCAGGCCGCCGACCAGGGGGCCGGAGGCGATGCCCAGGCCCAGCGCCGCCTCGAACAGGATGATCGCCTGCGCGACCGACCCCTTCGAGGAGCTGACGATCGTCGCGAGGGCGGTCGCGACGAAGAGCGCGTTGCCGAGGCCCCAGCCGGCCCGGAACCCGATCACGGCGCCGACGCTGCTCGAGGAGCCGGCCAGCGCGGAGAACACGATGATGAGGACGAGGCCGGAGAGCAGCGTGCGCTTGGGGCCGATGCGGCTCGAGACGACGCCGGTGACGAGCATCGCGATGCCCATGATCGCCATGTAGCTGGTGAACAGCAGGGACACCTGGCTGGGCGTCGCCTCCAGCTTGACGGCGATCTCCTTGAGGATCGGGTCCACCAGGCCGATGCCCATGAACGCGATCACGCACGCGAAGGCCACGGCCCAGACCGCGCGGGGCTGCTTGAGGAGCGAGCCGGTGGGCTCGCTGGTGGTGCTGTGGGAGGTCACAGGGTGCCTTTCTCGGTGTCGGGTGTGTCGCTGAGGACGTCGCGCAGCACGGCGACGGCGGTGGCGAGGTCCTCGACGGTGTGCTCGTGGTGGTCGGTCAGGCGGGCTGCGACGAGCTCGCCGTTCAGCCGCCGGATCCGGTCCAGCTCGCGCCGGCCGGCCTCGGTCAGCGTGACCACGCTGCCTCGGGCGTCGGCGGGGTTGGGGCGCTTGTCGACCCAGCCCCGCTCGACGAGGCCGGCGACCGCGCCGGACATCGTGGGCTGGGAGCTGCGGTCGGCGGCCGCGAGCTGGGTGATGCCCAGCGGGCCGTACTCGTCGAGGAGCGACAGCACCCGGATGCCGGCGGGCTGCTCGAGGGCCCGGCGTACGGCGCGCACGAGGCGGGCGGCGTACACGACGAGGTCGCTGCTGAGCTCCTGGAGCCGAGGATCGGTGGTCACGTTCCACCACGTTACATCGGAAACCTATGTAAGTGAACGTGATCCCGCGCACGCAGGCTGGCTGCGCCGCGCCTCCCGGTGCGGCATGATCGCGGCGTGGCGACGTACATCGCGTTCCTGAGGGCCATCAACCTCGGGGCGAAGCGCAAGTTCCCGAAGGATGCGATCCGGGCGGCGGTCGAGACGGCGGGCGGCACGCGCGTGGAGACCTACATCAACACCGGCAACGTGCGGCTGGACTCCTCGATGCGCTCACGGACCCGGCTGGAGGCGGCCCTGGAGTCGGCCTTCCTCGAGGACCGCGGCTTCGAGGTGCCGACGATCGTGTTCACGCCCACCGAGCTGCGCGAGATCGCCGAGGACGCCAAGCGGTTCGCCGACGGGCACGACGGGCGGCACTACGTGTCGCTGCTCAAGGAGGAGCCGACGGCCGAGGCCGTGGCGAAGCTGGAGGCCGCCGGAGCGGCGGGGGAGGTGGCCCGGGTGGGCGGCCGCGCCGTGCACCTGCTCCTGGGCGCCGAGTACCACACGGCGACGCTGACCAACACGATCGTGGAGAAGCACCTCGGCGTCGCCACCAACCGCAACCTCACCGTGGTCACCACCCTCGCCGAGCGCTGGGGCGGCTGATCACGCCTCGGTGAACATCTCGTGTCGGTCGCGGCGTGGGTCTTCCGGTTGACCGGGGCCACCGGGTAGAAACTGTCCGGCTCACCCGTCGATCCCTCGGAGGACTTCCGCATGCCCATGCCCACCCCCTCGCGCCGCGCCCTGCTCACCGGAGGTGCCGCGCTCGCGGCGGCCGGGTACGTCGCGGAGCCCGCCCTCGCCGATGCGCGCGACGCTCGCCTGGACCGGCACTACGGCCCGCACAGCAAGCACGTCCGGCTCACCGTCCTGGGCACAACCGACCTGCACGGCCACGTCTACAACTGGGACTACTTCAAGAACGCGGAGTACGACGACAAGGCGCAGAACGACGTCGGCCTTGCCAAGGCCGCGACCCTGATCAAGGCGATGCGCAAGGAGCGCAAGGGCGAGCCGGTCCTGACCCTCGACGCCGGCGACACGATCCAGGGCACCCCGCTGGCCTACTACTACGCGAAGATCGACCCGATCACCGGCGGTGCCGTGCACCCGATGGCGCGGGCGATGAACCTGGTCGGGTACGACGCCGCGGCGCTCGGCAACCACGAGTTCAACTACGGCATCGACACGCTGCGGGCCTTCGAGTCGCAGCTGGACTTCCCGCTGCTCGGCGCCAACGCCGTGGACCACGCGAAGCCGCACCGACCGGTCTTCCGCCCCTACGTCATCAAGAAGTTCAAGGTCGGCGAGGGGCGCGTCCTGAAGGTCGGCATCCTCGGCCTGACCAATCCGGGCATCGCGATCTGGGACAGGGCCAACGTCGAGGGGAAGATGGAGTTCCCCGGCCTGGTCGAGACCGCGAAGAAGTGGGTCCCGGAGATGAAGGAGAAGGGCTGCGACCTGGTCATCGTCTCGGCCCACTCGGGCGCGGACACCTCCTCGTCGTACGGCGACGCCCTGCCGTACCCGGAGAACGCCGCCTCGCTGGTCGCCGAGGAGGTGCCGCACGTCGACGCGATCCTGGTCGGGCACGCGCACGTCGAGATCCCGCAGCGCTTCGTCCGCAACAAGAAGACCGACCAGCAGGTGCTCATCTGCGAGCCCTACTACTGGGGCATGCGCGTGGCCGTCATGGACCTCGTGGTCAAGGAGGTCTACACCCGTCACGGCCGCCAGAAGTGGGCGCTGGTGGCGACCGGCTCCCAGCTGCTGAACTCCAACACCGTGGACGCCGACCCCCGCGTGGCCGCCGCGGTCCAGGGGCAGCACGACACGGTCATCGAGTACGTGAACTCGGTCATCGGCCAGTGCACCGAGGAGCTGCCCGCGGAGCGTGCGCGGGTCGAGGACGTGCCGATCATCGACTTCATCAACTACGTCCAGGCGGGGGCGGTGAAGGCCGGTCTGACCGGCGCCGACGCGGCCCTCCCGGTGCTGTCGATCGCCGCGCCGTTCAGCAAGGACGCCGTCTTCCCGAAGGGGGACATCACGGTCCGGGACGTCGCGGGTCTCTACGTCTTCGACAACACGCTGCTCGGCGTGAAGGTCAGCGGCAAGGACATCCGCGACTACCTGGAGTTCTCGGCGCGCTACTTCAAGCAGGTCTCGGGGACCGGGCCGTTCAAGATCTCCGACCTGACCAACGCCGTCACGCCTCAGGCGCCGGCCCCGAACGGCACGCCGGACTACAACTACGACTGCATCGCCGGCCTGGACGGGCGGCTGACCTACGACATCGACGTCGCGCAGGCCGCCGGCTCGCGGATCAAGAACCTCGCGTACGACGGTGCGCCGGTCACCGACGAGATGCAGTTCGTGCTGGCGGTCAACAACTACCGCCAGTCCGGCGGCGGTGGTTTCCCGGCCGTCTCGACCGCCCCGGTCGTCTACAACCGGCAGAACGAGATCCGCCAGCTGCTCATCGACTGGGTCACCACCAACGGCGTCATCGACCCGACCGAGTTCGCCTCCGTGGACTGGAGGCTGGTCTCGAACGGGCAGGACATCACCATCACGAGCTGAGCCCGGCCCCGCCACTTGTAACGCTCCGTTAAGGCGTCTGGAACCCCGTCACAACGGGGTTTCAGAGCCCCTAACGGAGCGTTACATGTTTTCCGAGGGGCGAGAAACGTCCACAGCCTCGACCCATGCTCCCGCTGTCCACAGCCGCTCGCTCGTGCCCCGCGCAGGGTTCCGGACTCCCGCAGGGTCGGTCTCGTGAATCCCAAGGTGGCCGCACTCATGGCAACGCAGCACGGGCTGGTCCTGCGACGGCAGGTCCTCGCGGCCGGAGTGCCCCCGGAGCGGCTCGACTTGTGGCTGAAGCAGGGCGAGTGGGTGACCGTGCGGCGCGGCGTCTACTGCCTCAGGGTGCTCTGGGACTCGCTGGACGAGTATCGCGGGAAGCCTCTCCTCAGGGTGCGGGCTGCCAGCCTCAACATGTCCACGCCGCACGTGGTCAGCCATGACTCGGCCGCCCTGCTCCATGGGATCCGTCTGCTCCACGAACCGCCGCGCTGGGTGCACATCACCCGCTTCGGCGTTCACGGGTCTCGGACCAAGAACGGGGTCAAGCACCACAAGGCGCCGTTCACGCCGGGACAGGTCGTGCTCGTCGACGACCTGCCCACGCTCGACGTCGCCCGCACCGCTGTCGACATCAGCCGGGAGCACGGGGAGCGGGGAGGCCTGGTCGCGTGCGACTCGGCGCTCGCGATCATCGAGGACCGGAGCCTGCTGTGGGAGGCCGCGGAACCGATGCGCAGCTGGCCAGGCATCACCACGGTGCGCACCTGCATCGAGCACGCCGACTCCGGAGCGGAGCGTGTCGCGGAGACACTGGGCCGCAAGCTGGCCCATGAGCTGAACCTCGGTCCGGTCCAGACCCAGTTCGGCCTGCGGGACGGAGGGCGGGTGGTCTGGTGCGATCTCCGTGTCGGCCGGCACATCATCGAGATAGACGGTCACAAGAAGTACCGCAGGGCGCAGGAGGGCGGTCTCTCGATGGTGTCCGGCGAGGAGGCCCTGTGGCGCGAGAAGACCAGGCAGGACTTCGTCTGCGGCTTCAAGCTCGGCATGTCCCGGGTGACCTGGGCGGAGCTGCAGCTCGACCGCTGGGAATCCACCAGGCTCCGCGTGCTGCGCGAGGCGCTGGACACGAATGCACGGTTCGGGACGTGCATCGACGACCTCGCGGCGTACATCATCCGGCGCGTGCGCTGACGCGCCCTTTCTTGTAACGCTCCGTTAGGGGCTGTGATGCCCCGTTACAGAGGAGCGCCAGAGTCCTTAACGGAGCGTTACAAGTGACCGGCCCGCCTCACTCCCCGCGGAACACCGGCTTCCGCCGCTCCCCGAACGCGCGCATCCCCTCCGCGGCGTCGGCGGTGCGGAGCAGCACCGTCTGGCCGGTCCGCTCCCGCTCCAGGGCGCCCTCGAGCTGGTCGAGCGTGGCCGCGTTGACCGCCTTCTTGGCGGCGGCCAGGGCCAGCGGGGGACCGGCGGCGAGCCGGCGCACCAGGGTCGAGACGAGGTCGGCGAAGGACTCGTCGGGCGCGAGGTGGCTCACCAGCCCGGCGTCGTACGCCTCGCGGGCGCTGAGCGGCTCGGCCAGCAGCGCCATCCGCATCGCCCGCGCCCGCCCGACCGAGGCGGCGACCGTCGCGGTGGCCCCGCCGTCCGGCATCAGACCGATCCGGGCGAAGGCCAGCAGGAAGCTCGCGGACTCGGTGGCCACGACGACGTCCGCGGCCAGCGCCGCCGAGCAGCCCACACCGGCGGCGACGCCGTTGACCGCCGCGACGACCGGCTTGTCGAGCCGGGTGATGGCCCGGACGATCCGGTTGGCCCGGTCCAGCGCCGAGACGTCGAAGTGCTCGTGCGCGTCGACACCGGAGATGTCCGCGCCGGCGCTGAAGGCCGGCCCGGTGCCGGTCAGCACCACGACGCGTACGTCGTCGCGCGCGGTCGCCTCCTCGAGCAGGTCGGCCAGCTCGTCGGCCAGCGCGGCCGACAGCGCGTTGAACACCTCCGGGCGGTTGAGCGTCAGCCACAGCGCGCCGTCCTCGACGCGCACCTCGAGCTCAGCCAACGGTGACGCCCGCGTCCCGCATCGCCACCAGTGCCGCCTCGGTGGTCTCCGGGGCGACGCCCGCACAGAGCCGCGTGAGCACCCGTGTGTCGAAGCCGTTCGCGACCGCGTCCAGCGCCGTCGCCCGGACACAGTGGTCGGTGGCCAGGCCGCAGACGTCCACGTGCGTGACGTCGTGCCGGCGCAGCCAGTCGGCCAGCCCGGCCCCGGAGTCGGTGTGCCCCTCGAAGCCGGAGTACGCCGCCGCGTGGTCGCCCTTGAGGAAGATCGCGTCGAACGGCTGGGGATCGAGGTTGGGGTGGAACGCCTCGCCGTCCGTGCCGACCTTGCAGTGCACCGGCCACGACTCCACGTAGTCGGGGTCGCGCGACCAGTGCGCCCCGGGGTCGATGTGGTGGTCCTTGGTCGCGACCACGTGGGCGTAGTCGGGGGCCTTCGGGTCCTTGGTCACCCAGTGGTGCAGGATCTCGGCGATGTCGTGCGCGACCTGCGCGCCGCCCGCGACCGGCAGCGAGCCGCCCTCGCAGAAGTCGTTCTGCACGTCGACGACGATCAGTGCGCGCTTCACCATGGCCCGAGCCTAGGGTCGCCGCGGCAGCCAGTCGATGACGTCGCGCACGACCGTGTCCCACAGCCCCCACTCGTGGGCGCCCGACCGGTAGTCCGTGGTGACGTCGGCGCCGACCTCCCGGGCACGCTCGACGAAGCGCTCGTTGTGCGGGAAGAGCGGGTCGTCGGTCCCGCAGGACACGTGCAGTGGGGGCAGGTCGGGCACCGGGGCCCGGTCCAGGAGCGCGAACAGGTCGTCCACGGGGCCCGGGACACCGCCGAAGACCTGCTCGAACAGGGCCCCGCGCTCCGACCCCTGGGCCAGCGCCGCGATGTCGAGCGCGCCGGACAGCGAGGCGGCCGCGGCGAACCGGTCGGGGTGGGTGAGCGCCAGCTTGAGCGCGCCGTACCCGCCCATCGACAGGCCCGCGACGAACGTGTCCTCGCGGCGACCCGACACGCGGAAGAACGAGGCCACCACCTGCGGCAGCTCCTCGGACACGTAGGTCCAGTACCGGTGGCCGTGCAGCTCGTCGGCGTAGAAGCTGCGCCCCACGGCCGGCATCACGACCGCCAGCCCCGCCTCCGCGGCGTACCGCTCGATCGAGGTGTAGCGCGTCCAGGCGGTGTGGTCGTCGGAGAGACCGTGCAGCAGGTAGAGCACCGGCAGCTCGTCGCCGCTCTCGGTCGGCTCCACGCCGATCTGTGCGCGGGTCGACTGGGGGAGCACCACCGTCAGCGACGTGCCCATCTCGAGTGCCTCGGAGAACAGGTCGCAGGTCAGGACCGCCATGTCACGCGCCCACGTGGAGGGTCTCGATCACGGGCTCGCCCCGCGACATCTGCTGCGCCTCGAGCGGCAGCTCGGCGCGCGAGCGCTGGTGCCGGTCCCGGGCCGCAGCCAGCGACTCGCGGCCGACCACCTCGCCGTCGCGCACCAGCGGCACGAGCAGCGACCGGTCGTCGCCGTCGTCGACGGGCGGCGACCCGATGCCCACCACCTCGGCCTCGGCCACGCCGGCCGCGTCGCGCCGGCGCAGGGCGTACTTCCGGCCGCCGATCGAGATCTTGTCCTGGCTCTTCTTGGCCACCGAGACCATCGCCCCGGTGTCGTCCTCCCGGGCCACCAGCTTGTAGACGAAGCCGCACGTCGGGTGGCCGGATCCGGTGACGAGCTCGGTGCCGACGCCGTACCCGTCGACCGGCGCGGCCGCCAGCCCGGCGATCGCGAACTCGTCGAGGTCGCTGGTCACGATGATCCGCGTCCCGGTCGCGCCGAGGGAGTCGAGCTGCGCGCGCACCTGGTGGGCGAGCACGCCGAGGTCGCCGGAGTCGATGCGCACGGCCCCGAGCCCGGGGCCGGCCACCTCCACGCCGAGGCGCACCGCCTCGGCGATGTCGTAGGTGTCGACGAGCAGCGTCGTGCCCTTGCCGAGCGACTCGACCTGCGCGCGGAAGGCCTGCTCCTCGGTGTCGTGCAACAGGGTGAAGCTGTGCGCGCTGGTGCCCGCCGTCGGCACGCCGTACCGCTGGCGGGCCGCGAGGTTGGAGCTGGTGGCGAAGCCGGCGACGTACGCCGCGCGGGCGGCCGCCACGGCCGCCTCCTCGTGGGTCCGCCGCGAGCCCATCTCGATGCAGGGCCGGTCGCCGGCCGCCGTGGTCATCCGGGACGCCGCGGACGCGATCGCGGAGTCGTGGTTGTAGATCGAGAGCAGCACCGTCTCGAGCAGCACCGCCTCCGCGAACGGCGCCTCGACGACCAGCAGCGGCGAGTACGGGAAGTACGTCTCGCCCTCCGCGTAGCCCCAGACGTCACCGGAGAAGCGGTACGACGCCAGCCAGTCGAGCGTCCGCGCGTCGACGACGTCCGTCAACGTCGCCAGCACGTCCTGGTCGAAGCGGAACCGCTCGAGTGCGTCGAGAGCCCGCCCGACGCCGGCCACCACGCCGTAGCGGCGCCCCTCGGGCAGCCGTCGGGGGAAGAGCTCGAAGACCGAGCGCCGGTCGGCGGTGCCGGCGCCCAGCGCGGCCTGGAGCATGGTCAGCTCGTAGTGGTCGGTCAGGAGGGCGGTCGACGCGGTCGACGGGGCGGCAGTCGCGGTCACGGCGACCAGCGTAGGGGCCGGGCGTCGAGACGGCGTGTGCCACGATTGTCCTGTGTCTGCCGCCAGTCCGGTCGAGGTCGAGCCGACCACCACTCCCGACGAGGTCACCGTCCCCGCTGTGCCGTGGGTGACCATCGTCTGGAACGACCCAGTGAACCTGATGTCCTACGTCACCTACGTGTTCCAGAAGTACTTCGGCTATCCGAAGAAGAAGGCCGAGAAGCTGATGATGGAGGTCCACGAGGACGGCAAGTCCGTGGTCAGCACGGGCAGCCGCGAGGAGATGGAGCGCGACGTGCAGGCGATGCACGAGTACGGCCTGTGGGCCACCCTGGAGCGCTCGGAGTGACCACGGGTTTCGCGCGCCACCGCCGCAGCGGCCGGGTCATCGCCAACTTCACCGGCTTCGAGGCCGACCTGCTCAGGTCGCTGGCCTCGCAGCTGGTCGAGCTCCTGCGCAACGAGGCGGCCGTCCCGCGCGACGACGTCGACCCGTTCGAGGCGATGATGGACTTCTCCGGCCCCACGGCCGAGCCCGAGGACCCGGTGCTGGCGCGGCTGTTCCCGACCGCCTACCCCGGTGACGAGGAGGCGGCGTCGGAGTTCCGACGGTTCACGGAGGGCGCGCTGCGCGACGGCAAGGCGGCGTCCGCGTGCGCGCTGATCGACGCGCTCGAGGAGGCGGGGCTGCCGCCCGAGCTCTCCGAGGACGGGCTGATGATCGACGTCGAGCTCGACGAGCCGGCCGCCGAGACGTGGCTGCGCTCGTTCACCGACCTGCGGCTCGCCCTGGCCACCCGGCTCGGGGTCGAGGACGGGGACGAGGCGTTCTGGCACTCCCTGCCCGACGAGGACCCGCGCGCGCAGGCCCACGACATCTACGAGTGGGTGGGCTACCTGCAGGAGACCCTGGTCGACGCTCTCTCGCCCCGCTGACCCACCTCCGCGGGCGCCGCCGGCCGGATGGTTGACTTCCGCCATGCGTGCGTCTCGGGGGCTCCTGGCCGTGTCCGCTCTCTGCCTGGTCGCCGCGTTGACCTCGTGCAGCGGCGACGACGACAGCTCCGCGAGCGGCGAGACGCCGGCGGAGAAGCCGAGCCCCACGATGACCGAGGAGGCCCGGGTCACCTGTGACGCCTCGATCGAGCTGACCGGTGACGTGACCGCGTCCTGGAAGGGCGACGGCTTCGCCACGACCGAGAACACGTCCGGCCCGCCGGCCTCCTACCAGGCCGCGGGCAAGGGCTTCTCGCTGTCGATGTACTCGCAGGGCAACGGCTTCGAGACCCCCTCTGCCGTGGTGACGGCCCAGGGTGCGACGTACACCACGCAGGACGCGGACGGGGTCGAGGTCGACGACGCCGGCAAGGGCGGAAAGGTCGACGCGGACGCGCTCGGTATCAAGCCCGACTCGCAGGTGCACGTGACCGCGTCGTTCGACTGCTGAGCCCCGGGCGAGGCGCGGTCCGCACGTCTTGCATGGTGGGCCGGGTGCAGCCCGCTGCGCCGGGCAAATACGCTGGGTCGGTGCTCACCATCGACCAGGCGACGTACGCCGCCATCGTGGCCCACGCGAAGCGGGACCACCCCGACGAGGCCTGCGGCATCGTGGCCGGGCCCGAGGGCAGCGACCGTCCCGAGCGCGTGGTGGAGATGGTCAACGCGGCCGGCAGCCCGACCTTCTACGAGTTCGACTCCACCGAGCTGCTCGACCTCTACAAGCAGATGTGGGCGAACGACGAGGAGCCGGTCGTGATCTACCACTCCCACACCGCCACCGAGGCCTACCCGAGCCGCACCGACATCGGTCTCGCGAGCGAGCCGGGCGCGCACTACGTGCTGGTGAGCACACGCGAGCACGGGAATAACGAGGGGCCTGTGGAGTTCAGGTCCTACAGAATCATCGACGGCGAGGTGACCGAGGAAGAGGTCACCGTGGTGCCGGAGCTGAGCTGAGAACCCAAGGAGTTTTCCATGGCCATCGAGGTCCGGATCCCGACCATCCTGCGCACCTACACCGGCGGCGAGAAGGCCGTCAGCGGTGACGGCGCGAAGCTGAGCGCGCTGATCGACGACCTGGAGGCGAACCACCCCGGCCTCAAGGAGCGCTTGATCGAGGACGGCGACCTGCGTCGCTTCGTCAACGTCTACGTCAACGACGAGGACGTCCGCTTCATCGGCGGTCTCGACGCAGAGCTGGCCGACGGTGACCAGGTCGTCGTGCTGCCCGCGGTCGCGGGCGGGGCGGCCTGACCCTCCCCTTACGGCGTGCCTCCCGGTTCGCCGGGCCGATCGGGCCCGGCGAACCGTAGAGTTCACGAATGGACTCGTCTGCGACCGGCCGCCGCACCTTCGTCCTCGTCGACGGCGAGAACATCGACGCCACCCTCGGGTCCTCGGTCCTGAACCGGCGCCCGGCCCCGGACGAGCGGCCCCGCTGGGAGCGGGTCACGGCGTACGCCGAGGCCATCTGGAACCAGCCTGTCACCGGGCTCTTCTTCCTCAACGCCTCCACCGGCCAGCTGCCGACGTCGTTCGTCCAGGCGCTGCTGGCCATGGACTACCGGCCCGTCGCGCTGTCGGGCCGTGCCGACCAGAAGGTCGTGGACATCGGCCTGCAGCGCACCCTCGAGGCGCTCGTCGACCGCGACGCCGATGTCCTGCTGTGCAGCCACGACGGGGACTTCGTGCCCCAGATGCAGGCCCTGCTCGGCTCCGGCCGCCGGGTCGGCGTCATCGCGCTGCGGGAGTACACCAACGCCCAGTTCACCGCGCTGGGGCTTCGGATCCACGACCTCGAGGACGACGTGCACGCCTTCAACGTGCCGCTGCCGCGGGTGCGGGTCATCCCGCTCGACGAGTTCGACCCGGAGCTGTTCCTGCGCTGACGCGGGGCTGTTCCTGCGCTGACGAGGGCCGGTCTCGCCGACGCGGCCGCCGCGGAGGACGCCTCCGCCGCGGTGGCATGCTGGATCCATGCGTTTCGACAACCTGCTGGCCTCCGTCGGCAACACCCCGCTGGTGGGGCTGCCCCGGCTCTCGCCGACCCCCGAGGTCCGGCTGTGGGCCAAGCTGGAGGACCGCAATCCGACCGGCTCGATCAAGGACCGCCCGGCCCTGAAGATGATCGAGCAGGCCGAGAAGGACGGCACCCTCCGCCCCGGCTGCACGATCCTCGAGCCGACGTCGGGCAACACCGGCATCTCGCTGGCGATGGCGGCCAAGCTCAAGGGCTACCGGATCGTGTGCGTGATGCCGGAGAACACCTCGGAGGAGCGCCGCCAGCTGCTGCGCATGTGGGGCGCCGAGATCGTGTCGTCGCCGGCCGCCGGCGGCTCCAACGAGGCGGTGCGGGTCGCCAAGGGGATCGCCGAGGACCACCCCGACTGGGTGATGCTCTACCAGTACGGCAACGCCGCGAACTCCCTCGCCCACGAGGAGGGCACGGCCCCCGAGATCCTGGCCGACCTGCCGTCGGTCACACACTTCGTCGCCGGGCTCGGCACCACCGGCACCCTGATGGGCGCCGGCCGCTTCTTCCGGCGCGCCAAGCCCGAGGTGCGGATCGTGGCCGCCGAGCCGCGCTACGGCGAGCTCGTCTACGGCCTGCGCAACCTCGACGAGGGCTTCGTCCCCGAGCTGTACGACGCCGACCTGATCGACGCGCGCTTCTCGGTGGGTCCGCGCGACGCCGTACGCCGGGTGCGCGAGCTGCTCGAGCTCGAGGGCATCTTCGCCGGCATCTCCACCGGCGCGATCCTGCACGCCGCGCTCGGCCAGGCCGCCAAGGCGGTCAAGGCCGGGGAGCCGGCCGACATCGCGTTCGTGGTCTGCGACGGCGGCTGGAAGTACCTCTCCACGGGCGCCTACGAGGGGACCATCGACGACGCCGAGGATCGCCTCGAGGGCCAGCTCTGGGCCTAGTCGCCTGCACTCGACCGTGACGGTCGTCTCCGGTGACGTGCGCCGCGATGCCTGCCAACCGGGGGAGTCTCCCTCTAGCCTTGGCTCTTGTGTCCGCCCTGCCCAGTCCCGACGAGTGCAGCCCCGAGACCCGTGACGCGCCCATCGGCATCTTCGACTCGGGGTTCGGGGGGCTGACCGTCGCGCGGTCGGTCATCGACCAGCTGCCGCACGAGTCGATCGTCTACGTGGGCGACACCGCCCGCCAGCCCTACGGCCAGAAGCCCATCGGCGAGGTGCGGGAGTACGCCCTCGAGTGCCTCGACCACCTCGTGGACCGGGGCGTGAAGGCGCTGGTCATCGCCTGCAACTCCGCCAGCGCCGCGATGCTCCGCGACGCGCGTGAGCGGTACGACGTCCCCGTCGTCGAGGTGATCCTGCCTGCGACCCGGCGCGCGGTGGCGGCCAGCCGCACCGGCCGGATCGGCGTCATCTGCACCCGCGCCACCGCCGAGTCGATGGCCTACGACGATGCGTTCGCGGCCGCGCCCCACGTCGACCTGACGATCCAGGCCTGCCCGCAGTTCGTGGACTTCGTCGAGCGGGGCATCACCGGCGGCGACGAGCTGCTCGCGCTCGCCCACGAGTACCTCGACCCGCTGGTCTCCCGCAGTGTCGACACGCTGATCCTCGGCTGCACGCACTACCCGTTGCTGACCGGCGTGATCTCCTACGTCATGGGCGACAACGTGACCATGGTGAGCAGCGCCGAGGAGTGCGCCAAGGACGTCTACAAGATGCTGGTCCGCACCGGCCTGATGCGCGAGGGCGGGGAGCCGTCGTACGACTTCCTCACCAC
Organism: Nocardioides sp. DN36; assembly: GCF_055380375.1. NCBI lineage: Bacteria > Bacillati > Actinomycetota > Actinomycetes > Propionibacteriales > Nocardioidaceae > Nocardioides > Nocardioides sp. DN36. Next base: position 2,547,318 of record NZ_AP043823.1, on the reverse strand, counting down.
GGGTGCCCCCGAGGAGTTCGAGACCATCGGGCGACGCTTCCTCGGCGCGGAGATGGTGGCCGCCTCGCAGTTCGCCGGCGGACGGGTGCTGCGATGAGGCTGACCATCGTGGGCTGCTCGGGTTCCTACCCCGGGCCGGACTCCCCGGCGAGCTGCTACCTGCTCGAGGCGGAGCACGACGACGGCACCGGTCCGCGGACCTGGCGGATCCTGGTCGACCTCGGCAGCGGGGCGCTCGGCGCCCTGCACCGGTACGCCGACCCGCTCGGCATCGACGCGGTCCTGCTCAGCCACCTGCACGCCGACCACTGCTTGGACCTGTCCGGCTACTACGTCCTGCGCAAGTACCACCCGACCGGGCCGCAGCCGCGGATCCCGGTGTGGGGGCCGGTCGGCACCGCCGACCGGATGGCCCGCGCCTACGACCTGCCGACCGACCCGGGGATGCGGGAGGAGTTCGACTTCCGGACCTGGGACGGGCCGATCCAGGTCGGCCCGTTCGCGGTCGAGCCGGTCCCGGTGGACCACCCGGTGCCCGCCTTCGGGATCCGGGTCAGCGCCGACGGCGCCACGCTCGGCTACAGCGGCGACACCGGCCCGTGCCCCGGCTTCGACGCGGTCGCGAAGGACGCCGACCTCCTGCTGGCCGAGGCGTCCTTCCGGTCGGTCGACGAGAACCCGCCGAACCTCCACCTCACCGGCACCGAGTGCGGCGACGCCGCGACCCGCGGAGGGGCCCGGCGGCTGCTGCTCACGCACGTGCCCCCGTGGCACGACCCCCAGGAGGCCCTCGCCGAGGCCCGCGCGACGTACGACGGACCGGTGTCGCTGGCCCGGGCCGGCGACGTGCACGAGCTCTGACCTGGGCTTCGACCCCGCGATCTCGCGCTGCGGGGCGTCGATCACGCACACCGTGGAGTGCCGTGTCGAGTGCAGAGGGCTGAGCACGTCGGCGACGTCTGTCTGGCCGACAGTCCAAGATTTCTGGGGCTTCGATGCGTCATACAGGTGGAGGATGGTGAGACGGCCCGAGGAGCGGTGATGACGATCCGGAGTCAGGGGGACATCTCGGCCTTCTCGGAGCTCGTCGCGACGCGGTCGCCCGCCCTGCTCCGCACGGCCTACCTGGTCGTCGGCGACCGCCAGCTGGCCCACGACCTGCTCCAGGAAGCGCTGGTCAAGACCTACGTCGCGTGGCCGCGGCTGCGCGACGTCGCGAAGGCCGAGGCCTACGTGCGCCGCACGATGGTGACGACCGCCATCTCGTGGCGGCGGCGCCGCTCCTTCCACGAGCGCCCGGTCGAGGTGGTTCCCGAGGTCTGGCAGGTGGACCCGTCCGAGCAGCTGGCATCCCACGACGACGTGTGGTCGCAGGTGTGCGGTCTTCCGTCCAGGCAACGAGCAGTCCTGGTCCTGCGGTACTACGAGGACCTGTCCTACGCGGACATCGCGGCGGTGCTCGGCTGTTCGATGGGCACCGTGGCGAGCCAGGTCTCCGAGGCCCTGAACACCCTTCGTCAGCGGATCTCACCCGAGTCCGCAGCCTTGCTTCCGGACGATGAGGCGGTGACGCGATGAACACGCTGCGCGAGGCGTTCGAGCGGCGGGCCGGCGGCGCTGGCCCCCTTGGCCTCGATCTCGACGAGCTCATCGGCCTGGGCGAGCAGCGGCTGCGTCGGCGCCGGCGGATCACAGTCCTCAGCGTCGCGGCAGCGGTCGCCATCGCCGCGGTAGCGGTCGGCCTCACAGCCCAGAACGGCACCGGGACGTCAGGCCCCGCGCCCGTCGACCACCCCCCGCGCGAGGAGACGTCGTCGCCGCGCCAGATCGTCTACAGCGACGCTGGGCAGGGGCCGGACCACACGGGCACCATCCACCTCGGGGACCGGATGGTCGAGATCGGCAGCGGCTTCGTGCACCTGGACGTGACCGATGACGGAGTCGTCTACAGCACCGGCGGCTACCTGGACGACGGCCGGGTCTGGTTCACGGACGGCGGCAGCCCCGAGCAGATCGGCTCCGGCGCCTGCGCCGCCGCACACGGGTCGGGCGACACCGTCGTGACGGGCAACGCCGGCTCCCTGGCTGCCTGGTTCGACTGCACGCCTCGTTCCTCGGGGGCGCTCGTCGTCTTCGACACCAGTACAGGGCGCGAACTCGTGAGGCGACAGGTCGCCGAGTGCGGGTCATCCCATCCGTGCGAGCCCGAGGCGATCGTCGGTGACCGCGTCTACTTCACGCGGGGTTCTCTCGACGTGTCGACCGGCCGGCTGAGCAAGGGTCGCTCGTACGGCCAGGACGTCCGGAACCAACCACGCGGCCTGGTCATCGGCGACTCGTGGCAGACCGGCAGGCCCACCGGCGGGATCGGCCAGCCGTTCTGGGTGGACGGATCCCGACTCGTCCCCGTCGACAAGCTGTGGGCGCGTGAACCGGTGCCGGCTGCAGCCTTCGACAGCGTGACCCAGCAGCCGGTGAGGCTACGCCTGCCTCGCGGCTACCAGGCCCAGCACGACGAGCTCGGGCGGGGCGACTTCTGGCTCTTCGAGTGGCTCGACGACGACGCCGTCGCGCTGGTGGGCTGGGACCAGGCCCCCCGCTCCGGCGACATCCTGACCTGCCGGCTCTCGACCGGACACTGCGAGGTCGCCGTCCCCGGTCACAACGGGTCGGGACGCGTCGTCGCCAACAGCGGACTGCCCGGCTGAGCACCTGGAGCGACCATGACCCGACACCGGTCCCGATGGGCGATCCTGATCGTGGCCACGCTGCCCTGCCTCTGGGCGGATGCCGCGACACCCCGGACACAGGGCCGCCGCACCCGGACACCGCGCCGTCCTCACCCGAGGATGGCCCGCTCGAGCCAGGTGACTACGCCCTCACAGCCAATGGCGTGGCCTGCGTCTCGAGGGGAGTGGACGTCGCAGGTTGTGAAGACCGCGCCTTCGACATCTTCACCACCGGTCCCGGTGGCTGGTACCTCGAGGCCTCCCACGAGCACGCGCGCATCTGGATCCTCGACGTGGACGGCGAGCGCGTCGACCTGGGTTGGGTCGCAGTGCCCGGGGTGACCCGCGGCCAGATGGACGACCTGACCGACATGGTCGAGTCGGCCCGCTTCGTCGACGCAGGATGATCGGGCCAACAGAGCTGATCCACACGACGTTCCCCGAGACGTCATACGTGGTGGCGGCCAGGCCGACCGGCACGTACGACGTCCCGTCGGAAGCGCGCCCCGCTCATCGGCTGACGAGTGTGCTCGCCCGAACAGGGACACCCAGTCAGACCAGCCCGGCGTCGTGGACGCAGATGGCGATCTGCACGCGATTGGTGACCTGCAGCTTGTCGAACAGCCGGGACACGTGCGCCTTGACCGTGGGGACGGAGAGGTAGAGCTCGCCCGCGATCTCGGCGTTGCTGAGCCCCCGACCGACGGCGAGCGCGACGTCGCGCTCCCGGTCGGTGAGCAGCGCCAGCCGCCGCTCGGCGTCCGCGACCCGCGCCGTGGCACCGGCGTCGGGCTCGTCGCCGCGCAGGCGACGGATCAGGGTGCGCGTCACGGACGGCGACAGCATCGGTTCGCCATCGGCCACCTTGCGGATCGCGTCGAGGATCTGCGGCGGCGGCGTGTCCTTGAGCAGGAACCCGTCGGCGCCGGCCGCCAGGGCGCCCACGACGTGGTCGTCGGCGTCGAAGGTCGTCAGCACGATCACCCGGGGCGGCTCCGGCTGCAGGTGCAGCTCGCGGGTGGCGTCCAGCCCGTTGAGCATCGGCATCCGGATGTCCATGAGCACCACGTCGGGCCGCAGCTCCCCGACCAGCGCCACGCCGGAGTGGCCGTCACCGGCCTCGCCGACGACCTCGACGTCCGGCTGTCCGCCGAGCATCAGGGTGAGCGCCGAGCGGACGAGGGGATCGTCGTCGACGATGAGGACCCGAGTCGTCATGCGGCCCACGGTATCCACGCGCGCAGCACGAACGTCGATCCCTCGCGGTGGTGGTCGAGTCGACCGCCGCGCAGCTGGGCGCGCTCCGCGAGGCCGATCAGGCCCAGCCCGGCTCCGGGGGTGCTGCTGGCCCGGAAACCGAGCGGGTTGCGCAGCACCAGCTCGATGCCGTCGTCGGGGGAGCCGCTGACGTGGATCGTCAGCAGCGCGCCGGGCGCGTGCTTGCGCACGTTGGTCATGCCCTCCTGCACGATCCGGTAGACCGTCCGCCCCACCACCTGCGGGACCGGGATGCCCCCGTGGTCGAGGCGGTCGGCGTACTCCACGTGCAGGCCGGAGCGCCGGGCCTCCTCGACGAGGCACGGCAGGTCGTCGTACGTCGGCTGCGGCGCGTTGAGCAGCTCGCCGGTCTCGGTGTCGCGGAGCACCCCGAGCACGCCGCGCAGGTCGGTGAGCGCCTCGTGGGCCTTCTCCTGGATGACCGCGGCGCTGGACCGCATCTCCTCGGCCGTGAGGTCGTCACGGAAGGAGAGTGCTCCCGCGTGCATCGAGATCTGGGAGATCCGGTGCGCGAGCACGTCGTGCATCTCCCGGGCGATGCGCGCGCGTTCGGTGCTGCGGGCCTGGCCGACCCGCAGCTCCTGCTCGGACTCCGCGCGCTCGGCACGGTTCTTGAGGGTCCAGATCAGCTCGCGCCGCGACCCGATGTACATGCCCCAGCCCAGGACCGCGGCAGTGAACACCAGGGTGACGGTGAGCGTCAGCCAGGCCGGGTCGGAGCTGTTGACCGGCTGGACGACCACGACCGTCTGCCCGGCCACGACGTTCACGACCCCGACGAGCGCGACCTGCCAGATCCGCCGCCGGGTCGCCAGCGACACCGAGGCGAGGACGGCCGGGCCGGCCGCGATGCCCGAGAACGCACTGAGCCCGGCGGTCAGCAGCGCGACGGGGAGCGGCCAGCGGCGGCGGTAGAACACCAGCACGAACGCAGCGGCGCCCAGCGCGAGGTCCAGGGCCAGCAGCCCCGGGTGGTCGTGCACCTGGTTGACCGCCAGGGGTCCCCAGGCGATGGCGACCACCACCAGCATCCCCAGGACGCGCCAGGCCTGGCGCCCGCGGGTCAGCGCGGGCTGGTAGTCCTCGGGCGTCGGTCTCTGCACGAGCAGAAGGCTAGGCCGACCGCGGTCGAGGACGCAGGATGCCCCGGTCTCGGCGGCACCCCTACTTTGGTCAGCCCGGTCCGATCCTCAAAGCCGATGCCGGACTGCCGCCGGTGCGACAGGCTGACGCCATGATCAAGGTCGAAGGACTCACCAAGACGTACGCCGGCTTCACGGCCGTCGACGACGTGAACTTCGTCTGCCAGCCCGGGACGGTGACCGGGTTCCTCGGCCCCAACGGGGCGGGCAAGACGACGACGATGCGGATCATGGTCGGCCTCACGCCGGCCAGCCGCGGGGAGATCACCATCGGTGGCCTCCACTACAAGGACATCCCCAACCCGGGTCGCCACGTGGGCGTCCTGCTCGACGCCTCCGCGCAGCACGCCGGCCGCACCGGCCGTGAGGTGCTGACCCTCGGCGCCCGCACCATGGGCCTCCCGGACTCGCGCGTCGACGAGATGCTCGCCCTCGTGTCGCTGGACGACAAGGAGGCCAAGCGCCGGGTCCGCAACTACTCGCTCGGCATGCGGCAGCGCCTCGGCATCGCCCACGCCCTGCTCGGCGACCCGTCCGTGCTGATCCTCGACGAGCCGGCCAACGGCCTCGACCCGGCGGGCATCCGCTGGATGCGCGGCCTGCTCAAGGGGTACGCCGAGCGCGGTGGCACGGTCCTGCTCTCCAGCCACCTGCTGCACGAGGTGGAGATCATCGCCGACGAGATGATCCTCATCGGGCGGGGCCGGATCGTCGCCCAGGGCGACAAGAAGTCGCTGCTCGCCGGTGCCGCCGGTGGTGCTGCGACCTTCGCGACCGCGCTGGACAACGAGTCGCTGGCGCTGGGCCTGAAGGAGAAGGGCTTCGCCGTCTCCTCCGCGGGCGACGGCCTGCGGGTGGAGGTCGAGCCGGTCGAGGTCGGCCGGGTCGCGGCCGAGCGCGGCATCGTCCTGACCGACCTGCGGTCCGCCGACGGCGGCCTGGAGGACCTCTTCCTCTCGCTGACGGCCGACACCCAGCGCGAGACCATCACCGAAGGAGCGTCCGCATGAGCGGCCAGACCATCGCCCCGACCGCCCTGCCGACGCTCGACGTGTCGGGGACGCCGGGCATCCCGTTCTCCACCCTCGTCCGCGTCGAGTCGCGCAAGATGGCCGACACGCGCGCCGGCCGATGGCTGCTGATCTCCATCGCCGCGCTCACGGCGCTGGTGCTGGTGATCCAGCTCGCGGTCGTCCTCACCCAGGACCTGGTCGTCGACTTCAGCGACTTCCTGATCGCCATGAACACGCCCATGGGCGTGCTGCTGCCGGTGCTCGGCATCATGTCGATCACCAGCGAGTGGAGCCAGCGCACCGCGATGGTGACCTTCTCGCTCGAGCCGTCGCGGCTGCGGCTGGTGGCGGCGAAGTTCGTGAGCACGCTGCTGATCGCCCTCGCGGCGGTCGTCGTCGGCATGGTCCTGGGCGTCGTGGCGAACCTGCTGTACGGGGCTCTCTCGGGGAACACCGTGGTCTGGGAGGTCAGTGCTCTCCAGGTCTTCTGCTACTTCCTGCTGCACGTCTTCGGGATGGCGACCGGCTTCGCCTTCGGCATGCTCTTCCTCAACACCGCCGCCGGCATCGTCGTGTACTTCGTCTACTCGTTCGTGCTGCCCGGCCTCTTCCAGCTGGGTGCGTCGCTGATGGGCTGGTTCGGGGACCTGCAGCCCTGGATCGACTTCAACGCCGCCCAGAACGCGCTGGTCCAGGGCGACCCGACGGGCTCGGACTGGGGTCACCTCGCGGTGTCCGGGCTGCTGTGGCTGGTGCTGCCGCTGACCGTCGGCGTCTGGCGGGTGCTGAGGGCCGAGGTCAAGTAGGCCGCACCGGCCACCAGGCTCCGGGCGGGTCCGACTCCCACGGGGGTGAGCGGGCCCGCCCGGTCTCGTGCCCGGCCCCGGTCGGTGCCCGGCCGGAGTCGGCTCCCGGCTAGGGTGCCGGTCATGACGACACGTGCCGACGGCCGCGCCGACGACGAGCTCCGACCGATCACGATCACCCGCAACTGGCTCGACCACGCCGCCGGCTCGGTCCTCGTCGAGTTCGGGAGGACGCGGGTGCTGTGCGCGGCCTCCGCCTCCGAGGGCGTGCCGCGCTGGCGCAAGGGGTCCGGCCTCGGCTGGGTGACCGCGGAGTACGCCATGCTCCCCGCCTCCACCAACACCCGGTCCGACCGTGAGTCGGTCAAGGGGCGCATCGGTGGGCGCACCCACGAGATCAGCCGCCTGATCGGGCGCTCGCTGCGTGCGGTCATCGACTACAAGGCGCTCGGCGAGAACACCATCGTGCTCGACTGCGACGTGCTCCAGGCCGACGGCGGCACCCGCACTGCGGCGATCACCGGCGCGTACGTCGCGCTGGCCGATGCCGTCACCCACCTGCGTGCCGCCGGTGCGCTGAAGGGCGAGCCGCTGACCGGCTCGGTGGCCGCGGTCAGCGTCGGCATCATCGACGGCGTACCCCGCCTCGACCTCCCCTACGAGGAGGACGTCCGCGCCGAGACCGACATGAACGTCGTGATGACCGGCGACGGGAAGTTCGTCGAGGTGCAGGGCACCGCCGAGGGCGTCGCCTTCGACCGTGCGGAGCTCGACGCGCTGCTGGCGCTGGCCGAGAAGGGCTGCGCGGACCTGACCCGGCTGCAGTCCGAGGCGCTGTCGCAGTGAGGAGGACGCTGTGAGTGAGGTCTTCCTCGCCTCGCGGAACCGCAAGAAGATCGAGGAGATGGAGCGGATCCTGGGCGAGCACGCTCCCGACCTCCACGTGCTCGGCATCGACGACGTCGACCACTACGACGAGCCGGTCGAGGACCAGCCGACCTTCGAGGGCAACGCGCTGCTCAAGGCCCGGGCCGGGTTCGAGGCGACCGGGCTGCCGTCGCTGGCCGACGACAGCGGGCTGTGCGTCGACGCCCTGAACGGCATGCCGGGGGTCCTGTCCGCCCGCTGGTCCGGCACCCCCAAGAGCGACGCCCGGAACAACGAGCTGCTGCTCCAGCAGCTCGCCGACGTCCCCGACGACCGGCGCGGCGCTCACTTCGCCTGCGCGGTCGCCTTCGTCCACGCCGGGGGCGAGGAGGTCGTCGAGGGCCGGATGCCCGGCCACGTGATCCGTGAGCTGCGGGGGAGCGGCGGGTTCGGGTACGACGTCCTCTTCGTCGCCGACGAGCACGCTGCCGAGGGCCTCACCTCGGCCGAGCTGCCCCCGGGCGAGAAGGACCGGATCTCCCACCGGGGCCGGGCGCTGCGCGAGATCGCGCCCCTGGTCGCCGGGGTCGTCACCGCCCGGGCCTGAGGCTGCTCCGCTTCTTGTAACGCTCCGTTAGGGGCTCTGGAACCCCGCTACAGCGGAGCACCAGAGTCCCTAACGGAGCGTTACAAGTGGTGGGAGGCGCGTCAGTCGGTGAGGCCGTGCTCCACGACGTACGACTCCAGCCGCCGGTCGGGGACCAGCCAGATCGCGGCGACCGCAGCGTAGAAGATCAGGGCCGGCCAGCCGACGAGGGCCGCGGTGAGGATGCCGGCGAGGTAGATGAACGGTGACGCCTTGCCCTTGAGGTCGCGGCCCACCGCCTCGCGCAGCAGCCCATCGGGACCTTCGGCCCGGAAGATCGCCAGCTGCAGGACGTAGTAGGCGATCGCCGCGGCCAGCAGGTTCACGCCGTAGACCACCAGGGGAGTGCGGGCCAGGTCGGTCTCGTCCATCCACGCGGTGGTGAACGGGTAGAGCGAGAGCCAGAACAGCAGGTGCAGGTTCGCCCACAGCACGCCGCCGTCGATGCGGCGCACGAGCTGGAACATGTGGTGGTGGTTGTTCCAGTAGATCCCGATGTAGACGAAGCTCAGCAGGTAGGTCAGGAACCCGGTCGCCGAGTCACCGAGGTCCTCGAGGTGCGCGCCCTCGGGCACGTGCAGCTCGAGCACCATGATCGTGATGATGATCGCGAGGACCCCGTCGCTGAAGGCCTCGAGTCGGCTGGTGCGCATGGGTCGATGATGACAGGCCGCGCCCCTCGGGGGGACGTGGGTGAGTGCGCCCGGAGAGACTCGAACTCTCACTGGCCACGACCTAAACGTGGTGCCTCTGCCAATTGGGCTACGGGCGCGGGGGCCTGGCTCAGGCTGCGTCGAGCCCCAGGTCCTTGCGCAGCTTCGCGACGTGGCCGGTGGCCTTGACGTTGTACTGCGCGAGCTCGATCTTCCCGTCCTCGTCGACGACGAACGTCGAGCGGATGACGCCCTCGACGACCTTGCCGTAGAGCTTCTTCTCGCCGAAGGCGGAGTAGGCCGTCATCACCGACTTGTCCACGTCGGAGAGCAGGGTGATGGTGAGGCCGTCCTTGTCGCGGAACTTCGCCAGCTTCTCCGGCTTGTCCGGGGAGATGCCGAGCACCTCGTAGCCCTGCGCCTTGAGCGAGTCCAGCGAGTCGGTGAAGTCGCACGCCTGCTTGGTGCAGCCGGGCGTCATCGCGGCCGGGTAGAAGTAGACGATCACCTTGCGCCCGCGCAGGTCGGCGAGGCTGACCTGGTTGCCGGCGTCGTCGGGCAGGGTGAAGTCGGGCGCGGTGTCACCGGGAGAGAGCCGTTCCATGCTCCGAACACTAGGACATCCGCCGAGGGGCTCCACGGGGTGATGGCGGGGAGACCGCGGGTGACCCGGGTGGTGGCATCCGCGGGGACGCCGACCGGGCCGACCTGACCGGTTGGTAGCCTTCGCGGGTGAGCAACGAGATGTCTTCCCTCGAGCGCGAGATCGAAGAGACGCGCCAGCACCTGGCGACCACGATCGACCAGCTCCTCTACCGCGCGCACCCGAAGACGATCGTGAGCCGCGAGGTCAGCAGCATCAAGGCCCACTACGTCGACGTCGAGACCGGGCAGCCCCGCACCGACAACATCCTCAAGACCGTGGGTGGCGTCGTCGGCGTCATCGCGGTCTTCGTGGTGATCCGCAAGGTCGTCCGCTGACCCCTGGGCCCGCCGCCTCCCGGCGTCCAGCCCGCGTCCACCCCCGTCGAGAACCAGAAGCGCCGTGACCGACAAGACCCCCATCAAGATGCTCCACGACCGAGTCCTGGTCGAGGTCGACCGTGACTCCGGTGAGCGTCGCTCCTCCGGCGGCATCGTGATCCCCGCGACCGCCGCCATGGGTGCCCGCCGCCTGACCTGGTCGAAGGTCGTCGCGGTCGGGCCGCACGCCCGCGCCGTCGAGGTCGGCGACCGGGTGTTGTTCGACGCCGAGGACAAGGCCGAGGTCGAGGTGCACGGCGAGCTCTACATCGTGATGCGCGAGCGTGACGTGCACGCGGTGGCCGCCGACCGGCTCGGCGACGAGCCCACCGGCCTGTACCTCTGACGCGCCGGGGCCGCCGCCCATAACCCGCGCCTCCGGGCGGCGTTGGGTAGAACATGTTCTCCCGCCTGACCGGCCTGGTGGCCGCCGGCCTGCTGCCGCTCGGGGTCCTCGCGATCCCCGCGGACGCGGCGCCCGTGAAGACGCCGGCCGCGCCCCTCACCGCCGTCCACCCCGCGCGCGACGCGCACCGCTACACCGCCACCATCCGGCGTACCCCGCACGGCATCCCGCACATCACCGCGGACGGGTGGGGCTCGCTCGGCTTCGGCAGCGGGTACGCCGCCGCCGAGACGTCGACCTGCACGCTGGCGGACACGCTGGTGACGGCGCGTGGCGAGCGGTCCCGCTGGTTCGGCCCGCAGCACCGCTACAACGACCAGGTCACGCTCGACGCGTCCAACCTGCAGGTCGACGCGTTCGTGACCGACCTCCGCAACCGGCACGTGGTGGAGAAGCTGCTGAAAGACCCGGTGGCCGGCCCCGGCCGGCAGGCCCGGGCGATGGTGCGTGGCTACACGGCCGGCGTGAACCGCTACGTCGGGAAGGTCGGCCCGCGGGGCGTGACCGACCCTGCCTGCCACGGCGCGGGCTACCTGCGCGAGAAGGCGACCCCCCTCGACCTCTGGTACGGCGTCTACCTGGCCAACCTGCTCGCCTCCAGCGGCGTGTTCGTGAAGGAGATCGTGGACGCCGACCCGCCCACGGTGGACGACCCGGGCCTTCCGGACCCGGTCGCCGGTGCCGTCGACCGCGACGCGCTGCTCGCCGCGCTCGGCCGCGACCCGAGCACGCCGTTCGGCTCCAACGCGACCGCCGTCGGCGGCGACGCCAGCACCACCGGACGGGGGATGCTGCTCGGCAACCCGCACTTCCCGTGGCGCGGCCGCTACCGCTTCACCCAGCAGCAGCTGACGATCCCGGGGAGGTACGACGTCGCCGGCGCCTCGCTGATCGGCTCGCCGGTCGTGAACATCGGGTGGAACCGGGACGTCGCCTGGAGCCACACCGTGTCCACGGCGTACCGCTTCACGCCCTACGAGTACAAGACGGTCGGGCCGGGGACGACGTACCTCACCGATGCGGGCCCGCAGGAGCTCGAGCACCGCACGGTGCGGGTGACCGTGCGCAGGAAGGACGGGTCGCTCGGCAAGGTCGAGGAGGATCTCTACCGCACGCCGCAGGGCTACGTCCTCGACGCCCCCGCGGTCCTGATGCCCTGGTCGACGACCAGCGTGTGGGCGATCCGTGACGCCAACGCCGAGCAGCTGCGCACGATCGACACCTTCCTGGACATGGGCAAGGCCCACGACGTGCGGGACCTGCTGCGCCGTCAGGACGCCGGGGGCGGCATGCCGTGGGTGAACACGACGGCCGCCGACCGCCGTGGCGACGTGCTGTACGCCGACCACTCGGTCGTGCCGAACGTGCCCGATGCCCTCGCCCAGCAGTGCATGACGCCGACCGGCCGGGTCCTCGACCAGGTCGCCGGCCTGCCCGGGCTCGACGGCACGTTCGCCGACTCCTCGTGCACGTGGGGCACCGACGCCGACGCGGAGCGGCCCGGAATCTTCGGGCCGGAGAACCTCCCCTCGGAGGTCCGACGCGACTGGGTGATGAACGCCAACGACTCCTACTGGCTGCCCAATCCGGCCCAGCCCCTCGAGGGGTACGCCTCGATCATCGGCTGCGAGCGGTGCGAGCGGACCATGCGGACCCGGATGGTCTCCCACTACGTCCTCGACCGGCTGGCCCGCGGCAGGCTGGAGTCGCCCGCGACGCTGCGCGGGCACGAGCACGAGAACCGCGTGATGGCCGGCGAGGTGATGCGGACGAACGGCGACCTCGACGCGGTGTGCGACCAGACCGGTGAGACCGAGGCCTGCCGGGCCCTGCGCGCGTGGGACGGCCACTCCGACAAGGGGTCCCGCGGCTACGCGATCTTCGAGGAGTTCATCTCGCGGCTGCCCACGACCCCGGTCGACGTGCCGGGCGCGGACCCGGTCTGGCGCACGCCGTTCGACCCCGAGGACCCGCTGGACACGCCGCGGGACCTGAACACCGCGAACCCCCAGGTCGTCCAGGCGATGTCGGACGCGATCGCGTCGCTGCGGGAGCGAAGGATCCCCTTCGACGCGCGGTGGGGGTCGCTGCAGGTCGCGGGGGACCGGGGCGCCCCAGCGGTCCCCCTCGGCGGCGGCACCGGTGACGCGGCGGGCAACGCGAACGCCCTCGCATCGCGGTGGGCGCGGGACAACACCGACCACCTGCGTCCGGTCACCTACGGCTCCTCGCACATCCAGGCGATCTCCTTCCTCGACGGCGGCCGCGTCGACGCGCGCACGATCCTCACCTACGGGCAGGCGGAGGATCCGCACTCGCCGTGGTCGAGCGACCAGACGCGGCTCTTCTCGCGCGAGCGTTGGGTGCACTTCGCCTTCACGCCCGCGCAGGTGCGCCGGCAGGCGGTGACCACGCAGGTCGTCCGCGACTGACCCGCGTCGGCCGCGTCGATCAGTCGAAGCCGTTGAGCGCGTCGACCGCGGGCATCAGGCCGCCGAGGTCGTAGAAGTCGACCGCGATGAAGTTGGGGATCTGGCCGCGCTCGGCCCGGCACTGCTCGAGCCGGGGCAGCAGCACGTCCAGGGCGTTGACCTCGGCCGAGCGGCTGACCTCGGCCGTCTTGTCGGAGATCCAGTGGTTGACCAGGAAGAGCGGGGCATCGGCGGGGCCGCGGTTCGCTGCACAGCTGAAGTCAGCCGGCCGGCGGAACAGGAACGGCGTGTCCTGGACGACCTCGAAGCCGTCGATCAGCCAGGGGTGCGCGGTGCCCCCGCCGTGCCGCTCCATGAGGAGGACCAGCCGGTGACCCGACCCGACCATCGAGCCCAGGGTCGGCCAGCGGCCGTCCGGGGCGGGCGTGTACACGAAAGGCAGCAGCCCCGCCTCGCGAACCAGCTCGGCGGTGTCGGCCGGGCTCACCTCGTCCTGGATGAAGAACGTCACGACCTCCCGGGGGTGCGCGACCAGCCAGGCGCGGACCTGCTCCATCAGCGGCAGCCACTCGGTCGAGCCCAGGGCGCACAGCGCGTGGCACAGGTAGAGGCCGACCGGGCCCCGGGGTTCCAGCCGGGCGGCCTGCCGCAGGCGCAGCGCGCTCTCCACCGCCGCCGGCCCGAACGTACGACGCGCCTCGTCGAGCGCGGCCTCCCGGCTGGCGTCGGTGTTCACGACGATGCCCGGCCGATCGGTCTGCTGGCCGTACCAGCTGTCGACGAGCAGCACCCGTACCCCGTGGTCGAGCTGGCTGATCACGCCGTCGGGCTGCTCGGCGAAGAACCAGCCGGGCTGGTCGGCGGCCGACATGGCATTGTGCGTCGCCGGGAAGGCCACCTGGTCGTAGCGGCGCCCGCACAGCTCGACGTGCCCGTTGCAGGCGGCGCCGTCGCCCTGGGCCGCAGCGGCCAGCCCGTCGTCGGTCGGCAGCACGGCGACGACGTACCCGCCCACCAGGAGCGCACCACCGGCGATCCCGGCGACCACCTGGACGGTCCGGCGGTGGGCGGCGCCGGCCGCCGATGACCGGCGACGGTCGCCCCGGGCCGCCACGAGCTCGACGAGGGACGACACCAGGCTCGGGACGGCCAGCACGACCAGGGACGCACCGGCCACCGCCAGCACGATGCGGGCGACCTCGAGCGGCTGCAGGACCAGGGCGGCGCCCAGGGCGAGCAGTGCCACGGCGTGGCCAAGCCGCCGCCCCGGATCGGGCTCGGGATCGACGATCCACGAGGTGGCGCCGCGCAGCAGGGCCCGCGGCCGCAGGTCGACCCCCGGTCGCGCGGTGAGCGCCACCGCGGCGCCGCCCACGACCAGCAGGCCGGCCGCGGTCCAGAACGCGCCGGAGAGCTCGCTCCACACGGCACGGCTCAGCGCGCCCGACAGCGTGTCCGTGTCCGCGCGGTCGGCCAGGAAGCCGGTGACCACGAGCAGGGCGGCCAGCACCACGCCCGACACGACGAGCCCGCGACCGACGTACCGGACCGCGCGTCGGACCCGCCCCGACGCCGCGCCGAGCAGCCCGGCACCGGCGAGGAGCAGCAGGCCCAGCAGCGGGGCCAGGACGGCGAGCCGGTCGGCCAGGTGCACCTGCCGGAGGCCCTCGGCGGTCTGCTGCTGACCCGCGAACTCGGAGAGCCGCACGTCGAGCTGCGCCGGCAGCGTCGCCCGGATCTCCGGGGAGAGCGTGGTCGCGGTCGCGACGACCAGGGCCGCGACGTCGGCGAGGCGGAGGACGACCGAGCCCTCGTCCCCGCCGAGCGCACGGTAGGTCGGGGCGACCGCGATCCGGACCAGCGGCCCCAGCGCGGGGCTGGCGACCGTGCTCTGCGCGGTCGCCTCGATCAGCGGCCGGATCGCGGTGAGGTCGGGCTCCGCGGCCAGGACCCGGTCGGTGAGCAGGAGCCCGAGCTGGCGGGAGACGTGCTCGTCGGTGCGGACCGCGTCCACGTGCTGCTCGAAGCGGTCCGCGTCGAGCAGCTCGTGGCGCAGGACCCCCGCCACCGCGCCCACGACCAGCAACGCGACACCGAGCGTGCCCAGCAGGCGCGACACGATCCTCACGGTCCGAGTGTGGCAGCGGGACGCCGCTGCGTCTCCTGCCCGACGGCCCGGTCCGGACAGCCGCGGCGGTCGGCCCGGGCCCGGGTCGGGTCAGCGGTGCGAGGGTGCCACCGGGTCGGGTCCCCAGTAGTTGCCGCCGTCGTCGCTCCAGACCTCGTCCTCGGCGGTGTGGTCGTTCGCGACGCTGCGCAGGAGCTCGTCGGCGTCGGCCAGGTTCCCGGCCTCGGCCGCCCGGTGCATCATCAGGTTCGCGCTCGCCGTCTCGGTGTCGGCAGGGACCACGAGGAGCCGCACGACCCGTCGGGTCGCGAGGTTGACCAGCACCACGTGGGTGTCGTCGCGAGGGAAGGACCCGATCTTGATGCTGCCGCGCCGCGTCGTGACCCGCCGCGCCACGTCGGCCCAGTCGGGGCGGGAGTAGACCAGGTGGTCGACCCGTCCCCGGGGGAAGTGGTCGACCAGCTCGGCGACCTCGCGCTGCAGGTCGTCGGACCGGGGCCACCAGGCGCCGTCCAGCGGGCCGTGCCCGAGCTCGTCGGCGAGCTCCAGGCGCAGCGGCGACGAGGCGCCGGTGAGGGTCTCGGTCAGGGTGGGAACGGGTGCGTACGACGTCGTCATGACGTCCGCCTCTCGACCCGCCGAGGTGGCTCCGGCGGAGCCCGGTGGCGGGTGGTTGTCCCCAGCCTACGTCGGAGGTCGCGACGACGACCGGGAGTCGCCGGGGTCCTGCTGGGTACGTTCGCGACATGAGCCGTAACACGCGAACGATCTCCACCACCCCCGAACGGGTGTGGGCGGTGCTGGCCGACGGTTGGCTCTACCCGCTGTGGGTGGTGGGCGCGACCCGGATGCGCGAGGTGGACGACGCCTGGCCCAGGGTGGGAGCGAAGATCCACCACTCGGTCGGGGTCTGGCCGATGGTGCTCGACGACAACACCGAGGTCCTCGAGTGCGACCCGGGCCGCCGGCTCAAGCTGCGGGCCCGCGGCTGGCCGCCGGGGGAGGCGGACGTCGAGCTGACGCTGCGCGAGGTGCCGGGCGGCACCGAGGTGGAGATGCTCGAGGACATCACCGCCGGGCCGGCCAGGATCGTGCCCAAGCCGGTGCGCGCACCCATGATCACGTGGCGCAACAGCGAGAGCCTGCGCCGGCTGGCGTTCCTCGCCGAGCGCCGCGCGGCGCGACAGCAGCAGTGAGGGCGGCGACGCGTGCGCACTGAGTACGACGCCGTCGTCATCGGGGCCGGACCCAACGGCCTGTCCGCGGCCAACCACCTCGCCGACGCGGGCTGGTCGGTCCTGGTCCTCGAGGCCCAGCCCGAGGTCGGTGGCGCCGTACGCAGCGCCCGGGACGTGCATCCCGACTTCGTGCACGACACGTTCAGCTCGTTCTACCCGCTGGCGGCGGCCTCGTCGGCGCTGCTCGACCTCGACCTCGAGAGGCACGGCCTGACCTGGCGGCACGCGCCAGCGGTGCTGGGCCACCCCACGCCCGACGGTCGCTGGGCCCTGCTGCACCGAGACCGCGAGGTCACCGCGAGCCTGATGGACGAGCAGCACCGCGGCGACGGCGCCGCCTGGCTCGAGCTGTGCCACGCGTGGGACCTGATCGGCGACCAGGTGCTCGGCGCCTTCCTCTCACCCTTCCCCCCGGTGCGCCCCGGGGTCGCGGCGCTGGCCCGGCTGCCGCGCGTGGGCGGGCTCGACTTCGTCAAGACGCTGCTCACCCCTGCTGTCGACCTCGGTCGCAACCGCTTCGGGGGCGAGGCGCCGCGCCTCCTGCTCGCGGGGAACGCCGGCCACGCCGACATCCCGCTCGACTCTCCGGGCTCGGGCCTGATGGGGATCCTGATGAGCATGATGGGCCAGACCGTGGGCTTCCCGGTCCCCCAGGGCGGGGCGGGGGAGCTCTCCCGGGCCCTGGCCAGGCGGCTGGCCGCGGCGGGTGGCGACATCCGGTGCGGCGTCGAGGTCGGCGAGGTCGTCGTCCGCGGAGGCCGCGCGGTCGGCGTACGCGCCCGGGACGGTGAGCCCTTCACCGCCCGCCGCGCCGTCGTCGCCGACGTCGCCGCCCCGCACCTGTACGGCGGCCTGGTGGCCGCCGAGGACCTGCCCGGACGCACCCTGCACGCGATGCGCGACTTCCGGATGGGCCCGGGCACCGTGAAGGTCGACTGGGCCCTCGACGGCCCCATCCCGTGGGCGTCCGCGCCGGCACACGCACCCGGCACCTTCCACGTGGCCGACTCGGTCGAGCAGATGAGCACGGCGCTGAGCCAGGTGGCCGCCCGCCACGTCCCCGCCGAGCCGTTCCTGCTCGCTGGCCAGATGACCACGACCGACCCCACCCGCTCGCCGGCCGGGACCGAGTCGGTCTGGGCCTACACGCACGTCCCGCAGGAGACGGCCGGCGACGCCGGGGACGGCTCGGTGCGCGGGGTGTGGGACGACGGCGACTGCCAGCGCTTCGCCGACCGCATCCAGGAGCGGATCGAGAAGCTGGCGCCGGGGTTCGGCTCGCGCGTGCTGGCCCGCCGGGTGCTCGGGCCGCGGGAGCTCGAGGCGCGCGACGCGAACCTGATCGGCGGGGCGCTGGACGGGGGCACCGCCCAGCTGCACCAGCAGCTCGTGTTCCGGCCGGTGCCCGGGCTCGGCCGGGCCGAGACCCCGGTCCGGAACCTCTACCTCGGCTCCTCCTCGGCCCACCCGGGCGGCGGCGTGCACGGGGCCGCCGGACGCAACGCGGCGCGGGCCGCCCTGGGCCACGCGCGGCTGCGACGTCTGACCCTGCGGCGGCCCTGACCGGCTTCCGGGGGACGACAGAGCCGGCGGGGGCCACGCGTGCCCCTGCGGCGGGTGGGTACGAACCCGTCATGAGCAGCCCCCGACACCTCGACACCAGGCCCCGGTCCGAGAGCGTGGACGAGCAGCCCGACTCGCCGCTCGAGCTCACCCGGCGGTCCTGGTTCTACGTCGCCCGCAAGACCCTGCGCGAGTTCTCCAAGGACCAGTGCACCGATCTGGCGGCCGCGCTGACCTACTACGCCGTGCTGGCGATGTTCCCGGCCGCCATCGCGCTGCTGTCCCTCGTCAGCCTCGTGGGTCAGGGGACCTCGACGGTCGACACCCTGTTGAAGATCATGAGCGACATCGGCGCGTCGTCGCAGGCCAAGACGCTGGAGCCCACGCTGGTCCAGCTCAGCACCTCCTCCGGCGGGGGGATCGCGCTGATCCTCGGTCTCGCCGGTGCCGTGTGGTCGGCGTCGGGGTACGTCGGCGCCTTCGGACGCGCCATGAACCGGATGTACGAGGTCGAGGAGGGTCGGCCGATCTGGAAGCTGCGCCCCGTCATGCTCGTGGTCACGCTGGTGCTGGTGCTCCTCGCGGCGATCACGATGCTCGGCCTCGTGGTGTCCGGGCCGGTGGCCACGGCGGTCGGTGACCAGATCGGTCTCGGCTCGGCTGCGCTCCTGGCCTGGAACATCGCCAAGTGGCCCGTGCTGCTCCTCATCGTCGCCCTGATCGTGGCGATCCTCTACTGGTCGACACCCAACGTCCGCCAGCCCCGGTTCCGCTGGATCAGCGTCGGAGCCACCGTCGCCATCGTGGTGTGGGTCCTGCTCTCGGCCGTCTTCGGTCTCTACGTCGCCAACTTCTCCTCCTACGACAAGACCTACGGCTCGCTGGCCGGCGTCATCGTCTTCCTGCTGTGGCTGTGGCTGACCAACCTCGCGCTGCTCTTCGGCGCGGAGCTCGACGCCGAGCTCGAGCGCGGTCGCGAGCTGCAGTCGGGCATCGCGGCCGAGGAGACGATCCAGCTGCCCCCGCGGGACGCGCGCAACATCAGGAAGGCGGAGAAGAAGCGGCGCAAGGACATCGAGAAGGGCCGGCAGATCCGGCTGCAGAACGGCGCCGCCGACCAGGAGGAGAACCAGGCGCAGAAGTCGTAGGGCGACGGCCGGCACCGGCGGCCCGACAGGATCGGGCGGTCACCGCCACCGGGAAAAGGTGTTGAGGACGTTCCGCGGATCGGGTTGAGTTCCGGACCGGACGGCGGGACGACGTCCCGCCGCGGCCGACGGCCGCATCTCACCCTCGATCGTGAAGGACCGCCATGTCTTCTCCGGCCCTCTCGGGCACCGACCAGCCGCGTGACTACGGCGTCCTCCGCTGGCTGGTGGCCGCCACGTTCGTCGTGATCCTCAACGAGACGGTCATGTTCAACGCGCTGCCGAGCCTGATGCGCGAGTTCTCCGTCGACGTCACGACGGCCCAGTGGCTCTCGACCGCGTTCATGCTGACCATGGCCGTGGTCATCCCCGTCACCGGCTGGTTCCTCCAGCGCGTCACGACCCGGCAGGCGTTCGGCCTGGCCATGGCGGTCTTCTGCGCCGGCACCCTGATCGCGGCGGTGGCCCCGGTCTTCTGGGTGCTGCTCCTCGGCCGCGTCGTCCAGGCCTCCGGCACGGCGGTGATGATGCCGCTGCTGATGACGACGCTGATGACCATCGTCGCGCCCGAGGACCGCGGCCGCGTGATGGGCAACGTGACCCTGGCCATGTCCGCGGCGCCGGCCCTGGGACCGACGGCGTCGGGCTTCGTGCTCGAGTTCGCCAGCTGGCGCTGGATGTTCGGCATCGTGCTCCCGATCGCCGCGACCATCGGCCTGGTCGGTGTCACCCGGCTGCGCAACGTGGGGGAGCCCCGCGCCGGCTCGGTCCACGTGCCGAGCGTCGTGCTGTCGGCCATCGGCTTCGGGACCCTGGTCTACGGGCTCAGCAAGTTCGGCGAGGGTGGCGACGCCCGCGTCGAGGGCGCGGTGCTCGCGATCGTCGGTCTCGTGTTCGTCGTCGGCTTCGTCGTCGTACAGCTGCGGCTGCAGCGGGACGGGGAGCCGTTGCTCGACCTGCGCACGCTCCGCCGGCCCACCTACCGCCTGTCCCTGCTGGTCATGGCGTGCGCCTTCGCCGGGATGTTCGGCTCGATGCTCATCCTGCCGGTCTATCTCCAGAACCTGCGCGACCTGAGCACCCTGCAGACCGGGCTGATGATGATGCCGGGCGGCCTCGCGATGGGACTGCTGGGCCCGCGTGTCGGCCGCTGGTTCGACGCGTACGGCAGCCGCCGGCTGGTGCTGCCCGGAGGCACCGGGGCGATCGTGTCCCTCGCGATGCTGACCCAGGTGGACCTGTCGACGCCGATCTGGTTGATCCTCGTGGCGCACGTCCTGCTGATGGTCTCGCTGGCGCTGATCTTCACGCCGGTCTTCACCCTGGGGCTCGGCGACGTCCCGCCGCACCTCTACTCGCACGGCAGCTCGCTCTTCGGGGCCCTGCAGCAGGTCGCCGGCGCGATGGGCACCGCCGTGGTGGCGACCCTGATCGCCCTGCGCACGACGCACCTGCTCGAGCAGGGTGAGGACGCGCTCTCGGCGCAGGTCGGGGGCATGACCGCGGGCTTCTGGTTCGGGGTGGGCCTGACCGTCGTCGTCCTCGGCCTCCTGTCCCGGCTGCCGAACCGGGCCGCGGCCCCGGCGCCCGCGCCCGACGCGCAGCTGCCCGCGCCCGCGGAGACCGTGCCGCTGCAGGCACCGGAGAGCTGAGGCACCCTCGCAGGCTCGGTCCGCGGCCGGGCCGCGTGGCCGATCGACCGTCCCGGGACGCGACGAGGGCCGACTCCCATTGCGGGGGTCGGCCCTCGTCGTCACGGTGCGCGCTCGGCGCAGCGGCTCACCGCACGCGCACCGTGAAGACCTTGGTCGTGGCGCCGGTCACCGCGTCGGTGCCGTCGACCGCCAGGCGGTAGCGGAAGGTGCCCTTGCGGGCCTGCCGGCCGAAGGTGACCCGGGCGGCGCCCTCGTCGTCCGACCTGACCGTGCGGACGTCGGTCCAGACGCCGTTGGTCAGGCGCTGGAGCGTGAGGGGCTCGTCGTCGGCCTGCTGGACGCTCACCGCGTCGGAGGTGACTGCGTCACCCTTCTGCACGGTGACGGTGCTGGTGCGCCAGCCGGCGATGGTCGTGACGCCGACCGGGAGGTCCGTGGTGGCCGGGTCGCCGTCGTCGGTGACTAGGCAGCGCACGGTGCCCTGCCAGTGGTAGTTCGTGCCGCCGACCTGCGTCCAGACCACGGAGTACGACGTCACACCGGCGGGCCAGTTCCGGTGGCTGGCGTAGGGGAAGGACGTGGTGCCGCCCCAGAAGCCGTCGTTGTTGTGGAAGTTCAGGGTGACCTGGCCCTTGTCGGTCTGGACCCGGACGTTCACGTCGTTCGCCTGGCCGTCGGGGATGTTCGACGGGTAGTCGACCGTCAACGCCGCGCAGGACGGGTCGTCGTACTTCCAGTCCCAGCTGAAGTCACCCGGGACGGTCGGGTCCGTCGGGTCGGTGGGATCCGTGGGGTCGGTCGGGTCGGTCGTCGGCTCGTAGGTGTCGATGGTCGCGCTGGCGGTGCTGGTGGCGGCGGAGCCGGTGGCCGGGGTGCCCGACGCGGTGGCCGTGTTCACGATCGTGCCGGTGGCGGCCTCGGCCGCGGTCACGGTGTGCGTGGCGGCGGGGAGGGCGGGGCAGGTGGTGGTGGCGCCGACGGCCAGGGTGGCGACGCAGGTCGCGCCCGAGGCCAGGGCCGGGATCATCGGGTCGGTGACCTTGACGTCGGTCAGGGGCACGTTGCCGGTGTTGGTGACCGAGAAGCCGTAGGTGAGGGTCTCGCCCTCGGCGGCGAGGGTGTCGTCGTCGGCCGAGTCGGTGACCGACTTGGTCAGCTGGAGCGCCGGCGCCGCGGCCGGTGCGGCCTTGGTCGCGATGGTCGCCCGGGCGTTGCCCGTGGCCGTGACGGAGGTGCCGCCCGACGACTTCGCCGCGGCGCTGGCGGTGTTGACGACCGAGCCGGCCCTGACCTCGGCCGCGGTCACGGTGTGCGTGGCGGCGGGGAGGGCGGGGCAGGTGGTGGTGGCGCCGACGGCCAGGGTGGCGACGCAGGTCGCGCCCGAGGCCAGGGCCGGGATCATCGGGTCGGTGACCTTGACGTCGGTCAGGGGCACGTTGCCGGTGTTGGTGACCGAGAAGCCGTAGGTGAGGGTCTCGCCCTCGGCGGCGAGGGTGTCGTCGTCGGCCGAGTCCTTCACCGACTTGGTCAGCTTCAGCGCCGGCGCCGGGGCCTCGCAGCCCTGCACCCAGAAGACCTTGGACTTGGTCCGGTTGCCCTGGGAGCCGGGCGTGTCCACGGTGAGCTTCACGTGGTAGCCCTGCTGCGCCTGCGGCTGGCCGTCGAAGGTCATCACGTAGGTCTGTCGTCCGTCCAGACCGGCCGCGCTGGCCCCGCCGGAGTTGTCGTCACCACCGACCCAGACCGTCTGCTGCCCGCTCACCTTGAGGCCGATGTCCTTGGTCGGCGCCCACATCTCGAAGCTGACCTGGGAGACGATGTCGGACCCTGCGTCGTAGCCGTACCACTCGACGGTCACCGAGCAGCCGTCGATGTGCGGGTCGTTGCCCGGGGTGTCGATGTCGCCGAGCTCGGCGATCTTCACGGTGCCGTTGTTGCCCTTGGGGTTGGCCGCCGTGGCAGCGGACGGGACGAGGGCGGCGGCGGCCGCCATCGCCGTGACGGCGACGAGGGCTGCGAGGCGGTGGCGCACGTGGGCTCCTGCTTCTGCGCGGACTGCTGGGACGAGCAGGAGCGTTCCACGCGCCCTACGGCCTGAAGCCGTTCTTCGCCGAACCTTCCGCGGACCTTGAGGCTTTCTGGAGGAAGCCGCACCGAATGCCCGGTTCCGGGTACGGGAATGCCTGACCGCGCCGCCGGTTGTCTTCAGGTGGTAGCCCCGCGAACGCATCGACGAGAGGACCCACCGTGCCCGAGGAACTCGCCACCATCGGACTGACCGGACTGGCCGTGATGGGCCGCAACCTGGCCCGCAACATCGCCCGGAACGGTCACCGCGTGGCCGTGCACAACCGCACCACCGCCAGGATGACGTCCCTCCTCGAGGAGTACGGCGACGAGGGCGACTTCGTGGGCGCGAAGACCCTCGAGGAGCTGGTCGCCGCGATCGAGCGGCCGCGCGCGATCATCGTGATGGTCAAGGCCGGCGACCCCACGGACGCGGTCATCGACGAGCTCGTGCCGCTGCTCGACGAGGGCGACATCGTCGTCGACGCGGGCAACGCCCACTTCGCCGACACGGTGCGCCGCGAGCAGGCCCTGGCCGAGCGTGGCCTGCACTTCGTGGGCATGGGCGTCTCCGGGGGAGAGGAGGGCGCCCTGCACGGCCCCTCGATCATGGTGGGCGGCTCCGAGGAGGCCTACGAGCGGCTCGGCCCGGTGCTGCGCGACATCGCCGCGCAGGTCGACGGCACCCCCTGCTGCACCCACGTCGGCCCCGGCGGGGCGGGTCACTTCGTGAAGATGGTGCACAACGGCATCGAGTACGCCGACATGCAGCTGATCGCCGAGTCCTACGACCTGCTGCGCAGCGTCGTCGGGCTGGAGCCGGCCGAGATCGCCGAGGTCTTCCGCGGTTGGAACGACGGCGACCTGGAGTCGTTCCTCATCGAGATCACGGCCGACGTGCTCACCCACACCGACCCCGACGGCACGCCGTTCGTCGACGTCGTACGGGACGCGGCGGACCAGAAGGGCACCGGGCGCTGGACGGTGCAGAGCGCCCTCGACCTCGGGGTTCCGGTGACCGGCATCGCGGAGGCGACGTTCGCGCGCAGCCTGTCCGGGCACACCGAGCAGCGCGCGGCCGCCCGCGCCGTGTTCACGACCGGTCCCGAGGCGGTGGACGTCGGCGACCGGGACACGTTCGTCGACGACGTCCGCGCCGCCCTCTACGCCTCCAAGGTGGTCGCCTACGCGCAGGGCTTCGACCAGATCGCGGCCGGTAGCCGCGAGCACGACTGGGGCATCGACCCGGGCGGGATGGCCACGATCTGGCGCGGCGGCTGCATCATCCGCGCCCGGTTCCTCGACCGGATCCGCGAGGCGTACGCCGCCGAGCCGGACCTGACCACGCTGCTCACGGCGGAGTTCTTCGCCGACGCCGTGACCCGCGGCGCGGACGCGTGGCGCCGCGTGGTCGCGACCGCAGCGCGGGCCGGGGTGCCGACCCCGGCGTTCGCCTCGTCCCTGGCCTACTTCGACGGGCTGCGCCGCGAGCGGCTGCCTGCGGCGCTGATCCAGGTCCTGCGCGACGACTTCGGTGCGCACACCTACCAGCGCATCGACCGAGAAGGCACGTTCCACACCGACTGGGCGGGAGACCGCTCCGAGAAGGAGATGTGAATGACCACCGACAAGATCGCCACCGCCTCCGGCAGCTTCACCATCGGCGGCGACCTGCCCGTCGTACGCCTCGGCTACGGCACCATGCAGCTCACCGGCGAGGGCGTCTGGGGCCCGCCGAAGGACCACGACGAGGCGATCAGGGTGCTGCGTCGCGCGGTCGAGCTCGGCATCACGTTCCTCGACACCGCGGACTCCTACGGGCCGGTCGTCGCCGAGGAGCTGCTCCGTGAGGCGCTGCACCCGTACGCCGACGAGGTCGTGATCGCCACGAAGGCCGGACTGACGCGGCAGGGGCCGGGGATCTGGACGCCGCTGGGCAACCCGGCGTACCTCCGCCAGCAGTGCGAGCTCAGCCTGCGCCGGCTCGGTGTGGAGAGGATCGATCTCTTCCAGCTGCACCGCATCGACCCCGCGATCCGGCTCGAGGACCAGGTCGCTGAGCTGGCCACGCTGCGCGACGAGGGCAAGATCCGGCACATCGGGCTCTCCGAGGTGAGCGTCCAGCAGCTGCAGGACGCGCAGGCGGTCACCCCGATCGCCACCGTGCAGAACCTCTTCAACCTCGCGAACCGGGACGCCGAGGAGCTGCTCGACCACTGCGAGAAGGAGGACATCGGGTTCATCCCGTGGTTCCCGCTGGCCACGGGTGAGCTGTCGAAGGAGGACGGTCCGCTGGCCGCCGCCGCGAAGGAGCACGACGCCACCCCCTCCCAGCTCGCCCTGGCATGGCTGCTGAAGCGGTCGCCGGTGATGCTGCCGATCCCGGGCACCTCCAGCGTCGACCACCTGGAGTCCAACACCGCCGCGGCCGCCATCGAGCTGACCGACGAGGAGTACGAAGCCCTCTCGAAGGCCGTCTGACACGGCTCCGCGGAGATAGTCCGGCACGTTTCTGACGTGTCGACCACCTGGCTGACGTCAGGAACGTGCCGGACCATCCCCTGACGTCAGGAACGTGCCGGACTATCCCGTGACGTCAGAAACGTGTTGGACTATCCGGCGGGAGCCGGGGTGGGTGTGGGGCGGCGAGCGGCGGGTACGTCATCGCCATGACCAGCCTGCACGAGCTCGGGGAGGGCGTCCTGCCGCGCAGCGCGCCCTTCGGTGACCTTCTGATCGACTACGACGCCCGGGTCCTCGAGCCGCGGCCGTGGACGGCGGCCCAGTCGCGGTGGGCGGCCGAGCTGCTGCGCAACGCCCCGGCGGGGCCGGCCCTCGAGCTGTGCGCCGGGGCAGGGCACATCGGGCTGCTCGCGATCCGGCACGAGCCCCGGCCGCTGGTGAGCGTGGACCTGAACCCCGTCGCGTGCGACTACGCGCGGGCCAACGCCGAGCGCGCCGGGCTCGCGGACCTGGTCGAGGTGCGCGAGGGAGCCATGGACGAGGTCCTCGAGCCGCACGAGCGCTTCGCCCTGGTCATCGCGGACCCGCCGTGGGTGCCCCGGGCCGAGACCGGGCGCTACCCCGAGGACCCGGTGCTCGCGATCGACGGGGGCGTCGACGGGCTCGACCTGGCCCGCCGCTGCTGGACGCTGGCCGGCCGGCACCTGCTGGCCGGTGGTTCGGCCGTGCTGCAGCTCGGGACCGTGGCGCAGGTGCGCCGGCTGGCCCGCGAGCTGCGGGGGACCACCCGGCTCAAGGTGCGCGAGTGGCGCTCCTTCGAGCGCGGCGTGCTCGTGGCGCTGCGCGCCTGACCTGCTGCCTGACCTACGGCCGAGCCTTCGGCGGCAGCACCTTGTGCGTCCCGTCGCACCACGGCTGGGAGGCGGACTTCCCGCACCGGCACACCGCGCTGACCGGCCTGCTCGTGCGATGGGTGCGGCCCTGGTCGTCCTGAACGACGTGGTCGCCGCGCAGCAGCAGCGGCCCGCCGGGGCAGATCACCACGTCCGGGTGCTCGATCTCCCGGGGCGGCTGGGCGCTCATGCCGCCCACTGGGCGAGCAACGTTCGGGCGACCCGGTCCTCGAGGTCGAGGCAGGCGAAGGCGCCGAGGAGCACGTCCGCGACGAGCGCGGGCTCGGCGGCGACCAGGCCACCGCAGATGGTGCGCACGGCCAGCTGCTCGTGCACGGCGTCGGCCTCCACGTGCTCGCGGTAGTAGTAAGCCATCTCGTCGGCGAGCCCCAGCCTCTCGATGCCCTGAGCCATCTTCCGCGAGGGCAGCGAGCTCGTGGCCTCGAACGCCGCCAGGTGACCCAGCGCGGCGCCGCGCAGCCGCCGGTGCAGCCCGAAGAGCGACATGGCGTTGTTCTGCTCGAGCACCTCCAGGGGTACATCGTCGACGTACGCGCCGGGCTCGGCGCTCAGGCCGCACGCCTCGAGTCCGCGGGCGAACAGGTGGGCGTGCAGCCGGTTCGGGTCGCCGGTGCCGTACTCGTCGTACTGCAGCTCGACCAGCGCGGCCTTGGTCGCGACCTCGAGCCGCGGGACGACCCAGGCGGTGGGGTCGGCCTCCTTGAGGTGGTAGACCGAGCGCAGCCGGAAGAGGTCGAGGACCTGCTCGACGTCTGCCTCGCGCTGGACGTACGACGCGAGCGAGGCGCCGTCGTGGCCCTCCACGTAGGCGAACAGCGTCTCCGCGAACCCCTCGCCGGACAGGTCGCCCAGCAGGCCGTCCGGAGCGGTCCAGCGCGCACGCAGGCGGCCCTCGAAGGACCGCTCGAGCCGGCGCCGCAGGGCCAGCAGGTCGGGGTCCCACTCGAGGTCGTCGTCGACGTCCTCGAAGCCGCGGTGGTGGAGCTCGTAGAGCGCCCACAGCGCGATCTGCTCGTCGTCGACGCTCTCGGGGGTGGCGGCGAGCGCCGGGGCGAGCTCGGCCGGGCGCACCCGCATCGCCTCGAACAACGACTCGCTGAGGGCGCCGCGCGCCTTGGGGGTCAGCATGGGGGAGAGGTACCCCGGCCGTCGGACCCCATGCTCGGCGGGCCGGTCGACCGCGGCCGTCGCGAGGGAGAAGGGCGCCGACCGGCCCGACGGGGGATGCAGGCCGGTCGACGCACCTCGAATGCTGCCCGGTCGTCGGGGCGGGCGCTCGGTGCGCAGGTACCGATCCGGCTAGTACATCCGCACTAGACGGCAGGGAGGTCGCCGGCGCGACTGCCGGGGAGCCACGTCGTCACCACCGTGCCGCCGCCGGGTGGGCTGCTGAGCGAGCACCACCCGCCGGCGACGGTCGCCCGGTCCTGCATGGTGAGCAGGCCGCGGTGGCCCGGGGTGGGCGGAACGGGGGCCGCGGAGAGCCCGACGCCGTCGTCGGCGACGGACACCTCGATCCCGCCGTCGCGACCACGGACGGTGACCGTGACGTGCCGGGCGCCGGCGTGCTTGCGGGTGTTGTTCAGCGTCTCCTTCGCGATCCGGTAGGCGATGGCCAGCACCGCGTTCGGCACGTCCGGCTCGTGCTCGCCGTCGACGGCCCACTGCACGTCGGAGAGCTCGAAGATCTCCTCCGCGGCGCGGGCCAGGGCGCCGGCGAGGCCGCGCTGGAGGTCGGGCGGCTCGAGGTCGAAGAGGAGGGACCGCAGGCGTTCGGTGGCGCCCGAGACGCTGGCCTGCAGGGGCTCCAGCGTCTCCAGCAGGTCGGGGGCGCGCTCGCGCAGCCGCCGGTTCAGCAGGCCCAGGCGCAGGTCGACCGCGGCGAGGGCCTGGACGGGGTCGTCGTGGACGTCGGCGGCGATCCTGGTCCGCTCGGCGTCCTGGGCGTCGACGAGCCGGGTGAGCAGCGCCTGCTGCTGCTCGGCCAGCTCCTGCCGCGCGGCCTCGGCGGCCAGGCGCTCGCTGATGTCGCGCTGCACGGTGGCCAGCGCGAACGGCTCGCCGCTCTCGGGGTCGTTCATGAGGAAGCTGGCGATCTCCACCGGGACCGGAGCCCCGCGGTGGTTGCGGAGCGTGGACTCGCCCTCCCAGTGCCCGTGGGCGACCACGGCGGGCTGCTCGACCTCGAGCGAGGCCGTGATCCCCTCCGGCGTCAGGTAGTCGACGATGGTGGTCTCGGTGACGTCCACCCCGGGATCGAGCCCGATGAGCTCGCGCCCGCCCGGGTTGACGTAGGTCACGGCCCCGTCCAGCCCGGCGATGGCGATGAAGTCGGGAGACGCCTCGACGAGCGCCTTGAACTGCATGAGGTCGGCGTTGACGGCACGCAGCGCGGCCTCCGTCGTACGCAGCTCGGTGACGTCCTTGGCGACCCAGGCCGTGCCCAGCGCGGCACCGGTGTCGGGGTGGAAGAGCCGGAAGACCTCCACCTGGGCGAGCATCTCGCGGTCGCCGAGCGGGAGCCGGAGGTCTCCGGACCAGCGGCCCGTCGACTCGATGCGATCACGCATCTCGGCCTGGACGTCCTGGTCGACGTAGCTCCCGACGGTCGCCCACACGTCCCCCGGAGCGACCTCGATCCCCGCCTCCTCGATGCGGGGATTGAGGTAGACGAACCGGTTGTCGCTGTCGGCGATGGCGACGAGGTTGTCGGAGGCGTCGGCCAGGGCCTTGAACTTCACCAGCTGCTCGCGGTCCTCGCGCTGCGCCTCCAGCAGGAGCGCGTTGTCGAGGGCCAGGGCGCACCGGTCGGCGATGTCCGCGGTGAGGTCGAGCCGGTCGTCGTCGAAGACTCCCCAGCTCCCGGACCGGGTGATGTCGATGGCACCCACGAGGTGCCCGCGGGAGCGCAGCGGGACCCGGAGCATCGCGCGTCCCGGGACGGTGTGGACCACCTGGAGGACGCCGAGGGGCTCCACCTCGGTCAGGGTCAGCGGTGCCTGCTGCTCGCCCTCGCCCGGTCCCTCGACGCCGTCCCGCGTCCATCGGGCCCGCGCCTCGAGGTCGTCGCAGCCGCGGACGCGCACCCAGACCGTGGCGGTGTCCGCGAAGGGCTCGCCGACCGACCGGGCCACCATCCGCACGAGCGCGTCCGGGTCGAGGACCTCACGGTTCATCGCGGCGGAGATGTCGGCGAGCATCGTGGCCCGCTGCCGGGCGGCGCGCAGCTCGGCCTCGGCCTGCCGCTGCTCGGTCACGTCGGTGCTCACGCCGAGAGCGCCGGTGATGGCACCGTCGGGACCGTGCACCGGCTCGTAGTAGACGGTCAGGATCCGCCCGTGGAACTCCCGCTCGACGCTGAAGGTCTCGCCGGCGAGGACCCGGCGGAGCGCCGCGAGCGACCGCTCGTCGTCGGCGTACACCTCGAAGAGGTCCCGGCCGACCAGCTCGCCCGGACGCACCCGCAGCGGTCCCAGCCCGGGACCCGTCGAGAGGGTGCAGCGCCCGGTGGTGTCGAAGCCGAAGATGACGTGCGGTCCCATCGCGGGACCGCGCTCGGCCGGCTCGTGCATCCCTGGCCCCCTCCGGTGGTGTCGGGCGACGGTGCCTCGACAGACGGTGGCGGCCATCGTAGGCATGAGCGACCCGAAGCGGTCGTCTTCGGACCGGACCGGGCGGTCTCCTACCCGATGGAGGTCATGACGCGGGCACGGCCCCGTTCCTAGGCTGGGCCCCCTGCCCACGGAGGACTCATGCACGGACACTGCAGAGCGGTCAGGATCGTCCTCGGCCTCGTCCTGGCGCTGACGGGCGCGCTCGCGATCGCCGCGCCGGACGCCCAGGCCCTGGCTCCCCAGGCCCTGGCACCTCCCGGGGTGCCCTGGACCTGGGGCGGCAACTCCTACGGCCAGCTCGGCATCGGGACCACCTTCCCGCGCCTCGTGCCGGGGCCGGTGAGCACGTTGGGTGACGTGGTCGACCTGCACGGCGGTCGCGAGCACGTCGCTGCCCTCCGGTCCGACGGCACGGTCTGGGTGTGGGGCAGCAACGCGCAGGGCCAGCTCGGCCTCGGGACCTCCGGGAACAGGCTCACCCCGACCCGGGTCACCTCGCTGAGCGGGGCCGTCGCGGTCGAGACGGGGCACAACCACACCGTCGTGCTCCTCGGCAACGGGACCGTGTGGACCGCGGGGCTCAACTCCGACGGCCAGCTCGGCGACGGGACGACGACCAACCGCCGCTCGTTCGTGCGGGTCCAGGGCCTGAGCGACGCCGTGCTCATCGCGGCGGGTCGGGACATGTCCTACGCCGTGCGCGCCGACGGCACCGTCGTCGGCTGGGGCCGCAACGCCGAGGGGCAGCTCGGCGACGGCACGACGACCCGGCGCCTCACGCCCGTCCGGGTCGGCCAGCTGACCAAGGTCACCGCCATCGCGGGTGGCCGGGACCACGGCCTCGCGGTGCGGTCCGACGGCTCGGTGTGGGCCTGGGGCGCCAACAGCTACGGCCAGGTGGGCGACGGCACGCAGACGAACCGGAGCTCGCCGGTCCAGGTGGCCACCGGCGCCGTCGACGTGAGCGCCGGCGCGCACCACTCCCTGGCGCTGCGCGGCGACGGGCGGGTCCAGTCCTGGGGCCGCAACTACCGGTCCGAGCTCGGCGACGGCACCACCACCGCCCGCCGGCGGCCGGTCTTCGTGCTCAACGTCTCCGGGGCCACCTCGATCGGGGCCGGTCGCGACACCGGCATGGCGGTGCTCGGCGACGGCACGGTCCGGATCTGGGGTCACGACGCGAGCGGTCAGCTCGGTGACGGCGGCACCGCCAACCGCTCGACACCCATCGTCCTGCGCGGAGTCAGCGGCGCCACCAAGGCGGCCGGCGGAGGGGCGGCGTACTCCACCGCGCTGGTCGACCACCGGTGAGGTCGGGCGGGTGCGGACAGTGTCCTGGAACGACGAAGGGCCGGTCCTCAGGACCGGCCCTTCGTGGGTGGTACGGCATCAGGGACTCGAACCCCGAACCCGCTGATTAAGAGTCAGCTGCTCTGCCAATTGAGCTAATGCCGCGTGCGGTGAAGCGAGAAGAACTCTAGCAGCGGCCGGCCCGCGAGGAGAAATCGGGGGCGGTCACCGGGACTCGAGGACCGCCTGCGCTGCGTTGTGGCCGCCGATGCCGGAGACGAACCCTCCGCGCCGGGCACCGGAGCCGCACAGGAGGACCGACGGCGCCTCGGTCTGCACGCCCCAGCGCTGCGCCGGCGTGTCGAGCCGGGCCCGGTTCGAGGCCCACGGCCACTCGAGGTCGCCGTGGAAGATGTGCCCGCCCGGCATCGCCAGGTCCGCCTCGACGTCCTGCGGGATCTTGGCCTCGATGCAGGGCCGCCCGTCGGCGTCCCGCGCCACGCAGGACTCGATCGGCTCGGCGAAGTGCTCGTTGAGCGCGGCCAGCGCCCGCTCGACGGCGAGCGCCTTGGTGGCGGCCCGGTCCTGCTCGAAGAGCGCCGCCGGGGTGTGGATGCCGAAGTAGGTCATGGTGTGCATGCCGGCCGGGGAGTCGCCCAGGATCGAGGGGTCGGTGAGGGAGTGGCAGTAGACCTCGCCCGGCATCGTGGCGGGCAGCCGCCCGGCCGCGGCGTCGTCGTACGCCGCCTGCAGCTGGCTGTAGTCCTCGGCCACGTGGAGGGTGCCGGCGAATGCCACGGCCGGGTCGATGCCCGACCGGAGCCGGGGAAGCCGGTCGAGCAGCAGGTTGATCTTGAGCTGGGTGCCCTGCGGCTTGCCGGCCGGGTCCTCACCCTCGCCGAGCAGGATCCCCAGCACCCACGGCGCGACGTTGGCGAGGACGAACCGCGCCGAGGCCGTGTGGTCCCGGCCGCCGTCGTGCCAGGTCACCTCGGCGCCGTCGCCGGTGTCGCGGATGCCGCTGACGCCGGCCGACGTGACGATCTCGGCCCCCGCCGTCGTCGCCGCCCGGGCCAGGGCGTCGGTGACCGCGCCCATCCCGCCGACGGGCACGCGCCACTCCCCGGTCCCGTTGCCGATCACGTGGTAGAGGAAGCAGCGGTTCTGCACCAGCGACGGGTCGTGCACGGACGCGAACGTCCCGATCGCGCTGTCGGTGGCGACCACCCCGCGGACCGTGTCGTCGGTGAAGCGCGACTCGATGACCTCGCCGAGCGGCGTGGTGACGAAGTCGCGCCAGATGCCGGGGTCGACGTCGGCGCGGATCGCCTTCTCGGTCGGCAGGGGAGAGAGCAGCGTGGGCGCCACCACGTGCGCGAGGTCGGCCACGTCGGCGTGGAACTCGCGCCAGGCGTCGTACTCCGCGTCGCCGCCGGTCAGCTCGGCGAACGACCGTCGGGTCGCCTCGCCCTCGGGCCGCTCGACCAGCAGCCCGGTCGGCTCGCCGTTCCGGACGACGGGCGTGTACGACGAGGTCGAGCGGGACGCGAGCCGGATGTCGAGGTCGAGCTCGTCGACGAGCTGCTCAGGCATCAGCGAGACCAGGTAGGAGTAGCGCGAGAGCCGCGCCGGCTGGCCGGGGAACGCCGTCGCCGACACCGCCGCGCCGCCGGTGTGCGCCAACCGCTCGAGGACGAGCACGGAGAGTCCCGCTCGTGCGAGGTAGGCCGCCGAGACCAGGCCGTTGTGTCCGCCGCCGACGACCACCACGTCGTACTGCTGCTTCTGCGAAGTCACCACGTCAACCTAGCCGTCGCGGTCACGGGTGGGGCAAACCGGCGATCCGCCCCGCGAGCGGGTCAGCGTGTGTTTGGATCGTGAGGGTCGGTGTCCCGGTTCAAACAGGAGGCTCGGGTGCTGCATGGCTGGCCGGCGCGCGCTGCGCTGCTGTTGGGTCTGGTGTTCCTGCTGGGCCTGGCCGCAGTGAACGCGGTGCCCGACGGAGGGCACGGCATCGGTCTGTGGCCCGTCGGCGGAGCCACCGCCGCGCTGGTGCTGGCCCCGCGCCGCTGGGCGCCGCTCCTCGCGGCCGCCGCCGGCGTGGTCGCGATGGTCACGTTCGCGCTCGGGGGGCTGCCCACCGCGTTCTCCATCGCCGTGGCCGTCGGCACCGCCGTCGGCGTGTGGGCCGCCTGGCGTGGCCTCGTGCACGGCGGGGAAGAGCCTCCCGGTCTGCTCACCAGCGCCGACCTGAAGCGGTTCTTCTCCAGCGCCGCCCTGGGCGCCGTCGTCGTCGCGGCGGCCACCGCCGTCGGTGCGGCGCTGTCCGGGCGGGGGGATCCGGCCCTCACGGCGGTGACCGTCGGCATGGCCCAGGTGGCCTCGCAGCTGACCGTGCTGCCGTTCTTCCTCCGGCTGCCTGCTCACGGGTCGGTGGCGCCGCCTGTCGAGCGGGTCCTGCAGTGGTTCCTGCTGGCCACGGTGACGCTGGTCATCTTCCTGCCCCACGACTTCCCCAGCCTGGTGTTCGCGATCCTGCCGCTGTTGGCCTGGGGCGGCCTGCGCGCCAACCCGTGGGAGGCGCTGGCCCAGAGCTTCGTGGTCTTCGCCATCGCCATCCAGCTCACCAGCTTCGGCTTCGGCCCCTTCGCCGACGTGGTGCAGGAGTACGGCCTCCCCGTGGACGCCCGCCCGATCCTGCTCGCCCTCTTCGGCCTCGACTGCGCCGCCGTCGTGGTGCCGATGGTCCAGATCGTCGGGGAGCAGCTCACCCTCGCCCGGGAGGCGGCCGCGGAGCGCGACAAGGTGCAGAACATCGTCAACAGCGCGACCGGCGTGGCCATCATCGGCACCGACGCCCAGGGCCGCATCACCCTGTTCAACCCCGGTGCGCAACGGCTGCTCGGCTACTCCCCGGACGAGGTGCTGGGGAGGTCCCCGGCGATGTTCTACAGCCGGGAGGTCGTGGCCGAGAAGGCTCGGGAGCTCGGGGTCCACGCTGAGATCCGCGAGCTCGCCGCGGCGATGGCCGTGCCCACGCTGGCCGGCCAGGAGATCCCCTTCCTGCGCAAGGACGGCGTTGAGAGGACGCACTCGGTGACCCTCACGCGGATGGTCGGCGGCCGCGGCGAGCACGCCGGCTTCGTCAGCACGTCCGAGGACGTCACCGACCGGGTCGAGCTGCGGCGCACCCTGATGGAGGCGCTCGACGCCGAGCGCACTGCGGGGGAGCGGCTGCGGGAGGTCGATCGGGTGAAGGACACCTTCGTCGGCAGCGTCAGCCACGAGCTGCGCACGCCGATCACCAGCATCGTCGGCTACCTCGAGATGCTGGAGGAAGGGGAGTTCGGCGACCTGTCCGCGGCGCAGGCCGACGCGGTACGCCGGGTCAGCGCGAACAGCTCCCGGCTGCTGCTGCTCATCGACGACCTGCTCACGCTCTCCCGGGTGGAGGACGACGGGCTGGTGCTGGCCGACCGGGCGCTGGACCTGCGCGCGCTGGTCCGGGCCGGCCACGACGTGGTGTCGCCCTCGTGGGAGGCCCGCGACCTCAAGGTCCACCTCGAGCTGCCGGACGACCCGGTGCCGTTCCTGGGCGACCGGGACATGATCGAGCGGGTCGTGGTCAACCTGGTCAGCAACGCGGTGAAGTTCACGCCCGACGGCGGGCGGGTGCGAGTCGACCTGACCGCGGACGGCGACACCGCGCTCATCGAGGTGGCCGACACCGGGCTCGGCATCCCGGCGGAGGAGCAGGGCCGGATCTTCAGCCGGTTCTTCCGGTCCTCGCTGGCACAGAAGCAGGCGATCCCGGGCAGCGGGCTGGGCCTCTCGATCGCCCGAGCGGTCGTGGAGAAGCACGGCGGTCGCGTCGAGCTGGACTCCGCCGAGGGCGAGGGCACGACGTTCCGGGTGTGGCTGCCGGTCGTGGTCTGAACCCCCCTGCCGGAATATCCAATCTTCAACTATCGTTGGGGATGGTGACTTCCGAGGAGGTGGGCCGATGCCCGCGATCACCGTTCCCGACCTGACCGTGCTCGACCGGATCCGCACGCCCGGGCTGGGCGACCAGCCGCGCCCGGTGTGGCAGGTCACCACCGCTCCGCAGGGCTACGAGGGGGAGGGGTTCCCGGTGCGGCGCGCGTTCGCCGGCATCGACCTCGCGCACCTCGACCCGTTCGTGATGATGGACCAGATGGGCGAGGTGGAGTACGCCCCGGGCGAGCCCAAGGGGACGCCGTGGCACCCGCACCGCGGCTTCGAGACCGTCACCTACATCATCGACGGTGTCTTCGACCACCAGGACAGTCACGGCGGCGGCGGCACCATCACCAACGGCGACACCCAGTGGATGACGGCCGGCTCCGGGCTGCTCCACATCGAGGCGCCGCCGGAGTGGCTGGTGCAGAAGGGCGGCCTGTTCCACGGCATCCAGCTCTGGGTGAACCTCCCGCGGGACGCCAAGATGAACGCCCCGAAGTACCAGGACCTGCGCTCGGGCGAGGTCGCGCTGCTGACGACGAACGACGCGGGCTCGCTGGTGCGGGTCATCGCCGGCTCCGTGGACGGCCACGCCGGCCCGGGATCGACGTACACCCCGATGGCGCTGGCGCACGCCACCATCGAGCCGGGCGCCCGCCTCGACCTGCCGTGGGACGTCGACTTCAACGCGCTGGTCTACGTGCTCAACGGCCACGGCACCGTCGGTGACGGGACGCCGGTCCACACCGGGCAGTCTGCCGTCCTCGGCGCGGGCGACTACCTGACCGTGACCGCGGACCGCAGCCAGGAGAGCCGCTCGCCGAAGCTCGACGTGATCATCGTCGGTGGCCGTCCGATCCGCGAGCCGCTGGCCTGGGCCGGGCCGTTCGTGATGAACACCAAGGCCGAGGTCCTCCAGGCCTACGAGGACTTCCAGAGGGGCCACTTCGGCCACATCCCGGCCTAGTTGTACTCGGCTGACACGTTCATGACAGTCGGTCGATCGGGGGCAGTCCTCCGATGGCTGAGTGGCGTCGTCGATTGTTGTAGAACTCCATCCAGGGCGCCAGCGCTGCGGAGCGCTCGTCGTTGGTGAGGAAGACCTGGCGATAGGCCCATTCGACCTGCACGGTCCGGTTGAACCTCTCCACCTTCCCGTTCTGCCACGGGCAGTGCGGACGGATGGTGAGGTGGGTAGCACCCAGGGTCTTCACGGCTGCCTGGAAGTCGCGGGAGCGGGTGTAGTTCTTGGCGTTGTCGCTGATGACCTGGCGCACCGCGATGCCGTGGCGGGCGAAGAACTCGCCGGCGCGGAGCAAGAACCCTGCACATGTCGTGCCTTGTTCGTTAGGCAGGATCTCGGCGTAGGCCAGACGTGAATGGTCATCGACCGCGGCGTGGACGTAGTCGTAGCCGACCGCCTGGTGGCCGCTGACGTGGTTCTCGCGTCCTTGGCCCAGGGCTCGCCAGCCTCCGCCGTCGGGGATCTTGCCTAGCTTCTTCACGTCGATGTGGATCAGGTCACCGGGATGCTCGCGTTCGTATCGAAGAGCGGTGGTCTTGCTGGCCCTGATGATCTCGCCGGTCAGCGGGTCGCACTCGCGCAGGTAGGGCACTTGATGGCGGCGCAGGATCGCTGAGACCGTCCGCGGCGGTAGTCCGAGTTCGGGGCCGATCCAGTCCTGCCCGCGTCGTTCCGTGCGCCGCAGCTGGAGCACTTGCTGCTCAGCCTGGTCAGTGGTGCGCCGCGGGCACCGGTGCGGACGTGAGGATCGATCGGCCAGACCGGCCTCGCCCTCGGCACGGAAACGAGCCACCCAGCGGTGCGCGCACTGCCGAGAGACGCCGAGTTCCTTGGCAACGTGAGCCACAGGTCGGCGGTCATCGATCACGCGTGAGACGAGCAGACGACGACCGTGCAGGTTCAGGCGGGCGTTAGCGTGGGCCACGAGGACCTCCTGGTTGGTGAAGACGTCAGACATCTCCACTAAGCCGGGAGGTTCTCCTGATTCACAAGACCCGAACCGTCACCAACGTCCCTGCCGAGTACACCTAGTCGCCGCCCCGCACCGCCTCGGTCAGGACTCCCGCCCACGTGGTTCGTGCCCGTTTCGGGGGCGGGAGTCGCCCGTCGCCCCTACCCTGAGCGAGTCGCCCGGACCGCTCGGGCGGGGAGGAGGGCGGCGCCGGATGAGCAGCTCGATGCTCTACACCATCGGGACCGCGCTGAACCACGCGCGCGACCACACGCTCGAGGTGGACCTGCTCGTCGGCGGCCAGTGGATGACGGGCGTCGTCGCGGCCGTCGACGGGTTCGGCGTCCTGCTCGTCTCCGACGGTGACCATGCCGTGGTCCGCGCGGAGGCCGTGTCCGCAGTGCGGATCGCAGGTGGCCCGCCGCAGCGGTCCGAGATCGCCTCCCACGTCCGCCCGATGCCCGGTCCCGAGCCGGCCGGGACCCGCGACTGACGACCGCAGCACCGGATCGAGGGCGTCGGCGCGTCCCCAGCGCCGTGGCTGCAGCATGATGGGCCGCTGTGACCGGACCCGAGCTGCGCCGCCACCAGGCCGAGGCGCTCGCCGCGCTGGACCGCAGGTGGGCGGCGCGGACGACGCGGACGTGGGTCACGCTGCCACCCGGCGCGGGCAAGACCCTCGTCGGGCTGCGCACCGCGGCCGCGATGCTGGCCGACGGCAGCGTGTCCCGGATGGTGGCGTTCGCCCCCAACACCGCGATCCAGGGGCAGTGGGCCGCCCAGGCGTCCGCGCTGGGGCTGGAGGTCGGGACCGACCGGGTCCTCGACGAGCCGGTGACCGCGCTGACCTACCAGTCCCTGGCGGTCTTCGACGCCGACGCCGAGGTCGACGACGACGGCCTCGAGGGCACCCTGCTCGCTCGCCTGCACCCCGGGGGCCGGGCGCTGGTCGAGGAGCTGTCCGCCTGTGGCCCGGTGCTGCTGGTCCTCGACGAGTGCCACCACCTCCTGGAGGTGTGGGGCCGGCTCCTGGCCGAGCTGCTCGACCGGCTGCCGCAGGCCGTGGTCCTCGGCCTGACCGCCACCCCGCCCGCGGCCCTGCCGGCCGACCAGGCTGCGCTGGTCGAGGAGCTCTTCGGGGACTGCGCGTACGCCGCGTCCATCCCGGCGCTCGTCCGCGAGGGTGACCTGGCGCCGTTCAGCGAGCTGGTCTGGCTCGCGACACCGACAGCGGCCGAGTCCGCGTGGCTGGCGGAGTCCGCGACGCGGTTCGCCGAGCTGCTCACCGACCTCGTGGACCCCGGGTTCGGCTCGACGCCGTTCCTGTCGTGGCTCGACACGCGGTTCACCGATCTCGACGTGCCCTGGCTGAGCGTGCTGCGGACCGAGCCCGAGCTCGCCCGGGCCGCGCTGCGCGCCCATCACGCCGGCATGCTGGCGCTCCCGCCCGGCGCCCGCCTCGCCGAGGAGCACCGGGTCGACCCCACCTCGGACGACTGGGTCCGGCTGGTCGAGGACTGGCTGTCCCGGTGCGTGCGGCCCTCCTCCGACCCGGCGGACGAGGAGGTCCTCGAGGCGGTCCGGCGGGCCCTGCCCTCGGTCGGCTACGTGCTGACCCGGCGCGGCATCCGGAGGGGCCGCTCGGTGGTCGACCGGGTGCTGGCGAGGTCGGAGTCCAAGACGGTGGCGGCCACCGCGATCGTGGCCCAGGAGCAGGCGACGCTCGGGGACCGGCTGCGGATGCTCGTGCTCTGCGACCACGAACGGGCCTCGGCGCTGCTGCCCGCGGACCTCGACCGGGTGATGGACGCCCAGTCCGGGTCGGCGGTCGCGGTGGTCGCGGGCCTGGTCGCGGACCCCGGCACCACCGGCCTCGACCCGATGCTGGTCACCGGGTCGACGGTGGCCGCCTCGGCGCACACCCTGGCGGCGTTCCGGGAGTTCGTCGCCGCGCGTCCCCGGGCGGCGGAGGCCGACCTCGCCGCGCGCCTCGAGGTCCAGCCGATGCCGGAGGCGGACGGGCTCGTGCGCCTCGTCGGCCCGTGGTCCAGCCGCACCTGGGTGCGGCTGGTGACCGACTTCTTCACGGCCGGGGGCACCCGGGTCCTGGTCGGCACCCGCGGCCTGCTCGGCGAGGGCTGGGACGCCCCTGCGGTGACCGGCCTGGTCGACCTCACCGCGGTCACCACGACCACGGCGGTCACCCAGACCCGGGGCCGTGCGCTGCGCGTCGACCCGGCCTGGCGGGAGAAGGTGGCGGTCAACTGGACGGTGGTGTGCGTGGCTGACGACCACCCCCGGGGCGGCAACGACTGGGACCGGCTGGTCCGCAAGCACGCCGGCTACCTGGCGCTCGACCAGACCGGCGAGGTCACCGACGGGGTCGCCCACTGCGACTCCCGGTTCTCCGCCTTCGCCCCGCCCGACACGGCCGACTTCGACGCGATCAACGCCGAGATGGTCGTGCGGAGCCAGCGGCGGCACCTGACCGCGGAGGCCTGGGCGGTCGGCACGCCGTACGTCGACGCCGCGGTGCCGGCGATCCGGGTCCTCGCCGAGGAGCGGTCCCGGCTCGGGTCGGCCAGCGAGCCGGCCCCGGTGGTCGCCGGCCCGACGGCGCTCGCGGTCCGGGACACCGCACTGCTCGCCGGCAGCCCCTGGCCGGCGCTGCTGCTCGCGGTGGGCGGGCTGTCCGGCGCGGGGGCGCTGCTCGCGGGACACCCCGCGCTCCTCGCGGTCGGCGTCATCCTGCTGGTCTCCGGCTGGTTCGTCCGGCGGGCACAGCGCCGGGCCCGCGGGACGAGGGTGCTGGCCGCCGCCTGCGTCCCGCCCTCGGTCGCCCAGGTGGCGTGTGCCGTCGCCGACGCCCTGCACGCGGCCGGCCTGACCCCGGCGGGCTCGGACTCGGTGCGGCTGCAGGTCGAGCCCGGCGGCGAGTACCGCTGCGTCCTCGAGGGAGTGGGGGAGAGCGAGGCCGAGACCTTCGCGATGGCGGTCGACGAGGTGATGAGCCCGCTCGGCACGCCCCGCTACGTCGTGCCCCGGTGGGTCGTGCCCCCGGGTCCGTGGTCGGCCAGGGCCGCGCTCGCGGCCGCCTCCGGCCGTGCGGAGGCGACCGCCGAGACCTGGCACGCCGTGCCGACCGTGCTCGGCGTGAACGCGGGGCGGGCGCGGGCGTTCGCCCGGGCCTGGCAGCACTGGGTCGGGGGCGGCGAGGCGGTCTTCACCGGCTCGCCGGAGGGCGCCGGCGTGCTGGCCGCGCAGGCAGGGACCGACCCGTTCGCGGTGACGACGCTGATGCGTCGCCACTGGGGCTGACCGACACTCAGGCCAAGGACTTCTCGAAGAACGCCTGCGCGTAGGGGTTGTCGTTGTAGCGGTCGATGCGCCGGTAGCCCGCCCGCTCGTACATCGCGATCGCCTCGGCGAGCGTGCCGTTGGTGTCGAGCCGGACCGTTTCGTAGCCGAGCGCGGCCGCCTCGCCCTCGAGGTGGCGCAGCAGCCGCGACCCCAGGCCGGCGCCGCGCAGCGCCGGGTGCACCCACATCCGCTTGATCTCGGCGGTGCGCGGGTCGAGGCGCTGGACCGCGCCGCAGCCCACCACGCGGTCCTCGTCCCGGGCCACCACGAAGATCCCCGCGGGCGAGGTGAACGCCGCGGCGTCGTGGGTCCACGCGTCCCCGGGATCGAAGCCGTCGAGGAAGCGCTCGTCGAGCTCGGCGAAGTAGCTGCGCACCGCGGCGACCGCCTCGGGGGCGCTCGCCGGGACCGGCTCGAGCTCGAGGGTCGCCGCCCGCACGAGCAGCTCGGCGGTGGCCAGGGCGTCGTCCAGGCGCGCCCGCTGGGACTCCGACAGCGGGGCGACCAGGTCGCGGGCCCGCTGTTCGGAGCGGTCCTCGAGCGTCTGCCACTCCTCGAGCCCGCGCCCGGTCAGGGTGGCCAGCCTGCGGCGTCCGTCCCCGGGGTCGGGCACGACCTCCACCAACCCCTCGTCGGCGAGCTGGCGCAGCAGTCTGCTCAGGTAGCCCGAGTCGAGCCCGAGCCGCTGCCGGAGCGCGAGCACGCCGGCACCGTCCGGCCCGATCTCGAAGAGCAGGCGGGCGGGACCGAGCGGGCGGCCGGAGCCGAGGAAGGATTCATCGAGGACCCCGACCCGCTGGGTCCAGGCGCGGTTGAAGCGGCGCAGGACGGCGTACGGCGATGCGGCCATCCTCTGACCTTAGTCAGAGACATAGAGGTAGACAACGGGGAGCCGCCGGTCGACGAGATGCTGGTTCTGCCCTCTGGAGCGCACGTCCTGTGGTCAGGGGAAGAGGCATCCGTTGGGGGCGACCACCTGCACCGACTGGGCATCGGTCGGAACCAGGTGCGTCATGGCGCCGGCTTTGTGACTCCATGCCTCGATGTATGGGAAGACCAGCCACCCGGAGCGGATGGTCGCCGTCACCGGAGCCAGTCCGACTCCCGGCGCGGTCGTGCCGCCAATCGCCACGGTCAGGCCCGCGCCGTCGTCGTAGATCGACCCGTCGACCCCTGCCCCGTCGGGCCAAGGAACGTAGGGCTCCTGCCAGCGACCGCCAGAGAGGTCCTCCCAGTGGCCCTGACCGGTGGCAGGGTCGACCGCCCAGATCCAGGCCTTCCACCAGATCTGGTCTCCGTAGCCGGCAGCATCGAGCAGTGCCCAGGGCAGTGGGTCGACGACCAGGGTGCCGCCGCTGCCGCTGCCGCTTCCTTGGCAGACAGCCTGGGTGTCGCGCCAGTAGACGTCGCCCTCCGCGCCCAGGACACCACTGCGTCCCTCGCTGCGCTCGTCGGCGTCTCCGGGATCGGGTGCCCTGCCGTGGGCGTCGCGATCACGCCACGGAGGCCTGTGCAGCCTGACCGGCCCGTGTGCCGCCGTCGTGCCGGACCTCAGGCGGGCGGCCATTCGGACCCCGTGCCGGGAGAATGCGGCCTTGGCGACGTGTCGGGGCAGCCTGAACTTCACCGCCGCGTGATGGTGATGGCAGTGGAAACGGCGCGTGCCCAGGCGGTGTCCGTCACGCACGCGCAGCTTCACGACGCCGTGGGCGCGGCACGTCACCTGAATCCGCAGCTTGCGGTGGCCGGTGCGGAGAAATCCGCCGGTGATGGCGGTGCGCCGGGCGGCGTGCGGGGCGCGGGTTCGGGTGGCGACAAGCGCAGTCTGCGCGGGTGTCCTTCGAGTCATTGCCGCGGTCAGCGCGACGCTGCGTCGAGGGCTCGACGAGGTGCGGTGGGCGCCGGGGCGTGACCCGGCCGCAGTTCCCCCGATCGTCAAAGCGGCGGTCATGGTCACCACGGTGGCTGCCACTGCCGTCCGTCGCAGGCGTCGCCCACGCCTCCGAGTCCGTCGTTCCTGGGGTGCGCGGCTGCGGCCACGCGTGCCACAAGTGGTCATCGGAACCTCCCGAGTTCGTGCAGCTGGAGTCTGGCGCCGCGCTGCGGGCAGTCCTGGCTCGTACCGCGGCGGAGTGGCGTTCTCCGTTCCACTGTGTGCCCGGTCCTGCCGGCTCTGGAATTACCCAAGTGCGGTACTTGCGTGGTGCGAGCCAAGAGGGCATCGACCCCAGCTGCGCTCCTGTCCGGCGGAGGGATGCGGAGTGTCGAGCGGCTGGACCGTCGAGGTTGGCGCAGTGACCGGCTCGGTGTGTTCGGTAGGCATACCGACATCTCGTCGTCGAAGCGCTTCGCGCAGCCATGGGTGGAGACGGATCGGGCCCCTGACCACGTTCGAGGAGGTCAGGGGCCCGATCACACTGGGGTGAGTAACGGGACTCGAACCCGCGACATCTGCGACCACAACGCAGCGCTCTACCAGCTGAGCTATACCCACCAAGGCAGATCCCGGCAGTGCCGGGATCGGTGAGGAGTGTACTAGTCCTTGCCGGGTTTCCCCGCATCGGGCTCGTTGCCGGTGAGACCGGTCAGTGCGCCGCCGTGCCGGGCCGCGATCGTGCGGGCGGCCTCGGTCTCGGGGCCGGGGGAGGGCACGAAGACGGCCTCGCGGTAGTAGCGCAGCTCCTCGATGCTCTCCTGGATGTCGGCCAGGGCGCGGTGGTTGCCGCGCTTGGCGGGCGCCTGGAAGTAGGCGCGCGGGAACCAGCGCCGGGCGAGCTCCTTGATCGAGGAGACGTCGACGATCCGGTAGTGCAGGAACGACTCCAGCTGCGGCATGTCCCGGGACAGGAACGCCCGGTCGGTCGCCACCGTGTTGCCGGCCAGCGGGGGACGGCTGTTGTCCGGGCAGTGCTCCTTGATGTAGGCCAGCACCCGCTCCTCGGCCTCGGCCATGGTGATGCCGTGGTCGAGCTCGGCCAGCAGGCCGGACGTCTCGTGCATGGTGCGCACGAAGTCGTTCATCTGCTCGATCGCCTCGGTCGGGGGCTTGATGATCAGGTCGATGCCCTCACCCAGCACGTTCAGGTCGAAGTCGGTGACCAGGGCCGCCACCTCGATCAGGGCGTCGGCCTTCAGGTCGAGCCCGGTCATCTCGCAGTCGATCCAGACCAGTCGTTCGTTCACGTGACGCACCCTACTGCGCCGCACCCCCGGACTCTCAGGCGAGATTCAGCCCGGCCACCTAGGGTCG
The DNA here is from genome assembly GCF_055380375.1 of Nocardioides sp. DN36. Lineage (NCBI taxonomy): Bacteria > Bacillati > Actinomycetota > Actinomycetes > Propionibacteriales > Nocardioidaceae > Nocardioides > Nocardioides sp. DN36. The sequence continues at coordinate 2,503,676 of NZ_AP043823.1, read as the reverse complement.
GAGGCGTGAAGGAGTGGTTCGGCCTGGTCGCGCGGCTGGTCACGGGGGGTGTCTGGATCGTCGCCGGTGCCGTGAAGCTGCCGGACCCTGCCACGAGCGTGCAGGCGGTCCGCGCCTATCAGCTGCTGCCCTCGTCGCTGGTGCCGACCGTCGGGCAGCTGCTGCCCATGGTCGAGATCGTGGTCGGGCTCTGCCTGGTCCTCGGCGTGCTCACCCGGGGTGCGGCGGTGGTCTCCTCCCTGCTGTTCCTCGGCTTCATCGTGGGCATCGCCTCGGTGTGGGCGCGCGGGATCACCATCGACTGCGGGTGCTTCGGCGGTGGTGGCTACGACCCCGACGCCCGGTCGCAGTACCCGTGGGAGATCGCCCGCGACGTCGCGCTCCTGCTCCTGTCCGGCTACCTCGTCGTCGTCGGGCGCACCCGGCTGGCCGTGGACAACCTGCTCTTCCGTCGTACCCCCGCCCCCGAAGGACACTGACCTTGTCGAAGAAGACCGCCCGTGACTCCCGCGCCGAGCGCGCCGCCGCCGCGCTGAAGGAGCAGCAGCGGGCAGAACGCCGCCGGGCCACCCTGATGATCGGTGGGGTCGTCGTGGCGATCCTCCTCGTCGTGGTCGGCGGCTTCCTCGTCAACCGGGCCCGCGACACCAGCACCGACGTGAGCGCGCCCCCGGCCGGCACCGGCGACTACGGCGTGACGATCGGCCAGCAGGGCGCCCCGCACACGGTGGTGATCTACGAGGACTTCCTGTGTCCCTACTGCGGTGAGCTGGAGAAGGTGAGCCACGACGAGCTCGCCTCGCTCGCCGACCAGGGCAAGGTGTACGTCGAGTACCGCCCGTTCAACCTGCTGCACACCGACTACTCGGTCGCCGCTGCGGCCGCGTTCAAGGTCGTCCTCGACGCGTCCGGGCCCGACGTGGCCAAGAAGTTCCACGACCTGCTCTACGCCGACCAGCCCGAGGAGTCCGGCCCCTACCCGGACAGCAGCTGGCTGGTGGACAAGGCCGTGGAGGCCGGCGCCACCGAGGCGGACGTGCGCGACGGGATCGAGAACGAGACCGGCAAGGCGTGGGTCGAGAAGGCGTCGAAGGCGGCCGACGACGCCGGGGTGCGCGGCACCCCCACGATCCTGCTCGACGGCAAGGTCTTCACCGACGGCCGGACCGTCGACCAGCTGTCGCAGAACCTGATCGACCAGCTCGGCTGATCCGCCGGGGCGCGGTCGCAGCCTAGGCTCGGGGCATGCAGGTCGAGCGGGTCCAGCGCTGGGTGATGTCCGCGCTGCTGCTGACGACCGCGACCATCTTCGCCGGCGGCCTGTCGGTGCTGGCCGGGTCGGTCGACCGGGCGGGCGCCGAGCCCGGGCTGCTCACGATCGCCGCCGTCGTCGGCCTGCTGGCCATGGCGGGGGTGCGGCTCATCAACGAGAAGCGGGTGCTCTCGCCGTGGCTGCTGCTCGGTGTGGTGCCGGCCCTCGCCATTTGGTACTTCGCGATCCACCGCTGACATCATCGGACGGGTGAGCACCCAGCACCCTCTCTCCGCGTTCGTGGCCGGTCTCCCGAAGGCCGAGCTCCACGTCCACCACGTCGGCTCCGCGTCGGCCCGGATCGTCAGCGAGCTCGCGGCCCGCCACCCGGGCACCGTGCCCAGCGACCTCGAGGAGCTCCAGCGCTTCTACGAGTTCCGCGACTTCGCCCACTTCGTCGAGGTCTACCTCGCGGTCGTCGACCTCATCAGGACGCCCGAGGACATCCGCTACCTGACCTACGAGGTGGCCCGCGAGATGGCGACCGGCCAGAACCTCCGGTACGCCGAGCTGACCTGCACGCCGTACACCTCCGTGCAGCCGCACGTCGAGGGCAAGGGCATGCCGATCGAGGCCTACTCCGAGGCGATCGAGGACGCGCGGGTCGCGGCCGAGCGCGACTTCGGGCTGGTGCTGCGCTGGATCTACGACATCCCCGGCGAGAGCGGCCTGCCCGCCGCGGACAAGACCCTGGAGTACGCACTCGAGCACCGGACCGAGGGCCTGATCGGCTTCGGCCTCGGCGGGCCCGAGATCGGCGTCCCGCGGCCGCAGTTCCAGCCGCACTTCGAGGCGGCCCGGGCCGCCGGCCTGCGCAGCCTGCCGCACGCCGGCGAGACCACCGGCCCGCAGACGGTGTGGGACGCCATCACCCTGCTCGGCGCCGAGCGGATCGGACACGGCACGTCCTCGGCCCAGGACCCGGAGCTGCTCGCCCACCTGGCCGAGCGGGGCATCCCCCTCGAGGTCTGCCCGTCGTCCAACATCGCCACGCGCGCCGTCGCCACGCTCGACGAGCACCCGATCCGGGCCTTCCGCGAGGCCGGCGTCACGATCACCATCAACTCCGACGACCCGCCGATGTTCGGCACCGACCTCAACCGCGAGTACGAGATCGCGGCCGACCTCCTCGACCTCGACGAGGCCGGCCTCGGCGACCTGGCCCGCGCGGCCGTGCACGCGTCGTACGCCGACGACGACGTCAAGAAGCGGGTGCTCGGCGAGATCGACGCGTACGTCGCGGGCTGACCCCGGCCCGGAAATGGCATCGGCCGCGCCAGCTCATACCTGGCGCGGCCGAGCATGTTCTACCCACCCAGGGGCCGGGTTCACTCATCGGGACCGGTGTTGCCCTCGTCACGCCAGACCGTCGAGGTAGTCCGCGAAGCCGCCCGCGAGGCGGCCCCGACGCCGGGCGGACGTCGTGACCGCGGTGGTGCCGGTCGCGACCCAGGGGAAGCCGGCGCACCGGACCGCCTCGACGAGGAGTGCGTCCTCGTGCAGCGGGACCGCCGGGAAGCCGCCCACCTGCAGGCAGGCGTCGAGCGAGAGCCCGAGGTTGGCCCCGTGCACGTGGGAGTGACCCTCGTGCAGGCGGTGCCGGTCGTGCCAGGCCCGCCACAGACCGGGCTCGAGCCCGCGCCGGTCGGGGCGGACGGCTCCGACGACCATCGCGAAGCCCTCGGCGGCCAGGTCGAGCTGTCGGGTCAGCCAGTGCTCCGGCACGACCGTGTCGGCGTCGGTGTTGGCCACCCACACCCGCTGCTGGTGGGTCCCGGCGCTGAGCTCTGCGGCCCGTTCCACCCCGACCCGCCGGGCCACGCCGACGCAGCCGGCGGCGGTCTCCACGACGTCGGCCCCGGCCCGCACCGCGACGGGCACCGTCGCGTCGGCGCAGCGGTCCGCGACGACCGTCACGCACGTCCGCAGGTGCGGGTGGGTGCGGGCGAGGTGGTCCACGGCGCGCGCCACCGAGGCCAGGCACGCGGCGAGCAGGGCTTCCTCGTCGTGCGCGGGGACCACGACGTGGACCCGCTCGTACGCCGTCGTCGCCCCGTGCTCGTTCACGCCGACGGCTCGGGCCACTGCTCGGCGGGGGCGAGCACCGAGATCTCCACGTCGCGGTCCTCGTAGCGCGCCATCTCCGGCGGCAGGGAGCTCGCGCGGAACCGCTCGTGCACGTCGGGGCCGTCGAGCACCCAACCCTCGACCGGGTGCCGCCAGTGGCAGAGGAGCACCACCCCGCCCGGCTCGAGGCTGGCACCGATCCGCCGTATGAGCCGGTCGAGGCTGCCCGGGCTCAGGAAGTAGCCGGTCTCGGACACGACGACCAGGTCGAACCGGCCCTCGGGCCAGTCCCGCGGGACGTCGCGCTCGCTCACCTCGACGCTGCCCCAGTCGGCCAGGCGGGCCCTGGCCCGGGCCACCGCGGTGGGGCTGCGGTCGACCGCCACCAGCTGGTCGCAGCGGGTCGCGAGCTGCTGGGCCAGCGCGCCCGTGGAGCAGCCGATCTCGAGGCCCCGACGGAAGCGCGGCCGGGGCAGGGCCGCCATCGTCAGCTGCCGCTTGCGCTCCTCGTACCAGCGCTCGTCGACGCCCCAGGGGTCGGCCCGCTGCCGGTGGAGGTCGTCGAGAGCGGGGTCGGCCAGGGGCTCGGTCACGAAGTGCTCGACGGGTGCGTTGAAGTGGGCCAGCACCCGGTCGGGGAGCAGCACCCCGTCGCTGGGCGCCGGGGACAGCGGCCGGACCTGGGTGGCGTGGGCGTGGATGGCCAGCCACTTGCGCTGGGTGACCTGGGCCGAGAGGTCGAGGCGCCGCATCTGCGGCCAGGGGGCGTCGTCGGGCCCGTCCTTGTGCCACATCCAGATGGGGTACTCCGCCAGCTTCGCGCCGGTCCGCTCCGCTGCTGCCGCCGCTGCCCGGCCCGCGGCCTCGTGGTCGGGGTGCCCGTCGCGGCGCCAGGGAGCGGCCAGCAGCGTGGCCCGGCCGTCACCGATCAGGTCGACCAGGCTCGCGGTCACCTCGGCCTCGACGTCGGCGACCGCACCGTCGGAGGCGCCGAGGAAGACGAGGGGAGCCTCGGGCGCCAGGATGCCCAGCGCGCGCTCGGCCTCGGCGAGGCGGCGGGTCGCCAGCGCGTGCCGGCTCAGGGTGGGGGAGTCGGGGTGCGAGGCCTCGCCGGCGGTGAGCAGCACGACGTAGACCGTCAGGCCGGCGGCCGCGGCGGTCGCGATCAGGCCGCCGGCGCCGAGGCTCTCGTCGTCGGGGTGCGCCGCGACCACCACCAGCCGGGAGCAGGGCACCTCCCCGTTGACGAGGGTCAGCTCGGGGACCGCGCCCCACGAGGGGTGCCGGCGCCAGGACGCGGCGTCGGTGCCGGTGCCGTCGTGGGTGAACGCTGCGGTCACCAGGGGTCTCCGTCCGTCGGGGCGCCGGCGACGACCAGGCCGCCGAGGGCGGCGGCGTCGCGCTCCGCGTGGTGCTGGCGCACGTAGAGGCGCAGGTCGGCCACGCGCGCTGCGTGCTCGGGCTCCAGCGCCAGGGGTCCCGGCCCCAGCGCGTGGTCGGCGACCGTGAGCACCCGCTCCACCGCCTCGGCGACCACCTGGCGCGTCCGCAGCGCGAGGGCCGCTCCCGGCTCGCCGGTCGCGAGGCCCGCGTCGACCTGGCGCGCCGCCTCCGCGAGCACGGCTCGGGCGGCGGTCAGGGTGGCGTCGAGGGTGCCGACGTGCGCGAGGGCGACCTGGTCGGGAGTGCGCCGGCGGGCCTGCTGGAGCACGCGGCGCGCGACGCCCACGGCACCGCCGTACCAGACCGCCGCCACCCCGATGCCGCCCCAGGCGAAGCCGTCGCGACGCAGGTACCACTCCGGATCGCCGACCGGCGTGGCCGGCGTGCTCTCGAAGTGGACCGGGCCGGAGGGTACGTCGCGCAGCCCGCGCGCGTGCCAGGCGTGCGCGTCGGGGCGGACGCCCGGGTGGCGCAGGTCGACCGCGAACAGCGCACGGCGCGTGTCGTCGACCCAGGCCGTGACCAGCGCGTGGGTGAGGCGACCGGCCAGCGAGCACCAGGGCTTGGTGCCGGAGAGCAGCCAGCCCTCGCCGTCGCGCGCGGCCGCGAGGCGCACGCCGGGACCCTCGGCCGCGAAGACGCCCCACGTGCTCCCATCCGCCGGTGCGGGGGATCCGGACTCGGCGAGGATGGCGCGCGCGTCCAGGTGGGGCTCGAGGGTGCGGGCGACGGAGAGGTTGCCGGACGCCACGGTGGCGAGGGCCTCCCACAGCTCGGCCGTGGAGCCGCGGCCCGGCAGCGGGAGCTGGGCTCCCCACGACCGGGCGAACTCGAGGGCGGACCGGGGAAGGTCGTGGGCCGCCTCGCGGGCGGCGTCCGCGACGAAACCGAGCGAGGCGCTGACCAGGCCCGGCTCGCGCCGCAGCAGGACGGGCGCGCTCACCTGGTCGGTCACGGGACTCCTCGGGATCGGCGACAGCCGCCCGGGCCCGGGTGGCACGACACGGTAGGAGATCACGGCAACCCGTCGCTTCCTCCGCCAGGGTGAAATACAGTTTCGCCATGGCCCCCGACCAGACTTCCCCCATCCGACTGGCGATCGTGAACGACTACGAGATCGTCGTCGCCGGTGTGGCGGCCATGCTCGCGCCCCACCAGGACCAGGTCACCGTCGTCGAGATGGACTCGGGGATGCCGGTGATGAGCAACGTCGACGTGATCCTCTACGACACCTTCGGGCAGGTGCAGGGAGACGGGGTCGACCTCGAGGACCTGGTGCACGGCAGCGGGGCGAAGGTCGTCATCTTCAGCTGGAACGTCCAGCCCGAGCTCGTCTCCCGCGCGGTCGCCCGCGGCGCCGCCGGGTACCTCTCCAAGGGCATCGGGGCGAAGGAGATCGTCGACGCCCTGGTGCGCGTGCACGACGGTGAGGTCGTCGTACCCGCCCAGGAGGTCGGTCCGGACCGGAGCGCCGGCGTGTGGCCGGGCCGCGAGTGGGGTCTGACCGAGCGGGAGGCGGAGGTGCTGGCCCTGATCACGCAGGGGTTGAGCAACCAGGAGATCGCCGACCGCAGCTACCTCAGCATCAACTCGGTGAAGACCTACATCCGCACCGCCTACCGCAAGATCGGCGTCACCCGTCGCTCGCAGGCGGTCGTGTGGGGCATGAAGCACGGCTTCGAGCCCGACCGGCTGCGCGTCGTGGAGGCCACCGGCACCGAGTGATCCGGCAGGTGTGGGATCGCCACATCGGGGTACCTGCCCCGACGTGACCGCCGCGGACCCCATCACCGACCTGACGCGACGCGAGGCGCAGGTGCTCGCGCTCATCGCGCTCGGCAGGAGCAACCAGGAGATCGCCGCCGAGCTGTACGTCAGCGTGAACTCGGTGAAGACCTACATCCGCACGGGCTACCGCAAGATCGGCGTCAGCCGCCGCGTCGAGGCGGTCCGCTGGGCGATGCAGCACGGGCTCGAGGCGACGGTGCTGCAGGACCTCTCGGCGCCCCCGGCAGGACTCGAACCTGCGACCTAGAGATTAGAAGGCTCTTGCTCTATCCAGCTGAGCTACAGGGGCGTGGGATCGAAGCATCCAGCCGGGAACGACCCCGGGGCGACCCGGTGCCGTCGGCTCGGCTGGTGTCCGACCCGCGGACAGTATGCCTCAGGAGGATCGGTCCGCTCCGGAAGCCGGCGTCGTGCCCGTGAGCGTGCGCCCGGGCGCACGCTCAGCCACACGACCGCGCTACCTCAGGCGTACGTCGGCCTCGTCCCGGCGGAACGGGTTGCCGTGCAGGTCGGTGAGCTCCAGCGTCCCCGCCGGGTCGAGCACGACGTGCGCGTCGGGACCGGTGAGGGGATCCTCGGGTGTCCAGGCCGCCGCACGCACCCGGCCGGTGCTGCAGGACGTGGTGTCACCGTCCTTCTCGAAGCACTCCCACGACCCCGCCAGCGGTGGACCGCCGAGATCGGGTCCCGGGTCCGCCTGCTGGACGATCGCACTCTGGTCGCTGATCCCGTTCACGGGCTCGTCGAAGGCGATCGTCACCGGTCCGGTCCGCGGGACCGAGTGCGTGGTGAACGAGAACTGCGGGGGCCGCAGGTCCCGGTGCCGCACGCGCATCTTCCGGGCCGGGTCGTACATCTCGTTGCCGGCCCCGTCCAGTGCGCGGACCACCACCCAGCTGTGGTTGCGCACCGGGCGCGTGCACGGGGTCAGCCGGAGGTGCCCCCGCCAGGTGCCGTGCTCGGCGGTGCCGCGGATGCGCTCGAGCTTCATGACGTGCGAGCTGATCAGTCCGGTCGCCTCCCGCACGCCGGACCGGGCGTCGTCGATCCGTGCCGTGAGGACGATCCGGTGCCCACGCCTGCGGACGTCGACGGCCCCGGGGTCGACGTCCAGGGACCGCAGCACGGGCTCCGCCTCGTCGATGCGGCTCACCACGTGGAAGGTGTTGTCGCCGAGGGCCCGCAGCCGGTCGCGGCGGTAGTTGGTCTGGTTGCCCAGGGCGTCACGGACGCCGATCCAGGTGATCCTCCAGTCGCCGGTGCCGACCCAGCGCGGGATGCGCAGGTCCCCGGCGTACGTGCCGTCGCCCTGGTCGACCAGCGTCGCGTCCGCCTCGTCCCCACGATGGTCGGCCCGGACGAACACGCTCTCGATGCCCGACCCCGCGTCGCTGGCCGACACCTCCACACGGAGGTCGGCGGGCCTGCGGGTGGTGTCCACCCGACGGTGGTGGACGGTCAGGGCGGTGGCGGTCGGCCCCTCGGTGTCCGGTGACGGGGAGGATGCCACGGTCAGGGTCGCGTCGAAGGGCGGCTGGTGGGTGTACCCGGGGAAGTCCTCGCCGGGGGAGTTTCCCGCGGCGTCGTACAGGTCCATGGAGCTGACCCGCCATGCCCCCGCCGGCGCGAACTGCGGCACGGTGAGCTCCGCGGACCAGGTGTCGCCGCCGGCCGGCACGAGCCGCACCCGCTCGTTGACCGTGTTGTCAGGGGACGAGACATAGGCAGAGGCGCCCCCGACACCGCTCGGCCGCGGACCGGGAGCTCCCGCGTCACTGATCTGCATGCTGAGCGTCACCTGACGCGGGCCGGCCGAGACGTCGACAGCCGAGGGGGAGAAGGTGACGTCCTCGACCACCGGCGGGCTGTTGTCGGGGTTGACGCACGCGTTGAGCGGCTCGGCGCGGGCCGGCCCCGCGCCGAGCAGCGCAGTGCTGGTGAGGACGAGTGCGCCGGCGATGAGCGCGGCCGTCCGACGTCCTGCCTGCCCGAGAACGATCGATCCCGACACGATGGCCTCCCCCGAGGAACGTGGTGCGCGACTCCCGCCATCCTGCCGCACGCCCGCGCCCAGCGGAAGGAGAACGGGCGCAGAGGACGTTGGCCCCTAGGGCCGAACAGCCCCCTGCGGGAACAGTCGGAAGCCGCAACGGAGGGAGCGGCACATGGCTGAGGACGTATCGACGAGCCGAGCGACGGGGGCGGCGCAACGGGTGCTCGTGCCGCTCGCGCTCGCGCAGTTCATCTGCAGCTTCGCCGGATCCAACATGAACGTGATGATCAACGACATGAGCGAGGACCTGGACACCACGGTCCAGGGCATCCAGCTCGCGATCACGATCTTCCTGCTGGTGATGGCCGCGCTGATGATCCCCGGCGGCAAGCTCACCGACAGGTACGGCCGCAAGAAGTGCTTCATGGTCGGCCTCGTCGTGTACGCCGTCGGCGCGCTGCTCAGCGCGGTGGCGCCGGGGCTCGGCGTGCTGATCCTCGGCAACTCGATCCTCGAGGGGATCGGGACCGCGCTGCTGATCCCGCCGGTCTACATCCTCGCGACCCTGATGTTCACCGAGGTCGCGTCGCGGGCGCACGCGTTCGGCGCCATCAGCGCGGCGGGTGGCATCGGTGCGGCGGCCGGACCCCTGATCGGCGGCCTCATCACCACCGCCATCAGCTGGCGGGCGGCCTTCGTGTTCCAGGCCCTCGTCATCGCCGTGATCGTGGTCCTGAGCCGCAAGCTGGAGGACCCGCTGCCCGCGGAGCCGGACCGGCACTTCGACACCGGAGGGGCCGTTCTGTCGGCCGTCGGCCTGATCCTCCTCGTGTCCGGGATCCTCGCGGCCGACAACAACGTCTGGGTGATGGTGGGCCTGATCGTCGCCGGAGCGCTGTTCCTGGCGTGGTTCTTCTGGTCGATGCGGGCCAAGGAGAAGCGGGGCGAGGAGCCGCTGCTGTCGCCCAGCCTGTTCCGCAACCGCACGTCCAACCTCGGCCTGGTCACGCAGAACGCCCAGTGGCTGACGCTGATGGGCGTGTCGTTCACCGTCTCGGCGTACCTCCAGGTCGTCCGCGGCTACAACGCGATCGAGACCGGTGTGATCTTCTCGGCCTCCACGGTCGGTCTCCTGGTCTCGTCGTTCGCCGCCGAGCGGCTCGCGAAGCGCCGCCCGCAGCGGACCCTGATCATGGCCGGCTTCGTCCTCACCATCGCCGGCATCGGGCTGTTCCTGCTGATGGTCCACGGCTCGCCCAAGGTCTGGGTCTTCGCTCCAGGGCTCTTCCTGATCGGTCTCGGGGTCGGGGCCATGCTGACGCCGTCGGTCAACGTCGTGCAGTCGAGCTTCGGGGAGGACCAGCAGGGGGAGATCTCGGGACTCTCGCGCAGCGTGTCCAACCTGGGCTCGTCCCTCGGCACCGCGATCGCGGGCACGATCCTGGTCGCGGGCATCGCCGAGACGCCGGGCCGCAACTACGGCCTCGCCATGGTGGCAGTCGGGGTGATCGGCCTCGTCGGGCTGGTGGCGGCAGCCCTGATGCCCAGACAACCCGCGCCGGCACCGGCGCCGGACGGTCCAGCGGTGACATGATGGGGCCGTGCCGATCCCCGGAGTACCGCCGTGGATCGGGGACCTCGATCACCTCGACGGCCTGGACGAGGCGGCCCTGGCCACCGATACCGCAGGCCAGATCATCTTTGCCAACGCCACCGCGCGCCGCCGGCACCGGTTCCTCGCCGACGACCTCGCACGCGTCGACCTCGCCACCGCCCTGCTGGCCGTGCACGAGAGGGAGGCGTTCGCGGACGTCGAGCGGCAGGCGCTCGAGGGTCGGCACTGGTCCGGGTGCCTCGACGTGATCCGCGTGGACGGCTCCGTGCGCGCCGCCGAGCTCACCTGCTCCCCACTGCGGCGCGACGGCACGGTCGTGGGCACGGTCGTCGTGGTCGACGACCAGGTGAGCGTGGACGGCCAGGACCGGGAGGTACGCCGCCTCGGCGACCGGCTGACCCGGCTCGCCCGCGTGGCCGCCGAGCTCGGCACCGCCGAGGACGCGGAGACCGTCACCAAGGTCGTCGTCTCGCAGGCCGCCGACGCGGTCGGGGCGACCGTCGCGTCGCTGTCGGTGGTGGTCGGCGAGAACACGCTGGCCCTCGTGGGGCTCCGGGGCGGGGCGGAGGGGGCGTCGCGACGCTGGGCGACGTACGCCATCGACGACGACGTGCCCGCCGCCGAGGTGGTGCGCACGGGCCAGCCGCTCGTCCTCGTCGGCCGGGCTGCCATCGACGAGCGCTACCCCGACCTGGAGCGCGCGGCTGAGGGCGAGCGCTCGATCGTGTGCCTGCCGATGCGGGTCGTGGGCCGCGCGGTCGGCGTGATCACGCTGTCGTTCCCGGGTCGCCGCGAGTTCGACGGCGCCGAGCTGGAGTTCTTCGGGATCCTCGCCGACTCCTGCGCACAGGCGCTGGAACGGATCAGGGCCCAGGCCGAGGCGACGGAGCAGTCCCTGCGGGTGCGCTTCCTGGCCGATGCGACGACCGAGCTCGCGAAGAGCCTCGACTACGAGGTCACGCTGGCCAACGTCGCCCGGCTCGCGGTGCCCACCTTCGCCGACTGGTGCGCCATCGACGTCGTCGAGGACGACCGGCTGCACCGGCTGGCGGTGGAGCACGTCGACCCCGCGAAGATCCGCGCCGCCCTCGAGATCCAGGAGCGCTACCCGTCCAACAGGGACGCGCCCGGTGGTGCCTGGGACGTGATCCGGACCGGGCGGAGCTCCCTCATCCCCGAGGTCACCGACGAGATGCTCGTCGCGGCCGCCGTGGACGACGAGCACCTGCGCATCGCCCGCGAGCTGCACCTGCGCAGCGCCATGACCGTGCCCCTGGTCGCGCGCGGCCGCGCGCTGGGCGTCATCACCTTCGTTGCCGCGGAGTCCGAGCGACGCTACACGCCGCAGGACGTGACCTTCGCCGAGGACCTCGGTCGCCGGGCTGCGATCGCGATCGACAACGCCCAGCTGCACAGCCAGACCCGGGAGGCCGCGGTCCGGCTGCAGCACGCCGTGCTGCCCGACCTCGCCGTCAACGTCCCCGGCTGGGAGCTCGCCAGCCACTACAGCCCCGCCGGACGCACTGACGTCGGTGGTGACTTCTACGACGCCATCGGGCTGCCCGACGGCCGCCTGGCGCTCTTCGTCGGCGACGTGATGGGGCGGGGCGTCGGGGCCGCCGCCGCGATGGCCCAGATGCGTGCTGCCGTGCGGGCGTACGTCGCGGTGGACCCCCAGCCCGAGGTCGTGCTGCGCAAGCTCGACCTGCTGTTCGCCACCTACGGCATGAGCCAGCTGGTCACGCTCGTCTACGCGATCGCCGACCCCTCGCGCAACGAGCTGGTGGTCGTCAACGCAGGGCACCCGCCGCCGCTCGTGCTCCGGGAGGACGGCACGGTCGAGGAGCTGCCGACCGCCGACGGCCCGCCGCTCGGCATCAGCGACGCACCGCGTCGTTCGCTGACCGTCCCGCTCCGGCCGGGCGACACGGTCCTCGCCTTCACCGACGGCCTCATCGAGCGTCGCGGCGAGGACATCGACGAGGGGCAGCGTCGCGTCCGCGAGGCGACCCCCGGACTGGTGGACGAGCCGCTCGGCCAGGCGCTGGAACGGCTCGTGGAGTCGGTCCGCGACCGGACGCGTGAGGACGACGTGGCCGTCCTCGCGGCACGGCGTGCCGGGGGCGGCGGACCGTGAGTCCCAGCGCTCCCTCGATCGTGATCGTCGACGACGCCGCCGAGGTGCGCGTGCTGATGAAGTCGCGCCTGCGGATCTCGGGGATGTTCACGATCGTCGGCGAGGGCGCGGACGGGGCACAGGCGATCGAGCTGGCGTGTCAGCACCGGCCCGACCTGATGCTGCTGGACGTCTCCATGCCGGGCGTCGACGGCCTCGAGGCGCTCCCGGAGATCCGGCGCCTCTCACCGTCGACCAGGGTCGTGCTGTTCAGCGGCTTCGAGGAGCAGGGGCTGGCCGAGCGGGCGGAGGAGCTCGGAGCGGCTGCGTTCCTCGAGAAGTCCACGCCGGTGGACACGCTCGTGGACCGACTGCTCGCGGTGGCCGACCGCTCGCGGTCCGCCGTGGACCCGACGGAGCACGCGCCCGAGCCCGAACCCGACCAGCGCGTGCTCGACGAGCACCTCGAACGCTTCCGCGAGGTCTTCGACGCGGCGGCGATCGGCATGGCCACCATGACCCTCGCCGGCCGGTTGGTCCGGGCCAACGGCGCGCTCGCGACGCTGGTGCGGCGCCCCGCGACCCAGCTGGTCGGACAGTTCTACGGCGACCTGACCGACCAGGGCGGGGAGGGCATCGCCCGGGTGCTGCAGGACATCGAGCAGGGCCGGGCCGAGGTGGTCCAGGTCGAGCACGCACTCCCGCGGTCGGCCGGCGAGCGTTGGGTGCGGGCCACCTTCGCGCCGGTGCGGGACTCCGCGGGCCGGGCGCTCTACGTCTTCCTGCAGGTCCAGGACGTCACCTCCGAGCGCGCGGCCACCGAGGAGCTGCGCCGCAGCGAGGAGCGCTTCCGGCTGCTGGTCGAGGCCGTCGAGGACTACGCGATCTTCATGCTCGACCCGACCGGGCACGTCGTGAGCTGGAACAGCGGCGCCCAGCGCAGCAAGCTCTACGCGGCCGACGAGATCATCGGCCAGCACTTCCGGGTGTTCTACCCACCCGAGCAGCAGGAGCGGCGGCACCCCGAGCACGAGCTCGAGATCGCGATGCGTGAGGGCCACTACGAGGAAGAGGGCTGGCGGATCCGCAAGGACGGCACCCGCTTCTGGGCCAACGTCCTGATCACGGCGGTCTTCAACGAGTCGGGCCGGCACGTCGGCTTCGCCAAGGTCACGCGCGACACCAGCGAGCGGCGACGCCTGGAGCAGGACCGCGAGCAGGCGGTGCGCGACCTCGCGGCGGCCAAGGACGAGCTGGAGACCCTCAACCGGCGGCTGCGGCAGGCCGCGGAGGAGCAGCAGGAGTTCCTGGCGGTCACCGCCCACGAGCTGCGTACGCCGATCGGCGTGCTGAGCGGCTCGGCCGAGACCCTGTCGCGGCACTGGAAGGAGCTCGAGGAGGACGAGCGCGGCGACCTGCTCGACGCGATGGAGTCGAGCACCGGGCGGTTGCGCAGGCTCCTGACGGACCTGTTGACGGCCTCGCGGCTGGAGTCCCGGGCCGTGGAGATGGACGCGCTTCCGGTGCGGGTGGTGGACGTGGTCGGTGACGCCGTCGCCAGCCTCCAGACGACGAACCCGGGAGTGCCGGTCGTCGTCGAGTGTCCGCCGGACCTGACCGTCTCCGGCGACCGCGACCGGCTCTCCCAGGCGCTCGACAACCTGTTGAGCAACGCCCTGAGCCACGGCGCCGCACCCGTCACCGTGAGCGCGCGGAGCGACGGTGGCCGGGTGCGGGTGCGGGTCAGCGACGCCGGCGACGGCGTACCCGCGGCGATGCAGGGCCGGCTGTTCGAGCGGTTCGCCACCGGGCGCCGTCGCGGCGGCACCGGCCTCGGGCTGTTCATCGTCCGCGAGATCGCCCGCGCGCACGGCGGCGACGCGACGTACGAGCCGGGGACGCCCGAGGACCCCGTCGGTGCCTTCGTGATCACGCTGCCCGAGGCCGAGTCGTGACCATCCGGGTGCTGCTCGTGGACGACGTCGTCGACGTCCGGCGGCTGCTGCGCACCGCCCTGCGGCTGCGGGGCGGGTTCGACGTGGTGGGGGAGGCCGGCGGCGGCGCGGAGGCGGTCCGGCTGGCCGAGTCCCTGCGGCCCGAGCTGGTGGTGCTCGACCTCGGTCTGCCCGACATCGCCGGCCGCGAGGTGCTCACGCGGATCCGGGACCGGTCGCCGACCTCGAAGGTCGTGGTGTTCTCCGGTGCCGTGGCCGACGACCGCGCCTGGATCGCCGGCCACGCCGACGGCTACGTCCTCAAGGACGTCGAGCTGGCCCAGCTCCTCGATCTGCTCGAGTCCGTCGGGCGCCGACAGGCGAACGAGGTGGAGGTCGATCTGCCGCATGCCCTGTCCACCGCCGCGGAGGCCCGCCGGTTCGTCAAGCAGGCCGTCACGCGGTGGAACCTGGCTCCGCTCCTCGACGACGCGCTGCTCGTGGTCAGCGAGCTGGCCACCAACGCGGTCACGCACGCGGGCTCGTCGTGCCGCATCCGGCTCTCGCTCACCGAGACCTCGCTGCGCATCGACGTCACCGACGCCGGCGAGGGCACTCCTGAGCCGCAGCCCTCGAGCAGCACCGCGGAGCACGGCCGCGGGCTGCACCTGATCAACGCGCTCGCCACCGCCTGGGGCCTCGAGGAGGTCCCCGGCCAGGGCAAGGTGGTGTGGGCGGAGCTCTCCCGGCCCCGCTGACGCTCTCGGCCGGCTCCGGCCCGGTCAGCCGTCCAGCAGGTGCTGGTCGGCCTTCACCCGGAGCACGCGCAGGGCGGATCGCTCGACGCGCTCCCGGAAGCCACGGTCGGACCGGGCCAGGTGCAGCACGGCGACGTACATCGACGGCAGGGTGCCGGGGTCGACGGTGAGCACGAGGTCGCCACCGGCGCGCACGAAGTGCACCGCTCGCTGGCCCGCGGTCCAGCTCGCGACCTGGCGCGCGCTGCCGAGGTCGTCGGAGACGACGACGCCCCGGAAGCCGAGGTCGCCACGCAGCATCCGCCCGATGACGAACGGCGAGAACGCCGCGGGCCGGTGCGGGTCCAGCCGTGCGTAGTACGCCGTCGACATCATCACCACCGGCACCCCGGCGCGGACGGCCGAGCGGAACGGGGCCAGGTAGGGGTCGTGGCGCCGGGTCACCCGGTCGGTGACCCGGGCCCGCAGGTCGGTGTTGGCGTGGACGCGCCCGAGGCCGGGGAAGTGCTTGACGGTGGGGACCACGCCGCGAGCGGTCATCCCGCGGGCGAAGGCCACGGCGTGGCTCGTGACGACGTGCGGGGTGTACCCGAACGCGCGGTCGTAGGCGCCGATCGGCGGGTTGGTGGCCGCCGCCCGGGGACCGGGCACGGTGTCCGCCACCGCCGCGAGGTTCATCGTGACGCCCGACGCGCGCAGCTGCCCGGCCCAGTCGGCGGCGCGGGTGCGCAGCTGCCCGGGCGTCCACCGGCCCTGCTCGAGGGCCGACGGCATCTGCGAGATCCCGTGACCGGCGAGCACCTGCACCTGGCCGCCCTCCTGGTCGGTCGCGACCAGGAGCCGGACGCCGCCCGTCGCGCCCCGGTCGGCACGGGCCTGCAGCGCCGCCACCACCCGTGCGGGGGCCCGGGTGCCGCCCCGGCTGCGTCCGGTGAGCATCACGTTCCCGACGTGGAACCGGGCGATCTGCGCACGCGTCAGCGCACTCGTCGACGCGGCTGGCGTGCCCACCATGAACAGCTGCCCGACCCGCTGCGGCAGCGTCATGCGCGACAGAGCCCGCTCGGCGGGGTCGACGCGTCGCAGGTGGGTGCCGGGCACGTGCGGCGGCTGGTCGCCGGGCTGCACGGTCGGGACCGCGCCGGCCGGCTCCGGGGCCGCAGGCGCGGGGCCGGCCACCAGACCTGCGACGACGGCGGCGACGGCCGCCACGGTGCCCGGGCGGAGCGACAACCAGGACAAGGACGAGCTCCCAACGACGACGACGTGTCCGCCGTACCCAGCCGCGGCGGACGCGGCGCCCACCCTGTCATGCGCGCCACCACCGGTGGCGCAGCACCCCGGGGTGTCGGGACGGGGTCAGCCCTGGTGGCTGCCCATCCATGCCTCGACGTCGGCCGAGGTCCGGGGGAGCGAGGCCGAGAGGTTCCGGAACCCGTCGGCGGTGACCACGATGTCGTCCTCGATGCGGATGCCGATGCCCCGCAGCTCCTCGGGGACCAGCAGGTCGTCCTCCTGGAAGTACAGGCCCGGCTCCACGGTCAGCACCATGCCCTCGGCGAGGTCGCCCTTGGGGTAGACGTCGGCGGCGGCGTTGCCGCAGTCGTGGACGTCCATGCCGAGCATGTGGCTGGTGCCGTGCAGCGTCCAGCGGGCGTAGACCTTGCTCTCCGGGTCGAGGGCCTCCTCGGCCGACACCGGCAGCAGCCCCATGCCCTCGAGGCCGTGCGCGAGCACGGTCATCGCGGCATCGTGCGCGGCCAGGAAGGGGACGCCGGGGCGCACCGCCTGGATGCCGGCCTCCTGGGCGGAGTACACGAGGTCGTAGAGCTCGCGCTGCAGGTCGGTGAAGCGGCCGTCGACCGGGAGGGTGCGGGTCACGTCGGCCGTGTACAGGTTGTTGCCCTCGACGCCCATGTCGAGCAGCACCAGCTCGCCGGGGGTGATCGCGCCTGAGTTCTCGATCCAGTGCAACGTCGTCGCGTGCTTGCCGCCGCCGACGATGGAGTCGTAGCCGATGTCGTTGCCCATCGCCCGCGCGCGGCGGAAGAAGGTGCCCTCGATCCAGCGCTCGCCGTACTTCAGCACGTCGGCCCACTCGCGCACCGAGTCCTCGAAACCGAGGGTGGTGATGTCGCAGGCCTCCTGCAGCTCACCGAGCTCCCACTCGTCCTTGACCAGCCGCAGCTCCGAGACCACCCGTGCGAAGTCCTCGTCGCGGGTGGCGTCGGCGGGCACCAGGCCGTCGACCAGCGCCGAGACACCGCGGTGCACACGGGTCTTGCCCGAGCCGGCGAGGGCAGCGGGAAGGTCGTCGACGTGGCGGACCGGGAGGCCCAGGGAGGTGGAGATCTCGTGCGCCGACGGACGACGACCGGCCCACAGCTCGCCGTACTGGCGGTCCCGGAAGAACTCGTCGGTCTCGCGCGAGGAACGGGGCCGCGCGTAGAGCGTGGCCTCGCCGTCCTCGATGACCAGCACCGCGTCGCTGGTCTGGTTGCCGGAGAAGTAGGTGTGCGCGGTGTCGGCGCGGAACCGGTAGTCGGTGTCGTTCGACCGCACCTTGTAGGTGCCCGCCGGGAGCACGAGCCGCTCGCCGGGGAACGCCTCGGCCAGCTGGGCGCGGCGCCGTGCTGCGTGGTCGGCGACGGGATGACGGGGCAGGTCGAGCTCCCGCTCGCCCCACCCGGTCCGCATGAACTTCGCCCAGGCGTCGGGCACCTTCGGGTCGTGGGACTCCGTCCTGGGGGCGGAGCTGTCGGACGGGGAGGTCTCGGACGCGGGGGTCTGCTGGCTCTGCTCGGTCACCCGGCCATGGTACGCCGGAAGGCGGGCCGGACGGCCAGTCCCGATAGGCTTCGGGGCATGCCCGGGACCCGTCGAGACAGCATCGCCTTCACGGTCGTGGTGACCGTGCTGGTGTGTCTCGGCGCGGCCGTGATGCTGCTCGTCATCGCGCTGTCCGGCGGCCCCGGGTCGCTGCTCCTGGCCACGGTTCTGGCGGCGCTGCCGGTGGGTCCGCTGGTGGCCTGCTACCTCTGGCTGGACCGCTACGAGCCCGAACCCAAGCGGCTGCTCGCCCTCGGCCTGCTGTGGGGTGGCTTCGTGGCCACCGCCGCCGCGCTGCTGGTCCAGGGCATCGGCGGCTTCGTGGTCGGCTTCAGCGACCAGCAGAGCTCGCAGGTCGTCGCGCCGCTGAGCGAGGAGGCCAGCAAGGGGCTCTTCCTCATCCTGCTGCTGTGGTGGCGCCGGGCCGAGCTCGACGGCGTCCTCGACGGGATCGTCTACGCGGGGATGGTCGGGATCGGCTTCGCCTTCACCGAGAACATCCTCTACCTCGCCGCGGCCTACAACGGCACGGACGGGATGGGGCCGGGCGGCACCGAGGCGCTGACGGGCACGTTCGTGCTCCGCTGCCTGGTCTCGCCGTTCGCGCACCCCCTCTTCACCACCTTCACCGGCATCGGCGTCGGCATCGCCGTCATGGCCCGCCGCGGCTGGGTGCGGGTGGTGGCGCCGCTCGCCGGCTACGCCTGTGCGGTCGCCGCCCACGCGACCTGGAACTCCTCCACGGCCCACGGCCTCGGCAGCTTCGCGGGTGTCTACCTCCTCCTGATGGCCCCGGCGCTGGTCGCGATCGTCTGCCTGGCGGTCTGGTCGCGCCGATCCGAGCGCCGGATGCTCACCTCCTCCCTCGACGACGCCGCCCGCCGCGGCCTGATCCCGGCGACCGACATCGGCTGGGTGGTCGACCTCGGCGCCCGCCGCCGCAGCCGGGCCTACGCGCGCTCCCTCGGCGGCAAGGAGGCTGAGCGGTCGATGCGGGAGTACCAGCAGGCCGCCGTCGAGCTCGGCTTCCTCCACTACCGCTTCCTCCGCGGCACCCCGCCGCCCGACTTCGCCGCCCGGGGCCAGGAGTACGTCGCCCGCATCGGCGCCGTCCGCCCCTCGATCGCATTCCCCGGACAGGTGGTACCCACCCGATGACCCACTCCAGCCAGCGCGCCGTCACGGCGCCGACCGACGCCACCCAGATGGTCACGTCGCTCGTCCGGTTGCGTGGATCGCTGCAGGAGGCGCCGCTGCCGTTGCAGGTCCCCGGCGTCGACGAGCAGCGGACCGCGCGCCAGGAGATGGTCGACCAGCTCGAGGACTACGTCCTGCCGCGACTGATGACCATCGACGCGCCGCTGCTGGCGGTGGTCGGCGGGTCGACCGGTGCCGGCAAGTCCACGCTGGTCAACTCGCTCGTCGGTCGTCGCGTCACCGAGCCCGGCGTGCTCCGCCCGACCACGCGCTCCCCGGTCCTGGTCCACCACCCCGACGACGCCGTCTGGTTCGGCCAGGACCGGCTGCTGCCGGACCTGGAGCGGGTGACGCACGCGACCAACGACCCCGAGGCGCTGCAGCTGGTCGCCTCCGAGACGGTGCCGCAGGGCCTGGCCATCCTCGACGCCCCCGACGTCGACTCGGTGGAGGAGCGCAACCGGACCCTGGCCGCGCACCTGCTCGCCGCCGCCGACCTGTGGCTCTTCGTCACCTCCGCGGCGCGGTACGCCGACCAGGTGCCGTGGGACTACCTGCGCCAGGCCGCCGAGCGCTCCACGGCCGTCGCCATCGTCCTGGACCGCACCCCGGCCGACGCCGTGCAGACCGTCGCCACCCACCTGGCGCGGATGCTGGCGAGCCGTGGGCTGAAGGACTCGCCGCTGTTCACCGTGCACGAGGGCCCGGTCTCCGCCGACGGGCTCCTGGAGGCGAGCGCCGTCGCCGACATCCGCGGCTGGCTGGAGTCGCTCGCCGAGGACTCCGAGGCCCGCGCCGCGGTCGTCAAGCAGACCCTCGACGGGGCGATCCGCACCCTCGCCCGGCGCAGCCACACCGTGGCCGACGCGACGGCGGAGCAGGTCGTCGCGGCCACCCGGCTGCGTGACGACGCGGACGCGGCGTACGACCACGCGATCGAGGCCGTGGTCAGCGCCTCGGCCGACGGCACCCTCCTGCGCGGCGAGGTGCTGGCCCGCTGGCAGGAGTTCGTCGGCACCGGCGAGCTGCTGAAGTCCCTCGAGAACCGCGTCGGCTGGCTGCGCGACCGGGTGGTCAACGCCGTCAAGGGCAAGCCCCAGCAGGCCGACCGGGTCACGGTCGCCGTCGAGTCCGGTCTCGAGACGCTGATCCTCGAGCACGCCGAGGCCGCCGCCGAACGCGCGGCGGCCTCGTGGCAGTCCCTGGACTCCGGCAAGGCGCTGCTCGCGGACGCGGGGGAGGACCTGGGTCGTGCCTCGCGGGACCTGCGCCGCCGCGCCGAGCGCGCGGTGCGGGACTGGCAGGCCGACGTGCTCGAGATGGTGCGCACCGAGGGCGCCGACAAGCGCAGCACGGCCCGGTTCCTGGCCTACGGCGTCAACGGGCTGTCGGTGGCGCTGATGGTGGTGGTCTTCGCCCACACCGCCGGCGTCACGGGCGCGGAGGCCGGGATCGCCGGGGGGTCGGCGGTGCTGGGCCAGAAGCTGCTCGAGGCGGTCTTCGGCGACCAGGCCGTGCGCAGCCTGGCCGAGCGGTCGAGCCGGGCGCTCGAGGAGCGTGTGCGGGGGCTGCTGGAGTCCGAGCGCGCGCGCTACACCGACCTGCTGGACAGCCTCGGCATCGAGGGCGAGGCGCCGGAGCGGCTGCGGGCCGCCGCGCGCCGGGTCGACGACCTGCGCTTCGCCCAGCTCCAGCGCGGCACCGGCTCGGCGACGTGAGAGCGACACCGCCTAGGGTTGCCCCAGCACAACCGATCGGCCGTCGAGGGAGAAGATGACGTCCTTGCTGGAGGGGGCCAAGAAGCTGGTCACCCGTGGCTCCGACATCGGGGCACGGATCGAGGGCCTCGACTCCGCGACCGACGCCGCCCGCGGACGGCTCGACGACGGCGTCGTCGACGAGGCCCGTGCGGTCGTCGACCGCGCCTCGGGCCGGCTGCGGCTGTCGGCCGAGCACACCGTGGTCGCTATCGCGGGTGCGACCGGCTCCGGCAAGTCCTCGACGTTCAACGCCCTGACCGGCCTGGAGCTCTCGGCCGTCGGCGTACGCCGCCCCACCACGTCGTGGGCGTCGGCCTGCGTGTGGGGCCGCGACGGCGCCGACGAGCTGCTGGAGTGGCTGGGCATCCCCGCCCGGCACCAGACCACCCGCGACTCGATGCTCGACAGCGGGCGTCGAGGCAAGCAGGACGCCGAGCTCGACGGCGTCGTGCTGCTCGACCTCCCCGACCACGACTCCACCGAGGTCTCCCACCACCTCGAGGTCGACCGCCTGGTCCAGCTGGCCGACCTGCTGGTGTGGGTCCTCGACCCCCAGAAGTACGCCGACGCCGCGATCCACGACCGCTACCTGGCTCCGTTGGCCACGCACCAGGGCGTGATGGTGGTCGTCCTCAACCACATCGACACGGTGCCCGAGGAACGGCGCCAGTCGATGGTCGACGACGTCCGTCGGCTCCTGGACCAGGACGGCCTGAAGCAGGTCCCGGTGATCCCGGTCAGCGCCCGGCACGGCATCGGCGTGCCCGAGCTGAAGGCGGAGATCGCCGAGCGGGTGGCCGCCAAGAAGATGACGCGGGCCCGCCTCGAGGCCGACCTGCGGGCCGCGGCCACGCGGCTCGACGAGGAGTGCGGCCAGGGCAGGACACGGGCGCTGTCGAAGGAGCGGGTCACCGCGCTGGAGGAGGCATTCGCCGAGGCCGCCGGCGTCCCGACGGTGGTCGACGCCGTCGAGCGCTCGACACGGCTCCGTGCCGGGCGGGCCACCGGGTGGCCGGTCACGGCGTGGTTCTCGCGGCTCCGGCCGGACCCTCTCAAGCGCCTGCACCTCGACCTCGGCAGCGAGGGCCGCGAGCTCACGGGCCGGGCGCGCACCTCGGTCCCGGTCGCGTCGCAGGTGCAGCGGGCGCGGGTCGACACCGAGGTCCGGGCGCTGGCCGACGACGTCTCCTCGGGGCTGGCCAGGCCCTGGGGCGAGGCGGTGCGCCGCGCCTCCGTGGCGCGCCTGCCCGAGCTGGGGGACCGGCTCGACGCCGCGCTGGCCGAGACCGACCTGGGTGCGTCCCGGACTCCCGTGTGGGCGGGCGCGGTCCGCGTGCTGCAGTGGGTGCTGCTGGCGGCGGCGCTCGTCGGCACGCTGTGGCTGCTCGCCCTGGCGGGGGCGGGCCTCCTGCAGCTGCCCGAGCCGGCCACGCCCGACGTGGCGGGCCTCCCGGTGCCGACGCTGCTGCTGCTCGGTGGGGTGGCGGCCGGCCTGATGCTGGCCCTGCTCTGCCGCTTCCTGGTGGCCGCGACCGCACGGAGCCGCGCCCGGTCGGCGGACGCCCGGTTGCGCGAGGCGGTGCGGTCGGTGGCCCAGGAGCTGGTCGTGGTGCCCGTCGAGGCGGAGCTGCAGGCCTACACGACCGTGCGTAGCGGACTGGCCCGGGTCCTGAAGTAGGCCGCGCAGCCTCCACAGGCCGGCTCGGCGTCGGGCTCGTCCACAGGGGGCCGATGGCAACGGCGTCGTTGTCGGCGTGCCCGCGGAGTCTCGTCCCGACGCGGGGACGTGCCCCGCGCGTGACGAGGAGACTTCCGATGAACGAGACCATCGTGACCCTGCAGGGCTGGCTCGGCAACGACGTGACCGTGCGCCTGGCGGGCGACACCACGGTCGCCACCTTCCGGGTGGCCTGCACGCCGCGGCGCTACCAGCGCAAGACCGACGAGTGGGTCGACGGTGACACGCAGTGGTACACCGTGAACGCCTGGCGCGGGCTGGCCGAGAACTGCGAGCGTTCGTTGCGCCGGGGCGACCCGGTCGTCGTGCACGGGCGGCTCAACGCCCAGACCTGGACCAACTCCGCCGGGGTCGAGGTGACCTCGTTCGAGGTCGACGCGACGCTCGTCGGTCACGACCTCGCCAAGGGGGTCAGCCAGTTCACCCGCACCGTCGGGGGCGCCGCCCGGGCCGCCACCGAGCCCCTGTCCGGGCCCGGGGGTGGGACCGGGGCGGACGAGGTGGCGGCCTGAGGGCGGTCATTCCGTCCGCGGGGACCAGTCCTGCCAGGCCGGGTCCTGGGCGATCGAGAGCATCTCGTCGAGGTCCAGCGGGGGCTCGTCGGCGGTGGCGGGCGGCGACATCTTGTAGCCGTCGGAGTCCGCCACCGTCAGCTCGACCACGCCGCCGTCCTTTGCCGCCACGTCGACCGTGAGGATCGTGACTCCCTGGAGGACCGAGCGCACCTGCCGGCCGTAGGCCCGCCCGGTCTCGTCACGGAGGATCTTGCAGCTCTCCGGGTCGACCATGTCGCCCGGGCACCGCAGGTGAGCCCTCGTGCCCGGCCCTGCCGCGGTCGCCGTGTCGCCGTTCGCCGTGCCGGTGGCACCGGTGGCCGGCGGGAGGAGGATCAGGTTCAGCGTGCCGGCCCCGTTGCTCGTCGACGAGGTCAGGTCGGCGAGGAGGTAGCCCTTCAACGGTCCGTACGGCTCGTCCGGGGCTCGGTCCACGTTCATCACGACCGAGTCCAGGATCCGGGTGTCGGACGGGAGCACTCCAGCCAGGCGGTCCAGCATCTCGGGGGCGGGCATGCTCCACCACCCCTGCGGAGCTTCCCTGCCGGGCAGGTCCGGGACGGAGTCGGGGGACGGGGGAGCGGTCGTCGGGTCGTTCGCCACCCCGGCGCTTCGGTCCGCGCCGCCCCCGCCCGCGAGTGCGGGAACGGCGAGACCGGCCACGGCGACGCTGGCGGCGACCCCGAGGGCCGCGCCGATCCGGCGCCGCCGGCGCAGGGCGCGGCCGCGCACGCGGGCGCCGGCCCCGATCCCGTGGGCGTCCCCGTGGATGCCGTCCAGCCCGCGGTCCAGGACCGCGCGCAGGGCCACGGCCTCGAAGGGGCGTTCGTCGGTGTTCGTCACGATGCACTCCAGGTGGCGTCGTCGGACAAGGGTGTGTGCTCGACCAGCAGGCCGCGGAGCGCCCGGAGGGCACGCAGGCTGCGGTTCTTGACCGCTGCCTCGGTGAGCCCGAGCTCGGAGGCGGTGTGCGCGACGCTTCGGTCCTCCCAGAACCGCAGCACGACGACCGCCCGGTCGAGCGCGGCCAGCTGGGCCAGGGCGTCCATCAGGGCCGCGCGATCGGTCGGGTCGTCGTCGGTCACCGCGCGGTCCGGAGCTCGCTCCACCGGCACCTCGCCGCTGCTGCGCCGGCGCCGCTCGGAGAGGAACGTCTTGATGAGCACCCCGTGCACGTAGGCGACGGGGTCGTCGGCCCGGCTGACCCGCCACCACGCGGCGTACGCCTTGGCCAACGCCGTCTGCACCAGGTCCTCGGCGCTGTGCGACGACCCCGTGAGCAGGTACGCGTTGCGGTAGAGCTGGTCCGCACGCGCGGCCACGAACTCCGAGAACTCGGCATCGAGCCGATCAGATCGACGCACCGTCGTGCCTCCTGCGGGGGCGAGCCCCTGTCCTTCGCGACCTCCCCCGTGGAGGCCGTCACCCGTAGAGACGCGGGCACCCCCGAAAGGGTCTCAGACGGGATTGCACCGTAGGCTCAGGGACCATGGCGGAATATGTGTTCACCCTGCGCAACGTGCGCAAGGCCCACGGCGACAAGGTCGTCCTCGACAACGTGACGCTGTCGTTCCTGCACGGCGCGAAGATCGGCGTCGTCGGCCCGAACGGCACCGGCAAGTCCACGCTGCTGAAGATCATGGCGGGCCTCGAGCACGCCAACAACGGCGACGCGATCCTCGACCCCGAGGCCACGGTGGGCATGCTCCAGCAGGAGCCGCCCCTGACCGAGGGCAGGACGGTGCTCGAGAACGTCGAGGAGGCCGTCGGCGAGATCAAGGGCAAGCTCGACCGGTTCAACAAGATCTCCGAGGAGCTCGCGGACCCGGACGCCGACTACGACAAGCTCCTCGCCGAGATGGGCGACCTGCAGACCGACCTCGACCACGCCAACGCGTGGGACCTCGACAGTCGGCTCGACCAGGCGATGGACGCGCTGCGCTGCCCGCCGCCGGACGCGCTCGTCGACAACCTCTCCGGTGGTGAGCGCCGCCGCGTGGCACTGTGCAAGCTGCTCCTCCAGCAGCCCGACCTGCTGCTCCTCGACGAGCCCACCAACCACCTCGACGCCGAGTCGGTCCAGTGGCTCGAGGGCCACCTCGCGACCTACCCCGGCGCCGTCCTCGCCGTCACCCACGACCGGTACTTCCTCGACAACGTGGCGTCCTGGATCCTCGAGCTCGACCGCGGCCAGGCCCACCCCTACGAGGGCAACTACTCGACCTACCTCGAGACCAAGAAGGACCGTCTCAAGATCGAGGGGCAGAAGGACGCGAAGCGTGCCAAGATGCTCGAGCGCGAGCTCGAGTGGGTGCGCTCGAACCCCAAGGCCCGGCAGGCGAAGAGCAAGTCGCGTCTGGCGCGCTACGAGGAGATGGCGGCCGAGGCCGACCGGATGCGCAAGATCGACACGTCCGAGATCAACATCCCGGCGGGTCCGCGCCTCGGCGACGTCGTCCTCGAGGCGCACGGCCTCGACAAGGGCTTCGGCGACCGCACGCTCATGCACGACCTGTCGTTCACGCTGCCCCGCGCGGGCATCGTGGGTGTCATCGGCCCGAACGGCGTCGGCAAGACGACCCTGTTCCGGATGATCACCGGCCAGGAGGAGCCCGACGGCGGTGAGCTCAAGGTCGGCCAGACGGTCAAGATCTCCTACGTCGACCAGAGCCGCGGCGGCATCGACCCCAACAAGAACGTCTGGGAGGTCGTCTCCGACGGGCTGGACTTCATCAAGGTCGCCAACTTCGAGATGAACTCGCGCGCCTACGTCGCGTCGTTCGGCTTCAAGGGCCCCGACCAGCAGAAGAAGGCCGGCGTCCTCTCCGGTGGAGAGCGCAACCGCCTCAACCTCGCGCTGACGCTCAAGATGGGCGGCAACATGCTGCTCCTCGACGAGCCCACCAACGACCTGGACGTCGAGACCCTGTCCTCCCTCGAGGACGCGCTCCTGGAGTTCCCCGGCTGTGCCGTCGTGACCTCCCACGACCGGTGGTTCCTCGACCGCGTCGCCACCCACATCCTCGCGTGGGAGGGCGACGACGAGGACCCGGCCAAGTGGTTCTGGTTCGAGGGCAACTTCGCGGCCTACGAGGAGAACAAGGTCGAGCGGCTCGGCGTCGAGGCGGCCCGTCCGCACCGCGTCACCCACCGCCGCCTGACGCGCGACTGACGTCAGACGCGTCAGCGGATGGCGTCGATGGTGGTTGAGCAGCGACCGCGACCGATGAACGAGGTCGCGACGGAGCGTGTCGAAACCCGGTGAGACGAAAGTCGGCGGTGGCCACGGACTGATCCCAGTGGCCATCGCTGCTTCTCGGCTGACCGGGTCTCGATCCGCGGTCGCGGCCTCGCCGGCTCGGCCGCGCGCTCGCCAGACCGAGATCAGTGGTAGTCCGCTGGCGCGGCCTACGTCACCTGATCTCCATCTCGGGGTGGGCGGAGACCAGGTGGTCGGCGACGGCGTTCATCACGCGCCCGACCGCCGCGAAGTCCTCGGGCGAGACCAGGTCGACGAGGTGGTCTCGCACGCCGTTGACGTGCACCGGTGCGACCCGGACCAGGAGGTCCCAGCCCTGGTCGGTCATCCTCGCCAGGATGCCGCGACCGTCCTCGGGGGAGGTGCAGCGCTCGACGAGCCCGGCGTGCTCCATCCGCGCGATCGTGTGCGTGACCCGGCTCCTGCTGTGGGCCAGCGCGTCGGCGAGCTGGGCCATCCGCATCTGGCGCCCCTCGCGCTCGGAGAGCCGGACCAGGATCTCGTACTCGACCATCGAGAGGTCGAAGGCCCGGCGCAGGTCGTCGTCGAGGCGGTCGAAGAGCAGGGTGGTGCCCAGCACCAGGGCACGCCATGACCGCTGCTGGTCGGTGTCGAGCCAGCGTGCGGTCCGCGTCTCGGTCATGGGCACCACCCTAACGACCCGCGATCCCCTCCGTGGGCGACCGCGGGCACGGGCCGTCAGCCCAGGCGCTCGAGGATCAGGGCCATGCCCTGGCCGCCGCCGACGCACATCGTGATCAGCCCGGTGGTCTTGTCGTGCCAGTCCAGCGAGTTGAGCATGGTGTTCTGCAGACGGGCGCCGGTCATGCCGAACGGGTGGCCCACCGCGATGGCGCCGCCGTTGACGTTGAGGCGGTCGATGTCGATGCCGAGGTCCTGGTACGACGGCACGACCTGGGCCGCGAACGCCTCGTTGATCTCGACCAGGTCGATGTCCCCGATGCTCATGCCCGCGTGGGCCAGCGCACGCTTGGTCGCCTCGACCGGACCGAGGCCCATGATCTCCGGGGACAGGCCGCTGACACCGGTGGACACGATGCGCGCGAGCGGGGTGAGCCCGAGCTCGGCGGCCTTCGTGTCGGACATGATCACGACCGCGGCGGCGCCGTCGTTGAGCGGGCAGCAGTTGCCGGCGGTGACCACGCCGTCGGGCCGGAACACCGGCTGCAGCTGGGAGATGGCGTCGTAGGTGACGCCGGCGCGGGGGCCGTCGTCAGCGCTGACCACGGTGCCGTCGGGGGCACTGACCGGCGTGATCTCCCGGGCCCAGAAGCCGTCGTTGATGGCCTTCTCGGCGAGGTTCTGCGAGCGCACGCCGAACTCGTCGAGCTCCTCGCGCTTGAGGCCGCGCAGCCGCGCGACGTTCTCCGCCGTCTGGCCCATGGCGATGTAGGCGTCGGGCAGCAGGCCGTCCTGGCGCGGGTCGTGCCAGTCCACGCCGCCCTCCGCGGTCTTCGCGGTGCGCGCCCTGGCCTCCTCGAAGAGGGGGTTCTGGGTGTCGGGCCAGTGGTCGGAGGTGCCCTTGGCGAAGCGCGACACCGTCTCCACGCCGGCGGAGACGAAGATGTCGCCCTCGCCGGCCTTGATCGCGTGGAAGGCCATCCGGGTCGTCTGCACCGACGAGGCGCAGTAGCGCGTCACGGTGGCCCCGGGGACGTCGTCCATGCCGTTGAGGACGTTCACGATCCGGCCCATGTTGTTGCCCGACTCGCCGCCGGGCAGGCCGCACCCGAGGTAGAGGTCGTCGACGGTGTTGGGGTCCAGTCCCGGGACCTTGTCGAGCGCGGCCTTCACGATCAGCGCTGCGAGGTCGTCGGGCCGGAAGTCCTTCAGTGAGCCCTTGTTCGCGCGGCCGATCGCTGAGCGGGCGGCGGAAACGATGACTGCCTCGGGCATGGGAACTCCGTTCGGGAAGGGGTCTGCTGCGCTGGTCACCCTAGACGCTGCGCGGCGCGGCCGGACGAGGCCTTGGTCACGTCGCTCACGCGTCGGGCGTGCCGGCGAGACTGCCCATCAGCAGGCCCAGGGATCGGGCCAGGAATCCGCGCCGCTCGGCGTCGGGCTTGGACAGGCCGGCCAGCAGGATGCCGTCGAACGACGCGCACAGCGTCTCGGCCCGCGCGTCCCCCTGCGCCTGGTCGGCGGCGTTCATGATCCCCGCCACGACCCCGACCAGCTGCGCGCGGGACGCGGTGAGGAGGGCGGCCAGCTCGGGGTCCCGCGGACCCTCGAGCGTCAGCTCCAGCTTGGCGCGCAGCAGCTCGGGCTCGTCCAGCCAGCGCGCGAACAGCCCGGTCGTCAGCTCGACCGCGCGGTCGCTGTCGCCGGAGCAGCCACGCAGCTGCTCGGCGAGCGCGGTCACGTCGTCGGCCAGGGCACCGACGACGTGCTCGGTCAACGCGGTCTGCAGGGCACGTCGGGTGCGGAGGTAGGCCGAGCAGCTGCCCTCCGGCAGGCCCGCGCGGCGGTCCACGGCCCGGTGCGTGAGTCCGCGGAGTCCGTCGTCGGCCACCACGCGCAGCGCGGCGTCGAGCAGCTGGCGGCGGCGCGGGCTCAGCCGCTTCGTCGCGGTGTCGACGGTCATGCGGACCTTCCTGCGGGCGGCGGCGGGCTGTGACTCGGCACACTACCGGCGCAGTTGGGAACAACGAGCGAGGGGAGTACCTTCTACAGGTGTAGAGATTCTACAGACGTAGAAAGGATGTCGTCATGATCGTCGACCTCAGCTCGCTCACCCCCTTGCTCGTCGGTTTCTTCGCCCTCGCCGCCGTCGCCGGCCTCCTCGCCGTCGCCGCGGTCGCCGACTTCGTGGTCAGCAACCGGCGCACCCGTCTCGCCCGGCGCCAGACCGTCCGGGCCTACTACGGCGGGATGGCTCTCACCCACTGACCGCGCCCCTGCGGGGGGCCGCCGGGTCTGACAGCATCTGGGGCGTGCGCCACGTCTACGAGTGTCCGATGCGCTGGGCCGACATGGACCTCCTCGGTCACGTCAACAACGTCGTCTACGTCGACTACCTCCAGGAGGCGCGGGTCGACATGCTGCGGACCCACGGGCCCGCCGCGCAGACCGGTGACCTCGCCGAGGGCGTGGTCGTGGTGCGCCACGAGGTGACCTACCTCGCGCCGCTGAAGTTCCGCTTCCGGCCGGTGAAGATCGAGTGCTGGGTCACCGAGGTGCGCGCGGCCTCCTTCACGATGGCCTACGAGATCTTCCACGACGACCCCGAGGACGCGCAGGGCCGTCACGTCTACCTGCGGGCGACCACGGTGCTGACGCCGTACGTCTTCGCGACCGAGCGCCCGCGCCGGCTGACCCCCGTCGAGCGCCAGACCCTGTCCGCGTTCCACGACCCCTGGGAGAAGGCTCCTCGCCTGCCGCTGGGGCCGGCCCGGCGGGACGAGGTCGGCCACTACCCGATCCACGTGCGCTTCTCCGACGTGGACGTCTACGGGCACGTGAACAACGTGAAGTACTTCGAGTACCTCCAGGAGGCCCGGATCCTGCTGACCGCCCGGCTGTGGCGCGACCTCCCCGACGGGACCCCGCCGGTCAGCATGGTCGTGGCGCAGACCGACGTCGACTACAAGGTCCCGATCCTCTTCCGCCCCGAGCCGTACGACGCGTGGTCGTGGATCTCGCGCGTGGGGGAGCGGTCGGCGACGATCGAGTCAGTCATCTGCGACGGCGAGACCCTGCTCTCCCAGGGACGGGTCACCATCGTCTTCTTCGACCAGGACACGCAGCGCTCGGCACCGCCTCCGGCGGTCTACCGCGAACGGCTGCTGAGCGCGCTGGCCTGATCCTCGGCTCCGCGCAGGCGGCGGAGCCCGCGGTGCCGGGCGACCCGGACCGCGACGGGGCTGATGCCGAGCGCTCGAGCCGTGCTCTCGACGTCGAGCCCGACCACGTCGATGCACGCGACGACGTCCCGCTCGCGGGGCGGCAGCCCGCGCAGCGCGTGCGCCACCCAGTCGCGTGCGACCAGGGCCGGCTCCGGACCGTCGGCGATCTCCAGCTCGGGGACCTCGTCGGTGGGCTGGGTGTCCCGGCGCCTGCTGCGTCGGCGGGAGTTGGCTGCGAGGTTGCGGGCGATGCCGAAGAGCCAGCCGGCGAAGTCCGACGACGTGCCGGTGAAGTCGTGGATCTTCTGGGCGGCCGTCAGCCAGGCCTCGGCTGCCAGGTCCTCCGGGGAGATCGCTGCGTCGTCACTGGGGCGGGTGGCCAGCCAGACCACCAGACGACCGGCGTGAGCCCGGTAGAGCTCGCCCCAGGCGTGGGTGTCACCGCTCTTGGCCCGCCCGACCAGCTCGTCGTCGCTCATCCACCCGCCGGGTCGTCGTCGTCGGCGTCACCATCGGTGTCACCGCCGTGGTCCGCGTGGTCGCCGGGTCGGTCGCCCGCGCCCTCCGCGCCCTCCGCGTCGTCCCCGTCGTCCCCTTCGTCCGGGTGGTCGGGGTGCCCCTGTCCTTCGGTGTGCTCACCGCTCGACCCGGGCTCGTCGGACTGCCCGTGCGGCTGGCCGGCCTGGCCGTGGCCCGACCCGGCGATGCCGTGGTCGCCGCCGCTGCCGGGCTGCCCGGGCTGCTCCCCAGGATCCGAGGACGTCGACCCGGGGAGGTCGCCCGGGTCGGCGGAGCCCTCGTCGGGGGAGCTCTCGTCGCGGGTGCCCGCGGGGACGGTGCCCGTGCCGCGCGCCGGAGAGGTCGCGGACCGCTGCCCGTCATCGGGGGACGCCTCGGAGCGCGACGGCGGGGTCGGGGCGCTGGGGAGGTCGCCCGGCCGGGTCGCGGGCGGCGCGGGTGGTGCGGGGGCGTCTCCGCCGGTGACCGCGGCTGCCACCCAGGCACCGCCACCGAGCACGGCGGCCACGCCCGCGGCGGCGAGACCCGCACGCCAGCTGTCGGCGCGTGCTGGGGCGGGTCGCGTCGGGCGCGCGGAGGACGCGGCGATGGTCGCGAGCCGGGCGACGAAGGCGTCGTCAGGCTCGAGCGTGGGGATCTCGAGCCGCAGGTCGGTCCTGTCGGCTCCGTGGTCGGTCATGTCTGGCCTCGTGAGATGGGGCAACGCCCCGGCGGTAGCGCGGGGGGATGCTACCGCCGGGACGTCGTTCGTGGGGCGCTCGGGTCAGTCGTCGGAGCCCGAGTCGCTGTCGTCGCCGGCGTCGTCGCCCTCGTCGGAGTCGTCGTCCCCGCCCTGCTGGCCGTGGGTGGTGGCGTGCTCGTCCGGGTGGTCGCCGGCGTGCTCGTCCGGGGTGGCGTGCTCGCCGTGGTCGGAGTCTTCGCCCCCGCCCTGCTGGCCGTGGGTGGTGGCGTGCTCGTCCGGGTGGTCGCCGGCGTGCTCGTTCGGCGTGGTTCCGGGGTGGT
Organism: Nocardioides sp. DN36; assembly: GCF_055380375.1. NCBI lineage: Bacteria > Bacillati > Actinomycetota > Actinomycetes > Propionibacteriales > Nocardioidaceae > Nocardioides > Nocardioides sp. DN36. The sequence goes on along the minus strand of NZ_AP043823.1, from coordinate 2,471,926 downwards.
CGCCCGCGTCGTCCGTGCCGTCGGTGTCGTCACCGGTGGTGTCATCGTCCGCCGTGTCGTCACCCGTGGTGTCGTCCGCCGTGGTGTCGTCGCCCTCGGTGTCCTCGGTCGAGGTGGAGGTGCCCTCGTCGGTGGCCTCGTCGTCCCCGGCGTCGTCGGCCGGGTCCTCGGTGGGCCCGTCGGTGGCTTCGTGCCGGGCGCGCGCCTCGGCCGCGCGGGCCTGGCCCTCGGCTGCGTGCTCGTCGACCTGGTGGCCGTACTTGTTCACGACGGCGGTGCCCGTGTCGTCACCGCCAGGGGTGGCCCCGGTGGCGTAGGCCGCGCCCACGGAGGTGGCGGCGGCGATGGCGGCACTGGCGGCGATGGCCCGCGCTGCGGTGATCCTGCGCATGCTGGTGACTCCTCGATTGCTCGACGGCTTGTCGCGCGGTGAGGAGCTGCTCCTCACCGCCGCGGTCACCTGGTACCTGTCGCGACCGGTGGTCGGCGTTACACGTGGGCTGAAAGTTTCTTCGCGGCCACGGTGTGGCCTCACTCGAAGCTGTTCACCATGAACTGTGCAGCGTGCGTGACGTACTCCCAGAACTTCGCGTCCTGCTCCGGCGTCAGCTCGACCGCGTCCAGCCCGGCCCGGAAGTGCCGGAGCCAGTGGTCCTTCGCCTCGGGGGTCACGGCGAACGGCGCGTGGCGCATCCGCAGGCGGGGGTGCCCGCGGTTCTCGGAGTAGGTCGTCGGCCCGCCCCAGTACTGCACCAGGAAGAGCAGGAAGCGCTCCTCGGCGGGCCCGAGGTCCTCCTCGGGGTAGAGCGGGCGGAGCACCTCGTCGCCGGCCACGCCCTCGTAGAACGTGGCCACGATCCTCCGGAAGGTCTCGAAGCCGCCGATCTCGTCATAGAACGTGGTCACGCGCCCATTGTGCCGAGCGGCCGGTCCGGCCCGTGCACCGGCGTGGAAGACTCGGCGCGTACCGCAGTCGAGTTGAAGCGAGGAACACATGGCAACCACCCGCAAGGCCACCACGCGCTGGGAAGGCAGCCTCTTCGAGGGTGCCGGCAAGGTCACCCTCGAGTCCTCCGGTCTGGGCACGTACGACGTGTCGTGGCCCAGCCGCGCGGAGGAGGCGAACGGCAAGACCAGCCCCGAGGAGCTCATCGCCGCGGCCCACTCCGCCTGCTTCTCCATGGCGCTGTCCAACGGCCTGGCCAAGGAGGGCACCGCGCCCACCTCGCTGGACACGAGCGCCGACGTGGAGTTCACCCCCGGCACCGGGATCACCGGCATCAAGCTCACCGTCCGCGGCGTCGTCGAGGGCATGAGCAACGAGGACTTCGTCAAGGCGGCCGAGGCGGCCAAGGAGGGCTGCCCCGTGAGCCAGGCGCTCACCGGCACCACCATCACGCTGGACGCGGCGCTCGCCTGACCGCGCCCGCTGCCGGACGTGCAGGAGCCGGGACCCGCAGCAGCGGGTCCCGGCTCCTGTCGTCAGGTGGCCTCAGCCGGTGTGGGTCCCGGCACCGGTGGGCGCCTCGGACCCCTCGGCCTCCTGGGCCGCCTTCTCCTCGCGGTGCCAGATCACGCGCTGGGGGAGGGGGATCTCGATGCCCTCGTGGTCGAAGCGGGCCTTGATCCGCTGCCGCAGCTGGCGGGCCACGCCCCACTGCTCCATGGGGGCCGTCTTGATGAGGACCCGCAGGGTGACCGACTCGGGCATCAACATCTCCACGCCGGTCACCTCCGGCTCCTCGATGATGATGCTCTTGTAGTCCTCGTCCTCCCACAGGTCGTGGGCCACGTCCCTGAGCACGCTCTGGACGCGCACGAGGTCCTCCCCGTAGCCGACGTTCACGTCGACCACGGCGCGCGACCAGTTCTGGCTCATGTTCCCGACCCGCAGGATCTCGCCGTTGGGGACGTACCAGACGGTGCCGTTGAGGTCGCGCAGCCGGGTGACGCGCAGGCTTACGGCCTCGATGGTGCCACTGGCCTCGCCGACGTCGACCACGTCGCCGACGCCGTACTGGTCCTCGAAGATCATGAAGATGCCGGACAGGAAGTCCTTGACGAGCGACTGGGCGCCGAAGCCGAGCGCGAGGCCGATGATGCCGGCGCTGGCGATGATCGGGGCGATGTTGACGCCGAGCTCGCTCAGCATCATCGTGCCGAAGATCGCGACCAGGACCCCGGTGACGATGCTCTTGAGCAGGTCGCCCATCGTCTTGGCGCGCTGGACGCGGCGGGTCGCGGTGACCATGTCGCGCGCGGTGGGCCGCTCGGTCCCCTTCCCGTGGCGGGTGAACCGGTTGGCCGGGAGCACACCGCCCTCGGCGCGCGAGACGATCCGGTCGACCAGGCGGTGGAGCACCCAGCGGATGACCAGGCCGAGGACCAGCAGCCCCAGGATCGCGAGGGGTCTGCCGATCAGGACGTCGGAGGCGTTGGCGAGGACCTGGTTGTCGGTCCACCCGTAGACCGTGCTGCAGACCTGTTCACCGTCGGCGCACGGGTCGGTGTTGTCGAGCGAGAGCGTGCTTTCGAGGCCGAACATGCGCCCCAGTATGACCACGTCCGGCGGCTGATTCCGAACCGTGCGCGCCGGTGTGACCCACCCGACGTGGAGGCCGCGAGGGGCGGTGCCGGCGAGCCGATATCCTGCTGCCGTGACCACTCCGCTCCAGACTCTCGTCCGCCGGTCCACCATCGTCCTGGGCGCGGCGACCGCCGTGGCCGTCACCGGCCTGGTGACGGCCGGTCCCGCCGGTGCGGACGTTCCCGAGGGGTGGAGCAACCCCGACGACGTCTCCGCCCTGCACGCCCTGCTGATCCTCGGTGGCATCCCGCTCCTGCTCTTCCTCCTGATCACGCTGGCGGTCTACGTGCCGGCCCTGGTCCGGGGCGAGCGGGTGAAGCCGGGCGCCTCCACCGTCGAGGAGCAGTGGTTCGGCGGCCCGCGCAAGGGCACCGCCGAGCTGGCCGGCCCCGACACCGAGGAGTCGAAGGCCGGTGGCGCAAGTGGCCGCTGGTGAGTTCAGCAGCGCCGACAGGTTCGCGATCGACGAGGCGATCCGCCGCGCCGAGCAGCTGAGCCGCTGCGAGTTCTCCGTCTTCGTCGGGCAGGCCGAGGGTGACCCCCGGGCCTTCGCGACGCAGCTGCACAACTCCCTGGTCGCGCCCACGCGCAGCATCATGATCATGGTCGACCCGGTCGTGCGGGCCCTGGAGATCGTGACCGGCGGCTACGTCCGCCGCACCCTCAACGACGCGGAGGTCGAGCTCGCTGCGCTGGAGATGCGCAGCCGCTTCGCCGAGGGCGACCTCGTCGGTGGCCTCAAGCGAGGCATCGAGATGCTCGCGGAGCACGCGAGGGCCCCGCAGACGCTGCACAGCTCGGAGAGCTGAGCAGCGTCATCCAGCGCCGACTCGGCGGTTCCACCACGTACGACGAAGGCCCCCGCCGAGCGGCGGGGGCCTTCGTCGTGGTCGGGCAGGTCAGCCCTGGGCGTCCTTGGCCTGGGCGGCCAGCGCGCGGGCCACGTCGGCCCGGCCCTCACGCACGTAGCGCTTCGCCGCGGGGTTGGCCGGCGAGCTCTCGAGCCAGGCGTCGACCCGGTCGAGGAGCTCCTGGCTGGCCAGCGGCCGCGGGAAGATGAACTCCAGCGCGGTCGAGGCGCGCTGGGTGCCCTTCTCCTCCCACAGGGTGTCGGCCGCCTCGAGGTACTTCTCGACGTAGGGCGCGAGCACCTCGTCCTGGCCGTGCACCTGGAAGGCCAGCACGACGCTGCGCTGGGTCTCGTTGGCGACGTCGTCGCGGACCATCGCGATCTCCCACGCCTCGGCCTTGGCCTCGGCGGTCGGACGCAGCGCGCGGGCGGCCGCGGCGTGCTCCTGGCCGGAGATCGTGTTGTCGCGCTCGAGCTCCGCGGCGATCCGGTCGGCGTCGGCGCGGCCGTTGCGGGCGAGCCCGTTGAGCAGCGTCCAGCGCAGGTCGGTGTCGATCGCGAGGCCCTCGAAGGTCAGCGTGCCGTCGAGCAGCGCCTCGAGGTCGCAGAGCGCGGCGTCGCTGTGCGCCGCACCGGCGAAGGCGCGGGCGAAGGAGAGCTGGTGGTCGCTGCCGGCCTCGGCGTTCTCCAGGAGCTTGCGCAGGCCCTGCTCCCAGGTCTCCCGGAGGGCGGCCCGGTTGGCGGGGGCGCTGAACGAGCTGACCGCCTGGGCGGCGTACCCGGGGATCCGGCTGACGCCGAAGGCGTCGCTCTCGCTGCCGATGCCGGAGAGCACCAGGGCGACGAAGTCGGTCGCGCTCATCTCGGCGTCGCGGGTCATGTCCCACGCCGCACCCCAGCAGAGCGCCCGGGCGAGCGCGTCGTCGAGCGTCGAGATGCCGCCGATGACCGTGGCCAGCGAGCGCTCGTCGAGGCGGATCTTGGCGTAGGCGAGGTCGCCCTCGTTGAGCAGCAGCAGGTCGGGCTGCTGCTGGCCGACCAGGTCCGCGACGTCGGTCAGCTCACCGGCGACGTCGGTCTCGAGCGACGTACGCCGCACCAGGCGGCCGTCGACCGCGTCGTAGAGGCCGATGCCGAGGCGGTGGCGGCGCAGCGTCGGCTGGTCCGCGGCCGCGGTCTGACGGACCGCGAAGGAGGTGTAGCGGCCGTCGGCGTCGAGCTCGAACTCGGGGGAGAGGGTGTTCACGCCCGCGGTCTGCAGCCACTCCTGCGCCCACGACTGGAGCTCGCGGCCGGAGGCCTTCTCGAGGGCGGCCAGCAGGTCCTTGAACTCGGAGTTCGAGAACGCGAAGTCCTTGAAGTAGCCGCGGATGCCCTCGACGAAGTTGTCGAGCCCGACCCAGGCCACCAGCTGCTTGAGCACCGAGGCGCCCTTGGCGTAGGTGATGCCGTCGAAGTTGACCTCGACCGCACGCAGGTCGACGTTGTCGGCCGCGATCGGGTGGGTGCTGGGCAGCTGGTCCTGGCGGTAGGCCCAGTTCTTGCGGGCGTTGGTGAAGCCGACCCACGACTCGGTGAACTCGGTGGCCTCGACGGCCGCGTGGTAGCAGGCCCACTCGGCGAAGGACTCGTTGAGCCAGAGGTCGTCCCACCACTTCATGGTCACCAGGTCGCCGAACCACATGTGCGCCATCTCGTGGAGGATGACCTCGGCGCGGAACTCGTAGAACGAGCGGTCCTGGCGGCTGCGGGGGAGGTACTCGTCGCGCAGGGTCACGCAGCCGGCGTTCTCCATCGCGCCCATGTTGTACTCCGGCACGTAGAGCTGGTCGTACTTGCCGAACGGGTAGGGGAAGTCGAAGAGCTCCTCGAAGAACTCGAAGCCCTGGCGGGTGAGCTTGACCAGCTCCTCGACGTCCATGTGCTCGACGAGCGACTGGCGGCAGTAGTGGCCCAGCGGGATGTCGCCGTGCTTGCCCTCGTAGGTGTCGAGGACCTCGTGGTACTCACCCGCGACGATCGCGGTGATGTAGGTCGACATCGGCTTGGTCTCGGGGAACTCCCAGACCGCCTTGCCGTCGCCGGTGTCCCGGGGTGCGGGCGTCGCGGCGTTCGAGACGACCTTCCAGTGGCTCGGCGCGGTGACGCGGAAGGTGAACGGAGCCTTGAGGTCGGGCTGCTCGAAGGTCGTGTAGACGCGACGCGCGTCCGGGACCTCGAACTGCGAGTAGAGGTAGACGCGGTCGTCGGCGGGGTCCACGAAGCGGTGCAGGCCCTCACCGGTGCGGGAGTAGGTGCAGTCCGCACGCACCACGAGCTCGTTCTCGGCGGCGAGGCCGGAGAGCGCGATCCGGCTGTCGGCGTACGCCGTGGCCGGGTCGACCTGCTCGCCGTTGAGCGTGATCTCGTGGACGGTGGCGTCGACGAGGTCCGCGAACGTGGAGGAGCCGGGCTCGCTGCACGTGAAGCGGATCGTGGTGGTCGAGCCGAAGGTCTTCTCGCCGGTCGTGAGGTCCAGGTCGATGGAGTACGACGTGACGTCCAGGAGGGCGGCGCGGGTGGCGGCCTCGTCCCGGGTGAGGTTGGTTCCAGGCATGTCTCGCATCCTCTCACCGGGTCCGGTGCCGAAGAGAAATCGTTATCTTCGCCACCCCGGCGCTTACTGGACTCGTTCACTGCACTTTCGGCGATGATGGGCGGGTGAACCGGGTGGGAGACGTCGTGCCGCTGCGCGAGGCGACGAGGGCGTGGCTGCTCATCAGCCTGCAGAGCTTCGGGGGCCCGGCCGGCCAGATCGCGGTGATGCAGCGCGAGCTGGTCGACGAGCGCCGCTGGATCGGGGAGCGACGGTTCCTGCACGCGCTGAGCTACTGCATGGTGCTGCCGGGGCCCGAGGCGCAGCAGCTGGCGACCTACATCGGCTGGCTGCTCAACGGGTGGGTCGGGGGAGTGGTCGCGGGCGGGCTCTTCGTGCTCCCCGGCGTGCTCGCGATGCTGGGCCTGTCCTGGGTCTACGTGGCCCACGGGGACTCGGCGGTGGTCACCGGCCTGTTCCTCGGGCTCGCGCCCGCCGTGGTGGCCGTCGTGGTGCAGGCGGTGGTCCGGATCTCGCGCCGGGCCCTGCGCCACCGGGCGCTTGCCTGGCTGGCCGTGGCCGCGTTCCTGCTCCTCGCGGTGCTCGGCTTGCCGTTCCCCCTCGTCATCATCGGGGCGGGGGTGGCCGGCTGGGCGCTCGGGCGGTGGCGGCCGGAGGTGATGGCCCGCCCGGCGCTGCCGGTGGCGGAGGGTGAGGTCCCACCGCTGGTCCCGGACGACGCGCTGCACCGGGCCAGCCCGTCGGCCAGGAGGAACGTGGCGGTGCTGGCCGTCGGACTGGCGCTGTGGGTGGCGCCGGTGGTGGTGGCCTGGGCGCTCGCCTCCGGCTCGAGGACGGTCTTCACCGACCAGGGCGTCTTCTTCGGCGGGATGGCGCTGGTCACCTTCGGCGGTGCCTACGCCGTGCTGTCCTACGTCGCGCAGGCCGCGGTGGGCACCTTCGGCTGGCTCTCGGCGGGGGAGATGGTGCGCGGGCTGGCGCTCGCGGAGAGCACGCCCGGGCCGCTGATCATGGTCGTCCAGTTCGTCGCGTTCCTCGGCGCCTACCGCGACCCCGGCTCCCTGGACCCCTGGGTGGCCGGGGTCCTGGCCTCCCTGCTGGTGGTCTGGGTGACCTTCGTGCCCTGCTTCCTCTTCATCTTCCTCGGTGCGCCGTACGTCGAGCGGCTGCGCGAGAGCACGGCGCTGTCGGCGGCCCTGACCGGAGTCACCGCCGCGGTCGTGGGGGTCATCGCCAACCTCGCGGTCTACTTCGCGGTGCACACGCTCTTCTCGCGCACCACGACCCTGTCCGCGGGCCCCGTGGAGCTGGTGGTGCCGGTGTGGTCGTCGTACGTGTGGCCCTCGTTCGTCGTCCTCGCGGTGGCCCTGGTGCTCGTGTTCGTGCGTGAGTGGTCGGTGCTGCGCACGCTGGGCCTGTGCGCCCTGCTGGGACTCGGTCTCTCCTTCGTGTCCTGACCCGGACATGGCCCGTCCGGACTACGGAACGGGGCCAGGTCGCCACCCGATCTGGGGAATCAGGGCCGGCTCTCCGGCGTTGGGACAGTCATGACCAACGCCGACTTCTGGTTCGACCCGCGCTGCCCGTTCGCCTGGATCACGTCTCGCTGGATCCTCGAGGTGGAGAAGGTGCGTGACATCGACGTCACCTGGCACATCATGAGCCTGGCCTACCTGAACCAGGACAAGGACATCCCCGACGAGTACCGAGCCAAGCTCGCCGACGCCTGGGGCCCGGTGCGCGTGTGCATGGCCGCCGAGCAGCTGCACGGCAAGGACGCGCTCCTCCCGCTGTACACCGCGCTCGGCACCCGCCTGCACAACGAGCAGCAGGAGCAGTCGCGCGACCTGGTCGTCGCCGCCCTGGAGGAGGCCGGTCTGCCGGTGAGCCTCGCGGACGCCATGGACGACCCGTCGTACGACGAGGACATCAAGAAGTCGCACCACCTCGGCATGGACCAGGTCGGCGAGGAGGTCGGCACGCCCACCATCGCGTTCGAGGGCACGGCGTTCTTCGGCCCCGTGATGACCTCGATCCCGAAGGGCGAGGAGGCCGGCCGGATCTGGGACGCGGCCGTGGAGCTGGCTCGCTACCCCTACTTCTTCGAGCTCAAGCGCACCCGCAACCTGCCTCTCGACTTCAGCTGAGGCGCGTCGTACGGTGGACAGGAGACGACTCGTGAGTCGTCTCCTGTCACACCCGCACCGTTGGTAACGGTTCGGTAAAGATCGAAATCCATCGGCGTGTCGCTTGACGCCGGGCCCTAGGTTCCCCTCGTGCGCATCGTCCGGGGAGTCCTGCGGTCGCGAGCGAGACTGGTCCTGGTCACGCTCGCGCTGGTGCTGTCCCCGTTGGCCCTGCCCGCGGCCCCCGCCGCCGCCGACTACGTCTCCCTCTGCACCGGGTACTCCGCGTGCAAGGCGGCGGGCTACCCCAACGCCGGGTACGCAGCGAACGCGAGCCACATGTACTGGCGGATGTACGGCGGCCACAACTGCACCAACTACGCCGCCTACCGCATGGTCAAGGCCGGCATGCCCGACAGCCGCCCGTGGACCGGGAGCGGCAACGCCTCGAACTGGGGCCACGCGATGGCCTACCTGACCGACGACACCCCCATGGTCGGCTCGATCGCCTGGTGGGACGGCGGCGTCTACCCGGTCGGCAGCAACGGGCACGTCGCCTACGTCGAGGAGGTCATCTCCGACAGCGAGATCGTGATCTCCGACGACAACTGGGGCGGCGACTTCCACTGGCACCGCGTCACCAGGAGCCGGGGCTGGCCCAGCGGCTTCATCCACTTCCGGGACGCGGCGCTGCGGAACAAGCAGGTGCCCACCGTGACCGGCACCCCGCAGGTCGGCCAGACGCTGACCGCGTCGAACGGCACGTGGTCGGCCGAGCCGGAGAGCTACACCTACCAGTGGTTCGCCGACGGCCAGGCGATCAGCGGCGCCACGGAGAAGACGCTCGTCCTCGGTGCCGGGAAGCTCGGCCAGCAGATCTCCGTCCAGGTGGCGGCGACCGCGCCGGGCCTGGCCGCCGCCATCGCCAGGTCCGTCGAGACCGCCGCGGTCGCGCCCGGCGTGATCACGCCGGTGGACGAGCCGATCATCTCCGGAGACCCCCAGGTCGGCTCCGTGCTCGCCGTGAGCAAGGGCAGCTGGGCCCCGGGGTCGACCTCCAAGACGGTGCAGTGGCGGGCGGACGGCACGCCGATCGCCGGCGCCACCGGCTGGTCGCTCGAGCTGGGCCAGGAGCAGGCCGGAGCCGTCGTGACGGCCGAGGTCACGGCCACCCGCAAGGGCTACGACCCGGCCACGGTCCGCACGGCGCCGACCGGGTCGGTGCTCGGGGGCGAGGTGCGGCTGACCGCGCCGTTCACGCTGCCGGCGGAGCCGACGCTCGGCGTCCCGCTCGAGGTCGCGCCGGGCACCTACGAACCGGCGAGCGCGTCGGTCACCTACACCTGGCTGCGCGACGGCGTCGAGATCGCGGGCGCCGACGGCCCGTCGTACACGCCCGTCGAGGGCGACGTGGGCCGACACCTGTCGGTGCGCGCGGACCTGGCCCAGCCCGGCTGGAAGCCGGTCTCGCAGACGACCGACCCGACCGCCCCCGTGCACACCGTGCCCCGGCTCCAGGTCTCGGTGACTGGCCTGCGCCAGCGCGCCGAGGTGCTCGTCGCGGTCACGGCACCGGGGATCGACACGGTCCGCGGGCAGGTGACGGTGCGGGTCGGCGCGCAGACGTTGACCGTCCGCCTGCGCGACGGGATGCGCCGCGTCGTGGTGCGCGACCTGCACGGCGGGACGAAGAAGTACGTCGTCAGCTACCTCGGCAAGGGCATCGTGGACGCGGGCTCGCGCGAAGGGACCGTCGAGGTCCTCAAGAAGTCGGGCTGAGCCGACTCAGCCGGAGCCGGTCGCCCCGGCGGTGACCGCCCCCGCGGCGATCGCCGCCGTGATCGCGGCGGTGGCCGCCTGGATCGCGTCGCGGACCGCCTTGGCCGCCCACGCGCCCTCGGCGACCTCCTTCGCGCGCCTGCGGACCTCGCGCGAGGGCATCCCGGGGTGGTCGACGACCTTGTGCGCCCGGTCGATGGCGGCGAGCAGGGCGACCAGCGCCGCCGTGCGCTCGTCGGGCCGCTCGCCCTGGACGAGGACCGCCGTGAGGGCTGCGCGCAGCCGCAGCTCAGGACCGGCGTCGCGGGTCGGCCACCGCTTGTGGGGGAAGATCCCCAGCACCCGGCTGTCGCGCCGCTCGAGGATGCCGCGGTCGACGAGGCGTGCGGCCAGCCGGCCGCGCAGCCCCTTGCCGAGACGCACGACGAGGTCCTGGGCCGGACGCTCCTTCTGCGCCACCGTCGCCAGGGCCTCGCGCAGCAGCGGATCCTCCAGCTCCGCCCCGGGCTCGGCGCGGACCCGCGCGCTGCGCCAGACGCTGGTCTTCTCGGGGACCGTCACGGCGCCGACCAGCGCGAGCTCGGTCAGCAGCGCACCGCCGAGCGCGGTGTCGGCGTACGACGAGGCGGACACGGTGCCCTTCTCGTCGTCCAGCAGGAGCAGCAGCAGGTCCTCGGCGATGAGTGTCCCCATGACCGCAACGCTAGCCGTGTCCGGCGCGTTGGGACGCCCGCGGGACCGGTCGTCGGTCCGCGGTCGCAATCCGGGTCGAGCGCGTCACGGCACGACTCCTAGGATTCAGCCCATGAGTCGAGTCCTGTCCGCAGTCGCCTGGCCGTATGCGAACGGCCCGCGCCACATCGGCCACGTGGCCGGTTTCGGTGTGCCCTCCGACGTCTTCAGTCGGTACATGCGGATGGCGGGCCACGACGTCCTGATGGTCTCGGGCACCGACGAGCACGGCACCCCGATCCTGGTGGCCGCCGACACGGAGGGCGTGACCGCCCGGGAGCTGGCCGACAAGAACAACGCGATCATCGTCCAGGACCTGTACGACCTCGGGCTCTCCTACGACCTGTTCACCCGGACCACCACCGGCAACCACTACAACGTGGTGCAGGAGATGTTCCGGACGGTCCACCGCAACGGCTACATGGTGGAGCAGACGACCTTCGGCGCGATCAGCCCCTCGACCGGCCGCACCCTGCCCGACCGCTACATCGAGGGCACCTGCCCGATCTGCGGCTACAAGGACGCCCGCGGCGACCAGTGCGACAACTGCGGCAACCAGCTCGACGCGACCGACCTGATCGAGCCCCGCTCGAAGATCAACGGCGAGACACCGGAGTTCATCGAGACCCAGCACTACTTCCTCGACCTGCCGGCCCTGGCCGAGGCCCTGGGCGAGTGGCTCGACGGTCGGGAGGCGTCGGGCACCTGGCGCCCCAACGTCATCAAGTTCTCCCAGAACATCCTCGAGGAGATCCGGCCGCGGGCCATGACCCGCGACATCGACTGGGGCATCCCGGTGCCCGGGTGGGAGGGCCAGCCGACCAAGCGGCTCTACGTCTGGTTCGACGCCGTGATCGGCTACCTCTCCGCCTCCATCGAGTGGGCCCGCCGGCTGGCCCGCAGCGATGGGGGGAGCGCCGAGCGCTGGCGCGACTGGTGGAACGACCCGGAGGCCCTGTCCTACTACTTCATGGGCAAGGACAACATCGTCTTCCACAGCCAGATCTGGCCGGCCGAGCTCCTGGCGTACGACGGACTCGGCACCCGTGGTGGCGAGCCGGGCGTCTACGGCGACCTCAACCTGCCGACCGAGGTGGTGTCCTCGGAGTTCCTCACGATGGGGGACCAGCAGTTCTCCTCCAGCCGTGGCCACGTCATCTACGTCGGCGACTTCGTGTCCCGCTACGGTCCCGACGCGCTGCGCTACTACATCTGCGCGGCGGGGCCCGAGACGTCGGACGCCGCCTTCACCTGGTCGGACTTCGTGACCCGCAACAACTCCGAGCTGGTCGCCGGCTGGGGCAACCTGGTCAACCGGACCGCGACCATGATCGCGAAGAGCTTCGGCGAGATCCCGGCCGCGGGCGCCCTCGAGCCGGTCGACGAGGCGCTGCTCGCCACCGTGCGCGGCGGCTTCGACGCGGTGGGCGGCCTGATCGGGCGGCACCGGCTCCGGGCGGCGATCGCGGAGGCGATGCGGGTCGTCGGCGAGGTGAACAAGTACCTCACCGTCACCGAGCCCTACAAGATGAAGGACGAGTCGCAGCGCGAGCGGCTCGGGACCGTCCTCCACGTCGCCGCCCAGTGCGTCATCGACTGCAACACGATGCTCGCCCCCTTCCTGCCGCACGCCGCCAACCAGGTCTGGACGACGTTCGGGGGCAAGGGCGAGCTGATGCCGATGCCGCGCATCGAGCGGGTCGACGAGCTCGACCCGGAGCAGGGCGCCGGGCTGGATGCCTACCCGGTCATCACCGGCGACTACTCCGCGACGCCGGCGTGGGCGTCGCGTCCGGTCGAGGTCGGCACGCCGGTGGAGAAGCCGACGCCGATCTTCCGCAAGCTCGACCCGTCCGTGGTGGAGGAGGAGCTCGCCCGCCTTGGCGGCTGAGCTGAGCGTCACGCTCCACTTCCACCCGGACTGGCCGTTCGGGGACGGGCTGGTCATCGAGTCGCTGGCCCGCGACGGTGCCTACCGCTCGCAGTTCGAGACCGGCACGTCCAACGGTGGCCTGACCGCTCACCCCGGGGGAGACCGCTGGCGCTGGGAGAGCCGCCTGTTCGAGGGGCGGTACGACGACGGCCCGGCGGCGCAGCGACCGGTCTACGGGGCGGTCAACCACCGCCGTCGTGCCCACGGCGGGTCGGTGCGCTTCGGGTCGGCACACCTGCGGCTGCGCCCGGAGACGCTCGACCGAACGACCTTCTGCTTCCCCGACTCGGTCTTCGAGCCGCAGGCGGTCGGGGGGCGCGAGCTGCTGCCGGAGCTGGTCACGATGGCGGACTCAGCCGGGCACGACGAGCTCGACGACTACGTGGAGGCCCACGTCCACGGCGGGGTCCGGCTGGACAGGGACGTCGAGGCGGTCGTGCTCGACCCGTGCTTCGGGGAGGGTCCGGTGGCCGAGGCCGCCGCGCGGCTCGGCTGCCCGGTCGAGTGGCACCCGGGCTTCGAGGTGGCGACGGCGGGGCTCGACGAGGCCTACCGCGGTCCGCAGCCCGTCGCCCTCGCCCGCTCGCTGGGACAGGTGCTCACGCCGGACGTGATCGGCACCGCGGCCCGGTCGCGCACCCATGACCCCCAGACCCTCAAGCGGGCCTGGCACCTGCTCGCTCGCTTCGGGCAGCGGGACCCCGCCACCACCAGCTGAGCAGCGATCACCGCTGTCGCGCGCCGGCCTGCTCGGGCAGGGCCCTGATCGCAGGCAGCTGTGCCAGGCCGTTGACGACGACGGAGAAGACCAGCAGTGCCGACGCCCACCCGGGGTGCCCGGCGTCCCACAGGGCCAGCGAGGCGAGCACGAAGACCAGCGTCTTGACCACCGGTCGCACCAGGTGGCCGCCGTACGCAGCCTTGGGCGAGGCGAACAGGAACCACGCCGTCATCGCCAGCAGCGGGAGGAGCCACACCAGCAGCCAGCGCGGGCAGGCCTGCCAGCCCCAGATCCCGAACGCCGCCATCGCGAGCAGCTCGTCGAGGAACACCAGCGCGAGCACCGACCAGCCGAAGAGCACCACGTGCCCATCATGGCGGTCAGTAGGGTTCCGGCCATGACCGCCGCCATGTACCTGCCCACGTTCTACGTGCGGCAGAAGTTCGCCATGATGACGAACCGCTACAAGATCGTCGCCGCCAACCCCGACGGCAGCCCCGGCCAGCTGATGGGCCTGGCGGAGCAGAAGAAGATGGCGCTGAAGGAGCAGGTGACCTTCTTCTCCGACGACACCAAGACCCGACCGGTCTTCTCGTTCAAGGCGCGCGCGGTCATGGACCTCAGCTCGGGCTACGACATCTACGACGAGGGCGGCCAGCAGATCGGCTTCTTCCGCAAGGACTTCGCCGCCAGCCTGTTGCGCTCGACCTTCCACGTCGAGGGCCCCGGCTTCACCGGCACCGGCCAGGAGCGCAGCCAGCTCGTGGCGCTGCTGCGCCGCTTCGCCGATCTCGACTTCCTGCCCATCCACTTCGACTACGCCGACCCCGAGGGTCGACCGCTGCTCAGCGTCGAGCGCCGGGCCACCATGCGCGACCACTACACCGTCCAGGTGCCCGACCAGCGCGTGGACTTCCGGGTCGCCGCGGCCGTCGCGGTGGCCATGGACGTGCTCATGGGACGGTGACGGAGCGGTGCTGAGCCCGCAGGCCCGCGCCGCCCTGGCGGCCGTGGCCGGGCAGACGCCGGTGCACGACCCGTCGTTCGACATCGAGGGCGACCGCGCCGCCTCCCGGGCAGCAGCGGCCCTGCAGCCCAAGGAGCCGGTGGCGTCGGTGAGCGACCTTGACGCCGACGGCGTGCCCTGCCGCCTCTACGTGCCCGACGGTGCCGACGGGGTGGTCGTGCTCCTCCACGGCGGCGGCTTCGTCTTCCACGACGTCGACGTCTACGACGCCCCCGCGCGCCGGCTCGCGAACCGGTCGGGGGCGGCCGTCCTCAGCGTCGACTACCGCCGCCCTCCCGAGCACCGGTTCCCCGCGGCGCCGGACGACGTCGACACCGCGCTCGCCTGGCTGGGAGCGCACGCTGAGCAGGAGGGCCTGCGCGGCCCGGTCTTCGTGCACGGCGACAGCGCGGGCGCCAACCTCGCGCTGGTCGCCGCGCTGCGCAACCCCGGCCGGTTCGCGGCCGTCGTGCTGGTCTACCCGTTCCTGGACCCCGAGGCCGGCTACGACTCCTACCGGACAGAGGCGCACGGCATGGACGCCGCCGAGGGGGAGTGGTACTGGCAGCAGTACGCCGCCTCGGCGGACGACCTCCGGCACCCGGACCTCGCGCCGCTGCGGTCCGACCGCCTCCACACGCTGCCGCCGACCCTGGTGGTCACCGGTGAGCACGACCCGCTGCGCGACGAGGGCGAGCGCCTCGCCGCCGAGCTCGCGGAGCTCGGGGTGGACGTGGTCGGCACCCGCTACCTCGGCCAGGTGCACGGCTTCTGGCGGCACTTCCAGGTGTTCCCGCAGGCCGAGGCGCTGACCAGGCAGGTGGCCGGATTCCTCCGGAGCCACCTCTGAGAGGATGCGGGCCATGCGCGTGCACCTCGGCTCCGACCATGCCGGCCTCGACCTCAAGGACCACCTGCTCACCTGGCTCGTCGACCACGGCTACGAGGTCGTCGACCACGGCCCGTTCGTCTACGACGCCCTCGACGACTACCCGGTCTTCTGCCTGCGCGCCGCCGAGGCCGTCGCCGCGGAGCAGGCCGAGGGGCTCGACAGCCTCGGCGTGGTGATCGGCGGGTCGGGCAACGGCGAGCAGATCGCGGCCAACAAGGTCATCGGCGTCCGCTCGGCCCTGGTCTGGTCCGAGGAGACCGCCGTGCTCGCGCGCGAGCACAACGATGCCAACGTGGTCTCGGTCGGCGGCCGCCTGCACTCCCTCGACGAGATGACCCGGTTCGTCGAGGTCTTCCTGAGCACCCCGTTCACCGGGGAGGAGCGCCACGTGCGCCGGATCGGCCAGCTCGCGTCGTACGAGACGACCCGCGAGCTGCCCCCGCTGCCGGACTCCGCGCTGCAGGGGCCGAGCGCCCCCGCGGACGGCGCCTGAGCAGACGTGCCCGAGGGACACACCCTCCACCGGCTGGCCGGTGAGCTGTCGACCGCGTTCGGTGGCCGCGTGGTCCGGGCCGGCAGCCCCCAGGGTCGGTTCGAGGACTCCGCGGCGCTGATCGACGGTCACGTGCTCGAGGGAGCCGAGGCGTGGGGGAAGCACCTGTTCGTGGCCTTCCCCGACGACCGGTTCGTGCACGTGCACCTCGGCCTCTACGGCCACTTCGACGTGCACACGGCGGTCACCGAGGTCCCGCTCCCCGTGGGCCAGGTCCGGCTGCGGCTGGTCGCGGCCGACGGCGACGCGTACGCCGACCTGCGGGGCGCCACGACCTGCGAGCTGGTCACCCGCGCCCAGCGCGACGCCGTGGTCGAGCGCTCCGGCCCCGACCCGATCCGGCCGGACACGAGCTGGCGGCCGGCCTGGGAGCGGGTACGCCGCAGCCGGGCGCCGATCGGCGGGCTGCTGATGGACCAGTCGGTGATCGCCGGCGTCGGCAACGTCTACCGGGCCGAGCTGCTGTTCCGGCACCGGATGCACCCGCTGCGCCCCGGCAACACCCTGCGGATCGGGCAGTTCGAGGCGATGTGGGACGACCTGGTCGCCCTCATGGCCGAGGGGGTGCGCACCGGACGCATCGACACCGTCCGGCCCGAGCACACGCCGGAGGCGATGGGCCGTCCGGCGCGGGTCGACGACCACGGCGGCGAGGTGTACGTCTACCGCCGGACGGGCCAGCCGTGCCATGTCTGCGGTGCCGCGATCCGCACCGAGGAGCTGCTCGGCCGGAATCTGTTCTGGTGCCCGCGTTGCCAGCCTCGGTTCCGCTCGCGAGCCGTACAGTGAGTCGACCCGAACGACCGAGGACCGAGGACCGATGACCGCTCTGCGTGATACGAGCCCGCCGGCGCGACCGGCGCGGCCCTCGAGCGCGCGCCGCGCCTGGACGAACGTCTGGCGTCGCGGAGGCCCCCGCCAGAACCGCGAGATCGTGTCCCTGGTGGTCGGCACCATCCTCGTCGCGACCGCGATCATCACCTGGCCGATGGTGATGCCGCTGAGCGCGCTGATCGTCCCGCTGCTGCTCGGGAGCCTGTTGCTCGGGCCCCGCCAGCTGCCCTGGTTCGTGGTGTTCGTGCTGGTCATGCTGATGCTGACCCTCGGTCGTCAGAGCCCGATCACGCCGCGCACCGTCGCGGCGGTCGCGATCCTGTTCCTGCTCAGCTTCATCATCCTGCTGACCAGCTTCCGCCGGTCGCGGCTCGGGGTCGCCGGTGCGCTCGGGGAGTCGATGCTGGTCGACCTCCGCGACCGGATCCTGGGCCAGGGCGGCATCCCGGAGCTGCCCGAGGGGTGGTACGCCGAGTCCGCCCTCAGGTCCGCCGGAGGGACGCCGTTCGCCGGTGACTTCATCGTGGCCACCGGTGCCCGGGACGGGAACCGCCTCGAGGTCGCGTTGGTCGACGTCTCCGGGAAGGGCGAGGACGCCGGCACCCGTGCCCTGCTCCTGTCGGGCGCCTTCGGAGGCCTGCTCACCGCCCTGCCCTCCGAGCGGTTCCTGCCGTCCGCCAACGACTACCTGCTCCGCCAGCAGTGGGACGAGGGGTTCGCCACGGCGATCCACCTCTCCCTGGACCTGGTGTCGGGCGCCTTCGAGATCCGGACCGCGGGGCACCCGCCGGCCGTGCAGCTCGCCGCCGGCTCGGGCCGCTGGACGGTCCTCGAGACCACCGGCCCCGTCCTCGGGCTGATCGAGGACGCGGACTTCCCCTCCGTGGCGGGGACGCTGCGCCACGGCGACGCGCTCATGCTCTACACCGACGGCATGGTGGAGACCCGGAGCCGGGACATCGGGCTGGGCATCGACCGGATGGTCGGCCAGGCCGAGCGGCTGCTGCGCGGCACCTTCGACGGGGGAGCCGCCCGGCTGGTGGACACCCTCGGCTCCCAGAACGACGACCGGGCGCTGCTGCTGGTCCACCGGCGCTGAGCGCCGGACCGGCCGGCCGCCCGCTGGGTGCGCCTCGGTTGGGGAGCTCGGGTCGCCGTGTGGCACGATGACACCCGCGGACTCCCACCCCACACCCGTCGGGTGGATCTGCGCGCGCGGATGTAGCTCAATGGTAGAGCCCCAGTCTTCCAAACTGGCTACGCGGGTTCGATTCCCGTCATCCGCTCCAAGGAGCCTCTCGGGGCAACTTGGCGGGGCGTAGCGTAGTGGCTAGCGCGCCTGCTTTGGGAGCAGGAGATCGCAGGTTCGAGTCCTGTCGCCCCGACGCACAACCGGAACCCAGATGAGGAGACAACCTGTGAAGAGCGCCGTCGAGACCTTGAGCCCGACCAGGGCCAAGCTGACCGTCGAGGTGCCCTTCGAGGAGCTCAAGCCGAGCCTCGACGCGGCGTACAAGAAGATTGCCCAGCAGATCAACATCCCCGGCTTCCGCCGCGGCAAGGTGCCCCCGATGGTCATCGACCGTCAGGTCGGGCGCGGCGCGGTGCTCGACCAGGCGATCAACGACGTGCTCCCGCAGAAGTACGTCGAGGCGCTGCAGGAGAACTCCCTCCAGCCGCTGGCGCAGCCCGACATCGAGGTGACCAAGTTCGAGGACAACGAGACCCTCGAGTTCACCGCCGAGGTCGACATCCGTCCCGAGATCACCGTGCCCGACTACGAGGGCCTCGAGGCCGAGGTCGAGGACGTCGAGGTGACCGACGAGGACGTCGAGGAGCAGGTCAAGGCGCTGCGTGAGCGCTTCGCGACCCTCACCGACGTCGAGCGCGCCGCCGCTGACGGCGACTTCGTCGTGATCGACCTCAAGGCCACCAAGGACGGCGAGGTGCTCGAGGGCGCCGAGGTCGCCGGGATGAGCTACCAGGTCGGGCGCGGCGGCATGCTCGACGGCCTCGACGAGGCCCTGACCGGCATGAAGGCCGGCGACGAGACGACCTTCTCCTCCCAGCTCGTCGGTGGCGACCTGGTCGGCGAGGAGGTCGAGGTCACCGTGGCCGTCACCCAGGTCCAGGAGCAGGAGCTGCCGGAGTTCGACGACGAGTTCGCCCAGCTCGCCTCGGAGTTCGACACCGCCGAGGAGCTGGAGGCCGACGTGCGCGAGCGCCTGGGCCGCGGCAAGCGTCTCGAGCAGGCCGCCGCCGCGCGCGACGCCGTGCTGGAGGCCCTGCTCGAGAAGGTGGAGGTGCCGCTGCCGGAGACGATGGTCACCGACGAGCTGAACGCCCGCCGCCAGAACATCGAGCAGCAGCTGGCCTTCGCCGGCATCACGATGGAGAAGTACCTCGAGGACGAGAAGCAGACCGTCGAGGAGTTCGAGGCGGAGCTCGAGCGCCGCGTCCGTGACGCCGTCGCCGCGCAGTTCGTCCTCGACGAGATCGCGAAGAAGCAGGAGCTCGGCGTCGAGCAGAACGAGCTCTCGCAGCACCTGGTCCGCCGTGCCCAGCAGTCCGGCCAGGACCCGCAGGAGTTCGCGAACCACATGTTCGAGCACAACCACATCCCCGACCTCGTGCAGGAGATCCTGCGCGGCAAGGCGCTCGCCAGGATCGTGGAGTCCGCGGTCGTCAAGGACGCCTCGGGCAACGTGGTCGAGCTGAAGAACCTCCGTCCGGACGGCACCATCGGCGAGCCCGAGGCCGAGCAGGAGGCCGACGAGGCCCCCGCCGCCGAGGCCGAGGAGTCCTCCGAGGACGCCTGACCCGCACCGTCACGTCGACCCGCCCGCCTCACCGGCCGGCGGGTCGTCGTGCTTTCGGCGGCGTTTTGGGTGTACAACTGTGCACCGGGCGGCGTATGGTCGGGCGATGACCACCAGCACCCGCGCGGGAGGGCCGGGCGTCCTCGACGCGCTCTCCCTGCTGTCCGAGGTCGCCGACGAGCTGCTCGTGCGGACCGTCCGCGACACCCACTACGCGTGGTCGGACCGCGTCCACGGCCTCACCCGCCGTGTGGGCGGGGACACCGCGGCCGTGCCGGAGCTGGCCCACCGGGGCATCGCCGCTGCGGTGTACGGCGGCCTGTCACTGGGCCTGCGCGCCGCCACCCGGGGCCTGGACGCGGTCGCCGCGACGGGCGTCGGGCCGCGGCTCGAGGGCCGGCCCGAGGGCCGCTTCCTGAGCTCGGCGGTCAACGGGCTGATCGGCGACCGGCTGGTCCGGGAGCGCCCCCGGCTGGCCATCCCGATGGCCGTGCGCGACCGGGGGCGCGACGTGCCCCTCACCGCGGACGGGCTGGCCGCGGCCTTCCCCGCGGCGTCCGGCCGGGTCGTGGTCCTGCTCCACGGCCTGTGCGAGAACGAGTCCCACTGGGACCGCGGTCGCGAGCAGCACGGCACGACGTACGCCGAGGCGCTGGCGGCCCGGGGCTGGACCCCGGTCCTCCTGCGCGCCAACACCGGGCTGGGGCTGCGCGAGAACGGCGCGGCGCTCTCCTCGCTGCTGCAGCACCTGGTCGAGGGCTGGCCGGTGCCGGTGCACCGGATCGCGCTCGTCGGCCACTCCATGGGCGGCCTGGTGATGCGCGCCGCCGGCGCGGTGGCCGGCGCGGTGGAACGTCCGTGGCGGGACCTGGTCTCCGACGTGGTCACGCTCGGCACGCCCCACCTCGGCTCCCCCATCGCCCGCGGGGTCGGGCGCGGCAGCCGCGGGCTGTCGCGGCTGCCGGAGACGTCGGCCTTCGGGCGGATCCTGGACTGGCGCTCGGTCGGGGTGCACGACCTGGTCGAGGGGCTGGCCGAGGACGTTCCTCCGCTGCCGCACGCGCGGTACCGGCTGGTGGCTGCGACGCTGACCCGCTCGCCGCGACACCCGGTGGGTCACGTCGTGGGCGACCTGCTCGTCCGGCCACCCTCGGCGTACGGCCGGGACCGGTGGGGAGGCGAGCTCTTCCCCGGTGCCGACGTGCTGCACGTCGGGCGCACCGACCACTTCGGGCTGCTCAACCACCCCGACGTGCACCGGGCGCTCGAGGCGTGGCTGTCCTGAGGCAGGGTCTGCTCGGGCCGGGCGTCAGTCGTCGAGGACCAGGCAGGGGACCGGCTGGTCGGCGTTGTTGGTGAAGCCGCCCCGGTTCCAGACGGGCTCGGTGCTCTGGACACGACCGGTGGTGTCGTGCGCCCTGACCCGCAGGGAGTGCTCGCCCGGCGCCGCGTCCCAGGTCGCGGTGAACCCCCGCCAGGCCCAGCGTCCGGCGTCCGGACCCAGCGTCGCCTCGTCCCAGGTGGCGCCGTCGTCGGTGCTCACCTCGACCCGGTCCACGGGTCCCCAGCCGGACCAGGCACGGCCCTCGAGGGCCACGCGCCCGGGTCTGAGCACCCGCGCGCGGGTCATGAAGTCGGGGAACCCCGGCGGCACCAGCAGCGCCCGCGGCTCGATCCACGTCACCGGCACGCCCGGGTCGTCGACGTGCTGCTTCACCCGGTAGGCGTGGTGCTGGTAGCCGTCGAACTCCTCGCCCGAGACCGTCACGGACGCCAGCCACTTCACCGACGCCATGCCGTACCACCCCGGGACCACGAGGCGGGCGGGGAAGCCGTGCTGCGGCGGCAGTGCCGAGCCGTTCATCTCGTAGGCGACCAGCACGTCCTCACGGCGGGCCTCGGCCAGGGAGAGCCCGCGCTGGTAGTCCTGCTCCACGCCGCGCTCGATCCCGTGGTCGAGGCCGGTGAAGACCACGTCGACCGCGTCCTCGGACACCCCGGCCCGGTCGAGCAGGTCGGAGAGCCGGACGCCGGTCCAGTCGGCGGTGCCCACGGCGCCGTTGAGCCAGGGCTGGCTCACCGGGCGGGGTTCGAGGGCGGCCCGGCCGTTGCCGGCGCACTCCAGGGTGGCGCGCACGGTGTGCCGGGGGAGCGAGGCCAGGGTGGCCAGGTCCAGGCCGAGGGGCCGGTCGACGAGCCCGTCGACGGTGAGCTCCCAGGCGGTGGGGTCGACGTGGGGGATGTCGTAGTGGGTCAGCACGTAGTGGAGCCCCGGCGGGGTCACGTCACGGCGCAGCGCCTCGAGCGGCAGGGCATGGTTGCGCGAGGCGAGGTGCAGCTCGTCGGGCCCGATGCCCTCGCCGGGCTCCGCGACCCGCGAGGCCGCGCTGATCTCCTCCAGTGACGGTGCCATGTGCCCTCCCGGTCAGCCCGATGCGGCGAGCGTACGCCGGGGCGGCCGGCCCCGGCGGCCGGCGAGGCGGCGACCCGGGGCGCCGGTGAAATCTGCTGTCGGCGAACAGGGGCGGTCAAGCCGTGGAACTGTCCGTGCTTGCGGCTAGGGTCGCTGTCGTGACCCAGAATCCCAGCCCCAGTCTCGCGCCCCAGATGAACGGGGCGGCGGGCTTCAACGTCCTCGACGACCACATCTACCAGCGCCTGCTGCGTGAGCGGATCATCTTCCTCGGCTCCGAGGTCCGTGACCAGAACGCCAACGCCATCTGCGCCCAGCTGCTGCTGCTCTCGGCCGAGGACCCCGAGGCCGACATCTTCCTGCACATCAACAGCCCCGGTGGCTCGGTCGACGCGGGCATGGCGATCTACGACACCATGAACTACATCCCCAACGACGTCGCCACGGTCGGCATGGGCCTGGCGGCCTCGATGGGCCAGTTCCTGCTCTGCGCCGGCACCAAGGGCAAGCGCTACGCCCTGCCCCACGCCCGCATCATGATGCACCAGCCTTCCTCGGGCATGGGCGGCTCGGCCTCGGACATCAAGATCCAGGCGCAGCAGTCGCTGCACATCAAGAAGGTGCTCCTCGACCTCATCGCCGAGCACACCGGCCAGCCGATCGAGCAGGTCGTGGCCGACGCGGACCGCGACCGTTGGTTCACCGCCGACCAGGCGCTGGAGTACGGCCTGGTCGACCAGGTCATCAAGAGCGCGCGCGACGCCGCCGACCACGGCCGCCCGGCCCACGAGAAGGACTGAACGCCATGACCACCCCTGACCTGAGCCCCTCGATGAACTACTACATCCCGCAGTGGGAGGAGCGCACGTCGTACGGCTTCCGCCGCATCGACCCCTACGCCAAGCTCTTCGAGGACCGCATCATCTACCTCGGCACGCCGATCTCCGACGACGTGGCGAACGCCGTCATCGCGCAGCTGCTGTGCCTGCAGTCGATGAACCCCGACCAGGACATCAGCATCTACATCAACAGCCCCGGCGGCTCGTTCACCGCGCTGACGGCGATCTACGACACGATGAAGTTCATCAAGCCCGACGTGCAGACGGTGTGCATCGGGCAGGCGGCGTCCGCGGCGGCGATCCTGCTCGCGGCCGGCACGGCCGGCAAGCGGCTCGCGCTGCCCAACAGCCGGATCCTCATCCACCAGCCCTACACCGAGGGCACCTTCGGCCAGACCTCGGACATCGAGATCCAGGCCAACGAGATCCTGCGGATGCGCGAGCTGCTCGAGAAGATGATCAGCGACCACAGCGGTCGCAGCATCGAGCAGGTCAGCCGCGACATCGAGCGTGACAAGATCCTGACCGCCGAGGGCGCCGTCGAGTACGGCCTCATCGACGCGGTGCTCGAGTCCCTCAAGGGCACGCCGGCCGTGACCGGCTGACGTACCCCTCATGGCGGGAACCTCGTGTCCCGCCCCCGTCCGGGGGCGGCACGGGGTACCGTCGAGGGGCGCCGGTCACCGGCGCTCCCGCACCACCTTGATCAACCAGTCTCGATGTAGGACTGCCGGCGGACCCTCTGCCGGCCGAACCGGAGGATGACCGCCCGTGGCACGTATCGGTGACGGAGGGGACCTGCTCAAGTGTTCCTTCTGCGGGAAGAGCCAGAAGCAGGTCAAGAAGCTCATCGCGGGCCCCGGTGTCTACATCTGTGACGAGTGCATCGACCTGTGCAACGAGATCATCGAGGAGGAGCTCAGCGAGGGCGCCGAGGTCAGCCTCGACGAGCTGCCGAAGCCCCGCGAGATCTTCGAGTTCCTGAACTCCTACGTGATCGGCCAGGAGCAGGCCAAGAAGTCGCTCGCCGTCGCGGTCTACAACCACTACAAGCGCGTCCAGGCAGGCCTCCAGCCCATCGCGGGCAAGCACAGCAAGGAGGAGTCGGTCGAGGTCGCGAAGTCCAACATCCTCGTGATCGGCCCGACCGGCTGCGGCAAGACCTACCTCGCGCAGACGCTGGCCCGGATGCTCAACGTCCCGTTCGCCATCGCCGACGCCACCGCGCTCACCGAGGCCGGCTACGTCGGTGAGGACGTCGAGAACATCCTGCTCAAGCTGATCCAGGCCGCCGACTACGACGTCAAGAAGGCCGAGACCGGCATCATCTACATCGACGAGATCGACAAGGTGGCCCGCAAGGCCGAGAACCCGTCGATCACCCGGGACGTCTCCGGTGAGGGCGTGCAGCAGGCACTGCTGAAGATCATCGAGGGCACGACCGCCTCGGTGCCTCCGCAGGGTGGCCGCAAGCACCCCCACCAGGAGTTCATCCAGATCGACACCACGAACATCCTGTTCGTCGTCGGCGGTGCCTTCGCCGGGCTCGAGCACATCGTCGAGCAGCGGGTCGGCAAGAAGACCCTCGGCTTCACCGCCGAGGTGCGCGGCGCCGCCGAGCGCGACGCCGACGACCTGCTCGCGCTGGTGCGCCCCGAGGACCTGACGAAGTTCGGCCTGATCCCCGAGTTCATCGGGCGGCTGCCGCTGATCGCCAGCGTCTCCAAGCTGGACCAGGAGGCCCTGGTCCAGATCCTGACCGAGCCCCGCAACGCCCTGGTCAAGCAGTACCAGAAGCTCTTCGAGCTCGACGGCGTCGAGCTGGAGTTCAGCGAGGACGCGATCGCGGCGATCGCCGACAAGGCACTCGAGCGGGGGACCGGCGCCCGCGGACTGCGCGCCATCATCGAGGAGGTCCTTCTCCACGTGATGTACGACGTGCCCTCGCGCGGCGACGTCGCCAAGGTCATCGTGACCGGCGAGGTCGTCACCGACGACGTGGCGCCCACGCTGGTCCCGCGCGAGTCCGAGGCGAAGAAGAAGAAGTCCGCCTGACCCGCAAGCGCCCCGGCCGGACCAGATCGGACTAGTCATATCGGACTAGTCCGATTGGGGTAATCGGGCCATTCAATCCTCGGGTTCACTCCGATTGACTTGGGGCGGGCCGCTGCCTGCCCACCTGCACGTCCGACGAGGGAACCCCACCATGAGCGCCGACCACAAGCGACCGCTGCTCGCGTTCGTCATCGTGGCACTGCTGTGCGCCCTCATCATCGCCGACAGCATCCGCAGCCAGGCGGTCGTGGGCTACCTGCGTGCCGGCGCGGTGCGTGTCGTCCAGGGGGTCGAGCTCACGCCGCTTCCGACGGGACACCACGTCGTGCGCGCTCCCGTCGCGTCCGCGCCGGTCCCGACCGAGCCGCCGTCGGTCCCCGTGGTCGTGCCGGTCGCGCCCGCAGGCGCGGGCCGGACCCCGCAGTCGGGGCCGTCCGGGCAGCCGGCAGGCCACGCTGCCGACGTGGGCAACGACCACGGGGCGGCAGCGGCGGCCGGAGCCCAGCCCCAGGGCCACGCCCAGGGCCAGTCAGCCGCGAACGCCTCGCCCGGCCACTCCTCGCCCGGCCACTCCTCGCCCGGCCACTCCTCGCCCGGCCAGCAGGCGGGCCCGGGAAACGCCCCCCTGACCACCGGCACCAGCGGTGACGGTTGGACGGGACCCGGGACGCAGTACGCGACCCACGACTCGAGCCACCTCGTCAACAGCCCGGTCGGCGAGCCCACGGCGGAGACCGGCCACGTCGACGGTCCGTGGTCGCAGGGCGGGCACGCACCCTCCTCCGACCCCTCGCCGGGTCCCGGGTCGAGCCCGGGCGGTCCTGCGGGCGGGCCTGCCGCCCAGTGGCACACGTGGACCGGTCAGGTCCACCAGGCTCCGGGACAGGGGCACGGACACCACGGGCACGGCAAGCACGGGCACGGCCACAGCAAGCACGGCCACGGCCACAGCAAGCACGGCCACGGCCACAGCAAGCACGGCCACGGCCGGCACTGAGGTCGATCCGCACCGAGGCCCGGCGACCGGGCCCCGGTGCGTTCGCGTGATCAGGCCTGCGGGACCTCGGCCAGCTGCGCGTCGACGCTGATCTGCTCGGCGTCGGGCACGACGGTGAAGACCAGCTCGCCGGTGATCCGGCCGGTCTTGCGCAGGTCGTCGGCAGCCTGCTCGGCCGCCCGGACGAGCGCCTCGGGGCCGGTCACCTCGACGCGGGACAGCTCGGCCCGCATCGACACCTTCGCCTGGGACTTCGCGCCACGGATGCCGATCAGCGCGGCGGCGACGGCGTCCACGAGGGCCGGGTCGGCCGCCGCGGCGGAGCCGAGGTCGAGCTCGGTCGGCCAGGGCGCCCGGTGGATCGAGCCCTCCTGCCACCACGACCAGACCTCCTCGGTCACGTAGGGCAGGAACGGCGCCAGCAGTCGCAGCTGCACCTGGAGGGCGAGCGCGAGGGTGGCCCGGGCCGAGTCGGTGGCCGCCCCGCAGTCGGCGGCGTAGGCACGCTCCTTGACCAGCTCGAGGTAGTCGTCGCAGAACTCCCAGAAGAACTTCTCGACCGTCTCCAGCGCCGTCGTGTAGTCGTAGGCCTCGAAGGCCTCCGTGGCCTTGCTGATGACGTTGGCCAGGCGCCCGAGCAGCGCGCAGTCGAGGGGCTCGGAGACCTGGTAGGGGTTCAGCTCGGTCGCGCCGACGCCGCCGAGGACGAACTTCGAGGCGTTGAGGACCTTCATGGCCAGCCGGCGGCCGACCTTCATCTGGGTCTCGTCGAAGGGCGAGTCCAGGCCCGGTCGCGCCATCGCCGCACGCCAGCGGACCGCGTCGGCGCCGTACTTGTCGAGGATGTCGGTCGGGACCACGACGTTGCCCTTGGACTTCGACATCTTCTTGCGGTCCGGGTCGAGGATGAAGCCCGACACGAGGGCGTGGGACCACGGTGCGGCGTGGTTCTCGTACTGCGCCCGGACGACGCGGGAGAACAGCCAGGTACGGATGATGTCGTGCGCCTGGGTGCACAGGTCCATCGGGAAGACCCGCTGCCACAGGTCGTCGTCGGACTCCCAGCCGCCGGCGATCTGCGGGGTGAGGGACGAGGTCGCCCAGGTGTCCATCACGTCGGGGTCGCCGATGAAGCCGTTCGGCTTGCCACGCTGGTCCTCGGTGAACCCGTGGGGGGCGCGGGTGGACGGGTCGATCGGGAGCTCGTCCTCGCTGGGGAGGAGCGGGTGGTCGTAGTCGGGCTCGCCATCGGCGTCGAGGGGGTACCAGACCGGGAACGGGATGCCGAAGAACCGCTGCCGGGAGATCAGCCAGTCGCCGTTGAGGCCGCCGACCCAGTTGTCGTAGCGGTGCTTCATGTGGGCGGGGATCCACTGGATCTCGCTGCCCCGGTCGAGCATCTCGCCCCGGACCGCGGCGTCGCGGCCGCCGTTGCGGATGTACCACTGGCGGGTGGCGACGATCTCGAGCGGCTTGTCGCCCTTCTCGTAGAAGTTCGTCATCCGCTGGGTCGGCTGCGGGTCGCCCTCCAGGTCGCCGCTCTCGCGGAGCAGCCCGACCATGGCCTCGCGGGCCGAGAAGGCGGTCTTGCCGGCAAGCTGGGCGTACGCCGCGGTTGCGGCCTCGCCCGACCCGGCGATCCACTCCGGCGTCTCCCGGGCGATGCGGCCGTCGCGGCCGATGACCGTGCGGACGGGCAGGTCGAGCTCGCGCCACCAGGTGACGTCGGTGAGGTCGCCGAAGGTGCAGCACATGGCGATGCCGGCGCCCTTGTCCATCTCGGCCGCCGGGTGGGCGAGGACCGGGATCTGCACGCCGAAGACCGGGCTGGTCACCGTCGTGCCGAACAGCGGCTGGTAGCGCTCGTCGTCGGGGTGCGCGATGAGTGCGACCACGCTCGGGATCAGCTCGGGCCGGGTGGTCTCGATCGCGACCGTCCCGCCGTCGGGCCGGTGGAAGTGGACGCGGTGGTAGGCGCCGGCGTACTCCCGCGCCTCGAGCTCGGCCTGGGCGACCGCGGTCTGGAAGGTGACGTCCCAGAGGGTCGGCGCCTCCTGGAGGTAGGCCTCACCGCGGGCGAAGTTGCGCAGGAATGCCCGCTGGCTGACGGTCTGGGCCTTGGCGCCGATCGTCGTGTAGTGCTGCTTCCAGTCGACCGAGAGGCCGAGCGTGCGCCACAGCTGCTCGAAGACGACCTCGTCCTGGACGACGAGCTGCTCGCAGAGCTCGATGAAGTTCGGGCGGCTGATCGGGACCTGCTTCTTCGGGTCCGGCTTCTCCGGCGGCGTGAAGTCCTCGACGTAGGGCAGGCTCGGGTCGCAGCGCACGCCGAAGTAGTTCTGGACGCGACGCTCGGTGGGGAGGCCGTTGTCGTCCCAGCCCATCGGGTAGAAGACGGACTTCCCCCGCATCCGCTGGAAGCGGGCGATCAGGTCGGTGTGGGTGTAGGAGAAGACGTGCCCGACGTGCAGGCTGCCGCTCACGGTGGGCGGCGGGGTGTCGATCGAGTAGACGTTCTCGCGCGGCTGGGTGCGGTCGAAGGCGTAGGTGTCGTCGTCCTTCCACCGCTCGCTCCAGGTGGCCTCGAGCCCCTCGAGCGCAGGCTTGTCCGGTACGACGACGGCACGCTGGTCGGTGCTCGTCGCGGTCGGGGCCTGGGGCTGGGTCTCGGTCATGGGCGAAATCCTAGGGCGCGGGGCACCACCCCCGGAAACCGGTTGTGACTGCCGGGGTCCCCCCGCCTACCCTCCGGCCATGCGCGACGCGACGCACGACGACGGCCTCGAGGTGGTCATCACCGAGGACCCGGGGGAGTTCCTGGCCCTCGCCGAGCAGCACCTGGCCCTCGACCCGGTGGTCACCACGGTCGTCTCGACGGTGACCCACCGCGCGCTGGACCAGGTCGGGCGGGGCGTGCCCGCGCCGGACCATCCGCGCTGGTGGGCCGTCGTGCGGGACGGCGGCGGCACGGTCCTCGGCGCGGCCATGCGCACGGCGCCGTTCGCGCCGTACCCGCTCTTCGTGCTGGGTATGGCCGACGAGGCGGCGATCGCGCTCGCCCGGGCCGTGCACGCGCGCGGCGAGGTCGTCGGCGGCGCCAACGGGGTGCTGCCGGCCACCCGGGTCGTGGCCGAGGAGGCCGCCCGGCTGCAGGGTCGACGCACGTCGGTGTGGGAGCACACACGGCTCTTCGAGCTCGGCGACCTCGTGGAGCCCGCGCCGGTGCGCGGCGGCATCCGGGCGGCGACCGACGCCGACACCGACCTGTGCCTGCACTGGTTCCAGGCCTTCGCCGCCGATGCCGCCGAGCAGGCGGGACGGGAGCACGAGGAGGGTGCGGGGGAGTACTTCACCCGCGAGGACATGGTCGAGCGGGTCGGTAAGGGCCGGGTCTGGCTCTGGGAGGTCGACGGGGAACCCGTGCACCTGACCGGCTTCAACCCTCCGAGCTTCGGGGTGGCGCGGGTCGGTCCGGTCTACACGCCGCGCGAGCATCGGGGACGCGGCTACGCGAGCGCGGCGGTCGCGGCCGTCTCCCGGCGGCTGCTCGACGAGGGCGCCCGGGTCTGCCTCTTCACCGACCAGGCCAATCCCACGTCGAACAGGATCTACCAGTCGCTGGGCTACCGCCCGGTCGTGGACATGGCGAACCTGCGGGTCGGTTGAGGCCATTCGGCCGCATCGTCGTTCCTCCGCGGCTACCGTCCCGGCATGGGCTCTCGATGGCGCGCGCGTTGGATCCTGGTCGGCACGGTGGCGCTCGTCGCGACGTCCTTCCAGGCGGCGGGGGCGACCGAACCGACGCCGATGACCACCTCGGACGTGAGCTCGAGGTGGGACGGGGTCGCCCGGTTCGTCGCGAGTGACCTGCCCGACGACGCCACCGGGACGGTGACCTTTGCCCTCGACAGCGGCGAGGTGTGCTCCGGTGAGGTGACCGGGGGAGTCGCCGCGTGCTCGTCGGTCACGCCACCGGAGGTCGGGAGCCACGCCGTGTCCGCGGTGTACTCCGGAGACGAGACGTACGCCGGCGCGACCACGAGCCTGCAGTGGACCGTCACCAAGGCGGTCCGGCAGCTCTGGGTGCGCTCACCGGACCGGGTGGTGGTCGGTGGCCGGGCCCTGCTGCGCGCGCGACTGGTGACGGTTCGCCCGTGCGGGCCGTACGGAGCGTGCCGGACGAGCCAGGACGAGGGCGTGGTGGTCTGGAGGGTGGTCCGCGCGAAGGGCGGCGTGGTCCTCCGGCACCGCAGCGTTGTCGAGGACGGGGAGGCGCGGTTCCGCACCCCCCGGCTGCCCCGAAGGGGCGTCTACGCCATCAAGGTGTCCTACGACGGAGGCCGCCTCTACCACGACGCGGACGCCCGCACCGAGCTGCGGGTCACCCGTAGCTGACCGCGGCCGCGCTCGGTTCGGGTCCCCGCCGGGCCCGCCTCTAGACTCGAGCCGAGATGAGTGAGACCCCCGCCGCCCCCCGCCTCGCCCAGACCTTCGAGGAGGTCGAGGACGCCCTGCTGTCGCGCTGGCCGGAGACCCGGCTCGAGCCGTCCCTGGACCGGATCCGTGCGTTCACCGAGCTGCTCGGCGACCCCCAGACGTCGTACCGGCTGATCCACCTGACCGGCACCAACGGCAAGACCTCGACCTCGCGGATGATCGACACCCTGCTGCGGGCGCTCGAGCTGCGGACCGGTCGCTTCACCAGCCCCCACGTCGAGCGGATGACCGAGCGGATCTCCATCGACGGCGAGCCCCTGACCGACGAGGAGTTCGTGCGCGCGTTCAACGACGTGGCGCCCTACACCCACCTCGTCGACGAGGACCAGGAGCACCCGCTGTCGTTCTTCGAGACCGTCGTCGGCATGGCGTACGCCGCGTTCGCCGACGCGCCCGTCGACGTCGCGGTCGTCGAGGTCGGCATGGGCGGCTCGTGGGACGCGACCAATGTCGCCGACGCCGACGTGGCCGTGGTGCTGCCGGTCGCGGTCGACCACGCGCAGTACCTCGGTGACTCGCCGCTGGCGATCGCCGAGGAGAAGGCCGGCATCATCAAGCCCGGCTCGATCGCGGTACTGGCCCAGCAGGAGCCCGAGGTGGCCGCCCTGCTGGTCGCCCGGGCCGCGGAGGTCGGGGCGACGGTGGCCCGCGAGGGCGTCGAGTTCGGCGTGGTGTCGCGGGTGCCGGCCGTCGGCGGGCAGGTCGTCTCGCTGCAGGGCCTGCGCGGCCGGTACGACGAGGTCTTCCTGCCGCTCTACGGCGCCCACCAGGCGCAGAACGCCGCCGTCGCGCTGGCGGCGGTCGAGGCGTTCGCGGGGGAGCAGCCGCTCGACGACGAGATCGTGCGGGCCGCCTTCGCCGAGGTCACCTCGCCCGGCCGCCTCGAGATCGTGCGGCGCAGCCCCACGGTGGTCCTCGACGCAGCCCACAACCCGCACGGCGCCGAGGCGCTGGCCGCCGCGCTGGACGACTCCTTCACGTTCTCGCCCCTGATCGGTGTGCTCGGCGTGATGTCCGACAAGGACCACGAGAGCCTGCTGGCGGCGCTCGAGCCGCACCTGGCCCACCTGATCTGCTCGCAGAACTCCACGTCGCGCTCGTTGCCGGCGGCCGAGCTCGCCGAGGCGGCGCGCAACGTGTTCGGCGAGGACCGGGTCTCCGTGGCGCCCCGCCTGGCCGACGCCATCGACCAGGCCGCAGCCCTCGCCGAGGCGGGCGAGGCGTTCGGTGACCCGCTCGGCTCGGGGGCGGTGCTGGTCACCGGGTCGGTCGTCACGGTCGGGGAGGCGCGCAGCCTGCTGGTCCCGCGCGGCAAGGAGGCCCGGGCGTGAGCGACGACCGCACCCGCTCGCCCCGCCGCGGCATGTGCGCGGCGGTCCTGAGCCTCGAGGCGATCACGCTCGGCCTGACGACCCCGGTGATGATCTCGGTCTCCGACGTCGCGACCGGGACGGCCCTCGCGGTCGGCCTGGGCCTGATGGTCGTCTGCCTGCTGCTCGCCGGCATGCTGCGCGCCCAGTGGGCCTACACCCTCGGCTGGGTCGTGCAGGTGGCCGCCATCGCGTTGGGGTTCGTGATCCCGCTGATGTTCTTCCTCGGCGCCGTCTTCGCGCTGCTGTGGGGCACGGCGTACCTCCTCGGCCGCAAGATCGAGCGGGAGCGCGCCGCGGCGTACGCCGCCTTCGACGCGCAGCAGGGCTGAGCGACCGCCGGCCGCGCCGGCTTCATAGCGGTGACGACGGCCCGGGCGCGGCCGCTCTCACCGGGTGCGTCCCATGAGAGGTTCCAGCACTGGCCGCCAGCCCCATGTTCCGGTAGGACATGCCGAACCCTCATGAGCGGCCGGAGATCCGGACGTTCACGTGCGCGGATGTTCAGCGCGTGGATCTACCGGAGACTTCTGTGTCCAAGGACATCGACGTGTAGCCGTCGACGGGCTCGAACCCGAAATCCCTGTACAAGGTGAAAGCTCCGATGTTGTCAGCCTCCGTGGTCAAGAAGACCCGTAGCGCCCCCTCGGCCGCAGCCGCATCCCGAACGCGGGCCAGGAGCGCACGACCGACGCCGCGGCGGCGGTGGCGATCCGCTACGTACAGGTCCCGGAGCTGCCAGAAGAGCCCGAGCCGCAAGGAAGCGGGGGTCGATGCGACGAGCGCCATGCCTCTGGGCTCGCCGTCGCGGTGTGCGAGGAATCCTCGGAGACCACCACTGGCAAGCTGAGATTTCAGCCAGTCCCGGACTTCAACCAAGTCTCCCGGCTGCCCGTAGTGTCGTCGGTAGCAGTCGAACAGGGCCACCAGGTCGGGCATCCATGGAGACGCAGTGTGGACCTCCGCGACCTCCAGTCCGGTGCTCATCTGAGAGAGGCTACAAGCCGACGACGCTGACACGGACCCGTCACGACGCACCTCGCGGCCGCGGTGACCCCACGGTCCGCCAGGACCAGCTCGAGCCGCCCGGTGACGCTCGTCGGTCAGGTCACTGGGGTACGACGTGCCGCACACCGCGCCGACCAAGCCGGCACGGCAGTCACCACCCCATGGGACACACCCAGTCAGCGCAGCGGCCGGGTGAGCGCCGCCAGCGCCCGGTCCAGCTGCTCGTCGGTGCAGCCGCCGAAGCCGACCACCAGGCCGGTCAGGTCCGAGGACCGGCAGTAGTCGGAGAGCAGGTTCACCCCGAAGCCGGCGACGCGGGCCGCGTCGCGGGCCCGCCGGGCGTCCGCGTCCGGCAGCAGCCACGTGGAGTACATCCCGGCCAGCGGACCGGCCAGCTCGGCGTACGGCGACAGCGCCGCGGCCACCCGGGGCGCCCGCTCGGCGTACACCCGGCGCGCCGTGCGCACCACCTTGTCGACGTAGCCCTCGCGCAGCAGCGACACGAAGGCCCGCTGCACCGGCCAGGGGGCCGCGTCGTGGGTGATGCGGCGGTGCGCGTTGATCTTCTCGAGCAGGTCGGGCGGGGGCACGAGCCAGCCCAGCCGCAGGCTGGGGGCGACCGCTTTCGAGGCGGTGCCGAGGTAGGCGACCCAGGTCCGGTCGAGGGTCGCCAGCGCGGGCACCGGTGCGACGTCGTACCGGAACTCCGAGTCGTAGTCGTCCTCCACGAGGACTGCCCCCGCCGCTCGGGCCGCGGCCAGCGCGGAGAGCCGGTCCGGCGCCGGCATCACTCGGCCGAGCGGGTGCTGGTGGGCGGGGGTGAGGTAGGCCGCGACCGTCCCGGTCAGGTCGGTGACGGGCTCGGTGGCCGGTAGGTCGACAACCGCCCGGTTGCCGCCGCGGACCGTCTCGACCGCGGCGCGGTAGCCGGGGTCCTCGAGTGCCACCGGGCCCGGTGGCAGCGCCGCCAGGACGTGGCGCAGCCCGTCGGTGGTGCCGTAGGTGACGACCAGCTCGTCGGGGTCGACGGCCAGGCCCCGGGTCCGGGCCAGGTGGGCGGCCAGCAGGGAGCGGAGCTCGGGGAGGCCGCGCGGGTCGTCGTACCCCCGTGGCGGCCGGACGGTGGAGACCTCGCGCCAGGCCCGGCGCCAGCCGGCCGCGTGGCGTGGGTCGATCCACGGCGTGCCAGCGTCCAGCCACACCAGGTCGGGAGCCGGGGGCGGGGTGCGACGCCGGGCCGGGACGGCGAGGCCCGGGCCACCGTCGGAGGCGACGAACGTCCCGGCCCCGCGGCGCGCCTCCAGCCAGCCCTCGGCGAGCAGCTGCTCGTAGGCCTGCTCGGTGACCGAGCGGGCGACCCCGAGCTCGGCGGCCAGCGCCCGGGTGCTGGGCAGCCGGTCCCCGCGGGAGAGCGTCCCGCCGACCACCAGCTCGCGGATCTGGCCGGAGAGCTGGACACCGAGGGGGAGGGTCCGCTCGCGGTCCAGGCGGACGGGCAGCGGGGTGTGGGCCACGGGAGTGTCCTGTTCGAATGGTTCCGGATTGGCCCGTGACGGCGGGCCACTGGTGGACGACCCTAGTGCCGTGACCACGACCTCGCCCAGCGCGCCCTCCCCGTCCCCGCTCTCGCCCACCCCCCGCACGACCGTCTCGCGCGGTCGCAACCGCGTGGTCACCGACCGCGCCCGCCTGCACGACCTCCTCGCCGACGCGCTGGTCGCGCACGTCGGCGTCACCCTGGGTGGGCACCCGGTGGTGCTGCCGTCGGCCTACGCCGTGGACCCGGACGGCCCCGACCGGGACGGGACCCTCTACCTCCACGGGTCCGTGGCCGCGGGCTGGCTGCGCGGGGCCACGGACGCCACCGTCTGCGTCACCGTCACCCAGCTCGACGGCCTGGTCGCCGGCCGCTCGGCCTTCCACCACTCGATGAACTACCGCTCGGCAGTGGTGATCGGGCCGGCCCGCGTCGTGGAGGACGCGGCGGAGAAGGAACGGGCGCTGGCCCTGATCGTCGACCACATGGTCCCGGGTCGGTCGGCGACCCTGCGGGCCAACACCCGCAAGGAGCTGGCCGCGACCGCGGTGCTCGCGGTGCCCCTGCACGAGGCGTCGCTCAAGGCACGCGACGGTGGGCCCGTGGACGAGCCCGGCGACGTCGCCGCGGGTGTCTGGGGTGGCCACGTGCCGCTGCGGCTGGTCGCCGGGCCCCCGGTGCCGGACGCCGACTCGACGGGGGCGGTGCCCGGCGACGTGGTCGCCCGGGCGCGTGACCTGGCCGCTCGGTAGGGTGCCGCCCATGACGCAGCGCACCCTCGTCCTCCTCAAGCCCGACACCGTCCGCCGCGGGCTGGTGGGGGAGGTCATCTCCCGTTTCGAGGCCAAGGGCCTCACCATCGTCGCGATGGAGCACCGCACCATCGACGCCGCCAAGGCCGACGAGCACTACGCCGAGCACGTCGAGCGCGACTTCTACCCGCCGCTGCGCACGTTCGTCACCAGCGGCCCCCTGGTGGCCATGGTCCTCGAGGGGGACGAGGCCATCGAGGTCGTGCGCGCGCTGAACGGCGCCACCGACGGTCGCAAGGCGGCTCCCGGCACGATCCGCGGCGACCTCTCGCTGTCCAACCGCGAGAACCTCGTGCACGGCTCCGACAGCACGGAGTCGGCCGAGCGCGAGATCAAGATCTGGTTCCCCGGGCTCTGACCCACGCGACAGCCCCGGCCCGAGGTGCCGGGGCTGTCTGCTGGCACACAGCCGGTGGACGCCGGGTTTCCCCGCCGGCGTGCGGGGCAGGCTGCACGACATGCAGCCGCCACCGCCCAGCGCGTCCCGTCCGGACCGGGCCGACGCTGCCCGGCCTCGAGGTGGCAGCCATCTCGTGGCGGTGCCCGACGCGGCGGACCACGACGGCGAGCCGGAGCTCGCCGACGACGGCACGCTGGTGGCGACGCTCGGCCGCGTCTCCACCAGTGCGGACCTCCACTGCTCCCGCGCGGTCGGCACCGTCGCCGAGTGCGACCCACGGTTCCGTCCCGGCCCCGAGGACGGGACGGTGGTGGCCACGGCCCGGCACGCCGCCGAGGTCTCCGAGGACCTCGCGCCCCTGGACCGGCTGGCCGCCCAGCTCGCCGAGGACGGTTGGCACCAGCGCCACCTGGCCGGCGAGGACGCCGGGCGGATGGTCGCCGAGCGGGACGACCTGCACCTGACGGCGTCGTACGCCCCCGCCACCGGCGCCTTCCTCCTCGAGGTCGTCTCGGCGCCGCTCGCCGTCGGCGCCGCGCGCGCCCGGCGGCTCGTGTCCGGCTGACCGCCCACCTGCCCCGGGCGGGCGTGTGATCCCGTCCTTTGCCGTCCCGACTCGCGTGTCCTGCCGGGGTTGGAGCCGTCGCGCTCTTACCCTCGATCCGGGTCGTCACATTCGCACCTGACGTCCCATCTTCCCCAGGAGCACTAGCGAGCTTGCGAGGCATCACGGCAATGGCGAACAGCTTCATCGGCCGGGACATGGCCGTTGACCTCGGCACCGCCAACACGCTCGTCTACGTGCGGGGCAAGGGCGTCCTGCTCGACGAGCCCAGCGTGGTCGCGCTCAACGCGACCACCGGCGAGATCCTCGCCGTCGGTCACGAGGCCAAGCGGATGATCGGCCGGACGCCCGACAACATCACGGCCATCCGGCCGCTCAAGGACGGCGTCATCGCCGACTTCGAGGCGACCGAGCAGATGCTGCGGTTCTTCATCCAGCAGGTGCACCGGCGGCGTTACTTCGCCAAGCCGCGGATGGTCATCTGCGTGCCCAGCGGCATCACCGCCGTCGAGCAGCGTGCGGTCAAGGAGGCCGGCTACCAGGCCGGTGCCCGACGGGTCTACATCGTCGAGGAGCCGATGGCGGCCGCGATCGGCGCCGGGCTCCCGGTCCACCAGGCGACCGGCAACATGGTCGTCGACGTCGGCGGCGGCACCACCGAGGTTGCCGTCATCTCCCTCGGCGGCATCGTCACCTCGCTCTCGATCCGGACGGCCGGCGACGACCTCGACCAGGCGATCGTCGCGTGGATGAAGAAGGAGTACTCCCTCATGCTCGGCGAGCGCACCGCCGAGGAGGTCAAGATGACCCTCGGGTCGGCGTTCCCGCTGCCCGACGAGCCGGAGGCCGAGATCCGCGGCCGGGACATGGTCTCGGGGCTGCCCCGGACCGTCGTGGTCTCCAGCGCCGAGGTCCGGCAGGCGCTCGAGGAGCCCCTGCACGCCATCGTCGACGCGGTGCGCGCGACCCTCGACCAGACGCCGCCCGAGCTGGCCGGCGACATCATGGACCGCGGCATCGTGCTCACCGGTGGCGGCGCGCTGCTGCGCGGCCTCGACGAGCGGCTGCGCCACGAGACCGGCATGCCGGTCCACGTCGCCGAGGACCCGCTCACCTCCGTCGCCCACGGGGCCGGCAAGTGCGTCGAGGAGTTCGAGGCGCTCCAGCAGGTCCTGGTCTCCGACCCTCGGCGGTACTGATGGGTCTCGACATGCTCGACCGTGGGGCGGGGAAGCTCGACCCGCGGGGCCGGTCCCGCGCGCCGCGTGAGCGTCGCTGGAGCTCGTCGGGGCAGCTCGACGAGCGGTCCCGGCCCTCGCGCTCGCTGCTGGTGGCGCTGGTGCTCGCCAGCCTGACGCTGATCACGCTCGACTACCGCGGCGGCGACGACTCGCCCGTGGAGTCGGCCCGCCGTGCGGTCGGTGAGGTCTTCGGCCCCGTCGAGACCGGCACCGCGGTCGCGATCCGGCCCTTCACCGCCGTCCCGGACTACTTCCGCTCCCGCAGCGACCTCAACCACGACGTCGCCCGGCTGGAGGCGGAGAACTCCCGCCTGCGGTCCCAGGCCGCCACCGAGGACTACGACCGCAACCGGCTCCAGGAGTACGACGGCCTGACCGCCGCCGCCAAGGACCTCGGCTACGCCCTGGTCCCGGCCCGGGTCGTCGCGCTCGGCCCGGCCCAGTCCTTCTCCGACACGGTCACGATCGACGCCGGGTCGAACGCCGGGCTGCGTCCGGACATGACGGTCGTCAACAACGACGGCCTGGTCGGGCGCGTGCTGCGCGTCACCCGCACGACCGCGACCGTCCTGCTGGTCGTCGACACCGACTCGGTCGTCGGCGGTCGGGTCGGCACGAGCATGGAGGTGGGCTTCCTCCACGGCCGCGGCGTCATCGGCGACGGCGGCCGCCTCGACCTCGAGCTGCTCGACGAGTCCGAGGTGCCGGCCAGGGACGACACGGTGGTGACCTGGGGCAGCGAGGACGGGGCGCCGTACGTCTCCGGGGTCCCGGTCGGACGGGTCACCAGCGTCTACAGCAGCGTGCGGGAGACCACCCAGCGCGCCGTCATCGAGCCGTACGTCGACTTCGGCTCGCTCGACCTCGTCGGAGTCGTCGTGCCGTCCGGCACGACCAGCGACCGGGCCGTGATCGAGGCAGACGGGAGTCTCCAGTGAGCCTGCTCCGTGGCCTCGTGGCCGCCCTCGCCGTCGCCGTGGCGCTGGTGCTGCAGGTGACGGTCTTCCCGCACCTGGCCTGGCAGGGGATCGTGCCCAACCTGTGCCTGCTCGTCGTCGTCGGCGCCGCCCTCACCCGCGGGCCGCAGTTCGCCGCCGTGCTGGGCTTCCTCGCCGGGGTCGTGCTCGACCTGGCGCCGCCGGCCGACCACGTGGCCGGCCGCTGGGCGCTGGCCCTGGTGATCGTCGGCTACGTCGCCGGCCGGGTCCGCCAGGACGTCCGGCCCACGGCCACCGCCGTGGTCGCCACCGTCGCCGCGTCGTCCTTCGTCGGCACCTCCGTCTTCGCGATCAGCGGTCTCGTGCTGCGCGACCCGGCGCTGGCCGTTCCCGACCTGCTCCAGGTGATCCTGGTGGCGGTCGCCTGGGACGTGCTGCTCACGCCGTTCGTGCTGCCGCTGGTGATGCGGATGTTCCACCGGCTCGAGCCGGCGCGGACGGCGTGATGGCGCCGAGCTCCTCCGGCCGGTTGTCGGCCACCGCGACCACGAAGAGCAGGCTGCGGCTGCTCGTCATCCAGGCGCTGGTGTTCTCGCTGTTCGTCACGCTCTTCGCGCGGCTCTACTACCTGCAGGTCGTCGGCGGGGAGGAGTACCACGCCCAGGCCGCCTCGCAGTCGGTGCGCGAGGTCGTGGTCCAGCCCCAGCGCGGCCTGATCGTGGACGACATGGGCCGGCCGTTGGTCGCGAACCGGACCTCGTGGGTGGTCTCGGTCGACCGCAGCATGCTGGACAAGATGTCGAAGGAGCAGCGCCACAAGCTGATCGACCG
Source organism: Nocardioides sp. DN36 (assembly GCF_055380375.1). Taxonomy (NCBI): domain Bacteria; kingdom Bacillati; phylum Actinomycetota; class Actinomycetes; order Propionibacteriales; family Nocardioidaceae; genus Nocardioides; species Nocardioides sp. DN36. The sequence continues at coordinate 2,432,995 of NZ_AP043823.1, read as the reverse complement.
GTTGGCGCAGGTCCTGGACGGCAGCCCGGCGATGATCCACAAGCGCCTGGTCACCTGCGGCGACGCCGGCAGCGTGACCGGGGTGTGCTGGAACGGCTCGCCGTACCAGCCGGTGCCGGTCGCCTCCGACGTCACCCAGGCGACCGCGCTGCGCATCCTCGAGCAGCCCGAGGACTACCCGTCGGTCCTCGCCGAGCAGCAGAGCGTGCGTGCCTACCCGCGTCCCTTCGGCGTCAACCTCGCCCACGTGCTCGGCTACCTCAGCCCGATCACCGAGGAGGAGTACGACAAGGCGCAGGAGGACGGCGACCGCTCCGTCAACGGCGCCTCCTCGGTCGGCCGCGCCGGCGTCGAGAAGGAGTACGACGCGTGGCTGCGCGGGATGCCCGGCTACAAGCGGGTGGCCGTGGACTCGATGGGCCGCGTCCTCGGTGACGACAGCGAGGTCGAGGGCCAGCCGGGGGACACCCTCGTCACCTCGATCGACGCGAAGGTGCAGGGCGTCGTCGAGAAGCAGCTGGCCGAGACGATCCAGCTCGCGCGCAAGACCTACGACCCGGTCACGCACACGAACTACAAGGCGGACTCCGGCGCGGTCGTGGTCATGGAGGCCAAGACGGGCCGGATCGTCTCGATGGCCAGCCAGCCGACGTACGACCCCTCGGTCTGGGTCGGTGGCATCACCAAGAAGCAGCTCGCGCACCTGTACTCCGACGCGGCCGGCACGCCGCTGCTCGGCCGGGCGACCCAGGGGCAGTTCGCGCCCGGCTCGACCTGGAAGCCGATCATGACCGTCGGCGCCCTCAACAACGGTTTCTCGCCGTCCACCCGGCTCGACTGCTCCGGTGGCCTCCAGGTCGGCAACCGCTGGTTCAAGAACTACGAGTCGGCGTCCTACGGGATGATCGGCTTCGACCGGGCGCTGCAGCTCTCGTGCGACACGTTCTTCTACCGCGTCGGCCTGCACTACTGGAACAAGTACGGCTCGGACCCGCAGGACGTGGACGCCAAGGACCCGCTGGTCCAGGAGGCGAAGAACTTCGGGTTCGGCAGCGAGACCGGGGTCGACCTGCCCGGCGAGGCCAGCGGCCGGATCGCCGACCGGCACTGGAAGCTGGCGTACTGGAAGTCCATGAAGGGCTACTACTGCACGATGGACCGCAAGCAGAACGCGCCCAGCTCGTTCCTGCGGGTCTTCGCCCACGAGTTCTGCCTCGAGGGCAGCTACTACCGCGCCGGCGACGCGGTGAACTACTCGATCGGCCAGGGCGACACGATCGTCACGCCGCTCCAGCTGGCCCGTGCCTACTCGGCGCTGTCCAACGGCGGCACCCTCTACGAGCCCCGGATCGCGAAGGCGATCGTCAGCGCCGACGGCAAGGTCCTCAAGCGGATCAGGCCGAAGGCGACCGGCAAGGTCGACGCCTCCGCCTCGAGCATCCGCTACGTCAACCAGGCGCTGCTGGGCACCCCCAAGGTCGGCACCCTGGCCTGGAAGTTCATCGACTTCCCGCTCGACAAGGTCCACATCCGCGGCAAGACCGGCTCGGCCGAGGTCTACGGCAAGCAGTCGACCTCGTGGGTGGCGACCTTCGACGAGAACTACGTCGTGATCATGATGGTCAGCCAGGCCGGCACCGGCTCGGGCACCTCGGGCCCGGCGGTCCGCAAGATCTGGGAGACCCTCTACGGCGTCGACGGGATGGACGTGAACCCGAAGAAGGCCGCGATCCCCGGCACGGTCCCGCCCGCGGACCTGCCCACGTTCATGAAGGACGGCTCGATCCTGCCGCCCGCACGGGAGGACTGACATGCCGCTCGCCCCCAGCCCCCGCCCGGCGCGAACCACCCTGCGCGCCCCCGGGCTCGACTGGATCCTGATGCTGGCCGTGCTGGCCCTGGTCACCCTCGGCAGCCTGCTCGTCTGGTCGGCCACCTCGCACCGGGAGGACCTCACCCTCGGCGACCCCACGGCGTACCTGAAGAAGCAGCTGGTCAACGTCGCCATCGGCCTGGTGCTGCTGGTGATCGTGATGGCGACCGACCACCGCTGGGTGCGCATCGTGGCGCCGCTGGTCTACCTCGCCTCCATCGCGGGGCTGGCGCTGGTCCTCACCATGGGCTCGACCATCAACGGCTCCCGCTCGTGGCTGCAGCTGGGCGGGATGTCCATCCAGCCCTCGGAGTTCGCCAAGCTCGCCGTCGTGATCGGCATGGCCCTGCTCGTCGCCGAGCGCGCCGAGGGCAAGTGGCAGAACCAGGTCGGCACCACCGAGGTGGTCGCGATGCTGCTCATCGCCGGGCTGCCCGCGTCGCTGATCATGCTGCAGCCCGACCTCGGCACCATGCTGGTGCTGTCCGCGACGGTGTTCGGCGTGCTGGCCACCTCGGGTGCGCCGCGTCGCTGGCTCGCGCTGCTCGGCGCCGGAGGTGGGACCGCGGCGGCCGCAGCCGTGGCCGCGGGCTTCCTCAAGCAGTACCAGGTCGATCGGTTCATGGCGTTCACCAACCCCGACCTCGACCCGCGCGGCGCGGGCTACAACACCGAGCAGGCCCGGATCGCGGTGGGCAACGGAGGCCTGTTCGGCCAGGGCCTCTTCGACGGCTCCCAGACCCGGGCCGGGTTCGTGCCCGAGCAGCACACCGACTTCATCTTCACCGTCGCCGGCGAGGAGCTCGGCCTGGTCGGCGCGGGCGTCCTGATCGCCCTGCTGGCCATCGTGATCTGGCGGGCCCTGGCGATCGCCCGGCACACCGACGACGTGTTCGGTCGGGTGGCCGCCGCGGGCATCGCCTGCTGGTTCGGGTTCCAGGCGTTCCAGAACGTCGGCATGTGCCTGGGCATCATGCCGGTCACCGGCGTCCCGCTGCCGTTCGTGTCGTACGGCGGCAGCTCGATGTTCGCCGGCATGCTCGCGATCGGGCTGCTGCAGAACATCCACCTGCGCTCGACCGCGTCGCTGCCGACCCGCTACGTGATGCCGGTGCGGGTGCTCGCCTCCCGCTGAGCGTTCTCAGGGCTGCACGGACAGGAACAGGTACGCCGCGAGCAGCACCAGGTGCACGCCACCGTTGAGGGGCTTGGCGCGGCCGGGCACGACGGTCAGGACGCTGACCACCACGGAGATCGCCAGCAGCACGATCTGCATGGGGTCCAGACCGAGGGACAGCGGCCCGTCCAGCCAGATGCTGGCCGCGGCGATGGTCGGGATGGTCAGGCCGATCGAGGCCATCGCCGAGCCGTAGGCCAGGTTGAGGCTGACCTGCACGTCGTCGCGGGCGGCGGCACGGACCGCCGCGATGGACTCGGGCAGCAGCACGAGCAGGGCGATCACGACACCGACGACGGCCGCGGGGAAGCCGACCGCGGCCACCCCGTCCTCGATGGCCGGCGACTCCACCTTCGCCAGGCCGACCACCGCGACCAGCGACACGACCAGCAGGCCGAGGCTGGTCAGCGCCTCGCGGTCGGTCGGGGGATCGGCGTGACCGTCACCGTCGGCGTCCACCGGTCCCCGCCCGGACTCGACGGGCAGGAAGAAGTCGCGGTGCCGGACGGTCTGGGTGAACACGAACAGCGCGTAGAGCGCGAGCGAGGCGACGGCGGCGAACGCCAGCTGGGACGAGGAGAACTCGGGCCCCGGCTCGCTGGTCGTGAACCGCGGCAGGACGAGCGTCACGGACGCCAGCGTGATCACGGTGGCCAGGGCCGATCCGGTGCCCTCGGGGTTGAAGACGGCGAGGTGGTGGCGCAGCGCGCCGACGACGAGCACCAGCCCCACGATCCCGTTGACCGAGATCATCACCGCCGCGAAGACGGTGTCGCGGGCCAGACCGGAGGTGTCCTTGTCGCCGCTCACCATGAGCGTGACGATCAGCGCGACCTCGATCACCGTGACCGCGACGGCCAGGAGCAGGGACCCGAAGGGCTCGCCCACCCGGTGCGCCACGACCTCGGCGTGGTGCACCGCGGCCAGCACCGAGCCGATGAGGAACACGGCCACGCCTGCGATGAGGAGCGCGCCGGGCGCACCGTGCGGGTGCCGGCCCCAGGACGCCACGAGCACCAGCGCGCCCAGGATCGGGACGAACACCGTCCAGTGGAAACGTCCGGACGTCGTCGCGCTCATGACGCACACCCTAGGGAGACAGACCTAGCCCGGGTGGGCCATGGTGCGCGACGCAGGACCGGTGCCACCGTGAAGACGTGGCGCCTGCAGAGCTGTTGCGCGACGTCGTGGAGCGTCGCGCGTTCTCGGGCCATGAAGGGAAGTCGGGGGCCGGACTCGAGCGGGTCCGGCTCGCGGACGGTCGTGCCCTCGTCGTCAAGCGGGTGGTGCCCGGAGCGGACTTCACACTCGAGCTGACCGGGGGAGGACCCGGTCGCGAGTACCTCCTGTGGCGCTCCGGCGTGCTGGACCGGCTGCCGGACGGGGTCGGCCACGCCGTGGTGGACGCGTGGCTGGAGGGGGAGGTCACCGTCGTGGTGATGCGGGACCTCGGCGACACCGTCCTCACGTGGGAGGACCGGCTCTCCCGTGCACGGGCCACCTGGGTCGTGGAGCGGCTGGCCGCGCTGCACCGGACCTTCCTGGGGGACGCACCTCCCGGTCTGGCCCCGCTCGACCTCGTGCTCGGCCTGTTCGCGCCCGCGCGGGTCGCTCCGCTGGCCGGGGCGGGCAGCGAGCTGATGTCGCTCGTGCTGCGCGGCTGGGAGCTCTTCGCCGAGCTGGTGCCGGGCGACGTGGCCGACCCGGTGCTCTCGCTGCTCGACGACGTCGCGCCCCTCACCGGGGCGCTCGCCGCCGGTCCGGTGACGCTGGCGCACGGGGACGTGGCCACGGTCAACATGGCCGTCGAGGGCGGGCGGCTGGTGCTGCTGGACTGGGCGATGCCGACGGCGGCTCCCGGCACCCTCGACGTCGCCCGGTTCCTCGCCGGCTGCTCACAGGTCCTCGACGCGACCCGCGAGGAGCTGCTGGCGGCGTACCGGCGCGCGGCCGGCCCGGCGTACGACGAGCGGTCGATGCAGCTCTCGCTCCTCACCGGCCTGCTCTGGCTGGGGTGGAACAAGGCGCTGGACACGGCCGAGCACCCGGACCCGGCGGTCCGGGACCGAGAGCGGGCGGACCTGCAGTGGTGGGTCCGCGCGGCACGCAGCACGTTCGAGAGCGGAGGACCCTGATGGATCTCAACACCCTGTACGCCCGCACCGTCGAGGGCTGGGCAGAACGCGTCAACGCGGTCCCGGCCGACCGCTGGGACGACCCGACCCCGTGCCGGGACTGGACGGTGCGCGACCTGGTCAACCACGTCTGCGGCGAGGACCTGTGGACCGCGCCGCTGGTGGAGGGGAGCACCATCGCGGAGGTGGGGGACCGGTTCGACGGCGACCTGCTCGGCGCGGACCCGATCCGCAGTGCGCTCGACGCGGCGCGCGAGGCGACCCGCGCCGTCGCCGGGTCGCTGCCCTCGGGCGGCACCGTTCACCTGTCCTACGGCGAGGAGAACCTGGACGAGTACGTCCACCAGCTCGCTGCCGACCACCTGATCCACGGCTGGGACCTCGCGGTGGCGACCGGTGGTGACCCGCGGCTCGACCCGGCTCTGGTGCACGAGGTGGCGGCCTGGTTCGCGGAGCGCGAGGAGATGTACCGGGCCGCGGGCGTCGTGGGCCCGCGCGCTTCGTCGAACGGGGACGCGCAGGGGGACCTGCTGGCCGGCGCGGGCCGGGACGCCGGCTGGGGACCCAACCACGCAGCCCTGGCCCGGTTCTCGACGGCGTTCGGCAGCGGCGACGTGGACGCCATCATGGCGCTGATGAGCGACGACTGCGTGTTCGAGGCGACCGGTCCGGCACCGGACGGGCAACGGCACGTCGGCGCCGCGGCCGTGCGCGGCGTGTGGGACGAGCTCTTCGGGCAGACCGGGCAACCAGCCTTCACGGAGGAGGAGGCCTTCGTGTGCGGGGACCGCGGCGTGCTGCGGTGGCGGTTCGACTGGGTGGACGAGCAGGGCGGGCCGGGCCACGTGCGCGGCGTCGACGTGCTGCGCCTGCGCGACGGCAAGGTCTGCGAGAAGCTCTCCTACGTCAAGGGGTGAGGCGTGCCGGACCGCGCGGACCCACGTGTTCGGCGCGTGTTTGGATGGACGCATGACCGAGCCCCACAGCTCCCCGCACAGCATCGACCCGGCCATCACCGAGGCGGTCCAGGGCGTCTCGAACCGGTTCGGCGTCACCGGCCTCGAAGAGCTCATCGCTGCGGCGACCGAGGAGCTGGCGCGGGCCCGGGCCGCCTACGCCGAGCTGTCGCCGGACACGGACTGACCGCCGGCGGCGGACGGCCAGGTCCGGGGAGGGACCGGGACTCCGCGCACCCACACCGCAGTGGGTCTTCCCAGGGCCGACGGGTCCTCGCGCAGGTCGCCGGTCACCACCAGCAGGTCGGCAGCCAGCCCGACGCGCAGTGACCCGGTGACCTCGCCGAGCCCGCACTCCCGTGCGGCCACGCCGGTTGCGGCGGCCAGGGCCTCCTCCACCGGGTAGCCGCCGTCCACGAGATCGACGACCACGAGCCACAGGTTGCCGTGCGCCTTCGGCGGCGAGACACCCGCGTCCACGCCCGCGACCATGGTGACTCCGTGCCGCCGGATGGCCGCGAGCGCGGTGAGCCGGCGGTCCCGCACCTGGTCGAGCCGGAGGCCGAGGCGGTCGAGCATCTCCCGGATGCCCGGGGGCGGGACACCCATGGCGGCCATCACCGTCTGGTCGTTGCCCAAGGTGAGGTCGACGGCCACCCCGTGCGCGGCCACCTCGGCCAACAAGTCCTCGGGGATGACCGCGCGGTTCTCGGCCAGGCAGCTGAAGTGCTCGATGCCGTCGACCCCGGCGCGGAGCGCCTGCCAGGCGCCGGCCAGTGAGTGCGCGTGCGCGAGCACCGGCATCCCGGCTGCGTGCGACTGCTCGACGAGCAGGCGCAGCTCGTCGTCGGTGAACTGCACCCCGAACGGGTCGGTGCCCGGCGTCGTCATGCCGCCGGACGCCATCACCTTGACCACGTCGACGCCGCGGCGCTCCCGCTCGGCCACCGCGGCACGGATCCGGTCCGGCCCGGTGACCGCGCCGCCGAGGTAGTGGCAGTGCCCCTCGGCGGTGGTGATCGGGGGCCCGGCGGCGACGATGCGCGGCTCGCCGGGCCTCGCGGCCTCCCGGTGGGGGAGCGTGCAGAAGGCGGCGTCGCCGAGGTCCCGGACCGTGGTCACGCCCGCAGCGGCCTGCTGGGCGAGCGACCGGCGGACCAGCGCGTCGAGCGCGTCGGTGGGGAGGGCGCCGGCTCGCTCCAGCCCGCCGATCGTGGCGTCCGCGACCAGGTGCACGTGGGCGTCCACCAGGCCCGGCAACAGGGTGCCGTCGTACGTCGTCACCGCGACGTCATGGGGCACCTCGAACGCAAGGGGCTCCACACCGGCGATGCGGCCACCGTCGACGAGGACGGTGGCCCCCTCCCCGCGGAACCGCTCCCCGTCGTACGCGACCTCGGCCCGGACGGCGTGCACGGTCAACCGGTGAGCCGCTTGAGCCGGCCGCGCGCCGAGGAGTCCTCCTTGAGCGAGACCAGGCGCGCGGCCTTGCCGAGGCCGTGCGGGGGCATGTTGCCGTAGACGGCTTCGTACTCTCCGGCGCGGACCAGGAACGTCTCGTGCCAGATCCCCGAGCGGGGGTCCTTCCCGACCCGGCGCCAGTAGTTGCGCCACGCGGGCACGTGCGGCGCGTCCTCGTCACGCGCGAACCGCTCGAGATCCTCGAACGAGCGCCAGTACTGCACGTTCATCGTCAGGCCGTAGGTCTCGTAGCCGAGCAGGCCCTTCTCGGGGTGCTGCGTCAGGTGCTTGAGCATGTACGGCATCCCGCGCATCCCGCCGAGGTCCCGCAGCGTCCGCACCGGGTGGCGCGGGTCGAGCCGCGCCCCGATCAGGAACACCACGAAGTCACCGTCGATGCCGGCCGACCAGCGGCCCTGCCTCACGTCCGCCATCTCGTGATCGTCCCTCGCGGGAGGAGTGCTCGGCAATGGCCCATTCGGATGTGCGGGAGTTGGGCGCGCGCCGGGCGGGCGACGTACCCTAGACCGTTCCCCGATCGCTGAGAGGTACTCCGTGTCTGCCGCACCGCTCGACCAGCTCGACCGACGCGAGGGCGAGAGCATCTTCGACCGCCTCGAACCCCGCCTGTCCTCGGTCTCCAAGCCGATCCAGTACGTCGGCGGCGAGCTGAACTCCACGATCAAGGAGTGGGACTGCGCGCCCGAGGGTGACACCGTCCGCTGGGCGCTGATGTATCCCGACGCCTACGAGGTCGGCCTGCCCAACCAGGGCGTCCAGATCCTGTACGAGGTGCTCAACGAGCGCGACTGGATCGTCGCCGAGCGCACCTACGCGGTGTGGCCGGACATGGAGAAGGTCATGCGCACCGGCGACCAGCGCGGGCCCATCCCGCAGTTCACCGTCGACGCCCACCGCCCGGTGCGCGACTTCGACGTGTTCGGCCTGAGCTTCTCGACCGAGCTCGGTTACACCAACATGCTCAACGCCCTCGACCTGGCCGGCATCCCGCTGCACGCGGTCGACCGCGCCGAGGACGACCCGATCGTGCTGGCCGGCGGACACGCAGCGTTCAACCCCGAGCCGATCGCGGACTTCCTCGACGCGGCGGTCCTCGGTGACGGCGAGGAGGTCGTGCTCGCGATCTCCGAGGTCGTGCGCGAGTGGAAGGGCGAGGGTCGCCCCGGAGATCGGGACGAGCTGCTGCGCCGGCTCGCGGTCAGCGGCGGCGTCTACGTCCCGAAGTTCTACGACGTGACCTACGGCGACGACGGGTCCATCGAGGCCGTCGTGCCCAACCGCCCGGGCATCCCGTTCCGCGTCCGCAAGCACACCCTGATGGACCTCGACGCCTGGCCCTACCCGGCCAAGCCGCTGGTGCCGCTGGCCGAGACCGTCCACGAGCGCTTCTCGGTCGAGATCTTCCGCGGCTGCACCCGCGGCTGCCGCTTCTGCCAGGCCGGCATGATCACCCGCCCGGTCCGCGAGCGCTCGATCGAGACCATCGGCAACATGGTCGAGAACGGCATCCGCAAGTCCGGCTTCGAGGAGGTCGGCCTGCTCTCGCTCTCCTCTGCCGACCACACCGAGATCGGCGACGTGGCCAAGGGCCTTGCCGACCGCTACGAGGGCTCGAACGTCTCGCTCTCGCTGCCCTCGACCCGCGTCGACGCCTTCAACATCACGCTGGCCAACGAGTTCTCCCGCAACGGTCGCCGCTCGGGCCTCACGTTCGCGCCCGAGGGCGGCTCGGAGCGGATGCGCAAGGTGATCAACAAGATGGTCACCGAGGAGGACCTGATCCGCACCGTCGCCACGGCGTACTCCCACGGCTGGCGGCAGGTGAAGCTCTACTTCATGGTCGGGCTGCCGACCGAGACCGACGAGGACGTGCTCCAGGTCGCCGAGCTCGCCAAGAAGGTGATCGCCAAGGGCCGCGAGGTGTCCGGGCGCAACGACATCCGCTGCACCGTCTCCATCGGTGGCTTCGTGCCCAAGCCGCACACGCCGTTCCAGTGGGCCGCGCAGCTCGACCACGAGACGACCGACGCCCGGCTGAAGAAGCTGCGCGACACGGTGCGCGAGGACAAGAAGTTCGGCCGCGCGATCGGTTTCCGCTACCACGACGGCAAGCCCGGCACCATCGAGGGCCTGCTCTCGCGCGGCGACCGCCGGGTGGGCCGGATCATCGAGCAGGTGTGGCGCGACGGCGGCCGCTTCGACGGCTGGAGCGAGCACTTCTCCTACGACCGCTGGATCGAGTCGGGCGCCACCGCACTGGCCGGGACCGGCGTGGACCTCGACTGGTTCACCACCCGTGAGCGGGAGTACGACGAGGTCCTGCCCTGGGACCACCTCGACTCCGGGCTCGACAAGGACTGGCTGTGGGCCGACTGGGAGGACGCGCTCGCCGTGGCCGACGGCAGCTCCGACGTCGAGGTCGAGGACTGCCGCTGGACGCCGTGCTACGACTGCGGCGTGTGTCCTGAGATGAACACCGAGATCCAGATCGGGCCCACCGGCCGGCAGCTCCTGCCGCTGTCCGTGGTCTGACGCCTGTGCTCGCCCGCGGTCCGGGGGCGCCGACCGGACCAGCAGCGGCCCGCCGGTAGTCTGCCGGCCGTGCCGTCGGTCCATGCGCTGCTCCATGACTACCTGTCGGCCCGCGGGCTCACGATCACGGACAGCCACAACGCCCGGAAGGTCGCCGAGGAGGCGATCGAGCTGGTCGAGGCCTGCAGCCGGGACATGCCGCGCCGCGACGAGGTGATGCACGAGCTCGCCGACGTGGTCCTCGCCGCGACGGTCCTCGCCGAGCACCACGGATTCACCGTCGAGGAGGCGATCAGGGCGAAGATCGCGCTGGACACCGGACGTGAGGGTCTCGCGTCCCGGCCCTGAGCTGCGCAGGGCGCAGAGCTTGCTCGTGCGGGGTCAGACCGACTGAGGCTCCCCGTCGCGGGTCCGCAGCTGGTCCTCGACGTACGCCGGCCGCGCGACGTACATCCCGACCGCGACCTGGGGGACGGTCAGCGCCGTGAGCATCACCAGCGGCCAGGTCCAGCCCCCGGTGGCGTCGTGCAGCACACCGACGCCGAACGGGCCGATCGCGGCCATCAGGTAGCCCATCGACTGGGTGAAGCCGGACAGCGCCGCGGTGCCCTGGGGGGTGCGGGACCGCAGCCCGATGAGCACCAGCACGATCGGGAAGGTCACCGCGCCGACGCCCACCAGCAGTGCCCACGGGATGGCGAGGGAGTGCGGCGCGAGCATCAGCCCGATGTAGCCCACCGGGTAGCAGAGCATCACCCCGAGCAGGATCCAGCGCTGGTCGTCGCGCCGCGCCACCGCCGCCGGGGCCCACAGCGAGAGGGGGATCGACACGGCGGCGATCAGCCCGACCAGCGCGCCCGCCTGGGTGGCGGTGAAGTCGTTGTCGCGCCACAGCTGGGCGAACCAGCCGAACACGGCGTACGCCTGCAGCGACTGGAGCCCGAAGAACAGGGCCATCGCCAGGCCGAGACGGGTCCGGGCGACGTCACCGAAGCGGATCGTGGTGGGCGTCCGGTCCAGTGCCTTGTCGTGCGTGACGAGGCCCAGCCACGGGACGGCGGCGACGAGCGCGACGAACGCCCAGGTGCCGAGCCCGCTGCGCCACCCGTCGTACGCGTCGGAGATCGGGACCGTGAGCACCAGCGCCCCGGTGAGCCCGATCGAGAGCGCCGTCGTGTAGATCGCGGTGACGGGGCCGACCTTGTCGGGGAAGTGCAGCTTGACCAGCGAGGGCAGCAGCACGTTGGCCATCGCCATGCCGCCGAGCGCCAGCATCGAGAGGAGCAGGAAGACCGGCTCGCTGCTGGTCAGCGCCCGGCCGAGCAGGCCGGCCGCGACGACGAGGAGGGCCACCAGGGTGACCCGGTGGACGCCGGCGACGCGGGCGGCGGCCGGAGCGAGGGCGCCGAAGAGTGCGAACGCGAGCACCGGGAGGGAGGTGAGCAGACCGGCCGCCGTGCCCGACATGCCGAGGCCGTCGCGGACCTCGGCGAGCACCGGACCCACGCTGACCGCCGCCGGGCGGAGGTTGAGTGACAACAGGACCAGGCCGAGGAGGACCAGGAGGGAGGCGCGGCGGGAGGCGGTCACTGGATCGATGATCCCAGCAACCGATCCCGTGTCGTCATACGGGTCCGGCTGTCGGTCCCGTCGGTCAGGATGGGGTCATGAGGCAGATCTCCGACGCGGCGCGACGCGCCCGGCTGGCCCGGCGGCACGCCGTCGCTCCCGCGCACCGGGCGTCCGACCCCGTGGCTGCGACGCGCGCGATGACGGTGCTGCACGCGACGGAGCCGGCCAGCGTCTACCTCTCGCTGTTCGCCCGGGTCGACGGCCTGACGCACGACGTGGTCGACCGGGCGCTGTACGACGACCGGGCACTGGTCAAGCAGCTCGCGATGCGGCGCACGCTGTTCGTCTTCCCGCGGGACCTGCTTCCCGCGGCCTGGGGAAGCGCGTCGGCCCGGGTGGCGGCCCAGCACCGGGCGCGGCTGGCCAAGGACGTCGAGGCCGCGGGGATCGCCGACGACGGCGCGGCGTGGCTGGAGGCCGCCCGCGCGGCCGTCCTCGAGCGGCTGGCCGACGGCTCGGCGCTGAGCGCGCAGGCGCTGCGCGAGCAGGTCCCGCAGCTGCACGGCCGGATCGACGTCGCCGCGCACAAGTCGTACGGCGGCAACTTCCCGATCGCGCCCCGGGTGCTCACCCAGCTCGGCGTCGAGGCCGCGACGGTGCGCGGGGCGAACGGCGGACACTGGCGGCTCTCGCGTCCGCAGTGGACGCTGATGCGCAGCTGGCTGGGGGAGGAGCCCACGCCCTGGAAGTCCGACGAGGGGTACGCCGAGCTCGCGCAACGGTGGCTGGCGACCTTCGGTCCGGGCACCGCCGCGGACCTGCAGTGGTGGCTCGGCGGCACGGCCGGCGCGGTGAAGCAGGCGCTGGCCGACGTCGGCGCCGTGCAGGTGTCGCTCGAGGACGGCGCCGTCGGGTGGGTGCTGCCCGGAGACGACGAGGACGAGCCCGCCCCCGGGCCCTGGGCCGCCCTGCTGCCCGTCCTCGACCCGACGATCATGGGGTGGAAGGACCGCGCCTTCGTCCTCGGCCCCCACGGCCCCGCCCTCTTCGACACCAACGGCAACGCCGGCACCACCGCCTGGTGGGACGGCCGGGTGGTCGGCTGCTGGATCCAGGACCCCGACGGCGTCGTCGAGGTCGAGCTCCTCGAGGACGTCGACGCCGACGGGCGGGCCGCCCTCGCGGCGGAGGCGGACCGGCTCACCGCGTGGCTCGACGGCGTCCGGGTGAGCACCGTCTACCCGTCCCCGGCGATGAAGGCTGCGCTCGCGCGGATCGTGGGTGCTCGCGGCTGACGGGTCTGGTGGGCCGGGGTCGGTCCAGGTGGGCTCGCGGACCGGTCCGCTCCCGGCTCTGCGGTTGCCTTCGGTGGCGGTCCTTTGGCTGGCTACGGGGAGGTCCGCCTCGGTCGGCGCCGGCTCCCGGCGTCGGGGTGTGCGGTTTGGTCACCAACCGCATCCGATCGGCGCGGTCCGGTGCGGGCTGTGACCATTCGGCACCCCTCCTGGGCGAGCCGGCCGGGCGGCGGGCGTCGGGTTCGGGCTCCGGTGCGTTCCCGGCCCTCCGGCTGCTTTCGGTTGCGGTCCTGGCTGGCTACCGGGGAGGTCCGTCTCGGTCGGCGCTGGCTCCCGGCTTTGGGGTGTGCGGTTTGGTCACCAACCGCATCGAATCTGGCCGATCCGGTGGAGTCTGTGACCAATCGGCACCCCTCCTGGGCGACCCGGCCGGGCGGCTGGCGTTCGGCTTCAGCTCCGGCTCGCTCACGGCCTTCCGGCTGCTTTGGGTGGCGGTCCTGGCTGGCTACCGGGGAGGTCCGCCTCGGTCGGCGCCGGCTCCCGGCTTCGGGGTGTGCGGTTTGGTCACCAACCGCATCGAATCTGGCCGATCCGGTGGAGTCTGTGACCACTCGACGAGGGTCCCTGCGGCCAACCCCGACGTCGTTCCAGAGCCCCGACATGTTGCTCGAAACTTTCATCGGAAAGCATCTCGCCTAGCGAGATATCCACAGGTCAGGAGCCCGGGACTGTCGGTGCCCTCTGGTTGAGTCAGGTCATGGAGCAGCAGCCGACCGACACGACGACCAGCCCCGCCGGGGTGGCCGCCGCCGCGGCCGCGCTGCTCACCCAGCTCGGCGAGGTGCTGTGGGCCGCCAAGACCAGTGACGAGCTGGTCGACGTGGTCGCCGCGTTGGAGCAGGTCCGCTGCCAGGTCGCGGCCGTGCAGGCGCCGGTGCTGGCCGAGATCGAGGCCCGCGGGGTCGCCAAGACTCAGCTGGCGTGGGGGTCGACCGCGGCGTGGTTCACCCACCTCGCCGGCCTGCACCACGCCGAGGGCCACCGCACCGTCCGCCAGGCCGCGGCCCTCGTCGGCGACTACGCGACCACCCACGCGGCGCTGTCGCGGGGTGCGATCTCGCCGGAGCAGGCGTCGGTGATCGTGACCGCGGTCGACAGGCTCCCCCTGAACCCAACGGTCCGCGCCGACGGCGAGACCGCGCTGTTGCGGGAGGCGGGCCGGTTGAACGCCACCGACCTGGCCACCGTCGGCAAACGCCTCGACGTCCTGGTGGACCCCGACAAGGCCGAACGGAAGCTCGAGGCCGCGCTGTACCGGGAGGACCGGGCCGCGCACCACCACCGGTACCTCGCGATCACCGAGGACGGCGCCGGCGGCATCCGGTTGCGCGGCCGCGGCACCGTCGAGGACGCCGCCCTGATCAAGGCTGCCCTGCTCCCACTCACCAAGCCCCAGCCCGCCACCGCCACCACAACCGACACCGGCACCGGCACCGGCACCGGCACGGAGGATGACCCGGACTGCCTGGTCGAGAGGGATCCCCGCGATCACGGCGCCCGGTTGTGGGACGCGCTGGTCGAGACCGCGCGGCACGCCCTGACCACCGAGCTGCCACCCGACTGCCACGGCGCCCGTCCCCGGGTCGCGGTCACCGTCACCCTCGAGACCCTCCGGGGGCAGATCGACTGGGCCAGCCTCGACGCCACCACCCTGGACGCCACCACCCCGGTCGGTGGGGTGACCGACGACGGCCTGGAGCTGACGCCGGCCGTGGTGCGGCGGCTGGCCTGCGACGCCGACATCATCCCCATCGCCCTCGGCAACCACGGCGAGGTCCTCGACGTCGGCCGGGCACATCGACTGGTGACCCCCGCACTGTGGCGGGCCCTGGTCTGCCGCGACCGGCACTGCGCCTTCCCCGGCTGCACCCGACCCCCGGTGATGGGCCACGCCCACCACATCACCCCCTGGACCGACGGCGGCGTGACCAGCCTGGACAACCTGGTGCTGCTGTGCGGACACCACCACCGCACCGTCCACCACACCCCCTGGGAAGTGCGGATCAGCAGCCACGACGGCAAGCCGGAGTTCCTGCCACCCCCGAGACCCGGGCATCCGCCCGACCAGTGGACCCGATCCCGCCCCCGACGCGAGTGAGGAGACGAATCAGCCGTCGAGCACGGTCAGGGATCGACAACAATCCTCAGCAGAGAAGGGGCGAAGGAGAGGCAGCCGGCCAGGAGTGGCCCGCAGCCGCGAACCGCGCGCGAGGAGCGTAAAAGCGAGCGAAGGCGCCGAAACGGAGCCCAACCCCAGCGGCGAGGGACCGGCGCCGCAGCGAAGCAAGCGACGGCGCACGGTCCGCGGCGGAGGGCCACACGAAGCCAGCAGCGAGCCACAGCAACAAGAGAGCCCGGCCACCGCCGGAGAAGGCCACCCCCGGAGAAGGGCGCCGCCGAAAGAGATCGAGCCCCGGGGACGCAGTCGCGAACTCACGCCCGACCCGACGAGTGGCCTAGCCTTTGCCGGTGCGTGAACAGCCCGAGCAGCAAGCCCCGCCCGTCCAGCGGCTCCGGATCCGCTACGCCAAGCGCGGCCGTCTCCGGTTCACCAGCCACCGCGACTTCAGCCGGGCGTTCGAGCGCGCGGTCTTCCGGGCCCGCATCCCGATGGCGTACTCCTCGGGCTTCAACCCGCACCCGCGCATCTCGTACGCCGGTGCCGCGCCGACCGGCTCGGCCAGCGAGGCGGAGTACCTCGAGATCGCGCTGGCCGAGGTGGTCCGCCCCGACGACGTACGGGTGGCGCTGGAGGAGGCACTTCCTGACGGGTTGGACATCCTGGAGGTCGTGGAGTCGGCGGGCGGGTCGCTGGCCGACCGGCTCGAGGCCAGTCGGTGGAACCTCGACGTGGCTGTCGCCGCGGAGGTGGTCGCGCCCGCGGTCGAGCAGTTCCTGGCGACCGACGCCGTGTCGGTGGAGCGGATGACGAAGAAGGGGCTCCGCGAGTTCGACTGCCGCGCGGCCGTGGTCTCCCTCGAGGTCGCCCCGCACGATCGCGGTGCGCGCCTCGACCTGGTCCTGCGCCACACCGTGCCCGCCGTCCGCCCCGACGACGTCCTCACCGGGCTGGCCTCCGTCTCCGGTCTCGAGGTGGGGGAGTCGCCCCTGCTCACCCGGGTCGCCCAGGGGCCTCTCGACCAGGTCGCCGGCACCATCGGCGACCCGCTGCTCGGTTCGGCATAGGTCCCTTTCGCGCTCCGTGTGCGATACTCGCCATGGTTGACGAGGGACGGCCTGGCTGCCCCGGACTCGACCCGACGACGTTCTCGCCGTCCCCCTCGCGGGGTCGGCACAGTGGTTGTACGTCCTCGCCAGACCGCGACGCGGCAGAGGGTCGGTGACAGCGATCCGTAGCAGTCCTCCAGGACTGTGCCCGGCGACCGCGGCAGGTGGGACAGCGAACAGCCAGTGACGCACTGCGGAGAGTGTCGCCGCCACCGAAGGCTTTGCGCTGTCGGCCCTGAACTCGCGGGCCCGCAGCGTCCGACACGCCCGGCGCGCGACGCCGGGTCGAGGAGCATTACATGCCCGACGACCTCAACGCAGGAACCCCCTCGCACGGTGAGGAACCCTCGGCCGAGTCCAGCGGGAGCCCCGCTGAGTCCGCGCCCGGGACCACCCCGGACGGCCCCGCCCCGGTGAAGAAGGCTGCGGCCCGGAAGACGGCGGCGAAGAAGGCCCCCGCGAAGAAGACCGCGACGCGCAAGGCGGCCGCGAAGAAGACGGTGGCCACGGACGCCCCCGTCGAGCCGGCCCCTCTCGCCTCGACCGCCGTCGAGCCCGCTCCGCAGGAGTCCGGTGCCGTCGAGCCCGCGGCCGAGCTGACCGGCGACACGGCCGAGGCCCCCGCCAAGAAGGCCACGGCGAAGAAGGCGGCCGCGAAGAAGACCGCCAAGAAGGCGCCCGCCAAGAAGGCCCCCGCGAAGAAGGCGGCGGCCAAGAAGGCGGTCGCGGTCGAGGAGCCCCCGGCAGAGCTGCCCGTCGAAGCCCTCGAGGTCGACGAGGAGGAGGCCGAGTCCGCCGCGCCTGCCGCGGAGGGGACCGGGTCCGCCGCGCCTGCCGCCGAGGCGGTGGCCCCGCTGGTGCTCTTCCAGGCCCCCGAGCCGACCAAGGCGCCGGCCAAGCGGACCCGCAAGGCCGCCCAGCCGAAGACCAAGCCGAAGACCCAGCCCGAGGCCCAGTCGGCCGAGGAGCAGCCGGCCGGGGAGCAGCTGGAGACCGAGCAGCCGGCCGAGCCGGGTGCCGAGACCGCGCCCGCCGAGCCGCAGCCGTTCGAGTCCGCCGATGAGTCGGCCGCACAGCAGGACCAGCAGCAGCCCGACCAGGGTGCCGGTGAGGGCGAGGAGGGCGAGGGCGGCGGTCGCCGTCGCCGCCGTCGCGGTGGACGACGTCGCCGCAAGTCCGGGGACGGTGAGTCCAACGAGGCGCAGGACGGCTCCGCCGCCGCGTCCGAGGAGGAGCCCGACCCGGCCGCGCAGGCCGCGCAGGCCGAGGGCGACCAGGAGGAGTCCGGCGGCGAGGGTGGTTCCTCGCGCCGGCGTCGCCGCCGTCGCCGTTCGGGAGACTCGGGGGACGACTCGGCCGACGAGTCGCAGAACACCGTCACCCGGGTGCGCAAGCCTCGCAACGCCGAGGACGAGATCACCGCGGTCTCCGGCTCGACCCGCCTCGAGGCCAAGAAGCAGCGTCGCCGCGAGGGGCGCGAGGCCGGTCGCCGTCGCGCCCCGATCGTGAGCGAGGCCGAGTTCCTCGCCCGTCGCGAGTCGGTCGAGCGCGTGATGGTGGTCCGCCAGCGCGACGAGCTGACCCAGATCGGCGTGCTCGAGGACAAGGTGCTCGTGGAGCACTACGTCGCCCGGGAGTCCCAGACCTCCCTGATCGGCAACGTCTACCTCGGCCGCGTCCAGAACGTGCTGCCCTCGATGGAGGCCGCCTTCATCGACATCGGCAAGGGCCGCAACGCCGTGCTGTACGCCGGCGAGGTCAACTGGTCGGCGCTCGGCCACCGCGAGGGACAGCCTCGCAAGATCGAGTCGGTGCTCACGTCCGGGCAGCCCGTGCTCGTGCAGGTCACCAAGGACCCGATCGGGCACAAGGGTGCCCGCCTGACCAGCCAGATCAGCCTGGCCGGACGGTTCCTCGTCTACGTGCCGGACGGCACCACCAGCGGCATCTCGCGCAAGCTGCCGGACACCGAGCGCAACCGCCTCAAGGCGCTGCTCAAGGAGATCGTCCCGGACAGCGCGGGCGTCATCGTCCGCACGGCCGCCGAGGGCGCCAGCGAGGACGAGCTCACGCGCGACGTCGAGCGCCTCAAGGCCCGCTGGGAGGACATCGAGAAGAAGGCCAAGGGCAGCGCCCCGCAGCTGCTGTACGGCGAGCCGGACCTGACGCTCAAGGTGGTCCGCGACCTGTTCACCGAGGACTTCTCCAAGCTCGTCATCCAGGGCGACGACGCCTGGGACACCGTGCAGGGATACGTCTCGCACGTCGCACCGGACCTCGAGAGCAGGCTGGAGCGCTACGTGCCGGAGAACGGCAAGGACGTGTTCGCGACGTACCGCATCGACGAGCAGATCGCCAAGGGTCTGGACCGCAAGGTCTGGCTGCCCTCGGGGGGATCGCTGATCATCGACCGCACCGAGGCGATGACGGTCGTCGACGTGAACACCGGCAAGTTCACCGGCTCGGGGGGCAACCTCGAGGAGACCGTCACCAAGAACAACCTGGAGGCGGCCGAGGAGATCGTCCGCCAGCTCCGGCTGCGTGACATCGGCGGCATCATCGTCGTCGACTTCATCGACATGGTCCTGGAGTCCAACCGCGACCTCGTGCTGCGCCGCCTGGTCGAGTGCCTGGGCCGGGACCGCACCCGCCACCAGGTGGCCGAGGTGACCTCGCTCGGCCTGGTGCAGATGACCCGCAAGCGGATCGGCACCGGCCTGGTCGAGTCGTTCAGCGAGAACTGCGAGCACTGCCAGGGCCGCGGAGTCGTCATCAAGGACGCGCCGGTCGAGCCGAAGAAGGCCGAGGACGAGTCGCGTCGCGGTGCTCGCCGCAGCCGCGGTGGTCGCGGTCGCGGCCAGGACGGCGACGGGCACGGCCACGAGTCGGGCAACGGTCAGGGCGGTGAGCACAGCAAGGCGCCCTCGCCCAAGGACATCGCCGCGGTCGCGAAGCCGGAGAACGCCGAGAAGGCCGCCCACGACGGGCAGGAGCCCCAGCCGGTCGAGCAGAAGCAGGCCGAGCAGAAGCAGGCCGAGCAGAAGCAGGCCGAGCCCCAGCCGGTCGAGCAGAAGCAGGCCGAGCCCCAGCCGGTCGAGCAGAAGCAGGCCGAGCAGAAGCCGGTCGACGAGCCCGTCGCGACGCTGACCGAGGCCGAGCCGAAGCAGGCGCAGCCCGAGCCCGTGGAGCCGGCGGCCCCCAAGGTGGTCACCCGCACGCGCCGCCGCGCCGCCAGCCGGCCGGCCGGACAGCCCGAGCAGCAGTCCACCCCGCAGCCGGTCGTGGTGCCGGCTCCGGCTGCCCCGGTGGCGGCCAGCACCGAGCCGGAGGCCCCGGCCGCACCGGTGGAGCCGCCGAAGGTCGTGACCCGCACCCGTGGCCGCAGCGCGAGCCGCCCTGCCGGTCCGCCGGCTGCGCTCCCGAACGCGACGGTGCCCGCGATGGCACCTGTGGCGGGTGCTCCGTCGGGCAGTGTCGGCAGTGTCGGGGTCCCGCCGGAGCACGGCGTGGTCGAGCCGGGCACCGCGGTGACCGAGCCCGGCGCGGACGTCGCCGAGGCGCACGAGGACAGCCACCCGGTCGAGCACGTCCCGATCAAGAAGAAGGGCTCGCGCAAGCGCTGAGCGCCTTCGCGAGCCAGCGATGCGAAGGACCCGGAGCACCTGGTGCGCCGGGTCCTTCGCGCTGCAGGCTGCGCTCCGCGAGCGGGGAGCAGCGCCCGTGGACTCGCGTTTTGCGGTGACCGGGCCCGATCCGTACTATTGACCCTCGGTGCGCTTGTGCGTGCCTCTCTCTGTGTGGCAGTCCGCGCCGCGCTCGATCCAGGCTCGACCCGGGGATCGTCGGTGCGTGCAGGTCAGCCCCAGACCATGACGTAAGCGAGAGTTCGACGAAGGAGACCGCGGTGTACGCGATCGTGCGCGCAGGCGCCAAGCAGCAGAAGGTTGCCGTGGGCGACGTCATCGAGATCGACAAGGTGACGACCGAGGTGGGCCAGACGCTGACCCTTCCCGTCGTCCTCGCCGTCGATGGCGAGACCATCACCTCCGACGCGAAGGCGCTCGACAAGGCCTCCGTGACCGTCGAGGTGCTCGGCGCCACCAAGGGCCCCAAGATCATCATCCAGAAGTACAAGAACAAGACCGGTTACAAGAAGCGCCAGGGTCACCGTCAGAAGTACACCCAGGTCAAGGTCACCGACATCTCCCTCTGAGCGCAGCTCTGCTCCGAGACACCTAAGGACTCGAAATGGCACACAAGAAGGGCGCGGCGTCGACCAAGAACGGTCGCGACTCCAACGCGCAGCGGCTCGGCGTCAAGCGGTACGGCGGCCAGACGGTCAACGCGGGCGAGATCATCGTGCGCCAGCGCGGCACCCACTTCCACCCGGGCGCCGGCGTGGGTCGCGGTGGCGACGACACCCTGTTCGCCCTGGTCGCGGGCGCGGTCGAGTTCGGTACCCGTCGCGGTCGCCGCGTCGTGAACATCGTCCCGGGCGAGTGACCTGACGCTCACCTGAGGCAAGTCTTTTCGAAGGGCGTCCCTGTCGACGGGGCGCCCTTCGTCCATTTCGGTCCCATCGCAGTGATCCCACTGCAGTGATCCACCCACGTCCGATCGGCGGTTGACCATGGCTGTACCCACCTTCGTGGACCGGGTGACGTTGCACGTCAGCGCCGGTCGGGGCGGCAACGGCGTCGCGTCCGTCCACCGCGAGAAGTTCAAGCCCCTCGGGGGCCCCGACGGCGGCAACGGCGGTCCGGGCGGATCGGTGATCCTGCGCGTCGACCCCGACGTGACCACGCTGATCGACTACCATCACAGCCCGAAGCGTCGCGCCGAGCACGGCGGCCACGGTGCCGGCGGCCACCGCAACGGCGGCCACGGCTCCGACCTGGTGCTCCCCGTCCCCGACGGCACCGTCGTCACCGACTCCTCCGGCAAGGTGCTCGCCGACATGGTCGGGCCCGGCACCGAGCTGGTCGTGGCCCAGGGTGGCCGCGGCGGCCTCGGCAACGCCGCGCTCGCGTCGTCCAAGCGCAAGGCGCCCGGCTTCGCCCTGCTCGGCGAGCCCGGCGACGAGCTCGAGATCGGCCTCGAGCTCAAGGTCGTGGCCGACATCGGCCTGGTCGGCTTCCCCAGCGCCGGCAAGTCCAGCCTGATCGCCGCGATCAGCCGCGCCCGGCCCAAGATCGCCGACTACCCGTTCACCACGCTGGTGCCCAACCTCGGCGTGGTCACCGCCGGCGACACCACCTTCACCGTGGCCGACGTGCCCGGCCTGATCGAGGGCGCGAGCGACGGCCGCGGGCTGGGCCACGACTTCCTGCGCCACATCGAGCGCTGCGCGGCACTGGTGCACGTCGTCGACACCGCCACCATGGAGCCCGGCCGCAACCCGGTCGAGGACCTCGACATCATCGAGAACGAGCTCAGCCGGTACGGCGGCCTCGAGGACCGGCCCCGCCTGGTGGCGCTGAACAAGGTCGACGTGCCGGACGGTCGCGACATCTCCGACTTCGTGGTCGAGGAGCTGCGCGAGCGCGGCCTGCGGGTCTTCCCCGTCTCCGCCGCGTCGGGCGAGGGGCTGCGCGAGCTGACCTTCGCGATGGCCGAGATCGTGGCCCGGGCCCGCGCCGAGAAGCCGGTCGTCGAGGCGACCCGGATCGTGCTGCGCCCGGCCTCGGCCGACGGGGCTGACTCCTTCACGGTCAAGCAGACCGGTGAGGGCTGGCGGGTGCGGGGCGAGAAGCCCGAGCGCTGGGTGCGCCAGACCGACTTCAGCAACGACGAGGCGGTCGGCTTCCTCGCCGACCGGCTGAACCGGCTCGGCGTGGAGACGCGTCTGGTCGAGCTGGGCGCCCAGGAGGGCGACGCCGTGCTGATCGGTCACCCCGACAACGCGGTGGTGTTCGACTTCAAGCCCGGCATCGACGCGGGCGCGGAGATGCTCGGACGCCGCGGCGAGGACCAGCGCTTCGACGAGTCGCGTCCGGCGGCCCGGCGTCGCCGCGCCATCGACGAGGCGATGCCGGAGCGCGAGGAGGGCGAGACCAGGGCCGACGTGGCCCGACGCCTCGACCGCCCCGCCGGCCCCACGTCGTACGAGATCGGCAGCGCGCAGGACCCGGACTGGGCGGAGAACGACCCGGGCGCGGACGACCGGGCATGACCGGACGCCCGGAGGTCGCCGACGCTCGTCGCGTGGTGGTCAAGGTCGGTTCCTCGTCCCTGACCACCGCCGCCGGCGGCATCGACCCGGACCGGGTGAGCCGGCTGGTGGACGTGCTGGCCGCCGTCCGGGCCCGCGGGGCCGAGGTCGTGCTGGTGTCCTCCGGGGCGATCGCCGCCGGGCTGGCCCCGCTCGGGCTGAGCCGGCGCCCCCGGGGCCTGCCGGCCCAGCAGGCGGCGGCCTCGGTGGGCCAGGGGCTGCTCGTCCACCGCTACACCGAGGAGCTCGCCCGGCACGGGCTGATCGCCGGACAGGTGCTGCTCACCCTCGACGACGTCACCCGCCGCCCGCACTACCGCAACGCCTACCAGACCTTCGCCAAGCTGCTCGACCTCGGCGTGCTGCCGATCGTCAACGAGAACGACACCGTGGCCACCACCGAGATCCGGTTCGGCGACAACGACCGGCTGGCGGCCCTGGTGGCCCACCTGGTCCACGCCGACCTGCTCGTGCTGCTCTCCGACGTCGACGGTCTCTACGACGCCGACCCGTCGGCGCCGGGCAGCTCCCTCGTCGCCGACGTCGTCACCGAGGCAGACCTCGCCGCCGTGAGCATCGGCAGCGCCGGGGCTGCGGGCGTGGGCACCGGCGGCATGCAGACGAAGGTCGAGGCGGCCCGGATCGCCACCGGCGCCGGCATCCCCGTCGTGCTGACTGCGGCGGACCGGGCGCCCGAGGCGCTCGAGGGACGCCGGGTCGGCACCCTGTTCCACGCGACCGGCCGCCGCCGCCCCACGCGCCTGCTCTGGCTCGCCCACGCCACCGAGCCCAAGGGCAGCCTCCACCTCGACCCCGGTGCCGTGCGCGCGGTCGTCGAGCGCCGCGCCTCGCTGCTGGCGGCGGGGGTCACCGGCGCCACGGGGACCTTCGTGGCCGGCGATCCCGTCGACCTGTGCGGGCCGGACGGGGTCGCGGTGGCCCGTGGCCTGGTCAACTTCGACGCCGAGGAGGTCCCGAGCCTGCTCGGGCGCTCCAGCCACGAGCTCAAGCGCGAGCTCGGCTCCGGCTACGAGCGTGAAGTCGTCCACCGCGACGACCTGGTGCTGCTCTAGGCTGCGACCGTGACGGCCCGCGAGCCCCTGCCCCGGACCGCCGACGAGGTGGCGGAGGACGAGGAGTTCTTCCGGCGGTACGGCGCCTGGGCGCCACTCGACCCGTCCGGGCTGGCCGAGTTCATGAGCGGGTTCCCGCGGCCCTGGTGGATCGTGGGCGGCTGGTCGATCGAGGCCTTCACGGGCGCGCCGCGCGAGCACGAGGACGTGGACCTGTCCATCCTCGCCTGCGACGTGCCGCGGCTGCGTGAGCACGTGGGGGACCGGTGGCACCTGTGGAGCAACCACGGCGGCACCCTGCGTCCGCTCGACGACCGGTTCCCCGAGCCGATCAGCGTCGAGAGCCAGATCTGGGTGCGGGCGAGCGCGCAGGACCCGTGGGTGATCGACCTCCCGATCACGCCGGACCGCGACGGGCTGTGGACCAACAAGCGGATGCCCGACCACGTGGCACCGCTCGACGAGGTCACCTGGGTGGCTGCGGACGACATCCGCTACCTCCGGCCCGAGATCACGCTGCTCTACAAGGCCGCCCTGGCCCGCCCCAAGGACGACCGCGACCTGGATCGGACCTGGCCGCTGCTCGACCACGGGGCCCGTGCGTGGCTGCGCGACGCCGTGCGCCGGCTCCACCCCGACCACGCCTGGCTGGAACGGCTGGCCTGACGGTCCCCGGCGGTTGGGCGCCGCAGCCGGGGGCGCCGTACGCTGGTCGGTGCGATGACCACCCGTACCGCCTACCTCGACCATGCCGCCACCACGCCGATGCGTGCTGAGGCCGTCGAGGCGATGACGCGGCACCTGCTCGACGTGGGCAACCCCAGCTCGCTGCACGCGTCCGGCCGGAAGGCCCGCCGTGTCGTCGAGGAGTCCCGCGAGACGATCGCGCGGGCCCTGGGCTGCCGCCCCGGCGAGGTCGTCTTCACCTCCGGCGGGACCGAGGCAGACAACCTGGCCCTCAAGGGCATCTACTGGTCGCGCCGCGCCGCGGACCCGGCCCGCACCCGCATCCTGTCCACGGCCGTCGAGCACCACGCCGTCCTCGACGCGCTCCACTGGCTGGGGGAGCGGGAGGGGGCCGAGGTCGAGCTGCTGCCCGTCGACGCGCAGGCCCGCCTCGACGTCGAGGCCCTGCGGGCCAGCGTCGAGCGCGACCCGGGCTCCGTCGCCCTCATCTCGGTGATGTGGGCCAACAACGAGGTCGGCACGGTCCAACCGATCGACGAGGTCGTCGCGATCGCCGCCGAGCACGGCATCCCCGTGCACACCGATGCCGTCCAGGCGGTCGGTGCGGTGCCGGTGGACTTCGCCGCGTCCGGCGTCGACGCCCTGACCCTGACCGGGCACAAGGTCGGCGGGCCCTACGGCGTGGGCGCGCTCGTCGTACGCCGCGAGGTCGACGTCACCGCGCTCGTGCACGGTGGCGGCCAGGAGCGCGACATCCGCAGCGGCACCATCGACACCCCGGCCATCGCCGGCTTCGCCACGGCCGTGGAGCTGTCGGTCAAGCAGCAGGCCGACCACGCGGTCCGGGTCGGCGCGCTGCGCGACGACCTCGTGGCCCGGGTGATCGAGGCGGTCCCCGACGCGCACCTGCACGGGGCCGCGCTCGACCCGACCGGCGTGCACCGGCTGCCCGGCAACGCCCACCTCGGCTTCCCCGACTGCGAGGGCGACAGCCTGCTGATGCTGCTCGACGCCCGCGGCATCGAGTGCTCCACCGGCTCGGCCTGCTCCGCGGGCGTGCCCCAGCCCTCCCACGTCCTGCTGGCGATGGGCTGCACCGACGAGGCCGCGCGGCACTCCCTGCGGTTCTCCCTCGGGCACACCTCCACCCAGGCCGACGTCGACGCACTCGTCGAGGCCATCGCCCCGGTGGTCGAGCGCGCCAGGATGGCGAAGAGGCCGTCATGAGAGTGCTCGCCGCCATGTCCGGCGGCGTCGACTCGGCCGTCGCCGCCGCACGCGCCGCCGAGGCCGGCCACGACGTCACGGGCATCCACCTCGCCCTGTCGCGCAACCCCGCGTCGTACCGCTCCGGGGCTCGCGGCTGCTGCACGATCGAGGACAGCAACGACGCCCGCCGGGCCGCCGACGTGATCGGCATCCCCTTCTACGTCTGGGACCTCTCCGAGCGCTTCCACGAGGACGTCGTCGAGGACTTCATGGACGAGTACGCCGCCGGCCGCACGCCCAACCCCTGCCTGCGCTGCAACGAGAAGATCAAGTTCGCGGCCGTGCTGGACCGCGCCCTCGCCCTCGGCTTCGACGCGGTCGCCACCGGCCACTACGCGCAGCTGCGCACCGGCGCGGACGGGCTGATCGAGATGCACCGTGCCGTCGACGGCGGCAAGGACCAGTCCTACGTCCTCGGCGTGCTGGACCAGCAGCAGCTCGCGCACTCGCTCTTCCCGCTCGGCGACTCGACCAAGACCGCCGTGCGGGCCGAGGCGGCCGAGCGTGGCCTGCTCGTCGCCGACAAGCCCGACAGCCACGACATCTGCTTCGTCGCCGACGGCGACAACGCCGGCTGGCTGCGCGAGAAGCTGGGGGAGCGGGCCCCGAACCACGGCGGCGACATCGTCGACGAGGCCTCGGGGGAGGTGCTCGGCCGGCACGACGGCACCTACGCCTACACGATCGGCCAGCGCAAGGGCCTGCGGATCGGCCGGCCGGCGCCGGACGGCAAGCCCCGCTTCGTCCTCGACATCGAGCCGGTCAGCGGCACGGTCACCGTCGGACCGCGCGAGCGTCTCGCCGTCGACGGGCTGACCGGCATCCGGCCACGCTGGTGCGGCACCGTGCCCGACGCGCTGGAGGGGACCGTCCAGCTGCGGGCGCACGGCGAGGAGCACCGGGCCGTGGTGACCGTGGACCCGACCGGCCAGGAGCTGGACATCGAGCTGCTCGACCCGGCGTACGGCATCGCACCGGGCCAGGCGGCGGTGCTCTACGACGGGACCCGCGTGGTCGGGTCCGCCACGATCTCCGCCACCGAACGGGTCCGCGGATGAGCATCGCCACCGGCGTCGGGTCGATGCCCGGCGAGGACCAGCACGCCTACGACGAGGCGGTGCGCCTGGTCCTCGGCGAGCTGCCCGACCTGCCCCACCTGCCCGAGGTCCCCGGTCGCGGCGCGATCGCCACCATGACCGGTCGCGCGCTGGCGGTCGTCAGCGAGCTGGGCGCCGACCTGCAGCCCGCCGGCTGGCGGCTGACCGGCAGCGACGGCCCCGGGATCGACCACCGTCGCGCGCGCAGCCTCCTCGGCCAGGACCTCGACGGCCTCGAGGAGCAGGCCGAGGGCGCCCTGCCGACCGAGGGGGGCGCGTTCAAGATCCAGGTCGCGGGCCCGTGGACGCTGGCCGCGACCGTCGAGAAGCCTCGCGGCGACCGGGTGCTCAGCGACGTCGGTGCCCGGCGCGAGCTGGCCCAGGCGCTCGCCGAGGGCCTGCGCGTCCACGTGCGCGACGTACGCCGGCGGCTCCCCGGGGTCGACCGGCTGGTCGTCCAGGTCGACGAGCCGGTGCTGGCGGCGGTGCTGGGCGGGCGGGTGCCGACGGCCTCCGGCTTCCACCGGCACCGCAGCGTCGACCTGCCGCACGCCTCGGCCGCCCTGGAGTGGGTCCTCGCCGCGATCGCCGAGGAGGGCGCCGAGCCCTGGGTGCACACCTGCGCGGCCGGCACGCCCCTGGGCCTGCTCCGGGGCGCCGGCGCCCGCGGCCTCTCGGTCGACCTGTCCCAGATGGGCGCCGCCGACCACGACGTGCTGGCCGAGGCGCTGGAGGCCGGCGAGTCCGTCGCCCTGGGCGTCCTGCCGTCGACCGCACCGGCGACCGTCCCGACGCCCGGCCAGCTGGCCGAGTCCGTGCACCGGTGGCTGGACATGGTCGGTCTCGATCCGGCAACGACGGGATCCGGACTGGTCCTCACGGCAACCTGCGGGCTGGCCGGCGCGTCTGATGGGTGGGCGCGCCGTGCGCCCGCGCTGCTGCGCGCCGCCGCGCAGGAACTCACCGGCTGACCCGCCCTCGGGGGCGGACACGAGGGGGAACGATGACGAGACGACTGCTGGCGTCCGGGAGCCTGGCCCTGCTGGTCGTGGGACTGCTCGCGACCTCCGCCTGCGGCAGCGATCCGGCCGGCCCGACCGGTGGGGCGGGCGACGTGCCGATCACCCAGCGTGCCATCGCCGCCGTGGCGCTCGACCACCTGCCGGGCGAGCCGAACCACCTCGAGGCGACGTACACCGACCGGCGCTCGCCACGGGGCCTGCTCGGCGCCGACCTGCGCTACGGGTACGGCGGCGAGGACGACGGCGACCTGGTGCGGGTCACCCTCAGTCCCGAGGTGACACCGCACCCCTGCCACGGCGACGGTGCCGACGGCTGCGTGCGGCTCTCGGACGGCACGACCGGCCGGGCGTTCCTGCTGTGGGACCTCGAGGAGCCCGAGGAGGACCCCGGCTTCGTCGCCGTGGTGCTCCAGCGCGAGGGCGAGCAGGTCGTGGCGCTCACGGCGGGTGAGGTCATCCGCAAGGACCCGCGCAAGCAGCAGCTGCGGGTGCCGGTCGCGACCCTCGAGGAGCTGGTCCGCGACGACCGCCTGCACCTGATGACCACCCAGGACGTCGTCGACGCCGGCGCCGACCTGCAGAACTGGAGCGGCGGCGAGCCGGACCCGCACGCCTACGACCTGGTTCCGGCGACCGACTACGCGCTCGCCGTGGTGTACCCGTTCCTCAACGGCGGCTACCTCTACTACAGCCGTCCCCGGTCCTCGCCGGTCAAGGCGGACTTCGGGGACGGCGCGGTCGGCGGCCGCGTACACCGCCAGGGCGACGGGGAGCTCCCGGGCCGTGCCATCGACGTGCTGGCCTCGCGCAGCGGTCCCTCCTGGCTGGCCGAGGACCCGTGCCGCACGGCCCGCTTCAAGGGGCACTGCGTGGAGCTGTCGGGCCGCCGCGGCCCTCGCTACCTGGCGTGGGTGCCGGGCCGGGCCGCCGACGGTGGCGAGGTGTGGGGGTTCCAGCGGCGCGCCCACCAGGTGGTGGGCATCCGGCTCTCGGGCTTCAGAGTGCCCGAGTCGCGCCAGCGGGTGGAGGTGCGCACCGAGTGGTTCCTGGTCAAGCGCGTGCTCGGCAGCCGGACCGTCGGGGTGCGCGTCGAGAAGCGGCTGCTCGACTTCGACCTCGAGGCGGCCCAGGACGCCGGCCGCTGAGCCCACGCCCGGGTGGTGCATTCCTCACCGGGCGCCGGGTACTCAGGAGGCAGACAACCGAGCCCGAGAGGAGTGCCCATGAGCGACCTGACCGGCAAGAAGGTGGCCATCATCGCCACCGACCACTTCGAGGAGGCCGAGCTCGTCGAGCCCCGTGACGCCCTGATCCGGGCGGGTGCCGAGGTGAGGATCTACTCCAGCGGGACCGACCCCATCCAGGCCGTGGAAGGGGACACCGAGCCCACGCAGAAGGTCGAGGTGGACGGCACCTTCGACGACCTCGACACCGGTGCGGTGGACGCGGTGGTGGTGCCGGGCGGCACGGTCAACGCCGACACCATCCGGACCGACGAGAAGGCCCGGGCCATCGTCCGGGCGGTCACCGAAGCGGGCAAGCCGCTCGCGGTGATCTGCCACGCGCCCTGGCTGCTGGTCTCGGCCGGGCTCGTGAAGGGCCGGCGGCTGACGTCGTACTCCAGCCTCGCCGACGACGTGCGCAACGCGGGCGGCGACTGGGTCGACGAGGAGGTCGTCGTGGACGGCAACCTGATCACGAGCCGCAACCCGGGTGACCTGCCGGCCTTCATCAAGGCCCTGGAGGACGCGCTGTCCTGAGCCGCCCCCGGACGCACGAGGGCCCGGTCACCAGCGCGGTGACCGGGCCCTCGTCGTACGTCGGGCGTCAGCCCACGTGCACGCCGGCCTCGGGGCCGTCGGTGGCCAGCTCCTCGTGCTTGACGTCGAGGAAGACCCAGATGAGCAGCGAGGCGAGCAGGATCATCCCGGAGCCCACGAGGAACGCGTGGGTCGCGCCCTCGGTGAACGTGGCCTGGAAGCCGGCGGCCTGCAGGAACGACAGGGACGTGCCGGGGACCTGCGCCGTGGGGTCGATGCCCGCACCCTGGGCGGCCTGTGCCAGGCCCGAGCCGATCTCGTCGGCACGGGCGTTGGTGAAGTGCAGCGAGACCGTGCTGAGCGTGGCCAGCCCGAGCGCGCCACCGACCTGCTGCATGGTGTTCAGCACCCCGGACCCGATGCCGGAGTCCTCCGCCCGGACGTGGTGGACCGCCGTGAGAGTCAACGGCACGAAGGTCATGCCCATGCCGATCGACATCATCACGATGAACGGCAGGATCGAGGTCCAGTAGTTCACGTCGGCACCGGCCGGCGTGCCGCTGGCGATGGCCTGCACCACGGCCGAGGGCGAGTCGTCGATCGCGAGCCTCGAGAACCCGAAGAGCGCGCCGGCCGCGAGCAACGTGCCGACCCCGGCGATGAAGCGCGGGTCGATCCGGGCCACGAGGTTCGACGACAGGCCTGCACCGATCACGATGCCGACCGAGAACGGCAGGAACGCGAAACCGGTCCGCAGCGGGCTGTAGCCGACCAGCTGCTGGATGAACAGGCTGAGGAAGAAGAACATCGCGAACATCGCCGCGGGCACCAGCATCATCACCACGAAGCTGGTGGCGCGGGTGCGGTTCTGGAGGATGCGGATCGGCAGCAGCGGGTGCTCGACCCGCGACTCGACGAACGCGAAGAGGCCGAGCAGCGCGACACCGGCCGCCAGCGAGGCGATCGTCCACGGGTCGTCCCAGCCGTGCGCGGCCTCGCCGGCGCGGGTCAGGCCGAAGACGATGCCGAGCAGGCCCAGGGTGCCGGTCAGGGCGCCGGGGATGTCGAGCTGCCCGTGGTGGGACTCGGACTCGGCGAGCAGCCGCGGGGCGAGCGCCGCCGCGACGAGGCCGATCGGCACGTTGATGAGGAAGGTCAGCCGCCAGCCGCTGAACTCCAGCCCGCCGATGCCGTCGAGGCCGGTCAGCCAGCCGCCGAGGATGAGGCCGACGGCCGCGCCGGCGCCGGACATCGCGGCGTACACCGCGAAGGCGCGGTTGCGCTGCGGGCCGGCGGGGAAGGTCGTGGTGATCAGCGCCAGCGCAGCGGGGGAGGCCAGGGCGGCGCCGAAGCCCTGCAGGCCCCGGGCGCCCAGCAGCAGCGCCTCGTTCTGGGCGAGGCCGCCGAGCAGCGAGGCGACGGCGAAGACGATCAGGCCGGTCATGAAGATCCGGCGCCGGCCGTAGAGGTCGCCGAGGCGACCGCCGAGCAGCAGCAGGCCACCGAACGCCAGCGCGTAGCCGGTGACGATCCAGGAGAGGTTCGCCTGTGAGATGTCGAGGTCCTGCCCGATGTAGGGCAGGGCGATGTTGGCGATCGTCGCGTCGAGCACGACCATCAGCTGGGCGACCGAGATGAGCACCAGGGCCCATCCGAGGTGGGCGTGCTGCCCGGGGGCGCGCGCCTCGGTCTGGGTGACGTCGGTCATGAGAGAGGTCCTTCGGTGTGTGTGGATCCGGTCAGCGCCGGCCGGTGGCGGCCGGGAGGATGATCTGGTCGATGACACGGGTGATGAGCGCCTCGTCGGGCAGCTCACCCATGACGTACATGCGGTGCAGGACGATGCCGGCGAGCGCCGGCGCGAACAGCTCGATGTCGACCCCGTCGGCCAGCTCGCCCCGGTCCCGCGCCCGCTCGAAGACGGTGCGGGAGACCTGGGACTTGGGGCCGATGACCTCGCGCCGGAACGCGGCGGCGAAGTCCTGGTCACGGTGGATGGCGGTGAGGACGCTGGCGAACGTCCCGACCGACTGCTGGTCGGTGAGGCCGCCCATGCCGCAGAACGAGGCGATCAGGTCGCCGCGCAGCGAGCCGGTGTCGGGCACCTCGGGGGTGGTCTTGACCGAGAGCAGTGCGTCGATGACCAGGCTCACCTTGCCGTTCCAGCGGCGGTAGAGCGTGGCCTTCGAGGCCTTGGCGCGGGTCGCGACCGCGTCCATGGTGAGGCGGTCGTAGCCGACGTCGGCGAGCACCTCGAGGGTGGCGTCGAGGATCTGCTGCTCACGGTCGCCCTCGACGCGGGGTCGGCTGACCGCGGTGTCGGTGGCGGGGGCGGGTGTCATGGGTCTCCTGCGTCGATGAAACGAAACGGTTTCGTTTCGTCGAACAGGGTAGGCCGGGGCGTCATTCCCCCTCGACCGAATTACCTGCGGTGGTCTGGTCCACCGTCCGCGGCCCGTCCGGGCACGCGCCCGGTCAGGCGAGCTGGGCGAGCGCCGCCTCCGCGGCGAGGTCGTTCCACGCCGCGACCCGCTTGAGCATGTAGTGGCCGACCGGCCCCATGTCCCGCAGCTCGGCCCGTGCGGCGACGTCCCGGGCCCGGGCGACGAAGGCCTCCGTGGCGCGGTACGACGTGATGTGGTCGCGCCGTCCGTGGGCGGCGACGAGCTGCTTGCCGGTCAGTGCGGTCACCGGCTCGTCGGCCGGGAACCACGGCGCCAGCCCCACCACGCCGACCACCGACGGGTCGTCCGCCACGTGCACCGAGGTGCGCGCGCCCATCGAGTGGCCGAGCAGGACGACCGGGACGTCGCCGTGCGCCCGGCGTACCTGCTCGAGGGCGCGGCGCGCGTCGGCGACCGGCCCGCTGCCGCCGTTCCAGCCACGCTCGCGGTAGCGCAGCAGCCAGGTGCTCGCGCCCGCTGCGTGGACGCGCGGGGTGATGGCGCGCTGCATCGCCGCCGTACGCCGCCACGAGGCGCTGCGCCCGTCGACCGGCGTCGTGGAGCGCTCCTTGCCGCCGTGCAGCATCAGCACCACCGCGCTCGGGCGCCCGGGAGGGTCGAGGATGGTGAGGGAGGGGTCGGTCACTGTCGTCTCCGCGGCTGCCACGTCGGTGGTTCGGAGCCGCGCCGCGCGCGGATGGACTTCTCCGGGTGTCGGCGTCACCGGGCTGTCGGTGACGTTCGGCAAGATAGTCCCGTGGAGACGACCGACGCTGCCCCGACCCCCGCGACCGACGAGGCCCGGGACGAGCACCGGCTGCTCACCGAGGAGGTCGAGGAGGCGCGCTGGCGCTACTACGTCCTCGACGACCCGACCCTCTCGGACGCCGACTTCGACCACAGGATGCGGCGGCTCGAGGAGCTCGAGGAGGAGTTCCCCGAGCTGCGCACCCCTGACTCGCCCACGCAGAAGGTCGGCGGAGCGGTCTCGACGGAGTTCACCGCGGTCGACCACCTGCAGCGGATGGAGAGCCTCGACAACGCGTTCTCGGCCGAGGAGCTCGCGGCCTGGCACGCCCGGCTGGCCCGCGACGGCGTGGCCGACCCGGCGCTGCTCTGCGAGCTCAAGGTCGACGGCCTGGCCATCAACATCCTCTACGAGGACGGGCGACTGGTCCGCGCGCTGACCCGCGGTGACGGTCGCACCGGCGAGGACGTCACGCCCAACGTGCGGACCATCGACTCGGTCCCGCACCGGCTCACCCCCACCGACGAGTTCCCGGTGCCGGCCCTGGTGGAGGTGCGCGGTGAGGTCTTCCTCCCGGTGGAGGCGTTCGAGCGGCTCAACGCGACCATGGCCGACGCCGGCAGGCCGATGTTCGCCAACCCGCGCAACGCCGCGGCCGGATCGCTGCGGCAGAAGGACCCCCGGGTCACGGCCACGCGCGCGCTCGGCATGGTGTGCCACGGCATCGGCGCCCGGGAAGGGTTCGAGCCCGGGTCGCAGTCCCGGGCGTACGACGCGCTCGCGGCCTGGGGCCTGCCCGTCTCCGACCGGGTCCGGGTGCTCAACAACCTCGCCGAGGTCGAGGACTTCATCGCCCACTACGGCGAGCACCGCCACGACGTCGAGCACGAGATCGACGGCGTGGTGGTCAAGGTCGACGACGTGCAGCTGCAGCGGCGGCTCGGCTCGACCAGCAGGGCCCCCCGGTGGGCGATCGCCTACAAGTACCCGCCCGAGGAGGTCAACGCCGAGCTGCTCGCGATCGAGGTCAACACCGGCCGGACCGGGCGGGTGACGCCGTTCGGCCGGATGGTGCCCACCCGGGTGGCCGGCTCGACGGTGGAGATGGCGACCCTGCACAACGCCCACGAGGTCAAGCGCAAGGACGTGCGGCCCGGCGACACGGTGATCCTGCGCAAGGCCGGCGACGTCATCCCCGAGATCGTCGGGCCGGTGCTGGCGCTGCGGCCCGAGGGGCTCGCGGAGTGGGTGATGCCGACCGAGTGTCCCGCCTGCGGCACCCCGCTGGTGCAGCAGAAGGAGGGCGACAAGGACCTGCGCTGCCCCAACCACCAGAAGTGCCCGGCCCAGGTGCGCGAGCGCATCTTCCACGTGGCCGGCCGGGGTGCCTTCGACATCGAGGGGCTCGGCTACGAGGCGGCGGTGGCGCTGCTCGAGGCCGGTGTCGTGACCGACGAGGGCGACGTCTTCGACCTCGACGAGGCCGCACTGCGCCGCGCGCCGCTGTTCACGCGTGCCCCGAAGAAGGACGAGGGTGATCAGCCGGTGCTCTCGGCCAACGGCCGGCGGCTGCTCGACAACCTCGGCAGGGCCAGGCAGGTGCCTCTGTGGCGCGTCCTCGTGGCCCTCTCGATCCGCCACGTGGGGCCGACCGCGGCCCGGGCGCTGGCCACCGAGTTCGGCTCGATGGAGGCGATCCGCGCGGCCACCGAGGACGCGCTCGCCGCGGCCGAGGGTGTCGGGCCGACCATCGCCGAGTCGGTGATCGAGTGGTTCTCCGTCGACTGGCACCGCGACATCGTCGACAAGTGGGAGCGCGCCGGGGTCTCGATGGCCGACGAGCGCGACGAGTCGACGCCGCGGACGCTCGAGGGGCTCACGGTCGTGGTGACCGGGTCCCTGGTCGACTTCAGCCGCGACTCCGCCAAGGAGGCGATCCTGGCCCGCGGTGGCAAGGCCGCCGGCTCGGTGTCGAAGAAGACCGACTACGTGGTGGTGGGCGAGAACGCCGGCTCCAAGGCCGACAAGGCCGAGCAGCTCGGCGTGCCGGTCCTCGACGAGGACGCCTTCAAGCGGCTGCTCGACGGAGGAACGGACGCTCTCTGAGCGGTCCCCGCCGGGCCCGCTTCACGACCCGTAGGGGTTCCCGCCAAGCTTGAGCTGCCCGCTGCCGTGGAAGTCGTACGACGTGCAGTCGCCGCCGATCGGGGTGCAGGTCGAGAGCGTGTGGCCGCGGACCTCCATGGTGTGGCCGTCCGGGGTCCACCCAAGGTCGTCCAGGGGCCCGGTGACGTCACGCTCCTCGCCAGTGCGGGCGTCGTACACGATCGCGGCGGGGCCGTCGTCGCCCGTGCCCTCGTTGTCGAAGGCGTGCAGGTAGCGGCCGTCAGGGGAGAAGAAGGCGTACCAGCCCCGGCGCAGCGGCACCGTCCCGGTCGCCCGGCCGTCAGCCATCGCGTGCACGGTCCACACGTCCTTGGCGTCGCGGGTCCCGTAGGAGCCGTTCGCGGCCTCGAACACGCCGTCGCTGCCGGGGACCCCGCGCGCCTGTCCGGTCCGCCAGTCCACCTCGGTCCACCCGCCGTCGAAGTGCACCCACACCGCGTCGCCGTCGAGCACCACCGGGGGTGCCTCCCAGCCGCCCCAGGTGAACGTGCCGTCGATGGTGACCCGGGCCAGCTCGGTGTCGGAGACGACGTCGTGGACCACCACGTCCCAGCGGTCGCCGCGCGCGGCGGCGTACGCGAGGTGCGTGCTGTCGGGCTCCAGGCCGACGATCCGGTCGCCCGTGGACACGTGGATCGGGGAGCGACCGCTGTCCGGGGTCACCAAGGTGTACCGGGAGGTGCCGGGGGCGTCCGTCGCGGCCCGGTCGCCGCTGCGCACGACGGCGCCGGCGGACGTGTAGTACACGGACTTGACCGGCTCCCCGAGGTCGACGACCCGGCCGCCGATGTGGACGTCGGACCCGATCGCGAAGGCGCCGGTGGAGGCGAAGTCGGCGGTGGTGCCGGCGGGCTCGAGGGCGCGGTCGTCGTGACGGAAGGAGTTCGACGCCAGGGTGGTACCCGAGCCCAGCAGGGCCAGCGTCACCGCAGCGGCGGCCCCGGTCGAGGCGCGCCGGCGCCGGCGCAGGGTGCGCCCCCGGGCGAGGACGACCCGGGCCGCGGGGGGCGGGACCTCGAGGGAGGAGGCCTCCTCGTGGAGGAGGGCAGAGAGTCGTTCAGTCATGGTGGGCTCCCAAGGTCTGGGGGACGACGCTGTCGCCGAGGACGCGTCGGAGGTGGACCAGCGCGTCCGAGGTCTGGCTCTTGACGGTGCCCTCGCTGATCCCGAGGGCGGAGGCGACCTCGCGGACGCTGAGGTCGTCGTAGTAGCGGAGGACGACGACGGCCCGCTGCCGCGGCGGCAGTCCGCGCAGCGCCGAGACGAGAGCCGGACGGCTGCTCGGGTCGTGCTCGAGGCCCTGCTCCGGCAGCACCTCGGTGGGGTGCTCGTTGCGCCACGACCGGCGCCGGAACCACGAGGCGGCGGTGTTCGCGAGCACGACCCGGGCGTATGCCGGCGCGGCGGCGAGGTCCTGCACCCTGCGCCAGGATGCGTACGTCTTCGCCAGCGACGTCTGCACCAGGTCCTCGGCGAGCTGGTGCTCACCGAGCATGAGATAGGCGGTGCGGTACAGCCCCGGCCAGGCGGCATGGACGAACTCGGTGAACTCGTCGTCCGTCAGCGGTCGTGCCATCGATCCTCCTCGAGTGGTCACCACGAAGGATGCGGTGGGGTCGGGATCGGTTGGGTCAGGCCTCGTCGAGGAGGCGGACGGCCTCGGGGTGGTCGTGCAGGCGCTGCCGGAGTGCCTCCTCGGCGACCCGCACCGTCCCGGGAGGCGCACCGCGTCCGGCCAGGACGCCCTCGAGCCAGGTGCGATTCTCCGCGACGACGCGGGGGTCCTCGGTCAGCAGGGCGCCGGCCAGGCAGTCGACGAGGTGGGGCACGAAGCTCGCGAGCACCACCCGCCAGTCGTCGACGCTGGTGGCTCCGCGGCCGGTGTCCAGGCCCAGGGAGGCGCCGATCGCGGCGATCACGTCCCGGCTGATGGTGTCGACCTCGGCCTCGATGCTGCGGGCCTCGAGCGCGCCCGGGTGCCGCAACGCCGGGACGGGCGCCGCGTGCACGGGCAGGGAAGCGACCAGCCGCACGGCGTCCTCCGGCGTCGCGGCGAAGCCGGTGGCGCCCAGCCGCTGGGCCCGGACGCCCTCCGCGTCGAAGGCCCGGCCCCCGACCACCACCGGGGTCCCGGTCCCGCGCACCGCCTCGATCGCCCGGCGGACCCGGGGCAACGACGAGGTCAGTGAGGCACTCAGCAGGACCGTGCGCGGGCCGGTGTCGAGGATCGCGCTCACCAGGTGGTCGCGAGAGGCACTGGGGCCGAGGTACGCCACGCGGCACCCGTGCGCCTGCAGGTCGACCGCCACCACCAGGGCCGGCAGCGAGTGCCACTCGCGTTCGACGCACGCGACGGCCAGCAGCGGACCGGTGTCGACGGGGGCGAGGGTGTCGCCGAGCCGACGGACCACCGCCTCGTTCACCGCGGTGGCGGCGTGCTCCCGGGCCACGGTCCACTCGCCGGCCGCCCACAGCGCGCCCACCCGGCGCTGGCTGGCGATGACGAGCGTGTCGAGGAGGACGTCGAGGGGTACGCCGCGCCCCCGGACCGCCGCCGCGGTGGCGTGGGCTGCCCGCTCGTCCCCGGACGCGACGGCCGACCAGTAGGCGTCGAGGTCGGCGCCCTCCACCGCGGCCGTCGCCCGGCTCACGGGGAGTCCGGGCTGAACTGGGCCGCGAGCAGGGCGATGTCGTCGTGGGGCCGCTCGCCGAGGTGGTCGGACACTGCGACGGCCACCGACTCGATGAGGGCGGACGGGGGCAGGCCGCCGAGGTCGCGCAGCGCCGCCCGCAGGCGATGGTCGCCGAACAGGTCGTCGGCGCCCCTGGCCTCGGTCACGCCGTCGGTGTGGACGAGGAGCGTGTCGAGCGGACCGAGCAGCACCTGCGTCTCGGCGTAGACGGCGCCGTCCAGCAGGGCCAGCGCGACCCCGTCGGCGGTCACCTCCTCGAGGGTGCCGTCGGCCCGGACCACCAGCGCCGGGGGGTGCCCGGCGTTGGCGAGGTCGACGCGCAGGTGGCCGTCCCGGGGCCGCAGCCGGGCGCAGACCCCGGTCGCCATGCCCTCGGAGAACTCCTCGGCCTCGGCCACCAGCACCCGGTTGGTCAGGCCCAGGATCCAGCTCGGTGCGCGGTCGACGTGGGAGGCGGTCCGGACCGCGTTGCGGATCCGCTTGGCGTGGACCGCCGCCTCGACGCCCTTCCCGGCGACGTCGCCGCACAGCAGGATCAGGTCGTCGTCGGGGCCGTGCACGTCCAGGAAGTCCCCGCCGAGCTCCTGGGACTGGTGGGCGACCCGGTAGTACGTCGCGAGCTGGAGGCCGGGCACCCGCGGCATCTCGGCAGGTGCGAGCGAGCGGCGCAGCACCGAGGCGACGTACCGGCTCTCGGCCACGACCAGGGTGGCGTCGAGGCCGACCGCGACGCGGGCGGCGAGGTCGTCGAGGAAGTTCTGGGCGTCGCCGAAGCCGAAGCCGGGGGCGCGGCCGATCACCAGCACGCCGAAGGAGCGCCCACGGGCCGCCAGCGGCAGCACCGCGAGCTGCTCGGTCCCGAGCGCGTCGACCTCGGCCAGCAGGTCGGGGTCCGGCAGGAACGCCGCGAGCGCATCGCGGCGCGCGGGGCCGCCGGCGGGGACCACGACGTCGTCACGCAGGCCCCGACGCAGGGCGTTGTCGAGATCCACGGGCGTGCCCTCGACCAGTCGGGAGGACCTGCTGCGCAGCGGTCCGTCCTGGACGGCACCGGAGACCAGCTGCCACTGACCGGTCCGCACGACCACCTGGGCGACGTCGACCATCTCCTCCAGCAGTACGGCGACCAGCGTCTCGAGCGCGCGTTGCGGGTTCTGGATCGCCGAGACGGTGCGGGAGAGACGGAGCAGGAACTCCGCACGCGTGGAGGCCTGCGCGAGCCGTGCCCGCGGCTCGGCCGAGCGCGACTCGGCGAGCAGACGCGCGTGCCGCTCCCGGACCGAGGTGCTCACCGCTGCTCCCGCCGTTGCGCGCAGGCCCGAGTGGCGTATGCGTCCAGTGGACGGATTGTAGGGCGAGCCGGGAACGATCCGGGCACGAACGGGCGTGAAACCAGAAGGTCCGCCCCAAAGGGTGAACGACCGACCGCCGCGTGCGGCTCAGGGTGCGCCCGGGCGCACCCTGAGCCGCACGACCCGGGGTCGGTGCCGGGCGGGGGGAGCCGGCCCGACGGGCTCTCCTAGGATTGAGCCCATGCCCGATATCACCCGTGACGAGGTCGCCCATCTGGCGAACCTCGCCCGGATCGACCTCGACGACGCCGAGCTCGACCACCTCGCACCGCAGCTGTCGGTGATCCTGGAGTCGGTGGCGTCGATCAGCGGGGTCGCCGGCGATGACGTCCCCCCGACCTCCCACGCGATCCCGTTGACGAACGTCTTCCGTGACGACGTCGTGCGCCCGTGCCTCACCGCCGAGCAGGCGCTGGCCGGCGCTCCGGCGCAGGAGCAGCAGCGCTTCGCGGTGCCGCGCATCCTCGGGGACGAGCAGTGATCCGCCGTACGGCGGCGGAGCTCGCCGACGCGCTGGCGGCGGGGGAGACGACCTCGGTCGAGATCACCCGCGCCCACCTCGACCGGATCGCCGAGGTCGACGGCGCCGTGCACGCGTTCCTCCACGTCGACGCCGAGGGTGCGCTCGCCCAGGCCGCCGCGTCCGACGAGCGCCGGGCGGCGGGCACCCCCGCCTCCGCGCTGGACGGCGTCCCGATCGCGGTCAAGGACGTGCTGGCCACCGAGGGCCTGCCCACCACCTGCGGCTCCCGGATCCTCGAGGGCTGGATCCCGCCGTACGACGCCACCGTCGTCGCGCGGCTGAAGCAGGCCGGCCTGCCGATCCTCGGCAAGACCAACATGGACGAGTTCGCGATGGGCTCCTCCACCGAGCACTCGGCCTACGGCCCGACCCACAACCCGTGGGACCTCGACCGGATCCCCGGCGGCTCCGGCGGCGGGTCGGCGGCCGCGGTCGCCGCGTTCGAGGCGCCCCTGGCCATCGGCACCGACACCGGCGGCTCGATCCGCCAGCCCGGTGCCGTGACCGGCACGGTGGGTGTGAAGCCGACGTACGGCGGGGTGTCCCGCTACGGCCTCGTCGCGCTCGCCAACTCCCTCGACCAGGCCGGCCCGGTGACCCGCACGGTGCTCGACTCGGCGCTCCTGCACGAGGTGATCGGCGGGCACGACCCGCTCGACTCGACCAGCATCGACCAGCCGCTCCCGTCGCTCGTCGACGCCGCGCGACAGGGCGCGGCCGGCGACCTGACCGGCGTCCGTATCGGCGTCGTGAAGGAGCTCGGCGGCGACGGCTACCAGGCGGGCGTGCTGGCGCGCTTCCGGGAGTCGGTCGACCTGATGGTCAAGGCCGGCGCCGAGGTCGTCGAGGTGTCCTGCCCCAGTTTCGTGCACGCCCTGGCGGCGTACTACCTGATCCTCCCGGCCGAGGCCTCGAGCAACCTCGCGAAGTTCGACGCGATGCGCTACGGCCTGCGGGTGCTGCCGGAGCACATCGAGAACCCGAGCGCCGAGGAGGTCATGCGTGCCACGCGTGACGCCGGCTTCGGCGACGAGGTCAAGCGCCGCATCATCCTCGGCACCTACGCGCTCTCGAGCGGCTACTACGACGCCTACTACGGCCAGGCGCAGAAGGTCCGGACCCTGATCAGCCGCGACTTCGCTGCCGCGTTCGAGCAGGCCGACGTGCTGGTCTCGCCGACCGCGCCGACCACGGCCTTCAAGCTCGGCGAGAAGCTCGACGACCCGATCGCGATGTACCTCAACGACCTCGCGACCATCCCCGCCAACCTGGCCGGCGTGCCCGGCATCTCGGTGCCCAGCGGCCTGGCCGACGAGGACGGGCTCCCGGCGGGCGTCCAGATCCTCGCCCCGGCGCTGGCCGACGACCGGCTGTACCGGGTCGGCGCCGCCCTCGAGGCGGCGCTGCTCGGGCAGTGGGGTGGCCCGCTGCTCGACAAGGCCCCTGCCCTGGAAGGAGCGGCCCGATGACCGCCGACGTCCTGGTCCCCTTCGACGAGGTGCTCGAGCGCTTCGACCCCGCGCTGGGCCTCGAGGTCCACGTCGAGCTCAACACCGCCTCGAAGATGTTCTGCGGCTGCCCGACGGAGTTCGGCGCCGAGCCGAACACCCAGGTCTGCCCGACCTGCCTGGGCCTCCCCGGCGCGATGCCCGTCGTCAACGGCAAGGCCGTGGAGTCGGCGATCCGGATCGGCCTCGCACTGAACTGCCAGATCGCGGAGTGGTGCCGGTTCGCCCGGAAGAACTACTTCTACCCGGACATGCCGAAGAACTTCCAGACCTCGCAGTACGACGAGCCGATCGCGTTCGACGGCTTCATGGACGTCGAGGTGGACGGTCAGACGTTCCGGGTCGAGATCGAGCGCGCCCACATGGAGGAGGACACCGGCAAGTCGCTGCACGTCGGCGGCGCCACCGGTCGCATCCACGGCGCCGACTACTCGCTGGTCGACTACAACCGCGCCGGGATCCCGCTGATCGAGATCGTCACCAAGCCGATCGTGGGCGCCGGTGCGAAGGCGCCCGAGATCGCCAAGGCGTACGTCGCCCAGCTGCGCGAGCTGATCGTCGCGCTGGGTGTCTCGGACGCCCGGATGGACCAGGGCTCGATCCGCGCCGACGTCAACCTCTCGCTGGCCCCGAAGGGCTCCGGGGTGCTCGGCACCCGCACCGAGACGAAGAACGTGAACTCGCTGCGCTCGGTCGAGCGGGCGGTCCGCTACGAGATGTCCCGGCACGCAGCGGTCCTCGGGGAGGGCCGGTCCATCCTCCAGGAGACCCGGCACTGGCACGAGGACACCGGGATCACGACCAGCGGTCGTGAGAAGTCCGACGCCGAGGACTACCGCTACTTCCCCGAGCCGGACCTGGTGCCGGTGGCCCCGGCGCGCGAGTGGGTCGAGGAGCTCCGCGGCACGCTGCCGGAGAACCCCACCCAGAAGCGGGCCCGCCTGCAGGCCGAGTGGGGCTTCTCCGACCTCGAGATGCGCGACACGGTCGGCGCCGGCGCGCTCGGACTCGTCGAGCAGACCATCGCGGCCGGCGCGACCCCGCAGGCGGCGCGCAAGTGGTGGCTCTCGGACATGGCGCGGCGCGCGAACGAGGCCAACGTGGAGCTGACCTCGCTGGCCGTCACCCCGGGTGACGTCGCGCGCGTCCAGGCCCTGGTGGACGAGGGCAAGATCAACGACAAGCTGGCCCGCCAGGTCTTCGACGGCCTGCTCGCCGGTGAGGGCACGCCCGACGAGATCGTCGAGGCCCGCGGGCTCGCGATCGTGTCCGACGACGGCGCCCTCGGCACCGCGGTCGACAACGCGATCGCCGCCAACCCCGACGTCGCGGACAAGATCCGCGACGGCAAGGTCGCGGCGGCGGGCGCGCTGATCGGCGCGGTCATGAAGGAGATGCGCGGCCAGGCCGACGCCGCCCGGGTCCGCGAGCTGATCCTCGAGAAGCTCTCCTAGGAGTCGAGTCGGCGCAAGTGCAGGCGAAGAACGGGTCGAGTCGGCGCAAGTGCAGGCGAAGAACGGGTCGAGTCGGCGCAAACTCGTCAGTCAACTGACGAGTTTGCGCCGACTCGACGTCGTTTCGCGACGAGTTTGCGCCGACTCGACGTCGTTTCGCGACGAGTTTGCGCCGACTCGACGTGGTTTTGCGGCGAGTTTGCGCCGACTCGACGTCGGTCCGGACGCTGCTGACGCCCCGCCGTCCTGCGTTGGTAGGCTGCCGCCACCACTCATCACGCCCGCACTGGGGAAAGCCGGTCGAAGTCCGGCGCTGACCCGCAACCGTAGGCCGTCCCGCACCTGCCCCGGCAGGATCGGGACTGCGAGCCGGAGCACCCGCTGCGACGCGTCCTGATCACACGCTGTCGAGGAAAGCAGCGGGTGGCGCCCGGGCCGTCGGCCTCGGTTCCTGCCCGCTCAGCAGCGGGAAGGAAACACCATGCGTCACCTCCACCGTCCGGCCGCCGTCCTGGCCGCCGGCGCTCTCATCGCCACCACGATCGCCGGTGCCGCCCAGGCGGCTCCCGCCGACCGGAGCGGCCAGTGGCTCGACCGCCAGCTGACCGACGGGCTCGTCCACAACGACCAGTACGACTTCGACGACTACGGCCTGACCGCCGACACCGCGTTCGCGCTCGAGGCCCTCGGCGGCCACCGCACGGCCGTCAAGCAGGTCCGCAAGGCGCTCGCCGGGAACGTCGACGCCTGGACGACCTTCGGCGACGAGGTCTACGCCGGCTCGGTGGCCAAGGCCCTCGTGCTGGCCGAGTCGACCGGCGCCGACCCGCGCTCGTACGGCGGCGTCGACCTGGTCAAGCGGCTGGCCGCCCGGGTCAGCAGCAGCAAGCCCACGGTCGGGCGGATCCAGGACAAGGCCCAGACCGACTACGCCAACACCATCGGCCAGGCGCTCGCGGCCCGGGGGCTCAGCAAGGCCGGTTCCGGCAAGGCGGACGAGGCCGTCCGGTTCCTGCTGAAGCAGCAGTGCAGCGCGGGCTACTTCCGGCTGAACTTCGCCGCGCCGGCCAAGAAGGACCAGAGCTGCGACGCGGGCAAGCGGGCCACGAGCAGCGCCCCGGACACCGACGTGACGGCGCTGGCGGTGCTGAACCTGCGGGCCACGCCGCACAAGACGAAGGCCGTGCGGTCCTCCATCAAGGCGGCCGTGGCCTGGTTGAGGCGGCACCAGAAGGACAACGGCAGCTTCGGCGGCGGGCCGGCGACCGAGGCCAGCAACGCCAACAGCACCGGCCTCGCCGGCTGGGCGCTGGCCGAGGCGGGCGCCTGCAAGCCCGCGGCCGAGGCTGCCGCGTGGGTGAAGCGACTGCAGGTCTCGGGTGACGTCTCCGGCACCCCGTTCGCGGGTGAGAGGGGTGCGATCGCCTACGACCGCGCCGCGTTCAAGGCTGCCAAGAGCGACGGCATCGGCGACGCGCAGCGCGACCAGTGGCGCCGGGCGACCTCGCAGGCCGCCCCGGCCCTGGCCTACCTCCGGGTCGAGAACTGCCGCTGATGCGCGCGCTCGTCGCCCGCCTCGCCGCCGCGGTCGTGCTGACCGCGGCGGTGGGGCTCGTCGTACCCGCCGCCCCCGCGGTGGCCGCCGCATGCCCCGACGCCGACGGTGTGACCGTGGTCGTGGACTACCACGAGCTCGGGGGAGGGCTGCAGCAGGTCTGCGACACCGGTGGCGCCGGCAAGGACGCCGCGCAGCAGCTCACCGAGTCCGGCTTCACGCTGACCCGCGTGCAGCAGCAGCCCGGCTTCGTCTGCCGCGTCGACGGCCTCCCGACGCAGGACGACGAGTCCTGCGTCCGCACGCCCCCCGCCGACGCGTACTGGGGCCTGTGGTGGTCCGACGGGACCTCCGGCACCTGGACCTACGCCACCGAGGGCGTGGACTCGCTCGAGGTCCCCGAAGGTGGCTACGTCGCCCTGTCGTGGAACGGCAGCTCCACCAAGTCCCCGCCGGGGGCCACCCCGAGGGCGCACAGGAGCAGCTCGCCGAGCCCGACGCCGCACCCCACGTCCCACCCCACGACCAGCGGCGGTGGCCCCGGTCCCGGCACCGGGGGCAGCAGCAGCCCGGCCGGCGGCGCGACCGACGCCGGCTCCCCGTCGACGTCCCCCTCGACGGCTCCGTCTGCCTCGGGTTCGACGGCCCCGGGCGACCAGAAGACGAAGCAGAAGCCCGGCAAGCGCCCGGGCAAGGCGGACGCCGCGGACAAGAAGAAGCACTCCCGGGGCCCGAGCGACGAGGCGTCGCCCTCCCCGGAGGACAGTGCGTCTCCGAGCCCCGCCTCGGCGACCTCGGACCCGCCCGGGACCGATGCCGGTGGCCTCCCGTCGTGGGTGGCCCCGGCCGCCATCGGCCTGCTCTTCGCCGCCGCTGCAGGCACGGCCGTCGTGCGCCGCAGACGGGGGGCCTCCGGGTCGTGAGCTCCCGACTCCCGCGCGACCTGCACCCCGTGGCCTGGTGGCTGTGGGCCATCGGCCTGGCCACGGCCGCCTCGCTGACCACCAACCCGTTGGTGCTGCTGCTCCTGG
The DNA here is from genome assembly GCF_055380375.1 of Nocardioides sp. DN36. Taxonomy (NCBI): domain Bacteria; kingdom Bacillati; phylum Actinomycetota; class Actinomycetes; order Propionibacteriales; family Nocardioidaceae; genus Nocardioides; species Nocardioides sp. DN36. Next base: position 2,388,092 of record NZ_AP043823.1, on the reverse strand, counting down.
TGGCGGTGGCGACGGTCGTGGTGGTCGCGCGGCGGTCGGACCAGCCGTGGGCGCGGTCCTTCCGGCTCTACGTCGGGATGGCCGTGGTGATCGTGGTCGTGCGGGTGGCCTTCCGGCTCGTCTTCGGGGGCGGGTACGCCGGCACCGTGCTGCTCGACCTGCCGGAGGTGCCCCTACCTGACTGGGTCGCGGGCATCACCCTGCTGGGGCCGGTGACCCTGGAGTCGCTGCTCGCCGGGCTGTACGACGGACTCCGCCTCGGCACCATCGTGGTCTGCGTCGGCGCGGCCAACTCGCTGGCGAATCCCAAGCGGCTGCTCCGCTCCGTGCCGCCGGCGCTCTACGAGATCGGCACCGCGCTGGTCGTCGCGGTCTCGGTGCTGCCGCAGCTCGCCGACAGCGCGCGGCGGGTGCGCGCCGCCCAGAGCCTCCGGGCCGGGGACACCAGCCGCGTCGGCCGGCTGCGTCGGTTCCTGGTGCCGGTCCTCGAGGACGCGCTCGAGCGCTCCCTGGCGCTCGCCGCCGGGATGGACGCCCGCGGCTACGGCCGCACCGGCGGCCTCTCGGCCGGGCGCCGGCGGCTGACCGGCGCGCTGATGCTGGCCGGCCTCGGGGGCATCTGCGTCGGCGTCTACGCGGTGCTCGACCGGACCGCCCCGCGCTACCTCGCGCTCCCCATGCTCGTCGCCGGGACGCTCGCCGCCGTCGTGGGCCTGCTGAGCGCCGGCCGCCGGGTCGAGCGGTCCCGCTACCGGCCCGACCCGTGGGAGTGGCCGGAGCTCGCCGTCGTCGGCGCGGGCGTGGTCACCGGCGCGCTCGGCTGGTGGGTGGCGAGGAACCAGGTGCCGCTCGCGTTCCCCGACCTCACGTCGTTCCCCCAGGTCAGCGCGGTCTCGCTGCTGGCGGTCGCGGTCGCTCTCGGCGGCGGTCTCTGCGCGCCGCCGCCCACCACGCCGTACGTCGCGCCGCGACCCGTCCCGCAGGAGGTGGCGGCATGATCGAGCTGCGCGGCATCCGGTTCGCCTACGACGACGCGCCCGTGCTCGACGGCGTCGACCTCACCATCGACGAGGGCGAGCTGGTCCTCGTGTCGGGGCCGACCGGCGTCGGCAAGTCGACGCTGCTGGGGGTCGTGACCGGGCTGGTCCCACGGTTCAGCGGCGGCCGTCTCGACGGTGACGTGCTGCTGGACGGCGAGAGCGTCGTGGGCCGGCCACCGCGCGAGCGCGCGCACGTCGTCGGCTACGTCGGCCAGGACCCGGCCGCCGGTTTCGTGACCGACACGGTGGAGGAGGAGCTGGCCTACGGCATGGAGCAGCTCGGGCTGCCGCCGGAGACGATGCGCCGCCGGGTCGAGGAGACGCTCGACCTGCTCGGCATCGCGGACCTGCGCCACCGGGCGCTGCGCACCCTCTCGGGGGGACAGCAGCAGCGGGTCGCGATCGGCTCCGTGCTGACCATGCACCCTCGGCTGCTGGTGCTCGACGAGCCGACGTCCGCCCTCGACCCCACCGCGGCCGAGGACGTGCTCGCCACCCTGACCCGGCTGGTGCACGACCTCGGGGTGTCTGTCCTCCTGGCCGAGCACCGCCTCGAGCGCGTGGTGCCGTTCGTGGACCGGATGTGCCTGATGACCGGGGACGGCACCGTGCGGGTGGGGGACCCGGTCGACCTGCTCGCCGACTCGCCGGTGGTGCCGCCGATCGTGGAGCTCGGCCGCGCGGCCGGCTGGCACCCGCTGCCGCTCAGCGTGCGTGACGCGCGGCGCCGGGCCCGCGGCCTCGGCGACCGGCTCGGCACGCCGCCCCCGACGCCCGAGATCGCCACCGAGCCCGGCCTGCAGGCCCGGGGGGTGACCGTGGTGCACGGCCCGACCGTGGCGCTGCGCGACGTCGACGTCGCCCTCCCGGGGCGCCGCGTCACCGCCCTGATGGGGCGCAACGGCTCCGGCAAGTCCTCGCTGCTGTGGGCGCTGCAGGGCAGCGGCCGCCGTCACTCCGGGGACGTGCGGGTCGGGGCGCTGGACCCGGCTCGTCTCGACGCTGCCGGGCGTCGTTCACTGGTCGGGTTGGTGCCGCAGAGCGCTGCGGACCTGCTTTACCTCGAGACCGTCGGGGAGGAGTGCGCCGCGGCCGACGGCGGCACCGGCGAGTGTCGCCGGATCCTGGACCGGTTGGTGCCGGGGATCCCGGACGACCACCACCCCCGCGACCTCTCCGAGGGGCAGCGGCTCTCGCTCGCGCTGGCCCTCGTGCTCGCGACCCGGCCCGACGTCGTGCTCCTCGACGAGCCGACCCGGGGCCTGGACTACGCCGCCAAGCACGTGCTGGCCGGGATCCTGCGCGACCTCGCCGGCGACGGCCACGCCGTGCTGGTGGCCACCCACGACGTCGAGTTCGTGGCCCAGGCCGCCGACGACGTGGTGGTCCTCGCCGACGGCGAGGTCGTCTCCTCCGGGCCGGTACGCCGCGTGGTCGCCGAGTCACCCGCGTTCGCCCCGCAGGTCACCAAGGTCCTCGGCGCCCCGTGGCTGCGCGTCGACGAGGTCGTCGCCGCGCTGGACGCGTCATGAGCCGCCCCGCCGTCGCGCTCGCCCCCCGGTCCGCCGTGGTGCTCGCCGTCGCCTCGCTCGCCGGCCTGATGATGCTCGCCTGGCCGCTGCTGGTGAGGGTCCCCGACCACGCGCGCGTGGATCCGCCGTTCCTCTTCCTGGCGCTGCTGCCGGTCGTGATCGCGGTGGTGCTCGCCGAGGTGAGCGAGGGCGGCATGGACCCACGGGTCCTGGCGGTGCTGGGCGTCCTCAGCGCGATCAACGCGCTGCTGCGCGGGCTCTCGGCGGGCGTGGCCGGCGTGGAGCTGGTGTTCTTCCTGCTGATCCTGGCCGGCCGCGTCTTCGGGCCCGGCTTCGGCTTCGTGCTCGGCTGCACGTCGCTGTTCGCCTCGGCGCTGATGACGGCCGGCGTGGGGCCCTGGCTGCCGTTCCAGATGCTCGTCTCGGCGTGGGTCGGGATGGGGGCCGGACTGCTCCCGCGCCGGGTGACCGGCCGGGCCGAGATCCTGATGCTCGTGGTGTACGGCGTCTTCGCGGCGTACGCCTTCGGCCTGCTGATGAACCTCTCCAGCTGGCCCTTCACCCTCGGCATCGAGGTGCCCGGTCACGAGGGCTCGCTGTCGTTCGTCCCCGGCGACCCGGTGTGGGAGAACCTGCAGCGCTTCGGTGTCTACACGCTGCTGACCTCCACGGGCAGCTGGGACACCGGCCGCGCGATCACCAACTCGGTCGCGCTCGTGGTGCTCGGCCCGGCGGTGCTGACCACGCTGCGCCGGGCGTCGCGCCGGGCCACGGTCACCGGCACGGTGGGGACCCGCGCGCCGAGCCGGACGGCGGGCTAGAGCCGACCCTGCTTGCGCCTGATGCGGGGGTCCTCGTCGGTCCACGGCGTCCAGTGCACGGCGACACCACGGGAGCGCAGCTCCTCGACGGCCGCGTTGATCCCCTCGGCGGCGCGCCTGGCCGGTGCGCTCTGGTGGGGGTTCCTGGCGGTCGAGATCGTGATCGACGACTCGTGCGCCCGGACCTCCAGCTCGGTGCGGTAGGCGGTCTCACCGGCGAGCATCCAGGCCCAGCGCCAGTAGCGCGCGCGGAAGCCGTCGGAGGAGCTGTCCCGGGTCCGGAAGTCGTGGGCGTGGAGGGTGCGGGCGAGCACCTCGAGCGCCTGCTCGCGGGGTCCGCCGACCCGCAGCTCGATCTGGGGCCGGAGCATGGTGCTCGGCCACTTCGGGACGACGTCGTGCACCGAGGTCACTGCAGTCATCGTGTGCGGTCCGCGTCGCGGCTCCTGGCCCGCTGCGCCTCGACGACCACCATCTCGTCCCCCCTGGCCTGTGCTGCGGTGCTGCCTACCTGCAGGAACCTGCCCAGATCCGGCATGGTCAAACAGGGTCGACGAGGAGGATCCGGTCGTCACCGGCGACCGGGGCGCCCCGGCCGTCGCGGTTGCTGGTCGTCACCCAGAGCCGACCGTCGGGCGCGACCACGACGGTGCGCATCCGGCCGTACCTCCCGACGAAGAAGTCCGTGGGGTCGGTGGCCCTGGGGCCGCTGACGTCGATGCGCCACAGCCGCTCACCGCGCAGCGAGCCGAGCCAGAGGTGGCCGTCGGTGAACGCCAGCCCGGACGGCGAGGCGACCTCCGGGTCCCAGACGACCTGCGGATCGGTGAGCCCGTCGCGGCCGCCGCGCCCCTCGACCATCGGCCAGCCGTAGTTGTTGCCGGGCTCGATCAGGTTGAGCTCGTCGAAGGTGTCCTGGCCGAACTCCGAGGCCCACAGCCGGTCGCGGTCGTCGAAGGCGAGGCCCTGCACGTTGCGGTGCCCGTAGGACCAGACCGGCGAGCCGGGGAAGGGGTTGCCGGGGGCGGGGTCGCCGTCGGGGGTGATCCGCAGGATCTTGCCCGCCAGGGAGCTCTTGTCCTGGGCGAGGCTGCCGACCCCCGTCTCGCCGGTCGAGGCGTAGAGGTAGCCGTCGGGGCCGAACACGAGCCGGCCGCCGTCGTGGATGAAGCCGTTCGGGATGCCGTCGAGGACGACCTCGAGCGGCCCCAGACGACCACGTTCGTAGGTCGTGCGCACGATCCGGTTGTCGACCGCGGTGGTGAGGTAGAGGAACAGCGTGCGGTCGCTGCGGAAGTCGGGGGACACCGCGACGCCGAGCAGCCCGGACTCGCCGGCGTCACCGGGCCCGACCGGGTCGTCGAGCGTGTCGACGACCTCGACCCGGTGCCCGGGGCCGTGGATGCGCAGCACCCGTCGGGTGTCCCGCTCGGTGACGATCGCGTCGCCGTCGGGCAGGAAGCCGATGCCCCACGGCACGCTGAGGCCGGTGGCGATGGTGCCCACGACGCGCGGCGGCCGCGCCGGCCGGGGCGTTGACGGGGACTCGGACGACGGCCCCCGCGACGACCGGCCCTCGGACGACGCTCCGCCCGTCGGCGCCGGGGTCGCGGTCACGGTCCGGTCCGGGCTCGCGGTCTGGTCGTCGGAGCACCCTGCGAGGACGCACGCCGCGAGCAGGCACCCCGCGAGGGACGACGCCGCGCGCGTCCGCACGTCAGCCCACCCGCTCCAGGAAGGCGCGCAGCAGGTCGTGGACCCGGTCGGGGTGCTCCATCTGCAGGAAGTGGCTGCCCCGGATCTCGACGTACGTCGCGTCGGCGAGCCGCTCGGCCGCGGTGGCCATGTGCCGGGCACCGGCGAGCACGTCGAAGGTGCCGGCCACCAGCACGACCGGGACCCGGACCTGGCTGAGCGGGACCCGGGCGTGCTCGGAGGTGCGCAGCGCGAGGTGGAAGTACCACTCGACCGGGGTCTTGAGGAACTCCGCGACCGCGAGCGCGGCCAGCTCGGGATCGGGCACGGGGAACATGAAGCCGGTGCGGGAGAGCACGGCGATGCCGCGGGGACCCACCGGGAGCCGCGAGGCGACGGGCGTGAGCAGCCTGCCGCCGAGCTTGAGCACCCGGGAGAGGCCGACCGTGACCGCGCGGGCGGCGAAGCGGGGGAGCAGGAACGGGCCGAGCATCGTGGAGAAGGTGTCGCCCGGGACGCCCGCGACCGCGAAGAGCCCGGTGACCCGCTCGGGGTGGGCGAGCGCGAGCTCGAACATCGTGTTGACGCCCATCGACCAGCCGACGAGCACCGCACGGTCGATGTCGAAGTGGTCCATGACCGAGAGCCCGTCCTCGACGAACTCCTCGATGCCGACCCGGTCGGGGTCGGCGGGGCGGTCGGAGCCGCCGGTGCCCCGGTGGTTCCACGAGACGACGCGGACGCCGCAGTCGGGGCTCAGCAGCGCCGGCCATGTCCACGGGCTGGTGCCGAGGCCGTTGCAGAGCACCACGGTGGGTCCGTCGATGACGCCGTCCGGGTCGTTGGTCCAGGCGCTCAGCCGGGTCCCGTCGTCGGAGAGCACGTCGTGGAAGCCGACCTGGGTCGCGGGTACCGAGCGGGTGGCGGGGACGGGCATGCGCCCGATTGTGCCCCAGCGTCGACGTCCGACGCGGGAGGAGTGGCTGAGCTCACCGGGTCTTCCCAGGGAGGAGAGAGCGCCCGGTGAGCTCAGCCGTTCGCAGCCCTGCGGGCTGCCTCCTCCGCGACCGAGCCCCCGCCGAGAGCGGCGAGGAACTCCTCGACCTCGTCGAGCTCCGCACGCCGTTGTGCGAGTGCCGTGGAGGCGATCAGGGCGTTGCGTCGAGCCCGCTGCTGGGACTCGACGGGCCAGCTCAGCACGGCGCTCGCCAGACGGTGGGCCGGCTGCGTGAGCGGCGACAGCGGCTGGGTCAGCAGTGCGGTGGTGAACATGAGCGGCTCCCCGTGACGTGGTCGTGCCTCCACGCTAGGAGCCGTGCGCGTCACCGGCGTCAACGTCGTGTGACGGCTGCGTGAACTCCGCCACGAGGTGGACGGCTCAGTCCGGGACGGGTTCGGTGATGGCGCGTCCGCTGCGGGTCGCCCCGACGCTCGCGACCACCACGCAGGCCATCGCGACCCACTGCACCGGCTCGAGGAACTCACCGAGCACCACGATGCCGGCGAGCGCGGCAGCCGCCGGCTCGAGGCTCATCAGGATGCTGAACACCGCGGGGCTCAGCGAGCGCAGGGCGACGAGCTCGCAGCTGTAGGGGATGACCGAGCTGAGCAGGCCGACCAGCGCGCCCAGCAGCACCACCCGTCCGTCCGCGAGGTCGGAGCGACCGGCGCCCAGCGCCAGCGGGGTGAGCAGCAGGGTGGCCACGACGCTGGCCACCGCCAGCCCGTCGAGGCCGGGCCACCGGCGTCCGGTCTGCGCGCTCAGCAGGATGTACGTCGCCCAGGCGACGCCGGCGAGCAGCGCGAACAGCACGCCCGCCAGGGTGACGTGGCCGCGCTCGAGGCCGAGCAGGGCCACCCCCAGCGCCGCCAGGCCGACCCAGACCAGGTCGCGCACGCGCCGGGAGCCGAGCACCGCCAGCGCGAGCGGGCCCACGAACTCGACGGTGACCGCGATGCCGAGGGGGATCCGGGCGAAGGACTGGTAGATCGCCCAGTTCATGACCCCGAGGCTGGCTCCGAACCCTGCGACGACCAGCCAGTCACGGCTCGTGCGCCGCAGCGCCGGGCGGGCGATGGCGACCAGCACGACCGCGCTGGTGACCAGCCGCAGCCAGACGATCAGCGTGGGGGAGACCTCGTCGAAGAGGCTCTTGGCGACGCCCGCGCCGAACTGCACCGACAGGATCCCGACCAGCACCAGCCAGACCGGTGAAATCCGAGATGTCACCGGGTCAATGTAGGTGTCGGCGGCGCATGCTGTGATCAACGGGGTCAGGGGCGCGCCGCGCGAAGGGAGCAGTTGCATGGACACAGTGCTGTTGGTCGGCACCCGCAAGGGCCTGTGGATCGGATCGTCCGACGAGGGGCGCGAGGAGTGGCACTTCACCGGTCCCCACTTCGACATGGAGGAGGTCTACTCCTGCATGGTCGACACCCGTGGCGACCGGGCGCGGCTGCTCGTCGGCACCTCCAGTCCGTGGCTCGGGCCCCAGGTGCGTCGCTCCGACGACCTCGGCGCCTCCTGGGAGGAGACACCGGGTGGTGCGATCCGCTTCCCCGAGGGCTCCGACGCGAAGGTCGAGCGGGTGTGGCAGCTCGTCCCCGGCGCCGAGCCCGACGTGGTGTACGCCGGCACCGAGCCGGGCGCCGTCTGGCGCTCGACCGACGGAGGGGCGAGCTTCGCCCTCGAGCAGGCGCTCTGGGACCACCCGCACCGTCCCCAGTGGAACGCCGGCTTCGGCGGCCAGGCCTTCCACACGGTGCTCCCGCACCCGGGCGACCCGGCCTCGGTGACGGCCGCGCTCTCGACCGGCGGGGTCTACCAGACGGCCGACGGGGGCGCCTCGTGGGAGCCGCGCAACCAGGGGATCCGCGCGGAGTTCCTGCCCGAGGGGCAGCAGTACCCCGAGTTCGGCCAGTGCGTGCACAAGGTCGCCCGGCACCCCGAGCGGCCCGAGCGGCTCTTCCTGCAGAACCACGGCGGCGTCTACCGCTCCGACGACCACGGCGGCTCGTGGCAGTCCATCGCAGACGGGCTGCCGGCCGACTTCGGCTTCCCGATCGTGGTCCACCCGCACGATCCCGACACCGTCTACGTCTTCCCGATCAACGGCGGCGACGGACGCTACCCACCGCAGGCCAAGGCACGGGTCTGGCGCTCGCGCGACGCCGGGCAGACGTGGGAGGAGCTCGGCAAGGGACTCCCCGACGGGTTCTACGTCGCGGTGATGCGCGACGCCATGTGCACCGACGGCCACGAGCAGGCGGGCCTCTACTTCGGTGCCCGCAACGGCGCGGTCTGGGGCTCGGCCGACGGCGGCGAGACCTGGCGCAACGTGGTCAGCGACCTGCCCGACGTGATGTGCGTGCGGGCCGCAGCAGTCTGACCCGGGACGACAGACCCGCCCCGGCAAGGGCCGGGGCGGGTCTGGTCTGCACGTGCGGCGGCTCGGGTCAGTGCGAGCCCTCGAGCTCCTCGTCCTCGAGCGCGGCCTCGGCGCGGGTGTTCTCGATGTGGCGCTCCATCTCCCCGGTGGGGAGGCAGAACTTCATCGCCAGCGCGTAGATCGCGAGCGAGAACACGAGGATCAGCGGGACCGAGGTCTGGAACGTCAGGATGTTCAGGTTCCCGGCGGCCGGCTCGGGGTAGTTGCCGATCCAGGAGAGCAGCACCAGGCCGCCCAGCCAGGGGAGGACCCAGCTCGCGCCGGCAGCGAAGTCGAGCTCGGGCACGTCGTTGCCGAGCACCTTGTAGATCGGCAGCAGCACGAAGCCGATCGCCACGGCGACGCCCAGCTTCCAGACGATGTCCCAGCCGGACCAGTAGACGATCATGTTCGAGGCCCAGAAGGCGAGCACCGGGATCACGTGGCCGCCCGGGACCCGGAACGGCCGCTCGGCGTTCGGCAGCTGGCGGCGCAGCGCCCCCAGCACCAGCGGGCCCGAGGCGAACGAGAGCACCGTGGCCGAGGTGATGAAGCCGACCAGCTGCTGCCAGCTGGGGAACGGCAGGAACACGATGAGGCCCACGAAGAAGGTGACGATCAGCGAGATCATCGGGACACCGCGGTCGGTGGTGCGGGCCAGCGCCTGCGGGGCGTTGCGGTTCTTGGCCATCGCGTAGGAGATGCGCGAGGTCGTGGTCGTGTAGATCAGGCCGGTGTCGCCGGGGGAGACGATCGCGTCGGCGTACAGCAGGACCGCCAGCCAGCCGAGCCCGAGGGCGGTCGCGACCGCAGCGAGCGGACCGAAGTCGCCGCTGAACGAGAGCGCCGACCAGCTGCCGGACTTCTCCAGGTTGGCCGGGTCCAGGGCGCCGATGAAGGCGACCTGCAGGGCGATGTAGATCAGGCCGGTGATCAGCACCGAGCCGACGACCGCGATCGGGACGTTGCGACGCGGGTTGTCGGTCTCGCCCGCGAACTCGATGCCCTGGCGGAAGCCGAGGTAGGAGAACACGACGCCCGACGTCGCGATGGCGGTGAAGACGCCGTGCCAGCCCGAGGGCATGAACCCGTGGCTGGTGAAGTTCTCGCCGTGCACCGCGCTCAGCAGGAACGCCGCGATGACGACCAGGATGATGAAGACCTTCCAGCCGACCAGGGCGTTGTTGACCCGCGCGAACCAGCGGACGCCGAAGAAGTTCACGACGACGAAGAGGGCCATCAGGATCACGGCGCTCACGTAGCCGAGCCCGGTGAGCGTGTAGACGGTCTCGCCGGCGACCGTGTGCGCCGCGGTGAACGGGGCGTACTTCGTGGCGTACTGCAGCGCCGCCTCGACCTCGATGGGGGCCGTGGTCGCCACCGCCACCCAGGTGATCCAGCCGGCGGAGTAGCTCGCGAACGATCCGAACGCCAGGTGGGGGAAGCGGACGACACCACCGGACAGGGGGAACATCGTCCCGAGCTCGGCGTACACCAGGGCGATCAGCAGGATCATCACGCCGCCGAGGGCCCAGGAGATGATCGCCGCGGGTCCGGCCGCGACGGACGCGTTCAGCGCGCCGAACAGCCAGCCGGAGCCGATGATCGAGCCGACGCTGGCGAACAGCAGCCCGACCACGCCGACATGACGTTTGAGATCGGTCTGTTCCGCCGATCTGGATTGGGTGTCCGTGGACATGTGCACCATCTCTTTTCCACCGGGGGTCGGACATGGTCCGGCGAAATCGGCCGAACACTTTCCGATACCCGTCGTGTGACGTGGCAAACCCTCGGCGGAGGCGCGAGGATGCCGCCATGAGCCACTTCGAGGTCGTCCGTTCGACACAGGTCCAGGCCGACCCGGCGCGGGTGCACGCGCTGGTCGACGACTTCCACGCATGGACCGCCTGGTCACCCTGGGAGGGGCTGGACCCGGACCTGCGCCGCACCTACTCCGGGCCGGAATCCGGCGTGGGAGCCCACTACGCGTGGGCCGGCAACCGCAAGGCGGGCGAGGGCAGCATGGAGATCACGTCGTCGACGCCGGAGGCGATCGGGATCAAGCTGGCCTTCCTCAAGCCGTGGGCGGCCACGAACGACGTCACGTTCAGCTTCGTGCCCACCGGGTCCGGCACCGAGGTGACCTGGCGGATGGACGGCGAGCACCGCGGCTTCGGCAGGGTGCTCGCGAAGGTCGTGCCCATGGACAGGCTGGTCGGCAAGGACTTCGAGAAGGGGCTGGCCCGGCTCAGGGCCGTCGCCGAGTCCGCCTGAGCCGCGCCTCGTGGCGGTGGGAGCCGACTGACGCACCTTCTCGGCGTACGAGCCTGGGCCCGGCGGTGCCCCCGACCCGGACTAGGCTCCACGGCATGACCGACGAGCGCGCCCAGGACGGACAGATCGACATCAAGCCCCGCTCCCGCGACGTCACCGACGGCCTCGAGAAGGCGGCCGCCCGCGGCATGCTGCGCGCGGTCGGCATGGGGGACGAGGACTTCGCCAAGCCGCAGATCGGTGTCGCGTCGAGCTGGAACGAGATCACCCCCTGCAACCTCTCGCTCGACCGGCTCGCCAAGGCCGTGAAGAACGGCGTGCACGCGGCCGGTGGCTACCCGCTCGAGTTCGGCACGATCTCGGTCTCCGACGGCATCTCCATGGGCCACGAGGGAATGCACTTCTCCCTGGTGTCGCGCGAGGTCATCGCGGACTCGGTCGAGACGGTGATGATGGCCGAGCGGCTCGACGGATCGGTCCTGCTCGCCGGCTGCGACAAGTCGCTACCGGGCATGCTGATGGCGGCCGCGCGGCTCGACCTGGCCAGCGTGTTCCTCTACGCCGGGTCGATCATGCCGGGGCAGGTCGACGGCCACGACGTCACGATCATCGACGCCTTCGAGGCGGTCGGCGCCTGCCTGGCCGGGAAGATCAGCCGTGAGGAGGTCGACCGCATCGAGCGCGCGATCTGCCCGGGCGAGGGCGCCTGCGGTGGCATGTACACCGCCAACACCATGGCCGCGGTGGGCGAGGCGCTCGGCATGTCCCTGCCCGGTTCGGCCGCGCCGCCGGCCGTCGACCGGCGCCGGGACGGCTTCGCACACCGGTCCGGGGAGGCGGTCGTGGAGATGCTGCGTCGCGGCATCACCGCCCGCCAGATCATGACCAAGGAGGCGTTCGAGAACGCCATCACCGTCGTCATGGCCCTCGGCGGCTCCACCAACGCGGTCCTGCACCTGCTCGCGATCGCCCGCGAGGCCGAGGTCGACCTGACCCTCGACGACTTCAACCGGATCGGCGACAAGGTCCCGCACCTCGGCGACCTCAAGCCGTTCGGGAAGTACGTCATGAACGACGTCGACAAGGTCGGCGGCATCCCGATGGTGATGAAGGCGCTGCTCGATGCCGGCCTCATGCACGGCGACTGCCTCACCGTCACCGGGCGCACGATGCGCGAGAACCTCGAGGCGCTGGCCCCGCCGGCCGTCGACGACGACGTCATCCGCAAGCTCGATCGACCCATCCACAAGACCGGCGGCCTGACCATCCTCAAGGGGACGCTGGCGCCGGAGGGCGCGGTGGTGAAGTCCGCCGGTTTCGACGAGTCGGTCTTCACCGGCACCGCCCGGGTCTTCGACGGCGAGCGGGCCGCGATGGACGCCCTGGCCGCCGGCCAGATCACCGCCGGTGACGTGGTGGTCATCCGCTACGAGGGCCCCAAGGGCGGTCCCGGGATGCGCGAGATGCTGGCGATCACCGGCGCCATCAAGGGGGCCGGGCTCGGCAAGGACGTGCTGCTGCTCACCGACGGCCGGTTCTCCGGCGGCACCACCGGCCTGTGCGTCGGGCACGTCGCCCCCGAGGCCGTCGACGCCGGCCCGATCGCCTTCGTCCGCGACGGTGACCGCATCACCCTCGACGTCGCCAACCGCCGGCTCGACGTCGAGACCGACGGAGGTGACGACGACTGGGAGGCGCGCAAGCAGGGCTGGGAGCCGCACCCGCCGAAGTACACCCGCGGGGTGCTCGGGAAGTACGCCAAGGTCGTGCAGTCCGCCGCCCACGGCGCGGTCACGAGCTGACCTCCCGGCTGCTCGCGGTCGGCCCGCACGCCGGCGCCCACCGGGTGGCGCTGCGGGCCGGCGTCAGCGTCCTCGTCCCGCTGCTGGCGCTGTGGGCCGTCGGCCGGCAGGAGTGGTCGATCTACGCGGCGTTCGGCGCGTTCACCTCCCTCTACGGTCGCAACCACCTCCACCTGTCCCGGACCCGGATGCAGGCCACCCTGGCGGTGCTGCTGACCTCGGCGACCGCAGCGGGGGTCGTCGTCGGCCTCTCGCCGCACCGCGCCTGGCTGGCCGTGCCTGCCACCGCCCTGGTGGCGACCGGCGGGTCCCTGGTCTCCGACGCCCAGGACTGGCACCCGCCCGGCCCGCTGTTCCTGGTGTTCGCGTTCGCCGCCTGCGCCTCGCTGCCGAGCACCCCCGCTGACGTCCTGGCGGCGCTGGCCGTCGCGGGCGCCTCCGCGGCCTTCTCCGTGCTCGTCGGCGCCGCCGGGGGCTGGTGGCGCAGGGTCCGCACGGGCCCGCCCGCGCCGCGCCCCGTCGTACGACGCAGGGAGTACGCCGAGGTCGCCCGCCGGCACGCTCTGCGCAACGGCCTCGCGGTCCTGGTCGCCGGCTCGATCGCGACCGCCGCCGGGATCGGGCACCCGTACTGGGCGATGGTCTCCGCGGTCGTGCCGCTGGCGGCGCGAGACCTGGGCCACCAGGCCAGCCGCGGCCTGCACCGCGTCGTCGGCACCGGGCTGGGGCTCGCCGTCGCTGCGCTGCTCTTCGAGCTCGACCCCCGCGGCCTGGTGCTCATCGGTGTAATCGTGCTGCTCCAGGTCGCCGCCGAGCTGCTGGTCGGCCGCAACTACGCCCTGGCGCTGGTGGCGGTCACGCCGCTGGCGCTGCTGATGGTGCACGTCGTCGCGCCGACCCCCGCCGGCACGCTGCTGTGGGACCGCGGCGTCGAGACCGTGATCGGCGTCGTGATCGGGCTCGGCGTCGGCTGGCTGACGCGTCGGCCCGCCCGGGAGGGCACCGGTCCGGTAGACATGGCGCGTGACTGATCCCACCGCCGAGCAGCTCGACCGCGACGACCCGCTGGCGTCGTACCGAAACCACTTCGTCGGTGCGGAGGCGCCGCTGGTCTACTTCGACGGGAACTCGCTGGGTCGTCCGCTGCGTGTGACCGGGCCGCGGCTGGCCCGGTTCGTCGAGGAGGAGTGGGGCGGCCGGCTGATCCGAGGGTGGGACGAGCGCTGGTTCGAGCTGCCCCTCGTGATCGGGGACGAGCTCGGGCGGACCTGCCTGGGGGCGGGGCCGGGCCAGACCACGATCGGCGACTCCACGACCGTGCTGCTCTACAAGGCGATGCGCGCCGCGCTGGCGGCCCGGCCGGGACGGACCGAGATCGTGGTCGACCGCGACAACTTCCCGACCGACCGGTTCCTGGCCCAGGGTCTCGAGCGCGAGTGCGGTGTCCGGCTGCGCTGGATCGACGTGGACACGACGGCCGGCGTGACCGCCGAGCAGCTCGCCGGGGCCGTCGGACCGGAGACCGCGCTGGTGCTGCTCAGCCACGTCGCCTACCGCTCGGCCTGGCTCGCCGACCTGCCCGGGCTGACCCGCATCGCCCACGAGGCCGGGGCGCTGGTGCTGTGGGACCTCAGCCACTCGGTGGGATCGGTGCCGCTGCAGCTCGACGCGGCCGAGGTGGACCTGGCCGTGGGCTGCACCTACAAGTACCTCAACGGCGGACCCGGCTCCCCGGCCTTCGTCTACGTCGCCGAGCGCCACCTCGCCGAGCTCACCCAGCCCATCCAGGGCTGGATGGGTGCCGCCGACCCGTTCCTCATGGGCCCCGAGTACGCCCCCGCGGACGGGATCCGACGCTTCCTGTCCGGGACGCCGCCCATCGTCGGGATGCTCGCAGTGCAGGACATGCTGGCGCTCGTCGACGAGGTGGGGATGCCCGCGGTCCGCGACAAGTCGGTGGCCCTGACCGAGTACGCCGTCGCGGTGGCCGACGAGCTGCTCGGACCCGCCGGCGTCACGGTCGCCTCACCCCGGGACCCGAAGCGACGCGGCGGCCACGTGACCCTCAACCACCCGCGGATGCGCGAGGTGACCGCGACGCTGTGGGAGCGCGACGTCATCCCGGACTACCGCGACCCGGACGGGCTCAGGATCGGGCTCTCGCCGCTCTCGACCTCCTTCGCGGAGGTACGCCGCGGGCTCGAGGCGGTCCGCGAGGTGGTCGGGGTGGCCTGAGCGCGCCGGGCCACGAGGTTGCTGGCGACCAGTGCGGCGAGGGTGACGGCGACGCCGAGCAGCTCGCCGGGGTGGGGCGAGTCGCCGCGCAGCGCCTGGATCGTGAACGTCGTCACCGGCACCAGGTTGATGAACAGCACGCCGTCCTGGGCGCCGAGCGCGCGCATGGCGTGGTTCCAGCAGAGCACGGCGACGACGGCGGCCACCAGCGTGACGTAGGCGAGCTGCCACCCCACGGCGGTCACGTCGCCGGGTGACGGCGCGTGCAGCACGCCGGCGGCGCTGAGGGCCACCGCGATCACGACGATCACCACGCTGCCGGCGCCGGCGCTGAGCGCGGTGTAGCGCAGGGGGGACCAGCCGGGCACCGTCGCCGCTCCGGTCGTGTAGACCACCCACGAGGTGGCGCCGAGGAGCACCAGGAGGTCGCCCCACCCGACGCCGCCGTGCAGCACCCGCTCGACGTGCCCGTCGCCGAGCACGAGCGCCACGCCGAGGAGCGCGACGGCGCTGGTCCACCAGGTCGTCGGCCGTGGTGCGACGCCGGTGCGCGCCCACAGGACGAACGCGGTGATGAGCGGCATCGTCGAGACGATGAGCGACGCGGCCTGCGGAGTCGTCCGGGTCAGGCCGACGAAGGCGAGCAGGTTGAAGCCGGCGAAGCCGATGGTGCCGAGCACGGCCACCCGGGGGAGGAGCGGGTCGCGGGCGAACGCCGTACGCCCCTCCACGGCCGCCAGCAGCACGAGGAGGACGGCACTGGCCGTGCCGTAGCGGATCGCGGTGAGCCACACCGGGTCCACGTGCTCGAAGGCCGAGGCGGCGACGGGGAACTGGGCACCCCAGGACAGGGTCGTGACAGCGGCGGCCAGGGCGCCGAGGGAGCGGGGGCTGGGCATCGGATGGCCTTTCGGAGGGGGACTGACCCGCCCAGCGTGGAACCGGTCCCGGTCGTCCGACAGTGGCCCGTGGGACAGCGTCCGCCCGATTCGGGCCAGCTTCGGACAGTTGGCCCGAACCGAGCGACGGATGGCCCGCGGGCCGTGGTCACCGGGACGTCCGGTCCCTAGGCTGGAACCGACGAGAGGAGCCCCGATGGCCAGGATCGCCGTGGTCGCGATGGACCGGACGCCGCTGTTCCACCTGTCCGTGCCCTGCGAGGTGCTGGGCGCCGACCGCAGCGACATGGGCCTGCCGCGGCACGAGGTGCTGGTGGCGCGGGCCGAGCGCGGACCGCTGCAGACCAGCAGTGGTGTCACGCTGCAGACGCCGTACGGCCTCGAGGCCCTCGAGGACGCCGAGATCGTCATCGTCCCGTGGTGGGGCCGGCTCGCCGACGAGGCGCCGCCCGCCCGGCTGCTCGCGACGCTCCGTCGCGCGCACGCCCGCGGGGCGCGGATCGCCGGGCTGTGCGGAGGGGCGTTCGTCCTCGCCGAGGCGGGGCTGCTCGACGGGCGCCGGGCCACCACCCACTGGCGGTACGCCGACGAGCTGGCCGCGAGGTACCCGCTCGTGCGGGTCGAGCCGAAGGTGCTCTACGTCGACGAGGGGGACGTCCTCACCTCGGCGGGCACCGCCGCGGCGATCGACCTGTGCCTGCACCTGCTGCGCGGCCTGAGCGGCGCCGAGGTGGCGAACGCGGTCGCCCGGCGGATGGTGGTCCCACCGCACCGGGCAGGAGGCCAGGCGCAGTACGTCGACGTGCCCGTGCCCGCCGTCCGCGACGACGACGGGCTGGCCGCCGCCATGCGCTGGGCGCTCGAGCACCTCGACGAGCCCCTCGGCGTGGAGGACCTGGCCGACCGCGCCGTCATGAGCCGACGCACCTTCACCCGCCAGTTCCGCCAGCGGACCGGCACCAGTGCGCACCAGTGGCTGCTGCAGCAGCGCACGCTGCTGGCCCAGCGGCTGCTGGAGACCACCGACCTGCCGGTCGAGGTCGTCGCGCACCGCAGCGGCTTCGGGTCGGCGGTCACGCTGCGCAGCCACTTCCAGCGCTCGCTGGGCACCTCGCCACGGGACTACCGCGCCACGTTCTCGCGCGACGCGCACCCCGAGCTCGAGCGGATCGCGGTGGGGTAGCGCCCGGCCTCAGCCGGGCTCAACGGTGGACCTGGTCCTGCCAGTCCGCGGGGACCCGGCCCCGGGGACCGGGGGCCGGCTGGTCCTCCGGGTGCGAGGTCGGCGGCGCCAGTGCGACGCCGGCGACCCCCTTCTCGACGGCGTAGTCCCAGAACCAGTCCTCGCCGGGCTCGAAGCTGGTGACGACCGCGTGCCCGGTCTCGCGGTAGTGGGCGGTGGCGTGCTGCGCGGGCGAGCTGTCACAGCAACCGATGTGACCGCACCGTGCGCAGCGCCGGAGGTGGACCCACCACCCGCCGCCCGCCTCGCACTCCACGCGCCCCGCCCCGGAGGGCGTCACGGTCGGGTCGATCTGCTCCGCGGTGCTCATGGAGCGACGGTAGTGGCGGCCGGCGCGGAGGGCGAGCGTCGCTCGACGAGGACGACGGCTCCGCAGAGGAGCAGCACCAGCCCCGTCACCCCTGCCGACGTGACGAGGACGGGTGCCCAGCCCCGCTCGCCCACGTCGATGAACGGGTAGGGGTACCACCCGGTCAGCGCGCCCGTCGCCAGGGTCCAGACGAGCACGCCAGCGGCCAGAGCAGGGTCAGGGCGACGGTGCGGCCGCTCGTCCGCGGCCGCGGCCCGAACACGGCCCAGCCCACGACCGCCAGCAGGGGGACCGCGACGTGCAGCAGCTTGTCGGCGACGTAGTTCAGGCCGTCGAGGTCGAGCAGGGGGCGCAGGAGCACGAAGTGCACGAGGCCGGTGACGGTGATGCCGACCAGTCCCGCCAGCCGCAGCACGCGCCAGCCGGCGCCGTCGTACGCCGGGTCGCGGGCGAGCGTGACCAGGGCGGTGACCGTGTGCCACTGCCGGGCGCGCGACGAGCTCACGCGCCGAGCCTAGGGGCATGTCGGTGGCCTGTGTCACAGTGGCGCCATGGACCAGCGGATCAGCTTCGTGACCCTGGCGGTGCGCGACCTCGACGCGACCCGGGCGTTCTACGTCGACGGCCTCGGGTGGACGCCGGCGCTCGACGTCCCGGGGGAGGTGCTGATGATCAAGGTGGGGGAGCACGTCGTGCTGTCGCTGTGGAGCGAGAGCGGCTTCGAGGGCGAGGTCGGCCCGATCCGGCGGGGCGAGGGAGTCGTGCCGATCACGCTCGCCCACAACGTGCGCACCGAGGACGAGGTCGACGCCGTCCTCGAGACCGCCCGCGCGGCCGGGGCCGAGCCCGTCACCGCAGCCGTCCGGCGCGACTGGGGCGGCTACACCGGCTACTTCGGCGACCCCGACGGCTTCCGCTGGGAGATCGCCGTCAACCCCGGCCCGATCGGACAGGAGGTGCTGCCGTGAGCGTCGACCGGATCATCCGCAGCTACGCCGAGGTCAAGGAGGCCGGTCTCGACGACTGGCGCTGG
The DNA here is from genome assembly GCF_055380375.1 of Nocardioides sp. DN36. Taxonomy (NCBI): domain Bacteria; kingdom Bacillati; phylum Actinomycetota; class Actinomycetes; order Propionibacteriales; family Nocardioidaceae; genus Nocardioides; species Nocardioides sp. DN36. The sequence continues at coordinate 2,369,780 of NZ_AP043823.1, read as the reverse complement.
CTGGTCGGCGGGCTGCACGCGCGGTTCGCCACCGGCGACTTCGCGACCGGCATCGCCCTCGCCGATGCCGTCGCCGCTGCGGCCGAGGAGGCCGACCACCATCCCGACCTCGACCTGCGCTACCCGTTCCTCGCCGTGAAGCTGGTCAGCCACGACGTGGGTGGCGTGACCGACCGCGACCTCCGTCTGGCCCGCCGGATCAGCGAGCTGGCGGCCTCGCAGGGCGTGCCGGCCGCGCCCGACCGGATCACGACCCTCGAGCTCGGCCTCGACACGGCCGACCGCGACGCGGTGCTCCCGTTCTGGCGGGCGCTGCTCGGCTTCGGCGACAGCCCGACCTTCCCCGGTCGCGAGATCCTCGACCGCGACGGCCGGCTGCCGACGGTCTGGACCCAGGAGACCGACGCGCACGAGACGCCTCGCCAGCGGTGGCACCTCGACGTGATCGTCCCGATCGAGCAGGCACAGGCCCGCATCGACGCGGCGCTCGCCGCCGGCGGCACGATGGTGTCCGACGCGGCCGCGCCCGCGTTCTGGGTGCTGGCCGACGCCGAGGGCAACCGGGCCTGCGTGTGCACGCCGGAAGGGCGTGGCTGAGTCCTCGACCGACACCGTCGGGCGTCTCGGAACTCGGGACCGGCGTACCAGATAGTGGGACGCCTGACAGACTCGGATGACGGACCCGAGGCCCGACGGCTACCGTGCTCGCATGCGCCAGCAGATTCTTGTACGCACGCGACGCGTGAGCTGAGTCCACCGACCACAGCACGCGCGTCGACCCCTCGTTGCCCAACGGCCGAGGGGTTTTTTGTTGGCCGGGGCCCGCACGGGCGAGATCGCAGACAGTGAGGACGAGGAAGCACCAGATGAGCGAGCAGATCACGGGCGCGCAGAGCCTGATCAAGTCGCTGGAGGCGGCCGGCGCCGAGAACATCTTCGGCATCCCGGGCGGCGCGATCCTCCCGGCGTACGACCCCCTGATGGACTCCAGGGCGATCCGCCACATCCTCGTGCGACACGAGCAGGGGGCCGGCCACGCCGCCCAGGGGTACGCCGCGGCCACCGGCAAGGTGGGCGTCTGCATGGCCACCTCCGGCCCGGGGGCGACCAACCTGGTGACGCCGCTGGCCGACGCGCACATGGACTCGGTCCCGATGGTCGCGGTGACCGGCCAGGTCGGCGCGTCGATGATCGGCACCGACGCGTTTCAGGAGGCCGACATCCGGGGCATCACGATGCCCATCACCAAGCACAACTTCCTGGTGACCGACCCCGCCGAGATCCCCCGGACCGTGGCCGAGGCGTTCTACCTCGCCTCGACCGGTCGGCCCGGCCCGGTGCTCGTCGACGTGGCGAAGTCGGCGCTCCAGTCCACGACGACCTTCCGGTGGCCGACCGAGCTGAACCTGCCCGGCTACCGCCCCGTCACCCGGCCGCACTCCAAGCAGATCCGCGAGGCGGCCAAGCTGATCCTCGAGGCCCGCCGGCCGGTGCTCTACGTCGGCGGCGGCACCATCCGTGCCGGGGCGTCGCGTGAGCTCAAGGTGCTCGCGGAGTTCACCGGCATGCCCGTGGTCACCACGCTGATGGCCCGGGGCGCGTTCCCCGACAGCCACCCCCAGCACCTCGGCATGCCCGGCATGCACGGCACCGTCGCGGCGGTGGCCGGGCTGCAGCGCAGCGACCTGATCATCAGCCTGGGCGCGCGCTTCGACGACCGGGTGACCGGCAACCTCGACTCGTTCGCCCCCGGCGCCAAGGTCATCCACGCCGACATCGACCCCGCCGAGATCGGCAAGAACCGCATCGCCGACGTGCCGATCGTCGGCGACTGCCGCGAGGTGATCAGCGACCTGCTGGTGGCGCTGAAGGCCGAGGCCGACGCCGGCCACACCGGTGACTACGAGGCCTGGGTCGAGTTCCTGGCCGGGATCAAGCAGCGCTACCCCCTGGGGTACGACGAGCCCGCCGACGGCAGCCTCGCCCCGCAGTACGTCATCGAGCGGCTGGGGAAGATCGCCGGCCCGGACGCCATCTACACCTCCGGCGTCGGCCAGCACCAGATGTGGGCCGCGCACTTCATCGGCTACGAGAAGCCGAACACCTGGCTCAACTCCGGCGGCCTCGGCACCATGGGCTACTCCGTGCCCGCCGCCATGGGCGCGAAGGTCGGCTGCCCGGACACCACGGTGTGGGCGATCGACGGCGACGGCTGCTTCCAGATGACCAACCAGGAGCTGGCCACCTGCGCGATCAACAACATCCCGATCAAGGTCGCGGTGATCAACAACGAGTCGCTCGGCATGGTGCGCCAGTGGCAGACGCTCTTCTACAACGAGCGCTACTCCAACACCGACCTGCACTCCAAGCGGATCCCCGACTTCGTGAAGCTCGCCGAGGCCTACGGCTGCGTGGGGCTCTCGTGCGAGAGCCCGGCCGACGTCGACGCGACCATCGACAAGGCGATGGAGATCGACGACGTCCCGGTCGTCGTGGACTTCCGGGTCCACCGCGACGCGATGGTGTGGCCGATGGTGGCCGCCGGCACCAGCAACGACGACATCAAGTACGCCCGGGACATGGCGCCGAAGTTCGACGAAGACGAGCTCTGAGGGATCTGACATGAGTGAGCGAAGCGAGCGAGTAATCCAGGAGAGCGCCCTGAGAGCCTCATCGGCGCCCGGAACGAAGTGAGGACGTCGATGAGCAAGCACACCCTGTCCGTTCTCGTCGAGAACAAGCCCGGCGTCCTGGCCCGGATCGCGGGCCTGTTCAGCCGCCGCGGCTTCAACATCGACTCGCTCGCCGTGGGCCCGACCGAGCACGACGAGGTCTCCCGGATGACCATCGTGGTCAACGTCGAGGAGTCCCCGCTCGAGCAGGTGACCAAGCAGCTGAACAAGCTCGTCGAGGTGATCAAGATCGTCGAGCTCGACGGCCCCGCCTCGGTCAACCGCGAGCTGCTCCTGGTCAAGGTCAGGGCCGACGCGGACTCCCGCGGCCAGGTCCTCGACGCCGTCGGCCTGTTCAAGGCCCGGGTCGTCGACGTCGCGACCGACGCGATCACGATCGAGGTGACCGGCAACGGCGACAAGCTCGCGTCGTTCCTCAAGGTCGTGGAGCCCTTCGGCATCCGCGAGCTCGTCCAGTCCGGCATGGTCGCCATCGGTCGGGGCTCCCGGTCCATCAGCGAGCGGACCCTGCGCCCGGTCCCGATCCCCGCGCCTCCCGCGGCCACCGGCTGACCACCAGCACCACCCGACGTACACAGAAGACAACCCAGAAGGAGAGCCCCAGTGGCTGAGATGTTCTACGACGACGACGCCGACCTCGCCCTGATCCAGGGCAAGAACGTGGCCGTCATCGGCTACGGCAGCCAGGGCCACGCCCACGCCCTGTCGCTGCGCGACTCGGGCGTCGACGTCCGGGTCGGCCTGCAGCCGGGGTCGAAGAGCCGGGCGAAGGCGGAGGCCGAGGGCCTGCGCGTCCTCACGCCGGCGGAGGCGGCCGAGGAGGCCGACGTCATCGTGATCCTGGCGCCCGACCAGCACCAGCGGAAGCTGTACGCCGAGGAGATCGCCCCGCAGCTCGCCGAGGGCGACACCCTGGTGTTCGGTCACGGCTTCAACATCCGCTTCGGCTACATCACCCCGCCCGAGGGCGTCGACGTCTTCATGGTCGCGCCGAAGGGGCCGGGCCACCTGGTCCGTCGCGAGTACGTCGACGGGCGCGGCGTGCCGGTGCTCGTCGCGGTCGAGAAGGATGCCTCGGGCCAGGCCTGGGACCTCGCGCTGTCCTACGCCAAGGCGATCGGCGGCCTGCGCGCCGGCGGCATCAAGACGACCTTCACCGAGGAGACCGAGACCGACCTGTTCGGTGAGCAGGCCGTCCTGTGCGGTGGTGCCAGCCAGCTGGTGATGTACGGCTTCGAGGTGCTCACCGAGGCCGGCTACCAGCCCGAGGTCGCCTACTTCGAGTGCCTGCACGAGCTCAAGCTGATCGTCGACCTGATGTACGAGGGCGGCATCGCCAAGCAGCGCTGGTCGGTCTCCGACACCGCGGAGTACGGCGACTACGTCTCCGGCCCCCGGGTGATCGACGAGCACGTGAAGGAGAACATGAAGGGCGTCCTCGAGGACATCAAGAACGGCTCCTTCGCCAAGCGCTTCATCGACGACCAGGAGGCGGGCTCGCCGGAGTTCAAGAAGTTCCGCGAGCAGGCCGAGCAGCACCCGATCGAGAAGACCGGCCGCGAGCTGCGCAAGCTGATGTCGTGGGTCAAGAGCCACGACTCCGACTACGTCGAGGGCACCTCCGCCCGCTGACGACAGATAGTCCGGCACGTTTCTGACGAGATAGTCCGGCACGTTTGTGATGGTCCGGCACGTTCCGGGTGGTCAGAACGTGCCGGACTATCCCATTTGAGGAACAACCGGGGGGTCGTTGAACGTTCCACCACGCATGCGCATCGAGATCTGGAGTGACGTCGTCTGCCCGTGGTGCTACGTCGGCAAGCGTCGGCTGGAGGAGGCCCTGGCCCGGCTGGCGGAGGCCGACCCCGTGGCGGCGGACCGGATCGAGGTGGTCTACCGCTCGTTCGAGCTCGACCCCTCGGCGCCGCAGCACGGCCACGAGCTGACCACCGGCGTGCTGGCCCGCAAGTACGGCCGCAGCGAGGCCGAGATGCGGCAGATGCAGCAGCAGCTCATCGACCTCGCCGCCGAGGAGGGCCTGGCGTTCCGGCTCTTCGACAACGTGCACACCAACACCGTGGACGCGCACCGGTTGCTGCACCTGGCCCTCGAGGCCGGCGGTCCCTCCCTGCAGGTGGAGCTGAAGGAGGCGCTGCTCGCGGCGTACTTCCTCGACGCCCGGGACGTGGGTGACCACGAGGTCCTCGCCGCCGTCGCGGCGGGTGTCGGCCTCGACGAGACCCGGGTCAAGGAGGTCCTGACCTCCGACGAGTACGCCGAGGCCGTCGCGGCGGACGTCGCTCAGGCGCGGGCGTACGGCGCCACCGGCGTGCCCTTCTTCGTGATCGACGAGAAGTACGGCGTCTCCGGGGCCCAGCCCGGCGAGGTCTTCGACCAGGTCCTCGAGCGTGCCTGGGCCGAGTCGCGACCCCGCCTCGACCTGGTCGGCGGCGGCGACGTCTGCGGCCCGGACGGCTGCAGCGTCTGATCCCGTCGAGTCGGCGCAAGCTCGTTGCCCAGCGACGAGGTTGCGCCGACTCGACGTGTTTTCACGACCAGCTTGCGCCGACTCGACCTGGTCCTGGTGGGGGAGTGTGATCCATTTCGCGTGGACCGGGGGTCGGACGCGGGTTCCGCCGATCGGGGAGGCGGCTGTAAGGTTAGGCGTACCTAAGTAAGCCCAGCCTCACCTGCAAAGGAAAGCGCCGTGCTCGCCAACTACCTGATCGGCCTTCGCGAGGGCCTCGAGGCCGCGCTCGTCGTGAGCATCCTCGTCGCCTACCTCGTGAAGACGGACCGCCGCCACCTGCTGCCCCGCATCTGGGCCGGCGTCGGGGTCGCGGTCGGGGTCAGCCTCGCGTTCGGTGCGCTGCTCACCTGGGGTCCCCGCGGCCTCACGTTCGAGGCGCAGGAGGCCATCGGCGGCACGCTCTCGATCGTGGCCGTCGGCTTCGTCACCTGGATGATCTTCTGGATGGCCCGCGCCGCCCGCGCGATGGGCGGGGAGCTGCGCGGCCAGATCGACAAGGCCGCCGACGGCACCCGCTGGTCGCTCGCGCTGGTCGCCGTCCTGGCCGTCGGACGCGAGGGCCTGGAGACGGCGCTGTTCCTGTGGGCGGCCACCCAGGCCGGCACCCGCGAGGCCGCCGGCGCCGCGACCGCGACGTGGCAGCCGCTGCTCGGCGCCGCGCTCGGGCTGGGCACCGCCGTCGTGCTGGGCTACCTCATCTACCGCGGCGCGATCTCGATCAACCTCAGCCGCTTCTTCACCTGGACCGGCGCCTTCCTGATCCTCGTCGCCGCCGGGGTGCTGTCCTACGGCGTCCACGACCTGCAGGAGGCCGGGATCCTGCCGGGTCTCAACACCATCGCGTTCGACGTGTCCGGCACCATCGACCCCGGCACGTGGTACGCCACGCTGCTCAAGGGCGTCTTCAACTTCTCGCCGGTCACCACGGTGCTCGAGGCGACGGCCTGGCTGCTCTACGCAGTGCCCACGATGGCGCTGTTCATCTACGGCGTACGCCGCCGCTCGGCGCAGCCTCAGCCCGCGAAGCAGCCGCAGCCCGCCGCCCCGGTTGCCCGCTGACCTTCCTGCCCTGACCACACGCACCTGAAGGACTCTCACCCCGATGCGTCTTCCCCTGCTCACGGCCGTCCTCGTGGCGGTCCCCGCCCTGGCCGCCTGCACCCAGAACGGCTCCACCGACACCGCGAGCGACGACGACCGCACCATCACGGTCAGCTCCACCGACGACGCCTGCGACCTCTCGGTCGACGAGGCCCCGTCGGGCAAGCTGACGTTCGACGTCACCAACGACGGCTCGAAGGTCACCGAGTTCTACCTCTACGACGAGGGCGGCAAGCGCATCGTCGGCGAGGTGGAGAACATCGGGCCGAACCTCACCCGTCAGCTCGTCGTCAACGCCGCCCCCGGAACCTACGTGACCGCCTGCAAGCCCGGCATGAACGGCGACGGCATCCGGGCCGACTTCACCGTCACCGACTCGGGGGAGAAGGTCGACACCTCCGCCGACGAGGCGGCCATGATCGACAAGGCGCAGGGGGAGTACGGCGAGTTCGTCCAGGACGAGTCCGACCAGCTGCTCACCGGCACCGAGAAGTTCGTCGCGGCGTACAAGTCCGGCGACGACCGGACCGCCAAGGCGCTCTACCCCGAGGTCCGCACCCACTGGGAGCGCATCGAGACGGTGGCCGAGTCCTTCGGTGACCTCGACCCGAAGATGGACGCCCGCGAGGCCGACCTCGAGCCCGGCCAGAAGTGGACCGGCTGGCACCGCATCGAGAAGGACCTCTGGCCGGCCCGGGCCGAGAAGTACGAGTCGTTGAGCATGAAGCAGCGCGCCGTCTTCGCCGACGACCTGCTCGCCAACACCAAGACGCTCGACGGCCGCATCGGCGAGCTCGGGTTCACCGTCGACCAGATCGCCAACGGCTCCCGCGGGCTGATGGAGGAGGTCGCGACGGGCAAGGTGACCGGCGAGGAGGAGTACTGGTCGCGCACCGACCTGTGGGACTTCCAGGCCAACGTCGACGGCGCCAAGAAGTCCTTCGAGGTCCTCGAGCCCGTCCTCGAGCGCAACGACCCCGAGCTCGAGGAGACCCTCGACGAGCGCTTCGACGCGCTCCAGGAGCTGCTCGACGCGCAGCGCGAAGGCGACGGGTTCACGTCGTACGACCAGCTCTCGACCGAGGAGGTCAAGCAGCTCGCGGATGCCGTGAACGCGCTCTCCGAGCCGCTCTCCCACCTGACCGCGGCGGTCATCGGCTGACCATGTCCGGACCGCTCAACGTCTCCCGCAGGAGCCTCGTCGGTGGCGGCGCTGCCGCCGTCGGCGTGGCCGGCGCGTTCGTGGCGGGCCGGGCCAGCGCCGACGACAGCGTCGGGGCGTCGGGGGGTGCCGACGCGGCGTACGCCTTCCGCGGCGAGCACCAGGCCGGCATCGTCACCCCCGCGCAGGACCGACTGCACTTCGCCGCGTTCGACGTCACCACGAAGTCCCGGGCCCAGCTCATCGCGCTGCTCGAGTCCTGGACCGAGGCCGCCGACCGGATGACCCGGGGCCTGCCCGCCGGCGAGATCGGCCCGGTGGAGGGCGCCGCGAACCTGCCGCCGGACGACACCGGCGAGGCGATCGGTCTCGACCCGGGCGGCCTGACGATCACGTTCGGCTTCGGGCCGGGCCTGTTCCGCGACGCCGATGGCAAGGACCGCTTCGGGCTCGCCGACCGGCAGCCCGAGGCGCTGCGCGACCTGCCGCACTTCCCGGGTGACAACCTCGACCCGGCGCGCTCGGGCGGCGACCTGTGCGTCCAGGCCTGCGCCGACGACCCGCAGGTCGCCGTGCACGCGATCCGCAACCTGGCCCGGATCGGCTTCGGCGTGGTCTCCGTGCGCTGGTCGCAGCTCGGCTTCGGGCGCACCTCCACCACGTCGACCGCCCAGTCCACGCCGCGCAACCTGTTCGGCTTCAAGGACGGCACCGCCAACGTGAAGGCCGAGGAGTCCGATGCCCTCGACGACCACGTGTGGGTCGGCTCCGGCGACGACACGGGTGCGGACTGGCTGGCCGGTGGCTCCTACCTCGTCGCCCGGCGCATCAACATGACCATCGAGGTCTGGGACCGCCAGCCCCTCGGCGACCAGGAGGCGTTCGTGGGCCGCACGAAGGCCAGCGGCGCGCCCCTCTCCGGCGGTGAGGAGTTCACCGAGCCCGACTTCTCGATGCCGGGCAGCGACGGGCCGATCATCCCGCGTGACTCCCACGTCAGCGTGGTCCATCCCGACCACAACGACGGGGTGCGGATGCTGCGCCGCGGCTACAACTTCGTGGACGGGACGGACGCGCTCGGTGGCCTCAACGCCGGCCTCTTCTTCCTCGCCTACGTCCGCGACCCGCGGACCCACTTCATCCCGGTGCAGACCAAGATGGCGAAGGTCGACGCGCTCATGGAGTACCTCAAGGTCTCCGGCTCCGCGCTCTTCGCGGTGCCGCCCGGCGTGCAGTCGGGGGAGTACGTCGGCCAGGCGCTCTTCGCCTGACACCGACCCGTCGCTGGTTCACGGCTCAGGGCGTCGACCTGTCGTGAAGCCACGACAGGTCGGCGTCGTACGGGGTGAAGCTGCGACGGGTCGACGTTATTCAGCGTGAAGCTGCGACAGGTCGACGTCCCCTGGCGTGAAGCTGCGACGGGTCGACGTTACCCGGCGTGAAGCTGCGACAGGTCGACGTCCCCTGGCGTGAAGCTGCGACAGGTCGACGTCAGGGCTCGGACACCGACACCCGGCCGGCGTCGACGTGCCAGCGGTGGGTGAGCCCGAGCGACTCGACCAGCGCCTCGTCGTGGCTGACCACCAGCAGCGTGCCGGTGTAGTCGGCCAGGGCCGACTCCAGCTGCTCGATGGCGGCCACGTCGAGGTGGTTGGTCGGCTCGTCCAGGACGAGCACGTTCACCTCCCGCGCCTGGAAGACCGCCATCAGCGCCCGGGTCCGCTCGCCCATGGAGAGGGTCCGGGCGGGTCGGTCGACGTGCTCGCTCCCGAGCCCGAACTTCGCCAGCAGCGTGCGCACCTGCCCACGGTCCGGGCCCTGGCCGTCCGGACCGGCCAGCTCGGCGCGCACCACGTCGACGACCGATGCGTCGGAGTCGAGCAACGACCGGCGCTGGTCCAGGACCCCGGTCCGCACCCGGGTCCCGAGCGACTGACGACCGGAGGACAGCGGGAGCTCGCCGAGCAGCGCCTTGACCAGGGTGGTCTTGCCGCTGCCGTTGTCGCCCGCGACGGCGATCCGGTCGCCGCGCCCCACGGTCAGGTCGACCGGTCCGAGCCGGAACCCGTCCCGGACCACCTCGGCCGCGTCGAGCGTGGCGACCACGGCGGCCGGGTCCGGTCCCGGCGTGATCGAGTAGCGCAGCTCCCACTCCTTGCGGGGCTGCTCGACCACGTCGAGCCGGTCGACGGCCCTCTTCAGCCGTGCCGCCTTGGCGCCCTGGCGGTCGGCGCGGGCGCGGTGCTTCTCCCTGATGTGCTTGTCCGGCTCGTCCCCGGCGGCGACGTTGCGGCGACCCTTGGCGGCCCAGTCGTCACGGCGCCGGGCCTGCGAGACCAGGTCGTCGCGCCGGCCGGCGTAGGTCTCGTAGGCCTCCCACGCCTGGCGGCGGACCAGCTCGCGGGCAGCTGCGTACTCCGACCAGCCGCCGCTGTAGTGGCCGATCCGCTGCTGGGGCAGGTCGAGCTCGACCACGTCCGTCGCGACCCGGTCCAGGAACGCGCGGTCGTGGCTGGCGATCAGGACCGGTCCGCGGTGGGCGCTCACGAAGTCCACCACGAGCGCGAGCCCGCGGGCGTCGAGGTCGTTGGTCGGCTCGTCGAGCAGCAGCACGTCGTACCTGCTCAGCAGCACGGCCACCAAGGCGGCCCGGGCGGCCTGACCGCCCGACAGGCTGCCGAGCGGGCGGTCCGGCGCGACGTCCAGCCCGACGGACGCGGCCACCTGGGGAAGCCGGTCCTCGAGGTCGGCGGCGCCGAGCGCCAGCCAGCGGTCCAGCGCCGCGGCGTACTCCTCATCGGCCCCGGGCGCCTCGTCCGCGAGGGCCGCGGTCGTGCGCTCGAGGTCGCGGTCGGCGGCCTCGACACCGGTACGTCGGCGGGCGTACGCGAGGAGGGACTCCGCCGGGTCGGGGACCACCTGGGGCAGCCAGCCCACGGTCGCGTCGCGCGGGGCCAGCCTGACGGAGCCGGACTCGACCGGCAGCTCGCCGACGATGGTCCGCATGAGGGTCGACTTGCCGGCGCCGTTGGGGCCGACGACGGCGGTGACCGAGCCGTCGGCCAGGACCAGGTCGAGGCCGGTGAAGAGGGTGCGGGCGGCGAACGAGACGTCGAGGCCGGCGATGGTGAGGGTGGTGGACATGGGCGCTCCAGGGATGACGAGAAGGGCCCCGCGCGGGCGGGAGGGCTCGAGGTCGTCAGGCGATGTCCACGGCGGAAGACTAACGGCGCGGGTGGGCGCGGACACAACCGATTTACCGCAGCGGGCTCGGGTAGTGTGGAGAGCCGCACAGCGTCGTGCACGCCAGCCTGTACTCCAGGAGCAAGGACACCGCTGTGACCAAGCCCGTCGTACTCATCGCCGAGGAGCTGAGCCCGGCCACCGTCGAGGCGCTCGGCCCGGACTTCGAGATCCGCACCTGCGACGGCGCGGACCGGGGTCAGCTGCTTCCGGCGATCGCGGACGCCGACGCGATCCTGGTCCGCTCGGCGACGAAGGTCGACGCCGAGGCGCTGGCCGCCGCGTCCCGGCTGAAGGTCGTGGCCCGTGCGGGCGTGGGCCTCGACAACGTGGACGTGCGGTCGGCCACCCAGTCCGGCGTCATGGTCGTCAACGCCCCGACCTCCAACATCGTCTCGGCCGCCGAGCTCGCCGTCGGGCTGATGCTGGCGGCCGCCCGGCACATCTCACCGGCGCACCAGGCCCTGCGCCACGGTGAGTGGAAGCGGTCCCGCTACACCGGGACGGAGCTGTACGAGAAGACCGTGGGCATCGTCGGCCTGGGCCGGATCGGCGTCCTCGTCGCGCAGCGGCTCTCGGCCTTCGGGATGAAGGTCGTGGCCCACGACCCGTACGTCCAGGCCGGCCGCGCCGCGCAGATGGGTGTCCGGCTGGTCGACCTCGACACCCTGCTCGCCGAGGCCGACTTCATGTCGGTGCACCTGCCGAGGACCCCCGAGACGATCGGGCTGATCGGCGCCGAGCAGCTCGCCAAGGTCAAGCGCTCCCTCGTCCTGGTCAACGCCGCGCGCGGGGGCATCGTCGACGAGGCAGCGCTGTACGCCGCGCTGAAGGAGGGCCGCGTGGCGGCCGCCGGGCTCGACGTGTTCGCGCAGGAGCCGTGCACCGACAGCCCCTTGTTCGAGCTCGAGAACGTCGTCGCGACCCCGCACCTCGGAGCCTCGACCGACGAGGCGCAGGAGAAGGCGGGCCTGGCCGTCGCCCGGTCGGTGCGCCTCGCGCTGGCCGGCGAGCTGGTGCCCGACGCCGTCAACGTGCAGGGCGGGGTGATCGCCGAGGAAGTACGGCCGGGCATCCCGCTGACCGAGAAGCTGGGCCGGGTCTTCACGGGGCTGGCCGGCGAGGTGGCCCAGCAGGTCGACGTCGAGGTCCGCGGCGAGATCACCGACTACGACGTCAAGGTGCTCGAGCTCGCCGCGCTCAAGGGGGTCTTCGCCGACATCGTCGAGGAGCAGGTCTCCTACGTGAACGCCCCGCTGCTCGCGGCCGAGCGCGGCTGCGCCGTACGCCTGGTGGCCGACCCGGAGAGCCCCGACCACCGCAACCTGATCACCATCCGCGGCACCCTCGCCGACGGGTCCCAGGTCTCCGTCAGCGGCACCCTGATCGGGATCAACCAGAAGGAGCGGCTCGTCGAGGTGAACGGCTTCGACGTCGACATCGAGCCGACCGACCACCTCGCGTTCTTCCGTTACTCCGACCGTCCCGGCATGGTCGGCACGGTCGGCGGGATCCTCGGTGACGCGGGTGTGAACATCGCCGGCATGCAGGTCGCCCGCGACTCCAAGGGCGGCCAGGCCCTCGTCGCCCTCTCCGTCGACTCCGCCATCCCGCACGAGGCCCTCGCCGAGATCCAGCAGGCCATCGACGCGGTCTCGGTCCGCGCGGTCGACCTCGTCTGAACGGATAGTCCGGCACGTTCTGAACGGATAGTCCGGCACGTTCTGACGGGATCGGCCGGCGAGTCTTGTCAGGAACGTGCCGGACTATCCGAGGGAACCCGCCTCACCCGCTCGGGGGTCGGAGGCCCGCCTCCCGGGCGCGCAGGGCGGCCGCGGTGCGGTCGGGCACCTGGAGCTTGGCCAGCACCTGCGAGATGTGGTTGCGGACCGTCTTCTCCGACATGCCGAGGCGCCGAGCGATCTCGTGGTTGCGGCAGCCCTCGGCCAGCAGCTCGAGGACCTCGCGCTCGCGGGGCGTGAGGTGCGGGAACGCCGGTGTCGGGGGAGCCGCCGGGGCGCCGTCGTGCCCGCCGAGGTACGCGACGATCCGCCGCGCGACCGAGGCGCCGTACACCGCCTCGCCCGCCGCTACCGACTCCACCGCGCGCACGATCTCCGCGGCGTCCGAGCCCTTGACGAGGTAGCCGCGGGCCCCGGCGCGGAGCGCGGCGAAGACGTGCTCGTCGTCCTCGTGCATGGTCAGGACCAGGACCGGCAGGTCGGGACTGCTCTCGAGCAGTCGGCGCGTCACCTGGAGGCCGTCGAGGCCCGGCATCGACAGGTCGGTGATCACCACGTCCGGCTCCAGGTCGCGGACGCGCACCACGAGCTCGGCGCCGTCCCCGACGTCCGCGACGACCTCGATCGAGTCCGCCTGCTGGAGCACCGCGGCCAGGCCATAGCGGTACATGGGGTGGTCGTCGGCCAGCACCACGCGGATCGTCATGACGTGCCCGCCAGGGGAAGCACGACGCTGACGGTGGTGCCGTGCGGACGGGCGGGCCCCACCTCGAGGGTCCCGCCGAGGTCAGCGGCCCGCTTCCTCATGGAGTCGAGACCGTGCCCGGGACCCGGGCCGGCGGCGAAGCCGTGGCCGTCGTCGGTCACGAGCAGGCGCAGGTCGCCGTTGGCGCGGACCAGGCGTACGTCGCACCGCCGCGCGTCCGCGTGCCGCACCACGTTGGTCAGGGACTCGGCGAGGATCCGGAAGGCGGCCTCCTCGACCGCAGGCGGCAGGGCAGGGAGTCGGTCAGCGGAGAGCTCGAGGCAGGGGGCCCCGGCCCTGCCCATGCCGAGCGAGGAGGCCGTGTCGCGGACGGCGCCCTCCAGGCCGTGCAGGTCGAGCGAGGTCGGTCGCAGCCCGTCGATCACCCGCCTGACCTCACGCACCGCCGCCTCGGACTCCTCCCGGGTCCGGGCGAGCAGCTCGCCTGCCGCGTCGAGGTCGGTCCGCAGCGCCGTCGTGGCGGCCTCCAGCCCCAGCGCGATCCCGGACAGGGAGGGGCCGAGACCGTCGTGCAGGTCCCGGCGGAGACGATCGCGCTCGGCCAGCGTCGCCTCGGTGACGCGCGCACGCTCCTGTGCGAGGTCCGCGGTCAGCCGCTGCGAGCGGACGACGACGGCGAGGTGGGGTGCGAGCGCGAGCAGCAGCCGGGCATCGGCGTCGGACACCTCGCGTGCACCGCGTCGGGGGCCGACCGACAGCGTGCCCAGGACCGAGCCGCCGTGGCGCAGCGGCAGCTCGAGGGTCGTCGCGGTCGGCTCCCCGACCGTCGCGAGCCGGTGGCCCTCCTCGTCGCACACCGCGGCGTACGTCGCGCCCGCCGCGGACGCGACGGCCTCGAGCATCGCGACCACCGGGTCGTCGTGCTCGACCGCGAGCCCGGCGCCGAGCCGGTCGACGACGTCGAGCGGATCGGCCCGCTCCCCGCGCACGAACCTGTCGACCAGGACCCGCAGCCGGGCCGCGAGCGGGATGACCAGCACCGCCACGACCGCGGAGGCCGCCAGCAGCGGCAGCGGTCCGTCCGGCGCGAGGCGGGCGAGCGCGGTGGTGAGTCCCCCGACGACGAGGGCGACGAGCAACGTGAGCGGGACGTAGAGCAACGTGCGACGGACCACCAGCTCGATGCCCAGCAGCCGGTACCGCAGCACGCCGACCGCGACGGCGACCGGGACCAGGCAGTACGACACCACGAACAGCACGCGGTGCTGGCTGAAGACCGTGGCGATCATGGCGGTGACCACCACCAGCAGCCACAGCAGCTGCTGCCGCTCGGGGGCACGCGCGCCCACGACGCGGACCAGGGTGCCCACGATCGTGACCGCGGCGGTCCCGATCAGCAGCGCCCCGGCCGGCGGACCGACCAGGTAGACCCACCAGGCCGGCACGTCCCAGGGGAGCTCGGTGCCACGGACGCTGTCGTCCACCCCGCCCGGCCCGGTCGCGACGGCCAGCACGGCCAGCGCGATGCCGAGCAGGGCGATGCGCACGTGCCAGGACCAGAACCTCGACGCCGGCCGGCCCGTGGGGTAGAGCGGCGGCAGCACGATGATCGGCAGCAGCAGCGACGGGAACCACGTGAACGACGCCAGCCAGGCGGCGGGCAGGCCGAGCGGCAGCGAACCGTCCGGGTCGGTCAGGGCGCGCGTCGCGTAGGCGTCGGCGGCCACGTTGGTCACCTGCAGAAGCGCGGAGCCGACCAGCAGCCAGCCGATCGCGTTGCGCGGCCGCAGGTGGATGAGCGCCGCCCCCGAGAGGGCGAAGGAGACCACCGCGGGGGCGACCCAGCCGTCCGGTGCCGGGGTGACCACGTCGGGTCGGGTGTACACGTCCCCCGACACCGAGAACGGCACCGTGGCGAGCAGCAGGAGGGCAAGGGCAGCCAGGGACCAGCCGGCTGCCCGCAGCCACCGCTCGTCGCGCTCGGCCCACATGTCTGCAGTGTGCGCCCGCGAGGGCCGCGCTGTCCCGGGACCGGTGTCTCGGGAGACCCGGGAGACCCTCCCGGGCCGACCGGGGCTGCGGGCCCATCCGGCTCCGCGGCTGTGGTGCTGTGCTGGCCGGGTCCGACACCACAGGAGAGGGAGCAAGCCATGACCACACCGACCAGCACCGTCCACTCGCACGGGGTCGACGTCCTGCATCCGCTCGTGGCCTCGGCCTTCGGGGCCGCGGTCTTCGCCGTGTCCATGACCGCGGGCGAGGCCTACGACCTCAACGCCGACTCCGGGTCCGACAGCGGGGTCGGGACGGGCGACCTCATCGCCTACGCCGGCTTCGTCCTCGTGGCCGCGGCGATCTCGGTCTCGCTGGGCCTCTGGGCGCGGGCGGGATCGCCACGACGGCTGTCCCGCACCGCACTCGGGCTCGCCGTGGCGGCGGCCGTCACCGTCGTCGCCTTCTGGTCGAGCTGGCCGCTGGTCTTCGGGGCCACCGCCGTCGCCCTGGCGATGGAGCACCGGCGCCGGCTCGGCTCGCTGTCCGCCACCAGCGCCGGCGCGGCCGCGGTCGGCTCCCTGGCCCTGGCAGTCGCAGCCCTGTTCTGCGTCATCGGCTGAGGAAGGGCGCCATGACCAAGCGCGCCCTGCTGGGCCTCGTCACCACCGTCGCCGCCGTGACGGCACTCGTCGGCGCTCCTGCGCCGGCCAACGCCGGCGCCGAGCACCACTACCTGGCCGAGGAGTACGACGCGGCCGAGCACTTTGGCGCGGGCGAGGGCCTGTGCGTTGCCTGGGCCGGCACCTTCCACGAGGTGCGGCACGGCGGCTACCGGGTCGTCATCGCCTCGGGCGGCCAGCAGCCGGGGGAGGTGCACGTCAACGGCGCGGTCGACGGACTCGTCGAGCTGGTCCCCGACGACGCTGCGCTGCCGACGTACACCGGGACCTACCGCGAGAAGGTCGACGGGATCCTCGTCGGGGTGACGCCCGAGGGCGACGACGTCCTGAGGGTCGGGCAGTTCCGGCTGCGCAGCACCCTGCGCGGGACCGACGGGTCGACGTACACGCTGCGGGGCTCGGGCAAGGTGACGCTGAACGCGCGCGGCGAGCTGGTCGTCGATCGCAGCCGGTTCACCTGCGCGTGACGGGTCCCGGTCAGGCCACCATCACCCGGCCGGCGCCGCGAGCGGCCCGGCCGGTGCGGCCGCGCACCACCTCCCAGGCGGCAGCCAGTCGCCGGACCGCCTCCTCGAGCTCCTCGGGTGGGCGCGTCCACGGGATGCGCACGAAGCGGTCGAGCCCACCCTCGGCGGCGAAGACCGGGCCGGGCGCGATGATCACACCGCGCCGCTCGGCCTCCGCGACCACGACGGTGCCGAGCGGACCGGGCAGCTCGCACCAGACGGCGAGACCACCCGCGGGGAGCCGGAAGCGCCACTCGGGAAGCAGGTCGCGCAGCGCGGCCGCCAGTGCGTCGCGCTGCTCGCGCAGCCGCGAGCGGTGGTCGCGGAGGATCGGCCCGGCGTCCGCCAGCAACCGGGCGAGCACGAGCTGCTCCATCACCGGGGCGCCGAGGTCGAGCCCGACCCGCGCCCGGGTCAGCTCCTCCATCCGGCCCTCGGGGGAGCGGATCCAGCCCAGCCGCAGGCCGCCCCAGAAGCTCTTGCTGGCGCTCCCGATGGTGATCGCGTCGGGCGAGTACGCCGCGAAGGGCCGCGGCATCTCCTGGCCCTCCAGCGCCAGCGCCTGGTGGGCCTCGTCGACGACGGCGACGGTTCGGGTGCGGCGCAGGGCGGCGGCGTACTCCTCGCGCTGGGCGTCGGTCATCACGTGGCCGGTGGGGTTCTGGAAGTCGGGGATCAGGTAGGCCAGCTTCGGTGCCGCTTGCCGGAGTGCGGCGCCGACGGCGTCGAGGTCCCACCCGTCGGGGTCGACCGGGGCGGGCACCAGCCGGGCGCCGCTGTGCCGGATCGCCTGCGTGGCGTTCGGGTAGACCGGAGACTCCACCAGCACCCGGTCGCCGGGGCCGGTGAACGCCTGGGCGACGATCGACGCCGCGCTCAGCGCTCCCGGCGTCACCATGATCTGGTCGGGGTGCGTGGGCAGGCCCCGGGCGTCGTACGTCGCCGCGATGGCCTGCTGGAGCTGGGGGAGACCGGCGGGGAAGTAGCCGTGACCGCCGAGGTACGCGGGGAGCTCGGCCGCGGCCTCGGCGTACGCCGCCGCCACCCCGGGGGGCGCGGACGCGGCCGCGCAGTTGAGGTCGATCGCCTCGTCGTCGCCGGGCCGGGGGAGCAGGGCCCGGTCGTGTGCCCGCGCCCGTCCCCCGGGCACCCGGGTGAAGGTGCCCGAGCCCTGCCGGGCCTCCGCGTAGCCCGCGTCGCGCAGGGCGGCGTACGCCCTGGTCACCGTGGTGCGCGAGACGCCGAGCGCCTCGGTCAGCTCGCGCTCGCTGGGCAGGCGGGTGCCCAGGCCGATCCGGCCGTCGCCGATGAGCAGCCTCAGCGCGTCGGAGAGGCCGGCGTAGGCAGGCGTCCGGTCGAACCCGTCGACGAGGGTGGCCACCCGGGTGGCGCTCACCGTGCGCGCTGTGGACTGGGTCATGCAGTCCACTGAACCACAATTGGCTATTGAGGAGAAGGCCAATCGCTGGTCAGGATGGATCCATGTCCACGATCGCCACCCCCGTCACCGCCCGCCCCGGGCTGACCGACCTCGGTCCCGTCGCGCAGCTGCGCGCGGGCCGACTGGCCCGCCGGCTGCCCCAGCTCTACATCGGGCTGGTGCTGTACGGCGTCTCGCTGGCGATGATGGTGCGCGGCGACCTGGGCCTGGCACCCTGGGACGTTCTCCACTCGGGCCTGATCCGGCACGTGCCGATCAGCCTGGGCCAGGCGGTCGTGGTGATGAGCTTCGTGGTGCTGCTCGCCTGGATCCCGCTGCGGGAGGCCCCGGGGATCGGCACCATCTCCAACGCGCTCGTCGTCGGGTTCTCCGCCGACGCGACCCTGGCGCTCCTGGGGCGTCCCGACGACCTGGTCCTGCGCGCAGGCCTCACCGTCGGCGGGGTGCTGCTGTGCGGTCTCGCCAGCGCCATGTACATCGGTGCCCAGCTGGGCCGGGGGCCTCGTGACGGCCTGATGACCGGGCTGCACCGGCGTACCGGCCTGTCGCTGCGTCTGGTGCGCACCGCCCTCGAGGTGGCCGTCGTGCTGGTCGGCCTGCTGCTCGGCGGCGTGGCCGGCCTCGGCACGGTGCTGTACGCGCTCGCGATCGGGCCGCTGACCCAGCGCTGGCTGCCGCGCTGGACCGTCGACCTGACCTGACCCCTGCGCGAGGCATGGCCCGGACGGATGGTCCGGAGTGGTCCTCGTGGTGCCGTCCCGGCCGCCCGATCGGGTGGAGGGCTTCCGGCCGCTCGTTCCTGCTTGCACCGTTCGCCCCCCGACTCCACCGGTGCGCTGCAACGCTCCGTCCCCTGACGACAGGGGGAAGAACAATGGGGGAGACACGTCGCGCCCGGTCCGGGGTGCGCATCGGGATGCTGGTCCTCGCGGTGCTCGCGCCGCTGCTGGTGGGGTGGACTGGTACGCCGGCACTCGCCGCGGTGGCGAGGCCGGCAGGGCTGGACAGCCAGTCGAGCACGACGGCCGTGGTGCTGTCCTGGAAGCCGGTCAGGGGTGCGACCTCGTACCACGTGCAGGCAGCGACCTCACGCTCGTTCGCCGACACTGTCATGGACGTCGTGACGGTCAACACGCACGCGACGCCGACCGCGGTCGTGCCGTTCGGCAAGGTGTTCTGGCGGGTCTCCGCGACCAAGGGCGGAGGCTGGAGCAAGTGGTCCACCGCTGCCTTCAACCGAGCACAGCGGAGCGGTCCGATCCTGACCGAGCCCGCCAACGGTGCGGACCTCGACCAGCCCGCACATCCCCCGGTCCTGACGTGGGACCCGGTCCCCGGAGCCCGCAGCTACCAGGTGGAGATCGACGGCGAGGAACGGGACTGGGTCGACACCGAGACCTACACGACCCGGACCACGTCACTGGTGCCCACCGAGACCCAGCAGCCCGGCACCTACTGGTGGCGGGTGCGCGCGTTCTTCGACAACGAGGTCAACTCCCGACCCTCGGCCGAGTGGTCCTACTCCATCTCCCCGCTGCCCACGGTGAGCCTCAAGGCGACGGACGACACCATGGAGGACGTGGTCCTGCAGTGGGACCCGGTCCCGGGTGCCGTCGACTACGAGGTCCGGGTGAGCACCGACAACGGCTTCAACGTCATCACCGACCGCCAGTACGTCACGGGGACCCGCTACTCGCCGCCCACGACCTACGACAACGCTTCGTACTGGTGGCAGGTCCGGGCCCGCGACGTGTTCGGCCAGACCGAGGAGTGGCCCGTCTACCCCGACCGGACCGGCGTCTTCCGGCGAACCTGGCCGGACAAGCCCACCCTGGTGAACCCTGCCTCCGGCTCCACGCCGACCGGCGACCTCTACTTCCAGTGGACCCCGGCGCAGCACGCCGCGAGCTACATCCTCGACGTGGGCACCGACCCCGGCTTCTCGATACCCGGGAGCTTCGGGTCCTGCCCGACCACGCAGACCACCTACACGCCGAGCTGGTCGGGCTACTCGTACTACTACGACCGCTGCATGCCCAGCGCGAAGGGCACGTACTACTGGCGGGTGCGCGCCATCGACGACAACAGCCAGTGGGGCCCCGATGTCAACGGTCGGTTCTCCGAGGTGGGCTCCTTCCCCTGGGACCCGCCGACGGCCGCGACTGGCCAGCTCGGGCCGGTCACCGGCCAGCGGCTCGTCCTCGACGGCAACGGCTCCTCGCCCTGCACCGCATCGCTCACCAACGCAGGTGGGGTCTGCGCCGGCGTCACCTCGACGCCCATGCTGGACTGGGACCCGGCGCCGGGCGCGACGTCCTACGTCGTCTACCTGGCCCACGACCGCAACTTCACGAACATGGTCGACGGGTACGGCGACATCGGCAGCCCGTCGTCCTGGGTCCGCACGTCCAACACCCGCTTCGCCCCGTTCGTCGCACTTCCGGACACCCAGGCCGGTGAGGCGTACTACTGGTTCATCCGGTCCTGCAACGCCTCCGGTTGCGGACTGACGCCGGACGAGGCGTCCAACGCCTTCCAGAAGAAGTCGCCGGAGGTCGGCCTGGTCTCACCCGCGAACAACGCGGTCGTCGCCGACCAGGTCACCTTCGACTGGGCCGACTACCTCGACACCAACCAGTCGACGACCGACCCGGCGACGCGGGAGCACCCGACGCAGGCCGCCCGCAGCTACCGGATCCAGGTGTCCCAGAACCCCTCCTTCGCGCCGACGCGGCAGGACGCGGTCTACGAGCAGGTGGTGGACCAGACGACGTACACCGAGTTCGCGCACTCCTACCCGGAGGGGGTCCTCTACTGGAGGGTGCAGGCGATCGACGGGGCCGGCAACGGTCTCACCTGGAGCCCCGTGCGCCAGTTCACCAAGACGTCGCCCACGCCGGACGTGACCTCGCCGTCGGACGGCGACGTCGTCAACGGGGTCCAGCCGTTCCGGTGGCACCCGCTGCCGTACGCGCACTACTACGACCTGGAGGTCTACCGGAACAGCGACACCACGGCGTCGCCGGCCAACCTGGCCCTGAAGGTGACCAACATCCGTCAGGCCGCCTACACGGCCAGCGAGCCGCTGCAGGCGCTCGGCAAGGACTTCGTGTGGCGGGTACGCCGCACCGACTACGACCTGCACGCGGGTGCGTGGAGCCCGTGGCACCGGTTCCGGGTGGCCGCCCAGCTTCCGAAGCTGCTGCATCCGGGGCGCAAGGTCAGCCGAACGCACGGGCTCTTCACCTGGCGGGCCACCCGTCAGGCAGCCTCCTACCGGTGGGAGCTGCGACGCGGTTCGTACGTCGAGCAGGTGGCCACGACGGTGTCCACCAGCTATGCGCCGACGACAGCGCTGACCAAGGGCCGGTACAGCTGGCGGGTCACGAGCCTCGACAGCAGCGACCACGTCCTGCGCGCGACCAGGTGGAAGAAGGTCAGGGCGAGGTGACGCCGTAGACGCACCGGGCCGGCGCACCTGGGGACAGGTGCGCCGGCCCGGTGGTGCGTCAGCGGCGGGTGGCGATCAGGGTGGATGCGTCCGAGGCGACCATCACCTCGACGGCCGTGAACCGCTCGTCGGTGAGCCACTGCTCGCGCAGGGTGTCGACGCGGCCGCCCGAGATGGGCGGCCAGATCTCGCAGGGCGTGAAGTCGTCGAGGACGACGATCCCGCCCTCCTCGACCAGGTCGGCGATCGCGTCGACGCCGACCTCGGTGGGCTCCCCGGAGTCGAGGAACAGCAGCGAGAACGGCCCCTTGTCCAGCAGCGTCGACCAGTCCGCGGCGAGCACCTCGACCTGCGGGTCGTCGACGAAGATCTCCGCGGCCGCGCCGGCCAGCCTGGGGTCGAGCTCCGCGGTCACGATCCGCGCGTCCCCGCGCACGCCGGAGCGCAGCCAGGCCGTCCCGACCCCGCACCCGGTGCCGAACTCCGCCATCGTCCCGCCCCGGGTCGCGGCCAGCGTGGCCAGCAGGCGCCCGGTCTCGTTGCGGCAGAAAGACACGTACCCCGACTTGCGGGAGACGGCGAACGCGCGGGACACGATGTCGGGGAGATCGGGTGGGGCACTCATGCGGGGGAGTCTTCCATCTTGGGAACGTCGTCTCGCATCCTGAGCAGTCTGCGAAAAGTCGTGTCGCCGACGCGGGGCCACGGCGTACGGTTTCCACACCATGCGGAGCGTGTTCGTACTTATCGAGCGCCGCGGCGAGGCCCAGCAGTAGCACTGCGAGTGAGGCCACCTCGCCGCGGAGTTCGGCGTTGCACGGCTTCACGTCTCATCTGAAGACGCCTCCGCGGCGGGACCGCACCCCACAGCACGTGCGAGATCCGCAACCTGATGGTTCCCCCTCCTCTCATGTGATCCATGAGTCGACCAGCCCCCGTCGCGGGGCGTCTCAGCGCACGACCCACGTGCACGGCTCATCCAGTCCGCAGCCGCTCGGCCGTCGAGCACTGCACCGATCACCAGAGGAGAAGCTCCGATGTACGACATGTACCCCGAGTGGGGACCCGCCAGCCACCACCCCGAGAACCCCCGCAGCGCCGAGAACACCCACGCCGCGGTCCAGGCCTCGCTCGACCTGCGGGACAACGGCGGCCAGCGCCCCGACGACAACTAACGTTCCGCCCATGTCCACCACCGACCCGAACCCCAGCTCCGGCACGCTCAAGCTCGCCGTCATCCCCGGCGACGGCATCGGCCAGGAGGTCACCGCCGAGGCGCTCAAGGTCCTCGAGGCCGGCGCCCCCAGCGGCGTGAAGTTCGAGCCGACCCGCTACGACCTCGGCGCGGAGCGCTACCTCGCGACCGGCGAGGTGCTTCCGGACTCGGTGCTGGAGGAGATCCGCGGCCACGACGCGATCCTGCTCGGCGCGGTGGGCGGCAAGCCCGGCGACCCGAACCTCCCGCCCGGCATCCTCGAGCGGGGGCTGCTGCTGCGGCTGCGCTTCGAGCTCGACCACTACGTGAACCTGCGTCCGTCCCGCATCTTCCCCGGAGTGTCCTCCCCGCTGGCTGCGCCGGGGGAGGTCGACTTCGTGGTGGTCCGCGAGGGCACCGAGGGTCCGTACACGGGCAACGGCGGAGCGCTGCGCGTGGGCACCCCCCACGAGGTGGCGACCGAGGTCTCGGTGAACACGGCGTTCGGCGTGGAGCGGGTCGTCCGCGACGCCTTCGCGCGGGCCCAGCGCCGACCGCGCCGTAAGCTCACGCTGGTCCACAAGACCAACGTGCTCGTGAACGCGGGGGCGGTCTGGTCGCGCCTGGTGAACGAGGTGGCCCGGGAGTTCCCCGACGTCACCGTGGACTACCTGCACATCGACGCGGCGACGATCTTCATGACGACCGACCCCGCGCGCTTCGACGTGATCGTCACCGACAACCTCTTCGGCGACATCATCACCGACCTCGCCGCCGCGATCACCGGCGGCATCGGGCTGGCGGCGTCCGGGAACATCAACCCGGACCGCACCGCCCCCTCCATGTTCGAGCCCGTGCACGGCTCCGCGCCCGACATCGCCGGGCAGCAGAAGGCCGACCCCACCGCCGCGATCCTGTCCGCCTCCTTGCTGCTCGACCACCTCGGGTACGCCGACGCAGCGGCCGCCGTCGAGTCCGCGGTCATCGCCGACCTGGCCGACCGCGCCCCCGGCACCACGCGTCGTACCTCCGAGGTCGGCGACGCGATCGCCGCGCGAGTAGCCGGCTGACGCCTGTCATCACGTCCTCCCGAGACGCCGGGCACCGAGAGGTGCTCGGCGTCTCGCCTTTCCGAAAGGTCGACTACCGTGAGTCCCATGCAGATCCGCACCACCCACAACGCCCAGCCGGTCGACGACGCGCGCCTCGCCGAGATCCTCGCCAACCCGGGGTTCGGCCAGCACTTCACCGACCACATGTTCACCGTCGAGTGGACCCCGGACGCCGGCTGGCACGACGCCCGGATCGAGCCGTACGGCCCGCTCACGCTCGACCCGGCCACGGCGGTGCTGCACTACGCCCAGGAGACCTTCGAGGGGATGAAGGCCTACCGGCACGCGGACGGCTCGATCTGGTCGTTCCGCCCGGAGGAGAACGCGGCGCGGATGACGCGCTCGAGCAAGCGGCTGGCCTTCCCGGTCCTCGACGTCGCCGACTTCGTCGAGGCCGTCGACGAGCTGGTCAGGGTCGACCGGCGCTGGGTCCCGGACGCGGAGGGGGAGAAGAGCCTCTACGTCCGCCCGTTCATGATCGCCACCGAGAAGTTCCTCGGCGTGCGGCCCAGCCAGCACGTCACGTTCATGGTGATCGCCAGCCCGGCGGGCTCCTACTTCAAGGGCGGCGTCAAGCCGGTGACGCTGTGGCTCACCGAGGAGTACACCCGCGCCGGACGCGGCGGCATGGGTGCGGCCAAGACCGGCGGCAACTACGCCAGCTCGCTGGTCGCGCAGCAGGAGGCGACCGCCCAGGGCTGCGACCAGGTCGTCTTCCTCGACGCCCAGGAGGGGAAGTACGTCGAGGAGCTCGGCGGGATGAACATGTACTTCGTCTTCGACGACGGCCGCATCGTGACCCCCGAGACCGGCACCATCCTCGAGGGCATCACCCGCTCCAGCATCATCGAGCTCGCCGGCAAGCTCGGCCACCAGGTCGAGGAACGGAAGTTCTCGATCGACGAGTGGCGCGAGGGTGTCTCCAGCGGCCGGATCACCGAGATCTTCGCCTGCGGCACCGCCGCGGTCGTGACCCCCGTCGGCTCGCTGAAGTGGGACGGGGGCGAGGTGCCCGCCCCGGCCAGCACCGAGCTCACGACGAAGGTGCGCCAGGCCCTCGTGGACATCCAGTACGGCCGCGCCGAGGACACCTTCGGCTGGATGCACCGCATCGACTGAGGCCGCGCGCCCGACCGCGCCGGCGCACCGGCGCAGGTAACCTCCTTCCGTGACGACCGCACCACGCCCCGACCTGCCCGTCAGCAGGACCGTGGGCGACTACACCCTCCTCGCGCGCATCGGCGAGGGCGGCATGGGCGTGGTCCACCTGGCGCGCCGGCCGGGCGGCGAGCGGGTGGCGCTCAAGGTGCTCCGCCCGCACATCGTCGGTGACGACGAGGCCCGGCAGCGGCTGGCCCGCGAGGTCAGCTCGCTGAGCCGGATCCGCAGCCGGTGGGTCGCCGAGATCGTCGATGCGGACCCCTGGGCGGAGATCCCGTACGTCGCCACGCGCTACGTCCCCGGGCTCTCGCTGCACGACCACGTCGTCGACGAGGGGCCGATCACCGGTGGCGACCTGACCTGGTTCGCCGGCTGCCTCGCGGAGGGGCTGGCCTCGGTGCACGCGGTCGGCGTCCTGCACCGCGACGTCAAGCCGTCGAACGTCCTGATGGAGGGCCGCACCCCCATCCTCATCGACTTCGGCCTGGCCCGGGTCGCCGACGACCCCAAGCTGACCCACACCGGCTGGCTGCTCGGCACCCCGGGTTACCTGGCCCCCGAGATCCTCTACGGCGACGACGCCACCACCGCCTCCGACGTCCACTCCTGGGCGGCGACGGTGGCGTACGCCGGCACCGGCCGGCCGCCGTTCGGCCGCGGCCCGTCGATGGCGATCATGGACCGGGTGCGCCGCGGTGAGCACGACCTCGACGGTCTGCCGGCCGAGCTGCGGGGCATCGTCGGCGCCGCCCTCGACCCGGACCCGGCCCGCCGGCCCTCGGTCGAGGACCTGCTGCGCTGGCTGCGACCGGACGCGACCCGCGTCCCGCCGGCTGCGGCACCGGCCGAGGACCCCTACACCGTCCCGCTGGCGCTCGCGGCGCAGTCCGCGGCGTACGACCCCACCGACCAGCTCCACCGGGAGACCCTGGTCGACGGCCCGGAGCCGACCACCCGGATCCTCCCCGACGAGCGGGCCGCCTGGCCCGGCCGGCAGCACGACGGCTGGTCGGACGACGCCGAGCCCTGGCCGCCGGCCGCCCCCACGGTGCCGTGGCCCGAGCGGCTGCGCCGGGGCCTGCTGCTCGGCGGCGGCGCCCTGGCCGCCGGCGCGGCCGTCGCGGCGTTCCCCTGGCCGGCCACGGCGCTCCTGGTCGGGCTGACCTGGCTGCTGCGCAGCGGCTCGCTGGCCGCCAGTGCGGCCGGTGACCGGCGCCGCCTGCGCGGCCGCAGGTGGTACGACGGCGTGCAGTTCCTGGTGGCGGCCCCCTGGCACCTGGTCCGCTCGATCGCGGGGACCGTGCTCCTCGCCCTGTGGAGCCTCGGCCTGGCCGTCGCCGCTGCGCTCATCTGCTACGCGGTGGCCGCGAGCGTGTCCACGACACTTGCCGCCAGCGGCACGGTGTTCGCCGCGTCGTTGTGGCTCGGCCCCGGCGGGTCCCGGGTCCGCTCACCGCTGGGCCGTGTGGTCAACCCGGCCTCGGCGTCGCTGCAGGCCTGGATCGGGGCGGTGCTGGTGGTCCTCGCGGTGGCGCTGCTGCTGGGCGTGCGGGTCGACACCGCGGGCACCTCGTGGGTGCCGTTCCGGGACCAGCCGTTCGCGGGGCTGTCGATCCCCGATGGCCTGCCGCTGGGCTGAGCGGGGCCGGCGCACGGGAGGGGTGGCTCGGATGGCGAGATCCACGCCCGCCCGGCGGACACCCGTGGCAGCATGGACGGCATGCAGCAGAACGGGATCATTCCC
This sequence comes from Nocardioides sp. DN36, assembly GCF_055380375.1. Classification (NCBI taxonomy): domain Bacteria; kingdom Bacillati; phylum Actinomycetota; class Actinomycetes; order Propionibacteriales; family Nocardioidaceae; genus Nocardioides; species Nocardioides sp. DN36. The sequence goes on along the minus strand of NZ_AP043823.1, from coordinate 2,343,318 downwards.
TAGCGCGTCGTCGCCCCGCCGGGGCCGCCGACGCGCCAACCTCTCGTGCCACGGGAGGTTTTTTTGTTGCCCGGACCGTTTCACGACTGCTTCACGGAATAGGGACTGACCGATGGACCTGCACGGCGCGTTCCACGTCTACGACACCACCCTGCGCGACGGTGCGCAGCAGGAGGGGCTGAACCTCTCGGTCGCCGACAAGCTGAGCATCGCGCGCCAGCTCGACGGCCTCGGAGTGGGGTACATCGAGGGCGGCTGGCCGGGCGCCAACCCCAAGGACACGGAGTTCTTCCGGCGCGCCGCGCAGGAGCTCGACCTCCGGCACGCGCAGCTGGCGGCGTTCGGGGCGACCCGCCGCGCGGGCGTGCGAGCGGCCGACGACCCGCTGGTGGCTGCGTTGCGGGACAGCGGCGCCGGAGTGGTCACCCTGGTCGCCAAGTCGCACGACCGCCACGTCGAGCTGGCGCTGCGGACCACCCTCGAGGAGAACCTCGCCATGGTCCGCGACACCGTCTCCCACCTGCGGGCCGAGGGGCAGCAGGTCTTCCTCGACGCCGAGCACTTCTTCGACGGCTACCGCGCCAACCGGGACTACGCGCTGGAGGTGCTGCGCACGGCCTATGACGCGGGCGCCGAGGTGGTCGCCCTGTGCGACACCAACGGCGGCATGCTGCCCGGCTGGGTCGCCGACGTGGTGCACGACGTCATCGAGACCACCGGCGTCCGGGTGGGCATCCACTGCCACAACGACACCGGGTGCGCGGTCGCCAACACCCTCGCGGCCGTGGACGCCGGCGCCAGCCACGTGCAGGGCACGATCAACGGGTACGGCGAGCGCACCGGCAACGCCGACCTGGTCTCGGTGGTGGCCAACCTCCAGCTCAAGCTGGACCGTCCGGTGCTGCCCGACGGGCTGCTGCGCGAGGCCACCCGGATCGCGCACGCGGTCGCCGAGGTCACCAACTTCCCGCCGGCCTCCCGCCAGCCCTACGTCGGCACGTCGGCGTTCACGCACAAGGCCGGGCTGCACGCGAGCGCGATCAAGGTCGACCCGAACCTCTACCAGCACCTGGACCCGGTCGAGGTCGGCAACGACATGAGGCTGCTCGTCTCGGACATGGCCGGCCGGGCCTCGATCGAGCTCAAGGGCCGGGAGCTCGGCTTCGACCTGTCCGGCGACAAGGACCTCGTGTCCCGGGTGACCGACCGGGTGAAGCGGCTCGAGTCGCGCGGGTACACCTTCGAGGCCGCCGACGCCTCCTTCGAGCTGCTCCTGCTCGAGGAGGTCGAGGGCGCGCGGCCGTCGTACTTCGAGGTCGAGTCGTGGCGCGTCATCACCGAGACCCTGAGCAACCGGACGGTGGACGACGAGGCGGTCTCCGAGGCCACGGTGAAGCTGAAGGCTGCCGGGGTCCGCTACGTCGTGACCGGGGAGGGGAACGGCCCGGTCAACGCGCTGGACGCCGCGCTGCGCTCGGCGATCGGCCAGGCGTTCCCCGAGGTCGCGAAGTTCGAGCTCATCGACTACAAGGTCCGCATCCTCGACCAGGGGCACGGCACGGACGCGATCACCCGGGTGCTGATCGAGACCAGCGACGGCGAGTCGTCGTGGGTCACCGTCGGCGTGGGCCACAACGTCATCGAGGCGTCGTGGGGCGCCCTGGTCGACGGGCTCACGTTCGGCCTGCGCCGCCACCACGCCGGCTGAGCGCCCGCCCGGGGCGGCCGGAGGGCTCAGTCGCAGCCGATGAGCGAGCTCGCCGCCGGCCAGCGCTCGACGTCGGTCCGGTCGCTGGTGCTCACCAGGTACGCCGCGCTGCCGTCGTCGGCCAGCCACAGCCGGCGGCCGTCGTGCTGGTAGCCGGTGTCGGTCGCGTCTCGGGGGAGCGCGACCGAGTCGGAGAAGGTCGTGCGCAGCAGGTCCTGGAGCACGCCCTTCTCGTCGCGGAGGAACAGGTGGTCGGCGGGGTGCCTCTCGCTGCCCACTGTCAGGAAGACGATGTCCTGCCAGTCACAGTGCTCGGGCCCGCGGTGGGACGAGACGGTCGTGACCGGGACCCGGTCGCCCTGCGTGTCCTCCCAGACCTCGTCACCGTGCGCCTCGGCGACGCGGGCCGGCAGCTCGGCGGGGTCGCACTGCGCCCAGGCCTCCACGCCCCAGCCGGTGTCGCCCTTCCAGTCGCGGATGCCGTCGGCGGCGACCAGCGCCACCTTGGTCTGGCCGCGCACGTCGTAGGAGAGCAGCACCCGTCCGTCCTCGACCCGCTCGACCACGAAGTCGTCGGTGGGGCCGGGGTAGGTCCCCTCCTCCTCGCTGACGAAGTTCGCGACGGCAGCGCGCGCGTCCTCCTGGACGCTCTCGAGCCCGCTGTCGGCGTAGTCGCCCCCGCCGGCGGCGTAGACGTCGCCCTCGCACTCCAGGGCCAGGGCCGCCGAGCCGCCGCGCCTCGCCGGGTCCGGGCTGTCGGGGCGCGGCTCGACGGTCAGCGGGCCGTCGTACGGATCGGCCACCGGGCTGTCCACGGTCACGTGCGTCTCTCCGCAGGCGGCGAGGAGCAGCCCGGCCGCGGCCAGGATCATCGTGCGCACTCGTGCTCCCGTCTCTCGCCCCAGTTCCTGGAGGTCGGACGCGTCCGGCCGGCTGCCGGTTCCCGGCTCAGGCGGGCCGGCCGACGATCCGGCGCGCGAGGTCGACCCAGCCGGCGTACACGCGATCCACGTCGATCCCCTCGATCCGCACCTGCTGGTCGAGGATCGGCGCCTCCAGGGGTGCCATCAGCGCCGTCGCGAGCAGGGGGAGGTCACCGGTGACCTGCAGCTGCCCGAGCAGGTAGCGAACGTGCATCGCGTGGAAGGAGTACGCCGCGTACGACCGGGAGCCGGCCCGCCCGGCCTCGCGGATCAGGTCCGCGTGGAGCAGCGTGGTCTCCAGCCGGGAGCGGCCGAAGGCCATCAGCCGGTCCCACGGGTCCGCGCCCGGACCCAGCGGAGGGGGCCCCGACATGACCGCGGCCTGCCACTCGGTCTCGGAGTGGTTCAGCAGCGCCGCCATCAGCCCCTCGCGGGACTCGAAGCGCCGGAAGACCGTGCCCTTGCCGACCCCGGCGGCCGCGGCCACGGCGTCCATCGTCACGCCGTCCACCCCGCAGCTGTCCACCAGCCGCTGCGCCGCCTCCAGCAGTGCCAGCCGGTTCCGGGCGGCATCGCTGCGCTCGCGCGCGGGCGCATCCACGAGGGGGAGAAGGGTGTGCTCGGACATGACGTCGCTCACTCTAGGCGGGGCAGGCGGCCGGGTCGCGGGAAAAAGGTCCCGCCTCGGGGAATAGTAAACGGACCGCGGTCCGTTTAACCCGTGACTGGAACCACCCCCGACCCTCAGGAGTCCCCCATGACCGACACCCGCATCGTCGTCCTCGTCGGCAGCCTCCGCGCCGACTCGCTCAACCGCCGGATCGCCGAGAAGCTGCGTGAGCTGGCCCCCGCCGGCGTCACCGTCGAGATCGCCGAGAACCTGCACGAGCTGCCCTTCTACAACGAGGACCTCGACGGCGAGAGCGTGCCCGCCGCGGCCGCCGCGCTGCGCGACCTTGTCGGCGGCGCCGACCGCGTCCTGGCGGTCACCCCCGAGTACAACGGCACCATGCCGGCCGTGCTCAACAACGCGATCGACTGGCTCTCCCGCCCCTACGGCCAGGGCGCGATCAAGGGCAAGCCGTTCGGTGTCGTCGGCGCCACCCCCACGCCGTACGGCGGCAAGTGGGCGCACCAGGACACCGCCCGCTCCGCCGGCATCGCGGGCGCCGTGGTCGTCGAGGACGTCACCGTCTCCCAGTCCGCCCTCGAGGTGGACGTGCTCAGCGACCCCGAGGTGCTCGAGCGCCTCGTCGGTGCCGTCACCACGCTGGCGGAGTACGACGACGCCGTCGCCGCCTGATCGCTGCTGCCCGTTCGCGCGGGGTGGGTAGCGTCGGCGCATGGCCGACCTCCACGACCTGACCGCGCTGGAGCAGGGCGAGCTCGTGCGACGCCGCGAGGTGTCGCCCGCCGAGCTCGTCGAGCACTACCTCGAACGCGCCGACCGGCTCGACTCGGTCGGCGCGTTCGTCACGCTCACCCCCGACCGGGCGCGGGAGCAGGCCGCCGCGCTGGCCCTGGGGGAGCTGGGGGAGCTGGGGGCGCTGGGGACGGGGGAGCCGGGGCCGGGCGGCCAGGGGGCCTCGCCGCTGTTCGGCGTGCCCACCGCGATCAAGGACCTCAACCTGACCGCGGGGGTGCGCACCACCTTCGGGTCCGCGGCCTTCGCCGACTTCGTGCCCGACGTCTCCGACGGCGTGACGCTGTCCATCGAGGCCGCCGGCATGATCAGCATCGGCAAGACCAGCACGCCCGAGTTCGGCTCGCCCTGCTACACCGAGCCGGACGTGGCGGCCCCCTCCGTGACGCCGTACGACCCCAGCCGGATGGCCGGCGGCTCCTCGGGCGGCGCGGCCGCGGCGGTGGCGGCCGGGCTGGTGCCGGTGGCCCAGGGGTCGGACGGCGGCGGCTCGATCCGGATCCCCGCGTCGTGCTGCGGGCTGGTCGGCCTCAAGCCGAGCCGCGGCCGGATCAGCGGGTCCCCGATGTACGGCGATCCCGTGGGGCTGGCCACGGCCGGGTCGCTGGCCCGCACGGTGCGCGACGCGGCTGCGCTGCTGGACGTGCTCGCCGGGCGCCGCCCCGGGGACCCGTCCTGGGCGCCCGCCCCCGCCGCGTCCTTCCTGTCGGCGTGCGACCGGGAGCCCGGGCGGCTGCGCATCGCCCGGTTCGTCGAGCCGGTGATCGCCGACGTGGCGGTGGACCCGGACTGCGTGCAGGCCTGGGAGGACGCCTCGCGGCTGCTGGAGTCCCTCGGCCACGAGGTCGTCGACGTCCCGGTGCCGCTGCCGCGCGAGGCGGTGCCCGTGTTCGAGACCTGCTGGTCGGTGCTGACCGCGCTCTCCGTCGTGCCCCCCGAGCGCGAGCACCTGCTGCGCCCGTTGACCCGGTGGCTCACGGAGCGCGGCCGGGCCGTGAGCGGGCCCGAGTTCGGCCTCGCGATCGGGGCGATGCGCCGGTACGCCGCCGAGGCGCTGACCGCGCTGGCGTCGTACGACGCGGTCCTGACCCCGACCCTGGCCACCCCGCCGCTCCCGCTCGGTGCGTTGCGCGACGACGACGACCCGGCCGCGGACTTCGAGGCCCAGAAGGCCTTCACGCCCTGGACCTCGGCGTGGAACGTCACGGGGATGCCGGCGGTCTCGCTGCCCCTGCACCGGACCGCCGAGGGGCTCCCCGTCGGCGTGATGCTCGCCGCCCGGCCCGCGGAGGAGGAGCTGCTGCTCTCGCTCTCCGCGCAGGTCGAGGCCGCCGCGCCGTGGGCGGACCGGCGCCCGCCGGGGTGGTGAGCGCCCGTCACTTGTAACGCTCCGTTAGGGAGACTGGGACCCCGCTACAACGGAGCACCAGAGCCCTTAACGGAGCGTTACAAGTGGCGAGCCGGACCCGACTCAGGCGAACCAGCCCGGCGCCTGCTCCGCGAACTCCGCCCGGTCCAGGGCGCCCGCCCCCGCGGGGATCGTCGCGATCACGGGGACGCCGGTGACCCGCGGCAGGTCCTCGGCGTTGCAGCGCTCCGCCAGACCCGGATCGGCGGGCCACGAGCCGATCACGAGCCCCGCCGGCTCCACCCCCCGCGCCCGCAGCGCACCCACCGTCAGCTCGCTGTGGTTGAGGGTGCCGAGCCCCGCGGCCACCACCACGACCACCTCGGTCGGCACGGACGCCGCGAGCGCGGCGGCCAGGTCGAGCAGGGTGCCGCCGTCCGTGTCGAGCCGCACGAGCAGGCCCCCGGCGCCCTCGACGACCACCGTGTCGTGGAACTCGGTGAGCACCCGGACCCGGTCGGCGTGCTCCGCCACCGACGGGATCCGCACCCCGGCGCGCCGGGCCGCGGTGTCGGGAGCGAGGGGCTCGTCGAGGGCGGTGTGCTCCTGCACCGCGCAGCCGGTCAGCCGGTGCACCTCCTCGGCGTCCGAGTCGCCGTCCGCGACTCCGGTCTGCACCGGCTTCACGACCACGACCGACTCGCCCGCACCGAGGCTCCGCCTCACCAGGGCGGCGGTCGCCACGGTCTTGCCCACTCCCGTGGAGGTGCCCGTCACCACGACGACGCGGCCGGGCCGGGCGCTCACGCGTGCTCCTTGACGACCGCGACGAGCACCTCGACGGCGCGCACCCAGTCCTCGGTGGCGACTCCGGCGCCGGCGGTGACCCGGAGCCGGGAGACCCCGTCCGGCACCGACGGCGGCCGGAAGCAGCCGACGCGGACACCGTGCGCGAGCGCCTGCGCCTGGGCGGCCAGCGCGGCGCGGGGCGAGGGCATCGGGACCGACAGCACCGCACCGGCGGGCGGGTCGACGCCCAGCGCGGCGGCGAGGTCCGAGACCCTGCCGTGCACCAGGCGGGACAGGTCGGGGTGGTCGCGCAGCACCTCCAGTGCCGCGAGCGCGGCTGCGGCCGAGGTGGGCGCCAGGCCGGTGTCGAAGATGAAGGGCCTGGCCCGGTTGACCAGGTGCTCGACCACGGCCTCGGGTCCGAGCACGACACCACCCTGGCTGCCGAGCGACTTCGACAGCGTCGCGGTGACCACGACGTGGGGGAGGTCGGCCAGGCCGAGCTCCGCGACGAGACCCGGGCCGTGGACGCCGAGCCCGTGGGCCTCGTCGACGACCAGGAGTGCGTCGTACTCCTCGCAGACAGCGGCCAGCTCGACCAGCGGGGCCCGGTCGCCGAGCACCGAGTAGACCGACTCGGCCAGCACCAGCGTGCGCTGCTCCCGGGCGCCGGCCAGGGCGGACCGCACCGCGGCGACGTCGTTGTGCGGGGCGATGGTGAGGGAGGCGCGGGACAGTCGGACGGCGTCCACCAGCGAGGCGTGGATGTGGGCGTCGGAGACCACCCGGCAGTCGCGGTCCGCCAGCGCGCTCACGACCGAGAGGTTGGCGTGGTAGCCCGACGAGAAGACCAGCGCCGCCGGCTGACGGAGGTACGCCGCCAGCGCGGTCTCGAGGTCGGCGTGGACCTGGAGGGTGCCCGTCACCAGCCGCGATGCGCCGGCGCCGGCGCCCCAGGTCCGGGCCGCGGACACCGTCGCGGCCACCACGGCGGGGTGCCGGGAGAGCCCGAGGTAGTCGTTGCCGGCCAGGTCGACGCCCCGGTCGCCAGCCGCGCGGGGCGTCAGCGTACGCCGCAGCCCGTCGCGCTCGCGCTGCTCCGCCTGCCCGGCCAGCCACTCCGCCCAACGGCTCATGCGACCGCCGCCGCGGCCTCGATCGCCGCGCAGATGCGGGCGACGTCCTCGTCGGTGGAGACGTAGGGGGGCATCGTGTAGATCAGGTCGCGGAACGGGCGCAGCCACACGCCGTTCCCGATCGCGGCCTCGGTGGCGAGGACGACGTCGACGGGGTGGTCGAGCTGCACCACGCCGACGGCGCCGAGGGTGCGCACGTCGGCGACGCCGGGCAGGCGCCCCACCGGGGCCAACCCGGCACGGAGGCCGGTGTTGATGCGCGCGACGTCGGCCCTCCAGTCCCCGCTGGCGAGCAGGTCGAGGCTGGCGAGCGCGACGGCGCACGCGAGCGGGTTGCCCATGTACGTCGGCCCGTGCATCAGGACGCCGGACTCGGAGTGCGAGAGCCCGGCCGCGACCCGCGGCGTGCACAGCACGGCCGCCAGGGTGAGGTAGCCGCCGGTGAGCGCCTTGCCGAGGCACAGCACGTCGGGCGTCACGCCTGCGGCCTCCGCTGCGAAGAACGTCCCGGTGCGGCCGAACCCCGTCGCGATCTCGTCGAGGACCAGCACCAGCCCGTATCGGTCGGCGACCTCGCGCAGCACGGACAGGCAGGCAGCCGGGTAGACGTGCATCCCGCCGGCGCCCTGGAGCAGCGGCTCGACCACGATCCCGGCGAGCTCGTGGGCGTGCGCGGCGGCGACGGCCTCGAGCTCCGCGGCCCACGCGGCCACCCCCTCCTCGGAGGCGGGCGGGCGGGGCGCGAAGACCTGCTGCGGCAGCACGTCGGCGAACATCGAGTGCATCCCGCCCACCGGGTCGCACACGCTCATGCAGCCGAACGTGTCGCCGTGGTAGCCACCACGCACGGTCAGCATCCGGGTGCGCTCGGGGTGGCCGACCCCGCGCTGGTACTGCAGGACCATCTTCAGGGCCACCTCGACGCTCACTGATCCGGAGTCGGCGAGGAAGACGTGCTCGAGACCGGCGGGGGCGAGATCGACCAGCCGTTCCGCCAGCCGGATGGCGGGCTCGTGGGTGAGGCCGCCGAACATCACGTGCGCGAAGTCCCGGGCCTGCTCGGTCAGGGCCGCGTTGAGGGCGGGGTGGTTGTAACCGTGGATCGCGGCCCACCACGACGACATGCCGTCGACCAGGTCCGTGCCGTCGGCCAGGGTGAGGTGCACGCCGCGGGCGCCGGTGACCAGCCTCGTCGGTGCCGGCTCGGTCATCGAGGTGTACGGGTGCCACACGTGGGCGCGGTCGAGGTCGAGCAGGGTCGCGTGGAGGGCGTGGGCTTCGGGGGCTGCGGTCATGGCGGACCCGAGTCTAGGGGCATTCCTGAACGCCGTTCAGAACAGCGTTCAGTTCTGGTCTACGCTGACGTCCGTGACCGACATCCTGGAGCGCGCCCGGACCACCACCCTCGACCGCGGGGAGGGCCTGTCGTACGACGAGCTGGTGGAGGTCCTCCGGCTCCCCGACGACCGGGTCCCCGAGCTGCTCGAGCTCGCCCACGCCGTACGCATGAAGCACTGCGGACCGGAGGTCGAGGTCGAGGGGATCATCAGCCTGAAGACCGGCGGCTGCCCCGAGGACTGCCACTTCTGCAGCCAGTCGGGCCAGTTCACCTCCCCGGTGCGCTCGGTGTGGCTCGACATCCCGCAGCTGGTCAAGGCGGCGCAGGAGACCGCGGCCACCGGTGCCACCGAGTTCTGCATCGTCGCTGCGGTCCGCGGCCCCGACGAGCGGCTGATGTCGCAGGTCCGCGACGGGATCAGGGCGATCCAGGAGGCCGTCGACATCAACGTGGCCTGCTCGCTCGGGATGCTCACCCAGGAGCAGGTCGACGACCTGGCCGCGATGGGGGTGCACCGCTACAACCACAACCTGGAGGCGGCGCGGTCGTACTTCACGAACGTGGTGACCACCCACACCTGGGAGGAGCGCTGGGAGACCTGCGAGATGGTCCGCGAGGCCGGCATGGAGCTGTGCTGCGGTGGCCTGGTCGGCATGGGCGAGACCCTCGAGCAGCGGGCCGAGCTCGCCGCCCAGCTCGCCGAGCTCGACCCGCACGAGGTCCCGCTCAACTTCCTCAACCCCAGACCGGGGACCCCCTTCGGTGACCTGCCGGTCATGGGCTCCGCCGACGCGCTGCGCACGATCGCGGCGTTCCGGCTGGCGATGCCGCGCACGATCCTGCGGTACGCCGGCGGCCGCGAGCTCACCCTCGGCGACCTCGGCACCCGCGACGGTCTCCTCGGTGGCATCAACGCGGTGATCGTCGGCAACTACCTGACGACGCTCGGCCGCGATGCCGACGAGGACCTCGCCCTGCTCTCGGACCTGAAGATGCCGATCAGGGAACTCGCGAAGACCCTCTAGTGGAGACGTACTGCGGCCACTGCGGCGAGCCTGTCGATGCGCGTGACCACGCCTCGTGCGCCCGGCGGCTGGCCCTCGAGCCGCCGCGCTTCTGCAGCGAGTGCCGGCGCCGGATGAAGGTCCAGGTCACCCCGCGCGGGTGGTCGGCCGAGTGCGTCGAGCACGGCACCCGCACGGGTTGAGACGCCCGTCGGAATCGCCGGTGGGCCGGTGACTCCTGCACTTCTCAGCCGTTGCAACGCCTGAGAACGTCAGGAATCGCCGGTGCACCGGTGACTCATCCGTCAGTCGTCGCCGATCCCCCGCGCATGCAGCGCGTCACCGGTCGCACGGGCGTGGGCGACCACCCGGATCACCATCGGCGTCAGCCGCGCCCGGGGGTCCCGCTCGAGCCCGCGCGCCAGGGCGGCGTCCCGGGTCTCGTCCGCGATCTCGATCGTCGTGGGGACGGCCCGGATCATCAGCGCGAAGGCCAGCGCCACCCGGTCGGCGTCGACCCCCAGGCGGCGCAACGGCCGCAGCGCCCGGGTGACGGTGTCGAGGATCTCGTCGATCGACGTGGTGACGGTCAGGACGGTCGCGAGCAGCACCAGCGCGAGCAGGTCGCCCACCGACTCCACCGCGCGCGGCCAGCCCCGCTGCCAGAGCTGGTAGGCGCCCAGGGCGGCGGCCACCAGCAGCATGCCGCGCAGCGCGCGCACCGTGAGCCGCACCCCGGCGCCCGACCAGGCGACCAGCAGCGCTGCGGCCACCAGCAGCACGATGCTGCTGACCGGACCGCGCAGTCCCACCACGACCGCGCCGGCGACGAGCAGCCCGAGGAGCTTGGCGCCGGCAGGGAGGCGGTGGAGCAGCGTGGTGCCCGGCCGGTGCAGGCCGAGCATGCTCATGCGGTGGCCCGGTAGTGCTCCACGACCGAGGCCGCCTCACCGTCGGCGACGACCCGTCCTCCGTCGACCAGCAGCGCCCGCTCGCACCGGGCAGCCAGCTCGAGGTCGTGGGTGACCAGCACGAGCTGCTGGGGGAGACCCAGCAGCAGCTCGCCGATGCGCCGGCTGTTCGCGAGGTCCAGCAGCGTCGTGGGCTCGTCGGCCACCAGCACCCGGGGATCGGTCGCCAGCACGCCGGCGAGCGCCAGCAGCTGCCGCTGTCCGCCGGAGAGGGTGTGCACGCTGCGGTCGGCGAGCTCCTCGAGGCCGTACGCCGCGAGCACCTCGAGGGCCGCCCGGCGACGGTCCGCCTTGGTGCGATGCGTACGCCGCAGCGACAGCGCCACGTCCTCGACCACCGTCGGCATCACCAGCTGCGCGGCCGGGTCGGTGAACACGAAGCCCACGCGGCGGCGTACCTCCCGACCCTGGCGGGCGACGTCGAGGTCGTCCACGAGCACCCGGCCGCTCGTCGCGGTCACCAGGCCGTTGAGCAGCCGGGCGAGGGTGGACTTCCCCGAGCCGTTGGCCCCCACCAGCGCGATCCGCTGCTCGGTCAGCTCGAGGGTGGTCTCCTCGAGGATGCGGACGTCCCCGTCGGCGGTGGGGACGCGCACGGTCGCCCCGTCCAGCCGGATGGTGCTCACGCGGCGAGCGAGCCCTCCCGGGCCGCCTCCGCCGGACCGCGGTCGAGCAGGTCGGGGAAGGCGCGGTGCACCGCGGTGGCGACCAGCGCCATCGCGACGTTCTTGATCACGTCGCCGATCCAGAACACCTTGTCGATGTCGAAGGCGCCCGACCAGGTCATGCCGTCGATGCGCCACACGAGGCCGGCCATGCCGAGGGTGTGGATGCACAGGGCACTGCTGACCAGCCCGGCCAGGAAGATCGCCGGCACGCTGGACTGGACCGTGCGGCGGGGGAGGCGCTCGACGATCAGCCCGCAGAGGCCGGCGGCGAGCGGGAAGCCGATGAGGTAGCCGACCGTCGGGCCGCTGAAGACGGCCAGGCCGGACGCGCCGTTCGCGAAGACCGGGAGACCGGCCGCGCCGACGACGAGGTAGAGCAGCACGGCCAGGAAGCCCCGTCGGGCACCGAGCACGGCGCCGGACAGCAGCACCCCGAAGGTCTGCAACGTGATCGGCACCGGGCCGGTGAGGTTGATCGACGGCAGCACGGCGCAGGCCGCCACGAGCGCGGCGAAGCCGGCGATCAGGGCGAGGTCGGTGCTGCGCCGGGCGGAGTCGTTGCTCGTCACGTGGGTTCCTTCTCGGGGAGCGGCCTGTCCGGGTGGTCAGGTGAACGGCGTTCAGGTTAGGTTCGGGGCCGGTGCCCGTCAAAGCGGGGCCGCCCCGAGCACAGGAGATCCATGCGCTACCAACGGTCCGACGTCGTCGAGCGGGCGATCGCCGTCCTCGACACCTACGGCCTCGCCGACCTGACGATGCGGCGGCTCGGGGCCGAGCTGGGGGTGCAGCCCAGCGCGCTCTACCACCACTTCGCCAACAAGCAGACCCTGCTGGCGGCCGTCGCCGACGAGATCCTGGCCCGGGGCCGTCGTGACCGCCGGACCGGGCTCCCGTGGGACGAGCGCGTGGTCGCCGTCTGCACCGAGCTGCGCGACGCGATGCTGGCCTACCGGGACGGCGCCGAGGTCGTCGCGACGGTGCACGCGTTCGGGCTCGGTGCCGCCGAGCCCGAGCAGGCCCTCGGCGACGCCCTCGCCGACGGCGGCCTGGCCCCCGAGCTGCGTCGTACCGCCGCGCGCACCCTCCTGCACTTCGTCTTCGGCCACGTCTCCGAGGAGCAGACCCACCTCCAGGCCGGCAGCGCCGGCGCGATCGAGGGGGCACCCCGCGAGGAGTCCGACTTCGACCTCGGCCTCGCGATCGTGGTCGACGGGATCCGGCTGCACCAGGCCGCTGCCAAGCGATAGTCCGGCACGTTCCTGACGGCCAGGCGATGGTCCGGCACGTTCCTGACGTACGACGCCGTCAGAACGTGCCGGACTATCCGGGGGATGACGAAACGTGCCGGACTATCCGGGGGATGACGAAACGTGCCGGACTATCCGGGGGGAGCGGCGTCCACCTCGGCGCCGTGCAGCTCAGCGAGCAGGACGGCACCGGGGAGGTCCAGGTGGGTACGCCGCAGCCGGGCGGCGGCCAGGTCGACCCGGTCCAGCCGCGCTCCGCGCAGGTCGGCCTCGCCGAGGTCGGTGTCGCGGAGGGTGGCGCCCTCGAGCCGGGTGCCGCGCAGCGAGGTCCCGCTGAGGTCGGAGAGGGACAGGTCCGCGTCGCGGAGGTCGAGGCCCGCCAGGTCGAGCTTCGAGAGGTTGGCGCCGCGCATCGTGACGCCGCGCCACTGCCCGCCCGTGACCCGCATCGGCCGCAGGGTGCAGTCGGAGAACACCGAGCCGAGCAGCTTGCAGCCCTCGAACGTCGCGTCGAAGAAGCTGGTGCGGCGGAAGTCGCAGGCCACGAATGCCGAGCTCTGGTGGACCGACGCGTTGAACCGGCAGTTGTGGAAGATGCACCGGTCGAAGGTCGCGCCGGCCGTGCTGACCTCGCTGAGGTCCACGGCGGTGAACGTGCACTCCTCGAAGCGCGCCGCGCCGAGGTCCTCGCCGTACCAGTCCTCGTCGCGGAAGCTCGTGCCCGTCGACGCCTCAGACATCGACGGTGCCCCCGCTGCGCCAGTAGACGCCGTCCTCCCGGGAGAGGAACTGGCTCTCGACGAGGTAGCGACGCAGCGCGGCGTGGTCGGCGTGGAACCCGTTCAGGATCTCGTTGACCTCCGCCTCGGCGTAGCGCTCCCCGGGTTCGAAGGACTGGGCGAGGTGGTCCAGCACGACCAGCAGCTTGGCGCGCTTGGACGGGATGGTGTGCAGCCGGCCGTCGGCGTCCAGGAAGCTGCGCAGGACCCGGTCGTCGGTCACGACTTCTTCTTCTCGGTGAGGTGCAGCAGCGGGCGCGGCAGGACGGCGCTGTCGAGCCCGCCCCCGACGGCCCGCCGCTCGAAGTGGAGGTGGCACCCGTCCGGCGCCCCGTTGTCGGAGGCCAGCGCGATCTTCTCGCCGCGGCGGACCCGGTCGCCGGGGTGGGCGAAGACCTTGCGGGTGTGCCCGATCACGAGGTCGTAGCCGCGGTGCCGGTTGCGGATCAGCATCGGGTTGGTGCCGTACGCCGGCCCCAGCGACTCGTGCGACACCACCCGGCCGCGGAACCGTGCGTAGAGCGGGGTGCCGCACTTCATCGCGATGTCGATCCCGTGGTGGAAGCCTCGGTCGTGCGCGCACCGCGGGTCGGGGTCGTAGTACGGCGCCGGGGTGCAGCCGTAACGGACCATGATCCGGTGCGCCCCGGCGTACCACGGCGAGGTGTAGCGGGTCTTCTCGTTGGTGTAGAAGACCCAGCGCGGGTCGCCCCCGGCGTCGGCCGGCGCGGTCAGGACCCCCAGCAGCAGGGGCAGCAGGAGCAGGGCGGCGAGTGCACGTCCGAGTCGCATGCGCCCACGCTAGACCGACGCGGTCGTGCAGGCGGGGCACGCCTGCGGATCGCCGCGGTGGAACGCCGTCCCCAGCTCGGTGAGGCCCGGTCGCGTGAGGCCGCACCTGGTCCGTTCGGGGGTCGTCAGCCCGTGCACGAGTCCCTCGACCACCCAGTCGCCCCGGCGCGGGTGGCGGACGCGGACGGGGACCGTCCCGGCGCCGTCGGGATCGGTGCGCTGGCGGGCACGGTGGGCGGCCAGGGCACGTGGCTCGGTCTCGTCGACGCGGCGCAGGTCACGCTCGCGGACCACGGCCGGGTACCACACCGGCCACGCCACCCAGCGGTGGTCGCCCTCGCGCCAGGCCTCCTCCACGAGGACCCGCAGGTCGTGCAGGTCCGTCGGGTGCGCCCTCCCGGGGACCGCGGTGGGCGACGTGGTGCGGCGGACCCACATCGGAGACGTCGTCAGACCCTCGGGGTGGTAGGCGACCTCGAACCGCGCGGGGCGGAACCACCCCCGTCGCGCCCCGACCTGGCGGACCAGGACCTGGCTGCTCGCGACCTCCGGAGTCGCCCAGGTGGGACGCACGTCGGGCGCATCGCCCCGGCCGAAGTCCGCTGTCCCCACGCGTCGGACGCTAGCAGCGGGCGCGGACGCCGACGGCCGACAGCAGGCGCTCGCACTCGGCGAGCAGCCGGGCCCGCAGCGGGGCGCCCCGCTCGGCGAACGCCCGCTGCGCGGCGGCGTACTCCTGCTTGCCCTCGGCGGTCTCGACCCGGACCGGCTCGAAGCCGAGGTCCGCGAGGTCGTACGGCGCGGCGCGCATGTCGAGCACCCGGATGTCCCGGGCGAGCTCGAAGCAGTCGGCCACCAGGTCCGAGGAGATCATCGGGGTGAGCCGGAAGGCGTGCTTGTAGAGGTCCATCCCGGCGTGCAGGCAGGCCGGCTGCTCGAACGCCGGACGGTCCGCCGAGGTGGGGGAGAGCGTGTTCAGCGGCCGGGCCGGGCCGGTGAAGAACCGGTAGGCGTCGAAGTGGGAGCACGCGATCCGGTGGGACTCGACCACCGCGTCGGTGCCCTCCGGCCCCAGCCGCAGCGGCCAGTCGGCGTGCCGGGTCTCGTCCTCGGCGAGCCGGTAGACCATCGCCCACTCATGCATGCCGAAGCAGCCGAAGTTGGGGGTGCGTCCTGCCGTGGCCGAGAGCAGCGCGCGCAGGGACTCGAGCAGTGGACGCTGCGACGCGACGTACTCGTCCGAGACCGTGACCACGTCACCGTCGGAGCGCCGCTCCAGGACCGAGTACCCCTTCAGGCCGGCGTACGCCGAGGCATCGCCGCCCAGCCCCACGCCGTGCCCCGGGTGCCAGCGGCGCAGCTGTGCCGGGCGCTGCGAGTAGTAGGTGAACAGGAAGTCGTGCACGGGGTGCTTGACCCGCGACTCGCGCCGGGCCAGGTGCGGCTGCACGAACGCGTCCACACGCTCGGCGTGTGCGGCAGCGCACGCCCTCCACTCGACCTCGTCCAGCACCTCCACGGGCACAAACCCTAGGTCGATAGGCTCGGCAGGTGCGCATCGCGAGATTCACCACCGGAGAAGACCCGCTCTACGGAGTCGTGACGGGGGAGCTCGACGAGTTCGGGCAGCCCGCCGAGGACAGCATGGTCGTGGCCCTGGCCGGCGACCCGCTGTACGTCGGCGTCAAGCTGCTCGACCAGGAGCACCGCCTCGAGGACGTCCGCCTGCTGGCGCCGGTGCTGCCGCGCAGCAAGGTGGTGGGCATCGGCCGCAACTACGCCGCCCACGCCGCCGAGCTCGGCAACGACGTCCCCTCCGAGCCGCTGATGTTCCTCAAGCCCAACACCAGCGTGGTCGGCCCGGGCGACCCGATCTTCTACCCGCCGCAGACCCAGAACCTCCACTACGAGGGCGAGCTCGCGGTCGTGATCGGCCGCATCTGCCGCGACGTGCCGCCGGAACAGGCGACTGACGTCATCCACGGCTACACGATCGCCAACGACGTGACCGCGCGCGACCTGCAGAAGTCGGACGTGCAGTTCACGCGCGCCAAGGGCTTCGACTCGTTCTGCCCGCTGGGCCCGTGGATCGAGACCGACCTGGACCCGCAGACCTTCGCCGACGGCGTGAAGATCCAGACCTTCCTCAACGGCGACGTCGTGCAGGACGGCAGCACCAGCGACCTGATCTTCGACATCCCCACGCTCATCGCTCACGTCTCGAGCGTGATGACGCTGCTCCCCGGCGACGTCATCCTCACCGGCACCCCCGAGGGTGTCGGCCCCATGAACGTCGGCGACGAGGTCGAGGTCTCGATCGCCGGACTCGGCACTCTCACGAACAAGGTGGCTCTGCGCTAAATGGTCCCGACAAGCTCGACCAACCAGAACAACGGCTCGACCGAGGGGCGGCCCGTCCGGGTCCGGATGGCGCCCTCGCCCACCGGCAGCCCGCACGTGGGCCTGGTGCGCACCGCGCTGTTCAACTGGGCCTACGCCCGACACCACGGCGGGACCTTCGTCTTCCGGATCGAGGACACCGACAAGGAGCGCTCCACCGAGGAGTCCTACCGGTCGATCATCGACCTGATGCAGTGGCTCGGTCTCACGTGGGACGAGGGCGTCGAGGTCGGCGGCGACCACGGTCCCTACCGCCAGTCCGAGCGCACCGAGCTCTACCGCGACGTGCTGGCCAAGCTGGCCCATTCGTCGTACACCTACGACTGCTTCTGCACCAACGAGGAGGTGGACGCGCGTCGCAAGGCCGCCGGCTCCAAGGTGCAGGGGTACGACGGCTTCTGCCGCGAGCTCTCCGCCGAGCAGCGGGCCGCGTTCGAGGCCGAGGGTCGCTCGTCGATCGTGCGGTTCCGCATGCCCGAGGGCTCCATCACCTGGGACGACCTGGTGCGGGGCGACGTGACCTTCGAGACGCAGTACGTCCCGGACTTCGCGCTGTGCCGCGCCAACGGCGACCCGCTCTACACCCTCACCGCCCCGGTCGACGACGCGACCATGCGCATCACCCACGTGCTGCGCGGTGAGGACCTGCTGTCGTCGACGCCGCGCCAGCTGGCCCTCTTCGAGGCGCTCAAGGCCATCGGCATCGCCGAGATCACGCCCGAGTACGGCCACCTGCCCTACGTCATGGGCCAGGGCAACAAGAAGCTCTCCAAGCGCGACCCCGAGGCGCACGCGCTGGCCTACCGCGACCAGGGCTTCCTGCCCGAGGGCCTGCTCAACTACCTCGCCCTGCTGGGCTGGGCGATCGCGGCCGACCGCGACGTCTTCTCGATGCAGGAGATGGTCGAGAAGTTCGACCTCAAGGACGTCAACCCCAACCCTGCGCGCTTCGACCTCAAGAAGGCCGAGGCCATCAACGCCGCCCAGATGCGGCTGCTGCCCCTCGACGAGATCACCCACCGGGTCATCCCGTTCCTCAAGGCCGCCGGCGTCCTGTCCGACCCGGTGCGCGACGCCGACGCCCAGCTCCTCGAGCTGGCGATGCCGCTGGTCGCCGAGCGCATCAACAAGCTCACCGAGGCGGTCGACATGCTGGACTTCCTCTTCGTCGACGAGGGGTCGTTCACGCGCGACGCGACCGACGTGGAGAAGCTGCTCACCGAGGACGGCAAGGCGGTCGTGCAGGCGTCGTACGACGCGCTCGCGAGCCTCGAGGGCTGGTCGACCGCCGGGATCCAGGAGGCCCTCCAGACGAAGCTGGTCGAGGAGATGGGGCTCAAGCCCCGCAACGCGTTCGGACCCGTCCGCGTGGCCGTCACCGGCCGGCGGGTCTCCCCGCCGCTGTTCGAGTCGCTGGAGCTGCTGGGACGCGAGCGCGGGCTCGGTCGACTGCGCAGCGCCCTCGCGTGACATGAGCGGCCCGTCCGTCCCCGGGGAGGGGCTGCCCTACCACCTCGTCCAGCGCGGCGGCCGGCCCGGCTGGTGGCGCCCCGTGCTGGGGACGGTCGGGTTCGTGGTGGTGATGCTGGGCGTGGTGCCGCTGCTGCTCCAGGTGCTCTTCGCGCTGGGGTACGCGCTCGCCGGTCGCGACGTCGGCGACAGCCTGCAACGGCTGGTCGACCTGGAGGACCCGACGCCCCTGGGGCTGGCCTACCTCAACCTGGTGCTCGCCGCGGCGATCCCGGTCACCTGGGTCGTCGTGAGAGTCGTGCACGGCATCCTGCCGCGCTGGCTGGCCTCGGTCCGGCCGCGGATCCGCTGGCGCTGGTTCGCCGTCTGCCTCGGGCTGGCGGTCCTGTCGCTGGTCGTGACGCTCATGGTCTCGGCGATGGTGCCCTCGTCG
This sequence comes from Nocardioides sp. DN36, assembly GCF_055380375.1. Classification (NCBI taxonomy): domain Bacteria; kingdom Bacillati; phylum Actinomycetota; class Actinomycetes; order Propionibacteriales; family Nocardioidaceae; genus Nocardioides; species Nocardioides sp. DN36. The sequence continues at coordinate 2,324,888 of NZ_AP043823.1, read as the reverse complement.
TCCAGCGACCCGCAGGTCAACGGCTCGGTCAACGACTTCACCAGCACGACGCGCGACTTCCTGCTGGTCGTGCTGCTGCTCACGCCGTTGCAGGCGGCAGGGGAGGAGTACGCCTTCCGCGGCTACCTGACCCAGGCCTTCGGCGGCCTGTTCAACAGGCGGTGGGTCGCGGTCGTGGGCCCGGCCGTCCTCTTCGCCCTCGCGCACGGCGCCCAGAGCGCACCGGTCTTCTTCGACCGCTTCGCCTTCGGGGTGGTCGCCGGCACGCTCGTGGTCCTCACCGGCGGCCTCGAGGCCGGCATCGCGATGCACGTGCTGAACAACTGGCTGGCCTTCGGTCTCGCACTCGCGTTCGGCGACATGGGGTCGACCCTCAACCCGACCGGAGGGAGCTGGTGGACGTTGCCGGTGACCCTCACCCAGTCGCTGGTCTACCTCGCCCTGGCGCTGCTCGTGGCCCGCCGTACAGGCCTGGAAACCACCTCGCACGAGGCCGTTTTGGTGGCCGCGAGAGGTCGCGTGTAAGGTTCCTTCTCGGCTCGGGGCGGTGATTCGAACCAGCCAAAGTCAATGGGATATGGTGTAATTGGCAGCACGACTGATTCTGGTTCAGTTAGTCTAGGTTCGAGTCCTAGTATCCCAGCGAAGTCCCGGTCAGCCGGCCGGGATTTGGTGTGAAACCGGCGGTTTCGCTAAGGTTTCACCCGCTGCTCGAGAAGAGCAGCAAGGCAAGCCCCCGTTGTGTAGCGGCCTAGCACGCCGCCCTCTCAAGGCGGTAGCGCCGGTTCGAATCCGGTCGGGGGTACGCAACGAAGAAGGCCCGGTCCGTCAGGACCGGGCCTTCTCGCATCTCGTCGATCTGGAGCGTCGGCCGCGCAGTGTGACGCTCGTGACTCAGGCGCAGATCCCGGCCGCCGCGGCCGCGTCCTTCTGGACCTGGCTGCTGTGCTTCTTCGGGCCGTCGGCCGACAGCGAGTCCCGCACGAACGAGCCCAGCGGAGCGTCGTCGTGCACCTGCCGGACCAGCTTCTCGTACGCCGGGTCGAGACCCACGTGAGGGTAGCCGGCCGTCCCGGGGGCGTACAGGAAGTTCGGCATGGTGACGAACTTGATGTGCGCCGGGTCGGCGTCCTTGAGCTGTCCCGCGAGATCGACGAGGGCGCTGGCGCTGGCCAGGTCAGGGCTGGCCTGGAGCGAGCTGGTGAGCGCGTCCGCGAAGCCGAGCAGCCGGTCCGGCCGGGTGAGCGTGTCGGCGGAGAGGACCTTGTTGGTCATCGCGGCGATGAACGACTGCTGGCGCTTCATCCGGCCGATGTCGGTGCCGCTGAGGACGTGGCGCAGCCGGACGTAGTTGAGCGCCTGCCTGCCGTCGAGGTGGACGTCGGCGCCGGCGTCGAAGTGCACGTGGAGGTACTTCGGGTCGTCGAGCGGCTCGGGGATGCACACGTTGACGCCGTGGATCGCATCGACCATGTCCTTGAAGCCGGCGAAGTCGATCGTGAGGTACTCGTCGACGTAGACGGGCGCGAACACCGACTCGAACTGCTCGACGGTGCACTCCGGGCCGCCGCGGGCGAACGCGTCGTTCCAGAGCACGTCGCCCCCGCCGGGGACGACCTTGCCGTCCACCGTGCAGTCCGGACGGTCGACGAGGAGGTCGCGGGGGACCGAGATGCCGTACGCCGACTTCCGGTCCGCCGCGACGTGGAGCAGGATCGTGGTGTCCGAGACCCCGCCGCCCGCCTCGGCGTCGACGTGGCAGCCGTCGCAGTCGCGGGTGTCGTTGCCCATGATCAGGATGTTGAGCGGCTCGTGCGGCTGGTCGGCGGCCTTGGGCTGCTTGGTGTTGTGGTGCTTGATGGCCGGGCCGGCCGTGATGTTGCCGTCGATGTGCCGGTAGGCCAGGACCACGCCCACCCCGGTGACGAGCGCGACGACGAGCTCCGCCACGAGGATGACCCGCAGCACGGGGAGGCGGCGTCGCCGGGCGGTGGCTGCAGGCATCGTCGTCCTTCGGTGCTCGGGTGAGGTCTCGGAGACTATGACGTGATCGCGGCGCTCCGTGTTGCATCGCCGGGGACGGCCGTGTCCGATTCCCGCCAGAAGCTGTCGGTGGCCTGGGTGATGATGGACGCATGCACGCCGCCACCGTCCCCGGCACCGCCCCGGCAGCCGGGCTCGACCCCGAGTCCTGCTACCGGGCCGTGAAGTCCCGGGACCGCCGCTTCGACGGCGTCTTCTACACCGCGGTCCGCACCACCGGCATCTACTGCCGCCCGTCGTGCCCCGCGCGCACCCCGGCGTTCGCCAACGTCACCTTCCACCCGAGCGCCGCCTCGGCCCAGGCGGCCGGCTACCGCGCCTGCAAGCGCTGCCTGCCCGACGCGACGCCGGGCAGCCCGGACTGGGACGTCGCAGCGACCGCCGCGGGCCGGGCGATGCGGCTGATCGCCGACGGGGTCGTCGACCGCGAGGGAGTGGACGGTCTGGCCCGCCGGGTCGGCTACACCCCCCGCCACCTCAGCCGCATCCTCGCGGCCGAGCTCGGCGCCGGACCGCTCGCGCTCGCGCGGGCACGTCGCGCCCAGACCGCTCGCGTCCTCATCGAGACCACCGAGCTGACCTACGCCGACGTGGCCTTCGCGGCCGGGTTCTCGAGCGTGCGGCAGTTCAACGACACCATGCGTGAGGTGTACGCCGCCTCGCCGACCGAGCTGCGCGGGCGTCGGGGCGGGCGTCCTGCCACCGGCACGGTCACGATGCGGCTCGCCGTACGCACCCCGTTCGCCGGCCGGGCGCTGCTGGCCTTCCTGGCCTACCACCTCGTGCCCGGAGTCGAGGTCGCGGGGAGGGGCTGGTACGCCCGCACCCTGGACCTGCCGCACGGGCCGGGCACGGTGCGGCTGGACGTCGACGACGCCCTCGAGGAGGGCCAGACGGCCTTCGTGACCGCGACGTTCGAGCTGCGCGACCTGCGTGACACCGCGGCGGCCGTCGAGCGCACCCGTCGCCTCGTTGACGCCGACTGCGACCCGCTCGCCGTCGACGACCACTTCGCCGGCGACCCCGTCATCGGCCCGTTGGTGCGCCGTCAGCCCGGGCTGCGGGTGCCCGGCCAGGTCGACGGGGACGAGGTCGCGATCCGCACCGTGATCGGCCAGCAGGTCAGCGTCGTCGGTGCGTGCACGGTGACCGGGCGTCTGGTCGCCGAGCACGGACGGTCGGTGCAGAGCTCGATACCCGGTCTGACCCACCTCTTCCCCACGCCCGAGAGCCTCGCCGGCGTGGATCCGGGGTCGCTGCCGATGCCGCGGGCCCGGGGGCGGGCGCTGGTCGGCCTGGCGCGGTCGCTGGCGTCCGGCGAGGTCGCCCTCGACCGCGGACCGGACCGCGACGGCGTCCGCGCCGCGCTGCTGGAGCTGCCCGGCATCGGACCGTGGACCGCCGACTACGTCGCGATGCGTGCGCTCGCGCACCCCGACGTCTTCCTGCCCACCGACGTGGGCGTGCGCAACGCGCTGACTGGCCTCGGGCACGACGCCGCCGCCGCCGTCGCCCGGCAGGACGACTGGCGCCCGTGGCGCTCCTACGCCCTGATGCACCTGTGGAACACGCTGATGCCGCCCGTCCCGGCGACGTCGGCAGCCGAGACCGAGGAGTACTGACATGTGGACCGTGACCGACAGCCCCGTCGGCGAGCTGCGCATCATCGAGACCGAGGGCGCGATCTCCGCGATCGAGTTCTCCCCGTTCGAGGACGGGGGCACGCGGCCGCGAGGAGAGCAGGACGACAGCGTCCCGGTGCTCGTGGAGGCGGCGCGGCAGCTGCGCGCCTACTTCGACCGCGATCTCAAGGAGTTCGACCTGCCGCTCGCTCCGGTGGGCACGCAGTTCCAGCAGCGCGTCTGGGAGCAGCTGCGCACGATCGGGTACGGCGAGACCGCGACGTACGGCCAGATCGCCCTGCGTCTCGGCCTCACCGGCCACGGCTCGCGCGCGGTCGGCCTGGCCAACGGGCGCAACCCGATCCCGATCGTGGTCCCGTGCCACCGCGTGGTCGGCGCCGACGGCACCCTCACCGGCTACGCCGGGGGCCTCCCGCGCAAGCAGACCCTCCTCGAGCTCGAGCAGGCCGCCCACGCCCTGTTCTGATCAGGGACGCGAAGCGGACCTGATCGTCGGTGGTCGAGCAGCGACCGCGACCTCGCGGGCTCGGTCGCGCTCGACCTGGGTGCTGCTTCTCGGACCTCGCAACCTCGGTGCGAGGCACCTCACTCGGCGGCGGCCCGGCGCAGTGACTCCGAGAGCCGCTCGGCGGCGGCGAGGACAGCGGGGGCGTGCATGCGACCGGGCTGGCGGGAGAGCCGCTCGAGCGGTCCGGAGACCGAGACGGCGGCGATGATCTTGCCGCTGGGGGAGCGGACCGGGGCCGAGACCGAGGCCACGCCCTGCTCGCGCTCGCCGACCGACTGGGCCCAGCCGCGACGGCGGATGCCGGAGAGGGCGGCGGCGGAGAAGGCGGCGTTCTGCAGCCCGCGGTGCATCCGCTCCGGGTCCTCCCAGGCGAGCAGGACCTGGGCCGCGGAGCCCGCCCGCATCGTGAGCTGCGAGCCCACGGGGATGGTGTCGCGCAGGCCGCTGGGCCGCTCGGCGGCGGCCACGCAGACCCGGTGCTCGCCCTGGCGACGCCACAGCTGCGCCGACTCACCGGTGATGTCCCGCAGCCGGGCCAGCACCGGGCCGGCGGTCGCGAGCAGCCGGTCCTCACCGGCGGCGGCCGAGAGCTCGGCGAGGCGGGGCCCGAGCACGAAGCGGCCCTGCATGTCGCGGGCGACGAGACGGTGGTGCTCGAGCGCCACGGCCAGCCGGTGGGCCGTCGGGCGGGCGAGGCCGGTGCCGGCGACGAGACCGGCCAGGGTCGCCGGGCCGGACTCGAGGGCGGTGAGCACGAGGGCGGCCTTGTCGAGGACGCCGACTCCGCTAGAGTTGTCCATATGGCAATACTGCCGTCTCAGATCATGGGATGCAAGCGGTAGCCTGTGTGACGTCCTCGGGACCGCGGTCCCCACCGGGTCGACCGCCGAGGTGAACAGCACGAAGACGAACGAGCAAGAGGGAGACAGTCATGGGCAAGACCCTGGCCGAGAAGGTCTGGGACGAGCACGTCGTCCGCACCGCTGACGGAGAGCCGGACCTGCTCTACATCGACCTCCACCTCCTGCACGAGGTCACCTCCCCGCAGGCCTTCGACGGCCTGCGGCTCGCGGGCCGGACCGTGCGCCGTCCGGACCTCACCCTCGCCACCGAGGACCACAACGTGCCCACGCTGGACTGGGACAAGCCGATCGCGGACCCGGTCTCGCGCACCCAGGTGGAGACGCTGCGGAAGAACTGCGAGGAGTTCGGGGTCCGGCTGCACCCGCTCGGCGACATCGAGCAGGGCATCGTCCACGTCGTGGGCCCACAGCTCGGGCTCACCCAGCCGGGCATGACGATCGTCTGCGGTGACAGCCACACCAGCACCCACGGCGCCTTCGGGGCCATCGCCTTCGGGATCGGTACGTCGGAGGTCGAGCACGTGCTCGCCACCCAGACGTTGCCGCAGGCCAAGCCGAAGACCATGGCCGTCACCGTCAACGGCAGCCTGCCCGAGGGCGTCACCGCCAAGGACCTCGTCCTCACCCTGATCGCCCACACCGGCACCGGCGGCGGGCAGGGCTACATCGTCGAGTACCGCGGCGAGGCCATCGAGGCGCTCTCGATGGAGGCCCGGATGACCGTGTGCAACATGAGCATCGAGTGGGGCGCGAAGGCCGGCCTGATCGCGCCGGACCAGACGACCTTCGACTACATCGAGGGTCGCCCCGAGGCCCCGAAGGGCGCGGACTGGGACGCCGCGGTCGAGCACTGGAAGACCCTCGTCACCGACGAGGACGCGCAGTTCGACGAGGAGATCGTCCTCGACGCGAGCACGATGACCCCGTTCGTCACCTGGGGCACCAACCCCGGGCAGGGCGTCCCGCTGGGAGCCAGCGTGCCGGACCCCGCGGACCTCGACGACGCCCAGGACCGCATCGCCGCCGAGAAGGCCCTGCAGTACATGGGCCTCGAGGCCGGCACCCCGATGCGTGACGTCAAGGTCGACACCGTCTTCGTCGGCTCCTGCACCAACGGTCGCATCGAGGACCTGCGCGCGGCCGCGGCCATCGTTGAGGGCCGCAAGGTGGACAAGGACACCCGGCTGCTGGTGGTGCCCGGCTCGGTCCGGGTCCGCCTCCAGGCCGAGGAGGAGGGGCTCGACGTCATCTTCAAGGAGGCGGGTGCCGAGTGGCGCGGGGCCGGCTGCTCGATGTGCCTGGGCATGAACCCCGACCAGCTCCAGCCCGGCGAGCGCAGCGCATCGACCTCCAACCGCAACTTCGAGGGGCGTCAGGGCAAGGGCGGCCGCACCCACCTGGTGTCGGTGCCGGTCGCCGCCGCCACCGCCATCCGGGGCACCCTCTCCTCGCCCGCCGACCTCGACTGAGACACCGAAGGACATCCGATGGAGAAGTTCACCAGCCACACCGGCGTCGGCGTCCCGCTGCGTCGCAGCAACGTCGACACCGACCAGATCATCCCGGCGGTCTACCTCAAGCGCGTGACCCGCACCGGCTTCGAGGACGGCCTCTTCGCGGCCTGGCGCAACGACGAGTCCTTCGTGCTCAACGACCCGGCGTACGCCGGCGGGTCGGTGCTCGTCGCCGGCCCCGACTTCGGCACCGGCTCCTCGCGCGAGCACGCCGTCTGGGCCCTGCAGAACTACGGGTTCAAGGCCGTCGTCTCGCCCAGGTTCGGCGACATCTTCCGCGGCAACGCCGGCAAGGCGGGCCTGGTCGCGGCCAAGGTCGACGAGAAGGTCGTGCAGCGGCTGTGGGACCTCCTGGAGGAGGACCCGGGCGCCACGGTGACCGTGGACCTCGAGTCGCGCACCGTCCGTGCCGGGGAGGGTCCGGACGCGATCGAGGACTCCTTCGACATCGACGACTACACGCGCTGGCGGCTGCTCGAGGGCCTCGACGACGTCGGCATCACCCTCGGCCACGAGGCGGACATCGCGTCGTACGAGTCCTCTCGCCCGGCCTGGAAGCCCGCCACGCTCTGAGTCCCTCGGCCGCGGGCCGAGACATGTGACCGCCCATCCGCGGGGTACGACCGCGCCTCGCCGTGCTGCTGGAGGGCCTGCAGCTCCAGGACGCGTCCCTCGTGGGCTTCTCGATGGGCGGCGGCGAGGTGGCCCGCTACGTGTCGACGTACGGCGAGGACCGCCTGCACTCGGTGGTGTTCGCCGGCGCGGTGCCGCCCTATCTGCTCAAGACCGCGGACAACCCGGACGGCGGGTTGGGGGAGGGCGACGTCGACGGGATGCAGCAGGGCGTGCGCGAGGACCGCGCCGGCTTCCTGGACGGGTTCACCACCGACTTCTTCTCGGTCGACGGTGAGCTCAAGGTCTCCGAGGAGCAGCGCCGGCAGGCGCTGGCCCTCGAGGAGCCTGCCCGCGACGAGGCGGTGGTCGCCTGCATCGACTCCTTCGGCCGCACCGACTTCCGCAAGGACCTCGAGCGCATCAGCGTGCCGACCCTGGTGATCCACGGGGACAGCGACTCGATCGTGCCGCTGGAGGTCTCCGGCAGGCGAACGGCCGACAGTGTCGACAGTGCGCGGCTCGTCGTCGTCGAGGGAGCGCCGCACGGATTCAACGTCAGCCACGCCAACGAGTTCAACGAGCACCTGCTCGCTTTCCTGGCCGGCTGATCCGACCGCAAAGTGCCCGAATCCCCAAGCAGGACTGGGGATTCGGGCACCTTGTCTTTCCCGCGATGATGCGAATCGACGGCGATTCCCTGATTCCACGCGGGATATCGGTCCGGACGAGCGTGAAAAAAGAACGCCAAATAGTCGGCGTGGTGATTGTGGCGATGGCCACGAATACCTAGCGTGCGTTGAAGAAAGTCGAGCACGGGCTCGGCCCACAGTTCATTGGAAGGGAAGCTAGTGAACAAAACTCAGCTCATCGACGCGCTGGCCCAGCGTTACGAGGGGAACCGGAAGGCTGCCGCGCACGCGCTCGATTCCGTCCTGGACACGATCACTCGCGAGGTCGCCAAGGGCGAGAAGGTCGCGATCACCGGGTTCGGCTCCTTCGAGAAGCGCATCCGCGAGGCTCGCTGGGTCCGCAACCCGCAGACCGGCCAGCGGATCAAGGCGAAGAAGACGGCCGTCCCCAAGTTCAGCCCCGGGCAGGACCTCAAGAACGTCGTCTCCGGCGCCAAGAAGCTGCCCAAGCTGACCCTGGCCGCCTCGGGCACCGCCGCCAAGAAGGCCGCCGCACCCGCGAAGGCCGCCGCATCCGCTGCCAAGAAGGCGGCACCTGCCAAGAAGACCGCCACGGCGACCAGGTCGACGGCGGCCAAGAAGACCAGCACCGCGAAGTCGGCTCCGGCCAAGAAGACGGCCGCGAAGTCGACGCCAACCAAGAAGACGACCACCGCCAAGGCGACGCCCGCGAAGAAGGCGCCCGCCAAGAAGACCGCCACGGCGACCAAGACGACGGCGGCCAAGAAGACCAGCACCGCGAAGTCGGCTGCGGCCAAGAAGACGGCGGCCAAGTCGACCCCGGCCAAGAAGACCAGCACCGCCAAGGCGACGCCGGCCAAGAAGGCGCCTGCGAAGAAGGCACCTGCGAAGAAGGCGCCGGCGAAGAAGTCCACGGCCAAGAAGTCCTGATCAGCAGCGGCGCCTGATGGTGGGCCTCCTCCGGGAGGCCCACCATCACTGCATTTCGGCCATCACCGCACTTCGGCCGTCACTGCCTGTCGGGGTCCTGACCCGCGATCGCCGCCGTGTGGCGGCCGACGCCGAGTGCCAGGGCTCCGCGGAGGTCGTCGAGGTCGTCGACGTCGAGACGCAGCGTCGGCAGCGCACCCTCGATCTCGACCGCTCCCGTGCCGAGGTGCGCGAAGCGGGAGCCGGGGCCGAACCGCGGCGCGAACAGCGCGTACGGCGCGGCGTACATGGTCGTGCCGACGCGCTCGTGGTCGGCCACGAACGCCGCCCCGTCCGCGGGCACCCCGGCCAACGCGTCGTCGAGCTCCTCGGGTCGCAGCGCCGGCAGGTCCGCGCAGACCGCGACCGGGACCAGCCCCGGCCAGCGCCGGTCCACCTCGGCTGCGGCCTGGCGCAGGGTGGCGTTGAGGTCGCCGGTGACGCCGTCGGGGATGGACGAGCACCCGAGGGCGGCCAGCCGGGCGGCGAACGGCGCATCGTCGGTGACGGCCAGCACCGCGGAGACGCGGGAGGCGGCCAGGCACGCGGACACGGTGTCGAGGGCGAAGGCGGCCGCGAGGTCGCGGCGGCGCTCGTCGGAGGCGCCGGCGAGCCGGGACTTCCCGTGGGCCGGTGGCTTGACCGGGACCAGCACGGCGTACTGCGGAGAGGTCATCGCGACGATCCTGTCAGGCCGTCCTGCGGGCCGTCCCGCCGGTGTGTCGTGGCGAGGCGCCGGGCGGCTACGACCGAGTAGCCTGCACTCGACGTAGAGAGCGCCACGGCCGTGGGGCCGGAGTGAGGACAGGGACGCACGTGAAGGTTCGCAAGCTGCAGCAGCGGCGTGGATGGGCGTTCAACATCGCCGTGCCCATCGTCAAGCCCGCGCTGCTCGCGACGACGAAGCACGAGTGGATCGACGGGGAGAAGATCCCCGAGACCGGTGGCTTCATCCTCGTGCTCAACCACATCTCCCACATCGACCCACTGACCGCCGCGCACATCGTCTACGACCACGGCCGACTGCCGCGCTACCTCGCGAAGTCCGGCCTGTTCAGGAACAGGGCGCTCGCGTACTTCCTCTCGGCCGCCGGGCAGATCCCGGTCGAGCGGCTCAGCCGCAACGCCGTCGGCGCGTACGACGCCGCCGTGCGCGCCGTGCGGCAGGGCGAGTGCGTGGTCGTCTACCCCGAGGGCACGATCACCCGCGACCCCGGCATGTGGCCGATGACCGGCAAGTCGGGCGCCGCCCGGATCGCCCTGGCCACCGGCTGCCCCGTGGTCCCGGTGGGGCAGTGGGGCGCCCAGGACCTGCTGGCGCCGTACGCCAAGAAGCCCGACCTGTTCCCGCGCAAGCGGATCACCATGAAGGTCGGCGACCCGGTCGACCTGGCCGACCTGCTCGCGCTGCCTCCGGGGCCCGCCGTCACCCATGAGGCCACCGAGCGGATCATGGCCGCCATCACCTCGCTGGTCGAGGACATCCGCGGTGAGCAGGCACCGCCCGAGCCGTTCGACATGCGCAAGGCCGGCGTCCGCGAGACCGGCAACCCGAACAAGACCCAGAAGAAGTCCCGGAAGAAGGAGCGCCCATGAACCACGAGCCGACGAAGCACGGCAAGGTCGCCGTGTTCACCGCCGGGTCGTGGGGCACGGCGTTCTCCATCGTGCTGGCCGACGCCGGCAACGAGGTCGTGCTCTGGTCCCGCCGCGAGGAGCTGGCACGCGCGATCAACGAAGGTCACGAGAACCCCGACTACCAGCCCGGCATCGAGCTGCCGCGGACCGTCTCGGCCACGTCGGACGTCGAGAAGGCACTGCACGGCGCCGACATCGTGGTGCTCGCCACGCCATCGCAGTCCCTGCGCGGGAGCCTGACCGAGTGGGCGCCGTACATCGAGCGGGACGCCGTGATCGTCTCGCTGATGAAGGGCGTCGAGCTCGGCACCCTGGAGCGGATGAGCGAGGTCATCGCGCAGATCACCGGCGCCGGCCCGGACCGGATCGCCGTCGTCAGCGGCCCCAACCTCTCCCCGGAGATCGCGCGCCGCGAACCCGCCGCCTCGGTGGTGGCCTGCGAGGACGAGGCGGTGGCGAAGATGATCCAGCACCGGATCCACTCGCCGGCCTTCCGCCCCTACACGAGCACGGACGTGCTCGGCTGCGAGCTCGGCGGCGCCTACAAGAACGTGGTGGGCCTGGCCGTCGGCATGGCGGTGGGCCTGGGCTTCGGGGACAACACGACCGCGTCGGTGATCACCCGCGGCCTGGCGGAGACGGCCCGCCTCGCCACCGCCCTCGGCGCCAACCCGCTCACCCTGATGGGCCTGGCGGGCCTGGGCGACCTGGTCGCCACCTGCTCCTCACCGCTCTCGCGCAACCGCAGCTTCGGCGAGAAGCTCGGCCAGGGCATGACCACCGAGGAGATCTACGCCTCCACCCGCCAGGTCGCCGAGGGTGCGAAGTCGTGCTCCTCGCTCCTGGCACTGGCCCGCCAGACCGGCATCGACGCGCCCATCGCCGAGCACGTCGACGCCGTCGTGGCGGGGCGGATGACGGCCAACGAGATGATGGACGCCTTCATCGCCCGCGACACCAAGGCCGAGACCGACTGACCTGAGCTGACCGGCTCAGGTCAGCGTGTCGAGCGCCTTCGCCAGGTCGTCCCAGAGGTCGTCGACGTCCTCGATGCCCACCGACAGCCGGACCAGGCCGTCGGGGATGGTGGCCGGCTCGGACTTCCAGCGGCGCCGCCGCTCGAAGGTCGACTCCACGCCACCCAGCGACGTGGCGTGCACCCAGAGCCTCGTCTTGCGGGTCAGCAGGTCCGCGGCCATGGCACCCTGCGCCAGCACGATCGAGACGATGCCGCCGAAGCCGGGGTAGCGCACCTCCCCGACCGCCGGGTGCGCGGAGAGCCGCCGGACCAGCTCCTGGGCGTTGGCCTGGGCCCGCTCCACACGCAGGTGCAGGGTGCGCAGCCCGCGCAGGGCCAGCCACGACTCGAGGGTGCCCGGCACGGCGCCCAGCAGGTCGCGCCGTCCCTTCAGCACGGTGTGCAGCTCCTCGTCGCGGGTGACGACGGCTCCCATCAGGACGTCGCTGTGGCCGGCGAGGTACTTGGTGGCGGAGTGGACGACGAGGTCGACCTCGAGGTCCAGCGGCTTCTGCAGCAGGGGAGTGGCGAAGGTGTTGTCGACCACGACGTACGCCCCGGCCTCGTGGGCTGCCTTGCGGATGGTCTCGATGTCGGCGACCTCCAGCGCCGGGTTCGTCGGGGACTCGAGCCAGACCAGGGCCGCGTCGTCGCAGGCGGCCACGACCGCGTCCGTGTCGGTGATGTCGACCAGCTCGGTGCGCAGCCGTCCGCGCGACTCGAGGTCGCCGAGCTGCAGGACGGTGCCGTTGTAGGCGTGCCGCGGTGCGACGACCTTCGCGTCGTTGCCGACGAGGTCGAGCACCGTGGCGACCGCGGCGAGGCCCGAGGAGAAGGTCAGGCACCGCCCGCCCTCCAGAGCGCCGAGCGCCTCCTCGAACGCGTTCCAGGTGGGGTTGCCGTAGCGGCCGTACTCCAGGTCGCCACCGGCGACGTACGTCGAGGCCATCACGATCGGCTGGTTGAGCGGCTGGTCGGGGGCGTGCCCCGGCCGGCCGGCGGTCACCGCGACCGTCGAGGGCCGCCACGACGGGTCGAGCGGCACGGATGTGGGGCCGGACACGGGCTGGGGGGTGGCGGGCGAGTCCTGGGACATGGCCCCGAGCCTAGGTGGATAGTGTCAGGGCGATGAACGAGCCCACCCCCGCCACCCAGCACAGGCCTCGCGTCGCCGTCGTCTTCGGCGGCCGTTCCAGCGAGCACGGCATCTCGTGCGTGACGGCCGGCAGCGTGCTGCAGGCCATCGACCGCGCGAAGTACGACGTGGTACCGGTCGGCATCGCCACGGACGGCCGGTGGGTGCTCGAGTCCGGCGACCCCGACCGGCTGCGCATCGAGAGCGCGGACAAGCTGCCCGAGGTCGACCCGACCGGGTCGTCGGTCGCCCTGGCCCAGCAGGTGGGCTCCACCGACCTCGTGGTCAGCGAGCCGTCCCAGCCGCCGCAGAAGCTCGGCGAGGTCGACGTGGTCTTCCCGCTCCTGCACGGCCCCTGGGGCGAGGACGGCACGATCCAGGGCATGTTCGAGATGGCCGGGGTGCGGTACGTCGGCGCCGGAGTGCTCGCCTCCGCGGTGAGCATGGACAAGGCCTACATGAAGGTCGTCCTGCAGGCCGCGGGCCTGCCGGTGATGCCGTCGGTGACGGTCACCGCGCGCGAGTGGGCGCGGGACGCGCAAGCGTGCCGCGAGCGTGCGGCCGGTCTCGGCTACCCGCTCTTCGTCAAGCCCGCCCGGGGTGGCTCGAGCTTCGGGATCTCCAAGGCCCACGACGCCTCCGAGATCGACGAGGCGATCGAGGAGGCGCTGCGCCACGACCCGAAGGTGCTGGTCGAGGTCTCGGCCGAGGGTGCCCGCGAGGTCGAGTGCGGCGTGCTCCAGGCGCTCGACGGCACGCCGGAGACCAGCCTCCCGGCCGAGCTGCGGGTCGGTGGTGACCACGAGTTCTACGACTTCGCGGCGAAGTACCTCCCCGGCGAGCACACCGAGATCGACATCCCGGCCGACCTGCCCGACGACGTCTCCGGCCGCCTGCGGGACATGGCGGCCAGCGCGTTCGACGCGGTCGGCTGCGAGGGCCTGGCCCGGGTCGACTTCTTCGTGATGCCCGACGGCTCGCTGGTCGTCAACGAGATCAACACGATGCCCGGCTTCACGCCCACCTCGATGTTCCCCCAGATGTGGGCCGCGAGCGGGCTGGACTACCCCGCGCTGGTGGACCGGCTGATCCAGCTCGCGCTGCAGCGCGACACCGGCCTGCGCTGAGCTAGAGGCAGCGCTCCACGCGCTCGAGGTGCCGCTTGACGGGGTCGGCCAGCTCGCCGAGCGCGGCCGCTCCCTTCTCGGGCAGGTAGTCGCGGGGCACCTCCAGCCGCACCCGAGGTCGGTAGCCGTCCGCTGTGAACGTGGCGTCCCGGTCGCCCTGGGTCTCGTCGGGCGGCACCAGCCAGCCCACGCCGTCGACCACGGAGCAGCCCGGGATGTCCTCGAGGTCCGCCGGTCCGACGCCGCAGGTCAGCACGATCGCCGGGTCACCCCAGGCGGCGCCGTACGCGCTGTCGCCGGTGACGTCCACCGACGGCAGCCCGACCAGCGTGTCGGGGAGGTCGGCCACCAGCTCGCGGCAGGTCCGGGCGTCGGCCGCGGACAGGTCGCCGCTGTCGATCTCCGGGGGGCCGGAGCTGCACGCGGCCAGCAGCAGGAAGGTGGACGCGACGACGCCCCGTGTCCTTCCGGACCCGGGGCGTCGTCGACGTGCGGCGCGGTCAGGCACTCAGATGTGCACGACCGGGCAGGTCAGGGTGCGGGTGATGCCCTCGAGGTTCTGGACCTTCGAGACGACCAGCTTGCCGAGCTCGTCGACGTTGCGGGCCTCGGCGCGGACGATCACGTCGTACGGGCCGGTGACGTCTTCGGCGAGGGTGACCCCCTTGACCTGGGCAATGGCTGAGGCGACCTCGGCTGCCTTGCCGACATCGGTCTGGATCAGGATGTACGCCTGGACGACCATCGTGGACTCCTCGTGTGGTGCGGGGATCGTGTGCCGGTCAACCTACCGTGCGACCCGTGGCTGTCGATAGGTGCGCCCACGTCCGGGCCGCCTACCGGGATCTGGTGGGATGAGCGCATGGCCTTTCCCCCCGACGCCACGCTCGCCGACGCCGGCGAGTTCGGACTCATCAGCGCCCTCACCGACGTCTTCGAGCAGGGGGAGCAGGTGCTGATCGGCCCGGGCGACGATGCCGCCGTGCTGCGCGTGCGGACGGGCCACGTGGTGGTGTCGACGGACCTGATGGTCGAGGGACGCCACTTCCGCCGTGAGTGGGCCTCGGCCGAGGACGTGGGCCACCGCGCCGCCGCGCAGAACCTCTCCGACGTCAATGCCATGGGTGGCCGGGCGACCTCGCTGACGATCGGGCTGGCGGCCCCGGCCGACCTCCCGGTGCAGTGGGCGCTCGACTTCGCCCGCGGCTTCGCCGACGAGTGTGCGCTCGTCGGTGCCAGCGTGGTCGGCGGGGACGTCACCCGGTCCGACCAGCTGGTCATCGCCGTGACGGTCCTCGGCGCGTGCACCCAGGCGCCCGTGGTCCGCTCCGGAGCCGAGCCCGGGGACGTCCTCGCGCTCTGCGGACGCCAGGGCTGGGCGGCCGGGGGACTGGCCGTGCTCGGCCGCGGGTTCCGCTCCCCGCGGGTGCTCGTCGAGGCCTACCGGCGCCCCGAGCCGCCGTACGCCGCCGGGCAGGTCGCCGCCGAAGCCGGCGCCACCGCCATGATCGACGTCTCCGACGGGCTGCTCGCCGACGCCGGGCACATCGCGAAGGACTCCGGGGTGGCGATCGACGTGCGCCGCTCGGCCTTCCCGGTGCCCGACCCCCTGCAGGCCGTGGGCGCCGCGCTGGGCGCCGACCCGCTGCAGTTCATCCTGGGTGGCGGGGACGACCACGCCCTCCTGGCCACCTTCCCGGAGGGGTCGGTGCCCGAGGGCTGGTCGGTGGTCGGCTCGGTCGCCGAGGCCGGCGAGGACGGCCCGGTGGTCACGGTCGACGGCGCTGCGTACGACGGCCCCACCGGCTGGGTGCACTTCTAGCGGAGACGCGTCAGCGGATCCGCTGATGGTGGTCGAGCGAGCCGCGCGACCGAGCCTGCGAGGTCGCGACCGGCGTGTCGAGACCCGTCGTCGGCTCCTGCTGACGCAAGCAGAAGGCCCCCGAAAGCTGCTCGGCAGCTTTCGGGGGCCTTCGTGCTTACGTCAGCGCGTGACCTTGCCGGCCTTGAGGCAGCCGGTGCACACGTTGAGGCGCTTGGGGGTGCCGTTCACGGTCGCCCGCACGCGCTGGATGTTGGGGTCGAAGCGTCGCTTCGTGATCTTGCGCGACCACGGCCGGTTGTTGCCGAAGCCAGGCTTCTTGGCGCAGATGTCGCAGACGGCAGCCACCGTGAACTCCTGAAGAAATCGAGGTACCAGAAAATGGGCCCGAGCGAGCGGGCAACCGAGCCAGAGTATCCGATCTCCCCGGCTCGGTGCGAATCGTGACGGGCCACCCCCGGGGCGACCCGTCGCCCGCGACGTGCTGCGGGCGGTGTGGGGCGCCTCCATGGTGCCACGCCCTATCCTGTGGCCCTCACCCGGCGTGGTCGCGACGACGTGCCCAGGCGCGGGACCCACGACACGAACACAGGCGGGCCACACAGGCAGGCGGCAGAGGCAGGCGATGGAAGTACCGCACGGGGGCACGATCGGGCTCGCCGTCGTGCTGCGCTTCGTCGACATCGCCACGGACGCCCTGGCGCAGGCGCGCGAGGAGATCGACGCGCTCAACGTCTACCCCGTGCCCGACGGCGACACCGGCACCAACATGTTCCTCACCGTCTCCGCCGCGCGCGACGCGATCCGGGAGGCGACCGGGGGAGACCCGAGGGCCGAACGTGGCCCGGCCCTGGCCGCCTGCAGCCGCGGTGCCCTGCTCGGGGCGCGTGGCAACTCCGGGGTGATCCTCAGCGAGATGCTCGGCGCGATCTGCCACCGGATCGCCGCCTCGCGACCCGACGAGCGCAACGCGGTCGTGATGGCCGAGGCCCTGCGGCGGGCCGCGGACGCCAGCTACGCGGCGGTCGGGACACCGGTCGAGGGCACCATGCTGACCGTCGCCCGGGCGGCGGCGGAGGCCGCCGAGGTGCGTGCGGCCGACCCCCGCGCCCGCGCACGCGACGTGTTCACGGCGGCCGCCGCGGCGGCCCGCGAGGCGCTGGCACGGACCCCCGAGCAGCTCCCGGTGCTGCGCAACGCCGGCGTCGTGGACGCCGGTGGGCGCGGTGTGAGTGTCATCCTCGACGCAGCCGAGACCGTGCTCACCGGGCGTCGCCCGACACCGGTCACCGCCCCGTTCGGCCGCCACCACATCCCGGTCCCGCACCCCGCCGAGGCCCGCGAGGGCGACCTCACGGCCGACGGTCCCGCCTACGAGGTGATGTACCTCCTCGACGCCGACGACGACCGGGTGGCGGTGCTGCGCAAGACCCTGGCCGGCCTCGGCGACTCGCTGGTGGTCGTGGGCGGCGAGGGACTGTGGAACGTCCACGTGCACGTCGACGACGTCGGCGCCGCGATCGAGGCCGGCATCGAGGCGGGGCGTCCCCACCGGGTGCGGGTCACGCACTTCGCCGAGCAGGTGGAGCGCGCCCGCGAGCGCACCCGCGAACGGACGGGCCGACGGATCGTCACCGTGGCCGCCGGACCCGGCCTGGCCGAGCTCTTCGTGGAGGCGGGCGCAGTCGTGGTCGACGGCGGTCCCGGGCGGCGCCCCTCGACGGGGCAGCTGCTCGAGGCGATCACCTCCTGCGGTGCCGTCGAGGTCGTGGTGCTCCCCAACGACCCCGACTCCGTGCGGGTGGCCGAGATCGCGGCCCGCACCGCCGAGGAGGACCACGGGATGCGTGTCGCGGTCATCCCGACGCAGGCGCAGGTGCAGGGGCTCGCGGCGCTGGCCGTGCACGAGCCGGGCCGCACCTTCGACCAGGACGTGCTGGAGATGACCGCCACCGCCCGGCACGCCCGGCACGGAGCCGTCACCATCGCCGCGCGGCAGGCCATCACGATGGCCGGGCCCTGCGAGCCGGGTGACGTCCTCGGCGTGGTCGCCGGCGACTTCGCGCTGGTCGGCGCGGACCTGTACGCCGTGGCCACCGATGTGCTCGACCGGCTGCTCGGCGGTGGCGGCGAGCTGGTGACGATCGTCGCCGGGGCGCCCGCCGACGACAACACGGCCCATCCACACCCCGCCGAGCTGGCCGCCCGGAGCGCCGCGTGGGTCGAGGAGCACCACCCCGCTGTCGACGTCGTGGTGTACGACGGGGGGCAGGAGCGCTACCAGCTCCTGATGTCGGTCGAGTGAGCCGGAGCCGCGCATGATCACCCTCTCCTCACCCGTCGAGTCCGTGCTCGGGGGCAACGCGAAGCGCGGCCTGCGCGCCGGGATCACGGAGGGTCTCGGGATCCGCACCGTGGGCGACCTGCTGCGCCACTTCCCCCGCCGGTACCTCGAGACCGGCGAGGTCTCGCGGCTCGAGGACCTGCAGGAGGGCCAGCTGCTGACGATCGTCGGCGACGTGGTCCGCAGCAGGGTCAACACCTACCAGGACCGGCGCACCGGCCGCCCGGCGTACCGTCTCGACGTCGTGGTGCGCACCGAGGGGCCGTCCCTGCGCATGTCGTTCTTCGCCAAGTCGCAACGCATCAGCGAGTGGCAGGCCAGCCGGATGTGCGTCGGGCGGCGCGGCATCTTCCTCGGCAAGGCCGGCACGTTCCGGGGAGAGTGGCAGCTGACCAACCCCCAGACGGTGCTGTTCGGGTCCGGCGAGGAGGACGCCGCGCAGATGTCGCTGGACGCGATGCGCGACCTCTACCCGATCTACCCCCAGACCAAGGGCGTCGACTCCTGGGACCTCCAGCGTGCGGTGACCTTCGCGCTCACGGTCCTCGACGACGTGCCCGAGCTGCTCCCTGAGGACGTCCGGAAGGCCTACCGCCTGCTCGACATCCAGCAGGCCTACCACTGGGTCCACGCGCCCCAGGACCTCGGCGAGGTACGCCGCGCGCAGCGCCGGTTCCGCTTCGAGGAGGCCCTGGTCACGCAGCTCGTGCTGGGCCGGCGGCGGCGCGAGCTGATGGCCCTCGGGGCCCAGGCCCGCACCGGCCGCGAGGGCGGGCTGCTCGACTCCTTCGACGCGCGGCTGCCGTTCGAGCTCACCGAGGGCCAGCAGGTCGTCGGCGACGAGATCGAGCGCGACCTGGCCCAGCCGCACCCGATGCACCGGCTGCTCCAGGGCGAGGTCGGCTCCGGCAAGACCGTGGTGGCGCTGCGCGCGATGCTGCGCACCGTCGACTCGGGTGGCCAGGCGGCGCTGCTGGCGCCCACCGAGGTCCTGGCCCAGCAGCACCACCGGTCGATCACGGCGATGCTCGGCGACCTGGCCGCGGGCGGCATGCTCGGCGGGGCCGCCGACGCCACCAACGTGGAGCTCCTGACGGGGTCGATGACCAAGGCCCAGCGGACCGCCCCGCTCTCGCGGATCGCCACCGGCGAGGCCGGCATCGTGGTGGGCACCCACGCCCTGCTGGAGGACCAGGTGATGTTCGCCGACCTCGGGCTCGTGGTCGTCGACGAGCAGCACCGCTTCGGGGTCGAGCAGCGGGCCGCGCTCACCGACAAGGCCGCCAGCCCTCCGCACGTGCTGGTCATGACCGCGACGCCGATCCCGCGCACCGTCGCGATGACCGTCTTCGGCGACCTCGAGACCTCCACGCTGACCGAGCTCCCGGCGGGTCGCGCCCCCATCCAGACCAACGTGGTCCCGCTGGGGGAGCAGCCGCTCTGGATCAACCGGGTGTGGGAGCGGCTGCGGGAGGAGGTCGGCAAGGGCCACCAGGCCTACGTCGTCTGCCCGCGGATCGTCCGCGACGAGATGGAGCAGGGGGAGCGCGACCAGCTCGACCTCGACGAGGACGGCAACCTCGTCGTGGACCGCACCGGCACCGGCCTCAGCTCGGTGGTCGACGTGGCCGCCGACCTCGCCGACGCCCGGCTGCCGGGGCTGCGCATCGGCGTCCTCCACGGCAAGCTCCCGGCCGACGAGAAGGACCGCACCATGCGCGCCTTCGCGGCCGGCGAGATCGACGTGCTCGTCTCCACGACCGTGATCGAGGTCGGTGTCGACGTGGCCAACGCCACCGCGATGGTGCTCCTCGACGCGGACCGGTTCGGCGTCTCCCAGCTCCACCAGCTGCGGGGCCGGGTGGGCCGCGGTGGCCACCCCGGGCTGTGCCTGCTGGTGACCCGCGCCGAGACGGGCTCGCCGGCCCGGGACCGTCTCGAGGCGGTGTCGCGAACCACCGATGGGTTCGAGCTGAGCCGGGTCGACCTCGAGCAGCGGCGGGAGGGCGACGTGCTGGGCAAGAACCAGTCCGGCTTCCGCTCCAGCCTGCAGAACCTCCGCGTGCTCCGCGACGAGGAGACGATCCTCGACGCCCGCGCGGCCGCCAAGGACCTGCTGGACGCCGATTTCGAGCTGCGTCAGGCTCCGGGCCTGGCGGCCGCGGTGGAAGAGATGGAGCGCTCGGTGCAGTCTGAGTTCATGGAGAAGTCGTGAGCGCCCTCGGTGGGTGCTCGGGGCCCTCCGCGTCGCACGGGGGGCGGGCATGACGCGCATCATCGGGGGGTCGGCCGGCGGCCGGCGGATCACGACGCCGCGGGGCGCCAGCACACGACCGACCAGCGACCGGGTCCGCGAGGCGCTCTTCTCGGCAGTGGAGTCGTGGTGCGGCTCGCTCCACGGCCTGCGCTTCCTCGACCTGTACGCCGGGTCCGGCGCGGTGGGCCTGGAGGCGTGGTCCCGTGGTGCCGGCGTCGTCACCCTGGTCGAGCAGGACCGCCGCACGGCCGCGCTGATCTCCCACAACGCGCGGGCCCTCGGGTTCACCCGGGCCAACGTGGTGGCGGCGCCGGTGTCCACGACGCTGCGGCGGCCCCCCGCGGCGCCGTACGACGTCGCGTTCCTCGACCCGCCGTACCCGCTGGAGGACACCGCCGTGGCCGCCGACCTGCGGGCTCTGGTGACCCAGCACTGGCTCGTGCCGGGTGCGCTGGTGGTCGTCGAGCGGTCCGCCCGCAGCCCGGAGCCCCGCTGGCCCGCGGGCTTCGACGACACCCGGGACAAGCGCTACGGCGAGACCGTGCTCTGGTACGGTCACGCCGCCTCAACGCCAGACCCCGAGGAGTAGCCCGTGCGCCGAGCCGTCTGTCCCGGATCCTTCGACCCGGTCACCAACGGACACCTCGACATCATCTCCCGCGCCTCGCGGCTCTTCGACGAGGTCGTGGTCGCCGTGGGCGTCAACAAGTCCAAGCGGCGGCTGTTCACCGCCGAGGAGCGCATGGAGATGCTGCAGGACGTCTGCAGCGGGTTCGACAACGTGGAGGTCGCCGGCTTCGAGGGCCTCCTGACGACGTTCTGCGCCGAGCGGGACATCCACGCCATCGTCAAGGGCCTGCGCGCCGTCAGCGACTTCGACTACGAGCTGCAGATGGCCCAGATGAACGCCTCACTGGCCGACGTGGAGACCGTGTTCGTGCCGACCAGCCCCGAGTACTCCTTCCTGGCCTCGAGCCTGGTCAAGGAGGTGGCGACGTTCGGCGGCGACGTCTCCGGGCTGCTCCCCGCGTCCGTGCACCAGCGTCTCGTCGAGCGGCTCCACGAGCGCTCGGCGTCCGGGGAGGGCTGAGCCGTGGGGGCCTGTTTTGCCGTCCCGAGCCCTCGACCGTTAACATTCTTCGCGATCTGTCCTGTCCGGACCTGGAAGTGAATCCCCTGAGCAAACTGGACCCGAGAGCGCCGCTCGTGCTCGACACCCGCGAGCTCGGCCGCCGCCCGGGGTCCCAGCGCGGGGTGACACGTTCGGTTCCGGCACCGGCAGATCTGGGCATCGAAGTCCTTCGTGTCCCCGAAGGCTCGCCGGTCGAACTCGACCTGCGGCTGGAGGCGGTCATGGAGGGGGTGCTGGTCACGGGCACGGCGACAGCCGCGCTCGAGGGCGAGTGCGTACGGTGCCTGGAACCCATCACGGACGACCTGTCCGCGACGTTCCAGGAGCTGTACGTCTACGACGACCCTCACGACCGGTCCCACTCCGAGGAGGACGACGAGGTCAGCAAGCTGGAGGACGACCTGCTCGACCTCGAGCCGCTGCTGCGGGACGCGGTGGTGCTCGCACTGCCGTTCCAGCCGCTGTGCCAGGACGACTGTCCCGGACTGTGCCCCGAGTGCGGGGCCCGTCTGGCAGACGACCCGGACCACGGGCACGAGGCTGCGATCGACCCGCGGTGGGCGAAGCTGACCAAGCTCGAGCAAGACCACGAACAACCCGAGTAACACGTGCGGCCGGACGTCCCGGTCAAGGTAAGAGGAGAGAACAGTGGCTGTCCCGAAGCGGAAGATGTCGCGCAGCAACACGCGTCACCGTCGCTCGCAGTGGAAGGCCGTCGCGCCGTCCCTGGTGACCTGCGCGAACCCCGCCTGCGGTGCCAAGCACCTCCCGCACCGTGCGTGCGGCGAGTGCGGCCAGTACGGCGCGCGGGCCGACCGTCGTCAGGTCCTCTGACCAGACCCGGTCCACTGACCAACTACGGCGAGCTACGAGCAGCGCTCGGGAACCCTGAGCTGGATCCCGAGCTGCTCGAGCGCGCCCTCACCCACCGGTCCTTCGCCTACGAGAACGGCGGACTGCCGACCAACGAGCGCCTGGAGTTCCTGGGCGACTCGGTGCTCGGCGTCGTCGTGACCGAGACGCTGTACCGGACGCACCCCGACCTCTCCGAGGGCCGGCTGGCCAAGCTGCGTGCCGCGGTCGTGAACGCCCGCGCCCTCGCCGAGGTCGGCCGCGGCATCGGGCTCGGCGAGCACGTCAAGCTCGGCCGGGGTGAGGAGTCCACGGGCGGCCGCAACAAGGCGTCGATCCTGTCCGACACCGTCGAGGCGGTGCTCGGGGCGGTCCACCTCAGCGGCGGCTTCGTCGTCTCCGCCGAGGTCGTGCACCGGCTCTTCGACCCGCTCATCGAGGCCGCCTCGGCCATGGGCGCCGGCCTGGACTGGAAGACCTCCCTGCAGGAGCTCTCCGCCGAGCACGGCCTCGGCGTGCCCGAGTACGTCATCGAGGACGACGGGCCCGACCACATGAAGACCTTCACCGCGAAGGTCAGGGTCGGCGAGGGTCTCTACGGCAACGGCGTGGGTCGCTCCAAGAAGGAGGCCGAGCAGGCCGCCGCCGAGACGGCGTACGGCGAGATCGCCGCCGACCTCGGCGTGGAGGACCCGGCCATCGGCGCGGCCCAGACCGCCGCACGCGACAACTGACGCACCCGAGCTGACGTGCCCGAGCTCCCCGAGGTCGAGGTCGTCCGGGCCGGGCTCGAGCGCCACGTCCTCGGCGCGACGATCACCCGCGTCGACGTCCTGCACCCCCGGCCGGTCCGCCGGGACCTGCGCGGCCCCGCCGGGTTCGCCGCGGCCCTGACCGGTCGCCGCATCGAGGCGGCCCGCCGTCGCGGCAAGTACCTCTGGCTCCCGCTCGACAACGGCGACGCCCTGCTCGGGCACCTCGGCATGAGCGGCCAGATCCTGGTCCAGCCGCCGGACGCCCCCGCCGAGCGTCACCTGCGGGTGCGCCTCGCCCTCGAGGGGGCGGACGAGGGCCGGGAGATGCGCTTCGTCGACCAGCGGATGTTCGGCGGGCTCTCGGTCTCCGCCGGCGGCGCCGGGCTGCCCCCCGAGATCGCCCACATCGCGCGCGACCCGCTCGACCCCGACTTCGACGACGACGAGTTCGTACGCCGCGTCCGCCGGCGCGCCTCGGGGGTCAAGCGACAGCTGCTGGACCAGAACCTCGTCTCGGGCGTCGGCAACATCTACGCCGACGAGGCCCTGTGGCGCGCACGTATCCACGGCGAGCGACCGGGGGAGCGGCTGACCGCCGCCCAGGTGCGCGAGCTGCTGGGCCACGCGCGCGCCGTGATGACCGACGCGCTCGGCCAGGGCGGCACGTCGTTCGACGCGCTCTACGTCAACGTCAACGGCGAGTCCGGCTACTTCGACCGGTCGCTGCACGCCTACGGCCGCGAGGGTGAGCCGTGCGAGCGGTGCGGCACCCCGATCCGCCGGGTGGCGTTCATGAACCGGTCGTCGTACTTCTGCCCCGTCTGCCAGCCCGTCCCACGGGCTCGCCGCGCGCCCCGTCAGGCTTTGCCTTCGGCAGATTGACCCCACGCGGATCCGGTGGGACTCTTGAAGACGGCCCGGACACCCACGGGCTTCCCTCCCACCCGGAAGGCTTTTCCATGGCCAAGGCGCTGATCGGATACATGAACAGCGACCTGCGGACCCCCGCCCGACTCGTGGCCGAGAACGACCGGCTGCGCGCGCGAGTGGGTGAGCTGGAGACTCTCGTCCGCCGGCTCTCCGAGGAGAACGACCGGCTCGCGGCCGACCACGCCGCCGTGCTGCTCGACCTCGAGTCCGCCTCGATGCAGGAGATGCAGCCCGCCTGACCGGGCCTGCACCCTCGCCTGCGTCCGCCTGACGGCGGACGCGGCAGTTCCGTGACCGCGGGCGCGGTGGCTCGTTGAGCCGCCATGCGACCTGTTGCCGCGCTCGCCGGCGCCGTCCTCACCCTCGGCACCGCCCTGGGCGTGGCCCAGCCCGCTCTCGCCCACGGGGACCACAGCGGCCCACGCCCGGTGCAGTCGGCGCTCGCCGGCGGGTCCGGCGGCGGGCTGCTGGCCAGCCCCAACGTCGCACACCTCTCGTCGAACCCCTCCCAAGTCGGGATCTCCGGGTGCTTCATGCAGACGGCGCCGATCCTCGTGACCAGCGGTGCCGACTCCGTGCGGGTCTGGGACGTGAGCGACGCCGCGCACCCGAGCGTGGTCGGCGTCCTGCCGAACGCGCTGTTCGAGAACGAGGCGATGAACTGCGGTGAGCGCAGGACCGCCCACGGCGTCCGGCGCTTCGCGCTGATCGGCGTCGACAGCGTGCAGGCCTCGCCCGGCGATGTCCAGCACGCCAACGTCGGGGGCGGCGAGATGATCGTGGTCGACGTCACCGACCCCAGCGATCCGGTGATCCTCTCCCGTGCGCCCGGCACGACCAGCACCCACACCGTCGCCTGCGTGACCTCGGCGAACTGCACCTACGTCTACTCGGCGGGGGAGGGCGACCACTTCTCGATCTTCGACCTGCGCGACCTCGACCACCCGCGCGAGGTCGACGCCGCCCCCGGAAGGCCCGGCACCCAGCCGTTCTGGTCGCCCACCGCCGGTCACAAGTGGAACTTCGACGCCGCCGGCATCGGCACCCACACCGGCTGGAACGGTGCGTCGATGTGGCGCACCGACCGCCCGGCACACCCGCAGCTGATCACCACCACCGGCCGGGCCGGGCGCGGCACCGACCCGCGCCACCCGGGCTGGAACGACTTCATCCTGCACAACTCCTTCCGTCCGAACGCGAAGGCCTTCCGGCCGGGCGCCAAGCCGTCGTTCACACACGGCAACGTGCTGCTGACGACCGAGGAGGACTACGAGCAGACCGACTGCTCCAAGGCCGGCTCGTTCCAGACCTGGTGGGTCAAGCGTCTCGACGGGACGAGGTCGGCCATCGTGCCGCTGGACAAGGTCGAGCTCGCCGACCTCGGCACGTTCCCGCTGCCGCGGGGCGCCTTCTGCTCCTCGCACTGGTTCGACTTCCGCCCGGGCGGGATCGTCGCGGTCGGCTACTACGGCGGAGGCACGCAGCTCGTCGACGCCCGCCACCCACGGCACCTGCGGTCCTACGGTCACGCGGTCTGGGGTGCCTCGGAGGTGTGGGACAGCATGTGGGTGCCGGCGTACGACGCGCAGGGCCGGCAGACCGGGCGGAAGACCAACGTCGTCTACTCCATCGACCTGGTCCGGGGGCTGGACGTCTACGCCGTCGACGTGCCGGGCGACGGCGTCGGGGCCGAGCCCGAGCCCGGGTCGGTCCCGTCCAGCACGACCGCGGACCGGGCCCGGGAGGGCGCCGTGCCGCTGGGGCTGGTCGGGGGTGCGGTGGCCCTGGCGCTCGCCGTACGCCGCCGCGCCCGGCGCAGCTGACCCGGACGTGGAACGACCCGCCCTGCGGTTGCAGGGCGGGTCGTCACGCGCCGAGCGCTGGAGCGGTGCAGGTCCGGATCAGCGACGGTGGGCGGTCATGTAGCCGGTGTCGCCGCTGCTGGGCTCACGCCACACCACACGCAGCTTCGCGCCCTTGCGTCGGGTCTTCACGGCCACGGGGGAGACACACGTGGGGGCGCCCGGGTCCCTGGTGATCACCTCGCGGAACCGGAACCAGCCGTTCTTCTTGCCCTTGTACACCCACTTGCCCGAGCAGGTGTCCGGGTAGACGACCTTCCCGTGGAGCTTGCCGTCCGCCTTGGTGATGGTCACCTTCGCGGCGTAGCCGGCGGGGCCGCCGCTGTCGCCGTACACGGCGCCCTTCCACTTGCCGGTGATGCTCGTCGCGCTCCGCGCGTCGGGTGCCGGCGCCGCCTCCGCAGCGCCGACCGTCGAGCACGTCAGGACCGCCGCGACAACGGTGGCCATCGTTCGCTTGTGCATGGGTCTCCTCGAGATGGGTGGTCGTGGACCCGGAATGCTGCCCGCTCGCGACGCCGTTAATCCCGGTGACGCGCCGGGCCGCGACGACTAGCGTTTCCTCCTTGTGAGCTGCCTCCTCGAGACCGTCGTGCCCCAGCGTCTGGGGCGGGGCTTCCGGTGGCTCCTCGCCTCCTCGTGGGTGTCCAACCTCGGTGACGGGATCGCGCTCGCGGCGGGACCTCTGCTGGTTGCCTCGCAGACGCACGACGCGTTCCTCGTGGCGCTCGCCGCCCTGCTCCAGTGGCTGCCGCCGCTGCTCTTCGCCCTCCACGCCGGGGCGATCGCGGACCGGCTCGACCGCCGGCTGATCGTGGTCACGGTCGACCTGCTGCGTGCGGTCGTGCTGGTCCTGCTGTCCCTCGCGGTCCTCACGGACGCGGTCTCGATCGCCCTCGTGCTCGTGGCGATGTTCCTGCTCGGCACGGCGGAGGTGTTCGCCGACAACACCACCAGCACGTTGCTGCCGATGCTGGTGGGCCGAGCCGACCTCGCGCTGGCCAACTCCCGCCTGCAGACCGGTTTCATCACGGTCAACCAGCTGGCCGGTCCGCCCATCGGCGCTGCGCTGTTCGCGACCGCGATGGCGCTGCCGTTCCTGACCCAGGCCGTGCTGGTGGCGCTCGGCGCCGTGCTCGTGTCCAGGATCGTGCTGCCGCCGCACGGTCGCGAGCCCGGAGCGGAGAGCCACATCCGCCGCGACATCGCCGAGGGGTTCCGCTGGGTGCGCAACCACGCTGCGGTCCGGACCCTGGTCCTGACGATCCTGGTCTTCAACGTGACCTTCGGAGCAGCCTGGTCGGTGCTCGTCCTGTACGCCACGAAGCACCTGGGCATGGGTGCGATCGGCTTCGGGCTGCTCACGACGATCTCGGCGGTCGGCGGCCTGCTCGGCACCCTCTCCTACGGCTGGATCACGCGCCGGGTGTCCCTCGGCAACATCATGCGCGTGGGGCTGGTGATCGAGACCCTCACGCACCTGGCGCTGGCCCTGACCACGCGGCCGTGGGTGGCCATGGGCATCTTCTTCGTCTTCGGTGCCCACGCGTTCATCTGGGGCACCACATCGATCACCGTGCGCCAGCGGGCGGTGCCCTCCGAGCTGCAGGGCCGGGTGAGCGGGGTCAACATGGTGGGCGTCTACGGCGGCCTCGTGGTCGGCTCCGCCATCGGCGGCCTGATCGCGCGGCACTGGGGGGTCACCGGACCGTTCTGGTTCGCGTTCGTCGGCTCCGCGGTCTTCGTGGTGCTGATCTGGGGCCAGCTGTCCCACATCGCCCACGCGGACGAGGAGCCGGCGCCCGCACCCGCCTGAGCGGCGTACCGGCGCGGGGTCGGGCGGACGCGCCGAGATGCGGGGAACGGGGGGAGGCGGCCGGTAGGGTGAGTCGCGCTGAGCTTCCCCCTCGGCGTGCTGCGACGACGCAGCCGCGTCTCAGTGCCCATGATCGGGAGCCTTTGATGGGCCGGCGGACCTCCCGCCGGCCCGACGATGGTGAGGAGCCGCGGTGTACCTGAAGAGCCTGACCCTGAAGGGGTTCAAGTCCTTCGCCTCCTCGACCACCCTGCAGCTCGAGCCCGGGATCACGTGCATCGTCGGCCCCAACGGCTCCGGCAAGTCCAACGTGGTCGACGCGCTCGCCTGGGTGATGGGCGAGGCCAGCGCCAAGTCGCTGCGCGGCGGCAAGATGGACGACGTCATCTTCGCCGGCACCTCCGGTCGCCCGCCGCTGGGCCGCGCCGAGGTGCTGCTCACCATCGACAACTCCGACGGCGCCCTGCCGATCGAGTACGCCGAGGTCACGATCAGCCGCACCATGTTCCGCAGCGGCGGGTCCGAGTACGCCATCAACGGCAGCTCGTGCCGGCTGCTCGACGTGCAGGAGCTGCTCTCGGACTCCGGCATCGGCCGCGAGATGCACGTGATCGTGGGGCAGGGCCAGCTCGACACGATCCTGCACGCGACCCCCGAGGACCGCCGCGGCTTCATCGAGGAGGCCGCGGGGGTGCTCAAGCACCGCAAGCGCAAGGAGAAGGCGCTCCGCAAGCTCGACTCGACCGAGGGCAACCTCACCCGGCTCAACGACCTGCTGACCGAGATCCGTCGCCAGCTCAAGCCGCTGGGCCGGCAGGCCGAGGTGGCCCGCAAGGCCGCCGCCGTGCAGGCCGACGTCCGCGACGCGCGGGCCCGCCTGATGGCCGACGACCTCGTCACCGCCCGCACCGCGCTGGAGCAGGAGCTGGCCGACGAGTCGGTGCTGCTCGAGCGTCGCGAGCAGGTCGAGGCGGCGATCGCGGCCGCCCGCGAGGCCGAGGCCGCGCTCGAGGCGGCCCTGCGCGAGGATCTGCCGGCCCTGTCCGCGGCCCAGGAGACCTGGTTCGCCCTGTCCGGGCTCCGGGAGCGCCTGCGCGGCACCCAGTCGCTGGCCGCGGAACGGATCCGCAACGCGGCCGGCACCGCCGAGTCCGACCAGGAGCGGACGGGCCGCGACCCCGAGCAGCTCGAGGCCGAGGCCGAGCGGGTGCGCGAGCAGGAGCAGCGGATCGCGGCCGAGGTCGACGGCCACCGCGCCGCGCTCGAGCAGGCCGTCGCGGCCCGCAAGGCGGCCGAGGACGCCGCGGCCGAGGAGGAGCGCCGCGTGGCCGCGCTCCAGCGCGCCGCGGCGGACCGGCGGGAGGGCCTGGCCCGCCTGCACGGCCAGGTCAACGCGCTGAAGTCGCGCGCCGCGGCCGCCGACGACGAGGTCGGCCGGCTCACGCTGGCCCGCCAGGACGCGATCACCCGCGCCGACCGCGCGCAGCGCGACTTCACCTCGCTGGAGACCAAGGTGGCCGGGCTGGACGCCGGCGAGGAGGGTCTCGACGCCGAGCACGAGGCCGCCAGCGCCCTGCTCGACGACATCGAGGAGCGGCTGGCCAAGGCCCGCGACGAGGCCCAGCAGGCCGAGCGCGAGCGGACCGGCCTGCTGGCCCGCAAGGACGCCCTCGAGATGGGCCTCAACCGCAAGGACGGCGCCGGCGCCCTGCTGGCCGCCTCCGACTCGGTCTCGGGACTGCTCGGCTCGGTGGCCGCGCTGCTCACCGTGCGCGCCGGCTACGAGGCGGCTGTCGCCGGAGCGCTCGGCTCCGCGGCCGACGCCGTGGCGATCACCGACGCGGACGCCGCCGTGCGCGCGATCGGGCTGCTCAAGGACGACGACCTCGGCCGCGCCGGCATGCTGCTCGGCGGCGCGCCGGGGGAGGAGCCCGGCAGCTGGCCGGCCCTGCCCGGCCACGCGTCGTACGCCGTGGACGTGGTCGAGTGCCCGGACGAGCTGCGACCCGGGCTGGCCCGACTGCTGTTCAAGGTCGCGGTCGTCGACGACCTGGCCGCCGCGCGCAGCCTGGTCGCCGACCTGCCCGACGTCACCGCGGTCACCCGCGAGGGCGACGTGCTCGGCGCCCACTTCGCCTCGGGCGGCTCCTCGAGCCAGCCGAGCCTGATCGAGATCCAGGCGGCCGTCGACGAGGCCGCCGCACAGCTGGCGGAGGCGATCGCCGCCTCCGAGCGGCTGGGCTTCGACATGTCCCGCCTGGAGAACGAGCGGCTGGAGGCGCAGAAGCGTGCCGACGTCGCGCTCGCCAAGCTGCACGAGTCCGACGCCACGCTCGCCGCGGTGGCCGAGGAGCTCGGGCAGTACGGCTCCCAGGCGCGGGCCGCCCGCGGCGAGGCCGAGCGGCTCGCCCAGGCGATCGAGAAGGCCGAGGCCGCCCGCGACCAGGACCTGGCCGGGCTCGCCGAGCTCGAGGCCCGGCTGGCCCGGGCGGAGGATGCGCCCGAGGAGGAGCCGGACACCGAGGCGCGGGAGCGGCTGGCGGAGGCGGCCCGGACCTCGCGTCAGGGCGAGATGGACGCCCGGCTCGCACTGCGCACCTCCGAGGAGCGCGCCCGGGCCATGCACGGCCGCGCCGACTCGCTGGTTCGCGCGGCCAGGGCCGAGCGCGAGGCGAGAGCCCGTGCCGCCGAGCGCCGCGACCGGCTGCTGCGCGAGGGCCGGGCCGCCGAGGCCGTCGGAGCCGCGGCGGCGTTCGTGCTCGGTCGCCTGGAGGTGTCCGTGCACCGGGCCGCGGAGGTGCGGGCCGCCGTGGAGCAGGCCCGCCGGGGGCGCGAGCAGGAGCTGATGGACGTCCGCGCGCGGCTGCGCGACCTGGGTCGGGAGCACGACGAGCTGGTCAACTCCGTGCACCGCGACGAGATGGCGCGCACCCAGCAGCGGATGCGCATCGAGCAGCTGGAGGAGAAGGCGCTCGAGGAGCTCGGCCTCGACCCGGCCGGGCTGGTCGCCGACTACGGTCCGGAGCAGCCGGTCCCGGCGACGACGGAGAACGAGGACGGCACCCTCCCGGAGCCGGTCCCGTTCGTCCGCGAGGAGCAGCAGAAGCGGCTGCGGGCCGCCGAGCGGGCGCTGTCGATGCTCGGCAAGGTCAACCCGCTCGCGCTCGAGGAGTTCTCGGCGATGGAGGAGCGGCACAAGTTCCTCACCGAGCAGCTCGAGGACCTCCGCAAGACCCGCAAGGACCTGCTCGACATCGTCAAGGAGGTCGACACCCGGGTCGAGCAGGTGTTCACCGAGGCGTACGCCGACGTCGAGCGCGCCTTCGACTCCACCTTCGCCCGGCTCTTCCCCGGCGGCGAGGGCCGACTCGTGCTCACCGATCCCGCCAACATGCTGACCACCGGCGTGGAGGTCGAGGCGCGGCCCCCGGGCAAGAAGGTCAAGCGGCTCTCGCTGCTGTCCGGTGGCGAGCGGTCCCTGGTCGCGGTGGCGTTCCTGGTCGCGCTGTTCAAGGCCCGGCCGTCGCCGTTCTACATCCTCGACGAGGTCGAGGCCGCGCTGGACGACACCAACCTCGGCCGGCTGCTGGAGATCTACGAGGAGCTGCGGGAGAACTCCCAGCTGCTCGTCATCACTCACCAGAAGCGGACCATGGAGGTCGGCGACGCCCTGTACGGCGTCACCATGCGCGGCGACGGTGTCTCCGCGGTGATCAGCCAGCGGCTGCGTGAGACGGAGCCCGTGTAGTGGTGCGAGCGCGACCGACCCGCGACGAGTACGTCCACTGGGAGCGGGTCACCACCCGCTGGGCCGACATCGACGTCTACGGGCACATGAACAACGCCCGCTACTTCGAGCTGATCGACACCGTCGTCAACAACCACCTCGCCGAGGCCACCGGCGTCGACATCCGTCGGCTGCCGGCGATCGGGGTGGTGGCCGAGGTCTCCTGCCGCTACTTCGCGGAGGTGGGCTACCCCGAGCCGGTCGACGTGGGCGTGGTGGCGGACAAGGTCGGCACCTCCTCGGTCATCTACCGGGTGGGCCTGTTCCAGGGCGAGGATGACGAGGCCGCGGCCGAGGGACGCTTCGTGCACGTGTACGTCGACGACACCGACCCGGCCCGCCCCGTCACCCCCATGCCGGACGTGGTCCGCCGCGCCGTCGAGCCGCTGCTCAGGGTCCGGGCCGACGGGGGCCGGCCGGCGGAGTGACGTCGGCCACCCCCACGCCGGGGGCCGGGGCGCCGAGGCGGGCCGGCGTACTGGTGTGTGCGACGGTGGAGAAGGGGGTACGCCCACCACCGACCCACCTTCCGGGAGGAACCCACCCATGCTCGTGATCGTCCTCGTGATGCTCGTCATCCTCGTGCTCGCCGGGCTCGTCGTGGCCTTCGTGGCCTTCCCGCACCGGGGTGCGGAGCTGCCGGCCGCGCCCTGGCTCGGCGACGCGATGACGAAGGCGGTGGAGGCGCTGCCGATCGTGGAGAACATCGACGGCGTGCCCGACGGTGACCAGCACACGCCGAGCCTCACCGCCCGTCGTGGTGACGCTCGTCGGTCGGCCTGACCCGTCTCCCTGATTCGTCCGGCCCCCGGGCCCCTCTGGTTGGATTGAGCCCATGAGTCTGCTCGCCCTGATCGTCGTCGTCGCGCTGGTCGCCCTGCTCGTCGTGGGCCTCGGCGTCGGCCTGCTGGTCGGTGGCCGCCGACGCCAGACACCCCCTGCCGGGGGTGGCGCCGACGTCATCGCGCCGCCGCCCACCGAGGCCGACGTCGAGGCGCCGACGCAGGAGCCGGCGGTCGTCACGCCCGAGGCGCCCGTCGAGCCCGCCGCCCCCGAGGCGCCGGTCCTCGAGCGGCCCGAGGGCACCGCGTCCCGCCTGGTGCGGCTGCGCCAGCGCCTCGCCGGGTCGCAGAGCGGCCTGGGCCGCGGCCTGCTCGCCCTGCTCTCGCGCGACCGCCTCGACGAGGACACCTGGGAGTCGATCGAGGACACCCTGCTGACCGCCGACGTCGGTGTGGCCCCGACCCAGGAGCTGGTCGAGAAGCTGCGCACCCGGATGCGCGTCGACGGTGGCCAGGGCGCCGACGCCCGGGCCGTGCTCCGCGAGGAGCTGCTCGCGCTGGTCGACCCGACCATGGACCGTCGGCTCCAGGTCAGCGGCGCCGACGGGAAGCCGGGCGTCGTCCTGGTGGTCGGCGTCAACGGCGCCGGCAAGACCACCTCGGTCGGCAAGATCGCCCGCATCCTCGTCGCCGAGGACCGCAGCGTCGTCCTCGGCGCGGCCGACACCTTCCGGGCCGCCGCGGTCGAGCAGCTGGCCACGTGGGGAGAGCGGGTCGGCGTCGACGTCGTCCGCGGCCCCGAGGGCACCGACCCGGCCAGCGTCGCCTTCGAGGCGGTCAAGGAGGGCGTCGACACGGGCGCCGACACCGTCATCGTCGACACCGCCGGCCGGCTGCAGAACAAGGCCGGCCTGATGGACGAGCTCGGCAAGGTCAAGCGCGTCATCGAGAAGCAGGCCCCGGTCACCGAGGTGCTGCTGGTGCTCGACGCCACCACCGGCCAGAACGGCATGATCCAGGCCCGCGTCTTCAGCGAGGTCGTCGACGTGACCGGCATCGTCCTGACCAAGCTCGACGGCTCCGCCAAGGGCGGCATCGTGGTCGCCGTGCAGCGCGAGCTGGGCGTCCCGGTCAAGCTGGTCGGCCTCGGCGAGGGGGCCGACGACCTCGCGCCGTTCGACGCCGGCGCCTTCGTCGACGCCCTCCTCGGCTGATCGCCGCCCCCACTTCTCAGCCGGTTCCTGACGTTCTCAGCCGATGCACCGGCTGAGAACGTCAGGAGTCACCGGTGCACCGGCGATTCATCCAGGGCGCCCGTTCACACGGAAGTAACACGACGCGGGAACTCGTTTCCTGACCGCAACACAGCACGGCGAACCTCGAAACCTCCGGGCCGGAGGGTTTCTGCCAATGGGGCGGGAGCCCTGGCCGACAGCGCGGTCGGCGGTCGAGATCACGGGCTCGGCGCACAAGTGCTCCGTCCTCGAAGGATCGAAATCCCTGGAGGTTCTGTGGACGGCTACTACGCCTGGATGATCGTGGCGACAGCCCTCGTCCTGATGATGACGACTCCCGCGCTGGCGCTGTTCTACGGCGGCATGAGCCGCTCGAAGTCCGTGCTGAACATGATGATGATGTCCTACGTCTCGCTCGGGATCGTCGGCATCGTCTACGTCCTGTGGGGCTGGTCGATGTCCTTCGGCCCCAGCGACGTCGGCGGCATCTTCGCCAACCCGTTCTCGCTGTGGGGTCTCAAGGACGTGGGCTGGGACTCCTACATCGCGGTCTGCTTCCAGATGACGTTCGCGGTGATCACCGCGGCGCTGATCTCGGGCGCGATCGCCGACCGCGTCAAGCTCTCCGCCTGGGTGGTCTTCCTCCCGCTGTGGGTGACGCTCAGCTACTTCCCGATCGGCCACATGGTGTGGGGCGGCGGGTTCATCGCCGAGCACCTCGGTGCGCAGGACTACGCGGGCGGCACGGTGGTCCACATCAACGCCGGTGTGGCCGGCGGCGTGCTCGCGCTGATCATCGGCAAGCGGATCGGCTTCGCCAAGGAGCCGATGAAGCCGCACAACCTGACGCTGACCATGGTCGGCGCGGGCCTGCTGTGGTTCGGTTGGTACGGCTTCAACGTCGGCTCGATCGTGCTCACCGGCGCGAGCGAGGAGAAGGACGTCGCCCAGTTCATGTCCGAGACCGGCGTGACCTTCCTGAACACCACTGTCGCCACCTGCGCCGCCATGCTGGCCTGGCTGGCGGTCGAGCGGGTCCTGCACGGCAAGGCCACCTCGCTGGGTGCCGCGTCGGGCATCGTCGCCGGCCTCGTCGCGATCACGCCCTCCTGCGGCGCGGTCGACACGACGGGTGCCATCGCGATCGGCGCCATCGCCGGCGCCGCCTGTGCCTACGCCGTGGGCCTGAAGTACAAGTTCGGCCTCGACGACTCGATGGACGTCGTGGGCGTCCACCTCGTCGGCGGTGTCGTCGGCACCGTCCTGATCGGCTTCCTGTCCACCGCCTCGGCCCCTGGCGGCATCGACGGCCTGTTCTACGGCGGCGGCTTCGGCCCCCTGGGCGACCAGGTCGGCGCGGCGGCCATCGCGATCGTCTGGTCGGCCTTCTTCACCGCTCTCATCGGCCTGGCGATCAAGTACACGCTCGGCTGGCGGATCAGCGACGAGGCCGAGGTCGAGGGCATCGACGCCGACCAGCACGGCGAGGCGGCGTACGACCTCGGGACCAGCATGAGCGGCGGCCTGCCGTCCACGTCGGTCCTGGCCAAGAGCACCGTCACGGAAGGGGTGAACGCATGAAGCTCGTGACAGCGGTCATCAAGCCGCACAAGTGGGAGGACGTCCGCGAGGCCCTCGAGACCTTCGGGGTGACGGGCATGACCGTCAGCGAGGTCAGCGGCTACGGCCGCCAGAAGGGCCACACCGAGGTCTACCGGGGCGCGGAGTACGACATCGCGCTGGTGCCGAAGATCCGCATCGAGATCGTCGTGGACGACGGGGACGCGGAGGACGTCGTCGGCATCGTCGTCAAGACCGCCCAGACGGGCCGGATCGGTGACGGCAAGGTGTGGCTGAGCCCCGTCGAGACCGTCGTCCGGGTCCGCACCGGCGACCGCGACGAAGCCGCACTCTGAGTGAGGGCCCCCGGCGCTTCGCGCGTACGCCGCGTGGACGCCGGGGGCATCGCTCCCCGAACTTGTAACGCTCCGTTAGGCAATCTGGGACCCCTCTGTAGCGGAGCACCAGAGGCCTTAACGGAGCGTTACAAGTTCGGCCGCATGCTCGTTTACGCGCCCGAAACACAACCGGCGGGCGCGTGTAACAGGCGCTGGCGAGGGTGGGGGCCCATGACCGCCCCGCTCGCCCTCGCCGCCGCCCCCGCAGCCCTCGACACCGGTGACACCGCCTGGTTGCTGGCGGCCTCGGCGCTGGTGCTGCTGATGGCCCCGGGGCTGGCGCTCTTCTACGGCGGCATGGTCCGGTCCAAGAGCGTGCTGAACATGATGATGATGACCTTCGGGTCGCTCGCGGTGATCACCGTGCTGTGGGTGCTGGTCGGCTACTCACTGGCCTTCGGGGACGACCTCGGTGCCGGCCTGCTCGGCGACCCGACGCAGTACGCCGGACTCGGTCAGCTGATGTCGCCCGACAGCAACGGCGGCTCGACCGTCCCGCTGATCCTCTTCGCGGTCTTCCAGGGGCTCTTCTGCGTGATCACCGGCGCCCTGGTCTCCGGCGCGATCGCCGACCGGGCCCGCTTCGGCGCCTGGATCGTCTTCGTCTCGGTCTGGACGCTGCTGGTCTACGCCCCCGTCGCGCACTGGGTCTTCGACTTCTCCGACGGCGACCACGTCGGCGGCTGGCTGGCCAACCGGGTCGGCCTCGTCGACTTCGCGGGTGGCACTGCCGTCGAGATCTGCTCCGGGGCCTCGGGGCTGGCCCTCGCGCTGGTCCTCGGCCACCGGGTCGGGTTCGGCAAGGACCCGATGCGGCCACACAACCTCACCCTGGTGATGCTCGGGGCGGGCCTGCTGTGGTTCGGCTGGTTCGGCTTCAACGCCGGCTCCGCGCTCGGCGCCGACCAGGCCGCGGCGGTCGTCTTCGCCACCACGCTGGTGGCAGGCGCTGCCGGGACGCTCGGCTGGCTCGCCCTCGAGCGGCTCCGCGACGGCCACGCAACCTCGTTGGGCGCAGCGTCCGGCATGGTCGCCGGGCTGGTGGCGATCACCCCCTCCTGCGGCTCGCTGTCCCCTCTCGGCGCGATCGTGATGGGCGCCGTCGCCGGCGTCGTCTGTGCCTGGGCGGTCGGGCTGAAGTACCGCTTCGGCTACGACGACTCGCTCGACGTCGTCGGCGTGCACCTGGTCGGGGGACTGGTGGGCACCTTCGGCATCGGGCTGCTCGCCACGGCTGCCGCCCCCACCGGCGTCGACGGGCTGCTCCACGGCGGCGGGGTCGACCAGCTCGGGCGCCAGCTCCTGGGCGGCGGCGCGGTGCTCGTCTACGCGTTCGTCGTCTCGGGCATCATCGGCCTCGTCGTGGACCGGCTGATGGGCTTCCGGATCGACGAGGAGCACGAGGTCAGCGGGATCGACCTGGTCGTGCACGCCGAGACGGCGTACGACCTGCACGCCACCGCCGGCGCCCGGTCGGCGGGACACGGGATCCTGGGTGCCATCACCCAGCAGAGCACCCAGCAGCGAGAGGAACCACGTCCATGAAGCTGGTCACCGCGGTCATCAAGCCGCACAAGTGGGAGGACACGCGCGCCGCCCTCGAGACTGTCGGCGTCACCGGGATGACGGTGAGCGAGGTCAGCGGCTACGGCCGGCAGAAGGGCCACACGGAGGTCTACCGCGGTGCGGAGTACGACATCGCGCTGGTGCCCAAGATCCGCGTCGAGATCGTCGTCAGCGACGAGGACGCCGACGCCGTGGTGAACGCGATCCTGGCCAGCGCGGCCACCGGCCGGATCGGCGACGGCAAGGTCTGGGTCGCCCCGATCGAGTCGGTGGTGCGGGTCCGCACCGGCGACCGCGACGACGCCGCGATCTGACCGGCAGGCGATGACGGCTCCCGAACGCGCCGAGCGCGCCGCCGCGGCGGACGCGCTGTGCGCCGCGGCGTACGAAGGCTGCGGCGGCCCCGAGGCGGGCGCGGCGCTGGTCGCGGTCGGGGGCTACGGCCGCTCGGAGCTGGCGCCGCACTCCGACCTCGACGTGGTGCTGGTCGCCGACGAGGGCGTCGAGCTGGGGGAGCTGGCCGCGCAGGTGTGGTACCCGCTGTGGGACTCGGGCTCCAAGCTCGACCACTCGGTGCGCACGCTGCCGGAGATGGTCGCTGCCGCGGGCGGGGACCTGCGGGTGGCGCTCGGACTGCTCGACCTGCGCCACCTCGCCGGTGATCCCAACCTGACGCTCCGGCTGCGCACCACCATGCTCGCGCACTGGCGGCGCCAGGCGCGCGACCAGCTGCCCGCGCTGCGCGACCTGGTGCGCTCGCGCCACGAGCTGGTGGGCGAGCTGGCCCACCTGTCCGTGCCGGACCTGAAGGAGGCGGAGGGCGGCCTGCGCGACGCCACCGTGCTCAAGGCGCTGGTGGCCACCTGGCTGGTCGACGTGCCGCACGCCGATCTCGAGCGCACCCGGCTCGCGCTCCTCGACGTGCGTGACGTGGTCCAGGGCCTGGCCGGGCGGGCCACCGACCGGATCGCCCCCGAGACGTGGGACGGGCTGGCCGAGCGCCTGCACCTGCCGGACGCGGGGGCCGCGCAGGTCCACGTCCGTGAGCTCGGGCGGCGCATCACCCACCTCTCGAGGCTGACCTGGCGGCGGGTCGACGGGGTGCTCGCGCGGCCCGCCACCGTGCGCGGCGCCCGGAAGCCCTCGCTCACCCCCCTGGCCCCCGGGGTCGCGCTCTCGTCCGGGGAGGTCGTCCTGGACCGGCGGGCGCGGCCGGCCGAGGACCCGCTGCTGCTGCTTCGCGCCTGCGCTGCCGCCGCCGAGCAGGACGCCGTGCTGGCGCCGCCGACCGCCGCGCGGCTGGTGCGCGAGTGCCCACCGCTGCCCGACCCCTGGCCGGCGGAGGCCCGTCAGCTGCTGGTGCGGCTGCTCGCCTCGGGGCGGGGGCTGCTGCCGGTCTGGGAGACGCTGGAGGAGACCGGTGCGCTGGCCGGGATCCTCCCGGAGTGGGACCGGATCCGGCTGCTGCCGCACGCGTCGGCGATCCACAGGTTCACCGTGGACCGGCACGTGGTCGAGACCTGCATCGAGGCCTCGTCGCT
This sequence comes from Nocardioides sp. DN36, assembly GCF_055380375.1. Classification (NCBI taxonomy): domain Bacteria; kingdom Bacillati; phylum Actinomycetota; class Actinomycetes; order Propionibacteriales; family Nocardioidaceae; genus Nocardioides; species Nocardioides sp. DN36. Next base: position 2,286,526 of record NZ_AP043823.1, on the reverse strand, counting down.
GATCCGCGACGTCCGGCGGCCCGACGTCCTGATGGTGGCCGCGTTGCTGCACGACATCGGCAAGGGCGGCCTGACCGAGCACAGCGTCGCGGGGGAGCCGGTCGCCCGGGCGATCGCCACCCGGATGGGCATCGACGCCGAGGGGGTGGAGCTGGTGGGCCGGCTCGTACGACGCCACCTGCTGCTCGCCGAGACCGCCACCACCCGGGACCCCGACGACCCCGCCACCGTGGACCTGGTCACGGAAGGCGTGGGCAGTGCCGAGGCGCTCTCGCTGCTCCTGGCGCTGACCGAGGCGGACGCCCGCGCCACCGCCCCGAAGGCCTGGTCGAGCTGGCGGGCCGGACTGGTGCGCGACCTCGCGCGCCGGGCCGCCGCGTCGCTCGACGCGGGCGCGACCCCGCCACCCGTGGTGGCGGACGACGTGCCGATCCCGCCCGAGGTCCGAGCCGGCGGCGCCGCGGTCCGTGTCGAGGCGACCGACGACGGCTCGCGGGTCACCGTCCTCGCCCCCGACCGGGTGGGGCTGCTCGCCGACGCGGCCGCCGTGCTGGCCCTGCAGCGGGTGGCGGTGCGTGCGGCGCGCGCGTGGCAGCAGGACCAGTACGCCGTGTCGGTCTGGGAGGTCGCCGAGCAGCACCTCGACGAGGCGGTGCTCCGGCAGCGGTACGACGCGGTCGTCGACGGACGGGTCGACCCGGCCGGCCGACTCCGGCCGGCCGACGCGCAGGTGCTCGCGCCCACGGTCGTCGTACGCCCCGAGGCCTCGCGGCAGGCCACCGTCCTGGAGGTCCGGGCGGCCGACCGGCCCGGCGTGGTCTACCTGACCTGCGCGGCCCTGGCGAGGCTGGGCATCGCGGTCCGTTCCGCGCACGTGGACACCCTCGGGCCGCAGGCCGTGGACGTGTTCTACCTGCAGGAGGACTCGGCCGGGGCGCTCGGTGACGGACGGGCCGCGGAGGCGGCTCACGCCGTCAGGGCGGCGCTCTCGGGTGACCCCCGTTAGGCTTGACCCTCGACTGGCCGCCACCCGGCCGACGTACGACTGACGAGGACCGACTTGTTCGCCACACTCTCCGACCGGCTCGCCGACACCTTCAAGAACCTGCGCGGCAAGGGCCGGCTGTCCGAGGCCGACATCGACGCGACCGCCCGGGAGATCCGGATCGCGCTGCTCGAGGCCGACGTGGCCCTGCCCGTGGTCAAGGAGTTCGTGGGCGCGGTCAAGGAGCGGGCCCGCGGCGAGGAGGTCAGCGGGGCCCTCAACCCGGCCCAGCAGATCGTCAAGATCGTCAACGAGGAGCTCGTCACGATCCTCGGCGGCGAGACCCGCCGGCTGCGCTACGCCAAGACCGGACCGACCGTCATCATGCTGGCCGGCCTCCAGGGTGCCGGCAAGACGACGCTGGCCGCCAAGCTCGCGCTGTGGCTCAAGGAGCAGGGCAAGACCCCGATGCTGGTCGCCTGCGACCTGCAGCGACCCAACGCGGTCAAGCAGCTCCAGGTCAACGGCGAGCGCGTGGGCGTGCCGGTCTTCGCCCCCGAGCCGGGCAACGGTGTCGGTGACCCCGTCGGCGTGGCCCGGGCCTCGATCGACGAGGCGAAGCGCAAGCTCCACGACGTCGTCATCGTCGACACCGCCGGCCGCCTCGGCATCGACGCCGAGATGATGCGCCAGGCCGCCGACATCCGCGACGCCGTCGACCCCGACGAGGTCCTCTTCGTGGTCGACGCGATGATCGGCCAGGACGCCGTCGTCACGGCCCAGGCGTTCCTCGAGGGTGTCGGCTACGACGGCGTCGTCCTCACCAAGCTCGACGGCGACGCCCGCGGTGGTGCGGCGCTGTCCATCGCGTCGATCACCGGCAAGCCGGTCATGTTCGCCTCCGCGGGCGAGAAGATGACCGACTTCGACCTCTTCCACCCGGACCGGATGGCCTCGCGCATCCTGGACATGGGCGACATGATGACCCTGATCGAGCAGGCCGAGAAGGCCTTCGACCAGGAGCAGGCGGCCAAGGCGGCCGCCAAGCTGACCGGGCAGGGCGGCGAGTTCACCCTCGACGACTTCCTCGAGCAGATGCAGCAGGTCCGCAAGCTCGGCTCGATGTCGAAGATCATGGGGATGCTGCCCGGGATGGGGCAGTTCCGCGAGCAGCTCGAGAACTTCGACGAGCGCGAGATCGACCGGATCCAGGCGATCATCCAGTCGATGACGCCGGCCGAGCGCGCCAACCCCAAGATGATCGACGGCTCCCGCCGCGCCCGCATCGCCAAGGGCTCGGGGCGTCAGGTGTCCGACGTCAACAGCCTCGTGGACCGCTTCTTCGAGGCGCGCAAGATGATGCAGTCGATGGCTCGCGGCGGCGGCATCCCCGGGATGCCCGGGATGCCGGGCATGGGCGGCATGGGCGGCGGCAAGCGCGGGAAGGCCAAGCAGCAGCCCAAGAAGGGCAAGGGCAAGCGCGTGTCCGGCAACCCCGCGAAGGCGGCCCAGCAGGCCGCGGCCCAGAAGGAGAAGGCCGGCTCCGGCGGCAACCCCTTCGGAGCGCCGGCCGGCGAGGAGATCGACTACGAGAAGGCCGCCGCCGCCCTCGACCTGCCCAAGGACTTCTCCAAGTTCCTGAAGTGATCAGACGCCCAGTCGTGCGCGAGCGGAGCGAGCGTACGGCGTGGGGGCGTCGAAACCCGGTGGGACGACAAGCAACGTCGGGACGGGCAGACGAAGGGGCAAGGGTGATGGCCACAGTCCTCGTCGTCGACGGCGCCAACGTCGTCGGCAGCCGCCCCGACGGGTGGTGGAAGGACCGCGCCGGCGCGGCACGCCGCCTGCACGAGGGGCTCGCGGTCGCCGACACGCCGTACGACGAGGTCGTGCTGGTCCTCGAGGGCGCGGCCAAGGGCGGGGTCCGGCCGGGCCGCGACGCCCACCTGCGGACGGTGCACGCACCCCGCAGCGGCGACGACACGATCGTCGCGGAGGCCCGGGCCGCTGCCGAGCGCGGCAGCCGCGTCACGGTCGTCACCGCCGACCGGATGCTGCAGGCCCGCGTGCAGGCGGTGGGCGCGATGGCGCTCAGCCCGTCGTGGCTGCTCGACCAGCTGCCCTGAGCGAGCCCGCCCGGCCGGCGCCTGCCCCGGGCTCAGGCGACGGCGACCCGCGAGACGGCGAGCGAGATGGCACCCACCACCTCGGCCCGGTCCCCGAGCTGACCCGGCACCACCCGCACCGCTGCCGCCGTGTCCGGCTGCGCGTAGCGGTCGATGGAGAGCCGGATGCCCTCGGCCAGGGACGGCGATGCGCCCAGCGAACCGCCGAGGACGACTGCTTCGGGGTTGAGGCTGTTGCACAGGTCGCCCAGCGCCCGGCCGATCGTGCGGCCGGCATCGCTCAGCACCCGGCGCACCCCGGCGTCACCGAGCTCGTCGAGCTCGAGGATCCGCTCCACCGACAACGGCTCGTCGTACGCCGGCTGCAGCAGTCCGAGCAGTCGTGGCGCGGCCACCAGCGTCTCGAGGCAGCCCCGGTTGCCGCAGCGGCAGACCTGGCCGTCCTCGCCGACCTGGACGTGGCCGAGCTCGCCGGCGATGCCGGTGGCGCCGCGGTGCAGGCGTCCGCCGAGGACGATGCCGGCCCCGAGCCCGCTGGCCGCCTTGACGTAGACGACGTCGGAGAGTCCGCGGGCGGCACCCTGGCTCAGCTCGGCGAGCGCGCCGAGGTTGGCGTCGTTGTCGGGGAAGACGGGGACGTCGAGGCGGCGGGCGAGCTCCTCGCCGGGGAGCAGGCCCCGCCAGCCGGGCAGGATGCCGGCGCTGACCCGCGCCGAGCGGCGGTTGAGGGGGGCCGGGACGCACATGCCGACCCCTTGGAGGTCGCGGCGCTCGAGCCCGGCCGTGCGCAGGGCCGAGCGCAGCATGGCCGCGGCCCGGTCGAGGGTCGTCGCCCCGTCGGCGTCGACGTCCACGGGACGCACCTCCTCGGCCAGCACGCGTCCGGTGCGGTCGGCCACGGCGGCGCGCACGTGTCGGTGCCCGATGTCGACGCCGCCGACCCCGCCGCTGGCCGCGCTCAGCGTCACCAGCAGCGGCGGCCGACCGCTGCCGCCCTTGTGGGGCCGGCCCCGGTCGGCGGTCTCGCTGACCTGCCCGCTGTCGATGAGCTCCGCGATCAGGCTCGAGACCGTGGTGCGGGACAGCCCGGTGCCCCGGGCGAGGTCGGCCCGGCTCATCGGTCCCTCGGCGGCGAGCAGGCCGGTCACCGCGCGCCGGTTGGTCGCGCGCAGCCGCTCCAGCGAGCCGTAAGTGCCCATGACCGCAGGGTAGGAGATTTGTGCGGGACTCGCACTAAAAAGACCGAAGAGCGCGATCTTTTCTCATTGACGCTGCGGTTTCGCCGTTCCTAGGTTGAGCGGCACGCGCACCGCGCGATCCGGCCGTCAGGGCCGGACCCTCTTGCTCGGGCAAGGAGAACACACCCATGTCGAACCACCCCCCACGACGGCGCCGCGGCGTCGTCCTCGGCAGTGCCGTCGCCGGCGTCCTGGTCGCGGCGCTGCTGCCGTTCCAGGCGTCCGAGGCCCTGCCCGACGGCGCATCCGCCGACGGGACGCTGCCCTACCAGGACCCGTCGCTCCCCACGCAGCAGCGGGTCGATGACCTCCTGGGCCGGATGACGCTGGCCGAGAAGGTCGGCCAGATGACGCAGGCCGAGCGGCTCGACGTCGTCGCCGACCCGTCGCTGATCACGACCTACGGCCTGGGCAGCGTGCTGTCCGGCGGCGGGTCGGTGCCCGACACGAACACCGCCGAGGCCTGGGCCGACACCGTCGACACCTTCCAGCAGGCGGCGCTCGACACGCGCCTGGGGATCCCGCTGCTGTACGGCGTCGACTCGGTGCACGGCCACGGCAACCTGCTCGGCGCGACCGTGTTCCCGCACAACATCGGCCTCGGCGCGACCCGGGACCCCGCGCTGGTGAGGCGGATCGGCCACATCACCGCCATGGAGACCAGAGCCTCGGGACCTCAGTGGGCGTTCGCCCCCTGCGTGTGCGTCGCCCGCGACGACCGCTGGGGCCGCACCTACGAGAGCTTCGGCGAGAAGCCGGGCCTGGTCGTCTCGATGGAGACCGCGATCGACGGCCTGCAGGGCAAGCCGGGCCAGCTGGACCGCCCCGACCGGGTGCTCGCGACCGCCAAGCACTTCGCGGGTGACGGGCTCACCTCCTGGGACACCGGCGAGGGCGACTACACCGTCGACCAGGGCATCGACCGGGTCTCCCGCGAGGAGTTCGACCGGCTCGCGCTGGCGCCGTACCTCCCGGCGGTGCAGGAGCACCACGTCCGCTCGGTGATGCCGTCGTTCTCCAGCGTCGACTGGACCGAGGACGGCCTGGGCAACCCGATCAAGATGCACGCGAACAAGGAGCTCCTCACCGACGAGCTCAAGGGCGAGATGGGCTTCGACGGCTTCGTCATCTCCGACTGGCGGGCCATCCACCAGATCCCCGGCGACTACGCCACCCAGGTCGAGACCTCGGTCAACGCAGGCGTCGACATGTTCATGGAGCCGGGCTCGGGCGACGAGACCGACTGGCAGGACTTCGTCACGACGCTCACCCAGCTGGTGCAGGACGGCAAGGTCTCGCAGGACCGCATCGACGACGCCGTCTCGCGCATCCTCACCGCGAAGTTCGAGCTCGGCCTCTTCGAGCACCCGATGACCGACCGCACCCACATCAAGGACATCGGCAGCGCCGGCCACCGCAAGGTCGCCCGCCGGGCGGTCGCCGAGTCGCAGGTCCTGCTGCAGAACCGGGGCCGGACGCTGCCGCTCGAGCGCGGCCGCCAGCCGGTGTACGTCGCCGGCAGCAACGCCGACAACATCGGCAACCAGGCCGGCGGCTGGACGCTGACCTGGCAGGGCGGCTCGACCAACGTGATCCCCGGACAGACGGTCCTCGACGGCATCCGCGACGCGGCGACCAAGAAGGTCACCTTCAGCGAGACGGCCTCCAAGCCGGTCCCCGCCAAGGCCGCCGGCATCGTGGTGGTCGGCGAGACGCCGTACGCCGAGGGCTTCGGCGACGTCGGCGGCCCGCGCTGGGGCTACGACCCGGGCGACAACGGCGTGCAGCGCCCCGCGAAGACCATGCAGGTCTCCGAGGCCGACCAGCAGGCGGTCGACGAGGTCTGCTCCCGGGCGGCGAGCTGCACCGTGCTCGTCGTGTCGGGCCGGCCGATGATCCTCCCGCCGGCGCTGCTGCACGAGGCCGATGCGGTGGTCGCGTCCTGGCTGCCCGGCAGCGAGGGCGGCGGCGTCGCGGACGTGCTCTTCGGACGCCGCCCCTTCACCGGCAGGCTGTCGGTGAGCTGGCCGCGCAGCCTGGACCAGGAGCCGATCAACGTCGGCGACGCGGACTACGACCCGCTCTACCCCTACGGCTGGGGACTGCGCACGCACGGGCCGCGGCACTGACCTGCCGCTGACCCGGCAGCCTCGTCGTGCCCCGGACGCCCGGCCCCTCACGGCCGGTAGCGTCCGGGGCATGACTGCTTCCCAGCCTGCTCTGAAGTTCAGCGGCCCGGTCCTGCCCGACGGCGAGGCCCGCGACCTGTACGTCGTCGACGGCACGGTGACCTACGAGCGGGTCGCCGGCGCCGAGGACGCCGGGAGCGGCTGGATCGTGCCGGGCCTCGTCGACGCCCACTGCCACGTCGGTCTCGACAACCACGGCGCGGTGGACGAGGCCACCACCGAGCAGCAGGCCATCACCGACCGCGACGCCGGTGCGCTGCTGCTGCGCGACTGCGGCTCGGCCGCCGACACCGCGTGGGTGCACGACCGCGAGGACCTGCCCCGGCTGATCCGGGCGGGCCGGCACATCGCCCGGACCAAGCGCTACATCCGCAACTACGCCCACGAGGTCGAGCCGGTCGAGCTGGCGTCGTACGTCGCCCGGGAGGCGCAGCGCGGCGACGGCTGGGTGAAGCTGGTGGGGGACTGGATCTCCCGCGAGGAGGGCGACCTCGCGCCGTCGTTCCCGCCGGAGGCGTTCGCCGACGCGATCGCGGCCGCCCACCAGCACGGTGCCCGCGTCACCGCGCACTGCTTCGGGACCACGGTGCTGCCGGCCCTGATCGAGGCCGGCATCGACTGCATCGAGCACGGCACCGGGCTCACCACCGACCTCATCGACACGATGGTCGAGCGCGGCACGGCCCTGGTGCCCACGGTGATGCAGCTCAACAACTTCCCCGGCTACGCCGAGGCCGGCGAGGCGCGGTTCCCGGCGTACGCCGCCACGATGCGCGACCTGTACGCCCACCGCCGGGAGACGATCATGTCCGCTTACGAGGCCGGCGTGCCGATCTACGCCGGCACCGACGCCGGAGGGGTCCTCCCGCACGGCGGCATCGCGGGGGAGGTCCTCGAGCTGGCGGCGTACGGCTTCAGCGCCGAGGACGCCCTCGGTGCCGCCTCGTGGCGGGCCAGGGAGTGGCTCGGCTGGAACGCCACCCTGCACGAAGGCGCCCCCGCGGACTTCGTCGTCCTGGACCGCAACCCGCTCGAGGACCTCGGTGTGCTGCGGACCCCGGCGCGGGTGGTGCTCCGGGGGCGCGTGGTCGCCTGAGCCCCGCGCCGGGCGCCCCTCAACGGCGTCCGGCGCCGCTGCGCTCGGCCGCGTCCGCCGACACCGCACAGCGGCCGATCGTGCTGCCGGCCCAGGCGTGCCGGTTGGCCTCGCGCACGCAGGCGGGGAGGACGGCACCGGCCTCGGTCCAGTGCTCGACGGCGTCGGCCGACATGACGCACGGCACCTCCGGCGAGGCCGGGGCGGAGGCGGCGGGTGCCGAGCCCCCGGACGCGACCAGGGAACCCGAGACGAGGACGAGCGCAGCGACACCCAGGGTGTGCCGGGCGGTCCGGCGTGAAGCAGACGCGTTCATGATGGTTCCTTCCGGTGGTGGGTCCGGAGGTCGGGCCCACGACCAACGTCGGACGGGCCGGTGTCAGCGGCCCGCTGTCGCGGTATCAGCCCGGTATCAACGCCGTTGACCGCGGCCCCGGCCGATCCCACACTCGAGAGGTGAGGGTGCGGCTGCTCGGCCCCGTCGAGCTCGGGCCGGACGGTTGCGCCCTCGGCCCCCGGGACCGGGTCGTCCTCGCCGCGCTCGCCCTGCGCTGCGGCGAGTCCGTGAGCACCGAGCAGCTGGCCGACGCCCTGTGGTCGGCATCGCCCCCGGCCTCGTGGGCCAAGGTCCTCCAGGGCTGCGTGAGCCGGCTGCGCCGGGTCCTGGGTGCACCGGCGATCGAGACCACGCCGGCCGGGTACCGCCTGCATGAGCAGGCCGTCGAGCTCGACCGCGACGAGTTCGAGGCTCTCGTGGACCGGGCGCGCCAGAGCGCCGCGACCGGTTCGCCGGAGCGGGCGGCCAGGCTCCTCTCCGACGCGCTGTCCCTGTGGCGGGGTCGCCCCTTCGCCGAGCTCGAGGAGTGGATGCCGGGCCGGGTGGAGGCCTCCCGCCTCGTCGAGCTCCGGCTGGCCGCCCAGGAGGACCTGCTCGAGGCGCGGCTCGAGGCGGGGGAGCACCGCGAGGTCGCCGAGGAGGGCACGGTGCTCGTGCGCGAGGAGCCGCTGCGGGAGCGTCGGTGGGCGTTGCTGGCCCTCGCGCAGTACCGCTGCGAGCGGCAGGCCGACGCCCTCGCCTCCATCCGGGCCGCGCGCCGGGTGCTCGGCCGGGAGCTGGGGCTCGACCCCGGCTCGACGCTGGTCACCCTCGAACGCGCGATCCTGGACCAGGATCCTGCGCTGGCGGCCGACCACGAGTCGCGCGCCGCTGCGTCCCGGTGCCCGTGGAAGGGGCTGGCCTCCTACACCGCAGAGGACGAGGACACCTTCCACGGCAGGCGGGCGGAGATCGATCAGCTGGTCACCCGGCTGCCCCGCACCCCGCTGCTGGTGGTCACCGGACCGTCCGGCAGCGGCAAGTCCTCCCTGCTGAACGCCGGCCTGGCCCCCGCCCTGCGCCGCCAGGGCCGCCCGGTCGTGACGTTCGCCCCCGGGGCCGACGGGCACGCCGCCATGGCGCTGGCGCGGTCCGCGGCCACGGGCGAGCCGATGCTGCTCGTCGACCAGTTCGAGGAGGCGTTCACGCTGGGGACGGAGGAGCAGGCGGCCGCGTGGCTCGCCGAGCTGGCGTCGTACGCCGAGCACGTGGCGCCCGTCGTCGTCACGCTGCGGGCGGACCACGTCGCCCACCTCACCCTCGACCCCGGCTTCTCGCGCCTGGCCGAGCAGGGCATGCACCTCGTCGCGCCCCTCGCCGGCGAGGCGCTGCGCGAGGCGATCGAGGAGCCGGCCCGGCAGTCCGGCCTGCGGTTCGAGCCCGGGCTCGTGCCCCTGATGATGCGCGACGCCGAGCACCAGCCCGGTGCGCTGCCGCTCCTCTCGCACGCCCTGACCGAGACCTGGCAACGCCGCGAGGGCCCGCTGCTGACCGTGGACGGGTACCGGGCCTGCGGGGGCATCCGGGGCGCCGTGGCGGCCTCCGCGGACCGGCTCTACGAGGGCCTGTCGACGAGGGAGCGGGCCCAGCTGCGATGGCTCATGCTGCGCATGGTGACCCTGGCGGACAGCGGTGAACCGGTCCGGACGGCGCTGCCGCACGCCGCGGTCGGCGAGGAGCGTGGCAAGGTCCTGGACCTCCTGGTGCGCTCGCGCCTGGTCACCTCGGGGGGAGAGTCCTGCGAGGTCGCGCACGAGGCGCTGGTGCGGGCCTGGCCGCGGCTGCGGGCGTGGCTCGACGAGGACAAGGCGGGGCAGCGGATCGCGCGGCACCTGTCCACCACGGCCTGGGGCTGGGACGCGCTGGGACGCCCCGACAGCGAGCTCTACCAGGGTGCCCGGCTCGCCGCCGCCCTCGAGCTGCAGTCGCGACCCGGGTCCGACCCGACCCCGCTGGAGCGCGACTTCCTGGCGGCGTCGCAGGAGCGGGCCCGCGACGAGCAGCGCCAGCTCGAGCTGAGGGCGCACCGCCAGCGGGTCCAGAACCGTCGGCTGCGCGCCCTGCTCGGCGGGGTGGCGGCCCTGCTGGTGGTGGCCGTGGTGGCCGGGATCGTCGCCGTCGACCGGGGGAGGGCCGCCGGTCAGGAACGGGACACCGCCCGCACGGCCGAGCTCGCCGCGCAGCGTGAGTCGCTGGTCGGCAGGTCCCTGACCCTGCGTGCGACCAACCGGAGCGTGGCGGCTCTCCTTGCCGTGGAGGCCTACCGCCGCCAACCCGACGCCCTGGCCCAGTCCGCGCTGCTCGGCACCTTCACCGCCTCGCCCGGGTTCCTGGGCTACCAGTACCTCGCCGGACGCAGCAGCCTCAACGGAGCCGTCATCCCGCGCACCCAGCGCGCGGTGGTGTCGGGGGCCGGCAGCCACCTGGGAGTCCTCGACATCACGACCGGCACCATCCGCCATCCCTTCGGCCCGCCGCTCCCCAGGGCGCTCGACTACTCGGTGGTCAAGGTCAGCGAGGACGGTCGACGGGTGGCCCAGCTGCTGTTCGCGCCCCGCGACCCGTCGCGGTGCGGCACCTACGAGTCCTTGCAGGACCGGGACGGGCGCGGCTGCTCGGTCCTGGTGGTCCACGACATCGCGTCGGGGCGCCGGCTGCTCGGCCCGGTCGTGATCCCGTTCAGCGGCGCGGACGTCGCCGTCAACCAGGACGGGACGCTCGTGGCGGTGACCGGCGGGCTCGACGGTGACCTCGCGACGTACGACGTGGACAGCGGCCGGAGGCTGGGCACCCTCGCCGGGCTGCCCCGACCGAAGGGTGTCGACCTGTGGCGCGACACGGGCGCGGTCACCTTCGACCTCGGCGACCACGTCTACCTCGGCTCCCTGCGAGGTCCGGTCCGGGAGGTCGACGCCCGCTCGCTCCGGGTGCTGCGCACCCTGCCGGCCCCGCCGATGTCCTCGCACAACGACCTCGTCATCACCGACGACCAGGTGCTGGTCGGCGCCGGGGACCGGGCCCAGGTCGCGATCGACCTCCGCACCGGCGCCCGCCGGTGGACCGTGGACCTGCGCGACGAGCTGTCGCCCGAGCCGTGCCCGTTCTTCGCGGTCGCCGACGCCGTGGACCGCACCTACTGCGGCAACTACTTCGGGCAGCTCGAGGAGCGCAGCCTGTCCACCGGGCAGCGGACCGGCGTACGCCTCGATCCGCAGCTGGGGAGCGTGGGGGACCTGGTGGTCAGCGGGGACGGCCGTGAGCTCGTCGCCTTCGCGGCGGGCGAGGCGGCCTACTCCCGCTGGCGGCTGGACGGGTCCGGGCTGGTGGCACGGCTGCTCACCCCCGGGTACGCCGCAGTCCTGGGCTACGACCCGTCCGGCGCCTACCTGGTGACCGACCCGGACGCGCGGCTGCAGCACCAGTACCGGTGGTTCGGTCCGGTGGGCCTGGCAGGGGACATGACGGGAGTCCCCGGCTCGGGCCCCGTCATCCAGACCGCCGACGACGTCTGGGTGGCCGACGCGCCGCGAGCCGAACGCCTCGCCTGGGCCGGGCCGGGCACGCTCGCCCACTGGGGAGGTGGAGCCGGCGGGCTGATGGACGTGGCCTCGGGGCGCAGCCGGCCCGCCACGGCGCTGACCGGCGCGACCGACCAGGTGTTCGCCGAACCCGGTGGGACCCACGGATGGGCGACGGCGTACGACGGCGCCGTCGGCTCCGTTCGTCGGTTCAGCCTCGCGACCGGGTCGCCCACGGGTGTGGAGATCGACGTGCCCGGTTATGTCCAGTCCGTGGTCGTCACCCCCGACGAGGAGTCCGTGCTGGTGACCTGGTCGGGGGCGGAGGACTGGGAGACCGCCCGTTTCGACCTGGCCACGGGACAGCGGCTCGCGACGGGGATGCCCGGGCAGGTCCGGACCGCCATCAGCCCGACCGGACGCCTGGTGGCGGCGGACTCCGCCGGCGCCATCACCGAGTTCGACCCCCGCGACCTGACGCCGGTGGCCACCCTCCCGGGGGCCCGGGGGAGCACGTCCTCGCTGCAGTTCGACGACGGCGGGGAGCGGCTGGCCGTGACCAGCGCCGACCAGACCGTGCAGATCTACGACATGGCCTCGCGCACGCGCCTGGGCGACGCCATCGAGTCGGCCGCGCACGACGGGCTGACCGAGGGCTGGCTGGCCCCCGCCGGCGCGACGATCGCGGTCAACGGGCAGTCGGGGGTCGTGGCCTGGGCCCTCGATCCGGGGGTGCAGGCACGGGCAGCCTGCGTCCTGGCCGGGCGCAACCTGACCCGGACGGAGTGGTCGACCTACCTCGGCGACAGCGAGCGCTACCGCGCGACCTGCCCGGCGTACCCCGACGGGAAGTGACCGGGCCCCCGGGCCTCCTCAGCGCGGCGGGCCTCCCGGTGGCGGTCCGTACGACGGTGCTCCCTGCGGCTGGCGCGGGGCGCCGTTCGAGTAGCGGACGCCGGTCACGATCAGGACGATCAGGCCGAGGACCCCCAAGAACATCGGGACGAGGATCGTGGCGAGGATCCCGCCGACGAAGCTGCCGATCCTGGGCGCCGGTCCGATCTGCGCCGGGCCGCCGGACCGGTCGCAGGTCACCTCGAGCTGCCCGGAGCCGGAGTCGAAGCGCCGGTCGCCGACCCACTCGCCGCTCCCGCCGGAGGATCGGGTGAAGCTGCCGGAGACCGGCGAGTAGGTGACCTCCTGGCCGGTGGCCCGGTCGACCAGCGAGCAGCGCGCGGCGTCGTACTCGTGGACCCACAGCATCTTGTCCTCGCCGGGCTCGAGCAGCACGGCGTGGGCGGCCCCGTCGGCGGGCACCGTCGCGTCCGTGGCCATGAACCCTTTCAGGGTCCACACGAACGTGCCGATGCCGATCGCGATGCCGGCCAGGATCAGCCCGCCACCGACCACGAACCACCAGCCGCTGGGGCGTGGCCGGCGCGGGGGAGGAGGGGGGACCGGGGCGCCGTACGGCGGGGGTGGGGCGGCGCCGTACGGTGGCGGTGGGTACTGGCTCATGGCCGTACCCTGCCCGATTTAGGCAGCGTGCAACCGATCTGGCAGAATCACCCGCTGAGTCCTGTGCGCCCGGACCCTCTCAGCCGGGCGCCGCAGAGCCCACGAGGAGCCCGGACCGGTGTCCCCACTCAGGTGAACGGCCCTCACCACACACGAAACGTCCAAGGAGACACCACCAACGTGTCGGTCAAGATCCGTTTGAAGCGCCTCGGCAAGGTCCGGGTGCCGCAGTACCGCATCGTCATCGTCGACTCGCGCAAGAAGCGCGACGGTCGCGTGATCGAGGAGATCGGCAAGTACCACCCCAAGGAGGACCCGTCGTACATCGACGTCGTCTCCGACCGGGCGCAGTACTGGCTGGGCGTCGGCGCGCAGCCGACCGAGGCCGTCGAGGCCATCCTCAAGGTCACCGGTGACTGGCAGAAGTTCAAGGGCCTCCCGGGCGCCGAGGGCACCCTCCGCCACGCCGAGCCCAAGCGCGACAAGCTCGAGATCTTCAACGAGGCGCTCAAGGAGGCCGCGAGCGAGTCCAAGGGCGACGCCGTGACCAAGAAGGCCGCCGCCAAGAAGTCCGACTCCGCGAAGGCCGACAAGGCCGAGGAGCCGAAGGCCGAGGAGACCCCGGCCGAGGTTCCCGCCTCGGAGACCCCGGAGGGTGCGGCCGCCGAGGCCGAGGCCGCCGAGGGCACCGAGAAGGCCGGCGACAAGGCCGAGTCCTGAGCGCCATGCTCGCCGAGGCCCTCGAGCACCTGGTGCGCGGCGTGGTCGAGCACCCGGACGACGTCGTCGTCCGGGACAAGCAGCTGCGCCGCGGCTCGATCCTCGAGGTCCGGGTGCACCCCGACGACCTCGGCAAGGTGATCGGCCGCGGCGGCCGCACCGCCACGGCCTTCCGCACGGTGATCTCCGGGCTGGCCGGTCGTGGTGGGGCTCGCATCGACTTCGTCGACGTCGACCGGCGCCGCTGAGGCCCACCGGTGGTCACGCAGCCGTGACCACCACCAGCATCGCGATCGAATGGGTGCCGCCCTCGGGCGGCACCCATTCGTGGTTCCCAGAGCAGGAAGGCAACCGTGGTCCCGACAAGCCCGACCAACGAGGGTGACGGCACGATCGAGGTCGTCGTCGGCCGGATCGGCAAGCCGCACGGCGTGCGGGGCGAGGTCACCGTCGACGTGCGCACCGACGAGCCCGAGCGGCGCTACGCCCCCGGTGCGATCCTGCGCGCGCAGGCGCCCCGCGGGTCGCACAGCCCGCTCACCACGGTCACGGTCGCCCGAGCCCGCTGGCACCAGAGCACCCTGCTGGTGACCTTCGAGGAGATCCCGGACCGCACCGCCGCGGAGGCCGCCCGCGGCATCGTCCTGCACGCCTCGATCCCGGCCGACGCGTCCCCGGAGGACCCCGACGAGTTCTACGACCACCAGCTGATCGGCCTGGCGGCGTACGACCTCGACGGCACCGCGCTCGGCGAGGTCACCGCGGTGGTCCACGGCGGCGCCCAGGACCTGCTCACCATCCGCACCCCCGACGGCCGGGACACCCTGGTGCCGTTCGTGCAGGCGCTCGTGCCCGAGGTCGACGTGGCCGGGGGCAGGGTGGTCGTCGCCGACCGTCCCGGGCTGGTCACGCCCCTGCCCGAGGACGACTAGTGCAGGTCGACGTCGTCACGATCTTCCCCGGCTACCTCGAGCCGCTCGAGCTGTCGCTGGCGGGCAAGGCCCGGGACAAGGGCCTGCTGGACGTGCGGGTGCACGACCTGCGCGGCTGGACTCACGACCGGCACCGCACCGTCGACGACACGCCGTACGGCGGCGGTGCCGGCATGGTCATGAAACCCGAGCCGTGGGGCGAGGCGCTCGACGAGCTGGTCCCGGCGGGTGCGTCCGGCACGACCGTCGTGTTCACCACGCCGTCCGGTGAGCCGTTCACCCAGGAGCTGGCCCGCGAGCTGGCGACCCGGGAGCGCCTGGTCTTCGCGTGCGGCCGCTACGAGGGCATCGACCAGCGGGTCCTCGACGAGGCGCGCACCCGCGCCGAGGTGCGTGAGATCTCGATCGGCGACTACGTGCTCAACGGTGGCGAGGTCGCCGCGCTGGCGATCACCGAGGCCGTGGTCCGGCTGATCCCCGGGTTCATGGGCAACCCCGAGTCCCTGACCGAGGAGTCGCACGAGGACGGGCTGCTGGAGTACCCCGTCTACACCAAACCCGCCGAGTGGCGCGGCCGCGAGGTGCCGCCGGTGCTGCGGTCCGGCGACCACGCCGCGATCCGAACCTGGCGTCACGAGCAGGCGGTCCGGCGCACCGCCGAGAGGCGCCCCGACCTGGCCCACCCAGCGGTGCTGCTCGACGACGTCGAGCTCCGCCTGGTGCAGCCCGCGGACGCGGGGGAGCTGTACACCCTGCAGCGGGCCTGCTGGGTCCAGGAGGCCCAGGACAACCCCGGCGTCGAGATCCCGGCGCTGCTCGAGACCTTCGAGGACCTGCGTGCCTGGATCGCCCGCGACACCGTCCTGGTCGCCCGGTCCGCGGGGCGGCTGGTCGGCGCGGTCCGCGCGAGCCTGCACGACGACGCCTGGCACATCGGCCGCCTCATGGTGGCCCCCGACCTCCAGGGCCGTGGCCTCGGCCGCACCCTGCTCTCCCGCATCGAGGCGGCCGCCCCCGCCCAGGTCACGTCGTACGAGCTCTTCACCGGCGCCGGCAGCCTGCGCAACCAGCGGATGTACAAGAAGGCCGGCTACCGCCTCCGCGGCGAGCTCCAGCCCGGTGCCGTCCGCCTGGTCAAGCCCCGTCGGGCGAGATAGTCCGGCACGTTCCTGATTTTCCGGGACAGTCCGGCACGTTCCTGACGTCTTTGGGGACCGGGCGAGGCAGGAACGTGCCGGACTATCCCGGATTTCTGGGGTACGTCGCGGCTGTGGCAGACTTGCGCCTCGGCCCGTCGGCCAAACAGGGATCGCCCCGAGGACTCGTTCCGGGCGGGGGATCCGCGTCAGTTCCTGCCACAGGGGGAGCGTGACGCCGCCGGCCAGCACGACGGTCCCACAACAGAACCGTTCCCCGTACCGCGGCTGACCTGTGGCACTCGCGAGGAGAGACAATGAGCAACGTCATTGCCGAGCTCGGCAACGCGATCAAGCGCGACGACGTCCCGGCCTTCCGCGCCGGTGACACCATCAAGGTGCACGTCAAGGTCGTCGAGGGCAACCGCTCCCGCGTCCAGGTCTTCCAGGGCGTCGTGATCCGCATCCACGGTGCCGGCGTCGGCCGCACCTTCACCGTCCGCAAGGTCTCCTTCGGCGTCGGGGTCGAGCGCACCTTCCCGCTGAACTCCCCGATCTTCGAGCAGATCGAGATCGTGACTCGCGGTGACGTCCGCCGGGCCAAGCTGTACTACCTGCGCAACCTGCGCGGCAAGGCCGCCAAGATCAAGGAGCGCCGCGAGGCCTGAGCCCGTTCCAGCCAACGGCTCCCTAGACTCTGCGCGTGAACAACGAAGACCGCGACTCCACGTCCGTCGTCGATCCTGACGAAGGGGAGTCGCGGTCTTCGCGTTCCCGCAGGAAGAAGAAGAAGCACCTGCCGGTCTGGCAGGAGACGGTCCTCCTGCTCGGCATCGCGCTGGTGCTCGCCATCGTCATCAAGGCGCTCTTCGTCCAGGCGTTCTACATCCCCTCGGAGTCCATGGAGCCGGGGCTGGTCAAGAACGACCGCATCCTGGTCCAGAAGGTGTCCTACTGGGGCGGTGGTCACCCCGAGCGCGGCGACGTCGTCGTGTTCAAGGACCCCGGCGACTGGTTGAGCCCCGAGGAGTCCGCCGGTCCCCAGAGCGGGCTGGCGCGACTGATGGCCAAGGTCGGTCTCTACCCCTCGGGCGGCCACCTGGTGAAGCGGGTCATCGGCGTCGAGGGCGACGTCATCACCTGTTGCGACAAGCAGGGCCGCATCTCGGTCAACGGCCAGCCCCTCGACGAGGCGTCCTACGTCAAGGAGAAGGGCATCGACTGCAACGGACCGATGGTCTACCGCTGCGATAAGGACTGGACCGCCGGCCCGGTGCCCAAGGGGCACATCTTCGTGATGGGCGACAACCGCGGCCACTCCGCCGACTCGAGCGCGCACATGTGCCGCAGCGACGAGACCGACTGCGTGCCCGGTGACGAGTACGTCGCCACCGACCTGGTCGTCGGCAAGGTGTTCGTCCGTCTCTGGCCCAGCGACCGCTTCGCCTGGGTGCACCGTCCCGACACCTTCGCGGACGTGCCCGACCCCTCCTGAGCCCGCCGTGAGTGCTTCATGAGTCTGCTGCCCCGAGGTTCGACGGTCCGCCGCGACGCGGGTCTCTACGGCTACGAGCGCGCGCTGCGCCGCCACGGCATCGAGCCGATCGCCGGCGTCGACGAGGCCGGCCGCGGAGCCTGCGCCGGGCCGCTGGTGGCCGGCGCCGCGATCCTGCCCGCCGGGAAGTCCGGCATCATCCCGGGCCTGGCCGACTCCAAGCTGCTCACCGAGAAGGCGCGCGAGCGCTGCTACGACCAGGTCGTCAGGCGGGCGCTGGCCTGGTCGGTCGTCATCATCGGGCCCGAGGAGTGCGACCGGCTGGGCATGCACGTGGCCAACGTGGAGGCGCTGCGCCGCGCCGTCGCGCTGCTGGACCTGCCCCCTGCCTACGTCCTCACCGACGGCTTCCCGGTCGACGGGCTCGGCGTGCCGGGGCTCGCGGTGTGGAAGGGGGACCGGGTCGCCGCCTGCATCGCCGCCGCGTCGGTGCTCGCGAAGGTGACCCGGGACCGGATCATGCGCGACCTCGACGCCGAGTGGCCGGCGTACGACTTCAAGACCCACAAGGGCTACATCACCGACGTGCACACCGCGGCCCTCACCGAGCACGGACCCTCGCCGGTGCACCGGATGCGGTTCGTGAACGTACGCCGCGCGGCCGGGCTCGAGCCCGCCGCGTCGGCCGAGGTGGCCTCAGCGTCGCCCGCGGCCGACGCGCTGGGGGAGACCGAAGACCGTCTGGACGCCGGGGGAGAACAGCACCGACTCGGGGCGTGAGGAGACCAGGTCCCGGGGCAGTCCCGCCGCGGCCACCAGGGTGTCCTCGAGGTGTGTCAGCTGGGCCCGGTGCAGCGGCCAGGGCTCGTGGGTGTTCGGCACCCACAGCGTCCGGCCGAGCATGCTCGTGTGCAGGCCGAAGCGGGCGGTGAGGAAGAGCTCGAGCGGGGACGGGTCGGTGATCGGCTCGCCCACCTCGACGTCGATGCGGCCCCCGACGCCGGTCCCGCGACGGCGGGACCGGTAGGAGAGCCGTGCCCCCCGCGGGTCGGCGCCGGGGGTGCGGGGCGACGCCTCCATGGCCGCCCACCGGTAGGGGACCCCGAACGCGACGTTCGCACCGACGACGACGGGCAGCCGGTCGGCGTCCAGGGAGCGGAAGACGACGCCGTGCCGCCCCTGCTCGTCGACGGAGTACACACGGACGTTCGTCTCGAGGAACGTGCCCAGCCAGGGGACCGGCCGGCCGCGCCCCGCAGCTGCGTCGACCATGCGGAACGGGATGAGCCCCACCCAGGCGCTGCCGTCGTGCAGGTCGGGACTGACGCCGCGAGGCAGCAGCGGGGCGACCAGCTCCGGCGCCACCCGCCAGTGCACGAAGCTGATGTCGCGCCACCACTGGCTCATCACCTGGGCCGTGGACAGCGGTGGACCCACCGGGTCGACCACGCCGCCGGTCACCGGGCGCCCCTCACGAGGCGGCCAGCTGACGACGCACGGCCGCCGCGGTGCGCGCACCCGAGACCAGCGCACCCTGCAGCGACGAGGTGTCGCGGTGATCGCCTGCGACGAACAGGCCGTCGCCCAGGTCGACGGGTCGACGCACCTCGAGCGGGGGTCCCACGAGGGGGAGGGCCTCCGGGACGTCGTGGCGGACGACCACCTCCCAGCCGTCCGTCGGGGCGGCGTAGAGCTCCGCGAGGTGACGGCGTACGTCGGCCTCGCCGGCGTCGCTCGGCAGCAGCGTGGTGGCCTGGACGAGCGGACGTCCGCGAGGTGCATAGGTGGGCGCCGCGTTGGTCACCACGACCGTGTTGACGACCGGTCCCGCGGACCGGCCACGTCCGTCCAGGCGCAGCAGCGTCGACGTGGTGGGTGCCGCCGGCGCGGTGAACCACCAGGTGCGCAGCCCGCGCATCGTGGGCCGGGGGAGACCGAGGAGCTCGGACGCGGTGCGGGGGTCGGTGGCGACGACCACCGCCCGCCCGCGCGCGGTGAGACCGTCGGCCAGCACCTCCCGACCGGCGGCCCGCACCTCCCGGACCCTGGTGCCGAGACGGACCGGGCGACCGGGCAGCACGGCGAGCTGGTCGGGGAGCGCCTGCATGCCGCGCGCCGGCACCCCCGGTGTCGCTCGCAGGAAGCTCCGCAGCAGCAGCCGGACGAAGGTCGCCGACGAGTCGCCGCGGTCGTCGGCGAGCACGCCCGTCAGGAACGGCTCGAGCACCTCGCGGCGCAGCCTGCCGTCCACGTGCGCAGGATCCAGCGAGGCCGCCAGGGAGCGGTCCCGGCCGGCGAGCAGCCGTGAGACCGGACCGAGGGCGGGCGCCACCCAACCCGCAAACCGCACCAGCTCGAGCGGCCGGACGTAGCCGCTGCGCAGGGTGGCGGGCAGCGTGGCCGGCCGCCGGATCGGGTCAGCCAGGGTGGCCGGCCCGTCGGCGGTGAGCACGTCCACCCCGCGCCCGAAGGCACGCAGGTCGAGGGCGGCCAGGTCGAGGTGGCGACGGGCCGCCGGGTAGGCGGGGTTCAGCAGCTGGAAGCCGCGATCGCAGCGGAAGCCGTCGACGATGTCGGTGCGAACCCGGCCGCCCGGGGCGTCACCGGCCTCCAGGACCAGCACGTCGAGGCCGGCACGCTGCAGCTCGCGGGCGCAGAGGAGTCCGGCGATCCCGCCACCCACCACGACGACGTCGGCTTCATCCCTCACGCGTCTACGATGCCAGTGGGGGTGGAACACCGTCCCCGACCATGCTGGCGGACGCGACGAGGAGAGCCGATGAGTGCCGAGGATCTCGAGAAGTACGAGACCGAGATGGAGCTCACCCTCTACCGCGAGTACCGCGACGTCGTGTCGATCTTCAAGTACGTCGTGGAGACCGACCGTCGCTTCTACCTGTGCAACCAGGTCGACGTGAAGGCCCGCACCGAGGCCGGCGAGGTGTTCTTCGAGGTGTCGATGAGCGACGCGTGGGTGTGGGACATGTACCGGCCCGCCCGGTTCGCCAAGAACGTCAAGGTGCTCACCTTCAAGGACGTCAACGTCGAGGAGCTCAGTCCCGCGGACATCGACCCGCCCAAGGCCTGACCTCCGGTCCGCCCGGGCTCCGGATCCGTCGGACGGGCCACGAGTCGTCCACAGGGCACCGTCCCGCCACCCTCCTCCACAGCGCCCTCCCCGGCACCGCGCCGCCGTCCCCGCCCGCGGCGACGCTGGGCGCAGGAGGTCGGATGATGACGGGATCGACAACGGCGCGGAGCAGGCGGGCGCTCGGGGACCACGGCGAGCGGGTCGCGGAGCGCCACCTGTGTGCCCAGGGGATGGTCGTGCTCGACCGGAACTGGCGCTGCGACGAGGGCGAGATCGACCTGGTGCTGCGCGACGGCGGGGTGCTGGTCGTGTGCGAGGTGAAGACCCGCAGGGGTGTGGGCTGCGGGACGCCGCACGAGGCTGTCACCGCCGAGAAGCTCGACCGGCTCCGACGCCTCGCCGAGCGCTGGCTCACCGCCCACGACCTGCGACCCCCGGACGTGCGGATCGACCTGGTCGCCGTCCTGCTCCCGCCTCGTGGCGCCTGCCGGCTCGACCACGTGCGGGGGCTGGTCTGATGGCCTTCGCGACCGCGCGCGCCGTCTCACTGCACGGGGCGGTGGGCCACCTGATCGACGTGCAGACCGACGTGTCGCCCGGCCAGGTCGGCCTGACCCTCGTGGGCCGGCCGGACGCCTCGCTCAACGAGGCGCGGGACCGCTGCCGGATGGCCGTCACCAACAGCGGCCTGGAGTGGCCGTCGACCCGCCGGATCACCGTGCTGCTGTCGCCGGCCGACCTGGTGAAGCGCGGCAGCCACTTCGACCTGGCGATCGCCGTGTCGATCCTGGGGGCCGCCGGGAACCTGCCCGCGGCGGCTCTGCACGGCGCGGCCTTCATCGGTGAGCTGACCCTCGACGGCGGGCTGCGCTCGGTGCCGGGCGTCCTGCCGATGGTGCTGGCGGCGGCCGAGCGTGGCCTGCACCGTGTCTTCGTGCCGGAGCCGCAGGCCCGGGAGGCCGCCATGGTGCCCGGGATGGCCGTCATCGGCATGCGCTCGCTGGCCCAGGTGGTCGCCGAGCTCCGTGGCGAGGAGGTGCCGGAGGCCCCGCCCGTCGCGCCCATGTCGGGCAGCCGGCTGCTGTCCTGGCGCGGCTCGGAGCGGATCGAGGAGGTCGACATGTCCGACCTGGTCGGCATGCCCGACACCCGCTACGCCGTGGAGGTCGCCGCGGCCGGCGGCCATCACCTGCTGCTGTCCGGGCCGAAGGGGTCGGGGAAGACCAGCATCGCCGAGCGGATCCCCGGGATCCTGCCCGATCTCTCCTCCGAGGAGTCGCTCGAGCTGACCGCGATCCACTCGCTGGCCGGCGCGCTCGAGCCCGGTGACGGGATGCTGGTGCGGCCACCGTTCTCGGCGCCGCACCACGACGCCAGCAAGACCAGCCTGCTGGGCGGGGGCCTCGGGGCGGTCCGGCCCGGTGAGCTGAGCCGGGCGCACGCCGGCGTGCTGTTCCTCGACGAGTTCCCGCTGTTCCGCTCCGACGTCATCGACGCGCTGCGTCAACCGCTCGAGAGCGGCGAGGTGACCGTCGCCCGCCGCGACGAGTCGGTGACGCTGCCGGCCCGTGGCATGGTCGTCCTGGCCTGCAACCCCTGCCCGTGCGGGGACTACGCGCCCCACCTCGGCCGCCACACGTGCAGCTGCCGCGAGGTGCAGCGTCGTGACTACCGCCAGCGGATCACCGGGCCGGTGTCCGACCGGATCGACATCCTGCGGCACCTGGCACCGCTGAAGCCGGCGGACCGCGACGACCTGTTCGCGCCTCGGGAGTCGAGCGCGGAGATCCGGGTCCGGGTGGAGGCCGCGCGGGCGCGCCAGGCCACGCGGTACTCCGGTCGCAGCTGGCGGCTCAACGCCCAGGCCCCCGGACCGCTGCTGCGCGAGCACTGGCCGCTGGACCGCGAAGGACAGGCCGCGGTCGACGACGAGACGTACTCCGGCAGGCTGACCCAGCGCGGCGCCGCGCGCGTGCACCGGCTGGCGTGGACTGTCGCCGACCTGAGGGGCATCCCGCGACCGGGCCCCGCGGAGGTCGCGGTGGCGCTGCGGTTGCGGTCCGGCGCCCCTCTCATGCTCGCCACGATCGAGCGGAGAGCCGGATGAGCGTCCCCGAGCGGGAGCTGCTGGCGCGGGCCGCGCTCTCCCGACTGACCGAGCCCGGCGACCCGAAGATCGCGGTGCTGGTCGCCGACCTCGGCGCCGCCCGGCTCTACTCGTTGCTGCGCGAGCAGCGCGACCTCGGCGGACTGCTCACCGACGTGGCCGCGCGGCTGGCGTCCATCGACCCCGTGCGCGACCTCGAGCAGGCCGAACGCCTCGGGCTGCGGTTCGTGGTGCCCGGCGACGAGGAGTGGCCGACGCAGCTCGACGACCTCGCGGCAGCGACCCCGCTCCAGGAGCGGGGCGGGGTCCCGTTGGGGCTCTGGGTGCGCGGACCGGTCCGCCTGGACAGCCTGGGTGAGTCGGTCGCCGTGGTCGGCTCGCGCTCGGCCACGACGTACGGCGCCGACCAGGCCGTCGACATCGCGGCCGTCACGGCCCGTGCGGGGTTCACCCTGGTCTCGGGGGCGGCGTTCGGGATCGACCAGGCGGCGCACCGGGGCGCCCTGGCAGTCGGCGGCCGGAGCGTGGCCGTCCTCGCGTGCGGGGCGGACCGGGCCTACCCCAAGGCCCACCTGCCCCTGATCGACCATCTCGCCGCCGAGGGCGCGGTCATCTCCGAGGCTCCACCCGGCTGCGCTCCCACCCGGGTGCGCTTCCTGTCCCGCAACCGGCTCATCGCCGCGCTGACCCGCGGGACGGTCGTGGTCGAGGCGGCGGTGCGCAGCGGCGCGCTGAACACCGCCAACTGGGCCGGCCGGCTCAACCGGCCGCTCATGGGGGTGCCCGGGCCGGTGACCAGCGCCCCCTCGCAGGGCGTCCACCAGCTGATCAGGTCCGGTGCGGCCACGCTGGTGACCTCGGGAGGGGAGGTGCTGGAGATGTTGGGGGCCTCGGGTGAGCACCTGGTCGAGGTGCCGCGCGGCCCCAGCCGGTCGCGTGACCGGCTGACCCTGCGCGAGCAGCAGGTGCTGGACGCCGTCCCCGTGGGGCGTGGGGTCGGGGCCGACTCCGTCGCCCGCACCGCCGGGCTCGGACTGATGGAGGTCGGTTCGGCACTCGGGCGGCTGCTGCGCCAGGGCCTGGTCGAGCAGGACGAGCAGGGCTGGCGGCTCGCCGCGCTCGCGCACACCTGACCCGCCACGGCTGCCTACACTCGTCAGCGTGACGCACGAGGCGGACGAGGCCCGGGAGACCGGTGGGGCGGACGAACGCGACGTGCTGCCCGATCCCATGACCGCGGTCCTGGGGGACTACGAGCGCCACCTGGTCGCGGAGCGGGACCTGGCCCCGCACAGCGTGCGCGCCTACCTCACCGACGTGGCCGGCCTGCTCGAGCACGCGGCCCGTCTGGGGCACACCGGGGTCGACACCCTCGACCTGCGCTCGCTGCGCAGCTGGCTGGCCAAGCAGCAGACTCTCGGCCGCTCGCGCACGACGCTGGCACGCCGCGCCACGGCCGCCCGGGTCTTCACGGCCTGGCTGGCCCGCACCGGCCGCGCACCGCTGGACGCCGGCCCGAGCCTGGGCTCGCCCAAGGCCCACCACGAGCTCCCGCCGGTGCTGCGTGTCGACGAGGCCGACGAGCTGATCCGCGCCGCCTCGGAGCTGGCGGACGACGGCAGCCCGGTGGGGCTGCGCGACGTGGCGATGCTGGAGCTGCTCTACGCGACCGGCGTCCGGGTCGGCGAGCTGGTGGGACTCGACGTGGACGACGTGGACCGCGACCGCTACGTCATCCGGGTGTTCGGCAAGGGGCGCAAGGAGCGCTCGGTGCCGTTCGGGCGCCCCGCCGCGCGGGCCCTCGACTTCTGGCTGCGGCACGGCCGGCCGCTGCTGGCGCGCGACGGGTCCGGAGCCGCGCTGTTCCTCGGTGCACGCGGGGGCCGGATCGACCAGCGCGCGGTGCGCACGCTGGTGCACCGGCGGATCGCGGAGGTGCCCGGCGCCCCCGACATCGGTCCGCACGGCCTCCGCCACACCGCGGCCACCCACCTCCTGGAGGGCGGCGCCGACCTGCGCTCGGTCCAGGAGCTGCTGGGGCACGCCTCCCTGGCGACGACCCAGCTCTACACCCACGTCACCACCGACCGGCTCCGTCGGGCGTATCAGCAGGCGCATCCCAGGGCTTAGCGGAGACGCGTCAGCGGATCCGCTGATGGTGGTCGCCTTCGAGACGCCTCGTCCCTCGGCTCCTCAGGAACCATGCGAGGCGACCGGGGTGTCGAGACACCTTCAGGGCAGCGGGAACAACGAGAAGAACGGTCGCCAGCCGGCGTAGGGGAGCGCTGGTGGCCGCCACCGGGACGGCGGCGCGGACCCGTCGAGAGGCTCCGCCCCGGAGAGGGGCAGCAGCCGGACCGGTCCCGCACCGACCAGCCGCAGCGGGTCGAGGTAGGTGTCAGCCTCGATCCACCCCCAGTGCAGGCACGCGCGGGGGAGGCAGTGGGAGCCGGGAAGGTCGAGCAGCCCGATCCGATCGCCCGCCGCCACGGTGTCGCCGGTCCGGGCGGTCGCGGTGACCGGCTCGTAGGTGGTGCGGGTCGCCCCGTGGTCGACGACCACCACCCCCCGGCCGGCGATGGAGCCGACGAAGGCGACCACGCCGGGCAGGGCCGTGCGGACCGGCTGGCCGGGGGAGCCCAGCAGGTCCACGCCACGGTGCCCCGCTCCCCACGGCGACGTGGGCGGGTCGAAGCCGGTGACCACCTCCGGCTCGGGCTGCAGCGGCCACACGCCGACCGGATCCGGTGCCCCGGGTGCGCCGAGCGCCGCGGCGGGCCACAGGAGGCCCAGCACGACGCCCAGGACGACGACGAGCGCGGGCCCGGGGCACCGGGTCGGGCGGGCGGTGAGCGACTGCATGGTGGCAGCCTGCCCGGGACCACGGCCTCGGCGTACGCTCCCCGGGCGGGGCTGGGGAGAGGCGCCGTGGGAGTGGCGCTTGCGGACGGTTGCCGGCCCCTCGCCGCTGATTGGCCGGGGACCCCCGAGGTCGACTACTCTGGTCGACGCAATCCTTGCGGATTGACTTCGCACGCCCGCCGACCGCGACGGAGCCTGACTTCTGGGTTCCGACCACCCGTGGGCGAGCCCCTCAGTCCTCTCCGGCAGCGGAGCGGGTCGGGTCTCGCGTGGGCGTCAGGGCAGCCGACTCCCGTCGGGTGCGGCAACTGAAAACAACCCGGAGCGTGCTCCCGGCTCGTCCTGCTTCAAGGGCGGGCACACGGTGGTGCGCTCCTCACAACAGGAGATTCACATGGCAGTCGTGACCATGCGCCAGCTTCTCGAGAGCGGCGTGCACTTCGGGCACCAGACCCGGCGCTGGAACCCGAAGATGAAGCGCTTCATCATGACCGAGCGCAACGGCATCTACATCATCGACCTGCAGCAGTCGCTGGCCTACATCGACCGCTCGTACGCCTTCATCAAGGAGACCGTCGCCAAGGGCGGCACCGTGATGTTCGTGGGCACGAAGAAGCAGGCCCAGGAGGCGATCGCCGAGCAGGCGACCCGCGTCGGCATGCCCTACGTCAACCAGCGCTGGCTGGGCGGCATGCTCACCAACTTCTCGACCGTGCACCAGCGGATCAACCGCCTCAAGGAGCTCGACGAGATCGACTTCGACGACGTCGCCGGCAGCAGCCGCACCAAGAAGGAGCTGCTGCAGATGCGCCGCGAGCGCGACAAGCTCAACAAGTCGCTGGGTGGCATCCGCGAGATGAGCCGCACCCCCTCCGCGGTGTGGATCGTCGACACCAACAAGGAGCACCTCGCCGTCGAGGAGGCGCGCAAGCTGCGCATCCCGATCATCGGCATCCTGGACTCCAACTGCGACCCCGACCTGGTCGACTTCCCGATCCCGGGCAACGACGACGCGATCCGCGCCGTCGGCCTGCTGACCCGCGTCGTCGCCGACGCCGTCGCCGAGGGCCTCATCGCCCGCTCCGGTGGCAAGGCCGGCGCCGAGACCGCCGAGCCCGGTGCCGAGGAGCCCCTGGCCGAGTGGGAGCGCGAGCTCCTGGGTGGGGACGCCGAGAAGGCCGCCGTCGAGGCGACCGGTGGCGACGCCGCCACCGACGAGACCCCCGCTTCCGAGGCCACCGGCGCCTCCACCGAGGCCGCCGAGTCGACCGAGGCCGCCGAGGCCGCCGCCCCGGCCGCCGACGAGGCTGCCGCCCCGGCCGCCGACGAGTCCAAGGCCTGACGGTCCCACGTCATCTCGTCGTACGCCGGCCCGCGGGCCGGCGTACGACGGCGTCGTGACCACCACTCCACGAGTCAGAGGGAAGAACGAACATGGCTTACACCGCAGCTGACGTCAAGAAGCTCCGTGAGCTGACGCAGGCCGGCATGATGGACTGCAAGAAGGCGCTCGACGAGACCGACGGTGACTTCGACAAGGCCGTCGAACTGCTCCGCGTCAAGGGTGCGGCCAAGGCCGCCGCCCGCGCGGCGGAGCGCGAGGCCTCCGCCGGCCTGGTCGCCGCCTCCGGCAACGCCCTGATCAGCCTCAGGGCCGAGACGGACTTCGTCGCCAAGAACGAGGCCTTCATCAACGCCGCTCAGCAGATCGCGGAGGCCGCCGACGCGAGCAAGGCCGGCGACGCCGAGGCGCTCAAGGCCGTCTCGCTCGGCGACAAGACCGTCGGCGAGACCGTCGAGGAGCTCGCCCGCACCATCGGCGAGAAGATCGAGCTCGGCGAGGTCGCGTACTTCGACGGCACCACCACGGTCTACCTGCACAAGAAGGCGACCGACCTGCCCCCGACCCTCGGCGTCCTCGTCGAGTTCGAGGGTGACGAGGCCGCCGCGAAGCAGGCCGCGCAGCAGGCTGCCGCGCTCAAGGCGCAGTACCTCACCAGCGACCAGGTGCCGGCCGACGTCGTGGAGGCCGAGAAGGACGTGCTGACCAAGAAGACGCTGGAGGAGGGCAAGCCCGAGGCTGCCGTCGCCAGGATCGTCGAGGGTCGCATCAACGCCTTCTTCAAGGAGATCGTCCTGCTCGACCAGGAGTCGGTCTTCGAGGCCAAGAAGTCGGTCAAGCAGGTGCTGGACGCCGCGAACACCTCGGTGACGCGGTTCGCCCGCTTCGAGGTCGGCGCCTGACCCCAGCGTCACCACGAGGGCCGGTACGACGAGCACAGCTCGTCGGCCGGCCCTCGTGCCATGTCCGGCACGCTGTTGCCAGGTCGTCGCACGGCTCCCGGCGGGTGGTCGACGCCGGATCGGGAGCCGGGCGGCCCATCCGATAGGTTTCTGCCTGGCGACGACGATCAGGGAGGTCCAGCGTGACCGGGTACAAGCGAGTCCTGCTCAAGCTCTCCGGCGAGGTGTTCGGGGGCGGGAAGGTCGGCGTCGACCCCGACGTGGTCCAGAAGATCGCCCGGGAGATCGCCTCGGTGGCCCAGCACGGCGTCCAGATCGCCGTGGTCACCGGGGGCGGCAACTTCTTCCGTGGCGCCGAGCTCCAGCAGCGCGGCATGGACCGGGTGCGCGCCGACTACATGGGCATGCTGGGCATCGTGATGAACTGCCTGGCGCTCCAGGACTTCCTGGAGAAGATGGGTGTCGAGACCCGCGTGCAGACCGCGATCACCATGGGTCAGGTCGCCGAGCCGTACGTCCCCCGGCGGGCGATCCGGCACATGGAGAAGGGGCGCGTGGTGATCTTCGGCGCCGGCATGGGCATGCCGTTCTTCTCCACCGACACCGTCGCGGTGCAGCGAGCCCTCGAGAGCAAGTGCGACGTGGTCCTGGTCGCCAAGAGCGGGGTGGACGGTGTCTACACCGCCGACCCCAAGATCGACCCGACCGCGACGAAGTTCGACGAGCTGACCTACGACGAGGCCATCAGCCGGGGCCTGCGGATCATGGACCAGACCGCCTTCGCGCTGTGCGGCGAGAACAAGCTCCCGATGGTGGTCTTCGGCATGGAGCCCGAGGGCAACATCCTGCGTGTCGTGCAGGGTGAGAAGATCGGAACACTGGTCAGCGCAGGCTGAGCCCGACGGGCTCGACCGCCGGCCGAACGGGCGTCAGCCCGACCCGAACAACCACGCACGTGACGAGACCAGGAGCAGCCGTGATCAACGACATCCTCAACGAGGCCGACAGCAAGATGGACAAGTCGGTCGACGCGACGCGCGAGGAGTTCGCGGCGATCCGCGCCGGCCGGGCCCACCCGAGCATGTTCAACAAGATCGTCGTCGACTACTACGGCTCGCCGACCCCGCTCCAGCAGCTGGCGTCGTTCACGGCGCCCGAGGCGCGGGTCATCCTCATCGCGCCCTACGACCAGGGTGCGATGAAGAACATCGAGAAGGCGATCCGTGACTCCGACCTCGGGGTGAACCCGGCCGACGACGGCAAGGTCATCCGCTGCGTGTTCCCCGAGCTCACCGAGGAGCGCCGCAAGGAGTACATCAAGGTCGCCCGCTCCAAGGCCGAGGACGGCCGTGTCGCGGTGCGCAACCTGCGTCGTACCGCCAAGCAGAACCTCGAGAAGCTCGAGAAGGACGGCGAGGTCGGCAAGGACGACGTCACCGGGGCCGAGAAGCGGCTGGACTCGATCACCAAGAAGCACACTGACGTGATCGACGAGATGCTCAAGGGCAAGGAAGCCGAGCTGCTCGAGGTCTGACGACCTCGACGCTCCCGCCCATGACCGAGACCTCACCCGGCCCGGCACCCGTGCCGGCGCCCGGCTACGGCCGCGCCGGCCGCGACCTCCGCAAGGCCGTCGCCTCGGCAGTCGTGCTGCTGGCCGCCATCGCCGCGTCGCTCCTCGTCTGGAAGACGGCGTTCATGTTCATCGTCGCAGCGGCGGTGGTCGTGGCGGTGTGGGAGCTGCACCGGGGCCTGCTGGCCAAGGACGTCGACATCCCCGAGCAGCCGCTGACGCTGGGCGGGGTCGTGATGGTCGTGGTGGCCTACGTCTGGGGCGCCGACGCCCTGGTCACCGCCACGGCCGTCAGCGCGCTGGTGATCATGCTCTGGCTGCTGCGCCGGGGCATCGACGGCTACGTCAAGAACTCCACCGCGTCGGTCTTCACGCTGGTCTACGTGCCGTTCCTCGGCTCGTTCGTCGCACTGATGCTCTCCGAGGGCGGCACCGGCGGCGGCGGTCTCGACAACGACGGGGTCAAGGGGATCATCGCGTTCGTGCTGGTCACCATCGCCTCCGACATCGGCGGATACATCGCCGGCGTGCTGTTCGGCAAGCACCCCATGGCGCCGGTGATCTCCCCCAAGAAGTCCTGGGAGGGCTTCGCCGGCTCGGTGCTCTTCTGCGTGGTCGTCGGGTGGGCGCTGGTCGTCTACCTCCTCGACGGCGACTGGTGGGTCGGCGTCCTGCTCGGCCTGATCGCGGTCGTCATGGCGACGCTCGGCGACCTGTGCGAATCGGTCATGAAGCGCGACCTCGGCATCAAGGACATGAGCCAGGTGATCCCGGGCCACGGCGGCCTGATGGACCGGCTCGACTCGCTGCTGGCCACGATCGCCCCGATCTGGCTGCTGCTCCACTACCTCGTCTTCTGACGTGGCGCTCTTCCTCGTCCGCCACGGTCGCTCCGCGCCACGCCCCGGAACCCCCGCCCACGAGTGGGAGCTCGACCCCGCCGGGTTCGACGACGTGTGGGCGCTCAGGGAGTCCGGTCGGTTGCCGGAGCAGGCGGTGTGGTTCTGCTCCCCGGAGCCGAAGGCGACCGCCACCGCGCAGCTGCTCACCGAGACCGAGGTCGGGGTGGTCGACGGGCTGCGCGAGCACGTGCGGGCCTCCAGCGACTGGCTGGAGGACTTCGCCGGCACCGTGGCCCGCGCCTTCGCCGACCCCGCGACGTCGGCGTACGACGGCTGGGAGCCGCTCATTGCCTGCCGGGACCGGGTCGTCCGCTCGGTCCGCGGGATCCTCGACGTCCATGCCGGCGAGGACGTGGTCCTGGTGGGTCACGGCACCGCGTGGACGGTCCTCGTCGCCGAGCTGACCGGGCGGCAGCCCGACCTCGAGCGCTGGCGCAGCCTGGCCATGCCGGACCTCATCGTCCTCGAGGCCTGAGCGACCGACCCTCAGAGCGGTGAGGGCACGAAGGGCAGGAACGCCCGCACCCAGTCCAGCCGGTCGTCGAGCCAGCCGAGCAGGCTCAGCGTGCTGCCGATCGAGGCCGGAGGGTCGCTGACCAGGGTGTCCGCGCGCAGCAGGCGCTCGAAGTCCACGGTCACCGGGCCCGGGCGGGGCCGGCCGTCGCGGGTCCGGAACTCGACGCCGGCCAGCTCCATCACCTTGATGACCTCCTGGGCGAGGATGCCGTAGCCGATCGTGGTCGGGTGGACGCCGTCGAGGGAGAAGAGGCCGCCCTCGGTGCGACCCTCGGGACCGGAGCGGAAGAACCGGGTCGACGGCACCGGGTCCAGTGCTGCGAGCGCCGGCGGCAGCGGGTACGGCGTCCACCAGGCCGGGCGTGCCCACGGGCTCTCGATGTAGCGGCGGGTGGCGAGCCGGTCGAGGATCGAGCCCATGTCGAACAGGTACCAGTCGAGCCCGTCGGAGCGCGCCGCCTCCACCGAGGCGATGATCGTCGCGTTGTAGGCGTCGATGGCCGAGTCGATCGCCTGGGCCTCGTCGCCGGTCAGGTGGGGGTCGTGCCGGGGGTCGAAGGCGTCGTCGGTGATCCAGGGGCGGGTGTAGTAGGGGAAGTAGCGGGAGTCGGGGCTGATCTTCCGGAAGACGCCGCGGCTGATGGGCGCGATCGTCACCGAGGGCACGGTGGCCACGACCACGTGCTTCGCAGCCACCCCGCGCAGTCGCTGGACCAGCAGCTCCCAGTCGGCCGCGAACGCGCTGGGTCGCCAGACGTTGCACCCGACGCGCGCCGCGAGCCGCTCCTGGGCGGACAGGGTGGCGTAGTCGGCCGGCGTCCAGGCGGGGTCGAGGCTGACCACGGAGCCCAGCGCGTTGTTGGCGCCGAGGACGACCACGAGGGTCTCCACGCCGCCGGTCCGGCTGAGGTCGGTCACGGCCTCGAGAACGGAGCGGCCGCGGCTGCCCTTGCGGGCCCGCTGCAGGACGGGCCAGGCGGCGCGGTCCTGATGGTGCTCCACGAGCTGGTCGAGGAAGTCGTCGCCGGTCGGGCGCCGGATCCGCGCGGCCACGGTCGTCGCCGTCTGCAGCTGCGGGTCGAGCAGGTCCCAGCCGTACACCGCCATGTTGTGGAACGCTGCCCCGTTCGGCGGCACGGCGGATCCGGCACCTCGCTCCCAGTAGTCCTCGACGTCGTCGAGGTAGGAGCGCAGCCATGCCGCGGCGCCCACGATCTCCCAGAAGTCGAGCCGGTCGCCGTACCGCTTCTCGAAGGCCCGCGCGAGCCGCTCCAGGTCGAGCGGCAGGCCGCCCGGCCCCGTGGGCCACTCGTACGTGGGGTAGGTGAACTGGTCGGCGGTCAGGCCGAGCTCGTAGGCGGCGATCGCCGGCCACGACAGGTCGGTGCGGTGGACCGCGGCGCTCATGAACCCCTGGGTGAGGGAGTCTCCCACCGTCACCAGCCGGTGCCGCGACGCGCCGCCGCCGGGGGCTGGTACGTCGATGCCGAGCCGCGGGTCGGTGACGGGCTCCCGGGGAGCGTCGTTGATGTGCACCTCGTCGGGCGTGGTGCGTGCCTCGGCCATCGTCACCACCAGCCCTGCCGGCGCGCCCAGCGGAGCAGGGCGAGGCTCACGGCCAGCATGACGACGAGGACGACGGCCAGCTCGGTGTAGTGGGTCTGCTGGGAGACGATGACGTTCATGCCGTAGACGGAGGCGATGGCGGTGACCGGGAGGGTGACCGCGGCGATGACGGCGAGGCGCTCCATGGCCACCGTCATCTTGGTGTGGACCTTGGTCTGGTAGAGCTCGATCACGCCGAAGAGGAAGTGGGACTCGCCGTCGGCGAGCGAGCGCACCCGGTCGAACTGGTCGGCCAGGTCCAGGATCCGGGTGGCCTCCGGGTCGTCGGCCATCCGGTGGATACCGGCCAGCCGCACCCAGATGTCGTGGCACTGGGCGGCCATGGTCCGGGTGGTGATGAGCTCGTGGCGGATCAGGAACATCGTCTCCAGGAGGGCCTCGGGGTCGCGCAGCTGCGAGGCCATCACCTGCTGCTCGAGCCCGGGCAGCTTCGCGGCCACCTCGCGCACCAGCCCGCTCTGGCGCCGCGCCACGGCGGAGGTGACGGCGTACGACAGCTCGACGGGGGTGCGGGGGTGGAAGCGGCCGCCCCGGACCCGCTCGAGCACGCCGGCGGTCTCGACCAGCGCCAGGGCCGGGTCCACCTCGGGGTTGATCGGGCCGTGGACGGTGACCAGGTAGTGGTGGGCGATGATCTGGTCGAGCTCGAGCAGGTGCACGTGGCCGGCAGCCCCGAGGAACGGTGACTGGGTGGTGACG
The DNA here is from genome assembly GCF_055380375.1 of Nocardioides sp. DN36. Lineage (NCBI taxonomy): Bacteria > Bacillati > Actinomycetota > Actinomycetes > Propionibacteriales > Nocardioidaceae > Nocardioides > Nocardioides sp. DN36. The sequence continues at coordinate 2,253,577 of NZ_AP043823.1, read as the reverse complement.
AACACGTGGTCGTCGTACCCGTGCACCGTCGGGACGTAGTTCCTCTGGCGGCACCCCTCGAGGACCATCGGGTGGCAGCCCAGGCCGCGCAGCAGCGAGTCGGCGTCGTCGTCCCACCGCGGCACGTCGATCCAGAAGAACCCGTCCTCGTGCGCGAAGAGCTCCACGACGTCGTCCGCGTCGCGCGGGTGGGCGCCGCCGGCGTCGAGGAACCACACCTCCATGAGGACAGCGTGACGGTGCGGGCGGGGTGCCACAAGACACAACCGCCGCGAGCCGTCGCACGGCGAGGCCCGCTGACTCCGGGCGCCGGGTCTGCAAGGATCGGTGTGATGACCAGCGAGCAGACCGAGCAGGACGCCGGTCCGGAGCGACAGCCGGACTGGTGGCACCGCGACCACCCGACGTTCACGGCGATCACCGGCTTCTTCACCGGGCTCGCCTACGTGATCGTCGTGCCCGGCCTGTACGCCGCCGTGCTGAGCTGGCTCTTCGACGACACGACCGCCGAGGACCTGTTCCCGTTCGTGCTGATCTCGCTGGCCGTCCCGCTGGGCCTGGTCATCGCGCCGCGCACCCGTCGGTTCGGCCTCTACATGCTGATCGGGGTGGTCGCGACGGCGCTGGTCGTCGTCGGGGTCGCGCTGCTCGTGCTGTGGGTGATGGTCGGGCGTGAGAACGATCTCGGGGTCGCGCTTTCGCAGCCGTAGCCCCCGGGATGCGATGATCGGGGTCTGATGTCCGACTCCGCCACCACGCCCGAGCCCGCCGACGCCACCCGCAGCCTGCCGCTGGTGTTCGACGAGCCGCGAGGACGCCGCAAGCCGCCGCGCCACCTCGCGGACCTGAGCGCCGACGAGCGCAAGCAGCTCCTCGAGGAGCAGGGGCTGCCCGGCTTCCGCGCCAAGCAGCTGAGCACGCACTACTTCGCCCGCCTCGTCGACGACCCGGCGCAGATGACCGACCTGCCCGCCGCCCAGCGCGACGACCTGGTCGCGGCGCTGCTGCCCGAGCTGATGACGCCGCTGCGCACCATGGAGGCCGACAAGGGCACCACGCGCAAGACGTTGTGGAAGCTCTTCGACGGCGCGCTCGTCGAGTCGGTGCTGATGCGCTACCCCGACCGCGCCACCATGTGCGTCTCCAGCCAGGCCGGCTGCGGCATGGCCTGCCCCTTCTGCGCGACCGGCCAGGGCGGCCTGCAGCGCAACATGTCGACCGCCGAGATCGTCGAGCAGGTCGTGGCCGGTGCCCGCGCGCTCGCCCGGGGCGAGGTCCCGGGTGGCCCGGGCCGGGTCTCCAACGTGGTCTTCATGGGCATGGGGGAGCCGCTGGCCAACTACAAGGCGGTCATCGGCGCCGTACGCCGCCTCACCGACCCCACCCCGGCCGGGCTCGGCATGTCGGCGCGCGGCGTGACCGTGTCCACGGTCGGGCTGGTGCCCCGGATCAACCAGCTGGCCGAGGAGGGCATCCCCGTCACGCTGGCCCTGAGCCTGCACGCCCCCGACGACGAGCTGCGCAACGAGCTGGTCCCGATCAACACCCGGTTCTCCGTCGCGGAGACCGTCGAGGCCGCCTGGAACTACGCGCGCACGACCAAGCGCCGCGTCTCGATCGAGTACGCCATGATGCGCGGCATCAACGACCAGGCCTGGCGCGCGGACCTTCTCGGCGACGTCCTGAACTCGTACGGCGACTGGGGCTGGGTGCACGTCAACCTGATCCCGCTGAACCCGACCCCCGGCTCCAAGTGGACGGCGAGCGACCCGGCCGACGAGCGCGAGTTCGTGCGCCGGCTCGAGGCGAAGGGCATCCCGACGACGGTCCGCGACACCCGCGGCCGCGAGATCGACGGGGCCTGCGGGCAGCTGGCGGCCACCGAGTCCTGACCGGGAGCGGTCTCGCGACCGCCCCCGGCCGGACCTCAGCGCAGGAACTTCGGCGCGCGCACCAGCAGCTCGGTGTTGCGGGAGCTGAGCTTCCCGCGCCGGTTGTTGTCTTGCTCCTGCCAGTCGTTGGCGGCGAGCTCACGCGCGAGGGCGGCCAGCTGGAGCGGGTTCTCGAGGTCACCCTGGAACGCCACCGGCGCGCCCTGGTCGATCATCGTGGTGAAGATCGACAGGGTGCCGTCCCTGTTGTCGGCGATCTCGACGAGCCGGGCCTGCTGGGGCCAGTCGACGTGGGAGGCGGTGTTGATCTCCCAGAAGCCACCGCCGCCGCGGCGCTTGTGCGCCCAGATGTGGTTGGTGTGCGTGTGGCCGTTGACCCAGGCGACGACGTTCTCGTGCTCGAGCAGCTCGGCCACGATCCGCTCGCCGAGGATGCGGCGGCCGGGGGCGAGGTCGGTCACGACGCTGTTGGTCATCGTCTCCACCGTGTGGTGGCTCGCGACCACCACGAGTCGCTTGCGGGAGTGCGCCAGCACGTCCTGCAGCCAGCGGAACTGCTCGAGGTCCAGCGAGCCGGTGTCGAAGCCGTTCTGGTTGATGCTGTCCAGCACCACGAAACGGACCACACCCCGGTCGAAGTGGTAGTACGCGGTGCCGTCGGTGCGGTTCTTCGCCTTCAGGCCGTGGCCCACCGGCAGGCCGGTGGTGGTGAAGTGCTCCTCGACCCACTCGGCCCGGGAGAGCAGGCGCCGGTCGGGGTCGGGGGTGACGTCGCGCTTGCCCTCGGCGTCGCCGCCGACCCGGACCTTCTTGCGGGAGCCGGTCGCGATCGACTTGTAGTTGTCGTCCGCGTGCCAGTTGCCCTGCACCAGCCCGTCGTGGTTGCCCATGGTGGTGTACCAGGGGATGGTCAGGCCCTCGGCCTGGAACGGCGCCCGCGCCGCGTCGAGCAGGCCCGGGACGGTGGGGAAGCCGAACTCGGCGCGCGGCCGGTCGTCCTCGAGGCCGTCGGGGGTCCCCTCGGGGTGCCAGTACTCGCGGTCGTAGAACTGCGCGACGCCGTCCATCACGCCCTCGTACCTCGTGAGGTCACCGGAGTCGGCGCGGATCTCCCCACCGTCGAGGACGTCGATGTTCCAGCGCACCTCGTTGTACTGGCTGTTGTCGGAGTTGTCGCCGGTCTGGATCGCGAGCGCCAGCGGCTTGCCGGTGACCGGTCCCCGGGCGATCAGGTTGATGCGGTGCACCATCGCGTTGGCGACGTGTGCGGTGAGGATCTCCTGCGGGCGGTAGGCCGAGCTGCTCGACCCCTCGCCGAACTCGAGGCGCATCGGGGACTGGGAGTCGCAGATGTGCACGTCGCTGAGCTGGGCGAAGGCGAGCAGCGGCTTGCGGCGCTTCCGGCGGCCCTTCTCCGGCTCGATGCCGAGGTTGCTGCGCACGACGTACGGCTCGCCCTGGGCCTTGACGACCGGCCGCCAGCCGTTCGCGTCGGCCGGCCCCTTGGCCAGCACCGTGCGCCGCGTGGTCCCTGCTGCGGTGACGGTCCCGGAGACCGCCTCGGCGGCCAGGCCGGCCGAGGAACCGAGCCCGGTGACGGCGGTGGCGCCGCCGAGGGCGGCGGCGGAGCGGAAGAGGTCGCGGCGAGTGAGGTTCACGAGCCGAAACCCTAGGCTCCGGCGCGGTCCCGCGTGGTCGATTCGATCAGGTTCGCCGCCTCCTCGACCGTGTCCACGAGGTGCACGTGGGACTCCATCACCCGGCCCCGGGCGAGGGCGGCCAGCAGGGGCCAGGCGGGGACGGCCTCGGTCCAGTAGCGACGGCCCACCAGCACCATCGGGGCGATGGAGGACTCGTCGGCGTAGAAGTTCTCGCAGCCGTCCTGGAAGACCTCCTGGACGGTGCCGCCGACGCCGGGCAGGAACACGATCCCGGCGTCGCAGACCTCGACCAGGATCGCCTCGCGGGTGGCGTTGCGGAAGTACTTCGCGATCGCGGTGGCGAAGGTGTTGGGCGGCTCGTGGCCGTAGTGCCACGTCGGGATGCCGAGCGACTCGGTGGTGCCGGGCCAGCGGTCGAGCACCTCGAACGCGGCCGCCGCCCACGCCCCCACCGAGGGCCGGAACCCCGGCACCGTGGCGAGGAGGGCCAGCGCCTGGTCGTGCTCCTCCTCGGACCGGTCCGCGAGCCGGGCCCCGAGGTTGGCGGCCTCCATCGCACCGGGGCCGCCGCCGGTGGTGACGGTGTGGGACCCGGCCAGCAGCCGGCCGAGGCGGGCGGCGTCGGCGTACGCCGGCTCGCCGCGCTGCAGGGCGTGACCGCCCATGACCCCCACCAGGGTGCGCGGCCGGACCCAGTCGACGAGCGCCTGGTCGATCGCATGGTCGTGCAGCGCACGGGCCAGCATCGCCTCCTGGTCCTGCGGGCCGCGCGACCAGGCGTACGCACGGGCGTCGAGGGTCGCGGGGTACTCGGGCGCGTCGTACAGCTCGGGGGCGGTGTACAGCGCCGAGCGGTAGGGGTCGACGGGGACGCCCGGGATGGGTGGGAAGACGGTCCCACCCCGGGCGTCGATCCGCTCGGCGTCGCCCTCGGCGAAGGTGCAGCCGAGGAACGACGCCCCGGCGACGTCGCAGCGGTCGAGCTCCGCGCTCCGCCCGGAGAGGTCGACGCCTTGCACCCACCAGCCGGACATGCTCGTGGCTCCCCGGGCCAGGCGGCGGTCGAGCTCCGCCAGCGACTCGACCTCGACGACGCGGCCCCGGCTGTGTCTCACAGCCGGAAACCTACGCGGTCCGGCCGTCAGAACGCGTGCGCCACCAGCTCCCCGAACAGCGCGTGCTCGTCGACCTCGAGACCCTTCGAGCGGAACCACGCACAGACGTTGGTGCAGTCCCGCAGCAGGAAGTCCATCCCCGCGGCGTTGCCGGCGAGGTCGACGATCTGGGGAAGGTCGATGATGACCAGGCGCTCACCGGCCGCGAGCATGTTGTACGCCGACAGGTCGCCGTGGACGACCCCGTGCTGCACCATCGTGGCCATCGCGTCGCGCAGCTGCTCGAAGTACGACGCGAGCAGCGCGGGCTCCGGCCGGGTCTGCGCCAGCCGGGGTGCGCTGTCCCCGTCGACGGTGATCCACTCCATGAGGATCTCGGTGCCGTCGATCTGCACGGGGTAGGGGACCGGGAGCCCGATCTCCCAGAACCGCTTGAGCGCGTCCCACTCCGAGACCGCCCACTCGCCGGCCGCGACGACCTTGCCCCAGGTGCTCTTGCGCTTGAGGGCGCGCTCGTCGCGGGAGCGCTTGGTGCTGCGGCCCTCGGTGTAGGACGCGGCGCGGTGGAAGTTGCGGTGGTCGGTGCTGCGGTAGCGCTTGGCGGCCATCACCACCCCGCCCCCCGGGTCGGCCGGGTCGGCGCGCTCGACCAGGAAGACGTCGGCCTCCTTGCCGGTCTTGAGGATGCCGAGCTCGGTGTCGATCGCGCCCTGCGAGGTCACGACCCAGTCGGGGCGGGGCTCCGGGCCGCGGGAGAGTGGCTCGACGCTGAGCCACGTGGACCAGCGCTGGGAGGAGTCGTCGATCTCGTCGTACGCGGTGAAGTCGAAGACGAAGGACGGGTCGATCCCGTCGAGCTCGTGCTCGTCGCGCTCCTGCTGCGGGAGGCGGACGAGGTTGTCAGAGAAGTACTGCTGGTGCTGCGTGAAGTCCTGGGACATCGCTGATGGTGCTCCATGAGGTGAGGGAAGAACGGTCTGCGGACAGGCCGGTGACAGTCGTGGTCATGTCACTGCTCCTCTCGGTCATGGGCACGGCTGCGGATGTCGCAGCGCCCGGGTCCGACCATGGTGGAGGCCGGTCCCCGGGCGCTGCAACCGAATTAACGCCGGGCGGTCAGCACACGGAGTCGGTCGGCCTGGGGTTGGTGAGCCCGAACAGCGGCCGCAGCGCCAGCCCCGCGAACGTGCCCACGATCGCCATCACGCCCCACAGCCAGCCGTGCAGGCTGAACGACGCGATGCCGCCGAAGTAGGCGCCGATGTTGCAGCCGAAGGCGATCCGGGCGCCGTACCCCATCAGGATCCCGCCGAGCACCGCGCCCAGCGCGAGCCGGCCCGGGACCCGGCGGTGCACGACGAACGCACCGGCGGCGGCGGAGGCCACGAGGGCCCCGACGATGATGCCGAGGTCCATCACCGACGTCTTCTCGGCCAGGAACCCGGCCTGGTACTTCGCCAGGTTGGCGGGGTCCTGCCAGAACCGCCAGGACAGGACGTCGACGCCGATCGCGTCGAGGATCTTCGAGCCCCACAGGGAGAACGCGAACGTCACGCCCCAGGCGCCTCCGGACACCAGGAGGGTCAGCACGTTGAGCCCCGCGAGCAGCAGCGCCCCGACCCACAGCGGCCACGAGCCGCGCACGACCCGGGCCGCCCCCTGCGCGACCGGGGCCGGCTCGACGGGGGGTACGTCGCGGCGCCGGCCGACCGCGTAGGTGAGCGCGACGACCACGCCCATCACGGCGAGCGAGATGAGCCAGGCGCCCAGGTAGCCCGCCCCGGTGTCCGCGAGCGACACCGGCGCGTGGCTGGGCAGGTCGTTGGTCCACCACGGGAAGTGCAGCGCCCCCACGACCGAGCCGACGATGAAGCCGGTCAGGGTGAGCAGGATCGCGGTCTGGCCGCTGCCGATCGCGAACAGCGTCCCGGAGGCGCAGGAGCCGCCGAGCTGCATGCCGACCCCGAACAGGAACGACCCCACGAAGAGGCCGAACCCGATGGGAGCCAGGCTCGGGGCGGCCGGCACGTCGCCCCACGACGTCTGCGTGGCAAGGATCGGCGCGAACAGCGTGCAGGCCACGGCCAGCATGAGCATGTGCGCGCGCAACGCCTTGCCCTGGCGGACCGCGACCAGCTGCCGCCAGGCGGAGGTGAAGCCGAAGCGGCTGTGGAAGAGCACGAAGCCCAGCGCCAGGCCGATGGCGAACAGCACCGCCGGGACCTGGCCGGAGCGGCTCAGGATGATGCCGCCGAGCACGAGGGCGGCGACCAGACCGGTCACGACGACCCCGGCCTGGGCGGGCGGCGCCTGCTCCGGTGTGTGGACCCGGGCGGGGCTGTCGGCGGCGGTGCCGTCGCGGCGTCGTCTCGCGCCGGTTCTCTCGGTGAGGGACATGCTGGTTCCTTTCTGGACGCTAGCTCGCCGGGGCGAGCGAGCCGACGGGGGTGACGGTGCCGCCCGGGAACCACGCCACGACCGTCTCGTGGTGGTCGTGGTTCCCGGAGGCCGGCATGTAGGCCGCTCGCGAGGCCGCGAACAGCTGCAGGGAGTCGGGGGCGGTGCCCCGCTCGGCACGCCAGGCCAGGTAGCCCGACGCGGTGGGGGACTGGTCGGGGAGGTACCTCGCCAGGGTCTGGCTGTACTCCTGCGCGGCGTCGTCGCGGATGTCGAAGTCGAGCGGGAGGATCGCCCCCGGCGTCGAGTCGACCACGGCGGGCGTGAGCAGCCACGGCGCGAGCCAGGTGCCGTCGGACCGGACGGGCTGCTCGCGCAGCGGCATCGCGGTCACCCGGCGAAGGCTGCGCGAGGCGTCCGACCAGCCGCTCACGACGAGCAGCGCGCTCCGTGTTGCCGGCGTCTCGGCGGGGTCGACGACCCGCACTCCGGCACCGGTCGCCACGCGCCGCACGACGTCGTACGCCGCCCGGCCGCGCGCCGACCCGTCGTGCTGCACGGCCAGCTGCTCCACCCCGCGCGTGGCGAGCGTGTCGACGACGGACCGCAGCGCGGTCTCGTCCGCGGGGGAGAGCGAGCCGGCCGGGCAGCCGACGGGTGCGTCGCCGCCGGCGAGGATCGCGCCGGTGGCCGACGCGAGGCACTCGGGCCCGTCCGGGCCCGTCCAGCCGCCGGTGTCCGGGGTGTCGGACCCGGTGTCCACCGCGAACGGCACCCGGTGCTCGCGCCCGTGCGTGACGAGCACCGTGCCGGTGCCCGCGGGCAGGTCGACGACCGCCCAGAGCCCGTCGGTGCCGGGCCGGGGCCGGGCCCGGACCAGGTCCTCCTCGGAGGTCCCGACCAGGACCGGCAGGGTCTGGTGCCCGTGGCCGCGCCCGACGTGGGTGCTGTCGACGCGGACCAGGTTGCGACCGGGCCGCGCCGGCGCGACGGTCACCGTGAACTCGACGTCGTCGTGGCGCAGCCGCTGGACGCTGGGGACGCCCGGCGTACGGGAACCGCCCAGCACCTGCTGGCCGCCGCTGCGCGCCGACCAGTCCTGCACGAGGGCGTTGCCCTCGCGGGACTCGCCGGAGGTGCCGACGCCGGCGTGCACCGCCCCGCCCACGACCAGCGCCGCTGTGAGCGCCGCCGGCAGCAGCACGGCCGCCCGCGGGCGGGACCAGAGGTCCCGCCCGCGGTTGCCACTACTCGATGTCGTCATCGGCGGTGACGAAGAGCATCGAGTGCGGCTTCGCCGGACCCCAGTCGCCGTGCGGCCACGAGGCGCGGTCGAAGTCGATGCACGCCTCACCCGTGCGCTCGTCGCGGAACTTCTCGTCGAGCGCGAGGGTCTGGTCCGGCTGCACGTCGGCCAGGCAGACCCGGTGGTCGCCGTTGAGGCCGGTGCGGGCGACGAAGTAGTTGGCATAAGCCAGCCGCTTCACGTCCGTGGTCTCGTGGTACTTCCCGTCCTCGCCGAGCTCGAGGTTGTCGAACGAGCCCCAGTGCGGGCCGCCGGGAGCGGGCAGCGTGTCGACGATCGCCGGGCAGTCGGCCTCCGCGCCACCGGCGGTGACCTCGTCCAGCGAGTCGATGTCGCACTGCGGGCTGGTGCCCGAGGCGAGCAGCTCCTGGATGTCCAGCTTGAGGATGTACGGCGGGGAGCCTTTGTCGTCACCGGAGGCCGGCCGGCCCACGATCGCGACGTAGAGGTACTTGTCGTCCAGGCTGGTCTGTGTCCAGCCGGCGTTGCTGCCGCCGCCGTAGTAGGTGCTGGCGGGATCGGTGTACTTGTTCGACGTGGTCAGGTCGAACACCTCGCGCCACTGCGGCTGCTCGGCGGTGATGTCGGGCGTGTAGTAGATCGCACCGCCCTGCATCGTGCTCGCGAAGGCGCCCTTGTGGCCGGGCAGGTTGGTGACGGTGGTCTCCATCGCCGCCCGCGGCTCCTCCTGGTGCGGCACCTTGCCGACGCGCGGCCCGTCCGGCAGGAAGGACACCGCCTTCAGCTTCGGGTGGTCGCGGTCGGAGATGTCCCAGGTGCGCACCGTCGGACGGCGCAGGTACGACGACGGGGCCTGGACCGGGTTGAGGATGATGTTGCGCGGCTCGTTGTAGTCGCTGGTCACCAGGGTGTCGAGGTCCTCGCGAGCCTGCACGCCGTGCGGGTTGGCGCAGGTCGGCTGCGGCAGCGCCGGGATGTTGTCACAGCGCTGCTCGGTCTCGGCGGTCTCCGGGGTTGCCGGGGCCTCCGCCACGGTGCGGCCCTCGCTGTCGAGCCGGACCAGCTCGCCCGGTGAGCCGGCGAAGCCGTTGCCGATCCGGACCGAGCCGTCGCTGTAGGTGCAGGGGCCGGGCACGTCCGGTCCGCCCATGTAGGTGCCGTAGGCGTTGCCGTCCTTGGTCACCCAGTAGGCGTCCGGCACGGATCCGCACAGCGTGTCGGTCGGCAGGTTGACCGCCTTGAGCTCCAGCTTCGGCAGCTGGGAGGTGTCCACGACGTAGGTCACGTCGGTGAACAGCCCGCCGGCGAAGATGTTGTTGCCCTTGTGCCAGATGTACTGCATGTGGTGCGGCTCGTTCTCCACGAGCGGACCCACCGTGGCGGTGTTGACGACCTTGCCGTAGGACGGCGACCCCTTCGTCGCGTCGACGACGGCGAGGAAGTCGGGTCCGACGAGGTCCTTCTGGCCGATCAGGTCGGTCCCGACGGACTTGGGGAGCGTGGTGAGCTCGGCTCCGCTCTTGTCGAGGACGTTGTTGTCGCCGGCCCAGACGACGAGGTACTCGCGGGGGGTGCCGTCGTCCTCGACGCTCCCGCCGGAGTCGCTGCCGCCGAGGCCCAGGTCGATGAGGGCGTCGTCGAGGCCGAGGCCCTGGAGGACGTCGGTCGGCAGCAGCGAGGTGTCGACGTGGTTCTCCAACCAGTAGGCCTTGCCGTCGCGGCCCTGGATGGCCGACTTGTCCTTGACGATGCCGGTTGCGGCGCTGAGCAGTGTCTGGACCAGGGAGCTGGCTCCCGTGTCGGTCGTGACCGGGCCGTCGCTGTCGGCGCCCCCCTCGTGCGCCGCAGCGACGTCCGGCGCCTGGAGCGACCCCGCCAGTCCGAGGACGACGGCGGCGGTGCCGAGGAGACGGCGCCTCCCGCGCGCGGAGCGGGGGCGTGGAGATGGTGTGTGCAAGATGTTTTCCTCCGAGATCGGGGCACCGGGGTGCCCTTGAAAACAAGCAGTACAAACACGATCAACTAACTACAGTTAGAAAGGTGACGGCCCTCTCGTCGTCTTTTTTTCCTCCTCCTGACCTGCTACGCCGCCAGTCCCGGGGTGGTCGGGATGGCGAGCTCGGCGACGCGGTCCCATGCGTCGTCGACATGCACCACCTGGCGACCCATCCGGTGCAGGAGGCTGGCCGCGATCCCCGCCCGGTATCCCGAGCGGCAGTGCACCCAGAGCTCGCCGCTCGGCAGCGTCGCGCCACGCTCCTCCACGTCCTGGACGGGCAGGTGCAGGGCGCCCGGGAGGTGGCCGGCCTCGTACTCGTCGCGCTGTCGGACGTCCACGACCACGCGGGGGCCCGGCGCGGCGCGGAAGCCCGCCCAGTCGGTGCGGCGGTACGACGCGGTGAGCTGGTCGGCCCCGTCCAGGACGTGCGTGTCGACGCCGTCGATGCCGATCGCCGCCAGGTCCCGCAGGGCCGGAGCGAGCAGGGTGGGGGAGTCGGTCAGCAGGACGATGTCGTCCTGCCACGGCACCAGCCAGCCGACGTACGTCGCGAACTGGGTGCCGTACTCCACCGACACGGTGCCCGAGACGTGCCCGTCGGCGTACGCCGCCCGTCCGCGCAGGTCGACCACCCAGCTGCCGCGCAGGATGGCGTCGGTGACGTCGTCGGCCGTCACCGCCCGTGCGGCACGGGGGAGGGCGCGGCCGGCGCCGGCGCGGTTCAGTGGCGCCATGTGCCGGTAGTACGACGGGATCGGACCGAGGCCGGCGACCAGCTGGTCCACGAACTCCTCGCGGTCCAGGACCAGCGCGGGGTTCGTGCCGCGCTCGTCGCCGAGCGTCGCGTCGCCGCCCGTGCGGCACGGCGTGGATCCGGCGCAGAAGCTGCCGAATCCGTGGGTCGGCCGCAGCAGCGTCGCGTCGTCCAGCGCGGCGAGCGTGCGGGCGCTGGCCCACTGCGCCCGCGCCAGGTCGTGGGTCAGCCGCGGGTCGACCAGGTCGGTGCGTCCGACGGTGCCGAGCAGCAGGCTGCCGCCGCTCAGCAGCACGCCGGGCTCGCCGGCCGCGCCGCTGGCCAGGAAGGACTGGTGGTGCCGGGTGTGCCCGGGGGTGTCGATGACGTGGACCTGCAGGCCGCCCACGGCCAGGACGTCGCCACCGCGCACGCCCACCCGCTCGAACTCGACGTGCTCGTCGGCCGAGAGCAGGTAGTCGGCGCCGTGCCGGCGGGCCAGCGCCAGGGCTCCCGAGACGTAGTCGTTGTGCACGTGGGTGTCCGCCACGGCGGCGATCTCCACGCCCACGGTCGCGGCGGCACGCTCGACGACGGCGACGTCCCGGGGCGGGTCGACGACGAGGGCGGAGGATCCGTCGTGGACGAGGTGGCAGCGGTTGCCGAGCTCGGGCACCTCCAGCGTGACCAGATCCATGCTGCGCTCCTTCTGCGGTTCAAAGTCGAGTGAATTACTACAGTTATATATCACTCGGCCGTGTCCTGTCCTCGCAGCGCCGCGACTCGGCTAGGTTCTGGTCGTGAAGCCACCACGCCCGGGCCGTGCGGCCCGGACAGCAGTCCTCGGCCTCGTGGCCGCGCTCGTCGCCCCGGTCCTCGGGTCGCTGCCGGCGCAAGCCGGGACGGCACTGGTCCCGGGCAGCCCCGGGATCGGTGATCCCTACTTCCCGCTCGACGGCAACGGCGGGATCGACGTCCTGCGCTACGAGGTGCACGACTCCTACCGCTTCGCGAGCGGTCGCCTCTCGGGTCGCACGGTGGTCACTCTCCAGGCGACCCGTGACCTGAGCCGCTTCCAGCTCGACTTCCTGCTCCCGGTGCGCGGGGTGCGGGTCGACGGCACACAGGTCGAGTGGTCCCGTCCCGACCGGCACGAGCTGCGCATCGACGCACCGCTGGCCGACGGGTCGACGCACGACGTCGTGGTCCGCTACGCCGGGCGGCCAGCCAGGCGCTCCTGGGAGGGCGAGCACAGCTGGCTCGCCGACGACACCGAGGTCGTGGCGATGAACGAGCCGCACATGGCCGCGTGGTGGTTCCCCGCCAACGACCACCCGCGCGACAAGGCGCTCATGGACATCTCGATCACCGTGTCGCGGGACCGGGACGTGATCGCCAACGGCCGCCGGGTCTCGCGCACGGTCCACGGGCGGCGCGCCACCACCCGCTGGCGCGCTGCCGAGCCGATGGCGCCCTACCTGGCCTTCTTCGCCGCCGGTCACTTCGCGGTCCGCAAGGGGCGCTCCCACGGGCTGCCCTGGCTGGTCGCGGTGTCGAAGGAGGTCCCGAAGCCGACCCGGGCCCGGTCGCTGCGGCTGATGCGGCGCACCCCCGCGCTCGTGCACTGGCTCCGGGGCGAGCTGGGCCGCTACCCGTTCTCGACCACCGGCGGGCTCACGACCAGCCTGAGCCCCGGCTTCGCGCTGGAGAACCAGACCCGTCCCACCTACCCGGTGCTCTCCTCGGGCTCGGTCAGCACCGTCGTCCACGAGCTGGCCCACCAGTGGTTCGGCGACTCGGTCGCGGTCGAGAGCTGGCGCGACATCTGGCTCAACGAGGGGGCAGCCACGTTCATGGAGGCCCGCTACGCCGAGGCCCACGGAGGGGAGCGAGCCCAGCAGTGGCTCGAGGACTCGTACGACTCCCTGGGAGGCCAGTCGTCCTTCTGGTCGCTCGAGGTGGCCGACCCGGGGCCTGACCACCTCTTCGACTGGCCGGTCTACCAGCGCGGCGGCATGGCCCTGCAGGCGCTGCGCCACCGCATCGGAAACGACGACTTCTGGCGCCTGCTGCGGACCTGGCTGCGCGCCGGCTCCGGCGGCAACGGCTCCACCGAGCAGTTCACCGCGCTGGCCGAGCAGGTGAGCGGCGAGGACCTCGACGGCTTCTTCCAGGCCTGGCTGCGCGACTCCGGCCGCCCGGCCCGGACCGCCGCGAACGGCTTCGACGTGCCCTGAGGCCGTCAGCCGCGCAGCCGCACCGACAGGCAGGTGACACAGCCCTCGAGCTTCTCGAACTCGCTGATGTCCACCGCCACCACCCGCAGCCCGCGCGACTCGAAGAGCGTCCGTGAGAGCGGCGCACTGGTTGACATGAGCACCGTGCCGGCGTCGAGGACCACGACGTGGCTGCCGGCCTCCTCGGGCACGGGCAGGAACTCGCTCCACACGCCGGGGTCGTCGACGAGGGGCTCGTGACCGATGACGGTGCCGTCGGGCAGCGCGGTGACCGCAGACTTCAGGTGCAGCACGCGGCTCACCGGCACGCCGACCACCGTCACGCCCAGCGGCTCGAGCAGCGACGCGAGCTGCTCGAGCCCCTCGGCGTTCGTCCGTCCGCCGAGACCGACCCAGACGGTGCCCGCGTGCTTGAGCACGTCTCCGCCGTCGAGCGTGGCGGGGGCCTCGATCCGGGCGATCCGGTAGCCGAGCCGGGTGAGTGTCTCCTCGGTCCCGGCGGTCTCCGGCTTGCGCTCGTCGGCCCCGGGGCGGCTGATGACCGCGAGGTCGCCGTGGACCACGACGGTGTCCTCGACGAACACCGCGTCGGGGCAGTCGTCGGTTGCAGGGACCTCGATGGTCTCCCAGCCCTCGGCGTGCAGCGCCGCGACGTACCCCTCCCACTGCCGGTGTGCCAGCTCGAGGTCGACCGGGGTGCGTTCGATGTGGGTGAGCAGGCCCTCGGCCAGCCGGGGCCCGGGGCGCCGGACCAGCGCGCGTCGCGTCACCGGGTCACCCGCCGACCAGTGGCGCCACGGCCCGGGCGAGCAGGCTGGGCCGTCGGGTCAGCCGCTCCTCGGCATCGGCGAGGGTCATCGCGTGCAGCCCGGCGTTGATGCCGAGCCACCGCCACGGCTCGGTCTCCCACGGGCGCGACCGGTGGTCCACCCACGGCAGCGACGTCAGCTGGGTGTCACGACCCAGGACGAGGTCGCGCAGCGTGCGCCCGGCCAGGTTGGTGGTGCTGACGCCGTCGCCGACGTACCCACCCGCCCAGGCCAGGCCGGTGCTCCGGTCCAGCCCGACCGAGGCGCACCAGTCCCGGGGGATGCCGAGCGCGCCGCCCCACGCGTGCGTCACCCGGGTGCCGGCCAGCACCGGGAGCAGCTCGAGGAGCGCGGCGTAGAGCTTGATGAAGACCTTCTCGTCGCGGTCGTACTCCGGCCGCACGCGCGAGCCGAGGTGGTACGGCGCGCCGCGGCCGCCGAAGACGATGCGGTCGTCGGCGGTGCGCTGGCCGTAGACGATCAGGTGGCGGTGGTCGCTGAAGGTCTCGCGGCGCGCCAGCCCGATCTGGCGCCAGGTGTCGGCCGGCAGCGGCTCGGTCGCGATGACGAGCGAGTAGACCGGCACCACGGCACGGGACTGGCCGGGGAGCGCGGGGGTGTAGCCCTCGGTGGCCCGCACCACGGTCTCGGCCCGGACCACGCCGTGCTCGGTGTGCGCGCGCCCCGGCTCGATCCGGGTCACCCGCGTCCCCTCGAAGATCCGGACGCCGCGACGCTCCGCCGCGCGGGCCAGCCCGCGCACCAGGCGGCCGGGGTGCAGGGCGGCGCAGTCGGGGGTGTACGTCGCCCCGCGGGTCCCCGCGCCGGCGAGCACGGCGGTGGCCTCGCGCCGGTCCAGCAGCCGGAGGTCGTCCTCGCCCCGGCCCCACGAACGGGCGGAGGAGACCTCGGCGCGGGCCCGCTGCCACTGGGCGCGGTTGCGCGCCAGCACGATCGTGCCGCCCTTGGCCAGGTGGGCGTCGAGACCCTCGGCGTCCGCGACCCGGGACACCTCGTCGACCGTGTCGCGCATCGCGCGGTGCTGGGCCAGGGCGCCGGCCCGGTCCGACATCGCGGCCAGCGCCGGGAGCGAGGTCGGGAACAGCGCCGAGCACCAGCCGCCGTTGCGCCCGGAGGCGCCGTACCCCGCAACCTCCGACTCGAGCACTGCGATCCGCAGCGAGGGATCGGCCTCGGCGAGGTAGTAGGCGGTCCACAGCCCGGTGTAGCCGGCGCCGACCACGGCCACGTCGACGTCGAGGTCGCCCGGCAGGGTAGCACGCGGCGTCCACGCGTCGTCGGCGGTCTCGTGCCAGAACGAGAGCCGCGCGGCGTCGGTGGTGGAGGTCAGCGCACACCCCAGGAGTAGGTCTGCTTGCGCAGCCGGAGGTACATGAAGGTCTCGGTCGCGGCCACCCCGTCGATCGCGCGGATCTTGCCGGAGATGAGCTCGAGCAGGTGCTCGTCGCTCTCGCACACGACCTCGACGAGGAGGTCGTAGGCGCCGGCGGTGACGACGACGTAGTCGACCTCGTCGAGCGCCGCGATCCGGTCGCTCACCGGCTCCAGCGGCCCGGTCACCCGCACCCCGACCATGGCCTGGCGGGCGAAGCCGAGCTCGAGCGGGTCGGTGACCGCCACGATCTGCATGACGCCGCTGTCGATGAGCCGCTGCACCCGCTGCCGCACCGCGGCCTCGGACAGCCCGACGACCTTCCCGATAGCGGCGTAGGACCGGCGGCCATCCTGCTGGAGCTGCTCGATGATCGCCTTGGAGACCTCGTCGAGCTGGGTGGCCGGGCGCTCGGGCTTGCGGTTCATGCCCCGAATGCTGGCAGGGGCGGGGCGACGGGTCAAAGAAATCCGGCCTTCCGACGAGGGATTTCGTTGTCTGGGACACCACGATCGACGGGATCGCTCGTGCTCGGGGCGCTCCTGCTCGCCGAGCGCGGCAGCATCGGAGCCTGCGGGCATCACGAGCGGATGAACGGCGTCCCCGAAAACGAGGGATTTCGTTGCGTGAACGTTTCAGATCGACTGGATCGCTTGTCGGAGGGGGGCTGGCGTGGCACGATCCGAGCATCGGGACCGCCTCGAAGGGAGTTCGATGACGCCGGACATGCCGAACAATCGGGGGCTCACCCGACGTGGGCTGCTCCAGGGAGCCGGGGGCGTGGCCTTCGTGGGCGCCAGTCTCGCGGCCCTGAAGCTTCCGTTCTTCGCGACCGAGGGAGCCCAGCAGGACCCGGCGCAGTGCCGCGCCACCGATGTCTCGGCGTCGGAGAAGCAGCTGATCATCTCCAACTGGCCGGCGTACATCGACCCGAAGAAGAAGTCGACCTCGACGCTGCAGGTCTTCCAGGACCGCACCGGCATCACCGTGGACTACACCGACGACGTCAACGACAACGCCGAGTTCTACGCCAAGGTGAAGAACCAGCTCGCCTCGTGCCAGCCGGTGGGGCGCGACATGATCATCCTGACCGACTGGATGGCCGCCCGGATGATCGGCCTCGGCTGGATCCAGCCGCTCGACCCGGCCAAGGTGCCGAACCTGCACAAAAACCTCATCGAGCCGCTGCGGAACCGGCAGTGGGACCCCAAGCTGAAGTACCACGCCCCGTGGCAGAGCGGCCTGACCGGCATCGCCTACAACGCGGCGAAGACCAAGGAGGTCGGCAGCTTCGAGGAGCTGATCACACGGTCGGACCTCAAGGGACGGATCACGCTCCTCAGCGAGATGCGCGACACGATGGGCTTCATGCTCAAGGTGGTGGGCGCCAACCCCAGCAAGTTCACCTCCGCCCAGTGGGGCAACGCGATCGACAAGCTGCAGAGCGTGGTGGACGCCGGACAGGTGCGGGCCTTCACCGGCAACGAGTACATCCAGGACCTCGCGGCCGGCAACATCGTCGCCTGCGAGGCCTGGTCGGGCGACGTGATCCAGGCCCAGTTCGACAATCCCGACATCAAGTTCGTGACGCCCGAGGAAGGCCTGTCGCTCTGGAGCGACAACATGCTGGTGCCCAACCTCGCGCAGCACCAGTCGAACGCCGAGGCGTGGATCAACTACTACTACGAGCCCGAGGTCGCGGCGAAGCTCGCGGCGTGGGTCAACTACATCTGCCCTGTCGAGGGCGCCCAGCAGGAGATGGAGAAGATCGACCCCTCCCTGGTGGACAACCCACTCATCTTCCCCGACTCGAAGACGCTCTCGGTGACCTTCGACTTCATGCCGCTCGACGACCGCCAGACGGTCGAGTACGAAAGGGACTGGTCCGATGTCACAGGTGGCTGAGCAGGACATGACCGCGGCGTCCGGAGGTGAGGACTTCGACGGGCTCCGGTTGCGGCAGGTGACCAAGTCGTTCGGGGCCTTCACCGCCGTGGACGACCTCGACCTCGACATCCCGAGCGGTTCGTTCTTCGCGCTGCTCGGGCCCTCGGGGTGCGGCAAGACCACGACCCTGAGGATGGTGGCCGGGCTGGAGATCCCGACGTCCGGCACCATCACGCTGGGCGGTGACGACATCACGTTCGCCAAGCCCTACCGGCGCCCGGTCAACACCGTGTTCCAGAGCTATGCGCTCTTCCCGCACCTCGACATCTTCGAGAACGTCGCGTTCGGGCTGCGGCGGCGCAAGAAGTCCGATGTCGAGGCGCAGGTGAACCAGATGCTCGAGCTCGTGGAGCTGACCAGCCAGGCGCGCAAGAAGCCGGCCCAGCTCTCCGGCGGCCAGCAGCAGCGCGTCGCGCTGGCCAGGGCGCTGATCAACGAGCCCCAGGTGCTCCTCCTCGACGAGCCGCTCGGCGCCCTCGACCTCAAGCTGCGCCGCTCGATGCAGATCGAGATCAAGCGGATCCAGAACGAGGTCGGCCAGACCTTCGTCCACGTCACCCACGACCAGGAGGAGGCCATGACCATGGCCGACACGGTCGCGGTCATGAACCGCGGGGTGATCGAGCAGATGGGCTCGCCGTCCGACCTCTACGAGAACCCCCGCTCGACGTTCGTGGCCAACTTCCTCGGCCAGTCGAACCTCATCGAGGGTGCGGTGACGCACCGCACCGCCGACCTGGTCACCGTCGACATGCACGGCATCGGGGTGTCGATCCCGGTGGAGCGCGCCCACGCCGACGGTGACAAGGGGTGGATCGGGATCAGGCCGGAGAAGGTGCTGATCGGCGAGCTCGGTGAGGAGCTCGACGCCCCGGGCAACAGCGTCCCGGGCGGCGTGGTGACCGACGTCAGCTTCGTCGGCGTCAGCACCCAGTACCTCGTCCGGATGCCGTGGGGCCAGGAGCTGCAGGTGTTCCAGCAGAACACCGGGCACCGCCGGCTGTTCCGGACGGGGGAGCAGGTGGAGCTCTCCTGGCGTCCGGAGTACGCCTTCCTGCTCGACTACAGCCAGGACGCTGCCGCCGGTGCCCAGCGGAGCAACGAGGACTGAGCGATGAGCGACTTCCAGCGCCGGCGCGGGGCCGTCGGCTACCTCCTGCTCATCCCGGCCGCGCTCTGGCTGGTGCTGTTCTTCGTCGTGCCGTTCTACTCCCTGCTCGCGACCAGCCTCTACGACCCGTCCGGGTCGGACTTCCGCGGCTACGAGATGACCTACGAGTGGAGCAACTACTGGCACGCGCTGCAGGACTACTGGCAGCCGTTGGTCCGGTCGCTGGTCTACGGCGCGGTGGCCACGTTGCTGTGCCTGCTGCTCGGCTACGTCCTCGCCTACGCGATCGCGTTCAAGGCGGGTCGCTGGAAGAACCTCATGCTGGTGCTGGTGATCGCACCGTTCTTCACCAGCTTCCTGGTCCGGACGCTGTCGTGGAAGCTGATCCTGGCCGACGACGGATTCGTCGTGAACGCCCTGCAGGCCGTGCACCTGCTCGGTCCCGACGGGCGCCTGCTCGCCACCCCGGTGGCCGTCATCGCCGGCCTGACCTACAACTTCCTGCCGTTCATGGTGCTCCCGCTCTTCGCGAGCATCGACAAGATCGACCACCGGCTGATCGAGGCGTCCGGCGACCTCTACGCCAACCCGGTGGTGGGCTTCTTCAAGGTGACCTGGCCGCTGTCGCTGCCGGGCGTCGTCTCCGGGACCCTGCTCACGTTCATCCCGGCCGTCGGTGACTTCATCAACGCCCAGCTGCTCGGCAGCCCCAACCAGCGGATGGTCGGCAGCGTGATCCAGAGCCTGTTCACCGATGCGAACGACTATCCGGCCGCGGCCGCGCTCTCGATGATCCTGATGGTGCTGATCGTCGGCATGGTGCTGGTCTACGTCCGCCGGGCGGGAACGGAGGAGCTGCTGTGACCGGACGCTGGATCCGCGACCACCTGGTCCTGATGCTGGGCCTGCTGGTCCTCGCCTACACGTTCATCCCGATCGCGGTCGTGATCCTGATGAGCTTCAACGACCCCCAGAGCCGGCTGATCTACCGTTTCGACGGGTTCACGCTGCACAACTGGCTCAACCCGTGCGAGGACCCGAGCATGTGCCACGCGGTCGGTCGCAGCATCGAGATCGGGCTGGTCGCCACCCTCGTCGCGACGATCCTGGGCACGCTCGCCGCCTTCGCCCTGGTCCGCTACGACTTCGCCGGCCGGTCGTCGTCGAACCTGCTCATCTTCCTGCCGATGGCCTCGCCCGAGATCGTCATGGGCTCCTCGCTCCTGGCGCTGTTCGTCGCGTCGGGCTTCGCCGGCCAGCTCGGGTTCTGGACGATCCTGATCGCCCACATCATGTTCTGCCTGTCGTTCGTGGTGGTCACCGTGCGAGCCCGGCTCGCGGGCCTCGACGACAATCTCGAACAGGCGGCCATGGACCTGTACGCCACCCCGTCCCAGACGTTCTGGCGGGTGACCTTCCCGCTGGTGTTCCCTGGCATCCTCGGCGCAGCGCTGCTGAGCTTCTCGCTCTCGTTCGACGACTTCATCATCACGAACCTCAACGCCGGCAACACCACCACCTTCCCGATGTACGTCTGGGGTGTGGCGCAGCGCGGGGTGCCGATGCAGGTCAACGTCGTGGGCACCGTGATGTTCCTGATCTCGATCGCGATCGTGCTCGCGGGGGAGGCCCGCAACCGGCAACGCCAACGCAGCCTCACCGCCGGCCCCGTCGGGGCAGAGCTGGCGAGCGCCGCGCGCAAGTCCTGACGCAGGCGCGTACGCCGAGTCGGCGCTGCTTGACGCAGCGGGGCACGCCGAGTCGGCGCTGCTTGACGCAGCCGCGTACGCCGAGTCGGCGCTGGTTGACTCACACGATGATCGTGCGGGACCCCAGCGTCCGCTTCGCCTCCTCGTACGCCCGGCGCAGCCGCACGTCGGCATCCTGGTCGTGGCCGTGGACGTTGTCGTTCCGGAAGACCTCGATCAGCCAGTGCCGCTGCTCGGTCAGCCAGTGGCGCCGGCCGGTGTCAGCGGCGACGTCCTCGTCGGAGGAGTGCCACCGCTGGCCGTCGTACTCGGCGGCGAAGAGCAGCTCCTCGAGGCCCATGTCGAGACGGAAGACCTCGCGTCCGTCGACGACCACCGAGATCTGGAGCTGCGGCGTGGGCAACCCGGCGTCGTACCAACGGAGCCGGAGGACGGACTCGCCGTACGACTCGGAGCGCCCGTCGGCGAGCGGTGCCAGCCATCGCAGCTGCCGGACGCCGCGCTGCTTGGCGAACCGCTCGATGGCGGCCAGCAGCTCCTCGTGGGTGAAGACGCCGAGACGGAGCAGTGCGTCCAACGCGGCGAGGGCCTGATCGCGGCGGCGGAGCCGGCCGAGGTCCAGGGCGGTGCGCAGCGGCGTGGTGGTGACGACCCCGCCGACCACCATCAGGTCGTCCTCGATGACGGTGCGCTCGCCGCTGGCCGTCAACCGGTTGCGAAGCCGACCCTCGTCGGCGGGGCGGAAGAAGCTATGACCTTGGGGACGACCAGGTGTGAGTTCGGAGCGAGGGCCATCGTCGCACCATGCAGCCAGGCCGCGGTCTCGTCGCACGCGAAGGTGCCCGGCGGGGCCACCAGCGAGATGACCTGCGCACGCACGTCCTGGATGTCGGGAAGCTGAGCCGGCACGTAGACGCCGACGACCTCGCGTCTCAGTCTGCGCTCGTCCACGAGCTTGCGCAGGCGTCGGTCGGTCAGGCCGACCGCCAGCGCCTGCTGACGGGTGAAGGGGTGGTCGACGGGGAGCGGGAAGTCGTCGTCGAGGGGCGGGGCGTTGTCATGATCCATGCCCAGACGTCTTCCCGTCAGGGCCGCCCGATCTCGGGCGAAATCAGATCTGTGGACAACGCCGACTCGGCGGGTCAAGCAACGCCGACTCGGCGGGTCAAGCAACGCCGACTCGGCGGGTCAATCAGCGCCGACTCGGCGGGTCAAGCAGCGCCGACTCGGCGTCCTTGATGCGTCAAGGAGCGCCGAGTCGGCGTGCGGAGGAGGTCAGAGGAGCGAGTAGGCCTTGTCCAGGACCACGCGCAGGATATGCTCCATCTCGTCGAAGTGCTGCTGGTCGCAGATCAGCGGGGGAGCCAGCTGGACGACCGGGTCGCCGCGGTCGTCGGCCCGGCAGTACAGGCCCTCGTCGAAGAGCGCCTTGGAGAGGAAGCCGCGCAGCAGCTTCTCCGACTCCTCCTCGTTGAAGGTCTCCTTGGTGGCCTTGTCCTTGACCAGCTCGATGCCGTAGAAGTACCCGTCGCCGCGGACGTCACCGACGATCGGCAGGTCCTTGAGCTTCTCGAGCGTGGCCCGGAAGGCCCCCTCGGTGTCGCGCACGTGCTCGTTGACCTTCTCGTTCTCGAAGATGTCGAGGTTGGCCATGGCCACCGCGGTGGAGACCGGGTGTCCGCCGAAGGTGTAGCCGTGGGCGAACGACTCGTGCCCGCGCAGGAACGGCTCCATCAGGCGGTCGCTGGCGATCATCGCGCCGAGCGGCGAGTAGCCCGAGGTCAGGCCCTTGGCGCAGGTGATGATGTCGGGCTGGTAGCCGTAGCGCTCCGCGCCGAACATGTGGCCGAGCCGGCCGAACGCGCAGATCACCTCGTCGGAGACCAGCAGCACGTCGTACTCGTCGCAGATCTCGCGGACCCGCTCGAAGTAGCCGGGCGGCGGCGGGAAGCAGCCGCCGGAGTTCTGCACCGGCTCGAGGAACACCGCGGCCACCGTGTCGGGGCCCTCGAACTCGATCGCCTCGGCGATCCGGTTCGCCGCCCACTGGCCGAACGCGTGCTCGTCGTGGGGCCCGAGGTAGGAGGTCTCGGCGGCCCGGTAGAAGTTGGTGTTCGGCACCCGGAAGGTCGACGGCACGAGGGGCTCGAACGGTGCCTTCATCCCCGGCAGGCCGGTGATCGAGAGCGCGCCCTGCGGGGTGCCGTGGTAGGCGATCGCGCGGCTGATCACCTTGTGCTTGGTGGGCTTGCCGGTCATCTTGAAGAACTGCTTGGCCAGCTTCCAGGCGCTCTCGACCGCCTCGCCTCCACCGGTGGTGAAGAAGACGCGGTTGAGGTCGCCGGGCGCGTAGCCGGCGACCCGCTCGGCGAGCTCGATCGCGGTCGGGTGCGCGTAGGACCACAGCGGCATGAACGCCAGCTCGCGCGCCTGCTTCGAGGCGGCGTCGGCGAGCTCGGTCCGGCCGTGGCCGAGCTGGGAGACGAACAGGCCGGCGAGCCCGTCGAGGTAGCGCTTGCCCTGGGCGTCCCAGATGTAGGCGCCCTCGCCCCGGACGATGACGGGGACGTCCGAGCTCTCATAGGTGGAGTGCCGCGTGAAGTGCATCCACAGGTGGTCCTTGGCAGCCTGCTGCAGATGGTCGTAGTCCGGGTGCATGCCGTCCATCGTCGCCGGTGATCGTGCTTTGAGCAAGTGAATCCGTGGCGAACGGCGACCAGAAGCGCGGAATCCGTCGATCATCCCCCAGATTTCGGGTGACCTGACGACCTTTGGCTGTTTGAATGCGGCCATGGCGACGGTGGTGCTGCGCGGTGGCGCGCTCTTCGACGGGCACCGGTACGCCGGGCCGGGCGCGGTGGTCGTGCGCAACGACCGGATCGTCGACGTGGTCCGGGGGCCGGACCTCGACATCCTGGACCGGCGGCTCGCGCTCGTCGACGACCCGGACGGTCCTGCGCGGCAGGTCGACGTGACCGGTGGCCTGGTCGCCCCGGGGTTCGTCGACGCCCACGTCCACGCGGTCCAGGGCGGGCTGGAGCGGACCCGCTGCGACCTCTCGGGGGCGACGACCCGGGCCGACTACCTCGCCCTGGTCGGGGAGTACGCCGCCGCCCACCCCCAGCTGCCCTGGATCCTCGGGGGCGGCTGGGCGATGTCGGCGTTCCCGGGCGGCACCCCGACCGCGGCCGACC
Organism: Nocardioides sp. DN36; assembly: GCF_055380375.1. Classification (NCBI taxonomy): domain Bacteria; kingdom Bacillati; phylum Actinomycetota; class Actinomycetes; order Propionibacteriales; family Nocardioidaceae; genus Nocardioides; species Nocardioides sp. DN36. The sequence goes on along the minus strand of NZ_AP043823.1, from coordinate 2,230,113 downwards.
TCGACGCGGTGGTGCCCGACCGACCGGTCTTCCTGCCCAACCGCGACCACCACGGGGCGTGGGTCAACAGTCGCGCCCTCGAGGTCGCCGGGGTCGACGCGACCACCCCCGACCCGCCGGACGGACGCTTCGAGCGGGATGCCGCCGGACGCCCCACGGGCACCCTGCACGAGGGGGCCATGCTCGCGGTGGCCCGTCACCTGCCGGGCACCAGCGAGGAGGAGTACTACGCCGCCCTGCTCGCCGGTCAGGCGCACCTGCACGGCCTCGGCGTCACGGGATGGCAGGACGCGATCGTCGGCGCGTACGCCGGCATGGACGACCCCGGCCCGACGTACCTGCGCGCGGCCCGGGCCGGCGACCTGACGGCGCACGTCGTGGGCGCGCTGTGGTGGGACCGCGACCGCGGCCTCGAGCAGGTGCAGGACCTCGTCGCCCGCCGCGCGGACTACACCCACGGCCGCTTCCGTGCCACCAGCGTCAAGATCATGCAGGACGGTGTCGCGGAGAACGGCACGGCGGCGATGACCACGCCGTACCTCGACCGGTGCGGCCACGCCACCGCCAACGCGGGCCACTCGTTCGTGGACCCCGAGGCGCTGGGGACGTACGTCGTTGCACTGGCCGCCGAGGGGTTCCAGGTGCACGTGCACGCCATCGGCGACCGGGGCGTGCGTGAGGCGCTGGACGCGTTCGAGCGGGCCGGGAACGCCGGCGACCTGCGCCACCACGTCGCCCACCTGCAGGTCGTGCACCCCGCCGACGCACGCCGCTTCGCCGAGCTCGGCGTGGCCGCGAACATGCAGGCGCTGTGGGCCTGCCTCGACGAGCAGATGGTCGACCTCACCCTGCCGTTCCTCGGCCCGGAGCGGGCCCGGTGGCAGTACCCCTTCGGCGACCTGCACCGCGCGGGCGCCCGGCTGGTCGCCGGCAGCGACTGGCCGGTCAGCACCCCCGACCCGCTCGCCGCGATCCACGTCGCGGTCAACCGCACCGCCCACGGCGAGGAGGGGCCGGCCGGCCGCGAGCCCTTCCTGCCCGAGCAGGCGCTCGACCTCGAGACCGCGTTCGCGGCGTACACCTCGGGGTCCGCGTGGGTGGACCACCGCGACGACGCAGGCGTCCTGGCGCCCGGGGCGGTCGCCGACCTCGTGGTCCTCGACCGGGACCCGTTCGCCGGTCCGGCGGACGAGGTCGGAGCGACCCGGGTCCTCTCGACCTGGGTCGATGGAGTGCCGGTCTTCGAAGCCTGACCAGTCCACGAAGACGAAATCCGTCCTGAGAGTGCGGCTGCCCCTACAGATTCCGTTGTCGGGTGGTTAGGCTCACTGCCACCGCTGACAAGACCCGGAGGGCCGGAGACATGGCTGACAAGACGTTCCGCAACGTCATCAACGGAGAGCTCGTCGACAGTGCGTCGGGGGAGACCTACGACGTCATCGACCCGACCACGGGCGAGGTGTACGCCCAGGCCCCGAAGTCGGGCGACGAGGACATCGACCGGGCGTACGCCGCAGCCGACGCCGCCTTCGAGGGCTGGGGCTACGCGACCCCCCAGGAGCGCTCGAACGCGCTGCTCAAGATCGCGACCGCCATCGAGGAGCGCGTCGAGGAGATCAACGCCGTCGAGTGCAAGGACACCGGCAAGCCGGTCCAGCTCACGATGGACGAGGAGATGCCCTACGCCTCGGACCACTTCAAGTTCTTCGCGGGCGCGGCCCGCCTGCTCGAGGGCAAGGCGGCCGGGGAGTACATGGCCGACCACACCTCCTGGGTGCGCCGGGAGCCGATCGGCGTGGTCGGCCAGGTGACGCCGTGGAACTACCCGCTCCTGATGATGATCTGGAAGATCACGCCCGCCCTCGCTGCCGGCAACACCGTGGTCCTCAAGCCGAGCGACACCACCCCCGCGAGCTCGACGCTGCTGGCGGAGATCGCCCAGGAGTTCCTCCCGCCGGGCGTCCTCAACGTGGTCTGCGGCGACCGCGACACCGGCCGCGCGCTGGTCTCCCACAAGACCCCGCAGATGGTCGCGATCACCGGCTCGGTCCGCGCGGGCATGCAGGTCGCCGAGGCGGCGTCGCACGACCTCAAGCGGGTGCACCTCGAGCTCGGCGGCAAGGCGCCGGTCGTGGTCTTCGACGACGCCGACATCGCCGCCGCCGCGGAGGGGATCGCGGGCGCGGGCCTGTTCAATGCCGGCCAGGACTGCACCGCGGCCACCCGGGTCCTCGTGCAGCAGGGCATCCACGACGAGTTCGTCGCCGCCCTGGCTGAGGCGGCCAGGGGCATGCCGACCGGCCTGCCCGACGACGAGTCCACCTACTACGGGCCCCTGAACAACGCCAACCAGCTCGCCCACGTGTCCGGCATGGTCGACCGGCTGCCCGACCACGCCGCCATCCAGACCGGCGGCTCGCGCAAGGGCGAGCGGGGCTACTTCTACGAGCCCACGGTGCTCTCCGGCCTGCAGCAGACCGACGAGCAGATCCAGACCGAGATCTTCGGGCCGGTGATGACCGTCCAGAAGTTCACCGACGAGGCGCAGGCACTGAGCTGGGCGAACGACGTCCAGTACGGCCTGGCCTCCAGCGTCTGGACCCGGGACCACGCCCGGGCGCTCCGGATGTCGCGCCGTCTCGACTTCGGCGCGGTGTGGATCAACACGCACATCCCGTTCGTCTCCGAGATGCCGCACGGCGGGTTCAAGCACTCCGGCTACGGCAAGGACCTCTCCGGTTACGGCTTCGAGGACTACACCCGGATCAAGCACGTCATGTCCTACATCGGCTGAGCGCCGCGACAGCGGCGCGGTGCCTGCGTGTCGGCGCTCGACGGCCCGCTCCGCTCCAAGGCCGCCTTCGCGCCTCCGCCTCGGCATCACACCACTCTCGCGACGCTCAACCCGATGAGACGAAAGGCAACCTGAACCATGAGGATCCTTCTGGTCGGCGCCGGCGGCGTCGGCGCCGCCTTCGCCGCGATCGCGGCGCGCCGCGACTTCTTCGAGGCGATCGTGGTCGCCGACTACGACCCCGCACGCGCCGAGACGGCTGCGGCCCAGGACGACCGGTACGTCGCCGCGCAGGTCGACGCCTCGTCGGCCGACGCGGTCGCCGCCCTGTGTCGCGAGCACGGCATCACCCACGTGATGAACGCCGTCGACCCGGTCTTCAACATGTCGATCTTCAACGGCGCGTTCGCGGCCGGCGCCGACTACCTCGACATGGCGATGTCCTTGTCGAGGCCGCACCCGGAGTCGCCGTACGAGAAGACCGGGGTGAAGCTGGGCGACGAACAGTTCGAGCTCGCCGGCGACTGGGAGTCGGCCGGCCGCCTGGCGCTGGTCGGCATCGGGGTGGAGCCGGGACTGTCCGACGTGTTCGCGCGGTACGCCGCGGACCACCTGTTCAGCGAGATCGACGAGCTCGGCACCCGCGACGGCGCCAACCTCGTGGTCACCGACGACGACGGCAACGAGATCTTCGCGCCGTCCTTCTCGATGTGGACCACGATCGAGGAGTGCCTGAACCCGCCGGTCATCTGGCAGGACGGCGAGTGGCACACGACGCCGCCGTTCTCCGAGCCCGAGGTCTTCGACTTCCCCGAGGGCATCGGGCCGGTCGAGTGCGTCAACGTCGAGCACGAGGAGGTGCTCCTCATGCCGCGCTGGGTGGACTGCAGGCGGGCGACCTTCAAGTACGGCCTCGGCGACGAGTTCATCAACATCCTCAAGGTGCTGCACACGCTCGGCCTCGACGCGACCGAGAAGGTGCGGGTCAAAGGCGTCGAGGTCTCACCGCGCGACGTGGTCGCCGCGGTGCTGCCGGACCCGGCGACGGTCGGGCCCAGGATGAAGGGCAAGACCTGCGCCGGGCTGTGGGTGACCGGGAAGGGCAAGGACGGCGCCGACCGGTCGACGTACCTCTACCACGTGGTCGACAACGAGTGGACCATGCGGGAGTACGGCCACCAGTGCGTGGTCTGGCAGACCGCGATCAACCCCGTGGTGGCGCTGGAGCTGCTCGCGCGCGGGATCTGGAAGGGGGCCGGCGTCCTGGGGCCGGAGGCCTTCGACGCCGTGCCGTTCCTGGACCTGCTGACCGAGTACGGCAGCCCCTGGGGTCAGCAGGAGCTCTGAGCGGCGCCGTGCAAAACATCGTCACGACGGGGTAACAACTGCGAAAACCGTTGTGCTCATGCCGTTTGACGATGGAAGTCGCAAGTTGCGGACGCTACCGTTCATTCATGTCGACGGCGATCACCCTCCGCGGGCTCAGCAAGCACTTCGGTGAGGTGCGCGCGGTGGACGACCTGGACCTCGAGATCGCCGACGGCGAGTTCTTCTCGATGCTCGGCCCGTCCGGATCCGGCAAGACCACCGTGCTGCGGCTGATCGCCGGGTTCGAGCAGCCCACCGGAGGCCGGATCCTGCTCGCGGGCGACGACGTGACCGACCGGCAGCCCTTCGCGCGCGACGTGAACACCGTCTTCCAGGACTACGCGATCTTCCCGCACATGAGCGTGCGGCAGAACGTCGAGTACGGCCTGCGCGTGAAGAAGGTGCCGCGCGGCGAACGGCGTACCCGCGCGGAGGAGGCGCTCGCCACCGTCCGGCTCGAGGGGTACGGCGACCGCCGGCCGCACCAGCTCTCGGGCGGCCAGCGGCAGCGGGTCGCCCTGGCCCGGGCCCTGGTCAACCGGCCCAAGGTGCTGCTGCTCGACGAGCCCCTGGGCGCGCTCGACCTCAAGCTGCGCCGGGAGATGCAGATCGAGCTCAAGGCCATCCAGCGCGAGGTCGGCATCACCTTCGTGTTCGTGACCCACGACCAGGAGGAGGCGCTCACGATGAGCGACCGCATCGCGGTCTTCAACGAGGGGCGCATCGAGCAGCTCGCCACGCCCGTCGAGCTCTACGAGCAGCCGGCGAGCGCGTTCGTGGCCGGCTTCGTCGGCACCTCCAACCTGCTGACCGGCGACGTGGCCCGGCGGCTGGTGGGGAGCGAGGGCACCTTCGTGGTGCGCCCCGAGAAGGTGGCGATGGTGGCCCCCGAGAGCGCCCCGAGACCCGACGCGTCCACGTGCGTGGCGCGCGGCGTGGTCCGCGAGGTCGTCTACCTCGGCGCCAGCACCCACTCGGTGGTCGACCTGGATGCGGGCGTGACCCTCACGGTCTCGCACCAGAACACCGACCGCAGCATCGACGCCGCCCTCGAGCGGCGTGACCGACCGGTCGTGCTCACCTGGCAGCGCGACAACCTGGTGTCCCTGGGCGGGTCCCGTCCCGACCCGGTGGCGTCCCCTGAGGAGGAGACAGCATGAAGAAGATCAGCTCCAGACGGTTCACGGCGCTGGCGGGCGTCGTCCTGCTGGCCGCGGTCTCGGGATGTGGCACCAGCTCCGACACCAGCTCGGACTCGAGCAGCGGGGGCGGCTTCACGCCCCCCGACGTCGCCATGAAGGAGTCCCTCGGCGACATGGAGGGCCAGGTCAACATCCTGGCCTGGCCCGGGTACGCCGAGGACGGCAGCAACGACCCGAAGGTGGACTGGGTCTCCCCGTTCGAGAAGGACACCGGCTGCCAGGCCAACGTGAAGTACTTCGGCACCTCCGACGAGGCCGTCAAGCTGATGGGGACGGGGGAGTACGACGTGGTCTCGGCCTCGGGCGATGCCTCGCTGCGCCTGATCGCCTCGGGGGACGCAGCGCCGGTCAACACCGACCTGCTGCAGAACTACGGCGACATCGAGTCCTTCCTCAAGGACCGCGACTGGAACTCCGTCGACGGCCAGATGTACGGCGTCCCGCACGGCTGGGGCGCGAACCTGCTGATGTACAACACCGAGGACGTGAAGCCGGCGCCCACGAGCTGGAGCGCGGTCTTCGACGATGCCTCGAAGTACGCCGGCAAGGTGACGGCGTACGACTCGCCGATCTACATCGCCGACGCGGCGCTCTACCTCATGAAGCACCAGCCCGAGCTGGGCATCGAGAACCCCTACGCCCTCGACCAGGACCAGCTCCAGGCCGCGGTCGACCTGCTGAAGAAGCAGAAGGAGAACGTCTCGGAGTACTGGTCGGACTACCTGCGCGAGGTGCAGGCCTTCTCGACCGGCAACTCGGTGATCGGCACGACGTGGGAGGTCATCGCCCAGGTCGCCCAGGGGGAGAAGGTCCCGGTCGACGCCGTCCTGCCCGAGGAGGGCTCGACCGGCTGGTCGGACACCTGGATGATCAGCGCCGACTCCAAGAACTCCAACTGCGCCTACGCGTGGATGGACTACATCACCAGCCCGGCGGCCCAGGCCCAGGTGGCGGAGTACTTCGGTGAGGCCCCGGCCAACACCAAGGCCTGCGACCTGACCAGCGACAAGAAGTTCTGCGACGCCTACCACGCCACGGACGCCGACTACTCCGACCAGATCTGGTACTGGACGACGCCGATCTCCGACTGCCTCGACGGCCGCACGAACGTGAAGTGCACCGACTACGGGGACTGGACGCAGGCCTGGACCGAGGTCAAGGGCTGATCCGTTGAGGTTCGTGCACGCGCTGGGGCGCGGGGTCTCGGCGATCCCGCGCCTCGGCCGGCGGCCGGGGTTCCGGGTGGGGCTGCTGCTCACGCCGCCGATGCTGTGGCTCGGAGTCGCCTACCTCGGGGCGCTCGCGGCGTTGTTCATCACCTCGCTGTGGACCCAGAACGACTTCACCGGGCAGATCGAGCGGGTCTGGACGCTCGACAACTTCCGTGACCTGTTCACGATCGAGGTCTACCGCACGATCACGGTCCGGACCCTGCTGATCGCGGCGCTGGTGACCGTCGTGGATGCGGTCCTGGCCTTCCCGATCGCGCTCTACATGGCCAAGGTCGCCTCGCCTCGGGCCCAGCGGCTGCTGGTGATCTCGGTGCTGATGCCGCTGTGGGCGTCGTACCTCGTCAAGGCCTACGCGTGGCGCGGGATGTTCTCGGAGGGTGGGCTGATCTCGTGGCTGGCCGCGCCGTTCGGCCTCGACAGCCCGGGCTACGGGCTGCCGGCGACCACGATCGTGCTGGCCTACCTCTGGCTGCCCTACATGATCCTGCCGGTCTTCGCCGGGCTGGAGCGTCTCCCGGACTCGCTGCTCGAGGCGTCCTCGGACCTGGGGGCGCACTCGTGGACGACGCTGCGGCGGGTGGTGCTGCCGATGGCGTTCCCGGCCGTGGTGGCGGGCTCGATCTTCACCTTCTCGCTGTCCATGGGCGACTACATCGCGGTGCGGATCGTCGGCGGGACCGGGCAGCTGCTCGGCAACGTCGTCTACGACAACGTGGGTGCCGCCAACAACCTGCCGTTCGCGGCCGCCGTGGCCACGGTGCCGGTCGTCGTGATGCTGGTCTACCTCGCCGTCGTACGCCGCACCGGCGCGCTGGAGAACCTGTGAGGACCGCGCGATGAGCAGCTCGATGACCATGTCCCGCGGCCTGCGGGCCACGCTCCTCGGATTCACCGGACTGGTGCTCGTGGTGGTCTACACGCCGCTGGTGCTGGTGATGATCAACTCCTTCAACGCCGACCGCACGTTCACCTGGCCGCCGAAGGACTTCACGCTGCACTGGTGGCACCTCGCGTGGCAGAGCCAGGGAGCGCGGTCGGCGCTGTGGACCAGCGTCGAGGTGGCGCTGGCCGCGACTGCTGTCTCGTTGCTCCTCGGGACGCTCGCCGGCCTGGCCCTGCGGCGCACCCGCTTCTTCGGGCGCAACGTGGTCTCGCTGGTGATCATCCTGCCGATCGCGCTGCCGGGCATCGTCACCGGCATCGCGCTGAACAACATGTTCACGACCGTGCTGGGTGTGAGCCTGAGCCTCTTCACGATCGTGGTCGCCCACGCGACCTTCTGCATCGTGACCGTCTTCAACAACGTCCAGGCCCGGCTGCAGCGTCTCGGGGGCAACCTCGAGCAGGCCTCGATGGACCTGGGGGCGGGCCCGTTCACGACGTTCCGTCTGGTGACCTTCCCGATGCTGCGCTCGGCACTGCTCGCCGGGGCGCTGCTGTCCTTCGGGCTCTCCTTCGACGAGATCGTGGTGACGACCTTCACCGCGAGCAGCACCACCCAGACGCTGCCGATCTGGATCTTCCAGAATCTCTTCCGCCCCAACCAGGCGCCGGTGGTGAACGTGGTCGCGGCAGTCCTCGTGATCCTGTCCGCGATCCCGATCTACCTCGCGCAGCGGCTCTCCGGCAGTCATTCGGAGGGGCTGACCGGCGCCCGCTGAGATAGCCTCGGCCGAGCGCTGCAGCTGACTCGGGCGGGCGGGGAGCACAGGGGGAAGTCTTGCGCGCGAGGAACATCCATCTCGTCGGCTTCGTGGCCGTCGCCGCGGTCGGGCTCATGGGGCCGGCGCCGGTCCAGGCGGCAGACACGCCGACCTGCATGGGCCGGACCGCCACCATCGTCGGGACGCCGTACGGCGACAGGCTCTACGGCACGCCCGGCGACGACGTCGTGTGGCTGGGCGGCACGGCCCTCGAGGGTCGGGGCTACGACCACTACGACCGGTTCGTCGGCGGTGACGGGGACGATCTCGTGTGCCAGGGCGGGCTCGGCCCGGTCTCCATCGACGCCGGGAACGGCGCCGACGAGGTCCACCTCGACGGGGCGCTCCCGGGTGATCAGATCCTCGGTCTCGACGTCAGCGGTGGTCCCGGCTCCGACAGGCTCGTCGCACCGCCGCAGGACACCGCCTTCCTGGGTGGGGACGCCGGTGACGACGTGCTGGTCGGAGGAGGGGGCTCCGACTTCCTGACCGGTGGTGAGGGCGACGACCAGATCCGGGCCGGCGGTGGCGACGACCGGGTCTACGAGGGACCCGGCAGCGACGACGTCGATGCCGGTGCCGGGCACGACCGGCTGGTCTACAGCGAGAACTCCAACGCACAGGCCAGCGAGGAGTTCGACGACTTCGTGCCCGGCCCGGTGACGGTCGACGTCACGGCCGGGACGGTGCTGTCGGGGCCCGACGTGGACACGGTCACGGAGAACGAGTGCTGGGTCGGCACCAGCATGGCCGACACCATGACCGGGTCCGACCGGGCCGACTGCCTCGACGGCGCCTTCGGTGCGGGTGAGGACACGATCGTCGCGGGCGACGGCGCCGACCTGGTGGCGATCGCCGCGGGCAGCGTGGACGCAGGGCCCGGCGACGACGTGGTGACGGCGGAGTACCCGTACGTCGAGCCCTACGACACGAGACAGGACCCGATTCGGACCTCGATCACCGTCGACGCCGGCGAGGGCGCGGACCACGTCTTCGCGAACGGCTACCGGATGACGGCCGACGGCGGCCCGGGGCCGGACCTGCTCGACCTCTCCGAGCTCTCCCGGCACGACGGTCGTCGCGAGGGGTGGCTCATCGATCTCGGCGCCGGCTCGGTGTCCGGCTCACCCCGCACCTTCGAGACCACGGTGGAGCTCACCTCGTTCGAAGGTCTCGTCGGCTCGGACTACGACGACGTGCTCCGCGGCTCGGACGGCCCCGACGACTTCCAGGGAGGCGACGGGGACGACCGGGCCAGGAGCGGCAGGGGACGCGACCTGCTCCAGGGCGGCCCCGGCCGCGACGTCCTCGAGGGCGGGCAGGGCGACGACGTGATCCGCGGCCAGGGCGGCAGACCCGACCTCGCCGACGGTGGCAGGGGACACGACCGGTGCTCTGCCGAGCGCCGCGAGGAATGCGAGGCGGCGGCATGAGCAGGAGCGTGGCGACGGGCGCTCGGACGGTGGCAGCCGGGGCGCTGGTCCTCGGCACGCTCGGTCTCGCCCCGGGTGCGGGCGCCGCCGAGGCACCCACCTGCGAGGGCCGCACGGCCACCATCGTGGGGACCGCGCAGGCGGACCGGCTCTACGGCACCCCCGGGCCCGACGTGGTCTGGCTCGGCGGCACCGAGTCCGGCGCGATCGACGTCTTCGTCGACAACGGCGGCGACGACCTCATCTGCCAGGGTGGCAGGGGCGGAGCGTCGGTCCAGGCCGGCCCGGGCGACGACGTCATCTGGCTTGCGACGAACTGGAGCGTGAGCAGCGATCATTCCCAGGTCGCCTACGGCGGGGACGGCAACGACACCCTCCACGCCGGAGGTGCGGTCGCGGGCTTGTTCGGAGGCCCCGGGAACGACGTGCTCATCGGCACGTCCGAGGTGGCCGACGAGCTGTTCGGCGGGCCCGGCGACGACGAGCTCACCGGCCTGGGCAAGGACGACTGGCTGGACGGCGGGGACGGGGATGACCGGATCGACGCCGGGGGCGGAGCCGACCGGGTCATCGGCACCCCGGGCAGCGACCAGCTCGAGGGAGGGCCGGGGGACGACGAGCTGGCCTACAGCGTCTGGAACCTGCACGACGTGACCCAGATGGACGCGGGCGTCGCGATCGACGTCTCCGCCGGCGAGGTGGTGAGCAACAGCGGCAGCACCCGTGCGAGCGGGATCGAGTGCTGGACCGGCACGCCGTACGCCGACACGATCCAGGGAGGCCCTGCCGCGGACTGCCTCGACGGAGGTGACGGCGACGGCCGCGACACGATCCGCTCCCGCGGCGGTGACGACCGGGTCGCGATCTACTCCGGCCGCGTCGAGGGCGGTACGGGCGACGACACCCTCGAGGCCGCGCAGTCGCGCGAGACCACAGGCCCCAACCCGGACTTCGTGGCGGAGGTCCACGCCGGTCCGGGGGACGACGAGATCAGGCTGGTCAGCCAGACCGCGCACGCCTTCGGCGACGCCGGTGACGACGTCGTCGACTTCGGCTTCTCGTTCGACGCCACTGCCAGTGGCGGCCGCGGGTCCGACACGCTGCGGCTCGACGACCCGGCCGACCTGGACGCGCGCGCCGGCACCACGACGTTCGACTGGTCCGCGTTCACCCACCGGCTGCGCTTCGACGCCTTCGAGGTCTTCGTGGGCTCCCCGGGTGACGACCGGCTGCGCGGGTCCTCCGGCAGCGAGGTCTTCCGCGGCGCGGGCGGCGACGACACGATCCTCGGTCGGGGCGGCGCCGACAGCCTGCTGGGCAAGAAGGGCGACGACGTCCTGCGCGGAGGCGCGGGCAAGGACGTCGCGGACGGCGGGCCCGGTGACGACACCTGCTCGGCCGAGACCGAGACGAGCTGCTGACCGCGGCCTCGTCGACACGACGCCGAGTCGGCGCAGGTTGACGCTTCGGGCGTCAACGAGCGCCGACTCGGCGTGCTCTCGGGGCCTGGTCCTGGGGTCAGGCCGTGGCGGCGAAGGCCTCGCTGACCACGTCGAACGCCTCGTGCAGCAGCGCGTCGGAGATCGCCAGGGGTGGCAGGAACCGGAAGACGTTGCCCCAGGTGCCGCAGGTCAGGGTGACGACGCCCTGGGTGTGGCAGTGCGCCGACACCGCGGCCGTGCGCACGGGATCCGGGAGCAGGGTGCCGGGCTCGCACAGCTCGATCGCCATCATCGCGCCGCGGCCGCGCAGGTCGCCGATGATCGGGTGGGCCTCCTTCAGCGCGGTCAGCCGCTCGTGCATGATCGAGCCGATCTGCCGGGCCCGACCCGCGAGGTCGTGGCTGCGCATCTCCTCGATCGCCCCGAGCGCCGCCGCGCAGGCGACCGGGTTGCCGCCGTACGTCCCGCCGAGCCCGCCGACGTGCACGGAGTCCATCAGGTCGGCCCGGCCGGTCACGCCGGCCAGCGGCAGGCCGCCGGCGATGCCCTTCGCGGTGGTGACCAGGTCGGGGACGACGCCCTCGTCGTCGCAGGCGAACCAGTCGCCGGTGCGGCAGAAGCCGGACTGGATCTCGTCGGCGATGAACACCACGTCGTTGGCGGTGCACCAGGCCGACAGCGCGGGCAGGAAGCCCGCCGCGGGCACCACGAAGCCGCCCTCACCCTGGATCGGCTCGATCACGATGCAGGCCAGGTTGCCGGCCCCGATCTGCTTCTCGATCACGTCGATGGCGCGGGCCGCGGCCTCCTCGCCGGACAGCCCGTCGCGAAACGGGTACGACATGGGAGCGCGGTAGACCTCGCCCGCGAACGGCCCGAACCCGTGCTTGTACGGCATGTTCTTCGCCGTCATCGCCATCGTCAGGTTGGTGCGGCCGTGGTAGGCGTGTTCGAAGACCGCGACGGCGTCACGCCCGGTGGCCACGCGCGCGATCTTCACGGCGTTCTCGACCGCCTCGGCGCCGGAGTTGAACAGCGCGGACTTCTTGGCGTGGTCGCCCGGGGTGAGCTCGGCCAGCTCCGCGCAGACGTCGACGTAGCCGTCGTACGGCGTGACCATGAAGCAGGTGTGGGTGAAGGCCGCCACCTGCTGCTGCACCCGGCTGACGACCTCGGGTGCGGCGTTGCCCACGCTGGTGACCGCGATCCCCGAGCCCAGGTCGATCAGCGAGTTGCCGTCGACGTCGACGAGGACGCCGCCTCCCGCCGCGGTCACGAAGACCGGCAGCGTGGTGCCGACCCCGTCCGCGACGTGGTGCTTCTTGCGGTCCAGCCGCTCCCGCGAGGCGGGGCCGGGGATCTCGGTGACGAGGCGACGCTCCTGGGGGAGGGTGGGCCCACCGGTGCTGGTGACGACGGAGGATTCGGTCATGTGCAGAGCCTAGGTGCTGCGGTTCCGGTTGTGCAGGGGCCGGACGGCGACGATTCCCGGCATGCGGCTGCGGTGTCGCGCCCCGGCCGGACGGGGACCGTGGCGGATGCGGGAGACTGGCCCGCGTGAGCACGCCCCGCGATGTCGTCGTCCTCGGCTCCACCGGCTCGATCGGCACCCAGGCCCTCGACCTGGTCCGAGCCAACCCCGACCGGTTCCGCGTGGTGGCGCTGACCGCCGGCGGCGGCAACCCCGAGCTGTTCGAGCAGCAGGTGGCCGAGTTCTCGCCGGCCTTCCACGGGCTGGGCGAGGACGCGAGCGTCGAGGCGGCCGGACACGCCTGCGACGTCGTCCTCAACGGCATCACCGGCGCCGTGGGCCTGCGGCCGACGCTGGCCGCGCTCGATGCCGGCAACACCCTCGCGCTGGCCAACAAGGAATCGCTCATCATGGGCGGTCCGCTGGTGCTCGACCGCGCGAAGCCCGGGCAGATCGTGCCGGTCGACTCCGAGCACTCCGCGCTCGCGCAGTGCCTGCGCGCCGGCAGCCCCGAGGAGGTACGCCGGCTGGTGCTGACCGCGAGCGGCGGGCCGTTCCGCGGCCGGTCCCGTGAGGAGCTCGCCGGTGTCACCCCCGAGCAGGCGATGAACCACCCCACGTGGGACATGGGGCCGGTCATCACCATCAACTCCGCCACCCTGGTCAACAAGGGGCTCGAGGTGATCGAGGCGCACCTGCTCTTCGACATCCCCTTCGACCGGATCGAGGTCGTCGTGCACCCCACGAGCGTGGTGCACTCCATGGTCGAGTTCGTGGACGGCTCCACGCTGGTGCAGGCCAGCCCGCCGACGATGATGATCCCGATCGCGCTCGGGCTGAGCTGGCCGCACCGGGTGCCCGACGCAGCCCCACCCGTGGACTGGACCAGGCCCGAGACGTGGGAGTTCTTCCCCCTCGACGACGCGGCGTTCCCGGCCGTGTCCCTGGCCCGACGGGCGGGGGAGACCGGTGCGACCGCGCCCGCGGTCTACAACGCGGCCAACGAGGTCTGCGTGGAGGCGTTCCGGGCCGGTCGGCTCGCCTTCAACGACATCGTTCCCACAGTGGCAGCGGTCCTGGCCCGGCACGACGTACCCTCGAAGCAGCGGCTGGCCGTCAACGACGTGCTCGCCGCCGACGAGTGGGCTCGCGCGGAGGCCACCCGGACCATTGACGGCACGGCTTGTGAAGGTGGGGAATGACCGCCCTGTACTACCTGCTCGGCGTGGTGATCTTCGCGGTCGCCATCCTGGCCTCCATCGGCCTGCACGAGCTCGGACACATGATCCCGGCGAAGAAGTTCGGCGGGAAGGTCACGCAGTACTTCATCGGCTTCGGCCCCACGGTCTGGAGCAAGCAGGTCGGTGAGACGGAGTACGGCGTCAAGGCGATCCCCCTAGGCGGCTACGTCAAGATCGTCGGGATGCTCCCGCCGGGCGCCGAACACTCTGCTGGATCCGCGGGGCACGACGAGGTGACCGAGGACGCCCAGGGCAACCAGGTCGTCCGGGTCCGCAAGTCCAACACCGGCATGTTCACCCAGCTGATCTCGGACGCCCGGGCCGCGGAGTGGGAGACCATCCGCCCCGAGGACTCCGACCGGCTCTTCTACAAGATGCCGTGGTGGAAGAAGGTCATCGTCATGGCCGGTGGGCCGACGGTGAACATCCTGATCGCGTTCGGCATCTTCCTCGCGGTCTTCTCCACCTACGGCAACCCCAGCGACGTGCGGATCTCCCCGGTCGTGGACCGGGTGGAGGCCTGCGTGGTCCCGGCCTCCGAGGACGGTCGGGTCTGCACGGCGGCCGACCCGGTGAGCCCGGCGGTCAAGGCCGGGCTGAAGGAGGGCGACCGCATCGTCGCCTTCAACGGGACCGAGATCACCGAGTGGACCCAGCTGCAGGCGGCCATCCGGGCCAACAACGACGGCGCCGCGAAGATCACCGTCGAGCGGGCCGGCCGCACGATCGTGCTCACCACCAACACCATGGTCACCCCGCGGCCCACCTCCGCGACGGACACGACCCTCAAGCCGGTCGGCTTCCTCGGCTTCGTCCCGCAGTCCTCGCTCGGCTCCGGCGGTGCCGTCTACACCCTCGACCAGATGGGCACCATGACCGTCGACACGGTCAAGGCGCTGGGCACGCTCCCGGTCAAGGTCTGGGGCGTCGCCGAGGCGATCGCGGGCGTGAAGGAGCGGTCGATCGACAGTCCGGTCAGCATCGTCGGCGGCGGCCGGCTGGCGGGGGAGACCGTCTCCGAGCAGGGGTTCCCGCTCGTGGACAAGGCGGTGTTCCTGCTGATGCTCATCGCCGGCTTCAACTTCTTCATCGGCATGTTCAACTTCCTGCCGCTGCTCCCGCTCGACGGCGGCCACATCGCGGGAGCGTTGTGGGAGGCCGTCCGGCGCGCCTTCGCCCGGCTCCGGGGGCGCCCGGACCCCGGCTACGTCGACGTGGCGAAGCTGCTTCCGATCGCGTATGGCGTGGCTGCGTGCCTGCTCGTGATGGGCGTGGTGCTGATCGTCGGCGACCTCGTGGTCCCGCTGCACCTCGACTCCTGACGGGTGCGGGTGGGCCAGTAACCTGATCTCATGACCGAGATCAGCCTGGGCATGCCCGCCGCTCCGCCGCCGGTGCTCGCCCCCCGCCGCAAGACCCGCCAGATCAAGGTCGGCAAGGTCGGTGTCGGCAGCGAGTCGCCCATCTCGGTCCAGTCGATGACGACGACGCTGACCTCGGACGTGAACTCCACGCTCCAGCAGATCGCGGAGCTGACCGCATCGGGCTGCGACATCGTGCGTGTGGCCTGCCCGAGCCAGGACGACGCCGAGGCGCTGCCCGAGATCGCCCAGCACTCGCAGATCCCGGTGATCGCCGACATCCACTTCCAGCCGAAGTACGTCTTCGCCGCGATCGACGCCGGGTGCGCGGCGGTCCGGGTGAATCCGGGCAACATCCGCCAGTTCGACGACCAGGTCAAGGAGATCGCGGCGGCGGCGAAGGACCGGGGCACCTCGATCCGGATCGGCGTCAACGCCGGCTCGCTCGACAAGCGGCTGCTGGAGAAGTACGGCAAGGCCACCCCCGAGGCCCTCGTCGAGTCGGCCGTCTGGGAGGCGAGCCTCTTCGAGGAGCACGACTTCCACGACTTCAAGATCTCGGTCAAGCACAACGACCCCGTCGTCATGGTGCGCGCCTACGAGATGCTCGCCGAGCGGGGCGACTGGCCGCTGCACCTCGGCGTCACCGAGGCCGGGCCGGCGTTCCAGGGCACCATCAAGTCCGCGACCGCCTTCGGCGCGCTGCTCAGCAAGGGCATCGGCGACACCATCCGCGTCTCGCTGTCGGCGCCCCCGGTCGAGGAGGTCAAGGTGGGCCTCCAGATCCTGGAGTCGCTCAACCTGCGGCCGCGCCGACTCGAGATCGTGTCGTGCCCGTCCTGCGGCCGCGCCCAGGTCGACGTCTACAAGCTCGCCGACGAGGTGACCGCCGGTCTCGACGGCCTCGAGGTGCCGCTCCGCGTCGCGGTCATGGGCTGCGTCGTCAACGGCCCGGGCGAGGCCCGCGAGGCCGACCTCGGCGTCGCCTCCGGCAACGGCAAGGGCCAGATCTTCGTCAAGGGCGAGGTCATCAAGACGGTGCCGGAGTCCAAGATCGTGGAGACGCTGATCGAGGAGGCCATGCGCATCGCCGAGGGCATGGAGTCGGTCGACGGCGCCGGCGCCCAGGTCACCGTCTCCTAGCACCTGCCCACGCCCGGCAGGGCCATTGGTCCCGGTCGCGAGGTGTCGTACGCCGCTGCCCGCGGCGCGCGGTGCCCCCGACGCTGGACCCATGACAGATGAGGTCCCCTCCGACGCGATCACGGTCGGCATCGATGACTCCGACGAGAGCCTCCACGCGCTGCACTGGGCGGTCCGTCAAGCCGAGCTCGAGGACCGCCCGCTGTGCGTGCTGCACTCCTACGACCCGCGGCCGGTGGTCTACTCCGCCGTGGGAGCCACGTTTCCCGGCGTGGACCTGCCCGACGCCCTCGACAAGGAGGCCGAGCAGGTGCTGCACCGTGCCAAGCACCTGGCCAGCGAGCAGTCCCCGGACGTGCCGGTCACCCTGGTGTGGAGCACCCTCGATCCACGTGAGGCCCTCGCTGAGGCCTCGAAGTCGGCCTCGCTGCTGGTCGTCGCCTCGCGGGGCCGTGGGGCGATGAAGCACCTGCTCCTCGGCTCGACCGGCAGCTGGATCTCCCACCATGCCCCCTGCCCGGTGGTGGTGGTCCGCGGCGAGGCCGAGGCCGAGGACCGGCGCTGGGTCGTGGTGGGCTCGGAAGGCACCTCCGACAGCGACGCGGCGATCGAGTTCGGGTTCACGCAGGCGGAGCTGCACGGTGCCCGGCTCACGGTGGTGCGGTGCCTGTCCCTGGAGGTGGGTGGTCTGCACCGGCCCCACGAGGGGCTGGTCGAGGAGGACCTGCCCGAGCGCCGTGCGCTCGAGGAGTCCGTGGCCAAGGCCTCCGCACGCCACCCCGACGTGCGGGTCGAGTGCGAGCTGCGGCGGGGGTCGGCGTCCGGCCACCTCACCCGGGTGTCCGAGGGCGCCAGCATGGTGGTGCTCGGCAGCCACCCACGCCACGGCGTGGGGGCCTTCGGCCTCGGAGGGGTACGCCGCGCCGTGACCGAGCACGCCGCCTGCAGCGTCGCGGTGGTGCCGGGGGAGCCGACCTCAGGAGACTGACGCGGTCCAGACGAGCCGGGTTCCGGGGGCGCGGTCCTCGATCGTGAGCGACCCGGACCGTCGCTCGGCCCGGCGCCGGAGGTTCGCCAGACCGCTGCGGCGTTCGGTGTCGCTGAGCCCGACGCCGTCGTCGGTCACCGTGACGGTCATCTCGTCGGTCGTGCCGACCACCGAGACCTGGACCCTGCTCGCCCTCGCGTGCCTGGCCACGTTGGTCAGCGCCTCACGGACGACGGCCGACACGTCGCCGGTGAGCTCGGGGTCGCTGAGGATGTCGACCGGGCCGTTGAAGCTCACCTCGGGTGAGAACCCCAGGACCGGGGTCACCTCGGTGGCGACGTCCATGACGGCGTTGCGCAGGTGGCCGCCGAAGCGGTGCGGCGTCAGCTGGAAGATCGACGACCGGATCTGCCGGATCGCCTCGTCGACGCGGGTCACGACCTCCTCGAGCTGCGCCGCGCGGCGCTCGTCGAGGCCGGCCGCGACCCCCTGGATGCCCATCCCCGCCGCGAACAGCTGCTGGATCACGTGGTCGTGCAGGTCGCGCGCGATCCGGGCCCGGTCCTCGAGCAGCAGCATCCGCTGCTGGTCCCGGCGTGCCTCGACCAGCTCGAGGGCGATGGAGGCGTGGTTGGCGAAGGCCGACGCGAGGTGCACCTCGTCCTCGGTGAAGCGCAGACCGCCGCGCATCCGGCCGATCACCAGCGCCCCGCGCGTGGAGGTGGCACCGATCAGGGGCAGGACCATGACCGGGCCGACGGGCACCACCTGGGTCAGGTAGACGCTTCCCGGCATCGGCAAGGTGTCGCGGCTGGCGTCGACCACCACGGCGCGGCCGGTGTCCAGCACGTGCTTGCTGAGCGTGTGCTCGATCGGGTAGTTCGAGGCCTTGACCTTCTCGGCGCCCTCCCCGATGGCGACCTCGACGACCAGGCTCTCGCCGTCGGGAGTGGGCTGCACGACGGTCACGATGTCGGCGCCGGCCATCTCCTTGACGCTCTCGCCGATCATCTGGAAGACCTCGTCGGGGGAGCCGGTCAGCATCTGGAACGTCGTGTCGGTCGATGCCTGCAGCCAGGTCTGGCGGCGCTTGAGGATGCCCACGAGCCGGGCGTTCTCGATCGCCGCGCCGGCCATCGCCGCCAGGGAGGTCACGACCTCCTCGTCGGCGGGGCTGAAGCCGCCCACCTCGAGCGTGGCGAGGTACAGGTTGCCGAACACCTCGTCCCGGACCCGGACGGGCACCCCGAGGAAGCCGCGCATCGGCGGGTGCCCGTCGGGGAACCCCGCGGAGCGCGGGTCGAGGCCGAGGTCCGCGAGGCGGATCGGTCGCGGGTCCTCGATCAGCGCGCCGAGCAGGCCCTTGCCCTGGGGCAGCGACCCGATGTGCTCGACGACCGCGGGGTCCATGCCGACGTGGATGAACTGGTCGAGCCCGGTGCCGTCCGGGGAGATGACGCCGAGGGCGCCGTACGGCGCGTGCACGAGCTCGCACGCGGCCTCGACGATGCGCCGCAGGACGCTCTGCAGGTCGAGCACCCCGATGATGTCGGCCTGGGCGCGGAGCAGGCCGCGCAACCGCGTGACCGCGTCGTCGTCACCGTCCCGGGCGTCCTTCACGCGTCGAGGGTACCGGGCGAGCAGCTCCCGTCACCTGCTCACGACAGGTGATCCCGGGTGGGCCTTCGGCCCTGTCGCGGCGGTGCGCTCCCGGGCACCATGCGGGGGTGGGCTTCACCCGGCGCCAGCTGCTCGGTGCCGCCGGCGCGTCCGGGATGCTCGCCTCCTCGGGCGCCTCCCGCTGGTGGCCGGAGGAGTCGGCGGCCGCCCCCGACCTGCCGCACCCGGGGCGTTCGGGCATCAGGCACATCGTGGTCGTGATGATGGAGAACCGGTCCTTCGACCACTTCCTCGGCTGGCTGCCGGGTGCGGACGGCAGGCAGGCGGGGCTCTCCTTCCGGGACCGGTCCGGCGTCGCGCACCCGACCCACCACCTCCGCGACTTCGCAGGTTGCGGCTTCCACGACCCCGACCACAGCTTCGACGGTGGCCGGATCCAGCTCGACCACGGCCGTTGCGACGGCTGGCTGCGCTCCGGGGGCAGCGACCTGCTTGCCATCGGTTACTACGGCCGGGACGACCTGGGTTTCCTCGGACGCGCGGCGCAGGACTGGACGACCTTCGACCGGTACTTCTCCTCGGTGATGGCCCCGACCTACCCGAACCGGCTGTACCTGCACGCCGGTCGGACCGACCGGCTGCACAACGGGACCGCACGGTGCACCCTGCCGACGATCTGGGACCGGTTGAGGTCCCAGGGCGTCAGCGGGGCGTACTACTACGGCGACGTGCCGTTCACAGCCCTCTGGCACCGCCGTCACCTCGACATCTCCCACCACTTCGCCGAGTTCGTCGCCGACGCGGCGGCGGGAACCCTGCCTGCGGTGTCGTTCGTCGACCCCCGGTTCGCCGACGAGCTCTCGGGCAGGTCCGACGACGACCACCCTCATGCCGACATCAGGGCGGGGGAGGCGTTCCTCGACCGGGTCTACGACGCCGTCCGCAACGGCCCCGGCTGGAGGAGGACCGTGCTGGTCATCACCTACGACGAGTGGGGCGGCTTCTTCGACCACGTGCCGCCCGGACGCGCGGCCGACCTCTCCCGCAGGACCTCGCTGCGCGGCTTCCGGGTGCCTGCCGTGCTGATCTCGCCGCTGGCCCGACGCGGGCACGTCGCCCACCACACCTACGACCACGCCTCGGTCCTGCGCATGATCGAGTGGCGCTGGCGACTCCGGCCACTGGCCCCGCGCGACCGGCACGCGCGCAACCTCGCGGAGGTCCTCGACTTCCGCAGTCCTCCCGACCTCTCCTCACCGACCTACGGCGTGCCGCCGTTCGTCCCGACGGGCTGCGGGCCCGCGCGGCAGGCGCCCGGGGAGGAGGGCGCCGAGTGGTCGGCCCTCCGGCGCCTCGCGTTGCGGCTGGGGTGGCGCCTCCCGCAGTAGGCTCACGTCGTGCTCACGACCCGTCACGGGGTGCGCCCCCTGGGGCCGCCCGACCTCGACGCCTTCCTGGCGCTGGCCGAGCGCGACCCGGTCGTGAACGTCTTCGTCGACTACCGGGCCCGGACCACCACGCTGGAGCCGCGCTGGCTGGGCGGCGAGATGTGGGGCCGGTTCGACGACGGCGAGCTGGTGTCGGCCTGCCACGTCGGCGCCAACCTGGTGCCGGTGCAGGCCAGCACCGACGACGCCCGTGCGTTCGCCGAGCGCGCCCTCACCCGGGGACGGACGGTCTCGACGATCGTCGGCCCGCAGGAGGCGGTCAGGGTGCTGTGGGACGGCGTGGCCCGCGGGTGGGGCACGCCCCGGGAGATCCGGTGGAACCAGCCGCACCTGCAGATCGCGGAGGCGCCGGCCATCGCCCCCGACCCGTTCGTGCGGCGCACCACCCGTGCGGACATGGACGAGCTCTACCCGGCGTGCGTGGCGATGTACACCGAGGAGGTCGGCATCTCGCCCGAGTACGGCGGGGGAGCCGAGCTCTACCGGGCGAGGGTCGCCCAGCTGGTCAACCGGGGATGGTCCTTCGCCCGGTTCGACGGCGACCGGCTGGTGTTCAAGGCCGAGGTCGCCTGCGCGTCGCCGTACGCCGCCCAGGTCCAGGGGGTCTGGGTGCCGCGCGACCGGCGCGGGGAGGGGCTGGCCGCGGCCGGGATGGCTGCGGTCGTCGAGCTGGTCCGCCGTGAGATCGCGCCGGTGGTGTCGCTCTACGTCAACGAGTGGAACACCTCCGCCCGGCGCGCCTACGAGAAGGTCGGCTTCGGCGAGACGGCCCGCTTCGCGACGGTCATGTTCTGACGGCCGCCGCGGTCACCGCAGCCTCTCCACCCCGGGTTCTCAGCCAGTTCCTGACGTTCTCAGGCGTTGCAACGGCTGAGAACGTCAGGAGTCACCGGTGCACCGGTGACTCCGCCACGCGCTAGCCGCACCCACCCGTGGGCGGTAACTGGTTCGCAGCCCGCCCGGGCCCACAAGTAGCCTTCCTCCCATGATCTCCCGGATGTCGAGCCTGTTCGTGCGGACCCTGCGAGAGGACCCCGCGGACGCGGAGGTTCCCAGCCACCGGCTGCTCGTCCGCGCGGGCTACATCCGCCGGGCCGCCCCGGGCATCTACACCTGGCTGCCGCTCGGCCTGCGGGTGCTGCGCAAGATCGAGAACATCATCCGCGAGGAGATGGACGGGATCGGCGCCCAGGAGCTCTCCTTCCCGGCCCTCCTGCCCAGGGAGCCCTACGAGGCCACCGGCCGATGGACGGAGTACGGCGACGGCATCTTCCGGCTCAAGGACCGCAAGGGCAACGACTACCTGCTCGGGCCCACGCACGAGGAGATGTTCACCCTCGTGGTGAAGGACCTGTACTCGTCGTACAAGGACCTGCCGCTGTCGATCTACCAGATCCAGACCAAGTACCGCGACGAGGCGCGTCCGCGCGCGGGCCTGCTGCGCGGCCGCGAGTTCGTGATGAAGGACTCCTACTCCTTCGACGTCGACGACGCGGGGCTGGAGCGCAGCTACCAGGCCCACCGGGACGCCTACATCCGGATCTTCGACCGGCTCGGCTTCGAGTACGTCATCGTCAAGGCGATGAGTGGCGCCATGGGTGGCTCCAAGTCGGAGGAGTTCCTGGCCAAGGCCGCCGTCGGCGAGGACACCTACGTCCGGTGCACGGTCTGCGACTACGCCGCCAACGTCGAGGCGGTCGAGGTGGTTCCGCCCACGGCCGTCGCGTACGACGGCGCCCCGGCCGCGCACGCCGAGACGACGCCGGACACCCCCACGATCGACACGCTGGTCGACCACCTCAACGAGAAGTTCCCCCGCGACGACCGGCCCTGGTCGGCGGCGGACACCCTGAAGAACGTCGTGTTCTCGGTGCGGCACCCCGACGGGACCACCGAGGCGCTGGCGGTCGGCCTGCCCGGTGACCGGGAGGTCGACGCCAAGCGGCTCGAGGCGCAGCTCGGTGAGGGCGTGGTCTTCGAGCCCTTCGGTGAGGACGACTTCGCAGCACGGCCGACGCTGGCCAAGGGCTACATCGGCCCGGGCGCGCTCGGCGAGAAGAAGGCCGCCGGCGTCCGCTACCTGCTGGACCCCCGCGTCGTCGAGGGCACCCGCTGGGTCACCGGCGCCGACGTCCCCGGCAGCCACGTGCTCGACCTCGTGGCCGGCCGCGACTTCTCCGCCGACGGCGTCATCGAGGTCTCCGAGGTCCGCGACGGCGACGCGTGCCCGGCGTGCGCGGTCGCCGGTCGCGACGGGACGCTCGAGTCGGCTCGCGGCATCGAGATGGGCCACATCTTCCAGCTCGGCCGCAAGTACGCCGACGCGCTCGACCTGAAGGTGCTCGACGAGAACGGCAAGCTGGTCACGGTCACCATGGGCTCCTACGGCATCGGCCCCTCGCGTGCCGTCGCCGCCATCGCCGAGGGCACGCACGACGAGCTCGGCCTGTCCTGGCCGCGCGAGGTCGCGCCGGCCGACGTCCACCTGGTGGCCACCGGCAAGGACGAGCACGTCTTCGCCGCGGCGGAGCGGATCGCCCACGAGCTGTCCGCGCAGGGCATCGAGGTGCTCTACGACGACCGGCCCAAGGTCAGCCCCGGCGTGAAGTTCAAGGACGCCGAGCTGATCGGCGTGCCGACGATCGTCGTGGTCGGCAAGGGCCTGGCCGCCGGCACCATCGAGGTCAAGGACCGGGCGACCGGCGAGCGCACCGACGTTCCGGCCGACCACGTCGTCGACCACGTCGTCCGCCTGGTCCGTGCCTGAGTCGCGCGGCGGCGGCGTCGAGGCCGTCATCTTCGACTGGGGCGGCACGCTCACCCGCTGGCACGACGTGGACTTCCACGCCGAGTCGCTGGCGCTCGCGCAGGCGGTGGTGAACTCCCACCACGACCCCCATGTGCACGCCCAGCGGTTGCACGCCGCCGGTGACGCCATCTGGGGTCGCAGCCGTGACCACCAGCAGAGCTCGACCATCGCGGACCTGTTCGCGGAGGCCGGTCTCGACCACGACCCCGAGCTGCTGCACGCCTACTACGAGTTCTGGGAGCCGCACACCCCGACCGACCCCGAGGTGGGCCCGCTCCTCGAGGCGCTCCGCGCGGACGGGATCAAGGTCGGCGTCCTGTCCAACACGATCTGGCCGCGGGCCTGGCACCGCGGCTTCTTCGAGCGCGACGGGGTGCTCCACCTCATCGACGGAGACGTCTACACCAGTGAGATCCCGTGGACGAAGCCGTCACCGAAGGCGTTCGGTGCCGCGATGGCGGCCGTCGGCGCCGACGACCCGGCCCGCTGCGTGTACGTCGGGGACCGGCTCTTCGACGACGTGTGGGGCGCCCACAACGCCGGGATGCGGGCGATCCACGTCCCCCACAGCACCATCCCGGCCGGCCAGGTCGGCCACACCGAGGGGGAGCCGGACGCCGTCGCGCACCGGCTCTCCGACATCCACGGGATCGTGGCCGGCTGGTCCTGACGGGGGGCTGCGGATGCAGGTTCCTGCATTGCAGGATTGTGAGGATCGATCCCCATCGCATACCGCTCGGCGGTGTTGCATGATTTTGCACAGCAGAGGAGCCCGTCGGTCCCCCCCACATCGGGCGGGCTCCTCCAACGGCCTCGATTCCCAGGCCCTCAGCGGTCCGTGTACTCGTCAGCTCCGGGGAGCATCTCGGGAGTTCCCCGGAAGGCGAGCACACGGACCGCTGCGTCGTTCAGGGCCCCGATCGCCCAGCGTCGGCGGTCTCCTTCGGTGCTCGCCACCAGCGCGGCGTACGTCGCGGCGCACCGCTCCTCGACCTCGCGGGCGGTCCGGGTGACCACCGCCGACCGGTCCAGACGGGCAGGCAGTTCGTACGCCGGCGCCGCGGCGGCCGGGTCCTCGCCGGCATCGGTGATCGCGCGGGCCAGCACGTCACGCCGGGCCCGGTGCTCGGTGTACGCCGCCGAGATCGCGGCGTAGAGCTCCGGGGTGCGCGACCGGGAGGTCTGGGCGCCCAGCACGCCGTACACGTAGACCGCCGCGTGCTCGGCCGCGATCGTGGTCTGGAGCGCACCCACCGTGGTCATCCCGCGACCTCCCCGGCCGTCGCCGACGTGACCGCCGGGATCGAGGCGCCGGGCAGCACCGCGAGGTGCTGGGCGGCGCCGGCGGACATGCAGGCCACCAGCCTGGCGAGCGCGCCGCTGCGGGCGGCCGCCGCGGCATCGACGAGCCGGCGCTGGGCGCGCTCCTCGCGGGCTCGCACCTCGCGCAACGCGGCCTCGGGACCGGAGAACCGGCCGCCGTGGGCGAACGAGTCCGGAGGCTCCTCGCCCAGGGCCCGCAGGTGGGCGGCGTGCAGCTCGCGGAACGGTCGCACGGTCGGGGCCAGTCGGGGATAGGTCGCCTCGACGTGTCCGGTGAGCGAGGTCAGCGAGCCCAGTTCCTCCACGAGGTCGGAGACGAGAGCGGCGTCCGGGTCCGCGGTGGCGGCGGCCCCGGTCGACACGCCCGGCCGGGCTGTCGCCGGGTCGCGATCCGCGTCACACCCGGCCAGCGCGCCGAGGCCGACGAGGGCGCCTCCCACGGTGGCGCCCAGGGCCGCGCGCCGGGTCGCCACGGGGCGCGGGGACGGGAGGGGAGCGGCGGGCACGGCGACGACCCTATCGCCGCGACCCGGGGGCGCCTCGCGGCCGGGTGAAGTGTGCGGGCTCCAGCCGGTATCGTGGATGTTCGACAACAGCACAAGGAGGTCGCGCACCCGTGAGCAGTGCCAGGCAGGACGCCACCCGGGACCGGATCGAGACAGAGCTCGTCGACCCCTTGAGTGCCTTGGGCCTCGATGTCGAGGCCGTCGAGATCTCGCCGGCCGGCAAGCGACGGATCCTCCGGGTCGCCGTCGACAAGGACGGTGGCGTGACGCTGGACGACGTCGCCGACGCGACGCGCGAGGTCTCCCGGGTGCTCGACGAGTCCGACGTGATGGGTGAGCAGCCCTACACCCTCGAGGTGACCTCCCGGGGCGTGGACCGGCCGCTCACGCTGCCGCGGCACTGGCGACGCAACGCCGACCGGCTGGTGAAGGTCACCCTGGCCGACGGCTCCGCGGTCACTGGCCGGATCACGGCCAGCGACGACGAGAGGGCCACGCTCGACGTGGCGGGCACGTCGCGCGACGTGGCCTACGCCGACGTCACCAAGGCCCTCGTGCAGGTCGAGTTCAACCGCAAGCCGGGCGCCGGCGACGACGAAGAAGAAGAGGACGCCTGATGGACATCGACCTGAGCATCCTGAGGATGCTGGAGCGGGAGAAGGAGATCTCCTTCGACGTCCTCGTGGAGGCCATCGAGCAGGCCCTGCTCACGGCGTACCACAAGACGCCGGGCGCGCAGGAGCAGGCGCGCGTCGAGCTGGACCGCAAGACCGGTCACGTGAGCGTGCTCGCCTCGGAGGTCGACGACGAGGGCAACGTCGTCGGGGAGTACGACGACACGCCGGCCGGTTTCGGCCGGATCGCCGCGACGACCGCGAAGCAGATCATGCTGCAGCGCCTGCGTGACGCCGAGGACGACATCAAGTTCGGTGAGTTCTCCGGCAAGGAGGGCGACATCATCTCCGGTGTCATCCAGCAGGGGCGCAACCCCGACGACGTGATGGTCGACCTGGGCAAGATCGAGGGCCTGCTGCCGGTCGGTGAGCGGGTGCCGGGTGAGAACTACGCCCACGGGACGCGGATCAAGTGCCTGGTCGTCTCGGTGCGCAAGGGCATGCGTGGTCCGCAGATCACCCTGTCCCGGACCCACCCGAACCTGGTCAAGAAGCTCTTCGCGCTCGAGGTCCCCGAGATCGCCGACGGCACCGTCGAGATCGCCGCGATCGCACGCGAGGCCGGCCACCGCACCAAGATCGCCGTCATCTCGCGCACGCCCGGCGTCAACGCCAAGGGCGCCTGCATCGGCCCGATGGGTCAGCGGGTGCGCAACGTGATGTCGGAGCTGCACGGCGAGAAGATCGACATCGTCGACTGGTCCGAGGACCCGGCCGAGCTGGTGGCGCACGCGCTGTCCCCGGCCCGGGTCACCTCGGTCGAGATCATCGACGCGGCCGCGAAGTCGGCCCGGGTCGTGGTGCCGGACTTCCAGCTGTCGCTGGCGATCGGCAAGGAGGGGCAGAACGCCCGCCTGGCCGCCCGCCTGACCGGGTGGCGGATCGACATCAGGAGCGACGAGGCCGCCGAGGGCTGAGGCGTCGCCCCCGGCGCTCCGTCGAGGGTCGTGGTGAGTGAGCCGAACCACCTCGGTTCGATAACAGGTGGCCGCGCACGGTAGAGTTGTCACCAGTGGTCCGCCAACACGTCTCTGCTCCCTGCCCGGATCCTGACATCTCGTCGGGGCCGGTCAGGACCTGCATCGGTTGTCGACAGCGGGCCACGAAACGCGAGTTGTTGCGGGTGACCGCCGGCTCGGACGCGAGCGGCCACCCGGCCGTCGTGCCCGATCCCGACGGCACCGCACCCGGTCGGGGAGCGCACCTGCACCCCACCTCCGGGTGCTACGACCTCGCGGTGCGTCGCAAAGCCTTCACCCGTGCCCTCCGGGCCGGGGTCGGGCTGTCCAGCGCACCGGTGGGGGACCACCTCGGCTCGCGCGCAGTCCAACCGTGATCGACCGACAGAAACTGGAGCAGCAGCTCATGAGCACTCGATGAGTACTTCGCGATGAGTTTGCACAACCACTAACGGTCTCAGGTTTCCCCCCAGCGTCGCTGGACCCGGGTCTGAGGCCAGAAGGAGAAGCGTGGCTAAGACCCGAGTTCACGAGCTCGCCAAGCAGTACGGCGTCGAGAGCAAGTTCGTTCTCGAGAAGCTCAAGGAGATGGGGGAGTTCGTCAAGTCGGCATCGTCGACCGTCGAGCCCCCTGTCGAGATGCGATTCAAGAAGGAGTTCGGCGAGCAGCTGAAGGCTGCTGGCGCGTCCGCCCCTGCCGAGGCTCCCGCCGAGAAGGCGCCCGAGAAGCCCGCCGCCGCCAAGGCGCCGGCTGCTCCCAGGCCGCCGGCTCCGGCCCCCCAGGCACCCGCCGCCGAGGCCCCGGCCCAGCCGGCCGCCCCGGCGCCCGCGCAGCCGGCAGCCCCGGCCGCGCCCGCCGCCAAGGCCCCGGCAGCTCCCAAGCCGGGTCCGCGCCAGGCCCCGGCCGAGAAGCCGGCACCCCCGGCCGAGCCCGCGGCTCCGGCCGCGTCGGCGACGCCGAGCCCGGCCGCCCCGGCCCCCAAGGCCCCGGCGCCCCGCCCTGTCGGCAAGCCCGGCGGCACGCCGCGCCCCGGCAACAACCCGTTCTCGTCCAGCCAGGGCATGGGCCGTCGCCCCGCTCCGGGCGGCGACCGCGGTCCTGCTGCCGGTGGCGGCGCCCCCGGTGGCGGCGACCAGCAGCAGCGTCCGCCGCGTCCGCCGGCCGGTCGTGACGGCGGCGGCGCACCGGGTCGTCCCGGCATGCCGCGCCCCAACCCGGCGATGATGCCCAAGTCCCCGGCCGCGTTCGGCCAGGGCCCCGGCGGTCGTGCTCCCGGTCGTCCGGGCGCTCCCGGCCGCGGCGGTGCTCCCGGTCGTGGCGGTGCCCCCGGTCGCGGTGGCGCGGGTGCTCCCGGTGCCGGCGGTCGTCCCGGTGGCTTCGGCCCCGCAGGTGGCGGTCGTCCCGGTGGCGGGCGTCCCGGCCAGCGTGGTCAGACCCAGGGTGCCTTCGGTCGCCCGGGTGGCCCCTCGCGCCGTGGTCGCAAGTCGAAGCGGGCCCGTCGTCAGGAGTTCGAGGCCATGCAGGCCCCGACGATCGGTGGCGTGCGCGTCCGCAAGGGCGACGGCGAGATCGTCCGTCTGCCGCGTGGCGCGTCCCTGACCGACTTCGCCGAGAAGATCGGCGTCGACGCGGCGGCGCTCGTGCAGATGCTGTTCAGCCTCGGCGAGATGGTGACCGCGACCGAGTCGGTCAACGACGAGACGTTCGAGCTGCTCGGCGAGGAGCTCAACTACGTCGTGCAGGTCGTCTCGCCCGAGGACGAGGACCGCGAGCTGCTGGAGTCCTTCGACCTCGAGTTCGGTGAGGACGAGGGCGACGAGTCCGACCTGGTCGTGCGGCCGCCGGTCGTCACGGTCATGGGTCACGTCGACCACGGAAAGACCAAGCTCCTCGACGCGCTGCGCAACGCCAACGTCGTCGACAAGGAGGCCGGTGGCATCACCCAGCACATCGGTGCCTACCAGGTCATGACCGACGTGGACGGCGAGGAGCGCCGGATCACCTTCATCGACACCCCGGGTCACGAGGCGTTCACCGCCATGCGTGCCCGTGGTGCCCAGGCCACCGACATCGCCATCCTGGTGGTCGCGGCGGACGACGGCGTGATGCCGCAGACGGTCGAGGCGCTCAACCACGCCAAGGCCGCCGGCGTGCCGATCGTGGTCGCGGTCAACAAGATCGACAAGCCGGAGGCGGACCCGACCAAGGTCCGTGGCCAGCTGACCGAGTACGGCCTGGTGCCCGAGGAGTACGGCGGCGACGCCATGTTCGTCGACGTCTCGGCCAAGTCCGAGCTCAACCTCGACAAGCTGCTCGAGGCCGTCGTGCTGACCGCCGACGCGTCCCTGGACCTGCGGGCCAACCCGGGCCAGGACGCCCAGGGTCTCGTGGTCGAGGCGCACCTCGACCGTGGTCGTGGTCCGGTGGCGACCGTGCTGGTCCAGCGCGGCACGCTGCGGGTCGGTGACTCGATCGTGGCCGGTCCGGCCCACGGCCGCGTCCGCGCCATGCTCGACGAGCACGGCAACGAGCTGGCCCAGGCCGACCCGTCGCGTCCGGCGATGGTCCTCGGTCTGAGCGCGGTGCCCGGTGCGGGTCAGAACTTCATCGTGGTCGACGACGACCGGATGGCCCGTCAGATCGCCGAGAAGCGCGAGGCGCGAGAGCGTGCGGCCATGCAGGCCAAGCGTCGGGTGCGTCGTACGCTCGAGGACTTCATGGCCTCCATGGAGAAGGGCGAGAGCCAGGAGCTCAACCTGATCCTCAAGGGCGACGTGTCCGGTTCGGTCGAGGCCCTCGAGGACGCCCTCGCGAAGATCGACGTCGGCGACGAGGTCGGCATCCGGGTCATCGACCGCGGTGTCGGTGCCATCACCGAGACCAACGTCGACCTGGCCGCGGCCTCCGACGCCATCATCATCGGCTTCAACGTCCGGCCCCAGGGCAAGGCGACGGAGATGGCCGACAAGGAAGGCGTCGAGATCCGGTACTACTCGGTCATCTACCAGGCGATCGAGGAGATCGAGGCGGCCCTCAAGGGCATGCTCAAGCCGGAGTTCGAGGAGTCGACCCTGGGTCAGGCGGAGATCCGCGCGATCTTCCGCTCGTCCAAGATCGGCAACATCGCCGGCTGCATGGTCACCTCCGGTGTCATCCGCCGCAACGCCAAGGTGCGCGTCATCCGCGACGGTGCCGTGGTCGCGGACAACCTCGACCTGGCCTCGCTCAAGCGGGAGAAGGACGACGCCTCGGAGGTCCGCGAGGGCTTCGAGTGCGGTCTGGTGCTGCGGAACTTCCAGGACATCAAGGAAGGCGATGTCGTGGAGGCGTTCGAGATGCGCGAGATCCCGCGCAGCTGATCCATCACCGAGTCGGCGCCAGTTCCCCGGAACTGGCGCCGACTCGGGCATTTGAGAGAGTAGGAACATGAGCAACCCACGGGTGCGCAAGATCGCGGACCGGATCCAGGTGATCGTCGCGGAGATGCTGGAACGTCGCGTCAAGGACCCTCGGCTCGGGTTCGTGACCGTGACCGACGTCCGGGTCACCGGTGACACCCAGCAGGCGACGATCTTCTACACGGTGCTCGGGCAGGAGGGCGCCGAGGAGGAGGCCCTCGCGGGCACGGCCGCGGCGCTGGAGTCGGCCAAGGGCCTGCTCCGCTCGGAGGTCGGCAAGCAGCTCGGCATGCGCCACGTCCCGTCGCTCACCTTCGTCGCCGACGCCCTGCCCGAGAACGCGCGGCACCTCGACGAGGTGCTGGCCCGGGCCAAGGCGCTCGACGAGGAGGCGGCGGCGCGGCGCGGGTCGACGTACGCCGGTGAGAGTGACCCGTACAAGAAGCCGCGCGAGGCCGACGACGACACGGACGACGACGGGGAGCTGTGACCGGCCCGGACACCTCGGTCCGGGTCCCGGCTCCGGCCCCCGCGTCGGGCCTCGTCGTCGTCGACAAGCCGGCCGGCATCACCTCGCACGACGTGGTCTCGCGGGTCCGCCGGCTGGCCGGCACCCGCAAGGTGGGGCACGCGGGGACGCTGGACCCGATGGCGACCGGGGTGCTCGTGCTCGGCGTCAACCGGGCCACCCGCCTGCTGGGCCACCTGATGCTGACCGAGAAGGCGTACGACGCCACCGTGCGCCTCGGCGTCGCCACCACGACCGACGACGCCGAGGGGGAGGTCACCGCCACCGCCTCCACCCGCGGGATCGACGAGGTGGCCGTGCGGGCCGCCCTCGCGGACTTCGTGGGCGACATCGAGCAGGTGCCGACCGCGGTCTCCGCGATCAAGGTGGACGGCAAGCGCGCCTACCAGCGCGTTCGCGAGGGGGAGGACGTCCAGCTCCAGGCGCGCCCGGTCACCGTGCACGAGCTCGTCGTGCACGACGTGCGGGCGGTCGACGACCACCTCGACGTCGACCTCTCGCTGCGCTGCTCCAGCGGCACCTACGTCCGGGCGATCGCGCGTGACCTCGGGGCACGGCTCGGCGTCGGCGGCCACCTGACGGCGCTGCGGCGTACCGCCGTCGGACCCTACGACCTCGCGGCCGCGCGGACCCTGGACCAGCTCGCGGAGGACTTCGCCGCGATGCCGATCGCCGAGGCGGCCCGCCGGGCCTTCCCGGGCCGTGACCTGGACCGGGCCCACGCCGATGACGTACGCGTGGGGCGGGCTCTCGACCTCGACCTCGACGGCCTCACCGCGGTGTTCGACCCGGACGGCGAGTTCCTGGCCCTCTACGAGCCGCGCGCGGGCGTTGCCCGGGCCGTCGCGGTGTTCGTCTGAGCCGCGCAAGTAGTCTTCTGGCCGTGCGCATCTGGCGATCCCTCGACGAGGTCCCTGCCGACCTGGGCCCGACTGCCGTGGTCATCGGCAACTTCGACGGCGTGCACCTCGGGCACCGGCACGTGCTCGCTCGCGCCCGCGAGGTGGCCGACGAGCGCGGCCTCACCCTGGTGGCGGTCACGTTCGACCCGCACCCGATGGCGGTGCTGCGGCCCGAGCACGCGCCCTCCTCGCTGACCTCGGTCGAGACGCGGGCGGGGCTGCTGGCCGACAGCGGGGCGGACGCCGTGCTGGTGCTGCCCTTCGACCGCGACATGGCCGCGTGGACGCCCGAGGAGTTCATCCAGCGGGTGCTGGTGTCGAGCCTGCGGGCCGCCGCGGTGGTCGTGGGTGCCAACTTCCGGTTCGGCCACCGCGCGGCCGGCGACGTGGCGAGCCTGGTGGAGGCCGGCGCGGTGCACGGGTTCGAGGCGGAGGGGATCCCCCTCGACGGTGGCCCCCAGGTCTGGTCCTCGACCTACGTCCGCACCTGCCTGGCCACCGGTGACGTCGCCGGCGCCGCCGAGGCGCTGGGCCGTCCGTACGTCGTCCGCGGCACCGTCGTCCGCGGTGACCAGCGGGGCCGCGAGCTCGGGTACCCGACCGCGAACGTGCCCACCAGCACCCTCACCGCCGCGCCCGCCGACGGCGTGTACGCCGGGTGGCTGCGCCGCCTCGACTCCGGGGAGCGCTTCCCGGCGGCGATCAGCGTCGGCACCAACCCCACCTTCGACGGGCAGCGGGAGCGGCGCGTGGAGAGCTACGTGCTCGACCGCGACGACCTCGAGCTGTACGGCGTCGAGGTCGAGGTGTCGTTCGTGGAGCGGCTGCGCGGGATGGTCGCGTTCGAGTCGGTCGAGAAGCTCGTGGTCCAGATGGACGACGACGTCAGCCGGGCGCGAGAGCTGTTGGGCGAGGCCTCGTGAGGACCGCTCCCACCGACCGGGTGCAGGCCGCCGAGGACTGGTTCCTGCACCACGGACTGACCTACTTCGTCCCGGAGCAGCGGGCGCACGTGCGCCAGGCCCTGCAGCTGCGGCGGATCGTGCCGCTGGTGCTGCTGGTCGTCCTGGTCGCGACCGGGGCCGGCGGACTGCTGGCCTGGTTCGCCGACCAGCTGACGCTCGGCCCGGCCACCCTCGCGTTCCTCCTGCTGGCCGGCGCCACGTGGTACGCCCTGACGGCCCTGCACGCGGCACCGATCGTGCGGTGGGCGCTGACCCGGACCTTCGGCAGCCTGCGCACGCTGCTGCCCATGACCACCCGGGCGCTGCCGCTGCTGCTGCTCTTCATCACGTTCCTGTTCATCAACACCGAGGTGTGGCAGGTCGCCTCGAACCTCACGGCCGGTGCGCTGGTCATGGCCGTGCTGCTCTTCGTCGTGCTCGCCGTCGGCTTCCTGCTGGTGCGGCTGCCCGAGGAGGTCGACCGGGTCGACGACGACGTCACCGACCGGATGCTGCTCGACGCCTGCCGCGGCACCCCCCTGGAGGCCGCCAGCCGGGAGCTGGTCGAGGACCCGGAGGCCGACCCGGCCGCGCACGCCGAGGTGGGCGGCTACGAGCGCTGGAACCTCGTGATCGTGCTGGCGGTCGTCCAGCTCGTGCAGGTCCTGCTGGTCACGCTGTCGGTGTTCGTGTTCCTGGTGGTCTTCGGGTCGATGATCATGACCGGGCCCGTCATGGACGCCTGGCTGACCTCGCCCACGCACAGCATCCCCGGGGCGAAGAGCGTCTCCGTGGCGCTGCTGCAGGTCTCGATCTTCCTCTCGGCGTTCTCCGGGCTCTACCTGACCGTGTCGACGGTCACCGACGAGACCTACCGCGAGCAGTTCTTCGGGGGAGTGATGGAGGAGATGGAGCGGGCCGTGGGTGTTCGCGCCGTCTACCTCGAGCTGCGCAACCGCGCCACCCCCGTCAGTTGAGCTGGGCCTCGTTCGGCGTTGAGATGGGCCTCGTTCCGGCCGGAACGAGGCCCATCTCATGTGTGAATGAGGCCCAGCTCAACGAGTCAGGCGTCGAGGTCCTTCTCGACGAGGGCCGCGATCGCGTCGACCGCTGCCTGGTCGTCTCCCGAGATCTCGACCGTGGCGCCCTTGCCGGCGCCGAGGGTCATGATCAGCAGCGCCGAGCTGGCGTCCACCGGCTCGTCGCCGGGGATCCCGATGAGCACCTCGTGGTCGAGGTCGGCTGCCGCCTCGGAGATGATCGCGGCGGGGCGGGCGTGCAGGCCGACGGCGGAACCGACGACGACGGACTTGGTGGGCATGGCTCTCCTTCAGTGGTGGGGAGTTCGATCCTTGCAGGACAGGTGGGGCTCAGACGGGCTCGAGCTCGGCGTCGCTCTCACCGAGGGACTTCAGGGCGACCACGCTGAAGGCCGCGACGAGCGTCCCGGCGACGAGGGCGATCAGGAAGCCCAGGACGTGGCCGACGGCGAACAGGACGAAGATGCCGCCGTGCGGCGCACGCAGGGTGACGTCCATGGCCATCGCCAGCCCGCCGGCCACCGCGCTGCCGGCCATGATCGACGGGATGACGCGCAGCGGGTCGGCCGCCGCGAACGGGATCGCACCCTCGGTGATGAAGGACGCGCCGAGCGCCCAGGCCGCCTTGCCGTTCTCGCGCTCCGGCAGGCTGAACAGGCCGGGACGGATGACGGTGGCCAGGGCGAGACCCAGCGGCGGCACCATGCCCGCGATCATGACGGCCGCCATGACCTTCAGCTCCGGGGCGTCGCCCGAGGCGGTCGCCGCGGCACCGAGCCCGGCGGTGGCGAAGGCGTAGGCGACCTTGTTGAGCGGGCCGCCCATGTCGAACGCCATCATCAGGCCGAGGATCACGCCCAGCAGGATGGACAGGCTGGAGTTGTCGCTCATGTTGTTCAGGCCCTTGGTGAGCTGGTCCATCAGGTTGCCCAGCGGCTTGCTGAGGACCACGATCATCAGGATCCCGGCGATCAGCGTCGTCAGCAGCGGGATGACCAGGACCGGCATCAGGCCGCGCGCCCACGGGGAGACCTTCCAGCGGGTGATCCACAGGGCGATGAAGCCGGCGAGGACACCACCGATGATGCCGCCGAGGAAGCCGCTCTGGGGGAGGCCGAAGCCACCCAGGTCGACCGCCAGGGCGCCCATGACGAAGCCGGGGGCGATGCCGGGCCGGTCCGCGATCGCGAAGGCGCAGTAGCCGGCCAGCGCCGGCACCAGGAACTTGAAGGCCGTGGCGCCCAGGACGAAGAACACCGCGCCGATGTAGGCGAAGAAGCCGTTGTCGAACAGGGCGTGGTCCAGCCCGAGCGCGGAGGTGTCGGGCAGGTTGAACAGGTTGTTCTTGACCACGATGTCACCGGCGGGGCCGACGATCTCGTAGCCGCCGAACAGGAAGCCGAGGGCGATCAGCAGACCCCCGGCTGCGACGAAGGGGATCATGTACGACACGCCGGTCATCAGCACGCGGCGCACGTGGTGGGTCCAGCTCTCGCCGCCGTGTGACTCCTCCGCAGCGGAGACGGCGCCCTCGACACGCGGGGCGTTCGGGTCGTCGGCGTACCGCAGCGCCTCGGCGATCATCGCGTCGGCGTCGTCGATGGGCCGCTTCACGCCCGAGGAGACGACCGGCTTGCCGGCGAACCGGTGCCGGTCGCGCACGCCCACGTCGACCGCGAAGATCACCGCCGACGCCGCGGCGATCGTGTCGTAGTGCAGCGGCGTCGAGCCGGCGGAGCCCTGGGTCTCCACCGTGATGTCGACGCCGGCGCGGCCCGCCGCCGCCTCCAGGGCCTCGGCAGCCATGTAGGTGTGCGCGATGCCGGTGGGGCACGCGGTCACCGCGACCAGGCTGCGCCCGGTCGTGGCCGTGGCCGTGGTGGCACCCCCGCCGGACGTCGTGGTGCCGGAGCCGGCGGCCGCCGCGGCCGTGGTGGTGGCGGCCGTCGCGCCGGCAGTGGCGGCTGCGGTGGTGGCGGGCGCGATCCCCAGCTCGTGCTCGATCAGGCCGACCACGTCCTCGCGCGTCTCGGCGGCGCGGAGCGCGTCGGTGAAGGCCGGCTTGACCAGGGCTCGCGCGAGCTTGGTGAGCAGCTGGAGGTGGGTGTTGTCGCCACCGGCCGGCGCCGCGATGAGGAAGGCCAGGTCGGCGGGGCCGTCCTTGGCGCCGAAGTCGACGGTGGGGCTCAGCCGGGCGAAGACCAGGGTGGGGTCCTCGACTCCAGTGGTGCGGCAGTGCGGAATCGCGATGCCTCCGGGCAGCCCGGTGGACGAGGTGGCCTCGCGGGCCAGGGCGTCCTCGGCCAGCTGCCCTGTGTCGACGGCGCGGCCCGCGCCCCCGACGACGTCGGCGAGGGCCCGGATGACACCGAGCTTGTCGGAGCCCAGGTCTACATCGAGGCGAACCAGATCTGTGGTGATCAGGTCGGACATCGTCACCCTCCTTGGGTGAGGTCGAGGTCCCGGACCGAGACGAGCTCGGGCGTGACCTGCGAGGGGAGCGGGATGGTGGTGCCGGGAAGTCCGGCTGCCGCACTGCCGTAGGCCACGGCCAGTGCGAGTCGTTGGGCCGGGGTCCGTCGCCGGATGTCCCCGAGCAGGTAGCCGAAGAGGCTGGAGTCGCCCGCACCGACGGTGCTGACGACGGTGGTGGGCGGGGGCGCGGCGTGCCAGGCACCCTCGGCGTTGACCAGGACCGCGCCGTTGCTGCCGAGCGTGGCCAGCACGGTCTCGACACCTCGCTCGACCAGCGTCCGGGCCGCCTTGGCCGCGGCCGCCGGGTCGGACTCGAGCAGCTCGGCGTCGCCACCGGTGAAGGAGGCGAGCTCCTCCCCGTTGGGCTTCATCAGGTGGGGTGCACTGCCGGGGAGGCCGTCGACGAGGGCGGCCAGCGGTCCCTCGCTGGTGTCGACGGCGATCCGGGCGCCGTGCTCGCGCAGCACGCCCACGAGCTCGGCGTACCACCCGACGGGGGCGCCGGGCGGCAGCGAGCCGGCCAGCACCAGCCAGTCGGCGGAGATGGCCCTGCGCAGCAGCGCGTCGGTCAGCCCGCTGAGGACCTCGGGCGTCACGGTGGGGCCGGGGCTGTTGAGCTTGGTCGTGGTGCCGTCGGGCTCGCTCACGGTGATGTTGACACGCAGCGCACCGGTCGTGTGCACCGGCCGGCAGTCGATGCCGGCGGCGAGCAGCTCGAGGACGAACGGGTCCTCGGCGGGTGCGGGGAGCACCGCGATCGAGGGGATGCCGGCGGAGACGGAGG
This sequence comes from Nocardioides sp. DN36, assembly GCF_055380375.1. Taxonomy (NCBI): domain Bacteria; kingdom Bacillati; phylum Actinomycetota; class Actinomycetes; order Propionibacteriales; family Nocardioidaceae; genus Nocardioides; species Nocardioides sp. DN36. Next base: position 2,193,323 of record NZ_AP043823.1, on the reverse strand, counting down.
CCCGCGAGATGTTGACGCCCTTGCCGCCGGCCTGCGAGGTCACGGAGTCGGCGCGCTGCACGGCGCCGCGCGCGAGCGTGTGGGGCAGGGCGACGGTCTGGTCGTGGCTGGGGTTGGGGGTGAGCGTGACGATCATGCGACGACGACCTCCAGGCCGGCACGGGTGAGCTCACGACGGTCGGCCGGGGTGATCCCGTTGTCGGTCACGAGCACGTCGACGTCCTCGAGCGAGGCGAAGCGCTGGGGCGACTCGGTGCCGATCTTGCTCGCGTCGGCCAGCACGATGCTGCGTCGGGCGCTCGCCACCATCGCCCGCTTGGTCGCGGCCTCGTCCCAGTCCGGCGTGGTGAGGCCGTGGTCGGCGGTGATGCCGTTGGTGCCGAGGAAGACCAGGTCGACGCGCAGGTTGGCCAGCGCGGTGACGGTCTCGGGGCCGACGGCCGCCTGCGTGGTCGACCGGACCCGGCCCGGGAGCAGGTGCAGCTCGATCTGCGGGTTGCCCGCGAGCCTCGCCGCGACCGGGACGGCGTGGGTGACGACGGTGAGCCGCAGGTCGCGGGGGAGGAGGCTGGCCAGCCGGCTCGTGGTCGAGCCGGCGTCGATGAGCACGGTCGATCCGGCCGGCGGCAGCAGCTCGAGGCTGGCCTTGGCGATCTGGTCCTTCTCGCTGGTGTTCGCCGCGTCGCGCTCGACGAGGCCCGACTCGATGACCGCCAGGCTGTGCGCGGGGACGGCGCCACCGTGGACACGACGGACCAGGCCCATGCGCTCGAGCGTGGACAGGTCGCGGCGTACTGTCTCGGTCGTGACGTCGTACTCCTCGGCCAGCACCGCGACCGCCAGCCGGCCGCGCTCGGCCACGAGCTGGGCCATCGCCTGCTGACGCTCCTCGGCGTACATGCTCATCAGCGTCCTCCTCTCGAGCGAAGCTGTGGGGTGAATCTGCGTATCTGTTGTTTTACGCCCGAACGTGTTGACTGTCAAGGGGTTCGAGGGGTTAACTTGTGACCATGGTCACCAGCACCGACACCCCGCCCGGCTCCGCCTCCGAGGCCCACGAGCCCGTCCTCCTGCACGGCACCCCGGTGGTGCCCGGCGTCGCGCACGGCCCCGCCCTGGTCGCCCGGACCGAGGTGTCCCCGGCCGCGGTCTCGGCCTTCGACGGCGCATCCCTCGACGAGGAGGCCGCGCTCGCGGCCTTCGACGGCGCAGTCGGCACGGTGGCCGACGGCTTCCAGCGCAAGGCCGACGCCGCGTCGGGCGCCGCCGCCGAGGTGCTCACCGCGAGTGCAGGCCTGGCGCGGGACAAGGGGCTGCGCAGCGCGGTGCGCAAGCACCTGCGCAGCGGCGACGACCTGCTGTCCGCCCTGCACGCAGGGGTCGAGCAGTTCGTGTCGGTCTTCACGGGCATGGGCGGCCTGATGGCCGAGCGGGTCACCGACCTGCGCGACATCGAGCGACGCGTCCTCGCCCACCTCGTCGGCGAGCCCGAGCCGGGCGTGCCCACGCCCGAGCGCCCCTCGGTGCTCGTCGCGGAGGACCTCGCTCCCTCCGACACAGCCGGCCTCGACCCCACGGTGGTCGTGGCCCTGGTCACCGAGCGGGGCGGGCCCACCAGCCACACCGCGATCATCGCCCGCCAGCTCGGCATCCCGTGCGTGGTGGGCACGGCGGGCGCCCTCGGCATCGCCTCCGGCACCCCGCTGCTGGTCGACGGCACGGCGGGGACGGTCGAGACGCACCCCGACCCTGCCGTCGCCGAGCAGCGCGTCGCCGCCGACCAGGAGGCCCGCAAGGCGCTCGCGACCTGGGCCGGCCCCGGTGCGACCGCGGACGGCGTGGCGGTGAAGATCCTGGCGAACGTCGCGGACGGCGAGTCCGCCCGTTCCGCGGCGCAGGCGCCGGTGGAGGGGGTCGGTCTGTTCCGGACCGAGCTGTGCTTCCTCAACCGCAAGGAGGAGCCGTCGGTGGAGGAGCAGACCGACATCTACGCGCAGGTGCTGGGCGCCTTCGACGACGACAGGTACGTCGTGGTGCGTACCCTGGACGCCGGCTCCGACAAGCCGGTCGCCTTCGCGACCCTCGAGGGCGAGGAGAACCCCGCCCTGGGCGTGCGCGGGCTGCGCCTGTCCTTCGGCAACCCCGGCCTGATGGAGCGGCAGCTCGACGCGATCGCGGCGGCGGCCCGGCAGACCGGCACGGAGGCCTGGGTGATGGCCCCGATGGTGGCCACCGTCGCCGAGGCGGCCGAGTTCGCCGAGAGCGTGCGCGCCCGTGGTCTCAAGGCCGGCGTCATGGTCGAGGTGCCGAGCGCGGCGCTGCTGGCCCACCGGATGCTGGAGGTCGTCGACTTCCTCTCGATCGGCACCAACGACCTGACCCAGTACACGATGGCCGCGGACCGCATGGCCACCGACCTCGCCCACCTCACCGACCCCTGGCAGCCGGCCGTGCTGCAGCTGATCGCGATCACGGCCGAGGCGGGCCGGCAGGCCGGCAAGCCGGTCGGCGTGTGCGGCGAGGCGGCGGCGGACCCGCTGCTGGCGTGCGCGCTGGTCGGCATGGGCATCACGTCGCTGTCGATGGCCGCCGCGGCCGTCCGCCCGGTCGGGGCGCGGCTGTCGACGGTGGCCATGGACACCTGCGAGGACGCCGCCGAGGCCGCGCTGGCCGCGTCGGACCCGCGCGCGGCCCGCGAGGCCGTGCTCGCGCTGGTCGAGGGCTGAGGCACTCCACCGCGCGAGCCCGCGCGGCGGGAGCGGGTCGTCCTCAGGGCGGGTCGTCCGGCGCGACGAGCGGCGCGTAGTCGTGGTCCGAGACGAGCCTCGCCACCATCTCCGCGCGGCTGGAGACCGCGAGCTTGGCGAAGATCCGGCGCAGGTGTGTGGACACGGTCCAGACGCTGATGTCGAGGGACGTCGCGATCGACTGGTTCGTGCGGCCGTGCGCCACCATGAGCGCGACCTGGCGCTCGCGCGGTGACAGCGTCACGCGCAGCGCCGGCTCCTGCTCGATCAGCAGGCACCGCACGCGCCCGATGGTGACGTCGAGGAGCACGCCCTCGCGTTCGTCGGTGTGGTAGCCGCCGGCCCGCACCGCCTCCGCGAGGTCCTCGCACAGGTCCGCGAGCCGCGCCGCGTCGGCGTCCGCCAGGCGCGGCGGGGGTGGGGCGATCACGGGATCGGCGAGGCGTGGCGCCGTGGTCCCGCTGCGATGTGTCATTGGGTCGCTGGGCGTTGTCATGTGACTCCCGAGCTCGTCGCTCTACGCGGTCCCCATGCTCCGAGTCTGGACTCGACCGTAGCCGAGGCTACCGGTGCGGGAGCCGTGTGTGCGTAGGGCTTTCGGCCTCTTGACGCCAGCTCGGCCAGGAGGACGACGTGCGTGTCGACGGCCGCCGCCCAGTCCCGCAGGTCGAGGTGCTCGTCGGGGCCGTGCGCGCCGTCGTCCGCAGGACCGAGCCCCAGCAGCACCGGCGGCGTGCCGAGCGCCCGCGCGAGCACGTCCACTGCGCGGATCGACCCGCCCGACGCGACGTCCACCGGTGCGCGCCCGTAACCGGCCAGGCACGCCGCGCGCACGGCCGCGCGCACCCGGTCGGGCGGCTCGAGGCAGGTGCCGTGCGTCGCGCGCCCGGCCGTCACGTGCAGGCGCACGCCCGGCGGCAGGCCGCGGCGCAGGGCGCGACCGACCACGCGGAGCGCGTGCACCGGGTCCGCCGCGGGCGGCAGGCGTACGTCGACGTCCGCGGCGGCGCGCGAGGCCACCGCGCCGGCGGCGGCGCTCGCACGCAGCCTGCTCACGGTCAGCGCACCGCGGCGCGTGACCCGCGCGGCCAGGTCCCGCTCGTGCACGGCGCGTGCGCCGGCGGCCGCACGGACGTCGGCGTCACGTGGCAGAGGTGCGCGCGACTGGCACGGCGAGCCCAGCGCAGCGAGCGCGGCCGACGCGCGCGTGAGCGCGCCGGCGAGGACGAGGGAGGGGTCGACCACCGCACCGCCCAGCCGGCCGGCGTGCACGGGCGACCCGCCCACGTCGACGGTCACCCGCAGCGGGACCGCCCCGCGCTGCGAGACCGTGACGGTGGGCCGTCCCGGCCCCGCCGCGCGGGTGTCCGTCACCACGACCGCGGCCACCGGGCCGGCCAGGGGACCCCGCCGCCAGGACCCGAGCACGGCCTCGAGGTCCGGGCTCCCGACCTCCTCCGTGCCGTCGACCACCGTCACCACCTCACCCGGCGGACCCCCCGCCGCCGACCAGGCCGCGAGCGCGACGAGGTGTGCCATCACCTGGCCCTTGTCGTCGCTGGCGCCGCGCGCCTGCAGGCGGTGCCCGATCCGGGTGGGCTCGAAGGGCGGTGTGGACCAGCCGGGGCCGGGCGGCTTCACGTCGAGGTGCCCGTAGACCACCGTGACGGGGGTCCGACGGCCGTGCCGCGCGGGCGTGCGCGCGACCACGACCGGTCCCGCGGGGGTACGCCGCGTGCTCACCGCGGGCGTGCCCCGCCGCAGCCAGCCGGCGACCCACGCAGCCGCGCGGTCCACGTCACCCGCGTGCGCGGGGGAGCCGCTCACCGACGGGATGCGGAGCCAGTCCTCGAGCCGGGGCAGCGCCGCCACCGCCGCGCGCGCCCCGGAGGCACGGACCGCCCCGAGACGGGCGTCCACGTGCGGTCAGCGCGGCGCGGGGCGGCGTACCCCGGCGCGCCCGCCGCGGTAGGTGCCGCGGCCCCCGCGGCGCGGGTAGACCGGAGGCACCGTCCGTCGCGGCTGCACCAGCCCCGGCGGCACCGTGAGCGGACTGCGCTCGGCCACCGGGGCAGCGATGCCGGACTGACCGAGCTGCTCCCACGGCAGCACCCGGTCGCTGCCGGTGCGCCGCGCGAGGCTCATCGCCTGGGCGGAGGTGAGCCACTCCTCGGCGGGCTCCGCGATGTTCATCAGCATCGCCTCGAACTCGCCGCGCGAGGTCTCCAGGATGTGTGGGCCGGCCAGCCAGCGCAACACGTCGCGGCCGGTGACGGCCATCCGCTGGCGCGGCGAGCTCTGCAGCCGCTCGTCGAAGTAGCGGATCAGGACCTCGTCGACCACGTCCCAGGCGTTGTCCGCCCCGAACAGGTCCTTGACGTCCTCGGACCCCAGGATCCGGAAGCACTCCTCGAGCACCTGCATGACCTCGATGCGCATCACGTTGAGGTGGCCGAAGGACGTGAACTTCAGGTTGTTGCGCAGGTCGAGACCGGCGCGCCTGACCACCGCGATCGAGCCGAAGCTCGGGTCGATCGCGCGTTCCCTGATGACGTCGGAGATCCGCTTGTCGCGCCAGAACAGCGTGACCTGGTTGACGAAGTGTCCGAAGAGCATGTGGAAGTCGGTGTTCGGCCTGCTCTGCGCCGAGCCCAGCCCGCGGCCGTAGCCGAGCACCCGGCGGTAGGCGTCGTGCCGGTCCTTGCGGGTGTAGCGCAGCACGTCGCGCCGGTCGAACTGGTAGAGCCGGTAGGCGCCGGGCCCCGCCGAGAGCCGGACGGCGCCGCTCTCGAAGAGCTCCTTGAGCTTCTGCACGACCTTGAAGACGCCGATCTGCTCGTGCTGGTAGAGGTAGTAGAGGTCGCCGACCGCGACGATGCGCTCGGAGTTGACGGTCTCGTCGTACGGCGTGACGCCGTGCGTGGTGAGGGTGTCGCCGAAGTCCTGGGCGGCCTCCGGCCCGATCCCGACGAGGGCGGCGAGCCCGCGGTCCGGTGGCGCCGCCGCGTCGCCGTCCGCCTGGACCGCCGCGGCCTCCAGGTCGTCGATCTGCTGGTTCAGCTCCTCGGCCAGCGCTGGGTTGGACACCAGGCTGCCGGACAGCTGGTCCGCGACCTGCTGGCGGAGCGCCTGGATCCGGTCGAGCCGTTCCTGGTACTGCTTCTCGGTCAGCATCTCAGTGGCCTTCCTCGTTCGTGTCCGCCTCGCTCAACCGCTCCAGGTGGCCCTGGAGGTAGCCGTGCACCGATTCGCCCGCTCCGCGGGCCTCGTCCAGGAGCGACCGCATCTGACCCGCCACCGCGAGCTCCTCCTGGCGGGCGGTGGCGGTCGCGGCCAGGGCCTGCAGCCGTGCCTCCACTTCCCGGGCGTCGTCCTCCAGAGCCGTGAGCTTGCGGGTCAGGGCGCTCTTGGGGCTGCCCGTCCGCTGCTCGCGCTCGAGACGCACCTCCTCGATCTCGGCGCGGATCGCCTCGAACCGCTGGCGGGCCTCCTCGAACTCGCCGGCCGCGACGACGTACGCCGCCTCCGCCCGGTCGTGCTCCTCGGTCACGCGGTCGACCATCTCGGCCAGGGTCTGGCGCACGAAGTCGGCGTTGCCGACCGCGGCCCCGGCCTCCTGGGGCGGCGACGGCGGGTTGGCCCGACGCCAGCGGGCCATGTTCTCGCCGAGCCGGCCGGCCGGCGGAGCGGTCGACGTGCGCCCGCCGCCCGGTGTGGGTCCGACCCTGCTCAGCAGCTTCTTCTGCGAGCGCTTGCCGGGCCGGTCGGCGCGCACGAGGCGCGGCCAGGTGGTCGGCACCGGCGCGTGCACCGCGCGCCCGGTCTCGGTGTCGATGATCGCGACCGGGGCGTCGGCAGCGGGGAAGACCGCGCCGTCCGAGGCGATCCAGATCTTGGCCTCCTCGAGGATCGGGGCCACCTCGTCGTAGCGGAACAGTGCGGAGATGCTCTCGTCGTCGGCGGTGACCGTGCCCGGGATGGGCCGGACCAGCTTCCGGACGTTCAGCGTCTCCACCCGGCAGCCGTCGCGGTCGCGACGCAGCTTCCTCGGCACGAAGGCCGGCTCGTAGGTCGACCGGAGGTTCAGGCCGCGGAACTCCACGTTGACCGCCTCCGTGCCCGGCTTGTCCGGCACCCGGTGCCCCAGGGAGGACACGCTGATGTCGACCAGCACCACGCCGGCCCAGCGGCCGATGCGCTGCGCCCGGCGGGCCAGCTCGAAGAGCAGCCGGCACAGGCTGGCGACCGCGATCTGCACCCGCGCGGCGTACATCCCCGGCGGCCAGTCGTGGCAGCAGGAGGCCGGCAGGTAGCGCACGGGCGGCTCGTCGTCGTCGCTCGTGGTGGGCAGCAGCGGGTCGGCCAGGAACCGCTTGAAGGTGTCGGCGAGGGCCACCGCGGTCGGCGCCAGCGCGGCGACGATGCCGTCGCGCCCGGCGTCCTGGGCGAGCCGACGGCCCTCGTCGTGGAGGAAGGCCGACAACCAGGTGAGCAGGCCGTCGAGGGTGAGGTTCGTCCGGTTGTCCAGCGGGATGGTCTGCCGCTCCGCGGGCCCGATCAGCACCGAGTCGAGCACCGTCTCGAGCTCCTCGACCTGGTCGGCCGCGGCGTCCATGAGCCGCGAGACGTGGATCAGCTCGGTGCCGAGGAAGCCGTTGCCGGCGGTGCCGGAGAAGCGGCTGCGCTGGGCGCCCCAGGCGGTGCGCAGGTCACGCACCAGGTCGACGAGCGTCCAGAACGCCGTACGACGCCCCTCCTCCTCGATCGTGTTCACGTTGTCGTCGACGAGGCCGAAGCGCTCACGCAGCGCTCCGAGCTGGCCACCGACCCGGTCGGCGTCGTCGTCGCCCCGGCCGACCAGGCCGTCGAAGTAGCTGTCCACCATGGCCACGCGCGGCCCGCCGGGCAGGCCCATCTCGTCGACGAGGCTCTGCACGCTGTTGCGCACGATCACCCGGTAGGCCTCCATGTCGTCGAGGTCGCCGTCGGTGCGCAGCGGGGTCAGCCCGTCGAGGATGCGCAGGATCTCGGCGCGCGCGATGGTGGCCCGCCGGTACAACGAGGCCTGCCCGCCGCTGACCGCGCCGAGGTCGGCCTGGATGGCGTAGCCGCGGGGCACGAACTGGGACTCGACGTGGCCCTCGACCCGCACCAGCCGGAACGCCGCGGTGAGGGCGTCCACGAACGCCTTGGGGTCCTGCTCACGGCTGCGTACGCCGAGGACGTTGCGGATCGCGGTCCGGACCGCCGGGCCCTGGTCGAGGGCCGACACGGCCACCGACCGGGCGGGGGTCTCGACCATCGCGGGGAACGCCTGGTCGACGTCGACCACGGGGATCGTGGGGGGCTGGGCTTGGTTCGTGGTCACGATGTCCTCCAGTTGCTCGACGAGGGAGGGGCGGTCGTTGCCCTGCCTCCGGGTTCGGTGTTCTCGACTGCCGGTTCGGGGTGCCGCAACCAGAGCGTCACCAGGTCGGCGACCTCCAGCCAGACCCCGCGGGCCGCGGCCGCGGTCTCGGCCAGCGGCTGCTCGCAACGCTGCTGGGACTGCTCGATGCTGCCCTGCCAGGCCTGCCAGTCCCGACCGCCGCGGCGGGCGACCTGGCGCATCGCGGCGGTCGCGGCGTAGGAGCGGAGGTCGCGCCAGTAGCACAGGCTCGCGGCGGCGAGCGCCTCGTCGATCAGGGGCATGCGTCGGGAGACCGGCACCGGCCCGTCCAGGGCGGCGAGCTCCTGGCTGACGGCGACGACCGAGGACTGCAGCTCGGAGACCTGCTCGGCGAAGTGGTCGACGGCGGCCATCTCGCAGCCGTCGGGGCGGTCCTCGTGGGCGATCATCACCAGCTCGGTGACCGCCTCGGACAGGCGGGCGGTGGCGGCTCGCAGGTCACGCAGGGCGAGGGAGATGGTCATGTGCTCACGTCCCGGAGAGTGCGGAGTAGAAGTTGCGCATCAGCACGTCGGGGGTGGCCAACCGCCGGTCGACGGCGATGCGGACCGCCCCGATCAGGAAGCGCTCGGGGACCACGCCCGGGTCGACGCCGCGGGCCAGACGGCCGGCGGCCTCCTCGATCATCGCCTGCTGGCGCGGGGTGAACGTGATCACCTGGCGCAGCGACTTGTCGCCGAGCGAGGGGAACGTGGTGTAGCAGATCGCGTCCACCACCACCCGCACCGCCTCCGGCAGCGACTCGAGCATGGGGCGCGGGATCGTCGTACCCGCCGTGGAGGGGTAGAGCCGCCGCCAGATCCGCTCGTAGTCCGAGGCGATGGTGTCGAAGCCCATCCGGCGCAGCAGGTGGGTGGACAGGAACGTGCGCAGGTACGGCGTCGGGTGGACGCCGCGCGGGGAGAAGGCGAGCACCTGCCCCGGGGACCGGCCGATGACGTCCATCAGCGAGGCCACGAACGCCTCCCCGCCCAGCATGCAGCCCACGAGGTCGGCGAACACCTCGCGATCCCACCTCGCCCAGGTGCGCGCGACCGAGGGGGGCAGCCCGGCCGAGAGCAGCGCCCGGTGCACGGTCCGCGGGATCTCCTTCTCGAGGCCGAGCTCGTTCTGCAGGTTGTGGCAGACCTCGTGCAGCACCGCGCCCATGGTCCAGGGGTTGACGAGCCGGTGGTAGGGCAGCTGCACCAGGGGGAACGGGTTGAGCTGGCGGCCCAGCTTCCGCAGCGGGATGTTGCGGCGGTAGGTCGCGGGGGAGAAGCCGGTGCGCATGTAGGCGAACGGGCCGGGGCTCGGGATCGATCGCGGCTTGCCCAGGTGCATGTGGACGTGCTGGTAGCAGTCGAGGGCGATCTTGTCGCAGGCGTAGAGCCAGTCACCGAAGGCGCCCTGCCGCTGGCCGAACAGCTCGAAGTAGAAGTCCCAGACCCGCTCGGTGGCGCGGACCCAGTCGTGGGCCCGGCTCTTGAGGTCCAGCAGCGCCCCCAGGTCGTCGCCGGAGCCGGCGGCCTCCACCTCGAGGACCGCGGTCTCCAGGGGGCGACGCAGGCGGGCGAGCAGGTCGTTGACCGCCTGCACGTGGCCCTCGGAGGGCCGGGCGACCCCGGTGCCGAACTCGGACCGCCGGAAGTCGCGCAGCGCCTCGAGGTGGCGCCGGACGTTGACGCCCTGGCTCACCGCGAACGCGGCGGCCGGGTCGGGTGCGGAGCCGGCCCTCCGCACCCCGACGCGAGCGGGGCGGGCCGGGCCGACCCGCTCAGCGACGGCGGACACGGCGGGCCACCCGCCGGTTCACCGGACGCGCCGCCGGGCGCGCCACGGGACGCCGGTAGCCGCGGCCGGGTCGCCCGCTGTAGACGCGGTACGGGCGGTTGCCGCGGCGGCGCGCGTTCCAGGCGGCGCGTCGCTGCCAGCGCCGGTCGAACGTCGTGACCGCGCGCACGGGTGAGGCAGGCTGCCGCAGCACCCGCCCGGTCATGGTGCCGAGGGTGCGGACGACGGTCGTGGCGTCGATCGGGACGCCGTTGGCGGCCTGGTCGGCCAGGCTCTGGGCGGTCCGCTGCAGCACGACGGGCAGCGCCCGGACCATGCGCCGGGTCTGCGGGCTGCGCCGCAGCCGCCGGGCGATCCGCGTGGCACCGCGGATCAGGGCCGGGGCGTTGCGGGCGAGCACGGACGCGGCACGGGGGATCAGCCGTGCGGCGATCGGGACGAGCGCCCCGACGAACGCCTCGGCCTCGGCCTCGCTCTGCGCGCGCTCGGCCCGGACGGCGAGGTGGGCCATCGTCTCGGCGTCGCGGTAGATCCGGCGCACCGGGTTGACGAACCCCTCCGCCTCCTCCTCGGCCTCGTCCTCGAACTCCTCCTCGAGCTCGGCCTCGGCCTCCATCTCCATCTCCGCCTCGGCCTCGAACTCGAACTCGTACTCCTCCTCGAGCTCGGTCTCGTACTCCGACTCCAGCTCGTACTCGGACTCGTACTCCTCCTCGCCGAGCAGGGAGCCGGCGATCGAGGCGAGCGGGCCGAGGAACGACTCGTCCTCGAGCTCCTCCTCGAGCTCGTACTCACCCTCGAGCTCCGACTCGTACTCGTCCTCGTACTCGCCCTGGATGGCGGGGTAGCGGTGGTTCAGCGTGGTCATGACGACTCCTCCTGGTGCGCGGGCTGTGGGGCGGGGCGGTCAGCGCCGCCGGCCGGCGGCCACGCCTACGGGGCGTCCGGACGGCACCGCTCCGCGCGGGACCTTCACGTCGCTGACGACCCGGACCGTGCGTGCGGGGGCGCCGCCACGGGCGGGGACCCGCACCGGGGTGACGACCCGGACGAAGCCGGGGCGGGGACGGGCGACCCGGGTCCCGGCCCGCACCGTGCGCACGGTGGTGGGGCGGCGACGGATCGTCGTGGGGCCGCGGCGCGCGCCGGCGTACGTCGGGCGCCGGTAGCCGGGCCGCGGGCGACGGCGGTTGACCTGGGCGAGCCCGCGGGCGTGGCGGCGGGACACCGCACGCTGCCAGCGACCGTCGGCCAGCACCCGCTGGGCGCTGCCGGCCATCACGGCGCCGACGTCCTCGGGCCGCAGCCGGCGACCACCGGCCTGCAGCTGGGCCAGCGTGCGGGCGCTGGAGCCCACGATGCCGGGCACCAGGCGGACGCCCGGACGGCTGGCCGGGTTGCGGTGCAGCACCCGGGTCAGGACGGCGGCGCCGCGCAGCAGGTGGGGGAGCAGACGCTCGAGCTCGCGGCGTTCGCGGGCGCTGATGGTCATCGCGACCGCGGAGCCGACGAAGCTCTCGGCCTCCGCCTCGGACTCCGTCGCCGAGGCACGGGCGGCGAGGTACTCCGCCTGGGCCTGGCTCGAGGTGACGGGTGCGGTGGCCATCTCCTCCAGCTCCGACTCGAGCTCGTCCTCGAACTCGCCCTCGAGCTGGGAGGTCACGGCCTTGGCGAGCATGCCGGCGGCGGGGCCGCCGACCGCGGTGGCCAGCAGCGGCGCGGCGGTCTTCGCGATCCGCTTGAGCATCGGGGCCGCCCGGCGCAGCGCCTTGCCGATCCGCTTGAAGAACAGCTCGGCCTCCGCTTCCGCCTCGTCCTCGTACTCGCCCTCGAGCTCGTACTCCTCCTCGCCGAGGAGGGAGCCGGCGATCTTCGCGAGCCCGCCGAGGAACGCCTCGTCCTCGTACTCGTCCTCGAGCTCACCCTCGAACTCGGACTCGAGCTCCATCTCGAACTCGTCCTCGTACTCGCCCTCGAGCTCCTCCTCCATCTCGAGCTCGTACTCGTCCTCGTACTCCTCCTCGCCGAGAAGGGAGCCGGCGATCCTGGCGATGCCCCCGAGGAAGGCCTCGTCCTCCGCTTCGTACTCCTCCTCCATCTCGAGCTCGTCCTCGAACTCGGTGTGCGCCTGCGTCATGGGCCTTGTCCTCTCAGCGCTTTCGAGCCGGCGGGCGGACCCGGGGTTCCGGGAGCGCCGGTGTGGTGGCCACCAGTGAACGGCGGCGCGCGCGGACGCAGTAGTCCCACGAGCGGGGTCCCCGGACCGGGGTCGGGCAGGTGTGGTCACCGGGTCCGGGTCACTGCTCCGGGGTCGCCCGGAGATGTGTCACCGGGACCGGTGGCCACGAGCGTGCGACCCCGGGTGGGCCAGGGGCGCTGGCCCGGGCGGGTCAGGCGGTGACGGTGACGGGTAGCCCGGTCAGCGCCGCGTTGCCGGACACGTCCAGCAGGGCGGGGTCGGTGAGGTCGTTGATCGAGACGCCGGGGACCGCGGCCGCCCCTGCCATCCGGGTGCCCGCGAGCCCGTGCCCGTAGCCGTGGGGGAGGGACACGACGCCGCGCATCAGCTCCTCGGTGGCGCTGACCTCCACCCGCACCTTCCCGACGGCGGAGGCGACGGTGACGACGGAGCCGTCTGCAAGCCCGCGGGCGCTCAGGTCCGCCGGGTGCATGCGCAGCTGGTGTCGGGGCCGCCCGCGGGTCAGCCGCTCGGCGTTGTGGAGCCAGGAGTTGCAGTCGCGCTGGTGGCGGCGCCCGACGAGCAGCAGTGCTTCGGGGTCCGGCAGCGGCACCGCGCGCAGCCGCTCGAGGTCGTCGAGCACCAGTGCGGGCGCGGCCTGGACCCGCCGGCTCGGGTGCGGCAACCGCTCGGGGAGCTGCCCGCCGCGCAGGGGGCCGAGGTCGATGCCGCTGGGCTGGGACCGCAGCCGGCGCAGGGTGACCCCCGAGCGACCGCGACGCAGCAGCAGACCGACCAGCACCGTGGGGCTGACCGAGAGGCGTGCCCGCTGGACCAGCCGCTTGCGCAGCGGTGGCTTGACGCGCAGGCGCGCCGTCGTGCGTCGGGCCAGCTCGCGGTAGATCTGCCAGTCGTGCAGGGCGCCCTCCTCGGGCTGCAGCACGGCCGGGGTGAACCGCGCCGTGTCACGCACCGCGAGCAGGTGGAACACGAGGTCGTAGTGGTCGCGCTCGAGCGCGGTGGTGGGCGGCAGGATCACGTCGGCGTGCCGCGTCGTCTCGTTGACGTAGATGTCGACGGCGACCATGAAGTCCAGCCCGGCGACCGCCCGGTCCAGCGCCGCACCGTCGGGGGTCGACAGCACGGGATTGCCGGCCAGCGTCAGCAGGGCGCGCACCTGGCCGTCGCCGGGGGTCTCGATCTCCTCGCGCAGCGCAGCCACGGGCAGCTCGCCGGCGAACTCCGGCAGCCCGCGCACCCGGCTGCGCCACAGGTCGTGGTGTCCCCGCCCGATCAGGCCGGTGCCGACCGCGTCGATCGCGGGGTGGGTGAGCATCGCGCCGCCGACGCGGTCGAGGTTGCCGGTCAGCAGGTTGAGCAGCTGGACCGCCCACTGGCACACGGTCCCGAAGGCGTGCGTGGACACCCCGATGCGCCCGTAGGCGACCGCGCCGTCGGCGGCCGCGAGCTCCCGGGTGATCCGGCGGATCTCGTCGGCCGCCAAGCCGCTGAAGGCCTCGGCCCGCTCCGGTGAGAAGTCGGAGACCGCCGCGACGGCCTCGTCCAGACCGTCGACGTACGACGGCGGGCGGGTCAGCCCCTCCTCGACGAGCACGTTGACCATCGCGAGCAGCACGAACGCGTCCGTGCCGGGACGCACGAAGTGGTGCTCGTCGGCGGCCCGGGCGGTCTCCGTGCGCCGCGGGTCGAGCACGACCATCCGGCCCCCGCGCGCCTTGAGCTCACGGAGCCGGCCCGGGAAGTCCGGCGCCGTCATCAGCGAACCGTTGGACGCCATCGGGTTGGCACCGAGCACGAGGAAGTACGACGTGCGGTCGAGGTCAGGGACGGGCAGGAACAGCTGGTGGCCGTACATCAGGTGGGCCACCAGCTGGTGGGGGAGCTGGTCGACCGAGGTGGCGCTGAACTTGTTCCGGGTGCGGAAGCCCTTCACCAGGGCCGTGCCGTGGGTCATCGAGCCCAGGCTGTGCACGTTGGGGTTGCCGAGGTAGATCGCGAGGGCGTCGCGGCCGTGGTCGTTGATCGCGGCGGCCAGCCCCTCGGCCGCGAGGTCGAGGGCCTCGTCCCAGCCGATCTCCTCCCACCGGACCTCTGGGTCGCCACCACCCGGGCTCGTCGAGACCACGCGGCGGACGGGGCGGCGCAGCCGGTCGGGGTCGGCGTGCACGTCGGCCAGGGCCACCCCCTTGGGGCAGATGTGGCCGCGCGAGAGCGGGTCCTCGGGGTTGCCGCGGATCCCGGTGACGACGCCGTCCTCCAGGGTGACGCGGAGGCCGCAGATCGCCTCGCAGAGGTTGCACACGCCGATCCTGGTGGTCTGCATCACCGCATCCTCGCACCCCGAACTGGGTATGGATCGCTGGCACGCTCAAGACCGCCCCGCGGGGGGCGGCACGATCGAAGGGACGCAACCGATGGGATACGGACTCGGAGTCTTCCTGCTGGCGCTGGGGCTGATCCTCGCGCTCGCGGTCACGGACTCGCTGAGCGGTGTCGACCTGACGATGGTCGGGTGGATCCTCACGCTCGCCGGCGTGCTGGTCATCGCGCTCACTGCCGTGCAGGCCAACCGCAGCCGCCGCTCGGCCGCCGTGACGACCCACGCGGACGGCTCGCGCACCGTCACCGAGCGTCGCGACGACGTGCCGCCGGCCGTCTGACCCGCTCGCGCCCGCCCCGGTCCGACCTCGTCGGGCCGGGGCGGTGTCGTGCCGGGCCGGCAACGCCCGCTCGGATTGGGTGGAGCAGGCCCGGATTGATAGTCTTCACCGGTTGCCCCGACGTGGGCGACGTCCACGCACCACTGCCGTCCAACGGCCGCGGATCCAGAGTGCCCGGGTGAACAGGCCCCGGCGCGCCGCGCAACCAAGCACCGGAAGGAGCCCCGCATGTCGATCGGTACCGACGCGGAGACCAAGAAGAAGATCATCGCCGAGTACGCCACGACCGAGGGCGACACCGGTTCGCCCGAGGTGCAGATCGCGCTGCTGAGCCACCGCATCAGCCACCTCACCGAGCACCTCAAGACGCACAAGCACGACCACCACAGCCGTCGTGGCCTGCTGCTGCTCGTCGGTCAGCGCCGTCGCCTGCTGAACTACCTGCAGAAGACGGAGATCGACCGCTACCGCTCGATCGTCGAGCGTCTCGGCCTGCGTCGATGACCTTCGGAGCGGCTGCCCTTCCCGGGCAGCCGCTCCCGTCACATTTCGGTCCTTTCCCGCTAGGGTCGGACCCGCAGCACAACTGAAACGCACCACGCACGACCCACCAGGAGCGACCCGCCCGTTTCGGCCCGGTCCTCGGTAGTGGCTCTCAGGATCTCGACAGGCTCGACAACCGGGCACGAAGCCCGGTCGCCGGGCGGAGGCCCGGTCACCGGATTCCGGTGCGGGCACGGATCTGCGGGCCTCGATCGAAGACCGGCCCCCTCCCGAGGACGTCAGCCGACGTCGCGGAGAGGGACCCGGCGGGGACCTCGTCCCGAGAACCCGCCGCCCGAGCGGGACGCCGCGGATCGCTCCGCGAACAAGAAGGATGAACCCCTTTGACTGACACCAACGCCGGGGGTCCCGTGATCTCCGCCGTCGAGACCGTCCTCGACAACGGCAAGTTCGGCACCCGCACGGTCAAGTTCGAGACCGGGCTCCTCGCCCGCCAGGCCGCCGGTTCGGTGACCGCCTACCTCGACGACGACACCATGCTGCTGTCGGCGACCACCGCCGGCAAGCACCCCAAGGACCACTTCGACTTCTTCCCCCTGACGATCGACGTCGAGGAGCGGATGTACGCCGCGGGCCAGATCCCCGGCTCGTTCTTCCGGTCCGAGGGTCGTCCGGGCGAGGACGCGATCCTCACCTGCCGCCTGATCGACCGCCCGCTGCGCCCGACCTTCAAGAAGGGCCTGCGCAACGAGGTCCAGGTCGTCATCACCGTCATGGCGCTCAACCCCGACACGCCGTACGACGTGCTCGCGATCAACGCCGCGTCGATGTCGACCCAGCTCTCCGGCCTGCCGTTCTCCGGCCCGGTCGGCGGCGTCCGCGTCGCCCTGATCGAGGGCCAGTGGGTCGCGTTCCCGACGCACAGCCAGCTCGAGGACGCCGTCTTCGACATGGTCGTGGCCGGTCGGGTCACCGAGACCGGTGACGTCGCGATCATGATGGTCGAGGCCGAGGCCACCGAGCAGACGTGGACCCTGGTCCGCAGCGGCGTCCAGGCGCCGACCGAGGAGATCGTCGCCGGCGGTCTCGACGCCGCGAAGCCGTTCATCAAGCAGCTGTGCGACGCCCAGGTCGAGCTGGCCAAGGAGGCCGCCAAGCCGGTCCAGGAGTTCCCGATCTTCCTCGACTACGAGGACGACGTGTACGCCGCCGTCGAGGCCGCCGCCAAGGACGACACCGCCACCGCGATGACGATCGGTGACAAGCAGGAGCGCGAGGCCAGGGTCGACGAGATCAAGGCCGGCCTGCTCGAGAAGCTCGCCGACCAGTTCGAGGGTCGCGAGAAGGAGATCGGCGCGGCGTTCCGCTCGCTGAACAAGCAGCTCGTCCGCGAGCGCGTCCTGCGCGACAAGGTCCGCATCGACGGCCGCGGCCTGGCCGACATCCGGCCGCTGCACGCCGAGGTCGCGGTGGTCCCGCGCGTCCACGGCTCCTCCCTCTTCGAGCGCGGCGAGACCCAGATCCTGGGTGTCACCACGCTGGACATGCTGAAGATGGAGCAGCAGCTCGACACCCTCTCCCCGGAGAAGTCGCGCCGCTACATGCACAAGTACGTCTTCCCGCCGTTCTCCACCGGCGAGACCGGTCGCGTGGGCTCGCCCAAGCGCCGCGAGGTCGGCCACGGTGCGCTCGCGCGCCGCGCGCTGCTGCCCGTGCTGCCGACGCGTGAGGAGTTCCCCTACGCGATCCGCCAGCTCTCCGAGGCCATGGGCTCCAACGGCTCCACCTCGATGGGCTCGGTCTGCGCCTCGACGATGTCGCTGCTCCAGGCCGGCGTCCCGCTGCGTGCCTCCGTCGCCGGCATCGCGATGGGCCTGATCTCGGGCGAGCTCGACGGCCAGACGCAGTACGTCGCCCTCACCGACATCCTCGGTGCCGAGGACGCGTTCGGCGACATGGACTTCAAGGTCGCCGGCACCCGCGAGTTCGTGACCGCGCTGCAGCTCGACACCAAGCTCGACGGCATCCCGGCCGAGGTGCTCGCCCAGGCGCTGACCCAGGCCAAGGACGCCCGTCTCGCGATCCTCGACGTCATGGCCGAGGCCATCGACGAGCCCGAGGAGATGTCGGTCCACGCGCCGCGCATCATCAGCCTGAAGGTGCCGGTCGACAAGATCGGCGAGGTCATCGGCCCCAAGGGCAAGGTGATCAACCAGATCCAGGACGACACCGGCGCCACGCTGTCCATCGAGGACGACGGGACCGTCTACATCGGTGCCACCAACGGTGAGGCCGCCGAGGCCGCCCGCGCCGCCGTCAACGCGATCGCCAACCCGACGATGCCCGAGGTCGGCGAGCGCTACCTCGGCACCGTCGTGAAGACGACGAACTTCGGTGCGTTCGTCTCGCTGCTGCCCGGCAAGGACGGCCTGCTGCACATCAGCAAGCTGCGCCCGCTCGCCGGCGGCAAGCGCGTCGACGCGGTCGAGGACGTCGTCTCGGTCGGCCAGAAGATCCAGGTCCAGATCGCCGAGATCGACGACCGCGGCAAGCTCTCCCTGATCCCCGTGGTCGAGGAGGGCGAGGGCTCCGAGGAGCCCGCCGACGAGGCTGCCGCCGAGTCTGTGGAGTGATCACTGCGTGAGCAAGCACGACGCTCCGACGACCGGCCAGCAGGCTTCTGCTGGCCGGTCGTCCGGTTCCACCCCGAAGGCCGCCCGCAAGAGCGGGACCACCAGGACCCTGCAGACGGTCACCGACGCCGAGGGCCAGGTGACCTCGCGGGTGCGGCGCACCGTCCTCCCCGGCGGCCTGCGCGTCATCTCCGAGAACATGGCGGGCGTCCGCTCCGCCAGCATCGGTGTCTGGGTCGGGGTGGGCTCGCGCGACGAGACCCCGGCGCTGCACGGGTGCTCGCACTTCCTCGAGCACCTGCTGTTCAAGGGGACCGCCGAGCGCTCCGCGCTCGACATCTCCATCGCGCTGGACGCGGTGGGCGGTGAGTTCAACGCGTTCACCGCCAAGGAGTACACCTGCTTCCACGCGCGGGTCCTCGACGAGGACCTGCCGCTGGCGGTGGACGTGCTCGGCGACATGATCACCAGCTCGCGGCTCGACCCCGAGGACGTCGAGGCCGAGCGTGACGTGATCCTCGACGAGATCGCGATGCACGACGACGACCCCGACGACGTGGTGCACAACCTGTTCGCCGCGCAGGCGTGGGGCGACACCCCGCTGGGCCGGCCGATCGCCGGCACCGAGGAGTCGATCCGGGCGCTGACCCGTGACCAGATCGCCCGCTTCCACCGACGCCACTACCGGCCCGCCACCATGGTGGTCGCCGCTGCCGGCAACGTCGACCACCAGGCGCTGGTGCGCCAGGTGCGCAAGGCCTTCGGGCGCAACGGCTGGCTGGACCGCGAGGAGGCCCCGGTGCCGCCGCGGCACGCGGCCCGCACCCGCCGCGTCTCTCCCGGCACGATCGGCGCGACCCGGCCCTTCGAGCAGGTCAACGTCGTGCTGGGGATGGAGGGGCTCACCCGCCAGGACGACCGGCGCTTCGCGCTGGGAGTGCTCAACACCGCACTGGGCGGCGGCACCTCCTCACGGCTCTTCCAGGAGGTGCGTGAGCGTCGCGGGCTGGCCTACTCGGTCTTCTCCTTCGCCAGCCACCACGCCGACTCGGGCCTGGTCGGGGTCTCGGTCGGCTGCCTGCCGAGCAAGCTCGACGACGTGCTGGCCGTGGTCCGCGCCGAGCTCGCGAAGGTCGCCGCCGACGGGATCACCGCCGAGGAGCTGTCCCGCGGCAAGGGCATGCTGCGCGGGGGACTGGTGCTCGGGCTGGAGGACTCCGGTTCGCGGATGTCGCGGATCGGCAAGGCCGAGCTCGTCTACGACGAGCTGCTGAGCATCGACGAGGTGATCGCCCGCATCGACGGGGTGACCCTCGAGGAGGTGCGCGAGGTGGCCGCCGAGATGTTCTCCCGGCCGGAGATCCTGGCGGTCGTCGGCCCGTCCTGAGGTCTCACCCGGGGTGGCATCCGGGTCAGGCTCCCGTCGCCGGCCTGCTGATCAGCCGACGGTCCCGAGCACGCACCGGAGATGCTGTCGGGTGCTCACGGCCACCTGACGTGGTGCGTGTCCTCGGAGCCGGGGACCACCTGTCCGTCGATGAGGAGCTCGGAGGTGTACTCGTCCATGTCGCTGGGCATCTCGAAGGCGGCGTACCCGGCGCCGTCGACCTCGTGGACCAACACGTCCTCGGTGTAGCCGCCCGAGGTGATGTGCACGGTGTCGACGTCGGGGTGGACGGCGAAGACCCAGACGAACGAGTCGCCCACCTCGGTGCCTCCTACGTTGTAGAGCGCCGGGTTCTTGAGGTAGGGGGCTCGGTCGTAGCCGCAGTCGGTGGGTGTCCGGGGCTCCTGCCCGTACTCGTAGCCGCTGGTGTTCCACTCGTCCCCCGGCTGGTTGTCCCGGTCCTCGACCAGCTCGACGCCGGTGACGGGGTCGCCGCACTCGTCGGTTCGGTCGGTCTCGACGAGCGAGTAGTGGCTGCCGTCGACGCTGCCCTCCGTGACGATGCGCTCGGGGGGGATCGGGGCGACGTACTCGTGTCCCTGGTGGACGACCGCTGCGGCAGCGCACCCTGCCGGGATGAGGGTGATGGCACCGACGCCGAGTGCGATGCGCCTCTTTCGATGTGGCTGACGGGGCGCGGTGGGTCGGGTGTCGGTCGCGACGGCGTCCTCGGTGACTGTCGCGGCCACGCTGTGGAGCGTGTGTCGCAGGCGCTGCTCGACGGTGTGCGGGTGCTGGGTGTCGCTCATGCGAGTGCCTTTCGGAGCTTGTCGAGGGCGCGGCGGTGGTCGGAGCGGACGGTTGCTGCTGGTCGGTCGAGGAGCGCAGCCACCTCGGTCAGGGGGAGGTCCTCGTAGTAGTGCAGGACGACGACGGCGCGCTGGACCCAGGGCAGGCGCCCGATGTGCGTCCACGTCTCGTCGACCTCCGGAGGCAGGACCACCGGTGGCGCCTCGGGAGTTCTCGCCAGGAGGCGGAACCGGCGACGTTGCCCGTCCTTGACGACGTTGACCACGGCCCGCTTGAGATAGGGCAGCGGGTTCTCGATCTGGTGCCACCGCTCATGTGCCGAGGTGAACACGGACTGGACAGCGTCCTCGCTCACGTCGTGGGACCCCGACATCAGGTACGCCAACCGCAGGAGCGCGAGCCGGTGGTCGCGGTACGCCTCCTCGAAACCCAGCTCGGGCACCTGCCCCTCAGTCGTCATCACACCCCCTCAGTCGTCGCAGCCACCCAGGACGTTGCACCTCGCACCGGACTTTCGTGACGATCTCCGGGTCACACGACCAGGACGACCACCCCTGCGCAGGCCGCGGCGAACAGCACGCTGGTGAACGTGCCGATGATGAAGCGCTCGGCCGCGCCGGTCCGGACGCCGTCCTCCGCCGCGCGGAGCTCGGGGTAGCGCCCGAGCCCCTTCAGGGCCAGCACCACCGCCAGGCCCTCGGGCCAGCCGGCGACGAGGGAGGCGAAGATCGCGCCCCGCTCCAGGGCCCCGATCCAGGCGCCGCCCCGCAGCACCTGGCCGGCCCGGTCCATGGACCGGGCCTCGGTCTCGCCGCGGTCGACCAGCGCGAAGACGCGGGAGGTGACGGGGCCGCCGCCGACCACGGCCAGGGCGCCGGCGAGGGCGACCAGCGCGACCCGGCCCCCGCGCCCGTCGAGGGTGACGTCGGCGGGCACCGCGGCGACGAGCGCGGCCGCCGCGAGCAGCACGAGGCTGGCCGGCGCCCAGATGCGCAGCCCGAGCCGGGACCAGCCCCAGGCGCCGGCCACGACGCCGCAGGCCAGCAGGGTGGTCACCAGCTGGCCGTAGTTCTCCGGGCTCACGCACCCACCTCCGTGCCGAGCAGGTCGCCCGCCAGGTGCGTGACCAGCTCGCGGGCGCGCCGGCCCTCGACGATGCCGGCCGCCTGGGCCCGCTGGCTGACCGCGGACTGGCTGATGCCCAGCCGCTGCGCCGCCTCCTCGTAGGAGAGCCCCTCGTCGACGAGGTCGGCGACCTCCCACCCCCGGGCGGTGCGTCGGGCGAGCACGGCGGCCCAGAGCCACAGCGTCGTCTCCAGGGCCCGCGCCGCGGGGGAGTCGCCGGCGACCCGCAGGTGCCAGGGGCTGTTCTTGGCGGCCGTCACCGCCTGGCGCGCGTGGAGGTACGCCGGCCCGCGGCCGGCGTTCGCGTGCTCCGGCAGCGGCAGCTCGACCTCGCCGATGCCGAGGCCGATGTTCCAGGCGGCCTCGCGCAGCAGCGCCTCCACGGCGGGGGCGAGGGCCGCGGGGTCGTC
The DNA here is from genome assembly GCF_055380375.1 of Nocardioides sp. DN36. Lineage (NCBI taxonomy): Bacteria > Bacillati > Actinomycetota > Actinomycetes > Propionibacteriales > Nocardioidaceae > Nocardioides > Nocardioides sp. DN36. The sequence goes on along the minus strand of NZ_AP043823.1, from coordinate 2,171,625 downwards.
GAGCACGCCCTGGAACTCGTCGCCGGCGGTGCGCTCGAACGGGCGGAGCAGCGCGACCCCCGCCAGTGCCTCGAGCGTCGCAGGGATCCGGTCGTCGCTGGTGCGACTGCCTCGCTGGTCCACGGTCAGGACGGCAACGGCCACGGCTGCCTCCTCGGTCTCGGCCTGATGGCCACCGTACTTAAGGAAATTGCCTAATGCAAGACGTGCATCAGGAAATAAACTTATCGACGGCCGATGATGCCCACGACGGCCGGAGCCTTCTGCTCCACGACCGAGACCCGGAAACCGCTGCCGGCCAGGGCCGCGGAGGTCTTCTGCACGATCGTCGGGACCAGCTCGGCCCGGTTGGCCTCGTAGAACAGGAAGACGGCACCGCCGGGCAGGACCCGCTCGTGCAGGAGGGCCACCTCGTCGGCGCAGTCGCGCACCCAGAAGAGGTTGACGTTGAAGGCGAACACCTTGTGCAGCCGCTTCACCGGGACCCGCAGGGTGGCCAGGTCGATCTGCCGCACGGTGAGGCGGCCGGCCTCGACGTACTTCGCGTTGCGCCGCTTGGTGCGGTCCACGCCGGACTCGGAGCGGTCGATCGCGAAGAGCTTGCCGGTCTGCAGCTTGCTGCAGATGAGCTCGGCACCAGCACCCGGACCACACCCGATCTCGAGCACGTGGTCGGCCGGCTGGACGTCCATGAGGTCCACTGCCCACCGGATGCGCGCCGGAATCGTCTGCACCACCATGGGTCACAGCCTGCCAGAAGGTCACGGAGGGCGTCACCGGACCTCGCCGTGTCACGAATGGCCTAGGTTGTGGCGGTGAGCACGAAGCGGAACGTGGCGAAGGTGGGCGTGCTGGGGGCACGCGGCAAGGTGGGGTCCGAGGTCTGCCGGGCGGTGGACGCGGTCGACGACCTGGAGCTGGCGGCACGGGTCGACGCCGGCGACCCGATCGAGGAGCTGACCTCGGCGGGGGTCGACGCCGTCGTCGACTTCACCCACCCCGACGTGGTCATGGACAACCTCGAGTTCTGCATCCGGCACGGCATCCACGCGGTGGTCGGCACGACCGGGTTCGACGACGAGCGGCTCGACACCCTGCGGGGCTGGCTGGCGGGCTCCCCGGGGACGGGCGTCCTGATCGCCCCCAACTTCTCGATCGGCGCGATCCTGATGATGCGCTTCGCCGCCGTCGCCGCCCCGTTCTACGAGTCCGTCGAGGTGGTCGAGCTGCACCACCCCGACAAGGCCGACGCGCCCTCCGGCACCGCACGGCGTACGGCGGAGCTGATCGCCGCCGCCCGGGCCGAGGCCGGCTGCGGGCCGGTGCCCGACGCGACCAGCACCGCCCTCGAGGGCGCCCGCGGCGCCGATGTCGCCGGGATCCGGGTGCACGGCCTGCGGATCCGCGGGCTGGTCGCCCACCAGGAGGTCATCCTCGGCGGCGTGGGGGAGACCCTCACCATCCGGCACGACTCGATGGACCGCGCGTCCTTCACCCCCGGGGTGCTGACCGGGCTGCGCGCGATCGCGGACCACCCGGGCCTCACCGTCGGACTGGAAGGCTTCCTCGACCTCGGTTGACCGCCCGCACGTCCTGCAGGTTCGTGCGCTGCACGAAACTGCAGGTGACCCTCCGTTCCCTCCCTCGTTGAGCCTTGCAACGCTCTGCGGGCCGCGGCTCCTCCGGGTGGCGGCCAGTCAACTTCGGGCACGACGAGAGGGATTGTTCATGCGCAGGACTTTGGGGCTCGCCACCGTCGCGGTGCTGGCCGCCGGCACCATCGGCACCCAGGCCGGATCCGCCAACGGCCAGGCCGCCCAGGCGCCGAACGCGGCGACCGCGGCCGTCGCGGCACTCCAGCAGCACCCCGGGGCGGCTCGCGACGCCGCGGGCCAGGCCTTCCGGGCGACCGACACCGTGATCGACCGGGACGGCAGCACGCATGTGCGCATGGAGCGGACCTTCCACGGGGTCCCGGTGCTCGGTGGCGACCTCGTCGTCCACCAGGGCCCCCGGGCGGGCTGGCAGGGCGTGAGCCAGACGCTCCCGGCCCCGCTGCACCTCTCGACGACGCCCACCGTCACGGCCGCGGCCGCCTCCGCGCGGGCGCTGGCCCCGGCGAGGGCGACGCGCGCCATCTCCGGCATGGAGGCCAGCGGTGAGCCGCGCCTGGTCGTGGACGCGACCTCGGGCACCCCACGGCTGGCCTGGGAGGTCGTCACCGGTGGCGTGCAGGAGGACGGCACGCCCAGCCGGCTCGCGTCGTACGTCGACGCCCGCACCGGCACCGTCCTGCGCCGCGAGGAGCAGATCCAGACGGTCGACGGCTCCGGCCAGTCGCTCTACGGCGGCACGGTGCCGCTGCAGCTGACCCTGTCGGGCTCGACGTACCAGCTCAAGGACCCGACCCGCGGGAACACCTACACGACCGACATGAACAACAAGTCGGACTCCTACCTGTGCCAGCTGTTCGGCAGCGGCTGCGCCACCGGGACGCTGTTCACCAGCCCGGACAACCTGTTCGGCAACGGCTCCACGAGCAGCCGCGAGTCCGCCGCGGTCGACGCGCAGTACGGCACCAACATGACGTGGGACTTCTACAAGTCCACCTACGGCCGCAACGGCATCTTCGGCAACGGCACCGGCTCCTACAACCGGGTCCACTACGGCAGCGGCTACGTCAACGCCTTCTGGGACGGCACCAAGATGACCTACGGCGACGGTGACGGGACCAGCTACGGCCCGCTCACCTCCCTCGACGTCGCGGGCCACGAGATGTCGCACGGCGTCACCGAGAACACCGCGGGCCTGACCTACTCCGGTGAGTCCGGCGGCCTGAACGAGGCGACCTCGGACATCTTCGGCACGATGGTGGAGTTCTACGCCGCGAACAGCAACGACCCGGGCGACTACCTGATCGGCGAGGAGTTCGACCTCAAGCAGCACCTCGGCTTCCGCCGCATGGACAACCCCGCCTCGGACGGGTCCTCGCTCAACTGCTGGAGCGCGACCGCGGGCAACTCCGACGTCCACTACTCCTCGGGCATCGGGAACCACTTCTTCTACCTGCTCTCGGAGGGCTCGGGCGCCAAGACCCTGAACGGCGTCTCCTACAACAGCCCGACCTGCAACGGCTCCTCCGTGACCGGCATCGGCCGCGACGCCGCCGCGAAGATCTGGTACCGCGCGCTGACGGTCTACATGACCTCCAGCACCAACTACAAGGGCGCCCGCACCGCCACGCTCAACGCCGCCAAGGACCTCTACGGCGCCACGAGCACGCAGTACAACGCCGTGGCTGCGGCCTGGAGCGCGGTCAGCGTCAGCTGATCGCGTCCTGAACGGGGGAGAGGGCCCGCACCGAGCTCGGTGCGGGCCCTCTGTCCGTCTCCACGTCACCCGAGGGAGACCTGTCGCCTACGGCTGGACGGTGGGTCTCGACTCGCCGTCACGGCCTCGCAGGCTCGGCCGTGGGCTCGCTCAACCTCCCCGTTCCCGAGCCGGAGGCCCTCCTCCGTCGGTCACGGCTCGACGGTGACCTTGATGGCTTCGCCCTTCTCGACGATCGAGAACGCGTCGAGGACCCGCGCGAGGGGGATGTGCTCGGTGATCAGGTCCTTGACCGGGACCTGGCCGGTGGCGATGTACTCAAGCGCCCGCTTGTTGTGCTCGGGCGCCGACCCGTTGGCGCCGTGGATGTGCAGCTGGCGGTAGTGCACGAGGTTGGAGTCGCAGGTGATGGTGGGGTTGGTCTTGGGGAGACCGCCGAAGAACGAGATCCGGCCGTTGCGGGCGGCCATCGAGATGGCCTGCTCCTGGGTGACGTTCGCGGCGGTGGCGGTGATGATGACGTCCGCGCCGCGGCCGCCGGTGAGCTCCATGACCCGCTCGACCACGTCGACCTCGGCCCCGTTGATCACCTCGTCGGGCTGGACCGCGTCCGCCGACATCTTCAGCCGCTCGGCGTTGACGTCGACGAGGAAGACCTTGCCGACCTTGTGCACGCCGCGGGCGATGCGGATGTGCATGCAGCCGATCGGGCCGGCGCCGAAGACGACGACGGTGTCGCCCTCCTCGATGCCGAGCAGCTCCTGGGCGTTGATCGCGCAGGCGAACGGCTCGGCGGCCGAGGCCTCGTCGTACCCCACGTTGTCGGGGATCCGGTTGAGCCCGTCGACCTTGAGCACCTGCTGGGGCACGATCATGTACTCGGCGAAGCCGCCGTCGTACTGGTAGCCGACCGAGGTCTGGTTCTGGCACACGGCCATCCAGCCCTTGTCGCACTCGTAGCAGTCGCCGCAGGGGACGGCCGCGATGACCTGGGCCCGGTCGCCGACCTGCCACTGCGAGCCGTAGGTCGCGTTGACGTCCGCGCCGACCTCCACGACCTCACCCGCGATCTCGTGGCCGATGGTGCGCGGGGGAGTGAGGTTCTGGTGGCCGTTGTGCAGGATCTTCACGTCGGTGCCGCAGGTCGAGCAGTTGCGGACGCGCAGCTTGATCTCGCCCGGCCCGCACTCGGGTTCCGGCACGTCCTCGAGGCGCAGGTCCTCGGGGGCGTAGAAGCGCAGTGCCTTCATGGTTCCTCCTGGTCGCTACACGGGTGTGGGCCGACACTACCACCCGTATATCTGTGTTTATCTGTGAATCTGTTGCCCCAAGTCCTTGACGCGGACATTTTCGGCGGGATATACAGACAATCACAGATCCGCATGACGTGCGTCACACAGCGGCCCGCGCTCGCGGATGAGGAGCGGCCAGCATCCCGCTGGCTTTCCTGAGGAGGAAATGAGCATGGCGACTGCCACGCAGAACCCGGTCGCACGCCGCTCGGCGCGCGTCCACGTGCAGAAGTTCGGGACGTTCCTGTCCAACATGATCATGCCGAACATCGGCGCGATCATCGCCTGGGGGTTGATCACCGCCTTCTTCATCCCCGACGGATGGACCCCGAACGAGAAGATCGCCACGATGGTCGGTCCGGCCATCTTCTACCTGCTGCCGATCCTGATCGCCTACACCGGCGGCAAGATCGTCTACGACGTCCGCGGTGGCGTCGTCGGTGCGTTCTCGGTCATGGGCGTCATCATGGCCACCAGCGACCCGATCTTCATCGGCGACAAGGGCGGGTCGCCGATGTTCCTCGGCGCCATGATCATGGGCCCGCTCACCGCGTGGGGGATGAAGCGGCTCGACGCGGTGTGGAGCCACAAGATCCGGCCCGGCTTCGAGATGCTGGTCAACAACTTCTCCGCCGGCATCTTCGCCGCCGTCATGGCCATCCTCGGGATGTTCGCGCTCGCGCCGGTCCTGCGTCAGTTCACCGAGTGGCTCGGCAACGCGGTCAACACCCTGGTCGACCACGACCTGCTCCCGCTGACCTCGATCTTCATCGAGCCGGCGAAGGTGCTGTTCCTCAACAACGCGATCAACCACGGCGTGCTGACGCCCCTCGGCATCTCGCAGGCGGCCGACAAGGGCCAGTCGGTCCTGTTCCTGCTCGAGGCCAACCCCGGCCCGGGGGCCGGCCTGCTGCTGGCCTACACGTTCTTCGGCAAGGGCCTGGCCAAGGCCTCGGCACCGGGCGCGCTGATCATCCAGTTCTTCGGCGGGATCCACGAGATCTACTTCCCGTACATCCTGATGAAGCCCAAGATGATCCTGGCCACGCTCGCGGGGGGCATGACGGGGGTCTTCCTGCTCGTGCTCTTCGGCGTCGGGCTGCGCGCGCCGGCCGCCCCGGGCTCGATCATCGCGGTCTACGCCCAGACGCCGGGCGGTGACTTCCTCGGGATCACGGTCGGCGTGTTCGGCGCGGCCGCCGTCTCCTTCGCCGTGGGGTCGGTGCTGCTCAAGCTCGACCGCGCCGAGGACGGGGACCTGATGGACGCCACCGCGACCATGGAGGCGATGAAGGGCAAGAAGTCGCTGGCCTCCGAGGTGCTCGCCGTCGACGCCCTCGGTGAGCACCACCAGGGCCCGATCCACGACATCGTCTTCGCCTGCGACGCGGGCATGGGGTCCTCCGCCATGGGTGCGTCGGTCCTGCGCCGCAAGATCCAGGCGGCCGGCTTCGGCGACGTCACGGTCATCAACAAGGCCATCGCCAACCTCGCCGACGAGCACGACCTGGTGGTCACCCACCAGGACCTCACCGAGCGCGCGCAGCAGCGCACGCCCTCGGCGCTGCACGTGTCGGTCGACAACTTCATGGGCAGCCCGCGCTACGACGAGATCGTCGAGCTGCTGCACGCGACCAACAGCGAAGGGGCCGGAACGCCTGCCGTGCAGCCGCCTCCGGAGGACGAGGAGGTCACGCACGTCCTCGCCGAGGAGTCCATCGTCCTCGAGGGCCGGGCCCGGACCCGCGACGAGGCGATCACCGAGGCCGGACGCCTGCTGGTGGCCTGCGGCGCGGTCGACGAGGCGTACGTCGACGCGATGCACGAGCGCGAGCGGTCGGTGTCCACCCACATGGGCAACCTGCTGGCGATCCCGCACGGCACCAACGAGGCGAAGCCGTCGATCCGGCGTACGGCGATCTCCTTCGTGCGCTACTCCGACGGGATCGACTGGAAGGGCAAGGAGGCGAAGTTCGTGATCGGGATCGCTGGCGCGGGCAAGGACCACCTCGCCCTCCTCGGCCAGATCGCCCAGGTGTTCGTCGACCCGGCCCGGGTGGCCGAGCTCGAGACGGCGCAGTCGCCGGCCGACGTGCTCCGTCTGCTCGGCGGCGTGAGCGCCGGCGCCGGGGCCTGACCTGCCGCACCGGGCACCGTCGGGAGGCCCCGCACCCTCGGGTGCGGGGCCTCCTGGCGTCTCAGGTCCAGACCCGCAGGAGCGCTGCGGTGAGGGCCGCGGCGAAGACCACCACGAGGAACGGGGCGCGGAGCACCAGCAGGCCCACCGCCACGGCCAGCCCGGCGACCCGGGCGTCCAGCACCAGCTCCTGCCCGCTCGCGAGCACCTGCACCGCCACCAGTGCCGCGAGCAGGGCCACGGGGACCAGGTCGGCCACCCGCTCCACGACCGGGTGGTCGAGCACCCTCGCGGGCACCGAGAGCCCGGCCAGCTTGAGCAGGTAGCAGCCCACGCCGCCGAGCATGATTGCGGCCCACGTCATCGGCGTCGCTCCGGCAGCTCCGTGGGGTCGGGCCGGTGGGTGAGGACGCCGGCGAGCAGCGCCACCCCGGCCGCGGCCAGCACGGGCACGCCGGCCGGCGCGTGCGGCACGGTGCCCAGGGCCACGACGGCCGCCGCGAGCGCCACCAGCCGGTTGCGGCGGTCCCTCAGCCGCGGCCACAGCAGGGCGAGGAACGCCGCTCCGACCGCGGCGTCGAGCCCGTAGGTGCGCGGGTCGCCGATGGCGGTGCCGGCCACCGCGCCCACCAGCGTCGCGAGGTTCCAGAGCACGAAGATCGTCACTCCGGTCGTGAGGAACCCGAGCCGGGCGGCGGCCGTGCTCGGTCGCGTCATCGACATCGCGGTCGACTCGTCGATGAGCACGTGCGCCGCCAGGAGGCGGCGGCCGCCCGACCAGCGCAGCAGGGGCGCAAGGCGCAGTCCGTACAACGTGTTGCGGGTGCCGAGCAGCAGGGCGGTCAGGGCGCCCGGGAGCGGGGCGCCGCCGGCGGCGAGCACGCCGGCGAACGCGAACTGCGAGGCGCCCGTGAACATGACCAGGGAGAGCGCGCAGGTCTGCGCGACGGTCAGCCCGGAAGCGACCGAGACGGCGCCGAAGGACACGCCGTACGCGCCCGTGGCGATGCCGACACCGAGGCTGTCACGGACGATCGCGCTGCGGTCGGCAGCCGGCAGGGTCTCGTCGGGCACGCGGCGACCGTAACAACGGCCGCGCCGGACGGCGTCCCCGTCCCCCTGCTGATCCCCCTGCCGGCGTCAGTGCCGGCGGATTCGGGCCGGTCGGGACTGCGGGTGGAAGTCGTGGACGAGCGCGTAGGCCAGCAGCAGCCCGGCCACCGCGCCCATCACGGCACCCGCCGAGACGGCGACCGGAAGAGCGGTGAAGTGGGCGAGCCAGGCGCCGGACGCGACGCCGATGACGAGCGCGGCCGCCACGAGGACCAGCCGGTGGAGCCGAGGAAGAGGACCGAACACGTGAGACACCCCGTTCTGCGTCGACGGCACCCGGAGCTGGGTGTCGTGCCGACGACCTCCATGGTCACCCTCCGGGCCGGAAAATCAAGGGCCTTCCGGTCCCGGATGCGGTCCGGCTCAGACCAGCGCGGTGTGCAGGCGCACCTCGCGGACCCGGGTGGTGCCCTGCCCGTCGAGGTCGAGCTCGCGGTGCGCGCCGTCGGCGGCCCAGCCGGCCCCCGTCAGGAAGCCACGCAGCGCGTCGTCGGTGGAGACCGCCCACAGCACCGACCGGGTGAAGCGGTCGGCACGCATGGTGTCCACGGCCGCCTGCAGCAGGCGCGACCCGTGGCCCCGCCCCAGCTCGCCCGGGTCGACGGTGAGCTCTCGCAGCTCGGCGTCGGCGACGGGGTCGCAGTCCGGGTCGGACGCCGGGGACGTGACAGCGAGACCCACGACCCGGTTCCGCTCCAGGGCGACCAGCACCCGGTTCCGGGCGTCCCCCGGGGACGTCAGCGACGACCGCCAGGCCGCCGCCGCGGCCTCCACGTCCGAGGGCAGCGCCTCGGCGGGGACCAGGCCGGCGTACTTCTCCCGCCAGGCGCGCAGCTGCAGCTCCGCGACGGCCGGGGCGTCGTCCGCCCAGGCCACGCGCACGGACACGTCGGCGGTCGGGCTGGTCATGCCGCCATCCTGACAGTGCGGTCCCCGAGCGGCCGCCGGGGGCGCCTTGGCAGCCGGCCCTAAGGTCGAAGCCATGGAGATTCGCAACCTCGGAGCGAGCGGCCTGAAGATCTCGGCCATCGCCTACGGAAACTGGCTCACCCACGGTTCCCAGGTCGAGGAGGACGCCGCCACCGCCTGCGTGCGTCAGGCCCTCGACGAGGGCATCACGACCTTCGACACCGCCGACGTGTACGCGAACACGAAGGCGGAGACCGTCCTCGGCAAGGCCCTCAAGGGGGAGCGGCGCGAGGGCCTGGAGATCTTCACCAAGGTCTACTGGCCCACCGGCCCCGGCAAGCACAACGACCACGGGCTGTCGCGCAAGCACATCATGGAGTCGATCGACGGGTCCCTCTCGCGGCTCGGCACCGACTACGTCGACCTCTACCAGGCCCACCGCTACGACTACGAGACCCCGCTCGAGGAGACGATGGAGGCCTTCGCCGACGTCGTCCGGCAGGGCAAGGCGCTCTACATCGGCGTCTCGGAGTGGCGCGCCGAGGAGATCCGGGCCGCGCACGCCCTCGCCCGCGAGCTGCGGATCCCGCTGGTGTCGAACCAGCCGCAGTACAACATGCTCTGGCGGGTGATCGAGGCCGAGGTGGTCCCCACCTGCGAGGAGCTCGGCATCGGCCAGATCGTCTGGTCCCCGATCGCGCAGGGCGCCCTGACCGGCAAGTACAAGCCGGGCCAGCCGCACCCCGAGGGGTCGCGCGCCACCGACAGCAAGGGTGGCGCGGACATGATCTCCCGCTGGCTCGACGACGACGTGCTCGGTCGGGTCCAGGACCTGCAGCCCGTCGCCGACGAGGTCGGCCTGTCGCTGGCCCAGCTCGCGGTGGCGTGGGTGCTGCAGAACAGCAACGTCTCGGCTGCGATCATCGGCGCCTCCAGGCCCGAGCAGGTCACCGAGAACGTGCGGGCCGCGGGCGTCAAGCTCGAGGACACGCAGCTGAAGCGGATCGACGAGGTCCTCGGCGAGGTGGTCGAGCGCGACCCCGCCAAGACGCAGTCGCCGCGGCGCCGCGACTTCTGAGGCACGGGTACGACGAAGGGGCCACCCCAGCCGGGGTGGCCCCTTCGTCGTCGTGGGCGTCAGCGGTAGTGCTCGGGCAGCTTCTGGCCGATCTTCACCTTGGCCTTGGGGAGCCGCATGAACTTCATCTGCAGCGCCCGCGTCACCGCGTAGTAGGTGGTGCCCTTGAGGGGCTCGCCCGGGAACCGTCGGGTCAGCTCGCGGCGCAGGCGGAAGCGCAGGAAGAGCATGTCGGCGACGACCAGGAGGATCGTGCCCATCAGAACCGTGTTGCCGATCCCGGCCAGCCGGGCGTTGCCCGAGTAGCCCAGGATCATGGTGACCACCAGCAGCGGCACCATCAGCTCGATGAACGAGAACCGGCTGTCGACGAAGTCGCGAACGAAGCGGCGCACCGGCCCCTGGTCGCGGGCCGGGTAGTAGCGCTCGTCACCGGCCTTCATGGCCGCCCGCATGCTCTGGCTGGACTCGGCGCGCGAGGCACGCTGCGCGGCCGCCATCTCCTTGCGGGTGCGGGGGGTCTTGGCGCGGGCCTTCGCCGCGGCCTCGGCCTCGCGGCGCGACGGCGTCGGCCGCCCCTTGCCGCCGGGCTTGGCCGGGGTCTGCTCGGACGTGGGAGCGGGGGAGTCGGTCTTGCTGCGACGGAACAACGCGGGGCCTTCTCGAATGCTGCGAAACGGGTCGGGGCAACCCTACCGGCGTCCTCGCACGGCCTTGCTTTTGCGCCTAGGGTTGAGGCACACCGAGAATCACGTTGCGAGAGGGACCGCACCCCATGAGCCTCATGAAGCGCATCAGCCTGATCTTCCGCTCGAAGGCCAACAAGGCCCTCGACCGGGCCGAGGACCCGCGCGAGACCCTCGACTACAGCTACCAGCGCCAGCTCGACCTGCTCTCGAAGGTGCGCCGCGGCGTCGCCGACGTCGCGACCAGCCGCAAGCGGGTGGAGCTGCAGGTCAACCAGCTCGAGCAGCAGTCGGCCAAGCTGAGCGACCAGGCGCAGAAGGCCATCAGCATGGGGCGCGAGGACCTCGCCCGCGAGGCGCTGACCCGCAAGTCGGGGCTCACCAGCCAGATCAACGACCTCAAGGCCCAGCACGCCCAGCTCCAGGGCGAGGAGGAGAAGCTGACGCTCGCCCAGCAGCGGCTGCAGGCCAAGGTCGAGTCCTTCCGCACGCGCAAGGAGACGATCAAGGCGACGTACACCGCTGCCGAGGCCCAGACCCGGATCAACGAGGCGATGTCCGGCATCGGCGAGGAGATGGGCGACGTCGGCATGGCCATCCAGCGCGCCGAGGACAAGACCGCGCAGATGCAGGCGCGTGCCGGTGCCATCGACGAGCTCATCGCGTCGGGTGCCCTGGAGGACGTCAGCGCCACCAACGGCGGTGACGACATCGCACGCGAGCTGGACTCGATGAGCTCGCAGGCCGACGTCGAGGCCGAGCTGGCCCGCCTCAAGGCGGGGGCGCAGCCGCAGGCGATCGAGCCGGGCCAGGACGGCGGCGCCATCCTCGAGGCCGAGCCGGAGACTCGTACGACCGGGGACCAGTCGTGATCGTCCGGATCCTCGGCGAGGGCCAGTACGACGTCTCCGAGGACGCGCTGCCCCGGCTCAACGAGCTCGACTCGGCGGTCGAGTCGGCCGTCGAGCGCGGCGACGAGGCTGCGTTCGCCGCGGCACTCGCCGAGCTTCTCGAGGGAGTCCGCACGGTCGGCGTGGCCCACCCGGCGGACGCGTTGGACGAGTCCGACCTCATCCTCCCGCCCTCCGACGCCACCCTCGAGGAGGTCCGTGAGCTGCTCTCGGACGAGGGGTTGATCCCCGGGTGAGGCGTCCGGTTTCGGGCGCCTGCTTGAATTTCTGACATGGCGCACTCCCGGTTCATCAAGGACACGGGCCTCACCGCGCGGATGACGCTGGTGATGTTCCTGCTCGGCGCGCTGTTCGTGGGGCTGGTCGTCGGGCTGATGCTCGCCGTCCGGTCGCCGGGCCTCTCGTTGCTCATCGGCGTCGCCGGTCTCGGCGTGGCCTGGTGGCAGTGGTACTCCTCGGACAAGCTGGCCATGAAGGCGATGCGCGCCCGCGAGGTGACGCCCGAGCAGGCGCCCGAGCTGCACGGCATGATCGACCGGCTCTGCGCCCTGGCCGACATGCCGAAGCCGCGCGTGGGCATCGCCGACATGGCGATCCCGAACGCCTTCGCGACCGGCCGGTCCCCGGACCGCTCGGTGGTGTGCGTGACCACGGGGATCCTCAACACCCTGGACGCCGAGGAGATGGAGGCGGTGCTCGCGCACGAGCTCTCCCACGTCGCCCACCGCGACGTCCTCGTGATGACCGTCGCCTCGTCCGCCGGCATCGCGGCAGGCATGCTGACCCGCGGTGCGCAGTACGGCGGCCTCGGGCTCTTCGGGGGCCGTCGGGACAACAACAACGGCGTCCCGGTGTGGCTGGTCGTGCTCGTCGTGAGCCTGGTCGTCTACGCGATCAGCTTCCTCCTGCTCAAGCTGCTCTCGCGCTACCGCGAGCTGGCCGCCGACCGGGCGGGCGCCTACCTCACGATGAAGCCGGCCGCGTTGGCGTCGGCGCTGCAGAAGATCACCGGGGAGATGAACACCATCCCCCAGCGCGACCTGCGTGCCTCCAACGCGATGAACGCGTTCTTCATCGCGCCGGCCATCCGCGGCGTCTCCCTGAGCACCCTCACCTCCACCCATCCCTCGCTCGAGCAGCGGCTGGAGCAGCTGGCCCGGATCCAGGCCGAGCTCGGCCGCCCGGGGCAGTGAGCCCTCGCTGATGGGTTTCTGGGACGCCGTGACCGGGAGGTCGCGCCCGAAGGCCGCGAACCTCGACTCGCTCTTCCTGGTGCCGAGCGCCGCGATCACGCTGCAGACCTCGTTGGGGTTGACGCCCACGGGGGAGGGCGCGGTCTGCTACCGCGCGGCGGCCGGCGTGGCCTTCCAGCAGACCCAGGACGACGTGGTCACCCTGCTCAACGACGACCCGACGGCGCCCGACGTGTCCGTCTCGCGCGACGACTTCGGCTTCACCTGGCTGGTGGCGCACCGGGACGCGGCCGACACCGGCGGCCTGTGCACCGACCTGCACGCGGTCAACACCGCGCTCGAGGACCAGGGCTTCGGTGCCGGTCTGCTCTGCTCGGTGGTGCCGTTCGCCGACGCCACCGGGCGCCGGGTGGGCCTGGTGTACCTCTACAAGCAGGGCACCTTCTACCCGTTCGCGCCCACCGGGCCGCAGACCCGCGACAACCTCTTGGAGATCCAGGTCCGCGACCAGCTGGCGGCCGAGCTGCCGATGGAGCGGGACCTCACCCGGTGGCTGGCCCTCTGGGGTGCGCCCGGTCTGTGACACCGGCCCACTATCCTCACGGTGCGGATCAGCGACGTGGGGACAGGGGAGCAGCAGCGTGACGAACGCGGTCGACGAGCAGAGGGTCGCCGAGATCGACCACTACCGGGTGCTGACCCGCCCGCCCCGCCAGGACCTGCTCGCGCTCGTCGAAGTCGCTGCGCAGGTCGCGCAGGTGCCGATGGCCACGATCAACCTCATCACCGCGACCGAGCAGCACCAGATCGCGACGACCGGCTTCGACGCGTCGGTGTGCCTCCGCGAGGACTCCATGTGCGCCTCCGTCCTCCACCTCGACCACCCGGTGATCGTGGCCGACGCCAGCCGCGACGAGCGGTTCCGGGACAATCCCTTCGTCACCGGCGAGATCGGGAACGTCCGCTTCTACGCCAGCCACCAGCTCGTCACCCCCCAGGGCGCCGTCATCGGCAGCCTCTGCGTCTTCGACGAGAAGCCGCGCACGCTGACCCTGGAGCAGGAGCACGCGCTGGCCTCGCTCGCGGACCGGGTCGTCGACCTCCTCGAGCTGGACCTGCGGACCCGGGAGCTCGAGGAGCTGCACGACGAGCTGGCGAGGTCCAACGAGCAGCTCGCAGCCTTCGCCGGCCAGGTCAGCCACGACCTGCGCAACCCGCTGGCGGCGGTGTCCCTGTCCCTGCACCTGATCGCGGAGGCGACGCGGGGCGCCGACGACCGGATGTCGCGCCTGGTGCAGCGGGCTCTCGGCGGTGCCGGACGCATGGAGTCGCTCATCGACGACCTCCTCGCCTTCGCCCGGGTCGGCGGCGAGCTGCAGCGGGTGCCGGTCGACCTCGGCGTGGTCCTCGCCGAGGTCCGCCAGGACCTGGCCGGGGCCCTCGAGGGAGCCACCCTCGTCGAGGGGGACCTGCCGACGGTCGTCGGCGACCCGGTCCAGCTCCGTGCCGTGCTGCAGAACCTGGTCGCCAACGCGGCGAAGTTCGTCCGGCCGGGCACCCAGGCGCACATCGAGGTCGACGGGACCCGGATCGGCGACCGGTGGCGGATCGAGGTCTGCGACCGCGGCCCGGGCATCCCCCGGGACCAGCAGGACCGGGTGTTCGAGCCGCTGGCGCGCGTCGACCAGTCGGTCGAGGGGTCGGGCATCGGACTGAGCACGTGCCGTCGGATCGTGGCCGCGCACGGCGGCCGGATCGGCCTGACCGACACGGCGTACGGCGGCACCTGCGCCTGGTTCGACCTGCCCGTGTGAGGGGCGGCCGCCGGTCAGTCCTTGTGGGACCTGCCCGGCAGGTCCAGCATCCGCTGCAGCGCGACCTGGGCCCACCGCTCGGTCTCCGGGTCCACCTCGATCCGGTTCACGACGGTGCCGGCCACCAGCGACTCCAGCGCCCAGACCAGGTGCGGCAGGTCGATCCGGTTCATCGTGGAGCAGTAGCACACGGTCTTGTCGAGGAAGACGATCTGCTTGTCGGGGTGTGCGGCCGCGAGGCGCTTGACGAGGTTCAGCTCGGTCCCGATCGCCCAGCTCGACCCGGCGGGGGCGGCCTCGATCGTCTTGATGATGAACTCCGTGGAGCCCACCAGGTCGGCCTTGAGCACCACCTCGTGCTGGCACTCGGGGTGGACCAGGATCTGCACGCCGGGGATCGTCGCGCGCAGCTCGTCGACGACGTCGGGGGAGAAGCGGCCGTGCACGGAGCAGTGGCCCTTCCACAGGATCATCCGGGCGTCGCGGAGCTGCTCGACCGACAGCCCGCCGTTCGGCTGGTGCGGGTCCCACACGACGCAGTCGTCGAGGGTGAGGCCCATCTGCAGGACCGCGGTGTTGCGGCCCAGGTGCTGGTCGGGCAGGAAGAGGACCTTGGCGCCCCCGTCGACGTGGGCCTTCTGCTCGAAGGCCCACTCGAGTGCGACCTCGGCGTTGGAGGAGGTGCAGACGGCACCTCCGTTGCGGCCGCAGAACGCCTTGATGTCGGCGGAGGAGTTCATGTAGGTCACGGGCACCACGGAGTCGGCGATGCCGGCCTCGGTGAGCGCGTCCCACGCCGCCTCGACCTGGGCCAGGCGCGCCATGTCGGCCATGGAGCAGCCGGCCGCGAGGTCGGGCAGCACGACCTGCTGCTCGGGTCCGGTGAGAATGTCGGCCGACTCGGCCATGAAGTGCACGCCGCAGAACACGATGTACTCGGCCTCGGGCCGCGCCGCCGCGTCCCGGGCGAGCTTGAAGGAGTCGCCGGTGACGTCGGCGAACTGGATGACCTCGTCGCGCTGGTAGTGGTGACCGAGGACGAACACCTTCTCACCGAGGGCCTCCTTCGCGGCGCGTGCCCGCGCCACCAGGTCGGGGTCGGAGGCGGGCGGCAGGTCGCCCGGGCACTCGACGCCACGCTCGGAGGAGAGGTCGCGGCCGAGACCGAGCGGCAGCAGCGGGAGGTCCACAGTGGTCATGGCTGAAGTCTAGTGACCGTCACAGCAGCGCCCCGTTGTGGAGGTACGGCGTGGGCGGCGCCATGTTCCGCAGGCCCAGGTAGCCCTCCTGGTGCAGCTCGAGGCGGGCCGCCATCCCCACGTCGACCGCCCACTCGTTGGCAGCCGTGACGTGGCCGATCGTCACCTCGCCCGTGGCGTCGGCGAGGGCGGCCCACAGCAGCCGCGACGCCGTACGCCGGTTGGTGGCCCCGAGCAGCGCGACGTTCCCCGTCTCGTCGACGTACGCGTAGCCCGCCCCGGTGGTGGTGTCCGACACCAGCAGCCGCCAGAAGCCCAGCATGACCTCGTGGTCCGGGCCGTGCGCCGCCCCGCGGGTCTGCCGGTCGATCGAGTCCATCAGGTCGATGTCCCCGGCCGAGCCCTCGCGGACCTTCTCGACCACGGGGATCGCGGACCGGTCGACCGTGCCGCTGAGGAACATCTGCGGGTGCAGCGAGAAGCCGGCGAGGCGGTAGCGGCGCGCCGCCTTGGGGTCGGCCGACGCGGACAGCATCCCCCGCAGCGACCCGCGACCGTGGTGGAGAGCCGCCGCCAGCAGCGTCTTGCCGATGCCGCGGCCCTGCAGCCCGGGGCGCACGGCGTACGTCGCCAGGCACCACAGCTTCTCCCGGTTGAAGGAGGTGGCCATGCCCACCATCGTCGTGCCGTCCTCGGCGACCCAGCACCCGCCCGGGTCCGTCTCCAGGAAGTGGAGGGTGCGGGTCACCCAGGCGGCGCCGCGGGCGGCAGGACGCAGCTCCGGCTCGGGCCAGGCGCGTCGGTGCATCCGGGTGTCCAGCTCGTGGAACCCCTCCGCGCTCAGCCGCTCCGCCGCCGGCACGTCCGCGGGGCGCATCGGGCGGATCGTCACGTCGTTCACGGAGAGGACCCTAGGTCTCTGCGACGATGCCACGCATGCGGATTCTCGTGGCCCCCGACAAGTTCGCCGGCACCCTCACCGCCGTCGAGGCGGCCGAGGCCGTCGCGGTGGGCTGGCGGCGGCACGCCCCCGACGACGAGCTCGACCCGGCGCCGATGTCCGACGGGGGACCGGGCTTCGTGGACGTGCTGCACGCCGCCCTCGGTGGTGAGCTGCTCGCGGTGACCGTCCGCGGACCGGGCGGCGACGGGGTTCCGGCCACGCTGCTGCTGCACGCCGACACGGCGTACGTCGAGAGCGCCCAGGCGTGCGGGCTGCACCTGACCGGCGGCGAGGGCGCCGAGGACGCGACGACGTACGGCGTCGGCGAGCTGGTCGCCGAGGCCGTCGACGCCGGAGCCACCACCGTGGTGGTGGGGCTGGGCGGCAGCGGCACCAACGACGGCGGTGCCGGCCTGCTGGCGGCGCTCGGGGCCGAGGCGGACCGCCCGCTGGACGCCGGGGGCCGGGCCCTGGCGGGCGTCACGCGCGTCGACCTCGCCGCGGCCCGTCAGCGCGTCGCGGGGGTCCGGCTGGTCGCCGCGTCCGACGTGGAGAACCCGCTCACCGGGCTGTTCGGTGCGACCAAGGTGTTCGGGCCGCAGAAAGGCATCGCCGAGGACCGGCTGCCCGCGCTCGACGGCCACCTCGAGGAGCTCGCGGTCGCGGTCGACCGGCGGACCGCGCTGGAGAAGGGCGCCGGCGCGGCGGGTGGGCTGGGTTTCGCGCTGCTCGCGCTCGGGGCCACCCGGGAGCCCGGGATCGGGCTGGTGGCCGAGGCCGTCGGGCTCGCGGACCGGGCCCGGGCGGCCGACCTGGTGGTCACCGGGGAGGGCGCGTTCGACTACTCCAGCCGCGCCGGCAAGGTGCCGTACGGCGTGGCCACCCTGGCCGGTGAGGCGGTCCGCCCGTGCGTCGTGCTCGCCGGACGGGTGCTCGTGGGAGCCCGCGAGATGCGCGCCCTGGGTGTGGAGTCGGCGTACGCGCTCGTCGACATCGTGGGGGAGGAGCGGGCCCTGGGCGACCCGGCCGGCGCGCTGGCCGACGTGGCCGAGCGGGTCGCGCGGACCTGGTCGCCCCAGGCCGGCCGCTGAGGGATGGTCGGTGACGCAGGTGGAATATCCGGGGGTGTGCGACCATTGAAGCCAGTACCAACCCCTCAGCCAACTTGGGAGCACGCGACATGACCGAGCAGGTCGAGACCACCACCGAGCGCCGCACCGACCAGATCAACCTGAGCCCGGTCGCCGCCGCCAAGGTGAAGAGCCTCCTCGAGCAGGAGGGCCGCGACGACCTTTCCCTGCGGATCTCCGTGCAGCCGGGTGGCTGCTCGGGTCTGCGCTACCAGCTCTTCTTCGACGAGCGCAGCCTCGACGGTGACGTGGTCACCGACTTCGACGGCGTCGCCGTGGTCGTCGACCGGATGAGCGTCCCCTACCTCAACGGGGCGATGATCGACTTCGTCGACTCGATCGAGAAGCAGGGCTTCACCATCGACAACCCGAACGCCACGGGCTCCTGCGCCTGCGGCGACAGCTTCCACTGATCGGGGCGGCGGAGCCGACCCGATCGATGGTGGTTGAGCAGCGACCGCGGCTGAGGAACGAAGCCGCGACGGAGCGTGTCGGAACCCGGTGAGCCGAGAGGCGACGACAACCACCGACGAAGCATCAAGCAGAAAGACCCCCGGCCTGAAGGCCGGGGGTCTTTCTCGTACGACTGAGTCGTTCAGGCGTCGCCGTCGAGCTGCAGGTTCATCGCCGCCGCGATCCGCGCGGCCGCCTCGGAGATCTCGATCTCCCCACGCTTGGTGACCTCGCGCGGGTAGTCCTCGAAGTGGATGCTGGGTGCGGGGCGCACGGCCGCGGCGGCAGCGCGCTGCAGGCGCAGGTTCGTGCCGGCGGCGCGGCAGTCGGCCGACATCTCGGCCGGGGTCGAGGCGTCGTCGTAGGCGAGGCGGGCGGAGGGCTTCGCAGCGGTCATGTCCTCGACGCTATTGGCTACCGCCGGGTACCCGAAGCGGTACCCACCGGTAGTGTCCCGTGTCATGTCGTTGCTCATTGCTGGATCGATCGCCACCGACCACCTGATGACCTTCGGAGGCCGGTTCGCCGACTCCCTCGTCGTCGAGCAGTTGGACAAGCTGTCGGTCTCGTTCCTGGTCGAGGACCTGGAGATCCGGCGCGGAGGGGTCGCCCCGAACATGTGCTTCGGCCTCGGCCGGCTGGGGCTGCGCCCGGTGCTGGTCGGCGCCGCGGGGGAGGACTTCGCCGACTACCGCTCCTGGCTGGAGCGGCACGGCGTCGACTGCGAGTCGGTGCACATCTCCGAGAGCCGCCACACCGCGCGCTTCGTGTGCACGAGCGACTCGACGATGGCACAGTTCGCGTCGTTCTACCCCGGTGCGATGAGCGAGGCCCGGCTGATCGAGCTCGCCCCGATCGTGGCCCGTGTCGGTGCGCCGGAGTACGTCCTGATCGGCGCCGACGACCCCGACGGGATGCTGCGCCACACCGAGGAGTGCCTGCAGCGGGGCTACCCGTTCATCGCCGACCCGAGCCAGCAGCTCGCGTTCGGCGAGGGCGACATGATCCGCAAGCTGATCGACGGCGCGGCGATCCTGTTCTCCAACGAGTACGAGTCGCACATGATCGAGTCCAAGACGGGCTGGAGCCAGGACGACATCCTCGCCCGGGTGGGGATCCAGGTCACGACCCTCGGCGCCGACGGAGTCCGCATCCTGCGCAAGGGCCAGGACACCATCGAGCTGTCCGCCGCCAAGAACGTCACGGCCCTGGAGCCGACCGGTGTCGGGGACGCGTTCCGGGCCGGGTTCCTGGGCGCGATGACCTGGGGCGTGGGCCTGGAGCGCTCGGCCCAGGTCGGGTGCGTGCTCGCGGCGTACGTCGTCGAGACGGTCGGCACGCAGGAGTACTCCTTCACCGCCGAGCAGTTCCTCGGCCGTGTCGAGGAGTCCTACGGGACCGACGCGGCCGCGGACGTCGAGCCGCACCTCGCGGGCATCCCGCACTCCCACTGACCCGGCCGGGTCAGGACAGGCGGCGCACGACGTAGCGCGGGGTGCCGTCGGCGGCGAGGTCGGCCCCGACGTACTCCTGTCCGCGCATCCGGCACCAGGCCGGCACGTCGGCCCCGGCCGCCACGTCGGTGGCGACGACCGCGATCGTGCCGCCGACCGGCACGTCGGTGAGGTGACGGCCCAGCTCGATGACGGGCAGGGGGCAGAGCTTCCCGCGACAGTCGAGCTCGAGGTCGGCGTCCACTAGAGCCCGACCTCGGCGCGGATGTCCCGCACGACCTCCGGCAGCACGCGCAGGAAGCCGTCCACGTCCTCGTCTGTCGTGTCGCGGGCGAGTGACACGCGGACGTTGCCGTGGGTCAGCACCCCCATGGCGGTGAGGACGTGGCTGGGCTCGAGGGTGGACGCGGTGCACGCCGAGCCGCTCGCGACGCCGAAGCCTCGCCGGTCGAGCTCGGTCACCAGTGCCTCGCCGTCGACGTAGAGGCAGGAGAACGTGACCAGGTGGGGGAGCCGGTCGACGGGGTCACCGACGACCTCGACGTCGGGGATCGAGGAGGCCGCCGCCCGGATCCTGTCGATCATCGCGGTGTGACGGGCGTTGACGTCGTCGCGCTCGGCCACGACGGCCTGCAGGGCCGCGGCGGCCGCGAGCGCCGCGGGGACGTTCTCGAAGCCGGTCGACCGCTCGTCGACCCGGTCGTCGCCGGGGAACGGGTTGACCCAGCGGGCGCCCTTGCGCACGAGAAGCACGCCGACTCCGGCCGGACCGCCCCACTTGTGGGCAGAACCGGCGAGCGCGGACCATCCGCCGGGCAGCGGGAGACGTCCCATCGAGGCGCAGGCGTCCACGAACAGCGGGACCTCGTTCGGCAGGGTGAACTCGCCGACGGGCTGGAGGGTCCCGACCTCGTGGTTCGCCGACTGGAGGGCGACGACGGCGACGTCGGGCCCGGTCGCGTGCTCGACGAGGTCACCGTCGTACACCCGGCCGTCGCCCATCACCCCGACGACGTCGGACTCCAGCCCCCACGCAGCGGCGTGCAGCACCGCAGAGTGCTCGACGGCGGAGTGCACGACGACCGCGCCGCGTCGCGCCCGTGCCCGGGCCAGGCCCAGCAGGCCGCGGTGGACCGCGTCGGTGCCGGAGGACGTGAAGGTGACCTCGTCCCGACGCACGCCGAGGCACTGCGCGACGACCTCGCGGGCGTTGTCGAGCAGCAACCGCGCCGAGCGGCCGGCCCCGTGCAGGCGCCGCGGATCGGCGTACCCCTGGTCGAGGGCAGCGAGGAGAACCTCGCGCGCGGCCGGGTGCAGCGGCTCGGACGATGCGGAGTCGAGGTAGGCGCCGTGGCGTCGGCCGGCGGCCGGCCCGGGCGCCCCCGCGGCATTTGTCACAGGTCGAACCTAGACCACGCGCAGGCGGGGGAGGCGCGGGTGCCCCGGCGGACCACCCCGGGTGCGATTCCGATAGTCTTCTGCGTATCCGTGATCGTTGAGAGAGAGGCTCGTTCGTGGGTCTGCAACTCCCCAAGCGTGCGGCCGGGAACCTGCGCCGAGTGGCTCTGCCGGTCGCGCTGGGCACCAGCCTGTTGCTGTTGAGCAGCTGCTCGTCCGAGACCAAGGCCGAGTGGAAGCGCGGCGCCATGCCCGACCCCGGGTCGGAGCAGGGTGAGCACATCCTGAGCCTGTGGCAGGGTGCGTGGATCGCGGCCCTCATCACCGGTGTCGTGGTCTGGGGCCTGATCTTCTACGCCGTGTTCCGCTACCGGCGGCGCAGCGACGACGAGGTCCCGATCCAGACGCGGTACAACCTCCCGCTCGAGATCTTCTACACGATCGCCCCGATCATCATGGTGATCGTCTTCTTCCAGCACACGGTGAACGTCCAGAACGCCGTGCTCGACGACGACCTCCCGGTCGACAACACGATCGAGGTCACCGGCCAGCAGTGGTCGTGGACGTTCAACTACGGCGTCGGCCAGATGGACGCCGCGGCGAACGACGACGCCGCCGACCAGGAGTACCCGTACTCCTCCTACGTCTACGAGGCCGGCACCGGCTCGCACATCCCGACGCTGGTGCTCCCGGTCAAGCAGACCACGCGGTTCAACCTGCACTCGCCCGACGTGATCCACGACTTCGGCGTCCCCGGCTTCCTGATGAAGATGGACGTCATCCCGGGCCGCGTGAACCACTACGAGATCACGCCCACCCGGACCGGTACCTACAAGGGCAAGTGCTACGAGCTCTGCGGTGTCTACCACTCGCGGATGCTCTTCAACGTCGAGGTCGTCAGCCAGGCCGACTACGAGCAGTACGTCTCCGACCTCCAGGCCGCCGGCAAGGAGTCCGCGACCCCGCTCATCGGCGCATCTGACGCCTACACCCAGGCCGGGCTCGAGTCCGGCGCAGAGTCAGACGGAGGCGCGGAGTGACCGCCACAGCTGCACAGCCGACGACCGTCACCGGTCGCAAGACCCTCGGCCAGCAGGTCGTCCGGGTCCTCACCACCACCGACCACAAGCTGATCGGCAAGCTCTACCTCGGGACCTCGTTCGCGTGGTTCCTCATCGGCGGCGTGATGGCGCTGCTGATCCGGTCCGAGCTGGCCTACCCCGGCATGCAGATCGTGAACGACGAGCTCTACAACCAGCTCTTCACCATGCACGGCACGATCATGCTGCTGCTCTTCGCGACGCCGCTGTTCTTCGGCTTCGGCAACGTGATCATGCCGCTGCAGATCGGCTCTCCCGACGTGGCGTTCCCGCGCCTGAACATGTTCAGCTACTGGCTGTTCCTGTTCGGCGGCATCATCGCCGGCTCGGGCTTCCTCACCCCGCAGGGTGCGGCGGACTTCGGCTGGTTCGCCTACACGCCGCTCTCCGACGCCGTCCGCTCACCGGGCGTCGGCGGTGACCTGTGGATCATGGGCCTGTGGATGGCCGGTCTGGGCACCATCCTGGGTGCGGTCAACTTCATCACCACGATCATCTGCATGCGCGCTCCCGGCATGACCATGTTCCGGATGCCGATCTTCGTCTGGAACACGCTTGTCACCAGCCTGCTCGTGCTGATCGCGTTCCCGGTCCTCGCCGGCGCGCTGCTCTCGCTCGAGGCCGACCGCCAGCTCGGCGCGCACGTCTTCGACGCGGCCCACGGCGGCGCGATCCTGTGGCAGCACCTGTTCTGGTTCTTCGGCCACCCGGAGGTCTACATCATCGCGCTGCCGTTCTTCGGCATCGTGACCGAGATCCTGCCGGTCTTCAGCCGCAAGCCGATCTTCGGCTACGTCGGCCTGGTCGGCGCCACGCTCGGCATCGCGATCCTCTCGGTCGCCGTGTGGGCCCACCACATGTTCGTGACCGGCGCGGTCGACCTGCCGTTCTTCTCCGGCATGACGTTCCTGATCGCGGTGCCGACGGGAGTGAAGTTCTTCAACTGGATCGGCACGATGTGGGGCGGGTCCCTGTCGTTCGACACCCCGATGCTGTGGTCGGTCGGCTTCCTGACGACGTTCCTCTTCGGTGGTCTGACCGGCATCATCCTGGCCAGCCCGCCGCTGGACTTCCACGTGTCCGACTCCTACTTCGTGGTCGCCCACTTCCACTACGTGGTCTTCGGCACCGTCGTGTTCGCGATGTTCGCCGGCTTCTACTACTGGTGGCCGAAGATGACCGGCCGGATGCTCGACGAGCGCCTCGGCAAGGTGCACTTCTGGCTGCTGTTCGTCGGCTTCCACCTGACCTTCCTGGTGCAGCACTGGCTCGGCGTCGAGGGCATGCCCCGTCGCTACGCCGACTACCTGCCCGAGGACGGCTTCACCACCCTCAACCAGGTCTCCACGGTCGGTGCGTTCCTGCTGGCCAGCTCGACGCTGCCCTTCCTGTACAACGTGTACATCTCGCGGAAGTCGCCGCTGGTCGAGACCGACGACCCGTGGGGCTGGGGCCGCTCGCTGGAGTGGGCCACCTCGTGCCCGCCGCCCCGCCACAACTTCGTGACCATCCCGCGGATCCGCTCCGAGTCGCCCGCGTTCGACCTGCACCACCCCGAGGTCGCCGCGATCGAGCTGGAGCAGAACGAGGCCGCCCGCGACGGTGACTTGGCCGACGCGCCCGACATGGAGGGCCGCCAGGAGCACGTCACCGGTCGGACCGACACCGATCCCCGCAACCCGGGGGAGGAGAACGCCTGATGAAGTCCGAGGCCTGGATCTTCGGGATCTGCACCGTCTTCTTCGTCCTGGTCAGCCCCGCCTACTGGCTGATCACCGGCGACTGGACGGGCACCTCAGCCCTCACCATGACCACGCTGCTCTCGGCGATGGTCACGATGTACCTCGGCTTCCACGCCAACAAGATGGACCCGCGTCCGGAGGACCGCAAGGACGCCGAGATCGCGGACGGCGCGGGGGAGCTGGGCTTCTTCCCGCCGTACTCCTGGTGGCCGCTGTGGTGCGGCGCGACGCTGGGCGTGGTCGTGTTCGGCACGGCCGCGGGTGCCTGGTGGCTGCTGATCATCGGGGTCGCGCTGGGCGCGCTGGCGCTGTCCGGCTGGATCTTCGAGTACTACCGAGGCGAGCACGCCCACTGAGGTCCGCTCGCTGCATCCCTCGGCCCCGCGTGAGCGTTCACACGCCGCGCGGGGCCGAGGCATGTCCACACCACCGGTTACGCTGGTACAGAGTCCGCTGACGTCTGCACGGGGAGTTTCCGCATGTCCGAGAGTCGTGTTCGCGCCCAGACCCGGGGGCGGCGCCTGCGCCGTGGCCTGGCCGGCGTGGCGACCCTTGCCCTGGCGAGCGTCCCCCTGACCGCCTGCCAGTCCGACGAGTCCGGCCCCGTGCGGGCCGACGGTTCCGAGCCGAGCAGCAGTGCCTCCTCGACGGTCGACCCGGTCAAGGTCACCACCGAGGTCGGCAAGAACAGCCGCGCCGTCCCTGTCGACCAGACCGTGAAGGTCTCCGCGACCGGCGGGCGGCTGGACTCGGTGACCGTGAAGTCCCCGGCCGGCCCCCTGCCCGGCGACCTCTCGGGCGACGGCAGCACCTGGACGGCCAGCGGTCGGCTCGAGCCCGGCACGACGTACGTCGTGCGCTCGGTGGCCGAGCGCAGCGACGGCACCCAGGTCAACCGCAGCTCCCGGTTCCAGACCGAGGACCTGACCCTGGACCAGCAGACGTTCGCCTCGGTGGCGCCGCTGCAGGACGAGACGGTGGGCGTCGGGATGCCGGTCATCGTGACCTTCGACGTGCCGGTGACCGACAAGGCGTCGATCGAGAAGCACCTCTCGGTGACCTCGTCGCCCCGGCAGCCGGGTGCCTGGCACTGGATCAGCGACAACGAGGTCCACTGGCGTCCCCGGACGTACTGGAAGGCCGGCACCGACGTCTCCGTGGACGTCGACATCAACTCCGTCCCCGCCGGCGCGGGCATCTACGGCCAGGAGAGCCGGCACGTCGACTTCCACGTCGGCGACGCGCACGTCTACAAGGTGAACGCCCAGACGCACCAGATGCAGGTCTTCTCCAACGGCAAGCTGCTGCGGACCATCCCGATCACCACCGGCAAGGCCGGGTTCACGACCCGCTCGGGCACCAAGGTCATCATCGAGAAGTTCGAGACCAAGCGGATGAACTCCGAGACCGTGGGCATCGGCAAGAACAACCCGGACTACTACGACATCGACGACGTCAAGTACGCCATGCGGCTGACCTACTCCGGTGAGTTCATCCACGCCGCCCCGTGGTCGGTCGGCTCCCAGGGGTACGCCAACGTCTCCCACGGCTGCACGGGCATGAGCACCGACAACGCCAAGTGGCTCTATGACATGACCATCCGTGGTGACGTCGTCCAGTACACCGGCACCGACCGCCCGATGACCCTCACCAACGGCTACGGCGACTGGAACGAGTCCTTCGCCGACTACCGCAGCGGCTCCGCCCTCTCCTGACGCCGACCCGTCGCAACTTGACGGTGGGGAGCGTCGACCTGTCGCGGCTTGACGGTGGGGAGCGTCGACCTGTCGCGGCTTGACGGGCAGGTGCGTCGACCTGTCGCAGCTTGACGAGCAGGTGCGTCGACCTGTCGCGGCTTGACGGGCAGGTGTGTCGACCTGTCGCGGCTTGACGGTGGGGAGCGTCGACCTGTCGCGGCTTGACGGGCAGGTGCGTCGACCTGTCGCAGCTTGACGAGCAGGTGCGTCGACCTGTCGCGGCTTGACGGGCAGGTGTGTCGACCTGTCGCGGCTTGACGGTGGGGAGCGTCGACCTGTCGCGGCTTGACGGTGGGGAGCGTCGACCTGTCGCGGCTTGACGGTGGGGAGCGTCGACCTGTCGCGGCTTGACGGGCAGGTGTGTCGACCTGTCGCGGCTTGACGGTGGGGAGCGTCGACCTGTCGCGGCTTGACGGTGGGGAGCGTCGACCTGTCGCGGCTTGGCGGGTCGAGACGTCCTCCGAGAGCTCACAACCCGGGTTCGGGACCATGTAGTCCACAGGCGACGACCCGCCCGGTGTGGGTCGCCGACCGTGCGGGAATCGCCGCCGGTATGGAACAAGACCACACCCCCGGGACCCTCGGCGGTCCCGACGCCCACGTCCCTCTCGACCAGCCGTTCACCCGGGCGGAGGTGAGGCGGGACGGAGTGACGGACCGCCAGCTCGCCGCCTGGTGCTCGAGCGGCGATCTCGCCAACCCCGTCCAGGGTGTCTACCACTCCACCAGGCTCCCCGACGGCATCGATCTGCGCATCGCCTGTCAAGGGACAGTAGGAACTGCCCAGGGGCGGACATGAAACCTGCCCGCTGACGGCCACGAGAACTGCCCGGTGGTGGCCACGGGATCTGCCCAAGGGGGCGGTGGCCACCACCGACCGGGGTGCTCAGCTCAACGGGCTCACCCCCTGGCCGGCGAGTGCCTGGGTCAGGCGCACGCTGTCGCCGCTGGTCTGGCAGACGTGGGCGTGGTGGAGCAGCCGGTCGACTGTGGCGGTGGCCAGCGTCTTGGGCATGAGCTCGTCGAACCCGGACGGGTGCAGGTTCGAGCTGATCGCGACCGAGCGCTTCTCATAGGCGGCGTCGACGAGGCGGTAGAGGCCTTCGGCGGCGTCGGCGGCGACGGCCAGGAGCCCGATGTCATCGACGATGACCAGGTCGGCCCGCAGGATTCGGGCGATGGCCTTGGTGACGGTGTCGTCCGCACGGTGCCGGCGCAGCAGGACGCCGAGGTCTTCCAGGGTGAACCAGGCGACCTTGAGTCCCTGCTCGACGGCTTGTTGTCCGAGCGCTTCGAGCAGGAACGTCTTCCCGGTCCCGGATGGCCCGCAGACCACGAGGTTCTCTCGCCGGTGGACCCACTCCAAGGTCCGCAGCGCCTGCTGGGTCGGGGCCGGGATCGAGGAGATCTCGGGCTGCCACGCATCGAACGTCTTGCCGGTCGGGAACCCTGCGGCCGCCCGCCTCGTGGCCAAGGCGGAGCGTTCCCGGCCGGCGACCTCCTCAGCGAACAGGGCCTTGAGGACCTCGGCGGGCTCCCAGCGTTGGGCCTTCGCGGTCGCGACCACCTCGGGCGCGTGGCGACGGATGTGCGGCAGCCGCAGCTTGCGCAGCAGCTCCTCCAACTCGACCGGCAACGGCGGCGCGGTGCTGATGGGGCTCCTCGTCGTCATCGGGTCACCTCGCCGTCGCCGTCCGCGGTGGACCGCTGGCCGAGCCGTGCCCACGCGGCGGTGCCCTGGGTCAGCGAGGAGTCCTCGCTGGCACGATGCTCACCTGTGCCGGGCTGCCGGGCGTGGTGGTCCAGGATCGAAGAGAGGTCGGCCTCGGCGAACCGGCCATGGACCGCGGCGTGGCCCAGTGCCCAGTCGACCTCGACGGGGTCGAACAACTTGGCCAACGCGAGCGCCTCGGTCATCTTGACCCGCATCCGCGGCGTGCCCGCGGCAGCCGCCTCGACCAACCACAGCCGGGCCCCCTCACCCAGGTCGAGGAACTCCGACTCCGCGGCGTTCTTCGCTCGGGGCTGGCGGTCCAGCGGGCCGGACGGCTGGGGCGGGAAGTGCCCGTCATCGATCTTCGGCGTTCCCGGCGTGGCGCGACGGTGGCGGGCGACCTCGATCGGACCGTCGTCGCCGACATGAACGATGACGACCCACTCGTCCTCACCGACCCCGTGGGTGCGGACCCACACTGTTGCACCGAGCAGGGTGTGTGGGACCGAGTACTGGCCGGACTCGAACATCACCATCGGGGTGTTCGCCGGCACCATGCGGGTGGTGCCGAACGCGACCGTGTGCGCTCGCGCCGGAACGGGGTGCAGCCGAGCTCGTTCCTCGGCGAGCATCTCGATCGGCGGCCGCTTCGTCGTCCGGTGGGCACGGGTGTTGACCTTCTCGCAGAACGCCTCGCAGGCCGCCTCGAGCTCAGCGAAACTCGCGTACTCCTCCCGCAGGTTGGTGTCCTTGGGGACGAGGTCGGCCTTGCTGATCTTCACCGACGCCTCGGTGCCGCCCTTGGACGCCGGATCCGCGGGCACACAGGTGTGCACCACGACCGAGTAGTGCTCGGCGAAGGTGACCAACTGCTGGTTCCTGACCGGGATCCCGGCGATGTGCTCGACCGTGACGGTCTTCTCGTTGTCGGTCAGCACGTAGGTCGGCACTCCACCGAGTCGGCGGAACGTGACGTCCAGCGCGGCGAACACGGACGGCATCGTCTTGTCACGCAACGGCAGCACGACCCGGAACCGCGACCACGCCAGCCACGCCACGAACAGCACCGTCTTGACGCCGTCGACGACCGGGCCGTCGCCGTAGTCGTACTGCAGCCACATCCCCGGCTCGGTGACCCAGGGCCGGTGCACCCGCACCCGACCAGAGCGATAGGACGCCTTGACTTTAGCGACCGCGCGGCGTGTGGTGCGTTCCGAACCCTTGTAGCCCAACGCCACGAGCTTCTCGTGGGCGACATCGGCACGGACCTTCCCGAACGACCGCTCGACCCACTCCTCGACCTTGGGCAGGTACTCATCGATCAACTGCAGCCGGGCTGCGGTCTGGTCCAGCTCCCCGCCGGCAGCGCGGCGGTCCACGTAGTGCTTCACCGTGTGGTGCGAACAGCCGGCCAACTCACCGGCATCACGAAACGACCCAGTCAGGTCGTAGGCATCCAAGATTTCCATGATCTCCTCGGCAGACTTCACATGTCCCTCCTCAGGGGCGAACGGCGCATCAGCACGCCAACCGCACCTGAGGAGGGGCCTCAACCGTGGGAACCGGTGAGGCAGACGACGTCGTGTCGGGCAGATCCCATGACCGTCAGTGGGCAGTTCTCATGTCCGCCACCGGGCAGCTTCGTGGCCGTCTCCGGGCAGTTTCTCGTGGCCGCCGACAATCGCCTGCCTCAAGAAGGTCGTCCCCGACGACTGCGTGATCACAGACAGGACCGCCGGCTGGCTCCACGGTGCGTCCATGATCCTGGCCCCGAACGACCACCTGAGGGTCCCGCCCGTGTCCATGTTCCGACCGCCCGGGTACCGGCTTCGCAACGAGCTGGCCGCGAGCGGGGAGCGCACGTTCGCGGCGGGTGAGGTGGTCGATCTGGACGGCCTGCGGGTCACCTCGAAGCTGCGCACCACGTGCGACCTCGGGATGGGCCGAGTGCGGGACCAGGCGTTCGCAGCCATGGGCGCGATGATGGCCGTGGCCGGTGACGAGTTCGGGATCGCCGAGCTCGTTGACCAGGGACAACGCTTTCGCGGCTATCGCCGCGTCCGGCAGTTCCGTCAGCTCGCGCCGATGGTCGACCCGCGGCCGCAGTCACCGCCCGAGCACGTCCTCCTCCTGCGGTGGCGCGACTGCGCGACTCTCCCGATCCCGACCCCGCAGCTGCGGGTGGCCGGTCCGAAGGGCTTTTTCTACCTCGACTTCGGGGTCGAGGGGCTCTGGTACGGCGCGGAGTACGACGGGCCCCGATGGCACGGCCCCGAGCAACAGGCCCACGATCGTGCCCGCCGCGAGTGGTTGGCCCAGACGGGGGACTGGCTGATCGACGTCTTCGTGGATCACCACCTCTTCGGCGCCGCGCAGAACGTCGAGCGACGCCTGTATGACGGAGTTGCCGAGGCGAAGCGACGGCTCGGCCGCCGCGCGTGGCGCGGGCAGGATCGCGGCCCCGAGCGTTCTCCCTACTGGTGAAACTGCGACGGGTCGACGTGCTCCTGCGTGAAGGTGCGACTGGTCGACGTTCTCCCGCGTGAAGGTGCGACGGGTCGACGTGCTCCCGCGTGAAAGTGCGACAGGTCGACGTGCTCCTGCGTGAAAGTGCGACGGGTCGACGTGCTCCTGCGCGAAAGTGCGACAGGTCGGGAAATGACGAGGACCCGCCCGGAACGAGTCCGGACGGGCCTCCGTGGTGATCACGGTCGCGCTCAGTGGGAGCGGAGGTGCTCCTCGTCGACGAGGTGGTGCCCGTCGAACTGGTGGCCGTCCGCCGGGTGGTCGAGACCCGCTTGGAGGGCGTTCTCGTGCTCGGCGTGGTGGTGGGCCTCCTCGAGCTCCTCGGCGGTCGGCTTCTGCACGTTGTCGGCGTACATCAGCGTCGAGAGCTTCGACTTCAGCCGCTGCGAGCGCGACCCGGGGGCCGGCACGCCGTTGGCGTCGCTGTCGGTGGTCTCGATCGCGTGCACGTCGTCGCGCTCGCGGGCCGTCATGGCGTAGGCCCGGGCCGGGTCGATCGGCAGGTGCCGCTCGCTGTACCCGCCCTCGGGGGAGCGCATGATGATGCCCGTCTCGTAGCCGTGCAGCAGCGTCTCGTTGTCGTGGCGCTGCAGCGAGATGCACCAGCGGCGCGTGATGAAGAACGCGATCGCCGGGCCGATGAAGACGGCCGCCCGCATGAAGTAGGTGATCTGGTTGATGCTGGCATGCAGCTTGATCGCGATGATGTCGTTGCCGCCCGCGGCCCACATCAGGCCGTAGAAGGTCATCAGCGAGACCATCACCGCCGTGCGCGTCGGCGCGTTGCGCGGGCGCTCCAGGAGGTGGTGGTCGCGCTTGTCACCCGTGACCCAGGACTCCACGAACGGCAGCAGCAGCAGGATCGTGAACATCAGGCCGGGCAGCACGATGATCGGCAGGAAGACGTTGAAGGGGAACGTGTGGCCCCAGAACGCGAACTCCCAGCCCGGCATGATGCGCAGCGCACCGTCGGGCCAGCCCATGTACCAGTCGGGCTGCGAACCCGCCGTGACCTTGGTCGGGTCGTAGGGGCCGAACTTCCACACCGGGTTGATCGACAGCAGACCGCCCATGATGGCGCTGACGCCGAAGACGATGAAGAAGAACCCGCCGGCCTTGGCGGCGTACACGGGCAGCATCGGGAAGCCGACGACGTTCTGCTCGGTGCGGCCGGGGCCGGGCCACTGCGTGTGCTTGTGGTAGACGAGCAGCAGCATGTGGGCGGCGATCAGCGCGAGCAGGATGCCCGGGATGAGCAGCACGTGCACGGTGTAGAGGCGCGGGATGATCGCGTCACCCGGGAACTCGCCACCGAACAGGAAGAACGACAGGTAGCTGCCGACCAGCGGGATCGACTTCATGAAGCCGTCCGCCGCGCGGATGCCGGTGCCGGAGAGCAGGTCGTCGGGCAGGGAGTAGCCGGTGAAGCCCTCCAGGGTGCCGAGGAGCAGCAGCAGGCAGCCGATCACCCAGTTCAACTCGCGCGGCTTGCGGAACGCGCCGGTGAAGTAGACGCGGAGCAGGTGGATCATCATCGCCGCGATGAAGAGCATGGCGGCCCAGTGGTGCATCTGCCTCATCAGCAGGCCGCCACGGACGTCGAAGGAGAGCTTCAGGCTCGAGGCGTAGGCCTCCGACATGGTGACGCCGCGCAGCGGGTCGTAGGAGCCTTCGTACTGGACCTCGCCCATGCTGGGCGTGAACCACAGGGTGAGGAAGACGCCGGAGAGGAGCAGCACGACGAAGCTCCACAGCGCGATCTCACCGAGCATGAAGGACCAGTGGTCGGGGAAGACCTTGCGCAGGTTCTTCTTCATCACCGTGGCCAGACCGAGGCGGTCGTCGGCCCAGGTGGCGGCGGCGCCGATCTTGCTCGGCTTCTTCGCGGTGGCGGCGCTGGTGTTGCTCGTGGCCACCTTGCTGGTGTCGATGCTCACGACGGGTCACGCTCCCAGAAACTCGGTCCCACGGGTTCGGTGAAGTCACTCTGGGCAACCAGGTAGCCCTCATCATCCACTGCCAGGGGCAGCTGGGGAAGGGCATGGCCGGCGGGCCCGAAGATCACCCTGCCGGAGTCGGTCAGGTCGAAGGTCGACTGGTGGCAGGGGCAGAGGAGGTGGTGGGTGGTCCGCTCGTTCAGCGAGATGGGGCAGCCCACGTGCGTGCAGATCTTGGAGTAGCAGACGATCCCGTCGACCGACCAGTTCAGGGTCTGCTCGGAGACGATCTCCTCGGGCAGCATGCGGTTCAGGATCACGGCCGCCTTGACCTTCTCCTGCTGCAGGCGCACGCCCTCGATCTCGGGGTAGCCGTTCTCCTCGGTGGGGAACAGCGCCTCCGGCTCGGCGTTGACCAGGTCGCCGATCTCGAGGTCGGAGACCTTGATCGGCGTGCCGACCACGTCGCGGACGACGCGCATGCCCTTGGACCAGATCGTGTGGTTCAGCTTGTCGCCGGGCAGCGGACCGAGGTCGCGCAGCAGGACGATCGCCGGGAGGCCGAGGATGCCGACGGCACCCAGCAGGCTGTTGCGGACCAGGGGACGACGGCCGATGCCGGACTCCTCGAGGCCGGCGCCGAGCGCGGCCAGCGTGGCCTCGCGGTCCTCGTCGGAGGACTTGGCGGGGTGGCGGTACTCGACGATCTCGTGGTCACCCATGAGCTTGCGGGCCCACTGGATGATGCCGACGCCGATGAAGAGCAGCGCGCCGCCGAGGAAGCAGCCCAGCGCCACGTTGGAGGCGCCGAGGCCGCCGACGGTGTCCCAGTCCGCCCCGACGTGGAAGGCGAAGTACGACACGAGGAACAGCACCGCGCAGAGCATCGACAGGCCGAACAGTGCAGCGACCTGGCGCTCGGCGCGCTTCTCGGCCTTGGCGTCGACGTCGGTCGGGCGCCACTGGTGGGCCGGCAGGCCCGGGTTCGCGATCGGCTCGTCCTCGAACGTGGCCGGGACGAGGTCGTGCGAGTCGTGGGAGTCGCTCACGCTTCCACCTTCTTCTTGTTCGAGCGCGTCGTGTGGGCGGCGATCCAGATGGCGAAGCCGACCAGCGAGCCGAGGCCGACCAGCCAGGCGAAGAGACCCTCGCTCACGGGACCGAGACCGCCGAGACCGAAGCCGCCGTAGCCGGGGGCCTCGTCCAGGGAGCCGAGGTAGGCGATGACGTCGCGCTTCTCCTCGGGCGAGAGGTTGCCGTTGGAGAAGTTGTCCATGGCCTGCGGGCCGGTGAGCATCGCCTCGTAGATGTACTTGGGCTCGACGCCACGGATCTTGGGGGCGTAGCCGCCGCGGGGCATGGCGCCGCCGGAGCCCTCGAAGTTGTGGCACGCCGTGCAGTTGGTGAGGAAGATCTGGCCACCGCGGACGATGGCCTCCTCACGCTCGGAGTCGCTGAGGCCCTCGATGCTGTAGTCGTCCTTGGTCGGGACCGACGGGCCGGGGCCGAGCGAGGCGACGTACGCCGCGAGCTGGGCGATCTCCTCGTCGGTGTAGACGACCTTCTTGCGGGGCGCCTGGGCGCCCGGCTGGGCCATCGGCATCCGGCCGGTGCCGACCTGGAAGTCGACCGCGGCGGCACCGACACCCACCAGCGAGGGGCCGATCTGGTTGCCGTTCTGGGTCTTCACGCCCTCGCCGTTCTGGCCGTGGCAGAAGGCGCAGCCGACGAGGAAGAGCTCCCGGCCCTTCGCCGCCTGGTCGGCGTCGCTCTCGGCCTGGTCGGCCTGGGCGGGGGAGAAGGCGGCGTACAGGCTGCCGGTCATCAGCAGCCCGAGCAGCAGCACGACGAGCCCGGCGAGCGGTCCGCGACGGTGGCGTGAGAGTCGACCGGCGGAGCGGTTCAGGAGACGCACATTGAGTCCTTGCTGGGAGTCCTGGTGGGGTCCGACGTGGGGATCACTTGACGAGGTAGATGGTCGCGAACAGACCGATCCACACCACGTCGACGAAGTGCCAGTAGTAGGAGACGACGATCGCGCTGACCGCCTGCTCGTGGGTGAACCTGCGGGCCATGAACGTGCGTCCCAGCACGAACAGGAAGGCGATCAGGCCGCCGGTCACGTGGAGTCCGTGGAAGCCGGTGGTCAGGTAGAACATCGTGCCGTAGGCGGAGTCCTGGATGGTCACGCCCTCCTTGACCAGGGAGGCGTACTCGGTGGCCTGGCCGCCGATGAAGACCGCGCCCATGACGTAGGTCAGCACGAACCACTCGCGCAGCCCCCAGCCCTTGATCTTGAAGATCGAGCCGGAGCGACCGACCTGGCCGCGCTCCGCGGCGAAGACGCCGAGCTGGCAGGTGAGCGACGACAGCACCAGGATCGTGGTGTTCACCGACGCGAACGGGATGTTCAGCTTCTCGGTGTTGGCCGCCCACAGATCCGGGCTCACCGCGCGGATCGTGAAGTACGACGCGAACAGGGCCGCGAAGAACATCAGCTCGCTGGAGAGCCAGATGATCGTCCCGACGCTGACCATGCTCGGTCGGTCGTGGTGCCCGTGCAGTCGGGATGCCGGAATCGCAGTTGCAGTCGCCACGGACGCCATTATGTCGTGGCGCGTCAACGAGGGCACCCCGACCCCCTCCTGTTGCGGGGTCGTAATGTTCACACCGTGCTGAGTGCCTCGTCCGTCACCCTCTGGGACGCCGCGGAGGCCCTTCCCAGGTTCACGTTGGGGCGGGTGTTCACGGAGTGGTCGCTCGAGCCGCTGCCCTTCGTCATCACGGTCTGGGCGGCGGGCCTCTACCTGCTCGGCGTGGTCACGCTGCGCCGCCGCGGCGACCGCTGGCCGGTGGGTCGGACGCTGTCGTTCGTGGTGGTCGGGATGGGGTCGTTCTACGTCGCCACGGCCTCCGGGCTGGGCGCCTACGACCTGACCCTGCTGAGCGTGCACATGGTCCAGCACATGATGCTCTCGATGCTGGTCCCGCTGGCGCTCGCGCTCGGCGCCCCGGTCACCCTCGCGCTGCGGACGCTGCCGGCCCGGCCGCGGGCCTGGCTGCTGGTGGTCCTGCACTCGCGGGTCGCCCGGGTGCTGTCGTTCCCGCCCCTGACGCTCGCGCTCTACGTCGTCTCGCCGTGGGCGCTCTACTTCTCCGGCTGGTACGACGCCTCGCTGCACTCGACGTACGTCCACGAGATGATGCACGTCCACCTCGTCGTGGTCGGTGCGCTGTTCTTCTGGCCCCTGATGGGCATCGACCCGGTCCCCGGACGGGTCGGCTACCCGGCGCGGATGCTGCTCGTCGTCCTCACGCTGCCGTTCCACGCGTTCCTGGGCGTCACGATCATGGGTCAGGAGGGCCTGATCGGCCACGACTGGTACCCCTCCCTCCACGACGGTCCGATGGGCTCCTGGCTGCCCGACCCGCACGACGACCAGCACCTCGCGGGCGGGATCCTGTGGGGCTCCGGCGACCTGATCGGCCTGGTGTTCTTCGGCGTGCTCTTCGCGCAGTGGGTGCGCTCCTCGATGAAGGAGGCGGCGCGCGAGGACCGGCGCCTGGACCTGCTCGAGGCCCGCGCGGCCGCACGCGCCTCTGGTGCGGCGGCGACCAGCCCCGTCACGCCCGGCGCGGACCGGTAGCATCGCCGCCGTGAGCGACTCGACCTCGACCCGGACCGCGCCCCTGAAGGTGCTCGTCTACAGCGACGACGTCAACACCCGCCAGCAGGTGATCCTCGCCCTGGGCCGTCGCCCCCATCCCGACCTCCCCGAGGTGGAGTACGTCGAGGTGGCGACCGAGCCCGTCGTGATCGCGAACATGGACGCGGGCCAGATCGACCTGGCGATCCTCGACGGCGAGGCCGTGCCCGCCGGCGGCATGGGGATCGCCAAGCAGCTCAAGGACGAGATCTACCAGTGCCCGCCCGTGGTGGTGCTGACCGGCCGCCCCCAGGACGCGTGGCTGGCGACCTGGTCGAGGGCCGAGGCCGCCGTGCCGCACCCGATCGACCCGATCCAGCTCGCCGAGACCGTGGTGACGCTGCTGCGCTCGCGCGTGCCCGCCACCAGCTGATGGCCCCGCGGGCCGCCCGAAGGACTCTGCGATGACCACCTGGCCCGAGGTTCTGGGCGCGCTCGTCGACCGGACCGACCTCTCCGCCGAGCAGACCGCCTGGGCGATGGAGGAGATCCTCGAGGGGCAGGCGACGCCGGCCCAGATCGCCGGCTTC
The DNA here is from genome assembly GCF_055380375.1 of Nocardioides sp. DN36. Lineage (NCBI taxonomy): Bacteria > Bacillati > Actinomycetota > Actinomycetes > Propionibacteriales > Nocardioidaceae > Nocardioides > Nocardioides sp. DN36. The sequence continues at coordinate 2,135,572 of NZ_AP043823.1, read as the reverse complement.
GCCGTGGCGCTGCGCGCCAAGGGCGAGACCACCGAGGAGGTGCTCGGCCTCGCCGACGCGATGTATGCGCGCGCCACCCCGATCAGGGTGCCCGGTCGCCTGCTCGACATCGTCGGGACCGGGATGGACCGGTCGATGTCGGTCAACATCTCCACCATGTCGGCGATCGTCGCGGCCGGCGCCGGCGCGCTCGTGGTCAAGCACGGCAACCGCTCCGCCTCCTCGAAGTCCGGGTCCGCGGACGTGCTGGAGTCGCTCGGCATCCGCCTCGACCTGCCCGCCGCGCGCGTGGCGGAGGTCGCCTCGGAGGCCGGGATCACCTTCTGCTTCTCCGCCGCCTTCCACCCGGCGATGCGGCACGCGGCCGTCCCGCGACGCGAGCTCGGCATCGGCACGACGTTCAACTTCCTCGGCCCGCTGACGAACCCGACCCGTCCCCAGGCCCAGGCGATCGGCTGCGCCGACCTGCGGATGGCGCCGGTCATGGCCGGCGTCTTCGCGCGCCGTGGGCTCGACGCGTGGGTGTTCCGGGGCGACGACGGGCTCGACGAGCTCACGACCACGTCCACGTCGTCGGTGTGGATGGTGCGCGACGGCCAGGTCACCACGGCGACCGTCGACCCCCAGCGGCACGGCATCGCGCTCAGCAGCGCCGAGGCGCTGCGTGGCGGCGACGCCGCCCACAACGCCGCCGTGGTCCGGCGGCTGCTCGAGGGCGAGCAGGGCGCGGTGCGTGACGCCGTGCTCCTCAACGCGGGTGCGGCCCTCGCGGTGTACGACGAGGTCCCGGGCAGCGTCGACGACGCGCTCGCCGCCGGCCTGACGAAGGCGCGCGACGCCATCGACTCCGGCCGGGCGAAGGCCGTCCTGGAGCGCTGGGTGGCCGCGTCGGCCGCCTGACCTCCGCCGGGGACGTTGCCCGGTGTCGCGGAACGCGGACCCTGCGGTCAGGCCAGCTCGAGCACCCAGGAGTCGCCGTCGCGGCGGAAGCCGAGCCGGTCGTAGTAGGCGCCGACCATCGCCGGCGGCGTCACCACCCGGTGGAACCCGTGCTCGCGCAGCAGGCCGCTGCGCCGCCAGACGAACTCACCGGGGGAGAAGTCGCGGAACCGGGGCGTGACGTAGTCCAGCACCACCCGCGCCACCTCGCCCTCGGCACGCAGGAGCACCACACCGACGGTCTCGTCACCGGTGACGACGACGAAGGCGTGGTTGTCCGCGTCGGTCGGGTCCCACAGGAAGTCGGGCTGGAACTTCAGGATGTCGGCGCCGTGGATCCGCAGGACATGGCGGAGGTACTCGTCACCGGGCGCCACCTCCACGGCGCCGAAGACCGTCTCGTCGTGGCGCTGGCGCAGCAGGCGCACGATGAACCACACGTTGATGGCCGCGAGCACGGCGTTCATGCCCACCATCGGCCACACGCCGATGAGGGCGTTGAAGGCCAGCAGGATCAGGCAGGCCAGCAGGTTGAGCGTGCGGAACCGCAGCACCCGCGCCTGCAGCAGCGAGAAGACCAGCAGGGCGCTGCCGCCCCAGCCCAGGACGTCGAGCCAGTGGTCGGAGAACCAACCCACGTGATCAGTCCAGGCCGAGCGAGAACGCCGACTCCAGGTCGTGGCGGGAGTAGGCGCGGAAGGCGATGTGCGTCTCGGTCGAGGTGACCCCCGGGACCTTGTTGAGCCGGTCGGCGACCACGTTGGCCACGTCGTCGTGGTCGCGCACCCGCACCAGGGCGATCAGGTCGATCTGGCCGGTGACGGAGTAGACCTCGCTGACGCCCTCGAGGGCGGCGATCTCCTCGGCGACCTCGGGGATCCGGGCGACGTCGGCCTTGACGAAGACGATGGCGGTGATCACCCGCCGACCCTATCCGGTCTCGACCCGTCGGTCGCGGAACGCCGTCGCGAGGGCGACCACTAGCGCGCCGGCTGGTGCACGGGGGCGAGACCGCGCCGGTCGTCGAAGGGCACCAGCGACTCGCGCGACTGGTGCACGGCGTCGTGGATCGCGAGGTGCCGGGTGGCCCCGGCCACCGGACAGGTCCACTCGCCGTCGACCTCGACCAGCCTGATGCCCGGGGACTCCAGCCAGCGCAGGACCTTCTCGGTCTCCTCCGCGGTCGCCGCGGGCACCGGGCCCGGGGCGCCCGCGACGGTCTCGGCACTGGCCCGCAGCTCGGCGACGTACTGGTGGGCGTCGGCGCCGGGCGGGATGGTGCCGGCGGCCGCCAGCCGGCCGAAGCGCACGACGTGGACGGCCCACCGGCCGTCGTCCTCGCGGCGCGCGGCGACGACCTCGGGGCAGCGGGTGAGCGCGGAGAGCCGTTGGGTGCGGGCGGCGGCGCGCACGAACGCCGCGAGCCGGTCCCGGTGGATGCCGGCCTCCTCGAACCGCTCGTCGGCGGCCAGCGCGGCCATCCGGGTGTTGATGGCCTCGACCACCTCGTCGGGGCGGCGCAGCAGCGAGTCGCGCAGCTGGCGCACCACCGCGGCGTACGTCGTGGGGTCGACGCTGCCGTCGCAGGGGGAGAGGCAGCGCCCCATCTCGGCGAGCACGCAGGCGGCGCGGGACGGCTCGCGGGCGAGCCGGTCGGAGCACTGCCGGACCGGGAAGGTGTCGTGCAGCGCGGCGAGGCACTTCTCGGCGGACTTCTTCGACGAGAACGGGCCGAGGTAGTCGGCGTCGTCGTCGAGGACGCGTCGGACCAGCGACAGGCGCGGCCAGGGCTCCCGGGTGAGCTTGATGAAGTGGACCTTCTCGGGGAACCGGGAGCGCCGGTTGTAGCGCGGCTTGTGCTCGGCGATCAGCCGCAGCTCACGCACCTCGGCCTCGAGCGTGGTCGCACACTCGATCCCGTCCACCCGCGAGGCCAGTCCCACCATCTCGCCCATCCGCGAGCGGGTCTCGGAGGCGGTGAAGTAGGAACGGACGCGGGTGCGCAGGTCACGCGAGGTGCCGACGTAGAGGACGCGGGCGCGCTCGTCGCGGAAGAGGTAGACCCCCGGGGAGTGGGGCAGCGCCTCGGCGAGGTGGCGCTTCTTGCGCTGGGCGGTGGTGACCCGCGAGGAGAACGTCTGCAGCTCCTCCAGCGTGTGCACGCCCAGGCCGCCGAGCCGCTCCATCAGGCCGTGGAGCACGTCGACGGTGGCCCGGGCGTCGGACAGCGCGCGGTGGTTGGGCGTGGTGGCCGAGTTGAACACCCGGGCCAACGACGAGAGCTTGCAGTTCGGTGCGTCGTCGCGGGTGATGACCCGGCGGGCCAGCTTGGCCGTGTCGAGCACCTCGAACCGCGGCCACGGGCGGCCCTGCTGCTCGGCGAAGTGCTTGAGGAAGCCCACGTCGAAGGGGGCGTTGTGGGCGACCAGGACGGTGCCGGCGGCGAACTCCAGGAACGCCGGGAGCGCCGACTCGATCGGCGGCGCGTCGGCGACCATGGTGTTGCTGATGCCGGTCAGGACGGCGATGAAGGCGGGGATCTCGGCGCGCGGGTTGACCAGCGTCTGGAACTCCGAGAGGACCTCGCCGCCGCGCACCTTGACCGCACCGATCTCGGTGATCATCGAGCCGCCCTGGGCGGAGCCGCCGGTCGTCTCCAGGTCGACGACGCAGAAGGTGATGTCACGCAGCGGTCGTCCCAGCTCGTCGAAACTTCGTTGCGACTCCCACCGGGAAGGCGCACCGTGGGTGGCGCTGCTCATGTCCTCGACGCTAGAGGCGCGCACCGACAGTCCGCCGGCGACGCGCGGACTACCCTGTCGACGAGAGCCCGACCAGCCGTACGACCAGCCACCCGACCACCCCACCGGAGCGAGGAGTGCCGTGACCACCGTGATCCCCGACGCGGCCCACCGCTGGCGCTGCTCCGGCTGCGGCAACCTCACCCGCTTCGACGTGGCGCGCACGCGACGCACCCGCGAGTTCTGGCACTTCGACCTCGCCGGTGACCACCGGGTCGAGGAGACCGAGGTGGTCGCCGAGTCGGTGACCACCGTCGTGTGTCGCTGGTGCGGGCGCGACGACGCCGTCGAGCTGGTCCCGAGGGCCGAGCTCGTGGACGGCCCGGGGAACGGCCCGAGGAACGGCCCGAGGAACGGCTGAGCGTGACAGCCGTGTCCAGCACCCCGCCCACGCTCGGCGGGCTGCCCGACGCCGTGCGGACGCGCGTCGTGGCGCTCACCGCCGACGCCCTGCCCGACGTCGTGCGCCTCCCGCCTGCGTTGCGCCGGGTCGCCGGCTTCGCCCCGCAACGGCGGGCCCGGCTCGGGAGCACCGCGATCGTGGCGTCCCTGGAGTCCGACGACGAGTTCCGCGAGCGGGTGGGCACGCAGGTGCTCGGCCGCACGTCGTACGACGCGGCCGCGCTCGCCTCCGGGTCCGAGGCGGCCACCGGCGACCCGGTCGAGATGGCCGCGGTCGTCTGGCTGGTCCGCCCCGAGGGGTGGGAGGACGCGGTGGCCTCGCTCAGCCAGGACCTGCGCGGTCCCGACAGCGCGGAGCGGGAGGCGGCCGAGGCCGCGCGGCTGCGGGACAAGCTGGCCGACGCCGAGCAGGCGCTGCACGATGCGCGGGCCAGGCTGCGCGCCCAGGTGGAGGAGTACAAGACCGAGAACGCCTCGCTGCGCCGCAAGCTGGGTGAGTCGCGGAGCGCGGAGCGCGCGGCCCGGGCGGCGCACGAGGAGCTCGCGCGCGCCGTCGAGGAGTCTCGCGCCTCCGACGCGGACCGCTGGGCGAGCCAGGACAAGGAGCTGCGTCGGCTCCGGGCCCGGGTGGCGCAGCTGGAGGCCGAGGCGACGGCCGACCGGCGGGCGGCGCGCTCGGACCGCGACGAGGTGACCGTGCGGGCCCGGCTGCTGCTGGACACCGTGATCGACGCCGCCTCCGGGCTGCGCCGCGAGCTGGCGCTGCCGGGAGTGGAAGGAGCGCCGGGGGACCGCCTCGAGGCGGAGCTCACCCGGGTCGCCGAGGGCCGCGCGGCCGGGTCCGCGGCCGGTGGGCCGGCGCTGTTGGAGCGGATGCTGGCGATGCCACGTGCGCGGCTGATCGTCGACGGCTACAACGTCAGCAAGACCGCGTGGCCGACCTCGCCGCTGGACGCCCAGCGGACGCGGCTGCTGCAGGGGCTGGCTCCGCTGGTGGCCCGGTTGGGCGTGGAGACGACCGTGGTCTTCGACGCGGCGTCCGCCACGGCCCGCACCGTCGCCCCGGCGCCGCGGGGGGTGAAGGTCGTGTTCAGTCCCGAGGGCGTGATCGCCGACGACGTGATCCGCGACCTGGTCGCGGCCGAGCCCACGGGCCGGGTGGTCGTGGTCGTCAGCAGCGACCAGGAGGTCGCCGCCGACGTGGCCAGGGCGGGGGCGCGGGCCCATCCCGCGGAGGCGCTGGTCGGCCTGCTGAGCTGACCCGGGGACCGGCCCGGGGCCCTCGGCCGGGATGCCCGACACGCCGGGGCCCGGCCGACGCGGACCGGAGTGTCGGTGCCGGGTGGCAGCGTCACCGGCATGACGACGCGAATCGACTGCGACACCTGCGTGGTGCGTGGCCTGGCGTGCCACGACTGCGTGGTGACCGTGCTGCTGGGGCCGCCTCCCGAGCTGACCTTCGACGACGACGAGCGCCGTGCGCTCGACGTCCTGGCCGAGGGTGGGCTCGTGCCTCCCCTCCGGCTCGTCCAGCCGATCGCCGGCCGCGACATCGAGTCGGCGTGACCACAGTGACGAATGTGACAGGAGTGCGCTCCTGAGGACCGACCGTGGCCAGAAACACGGCACAACATGGGGAGGGGAGTTTGATGCTCCGCCGGACGCCCCACTAGTGTGTGGCGCTCAGGTGTCCGTGAACGTGGATCAGACCGGATCCACGCGGGCACCGCGCTGAGTCTCGGGCCGTCTCGGAGGCCTGGGAACCGGGGAACCAACCCATCTGGGGTGAATCGCCCGCAAGGCGCCGGCACTCGTGCCGGCGAGGAGCGGGAGTAGGGCCTGTCGTGCCCGAACCCGTCAGCTCACCCGGTAGGCGTACGACACGCAAGGGAGACCGCCCGCTCGTGCTGAACGGTCGGAAGCGCACCATCACGCGCCCCATCGGCGCTGCCCTGTCCGGACTCGCCCTCGCGGCCGTGGTGGGGGTCGTCCCCTCGACGCCCGCCGGCGCGGAGCCGAGCATCGACGACGTCAAGAGCCGCGTCGACACGCTGTACCACCAGGCCGAGCAGGCCTCGGAGCGGTACAACGACGCCCGGCTCGAGCTCAAGGAGCTCAACCACGAGCTGGTCTCGCTCAAGGCCGACCAGGCTCGCCAGGACAAGCGCCTCGGCGCCGTCCAGGAGCAGGTCAAGGACTCGATCGTGCGCCAGTACGAGGGTCAGAACCTGTCGGCGGTCGGCGAGGTCGTCGTGTCCGACGACCCCCAGGCGTTCCTGTCGCAGCTGTCCACCATGTCGGCGTTCAACGACATGCAGGGCCAGCTCTTCGACGACTACGCCACCGAGGCCAAGGCGCTCGACATCCGCCGCACGGCGACCGAGAAGCGCGCCGCCCGGATCGCGGAGCTGAAGAAGGGCCTCGCCGAGGACAAGGCGGCCATCGACGACAAGCTCTCCGAGGCCAAGTCCCTGCTCGGCAAGCTCGAGGCCGAGCAGCGCGACGCCGTCACCTCGCGCAGCACCACCCGCACGCCCGACGTCTCGGCCTCCGGCCGGGCCGCCGCCGCGGTCCAGTACGCCATGGCCCAGGTCGGCAAGGCCTACGTCTACGGTGCCGCCGGCCCGAGCGCGTTCGACTGCTCGGGGCTGACGATGATGGCCTGGGCGCAGGCGGGCGTGGCGCTGCCGCACTCCTCCAGCGCGCAGTACAACACCGGCCCGCACATCCCGGAGTCCGAGCTGATGCCCGGCGACCTGGTCTTCTACTACAGCCCGATCAGCCACGTCGGCATGTACATCGGCAACGGCATGATCGTGAACGCGGAGAACCCGAGCGTCGGCGTCAAGGTCACCAGCCTCCACGCGATGCCGTACGTCGGTGCGGTCCGCCCTGGCTGATCGCTTGTCCGTGAAGGCCGGTCGCCCCCTGGTGTGGGCGACCGGCCTTTCGCTGTCCCTGGTGCTGGTCGCGGCGCTCGTGGTCTGGCGGGTGCTCGACGACGACCCGTACGTCGCCACCCCCGCCGCCGGTCCGGCCGCGCGGGTGGAGCCCGGCGCGGCGGCCGCGACGCTGCACGACCTCGAGTCCGCGGTGGCCTCTCGCGACGCAGCCGCTGCGCGCGCCCTCGCGCCCGCCGACGACGAGGCGGCCGCCGCGTCGCTGGCCGCCGTGGTCGGAAACGCCCGTGCCCTGCGCGTCGAGGACTTCTCGCTGCGCTACGTGGACGAGGAGGGGGCCGTCTCGGCCGACGGGTCCTGGTCGGCCGCGGTCGCCGCGACCTGGCGGTTCGCCGGCTTCGACCGGGCCCCGGCCCGGGCCGAGGTCACCGTCCGCTTCGTGTCCGACGGCGACCGGGTGGCCGTCGACGGCTTCGGGGGCGGGGACCGCCGCGACCCGCTGTGGCTGCACGAGCGGCTCCGCGTGCTCCGGCCCCCGGGAGCCCTGGTGATGGTCGCCGGTTCGTCGCGGCAGGCCGAGCAGTACGCCCAGCGCGCCCGGGCCGCGGTGCCCGTCGTACGCCGTGTGCTGCACGGCTGGCGCGCGGGGCTCGTCGTGGAGGTGCCCGCCACCGCCCGCGACCTCGATGCGGCGCTGGCCGCCGACCCGGGGGAGTACGCCAACATCGCGGCGGTGACCGCCACGGTGGACGGGTCGCTGAAGCCCTCGTCGCCGGTGCACGTCTTCGTCAACCCCGAGGTCTTCGGCGACCTGCGCCCCCAGGGCGCGCAGGTGGTGATGAGCCACGAGGCCGTCCACGTCGCCACGAACGCGGCGACCAGCGGCATGCCGCTGTGGCTGCTCGAGGGGTTCGCCGACTACGTCGCGCTGCGCGACGTCGACCTGCCGCTGTCCACCACGGCCGGCCAGATCACCCGGCAGGTGCGCCGTGAGGGTGCCCCGGCCCGGCTGCCGGGGGCCTCGGAGTTCGACACCACCACCACCCACCTCGGCGCGTCGTACGAGAGCGCCTGGCTGGCCTGCCGCCTGCTGGCCCGGACCGGGGGAGAGGCCGCCCTGGTGCGCTTCTACGAGCGGGTCGATGCCGGCACCGAGCTCGGCCCCGCCCTGAGGTCGACCTTCGGCCTGGGCGTCGCCGAGCTGACCGCGCGGTGGCGGAAGCTCCTGACAGACTTGGCTTCGTGACCCCCGAGGACCGCAGGACGTCCGTCGTCGTCCTCGTCGTCGGAGGGGTCCTGCTCGCCGGGCTGGCCGCCTGGCTGGTGCCCTGGCACCCGGTCCCGGGCGGCACGCCCGGCCCCGCGGCCGCCGGCTCGGTCTTCACCCGGGCCCAGGTCGACCGGGCCGAGGCGTTCTCGTCCGGCGCGCGGTGGTGGAGCTGGAGCTCGCTGGCGATCTCGCTGCTGGTGGCCTGCTGGTTCGGGTTCACCCGGGTCGGCGCCGACCTGGTGGCCCGGCTGCGCGGCCCGTGGTGGTGGCGGGTGGTCCTCGCGGTGGTCGGCCTCGAGCTGGTCGGCCGGGTCGTGACCCTGCCGTTCGCGGTCCTGATGCACCGGCACCTGGTCGCCTACGGCCTGACCACACAGCCGTGGAGCGGCTTCGCCGCCGACGTGGCCCGCAGCGAGCTGGTCATGGTGGTGACGACCTCCCTCGCGCTGGTGGTCCTGGTCGGCTGCGCGCGGCGCTGGCGACGCGCCTGGCCGGCCGTGGCCGGCGGTCTGCTGGCCTGCCTGGTCCTCGCCGGGTCGTTCGTCTACCCGTTGCTGGTCGAGCCGCTGTTCAACTCGTTCACCCCGCTGCCCGACGGCGACCTGCGCACCCGCATCCTCGCGCTCGCGGAGGCCGAGCACGTGCCCGTCGACGACGTGCTGGTTGCCGACGCCTCGCGTCGTACGACGACCCTGAACGCCTACGTGTCGGGCTTCGGGGGCACCCGACGCGTCGTCGTCTACGACAACCTGGTCCGCGACCTGCCCGAGGACCAGGCGTTGTCCGTGGTCGCCCACGAGCTGGCGCACGCCCGGCACGACGACGTGCTGGTCGGCTCCGTGCTCGGCGCCGCCGGAGCCCTGGCCGGGGTCGGCCTGCTCGGGCTGCTCGTCGGGGCGCTGGGCCGGCGCCGGTCGATGGCGGACCCAGAGGTGGTGCCGCTGGTCCTGGCCCTGGTGGCCGTCGGGACGCTGCTGGCGAGCCCGGTGCAGAACACCGTCAGCCGGATGATCGAGACGCGAGCCGACGTCGACGCCCTCGAGGCCACCCACGACCCGACCGCCTTCGAGGCGATGCAGCGCGAGCTGGCGTTGAAGTCCCTGGCCGACCCGACCCCGCCCGCGTGGTCGCAGCTGTGGTTCGGCAGCCACCCCACGACCCTGACGCGGATCGCGATCGCGCGGCAGCTCGGCGCCGGTACGGCGGGCGAGCAGTAACCGGCGAGGAGCAGCCGGTCAGGAGTAGAGCGCGGCGACCTCGTCGCGGAACTCGCGCATCACCACGTTGCGCTTGAGCTTGAGGCTGGGCGTGAGCTGGCCGCCCTCCTCGGTCCACTCGTCGGGGAGGATCGAGAACTTGCGGATCGACTCGGCCTTGGACACCGCCTTGTTGGCCTCGTCGACCGCGGTCTGGATCTCGGCCTGCAGGTCGGGGTCGTCGAGCAGGTCGACGACCGAGCCGGACTTCCCGTGGGCCTCCGCCCAGGCCGGCAGGGACTCGGTGTCGAGGGTGATCAGGGCGCCGATGAACGGCTGGCCGTCGCCGACGACGACGCACTGGTCGACGAGGTGGTGGGCGCGGAGGCGGTCCTCGAGCACGGCCGGGGCGACGTTCTTGCCGCCCGCGGTGACCAGGATCTCCTTCTTGCGCCCGGTGATCCGCACGAAGCCCTCGTCGTCGACCTCGCCCACGTCGCCGGTGTGGAACCAGCCGTCGCGCTGGAGGGCCTCACGGGTGGCCTCCTCGTTGTTCCAGTAACCGGCGAAGACCTGGCCGCCCTTGAACAGCAGCTCGCCGTCGTCGGCCACCCGGACCGTGGTGCCCGGGAAGGGCCGGCCGACGGTGCCGATCTTGACGGCGCCGGGCACGTTGGCGCTCAGCGCTGCCGTGGTCTCGGTCAGGCCGTAGCCCTCGAGGACGGTCAGGCCGATGCCGCGGTAGAAGTGGCCGAGCCGGTCGCCGAGGGGCGCGCCGCCGGACACGGCGTACTCGCAGCGCCCGCCGAGGGCGTCGCGCAGCTTGGCGTAGACCAGGCGCGAGAACACCGCATGGCGGGCCCGCAGCGGCAGGGAGGGCCCGCCCCTGCCCGGCCTGAGCCGCCGAGGGACGACGCTGGTCGACGGGTCCTGGGCGCGGGACCACGCGATCGCGGTCTCGGCGGCCAGGTCGAAGACCTTGCCGCGTCCGTCGGCGGTGGCCTTCTGCGAGGCGGTGTTGAAGACCTTCTCGAAGACGCGGGGGACCGCGAGGATGAACGTCGGGCGGAACTCCTGCAGGTCGGCCAGCAGGTTCTTGATGTCGGCGCTGTGCCCGAGCCGGGTCCGCGACTTCACCGCGCCGATCTGGATGATCCGGGCGAACACGTGGGCGAGCGGGAGGAACAGCAGGGTGGAGGCGCCCTCGGTCGCGAACAGCCGCTCCATCTCCTCGACCGCGACGCCGAGCTCGAACATGAAGTTGCCGTGGGTGAGCATGCAGCCCTTGGGCCGCCCGGTGGTGCCCGAGGTGTAGATGAGCGTGGCGAGGTCGAGGGGCGTGGCGGCGCGGCGCCGCTCCTCGAGCACGTCATCGGCGATGTCCTGGCCCAGCCGGGTCAGCACGTCCACGGCGTTGTCGGCGATCGACCAGACATGGTTGAGCTGGTCGAGCTCGGCGCGCGCCTCGGCGACGCGGGCGACGTGGTCGGCGCCCTCCGCCACGACCGCCCGGGCGCCGGAGTCCTTCAGGATCCAGGCGATCTGCTCGGCCGAGGAGGTCTCGTAGACCGGCACGGTGACCGCGCCCGCGAACCAGATGGCGTAGTCGAGCAGCGTCCACTCGTAGCGGGTCTTGGAGATCAGGGCCACCCGGTCCCCGGCCTCGATCCCGGCCGCGAGGAGCCCCTTGGCGACCCCGGTCACCTCGGCGAGGAAGGTCGCCGCGGTGACGTCCTCCCAGCCCGCGGCGGTGTGGCGGCTGAAGACCACCGCGTCCGAGGCCTCCTGGGCGTTGTTCACCACGTCGTCGGTGAGGTTGCCCGTGGCCGGGACCTCGATCGTCAGGGGCGTGGAGAACTCACGCACGGTGCCTCCTCGGGCTGTCCCGCCGAGCGGGCCGTCACGGGCGACGGCGCGGCTGCAGCACTCGGGGAACGCGGGTCATCGACGGAGGTTACCGCTGCCGGACGGGCCGCTCGCATCCGGTACGCTCGCTCCCCGACGCGACCACGCGGCCGGGGCCGGTGCCCCTGCCGCGACGACGGACAGGCCCACCACCCAGCCGAGGAGCCCCATGGCCGAGCAGACGACGTCCTCGATCGAGATCGAGGCCGCTCCGGCCGACGTCATGGCCGTCATCGCGGACTTCGACGCCTACCCCCAGTGGGCCAAGGGCGTCCGCACCGCCGACGTGGTCTCCGCCTACGACTCCGGCGCGGCCGCCGGCCGGGCCGAGCAGGTCTTCTTCGAGCTCGACGTGTCGCCGATCAAGGACGAGTACACCCTCGCCTACGAGTGGGACGCCGACCGGACGGTCACGTGGACGCTCGTCGAGGGCAAGATGCTGCGCGCGCTCGACGGGGCCTACATCCTCCAGGAGCGCGCCAGCGGCCTGACCGAGGTGACCTACCGGCTCGCCCTCGACGTCTCCATCCCGCTGATCGGCATGCTCAAGCGCAAGGGCGAGAAGATCCTGATCGACACCGCGCTCAAGGGCCTGAAGAAGCGCGTCGAGACGCTCGGCTGACCCGGGCGGCGACCAGCTCACCGTGCGCATCCTCCTGTTCACCGGCAAGGGCGGCGTCGGCAAGTCGACCGTCGCCGCCGGGACCGCTGCGCTGGCCGCGGCCGAGGGGCACCGCACGCTGGTGCTCTCCACCGACCCGGCGCACTCGCTGGCGGACGCCTTCGGCGCCGAGGTCGGCCCCGAGCCCACGGCTGTCGCCGACCACCTCTTCGTGCAGCAGGTCGACGCGCAGCTGCGGTTCGAGCAGTCGTGGGCGGAGATCCAGCGCTACCTGCTCTCGGTGCTCGACGTCGCGGGCGTGGACCCGCTCGCCGCCGAGGAGCTGACCGTCATCCCGGGCGCGGAGGAGGTCCTCGCGCTGCTCGAGCTGCGCCTGCACGCGCTGTCGGGGGACTGGGACGTCATCGTGGTCGACTGCGCCCCCACCGCGGAGACGCTCCGGCTGCTCGCGCTGCCCGAGGCGCTCGGCTGGTACATGCACCGCGTGCTCCCTGTCGAGCGCCGCGTCGTCAAGGCCCTCAAGCCCGTCCTGTCGCGGGCCGCGGGGGTGCCGATGCCCGGCGACAGCGTCTTCGACGCGGTGGAGCGGCTGCACGCCGAGCTCGACGAGGTGCGGGCGCTGCTGTCCGGCCCGGACGCGAGCGTGCGGCTGGTCCTGACCCCCGAGAACGTCGTGCTCGCCGAGGCGCGCCGCTCCTACACCACGCTCTCGCTCTACGGCTACCGCGTCGACGGCGTCGTGGCGAACCGCGTCTTTCCCGCCGGCGGGAGCGACGACTGGCGCAACGGCTGGGTGAGCGCGCAGGACCAGGTGCTGGCGGAGACCGCCCAGTCCTTCGCGGGGCTGCCCATCTGGCGCTCGGTCTACCGCACGGGCGAGCCGGTCGGCGTGGAGACGCTGATCACCCTCGCCCGTGAGCTGTACGACGGCGACGACCCGCTGCGCGCGCCGGCCGGCGGAGGCCCCTTCCGCGTCACCCGCAACAGCCGAGGGGCGGTGCTGAGGCTGGCGCTGCCCAACGTCTCCCGTGCCGAGGTCGATCTCGCGCGCCATGGCGACGACCTCGTCGTGACCGTGGGGTCGTATCGTCGTCTCCTCACGCTGCCCTCGGGACTCTCCCGGCACCGGATCGCCGGCGCCCGGATGGACGAGGGTGAGCTGCAGGTGAGGTTCGAGGCGACCGGAGCAGGAGCACAGACGTGAGCGAGGCAGGCGGCCCGGGACCGGGCGACCCCACCTCCGGGGAGCACGTGGGCAGCGTCGCCGAGGAGGCGCTGAAGCTCGTCGGTGCGCTCTCGGACTGGGCGCGCGACCACGGTGCCGACCTCGGGCAGGGTCTCGGTCAGCAGGTGGGCGGCCTCGTCGACCAGGCGGTCGCCGCCGCCCACGACGTCGACGAGCACATCGCCACCGGTGCGCCCGAGTGCACGTACTGCCCGATCTGCCGCGCGGTGCACGTCGTGCGCCAGACCAGCCCGGAGGTGCGCGCCCACCTCGCCACGGCGGCCTCGTCGCTGCTGCAGGCCGCGGCCGGGATGCTCGCGACGGCGGTGCCGGACGAGGGCCGGGGCAACGACGCCGGGGTCGAGCGGATCGACCTGGATGACGACACGGACGGGGCCTGGCCCGAGGAGGACGACGAATGACGCTGGCCTGTGGGATCGACGTCGGTGGCACCAAGATCGCCGGCGGGGTCGTCGACGAGGACGGGAAGGTCCTCGAGGAGCTGAGGGTGGAGTCGCCGGCGACCGACGCCGAGGCGATCGAGTCGGCGATCGCCGACCTGGTCGCGCAGTTCGCGTCCCGGCACCGGATCGAGGCGGTGGGTGTGGGTGCCGCCGGGTACGTCGACAAGGCGCGCTCGGTGGTCCTGTTCGCCCCCAACCTGGCCTGGCGCAACGTGGACCTGCGAGCCGACCTCGAGAAGCGCGTCGACCTGCCGGTCGTCATCGAGAACGACGCCAACGCGGCGGCCTGGGGCGAGTTCCGCTTCGGCGCCGGCCACGACGTCGACGACCTGCTGCTCGTGACCGTCGGCACCGGCGTCGGGGGCGGGCTGGTGCTCGACGGGTCCCTCTACCGCGGTGCGTTCGGTGTCGGTGCCGAGATCGGCCACATGCGCGTCGTACCCGACGGGATCCTGTGCGGCTGCGGGAAGCACGGGTGCTTCGAGCAGTACGCCAGCGGCTCGGCGCTGGTGCGGGAGGTGCGGGCCGCCGCCACCCGGGGGTCCGCCTCGGCCGGGGGGCTCCTGGAGCGTGCGGGTGGCGACCCCCATCAGATCACCGGGCCGCTGGTCACCGAGGCGGCCCGGGCCGGCGACGCCTTCGCCGTCGGCCAGCTCGCCGTCCTCGGCACCTGGCTCGGCGAGGGCATCGCATCGCTGACCGAGGTCCTCGACCCGGCCGTGGTCGTCATCGGCGGTGGGGTCAGCGAGGCCGACGAGCTGCTGCTGGACCCGATCCGGGCCGCCTTCGCCGCGCAGATGCCCGACCGGGACTTCCGGCCCAGCCTCGAGATCCGCAAGGCGCGGCTGGGCAACCGCGCGGGCCTCATCGGCGCCGCCGACCTCGCGCGGAGCTAGCCGTGCCGCTGTTCATCGGCGTCGACGTCGGGGGCACCAAGGTGCTCGCCGCGGCCGTGTCCACCTCGGGCCGGCTGGTGCGCACCGCCCGCCGCTCGACCCCGGGCCGCAGCGTGGACTCCACGGTGGTGGAGGACGCGCTGACCGAGGCCGTCCGGGACGTCGCGCGCGGTCGCCGCGTCGACGGCGTGGGCATCGCCGCGGCCGGCTTCGTCGACGCGGCGGGGGAGCGGGTGATGTTCGCCCCGCACCTGCCGTTCCGCGGCGAGGAGGTCCGGGCCCGGCTGATGGAGCGCTGGGACACCACGGTCGTGCTCGACAACGACGCCAACTGCACGGCCCGGGCCGAGTGCGCGTACGGCGCGGCGCGGGGCGCCAGCGACAGCATCGTCGTGACGCTGGGCACCGGCATCGGCGGCGCCGTCGTCATCGACGGGCGTGTGCACCGGGGCAGCAACGGCATGGCGGGCGAGTTCGGGCACATGCAGGTCGTGCCGGACGGACTGCCCTGCGAGTGCGGCGGCCGTGGCTGCTGGGAGCAGTACTCCAGCGGCAACGCCCTCGCGCGCTACGCGCGGGCCCGGCTCGCGGGATCGGCTCGGCTGCAGGAGCTCTGCGGCGGGGACGCCGACCGGCTCACGGGCCCGATGGTCACCACCGCGGCCGAGGCCGGCGACGTGGTGGCGCTGGAGGCGTTCGCCTCCGTGGGGGACTGGCTCGGCGTCGGGCTGGCCAACCTCGTCGCCGCCTTCGACCCCGAGGTCGTGGTGGTCGGCGGCGGGCTGTCCGCGGCGGGAGAGCTGCTGCTGGACCCGGCGCGCACCGCGCTGGGCGGCTCGCTCGTCGGGGTGGGCCACCGGGTGGTCCCGCCGGTGCTGCGGGCCACGCTGGGGCCCGAGGCCGGCGCCGTGGGGGCCGCCGACCTCGTGCGGACCGTCGTACGCGGTGAGAGCCGCTTCTTCAGGAGCGCCGGTAGTCGGGGACGAGCTCTACGGCGAGCTGCTCGAGGAACAGCCCCACGTCTGTGACGATGCCGCGGGCCTGGGAGGAGCCGCGGTCGGCGAGCTTGGTGACGGTCGCCGGGTTGATGTCCACGCACACCAGCGGGATCGAGGCCGGCAGGATGTTGCCGGTCGCCACCGAGTGAAGCATGGTCGCGACCATCAGGCAGAACCCCACGTCGGTGAGGTGTGCCCGCATCGCGCGCTGGCCCTCGATGACGTCGGTGTGGACGTCGGGCAGCGGGCCGTCGTCGCGGACCGACCCCACGAGCACGAACTCCTTCTCGTGGGTGACCAGGGCGTGCATGATGCCGCCGGTCAGCACGCCGGACTCGACCGCCGCGCTGATCGAGCCCTCCTTGCGGATGGTGTTGAGGGCGCGGATGTGGTGCTCGTGCCCGTGCTCGACGCCGCTGCCCATCGCGAGGTCCACGCCCAGGCTGGTGCCGTAGAGGGCGGACTCGATGTCGTGGGTGGCCAGCGCGTTGCCCGCGAAGAGCACGTCGACGAAGCCCGCGTGGACCATCGCGACCATGGCCGGCGCGGCGCCGGTGTGGACGACGCCGGGGCCGCCGACCCAGAGGACCTTCTTGCCCGCGGCCTTCGCCTCGCGCATGCCGTCGGCGACCTGCCGCACGAGCACGGCCTGCGGCTTCTCCGAGGACACGTCGGACTCCATGAAGCCGAAGCTGCCCGCGGTCTTGTCGGGCTTCGGCACGCTCACCTGGACGCCCGCGGCGCCGCAGACGACGAGCATGCCGGCGCGCACGTCGGACATGGGCAGCGTGTAGACGCGGTGCGGCGCCCCGTGGGCGTCCCGCTCGAGCACCAGGCCGCAGTCCATCTCGGGGTTGCCGACGTTGAGCCAGCGTCCGTCGACGCGGACGCGCGTCTCGAGGTTGGTCGTGGAGTAGAAGCCGTCGGGGAAGACACCGTCGGTCTCAGTCACCGCCACGTCGGCCTCGCCGGGGTCGACCATGTTGACGCCGCGGGTCTGCAGCCGCATCAGGAGCCGCTGCAGCGCCTCGTCGTCGTCAGCGGTGACCGTGATGACCGCGTGGGAGGTGTCGTCGGTCTCCCGGCCGACGTCGAACCTGTCGATGGTGTAGTCGCCGCTGTACTCACGGATGTCGTCCAGCACCCGGGACAGGATGCCGTGGTCCATCAGGTGGCCGCTGATCTCGACGGTCTCGCTCTCGCTCACGGGGCGAGCCTAGGGCACGCGCGGGGCGGGCTCCCAGGGACTACAGTCGCGCGCCGTCGTCGAACGGGTCGCGCGGCTCTCGGGGCATCCGCACGACCAGGTAGACGAAGCCGCCGACGAACCACGCCACCAGCAGGTAGCCGATCCACGAGGTGAGGTGGAGCCCCGCGAGGAGCGCCACGAGCAGGATGGCGGGCGCGCCGAACACGCCGCCCCAGGCGACCAGCCGGTCGGGAGCCACGTGGGGGAGCGGTGGCGGGGGCGGCGGGACGAAGCGCTCGGCCTCCGGGTCCGGCTCGGGCTCCGGCTGGGGCCGCTCGACGTCACCGGAGGGGCCGGGGACGGGCTCGGCAGGCTCGACGTCGCCGAGCTCGGGACGGTCGCCGTAGTTCTCGACGATCGCGCGCCAGGCCTCGTCCTCGCTGTCGGGTTGCACGCGTCGAGGGTAGGTCCTGGCTGGGCACGGGACCACCGCACCCACCCCGTTTTCCTCAGGATGCGGTCACGCGGGCGACGAAGGCCGCGGCCTCGTCGAAGATCAGCTCGGCGTCGTTGTCGAGGGTCGCGACGTGGTAGCTGTTCTCGAGACGGCGGACCGTCACGTCGCGCGAGGACACCGCGCCCAGGATCTGCGGCTCGGAGGACTCGTCGACGACCTTGTCGACGGTCGAGCGGAAGTAGAGCAGGGGGGCGGTGACCCGCGGCAGGTCGGCCACCAGCGTCGGCCAGGCGCGGAACATCGAGTGCGCGGCCCGCAGCGGGGTGCGTTCGTAGCCGTGCTCCTCGACGCCGGGCTTCTTGATGTCGTTGGTGATGCCGGGGAACGACGGGACCACGTGCTTGAGGACCGGCAGCAGCTTCACGTCGAGGCGCTTGGTGGCCACGGCCGGGTTGACCACGACCACCCCCGCGACCCGGTCGGACCGGTCCGCGGCCAGCCGCAGCACCAGCGCGCCGCCCATGGACAGGCCGGCGACCACGACGGCGTCGTTCTCGGCGGCGAGCTTGTCGAAGGCGCGGGTCAGCTCGGCGTACCAGTCCGCCCAGGTGGTGCGGTTCATCTCCTGCCAGGTGGTGCCGTGGCCCGGGAGCAGCGGCATCTCCACGGCGTACCCGCGCTCGGCGAGGTGCTCGGCCCACGGCCGCATCGAGGCCGGCGAGCCGGTGAACCCGTGGCTGAGCAGCACCCCGACCCGGCGCCCGCCGGTCAGCTCGGGTCGGGCCGCGGCCGAGAGGGGGGAGTGGAGGGGGTCGATCGCCATGCGCTGATTGTGCCCCAGCGCACCCCTTCGCGCGCGCAGGTCCGGACGAGTGCAACTCGGCAGTAGGCTTCGCAGCAACGGTCCGATCGGGCGGCAGCGCAGGGTGTGGAGGTCAACGGTGTTCTACTGGTTCCTGAAGTGGGTCGCCCTCGGTCCGTGGCTCCGGCTGGTCTTCCGGCCGCGGGTCTCCGGCGCCGAGAACGTCCCCGCGGAGGGGCCGGCGATCCTGGCCAGCAACCACCTCTCGTACGCCGACTGGCTCTTCATGCCGCTCACGCTGCCGCGCCGGGTCACGTTCGTGGCCAAGGCGGAGTACTTCACCGGCCGCGGGGTCAAGGGGTGGCTGCAGAAGACGTTCTTCTCCGGCTCGGGCCAGGTGCCGATCGACCGCTCCGGGGCGGACGCCGCGGCCGGCGCGCTGATGTCGGCCAAGCGCGTGCTCGGCGAGGGCGGGCTCTTCGGCATCTACCCCGAGGGCACCCGCTCGCACGACGGCCGGCTCTACCGCGGCAAGACCGGGGTCGCCCGGCTCGCGCTGGAGACGGGCGTGCCGGTGATCCCGGTCGCTGTCGTCGGCACCGACGTGGTCGCCCCGCCCGGCAAGAAGTTCGGCTCGTTCACGCGCCCCGTCGTGCGCTTCGGGACGCCGCTGGACTTCTCGCGCTACGAGGGCATGGAGAACGACCGCTACATCCTGCGCTCGATCACCGACGAGATCATGTACGAGATCATGCGGCTCTCCGGGCAGGAGTACGTCGACATGTACGCCAGCCGGGCCAAGGAGGAGTCCAAGCGGCTGGAGAAGGAAGCCGCCGACGCCACCGCCGCCGACGCGCAGAAGAAGGCGTCCTGACCGCCACCCGTCCCGGACCGGTCACTCCCGGGTCCGCACCCCCCGGACCTGCTCCTCTGGGGTCGGGCCCGGCCGCGGTCGCCGTCGAGAGCCGGCTGCTGCGCGCCCTCGCCGTCCTGCGCGTGGTGGTCCTGCTCAACGCGGTCGCGCTGAACCTCTGGCGCGCCGACAACTTCGAGCACCCGGCGGCCGGTGTCGCGTGCGTGCTGGTGATGGTGGTGTGGACCGGCGTCGCCGTCTGGGCGTACGCCGAGCCTGCGCGGCGTACGCCTCTCCTGCTGGTCGCGGACCTCGCCGTGGCGGTGGCCCTGTTGCTGGTCTCGCCGGTGGTCAAGGGCGCGGACCTGCAGGCGACCATCCCCGGCTTCTGGGTGATGGGCGCGCTGCTGGCGTGGGCGCTGCACTGGCGGTGGGTGGGCGGCCTGGTGGCCGGGACCGCGCTGTCGGTCGCCGACCTCGCCGTGCGCACCCACCTCACCCAGGCCAACTACGGCAACGTCTTCCTGCTCATGGTCGGCGGCCCGGTGGTCGGGTTCATGTGCGCCTCGCTGCAGCAGATGGCCGACGAGCGTGACGTGGCCGAGCGCTCCGCGGCGGCCGCGGCCGAGCGGGCCCGGCTGGCGCGCGCCGTGCACGACGGGGTGCTGCAGGTGCTGGCGTTGGTCCAGCGGCGCGGCGCGGAGCTGGGCGGTGAGGCCGCCGAGCTGGGCCGCCTCGCCGGTGAGCAGGAGGCGGCCCTGCGGACCCTGGTCCGCAACCAGGACGCCGTCGGCCCGGCGCCCGCCGGGGCCGGTGGGCCGGTGGACCTGGCTGCCGCCCTGGCCCGGCTCGAGGCGACCCGACCGGTCAGCGTGGCCGCGCCCGCGGACGCAGTACCGCTGCCGGAGCCCGTGGTGCGCGAGCTGGTCGCCGTCGTCGAGGCGTGCCTGGACAACGTGGCCCGGCACGTCGGCCCCGACGCACCCGCGTGGGTGCTGCTCGAGAGCCTGCCCGACCGGCTGGAGCTGAGCGTCCGGGACGAGGGGCCGGGGATCCCGGAGGGCCGGCTGGCCCAGGCCGAGCGGGAGGGACGTCTCGGAGTGGTCGAGTCGATCCGGGGGCGCGTCGCCGACCTCGGCGGCACGGCCACGCTGACCACCGGCTCGTTCGGCACCGAGTGGGAGATCTGCGTCCCCCTGCGCTGAGGATCAGGCGCTGGTCGCCAGCAGCCGCGCCAGCTCGTCGCGGTCGTGCAGCCCGTCCCTCCCCGGTGGTGGGGGTGGGTCCGCGGGTGGCAGCCGGACCAGCACCTCGCGGGCGAGCGCGGTGGTCTCCGGGCGGGCGACGACCCGGTCGTCGTCCATCACCATCGCGGCGCGCAGGACGATCCGGAACAGGTCGGGGTCGTTGCCCGCGGCGCGCTCGAGGTCGCGGGGGGTGACCGGGTGGCCCTCCGGGAGCTCGACGTCGGGTGCGTTGGCCGGGGCCGGGGCGCCCTCCACGGCGGCACGGAGCTTGCGGCCCACCGCGGCGTCGGTCGCGGTGGCCTCGCGGTAGTAGACCGCGAGCACCCGCTGCTGCCAGGCGGCGAGGGCGAGCGTCGCGTCGTCGTCCGGCCCGGTCGCCAGCAGGTCGTGCAGCGCCCCCGCACCGGCCAGGCCCATGGCGATGCCGCGGCCCCGCGTGGGGTTGGTCATCGCCAGGGAGTCACCCACCTGGTGCAGGCCCAGCACCACCGGCCGGCCGTCGCGGACGGTGCTGCGGAGGCGGTTGTCGAGCGATCCCAGGCAGAAGACCGGGCTGGTCGGCTGCATCGCGTCGAGCCACGCCGCGAGGCCGGCGTTGCCCCGGGCCACGGCCGTGTAGGCGCCCTCGTCCCGGACCCGCTTGAAGAGCGGGTCGCCGTCGTGGACGCAGAGCGCGAGCATCGCGGTGTCGTTGTCGCCGAGGAAGAGCAGCTGCAGGAAGCTCGGGTACTCGTGGGCCTCGAGGTAGCCGCGGTTCGGTCTCGGAGCTCGCGCCGGATCGACCCGGAAGTGGCGGGTGTAGTAGCGCACCGTGCTCGGGTCCACCTGCTCCACCAGCGGGTGACCGAGCCCGGCGAGCCAGCCCGGCACGGGCGAGCGCCGGCCACCGGCGTCGACCACCACCTCGGCGTCAACGCGCCCGCCGTCCGCGAGGCCCAGGCCCCGGGCCCTGGGGAGCGGGCCGCTCTCGTCGAGGACCAGGCCGGTGGCGCGGGTGTGCAGCACCTCCACGCCCGGCTCCGCGGCCAGCGCCCGGCCGACCACCCGGTCCAGCGTGACCCGGCGGCAGCGCAGGGTGGTGAGCTCGTCGTCGCCCGGGCGGCCACCGTCGAGGAGCGGCGGGGGCACCATGTCGGCGAGCCGGACCACGGGGGCGCCGGCGTCCGTCACCGCCGCCGCCACGTCGGGAAGCCCGGTCGTCAGCTCGTGCCAGGCCCGGGCCATGAAGCCGTGGGCCTGCACCGCATGGGGTGCCCCGGGCCGCGGCTCGACGATGTCCCGGGCCGCGCTGAAGCGGCTGTGCTCGGGGTCGACCACGGTCACCTGCCAGCCGCTGCGGGCGAACAGCAGCGCCGTGGCGGCACCCACCACGGACCCGCCGAGCACGGCCAGCCGGGGCATGCTCCGACGGTAGGTCCGGCCTGCGGGGGTGTCGATGGTCCAGGTGGGCCACCCGGGGTCGCGCGCAGGGTACGCCGCCCGCCGTACCCTCACCTGCGTGACGATCCACAGCGAGCACCCGTTCCTGGACCCCGAGCCGGATCCGGTGCGCCGGTGGCGCGGCCGGCTCGGCGGTGCGGTCAGCCTGTGGACGTCCGGGGACGAGCAGGGGCGGGCGGGGCTCACGGTGTCGTCACTGATGGTCGCGGGCGGTGACCCGGCGCGGGTGCTCGCGCTGGTCGACCCCGACTCCGACCTCGCCGACGAGCTGGGACGGACCGGGCGGGCCGTGGTGCAGCTGCTGGGCTGGGCGCACCGCGACCTCGCCGAGGCGTTCGCCGGGACGGCGCCGGCACCGGGCGGGCCGTTCCGGACCGGGGAGTTCGGGCCGACCCGGTGGGGGCCGCGGCTGCTCACGGCGCCGACCTGGCTGGGCGTCGTCCTCGAGACGACGACCGAGGTCGGCTGGTCGAGGCTGGTCACCTGCACCGTCGAGCACGTGGAGGTCGGGGAGGACGACGTACCCCTCCTGCACCGGCGGGGTCGCTACAGTCGCGGCCAGTGACGGACTACCAGTGACAGGCTGCCAGTGACGAGCGGCCCGGGACGGGCGGGCGGCGAGGCGTGAGGGGCGACGGGGTGGACGAGCCGGTGAGGGTCATGGTGGTCGACGACCACCCGATGTGGCGCGACGCGGTCGAGCGCGACCTGGCTGCGGCCGGGTTCGACGTCGTCGCGGTCGCGGCGAGCGGGCGCGAGGCGTTGGTGCGGTTCACGGCCACGCGGCCGAAGGTGGTCGTGCTGGACCTGCAGATCCCCGAGCCCGGCGGCGTCGAGGTGACCGCCGAGGTGATCCGTCAGGACCCGGGCGCGCGGGTGCTGATCCTGTCCGCGTCGGGGGAGCAGGCCGACGTGCTGGCGGCGGTCAAGGCCGGCGCCACCGGCTACCTGGTGAAGTCCGCCTCGCGGGAGGAGCTGCTGGCGGCGGTGCGCCGCGTGGCCGCCGGCGACACCGTGTTCACGCCCGGCCTGGCCGGGCTGGTGCTCGGCGAGTTCCGACGGCTCTCGGGCGTCGGACCCGTGGCCGGCGACGACGACCCGGCCCACCGCCCGGAGCTGACCGAGCGCGAGACCGAGGTGCTGCGGATGGTCGCCAAGGGGCTGTCCTACAAGCAGATCGCCGAGCGGCTGGTGCTCTCCCACCGGACCGTGCAGAACCACGTGCAGAACACCCTGCGCAAGCTGCAGATGCACAACCGCGTCGAGCTGACCCGCTACGCCATCGAGCAGGGGCTCGACGAGCCGGCCGGGGAGCCGGGACGTGGCTGACCCGGAGCCGGACGCGCTGCTCGTCGTCGCCGACGAGCTCTACGGCCTCGGCCTGCCGGAGTTCACCCCGGCCCGCGACGCCCGCGCGAAGGAGCTGAAGGGCCCGGACAAGGAGCTCTCCGCCCGGGTCAAGGCGCTGCGCAAGCCGTCGATGGCCGCCTGGGTGGTCAACCTCCTGGTACGCCGCGAGGCCGAGCAGGTGGGCCAGGTGCTGGCGGTGGGTGGCGCACTGCGCGCCGCCCAGGCGGGCCTGGCCGGCGACGAGCTGCGGGCGCTGACCCGTCAGCGCCGGCAGCTGACCGCGGCCGTGACCTCGCGCGCCCGGGCGGTCGCGGCGGAGGCCGGGCAGAAGGTCACGCCGGCGGTGGCCGACCAGGTCGAGGCCACGCTGACCGCGGCGATCCTCGACGAGGACTGCGGACGCGCGGTGCGCAGCGGCCTGCTGGTCACCGCGCTCGCGGCCACCGGGGTGGACGCCGTCGACCTCACCTCGGCGGTGGCGGTGCCGGAGGCGCTCGGCTTCACGGCGACGCCCCGCGACGCCGAGCCCGCGCCGCGGCCCGAGCTGCACGTCGTACCCGACCCCGAGGCGGACCGGAAGGCGCTGGCCGCGGCCCGCGAGGAGCTGGCCGACGCCGACGCCGCGCTGGAGGCGGCCACCGGCGAGCTGGAGAACGCGTCGGCGAGGGTCGCCGAGCTCGAGGCGCGGGGGCTGCAGGTCCAGGGCGAGATCGACGAGCTGCGCCGACGCCTCGCCGCCCTCGAGGCCCAGGCCGAGGAGGTGGACGACGAGGTCGAGGAGGCCGAGGACGCCCGCTCCGAGGCCGAGTCCGCCGTCGCCGACGCCACCCGCCTCCGCGACGCCGCCGCGGCGGCGGTCGCCAGGTTGAACGGATAGTCCGGCACGCTTCTGACGTGACTGCACGGTCGTGACTCTCCTGATGTTCGATCAGTGACCCCGCAGACGTCAGAAACGTGCCGGACTATCCGGTCGGATCGGCTCGGGGGCGGTCCGGGTCGGGGTCGAAGCGACGGTCGAGCCGCCAGGTCCCGCGCAGCTCGTCGGTGGAGGACCAGACCCCGGTGCCGAGACCGGCGAGGAGGGCGGCCCCGTGGGCGGCGGTCTCGATGACGGCCGGACGCTCGACCGGGACGCCGGTCTGGTCGGCCAGGACCTGGCAGAGCAGGTCGTCGGCGGCGCCGTCCACCCGCAGCGCGGTGGGGGCCGGCAACGTCCCGAGCACGTCGCGCAGCCGCTGCACGGCTGCGCCGGTCTCGCCCAGCGAGCCCTCCAGCGCGTAGGTCAGCTCACCGACGGGGGAGCGCCAGGCCGGCGTCGACAGCAGTCCCGCACCCGGGCGTTGCAGGCTGGTGCCGGTGTTCGTCAGGACGGCCGACCCGGTGCCGAAGGTGCACGTGGTGTCGCCCTCGGCGAAGCAGGTCTGGCCGAAGAGGGCCGACTGCAGGTCGCCGGCGATGCCCGCGATCGGCAGCGACAGGTCGAGGAACGACCGGGGGTCGGTCGTGGCCACCTCGCCCCAGCTCGGCACCAGCTCGGGCAGCGCGTCGCGCGGGACACCGAACAACGAGCAGAGCTCGTCGGACCAGTCGCCCTCGGCCAGGTCGAGCAGCAGCGTGCGGCCGGCGTTCGAGACGTCGGTGACGTGGTAGGTCCCGCGGGTCATCCGCGTGACCAGAAAGGAGTCGACGGTGCCGACGGCGTACCTCCCGGAGTCCACCAGGGCCCACGTGTGCGGCTCGTGCTCGGCGAGCCAGGTCAGCCTGGTGCCCGGGAAGCACGGGTCCAGCCGGAGCCCGGTCAGCTCGGTCACCCGCTCCTCGTGGCCCGCGTCGCGCAAGCGGGCGCAGACGTCGGCCGTACGGCGGTCCTGCCCCCCGATCGCCTGGCGCGGCGAGCCGAGGGTCTCCCGGTCCCACAGCAGGATCGTGTCGCGCTGGTTGGTGATGCCGAGGCCGCGCAGCTCGCCCCCGTCGACCCGGCCGAGCACCTCGCGGGTGGCCGCGAGCGTGGCCTGCCAGATCTCCTCCGGGGCGTGCTCGACCCAGCCGGGGTGAGGGGAGTGCCGGCCGAGCTCCTGGTGGCCGGTGGCCACGACCGAGCCGGCCTCGTCGACGACGACCGCGGTCACGCCGGTGGTGCCGGCGTCGATCGCGAGCACGCTCATCCGTCGCGGCCCCCACGCACGATCGAGAGGATCCGCCGGTCGATCCAGGACAGGTCGGGCGCGACCCGCATCTCGTAGTTCTCGGTGCCGACCCAGGCGTGGAAGTCGCGGTGCCCGCCGGCCTGCGCGAAGTCCTCGAGCTCGCGCTCGATCTCCGGGGTGACCGGCACCTTCTCCTCCTCGGTCGAGGCGGTCAGGTAGAGGTCGCTGAGGTCCAGCAGCCGGGCCAGCTCGTCGATCGGGTCGCCACCGCTGGACCCGGCGTCGTCGACGCGCAGGTCGACCGCGATGTCGTCGAGCCCGCCGTAGCCGGCCCCCTCGCGCACCACGAGCAGCGCCGCCGACTGCCGGCCGCGGCTGTCGCCGCCGGCGGCATCACCCGCCGCCAGCGCGGCGAGCAGCCGCTGGGCCAGCGGGGTGTCCTCGGCCGAGGCCAGCCAGGCCTGCTCCATGGCCTCGACGACCTCCGCCCCGGCGAGGATGTTGCCCTGGATGGCGTAGCCGTCGCCGGTGACGCCGCCGGCCCAGTCGAGGCAGGCGTGCCCGGTGTGGGTGGCGGCGTTCCCGTCCAGGTCGACGATGCCGACCTGGCGGTGGTCGCGCCCCTCGTCGTCCTCCAGCAGCCGCTGCAGGGCCACCGGTGCGGTGGCCCCGTCGTCGAGGTGGGCGAGGGCCTGGCCCTTGTAGGCCACGTTGGCGTCGGCCTGGGTCGCGATCGCTCCGACACCCGCGACGGCCGCCGGGACCAGGGAACCCACGGCGAGGAACTTCGAGGCGACGGCGACACCCCAGGACTCACCGTCGGCGGAACGGGCCACGATCGAGAACGTCATGACGCGACCCTAGTGCGGACCCTGCGATATCCGCTTGCCCTCACCTGGGGTTGAACCAGGAGGATCCAGGGGTGCTCGACAGACTCGGCTTCCCCTCCGTCGGCGACCACCGCCGCTTCGTCACCGCGATCGCGGTGGACGCCGTCGGCAGCGGGGTCTTCATGCCCGTCTGCGTGCTGTACTTCCTGGTCACGACCGACTTGTCCCTCGTGCAGGTGGGTGCGGCGATCTCGCTGGCCTCGGCCGTCGCGCTGCCGGCCGGTCCGCTGCTCGGCGGACTCGTCGACAGGTACGGCGCCAAGCACGTGCTGCTCGCCGGCAACGCCCTGCAGGCGGTCGGCTACACGGCGTACCTGCTCACCGACTCCTTCGTCGCCCTCACGCTGTGGACGATCGTGGTCACGGTGGGACGCACGGCGTTCTGGGGCTCCTACGGCAACATCGTGGCGGCGATCTCGGTGCCCGGGGAGCGCGAGAAGTGGTTCGGCTTCCTCGGGGCGCTGCGCAACGTCGGGTTCGCCCTCGGTGGCCTGCTGTCGGGGCTCGCGATCACGATCGGCACGACCACGGCGTACGCCGCGGTGGTGGTCGCCAACGCGGCGTCGTTCGGGCTCGCGTTCGTGCTGCTGCTGGCGGTCCCGCCGACACCCCGGACCGGGCACCGCAGTCCCGAGGGCGCCTGGCGGGTGGTGCTCGGCGACCGGCCCTACCGGCTGCTGTGGTTCACGCAGCTGGCCTACTCCACCTCGATGATGGTGCTGAACTTCGCGATGCCGGTGTACGCCACCACGGTGCTCGGCCTGCCGGGCTGGGTCACCGGCGCCGTGTTCACGCTCAACACGGTGATGGTCGGCTTCGGCCAGGGCCTGGCGGTCCGGGCCATGACCGGCGCCCGGCGCTGGCGGGTGCTGGTGCTGACCAACGCCGTGTTCGCCTCGTCGTTCGTGGTCATGCTCGGGGCCAGCAGGCTCTCGGTCGCCGTCGCCACGATGGTCGTCCTCGTCGGGTCGGTGGTCTACACGGTGGGGGAGATGCTCGGCGGCCCGGTCCACGGCGCGCTCTCCGCGGAGGCGGCGCCCGAGCACCTGCGTGGTCGCTACCTCTCGCTCATCCAGCTGGCGTGGAACCTCGCCAGCACGATCGCCCCGGTGGCGTTCGCCTGGCTGCTGGACCGGGGGGCTGCGCCGATCTGGCTGGCCATGGTCGCGGTGGCCGTCGTCGGCGGCCTGCTCGCGAGCCGGCTGGGCAGCACGCTCCCGCACGCAGCGCGACCGGTCACGAACCACGCCGAGGAGGCGGTCGCGGCCTGACGCTGGTTTGTGTGCTCCGGCAGCGGGTAGGCCCGGGCTGTGCTGAACGACCTCTCGGGCCAGACCCGTGCCTACCTGTTCGGGCAGATGCTCGGCTTCGGGCTGATGTTCGGCAGCGTGCTCGCGGTCAGCCCGGATCGGCTCCGGCTGGTGGTCGCCCTGCTGGTCCTCGGGTTCCTGGTCGCGGTGGGGTCCGCCGTGGCGTTCACCCTCCGGATCCGTCGCGCCGACCGGGCCCTGCGTGCCGAGGTGGGTCGCGGGAGCGGCGAGATCGTGGCCGGCCGGGTGCCGGCCGTGCCCGTCCCGGCGCGCGTCGTACGACGGAGGGTCGCCCGCCGCTCGCCGGCGTTCGTGGTCGGCAGGGGCGAGCCGCTGCCCGCACCGGCGCTCGTGGTCGTCGCGACCGCGCTCGCGCCCGCGCCCGGGGCCGCGCGCCGGGTGGCCGCGCTGGTGCCCGCCGACCTGGGTCTCCACCTGCGCGCGGGCGGGCCCGTGCCGCTGGTCCTGCACCCGGACCTGCCGGACGTGGCCGTGCTGGACCCCGTGGCGACGCCCGACCGGCTCGCCGCGATCGAGGCCGACCCCCGCTGGCGCACGGAGCCGCTCCCCACCGACCGGTCCGTGGTCGGCGGCTGCCTGCCCGTCGCCGCAGCCGCGGTCCTGGGGCTGGTCGCGGGACTCGGGGTGGACGCCGCCGTGGTCGCGCTCGCGGGCTGAGCCGGGCTCTGGCCGGGCGCCCGCGCGCCCACTAGAGTCGAGAACTCCCTCTTGAACGATCAAACCGAGCAAACGATCCAACCGAGGAGTGCACATGCGTGTCGGAGTGCTGACCGGAGGCGGGGACTGCCCCGGACTGAACGCCGTGATCAGGGCGGTGGTGCGCAAGGGCGTGCGCCAGCACGGCTTCGAGTTCGTCGGCTACCGCGACGGCTGGCGCGGCCCGCTCGAGGGCGTGACCATGGAGCTCGGGATCGAGCAGTGTCGGGGCATCCTGCCTCGCGGCGGCACCATCCTGGGGTCCTCGCGGACCAACCCGTTCAAGATCGAGAACGGCGTCGAGCGGATCAAGGAGAACCTCGCCCGGGACGGCGTCGACGCGCTCGTGGCCATCGGCGGGGAGGACACCCTCGGGGTCGCCACCAAGCTGGCCGACCTCGGCGTGAACGTGGTCGGTGTGCCGAAGACGATCGACAACGACCTGTCCGGCACCGACTTCACGTTCGGCTTCGACACCGCGGTGAACATCGCCACCGAGGCCATCGACCGCCTGCACACCACGGCGGAGTCCCACCACCGGGTGCTCGTCGTCGAGGTGATGGGTCGCCACGCGGGCTGGATCGCCCTGCACTCCGGTATCGCCGGCGGCGCGAGCGCCGTGCTGATCCCCGAGCAGCCCTTCGACATCGACGCGCTGTGCGCCTACGTCGAGGAGCGTTTCGAGACGCGCTACGCCCCGATCATCGTGGTCTCCGAGGGCGCGGTGCCGGCCGAGGGAGGCGACATGACGCTGCTGACGGGGGAGAAGGACGCCTTCGGGCACGTCCGCCTCGGCGGCATCGGCGAGCGGCTCGCCTCGGAGATCGAGACGCGGACCGGCAAGGAGGCGCGTGCGGTCGTGCTGGGCCACACCCAGCGCGGCGGCACCCCGACCGCCTTCGACCGCTGGCTGGCCACGCGCTTCGGCCTGCAGGCCATCGACGCGGTGGCGGAGGGTGACTTCGGGAAGATGATGGCGCTGCGCGGCACCAAGATCATCCGCGTTCCCCTGATCGAGGGCACCGGCGAGCTCAAGCTGGTCAGCCCCGAGGAGTACGCCGAGGCCCAGGTCTTCTTCGGCTGATCCGTCACCCCCGGACCGGATCCTCCAGCTCGACCGCCAGCGCCCGGTGGTCCGACACGGGCAGCAGCGGTGCCTCCACCGCGGCTGCGCGGAACGGGCCGTCGACGAGCGCGTGGTCGAGCTGGCGGTCCGGCCGGTGGGCTGGGTAGGTCGCGACGTCGGCCAGGCTGCGCAGGCCGGAGATCAGCTCCACGCGCGCCCGGCCGGCGTTCAGGTCGCCGAGCAGCAGCAGCGGCCGGCGCGCGTCGGCGGTCTCCCGCACCAGGGCCCGCAGCTGGCGCCCCGTCGTCCAGGGCACGAAGGACAGGTGCGTGGCCACGACGGTGAGCGGCCCACCCGGGGTCGACGCGTCGGCCACCAGCCCCACCCGCGGCTCCTCGCGCCGCGGCGCGGGCAGCCGGACAGTGCGCCAGGCCCGGACCGGGAGCCTGCTGAGCAGGGCGATCCCGTACGCCGGGGAACCGGCCGGCTCCGTACCGGTCGTGGCCACCCACTCGCCCGGCAGTCCGGTCAGCGTCGGTGCGAACCGGTGGGCGAGGGCACCCATCGCCTCCGCCGCGACCGCCGTCAGGTCGACGCCGCCCGAGCGGGGCTGGTCCCGGTCGACCTCCTGCAGCGCGAGCACGTCGGCGTCGAGCGCGCGCACCGCCGCACCGAGGGCGCCCGGGTCCACGGGGCCGCGCGCACCGGCCCGGCCGTGCAGGATGTTGAACGTCGCGACGCGCATCACGAGCACGCTACGACGCAGTGCGGGTACGCCCCCGGGTGCCCGATGCTGGGGCTCACCCCGAACACACGCACGCACCCGCTGGAGGCACACTGATGGATCTCGGAATCAAGGGACGCACGGCGCTCGTGCTGGCATCCACGGGCGGCCTCGGCGCCGCGATCGCCACCGCGCTGGGTCACGAGGGCGCGAACGTCGTCGTCTGCGGGCGCAATGGCGAGCGCGCCGAGGAGCTGGCCGCCTCGCTGCCCTCGGCGATCGGGCTCACCGTCGACCTCACCGAGGACGGTGCGGCCGACGCCCTGCTCGACTCGACGCGCTCCGCGTTCGGTGACCCCGACATCGTGGTCCTCAACGGTCCCGGCCCCGCGCCGAGCCGGGCAGAGGACCTCGACGCGGACGGCGTCCGGGCGGCCGCCGAGCTGCTGCTCCTCCCACACGTCGCGATGGTCCGGGCGGTCCTCCCGGCGATGCGTACGCGGGGCTGGGGGCGGATCCTCGCGGTCGGCTCCAGCGGGGTCGAGGCCCCCCTGGCCAACCTCAGCGCGTCCAACGTGGGGCGCGCCGCGCTCGCGGCGTACCTCAAGACGCTGGCCTCGGAGGTCGCGTCCGACGGCGTCACCGTCAACATGCTGCTGCCCGGCCGGATCGGCACCGACCGGCTGACCCGGCTCGACGAGGCGGCGGCGGTCCGCCAGGGGCGGCCGGTCGAGGAGGTCCGGGCCGCGTCCCGGGCCGCGATCCCGGTGGGCCGCTACGGCGACCCGGCCGAGTTCGGCGCCGTCGGCGCGTTCCTGTGCAGCGCGCTGGCCTCCTACGTCACCGGCAGCCTGGTGCGCTGTGACGGGGGCCTGCTGGCCCATCTGTGACCAGCCATCGACGGGTGCCGAGCGCGCCGTACCTGAGGGAATCCTGAGACCGAGCACCCCCGGGGGGTTTCCGGCCCCCACCCGCCGGGGAAAACTGTCCGGTCAACCGGCCGAGCGTCGAGCCGGTCCGATCAGGAGGCGAGCATGACCAGCAGTGCCACCGAGGACGTGGACGTCAACGGGCGCGAGCCCGATCTGAAGCGGGTGATGGGGCCGGGGCTCCTCCTGCTGTTCATCGTGGGCGACATCCTCGGCTCAGGCGTGTACGCCGTGACCGGCAAGCTGGCCGGGCAGGTGGGCGGCATCGCCTGGCTGCCGTTCCTGGTGGCGTTCGCGGTGGCCACCCTCACGGCGTACTCCTACCTCGAGCTCGTCACGAAGTACCCGCAGGCCGCTGGCGCGGCGCTCTACACGCACAAGGCGTTCGGCATCCACTTCGTCACCTTCCTGGTTGCGTTCACCGTGGTGTGCTCGGGCATCACCAGTGCCTCGACGTCGGCGGGCCTGCTCTCGCAGAACCTGCTCATCGGGCTCGACGAGCTGCTGCCGGGCATCCCCACGGGTGACGGCGCGACGCTGGCCGTGGCGCTGCTGTTCATGGTGGTGCTGGCGATGATCAACCTGCGCGGCGTCGGCGAGAGCGTGAAGTTCAACGTGGTGCTGACGCTGATCGAGATGTCGGCCCTCGCGATCGTGATCGCGATCGGGTTCTGGGCGATCGGCAGCGGCGACGGCGACACGTCGCGCATCACGGTCTTCGAGAACCCCGACGACAAGGGCCTCTTCATGGCGGTCACCATCGCGACCGCCATCGCCTTCTTCTCCATGGTCGGGTTCGAGGACTCGGTCAACATGGTCGAGGAGGTCAAGAACCCGGAGCGGATCTTCCCGAAGATGATGCTCACCGGGCTCGGCATCGCGGTCGTCATCTACATGCTGGTCGCGATCTCCGTGGTCGCGGTCATCCCCGCCGGCGACATCGCCGCCCCGAAGAACCCCGAGGCCGGGATCCTGCTCGACGTGGTCCGGGTCGGCGCCCCCGACCTGCCGATCGACAAGATCTTCCCGTTCATGACGGTGTTCGCGGTCGCCAACACCGCCCTGATCAACATGCTCATGGCCAGCCGACTCATCTACGGCATGGCCACCCAGGACGTGCTGCCCCGCAGCCTCGGCCGCGTGTCGCGCAAGCGCCGTTCGCCGTACACCGCCATCGCGTTCACGACCGTGCTCGCGCTGGCGCTGATCCTGGTCGTGCGGCTGCAGGCCGAGAGCACCATCGTCGTGGCCCTGTCCGGCACGACCGCCCTGCTCCTGCTCGCGGTGTTCACCGTCGTGAACGTCGCCTGCCTCGTGCTGCGCCGCGACCCCGCGCGCGGCACCTTCCGGGCACCGACCGCGGTGCCGGTGCTCGGCGCCGTCTGCTGCGCCTACCTGCTCGGCCCGTGGGCCCGGCTGGAGGCCGACTTCATCCAGTACAAGATCGCCGCCGGCCTGCTCGGTCTCGGCGTCGTGCTGTGGGCGCTGACGTGGGCCACCAACCGCGGCGTCCGCGCCCAGAAGACCGGCTTCCGCGACATCGACCACCTGGAGGACTGACCCCTCGGGTAGTCCTCGTCACAGCCGTCTCGCCGGCGTCCCGCCAGTTCGGGGCGCCGGCGCGTCGCGCGTACCCTTGACCGGTGAGCACCCTTCGAGACGGCTCGTCCCTCGCCTCCTCAGGGACCGTCCCCGACCTGGCCGGCCTGCACGATCTCGGCCCGGCCCAGCAGCCGACGTACCCCGACAAGGGTGCCGTCGACGCTGCCGTCGCCCGGCTGCGCACCATGCCGCCGCTGGTCTTCGCGGGTGAGTGCGACGACCTCAAGGCCAAGATCGCGGCCGTGTCCCGCGGCGAGGCGTTCCTGCTCCAGGGCGGTGACTGCGCCGAGACCTTCGCCGGCGTCACCGCCGACAACGTGCGCAACAAGCTGCGCGTGCTCCTGCAGATGGCGGTCGTGCTGACCTACGCCGCGTCGGTGCCGGTCGTGAAGGTCGGCCGACTGGCGGGCCAGTACGCCAAGCCGCGCTCCTCCGACTTCGAGACCCGCGACGGCGTCACCCTGCCGGCCTACCGCGGCGACGCCGTCAACGGCTTCGACTTCACCGAGGCCGCGCGCATCCCGGACCCGCAGCGCCTCGTCGACGTCTACAACGCCTCCGCCGCGACGCTGAACCTGGTCCGCGCCTTCGTGACCGGTGGTTACGCCGACCTGCGCCAGGTGCACACCTGGAACACCGACTTCGTGCGTGAGTCGCCCGTCGGCCAGCAGTACGAAGCGATGGCCAACGAGATCGAGCGCGCGCTCACGTTCATGAAGGCGATCGGCGCCGACCCCGACGAGTTCCACCGGGTCGACTTCCACTCCAGCCACGAGGCGCTCGTCCTGGAGTACGAGCACGCGATGACCCGCATCGACTCGCGCACGGAGATGCCGTACGACGTCTCCGGCCACTTCGTGTGGATCGGTGAGCGCACCCGCCAGCTGGACAACGCCCACGTCGAGCTGCTCAGCCACATCCGCAACCCGATCGGCGTGAAGCTCGGCCCGACGACGACGCCGGACGACGCGCTGGCGCTGGCCGCCAAGCTCAACCCGACCAACGAGCCGGGCCGGCTCACGTTCATCACCCGGTTCGGCGCCGGCAAGATCCGCGACGGCCTGCCCCACCTGGTGGAGAAGGTCAACGCGGCCGGGATCGACGTGGCCTGGGTCTGCGACCCCATGCACGGCAACACCTTCGAGGCGTCGTCGGGCTACAAGACCCGCCGCTTCGACGACGTCATCGACGAGGTGCAGGGCTTCTTCGACGTGCACCGCTCGCTGGGCACCTGGCCCGGCGGCATCCACGTCGAGCTGACCGGTGACGACGTCACCGAGTGCGTGGGCGGCGGCGAGGAGCTGGCCGAGATGGACCTCGGCAACCGCTACGAGTCGGTCTGCGACCCGCGGCTTAACCGGGTGCAGTCCCTCGAGCTGTCCTTCCTGGTCGCGGAGATGCTCCGAGCCCGCTCGGCGTGAGCCTGCGAACGCCGGGCGCAGGCGAAGGGGGTTGAGCAAGCCCCGAGCCACGGGCGCGTCGAAACACACGGTCTGCGTTTGGATAGGTTGACGTCGTGATCGACCTGCGCA
Organism: Nocardioides sp. DN36; assembly: GCF_055380375.1. Classification (NCBI taxonomy): domain Bacteria; kingdom Bacillati; phylum Actinomycetota; class Actinomycetes; order Propionibacteriales; family Nocardioidaceae; genus Nocardioides; species Nocardioides sp. DN36. Next base: position 2,101,699 of record NZ_AP043823.1, on the reverse strand, counting down.
GCGACACCCTGACCCGGCCCACCGAGGCGATGCGCCGGGCGATGGCCTCCGCCGAGGTCGGCGACGACGTGTACGGCGAGGACCCGACCGTCGCACGGCTGGAGGAGCACGTGGCAGGCCTGCTCGGCCACGAGGCGGCGCTGTTCACCCCCACCGGCTCGATGGCCAACGTGCTCGCGGTCCGTTCGCTGGTGTCGGTGGGCCAGGAGGTGCTCTGCGAGGCCAGCGCCCACATCGCCCGCGCCGAGCTGGGCGCCCACGGCGCCTACACCGGGCTGACCATGCGGACCTGGACCCACCCGCGCGGGCAGGTCGACCTGCCGGCCATCCGCTCCATGCACGCCCCCGACATGGGGCCGTTCTTCGTGGCCACCGCGGCGTTCTCGGTCGAGAACACCCACAACTTCGCCGGCGGCGCCGTCCTCCCGCTGCAGGACCTGCGCGACCTGCGCGAGCTCGCCACCGGGCTGGGGGTCGGGATCCACATGGACGGTGCCCGGCTCTGGAACGCCCACGTGGCCACCGGCGTCCCGCTCGCGGAGTACGGCGCGGTCGCCGACGTGCTGGCGGTCTGCCTCAGCAAGGGGCTTGGCGCGCCGGTGGGCTCGCTGATGGTGGGCGGCGCGGACGCCGTCGCCGAGGCGCGGATCTGGCGCAAGCGGATGGGCGGCGGGATGCGGCAGGTGGGCATCCTGGCCGCCGCCGGCCTGCACGCCCTCGAGCACCACGTGGAGCGGTTGGCCGACGACCACGCGCACGCGCGGCTGCTGGCCGAGGCCTGCGGGGTGGACCCCGCCGGCGTCGACACCAACATCGTCGTCGTCCCGCGCTCCGACGCGACCGACTTCGTCGCCGCCGCCCGCGAGGCGGGGGTCCTGGTCTCGGCGGTCGGCCCGACCGCCGTACGCCTCGTCACACACCTCGACGTGACCCGCGACGACGCCGAGAAGGCCGCCGCCACGCTCGCCCGGCTCGCCTGATCCGCCGCTCACGCGTCGAACCGGCTCAGGAGGCCGGGCGTAGATTGCGGTATGACCAGATCCCGGCGCTGGGCGGTCGTCGCCGCCCTCGTGCTGCTGGTCGTGGGCGTGCCCCTGGGCTGGCAGGCGCGTCCGGCCGGGGATCCTTCGGTGGGCGCCGCCGAGCTGCTGGCCAGGGTCCGGGCTTCGGAGGACCGCGGCTACTCCGGGTACGTCGAGACCAGCGGGACCCTCCAGCTGCCGGTCACCGACCGGTTCACCGACATCGGGGCCCTCTTCGGTGAGCAGAACCGGCTGCGTGTGTGGTGGCGCTCCGCCGACCACTGGCGCGTGGACCGGCTGCTCACCGCCGGCGAGACGGACCTCGTCCACGACCTGAACCTCACCACCGAGTGGGACTACGAGCGCGGGGCCGCCCGGCGCAGCGTGGACCCCGGGATCCGGCTGCCCCGCACCGCCGACCTGCTGCCGACGACGCTGGCGCAGCGGCTGCTCGACGACGTCGACGCCGCGCAGGTGACCCGGATCCCCGCCGTACGGGTCGCGGGACGTGACGCGCCCGGGCTCCGGCTGGTGCCCGGCTCACCGCAGAGCAGCATCGACCACGTCGACGTGTGGGCGGACCAGGGGAGCGGGCTGCCGCTGGCCGTCGAGGTGTACGACGCCGCCGACGCCGGCCCGGTCTTCGCCACCCGGTTCCGCGAGCTCTCGACCACCGCGCCCGACCGGAGCCGCACCCGATTCTCCCCGCCGCCCGGCGCGGACGTGTCGTTCCAGGAGGTGCTCGACATCGCCGACGCCGCCGACCAGTTCGCGCCGTTCCTCCCACCCGCCTCGCTCGCCGGGCTGGCGCGGTCGGCGAGCTCCCGGGGCGCGGTCGGGGTGTACGGCGCCGGCCTCACCCAGGTCCTCGCCATCCCGCTGTGGAGCCGAGCCGCCGACCCCCTGCACGAGCAGCTGGACCGGACGCCCGGAGTCAGGTCGGTCGACGAGGGGACGGTGCTGCGGGTGGGCCCGCTCGGCGTCCTGCTCACCGACCGGATGACCAGCGAGGCCGGATACGGCGGGGGCTGGTTGGTCACCGGGACCGTCACCGACAAGACCCTGCTGACCGCGGCCGACGACCTCCTCACGGGCACCCGGTACGACGAGGACCGGTTCCCGTGATCCGCACCCGGGGGCTGACCAAGCGCTACGGCCGGATCGTGGCGGTCGCCGACCTCGACCTCGACGTGCGCGAGGGCGACGTCTACGGCTTCCTCGGCGCGAACGGGTCCGGGAAGACCACCACGGTGCGGATGCTGCTCGGGCTGGTGCTGGCGACGTCGGGCTCGATCGAGGTGCTGGATCGGCCGATGCCGCGATCGGGCCGGGAGGTGCTGCCGCAGCTGGGTGCGCTGGTCGAGGGGCCGGCGGCGTACCCCCACCTGTCGGGCCGGGCCAACCTGGCGCTCTTCGACGCGATGGGGCGCGGCGGGGGGCGCTCCACGCGGGCCGCCCGGGTCGACGAGGCGCTCGAGCGGGTGGGGCTCGGCGGCGTGGACAAGCGGCCGGTGCACGCCTACTCGCTGGGCATGCGGCAGCGGCTCGGCCTGGCGAACGCGCTGCTGCGTGCGCCCCGGCTGCTCGTGCTGGACGAGCCCACGAACGGGCTGGACCCCCAGGGCATCCACGAGATCCGCGACCTGCTCCTGGAGCTGAACGCGGCCGGCACGACCGTCTTCCTCTCGAGCCACCTGCTCGCCGAGATCGAGCAGATGTGCACGCGCGTGGGCGTGCTCGACGGTGGCCGGATGGTGCTCCAGGAGCAGCTCGATGTGCTGCGCCGGCCGACGGGGCGCGTGGTCGTGCACACGCCGGACGCCGACCGGGTCCGCGGCCTCCTGGACGGCCGGGTGGAGCACCAGGACGGCCACCGGCTGCTGGTCCGGGTGGAGGACGTCGCCGCGCTCAACACCCGGCTGGTGCAGGCGGGCATCAGGGTCGAAGGGCTGGCGCCGGAGCGGCGGACCCTCGAGGAGGTCGTGCTGGCGGCGACGGGACCGAGCGGGGACCGGGCCCGCGAGCGCAGTGGGCGCGAGGGCGGGGGGCCGGACCGGTGATCGCCGTCGAGCTGCGCAAGCTGGTGCTGAGCCGGCGCACCTGGGTGACGATCGCGCTCATCGACGCCCTGCCGACGCTGGTGGCGGTCCTCCTCGCCGTCACCGACCTGGGGCCGCGTCCGGGGACGGGGCCGGCGTTCCTGTCCGCCGTGCTCACCGACGGCAGCCTCTACCCGCTGGCCGCGCTCGGGATCGTGCTCCCGCTGTTCCTGCCCATCGCGGTGGCGATCACGGCCGGGGAGGCGATCGCGGGGGAGGCGCAGGCCGGCACGCTGCGCTACGTGCTGGTCCGGCCGGTCGGGCGCACCCGGCTGCTGGTCGCCAAGCTGGTGAGCGTGATGGCGTTCGTGGTCCTCACCGTGCTCGTGGTGGCCGTGACGGCGTACGTCGTCGGCACGACGTTGCTCGGCCGGGGCGACGTCGCGGCGGCGACCACCAGCGTGTCGGGCACCTCGCTCTCCACCCAGGAGCTGCTGGTGCGCACCGGCCTGGCCCTGGCCTACGCCATGCTCTGCATGCTGGGCGTGGCCGCGATCGCGCTGTTCCTCTCCACGGTCACCGAGTCGCCGCTGGGGGCTGCGCTGGGCACGCTGGCCGTGCTCATCGCGTCCACGATCCTGCTCACGCTGGACGCGGCCGAGGCGCTGCGGCCGTGGCTGCCGACCCGTTACTGGCTGGCCTTCGTCGACCTGTTCCGCGACCCCATCCTGTGGCGCGACGTGGTGCGCGGGGTTGCCCTGCAGGGGGTGTACGTCGTGGTCTTCCTCGCCGCGGGGTGGGCGAACTTCGCGACCAAGGACGTCACCGACTAGCCCTGGTCGGTCGCCTGGCCGCGGCAGACGCCCGGGCCGGGGACCTCGGGCAGGTCCGTGCCGAGCTCGAGGACGACCATCGCGTCGACGGTCGGGTCGCTCGGCACGTCCCCGTGGGCCAGCGTCTCGCGGCAGACCGACTGGACCGAGAACGCCACGGATCCGTCGAGGCGGCCGGACTCTGGTGGCACCACCACCTGGTCGTCGATCGTCCAGATCGACACCCACTCGGGTCCCGGTGGGGTCTCGTCCTCGGTCGCCAGCCGGCGCATCAGGTCGCTGTCGGGCGCCAGCTGCTGGCAGGCCGCGGGGCACGCGTCCGGCGCGAGGTCCCCGCCGAGCGCGGCGATGTCGGTGCCGTGGTGGGGGGAGGCCAGCGTGACCGCGCGGCGCACGACCTCGCCCCCGCCCTCCTCTGCGACCCAGAGCCGCACCACGACGCCGCCGGCGGAGTAGCCCACCACGTCGACGGACCCGGCGCCCGAGCGGGCGAGCACGCCCGCGGCGGCGTCGGCGAGCGCTCGGGCCTGGGCCTGCAGGTCACCCGTGCCCCCGTCGATGGCGGGCACGATGGTGACGTCGCGTCCGGCGTCCCGCAGGCGGGCAGCCAGCACCTCCAGGCCGTCCGTGGAGCCGCCGTAGCCGGGCACGAGAAGCACCGGGCCCGGGTCGGACTGGGGTACGGCGTGGACGGGCTCGTCCCGGCTGCGCGCCACGGCGACCGCAGCACCCGCGAGCAGCCCGGTGACCACGAGCGCGGCGAGGACGAGGAAGAACCGCCGGCGCGCCGGGGACAGGGCATCGAGCACGTGGCCAGTCTGCCCCCGGCGCGCTCAGCGCGTGCGGGTCACTCCTGCCCGGGCGGCGGCGTGATCGGTCGGATCCGGGTGCGGCCGTCGTCCGGTCCGGCGTCGGCCGGCGGCCAGGTGGGCTGCTGCGGCGACTGCGGGTTCGCGTGCGGCTGCGGCCAGGGGGTGCCCGGAGCGGGAGCCGGGTCCCCGGTCGGGGGCGGCGGGGGCTGGGTCGCAGGCTGCCAGCCCTGCTGGGCCGGCTGCTGCTGCGGCTCCCAGCCCTGGTGGGGGTGCTGGGCCTGCGGGTGCTGGGCCTGGGGGTGCGGGGCCTGCGGGGCGCCCGGCTGCCAGGCCGGGGGAGGACCGGCGGGCTGACCGGGGTTGGACTGCATCCGGCCGGCGAGTGCCGAGGCCTGCGCGCGCAGGGCGGAGCCGTCCAGGGCCCGGCTCATCAGCGCCACGAGGGCGGCGCAGACGAGGGCGAAGAGGGTGAGCAGCAGGGTCGCCTGCCAGCCGACCTGGCCCACGAAGTAGCTGCCCCGGTAGTCCTCCTCCTCCAGGCTGAGCCCGGCGTGCGCCGAGGTGACGCGCGACATCAGCGGCAGGGCGACCAGCAGCAGGGCCACGAACACGCCCAGGTTGCCGAGGATGCGCTGCGGCGCCGCGGTCTTGCGGGCCACCGCGAACGCGGCCAGGAAGAGCACGACGAGCATCACCACCGGCGCTGCCCACAGGCCGGGGGTGTCCTCGGCGTAGTGCGCGAGGTGGTGCAGCTCGCTGCTGTCACCGCCGCTGGGGCCGGACTCGTCCGAGGTGGCGCCGTACGCCGCCCCCGAGCCGAGCGAGATCAGCCAGAAGCCGCCGCTGGCGATCAGTCCGAAGATCAGCGCGATGCCCGCAGACAGGTCGTCGTCGGTGGGGTCGTTGTCGTGGAGGGTGTCGCCGGTGAAGATCAGCAGCAGCAGGCCGACGATGCCGGCCACGGGCAGCATCGCGAAGATGGTGCCGACGCCGTACAGCGGCGCTGCCGTCCAGTCGTGCACGCGCTGGACCGGTGCCGGCCACCAGTCACGCCGCGACGCGTAGAGGACCGCGACCAGGGTCACGAGCAGGACCAGGAAGGACAGGAAGAACGCGCCTGCGATGCTCGGTCCCCAGCTCGCGTCGAACCCGATCTGGCGCGATGCGAGCTCCGCGCCCCAGCCGCCGCCCAGCTTGTCGTTGTCGCCACGGAAGACGATCGCGAACAGCATCACCGCCAGGCCGAGGAGCAGGGAGGCACGAGCGGCGTCACCGATCGCGTCCGACACCCGCTGGTAGCGCTTGGTGACCCGGCGGAAGACCAGCGCCGCAGCCACGAGCGCGATGATCGTGACCGTCAGCGGGAACATGCCGAGGTGCGCGGACGCGCTCTCGTTCCCGAAGTCGAGGTCGAGGACGAGGTCCGCCCCGAAGGTCGCGGCCAGCAAGGTCGCCACCAGCGTGAGGCCGTTGTCGACACCGAAGTCCTCGGGCTTGGACATCAGGGCCAGCAGGGTGGAGAGCACGCCCGCGACGCCGAGAGCCGTGGCCGCGGTGAGGCCGGCGCCCAGCCAGTTGCCGACGAGGACCCGCTGCCAGTTGACCGAGGCCAGCGAGGGGGCGGTCGGCCCCTGGTGTGCGCGCTGTTCCGGATCCGGGGGTGAAGTCTGGGGCGCACCTTGGGGGGCGCCGTACGGCGCACCAGCCGGCGGCGGGGGCAGGACGGGCGGCGCGGCCGGGGGCGCCGTGGGAGGCGCCGCCATCGGGGCCGTGGGCGGAGCCGCGGGAGGAGCCGTGGGCGGAGCCGCGGGCGGGGCCGCGGGAGCGGCTGCCTGCAGCGGGGCGGTCGGGGTGTCCGAGCCGAGGGGCTGGCCGCAGCCGCCGCAGAAGCGACTCGTCTCAGGGTTCTCGGAGCCGCAGTGGGCACAGGTGGGCATGGGTTTCCCGTCATCACAGGTGAGATGTGTCGCGCGGAAGGCTATCCCGCGGGCACCCCGCCCAAACCCACGCGGCGCGCGGCCGGCGTACGCCGTTCTGAGGTGGATCCGCCCTCAGGCGGGCGCGCCCCGCAGCGTCACGTCGCTGATCGGGGTGTAGTTGCGCGCCGCGCGGCCCTTGCCCGGCTTGGAGACCGAGAGCAGCCGCAGCGTGACGGTGCGGGTGGTGACCGGATCGATGCGCAGGGTCTGCATCTGCATGGTGTCGCGCAGGCCCTGGGTGACGGTCGTGCCGTCGTCAAAGGCCCACTCGACCGTGAGGACGCGACGGTTGCCGTGGTACCAGTCCAGGCTGCGGCCGCGCTGGTCGGCGGCGACCTTGGCGTAGCCGTTGATCATGCCGACCGCGGTCAGCCGGGTGTCGGCGGGGAGCTCGAAGGTGATCTCCTCGCCCGAGCCGTCGCCGGCCATCCGCCAGCAGGTCGAGGCGACGCCGTCGAGCATGTTGCGGGCGTCGTAACGGACCATGTTGCCGCTGGTGTCCTGGTTGGGGGGCGCGGTCGCGGGCACCTTCGCGGTGGCCTCGCGCGCCAGGTCGCCGGGCTCGCCGGACGGTTGGTCGGGCGTCGGGGTGGGCTGCTTCCCGGAGCCACCGGGCTGCTTCTCGGCGGCCGGCCTCGCGCCGGCGCCCGCGGGCTGCTCGTCGTCACCGCCGAGGAGCAGCCAGCCGCCGAGGGCAGCCACCAGCGCCAGGACGGCCGCGCCGACCGCCCACGGGAGCCAGCCGCGGCCTCCACGCCGGCGCTGGTCGGCGGCCGGCTCGGGGGCCGGGACCACCTCGTCGGCGAAGAGAGGGAAGCGGGGGCCGTCGCCGCCCGTCGCAGGTGGAGGCGGTGCGGTGGGCGTGCCGGCGGGCCGCGGGCCGGCCGGAGGCGGGCCCGTCGGCCGCGGCGCGGCCGGTCCTGCGCCCGGGGGTGGCGTGGTCGGGGGTGGCGTGGTCGGGGGGACTGTGGTCGGGGGTGGCGTGGTCGGCACGGGCGGGATCCGACGGGTCGTGGTGCCGTCGACCGCGGGCCGCTCCGCGGTGCCGGTGCGCCAGTCATCGGGGGTGTCCACCTGGAGCCGCGGGATCTGCCGAGTGCGTTCGTCGTGGTCCTCGGCGACGTCGGCCCGGTGCTGCCCGGCGCCCGCGGCCGCAGCCTGGGGTCGGGGCTCCTGCGCCTGGGCGCCACACGCCGTGCAGAACCGGCCACCGCCGAGCTCGTGCCCGCAGCTCGCGCACGTATCCACGTCACCCTCCTCCGGTCGATCTGGTCCGCAGGCCAGCGTAGGGGAGTGCCTGATCCCGGGCCGCGGCTGTCTCCGCGGGCGGGCATCGGGGGCGGGTGGTAGGGGCGCTCGCCGGGTGCCGCCGGCTTCGGCTCCGGTCGTCGCCCGGCTTACGGGTCGGCGCTGCCGACGACACCTTGGCCTCCGTCCCGGCTCGGTGGTTGAGGTGCGAGGAGCGCCAGCGACGAAGCCTCGAAACCCCGCCGGCGGATCGGTGCCGCCGACCACCACCTCGGCCTCCGTCCTGGGCCGGTGGTTGAGGTGCGAGGAGCGCCAGCGACGAAGCCTCGAAACCCCGCTCAGGATGCACGACCCTCCGGCTTCCGTCCCGTCTCGGCGGTTGAGGTGCGAGGAGCGCCAGCGACGAAGCCTCGAAACCCCGCCCGGCGGATCGGTGCCGCCGACCACCACCTCGGCCTCCGTCCCGGGCTCGGCGGTTGAGGTGCGAGGAGCGCCAGCGACGAAGCCTCGAAACCCCGCCCGGCGGATCGGTGCCGCCGACCACCACCTCGGCCTCCGTCCCGGGCTCGGCGGTTGAGGTGCGAGGAGCGCCAGCGACGAAGCCTCGAAACCCGCCCAGCCGATCGGCGCCGCCGACGACCACCTGGGCCTCCGTCCCGGGCTCGGCGGTTGAGGTGCGAGGAGCGCCAGCGACGAAGCCTCGAAACCCCGCCCAGCCGATCGGCGCCGCCGACGACCACCTCGGCCTCCATCCCGGGCTCGGCGGTTGAGGTGCGAGGAGCGCCAGCGACGAAGCTTCGACAACCCCGCCCAGCGGATCACGTTGGGAGGGACTCGCGCGGTCTCCCCAGCCCAGAGATTTTACTCGAAAACATGCTCGGATAGTTGTAGAATGAGGCATGGCCGTTGACCCGACCCCGATCATCCACCCGATGGTGGGTGACGTCGGCGCGCTCGCCGCGCAGGTCGGGTTCCTGGCCGAGTACGACCCCGCCTACCTCGATGCCGCCGACAAGGAGGTCATCCTGGAATGGCTGGACCGGGCCGCCGAGCAGCTGGCCGCGATCCAGGCGCGGGTGTTGGCGAACGCCGAGGACCTGGCCGTCGCGACCGGGGACCGCAACGTCGCCGCCTGGGCCGAACGCACCCGGTGTGCGGACTACTCGACGGTGGCGCGCCAGGCCCGGCTGGGGCAGGCGTTGGACCGCCGTTGGCCCCAGCTGCAGGCCGCGTGCCTGGACACCCGCGTCAACCAGGCCCAAGCACAGGTGATCGTCAAGGCGCTGGACGGGCTGCCCGACCGGCTCGGCCCCGAGCTGAAGGCCAAGGCCGAGGCCCACCTGGTCGAGCAGGCCGCGCACTTCAGTCCCCGGGCACTGAAACGGCTCGGCGAGCACCTGTTGGAGGTCCTCGCCCCCGAGATCGCCGACGCCGAGGAGCAGCGGAAGCTGGAGGCCGAGGAGCGTGCCGCCCGCCGGACCACCCGGCTCACCATGCGGGTGCGTGGGGACGGGTCCACCGACATCGCGATCAGGGTCCCCGACCACGTCGCGTCCCGGTTGAAGGTCTACCTCGAGTCCCTCTCCGCACCCCGCCGTCAGGAACAGCACACTGGTGACAGTGAGGTGGAGCAACTCCCGTACCCGCGCCGGCTCGGGGAGGCGTTCTGCACCCTCCTCGAACAGCTCCCCACCCAGGCGCTCCCGCAGCACGGCGGCACCGCGACCACCGTAATGGTCACCATCGACCTCGACCAGCTCACCACCGGCCTCGGCGCCGCGGGGCTGGCCACCGGCGACCGGATCACCGCCGCCGAGGCCCGCCGGCTCGCCTGCACCGCCCAGATCATCCCCGTCGTCCTCGGCGGCGACTCCGAGATCCTCGACCTCGGCCGCTCGCGCAGGCTGTTCTCACCCGCGCAACGCAAGGCCCTGGTCATCCGCGACCGACGCTGCCGCGCCCAGGGCTGCGAGATCCCCGCCGCCTGGTGCGAAGCCCACCACGCCGAGACCCCCTGGGCGAAGGGCGGCAAGACCGACCTCAAGGACGGCGTACTCCTCTGCAACTGGCACCACCACCGCGCCCACGACCAACGCTTCACCACCGACCGGTTGGCCAACGGAGACGTCAGGTTCACCAGACGCACGTAGGCCGACCGCCGACCAGCGCAGACACAGATCCGACGGACCCGCAGCCGTGGCCCGCCGTACTCACGCGCCCGCAACCTGGCCGTGGCCGATGTGCCGCGAACGCTCGCCCTGCGCCCTAGGCTCCGGTCATGCCCGAGGACGTCGAAGCCGTGATCACCGAGCTCTTCGCCCGCCCGGCGCACGAGAAGCCGCGGGCCCGACGTCGGTCTGCACGCCGGCTGGATGGCATGGACCGGCTCGACCTCGGCGTCATCGCCGTCGACTACGGGGACGAGGATCACGCGTTCCAGATCACCGTCGAACGCGTGCCCCGTCACCGGTGGGAGCCCGAGCAGTCGTTGCGCATCGGTCACGTGGACGGGGTCGATGTGGAGCTCGTCGGGGTGACCGTCGACAACTTCGTGCACGTGCACCTGGTCGCTGTGCGTTCCGACGAGCGCGACCGGCTCACCCGGGGCTACAACGAGGCAATGGAGTGGTGGGCTGCCACGCCCAGGGAGGCTCGTGGAGAACTGCCCGAGGACCCGGCCGGCCGCCTGGCACGGATCACCATCAGGATCACGGACGATCTCGGCACGGTGTACGGCCTTGACGGTGGCGGATTCGGTGGGACGGGGACCGAGTGGGATGCGCGCCAGTCCTACCGCCCCCGACCGCCGGCCGATGCTCATGAGCTGTACCTCGAGCTGGCGGCTCCCGGCATGGCGGCGATCTCCCTGACGGTGCCCTTGCGATAGCGCGCCCGGACTGCGTGGCCGGCCCGTGTGACGAAGGCCCCGTGACGGCGACCCCCACCCGGATCACGATGGTGGAAACGCAGCACCCCGGGAAGGAGTCGAGATGAAGGCCATCGTGCAGCACCGCTACGGCGGGGCGGACGCGCTCTCAGTGGGGGAGGTGCCTCGACCCGACGTGGGTGAGCACGATGTCCTCGTCCACGTGGTTGCCGCCGGGGTGGACAGGGGTGCCCTGCACTTCATGACGGGGGAGCCCTACCTCATGCGGCTCGGGACGGGTCTGCGCTCTCCCCGGCAGGAGGTGCCCGGCGTCAGCTTCGCCGGTCGGGTCGAGGCGGTCGGCAGGGACGTGACCCGGTTCCAGCCCGGGGACGAGGTCTACGGCGCCGCGAAGGGTGCGTTCGCGGAGTACGTCGTGACTCCGGCGGACAAGGTGGCGACCAAGCCTCAGGGGCTCAGCTTCGAGGAGGCCGCGGTGCTGCCCTACGCGGCGTTCGCCGCCGTGCAGGCCGTGCGTGACCACGCTCGCGTGGTTCCCGGCGACCACGTGCTGGTCGTCGGCGCCACCGGCGCCGTGGGGAGCATCGCGGTCCAGACGGCCAAGGCGCTGGGCGCGGAGGTCACCGGTGTGTGCGGCACCCGGGGCATGGGCGTGGCCACGTCCTTGGGCGCCGACCACGTCATCGACTACACCCGCGAGGACTTCGCCGCCGGCGACCGCCGCTACGACGTCATCATCGACGTCTTCGGCCGCACTCCGGTCAGGCGGCTGCGGCACGCGCTGAATCGAGGGGGCCGTCTGGTGATCGTCGGCGGAGAGGGTGATCGGTGGATCGGGGGCATGAACCGGCAGCTCGCGGCCGCCATGCTCTCGCCGTTCGTCAGCCAACGTCTGGGCTTCTTCGTCGCGAAGGAGGATTCCCAGACCCTGGAGGCGGTCAACGACCTCGTCGTCGCCGGGAAGGTCCGCCCGGTGCTGGACCGCAGCTACCCGTTGGTCGCGGCCGGTGACGCCGTCAGGCGGTTGCAGGAAGGGTCGGGGTCGGGGCGGGTCGCGCTGGTCGTCTGACCACCGCGGGCCGCTCGCCCGGCCGGCGACGGAACCGTCACCAACGTCCCTGCCGAGTACACCTAGCCGCGGATCCGCTCGCGCGCGTCCAGCCGCCCGACGACGGGCGGCAGCCGGCGTACCGCCTGGGCCAGCTCGCGCAGCTCGGTGCCCTGCAGCGCCTGCGGTCCGTCGCACAGGGCGGTCTCCGGATCGGGGTGCACGTCCACGATGACCCCGTCGGCGCCGACCGCGATCGCCGCCCGGGAGAGGGGCACGACGAGGTCCTTGCGCCCGGCCGCGTGCGAGGGGTCCACGATGATCGGGAGGTGGCTGGCGGCCTGGACGACCGGTACCGCGGAGATGTCCAGGGTGTTGCGGGTGGCCGGCTCGAAGGTCCGGATCCCGCGCTCGCACAGGACCACGTCGAGGTTGCCGCGCTGGGCGATGTACTCCGCGGCCATCAGCCACTCCTCGATCGTGGCCGTCATGCCGCGCTTGAGGAGCACCGGCTTGCCGGCCTCGCCCACGGCCTGGAGCAGGCCGAAGTTCGCCATGTTGCGGGTGCCGATCTGCAGCATGTCCGCGTGCTCGGCCACCACCGGCACGTCGCGGGCGTCGACCACCTCCGTGACGACCGGCAGCCCGGTGGCCTCTCGGGTCCGGCTCAGGATCCGCAGCCCCTCAAGGCCGAGCCCCTGGAAGGCGTACGGCGAGGTCCGCGGCTTGAACGCGCCCCCGCGCAGCAGGGAGGCCCCGGCCGACTTCGCCATCCGGGCGGTCTCCAGGGTCTGCTCCGCGGTCTCGACCGCGCACGGCCCCGCGAGCAGCGTGAACGTGTCCGGGCCGATCGGCACCTGGTGGCCCTCCGGACCCACCCACACCGTCGACCGCTCGGGGTGGTGCTGGCGGCTGACCAGCTTGTAGGGGTCGGAGATCCGGTGCACGTCCGCGACGCCGGGCAGGGTGCGCAGGTTGAGGTGGTGGAAGGAGTCGATGTCCCCGACCAGGCCGATGATCGTGCGCACCACACCGGTGGAGACGAAGGCCTCGCCGCCGACCTCCTCGACCCGCGCGACCACGCGCGCGATGTCCTCGGGGGTGGCGTCCGGCGACATGACGACGACCATGGGCGGAGTCCTCTGCTTCGGGGCGACCACGTCGTCGGGGTCGGGGTACGTCGTCCCTGACGCTAGGCGAGGCAGGTGCGGCGCCGCCGGGGGAGCCCATGATGTGGACCCGCGCGGGCCACGGGTCAGACGGTGAGGTGCTGGACCTCGCCCTCCACCTTGCGACGCGGCGCCAGCTCGACCACCAGCATCGCGGCGAGCACGAGCAGCCCGCCGGTCAGCATCCGCAGGGTGAACGACTCGCCGCCGAGCAGGACCGCGAAGAACGCCGCGAACACCGGCTCCATGCTCATGATGATCGCGCTGCGGGTCGGCGGCAGGTGCGCCTGCGCCCACGTCTGGCCGAGCAGCGCCAGCGCCCCCGCGAACAGCGCCATGTAGACCAGCGACAGCCAGTCGGCGCGGGTCTGCGGCAGCACGATCCCGTCCGGCGCGGTCGCGGTCAGGCACACCAGCGCGATCACGACCAGCTGCACGATCGACATGCCGAGCGCCTCGTGCGGGGTGGACCAGGCGCCCAGCCCGACGATGTGCAGGGCGTAGAGCCCCGCCGCGACCAGGGTGATCGCCTCGCCGTACCCGACGGAGAGCCCGTTGAGGGTGAGGACGGCCAGCCCCGCCATTGCCAGCAGGACCGCACCCCAGGTCACCGCCGTGATCCGGGTCCGCAGCAGCACCGCCGCGAACACCGGCGTCAGCACGACGTACATCCCCGTGATGAAGCCCGACACGCTTGCGGCGGTGTGCGCCAGGCCGGCGGTCTGCAGGATCTGCGCGACGCCGTAGAGCAGCCCCAGCACGACGGCGCTGCGTCGTGCCCGGGGTGAGAGCCGCCCGACCGCGCGCGGCGCGACCACCAGGACCGCCACGCTGGCGACCGCGAACCGGACCGCGAGGAAGTCCAGGGTCGGGACCCGCTCCAGCAGGTCGTGGATCAGGAAGAACGTCGATCCCCACATCGCGGTGATCGCCAGCAGCGCACCGGTGGCGAGCAGGGAGGTACGACGGTTCATCCGGCGGCGGTCAGCGTCAGGGCCTGCCGGCGCAGCTGCTTGAGCAGCGGGATGTCGACGTTGTCGGCGTCCCGGGAGCCCGGCGTCTCCAGCACGAACGGCACGCCCGCCGTCGCCGGGTGGGCGAAGAGCTCCTCGAACGCGCCCGTGCCGATGTGGCCCTGGCCGATCAGCTGGTGCCGGTCCTTGAAGGCGCCGCGCACGTCCATGGAGTCGTTGGCGTGCACCAGCCGCAGCCGCCCGGGCCCGCCGATCTCGACGATCCGGTCGACGGTCGCGGTCGCGCCACCCGGCTCGTCGAGCGGGGCACCCGCCGCGAAGACGTGGCAGGTGTCCAGGCAGATGCCCGCCTTGGGGTGGCGGTCGAGCGCGGCCAGGTAGGGCTCGAGGTCGTCCACGCCCGCGCACAGGGACCGGCCCTGGCCCGCGGTGGGCTCCAGCAGCAGCCACGGCGCGTCGTCCCCGGCCACGGCGTCCAGCAGCGGCAGCAGGCCCTCGCGGACCTGCCGCATGGCGGCGGCGTACCTCGCCTCGCCCTCGGCCGGGTCGGTGGAAGGGTCGACGAACGAACCGGTGTGCACGACGACGCCCTCGGCGCCGATCTCGGCGGCACGCCGCAGGTTGTGGGCCACCGACGCGACCGACTTCTCGTAGGTGGCGGGCGTGGGGGAGCCGAGGTTCACCAGGTACGGCGCGTGGATGAAGGCCCGCATCCCGCGGCGCTCGAGCTCGGCCCGGAAGCGCGCGTCGTCGGCGGGCCTGCCGGCGCTCAGCGCCCAGCCGCGCGGGTTGCCGACGAACACCTGGATGGTCTCGCAGCCGAGCAGCTCGGCGTTGGCCAGCGCCCCGTCGACGAGCCCCTTGCCGACCAGCACGTGGGTGCCGATCGGGTTGCGGGCAGCGTGGTCCACGGTCGGGTCAAGGGGCATGGGAGAAGCCTAGGTCGGCGCGTCGGGCCGGACGGAATCGCCCTCAGCGGCCGGGCCGGCGCGGTCGCGACCGGGGTGGGATCAGAGGATGGAGAGCGTGATGGTCGACCCCTTGGGCACCATCGAGCCCGACCCCGGGTCGACCGAGTAGACGTAGCCGACACCGATGTAGTGGTCGTTCTCCTTCACCTCGACCTTGAAGCCGAGCGCCTCGAGCTTCGCGGTCGCGGCCTCGACACCGCTGGCGACCAGGCCGCCGGGGACCTCGACGAGCTCGGGCCCCTTGGACACCACCAGCGTGACGGTGTCGCCCCGGTGGAGCGTGCCGCTCGTGGGCGTCTGGGAGATCACGTCACCCTCGGGGACGGTGTCGGAGAACTCCCCGGAACCGCGGTCGACCTCGAGGCCCTTGGCCTGGAGCGCCTGCTCGGCCCGGTCGGCGTCCTTGCCGGTCCAGTCGCGGACCTTGATCGGCCGCGGGCCCTTGCTGACGATCAGGCTGACCGCGGTGTCCGGCCGCAGCGTGGTGCCGGCCTTCGGGTCGGTGCCGAGCACGGTGCCGTCGGGCACGGTCTCCGACCAGCGCTCGATGGTGCGGCCGTAGGACAGGTGGGCGCCCAGGATGGCGTCCTGGCCCTCGTCCTCGCTCATGCCCTTGGTGCGGGGTACGTCGTACCGCTCCTTGCCCAGCGACAGGACCACGGTGACGGTGCCGCCGTCGAGGACCCGGGAGCCGGCGTCGGGGTCGGTGTCGATCACCCGGCCCGCCGGCACGGTCTCGGAGTAGGCCTTGTCGCCCATCTCGGCGTCCAGCCCGGCCGCCTGGAGCTTCTCGACCGCGGCCGACCTCGCCAGCCCGATCACGCCCGGGGTGGAGGTGTAGCGGGCCCAGCCGAACCACCACGCGCCGGCGCCCGCAGCCGCGACGAGCAGCAGCAGGAGCACCAGCAGCAGCGGTCCACGCCGCGAGCGCCGCGGGCGTCGCGGCGTGCCCCCGCCGGGAGTCCGGGTGGGGGGCGCCGGAGGGCGCTGGTCGGGGCGCGGGATCAGGCTGGTGCGCTCCGCGGCGTCCTGCCCGACGGCGGCCGCGGCGGGCGCGAACAGGGCCGCGAGCTCGGCGCCGTCGAAGGGGTCGGGGGCGGTGTCGTGGCGACCCCGCGGGACCTGGACGGCCACGGTGTCGTCGCCCGCGGGCCGGGCCGGGGCGAGGTCGGCGGTGAGCTCGGGGTCGTCCTGCACACCGTCGGCGAGCGCGTGCGCGACCCGGCGCACCTGGTGCAGCAGCACGCCGGCGTCGGCCGGCCGCTGGGCGCGGTCACGCGCGGTGGCGCGGGCGACCAGCGCGTCGACGTACGCCGGGATGCCCGGGACGAGCCGCGACGGCGGCGGGACGTCCTCGTGCACGTGCTTGTAGGCGACCTGGATCGGGGACTCGCCCTCGTGGGGCTTGACGCCGGTGAGCAGCTCGAAGAGGACGACGCCGGCGGCGTAGACGTCGGCGCGCGCGTCGGAGCGGCCGTCGATGACGAGCTCGGGTGCGAGGTAGGAGACGGTGCCGATCAGCACGCCGCCGGTGGCGGTGTGCTGGGTGTCGGCGCTGACCGCCTTGGCCAGCCCGAAGTCGGCGACCTTGACCCGGCTCGCGCCGGAGCCGGGGTCGGTGGCGATCAGGACGTTCTCGGGTTTCACGTCGCGGTGGACCAGCCCGGCCCGGTGGGCCGTCGCGAGGGCGGAGAGCACGGGCTCGATGAGGGCCAGCGCACGCGCCGGGCTCATCGGCGCCTCCTTGCGGACCACGTCGCGCAGGGTGTGGCCGGGGATGAGCTCCATCGCCAGGTAGACGGTGCCGTCGTCCTGGCCCTGGTCGTAGACCGCCACCACGTTGGGGTGGGAGAGACGTGCGGCCGCCCGCGCCTCACGGACGAAGCGGGCCGCGAACTCCTCGTCGTCGCCCATGCCCGGATGCATGATCTTGACGGCGACGGTGCGGTCGAGGCGGAGGTCGGTGGCCTCGTAGACGCTGGCCATCCCGCCGCGGGCGATCCGCGGCCCGATCCGGTAGCGGCCGTCCAGGAGCCGACCTGTCGTGGGGTCGCCGACGACGGCGTCGGTGCCCATGGGGGCGTGCCGATCTGACTGCCGACGTGGCTGCACAGCGACCCTCCTGCGGCCGGATGGGGAAGGATCCGGTGGCCCAATCGTACGGATCCGGCCGCCTCGCCCCGCGTCCAGGCGGCTCCCGGCGTGGCGCGGGACACGCGGGGCCCGGCGGGGAGCCCCTCCGGGCGGATCGGTCCCGGCGGCCCGGTCAGGCCGGCGGGCGGCCCGCCTCGAGCCGGTTCTTGATGGCGAGCACGTTGGCCACGTAGTGCCTGGTCTCTCCGTAGAGACCGTGCGATCGCACGGCCCCCAGCCCCTGGTAGTACGCCGCCACCTGGTGGCGCCGGGAACCGGTCTCGTCGCCGAGGACGCGCAGCAGCTGGACACCCGCGGTGGCGTTGTCGGCCAGCCGGTGCAGGTGCAGGCGCCGGCCGGCGTACATCGACATCCACGAGCCGGTCGCGGGCAGGACCTGCATCGCACCGATCGCGCCGGCCTCCGAGCGCCGGTCCATCTGCCAGCCCGACTCCTGCCAGGAGACCGCGAGGGCGAGCTGGGGGTCGACGCCGTGGTGCACCGCGGTGCGCGCGACCGTACGCCGCACGGTGGCGGTCCCCGGGTCGGGTGTCGGCGCGCTGTGGTGCTGGTGGTGCCGCGTCTGGTGGTGGCTCTGGTGGTGCCGCGTCTGGTGGTGCCCGGGCGCATGGGGCAGCGCCGAGAGCACCTGCGGGATCTCGAGGTGCTGCCCGACCCGGATGCCGGCGCCGGACCCGAGGTGGTTGTGCGAGATCAGCTCGGCGGTCCAGGCGTGGTAGCGCACGGCCAGGCCGGTCACCGTCTCGCCCTGGCGCACGGTGTGGTCCAGGATCCGGCGGCCGGGTGGCAGGTCGCCGTCGGTGGCGCCGGCGGGCGTCGGCAGGAGCAGCAGGGTCAGTCCGGCCAGGCCGGCCGTGAGCAGTCGTCTCGTCGATGCCATCGGGGTCGACTCCCTTCGCGCCGCGCGGCACCCGGACCCGAGCGATCCGGTGGGGGAAGCCGCGGACGACGATCGACCGTAACCCGGCTGCTCCTGTGTCTCAAGTGACTGCAGTGACGGGGGAGCCTTCCGTCGGCTCGGGTTTTCGTCCCGGCACCGAGCAGTGGAAGAGTTGTCCCCATGAGCGAACCGAGACTTGCCGACGCCGACCTGGCCGCGCTGGTCCCCACCTGGCTGGACTGGGCCGAGGCCGCCCGCCAGCTCGGGGTCACGGTGGGCAAGGTGCGCACGATGATCCGCGACCACGAGCTCGCCGCGGCCGTCCCCGCCCCCCGCGCCGGCCAGCAGGTCCCGGCCGACTTCATCCAGGACGGCCTGGTCGTCAAGGGCCTGCCCGGCCTGCTCACCGTGCTGCACGACGGTGGGTACGACGACCGCGAGTGCATCGCGTGGCTGTTCACCGACGCCGACCTGCCGGGCCGGCCGATCGACGCGCTGCGTGAGAACCGTGGGTCCGAGGCCAAGCGCCGGGCCCAGGCGATGGCGTTCTGACCCGTTCCTGACGGGACGCCGTTCCCGAGGACGCCGCCCTCAGACGGCGCGGTCGGTGGCGGCGGAGGCGAGGTCGCGCAGCACGCCCCGGGCCCGCTCGTCGACCTCGGCACGGTCCAGGGCCGTGACCGCCCGGCCGGCGAGCTCGGAGATCACCGTCTCCACCTGGGCGTGCGCGCCGGAGGCGTCGATGATGCCGCGCAGCCGCTCCACGGCCGCGACGTCCAGCTGGGTGCCGAGCGAGGCGTGCAGCAGCTCGGCGTCCTCACGCCCGGCCGCGTCGAGGGCGAGGGCCACCAGCACCGTGCGCTTGCCCTCGACCAGGTCGTCCCCGGCCGGCTTGCCGGTGGTGGCGGGGTCACCGAAGACGCCCAGCAGGTCGTCGCGCAGCTGGAAGGCCTCGCCCAGCGGCAGCCCGAAGCCGCTCAGCTCGCGCATCGTGTCGACATCGGCCCCGGCCAGCGCGGCGCCGATGTGCAGCGGCCGCTCGATGGAGTACTTCGCCGACTTGTAGCGCAGCACGGTCATCGCCGCGTCCACGTCGGCCAGGCCGCGCGCCTGCACGGACACGTCGAGGAACTGCCCGGCGATCACCTCCGAGCGGCACCGGTCGAACACGTCCAGCGCGGGAGCCACCTGCGCGGCGGGCAGTCCGCAGCGACGCAGCAGCTCGTCGGCCCAGCTGAGCAGCAGGTCCCCGAGCAGGATCGCCGCGGCGGCGCCGTACTGCTCGGGCACGCCGCGCCAGCCGGCCCGGCGGTGGTCGGCCTCGAACTGGCGGTGCGTGGCGGGCCGGCCGCGCCGGGTGTCCGAGGCGTCCATCAGGTCGTCGTGGACGAGGGCGCTGGCGTGCAGCAGCTCCAGGGAGGCGCACGCCCGGATCAGGGCGTCCTCCTCGTCGGGACGGGACGCGACGCCGGGGGAGACCGCCAGGTGGCCCCAGTAGCAGAAGGCCGCACGGAACCGCTTGCCGCCGGAGACCGACGCCCGCGCCTCGTCCAGCAGCCGGGTCGCGTCGGGCCCGAGAGGGGCGAGCCGTTCGGCCTGCTCGTCGAGGAACGCGTCGAGCGCGACCTGCACGCGGTTCCGGAAACCGGCACTGTCCCACCCGCTGCTCGTCACGCCGACGAGGGTAGCCACGCCCTCTTGCCCCGTGGACAACGCCCCGGTGCCCGCGGCGCGGAACCTTAGACTCCAGCCATGACCGAGGACCGCGCCCAGAGCATCGGGGAGCTCATCCGCACGGGAGGACGATCGTTCTCGTTCGAGTTCTTCCCGCCCAAGGACGAGGCGGGCGAGGAGCAGCTGTGGCGTGCGATCAGCGCTCTGGAGCCGCTGCGTCCGACCTTCGTGTCGGTGACGTACGGCGCCGGCGGCAGCACCCGTGACTCGACCGTCCGGCTCACCGAGCGGATCGTGCGCGAGACCTCGATGACGCCCATGGCGCACCTGACCTGCGTCGGCCACACCCGCGGCGAGCTGGAGCGGATCCTCGACTCCTACTCCGCCGCGGGCGTGCGGCACGTGATGGCACTGCGCGGCGACCCCAGCGACGGGCCGCGGGCGCCGTGGACCGCGACGCCGGGTGGGCTGACCTACGCCAGCGAGCTGGTCGAGCTGGTCAAGGAGCGCGGGGAGTTCACCGTGGGCGTCGCGGCGTTCCCCGAGGGCCACCCGACCGCGGAGTCCCTCGACCACGACGCGGACGTGCTCGTGGCCAAGGTGCGTGCCGGCGCAGAGTTCGCGGTGACCCAGATGTTCTTCCGGGCCGCGGACTACTTCGGCCTCGTTGAGCGGGTGCGCGACCGCGGTGTCGACGTGCCGATCCTGCCCGGGATCATGCCGATCCTGAACCTCAGCGCCATCCGTCGCCAGGGCGAGCTGATCGGCGCCGACGTGCCCACCGAGGTGGTCGAGCGGATCTCGGCCCACGACGGGGACCCGGCCGCGGTGCGCGCCGAGGGGATCGCCGTCGCCGCGGAGCTCTGCGACGAGCTGCTGGCCGGTGGCGCGCCGGGGCTGCACTTCTACACGCTGAACCGCTCCAAGGCCACGCTGGAGATCTTCTCCGCCCTCAACGTCACGGTCTGAGCCCGGTTCCGGGCCGGATCTAGGCCGGGACCCGGCCGGTCAGACCAACCAGCCGGCCGGACTACCGCTCGGCGGGGCCGATCGCCTGGGCGACCAGCGCGGCGGACAGGCCGACGAAGGCCAGTCCGGACCCCGGGGTCGCGTGCGCGCCGGCGGCGTACACGCCCGGGACCGGCGTGGCGGGGCCCAGTCGGCGGCGCACGGTCGCCCGGCCCTGCCAGAGCACGCCGAGCGGCGAGCCGCCCCACTGCTCGACCAGGTCGCGTGGCGAGCGGTCCACCCGGGCGACGACCTGCCCGCGCACGTCGATGCCGTGCCGGGCCAGCGCGCGCAGCATGTCCTCGGCGAGGCGGCCGCGGCCGTGGACCGTCCACGCGGCGTGCCCCTCGGGTGCCCGACCGCCGGTGCGCACGACCAGCATCGGGTCACCGTGCAGGACGACCTCGGGGGGCAGGTCGGGCACCTGCCCCTCCAGCCCGACATGGGCGACCACCGGGGGGATCGCCGGCATGGTGCGCTCCACGAAGCCCGCGAGCGCCGGCAGCCGGCGCGGGTCGACCGCGCAGACCACCACGTCGGCCTCGACCTCGCCGTCGGCGGTCGCCACCGCCACGACCCGCCCGCCGCGCAGGACCAGGTCGGTGACCTCGGTGGAGGTGGCCACCTGCACCTTGCGGGTCTCGAGGCGGCGGCCCAGGGCGGCGGCGAGCTCGCCCATCCCGCCGGTCACGGTCCAGGCGCCGAAGCGCTGCTCGACGTACGCCGTCACGCCCAGCCAGGCGGGCACGTTGCGCAGGTCGTGGCCCTCGGCGACGAAGGGGTGGCCGGCCACGAGGCGGAGCCGCTCGTCCTTGAACGTCCGGCGCAGCCGCTTGTGCAGCACCTCCCGGCTGTCCAGCCGGGCCGCCACGTCGCGGGGCAGGTCGTCGGGTCGCCAGGGGCGCTCGAGATAGCCCTGGCGCAGCACCTCCCAGTCGTCGGCGTACGCCGCCGCGTGGTCGGCCCACCGCCGGCCGAGCCCGGGCTCGAGGGCGTCGAAGGCGGCGATCTGGGCAGCCCGCGAGCCACCGGGCAGCCGGACCGAGGTGTCGTCCTCGAACCGGTGCTCGCGGATGACGTCCAGCGGCACCAGCTCCAGCTCACGCTCGAGCGGCCGCCCGGACTTGCGGAACAGGTCGCGAACCACGGCGGGCAGCAGCGCGGCGTGCGGGCCGGCGTCCCAGGCGAACCCGTCCGCGGTCTCCTCGACCAACGCTCCGCCGAGCCGCGCAGAGCGCTCCAGCAGGGTCACCTCGTGACCGAGCTTGGCCAGCCGCGCCGCCGACGCCAGGCCCCCGAACCCGCCACCGACCACCACGACCCGCGCCATGGCGTCACACCCTACGGCCCGGGCTACGGCGTGGCCGCGGCTCCCGCCGTGCGCAGGTCCGGGGCCGCCTCGAGGTCGCCGAAGTCGGCGCCGTACTCGCGGTCCACGAAGCGCAGCAGCGCGAGGTTGACCTCGGCCAGCCGCTCCCCGGGCGCCAGCGCGACACCGGGGTCGACCTTGGCGAAGAACCCGGCGGGGGTGTCGGCGAGCACCAAGGTGCTGCCGGTCTCGGACGCCTCGCGGGTGAACTCGCGGCCGTCCCACCGCACCGGGTGCGAGAACGGGCCGCCGAGCGACACCCCCTCGCCGAACGCGACCGCCCGGCCGGCCCGCTCGGCGTCCATGAGGGCGACCAGGGCCTCGACGTCGGCGACGGTCAGCCCAGGGTCGACGCCGGCCACGAGGGCGGCCTGGAGGAACGTGAAGAACTGACGGTCGACCTCGGCGACCGTGGTCGCGCCCGCCGACATCCGGGTGTTGAGCTCCGTGGGGCGGAACCCGTCGACGGTGAGGACCCCGTCGACCCCGAACGCGCCGCGGTAGCCGTGTGCCCGCTGCAGGTGTGCCCCCACGCGGCGCACGACGTCGCGCATCTCCTCGCGGTCCTCGGGCGGCGGGTCCCAGGAGGTGCCGAGCCCGCCGTAGACGAACCGCCGGCGCACCGGGTCGCGCAGCATGGCGATCTCGACCGGGCGCAGCGCCGCCGTGCCGTCGGGGAGCACGAAACCGTGGATCGAGCACGGCACGCCGTCCAGGAACGGCATCACCCGCACCCGGTCGCAGCGCGGCCGGAAGAACCCCAGAGCCGCTGCCCGGTCGCCTCCGTCGCGGATCCAGCGCACGTAGTTGCCGCCGCCGTTGAAGCCGTCACGGGCGTCGCCGGACCAGACGGCGCCGAGCGGCCCGGCGAGCCGGTCGGTGGCGTCGTCGAGCGCGGTGTCGTCGACGGGCACGATGAGGTACGGCGCGTGGGCGACGCCGGTGGCGGCCCAGACCTCGTCGGCGAGCATCTTGTCCTCGAGCGCCAGGAACGAGGCCGGCCGGCCGCCCGTGACTGGACGTCCGAGGATCGGCTCGTCGGTGGTGACGAACGGAGTGGTGGACCAGATCCCGCGCCGGTCCGGGTCGAGCTCCTCCACCGCTGCCACCACGTGGTCCGGCAGGTTGTGGGCCAGCCGGTCGTGGACGCGGAGCTCGTCGGTCACCGACGCCGTCGGCGGCGGTGCGACCTCGACCACGACGCACTCGCCCTCGGCCGGGACCGGGCCCGCCCCGCGGGTGGTCGAGACGACGAGGACCGGGCAGCCCAGCTCGCGCAGCCAGCCGACGAGCGGAGTGAAGCCGGCCAGAACTCCCGGCCCGAGGAGGACCGGGCGGCCGGCGAAGAGCTCACCGAGGCGCGCGGTCGCCCGCGCCCGGGTGGCGGGGTCGGTGAGGTCGGTCGACGGCTCCATGCGCCGACGTTAGTGAGCGCGTGGTGGCCCGGCCACCGGAATACCGCCGCCCGGGCGCGGGTCGCCCCGACGCCGCCACCGGCGCCAGCCGCGCCGGACCAGCCGCGCGAGCAGGAGCAGCAGGAGCAGCCCGGCCGCCAGCAGCACCGCCGCGATCGCGGCAGCGGCGCGCGGGTGCTGGATCGCGAACCACACGACCGCGAGCACCACCACGTCCTCGGCGATGCTGGCGGTGATGTTGGTGACCGGCTCCGGCGAGGAGTTGAGCGCCAGCCGGCCGCCCGCCTTGGCGAGGTGGGAGAGCAGCGCGGTCCCGCCGCCGACGACGCCGAGGACCGCCTCGTCCAGGGAGTCGGCCTGCCCGGCGATCAGCACGCCCACCACGGCACCGGCGGTGGGGCGGACCGCGGTCGAGATCGCGTCCCACGTGGAGTCGACGTAGGGGATCTTGTCGGCGACGAACTCGAAGGCGTAGAGGAAGAACGCCACCGCCAGCACGTCCCAGCGGCCGACGGCGTCGGGGATGTCGGCGAAGCCGCCGACGCGGTCGGAGATGCCGAGCACCAGCACGACCAGGTAGCAGTTCACCCCGCTGGCCCAGCCGCTCGAGAACGCCAGTGCGAGTGAGTCCACGCCGGGAGTCTAGGAGCGCGCGGCCGCGTCCCGGGCTAGCAGGAGGACGTCACCCCGGAGTCCGGGACCGTCCACGGCCCGCAGCCGCTGGCGTCCGTGGGCGGCTCCGGGATCACCAGCACCGGGTCGGTACCGAGCTCGACGAGGTCGTCGACGGGCACCTGGAAGTCCGCAGTGGCCAGGTCCGGCGCGTGCATGGTCTCGCTGACATAGGTCACGAAGGTCTCGGAGTGGATCACCTTGGCCTCGCGCTGGAACCAGAGCCGGTCCGGGTCGATCTTGTCCAGCCGGTCGCGGGGCACCGCCATCCAGCCGGACCCGTGCATCGGGCGCAGCGCCATCACCTTCGTGATCGCCAGGCTCCCGCTCGGCCCCGCGGTCACGTCGCAGCTGAGGTAGTAGCCGCCGGACAGGCCGTCCTCGCAGTAGCGCCGGGCGCTGCCCTCGGCCTCGCTGCGGGCGTGGCTGAGGTCGATCGAGAGCTGGTGGTCGGTGCCGGTGCCGTAGGAGATCGACATGCCGCTGGCCTTGTCGTACCACTTCGGTGGCAGCTCGTTGCCCTGCCCGTCAAAGGCGCCGAACTCGCCCTTCGGCAGGTCGGGGACGCTGCGCCCGAACACCGCGGAGGCGTGCTCGTCGAGCAGCCGTGGCATCTGCTGGGGGTCGTAGTCCTGCAGCGCGCGGCGGGTGGCCGGGTCGACGGCGGTCGTCGGGCCGTTGCCGCCCGAGCCCGGCAGGACCTGCGCGGCGGTGACCCCTGCGGTCGCGACCACCGCGGCCGCGGCCACGCCCGCGACCAGGCGCTGTCCCCGGAGTCGTCGCCGGCCGGCCCGGAGCGCCGCGCCGGAGTCGGGGGAGTGGCCCGGCTCGTCACGGGCGACGTGCTCGCGCAGCAGGGTGGCCAGGTCGTCGTTGCTCATCGGGTCTCCTCGGTGGCGATCAGCTCGGGCAGGTGGCTGCGCAGGGTGTCCAGGGCTCGCGCGGTCTGGCTCTTGACCGTGCCGTCGGCGATGCCGAGGAGGTCCGCGACCTCGGCGACGGAGAGGTCGTCGAGGAAACGCAGCGCGACGATCGCGCGCTGTCGAGGCGGCAGCAGCGCCAGCGCGGCGCCGAGGTCCAGCGTCGTGGGCGGGTCGTCGCCGGCTCGGTCCGGCAGCTGGTCGGTCGGCGTCTCGGGCCGTCGGCGGCGCAGGTGCGAGAGGCACTCGTTGACGACGACCTTGCGTGCGTACGCCGTCCGGGTGCTGGAGTTCACGCGCGGCCACGCGGCGTACAGCTTGGCCATGCCCTGCTGGGTCAGGTCCTCGGCGAGGTGCCAGTCGCGCACCACGAGGTAGGCGGTGCGCCGCAGGCCGGAGCCGTGGACCGAGAAGAACTCCGTGAACTCCTGCTCACGCTGGTCGCGTCGCACGTGGGCTGCCTCCGGTCCGAGATGGGCGCCGCGCCACGGGTGGGCGGCGGTCTACCCGTTGTACGCCGCCCGCTGCTCTCGAGGTTCGCAGCGGCGGTGAGAATTCTCAGGCAGGCGCCCGGCCGGACTTCTGGGCCGTCTGCTGGGCCGTCTGCTGGGCCGTCTGCTGGGCCGTCTGCTGGGCCGTCTGCTGGGCCGTCTGCTGGGCCGCCTCTTGGGCCGCGGTGACCCGGGCGAGCGAGTCCGCGTCGCGGCCGACCACGGTGGTGCCGTCGGCGGCGGTGAGGATCGGGCGCTGGATGGTGGCCGGGTGCGCGACCATCGCCTCCAGCCACGCCGCCCGGTGGTCGGGCTCGCGGGGCAGCTCGATGCCCGCCTCGCGGGTCTCCTTCGGCCGGGCGACGTCCCACGGTTCGAGCCCGAGGCGCGCCACCACCTCGCCGAGCTCGGCCGCCGTCGGCGGGTCGTCGAGATAGCGACGCACGGTGTACGCCACGCCGGCGGCGTCGAGCTCCGCGGTCGCGGCACGGCACTTCGAGCAGGCGGGGTTGAGCCAGATCTCCATCGCTCGACGCCCCTCAGTCGACGTCGGTCTCGGTGGCCCCGGTGAGGGCGACCAGCTCGTCGTACGTCGTGGAGAACACCGCGGCGGGGTGGCCGGCGGCCGCCCACACCACGTCGTACTTCCGCAGCCAGGGGTCGAGGTAGGTCGGCACCGGCGCCGGGTGGCCGATGGGGGAGACACCGCCGATGACCTGGCCGGTGTGCTCGCGGACGAACTCGGGCTTCGCGCGCCGCAGCTCGGTGACGCCGATGCGCTCGGCGACCTTCGCGGTGTCGACGCGGTGGGCGCCCGAGGTGAGGATCAGCACCGGCGCGCCGCCGGCGTCGAAGAGCAGGCTGTTGGCGATCGCGCCCACCTCGCAGCCGAGTGCCTCGGCGGCGAGTGCGGCGGTGTGGACCGAGTCGGGGAGAATGACGATCTCGCCTTGGCCGCCACGGCGCCGGTGCTCGTCTCGAAATAGGGTGATCGTGGGGTGCTCGGTCGTCATACTGCGACCCTAGCCAGAGGCGGGGCCACCGGTCCGGTGGGTTTCGTGGTGCGTGCGCCGGCTGGTCCGGCGCCTGAGAGGAGACTGGATGAGTCGGCAGCAGCCGCGCTCGGTGAGCGGTGCGACCTGGGTCCTGCTGGGGTTGGTCCTGCTGAGCGGGTTCACGGCCCTGCTCACGGTCATCCTGCGTGACGACCTGGTCAGCTCCTGGGCGTCAGGGCACCCCGACTCGACGGGCGACCTCAAGCCGCCGGCGTTCGTGCCGGTGGCGATCGTGCTGTTCGTGGTGTTCGCGCTGCTGGCGGGCGTGCTGGCGATGTTCCTGCGCAGCGGTCACAACTGGGCGCGGCTCTCGCTGACCGCGCTGGTCGCCTTCATGGCCGTCGCGACCCTCGCCGGGCTGCGCAGCGACCCGCCCGCCCTGTTCGTCGTCCTCACGGTCGTCTCGGTGGTGCTCGACGCCGCCCTGCTGTTCTTCCTCTGGCACCGCGACACCAGCGCCTACATCCGCGGCGTCCCGCTGTCGTCGCGCGCCGTCACCCGGCGCTGACCGCGGCCGGCGCCCGGGGGCGCCGGTCATCCCTTGACGGACTGTCCGTGCCGAGGTGTAGCGTTCGGGGTGTTCGAACACGCGTTCGAACCCCGCTCGGCGGGGACGATCTCGACCCCGTCCCCGCCGGGCCGGCCGCAGACCTGCGGCCGGTCGGCGCGGGCCGGGGTCGGTGTCCGGGGTCGAGGGTGTGGTGAGAGGCGGCGGCCAGATGAGGCGGTACGACGACCCCGTGGAGGTCCGCAAGGGCTTGGTGACGGGCGTGGAGGGTCCCGAGCAGTTCCTGTGGCGCGGGCGGTTGTGGAAGGTGCGGGCCGTGGTCGCGCACTGGGTGGAGACGTCGCCGTGGTGGCAGTCGTCGGGAGCGCGAGCGGCGGTCGGTTCCGACGACGTGCCCCCGGGAGCTCCCGCCGGCGACCTGCTCGTCGAGCGGGAGATGTGGCGGGTCGAGGCCGGCCGGGGCATGGGGCTGGCGACCGGCTCCGGCGAGGGCGACGGCGGTGGCGTCTTCGACCTCTCCTTCGACTGGTCCGACGGTCGCTGGCAGCTCGTCGGCTGCGTGGACTGAGGGGTGGAGTCGATGAGCGTCCCCAACCCCTACGCGCTGCCGGCCACCACGCACTCCTACCTCGCCCGCTCGGCCGAGTCGCTGAGTGAGGCGATGGCCGCGACCGAGGTGCCCACCCGCTACGCCTGTGCCCACGTGGCGGCGCTGCGGGCCACGGCCGCCCTGCTGGCCGCCCGGGCGCACCCGGCGCCCACGCGGCGCCGCCCGCAGAAGAATGCCTGGGTGCTGCTGGCCGAGGTGGCCCCCGAGCTCGAGGAGTGGGCCCGGTTCTTCGCGGCCGGCGCCGGCAAGCGTGCCGCGGCCGAGGCGGGCTCGGCGCGTGCGGTCACCGAGCGCGAGGCCGACGACCTGGTCCGCGACGCCGACCGCTTCCTCGCGGTCGTCGAGCAGTGCCTCGGGCTGGTGCCGCACGCGCCGGCGCGCGGCCAGGTGGTGCGGCACGTGAGCTGAGCCCGGCCGGTCCGGGCCGGGTTGACGTCTCCTCGGGGAGGCGTAGACTTCAGGTGTTCGAACATGTGTTCGACAAAACAGTCAGGGTCGAGCCGGCTGAGCGCGCAGGAGGCGACCCGTGCCCGATCCCTTCCCCCATCTCCACGTGGCCTCGGGCTACTCGCTGCAGTACGGCGCGTCCCACCCGCACACGCTGGTCGAGCGGGCCGTCGAGCACGAGATGGACACCTTGGCGCTGACCGACCGCGACGGCACCTACGGCGCGGTGAAGTTCGCCAAGGCGTGCCTGTCGGCGGCCGTGCGGCCGGTGCTGGGGGTCGACCTCGCGCACCGGCCCACGCTCACCACGACGTCGTCCGGCGGGGCCGACCGGGCGACCGGTCCGTACGTCACCCCGGCCGGGCGCCCCCGGACCCCGGTGCGGGGCGGGGCGTTCCGGGACCTGCGGCTGCCCCGGGTGACGTTGCTGGCCAGCGGCCGGGCGGGGTGGGCGGCGGTGTGCCGGCTGGTCTCGGCCACCCACCTCGCCGGGGAGCGGGGGGCCCCGGTGCTCGACCCCGGCCTGCCGGAGGTGGCCGAGCTGCTCGGGTCCGGCGACCTGGTGGTGCTGCTCGGCCCGGCCTCCGAGCTGGGGGTGGCCGCCACCCGCCGCCGCGACGACCTCGCCGAGGCGGTGCTCGCGCCGTGGCTGGCCCGGGTGCCCCGCGAGAACCTCGTGGTCGAGCTGGTCTCCCACCGGCTCGGCGCGTCCGGTGCCGGCTGGGGGCCCGGGACCACCCCGCACGCCGCCCGGATGGCCGGCGCGGCCCGCCGGGCCGGGCTGGGGACGGTGCTCACCAACGCGGTCCGCTACGCCGACCGTCGCGACGCCCCCACCGTCGACATCCTCGACGCCGCCCGCCGGCTGGTCCCGCTCGACCGCCGACATGTCGATCGGGGCAACGCCGAGGGCCACCTCAAGTCCGGCAAGGAGATGGCCGAGGTCGCCGAGGAGATCTGCCGGCTCGCCGGGCTGGCCGCCGACCCGGCCCGCGAGGCCCGGCAGCTGCTGGCCCGGACCCGCGCGGTGGCGGACCGGTGCGCGCTCGACCCGCGCTCCGACCTGGGCCTGGGGGAGGTGCACTTCCCGGAGTTCGAGCTGGCCGCCGGGGGAGTCACCCCGCGGCCCACGCCGGGAGCAGGTCCGGCCGACGCCCTGCTCCGCGCCCGCTGCGAGGGCGCGGTCGGGGACCGCTACGGCTCGGGGCCGAGGCAGGTCGTGTGGAAGCGGCTCGACGACGAGCTGGAGACGATCCGCGAGCTCGGCTACGCGTCGTACTTCCTCACCGTCGGCGACGTCACCGACCTGATCCGCGAGATGGGGGTGCGCTGCGCCGCGCGCGGCTCGGGCGCGGGCAGCCTGGTCAACTACCTGCTCGGCATCTCCGGGGTCGACCCGATCCGGCACGGGCTGCTCATGGAGCGGTTCCTCTCCCCGCTGCGCCAGGCGCTGCCCGACATCGACGTCGACGTGGAGTCGGCGCGGCGGCTGGAGGTCTACGAGCGGGTCCTCGACCGGTACGGCGGGGAGCGGTGCGTGTGCGTCTCGATGATGGACACCTACCGGGTCCGCCACGCCGTCCGCGACGTCGGGGCCGCGCTCGGCATGCCGCCCGGCGAGATC
This sequence comes from Nocardioides sp. DN36, assembly GCF_055380375.1. Taxonomy (NCBI): domain Bacteria; kingdom Bacillati; phylum Actinomycetota; class Actinomycetes; order Propionibacteriales; family Nocardioidaceae; genus Nocardioides; species Nocardioides sp. DN36. The sequence goes on along the minus strand of NZ_AP043823.1, from coordinate 2,071,890 downwards.
GACGCGATCGCCAAGGCGTTCCCGCACATCCGGGCCCGCGACGCCCGGGTCGCCCTGCGCGAGCTGCCCGAGCTGCGGGCGTCGGGCCTCGGGGAGGAGCGGCTCGACCTGATGTTCCGCCTCGTGGAGCGGCTCGACGGGCTGCCGCGGCACATCGCGGTGCACCCGTGCGGGGTGCTGCTCTCCGACGCGACCCTGCTCGACCGCACCCCGGTGGAGGCGTCGTACGCCGGCTTCCCGATGAGCCAGTTCGACAAGGACGACGTGGAGGACCTCGGCCTGCTCAAGCTCGACGTGCTCGGCATCCGGATGCAGTCCTCGATGGCCCACGCGCTGACCGAGATCCGGCGCGTCGACGGGGAGGAGATCGACCTCGACGACGAGGAGCAGGTGCCGTTCGACGACCCGGAGACCTACGCGATGATCTCGTCCGCGAGGACCCTCGGCGTCTTCCAGATCGAGTCGCCCGGCCAGCGCGAGCTGGTCGGCAAGTCCGGCATCGAGTCCTTCGAGGACATCATCACCGACATCTCGCTGTTCCGGCCCGGCCCGGTCAAGAGCGACATGATCACGCCGTACCTCGACGTCAAGCAGGGCTGGAAGGCGCCGACGTACCTCCACGACGACCTGCGGCCGATCCTGGCGCAGACGCACGGCGTGGTGGTCTTCCACGAGCAGGTCATCGAGATCATCGCCCGGTTCGCCCGGATCACCAACGCCGAGGCCGACGAGAAGCGGCGCGCGCTCGGGGACTTCGAGGGGATGGCCGAGACCAAGCTGTGGTTCTTCCCCCGCGCCCTCGGCCACGGCTACCCGCTGCCCGTGGTCGAGGGGATCTGGAAGATCCTCGAGGCGTTCGCGTCGTTCGGCTTCTGCAAGGCCCACGCCGCGGCGTTCGCGCTGCCGACCTACCAGTCGGCCTGGCTCAAGGCGCACTGGCCGGCGCACTTCCTCGCCGGCGTGCTCACCCACGACCCGGGCATGTACCCCAAGCGGCTGATCCTCGAGGACGCCCGCCAGCTCGGCATCGCGATCCTCGGCCTCGACGTGAACGCCTCGGAGAAGGAGTACGTCGTCGAGCGACTCGGCGACGGCGCGTACGGCATCAGGCTCGCCCTGGCGGAGGTGAAGGGGATCAACGAGGGCGAGGTGGAGCGGATCGTGGCCGCCCGCCCCTACCCCTCGCTCACCGACTTCTGGCACCGCGCCCGGGTGTCCCGGCCGATCGTCGAGCGGCTGGTGCTGGCGGGCGGGTTCGACTCGGCCTACGGCATCGGCTCACCGCAGCCCGGCGAGGTGCGCCGCCGCGGCCGGGTGACCCGGCGCGACCTGCTGCTCCAGGTCGCCGAGCTGGACCGGCACGCGCGGGCCGTGGAGCGGGCCGGGCGTGGCCGCGGGCTCGCCCGGCGACGGGTCGCGACGGCCGGCGTCGCCGCCCGGGCCAGGGCCGAGGACGCCGCCGCCCGCAACAGCTCCGACCCGGCCGCCCGCGAGGGTGCCGCGGCGCTGGAGCGGCACCCGCTGGCCGACGCCGGGGTGTGGGCGAAGGCCTCCGCCCAGTCCCGGGCCACCCCGCCGCCGCGGCCGGTCACCTCGGTCCAGCTCGCCCTCGACCTCGGCGACGCGCCCGGGGAGGGCGGCGAGATGGTGAGCGGTCTGCCGGAGATGGACGCCGAGGAGAAGATGCGCGCCGAGCTCGAGATCCTCGGGCTCGACGCCAGCCGGCACGTCGTCGACACCTACGCCGGCTTCCTCGACGAGCTCGGGGTGACCCGCAGCCGCGACCTGCTGTCCCGGCGGAGCCGGGCCGAGCTGCTGGTCGCGGGGGTCAAGGTCGCGACCCAGACCCCGCCGATCCGGTCCGGGCGCCGGGTCATCTTCCTGACCCTCGACGACGCCACCGGCCCGGTCGACGCGACCTTCTTCGAGGACGCCCAGGGCCCCTACGCCGCGACCGTCTTCCACTCCTGGCTGCTGGTGGTCCGCGGTGAGCTGCGACGTACCGGCCGGCGGGGCGTCTCCCTGCGGGCCACCGGGTGCTGGGAGCTGCCGGCGCTGTTCGCGCTGTGGCGGGCCGGGGGCATGGACGCCGTCCACGAGGCGATGGCGGTCGTGCCGGACGGCTTCGCCGGGGTGGGGGAGGCGGCCGTCGCCGGCGCCGCGGAGAGCCGCGCCAGCCGGCCGGTCATGGCCCGCCCGCAGTCGTTCCCGGCGACGGGGGAGGGAGAGGAGCCCGAGCACCACCACAGCGCCGCCGGCGGGATGGGGCGGCGCCGGGTGCTGGTGCACTCCAGCGGCTTCAGGCTCTCGCCGTACGCCGACATCAAGCCGGCCGGAGACTCCACCAAAGACGTCGCGCGCAAGCTGTGGCACCGCAGCCCCGGGAGCGCCGGATGACTCCCCTAGGGTGTGAGGCATGCCAGCGAGTGATCGACCCAGCGAACGCCGGGGCGCTGCCCGGACCGCCGTGGTGTGGGAGGGCCTGCTCCCCGTGCTCGGGGACGACCCCCGCGACGTCCTCGACATCGGTGGCGGCACCGGCGGGTTCGCGGTCCGGGTCGCGGAGCTCGGCCACCGGGCCACGGTGGTCGACCCCAGCCCCGACGCCCTGGCCTCGCTGGACCGGCGCGCCCGGGAGCGCGGGGTGGAGGTCACCGGGCAGCAGGGCGACCTGTCGACCCTGCTCGACCTCGCCGGCCCCGACAGCGCCGACGTGGTCCTCTGCCACGGCGTGCTCGAGGTCGTGGACGACCCCGCCGCCGCGCTGGCCACGATCCGCGAGGTGCTGCGCCCCGGCGGCACCCTCAGCCTCCTGGTCGCCCAACGGCACGCCGCCGTCGTCGCCCGGGCGATGGCCGGGCACTTCGGTCAGGCCCTGGCCCTGCTCGACGACCCGGCCGCCACGGGTCGCTCCGGGCGTCGGTTCACCGCGGACGAGGCGACCGGGCTGCTGGCCGGCGCCGGCTTCGAGGTCGTCTCGGTGCACGGCGTCCGGGTCTTCGCCGACCTCGTCCCCGGGTCGCTGCTGGACCTCGAGCCCGGTGCCACCGCCGCGCTGGTCGAGCTCGAGCACGCCACCTCCGAGCGCCCCGAGTACCTCCCGCTCGCCACGCAGCTGCACGTGCTCGCCCGCTGACCCGGGCTGGGGTCGCGCCCTCCTGTCCATGTCGACGGGAGGATCGGCGTGACCTCCGCTGACGCTCCGGCCACGCCGATCCTCCACGTCGACATGGACGCCTTCTACGCGTCGGTGGCGACCCGCGACCGGCCGGACCTCTGGGACGTCCCCGTCATCGTGGGCGGTGGGAGCCGGGGGGTGGTCCTCTCGGCCAGCTACGCCGCACGGCAGTACGGCGTGCGCTCGGCGATGCCGATGACCCGGGCCCGCCGGGTCTGTCCCCGGGCCGTCGTGCTGCCACCCGACTTCGAGCTGTTCGGGCAGGTGTCGGCCTCGGTGGCCGAGAGCTTCCGGCGGGTCACCCCGCTGGTGGAGATGCTCTCCCTCGACGAGGCGTTCCTGGACGTGCGGGGGTCGACCCGCCGCCTCGGGTCGCCCCTGGAGATCGCCGAGCAGCTGCGCGCGACGATCCACGACGAGCAGGGCATCACCTGCTCGGTCGGGGTGGCCGCCGCGGTGGCGGTCGCCAAGCTCGCCAGCCGCCGGGCCAAGCCCGACGGGGTCGTCGTGGTGCCGCCCGAGGAGATCACGTCCTTCCTGCACCCGCTCGACGTCGGTGAGCTGTGGGGCGTGGGGGAGAAGACCCAGGCGATGCTCCACCGGCTCGGACTGGTCACGGTCGGCGACGTGGCACACACCCCGCTGCGGACCCTGCAGCGCGCGGTGGGCGACGGGCTCGGCAGCCACCTGCACGACCTGGCCTGGGGGATCGACCACCGGGTGGTCACCCCACGCCGGGGCCCCGACGAGCCCGAGCGCTCGATGGGCGCCGACGAGACCTTCGGCCGCGACACCGACGACCGCGAGGTGGTGCTGCGCGAGCTGCTGCGGCTCTCGACCAAGGTCACCGGTCGGATGCGGGTCGCGGGGGTCGCGGGACGCACCGTCACCCTCAAGGTCCGGTTCGCCGACTTCACCACGATCACCCGCTCCCGCACCCTGCCCGAGGCCACCGACGTGACCCAGGACGTCTACCGGACCACGGCCCGCCTGTACGACGCCCTCGGGCTGCAGCGGGCCCGGCTCCGGCTGGTGGGGGTGCGGGTCGAGGGGCTGGTCGCCCGCGAGACGGTCCACCGGCAGCTGGTGCTGGGGGAGCGCGAGCACGGCTGGTCGGACGCCGACCGTGCGGTCGACCGCGCGACCACCCGGTTCGGGTCGGCCGCGGTGCGCCCGGCGAGCCTGCTCTCCTGACACATTCCGGACGCGGAGAGGAGAGTTGGCACGAGTTGGGTACTAATTTCGTGAACCCGGCTACCGGGATCACCAGCCGCTGCCTAGACTTGAGCCAGGCCTAGGCCGCATCCGTCGAATGGCTTGAGTTAGACCCGTGGAGGACCCGGTGCCACTCTCCGAAGAGGAGCTCCGACTGCTCGAGCAGATGGAGCGCGCCCTCGTCGAGGAGGACCCCAAGCTCGCCTCGACCCTGCGAGGCACCTCGTTGCGTCGCTCGGCCCGTCGTCGGGCGATCGTCGCCGGCGTCTGCTTCGCCCTCGGCGTGGCGGTCCTGATGACTGGCGCGATCCTCTCCGGCAACGACTCCAGGTTCTGGGCGCTCGGCATCGTCGGCTTCATCATCATGCTCGGCTCGGCCACCGTCGCCGTGACCGCGGTGCGCGGCCAGCAGGGCCACGCCAGCGAGTCCCGCTCCGCCGGTCGGCCCGCCCACGGCTTCACCGTGATCGACGGTGGACGCACCGGCAAGACCAAGAGGTCGCGCCGGCACCATTCCTCGGGCACCTTCATGCAGCGCATGGAGGACCGCTGGCGTCGCCGCCGCGAGGAGAACGGCGGCTTCTGACCCGCCGACCCGTCGCTCGTCGACGCTGTCAGCTCTCGACCCGTCGTGAATTCACGACGGGTCGATGCGTTGTGCGGTGAAGCTGCGACGGGTCGATGCGTTGTGCGGTGAAGCTGCGACAGGTCGACGTGCTGTGCGGTGAAGCTGCGACAGGTCGACGGGTCAGCCGACGTGGTCGACGACGCCGCCGTACCGCGCCTGCACGGGCGCCTGGGCCCGCACGGCGTGCTCGCGCCGGCGCCCGGAGACGACCGTCCGCGGCCACCACTCGGCACGTCGCCGGGCGCCCCGGGTGGCACCTCCGTGCAGGGCCGCCAGGCAGGCCTCGGCGTCGGCTCGCAGGGCGTCGCCGGACGACGGCGTCCGCGAGTAGCGGGACAGCTCCAGCACCCCGACCAGCCGGTCCAGCGCGGCCACGGCCTCGGGTGCCACGTCGGCCCCGTGACGGGGGCGTTCGACGGTCTCCCGGTCCACCGGGGTGCCGAAGTGGCCGACCAGGCGCTGGCGCGTCTCCCGGGGTGAGCGGGCCTCCGGCCAGGGCACGCCGAGGTCGACGGCGCTCGCGCGCAGCTCGGCCCACACCTCCTCGATGCCCCCGCTGAGGCGGCGCTCGCGGCGGCTGCGGCGCACCGTCCGCGGAAGCAGGGCCAGACCGGCCACGACCACCAGGCCGGCGAGCCCGCCGCCCACCGGCAGCCACGGGAAGCCGGAGTCGCCGCCGGAGGCGGACCCCGCGGCGTCGGACTCGCTGGGGGAGAGGCTCTCGCTCGGGCCGCGGCTCGGCAGGCTCTCGGTCGGCCGGGACGCGGACGGGCTGAGGGTGGGGTCGTTGACCGGGACGTCCTGGGTCGTGTACGAGGGCACGGTGGTGCCGGCTCCGGCGGGCGTGGGCTCGAAGAGCACCCAGCCGGAGCCCGGGATGAACAGCTCGGGCCAGGCGTGCAGGTCGTGCGAGCTGTACTCCCACACCCCGGGACCCACCTCGTCCGGCTCCAGGAAGCCCACCGCGACCCGCGCCGGGATGCCGAGCGTGCGGGCCATCACCGCCATGGCGGCGGCGAACTGCTCGCAGTAGCCGGTGCGGCCGCCGTCACCGGTGCTGAGGAAGGCCACGAGGTCGTCGACCCCGTTGCCCGGCTGGGCGTGCAGGTCGTAGGTGAACTTCCCGGTGCTGCTGAACCAGTTCTGCAGCGCGACCGCCTTCTCGTAGCGGCTCGGGGCGTCGCGGGTCACCTCATTGGCGAGGGTGCGGACCATGGGTGGCAGGTCCTTGGGCGTCTCGAGGTAGTCCTTGCTCACCAGGCCGTACGACGACCCGGCGCGGGCCATGTCCGCGGCGTCCAGCTCGAGGTCGACGCCGGTCATGGAGTACTGCATGCCCGCCGTGGTCACCTCCTTGTCGCCGGAGATGAAGTCCATCGTCGAGGTGTCGTAGCGCCAGTCCCCGGAGGCCACGATCCGGCTGATCGGGGCCTGGGTGGGCAGCCACGACGAGGCGAACTCGCGGTTCACCGTCACGTCGTAGCCGTACTCGCGCCGCGGCACGGTCCCAGCGACACCCACCAGGGAGGGCATCTGCCCGTCGGCCGTGTTGCTCGACGGGACGTCGCGATCGCCGGAGCTCCACTCGTTGTCGGAGAAGCGGTTGAGGACCGAGATCCGCAGGTAGTCGGGGGCGGGGTCGTCCGTGGTCACGCGGACCAGGGGGATGTCCTCGGGCCGGCTGAGGTCACGGCGCAGGTCGATCATGGGGTTGCGGATCGAGATGTCGGACCCGCCGCCCGGGCCGCGTCCACCGTCGAAGACGTGCAGGTCGAGGGTCGGGATGAGCAGCGGCACCACGAGCGCGAGTGCGGTGGCGACGGACCCGATCGTCCCGGCGCTGGCACGGACGGCGCCCTGCGGCCCGAAGGTCGAGGATCCCGCGGTGTCCGGGTTCTCCACGAGCGGGCGGCCCCAGCGCGCGACCTGCTCGCTCTCCTGCAGGAAGAGCAGGGTCATGAAGCCGATCGCCGTCGGCACGAAGACCCACCACGAGACGCCGCCGCCGACGAGGCTGACCGGCACGCTGTAGAACATCAGGAGCGGGAGTCCCGCGAGCGGGACCCGGCGCAGCGTGCAGACCAGCACGTCCACGAGCAGCAGGCACAGCAGCCCACCGGGGATCAGGAGCGGGTGCACGCCGGGGGCGTCCGAGGGGACCGGCGCGGCGTACTGGTTGGCGGTGTCGACGGCGTCGGCGAACGCCTGGGTCATCCTGGACCAGGCGGCTCCGACCGGGAGCGGGGAGCCGCTGATGACCATGCTGCAGACCAGCCCGGAGACGACGACCTGCAGGCCCACGACGGCAGGGCCGGGGGCACGCAGCCACCGGGCGAGCACGCCGGTGCCCGCGACCACGACCCCGAGCAGGAACAGCGGGCCGAGGAACCGGCCGGGGACCGTCGTGAAGCTGGCCCACGACCACATCGCCACCCAGGTGGTGGCGGCCGCGGTGGCGGCGAGGAGGACGTCGGTGGCGAGGCCACCGCGGCGCGGGCTCATCGCAGCCCCTGGGCGGGTGCGGCCGGGCCACCGACCCGGGACAGCTGGGCGCTGCTGCGCCCCAGCTCCTGCCACACCTGGTCGAGCCGGTCGCGGGGGCGCAGCGTCGCGACCCGCCAGCCCTGCTGGGCCAGGAGCGGGGAGGCGCCGCCCTCGGCGGCGGGGGAGACCCACGCGTCCACGTCGAGCGCGATGGCGAGCGCCGAGCCGGCGTGCAGCTGCATCCGGCGGAGGATGGGTACGTCGACGGCCTCGACCTGGCCGAAGACCGCCACGGTCAGCCCGCCGTGCCCGCCCTCGGAGAGCCAGCTGGTGTCGAGCTGCGGCTGGTGCACGGCCTGCACCACGGCCAGCGCCTCGAGCAGCGGGCCGGTGTTCAGGTCGGAGTCGCGGAAGTGCCAGGCGCTGCTCGGCTCCTCGCCGGTGGCGGTGACCAGCCGGACCGTGAAGCCGCGCTGGCTCAGGTGGACGGCCACCGACGCCGCTGCGGACACCGCGGCCTCCAGGGACGAGGCGATGCCCTGGCCGCGGTGGGCGCGCAGCCGGTTGTCGAGGAACAGCGTGGCGCGGGACTGCCAGGGCTGCTCCTCGCGCCGGACCATCAGCTCGCCGACGCGTGCCGAGCTGCGCCAGTGCACCCGGCGCAGGTCGTCGCCACGGCGGTACTCGCGGACGGTCACATCCTCGGCGCTGCCCGTGGCGAAGGCGCGGGGCCGGTTGTCGCCGGACCCCGTCCAGGCGCCACCGAGCGGGATGCCGGGCAGCGGCACGGTGCGGGGGGTGACGGTGAGCGGGACGGTCGTGCGGAAGGAGCGGCCGAGCTCGACGAGGCCGAAGGGGTCGCTGACCCGGACCGTCATGGGACCGATGTCGAAGCGGCCGCGCACGTCGGACCGGACCTGGTAGCCGACCTGGCGGTGCCAGCCCTGGCCGATGCCGTGCAGGACGAAGCGGGGTCGGGTGCCGAGCACGTAGGGGACGTGGTCCTCCAGCAGGAGCACCCCGCTGGGCGTGCGCCCCTCGTTGGTCAGGGTCAGGCTGACCCGGGCCGGCTGGCCGGCGGCCACCAGCTGCGGTGTCACGGTGCGCACCAGGGCGAGCTTGTACCGGCTCCGGGCGATCAGGAAGGCGGTCACCAGCGGCAGCGCGAGGACCAGCACCCCGACCCGCGTCAGCGCGGACTGCCCGAGCAGCACGGCGCAGACGATCGCCGTGACGCCGGCAGCGAGGAACGCCCGTCCGCGGACGGTCAGGCCGGCGAGCGCCTCACGCACGGTTCCCCTCGGGAACGGGCACGCCGGCGACCACGCCTTCGAGGATGGCGGTCGTCGAGCGACCGCTCATCGCCGCCTCGACGCTGGGCAGCAGGCGGTGCGCCAGGACCGGCCGGGCCAGCGTGTGCACGTCGTCGGGCAGGACGTAGTCGCGCCCGTGGATCGCCGCCATGGCCTTGGCCGCCCGCACCAGGTGCAGCGTGGCGCGGGGGGAGGCGCCGAGGGTCAGCTCCTCCGAGCGCCGGGTGGCCGCGGTCAGCGCCACCGTGTAGCGCTGCACGGCGTGGGAGACGTAGACCTGGTTGACGATCCCGATCAGCTTCTGCACCTCGCCGGCGTCGGTGACCGACTCGAGGTCCTCCAGCGGGTTGCTGCCGGTGTGGGAGTCGAGCATGGCGAGCTCGGCCGCCTCGACGGGGTAGCCGACCGACACCCGCGCCATGAAGCGGTCGCGCTGCGCCTCGGGCAGCGCGTAGGTGCCCTCCATCTCGATCGGGTTCTGCGTCGCGATCACCATGAAGGGGGAGTCGAGCTGGTACGTCGTGTTGTCGACGGTGACCTGGCGCTCCTCCATGCACTCGAGCAGCGCCGACTGCGTCTTCGGCGAGGCCCGGTTGATCTCGTCGCCGACCACGATGTTCGCGAACACGCCGCCGGGGCGGAACTCGAACTCGCGGGTGTTCTGGTTGAACACCGAGACCCCGGTGACGTCGGACGGCAGCAGGTCGGGCGTGAACTGGATGCGCCGCACCGAGCAGTCGATGCTGCGGGCCAGCGCCTTGCTCAGCATCGTCTTGCCGACGCCGGGCACGTCCTCGATGAGCAGGTGGCCCTCGGCGAGCAGCACGACGAGCGCGGACGTCACGACGTCCGGCTTGCCCTCGATGACGCGCTCGATGTTGTGCCGCACCCGGCCGACGACCCGGGCGAGAGTCTCGAGGTCGGCACCTCCCGTGCTCGGAGCTCCCACTTCCGGTCCTTCCCAATCGTGCGCGCCACGCCCCCGCGGCGCCTGCGTCCCCACACCCAACCGTAGGGCGTCCCGGAAAGATACGCGGCCGGGTCGACACCACGTCCGACGTCGGTGGTCACGGTTTGGTTGCGGATTTGGTTCAAGTGTCCTCTGCCGGGAGCCCGGTGCACGAGCCGCGCACGACCTGGCGCTCCCCGTTCCTCCACCTTTCGCTCCACTTCCCCCCACCACGGGTGCCTGTCTCTCCCCACCGGCGCTCCACTCGCGGGTGCCAGGTGCACCGACAAGGCGTTGACCTGCGCAAACGGCGTACGTCCAGCGTCCTGCACCGCCGGGCTGAGCGGGGGAGCGGACCTGCCGAAATCATCCGAATCGGGCGTGGCAACACGCTCGATATGGTTGACGGTGGAGGGAAGTGGAGTAAAGTGGTGCGCAGTGGAGGAACCGCCCAGTCACAGGGTGGAGGGGAGGTGCTCGATGTTCTTCATGGGCACCTACACCCCGAAGCTCGATGACAAGGGGCGGCTGTTCCTCCCGGCCAAGTTCAGGGACCAGCTCGCGGAGGGGCTCGTGGTGACTCGAGGGCAGGAGCGCTGTCTGACGGTGTGGCCGATGGCCGACTTCGTCGAGCTCACCCGTCGGGCGCAGGAGGCTCCGGTCACGGTGAAGGGGGCGCGGGACTACACCCGCTTCCTGTTCGCCGGCGCCTCGGAGGAGACCCCCGACAAGCAGGGCCGCATCACGATCACGCCGATGCTGCGCGAGTACGCCTCGCTCGACCGCGACGTGGTGGTCATCGGGGTGATGAACCGGGTCGAGATCTGGGACCCGACCCGCTGGCAGCAGTACTCCGCGGAGCAGGAGGAGAAGTTCTCCGAGCTCAGCGAGGAAGTCTTCCCCGGGGTCTGACCCCACCCGCACCACCGCAGCAGCACAACTCCACAGCGATCCGCAGGGCGAGGTCTCGGGCCCGCTCCCTCACACCATCGTCATCTGGGGCACCTTCCCCGGTTCCAGAGGACGACTTCCCACCAGGGGAGCGGGCAGGGACCTGGTCCTGCGGATCCAGCAGTACTCACAGCACCTTTGGAGGGGGGTCGAGTCCATGAGCATCACACCAGTCGCACCGGTTCGCCGGGTGCGCCACCAGGCCCGCGAGGCCGCCACGCTGATGGCGTTCTCGGCCGCCACCTCCGTCGGGCTGGCCACCGCGCTCCTGCTCCTGACGAACCTGGGTCGGTAGGCGCCGCGACCATGAGCAGCCCCCGCCACGTCCCGGTCCTCCTCGACCGGGTCGTCGCTCTTCTGGCGCCCGCGCTCGAGCGCGACGGCGCGACCCTCGTCGACGCGACCCTCGGCCTCGGCGGTCACTCCGAGGCGGTCCTGACCCGGATCCCCGGCGCCCGCGTCATCGGCGTCGACCGCGACCCCGCCGCCCTGGAGCTGGCGGGGAGCCGGCTCGAGCCGTTCGGTGACCGGTTCACCGGCGTCCACGCGGTCTACGACGAGATCCCCGACGTCCTCGCCGAGCTCGGGCTCGCCCACGTCGACGCCGTGCTCTTCGACCTCGGGGTCTCCTCCATGCAGCTCGACGTCCGCGAGCGCGGCTTCGCCTACGCCGAGGACGCGCCGCTCGACATGCGCATGGACAAGACCACCGGTCAGACCGCCGCCGACGTCCTCAACACCTACTCCGCGGCCGACCTGACCCGCGTCCTGCGCGAGTACGGCGAGGAGAAGTTCGCGCGCAAGATCGCCGCTGCGATCGTCCGCGAGCGCGAGGTCGAGCCCTTCACCACCTCGGCGCGCCTCGTCGAGCTCCTGTACGCCGAGATCCCGGCGCCGGCGCGTCGCACCGGCGGCCACCCCGCCAAGCGCACCTTCCAGGCGCTGCGGATGGAGGTCAACGACGAGCTCGCGGTGCTGCGCCGGGCGATGCCGGCGGCCATCGAGGCGATCGGCACCGGTGGCCGCGTGGTGGTCGAGTCCTACCACTCGCTGGAGGACCGGCTGGTCAAGCAGGCGTTCGCCGAGGCCACCCGCAGCGACGTCCCCGTCGACATGCCCTTCGTGCCGGCCGGCCACGAGCCGACGTACCGCCTGGTGACGCGGGGCTCCGAGAAGGCCTCCGCCGAGGAGATCGCCGAGAACCCGCGCGCGGCGTCGGTCCGCCTGCGCGCCATCGAACGACTTGCCACCACCCGAGGAGACGCGTCATGAGCAGCCCTGCCGTCCAGTTCCGCTCCCGCATGCCGCGCATCGCGGAGGCGGCCGTCGAGCGGGCCCGGCTCACCGTCGTCCCGCGCCGGCGGGTCCGGGCCGCGCGCGTGCCGTTCGTGACCCTGGTGTCGCTGCTCCTCCTCGGTGGCGTCGTCGGGCTGCTCCTCTTCAACACCTCCATGCAGCAGGCGTCCTTCGCGGCGACCTCGCTCGAGGGCCAGGCCAGCTCGCTCTCGGCCCGCGAGCAGACCCTGCGCATGGAGCTCGACGTCCTGCGCGACCCCCAGCACGTGGCGGAGCAGGCCCGGAAGATGGGCATGGTCACCGCCGGCAGCCCGGCGTTCCTGCGGCTCTCGGACGGCAAGGTCCTTGGCGTGGCGACGCCGCCCGACCCGGCCCAGAACGTGCAGGTCGTCCCGCCGGCTCCGCAGCTGCCCGCGGTCCTGGACCCGGCGCCCACCTATGTCGACGCCCCGCCCGCCGACGACGGCGCGTCCTCGGGCTCGCGGGATGGCGGGGACGGTAGAAAGAACCACAGCAACAACTCGAGCAACAGGGACCACAAGAACAACGTGAGCCACAGCTCCCAGCGCTGAGACCGGAGACCCACGTGCGACCCACCCGCCCCCAGGGACCGGCCCGAGGATCGGCCCGAGGATCGGCGCAGCCCGGCCGCACCGGTCAGCGGCGGCCCCAGGGCAGCCTGCGCGGCTCGGCCCGCATCCGGCTGCGCGTCGGCTTCCTGGTGATCGCGATCATCCTGTCGGTCTTCGCCGGCCGGCTCGTCCAGCTGCAGGGCATCGACCCGAACTCGTACGCCGCGATGGCGGCCGCCGAGGGCATGGTCGAGGTCGCGCTGCAGGCCGAGCGTGGCGACATCCTGGACCGCAACGGCAAGCCGCTGGCCGACTCGGTCGACGGCCTGATGGTCGTGGCCGACCCGTACATGACCAGCGACCAGGCGCCGGAGCTGGCGAAGTTCCTAGCAACCCGTCTGAACATCGACTACTTCACGACGCTGAAGAAGCTGCGGGAGCCGGGCAGCCGCTTCGAGTACATCGCGCGCCGGGTGCCCGCCACGGTGGCGAGCGACGCGGTCAGCGCCGCCGCGGACGCGGGTTTCAAGGGGCTCGCGACCCGGCCCGACCCGATCCGCGACTACCCGGCCGGGGACGTCGGCGCGAACCTGGTCGGCTTCATGGGCACCGACGAGGCCCTCGGCGGCCTCGAGCGCACCTTCGACACCCAGCTCGCCGGCCAGGACGGCTCGGCCCGCTACGAGGTCGGCGGCGGCAACCGGATCCCGCTGGGCGAGAGCACCATCGAGCGTGCCGTCGACGGTCAGGACCTGCAGACCACGATCGACCTCGACCTGCAGTGGTACACCCAGCGCGTCCTGGCCCAGACGGTCCGCAACGCCCGCGCCGAGTCCGGCTTCGCGGTGGTGATGGACACCCGCACCGGCGAGATCCTCGCCGAGGCCGACGACCCGACGTTCGACGCCAACCACCCGCTCTCCTCGCCCGACGCCGACCGCGGCGCGCGGTCGATGAGCGACGTCTACGAGCCCGGCTCCGTGGAGAAGGTGCTCACGCTGAGCGCCCTCATGGACGCCGGCAAGGTCACGCCCCGCACGAAGCTCAAGGTGCCGGGGGAGCTGGACCGCGAGGACCGGCCGATCCACGACTGGTTCCCGCACGGCCTGATCCGTCTCACCCTGGCCGGCGTGATCGCCAAGTCCTCGAACATCGGCACCGTCCTGGCCGCCGACAAGTTCGACACGGGCGAGCTGCGGTCCTACCTGACGAAGTTCGGCCTCGGCCAGCGCACGGACATCGGCGTGCGCGGCGAGACGCCGGGCATCCTGCCGGCGGACAGCCAGTGGACCCACCAGGTCCAGGACCGCATCGCCTTCGGCCAGTCCCTCTCGGTCAACGCGGTGCAGATGGCCGCGGCCGTCAACACCATCGCCAACGGCGGCGTGCGGGTCTCGCCGAGCCTGATCCGGGGCTCCGCGACGACCGACGACGGCACCGTCGTGGGGACCGACCACACGACCACCCGTCGCGTCGTCAGCGCGAGCGCCGCCCGCGACATGGCGCACATGATGGAGCGCGTCGTCGACCCCGACGTTGGCGTCGCGCCCGCGGCCGCGATCCCCGGCTACCGGGTGGCCGGCAAGACCGGCACCGCGCAGCGTGTCGGCACCGCCTGCGGCTGCTACGACGGCACCTTCACGGTCTCCTTCGCGGGCTTCGCGCCCTCCGACGACCCCCGGTTCACCGTCTACGTGGTCGTCCAGAACCCCGGCAACGGGGGCGGCGGTGGCTCGGTCGCCGGTCCGGCGTTCGCCAAGATCATGAGCTACGCCCTGCGCCGCTACGCCGTCCCGCCGACCGGCGCCAAGCCCTCCCGGCTCCCCGTCGAGTGGTGAGGCTCACGGGCGCCCTCCGGGGGCTCGCGGAGCACCCCTCGACGGGCGATAGCCTCGCGTCGTGCTGAGCAAGGACCTGGTGGCGTCGGCCCGCCCGCGACATCCCGTCCGGACCCCTCTGGTGGACCTGGCCGGCTGGTTGGGTGACCAGCCGGACGGCACCGCTGTCGTCACCGGCGGCGACCTCGGTGACGTCGTGGTGACCGGCCTGTCGCTGAGCTCGCAGCGCATCCTGCCGGGTGACGTGTACGCCGCCCTCCCGGGCGCCCGCGCCCACGGCATCGACTTCGCGGGTGCCGCGGTCGAGGCCGGCGCGGTGGCCGTCCTGACCGACCCCGACGGAGCCGGCCGGTCGGCCGCGCGCTGCGGCGTGCCCCTCCTGGTCGTGGAGCATCCCCGGGCGCTGCTGGGTCGGCTCGCCGCCCGCGTCTACGGCGACCCGGCCACCGGCCTGCGGATGATCGGGGTCACCGGCACCCAGGGCAAGACCACGACCACCCGGCTGGCCGAGGGAGGCCTGCAGCAGGCGGGCGTCCCGGCCGCCGTGGTCGGCACCGTCGGCACCCGCGTGGCCGGCGTCGACCTGAAGACCGCGCTCACGACCCCCGAGGCGCCCGACCTGCACGGCCTCTTCGCGATGATGCGCGAGCAGCACGTCGCGGCGTGCGCCATGGAGGTCTCCAGCCACGCGCTGGTGATGGGCCGCGTGGACGGGGTGGTCTTCGACGTGGCCGTCTTCACCAACCTCGGGCGTGACCACCTCGACTTCCACAAGGACGTGGAGGACTACTTCGCGGCCAAGGCCTCGCTGTTCACCCCGGAGCGGTCCCGGCTCGGGCTGGTCAACGTCGACGACGAGCACGGCCGGCGGTTGGTCGAGGAGGCCGGCGTGCCGATCCGCACGTTCTCGCCCACGGGCCGGGAGGCGGACTGGCAGGCGGTCGACGTCGTGCTGGAGGCGACCGGGTCCCACTTCACCGTCCTCGGCCCCGACGGCCTCGCCGTGGACGCCGTCGTGCCGCTGCCCGGGGACTTCAACGTGGCCAACGCGCTCGCCGCGGTCGCTGCCTGCGCCGAGGCCGGCTTCGACACCGCCCGGGTGGCGGCCGGGATCGCGCGCGGCGGCGGGGTGCCCGGGCGGTTCGAGCGCGTCGACGCCGGCCAGGACTTCGCGGTGGTGGTCGACTACGCCCACAAGCCCGACGCGGTCGAGGCGGCGCTGCGCACGCTGCGGCCGCTCACCGACGGCAAGGTCCTGGTGGTGCTCGGCGCCGGCGGCGACCGGGATCCCGGCAAGCGGCCGATCATGGGCGAGATCGCGGCCCGGCTGGCCGACGTCCTCGTCGTGACCGACGACAACCCGCGCAGCGAGGACCCCGCGGCGATCCGCGCCGCCGTCCTGGCCGGCGCCCGCACCGGCAGCGCCGAGGTGCTCGAGATCGGCGACCGCCGGGCGGCGGTCCGCGAGGCAGTCCGACGCGCCCGGGCCGGCGACATCGTGCTCGTCGCCGGCAAGGGCCACGAGACCGGTCAGGAGGTGGCCGGCGCGGTCCACCCCTTCGACGACCGCGAGGTCGCCGAGACCTGCATCCGCGAGGAGATGGCAGCACGATGATCCCGATGACCCTGGCCCAGGTCGCCGCAGCTGTCGGTGGTCGCGTCGACGGCGAACCGGAGACGATGGTCACCGGCGCCGCCTTCGTCGACAGCCGGGAGGTCGTGCCGGACGGCCTGTTCGTCGCGGTGCCCGGGGAGCGCGTCGACGGCCACGACTTCGCCGCCCGCGCGGTGGAGGGCGGCGCCGCGGCGGTGCTCGCCAGCCGGCCGACGGGCGTCCCCTCGGTGCTCGTGGAGGACCCCGTGGACGCGCTGGGTCGGCTGGCGCGCCACCTGGTCGACGCGCTGGACGTCCCCGTGCTGGCGCTGACCGGCTCCCAGGGCAAGACCGGGACCAAGGACTACCTGACCCAGGTGCTCGCCACCGCCGGCCCGACCGTGGCGACGCGCGGCAACAACAACAACGAGATCGGGGTGCCGCTGACCGTGCTGCGCGCCGACCGGGACACGGCGTACCTCGTGGTCGAGATGGGTGCCCGGGGGATCGGCCACATCGCCTACCTGTGCGGCATCGCGCCCCCGAGGGCCGCGGCCGTGCTCAACGTCGGGACCGCCCACGTGGGTGAGTTCGGGAGCCGCGAGGCGATCGCGGTCGCCAAGGGCGAGATCGTCGAGGCGCTCCCGCCCGGGGGCACGGCGGTCCTGAACGCCGACGACGAGCTCACCGCGGCGATGACGAGCCGTACGCCGGCGCGCGTGCTCACGTTCGGCCGGGCCGGCGACGTCAGCTGGCGCGGCGTCGAGCTCGACGACCTCGGCCGTCCGTCGTTCGAGCTCGGCCACGAGGGGGAGTGGCAGCCGGTGCGGCTGACCCAGTCGGGGCTGCACCAGGTCGAGAACTCCGCGGCCGCCGCCGCGCTGGCCCTCGCGGTCGGGCTGTCCCTGGCGCAGGTCGCCGCGGGCCTCTCGGCGGCGCAGTTGGCGTCGCGGTGGCGCATGGAGGTCCAGGAGCGTCGCGACGGCCTGATCGTCGTCAACGACGCCTACAACGCCAACCCGGCCTCGATGGTGGCCGCCATCGACGCGCTGGTCGCGATCGGTGGCCGGCGCGGACGACGCACCGTCGCGGTCCTCGGCGAGATGAAGGAGCTGGGGGACCGTGCGGCCGACGACCACTTCGCCGTCGGCCGGGCCGCGGCCGAGGCGGGCGTGGACCTGCTGGTCGCCGTGGGGGAGCCCGCCCGCGGCATCGCGGTGGGAGCACGCGCGACAACCGGCTGGACCGGTGAGGCGAGGCTCACGGCGGGGCGTGACGAGGCACTGTCGCTCCTGCGGGAGAATGTCTCGGCGCACGACGTGGTCCTGGTCAAGGCATCGCGTGGTGCCGCGCTCGAAGCCATCGCCGACGGACTGCTCGAGGAAGAGGGAAACCCGCCCGTGACCCCAGAGGTGAACACCGAGGTGCCGAAGCCATGAGAGCCATCCTGCTGGGCGGCGGCCTCGCGCTCCTCATCTCCCTCCTCGGCACGCGCACCGCCATCCACCTCTTCACCAACTGGGGCTACGGCCAGGAGATCCGCGACGACGGGCCCACGACCCACCACACCAAGCGCGGCACCCCCACCATGGGTGGCGTGGTGATCATCCTCGCCACGGTCATCGCCTACTTCGCGGCGAAGCTGATCACCCAGAGCATGCCCTCGGCCTCGGCGCTGCTGCTGCTCTTCCTCTTCGTCGGCATGGGCCTGGTCGGCTTCCTCGACGACTTCATCAAGATCTCCAAGCAGCGCAGCCTCGGCCTGCGCAGCAAGGCGAAGATGATCGGCCAGACGGTCATCGGGGTGGTGTTCGGCATCCTCGCGCTCTCGCCGGCGCTCGAGGACGGGCGTGGCAAGACACCCGCGTCGGACCACATCTCCTTCATCCGCGACTTCGACAAGTTCACGGTGCCCGCGGTGGTGCTGATCCTGCTCTTCTGGCTGATCATCACCGGCACCAGCAACGCCGTGAACCTCACCGACGGCCTCGACGGACTCGCCACCGGCGCCTCGGTGATGGTCTTCGGCGCCTACACGCTGGTGAACATCTGGCAGAACAACCAGTCGTGTGCGATCTCCCCGAGCGGCACCTGCTACGAGGTGCGCGACCCGCTGGACCTCGCGGTGATCGCGTCCGCGATCACGGGTGCCTGCTTCGGCTTCCTGTGGTGGAACGCCTCGCCCGCCCGGATCTTCATGGGCGACACCGGCTCGCTTTCCCTGGGCGCGGCGCTGGCCGGCCTGGCGATCCTGACCCGGACCGAGCTGCTCCTGATCATCCTCGGCGGCCTGTTCGTCATGGAGACCGTGTCGGTGATGATGCAGGTCTCCTTCTTCAAGCTGACCAAGGGGCGCCGGATCTTCCGGATGACGCCGATCCACCACCACTTCGAGATGCTCGGCTGGGAGCAGATCACCGTGGTGATCCGGTTCTGGATCATCACCGGGCTCTGCGTGGCCACCGGGCTGGGCGTCTTCTACGCCGAGTGGGTGGCCGGCTCGTGAACCCCGACCACCTCGGCCGGCACGACTCCTGGGAGGGCGTGCGCGCGGTCGTCGCCGGCTTCGGCGTCTCCGGCTTCGCGGCGGCCGACAACCTCAACCACCTCGGGGCCACGGTCACCGCGCTCGACGAGTCCGACGGCGGCCCGGACAGCGACAAGCGCGAGAAGGCCGAGCTGCTCGAGGTGCTCGGCGCCACCGTCCGCCTCGAGCCGGGCGCCACCGCGACCCTGCCCGACGACGTGGACCTGGTCGTCACCTCGCCCGGCTGGAAGCCGTCGGCGCCGCTGCTGGCGCAGGCGCAGGCGCGCGGCATCCCCGTGTGGGGCGAGGTGGAGCTGGCCTGGCGGCTGCGCGACCCGAACCACCCCACGCCGTGGCTGTGCGTGACCGGCACCAACGGCAAGACGACCACCGTCCAGATGCTCGACGCCATCCTCAAGGCCGCCGGCCTGCGCTCGATCGCGGTGGGCAACGTCGGCCTGCCGATCGTGGAGGCCGTGATGGACCCCGAGCCGTACGACGTCTTCGCGGTCGAGCTGTCCAGCTTCCAGCTGCACTACACCGAGTCGATGGGCGCGGAGTCCGCGGCGGTGCTGAACCTCGCCGAGGACCACCTCGACTGGTACTCCTCGATGTCCGACTACGCCGCCGACAAGGGCCGCGTCTACGAGCGGGTCGAGCGCGCCTGCGTCTACAACGTCGCCGACCCCGAGACCGAGCGCCTGGTCCGCGAGGCCGACGTCCAGGAGGGCGCCCGGGCGATCGGTTTCACCCTGGGCATGCCGGGCGTGGGCATGCTCGGCGTCGTCGACGACATCCTCGTCGACCGGGCCTTCATCGAGCAGCGCGACACCAGCGCCGCCGAGCTGTGCACCCTTGCCGACCTCACCCTCCCCGGCCAGGCAGTGCCGGCCCCCCACTTCGTGGCCAACGCGCTCGCCGCGGCGGCGCTGGCCCGCAGCCACGGGGTCACCCAGGCCGCGGTCCGTGAGGGGCTGCGCTCGTTCCGGCCCGACGGGCACCGGATCGCGACCGTCGCCGAGCTCGACGGGGTCACCTGGGTCGACGACTCCAAGGCGACCAATCCCCACGCCGCCCAGTCCTCGCTGCAGGCCTACGACCCGGTGGTCTGGGTCGCGGGCGGGCTCGCGAAGGGGGCGCGCTTCGACGACCTCGTCCTTGCCGTGCGTGGCCGGTTGCGTGGCGTCGTGCTCCTCGGACGCGACCGTGACGTGATCGGCGCAGCGCTTTCGCGACACGCGCCCGATGTGCCGGTCATCGTCGTGGCCGACGGCGAGACTGGTCGGGAACATGGCCCCATGGAGCGCGTCGTGGAGGCCGCGGCCGAGTTGGCCCGACCCGGCGACACGGTCCTGCTGGCCCCCGGATGCGCCTCCATGGACATGTTCACCAGCTACGCAGCGCGAGGTGACGCGTTCGCCGCCGCGGTGCGCAGGAGACAGCAGCAGTAGGTCCGAGACAGGGAGGGGAACGCAGGATGACGACCGCGAACCCCGAGCAGTCCCGCGGCAAGGCCCACGCCACCGGCCCCTTGAGCTGGTACGCCGCTCTCCGGGACGCCCTGGACCGGCCGCTGACGTCCTACTACCTGCTGCTCGGTGCCTCGGCGCTGCTGCTCACGATCGGCCTGATCATGGTGCTGAGCGCGTCGAGCGTCTACTCCTACGAGAACAACGGCGGCGACTCCTACGCGGTGGTCAAGCGCCAGCTGATGTGGGTCGCCATCGGCCTGCCCGCCGCCTGGGTGGCCAGTCGGCTGCCGCAGCGAGGGATCCGCCGGCTCGCCTGGGTGGGCTACGGCGTCTCCGTCGTGCTGCTGCTGCTCACCGCCAAGTTCGGCGTGCTGATCAACGGCAACAAGAACTGGCTGGCGGTCGGGCCGATCGTCATCCAGCCCGCCGAGATCGCCAAGCTGGCGCTGATCCTGTGGGCGGCCCACGTCTACGCGCACAAGGACCGGCGGCTGGGCAACCTGCACCAGGTGCTGATGCCGGTGGTCCCGGGCATGCTGCTCGCCACCGGCCTGGTGGTGGTCGGCCACGACCTCGGCACCGCCCTGGTCCTGTTCGCGATCATGCTCGGGATGCTCTGGGTGGTCGGTGCCCCGGCCCGCTTCTTCGTGCTGTTCCTCTCGGTCGTCAGCGTGGCCGTGATCTTCCTGGCCTCCACGAGCCCGGAGCGGCTGGCGCGCATCACGAACTTCGCCGACCCGTTCAAGGACTTCCACGACACCGGCTGGCAGCCGGCCCACGGCCTCTACGCGCTCTCCACCGGCGGCTGGTTCGGCCAGGGCATCGGCGCCAGCCAGCAGAAGTGGGGCGACCTGCCCGAGGCCCACACCGACTTCATCTTCGCGGTGCTGGGCGAGGAGCTCGGCCTGGTCGGCACGCTGCTGGTGATCGGTCTGTTCCTCACCATCGCCTTCGCGGCCCTGCGCGTCGCCCGGGACACCAAGGACCCGTTCGTGCGCTACGCGACGTTCGGCGTCGTGGTCTGGCTGATCGGCCAGATGATCATCAACGTCGGCATGGTCCTCGCCCTGCTTCCGGTCATCGGCATCCCGCTGCCGCTGGTGTCGTACGGCGGCTCCTCGCTCATGCCCACGCTGGTCGCGCTCGGCCTGCTGATCGGGTTCGCCCGCCGGGAGCCGGACGCCGCTCGGGCGCTGGCCCAGCGTCGGCGCAGCCGCTCCGCGGGGCTCTCCGCCGGCCGGGTCACCGGGCGCGGTCTCTAGGTCCACCACCGGTAGGTTCTTCCCGATGCGCGTTCTTCTCGCCGGCGGCGGTTCCGCCGGCCACACCTCGCCCCTGCTCGCCACCGCCGACGCCCTGCGCCGGGCGGTCCCCGACGTGGAGATCACCTGCCTCGGCACCCCCCGCGGCCTGGAGAACCGGGTCGTCCCCGAGGCCGGCTACCCCCTCGAGCTGATCCCGCCGGTGCCGATGCCGCGCCGACCCGGTGCCGACCTGGTCAAGGTGCCCGCGCGCTTGCGCGGGGCGGTCAAGGAGGCGCTCGCCGTCATCGACCGGGTCCGCCCCGACGTCGTCGTGGGCTACGGCGGCTACGTCTCCGTGCCGGCGTACCTCGCGGCGCGACGCCGCAAGGTGCCGTTGGTCGTGCACGAGCAGAACGCCGTGCCCGGCCTCGCGAACAAGCTCGGCGCCCGCGTCGCCCAGCGCGTCGCGGTGAGCTTCCCCGACACCCCCCTGCCCAGGGCGGAGTACGTCGGCCTGCCGATCCGCCGGATGATCTCGCAGCTCGACCGGGCCGCGAGCCGGGCCGAGGCGCGTGCGTTCTTCGGGCTCGACCCCGACCGCCCGACGCTGCTGGTGACCGGCGGCTCGCAGGGCGCCACCCGGCTCAACCGGGCCGTGTCGGCGTCCGCCCGGGAGCTGGCCGGTGCCGGCGTCCAGGTGCTCCACGTCCAGGGCAAGCACGGCGGCGCCGAGCCCGAGCCCACCGACGTCCCCTACGTCGTGCTCGAGTTCGTCGACCGGATGGACCTCGCCTACGCCGCCGCCGACCTCGTGGTCTGCCGCGGCGGGGCCAACAGCGTCACCGAGGCGGCCGCCACCGGCCTGCCCGGCATCTACGTCCCGCTGCCGATCGGCAACGGCGAGCAGGAGCACAACGCCCGTCCGGTGGTCGACGCCGGCGGCGGGCTCCTGGTCGCCGACGCGGCGGTCACGCCGGAATGGGTCGCGGCCACCGTGCCCGCGTTGGCCGGCGACACCGACCGGCTCGCCGCGATGGGGGCGGCCGCGGCCGCCCTGGTGCCGCGCGACGCGGACGACAAGCTGGCCCGGATCGTCCTCGAGGCCGCGGGAGCGGTCCGATGAGGGTCCCGGTCCCCGACGAGATCCTGCCGGCCGACCGGCTCGGCCGCGTCCACTTCGTCGGGATCGGCGGCGCCGGCCTGTCCGGCATCGCCCGGATCATGCTGGCCCGCGGCATCGCCGTCAGTGGCAGCGACGGCGTCGACTCCCCGGGGCTGCGCGCGCTGGCGGCGCTCGGCGCCCGGGTCCACGTCGGCCACGACGCCACCCAGGTGCACGACAGCGACACGCTGGTCGTCTCCACGGCCGTGCGCGAGGACAACCCCGAGTACCTCGAGGCCGTGCGGCAGGGACTGCGGGTCCTGCCGCGGTCCGCGGCGCTCGCGTCGGTGATGGCCGGTCGGCGCGTGCTGGCGGTCGCCGGCACCCACGGCAAGACCACGACGACGTCGCTGCTCACGGTCGCCCTCCAGGCGTCCGGCGCGGACCCGACGTACGCCGTCGGCGGCGACCTCGCCCAGACGGGTGTCAACGCCCGGGAGGGCGGCGGCGACCTGTTCGTCGCGGAGGCCGACGAGAGCGACGGCGCCTTCCTGGTCTACCGCCCGCACGCCGCGATCGTCACCAACGTCGAGGCCGACCACCTCGACAACTGGGGCACCGAGGAGGCCTACCGCGCCGCGTTCGGGGAGTTCGTCGACCGCATCGACGCCGACGGCTTCCTGGTCTGTGTCGTCGACGACCAGGGCGCGCGCGACCTGGCGGCCACCGCCCGTGCGCGGGGCGTCACCGTGGTGACGGTCGGGGAGTCCGCCGACGCCGAGGTCCGCGCCTCCGGCCTCGTCTTCGAGGGCACCACCTCCGCCTTCACCGTGCACGACGGTGACGCCGAGCTCGGCCGCGTCACGCTGCAGATCCCGGGCCGCCACTACGTGCTCGACGCGCTGGCCGCGCTCACCGTCGGGCTGCGGCTCGGCCAGGACTTCGACGCCCTGCGGCGGGGCCTCGAGGGCTTCACCGGCACCCGGCGCCGCATGGAGCTCAAGGGCGAGGCCGGCGGCGTCCGCGTCTACGACAGCTACGCCCACCACCCCGTCGAGATCGCCGGCGACCTCCAGGCCGCTCGCGCGGTCGCGGGGGAGGGGCGCCTGGTGGTGGCCTTCCAGCCGCACCTGGTCTCGCGCACCCGCATCTTCGGCCGGGCCATGGGCGAGGCCCTCGGTGCGGCCGACGAGGTGGTGCTGCTCGACGTCTACCTCGCCCGCGAGGACGCCGACCCCGACGTGACCGGCGCGATGGTGGCCGACGCGGTGCCGCTGCCGCCGGAGCGGGTCGGCTTCGTCCCGGACTTCGACGCCGTGCCGGCCGAGCTCGTGCACCGGGCCCGCCCGGGCGACCTGGTGCTCACCCTGGGCGCCGGCAGCGTGACCGAGCTGGGCCCACGGGTCCTGGACCTGCTGCGAGGGGCGCCGGATGCGTAGCCCCGCGCGCCGCCGGGACGACGCAGCTCCCGCCGGGGACCGCACCGCCCTGCGCACCCGCCGCCGGTTCGCGCGTCGCCAGTGGGCGCGGCGCTGGCTGACGTGGAAGTACGTCGTGGCGCTGGTCGTCGTGCTGGGCCTGCTCGCCACGGGTGTGTGGGCCGTGTGGTTCTCCTCGCTGCTGGCCGTCCAGGGCGTGCAGGTCACGGGTGCGTCGACCCTCGGTGCCGCCCAGATCCGGGAGGCCGCTGCGGTGCCGACGGGGGAGCCGCTGGCCACCCTCGACCTCGGCGGCGTCCAGGCCCGGGTCGAGTCGCTCGCCGGCGTGCGCAGTGCCGACGTGAGCAGGCAGTGGCCCGACGAGGTGCTCATCACGGTGCACGAGCGGGTCGCCGTCGCCGTCGTCGAGATCGGGGGACGGGTGCGGGGCATGGACGCCGCCGGCGTCGTGTTCCGCGACTACCGGCACCCCCCGGCCGACCTGCCTCGTGTGCAGACGTCGACCGAGACGCACAGCGACGCACTGCAGGAGGCGGCCCGGGTCATCTCCGCGCTGCCGTCGGACCTGGCCGCGAAGGTGGACCACGTCGAGGTCGAGACCGTCGACCAGATCTCCCTGGTGCTCGGTGACGGGCGACGGGTCGTGTGGGGGAGCGCGGACGAGTCCGAGGAGAAGGCGCAGGTGCTGGCCGCCCTGCTGCCGCACCGGCACCAGGAGTACGACGTCAGCGTCCCGGGCCAGCCCACCACCACCGGCTGACCTTCCCCTCGCCCCTGGCCGCTCGTCGGCTGGCGCCACGGGCCGGTGCACGGCCCCGCGCAGAAATTCTGCACGGATCCGCGACGCGTCCGCGTGTCGGCGTCGATCCGTGCCGTGGCGTGCCTAGTGTCTTCACCACGACGAGGTTGACATAACTATAACCCTCAGCCTGAGGGTCAGGGTTCAGACCGAGTCGCTTCCCCACGAGACAGACCGAGTCGTCCGACGAACCGGACACGATCAGCGAGAGGCGAATCCGCCGTGGCAGCAGCACAGAACTACCTGGCCATCATCAAGGTCGTGGGCATCGGTGGTGGTGGGGTCAACGCCGTCAACCGGATGATCGAGGTCGGCCTCAAGGGCGTCGAGTTCATCGCGATCAACACCGATGCGCAGGCCCTGCTCATGAGTGACGCCGACGTCAAGCTCGACATCGGTCGCGAGCTGACCCGCGGCCTCGGCGCCGGCGCCAACCCCGACGTGGGCGGGAGGGCCGCCGAGGACCACGCCGACGAGATCGAAGAGGTCATCAAGGGCGCCGACATGGTCTTCGTGACCGCGGGCGAGGGCGGCGGCACCGGCACCGGCGGCGCGCCCGTCGTGGCCCGGATCGCGCGCTCGCTGGGCGCGCTGACCATCGGCGTCGTGACCCGGCCGTTCGCGTTCGAGGGCCGGCGCCGCGCCAACTCCGCGGAGGAGGGCATCGCGCGGCTGCGCGAGGAGGTCGACACCCTCATCGTCATCCCGAACGACCGCCTCCTCTCGATCAGCGACCGCAACGTGTCGGTGCTCGACGCCTTCAAGCAGGCCGACCAGGTGCTGCTCCAGGGTGTCTCCGGCATCACCGACCTGATCACCACCCCGGGCCTGATCAACCTCGACTTCGCCGACGTGAAGTCGGTCATGGCCAACGCCGGCTCCGCCCTGATGGGCATCGGCTCGGCCCGTGGCGAGGACCGCGCGGTCGCCGCTGCCGAGATGGCGGTCTCCAGCCCGCTGCTCGAGGCCTCGATCGACGGCGCGTACGGCGTGCTGCTCTCCATCGCCGGTGGATCCGACCTCGGCCTGTTCGAGATCAACGAGGCCGCGGCGCTGGTCGCCCAGGCCGCGCACGCCGAGGCCAACATCATCTTCGGTGCGACCATCGACGACGCCCTCGGCGACGAGGTCCGGGTCACGGTCATCGCCGCCGGCTTCGACGGCGGCCAGCCCAAGAAGCGCGACGAGGGCACCGTGCTGCGACGCGACGCCAAGCCGCAGCAGACCCAGGAGGAGACCCGTGCGGCCGCCGCGCAGGTCGCCACCCGGCGCCCCGAGGAGAAGGTCTCGGCCGGGGTCACCTTCCGTCCGTCGAACCCTGCTCCGTCCACCGAGCGCCGCGAGCAGGCGCCGGCTCCGGCTCCGGCGGGCCAGGGTCACCAGACGAGCCAGGCCAGCCAGCCCGCCCCGCCCGCCCGGCAGCCGCGACAGGTCCAGTTCGACGACGACGACCTGGACGTGCCCGACTTCCTCAAGTGACGGGTTGTACTCCCACCGCGACGCCCTCGGCCCCGTCGACCTGGCCTTCACGGACAGGTTCGGCGGGGTCAGCGGTGTCCCCTTCGACTCCCTCAACCTCTCGATCACCGGCGCGGACGACGAGTCCGCCCGCGCGGAGAACCTCCGCCGGGTGCTGGCCGACTTCGCGCCGGGGGCGGCCTTCGCCGACCTCCACCAGGTGCACGGCGCGCGGGTCCACGTCGTGACCGACGCCCCTGCCGAGCGGCGCCCGGAGGCTGACGGCATCGTGACCGACCGGCCCGACGTCGTGCTCGTGGTGCGCGCCGCTGACTGCGTCCCGGTGCTGCTCGCCGATCCGCGGGCCGGCGTCATCGGTGCCGCCCATGCCGGCCGACCGGGGCTGGCAGCCGGTGTCGTGCCACGCACGGTCGAGCGGATGCGCGACCTCGGGGCGCAGGAGATCACCGCCTGGGTCGGGCCGCACGTGTGCGGCCGGTGCTACGAGGTGCCCGAGGAGATGCAGACCCAGGTCGCGGCGCTGGAGCCGGCGAGCCTGGCCACCACCTCGTGGGGCACCCCTGCCCTCGACATCGGCGCCGGGGTCCGCGCCCAGCTCGAACGCGCCGGCGCCACCGTGGTCGACGTGTCGCGGTGCACCCGGGAGTCGCCCGACCTCTTCTCCTACCGGCGCGACGGCGAGGGGGCGGGGCGCCTGGCCGGGCTGGTCCGGCTGCGTCCGACCACCCTCGCCGAGGAGGCGTGATGAGCCGTCGCGAGCAGATCGCGGGCAACCTCGCCACCGTGCGGCGCCGGATCGAGGGTGCGTGCGCCGAGGCGGGGCGTGACCCCGCCGAGGTGCGTCTGGTCGTCGTGACCAAGTTCTTCCCCGCCTCCGACGTGCGGCTGCTCGCCGACCTCGGGGTGACCGACGTGGGGGAGAACCGCCACCAGGAGGCCCGGGACAAGGCCGCCGAGTGCGCGGACCTGCCCCTGGTCTGGCACTTCATCGGCGGGCTGCAGAGCAACAAGGCCGCGGCCGTCGCGGCGTACTCCCACGTCGTCGAGTCCGTCGACCGGGTCAAGCTCGTGGTGCCGCTGGCCAAGGGGGCGCACGAGCACACCCGCCCCCTGGACGTGCTGCTCCAGGTCAGCCTCGACCCCCCGGGTCGTGAGGGGCGGGCGGGCGCCGCGCCGGAGGAGCTCGACGCGATCGCGCAGGCGGTCGGGGACGCGCCGTCGCTGCGATTGCGCGGGCTGATGGCCGTCGCCCCGCTCGGGGAGGACCCGGGCGCCGCGTTCGGCCGGCTGGCCGGCATCAGGCAGGACTTCCTCGCCGGACACCCCGGGGCCGACTGGCTCTCGGCGGGGATGAGCGGGGACCTCGAGGAGGGGGTGCGGGCCGGTGCGACACACGTGCGTGTCGGCAGCGCGATCCTCGGATCGAGGCCCCGTGTCAAGTAGGGTCGAAACCACCAGGGAGCACCCGGGACACCGGGGGTTCGTGATCACCGGAAGGCAACATTCATGAGCGGCGCGATGCGCAAGATCGGCGAGTACCTCGGCCTGCTCGAGGACACCGGCCGGTACGACGAGTACGACGGTGAGTACGAGACCCAGGACGTGCCGGCCGTGGCGCCCGCGCGCGCGCCCAAGGTCCGCGAGCCCCGCCCTGCCCCCGTGTCCGACCTCGCCGAGCGGCGCCGCCCCGCGCCCGGGCCCACCGGAGTGGTAGCCGAATTGTCCAAGATCACGACCCTGCACCCGCGCACCTACAACGAGGCGCGCACCGTCGGCGAGAACTTCCGCGACGGCACCCCGGTGATCATGAATCTCTCGGAGATGGACGACAACGACGCCAAGCGTCTCGTCGACTTCGCCGCCGGCCTGGTGTTTGCCACCCGTGGCACCATCGAGCGGGTGACCAACAAGGTCTTCCTGCTCTCGCCCCCCAATGTCACGGTTGCCGCCGAGGACAAGCAGCGGATCGCCGAGGGCGGCTTCTTCAACCAGAGCTAGGACGCCCCCCACGTGCACGTTGCCGGACAGGTCATCGAGGGCCTGCTGTGGTTCTTCATCGCGCTGCTGTGGATCCGCTTCGTCGTGGACTGGGTGCAGGTCTTCGCCCGCTCCTGGACCCCGCGCGGACCGCTGCTGGTGCTGCTCGAGGTGGTCTACTCGATCACCGATCCGCCGATCCGCGCGCTGCGCCGGGTGATCCCGCCGCTGCGCCTGGGCAGCATCGCGCTGGACCTGAGCTTCCTGATCGTGATGATCAGTGCCTATGTGTTGTTGCGCATCAACCGCGGGATCTTCTTCTGATCACGCAAGCGCTATTGTTCGACCGGACAGTTCTACTTACTGCGATCAATGAATGGGTGAGGTCATGCCGCTGACGCCTGAGGACGTGAGCAACAAGCGCTTTACTCCCGTCCGGCTCCGCGAGGGCTACGACATGGGGGAGGTCGACCAGTTCCTCGATGAGGTGGAGGCCGAGCTGGCGCGGCTCACGAAGGAGAACGACGACCTGCGGTCGAAGTTGTCCTCGGTGCAGGCAGGCGGGGCCGCCCAGGCGCCCACGCCGGCCCCGGCTCCCGTGAAGCCGCCGGAGCCGAAGGTCGAGGAGGCTCCGAAGGTCGAGAAGGCCCCCGAGCCCGCCACGGTCTCGTCCTCGGTCGAGACCATCCGCGTCGAGACCGTGCCCCAGGCGTCCAACGCGGCCGCTCGCCTCCTGGAGATCGCGACCCGCAACGCCGACGAGCTCGTCGAAGAGGCCAAGAACGACGCCGACCGCATCGTCGGCGAGGCCCGGACCAAGGCCGAGCGCCTCGAGTCCGAGTCGAAGGGCAAGGCCGACCGCCTCGAGGCCGACGCCCGCACCCGCGCCCAGATGCTCGACTCCGAGACCGCCGAGCGTCGCCAGCAGATGTTCGGCGACCTGGAGAAGGAGCGCGACAAGCTCAACGCGGAGGTCGAGAACCTGCGCTCGTTCGAGCGCGAGTACCGCTCCCGCCTCAAGAGCTACTTCACCCAGCAGCTCGAGGCGCTGAACTCCGGCGAGACCGCCGCGCCGTCCGACGAGCAGCCCGCCCCGAAGCGGCTGCGCTCGATCCTCGGCGAGGACGACGGCTGAGTCGTCCTCCGTGGGGCCTCGGGGCCCCTGATCGCCCACCACGGCCGGCCCTCCGGGGCCGGCCGTGCGGCATTTCGCGGAGTGGCTCCTTTGAGACGGCCCGTTCCAGCGGCTACCCTCCGTCCACACTGTGGCTTCCGCCACGTGTGTCCCGGCCCGAGGGAGGCTGAGTTCGATGGCTCGCAGCACCCGCAAGTCGCTTGCCGGTCAGGCAGCCTCGGCCGCCCGCAAGGTGATCGGCAGGCGCTCGTCGACGACCACCGCCACCAAGGCGCCACCGAAGAAGGCGGCACCGGCCAAGAAGGCAGCACCCGCCGCCACGAAGTCAGCACCAGCGAAGAAGGCAGCACCCGCCGCCACGAAGTCAGCACCAGCGAAGAAGGCAGCACCCGCCGCGAAGAAGGCTTCGCCGGCCAAGAGGGCAGCATCCGCCGCCAAGAAGGCGGCGCCGGCCAAGAAGGCAGCACCCGCCGCCAAGAAGGCAGCACCTGTCACGCAGAAGGCGGTGCCCGCCAAGAAGGCGGCGCCGGCGAAGGCCGTGACGACCAAGTCAGCGCCGGCGAAGAAGGCGGCGAAGAAGACCGTGGCCCAGAAGGCCGCGCCCGCGAAGAAGGCGGCACCCGTGGCGAAGAAGGCAGCGCCCCCCAAGAAGACGGCACCAGTGAAGGCGGCACCCGTGAAGGCGGCACCGACGAAGGCCGTGGCGGCCGGGTCGGCGCCGGCGAAGAAGGCGACCGCGAAGGCGGCGCCGGCCCGGAAGAGCGCACCCACCAAGAAGGCGCCGGTCAGCGCCCTGGTCGTCAAGGAGGACGAGGAGGCCTGGACCAAGGCCGAGCTCGCCGAGGTCCTCACCGAGCTCCACGAGCAGCAGGCGCACAGCTCCGACATCGTGACCAAGCAGGAGAGCGAGCTCTCCGGGCTGATGCGCGATGCCGGCGACGGTGCCGGGCACGACCAGGCCGACCTCGGCGCCACGAGCTTCGAGCGGGACCACGAGCTCACCGTGCTCAACAACGAACGCGACAAGCTCGCCCAGATCGAGCGGGCGCTGGCCCGCATCGACGACGGCACGTACGGCGTGTGCGAGTCCTGCGGCAACCCCATCGGCAAGATGCGGCTCATGGCGTTCCCGCGTGCCACACTGTGCATGACATGCAAGCAGCGCGAGGAACGTCGCTGAGCGACGACACCGTCCCCGGTCCCACCCGATCCACGAGCCCCCGGCGAGCACGCCTGACCGTGCTCTTCGGCGCGGTGGCGGTGGCGGCGTACGCCGTCGACCTCACCACCAAGCTGCTCGCGGTGTCGCGGCTGACCGACCGCCCCGACGTGAAGGTGCTGGGCGACCTCCTGGTCCTCCACCTGACCCGCAACCCGGGTGCGGCGTTCAGCACGGGCACGGAGTACACCGTGGCCCTCAGCTGCGTGGCCATGGTGGCGGTGCTGGTCGTCGTCTACCTGAGCCGTCGCGTCGGCAGCGTCCTGTGGGCCGTCGCCCTGGGGCTGCTGCTCGCGGGTGTGGCCGGCAACCTCACCGACCGGATCTTCCGGGCGCCGGGGCCGCTGCGCGGTCACGTCATCGACTTCGTGATGCTGCCGCACTGGCCGGTCTTCAACGTCGCCGACATGTGCATCAACGTCGCCGCGGCGCTGATCCTCCTGCAGGCCTTCCGCGGGATCCGGATCAACGGCGAGCCCACCTCCGACCGGGAGGCGAAGTCCCGGTGACCACCGCTTCCGACCACCGGGTGCTGCCCGTGCCGGAGGGCCTCGCCGGGGAGCGGGTCGACGCCGCCCTCGCGCGCCTCTTCGGCCTCTCCCGCACCCGCGCCGCCGAGCTGATCGCCGCGGGCCACGTCCTCGTCGACGGGGCCGGCGTCGGCAAGAGCGACCGGGTCGTGCCCGGCTCGATGCTCGACGTGACCATCCCGGCGACGGTGGACCCGCTCGCCGTGGTCCCCGAGATCGTCGAGGGCATCAAGATCATCCACGACGACGACTCCATCGTCGTGATCGACAAGCCGGTGGGGGTTGCGGTCCACCCGTCGCCGGGCTGGTCGGGGCAGACGGTGGTCGGGCACCTGGCCGCGGCCGGGTTCCGGATCGCCACCAGCGGCGCGTCCGAGCGCCAGGGCATCGTCCAGCGCCTCGACGTCGGCACGTCCGGCGTGATGGTGATCTGCAAGTCCGAGCACGCCTACTCGCTGCTGAAGAACGCCTTCCGCAACCGCACCGTCGACAAGACCTACCACGCGCTGGTCCAGGGCCACCCGGACCCGTTCGAGGGCACCATCGACGCCCCCATCGGGCGCCACCCCCGGGCGGACTACAAGTTCGCGGTGATGGCCGACGGCCGACACAGCGTGACCCACTACGAGACCCTCGAGGCGCACCGGTTCGCGAGCCTGCTCGAGATCCACCTCGAGACCGGCCGCACCCACCAGATCCGCGTGCACATGGCGGCGCTGAAGCACCCCTGCGTCGGCGACCTGACCTACGGCGCCGACCCGGTCCTGGCCCGCAGGGTGGGGCTGGAGCGGCAGTGGCTGCACGCCGTACGCCTCGGCTTCGAGCACCCCGACAGCGGCGAGCAGGTCGAGTACGAGTCGTCGTACCCCGATGACCTCGCGCACGCGCTCGAGGTCATCCGTGACGCCCACTGACGGTGCGGCTCCTCTCGGAACCGACGCCGGGCCCGAACCGGTGGTGACCGACCTCTCGGTGCGGCGCGCCGAGCCGGCGGACGCCGCCTCGGTCGCGGGCCTCTACACGCGGGCGCGGGTCGCGGCCGTGCCGATGATGCCGCCCGCCGGGCACACGGGGGAGGAGGACCGCGCCTGGTTCGCCGGGCAGCTGGGCCGTCCCGACCTCGAGTGCTGGGTGGCCGAGCGGTCCGGCGAGCTGCTGGGCTATGCCCTGATCACCCCCGTCTGGCTCGACCACCTGTTCATCCGTCACGACGCGACCGGTCAGGGTGTCGGCACGGTGTTGCTGGACCTGGTCAAGTCGCTGCGCCCCGACGGCTTCTCGCTGTGGGCCTTCGAGTCCAACACCGGCGCCCGGCGCTTCTACGCCCGGCACGGCCTGGTCGAGCTCGAGAGGACCGACGGGTCGGGCAACGAGGAGCGCGCACCCGACGTCCGGATGGCCTGGCCGGGCACCGACCCCGACGGGTTCTTCCGGCTCCAGCTGGCCGATGTCGACGACCAGCTGGCGTCCCTGCGCGACCGCCGCGAGGCGCTGCTGGCGGCCCAGCGGGCCTGCTCGGCGTCGCCCGGGCGCTGAGCACGGACTGTCGGTGCGCCCTGCCATGCTGGACCGCACGGTTCGCGTAGGCTGGCCCTCTTCCCCGAGCTCGAGCCAGGCCACCGGCCGTGGCCGATGCTGCACGCCCGCACACGTCTGACCCCGAGGAGCGCCCGCGACGATGGCGACAGGTTCCCAGGACTCCTTCGTCCACCTCCACGTCCACACCGAGTACTCCATGCTCGACGGTGCGGCGAGGCTCGGGGCGCTGACCGAGCGCGCGGCGGAGCTGGGCATGCCGGCCGTGGCGATGACCGACCACGGCAACGTCTTCGGGGCCTACGAGTTCTACAAGAAGGCCAAGTCCGCGGGCGTGAAGCCGATCATCGGCATCGAGGCCTACTTCGCGCCCAACATCTCCCGCTTCGAGAAGCGCGGCGTGAACTTCTACGACGGCGGCCCCGACGACGTCTCCGCCCGCGGCGCCTACACCCACATGACCCTGCTCTCGGAGTCCACCGAGGGCATGCACAACCTGTTCCGGCTCTCCACCGGCGCCTGGCGCGACGGCTTCTTCAAGCACCCGCGCATGGACCGCGAGCTCCTCGCCCAGCACGGCAAGGGCATCATCGGCACCACCGGCTGTCCCTCGGGCGAGGTGCAGGTGCACCTGCGCTACGGCAACTACGACGCGGCCCGCAAGGCTGCCGGCGACTTCCAGGACATCCTGGGCCGGGAGAACTACTTCCTCGAGCTGATGGACCACGGGCTCCCCATCGAGAACCGGGTCCGCGACGGCCTGCTGCGGCTGGCCAAGGACCTCCAGATCCCGCTGCTGGCCACCAACGACTCCCACTACGTCAACCGCGAGGACGCCCCGTCCCAGGAGCACCTGCTCTGCATCAACTCCGGCAGCACCATGGACATCCCGGCCGGCGACGGCCCGGGCCAGCGCTTCGCGTTCTCCGGTGACGGCTACTACATCAAGTCCGCGGCCGAGATGCGCGAGCTGTGGCGCGACTTCCCCGAGGCCTGCGACAACACCCTGCTCATCGCCGAGCGCTGCGACGTGCAGTTCTCCGAGGCGATCGGCAAGTACATGCCGAAGTTCCCCTGCCCGCCCGGGGAGAACGAGGACTCCTGGCTGGTCAAGGAGGTCGAGAAGGGTCTCCACCACCGCTACCCGGGCGGCATCCCCGAGAAGGTCCGCAAGCAGGCCGAGTTCGAGATCGGCGTCATCACCCAGATGGGCTTCCCCGGCTACTTCCTCGTGGTCGCCGACTTCATCAACTGGGCCAAGGACAACGGCATCCGGGTCGGCCCGGGGCGTGGCTCGGGCGCGGGCTCGATGGTCGCCTACGCGATGCGGATCACCGACCTCGACCCGCTCGAGCACGGCCTGATCTTCGAGCGCTTCCTCAACCCCGACCGCGTCTCGATGCCCGACTTCGACATCGACTTCGACGAGCGTCGGCGCGGCGAGGTCATCAAGTACGTCACCGAGAAGTACGGCGACGACCGGGTGTCCTACATCGTCACCTACGGCACCATCAAGGCCAAGCAGGCCGTCAAGGACTCCTCGCGCATCCTGGGCTACCCCTTCGCGATGGGCGACCGGATCACCAAGGCGATGCCCGCCGCGGTGATGGGCAAGGACGTCCCGCTCCAGGACATCTTCGACCCGCAGCACAAGCGGTACGGCGAGGGCGGGGAGTTCCGCACCCTCTACGACGGCGACAAGGACGTCCAGCGCGTCGTCGACACCGCCATCGGGATCGAGGGCCTCAAGCGCCAGTGGGGCGTCCACGCCGCCGGCGTCATCATGTCCAGCGAGCCGCTGCTCGACATCATCCCGATGCTCAAGCGGCCGGCCGACGGCGCGATGATCACGCAGTTCGACTACCCGACCTGCGAGACCCTCGGCCTGATCAAGATGGACTTCCTGGGGCTGCGCAACCTCACGGTCCTCGACGACGCGGTCAAGAACATCAAGGCCAACCGGGGCGAGGAGGTCGTGCTCGAGGAGCTGCCGCTGACCGACGAGGCGACGTACAAGCTCCTCCAGCGCGGCGACACCCTCGGCGTCTTCCAGCTCGACGGCGGCCCGATGCGGGCCCTGCTGCGCTCGATGCGGCCCGACACCTTCGAGGACATCTCCGCGGTCGGTGCGCTCTACCGACCGGGTCCGATGGGTGCTGACTCCCACAACAAGTACGCCCGCCGCAAGACCGGCCGCGAGCCGGTCGAGGCGATCCACCCCGAGCTGGCCGAGCCGCTCGAGGACGTGCTCGGCGAGACCTACGGGTTGATCGTCTACCAGGAGCAGGTCATGGCGATCGCCCAGAAGCTCGCGGGCTACTCGCTGGGACAGGCCGACATCCTGCGCCGCGCCATGGGCAAGAAGAAGAAGGAGGAGCTGGACAAGCAGTTCGCCGGCTTCTCCGGGGGCATGAAGGAGCGCGGCTACTCCGACGCCGCGATCAAGACGCTGTGGGACATCCTGCTGCCGTTCTCCGACTACGCGTTCAACAAGGCGCACTCCGCGGCGTACGGCCTGGTGTCCTACTGGACGGCCTACCTCAAGGCCAACTACCCGGCCGAGTACATGGCCGCGCTGCTGACGTCGACCAAGGACGACAAGGACAAGTCGGCGATCTACCTCAACGAGTGCCGGCGGATGAAGATCCAGGTACTCCCGCCCGACGTCAACGAGTCGGCGGCCAACTTCACCCCGGTCGGCAACGACATCCGCTTCGGCCTGACGGCGGTCCGCAACGTCGGCTCGAACGTCGTCGACAAGATCGTCGAGGCGCGTGAGGCCAAGGGCCGCTACGAGGACTTCAACGACTTCATGGAGAAGGTGCCGCTGCTCGTCTGCAACAAGCGCCTGATCGACTCCCTGGCGCGGGCCGGCGCCTTCGACGACATGAAGCACAAGCGGCGCGCCATCGTGGCCATCCACGAGGAGGCCGTCGACCGCTACGTCGACTCGAAGAAGAACACCGACACCGGCCAGGACTCCATGTTCGACATGCTGGACGCCGCCGACGTGGGCTCCGCGGGCAACGCTGTCGAGGTGCCCGACCACATGGACGAGTGGGACAAGATGACGCTGCTCAGCCACGAGCGCGACATGCTGGGGCTCTACGTCTCCGACCACCCGCTGCTCGGCCTCGAGCACGTCCTGTCCAACGGCACCGACTGCACCATCGGCCAGCTGATGCTCGACGAGGAGCGCGCCGACGGCTCGCCGATCACGATCAGCGGGTTGGTCACCTCGGTGCAGCGCAAGATCACCAAGCGCGGTGACGCCTGGGGCATGGTCACCCTGGAGGACCTCGACGGCGCGATCGACGTGCTGCTGTTCCCGAGCGCCTGGCAGCTGGCGGGCCACATGGTGGCCGAGGACGCGATCATCACGGTCAAGGGCCGGCTGTCGCGCAGCAAGGACCAGCCCGAGATCATGGGCCAGGAGGTCTCCCTCCCCGACCTGACCGAGGGTCCGTCGGGCCCGGTGGTGATCAGTCTGCCCTCGACCCGCTGCACCGCCCCGGTGGTGGAGCAGCTGCGCGACGTGCTCGGCACCCACCCCGGCATGACCGAGGTCCAGCTGAGGCTGCTCAACCGGAACGCGACTACGCTGATGAGGCTCGACGATCGACTCCGGGTCACGCCGAGCCCCGCCCTGTTCGCCGACCTCAAGCAGCTCCTGGGACCTGGATGTCTGACCAGCTGACCGCGCCCCCGGCGCCCTCCCCGCGTGCCGACCGCGCGCGCTCCACGTGGTCCTTCCTCGCGCCCTACGCGGTGCAGGCGCTCCTCGCGGTGGCGATCCTGGCCGCGGTGGGCGCCCTCGCCGGCGTCCTGTGGGAGTGGTGGTGGAGCCCGCCCGTCGGTGTGGTGGTCCACCACCACTGGCTGCAGGACGAGGAGGCGCTGCGTGGCTCCTTCGACGCCACGGGGACCTACGTGATCGTGGCGGCCGTGGCCGGACTGGTGGGCGGTGCCGCGGTCGCCCTGCTGCTCGACCGCTCCGAGCTGGTGACCCTGGTCGCCGTGCTGGCGGGGTCGCTGCTGGGCGGCTGGCTGATGTACCGCGTGGGCGTCGCCCTGGGCCCCGCCGACCCGCGACCGCTCGCGGCGTCGGCCGCCGACGGCACCCACCTCCCCGCCCGGCTGGTGGTGTCCGGGCTGAGCCCCCGCCGGGTGTTCCCCGGAGCCGCCCTGCTCGGGGTCCTCGTCGTCTTCCTCGGCTTCTCGCGCAGGCGCGCGGCTGGCGGCTGAGAGGGGCTCCCGGCAGGTAGGCTCAGCGCTCGACGACACGACGGCGCCAGGGCCGTCGGCAGCATCAGGGGGTTCACGTGTCCAGCACCTTCCCGCCCGGAGGCCCGCAGGGCCCCGAGTACCTCGAGCAGGGCAGTGGCCGGCTCCCGTCCGAGCCCTCGGGCAAGTCCCGCAGCGGCCGGCGCGGCGCCGTGGTCGCCAGTGGAGCGATCGCCGGCCTGCTGCTCGTCGGCGGCGGCATCTGGGCGGCGACGTGGTACTTCGGTGCCGGCGCCCAGCCGGCCCAGGCCCTCCCGGACTCCACCCTGGGCTACGTCTCGATCGACCTCGATCCCTCCGGGGCGCAGAAGATCGAGGCGGTGAAGATGCTGAACAAGTTCCCGGCGATCAAGGAGCAGCTCGGCGTCAGCACCGACGACGACCTGCGCGAGCGGCTCTTCGACGAGATCCAGAAGAGCG
The DNA here is from genome assembly GCF_055380375.1 of Nocardioides sp. DN36. Taxonomy (NCBI): domain Bacteria; kingdom Bacillati; phylum Actinomycetota; class Actinomycetes; order Propionibacteriales; family Nocardioidaceae; genus Nocardioides; species Nocardioides sp. DN36. The sequence goes on along the minus strand of NZ_AP043823.1, from coordinate 2,034,709 downwards.
GCGGCTGCGAGGACCTCGACTACGGCGACGACATCAAGCCCTGGCTCGGTGACCGCGCCGCCGTGGCTGCCGTCGACACCGGGGAGGACACCCCGGTGCCGGTGTTCGTGGTCCAGGTCAAGGACGAGGACAAGGCCGACGCCGGCCTGTCCAAGATCCGCGACTGTGCGGCCGGCGAGGGTGGTGACACCAGCGGCGGCTGGGCGATCGACGGCGACTGGGCGGTGATCGCCGAGACCGACAAGATCGCGCAGCAGGTCGTCGACGACGCAGCGGACGCTCCGCTGGCCGATGACGACGACTACAAGAACTGGACCGACGAGGTCGGCGACGCCGGCATCATCAACATGTACGCCGCGCCCGGTGCCGGCGACTACCTCGCCGAGAACTTCGCCGACCTGGGCGGCATGTTCGGCAGCTCCGACTACGCCACGTCGTGCGAGGCGCTGCCCGACGGCTCGACGGACCCGTTCTGCGACGACACGGGCATGGACTCCTCGACCGACACGGTCCTCCCCAGCGAGATGACCGACGCCCTCAAGGACTTCAAGGGCATGGCCGCGACCATCCGCTTCGACGACGGCGCCCTCGAGCTCGAGGTGGCCGGCGACCCGGGCGTGACCCAGAAGCAGCTGTACGCCAGTGACGCGGGCGCCGACGTCGTCTCGACGCTGCCCGAGGACACCGCCGCCGCGATCGGTGTGGGCTTCGAGGACGGGTGGTTCGCCGACGCGGTGGACCAGATGTCGTCGTACTACAACGGCGAGATGAGCGCCGAGGAGATGCTCAGCCAGATGGAGGACGAGTCCGGCCTCGACCTGCCCGACGACGCCGAGACCCTCGCCGGTGACGCGATGTCGCTCTCGATCGGCAGTGACTTCGACCCTGAGACGTTCTTCAACTCCGGCGACGGCAGCGGCGTCCCGGTGGCCGCCAAGATCAAGGGCGACGCCGACGGCATCGAGGGGGTCCTCGACAAGGTGCGCGGCCAGATGGGCGAGGAGGCCAACCTCTTCGGCTCCGACGCCGACGGCGACATGGTCGCGATCGGCCCCGACTCCGACTACCGGTCGCAGGTGCTGGAGGACGGCAACCTGGGCGACTCCGACGTCTTCAAGAACGTGGTCCGCGAGGCCGACAAGGCCAGCGTCCTGATGTTCGTGAACTTCGACGCCGGCGACTGGCTGGTCAACCTGGCCGGCGGCGACCAGGAGGCGACCGACAACCTCGAGCCGCTCGAGGGTCTCGGGATGAGCGCCTGGCAGGAGGACGACGCCGCGCACGCGGTGGTCCGCCTGACCACGAACTGACCCCAGCTTCCCGAACGGGGCGGCGACCCACAGGGTCGCCGCCCCGTTCTGCAGCCCCGCCGTTCCGTCGGTCGAGGAGCGAGCGTGAGCGAGCGTCCCCGCCGGTGGTCGAGCAGCGAGCGCAGCGAGCGAGTGAGTCGTCGAGACCCCGCAGCCGTGGCAGGACAGCGACAGGGGCGACGATTCTGGGCAGCACGGCAGGCCCGATGACCCGGTGGGTGCCGGGTGATCGGGCCTGCTGGTGCTTGGGTGCTCAGTTGGTGTCGAGCCGGATGGTGCCGTGGGGTGTGACGAGGTAGCTGCGGCCGTGGGGTCCGTGCCACTGATAGGTGCCGTCGGGTCGTCGCCGGTATCGCCATCGGCGGCTGGTCTTGGCTCGGTGATGTCGCCGGCACAAGGGTGCGAGGAGGTCGGGTGCGGTCTGGCCCGGTGGTCCGCCGTCGTCGATGGGGACGTAGGGCTCGATGTGGTCCAGGTCGGCGTGTCTGGCGTCGACGGGGCACCAGGGGAAGACGCAGTGCCCGTCGCGGAGGATGACGAGCTCGGCCATCCACGGTGGTGGGTCGTGCTCGTCCACCGCGCGGGTAGAAGCGAGGTCGATGACGGGTTGGATGGTGACCCGGGTGCGGCCGACCCAGTCCTTGATCAGGTCGATGGTGGCCGGGCCGAGCCGCTCGACCGTGCCAGTCGCCGTGCCGGCCCCTTCTCCGTCGGAGCCGAATGTCGGGCAGTTGATGGCGAGGTCGGCGAGGGAGAGGTGGAGGTAGAGCCGGGTCTTGGGCGGCCTTGGCTTCGCGGGGGTAGCGGGGGCTTCGGGCTGCTGTCCGGTGAGGGTGAGGAGGTCGAGGGTGGCCTGTTGGGCGGCGATGACGCCGAGGGCTTTGGCCTTGCGGATCTCGAGGTCGTCCTCATCGCCGAGTGCTTTGAGCTGGGCGGCCTGGTCGCAGACCAGGTCGTGGAAGGCGGTGAGGTCGAGGGTGTCGCCGGCGACGTCGAGGTAGCTGGTGCCGTCGAACTGGCTGGGGTGGTCGTGGCGGAGGGTGACGTGCCAGCCCTGCCGGCCGCGCTTCTCCTTGGCCTCGATGAGGTCGGGGTCGAACTTGGCGATCGCGTGCGCCACGGTCGTCTCGACCGCCTTCCACCCGCACGAGGACAATCGGGGGGCGAGCTGCTCGTCCACGTAGGCCGCGGCGGCCTGGGAGAGCTGGTGGGTGGCCTTGGCGACCTGCCGGGCCTTGTAGGGCTCGACCGCGAGGGCCTGGACGAGGCGCCAGATCCTCGGCAGCCGGAACTGCAGGTCGAGGGCGTCGGCGATCAGCGCCATCCCCACCTGGGTGGAGACCTCCAGGGTCGCGGCGAACGGCTCGGGCGCGAATGCCGCCAACGCCGGCGTCCCCTCCCCACCCAGCGACTCGTCGGTCAGCAGGACGCTGGGTCCGCCCCAGGTCGCCACTCCGGTGTCGGCGGTGGCGGGGTGCAGCACCGCCCAGTGCAGGGCCAGCCGGAGCTTGCCGCGCTCCTCGGCGCGTGCGCCCTGCTTGCGGACCTCGAGGAGCTCGAGCACGCCGCCTGCGTCGAGGTCATCGACCTCGACCGCGTCCCAGTTGGCGTCGGTTTCGAACATGAGTCCATGATCTCACCGACCGCCGACAGTCGACCCCCGGAAAGGGCCCGATCCGGGGGTTCTGGGGAAACCCGAAAGTAAAACTTTGGCCGCTACCGGCTCGGGGTCGCGGTCCTGCTTCGGGTGCCGGGGTCTCGACGACGCTCGCTGGCGCTCGCTGCTCAACCACCGGGGCGGACGGCGAGCCGGGAGGCAAGCTCGTGTCTCGGCGTACCCGTCCCGTAGTTGCCGAGACCGTCACCAGCCACGACCCGCGGGCCCGACGCGGGGGTTGAGGCCCTGCCCGCGCTGCGGGGGTCTCGACGACGCTCGCTGGCGCTCGCTGCTCGACCACCGAGGTGAGGGCTCGCTGGCGCTCGCTTCTCGACCACCGACGGCCGCCCACCGCGAGCCGGAAGTCGGGGAGGCAGTCCGCGCCACGACGTACCTCCCCCGTAGCTGCCGAGACCGCCACCACCCACGCCCCGCAGGGCCGACGCGAACAGCGGGCACTTCCTGCGCCGCGGGTCTGGACGACGCCCGCTGCTCACCCACCGGCGATGGGAGGCACCGAAGCGCTCACGCCCTCCTGATCGCCGCCGTGATCGCGTCAGTCACCCGGACCAGGTCGGCGGGAGAGATCTCGAGGTCCAGGCCTCGTCGCCCGCCGGAGACGAAGACGGTGGGGTGGTCGAGCGCGGTGCTGTCGACGACCGTGGGGTGGGGGCGCTTCTGGCCGATGGGGGAGATGCCGCCGGCGACGTACCCGGTGGCGCGCTCGGCCGCGGCGACGTCCGCCATGGCTGCCTTGCTGCCGCTCAGCGCGCGAGCCAGGGCCTTCAGGTCCAGCTGACCCGAGACGGGCACCACCGCAACCGCGAGCCGGCCGTCGACGGAGGCCATCAGGGTCTTGAAGACGCGCGCGGGGTCCAGGCCGAGGGCCTCGGCGGCCTCCAGCCCGTAGGACTCGGCGCGTGGGTCGTGGGCGTACTCGTGCAGGGTGAAGGGGATGCCCGCGCGGGTGAGCGCGACCGTGGCCGGTGTCCCGCCGGCTGACTTCTTCGCCATGCCGGGAGCCCTCAGTTGGGGGACCAGCGGGTCCGCGCCACCTCGGTGGCCGGCAGGGACGGGATGACGTTCATCGCGCGCAGCTCGCCGCGCAGCAGCTCGGTGACCATGACCAGCCGCTCCGCGGCGTCCTCGGCCTCGAGCAGCGCCTGCCGCTCGTGCATCGGCAGGGGAGCGACCGCCGCGAGCGTCCAGGAGAGGTAGCCGGGGTCCTTCGGCAGGCTGCCCGTGTAGGGGTCGCTGCGGATGTCGGTGAGCGCCATGCGGTACGCCGAGAAGGTCGCCCGCGCCCGGTCCAGGATCTCCTCGGGGACGTGACCCGGGGTCTCCGGCCGCTCGACGACGTGCCCGACCGGGAAGGTGCCGGTGGTGTCCAGCCGCTGCAGCTCGATCCGCTCCAGCCCGACGGCCACGATGTCGAAGGTCCCGTCGGGGTGCGGCTCCACCTCGGTGAGCTGGACCCGGCAGCCGACGCGGTAGAGCGACTGCGCCCCGTGGTCGCCGACCTCGTAGCCCTCCCGGATCCCGACCGAGCCGAAGACCCGGTCCGCCGGGTCCTCCACCCGCAGCAGGTGGTGGACCAGCGCGCGGTAGCGGTCCTCGAAGATCGTCAGCGGCACGCTCACGCCGGGGAACAGCACCGCGTTGAGCGGGAACATCGGCAGGGGAGCGGTCACACAGCCAACCTAGGGCACGCGGGGGCATCGTCCAGCCAACGTCGCGGGTTCGGTCGCGGCGCGCCGCCCTCGTAGAATCGGACCCATGATTCGCCGGATCGACCTGCGTGGAGCCGCCGCCGACGGCGCGGCTCCCGTCGACTACCGCGCCGCCGTGCCGCGCGCCGAGTTCGACGTCGAGGCCGCGATCCATGTCGTCCGCCCGATCTGCGACGCGGTCCGCGACCGCGGCGTCGAGGCGATCGCGGAGTTCAGCGCGAAGTTCGACGGCGTCGAGCAGACCGACATCGCCGTCCCGGCCGAGGCGATCCGACGGGCCCTCGACGAGCTCGACCCGGCCATCCGCGCCGGGCTCGAGGAGTCGATCCGCCGGCTGCGCGCCACCTGTGAGGCCGAGCTCGAGCGCGATGTCGTCACCGACCTCGGCCCGGGCGCCCGGGTCACCCACCGCAAGGTGCCGGTCCAGCGGGTCGGTCTCTACGTGCCCGGCGGCCTCGCCCCGCTGGTGTCCAGCGTGGTCATGAACGTCGTGCCCGCCCAGGTCGCGGGCGTCGAGTCCATCGCGTTGACCTCCAGCCCCCAGAAGGCCCACGGCGGCCTGCCGCACCCGACGATCCTCGCCGCCTGCGCGCTGCTCGGCATCGACGAGGTGTACGCCGTCGGTGGCGCCCAGGCGATCGCGATGTTCGCCTACGGCGCCGGCCCCTGCCGCCGCGTCGACCTGGTCACCGGGCCCGGCAACATCTACACGGTCTCGGCCAAGCGGCTGCTCAAGGGCCTGGTCGGCATCGACTCCGAGGCCGGGCCGACCGAGATCGCCGTCCTCGCCGACGACACCGCCGACGCCGCGCACGTCGCCGCCGACCTGGTCAGCCAGTCCGAGCACGACCCGATGGCCGCCAGCGTGCTGGTCACCCCGTCCGAGCGCCTCGCCGACGAGGTCGAGGCCGAGCTCGACAAGCAGGTCTCGGTGACCCGCCACGCGGAGCGGATCCGCACGTCCCTGGCCGGCCGCCAGTCCGGCATCGTGCTGGTCGACGACGTCGAGCAGGGCCTGGAGGTCGTCAACGCCTACGCCGCGGAGCACCTCGAGATCCAGACGGCCGACGCGTCGGCGGTCGCCGCCCGGGTGCGCAACGCCGGCGCGATCTTCGTCGGCTCCTACGCCCCGGTGAGCCTGGGCGACTACTGCGCCGGCTCCAACCACGTGCTGCCCACGGCCGGGTGCGCCTGCCACTCCTCGGGCCTGTCGGTCCGCGCCTTCCTGAAGTCGGTGCACGTCATCGACTACACGCGCGAGGGCCTGGCCGAGGTCGCCGATCACGTCGTCACGCTGGCCGAGGCGGAGGACCTGCCCGGCCACGGTGCGGCGGTCCGTGTCCGCTTCCAGGGCTGACGCCATGGGTGAGTTCCCACCGCTCCGCGAGGAGCTGCGCGGTCTCGCGCCGTACGGTGCCCCGCAGCTCGACGTGCCCGTCCAGCTCAACGTCAACGAGAACCCCTACGGACCCTCGCCGGAGTGCGTCGCCGACATCGCCACCGCGGTGGCCGAGGCCGCGGGCACGCTGAACCGGTACCCCGACCGCGAGTTCACCGAGCTGCGCGAGGCGTTGGCGGCGTACCTCTCCCGGGATCTCGACGGGGCTCGATCGACGAAGTCACGGATCGCGCCCGAGCAGGTCTGGGCCGCCAACGGCTCCAACGAGGTGATGCTGCAGCTGCTCCAGGCCTTCGGTGGCCCGGGGCGGGTCGCGCTGAGCTTCGCGCCGACGTACTCGATGTATCCCGAGTACGCCCGCGACACGATGACCGAGTGGGTCCAGGGCCGGCGCGAGGACGACTTCTCGCTCGACCTCGACCGGGCGCGTGCCCTGATCGAGGAGCGCCGCCCCAGCGTCGTGCTGCTGCCCTCGCCCAACAACCCCACCGGCACGGCCCTGCCTCCCGAGGCGGTCACCCTGCTGTGCGAGGCCGCGGCCGGGCACGACGGGATCGTGGTCGTCGACGAGGCGTACGGCGAGTTCCGCCGCAGCGGCACGCCCAGCGCGCTGGAGCTGCTGCCCGAGCACCGCAACCTCGTCGTCAGCCGGACCATGAGCAAGGCCTTCGCGCTCGCCGGGGCGCGGGTCGGCTACCTGGCCGCGGCGCCGGAGATCTGCGACGCGATCCGCGTGGTGCGCCTGCCCTACCACCTCTCGGCGGTCACCCAGGCCGTCGCGCTGGCGGCGCTGCGGCACGCACCGGAGCTGCTCGGCAAGGTCGACGAGCTGCGCGCGGAGCGGGACGCCACCGTGGCCTGGCTGCGCGGCCAGGGGCACACGGTCGCCGACACCGACGCGAACTTCGCGCTGTTCGGCACCTTCGCCGACCGCCATGCTGTCTGGCAGGGGCTGCTCGGCCGGGGCGTGCTGATCCGCGAGGTCGGCCCCGAGGGATGGCTCCGGGTGTCGATCGGCACCCCGGAGGAGATGGACACGTTCAAGAAGGCGCTCGTCGCCGTCACGGAGGAAGGACTCACATGAGCTCCCAGGGATCGGGCAGGGTCGCACGGATCGAGCGGCAGACCAGCGAGTCCAAGGTGCTCGTCGAGGTCGACCTCGACGGCAGCGGCCGTCACGACATCTCCACGGGCGTCGGGTTCTACGACCACATGCTCACCGCCTTCGCGCGGCACGCGCTGGTGGACCTGACCGTCCAGACCGAGGGCGACACCCACATCGACGCCCACCACACGGTCGAGGACACCGCGATCGTGCTCGGCCAGGCGCTGCGCGAGGCGCTGGGGGACAAGAAGGGCATCCGCCGCTTCGGCGACGCCACCGTCCCGCTCGACGAGGCGCTCGTGCAGGCCGTCGTGGACGTCTCCGGGCGCCCCTACTGCGTGCACACCGGCGAGCCGGACGCCCAGGCGTACGTCGCCATCGGCGGCGACTCGGGCCCGGCCTTCCAGGGCTCGCTGACCCGGCACGTGTTCGAGACGATCGCCTTCCACGCGCACCTCGCGTTGCACGTCCGGGTGCTCGCCGGCCGCGACCCGCACCACCTCGTCGAGACCCAGTTCAAGGCCTTCGCCCGCGCCTTCCGCGACGCGGTCGCCCTCGACCCGCGCGAGACGGGCGTCCCCAGCACCAAGGGCACGCTCTGAGCCCCCGGGTCGTCGTCCTCGACTACGGGTCGGGGAACCTCCGCTCGGCCGTGCGTGCCGTCGAGCGCGCCGGCGCCGAGGTGACCCTCACGGGTGACTTCGAGGCGGCCCTGGAGGCCGACGGGCTCCTGGTCCCCGGCGTGGGCGCGTACGCCGCGTGCATGGCCGGGCTGCGCGCGATCAAGGGCGACCGGATCATCGGCCGCCGGCTCGCGGGCGGCCGGCCGGTGCTCGGCATCTGCGTGGGCATGCAGGTGCTGTTCGCCCGCGGCGTCGAGCACGGGGTCGAGACCGAGGGCTGTGACGAGTGGCCGGGCGTCGTCGAGCGGCTCCGGGCGCCGGTCGTGCCGCACATGGGCTGGAACACCGTCGAGGTCCCGGCCGGGTCGCGCCTCTTCGAGGGCATCGAGGGCGAGCGGTTCTACTTCGTGCACTCCTACGGCGTGCGCGAGTGGACCCTGGAGACCAACGACCGCACCCGCGCGCCGCTGGTCACGTGGGCCGGCACGGGGGAGCCGCAGGACGGCGGTGACCGGTTCGTGGCCGCGGTGGAGAACGGCCCGCTCACCGCGACCCAGTTCCACCCCGAGAAGTCCGGCGACGCGGGCGCGGCGCTGCTGCGCAACTGGGTCCGGACCCTCGGGTGAGCAAGGAACGCCAGGCCCGTCGCGCCGAGCGCGAGCGCGAGGCCGCGATCAGGGCTGCCGCCCGGGCCCGCGAGGAGGAGCGTCGGCAGCGTTCGCTGGCCCGCCGCCGGGCGCTGACCGGCTGGCTGCCGAGCCCGCGGCGGACGCCGGGGCTGCTGGCCCAGCGCCGGCGCCGTGAGCTGACGTTCACGATCTGCCTTCTGGTCGCGGTCAACGTCCTCGTCTGGGTGGTCACGCCCGAGTGGGGGCTACGGATCCTGGCGGTGATGGTGAGCCTGCTCGTGGCGCCCGTGATCCACACCCTGCTGTTCCGCCGGCGATGAGACCCGGCGCCGACGTACCCGACCCCATACCTAGGATTTCCCCCATGGCTGACTACCTCGAGCTGCTGCCCGCCGTCGACATCGCCGGGGGCCAGGCCGTCCAGCTCGTGCAGGGCGTCGCCGGCTCGGAGAAGCGGTTCGGCGACCCGGTCGAGGCCGCGCTGCGCTGGCAGGAGGCCGGCGCGGAGTGGATCCACCTCGTGGACCTCGACGCCGCCTTCGGCCGCGGCCACAACCGCGAGCTGCAGGCGAAGATCGTCGGCACCCTCGACATCCGCGTCGAGATGAGCGGCGGCATCCGCGACGACGAGTCGCTGGCCGCCGCGATGGCGACCGGCTGCCGTCGCGTGAACATCGGCACCGCGGCGCTCGAGCAGCCGGAGTGGTGCGCCCGGGCGATCGCGGAGTACGGCGACCGGGTGGCCGTCGGGCTCGACGTCCGCGGCCGCACGCTCGCCGCCCGTGGCTGGACCCGCGAGGGCGGGGACCTGTACGACGTGCTCGCCCGCCTCGACTCCGAGGGCTGCGCGCGGTACGTCGTCACCGACGTCAACAAGGACGGCATGCTGCAGGGCCCGAACCTGCAGCTGCTCAGCGACGTGTGCGCGGCCACGGACCGGCCGGTCGTCGCCTCGGGCGGCGTCACCACCCTCGACGACATCCGGGCCCTGATGTCGCTGGTGCCCGAGGGGGTCGAGGGTGCGATCGCGGGGACGGCGCTCTACGAGGGCCGGTTCACCCTCGAGGACGCGCTTGCCCTCACGAGGCCGGTCGCGCCGTGAGCCTGGCGGTCCGGGTCATCCCGTGCCTCGACGTCGACGCGGGGCGCGTGGTGAAGGGGATCAACTTCAAGGAGCTCCGCGACGCCGGTGACCCGGTGGAGCTGGCCCGCACCTACGACGCCGAGGGGGCCGACGAGCTGACCTTCCTCGACATCTCCGCCTCCCACGAGGGCCGCGCCACCACGATGGACATCGTGTCGCGCACCGCCGAGGAGGTCTTCATCCCGCTCACCGTCGGCGGGGGAGTCTCCAGCGTGGCGGACGTCGACCGGCTGCTGCGGGCGGGAGCGGACAAGGTCGCGGTGAACACCGCCGCGATCAACCGGCCCGAACTGGTGGCCGAGATCGCGGACCGCTTCGGCAACCAGGTGCTCGTGCTCTCGGTCGACGCACGCCGGGTCTCGACAGGCTCGACCAGCGATTGCCCGTCGGGGTTCGAGGTCACCACCCACGGCGGGCGCAAGTCCGCCGGCCTCGACGCGATCGAGTGGGCCGCACGCGCGGCCGAGCTCGGTGCCGGCGAGATCCTGCTCAACGCCATGGACGCCGACGGCACCCAGGACGGTTTCGACCTCGACCTGATCCGCGCCGTGCGTCGCGAGGTCAGCATCCCGGTCATCGCCTCGGGCGGCGCCGGTCGCGTGGAGCACTTCGCGCCCGCTGTCGAGGCGGGTGCGGACGCGGTGCTCGCCGCGACGGTGTTCCACTTCGGCACGCTCCGGATCGCCCACGTGAAGGCCGCGCTCGCCGCGTCGGGCCACCCCGTGCGCTGACCGCCTCGGGTCAGTGGCTCAGAACGGGCCGCCGAAGTTCGGGCCGCTGGGGTTGTTGTAGTTCTCGACCTTGCCCTGGAAGGTCTGCACGTCGCTTCGGGCCTTGCGGTCGCTGATGCCGCCGCGACGTGGCCAGAAGGCGTACGCGCCCAGGCCCACGACGACCACTGCCACCAGAATCCACCAGAACATGTGCTTCCCCCGCTCATCCGCCGATCGGCTGCTGCCAGCGTATCCGCGTGCGAGCCGACGACCCGGGAGCTTCCCGGCGCGGTGTCACCCGCCGAGCAGCTCCAGCGGCACGTCGTACAGCCGTCGTCCCTCGGGGTGCGACACCCACAGGTGACCGTCCTGCAGGACGGCGTCGACGTTCTCGGTCGTCCTCGGCTGCGCGTCGAGCACCAGCTCGCCGGTGACCTCCTGCGTGCGGGCGTCGATCGTCCACACAGTCGGGCCCTGCTGGCCGACGACGTAGACCGTGTCTCCGTCAGCGACCACGGCGTCGGCGGTCGCGAGGTCGGGGAGGTCCGCCACCGGCGCCAGCGTCCGGGCGTCGAGCCCGACCACCCGTCCGTCGGTGGTGCAGGCGACCCAGAGCACGCCGGCGGCCTCCACCAGTCCCTGCGGTGACGTGCAGCCCGCGACGTCGCGGGTGGTCGCCCCACCTTCGGCGACCCGTGTCACCGACCCGGCGACGTAGCTGCTCACGTAGACGCCGTCCGGTCCGGCCGTGACCAGCCGCGGCCCGATCCCGACGTCGACCGCCTCGCCCGGCTTCCCGGTGGCGGGGTCCAGCGGCAGCACCCGGTCGCCGGCCTGGTCGACCACCCAGACGCGCTCGCCGTCGTACGCCAGGCCCTCGGGCTCGCTGCCGGCGGGCCGCAGCGTCGTACGCCGGTCGACCTCGCCGGTGCCGGGGTCGACGCGGACCACCGTCCCGTCCCCGATCACGCTGACCCACACGCCCTCGGGGGTGCCGACCAGCCGCAGCGGCAGCGACCCCACCTTCACCGTCCGGTCGCGGGACGCGAGCACCCGCCCGGCGTCGGGCAGTGCCGCCCAGACGTCCGCGCCGACCTCGGCGAGCCCCACCGGGCGGTCGTCGAGCTCGGTCACCGCCACGCCGTCCGGGACCGTGGCGGTGCTGTCCTCATCGGTCGGCTCGGCCGGGGTCGCCGGTGCATCGGTCGGAGTGGCGTCGCCGTTGCTGCATCCTCCGAGCAGCAACGACCCGACCAGGGTCGGCCCGACCAGGGCGGCGACCAGCGCCGGGACACGGGCGGGGACACGCGATGCGGACGGGGTGAGAGGGCCTCCCATGGACCGACCGTACGGCTCCCGGACCTCGGGCGTCCGGGACTCGCGGTCACGGTTCGGGCACGGCTCAGATCCCGAGGTCGGCCCTCCGCAGCCGCGCCACCCGCTCGGCCGGCCCGTCGAGCCGGATGTCGGCCACCCGGTTCCGGCCGAAGAGCAGCAGCACGATCTCGGAGGGCAGCCCGGTCACCACGACCGGGTCGTCCCCGCGCCGGAGCACTACAGTGGCCCCGGTGTCGGTGCGGCGCAGCTGCACCGGCACGCCGGCCGGCCGCACCAGGCCACGACCGGCGACCTTGATCGCCGACCACAGCCGGGACTGGTCGCGCTGGTCGAGCTCGCGGGCCTCCCAGCCGGGCTGCGCGCGCCGGAGGTCCTCGTGGTGCACGAAGTACTCCAGGGTGTTCAGGAGCCGGTCCACGGGTGGGAGGGCGTACGGCGTGAACAGCGGGTGGCGCAGCTTCTCGACCAGCACGGCGAAGTCCGCCCGGCACACCTTCGCCATCTCGTGCTCGGCGAGCCCCTCGAGGCGGGGGAGGGCGATCCCGAGCGCACCGAGGGGACGGTTCTCGCGCACCAGCAGGTGCGCGACGAGGTCCTTGGCGTCCCAGCCGTCGCACAGCGTCGGTGCGTCCTCGCCGAGAGCCAGCGCGGTGTCGCAGAGGGCGCGCCGTTCACGCCGGGCGAGGGAGGGGGTGCTCATGGTCGTGAGCATAGGTCGATGCCCCGCCGCGGACCGTGCGTGATTCGCTGGGTGTCGGTGACGGCGAATAGCCTGAGCCGGTGACAGACGTTCGGGTGAGGCGGCGCGGGTCGACGACGCGCGAGGGGTTCGCGGTGCTCGGCGTCGCGATCCGTCGGGAGCCCTGGATCTTCACGGTCTCCACCATCGGCAGCCTGCTGTTCGGCGCGCTCACCGTGGCCGACGCGTGGGTGCTCGGCTGGTCGACCGACCACGTGGTGCTGCCGGCGTTCGAGCAGGGCAGCATCGACGCGAGCCTGCTGTGGGCGGTGCTCGCGCTCTTCCTCGGCGTCGCGATCCTGCGTGCCGTCGGCATCGTGGCGCGCCGCCTGGGCGCCGGTGTCATGCAGTACCGCATGCAGGCGCACACCCGCCGCGCCGTGACCCGGCAGTACCTCTCCCTCCCCATGGAGTGGCACCAGCGCCACCCGACCGGACAGCTGCTCTCCAACGCGAACGCCGACGTCGAGGCCGCCTGGGGACCGATCGCGCCGCTGCCGATGGCGGTCGGCACCCTCGCGATGATGGTGATCGCCATCGCCCAGATGTTCTTCGCCGACGTGGTCCTGGCCCTGGTCGGCCTGCTCGTCTTCCCGGCGGTCATCGTCGCCAACCTCGACTACCAGCGGCTCGCGTCTCCGCTGATGACGCGTGCCCAGCAGCTGCGCGCCGAGGTCAGCGAGATCGCCCACGAGTCCTTCGACGGCGCCCTCGTGGTCAAGACCCTCGGGCGCGAGGAGGAGGAGACGCGGCGGTTCGCCGACCGGGCCCACGAGCTGCGCGACGTCAACATCCGGGCCGGCCGGGTGCGCGCGGCGTTCGACCCCATCCTGGCGGCGCTGCCCAGCGCCGGCGTGCTCGTCGTCCTCGCGGTGGGCGTCTCCCGGGTCCTGAACGGCGCCACCGACGCCGGTGACGTGGTCACGGTCGCCTACCTGCTCACCATCGTCTCCTTCCCGATCCGCTCCATCGGCTGGCTGCTCGGGGAGTTCCCCCGCAGCGTCGTCGGCTTCCGCCGGGTGACCGCCGTGCTGGAGGCGACCGGCGAGATGCAGTACGGCGACCGGTTCCTGGACCGCGACGCGGGCGGCGCCCGGCTCGTCGTCGACGGCCTGACCTACGCCCACGACCCGGAGCAGGGGCTGCTCGAGGACCTCACCTTCGAGGTCGAGCCGGGCCGCACGGTGGCGCTGGTCGGCGCCACGGCCTCCGGCAAGAGCACGATCACCACCCTGATGACCCGACTCGTCGACCCCGACGCCGGCCGGATCCTGCTCGACGGCACCGACCTGCGCGACCTGGCCCGCGGCGAGCTCGCCCGCTCGGTGGCGATCGTGCCGCAGACCGCGTTCCTCTTCGACGACACCGTGCGCGGCAACGTCACCCTCGGGGCCGACGTCTCCGACGAGGAGGTGTGGGCCGCGCTGCGTGCCGCCCAGGCGGACGGTTTCGTCGCCGCGCTGCCCGAGGGGCTCGACACCCGGCTGGGGGAGCGCGGCACCTCCCTGTCCGGGGGCCAGCGCCAGCGGATCTCCCTGGCCCGGGCGCTCGTGCGCCGGCCGCGGCTGCTGATCCTCGACGACGCCACGTCCGCGGTCGACCCGGAGGTGGAGGCGCGGATCCTCGAGGCGCTGCGCTCCGGCGACACCGGGGCCACCCTGGTGGTGGTCGCCTACCGCAAGGCCACGATCGGGCTCGCCGACGAGGTGGTCCACCTCGAGGGCGGACGGATCGTCGACCGCGGCACCCACCAGGAGCTGCTGCGCCGCAGCCCGTCGTACGCACGGCTCGTCAACGCCTACGAGCACTCCGAGCACCCCGAGGCGCTGCCGGACCACTCCGGCGAGCTGGCAGGAGACACCCAGTGACCGCCACGACCAGCGAGCGCACCAGCGGCACCCGGATGGACTCCGGTGAGGAGATCGCCGCGATCGAGACGATCCGCCGGGGCGTCGCCTTCTCCCCGGAGCTCAAGGAAGGGATCGGCTGGACCCTGGTGCTCGCGGTGCTCGCCTCCGTGGGCCAGGTGATCGTGCCGATCGCGGTCCAGCAGACGCTCGACCGCGGCCTGAACGGCCCGGACGGCCCCGACGTGCGTTTCACCGTGCTGATGGGCGTCGCGGCCTTCGTCGGGCTGATGGTGACCAGCTGGGCGTCGTACGCCATGACCAGCCGGCTGTTCACCGCCTCGGAGAAGGGGCTGGCGACGCTGCGGATCAAGGCGTTCCGCCACGTCCACGACCTGCCGCTGCTCACCCAGAACACCGAGCGCCGCGGCGCGCTGGTGGCGCGGGTGACCAGCGACGTCGACCAGGTCAGCCAGTTCCTCGTCTTCGGCGGCCTGATCTTCGTGGTCAGCATCGGCCAGATGCTCGTCGCCACGATCATCATGCTGGTCTACAGCTGGCAGCTCGCGATCGTGGTGTGGGTCTGCTTCGCGCCGCTCTTCCTCTCGCTGCGCTACTTCCAGCGCAAGCTCTCCGACGCCTACGGCACGGTCCGCCGCCAGGTCGGCCTGCTCCTCTCGGCGGTCTCCGAGCCGGTGGTGGGCGCGGCGGTCGTCCGGTCGTACGCCGTCGAGGACCGCACCCAGCGCCGGATCGACGACGCGATCGAGGCCCACAAGGCCGCGAGCACCCGCGCCCAGGGCTTCACGGCTTTCTCGTTCTCCCTCGGCGGGGTTTCCGCCGGCCTCGCGAACGCCGGCGTGCTCATCGTGGGCATCTGGCTCGGGTTCGCCGGCGACATCACGGCCGGCAAGGTGCTGGCGTTCGCGTTCCTGGTGACCCTGTTCGTCGGTCCGGTCCAGATGGGCACCCAGATCCTCACCGACGCGCAGAACGCCATCGCCGGGTGGCGACGGGTGATCGGCATCCTCGACACCCCCGCCGACCTCGTCGACCCCGGGCCCGAGGGCGAGACCCTGCCCCGCGGGCCCATCGACGTCCGCTTCGAGGACGTCACCTTCGCCTACCCGGGCGGGCCGCCGGTCCTGCGGGACGTCACCCTCGACATCGCCGCGGGCACCCGCGTGGCGATCGTGGGCGAGACCGGCTCCGGCAAGTCCACGTTCGCCAAGCTGCTCACCCGGCTGATGGACCCCTCCCAGGGGCGGGTCCTGCTCGACGGGGTCGACGTGAGCACGATCGCGCACTCCTCGCTGCGGCGCGGCGTGGTGCTGGTGCCGCAGGAGGGCTTCCTCTTCGACGACACGCTGCTCGCCAACGTCCGCTACGGACGACTGGACGCGGTCGAGGCCGACGTCCTGGCCAGCGCCGACGAGCTCGGCCTGGGTGACTGGCTGGCCGGCCTGCCCGCGGGGCTCGCGACGCGCGTGGGCCAGCGCGGGGAGTCGCTGTCGGCCGGCGAACGACAGCTGGTCGCGCTGCTGCGGGCCCACCTCGCCGACCCGGACCTGCTGGTGCTCGACGAGGCCACCAGCGCCGTCGACCCGGCCCTGGAGATGCGGATCGGCCGCGCGCTCGAGCGCCTGATGAGCGGCCGGACCTCGGTCACCATCGCGCACCGGATGTCGACCGCCGAGAACGCCGACGAGGTGGTCGTCGTCGACAAGGGCCGCATCGTCCAGCGCGGCCCCCACCGCGAGCTGGTCCAGCAGCAGGGCAGCGTCTACGCCGGTCTCCACGCCTCCTGGGTGGCCCAGCAGGGCGCCTGATCGTCGAGCTGGGCCGAAATCAGCGTTGAGCTGGGCCTTGTTCGGTGGGCGGTTGTCGCCCGCATCGAATCCGGCCCAGTTCGACACCGCATCCGGCCCAGTTCGACACCGAATCGGGCCCATCTCAACAGGCCCGCGATACTGGGAGGGTGACTTCCCTCGACCCCGCCATCGCCGGCCGACTGAAGCGTTCCCCCGACGGGCTGGTGCCCGCCGTGGTGCAGCAGCACGACACCGGCGAGGTGCTGATGCTCGGCTGGATGGACGACGAGGCGCTGGCGCGGACGCTCACGACCGGCCGGGCGACGTACTGGAGCCGGTCCCGGCAGGAGTACTGGATCAAGGGCGAGACCTCCGGCCACGTGCAGCGGGTCAAGGAGGTCCGGCTCGACTGCGACGGCGACACCATCCTGCTCCGCGTCGACCAGGAGGGCGTGGCCTGCCACACCGGCGACCGCACCTGCTTCGACGCCGACGTGCTGCTGGCGAGCGCCGATGACTGACCCCGAGACCGCAGGCGAGACCGCACCGGACACGGAGCCCACCTCGGAGCCCACCCCGGATCCCACCTCGACGCCTGCCCCGGGACCGCGCGACCCGGCGCGCCGTACGTTCGGGCCGGTCGTCCTCCTCGGCCTGGCCGGCGCCGGCCTGGCCGCGGTCGCCGGCAACAAGCCCTGGGCGCACGCGGAGGGTGGCTCCGCGGGCCAGCTCTCCTCGCTCGCCCTGTCGGTCGACTCCGGCAAGGCCCCGGCCGCCGGCGCCCTGGCACTGGTGGTGCTCGCGTGCTGGGGGGTGGTGCTGGTCACCCGCGGCCGGGTCCGACGGGCCGTCGCGCTGCTGGGTGCGGTCGCCTCGCTCGGCACCATCGCCGCGGTCGTCGCCGGGTGGTCGTCGGTGGTCGACTCGCTCCGCTCGGACTACGCCGCGGTCGGCATCACCGACGTCACGGTCTCCCACACGGGATGGTTCTGGGCAGCCGCGGCGGGAGCGGTGCTGTCGCTGGTGGCGACGGTGCTGGCCGTCCGCTGGGCGCCGGCCTGGCCGGAGATGGGCAGCAGGTACGACGCCCCCGCGGGCGGGCGTCCCGCGGCGGCGGTCGCGCCCGAGGAGCAGTCCAACCTCGAGCTCTGGAAGGCGATCGACGAGGGTCGTGACCCCACGGCCGGACCGATCGCCGAGGGTCGCGACCCGGGGGCCGGAACGGCTGAATAGACTGTGTCCCGCACGACCGACCCCCGCGTTTCGAGGAGCCTGCATGTCTGACAACCACGGCAACACCCCCGCAGCCTGGAGTGCTGTCGCGGTCGCGCTGCTCGGCTTCGTCGTGGGGGGAGTCGGTCTGATGCTGGACCCGATCAGCATGACGGTCTTCTGGGTCGGCGTGGCGCTCTGCGTCGCCTCGCTGGTCGTCTACGTCGTGATGGCCAAGATGGGCCTGAACGCCTCCAGCCACTGACCGTCGCCCGACGGGAGAGCCCGTGACCCTGCCTGTGACCGGCGCCACCGCACCGCCGCCGCTCGCGCGGCCCGGTCGCCTGCAGCGGCTGTCCCTGCCGCTGGCGGCGGGCGCGCTGGCCGTGGCCGGCACGGTGGCGCTCCACCTGCGTGATCCCCACACCTCCGGTTCGTGGGGTTTCTGCCCGGTCGCGCTGCTCGGGCTCAGCTGCCCGTTCTGCGGCAGCCTGCGGGCGGTCAACGACCTCACCCACCTCGACCTGGCCGCGGCCGCGTCGAGCAACCTGCTGCTGGTGGCGGCCGCGCCGGTCGTCGTGGCGCTGTGGGCGCGGCGCCTCGTGGCCTGCTGGCGCGGGGGAGCGGTGGTGGCGCCGGTGCGCGTCCCACGCGCGACCTGGCTCGCGTTCGTCGCGGTGCTGGCGGTCTTCACGGTCGCTCGCAACCTGCCGATGGGCGGCTGGCTCGCCCCCTGAGCCCCCGCGCCCACGCTCACCGTCCGGGTGAGAGGCTTGTCCCCACACCCTCGTACCGACCAGGAGGTCCCATGTCCGTGCTCGACGACATCGTCGCCGGCGTGCGGACGGACCTCGCCGCGCGCGAGTCCGAGACCCGCCTGGCCGACCTGCGCGCCGCGCTCGCCGACGTGGATCCGCCCCGCGACCCGATGCCGCACTTCCGCGCGCCCGGATCGAGCGTGATCGCCGAGGTCAAGCGACGCAGCCCCAGCAAGGGGGACCTGGCCGACATCCCGGACCCGGCCCGCCTCGCCGCGGCGTACTCCGCCGGCGGGGCCGGCGCGATCAGCGTGCTCACCGAGCAGCGCCGGTTCGGCGGCAGCCTCGACGACCTGCGCGCGGTGCGGGCCGCGGTGGACACCCCGATCCTGCGCAAGGACTTCATCGTCACCGAGTACCAGCTCGTCGAGGCCCGCGCCGCCGGCGCCGACCTCGCGCTGCTCATCGTGGCCGCGCTGGCCGACGACGAGCTGCGCCGGCTGTACGACGTGGCCGGCGAGCTCGGCCTGACCGTGCTCGTCGAGGTCCACGACGAGCCCGAGACCGAGCGCGCGGTCGCCCTGGGCGCGGAGCTGGTCGGTGTCAACGCGCGCAACCTCAAGACCCTCGCCGTCGACGGCGAGACCTTCGGCCGGCTGGCGCCCCTGATCCCGGACGACCGGGTCAAGGTGGCGGAGTCGGGCATCTTCGGCCGCGACGACGTGGTCCGCTTCGTCTCCGAGGGCGCCCGTGCGGTGCTCGTGGGCGAGGCGCTGGTCAAGGACGGGGACCCCGAGCAGGCCGTGCGAGCCATGACAGGAGTGCAGGCATGACGACCAACGTGGAGAGGCCGACCAGCTACGACGCGGACGCCCAGGGCTGGTTCGGTGGACCCGAGGCGGGGTGGGGCGGCCGCTTCATGCCCGAGGCCCTCGTGGCGGCCCTCGACGAGCTCACCGTCGCCTGGCACGACGCCATGGCCGACCCGACCTTCGTCGCGGAGTTCGACGCGATCCTGCGCGACTACGCCGGCCTGCCCAGCCCGCTCTACCTCGCCGAGCGGCTCAGCGAGAAGGTCGGCGCCCGGATCCTGCTCAAGCGCGAGGACCTCAACCACACCGGCGCCCACAAGATCCGCAACGTGCTCGGCCAGGCCCTCCTGACCAAGCGGATGGGCAAGACCCGCGTCATCGCCGAGACCGGCGCCGGCCAGCACGGCGTCGCCAGCGCGACCGCGGCGGCCTACTTCGGCCTCGACTGCACCGTCTACATGGGCGCGGTCGACACCCGTCGGCAGGCGCTCAACGTCGCCCGCATGCACCTGCTCGGCGCCAAGGTCGTCCCGGTCGAGTCGGGCAGCGCCACGCTCAAGGACGCGATCAACGAGGCGCTGCGCGACTGGGTCGCCAGCGTCGACCACACGGCGTACCTCTTCGGCACCGCGGCCGGGCCGCACCCGTTCCCCAGCATGGTCCGCGACTTCACCCGCGGCATCGGCGACGAGGCCCGGCAGCAGTGCCTGGACCGGTACGGCCGGCTGCCCGACGCCATCGCGGCGTGCGTGGGTGGGGGGTCGAACGCGATCGGCCTGTTCACCGCGTTCCTCGACGACCCCGAGGTCGCGATCTACGGCTTCGAGCCGGGCGGCGAGGGCGTCGACACCCCGCGGCACGCGGCCACCATCCACGCCGGCGCCAAGGGCGTCCTGCACGGCGCCCGCACCTACGTCCTGCAGGACGAGGACGGCCAGACCATCGAGTCCCACTCGATCTCCGCCGGCCTGGACTACCCGGGGGTCGGGCCCCAGCACGCCCACCTCGCCGCGACCGGGCGGGCGACGTACCTGCCCGTCACCGACGACGAGGCGATGCAGGCCATGGCGCTGCTGAGCCGCACCGAGGGCATCATCCCGGCGATCGAGTCCGCGCACGCGGTCGCCGGCGCGCTCCGGGTGGCCGAGCGGCTCGCGGCCGAGAAGGGTCCCGAGGCGACCATCCTCATCAACCTCTCGGGTCGCGGGGACAAGGACATGGGCACCGCGATCGAGTACTTCGGGCTCGGTGACCCCGACCAGGTCACCGAGGAGCCCGTGGGCGAGCCCGAGGAGGGTGAGGCGTGAGCACCGCACTGGCGTTCGAGAAGGCCAGGGCCGACGGCCGGGCAGCACTGGTCGGCTACCTCCCGGCCGGCTTCCCCGACGTCGCCGGCGGCATCGACGCGCTCCGGGCGATGGTCGACGCCGGGTGCGACGTGATCGAGGTCGGCCTGCCCTACAGCGACCCGGTGATGGACGGCCCCACGATCCAGGCGGCGGCGCAGCAGGCGCTCGACCTCGGCGTGCGGACCACCGACGTGCTGCGCACCGTCGAGGCGGTCGCCGCCACCGGCACACCCACCGTCGTGATGACCTACTGGAACCCCGTGGAGAGCTACGGACGCGCCAGCGGCCGGAGACATCAGGAGAGTGGCGTCGAGCGGTTCGCCGCCGACCTGGCCAGCGCCGGGGGAGCGGGTCTGATCACCCCCGACCTCACCCCCGACAGCGGCGGCGAGTGGATCGCGGCGGCCGACCGGCACGACCTCGACAAGATCTTCCTGGTGGCGCCGTCCTCGACCGACGAGCGCATCGCCATGACCACCGCGGCCTGCCGCGGCTTCGTCTACGCCACCGCGGTGATGGGCGTGACCGGCGCCCGGGCCACTACCAGCGACCTCGCCGGCCCGCTGGTCGAGCGCACCCGTCGGCACACGTCGCTGCCGATCGGTGTCGGCCTCGGCGTCAGCAACGGCGACCAGGCAGCGGAGGTGGCGTCGTACGCCGACGGCGTGATCGTCGGCTCGGCGTTCGTGCGCACCCTGCTGGACCACCCCGACGACCGGGCGGCGGGCCTGCGCTCGCTCCGGGCCCTCACCGAGGACCTCGCCGCCGGCGTGCGTCGTGCGTAGGGGGCCGGGGCGGCGCGCCCTCGCGACGGTCCTCGGCGTCGGCCTGCTCGCGCTGGCCGGGTGCGGCGGGGAGGCCTCGTCGGCCGGCGGTTTCAACGGCAACCGCCTCGACCCGCCGTTCGAGGTCTCCGGCATCCCGCTGACCGACACGAGCGGCGCGTCGTACTCCCTCACGAAGAGCACCGACAAGCCGCTCACCCTCGTCTTCTTCGGCTACACCCACTGCCCCGACATCTGCGGGGTGGTCATGGCCAACCTCGCCTCGGCGATGACCCGGCTCAGTGACGCCGACCGGGAGCGGGTCGACGTGGTCTACGTGACCACCGACCCCGCCCGGGACACCGAGACGGTGCTGGCCCGCTACCTCGAGCACGTGGACCCGGACTTCGTCGGCCTGACGGGCGACCTCGCCGACATCGTCAAGATCGGCAAGCCGCTGGGTGTCGGCGTGACCCAGGGCAAGAAGCTGCCCTCCGGGGGGTACGACGTCACGCACGGCACGACCATCACCGGCATCGACAGCCACGACGAGGCGCCCGTCTACTGGTCCCAGGAGACGTCGGCCGCGCAGTTCGCCCAGGACATCCACACGCTGCTCGCCCAGGGGGACTGACCCATGCTCACGGCGCTCTCGATCCCCAGCCCCTCGCAGGGCGTGTGGTACCTCGGCCCGCTGCCGGTCCGCGGCTACGCGCTCTGCATCATCCTCGGCATCGTCGCGGCCATCTGGATCGGCGAGCGGCGCTGGGTGGCCCGCGGGGGACGTGCGGGAGAGGTCAGCGACCTCGCGGTCTGGGCGGTGCCGTTCGGGCTGGTGGGCGGCCGGCTCTACCACGTGCTGACCGACCACGACCTGTACTTCGGCGAGGGCAAGCACCCCATCGAGGCGCTCTACGTGTGGCGTGGCGGGCTCGGCGTCTGGGGTGCGATCGCGATGGGCGCGCTGGGCGTCTACATCGGCGCCCGCCGCAAGGGGATCCGGCTGCTGCCGGTCCTCGACGCGATGGCGCCCGGAGTCCTGGTCGCCCAGGCCCTCGGGCGCTGGGGCAACTGGTTCAACCAGGAGCTGTTCGGCAAGCCGACCGACCTCCCGTGGGGCCTCGAGATCTCGCCCGACAACCGACCCGTCGGCTACTTCGACTACCAGACCTTCCACCCGACGTTCCTCTACGAGTGCCTGTGGGACCTCGGCGCGTTCGGCTTCGTCGTGTGGGCGGACCGCAAGTTCCGGCTCGGCCACGGTCGGGTGGTCGCGCTCTACGTGATGGCCTACACCGCCGGCCGGGGCTGGATCGAGATGCTGCGCATCGACGACGTGGAGCTCAAGGACGTCGGCGGGCTGCGGTTCAACGTCTGGACCTCGATCGTGCTGTTCGTCGCCGCCGCGATCTACTTCGTGGTCAGCACCCGGCGCCACCCCGGACGCGAGACCGAGGTCTACCGGCCCGGGCACGAGCCGGAGCCGGCCGAGGTGTCCGACGAGCCCCGGAAGACGCCCGGCACGGTCGACTGACCGGCGCCGGAAGCGGGGCCGCAGGCGGGACCGGACGGGGCTGTCCGTCAGGGGAACAGCCGGTGCTGCGGGGTCGAACTCGGTGGTAGCCTGAGGCCTCCGCTAGGGCCAATGTCGTCCCCTGCAACGCCTGACGCTGCATCTCACTTGCACGGCCGAACCGCCGGTCCGCCTTCCGGGGCAACCCGGGGGACGCGCCGGCACGACGACGGGAGAATGCCCGGTGCCCTACCAGCACGCATTCCCGCCGCCCCAGGGTCTCTACGACGCCAGCCACGAGCACGACGCCTGTGGCGTGGCCTTCGTCGCGACCCTGACCGGCAACGCCAGTCACGACATCGTGGCCAAGGCGCTCACCGCGCTCCGCAACCTCGACCACCGCGGCGCCGCGGGAGCCGAGCCCAACTCCGGCGACGGTGCCGGCATCCTCATGCAGGTCCCCGACGCGTTCCTGCGCGAGGTGACCCGTGAGGCGGGCTTCGAGCTGCCCGCGCCGTCCTCGTACGCCGTGGGCACGGCGTTCCTGCCCGGCGACGACGGGCAGGTGGCCAAGACCCGCCGGCAGATCGAGGAGATCGCCGCCGAGGAGGGCCTCGCGGTCCTGGGCTGGCGCGACGTACCCACCAACCCCGACATCCTGGGCGCCACCGCGCTGGGCGTGATGCCGGCCTTCAGCCAGCTGTTCGTCGCCGGTGCCGGCTCCCGCCTGACCGGGATGGCGCTGGAGCGCCTGGCGTTCTGCCTGCGCAAGCGCGCCGAGCGCGAGACCGAGGTCTACTTCCCGTCGCTGTCGTCGCGCACGCTCGCCTACAAGGGCATGCTCACGACCGACCAGCTCGACAACTTCTTCCCCGACCTCACCGACGAGCGGATCGCCTCGGCGATGGCCGTGGTGCACAGCCGCTTCTCGACGAACACGTTCCCGAGCTGGCCGCTGGCCCACCCGTTCCGCTTCATCGCCCACAACGGCGAGATCAACACGGTGATGGGCAACCGCAACTGGATGCGGGCCCGCGAGGCGCTGCTGAAGTCCGACCTGATCCCGGGCGACCTCGAGCGGCTCTACCCGATCTGCACCCAGGGCGCCTCGGACTCCGCGTCGTTCGACGAGGTGCTCGAGCTGCTGCACATGGGCGGTCGCTCGCTGCCGCACTCGGTGCTGATGATGATCCCGGAGGCGTGGGAGAACCACGCCGAGATGGACGCGAAGCGCCGCGCGTTCTACGAGTTCCACTCCTCGATGATGGAGCCGTGGGACGGACCGGCCTGCGTGGTCTTCACAGACGGCTCCCAGATCGGCGCGGTCCTCGACCGCAACGGCCTGCGCCCCTCGCGCTACTGGGTCACCGACGACGGGCTGGTCGTGCTGGCCTCCGAGGTCGGCGTGCTCGACCTCGACCCGGCCACGATCGTGCGCAAGGGCCGGCTGCAGCCGGGCCGGATGTTCCTCGTCGACACCGACGAGCACCGCATCATCGAGGACGAGGAGGTCAAGGCCGGCCTCGCCGCGGAGCACCCGTACGACGAGTGGCTGCACGCCGGCCTGATCCACCTCGACGACATCCCCGAGCGTGAGCACGTCGTGCACACCCACGCGTCGGTGACGCGGCGCCAGCAGGTCTTCGGCTACACCGAGGAGGAGCTGCGGGTCCTGCTCACCCCGATGGCGAACACCGGGGCCGAGCCGATCGGGTCGATGGGCACCGACACGCCCATCGCGGCGCTCAGCGAGAAGCCACGGCTGCTGTTCGACTACTTCGCGCAGCTGTTCGCGCAGGTCACCAACCCGCCGCTGGACGCGATCCGCGAGGAGCTCGTCACCTCGCTCAACGGCACCATCGGCCCGGAGGCCAACCTGCTCCAGCCGACGCCCGCGTCGTGCCGCCAGGTCGTCCTGCCGTTCCCGGTCATCTCCAACGACGACCTGGCCAAGATCCGGCACATCAACCGCGACGGCGACATGCCGGGCTTCATCACCCACGTCGCGCGCGGCCTGTACGACGTCGAGGGCGGCGGCGAGGCGATGGCGGCCCGGATCGACGAGATCTGTGCCGAGGTGTCCGAGGCGATCGCCGGCGGCGCCCGCATCATCGTGCTCTCCGACCGGCACTCCACCGCGGAGCTGGCGCCGATCCCGTCGCTGCTGCTCACCGGTGCGGTCCACCACCACCTGGTGCGGGAGAAGACCCGCACCCAGGTGGGGCTGCTGGTCGAGGCCGGCGACGTGCGCGAGGTGCACCACGTGGCGCTGCTGGTCGGCTACGGCGCGGCCGCGGTGAACCCCTACCTGGCCATGGAGTCGGTGGAGGACCTCGCCCGCGAGGCCCACTACGTCAAGACGGACGGCGAGAAGGCCGTCGCGAACCTGATCAAGGCGCTCGGCAAGGGTGTGCTGAAGGTGATGTCCAAGATGGGCGTCTCCACCGTGGCCTCCTACACCGGCGCACAGATCTTCGAGGCGGTCGGCCTGTCGCAGGCGGTGGTCGACCGGTACTTCACCGGCACCACCTCCAAGCTCGGGGGCATCGACCTGGACACGATCGCCGAGGAGGTCGCGCGGCGCCACGCCACGGCGTACCCCCGCGGCGGCATCGCGCCGGCGCACCGCGAGCTGGCCATCGGCGGCGAGTACCAGTGGCGCCGTGAGGGCGAGCCGCACCTGTTCGACCCCGAGACCGTGTTCCGGCTCCAGCACGCCACACGCACCGGCCGCTACGACGTCTTCAAGCAGTACACCCAGCGCGTCGACGAGCAGTCGCAGCGGCTGATGACGCTGCGCGGCCTGTTCCGCTTCAAGGATCGGCCCTCGATCCCGATCGAGGAGGTCGAGCCGGTCTCGGAGATCGTCAAGCGGTTCTCCACCGGCGCGATGTCCTACGGCTCGATCAGCCAGGAGGCGCACGAGACCCTCGCGGTCGCCATGAACCGGCTGGGCGCGAAGTCCAACACCGGCGAGGGCGGCGAGGACCCGGACCGTCTCCACGACCCCGAGCGCCGCAGCGCGATCAAGCAGGTCGCGTCCGGCCGCTTCGGCGTCACCTCGGAGTACCTCACCAACTCCGACGACATCCAGATCAAGATGGCGCAGGGCGCGAAGCCCGGCGAGGGCGGCCAGCTGCCCGGCCACAAGGTCTACCCGTGGGTGGCCCGGACCCGGCACTCCACGCCGGGTGTCGGCCTGATCAGCCCGCCGCCGCACCACGACATCTACTCGATCGAGGACCTGGCGCAGCTGATCCACGACCTGAAGAACGCCAACCCGCAGGCCCGCGTCCACGTGAAGCTGGTCTCCGAGGTCGGCGTCGGCACGGTCGCGACGGGTGTGTCCAAGGCGCACGCCGACGTGGTGCTGATCTCCGGCCACGACGGCGGCACCGGCGCCTCGCCGCTGACCTCGCTCAAGCACGCCGGTGGTCCCTGGGAGCTCGGCCTCGCCGAGACCCAGCAGACCCTGCTGCTCAACGGCCTGCGCGACCGGATCGTGGTGCAGACCGACGGGCAGCTCAAGACCGGTCGCGACGTCGTCATCGCGGCGCTGCTCGGCGCCGAGGAGTACGGCTTCGCCACCGCGCCGCTGGTGGTCTCGGGCTGCATCATGATGCGGGTCTGCCACCTCGACACCTGCCCCGTGGGTGTCGCGACGCAGAACCCGGTCCTGCGCGAGCGCTACACCGGCAAGGCCGAGTTCGTCGTGAACTTCTTCGAGTACATCGCCGAGGAGGTCCGCGAGCTGCTGGCCGAGCTCGGCTTCCGCACGCTCGAGGAGGCCATCGGCCAGGTCGACGTCCTCGACATCGCCGAGGCGGTGGACCACTGGAAGGCCGCCGGGCTCGACCTGTCGCCGATCCTGCACAAGCCCGAGCTCCCCGAGGGGGCCGCGCTGCGGAACACGACGGGGCAGGACCACGGCCTCGAGCGGTCGCTGGACGTCACCGAGCTGGTCCCGCTGGCGCAGGACGCGCTCGAGAGGGGCGAGCCGGTCCGGGCCCAGGTCGCGATCCGCAACGTCAACCGGACCGTCGGCACGATCCTCGGTCACGAGGTGACCAAGCGGTACGCCGGCGAGGGCCTCCCGGACGGCACGATCGACATCACGTTCACCGGCTCCGCCGGCCAGTCGTTCGGCGCGTTCGTCCCGAAGGGCATCACGCTGCGGCTCGAGGGCGACGCCAACGACTACGTCGGCAAGGGGCTCTCGGGCGGCCGGATCGTCGTACGCCCCGACCGGGCAGCGACCTTCGACGCGCGCGAGCAGATCATCGCCGGCAACGTCATCGGGTACGGCGCCACCTCGGGCGAGATCTTCCTGCGCGGGGTCGTCGGTGAGCGCTTCTGCGTCCGCAACTCCGGCGCCCGCGCGGTCGTCGAGGGCGTGGGCGACCACGGCTGCGAGTACATGACCGGCGGCATCGTGGTGATCCTCGGCCCGACGGGCCGCAACTTCGCCGCGGGCATGTCCGGTGGCTATGCGTTCGTGCTGGACCTCGACGAGGGCCGGGTCAACCACGAGCTGGTCGACCTGAACAAGGTCGAGGGCGACGCGGTCGACGAGCTGCACGCGCTGGTGACCCGCCACCTCGAGGAGACCGGGTCGACCGTCGCCGAGGAGCTGCTGGCCGACTGGCCGGCCGCCGTCGCGCGGTTCACCGAGGTCATGCCCAGTGACTACAAGCGGGTCCTCGACGCTCGCGCCGAGGCCCTCGAGGAGGGGCTCGACGAGGAGCAGGCCGCGGCCCGGATCATGGAGGTGCTCCATGGCTGAGCGAGGCGCGGAGACGGACTTCCAGCACAGCATGGTGGGCGGTTGCTCGCCGACGAAGGAGGCCTGCCATGGCTGACCCCAAGGGTTTTCTGAAGAAGGGCCGGGAGGTCGCCGAGCGGCGACCGGTCGACGAGCGGGTCCGGGACTGGAACGAGGTCTACCCCGGGAGCGCGGGGCGGGCGCTGCTGCCGATCATCACCGAGCAGGCTGGTCGCTGCATGGACTGCGGCATCCCGTTCTGCCACCAGGGCTGCCCGCTCGGGAACATCATCCCGGAGTGGAACGACCTGGTCTGGCGCGACGACTGGGAGGGCGCGATCGAGCGCCTGCACGCAACCAACAACTTCCCGGAGTTCACCGGTCGCCTCTGCCCGGCCCCGTGCGAGACCGCCTGCGTCCTGGGCATCAACCAGGACCCGGTCACCATCAAGAACGTCGAGGTCTCGATCATCGACAAGGCGTGGGAGTCCGGCTTGGTGCGGCCCCAGCCGCCGGAGTGGCTCTCGGGCCGCACGGTCGCGGTGATCGGCTCCGGCCCGGCCGGCCTGGCCGCCGCCCAGCAGCTGACCCGCGCCGGTCACACGGTCGCGGTCTACGAGCGCGCCGACAAGATCGGTGGCCTGCTGCGCTACGGCATCCCCGAGTTCAAGATGGAGAAGCAGCACCTCGACAAGCGCCTCGACCAGATGCGCCGCGAGGGCACCGTCTTCCGCGCCGGCGTCGACGTCGGTGGTGACCTGACCGGGCAGAGCCTCAAGGACCGGTACGACGCCGTCGTGCTGGCCATGGGCTCGACCGAGGCCCGCGACCTGCCGGTCACCGGCCGGGAGCTCGGCGGGATCCACCAGGCGATGGAGTTCCTCCCGCAGGCCAACCGGGTCGCGCTGGGCGAGGCTCTGCCGTTGGAGGAGGGCGAGGCCCAGATCACCGCGGAGGGCAAGCACGTCGTCATCATCGGCGGCGGCGACACCGGCGCGGACTGCCTCGGCACCTCCACGCGCCAGGGCGCGGCCTCGATCACGCAGCTGGAGATCATGCCCGAGCCTCCGGGCCAGCGTCCGGCAGGCCAGCCCTGGCCGACGTACCCCATGGTCTTCCGGGTCTCCTCGGCGCACGAGGAGGCGGGGGAGCGGGTCTACTCCGTCTCCACCCAGGAGTTCCTCGGCGACGAGGACGGCAACGTCCGGGCGCTGCGCCTGGTCGACGTGAAGTTCGAGGGCGGCAAGCTCGTCGAGCTCGAGGGCACCGAGCGGGAGATCCCGGCTGAGCTGGTGCTCTTCGCGATGGGCTTCACCGGGCCGGAGAAGGCGGGACTCGTCGAGCAGCTGGGCGTCGACCTCGACGAGCGCGGCAACATCGCCCGCGACGCGTCGTACATGTCGTCGGTGCCGGGCGTCTTCGTCGCCGGTGACGCGGGCCGCGGCCAGTCGCTGATCGTCTGGGCGATCGCCGAGGGCCGCGCCGCGGCCGCGGCGGTGGACACCTTCCTGACCGGCTCCACCACGCTCCCCGCGCCGATCAGGCCGACCGAGCGCCCGCTGGTCGTCTGAGGTCGGGCTGAATCGCCGGTGCACCGGTGACTCCTGACGTTCTCAGCCGTTGCATCGGCTGAGAACGTCAGGAGCTGGCTGAGAAGTACGTGCTGCAGTGAGTGTTGGAACGATCTAAGAACCCGCTAGGGTGAGGGACGTGCGTAGAGCCAAGATCGTCTGCACCCTCGGCCCGGCAACCTCCTCCCCGCGGCGCATCCGCGAGCTGGTGTACGCCGGCATGGACGTCGCCCGGCTGAACATGAGCCACGGCAGCCACGCCGACCACGCCGAGTCCTACCGGTTGGTCCGGGAAGCCTCGGACGCCAGCGGCCACGGGGTCGGCATCTTCGCCGACCTCCAGGGCCCGAAGATCCGCCTGGCGACGTTCTCCGAGGGGCCGGTGCTGCTGCGCCGCGGCCAGGAGTGGACGATCACCACTCGCGACGTCGACGGGAACGACAAGGAGTGCGGCACGACGTACGCCGGCCTCCCCGGTGACGTGAACGTCGGCGACCCGATCCTCATCGACGACGGCAAGGTGCGGCTGCGGGTCACCGCGGTCGAGGACCAGGACGTCCGCACCGAGGTGCTGGTCGGCGGCAAGGTCAGCAACCACAAGGGCATCAACCTGCCCGGCGTCGCGGTGTCCGTGCCGGCGCTGTCGGAGAAGGACATCGAGGACCTGCGGTTCGCGCTGCACCTGACGGTGGACTTCATCGCGCTCAGCTTCGTGCGCGACGCCAAGGACGCCGACGACGTCCGCAAGATCATGGACGAGGAGGGCGTGCGCCTCCCCGTCATCGCAAAGATCGAGAAGCCCCAGGCGATCGAGAACCTCGACGAGGTCATCGCCGCCTTCGACGGCTTCATGGTGGCTCGCGGCGACCTCGGCGTGGAGTGCCCGCTCGAGGACGTGCCGTTCCTCCAGAAGCAGGTCATCGAGAAGGCCCGGCTCAACGCCAAGCCCGTCATCGTCGCGACCCAGATGCTCGAGTCGATGGTGTCCAACCCGGCGCCGACCCGGGCGGAGGCCTCCGACGTCGCCAACGCCGTGCTCGACGGCGCCGACGCAGTGATGCTGTCCGGCGAGACGAGCGTGGGGGAGTACCCCGTCCACACCGTCGAGACGATGGCCAAGATCATCTCCGCGACCGAGCGGCACGCCCTCGAGCAGGACGGCCCCGGCCAGCTGCGCGAGATCGACTGGGACCCGCACACCAAGGGCGGAGTGATCGCCAAGGCGGCCGCGGAGGTCGCCGAGCGCGTCGGCGCGAAGTACGTCGTCGCCTTCACGCAGAGCGGCGACTCGGCCCGCCGGATGTCGCGGCTGCGCGGCCCGGTGCCGCTGCTGGCGTTCACGCCGGAGGCGGCGGTGCGCTCGCAGCTCGCGCTGAGCTGGGGCGTGGAGACGTTCAAGACGGCGTCCGTCGAGCACACCGACGAGATGGTCCGCCAGGTCGACGAGCAGCTGCTGCGCATCGGCCGGGTCGAGGAGGGCGACCTGGTCGTCATCATCGCCGGCGCGCCTCCCGGCATCCCGGGCTCGACCAACGCGCTGCGGATCCACCGGATGGGGGACGCCATCAACGGGGTCGCGCCCGCCTACCGTCGTAGCTGAGGATCGGCGCCGGGCCACTCGCGTCCGGCGACCATCCGGGTCGCCCAGTTGCGCACCCGTGAGCCGTCGGAGTGGAACAGGCCGCGCAGGAACTCGGCCGGGTGCTCCTCCACGATGTCCCGCTGCCAGTCCTCGAGCACGATGGGCCGCTCGTGCTTGCGGCCCGGACCGTGCTGCGGGAACAGGCAGGGCCAGTGCTTCCAGTGGGACTGGAGGACGACGCACCCGGGCGCCGGCACCCGGAACACCGGGCGTCCGGGATGCACGTGGGTGACGACGTCGACCACGTCCTCGATGGTCGCGGGGTACGTCGCGTCGCAGGTGATGCGCAGCGCGTAGTGGCGCGCGGCCCGGCTGACCTCCGACAGTGTCGCCCCGGTCGCCAGGTGCTCGAGCGCCTGCTCCTGGACATGGCGCGAGTACATGCGGGGAGGCTGCCAGGATGCGCCGACACCGCACGTCCGACGGGTGCCCCGGGTGGGATTCGAACCCACACTGGATGGTGTTTGAGACCACTCTCTCTGCCGTTGGAGTACCGGGGCCGGCGGAGCCAGACCTTATCCGATCAGAAATCGGTGAGAACTCTTGGGCAATCTCTACTAATCCGATAGACTTAAACTTCGGCAAGGATGGGGAGAGTGCCATGGTGAGGTTCTGGCTCTGGGGGCGACGGAGCAACGAGCGGGCGGTCGACAACGCCCGCAGCGCGGCGACCGACCTGAGCCGCCTGCGCGTCGAGCGCGACGAGGTCGAGATCTTCCTCGCCGAGCTCGGCCGACGGCGCACCGCCGCACCGCAGCCGGCCTGAGCGACGACACCGGACCGGGCGGCGCGGGTGGCCCCCGGCGGCTGCCGATAATCTTCTGCTCGTGACCGAGCCCGCAGCCGCCACCCCGCGCACCGTCGTCATCGCCGAGGACGAGGCGCTGATTCGCATGGACCTCGCCGAGATGCTCACCGAGGAGGGGTACGACGTCGTCGGCCAGGCCGGCGACGGGGCCCGGGCCGTGGAGCTCGCCGAGCAGCTCCGGCCCGACCTGGTGATCCTCGACGTCAAGATGCCCGTCCTCGACGGGATCGCGGCCGCCGAGCGGATCGCCGGTCAGCGCATCGCGCCGGTCGTGATCCTGACGGCGTTCTCCCAGCGCGACCTGGTCGATCGCGCCCGCGACGCCGGCGCGATGGCGTACCTGGTCAAGCCCTTCACTCAGGGCGACCTGGTGCCGGCCATCGAGATGGCGGTGAGCCGGTTCGCCGAGCTCAGTCAGCTCGAGACCGAGGTGGCCGACCTGCAGGACCGCCTGGAGACCCGCAAGGCGGTCGACCGGGCCAAGAGCATCCTGCAGCAGCAGCTGCAGCTC
This sequence comes from Nocardioides sp. DN36, assembly GCF_055380375.1. NCBI lineage: Bacteria > Bacillati > Actinomycetota > Actinomycetes > Propionibacteriales > Nocardioidaceae > Nocardioides > Nocardioides sp. DN36. The sequence goes on along the minus strand of NZ_AP043823.1, from coordinate 2,002,962 downwards.
ACCGAGCCCGAGGCGTTCCGCTGGATCCAGAAGACCGCGATGGACCTGCGGCTCTCGATGCGCCAGGTGGCCGAGGGGGTCGTCACCCACGGTCCCGGCATCGCCGGCTGAGGGCCGTCAGCAGCCACGCGCGCCGACGCTCATGACACGGCCGCGTGTCGCCGATGTCACGACTCGGTAAAGGCCGGAACGACTCGTCGTCTCGGCGTGGGGATGTGGCACGGCCCACGTTCTGGACCCCTAGACTGCCGGGCAGCGCCCGCCGGGTGCCTGGATCGGAGGACCGAGTTGACGTCTCGAAAGTCAGTCCATGAGCGGGGAGCGGAGAGGGGTGTTCGGCAGGGCTTCGCCGGCGTCGTCGTGACGCTGCTCCTGGCTCCGCTGGTCCTCCTGCTGGGTGCTCCACCTGCGAACGCGGTCGGCACCCTGTGCCTTCCCTCGCAGGACGCCGCCTGCATCGCGGGCACCGTGCGGTCCGACGAGGGCGTCGTCCCGGACGTGAAGCTGACGATCACCGACGAGGCGGGCAACGCCGAGGAGGTCACCACGGGCGACGACGGCAAGTGGAGCCTCCAGGTCAAGAAGGAGGGCCCCTACACGGTGGCGCTCCAGGAGGACAGCCTGCCCGACGGGACGGCCGTGTCCGGCAAGTCCGAGATCACCGTCCAGGCCAAGTTCGCCAAGACCGTCCCGGCACTGATCCCGGTGCGGACCTCGGCGTACGTCTCCTCGACGAGCAAGTTCGACGAGCTGATCCAGAGCTCGGCGAACGGCCTGCGGCTCGGCCTGCTGCTGGCCCTCGCCTCGATCGGGCTCTCGCTGATCTACGGCACGACCGGCCTCTCGAACTTCGCCCACGCGGAGCAGGTCACCCTGGGCGGCATCCTCGGCTACGTCCTCATCAACGAGCACGGGCTCAACATCTTGGTCGGTGGCCTGCTCGTCGTGATCCTCTGTGGCTTCACCGGCTGGTTCCAGGACCGGGTGATGTGGATGCCGCTTCGGCGTCGGGGCCTCGGGCTGACCCAGATGATGATCGTGACGATCGGTCTCTCGCTGGCCCTGCAGTACACCTTCCAGTACACCATCGGCGCGCGCACCGTCCGCGTCGTGCAGGACAACCCCTCGGTCCGCGAGATCGGCCCGATCACGATGACCAACCAGTCGTTCGTGGCGATGGCCATCTCGATCGTGGTCATCGCGGCCGTGGGCTACGCCCTGCTGCGGACCCGCGTCGGTCGCGCCACCCGCGCGGTGTCCGACAACCCGGCTCTCGCCGCCGCGTCCGGCATCGACGTGGACAAGGTGATCCGGCTCGTCTGGACCGTCGCCATGGCGCTCGCCGGGCTCTCCGGCCTGCTCTACGCCCTGGTCACCAACGGCATCAAGTGGGACTCCGGCCTGCAGATCCTGCTGCTGCTCTTCGCGGCCGTCACCCTCGGAGGCCTGGGCACCGCCTTCGGCGCCCTGGTCGGCTCGCTCATCATCGGCCTGGTCGTCGAGCTCTCCCCGGTGCTCGGCATGCCCGGTGACTTCAAGTACGCCACCGCGCTGTTGATCCTCATCCTCCTGCTGCTGGTCAGGCCCCAGGGTCTGCTCGGCCGCCCGGAGCGGGTCGGTTAGGAAGGACGCGTCATGGACACTCTCCAGTCGATTCTCAACTCGATGCTGCGCGAGGCGATCTCGCCGCAGACCGCTGCCGTGGCGATCGCCGCGATCGGCCTGAACATCCACTTCGGCTTCACCGGGCTGCTCAACATCGGCCAGTCCGGCTTCATGCTGCTCGGTGCCTACGGCTTCGCGATCTCGATCGGCCACGACCTCCCGCTCATCGTCGGCATCATCATCGGCTTCGCCGCCGCGTTCGTGTTCGCACTGGTGCTGGGAGCCCCGACGCTGAAGCTGCGCGGCGACTACCTGGCCATCGTGACGATCTCGGCCGCCGAGATCATCAGGTACGTCGGCAGATCGGCGCTGCTGACCGACTTCACGGGTGCGGCCCAGGGCCTGCAGGGCGTCACCTACCGCTCCCCGTTCAGCAACCTGTCCTTCTTCGGTGGCGGCGACTCCACGCTGAGCCCCTACAACTACCTCGACGTCGCGAACGGTGCGGGCTGGGTGCGCCTGATGGGCTGGCTGGTCCTGGTCGCGACGGTCGCCGGCATCGTGGCCCTGGTCCGCTCGGGCAGCCGCGCCGGCACCACCGCACGGCGTACGGCGGTCGGCGCCCTCATCGCCCTCGGCGTCTTCATGCTGTTCTTCCTGATGCCGGTGAACTACCAGAACACCGGTGTCAGCGGCTGGTGGGTCCGGTTCGTCGCCTGGCTGCTGGTGGGCGTCTGCCTGCTGGTGGTGTTCCTGCTGGTGCGCAGCCCCTGGGGCCGCCTGCTGCGCGGGATCCGCGAGGACGAGGACGCGATCCGCAGCCTCGGCAAGAACGTCTTCGCCATCAAGATGCAGGCGCTGGTCATCGGCGGTCTCTTCGGTGCCCTCGGCGGCATGCTCTACGTGCTGCCCGCCTCGGTGCAGCCCGACTCCATGGGCCGCTCGCTGACGTTCTTCTGCTACACCGCGCTGCTGCTCGGTGGCGCGGCCACCATCTTCGGGCCGGTGCTCGGGTCGATCATCTTCTACTCGGCACGCATCATGATCAAGGGCATCGCCAACGGCTACGTCCCCGACAGCATCATGAACGGCCAGCAGACCGAGCAGTTCTCCTACATCGTCGTGGGTGTGGCGCTGATGCTCATCGTGATCTTCCGGCCACAAGGGATCCTCGGGAACAAGAGGGAGCTGCGGTTCAATGTCTGAGTCAACGGTGAGCAGGTCCGACCTGTCCGACCCGGAGGCACGCCGTCTTCTGATGTCCGGGGTCGACACCTCGCCCGGGGCGGCCAAGCCCGACCCGATCCTGGTGGTCGACAAGATCGTCCGCCAGTTCGGCGGCATGACTGCGGTGGACGTCGAGCACCTCGAGGTCCAGCGCGGCATCATCACCGCCCTGATCGGCCCCAACGGTGCCGGCAAGACGACGTTCTTCAACCTGATCACCGGGTTCGACCGGCCGACGTCGGCGAAGACCGGGGCCCACTGGTCCTTCGACGGCTCGAAGCTGGACAAGACGTCCGCCTCGAGCGTCGCCAAGGCCGGCATGGTCCGCACCTTCCAGCTCACGAAGGCGTTGAGCCGGATGACGGTGATGGACAACATGATGCTCGGCGCCCAGGACCAGGCGGGGGAGAACCTCCTCAAGTGCGTCTTCCGGCCCCTGTGGAGCCGCCAGGAGCGCGAGATCGAGGAGAAGGCCAAGGAGCTGCTCGCGCGCTTCAAGCTGCTGGAGAAGAAGGACGACTACGCCGGCAGCCTGTCCGGCGGCCAGCGCAAGCTCCTCGAGATGGCCCGGGCCCTGATGAGCGACCCGAAGATGATCATGCTCGACGAGCCGATGGCGGGCGTGAACCCCGCGCTCACCCAGTCGCTCCTCGGGCACATCCAGAGCCTGCGCGACGAGGGCATGACCGTGCTCTTCGTCGAGCACGACATGCACGTCGTCCGGCACATCTCGGACTGGGTCAACGTGATGGCCGAGGGGCGGCTGGTGGCGGAGGGTCCGGCCGACTCGGTCATGTCCGACACGGCCGTGATCGACGCCTACCTCGGCGCCCACCACGACACCGACCTGGGCGACGACGCGCTGCTCAGCGACGAGGTCATGGAGGAGCTCGAGGCGCAAGTGGCCGCCGAGCGCGAGGAGGAGTCCCAGTGAGTGCAGAGCCCCTGCCGGGCAACCAGAAGGCGGTCGTCGAGGCGAAGGACGTCGTGGCGGGCTACCTCCCCGGCGTCAACATCCTCAACGGCTGCAGCCTGGTCGCCTACCCCGGCGAGATGATCGGGATCATCGGCCCCAACGGAGCCGGCAAGTCCACCCTCCTCAAGGCCATGTTCGGCCTGGTGAAGGTGCACTCCGGCACCGTCATGCTGGGGGACCGCGACATCACCAACCTGCGCACCAACCAGCTGGTGGAGATGGGCGTCGGCTTCGTGCCGCAGACCAACAACGTCTTCCCGTCGCTCTCCATCGAGGAGAACCTCCGGATGGGCCTGTTCCTGCGCCCGAAGAAGGTCTCCGAGCGGCTGGCCGCCATGTGGGACCTCTTCCCGGTCCTGCACGACCGGCGCAACCAGAGCGCCGGCGCCCTGTCCGGGGGCGAGCGCCAGTCGCTGGCGATGGCGCGGGCGCTGATGATGGAGCCGTCGGTGCTGCTGCTCGACGAGCCGTCCGCCGGCCTGTCGCCGGTGCGCCAGGACGAGACCTTCCTGCGCACCCGCCGGATCAACAAGACCGGCGTCTGCGTGGTCATGGTCGAGCAGAACGCCCGTCGGTGCCTGCAGATCTGCGACCGGGGCTACGTCCTGGACCAGGGCCGCGACGCCTACACCGGCACCGGCCGCGAGCTCGCCAACGACCCCAAGGTCATCGAGCTCTACCTCGGCACGCTGGCCAAGGACGTCGAGGAGGAGCACCCCAAGCACTGAGCCGCCCAGTCAGGTCCCAGGAGGTCGGAGCGGTGAAACGCCTGTCCGTCGTGCTGCTGGTCGACGCGCGAGGGAGGCTGCTGCTCCAGGAGCGCGATGAGCATGCCCCCGTCGCACCCGACACCTGGGGCATGGTCGGCGGACAGGTGGAGGCAGGTGAGGATCCCGAGCAGGCTGCTCACCGGGAGCTCGCCGAGGAGACGGGACTCGTCCTGACGCGAGGTCTGCAGCTCTGGCGTGAGACGACGTGGAGCTACCCATTCGCCGAGCCCAACCACTACTTCCTCTGGACCGCCCCCACCGACGCCACGGACGAGGACGTCGCGGTCGGCGAGGGTCGCCAGATCGTGTTCCTGGCGCCCGAGGCGATCGCGGGTCTCGCTCTCGGCGGCTCTGCTGCGTACTTCGTGCCCGCGTTCCTCGAGTCGCGGACGTACGCATCGCTGCGCCCTCTCGCCTGAAGGGCTGGGCGCGCCACCGAGCCGCCGGCCGCACGCAGAAGGGCCCCGGACCGTGAGGTCCGGGGCCCGACTGGTGTGTGTGTCAGTCAGACGAGCGTGCGGGTCAGGAGGATCCCTCGACCGAGTTGCTCAGCTCGTTCTTGTTGTCGCCGTTGAAGGTGTAGATGCCGATGAACGCCGAGGACGGGTCGTTCTTGTCGTTGATCGGACCGATGCCCGACGGGCCGGCGTACCGGATCTCCTTGCCTGCCTTGAGCAGGTCGAGGCAGTCGGCGTAGGTCTTGCACTCCTCGCCACCGGTCGCGCCGGAGACCGCCGCGTAGTTCTTCTGGATGGTCTCGGAGTCGGTCCCGCCGCCCTTCACCGCGGCGAGCGCGGCGAGGATGGTGGCGTCGTAGGACTCGGCACCGTAGGCGTAGTCGGTGAGCGGCTTGCCCTCGCCGACCTCGGCCCACCCGCTGAGGCGATCCTTGAACGCGGCGTCGGGGTCGGCGCCGGGGATGGTGCCCTGGGCGCCCTCGAGGGTGCCCTTCTCGAACGTCGAGCTGTAGTCAGCCGTGTTGCCGTCGGAGAAGTAGGTCTTCGACATGTCCCAGCCCTGCGAGGCGAGCTCGGGCACGATCTGCTTGGTCTCGTCGAACGCGAGCACCACGATGGCGTCGGGCTTGGACGCGAGCGCCGCGCTGACCTCGGACGAGAACGTCGTCTGGCCGGCCGGGAACTCGTCGCCGTCACCCTTGCAGCCGTAGACGCACTCGCCGCCGGAGCCCGTGATGGTCTCCTCGACGGCGTTGCGCAGGCCGGTGCCGTAGGTGTCGTTGAACACCAGGAAGGCAACCTTCTGGTAGCCGTCGGTGCTGATCAGGGTGCCGAGCGCGTTGCCCTGGATGCCGTCCGGCGGGGCGGTGCGGAAGTAGTACGGCGAGTAGCCGCTCAGGTCCACCGCGGTGTTCGCGGGGGAGACCTCGACGATCTTGTTGTCGGCGAAGGTGTCGACGACGTTCAGCGACACGCTCGAGGACGCGGCACCGATGACGACCGACGGCTTGTTGGCGATGAGGGTGCCGGCCGAGGAGGTGGAGACCGACATGTCGGTCGAGTCACCGGAGTCCTGGATGTCGTGGCAGGCCTTGGCGCCGTCGACGCCGCCCGCGGCGTTGATGTCCGACACGGCCAGGCCCACGCCCGCGACCTCCGGGGGACCGAGGAACGCGAGGTTTCCGGTGAGCGGCAGGATGCCGCCGACCCGCAGCGCGTCGGCGCTGGTCTGGCTGCCGGAGCACTTGTCGTTGGTGAACTTGTCGCTCGAGGAGGCCGACTCGGACGAGGACGAGGACGTCTTGTCCGAGGCGTTGGTGTCGCCGGAGTCGTCGGAGCCACAGGCGGTCAGGGCGAAGCTGAGCGCGGCGGTGCCGGCCATCACCCTGAGCCAGGTGGCGTTGGTGGATCGATTCACGGGGTGAACCTTTCTGTCGCGTGGAGGTGCACTTCTCCGCAGCCCGTCCCCGAGAGGTTGGGCAGGCGATGCCACGGTAGGTGCGGCTGGAGTGTGCCGGGTCACAGGGCACCCTGTCGTGACCGAACCGTTACCTCAATGGATCCAGGCCGCAAACTGCACGAAAAAGGGGGCGACGACCAGCGCCGGAAGCAGGTCGGCCACGGGGATCTCCCGCACCCGCAGCAGCCGGAGGGCCACGCCGACCAGCAGCAGGCCCCCGGTGGCGGTCAGCGCGGCGAGGTGCGGCGCGGGCAGCACGTCGCCGAGCAGGAAGCCCACCACGGTGAGGCTGCCCTGCACGGTCACCACGGTCACGACGCTGGCCGCGACCCCCCAGCCGAAGGACGCAGCGAAGGCGATCGCCGCGAAGCCGTCGAGGACCGCCTTGAGGAACAGCTGGTCCGCCCCGTTGCCGAGCCCGTCGTTGAGCGAGCCCAGGATGGTGAGCGGGCCCGTGCAGAACAACAGGGAAGCGGTCACGAAGCCCTCGATGAACCGGTGCCGCTCCACCGACCCGGCCTCGCCGGACAGTCGTCGCTGCAGCCAGCCGCCGAACCGCTCCACCCGCTCCTCGAGGCGCAGCAGCGAGCCGGCGATCCCGCCGACCAGCAGGGAGCCCAGCACCACCAGCATCGGGGCGCTCGACCCGACCGCGTCGGAGAGGTCGCCGTCGAGCACCACCATCGCGGACGTGCCGGCGATCAGCAGGGTGACGAGCCCGAGCGCATCGGTCACGACGTCGCGGGTGCGCACCGGCAGTCGGTTGCCGAGCAGGACCCCGGCGGTGGCCCCGACGAGGACGGTGAGGACGTTCACGACGGTGCCGATACCGGGGAACACGGGACTCCTCTGACAGGTCGGGGACCCTGAGCGTAGTCTCGCCCTTTGGAGTCGCGCCGCGGGGGACCGAGCGGCGCGACCACCCCCGGCACGACGGCCTGAAAGGCTGACGAGATGACCCGCTCACTGGTGGCGCTGCGCTGCGCACTGCCGTCCGACGCACCCCTGCTCACCGAGCTGTGGACCGAGGTGCTGCGACGGGTCGACCGCGAGGAGCAGCTGGCTGACCTGGTGACGATCATCGAGCGTGCCGCCGCGTCGCCGACCGAGCGGATCGTGGTCGCCGAGTACGACGGCGAGGTCGCCGGCGCCGTCCACCTGCAGGTCACGACGATGACGCCGCTGAACCTCGAGCCGACCGTGCTCGCGGTCTCGCCCCACGTCTTCCCCCAGTACCGCCGCCACGGCGTCGGCCGGGCGCTGATGGACTCGGCGGTGGCCTTCGCCGAGGACCGGGGGATCGGTCACGTCGCGACCGCGGCCGCGGCCGGCTCGCGCGACGCCAACCGGTTCATGGCCCGGCTCGCGCTGGGACCGCAGGCGGTGCTGCGGGTGGCGACGACCCACGCCGTACGCTCCAAGCTCACCGCGCAGCGGCCGGCCACCGCGCACCGCCACGGCGGCCGTCAGCTCACGCAGGTGCTGGCCGCGCGACGCTCGATGCGCCGCAACCAGTCCTCCACCGTGGGCGACGCCACCGGCTGAGCCCGTCCTCGGTCGAGCCCCTCAGCGGGTGAGCTTCTCCCGGGGGATCAGCGCGCAGGTGATCCGCGACGTGCAGACCCGGCGCCCCTCCTCGTCGGAGATGACCACCTCGTAGGTCGCCGTGCTGCGCCCGAGGTGCACCGCCGTGGCCACACCCGTGACGGTGCCCGAGCGGGCAGAGCGGTGGTGGGTGGCGTTGATGTCGACGCCGACCGAGAGCCGGTCGGGGTGCGCGTGCGCGGCCGAGCCCACCGAGCCCAGGGTCTCGGCGAGCACCACCGAGGCGCCGCCGTGCAGCAGTCCGTAGGGCTGGGTGTTGCCCTCGACGGGCATGGTGCCCACGACCCGCTCGGCCGAGACCTCCACGAGCTCGATGCCCATCCGCTCGTTGAGGCTGCCCATGCCCTCGGGCATGGAGGAGAGGTACTCGGCGACGGTGGTGTCGCCGGGCGCGGACGTGGTGGCGGGGTCGGTCATGGCGCCATTGTGGCGCACGCCGTTGCCGCCCCGGGGGCCGTCCCCGCCGCCGGATAGAGTCGCGCCGTGCCTGAGCTCGCCGCCACCCCGACCGCCACCGACCGCCCACGCCTGCTGCTCCTCGACGGCCACTCGCTGGCCTACCGGGCGTTCTTCGCGCTGCCGGTGGAGAACTTCTCGACGACCACGGGGCAGCACACGAACGCCGTCTACGGCTTCACCTCGATGCTCATCAACGTGCTGCGCGACGAGCAGCCGACCCATGTCGCGGTCGCGTTCGACGTCTCGCGCCAGGGCTTCCGGATGGACGAGTACCCGGACTACAAGGCCAAGCGCAACAAGACCCCCGACGAGTTCAAGAGCCAGCTGCCGCTGATCGAGGAGGTCCTCGACGCGCTGCACATCCCCTTCCTGAAGAAGGAGGGCTACGAGGCCGACGACATCATCGCGACCCTGGTCACCGAGGCGCTCGCCGCCGACCTCGACGTGCTCATCCTGACCGGCGACCGCGACAGCCTCCAGCTGGTGACCGACCACTCGACGGTGCTCTACCCGATGCGTGGTGTGTCCGACCTGTCGCGGATGACGCCCGAGGCGGTCGAGACGAAGTACGGCGTCCCACCGCACCGCTACCCCGAGCTCGCCGCGCTGGTGGGCGAGGACTCCGACAACCTGCCCGGCGTGCCGGGGGTGGGGCCGAAGACGGCGGCGAAGTGGATCGCCCAGTTCGACGGCCTCGACAACGTGATCACCCACGCCGACCAGATCAAGGGCAAGGCCGGTGACAACCTGCGGGCCCACCTCGGCGACGTGATCCGCAACCGCCGGCTCAACGCCCTGGTCCGCGACCTCGACCTCGAGCTGCACCCGACCGACCTCGCGGTCCGCCCCTGGGACCGGCAGGAGGTCCACACGCTCTTCGACAGCCTCGAGTTCCGGGTGCTGCGCGACCGCCTCTTCGAGACGCTCCAGTCCGAGGAGGAGATCGACGACTCCGGCTTCGAGATGGTCGGCGCCCGGCTCGGCTCGGGCGAGGTGGCCGCCTGGCTGGCCGAGCACGCCGCGCCGGGCGACCGGCGTACGGGCGTGACCGTGCAGGGCACCTGGCGCGCCGGCACCGGTGAGGTCTGGTCGGTCGCCCTCGCGGCCCAGGACGGCACCGCCGCCTGGTTCGACGCGGCCGAGATCACGCCCGAGGACGACACCGCGGTCGCCGGCTGGTTCGCGGACGCCGCGGCCGCCAAGGTGCTCCACGACGCGAAGGGCCCGATGCTGGCGCTCTCGGCGCGGGGCTGGCCGCTCGACGGACTGGTCTCCGACACCGCGCTCGCGGCCTACCTGGTCCGGCCCGACCAGCGCTCCTACGACCTCGCCGACCTGACGCTGCGCTACCTCAAGCGCGAGCTGAAGCAGGAGTCCCAGGACAGCGGCCAGCTCAGCTTCGACACCCTCGACGGTGCCGACACCGGAGCCGCCGACACCTCGATGCTGCACGCCCGGGCGGTGCTCGACCTCGCCGAGGCACTCGACGACGCGATCGAGGCGCACGGCGGTGCGCGCCTGCTGGCCGACATCGAGCTGCCGCTGGTGCACCTGCTGGCCCAGCTCGAGCGCACCGGCATCGCGGTCGACACCGACCACCTCGAGAGCCTCGAGAGCCACTTCGCGGGCGAGGTCAAGATGGCCGCGGACGACGCGTTCGCCGTGATCGGCAAGGAGATCAACCTCGGCTCGCCCAAGCAGCTGCAGGTGGTGCTGTTCGACGAGCTCGACATGCCGAAGACCAAGCGCACCAAGACCGGCTGGACCACCGACGCCGACGCGCTGCAGCAGCTCTACGAGAAGACCGAGCACCCGTTCCTGCTCGCCCTGCTGCGGCACCGCGACGTCACCCGGCTGCGGCAGACGATCGAGGGGCTGCTCAAGACCGTCGCCGAGGACGGCCGCATCCACACCACCTTCAACCAGACGATCGCCGCCACCGGTCGCCTCTCCAGCACCGATCCCAACCTGCAGAACATCCCGATCCGCACCGAGGAGGGACGACGCATCCGGGAAGGCTTCGTCGTGGGCGCGGGCTACGAGTCGCTGATGACCGCCGACTACAGCCAGATCGAGATGCGGATCATGGCCCACCTCTCCGAGGACGCGCTCCTCATCGAGGCGTTCCGGTCCGGCCAGGACTTCCACTCGATCACCGCCGCCCGGGTCTTCGACGTGCCGCCCGACGAGGTCAACGTCGAGATGCGCGCCAAGATCAAGGCGATGAACTACGGGCTCGCCTACGGCCTGTCCGCCTTCGGCCTGAGCCAGCAGCTGCGGATCGAGCCGAGCGAGGCGCGCGGCCTGATGGACGAGTACTTCCAGACCTTCGGCGGGGTGCGCGACTACCTCGCCGGCGTCGTGGACGAGGCGCGCCGCTCCGGCTTCACCGAGACCATCTGGGGTCGCCGGCGCTACCTTCCGGACCTGACCAGCGACAACCGGCAGCGGCGCGAGATGGCCGAGCGGATGGCGCTCAACGCGCCGATCCAGGGGTCGGCCGCCGACCTGATCAAGGTGGCGATGCTCAACGTCCAGCGCGCGATCGAGGAAGCTGGGCTGCGCTCCCGCATGCTGCTCCAGGTCCACGACGAGCTCGTGCTCGAGGTCGCGCCGGGGGAGCGGGAGCCGCTCGAGACACTGGTACGCCGCGAGATGGGCGCCGCCGCCGACCTCGCCGTGCCGCTGGACGTCTCGGTCGGCACCGGTCACAGCTGGCACGAGGCCGCGCACTGACCCACGCCGAGGGGCGCGGCCCGACCGGGGCCCGGGTCAGCCGGCCGGGCCCAGCGGCGGCTCGACCGCGGCCGGCTCCGTGCCGGTGCGGCGCAGGCCGAGCGCCAGCAGGACGACGAACAGCGTGGCGTCGACGAGGATCACGACGGTGAGCAGCTGCTCGAACTCCGTGGTGAGCAGCCCCAGCACCACCAGGGCCACCAGCGCGAGCCAGACCAGCAGCACCGACCGGTGCGCCTGGCGGGCCAGCACGGAGTAGACCAGCAGCTGCAGCATCGACAGCACCGTGCCGAGCACCGCGAAGACCGCGAGGTTGTCGGTGATCTCGGTGTAGTCCGCGCCGCCGACGAAGACCAGAGCCAGCCGCGGCAGCGCGGCGGCACCCAGCGTGACGGCGATGCCGATCCCGGCGACGACGCCCAGGCTGGTGGTCAGCGCCTGGCGTCGCTCGGCGATCGTCGACATCGACGGGAACGCCACGACGACGACGAACTGCGGCAGGAACAGCACGGCCTTGGTGAGGATCAGGCCGCCGGCGTACAGGCCCGCGTCGTGCTCGGGCAGCACGTTGCGCGCCACGATCACGTCGACGTTGGACAGGGCGAAGAACGCGAGCAGCACCTGGGAGTTGCGGAACGTCTCGATCATCACCGACCGGAAGCCGTGCAGCTCGCTGCTGACCCCGGGCTCCCGCTCCCGGCGCAGGAACCACCAGCCGGCGAGGACGGGTGCCACCGCGCCTAGCGCGGTGCCGATGAGGGCGTTGGTCTCGGTGGGGGACCACCAGATCAGCGCCGTGCCGATCACCAGCCGCGGCACGCCGCTGAGCACGTAGAGCACCGACAGCTGCCACCACCGGCGCTCGCCCTGCAGGATCCCGGCCTGGCCGCCCATGATCGTGAACGGGATCGAGGTCAGGGCCACCAGGGCGGCGGTGGGCAGGCTGTCGAGCCGCAGCAGCCGGTTGATGAGGGGGGTGAGGACCAGGAGCAGCACCGCGAGCGCGAGCGCCGCTCGGTAGGTGACGCCCAGGATGGTGCGCTCGATCTGCGCCACGTGGTCGGGATCGGCGGAGATCCGTCGGGCCGCGGTGGCCTGGAGCCCCAGCTGGAGCACCGTGACCACCAGCAGCGTGGCCATCAGGCCCGCGAGCGCGCCGTACGCGGGCGGGCCGAGCAGGCGGGCGGCGACCATCGTGAAGCCGTAGGTCGCGACGTTCATGATGCCCATCGCGACCGCGATCGATCCGCCCCCGCCCAGCAAGGTGGCCAGACGGCCGGATCGGGAAACCACGGGTGGAGCGTAGTGGGCGACCGGACACGCAGGTCTGCCCCGCCGCCTTCCTCGGAGTGTCCCGGCGGGGAGCGGGCTGCGGCGACGACCGTCTCTTAGACTCCGCGGGTGACTCTCCCTGGTGCCGTGCTCCGGTCGATGCGGCCGAAGCAGTGGACCAAGAACCTCCTCGTGGTCGCAGCACCCCTCGCGGCGGGGCAGGTCACCGACGCCGACGTCCTGACGGCGACCCTGGTCGCGTTCGTGGCGTTCTGCCTGGCGTCGTCGGCGATCTACCTCGTCAACGACTGCGCCGACGTGGCGGCGGACCGCCTGCATCCGCGCAAGCGCCACCGCCCGATCGCGGCCGGTCAGCTCGGCGTGCCGACGGCGCTGGCGGTCGCCGGCTGCCTGGCGGTCCTCTCCCTCGCCGCCGCCTTCGCGACCCGGTGGGAGCTCGGGGTCCTGCTGGTCGCCTACCTGGCCGCGCAGGCGCTCTACTCCTTCTGGCTCAAGCACGAGCCGGTCCTCGACATCACCCTGGTGACCGGCGGGTTCCTGATGCGCGCGGTCGCCGGTGGTCTGGCGGCGGGGCTGCCGATCTCCGACTGGTTCCTCCTGGTCGCCGGCTTCGGCTCGCTGTTCATGGTGGCGGGCAAGCGCTACTCCGAGCTGCACACCCTCGGCAGCGAGGCGGGCACGCGCCGCTCCCTGGTGCGCTACACCGACACCTACCTGCGGTTCGTCTGGAGCATCGCGGCGGCCGCGACCACGATGTCGTACTGCCTGTGGGCGTTCGAGAACTCCGGCAGCTCGCAGGTGCCCTGGCACACGCTCTCCATCGTCCCGTTCGTCGTGGGCCTGCTGCGGTACGCCGTCGACATCGACGCGGGTGAGGCCGCCGAGCCCGAGGACATCGTCTGGGGCGACCGGCTGCTGCAGGCGATCGGCCTCACCTGGCTGGTGCTGCTGACCCTGGGGGTCGTCGATGTCTGAGCACCGCGCGCTCTCCGGCTGGGGCGGCACCGCGCCCACGGTGGCCGAGGTGGTCTCGGCCGAGGAAGGCGGCGTTCCTGCGGTGGTGCGCGCGGCCGGGTCCCGGGGACTGATCGCCCGCGGCCTGGGCCGCTCCTACGGCGACCCGGCCCAGAACGCCGGGGGCGCCGTGCTCCTCCCGGTCACGGGGCCGGTGGACGTGGACGCCGCGACGGGCGTCGTGGTCGCTGCGGCCGGCACCAGCCTGCACGACCTGATGACCGTGCTGCTGCCGCACGGCCGCTTCCTCCCGGTCACGCCGGGGACCCGCTACGTCACCGTCGGCGGGGCGATCGCGTGCGACGTGCACGGCAAGAGCCACCACGTCGTCGGCAGCTTCGGTCAGCACGTCGACTGGCTCGAGCTGGTCACCGCGGACGGGGAGACCCGCCGGGTCGGGCCCGACACGGACGGCGAGCTCTTCTGGGCGACGGTCGGCGGCCTGGGCCTCACCGGGGTGATCACCCGGGCCGCGCTGCGGACGATCCCCGTGGAGACGTCGTACGTCTCGGTGACGACGACCCGGCTCCCCGACCTTCGCGCGACGATGGCGGCGATGCGCGAGACCGACGCCGACCACACCTACTCGGTGGCCTGGATCGACACCCTCGCCCGAGGTCGCCACCTCGGCCGCTCGGTCCTGTCCCAGGGCGAGCACGCGACTCGCGAGCAGCTGGGCGGGGGTGCGGCGCGCCGACCCCTCGCGACGCCCCGGGCGCCCCGGCTGGCGGCGCCGCAGCACCTGCCCGGCGGGCTGGTCCGGCCCCTCACGGTGCGCGCGTTCAACGAGCTCTGGTTCCGCAAGGCGCCGGAGCACCGCACCGGCGAGATCCAGTCGCTGTCGACCTTCTTCCACCCGCTGGACGGGGTCGGGGGCTGGAACCGCCTCTACGGCCCGCGCGGCTTCGTGCAGTACCAGTGCGTCGTGCCGGACGACGCCGAGGACGTCATGGCGCGGGTCCTCGAGCGGATCACCGAGCAGGGGCACGCGTCGTTCCTCTCGGTCCTCAAGCGCTTCGGGCCGGGCAACCCCGGTCTGCTGTCGTTCCCGATGGCGGGGTGGACCCTCGCCCTCGACCTGCCCGCGCACCCGGCGCTGACCGGGCTCCTCGACCATCTCGACGAGCTGGTGGTGACGGCGGGCGGGCGGGTCTACCTGGCCAAGGACGCGCGGCTGGCGCCGGAGCGGCTGGGCCGGATGTACCCCCGCCTCGACGACTTCCGGGACGTACGCCGACGCGTCGACCCGGCCGGCGTGTTCCGCTCGGACCTGTCCCGGCGGCTGGAGCTGTGACCCGGTGGATGTGGCCTCGATGAGGGAGAGACGATGATCAACGCGCTCGGACAGCCGCAGACGGTGCTGCTCCTCGGCGGGACCAGCGACATCGCGCAGGCGGTCGTGGCCGCCTGGGCGCGCACCTGCCGGCCCCACGTCGTGCTCGCCGCGCGGCCGGGACCGCGCCGCGACGAGGCGGTCGCGGGCGTCCGCGCCCTGGGCCTGACCGTGGACGCCGTCGACTTCGACGCCGAGCAGACCGACGCGCACCCCGGCCTGATCGACGACATCGCCCGCGAGCGGGACATCGACGTGGCGGTGGTCGCCTTCGGCCTCCTCGGTGACGAGGAGCAGGCCTGGCAGGACCACGACGCCGCGGTCTCCCTGGCCCGGGTCAACTACGTAGGCGCGGTGAGCGTCGGGGTCTGCCTGGCCGAGGTGATGCGGCGCCAGGGCCACGGTGTCGTGGTGGCGCTGTCGTCGGTGGCCGGCGAGCGGGTGCGCCGCTCCAACTTCGTCTACGGCTCCACCAAGGCCGGCATGGACGGGTTCTTCCTCGGCCTGGGGGAGGCGCTGCGGGGGAGCGGTGCCCGGGTTCTGGTGGTGCGGCCCGGCTTCGTGCGGACCAAGATGACCGAGGGCCGCTCGCCGGCTCCGCTGTCGGTGACGGCCGAGCAGGTCGCCGAGGCGGTGGTCGCGGGCGTGGCCCACGGCGACGACCTGGTCTGGGTGCCGCGGGCGATGCGCGGCGTGATGTCGGGGCTGCGCCACGTCCCCCGGCCGCTGTTCCGTCGGCTGCCCCTTTGAGATGGGCACTGTGAGCCGGGTCCAGTGAGTCGGACACCATGAGTCGGACGCCGTGAACCCCGTGCGGATGCTGCCGCGCGCCTGGGCCGTGGTCCTCCCGCTGCTGCTGCTGGGGCCGGCGCTCGGTCGGGGCTTCGTGCTCACCTACGACATGGTGTGGGTGCCCGACCTGGCGCTGCGCGCCGACTTCCTGGGGCTCGGCACCGCCCTGCCGCGCGCGGTCCCCTCGGACGCGGTCGTGGCGGTGCTCGACGAGGTCGTGCCCGGGATGCTGCTGCAGAAGCTGGTGCTCGTGGGCAGCCTGGTGCTCGCCGGGCTGGGGATCCTGCGCCTGGTCGAGCGGAGTGCGCTGGCGGGCTGCGTCGCCGTCAGCGTCTATGTCTGGAACCCGTTCGTGGTCGAGCGTCTCGCCATCGGGCACTGGCCGGTGCTGCTGGCGTACGCCGTCCTGCCGTGGCTGCTGGTCGAGGGTGCCCGCTACCGGCGCGGCGCCCGCGTCGCGCCGGCGCTGCTGCTGCTCCTGCCCCTGGGCAGCCTGAGCGCGAGCGCCGCGCTGCTCGCCTCGCTGGCGCTGCTGGTGTCCGGCGTCTCGCGTCGTGCGCCGCGGCGGAGCGCGGTCCTGGTGGCGCTGTGCGCCGCCGCGAACGCCCCGTGGGTGGTGGCCGGACTGCTCCACCTGTCCACGGCGACCTCCACGGGCGCCGGCTCGGTCTTCGGCCTCGGCGATGAGGGACCGCTCCCGGGGCCGCTGGCCGCGCTGAGCCTCGGCGGGATCTGGAACGCCGAGGTGGTCCCGGGCTCGAGGCAGAGCCTGCTGCTCACGATCCTGGCCACCCTCGCGCTGGTCGTGGCCGCCCTGGCGGGCGCCCGTCCCGCGCTCCGGCGGCTGGGGCGGCGTGACACCGCCTCGCTCGTCGCGCTGTGGGTGGTCGGCTACGCCCTGGCTGTGGTCACCTGGCTCGCTCCCGGTGCGACCGGCTGGGTCGCCAGCCACGTGCCCGGTGGGGGACTGCTGCGCGACGGCGGCCGGATGCTCGCGCTGTGCGCCCCGCTGACCGCGGTGCTGGTGGCGGCGGCGTCCGAACGACTCGCCGAGCGGCTGACCAAGCGGCCCGACCAGGGCCCGCGGGTCCTCGTCGGGATCGCCGGCGCGCTGCTCCCGCTGGCGCTGATGCCCGACGTGGCGTGGGGGCTCGGCGGGCGGCTCGAGCCCGTCGACTACCCGGCCGACTACGCACGGGCCCGGGCTGTCGTCGCGAGCAGCGCGGCGCCGGGCGACGTGCTGCTGCTGCCGTTCACCAGCTACCGTGCGCCGGCCTGGAACGGTGGCCACAAGGTGCTCGACCCGGTCGGGCGCTACCTCACCCGCGACTACCTCGCCAGCGACCAGCTGAGCGTGTCGGGTCGCGTGCTGGCCGGCGAGGACCCGAGGGTGCCCGAGGTGCTCGCGGCGCTGCGTGCGCCCGGCCCTGCGGCCCGGTCCCGCCGGCTGGCGGACCTCGGGGTCGGCCTGGTGGTCCGCGAGCACGACGTGGCCACGACCCGGGACTACGACGCCCCCGTCGCCGGCACCACGCTCCTCGACGGCGCCGACCTCGAGGTGGTGCGGCTCGACGAGCCGGTCGCCCGGCGGACGTCCTCGGTGGCGAAGGATGTCGTGACGGGCGCGGCCTGGGCAGCGTTCCTGCTGCTGCCGTTGGGCGGAATCGTTACCGTCGCTTGGCGAAGAACCCGCGTCGTAGCGGGTTCTCGGTCCCAGAGGTGATACTTTCCGTCCCGTAGAGGGAGGATCCACCGTGCACCCAATCCTGTTGTCCGTCGTCGGCATGGTCGTCGGCGGCACGCTGGCAGGCGTGACCCTGGTCGGCGTCATCGAGTCGCAGACCGACGGAGCCAGCAACTCGCCGGCCAACGTCAGCGAGCCGGTGATGGACTACGGGTCGACCCAGTAGGTCCGACCTCACTCCTCGACGGCGTCCTGGCTGTCGACCCTCTCGCCCCGCAGTGCGGACGCGACGACGTGGGCGAACGCGGACTGTGAGTGCCCCCAACTGAAGCGCACGCTGTGCAGGCGCGCGCCCTCAGCGAGCTCGCTGCGGCGTCGGGAGTCGCGCAGCAGCTCCCCGATCGCGTCGGTGAACGCCTGCTGGTCGTCCACGAGCAGGCCCGAGACGCCGTGCGCGATCGACTCACGGGTGCCGCCGGCGCTGGCGTAGGCGACGGTGGGGGTGCCGTGCGCGGCGGCCTCGCCGACGACCAGGCCCCACCCCTCCTTGACCGAGGGCAGGGCCATCACCCAGGACTCCTCGTAGACCTCCTGCTTGCGGACCTCGGACACGTGACCCTCGAAGACCACCGCGTCGCCGGCTCCGCGCTCGGCCACGTAGCGGCGCAGCTCGGCGTCCCACCAGCCGCTGCCGACGATCCGCAGGCACAGGTCCGGGAACTCCGCACGCAGGGCGAGGACCGCGTCCACGGCGTGCTCGACCTGCTTGTGCGGCACCAGCCGCCCCACCACGCACACCGTGGGGCGGGCGCTCTTGCGGGCCTGCACGGCCACCACCGGGTCGGTGCCGTTGTGCACGACCGCGACCCGGGGGCCGTGCACGCCGAGCCCGCGCAGCTCCTCCCGGGTGGCCCGCGACACCACGACGTACTGGCACCGGCGGTAGAGGTACGGCGCGAACCGGCTCTCGATCCACCAGCCGACACGTCCGGTGAGCCCGGGGTAGACGACCGGCCACTGCTCGCGGTGCACGTGGTGCACGAGCACCATCACCGGCCGCCGGGTGACCGCGGCGGCGAAGAAAGGCAGCCCGTTCTGGACGTCCACCACGGCGTCGACCCGACCGAACCGGCGGGTGGCCAGCAGGCGCATGCCCTGCAGGTAGACCGAGAGCTTCGACCCGCGGCGCACGTGCCGGACGCCGTCGACGACCTCGTCGGGCGCCCCGCCGGCGTACGCCGCGCTGAAGACCGTGACCCGGCAGCCTCGGGCGACCAGCCCGGCGGCGACCTTGGCCAGGTAGCGCTCCGCGCCGCCGCCCTCGGGGTTGCCGGTGTCGCGCCAGCTGAGGAAGACCACGTGCCGGCCCTCGAGCATGCGGGCGTCGGTCGTCGGCGTCGGCATCCGGCGAGGCTATCGCGGGGTCGGCGATGAGGCCGTCGGGACCCCGCCGGTGCTCGGATAGGGTCTGCGCCATGCCCACCCGCTCCACGCCGTCGCCGCGCGCGTGGACCCCGGACCTGCGCCGGTCGGTCCGGCTCTTCGGCGACTTCCGCGTCGAGCAGAGCGACCCCGACCGGTTCTACTCGGCGCTCGCCGAGGACTCGGTCGGGCAGCTGTCGACCTACCTCGACCTGACCGGGCGCACGGTCCTGGACGTGGGCGGAGGGCCCGGCTACTTCCGCGCGGCCTTCGAGGCCGCGGGCGCGGAGTACTGGGCCCTCGACGCCGACGTGGGTGAGCTGTCCGGCACCGGCACGATCGCCGCCGGCACGGTCGTGGGCGACGGGATGAACCTGCCGTTCCGCGACGCGAGCGTGGACCTCTGCTACTCCTCCAACGTGCTGGAGCACGTGTCCGACCCGTGGCAGATGGCGGACGAGATGCTGCGGGTCACCCGGCCCGGTGGGGTCGCCTTCATCTCCTACACCGTCTGGTTCGGGCCCTGGGGCGGCCACGAGACCGCCCCCTGGCACTTCCTCGGCGGCCGCTTCGCCCGGCGGCGCTATCTCGCACGGCACGGCCACGAGCCCAAGAACAGGTACGGCGAGTCGCTGTTCCCGGTCACCGTGCGGGCGGGTCTCGCGTGGGCCGGGCGGCAGACCGCCGGTGAGGTCCTCGACGTCGTGCCCCGCTACAACCCGCGCTGGAGCCACTGGCTCACCCGGGTCCCGCTCCTGCGCGAGCTGGTGACCTGGAACCTCGTCATCGTGGTGCGCAAGGCGTGAACCGGCCGGAGGAACGGCCGGCGCGTGCGTCGGCCACGTCGCGCTTGCGCATGTGGGGCTACGCCGCCGTGCTCACGGCCTTCTGCTTCGCGCAGTCCGCGGGGAGGATGGTCGCCGACACCAAGTTCGACCTGGTGACAGCGCCGGGCAAGTTCCTGCGCGGCGGCCTGCACCTGTGGGACCCGTCCGCGGCCTTCGGCCAGCTGCAGAACCAGGCCTACGGCTACGCCTGGCCGATGGGTCCGTTCTTCTGGCTCGGCAACGTGGTGCACCTGCCGCCGTGGGTGATCCAGCGCCTGTGGTGGAGCCTGCTGCTCTGCCTGGCGTTCTTCGGCGTCGTCAGGCTGGCCCAGCGGCTCGGCCTCGGCTCACCGGTCACCCAGGTGGTCGCGGGCTTCGCGTTCGTGCTCACCCCCCGGATCACGACCCTCCTGGGCGGCGTCTCCGTCGAGGTGTGGCCGATGGCGCTCGCGCCCTGGGTGCTGCTGCCGCTGGTGGCGGCGAGCGAGCGCGGGTCCGTGCGCCGCGGTGCCGCGCTCAGCGCGCTGGCGGTCGCGACCTGTGGTGGCGTCAACGCGGTCGCGGTGGCCGCGGTGCTGCCCCTGGGGCTGCTGTGGATCCTCACCCGCTCCGGTGGCCCGCGGAAGTGGCGGCTGCTCGGGTGGTGGGTCCTGTTCACCGGCCTCGCGACGGCCTGGTGGTCGGGACCGTTGCTGCTGCTGGGGCGCTACTCCCCGCCGTTCCTGGACTACATCGAGAACGCCACGATCACCACGGTCCCCACGGGGCTGGCGCGGACCCTCCTCGGCACGTCCGACTGGGTCGCCTACTTCGCCGGCATCGACTACCCCGCCGGCCAGCACCTGGTGACGACGCCGTTCCTGATGCTCGACGCGGCCGCCCTGGTGGCCCTGGGACTGGTGGGGGTGCTGCTGCGCAGCAACCCGCACCAGCGGTTCCTGACGCTGGGCCTGCTGGTCGGGGTGACCCTGGTCGGGTTCGGCTACTCCGGCGACCTCGCCGGGTGGTGGGCAGCGGACCGGACCGGCCTGCTCGACGGCGCGCTGGCGCCGTTCCGCAACCTGCACAAGTTCGACGTCGTGCTGCGGATCCCGCTGGTCCTCGGCGTCGCGCACGCCCTGCACCTGATCCCGCGGCTGCTCCGCGGGCCCGGCGCCCGGCCGGCCCTGCGCGCGCTCCAGGTGGCCACCGCGCTGGCCCTGGTCGCCCTGGCGCTGCCCTGGGCCCAGGACGAGATCGCGCCCCGCAACGGTGTGACGGCGGTGCCCGGCTACTGGTCCGCGGCGGCGGACTACCTCGCCGACGAGGACGACGGCTCGGTGGCCCTCGAGCTGCCCGCCTCGGCCTTCGGCGTCTACGACTGGGGCAACGTCCACGACGACGTGATGCAGGGGCTCGCGCAGAGCCCGTGGGCGGTGCGCAACGTCATCCCGCTCGCCCAGCCCGGCAACGTCGTGTTCCTCGACGCCGTCACCCGGGTGGTGGAGTCGGGCCGTCCCAGCGACACCCTCGCCTCCTTCCTCGCGGCCAACGGCGTGAGGCGGATCGTGGTCCGCAACGACCTGGCCCGCTTCCAGACCGGCAGCCCCGACCCGGCGTACGTCCGCAGCGTGCTGACCGCCTCGGCGGGCATCACGCCGGCCCGGTCGTTCGGCCCGAGGGTCGGCTCCGGCGCCTGGACGACCAGCGACGGGGGCACCCGGCTGGTCACGGGCAACGGGCTGGCGGCCCGCACCGGCTCCATCGACGTGTACGACGTCGCGGCGCCGGCCGGAGCGCGGCTGACCACCGACCCGCAGGTGCTGATGGGTGACCCGGGCAGCGGGCTGCGTGCCGGGCTGGCCGGATCGGGGCAGCGGGTCCTGGCCGAGGACGCGTCCGGCGACGAGGCCGGCCTGGTGCTCACCGACGGCGCCCGCCGCCGCGAGACGAACTTCGCCGCGGTCCGCTGGAACCGGTCGGCCACGATGTCGGCGGGTGAGCCCTACCGACTCAACGGACCCGAGCACAGCCACCGCTTCCTCGCCCACCCGGCCCGCTGGCAGACGACGGCCGTGTGGAGCGGTGACGTCAGCGCCGTCACCTCGACCAGCTCCGAGGCGTACGCCGACGCGCTGCCGCCGCTGCAGATCGGCTCCCACCCCGGGGCCGCCCTCGACCGGGACCCGGCGACGGCCTGGCGCTCGGCGCGCCAGGTGGACCCCACCGGCCAGTGGTGGCAGGTGGCGTTCGGCCACCCCACCGACGTCGCGCAGGTGCGCATCACCCTGCCTGCGGACTCGGCGCCGGTGCCGCGGCTGCGCCTCGGGTCCGGCGAGGACACGCTGGTCGTCGCCGCGCCCGCGCCCGGCCGGTCCCGGACCTACCGGACCGGTTTCACCGGCGCCACGGTGCTGCGCGTGACGGCGGCCGGTCGCGACCTCCGGCTGCCCGGGTCCTTCGGCCTGTCCGAGGTCGAGGTGCCCGGTGTCCCGGCGCAGCGCTACCTGCAGCTGCCCCGGGTCGACGACCGCTACCCCCTCGACACGATCTCGCTGACCCGGGACCCGGATCGCGCCGCCTGCGTGAAGGTCGGGCACGCGCTGCCCTGCGACGACGCGCTCGTCGCTCCCGGCGAGGACGGGGACGTGCTGGCGCGCCGCTTCACCCCGGCCTATGCCGAGGACTACGACCTGTCCGGCACGGTCTCGCTGCGCCGCACCACCGACGGACGCGGCCTGCTCCGCTCCGGCGTCGTCGCGACCGCGAGCGGTGACCGGGCCGCCGACGTCGCGGAGGGGCCGCTGGCCGCGGTCGACGGGAACCTCGCCACGACGTGGGTGACCGACGGTCCCCGGGAGCGCCTGCACGTCGAGCTGGGCGCGCCGCGCGTCGTGCGCGAGCTGCGGGTGCGGCTCAACCCCGCCGCCGCGTCGATGCCGACCCGGCTGCAGGTCCGCGCCGACGGACACACGCGCGTGGTCGACCTCGACGAGGACGGCCGGGCCCGGCTCCCCGGCTGGCGCACCGACTCCCTCGACCTCCGGGTGCTGACCACCGAGCCGGCCTTCTCCGTGGTCGGTCAGCAGTTCGTGGAGATGCCTGCGGGCATCAGCGGGCTCCGGGTGAACCGGGAGTCGCTCGCGTTCCAGACCGCGGTGCCCCGCTCGTTCGGCTGCGGCAGCGGGCCCTCGGTGCGTGTCGGCGACCAGGTCCTCCGGACCCGGCTGCAGGCCAGCACCCGGGCGCTGGTCCGGGGTGAGAGCGTGCCCTTCGAGGTCTGCGGCGGCTCCGACGTGTCCCTGGCCGCCCGCACCACCGACGTGCTCGCCACGCCCTCGAACCTGTTCCGGGTGGACTCCCTGCTGCTGCGCCGCACCGGGGCCACGACCGCCCCGACCACCCGGGACGTCCCGGTCGCGCGTGACGGCCGTGGCGAGCCGGTGTCCGTCACGGTGCCGGAGCGCTCGGGCGCGTCGCTGCTCACCGTGCCGCAGAACTTCAACGACGGCTGGGTGGCGACCTGGCAGGGCCAGGAGCTCACGTCCCAGCGCGTCGACGGCTGGAAGCAGGGCTGGCGGCTGCCCCCGGGCGCGGCCGGCAGCGTGCAGCTGACCTACCGCCCCGCGGGGACGTTCACCCTGCTGCTGGCCGTGGGGGCGGTGCTGGTCGGGGCGTGCCTGCTCGTCGTGGCGGGTTCGGTCCTGCGGGCGCGCCGCTCGCCGGCCCGGCGGGAGCTGCCCGCCCTCGGCACCGGGCGACCGGGGCTGCTGGACCTGACCGTGGCGGTGCTGGCCGGAGGCCTGCTCTGCGGGTGGTGGGGCCTGGTCGGGGTCCTCCTGGCGACCGCCGCCGGCCTCGGGCTGCGTCGGTTCCAGGGATGGCCGCTGCTGGCGGGGCTCGCGCTGCTCGTGGGCAGCCTGGCGCTGTCGTGGTCGGCGATCACCGACCGCAGCTGGGCGGTGGGCTGGAGCCAGGCGTGGAGCCTGGTGGCGATCTGCCTCGCGGTCGCGGCCCTGGCCGGCCTGCGTCGGTACGACGCCCTCCCGCACGTGCACCGGGCCGCCCCGCCGGCGGACTGAGCAGCGGACCGGCCGGCGGACCGACCGCCGCCCTACCTGCCCGCCCGCGACGGGGCCGGGTTCAGAGCACCGAGGCGCGCTCGGGGCGACTGGCGGTGTCGAGACGCGCGAAGAACCAGACGTTCTTGGCGCGCAGGATCGGCCGCTCGAACCAGCGGAAGGACGCCGTCGCCACCGGGATCGTGATCAGCAGCGTCGCGAGCGCGACGGTGATGAAGTGACCGGTGAAGATCTCGATGTCGAGGACCCGGAAGACCAGGTTCAGGAAGAACATGTGCATCGCGAACACCCCGTAGGAGATGTCGCCGAGCCACACCGGGACGGGGCTGCTGAGCTTGGCACGCAGCCACCCCTCGCGCTCCGGCCCGAAGACCAGCGGGAGCAGGAAGAACGCCCCGGCGATCGTGTAGAGCACCACCTTGGAGGCGGCCTCCCAGCCGCCCGGGGTGAGCAGCGTCCGCGGGCCGGCGACGGGCGAGCAGGCGATCGCGAACACGGCGGTGGCCAGGATCCAGCAGCCCGGCAGGTCCCGTCCGAGGCGCTCGACCGGGTGCTCGCGCGGGTGCACGACGAGGTCGGCCGAGAGTGCCGCGAAGCAGGTGCCGACCAGGAACCACGGCAGGTAGCCGGGCAGCCACTGGGCGTAGTGGCCCTCGTGGCCGGGGATCTGGGCCACGACGGCCTGCCAGACCACGCCGAGGATCCCGAGCACCGCCGCGCGGCCGTAGATCGTCGGCAGGTGCATGCCGTCGCGCTGCCGCCGGCCCCACACCAGTGCGTGGCACAGGAACGGCAGCAGCAGGTAGAACGCGACCTCCGTGCACAGGCTCCACATCTGCGTCAGCGAGCTGGCGAGCAGCTCGGGCCGGTAGAGCTGGGTCAGGGTCAGGTGGCTGAGCCAGTCCTGCCACGTGGCGTCGTCGTTGGCGGGGTCCAGGAGCAGGGAGACCACGACCACGACCCAGTACAGCGGCAGGATCCGCAGGGCCCGCTTCCACCAGAAGTGCCGCGTGGAGGGCCAGGGGCGCCCGAGCTCCCGGGTGAGGAAGTAGGGCCGGCTCAGCAGGAAGCCCGAGAGCACGAAGAAGAGCGTGACGCCGAAGTCGAGGCGGGCCAGCGCGGCCCCGGTCCACCCGTGGTTGATCTGGCCGGTGTTGAAGGCCGCGTGGGTCAGCACCACCATGATCGCACCGGCCGCGCGCACCGCGTTCAGCGTCGGGAAGGAGCGGTCCTGGAAGGTCACGGGGCGAACTCCGTCCTGGGAACTGGGCGGCCGACGGTGATGTCGTCCGTGCACAATGAGACACCCTCGGCCAGGGCGGAGAGCCCGATCTCGTCGAACCGGCCGCCGCCCGCGACGTACAACGCGTGCAGCCCTGCCTCGACCGTGGTGGTGTGGGTGACGTCGCCCGTGGTGATCCGCACCGGGCTGTCACCGGTGGCGATGTAGCCGATCCGGACCCACCAGCCGCCGTAGGCGACCGGGCCGTCGAGCCTGATCGTGACCGGCCGGTCGGCGACGCGGTAGCCGCACTCCTTGCGCGGGCCGGGACGGCCGCGGCGGGTGTCGGGCACGATCGTCGGCACCACCCGGCCGTGCTTGTCGACCATCGACAGGTGATCGGTGGCGACGTCCACGAACCGGGCCGGGCCGGGGTCGTCGTGGAGCAGGTGGCTCAGCGTGTTCTCCGGGTAGCCGAGACCCCACATGACCTGTGGCGGCAGGGTGCGGTCGATGAGCGGGACCGGGTCGTCCCGACGGGACAGTGCCCCGAGGAGCGTGTCGAAGTAGGGCTTGGCGGGCTCGCTCTCCTGCCAGTGGCGGACGTAGTCCGCGGAGGAGACGAGTCCCAGGGCCGCCACCACGCAGGAGACGGCGATGACGCGTTGCGGCTGGTCGAGCAGCGAGCTGGAGCGGATGACCTCGACACGCTCCCGCGCGCCGCGGATGGGCAGGGTCGCGCAGCCCAGCGCGATGGCGGACACGGCCGCCATCTCCGCCTGGAACCGGTAGTCCAGGCTGATCAGGGGACCCACGAAGGACGCCCTCGCGGCAACCACGAGAACGATGTTGCTGCCCATGAAGAAGGCGGGCAGCCACCAGGCGCGCAGGCTCCTGGCCCGCGTGCGGTGGAGCTCTCGCACCAGCAGGCACAGCAGCACGAAGCACAGCACCATGACGCCCCTGCCCGGGGTCGGCAGGGCCCACTGGTCCAGCTTCCACCAGGACTGGACGCCGCCCATGACGCCGGGCAGGTAGGCCTGGAAGACCATGTTCGAGACGACGCCCCCCAGCGCGCTGTCGCCCGCCCGCTTGGGGCTGAACGTCAGCGCGAACGAGGCGTAGAGGGCCAGGTAGGCGCCGCCGACGACGACGTACAGGCAG
Organism: Nocardioides sp. DN36; assembly: GCF_055380375.1. Taxonomy (NCBI): domain Bacteria; kingdom Bacillati; phylum Actinomycetota; class Actinomycetes; order Propionibacteriales; family Nocardioidaceae; genus Nocardioides; species Nocardioides sp. DN36. Next base: position 1,976,855 of record NZ_AP043823.1, on the reverse strand, counting down.
ATGCCGGGGAGGTAGTCGCGGCCCAGGCTCCGCAGCCGCTGCGAGAGCCGGCCCTCGGTGAAGTAGTTCAGCGACACGATGGCGATGGCCCCGAACACCAGCAGGGTCTTCTCGTAGAACAGCAGTCCCAGGACCAGCCAGGCGCTGGTGGCCAGCGCGTGTCGGAACCGTCGGCTGCGGAGGTAGGTGACGTGGGAGGTCACCGCGCAGAACAGTGCGATCTGCATCGGCAGCTGGTTGACGCCGGCGGCCCACCAGATGGCCACGGGGACCGTGATGACCGAGAACAGGTAGACCGCGAGGGCGGGCAGGATCCCCGGCCGGCTGCCGAAGAGCTTGATGAGCAGCACCAGGAGGCTGAGATCGGCCAGGCCCTGCATGCCGAGCAGCATGGATGCCGTGACCCGGAAGTCGAACGGGGCGAACGTGTTGGCGAGCCAGGACAAGTACATGCCTCCTGGCATGACGTGCCCGGAGTACTGCCGCGCCGCCACACCCGGGCTCAGTCCCTCGTTCATCATCCGCGACATGAAGTTGAAGTCGTCGTAGTGGAACCAGGAGCCGTACGTCGCCCAGGCGCGGAAGGCGAGCTGGGCCACGATCATCGCCAGGGCCGCCTGCAGCACCCGGTCGTGCTCCAGCGCATGGGCCAGCCGGGACAGCCGGTGGCGGGTGCCCGTGGCCGCGGCCACGGCGGGGGAGGTGCGGGTGTGCGTTCCGGTCACGAGGTGGCCGCCACGGGGATGGGGACGCCGAGCGCGAGCTCGGCGACACAGGCGTCGCTGGAGCGTGGGTACCCGCTCACGGTCACCTCCTGGAACTCGCCGGACGCCTGGACGAACACGTTGTGCAGCCCCGCCGGCAGGTCGAGGTCGTGGACGTCGTCCCCGGCCGTGACCCGCAACGACAGCGCCCTGCGGCTGGCGTACCCCAGCTGGATCCACCATCCGCCCCCGATGACGGGTCCGTCGAGGGGGATCACCGTCCGTCGACCCTTGAGGGGGTAGCCGCAGCCCGTGCCGGGGACCATCTGCCGGGTGGGCGGCACCACGACGGGGGCGAGGTGGCCGCTGTCGTCGAACATGTAGAGCCGGTCGACGGCGTGCCGCGGGTAGGTCGTCTCGTCCGCGAACGGGCGCAGGACGTGGCTGTAGGCGTTCTCGGGGTAGCGGAACGCCCAGAGCAGGGTCTGGGGGATGCCGGTGTCGATCAGCGGCACGGGTTTGTCGTCGGCTGCGGCGAGGCTGCTGCGCACCGAGGAGATGTAGGCCTCCGTGGGGTTGCGGTCCTGCCACAGCTCGACGTAGCGGTCGCTCGAGGTGAACGCCGCGGCCGCGACGGCCAGGGAGAGGAGCACCACGAATCGCTGGCGCTCGTAGGGACGGGGCACGTCGGGGCGCACCTCGTTGACCTCGTCGGCGCCGAGCAGCGGCAGGAACGCCAGCCCGACGCACAGCACGAACAGCGCGCCCGACTCGGTCTGGTAGCGGTACTCGCGCGCGATGTCCGGTCCGACGATGTTGGCGCGCGCCGAGGCGAGCAGGGCGACGTTGGCCAGGAGCGTGAACATCAGCGGTGCCCAGGCCCGGCCGCTGCGGGTGCGCGTGCGGTAGGCGTAGAAGACGAGCGCGCCCACCAGCGCCCAGGAGACCAGCTGGACGAGCTGCGTGGGGTCGGCGAAGGAGCCGACCGTCAGGGGCTCCCAGGTGATCGGACCGCCCACCAGCCCGGGCAGCAGCGCCACGGCGACCAGGTTCCAGGCGATCGGGGACCACGGCTGGTTGCTGCTGTCACCGGGGGAGAAGTTGAGGCCGTACTCGACGTACAGGGCGAGGTACGCCGCCGCGACGACCGTGTGCGCCACGATGCCCGGGCGGTAGCGGGTCCACAGCGCGAGCAGCCGCTCGGGCGTGTTGCCCCGGCAGAACCAGCCCAGGGCGACGATCGCGTAGATGCCGAAGAGGAGCAGCGTCTTCTCGTAGAACGCCAGCCCGGCGACGGTCCAGGCGAGCGTGGCCACGAGGTGGCGCACCCGGGCGGTCCGCAGGTAGGCGAGGTGGGAGGTGAGCCCGAACGCGAGGGCGATCTGGAGGGGCAGCTGGTTGATCCCGGCCGCCCACCACAGTCCGGCGGGCAGCGTGAAGACGTAGCAGAGGTAGCCGGCCAGCAGCACCAGGACCAGCCGACGGTGCCCGAACATCGAGAGCAGCAGGCGGAGCATGCCGACCCCGGCCACCGCCTGCAGCACCAGCAGGGTGGCGGCCCAGGGCCACCAGTCGTAGACGGCCCAGTCGGTCAGCACCCACGCCGCCGCGAAGCCGGCCGGCATCAGGTGCCCGCCGTACGACTCGGTCAGGTAGCCGAGGTCGAAGGGCTGGTTCATCGCGCGCGACATGAAGGCGAGGTCGTCGAAGTAGAACCACGACCCCGCCAGCGCCCAGGCCCGGTAGCCGAGCTGGACGGCCACCAGCGCGAGACCGACCATGACGATCCTGCGGTCCGCGGCCCCGTTTCGGACGTACCGTAGGAGGCGGGCGAACACGGGGCGGACTATCTCACAGGTCCGCACCCGATTCCGGTGACGTCTGCTCGAGTGGCCACATGTGGCCCCTACTGACTGGTACGGTTCGAGCCGTCTGACGCTCCCGGGGAGGGGATTCGTGAAGTTCAAGTGGTTGGCGCCCGTGCTGGTCGCCCTCGGTGCCTTCTTGATCGTGGCGGCTGTCGTCGCGCAGGTGTGGGCGCCGGACAAGGTCAAGCGGACCCCCATCGACGTCAACACCACGACCTACCTCGAGGGGCAGGCCGACAAGCTCAACCCCGAGACGGGCAAGCTGGAGAGCTCCGACATCTACGCGATCGACGTGAACAAGTCGGACAGCGACAAGTCCGACGGTGACGTCGCCGTCTTCGTGCAGACCACGTGCGTGGTCGTCGACGAGGGCCAGGACCGGGTCTGCGTGGACGACAAGGACCCGCGCCTGATCACCGCCGAGATCGACACCTTCGCCACCGACCGGCACACCGCGGAGTCCGTCGCCAACGACGGCTACCTCCCGGACGACGCCGTCCAGCACGAGGGCCTGGTCAACAAGTGGCCCTTCGACTCCCAGAAGCAGACCTACCAGTACTGGGAGGGCACGCTCGGCAAGGCCGTCGACGCGGTCTACGAGCGGACCGACGAGGTCAAGGGGATCGAGGCCTACGTCTACAAGGTCACGACCAAGGACGCGAAGACCGACGTGCTCGAAGGGGTCCCGGGCGTCTACGACGACGTCAAGGAGATCTACGTCGACCCCAACACCGGCAGCATCCTCAACCAGGTCGAGAACCAGCAGCGCTACCTCGAGGACGGCACCAAGATCCTCGACCTGAACCTCGAGTTCACCGACGGCACCCAGCAGGCCAAGGTCGACGAGGTCGACGAGAAGTGGGGCATGATCCAGCTCGTCCTGAAGACCGTGCCGCTGGTGGGCTACCTCGTGGGCATCCCGGTCCTGCTGATCGGCATCGCGCTGCTGCTGCTCCAGCGACGCAGCCGCGGTGGTGACCACACCGCCACGGCGAGCGAGCCGCGCACCCCGGCGGGGACCGCGACCCGCTAGGCACCTAGCGCAGGTCGGCCACGAAGATGGCCGTGCCGGGGGTGAACTGGCCGCGCGTGCCGGACCAGCCGCCCCAGACCCGCTCGTGCCCCTCGGGCCACTCCGGCTCGAGGAGGCGGGTGAGCGCGAAACCGGCGTCGGCCAGCAGCCCCACCCAGTCGCCGAGCGTGCGGTGGTGCTCGACGTACGACACCACGCCGGTGGCGTCGTCGACCTCGACGTAGGGCGTGCGGTCCCAGTAGGACTGGCTGGCCAGCAGCCCGGCCTCCGACGGGTCGTCGGGGAACATCCAGCGGGTCGGGTGGGTGATGGAGAAGGCGAAGCGGCCCCCGGGCCGCAGCACCCGCGCGGCCTCGCCCACCGCCCGGTCGATGTCGCTGACGAACTGCAGCGCACCGAAGGACGAGAAGACCACGTCGAAGGAGCCGTCCGCGAACGGCAGGTGCGTCGCCGTCCCGAGCACCGAGGGCACCGTCATGCCGCTGTCCATGTCGATGCGCCGGGAGTGCTGGAGCTGGCGGAAGGACAGGTCGAGGCCGTAGCCGCGCCCACCCCGGGCGCGGACCCAGCGCGAGCACTGACCGGCTCCGGAGCCCACCTCGAGCACGTCGCGGTCGCGGACGTCGCCCAGGACACCGGCCTCCGCCTCGGTCAGGCCCTCGGGGCCCCAGACGAAGCCGACGTCGCCGAGGAACTCCCCGTGGGTGGCCTGGTACTCGTCGGCGTAGCGGTCCCAGTCGGGACCGTTGGCCCGCCGGGACTCGGCCTCGTCGACGGGGCGGCGCTCGACGCGGACGGGCGGGTGGCCGGATGACTGCTCGGCGCTCACGTTCGGCAGACTACTGCCATGGACCTCACCTCCCTGACGCCACTGGCCGGGGGCTGGTCCGGAGAGACGTTCGTCGCAGAGGTCGCGGGGGAGCGGAGCGTCGTACGCATCTATGCGCGCCCCAGCCACCGGGGCGATGCCGCGCACGAGGTCGACGCGTCCCTGCTGCGGCTGGTGCGTGGGCTGGTGCCGGTGGCGGAGGTGCTGGAGGTACGCCGCGCCGACCCGGCCACCGAGATGCCGGCGCTGCTCGTGACCTCGCACCTCCCGGGCGTGCGTGCGGAGGTCCTCCTGCCGGAGCTCGACGCCGACCGGCGCGCGGTCCTGGGCGCCCATCTCGGTGAGTTGCTGGCCGACCTCGGTGGCATGCCCCAGCTGAAGGCCGGCCCGTTCGTGGACGGTGACCTCACCATCGGTGCCTTCACGATCGACGGGCAGGCAGTGGACGGCCTGCCCGCGCTGGTCGAGCACGTGGAGCCCAGCCTGGGCTGGTGGACCCCCGAGGAGCTAGCCGGGCTCCGGGAGGTCGCGGTCGAGGCGCAGGCGCTGCTCGACACCGTGACCCGCCACTGCCTGGTGCACAGCGACTTCAACCTCAAGAACCTCCTCGTCGATCCCGAGACGCTCGAGGTGACCGGCCTCGTCGACTGGGAGTACGCCCACGCGGGGCACCCCTTCACCGACCTCGGCAACCTGCTCCGCTTCGAGCGCGACCCGGCCTTCGTCGACGCCGTGCTCGACGCGTACGTCGCCCGCCGCGGCGGTGACCCGGCCGAGGCGCTGGCCCTGGGCCGCGCGGCCGACCTGTGGGCGCTGCTCGACCTGGCCCCGCGTCGCTCGCAGAACGTCGTGGCCGAGTGGGCCGACCGGCTGCTGCGCGCGATCGCCCGGGCCGGCAGCCCCGACGTACCGCTCCGGGACGAGGCTCAGCCGTAGACGCTGAGGATGACCGGGAACGCTTCCTCGATGGTGGCGACGGGCACGACCTCGAACTCGATCCACGGGCCGTACTGCAGCGTCACCTTGAAGGTCTCGCTCGGGTCGTCATTGTCCTCGGAGACCACGAACCCACCCCGGCCGTCGAGGGAGGCGTAGTGGGCGATGGTGCCGGGGGCCGTGCCGATCTCCATGAACTGCTTGGTCAGCTCCCGCAGCTCGTCTGCTCCCAGCCCGTCGCGGAACCGGTAGGTCGTCATGTAGAGACGCTTCATGGGGTACCTCGCTGCTCCTCCGTGGGGTGCGAACGACTCACGCTAGGAAGGCCCGGCCGGGCGTCGCCAGAGGCGAAGGTCACGCTGCCGGGGTAGGGGAGCGCCGGTCCATGGTCGAGCAGCGAGCGGTCATCGGGACCCCCGCAGCGCGGGCAGGGCCGCCACGCCCGCGCCGGGCCTGCGGGTCGTGGGTGGTGGAGGTCTCGGCAGCTACGGGGGAGGTGCGTCGTGGCGCGGGCTGCCTCCCGGCTTCCGGCTCGCGGTGGGCACACCCGACGAGGGGCCGCGGACTCGAGCGGCCACGCCCTGAAAGTTTTACTTTCGGATATCTGCAGAATCCCCGGATCGGGCCCTTTCCGGGGGTGACTGTCGGTGGTCGGTGAGATCATGGATCCATGTTCGAAACCGACGCATCCGGGGAGCCGGTCGAGATCGAGGACCTCGATCTCGACGGCCTGCTGGGCGTGCTCGAATACAAGCGCCTCGAGTCCCGAGCGGCCGAGCGGGGCAAGCTGCGGGTCGCCGTCGAGTGGTGCGTGCGGCACCCCGCGACCGCCGACACCGGGGTCGCGACCTGGGGCGGACCCGGCGTGCTGCTCGCCGACGAGTCCCTGGGTGGGGACGGCACCCCGGCGTTGGCGGCATTCGCGCCCGAGCCGTTCGCCGCGACCCTGGAGGTCTCCACCCAGGCGGGGATGGCGCTGATCGCCGACGCCCTCGACCTGAGGTACCGGCTGCCCCGGATCTGGCGGCTCGTGCAGGCCCTGGCGGTGGAGCCATATCGGGCGCGGCAGGTCGCGAAGGCCACCCACCAGCTCTCCAGGGCCGCCGCGGCGTATGTGGATGAGCAGCTCGCACCGCGGCTCGCGTCGTGTGGGTGGAAGGCGGTCGAGACGACCGTGGCGCACGCGATCGCCAAGTTCGACCCCGACCTGATCGAGGCCAAGGAGAAGCGCGGCCGGCAGGGCTGGCACGTCACCCTGCGTCACGACCACCCCGGCCGGTTCGACGGCACCAGCTACCTCGACGTCGCCGGCGACACCCTCGACCTGGTCGCCTTCCACGACCTGGTCTGCGACCAGGCCGCCCAGCTCAAGGCCCTGGGCGATGAGGACGACCTCGAGGTCCGCAAGGCCAAGGCCCTCGGTGTGATCGCCGCCCAACAGGCCACCCTCGACCTCCTCACCCTCACCGGACAGCAGCCCGAAGCCCCCGCTGCCCCCGCGAAGCCAAGGCCGCCCAAGACCCGGCTCTACCTCCACCTCTCCCTGGCCGACCTCGCCACCGGCTGCACCACCACCGAGGGTGAGAGCACCGCGACTGGCACGGTGGAGCGGCTGGGGCCGGCGACCATCGACCTGATCAAGGACTGGGTCGGCCGCTCCCGGGTCACCATCCAGCCCGTCATCGACCTCGCTTCTACCCGGGCCGTGGACGCGCACGACCCGCCAGCGTGGATGGCCGAGCTGGTCATCCTGCGCGACGGGCACTGCGTCTTCCCCTGGTGCCCCGTCGACGCCCGGCGATCCGACCTCGACCACATCGAGCCCTACGTCCCCATCGACGAGGGCGGACCACCGGGCCAGAGCGCACCCGACAAGCTCGCACCCCTCTGCAGGCGACATCACCGAGCCAAGACCAGCCGCCGATGGCGATACCGGCGACGACCCGACGGCACCTACGAGTGGCACGGCCCCCACGGCCGCAGCTACCTCGTCACACCCCACGGCACCATCCGGCTCGACACCAACTGAGCCCCTGCAAGCACCAGCAGGCCTGATCACCCGGCACCCACCGGGTCATCGGGCCTGCCGTGCTGCCCACAGTCATCACCCGGCCGCTGCCCCGCCCGCCCGCGGTGGCCTCGACGACGCTCGCGGCTAGACCGCAGGCCCCCGCGGCCGGCGACCCTGCGTCTTGGTCGCCGCCCTGCCCGGTCGCGGAGGTCGCGAAGTACCCTTGCCATAGCGCCACGAGGCCCGCGTGGCCAGAGCCCTTCGCCGGTTGGACGCGGTGACACGCCGCGGCGTACGCTGGCTGTTGCGCCTGATGTCTGCCTGCGTCCCGGACGGAGTGGACTCTCGCTCGCTATCAGCCCCGTCAGTCCGGCGGGGCATCTCACCGGTAGTGAAACGCGACGTCCGGCGTGCCCGCACGACAACTGACCATCCAAGGATCTTTTTCCCTTATGACGAGCACCATCTCCACTCTTCCCGATTACGACGCGCCCCAGGTGGCGGTCAACGACATCGGTTCCGAAGAGGACTTCCTCGCCGCGATCGACGCGACCATCAAGTACTTCAACGACGGTGACATCGTCGACGGCACCATCGTCAAGGTGGACCGCGACGAGGTCCTGCTCGACATCGGCTACAAGACCGAGGGCGTCATCCCCTCGCGCGAGCTGTCGATCAAGCACGACGTCGACCCCTCCGAGGTCGTCGAGGTCGGCGACAAGGTCGAGGCCCTGGTCCTCCAGAAGGAGGACAAGGAAGGCCGCCTGATCCTGTCCAAGAAGCGCGCCCAGTACGAGCGCGCCTGGGGCACGATCGAGCAGGTCAAGGAGGAGGACGGCGTCGTCGAGGGCACCGTCATCGAGGTCGTCAAGGGTGGCCTGATCCTCGACATCGGCCTGCGCGGCTTCCTGCCCGCGTCGCTGGTGGAGATGCGTCGCGTCCGCGACCTGCAGCCCTACGTCGGCCAGACGCTCGAGGCGAAGATCATTGAGCTCGACAAGAACCGCAACAACGTGGTCCTGTCGCGTCGTGCGTGGCTCGAGCAGACCCAGTCCGAGGTCCGCCACGGCTTCCTGACCCAGCTCCAGAAGGGCCAGATCCGCAAGGGCGTCGTCTCCTCGATCGTCAACTTCGGTGCGTTCGTGGACCTCGGCGGCGTCGACGGCCTCGTCCACGTCTCCGAGCTGTCGTGGAAGCACATCGACCACCCGTCCGAGGTCGTCGCCGTGGGCGACGAGGTCACCGTCGAGGTCCTCGACGTGGACATGGACCGCGAGCGTGTCTCCCTGTCGCTGAAGGCGACGCAGGAGGACCCGTGGCAGCACTTCGCCCGCACCCACCAGATCGGTCAGATCGTCCCGGGCAAGGTCACCAAGCTGGTGCCGTTCGGTTCGTTCGTCCGCGTCGAGGAGGGCATCGAGGGCCTGGTCCACATCTCCGAGCTGGCCGAGCGCCACGTCGAGATCCCGGAGCAGGTCGTCCAGGTCAACGACGACGTCATGGTCAAGATCATCGACATCGACCTCGAGCGTCGCCGGATCTCGCTGTCCCTCAAGCAGGCCAACGACACCGCGGCCGCGACGGACGTCGAGGAGTTCGACCCGACCCTCTACGGCATGACCGCGACCTACGACGAGCAGGGCAACTACGTCTACCCCGAGGGCTTCGACCCGGAGACCGGCGAGTGGCTCGAGGGCTTCGAGGAGCAGCGCGCGACCTGGGAGGAGCAGTACGCCAAGGCGCACGCTCGCTGGGAGGCCCACGTCAAGCAGCAGGCCGAGGCCAAGCAGGCCGAGGTCGAGGCCGGCGAGGCCACGTCGTACTCCAGCGGCAACGACGACGTCAGCACCGAGTCCGAGGGCGGCTCGCTCGCCTCCGACGAGGCCCTGCAGGCGCTGCGCGAGAAGCTCACCGGCGGGGGCAACTGACCCACTGGCGGCTGACCGCCTGATCTGACACACGCCGACCCGCCCGAGATCCTCGGGCGGGTCGGTGTCATTTCACGACTGGTCGGCGGCGTGGAGGTCGGCGTACTCCTTGGCCAGCGCGATGACCGCGCCGCGGTCGGCCCGGCCGGGTTCCTGCCGCACCGACTCGATCTTCACGTCGATGTAGAAGTGGGTGTCGGGGTCGAGGACGATGGAGTCCGCCTCGCCGTCCTCGCCGAGGCTGATCATCCGGATGACCCCGGGCGGCCCGTCGAACATGTCGACGTGGTTGGGGTTCTTCTTCGTCTGGTCGTAGAACGACTCGAAGGCCTCGTCGGTGAGGTGGAAGGCCCGCAGGCTGAGCTCGGACGACTTCTTCTGGTTGATGTACAGGCACCAGTAGCGGCCGTCGCCGTCCTCGCCGCCGCGCGCGAAGTCGACCGCGCCGTACGCCGCGGAGACCTCCTCGGAGCGTGCCCCCGGGCAGCTCTCCGGGAGGTCGATCCTGGTCTGCTCCGCCAGCGGGATCTGGCTGCCCAGCTCCCGCAGCACCCGCACCAGGTCGCGGTCCTTGGTGCGGGTGTCGCCGTGCTTGATCGAGTTCAGCTTCTCGTCCACCGACACGAAGAACGCCGTGGAGCTGTTGAGGCCGATCGCCTGGCTCGAGGTGAAGTCGCCCGTCGTGAAGGCGGGATAGCTGAACGAGGGGATGCGGGTACCGCCGGCGCCCTCGAGCACCTTCTCGAGGTCGTGGGGGCGGAAGGTCTGGGGGAAGTAGCCCCACCTGATCCCGGGTGACTTCACGCCGTTGTCGTAGGTGATCTCGCAGGCGAACCGGGCGTAGTCGTCCAGGAGGAGGATGCCTCTCTGGGTCACGAAGTCGGCGGTCAGCACGACGTGCGAGCGCTGCTTCGCGGGGACCAGCGCCTCCCAGGACTTCTCCGGGGTCATCGCGCACGGGTCCAGCGGGGTCGGCTCCTCGGGGTCGGTCGAGGGTGACGCCGAGGATGACGCCGAGGAGGAGGAGCTGGCACCGGTGCTGCCGCGCGCCTCCGGCTCGGCATCCGAGCTGCTGCAGCCGGCCAGCGCCACGGCCAGCAGCGCGGTCATCAACGTCGTCCCCCGAAGCCTCATGCCGGCACGCTTCCCCCGGACGGGGGTGTCGAAACAGGTGCGGTCAGGGTTCCGCGGGGGAGCTCAGTGGGGCAGGGCGGGGGAGTGGAAGCGCGGGTCGTCGAGGTGGGAGCGCGGCGGGCGCTGGGGGCCGCGGCCGTCACGGACGGCCAGGCGGACGGTCTCTGCGCTCATCAGCACTGCCAGCGCCAGCAGGATCATCAGGAAGGTCATGGCAGTAAGTCTGCGCCGATCGAGATCCCGCCACCAGTGGCAGAAAAGTCATCGGGCGTTGTTTTTCTGCCAACCATGCGGCAGGCTGGCCCCATGTCCTCCAGCGTGACCAGCGTCGCCGTGCTCGTGCAGGACGGTGTCGAGCCCTTCGGCCTCGGCGCGATGTGCGAGGTCTGGGCCGAGCCCTACCACCCCGAGGACGACAACCCGGTCTTCGACTTCGTCGTGGCGACCCCGCGGCCGGGCCGGGTGCGTGGTCCCTCGGGCTTCGACCTCCACGTCGAGAACGGCCTCGAGGCGGCCGCCGACGCGGACCTGCTCTGCATCGCTCCCAAGCGCGACTACCTGGCTCCCTCGCCCGAGGTCGTCGAGCTGGTCGCGGCCGCGCACGCCCGCGGCGCCTTCGTCTTCGCGCACTGCACGGCGGCGTTCGTGCTCGGTGAGGCCGGGCTCCTCGACGGTCGCCGGTGCACGACCCACTGGCGCCACGTGGATGCCCTCGCCGAGCGCTACCCGCTCGCCCACGTCGACGAGAACGTCCTCTACGTCCAGGACGGCACCATCGTCACCGGGGCCGGCTCCGCCGCGGGTCTCGATGCCGCGCTGCACCTGATGCGCCAGCAGTTCGGCGCCCGCACCGCGGCTGCGGCAGCCCGCCGCATGGTCGTGCCGCCGCACCGCTCCGGCGGGCAGGCGCAGTTCATCGCCCGCGCGGTCCCCGACTGCGACGCCGAGACGCTGGGCCCGCTGCTCGCCTGGATCGTGGAGAACCTCGGCGACGACCTGAGCGTCGACGAGCTGGCCCGGCGCTCGCACATGTCGCCGCGCACCTTCGCCCGCCGGTTCCGCGCCGAGACCGGCACCACCCCGCACACCTGGGTGACCGCGCAGCGGGTGCAGGCCGCCGAGGAGCTGCTCGAGCTGACCGACCACTCGGTGGACTGGATCGCGGACGAGGTCGGTTTCGGCAACGCGGCCACGCTGCGCCACCACTTCACCCGGGCGCGGGGCGTGAGCCCACAGCAGTACCGCCGTACCTTCTCCGGGGCGGCCGCCGAGCGGAGCGCCTGACCGCGACCGTCGCCCCGTCCGGTTGTCACGGCCAGTTGTCACTGCCCGTGGACCGGCTGCCTACGATGACCGGGGTGGAAGGGGGCCGGATGTCGCGACAGCGCGCCCTGCCCGTCTACCTCGTCGTCCTCCTCCTGGGCCTGCTTCCCCTCGCCGCGGCCTGCCGGTCGGCCGACGATCCGGTCCGCATCCTCCTGGTGGGTGACTCGGTGACGCAGGGCTCCGCGGGTGACTGGACCTGGCGCTACCGGCTGGCCCAGCACCTGGTCGACGCCGACGTCCCGTTCGACTTCGTCGGGCCCGACGACGGCCTGCTCGACAACCTGACGGGGAAGCAGGGGTCGCACGCCTACGCCGACCCGGACTTCGACCAGGACCACGCCGCCCGCTGGGGCATGAAGTTCGTCGACCAGGACCAGCCCATCGGGGACCTCGTCGACACCTACCACCCCGACGTCGTGGTCGAGATGCTCGGCTTCAACGACCTCGCCTGGGACCACGCCGCGCCCGCCGACGTCATCGACCACGCACGCGATCTCGTGGAGGACGCCCGATCCGCCGACCCCGACGTCTCGGTGGTCCTCGGCGGGCTGCCGCAGACCTGGTTCCCGGGCGTCGAGGAGTACGACGCCGACCTGCAGGAGCTGGCGGCCGACCTCGACAGCGAGGACTCCCGGGTGGTGACGGCCCAGCCCGTCCAGCCGTACGTCGAGGACGTCGACACCTACGACCCCGCGCACCCCACGGCCACCGGCGAGGTCAAGATCGCCGCGGGGGTGGCCGACGCCCTCGCCTCCCTCGGGATCGGGAGCGACTACCCGCGCCCCCTCCCGGTCGTCCCGAACGGGCCGCGGGTGACCGCGGTGCTCTCCGCCGTCCCCGGTGACGGCGAGGCGACGCTGCGCTGGGAACCGCCGCCCGGGGCGACCGGCGAGACCGTGTGGAGGCGCGACGCCACCACCGGGGAGGACTGGGCCCGGCTCCCGTTCCCGGTGTCCGGGTCTCCCTGGGTCGCGGGCGGGTTGACCAACGGCCACCGCTACGAGTTCCGGCTGCAGGCCCAGAAGGGGTCCGCGGTGGCCGAGGACCTGTTCTCCAACGTGGTGTCGGTGGTCCCTGCCCGGCAGCGGGCCGAGCGCCCGGGAGCTACCGGCGGTCCATGAGGTCGGGCAGCCGGTCGCGGAGCACCTTCCCGGTGAGCGTGCGGGGGAGCTCGTCGACGAACGTCCACGTCTTCGGGCGCTTCGGTGGCGCGAGCCGCTCGCGGGCGTACGCCGCCAGCTCCTCCTCGCGGGCCGGGCCGACCACGGCGGCGCAGACGCGCTGGCCCCATTGCTCGTCGGGGACCCCGTGCACGGCCACGTCCTCAACGCCGGGGTGCTCGCGGAGCGCGTTCTCCACCTCCAGCGGGTAGACGTTCACCCCGCCGCTGATGATCAGGTCCTCGCGCCGGCCGTCGAGGTAGAGGTAGCCCTCGTCGTCGAGCCGGCCCAGGTCGCCCACCGTGAAGGCCGGGCCGTCGACGGTGCCACCCCAGGCCGCGGCCGTCTTGCCCGGGTCGCCGAGGTAGGAGAACCGGGCGTGCTGCGGCACGGTGCACCAGATGGTGCCGTCGTCGTCGACCGCGAGCGAGCGGCCGGGTCGCGCGCGCCCGACCGTGCCGGGCCGCTCGAACCACTCCTCGCTGCGGCAGGCGGTGAACTGGCCCTCGGTGGAGCCGTAGAACTCCCAGGTCGACCCCGCGGGGAACTCCGCGACCAGCCGGTGCTTGACCGCCACCGGGCAGGGCGCCCCGGCGTGCGCCACCAGTCGGAATGACGACAGGTCGGGCGTGCCGACCTCGTCCCAGTGGGCGAAGAGCCGCTGCAGGTGGGTCGGCACGCAGAACATCGTGGTCGGCCGCTCCTGCTCGATCGCGGCGGTCACCGTCGCCGGGTCGAACGGCCCCGGGACCACGATCCGGCCCCCGGCGAGCAGTGTGCCCATCGCGAAGCGGAGGGGTGCCGAGTGGTGGAGCGGGCTCAGCACGAGGTTGACGTCGGACGCGCAGAACCCCCACAGGTCGCGCTCCTCGGCGACCAGCGCGTCCGCCTGCTCAGGGCTCAGCAGCCCGCTGAACACGCCCTTGGGTGTCCCGGTCGTGCCGCTGGTGACATGGATCGGCCGACCTCGCGGCACGCCCCGCTGGGCGCCCGGCCCGGTCGGGCCCGTCGACACCCGCTGCGCGAGCGAGGCCAGCTGCTCGGGCGTCTCGACGACCAGGTCCGGGTCGAGGCCGACGAGGATGCCCTCGCGCTCGTACGCCGTCAGCCGCGGGTCGAGCGGGATCGGGAACACCCCGTCCGCGAGCAGTGCCATCACCAGGTCGACGTAGTCCGCCGACCCGGGCACCAGCAGGGCGACGCGCGACCCTTCGTGCAGCTCGACGTGGTCCACGCGTCGCAGCCTACGGCGACCCTCTACCCTCGCGGCATGCGTGTGGGACTGACAGGTGGCGTGGCCTCGGGGAAGAGCACGGTGTCGGCGATGCTCGACGAGCTGGGCGCGGTCGTCATCGACGCCGACCAGCTGGCGCGTGAGGTGGTGGCGCCGGGCACCGACGGCCTCGCGGAGGTCGTCGCCGCGTTCGGGCCCGAGGTGCTGACGACCGAGGGCGGGCTGGACCGGCCGGCCATGGGGGCGATCGTCTTCGCCGACCCGGAGAAGCGGCGGGTCCTGGAGTCGATCATCCACCCCCGGGTCAGGGCCCGAGGTGCGGAGATCGAGGCGGAGGCGCCCGCCGGCGCGGTCGTCGTGCACGACATCCCGCTGCTGACCGAGACCGGCCAGGCGGCGGCCTTCGACGCGGTGATCGTGGTGGACGTCCCGACCGACGTCCAGCTCGACCGGATGACCCGGCTGCGGGGGATGAGCCCCGAGGACGCCCGCGCCCGCATCGCCGCCCAGGCGAGCCGCGAGCAGCGGCTGGCGATCGCGACGTACGTCATCGAGAACACCGGGACGCTCGCGGACCTCCGTCGCCGGGTCGCCGAGGTCCACGGGCAGCTGGAACGACACTGACCCGCCCGGACAGCCGGGCGGGTCAGCGTGGGGGGCCAGTGGTCAGGCCGCCAGGTCGGGGTCCCCGAGGCGACGCAGCTTCTGCAGCGCCTCGCGCTCGAGCTGGCGGACCCGCTCGGCCGAGATGCCGTGCTTGGCGCCGATGTCGGCGAGCTTGTGCTGGCGCCCGTCGACCAGGCCGTAGCGCGACCGGATGATGTCGGCGGCCCGGTCGTCGAGCTGGCCGACGAGCGTGTTGAGGCGCTCGCGGGACTCGACGTCGAGGACCGTCAGGTCGGGGCTCGGGGACGTCTCCTGGGCCATCAGGTCGCCCAGCGAGGTGTCGCCGTCCTCGTCGACGGGGGAGTCGAGGCTGACGTGCTCACGGCCCCAGGCGATCAGGTCGAGGACCCGGTCCACGTCCATGCCGAGCTCGGTGGCGATCTCGTGCGGCTCCGGCTCGCGGCCGAGCTGCCGCTCGAGCGTCCGGCGGGCGCCGCCGACCTGGTTGAGCTCCTCCACCACGTGGACGGGGAGGCGCACGACCCGGGCCTGCTGGGCGATGCCGCGGGTGATGGCCTGGCGCACCCACCAGGTGGCGTAGGTCGAGAACTTGTAGCCCTTGGTGTAGTCGAACTTCTCGACCGCCCGGATCAGGCCGGTGTTGCCCTCCTGGATCAGGTCGAGCATCGGCATCTGCGCGCGGCCGTACTTGCGGGCGATGGAGACCACCAGCCGCAGGTTGGCGGTGATGAACGTGTCGACGGCCTTGCGGCCCTCCTCGGCCAGCCACTCGAGCTCTTCCTGCGTCGCGGACATCGGGGCGCCACCCTTGCGGCGGCCGACCCGGCCCTCGGCGAGCAGGTGCTCGGCCATTAGGCCGGCCTCGATGGTCTTGGACAGCTCGACCTCGCTGGCAGCGTCGAGCAGGGGGTTCCGCGCGATCTCGTCGAGGTACAGTCCGACGCTGTCCCGGCCCTCGATCTCGCGTGATCCGACCCGCGCGCCGACCGTTGCGGTGCGTGTCGTCATGGGCGCCCCTCCTCAGCTCCGTGGCCCGCCATCGGCAGCCCCACACGTCCTGTCCAACGCCCCGACGTACCCGGAGATTCCCGGACCTATCCCGACGGTTCGTATGAACTCTTCGTAGCCAAGGACGGTTGGCGATGGGTTGGAGTTGCGTCCCAGCGAAAATCTCAGCCAGTTCTCAGACGTCGGACCCGTCCGTCGCCGACCCGGCCGTCGGCGGGGACCACGCCGGGGTCGCGTCCGCGAGGCCCATCCGGTCGAGGATCCAGGCCAGCGTGAAGGCCCGGTCGTGCCACGACTTGTAGCGCCCGGAGACGCCGCCGTGACCCGCCGACATCTCGGTGCGCAGGAGGAAGTCCCGCCGACCGACCGCGGTGGCCCGCAGCCGGGCGACCCACTTGGCCGGCTCCACGTAGAGGACGCGCGTGTCGTTGAGCGAGGTCTCGGCCAGGATGGGCGGGTAGTCGACCGCCGCCACGTTGTCGTACGGCGCGTAGCCGGCCATGTAGGCGAACACCTCGGGGTCCGC
The DNA here is from genome assembly GCF_055380375.1 of Nocardioides sp. DN36. Classification (NCBI taxonomy): domain Bacteria; kingdom Bacillati; phylum Actinomycetota; class Actinomycetes; order Propionibacteriales; family Nocardioidaceae; genus Nocardioides; species Nocardioides sp. DN36. Next base: position 1,960,531 of record NZ_AP043823.1, on the reverse strand, counting down.
CTCCGGGTTCCCCCACTCGTCGTACTCGGTGACCGTGAGCGGCAGCGAGGAGTCGAGCATCGACGTCAGCGCGTCGACGAACGGCACCCCGGCGACCACCCCGCCGAAGAGCTCCGGGGCCTGGTTGACGACCGCCCCCATCAGCAGCCCACCGGCCGAGGCGCCCTCGGCCACCAGGTGCTCCGGCGTGGTCCACCCGGTCTGGACCAGGTGCCGGGCGCAGGCGATGAAGTCGGAGAAGGAGTTCTGCTTGCGCATCAGCTTGCCGTCGTCGTACCACCGCCGGCCCATCTCGCCGCCACCACGGACGTGGGCGATGGCGAAGCCGGCGCCGCGGTCGAGGAGCGAGAGCCGGGGCTTGGAGAAGTAGGGGTCCATCGACATCTCGTAGGCGCCGTAGCCGTAGAGCAGCACCGGGATGGGGCGCGAGCCCCCGCCTTCGTCCTCGCGGGCGCCGCGGCGGCACACGATCGAGATCGGCACCTGCTCGCCGTCCTCGGCGGTGGCCCAGAGCCGGTGCTCCTCGTAGTCGGCCGGGTCGTAGCCGCCCAGCACGGGGGTACGCCGCAGCAGCGTCAGCTCGCGGGTGCGGACGTCGTAGTCGTAGACCGAGGACGGGACGGCCATCGTCGTGTAGCCGAGCCGGACCACCGGCTGGTGGTAGTTGGGGTTGCTGCCCGAGCCGACCGTGTAGACCTCCTCGTCGAACCGGACGAGGTAGTCGTCGGTGACCGGCTGCGCGGGGTCGTCGCCGAGCTCGAGGATGCGCAGCTGGGTCAGCCCTTCGCTGCGCTGGTGCACGACGAGGTGGCCCGCGAACGCGTCGACGTCCTCGAGACGCACCGCCGGGTCGTGGGGGACCAACGCCGTCCACCGCTCCACCGGGGTGGGCTCGAGCGGGGCGGTCGCGAGCTCGAAGTCGGGCCCGGTGGCGTTGTGCAGCACGAGGAAGAGGTCGCGCCCGGCGAGGACGCCGTGGTCCAGGCTGTACTCCAGCCCCTCGCGTCGCTCCGCGAACACCCGCCAGCCCTGCTCGGGGGCGTCGGCGTCGAGGTAGCGGTACTCGCTGGTGGTCTTCGACCCCGAGGCGATCACGAGGAACCGGTCGGTGCGCGTGCGTCCCACACCGACCCAGAACCGGCCGTCGGTCTCGTGGAAGACCAGCTCGTCGTCCGCCTGCTCGGTCCCGAGCCGGTGCCGCCAGATCTTGTCGGCGCGCCAGGACTCGTCGACGGTCGTGTAGTAGAGGTCGGTGCCCTCGCGGTTCCAGGTGGCCCCGCCGATCACGCCGGTGATCTCGTCGGGCAGCAGCCCTCCCGTGCCCAGGTCCTTGACCCGCACCGTGTAGCGCTCGTCGCCGGTGACGTCGGTGGAGTAGGCGAGCAGGGTGGCGTCCGGGCTGACCGCCGAGCCGCCGAGGGAGAAGAAGTCGTGCCCCTCGGCGAGGCTGTCGAGGTCAAGCAGGAGCTCCTCGCCGGGCAGCGCCGGCTCGCCGGCGGCACAGTGCTCCGCGGGGCGGGGCGGGGTCCAGTCGTCCTCGTCGTGCACGGGCACGCGGCAGGTGGCGCCGTACTCCCTGCCCTCGTAGGAGCGGCCGTAGTACCAGTGCCCCCGGACCCGGGTGGGGACCGAGAGGTCGGTCTCGAGGGTGCGCGCCTTGATCTCCTCGAAGATCGACTGACGCAGGTCGGCGAGGTGCGCGGTGCGGGTCTGCGTGTACTCGTTCTCGGCCTCGAGGTGGGCCCGCACCTCGGGGGAGTCCTTGTCCCGCAGCCACTCGTAGTCGTCGGTCCGGGTGGTCCCGTGGACCTCGCTGGTGACAGGTCGGCGCTCCGCGATCGGAGGGGCAGCGGGTTCGGTCGTCGCGGGGGAGTGCTCCATGGGGTCGAACCTAGCGCCGTGTCAGGCGGGCGGGTCGTCCGGCTCCTCCGGCACCCAGGCGCTGAGCACGGGGTCGTCGTCAGCGAACGAGCGGACCGGCCCTGCCGGCGACTCGGCCGTCTCGAACCGGACCGTCACCACCCCGCGGCCCGACCCCCACACCCAGCCCCGACCCAGCTCGGCGTGCACGACGTCCATGCCGGGTGCCCAGGTGCGGCGCTGACGGCTGGTCGGCACCAGCTCCTCCTCGGGCACCGCGTCGTCGGCCTCGTCGGCCTCGTCGCCGAAGAGGTCCTCCTGGATCCAGTCGGCGAGCCCGGAGACCCCGACCCCGAGCAACCGCACCCCTCCGGAGGTGTCGAGGTCGGTGAGCAGGCCACGCGCGAGCCGGGCGATCGTGGCGGTGCTGTCGGTGGGCGAGGCCAGCGTGGTCGACCGGCTCAGCGTCGTGAAGTCGTGGAGCCGGACCTTGATGGAGACGGTCCGGCCCGAGAGGCCGTGCTTGCGCAGGCGCTCGGCGACCTCGCGGGCCTGACGGGTCAGCAGTCCCTCCATCAGCCGGCGGTCGGTCAGGTCGGTGTCGTAGGTGCCTTCCACACTGACCGACTTGGCCTCGCGCTCCGGCACCACCGGCCGGTCGTCCTCGGCGCGGGCGAGGTGGAAGAGGCCGCCGCCGTGTGCCTTGCCGAGCAGCCGGACCAGCTCTTCGAGGTCGACCGACTCGAGGTCGGCGACGGTGTGGATGCCGGCCCGTCGCAACCGCTCGGCGGTCGCGGGCCCGACCCCCGGGATCACCGAGACGTGCATCGGGCGCAGCAGCGCCTGCTCGGTCCCGGGTGGCACGACCGTCAGCCCGTCGGGCTTGTCGAGGTCGCTGGCGACCTTGGCGATGAACTTCGAGGTCCCGATGCCCACCGACGCGGTCAGCCCACCGGTCGCCTCGTGCACGCGGGTCCGGAGGTCCTCGGCGAACGCGGTCACCGTGTCGACTTCGAGGTCGGGGAGCAGGGCGTGCTCGAGGTCCACGAACGCCTCGTCGAGCGAGAGCGGCTCCACGAGGGGCGAGGCGGACCGCAGCAGGGACATCACGATGCGGCTGGTGTCCCGGTAGGCGTGGAACCGCCCGGACAGGAACGCCGCGTGGGGGCAGCGGGACCGGGCCTCGCGGGTCGACATGGCGGAGCGGACGCCGTACTTGCGGGCTTCGTAGGACGCCGTCGCCACCACGCCGCGGCCACCCACGCCGCCCACGACGACGGGCTTGCCGCGCAGGGAGGGCTTGTCGCGCTGCTCGACCGCGGCGAAGAACGCGTCGAGGTCGAGGTGGAGCACCGAGGCGTGCGCGCGCATCAGCGGCCTCCGGGTCCGGCGGGCATGCGGGCAAGGTACCGCGGCCCACCGACACGGCCCGGACGGGCCACGAACCGTCCACAGGAAGCCCCGTCGCCGGCTCCCTCCACAGGTCTCACCGGACAGCGGCGTCGATGTCGGCACGGGCGGGGACCGTCCCAAGCATGACCACACCCACCACTCCCACCCAGCCGACCACCTTCGTCGCCCGCAGTCCCGAGGACGTGCTCGCGGCCGTCCCCGTCGTGCTCGGCTTCGTCCCGCAGCGCTCGATCGTCATGCTCACCTTCGGCGCCGCGGCCACGTTCCACGCCCGGGTCGACCTGCCCCCGCCCGCCCACGTCGACGGAGCGGTCGAGGCGCTCCTCGGGCCGGCGAGCCGCCACCTGGTCCGCGGCGTCGTGTTCGTCCTCTACTCCGACGACGCCGACCACGCGCGGCGGGTCTCCCGTGCGCTGGTGCGGGCCTTCGAAAGGGCCGGGATCGACGTGCTGGAGTCACTGCGGGCCGACGGCCGGCGCTGGTTCGCGCTGCTGCCCGGGCGTCGCGGCGTCCCGGCGCACGGCGTCCCCTACGACGTCTTGGCCCACCACTTCGTCGCGCAGTCGGTCCTCGACGGCCGGGTGACGCTCGCGAGCCGCGACGAGCTGGCCGCCTCACTGGCTCCGGACCCCGACCGCGCCACTGCCCTGGCCCGGCTGGCCGGGGAGGAGACGGTGGACCCCGGGCAGCTCGCCGCCGAGGCGGCCTGGGTCCGCGCCACGGTCGAGCGTCAGGTCGCCGCCGGGGCGGTGCCCACCGACGAGGAGGCGGCCCGGCTGCTGGGGGCGCTGCTGGACCTGCGGCTCCGGGACGTGGCGTGGTCGCTGATGACCCGGGAGAGCGCCCGCGAGCACGTCGGCTACTGGACCGACCTGGTCCGCCGCAGCCCCGACGACCTGCTGCCCGCCCCGGCCGCCCTGCTCGGCTTCGCGGCCTGGCTCGCCGGCCACGGCGCGCTCGCGTGGTGCGCGGTCGAGCGCTGCCAGGAGGTGGATCCCGGCTACGGTCTGGCCGACATCCTGGGTCGACTGCTCGACCACGCCGTGCCGCCGACCGCCTGGGACTTCGAGACCGGGTGGTCCGACATGTTCGACGACCCTGCCTAGCGTCCCGCACCGCCCGCACCGCCCGCACCGCGCGCACCGCCAGCAGCGCCTGCGCCGCCTGCCCCGGCTGCTGGCGGCTCACCCGCAGCGGGCGAGCGGCCCGCCGGGATCCGTGCTTACGATGCGCCATGGGTGTCCGCACGGTGGGCGTGGAGGAGGAGCTGCTGCTCGTCGACCCCGCCACCCGGCTGGCCAGCTCGCGATCGCGGGAGGTCCTCGCCGAGCACCACCGCGAGCACGGCGTGCGCCCCGTCCGGGCCAGCCACGGTCTGGACAAGGAGCTCTTCCAGCACCAGCTCGAGACCCGGACCGAGCCCGCGACCGACATCGCCTCGGTGCGGCAGCAGCTGCTGGTCGCGCGCACCATCGCCGGGCGGTCCGCCCGGCGAGTGGGCATGGCGGCCGTGGCCGTGGCGACCGTCCCGCTGGCCGAGGAGCCGCGGCTGACCCCGGACGACCGGTACGAGGACATGCTGTTCCGCTACGCCGAGATCGCGCGGCACGCCGGCACCTGCGGCATGCACGTGCACGTGGTGGTCGAGAGCGACGAGGAGGGTGTCGGCATCATCGACCGGATCGGCCCGTGGCTCCCGGTGCTCCGGGCGGTCAGCGCGAACTCGCCGTTCGCCGAGGGGCGGGACACCGGGTACGCCTCCTGGCGCTCGCAGGTGTGGTCGCACTGGCCCACCGCGGGCCCCACCGGGACGCTCGGCTCGGTGGCGGCCTACCGGCAGCTGTGCGAGGAGCTGCTGGCCTCCGGGGCGGCCCGGGACCCCGGGATGCTCTACTTCGACGCGCGTCTCTCCGCCCACCAGCCGACCGTCGAGGTGCGCGTGTTCGACACCTGCACCGACCTCGACGACGCGGTGCTGATCGCGGCCCTGGTGCGCGCCCTCGTCGAGCACGCGGCACGGTCCTGGCACCGGGGCGAGGACCCACCGCTGTGGCGGACCGAGTCGTTGCGGGCCGCCCACTGGCGTGCCTCCCGGGTCGGGCTCGCGAGCACGCTGGTGCACCCGGTCACCCGGAGGCTGGTCACGGCGCGGGAGGTGGTGGAGGCGCTCCTCGCCACGCTTGCCACCGAGCTCGAGGAGACCGGGGACGCCGAGCTGGTGCGGGCCGGTGTCGAGCGCGTGCTGTGGGGCGGGGGAGCGGTGCGGCAGCTCGAGGCCTACCGGCGGGCCGGGTCCCTCGACGGCGTGGTGGACGACCTGGTCGTGCGCAGCGAGCACGTCTGGTCCCGGGACGCGACGTCGGGGTGAGCCCGCCGCGGGGTGCCACACCCTAAGGTTTCGTCATGGGCGAAGAGGTGGACCAGCAGGAGTTCTCCAGGGCTGACCGGACGCGGCACCGGGAGAAGGTGCGTCGCTGCCTCGACGTCTTCGCCCGGATGCTCCGGGAGGCCCGGTTCGACACCGACGACCCGATGACCGGGCTCGAGGTCGAGCTGAACCTGATCGACGACCGGGGCGACCCGGCTCTGAAGAACGCCGAGGCGCTCGCGGCGATCGCCGACCCCGACTTCCAGACCGAGCTCGGGCAGTTCAACGTCGAGATCAACGTGCCGCCCGCCAAGCTCCGGGAGGGTGGGCTGACCACCTTCGAGGACTCGCTGCGGGCCAGCCTCAACCAGGCCGAGGAGAAGTCCTCCGACGTCGGCGCCCACATGGTGATGATCGGCATCCTGCCGACCCTCGCCGAGGGGCACATGAGCCTGGCGAGCCTGAGCGCCAACCCGCGGTACAAGCTGCTCAGCGAGCAGATCCTCAACGCCCGCGGGGAGGACATCACGATCTCGATCTCCGGGCCCGAACGGCTCGAGACGACCGCCGACTCGATCGTGCCCGAGGCGGCGTGCACCAGCACCCAGTTCCACGTGCAGACCTCGCCGGACCAGTTCCCGGCGTACTGGAACGCCTCCCAGGCGATCGCCGCGGTCCAGCTCGCGGTGGGCGCCAACTCGCCGTACCTCCTGGGCAAGCAGCTGTGGCGCGAGACCAGGATCCCGCTCTTCGAGCAGGCCACCGACACCCGCAGCGAGGAGCTGAAGGCGCAGGGGGTGCGTCCCCGGGTGTGGTTCGGGGAGCGTTGGATCACCTCGATCTTCGACCTCTTCGAGGAGAACGTCCGGTTCTTCCCGGCGCTGCTGCCGGTCACCGAGGAGGAGGACCCGCTCGAGGTGCTCGAGTCGGGCGGCACGCCCACGCTGCACGAGCTGCGGCTGCACAACGGCACGATCTACCGCTGGAACCGGCCCGTCTACGACATCGCCGCCGGGGTGCCGCACCTACGGGTCGAGAATCGGCTGCTCGCCGCCGGGCCGACTGTCGCCGACACCATCGCCAACGCGGCGTTCTACTTCGGGCTGGTCCGCGCTCTCGCCGAGAGCGAGCGGCCCCTGTGGTCCCAGATGTCGTTCAGCGCCGCCGAGGAGAACTTCCACGTCGCGGCGCAGCAGGGGGTCGAGGCCCAGATCTACTGGCCGGGAGTCGGGCAGGTCCGGGCCACCGAGCTCATCCTGCGGCGCCTGCTCCCGTTGGCGCGCGAGGGCCTGGCGTCGTGGGGCGCGACGACGGAGGAGAGCGACCGGCTGCTCGGGATCATCGAGCAGCGCTGCCTCACCGGGGTCACCGGCGCCGAGTGGTTCGTCCGCAGGATGGCCGACCGCGCCGACATGGACAGGTACGACGCGCTGCGGGCGACGCTGCTGGAGTACCGCCAGGGCATGCACACCAACGAGCCCGTCCACACCTGGGAGTGATCAGCGGGGGCGCAGCCGGCGCCAGGTGCGGGAGGCTCCGCTGCGCGGGTCCCACCAGCCGCTGCGGGTCACGACCACCAGCGTGAGCGGGAGGGCCGCCTCGCCGGCCGCGGCCCGGGCCGCGGAGAGCCAGGCGGCGTCGACGTCCTGCAGGGTGAGCTCTCCGGGGCGTGTCAGCCACACCAGCGGCGCGGCCGACCAGCCCCGTGCCCGCCGCAGCAGCGCCGCCATCACGTCGGTCCGCAGTCCGTGGTCGAGCAGTCCGTGGTCGACCACGGGGTCGAGCGGCTCGTGGTCGGGCGACACCTGCTCGTGCGGGTCCTCCGGCTCGTCCGCCTCAGGGGCGAAGAGCGCCTGCGGGCCGTCCGGGACCCCGACGTGGACCAGCGGGGCGTAGGTGCGCCGCGGCTCCGAGGCAGCGTGCTCCAGCACGGCACGGCGCAGCTGTGCCTGCAGCTCCCGGCCGATCGGCTCGACGATGCCCTCCACCCGGCCCCTTCCGACTGCGGTCCGACACGGTCTCGACCAGCCTGCCCGAACTCGACACCGGCGCGCGCGGCTCGTCCACAGGCTGCCCCGGAGCACGAGTTACCGGTAGCGTGAAAAGCACGGGCCGCGCATCCGCGGCCGACGCGAGACGAGGAGGGCCGATGGGGACCGTCGTGGTGGGCTACGTGCCGAAGCCGGAAGGCGATGCAGCGCTGAGCAAGGCGATCGACGAGGCGAAGCTGCGTGGCACCAAGCTCGTGGTGGTCAACTCGCACCGCGGCGGCCAGGAGTTCGACGGCGAGGCCGCGATCCGGGCCGAGAAGGACATGGACGCCGTGCGCGCCCGGCTCGACGAGTCCGGGGTCACCTACGACCTGCGTCAGCTGGTCCGGGGCTTCGAGCCGGCCGAGGACCTGATCAGCATCGCCGAGGCCAACTCCGCCGAGCTGATCGTCATCGGCCTGCGCCGGCGCTCGCCGGTCGGCAAGCTGATCCTGGGCAGCAACGCCCAGCGGATCCTTCTCGACGCCCACTGCCCCGTGCTGGCGGTGAAGGCGGGCGACTGACCCGGGTCGCGCCCCGGGCACAGCGGGGCCGGTCGAGCAGTTCGCAGCTCGTCGGGCCACCGGATGTCGAGAACCCGGGCGTGGCTCCGTCCCCGGGGCGAACACGGCCACGACGGGCCGTACCGCATCGAGGAGAACACGATGGCCAAGTACCTGTTGCTCAAGCACTACCGCGGCGCGCCGGCACCGGCGAACAACGTGCCCATGGACCAGTGGACGCCGGCGGAGGTGTCCGCGCACATCACGTACATGCAGGACCTCGCCGCCCGGCTCGAGGGCTCCGGTGAGTTCGTCGACGCGCAGGCGCTCGCCTTCGAGGGCATGTACGTCCGGTACGACGGCGAGGGCCGGCCGCCGGTGACGGACGGCCCGTTCCCGGAGACCAAGGACCTGATCGCCGGGTGGATGGTGATCGACGTCGACAGCCAGGACCGCGCCCTCGAGCTGGCCGGGGAGCTGTCCGCTGCTCCGGGCGCCGGGGGGAGGCCGATCCACGAGTGGATCGAGGTGCGCCCGTTCCTGGCCGAGCCGCCGACCATCACGGAGTGACGCGGTGGCGGACGAGGTCCTGCTGCGAGCCCTCACCCCGGCCGTGATCGGGATCCTCGTCCGCCGCGGGGCCGACTTCGCGGCGGCCGAGGATGCCGTCCAGGACGCGCTGGTCGAGGCGGTCCGGGTGTGGCCGGACGACCCGCCCCGGGACCCGAAGGGCTGGTTGGTCACGGTGGCGTGGCGCCGGTTCCTCGACGCGACCCGTGCCGAGGTCTCGCGCCGCCACCGGGAGGACCGCGTGACGAGCGAGCCGGCGCCACCCGCCGCAGCGAGCTCGGTGGACGACACGCTCCAGCTGTACTTCCTCTGCGCCCACCCGTCGCTGACGCCCACATCGGCGGTCGCGCTCACCCTGCGTGCAGTCGGTGGCCTGTCCACGCGGCAGGTCGCGCAGGCCTACCTCGTTCCCGAGGCGACCATGGCGCAGCGGATCAGCCGGGCCAAGAGGACGGTGTCCGGGGTCCGGTTCGACCAGCCCGGCGACGTCGCCACGGTGCTGCGGGTCCTCTACCTGGTCTTCAACGAGGGCTACTCGGGCGACGTCGACCTCGCCGCGGAGGCGATCCGGCTGACCCGCGAGCTGGCGGCCAGGATCGACCACCCGGAGGTGTCCGGGCTGCTGGCGCTGATGCTGATCCACCACGCACGGCGCTCGGCGCGCACCCGCGAGGACGGGAGCCTCGTGCCCCTCGCGGAGCAGGACCGGGGCCGGTGGGACACCCGGATGATCGCCGAGGGCGTCGACGTCCTCCAGCGGGCGCTGGCCCGTGACGACCTCGGCGAGTTCCAGGCGCAGGCCGCCATCGCCGCGCTGCACGCCGACGCCCGGACGGTGGAGGAGACCGACTGGGTGCAGGTCGTCGAGTGGTACGACGAGCTGGTGCGGCTCACCGACAACCCGGTCGCCCGCCTGAACCGGGCCGTCGCGGTCGGTGAGGCCGACGGTGCACGGGCCGGCCTCGCGGCCCTGAGCGGTCTCGACCCGTCGCTGCCGCGCCATGCCGCGGTCGCGGCGTACCTCCACGAGCGGGACGGCGACCTGGAGGGCGCGGCTCGCCTCTACGTGGAGGCGGCGCGGCTGGCGCCCAACCTGCCCGAGCGCGACCACCTGACGCGCCAGGCGGCGCGGCTCAACGTCGCCCTGCGCGGCTGACCCTGGCGGTCAGGAGGCGGGGGCCTCCGACAGGCGACCGTCGTGCTCGACGTACTCGCGACCGGTGACCGGGCACCCGAACCGGCCGCCCGAGAGGTCGTCGAGGGGCACGCCGGCGTGCCCGACCCAGCGCGACCGCCTGGCCGGCACCCCCGCCACCAGCGCGAAGTCCGGGACGTCCCGCGTCACCACGGCACCGGCCGCCACCATCGCCCACCGGCCGATGGTGATCGGGGCGACGCACACGGCGCGCGCGCCGATGCTCGCGCCCTCGCGCACGGTCACGCCGACCGCCGTCCAGTCGTCGGGACCCTTCAGCCGGCCGTCGGGGGTCACCGCGCGCGGGAAGGAGTCGTTGGTGAGCACGACCGCGGGGCCGATGAAGGCGCCGTCCTCCACGATCGCCGGCTCGTAGACGAGGGCGTGGTTCTGCACCTTGCACCGGTCACCGAGCACCACGCCCGGGCCGACGTACGCGCCCCGTCCGATCGTGCACCCGCGGCCGATCCGGGCGTCCTCGCGCACCTGGGCGAGGTGCCAGACCCGGGTCCCGTCGCCGATCGTCGCGGTCGCGTCGACGTCCGCCGACGCCGCGATGCGCTGCTCCGTGGTCCCCGTCATCGTCTCCCCTCCGCAGCCGGTCCCGCCGGACCGCCTCGGACCGACGATCGGCCGCCACACCGACGGTTGGGGCGGGCCGGTGGCGAAGTTCCCCACAATCGGGCACCGACCGGCTCGCCAATTTCAGGGAACGTGGCCGCCGGTCGACGCTGCGCGACGACCCACCGCGCGACGCTCTGCCTGCATGGGGCGAGGCGGGATCAGAGCGGCCGTCGTCCCGGCGTCGGACAGGGGGAGACCGGATGGGTGCCAGGGGGACCGGAACCACGGGGTGCGGCTGCGCATGACGCCGGCGGCCAGCGTGATCATTCCCGCCCACAACGAGGCGCGGGTGATCGGGCGCAACCTCGCGCTGCTCCGCCGCGGGGTCGACCCCGATGAGCTGGAGGTGGTGGTGGTCGCCAACGGCTGCACCGACGACACCGTGGCGATCGCGGAGCGGGTGCCGGGGGTGCGGGTGCTGGAGATCGTGCACGCGTCCAAGACCGACGCGGTCCGGTTCGGCAACCTGTCCACCGACGTGTTCCCCCGGGTCCACCTCGACGCGGACGTGGCGATGAGCGGCGCCGACGTACGCGTGCTCGTCGCCCCCCTGCGGGAGGAGGGGCTGCTCGCGACCGCACCCCGCCGGATGCTCGACCACTCCCGGTCGCACTGGCTCGTGTGCTGGTACTACGACGTCTGGGAGCAGCTGCCGCAGGTCCGCCGCGGTCTCTTCGGACGCGGGGCGATCGCCCTCTCGCGTGAGGGCCAGGCGCGGGTCGACGCCCTGCCGGACGCGATGAGCGACGACCTGCTGGTCTCGGAGGCGTTCGCGGACCACGAACGCCGCATCGTCGAGGGTGCGACCGTCACGGTTGTCGCCCCCGCCACGGTGCGCGACCTGGTGCGCCGACGGATCCGGGTCGCCACGGGCAACAGCCAGGCCGGGTCCCTCGGGATGCGGCGGCCCGAGTCGGTGACGTCGCCGCGGTTCCTGTGGCAGCTGGCCCGCAGCAACCCGCGTCTCGTCCCGCGCGTCGCCGTGTTCCTGGCCGTCGCCGTGGTCGCGCGCATCGCGTCCCTCCGGGCGGTCCGAGCCGGCGACTTCACCACCTGGCTGCGCGACGACAGCTCCCGGGCCTGACCGCTCCCGGTCGGCTCCGAGAGGCGTCTCCCCGGCATGTCCTGAGTGACGCCTCGGTGGGTGGCGTGCGCCAACCGGGGCAAGGTCCCCAAGTTCGGGTAACCGCGCGGCCGGGGCTACCGCTCGCAGGTCCGGACACGTGGAATCGAGGCATCGACGTCTGGCTAGAGGGGACACGGACAGATGAGATCGACGATCAGCCCTGCGCGACCACTTGGCGTTGCCGTGGTCGGAGCGGGGTACTGGGGACCCAACCTGGTCCGCAACTTCCGGAGCGCCGAGGACTGGCAGCTCGCCGCGGTCTGCGACCTCGAGCTCGAGCGCGCTCGCCGGGTCGTGGGGTACGACGACGCCACGGCCGTCACGGACCGGCTCGAGGAGGTGCTGGAGCGCGACGACGTCGACGCCGTCGCGATCGCCACCCCCGCCCGCAGCCACCAGGCGATCGCCGAGGCGGCGCTGCGGGCGGGCAAGCACGTGCTGGTGGAGAAGCCGCTGGCCCACGACCGGGCCTCGGGACAGGCCATGGTCGACCTGGCCGAGGCGCAGGGCCGGGTGCTGATGGCCGACCACACCTACTGCTACACGCCCGCGGTGCTGAAGATCCGCGAGCTCGTCGCTGCGGGGGAGCTGGGCGACATCCTCTTCGTCGACTCGGTGCGCATCAACCTCGGCCTCGTCCAGCCCGACGTCGACGTCTTCTGGGACCTGGCGCCGCACGACCTGTCCATCCTCGACTTCATCCTGCCCGGCGGCCTGCGCCCGGCGACGGTCTCCGCCGTCGGCGCCGACCCGATCGGCGCCGGAAAGTCGTGCGTCGGCTACCTGACCCTGCCGCTGGCCGGCGGTGGCATCGCCCACGTGCACGTGAACTGGCTGAGCCCGACCAAGATCCGGCAGATGGTCGTCGGGGGCAGCCGCCGCACGCTGGTGTGGGACGACCTGAACCCGCAGCAGCGGCTCAGCGTCTACGACCGCGGCGTCGACCTCGCCCAGCAGTCGGTCGATGCGGTGGACCGGGCCACCAGCCAGGTCTCCTACCGGCTGGGTGACACCTGGGCGCCGGCACTGCCCGAGCACGAGGCGCTCCGGGCGATGGTCGCCGACTTCGCGCTCAGCATCCGCGACGGTTCGGATCCCCGGACCGACGGCGCCGCCGGGCTGCGGGTGCTGACGGTGCTCGACGCCGCGCAACGCAGTCTCGAGGACGGCAGGCCGGTCGCCACGGACCTGATGGAGGCGGTCCGGTGAGCGCCCTGCAGGGAGCCCGGGTGCTGGTCACCGGGGGAGCGGGCACGATCGGCTCGACCATCGTCGACCAGCTCCTCGACGCCGGCGCCGGGCACGTGGACGTGCTGGACAACTTCGTGCGCGGGCGCTGGGAGAACCTGGGTGCCGCGATCGCCTCGGGGCGGGTGACGGTCGTCCACGGAGACATCCGCGACCGCGACGTGGTCGGGGACCTGACCCTCGGCAAGGACCTGGTCTTCCACCAGGCCGCGATCCGCATCACCCAGTGCGCCGAGGAGCCACGACTGGCGCTCGAGGTGCTCGTCGACGGCACCTTCAACGTCGTGGAGGCCGCGGTCGAGGCGAAGGTCGCCAAGGTCGTCGCCGCCTCGTCGGCGTCGGTCTACGGCATGGCCGAGGAGTTCCCGACCCCCGAACGCCACCACCACCACGCGAACGACACGTTCTACGGTGCCGCGAAGTCGTTCAACGAAGGCATGCTGCGCAGCTTCCGGGCCATGCACGGTCTCGACCACGTGCTGCTTCGGTACTTCAACGTCTACGGGCCAAGGATGGACGTGCACGGGCTCTACACCGAGGTGCTGGTCCGCTGGATGGAGCGCATCGACGACGGGCTCCCCCCGCTGATCTTCGGTGACGGCAGCCAGACCATGGACTTCGTCCACACGAGGGACGTCGCGCGGGCCAACCTGCTCGCGGCGGGGAGCGACGTCGTGGAGGGCGTCTACAACGTCGCCAGCGGCACCGAGACCAGCCTGCTGGAGCTCGCGGAGGCGCTGCTGCGCGTGATGGGGTCCGACCTCCACGTCGAGCACGGTCCCGAGCGCGCGGTCAACGGCGTCGTACGCCGGCTGGCGGACACGGGCGCGGCCAGTCGCGACCTGGGCTTCGAGGCCGAGGTCGGGCTCGAGGAGGGCCTGTGCGAGCTCGTCGAGTGGTGGCGGCCGCAACGTGCCGAGATCCGCCGCGGCCGTCTGACGGTGGTCCCGTGAACCGCGTCAACGTGATGCAGCCCTGGATGGGCGAGGAGGAGATCGCGGCGGTCTCCGAGGTGATCGCGTCCGGATGGGTGGCGCAGGGTCCCCGGGTCTTCGAGTTCGAGCACGCCTTCGCGACGAGCCAGGAGGCGGAGCACGCCGTCGCGACGTCGAGCTGCACCTCGGCGCTGCACCTCGCGATGCTGCTCGCCGGGGTCGGCCCGGGCGACGAGGTCGTGGTCCCGTCGTTCTCCTTCATCGCGACCGCGAGCGCGGTCATGAACGTCGGCGCCACGCCGGTCTTCGCCGACGTGGAGCCGGTGACCGGCAACCTGGTCCCGTCCACGGTCGCGCCCGCGCTGACGCCCAGCACGCGTGCGGTGATCGCCGTCGACCAGGGCGGCGTCCCGGTGGACCTCGTCGCGCTGCGCGAGCTGTGCGACCCGCTCGGTGTCGTGGTGGTCGAGGACGCCGCGTGCGGTGCCGGCTCGACGTACCGGGGAAGGCCGGTGGGGGCGGGCGCCGAGGTCACGGCGTGGTCGTTCCACCCGCGCAAGCTGCTCACCACCGGTGAGGGCGGCATGATCACCACCTCGAACGCCGAGTGGGCGGCGCGCGCCAGGCGGCTGCGCGAGCACGGCATGAGCGTGTCGGCCGCGGCGCGTCACGTCAGTGTCCTGGCCCCCGCCGAGGAGTACCTCGAGGTGGGCTTCAACTACCGGATGACCGACCTGCAGGCCGCCATCGGGCTGGTGCAGCTCGACCGCCTCCCGGAGGTGGTGCGACGGCGCCGGGAGATCGTGGAGGGCTACGCCAAGGTCATCGACGACATTCCGGGGCTGCGCCTGGTCGCCGACCCGGCCTACGGCACCAGCAACTTCCAGTCCTGCTGGCTGGAGGTCGACGAGGACCACGCGCTCGACCGCGACGGGCTGCTGGCCCGGTTGGCCGACGCGGACATCTCGGCTCGCCGCGGCATCATGTCGATCCACCGGCAGCCGGCGTACCGCGACGCTCCCGGCACGCGGTTGCCGCTGCCCGTGACCGAGCGGCTCACCGACAACACGCTGGTCCTGCCCGTCTACCACCGGCTCTCGGACTCGGAGCAGCAGCGCGTGATCGACGTGCTCACCCGCCCGTGGGACCGGCCGTGAAGTCTCCCTCGCACGCCGCGCAGGCGACGATCGGCTCCGCGGTGACCGGCACCGTGACCTCGATTCCCCCGCCCGACGAGCAGGGGCGGACCCGACCCGGGTACGACCTGGACCGCCTCGTCCGCCTGATGCGGTCGGCGGTGGCGGAGTGCGACCTCGACCTGGCCGGCCGACAGGTCCTGACCGAGTCGGCCACGGGGGCGTACGTCGTCACCCCGGTGATCGCCGCGCTGGCCGGTGCGTCCCGGGTGGTGGGGGTGACCCGGGGGAGCCGCTACGGGACGGTGGCCGAAGTGTGTCGCCAGACGATGGCGCTCGCCACGGCCGCGGGTGTTGCCGAGCGGATCGAGGTGACGGACCGCAAGCGTCCGGGCGACCTGGCCGCTGCCGACGTGGTGACGAACTCGGGCCACCTGCGCCCCATCGATGCCGGTGACATCTCGATCATGAAGGACAGCGCGGTCGTCCCCCTGATGTTCGAGGCGTGGGAGCTCCACGCCGGGAGGGTCGACATCGATCTCGACGAGCTTCGCCGGCGGCGGATCGCAACTGCCGGCACCAATGAGCGTCACCCGCACGTGGACGTGTTCTCCTACCTCGGTCCCATGGCGTTGTGGCAGTTGCTGGGCGCCGGGCTGGGCGTGCACCGTTGCCGGATCGTCGTCCTGTGCGACAACCCGTTCGCCTCCTACGTCGTGGGTGGGCTGCGCGCGGCCGGTGCCGACGTGACCGTGCACCCGAGGCTCGACGACCTCGTCGACGAGCCCTGCCCCGACGCGGTGCTCGTCGCTCTCACGCCGACGGGCAGGCCGGTGGTCGATGCGAGCGCCACGTCGATCATCGCAGAGCGCTGGCCGGGGACGACGGTCGTGCAGTTCTGGGGCGACCTCGATCGTGAGGCGCTGCGCGCGGCCGGTGTCGCCGTCTGGCCGCCGAGGGGGCCGCGGCCGGGGCACATGGGCGTCCTGCCGTCCGACATCGGCCCGGACGCGATCATCCGGTTGCAGACCGGGGGGTTGAAGGTCGCGGAGGTGCTCCTTCGTCCCGCCCACGAGCGGACTGCTCGGGACATGGCGTACGTCGATGCGGTCTGACGCCCGGATCCTGGTGCTCGGCACGGGACCGACCTCTCGGTCCGCGCTCGAGTCGCTGGCCCCACGCTACGAGGTCTGCGGGCTGGTGCGTCCCGGGCAGGACGAGGTCGTCACGTGGGCGCAGGGCCTGGGGATCGACGTGTTCGCGGACAAGCGGCCCGCCGCCGTCGCAGGGCTCGTCCGGCGCCTGGAGCCCGACGCCGTGGTGGTGTCGTCGTACGACCGGATCCTCGACCCTGACCTGGTCTCCCGGTGCCCCTTCGTCAACGTGCACTACGCGCCGCTGCCGCGCTACCGCGGTCGGGCCACCGTCAACTGGGCGATCATCAACGGGGAGACCCGGACGGCCATGACGGTCCACTGCCTCGAGCCGGAGCTGGACGCCGGCGGGATCCTGGTCCAGGAGCCCGTCGCGATCGGTCCGCGCGCCACGGTGGCAGAGCTCTACGAGCAGCTGAACCGCCTGCAGCGCGAGACCCTGGCCGACGCGGTCGCGCGTCGTCTCGCGGGTGATCGCGGCACTCCCCAGGACGAGGGCCTGGCGAGCTACTGCTGCTCGAGGGTTCCCGAGGACGGCGAGATCGACTGGACTCACTCGGCGGTCCGGATCGACCGCCTGATCAGAGGACTCAGCGGTCCGTTCCCGCCGGCATTCACCTTCGTCGACCTGCTTCGGGTGCACGTCCTGCGGGCGCACCCGGTCGAGACCGGGCAGCGGTTCGAGGGGGCTGTCCCCGGACGTGTCATCAGGGTCCGCCGGGCCTCGGGTGCGGTCGAGGTCCTGACCGGAGACGGTGTGCTCAGCATCGACGCGGTTGCCGGTGAGCAGGGCGCGGAGCTCGAGCCGGCGACCCTCATCCGGTCCGTGCGTGACACGTTGGGCATCCGACCCGGAGCGCTGCTGCGTCGGCTCGAGGAGCTGGAGGCCAAGCTCCACGCGGAACCCGGGTCCCGATGATGGTGCTGCGACCGCGACCGGTGCGAGGGCCGGGCTCGTGAGGATCCTGGTCTACCCCCACCTGATGGAGATCGGCGGCAGCCAGCTCAACGCGATCGAGCTGGCCTCCCGGATAGCGCGCCGAGGGCACGAGGTCGTCCTCTTCGCCCCACGGGGGCCACTGGTCTGCGTCGCTGAGGAGCTCGGGCTGGACGTCGTGCCCGTGCCCCGTGAGAACGCATGGCCGTCGGTGCGCAACGGCGCTCGCCTGCAGCGACTGGTCACCGAGCGTGGCATCGAGGTCGTCCACGGCTACGAGTGGGGGCCCGCGCTGGACGTCGCCTTCGGGGTGGAGTCCTTCGGCCGGATGGGTGTGGTGACCACCGTGCTGTCGATGTCGGTGCCCCACTTCCTGCCGCGCCACTCAACGCTGGTCGTCGGCACTGCGAAGCTTCTCGAGCGGCAGGCGCCACGCCGCCCCGGCCCGACCCTGCTGATGGAGCCGCCGATCGACACTGACCTCAACCGGTCGCGCGATCCGGCCGGAGCGCGCTCGCGGCTCGGTGTCCTGCCCGGTGAGCTGGTGGTCTCGGTGGTCTGCCGGATGACGAAGGACCTGGACAAGATCGACGGCGTGCTGGCGGCGGCACGGGTCTGCGGATCGCTGGCCGCCGAGGGTGTGCCCGTACGACTGGTGGCGGCGGGCGACGGTCCGGAGCTCGGCAGGCTCCGCCGGCTGGCAGCCGGCGTGAACCTCGGGGCCGGCCGCGACGTCGTCACGGTCACGGGTGGGCTCCTGGACCCGTCGGACGTGTACGACGCGGCCGACGTAGTCATCGGCATGGGCAGCTCCGCGCTGAAGGGCATGGCGTTCGGCAAGCCACTGGTCGTCCAGGGAACGGCAGGGTTCTGGCAGCTCTTCGACGAGAAGAGCAGGGACCTGTTCCTGGACCAGGGGTGGTTCGGTGACGGGGGAGCCGGGGCGGACGACCTGGTGGCCGCGCTGCGCCCGCTGCTCGCCGACCCCGGTCGGCGGGCCTTCCTGGGGAGCCTGGGGCGCGACCTGGTCACGTCGCGCTTCGGGCTCGAGGCGGCCTCCGACCGGCTCGAGGAGGTGTACGTCGAGGCGGCCGGTCGTCCACCGGAGCGATCGGTGCTCCGCAGGGAGCTGACCCGTACGGCGTACGAGTTCGCCAAGTTCCGCGCGGTCCGCTTCAGGCAGGAGCACGTCCAGCCGCGGTTGCGGGCGGCTCCCGTGGCCGGGAGCCGACGATGAGCAGCTCGTCGCGGGACCCCGGGCTGACGACGGCGGTGCGTCGCGGCGTGGCCTGGAGCGCGATGAGCAACGTGGTGCTTCGTGCCGGGTCGTTCGTGGTGGGCATCGTGCTCGCCCGGATCCTGACACCCGGCGAGTTCGGGGTCTACGCCGTCGCCCTGACGGTGCAGGCCGTGCTCATGACGTTGGCCGACCTCGGCCTGAGCGCGGACCTCATCCGCGCCGACGACCCGGAGCGGCGCGCGCCCACTGTGGGAGCGCTCGGCCTCGCCTCGGGCGGGGTGCTCGCGGCGACCATGGCGGTCACCGCCGGCGAGGTGGCGGGGCTGCTGGGCAGTCCGGAGTCCGCCGACGTGATCGCGCTCCTGTCGGTCACCCTGCTGCTGGCCGGTGCGGGGGTCGTCCCGTACGCCATGCTCCAGCGCGAGTTCCGGCAGCGGGCGCTCTTCGGGATCGCCGCCGTCGACTTCGTCGTCTCCACGGTGCTGACGGTGGGGCTGCTGCTCGCCGGGTGGGGCGTCATCTCGCTGGCCGTCGGCCGGATCGCTGCGCAGAGCGTGGCGCTGGCCCTCCAGTTCCGGGTCTCCGGGGTCCGTCCCCGCTACCGGGCCGACCGACAGGTCGCCCGGTCCGTGCTGCGCTTCGGTCTCCCGATCGCGGGGGCCAACATGCTCTCCTGGGCGCTGCTCAACCTGGACAACGTCGTGATCGCCCGACTCGCGGGACCGGTGGCTCTCGGGTTCTACGTGCTCGCCTTCAACGTGTCGAACTGGCCGATGAGTGCCATCGGCCAGGTCGTGCGCTCGGTGGCCCTGCCGGCCTTCGCGGTGACCCGGGACGGACCCTCGCGTGATGGTGACCTGGCCCGGGGCACGGCTGTGACCTGGGCGCTCGCCCTGCCGAGCGGGGTGGCGCTCGCCGCTCTCGCCTCCCCGCTCGTGCGCGTGGTCTATGGAGACCGCTGGGCCCCGGCCGTCCCGGTCCTGGTCGCGCTGGGCCTCTTCGGTGCCCTGCGAGTGGTGTTCGACCTCGTGGTGGCCTTCCTGCTCGCGAACGGCTCCTCCCGCTCGGTGCTCGCGATCCAGGCGCTCTGGCTGGTCGCGCTGATCCCGGCCATGGTGGTCGGTACCCGGTGGCAGGGCATCGCCGGCGGCGGCTGGGCACATCTCGTGGTGGCGGTCACCGTGATCGTGCCGGCGTACCTGCTGGCGCTGCGCCGCGTCGGCGTCCGCGTCAGGACCGTGCTGGCGGCTTCCTGGCCTCCGCTTCCCGCGGCGTTGCTGGCCGGCCTGGCGGGTCACTGGGTGAGCTCGCTCGCCGCCGACCCGGCGGCCGGCCTCGCGCTCGGTGCCCTCGCCGGTGCTGCGACCTACGGCCTGGTGCTCGGTCCCTGGCTCCGCGGCCTGGCGCGCGCGGCGGCGCCGTCGTACCTCGTGCCGCCGCCGCGCGTGAGCGTGGTGATCCCGTGCTACAACTACGCCGACTACCTGGCGGACGCGGTGGGCAGTGCGCTCGGGCAGCAGGGTTGCGACGTCGAGGTCGTGATCGTGGACGACGCGTCGACCGACGAGAGCCTGGCCGTCGCCCGGCGCCTGGCCGCGGACCCGCGGGTGCGCGTTCTGGCGCACGACACCAACCAGGGACCCGTCGACTCGTTCAACCACGGACTGGAGCGGGCGACGGGGGAGTACCTCGTGCGCCTCGACGCCGACGACCTGCTCACACCCGGCTCCCTCGCGAGGGCGGCCGCGGTGTGCCGCGCCAGACCCGAGGTCGGGCTGGTCTACGGCCATCCGATCCACTTCGAGGGGGACCCCCCGCCCGCGAGGACCACCGGGGCCAGGCTCCGCGTCTGGCGTGGCAAGGACTGGCTGGAGATGGTGTGCCGCACCGGAGTCAACGTCGTCACTGCTCCGGAGGCGTTCATGCGGATGTCCCTGGTGCGCCGGCTCGGCGGTCAGCGTCCGCTCGCTCACACGCACGACATGGAGATGTGGCTGCGCCTCGCTGCCTTCTCCGACGTGGCCTACCTCGAGGGGGTCGACCAGGCCTGGCACCGTGAGCACGCCGCGAGCCTGTCCCAGCAGGCGGGGAGTCCGCTGGGCCTGACCATCCTGCGGGAGCGGCTGGCGGCGTTCGACGTCCTGTTCGACGGGCCTGCAGGCTGCCTGCCTGAGGCGCCGCGCCTGCGGGCGCTCGCACGGCGCACGCTCGCCACCGAGGCACTCGAGCGAGCCTGCTACGAGTACGACCGTGGTCGGGCCCCCAGCCGCGACGTCACTCCGTTGCGTGACTTCGCGGCCGCCACCTGGCCGGACGCCCCCGACCTGCCGGAGTGGCACGCCCTGGCTGCGCGCGTGGAGCAGGGCGACCGCTGGGCTCGCCGACGGCCATGGCTGCGGCTGCTGCCGGTCCGCCGGACCCTCGACGACTGGTGGTGCCACCGCCGGTGGTCCAGCAGCGGCTTCTTCCGCCATCCCCGCACGACGGCCGTGGGCCGGCGGGTCAGGGCGCACCGATCCAGGCCGCCGGTGGGAGACACCGATCAGGCCGACCAGCTGGAGGGAAGCACCCCATGACCCGCGAGTCCCGTCCGCCTCAGGACGTCACCACCGTCCCGTTCCTCGACCTGCAGCTGCAGAACGACGCAGTGATGGACGAGGCGAGGGCAGCGATCGAGGAGGTCTGCCGTTTGGGCGCCTTCGTCCTGGGGCCGCGCGTCGAGCAGTTCGAGTCGGAGTACGCCGACTTCTGCGGCGTCGACCACTGCGTGGGTGTCGGGAACGGCACCGACGCGGTCGAGCTCGCCCTGCGCGCGGCCGGCGTGGGGCCGGGCGACGAGGTGGTCGTGCCGGCCAACACGTTCGTGGCGACGGCGGAGGCGGTGCTCCGGGCGGGGGCCGAGCTGGTGCTCGCTGACTGCGACGACGACCTGCTCATCGACCCCGAGGACGTCGCCCGTCGCGTCACTCCTCGCACCCGGGCGGTGATCGGCGTGGACCTCTACGGTCAGGTGGCGGCCTTCGAGCGGCTGCGTGCGGTGGTGGACGAGCGGGTCGTGCTGGTCGAGGACGGCGCCCAGTCCCAGGGCGCGGCTCGGCACGGCCGACCCGCGGGCTCGTTCGGACGCGTGTCGGCCACCAGCTTCTACCCCGGTAAGAACCTCGGGGCCTTCGGCGACGCCGGGGCGGTGACGACCGACGACGGCGCGATCGCCGAGAAGGTCCGCGCCCTGCGCAACCACGGCGGCGTCCGCAAGTACGAGCACGGCGTCGTCGGCACCAACTCCCGGCTCGACTCCATCCAGGCGGTGGCGCTGTCCAGCAAGCTTGCGCGCCTGAAGGGGTGGAACGACGAGCGTGGGGATGCGGCTGACCGCTACGCGCAGCTGCTGTCCGGCCTCGAGGAGGTCCGGCCTCCTCGCGTCGTCGATGGCAACGAGCACGTGTGGCACCTGTACGTCGTCCGGGTCGCCGACCGGGACCGGGTTCTCGCGCAGCTGGGTGCTGCCGGCATCGGGACGGGGATCCACTACCCCGCCCCGGTGCACCTCCTGCCCGGCTTCGCGCACCTCGGCATCGGAGCGGGTTCGTTCCCGCGCGCGGAAGCAGCGGCCCGGCAGATCCTGTCGCTGCCGATGTTCCCCGGCATCACCGCTCGCCAGCAGGAGCGTGTGGTCGAGGTGCTCCGCGCGGCTGTGGGGCGGCCTTGAACGCGCTGGGCGTCACGTGGACCGCGCCGGGAAGGCGGCTGGCCCAGCGGGTGGTGCGGCGGGCCTACCACCACCTCCAGGCCGGGACGCTGGACTTCCCCCTGCTCCCCGGCGAGGTGGCCGACTCGACGAAGCTGACCGACTTCAATCCGGTCCGGGTCCCTGCCGGTACGCCGCTGACGGTGGGATGGCTGTGCGCCCCACCGGGGGCCGGGTCCGGTGGCCACACCACGATGTTCCGCATGATCGAGGCGCTCGAGGCGGCTGGCCACCGGTGCGTCCTCCTCGTCCACGACCGGCACGGCGGTGACGTGGCGCGGCACCGGGCGGTGGTGCGCAGCGCCTGGCCGTGGGTGTCCGTGGACGTCGTGGACCTCGCGCACACCCCACCGCTGGACGCCTGCGTCGCCACAGGGTGGCCGACCGCGCACCTCCTCGCGCGCAGGCCCGACCGGGTGAGCAGGTTCTACTTCATCCAGGACTTCGAGCCCTTCTTCTTCGCCCGAGGTGCGGAGTACGAGCTCGCGGCCGACACCTACAGGTTCGGGTTCCACAACATCGCGCTGGGGTCGATGGTGCAGCGACGGCTCAGGGAGGAGGTGGGCGTGGTCGCCGACCTGGTGCCCTTCTCCTGTGACACGGAGGTGTACTCGTTGGCGAACGCGGGGCAGCGATCCGGCGTGGTCTTCTACACCAAGCCCGATGTCGCTCGACGCGGCTACCGGCTGGGGGCGTTGGCCCTGGAGGAGTTCCACCGACGCCACCCCGAGCAGGAGATCCACGTCTACGGAGAGCCGGCTCCCGACCTTGCCGTGCCGGCGACCCGGCACGGGCGCCTCAGTCCCCAGCAGCTGAATGACCTCTACAACCGGTCGTCGGCGGGCATCGCGATGTCGTTCACCAACATCTCCCTGGTCGCGGAGGAGATGCTGGCGGCCGGGTGCGTGCCGGTGGTCAACGACTCCCCGGACGCACGGGCGGACCTGCCCAGCCCCGCGGTCGTGTGGACGCCGGCGACCCCCGGGGCCGTGGCCGATGCGTTGTGCCGGGTGGTCGAGAGCTCGGCAGCGGGGCGTCAGGCGGAGCTCGCAGCGGCCAGCGTGCGTCGCGACAACTGGCGCGTGGCCGGCCGTGAGGTGGTCCGGATCATCGAGTCGGTGGTCCATGAACGGTGAGTACCGAGCACCGGGCACCGGGCACCGGGCGGCGTCGGCTCACCGAGGCACGAACCTGCCCGACATGCCGAGCTCGGGCGGTCGACTACCGGGGTGCACGAGTGCGCGGACGGAGGCGATGGAGTCGCGATGGCCTCTGAGTACCCACGAGAGCTCGCTCGCGATGCTGAGCAGGTAGTAGGCCAACGACGCGGTCCGGCCGTGGCGTCGGCTGAACAGGCGGACCCGGTTGAGGATCTGCATCGAGTGGATGCGGGGGCTCTGGCCTGACTGGCCGCCGATGTGGGTCGCCGTGGCCGTGGGGACGTAGCGCGTGACCCAGCCGGCATCGCGCGCGCGCAGGCAGAAGTCGGTCTCCTCGGAGTAGAGGAAGAACGACTCGTCCCACCCGTCCAGGGTGTCGTGACACCGGCGGTCCACGAGCAACACCGCCCCCAGCGCCCAGTCCGCGGTCTGCGGGTGCAGGTAGGCCTGGGGGTCGGTGACGTACTCGCTCAGCGCCGGACGCCCGGTGCCGCCGAGACCGAGCGCGCGGGGCAGCGTGGGCTCGCGGCGGAGCGACGGCACCAGCGTGCCGTCGCTCTCGAACACCTTCGGCGCGACGATGCCGGTGCCGGGCAGCGCGAGTGCCTCGACCAGCGTCCGGATCGAGCCGGGATGCATCCGCACGTCCGGGTTGAGCACCAGGATCGGCTCGCCCCCGCCGAGGTGCTCGACGCCGCGGTTGATGCCGGCGGCGTACCCGTCGTTGGCGGCACGGACGAGCTCGCAGTCGCTGCGGCCGGCGACGATCGTGCAGGTGTCGTCGGTGGAGGAGTTGTCGACCACGACCGTGCGCGACGACAGCCCGTCGAGCGCGGCGGGCAGGCTGTCGAGCAGGTCCTCGATGACGTGCGCGCTGTTGTAGGTCACGACCACGGTCGCCACGCCGGAGGTGTCTGCTGGCACAGCGACATGCTAGGTGCCGAAGACTGGGGACCTCAGCCGTTTGGGTCCGCAGCGTGGATGCCGCGAGGTTACCGTTGCGCGTGGTTTCCGTCCTCCTCGTGGCGCCGGGCGTCGACGCGACCGACGTCGGTGAGGCATGGGTCGCGCACCAGTGGGCCAGCCGTCTCAGCCGCCGCCACGACGTGACCCTGCTGACGCACCGCAAGCGCACCCGGGCCTCGGCGCGAGACCAGCTGCCGGACGTCGAGGTGGTCGAGTGGCTCGAGCCCCCTGTCATCGGCCGTGCCGAGCGCTTCAACAGCCTGGTCAAGCCGTGGTACCCCTACTTCCACCTGGCCTGTCGTCGCTGGATCCGCGCGGCCCAGAGAGCCGGCCGGACCTTCGACATCGGCCACCAGCCGGTGCCGGTGGCGATGCGGTACCCCTCGCCGCTTGCCGGCACCGGGGTGCCGTTCGTCATCGGCCCGGTCGGCGGGAGTTTGCAGACACCTCCCGGTTTCGCGGGCGAGGACACCGCGCCCTGGTACGTCGACCTGCGCCGACTCGACTCCCTGCGGTTGCGTGGGGACCCGATGCTGCGGCGCACCTACGAAGGTGCCGACATGGTGCTGGGCATCGCGCCGTACGTCGAGGAGTCGTTGGCGTCGTTGCGTGTGCGTCGCTTCGCCGTCATGAGCGAGACCGCGCTGGAGCGGCTGCCGGCCGCAGTCGACCGTTCCGGCCGCCAGGGACCGGTGCGGCTGCTCTTCGTGGGGAGACTGATCCGGACCAAGGGAGCACGCGACGCGATCCGAGCGCTGGCCCATCTCGGGGACCTCCCGGTGTCGCTCGACGTCGTCGGCGACGGCTTCGACCGCCCGGCCTGCGAGGCCCTGGTCCGTGAGCTGGCGCTGGGCGACCGGGTGACCTTCCACGGCTCGCAGCCGCGGGACGAGGTGGAGCGGTTCTACCGCGAGGCCGACGTGTTCGTGTTCCCCAGCTACCGCGAGCCGGGAGGCAACGTCCAGCTGGAGGCGATGGGGCACGGGCTACCCGTGGTCGTCGCAGACCGGGGCGGCCCGGCCGCGGCTGTCTCGGACGACTGCGGATTCCGCGTCACGCCGACGACACCCGTGGACTACGCCCGGGCGATCGCCGCTGCGTTGCGACCGTTGCTGGTGGACCCGCAGCTGCGCCGTCGGATGGGGGCCGCGGCCCGGGAGCACGTCGAGCGCACCGGCACCTGGGACCAGCGGGTCCGTCAGATGGAGACGGTCTGGTCCGAGGTCGTCGGGTCTCCCGTCTAGGCGTGGAAGCCGCGGGCCATGGCAGCTGCACGCTGACGGGCGGTGTCAGCGTGGTCGAGCAGGGTTGCCCGCCGTCCCACCGTCCACGCCTCGAGCGGGGTGCCCAGGAACGTTGCGTGGAAGCGGCCGGCGCGCAGGGCGGCCACGACGGAGGCGGGGCTGGGCCTGCCATCGACGTCGAGGACAGTGGCCAGGGGGTGGAGCTGTCGCCGGCGGTGGAAGTCCAAGGAGGCGACCGTCCCGACGCGCCAGGCGGCCGCGAGCTCGACAGCCGTCCTGGAGGGTCGCCAGCCGTCGTACTTGCGGTTCCAGGCCTCGACCCCGACCAGGTGGCGGCCCCACCCGGGGTCCACCGAGTCGAAGGCGTCATGACGTGCTGGATGTGCCAGTACGGCGGCTCCGCCATTCTCGCTCACCTCCTCGAGGAGGGAACCGATGTCGCGACCGTCGCCCAGATGGGGAAGGTCGCCCCACGCAGGCACGTGCACGACGTTGGAGGCGTCGCGGTACTCCATGCCCGGCACGACCAGGAAGTCCGCCGTGGAGAGGTCCGCACAGAGCCGCCGGTACCCCTCCCATGAGCCCTCGTCCATGCTCTGCGAGTGCTCGGCCGTCAGCGCGGCGTCGTAGCCGCACCGACGCAGTGTGCGCATGATGCGGGGGAGGTCCCAGACGCCGTCGAAGGACCAGGTCGAGTGCACGTGCACCGCCGCCCGGATCTCAGGCATCCTCCGCTCCCTTCGCGCGCTCGTACGGACCTCGCCATGGTGGCCGCGTGTCCATCGGGCCACTCGGCCGCGGCTACGAGGTACCCGGAATTGGTGGCACCGGCCCGACTTGGAACCACCTGACGACCCTGCTTCGTACGCTCGTCAACTCACGCACTCGTCCGCGTGGAGGGGGTCGCAGAAGTGCCGACCGGTCGCAGCATCACCCCGGTCCTGTCTGTGGACATGGACTTCGCTCGTTACGCCCGGGACCACACGCACGGGCGCACCCCGGACCGCTATCCCTACGGCCTGGAGTCGCTGCCTCCGGGTTGGGAGCTTCGCTACGCCGCTCCCCGCCTGACGGGGCGAATGACCGAGTGGCTGCGCCGAGCCGTCCGCAAGGTCACCGGTGCGGACGTCGTGGCCGCGTTGCAGCGCTCCCGGGCGATCCGTGACGCCGACGTCCTCTACGCGCACAACGAGGCCGACTATCTCGGAGCCGCCTTCGTGCTCAAGGTCTGGCGCTCGCGCCGGCCCTACCTGGTGGGCCACACCATCTGGCTCTTCGCATGCTGGGACGCGCAGCCCCGATGGCGACGCCTCCTCCACCGCTGGCTGATGTCCCGGGTCGACCTGTTCGTCTACAACGCCGCCCCGAACCTCGACCTGGGAGTGGAGATCTTCCCGCAAGGCACCCACGTGTATGTCCCCTTCGGCGTCTCTCCGGCCTTCGGGGCGCACGGCACCTGGTCGGGCGAATCCGCGCTGGTCCTCTCGGTCGGCAACGACAGGTCCCGCGACTGGGACACGCTGGCACGAGCCGTCGCACGGCTCCCGTCCCACCTCGAGGTGCGGCTCGCGACGAGCCACCGCCCGTCCGGGATGGAGCGTGCCGTCGTGCGTCCGACCGAGACGATCGAGGAGCTCTGCGAGCTCTACCGCACTGCGCGCTGCCTGGTCGTGGCGCTGCACGCGAACGCTCACGCCGGCGGCATCACCACGATCCTCGAGGCAGCGGCCGTCGGCACGCCGATCGTGGCCACGAGCGTGGGTGGCCTGGAGCGCTACTTCGCCGACGACCAGGTCTCCTACGTCCCGGAGGGTGACGACGAAGAGCTGCTCGCACGCATCCTGGAGCTGACCCAGGACCGCAGGGCTGCGGCCGGACTGGGAGCCCGGGCGCGGGCTGAGGTCGCGTCCTCGGGCTACACCAACGAGGCGTACTGGAGGCGGATCGTCGCCTGCATCGAGGCCCACCCACGGGTGGGACGGTCCGGGTCAACCTCCTCCGGGGGGCGTTCCACCGGCGTCAGGTCCTGACCCGGCGCGACGTGACGCTGCGCAGCGTCCCCATGGTGTCCTCCCACAGGACTGCCGCCCGACCCCGGCGAGCGTTGTAGAAGCGATCGCCCGGATGCCAGGCCAGCACGCTGCGGGCGGCACCGGGCAACGAGGGAAAGGTCTCGAGCAACGGATCCACAGGTGCACCGTCGCGTCGGGCCTGGTGCAGCTGCCGGCGGCCTCGCGCCACGAACGCGAGATGCAGCAGCTCGCGGCCGACGTGCCTGACCACCACGTGCGGCCCGACGGAGACAGGGGACGGACAGAAGGCAGGATCGAGCGCTGCGGCCACCGCCCAGGCCGGGTAGTCGAGCCCGCGCCGGGTAGCCAGCGCCATGCTGCCCCAGGCCCTGCCGTTCAGCTCCATGAACCAGTGTCGGCCGTCCCCGTCGGTCAGCAGCTCGATCATGAAGAGGCCGTCCCAACCGGCGTGTCCGATGAAGCGCCGCGCCGCGTCCTCCAGCTGGGGAGCCACGTCCACGGAGCGGCACGCGCTCGAGCCCGAGCCGGCGGGATTCATCATCCGGAGCCTGCGATGAGCGCTGAGGTTCATCACCTCGCCCCGACGGGCATGGCCGAACACTCCTGCTCCCGTCCCGAGGAGTATCGGCTGGACCAGTACCGGGTCGGTGCGTCCGACCATGAGGAGTGCAAGTGCCTCGCGGTTGTGGGCCACCGAGGACGCGCCCTTGCCGACACGACCGTCGCTCACCGTCACGGCCAGCGCGGACTTGGCGATCCACGGTCCGGGCTCGTCGAGGTCCGGCAATGGCTGCCGGGGTTGCAGGACGGTCGTGACCGGAACCAGCAGCCCGGCCGTCCGTGCAACTTCGATCTGCCGCTGCTTGTCGAGTGCGAGCAGTGCGTTCGACCCCGTCGGGCCCGCCACCGGCAGTCCGGTCTCCTGACGAACGTGATCGGCCACATCCACCGCCACGTCGTCGAAGGGCATCACGACGTCGCAGCCCAGATGTGTGGCCATCCGGCCGACCTGGCCGCACGTCGCGGCGTGGTCCAGCTCCGGGGGAGTGACACGGTGCAGGACGACTCGTGGGTCCCGCGCGAGGGCCGGGGAAGCTCCCTCCCGGGTGAATGCGTGGACGTCGTAGCCGTGGTCCAGCAGGTTCCAGGCGGACTCGATCGCAGCGAGCGACTCCGCGAAACCGACAAGTACGCGCGCCCCGGGCTGAGCGGTCACCTGAGGCTCTTGGCGAGGATGCGGACGTCGTTCCTGGCCCTGCGCCAGGCGGCTCGAGCGCCGATCAGCTGCCGCTCGACCGAGGCCACGTCGTCGTCTGCTCGGATGCTGAAGCGGGGCTGCAGCCACGTCCCCGGGTCGGCAGTCGCCCGGTCGCTGGTCATCACACGGCGGTATTCGCGCCTGCGCAGCTCACCGAGGACCCTGCGGTCGTAGCCGCCCAGGGGGCAGGCCGCCGTGTCGACCTCGGCCTCGAGGGCGGCTGAGATCACGTCTCGAGCGCGCCCGAGCTCTTCGTCCAGATCTGCATCGGAGATCCCTCGCCACGAGCGGTGGTGCATGCCGTGCGAACCGATCGACATCCCGGCGTCCCGCAGGGCGCGCACGTCCTCGACCGCCAGGCTTCCGGGCTTTCCGAGACGGGCGGCCAGGACGAAGAATTCCGCGGTCAGCCCGCGCTCGAGGAGCCCGGGCAACGCGGCCGTCAGGTCGGACGAGTTGCCGTCATCGAAGCTCAGCCGGACGTCGCTGCGGCCGGCAACGAGGTCGAGCACGTCCAGGAAGCTGCGCTCGTCGACCCAGTAGCCGGCCTCGCCCGGTTCCAGGGTGCGACCGGGCGCGCCGATGCCGTGGAAGCACAGGTTCACGACCTGTGAGGTCTTCCGGGCAGCCATGGTGCCTCGCAGGTGTCCGTTGTCGGAAAGGACCGCGCCCCCGTTGACCCGGCGCCGTTGTCGCGAGTCTATGAAGCGCCGGCAGCGGCGACTTCGCCCACGTTGGCGATTCGTCATCGTCGCCCGTCGAGTTCGATGGACACATCGGGGGAGGTGTGATGACGGTCGGCTTGCTGTTCGCCGTGGTGGTGCGACGTTGGTATGTCGCAGTCCTCGGCATGTGCGTCACGTTCGCCACCGCGCTCGCCGTGCATCAGGGTGCCGGCCTGTACTGGACCCAGGTCGACGTCGTCTTCCTCGCTCCCGCGAGCGCGCGCTACCCCAACAAGATCGAGCAGACCTTCTCGAGCCTCATCGTCACCGCAGGCATGGTCGAGGCACAGCTGAACAACGGTCACCGCATGGCGGCGACCTCCTCGGCGGGGGCCACGCTGGCCGGCCAGGGCGTGCGCGACGGACACCTCATCCGGGTGCCCAACTCCGGCGGGCAGTGGGCGCTCAACTTCGACCGCCCGGTGCTCGACGTGCAGGTCATCGGTCCGAACCGGGACGAGGTGCGGACGCGCTTGCGCGAGATCACCCGGCGCATCGACACCCAGCTCTACCGGATCCAGGCTCGAGACGGCGTCGCTCCGGGCAGCTTCATCACCACGACCTCGGCACCTGACAGTGCGCAGATCTTCTACCTCAACGGTCGCCCTGGTCGTGCGGCCGTGGCGACGCTGCTGCTCGGGACGGCCGCCACCGCGCTGGCCTGCGTCATCGTCGACGGACTGCTCCGCCGACGAGCCCTGGCACCGGGCCGCCGAGGTGAGCGGCTGCGGGAGTCGTTGCTCACCCGGTGACCGGGCCGCCGGCATCCGGCGCAGGGCTCAGCGGCGCCGGGCCCGCATGGGAGCTGTCGCGTCCTCCCCATTCCTTGCCGGTGTCGGTCCCGGAGTGTTCGCGGGCGGTCGCCGTCGTTCCGGTGCACCGGACCCGGGGCCCGCGGAGGTGGGCCGCTTCACCGCGGCGGCCGTCCTCGGTGCGGTGCGGCCGCGTCGAGCGGGGCCGTCACCCCCCCGGTCCGGTCGCCCCTCGTCTTTTCCCGTCCGCCCCGCTCGTCGCACGAGCAGGCCGTCCACGGCACCGATCAGGAACACCAGCAGGGCCAGTGTGCCGCCACCGACGGCGATGCCGGCGCGGATGCGTGCCTTCTGCAGGACAGTGGGCTCACTGTCGCGAGTGATCTCGATGGCGACGATCCGTGCGTCCGGTGCGATGCCGAGCCGCTCCTGCAGGTCGGCGAGCACCTTCGGAACCTGGTTGACCACGTCGCGCGCGAGCCGGGACGTCGCAGTCGAATGATGACCGGTGGTGGTGATCAGCAGGATCGGCGCACTGGTGGTGTAGTCAGGGGCCACGACGTAGTCCGCCTGGCCGCTGTCGATCGCAGCGTGCGTCGCGTCGCTGTTGAGTGCGCGGATCATGACACTGGTGACCTGGGTCAAGCCACTCAGTGAGAGGTAGCGGTTTGCCGTCGGGTCCTCCGTGCTCTTCGGAGGCACGAGCACGACGCTCGCCTCGGTCTGGTACGTCGGCGCGACGCTGTGCACGGTCAGTGCTGTCGCGGCGGCGGCCAGGAGCACCGCGACCAGCACGAGGTGCCAGCGCCGTCGGAGGCTGGCAAGGAGCTCTCGGGAGTTCATCCGGAGCCTGCCGAGGACTGATGTGTCTTGCAGTGCTGAGTCACGAGCTGGCGATCTCCTCGAGCGTCTCGTCCCACATGTTCCCGGACCATTGGTTGCCGGTGCCGTCCTCCCACTTGGCGACGGGTCCGTAGGAGCCGCCGTGGGGGAAGTACTTGCGGGAGATGCGGTTGTCGGTGATGACGATGTGGTGGGTGGTGCCGTGGGTGCCCTGGCCGCCGGCGTAGATGGTGTAGCCGCCGCCGGCGAGGAGGTTGTCGGTGATGGTGCGGTTGGCCTCGAGTCCGAAGTCCTGGAAGAGGCTGATGGCGTCGGTCTGTCCGTGGGGGTTGAAGATCGTGTTGTGTCGGATGGTCATGGGCACGGTGGAGCCGTTGGAGGTGGTGCCGTTGACGTGGTCGCCGGGCTGTTCGGCCAGGGCGTGGATGTAGCTGTCGGCGATGAGGCCTTCGTGGGTCTGGATGCCGGTGGTGGTGCGGGCGATCTCGGTGCGTCGGATGCGGGTGCCGCGGGCGTCGCCGTAGACGTCCTTGATGCCGACGAGGAGCCGGGGTCCGTCGGGGAGGATCTCGGTGTCGGTGATGGTGGCGTTGGTGCTGTGGATGAGGCCGAGGCCCCAGTCCTCGCCGGTGTTGATGATGCGGACGTTGCGGACGGTGACATCGTCGGCCCAGATGTTGAGGTGCCCGTGGATGATGGCGTTCTTGAAGACCTCGCCGTCGGTGCGCAGATCGACGTTGTCGTTGATGGTGCGCAGCTTCGACTCGCCCACGGTGACACCGGTGTTGGTCGCGTCGGGGTAGCCACACACGTGCGGACGCCACGCACAGTTCCGCTCGGGTCGGGGTTTCCCGGGCGCCGCTGAGGGCGAGCCGGCGGAGGGGCCGGCGGTCGCCGATGGTGATGCCTGGGCGGACTGGCGCGTCGCCGTCGGCTCGTCGGATCCGCTGCAGCAGGCCACCATCGACTGCACCGCGACCAGCCCGAGTGCCGCGGCTGTCAAGCGACTCACGGCACCACCACCACCTGTCGTGACGCGCGTTCTTCGACGCGGACGAGACGCCACTGCGCCCCCGAGACACCCAACACCAGGAACAGGAAGCCACCGGCCATCGGGAAGCCGAGTCCGTCGTAGAAGGCGAGGCCGAGTGCTCCCGCAGCGACCGACGCCATCAGGGCCTGGCCCAGCTGCTGACGGCCCGCTCCGGTCGAGGTCGTGCGCACCAGGCGAGAGCAGACCATGCCCGTGACGAGAAGTCCGAGGAACGCGGCGAGCCCGACGAAGCCGACCTCGATCATCAGCCCGAGGTACTGGTTGTCCAGGATCCGGTACTTCGGCAGGAACGTCGAGTAGCCCCGCCCGAAGAACGGGGAGCGGTCGATGAACTCGCCGGCGATGGCGTACGAGTCGACTCGTGAGATCGCGCTCGAGTCCGAGCTGATGCTGGTGAACAGGCCCGTCAGGGTGCCGAGCATGCCGGGGATGGTGACGAAGATGAAGGTGCCGAAGACGAGGAACGCACCCGCGGCCAACTTGCGCACCTGGGAAGGCCACGCGACTGCGACCAGGATGGTGCCGAGGGCCACGCACAGCAGCGTCGAGCGGGAGATCGCCAGCACCGCGGCGAAGTAGATGGCTGCCACGGGGTACCAGCGACGCAGCGCCCCGCGCGACGCGTCGGTCAGCGCGAGGTTGACCGCGACCGGCAACGCCATGGCCAGGACGGCGCCGAACTCGATCGCGTGCAGAGCAGTGCCCGGCGGGCGGTCGAACCCACCCCTCATGGTGACGGCGCCCAGGGCTTGCGTGGCGCTCAGGCCGGGGATGTGGATCCTGTCCACCAGGGTCTCGCCCGTGAAGAACTGGATGATGCCGACGGTTGCCTCGACACCTCCGGCGAACGCCACCCGACGCAAGAAGGTGTCCAGCCTTCCCGGGGAGGCTATGCCGTCGTTGGCGAGGAGCAGCACACCCAGCCAGGACAGCAGTACGACGACCCCCAGCTGCGCCGTGCTCGACTCCTCCGGGTCTATGGCGCGCGTCATCGCCACCACGTAGCTGATCGTGAAGGAAGCGAGCAGCAGGAAGGCGGCCGTCCGGACCGGTTGACGTCCCTGCCCCGAGGGCAGCGGACGGCGGACCTGCGAGTACCCCCACCATCCGAGGCATCCGAGCCCCACCAGAACGGCTGGAGCGCCCGCCCCGCCCACCGGCGCGATGACGAGGCGGGAGGGCAGTGCGACCAGCAGCACGAGGTAGAGGGTGAGCACTGACACCGCGTCGACACCGATGGGCGCCCGCGAGGGACCGGTGTTGCTCGACGAGTCCATCTCGGAGCCCCCTACAGATGCCTGCAGCCGTCCAGTCTCCGACGCTAGTCCGACCTCCGGGCTCGGGCTCCGGGACGCGGTGATTACCCCAACATGCGGTACCCGTTCGTCACCGCTCGGCGATGCGCTCCCCGCTGTCGTCCCAGACGTTCCCGGACCATTGGTTGCCGGTGCCGTCCTCCCACTTGGCGACGGGTCCGTAGGAGCCGCCGTGGGGGAAGTACTTGCGGGAGATGCGGTTGTCGGTGATGACGATGTGGTGGGTGGTGCCGTGGGTGCCCTGGCCGCCGGCGTAGATGGTGTAGCCGCCGCCGGCGAGGAGGTTGTCGGTGATGGTGCGGTTGGCCTCGAGTCCGAAGTCCTGGAAGAGGCTGATGGCGTCGGTCTGTCCGTGGGGGTTGAAGATCGTGTTGTGTCGGATGGTCATGGGCACGGTGGAGCCGTTGGAGGTGGTGCCGTTGACGTGGTCGCCGGGCTGTTCGGCCAGGGCGTGGATGTAGCTGTCGGCGATGAGGCCTTCGTGGGTCTGGATGCCGGTGGTGGTGCGGGCGATCTCGGTGCGTCGGATGCGGGTGCCGCGGGCGTCGCCGTAGACGTCCTTGATGCCGACGAGCAGCCGGGGTCCGTCGGGGAGGATCTCGGTGTCGGTGATGGTGGCGTTGGTGCTGTGGATGAGGCCGAGGCCCCAGTCCTCGCCGGTGTTGATGATGCGGACGTTGCGGACGGTGACATCGTCGGCCCAGATGTTGAGGTGCCCGTGGACGATGGCGTTCTTGAAGACCTCGCCGTCGGTGCGCAGATCGACGTTGTCGTTGATGGTGCGCAGCTTCGACTCGCCCACGGTGACACCGGTGTTGGTCGCGTCGGGGTAGCCACACACGTGCGGACGCCAGGCGCAGCCGGGCACCGACTGGACCCGGCTTGCTTGGCTGCGCCACCTGCCCGTGCCGTCTGCCGCCCGGAACACGGCCCGCAGGCGGTGCTGCCCGGGCCGCAAACGGTCCAGTCGAAGCGCGACCGAGGTGCGTGCATCCCGGTCCACCTTCGTCTTCGCGAGCACTCGCCCGCTGCTGGTCTTCACCAGCATCGTGCCCGCGGGATGATCCGGCGAGGCCTCGACGGCCGCACGGGCCCGAGGACGCACCGAGGAGGAGACCTTGGCGCGGATCCTCAGCGAGGTCGTGACGGACCGTGCCCGTGCGTCGGGGGAGGCCGCGGCCGTGCCGTGGGTGTCGGCCGCCGTGGCGTCGGAGAGCAAGAGCGTCGGAGAGCACAGAGCCGTGGCCAGTGCCGTGCAGAGCATCAACAGGCGGTGTGGGCGGAACAGGGGCATGCGGAACTCCCGGGCTGGACCGTCCGGCGCCGGGGAGTACGCCGGATGACCGCCGAGCCCGGTCTCAGGAGTGCTCGACCCTGCTGGGCGATCGCGGCCAAGAAACTAGCCCGATGCGGACCCGTGCCGGTGGCGACGTCCCCCAGATGGGGGATGGGCTGACCGTAGCCGTCAGACCTTGTCGGCCCAGATCAGATAGCTGCCGTACAGGGAGTGAGCCGGGACGAGCTCGCCCAGGACGCGGGAGATCCGCCCTGAGCCTCGCACCCGGACCGACCGGAAGCCGTGCATCTTCAACCGATGACGCAGCACCGGGATGTGGTGCTGCGTCAGGTGCCCAGGTCCGTACACGCTCATCCCCGACAGCCTCAGCCTGAGGTAGGCGGGGTTCGGCGTGGTCAGGAGGAGGCGACCGCCGACGGCGAGGACGCGCTGGAACTCGCAGAGGGTGGGGTCCACGTCGCGTGGATAGAGGTGCTCGAGGAACTCGCCCGCGACGATCGCGTCGACCGACCCGTCGTCCATGGGCAGGTCCGTGGTCGTGCCTCGGAGCGTGTGCGCGTAGACAGGGGGGAGTGCGTCCAGGCGGCTCTGCACCACGTCGACGCCCCACAGCTCGAGGCCGGGCCTGAGCGCCGCCATCGCCGCGCCACCGCGCCCCGTGCTGCACCCGACGTCCAGCACGGTCCTAGCCGACGTAGGCAGGTGTCGCAGGAACTGCTGGTAGCGCTCGACCGTGAAGACGTCGTGCTCGCCCTCGGGCTGCGTGAGGTTCTCTGCCTCGTACCGGTCGAGCGACGAGTCAGTCATGAGTGCTCCAGTCAGGGAGTCGGTGGCCCAGTCCGAAGAAGCTCTGCACGGCAGCCGCGATCCGCGAGGCGGCGTGCCCGTCGCCGTACGGGTTCACCGCCCGCGCCATGGCGTCGTACGCCGCCGGGTCGGTCAGCAGCGTGGTCACCTCGTCGACGATGCGCTGCTCGTCGGTGCCGACGAGGCGGACCGTGCCGGCGTCGACCGCCTCCGGCCTCTCGGTGTTGTCCCGCAGCACCAGCACGGGCTTGCCGAGGCTGGGTGCCTCCTCCTGCACCCCGCCGCTGTCGGTGAGCATGATCGTGCTCGAGGCCATCGCCCGCGCGAAGTCGGCGTAGCCGAGCGGTTCGGTGATCGTGACGTTGTCCATGCCCTGCAGCGGCGGCAGGAGCACCTCGCGCACGACCGGGTTCAGGTGGGCGGGGAGCAGGAAGCGGACGTCGGGGAACTCCTTGGCCAGCCTGGCCACCGCGGTCGCGGTCCGACCCATCGGGTCCCCCCACGACTCGCGACGGTGACTCGTGACCAGCACCGCCGGACCGCCGTCGAGGACATCGACGGCCGGGTCCTCGGCCGGGAGATCGAGCGAGAGCACCGCGAGGAGCGCGTCGATCACGGTGTTCCCGGTGACGACGACGTCGGCGGGGTCGATCCCGTCGCGCAGCAGGTTGTCGCGTGACAACGGGGTGGGAGCGAGGTGCAGGGAGGTGAGCTGCGAGGTGAGCCGGCGGTTCATCTCCTCGGGGAACGGGTTGTAGCGGTCCGTGGTCCGCAGGCCGGCCTCGACGTGGAAGACGGCGACCTGCTCGTAGAACGCGGCCAGCGAGGCGATGAAGGCCGTCGTCGTGTCACCCTGCACGAGTACGGCGTCGGGCCGGACCGCGCGGACGGACTCGGTGAGCCCGTCGAGGATGCGCTGGCTCATGGTGTGCAGCTGCTGGCGGGGCTGGATCACGTCGAGGTCGAGCTCCGGCACGATCCCGAAGAGCTCGTTGACCTGGTCCAGCATCGCCCGGTGCTGGCCGGTCACCGCGACCACCACGCGCAGCCCCGACACCTCGCGCAGCGCGATGACCACCGGCGCCAGCTTGATGGCCTCGGGCCTGGTCCCGTAGACCACCATCACCGTCGGCACTCGTCACCTCCACAGGCCGCGGGTGTCGTAGACGACCTTGCCCGCCAGCCGCGACCGGCTCAGCGAGCGGAAGTGGTCGTGGTCGGTCAGGAGGACCACGATGTCGGCCTCGTCGATGGCGGTCGAGGCGGGCTCCAGCCGGATGTTGGGGAACTCGGCCAGCTCCGCCGGCAGCACGTGCGACAGTGGCTCCGCGATCCGGATGTCGACCTCCGGGAGCGCGCGTGCGATGGCCACGACCACGTCGACGGCCGGGCTCTCGCGCAGGTCGTCGATGTTCGCCTTGTAGGAGAGCCCGAGACAGGCCACGGTGGGGTTGCGGAAACGCTCGGTCTTGCGCACGACCTGCTCGGCCACGTGCTGGGGCTTGACGATGTTCACCTCGCGCGCGGTGCGGATCAGCCGCGAGCGCTCCGGCGCCGCACCCACGATGAACCACGGGTCCACGGCGATGCAGTGCCCGCCGACCCCCGGGCCCGGGGTCAGCACGTTGACGCGGGGGTGGTGGTTGGCGAGGCGGATGACCTCCCACACGTCGAGCTGGAGGTCCTCGCTGATGAGGGACAGCTCGTTGGCGAAGGCGATGTTGACGTCGCGATAGGCGTTCTCCACCAGCTTGGCCATCTCGGCGCTCGCGGCATCGGTCAGGATGATCTCGCCCTGGGTGAAGACCCGGTAGAGGGAAGCGGCCTTCGCCGCGCATCGCGGAGTGACACCGCCCACGACCCGGTCGTTGGTGACCATCTCGATCATGATCCGGCCGGGCAGCACGCGCTCGGGGCAGTGCGCGACGTACACGTCCGGCACGCCCTCCGAGCTGTGCGGGAAGACCAGGTCGGGTCGCAGGTCGGCCAGCCACCGGCTCACCTTGTCGGTGGTGCCCGGGGGAGAGGTGGACTCGAGGACGACGACCTCGCCGCCGCGCAGCCGGGGCGCGATCTGGCCGACCGCTGCGCGGACGTACTGGAGGTCGGCCTGGTGGTCGCCCTCGAACGGCGTCGGCACGGCGATGATGAAGGCGTCCGCCTCGGGGGTCTCGGTCGTCGCGGTCAGCCGCCCCTGCGCGACGGCCCCGCTCACGGCGGCGGAGAGGTCCGGCTCGACGAACGGCACCTCTCCGTTCGCGACGGCCTTGACGGTGGCCTCGTTGATCTCGACCCCCACCACCTCGATGCCCCTCGTGGCGAGCACGGCGGCTGTCGGCAGCCCGATGTAGCCGAGACCGAGGATTGCGACGCGGCCCTCGAAGACGGAGTCGGTCATGGTGTTGCCCCCTTGAGATGGTGGATGCGCTTCGGCGCGTGCGGGTACGCCGGGCGCCGGTGGACCAGCTCGAGCACGACGAGCCCGATGAACGCGCAGTTGGTGACGAGGTAGCGGCGCCAGAGCCGACGAGGCTCCTGGGCCACCCGGTAGGCCCACTCCATGCCGACGCGCTGCCACGCGCGTGGGGCGCGGCGGGTGACCCCCGCGAGCACGTCGAAGGAGCCGCCCACGCCGTGCATCACGGGCACGCCGAGCCGGTCGCCGTGCTCGCCGAGGAAGATCTCTTTCTTCGGCGTGGTCATGCCCAGGAAGAGCATGTCCGCGCCGCTGGACGCGATGTCCTCGGCGACCCACGCCGACTCGGCATCGGTGAAGTAGCCGTCGCGGCTGCCGACGACCGTGACCCCGGGCCAGCGTCGGGCGATCTCCCGGCGGACCCGCTCCAGCACGTCCGGCCGGGCGCCCAGCAGGTAGACCCCGAGCCGGTCCCGGTCGGCGAGCGCGAGCAGCTCCTCGAAGAGGTCGATGCCGGTGACCCGCTCCGGGAGCGGTCGCCGGAGCACGTGGCTCGCCCAGACCACCGACTGGCCGTCGGCGACGAGCACGTCGCACTCGAGCAACGAGTCGCGCAGGACCGGGTCGGCGGTGAGCTTGGCGATCTTGGCCGCGTTGACGACACCCACGAGGCAGCGTTCCTGGCGGCGGATCGCCTCGCCGGCCAGGGCGACCGTCTCCTCGAGGGTGAGCGGATCCACCTCGAGGCCGAAGAGCACGCGGGGGTCGGTCCGGAGGTCACTCATCGGGCGCACCCCCTGCCCGGGTGCCCGGCACCGGTGGGAGCCAGGCGTAGAGCAGCCAGCCCAGCTCGTAGGGCCGGCACTCGTGGTCGACGACCGACGGAGGGAGCAGGGTGTCGATCCCGGGCGCGTGCAGCCCCGGGCGCAGCGCGGTGGTGAGCGCGCCGATGCCCCGGGCCGCCTTGGGAGGCTCCCGTCGGCCGACCTTGCGCCAGACCAGCCCGAAGCGGTCGCTGACGAGCTCCTCCACGACCTCGGGGTGCTGGTCCAGCCAGGCCAGCCCCGCCGCGACCTCGGTCCGGCGGTCGGCGCCACCGGCCTCCCACAGGTCGAGCAGGGCCATCGGGGCCATCGCGTGCTGGTGGACGCTGTAGACCGGGTAGCGCTCCACGATCCGGCCGTCGCGCGCGTCGTAGTGCCACCACCACTGGCCGGCCGGGCCCTGCAGCCGGCAGATCCGCGCCGCCGCCCGATCGGCCGCGGACAGCAGGTCGGTGCAGCCGGTGAGTCGCGCCGTCCGGGCCAGCGCCTGGAGGGGGTAGACCTGGTCGGCGAAGCTGCCCACGTGGGCCCGCCACCGGGGTTGCGTCCGGGCAGGCAGGACGTGCGCCCACAACCCGGAGCTGCCCTGCTCCCGCAGCAGCCGTGCCGACGCGGTCGCGACGAGCTCGTCGGTGTCCCCGAGCCGTGCCCCCGCCACCCCGGCGGTCAGCGACCAGGCCAGGTCCAGGGCCGGGATCGGTGCGGGGGAGGCGACGGCGGCGGCCAGCCGCGCGAGCAGGTGGTGCGGCAGCTCGTCGTACACCTCGGCGGCCGACCACACCGCGAGCGCGACGGCGCCGAGGTCGGCGCTCGTCTCGGCGCGCTCGACGACGAGCGCGGCCACGTCACGGGCGGTGCGCCCGTCGACCACCTCGCGCTGCGCGGGCGCGGGCAGGCGGCCCAGGCCGAGCGCCGCGATCGCGGCGTACCGCAGGTCGGTTCCTTCGCTGACGACACGCACGCCGGCACCACCGGGCAGCCCCCGCACGGTCCGGGCGAACTCGCCCGTGCCGGGCAGGTACGCCGCAGCCAGACCACGCGTCGACAGCTCCACGAGGCGGTCGACGCGCTTCCCGGCTGCTGGGTCGAGCTCACTGAGGGCCGGCACCCGTCCTGTGTCCGGCCCTATCCTGGTCGGCTCCCGCAGAAGCTGCTGGTCCATCGCTTTTCCTCCGTCGCAATCTCGGTCGCGGTCCCGAGGGCGACCAGGTGCTGCTTGATGGGTCCGGGGCCGATGGACTTCGCGGCGACCGTCGACTCGCCGGCGGCCGCGTGAGCGGCTGCCGTGGCGAGGAGGTGGCACAGGCGAGACATCGGTGTCCTTCGGAGAAACGGGGGGACGGTGCCCGGCGTGAGAACCGGCACCTGCTCTCATCAGAGACGGTCTGGACCGGGCTGGCAACCTCGAAATCGCGATTACCCACTAGAGGTGACCGGACGGCTACCCACATGAGGGGACGGGCCGCTGCGGCGCTCCGCGAGGGGCGTCCCCACGAGAGGGGAGACGTCATCACGGACCCTCACCGCCGGGGTGCGACCGCTCTGCCGGCCCTCGGACTGCGGCAGGATGGGCCCATGGCCATCCAGATCACCGGCGACCCCGCCGCCGACCAGGTCCTGACCGACAGCCCGTTCGCGCTCCTCGTCGGGATGATGCTCGACCAGCAGTACCCGATGGAGCACGCCTTCCGCGGCCCGGCCAAGGTGCTGGACCGGTTCGGCACCCTCGAGCCCGCGGCGATCGCCGCCGCCGACCCCGAGGAGTTCGCGGCGCTGTGCGCGACGCCGCCGGCGATCCACCGCTTCCCGGGTTCGATGGCCGCCCGCTTGCAGGCGCTGGCGGCCCTGGTCGAGGAGCAGTACGACGGCCGCACCGAGCGGCTGTGGACCGACGCCGCGACCGGCAAGGAGCTGCTCAAGCGGGTGATGGCGCTGCCGGGCTTCGGCAAGCAGAAGGCGCAGATCTTCGTGGCCCTGCTCGCCAAGCAGCTCGACGTCCGCCCGGAAGGGTGGGAGCAGGCCGTGGGCGACTACGCCGAGGACGGCTACCGCTCGGTCGCCGACGTCGTGGACGAGTCCTCGCTG
The DNA here is from genome assembly GCF_055380375.1 of Nocardioides sp. DN36. Taxonomy (NCBI): domain Bacteria; kingdom Bacillati; phylum Actinomycetota; class Actinomycetes; order Propionibacteriales; family Nocardioidaceae; genus Nocardioides; species Nocardioides sp. DN36. The sequence goes on along the minus strand of NZ_AP043823.1, from coordinate 1,919,664 downwards.
CAGAAGGTCCGCGACTACAAGAAGCAGAAGAAGGCCGCCGCGAAGGCGGGATGAGACGCGGCGTTCGTCTCATGTCACGCGGGTGGCCCCGGGGTGAATGCCCGGTGATCACCGGCCCCGTGGCAGAATGACGACGCGGCCTTGACGTATCCGGGCCTCGCCGCGCCCACGTGGTCTGAACCGCCAGCTTACGAGAGGTGTTCGTGTCCTCGAACGCACGCAAGATGCTTCCTGCCGAGGTGCTGTCGCACCCTGCCGTCGTGGCCCTGGTCGAACGGGGCACCCCTACCGGCAGCCTGACGCCGGAGGAGGTGCGCCAGGCCAGTGAGGACGCCCGGGTCGAGCCCAAGCACCTCAAGGCGCTGCTGATGCACCTGAGCTCGCTGGGGATCTCGGTGCACGTGACCGCCTCGAGCACGCGTGCGGTCGCCGCGACCTCGACGCGCAAGACCACCACGGCCAAGACGGCCAAGAAGGCGCCGGCCAAGAAGGCGGCCGCCGCGACCCCTGCGAAGAAGGTCGCGGCCAAGAAGGCCGCCGGCGCGTCCGCGGACTCGGCCGAGGTCGAGGTCGCGGTCGAGGCGGCCCCGGTGATCGGACCGGACGGCAAGAAGATCCTCCCGGACCTGCCCGACGAGCAGTTCGAGAAGGACGTGAAGGCCGACCCGACGATCGAGGAGGACGAGAAGTCCGCCACCTTCGTCGTCTCCGACGCCGACGACACCGGTGAGCCCGAGCAGCAGGTCATGGTCGCCGGCGCGACCGCCGACCCGGTCAAGGACTACCTCAAGCAGATCGGCAAGGTGCCGCTGCTGAACGCCGAGATGGAGGTCGAGCTCGCCAAGCGGATCGAGGCCGGCCTGTTCTCGGAGGAGAAGCTCGCCAAGGGCGGCAAGATCTCCCCGAAGCTCCTCGAGGAGCTCGAGTGGATCGCCGAGGACGGCCGACGCGCCAAGAACCACCTCCTCGAGGCGAACCTCCGCCTCGTCGTCTCGCTGGCCAAGCGCTACACCGGCCGCGGCATGCTCTTCCTCGACCTGATCCAGGAGGGCAACCTCGGTCTGATCCGCGCGGTCGAGAAGTTCGACTACACCAAGGGCTACAAGTTCTCGACCTACGCGACCTGGTGGATCCGCCAGGCGATCACCCGCGCGATGGCCGACCAGGCCCGCACCATCCGCATCCCGGTGCACATGGTCGAGGTCATCAACAAGCTGGCGCGCGTGCAGCGGCAGATGCTCCAGGACCTGGGCCGCGAGCCCACCCCGGAGGAGCTCGCCAAGGAGCTCGACATGACCCCCGAGAAGGTCATCGAGGTCCAGAAGTACGGCCGCGAGCCGATCTCGCTGCACACCCCGCTCGGCGAGGACGGCGACTCCGAGTTCGGTGACCTCATCGAGGACTCCGAGGCGATCGTCCCGGCCGACGCCGTGTCCTTCACGCTCCTGCAGGAGCAGCTGCACGCCGTGCTCGACACGCTCTCGGAGCGCGAGGCGGGTGTCGTGAGCATGCGCTTCGGCCTCACCGACGGCCAGCCCAAGACCCTCGACGAGATCGGCAAGGTCTACGGCGTGACCCGCGAGCGGATCCGCCAGATCGAGTCCAAGACCATGTCGAAGCTGCGGCACCCGTCGCGCTCGCAGGTCCTGCGCGACTACCTGGACTGACCCTCCAGCCCGACGCACACGAATCCGGCCCGCACCCCTCGGGGTGCGGGCCGGACTGCGTCTGGAGACCGAGAGGTCAGCCGCGCGCCTTGGCGCCCTTGGCGTCGCGGCGCACCCGCCGGCGCAGCTGGAGGATCCGCAGGGTGCCGGCGATGGCGGCCAGGAACAGCCCCGCGGTGGTGGCGATCAGCAGGGTCACCGAGAGCGGGGCGGTGCCGTTCCAGCCGAGGAAGGCGACCTCGACGGTCTGGGTGTTCTGGGCGATGAAGATGACGAGCAGCACGAGCACGAGACCCAGGCCGACGACGGCGACCCAGATGCCGCTGGTCCGGGAACCACGCAGCGGGTCCTTCGTGGAGGTGCGACCGGCCTCCGGGCGGGTGGTCGGGGCGTCCGGTGAGGTGGTCGGGGCATCCGGCCCGGCGGTCCCGGCGGTGTGGCCGGAGTCCGGAGTCGTTGCGGGAGACGTGGGGGAGTCGTCGCTCATGCCTCATTCCTACCCGGTGGGCCCAGACTGCAACCCCGCACGGCTTCTGTGCATCTGAGCAGTGAGACACACACCGAACCCACAGGAGCAGCTCGCCATGAACCGCACCACCCGTGCCGCCCGCGCCGTCGCCACCGTCCTCCTCAGCGCCACCGTCCTCGGCGTCGCCGCCCCCGCGATGGCGGAGAAGGTGAGCGTCGAGGACCCGGCCGACGCCACCGCGTCGCTCAACGACGTACGCGGTGCCACGCTCGACCACCGCGAGGTGCGGGTGCGGGGCACGGTCTCGGTGACCGACCTGCGAGCGAGCTCCGACGGCGGTCCGGCGAGCATCCAGGTCTTCCTCGACACCGACCGGTCGCGCAAGGGGCCGGAGTTCCGGATCGCCAGCGGCCTCCAGGAGGGCACCGACTACCAGCTGTCCCGGATCCGGGGCTGGAAGGCCGTGGGTGGGCCGTTGAGCTGCGCCCACCACCTCAGCCTGGACAACGCCGAGGATGTGGTGAGGTACCGCGTCAAGCGCACGTGCCTGGGCACCCCGGACAAGGTGCGCGTCGCGGTCAAGATGTACGACGCGTACGACGCCTCGCACCCGGTCGTCGACTGGCTCGGCGGTCGGCGCGAGTTCACGTCCTGGGTGCGCAGCAGCTGACCGCCGGCTCAGCCGGCAGCGACCAGCGACACCGCAACCGCGCACACGCCCAGCCCGAGGGCCTGTGCGCGGTGCACGTGCTCGCGCAGCAGGGAGGCAGCCAGCATCACGGTGAAGGCCGGGTACAAGGACGTGATGACCGCGGTGACCGTGAGGTAGCCCCCGTGCGTGGCGACGAGGAACGAGCCGGTGGCCAGCGCGCCCAGCGCGCCGCTGACCAGGCCACCCAGTGCCCGCCTGTCCCGGGGCAGCCACGACGCTCGCAGCACGAGGGCCACCGTGACGATGGTCGCGCCGGCGACGAGCTGGTTGAGGGCCAGCGGCAGGAAGCCGGCCTCCTCGGGGATCTGGGCGAGCGCGGCGAACAGCGAGCCGAAACCGAGCCCGGCGAGGATGCCGTCGGTCAGCCCGGCGCCCAGGGGCCCCGGCCCGGTGGCCGGCTCCCGTGCGACCAGCCAGATGCCGGGCAGCGCGACGACGATCCCGAGCCACCCCAGCGAGCTGGGACGCTCACCGGCCAGGACGCCGACCACGACCGGCACCACGGCGGCGCCGACCCCGGACACCGGGGCGACCACGCCCATCCGGCCCGAGGACAGGCCCCGGTAGAGGAACGCCGTACCGAAGCCGTTGCCGAGGCCGGCGACCAGGCTCCACCCGAGGTCCGCCCCGGTCGGTGAGCCCGGGGTCACCAGGGTCAGCAGGAGGACGAGGGCGGCGCCGCCGAGCTGGGCGACCAGCGCCACCGACCAGGGGCTGACCCGTTTGGACGTCACGCCGCCCACGAAGTCGGAGAGGCCGTAGGCCACGGCTGCGAGCAGGGAGAGCAGGATCGGCACGGTCAGGTCACCGCCACGCCCACGACCCAGGCGCCCGTGGCGAGCAGGGCCGCGCACAGCTCGATCAGCACGCTGAGACCCACCGCTCGCAGCGAGGCCTTGGTGGACGGCCACGCCGCCGCCGACCCCACCCGGCCGAGCTCGGCGAGGTAGACGCCCACCACGAAGCCGAGGAGCAGGCCCACGACCGGCACCACGAAGAACCCGACCACGGCGCCGAGGGCGCCGCTCCACTGGGTCGTGGTGGGGATGCCGTCACGCTGGAGCCGGCGCCGCGGCACGACGTACTTCACCACGGCCGCGGTGCCGATCAGAGCGGCAGCCGCCAGCAGGACCAGCCAGGCGACCACTCCGCCCTCGGCGAGGGTCCAGACGAGGACGGCCCCCAGGACCAGCACGGAGCCGGGCAGCACCGGCACGAGGACGCCGGCCAGGCCCACCACGATCACCAGGGCGACGCAGACCTCCAGGCCAGTCACGGGGCACTCACGCGGCACAGCCTCGCACACCCCCGCAGCGTCATCGGCAGCGTCATCGGCAGGGTGATCGGCAGGGTCATCGGAAGAATGCCGACGGCCCCGGACATCGTGTCCGGGGCCGTCGTTCGGTCGAGGGTGGGCGGGTGTCGCTCAGGCCTCCGTGCCCGGCGCAGCGGCCGGCGTGTTCTGGAGCTTGTGCGTCTCGTCCTGGACGTTGGCCGCGATCTCGCGCAGCTTGTCGCCGTGCTCCCGCGCGTGGTGGGCGCAGAAGAGGAGTTCGCCGCCGGTCTGGAGCTCCACACGAAGGTAGGCCTGGGCGCCGCAACGGTCGCAGCGGTCCGCGGCGGTCAGCGCGGCGGAGCTGGGGGCAACTGCAGTGGTCACATCGGCCTCATTTCTGATCATCGTGTCTTGCTCAACGTAGTCGGCGGTGTGAAAGATTCCCCCGACGACGTGTTGCCGGACACGTCATCCAATCACGGAGTGTCTTCCCCTCCGTCCGGGTTCCCACACCTCGGGAACCCAATATTGGGGAGGAAGCTGTCTAGCCCTTTCGAGTGTGACGCCCGAGGGGGAGGAACGGATGCGAAAACCGGATCGGCATACCCGATTGTGGCCACATCGTGACGTCCCCCACGGTGGTGCCGTGCTGTTGACTCACCACCCACGGTAGTCCCGCCCTGGTCAGCCGACCGGCAGGCGAGCCTTCTGCGTCGCGCGGCGTGTCGCAGGTAGATTCGGGGCTGCACCACGACCGGATTTGCGCACGCTGGGAGCCGACGATCGACAACACGTACAACGCCGCACACCTCCTCGTCCTCGAGGGACTCGAGGCGGTCCGGAAGCGTCCCGGGATGTACATCGGTTCGACCGACACCCGCGGCCTGATGCACTGCCTGTGGGAGATCATCGACAACGGCGTCGACGAGGCGCTCGCCGGGCACGCGCACCGGGTCGAGGTGACCCTCCACCGCGACGACTCCGTCGAGGTGTACGACGACGGTCGCGGCATCCCCACCGACAAGGAGCCCAAGACCGGGCTGCCCGGTGTGGAGGTCGTGGCCACCAAGCTGCACGCCGGCGGCAAGTTCGGCGGCGGGTCCTACAACGCCACCGGCGGCCTGCACGGCGTGGGCCTCTCGGTGGTCAACGCCCTCTCCACCCGGATGGACATCGACGTCGACCGGTCGCCGAGCCAGCAGGGCCTGAGCTTCCACCGGGGACTCCCGGGTGTCTTCGACGGGGAGGGGCCGACGGCCGGCTTCACCGCCCAGTCCGGCCTGACCCGCAAGGGCGGCCGGGTCGCCAAGGGCCGCTCCGGCACCCGGATCCGGTTCTGGCCGGACCGGCAGATCTTCACCAAGGACGCGACCTTCGAGTTCGAGGGCCTGCTCGGGCGGGCCCGGCAGACCTCCTTCATCGTCCCCGGCCTCGAGCTGGTCATCCGTGACCTGCGCGGGGAGACACCGGTGGAGGAGAAGTTCCGCCACGACGGCGGCATCGCCGAGTTCGCCGAGTACCTGGCCCACGACGAGCCGGTCACCGAGATCATCCGGCTGCAGGGCATGGACACCTTCACCGAGACCGTGCCGCTGCTCGACGACAAGGGCCACATGACCCCGCAGGAGGTCGAGCGCGAGCTGGTGGTCGACATCGCCGCGCGGTGGGGCACCGGCTACGACACCGAGCTGCGCTCGTTCGTCAACGTGATCGCCACGCCCAAGGGCGGCACCCACGTGAGCGGGTTCGAGCAGGCGGTCACCAAGACCTTCAACGACGTGATGCGCTCGACCAAGGCGCTGAAGGTCAACGACGCCGACGTGATCAAGGACGACGTGCTCGAGGGCATGACCGCGGTCGTGACCGTGCGGCTGGCCGAGCCGCAGTTCGAGGGCCAGACCAAGGAGATCCTCGGCACCCCCGCCGCGCGCACCGTCGTGCGCAAGGTGGCCTCGGCGGAGCTGAAGAAGTTCCTCACCTCCACCAAGCGCGGCGAGAAGGCCCAGGCCAAGCTCGTGATGGAGAAGGTCGCGGGCGCGGCCAAGACCCGGATCGCGGCCCGCCAGCACAAGGAGACCCAGCGTCGGAAGAACGCCCTGGAGTCCTCGTCGCTGCCCTCGAAGCTCGCCGACTGCCGCGCCACCGACAACGAGCGCACCGAGCTCTTCATCGTCGAGGGGGACTCGGCGCTCGGCACGGCCAAGCTGGCGCGCAACTCCGAGTTCCAGGCGCTGCTGCCGATCCGCGGCAAGATCCTCAACGTCCAGAAGGCCTCCGTCGGCGACATGCTGAAGAACGCCGAGTGCGCCTCGATCATCCAGGTCGTCGGGGCGGGCTCCGGGCGCACCTTCGACCTCGAGGCCGCCCGCTACGGCCGGATCATCTTCATGGCCGACGCGGACTCCGACGGTGCCCACATCCGCTGCCTGCTGGCGACGCTGTTCTTCAAGTACATGCCCGACCTCATCCGCGAGGGCCGGGTCTACTCCGCGGTGCCGCCGCTGCACCGCATCGAGCTGTCCAACCCCAAGAAGGGGATGGACAAGTACGTCTACACCTACTCCGACGACGAGCTGCAGCGGAAGCTCGCGGAGCTGAAGAAGAAGAACATCCGCTGGAAGGACCCGGTCCAGCGCTACAAGGGCCTCGGTGAGATGGACGCCGACCAGCTGGCCGAGACGACGATGGATCCGCGGCGTCGTACGCTGCGCCGGATCACCGTGGACGACGCCGACGAGGCGGCCACGGTGTTCGAGCTGCTGATGGGCTCCGACGTGGCGCCGCGCAAGGAGTTCATCGTGCAGGGTGCCTACGAGGTCGACGTCGAGGCCCTCGACGCCTGAGCGCGGGACCGGCCGCTGCGAGCTCGCCCGGGTGGGCGAGCCGGCAGCGGCCGGACCGAGCCGTCAGTTCGCGGCCGGGGCGAACTCGCAGCTCACCCGCGGGTTGTAGTCTTCGAACATCCCGTGCGGGTTGTGCCGCCAGGCCCACACGTGGAGCTCGAAGAAGGCCGGGAGGCCGTAGCGGTTGCCCGCCTTGACCAGCGAGAACCGCTGCCCCATCAGGTGCGGCCGGCCGGTGGGGTGCGCCTGGCGCCAGGCGTCGCGGAACACGACGTACTCCACGGCGACCAGCTCCATGTCCCCGTCCTCCTGGGGCTCGTAGATGAGGAGCTCGGGCTTGAGCAGCCTGACCTCGGAGTCGCCGACCAGGGTGCCGTTGACGTAGTGGATGCCCATGGCGCCGGCGTGGGGGTCACCGCTGTCGATGCAGGCGATGCCCTGGGCGTCCTTGAGCTCGCCGTACCCGTCCTCGACGGCCTCGTCGATGTCGAAGTACGGCGCGGTCGCGAACCGCAGGCGGTCGAGCTGCGAGGGGTGGTGGGCGTCCGCGGCCGAGGCGGTGCCGGACATCAGCAGCGTGCCGGCGGCCAGGCCGACCAGCAGCCGCCGGAGCCCGGTGCTCACGACCCCTCCTTCACGAGGTGGACCTCGTCGGCCACCAGGCCGTGCGCCTGGCGGTGCACGGTGCTGGCGGCGTCGGGGGACGGTGCCTCGACGAGGCAGAAGACCTTGGCCCCCACCTCGTCGACCCAGTAACGGAGGTAGTTGACCTCGTACTTGTCCTGGACCTGCAGGTCGGCGGCGTGCGCCTTGGCGACGTCGTCCATGGTGACGCCGGGATCGAGATGGTGGACGTCCATGTAGAGCGGCATGAGGTGCTCCTTGGTGTGTGGGTGCCGGACAGCCACGACGCTAGGAGCCGGAGCGGGGGAGCGGATCGGGAGCGTCTCCCTAGGTTGTCGCGAGCGGCTCCCCAGATTGGGTCGGTCCGGAGATGTCGGCAGCGACCAGGTCGAGCCGCCTGGCCTCGTCGACCGCCTCGCGTCGGTTCGCGACCCCGAGCTTGCCGAGCACCGACGACACGTGGTGGTCGACGGTCTTCGCCGAGATGAACAGCCGCGCCGCGATCTCGTCGTTGGTCAGGCCCCCGGCGAGCTGCTCGAGCACCTCCTGCTCGCGCCGCGTGAGCCCGCACGGGTGGGCACGGGTGGTGGCGCGCACGCCGTTCGGGACCGACCGCACGCCCGCCTCGCGCAGCTTGCGTCGCGCCACGTCGGCGGTCGCGGTGGCCCCGAGCGCGTCCAGCCGGTCCAGGGCCTGCCGCCAGTGCTTCTCCTCGGGGGCGTCGAGGAGCGCGAGCGCCGCTTCGTACGGGCAGCCGCGCTGGTCCCACGCGTCGACCGCTGCGTCGACGTCCCCCGCGAGCTGGGCCGGGAAGGGTTGCCCGACCGTGCCCGGTCCGCGCGGCACACCCAGCCGTGCGGACCACACCGCTGCCAGCCCCCGCATCCAGGGGTCGACCTCCCCTGCGTGCGCCGTGGCCGCCTCGGCCTCGGCGCGCGCGGCCGCCAGGTCGCCCTCGAGCCAGCGCACCTCGGCCCGGGCGAGGCGGATCGGCACGAGGTACTGGGGTTCCCCCAGGGTCGTGCCGCCGGCGAGGGCCTGGTCGAGAAGTGGCCACGCGGCATCCGGGTGGCCGCGCCTGGCCCGGACCTGTCCCAGGGCGAGGAAGGTGGAGAGCTTGTTGATGGGCGACAGGTCCGTCCGCGCGAGGCGGGCCTCGGCGAGCTCGACGCACTCGTCCCAACGCCCGGCGACCTCGAGGAGGGTGGTCTGCGACGCCGCCAGGCAGTTGGCGTGGGTGCCGAGGTCGTGCCCCTCGCAGTACTGCAACCCGTCGCGGTACCAGCGCTCGGAGCGCACCAGGTCGTACTCGGCCAGCAGGCACGACTGGAGGTTCGCGTACGCCCGCGCGGCGGCCTGGTGCGCGCCGGCGGGGAGGGCGACGGCGAGCCCTCGTTCCATGTCGGCGAGCCACGGCCGTCCCGAGTTCACCAGGGCGCTCGCGCGGGTGATCAGGGCCTGGCTGACGACGGCGGGTCGACCTCGGCTCTCGGCGAGGGCGATCGCCTCGTCGGCCAGCTCGATGGCGGCGTCGTCCCGTCCGTTGAGCATGTACTGGGCCGCCAGTGACTCCAGGGCCTCCGCGAGCTCGTCGGACGGTCCGAGCGGGCGCAGGAGCTCGAGGCCCTCGAGCGCGGCCTGCTGGGCTTCTCGTCCCTGGCACAACCGGTAGTGGCAGGAGGACAGGTGCCGCAGGGTGTCGGCCTCGCGGACCCGGTCTCCGACGTCGCGCCAGAGGGCCAGTGCGGTCCGGCGCGCCTCGAGCGCCTCCTCCCACCGGTCGAGCACGCCCCACTCCGCCGCCAGGTGGTCGTGGAGCAGTGCGCGGGTCCGCGTGTCGGTCCCGTCGGCCCACCTCAGGGCGCGCTCGTACTGCTGGGCCGCCTCGCGGTGCGAGGCCAGCGCCGAGGCCCGCTCGCCGGCCGCGGTGGCGTGCCGGAGCACCGCGGTGGCGTCGGCCGCGCCCTCGGCGTGGTGGGCGAGCCGCGCCTCGTCCACGCCCTCCTGCGCCGTGAGGAGCGCGAGGACCCGGGCGTGCACGGGTGCGGCGCGGTGCGGTGGGACGGTCTCCTGGACGGCGAGGCGGGTGATCTCGTGCCGGAAGCGGAGGTCGCTGCCGTCCGCCACCAGCAGGCCGGAGTCCAGCAGCGCGTCCCAGGCGTCGGGCTCGGGCGCGACCAGCTCGTCGAGCAGGTCGAGGTCGGCGCGGGCACCGAGCAGCGACGCGGTCTCGAGCAGCCGGCGGGGGCCACGGTCGAGCCCGTCGACCCGGCCGAGCACGGCGTCACGGGCCGACGTCGGCAGGTGCTCCACGGCGCCGCTGCGCACCAGCTCGGTGACGAAGTAGGGGTTCCCGCCGGTCAGCTCGTGCACGACGTCGGGCTCGAGGCCGGAGCCGCGCGCCAGCTCCGCGACGGCGCCGGCGGACAGGCGGGGCACGTCGAGGCGACGGGTGCTGCGCTCGGTGGCCAGCTGCGCCAGGCAGCGGCGCAGCGGGTGGCCGGGCGGCACCTCGTCGTCGCGATAGGTCACCAGCAGCAGCACTGGTGTCCGGCGGATCCGGCGGGCGACGAACCGGAGCAGGTCGAGGGTCGCCTCGTCGGCCCAGTGCGCGTCCTCGACGACCAGCACGGCGTACGGCGTGCACCCGCCGAGGTCGGACAGCAGTGCCTGGAAGATCTCCTCCCGGGGCCGCTGGTCGGTGATCGCGGTGCGCAGGTCGCCGCCCAGCGTGGCCGAGATGTCCAGGAGGGGCCCCAGCGGCCGCGGCGTGTAGAGGCCGTCGCACGCACCCCACGCCCACACCGCGTCGCCCGCGCGCCTCTCGAGCTCCTCGACCAGCGCGGACTTGCCGACGCCGGACTCGCCGGAGACGAGCACCAGCCGGCCGTCACCCTGCCGGGCGTCGGCCGCGTACTCCGCGAGCGCCGCGAGCTGCGGACCCCGCTCGAGCAGACCCATGCAGCGGATTCTCCGCCTCGACACGCGAGAGCGGAAGGGGCCGGTTCAGGCGTCGACGGGGATCGGCTGCTGGATGTCGTGCCCGGAGCGGTGCGCCCAGGTCACCAGGGCGGCGATCACCACCACCAGGATGCCGGTGAGCCGCAGGTCGCCGAAGCCGAGGCCGCCGCCGATCTCGTGGTCCTTGCCGATCCAGTCGGCGAAGGAGGCACCCAGCGGTCGGGTCAGGACGTAGGCGGTCCAGAAGCACAGCGTGGCGCCGGCGCCCAGGCGCCACAGCACGAGCGGGACCAGGATGGCCGCCAGGAACAGGAAGCCGGAGGGCAGGAAGCCCAGGTCCATCGTCAGGCCGGTCAGGTCGCCCACGGCGGTGCCGAGCGCGAACGTCGCCAGCACCGTGGCCCAGTAGAAGCGCTCACGCCGGCGGGTGTCGATGTGGTGGATCGACAGGGTCCCCTCCGAGCGGTGCCACCAGGTGAACAGCACGGCGACGGCGACGGCGTACATCCCCGAGGTGACGTAGTAGGACAGCCCGGTCGCGACGTGCAGGATGTCGGCCATGATCGTGCCGAACACGGCCACCATCGAGACGCAGAACCAGTAGGTCGGTGCGTGGTACCGGTCGCTGCGCAGCTGCAGCCACAGGGCCAGGAAGAAGCCGCCGACGCCGATCACCCCGCCGAGCACGAGGCTGGCCTCGCCCAGACCGTCGGAGGCCGCCTCTCCCATGCCGGTCGTGAGGACCTTGATCACCCAGAACAGGGCGGTGATCTCGGGGACCTTCGCCGCGAGCGGCTCACGCAGGGGTCGGGAGTCGGAGGGAGCGGGCAGGGACCGGTGGGTCGTGGGGGAGGAAGTCACCCCCGGACGCTAGGGGCTGGTTTCTGACAGAGACCTGACCGCTGGGCGGCTAGACCTTCTGCTCGAGGCGACCGCTGTCGACGTCGTAGACGAAGCCCCCGACGAGGACCGACTCCGGGATCAGGGGGTGTGAACGCACCCGCTGGACGTCCTCCTCGAGGGCGGCGATCTGGTCCTCGACCACGTTGAAGCGCTGCCAGGAGACGTCCTGCCCGGCCGACTGGCCGACCCGGTCGTGCAGCTCCTGCTCGGTGTTGGAGGCCATCGCGCACCGGGTGTGGGGGACCACCAGGATGCGGTTCACGTTGAGCAGGTGGACGCCCAGCACCAGGGCCTCGAGCGCGGCGTCGGTCACCCGGCCGCCGGGGTTGCGGAAGATCTTGGCGTCGCCGGCGCTCAGGCCGAGCATGCGCAGCGGGTCGATGCGCGAGTCCATGCAGGTCACGATCGCCACGCCGGCGTGCGCCACGCCGTCGAAGCCACCGAGCTCGAAGTTCTCGGAGAAGTCCTTGTTCGCTGCCAGGAGGTCGTCGAAGTTCGCCACGGGACGACCGTATCGGACGCTCACCCGGCGGCCCGCAGCATCTCACCGGTCTCGACGGCGCGGGTCGTCGCACCGCGGAAGAGGACGAGGGCCAGCACGGCCGCGGCGACCGCGCACACCGCCGCCCCGGTGAAGACCGTGTGCTCCTGGGCGATGCCGGCGACGCGCAGGAGGTGCGTGAACTCGTCGCACCGTGTGGAGCTGCCGCACACCTCGCGGGCGGACGGCAGGTCGGCCTGCTCGGCGTAGTAGCGGCGCAGCCCGATCGTGGTCAGCGCGGAGATGCCGACCAGCATCCCGACCATCCGGGACACGACGACCAGGGCGCTGGCCAGGCCGTGCACGTCGTCGTCGGTGCTGGCCAGCACGGCCGCGTTGACCGGTGCCAGGGCGAGGCCGAAGCCGAGACCGCCGAGGACCAGCGCCACGTTGGAGGACAGGTCGTCGAGGCTGCTCAGCCCCCAGCGGCTCATCAGCCAGAAGCCGGTCGCCGCGAGCAGCATCCCGACCGCGGTCACGACGCCGGCGCTCGTCGTGCGGGTGAGGTAGCCGCCGACCACGGCCCCGACCGGCAGCGCGACGAGGAACCGGACCAGCACCAGGGCCGCCATCAGCTGCGAGTGGGGGTAGACGGTGGTGCGGGCGAAGATCGGGATGTCGATGAGCGCGGCGATCAGGGCAGCGCCGACGAAGAAGCTCACGGCCATCGCGCCCCAGGCGGGGGTACGCCGCAGCGCGCCGGGCGGCACCAGGGGGGTCGCGGCGCGGCGCAGGTGCAGCGCGAACGCGACCGCTGCGACGGCAGCGCCGAGGAGGTACCACCCGCCCTGGTCGGAGAAGACCTGCACCTTGGGGTCGGCGGTCGCGAACGCCAGGATCACGCCGGCCAGTGCGACGGCCAGGAAGAGCGCCCCCACCAGGTCGGCCTCCCGCATGCTGCGCCCCCAGCCCGGCAGGTCCACCAGCGGCCGGCTCGCGGTGAGGCAGCGCAGGACGAGCAGGGCGGCGGCCGCCATCGCCACCACCCCGACAGGGGTCAGCCAGCGGCCGTCGCCCGCGAAGGGGATGAAGATCTGGCCCCACGTCAGGTCGCGCATGATCGGGGTGGGCTGGACGAACACCAGGCCGCCGGCGACCAGGGTGAGCAGCAGCAGCAGTGCGCCGATGACGTCGGGGCGGCCGCCGGATGGGCGCAGACTGCGTCCGTCCGGCCGGATCCGTTGCGGTTGGGGACCATTCCGCAGGGTTTGGATCGCGGCGGCGAGCACGAGCCCGACCGCGAGGTTGACCAGGAAGATCGCCCGCCAGTCGGCCACCGCGAGCACCAGGGCGCCGAACAGCGGCCCGAGGACGCTGCCGAGCTCCTGGACGGCCGAGACGACACCGAGCGGCACGCCGCGGCGCTCGGCCGGGTAGAGGTCGGCCACCAGCGCCAGGGTGGCGGGCACCAGACCGCCACCGCCGACGCCCTGCAGGAAGCGGCCGGCGACCAGGGTCGGCATGTCGTAGGCCAGGGTGGTGACCAGCGAGCCCAGCGCGAACAGCACCAGCGCCGCGACCAGCACCGGCACCCGCCCGCGCAGGTCGGCGATCCGGCCGATGAGCGGCAGCATCGCGACGTACCCCAGCAGGAAGCCGGAGACGATGGGGGCGGCGCGCTGGAGCTGGTCGATCGGGATGCCGACGCTGTTCATCATGTCCGGCAGCGCGAGCACCACCACGTAGGTGTCGGCCGCGGCGAACGCGACGGCGACCGCCGCGAGCGCGAGCAGCACCCGCGGCTGACCGGTCACGGCGCGGAGATCTGCTTCTGCACGCCGTAGGAGTCGAACGTGATCGCGTAGGTCATCGGCTCGGAGTCGGCGTAGAACTCGCCGGTCAGGTCCGCCTCGCGCAGCTCGCCCTGGTCGGTGATGGTGTACGTCGCGTCGAACTCGCCTGAGGCGGTCGGGATGACGTTCTTCACGACGTCGCCCGAGACCGTGCCGGTGTACTCGGTGAGGACCTCGGCGTTGCCCTGGCCGCCACGGACGCTGTCGCCCTCCTTGACGTCCTCGGTGGCGGTCAGCAGCGAGGAGAAGCCGTCGTCGGGGCTCATCAGCTGCGCGGGGTCCGGGGCGCCGTAGTCGCCCGGGTCGATGTCCTGCCAGCCCGGCGTCAGCGGGAGCTGGACGTAGACCTTGCCGTCCACCGAGACCACGGGCACCTCGAACGCCTGCCCGGACAGCACGACCGTGATCGAGCCGTCGAAGGCCGGGTCGTGGGTGCCGATGCCCTCGGCCTTCTCGACGCCGGTCACCCCGTCGGGCAGGTCGTCGGTGGTCAGGCCGATGGTCACCCCGCTGGTGTCGTCGAGGGTCTTCTTGGCGCCGGCGAGCACCTCCTCGGGGGTCTTGCCGGCAGCCGTGGAGCTGTCGTCGCTGCACGCGCCGAACGCCAGCACGGCGGCCGAGGCGGCCGCGAGGGCGATGGCCCGGCGGGCACGGGTCTGCATGGGGTCAGCCTTCCACAACGGTGGGCGTCAGCCGGTCGGCGACCGGGCCGGCGCACGCGGCGATGGGCTGGCTGCCGGGGATCCCGGAGCCGTCGCGGCGGCCGTTGGCCTCGGGCAGCTCCACGGGCGCACCGCTGGTGGCCGCGGCACGGGCCGGGGCCGGGCCGGCCCAGGCGAAGACCAGCGCGTCCTCACCCTTGAGGAACCGGTGGCAGCGCACCCCACCGGTGGCGCGCCCCTTGGGCGGGTACTCGGTGAAGGGCGTGACCTTGACCGAGCCGGGCTCGGTGCCGGGCAGGGCCGTGGACGACCCGGAGGCCGTCACGACGACCGAGCCGGTCGGGTCGACCGCGCCGAACCAGACCACCTGCTCCCCGGCGGCGAGCCGGATCCCGGCGATGCCGCCGCCGGAGCGGCCCTGCGGGCGCACCGCGTCGGCACCGAAGTGGAGCAGCTGCGCGTCGGAGCTGATGAAGCACAGCGTCTCCTGGCCGGTGGCCAGGTCGAGCACGCCCACGACCTCGTCGCCGTCCTTGAGCGAGACCAGGTCCCACTCGTCCCGGTTGAGGACCTCGGGGTTGACCCGCTTGACCACGCCCTGCCGGGTGCCGAGCGCCAGGCCCGGCCCGTCGGTGGGCAGCGCGCTCAGGGCCAGGGCCCGCTCGCCGGCGTCCAGCGAGAGCACCTCGGACAGCGGCACGCCACCCTGCAGGTTGGGGTCGTTGGCCGAGGACGGGATCGCCGGCAGGTCCAGCACGCTCAGCTTGAGCAGCCGGCCGCGCGAGGTGACCACCCCGATCTCGCCGCGGGCGGTGGTGCGGACCGCGGAGACGACCACGTCGTGGTTGGTGCGCCCCCCGCCGGAGCCGAGCGGCTCGTCGGTCGTGGACCGGGCCAGCAGGCCGCTGGAGGACAGGAACGCGAAGCAGGGGTCGTCGGCGACCTCGAGCGGGACCGCCGCCGAGGTGACCGTCGTGCCCGCCGACTCCAGCAGGACCGTACGACGGGGGGTGCCGTAGGTCTTCGCGACCTCGGCGAGCTCGTCGGAGACGACCTTCCAGCGCAGCTTGTCGTCGTTCAGGATCGCGTCGAGCTCCTCGATCTCGCGACGCAGCGTCTCCTGCTCCTTCTCCAGCTCGATCCGGCTGAAACGGGTGAGCCGGCGCAGCTGCATCTCGAGGATGTACTCCGCCTGCGGGACCGAGAGGTCGAAGACCGTCATCAGCCGCTCCTTGGCGGCCCCCGCGTCGTCGCTGCCCCGGATGACCTGGATGACCTCGTCGATGTCGAGCAGGGCGATCAGCAGGCCGTCGACGAGGTGCAGGCGCTCGGCCTTCTTGTTGCGCCGGAACTGCGAGCGCCGCCGCACGACCTCGAAGCGGTGGTCGAGGAAGACCTGCAGCATCTCCTTGAGCCCCAGCGTGCGGGGCTGGCCGTCGACCAGGGCGACGTTGTTGATGCCGAACGTGTCCTCCATCGGGGTCAGCTTGTAGAGCTGCTCGAGGAGCGCCTCGGGGTGGAAGCCGTTCTTGACCTCGATGACCAGTCGCAGGCCCTTCTCGCGGTCGGTGAGGTCCTTGATGTCGGAGATGCCCTGCAGCTTCTTGCCCTGGACCAGCGTCTTGATCCGCTCGATGACCTTCTCGGTGCCGACGCCGTACGGCAGCTCGGTGACCACGATGCCCTTGCGACGCGGGGTCACCGACTCCACCCGGGCGGTCGCGCGCATCCGGAAGGTGCCGCGGCCGGTCTCGTAGGCGTCCCGGATGCCCTCGAGGCCGACGATCTTGCCGCCGGTCGGCAGGTCCGGGCCCGGGATGAACCGCATCAGCCCCTCGACGTCGGTCTTCGGGTGGTTGATCAGGTGGCGCAGGGCCTGGACGACCTCGACCAGGTTGTGCGGGGCGATGTTGGTGGCCATGCCGACCGCGATGCCCGTCGTGCCGTTGACGATCAGGTTCGGGATCGCCGCGGGCAGCACCGACGGCTCGAACTCGCGGCTGTCGTAGTTGGGCTTGAAGTCGACCGTGTCCTCGTCGATCGACCCCGTCATCGCGACGGCCGCCGGCGCCATCCGGGCCTCGGTGTAACGCATGGCGGCGGGGGAGTCGTCGGGCGAGCCGAAGTTGCCGTGCCCGTCGATGAACGGCAGCCGCATCGACCACGGCTGGGCCATCCGGACCATGGCGTCGTAGATGGCGCCGTCGCCGTGCGGGTGCAGCCGACCCATGACCTCACCGACGACGCGGGCGCTCTTCACGTGCCCGCGGTCGGGGAGGAGCCGCATGTCGTTCATCGTGTAGAGGATCCGGCGCTGCACGGGCTTGAGACCGTCGCGGGCGTCGGGGAGCGCGCGGGAGTAGATGACCGAGTAGGCGTACTCCAGGAACGACGAGCGCATCTCGTCGCCGACGTCGATGTCGAGGATGTGCTCCTCGAAGTCGTCGGGCAGCTCCTGTTTCTTCGTACGCGGTGCCATGCGGGTCATTCTCCAAGGTGTGGTCCAGCGAAACGTCGGGGGCACGCCGCATTCACGTGCGCACGCTAGATTTCGCCCCGTGACCGGCACCGAGGACACCCAGCAGGACCAGGTCCCGGCCGCCCCGCGCCACTGGGAGGCCGACGTCCTGCTCCGAGACGGGCGGACCGCCCACATCCGGCCGATCGGGCCGGCCGACGCCGAGCTCCTGGTCGAGTTCTACGCACGCGTCTCCGACCAGTCGAAGTACTACCGCTTCTTCTCGCCCATGCCGCACCTCTCCGACCGCGACGTCGCCCGGTTCACCCAGGTCGACCACGTGAACCGGGTGGCCTTCGTGCTCACGCTCTCGGGGCAGATGATCGCGGTGGGCCGGTACGACGTCGTACGACCCGGCGAGGCCGAGGTGGCCTTCCTGGTCGAGGACCGGCACCAGGGGCGCGGCATCGCCCAGCTGCTGCTCGAGCACCTCGCCCAGGCGGGCCGGGAGCGGGGGATCGAGCGGTTCGTCGCCGAGGTGCTCCCGGACAACAGCCGGATGATCCAGACCTTCCGGGATGCCGGCTACCGCGTCGCCAGCGAGTACGAGGACGGCGTGCTGGCCCTCGAGTTCCCCATCGAGCCGACCGACACCGCCATCGGCCTGATGATCAACCGCGAGCACCGCGCCGAGGCCGCGTCCATCGAGAAGTTCTTCAACCCGCGCTCGGTCGCGGTGATCGGCGCAAGCCGCCGGCAGGACACCATCGGCCAGGCGCTGGTGCGCAACCTGGTGATGGGTGACTTCACCGGCCGGGTCTACGTCGTCAACCCGAGCTCGGCGGCGGTGTCCGGCCTCCCGGCGTACCCCACCGTCGGCGACATCCCCGACGAGGTGGACGTCGCGATCGTGGCGGTGCCCGCCGACGCGGTGCAGGACGTCGTGCTCGACTGCGCCGCGAAGGGCGTGCACGGTCTCGTGGTCATCTCCTCGGGGTTCGCGGAGACCGGCGAGGAGGGCCGGCAGCGGCAGCGCCGCCTGGTGGGGCTGTCCCGCTCCTACGGACTGCGCCTCATCGGCCCGAACTGCCTGGGCATCATCAACACCGACCCGGCGGTCTCCCTGAACGCCTCGCTGTCGGGCGTGATGCCGCCGCGCGGTCGCGCCGGGTTCTTCTGCCAGTCCGGGGCCCTGGGCTCGGCGATCCTCGAGAAGGTCAACAACCGGGGCCTGGGCCTCTCGACCTTCGTCAGCGCCGGCAACCGCGCCGACGTCTCCGGCAACGACCTGCTGCAGTACTGGGAGGAGGACGACTCCACCGAGGTCGTGCTGCTCTACCTCGAGTCGATCGGAAACCCGCGCAAGTTCTCCCGCATCGCCCGCCGGGTGTCGCTGCGCAAGCCGATCATCGCGGTCCGCTCCGGCCGCACCACCCAGGGCGTGCCGATGGGCCACGCGGTCCGCAAGATCGCGGCCCCGCCGCAGGCGGTCGACGCGATGTTCCGCCAGGCCGGGGTGATCCAGGTCGACACCCTGGAGGAGATGTTCGACGTCGCCCAGCTGCTGGCCCACCAGCCGCTGCCGCGCGGGCGCCGGGTCGCCATCGTCGGCAACTCCGACGCGCTGGGCCTGCTGGCCGCCGACGCGGCCGCTGCCGTGGGGCTGGTCGTGAACAAGTCCGTCGCGCTGGGCGCCGAGGCCACCGCCGAGGACTTCGAGGACGCCCTCGACGCCGCCATCGACGACCCCGAGGTCGACTCGGTGGTCGCGGTCTACATCCCGCCGCTCAACGTGTCCGGCGAGGACGTCGCCAACGTGCTGGCGGCCGTCGGCGAGCAGTCCGACAAGCCTCTGGTCTCGTCGTTCCTCGGCGCCGAGGGCGTGCCGGAGCTGCTGCGGGTGCCCGACGTGGCCGGTTCGACGGCGGGCCGCGGCTCGGTGCCGTCGTACCCCGCCGTGGAGGCCGCGGTCCGCGCGCTCGCGCGCGTCGTGGAGTACGCCGTGTGGTTGCGCACCCCGGACGGCCCGCCGGTCGGGCCCGACGAGGTCGACCAGCCGGCCGCGAAGCGCCTGGTCAACGACCTGCTGCGTCGGCACCCGAACGGCGTCGAGCTGGACCAGTCCGACCTGACGGCGCTGCTGGGGGCCTACGGCATCGAGCTGTGGGAGACCCGGGAGGTGACGACCGAGGACGAGGCGCAGCGGGCGGGGGAGGACCTGGGCTGGGACGTCGTGCTCAAGGCGACCGCCGACCACCTGCGCGAGCGGCCCGACCAGGCGCACGTGTGGCGCAACATCGACACGCCCGAGGAGATGGTTGACGCCTGGGAGTCGCTGACGCACCGGATCACCGAGCCGGAGAAGGCCGGGTTCGTGGTGCAGAAGAACTCCACGCCCGGCGTGCCGATCGCGATCCGCAGCATCGAGGACCCGCTCTTCGGCCCGGTCGTGTCCTTCGGCATCTCCGGCCCGCTGATCGAGCTGCTGGCGGACAAGGCCTACCGGATCCCGCCGCTCGGCGAGCGCGACGCCGCGGCGATGGTCCGCGAGATCAAGTCCTCGCCGATGCTGTTCGGCTACCGCGGCAGCGAGGTGGTCGACGTCGCCGAGGTCGAGCGGCTGATCCGGCGGGTGGCCCAGCTGCAGAACGACCTGCCCCAGATCAGCTCGCTGGAGCTGTCGCTGGTGCTGGCCGGCGCGGAGGGGGCCACCGTCCTGACCGCCGCCGCCCGGGTGGACCCGGTGGCCGACCCGCGGTCGGACTGGTTCGTGCGCCGGCTGCCGGAGCACCCCGGCGACACCATCCCGGGCTGACGTCGCCACGCCGGGCCGGGTCCGGCGCGCACCGCGTGACAGACTGCAGCCATGCGCAGCCGCACCACCGACGACCGGGACCGCACCCTGGAGCTCCGGGACGCCATCAACCGCACCGGCTACTACCCCGAGGTGGTGGCCGACGGCGTGGAGTCCGCGGTCGCGGGGGAGCAGGTCGTGTCGTTCTTCGTCCACCACGAGCCGACGTTCGAGCGTGACGAGGTGCGCCGCCACCTGAGCGTGGTCGTGCTCACCCCGTCCCGGCTGGTCCTCGCGCACACCGACGAGCACACGGGCGACGACCTGCTGCCCGAGCCCTACACGTCCACCTCGACCGAGGCGGTGCGGCTCTCGGCGGTCAAGTCGGTGGTGGTGACCAGGATGATCGCCAACCCGACCTCCGGGCCGACGCCGCCCGCCGAGGCCGTCATGACGATCGGCTGGGGCGGGGTCAGCCGGGTGGACCTCGAGCCGGCCGGGTGCAGCGACCCCCAGTGCGAGGCCGACCACGGCTACACCGGTGTGCTCGCCTCCGACGACTTCTCGCTCCGCGTCTCCGCGGCCGCCGACGGCACCGAGGCGGTGGCCGGGCTGCTGTCGTTCGCCGAGTCCCTCTCCGCGCGGACGCACGGCGCGTGACCGTCACGGGGGACCGGCCCGGCGAGGCCGCGGGGTTCGTCGAGCCGCGCTACCACCAGCGCTCGCTGGGTGACGTGGTCCCCGCTGTCGCCGCGGCGCTCGGGGTCCCCCTGGGTGACGAGGTGACGGAGCTGCCGCTGCCGGCCGCCCCGGCGTACGTCGTCTTCCTCGTCGACGGGCTCGGTGCCCGGCTGCTGCAGCGCTACGCCCACGCCGCGCCGTTCCTCTCCAGCCTCCTCGACGAGCAGCTGCCCGGCACGGCCGGCGTGCCGTCCACGACGGCCACCAGCCTCACCTCGCTCGGCACCGGGCTCACGCCCGGGGCGCACGGCCTGGTCGGGTTCACCTCGCGGGTGCCGGGCACCGGCAGGCTGCTGAACGCGCTGCTGTGGGACAAGGACGTCGACCCGGTCGAGTGGCAGCCGCACCCGACGGCGTTCTCGCGGCTGCGGTCCACCGGCGCGAGCGTGACGGTCGTGAACAAGCGCGAGTTCGTCAACAGCGGGCTCACCATCGCCGCCCACCGGGGCGCGGACTACGTCGGGGCCGACAAGGTGGGCGAGCGGATCGCGGCGGCCGTCGCGGCGTCGTACGACCGCCCGTCGCTGACCTACCTCTACGACGGCGACCTCGACTGGACCGGACACCGGTACGGCGTCTCCTCGAGCCAGTGGCTGCAGCAGCTCTCCATCATCGACTCCGAGGCCGAGCAGCTGCGCGACGCGCTGCCGCCGTCGACCCGGCTGCTGGTCGTCGCCGACCACGGCATGGTCGACTCGCCGACCGAGGCGCGGGTCGACGTCGACGAGCACCACGAGCTGCGCGACGGCGTCGCGCTGCTCGGCGGCGAGGCGCGCTTCCGCCACCTCTACTGCCACCGGGGTGCCGTCGACGACGTCGTGGCGACCTGGTCGGCGGTGCTCGGCCCGCGGGCCGAGGTGATGAGTCGCGACACCGCCGTGGCGCGCGGCTGGTTCGGCGCGGTCGAGCCGGCGGTGCGGCCCCGGCTCGGCGACGTCGTCGTCGCCGCCCGGGGCGACACCGCCATCCTCTCGACGGCCGACTTCCCCTACGAGGCCACGCTGGTGGGCCTGCACGGTTCCCTGACGCCCGAGGAGATGCTCATCCCGATGCTGGTCTGCTGACGGCCGACTCCGTCACCGCAGGGTCATCCGCGGCTCGCCGTTCACCAGCCCGGTCCCGGCGATGGCGCAGCTGCCGCTGCGCGGTGCACCGGCGTTCCAGGCCTGGCGCACGCAGGAGCGGGTGGCCAGCTGGGCCCAGTAGTTCGGGTGCAGGGACTCCTGGATGTAGTAGGGGCTGCCCGAGCAGCAGGTCGAGACGGTGCGGATCTGGTTGACCCACTCGGTCCGGTCGACCGCGCCCGCCTGGGTCCAGGAGGTGAGCCCCTTCTCCTCGTAGAGCCCGACCGAGCTCTCGCACAGGCGGCGGCCGTTGAAGGCCTGGGAGAGGTCGAGGGTCCGCACGTTGCTCAGGCCGGCGTCGGCGGCGGCCCCGGTGACCGCGGCGTTGATCGTGGGCAGTGCCGTGTCGTTGGCCCAGTCGGCGTCGGCGTTCCAGAAGCCGCAGCCGCCGGTGGACTGGCGGGTGTAGCCGGACTCGGCGTACCGGAACCCGCTGCCCCGGGGCAGCGGCGACGGGTAGTTCTGCACGAGCAGCGTCCACGAGCCGTCCGCGTAGCCGGCGTTGCGCATGGCGGTGCGGATGTTCGTGTACGCCGCGGCGATGCGGGCGCGCACGGCGGCGACGTTGGCCGTGGTGAAGTTTGCGGTGACCGAGCTGTCGTCCTTGCAGTAGTCCTTGAACCAGGTGGGCGAGGAGAGGAAGTCGGTCACGCAGCTCTGCACGATGTCGGCGAAGTGGAAGTCGTTCCCGCCGATCGACACCGCGACCATGCGGACGTTGTGGGTGGTCGCGAACTGCTGGAGCGCCTTCGCCTGGCCGAGGTGACCGGCACCGTCGTCGTAGAAGTCGAGCCCGGGCTTGAAGTATGTCCCGGTGGTCGTCGCGGTGGTGGCGCCGGAGCAGGCCAGGTTGAGCCCGTTCACCCCGCCGCCGATGTAGGCCTCGGCCGCCTTGCTGCGGTGGCAACGCGGGATGCTCTCCCCGCTGCCGTTGTCGTAGTAGGCGGTGGACCCGAGCGCGTCCGCCGCGGTGGTGGAGCTGTTCGAGCTGCCGGCCCAGCGGCCGGCCTCGCCGCTGATGTAGGAGTCCCCGACGGTCACGACCCACGGTGTCCCGGCGCCGGGTCCGTCGGCGATCGCCGGTGTAGCGGGGGTGACGGCGACCAGGAGCCCGGTCAGGAGGGTGAGCAGCAGACCGGCGACGGCGCGGGTGGGAAGCGGCCGTGCGGTCGGGGGGCGCGGTGAGGACGACACGTGATCTCCCGAGAATGAGACGTGACCGTGGAGCGACGCCACCGGCGGCGGCACCGTCCAGCAACCTAGGGGGAGATCGGCCTCGGGCGGAAGAACCCGTTCCAGGTTCTCCCGGTCGCCGTCAGCCGAACGGCAGCGGCTCCGGGGCGAGGCTGACCGCCTTCGCGCGGGCGGCGGTCAGCCGGCGCCGGTGGTGCTGGCGGCAGAGCACCTCGTAGGCGATCTCGCTGGGCTCGGCCGGCCCCTCGCCCTCGGGCTGGTCGACGTCACCGACGACGACCTGGTCGCCCTCGACGACCATCACGCCGTTCTCGGTGCGCGCGTTGTGCGTCGCGCGCTTGCCGCACCAGCACAGCGCCTCGACCTGCAGGACGTTCATCCGGTCGGCGAGCTCCACGAGCCGGGCGCTGCCGGCGAACATCTCGCTGCGGAAGTCGGTGAGGATGCCGAAGGCGAAGACGTCGATCTGGAGCTCGTCGACGACCTTGGCGAGCTGGTCGATCTGGACGCGGGTGTAGAACTGCGCCTCGTCGCAGATCAGGTAGTCGATCCGGCCACCCTGGGTCAGCGAGCGCACCACGTAGTTCCAGAAGTCGAAGTCGTCGCCGACCTCGATCGCCTCGTGGGTCAGTCCCAGGCGGCTGGACAGCATGGCCTCGCCGGCGCGGTCCCGGGTGGTGAAGATCCGGCCGACCCGTCCTCGCGCGGCGTGGTTGTGGTTCGTCTGGAGCGCGAGGGTGCTCTTGCCGGAGTCCATGGTCCCGGTGAAGAAGTGCAGTTCAGCCACGGGGTCCGATCCTGTCACAGCCCGGACGCGCCGATCCCACCGGCGCGCGCCGCGGGCCGGGCCGGTCCGGCAGGATGACGCCATGACCGGCCCGCTGATCTCCGCCGCCGAGCTGCGCGAGCTGCTCGGCACCGTGACCGTGCTCGATGTCCGCTACCGCACCGGCGGGGCCGCCGGACCCGAGGAGCACGCGCGAGGCCACGTCCCGGGGGCGGTGTACGTCGACATGGACACCGAGCTGGCCGCGCCGCCGGGTGCGGGTGGGCGGCACCCCCTGCCCGACGCCGCGGTGTTCGAGGCGGCGATGCGCCGCGCGGGCGTCTCGGGGGCGCGGCCGGTCGTGGTGTACGACGACTGGGCGGCGCACGCCGCCGGCCGGGCCTGGTGGCTGCTGCGCTTCCACGGCCACCCGGACGTCCGGGTGCTCGACGGTGGCTGGTCTGCCTGGACCCGCGAGGGCGGCCCGGTGGAGACCGGGCTCGTCGACGGGGGAGTCCAGGGCGACTTCACCGCTGACCCCGGTCACCTGCCCGTGGTGGAGGCGGACCGGGTGCCCGAGGTGCCGGTGCTCGTCGACGCCCGTGCCGCTGAGCGCTACCGCGGCGAGACCGAGCCGATCGACCCCGTGGCCGGGCACGTCCCCGGTGCTGTGAACGTGCCGACGGCGCGCAACCTCACCGGGGACGGACGCTTCCGTCCCGCCGCCGAGCTGCGCGAGCTGTACGCCGAGGTCGGGGCCACCCCGGAGGCGGGCGTGCGCGGCGACGTCGCGGCGTACTGCGGCTCCGGTGTCACCGCCGTCCACGACATCATCGCGATGGAGGTCGCCGGCATCCGTGCCGGACTCTACCCGGGCAGCTGGAGCGGCTGGATCACCGACCCCGCGCGGCCGGTCGAGCGCGGCTGAGGTCCCGCGTCGATCTCCCGGCACCACCAGGCACGGTCACGGCGGCAGGATGTTGATGACCCGCGACAGCACCACGCCGATGACCGACACCGAGATCAGCGACTGCACCGCCATCAGCGCCTTGACCCGGTGGGTGAGCGGCAGGGTGTCGGTCGGGCTGAACGCCACCGCGTTGGTGAACGCGACGTAGAGGTGGTCGGGGAATCGCGGTTGCCACCCGGGGGCGGCCAGGCCTTCGGTGCCGGTCTGCGGGAACTGGAAGTCCGGGTACGGCCGCGGGTGGCTCCGACGAGCATCGGGCCCACCTCCGTCGAGCTGCCAGTAGCAGAGCCCGAACGTGACGATGTTGGTGGACAGCACGATGCCCGCGCCCACCAGCAGCTGCGTCACGGTCGCCGGCTCCTGTCCTGCGGGAGTGTGTCGGATGATCACGACGAGCAGCCGGGTGGCTGCGGCGGTGTTGGCGACGAGCAGGACGGCGACCAGGGTGAGCACCAGCGGCCGTGCCGCCCGCGGGACCGGCCCGGGCCATGCGGCGACCGAGAAGAGCACCAGCAGCACGACCCCTTCGACCAGCGGCACGATCAGCGGGGGCCCTTCGCGCAGCCGCGACGGCACCAGGACCTGCGGGAGGATGACGGCCACCAGGGCGATCAGCGGCCAAGCGTAGGTCTCCCGGGGCCAACCGCCCCGCCGGTCCGCGTCCGGTGCGCCGCCGTGGCTGCCGCCGTCCATGCCCCATCATGGGACGGGCAGCGGTTGCCCCGGGCGGATTTCGGTCCCGTCTGCCCTATTCGGGTCTCCTACCAGTGGATGCCCTTGAAGATCTTGGCCAGCATGATCTGCTCGGACTCGCGGGTGCCTCCGGCCTCGCCCCTGGCGGCGGCCGAGTCGGGGAACACGTGGTAGGCCATGTTGAGCAGCCGGAAGGACAGCTTCGGAGCGACCGTGTGGGCGATCGCGCCGGCGTTGCCGAGCAGGGTGTTGATCTCGTGCGGGCGCTCGACCATCGCCTTGACGACCAGGTCGGCGGCCTGGGCGGGCGAGATGGTGGGGAACTTGTCGTAGATCTTGGTCGGGGCGATCATCGGCGTCCGCACCAGCGGCATGTGGATGCCGGTGAAGGTGATGCCGTCGCCGACCAGCTCGGAGGCCACCACGTTGCTCCACGAGTCGAGCGCCGACTTCGAGGCGACGTACGCCGAGAAGCGCGGCGGGTTGGTCTGCACGCCGATCGACGAGATGTTCACGACGTGACCGCGCTTCTGCTCCTGCATCTTCGGGATCAGGCCCATCACCAGCCGGATCGCGCCGAAGTAGTTGAGCTGCATGGTGCGCTCGAAGTCGTGGAAACGGTCCTGGGACAGGCGCAGCGACCGACGGATGGAGCGACCGGCGTTGTTGACCACGAAGTCGATCGAGGGCAGCTCGGCGGACATCGCCTCGCACAGGCGGTCGATCGCCTCGAGGTCGGACAGGTCGCACGGGTAGACGTGGGCGGTGCCGCCGCGCAGCTCGATCGCGTCGCGGGTGTCCTCGAGCTTGTCCTTGCCGCGGGCGACGAGCACGGGGATGCCGCCGGCCTGCGCGACCTTCAGCGCCGTCACGTGGCCGATGCCGGAGGAGGCCCCGGTGATCACGACGTACTTCCCGGTGAGCGCCTCGCGGACCCGGGCGTCGCGGCCGGTCGACTGGTCGAGGTTCTCCTCCCAGTAGGACCACAGGATGCGGGCGTAGGACTCGAGGTCGGGGACGCCGATGCCGGAGCCCGCGAGCGCCTTCTCGGTGCGTCGTGAGTCGAAGACCGCGTTGAACGAGGTGTGGGCCAGCACCTCGGCGGGGATGCCGAGTCGACCGACGGTCTGGTCGAGGATCGCCTGCGCCGGGCCGGAGCGGACGACCTCGTTGAGGATGGTCAGGGGCCGCAGCGCGCGCGGCACCAGCCCGAGCGGACCGGACTGCGTCAGCCGCCGGTCGAGCGGGGTCGCGAACTGCGGCGCTCCCGCGGCCGCGCAGAACGCGTTGATCGTGTCCACGACCGGCTGCGGCTCGGGGTTGACGAGGTGGAACGCCTCCCCGTCGCGGTCGGGGAGGTGCGCGATGTGGTCCATCGCCGCGGCGACGTAGTCGACGGGCACGACGTTGGTGTCGCCGAGGTCGACGCCGACCAGCGGCAGCCAGGCCGGCAGGCTGTCGCGCAGCACCTTCATCAGCGGGAAGAAGTAGTAGGGGCCGTCGACCTTGTCCATGGCCCCGGTCTGGGAGTCGCCGACGACGATGGCGGGGCGGTAGACCCGCCACGGCACCGACGCCTCCTCCCGCACGATCTTCTCGGACTCGAACTTGGTGCGGTGGTACGGCGAGGGCAGCGTCTGGCCCTCGTCGAACATCGTCTCGTCGAAGCGGCCGTGGTAGTCACCGGCCGCCGCCACCGAGGACACCTGGTGGAAGCAGCCGGCCTGCAGCGCCTCGGCGAGCCCGAGGGCGTTGCGGGTGCCGCCGACGTTCAGCTGCTCGTTGGTCTCGTCGTCGGCGGTCATGTCGTAGATCGCCGCGAGGTGGAAGAAGTGGTCGATGCTGCCGCGGTGCTCGGTGACCCACTTCCCCGCCACACCGAGCTCGGGCTCGGCGAGGTCGCCGACGACGGGGACGACCCGGTCGGAGCCCCAGCGGCGGATCAGCGTCTCCATGCGCGCGAGCGAGCCCTGGCGGACCAGGACGAAGATCTCACCCTCGCGATGGTCGACGAGCTCCTGGACGAGATGTCGGCCGATGAAGCCCGTGGCCCCCGTGACGAAGTACGACATGGGCGGGAGACTACCGAGTGGTAACGCCGTTGGGCAGGGGCTGAGGTGTGACGGATGACGTCACACCCGGTCCCGGATCAGTCTGACTTGCCGCCGCCGAACATGATCTCGTCCCAGCTCGGCACCGAGGCCCGGCCCCGGCTCTTGCGCACCGGACGTCGCGCAGGAGCCTCCTCGGCCACGGTCTCCGGCTCCTCCGCGGCGACCTCGGCGGCCGGCTGTCCGGTCGCCTGCTCGGTCGCCTGCTCGGGGGTGGGCTCCGGTGCCTGGTCGCGTGCGGCGGCGTCGGCCGCCTCCTCGCGCAGGTCCAGCTCCTCGGCCGGCGGGGGCTCCTCGGTGAGGAACGCCTCCACGGGCTGCTCGGAGCCCAGCGCGGGCTCGGTGACCATCTCGATGGCGTCGTCGCCCAGCGGCAGCTCGTCCTCGGCCACCGCCGACAGCCGCCGGCGACGGGCCTGCTGCAGGTCGTCGTGGGGCTCGGCGATGCGGTTGGTGACGGCCACCTCGCCGAGCAGCCAGCGGGCGTCCTCGTTGTCGGCGGTGACGTAGTTGCCCGGGGCGTCGAAGGTGAACTG
This sequence comes from Nocardioides sp. DN36, assembly GCF_055380375.1. Taxonomy (NCBI): domain Bacteria; kingdom Bacillati; phylum Actinomycetota; class Actinomycetes; order Propionibacteriales; family Nocardioidaceae; genus Nocardioides; species Nocardioides sp. DN36. The sequence continues at coordinate 1,891,826 of NZ_AP043823.1, read as the reverse complement.
CGCATGGCCGGACCGCTTGGTCGAGGCGAACTCGCCGGTCAGGGCCCAGCGGCCGTCGTCGCGCCGCCACGCGTCCCACTCGACGGACTCGGGGTCGACGTGCTGCGAGCGCAGGTGGGCCGCGACGACGTCGCCCAGGGTGCGGGCGCCGCCGGCGGCCTGGTCGGCGGCCGAGCGGCGGCGTACCGAGGAGCGCTGGGCGCGGTCGGCGACGTGCTGCCGCTCGGCGAGAACGGGTGCGGCGAAGGCCATGATCTTGTCGACCGTGGTCTGGGCCGCCTGGGCGACCGCCTCCGGCGTCTCGCCCGCACGGATGCGGGCCTGGATGTCGCGGGGGCGGAGGGCGCTGTCCATCTGTGTCTCCAACTGACCGAGGCGTGCGTGGTCGCCGCGCAGTGCGGCCCGGAGCCGGGCGTCGATGTCGAGGGTGAACTCGACGCCCGCATCGCTGACCAGGAGCAGGCGCTTCCCGTCGTCGCTCACTCCTGCGAGCGTGAGGTGCGCCATGGGGGTCCGGCTCCTTGGGTTCCGTGTGGTGGATTCCGTGCTGGTCAGCGTGGTTTCTTCGGTGCGCCCGAGCCTACGCCAGCGGGGGAGCACGACGTGTCACCCCGGCGGCGCGCCCCGGTAACCTCCCTCCGTGGCGTCCGCGATCCCGGTCAGTGAGCCGACGACGACTCTCGTGGTCCTCGACCTGGTCGGCATCTTCGTCTTCGCGATCACCGGGGCCCTGGTGGGAGTCCGCAAGGAGCTGGACGTCTTCGGCATCCTGGTGCTCGCGGGCACGACCGGCCTCGGCGGCGGCTTCCTGCGCGACGTGCTCATCGACGCGACGCCACCCGCGGCTCTCGAGGACTGGCGCTACCTCCTGGTCCCGGTGGCGGCCGGGCTGCTGACCTTCTGGTTCCACCCTGCGGTCGGTCGCCGGGAGCGGGCGGTCACGGTCCTCGACGCCTTCGGCCTCGGGCTGTTCTGCGTCACGGGGACGCTCAAGGCGCTGGACTACGGCCTCGGCCCCGTGCCGGCCGCGCTGATGGGTATGGTCACCGGCATCGGCGGCGGCATGGCCCGCGACCTGCTCGCCTCGCGCGTGCCGGTCGTCTTCCGCGGGGAGCTCTACGGCACTCCGGCGTTGGCGGGAGCGTTCGTCACGGTCGCCGGCTCCCGCCTCGACCTCCCGGTCCTCGTGATCGCGACGGCGGGCGCGGGCGTCTGCATCGTCTGGCGCCTGGTCGCCCTGTGGCGGAACTGGCAGGCGCCGATGCCGACCGGGTCGGCGAGCGTCTGACCCGTCAGTCGCCCAGGACCCGACGCAGGTGGCTGTTGGTGAAGACCCGGTCCGGGTCGAGCCGGTCGCGCATCGACAGGAACTCCTCGTACCGCGGGTACACCGGCGCGAGGTCGGCGGCCGTGCGGGTGTGCACCTTGCCCCAGTGCGGCCGGCCGTCGTGGGCGCGCATGATCGCCTCGATGCCGGCGAAGTACGACGTGTGGTCGGCGTCGCGGTGCGTGTGGAACGCCAGGTAGAACGAGTCGCGACCGCCCGCGGTCGACAGGGGGATGTCGTCGGCCGGGGCGACCCGGATCTCGACGGGGAAGCTGATCCGCCAGTCCGAGGCGTCCACGGCGCGACGCGCCTCGCGCAGCGCGTCGAGGCCGGCGTCGCGCGGGACGGCGTACTCCATCTCGCGGAAGACGACGTCGCGGCGGGCGGTGAACACCCGGTGCGCGACGTCGCTGTAGCTGCGGGCGGACAGGGCGCGGGCCGAGAGGTTGTTGATGCGGGGGATCGCCCGGGGCACGCGGTTCGCGCCGGCGGTCAGGGCCCCGAAGAAGGTGTTGGAGAGGAAGTCGTCGTCGAGCCAGGCCCGCCAGCGAGGCAGCGGCCGGGCCTCGGAGAGGTCGGCGTCGAGCCGGTCGTTGCGCTTGGTGAGCATCCGGTCGGTGTGGGGGAACCAGTACATGTCGACGTGGTGGCTCTCCGCGGCCATCTGGTCGAACGACCCGAGCGCCTCGTCCCACGACATCGGCAGCTCGGTGGCCTCGAGCAGGAACAGCGGCTCCACCCGGAAGGTGATCTCGGTGAGCACCCCGAGCGCGCCGAGCCCGACCCGGGCGACGTCGAGGACGTCCGGGTTCTGCTCGGCGGTCGCGCGCAGGACCTCGCCGGTCCCGGTCACGAGCTCCAGCCCGGCGACCTGCGCGGCCAGCCCGGCGGCGACACCGCCGGTGCCGTGGGTGCCGGTCGAGATCGCGCCCGCCAGGGTCTGCTCGGCGATGTCGCCCATGTTGTGCAGGCTCAGGCCGAGCCGCTCGAGCTCGACGTTGAGGACCTTGAGCGGCGTGCCGGCCAGGGCCGTGACGGTCATCGCGTCGCGGTCGACCCCGACGATCCCGCTGAGTCGCTGCGGCCGCAGCAGGGTGCCCTCGGGGGCAGCGATACCCGTGAAGCTGTGACCGGTGCCGACCATCTTGACCGTGCCGCCGTCGGCGCGCGCCTTCTCGACCGCGGTCACGACCGCAGCGGTGTCCTCCGGCTCCTCGACCCACCGGGGGGTCGCCGACTCCAGCCCTGACCAGTTGCGCCACTGCTCCACGTCGCGAGCGTAGGCGATACCTGCCCGGCGCCGGCCGGGTTCCTGTGCAGTCCGCGCTCGCCGGTCACCGATGCGGGTGCCGCACGACGACCTCGCCGCCGATGCGTTGGGTGCCGCGCCGCCAGCCCTGGCTGTAGTCGACGTCGACGCCGGCCACGCGCACCCGTCCGGCGTGACAGGCCAGCCGGTCGCCTTTCCCGAACGGTGCGCGCCGGCACTTCGACTCGCGCCCGCTGGGGTGGTTGAGCGGCGGGTCGGCGGATCCGGTGGTCGAGCAGCGAGCGTCGTCGAGACCCCCCGCAGCCGAGGCGGAACTGCGATCTTGGGCAGCACGGCAGGCCCGATGACCCGGTGGGTGCGGGGTGATCGGGCCTGCTGGTGCTGGGGTCTCAGTTGGTGTCGAGCCGGATGGTGCCGTGCGGGGTGACGAGGTAGCTGCGGCCGTGGGGGCCGTGCCACTCATAAGTGCCGTCGGGTCGTCGCCGGTATCGCCATCGGCGGCTGGTCTTCGCTCGGTGATGTCGCCGACAGAGGGGGGCGAGCCGGTCGGGCGCGGTCTGGCCCGGTGGCCCGCCCTCGTCCATCGGGACGTAGGGCTCGATGTGGTCGAGGTCCGCATGCCGGGCGTCCACGGCGCACCAGGGAAAGACGCAGTGCCCGTCGCGCAGGATGACCAGCTCGGCCATCCACGCGGGTGGGTCGTGCTCGTCGACCGCGGTGGTCGTGGCGAGGTCGATGACGGGCTGGATCGTGACCCGGGATCGGCCGACCCACTCCTTGATCAGGTCGATGGTCGCCGGCCCGAGCCGCTCGACCGTCCCGGTCACCGTCCCGCCGTCGGTACCGTCGGGGCCAGCGGTCGTCGTGCACCCGGTGGCGAGGTCGGCCAGGGAGAGGTGCAGGTAGAGCCGGGTCTTCGGCGGCCGCGGCTTCATCGGCCTCACCGGTGTCGCGGGCCGGTCGCAGTCCTGTCCGGTGTCCTGTCCGGTGACCGATAGGAGGTCGAGGGTGGCCTGCTGGGCGGCGATGACGCCGAGTGCTTTGGCCTTGCGGACCTCGAGGTCGTCGGTGTCGCCGAGTGCTTTGAGCTGGGCGGCCTGGTCGCAGACCAGGTCGTGGAAGGCGGTCAGGTCGAGGGTGTCGCCGGCGACGTCGAGGTAGCTGGTGCCGTCGAACTGGCCGGGGTGGTCGTGGCGGAGGGTGACGTGCCAGCCCTGCCGGCCGCGCTTCTCCTTCTGGTCGATGAGGTCGGGGTCGAACTTCGCGATCGCGTGCGCGACGGTCGTCTCGACCGCCTTCCACCCGCAGGAGGCCAGCCGGGATGCGAGCTCCTCGTCCACGTACGCCGCCGCAGCCCGGGAGAGCTGGTGGGTGGCCTGGGCGACCTGCCGCGCCCGATAGGGCTCGACCGCGAGCTGCTGCACGAGTCGCCAGATCCGGGGGAGTCGGTACCTCAGGTCGAGGGCGTCGGCGATCAGCGCCATCCCCGCCTGGGTGGAGACCTCCAGGGTCGCGGCGAACGGCTCCGGGGCGAACGCGGCCACCGCCGGGGTGCCGTCCCCACCCAGGGACTCGTCGGCGAGCAGGACGCTGGGTCCGCACCAGGTCGCCACTCCGGTGTCGGCCGTCGCGGGGTGCCGCACGCACCACTCGACGGCGACCCGCAGCTTGCCGCGCTCCTCCGCACGAGCACCTTGCCGGCGTTCTTCGAGCACGCCCAGCAGGCCGTCGAGATCGAGGTCCTCGATCTCGACCGGCTCCCCAGATGCGTCGGTTTCGAACATGAGTCCATTGTCTCAGACGGCACCGACATTCGTCCCTGCCTGTGGACGCTTCGTGGCCCATCCGAGCAAGTTCGAAGGTAAAACTTTCGGGTGCCGGGCCCGGCCGCCGCGGACCGCGAGCCGGGAAGCGGCGCCGAGCGCGGCGTACCCACCGCGTAGCTGCCAAGGCCGCTGCCACCAGGGACCCGCAAGCCCGGCGCCGCGGCCAAGCCACTGCCCACAGGACGGAGCCCTCGAACGGGCATCTGCCCGGCGCTACTCGCCGACAGCGACCCGCGCCGCGTCCCGCGGCAGCGCCTGCGCAGCGAGCGCGGCGAGGGCGCCGGCCGCGAAGCACACGAGGTAGGCAGGCGAGGAGCCGTGGGCGTCGATGACGACACCGGCGAGGCTGGCGCCGGGGGCGACGCCGGCGACGAGGCCGGTCTGCATGATCGCCATGCCCTCGGTGCGCCGGCCCGCGGGGACGCTCTCCTCGGTCAGCGACAGGGTGGCGATCAGGGTCGGGGCGATCGCGAAGCCGCCGACGAGCAGGACCGCGGCCATCACCGGGATCGACCCCACCAGGGCCAGCGGCGCCATCGCACAGGCCATGCCGAGCGCGCCCCAGCGCACCCGGATCGCCGGGCCGCGACGCCAGCGGACGGCGCCGGTGGCGAGCCCGGCGAGCAGGCTCCCCAGCGCCCACAGCGCCAGCAGCGGCCCGGACCACCCCTGGTGCCCCTCCTCGGTCGCGAACGCGACCGTGGTCACCTCGGCAGCACCGAAGAGCGTGCCCAGGGCGGCCGAGACGATCGCCAGCGGGACGACGGTGGCCCACGGCATCGGTGGCCGGCGGCCGACGGAGCGGTCGTGGGGGTGCGCCGGGGGCTCGGTGGCGCGCTGCGCGCACAGGACCAGGGTCCCGCCGACGCAGGCGACCACGGCCACGACCAGGCCGGCCACGGGGTCCCAGGCGGTGGCCAGCACCGTCACCAGGATCGGGCCGAGCATGAAGACCACCTCGTCCGCGACCGCCTCGAGCGCGAAGGCCGTCTGGACGTCGGCGGACGAGTCCAGCGCGTGCGACCAGCGGGCGCGCACGCTGGAGCCGATCTGGGGGAGGGCCCCGCCGGCCACCGCCGCGGCGGCGTACGACGCCCCCACCGGCCAGTCCGCCTGGACCGACCAGACCAGCACGACCATGGCCGCGGCGAAGATCACGGCGGCCGTCGCGAGCACCCGTGCCTGCCCCAGCGTGTCCAGCAGCCGGCCCTGCAGGATCGCGAGCCCGGCGTTGGCGACCATGAACGCCGCGGAGACCGTGCCGGCGACGGCGTACGAGCCCGTGGCGGCGGAGACGAGCAGCACGATGCCCAGGCCGACCATCGAGATCGGCAGGCGCGCGACCAGGCCGGTCGCGCTGAACCGCAGCGTGCCGGGCTCGGACAGCACCCGGCGGTAGGACGTCACCATCGCGGTGAGAGTAGGTCCGCGGGGGCACGGTCGACCAATCGGATTCGCAGCGCTCCCTACGATGGGCGCATGCCGAGCAGCCCGAAGCCAGACACGAGCCCGTACGACGCCCTCCTGCTGGTGTCGTTCGGGGGTCCCGAGAAGCCCGAGGACGTGGTGCCCTTCCTCGAGAACGTGACCCGTGGCCGCGGCATCCCACGCGAGCGCCTCGAGGAGGTGGGCGAGCACTACTTCCTCTTCGGCGGCCGCTCGCCGATCAACGACCAGAACCGCGAGTTCCTGGCCGCGCTGCGCGAGGACCTCGCGGGCGCCGGGATCGACCTGCCGGTCTACTGGGGCAACCGCAACTGGGACCCCTACCTCACCGACACGGTCGCCAAGATGGCCGCCGACGGGGTGACCCGGGCGGCCTGCTTCATGACCAGCGCCTATTCGTCGTACTCCTCCTGCCGGCAGTACCGCGAGAACCTCGCCGACGCCGTCGCCGCCCAGGGCGAGCAGCGCGAGGACGTCCCGCGCCTGGACAAGCTGCGCCACTACTTCAACCACCCGGGCTTCGTCGAGGCGGTCGTCGACGCGACCCTCGCGGCGCTCGCCGAGCTGCCGGACTCCGCCCGCGAGGGCGCACACCTGGCCTTCGTCACCCACTCGATCCCGACGGCGATGAACGACACCAGCGGCCCCGAGGGCGGGGCCTACGTCACCCAGCACCGCAGCGTGGCCCAGGAGGTCGTGGACCGGGTCCGCGAGGAGACCGGGCGCCGTCACGCCCACGAGCTGGTCTTCTGCTCACGCTCCGGGGCCCCGCACATCCCGTGGCTGGAGCCGGACGTCAACGACCACCTGCGGTCCCTGAAGGACAAGGGCGCCCCCGGGGTCGTGATGGTGCCGGTCGGGTTCGTCTCCGACCACATGGAGGTCATCTACGACCTCGACACCGAGGCGATGGCGACCGCCGAGGAGATCGGCCTGCCGGCCCGGCGCGCGGCGACCGCCGGGGTCGACCCCCGCTTCGTCTCGGCCGTGCGGGACCTGCTGCTCGAGCGGGCCGCCGTGGAGCGCGGCGAGGAGCGTGCGCGTGCCGCCGTCGGCAGCCTGGACGCCCTGTGGGACCGCTGCCCCGTCGGCTGCTGCCCGAACCCCCGCGGCGAGCGTCCCGCACTGTGCGGGTCCGACCGGTGACGGGCGGCGAGGAGCTCGCCGCGCTCGCCCTCCAGGCGGCCCGCGCAGGAGCCGAGCTGGTCCGTGACCGGGCCGCCCGCGGCGTGACCGTGGCCGCGACCAAGTCCAGCGAGGTCGACATCGTCACCGAGGCCGACCGGGCCTGCGAGGCGCTGCTGCGCAAGCTCCTGCGCGAGGCACGCCCCGACGACGGCTTCTTCGGCGAGGAGGAGTCCGAGGAGCCCGGCACCTCCGGGGTCCGCTGGGTCATCGACCCCATCGACGGCACCGTCAACTTCCTCTACGGCCTGCCGCAGTACGCCGTCTCCATCGCCGCCGAGCGCGACGGCGAGGTCGTCGCGGGGGTGGTGCTCAACGCCGCGACCGGCACCGAGTACGTCGCCCACCTCGACGCCGACGGCAACGGCACGGCCACCCGCGACGGCCGGCCGATCGGCGTACGCGCCCCGGCGCCGCTGTCGCAGCGGCTGGTGGCCACCGGGTTCCACTACGACGCCGAGCTGCGCGGCATCCAGGCCCGGGCGATGGTCGACCTGCTGCCCCGGGTGCGCGACATCCGCCGCCTGGGATCCTGCGCGCTCGACCTGTGCCACGTCGCGGAGGGGAGCATCGACGCCTACGTCGAGGAGGGCGTCAATCTCTGGGACCACGCCGCCGGGGGACTGGTCGCGCGGGTCGCCGGGGCCACCACGGAGGTGACCCGGGGAGCGGGGGGACGGCACCTGATGGTGTGCGCCCCCTCACACGGGTTCGACGAGTTCCGGGCAGCGGTCCAGGAAGCGGGTTTTGTCGGCTGAAGGTCCCGAAATTCGGGGAATAGCGGCCCGTCACCGACTGTTCAGGCGACACGTCGTGGGACGGGTGTGCAACGGTCACCCGTGATGGTGCACAATCTGGCGCCGACGGCGGGGAAGAGACAACGTGTTGGGCCAGCCGCGTGGGGTGGCTGGCCTGGGGAGTGGAGTACGCATGGCGACCGACTACGACGCACCGCGCAAGAACGAGGACGAACAGTCCGAGGAGAGCATCGAAGAGCTCAAGGCGCGGCGTCACGACAAGAACTCCGGCAAGGTCGACGAGGACGAGGCGGAAGCCGCGGAGTCGTTCGAGCTGCCCGGGGCCGACCTGTCGCACGAGGAGCTCGCGGTCGAGGTGAAGCCCAAGCAGGATGACGAGTTCACCTGCATGAGCTGCTTCCTCGTGCACCACCGCTCGCAGCTCGCCGACAGCAAGAAGATGATCTGCAAGGACTGTGCCTGAGCGAGGCGAAGGCACGCTGACCTGAACGAAGAAGAAGGCCGCAACCCGAGCGGGGTTGCGGCCTTCTGGCGTTCCTGGGCGCCGGGTGGACCTCAGGTCGTCGGCGTCGGCGCCTTGTCGGCGTCCTGGTCGTCCTTCTGCAGGTCGGGCGGCAGGTGACCGGTCGACCGCGCGTAGTAGTGGGCCGCCTTGCGGGTGGCGAGCATGCGGGCGATCCCGATCGCCGTGCCGCTGACGGCGGCCCACAGGACCGCCTCCCAGACGTCCACGTCGGGATCGGCGGGGTTGGCCGGCGGGTTCTTGCCCGTGGCCGCCTTCCAGGAGGTGTTCAGCGTCTTCTTCGCCACCGCGGCCGCGCCGAGCGCGGCGGCCAGGGAGAAGACCGACCAGACCTTCGAACCAGATGCCATGGAAGGACCTTACCCAGCGGCGGGGCGGGTCATTCGGCCGCGGCGAGGGCGTGCAGCGCCCGGACCAGCTCCTCGGGGTGCCGGGTGCTGACCAGCCAGTACGGCGTGGGGTCGCGCGGGTCGGCGATCTGCACCCGCACCGCGCGCTTGAGGTAGGGCCGCAGCAGCAGGTAGGCACGGGCGTCGGCCTCGCGACCGGCGGTGCGCCGGGTCTCCTCGGGGTCCAGCGCAGTGGCCGTCCCGAGGTGGACGGCCTCGATCCGGGCGCGTCCGGCCCGGAAGACACCCTCCCGCACGCTGAGCCGTGCCGAGCCGTAGGAGAGCAGCACCAGCGCCATCAGGGCCAGGGCCGCCGCGGAGACGGCCCACGCGACGACCGCGGGCAGTGCCACGACCACGGCCAGCCACAGGCTGGCGACCAGCATCGTGCCCTGCACCCACCAGCGCAGCGGCACGCCCAGCCGCTCGTCGTACTCCACGGGGAGAACACTTTCACGCCGGAGTAGGGTCACCCGCCGTGACCCCCGGTGTTGAGCCCCACGACGACCCTGCCCAGGCGACCGCCGCCGATCTCGCGATCGAGGTGGTCCGCCTCGACGGCGACCTGCCGCTGCCGTCGTACGCCCATCCCGGCGACGCGGGAGCCGACCTGCTGACGACCGTCGACGTGACGCTGGCGCCGGGGGAGCGGGCGATGGTGCCGACGGGTGTCGCCATGGCCCTGCCGGTCGGGTACGTCGCGCTGGTGCATCCGCGCTCGGGGCTGGCCGCCCGGCACGGCCTCTCGATCGTGAACACCCCGGGGACCGTGGACGCGGGCTACCGCGGCGAGATCAAGGTGATGCTGATCAACCACGACCCGCACGCGCCGATCGAGCTGCGCCGCGGTGACCGGATCGCCCAGCTGGTGGTCCAGCGCGTCGAGCGCGCCCGGTTCGTCGAGGTCGGGGAACTCCCCGAGTCGGCGCGGGGTGCGGGGGGTTACGGTTCTACCGGAGGCTTCGGTCGGTCCTGACCGCGCCCCGGACCGAGGAGTGAGAGTGAAGTTCCGTCGTAAGTCCACCGAGACCGACGTCGCCGACGAGGCGCTGCTCGACGACGCGCAGGTCGACCCGGCCGCCGCCGTGGCCGGCCCGTACGACGTGGACGAGCTCCCGGACGACGGCGTGGAGCGGCTCGACCTCGGTTCGCTGCTCATCGAGCCCGAGGAGGGCCGCGAGCTGCGGCTGCAGGTCGACGAGGCCACCGGCGAGGTGCAGTCGGTGCTGCTGGCCGGCGAGGACGGCGCCGTCGAGCTGCGCGCGTTCGCCGCGCCCCGCAACGGCGACCTGTGGGAGACGGTCCGTCCGCAGATCGCCGCCGACATGGCCCAGCACGGCGGGACCGCCAGCGAGCGCGAGGGCCGCTTCGGCACCGAGCTGGTCTGCCGGATGACCGTCCGCCTCGAGGACGGCACCACCGCGACCCAGCCGTCGCGCATCATCGGCATCAACGGCCCGCGCTGGATGCTGCGGGCCACCCTCCTGGGCCGTCCGGCCATGGAGATGGAGGGCGCGGAGGAGTGGGAGGAGACCATCACCCGGGTCGCCGTCCGCCGTGGCCAGGGCGCCATGCCCGTCGGGGATGTGCTGCCGGTCGTGCTGCCCGAGGGCGCGCGCCGGGTCGACCCCCCGACCAGCTGAGCCCGGAGAGGTCCGCGTCATGCCCGAGAAGAGCCGCTTGCGCAAGACCATCAGCAAGTGGGCGAACACCGAGGACCAGCACGCGCGCGACCTGCGGCGCACGTTCGCGCACACGGGCGTGCTGCAGATCGCCGATGCGCCGGATCGGGAGCGGGTGCGGCTGCGCGGCACGCTGCGCACCGTGACCCTGCGCCCGCGCGGCGGGGTCCCGGCGCTCGAGGCGGAGCTGTTCGACGGGTCCGGGGTGATCACCGTGGTGTGGCTCGGGCGGCGCCGGATCTCCGGCATCTCGCCCGGTCGGTCGATGGAGATCCAGGGCCGGATCGGCCAGCACGACGGGCAGCGCATCATGTACAACCCCCGCTACGAGCTCATGCCGTGAGCGGGCCGATGACCGACCCCGAGAGCCACCCCCACGCGCGAGCAACGTCCGTCGACACCGTCGAGGCGGTGGTCCGGGCCCAGCTGAGCAAGGCGCTCGGCGGCCGCCGCGGGATGGTCGAGGCGGCGGTGCCGACGCTGCTGTTCACGCTCTTCTATCTCACGACCAAGGAGCTGCGGCTGGCGCTGGTCGTCAGCGTCGCCGCCGCGGTGGCACTGCTCGTCGTACGCCTCGTGCAGCGCTCGACGGTGCAGTTCGTCGTGAACGCGCTGGTCGGGATCGGCATCGGCTGGTTCTTCGTGACGCTCTCCGCTCGCAACGGCGGCGACGCCAACGACCAGGCGCTGGCGTACTTCCTGCCGGGCATCATCTACAACACCGTCTACACGGTGCTGCTCTCGTTCACCTGCCTGATCCGCTGGCCGGTGGTCGGCTTCATGGTCGGCAGCGTCACCGGTGACCCCACGGCGTGGCACCGGGACAAGCAGGTCGTCCGGCTGTGCACGCGGCTGACCTGGCTGCTGGTGCTCCCGTGCCTGCTGCGCGTGGTCGTCCAGGCGCCGCTGTGGATCGGGGGACACTCCGGGGCGATCGACCCGGACACGGCGGTCGCCGCGCTCGGCGTCCTGAAGATCGCCCTGGGCTGGCCGTTGCAGCTCGCGGCGCTGGGCGGCATGGTCTGGCTGCTCTCGCGCAACCGGACCCCCGTCACCGCCTGACGTCAGCCCCCGTAGCCGCCGTGGCCACCGGGGGCGAGCAGCCGCTCGAGCTGGTCCTCGACGTCGGCCGAGGCGACGAACAGCAGCTCGTCGTGGGCCTCGACCGGCTGCTCGGGGTCGGGCACGTAGACCTGGCCGTCGCGCAGGATCGTGACCAGCGCGCAGTTCTCCGGGAACGGGATCAGCCCCATCGGCTTGCCGACGTACGGCGACTCCGCGGGCAGCGTCATCTCCACCAGGTTGGCGTTCCCCTGGCGGAACGTGAACAGCCGCACCAGGTCGCCGACGGTCACCGCCTCCTCGACGAGTGCCGACATGATCCGCGGCGTCGACACGTTGACGTCGACGCCCCAGGCCTCGGTGAACAGCCACTCGTTGTTGGGGTGGTTGACCCGGGCGACCGTGCGGGGCACGCCGAACTCGGTCTTGGCGAGCAGCGAGGTGACCAGGTTGGCCTTGTCGTCGCCGGTCGCGGCGATGACGACGTCGCACCGGTCGAGCCGGGCCTCCTCCAGGGAGGACATCTCGCACGAGTCGGCGAGCAGCCACTCGGCGTCGGGGACCCGCTCGGGCTTGATCGAGGCGGGGGCCTTGTCGATGAGGAGGACCTCGTGGCCGTTGGTGATCAGCTCGCGGGCGATGGAACGGCCGACGGCACCGGCTCCGGCGATGGCGACGCGCATGGTCTCAGGACTCCTCGGGGCCGCGGTCGATGATCGAGTAGGCGTGGGCTGCGTTCTCCTCGCGCATCACCAGGTGCAGCAGGTCACCCTCCTGGATGACGCTGTCCTTGGTGGGCAGCATGCCCTCGCCGAGCCGGTCGATCCACGCGATGCGGCTCTGGGACTGGGACTGGAAGTCGATCGTGCGGTGGCCGATCCAGGCCTCGGTGACCGGGACCTGGTCGAGCCGGATGGTGCCGGAGGGGTCGCGGAAGTCGGGCTCGGCGCCCGCCGGCAGCAGCCGGCGCAGCACCTGGTCGGCGGTCCACTTCACCGTCGCGACGGTGGTGATGCCGAGACGCTGGTAGACCTCGGCGCGGCCGGGGTCGTAGATGCGGGCCACGACCTGCTGGATCCCGAACGTCTCGCGCGCCACCCGGGCGGCGATGATGTTCGAGTTGTCGCCGCTGGAGACGGCCGCGAACGCGTCCGCGCGGCGGATGCCCGCCTTCTCCAGGACTTCCTGGTCGAAGCCGTACCCGGTCACCTTGTCCCCGTTGAACCCGGGCCCGAGCCGCCGGAAGGCGTCGGGCTCGCTGTCGATGACGGAGACGGTGTGGTTGCGGTCCTCGAGACTGCGGGCCAGTGTCGAGCCGACCCGGCCACAACCCATGATCACGACGTGCACGGGGCAGACGCTACACGTCGGCTCGGGTGACCCGCGGGTGGCAACGCACGCTCTGCCCATCAATAGGTCTAGCCTTTCCGCTCGTGGGTGTCGGCGACGTTTCCAAGCGGATCCTGCTGGGGCGCAAGCTGCGCAGCTCCCAGCTGGGGGAGACGCTCCTGCCCAAGCGCATCGCGCTCCCGGTGTTCGCCAGCGACGCGCTGTCGTCGGTGGCCTACGCGCCGGACGAGGTCTTCATCATGCTGTCCCTGGCCGGCGCGTCGGCGTACGTCTGGTCCTGGAAGATCGGCATCGCGGTCGCGCTGGTGATGGCGGCCGTGGTGATGTCCTACCGGCAGACGGTGCACGCCTATCCCAGCGGCGGTGGTGACTACGAGGTCGCCACCGTCAACCTCGGTGCAACCGCCGGCACCACGGTGGCGAGCGCGCTCCTGGTCGACTACGTACTCACCGTGGCGGTGTCGATCTCGTCGGGCGCGCAGTACGCCGCCTCCGCGATCAGCGCCCTGAGCGGGCACGAGGCGACGTTCGCCTCGATCATGGTGCTGGTCCTGATGTCCATCAACCTGCGCGGCATCCGCGAGTCCGGCACGTTCTTCGCGTTCCCGACCTACGCCTTCATGATCGCCATCCTCGGGATGTGCGCCTTCGGCATGTTCGAGCTGGCCGCCGGCAACCTGCCGCAGGTCGAGAGCGCGGACCTCACCATCGAACCGGCACCCGGGTACGGCGGCTCCCTCACGACGTTCGCGCTGCTCTTCCTGCTCGCGCGGGCCTTCTCGTCGGGCTGTGCCGCGCTGACCGGTGTCGAGGCGATCTCCAACGGCGTGCCGGCGTTCCGCAAGCCCAAGAGCAAGAACGCCGCCACCACGCTGCTCCTGCTCGGCATGATCGCGATCACGATGATGATCAGCGTCATCGTGCTGGCCAAGCAGATGGGGCTGAAGTACGTCGACCCGAGCGACCTCGACCGGCTGACGCTCAACGGCGAGCCGCTCCCGCCCGGCTACGACCAGCACGCGGTCATCGCCCAGATCGCCCGGGCGGTGTTCATCGACTTCTCGCCGGGCTTCTACCTGGTCGTGACCGTGACCGGGATCATCCTGGTCCTCGCCGCCAACACCGCGTTCAACGGCTTCCCGGTGCTCGGCTCGATCCTGGCCCAGGACGGCTACGCGCCGCGGGCGCTCGGCTCCCGCGGCGACCGGCTCGCCTACAGCAACGGGATCGTCTTCCTCGCCGTCATGGCGATCGTGCTGATCCAGGCCTTCGACGCCGAGACGACGCGGCTGATCCAGCTCTACATCGTGGGCGTGTTCGTGTCGTTCAACCTCAGCCAGCTCGGCATGATCCGGCACTGGACACGACACCTGAAGACCGAGAAGGACCCGGCGGCGCGCCGGCACATGTACCGCTCGCGGACGATCAACGCCGTCGGCCTCAGCTTCACCGCCGTCGTCCTGGTGATCGTGCTGATCACCAAGTTCCTCGCGGGCGCCTGGATCACGATCCTCGCGATGATCGTCTTCTTCGTCATCATGCGCGGCATCCGCCGCCACTACGACAACGTCAACGCCGAGCTCGCGGCCGACGAGGAGGACAAGGTGATGCCCACGCGGGTGCACGCCATGGTCCTGGTCGGCAAGCTGCACAAGCCCACCCTGCGGGCGCTGGCGTTCGCCAAGGCGACGCGTCCCAACGTCCTCGAGGGCGTGTACGTCGCCGCCGACCCGGCGGCCACCAACAAGCTGCTGGAGGAGTGGGACGAGCGCAACCTCGGGGTCCCGCTCAAGGTCCTCCACTCGCCGTACCGCGAGCTGGTCAAGCCGATCGTCGACTATGCGATGGAGATCAAGAAGGCCAACCCTCGCGGTGTGGTCGCTGTCTACATCCCGGAGTACGTCGTGGGCCGCTGGTGGGAGCAGTTGCTGCACAACCAGACCGCGCTGCGGCTCAAGGGCCGGCTGCTGTTCGCGCCCGGTGTCATGGTCATCTCGGTGCCCTACCAGCTCCGCTCCTCCCAGATCGCCCGGGAGCGGGAGGAGCGCGAGCTCGCCCGCGTCCGCCCCGGTGACCTGCGCCGTGGCCAGGTCGGGGACCGCAGCCGGCGCGGACAGATCAACCGATGAGCCGCAGCCCACGCCAGCGCAAGGCCAAGGGCGCCTCCCGGGTCGGGCAGCGATTCGAGGCCGAGGTCGGCCCGGTCGCCCACGGTGGCCACTGCATCGTCCGGCTGCCCGAGCCCGAGGCCCGGGTGGTGTTCACGCGGCACGCGATCCCCGGCGAGCGCGTGGTCGTGCAGATCACCGAGGGCAACGACGGCGACCGGTTCTGGCGCGGTGACGCGGTGGAGGTCCTCGAGGCCTCGCCGGACCGGGTCTCCGCTCCCTGTCCCTACGCCGGCCCCGGGCTGTGCGGCGGGTGCGACTTCCAGCACGTCGCGCTGCCGCACCAGCGCGAGCTCAAGGCCGCGGTGGTGCGCGAGCAGCTCGCCCGCCTCGCGAAGCTCGACGTCCCCGTGGTCGTCGAGCCGGTCGCGGGTGACGAGGACGGGCTGCGTTGGCGCACCCGCGTGCAGTACGCCCGGACCGACGACGGCCGTCGCGGCATGAGGGTGCACCGTTCCAACGAGGTGATCCCGGTCGACGACTGCCTGATCGCCCGGACCGACGCGCGGGAGCCGTCGCCGGAGCTCGTGCACGAGACGGTCCTCGGCCGCGAGTTCGTGGTCTCGGCCGACGGGTTCTGGCAGGTGCACCCCGGCGCGCCGGCGACCCTGGTCGAGACCGTGCTCGAGCTGCTGCAGCCGCAGCCGGGCGAGAAGGTCCTCGACCTCTACAGCGGCGTCGGCCTCTTCGCCGCCTTCCTCGCCGAGCGGGTGGGGGAGCGCGGCCGGGTCGTGACGGTCGAGGGCAGCCGCACGGCCTGCGGCCACGCCCGCACCAACCTCGCGGAGTTCCGGCACGTCGTGGTCGCGAGCGGCTCGGTCGACCGCGTGCTGGCCTCGTCGTACGACGAGCCCTTCGACCTGGTGGTCCTCGACCCGCCCCGCGAGGGTGCCCGCCGGCCGGTGGTGGAGCAGGTCGTGGACAGGGCCCCGCGGGCGGTCGCGTATGTCGCCTGCGACCCGGCGGCCCTGGCTCGCGACCTGGCGTACTTCGCCGAGCGTGGCTACGTGTTGCGGACGCTGCGTGCGTTCGACCTCTTCCCGATGACGCATCATGTGGAATGCGTCGCATTGCTCACGAAAACCGGCTCTGACCTGCGGTGATGTGAACTGGGCCCTCGGGCGGGAGTCCCGAGAACGGGCCTTGAGGCTCACTTTGGGCTCACTTTGAGTTCTCGGGCTCGGTTTGTGACGTTCCGCCGCTATCACGGCTGTCCCTCGAACGAAGGGCGGTCTCAGCGGGTTGACGTCTGACGACCTGCAGTGGATCGCCGTCGCCATCGACGCCGAGGTCGCTGAGTCCACCCGCACCACCTACGCCTCCGTTTGGCGGAGCTGGGAGACCTGGTGCCGCCGGCACGGCCTGGTTCCGCTGTCGGCCGCCCAGGATGCCGTGGCCGCCTACCTCCGAGCGCGCCGAGGCCGGGCTCTGCAACGGCACCCTCGACGACGACTGCGCCGCGATCGCCCACCGCCACCACCCGGAGGGCTTCGGCGACCTGACCGCAGCCGCCGTCGTGCGACGTGTACGCCGCGGGCTGCGCCGCATCCTGGGCACCGCGCCTCGCCGCCAGGCACATCCGCTGGCCGTCGCCGAGCTCGCCCAGATCGTGGCGAGCATCGACCCCGCGTCCCGCATCGGCGTTCGCGACCGCGCCGTCCTCCTGCTCGGCTTCGCCGCCGCACTGCGCCCCAGTGAGATCGCCGCGCTCCATCTCGCCGACGTCGGCGTCGACTCGCACAGCCTGCTCATCACCATCCGTCGCTCCAAGACCGACCAGGAGGGGCAGGGCCAGATGGTCGGCGTCGCCGCCGGAATCCACGCCGCCACCGATCCCATCCGCGCCCTCCGCGCCTGACTCGACATCCGCCCCGCCGGGCCAGGGCCGTTGTTCACCCGCGTCCCGGCGACCCGCCCGATCACCCGCGACGGCATCGGGCAGCGCACCGTCAGCGACCTGGTCCGCAACCGCGCCACCGCGGCCGGACTCGGTGACCTCGGCGTCAGCGGCCACTCGCTGCGCGCCGGACACGCCACCACCGCCGCCGTCAATGGTGCCCCGAGCCACCGGATCGCCGCGCAGACCCGACATTGGGACCTGACCACGCTGTTCAGCCACTACATCCGACCCGCCGACTCACTCGCGACCACCACAAGCCGCGATCTCGGACTCTGACGGCTCGCCCCGGTCAATCGCGGCGGTCGGCCGACGCTACAGACGAGATGGGGGTCGCCCACCATGTCGGCACAATCGCATCGGTCGACACCTTCTTCGAAGGTCAGGAGCGGGTGGCCACCTCGCGAATCCTGATCTGCTTCGACGGCATGTCGACGTCATCGGGGAGTACCGGCGACTTCGCATGCTCAACTGTTGAGATGGAGGCCGGCACGCTCTTCAAGATGGGCGCGGTGTACGGCTTCGCAGTGGAGTGTGTCTACGGCATCGTCGCTGATCGCCAGTCGGCCGAGGCTCCCGATCTGGCCATCAAGGACTCGGCCGTGAACGCAGCCATCAAGGTGGCGGTCCGAGGCGCCGACGGCCGGGCAACTTCTGGAGCACGCGACGCGCACGAGCATCTGAGTGAGTTGGCTCTGTGAGCTGCCCGCTGTTGACCGGCCGGCCACCTGTGGGGTCCCTAGGTGGCCGCCGCCTTCACCTCCGGGTCGGGTGGGCGTCTTGCCGGCCGACGGATCTGAGGGGGCGCCTTGAATCGAGGTTGGAGTAATTCTCGTCAGCCCCTTCGCCCGCTGATGAGGGCTTGACTCTGCTGGACATCCCGTGGCCCAGAGCGATGGCGCGCCCACCCACAGCCTCCGGCACACCCGTGTGCTCACCCTTAGGGCCCGCCGGGCACATGGAGTTCGGACTCTTCGGCGTGCTGGCGGTGCGGGAGTCGTGTCCCGTGGCGGTGGAAGCGATGGGGACCAGCGTCGCGATGCCCGCGATCGCCCCGAATCTCCCGGTGGCCGGTCTTGAGGGGGTGGCGTTAGCAGGTTGAGGTGAAGAGACGCATCATGGACGGGTGCCGTCCTCGCCCGTGAACTCCGAGCTGATCGGGCGAGAGTTCGAGATCCAGCTTCTTCGTGAGGTGCTCGCCGCTGAGTCGAGGACCGCGCCATGCCTAGAGCTGTCCGGGGAAGCTGGGGTCGGCAAGTCGGTGCTTTTGGACGCCGCCCAAGTGATCGCCGAGGACGCCGGGTTCCGCGTACTGAGCGTGCGCGGCATCCAGGCCGAGTCCCAGTTCCCGTTCGCGGGTCTGCACCGGCTCCTGGGCCCGATCATGGCCACGGACGAGGTGTTGCCGGCGGCGCAGCGAGCCGCGTTGCACACGGCTCTTGGCCGTGGCGACGGGCCCGCGCCCTCGCTCTTCCTGACGGGCCTGGCGACGCTGACCCTGTTGACGGAGGAGGCCGCGAACCGGCCGGTCGTGGTTCTCGTCGACGACATGCAGTGGCTCGATGAGGCCTCCCAGACGGTCCTGGCGTTCGTTGCCCGCCGACTCAGCGATGACCCGGTGACGGTGGTGGCCACGATCCGTACCGGCCAGCCGCACCATTTCGCCGAGGTGCCGGCTCGGGTGCATCGGGTGCAACCGGTCGAGGAGAGGGCCGCCCGGCGCATCCTCGCATCAGTCGGCGAACCGCTCAGCGAAGCCGACCAAGTGCGGATCCTCGACCTGGCCCGGGGCAACCCACTGGCCCTCGTCGAGCTGGCGCGCTCCTGGCGGTCCGGGGGCCCGGCCCTAGCCGACGCGACGACCGGCGCCGGGATGCTGGTGCGCACCAGCGAACGGCTGCAGCGCTCGTTCGCGGGCCGCGCGCAGGAGCTTCCGGCCACGACGCGGGATCTGTTGCTGGTCGCCGCGCTGACCGACTCAGAAGACCTCGACGAGATCCTCGCCGCCACCACCGATCTCACGGGCCAGCACGTGACCGCGGATGCCGCCGACGCGGCCGTGGCCGCGGGCTTGATCTTCTACGACGCGGCCCATCTGCGGTTCCGGCATCCGCTGGTCCGCTCGGCAATCGTCGCCGCTGAGTCACCTGGCCGCCAGCAGCGCGCCAGCCGCTCCCTAGCGCGCGTCCTGGACGCGCAACCCGACCGGCAGGTCCGGTTCCTCGCCGCCGCCAGCAGCGCCCCCGATGAGGCGGTCGCCGCATCATTGGTTCGACAGGCGGACACATCCCTGGATCGGGGCGCAGTTCTTGACGCCGTCGCCAGCTTGGAGCGCGCCGCGCGGCTGTCACCGGACCCGCAGACGCGCGGGCGCCGGATGCTGGTGGCCGCTGAGCATGCGTTCGGGTTGGGCCGTAGCGACCTGGTCCGGCAGCTGGTCGGTGAAGCGTCGGCGGCTCCGCTGAGCGAGCTCGACCGCGCCCGGTTGGCGTGGCTGACCGAGATCTTCGACGACGGCGACCCAGGCGACATCGCACGGGTCCGGGAACTGTGCGCGGCCGCGACACGATCCTCACCGGCGGTGACCCGAATCTGGCGTTGAACCTGCTCTACGGAGCCGCGGTGCGCTGCTGGTGGAGCGGCGCCGGCCTCACAGCCCGCGAGGCCGTCGTTGAGGTGCTGCGCGCCTTGGGCCGCGACTCCGACCCGCGGGTCGCGCTCGCGTTCGCGGTCGCGGACCCGATCTCGAGCGGTCGTGACGTCGACCGTGTCCTGGCCGACTTGCCGGCGCTCGCCGGGGACGACGCCGATGGCTGGCGGGCGCTGGGACAGGCCGCCTGGGCGATCGGCGACAGCGCCCGGTGCGTCGACCTGCTGGATCGGGCAGCGGCCACGATGCGCGCCCAGGGCCGGCTGGGCGTGCTCGCCCAGGTGTTGTCCATCCAGGCCAACGCCCGCGTCACGCTCGGGGAGTGGGTCCAGGCCGAAGAGGGCGCGGTCGAGGCACGCCGGCTGGCTCGGGAGACGGGACAGCCGATCTGGGCGACCGGCTCGGAGAACGTCGCATCCATGCTCGCCGGCCTCAAAGGGGTCCCCCGGCCAGGGCTGGAGCTGACCGCGGAGGCTGAGGCGTACGCCCACGCGCGGGGCCTGGCCGACCAGCTCGCGTGCGTGGCCTTGGCCCGCGGGTTCGCGCACGCCGGCAGCGGGCGCCACGAGCAGGCGTTCGAGGAGCTGTGCAAGTTGTTCGACCCGGCCTCGCCCTACCACCACGAGCGGGAGTCGATCCACGGCCTGATGTTCTTCGCCGAGGCCGCGGTGGGCGTCCAGCGGGTGCCTGAGGCGCGGGAGGTCCTCGCGAGGATGGAGCAGCTCGCGACCGTCACGCCGTCGCCGTTGCTGCACGCGCACCTGCTCTATGCGCGACCGGTTCTGGCCGAGCCCGCGGCCGCCGAGGAGCTGTTCCGGGCCGCGTTCGAGGAGGATCTGACCCGTTGGCCGTGGGTCCGGGCCCGGGTCAACCTGGCTTACGGCGTGTGGCTGCGGCGGCAGCGTCGGCTCGTGGACTCGCGAGGGCCGTTGCGCGCGGCGCAGCAGTCGTTGACGCTCATCGGTGCCAAGCATTGGGCGGACCGGGCATCGACCGAGCTGCGCGCCGCCGGCGGAAGCCCTCAGGAGGTGGCCGCGCCGGCGGTGAGCCTGCTGTCGCCCCAAGAGCTGCAGATTGCTCGGCTGGCCGCGCAGGGCCTGTCCAACCGGGAGATCGGAGAGCGGTTGTTCTGCTCGACGCGCACGGTCGCCTCGCACCTGTACCACGTCTTCCCCAAGTTGGGGATCACCTCGCGCACCCAGCTAACGGCGCATGTGGCGACGTGGGCCGAGGGCCAAGCCGGCCACGGCGCCGACGGGGCTGGCGGCTGAGCTCTCGACCCGTAGCGTCGCGGGTCGGCACCCGCGCGTCACGGGCCATCGGCGAAGGGTCGCTCAGGCCGCCGATTCCGACGTGAGGAGCTGGGCAAGTTCGGTCCACTCCCGGACCGGGGCCAGTCCTCCCGGGCCGCCGGTGATGCCGGGGTCGGTGGAGAGCACGTGAAGTGCGACGTGGTCGGCGCCGGCGTCGAGGTGCTCCCGGACCCGTCGTTCGACGTCCTCGAGGCTGCCGTGGGCGACGAGGGCGTCGATCAGCCGGTCGCTGCCGCCGCCGTCGAGGTCGGCGTCGGTGAACCCCATACGGGAGAGGTTGGACCGGTAGGAGGGGAAGCCGAGGAACATGCCGACGCCGGCGCGCGCGGCGGCGCGGGCGCGGCTGGGGTTGGTGTCGAGCACGACCGCTTGGTGGGGCGCGATCAGGGAGGTGGCGCCGACCCGGTCGCGTTCCAGCGCGCAGTAGGCGGGCGGCACCAGGAAGGGATGCCAACCGGAGGTGCGGTCCGCGGCGAGGTCGACCATCCGGGGCCCAAGAGCGGCGAGGAGCCGCCGCTCGTGAGGGATCGGGGCGGTGCCGTCGGCTGTGGCCGCGTCGAGCTCATCGAGGTAATCGCTCATCGAGGCGGTCGGTCGTCCGTAGTCGCGGCCGGCGTTCGCGGCCGCGTGTGCATTGCTGATTCCCAGGCCGACGAGGGTTCGGGGCCCGTGTCGGGCGTCGAGGTCGGCGACTCTCCGGGTGAGGGTCGCAGCGGTCTGGCTCCAGATGGAGACGACGCCGAGGGCGACGTGCGCCCGGGGTGCGGCGCCGAGGAGGTGGTCGACGTCGTCGAGTACACCTCGACCGTCCAGGCCCGGGACCCACAGGGCCCGGTAGCCGAGCTCGTCGAGCGCAGAGACCGTGTCCAGCGTCTCGGGGCGGGGGCTGCGCAGCTCCATGCTCCACAGACCGACCGGGCCGATCGCGGCGCGAACGTCATTCATGCGCACTTCCTTCTTTCGGCCTCCGGCCGCGGTGGGCGGCTTCGGATGGCGCAGGGTGGTCAGGCCGAGCAGTGGTGGCTACGCCGCCGACGCATGCCTCGAGGGCGGCGCGATCGAGACGGGTGGTTCAGCGCAGATCCCGGAACCCGGCGCGGACCTCGGAGACGAACAGTTTCGGTTGCTCGAACGCGGCGAAGTGGCCACCGGCGCTGATGTCGTCGTTGAAGTAAACGAGGTCGGAGTACGTCCGTTCGGCCCACACGCGCGGTGCTCTGTAGATCTCCTTGGGGAAGATGCTGACCGCGACCGGCAGGTCGAGGGCGATGGTGACGAAGTCGTCGCCGAAGCTCTCGGCGTACAGCCGGGCCGAGGAGGCGCCGGTGTTGGTCAGCCAGTACAGCGAGATGTTGTTCAACACCCGGTCCGCACCAAGGCCCCGAGAGGGGTGGTGGTCGGTGTCGGACCACTCGCCGAGCTTCTCGTAGATCCAGGCGGCTTGGCCGCTCGGCGAGTCCGCGAGCGTGTAGCCGAGCGTCTGCGCGCGGGTGGCCTGCAGCGTCGCGTACGACGACTCGTGGGTGCCGTACTCGGTCAGCTGCGCGAGCGCGGCCTGCTCGGCGGGCGTCGGGGGGCCGTCTAGCGGCGGCGGGGCGAACAGGATGGGCAGGTTCAGGTGGATGCCGCGCAGGCCCGCGGGCCGCTGCTTGCCCAACCAGGTGGTGACACCGGCACCCCAGTCGCCGCCCTGGGCAACGTATTCGCGGTAGCCGAGGCGCTTCATCAGGGTGTCCCAGGCGGCCGCGATCCGGGGCAGGCCCCAGCCGGGTTCGGTGGGCCGGTCCGAGAGCCCGTAGCCGGGCAGGGACGGCACGACGACGTGGAAGGCGTCGGTCGCCTGGCCGCCGTGCGCGGTGGGGTTGACCAGCGGGTCGATGACGTCGAGGAACTCCACGATGGAGCCGGGCCAGCCGTGGGTCAGGACGATGGGCAGCGCGTTCTCGTGCGGAGACCGGACGTGGAGGAAGTGGATGCCGAGTCCGTCGATGAGGGTGCGGTACTGGCCGGTGCGGTTGAGGCGGCGCTCGAAGGAGCGCCAGTCGTAGCGGTTGCGCCAGTGCCGCAGCAGCGGCCGGATCTGGTCCTCGGGCGCGCCCTGGGCCCAGTCCGGCGCCGGGCCAGGGTCGGGCAGTCGGGTACGGGCCAGCCGGTGGTGCAGGTCGCGCAGGTCGCGGTCGGGCACGTGGAGACGGACTCTGCTGACGCCGGTGGTGGCCGGCGGGAGCAGCGCCTGTCCCGACGGCGTGGTCGGAACCCCGAGGGCGGGGCCGGCCCCGGTGACGGACAGGGCGGTGGCGGTGGCGCCGGCCGCGCCGGCCAGGCCGGTGGTCCGCAACAGGGTGCGGCGGTTCGGGGCGATGTTGGCCCGGGTGGACGGGTTGAAGCGATCGGAGGGGTGGGGCTCGGTCCTTGAGGTGTCCATATTGAGGCTCTTCTGTGAGGGAGCTCCCCGAGACGCTGCTCAGGAGGCGTGCTCGGACGGGGGTGCAGGAGGATGATCCGTAGCTGTCGGCCAGCGCGGCGGGCGGTCGCGCGCCGGCCGTGCGGAAGCGAGATGGACGGCAGGGGCGGCAGCGGCGGCCGGGTCAGCGGAGGGGGTCGAAGGTGGCGCGCAGCTCGCGGGCCATCAGGCGGGGGACCTCCCAGGCGGGGAAGTGACCGCCGCGGCCGACTTGGTTGAAGCGGATCAGGTTGTGGTAA
This sequence comes from Nocardioides sp. DN36, assembly GCF_055380375.1. Taxonomy (NCBI): domain Bacteria; kingdom Bacillati; phylum Actinomycetota; class Actinomycetes; order Propionibacteriales; family Nocardioidaceae; genus Nocardioides; species Nocardioides sp. DN36. The sequence continues at coordinate 1,868,277 of NZ_AP043823.1, read as the reverse complement.
CACCGTTCGGCCCACACGCGGGGGCTGGTGATGATCTCGCGCGGGAAGACCGTGACGCCGACGGGAAGGTCGAGGTCAGGTCGAGTGGTGACCGGATTCTCCCAGTAGAAGCGGGCCGCGGAGGCGGCGGTCCCGGTCACCCAGTACAGGGTGATGTCGTCGAGGACCGCGTCGCGACCCAAGGCCTGCTCGGGGCCATGGTCGCTGTCGGTCCACGCCGCGAGCTTCTCGTAGATCCAGGTGCCGAGACCGATGGGTGAGTCCTCCAGGCCGTAGCCGATGGTCTGCGGTCGCGTCGTCATCTGCCGCAGGTAGCCGATGCCGTCGCTGGAGAACTGGTTCAGCTGCGCGAGCGCCTCGCGCTCCTCGGCGTCGGGTTGGTCACTGACCGGCGGGTCGAACAGGTAGGTGGGGAAGTTGGTGTGCATGCCGGCCAGGGCCGAGGGCCGCAGCTTCGCCAGTGCGTGGGTGACCCCAGAGCCCCAGTCGCCTCCGGCGGCCACGTAGCGGGTGTAGCCCAGGCGCTCCATGAGGACCTGCCAAGCGTGCGCGGTCCGGTCGACGCCCCAGCCGGTGACGGTCGGCTTGTCCGAGAAGCCGAACCCGGGCAGGGACGGGACCACGACGTGGAAGGCCTGGGAGGCCGGGGCACCGTAGCGGGTCGGGTTGACTAGCGGGTCGATCAGCTTGATCTGCTCGAACACCGATCCCGGCCAGCCGTGGGTCAGCACGATGGGGAGCGCGTTGGGATGGCGCGAGCGGACGTGGAGGAAGTGGATCCCGAGCCCGTCGATGCGGGTGCGGTACTGCGGAAACGCGTTCAGTGCGCTTTCGCCTCGTCGCCAGTCGTAGCCGTGGAGCCAGTCGTGAGCCAGGCGCCGAGCCCGCTCCAGCGGGACGCCTTGCGCCCAGCCGGGTGTGGTCGCGGCGTCCGGCCAGCGGATGTCGGCGAGCCGTCGCCGAAGATCGACCAGGGTTGCCTCCGGCACGTGCGCCCGGAACGGCGTCACCGCGTCGGTGGCACGCGGGAGGACCACCTCGGGCGCGCCGGCCAGGCTGCTGGCCGCCGCGGCCGGGGAGCCGAGCAGCAGCGGGCCCCCGAACGCGGCGACTCCGCCGGCGGCGCTCAGTCGCAACGCGTCACGCCGCTTCAGGCCCGCCGGGCCGTGGGAGGCCGGGGGCGCATCGACCGGTCGCACGCCACCGGCGTGCGGGTCCCGGGCGTGTGGGTCTGGTGTGTACCGATCCATGGTGGCGGTGTCCATGGCTGCTCCTTCGACTGGCAGGTGACGTCACCGCTCAGGCTTGCTTGCGAGCTCGGATCGGATCATCGGCACGATGACTGGGTTTCGGCTGACAAGTCGGAACCCAGCCCGGCGCGCCCCTGCGGTCCGGACCGCAGGCCCTCCCCGCGTCGACCCGCGGCGTCAACGCCCCAGGGGTGGCGTCGACGCGGCCGCAGCTCGCTGAGCGGACCGGACGTCGCCCTCTGCGCCGGGCGGCTGATGTGCCGGCGGCCGCCAGGACATTCCGGGTCCGGTCGGTGGCCGGGGGGCCCTTAACTCGCAGTCATGGGACTGATGGCACAGCCCTGGCCACGGCATGAGGTTGGAAGCCACGCGGCTCGCAGCCGATCGTCGAGCCCCCGTTGGACTCGGCCAGCACCGGCCATCGACCAGGCCGAACGAGCAGACCGAAGGTTGAGGAGTGCGGTGACTCGATCCATCACCCCCGAAGACGGCCGGACGGGTTCCACCAGCCCCGCGGTCCGGTTCGAGCGGCCGACGGGTGGGACCACCGGTCCGGCCGACGGCGCGCGGCTGTCCCGGCACGACTGGCTGGCGATGCTGTCGCTGTCGCTGGGCGCGTTCGTCGTGGTCGCAGCCGAGTTCGTGTGCATAGGGATCTTGCCGCAGCTGTCGGCCGAGCTCGATGTGACCCTGGGGACCGCCGGGCTGACGGTCTTGGTCCCGGGACTGGTCGCCGGCCTGAGCGCACCGCTGCTGGTGGTGTGGTCGGCCCGATGGGACCGACGCCATCTGGTGCTGGCGCTGGGGCTGCTGCTGCTCGTCTCCAGCGTGGTCGCGGCCCTGACCCCGACCTTCGAGGTTCTGCTCGCGGCGCGGGTCCTCGTCGGCCTGTCCTTGGGCGGGTTCTGGGCCGTCGTCCCTTCCATGGGGTTCCGGATGGCGCCACCAGGGTCCGGCCCCGTCGCGACGTCGGTCATCTTGGCGGGCATCTCGGTGGGCACCGTGATCGGCCTGCCGGCGGGACAGTTCGTCGGCGCAATGTGGGGGTGGCGGGCGGCGTTCTGGGCGACTGCCGCTCTCTCGGTCGTCGTGCTGGCGGCGCAGGCGCTGCTGGTGCCGCATGTGGCTGCCACTGCCGGGCTCCGGTTCGCCGCGTTCGGCAAGGTGCTCAGGTCCCCGATCGCACGGGTCGGCTACGTCGCGACCGTGCTCGTGGTGATCGGGCAGTTCGCGGCCTCGACCTTCATCAGCCCGTTCCTGATGGGACCCGCCGCGCTGCCTCCGGCCGCGCTCACCGCACTGTTCACCGCCTACGGGGTCGCCGGGTTCCTCGGCACCCTCCTCGGCGGCCGCCTCATCGTGCGCAGGCCCATCGGCACGACGGTGGGCGCAATGGCGTGCCTCAGCGGCGCAGTGGCGCTCACCGCAATCCTCGCCGACCAAGCCCTCGGGGTCGCCGTGACCGTGGCGTGCTGGGGACTGGCGTGGGGCATGGTGCCGCTGACGCTGCAGACCTGGACCATCCGGGCGCTGCCCGAGGCCTCCGAGGCCGCCTCGGCGGTCCTGGTGTGCGTCTTCCAGGTCTCGATCGCGGCCGGTGCCCTGGTCGGGGGCGCCCTGGTGGACCGGGCCGGCCTGAGGGTCGACTTCGCCGTGGCCGCCGCCACAGTCCTGGCCGGCGCGATCTACACCGCCGCGACGAGCCGGGTGGTGAACACCCGTGAACCGTGAGGGCTGCCTGAGGGTCGAGCTCTACCCGCCCACGCCCGCATCGGGCGGCCGCTCGACCGCGCTGTGCTCCGCAGGCTCGTGCTCAGCGGGCCGGTGCTCAGCGGGCCGGTGCTCTGCCGGCCTGGGTGGCGAGGGTTGCGGAGAAGGCGCTCAACGCCACCTCGGTGACCGCCAGCAACTCCTCGCGCGACACCCCTGCTGCGGCGTGGACCGAGTTCCCCTCGGCGACCACCATCACGAAGCGCGCCAGGGCCGCCGGGTCGGCGTGTTCGGGAAGGTCGCCCTCGTCGACCGCCCGGGAGAACCGCTCGGCCAGCAGGCGCTCACCGGCCAGTCGGCTCTGCGCGAGGAACTGCGCCACCGCCTCGTTCTCCGCCCCGCAGGCCGTCCCGCCCTGGATCGACAGACACCCGGTCGGTCCGGAGGGTCGGGTGATCGCCTCGGCGTTGCGGTGCAGCAGCGTGGCAGCGACCTGGGCCGCTGTGGGCTCGGCGAGCGCCTCGCGCGCGTAGGCCATGTCGACCTCGGCATACCGCTCGACCGCGCGACGGAACAACTGCTCCTTGTTGCCGAACGCGGCGTACATGCTCGGCCGATTGATGCCCATGGCGGAGGTGAGGTCGTTCAGCGACGTGCCCTCGTAGCCGTGGCGCCAGAACACCTCGATCGCCTTGTCCAACGCCCCCTCGACGTCGAACTCGCGAGGACGCCCTCTGCCGCGCTCCGTCACCGTCACTGTCACATCCTCCGAGCTCATCAGACCCGCCGCCGGCGATGAGGTCGGCCTCCGGGCTGCTCGCCGGTCATCGCGTCGCCCATCATCCACCACCCTTTCAGTACCGAACGATACGGATTTGAATGCGCGGCCCGAAACACCTACAGTACATAACTGTACCGCTCGATACACAAATCAAGGAGTTCATCATGGGACAGCTCACAGGCAAGACCGCCCTGGTCACCGGCGGCACATCCGGCATCGGCCTCGCCGCGGCCCGCCGCTTCGCAGCCGAGGGCGCGCACGTGTTCATCACCGGACGCCGTCAGGAGGCGCTGGATGAGGCGGTGGTCGCCATCGGCGACAACGCCGTCGGTGTCCGCGGCGACGTCAGCGTCCTGGAGGACCTCGACCACCTGATGGAGGTCGTCGAGGCGCACGGCCACGGCCTGGACGTGGTGATGGCCAACGCCGGCGGTGGGGAGTTCGCGCCGCTGGGGGCGATCACCCCGGAGCACTTCACCAACACCTTCAAGGGCAATGTGGGCGGCACCCTGTTCACCGTCCAGAAGGCGCTGCCGATCCTCAACGACGGGGCCGCGATCGTCCTGGTCGGGTCGACCGCCGCGAGCGCCGGCACCCCGGCCTTCGGCGTCTACGCCGCCTCCAAGGCCGCCATCCGCTCCTTCGCCCGAACCTGGGCCGCCGAGCTGGTCGACCGCAAGATCCGGGTCAACACCCTGATCCCCGGCCCGACCCACACCCCTGGCGTGGAGGGTCTCGCGCCCAGCCCGGCCGACACCGAGGCACTGCTGGGCAGCTTGGCATCGACGGTCCCGATGGGCCGGATGGGCCAGCCTGAGGAGATCGCGAGCGCGGCGCTGTTCCTGGCCAGCGACCAGAGCAGCTTCATGACCGGCGCGGAAATCTTCGTCGACGGTGGCGCCGAGCAGCTCTGACCGCTCAGCGCACGACGCCGAGGGGCCCAGCTTCTTCGGCAACGACCCCAGGCTGCCCGGCCCCGGACGGGCGCTCGAGGTGGACCGCGTGGGGCCTCCCGCTTCGGCGGGAGGCCCGACGCATGCGCGTTCGAGGTGTACCGGGCGCCCCCCCGGGGCTTCCCTCTACGCCTCTCCGGGCCTTCTCGCTCCGCGGGCAGCGAGGCCAGTCATCCAACCGATGCCTCGGCACGTCCGCGGCACGCACGCTCGGAGGACCGCCGGGAACAGCCCGGCGCACCCTGAGACGGAGGACACCACATGGAACCCGACCGCGCCGGTGCCCCGATACGGCCTGCGATGAAGCCCCTGCGGCATGTCCTGACCGCCACACTCGATGTCGCCTACTACGAGGACGGTCCGCCCGACGGGCCGCCGGTGTTGCTGCTGCACGGGTTCCCCTACGGCATCCACAGCTACGTCGAGGTCGCGCCGCTGCTGGCACGGGCCGGCTTCCGCGTCATCGTCCCGTACCTGCGCGGGCACGGACCGACCCGCTTCCGCGACCCGGACCGCATGCGGTCTGGACAGCAGGCCGCGCTCGGGGCCGACGTCGTGGAGCTGCTCGAAGCGCTCGAGATCCCGCGCGCCATCCTGGCCGGTTACGACTGGGGCGGCCGCGCCGCCTGCGTCGTCGCGGCACTGTGGCCGCACCGGTGCGCGGGACTGGTGTCGGTCAACGGGTACCTCATCCAGGACATCGCGGCCGCCGGGACGCCGCTGCCACCGGCGCTGGAAGCAGGATTCTGGTACTTCTTCTACTTCCTCACCGACCGCGGCGCCGCGGGACTCGCGGCGAACCGGCGCGCAGTCGCCGAGGTGATCTGGCGTCGCAACTCGCCCGCCTGGGACTACCCGCCGGCGGTCTTCGACGAGACCGTCGCCGCCTTCGACAACCCCGACTACGTCGACGTGGTCTTGCACTCCTACCGCCACCGCCTCGGGCACGCCGCGGGTGACCCGGTCTACGACGACGCGGAACGGCGCCTGGCCGCCCTGCCCCCGATCAGTGCTCCGACGGTGACCCTGGAAGGTCAGGCCGACGGGAACTTTCCCGCCACCGACGGCAGCGCCGCGGCCGCGCACCTGACGGGACCGCACGTGCACCGGCAGGTGCCGTCCGCCGGGCACAACCTGCCCCAGGAAGCACCCGGCGCCTTCGCCGACGCCGTCCTCGAGGTCGAGCGTCTGAGCGCCGAGACGCCACCGGTGGCCGACACGCTGCGTAAGTGAACCGGCGGCGGAGCGAGCAGCGCATGCCGACCGCGGTGGCGGGTATCGGGGACGCATGGCGCAGCTTCCCCTCATGGGTAGGGCCCAGGGAGCGTTCAACCTCGCCGGCGGCCTGTGGCCGTTGCTGCACCTGCGCAGCTTCGAGGCGGTCTTCGGCCCGAAGCAGGACCGTTGGCTGGTGCGCACGGTCGCGGGTCTGCTGGCTTGCGTCGGCTACGCCCAGGTGAGAGCCGGCACGGACGAGGGGTGGCCACACGCACGGCGCCTGGGTCTGGGAACGGCCACCACGCTCCTCACCATCGACGTGGTGAACGTCGCGCGGGGCCGGCTGCGCTGGACCTACGTGCTGGACGCGGGCGCCGAAGCTGCAATGCTCTCCGGCTGGGCGGTAGCCGGGCGCCACGACGCCCGGCGCACCGGTTAGATCCGGAAGCCAGCGGGTCGGCGGCCGGCCACCGCCCAGCACACCGACCCGCAGGGTCGCAGTCGAGGACTCCTCAGCGGGAGGCGTCCTCGATGACCTTCGCGATGACTCCGGGGAACGTCAGCATCGAGGCATGCGGTGCCGCGATGCGGGTGATGTGGGCGTGCGCACGGCGAGCCATGAACACCTGCGACGCGGGCGGGATGGCGGTGTCCTTCGTGCCGATCACGTCCCAGCTCGGGATGTGACGCCAGGCAGCCTTGGTGGCCGGCTCGTTCAACGCTGTCACGGCGACTGGTCGCTGGATGGCGGCCAGAGCGAGCGCCTCGGCCTTGCCGATGTGGGGGCCGGTGAACAGGGCGCGGTACTTCGCGGGCTGGACGTACAGGTCGACGCCCTTCTTGCCGTTGGGCAGGGTGAAGGGGCGTTCCAGCAGCGCGGCGCCGTACTGGCTGCCGGGGTACTTGTTGGTGAGCTCGGCGGCCGTCTCGCCGGGCAGCGGGATCTGGGCGTCGACGAACACCAGGCTCTGGACGTGGCGGTTCCCGGCTGCGGCCTGGGAGATCACCATGCCGCCGTAGGAGTGGCCCACCAGCACGATCGGCCCCTTGATGGTGCGCAGGAGGTCGGTGAGGTTTGCAGCGTCGCTCGCCAAGCCCCGCAGCGGGTTCGCGAACGCGACCACCGGATACCCCTGCTTCTGCAGTCGCCGGATGACGCCATGCCAGCAGGATGAATCGGCGTCCGCACCGTGGACCAGGAGGACGGTCGGCGCTCGGTGTCGGGCCGCCGCGGATGCCCCGATCGGGGTCACGGCGTCGGCGGTCACGGCGTGGGCGGTCACTGCGCCGGCGGCCACTGCGTCGGCGGCCACTGCGTCGGTGGCGGGGTGCTCGGTCGCGGTCAGCAGCGCCGCGATGGCGGCCGCGCCGGCGGCCAAAGCCGTCGCGCGTCGGCGCGGGAAGTGGTTCGTCATGGTGGTGCTCCTCCGTACGGGTGCCTCGATGCGGGGGTGTTGGGATGGCCGATGCGGGGCCGGGCTGGCTGGTGGGGTCAGGGGCGGGTCACGCGGACATGAACGGGCGCGGAGCGGATGCGGCGGCCACCATGTGGATGAGCTGCTCGGGGTGCGACATGCCGACGACGTGGGAGGCGCCGGGAACCTCGACGGTCCGCTGGGTGTTCGCGCGCTGCGCCATGATCTGGTGGGCGCCGGCGGGGATGTTGTGGTCGAGTTCGCCGAAGAGGAACCAGCTCGGCGTCGACTGCCACAGTGGGTTCGGGCCGGACGGCTCGAACAGCGCTGCTTCGGTGATGGGGCGCTGGGTGACGGCCATGGTCGCGGTCTGCTGCTTGGGGAGGTCGGCCGCGAACTGGGCGTGGTAGCGCTCCGGCGCGATGTAGGTGTCGGTGCCACCCCCGGGCAGCGGCACCCGCCGTAGGGTCTCGGCCAGGGTGCCGCCGGGAACGAGCGCGGACGCCTCCCCGCAGCTCTCGCCCGCTAGGAGGGCGAACCCGGCGACGAAGACCAGGCCGGTGACCTGCCCGGCGTCGGCTGCGACGTTGGTGATGACTGCGCCGCCGTAGGAGTGGCCGACCAGCACCACCGGGCCTTCGAGAGTGCGGACCAGGGCAGTGAGGTCAGCGGCGTCGGCGGCGACGCTGCGCAGGGGGTTCGCCCAGGCGATCACGCGATGGCCTGCGCGTTGCAGCGGCGCGATGACGCCGTCCCAACTGGAGGAGTCGGCGTAGGCGCCATGGATGAGGATGACGTTCGGTTCCATGTGAGCTCCAAGAAGGAAGTGACGGCAAACCAGTGCAGGCGCCGGGCCGGTGAGGCCCGGGTGCGACAGGGGTGCGACCCGGGACGGGCCGGGCGCATCGGAGAGCGGACGGTGAAGAGTGGAGGTTCAGCGTCACCGGACGGGTCCACCGGCGGCATCAGCCAACTGACTGATCCAGTGAGCCGGCCCGGGGAAGGCCCAGGTGCCGGCGTCCGGCACGGCGTGGTCGGTGCCCGGACCGTCGCGCGGGGACCTGAGCAGACCCAGCTTCGGTGTGCGCGCACGGCCACCCGCTCAGGGTCTCCAGGCCACCGGCGTGGGCCACCCGCTGGTGTCCGTGGACCAGTCATATGACCGATGGCGCCGGCCGGTGCGACGCGGACGCTAGTCGACGTGCAGGGAGCCCGCAGTTCAGGGCAGCCGCCCTGACCGAGGTCGAGACGACCTCGCCCCGAGCCGACCCGAGGAGCCCCGTGATGTCCCCTGAGAAGGTAAGCGTGGAAGCCGCAGCCCAAGCCTTCGCCGACGCGAACGCGAGTCCGCCGTACACCCACCAGCTCCCGATCGCGCAGACCCGTGAGGGGCTCAACACGCTGCAGTCCGAGCCGGTTCACGCGCCCGACGCCGACATCAGCGACCTGACCGTGCCCGGCCCCTACGGCGAGGTCAGCATCCGGATCGTCCGCACGCCCAACGCGCACGGGCCACTCCCGGTGATCTTGCACATCCATGGGCTCGGGTGGGTGTTCGGCGGCAAGGCAACCCACGATCGGCTGATGCGGGAACTTGCCGTCGGGAGCCGCGCTGCCGTCGTCTTCCCGGACTACAGCCTCTCCCCGGAGGCGAAGTACCCGACGGCGATCGAGGAGATCTTCGCGGTCGCGCGGTGGGTGACCAAGCATGGGTCCGAGCACAACTTGGACACCAGCCGGTTCGCGATCGTCGGGGACTCGGTCGGCGGGAACATGGCGGCCGCCACCACGCTCCTGGCCAAGCAGCGAGGCGGCGTGGACTTCGTTCAGCAGGTGCTCTTCTACCCCGTGACCGACGCCACCTTCGACACCCCGTCCTCACACCAGTTCGCTGAGGGCTACTTCCTGCGCCGCGACACGATGCAGTGGTTCTGGGACCAGTACATCGCCGACCCGTCGCAACGCAGCGAGCCCACCGCCTCCCCGCTGCAGGCCAGTCTCGCGCAGCTCTCCGGCCTGCCGCCGGCCCTCATCATCGTCGGCGAGGCCGACGTGCTCCGCGACGAGGGCGAGGCCTACGCCCACAAGCTCCGCCAGGCTGGGGTACCGGTCGTCTCGGTCCGCTACCAGGCCGCGATCCACGACTTCGTCGGCCTCAACCCGCTGCGCGTCACCGACGCCGCACAAGGAGCCCTCACCCAGGCGACCGCCGTGCTCCGCGAGGCGCTCGGCACCTAGACGAGCCCCTCGCCGAGCGTCCGTGCCTCAACGTCCTGCCCCCAGATGTCCTCGCCCGCCGGCGTCCCAGCCATGGCGCTGCCGGGCCAGCGCTCCACCCTCCGCCGCCCCCGCTTGAAGGAGCCATCTCATGACCGACCTCAGCACCACCGCACCGACCGTCGCTCTGGTCCACGGCGCGTTCGCCGACAACTCCGGCTGGAACGACGTCGTCGAGCAGCTCCAGGCCGCCGGCGTCGCCGTCCGGTCAATCGCCAACCCGCTGCGCGGCATCGCCGCCGACAGCAGGTACGTCGCCAGCGCCCTCCAGCAGATTCCCGGACCCGTCGTCGCGGTCGGACACTCCTACGGCGGCGCAGTCATCAGCAACGCCGCCACCGGCGTCGACAACGTCGTCGGCCTCGTCTTCGTCGCGGGCTTCGCCCCAGACGAAGGCGAAGTGCTCGGCGAGCGCGTCGGCGACTCCAAGGACAGCGTGCTCAACTCCGCGCTCGTGCCGCTGCGCTACCCCACGGCGGACGGCGAGGGCACCGCCACCGAGTTCGTCATCGACCCGGACGCGTTCCATGACGCGTTCGCCGCGGACCTTCCGCGGCAGCAGACCGACGCCATGGCCGTCGCCCAGCGGCCGGTCGCCGAAGCGGCGTTCACCGAACCGTCGGGACCGCCGGCCTGGAAGCATGTTCCGTGCTGGGCTGTGGTGTCGACCAAGGACACGGCCGCCGGCGCCGACGTCGTCCGGTCGATGGCGCACCGAGCTGGCGCAGGCGTCACCGAGGTCGACGGCTCGCACGTCATCATGATCTCCCAGCCCAAGGCCGTTGCCGACGTCATCCTCGACGCTGTACTCGCAACCCAGATGCGCGAGGAGGCCCAGGGATCCTGATGCGCCGGACCCGCACCCTCGCCCATCAGGTCCTGGCCACCGGTCGTTCAGTAGTCCCGGTGTAGTGCTCGCCGAAGCGGCCGCGGGCATGCGGGCCCCGGCGCGCACCCATCTGCCGGCGGGAACCCCACCGAGTTGGACCGACCTCGGCGATGCCGGACTGATCGGCGTCAACGTCCCGAGCAGTACGACGGCGATGGCTCGGGCATGCACGACCTGGCCGTGATCAGCCACCAGTTGAGGTTCGCGCGTGAGCTGAACATCGTGCATCCGCAGGTCCTCGTTGACGCAGCAGGCCCCGTCCTCAAGGCACTGGCCGCCGATCTTGGTTTCAGTCGGCTGGCGGTCTTCGGTACGGTTTCGCGTGGGACCGCGAGTCCTGATCCGACATCGATCTGATCGTCGAGTCGCCGCCGGATACGTCGTCGTTGAGTCCCTTCGGTTCAAGCAGCTGATCGAGCAGGTCCTCGGCCGTGAGGACGACCTGATCGACTACGGCGGCTTGAAGCTGAAGCTCGACGACGACATCCGGCGTGAGGCGGCGCTGCTTTGATGGAGCGCAAGGCCGCCAAGGAGCTCCTCCACATCCAGGGCTGGCTCGACCGCGTCGACGAGATCGTCGAGCGGGGCAAGGACCGCCTACCTCGCCGACGACCTGATGCAGGAGGCCGGCGACTCGCTGACGATGAAGCTGGGGGAGGGGGCCAACCGGCTCTCGAGGTTCGCGTCCTCGTGCCGTAGGGCGTCGACCGGGCGCTTGCGGTCGCGAATCGGAACTTGATCGGCTACCAGTGCGACGAGATCAACCGAGAGTTTGCCTTGCAAACGCTCTCGCGCGATCTGCCCGAATGGAAGCGATCGCAGGAGACGCAGCGGACGCAGCGATTGGCGAGGAGACACCCGGGACTGAGTGCACCCGATTGCCGGGTCGCGAGATTCAATCGCCACGCCCTCCTTCAACCCTCCAGAAACAGCCGGAAAGGTAGGGCGTCTCTCGTGTACGGTCGAAATCGTCAGCGAGGAGTCCTCGTCATCAACACGGAGGATCCGGCGGCATCCCGTAACGTTCGGTAGTGGTCGGCAAGGCGTCGGATCCAACCCAGAGGGTTGCGGTTCAAATTCTCCTCCGAGGTCGGCCAGAAGTCGGACACGACATGCTAGCGATGACCGGCCGGCAGTCCGTGCTCCTGGCGTCTTGTGCGCGCCTACGGCGACGAGGTTTTCGCCTCGCCCCCTGTAGTTGTCGGCGTCACTATCGGCGCGACGAACTGGTACGCCCCTGTCCCTTGGCCGTGGCGGAGTGTCTGCCGCCCTGGGGGGCACTGGGTGCGCACGACAACACGAACTGAGGCTGAAGGTCGTTGCCCAAATCAGATGGCGCAAGTCAGCTCGAACTGTTGCTTGCAGGCTGGGCAGCCTCATGCGCGTGCTGCGGACATTTGCGACCGTCGGCGCCCGTCGGCGGGAAGGCTCGGATTGGGCTCGCTTTGATTCGCAATCACCCGCAACTGGGCGCCGACTCCCGCGGGCGTCCGCAACGGCGTCGCCGCGGTCACGGGGGGCTCGTTCGGCCTCATGAGCGCAGGCGCCCGCAAGAGATCGCACTACGCTCAGCGTCATGTACGTCCCGATGACGCACCACGTCGAATGCGTCGCATTGCTCACGAAAAACGGCTCTGACCTGCGGTGATGTGATCCGGGCCCTCGGGCGTGAGCCCCGAGAACGGGCCTTAAGGCTCACTTTGGGCTCACTATGAGTTCTCGGGCTCGGATTGCGACGCCTCACTCCGCCCCTGTCGGTGGGCGCCGGTGGCGCTCGCGGACGCGCGGCGACCCGCACGGGGCGGTGAACTCTGAGTGGGGTTCTTGCGGGCCGGGCGCCGGAGACGGCACCTCGCCTCGGCCCCCGCGCGCCGAGCGCGTTCTCACAGCGCTGGCGCATTGATGATCGTCATCGGTCGTTCTGATGATCCATGGTCGCCCCGCTCACTTCGTGGTGCCTGCCGGTCCCATCTCGCGACTTCGGCCACCCGAAAGTCATTCGCGGAGTCGAGGACCTGCTGCCTGATGAGAACTTCGTCTACCCAGCCGCGGTGCCGAGGCGGCCGGGGAGTGACGCGACGCCGTGTTGAGGGGTAAAGGCACGCTTCGACTACGAAGACGCCAGCTGACGTCGACGTGCTGCTGGGTCGAGTGCCTGGCACCCGTCCCGTGCGACCCGAGGAGCTCAGCGGGTGGGGAGCCCGCCAAGGTCGGGTGACACTGCGGTCGAAGGAGTCGTGAGGACCTGCGCGCCCTCCTCGGTGATCGCGATGGTGTGCTCGGTGTGGGCGGTCCGGCAACCCGTCGCGCTGCGCAGCGTCCATCCGTCGGCGTCGGTGACCAGTTCGTCGGTGTCGGCCATCACCCACGGCTCGAGGGCGAGCATCAGCCCCGGCCTCAGCTTGTAGCCGCGCCCGGGCCGGCCGGCATTGGCGACATGGGGGTCCTGATGCATCGTCGACCCGATGCCGTGCCCGCCGAACTCGTTGTTGACGGCGTAGCCGGCCTCCGTGAGCGCGGTGCCGATGGCGTGCGAGAGGTCGCCGATGCGGGCCCCGGGTCGCGCGGCGGCAATGCCGGCGGCCAGGGCGCGTTCGGTGGCCGCGATCAGCGCCGTGCTCTCCGCGTCGACGGCGTCGCCGACGATGAAACTGATGGCGGCGTCGGCCGCCACGCCGTTGCGGACGACCGCAAGGTCGAGCGAGAGAAGGTCGCCGTCGGCGAGCCGCTGGTCACGGGGCCGTCCGTGCAGCACGGCGTCGTTGACGCCGGTGCAGATGTAGTGGCCGAAGGGTCCGCGACCGAAGCCCGAGGGCACGTAGTCCACGTAGCAGGACCGAGCGCCGGCCTCGCGAATCATCCGCTCGGCCCAGCGGTCGATGTCAAGCAGGTTCGTGCCGGGCGCACACCGCTGCCGTAGTTCCTGAAGGATGTCCGCCACCAAGGCGCCGGTGCCGGCGGCCTCGGCCAGCCTCGCCGGCGTCAAGATCTCGATCATCGTCAATCGTCCTCACGGCTCGTCAATCTCGGGAATACTATACCGGGAATACTATACCGGTACTATCATTCGACCATGGTCCGCCTCCCGTTGACGCCCGCGGAGCTCGACCGCGGGCGACGCCTCGGGTCGGTACTGCGTCGAGCGCGGGGGGAGAGGTCAATGGTGGACGTCGCGTTCGCCGCCCAGGTGTCACCCGAGACCCTGCGCAAGATCGAGTCGGGCCGCATCGCCACCCCGGCCTTCGCCACCGTCGCAGCCGTCGCCACAGCCCTCGGCCTCTCACTCGACGAGGTCTGGGCGGAGATCGCCCAGGCGCCCGATTCCGGTGCCAACGACTCCCGCGACGCCCTCACGGTGCCCCCAGTCCGGCACTAGTCCCGACTCCAGAGCCGGACGGCCGCGAATGATGGTGCGGGCGCTCTCTCGACGCGGCGAGGATCGTGTGCGTGGTGTCGTCCTCATGTCTCAAGACGTGTGCATCTCCGTTCGGAGCCGACCGGGCCCTGACCTGCGTGGGGCCGTGACGGTGCCCGGTCGGCGCGGCGGTCAGCTCGCGACGAATCGCAGGAGTGTCTCGTTGACCTCGTTGGCGTGCGTCCACAGCAGTCCGTGAGGAGCGCCCTCGATCTCGACGTAGTCGGCCTTGGGCACCAGGTCCCGGAAGCGTCGGCCAGTCGCGTCGACGGGCAGGATGTTGTCAGCGGTGCCGTGGAGGATGAGCGTCGGCAGGTCGGCGTCGCGGACCGCTGCGGTGTCGTCGCGGAAGTCCTCGATCCAGCTCGACACGACGGCATACGCTGCGACCGGGGCGCTGGCGGTGGCGGTGTTCCAGTTCGCGCGGACGACGTCCTCGCTGATCCGCGACCCGAGGGTCTGGTCGAGGTTGTAGAAGTCGCGGTAGAACTGGGTGAACCAGGCGTAGCGGTCGGTGCGGGCCACCGTCGCGATGGCGTCGAAGGCATCCTGCGAGAGCCCGTCGGGATTGTCGTCGCGCTGCACCAGGAACGGCTCCAAGGACGCGAGGAACGCGAGCTTGGCGACCCGGTCAGTGCCGTACGTCGCGATGTAGCGGGCCAGCTCGCCGGTGCCCATCGAGAACCCGACGAGCACGACCTCGCGCAGGTCGAGGGTCTCCAGCACGGTGCTCAGATCGGCAGCGAAGGTGTCGTAGTCGTACCCGGTACTGACCTTGGAGGACTGGCCGAAGCCGCGCCGGTCGTACGTGATGACGCGGTACCCAGCGGCGAGCAGCTCGCGCGTCTGACGTTCCCAGTTTTGACCGTTAAGCGGGTAGCCGTGGATGAGGACCACAGGCTGACCTGCGCCCTGGTCCTCGTAGTAGAGCTCGATCGGAGTGCTGTTCTCGTCTCCGACGGTGATGAATCCCATGATGTTGGTCTGCCTTTCAAGATATTCCCTGGTGTGGTCCGCGGTCAGCGGTCGACAACGACCGTGCCGGCGAAGCTGTCCATGGCGTGTGCCGTGGCCAGGTGGTTGTCGACGACCTGCGTGCGAGTGGCGCCGTCGTGGGTGACGCCGTGTCTTCGGGTCAGGGCATTACCGCGGTTGCCTCGACCTCGACGAGGACGTCCGGCTCGAAGAGCACCTCGACGCCGATGAGGGACGCGGGAGGCATCGGCATCGGGAGGCCGATGTCTTCGGCGACCGCGAGTACGCCTGCCATGAAGGTCTCGATCTTGTCCGGGGTCCACTGGGTGACGTAGAAGGTGAGGCGGACCACGTCGGAGAAGGATGCGCCGGCGCCGGCCAGGCCGATGGCTGTGTTGCGCAGCGCCTGGGCAACCTGCGCCGTGAGGTCGCCGGCGGCAACGGGCTCGTTGCCGCGCTGGCCGACCTGTCCGGCGACGTGGATGTGAGTTGTGCCGGTCGCCACGGCGACGTGGTGGTAGGGGGTCTGCTGCAGCATGCCTTGCGGGCTGATGAGGTTGGCGGTCATGGGCGTCTCCTTCGCTGGTGGTATCTCAGTGATACCTGGTGCACGCAAGGCACTTCAACTAGACCTGGTTTCATGGGCGAAACCACCGAGCGTCTCGACATCACCGGCGCGCACCGTGAGGTGCTCGGCCAGGTCCTCGACAAGTGGTCGGTGCTCGTCCTCGAGGAGCTCTGTGACAGGCCGCGCAGGTTCAACCAGCTCCGGCGCCTCATCCCCGTGACGCAGAAGTCCCTGACCGCGACACTTCGTCGTCTCGAGCGAAGCGGGATCGTTGAACGTGTTGTCATCAGCGACCGACCCGTCGCGATCGAGTAGCGCATCACCGCACTGGGCAAGACCTTGCGCGACCCGATCGATGCCATCTTGAGTTGGAGCGACGAGCACGTGAGCGAGATCGAGCAGGCGCGTACGCGCTTCGACGACGCAGCCGCTTGCTGAGACGTCGACCTGCGAGGTCGAACGGTCAGTACTTCTCGCGCACCCATGCGGGGCTCACGAGCTCAGTGACTGATGAGAGATGACGAACGGGGAACTGTCCGCTCGGGACTGCTGCTCGGGTGTGCAGGCCGGGGCCTGCACACCCGAGTGCGTAGGGACCGCTGCATGGTCGCCCGCCATTGCGACGGCGCGCGGCCCCGAGTGTGCAGCCGGTTGCTGGACAGGTCCTCCACCCCGGGATGTGTTCCTCTTCCGAACTCATTCAGATCGTGTCATCACACGATCTCGATGCAGGGTGGGCGTAGCGCCATCAAAGTTCCTCGGCCGATGCTATGCAGCGGCCCGCCGCTGCGCCACCGTGCCGACGCCGACGATCAACACCATTCCCTGGAACAGGTACTGCCAGTATGTCTCGAGGTCGAGCAGCGCGATGGCGTTGAACCCGATCGCCACCGTGATCACGCCCACGATGATGCCGACGATGTGGAACTGACCGTCCCGGAGCACCGCGGACCCGAAGAACGCCGCAGCGAAGGCCGCAAGCAGATTGCTGTCTCCCGCAGATACTGCTGCACTTCCCGTTCGGGTGGTGAGCAAGATGTCGGTCGCCGCAGCGAGCGTGGTTGAGATCACGAACCCGAGGACGCGCACTGTGTCGACACGGGGCGGAAGAACCGGGCTCGTCGCAGCACACGATGAGCACGTCGCGCACGCCGCGGTAGGCGAGCTCGGCGCAGACGCTTGCCCAGAACTTGGCTCATTCGCTGGCCTGGACCCAGATCCCGAGGATGTGCTTGATGCCCTCGATGTCGACGCCGACCGCGATGTGCGCGGGCCTTGTTGCGCACGTGCCCCCCGTCGCGAACCTTCACGATCAGCGCCTCCGGCCCCTGACCTGCGGATGCGCGGGGCAGGGACCTTCTCGCGTCCCGGCTTTGCGGCGCGACTCGACACAAAATCAACACCTAACACCGCCTGTTGGTCTCGTGGCTCCACCTAGTCGCTCGGTCAGGAGTTGCGCGGAGACTGGCCCGTCGGCCCGTTGGCCCGTCGGCCCGTTGGCCCGTCGGCCCGTTGGCCCGTCGTGGCCAAGTGCAAGACTGGCTTGCCCCGCAGGCGCTGCCCGTCGGCTACCCCCGGAGGCGACCAGCCCGGCTCCAGAATGTCGCGGAGCGTAACAAAGGCCGGAGACCCGGCGGCGACGGCAACAGACGATTCGCGACTGAGCTCCAGGTGGCCGACATCGACCTGCTCGACGAGCTCCTCCCCGGCCGCCGCCGAGTCATCGGCGCACAAGTGTCCTAGCGCAGGTGGCGCTGGTGAGCGGCGGAGCCGGCATCGGACTGCTGCCGGCGTACCTGGCCGACAGGCGACCCGAGCTCGTGCGCGTGCTTCACGATCAAGTCGTCGCCGACCTGACCTACTGGATGTCGGGCAGGCCGGCCAACCTGAGACGACCGGAGGTCGCGACGGTGATCCGTGCCTCGGCGCGCCGTGTCGGGGCGCCCGTGCGACAGGGCTGACACGGCGAGGCGCGTCCGGCGAACCGTCGGACGAGCCGCGGCCCGGCGGGCGAGGGTGCCGCCCGCCGGGCGCGTTCCGGGTGTCAGCGCGCCGACGCGTCGACGACGGCGGGCTCCTCCACTCGCGCGGCGTCATCGTGAGAGTGCCGGCGTAGTCCGGCGGTCAACAGGCAACCGGCGACGGTCGCGGCCGCCGCGACGAAGCCGGCGAGACGGAGCCCGTCGACGGTCTGGTCGGCGGAGTTCGCTACCGCGACGAGGATGCCGAGCCCCACGGCGGCGCCGATCTGCTGGGTGGTTGACGCCAGGGCCGAGGCGATGCCCTGCTCGTGCGGTGGAACGCCCGCCCCGGCGGCGGCGAACATCGAAGTCCACCCGACGCCCTGCCCGAGGCTGATGAGCGCGATGCCGGGCAGCAGCGCCACGAACGTGCCGTCCTCGGACAGCGCGAGCGCGAACGCGGCCATGCCCAGGCCCCCGGTCACCAGTGCGGCGATCAGTGACGGGCGGATGCCCCAGCTGCCGAGCGTGGACTCGGCGATGCGGGCGCCGACCATGCCCAGTACTGCGGCGGGGAGGAAGGCCATGCCGGTCTGGAGTGCGGAGTAGCCCAGGACGCCCTGCAGGTAGACGGTGAAGAAGTAGTACTGGGTGCCAAATGTGCCCATGAACACGAAGGTGATCCCCATCGCCGTGACCAGGCTGCGGTTCCTGAACAGACCGAGGGGCATGAGCGCGTGATCGGAGACCCTCTCGATCGCGATGAAGCCCAGGAGCAGGGCGGCCCCAGCGCCGAGGACGGCGAGCACCTCGGCGCTGCTCCAGCCGAGCTCCGGGCCCTGCACCAAGCCGTAGACGATGGCCGTCACGGCCAGGGTGCCAGACACGGCACCGGGCAGGTCGAGGCGGCGAGTGCGATCGCGGCGGCCGTCGGCCGGGAGCAGCCGGAGGCCAGCGACGGCCGCGACGGCGGTCAGCGGCACGTTGACGAGGAACACCGACTCCCACCCGAAGGCGCTGGTCAGCACCCCGCCGAGCAGCGCGCCGAGGGCCAGGCCGAGTGCGCCGGCGCCTCCCCACACGGCGAGGGCGCGGTTGCGGGCGGCGCCCTCCGCGTACTCGGTGGCGATGAGCGAGAGGGTGGCGGGCACCAGGAGCGCCCCGCCGACGCCTTGCGCGGCGCGGGCGGCGATGAGCAGTTCCTGCGAGGACGCGAGTCCGCCCACGAGCGAGGAGACGCCGTAGAGGCTGATGGCCAGCACGAACATCCGGCGTCGGCCGAGGAGGTCGGCGGCCCGACCCCCGAACAGCAGCAGGCCGCCGAAGGCGACCGCGTAGGCGCTGACGGTCCACTGCAGGCTCTGCTCGGAGAAGCCGAGCGCCCGGCCGATCTCGGGCAGCGCCACGTAGACGATGTTGTAGTCGAGGGCAGCGATGAACTGCCCGAAGGCGAGCAGCGCGAGCAAGCGCATGCCGCCGTTGGAGTGTTGCGCAGTCATGGAGGGTCCTTACGACAGTTGTAAGTGGTCAATCACTAACATCAGATCACGTACGTCGGCTCGGCCGCAAGCCGCCGTCGGCAGGACCGGTCGGGGCGTGCCCCTCGATGTGGTGGTTGAATAGCCACATGGTGACAATGCGGAGCGACGCGGACTCGCGCCGGGCCCAGGTCCTCGACGCGGCGGTGCGGGTGTTCGGCGCGCGCGGCTACTACGGGACCTCCACACAGGAGGTCGCGGCGGAGGCCGGGATCTCGCAGCCCTACATCTACCGCCTCTTCCCCGGGAAGGAGGCGTTGTTCGTCCAGGTCGTGAAGCACGTGTCCGGACGACTCCAGGCCGCGCTGGCCGACGGGGCGAGCGAGTCGCGCTCCGAGGACCCGCGCGACGTCCTCGCGGCCATGACCGCCGCCTACGACCGCCTGACCCGTGAGCGGGACCTGCTCATGCTGTTGCTGCAGGCCAACGCCGCGGCCGCGGTGCCGGCGATCCGCGACGCGCTGCGCGAGTGCTATGCCGAGCAGGTCGAGTACATGCGCACCGTCGCCGGCGCGAACGACGCCGAGATCCGGGAGATGTTCGGCCGGAGCCTCCTCGCGAACGTGATGGTGGCGATCGACGCCGACGAGATCGATGCCGCGTGGGTGCGCACCCTCACCGGCGCCCCGCCGGCCCGCCCGGGCGAGGCTCCCGCGCCGTCCTGACGGGGCGCCGACCCGCGCGGGGCGACCGCGAGGCGGCGATCGTGAAGTCGGCCTGACCGGGCCGGCACCGGCTCAGGCGTCCGCCGGCATCTTGATGGGGTTCCCGATCAGCTCGGCGTACCCGCGCCCGATGTCCTCCGGTGTCCACTCGCCGTCGTCGTGGTACCACCGGGTGACGTCGATGCCGAGGGAGAGCAATGCGAGGCCCGGCATCCGCGAGTCCTCCAGCGCGATGAGCCCGGCGGTGATGCCGGAGTCGAGCACCTCGTCGACACGGTTCCGGAGGGCTCGCCTGAGCACGGTCACCTCCTCGCGAGGGGCGGGCGTCATGGCCGCCATCTCGTACTGGATGACGCGCGCCGTCGTGTGGCACCGGGCGTGCGTGCCAGGAAGTGAAGTCGGCGACCGCAGCCCTTAGCTGGGCGACCGGGTTCGGGTGATCGTGTCGATGCTAAAGGCGTGCAGGTTGTCGAGCATCCGGACCGCCTCGTCGACCATGGTGTCCTCGGTCCAACCGTCTTGATAGTTGAGCCGGTACTCCTCGCCAAGGACGAACAGGTGTTCGTGTACGAGCGTCCGTCCTAGGCCCGCGACCGGAAGGTCACCGGTCACGGTCGGAACGCGCCTCGCAGCGCGTTCCTCACCTTCCTTTCGCCCTCTTCCGGGTGACATCACAGGCCGACGATCACGGACTTGGTCTCGAGGTACTCGTCCAGTACCTCATCGCCCTTCTCGCGGCCCCAACCAGACCCGTGCCAAGGACAAGGCGGCTAAGCCGAAGCCGAAGATGACCAAGGTCATCGACATCGAGGACGCGCCGCTCGAGCACATCTACCCGCAAAGCCCGCTGGCCGCTGACAAGGATCCGGCGCTGGAACCGCTCAAGCACGCGCTCGGCAACCTGACATTCGTCGGCACCACTGACAACGTGGCTGCTGGAGAACAAGCCCATTCTCGGCCAAGCGCAAGCTCTATTACGAGCCGAGCGAGATCGCCATGACCGCTGACCTCGCCAACAAGACGTCTTGGGCGAAGCCCGATGTCACGGACAGGCAGAAGGACCTGCTCGACCAGGCGGTACGGGTCTTCGTGGTCTAACTCGATGGGGTCCGGCCTGCGTTGCGGCCACTACCGAGGTGCGCCAGGCAGGCCCGCAGACGCCGTCCCAAGCGAGACGCGCGTGGGGTGCACTGGGTACGCACAACAACGAAAATCGGCGCCTGACGCTGGAACACGTTGAAAGTCGTTTCGTAGGTCAGGCGCCGTTCCAGGCACCTATGCGCAGGTCAGAGAAACCTGCGAATCAGATGTCGTAGTAGTGACTGACATCAGCGCGCAGACCCCGTCGGGACCGACGACCCCGACGCCAAGATGTACGACTGGACCAGCGCCAGCAACGAGCTGGACGGCGGTGCGTGCGAAGCCCGCGAGACGTCCGCCGTAGCGGCTCCGTTCGACGGCTCGCAGTGGCCCGAGCAGGTCACGCGGGGCAGGGGTCTGGCGTGCGGGTCGCTCTTCGTGCGCGAGAGGTCGGGACGCTTCTACGCCTGGCTGGCACCGCTCTCATCAAGCCCAGCATCGCGATCACCGAGCGCGCCGAGTGCGTGCCGCCTGCACCCTGCGAAGCCTGGAGAACACCGTTCTCGCAGGGACGGTGATGTCGCGTGCGTCCTGAGGCACGACGTCGGGGAGGACGAAGGCCAGGTCGCCGCTGGTGGGCGCGTCAGCCCGGCGGTCGAAGTGGCGGCTGTCGCGGTCGTCGGTCAGCCCGGTCCAGAGAGCGGCCCCTGCCACGGTCGCGAGCACGACGTCGGCGACGGCGACGAGAAGGAGGACGGTCGACCGCGGAGGTCGGCGGCGGCTGTCGGGGACGTCGCGCCATGTCATGACCACCCGTCCACGAGGATCCGGGTCGCCGCAGCGACGAGCTCGTCGTCGGTGTCGGCGTCGGGACTGTCGTGGGAGGTCATGACGACCACCACCCACGGCGCGCGCCCCGGCGGGTACACGACGGCGACGTCGTTGCGGATGCCGTACGACGCACTGCCGCTCTTGTCGCCGACCCTCCACGAGGTCGGTACGCCAGCCCGGACCAGTCCGGCGCCGGTGAGGCTGTCACCGAGCTCGTCGTCGAGGATCCGGCGGTCGGCGCGCTCCAGCGCGTCGCCGAACGTGATGGTCCGGACGACGCGGGCCAGGGCCCGTGGCGTGCTGGTGTCGCGCACCTCTCCGGGCTCCCAGTCGTTGAGCTCGGGCTCGACGCGGTCGACAGACGTGGCGGTGTCGCCGAGCTCGGCCAGGCGAGCGTCGACCGCGCGAGGCCCGCCTACGAGGTCGAAAAGCAGGTTGGTGGCGGTGTTGTCGCTCAGGGTGAGGGCGGCGTCGATGAGCTGACGGACGGTCATCCCGTCCTCGACGAACATCTCGGTGACCGGGGAGTACGGCACGAGGTCGTCCTCGGACCAGAAGAGCCGCCGCTCGAGGTCCTGGCTCGACAGCCGGTGGAGCACGGTGGCGGCGAGCGGCACCTTGACGGTCGAGGCCATCGCGAACCTCTCGCCCGCGCGGTAGCCGAGCGTCCGACCCGTGCCGGTGTCGATCGCCGCCACACCGAGGCGTGCGGCCCGACGCTCCTCAAGCCCGGCGAACCGGGACCGGATGCCCCGGGCCGAGGCCGGAGCCGCGGACGGCGCCTGCGCGTCGATCGCTGTCGCGTGCGCGGTGGCCGACCCGCTCGCGGCGTCGGTGGCACTCGGTGTGTGCTCGCAGCCGGCGAAAGTAGCGGCGGTGGCGAGGGCGGACAGAGTCACGAGGACCCTGCGGGTGCACAGGCGAAGGCTGACGTGGGGCATGTCGTGGTTCCTTGTCGTTCGAGGAGTGGTGGCTCAGGCAGGGGAGGAAGTGGGGCGCGAGGAGGTGGCGCGCCGTCGTTCGGAGGTCCAGACGAGGAGGACCATGCCGGCGTTGGCGGCGACGAGGAGCAGCAAGGACGCGTCGCCGGTGTCCGTGGCCCGGTCGATCGTGGTGTTGCCCCCGTCTGACAGCAGGTTCCCGACGACGCCCGCGAGGACGTTGTTGACCACGTGGAAGGCGATGGGTGCTTCCAGGCCGCCGCTGATGACGGCTGCCAGTCCCGTGCTCACCCCGACGACGACGAAGTACGCCGCCAGCCAGGGGTCGGTCGAACCGTGCATGGCAGCAAAGATGACTGCGGACACGGCGACACCGACGGTCACGGCGGGGGTCACGGCGCGGAACCAGCTGGCGACAGCGGGCATGAGGGCCGCGCGGTAAGTGAGCTCCTCGCCGATTGCCTGGAGGGGCGTGGTCAAGAGCGTGACGCACAGGAGGCCGACGGTCGTGCCGGTGACGGCGAAGCCGGACCAGCCCGTCGACTCCGGGGAGACCACCGCGGCCACCCCCAGAGCGGCGGCGACCAGCACGATCGCGCCGAGTCCGTACCGCACGAGCCGCCGACCGTCGAAGCCCCGTCGCCCCGACAGCAGCTCGCGCCACGGCACCCGAGCCAGCCGTGCCGTCACCAGCAGCGCGACCAGCCCGGTGAGGCCGATGCTGACGTTGACGCCTAGGGACTTGAGCGGCGTGAGCTCGGGGCTGAGCGGGTCGTCGCTGCCCTCGACCGCGCCGACCACCAGCAGAGCGAGCACCTGCAGGGCGATGAGAGTGAGGGGCAGGGCCACGAGGAGCAGCAGCGGCTTCCACCACGCCATCCGCAGGTGGGCCCCAAAGGGCCGTGGTTCGTCGAGCCGGGATCCTGCGGACGGCGGGGGAGTGCCGGTCGCGGTCTCGTGATCGTGCCTGGCTTCGGGCATGGTCATGAGGACACCTTTCCGAGGGAAGCGCAGTGCGCTCCGGTCTGCTGGGGGGACGTCAGAGGCGGTTCAGCCGGCCGACGATGTCGGCAGTGAGGCCGCGAGGGTGGTCGTGGGTGGTGAGCGTCATCCGCAGGGCGCCCGTGTGGGTCACGACTCCGAGGACGCGCTTCACCCTCATCGACGACAACCGCTGGACCTTCGAGCGCTCGGAGCGCTGGCTGGCGGAGCAGGCTGGGGCCGCGCTCGGCTGGACTGCTGACACGGGCGCGCTCACGTGGCCGCGCCGCTGTCGATCAGCCAGTGGTACTTCATCCGCAAGGCCCTTTCGACCGACCCGACGACCGCGCCGAGCCCCAAGGTGAGGTTCAGCCACGCAGGAAGCTGCACGGGTGAGTGGAAGGTGCCGAGCGTCGCGGCGATGGCGGGCACCTGCGAGATCGGCTCGGCCGCCTGGAGGGCTCCCAGCGCGACGCCGACGACCATCATGACCGCCGAGGTCGCACCGACGAGGGCGCTCGCGACGGGGTGGCGGTGCGCGAACCGCGCGCGGCGCCCCTCGGCGGACCCGGGGTCGGGTTCGAGCTGACGCGTCGTCCCGTCGTGGCCGACGAAGTGGCACCGCCGCAGCCCCGCGGGGCTCTTGCGGACCTCGATGTGACCGCCGTCGACCGGGAACCTCGCGGGCAGCTTGGACTCGAGGTACCGGATGCCGTCGAGGTACAGGCTTGCCCGCACCACGCCGTTCGCGTCCCCGCAGTGCCGCACCTCGATGGTGTGGACGATCGGGCGCCCCTCGTGCTCGAGTGTGATCGAGAGGAGGGAGCGCCGCAGCAACTGCCACCAGCGGAAGGTCCGGAGCGGTCGTCCATCTGCCGGCCGAGCGCGCCTGGCGAGCCGCCGATCGTTCCAGCGCTCACTCACCGGTCCGCGCCCCGGGTGGGCGTACACGCGGAACCAATCGTGCGCTCGAAGAGCTCCTCGACGCCAATGAGGGACGCGGGGGGCATCTGCGTGGGGAGCCCGATGTCTTCGGCGACCGCTTGTACGCCTGCCATGAAGGCCTCGATCTTGTCCGGGGTCCACTCAGCGACGTAGAAGGTGAGGGTGATGCCACTCGCCGTCGCGACATGGTGGTACGGGGTCTGCGGCAGCGTGCCTTGCGGGCTGATGAGGCGGGCGCTCATGGGCGTCTCCTTCGAATTTCGCTGTTGGTAGCCAGTGGATACCTGGTGCGTGGAGGGCACTTCAACTAGACTTGGTTTCGTGACCGACACCACCGAGCGACTCGACATCACCGCCGCCTACCGTGAGACCCTCGGTCAGGTCCTCGACAAGTGGTCGGTCCTCGTCCTCGAGGAACTCTGTGACCAGCCGCGCAGGTTCAACCAGCTTCGGCGCCTCATCCCCGTGACGCAGAAGTCGCTGACCGCGACACTTCGTCGTCTGGAACGGAGCGGGATCGTTGAACGCATCGTCATAAGCGACCGGCCAGTCGCGATCGAGTACCGCATCACCACGCTGGGCAAGACCTTGCGCGACCCTGTCGACGCCATCTTGATGTGGGTGGAGAACCACCTGGACGAGATCGAGCAGGCGCGGGCACGCTTCGACGACGAAGCAGTCACCTGAGACCCCGACTGGCCGCGACGTCGCCTCTCTCATAGGCCGGCCGGAACGTAGGGGCACTCGCGTCAACGATCGTCGCTGCTTGAGGCGTCCTCGCTGAACCCAATCGACACGAAGCATGGGATCGGCGTCGTACGGGCCCACGGAGACACGTCAGGGTCGATGTTTCCGCCGGGTTCAGTCCCGCTTCCGCACATTCGGTCCGAAAAAAGCCAGTCACCCGTCCCGGTTCGCACGAGAAGCCGACGTCGTCGACAGCGGTGTAGTCGCCGCACGTGCGGGTGAGCCCCTTTACTTCGATCATGTGGTCCAGCCTGCGGCACTGAGCTATGGCATACATCCGACCGTGGACCTGACCTGAGGGGTTCTTTAGTGGGGGGTTTCCTTGCACCTTCGGACCGTCAACCCGACCGGCGACAGTTGGGCGTCCGGCGGCAGCCGGGGCCACGCCAGTGGTTGGTAGCCGGCGATCTTGAGCCTCGGCCACAGCGGCTGCTTGGTGAGCAGCGCGCAAAGGCTTGCTCCGTCGGGGCGGGTTGACCAACCGCACGACATTGACCTGCAGTACCAATGCGCCCCGGAATGGGCGGTGATCCACCGGACAGACCCGCCGACGCGGTGATCGACGCGGTCGCCATGACGGAGCCCGACTCGGGCGCCGTGCTCAACCTGGCCGCGGCTGTCGAGCAGGCATTGCCCCGGACACGACTACACGACGCCCGACACGATGTCGTTCGGCGGGACCGACCACGCCAGCTGTCCGGGCGACCCGCCGTACGTCGGCGAGGCAACCGTCAGCAACACGCCGGCGCCCTCGCACTGCCCGGAGAACCGTTACTCCGGGACGCGCCGGCCGGCCCTCAGTGCCGCGGCTGTCGACAAGACCAGCAGCAACGAGGGCTTGTCCGTCGAGCGGTGAGCCCCATGCATGCCGGGGTCCCCGCTTGCACCTATCGCGACACTTCCCAATCAGTGGGGACGAACTTTGGCATGGCCAACTAGGCAAAAGGGGACTAGGCTCGCTGTGTGTCCATGACTCCTCGTTCCGAGCACCCCTGACCGTCATGGGGCGACCATGCGCATCCATTAAGCGTGGCCAAGGCGTACTCCCGGCTGGCACGCGGCGATGACGACTCTGATTGCTGGCTCCACGGCGCTTGCCAGTCGGCTTGAGCTTGCGCTTGCTCACGGGGATCCCGATGGGTACGTGCGGTGGGCAGAACTTGGTCTGGGTGTCTCAGTGGACGGGGTGTCGGCCGATCGCATGGCTGACATGCTTCGCGCAGTCCTGCGGAATGGACTGGTGCGTGCGGTGGTGGACGCCAACGATCCGTTTGCCGAAGGGGTATCTCCACTTCTGGAGACGGTGTGCGTCGACCTGGGGATTCCTCACGTGCGACTTGCGCCGACGTCCTTCGAGCAGCTCCACGACGCAAGCCAGTGGCACTGGGTCGACTCCCTCACCGAGGCTGCCGACGCCGCATGGCATGGTGCGAACACTCCAGTCGTCGCACTCGAGCCCTTGGCGTTGTGCGCCGGGCTAGTCGAGGCCGATGGTCGGAAAGCGGTGTGTCACCGCAGATTCAGCGTTGCCGACGGGCCACGCCCGCACTGGCTGCGCGAACCCGAGCGACCTGTGCACTCCCCGTCTCAGGCGACGCGGCTACTCGATGACGAGGCCGCCACCGTACTCATGACAAATGACTCAGGGGATCCACGGGTTCTGCAGTTGCTGGAGGTCAGTGGTCTCCGACCCCTTGAAGTCGTCATGATGCGTCGCCCACCGCGGTGGCGCGGGCTGGGCGGTGCAAGCGCGGTCGTGCATGACGTAGGTCAGGCGCTCAAGTGGCGAAACGCCGTGCTGTGAGCAGTGGACTCGGTACCACTGAACCGCTTCCTGATGATCGGACGGAGAAGAGACAACTGTTCGTTCATTGGGAAGGGGGAGCGCCTGTCCTCTGACGGTGCTGCCTTCCTGAGGATCGCTCTGTTCGTCGTCGCGACCCTCGACGCGACCCTCGACAATGTCGATACCGCCTCAAGTGCCGGCACTCGCTTTCCTACTCGGAGCCTTGGCGGGCCACATGACGCTCGCACTCTTCTTCGGTACGAGGCTCCTCAGGGTCTCGGGCGGCGCGGCGGATTGCCGGATCGGGTCGGCAACATCGCATGTTGCGCAACGGCGACGGTGGGTTTGGTGCACCTGGGGAGCGTCGCCCGCGGGCAGAGCCGACACGTCCGGGAGCCAACCGTGTCGCGAAGTATTGGGGATTCGGTGATGCAGAACGGGACGTTGTCGAGGCTCGCACATGCTGTCGCTGGCTGCCTGCGACTCGCGGTCGATCAGATGGTCAGGGACGCGGAGGAATTCGGCCCATCTCGTGTCTTTCGGCGCGTCCCGCCGCCAGCACAACAAGCTTCGAGCCGTGTTGCCTCGCGTCCCGGCCGTGCGAGGCGTATGTGGCGTAGCGGCGGACCCTCGTCCGGTCACTGACTGGGTAGCGAAGTTCGCCTCTCGCTCGATCGTCGACGCCGGTTGACCGGTGTCGTTGCACGAGTGCTTGCGCCGGGGAGGTGCTCACGTCTGATACTCCGAGGCCGGCGGCAGCCGTTGCTGGAGGTCGTGAACATGGTCTGACCGTTCGGGGGGCCGGACGAGGCGTCGGCGCGAAGGAAGCCGTGTCCAAGTGGTCGGAGAGTCCGACGTCGCCGGTGAGCCGGTGCCGGCCCGGCATGTCTCCGTCCTGGCAGTGAGGGTGGCAAGGATCGTCCGGTCGGTCCTGTCTATCGAGTTCGGTATGACTGTCGGGCTCTGCCAGCGGAGCCTCCGGGCGCCCCAACACCGTCGTCGCCGCGCTCGCCTGTGGCGGTGGGCTCCGACGAAGAACGCCGGCCGTCATTGGCAGTGGGTCCGAGATCGATTCCACAGCCTCGAGAGGGATTCGCCGCCCCGCCCGAACGTGTCTGGTCCTGAGGTTCGCTGTCGTTGGAAGCCTCCGCCGGCGGTAGGTGGAACGGATTCTGGCACCGGTCCGGCCTACCCATGCGCGGTCGACGGGACTCGGAACTCGTACTGCCACAACTGCCACACTTCCACGTGCACTCCGCCGGGGATTGGGTAGCTCTCAGGGCAGCGATGTGCTCCACCGTCCGGCGGGCCGTTGTGACCTTCGCCCACTTGGCTGCGAGCCGCACGACCTGGTCGTCAGCCAGGTCGCGGTGCACCACCCCGTCGGGTGTCACGAAACGCAGGAGGCCGTTGGCTTCGAGGGTGATCATCGGGGTCTCAGACGCCGCGGAACCGGTTGATCGCGGTGAGGTGCTTCTCGCGGAGCTCGGGATCGCGGACGCCGAGGCCTTCCTCGGGGGCGAGGCAGAGCACGCCGACCTTGCCCTGGTGGGCGTTCTTGTGGACGTCGAGCGCCGCCTGGCCGACCTCGTCGAGGCTGTAGGTCTTCGACAGGGTGGGGTGGATCTTGCCCTTGGCGATGAGCCGGTTGGCCTCCCAGGACTCGCGGTAGTTGGCGAAGTGGGAGGAGATGATCCGCTTGAGGTTCATCCACAGGTAGCGGTTGTCGTACTCGTGCATGTAGCCGCTGGTGGAGGCGCAGGTGGTGATGGTGCCGCCCTTGCGGGTGACGTACACGCTCGCGCCGAAGGTCTCGCGGCCGGGGTGCTCGAAGACGATGTCGATGTCCTCGCCGCCGGTGAGCTCGCGGATCTTGGCGCCGAAGCGCTTCCACTCCCGGGGGTTCTGGGCGGTGCCGTCCTCGTTCCAGAAGCGGTAGTCCTCCTCGGAGCGGTTGATGATCAGCTCGGCGCCCATGGACCGGGCGATGGCGGCCTTCTCCTCGTTGGAGACCACGCAGACGGGGGTGGCGCCGCCGTTGAGGGCGTACTGCGTGGCGAAGCCGCCCAGGCCGCCGGAGGCGCCCCAGATGAGCACGTTGTCGCCCTGCTTCATGTCGCCGCCGTTCTTGGAGACCAGCTGGCGGTACGCCGTGCAGTTCACCAGACCGGGGGAGGCGGCCTCCTCCCAGGTGAGGTGGTCGGGCTTGGGCATCAGCTGGTTGGCCTTGACCAGCGCGATGTGCGCGAGACCGCCGAAGTTGGTCTCGAAGCCCCAGATCCGCTGCTCCGGGTCGAGCATCGTGTCGTTGTGGCCGTCGGGCCCCTCCAGCTCGACCGAGAGGCAGTGCGCGACCACCTCGGCGCCGGGCTTCCACGAGTGGACGCCCGGGCCGGTCTGCAGCACGACGCCGGCGAGGTCGGAGCCGACCACGTGGTAGGGCAGGTCGTGCCGCTTGGCCAGCGGCGAGAGGCGGCCGTAGCGCTCGAGGAAGCCGAAGGTGGAGACCGGCTCGAAGATCGAGGTCCACACGGTGTTGTAGTTGATCGCCGAGGCCATCACCGCCACCAGCGCCTCGCCCGGGCCGAGCTCGGGCAGCGGGACGTCACTCACGTGCAAGCTCTTGCGGGGGTCCTTCTCCTTGGTCGTCATGCCCTCGAACATGTCGACCTCGTCCTTGCGCACCGTGACGGCGCGGTAGGACTCGGGCAGCGGAAGGGCGGCGTACTCCTCGGTCGAGGTGTCACCGGCGAGGATGGCGTCGAGGATCTTCTTCACAGGGTGGCTCCAAGGGATGACGGACGACTCTCAGATGTTCTCTCGCGGAAGATGCGGGTGGCTGCGACCTCACGTTCCTACCGGACTGTTCGTCTGGCACACTAATCTATGTCAAATCATGTCTCAAGGTGGTCGCGCACAACATCTCCATTGAGCGTCAGATGAAGAGTTGTTCACAACTCCTCTTAAGGCTGATCCATTCTGCGACGACAGTATTGCCATAACCAACTATGCCATGCTCCATTGTGCAGGGTGGAGTTCGGGCGCACCACTCGCGCGATCGGGCGGGTCGATATATGAGGAGTTCAAGGAACCTCCTCCACTCGCCCCCGTCGCTGGAACCGCATGGTCTGCGCGCGTATGTGCTGCAAGAAACGGCGATGGCTACTACGGATACGGATCGTAGGTGCCATCTCCTCGAGGCGCGCTGCCGACCACGCTGCGCTGGTCGGCAGCGCAGACAGCCATGTCTTGGTCTGACGGGGCCGGCGCCCGTGCTGTCGCGCAGGTCGGTGACCGATGACGAAGCAAGGACCACGAGAAGGAAGGTGCGACCCCTGTGGTGAACCTGACGCGGATCTACACGCGAGCCGGTGACGCCGGAACCACCAAGCTCGGTGACATGAGCTCGACGAGCAAGCTCGACCTGCGCCTCGCCGCGTACGCCGATGTAGATGAGGCGAACGCCCACATCGGCATGGCGCTCTCGTACGCGGCGCTCGACGAGGACGTCGAGACGGTACTGACGCACGTGCAGAACGACCTGTTCGATGTCGGAGCCGACCTGTCGTGCCCGGTCGTCCCCGACCCCGAGCACCCACAGCTGCGTGTCGGACTTGACTATGTCGAGCGCCTCGAGCGCTGGTGCGATCACTACAACCAGTCTGTGGCTCCTTTGCGGTCGTTCATCCTGCGCGGTGGCACGCCCGCCGCTGCAGCCCTTCATGTCGCGTGCACCGTCACGCGTCGTGCCGAGCGCTCGACGTGGGCTGCCCTGGACGAGCACGGGGAAACGATGAACGTGCTGGCGGCGAAGTACCTCAATCGGCTCAGCGACCTGCTGTTCATCCTTGGCCGGGTGGCCAACGGCGATCGAGGTGACATCTTGTGGGTGCCCGGGGGGCAGCGAAGCTGAGCACCAGCTGTGGCATCCGCGGAGTATGTCGGGTCAGCAGGCGCAAGAATCGCTGCGGCGCCGCTCGCCGCATCCGCCACGACGCCGACGCGCGTGGCTTGACGAAGTCACACGCCGCGTGAAATCCGCGGCGCGGCCCGCATCTCGCTCGAGCCAGTTTCGCCGCTTCTCGAGCGCTTCCGACATGCGTAGCCAGACAATCTGTGGACCAGCGCGATGGGATGGTGCTTCATCCTGCCATCAGGCCCCACGCTCCGCTGGCCGTCTGTCGGCAGAGCCTGTCCCACAAGCCTCACTCCAACACGGGCGCGTCAAACGCCTACTTCCCAAGAACTACGATCTTGGCTATTGTCCCATTCAGGCAGGCCAGTTGTTGGTTGAGAACGACGGCCTCAGTTCCTACGTCCTTTACATGTCCCGCCCTCGAGATGCCGAATGGAAGCGCACATGTTCGCAGTCCGCACCGAAGACGACGACGCAATGATCCGGTGTCGTCTGGCGCCAGCCGATGCCCGGTACGCGGGCGGCCTGGTCGCCGGGTCGACCGCAATGGAGATCTTCGCCGATCTGGAGACCGAGCTCGCACTCCGCGAGGGCGGCGACGAGGGCTTGTGCGTGTCCTATGAGTCCGTGGACTTCCTCGCGCCCCTACGGGTCGGAGACTTCGTCGAAGCCCACGCGCGCGTGGTCTCCAGAGGGAACACCAGTCGCAAGATCGAGGCGCACCTCTACAAGGTCGTCAGCGTCGATGAGGCCGGTGTTCGCATCCCCTTGCACGAACCGGTTCTGGCGGCCAAGGCCGTCGTCACCATTGTCGTGGGCCAGACCGTCGCGCGGCGGAGTGCCTGATGGGCACCCCTGTCAGCTGGAGCACGCCCTTCGGCACCGCGGGGAGTGGCTCAAGCTTCGGCGAGATCGCCGACAGGGAGGCGCGTCGTGTTCGCCCCTGACGACATTCGGGCGCTCGCCACCAAGGCAGAGG
This sequence comes from Nocardioides sp. DN36, assembly GCF_055380375.1. NCBI lineage: Bacteria > Bacillati > Actinomycetota > Actinomycetes > Propionibacteriales > Nocardioidaceae > Nocardioides > Nocardioides sp. DN36. The sequence continues at coordinate 1,836,456 of NZ_AP043823.1, read as the reverse complement.
CCGGCTACTGGGGCCCGTTGGCCCGTGCCGTGACGATCGTGGAGAACAGCCCACCCTGGGACGTCACCGTCCCGACGACCGGGTCTCGCGCCCACATCGTCGGCGTCACCGGTCCGCCCGGTGCCGGGAAGAGCACCCTGACGGGACGACTCATCGAGTCGTGCGTGGATGCCGGCCAGCGCGTCGCGGTGGTGGCGATCGACCCCTCGAGCCCGCTCACCGGTGGGGCGGTGCTGGGGGACAGGTTGCGGATGGAGACCCACCTCGACGGCAGGCCCGGCGTGTTCGTCCGCAGCCTCGCGAGCCGGGGGTCCCACGGCGCCGTCGCCGGTGCGACTCGCAACATCGCGCGCCTCCTCGAGCTGTCAGGGCTGTTCGACGTGATCCTGATCGAGACGGTCGGCGCCGGCCAGACCGAGATCGCCATCGTGGAGGTCGCCGACACCGTGGTGCTGGTGACCGTGCCCGGGCTCGGCGACGCGGTCCAGACGATCAAGGCGGGACTCATGGAGGTCGCCGACATGTTCGTGGTCAACATGGCGGACCGGCCGGGCGCGTCCGAGACCGCCCGCCACCTGCGCCTGGCCGCCGGCAAGGTGAGCAACGTCCTGCAGACCACGGCGACCGAGGGCATCGGCATCGATGCGCTGCGCCAAGCGCTCGACGCGCGATGGACCCACCTCGGGGACGGTGACGCGCTCGACGAGCTCCGTCTCCAGAAGTGGGGGTCGGATGCGGCACTGATCGCCGAGGCATGGGTGGCAGCGACCGCCAAGGAACGCCCACACGACACCACCGAGACCATGAAGCAGGCCGTCGACGGCATTCTCAGAGAGGCATCACGACGATGGAACGCATGACCAGCACGTCCGTCGACCACGAGGCGGAGGACGCCAAGGTCGCCGCCTGGCGGAGCGGACCGCTCGCCTCCGACTACGAACGGGTCCCGCCGCGGCGCAAGGAGTACGTCACTCTCTCCGGTGCGCCGATCAACGACATCTACACCGCGGCCGACCTGAAGGACTTCGACGCCGGTCGTGACCTCGGGCTCCCGGGCGAGTACCCGTACACGCGAGGTGTCCACGCGAGCATGTACCGCGGTCGCCCGTGGACCATTCGGCAGGTGGCCGGCTTCGGACAGGCCGAGGACACCAACAACCGGTACAAGTACCTGCTGAAGACCGGCCAGACGGGACTCTCGACCGACTTCGACCTGCCGACCCTCCTGGGATACGACTCCGACCACGAGGTCTACCGTCGCGAGGTCGGCAAGATCGGCGTGGCCATCGACACCGTGGTCGACATGCACGCGCTGTTCGACGGCATCCCGCTGGACCGGATCTCGACCTCGATGACCATCAACCCGTCGGCGGCGATCCTGCTCGCGATGTACCGGGTCGTGGGTGACGAACGCGGGTTCTCCGGTGACGTGCTGACGGGGACCACGCAGAACGACATCCTCAAGGAGTACACCGCGCAGAACGAGTTCATCTTCCCGCCGCTGCCGGCGGTCGAGCTCGTCGTCGACACCATGGAGTACGGCGCCGACGTCATGCCGCGCTTCAACCCTCTCAACGCGTGCGGGTACCACATCCGTGAGGCGGGTGCCACGGCGGTGGAGGAGGTCGGCCTCACCATCAGCGCTGCGCTCTGCTATCTCGAGCACGCCGTCGCCCGTGGCATCGACCCCGACCGACTCGCCCCACGCGTCTCCTTCTTCTGGGACGTGCACAACAACTTCTTCGAGGAGGCGGCCAAGCTCCGCGCGGCGCGCCGTCTCTGGGCGCGGCTCATGCGCGAGCGGCTGGGGTGCAAGAACCCGAAGTCATGGCTGATGCGGGCTCACTGCCAGACCGCCGGAGTGTCGCTCACGGCCCAGCAGCCCTACAACAACGTCGCACGCACCGCCATGCAGGCGTTGGCTGCCGTGCTGGGCGGGACCCAGTCACTGCACACCAACTCCCTCGACGAGGCCCTGTCGATCCCCTCCGAGAGCGCGATCAAGATCGCCGTGAGGACCCAGCAGATCATCCTCGAGGAGACCGGCGCCGCCGACGTCGTCGACCCGCTCGGTGGCTCCTACTACGTCGAGTCGCTGACGACCCAGATCGAGGAGGACGCGATGTCGCTGATCGAACGCATCGACGCGATGGGCGGGATGATCGAGGCGGTCGAGTCCGGCTACGCCGGCCAGCTGATCGCAGATTCCGCGTGGGAGCAACAGGTCAAGCTCGAGAGCAAGGACGCGATCGTCGTCGGTGTCAACGACTTCGTCGACGACAGGGAGACGCAGGAGATCGAGATCGATCGGCCCGTTCCCGGGGTGATGGAACGACAGATGGAGCGTCTGGCGGAGGTCAAGCGATCACGCGAGCAGCGCCGGGTCTCGCGTGCCCTGCGGGCCATCGAGACGGCCGCCCCGAACCTCCACCACAACCTCATGCCGCTCATCGAGGACGCCGTCCGGGCCCGTGCGTCGGTCGGTGAGATCTCCGACGTCCTCCGTGGCGTCTGGGGCCAGCACCAGCCCTCCACCGTGTTCTAGAACCGTCCCGTCGGAAGAGAGAGATCCGTCATGAGCAACTCGTCAGCGAAGACATCCGCCCCCTTGAAGGTCGTGGTGGCGAAGCCCGGCCTCGACGGTCACGACCGCGGCGCCAAGGTGGTCGCGCGTGCCCTCCGCGACTCGGGGATGGAGGTCGTCTACACCGGCATCTACCAGACACCCCAGTCGATCCTGCGTGCAGTCGTGCAGGAGGATGCCGACGTCCTGGGCCTGTCGAGCCTGTCCGGCGCCCACCTCGAGTACGCCAAGGAGCTCGGCGAGCTCCTGCGCGAGCACGACCGAGCCGACGTGCTCTTCGTGGCCGGTGGAACGATCCCGCCCGAGGACGCCGAGGCACTCAAGACCTTCGGCGTGCACGAGGTCTTCGGTCCGGGGACCCCGACGGCCGTCCTGGTCGACTACATCTCGACCCACGCGCGGAACGTCGCCACAGCCTGAGCGGCGACGAGGCACAGCAGCGACCGGGCCACCGGTCGTCCTGCGTGTGCGACGTCGCGAGACCCATCGACGCCCCGTCCCTGACGACTGCCCCGAGGTACTGCTGCCATGTCCCACGACCACCGTGAGTCACCCACCGTCGCCGCACAGGCACCGATGGGGACGAGTGTGACTGCGCCCGAGCGTCTCCCCCGCCGAGGACCGGAGGGACGAGGACAGATGCCGCATACCGACACCGTGATCGCCCACCTCGGGGCCGTGGCCAGGGCGCATCCGGGTGATCCGGCGCTGATCGCCGATGGCGAGGTGTGGTCCTACTCCGAGCTGTGGGCACGGAGCGAGGCGATCGCTCGGGGCCTGCTCGGGCGGGGCCTGCAGGCCGGTCAGCGGGTGGGCATCCTCGGGCCGAACGCGCCCGCCTACGTCGCGACTTACCTCGGCATCATGCGTGCCGGCTGTGTCGCGGTGCCGCTCAACATGATGCTGGACGTGGTGTCCATCCGGGCCCAGCTCGCCATGGTGAAGGCACGGGCGCTCTTCGTCGGGAGGCTGCCGGACGGGATGCGGGAAGGTCTCGAGGACGCCTGCCCCCTGCTGGAGATGGCGGACCCTCCCAGCGGTCCGGGAGGGCCCCGCCTGCCGAGCATCGCGCCCGAGGCCTCCTGCAAGATCATGCTCACCAGTGGCTCGACGGGCCGACCGAAGGGGGTCGAGCACACGCACGGCACGATCTCCCACGCGGCATTCCAGTTGGCCTCCGCGTTCCCCTTCGACCGGTCGGACCGGGGCGTCGTCTTCCTTCCGCTGTACACATGCATCCCGGAGCAGGTGCTCCCGACCCTGGTCACCGGCGGATCGTTGGAGATCCTGCCGGGCTTCGACCCCGATCGCGTGGCAGACGCGTGCACCAGGGCCACGACCTTCGACGCGATCCCGACGGTGCTGAACCGTCTCCTCGAGCGCGCGCCGCTCCACAAGCTCGCGCGACTTCGCTGGATCCTCTTCGCGTCGGAGCCGATGCCGGTGCACCTCCTGCAGGCCTGGTGGGCGGCGCTCCCAGGGGTGGAGACCCACCAGTTCTACGGGATGACCGAGCTGCTGAACCTCACCGCGGCCTCACACGCGATGCTGCGCGCCGAGCCAGGGACGGTCGGCCGCGCGTTCCCCACCACGCGTCTGTCACTGGAGCCCGTGGAGGACTACACGGACGGCAGCGGTCACATCCTCGGCGCGAGTCCGAGTCGGATGGTGGGCTACATGGGCGACCCGGCGGTCACTGCGGGCGCGGTGACACCGGACGGGTCCATGCGGACCGGCGACATCGGCAGGATCGACGACCGCGGCCTGCTCTTCCTGACCGGTCGGCTCAAGGACATCATCATCTCGGGAGGGATCAACATCGCCCCGGCCGAGATCGAGGCCGTGGCGTTCCGACACCGCGGCGTGCAGGAGGCGGTCGTGATCGGCGTCCGGAGCGAGCGGTGGGGAGAGACTCCCGTCGTCGTCGCTGTCCCCAGGGCGGGGACGGACCTGACGTCCAAGGAGCTGCTGCGGCACTGCCGGGACGGGTTGGTGAGCTTCAAGCGGCCGTCGGCGGCCGCGGTGGTGGCGTCCCTGCCGACGACCGGTATCGGCAAGGTCGACCGCGCCGCGGTGAAGCGGCAGGTCGAGTCCGGCGAGATCCAGCTCGCGGTCAGCTGATCTGCCGGCCCAGCGTCGGCGGACGGTCGGGAGATCGACCCCGCCGGTGCTGCACACCACACGACCCTTCGACCGTCACACAGCCGAAGTCCACTGACAGGAGGACCCCATGTCGACGACGCGGTTCTGGCGAGCTGCCGACCAGCACCTGGTGCGATACGGCGCCAGGTTCACGCCCCGGATCATCGAGCGGGCGGCGGGGTCCTACGTGTACGACGACACCGGTGCGCCGATCCTCGACTTCACCTCGGGGCAGATGAGCGCCATCCTCGGTCACTCGCACCCAGAGGTCGTCGCGGCCGCGGCTGCGTCGATGTCGTCGCTGGACCATCTCTACAGCGGGATGCTCAGTTACCCGGTCGTCGACCTGGCCACGGAGCTGGCCGGCACCCTGCCCGCACCCCTGGAGAAGATGCTGCTGCTCAGCACCGGCGCGGAGTCCAACGAAGCGGCGCTGAAGATGGCCAAGCTCTACACCGGCAGGTACGAGATCGTCTCCTTCGACCGCTCATGGCACGGGATGACCACGGGCGCCGCATCCGCCACGTTCTCCGCGGGTCGCCGCGGCTACGGTCCACCGGTTCCCGGCAACCTCACGCTGCCGACCCCCAACGCGTATCGCTCGCCGTTCCGCCACGCTGACGGCTCCCACGACTGGGAGACGGAGCTCCGGTACGGGTTCGACCTCGTCGACCAGCAGTCCGCCGGAAGTCTGGCGGCGTGCTTGGTCGAGCCGATCCTCTCGTCCGGCGGCATCATCGAGACGCCGCCGGGCTACCTGGTGCGTCTCAAGCAGATGTGCGCCGAGCGGGGGATGCTGCTCATCCTCGACGAGGCACAGACCGGGCTCGGTCGGACCGGGCTCATGTACGCGTTCGAGCGAGCGGGTGTGGTCCCCGACCTGCTGACGCTGTCGAAGACGCTGGGGGGTGGTCTGCCGGTGGCCGCCGTCCTCACCAGCCCGGAGATCGAGCAGGTCTGCCACGACCGCGGCTTCCTGTTCTTCACGACGCACGTCTCGGACCCGTTGGCCGCCTCGGTCGCGCTCACGGTCCTTCGTGTCATCCAGCGCGACGGCCTCGCCCGCCGGGCCGAGGTCCTCGGAGGCCAGCTCGCCGCCCGGCTGACGGAGCTCCACGACACCTTCGAGGTGGTCGGGGACGTGCGCGGCGCGGGGCTGCTCCGCGGCCTCGAGCTGGTCGCGGACAAGGCGACGAAGGCACCGGCCGACAACCTCGGCAAGGCGGTGACGACGGCGTGCCTCGAGCGTGGTCTCCACATGAACATCGTCCAGCTTCCCGGCATGGGCGGCGTCCTGCGGATCGCACCGCCCCTGACGATCAGCGAGGACGAGCTGCACGCCGGCCTCGACATCCTGGGCGCAGCGCTACGAGACGTGACCGCGCCGACGGGCTGACCGTCACCGGTCCTCTGCGAGGGGCGCGAGGGCCCCGCGTGATCAGGCGACAACCACCAGAATCTAGGAGGGCGACATGCCCCACCAACAGGCCGATACCGCGGTCGTGGACCTGCACAACGACCTCATCCTCCTGGTCGACCACTTCGACCGTCGAGGCCGCCCGGACTACTTCGCGGAGTTCTGGCTCCCCGAGCTGCGAGCGGGCGGCGTCACCGTCCAGGTCCTGCCGATCTGCATCGAGGACCAGTTCCAGTCAGAAGGCGCGCTCCGCCGGACGCTGCTGCTGGTCGAGCGGATCCACACGCTGGCGGAGCGACACCCGGACGTGGTCGTCTGCCTCTCCGGTGCGGAGGTCGAGGCGGCGACCGCCAGCGGCAGGATCGCGCTCGTCATCGCGCTCGAAGGGGCCCACGGCCTCGGTCAGGACCCGGAGCTGATCCGCACCATGCATCGTGCGGGCGTCCGCGTGGCCTCGCTCGCGCACCTGGGACGGACGCACCTGGCCGACGGGAGCGGACTCGACGACACGGCGCGCGGCGGCCTGACGCCGCAGGGCTTCGAGGTCCTCGACGAGATGGAGAGGCTGGGCATGGTGTTCGACATCAGCCACCTCGGGGTCGCCGGCACCGACGACGTCCTCGCTCGAGCCCGACGGCCGCTCCTCGCGACCCACTCCGCATGCCGTGCCGTGACGGACATCCACCGCAACCTCACCGACGAGCAACTCAAGGGCGTGGCCGGGCTGGGCGGGGTGATCGGCGTCGCTGCCGCGATCCCGCCGTTCATCGATCCGGCCAAGCCGACTCCCGCGCGCGTCGTCGACCACATCGAGCACATCGCAGCGGTCACCTCGATCGACGCGGTGGGCCTCGGGCCGGACTTCGTCGACGACTACTACAAGGAGGTCCACGGCGGGGTCTTCGTCCCCGGGCTGGGGGACAGCTGGGACAGCGAGATCAGCCGCCCGTCGGACCTGCCGAAGCTGACCGAGGAGATGGTCCGTCGCGGCTTCAGCGACACCGACATCGCGAAGGTGCTCGGTGGCAACGCGCTCCGGGTGCTCGCCGACGTGATGGGCGTCGAGCGGCCCGCGCGCCCGTGATGCTGTTCACCACACCGCCGGCTGTAATGTCCTAGCAACGTATGTCACAACTGCCTGAGCTCGAGGAGACCCAGTGGAACCCCTGATCGACGGAGCGGCCCCCGGAGCGGAGACCCCGCTGGACGACTGGGACGCTCGGACCGACTCCTGGCGCGCGCAGTCCCTCCGCGCGGACCATGCCCAGATCGCCCCGCGCCGGGACGAGTTCACCACGCTGTCCGGTCTTCCGGTCAAGGACGTCTACACGCCGGCCGACCTCGCGGACGTGAGCGCTCACGACGACATCGGGCTCCCGGGGGAGTACCCGTTCACCCGGGGCCCACGGTCCAGCATGTATCGCGGTCGGCCCTGGACGATCCGCCAGGTGGCGGGCTTCGGGCAGGCCGAGGACACCAACAACCGCTACAAGTACCTCCTCGAGGCCGGGCAGACGGGTCTGTCGACGGACTTCGACCTGCCGACGCTGCTCGGCTACGACTCCGACCACCCGACGTTCCGCCATGAGGTCGGCAAGATCGGCGTCGCCGTCGACACCGTCGTCGACATGCACGCGCTCTTCGACGAGATCCCCCTCGACCAGATCTCGACCTCGCTCACCATCAATCCGTCCGCGGCCATCGTGATCGCGATGTACCGGGTGGTGGCCGAGGAGCGGGGGATAGCGGGCACCCTCCTGACCGGGACGGCGCAGAACGACATCCTCAAGGAGTACACCGCGCAGAACGAGTTCATCTTCCCGCCCCTCCCCGCGGTGGAGCTCGTCGTCGACACGATGGAGTACGCCGCCGACACCATGCCGCGGTTCAACCCGGTCAACGTGTGCGGCTACCACTACCGTGACGCCGGATCGACCGCCGTCGAGGAGGTCGGACTGACCCTCAGTGCGGCTCTGACCTACCTGGAGCACGCGGCGGCCCGCGGCATCGACGTCGACCGGCTGGCGCCGCGCGTGTCGTTCTTCTGGAACATCAACAACGACTTCCTCGAGGAGATCGCCAAGCTGCGGGCGGCCCGGCGACTGTGGGCGCGCATCACCCGCGAGCGGCTCGGCTGCACCAACCCCAAGTCGTGGCTGATGCGTGCGCACTGTCAGACCTCCGGCGTCTCGCTGACCGCCCAGCAGCCCTACAACAACGTCGCCCGGACGGCCCTGCAGGCCATGGCCGCGGTGCTGGGCGGCACACAGTCGCTCCACACCAACTCCCTCGACGAGGCCCTGTCGATCCCGTCGGAGAGCGCGATCAAGATCGCCGTGCGCACCCAGCAGATCATCCTGCACGAGTCCGGCGTGGCGAACGTCGTCGATCCACTCGGCGGCTCCTACTACGTCGAGTCGCTGACGACGCGGATCGAGGAGGAGGCCGCTGCGCTCATCGAGCGCATCGACGGGATGGGCGGGTCCATCGCCGCCACGGAGTCCGGCTACGTCAGCCAGCTCATCGCCGACTCGGCCTGGGAGCAACAGGTCAAGCTCGAGAGCGGCGAGTCGGTCGTGGTCGGCGTCAACGACTTCGTCGACGAGGACGAGACGCAGGTGATCGAGATCGACCGCCCGATCCCAGGCGTGATGGAGCGTCAGATGGCGCGTCTGGCCGAGGTGAAGCGCTCGCGTGACCAGCGCCGCTGCTCCGCCGCCCTGCGGGCGATCGAGTCGGCGGCTCCGGACCTCCACACGAACCTGATGCCGTTGATCGAGGAGGCGGTCCGGGCCCGCGCGAGTGTGCAGGAGATCTCCGACGTGCTGCGTGGCGTCTGGGGCCAGCACCCGCCGTCGACGGTGTTCTGAGCCATGCGCGATCCGTCCGACGCCCAGCCGGGAGGCCCTTCGTGACCAGGTTCCGCGAGATCCACCCGGGGATCGGCGAGTACGCACCCGGTCCGCTGAACGCGATCACGGACGTGGCCGGGGTCAGGGTCGGGCACACGACGATCATCGAGGGGGACGGGCAGCTGGTCCCCGGCGAGGGCCCGGTCCGCACCGGCGTCACCGTCGTGCACCCCCGAGCCGGACACGTGCGCGACTCCCCGTGCTGTGCGGGGACGTACACGCTCAACGGCAACGGCGAGATGACCGGCCTGGAGTGGATCCGGGAGAGCGGGCTGCTCACCACGCCCATCGGGCTCACCAACACGCACAGCGTCGGGGTGGTGCGCGACGCGATCGCCGCCCATGACAGCCGCACGTCGTCGGCCGGGGCCTACTGGTCGATGCCGGTGGTCGGCGAGACCTACGACGGCATCCTGAACGACATCCACGGCCAGCACGTCACCACCGACCACGTGAAGGCGGCTCTGGACTCCGCCAGCGGGGGACCGGTGGTCGAGGGGAGCGTCGGCGGCGGCACGGGCATGAACTGCCACGGGTTCAAGGCCGGCATCGGCACGTCCTCGCGGAGGCTGTCGGTCGAGACGGGCGGGTGGACCGTGGGTGTGCTCGTGCAGGCCAACCACGGAGCGCGCAAGGCACTGCGCGTCGACGGCGTGCCGGTGGGGAGGTTGATCCCCGAGAGCGAGGTGCCCGTGGCGACACTCGATGTCGGGGAGCAGTCGTTGCCCCCGGGCGCGGGCTCGATCGTCGTCGTGGTGGCGACGGACGCGCCCCTGTTGCCCGACCAGTGCCGCCGGCTGGCCACGGGCGCCGCGGTGGGCCTCTCCCGGTCCGGGGGCGGCGGATCCGACCCCAGCGGGGACATCATGATCGCCTTCTCGACCGGCAACGCCGACATCCCGGGGGAGTACTACCGGCCCGCCGTGCCACTGACCCACACCGCGACCGCGGTCCCGCATCAGCGGCTGTCACCGCTGCTCGAGGCGGCGGCAGACGCGACGGAGGAAGCCATCCTCAACTCACTGCTGGCCGCCGAGGACATGGTGGGTCGTGACGGCGTGACGTCCTACGCCATCGACCCGGCGCGACTGGCCGGCATCCTGCGGGAACATGTGAGCTGGCCGTCCGCTCGCTAGCGCGGCTGAGCCGGCTGCCCACGCCGGGTACCGGAACCGCGGCAGGACCATCGGGCGTCACGCGGCCTTGGCCCGCTGGAGCTCCTGCACCACGTCGGCCACCATCCTGAGCGACGCCACATCGAGGACGTTGCCGTAGTCGATGACGCGCACCTTGCCCTCAAGCTCCTTCTTGAGCTGGGGCAGCTCGCTCGGGATCACGACGAGGTCGACACCGTCCAGGTCGTCGTCCGTCGCGCCGTGCAGGACCCGGACGTTGGTGATGCCCGACTGGGTGAGCGAGTCCCGGATGCTGACGGCCTGGTCCTCGGAGGAGTACCAGATGCCGACCGTGCGGTTCTTCGGGACCTGCGCGATCTGCACCAGCGTCTGCACGTGTGGCGCCACCACGATGGCGACCACCTCCGTCTTGGGGCGTCGCATGAGCGCGCGGACCTCCGCGAGGTGGTAGAAGGTCGTCAGCACCAGGTCGGGACGCTCCGACTCCGGGTCGAACTCGCCCAGGACGAGCGGCCTGACGCTCATGCCCAGGTGCCCCTCGAGCTCCTGGGCGAAGTACGTCGACCGGTCCGCGTTGCACTCGACGAACGACACCTTCAGCAGATCGCCCTCCGCGCGCACGGCGAAATTCATGACGAGTGACTGGATCTCGGCCGGTTCGAGTCCCAGGGCCACGCACTCGCGGGCCGCCGCCTCGAGGACGTCGCGGGCCCGGTCGCGGGCCTCGGACGACGAACGGGCCTGCTCGCTGCCGACGACCACCATCCCGCTGCGGCGGCGGGACTCGACGAGGCCCCGGTCCCGCAGCTCCGCGTAGGCGTGCGCCACCGTGTTGCGGTTGATGTGGAGGTTGTCGGCGAGCAGTCGTGTGCTCGGCAGACGATCACCGTCGCTGAGCGCGCCGGTCTCGATCATGAAGGTCAGCTGGGCCACGATCTGCCGGTAGATCGGCATGTCGGAGTAGTGGCTCAGGTGGATGTTGTTGGTGACCATGGCAGACCGTCCTGTCGTTGTGCCCTAGCGACCAACCTACGCCACTACGACAGAAACCCTGCATCGAACCGCGAACTGGGCGCGGCGACGATTCGTGAACTATTGACATAGGTCACTATGTCATGGTTGGGTCGAAGGCCAGCCGGCGGTGGCGGACTCGCTGCCCCGCTCCTGCGTGAGCCGGGCGCGGGGGCGCCGCTCCCGCGCCGTCGCGCGCACATCCCTTCGATGCTTCGGGAGAGGCCACCATGCCGACACGCGAGCTGACGCCAGAGGACCTCGTGACGCTTCGCGGTGTGAGCGATCCCGAGGTCTCCGACGACGGAAGGCTGTCGGCCGGCGTCGTGCACGACCCGCCGCCACCCCGTGGTGAGCCCGCTCGGGCCGACATCTGGCTAGCCGTCGACGGGGCGGCAGCGCGTCCGCTGACCTCGGGTCCCGGGGTCGACACCCGTCCGCGGATCTCGCCGTCCGGTCGCCGCGTCGCCTTCATCTCCGACCGGATCACCACCGGGATGCCCAAGCTCTACGTCCTCGACCTCGACGAGAGCGGCGCTGCCGCCGGAGAGCCGCGCCTGCTCGAGAGCGTGGCCGGGATCGTCGAGGACCTGATCTGGTCGGAGGACGAACAGCGCCTGCTGCTCCGCACGGCCGACGAGGGGTCGGACACCGGCAACATCGGCGGCGCCCTGCGCTTCGCCGTCGAAGGGGGAGAGGACACCGACATCGTGGTCCGCCGCCCGGCGACCTTCTGGCGACGCATCGCCGTCGTCGACGTCGAGCGCGACGAGAGCGTGCAGGTCACTCCGGACGGGGAGACCGTGTGGGAGATCGGCTGGGCCGGTCGCGGCCCGGTCGCGGCCGTCATGTCGGCGGACCCGACCGAGAGCGGCTGGTACGACGCCCACCTCGCGCTGGTGGACCTCGAGTCGGGCAAGACCGAGACGGTGTACACCCCGGAGTTCCAGCTCCAGTCGCCGGCGCTCTCCGCCGACGGACGTCTGCTCGCGGTCATCGAGGGGCCGCAGAGCGACCGGGCCCTGCTGTCCGGGGAGGTCAGCATCATCAACCTGCCCAGCGGCCGGGTCGATCGGCTCCCACTCGACGTCGACGTGTCGAAGGTACGCTGGACGTCCGAGGGACGGCTGTTCTGGAACGGCCGGTCGTCGCTCGAGGCGGTCTGCGGATTCTTCTCGAGCGTCGGGTCGGCCTGGCGCGCTGAGGAGATCTGGCGCGGGATGGTGACCCTGGGGTCGCCGTACCTCCCGATGGTGGCGTGCAGCGCGGACGGGCGGCGGCTCGTCGCCCCCCGGCACGCCCACGGCGAGCCGGTCGAGCTGGCGGTGTGCGAGCGGAGTGACGCGGTGTGGACCTGGCGGCCGCTGACCAGCGTCAACGCGCACGCCGCGAGCTGGCCCGTCCCCGAGCAGCGCACCCACAGTTGGGTGTCCACCGACGGCACGGAGATCCATGGACTGCTCCTCCTGCCGACGTCCAGGTCCGACGGTGCGCCGCTGCCCCTCGTGGTCGTGCCGCACGGCGGTCCGACAAACGCCTCGTCGTCGGTGTTCGCGTCCGGCGCCCACGGTGGCGACGCGCTGCTGCTCGCCCAGGCCGGCTGCGCCGTGCTGGTGCCCAACGTCCGCGGCTCGGTCGGCCGCGGCCGGGACTTCATGGCCGCCAACATCGGCGACATGGGTGGCGGTGATCTCGCAGACCTGGAGGCCGGCGTGAGGTCGCTCGTGGACTCGGGCCTGGTCGACCCCGAGCGCGTGGGCATCGTGGGCATCTCGTTCGGTGGCTTCATGGCGGCCTGGGCCGCGGTGCGCAGCACGATGTTCGCCGCGTCCATCCCGATCGCCGGCATCTCGGACTGGCTGAGCTTCCACCACACGTCGAACCAGGGACGGATGGACGAGATCTTCCTCGCCGGCTCCCCGTACGACGTGAACGGCCGGCACTTCGAGCGGTCACCCGTGATGTACGTCGAGGGCTGCACGACCGCGACCCTGATCCTGCACGGGGACGCCGACCTCGCGTGCCCCATCGGCCAGGCCCAGGAGCTCTACCAGGGCCTCGCCGACGCCGGCGCCACCACCGAGTTCGTGACCTACCGGGGCGCAGGCCACGGCATGAGCGAGCGACAGCACCGGATCGACGTCCAGGAACGAATCCTGGAGTGGTTCACGACACACCTCGCGATCGAGGCCCCGGCTGGACGCCGAGTCTCGTGAGGGGCCCTTCTCCCCCCAAGAACGGAAGTGCTGGCATGACACGTCACATCCTCCACGACAGGTCGATAGCTCGCCGCGCCGCGGCGACCGCGCTCGTCCTCGCCCTTGGCACCCTGGCCGCGTGCTCCAGCGAACCGGCCTCGTCCGAGACGACCGCCGAGTCCTCGGTTCCGGTGCGGACAGCGGATCCCGGCGAGCCGGTCTCCGACCGGACCATCGATCAGCTCACGCTCGGCATCACGGGCAAGATCCCGCAGCTCGACCCCGTCGACAACATCGAGGCGGGGCTGTTGGTCAACATGAACGCCCTGGAGCCGCTGCTCCGCGTCGACGAGGAGGGGGAGATCCAGCCGTGGCTGGCCAGCTCGTACCAGGCGGTCAGCGACACCGTCTACGAGTACACCCTGCGCGAGGGAGTGAAGTTCTGGGACGGCACCGAGCTGACCTCCGAGGACGTGAAGTACAGCTGGGAGCGCTCGATCGAGGAGGACGGCCGCCCGGGGTTCGCCTCGGTCGACACGATCGAGACCCCGGACGACCACACGGTCAGGGTGACCCTCTCCCAACCCGACGCGGCCTTCCAGTACACCCCCACGCAGTTCTACGCGGCGATCTACCAGAAGTCCTTCGCCGAGCAGTCCGGCGACAAGTTCGGGCAGCCGGGCACGCTGGTGATGGGAACGGGACCGTGGCAGGTCGACAGCCTCAACCCCACCACCGGGATGAAGCTGTCGGCCTTCGAGGACTACTGGGGCGGTCCGCCTCCGATCGAGCAGGTCGACGTCAGGTTCTTCGCCGACGACAGTGCGATGGCCCTCGCCCTGCGGGCGGGCGAGATCGACCTCGCCCAGGGCATCTCGTCACCGGACGCGTTCGACGCCGCCGCCGGCGGTCACACCATCACCACCGTCCCGACCTGCGCGACGGCTCTCATCGCGATGCCGACCGACGTCGCACCGTGGAACGACGTCCACGTACGACGAGCGGTGGCGCACGCGATCGACCGTGAGGAGATCATCGCGGCGACGCGGGGTCGCGCCGGCGCCCCGCTCGAGACGCTCATCTCGCCGATGATGCTCGAACCGCTCGGCTCCGAGGACGAGGTCGAGAAGGCGTTGGACAGCCTCCCGCGCTATGAGCACGACGTCGAGAAGGCGAAGGAGGAGCTGGCGAAGTCCTCGGTCCCGGACGGGGTCAGCGTGGACTTCAAGGTGATGACGTCGAACTCGTCCGTGGCCGAGGTGGTCGCTGCCCAGCTGACGGAGGTCGGCATCGACACGACCGTCGTGGCGATGCAGGACACGGCGTGGTACGCAGAGATCGGCAAGGACGAGAAGCCGTTCACCTTCAGCGAGACCGGAGCCTGCACGCCGGACCCCAGCTGGGACGACGTCTTCCTCGCGACGGACGAGTCCGGCGCTCCCACGGGCATCAACGTCGCCTCCTACGCTCCCCCGGACGTCGTCGAGCTGCGCAAGCGAGGGCTGACCACCTCGGAGCCGGGCGAGCGTCTGCAGATCTACACCGACCTGCTGACCCGACTGGCCGAGGACGTGCCGTACGTGCCGGTCTACGCCGAGGGCGCCACCTACGCCTCAGCGACGTACGCCGTGGCGGAGTACGGCAGCTACGTCCTCAACTACCCGTGGCTCCTCAACCTCGTCCCCAGGTGAGGTAGCGCGAACCCAAGACCCCGACGGACCGCTCGGCCGCGAGGGTCCTGGAGCGTTCGGACGCTCCGTTCGATAGGCACAGCACTCTATGACAATAAGCCTCTGTGGCCCTTGACACACCTGGGGAGTCGCCCAATACTGACTGTCTGTTGTGGCATAGGACAATAGGCCGCTGACATCGGTCAGGCGGCTTGGTCACCACCCACCCCGGAGAGACGGAGTTCGAAATGATCGATGCGAGGAGAGCGTCCGGCTGGCGCCGACGACTGGGGCTGGCTGCGGCGTGCGCAGTCTCCCTGGCGGCGCTGGCGGCCTGCACGGAGAGCTCGGCGGGGTCCCGCGACGGATCCGCTGACGGTGCCGGCTCGACGGCCCGTACGGCCGAACCGGGCCAGGCAGCGTCGGACGAGGCGGTCGACCTGCTGACGGTCGGCATCCCCGGCCAGGTCCCCACGCTGAACCCGAACGAGAACATCGCCTCCGGGCAGTGGGTGAACGGCCTGGCCATGGAGACGCTGCTGAGGATCGACCAGGACGGCAACCTCCAGCCGTGGCTGGCCACCGACTGGGAGGTCGTCAGCGACACCGTCTACAAGTACACCCTGCGCGAGGGGGTGAAGTTCTGGGACGGCACGGAGCTCACTTCGGAGGACGTGAAGTTCGCCTGGGACCAACTCCGGGAGGGGGGCCAGCCCTTCTTCTCCGCGATCGAGTCCATCGACACCCCCGACCGCTACACGGTGGTGGTGAACCTCAGCAAGCCCAACGCCGCGTGGCAGTACACCCCGGGGCTGTTCTACTCCTTCATCTATGAGAAGGCGTTCTTCCAGCAGGAGCCGAAGACGTTCGGTCAGCCGGGTCGACTGGTGATGGGCACGGGACCGTGGCAGGTCGAGAGCCTTGCCCCCACGACGGGCATGGAGCTGTCGGCGTACCCGGGCTACTGGGGCGGGGAGCCGCCGATCAAGCGCATCTCCGTCAAGTCGTTCGCGGACGAGAACGCGATGGCACTGGCCCTGCGGGCCGACGAGGTCGACATCGCGATGTCGATCGCCCAGCCCAAGAACTTCGACGCCGCAGCGGGTGGTGACGTGACGACGACCGCATCGACGTGTGCCATCGCGCTGCTCGGCATGCCGACGCAGACGGCTCCGTTCGACGACGTGCACGTGCGACGCGCCGTTGCCTACGCGATCAACCGCGAGGACATCGTCGCGGCCAAGCAGGGCGGCGCCGGCGACCCACTCACCACGCTGATCCCGCCCTCGGTGCTCGCGTCGCTGGCCGACGAGGACACGGTCGAGGAGGCGCTGGACAGTCTCCCGACGTACGGGTACGACCTGGAGAAGGCCCGCGAGGAGATGGCCCAGTCCAAGGTTCCCGACGGCTTCGAGTTCGAGTTCCTGACGAACGGCATGTACTCGCGCGTCGCCCAGGTGATCGCAGCGCAGCTCGCAGAGATCAACATCGACGTCAAGGTCAACTCGGTGGGTGACACGGAGTACACGACCAAGCTCATCGGGGAGCCGAAGGAGCGGCCCCTGACCTTCAGCGAGACCGGCGCCTGCACCCCGGACCCGAGCTGGAACGACCTCTGGCTGGGCTCGGCGCCGGAGGGTGGTCCGTCGACGCTGAACTTCGCCAACTTCACCCCGCCCAGGATCGACGAGCTCCAGGACGAAGGGCTGACCACGCTCGACCCGGCCAAGCGCCTGGACATCTACACCGAGATCCTCGACATCGTCGGTACGGAGGTGCCCTACGTCCCGCTGTACGAGGAGGGCACGACCTACGCGTCGGAGGACTACGAGCTGCAGGACTTCGGCTCGTACTGGTCGAACACGCCGTGGGCCCTCAACCTGGTGCCCAAGCAGTAGGCACCCCGTCCATCGACGACCTGGCGGGTGGCCGGCACGCCGGCTGGCCACCCGCCGGGCAGGCTCGACGAAAGGCACGGTACGCAACGATGACCACCCATGAACCACGGGAGCGGACATGACCTCCCGTGACACGCTGCTCTTCATCACCAAACGGCTCGGCGCCATGGCGGTGCTGCTCGTCGTCCTCTCGTTCGGCGTGTTCTGCCTGACCTTCCTCGCGCCCGGTGACGCAGTCGACGCGCACCTCGGTCTGAGGCCCCGGACGCCGGAGCTCGTGGCGGCGCTGCGGGACAGGTACAACCTCGACGAGCCGTTCCTCGTGCAGTACTGGCTGTGGGCGCGCGATGCCCTGCAGCTCGACTTCGGGGTCTCCAGCCAGAGCACCCTGCCGGTCTCCGAGGAGATCAGCACGCGTCTAGGGACCTCGATGCTTCTCGCGGTCTACGGCTACGTCCTGGCCATGGTGCTCGGCATCGTGCCCGGCGTGTACGCCGCGCTGCGCAAGAAGAAGGCGATCGACCGCGGGCTCGTGGCCGGGGCAGTCGTCATGATGAGCATGCCGCCGTTCGTGCTCGGCATCCTCATGCTCTACGTCTTCGCGGTGCTGATCCCCGTCTTCCCCGCGTCCGGTCTCGGTGAGGGACTCGTCGACGAGCTCTACCACCTCACGCTGCCCGCGCTGACCTTGGCGTTCGCCGTGTCGGCGTTCCTGCTGCGGCACACCCGGTCCTCCGTGATCGGGGTCCTCGACCAGGACTACGTCGCCTTCGCCCGAGCCAGAGGGCTGAACTCGCGTCACATCCTGAAGCGGTACGTCTTCCGCAACGCTTTGATCCCGGTGGTGACGATCAGCGGTGCGATGGTGTCCTTCTTCGTGATCGGCGCGGTGTTCGTCGAGTCCGTCTTCTCGATCAACGGCCTCGGAAGCCTGCTGGTGTCCTCGGCGCAGAAGAGCGACATGCCGATGATTCAGGGCCTCTCGCTGCTGATCGCCGTCATCATCGTGACGGCCAACCTGCTCGCCGACATCGCCTACGTCGCCCTCGACCCGCGCATCCGACTCGGACGGAGCTCCTGATGGCTGAGATCTCGGTTCCTTTCGCCGGCCTCGACGACGAGCCCCGCCCGGGCCGTCGCTTCTCGCCGGTGGTCGTTCTGGGCAGCGCGTTCCTGGGGATCGTGGTGCTGCTCGTGCTCTTCGGCCAGTGGCTCGCGCCCCAGGACCCCTATGCACAGGACGTGCTCGGCAGCATGGCCGGCCCGAGCTCCGAGCACTGGCTCGGCACCGACGCCCTGGGACGCGACGTGTTCTCCCGCGTCGTGGTCGGCACCCGGTCCGCGATCATCGGCCCGCTGTGTATCGCCGTGGCCTCGATGCTGCTCGGCAACGTCCTCGGCCTGCTGGCCGGCTACCGGGGCGGCATCGTCGACTCGCTGCTGATGCGTTGGGTCGACCTCATGGTGGCCATTCCCTCGCTGCTCATCATCATCGTCGTGGCAGGTGCACTGGGGGGCGGTTACTGGATGGCGGTCGGACTGCTCATCGTGCTGTCCTTGCCGTTCGACGCGCGCGTCATCCGCGCGGTCGTCCTCGAGCAGACCCCGCGGCCCTACGTGGAGGCGGCCAAGGCGCTGGGCGTCCCGGACCGACGGATCATGCTCCAGCACATCTGGCCGAACGTCTCGAGCGCCGCCGTGACCAACGCCGTGCTCATGTTCTCGTCCTCGCTCATCGCACTCTCGGGGCTGTCCTTCCTCGGACTGGGCTCCCCGCCGGGCACGGCCGACTGGGGCCAGATGCTGGCCGAGAGCCAGACACTGCTGTTCACCAACCCGATCGCGGCCATCGCCCCGGGTGTCGCCATCGTGCTCACCGCCACGTCCGTCAACCTGCTCGGAGACCTGGTCTACGAGAAGATGTCCAACCGAGGAGTGAACCGGTGACCTCGTCAACCGAGACCCGCATGCAGGAAGCGAAAGCCGGTGGTGGGACGCCGCTCCTCAGCGTGAAGCAGCTGAGGCTGCACCGACCCGAGCTCGGTGTCGACGGAACCATCGTCGCCGGCATGGACCTCCAGCTCGGCGCGGGGGAGAGCATCGGCATCGTCGGCGAGTCGGGAAGCGGCAAGTCGATGACCGCGAAGGCGCTCACGGGACTGCTCCCGGAGAGCATCCGCGCCACCGGGTCGGCGCAGTTCCGGGGGCAGGAGCTGCTGGGCCTGTCGGAGAAGGAGTGGCGGGCGGTCCGCGGCCGGAAGATCGGCCTCGTGATGCAGGACCCGTTCACGATGCTCAACCCCGTGATCCGCTGCGGCGAGATCCTCGGGGAGTCCTTCGCGTCGGACCGGAAGATGAGCCGCGCCGACCGGCGCAGGGAGGCGATCCGTCGTCTCGCGGAGGTCGGCATCACCGACGAGTCGGTCGTGGACCGCTATCCCTTCCAGCTGTCCGGCGGCATGCGTCAGCGGGTCGCGATCGCGGCGGCGCTGGCACGCGACCCCGAGGTGCTGATCGCGGATGAGCCCTCGACGGCGCTCGACGTCGTGACCCAGCGCGAGGTCCTGGCCCTGATCAAGCGGATTCAGGTCGCCCGGGGCATGGGTCTGGTCCTCATCACCCACGACCTGCGGGTCGCGTTCGCCACCTGCGACCGGATCCAGGTGCTCTACGCAGGCTCCCTGGTCGAGGTCGGCGAGTCCCGGGACGTCCAGCAGGAGCCCCTGCATCCCTACACGCAGGGGCTGCTTCTCTCGGAGCCGTCGGTCGAGCAGCGGGTCAAGGAGCTCGTCGCCATCCCGGGGTCCGTACCGCCGGCAGGTGAGGTCATCGACATGTGCGCCTTCGCCACCCGGTGCGGGTGGGCGGCTCCGGAGTGCCGTGACGGTGTCCCGCCACTGCTCACCGTCGGGTCCGGTCGCGAGTCCCGGTGCATCCGGTTGCCGCAGATCAGGGGGGAGATGGCCCGGCAGCGTGTCCGGGCCGACGCCCTGGCGTACGTCCCGTCGGACCTCCGCTCGGACGAGGTCCTGATCGAGCTGTCCCACCTCGAGAAGGTGTTCGACGGGGCCCACGGGCAGGTGCGTGCCGTCGACGGCGTCTCCCTGACCGTGTGCGCCGACGAAAGCGTGGGCATCGTGGGCGAGTCCGGGTCGGGCAAAACCACCGTCGCCCGGATGCTGGTCGGCCTCGAGTCACCCACGGGCGGCGACATCACGATCGACGGCATCTCGGTGCGGAGCTGGGACGACCTGAGCCATCGCGACCGACGTCGTCTGCGGCAGTCCGTCCAGACCGTCTTTCAGGACCCCTACTCCAGCCTCAACCCCATGCGCACCATCGGCTGGGCGCTGGAGGAGGCCATCACGACCCACCACGGGCGGGCCAAGGGCCTCTCCGGCCAGGTGGCGGACCTCCTGGAGTCGGTGGGGCTGCCGGCGGCGTACGCCCAGCGTCGTCCGGCGGGCCTGTCCGGCGGCGAGCGGCAGCGCGTGGCGATCGCCCGGGCACTGGCCGTGCGCCCCCGGGTCCTGATCTGTGACGAGCCGGTGTCGGCACTCGACATGTCGGTGCAGGCGCAGATCATGAACCTGCTGGAGGAGGTGCGGGTCGAGCGTGGCATCAGCTCGCTCTTCATCACCCACGACCTCTCGATCGTCAGGCAGGCCTCCGACCACATCTACGTGATGCACCGCGGCAAGGTGGTCGAGTCCGGACCCACGACGACCGTGCTGGACAACCCCTCGGACGACTACACGACGCGGCTCCTCGGCGCGGTGCCGCGCGGCGAGGGCGACTGGCTCACGCCCGCGAAGTCATGACCCCCCGACCGTGCTGAGGCGGCGACGCATGATCACCGATGAGTCCGACCTGCGCATGCTCGAGCGCGCCCGACCCTCAGCCGCCTGACCAGCATGGGTGATCACCTGGTGCGTCACGATGACCTGGCAGCCCTCGACGCGGTCGGGCAGGCCGAGCTGGTCCGGCGAGGGACGGTGTCACCTCGCGACCTGGTCGACGCGGCCATCGACCGCATCGAACGACTCGACCCCCTCGTCGAGGCCGTCCTGCACCCCACGTTCGAACGGGCTCGGGAGCGAGCCAGCTCGTCCTCCCTGGAGGACGGGCCGTTCCGGGGAGTGCCGATCATCCTCAAGGACGTGCTGTGCGAGAGCGCAGGCGACCCCTACACCGCCGGCATGCGGTTCCTCGGGGACCGCGGCAACGTCTCGACGCACGACACCTACTTCGCGGCGCGCCTGCGGGCCGCCGGCTTCGTCGTCGTGGCGAAGGCGAACGCTGCGCAGCTGGCGATGATGCTCTACTCGACCGACGCCGAGTCCTACGGCATGTCCCGCAATCCGTGGGACACCGAGCTCGCGACGCTCGGGTCGAGCAGTGGCTCGGCCGCGGCCGTGGCGAGCGGGATGGTGCCCGTGGCGCACGGCAACGACAGCGGGGGTTCGATCAGGATCCCGGCTGGGGCATGCGGCCTGGTCGGCCTGAAGCCCTCGCGCGGGAGGAATCCGCAGGGGCCGGCGTTCAACGAGCTCACGTCGGCGCTCGCCGCCATGAACGTCGAGAACGTCCTCACCCGCTCCGTCCGCGACACGGCCGCGCTCCTGGACGTGACGTCGGGACCGGCTCCCGGCGACACCGTCGTGCCCCCGCGCCCGTCGCGCCCGTTCGCGGACGAGGTCGGTCGCGACCCGGGCCGTCTGCGCATCGGTGTCCAGAGCGCCCAGCTCCTGAGGTGCACGACCGACACGGACCCGCACTATCTGGTGGCCCTGGACGAGGCGGCACGCCTGCTGGAGTCGCTCGGTCACGATGTGGTGCATGTCGAGGCGCCCCACGTCGACGCCACGAGCCGGACCTGGCACGACGGCGTCCCTGCTCAGCCGGCGTTCATGTTCGCTGCACGCCTGCTCGACCGGTGGAGCGACGACCTCGGCCGGAGCCTCGGCCCGGACGACGTCGGCCCGCAGCTCCACCACGCCGCGCGGCTCGGGCGCGCCGCCTCGGGCGCGGCGTCGATCGAGGTCAACGAGTTCCTGCTCAACGACCTCCCGCGGGACATGGCGCTCTGGTGGGAGGCTCAGCAACTCGACCTGCTCCTCACGCCGACGCTCGCGATCCTGCCGCCTCCGTACGCCGACTTCATGCCGCCTCCTCACGGAACCTTCGAATTGCCCGAGTGCGACCCCATGCTGGGCGTCGAGCGGACCGGCGCGATCACCGCCTACACGGGGATCTTCAACTTCACTGGGCAGCCGGCCATCAGTCTGCCCCTGCACTGGACCGACTCGGGCCTGCCGGTGGGCGTGCAGCTCGCCGCCCGGTACGGCTGCGAGGCACTCCTGATCCGGGTCGCCTCGCAGCTGGAGACCGCGCGGCCCTGGAGCGAGCGCCGTCCACCGGTGTTCGCCTGACCACCCGACGCCGGGTCCGCACGGATCCGTGCCGAACAGAGAGGAAGCGTCACTCATGACCCTGCACGACCAGACCCGGAGCGCGACGAGCCAGTGGGAGACCCACCTGGTGCCGGTGCGCGACGGCCGCACCACGGAGGTGCTGACGTACGGCAGCGGCACGGAAGGAACGCTGGTCTTCCACTCGGGCACGCCCGGCGGGCTGGCTCCTCGCGACTACTTCGCCGAGGTGTGCGACGCGTACGGGCTGCGCTTCGTGATGGCGGCGCGGCCCGGGTACGGGCTTAGCTCGCCACGCCCCGGTCGCGTGGCAGCGGACGTCGCGGAGGACATCGCCGACGTCCTCGACCACCTCGGCATCGACACCTTCGTGTCCATGGGCTGCTCGGGCGGCGGGTGCCACACGCTGGCCTGTGCCGCCCTCCTGCCGGGCCGCTGCCTGGCTTCCGCGGCCGTGGTCAGTCCGGCGCCGATCGACGCCGACGGCCTCGACTACTACGCCGGGATGGGCGCGGAGAACGCCGAGGAGTGGAAGCTGGCCGAGCAGGGCCGCGACGCGGTGGCGCCGTGGCTGGAGCGTGCCGCCGCCGGGATGCGGGACCAGCCGATCGACAGCTTCGCCGAGCAGTACGGCGACTCGTTCCCCGCCGTCGACGTCGAGCTGATGGCGACCGGGTTCGGCACGACGATGCGGGCCAGCATGCAGAAGGCGATCTCCACCGGGGTCGAGGGCTGGCTCGAGGACGACCTCGTGCTGGTCACGCCGTGGGGCTTCGACCTGCGGTCGATCACCACGCCGGTGTCGGTCTGGGCCGGCAAGCAGGACCGGATGGTCAGCTCCGACCACTCGGTGTGGATCGCCCGGGCGGTCCCCGGCGCCGACCTGCACGTGCTGGCCGACCACGGACACCTCAGCGTGCAGGTGGCAGCGCTGGACGACATCGTCGCCGACCTGGTCCGCAAGTCCGCGTCCTGAGTCCCCGCACCGCTCGCCGGCCCCACCGGCCTCGCGAGCGGCCTTGCCTTGCCCACAACGGTCACGACGCCGCCCCGCCGAGCGGCGGGGCGGCGTCGACGCGTCACTAACCGGCGGCCGTGATGTGCGGGAGGGCCTCGTCGAACCGGTCGGCGACGGTCTCGGAGGGGAGCACGAGGCTCCGCGGTCGGGCGGCAGCGCCCAGGTCCGCGCCCCACGCGGCGGCACGTTGTCGCTGCAGGGGTGTCCCGTGGTGGTTCGGGTCGTCGAAGGCGCAGCCGCCCACGTTGTAGAAGGTCAGGAGGGCGTTGACCACGCGCTTGTCGTTCAGGGCGAGCCCCTTCTTGCTCACTCCGTAGTACACGGCCATGGCATCGGCCATCAGCTCGGTGCGGCGCGTGGCCTCGGCCGCGTCGGCAGGCCCGGAGTCGTAGGTGCCGAGCTCGAACTGCACCTGGTGGGCGAACTCGTGGGCCATCACCATCTCCGGGCCGACGTCACCGAGGCCCAGGTCGTCGTACGCGGTGAGCGTGCCGTCACCCATCACGATCTTGTCGGGCAGTGCGGCGAGCCACGGGTCGGTGAAGAGGTCGCCGGTGAAGGAGAAGGCGCCGAACGTCCAGAGCGGACTCTGGTACAGGTCGCCCTGCGTGGCCATGAAGTCCGCCACCGTCCTCGCCTCGGTCGTGATCTGCGTGCTCGTCATCGCCGGGATCGCTCCCAGCCTCACCATCACGGCCAGGCTGGCGGCGATCCGGTCGGCGTCGAGCAGGACGTCACCGTGCATGCCGACCACCTCGATGTCGTCCGACCTGACGTCGGACCAGAACCGTCTGAGGTCGCGGAAGGAGCTCCGCAGCTGGGGCCCCTGCTCGTCGAGCGCGTAGTCGGGGTCGCCGGGCCGGCTGAGGAACAGGGAGGCGTACGTCGGCACGAAGAACAGCGTGTCCAGGTGCTGGACGATGAAGGCCCGCTGCTCTTCCGACACCTCGGCGGCGAGCCGGGCGAAGTAGGCGTCCAGTGGGGTCGTCGTGCACTCGCTGGGCGCAACGGCCGCCTGGAAGGCCCGCAGTCCAGGGGGGTCGACGACCACTCGCCGGGCGGCCGTCGGTGACGACGTGGTCATGGTGCTCGCGGCGGTGGTGACGTTCGAGGTGGTGGCGGCATCCGCAGCGGTGGAGTTCAGCAGCGCTGCGGACATCACGGCCGAGGAGCCGAGCGCCACGATCATCCGGGTGGTTCGGTGCATGTGCGTTCCTTCGTGGGTTCGTCGTGGGGATGGATGCCTGGATCGGCTGGCTGGGTCACGCTCCTGCCCCCAAGGCGGCCAGCGCCTCGGCGTCCAGGGGGATGTCGGCGATGCGGTAGCGCGGTGGCTCCTCGTCCATGAGGTGCTCGACGAGGTAGTCCCAGCGCCGGCGGATCCAGTACGGCGCGTTGACCAGCAGGCTGTGCTCGGCGTTCGGCATGACGAGAAGGTCGAAGTCCTTATCGGCCGCGATGAGGGCATCGACGAGCGCCATCGTCTGGTGGGGCGTGACGTTGTCGTCCATCTCGCCGTGCACCAGCAGGAGCCTGCCGCGGAGGTTCCCGGCCAGCGACCTGTTGGCGTGGGAGGTGTAGTCGTACTCCTCGGCCAGGCCGAAGAACTTCTCGCCCCACCAGGCGTGGTAGGCGCTGTCGTCGTGGTCACCGGACGAGGAGACGGCGACTCGGAAGAAGCCCGGGGCCTCGAGCATCGCCCGTGTCGAGCCGTAGCCACCCCCGGAGTGGCCGAAGATGCCGACCCGGTCGAGGTCCATCCAGGGCCGGCTCTCCGCCAGCTGGTTGATCGCCGCCACGTGGTCGTCGACGAACTGCGGGCGGCCCGCGATGCGGGTGTGGTCCCGGAACGCCTGGTGCCGCAGCGCGGTGCCGCGGGCATCGACGGTGACCACCACGAACCCGAGCGCGGCGAAGACCGCTCCGGACCGCTCCGCGGTGGTCGGTCCACCGGACTGCGGGAAGCGCAGGGGAGTGGTGGAGACGTGCACCCCGGCGTAGATCTCGTCCAGCACGGGGTAGCGCTTCGAGGGGTCGAAGTCGTGCGGGAGGTAGATGCCGCAGTTGAGCTCGGTGACACCGTCGGCGGAGGTGACGGTGACGCGCTGCGGAGGCGTCCACCCGGCGGCGTACAGCGCGGACGCGTCGGCCTGCTCGAGCTCGAGGACGATGTCGCCCGTGGCGTCGCGCAGCACGGAGATCCCGGGCACGTCGTGACGCGACATCACGTCGACGAAGTACCGGCCGGAGGGCGACGGCCGTGCATCGTGGTCTAGGCCGTCGGCGGTGATGGTGGTGATCTCCCCGCCGTCGAGCGAGACCGAGCACAGCTCCTGCAGGTAGGGGTCGCTGCCGTCGCGTCCGGCTGCGGCGAACACGACGCGGCGTGCCTGCTCGTCGACGCCGATGATCCTGCGGACGACCCAGTCGCCAGAGGTCAGGGCGGTGGCGGCGCCGTCGGTCCCGTGGAGGTACAGGTGCGCCCACCCGGTGCGCTCGGACCAGAGCACCACCTCGCCGGTGCCCAGGACCTCGATGTTGCGCTCGTGGTAGTGCGGCCCGTAGAGGATGGTGGTGTCGCTGGCCTCCTCGACGAGCAGCGTGACGCCTCCGCCGACGGGGTCGAGCTCGTGGATGCGGGAGACCCGGTCGCCGCGGTCGCTCGTGATGAAGTGGACCTTGGTCGAGTCGTCGCTCCACCACACGAAGCCGAGCGCGAGGGCCGGGACGAACGGGGTGGCGACCGGATCGCAGTCCGCCGGCGTGATCTCGCCCGTCTCCGCGTCGAGGACGACGAGTGTCGCCTGGGCGAACCGGTCGTCGCCGACGGTCGGGTAGCGGTAGCTCATGAGCTCGGGCCGGCCACCGTCGCGCGGCGAGGAACGCACGAGGTGCGTGAGCTCCACCTCCCGCTGGTCGAGGCGGTGCGTGACGAGACGACGCGAGTCCGGCGACCACAGCACTAGGGGAGGCGGGGTGAACCCCAGGTTCTCCTGCATGACCTTCCCCGCGACCGCGTCGGTGGTGGCGCCGTACGCGTTGTCCTTCTCGCCGTCCGTCGTGAGCTGCCGCACCTCCTGGGTGGTGGTGTCGCGCAGGTAGAGGTTGTGGTCCTTTACCCCCACCGACCAGCGGCCGTCGGGCGAGCGTGCTTCCGACGGGTGCGCGGGGCCGAGGATCGTCGCGTCGTAGGTGTCGAGCGTGACCTCGATGCGCTGCTCGCCGACGACCACCTGCACGGCGCCCCCGTCGCCCCCGTCGACCACCTCGATGCCGACGAAGGGGAGGTCGTCGGCGTCGTACTCCTCGTCGAGGACGCGGCCGAGCGCTGCGGCCATCTGCTCGTGGTCGAACGCCGGCCGCTGGGTCCGCGCCTCCGCGTCCACCAGCACGAACCGGGCCCCGGACTCGCCCCGGTCGCGGTACCAGAAGGTCTCGGTGTCGCGGATCCAGGCGGGCTGGACCTGCCCGTGCAGCACCAGCCTCTTGAGGTGGTGGGGCAGCAACGCCTCCGCGTCCGCGTAGCGGCGGGCGAGATCGTCGTCGGTCACAGATGCTCCTGGGTGTCGGTCGTGGGGGTGATGGCGGACGGTGCGCCGTGCCTACGCCAAGGGGTCGAGCGGGACGTCGGCGAGCCGGTAGTCCGGAGGTGTCTCACCCAGCAGGTGCCGGACGAAGAAGTCCCACCGGCGGCGGACGAAGTAGGCGCGGTAGTGCATCAGGCTGTGGTCGGCGTTAGGGACGATCAGTAGGTCGAAGTCCTTGTTGGCCCGGATGAGGGCGTCGACGAGGCGCATCGTGCCGTGCGGCACGGCGTTGTCGTCCATCTCGCCGTGCACCAGCAGCAGCTTGCCCTCCAGCCGGTCGGCCAGGCTGGTGTTCGACTGGGCCTCGAAGTCGAAGTCGTCGACGAGGCCGAAGAACTTCTCGCCCCACCAGGCGTGGTTCACCCTGTTGTCGTGGTTGCCGCTCGAGGACACCGCGGCCTTGAAGAAGTCGGGCCGTTGGAGCATCGCCCGGGTGGAGCCGTAGCCGCCGGCCGAGTGGCCGTAGATCCCGACCCGGTCCAGGTCCATCCACGGGCGCGTCTGGCCGAGCTGGGCGATGGCAGCGGCGTGGTCGTCGACGAAGACCGCGTCGCCGGACCTGCGGGAATGGTCCTGGAACGGCTGCGAGCGCAGGGCGCTTCCACGGGCGTCGACGGCCACCGCCACGAACCCGAGGGCGGCGAAGGTCGCGCCGTGCAGCTCGCCGGTCATGGTGCCGCCGCTCAACGGGAAGCGCAGCGGAGCGGTCGAGATCTGGGGCCCGGGGTAGATCTCGTCGACCACCGGGTAGGACTTCTCCGGGTCGAAGCCGAAGGGCTTGTAGATCGCGCACCAGAGGTCGGTGACGCCGTCGGCGGCCTTCACCACGACCCTCTCCGGCGGCGTCCAGCCGGCGGCGTACAGCGCGGAGGCGTCGGCCTTCTCGAGCTCCATCACCACCGCGCCGGACCGGTCGCGCAGCACCGAGACCGGCGGGGTGTCCCAGCGTGAGCTGACGTCGACGAAGAACGCCCCTGACGGCGAGGGCGTGGACGCATGGTCGAGTCCGTCGGTGGTGATCGCGGTGACCTCACCACCGTCGAGCGACACCGAGCACAGCTGCTGCAGGTAGGGGTCGGCGTCGGGGTCGTGGCCACCCGCGGTGAAGACGACGCGACGGGCGTGCTCGTCGACGGTGACGACGTGGCGCACCATCCAGTCGCCCGATGTGAGCGTCGTGACCTCCCCGTCGTCGCCGTAGAGGTAGAGGTGTCCCCAGCCGCTGCGCTGCGACCACCACAGCACCTCGCCGCTCGAGAGGGTGCGCACGTTACGGTCCTGCTGCTGCGGCCCGTACAGGACGTGCGACTCGCTGGTCTCCTCGACCAGCACGGTGACGTCACCGGTGTTCGGATCGAGCTGGTGCAGGGCGCCGCGGTGGTCGCCGCGGTCGTTGGACAGCCAGTAGACCTTCGACTGGTCCGCCGACCACCACACCCAGTTGTAGGCAATCGCGGGGACGAACGGCATGAAGATCGGCTCGCACTTCGCGGCCACCGACGAACCCGTCGCCACGTCGACGACGAAGAACTCGGCGGTGGCCTGGTGCTCGTCGCCCGGGAGCGAGTAGTGGTAGGACAGCGCTCGCGGCCGGCCGCCGTCGAGAGGGGCCGAGCGCACGAGGTGCATGAGCCCGACCTCGCGCTGGTCGAGGCGGTGGGTGACGAACCGGCTCGAGTCCGGTGACCACACGACCTGGGGCGGAGCACTGGTGCCGAGGTTCTCGTGCTTCACGATCTCGGACACGGGGTCGGTCACGCCGCCGTAGGCGTGGCCGGCCGTCCCGTCGGCGGTCAGCCGTCGTACGGCATCGGTCGTCGTGTCGCGCACGTACAGGTCGTGGTCACGCTGGAAGACCGCCCAGCGGCCGTCGGGCGAGAGTGACTCGCCGGACCGGACCGGGCCCAACACCTTGATGGTGTAGTCGTCGAGCGAGGCCTCGAGCTGTGAGCGGCCGACCGCGAACCTGACCACCCCGTCCCGCGGCTCGATGGCGGAGAACGGCAGGGCCTGCGGATCGACGTCCTGCTCCACGACGGGGGCCAGCGCCGCCGCGAGCCGGGGGTGGTCGAAGGCCGGACGCCTGGTGCCGGCGGACGGGTCGACGAGGACGAACTCGTGGCCCGAGGTGGTCTGGTTGCGGTACCAGAAGACGTCGGTGTCCCCGATCCAGCCGGGCACGACGTTGAAGGAGGGGATGAGCCGCTTCATGGCGTACGCCTGCATGGACTCGGCCCGGGCGTACCTGGCCGCGAGGTCCCGGGTGGTCTCGGCACGTTCGGGCGCGGAGGTGGTCATCAGGCGACCGTCCCGTCGGCAGGCATGGAGGGACGGGTGCGTTCCAGCATCGTGAGGTAGGAGCCGCCCGCGACCAGGTCGAGCTCCTCCGCACTGAGTCCCCGGTCCGCGAGGCCCTCGAGCAGGGCGTTGAGCCGGCTGGCGTCCTCGAGGCCCTTCGGGCCCATCCGGTAGATGTCGGCGCCGTCGGCGCCGAGGCCGTAGGCGTTGTCGGGGTCCGCGCCGCTGAGGGCGGCCTGCAGCGCGGGGGTGAGCTCGTCGACGCTGGGACCCGAGAAGTCGGCACCGATCGAGAGGTGCTGGGCGCCGACGAGGTCGTAGATGTGCATGGCGTGGTCGAGCAGGTCCGCGAGCGTCGCGGCATAGGGGTCGGTGGTCACGTAGCCGCGGTAGGTCGTCAGCCCGACCACGCCGTGGCGCTCGGCGACCGCCCGGATCTGGTCGTCGGTCAGGTTGCGCGGGTGGGGGCACACGGCGTCGGCGTTGGCGTGGGAGACGAAGACGTCGCCGTCGTAGAGGTCGAGCGCGTCCCAGAACGACGCACGTGACATGTGCACGAGGTCGACCATCATCGGCAGCGTCTCCAGCTCCTTGAGAGTGGCCTTGCCCAACTGGGTGAAGCCCCCCTCGCCGGCGCGGTCGTTGCAGCCGGTGCACAGCAGGTTCTGCATGTTGTGCGAGAACGTGTGCGCGATGACCCCCAGCTCGGAGAGGGTGTGGAGGGCGTCGAAGTCACCGGCGAAGTTGATGTAGCCCTCGACCGACAGGAACAGCCCGAAGGATCCCGCGGGGCGGTTGTCGAACTCGGCGCGGGTGGTGCACAGCGTCAGCTCGCCCTCGGAGCGGTGGACCTCCGACATGAGCATCCCGATCGTCGGCCACTCGGAGACCTGCATGACGGCACCGGTCAGGCCGCCCTCGCGCCAGGCCGGTAGGTGCTCGCGCAGTACCTGCGCATGCGGGTCGAGGCGGTGGCCGTCCATGACCAGCCCGATGGTGGGGCCGACGTAGGTGTTGATCACGTGGTGTCTCCTGTGCGCGTGGAAGTGACTTGCAGTAGAGGTGGGGATCAGCCGACGAAGCGGGCGCCGCTGAAGAACGATGCACCCTCGCCGAGGCCGACGGAGCCCAGGCCGCTGACGCCCCAGTAGCTGCCGATCGGGGCGATGTCGGCCGGGGCCGACATCACGTGGTTGACCTTGATGAAGGCGGCTCGCAGCTCTCGGCCGACCTCGCGGGCCGCGTCGCGCCGGGCGCTGAAGACGTGCCCGCTCAGACCGTACGGATGGTCGTTGGCGACGCTGACGGCCTCTTCGAGGTCGCGGTAGGTCCGCACGAGCAGGACCGGCCCGAAGATCTCGTCGCGGATCCCGGCGCCCCGGTCGGCGAGGATCACGGTCGGTTGTGTGAAGTGACCACCCGCGGGGGGCAGCCGCCCGTGACGGTGGATCTCGCACCCGAGGTCGGCGAAGGCCGCGACCTGCGCCTCGACCTTCTCGCGGTGCGCACGGTTCGACAGGGGACCCAGCTGGCTCGCCGGATCGGTAGTGGCTGCGATCGTGACCGTCTCGAGCGCGGTCGAGAAGCGCCTCACGTAGTCCGCGGCCTGGTCCTCGGGCACCACCAGTCGCCGGGGCCCGGCGCAGTACTGCCCGTTGAGGAAGAGCATCCCACCAATGACCTCTTCGACGACGGTCGCGGGGTCGGCGTCGGACAGGACGACGACGGGGTTGTTGCCGGACAGCTCCAGGTTGGCCGGCTTGAGCTGGCGGGCGCACGCCTCGGCCACTGCCCGGCCGCCCTCGACGCCGCCGGTGTAGGAGACCGCGGTGATGCGATCGTCCTCCACGATGGACGCCCCGACACGTCGATCGCCGTGGAGGATCTGCACGACACCCTCGGGCAGGCTCGCCGCAACAGCGTCGGCGAAGGCCCCGGAGAAGTGCGGGGCCCACTCGGACGGCTTGACGATGACGGGACAACCGGCCACGAGGGCCTCGGACATCTTGACGATGGCGGTCGGCGCGGGGGCGTTCCACGGGAGGAACACCGCGACGGGGCCCCAGGGGAGCCGCCACTGGTCGGTGGGCCCCGCGCTCGAGTCGCGCTCCTCGTGACCGAAGCCGGCTTCGACCCGGGTCGCTGCGACGTCGAGCAGCGTCGCCGTCCCGGCCGTCAGCGCCGACGTGGTGGTGAGCGGCACGCCGCTGCCCAGGCTGTCACCCCGCCCGATCTCCTCGGCACGCGCGGTGAGCTCGTCGCGCAGCGACCGCAACGCCGTCGCCCGCTCGGTCGCGGGAAGGTGTGACCACGTGCCGTCGGCGTGCACCTTCGCGGCGGTCGCGACGGCACGCTCCACGCTCGCCGCCGAGCTCGCACGTTGTGCGAAGAGGTCGTCACCGGTGTCGGGATCGGTGAGCACGGTCTCCAGGTCCTCGCTCGGCACCGCGATCGTGCCGCCCACGAGCTCGCGCACGCGGCTGGAGCCGGACGTGGTCATGCGCGGACCTCCTGACGCATGGCGTCGGCGATCTTCTCGCCGACGAAGATGGCGGCCAGGTTGGTGTTGGCACGAGGGGTCCACGGCAGCAGGCTCGTGTCGGCGACGCGGAGCCCCGAGAGGCCCAGGACGCGCCCCGCCGGGTCGGTCACGCATCGCGGGTCGTCGTCGCGCCCCATCCGGCAGGTCCCGGTCGCGTGCACCGTGTCGGTCACTTGTGACAGGGCGAACTCGCCGAACTCGCTCTCCGACATAGTCATGTCCGGCGACACCATCGCCGATCCCAGGCCCAGGACGGTGCCCGCGCGCTGCACCTCCGGCTGCGCTGCGAGCTCGCGCAGCTGGTCGACGACGACGCGGAAGCGACGCAGGTCGTCCGGCTCCGAGAGCATGTTGAAGTCGACTCGCGGGTCCAGCGACGGGTCGGTCGAGACGACCGTGACCCGGCCGGTCGACAGGACGCGGTTGCTCCAGCCCACGATCCCACCGACGGGGACGCCGATGCCCAGGGCCCCCGGCACGGCGATCATCGCGTCGTTGGACTCGCGTCCCACGCCCGTGGTGAAGCGGAGGCACAGCTGGCCGCGGGAGGGCCGCGAGCCGTAGTCGAACACCTCGTGCAGGGCCACGCCCATCGACATGCCGGCGTGCTCCTGGAGGCCGTGGCCCACCGGCAGGTCCACGAGCGACTCGATGCCCAGGACGCGCAGCTCGTCGGGCCGTCCGACGCCGGACCGCTGCAGGATCGCCGGGGTGTGGATGGCGCCGGCAGCGATCACGACCTCCTCGGCCCTGACCTCGAGGGCCCGCCCCGCCACGATCACCCGGACGCCGATGGCACGCGTGCCGTCGAAGAGCACCCGGTCGACGAGGGCGTCGCCCTGCACCGTCAGGCCTGCGCGGTCCCGCGCCGGCTCGAGGTAGCCGTCGTTGGTCGAGACGCGGATCGTGCCGAGGCTGTTGAAGGCGTACGGCGACAGGCCGGTCGTGCCGGGGGCGTTGTGGTCGGGCGCCCACCCGTGGCCGAGCCGGGTGGCAGCCGCGTCGAGAGATGCCTCCAGGGTTGCGAAGTCCTCCCGGCGCGGGCGGCTGATCGGGATCGGACCGTCGTCTCCGTGGTAGGGCTCGGCGCCGAAGTCCTGGTCGGCCTCGAGCCGGTTGAGCAGGGGGAGCGCCTCGTCGAAGCTCCAGCCGGTGCAGCCGGCGGCCGCCCAGCCGTCGAAGTCCTCGACGGTCGGGCGGATGGCGAACAGGCCGTTCACGGACGAGCTGCCGCCGACGCCGCGGCCGCGGGCGTAGACGTGGGGCTCCTGGACCGTCGACCTCGTCGCCGTCAGGCGGGGGTAGGTGTGACTGCCGGCTAGGGCCGCCGTCGGCTGGATAGCGGCGGGCTCGATGCTGCGGATCTCGACCGGTGTGTCCGCCGACCGATAGTCCGGGCCGGCCTCCAGCAGCAGGACGCGACGCCCGTCGTCCTCGGTCAGGCGGGCGGCTAGCGCGGCTCCGGCGGAGCCGGCGCCGACGACGATCGTGTCGTAGTTGGGTGTCATCGAGGCGCTCCTGTGGTCAGGGAATCCGGGTCGTCGGACGGGGCCTGCGCGGTGGTGCGGCCCCCGAGGTGTTCGCCGAAGTGGCGTTCGATGGCCCGGTGGAGCGCCATGACGTTCTCCGGGTTTTGGAAGCCATGCCCCTCGTCGTCCGCGACGAGGTACTCCACCTGCACTCCCCGCGCGCTCAACGCCTCGACCACGTTGTCGGCCTCCGCCCTGACGACGCGCACGTCGTTGGCTCCCTGGGCCACCAGGAGAGGGGTGCGGACCTCGTCGAGCCTGGTGATGGGGGAACGAGCGCGGATCTCGGCCTCGCCGGCGGCGTCGCTCGGATCTCCCAGGTAGCGGTGGAAGCTGTGGGTGAGCTGCGGACGCACGAACTCCGGCAGGGTGCGCAGGAGGTTCCCGAAGTCGGAGACGCCGACGTAGTCGACGGCCGCGGCGAAGTGGTCCGGGGTGAAGGTCACCCCGACGAGTGCCGCGTAGCCGCCGTACGAGCCACCGAAGATGCCCAGGCGGTCGGGGTCCGCCCATCCCTGGGCCACCGCCCAGTCCGTCGCGTCGATGAGGTCGTCGTGCATCGCGCCGGCGAACTCGCCGATCGCCGCGGTGGTGTGGTGCCTGCCGTAGCCGGACGAACCCCGGAAGTTGACCATCAGCACGGCATAGCCGCGGTTCGCGAGGAACTGCGCGCCCGGGTCGAATCCCCACTGGTCGTGCCACCACGGTCCGCCGTGGACCTTCAGCACCAGGGGGAGGGACGTCGGCTCGACGCCGATCGGCAGTGTGAGGAAAGCGGACAGGGGCAGGCCGTCGCGCGCCGTCAGCGTCACGGCGGTCATCGGCGCCAGCTCCGCGGGGTCGAGCTGTGGGTAGGGCCGGAAGAGCAACCTGCTCTCGCCGGTCCGGTGGTCGTAGAGGTAGGCCAGTCCCGGCTCTCGGTCGTGCGTGAAGGTGGCGACCCAGAGGCGCTCGTCCTCGTCGGACGTGGCCCGGGCGAGCACCCCGTCGGACAGCGCTGACAGCGCCTCGTAGACCTCGGCGAACCTCGGGCACACGACCTGCCAGGTGGGGCGATCACCTACGAACCGTGCTGCCAGCACCTCACCGGTGGACGTGCTGGTCAGGACGGTCGGGGGATGGACCGGGCTGACCGAGGCGGCGATGCAGAGGCTGCGACCGGGCATCGCCGCCACGACGCTCCGCTCCCCGGTCTCCGTGTCGAGGCGGACCAGCCGTAGTTCGTCCGAGTCGCCGTACGCGCCGGTCAACACCCCCGTGCCGTCGGGCGTGACGACGAGGGGAGCCGGGCCGAACGGGTGCTCGTCACCGGGCAAGACGCAGAGCAGCCGCTGCCTGCCGGTGGACGCGTCGACGGCGCGGATCGCCCAGCCCTCCGGCACCGACTCGCTCGTCACCGCCTCCCCGCCCGGACCGAAGGCGTACGCCGTGGTCATCGAGTCGTTCTGCAGGTGCAGCGTCGTCTCGCCGGTGGCGATGCGGATCCGGAAAGTGTCGACGAACAGCGGTCGCCGGTTCATCGAGACGAGGACGGTGCCCGGGTCGGACGTGGGGGTGTTCACGGCCATGACCCGCGACCCCGGGCCCATGGGTGTCAGGTCGACGGCCGGATCGTCCGGCGCCTCGAGGTCGATGCGGTAGAGGTGCCAGTCCTCGTTGCCGTCCGTGTCCTGCTGGTAGAGCAGCCACCGTGGGTCGTCGGTCCAGTGGTAGGTCCTGATGCCGCGCCGGGTGTCGTGGGTGACGCACACGGCATCCTCGTGGTCCTGGTCGACACCGCGCACCCACACGTTGGTCCGGCCGTGCGCCGGCGCCAGGTAGGCCAGGCGCCTTCCGTCGGGCGAGATCGACGCCCCGCTGAAGGCGGGGTCGGCGAACATCTCCTCCACCGGGATCAGTCGAGGGGCGCGTGGGTCGTCGGCCAGCGTCACCCGCGCCGCTACCGCACGGCGGGACGGTGGGGTCATCGCTTCCCGCCACGCAGGATGGACAGGAACGTGAGCAGATCGGCGCGCATCTGGACGAGCGACGGCTCGTGGACGTACATCATGTGCCCGGCCTCGTAGCGGTTCATGGTCACGTTGGCGGCGCGCTCCGGCTCGAGTTGCATGTGGTCGAAGGTCAGCTCGGCGGGGAAGTACGGCGTGCCGACGTCGTAGTAGCCGCTCTGCAGCAGGACCTTGAGCTGGGGCGAGCGGTTCATGACCCCCCGCAGCACCGAGGCGACCTCGAGCTGGGGCGTCCAGATGCCGTTCTTCTGGCTCTCCCGGTGCCGCCACTCGGGGAACTCGGTCTGGTAGAGGTAGGGCAGGCTCGGCTCGTGGTCCCACCCCAGGTCCCGGTGGACGTAGGCGTCGAACGCCCTCGTGGCGGGAGCCACGATCGCCGACATGCTGGGGTCGTCCTCGAACGCCTCGCCGACGTTGTCCGACGACACCCCGACCCACCGGGTGTCCAGGCGTCCCACCGTCCGGCGCCGGTCGCGCAGCAGCTCACGGTGGAAGCGCCAGAGGTTCACCTGGAGGTTCGCACCGGAGACGTACGACGGCGACAGCCCGCTGAGCTCGGCGACCCGCCTGGCGATGCGGTCGCGCTCGGTGTCGGTGAGCCGGGAACCCTTGAGCAGGGCGACCGAGTACTCCTCGAGCGCGAACCGCTCGGCCTCCTCGACGACGTCCGTGAGCTCACCCTCGATGACACCGTGGTAGAGCGCGGTGGCGGCGTAGGTCGGCAGCATCCCGACGGCCCCGAGGTTGGGGCTGGCGCCGTCGCCGAACGTCGCGCCGGCGAGGTCCATCAGCGACGACGTCAGCACGATGCCGTCCACGGGCAGGCCGCGCGGGTACTCGAGGTACTCGGCCACGACGGGGGTGCGCAGCGTTCCGTAGCTCTCGCCGTGGAGGACGAGCGGACTCTCGCTGCGTCGCTCGCGCCGGGTGAACTCGGCCACGAAGTCGCCGATCGCTGCGGCGTCGGGGTCGATCCCGTGGAAGGTGACCGGGTCCTCGCCCGGGGCGAAGCGACTGAAACCGGTGCCCGGGGCGTCGAGGAACACCAGGTCCGCGACGTCGAGGATCGAGTGCTCGTTGTCCGTGAGCTCCCACCGCGAGTTGTCGTGGAGCACGTCGTTCTCGAAGACCACACGACGGGGGCCGACGCTGTACATGTGCAGCCAGATCGTCGACGACCCGGGCCCGCCGTTCCAGAGGAAGACGAGGGGACGGTCCTTCGTCGACTCCACGTCGCGGCGCAGGTAGGCGACGTAGAACAGGGCCATGGTGGGACGGCCGTCCTTGGCGTCGTGCAGCACCATCCGCCCGGCCTTCGCCGTGTATTCGACCGTGTGCCCGCCGATCGTGACCGTGTGGTCCGTGACGACCTGGTGGTCCTTGAGCGGCTGCCCGCTGGTCGTCGGGTCGGTCGCGGTGGCGGGGGCGAGGTCCGTGGCGGTTCCGGTCATGACGAGGACTCCTTGTGGTCAGCGAAGCGGGTGAGGTCGAGGGCGGTCGCGAACCACTGCTCCGGTCCCTTGAGGTGGCCGCCGTCCTCGTGGACGCGCAGCTCGACGTGGGGCACGTGGGCCGCGAGCCAGTCGCCGTGCGAGGCGGGCACGTTGACGTCGTTCCGGCCGTACTCGAGGATCACGGGCGCGCTGGCCTCGGACGGGTCGAAGCCCCAGGGGCTCCCGATGGCGATGAAGTCGTCGACGAACCCCCAGGGTCCTTGCCGCCCGGCCTCGACGAACCCGGCCGTGATGGAGGAGCCGAGCTCGCGCAGGACCGCCCGATCGGTTTCCGGGAGGTCCATGTCGGCGAAGACGTTGCCCGGGTCGGTGCGCGCCTGCTCGACGATCTCCTCCAGGTCGGGCCCCATGATCTCGGCGGCGGCCTCGCGGCCCAGCTGTGACGTACGGAACCGCTGGACGTTCTTCGGGTCCATGCCATCGAGGAACGCCTCACCCATCCGGTCGTACGGCGCCACCCCCACGTTGCAGTGCACGACGGTGCACCGGTCGGGGAGAGCAGTCGCCACGGCCAAGGCATGGGGTCCGCCGCCGGAGCCGCCCGTGACGGCGGTCCGCTCGATGCCGAGCGCGTCGAGCAGCGCCTCCACGTCGGCAGCGACGTCGAGCACCCGTCGGCCCGGTTGCGGGGTGGAGAATCCGTAGCCCGGCCGGTCGAAGGTGATCTGGCGGATGTGCGCCTCGATCAGCCGCTGGTGGACCGGGGGCCGGTTCATGCGGCTGCCGGGGGAGCCGTGCAGGGACAGCAGCGGAGTCCCGCGCGGGTCCCCCTGCTCCTCCCAGGCGAGGTCGCGCCCGTCCGGCCGAGTCAGGATCGGCATGGTCAGACCCCCTGGGTGGCGTCGGCGACGAACGTGGCGATGGCTGCTGTGAAGGCCTCGCGGCTCGGTTGCCAGGCATAGAACATGTGACCGCCGTCGTAGTGCTTGACGGTGATGCGATCGGCGACCTGGGGGTCGAGACGCATCAGGTTCCGCATCCGGTCGGACGCGTAGTAGGGCGTCACCAGGTCGTACCGGCCGTGCGTGATGAACGCCTTCATGTGGGGGTTGAGTGACATCCCGTAGCGGAAGTCGTCGACCGCGCCCTGCGTGAGTTGCACGTAGTGGCTGGCCTCGTCGTTCTTCCAGGCGAGGATCACGTCGGCGCTGAGCAGCTGGTACTCCCGATCGGTCCGCAGGCCGATCTCCGACCGCAGCAGCTGGTTCACTGCGGTGCCGAAGACGGGGCCGACGGCGGTGAGGGTCGGGTCGGCACCTGCGTAGGGCTCCCGGTCCGGGAACGGGTCGGGAGCCTTGACGGAGGCGTCGTACGCGCCCACCACCTGCTGCTCGTCGCGCAGCAGCTCCCGGGCGAACTGGCTGACGCGGACCCGCCCCTCGGCTCGGGCGACGAAGGCCCTGTCGAGACCGGTGAGATCGGCGTACCTGGCGATCACCTGCTCCCGCTCGGTCGTCGTCATGCTGCTGCCGCGGGCGAGGAACGTGGCGTAGGCCCCGGTCGCGAACTCCTCGGCTGCCGCCTGGACCTCCTCGACCGGAGTCCCGGGTGGGAAAGCGCGCGAGCGTCCGTGGTGGGCCGCCGCAGCGGCCATCGTGGGCAGGACGTCGATCCACGGCACGATGTTGTAGTCGCCCCACCCGAAGAACGTCGAGAGGTGTGCGGGCTCGAGCGCGGGGGAGATGAGGATCGACCCGCTGAGGACGACCCCGGTCTCCTGCAGCAGCCGGGTGAGACGCCCGACGCGGTAGCCGCCGTAGCTCTCGCCGGCGATGAGCACCGCAGCACCCCAGCGCGAGTTGTCGGAGAGCCACCGTCGGATGAACTCGCACATCGCCTGCAGGTCGCGTGCGGTGCTGAAGTACTCGTGCGGGTCGGCGGCATCGTCCTTCCCCTGACCCGGGGGCGGGTCGATCAGGCGGCTGAACCCGGTGCCGACGGGATCGATGAACACCAGGTCCGTGAACGCCAGCCAGGACTCGTCGTTGTGCACCAGTCGCGGCGGAGGGACCGGCATCGTCCCGTCGGCCGGGATATCGACCCTCCTCGGTCCAACCAGGCCGACGTGCAGGTACGCCGACGAGGCGCCGGGACCGCCGTTGAAGACGAAGGTCACCGGCCGGGCGGCGTCGGTGGTGGTGGCGACGTAGGAGGTCGAGAAGACCTCTGCGAGTGGCTTGTCCTCCTTGCGGAGGACGGTCCACCCGGAGGTCACGGCGTAGTCCAGCCCGTTCCAGGTGCCCGTCGTGCTCGCGCCGGGGGGTGGCTCGTGGGCGGTGGTCATGGGCAACTGGTCGTCCTCGGTCATTCTTCGTGCGCCTTCGTTCGAGGGGAGTCCCCCGAACGAGGGACGCAAGCAGGGACTGGGACCTAGGTCAGTGGTGCGATTTGTAACCTACTCAGATCAGCCAGATGTGGTCAAGGGTGCCTATGACGTCTCACTTGAGGACTTTTGTGGCCTAGTGTCATGGACCAACCCAAGCGTGCTGATCTACGGTTGCCCGATGGTCGTTCATGTGAGGGGCGTCTTCCTGCCCGACGAGGAAGAGCGGGATGCGTGGGTCGTGGCGGGTCGCCTCACCTTCGAGCGGCCGCCGGCCTCGACGAGGTCGGAGACGATCGCCTCGGCAGGGTGGGTGCTGCCGGGCTTCGTGGACGCCCACTGCCACGTCGGCATTTCCCCGCAGGGGCACGTGACCGATCCTGCGGACCAGGAGCGTCAGGCCCTGGAGAACCGTGCGGCGGGGGCCCTGCTCCTCCGGGACGTCGGGTCGCCGGTGGACACTTCCTGGATGGCGGAGCGGGACGACCTGCCCCGGCTGATCAGGGCGGGTCGGCACATCGCCCGGACCCGGCGCTACCTGCGCGACCAGGCCGTCGAGGTGGAGCCGGCGGATCTCGTGGCCGAGGCCGCCCGCCAGGCCGCTCGTTCGGACGGCTGGGTCAAGATCGCCGCCGACTGGATCGACCGCGAGCGGGGCGACCTCACGCCGACCTTCCCGGTCGAGACCCTCACCGCGGCGGTCGAAAGGGCCCACGAACTGGGCGCGCGGGTCGCCATCCACGCCTTCGGGGAGGAGGCGATCGACGACGGCATCACCGCGGGCGTCGACTCGATCGAGCACGCCACCGGACTGACGGACTCCGCGCTCGCGCGACTCGCCGGACGCGACATCGCGATCGTGCCGACCCTGATCAACATCGACCAGTTCGCCGCGATCGCCCGGACGGCTGACGCTCGCTATCCGCTCTACGCCGCCCACATGCGCGCCCTGTACGCCGCGTCCCGCGACCGGGTGGCTGCGGCCCATGACGCCGGGGTGCCGATCTTCGTGGGCACGGACGCCGGCGGGACGCTGCCCCACGGCCTCGTGCGCAGCGAGATCATCGCGCTCGTTGGAGCCGGCCTGCCGCTGGCGGACGTGATCGCGAATGCGTCGTGGCGGGCGCGGGCCTGGCTCGGGCTCCCCGGGCTGGCGGAGGGCGCGCCCGCGGACCTGGTCGTCTTCGACGCCGACCCTCGCACCGATCTGGCGGCGATGTACCGGCCACGTGCCGTCCTGCTCCGCGGGCACGTGGTCCTCCACGCCCGGGGCTGAGCGAGGAGCCGCGCGCGACGCGGGCGGTCTCAGGCGTCTGCGGTCCCCTCGGGTGGTGTGGGGGACTGGTGGTGCTCGGCGGCGAGCAGGCCCAGCGTCATCGGGGTGGCGATGGGCCGAGCTGCGAGCGTCTCGGCGGAGCGCGGGGTACCGCTCCACTCCGAGGTGAGGCAGGACACCGCGTAGCCGCAGACCCGGCCCTGGCACCAGCCCATGCCGGTCCGGGCCAGCAGCTTGACGCCGCGGGCGTCGGTGGCGCCCAGTCGCACCACGGCGCCGCGCAGCTCATCAGCCGTGACCTCCTCGCAGCGGCAGACGACGGTGTCCTGCTCGACGCGAGACATCCAGGTGGTCGGTAGCGGATGCGCCTGGTGCATCGCGGCCGCGAACCGTCGGGCCGCGGCGCGCTCGCGACGTCGACCTCGGTGGGCGTCCGAGACGCCGGCGGCTGTCGCGCCGGCGATGTCGCCCTCGACCACGGCGAGTGCTGCGCCTCCGACCCCACACGTCTCACCGGCGACGAGCACGTCGTCGACCGTCGTGCGCTGGTCGTCGTCGACCTGGACCACGAGCGAGCCGTCCTCGGCGATCCGCGTCGCACACCCCAGCGCCAGGGGCAGCTCGAGCTGAGGGGTGAAGCCCCAACCGACTGCCACCGTGTCACAGCTGATGCGGCGGGTCCGTCCGGCGCCGTCGATGACCGTGATCGCCTCCAACCGGTCACCTCCGTGCGCTGCGACCAGCACGGACCCTGTCGCCACCGGGATCCGATGCCGTGCGAGCGTGGCGACGTACCCCAGGCCCTCCCGCATCTTGCGCGGGTTCGCGGCCACGGTGCCGCTGTGGCCGAGCCACGCCCGGGGCGAGGCAGCCTCGTGCACACCGACCACGTCGGCCCCGGCTCGCGCGAGGCCGGCGGCGACGGGGAGCAGGAACGGGCCGGTCCCGGCCACCACGACCCGCCCGCCTGCCACGACACCGTGCTCCTTGAGCAGCGCCTGCGCCCCACCGGCGGTCATCACGCCGGGGAGGTCCCAGCCCGGGAAGGGGACCTGGCGGTCGTAGGCGCCGGTCGCGATGACCAGCCGTCGCGCCGAGACGGTCCGCAGGCGCTCTGCGGTCCCGGACCGGTCGATGGCCCGGATGTCGAACCGTCCGTCCTCGCGCGTGATGGTCCAGACCTCATGACGCGCGAGGTGGACGGTGGTCCCACGTGCGGCGTGGCGCGCCAGCAGGGCCGTCAGGTGCCGGTACGTGGACAGGTCGTGGTGCAGGTACGACGCGTCGTCGCGTCCGGCCACCGAGCCGGTGGGGTGGCGCCAGTACTGCCCGCCCGGACCGTGGCCGGCATCGACCAGGACGACGCTGGCGCCGTGGCTACCGGCACGGGTGCTGGCGGCGAGCCCCGCAGGGCCGGCACCGATGACTCCGACGTCGAAGACCGTCTCAGTCGACGAGGTCATCGTGGCCGGTCCCTTCCTGCGTGGTGATCTCCATGCCCACCTCAGCCGCCAGGAGGCACGCACGCTGGTTGGGGCGGCCGTCGGCCACCACGAGACAGTCGAAGCAGATCCCGATCCCACAGAACAGGCCACGCCGTCTGCCCGTGACCCGCGTCGTGCGCCAGGAACGGACACCTGCGGCGGTCAGGGCGGCGCCGACGCTCTGGCCCGGGACGAAGCCGATCTCAGTGCCGTCGAACCGCAGGGTCGCCCGGACGACCGGGTCGCTGGAAAGGCTCATGCCGAGACCTCCTGGAAGCGCACGGGGCTGAAGGGTCGAGGATCGACACCGGGTTCGTCGCCGGTGATCAGCTGGGACAACAGTCGTCCGGTCGCCGGAGCCAGGCCGATGCCGGCCCCTTCGTGGCCGCAGGCGTGGAAGACGCCGGGGGTGCGCGGGTCGGCGCCGATGACGGGCAGGTGATCGGGGCAGTAGGGCCGGAATCCGCGGTAGGTCCGCATCAGCGAGATATCGGCTAGGACGGGGAACAGCCGGACTGCCTGGGCCGCCAGGCGAGCGATCACGTCGACCGAGAGCGTGGCGTCGAAGCCGACCCGCTCCCGGCTGGCTCCGATCAGGACGGTGCCGCCGCGGGTGCCCTCGATGACGGTCGAGGTCTCGAGGGCTGCGTCGTCGCTGGCCACGTTGCTGACGTAGTCGGCGGAGTACACCTTGTGCCGCACCACGCGGGGCAGCGGTTCGGTCACGAGGACGAACCCACGCCTCGGCATGATCGGCACGGGGCCTCCGAGTCGCGCCGAGACCTGGCCTCCCCACGTGCCTGCGGCATTGATGACGGCAGCGGCGGGGAACCGTCGGTGACCAGCCACGACGCCGGTCACGGCCCCTGCGGCATCGCGCTCGACCCCGGTGACGGTCGTGCCGGTCTCGACCCGAGCACCACCGGCTCGCGCCGCAGCCAGCAGGGCAGCGGCGGCGAGGACGGGCTGGACCTGCATGTCGTCGGGGTAGAGCACGCCACCGGCGAGGTCGCCGGCGAGGTGAGGCTCGTGATCGCGGAGCTCGTCGGCGTGCACTTTCCTGGTGGTCACGCCGACCTCGTGTTGGGACTTGGCGAAGACGTGCAGGCCGCAGAGTGCCGGCTCGTCGGTCGCGACGACGAGTCCACCCTTCTCGTCGAGCTCGATCGCGTCTGGCCCGAGGTCGCGCGCGATGTCGAGCCAGAGCGAGCGCGACCAGATCGCCAGGTCGAGCTCGGGCCCCGGGCCCTTGTCGGAGACGAGGATGTTGCCCTCGCCCCGACTGGTGGTGCCGGCACCGATCACGCCACGCTCGAGGACCGTCACCGACAGGCCGGCGTTGGTGGCGTAGTAGGCGCACGCGGCTCCGACGATGCCGGCCCCGACGACGACGACCTCCATCACGCCGGAGCGATGGTCACGGTGTGCAGCGACGTGTAGAACTCCTGCGCGGCCTTGCCCTGTTCCCGTGGCCCACGGCTGGAGGCCTTCTCGCCCCCGAACGGCAGGTAGAAGTCCACGCCGGTGGTGGGTGCGTTCACCTTCACCATTCCCGCCTCCAACCGGTCAGCGGCTTCCAGCGCGCTGGCCAGGTCGCGGGAGTAGAGCGCTGCTGCGAGCCCGTGGGGCACGTTGTTGGCGACGGTGATGGCCTCGTCGAGGGTCCGGGCGGTCTGCAGCAGGCAGATCGGCCCGAAGACCTCCTCGCGCGCGAGCGGATGGTCGGCCGGCACCCGGTCGACGACGGTGGGGGCGACGAACCACCCGTCCCGGTCCGGCCGTGACCCGCCTGTCAG
The DNA here is from genome assembly GCF_055380375.1 of Nocardioides sp. DN36. NCBI lineage: Bacteria > Bacillati > Actinomycetota > Actinomycetes > Propionibacteriales > Nocardioidaceae > Nocardioides > Nocardioides sp. DN36. The sequence goes on along the minus strand of NZ_AP043823.1, from coordinate 1,792,680 downwards.
CAGCCGGCCACCGGCTCGTACGGCATCCGAGGCAGCGTCCAGGACCCGGGCGCGGGCGGCCTCGCCGATCACCGGCCCCACGGCGATCCCGGCATTGGCGGGATCTCCGAGCTGCATCGCCTCGACCGCGGCGACCAGAGCGTCGCGGAAGGCGGCGGGATCGCCCACGACGACGACCCGCTTGGTCGCGGTGCACTTCTGGCCGGCGAACGCCATGGCGGCTGCCGCGATCTGTCCGGCGGCCTTCTCGACGTCGGCGTCGGGAAGGACGACGGCGGGGTTCTGGCCACCCATCTCGGCCTGCACGGGCACCCCACGGTGGCTTGCGGCCCGGGACACCGTCCGGCCGGCCGCGAGTGAGCCGGTGAAGGAGACGACGTCCGCCTCGGCGACGACCGCCTGCCCGGTCTCCGCTCCTCCGGGGGCCGCGGTGAGGAGGGCGTCCGGGAGGAAGGGCGCGACCAGCTCGACCAGCCGAAGAGCACAGGCGGTGGCCTCTGGGGCCGGCTTGATGACCGCGGCGTTGCCGAACGCCAGCGCCGGCGCGACCTTCCACAGGGGGATCGCGAGGGGGAAGTTCCACGGCGTGATCACTCCGGCGACGCCGCGCGGACGTCGCCTGGTGAAGAGCAGCCCCTCGCCCGACGGTGCGTGGACCGCGCCCACGGGGTCGAAGACCTGCTGGGCGTAGTAGCGGAGGATCGCCACGGACCGGTCGACCTCGCCGCGCGCCTCAGCGAGGGGCTTCCCGACCTCTCGGACGACGAGATCGACCAGTCCGTCGCCGGCGGCCTGCAGGGCGTCCGCCGCGGCGCTGAGCGCCTGGGCGCGCACGGCCGCGGGCTCGGACCGCCACCCGAGCTGGGCGGCGCGGGCAGCGGCGAACGCGGACCCGATCTCGGCCGGGGTCGTGGCCGACGTCTCGACCACGACGTCATCGGGCCGTTGGGGGGAGTGGCTGGAGATCATGGGGCCTCCTTTGGCCTCAGAGGAGGAATCCGTTCGGGAAGGGGTCGTCGGGGTCGAGCACGTACTGCGCGGTGCCGGTGATCCACGCACGGCCGGTGATCGTCGGCACGACCGCCGTCCTGCCGTCTCCGAGCGAGGTCTCCTCGACGAGTCGACCGGTGAACGCGGTGCCGAGGAGCGACTCGTTGACGAAGTCACGTCCGACCGGCAGCTCGCCACGAGCGTGTAGCTGGGCCATGCGAGCGCTCGTCCCGGTTCCGCAGGGGCTACGGTCGAACCAACCGGGGTGGATGACCATGGCGTGCCGTGAGCGACGCGCATCAGAGCCCGGAGCGATGAGCTGCACGTGGTGGCATCCGGCGATGTCGGGCCGCTCGGGGTGGACCGGTCGGTCCTCGTTGTTGATCGCCGACATGATCGACAGGCCGGCGTCGAGGAGCAGGCGAGCCTGTGCGCGGTCGAACGCGAGCCCGATCTCCTCGAGCTGCACCATCGCGTAGAAGTTGCCGCCGTACGCGAGGTCGTAGCGCACCGTGCCGAGACCGGGGACGTCGACCGTGGCGTCGAGGCGTTCGCTGAACGACGCCACGTTGCGGATCGTCACTGACCGGGCGACGCCGTCCTGGACGGAGACCTCGGCCACCACCAGTCCGGCGGGCGTGTCGAGGCGGACGGTCGTCACCGGTTCGCTGACCTCCACCATGCCGGTCTCCACGAGGACCGTGGCGACGCCGATGGTCCCGTGGCCGCACATCGGCAGGCAGCCGGACACCTCGATGAAGAGGACCCCCCAGTCCGCGTCGGGTCGGGTCGGGGGCTGCAGAATCGCGCCGGACATGGCCGCGTGTCCCCGGGGCTCGTACATGAGCAGGGTGCGGACGTCGTCACTGTTGTCGAGGAACCACGAGCGGCGCTCGGCCATCGTGGCGCCGGGCAGCAGCCCGACGCCTCCCACGATGACGCGCGTCGGCATGCCCTCGGTGTGGGAGTCGACGGAGTGGAAGACCCGGCGGGACCTCACGCCCGTCAGCCCAGCCCGGCAGCGAGCGCCGACTCGGTGGCCGTGCGCACGGCTCGCTCCTGCTCGGGGAGGAGCGGCTGGCGCGGCGGCCGGGAGGGGCCGCCGGGGCGTCCGACGATGTCCATCGAGAGCTTGATCGCCTGCACGAACTCGGTCTTGGAGTCCCAGCGCAGCATCGGGTGCAGGGCACGGTAGAGCGGGAGTGCCGCCTCGAGGTCACCCGCCACGGACGCCTGGTAGAGCTCGACGGTGGCTCGGGGGAAGGCATTCGTGTAGCCGGCCACCCACCCCTTGGCCCCGGCGATCCCGACCTCGAGGACCACATCGTCGGTGCCGATCATGAGGTCCAGGCCGGGTGCGAGCTCGGCGATCTCGTAGCTGCGGCGTACGTCGCCGCTGAACTCCTTGACCGCCACGATCAGGCCCTCGGCGTGCAGCGTCGCGAGCAGCGCCGGGTGCAGGTCCACCTTGGTGTCGATGGGGTTGTTGTAGGCCGTGACCGGGAGGCCGGCCTTGGCGATCTCGCGGAAGTGCTCGAGCACCGCGCGCTCGTCGCCGCGGTAGGTGTTGGGCGGCAACGCCATGACCGCCTGGGCGCCGGCGTCGGCGGCCTGCTCCGCCCAGTGTCGCGACTCACGAGCACCGTACGCCCCGACGCCGGGCATCACGGTGAAGCCGTCGGGGGCAGCCTCCACAGCCACCTCGACCACCTTGGCCCGCTCCTCGGGCGTGAGCGCCTGGTACTCGCCGAGCGACCCGTTGGGCACGACTCCGTGGCAGCCGTTGTCCGCCAGCCACCGCACGTGCTCCGCGTAGGTGTCGAGGTCGACCGCCAGGTCGCCTGCGAACGGCAGGGCCGTGGCGACCAGCACCCCGTGCCATGGCTGCCGCGGGGACGAGGTGTGCTCTGTCACGGGTACTCCTGATCGGTTCGAGGCGAGGGCCCGGTCAACGGTCCGTCCGTCGAGGGCGTTGATCCAGAGTTTTACCGCTCTTTGCCATAGTTTGGCAACCGCTATGTGGCCCATTGAGATGGTGCAATTTCGCGGGGCGGGCTGGCGAGAAGGCAGGACGGACGACCCGACGCCGCTCCGCCGAGCGTGCGGAGCGGTGCCGGGCAGGCGCGGTTAGCCGCCCGCGACGATCATCGGCAGTGCGGCGTCGAACATTGCGATGACGTCCTCGGCCGTCAGGACGTGGCTGCGCGGCTGAGCCGCGGCGGCGAGGTCCGCGCCCCATGCGGCGGAACGCTGGCGCTGCAGCGGTGTCCCGTGGTGGGCGGGGTTGTCGAAGAGGCAGTCGCCGATGGAGTAGAAGCTCTGCAGGGCATCGACCACACGCTTCCTGTTGAGGTTCAGACCCTTCTTGTGGACCCCGTGGTAAGTGCCCATCGCGTCGGCCATCAGCTCGGTGCGGCGCGTCGCCTCGGAGCTGTCCGCCGGACCAGTCTCGAAGGTGCCGAGCTCGATCTGGATGTGGTGGGCGAACTCGTGGGACATGGTGACGCGGGGCCCGACGTCGCCGAGGCCCAGAGCGTCGTAGGTCGCCAGGATGCCGTCGCCGAAGACGATCTTGTCGGGCACGGCGGCGAGCAGGGGGTCGAGGTAGCCCTCACCGCTGAACGCGTACGCGTTGAGGGTCCACAGCGGGTTGTCGTGGAAGTCGCCCTGCGTCGCCATGAAGTCGGCGACGGTCTCGGCCTCGAGCGCGATCTGCGCGTCCGTCATTGGAGCGACGACGCCCACCTCGGCCATGGCCTCCAGGGTTGCGGCGATGCGCTCGGCGTCGAGTAGGACGTCGCCGTGCATGGCCATCACCTCGATGTCGTCCGACGGGACGTCGGACCAGAATCGGGTGAGGTCGCGGAAGGTGTGCTGGAGCTGGCGAGCGCGTGAGTCGAGCGCGTAGTCCGGGTCGTCCTCGGTCCCGAAGAAGAGCGAGTCGTACAGCGGCACGGACAGCATGTCCCGGTGTGCGCGAACGAATGCCAGCTGCTCCTCGGTCATCGCCGCGATGAGCCCGCCGACGTAGGCGTCGACCGGCGTGGTGGCGCACTCGGTGGGCGCGACCGCACGCTGGAACGCGTCCCGCGCCCTGTTCTCTACGAGGTCGTGGTTCCCGCCGAGGTCGTGGTTGCCTGAGGTGGCGCTGGGGGTCGCGGTCGCGGTTGCCGCTGCAATCGGGCTCATCAGGCCCAGTGACAAGACGATCGCGGCGCCGATCGCCACCAATCCTCGGTTGCTCCTGTGCATGCGCATTCCCTCCGTCGGGTCCGGACCAAGGGCGCGGACCAATTGTGTATTTACCCAGTAAGATAGGCCGAACGTGCCATATTGGTATAGTGCAAAAAATGGCTGTCAGGACTTGTCGATCTCGGGCCCGCCCAGCCCCTGCGGATGGAAGCGGTAACTGCCGCGGGGCGCGCTCGAGCCGGCGACGGCGCAACAGGGACGGGCCCCGTACGCGACGACGCAGAGCACGATGGCCACTGGTCGCACCGCCGACGAAGGGAGCAACGACGTGGAGCGTGAGCTGGTGGCTACCGCCTCCCGTCAACGCCGTCGCGTAGGCGCCGCAGACAACGAGCTCGTCCAGTCGGAGTGCTGGTTCACGACGTCGCCCGGGGGTCGCTGGACGTGGGCGGCAGGCGTTGTGCTCATGGAACCGGTCGGCGTCGTGCATGCCAAGCGGATGGGCACCCTCACGACGGCCTGCGGTCTAAGCGCGACATCATGGCGGAAGTTCTGGGACGCGCCTTTCACGCGGGCCTTCGCTCGCGGCGAGGTGGCGTGCGAACGCTGCGCGGCTGTCATCAGTGCACGCGTCTCGCGGCCGACCGCGGCTCGGCCATGAGGCAAGCCGTTTGTGAGGTGACTGGGCCCGTGCCGACCTGTCATTGGTGCGTCGCAACTCTCGGCCTACATCGCGTCGAGGGGGCGTCTGGCGACGTCATCGACCACCGTGGGGACGGCCGTCGTCGCGTCGCGTTCGGTCTCGGTCATGGCTGGGGCCTCTGGGGACCTGCTCGAGTCGAGCGCGACATCGAGCACTCGACGATCGCCGTGCCGCCACGGGGCGCCGAGACGCTCCTCGCCGTGTAAACCCCGGCCCATGGCTGACTTCGCCCACCGCAGGCGTCGGTCGCAACCCACGTCCCGCGCCCGGTGGGGAAGACTGTGGTCAGTTCGCCCGTCAAGTCAAGGAGCATGATGCAACGCACTGCCCCTGCGTGGGCGACCATCCTCGTGCTGTCCCTGTGCGGCATGGTCTCGGCTCTGCAGTTCACCTTGGTGATACCGCTCCTGCCCGAGTTCCCGCAGCTGCTGGACATCTCGGCCTCGGACTCCTCCTGGCTGGTCACCGCCACGCTGCTGACGGCTGCGGTGGGCACGCCGATCATTTCTCGGATGGCCGACATGTACGGCAAGCGGCGGATGTTGCTGGTCTCGCTCGGGGTGATGATCCTGGGCTCGGTGATCTGCGCGTCAGGGGTCTCGTTCGTGACGATGATCGTAGGGCGAGCGTTACAGGGCTTCGGTGCGGCGCTGATCGCGGTCGGCATCAGCCTCCTGCGCGACAAGCTCCCGCCTGAGCGCATCGGTACCGCGGTCGCGTTGATGAGTGCGACGATGGGTATCGGGTCCGCGCTCGGACTGCCGCTGGCGGGGGTGGTGAGCGACTGGCTGGGATGGCACTCGATCTTCTGGTTCGGGGCGGTGGCGGGCGCCGCACTGGTTGTCGCCCTGCTGGTCGTGGTCGAGGAGTCACCGGTGCGTACGCCCGGCCGGTTCGACGTGACCGGGGCGGTGGTGCTCTCGGCGGCCTTGGTCTGCCTCCTCCTGCCCATCTCGAAGGGACGCGCCTGGGGATGGGGCGAGCCGTTGGTCGTCGGTCTGCTGGTGTCCTCGCTCCTGCTGATGGCGGTCTGGATACCGCTGGAGCTGCGCGTCAACCAGCCGATGGTCGATCTGCGCACCAGTGCGCAGCGGCCGGTGCTGATGACCAATCTCGCCTCGATCTTCGCTGGCATGGCGATGTTCGTGAACATGCTCGTGACCGTGCAAGTGCTCCAGCAGCCGACCGCCACGGGGGCCGGGTTCGGCCTTGGCGTGACGGCTGCCGGGCTCGCGATGGTGCCGTCCGGGCTGGCGATGGTGGCGATGTCGCCAGTCTCCGGGTGGTCGTTGGCCCGGTGGGGAGGCCGCACGGTACTGCTCGCCGGTGCCGGGTTGATGGCCCTCACCTATGTCGGCCGCGTCTTCTGGGCCGACTCGGTGGTCGCGATCGTCATCGGCTCCACGCTGGTTGGGGTTGGCACGGCCCTGGCCTTCGCCGCGATGCCGACACTCATCATGTCCTCGGTCCCGATCACCGAGACCGCCTCGGCAAACGGTCTCAACTCCTTGGTCCGATCGATCGGTACGTCCCTGGCGAGCACCTTGGTCGCGGCGATCCTGGCCACCTACACGGTCGAGGTCGGCGGCGTATTCTTCGGCACCGAGCAGGCCTTCCAGATCGTGCTGGTGCTCGGTGCCGTGGCGGCAGTGATCTGTGTCGGGCTGACCGCTCTGATTCCGAGGGATCGTCGAACTCACCACGAGCGCGAACTCGCTCGAGCCCAGGGCGGGGAGAAGCAGGAGGCCGTGGTCCGTGGGCAGATCCGTCTGGCTCGCCCCGTCGACAGCGCTCGGGGCACGATTTTGGTATCGGTGCTGGGCGTGCACGGCAAACAACTGGACTGGAGCCGGGCCGACAACGCTGGCCGCTATTCGGTTGTGCTGCCCGGGCCGGGCACCTACGTGGTGATCGCGAACGCCATAGGTTGGGCGCCGGAGGCCACTGTGTTCGACTTTGCCGGTGGCGAGGTCGAGCAGGACCTCACGCTCGCTCACGAGCTGACCGTGTCCGGCGTCGTGACAAGCGACGGGCAGCCGGCTGCTGGCGCGCTGGTCGCGCTCAGCGAGGCGATGGGCAAGCAGGTCGGCTCCAGTCACTGCGACGACACTGGCCACTACGCCTTCCAACTCCCGCCGACCGGTCGCTACGTGTTCACCGCGTACGACCCCCACACCGGTCGTGCCCAAGCCCGCAAGGTCTCGCTGACGATCGAGTCAGAGGTCGTCGACATCGACATCCCGGTTGGAGCCACGCTGCAACCCCACTGACGCACCATCGACTGAATGGGCCCGGGTCCGCGGAGGCTCCGAGGTGGCGCTGCCGGCCGGCGCGGGGCGAGAGCCGATCCATTCCGGAGGTCGCAGTTTCAAACTCTGCCTGCGCTACAAAGTTCAGGCCCGGAATCTGCGGCTTCCGGGCCTGAAAGCAACTGGAGACTCAATCCATTGTCCACAAACTCGTCCTAAGACCCGGTCCGGGAAAACGCTCCGGGAGCCCGCTCCGCGAGTTGGGTGTGGACTCGGACCGGCGGCTGCGGAATGGCACGGAGACGATTGCGCACCTCGCGGACATGGAGACCAGCACAGCCGTGATGAGCGGCCTGGAGCCGCTGTTGAGCATCGAGGTGTTCTCTGGCAACCTCGGCGCGCCGATTTTCCTGAACCGCTACGCGAGCGCACTCCCCGGGTTCACAACTCACCATGGCGTATGAGGAGTCCGGTCGTTCGGTAAGGGATCAGGTCGGCCATGAGCACCGAGGTCGAGGTCCTGAGGACGCCAGGACAGCCAAGGATCAACTGGCCAACTCTGTAGAGATCCTCGTTGTCCCTAGCCGCAACCCGGCATGTGAGGTCCCAACCGCCGGTCGTCGCCGAGGCCTCCAACACCTCGGGTATTTCGGCCAGGGCGCGGACAGCTTCGGCGAGGAAGGCTTGCCTTACCTCTGCAGAGATGCTGGCCTGCACGCGGTAGCCGAGCTTGTCGACCGGCACGCGGTCGCTGTGCGGCCGCAGCATCCCCTGTTCCTCGTATCGGCTGATCCGATGCTGAACGGTTCGGCGCGCCAGGCCCAAGCGGCTCGCCAGCTCAATGACAGGTGCGCGAGCGCTTCGATCGAGGGCGAGGAGTATCCGGGCGTCGACGGCATCGAATCTGGCCATTCTGTTCACCTCCCACGAATGCTTCGCGGCATTCTTGCCATTCTGACCATTCTTCTAACTAGTGCTTGCCAGTGTGGGCAACCGTGCGCCGTACTGTTCCCGCGATGTGATCTCTTTGCAAGCCCTTGGTCGCAATTTGCGCAGCCCTGCGATCAGCCCTACCGCCCGCCCGTCGTGGTTCGGCAACCACCTTGAAATTGAGAAGAGCCCGCTTGAACACGATGCTCCCGACCCAGGCCCGCGAGTCGTTCCAGCTCTCAGACAAGTACGAAGCCGTCTCTGGTCGAGTGCAGCTGACCGGCATCCAAGCGCTGGCTCGGCTCCCGATCGACCAACACCGACGCGACCTCGTCGCTGGGCGGAGCGTGGGCACCCTGATCTCGGGCTACGAGGGTTCGCCGCTTGGCGGATATGACCTGGAGTTGGCGCGTCAGCGCGAGCTTCTCAATGCCAACGACATCGTTTTTGTGCCGGGCCTGAACGAGGAAGCGGCCGCGACTGCGATTCAGGGCAGCCAATTGGTCAACACGTTCGACCGGGCGACCCGGGACGGAGTTCTCGGCATCTGGTACGGCAAGGCGCCCGGTCTGGACCGAGCAACCGACGCGGTCAGGCACGGAAACCTGATGGGCGCTCACCCCTGTGGCGGGGCACTCGTGCTGGTGGGCGATGACCCTGCTGCCAAGTCCTCGAGTGTGCCGTGCGCTTCTGAGGTCTCCCTCATGGACCTGCAGATCCCATTCGTCTACCCCGCAGACTCCCAAGAGATCCTCGAGCTCGGGCGGCACGCGATCGCACTGTCTCGTGCGGCCGGGCTATGGGTTGGGATGAAGATCGTCACCGCGGTGGCCGACGGCTCCTCGACCGTGGACCTTGGCGCCGAGGAGGCCGAGCCGACACTTCCACGTGGCTCGGGCAAGCACCAGCCGAACTCGAGACTGTTGCAGCCCACGCTGGGCGTCATTGAGCGGGACCTGGTGACCACTCGTCTGCGAATCGCCGAGGAGTACGCCCGACTCAATCACATCAACAAGGTGGTCGGTCGCGGCGAACGAGACTCCGTTGGCATTGTGGCCGCCGGCCGCACGTACCGCGAGACGCTGGCGGCCCTCGCCCGTCTCGGCATCAGCGAAGACAAGCTGGAGCAGAGCGATGTCCGGCTGCTCAAGGTCGGCATGCCTTGGCCACTCGACCGCGAGACGGTACGCGAGTTCGCCGAGGGGCTCGACGAGATCGTGGTGGTGGAGGAGAAGCGCAGCTTCATCGAGTCCGCGATCCGCGACATGCTCTACGGCGAGCCCAGCACCCCTCGTGTGCTCGGGAAGACCGACCGAGGGGGCAACGAGCTGATGCCGGCGTACGGCGAGCTCGATGCCGACGTGATCGGCGTTCGGTTGGGCAAGCGCTTGAGGGCGCACGCCATCGCAGTGTCGGAGGAGTCCGACCCGCATCGTCCGGCCGGCCGGACGCAGCTCCAGCTCGCCCCACTCGCCAAACGCGGCCCGTACTTCTGTTCCGGATGCCCCCACAACTCCTCGACCAAGCCACACGGAGACGATCTGGTCGGTGGTGGCATCGGCTGCCACGCGCTCGTACTGATGATGGACGAGAGTCAGGTGGGCACTGTTACCGGCCTCGCCCAGATGGGTGGCGAGGGCCTGCAATGGATCGGTATGGCGCCCTTCACGGACCGCACCCACTTCACCCAGAATCTCGGCGACGGCACCTTCGACCACTCCGGGTCGCTGGCGATCCGCGCCGCTGTCGCGTCCGGGGTGAACATCACCTACCGGTTGCTCTTCAACTCCGCCGTCGCCATGACGGGTGGCCAGCGCGCAGTTGGCGCGATGGGCGTGCGACAGATTGTGGATGTCCTCAAGGCCGAGGGCGTCGCCAAGATCATCGTCACCACCGAGGACCTGAGCCGCTACAAGCGCCGTACACTGCCCGGCGACGTCCCTGTCTGGGACCGCCGACGCCTCGACGAGGCACACCGCGTCCTGGCTCAGATCCCTGGCACGACCGTGCTCATCCACGATCAGGAGTGCGCCACCGAGAAGCGGCGCAAGCGCAAGCGCGGCACCTTGGCGAGTCCTGGGACCAAGGTCTTCATCAACGAGCTCATCTGCGAGGGCTGTGGCGACTGTGGGAAGAAGTCCAACTGCCTCTCAGTGCAGCCCGTCCCGACCGAGTACGGCCGAAAGACGCGCATCCACCAAGCTTCCTGCAATGTCGACTACAGCTGCCTCGAGGGCGACTGCCCGGCCTTCATGACCGTCACCGGCGCTTCGACGACCAGGGCTCAGGCCTTGGCGACCCCCGTGCTGGAGAGCACAGAGCTGACCGACCCGGCTCCCTGCGTCCCCGTCGACGGATTCGGTGTACGCCTCACTGGGGTCGGGGGCACCGGAGTGGTGACGGTGTCCCAGGTGCTGGCCACCGCAGCGCTCATCGCCGGCTGGAGTGCTCGCTCGCTCGACCAGACCGGCCTGGCCCAGAAGGGGGGCGCCGTCGTCTCCGACATTCGATTCGACCGATTCGGTCGAGGTCTCTCGAACAAGCTCGCTGATGGCGAGTGCGACCTGTACCTCGGCTGCGACATCCTCGTGGCTGCCGACCCGGTCAACCTCAAGGCGGCTTCCCCCGAACGGACCGTCGGGGTGCTGAACACGGCCGAGGTTGCCACCGGGCGCATGGTCTCGGACGTCCGGCAGACGTTCCCGAACATCGCAGAGACCGCAGATCGCGTAGGTGCGCGAGTTCGGCCGGGTGTTGCGATGCTGGACGCCCGCGCGCTCGCCGTCGGACTGTTCGGTGACGATCAGTACGCCAACCTGTTGATGGTCGGGGTCGGTTTCCAGCTCGGTGCTCTGCCATTGCCGGCGACCGCTGTCGAAGAGGCGATCCGGCTCAATGGAGTCGCCGTCGACCGGAACCTGCAGGCGTTCCGGTATGGCCGAATGTGGGTGCTCGACCCGGTCAGGGTCACCCGTGCGGCGTCCGGGGGTCTCGACATGGCGGACCTCAGGGATGGCCCGGCGGGCCCGGGACTCCGGCCCTTGGTGACTCACCGTGCCGAGGAACTGGTCGCCTACCAGGATCGGACATACGCCGAGGAATTTCGTCGCGCTGTGGAGAACGTGCGCCTCGCCGAGGAGCGCATCGTCCCCGGCACCACCAAGCTTGCCGAGACCGTTGCTCGCCACCTGTTCAAGTTGATGGCATACAAGGACGAGTACGAGGTTGCGCGCCTGGCGTTGGACCCGCGCGTCGAGCGTGAGCTCCGGACCCAGTTCGGCCCCGGAGCTCGAGCCCAGTGGAACCTCCACCCGCCTGTGCTGCGCGCAATGGGCATGGACCGCAAGCTCAGGCTCGGGCCATGGTTCCGCCCGGCGTTCAGCACTCTCTATCGGTTGAGGCGGCTGCGCGGTACTCGTCTCGACCCATTCGGCCGAGCTCACGTGCGGGTCGTCGAACGCGAGCTTGTCACCGAGTACCTGGCGCTACTCGACGATCTCACAGGGCACTTGACGCCCGACAACCACGCAACCGCGGTAGAGCTCGCAGCCCTCCCGGACCTGGTTCGTGGTTACGAGGAGGTGAAGCTCGGCAACGTCGAGATCTATCGCGCCCGGATGGCCGAGCTCCGAGCCCGGTTCGTAGCCATCCCCAGGGCCTGAGTCCGGCAATCAGATCACCCGAGGAGAAACGCCCATGACGTACGAGCTGAGCTGTGAGCACGAGGAGTTCCGCCGCAGCGTCCGCGAACGAACGACCAACTGAGGAGGGACACGCATGAACAAGGTGGCGACGTCGGCCGCAGAGGCGGTGGCCGACATACCCAGCGGGGCGACGCTGTCGGTGGGCGGCTTCGGGGTGTGTGGCATCCCCTCGGTGCTGATCGAGGCGGTGCTGGACTCGGGTGTCGACGAGCTCGAGGCGGTGTCGAACAACTGCGGCGTCGACGACTGGGGCCTGGGACGGCTGCTCATGGCCAAGCGGCTGCGCCGGATGATCTCCTCCTACGTGGGGGAGAACAAGGAGTTCGCCCGGCAGTACCTCTCCGGTGAGCTGGAGGTCGAGCTGACGCCCCAGGGCACGCTCGCGGAGCGGATGCGGGCGGGCGGGTCCGGGATCCCGGCGTTCTTCACCGCGACCGGTGTCGGCACCCAGGTCGCCGAGGGCGGGCTGCCGTGGAAGTACGACGCCGACGGCAACGTGGTGGTCTCCTCACCGGCGAAGCAGACCCAGAGGTTCGCGACCGGGGAGGGGGAGAAGGAGTTCGTCCTCGAGCACGCGATCGTGGCGGACTTCGGGCTGGTGCGGGCCTGGAAGGGCGACCGGCACGGCAACCTCGTCTACCGCGACTCCGCACGCAACTTCAACCCGCTGGCCGCGATGTGCGGGCGGGTGACGATCGCGGAGGTCGAGGAGCTGGTCGAGCCCGGCGAGCTGGACCCCAACGACATCCACACCCCGGGGGTGTTCGTGCAGCGCGTGGTCGCGCTGACCCCCGAGCAGGCGGCGGACAAGCGGATCGAGAAGCGGACCGTGCGTCCGAAGGAGGACAGCTGACATGGCCGAGCAGCAGGGCTGGACGCGCGAGCAGATGGCGGCCCGGGCCGCCTCGGAGCTGCACGACGGGTCCTACGTCAACCTCGGCATCGGGCTGCCGACGCTGGTGCCCAACTACGTCGGTGACGACGTGGAGCTGGTGCTGCAGTCGGAGAACGGCATCCTCGGCGTGGGTGCCTACCCGGTGGAGGGTGAGGAGGACCCGGACCTGATCAACGCGGGCAAGGAGACCGTCACGCTGCGCCGCGGTGCGTCGTTCTTCGACTCCGCGACATCGTTCGGGATGATCCGCGGCGGCAAGATCGACGCCGCCATCCTGGGCGCGATGCAGGTCAGCAAGGGCGGCGACATCGCCAACTGGATGATCCCCGGCAAGATGGTCAAGGGCATGGGCGGCGCGATGGACCTGGTCCACGGTGCCAAGCGGGTGATCGTGCTGATGGAGCACGTCGCCAAGGACGGGTCGTACAAGATCGTCGAGGAGTGCTCGCTGCCCTACACCGGCCGCGGCGTCGTGGAGCGGATCATCACCGACCTGTGCGTCATCGACGTCACCCCGGAGGGGCTGAAGCTGGTCGAGCTGGCCCCGGGCGTGACCGAGGACGAGGTCCGGGAGAAGACCGAGCCGGAGCTCCTCGTCGGCTGAGCATCCCGGGCCGGGCCGCGGCCCTGTCAAGGACTGCGACGCCCGCGGCTCGATCCCGAGACGCGGGCGGGCGCACCTTCCATGCCCGGTCGCACCTGCGTGACCCATGAAGTCCCACCACCCTAGGAGCGGAAATGCAGCACATCCTTGAAGCGATCATGGCTGGCGACACCGCCGCCGACGACTTCGCGAACCTGGAGATTCCCGAGTTCTTCCGGGCCGCCTGGGTGGACAAGGAAGAGGTCGACATGTTCGAGGGCATGACGACCAAGGAGAAGGACCCCCGCAAGAGCTTGCACGTGAGTGACGTGCCGCTGCCCGAGCTCGGCCCGGGCGAGGCACTGGTGGCCGTGATGGCCTCGGCGATCAACTACAACACCGTGTGGACCTCGATCTTCGAGCCGGTCTCCACGTTCGGCTTCCTCGAGCGCTACGGCCGCCTCTCCCCGCTGGCCAAGCGGCACGACCTGCCCTACCACGTGGTCGGCTCCGACCTCGCGGGCGTCGTGCTGCAGACCGGCCCGGGCGTCCACTCGTGGAAGCCGGGCGCCGAGGTGGTGGCGCACTGCCTCTCGGTCGAGCTCGAGCACCCCGACGGCCACAACGACACGATGCTCGACCCCGAGCAGCGGATCTGGGGATTCGAGACCAACTTCGGCGGTCTCGCCCACGTCGCGCTGGTCAAGGCCAACCAGCTGATGCCCAAGCCCGAGCACCTCACCTGGGAGGAGGCCGCCTCCCCGGGCCTGGTGAACTGCACGGCGTACCGCCAGCTGGTCTCCAAGAACGGCGGCGACATGAAGCAGGGCGACAACGTGCTGATCTGGGGCGCCTCCGGCGGCCTGGGCGGCTTCGCCACCCAGTACGCCCTCAACGGCGGCGCCACCCCCGTCTGCGTGGTCTCCAACGAGGAGAAGGCCGCCATCGCCCGGTCCATGGGCGCCGAGCTGATCATCAACCGCTCCGAGGAGGACTACCGGTTCTGGAACGAGGAGGGCACCGAGCAGAACCCGCGGGAGTGGAAGCGCTTCGGCGCCAAGATCCGCGAGCTGACCGGCGGCGAGGACATCGACATCGTCTTCGAGCACCCCGGCCGCGAGACCTTCGGCGCGAGCGTGTACGTCACCCGCAAGGGCGGCACCATCACCACCTGCGCCTCCACGAGCGGCTACATGCACGAGTACGACAACCGCTACCTGTGGATGAACCTCAAGAAGATCATCTCCTCCCACTTCGCCAACTACCGCGAGTCCTGGGAGGCCAACCGACTCATCGCCAAGGGCAAGATCCACCCCACCCTGTCCAAGACCTACAGCCTCGACGAGGTCGGCCAGGCAGCCCTCGACGTCCACAAGAACGCCCACCAGGGCAAGGTCGGCGTCCTCTGCCTCGCTCCCGAGGAAGGCCTCGGCGTCCGCGATCCGGAGCTCCGGGCCAAGCACCTGACCGCGATCAACCGGTTCCGCGGCGTCTGACGTCAAACGCCCACGAGACGCTCCGGGTGTCAGAAGATGCGCCGAACCGACACGGCAAGCCCGTGTCGGTTGAGCAAACCGAGCGGAGGAGCAGCGACGCGACAGAGGGGAGCGCTCGAGCCGCCGACGCTCAACGGCCGCGCGCCTGGGCGCTCGTCGCGATGCCCGTGTTCGCTATGGCTTGGGGAGGCAACCATTTCACGCCGCTGCTCGTGCTCTACCGCGAGCAAATCGGCTACTCACAGACACAGGTGTACGGACTCCTGGCGGCTTACCTCCTCGGACTGGTGCCGGGCTTTCTCAGCGGAGGTCCCATCTCGGACTTGGTTGGCCGGCGCCTCATTGCCCAGGTGGCCATGGGGCTCGGCCTGGTCGCGAGCGTCGTCCTGGCACTCGGCGCGCATCACGTGACTATCCTCCTCGGAGGTCGCGTGTTGAGTGGTTTGAGCGTTGCACTGGCGATGGTCGTCGGGACAGCGTGGATCAAGGAGCTGTCAGCCGGGGCTGCCAAGCCGATGACTACCGCGCGCCGCGCATCTCTCACCCTCACCGGCGGCTTCGTCGCCGGGGCCGTCGCCTCTGGCTTGGTCGCTCAGTACCTTCCGGCGCCGACTATCCTCCCCTACGCCCTCCACATTGCCGTGTCGCTCGTTGCGACGGTGGGACTCGTCCTCGCATCAGATCCGCCGCGTCCTGAGCGGCAGCGGACCGAGGCGGCTGGCAGGCGGGGGAGTGTGCCGCCTGGGCAGCATTTCTGGGCGATGGCACTGCCGACAGCCGTGTGGGTCTTCAGCGCCCCTGCCCTTGGCTTTGCGCTGGCACCGACGTTGCTGTCGAAGAGCCTTGTCGAGGACCACGGGTTGGTGCTGGCGGCCATGCTGACCGGCGTCACTCTCGGATGCGGCACCGCGGTCCAACTGGCAGTGCCACACCTGGCGCGCATGACCGGAGGGCACCACAATGCGCTCGGGGCATGGTGGTTCGCGCTCGGTGCGGCCGTTCTTTCAGTCGACGCAGAGCATCCGTCGCTGCTGGTCACGATTGTTGCCGCTGGGACACTCGGCTGCGCTTTCGGGGTCAATCTGGTCGCCGGGTTGACCGACGTTCAGCGCAGCGCTCATCCCGGCAATCTGGCGACTCTTACGGGCATCTACTACGCCGTCGCATATGCCGGCTTCGCTCTCCCCGTCGTGATGTCGGAGCTGGAGGGTCTCGCACCGCTGTGGGTCCAACTCCTCGGGCTCAGTGGCCTCTCGGCGCTGACCGCTATCTACTTGTCCGTGGCCCGGCGGCGACTGCGAAGTCATCGCCAGGCAGTAACAGAGCGCCCGGCCGTGTCAATTTGATGCCCGGGCGAGACTTCGCAGCGGGTTCCCGCGTGCTGTGGAGGTACTTGGGTCCCTCGGCTTCATGAGGTCGTCGCCTCGCTGTATCTCTCCGTGGGGCGTGACGCTTGCGGCCCTCAAGCGTGGCGATTGCTGTGGGGCCGATTCGTCGCCCGCTGCCCGGTCAGGTGAGGTCTTCTGCGCGCTCGTCCGGTGACGGGCCCATCCCTGAGGGTCCGGCGGGTCAACCGCCGACGACGCAGTGCCGACACTGCGGAGTTGTCGGGAGAAGGTCAGCGGAGCCACATCTCCTCGTAATATCTCAAACTGCCTCTTACATATCTCAATGAGAACGGTTAGTGTGCTTAAGCACGTGACCCCGGTCACCCCGAGACGCCGGGCTCTGAGAAGGAGATGACATGAAGCTCGTTTGCACTGGAGTGCTCATCGGGTCGGTCCTAACCCTCGCCACCGCGTGCGGCAGCGCCGGGGGTGCGTCGTCGGCGACGCCGGAGACGCCCGTCATCCAGATCCCAGCTGACCCGGGCGTGCTCGACCCGCAGACGAGTCCTGGGAGCTGGGGCCGCCCGATGATGCGATTCGCCTACGACACCCTCGTCGCGGACGGCAAGGACGGCGTCGTGCCACAACTCGCCGAGTCCTGGGACGTCACACCGACCAAGGCGACCTTCACGATCCGCTCGGGCGTCACCTGCGCGAACGGTGAGGCCATGGATGCGAAAGCCGTGGCGGCGAACTTCGAGCGCCTCAAGGACCCGGCCGCAAAGGTTCCGTTCACTGCCTCGTTCCTCGGGTCGACTGACTACAAGGTCAGCTACGACGAGAGTGCCGAGACCGTGACCCTCGACCTGCCCCAACCGTTCAGCCCGCTTCTGTCCAACCTCGCGACCTACCCGCCGATGATCTGTCCAGAAGGGCTCAAGAACCCCTCCGAGCTCAACACCAAGTCATTCGGGTCGGGACCGTATGTGCTGACCGCCGCCAAGCCCGGGCAGTCGTACACATTCGATCGGCGCGACGACTACACCTGGGGGCCCGACGGGGCGACTGCGAAGAAGCTGCCGAAGTCGGTGAAGATCAGCGTCGTCGACAACGAGACGACTGCCTCGAACCTGATGCTGAGCGGTGACCTGAACCTCGGCATCTTCAGCACCCGTGGTGCCTACGAGCGGGTCGAAGGAAGTGGATTCACCTCGCAGACGGTGCCTGCCTCCGCGACGTACATGCACTTCAACTTCCTGAAGCAGGACAGCCCGATTCAGGACCTCGGCGTTCGAAGGGCTCTCGCCGAATCCGTTGACAGGTCAGCGCTCAGCAAGATCGCCACGGGCGCCGAGGACCAGACGAGCAACAGTGTTGCTCTTCCGCAGTCCACGTGTCAGTCCGACGTCACCGACGAGGGCTTCGTGCAGTACGACGCCGAGGCGGTCGAAGGAGACCTCGAGTCGGCCGGCTGGACCAAGTCCGGGAGCGGCTGGACCAAGGATGGCCGGCCGCTCAAGATCAATCTCCTTGTCACCGGCGCCTCCGGCGCCGGAAACAAGCCAGTGGCGGACTACGTCCTCGACGCCTGGAACAAGCTCGGGATCGACGTCAGTGTCGAGGACGTGGACCAGGCCACCGGCGTGGATCGACGGGCCGAGGGCACCTACGACGTCTGGCTCGGGGCGTGGACCAGCGTCTTCAATCCGGCCATCATCTCGCCGTTCCTCACCTCTCCGTCTTCGCCCAACTACTCCTACCTGGCGAACGATGACTACAACGCCCTGGCAAAGCAGGCGTACAACATGGACCCTGAGCAGACCTGCCCGGTCTGGGCTCAGGCCCAGACCGCCATCAACACGCAGGTCTCGATGGTGCCCGAGTACTACGACGCCACCCACTACGTGGCGACCAAGGGACTCAGCTTCGCGCCCTACAGGTCGTTCATCGATCCGGTCAGTCTCCGAGTCGACTCCTCCAAGTAGGGCCCCGCAGATGCGCGCTCTTCCTGACGCCGTGGGCCTGGTCGGCAGACTTGTCGCCAGGCTCGCCGGAGGACTACTCCTCTTGGCGACGGCAGCATTCATCCTGGTGCAGGCCATGCCGGGCGACCCGATCGTTCGCCTCCTCGGCGGCAACGCCTCGGAGGCAGACGCCGCGCGGGCCCGGTCAGCACTCGGCCTTGATACGCCACTATGGGAGCGATACCTGTCGTTCATCCAGGACGTGTTCACGCTTCACTTTGGGTCCTCCTTCACCGGCGAACCCGTGGGCTCCGTTCTAGGCGACCGGGCCCTGCACACGGCGACTCTCGCCGGAGCCAGCATGCTCGTAACCGCCGTTCTCAGCTTAGCCATCGGGCTCGGCGTGGCCGCAGCCACACAGGGCGAGCGTCACGCACCTGTGGCGCATGCCTTCACCAGCATCACCGGACTGCTGGCCGCTGTTCCAGCGTATGTGCTCGCCATGGGCCTCGTCGCAGTCTTCGCCGTGACGTTCACGATCTTCCCGGTGGCTGGCTCCGAAGGTCTGTCGTCCCTCGTCCTCCCCGTGCTCGCGTTGGCACTTCCCGCTACCGCCGTCCTGGCCCGCGTCGTGCGTGTCGAAACCCTTGGCGTGCTTGAGAGCGACTTCGTCCGGACCGCGAGGAGCAAGCAGATTCCGGCCTTCAGGATCTACATGCGGCACATCTTGCCCAACGTCATCACCGGCGCGCTCACCATCGGGGGCGTCATGTTCGGCTACCTGCTCGGAGGCAGTGTGATTGTCGAGAACGTCTTCCAGTGGCCCGGCCTGGGCACTGAGATGGTCAACTCCATCAACACCCGTGACTACCCGGTACTACAGGCCGCCATCATCTTCATCGGCATCGGCGTGCTCCTGGTGAACTCGTTGGTCGACTTGGCGCTCTTCGTCCTTGATCCGCGGATCCGGAGCGCACGATGAGCGGCGCCGAGGAATCTGGCGGGGGAGTGGGTCCCAGGCGCGGCCCTCTCACTGCACTCACCCGTACCGGGTCCGGGCGCCTGTCGCTCGTGCTGTTGGTCGTGCTCATCGCAGCAGTCGTTCTGTGCCCGGTTGTCTTCGCCGGGCAGGCTGCGCAGTCGGATCCCCTTCAGGCCCGTGCCGACCCCAGTTCGGCCCACCTGCTGGGCACAGACGACCTCGGCCGGGACGTGCTCGCCCGCGTGTTGTCCGCCACCAGGCTCACGATCCTCTTGGCGACCGGGTCGATTCTCCTCGCCGCAGTCCTTGGTTACGCTCTGGGGCTGGCGGCTGCCCTTGCCGGCGGTCGCCTCAAGCGAGCCTTCACCTTGGCGCTGAATCTGTGGCTCGCCTTTCCGCCCATCGTGGTGGCGCTCTTCGTCAGCACCGTCATGTCCCAGTCGACATCCAGTGCCGTCATCGCCATCGCGCTCGCCTACGCGCCGTTGTTCGCCCGCACGATGTTGAACCTCGCCTCTGGAGTCGTAGACCTCGACTACATACATGTCGCGAGGATGCTCGGGGTCGGCCCGGCCCGACGGCTGGTCCGACACATCGCACCCAATGTCGCCGGACCCTTGTGGATCCAGGTCACGACTGGCATCGGGGAAGCCATGGTCGCCCTCTCAGCGTTGAGCTTCCTCGGACTCGGTGTGCAACCGCCCTCCTATGACTGGGGAAGCCTGCTGGCCGAATACCTCGAGCGGATCTTCACCTCCCCGCTCGTCGTCCTCGGGCCCGCTCTGGCGATCACGCTCGTCGGCATTCTCCTCGCCTACGTCGGGGAAGCCGGCGCCTTGGCGATGGACCCGCGCCGGTGGACGTCCGGGGCGGCGCGCCGCCCCGGAAGGTCGCGAAGGTCACCCCAGCCAGGTGGCAAGCGTCGCCGACCCTCGTGGCGTGAGGGTCGGACAACCCTCACGGTCCACGACAAGGTTGCCGATGCCGCGTTGTTGGTGGTCGAGGGACTCGAGGTCCGATTCCCCTCCGGAGATGCTGAAGTGCATGCAGTGAAGGGAGTCTCCTTCGAGATCCGCCGCGGTGAGACTGTTGGCATCATAGGGGAGTCAGGCAGTGGCAAGAGCGTGACCGCCTCCGCCATCGCCCGACTTGTGCAGCGGCCCGGAGATGTCCGAGCCGACCGGCTCACGCTGAGCCAAGACGACCTGAGCGGGCCAATGAGCACGGAGCTGCGCCAGGTGCTGGGTACCCAGGTCGCGACCGTCTTCCAGAACCCGATGTCGGCTCTGACGCCCACGATGCGGATCGGTCCCCAGATGACGGAGGCAGTACGCCACCACCGCGGCTTGAGCAAGGCGCAGGCACGCGAACGCGCCCTCGAGGCGCTGGCCGAGGTCCAGATCACCGGTGGCCCGCGCGTTCTGAAGATGTATCCGCACCAGCTGTCCGGTGGGATGCGTCAGCGGGTCGTGATCGCGATGGGCCTGATGACCAGACCATCGCTGCTGATCGCCGACGAGCCGACCACAGCGCTCGACGTCACGATCCAGCAACAGATCCTCAGGCTTCTCAAGTCCCTCCAAACAGAGCACGACATGGCGACCTTGTTCATCTCCCACGACTTCGGAGTTGTGCGCGAGGTATGCGACCGAGTGCTGGTCATGCATGAGGGAGAGATCGTCGAGCGCCTCGACGTCGAGCGCCTCGACCAGGCAGCGCACCCCTACACGAAGTCATTGCTCGCAGCTGTCCCCCAGATGGACGCGCCACGGACGCGCGGCACTCTCGACGATAAGCCGAGCCGCGATCTGGTCGACACAGAAATGAGGAGTCGGTGAGCAGCCCGACGACGACCCTGCAAAGCAGCGCACTGACCGTTGAGGACCTCCACGTCAGTTTCGGCAGTGGGAAGCAGAGAGTGAGCGCGGTCCGTGGCGTCACGTTCGAACTGCACCCCGGCGAGACCTTGGGGCTCGTCGGCGAGTCGGGCTCAGGAAAGTCCACAGTGGCGCGAGCCGTCGCCGGCCTGGCGAAGCCCACCGCCGGCTCCGTCCGCAGGCCACCGGAATCTCGTCGCCGGGGCGTCCAGATGGTCTTCCAGGACCCGTTCTCCTCTCTGAACCCGCGCATGACGGTGCGGCAGACGTTCAAAGAGTCTCTGTCGCTGGTGCACAGTCACCGGTCGGTCGACGATGTCGCCGCCATGGTGCACCTCAGCCCAGAGCTGCTGGAGAAGTTCCCCCACGAGATGTCCGGCGGCCAGCGCCAGCGGGCCGCCATCGGGCGGGCCCTCGCCGTCGAGCCTGAGGTGTTGGTGATGGATGAGGTGACCGCGGCCCTTGACGTGTCCATCCAGGCCGCGATCCTGAGCGCGCTCGGCGAACTGCAAGAAGAACTCGGCTTCGCCGGTCTCTTCATCTCCCACGACCTCGCCGTCGTGCGACAGATGTGCGACGACGTGGCGGTCATGTACCTGGGTGAGTTCGTCGAACGCGCCGCGGCGTCCGAGCTGTTCGCCGCACCCCAGCACCCGTATACGCGGTCGCTGCTGGCCGCGATTCCGGGAGCTTCGCTGGAGTCGGCGAACGCTGGCGCGATCGGCGAGCCCGCTGACCCTGCCAACCCACCGTCGGGATGCCACTTTCACCCCAGGTGTCCGGTCGGGCCGAGCACACGACCGGACCGGCAAGTCTGCGTACGCGATGACCCAGGACCGGACGCCAAGACCCGGCTGCACTTGGCAGCCTGCCACTTCGCCGACGAGGCGACGTCATGAGAATGAGCGACCTGCCGAGGCTCCCAGCACTGGATTTGGCGGACCGCGCCGCCGCGCACCCGAGATCGATCCTGCCGATGTTGGGTGCCCCGATCGTGCCGATGCCCGAGCACGTGGTGGAGGCGGTCCGCCGCCAACAGTCACTGCGGCCGTTGCGGGAGTCCCGCGGCATTCCCGCGCTGCGGTCGGCGCTCGCGCAGATGCTCCGCGACCGCGACCACGTCCAGATCGACCCGGACACCGAACTCCTCGTCACCCATGGTGCAGGACACGGAATGAGTGTCGTGCTCGGCGCCTTCTGCGGCTCCGGCGACGAGGTCGTCGTGCCCGTCCCGACCTACTTCTTCGACGGCGCGATCGCACGGAGTGGAGCTCAACCGCGGTACGTCGCCTGCCGACCCGAAACCGGATGGGCCCTCGACCTCGAGGCGATCGAGAACGCCATCACTCCCCGCACCCGGGCGATCATCGTGTGCAATCCGGTGAATCCGACCGGACGTCTCCACGACGCGAGTGAGATCGATGCTCTGGTGCGGCTCGCTGAGCGGAACGGAGTCCTACTGATCTCTGATGAGTCCTTCAGCCACTACGTCTACGACGGCCCATTCGTGGCCGTCGCCTCTCGAGCAGCAGACCGGCGACACGTGGTCACGGTCCAAAGCCTGAGCAAGAACTACGCCTTCGCCGATTGGCGCGTGGGCTACGTCCACGCGGCACCGCAGTTGATCGAGGCTGTGCACCGCTGCTTCGAATGGGACGCGATCAACGTCGGATCCGTGCCACAAGCCGCCGCACTCGCCGCCATCACCGGACCGCAGCACTGGATCGACAGCCTCATCGCCCAATACCAAGCCAAACGCGACCTCATGATGGACCTGCTGGCATCGGCGGGGCTCAAGCCCGTGCAACCAGGCGCCGGCGCCGCCATCTTCACCCCACTCCCGTGCCCGGAACGGGGGCGCGCACTGGAGAACCTCCTCCTCGACCACGGCGTCGCCGCCCTGGCAGGAAGCTCGTTCCACGGGCCGGACGATCACGTCCGCCTCCTGTTCGGCGGCGAACACGCCGACCTCATCCAACTCGGGGCTGCGCTCGAGGCCGCTGTCCGCGCTGAGAAAGGAACCATCTCGTGAACCACGACCCGCACCCCAGCCCCCACGAGTCCGGCTGGCGACTCGGCGTCGACATCGGAGGAACGTTCACCGACGTCATCCTCCTCGGCCCCACCGGCGAGCTCCACACCGTCAAGGTGCTCTCGACGCCTCCCACCTTCGAACAGGGCGTCATCACTGCGCTCGAGGCGGCCTGCACCGAGGCAGGGTTGGCGCCGTCCGCGCTGTCCACGCTGCTCCACGGAACCACCGTCGCCACCAACGCGATCCTGGAGGAAGCCGGCGCCAGGACGGGCCTCCTCACGACGAGCGGATTCAAGGACGTCCTCGAGCTAGGCCGACTGCGGCGCCCCGCGCTCTACGACCTGCAGTGGGTCAAGCCCGAGCCGCTCGCCGCTCGCCACCTCCGCCTCGAGCTCGACCAGCGAATCGCAGCTGACGGTCGCGTCCTGACTCCCATCGACCCCTCCCAGGTAGAACGCGCCGTCGCCCGCCTGCTCGACGAGGAGGTCGAGGCGGTGGCCGTCTGCCTGATCAACTCCCACGCCAACCCCGACGAGGAGCGGCGGGTGGCCGACATGATCCGCACGCTCGCGCCCTCGCTGTACGTCACCGCCTCCGTCGACGTATCACCAGAGATGTACGAGTTCGAGCGGACGAGTACCGCCGTCGTGAACAGCTACGTCGGACCGGTCGTGCACGACTATGTCTCGCAGCTGGTGGAGAAGTGCCGTGACAGGGGCGTCGGCGCGGACCTGATGATCATGCAGTCCACAGGCGGGCTGCTCGAAGCGGACGTGGTAGTACGCCAGCCGGTCCAGATCATCGAGTCCGGGCCCGCGGCCGGTGTCATCGCGGTGCAGAACCTCAGCCGCGCCCTCGGGTTCGAGAACGTGGTCGCCTTCGACATGGGCGGCACCACAGCCAAGGCGTCCCTGCTCGAGAGCGGTGAGCCGTTCATCGCGGCCGACTACGAGGTCGGCGGCGGTATGAACGTCGCCCGCGGGCTCGGCAAGGGCGCCGGTTACGCGATCCGATTCCCCTCGATCGACATCGCCGAGGTCGGCGCCGGGGGTGGCAGCATCATCCACACTGACCCCGAAGGAGCCCTGCACGTCGGCCCCCAGAGCGCCCAGGCATTCCCAGGCCCGGCCTGTTACGGCCGCGGCGGCGACCGCGCGACGCTGACGGACGCAAACGTCGTGCTCGGCTACCTGAGCCCGGCCGGCCTCGCAGGCGGACGGGTCGAGATCTCAGCGGATCTCGCCGAAAAGGTGCTCACCGAGACCGGCGCCTCGTTCGGGATGGGTGCCCTGCACGCCGCCCGCGGCGCCTACCAGGTCGCGGTCAGCAACATGACCCAGGCCGTCAAGGCCGTGACGAGCGAGCGCGGCCGCGACCCCCGCGAGTCGGTCCTCGTGGCCTTCGGCGGTGCGGGGCCTCTCTACGGCGCGTACCTGGCCGAAGCACTCGGCATCTCGACCGTTGTGGTACCGCCCCACCCGGGCCTCTTCAGCAGCGTGGGTCTGCTCACGGCAGACATCGAGCGACAGCGCGTCCAGCCCTTCGGCGAGCACCACCAGGACCTCGGGACGTTGACCAGCGAAATCGGCGACATGGAGAAGGCCCTGGCCGACGAACTCGCCGTCCACCACACCGACCTCGCCGGGATGGAGATCTCCCGCTACCTCGACATGCGCTACCAGGGGCAACGGTTCGACCTGCGCGTGGCGCTCAGCGAGGGTCCGATCACCGCAACCTCTCTGGCGGCAGCGCGCAGCGACTTCCACGCCGAGCACAAGCGCACCTATGGCCGATCCGGTCCAGACGAGCTGGTCCAGATCGTCAACGTCCGGGTCGTCGCACGGATACCCGGTCCCGTCCAGATCCAGTCGGTCATGGCGCCATCGGTCAGCACCACCAACAGTGCAACCACAACCCGCTCCTGCTGGTTCGACGAGCACGTCGAGACCCCCGTCGTCTCGCGCGCCGCGGTCCGCGGTGAGGCGATGCCCGGCCCGGTCATCGTCGAGGACATGGACTCGACCGTCCTCGTTCCACCCGGCGCCACCTACCGGCGAGACGCCATGTCCAACATCATCATCGAATGGCCAGCACCCGCTGCGGAGCCGGCTGAGGGAGCGATCGCATGAGCACCACCACCCGTGTCATCAGCGACCCCGTTGCTTTTGAGGTCTTCAAGAACGCTATGGCGGGCCTGGCCGACGAGATGGCCATCACCATCCTGCGCACGGCACACTCTCAGATCGTCGCCGAAAGCATGGACTACTCCGCCGCGCTCTGCGATGCCAAGGGCCGCGTCGTCGCACAGGCGAACACCATCCCGGTCCACCTGGGCTCGGTGCCCGAAGCGATGGAGGCAATGCTGCGCGCGTTCGGCGAGGACCTGCACGACGGCGACGTGTACATCCTCAACGACCCGGATGACGGCGGCATGCATCTTCCGGACGTATTCGCAGTCATGCCGATCTTCGCCGGCAAGGACCTGGCAGGCTTCGCCGTCGCGGTGGCCAACCACGCCGACATCGGAGGATGGGCGCCCGGCTCGATGTCCGTGCAGTCCACCACGATCTTCGCCGAGGGTCTCCAGCTGCCTCCCACCCGGCTGGTCAGCCGTGGCCGGCTCGACGACGGCCTCATGCGGGTGATCTTGCGCAACGTCCGCGAACCCGACCTGTTCCGTGGCGACCTGGAATCGCAGCTCTCAGCTTGCAGCACAGGTGCTGACGGAATCCGAGCGTTGGTCGCCCAGCACGGGCTGGCCGGCTACAACTCCCTCAGCACCGAGCTCCTCGACTACTCCGAGAGCAGGCTGCGAAGCGCCCTCGCGGACGCCGTCGAGGGGACCTACTACTTCGAAGACCATCTCGATGACGACGGCCTCACTGACGAGCCCGTGACGTTCAAGGTCGCCGCGACGTTGTCCGAGGAGGGGTTGCACTTCGACTTCACAGGAACCTCAGGACAGGTCGGGTCGGCGCTCAACGCCACTGCGTCCTTCACGCGGTCGGCGTGCTACGCCGCCGTTCAGGCCGCTGCCGGAGGCGACGTCCCACCGAACAGTGGCATGTACCGCGCGATCTCATTCACCATTCCCGAGGCGTCGATTCTCCAGGGCCGACGGCCAGCGGCCCGTGGCGCGCGCGGACTCACCGGGCACCGCCTCATCGACGTCGCGCTGGGCGTGCTCGCCCAGGTCTTCCCCGGCCGCACCCCTGCCGGTGGAGATGGTGGGCCCAACTCGCTTGCCATCGGCCTCGTCGATGAAGACGGCACCTCCCGGGTTGTCTGGGACGTGATGTGCGGCGCATGGGGCGCCCGTTCCGACAAGGACGGCATCGACGGGTGCAGCCCCTTGGGGGCGAACCTCGCCAACACTCCAGTCGAGGAGCTCGAGAAGTCTGGCCTGGTACGCGTGGAGGGCTACGGTCTGCTGCCCGACACCGGCGGAGCAGGAAAGTTCCGCGGTGGCCTGTCCACGTTCCGCGACATCCGGCTCCTGGGGCCAGAGGCGCACTTGCAGGTGCGCTCGGACCGGCGGCGCTTTACCTCCTACGGGCTCGAACACGGCTCGAGCGGTGCGCCCTCGCTCAACCTCCTCATCGATGAGGCTGGAAACGAGGAACTCCTCCCGACCAAGCCGAACCAGCCGATGCGCTCCGGATGGGTACACCGCCACATCACCGCGGGCGGCGGGGGCTACGGTCACCCCTTCGATCGCGACCCGGTGCTTGTGCTCAAGGACGTCATCGCCGGGAAGGTGTCGCGTGCCGTGGCCGAAAGGGACTACGGCGTCTCCATCAAGGACGGGCGATCGATCGACCTCGAGCGCACCGAGATGCTCAGACGCGACCGCCAGGCCGGAGCGGGACGATGACCTTCCCGAGTCTCCAGCAGCCCGAGAACACGACTGCTGGGCGAACGCTGCGTGTCAGCATGGTGCAGACGGCGTTCACCCCCGCCACGTCCGGGCACGACCCGCGCGACGAGAACCTGGCCCATGCGCTCGAAGGAATTCGGTCAGCAGCGGACGACGGAGCTGAGCTCATCGTCATCGGGGAGCTGTTCCTTCAGGGGCCCGGCGGGTCGCAGTGGGCGTCGTACTACTCGACTCGGCTCGACGGATCCGACGACCACGTTCGCGAGCTCGAGCGAGCCGCAGCCGAGCTCGGCGTCCACATCGCCATGGGGTGCACCTCGTTCGGCAGCCCGTACGACGTCCACAACTCAGCCCTCGTCGTCACACCCGACCGTGGGCTCGTCGGTACGTACCACAAGGCTCACCTTGCCAGCTTCCCGTACGCCCGGGGCGTCTCGAACGAGCAGTCCTACTACTCGCCGGGGCGAGCCCTGAGTCCGATCGACACCTCGCTCGGGCGACTCGGCGTCCACATCTGTTACGACATTTTCTTCCCCGAGGTCGCCCGCACCCAGGCCCTCATGGGCGCCGACCTGCTGGTGAACCTCGCGGCCGCGGGCGAGGGGTTCGAGCACTACTGGGACCACCTGACTTGGGCACGAGCCACCGAGAACGGCTTGTGGTACCTGCTCTGCTCCGTTGTCGGAGACTCGCCGGAGCGCGGATACTTCGGCGGCTCGAGAATCGTCGCTCCTGACGGGACCGTCGTCGCCCGTGCCAAGGACGGCGTCGAAGACATCATCACCGCCACCATCGACCTGGGGGAGACTTCACGCATGCGCTCGCAGATCCACATGTTCTCCCAGCGACAACCGGGCATCTACCGGGTCGACGCCGACCCAGCGGCCAGGAGCAACTCGTGACCTCCGGCCTGCTCGTTGCGGACGTGCAAGCGGGCATCACGCGCGCCTTCGAGTTCTGCCAGCCGATGCTCCCGACACTCGTCGACGTCGTGGATCAAGCGCGCCAGGCGGAGATCGAGGTGCTCTTCGCCGTGTGCGCCATGAGACCCTCAGGCGCAGACCAGTCGCCGAGAAACCACGTCATGGCCCCGTTCTTCGCACTCGCTGATGTCTTCCACGAAGGCGGACCGGGTCCCGAGGTCGACCCCCGGTTGAGGAGACGCGAGACCGAACCTGTCATCACCAAGCGACGGGTCAGCGCGTTTCAGTCCAGCGAGCTGGACCTTGTCCTCCGGTCGCGCGGAGTGACCGAACTGGCCATTGCCGGCATCGCGACCAGTGCCGTCGTGCTCGCCTCCGCGCTCGATGCGGTCGACCTCGACTACGGGGTCACCGTGCTCAGCGACTGCTGTGCGGACCCCGATTCGGACGTCCACGAATTTCTGCTCTCACGGGTGTTCCCTGGCCGTGGCGTAGCAGTCTCATCCGGAGGAAGTTGGCTCCGGTCAGCGGCCGAGTGAGATGCTCGCGTTGGTCAGCGAGGGGCTGCTGATCAGCGCCTCGATGATCTCGCTCTGTGCCTCGCGAGTTCGTTGCAAGGTGAGCTGGTACGCGGCGGTGGGGTCGCCCTCGGCGATCGCGTTCACGATGGCGATCCGTTGGCCCGCGCGGCCCTCCGACCATGGCAGGTCACCCAAGGACAACCGCAGGACCCGCTCGAGATCGTTGAGAACGCCAACGAGCGAGGCTGCTAGTCGATCGTTGCCGCAGCAATTCGCGATGATGGACTGGAACTCGAAGTGGTCCCTGAGGTACTTCTCCACCCCGGCACGATCCGACGGGTACCGTTTCGCCAGTTCATGCTCCGACAGCTCGCCCAGGCGCGCGAGCATCGGCGCCGGAAGCGACCGTGCAGCCGCCATTTCAGCAGCCTTTGGCTCGATGATGGAGCGAAAGACGCAGAGGTCCTTGGTTGTGTTCAAGGTGACTGGTCGCACCAGATAGCCCGCACGCGGAATGGTCTCGACCAAGCCGTCATGGTGGAGTCGGACCAGGGCTTCCCGGACGGGGGTCTTGCTGACACCGAGCTGGTCGGCCAGTTTCGTCTCCGTGAAGGTTCCACCGGGCGTCAGTTCCAGTTCGATGATCTGCCGGCGGATCTTCTGGTATGCGAGCTCAGTCTGGTTGGACGTCGGCGAGCCTTCAGTGAATATGGCCGGTAGGTGAGGGAGAGAGGCGAGGTCGTACTCGAGCACTCGACCGTTCGCCGCGGAGGTCCCGTTGTCGGTGGCACGTCTGGGCATCGGCTGATCACGCAGACTCGAGGAACTCGGTGAGGATCCGGTTGTACTTCTCCGGGTTCTCCCAGTACATCGCGTGCCCTCCGCCCTCGTGCTCCTCGAAGATGACGATATCCGACTGTGGGATCGCCTCGTGGATGCGGACCATGTTCTGCCACGGATTCTTGCTCGCTCGTCCTCCGATGATCAGCGCAGGGACATCGATCAGGGGGACAGCGTCCCACCAGTCGCCATAGAGCGCCCAGCGAAGCAGCTTCGCGTGCGCGAGCGTCGGCATCTTCAACGTTTCTTCCACGAAGAAGTCGCGGGTCGCTTGATCGGCGGCCTCGCTCAAGAACTGGTCGCTGAAGCCACGTCGGTACTCGTCGCCGTCGGGCCCCTCCATCCGCTTGAGCACCTCGGCGGCCTCGTCCTCGCTGACGGCCCCGTCCGCCACGCACGCCGGTGCGTCGTCGGAGAGGACGACACGAGCGATTCCGGCACCGTCGTAGATCTCCCAATAGGTGAGGACGATCTTGCAGGCCGCGGAGTGGCCAAGGACCGTGAGCCGGTCGACCGCGAGGTGCGTCAGGAACTCATGAAGGTCACGAGCGAGGGTGGGGAAGTCGTAGCCCCGGGGCGGTGCGTCGGACTCGCCGTGGCCACGCGGGTCCAGGGCTATGACGCGGAAGCGGTCCCTGAGTCCGTCAACCTGCTTTTCGAACTTCGCGACCGAGCTGCTCAGTCCCGGCAGGATCAGGATCGCGGGGCCAGCTCCCTCGTCGATGTAGCGCAGAACTGTGCCGTCCCGAAGCGTGATCTCTGAGCGCTGGTACATTGAGATTCCATTTCCCTAGGGTGAGATATCACTCTAGCCAGCGGCCCACGGTTGGCCAAGAAGTTCCCGGTGGACCCGCCCGAGCGCGGGAGGGCCGTCACGACCATGGCCGTTCTAACGGTCGTACGCCGGACGTTCTGCTTGCACCGTGTGGCGGACGGCCGACTGGTCGTCCGCCGCGCGGGGTTCTGTCGTCGGTCGGCGTGGCGACGGAGGGTTGCCCCGGCCCGACTGCCGAGCGAGGCGGTCGGGCCGGGGGAAGGGCTCGAAGGTCATCCCTTGTGCGCGAACGAGGCCTTTCGTTCGGACGCGACCTCATTCCTGAACGTTGACCAGACATGGGTGTCCACGTCGAGAGCCTCGAGGAGGTAGGCGCCGACGGCGTCGGCTACGAGTGCGACGCGGGCTGGGTCGGTGTCGGTCGTCTCGCTCACGGCTTCTCCGGCGATGCCGCCGAGCGTGTGCTCCCCGTCGGGGAGCACCATCAGGCTCTTCGGCCCGGGGCTGAGCTCGTAGGCGTCGAGGAACCAGTCGGGTCCTCGCGTCGACATCTTCGACTGGTCCTTGTCGCCGGCGATGACGAGAGCCGGGGTGGTCATGGTGGTGTAGTCCGGCTTCATGAACGACAGGTGCTCCTGGGCGAAGGGCGTCAGGGAGTCGCCGGTGCCGGTCGCTGCGATGAGGACGCCGGCGCCGATGCCCTTGCGGGAGAGGTCCTCCTCCGCCTGGCCGGCCGCGTCGAAGACGCGAGCACCCAGGAGGGCGCCGACCGTCTGGGCTCCCCAGGAGTGGCCCACGAGCGCCACTCGCGACAGGTCGGCCCGGTCGGCGAGGCCCGCTTCGTCGACGGCATGGCCCAGGTGGTCGAGCACGGCGTGGAGGTCGGCGATACGAACCCGCCAGATGGTCTGGAACCTGGGATCGTCGAACCCGATCCCGTGGCGACGCGAGTCGAGGTGGGTGGGCTGGACGACGACGAACCCTGCGGCTGCCCACCGGTCGACGAGCGGCTCGTAGCCGTCCATCGACCAGGCGTTGCCGTGCGAGAACACGATGACGGGCAGGGCGTTGCCCTGTCTGGGTGCGGTGACCTTCACCTGCAGGTCTGCGTCGCGTCCGTCGAAGGGAACGGTGATCGGCTTGACCGCGATCGTCTGCTGCTGTCCGGGAGTCGGCATGAGTCGGCTTTCTGTTCAGGAGGACGTACCGCATACTTGACGGAACGTCGTTCCGCCACATTAGCGGAACAGTGTTCCGCGAACAAAGGTGAGCCGTGTCACGACATGTAGGGGCCCGCGAGGCCGGCGCCCGACGTACCCGTGAGACACTCCTGGATGCCGCGGCCCAGGTGTTCGTGGAGCGGGGCGTGCAGGCCCCCATCCGGGACATCGCGGGGCGGGCCGGATTGGGTGTCGGCACCGTGTACCGACATTTCCCGGACAGGGCCCAGCTCGTCATCGCCGTCTACCGTCATCAGATCGACGAGTGCGTCGCCCTCGCCGAGGAGCTGGAGGACTCGTCCG
The DNA here is from genome assembly GCF_055380375.1 of Nocardioides sp. DN36. Taxonomy (NCBI): domain Bacteria; kingdom Bacillati; phylum Actinomycetota; class Actinomycetes; order Propionibacteriales; family Nocardioidaceae; genus Nocardioides; species Nocardioides sp. DN36. The sequence goes on along the minus strand of NZ_AP043823.1, from coordinate 1,761,293 downwards.
AGCCGGGGAAGGCTCTCGAGCAGTGGGTCAGCGCCTTCGTGGAGTTCCTCGTCACCAAGCACGGCCTCGGCGTGGCGCTGCAGTCGGACGACGCCAGCTTTCAAGGCCTGCATGCCCTCATGCTCGACAAGTTGGTCCCGGCGTGCGCGTGCTTGGTCGAGGCCGCCGTGGCGCACGACGAGCTGGACCCAGGAGTGACTGCCTACGCCCTGATGCGCGCGGTGGGCAACCTCTGCATCCTGGGACCCGGCTACGGGCGCGAGGACGCCCGGGCCATGGTGTTCCGGCTACTGGCCGGTTGCCGTCGGACGGACGGTTCATAGTTCAAGCCCAAGCCACGCAGGGGCTCGCGGCGGAATGCGCACATCCGAGCGACGAGGGCGTCATCGCCGCGCGTTCCTCGCCGCGCCAGACCCTCCGGTGTCCGCGGGTGGATTGGCAGAGCGATCCTGCTGGGTTCAGCGTCATCGGCAGCTGGACCGTGGGACTGCGGGCCGGTCCACTCGCCGGATCGTCACCTCTCGCGTCTTATTCGCGGGCGTCCACGGCTCCACCGACCCTGACACACCCTGTGGTAGCTCGACCCTTGGGCGTGGGGCCCAGGAACACCTGCGCCGGCGGTGACGCGACTGCCAGCGCCGGCGCACGTGAGAGCCTCGCCAATGCATCTCCTGAGTGGCACCTCCGCGGCGGTGACGCGAGCGTCGGGCGACCGTCCTCCAAGGGATGGCCGGGCTGGCGCTGCCCCCATAAGGCCGTCCTCCGGCCGCTGGCCCCCGTTTCACGCTCCATGCTTCCGCGGTCAGAGGAGGGAGCCATGACCGCTCCGCGCAAGGACCACCAAGGCAAGCCACCCGGACAGTGGTTGGCGAAGGCGGAGGATCCGCCCGCGATGTTGCCGCAGTCCGGCCTCCGCCGAGCAACCACATCCGGCCGCCGCGACGACATCGAGTGCTGTCAGATCACGCCTTGCCCGCGTCGTGCACGCAGATCGCCACCTGGACGCGGTTGACGACGTCCAACTTGTCGAACAATTGGGCGACGTGACCCTTCACCGTGGTGACCGAAAGGTGGAACTCCGTCGCGATCTCGCTGTTGCTGAGGCCGCGCCCGACCGCGAAGGCGACTTCCCGCTCGCGGTCGGTGAGCGCGGCGAGTCGGCGCTGTGCCTCACGCGCCCTTTCTGCCGTGTCGTTGTCTCTCAGGCGGGCGAGGATGGCACGCCTCACGGACGGTGACAGCATGGGCTCGTCGTCCGCGACGCGTCGGATGGCATCAACGATGCCGGGCGGCGGCGTGTCTTTGAGCAGGAACCCCTCTGCTCCGGCACTCAGGGCCTCGATGATGTGGGCGTCGGCGTCGAACGTGGTCAGCACGATGACTCGGGGCGCTCGTGGGCGCGCCAGCATCGCCCTTGTCGCCTGGAGGCCGTCCAGACGCGGCATCCGGATGTCCATCAAGACCACGTCGGGTCGCAGCGACTCGGCCTTCCTAACCGCGTCGCGGCCGTCGGCGGCCTCGCCAACGACGTCGATGTCGTCCGCGCCGCCCAACATCATGCTGAGCCCTGCCCGGACCATACCGTCATCGTCGACGACAAGGACCTTGATGGGCGGCTTGTTCAGGGCAAGATCAGGGTCGGTCACTGTGTCCATGGAACCCACGTCCTCACCACGAAATCGCCCCCCTCGCGACCGTACTCAAGTCGGCCTCCGCTCAGCTGAGCCCGCTCGAGCAGTCCCACCAGACCCAGCTCTGCGCCGGGAGTGGACGATCGCCCGAAGCCCAAGGCGTTGCGTACGACGACCGTGATGCCCTGCTTAACGGTGCCGGAGACCTCGATCTCGACATCGGCTCCCGGGGCGTGCTTGCCTGCGTTGGTCAGTCCTTCCTGGATGATCCTGTAGATCGTGCGACCTACACCCTCGGGCACTCCGGCGTCTGATATGTGGTCGACCCACGTGACGCGCATACCGGACCGACGAGACTCCTCGATCAGGCCGGCGAGATCGGTGTACGCGGGCTGGGGAAGCATTTCCAGCTCGCCGGCTTCATTGCGCAGCACCCCGAGCACGGCGCGCAGGTCGGTCAGGGCCAGGTGTGCCGACTCGCGGATCACGCCGGCGGTCTCCCGCATCTCGTCGCAGCTGAGGTCGTTCCGGTAGTTCAAGGCGCCAGCTCGAACGGCGATGCGGGAGATGCGGTGAGCAAGGACGTCATGCATCTCGCGGGCGATGCGGGTCCGTTCCTCGAGCCGGGACTGCGCGGCGCGCAGATCGCGCTCGCTCTCGGCCGCCTCAGCGCGACAACGCAGACTCCACAGCAGCTCGCGGCGCGACCCGATGTACATGCCCCAGGCCAGCGCTGCGGCGATGAGCGCGGCGTTGAGGAACGTGACGAGCCACCAGGGATCTGCTCGGGCCGACGGGTGGAGGTGCGTGAAGATCTCGCCTCCGACGACAGCGAGGGACCCGACCACGAGCATCGGCTGCCACCGACGACCAGTCGCGAGTGACACGGTCGCCAGGATGGCGGGGCCGGCAGCGAGTGACGTCAATGCCGCCAACGCTGTCGTTCCCACTGCGACCGTGACGGGCCAGCGCCGGCGGAGCGCCACGAGCGCGAACGCCGCTATCCCGAGCGCCACGTCGGCGACCCTGTCGATCGCCGAACGGTCCGCGACGTCCGTGAACCATGACACCAGGCTGAACGCGAGGGCCACCAAGAGTCGCCACTGCCCTCGCCACCCCAGGCGTCCAGCGGTTCTGGCACCCACCTTGGGAACCACAGGACCAGAGGTCACCGTGGCGCGGGTCATGAACGCGCCCCGTGCCGTGGGATTACACCGACCCGGCGCTCGCAACCGGGAAGCCCAAGACACGACATGGCCTGCATCATCTGGTTGCTCGACCACCGCTCACCACGCAGGCTGCGTTGGAGACGGTCTCGGCACCGGTTCTGCGCCAGAAGACGCGTCCAGGAGACCCGAGTTGACCCGGGCTTCGCCGTCGACGGATAGGCGTCGCCACCGGCGTGCGGACAGGCTCGGACTGGCCAGGACGCCCCCATGCCTTCAGCTCGAAGGGGAGAACAGGACCATGGTGATCACCGAACCGGCAACGGTGGCGGCGATGCATCCGGTGCCGACGTACAGACCGAGTGGCTTGTCACCTCTCTTCTGCGCCAAGAAGCCGAGGATGGCTCCGATCGGTCCCAGGATGATGGGTGCAAAGATGATGGCGGCAGTTCCAAGGACGATTCCGGCGATGCTCATGGCGCGGGCGGACGCGCCCGTCTGCTGGGGGATGTTGCTGCTCAAGGTCTCTCCTGATATGTGGTCGGAATCAGCCGGCGGGGCGGTAAGTGCTACTTGATCTCGGCTCGCATGACGCGGAGCCAGCCGGCGAGGAAGGGAAGAACGATCCAGATCAGGGCGGTGACGCCGATCTGAGCGAGCTGCTCGCCGGTGATGGTGAAGTCGCCATTGGTGAGGGGGGACTGGGCGGTCTGCAGATCGATCCAAGGAGCAATGTCCCACAAGGCCCGAACGCCGGTGAAGAGGATCGAGGCTGCGCTGGGCAGGACGAAGAGGACCACGATCGCTGCGGGGGTGTTGAGAAGGATCAGTCCGTACGCCACTCCCTGCAGGACGCCGAGCAGCTGAATGGCCAGGAAGAGCAGGAGCATCGGGGCGGTGACGTCGGCGAACCCGTCATCGCGTCCCGCCACCATGGTGGCGAGTGCGGCGACGATGACGGCACCGGCGAACGCGGCGAGTGCGAGGAGCGCGGCGGCAACGACCTTGGCGCCGATGACCTGGGTGCGTGACGGCGCCAGCGCGAAGGTCACGAGAGCGGTGCGCTGGCTCCATTCGCTGGTGACGAGCATGACACCGAGCACGGGAAGAAGGAAGCTCTGCGGGCCGGCGGCGAATCCGATGAAGTTGACGAAGGTCTTGTCGGTGTCCTCGCCGATGGCGTAGTAGAGGATCATGATCGAGGCCGTCAAGGCGAGGACCGCGGCGACGAGCCACCTTCCTGCGCGGGTGTCGACCGTCTTCTGCAGCTCGACCGAGACCAGACGCGAGAAGGAGACACGCTCAGTGGTGGTGAAGTCGAACCGGGGCAGGGTCTGTCCATCGGTGTTCGTGGTCATCGGCGGCTTCCGTTCGTGGTCGAGAGGGCGGCAAGCGACTCCGGGGCGGCAGCCGCGTCGCGCTGGACTGTGGAGGTGAGCTCGAGGAACAGGTCCTCGAGCCCCTTGGCGCCCTTGCGCAGCTCGGTGATGATCACCCCGTGCTTGACCGAGACCCGGCTCACGTCCGCAGCGCTGGCCGCGACGCGTAGCCCAGCGCCTTCGGGTGTCGAGTCGAATCCTTCCTTCGCGAGCGCTGCGGCCAGCTCGGCGTTGTCGTGAGCGGTCACTAGTGCGCTCGTCGTGGCGTCTGCGGCACTGAGACTCTGGATGTCGCCCTGTGCGACGATTTTGCCGCGCCCGATGAGGATGAGCTCGTCGGCAACCAGCTCGACCTCGTGGAGCAGGTGGCTGGAGAGCAGGACGGTTCCGCCGCGTCTCGCGTAGTCCTTGAGCAGGTCGCGCATCCATCGGATCCCGGCGGGGTCGAGGCCGTTGGCTGGCTCGTCGAGGATGAGGACCTCCGGGTCGCCGAGCAGCGCGTGAGCGATGCCCAGTCGCTGCTTCATGCCGAGGGAGTAGTTGCGCAGCTTGCGTTTCGCCTCGGACTCGCTGAGCGAGACCAGCGCGAGCATCTCGTCGACGCGTGATGCGGGCAGGCCCATCGTCCGGGCACCGATCCTCAAGATCTCTCGCCCGGTGCGCCCAGCGTGCTGCGCGCTGGCGTCCAACAGCACACCGACGTAGCGGCCCGGGTTGACGATGTCGTGGTAGTCGTAGCCGCCGATGGTCGCTTCTCCTCGGCTGGCGGTGGTGAGACCGATCATGATGCGCATGGTGGTGGTCTTGCCAGCCCCGTTCGGTCCGAGAAAGCCAGTCACTCGTCCCGGTTTGCAGGTGAAGCTGACGTCGTCGACGGCGGTGTGGTCGCCGTAAGTGCGGGTGAGCCCCTTGACTTCGATCATGCTGTCCAGCCTGCGGCACCGAGCGGCGGCGCACATCCGACGCTGGACCTGACAGGGGGGATCCTTTAGTGGGGGGTGCTCCCACACCCTCGAAGGGGTCGCTGGATGCGGGCGCTAGGCGGGGTGCTCATGGAACCGTTCGGCGTCCTACCTGCCAAGCGGATGGGCACACTCACGACGGGCTTCGGTCCAAGTGCGACTGCTTGGCGGAAGTCCTGGGACGCGCCTTTGCGCGGGCTGACGCTCGCAGCGAGGTGGCATGCGAACGCTGCGCGGCCGTCATCAGTGCTCGCGTCTGGCCCGGGTCGACACCTTCGTTGACCGCACAGCGAGCATCTCGCAGATAGCCACCTGACGCACGCCGACCCGCCCTACCTCAAACCCGCCCACTCCCGGGACGCTTCTCGGGAACGCCTGCGAGCCGCGTCGAGGCTCATAGGTCACATGCGCATGCCGCATAGAACGTGACACCTGAGGCTTCGACAGGAGACCGTCGTCCAATCAGTCTGGGACGCATGTTCTTCACGTACTCACGACTTCGCATCGCGGGAGCCGGAATGGCAGTCGCTGCCCTGATCACGATGCTGCCGGCAACTGCTCTGACGACGAGCTCGGTCCCGGTCGAGAAGTCCTCCGAAGCGAATCCCCACTCACCCAGCGCACGCGAGGTCCGCAAGGCGCTCAAGGAGCTCAAGGAGCTCGAGCGAACCAAGGACGCCCGGCTCGGCGTCTTCGCCCTCGACACCGGTACCGGGGCGACGGTGTCCTGTCGGGCCGACGAGCGATTCGCCCTTGCCTCGACGGTGAAGGTCCCCGTCGCGGGGGTCGTGCTTGAGCGGCTGTCCCGACGTCAGCTAGAGAGGAGGATCTTTTGGGATGAGGACGAGCTGGTCGACTACTCGCCGGTCACCGAGCCCTTCATCGCTGGTGGCATGACCGTTCGTCAGCTCATCGACGCATCGCTGACACAGTGCGACAACACCGCCGCCAACCTGCTGTTCGAACTGGCAGGAGGCCCCGAGGCCGTCGGCCGACGGCTCAAGGAGCTGGGCGACACAGTCACCTCGGTGGATCGAGACGAACCCGAGCTCAACGACTGGCGACCGGGCGAGACCCGAGACACCAGCACGCCGGAGGCGCTGGCCGGCACGCTCCAGCGCTACGCGCTCGGCGACGTGCTGAATGCTGGTGACCGACGGCTTCTCAATGACGAGCTCGGCGACAGTCTCACCGGTGCCGGCCTGGTCCGTGCCGGCGTCCCGCAGGGGTTGGCCCGTCGGCGACAAGAGTGGCAGCGCGTCCTACGGGACCCGCAACGACATCGCCATCGTGCGCCCCCCTGGGCGCGCCCCCTGGGTCGTCGTGATCATGACCTCCCACAAGGATGCCGACGCGCCCACCGACGACGACCTCGTGGCACAGGCAGCCAGCATCGTCGCCGACACCTTCACCGCCTAGGTGTCAGGCCAGAGAAGTTGCGCTTGGTGTCGGCGGGTGAGCCTCTCGACAGACGAAGGCCTCCGGTTGTGAGCACCCACGAGAAGGTAGCGCGCCTGCTGCGCGAGATCTCCGTCCCGCGCACGCGATCGCTTGTGTGGCCGTGGAGCCCAACGGGAGCAAGGCCGCAAGGGGATTCGCGCTCCGGGCCTCGACGTACACCCCGGTCACGGGAGAGCCAGCGACGAGGTCGGCTTCAGGTCAGAAGAACCGCGCGGACTCGCGGCTCGACAGCTGGTCGAGGGCGACCCGGCGCTTGCCGTTGGTGCGAAGGCCGGCACCACCGCGAACGCTGCGACGTTCGTCCTGCCGCGGCCGGCGAGTCAGCAACGACCGACCCCCCTTCGGGTAGCTCAGAGAACCCCTGTTCCCGGACGCCACGGGGATCTGCGCCGGTACCACCCGGGCGTGCGCGATCTCGAGGTCCTCCTGACGACGTCGACTAAGGGTAGACCGAGCGAGTGAAAGCCGCACTCCCGACGTCTCGTGCGCCTAGCGCACTCCAGACCTCGAAGGCGACCGGGTCACGTCGCGAGCCGTGGAAGCTGGCCGCCGGGGACTCGGTGTTCTCCGACGCGTGGAGCGGGCTCGTGCCTTGCGGGGTCGTCAGCCGGTCTGGGCCATACCGCCGTCAGCGAACAGCTCCACGCCGGTGACGAAGCTGGAGGCAGTGCTGCTCAGGAACACCGCGGCCGTACCCATCTCGCGCGGGTCCGCGAGGCGACCGAGGGGGTTGCCCTCACCCATCTTCGCCACCAATGCGTCGACCTGGTCTGCGCCGGATGCGTTGGCCAGCGCGGTTCGCAGTGACGGCGTGTCGACCGCTCCCGGGCTGAGTACGTTGATGCGGATGTTGGATCCCTTGAGCTCCTGGATCCAGGCGCGGACCATGTTGCGCAGTGCCGCCTTGGCGCCGCCGTACAGACTCATGCCGACAGGCGGCTGGATGGAGGCTGTCGAGCCCACGATCACGATCGTGCCGCCCTCCGTCATCAGGGGGAGGGCAGGCTGCACCGTGAACAGCACGCCCTTGACGTTGACTCCGAACACGAAGTCGAACTGCTGCTCCTGGATGGCGTCCACGTGGTTGCTGTTGCCTGCGCCGACGTTCGCGACGACCGCGTCGACGCGTCCGTGGGCGGCCTTGACGCCGTCGTAGAGAGCCTGCATCTGGGTCAGGTCAGTCACGTCAGCGTGAATCGCGGTGGCCTTCTCGCCGAGTGCAGCGGCGGCGGCGTCGAGGGTCTCCTTGTTGTTGTCCACGACCACCACGGTGGCGCCGTAGTCGATGAACTCCTGCGCGATGCCGAAGCCGACGCCCTGCGCGCCTCCGGTGATCACCGCGATCTTGCCGTCCAGGCGCATGTGCGTTGCGGGCTGCGTCGAAGACATGTCGAACTCCTCGTGCTTGCTGGTGCCCGGTGCCATCGGTCGATGAACCCCGGGAATGCGGACAGGTGTCCGGATTGAGTTCCACGGTAACGGACATGTGTCCGCTTATCAATCGGGGAGAGACCGATGTCCCGCCCCCACGTTCACGTTCGTTGCGAGTTGTTCGTGAGAGTGTCGGATCAGAGTTGAGGGCGCACGGCATCCATCACGAGGGCGAGCAGATGGTCGGCGCGTGCGACTCCTTGGTCGTCAGCTTCGACGCGCCACAGGAAGCCGACGAGCAGCAGGAGGTCGGAGGCTTCGATGTCGGGTCGGATCTTTCCCGCCGACTTGCCGGCGTCGAGCAGGATGGCGATGGCATCGACGACCGGCTGGTAGCCCTCGCTGGCCCGCTGCGAGTGAGTGGCGGACTGGAACGCGCTGGCCAGCCCGCGCTTGATTCGTCCGTAGTCCGCCAGCTGGTCGAGCCAGCTGCGCAGCGCGAGATCGGGGTCCAGGTCGTTGAGCAGGGCGGGTGCTGCTGCAACCAGGGCGGCCACGTCGCGGCGGTGGACCTCGAGCACGAGGGACTCGCGCGTGGGGAAGTGTCGATACAGCGTCCCCTGACCGATGCCGGCGCGCTTGGCGATGGAGAACATCGAGGCGTCGCCCGATTCTGCCAGTGCTTCTCGCGCGGCCTCGAGGATCCGGCTGCGGTTCATCTCCGCGTCGGCGCGCAACTTCGACGTGGCGGGCTTCTGCACGACGGCGTGTTCCCTTCTGTGGGTGATGAGTTCAAGCGGACATCTGTCCATTTCATCCTGACACATCATCTGCCAGCTGATGAGCCGAGATGCCAAGACATGCCTCGTCGGGCCACCGTGCGGCGGGGCTCCCGCTGACCCCTGCGAGCGCAAAACCCGAAGCCCCTTGGCCCGCCGGGCGACCGTGATCGCCCGGCGGGTAGCAAGGGCAGCCACTACCGGATTCAATGCGGCCGGCCGACGCGGAGGCCTGCCGTCACTTCCCGGAACTGCGGGGAACTGTGGGGCAGTGCAACGCCGACTGCGCTCTCACGATGGACTCACCTGGCGTACAGGCCAGCAGTCAGAATTTCTCGACCAGCCGGCCGATGTGTGCGTGGGCCACCCCGCGGGGGCTGCCGGCATCGCTGAGCTGCAGACCGTGTCGCGTCGGAGAGCGCGAAACGGCCCGGACCAGGAGACCAGACAGGTGGGGGGTCAGTTGCCGAACGCTGCGACCTACCTCAGCGCTGCCTTGTTGCGGTGAAGCTCTGTCTCGAGTCGCGCCAGGTGCTCGGTGAAGAAGTCGTGGATCTGCTCGGCTGCTTCGTCCAGGTACTTCGGCTCGTCGTACATCTCGTAGTGGCCAGCTCCGTCGATGACGCTGAGTCGACCCTTGTTGGGGGCCTTCTCCCACAGCTGCATGCCGTCGCTATAGGAGCCGGTGCTGCCCTGGCGACCTGCGAGGATGACCTGGAGCGGCTGGGTCAGCAGCTCGCTGGCGAGGTGGAAGGCGTCGAAGCCCAGGAGCAGGGCGTCGCTGCGGACAAGCCGACGGTTCGTGGAGTGGTCGTGGCGGCCTCGAGGCGTCCGGTAGTAGGAGACGGCTTGCAGGACGTCGACGTCGGTGATGCCCCACTGCTCGGCCTGCTCGAGGGTGTCGGGGATCCACGGGTCTCTGGCGGGTTCGCCACCGCGGGCCTCGAGGGTTCGCTGAGTGGCGACGGACTCCAGCCTCGTGCGGACTGCGCCGGGGGAGGTGTCAGCTTGGCGGAAGGCCCGACCGATGTTGACCGGCACGACGGTGCTGATGGCCTTGATGCGAGGCTCGGTCATGGCGGTGTGGACGGCGTAGCCGCCTCCGGCGCAGATCCCGAGCAGCCCGATGCGGTCGGCATCGACCGCGTCGAGTGTGGTCAGGAAGTCGATGGTGCTGCGTAGGTCCTCGCCGCGGGCGTAGGGGTCCTCGAGGTCGCGAGGGTCTCCTTCGCTCTGTCCCTGGTTGGCGGGATCGACGGCGATGGCGATGAAGCCTCGTTCTGCCAGCCGCGAGGCGTAGTTGGCGCCGATCTGCTCTTTCACGCTGCTGCCAGGCGTGCTGAGCACGATGGCGGGACGCGGCTCGCCCTCAGGCAGCTCGTCGGGAGTGTGGAGTTGGCCGGCGAGTCGAAGTGGCCCGCGGGGAACTGTGACGTCCTGGGTGGGCATGGTTGCCAAGTCCTCTCAGCTGCCGATCCGTTGCTAGCCTTGCTGGCAGCTTGTGTAGTTCGAATCTGCACGTATTACAAAACCACTGTAGTACGAAACTGTACCTTCGTCGAAAGGGAGCTGGTGGCCTCGGTCGATGCTGCGCAGATCTGGAAGCTCAATCACCGTCTACTGAGTCGGGTGATGAACGGGTGCGCTGCGCAGCTGGAGTCGCTGGGTCTGGAGACCAAGGAGTTCTTCGTGCTTGACGAGGTGGACTCGTGCCGGTACCCGGCGGAGCTCGCGGCGCGGCTGATGCTGCCCAAGGCGAGCGTGACCGTGTACCTGCGCAATCTGGTCGCGAAGGGTTTCGTTCGCCGCGAGATCGACGAGGAAGATCTGCGTCGCCACCGACTCATGACGACCGAGGCGGGCCGGACGGCGCTCGACGGCGCGCTCGCGGCCCTCGCCGCCGAGTTCAGCGGGATGCTTGACCGGCTGGACACGACCGAACAGGGCGACCTGGAGAAGCTCTTGGAGAAGCTGGTCGCCGAACCCTAGGAGGGATCTCGGCGAGGGGCCGAGTTCCGTGCTTGCGGCGCAGAGGTGGGACAGTCAGCGGTCGGGCCGGCTCTAGGTCAGGCCGGCTCAGGCCAAGGGACATGCACAGGTCGGGTGTTGTGCCGCAGGTCATCGAACAGGACCTGCGTGATCTGGCGGGACTCGACAAGGCAGTTGTCTGCGGCGCGCCCGTGACAGATGGCGCCGAGGGCTCGCAGCAGGGTCGTAGATGTCGTGGATCGGCTTGAGCTGGCTCCCCGCAGTCTGGGTAGCCAGGCGCGCTCTTTGCGACCTGTTGTGGACCGCGGAGGGTCGCAGAGACGTACCGACGCTACGAGTGGTTCGGACGCTAAGTTCGCAGGTCGGGGCTAGATTCCTCTGATGAAGGCAGTTGTCGGCAGAGGATCGCGCTCACGCTCAGGCTCATCGGCGTCTTCCCGATGCGATTTGGATCATGGGGGTCCGACCTCGCCGACCGGTCTTAAGGCTCTTTTGGGCTCACTTTGAGATCGCGGGCTCGGCTTCTGACGCCTCGATAGCGCCGCTGTGACGGCTGAGGGGCATGCAAACGGCCACAGACGGGCTCAGAGCGCGTCTGGCGGGCCCGGGAGCCACTCGTGGGCCCGCCGAAGGCCTCTCAGAGCCCGGGAGTGGGCCCCTCGTTCGTCTCGAGGCCTGGAGCCAGACGGTCGGTGGCGGCCCGGTAGTCGGGCACTACGAGCCTTCGGTTGATGTAGTGCCGCTCCGTAACCGCCTTGGACGTGTGGCCAAGCTGGTTCATGGCAGCCTCGGCGTCGTAGACCTCGTCGATCTCGGTTGCCACCGTTCGGCGGAAGGAGTGGGGCGAGACATCCTGGAGCGCGGCAAGGTCGGCGTAATCATCGAGCAGGCGAATGTGGCGCAGCCGACCCTGGACGTTGGTGGGGAAGTGCCAGGTGCCGTTGCGGGTAATGAACACCGCGTCGAGGTCGTTGGGTGTCTGCGCAACCTTGCGCCGGCGTAGCAGCGCCGCAGCCCAGTCCGGGAGCGCGATGGGACGGATCGCTGCGTGGGTCTTGCCATAGTCGACCCGCTTGCCTTTCGAGGTGATCTGGCCGGTCACCATCAGCCACGGGAACCACCCGTCGTCGTCCCGCCGTTCGGGCGGCGGCGTCAGCTCGATGTCGGACCATCGAAGGGCGAGCAGTTCACCGATTCGCATGCCGGTGGCGATGAGCATCTCGACGATGTCGGGCAGATCGACGCTCTTCGGACCGTTCCGCTTCTCGGCGCTGGCCCACTCGCGGATTGCGGCGCGAACGGCGTCCAGGTCCTTCACGGGAACAGGCTTCTTCTTGTTACGTGGCACAGGGACCGAAGGGACGGCCGTGGCCGGGTTGCCGTTGATCGCCTCGTGGAAGATCGCCATGTTGAACGCGCGCACGAGGACGCTGCGTATGCGTTTGCGCAGGTCGGGAGAGACGCCGGCGCTGTCTAGCGCGGCCTGGATGATCACCGGTCGCACGTGCCGGAGCTGGTAGGCGCCCAGCGGGTGCTCGGTCTTGTCGGGGTCGAGGATCCAGCGGACGTGGGAGCGGTAGTAGCCCAGAGTCTCCGAGCCTGGTCCGCCGTCCGCCTGCTCCATCTTCTTGAACCAGAGGTCGAGGAGGTCGTGAACGGTGTCGTCGGGCGCGAGCGCGCCGTCACCGAAGGTGCCGGTGTGCTCGACGAAGAACGCCTTGAGGTTGGCCCTCGCCTTGGTCTTGGTCTCACCGTTCTTGCGGTATTGCCGTACGACACCATCGACGTCGCAGTAGCGGGCGCGCGCCTGCCACGACCCGCTCTTCAATCGGAAGCAGCTGATCTCGCCGTAGGTGCCGACCATCAGCCGTTGTCTGGCCATTTCTCTCTCCTTCGTCCGCAGGCGAGCTATCCGGCGTCGGTCGGGCCGAGAGCAGCACCTCGCACGCGACTGGCACGGCGGCGGGTACGGACGACCTCGCGAGGCGGGTCCTCGTCGCTGTCCTCACCATCCGCGAAGGACTCCTCATGGGCACGCAGCCACCGGTCGAGCTCCGAGAGGCGGTACTTGAGGCGGCCACCAGCCTTGACAGCGCGCGGGCCATAGCCAGGACGGCGAACCCTCCACGTCAGAAGCGTCGCCTTGGGAACGCCGAGGTATCCGCAGGCGTCCTCAGTGTTCAGGAACGGGTCGCGCACCATCGCTACGGCGATGTCTGACGCGCTCAGGTCGGTCGACATTGGCTCTCCCTTGGTCGGCATGACTGCCTAGGTGCTCGGGAGCCGCCGATGGTGCGGGGGTTAGATGTTCGGGACATCGACGCCCCCTCCTTGCGTCGGACGGTGGATCAGCGCGGAGTGCAGGTCGACTCGCGTCGGTCCTGGGGTGGCAGTGGGCGGCTCGTTCTTGGGGCGCAGTCGCTCGCGGACGGTCTTCACGACGGCGAGATCGGTCGCCGACGTGACGGGTACGAAGCGTTCGCGGACCGGGCGGACCAGTTGTCCGCCCCCGCCGACAAGGCGCGGGAGCGTCACGCGCTTGAAGAATGCACCCTGCGCGACGCCATCTTCGATCACGTTGGCGATGCGGTCGTCGAGTCGGTTGAAGAGCAACTGGAACCCGGAGAGCACGCGTGGCTCGATGATCGTGTCGTGGGGGAGGGCTTCCAGTCGCGCGACGGCGTTCGCGCCTTCGGCCACGGCGAGTCCGCCCCTTCCGAGAAGCCCGCCGATCTCGCGTAGCTCCTTCTGCATGGCGAAGTAGGTCTCGGCGCGTTCTGCCCATCGCCCGGCGAGTCGTTCGTCGATGCGGGCGGCGTACGGCGCGAGGTGCGCGGAGACGAGGCGCTGAGAGTTCACGACGAGGCGAAGGTTGGTCGCGTTGGGCACGGACTTCATCCGGATCACGAGGTTGTGCTGGGCCTGCAGCACGCCGAGGATCCCTGGACGCACCGGTCCAGTGATGACCTTCGTCTTCGGTCGCCAGCCGAGGTGATCGATGGCGTAGTCAGGTTGACCGAGATTCACATCGAGCGCCGCAGCCAGCGATGCCCAGCCGAGACGAGCGCACTGGGCGAGCGGCTCCCACCCGGGTGTGTTCTTGTACCGCTGGTCGAGGACGACCAGGGCTTGGGTCAACGCGGCGACGTCGCCGACGAGCGCCTGGGCATGGGGTGCGGTCATCTGCGCGGACATCTGCTCGCTCGTGTCGTGTTCCGCGAGCGCCGCTGCGCGGGCGGCGAGGCGCCAGTGCTCCACCATCGGGGTGGCGTTCGGCGTGGCCAGTGCATCCGTCGACGCGGGGTGCGCGCTCGACCGCTGTCTTGCGAGGTCGATCGCCCGCGCCAGTTCGCTGGCTGTGGTCAGGTGGGAGCCGCTTGAGCCGACTGCCCGGAACGGGTTCGGCTGTGCCGGCGGCTTGTTGGAGAACGCGAGCGGGCTGGCCGCGCGCATCGCCTGGCCGAGCCAGACGAGCACGGTCTGCCGGTAGGTCCGGATCAGTCCACCGAGTTCTTCGCGAGCCTCGGGTGTCGCCCCGGTCAGCCGCTGCTGAACTCGGTGCTGCCGGAGAAGTGCCGCGAATTCTGTGCGCATCGCCGCGCCGGTCTCCCCGTACATCAGGGGCCGTCCACGGCGTACGCGTCATCGACCATCGCGATGATGAGCTCGATGGTGAGCGGGTCGATGCCGTACTGCTCGAGCTCTTCCAGCGCCGACGTGGCGACAGCCAGCAGAATGGCGCGGTCTTCGGTCAGCCCTTCTGGGTCTGCCGATGGGCAGTCGTCCTCGTGGATGCGATCGAGTTCGATGAGGACGCGCTCGTATGCCGACGAGACGTCGATGGTCGAGGCCCGATCTGCGAGCGCGGCGAGGAAGGAACGCGCTTGCGCCAGCGTCTGTGCGTGGGGGAGAAGCACGATCCACTCCTTTCGTGGGTGGAACGCCACCGTCGCCGGTTCGTCGAGGCGGGTCGCTGGAGGTTGCGAAGCCTGTGGAATGAAGGTGCGCGGCGGCGCCCATGAGGCGGGTCTGGCTCAGCCGAGGACGAACCGCCTGGCCACGGCCTCGGCGGCCTTCCGCTTACGCACGTCGGCGCGGACGACCTCCTCGAAGTCGCGCCGGCGGTCGGCGATGGCGACCTCGCCGCCGAGTTCCCCGGCCTCTTCGCCGGGCCAGACGGTCTGGCGGGTCGGGCGATCGCGATCGAGGCGCGTACCGCAGATCGCGACCCAGTCCCGCAGCCGATTACGCGCGTCCGCGAAGTCACGCATCCATGCGATCGGTGCCGACGGACTCGCGGTCTCGTGGTAGCAGCCGAGCCAGTGGGTGTGCAGGGCTGAGAGTTCCCAGACGAGCTCGTCGTGGCGATGCCAGCACGGCGGAACGATCGATGGCGGCAGTCCGAAGGTGACCTTCAGCCAGGTCACCCAGGCGTCAAGGTCATGCCACTCGCGGTCGGCATCCTCGGAGCCGAGGAGGTTCCAGTTCAGCGACTCTGGCGGACGCTCGAGGAGATCGGTGACTCCGCGGTAGTCGTCGTCGGGCTCGTCGTACATGCCCATGACCGACGGCCGCTCAGATCGCGATGGGAGGCGGCTCGGGCACCGGCGTCAGCGAGCGCTCCGGTGCCGCGTGGCGGCCGCGCTGCACGAGGTAGTCGGTCTTGTCGACGTTGTGGCCGATCTTCCTGGCGACGAACTTTTCCTTGATCACGCTGGCGCCGTCGCGGCTCTCGACCTCGTACTCGTGGATGTAGCCGCTCGCGACGAACGAGTCGCCCTTGCGGAACCGCGCGTAGGTCTCGCGGGCCGTGCTCTCGAACGCGACCATGTCGTGGAAAGTCGGGTCGAGCTTGGTGAAGCTCCCGTCGACCTCCTTGCGCCACTGCTCGACGCCGACGCGCAGCTGGCAGTACTCGGCGCCCTGCTTGGTGAAGTGGAGCTCCGGCGCTGATGCGACGAAGCCGACCAGGCTCATCTGGGTGGGGATGGACATTCTGACTCCTGAGTTGGGCAGCCCATCGTGCGAGCTGCGGTCAAGAGTTAGGTGCGAGCGCGAGGACAAGACTGTTGGAGCGGAGCCCATATTTGCGACGGTAAGACGCACCTGCGAAAGGTGCGGGATCCGATGTTTCAGGTTTCGCCGAAGGTTCTGCCGAGGCTTCGTGCTCGGGTCCGGATTGAGTCCAGGACGTGGGCGAGCGCGCCTGGTGTGGGTTGGTCGCGGGTGAGCAGGAGCAGGCTGCGGGCGACGGTGCCGTCGGCGACTTGGCGGATGGCCAGGGTGGGGTCGTCGAGGGGCACGGTGAGGCTGGGCATGAGGGCGACGGCTCTGGAGGTCCGCACGATGTCGAGCTGAATGTCGGCGTCGTTGGAGCGGTGTCGCAACTCGGGGTCGAATCCTCCGAGTTGGCGGCAAGCGGCCAGGACAAGGGCGTGGTGACCGGTGCCCGACGCCGAGGCCACCCATACCTCGTCGCGCAGGCTGGTGATGCTCACGGGTCGCCGATCCTGCGAGCGCGGGTGGTCGACGGGCAGCACTACTACCAGGGGTTCCTCGAGCAGGAGCTCCCGCCGTATGCCAGCGGGTCGGGGGCGAGGCTGGGCGGCGTACTCGTCGCTGATGACCAGGTCGAGTGTGCCCAGGCGAAGCTCCGGCAGGGCAGGCGCCAGCTCAATCTCGGTGAGCTCGAGCTGGATGCCGGGGTGTTCGGGCAGCAGGCCGGCGAGGGTCGGGATGAGCAGGTGGCGCATGGCGGACTGCAGCCCGCCGGCGCGGACGGTGCCGCGAACGTCCCCAGACAGGGCGGCCAGGTCCACGCGCGCCGCTTCCGCCGCGGCCAGGAGCTGGTCGGCATGGTCAGCGAGGACGCGTCCGGCATCGGTGAGCCGGACTCCGCGCCCAGCCCGCTGCAGAAGGGTCGTGCCGGCTTCCCTCTCCAGCACCGCCATCTGCTGGGAGATCGCTGATGGTGAGTAGCCCAGGGCATCAGCGACCGCCGCGAGCGTGCGCCGCTCGGCCAGCTCCCGCAGGATGCGCAGACGCTGGAGATCCCAGAGAACCATGCAGTAAGTCTAATGAGTCAGATCCATAAATCATCACTAGATCTGATCGTTGCCAGGGCGCACCCTTGTCCCATGGGTCCGGTGCTCATCCTCGTCTCCGCCACCTGCTTCGGCGCCATGGCGATCTTCGGCAAGCTCGCTTACGCCGCTGGGGTGCCGGCGCCGACCCTGGTTCTCCTGCGCTTCGCGGTGGCCTCCGCGATCCTGGTCACGGCAGTAGCCGTGGTCCGGCTCCGGTCGGGGCAGCCCGCCCTGCCAAGCGCGGCCGGGGAATCGCGACGACGCCTGGTCATGACCGCCCTGGCTCTCGGCGGTGTGGGGTACGCCGCGCAAGCGTCGTTCTACTTCGCCGCCCTGGAGCGGATCGACGCCGCGCTGGTAGCGCTGGTGCTCTACACCTTCCCGGTGCTGGTAACTCTGGCGTCGGTGACCTTGGGCAGGGACCGACTCACGCCGGCGCGCGTAGCCGCGCTGCTGGCCGCGACTTGCGGCACCGCCCTGGTGTTGGTCGGCGCCGGTGCCCTGTCGTTCGACACCGCCGGCGTCACCTTCGCTTTCGCCGCGGCTCTTACCTACACCGTCTACATCCTCGTCGGGGAGTCCACTGTCCAGCAGATGCCGGCCCTGACGCTGACGGCCTTAGTGATGATAGGGGCCACCCTGACGCTCGCCGCACGAGCGATGCTCTCCGGGGGGCTCGGCCTCGGCCTCACCCTCGCTGGCTGGGGCTGGATCGTCTGCATCGCCCTGGTCTCCACCGTCGTGGCGTCCACGACCTTCTTCGCGGGACTTCGCCGCACAGGCCCCTCGGCCGCATCCATTCTCTCGACCTTCGAGCCGGTCGCTACCGTCGGCCTCGCCGCGGCGATCCTCGGTGAGCGGCTCAGTGCCACCCAGACGGTGGGCGCCGGCTTCGTCCTCTCGTCCGTCCTGCTCGTTCAGCTTCGTCGTCGTCCTGTAGTCGACCTCCAGCGAAGGCTTGGATGAAGTCACCCGAGGCGGCTCCTTGGACCTCGGTAGCGAAGGTGAACTCGCCGAAGCGGCGGCTCATCAAGCGTTCACACTGCTTCGATCACTGCCTCTTGAAGAGGGATCGACGGAGGAACTCCTCCGACAGGTGCTACAGCTCGGCGCACTTGCGTACTGCTCGGACCGGTGGGCTGAGTTCCGTACCTGGATGCGCGAACGGGATGTCACCCCGGAGCGGTTCGTCCCTAGTAGCGAGCGATGGGACGCGCGGGTGCTCGCTGACCTCTGTCAACGCCGCCCGAAAATTGACCCCTTTTCGCCGGTTGAAAATTGACCCCCTTGGTGGTCATGGTTCTTCGGTTGTCGACGCCGGCACTCGGCCGAGGTCGCGGTCTTTGAGCCGGTAGGAGTCGCCCTTGAGGGCAACGACCTCGGCGTGGTGGACGAGCCGGTCGATCATCGCGGCGGCGACGACGTCGTCGCCGAAGACCTCGCCCCAGCGGCCGAAGGGCTTGTTGGAGGTGACGATCAGCGAGGCGCGCTCGTAGCGGCTGGAGACGAGCTGGAAGAACAGGTTGGCGGCCTCGGGCTCGAAGGGGATGTAGCCGACCTCGTCGACCACCAGCAGCGGGTAGCGGCCGAGCCGCACCAGCTCGTCGTGGAGCCGGCCGGCGTGGTGGGCCTCGGCGAGCCGGGCCACCCACTCACTTGCGGTGGCGAACAGCACCCGGTGCCCGGCCTGGCAGGCCCTGATCGCCAGGCCGATGGCGAGGTGGGTCTTCCCGGTGCCGGGTGGGCCGAGGAAGACCACGTTCTCGCGTGCGACGACGAAGTCGAGGGTGCCTAGGTGGGCGATCAGGTCGCGTTTCAGCCCGCGGGCGTGGTCGAAGTCGAACTCCTCCAGGCTCTTCCGCGCGGGGAACCGGGCGGACCGGATCCGGCCCTCACCGCCGTGGGACTCCCGGGCGGAGACCTCGCGTTGCAGGCAGGCGACCAGGAACTCCTCATGGGTCCAGGACTCCGCCCGAGCCCGCTCAGCCAACCGCGGCACCGCCTCCCGCAGCGTCGGCGCCTTCAACGCCCGGGTCAGGAAGCTCACCTCACTGGCCAGGTCGCGCTGCGCAGCAGCCGCGGTCTTTCGGGCGGTCATGATGCGAACCCGCCTTCACCGCCGAGGTCGATGCCGAGGGCGGTGTCGTAGTCGCCCAGCGGGCGTTGTTCGACGGCGAGCTCGGTCTCGGCGTCGCGGACCGGCCGCAACGCCCCGACGCGGGTCCGCCGCAGCGTCTTGGCGGCCTGCAGGTGCTCGGGGTCGGTGATCGTCTGGTGCCAGGCCCAGACCCGCTGGTGGTCGGCCACCACGCGGCCTTCGCAGAACACCTTGACCCGGTCCAGGTCGGCGACCACCTCGATGCGGCGGCCGATCACCGCGGGGTGGACGGAGTAGTCGTTGGAGTCCAGCCGCACGTAGTGGTCCCGGGCCAGCCTCGTCGAGTGCCGCCAGCCGACCGCCGGGGCGACCGGTGGCAGGGTGAGCATCGCTTGCCGATCGGCTGCGATCCGGTCGGTCGGAGCGCAGCCCAACGCGCGGCGGGTGCGGGCGTTGACCTGGGTCAGCCAGCCCTGCAGCTGGACGTTGAAGTCGGCCGGGTCGCTGAACACCCGCCCGGGCAGGAACGAGCGCTCCAGGTAGTCATGGGCACGTTCGATGATGCCCTTGTGCTCCGGCTCGGCCGGCTTGAGCACGATCACCTTCGTCCCCAGCACCCCGCGGAACGCCTGGCAATCGCCGGTGAGCTCGATCCGGCCGCCACGGTTGCGGCCAATCGCGCCCTCGCCGTCCCAGACCAACAGCCGCGGCACCGCCCCGAGCGCGGAGATCAGCTGCCACCAGCCGGCGAACAGGTCCTCGGCCCGCCGCGACGGGATCAAGATCCCCGACAGCCAGCGGGAGTAGCCGGTCACCATCGTCAACACCGGCAGCTGCTTGGGGCCACGGGTCTGCCCGAACCCGACCGGCAGCTGGATCGGTGGGAACCACAGGTCGCACTGGGCGATCTCCCCGGCCACATAGGTCGTCCGGCCCGCCGGGTCCGGCGGCAGGTAGGCCGGCCGCAGCTCAGCGACCCGCTCCTTGAACACCGTGATCCCACGCGTCCACCCCACGCGCTCGGCGATCACCGTCGCCGGCATCGTCGGCACCGCCGCAAGCTGCTGGCGGATCGCGTCCTCGAACGCATCCACCGCCGACCCCGCCGGCCGCCGCCGATACTTCGGCGGCGCGTCCGAAGCGATCGCGGCCCGCACCGTGTTCCGCGAGATCCCCAACGTCTTGGCGATCGTCTTGATGCCCAACCCCTCCGCTCGACGCAGCCGGCGGATCTCAGCCCAGTCCTCCACAGACAACAACTCCCTTCTCCTCTCGAGCTCGCTTGAGCTCGAGAGTCAGTGCGAAGGGGGTCAAAATTCGGCCGACGCTCCGGGGTCAGTTTTCAGCCGTCGCTGACAACCTCGGGCAGATCTGGACCCGCCTTCTGCGCAAGGATGGATGGGCCGATCTGGAAGGAGTCGCTGTAACGGTCGCGCGGCTTCGGGAGGAGCAACGCGAGAACGAAGAGCTGTTGTTCCAGGGGCAGGCGAACGCGGAAGCCACTCAAGCCTCCGGATGGCGGCTGGTCGCGCTTTACCACTGGGCTCGACTTTCTGAACTGGTGGCCACCTATTTGATGCAGGGCGAGCCATTCAGTGTCGCGACCGAACTCGATTTCCACTTCGATCGCGCCGTCGCCGCAGCCCAGCAGTCAGGCGATCCAGAATTCGTCGTGGTTCTGCGATGGCAGCGAGCAATGGCGCACCGAATGGTCGGTGGGTCTCTGTGGTCGATCACGCGGATTGGTCCTGAAATCAGAGCGGTCGTTGCAGATGCAACCCGCCACCGCTCGATGTTCGAGATGCTACCCCCACAGCGAGTTGCCATTCAGGAGCAAGGTCTGCTCGACCCGGCAAGTGCGGCGGTGGTCGTGGACCTACCGACAAGTGCTGGAAAGACGATCCTGGCTGAATTCAAGATCGTTCAGGCGGTCAGTCAGTTCAAGCAGGATCAGGGATGGGTGGCGTACGTTGCGCCAACGCGAGCGCTCGTTGCTCAGATCACTCGACGGCTCCGCAAGGACCTCGGGTCGAGTGGAATTCGTGTTGAAGAGCTCACCGCGGCGGTCGAGATCGACGATGTCGAATCGGCGATGCTCAAGGAACCTGCGTTCGACGTGCTGGTGGCGACGCCTGAGAAGCTCAACCTCGCAATCAGGAGCGGCGCGATTGACCGAACTCTCGCTCTCCTCATTCTGGATGAGGCACACAACATTGAGGATCAGGATCGCGGCATCCGGATTGAACTACTGCTCGCGACCGTCAAGCGCGATTGCCCGCAGGCGAACTTCCTGCTGATGATGCCGTTCGTTCCGAACGCCGACGACTTGGCGCGATGGCTCGCGCCTCAAACCGGCAAGAGCATCAGCCTCGCGTCAACCCCATGGCAGCCAAATGACCGGATGATCGGCCTCATAAGTGCTGAAGCGCCGCCAAGTGGGCGTGGTCGCGCTTGGAGCCTGTCATACGAGTCGATGCTGACGACGGGAACCTCGTTGGCGCTCAGCGCCAAGTACACGGTGGGTGCGGGGCCGCAGCTCGACCGCACGTTTTCGAGTATCAAGAAGGATCTTGGTCGACTCGCTGGCGCGGCAGCCTTCACCTTCTCCGAACGCGGTACGGCGATCGTCGTGTGTCCCCAGATCGCCACGGTTTGGAAAGTCGCATCTGAACTCTCCGAGAAGCTTCCTGTCATCGAGGACGACGACATCGCGGTCGTGCAGCGATTCCTCGCGACGGAGGTAAGTGACGACTACGCGCTGATTGAGTTGTTGCGCCACCGCGTGGGTGTTCATCATGCGGGTCTCTCGGACGAGACTCGCACGTTAATGGAGTGGCTGGCTGAGCAGGGAAGACTCCGAGTATTGGTCGCAACGACCGGCCTGTCGCAGGGCTTGAACTTTCCCGTCTCGTCGATCTTCCTTGCGAGCCGGCATCTGCCGGGCGCAGGATTTACTCGTGAGATGACCCCGCGTGAGTTCTGGAATCTCGCAGGACGTGCCGGACGCGTTGATCAGGACAGCATCGGTGTCGTCGGACTGGCGTGCAAGCCAGGCGATCGTCCGGCTCTCGCTGAGTTCCTGGCCACGCAGGCAGGGGATCTGGTCTCGCGCCTCGTAGTCCTTCTCAACGAGCTGGAGGACGCCGGGCGGCTGCTTGATCTCGACCGTGCAATCCACAATGACCAGTGGGCTGACTTCCGAAACTACGTGGCGCATCTGTTCGCTCAGAAGAAGAACCTAGACGCGGTGCTCGCCGAGACAGAACTCTTGCTGCGAAACACGTTTGGATACTCGACGCTGGCTGAGGCCGCCCCTTCTCAGCGAGACAAGGGCGTACGGCTGCTTGAAGCCACCCGGCGCTATGCCGAGGAACTCTCCCAGCATGTCGAGACCGCGACGCTCGCGGACAGCACGGGCTTCACGCCTGAGGGAATCCGGTCCGCGATGGCTGGCATGCGACAGATGGGCACCGCGCTTAGCGCGGAGGATTGGCAGCCTGACAGCCTGTTCGGTGACCCATCGTCAAGTGCACTCCCTGATCTGATGAAAGTGATGCTTCAGCTTCCGCAGATTCGAGACAGCATTGAGGAGCTCGCTGGAGTGGGCGGAGGCTCGGGCGATCGCGGCGCCCGCATCGCCGCAGACTGGGTCGCAGGAGTGTCCGTCCGGGAGATCGCCGAGCGCTATTTCGGTGATGCCCCGGATCCCACTGCAGCACTCACAAGCGCGACGAGGGCGATCTATCGGAACCTCGCGACCGCAGGAACCTGGGGTCTGTCGGCTCTTTCGAAGCTCCCGACGAGTGGAATCGACTTCGACGCGATCGGCGAGGCGGAGCTGCGGAACATCAATCTGCTCGGCGCCATGCTCTATCACGGGGTGAACACCGAGGCGGGCGTGGTGATGCGAATGAGCTCGGTTCCACGGGTGGTAGCTACATCCCTCGGCGAGGCCTTCGTTGCCGACCGCCCCGCTGAGGAGATCCGCCCTGCCGTCGCACGTTCCTTCCTGTCATCGCTCCGGGATGATCAATGGGCCCAGCATCTCCCTCGGGATGCGAAGCTAAGCGGCCCCGACCTAAGTCGGTTGTGGCGAGTTCTCTCAGGTGCACCCGAGACGACCTCTGCTGCCGACGCTCCCGCTCGGACAGCCGCTGAGTGACCGACCATTCGCGTGCGTGGTGCGCCGCGACGATGGACCAAGGGGAATTGCCGACGCAACCCCCGCGCCGACCGTGCCCGCAGCGCACTGCCTGCAGTCGATTGTGACCTCGCGAGCCCGACTGTTCGATGGCGCGGTTTGGGCGCGCTTTGAATCGCGGAGGGTCGCAGAGCGGTACCGACGCATCGAGCGCCTGAGGCCGCAATTCCACAGGTCAGCGGTTAGTTTCCTCTCATGAACGCAGTTGTTGGCAAAGGATCTCGGTCACGCTCAATACCGTCGGCGTCTTCCCGATGACTTCCCATGTGGAGTGCGTTGCGCTTCTTGTGAAAAGCGACTCCGGCCTGCGCTGATGCGATTTGGCTCTCGGCCTTGAGACCCGAGAAGAGGCCTCAAGGCTCACCTTGGGCTCACTTTGAGTTCTCCGGCTCGGTTTGTGACGCGCGCTCGGGTCCGTTGGCGAGCGAAGAGTGCCTGTCCACGCTGGAGGAGGACCACGCACGCCAGCTCCCGGATCTCTTCATCGGGGGTGCGCTCGGGCGGCTGCAGCAGATGAGCGGTGAGGACGTGTGCCTGCCCCTACCGGCCAACCGCTGGAGTGCCGACGACCTGATCGTGTCGGGCTACTGTTTTGGCTACCCGACCGCCACCACGGCCGCGTGCATCACGGGCGACCACGGCTGATCCGTCGGGGGGTGGTGAACGCAGGCCTTGGCCGCGGGACGCCGGGTCGCGAGGACTTCCGCCCCTCTCCCGGCCGGGGGGTGTGCGCCCCCGCCGACACTGTGATCTGGTGCACCGGTTCTAGCCCGCCCTGCGCGACCTGACCGACCTCTACCGGTACGGCGAGGCCGGCCGGGTTGAAGTCGGCGGCGCCTCCGGCCATGACAATATCGCCGAGCCCCGCGACCCCGGCGTGCTGGTCTGGGATCCGGACGCCACGTTGGTCACGGAACCGTCATACCCAGAGGTCGTCGGACTCGAAGACACCGAGCTTGCCTGTCTCGGATCGCCAAGTGATCCGAGCCCGAACGTCGACGCCGGGGACGCTGACAGTACTGGACTGCTCCCATCGCTCCTGTGCGGCTCGGGCCTCGGCTGCGAGCCTGATGCCGATGCGGTCGTGCGGCTGAATGGAGGAGAGTGGGCCTACCTTGCGACGGTGGGTGCCATCGTCGATGTCCACGACGAGTCGGACGTCGTGCGCGGCGTCGGCGCCAATGTTCTGGAAGGACACGGTCTCGCCGTCCCCGACTTCGCGGTGTTCCCAGACGACGTCTGCTCGGTCGGCGGCTTGGCGCTCGAGGCGGTCGGCACGTTCCTCGGCAGTGCGGGGCAGGTCGAGAGCCTGAGCCGCGAGCTGGTTCGCCTCGCCGGCGAGGCGATTGGACTCAGCAGCGCGCTTGTCCGCCTTCCGTGCTTGCCGGGCCGCGGCGCCCGCTGTGAGGGCGGTAGGAACGAGGATGATCCAACTGGCGAGTGCGGCCCATGCTGTGGGGCTCACGAACTGGCTCCGGGGAGCTGGCCCGTGATCATGGCGCTGGCCACGGTGAGGCCGACGGTGGCGCTGCTACGGAGCCAGGCGGCGGTCCTCTGGGCGTTGGTGCGAGTGCCGGAGTCGTCGGTGTTCTGGGCGATCTTGTCGAGCGCCGCGAGCATGCGGTCGAGCGCGGTCTCTGGTGTGGGCCACGCGCCGACGGCGTACAGGGCTGTTTGGGTGACGTCGAGGGCCACGTCGAGGGGCACGTCGCCGTTCCGGCGGGGGACGGACTTGGAGATGACGTGGCCGCCGCGCTTCAGGTGGGCGAGTGCGCGAAGGGCGTCCGAGTCGCTGAGGGAGAGCGCTTGGGCGATGTTGGCCCGGCCAGGCCCACCCGAGCGACGGTGTTGCCGGCCGTACCTGGCTCAGACCAGCACGTCGCGTCGGCGGAACCACCAGGCGCTCAGGAGCAGCGGGGGGACGCCGTAGACCACGCTGACGAGCAGGGCGTGCCAGATGGGTGCGGTGTCGACCGCCGTGCCGAGCGTCGTCTGCCAGGCCGTGAACTGGTCGGTGAGCAGCCAACGGGTGACGCTGACCGGGATGCTCGGCAGGAAGCCGATGATCTGGTTGGCGAAGCTGAAGACCAGCATGCCGACGATCGCGGCGCCGCTGTTGCGCGTGACGGTCGAGAGGAGGAAGCCCCAGGCGCTGACGGCGAGGAGTGGCATCGCGTAGATCCCGACCGCGAGCGCGATCCGTCCGAGCATCGTGCTCACGGCGATCTGGTGGGCACCGAGGGTGAACCCGGTGGGTCCCAGGGGGACCCCGCCCAGCGGCACGGGGTGCGCGCCGCCGGCGACGATGCCGATGAGCGTGCCGCTGATGGCGAAGAGCAGCAGGAGCGAGACGACGTACGTCGCCGTGGCCCCGGCCTTGGCTCCGAGCAGCCGCAGTCGCGAGGTGGAGCGGGTGAGGACGGTCTTGAGGGTCTGGTTGACGTCCTCGGCGGCCACGATGTCGCCGGCCACGAGCGCGGCGAGCAGCGGGAGCAGCACCAGTGACGAGAAGAGCAGCGAGATCAGGGGGAGCACCAGGCCGGAGGAATTGTAGGCCAGGGCGATGTAGACGTCGGGGTCGATCGCGTCCCCGGGGGAGGGCGGCGACGCCGGGTTGACGGCGAGGCCGATGGCGAAGGCAAGGGGGATCAGCACCGCGACCACGAGGCCGATGAGCGTGCGGCGCTGGGCGACCAGCTTCCTCAGCTCCCAGCGGTAGGTGCTCACGCGGCGTCCGTCGCCGCGTCGGCCGGGGTCTCGGTGAGGTCGAAGAAGAGCTGCTCGAGGGACGGGGCGCCCGGGAGCATCGCCAGGATGCCGATGCCCTCCTGGCCAAGGCGGACCGTGAGCCGCGCGGCGTCCGCGGGCTCCGCGCGGACCAGCAGGCTCCCTGTGTCGTCGGCGCGCAGGTCGACGCCCGCGAGATCGGAGCAGGTCGCCAGCGCTCGGCGTACGTCGGTCACGGTCAACCGGTAGTCGGCACCCCCGTGTCCCGAGCGAAGCTCCTCGATCGTGCCCGCGAACCGGATCCTGCCCGTGGCGATGATGGCGAGCTCGGTGCACAGCTGCTCGACCTCGCCCATCAGGTGCGAGGACAGGAGGACGGTGAGTCCGTCGTCGGCAAGCTCGCCGATCAACCGGCGCATGTCGCGCATGCCGCCGGGGTCGAGCCCGTTGGTCGGCTCGTCGAGCAGCAACAGCTTCGGTTCGCGGAGCAGGGCCGCGGCCAGTCCCAGGCGCTGGCGCATCCCCTGGGAGTAGCCCCCCACCTTGTCGTCCCCGCGGCCGTCGAGCTCGACGGTGCCGAGGACGTCCTCCACGCGGTCGTGGTGGCGGCCGCCGTCGAGGTCGGCCAGCAGGTGGAGGTTCCGGCGTCCGGAGAGGTAGGGGTAGAACGAGGGCGACTCGACGAAGCCTGCGACCCCGTCGAGGGCGTGGACGCCCTCGACCGACGGGTCGTGGCCGAAGAGCTCGGCAGCGCCGGAGGTGGGCCGGATCAGGCCCAGCATGATCCGCAGCGAGGTGGTCTTGCCGGCGCCGTTCGGGCCGAGGTAGCCGTAGACGGCGCCGGTCGGGACGGAGAGGTCGATCCCGTCGACGGCCACGACGCGGCCGAACTCCTTGCGTAGCTCACGCAGCCTGATGGCGGGAGAGCCCGCGTCCTGGGCAGCGGCCAGGGCCACGCGTGTGTCCACGCTGCCAGTGTGCAAGGGATCACCTGACCGCAACCTGAACGACGGCCGTCTGCAGGCTCAGTGGCTGGTCTCCTGGGGAACGGTGGTGACCGGCAGCCCGAGGTGCTTCAGTCGGTGAGGGAGGTCCTGGTGCGTCCACGCGGCCAGGTGATGTGTCGGGACCGACAGGATGATCTCGTCGATGGGCTCGTTGTTGATCGTCTCCTCTATGGCGTCCATCGGGTCGTGACGCACCGACACGGACCCGATCACGCGGCCGCCGGCGGCGCTCTCCAGGAGGGGCAAGGCTCGGTGCAGGGCCTCCTCCGCCGAGCGGGCGAGGTCGTGACGCTCCGGGTGGAGGAGATGAAGCTCCGCATGAGCCGGGTTCAGCACGACCACCCTGAACTGTGCGGGTCCCTCGAAAGCTCGACGCTCCACGGCGTCGAGGAGGGCGGTGGTGGGGTCGGCCCGGTCGGTGACGACCAGGATCCGGGCGATGACGTCCGACATGACGATCTCCTTGGGCTGGGTGATGACAGGTTTGTCAGAGCCGTTCGGCTTCGACCAGTTCGGTGCGGTCCTTGCGGGTGATCGTCAGGTAGACCACCACCGCGAGGATGGTGCCGAGGAACAACACGCTTGTCCCGAGGGTGCCCAGCCCCAGGCCGCCGTCGGCCTTCGGGGACGCAAGGAAGTCGCCGATGTTGGCGCCGAGCGGACGGGTGAGGATGTAGGCCAACCAGAAGCAGAGCACCGGGCCTGCTCCGAGTCGCCACGCGACCAGGACGGCGACGATGAGTCCCAGGGGGAGCAGCACCGAGACCCCGGCAGACCAACCGGTGAGCTCCAGCGTCCAGTCACCGACCGCCGTACCCAACGCGAAGGTCACCAGCACCGTCAGCCAGTACCAGCTCTCACGGGGAGTGGTCACGATGGTGTGGATCGACAGGGTTCGCTCCCGGGCGTACCAGATGCAGAAGACCGCTGCGAGCAGCACCGCGAAGACCGTCGAGCTGAGCCAGAGCGGCACGCCCCGACCGTCGGTGAGGTTGTCCGTGAGCAGGGTGCCGACCACGCTGATCAGGACGACGGCCAGCCAGTAGACCCCAGGCACGTAGCGGTCCAGTCGGAACTGCGCGACCAGGACCACGATGAGCGCGGCCGAGAACACCAAAGTGGTGTTGGTGAGGCCGAACCCTAGGGTCTCGTTGATGTAGTCGGCGAAGCTCTCCCCGACCGTCGTGCACAGGATCTTGATCACCCAGAAGTAGACCGTGATCTCGGGGACCTTGTTCAGCATCTGGCGACGCAGGGTCGTTTGGTATGTCGTCATCGCGACAGGATGTGGGCGAGCACCTGACCGCCACCTGAACGCGTGAGTCGACGACGATCAGCTCGTCCCCTCATGGTGCGTCGGCCGCGCCGCCGAGAGTCCTGGGGACTCCCGGCGTTCCGCGGGCAGCAGGAGCGTGACCCTCGTGCCGCTCGGCTCGAGTGCCAGGAGCAGCCGTCCGCCCTGTGAGGCAGCGAGCTCCCTGGCCATCGACAGGCCGAGCCGGCCCGGTGAGGACGTGTCCTCCGCCGGCCAGGTGAACGGCTCGGTACCCCGGTCCGCCACGTCGATGGCGACGGCGTCGCCACTCTCGCGCGCGGTCAGGGTGACGGTCCCCCGGCCGTGGCGGTAGGCGTTGTCGATGAGCACCTGGAGCACCTGACGGACGGCCACCCCGGAGGCCGCGGCCACGGGCGGATCCTCGATGACCAGCCGCAGCGGGCGGTCGACCGTGGCGAAGATCCCCTGCCACTGGGACACGCACTCGGTGAGGAGCCGGCTGACATCGAGGTCCGAGGACTCGCTGGGCGGCTCTCGCGTCAGCGCGAGGACGTCATCGATGGTCTGGGACAAGTGGTCGGCCGTGACCAGGGCCTCCCGGACGGCGGGGGCGAGTGCGGTGCCGCCAGCCGTCAGCCCGGCCTCGAGCTCGAGGCGCAGCCGGGTCAGGGGGGTGCGCAGCTGGTGCGAGGCATGGGCCGCGAAGGCGCGCTCGCGAGCGATCTGCTCGGACAGCCGCCCCGCGGTGGCGGCGAGGGCGTCTGCGGTCTGGTCGATCTCGGACACGCCGCTCATCGGCGGACGGACGGAGAAGTCGCCGGCACCCAGGTCCGTGGCCGCTGCAGCGAGTGCGCGCATGGGCACGGAGAGCCGCCGCGACTGCCAGAAGGCGAACGCGCCGGCACCGAGCAACGCCACCAAGGCGAGACCAGCGAGAGCGAGCAGATCCTTGACGACGGTGGCGCGGACCTCAGAGCGTGGGGAGGAGGTCCGGACGATGCCGATCACCTTCTCGTCCACGCTGACCGGGACCGCCTCGATGAGGTCGCGGTCGGTGCCGGCGTCTGCCACGGCACCGTGCGCTGCGACAGCAGCGTCGGCCTCGAGGCGGGAAGGTCCGGTGCCGACGACCCGCGCCCCGTCGACGGCGTAGAGCCCGGTGTCGATGCCGGCCGGTGGCCCTGGGAGCTCGACGGGATCTCCGTCCCGGAACGACGGCGACACCGTCACGGCGGCCTGCAGCGCCGCGCGTTCGAGCTCACCCCGCTCGTCGGTGACCGCGTTCCTCTCGATCGCCACGGCCAGCGGTACGCCGAGCAGTGCCACGGCGAGGACGACGGCCGACAGGGCTACGGTCAGGATCCGGCGGCGCACGTCCCCAGCCTCTCACCGAGACCCTGCGCGTCCCGGGTTCTTGCCGAACGCTGACCCGGCGCTGGCCCGGCGCTGTCCCACCGGTTCCTACGTTGGTGCCATGCGATCCACCCCCACCACCAGGGCCGGCGCCGTCGCGCTCGCCGCCCTCACCGTCCTCGCGGCCGGGTGCAGCTCGGGCACGTCCTCCACGAGCACCGCGACACCGCAGGCGGGTCCGTCCTCGTCGGCGGCCTCACCCTCCGGTGCCCCGTCTCCGAAGGCGTCCCGGTCGACGCCGTCCCCGACGCCGTCGGCTCCGCACGACACGGAGTTCAACCCGCCGGGAGACATCCCAGACAACGCGGTCTTCGTGGACCACACCGCACCGGGTTCCCGGGTGCACTTCACCGTGCCCGAGGGGTGGGCCGAGTCCGCCTCCGGTGGCGTGACGACCTTCACCGACAAGTACAACAGCGTGAGCATCGAGGTGCGGAAGCGGGCGAGCGCGCCGACGGTGGCCAGCGCGAGGAAGCACGACCTCCCGGAGCTGGCGAAAACGGTCCCGAACTACGCGCCGGGCGACGTCACCATGGTCACCCGCGCCCACGGCTCGGCCGTCCACATCACCTACCTGCTCGACTCGGCACCGAACCCGGTGACCGACAAGGTGGTGCGCGACGTGGCCGAACGCTTCGAGTTCTGGCACGCGGGCGAGGAGGCGATCCTGACCCTCACCGGCCCCGAGCACGCCGACAACGTGGATCCCTGGCTGACCGTCAGTGACTCGCTGCAGTGGAAGTGAACCGATGAGTCTGCGCGCCGACAACCTCTACCGCTTCTACCGCGCCGGTGACGACGAGACCCTCGCCGTCCAGGGGATCTCCCTCGAGATCCAGCCGGGTGAGGTCGTCGCCCTCTCGGGCCCCTCGGGATCCGGCAAGTCGACCCTGCTCGCTTGCCTGGCGGGCACCGACGAACCGTCAGGCGGGACGGTCTGGGTCGAGGGCAGCCGGATGAGCGGGCGCTCCGAGGCCACCCGTGCCGCGCTGCGCGGGCGCCACATCGGCACCATGGCGCAATCGGGCAACCTGCTGGCCCACCTGTCGCTGATCGGCAACCTGCGGCTCGCTCGGTGCATCGGCGGCGGCACGGCGAGCATCAAGGAGCTGTTGAGCGACCTCGGCATCGCCGACCGCGCGAGGGCGTGGCCCCACGAGCTGTCGGGCGGCGAGCTGGCCCGCGCCTCCCTGGCCGTCGCGCTGGTCAACGCCCCTGCAGTCCTGCTCGCCGACGAGCCGACCGGTGAGCTGGACGAGGCCACCGAGGCGCGGCTCCTGGCCCTGGTGCGGACCCGCGCCGACGCTGGGTGCGCCGTCCTGATCGCCAGCCACAGCCCCGCCGTGCGCCGCGCCGCCGACCGCGTGCTCCTCCTCGACGACGGGCGCCTCAGCGCATGACCACCTCACCCACCTCGCAGACGCGACCCGCGGAGGCCGACGACGGGACCGGTGAGGTCCTGGTCGTCTGCAAGGGCGCCAGCCGCACCTTCGGCACGGGGAACCTGGCCGTGGTGGCGGTGCACGCGGTGTCGTGCACGATCTCCTCGACGAGCCGGATCGCCCTGGTCGGACCCTCGGGCTCGGGCAAGTCAACGCTCCTGCAGCTGATGGCCGGCCTCGATGCCCCCACCTCCGGAACCATCAGCTGGCCCGCCTGGCCGAGGGGACCGTTCCAGGACCCCGCGCGCGCCGGTGTGATCTTCCAGGGTCCCAGCCTGATCCCGGGGCTCACCGCCGCGGAGAACGTCGCCTTCCCGCTACTGCTGCAGGGGATCGGCGACGGCGAGGCGATGTCGCGTGCGCAGGCATCCCTCGACCTGCTCGGCATCGGCTCGCTGGGGGACAAGCTCCCCGACGAGCTCTCCGGCGGACAGGCCCAGCGGGTCGCCGTCGCCCGCGTCGTGACCAGCGGCCCCCGGTTGATCTTCGCCGACGAGCCGACCGGCCAGCTCGACCGCGCCTCGGGGGACCGCGTGGTCGACGTCCTGCTCGAGGCCTCCGACCACCTCGGTGCCGGGCTGGTCGTGTCCACCCACGACGCCGCCGTGGCGGCGCGCCTCGGCGAGCACTGGCGGATGCGTGACGGCGAGCTGGCGGTGCCGGCATGATCCGGATCTGGCTGCTCGGCCTGCTCCGCCGCAGCCCCGCCCGGTTGCTGGCCGCGGCCGGCGGGATCGCGATCGCGGTCGCTCTCGTCGCCGGACTCGGCAGCTTCCTCGTGACGTCCCAGGCCACGATGACCCACCGCGCGGCCGCCCAGGTCGCCGTCGATTGGCAGGTCCAGGTCGCCGCTCACCGTGACCCCAGCGCCGTGCTCAAGGCCGTCACCGCGACCCCCGGCACCCTGACGGCGCTCCCCGTCGGCTTCGCCGACTCGCCGGGGCTGCGCGCCACGGCCGGCGGCACCACCCAGGACACCGGCGCCGCGAAGGTGCTCGGCCTCCCACCCGGGTACGCCGACACCTTCCCGCTCGCGATCAGGCTCCTGACCGGCAGCCTGGACGGACCACTCGTAGCCCAGCAGACCGCCGCCAACCTGCACGTGGCTCCCGGCGACCGCCTGGTCGTCAAGCGGGCCGGCGGCACGTCGTACGCAGTGCGCGTCGCGGGGGTCGTCGAGCTCCCGCAGGCCGACTCCCTCTTCCAGCGGGTCGGGGCACCGAGCCAGTCGCAGCCCGTGGCACCCCCGGACAACGTCGTCCTGCTGCCGGCCCCCCAGTTCGCCCACCAGTACGCCGCGCTGGCGCAGCACCGTCCCGATCTCGTGTCCACCCAGATCCATGCCGCGCGTGACCACGGCGCGCTGGCCTCGGACCCCTCGACGGCTTTCACGGCGGAGACCGGCGCGGCGAACAACCTGGCGGTCCGGACCAGCGGGGCCGCCGTCGTCGGCAACAACCTGGGCGCCTCGCTGGATGCCGCCCGCGAGGACGCCAGCTACTCGCGGGTCCTCTTCCTGTTCCTCGGCGCCCCGGGTGCGCTGCTGGCCGGCGCGCTCACGGCTGCGATCGCCCAGGCCGGCGCCGACCGTCGGCGCAAGGAACAGGCTCTCCTGCGGGCCCGGGGGAGCACTCCCTCGCAGCTCCTGCGGCTCGTCCTGGTCGAGGCGTCGGTGGTCGGCGTCCTCGGTGCCCTGCTCGGTCTGGGGATCGCGGCGACCATCGGGGCGGCGACCTCGTGGCCCTGGGACCTGGCCGCCGCCATCACTGGTCTGCTCATCGCGGGTCTGGTCCTCGCCGTACCAGCGGCTCGGGACCTCAGGTCGCTCTCCGCGGGCGAGGGTGCCCGAGAGCGCCAGCGCACCGGGCCCCTCTGGTTGCGCTTCGGACTGGACCTGGCGCTGATCGCCCTGGGGCTGGCCGTCTTTTGGGCCGCCGGCCGGAACAAGTACACCCTCGTCCTGGCCCCCGAGGGCGTCCCCACGATCTCCGTCAGCTACTGGGCCTTTCTCGCCCCGGCACTGGCATGGCTGGGTGGGGCCTTGCTCTGCTGGCGGATCGCGGACACGCTCCTGGTCCGGGGTCGCGCGCTGGTCGCCCTGGCCGCCGCCCCGTTCCTCGGCCCGTTGGCTCGTGCCGTCAGTGGGATGCTGATGCGTCAGCGTCGGCTTGTGGCCCGCTCCGCGGTCCTGGTCGCGCTCGCCCTGGCCTTCGCGATCTCCACGGCGACCTTCAACGCGACGTACCAGCAGCAGGCCGAGGTCGACGCCCAGCTCACGAACGGCGCCGACGTCACGGTGACCGAGTCCCCCGGCGCCGCGGCACGACCCGCCGACGCCGCCGCGATCTCCTCGGTCCGGGGCGTCCGGGCCGTCGAGCCGCTGCAGCACCGGTTCGCCTATGTCGGCAACGACCTCCAGGACCTCTACGGGATCAACCCGGCCACCATCACGCGGGCCACGACGTTGCAGGACGCGTACTTCCAGGGCGCCACGGCCGCCGAGTCCTTGGCCCGGCTGGCCGCCCGCCCCGACGCCGTCCTGGTGAGCGCCGAGACCGTCAACGACTTCCAGCTCAACCCCGGGGACCTGATCCGGCTCCGTCTTCAGGACGCGAGCACCCACACCTACCAGTCGGTCGCCTTCCACTACGTCGGGATCATCAACGAGTTCCCCACGGCGCCGAAGGACAGCTTCCTGGTCGCCAATGCGGACTACGTGGCCCAGCAGACCGGCAGCGACGCCGTCGGGACGTTCCTCGTCGACACCGGAGGGCAGGACGTCTCCGGGGTCGCGGCGCGGGTTCGTGCGGCGGTCGGCACGACCGGGAGCGTCGGCACCATCGACGATGCGCGAGGACTCGTCGGGTCCAGCCTGACTTCCGTCGACCTGGGGAACCTCACGCGTCTCGAGCTGGCCTTCGCCCTGGTCATCGCCGCTGCCGCGGGCGGACTCGTGATCGGGCTGGGGCTCGCCGAGCGTCGTCAGGCCATCGCGGTCGCGACCTCCATCGGCGCCACCCGACGGCAGGTCCGCCGATTCGGGTCGGCCGAGCCGGCCTTCGTGCTGGTCGTCGGGACCGTCTGCGGGATCGGCTCCGGGTGGGGCCTGTCGTACCTGCTGGTGAAGGTCCTCACCGGGGTCTTCGACCCACCACCCACAGCGTTGACCTTCCCCTGGCTCTACCTCTCTGCGCTCGTCATCTGCACCGTGGGTGCCGTCAGTGCCGTGTCAGTGGCGGTCATCGAACGCGCGCGGCGCCGGGCACGCCTCCTGCTCCGGGCGATCTAGGCTCAGGGCATGGCCGAGCTGCTGGTGGTGGAGGACGAGGAGAAGATCGGCCAGCTCCTCGTCTCCGCCCTGAGCGCCAACGGATACGACATGTCCTGGACCCGGTCCGGCGGCGGGGCCGTCGAGGCCGCCCGCCGCGGCTCGTTCGACCTGGTGCTCCTCGACCTCGGCCTGCCCGACCTGGACGGCATCGAGGTCTGCCGGCTCATCAAGCTGCACCAGCCCCAGACCCTCGTCGTGGTGCTCACCGCACGACGAGACGAGATGGATGTCATCGAGGGGCTCGAGTCAGGCGCCGACGACTACCTCACCAAACCCTTCCGGATGACGGAGCTGCTCGCCCGGGTGCGCGCGCACCTGCGCCGCGCCGCCGTGGGAGAGTTCGGCTCGCAGAGCTTCACGATCGGCGAGCTCACCGTGGACACCGCGGCCCGACGCTGCCTGATCCGTGGCCGCGAGGTGGCCCTGCGTCCCAAAGAGTTCGACCTGCTCGCGCGTCTTGCTTCCGACGCCGGCCGAGCCGTCACGCGCGAGGCGCTGATGGACGACGTCTGGGACCGCAACTGGTTCGGCTCCACGAAGACGCTCGACGTGCACGTCGCGGCGCTCCGTCACCGCCTGTCGGAGGCGGCCAGTGTGTTCGAGCCACCCGCCGGCGTCCCGGTCATCACGACCTTGCGAGGCCACGGCTACCGGCTGGAATCCACCGAGGGCGGCCACGCGACGTGATCGGCGTCCGGCTGCGGCCCACCGAGGAGACGCGGCCTACACGCCGGCGGCGGTCACGATCGCATCGGTGAGGAAACCGCCGACCAGACCGACGAGCAGCCCACAGGCGAGCAGGTCACTGCGCCGGGCCCGCGACGCGACACCGATCAGCTGGGTGATGACGTAGAGCAACGAACCTGCGGCCAGGGTCAGGAACACGACGCTCAGGGGCTCGCTGGTCACCGAGTGACCGATCAGCGTGCCCACGAACGTCGGTGCGCCGCCGATCGCGCCCAGCGTCAGCAGGAACCCCCAGCTCGGGAGCCGTGGCCGGCCGTCCCCGTCGACGTCGGCGGCCAGGGGCGCCACGATGCCGAAACCCTCGGTGGCGTTGTGCAATCCGAACCCGATCACCAGCATCAGGGCCAGGGCGATCTGGTCGCTCGCAGCGGACTGACCGATCGCCAGCCCCTCGGCGAAGTTGTGCAACCCGATGCCGACGGCGATGAGCAACGACAACCGCCGGGCAGCCGACCAGGAGGCCAGACCCCGCGGGGCATCGACCTCGCCCACCGTCATCGCGCCCGGTCCGTGCGGACGGGTGCTCCCCGCGGGGATCGCCGGGGTCCGCGCACCCATCCAGCGCTCGTAGAACACCAACGAGAGCAACCCGACACTGAGACCGGTGACCGCGAGAAGCCCGTAGCCGACCGCGGTGCCGAGGCCGCCGTTGCCCTCGTGGACGGACACCAGGGCGGTGTCGATCGGCTCCCAGGCCGCGGACAGCACGTCCCATACCAGGAACAGCAGTACCCCGACCGCCGCGGCATTGAGGAAGTGCCGGAGCGAGGGCGCCGGTGTGCGCAGCCTTCCGACGGGAAGGCCGAGCAGGATGGTGAACCCAGCGAGGAAGCCGAGCAACATGGTGGAGGGGAGGCCCACGGGTCGTTCCGTTCGAGAGGGTCCGGGCGGTCGGTCACCTTCAGATTAGGCATACCTAACCAACGGCGCAACGGCGCTGGCGGCGCAGTCAGGTTGGTGGCAGGTGCCGAGGCCGAGCCTGACGGAGTTGGTACTCGGTTCGGCCACTGGGTACTGACCAGACATGAGCCCCTGGCGGAACGGAGTATCTCGTGGTGCGTAGCTCCCGGCGACGGTCTGGGCTGTTCGCCGTCGCGGCCGCCGGCTGCTTCCTGACGGTGGCAGTAATCGCTGTCCTGGTCCACGCAGGCTGGACCTCCCTCGACGACGTCGACCGCGACTTCGGCACACCAGCCGAGGTGTGGTCGCTGCACCACGCAGGGGCCGTGACCATCCTGCTGGCCATCGAGATCATGTTCGGCACGATCGGGACGGTCCTCTACACGCTCCTGCTGCTGGGCGTGCTGTGGCGTGCCGGCCACCACAGGGCCATCGTCTGGACAGTCGTCGTGATGGTCGGGACGTCGGCCACGACCACCTGCATGAAGCTCCTGTTCCGCCGACAACGACCCCAGTGGGACGACTCCGTCCACACCCTGACCAGCTACTCGTTCCCATCGGGACATGCCTCGGGCATCGCCTCTGGCATGGGTGTGGTGGTCGTCCTGACGGCGTTGTACGTCCACCGGAACGCCGTGCGTCGCAGCGTGTTCACCGCGAGCGCCGCACTCGTCGTAGTGGTGGGTGCGGACCGGATCCTGCTCGGTGTGCACAACCTCTCCGACGTCCTTGCCGGCTATGCCGTCGCCGGGTGCTGGGTCTTCACGATGCTGATCGCCTACCCGCCTGAGCTGTCTCCCGCCACGCGTCGCGAGCCGCCGTCGGGCAGCCCGAGTCGCTCGATCGCCGAGGCGTCACGGTCCCACCACGGGTAGGAGCAGGAGGAACTCGGCACCGGCCGTGGGGTCTCCCAGCTCGAGCCGGCCGCCGTTGCGCTCGGCGAGGGTGCGCGCGATCGCCAGGCCGAGCCCGCTGCCGCCCGTGCGGCGCGAGCGGGCCGCATCGCCGCGGTAGAAGCGGTCGACGATCCGGTCCCGGTCCTGCTGCGGCACGCCGGGTCCGTCGTCGTGCACCGAGAGAAACGCCGCTTCGTGGTCGCACCACGCGCGGAGGACGACCGACCCGGCCGCGTGGGCGACGGCGTTGTCGAGCAGGTTGCGCACGATCCGGCGCACGTCGTCACGAGATGCGCTGGCTGGTGAGGCCGAGACCCCCGTGGTCTCGATGCGGACCGTCGAGCCGACGCGAGCGCGGGCGGCCTCCTCGAGGACGAGGTCGTCCAGGTCGACCGGGGTGGCCGAAGGAGGCACGGACGTGCTCTGGGCATCGACGGCGGCGAGGAACAACAAGTCCCTGACCAGCCGCTCCATCTCGGCGGTGGAGTCGATCAGGTCCCGCGCCAGGTCGGCGGCGCTCGCGCTCCCGTGCGCCGTCGCAAGCGCGACCTCCAGCTGCGCCCGTTGGGACGCCAGGGGGCTCTGCAGATCGTGCGAGACGTCGGCCACGAAGGACTGCTGCCTGACCTGTGCGGCTTCGAGGCGGCCGAGCATCGTGTTCATCGTCCGGGCCAGGCGGCCGACCTCGTCGTCGACGGTGCCGGCGGGGACGCGCCTGTCCAGCCGGTCCTCCGTGATGGCATCGACCTCGGTCCTGAGCCGGTCCACCCGGCGCAGGGCGCCACCCAGCACCAGCCAGGTGCCCAGCGCCAGGAGCAGCAGGACGGCCGGAGCCCCCAGGAGCAGCGCCGTGCGCAGGGCATGGCTGGCCTCCTGCACCGACTCCAGGCTGGAGCCCACGTAGACCGTGACCGGTCCGTCCACGGACGGGCCGCTGGCGGCCCAGAGCCGGTAGGTCTCGGTCTCGGCGTCGTCGGGTGCCCGGACGGTGCGGACCTCGGGTGCGCCGCCCGGTGCCGGTGCCAGCGTGGCGATGCGCGGGCGGCCGGCAACGTTGTGCGAGGCCGCGAGCACCCGCCCGTTGGCGTCCACGACCTGGGCGACGCCGTTGTCGTCGAGGGTGGTCAAGGTCGCCGGCAGGTCGCCGGAGGCGGCCAGCTCGAGGAGGTCCTGGACCCGCGAGCGGGCGAGTGCATCGGCGCCCGAGGTCAGGTGCGACTGCAGGGTCAGCATCAGGACCACGGAGGCCACCAGCAGGGTGACCCCGGTCAGGACGGTCGCGAGGAGCGTCGCGCGGGTGCGCAGGGTCAGGTGGTGCAGGCGTGGGGGCCGCATCCTCAGCCGCTGCCCGGGTCGAGGCGGTAGCCGACGC
Source organism: Nocardioides sp. DN36 (assembly GCF_055380375.1). Lineage (NCBI taxonomy): Bacteria > Bacillati > Actinomycetota > Actinomycetes > Propionibacteriales > Nocardioidaceae > Nocardioides > Nocardioides sp. DN36. Next base: position 1,723,059 of record NZ_AP043823.1, on the reverse strand, counting down.
GGGGCACCGTCTGGAAGCTGACGCGATGGAGGGTCCGGTCGATGCGCAGGCGCAGCTGGCCGACGTACACCTCCACGATGTTGGGGTCGCCGTCGTAGCAGAAGTCCCAGAGGTGCTCGATGATCGTCGCCTTCGAGACGACGTCGCCGGCGCGGCTGAGCAGGAACTCCAGCAGTCCGAACTGGCGCGCGGTGAGCTCGACGGGGGTGTCCCCGCGCCAGGCCAGGTGCCGGGCGGGGTCCAGGCTGAGGTCGCCGGCGGTGAGCACCGCGGGCCGCTCGTGGCGCCCCCGGCGGACCAGTGCCCGGAGCCGGGCCGGGAGCACGACGAAGGAGAACGGCTTGGCCAGGAAGTCGTCCGCGCCGGCGTCCAGCGCGCGCGCCTCCAGCTTGGGACCCTAGTGTGCCGTCAACATCAGGATCGGGGTCCAGTCCCCGGCCTCGCGGCGTCGAGCGCACAGGGTGTCACCGGCGAGCTCGGGAGGCATCACGTCCAGCACGAGCACGTCGTAGGCGTTCTCTGCGGCGGCCCCTCGCCCTCGCGTCCGTCGAGCGCGACGTCCACGGCCTACTCCTCGCCCTCGAGCCCGCGCCGCAGCGCGCTCGCGAGCTGCTTGTCGTCCTCGACGACCAGGATCCGCATGCGAGCAGCGTGGCACGTCGTCGCTGAAGCGGTGCTGAAGGTGCACCGGGCGCGCCGGTGGTGCCGGTTGCGGCTTCAGGATGGCTTCAGCGACGACGCGGGAAGGGTGAGGGCACCACCAACCGGGAGCACCAACGAGAGGAGCACCATCATGAGGAAGCGCGTGATCATCGCGGCCGCCGGCATCGGCGCCACGGTCGCAGTCGTGGGCGGGGGAGTCGCAGTGGCCGGGAACGGCGACGACGGAGCCGTCAGCCACCAGTACACCCAGGAGCAGGCCGACGCCGCCACGAAGGCGGCGCTCGAGGCCACCCACGGCGGCACGGCCAACAGTGTCGAGACCGACTCGGAGAACGGCGCGACCTACGAGGTCGAGGTCACCAAGCCCGACGGGCACACCGTCGACGTGCGCCTCGACGAGAAGTACGCCGTCGTCGTGATCGAAGGGGACGGCGAGGGGCAGTAGCCCTCACGTCCACCGAGCCCCGACCGAGCTGCCGCCGACCACCAGGAGGAAGCATGAGCACCATCACGATCCGGAACAACGTGGCAGCGGCGGGGGTCGCAGCCATCGCTCTCCTGGCCGGGGGGAGTCCCGCGTACGCCGCGGAAACCGCTGCTGCGCCGCAGCACCACCACCCGTCGCCGAGCCACTTCACCCAGGGCCGCGTCACCAACCCCTACTATCCGCAGAAGCCGGGCACCGGGCTGATCTACCGCGGAACGACGGACGGCGAGCCCAGCCGAGACGTCCTGGTCGCCACCCACCGCACCCGGGTCATCGACGGCGTCCGGTGCCGGGTGCTGTTCGACCGGCTGTTCGTGAAGGGGGTCCTGACCGAGCGCACCCGCGACTATTACGCTCAGACCAAGAGGGGCACGGTCTGGTACTTCGGCGAGAAGACCGCTGAGCTCGATGAGGACGGCCACGTGACCAGTCGCGAAGGGTCGTTCCTGTCCGGTAGGGACGGTGCCGAGGCAGGGATCTTCATGCCCGCCCACCCCCGCGTCGGCCAGGCCTTCCACCAGGAGGACTACCCCGGCCACGCCGAGGACCGCTTCGTCGTCAAGAGCCTCGACGCGTCCGTAAGCACGCCATACGTGGGCAGCCAGCACGCCCTGCTCACCGCCGAGCGATCGGCGCTCGAGCCCGGGGTCGTCGAGCACAAGAGGTACGTGCGCGGCATCGGCGACGTCGCCGACAGCGACGTCAGGGGCGGCAGCGACCACCAGAAGCTGTGGGCAATCCGGCACCGGAGCGGTACCACGTACGGTCCGCATTGAGTCCGCCCGGCTCGCTACCAGGCGTTTATCCTGAGACTGGAAGCGAGGGCGAATCGCTCACCACACCGCGTGAATCGTTAGCTTTCGGCCCAGGACCGCAGTGGTCGCGACGCCCTCGATGGCGCCCAGAGGGCTCGGCTTCAAGTCTCTTCTGCCATGGCTTCGCACGTCCCGGCCAATCCCGAGGCGACCCCGCGCCGGATGATGCATTGACGTCCTGGCGCCCCGTTGCCCCGGTCGTTCGTCGGCGGGGGAGTGCAACGCCCGGAGATCTGCGGCTCCACTGGTGCAGGGCCGCGTCTGCGTTCCTTTGTGATCGTCGGACCTCGCCTGAGGCGAGGGCTCGGATTGGGCTCGCTTTGATTCGCAAAGGCCCGCAACGGGGCGCCGACGCCGGCGCGCGTCGAAACGGCATCGCCGCAGGTCACGGGCGCGTTCGGCCTCATGAGTGCAGGCGACCGCAAAGGACCGCGCTTACGCTCAGGGTCATGTACGCCTTCTCGATGACCCACCACGTGGAGTGTGTCGCGCTCCCGGAGCGCGAGGCGTGAGTGGCCCGTCGCTGAAGTACGCCCACGTCGAGCGGGAGCGGCGCTGGCTGCTGGACCCCGCCGCCGGGGTCCCGGAGTGCGACGACGTCCTGATGATCGTCGACCGCTACGTGGTCGGGAGCCGGCTGCGCCTGCGCGAGGTCGCGGAAGCGGACGGTGCGGTGGTGCGCAAGCTCGGGCACAAGGTGCGCATCGGCAAGGGGCCGCACGAGATCGCCTGCACCTCGCTGTACCTCGACGAGGCGGAATGGGGACTGCTGGCGGCGCTGCCCTCCCGTGAGCTGCGCAAGGAACGCCGTCGGCTCCGGGTCGACGGCCACATCGTCGCGGTCGACATGTTCGCCGGGCACTGTGCCGGTCTCGTGCTCGCCGAGATCGACGGTGCGCCGGACCTGGCGCCGGCGTCGGCGGGGCTGGCGCCCCTGGCCGAGGTGACCTCCGACGAGCGGTTCACCGGGGGAGCGCTGGCCAGCGCCACAAGGACCGAGGTGCAGTCACTCCTCGCCGACCACGGCCTCTGAGAGGTCGAGTCGGCGCAAACTCGGCGCCAAAACCCGTCGAGTCGGCGCAAAGTCGACGAGTTTGCGCCGACTCGACCGTGGACCGGGTTCCCTCAGTGCTTCGACATCATGTATCTTGACGTCAAGACATATTGTCGGCCGCGTCCGTGCGGAGGGGGGCTCCCTTCCCCGCTCACACACGCGGCGGCAAGATGGGCCCGGACCCACGACGAGCACTTCAACGAGGAGACGACTGATGGCCAGTCAGGACAGCTTCGGTGCCAAGAGCACCCTGGACGTGGACGGCAAGTCCTACGAGATCTTCCGGCTCGACGCCGTGACCGGCGAGGGCCTGGACGTGGAGTCGCTCCCGTTCTCGCTGAAGGTCCTGCTGGAGAACCTGCTGCGCACCGAGGACGGTGCCGACATCACCGCCGACGACATCAAGGCGCTGGCCGGGTGGGACGAGACCGCGGACCCCGACAAGGAGATCCAGTTCACGCCCGCCCGCGTGATCATGCAGGACTTCACCGGCGTCCCGTGCGTCGTCGACCTCGCCACCATGCGTGAGGCGATGGCCGACCTCGGCGGCGACCCGTCGAAGATCAACCCGCTCGCGCCGGCCGAGATGGTCATCGACCACTCCGTCATCGCCGACGTCTTCGGCACCCCCGAGGCCTTCGAGCGCAACGTCGAGATCGAGTACGAGCGCAACCGCGAGCGCTACCAGTTCCTGCGCTGGGGCCAGGGCGCCTTCGACGACTTCAAGGTCGTCCCGCCCGGCACCGGCATCGTGCACCAGGTCAACATCGAGCACCTCGCCCGCACCGTCTTCACCCGTGAGGTGGACGGCGAGCTGCAGGCCTACCCCGACACCTGCGTCGGCACCGACTCCCACACCACGATGGTCAACGGCATCGGCGTGGTCGGCTGGGGCGTCGGCGGCATCGAGGCCGAGGCGGCCATGCTCGGCCAGCCGGTCTCCATGCTGATCCCGCGCGTGGTCGGCTTCAAGCTGAACGGCGACCTGCCCGAGGGCGCCACCGCCACCGACCTGGTGCTCACGATCACCGAGATGCTGCGCAAGCACGGCGTCGTCGGCAAGTTCGTCGAGTTCTACGGCCCCGGCGTCTCCGCGCTGCCGCTGGCCAACCGCGCCACCATCGGCAACATGAGCCCGGAGTTCGGCTCCACGATCGCGGTCTTCCCGATCGACGAGGAGACCGTCAAGTACCTCAAGCTCACCGGCCGCAGCGACGAGCAGCTCGCGCTGGTCGAGGCCTACGCCAAGGAGCAGGGCCTCTGGCACGACCCGGCCGCCGAGCCGCGCTTCTCCGAGAAGCTCGAGCTCGACCTCGCGACCGTCGTGCCGTCGCTGGCCGGCCCCAAGCGTCCCCAGGACCGTGTCTCGCTCTCCGACGCCAAGGAGGCCTTCCGCACCGCCCTGGCCGACTACGTCGACGAGTCGGGCGAGGAGAAGGGGTACGACGAGAGCGTCGCCGAGTCCTTCCCTGCCTCCGACGCCCCGTCCCACGAGGGCAACGGGTCCGCCCCGCCGAAGGATTACCACTCCTCGGCGCCCAGCGACGGTGGACGCACGAGCAACCCGGCGCTGGTCGAGCTCGCCGACGGCACGAAGTTCGAGCTGGACCACGGCGCCGTGGCGATCGCGGCGATCACGTCGTGCACCAACACCTCGAACCCGTCGGTGATGATCGGTGCGGCGCTGCTCGCCAAGAAGGCCGTCGAGAAGGGCCTGCAGCGCAAGCCGTGGGTCAAGACGACGCTGGCGCCCGGCTCCAAGGTGGTCTCCGACTACTACGAGAAGGCCGGCCTGACGCCGTACCTCGACAAGCTCGGCTTCAACCTCGTCGGCTACGGCTGCACGACCTGCATCGGCAACTCCGGCCCGCTGATCCCCGAGGTCAGCCAGGCCGTCAACGACAACGACCTCGCGGTCGTCTCGGTGCTGTCCGGCAACCGCAACTTCGAGGGCCGGATCAACCCGGACGTGAAGATGAACTACCTCGCGTCCCCGCCGCTGGTCGTCGCCTACGCGCTGGCCGGCTCCATGGACGTCGACCTGTTCAACGACCCGCTGGGCCAGGACGAGGACGGCAATGACGTCTTCATGAAGGACATCTGGCCCTCGCCGTCGGAGGTGGAGGAGGTGATCGCCAGCGCGATCACGTCCGACATGTTCGCGACCGACTACGCCGACGTCTTCGCCGGCGACGAGGCCTGGCAGTCGCTGCCCACCCCCGAGGGCAAGACCTTCGCGTGGGACGAGGACTCCACCTACGTCCGGAAGCCTCCGTACTTCGACGGCATGCCCGACGAGCCCGAGGCGGTCACCGACATCGAGGGCGCTCGCGTCCTGCTGAAGCTCGGTGACTCGGTCACCACCGACCACATCAGCCCGGCCGGTGCGATCAAGAAGGACTCGCCCGCGGGCAAGTACCTCGCCGAGCACGGTGTGGAGCAGCGGGACTTCAACTCCTACGGCTCGCGCCGCGGCAACCACGAGGTGATGATCCGCGGCACGTTCGCGAACATCCGCCTGCGCAACCAGCTCGCGCCGGGCACCGAGGGCGGCTTCACCCGGGACTTCACCGGCGACGGCGACGTCACGACGGTGTTCGAGGCCTCGGAGAAGTACATCGCGGCCGGCACCCCGCTGGTCGTGCTCGCGGGCAAGGAGTACGGCTCCGGCTCGTCGCGCGACTGGGCCGCGAAGGGTACGGCGCTGCTCGGTGTGAAGGCCGTCATCGCCGAGTCCTACGAGCGGATCCACCGCTCCAACCTGATCGGCATGGGTGTGCTGCCGCTGCAGTTCCCCCAGGGCGAGAGCGCCGAGTCGCTCGGCCTGACCGGTGAGGAGGAGTTCTCCATCACCGGCGTCACCGAGCTCAACGAGGGCCGCACCCCCAAGACCGTCAAGGTCAAGGCTGGGGACAAGGAGTTCGACGCGGTCGTCCGCATCGACACCCCGGGTGAGGCCAACTACTACCGCAACGGCGGCATCATGCAGTACGTCCTGCGCAGCCTGCGCAAGGCCTGAGCTCCACGCTCGTCCGACGGCCCGTCGCCCCTCCGGGGGCGGCGGGCCGTCGTCGTACCCCAGACCGGGCATCCTGCGGCGCCGACCGGCTCGACCGCCCGTGGCGGTCGTACCGTGCCGTGATGGAGCCGGTCCGGGTCGTCCGTCGTACTGCCCTCGTCGTGTCCGTGCTGGTGGCCGTGGGGCTCACCGCACTGATGGCGTCGATCCACTACGACGTGGCCACCCACCTCGGCGACGAGGACCTCTGGTGGGCAGCGGGGTCGATCGTCGTGTGCCTGGTCCCCTGGGTACTCGTGCCGCTGCTGCTCAAGGGGGCAGTCATGCCGCGACTCGCGCTCGGGGCGGCGCTCGCCGCACTGGTGACGGTCGCCGTGTACGGCGCTGCCTGGGCCGGCGAACAGGTCCACGGGGAGCGGCTGAGGACCGAGAGCGCCTCCTTCACCTGCGGGCGCGGGGTCGACCCTCGGGTGGAGAGGGCACTGGCGGACCTGCCCAGACCTGCGCTGGTCCACGGGCCGGTCGGACGTGGCCCGAGCTTCTGCACGGCCGGCATCGACGGCGGCCGCGCGGCGTTCGTCTCCTTCCGGAGCGCTCTGCGCGGGTCCGGGTGGCGGGTTGTCGATGACCGCGGCGATCGCGTGGTGGTTCGGCGTGGAGCCGTGCGCGTGACGCTGCAGACCGTTCCAGGGATCGAGGACGCCGCCTTCTTGGTGGCCGAGGTGCCCCGGTGAGAGGCGGAGCCGATCACTCATGACGGATCGTCCCTCGCCCGAACGGGCCAGGCCGGTTGAGTACGCAGGCTCGGGCGGTGGGTGCTGTCCGCGCGGATCGTGGGCAGCATGAGCCACTTCCACGCCTCCGTCCTCCGTCGAGCCGGCCTGGTGCTCGGCTTCGGCCTCGCCGTGCTGCTCACCGCACTCGTGGCCTCGGTGGTCTACGGGGTGACGGAGGAGTACGGCGCGGGTGCCTTCGGGTCGCTGGTCGTCCCGACCTTGCTGAGCCTGACGCCCGTGGCCGTCACGGTCGCCCTGTGGCGCACCACCACGGGCCGGCGCCTCGCGGTCCTGGGTACCGCCGCCGTCGTTGCCGTGGGCGTCATGGGCGGAGCCGCGTGGGCCGGCGAGCGGGCGAACCGGCACCGTCTCGAGCACGAGAGCGCCACGTTCTCCTGCGACGGCTTCGTCGACGTCCGGGTCGACCGGGCGTTCGCGCAGCTGCCTCGACCGGCGACGATCTACGGGCCTCTCGAGGCGAGCCGTACGGGATGCACCGCCGGGATCGCCGGTGGGCGGGAGTCGTACGACGCCTTTCGTGCCGCGATGCTCGACGCCGGCTGGCACCTCGAGAGCACGGATCCCGACCGGACGGTGTTGCGGCAAGCCGGGCTGCTGGCCACCCTCTCCCTTGACGGGGGAGTGCAGCCGATGCTGCACATCGAGGCCGACCGGTGACAGGCGGAACCGATCACCCGTGCTAGGCATGACCTCGTGGACGGGGTCTCGTGGGACGTGGTGGCGCTGATCGGGGCCGTGACCTGCGTGGGTGCCTTCGTCCAGTCGGTCGTGGGGCTCGGGCTCGGGCTCCTGGTCGCGCCCGTGGTGGCGATGGTGGAGCCGAGCCTGGTCCCGGCGCTGCCGCTCTGGCTGGCGCTGCTGATCTCCGGGTCGATGCTGCTGGGGGAGCGGCGGCACGTCGACTGGGGCGCCCTGGCGTGGGCGCTGCCGGCGCGGGTGCCGGGGACCGTGATCGGCGCGTGGCTGGTGATCAGGTTCAGCGACCAGGCGATCGCGGTGGCCATCGGGGTGATGGTGCTGGTCGCGGTCGTCGTGACGCTGCGGACGGTGCACGTCCCGGTGAACCCCGCGTCGCTCTCGGTGGCCGGCGTGGTGGCGGGGGTCTCCGGCACCGCCACCTCGATCGGAGGCCCGCCGATCGCGCTCCTCTTCCAGCGCCGGGAGCCTGAGGTCGTGAGGTCGACGCTGTCGGTGTTCTTCTTCCTCGGCGTGGTGGTCAGCCTGGTCGGGCTGGCCTGGTCCGGCTCGCTCACGACCGCCTCGTGGCACCTCGGCCTGCTGCTGGCGCCGCTGGTCGTGGTGGGCGCCCTGGTCGGCGCCGGCGTGCGGGACCGGGTGCCCCGGGACGGCTTCCGGGCCGGGGTGCTGATGGTCTGCTCCGCCTCCGCCCTGGCGCTGCTGGTGCAGGCGCTGGTCTGAGGGACGGCCGTGGTGCGCGCCTCGTCGCGCAGCAGGCATGGAGCGGCTCCCGGATGGGCACACTCTCGAGCATGTCGACCCTCAAGCAGCATGTCGGGCAGGACTCCCGTCGTACCTCCCGCAGCGCGGCCGCCGTCGCAGGCACCCTCGTGGTGTCGTGGGCCGTCGTCCTCGGCGTCGTGGTCGGCTTCGGCTGGCTCATCACCCACCCGATGAAGGGCGCCGTCAACCCGTGGGACAACGACGTCTCCCGGTGGTTCGCCGACCAGCGGACGGGCGCGCTCGACCCCTTCGGTGACATCGGCACGCTCTTCGGCGAGACCATGACCGGGGTGGGCGTGGCGATCCTCGCCGCGATCGGCTTCTCCCTGTGGCAGCGCTCCTGGCGCCCTGCCCTCTTCTACGCGCTCGCCGAGGCCGGCATCGGCGGCTTCTACTTCGTCGCCACCCACGTCGACACCCGCCAGCGGCCGCCGGTCAAGATCCTCGACCCGGGCCTGGTGCCCGACCACAGCTTCCCCTCGGGCCACGTCGCGACAGCCGTGGTGGCGTACGGCGGCATCTTCGTCCTCACCGCGATCTACGCCCGTGCCGCGCGCAAGGTCGTGGCCGTCGTGCTGCTGCTGCCGCTCTTCGTGCTGCTGGCGCGGCTCTACCAGGGCGCTCACCACCTCACCGACGTGCTGACCAGCGTGGTCTACGCGAGCGTCTGGCTCCTGGTGGTCGCCAGGATGGTGCTGCCCGACCCCCACGAGGCGGACTCCTCCCGGACTTCCTGAGAATCTTCCGCCGGACACCCCTCCGGACGCACCGGTCGCGGCGTGTCCTCCTGTGAGACTTCCGCAGGAGGACCGATGACCACGCTGCACGACCGTCTGGCCGACCTGGCCGACGACGCTCCCGCGTCCCTGCCCGACCCCGGACTCTGGGACCGGGGGCGTCGCTACCACCGGCGCCGTCGCAGGGGCACGCTCGCGATTCTCGGGACCGCCGTGGTGGTGCTGACCCTGCTCGTCGCCGTCAGTGGGCAGCGGTCGGTCGTGGAGCCCGCGCAGGCCCCGGCCAGCGGGAAGATCGCACTGCCGGACCGGGTGTGGACGCCCAGCCCCTGGCTGCCCTCGACGGACCGACCGGGCCGGCTGGTCGCGGTGACCAGCGCAGACCGCGGGCGCTGGACCGGAACGGATTCCGGGGTCGTGGGCGTCTCCGCGGCAACGGGGGAGTACACCTTCCTCGACCTGGCCGGCGTCAACCCGGGCCACGCCAGCGACATCGCGCTCTCCCCGGACGGGACACGGGTGGCCTACTGGACGACGGGAGTCACCACCGGGACGCCCAACACATCGTTCAGCTCCGAGCCGGTCGCGGGTGTCGCCGTGCTCGACACCACCACCGGCAAGGTCGTCCGGCACCCCCTCGCCTCCGAGCACGGGCTCGAACCGGAGCTGCTGACGTGGGCCGACCGCAACACCCTGGTGTTCGGCGCCGGTCAGATCGTCGCCGGGGACGACGGGCCAGAGCGCGACCAGGGTGGGTACCGCTCGGGCCCGGTCCTGACCTGGCAGCCGGGGCAGGCCCCGGCGGAGCTTCCCCTGGGCGGGTCGGACGGTTCGGACGTCATCGCTGCCGGGCACGGGCGCCTGGTCGTCGATCGCTCGGACGAGGGCCGCGGACGAATGAGCCTCATCCATGTGGACGACTCGACGCGCGACCGTCCGATCTCGTTCGCGGTTCCGGACTTCAGGCGTGGGGCCCTGCTCCCGGTGGCGATCGACGCCACAGGGCAACGGGTGGCCCGCGTCGTGAACGGACGGAACCCCAACCGCATGCGCGCGGGCGACCTCGATCATCAGCTCGAGGTGCCCGGCTCCCGGGGGACGTTCGCCGTGCTGGGTTGGCTTGACGACGACACCGTCGTGGCCTGGCGCAGCCTGACGCTGGGAGGGATGCACGCAGGCCTCGTCCGAGTCTCGGTGAGCACCGGACGATCGCAGGTGCTGACTCGCTTCCCGGACTTCAACTGGGGGAACTTCCAGTTCGCCACCGACCTGCTCGACGCACCCACGGTGCACGCGCAGAAGCCACCGTCGCCCGCCGACCCCCGCGTGGTCACCGGTCTCGCGGTCATGATCGGGCTGGTCGCGCTGGGAGCGCTGGTCCTCTGGAGGCGACGTGTCCGGCCCTGATCGCGGGCAGGCCGGCTTCGAGGAGTACGTCGCTGCCCGCCGGCAGGCGCTGCTGCGCACGGCGTACCTCCTCACCGGCAGCCACGAGGACGCCGAGGACCTGGTGCAGGTGGCGCTGGTGAAGGCGGTCCCGCACTGGAGCCGGATCGCCGACCACCCCGAGCCGTACCTGCGCCGGATCCTGGCCCGGGAGAGCGTCTCGCGCTGGCGGCGCCGGCGCTGGCGGGAGGTGACCACCGACGTGCTGCCGGACGGACCGTCGCGCACGGGCGACCACGACGACCGGATGGCCCTGCGCGCGGCGCTCGCGCAGCTGGCGCCCCGTCAGCGCGCGGTGATCGTGCTGCGCTACTTCGAGGACCTGACGGAGCGGCAGACCGCCGAGACGCTCGGGATCGGCGTCGGCACGGTGAAGTCCCAGACCCGGGACGCTCTCGCACGCTTGCGACAGGTCGTCCCCGACCTCGACACCGCGGTCGCCTCGCTCACCCGGTGACGGCAGTTCGTGCCCGCTGACTACGGTGGGGCCCATGATCGTGGCCTTCAGCATCTCCCCGACCACCGGCGACGAGACCGGCGGCGTGTCCGAGGCGGTCGCCGCCGCCGTCCGCGTCGTCCGCGAGTCCGGGCTGCCCCACGAGACGAACGCCATGTTCACCAACATCGAGGGCGAGTGGGACGAGGTGATGGCGGTGGTGAAGCGCGCCGTCGACGTCGTCGCCGCGGTCTCGCCCCGCGTCGGGCTGGTGCTCAAGGCCGACATCCGGCCCGGGTTCGAGGGCCAGCTCACCGCGAAGGTCGAGCGGGTCGAGCGGCTCCTGGAGGGCTGATGGCGCAGCCCGCGCCACCGCCGTACGGTCCACCGCCGGGACCGCCACCGCCCGGCCCGCCCGCGCCACCGGCCCGGAGCAAGGTCCCCGTGGTGGTCGCCCTGGTCGCGGCCTTCGTCGTGCTGGCCCTCGCGGTCGCCGTGCCGGTGGCGGTCCAGCAGCTTCGTGCCCGCGACCAACCGGCGGTCGAGGCCGATCTCGACGCCGTGCAGGAGTACGCCGACCTGCGACGCGACCACACTTCGGAGGACGTCGACTACGAGCAGGTGCCGCCCGTGGGCGGGATGCACGACCCCGAGTGGCTCGACTGCGGTGCCTACGACGCGCCGGTGCGCGACGAGAACGCCGTGCACGACCTCGAGCACGGCACGGTGTGGATCACCTACCGGCCCGGACTCGACGGCGACGACGTCGAGACCCTCACGGACGCGTTGCCCGACAACGGCCTGCTCACGCCGTACGACGACCTGCCGGCGCCCGTGGTGGTCACCGTGTGGGGTGCGCAGCTGCGACTGACCGGAGCCGACGACCCGCGGCTGCCTCTGTTCCTGGAGGCGTACGGCGACGGGCACACCGCGCCCGAGCCGTTCGCCTCCTGCGCCGGTGGCACCCGCGACCCCGACGGGGGAGAGGGCGGCACGAGCATCTGACCGGGACCCCGGCCGCGTGCTCTCACGCCCGCCGGGCCACCCACAGCTCCTCGGCCGGCCACCTGCTCGCCCACGCGGCCGACACGATCTCGTAGAAGCGGTGGTCGCCGCTCTCCGGTGGCGCGAAGACCTCGTGCAGCGCCTCGACCACGAAACCCGCCATGCGCAGCAGTCGCAGCCAGTCCCCGTGGGAGGGGTGGAACTCGACGCCGCCTCCGGGCCAGTGGATGCGGTAGGCCTCACGATGGCCGCGAAGCAACCGCTCCTCCGCGACGCCCTCCTCCGCCGGCACGCACAGGGCCGACAGGTGGCTGTTGGTCAGGAACACCAGCCGCCCGCCGGGTCGCAGCAGCCGGGCCGCCTCCGGCAGCCAGCGCTCCGGGTCGCACCAGGCCGCGGCACCGTGCTCGCTGACGACCAGGTCGAAGCGCGCGTCCACCAGCGGGACCCGCTCCGCGTCCGCCTGCAGCAGCGGGAACGTCGGGCCCCTCCGACGCTGCAGCCGGCGCGCGGTCGTCAGCTGCTCGGCGGACAGGTCCACGGCCACCGGGGTGGCGCCGGCCCGGGCGAGCCAGGCGGAGAAGTACGCGGTCCCGCAGGCGAGCTCCACCACGTCGAGACCGCGTACGTCGCCGAGGACGTCGAGGCTCGCCTCCGGCACCGCGAACAGTCCCCACACCACCTCGCGTCGCGCCCACATGTCCGCCGCCGCGGCATCGGTGAACCGCTCGTTCATGACCGCCCACAGCGCCCTGTTGAGGGCGATCTCGGAGGCCCTGTCCTCCCGGCCTCCGGAATCGCTCACCCGCTCATGCTAGGTCGCTGGCATCCGCCCGGTCGGGGAGCGGAGGTCAGAGCTCCGGCGTGCGCATCGCCTGCAGCTGGGTCTCGGTGTCGTCGAAGCCGAGGGCCCGGTAGACGCGGATCGCGAGGTAGTCGGGATCGGCGACCATCACCAGGGTGTGGGCGCCCATCCGGTCGAGGGCGTACCGGCCGGTGGCGTGGACGAGCGTCCCGCACAGCCCCTGACCGCGGGCGCGGTGGTGGGTCTTCACCTCCTGGTAGCGCGCCAGACCGTCCGCGGCCGTGAACACCCCCATCGACGAGGCCAGCCAGCCGTCGAGGAACGCGCCGAACCACACCCCGTGCCCGGCCTCGACGTTGCGGCGCTGGGCGGCCGCCCTCCGGGTCGCGAACTGCTCGGTCATGTGCTCGTCCTCGCCGGCCATCGTCAGCGACACCTGCTGCGTCCAGTCGCCGTCGCCCTCGAGCGGGCGGATGGTGGCCGTCGCGTGGCGGTGCGGCGGCTCGTGGACGTCGTGGGCGGTCATCACGCTCGCGGCCTCGGTCGAGAAGCCGAGGTCGGCGAACGGCGACAGGTCGTCGGTGCTGCCCGTGGTGCCGTCCACCCCGAAGCTGCGGTGCCGTGCCTCGGGGAGCTCACGTTCGAACACGTCCAGCCATTGCTCGGCGGAGCCCGGCTCGGGCGGCGACGCCAGCAGCACGAAGTTGCCCCAGTAGAATGACGGGTTGTCGGGGGTCCGCACGACCAGGTGGGTGCCGTGGTCCTCGACACTGCTGGCGCCGAGCTGCAGCAGCGCGAGGTCGGTCCGGAAGCCGAGGGAGCGCACGTCCATGCGCTCGTTCTACACGCCCACCGGTCCACGCGGCGGCCGGTCGGACGACTTTCCCTCAGACGTCGGACAGGGGAGTGCGGTCGTCGGCGAGCCGGTCCGGGTCGACCTGGCTGCCGACCAGTCGGCGTACGTCGTCGATGGCGTCCCAGTCGTTGGCCTGCATGCCTGCCAGGACCGTGCTCCCCGACAGCCACCAGGCGGTGAACACGCGTCCCTCGACGTCGCCGCGGAGCACGACCCGGTCGTAGGCGTCCGGCGCCGCGTTGCCGACGTACTCCATCCCGAAGTCGTACTGGTCGGTGAAGAAGTACGGCATCGCGTCGGCGTCGGCCGACCCGCCCATCAGGTTGGCCGCCGCCACCTTGCCGTGCTGGATCGCGGTGTCCCAGTGCTCCACGCGCAGCGAGCGACCGAGGACCGGATGGTCGGCGTTGGCCACGTCGCCCGCCGCGAACACGTCGGCGTGGGAGGTGCGCAGGTGCCGGTCGGTGCGGATGCCGTTCTCCACGACGAGTCCGGCGCTCTCGGCGAGCTCGGTGTTGGGCTGCACGCCCACTCCGACGAGCAGGTGGTCGAAGACGGCGGTGCTGCCGTCCGCGAGCCGCACCTGCACCTCCTCGCCGTTGCCCTTGATGTCCTCGATCTGCACGCCGGTGCGCAGGTCGACGCCGTGCGCGCGGTGGAGCTCGGCCATCACGCCGGCCACCTCGGGGCCGAGCACCCGCAGCAGGGGCAGCTCGAGCGACTCCAAGACGGTCACCTCGGCGCCCGAGGTGCGCGCCGCGGCCGCGGCCTCGAGACCGATCCAGCCGCCGCCGACCACGCCGAGCCGGAACCCGTCCCCGAACCGGGCACGCAGCCCGGTCGCGTCCTCCATGGTCCGCAGGTAGCCCACCGAGCCGCCGCTCCCGTCGGCGAGCGCCAGCCGCCTGGGCCGCGCCCCGGTCGCGAGCAGCAGCCGGTCGTAGGGGATCGACTCGCCGGCCGCGTGCACGCGGTGCCCGTCGAGGTCGAGGCTCTCGACGTGGGTGGCGGTGCGCAGGTCGACCGCGTTGTCGGCGTACCAGCTCTCGGCGTGGAGGACGGCCGACCCCGCCTCCTTCTCGCCGAGCAGCACCGACTTCGACAGCGGCGGACGCTCGTACGGCGGGTGCGCCTCGTCGGCGACGAGGGTGATCTCGCCGTCGAAACCGCGCTCACGCAGCTCGGTCACGGCGGTGCCGGCGGCCAGACCGCCGCCCACGATCACGATGCGGTCCGTCATCGGGTGCCTCCTCGGGTCAGTGCCAGGAACTCGGCGCGGCTGGACGGGTCGTCGCGCAGGGCGCCTCGCAGCGTCGAGGTCACCGTACGCGCGCCCTGGGCACGGGCACCGCGGAGCGACATGCACGAGTGCTCGGCCTCGATCACCACGCCCACGCCGACCGGGGCGAGGCGTTCGAGCAGGTGGTCGGCGACCTGGGTGGTCAGCCGCTCCTGCGTCTGGGCCCGGCGTGCGAAGAACTCCACGAGGCGTGCGAGCTTCGACAGTCCCAGGATCCGGTCGTCCGGCAGGTAGCCGACGTGCGCGACGCCGACGAAGGGGAGCAGGTGGTGCTCGCACAGGGAGCGGACGGGGATGTCCTGGACCAGGACGAGCTCGTCGTAGCCGGCGCTGTTCTCGAAGGTCGTCAGGTCGAACTCGGGCACGGTCAGCATCTCGGCGTACGCCGTGACCAGCCGCCGCGGCGTCTCCACCATGTCGGCGCTCCCGACCGGCAGGCCGAGCGCGCTGAGCATCGACGTGGCAGCCGCTTCCGCTGCCTCGAGGTCCACCTCTGGGGCCGCCTGCGCCACTCGCTGGCGCCATCGGGAACGGTCGACGGTGTCCGTGGTGCGGGCTGTCGAGGGTGCCATGTGCGTCATGCCGGTTGCCCCTGCTTTCTAAAAGCGAATATACTGCACGTTAGAGAGTGGTGCCGGCAGCGTCAAGACCCCGGGAGGCGGCATGGGCGACGAGATCGAGGCGATCGCGGCCCTCGCCGACCCGGTGCGCCGACGGCTCTACGACCTGGTGGTCGCACGGGGCGGCGGGGTGAGCCGCGAGGAAGCCGCCTCGGGTGCCGGCGTGCCCGGCCACACGGCCCGCTTCCACCTCGACCGGCTCGTCGCGGAGGGGCTGCTGGACGTCGAGTACCGCCGGCTCACCGGACGCAGCGGCCCCGGCGCCGGCCGCCCCGCCAAGCTCTACCGGCGGGCTGCGCGCGAGGTCGCGGTGTCGCTGCCGCGCCGCAACTACGACCTCGTCGGATCGATCCTCGCCGCCGCCGCGGAGCGCACCCTCGGCGGAGAGCCGATGGCCGAGGCGCTGGGGCATGAGGCGTGGTCCCGCGGCCACGCGGTGGGTGCGGCGTACGACGGTGCCGAGGCCGCGGAGCTCGACCGTACGGCGGACGCCCTGGCGGCGGAGGGGTTCGAGCCGTCGGTGTCGGGCATCGAGCTGTGCCTGCGCAACTGCCCGTTCGACGCCCTGGCGCGGGCGCACACCGAGCTGGTGTGCGGGGTCAACCTCGGCTTCGTCGACGGCGTGGTCGAAGGGCTGGGCTGCTCGGGCGTCCGGGCCAGGCTGGACCCTGGCGAGGACCGATGCTGCGTCGTGGTCGTGGCAGGCTGAGCGCGCCGGTCGTGGCACGATCGGCCCGTGGACTCCGAGACTCGCAGCTTTCGCACCGGCGGCCGGGAGACGGTGCTGGACATCACCGCTGACTGCGCCGGCTTCGCCGACGGTCGCGGCGACGGGCTGCTGCACGTGTTCGTGCCGCACGCCACCGCCGGGATCGCGATCATCGAGACCGGCGCGGGCAGCGACGACGACCTCCTCGCCGCGCTCGACGATCTGCTCCCCGCCGATGACCGGTGGCGGCACCGGCACGGCAGCCCCGGCCACGGCCGGTCGCACGTGATGCCGGCGCTGGTGCCGCCGTACGCCACGGTGCCGGTGCTGGGTGGCCGCCTCGCGCTCGGCACCTGGCAGAGCATCTGCCTGGTGGACCTCAACGTCGACAACGCGGAGCGCGAGGTGCGGCTGAGCTTCCTCGCCGGTTAGCCCGACTCGACCCCACCCCCCACCCGACCCGAGACCGAAGGAGCGCGCCCCGACGTGAACCCGCCCCACTCCGACGCGATCTCCGTGCGGCCCGCTCGCCCCGATGACAGGGATGCGGTCCTGTCCCTCGTCGCCTCGGCGTTCGGTGCCGACAAGGGGCCCCTCGTGGCACAGCTGGTGTCCGCCTTGGAGGACACCGGCAAGGTCCGCGCGAGCCTCGTCGCCGAGCTCGACGGCAGGGTGGTGGGGCACGTGCAGCTCAACCACTCCTGGGTGGACGCGCGCGAGGCGCTGGTCGACGTGCTGGTGCTGAGCCCGCTCTCGGTCGCTCCGGAGCACCAGCGCGGCGGCATCGGCACCGCCCTCGTCGCGGCGGCGGTCTCGGCTGCCGAGGACCTCGGTTGCCCGGCGCTGTTCCTCGAGGGTTCGCCCGCCTACTACGGCGCGCGGGGCTTCGAGCGCGGCAGCGCTCACGGCTTCACCCGTCCGTCGCCGCGGATCCCGGACGCGGCGTTCCAGGTCGTCGTCCTGTCTGGCCATGAGTCGTGGATGACGGGTCCGCTCGTCTACTGCGAACCGTTCTGGGCGTACGACTGCGTCGGGTTGCGGGATCCTCACCTGACTGAGATCGAGATGCGGTTCGGCTGACGGTCTGGGCCCCCGCGGGCCTTGTTTCCGGCGGTGGCCTTCTCCGGGGGTGGCCTTGTTCCGGCGGTGGCCTTGTTCCGGCGGTTGCCGGGCCCTCTTGTTGCTGTGGCTCGCTGCTGGCTTCGTGTGGCCCTTCGCCGCGGACCGTGCGCCGTCGCTTGCTTCGCTGCGGCGCCGACCCCTCGCCGCTGGGGTTGGGCTCGGCTGCGGCGCCTTCGCTCGCTTCTACGCTCCTTGCGCGCGGTTCGCGGCTGCGGGCCACTCCTGGCCGGCTGCCTCTCCTTCGCCCTTTCTCTGCTGAGGTGGTTGTCGGTCCCTGAGCGTGCTCGAGCTCGGTGTCGTCCACTGCTGCCGCCGCCCCGGGTGCACGGTTGGCCTACTCGCGTCGGGGTCTTGATCTGGTCCACTGGTCGGGTGGGTGGCCGGGTCTCGGGGGTGGGAGGAACTCCGGCTTGCCGTCCTGGCTGCTGATTCGGACCTGCCAGGGGGTGTGGTGGACGGTGCGGTGGTGGTGTCCGCACAGCAGGACCAGGTTGTCCAGGCTGGTGTCGCCGCCTTCCGACCAGGGGGTGATGTGGTGGGCGTGGCCCATCACCGGGGGTCGGGTGCAGCTGGGGAAGGCGCAGTGTCGGTCGCGGCAGACCAGGGCCCGCCACAGGGCGGGGGTGACGAGCCGATGTGCCCGTCCGACGTCGAGGACCTCGCCCCTGCCACCGAGGGCGATGGGGATGATGTCGGCGTCGCAGGCCAGCCGCCTCACCACGGCCGGCGTCAGCTCCAGACCGTCGTCGGTCACACCCCCAACCGGGGTGGTGCTGCCGAGGGTGGCCCAGTCGATCCGGCCCCGCAGAACGTCGAGGGATGTGGTGACTGCGATGCGGGGGCGGGCGCCGTGGCAGTCGGGTGGGAGGTCGGTGGTCAGGGCGTGCCGGGCGGTCTCGACCAGCGCGTCCCACAACCGGGCGCCGTGATCGCGGGGGTCCTTCTCGACCTGGCAGTCCGGGTCATCCTCATCATCTGTGCCGGTGCCGGTGCCGGCGCCGGCGCCGGTTGTGGTGGCGGGCTGGGGCTTGGTGAGTGGGAGGAGGGCGGCCTTGATCAGGGCGGCGTCCTCGACCGTGCCGCGGCCGCGGAGTTGGATGCCGCCGGCGCCGTCCTCGGTGATCGCGAGGTACCGGTGGTGGTGCGCGGCCCGGTCCTCCCGGTCCAGCGCGGCCTCGAGCTTCCGTTCGGCCTTGTCCGGGTCCACCAGGACGGCGATGCGTTTGCCGACCGTGGCCAGGTCGGTGGCGTTCAACCGGCCCGCCTCGCCCAGCAGTGCGGCCTCGCCCGCGGCCCGGACGGTCGGGTTGAGGGGGAGTTTCTCGACGGCGGTCACGATCACCGACGCCTGCTCCGGCGAGATCGCACCCCGCGACAGCGCCGCGTGGGTGGTCGGGTGCTCGGTCACCAGGACTGTGGCCTGGCGGACGGTGCGGTGGCCCTCGGCGTGGTGCAGGCCGGCGAGGTGGGTGAACCACGCCGCGGTCGACCCCCACGCCAGCTCGGTCTTGGCGACCCCGCGGGCCTCGATCTCGGCCAGCACCGGCGCCTGCACGGCCGCGACCTGGCAGCGGACCTGCTCCAGCGCGGCGACCACGTCGACCAGCTCGTCACTGGTCTTCGCAGCCCACAGCACCTCGCCGAGCTGGGTGAGCAGCGCGGCCGCGGCGGCGGCCACCCCGGCGGGGCTGGTCGTCGTGTCGGTCGGCCGTTGCTCCATGACCTGACTCAACCAGAAAGCACCGACAGTCCCGGCCTCCTGACCTGTGGATATCTCGCTCAGCGAGATGCTTTCCGAAGAAAGTTTCGAGGACCAGTTGAACGCCTTGGCGGCGCTCTTGGGGGCAGCCGCAGGGACCCTCGCCGAATGGTCAGAGACTCCACCGGATCGGCCAGATTCGATGCGGTTGGTGACCAAACCGCACACCCCGAACCCGGAAGCCGGCGCCGGCCCAGACGGACCTCACCGGTAGCCAGCCAGGACCGCCACCGACGGCAGCCCGAGAGCCGGGAGCGAGCCGGAGCACGACCCCGACGCCAGCCGCCCGGCCGGGTCGCCCAGGAGGGGTGCCGAATGGTCACAGACAGCATCGGATCGCGCCGATCCGATGCGGTTGGTGACCAAACCGCACACCCCGAACCCGGGAGCCGGCGTCGGCCGAAGCGGACCTCCCCGTAGCCAGCCAGGACCGCAACCGAAGACGACCCGAGAGCCGGGAGTGAGCCGGAGCCCGAACCCGACGCCAGCCGTCAGGCCGTTCGTCGGATGGGTGCCGAATGGTCAAGGACCGCACCGGATCCGGCCGATCTGATGCGGTTGGTGACCAAACCGCAACCGAAACCCGGGAGCCGGCGCCGACCGAAGCCGACCTCCCCGGTAGCCAGCCATCACCGCCACCGGAAGCAGCCGGAGAGCCGGGAGGTGGCGATGACTCAAGCCGACCTGAACCGAACCCGACGCCGAGCCGAGCCCAGCCGAAGCCACCGCCGGCCGAGCTGCGGACGAACCACCCGCCACGCACGAGACGCGGGCCCCGAGGGTCCCCTAGCCTGCGGACATGGCCACCTTCATCCTCACGGTCATCGGCGATGACCGCCCGGGTCTCGTGTCGGAGCTCTCGGCGCCGATCAGCGCGCACGGCGGCAGCTGGGAGCGCAGCCAGATGGCGCGGCTCGCGGGCAAGTTCGCCGGGATCGTGGTGGTGTCCGTCGCCGACGAACGCAGCGAGGACCTGGTCGCCGACCTCAGGGCGCTCGAGGAGCAGGGCCTGCAGATCACGGTGCAGCGCACGGACGAGCAGGGGGAGCGGGATGCGGTGCGGCTCCTGCTCGAGCTGCTCGGTGCCGATCGTCCCGGCATCGTCGCGGAGATCTCGGCCTCCCTCGCCGCCCACCACGTCAGCATCGAGGAGCTCAGCACCGACGTACGCGACGCGCCGATGGCCGGCGGACGGCTCTTTGAGGCCACGGCCATCCTCGCGGCCCCGTCCACGACCAGCACCGACGCCCTGCGCTCGATGCTCGAGGGCCTGGCCGACGAGCTGATGGTCGAGATCAACCTGTCCGACGACTGACGGCCGACGCGCGGCAGGGCCGGGTGACCCTTGTCGGCCCGCGCGCACCCGCGCACGCTGGCGGGAGTCCGCATCTCGGGACCCGACAGCACGCGGGGGAGAGATGGAGGAAGCGATGTCCAGGGCATCGAGGTCAACGGCCGCCGAGAGCATCGAGGTCGAGGGCTACGAAGGTCACTTCCAGAACATGGACGACGGTTACACGGTCGCCTTCGAGAAGTACACGGCCGACGTCGACCTGTCGCCGTTCTTCAAGGGGCTGCCGGACGACCGGTGCCAGTGCGCGCACTGGGGCTACGTCGTCGCGGGCCGGCTGACGTTCCACACCAGCCGTGGCGACGAGTCGTTCGAGGCCGGCGACGCCTACTACGTGGGACCCGGGCACACACCGGTGCTGTACGCCGGCACCGAGGTGGTCGAGTTCAGCCCGACCGACGAGCTGGCGCGCACGATGGAGGTGGTCAGCCAGAACATAGCGTCGATCGTCTGAGTCAGCTCAGCCCAGCACCCGCCGCGCCAGGTCGACGTGGAAGTCCACCGCCAGCAGCAGGTCGTCGATGTGGACCCGCTCGTCGGCGTTGTGGAAGCCGGCCGCGAGCACCTCGGCCGAGGTGGCACGGAACGGGCTGAAGCCGTACGCGGTCCCGGTGCCGGCCGCGCGCAGGTAGACCGAGTCGGTGAAGCCGGTGCTCAGCATCGGCACCGGCTCGGCGTCGTCGCCGCCCGCGGCCAGCACGGAGGCGATCGCCTCCCAGAGCTCGGAGTCCGGGGGAGACGCGCTGCCGGCGATCAGCTCCTCCGGCCACTCGAGCTCGTACCGGAGGTCCGACCCGAGCCGGGCGCGGACCGCGGCCTCCACGTCGGCCTCGGTGGTGCCGGGCAGGATCCGGCAGTCCAGCTCCATCGCCGCGCGGGCCGGCATCACGTTGCGCTTGCGCGACCCCACCAGCAGCGTCGGCGCCATCGTGGTGCCTGCCAGGGCGGGCAGCGCGTGCGCCAGGACGGGGTGCAGCGCGGCCGCCCGGGCGATCGCGTCGTCGAGGTCGGTGACCGGCTCGTCCAGCAGCTGCTCCAGGGTCCGCTCGACGAGCGCCGACCGCACCCGCACGGGCATGCCGCGGCCGACCCGCCGCAGCAGCTCGCCGAGGAGGGGTACGGCGTTGTCGCCGATGTCAGGCGTGGACGCGTGGCCGGCCTCGCCGAGCGCGACGACCCGCACCGGGTAGGTGCCCTTCTCGCCGATGCCGATGGTCTGCACGGTGCGCCCGCCGGGCAGCGGGAGGCGTTCGCCGCCGCCCTCGTTGATCGCGAGGTCGGGCCGGATGTCCGGGCGGGACTCGAGCAGCCAGCGCATGCCGACGTCGGCGGTGCCGTCCTCCTCGTCGGCCACGGCCAGCAGCCACAGGTCGCCGCGCGGTCGGAAGCCCGTGCGCGCCAGCTCGGCCATCGCCACCGCACGGGCGGCGACCTCGTTCTTCATGTCGATCGCGCCGCGCCCCCACAGCCAGCCGCCCTCGTCGACGACGGCGGCGAACGGCGGGTGCGTCCAGTCGCGCGGGTCGGCGGGCACCACGTCCGTGTGACCGACGAAGGCCAGGGACGGCGCCCCGCCGGTGCCCGGGATCCGCGCGACCAGGTTGGCCCGGTCGGGGTCCCGCGCCACCAGCTCGCAGTCCACGCCGGCTCCCGTCAGGTAGTCACGCAGGTACGCCGCGGCCGCGGTCTCGTTGCCGGGCCTGCGGCCGAGCGCCGCCTCGCGTGCGTTGCTGGTGTCGAGCCGGACCAGCTGCCGGGTGACCTCGACGACCTCCTCGTGCAGCGGGTTCACGACGCCACCCCGAGGCGGTCCAGCACCCACGCCAGCACCTCGGCCTCGTAGGCCAGGTGCCCGAACCGGCCCGACGGCCCGACGTGCGCCCCGGCGCCGAGCTCGCAGCGGAACATGCAGCGCGGCGACCAGTCGGGGTCGGAGGCGCGGAGCGCGGCCACCCACTTGGCCGGCTCGTGCACCATCACCCGGGGGTCGTGCACGGCTCCGGTCACCAGCAGGTCGGGGCGCCCACCTGCGGGCGGGATGTTGTCGTAGGGCGAGTAGGCGAGCATCCAGTCGAAGTCCGCCCGCCGCCGCGGGTCGCCCCACTCGTCCCACTCGTTGACGGTCAGCGGGATCGAGGCGTCGAGCATGGAGCTCACGACGTCGACGAAAGGCACCTCGGCCACCACCGCGCGCCAGCGGTCCGGCCGCTGGCTCAGCACGGCGCCCTGGAGCAGCCCGCCGGCGCTCAGGCCGCGTGTGGCGAGGCGGGTCCCGTCGACGAGCCCGTCGGCGAGACCGTCCGCCACGGCGAGGTGGTCGGTGAACGTGTGCTGCTTGTGCTCGAGACGACCGTCGAGCCACCAGCGCCGACCGCCCTCACCGCCGCCGCGCACGTGGGCGTGGGCGTAGACCACGCCCCGGTCCAGCAGGCTCGGGAGACCGGGGTCCCACTCCGGCTCGAAGGTGTACTCGTAGGCGCCGTACCCGTAGAGCAGCGCGGGCGCCGTCCCGTCCAGCGGGATGTCCCGACGCCGCACCACCGTCGCCGGCACCGAGACGCCGTCCGGCGCCGGGAACCACAGGCGTTCGGTGACGTAGGCCGACGGGTCGTGGCCCGGCGCCTCCTGGCGGTGGACGTCGCGCTGGGCGCCGGTGACCAGGTCGACCGCCGACCACACCGGGGGCTCGACGTGCGCCTCGTCGACCACGACGACCGACGCAGCGGCGTACGCCGTGTTGCGCGCCAGCCGCAGCGACCCGCCGGCGAAGCGGCTGCGCAGCACGGTGCCGGGGCCGGCTGGGTCCCGGAGCGGGACGATGCGGAGCCGGTGCTCGAACCCGGCCCGGTGGCTCAGCACCAGATGGCCGGCGAAGGCGTCCACCCGCTCGAGCCGCTCGGCGGGGTCCTCGGGGCGCACCTCCTCCCAGGCGCCGTGGTCCTGGTCGCCCGCGCGCGGCACCGGGCAGGAGACCAGCCGCAGCTCGTCGGCGTCGTCGTCGGTCACCAGCAGCAGCCGGTCCGTCTCCGCGACGTGCTCGGCGCGGTAGACGACGCCGGTGCGACGGCCACCCACCGAGCGCGGGGGCGACTCGGGCTCTCGCGCGTCGATCGCCCACGTCTCCCCGGTGTCGCGGCTCTCGGCGAGCACCAGCACGACCGCGCCGCTGCGGCTGGCGCGCAGCGTGAGCTCGAACCGCTCGTCGGGCTCGGCGAGGACCAGCACGTCGTCGGCGACCGGCGTCCCGATCCGGTGCCGCCAGACCTGGTGGGGCCGGTAGGCCTGGTCGTGCACGGTGTAGAAGAACCACGCGGAGTCGGCGCTCCAGGCGCCTCCGTAGTAGGTCCGCGGGACCTCCTCGGCCAGGTCCTCACCGGTGCGCAGGTCCCGGAACCGCAGCCTGAACACCTCCTCGCCGGTGGTGTCGACGGAGTAGGCGAGCAGGTCCTCGTCCGGGCTGACGAGAGTCAGGCCCAGGTCGAGGTAGCCCGTGCCGTCCGCGAGCGACCCGATGTCGAGCAGAACCTCCGTGCCTACCGCAGATGTGCGATATCCGTAGCCAGACGCGCCCGCCAGAGACGAAATCTGTTTCAAATCGGTTTCATTACCGTGGATTTCCCTGACCAACTGACCGTAGTCACTTCCGGCGACGTGCCGGGTGTAGTAGGAAAACCTCGAGCGCCGCCACGTCGGGGAGACGTCGGCGTCAGGAACTCGGGACACCATCTCGGCCCGCAGGGTGGAGACCAGGGAGTGCAGATGCGCACACGCAGAGTCGTAGAAGGTCCGTTCGGCGGCAAGGTGCGCCAGCAGCTCCGGCGACGTGCGGCTCATCCACGCGTAGGGGTCCGGTCGGCTCACCCCGTGCTCGCGGTGCTCGAACGGCTCGGTGGGCGCCACGGGCGGCGTGATCGGGGTCACGGCTCGCAACGTACTCCTGCGCGCGTCCTTGGCGCGGGCGCGTTGCTGCTGGCGTGCCTCATCCCCGGTATGGCGATCGGGGGCGGCGCGGCGGCTCCGGCGGCGGCGGCCGACAAGACGACCTTCACGCTCGGAATCCTCAGCGAAGTCGACTCGTTCAACCCCTTCCTGGGTGTCCAGGCGGAGGCCTACGAGGCGTGGGCGCTGAACTACGACTTCCTCATCGGCTACTCGATGAAGGACATCTCGCCCGAGCCCGAGCTGGCGACGAAGTGGTCCCACTCCGACGACGGCCTGACCTGGACCCTCACCATCCGCGAGGGCGTGAAGTGGTCCGACGGCGAGCCCCTGACGGCGAAGGACGTCGCGTTCACGTTGAGCCGGATCATCGACGACGGTGGTCCCTGGGCCATCGCCTACGGCCCCTACCTCAAGGGCGCGACCTCGGCGACCGCGCCGGACGACACCCACGTCGTGCTCAAGCTGAGCCAGCCGATCGCCTCGCTCCCGCTGCTCCCCATCCCGATCGTGCCCGAGCACATCTGGAAGGACGTCAAGGTCGACGACCTCAAGAGCTACGCGGCGGAGCCGGAGAACGGCCAGCCCGTGGTCGGCTCGGGACCGTTCACGCTCGTCGAGGGCACGGCGGGTGGCTCGACGTACCGCTTCGAGAGGAACCCCTACTACTGGGGCCCGAAACCCCACATCGACGAGGTCGTGATGCGGGTCTACAAGAGTGCGGACCCGATGGTCCAGGCGCTGAAGAAGGGGGAGATCGACTTCGCCGAGGACATCTCCCCCCTGCAGGTCAAGTCGCTCCAGGGGGAGCCGGGGATCACGGCGCACTTCGGCAACGGGGTCTACTTCGACGAGATCGCGTTCAACACCGGCGCCGTCGACCCCGAGACCGGCCAGCCGAAGGGGGACGGCAACCCGGTCCTGAAGGACCCGAAGTTCCGGCACGCGCTCGGCTACGCGCTGGACAACCAGCTGATCGCGGACAAGGTGTTCCAGGGCGCCGCGGAGCCCGGTCAGACGATCATTCCGCCGTCGTACTCCGGGTGGCGGTGGGAGCCGAGCGCGGACCAGGAGTTCACCTTCGACCTGGACGAGGCCGCCCAACTGCTCGACGAGGCCGGCTACAAGAAGGGCTCCGACGGGCTGCGGACGATGCCCGACGGCAGCCCGATCGGCACCTTGCGCCTCGCGGCTCGCAGCGACGCGACGTCGGACACCTCGCTCAACACCATGGACTACTTCAAGGAGTGGCTCGACGAGCTCGGCATCAAGGCCGAGGTGGTCCCGTACACCTCCGGCCGGCTCACCGAGGTGATCCTCGACGGCAACTACGACGCCTTCGAGTGGGGCTGGTACGTCGAGGCCGATCCCGACGGCGTGCTCAGCTACTTCACCTGCGGCGCGCGCGGCGGCAACTCCGACTCGTGGTACTGCGACAAGAAGTACGACCGGATGTACGAGAAGCAGCACGTGGAGACGGACCACGACAAGCGTGTGGCCCTGGTGCAGAAGATGCAGGAGATGGTCTTCGAGGAGTCGCCGTACCTGGTCACCGTCTACCCCCAGACCGGCGAGGCGGTTCGCAGCGACCGGTTCGCGTGCTTCCAGCCGCAGCCCGACCCGGGCGGCGTCTGGCTGATCCAGTACGGCGGGCACAACTACACGTCGATGCGCCCGGCGGATCAGGCCGGTGACTGCGACGGGGTGACGAGTGCCATCGGGGCGACGGCGCCGGCCGAGAGCAGCAGCTCCAACACGATGTTCTGGGCGGTGACCGGCGGAGCTGTGGTCGTCCTTGCCGTGGCCGGTGCCGTCGTGCTCGTTCGACGCCGCGCGACGGTCGGCGAGCGCGAATGAGCCTCGCCACCGCGACCGAGAGCAGCGTCCTCCCGAGGCCGCGCGCGAGGCACCACGGGTACGGCAGGTACGTCCTCACGAAGGTCCTCGGCGCGATCGGGAGCCTCTGCTTCATGCTGGTGCTCAACTTCTTCCTCTTCCGCGTGATCCCGGGCGACCCTGCACGCACCTTGGGCCGCGGACGGTTCACGAACCAGGAGCAGATCGCGGAGTTCAACCGGACCTACGGGCTGGACGAGTCGCTGCCCCAGCAGTTCCTGACCTACCTGACCAACCTGGCGCACGGTCAGCTGGGCATCTCGCTGAAGTACCGGGCTCCTGTCTCGGAGCTGATCGTCGACCGGATGTGGCCGACCATCCTGCTGGTCGGCACCTCCACGATCCTGGCCACCCTGATCGGCGTCTGGCTGGGCATCCGGGGCGCGTGGAAGCGCGGCAGCATGTTCGACCGGGCCTCCACCGGCACCTCCCTGACGCTCTACTCGATGCCCGAGTGGTGGCTGGGACTGCTGCTCATCGCGGTCTTCGCGGTCGGGTGGGGCCCCATCCCGGGCATCTTCCCGACCGGCGGGCTGCACTCGGTCGACGCCGACCCCTCGAGCCTGTCGGGGGTGCTCGACACTGCCTGGCACCTCACGCTGCCCGTGATCACGCTGACCCTGGCCTACCTCGCAGACTACTCGCTGATCATGCGCAGCTCGATGCTCGACGAGCTGGGCGAGGACTACCTCACCACCGCCCGGGCCAAGGGGCTGCGCGACATCGTGGTCCGCAACCGGCACGCCGTCCCCAACGCGCTGCTGCCCACGACGACCGTCATCGCCATCAGCATGGGCTACATCGTGGCCGGGGCGATCACCATCGAGACCGTCTTCTCCATCCCAGGCCTCGGCCTCCTCGGCGTCGACGCGCTCGAGGTCCCCGACCTCTGGCTGCTGCAGGGCGTCTTCCTGGTCGTGTCGGCCGGCGTCATCCTGGCCAACCTGGCCGCGAACCTGCTCTACGGGGTCCTCGACCCGCGGGTGCGCACATGACGGCGGCAGACGGCACCACCGCAGGCCCGGTCCTGTCGGCCCGCCAGGTGGCCCGCCGGCGGCGACGGGCCTCCTTCGCGCGCGGCTGGCGTCTCTTCTGCCGCAACCGCTCCGGGCTGGCCGGGCTGGTGATCCTGGTGGTCTTCGTCGCGCTCGCCCTGGCCGCGCCGCTGCTGGCCTCGTCCGAGGGCCTCCAGGTGACCAAGGCGACCGGCGGTGTGCTGGAGCCACCGTCCTCGGAGTACTGGCTCGGCACCGACGACCAGGGCCGCTCGGTGCTGACCCTGCTGCTGTGGGGCGCGCGGATCTCGCTCCTCGTCGGGCTGGCCGCGACCCTGATCTCGATGGTGATCGGGACGCTGGTCGGGCTGACGTCGGGCTACTTCGGCGGCTTCGTCGGGTCCGCCCTGTTCCGGGTCACCGAGTGGTTCCTGGCGATCCCGTTCCTGCCGCTGGCGATCGTGCTGGCAACGGTGTTGGGCGCTTCGTTGTCCAACATCGTGTTCGTCATCGGGATCACCTCCTGGCCCAGCACGGCCCTGCTGATCCGGGCCCAGACGCTGTCGATCAAGGAGCGGCCCTACATCGAGCGGGCCCGCGTCCTGGGCGCCGGACGCTGGCACCAGATGAGCCGGCACGTGCTGCCCAACGTGATGCCGATGGTCTTCGCGAACACCACGCTCACGGTGGCGATCGCGATCCTGACCGAGACCACGCTGAGCTTCCTCGGGCTCGGCGACCCCACCCGGGTGTCGTGGGGGTCGATGCTGGACGACGCCTTCGCGGTCGGCGCGATCACCACCGGCGCCTGGTGGTTCATCGTGCCCCCCGGGATCTGCGTGGTGCTCGTCGTCCTCTCGTTCACGCTCATCGGCCAGGCGCTCGAAGAAGTCTTCAACCCGCGGCTGCGCGGAGGCCGGGCGATGCAGATCGCCGGCGGAGCCGGCGGAGGCGGCATGTGAACGGCCTGCTCAGCATGCGCGAGGTCTCGGTCACCTACCGCACCGAGACCGGTGACGTCCCCGCCGTCCGCGACGTCGACCTCGAGCTGGCGAGCGGCGAGATCGTCGGCATCGCGGGGGAGTCGGGCTGCGGCAAGTCGACCCTGGCCAGCACGATCCTGCGGCTGCAACCGCAGAGCGCGAAGGTCACCGGCGAGGTGCTCTTCGAGGGCCGGGACGTGCTCACCATGGGCTGGGGCGACCTGAGAGCCCTGCGCTGGGCGGGCGCGTCCATGGTCTTCCAAGGGGCGCTGCACTCGCTCAACCCGGTCCGCCGGGTCGGGGACCAGATCGCCGAGCCGATCCAGGTACACACCCCCGACGTCCCCGACAAGCAGGTGAAGGCACGGGTCGGCGAGCTGCTCGAGCAGGTCGGCCTGCCGGCTGCCCGTGCCCGGGCCTACCCTCACCAGCTGTCCGGGGGGCAGCGCCAGCGGGTCATGATCGCCATGGCGCTGGCCTGCCGGCCCCGGCTGATCGTCGCCGACGAGCCGACCACCGCCCTCGACGTGATGGTCCAGGCGCAGGTGCTGGGCGTGCTCTCGGCGCTGGTGCACGAGCTCGGGGTCGGCATGCTCATGATCAGCCACGACCTGTCGGTCCTCGCCGACCTGTGCGACCGGATCGTGGTGATGTACGGGGGCCGCGTGGTCGAGACCGGTCCTTCCAAGCTGGTCTTCAGCGAGGCCCTGCACCCGTACGCCGGCGCGCTGTCCGCGGCGTTCCCCCGTGTGGGCGATCCCGCGGCGCGGTTCGCGCCCTCCGGCCTCCCGGGGGATCCCCCCGACCCCGCGGAGCTGCCGCCCGGCTGCGCGTTCGCACCCCGGTGCCCGCGGGTCATCGAGGACTGCACCCGGGCCGTGCCCGCGCTGCGGTCGTTCGGCGACGACAGGTCGGCGGCGTGCATCCGGGTGGAGGAGGCGTCATGACAGGTCCGCTGCTGGAGGCCCGGGGGGTCAACGTCGAGTTCGTCACCCGCGGCGGCAACGTCGCCCGGGCCCTCGACGGCGTGGACCTGCGGGTCGGCGCCGGCGAGGTCGTCGCCCTGGTGGGGGAGTCCGGCTCGGGCAAGACCACGGTGGCCCGCACCCTGCTCGGCCTCGAGCGCCCGGCCTCCGGGCAGGTCGTCCTCGACGGTGAGCCGCTGACGTACTCCACCCGGAGGCTGCGCGGGCTGCGCCGCCGGGTGCAGATGGTGCTGCAGGACCCTGCCGGCGCGCTCAACCCACGCCAGACGGTCTACGAGTCGGTCGCGGAGGGTCTGCGCCTGCACGGGATCGTTGCGAGCGACCCGGAAGGGCACACCGAGGCCGAGCTCGTGGCGGCGGCGATGGCCTCGGCCGGGCTGCGACCCCCCGAGGCGCTGTTCCTGCGCTACCCGCACGAGCTCTCCGGCGGGCAGCGGCAGCGGGTCCTGATCGCGGGCGCCCTGGCCGTCGGGCCGGAGCTGCTGGTGGCCGACGAGCCGGTCTCGAGCCTGGACGCCTCGATCCGCGGTGAGATCCTCGCGCTGCTGCTCCGGCTGCGCGAGGAGCTCGGGCTGGGCGTGCTCGTGGTCACCCACGACCTCGGCCTGGCGTGGAACATCGCCGACCGGATCGCGGTGATGTACCTCGGCCGGATCGTCGAGTCCGGCCCGACCGAGGAGGTCCTGCAGGCGCCGCAGCACCCCTACACGCAGGCGCTGCTCTCGGTGGTCCCGGAGATGGAGGAGCTTCGCCCGGTGGTGCTCACCGGCGAGATCCCCGACCCGACCCGGATCCCGGGGGGCTGCCGGTTCCACCCGCGCTGTCCCGCGCTGCAGGACGGGACGGCCGCCGCCGAAGGCGTCGAGGACAGCTGCCGCGAGCAGCCGTTGGAGATCCTCCCCGCCGACCCGGCCGGGCACCACGTCGCCTGCCACCTCGCCCGGCTCCGCGCGTCCACCGGGCCGCGGACCGCCCCGGAGAGCCGGAGCCTGGCGTGAGCGCGCTGCAGGCCGCCCTGCCACGGGAGATGTACGTCGACCCGGCGGCCTGGCTGCGCGAGCGGGACCGGGTGCTCCACGGCGAGTGGTTCTGCGTCGGGCGCACCGGTGACCTCGGGCTGGTCGAGGGCGGCCGGGTGGCGGTCGTCGACGTGGCTGGGGAGTCGGTTCTGGTCACCCGCGACGAGGGCGGCGCCCTGCACGCGGCGTACAACGTCTGCCGACACCGCGGGTCGCAGCTGGTCCCGACCCAGCCCGGTGCGCCACCCGCCTGCGCGGCGGTCGGCGCGCTGCGCTGCCCCTACCACTCCTGGACCTACTCGCTGGCCGGCGAGCTGCTCCGCTCGCCGCACGCCGACGACGTCGACCCGGCGGACTTCTCGCTGCACCCGGTGGGCGTCGAGGAGTGGGAGGGCTTCGTGCTGGTGCACCTCACCCCGGCCGCGGCCGGGCCGGTCGGGGACGTGCTGGGCAAGGCGTCGGCCACTCTGCGCAACTACGCGATGGGCGACCTCGTGACCGGGCTGACGCTGACCTACGAGGTGGCCGCCAACTACAAGGTCGTCGCCGAGAACTACAACGAGTGCTACCACTGCGGGCCGGTGCACCCCGAGCTCACCCGGCTGGTGCCGGCGTTCGGTGGCGGCGGCGCCGGACTGGAGTGGGACGACGGCATCCCGCACCGCGAGGGCGCCTGGACGTTCACGACGACCGGCACCACGAGCCGGGCGCCGCTGCCCGGGCTCTCCGAGGCCGAGCGCACCCGCCACAAGGGCGAGCTGGTCCACCCGAACCTGATGCTCTCCTGCTCGGCCGACCACGTCGCGGCCTTCGTGCTGCTCCCTCAGGACGTGGCACGCACGCGCATCGACTGCCACCTGCTCTTCGCGCGCGAGGCCGTCGAGGACCCGGCGTTCGACCCGTCCGACGCCGCGGACCTGTGGGACCTGGTGAACCGGCAGGACTGGGCGATCTGCGAGTCGGTGCAGCGCGGCATGTCCTCGCGTGCCTACACCCACGGCTGGTTCGCGCCGATGGAGGACGACAGCGCCGACATCCGGCGCTGGCTGCTGCCCCGCCTGGATCCGGGGCACCACGATGGCTGAGACCTTCGACCGCGTCGTCGTCGGTCTCGGCGCGCTGGGCAGCGCGACCGCCCACCAGCTCGCGCGCCGCGGGCACAGCGTCCTCGGGCTGGAGCGCTTCGAGCTCGGGCACGACCGCGGGGCGAGCCACGACACGAGCCGGATCCTGCGGCACAGCTACCACACCGAGGAATACGTCCGGCTCACGCACGAGGCGTACGACGACTGGGCGCGGCTCGAGCGCGACAGCGGCGAGCGGCTGGTCACCGTCGTCGGCGGCCTCGACCTCTTCCCGCCCGAACCCGCGATCCCGATGGCCGACTACGTCGACAGCCTGACCGCCGCCGGTGTCGGCTTCGAGCTGCTCGACGTCGCCGGTGTCGCCGAGCGCTGGCCGCAGTTCTCGCTGCCCGACGGGACGGTCGGGCTCTTCCAGGAGCGGTCGGCAATCGTGCCGGCCGGCCGGGGCACGCGGGTGATGCAGCAGCTGGCGGTCCGGCAGGGCGCCGTGCTGCGCGACCGGTCCCCGGTCGAGGAGGTCCGCGACCTCGGACCCGCCGGCATCGAGGTGACCGCGGGCGGGGCGGCGTACCGGTGCCGGAGCGTCGTGGTCTGCGCCGATGCCTGGACCAACCGGGTGCTCGCCGGGCTCGGGCACCGGGTGCCGCTGACGGTGACGCTCGAGCAGGCGACCTACTTCGCCCCGCAGCGGCCGGTGCTGTTCGACCCCGGGCGGCTGCCGCTGTGGATCTGGATGGACGAGCCGTCGTTCTACGGCTTCCCCTGCTACGGCGAGCCGACGGTCAAGGCGGCCCAGGACTGCGGCGGACCACCGGTGGACCCGGACGCCCGCGGCGCCGAGGTCGACGAGGAGATGCTGAGGCTCCTGTCCGACCATGTGCACCGGATCCTGCCCGGCGCAGGGCGGCCGGTTCGCTCGCTGCGCTGCCAGTACACCCTCACGCCCGACCGGGACTTCGTGCTCGACCGGGTGCCCGGGCACCCTGCGGTCGTCGTGGGCCTGGGGGCCGCGCACGGGTTCAAGTTCTCGCCGACCTTCGGGCGGCTGCTCGCCGACCTGGCGACGCGGGAGCGCGACACCGTGTCGCCGACCTTCGCGCTGGACCGGCCGGCGCTCACCGACCCCGACCACGCGGCACACTGGCTGGTGTGACCCGGCGTGAGGAGGACGCGATGACCGGAGACCTGGCCCGCCTGCAGGACGAGGTCCGCGCGCGCGGTGGCGCGGTCCCGTCGATGCTGCCGGCGGCGGCGTACACCTCCTCCGAGGTGCTCGCCTTCGAGCGACGCCACCTCTTCGCCGGCACCTGGACCTGCCTCGGACGACTCGACGAGCTGCTCCCCGCGTACCTCGAGGGCAGGCCCGCGACCCAGCGGGCGGTGATGGTCGGTGACGTGTCGGCGCTGCTGACCCTGGACGGCGACCGCCTGCGGATGTTCGCCAACACCTGCCGCCACCGGGCCCACGAGCTGCTGCCCGACGGCGACGCGTCGGGGCGCCACTCGATGGTCTGCCCGTACCACGCGTGGTCCTACGACCTGGCCGGCGACCTGGTGGCGGCGCCCGGCTACCGGGACGAGCCGGGCTTCGAGCCGTCGGCGTACTCGCTGGTCGAGCTGCCGGTGGAGACCTGGTGCGGCTGGGTCTTCGGGCACGCGCTGCACCCGCTCGGCCATCCCGACGTGGTCCCCTTCGCCGAGCACCTCGGTGAGCTCGCCGGTGTCGTCGAGCCCTACCGGGCCGGGGACCTGCGGCTGGCCGACCGGCACACCTACGAGATCGCCGCGAACTGGAAGATCGTCGCGGAGAACTACCACGAGTGCTACCACTGCCCGCTGATCCATCCCGAGCTGTGCCAGGTCACGCCGCCCACGTCGGGCGACAACTACGACCTGCCCGGCGCGTGGGTGGGCGGCTCGATGGTGCTCCGCGACGGCATGGCCACGATGTCGCTGACGGGGGAGTCGGACGGCAACCCGATCCCGGGTGTCTCGCCGACCACCGTGGAGTACCTCCACCTGCTGCCCAACCTGCTGGTCTCCGCCCACCCCGACTACGTGATGGCCCACCGGCTGGTCCCGCTCGCCCCTGACCGCACCTGGATCGAGTGCTCGTGGTTCCTGCTGCCGTCGGCCGACGGCACGCTGCCCGACCCGGCGTACGCCGTGGAGTTCTGGGACATCACCAACCGGCAGGACTGGGCGGCGTGCGAGTCCGTCCAGCGTGGGCTGGCGTCCCCGCACTTCGCGCCCGGCCCGCTCGCCCCGGCCGAGGACGCGGTCGAGCGGTTCGTCCGGCTGGTCTCGCGGGCGTACGTCGGACTGCCGGTGCACGCGGACTCCGTCGCCTAGCGCGGACCCGATCGGGTGGTGAAGGGGCGGGCCGGCGTCCGGAACTTGCGAGTCCACACCCTCCCGGTCCAGACCTGGAGCTGGCCCGTCCGCTCGGGTGAGGGGTACAGGCCCGGTGGGTCGACGCCGCGGTCCGGCGCCGAGCGCACCCCGCCCCTGCCGTCGAGCACCCAGACGCCGCGGAAGTCCCACGGCTCCGCGTAGTTGACGCCCCGGCGACGGGTGTTGACTCCCCACAAGGCCCCGACGGTCAGTGGCAACGTGGTGTGGCCGGCGGCCAGCTCGTCCAGGAAGATGTCGGCCACGCGCGCCCGTGGTCGCAGGACGAGCAGCACGAACACCACCACGGCGCCGACCACGAGCAGGGCCGGTCCGGCGACCGGCTGCCACCGGTCGATCGGTCCGACGACCAGGGACGCGAGCAGGAGCCACGCGACGGCACCCACGGGGATCGTCGCCAGCCAGGTGACGAAGGCCCGCCGCGCCGTGCGCGGGAGCGGTGACGGCGGGGTCTCGGGCACCCGGGGCAGCAGGCCCAGGGCCCGCGCTGCGACGTAGCCGTCGACCTGACGTGGGTGGGGAGGTGGACCCGGCACAGGACCCCCTTCGGACGCGCGGCCGGGCCCCGGCCCGGTGAGCAGCCGTATCGTAAGCGCGCGGTCGTTCCGGCGCAGGCGATCTGCGGGGGATCTAGGGTGGCGACATGAGCAGCCCCGTGGTCGTCGTGGTCGGAGCCGGTCCCGGTGTCAGCGGGTCGGTGGCGCGCCGCTTCGCCCGCGAGGGGCACGACGTCGGGCTGCTCGGCATCGACGAGGCGCAGCTCGAAGAGCTGGCGGGCATGCTGCGCGACGGCGGCGTGGAGGTCGAGGTCGTGGTCGCCGACATCACCGACGTCGAGGCGTGCACCGCCGCGGTGACGCGGCTGGGCGAGCACTTCGGCCGGATCGACGTGCTCCACTTCAACCCGAGCGCCTTCCGTGAGAAGGACCCGCTGCACCTCACCGTGGCCGAGCTGCTCGAGGACGTCGCCCTCGGCGTCGGCGCGCTGCTGACCTCGGTGCAGGCCGCGCGCCCGTTCCTGCAGGCGGGCGGCCGGGTGACGGTCACCGGCAGCATGGCCGCCGACAAGCCGTGGAACCGGGCCGCGTCGCTGGGCGTGCAGAAGGCCGGGGTCCGCAACCTGGTGCGCAGCCTCGACACCACGCTCGAGCCCGACGGCATCCGCGCGGTCACCGTCACCGTCCGCGGCACCCTGTCCCGCGAGGGCGCATTCACCCCCGACCGGGTCGCGGACGCGCTCTACGACGCCGCCAACCAGGACGGGGAGTTCTGGGCGGTCGAGGTGCCCTACGAGGGCTGAGCCCGGATCCACCGCCGAGCGGGGACGTGCTCGCGCCAGGTGCGGTGCGAGACCGGCTCGCCGTCGAGCCGCGCCCAGGTCTCGATGACGACGTCGAGCCCGTCACCGGTGACCGCCACGTCCATCACCGAGCGCACGTGCACGGTGCTGCCCGGCCAGGTGAGCTCGAACGTGGTCTGGGCGTGGGCGCCCTGCGCGAAGGAGCGCCGGTCGACCACGACCTCGCCGAAGTAGTCCTCGCGTGCGCGGCCGTCGTACGGCGTGTCGTACTCCGACACCACGCGGGTCCGTGCGCTGGTGGTGCGGCGCAGCACGTCGTCGCGGATCTCCCAGGTGACGTCGTCCGCGCTCTCCGAGGAGTGCTCGGCCCCGGGGGTGAACGCGGGCGCCGGATGGTCGCCGACGAGCAGCGGCAGCTCCAGCGAGCCGCCGTGGACGGTCAGCGTCACGGGAGCCGGGGGAGCGACGGTGTTCGGCCAGTCGGAGCCCGCCACGCTGACCCGCAGCCGGTTGCCGGGGGACCAGGTGTAGGCGCAGGCGTCGAGGTCGAGGACGACGTCGTACTCCTCGCCCGGCACCAGTGGAGCGGGAGTCCCGTGCACGCCGTCGCGGAACGCGAGGTCGAGCGTCCCCCGCGCCACCAGCGCCGAGGTCCCGTCGGGAAAGACGTCGCAGAGCTTGACCGACAGCGACGCCGCGGGCGCGTCGGCGCTGACCCGGACCCGCACGCGCGGTTGGCCGAGGACGACGCCGTCGGGCGGGTCGGTGTCCCACGTCAGGGAGCGGACGTCGTCGGTGCGCTGGTCGGTCGAGAGCCCCCACGGCAGGTGGCCGGCGCAGTCGATCCAGGCGGCGGTGCCGACGTCGGGCAGGACCGGCAGCGTCCGTGGGCCGTCGAGCGGCACCCGGTGCGGTCGGGTCGGCGGCACCGACGGCAGCCGCAGCCAGTGCCCCTCGTGCAGGTCGAGGTCGGGCTCGGGCCGGGTGGAGGACCGCACGAAGACGTCGCAGTGGGAGTCGAAGGCAGCGGGCTCACGCAGCCACTGGTCGAACCAGCCGGCCATCTCGGTGTCGAGGTCGATCCGCGGGCCCGGCATCGCGTGGGTCGGGTCGGCGTGCGCCCACGGGCCGGCGAGCAGCCGGTGCGGGACGCCCTGCTCGGCGAGCGCCGCGACCGTGCGGAAGGAGTTGTTGCGGTAGCCGTCGGCCCAGCCCGCCACCAGCATCGTCGGGCAGCCGATCCGCTCGTAGCCCGAGCCGTCGGCGCCCAGCCGCACCGACCCGCCGCGCCAGTAGTCTCCGTGCGCGTCCTCGCGCAGCCAGGTCAGCACCCACGGCTCGTTGGTCGCGAGCCGTCGCTCCCACTCCGCTCGCCAGGTCTCCCCCCACACGGCCGGCACCGGCGGCAGCACGCACATCGGCGTCATGTAGTGGCAGTAGTCCACGAGGTCGACCAGCCGCAGCGCGCCACCACGCCAGTGCACGTCGTCGGTCCAGCGGTCGTCGCTGGAGTAGATCGCGCACACCGCCTTCAGGGCCGGTGGCCGCTCGCACGCCAGCTGCAGCGAGTTGAAGCCGGAGTACGACGTGCCGAACATGCCGACCCCTCCGTCGCACCACTCCTGCGCCGCCAGCCAGGCGATCACCTCGACGAGGTCGCGCTGCTCCTCGGGCGGGTACTCGTCCGTCGCGTCTCCCGACGACGAGCCGGTGCCGCGCACGTCCACGCGGCACACGGCGTACCCGAACCGGTCGCGCAGCACCTCGTAGCCGGTGGCGTACGACGACGTCAGGTCGTCCTTGCGGTAGGGCAGGGCCTCGAGCAGGCACGGCTGCGGTCCGGTGGAAGGGTCGGGGAGGAACAGCGTGGCGGCCAGCTCGACCCCGTTGCCGACGGGGATCCGGACCTCGCGCTGGGTGCCGGTCATGCGCGTACGTCGTCCAGCAGCGCGAGGACTTCCGAAGAGTGCAGGGACTCGCTCGTGTTGCCGTCGCGACCCGTCGTGGTCGGTGCGGTGAGCATCGAGTTGAGGACGGCCTCCTCGGCCGCCTCCACCACGGCCGCGAAGAGCGGGTCGAGGGCGCGTCCGGCGAGAGCGATGCGGTCGGGGGTGCCGTCGCGGTCCAGGCGCAGGCCGGTGCCGAAGCCCAGGAAGATCTCGCCGCTGCCGTGGTGGGCGACCGAGCCGGTGCGGGCCAGTCCGAGCCCGATGCGCCGGGCCAGGCGCGCGCAGGAGGCGCCGTCGACGGGGGCGTCGGTGACGACCAGGCCAAGGCAGGAGCCGGCGGGTGAGTCAGGGCCGGGGGCGGTCGCCGGCGGCAGCAGCCGGCCGACGGGCACCCCGGCCACGACGACCTGGTCGCGGGTGCCGAAGTTGGTGAGCAGCAGGACGCCGACGGTGTGTCCCTGTGGCGTCACCCGGGACGCGGTGCCGATGCCGCCCTTGAAGCCGAAGCAGGACATGCCGGTGCCGGCACCGACCGCACCCTCCTCCGGCGGTACGCCGGTGCCCCGGCTCGCCAGCGCGGCCGCCCGCGCGGCGCGGACGTCGTCGGCGATGACCTGCATACGGCGGCAGTCGTTGAGGTGGGAGTCGTCGCACTCCCCGACGATCGGGATCACCACGTCGTCGGCGACCTCGGCGTGCTGCTCGAGGGCGATCTCGCACGCCGCGTCGTAGACCCGTCCGAGCTGCATCGTCGAGGTCAGGTAGACCGGCGTCTCGGCCGAGCCCCACTCGGCAGCGGTCAGGAAGCCCGTGCACTCCCCGGCCCCGTTGAGGACGGCGCCGCCGGCCGGGACCGGGCGGTGGTAGGCGTCCTCGGCCAGCACCACGCAGGTGACCCCGGTGCGCGCGACGCCGCGGCCCTGCGGGGGTGCGGGCTCGTCGCGGTGCACGGTCGCGTGGCCCACGCCGACGCCGGCCACGTCGAGCACGGAGTTCGTCGGGCCGGTCGGCAGGCCCCCGGTCCGGAGGCCGAGGTCACGGGCGCGCGGCATGGGCCCATCCTGCCCGAGGCAGGCCCGCCGCGGTGCGATGCTGGCCCGGTGACTTCCGCTCCCGCGCGGGTCCCCGTGGTCTGGTCCGCGGACACCCGCCTCCACGACCCCCGGCACGAGATCTGGGTGGGCGCTGCCACCCCCGCGGTCGAGACGGCGGAGCGGGTCGACGCGATCCTCGCGGCGCTCGACGGTCACCCGCTCCACGAGGCCACCGGCCACGGGGGCGAGGTGCTCGGGACCGTGCACGACGCCGGGCTGCTGGCGTGGCTCTCCGGCGCAGCGGACGCCTGGTCGACGGGCCCCTACGCCGAGCTCGTCGGCCAGGAGCGGGTGGTGCCCTACTTCTTCCCCACGGCCGGGCTGCTCGCCGGCATGGCGCCCACCGCGCCGGTCGCGCTGCACGCGCAGGCCGGGCAGTGGTGCTACGACACGATGACCCTGGTCGGGCCGGGCACCTGGCCGGCCGCGCGGGCCGCCGTCGACTGCGCCCTCACCGCCGTCGACCTGGTCGCGGCGGGGGAGCGCACGGCGTACGCACTCTGTCGACCGCCGGGCCACCACGCGACGCCCGCGGCGTACGGCGGCTCGTGCTACCTCAACAACGCGGCGGTCGCGGCCGAGGCGCTGCGCCGGGTCGGCCACGACCGGGTCGCCGTGGTCGACGTCGACGCCCACCACGGCAACGGGACGCAGGCGATCTTCTGGACCCGGTCCGACGTGCTCTACGGGTCGGTGCACGTGGATCCGGGAGCGGGGTGGTTCCCCCACCTGTTCGGGCACGCGCACGAGACCGGCGCGGGGGAGGGGGCCGGCGCGAACCGCAACCTCCCGCTGCCCGAGGGCACCGGCGACGACCGTTGGCTGGAGGCCGTCGCCGGGCTGGCCGGCTGGGTCGCGGCGTCCGGCGCCAGGGCGCTCGTGGTCTCGCTCGGCGTCGACGCCGCCGCCGACGACCCGGAGAGCCCGCTGCTGGTGACCGCCGACGGCTACCGCGGCGCGGGTGCGGCGCTCGGTGGGCTCGGGCTGCCGACGGTCGTGGTGCAGGAGGGCGGCTACCACCTGCCGAGCCTGGGCGGCCTGGTCGAGGCGTACCTGCACGGGCACGCGTCCGCCTGATCCGGACGAGGCGCTCATAGGTCGAACAGGTGTTCGATCGCGAGGTATGCTCGTACGGTGCCCACGTACGTCGCCCCGCCCGGCTGGCCGGCCCCGGTCCGGCCGCCCGACGCCCCCGACTGGGAGCGGACCGCCCAGAACTGGCTGCTCGACATCTGCCCGCCGGAGTACCGCTCCTACCCGGCGCTGCGCCGGCACCCGGTCGTGCTCGCGCGGTTCGCGGTGGTGCACGTGGAGGCGCAGCAGGCGGCGGTGCGCCGGGGGCTCTCCGAGGCCCGGGCCGCGCTGCGCGACGTGGCGCAGCTCGACGTGGTCGAGGCGGCCGTGCAGACCTGGCAGGCCGAGGAGGCGCGGCTGCTCGGCGTGCGCCGCGCGGCGGGCCTGGTCGAGGAGGCGATCCGCGGGCGACGCTTCGTCGCGCGGCTGTGAGACCGTCCCGCGGGTCGCGCGGCGCCGTTAGGGTGGGGCATGGCCAAGCATGCGCACGGCTCCGGGCCCGACGAGCCGATCCCGGACAAGGTCTACGAGGCCGAGCTGGTCAGACTGCAGGCCGAGCTGGTCAAGGTCCAGGAGTGGGTGCGCGCGGAGAAGCAGCGCGTCGTCGTCATCTTCGAGGGCCGCGACGCCGCCGGCAAGGGCGGCACGATCACCCGGATCACGCAGTACCTCAGCCCGCGGGTGGCCCGGATCGTCGCGCTGCCCGCGCCGACCGAGCGCGAGAAGGGACAGTGGTACTTCCAGCGCTACATCGAGCACCTGCCGAGTGCCGGTGAGATCGTGCTGCTGGACAGGTCCTGGTACAACCGCGCCGGGGTCGAGTGGGTGATGGGCTTCTGCACGCCGGCGGAGTACCGCCGTTTCCTGCACCAGTGCCCGATCTTCGAGCGGCTGCTCGTGGAGGACGGCATCCTGCTGCGGAAGTACTGGTTCTCGGTGAGCGACCGGGAGCAGCAGAAGCGCTTCAAGTCCCGCCTCGAGGACCCGATGCGACAGTGGAAGCTCTCCACGATGGACCTCGAGTCCATCACGCGCTGGGAGGACTACTCGCGCGCCAAGGACGAGATGATGGTGCACACCGACATCCCCGAGGCGCCGTGGTACATCGTGGAGAGCGACGTCAAGAAGCGCGCCAGGCTGAACATGATGGCGCACCTGCTCTCGACGATCCCCTACACCGACGTCGCGACCCCGGTCCTCGAGCTTCCGCCACGTCCGAAGCCGAAGGGCTACGAGAGGCCGCCGCGGGAGCAGACGACCTATGTGCCCGACCACTGCGCCACGCTGACCTGATCCGTGGCCCGTCACGGTTGTGTGGACTGTCCGCTCTTGCCACGATTCGCACCCCCATGAGCGAGCGGCTTGAGGCACTCGTCTGCTGGAATGGCGGCCATGGAGCCCCGCAGGGATGACTCGCCGCCACCGTACTTCGGCGACCATCCGAACGGTGCCTACTGGACGGCCTTCCGCCCGGACGGCTCAGTCGATGGCGACGTCGACGCGGAGGAGGACTTCACCATCGAGGGCACCCGGCTTCGGATCATGTGGGACGAAGGCGCTGGACCGTTGTGGGGCGATGAGGGCCTGCTCCCGGACGATCCGCCCTGGCTGCGACAAGCGCTGGGTCTGAGTGACTCGCTGATCGCTGACCTGCTGGCATGGGTGCGCGACATGGACGCAGCCCGCGAGCGAGGCCAGTCGCAGGCACTTCTCAATCCTCGGGGGCTCCAACTCGCTGATCGCCTGCAGGCCGAGGTCGGTTCCCGGTTCCGGGTCCGATTCCACCCTTAGTCGGAGCGCCTCGGTGTCGGAGCAACGTCCGTGTCTGCCGCGATCCGGGCGAATGGGACACTCCTGGTCAGAGGCGGGTGTGGAGCACGGCGGCGCCCGGGCCGGTGAGCTCGCCGGGGTGGACCGGT
This sequence comes from Nocardioides sp. DN36, assembly GCF_055380375.1. Classification (NCBI taxonomy): domain Bacteria; kingdom Bacillati; phylum Actinomycetota; class Actinomycetes; order Propionibacteriales; family Nocardioidaceae; genus Nocardioides; species Nocardioides sp. DN36. The sequence continues at coordinate 1,681,966 of NZ_AP043823.1, read as the reverse complement.
CGGCCGGCGAGCACCAGCATCAGGGCTTCTGCGGCGCCACGGACCTCCGCGCCGCGGCCGTGCGCCCAGTCCACGTCGGTCGCGACCAGGCGCAGGCCGCGGATCCGGCGTACGACGCTGCCGCCCACCGGGATGGACGCCGGCCACCGGGTGTGGGCGAAGAGGTCGGCGGTCGGGACGAACGCCTCCGCCGGGATCGGCCGGTGGCTGTCGAGTGGGCGCCGGATGTCGAGCGGGTGGACGACCGCGTCCCCCAGCGCCGCGATGGGTGGCATGCCGATCGGCGTCGCCCCGCTCCTCGCGTCGGCGCGCAGCTGGTCGAGGATCGCGGCGGTGCCGCGCGTTGCGGCCCGGACCGCGCTGTCTGCGATGAACTTGTTGATCCGCAGGCCGGACCGCGCCAGCCCGCCCAGCGACTCGCCGACTCCCATCACCGGCGCCCAGGCCAGGTGGGCGGCCACGTCCTGCACCGTCCAGGCCGTGCACAGCGACCGCGCCGCCCACTGCTCGGGAGTGAGCGTCTCGAGGTACTCGATGAGTGCGAGGCGCTCGGACCGGATGACGCCGGACAGGTCGCTCATGCTTCGAGTGTCGGCCGGGCGCTCGGACGCGTCGAGGGTCCTTTGGGTGTGTGCAGGCCTGCTGTGGTCTGCGGCCGCGGTCGTCGAGCAGCGAGCGCCAGCGAGCGACGTCGTGACCCCGCAGCGCGGGCAGGGCCGCCACGCCCGCGCCGGGCCTGCGGGTCGTGGGTGATGGCGGTCTCGGCAGCTACGGGGGAGGTACGCCGCGGCCACTGAGGGTCTCCCGGCTTCCGGTTCGCGGTAGGCACCCGACGCACGGTCGCGACCCCGGGCCGGTCGCGCACCAAAGTTTTACTTTCGGGTTTCCCCAGGACCCCCGGATCGGGCCCGTTCCGGGGGTCGACTGTCGGTGGTCGGTGAGACCATGGACTCATGTTCGAAACAGACGCCAACTGGGATGCGGTCGAGGTCGATGACCTCGATGCAGGCGGCGTGCTCGAGCTCCTCGAGGTCCGCAAGCAGGGCGCTCGTGCGGAGGAGCGCGGCAAGCTGCGGCTGGCCCTGCACTGGGCGGTGCTGCACCCCGCTACCGCCGACACCGGGGTCGCGACCTGGGGCGGACCCAGCGTGCTGCTCACCGACGAGACCCTGGGTGGGGACGGCACCCCGGCGCTGGCCGCCTTCGCCCCGGAGCCGTTCGCCGCGACCCTGGAGGTTTCCGCCCAGGCGGGGATGGCGCTGATCGCCGACGCCCTCGACCTGCAGTTCCGGCTGCCCCGGATCTGGCGGCTCGTGCAGGCCCTGGCGGTCGAGCCCAATCGCGCGCGGCAGGTCGCGAAGGCCACCCACCAGCTCTCCAGGGCCGCCGCGGCCTACGTGGACGAGCAGCTCGCACCTCGCCTCGCGTCGTGTGGGTGGAAGGCGGTCGAGACGACCGTGGCGCACGCGATCGCCAAGTTCGACCCCGACCTCATCGAGGCCAAGGAGAAGCGCGGCCGGCAGGGCTGGCACGTCACCCTCCGCCACGACCACCCCGGCCAGTTCGACGGCACCAGCTACCTCGACGTCGCCGGCGACACCCTCGACCTCACCGCCTTCCACGACCTGGTCTGCGACCAGGCCGCCCAGCTCAAAGCCCTCGGCGATGAGGACGACCTCGAGATCCGCAAGGCCAAGGCCCTCGGTGTGATCGCCGCCCAGCAAGCCACCCTCGACCTCCTCACCCTCACCGGAAAAGACACCGACCGGAGCGCACCAGGGGCGGCACCCGCGAAGCCGCGACCGCCCAAGACCCGGCTCTACCTCCACCTCTCCCTGGCCGACCTCGCCACCGGCTGCACCACGACCGCAGGCCCTGGCCGTGGCGACGGCGGCACCGTGACCGGCACGGTGGAGCGGCTCGGGCTGGCGAGCATCGACCTGATCAAGGACTGGGTCGGCCGCTCCCGGGTGACGATCCAGCCGGTCATCGACCTCGCCACCACCCGCGCGGTGGACGAGCACGACCCGCCAGCGTGGATGGCCGAGCTGGTCATCCTGCGCGACGGGCACTGCGTCTTCCCCTGGTGTGCCGTCGACGCCCGGCATACGGACCTCGACCACATCGAGCCGTACGTCCCGATGGACGAGGGCGGGCCGCCGGGCCAGACCGCCCCCGACCGGCTCGCACCCCTCTGCCGGCGGCATCATCGCGCGAAGACCAGCCGCCGATGGCGATACCGGCGACGACCCGACGGCACCTACGAATGGCACGGCCCCCTCGGCCGCAGCTACCTGGTCACCCCCCACGGCACCATCCGGCTCGACACCAACTGAGCACCCCAGCACCCGCGGGCCCGATCACCCGGCACCCACCGGGTCATCGGGCCTGCCGTGCTGCCCACGATCACCGACCCGGGTCGGCGCCCCGACTCGGCTGCGGGTCTCGACGACTCACTCGCTCGCTGCTCGACCACCGGGTGGCGCTGGCTGGCGCTCGGATTTCGGCCACCGGCGCCCGCGGGGGGCACGACGCCGGCGGGGGGTCACGACGCCGGGCAGGTCACCGACAGCACGCGGACGTAGGAGCCCGAGCCGAACGGGCGGGAGACCTCGAGCAGGCCCGCGCGCACCTCGACCTTGCGTCCCTCCTCCCGGAGGCACGGCGGCAGCGTGCCGCTGCCGGTCCTGCCGCCGGCTCGCCAGACCACGTCGTCGAGCCGGAACGAGATCCTGTCGCCGTCGGGGGTGTCGACGTAGCCGGTGGGCACGTTCGCGGCCACCCGTTGGGCGGTGCCGGTCACGACGTGCGGGTGGTGGGCCGTCCACGGGCTGCGGACGCCGAGCGCGTAGCCGAGCGTGGCGAGGGCCAGCCCCAGGACCACGGCGACCGCGATACGCGGCCACGGCCGGCGTGCGGACGGCCGCGCGCCCGGCTCCGCGTGACCGGTGGACTCCCGCACGTCGCTCATGGCCCGAAGTATGGGCCAGGCGTGGCGCCCAGGCCTCCAAGTCGACACCAAGAGCCCTCCAAGAGCCCGGCGCGAGCCTTTCGTCATCAGGTCTCACACCTCTGACGGGAGAAGAACCGTGTCACGCATGCTCTACCGCCTCGGCAACGGCGCCGCGGCCCACCCCTGGCGGACCATCGCCGCCTGGCTGCTGCTCATCGGCGCAGCCCTCGTCGCTGCCGGCGCCTTCGGCGGCACTCCCCAGGACGACTGGGACGTCCCGGGCGCCCGCGCCCAGACGGGCATCGACCAGCTCCGCGACCATGCCCCCGGCGGGGGCGGCTCGTCGGCGCAGGTCGTTGTCCACGACCGCGACGGCGCCAAGCTCGCCACGGCGGACCTCCGCGACGTGGCCCGGAACCTGCAGGAGGTCCCGCACGCAGCGCAGGTCAGCGAGCCGCGGCTCTCCGACGACGGCGACACCGCGCTCTTCACCGTCACCTACGACGTGCCGACGACCGACCCCGACATCATGGGCAACGCCGGCGTCGACCAGCTCGAGAAGGCGCTCGCGCCGACGGAGGCCAGCGGCCTCCAGACCGAGCTCGGGGGCGAGCTGCCGGCGACCGGCGGCTCGGAGATGAAGGGCACCGGCGAGATGGCTGGAGTCGTGGTGGCCCTGGTGCTGCTCGTGCTCGCCTTCGGTTCCGTCGTCGCGGCCGGCCTGCCCCTGGTGGTCGCGTTCACCGGCCTCGCAGTGGGTTCGGCGGGAGTCACCCTGCTCGCGAGCACCATGGACGTGAGCACCTCGGCACCGATGGTCGCCACCATGGTCGGTCTCGGCGTCGGCATCGACTACGCGCTGCTGCTGGTCACCCGGCACGTCGAGTTCCTCGCCCAGGGCTACGACAAGCGCGTGGCCGCCGGCCGGGCCGCGGCCACGGCGGGACGCTCGGTCGTCTTCGCCTCGGCGACCGTGCTGGTGTCCCTCATGGGCCTGCGCCTCGCCGGCCTGTCCGTCTACGCGAGCTTCGGCTTCGCCACCGCGATCGCCGTGCTGTCCGTGATGGCGGCCGCGATCACCCTGGTGCCCGCCCTGTGCGGCCTGGCCGGCCACCGCCTGCTCCCGCGCAAGGTCCGCCGCGGTCGGGTCGACACCCGCAAGGTGCCCCTCACCGCCCGCTGGGCCGCGGGCGTCGCCCGCCGCCCGCTCCTCGCTGCGATGGCCGCGCTGATCGTGCTGCTCACGCTGGCCGCGCCCACCCTGGCGATGCGCACCTGGCCGCAGGACGGCGGCAGCAACAGCACCGACACCACCATCCGGCGCGCCTACGACCTCATCTCCGAGGAGTACGGCGCCGGCGCCAACGGGCCGTTCACGGTCGTGGTCGACAACGCCGCGGTGAGCCCGGCCCGGACGGAGGCGCTGGCCCAGCGCCTCGCCGACGAGCCCGGGATCGTCGGGGTGACGCCGCCGCAGACCACGCCGGACGGCGCCCTCACCGTCTTCGAGGCCCAGCCGGCGTACGGCCCCAGCGACGAGCGCACCAGCGACCTGGTCCGCACCCTGCGCGACGAGGTGCTGCCCGACGGCGCCGAGATCACCGGCACCACGCCGCTGTTCGCCGACATCGCGGTGATGCTGACCGAGCGGATCTGGCTGGTCGTCGGATTCGTGGTCGGCCTGTCGGTCCTGCTGCTGACCATGATGTTCCGGTCGGTGGTGGTGCCGCTCAAGGCGGCGGTCATGAACCTGCTGTCGATCAGCGCGGCGTACGGCGTGCTGACCGCCGTGTTCCAGTGGGGCTGGGGGAGCGGGCTGCTCGGCATGGACCACGCGGTCCCGGTGTCGAGCTGGATCCCGATCCTGATGTTCGCCATCCTGTTCGGCCTCTCGATGGACTACGAGGTCTTCCTGCTCTCCCGGGTCCGGGAGGAGTGGGAGGCCACCGGGGACGCGCGAGGCAGCGTCGAGCGCGGCCTGGCGTCCACGGGCCGGGTCATCTCGTCCGCGGCGGCGATCATGGTCGCGGTCTTCCTCGGCTTCGCCACCGAGGCCGACGTGGTGGTCAAGATGCTCGGCTTCGGCATGGCCGTGGCGATCGTCCTCGACGCCACCGTGGTCCGGCTGGTGCTGGTGCCGGCGACGATGACCATGCTGGGCCGCTGGAACTGGTGGCTCCCGGGCTGGCTGGACCGCCTGCTGCCGACCATCGAGGCCGAGGCCTCGGCTGACCTGTGGGACGAGCTCGACGGGCTGCCCGCCTCGAGGGAGACGGCGGAGTCCGAGGACGAGCGGACGCCCGAACCCGTCTGAGGCCCGTCCGCCTAGAAGGAGAACCGGTCCCGCTCGCCACGCAGCCACTGCGCGGCGAGCGGGACCCGCCACGTCTCGCACAGCTCCTCGGCGCGGTCGGCGTGCCGGGTGGCCAGCGCGCTCTCGCCGGTGGCGGCGGCCGCCATCGCCAGGAACATGTCCACCGGCCCGAGCGTGCTGCCGGACCCGGCGCAGCAGGGCCGGCCGGCCAGCCCCGCGAGCCGTTCGTACGCCGCCGCACCGAGCTCGCGGTCGCCGAGGCGCAGCGCCGACTCGGCCGCCATGCTCCACGCGAGCGCCGAGAACCAGAAGTCGCTCTCCATCGCCCGGACGACCTCGTCCCGGTGGGTCCGGTGGTACTCCTCGGCCTCCTCGACCCGACCCGCGCGACAGAGCAGGGCGACGATCGTGGTCGCGATCGGCAGGAAGGTCGTGCCGTCCAGCGTCATCAGGACCGACACCATCTCCTCGTGGCGCCCCTGCCACAGCATCTGTGCGAGGAACGCCCCGGAGACGGCCTCGTCGAACTGCGGGATCACCGTGGTGCGGCCCAGCTCCACCATGTGCTGCACGATCAGGTCGGCGCGCTCGTGCTCGCCGCGCATGGCCAACCACGACACCTCCAGCGAGTCGAGCACCATCTCGGCGTACAGGTGCCGCACCCGCCGGGCCTGCGCCCGGGTCTCCGCGATGCCGCGTTCCATCTCCTCGACCAGCCCGAGCTCGCCCTCGGCGACCGTGCGCAGCGTAAGCGCGGTGGCGAGCGAGAGGTCGTCTCCGCGGCTCCGGGAGATGGCGACGGCCTCGCTGGTGAGCTCGCGGCGCAGCGCTGCGGTGTCGGAGCGCCAGACCGCGATGGCGGCGCCGAGGCAGGCCCACAGCGTCAGTCCGGGGTCGTCGAGCCGACGGGCCATGGCGACCGCCTCGGTGGCCAGCGCCTCGCGCTCGGCCGGGCCGGTGCCGTAGTAGATCTCGCTGGCCAGCGCGAGCATGACCCGGCACCGACGCGGGTCGTCGCCGTGGGGGAGCCGGTCGAGGGCGTCGCGCAGCGCCTGGGTCACGACCGGGTCGACCTCGCCGTGCTGGGTCGACTGCCACAGCGCGTCGGTGCTGGTGATGATGCCGGCCTGCTCGAGCAGGTCGGGGTCGTCGAGCCGGCGGGCGTGCTGGATGGCCCGGTGGGCCACCTCCCGGACCCGCACCCAGTCGCCCACCCGGCGTTCGGCGTCGGCGAGCGCGACCAGCAGGTCGAAGCGGTCCCGGTCGTCGGCCGTGAGGTCGTCGGCCTGCACCTCCACCGCGCGCCGGAGCAGCTCCACGGCCTCCTCGTGGGCGTGCACGCGGGACGCGGCCGCCGCGGCGTCCAGGCAGGCCCGCCAGGCCCGGTCGGCGTACCGCGGACCACCCTCCAGCCAGTGCCGCGCCACCTCGGCCTCGTGCCCGGAGCCGCTGGTGAGCGCCTCCCCGGAAAGTGCTCGAGCTGCCCGCACGTGGATCCGGGCGCGCCGCGAGCGCGGCAGCGTGGCGAGCGCGGCGTCGCGCACCAGCGCGTGGGTGAAGCGGAAGCGGTCCACGCCGTCCTCGGCGACCAGGCCCGCGTCGGCCGCGGGCTCGAGCAGGTCGAGCACGTCGTCCTCGTCGGTGCCGTCGGTCGCGGCCAGCACGCCGACCTCGAACCGACGCCCGAGGACGCTGGCCGTGCGCAGCAGCTCGCGGGTCTCGTCGTCCAGCCGCTCCATCCGCCGGGTGAGCACCTCCTGCACGGCGACCGGCGGCTGCTCCTCGGCCAGCAGCCCCGCGAGGTCGCCGCGGTCCCCGGCGAGGCGGGCGTACTCCACGAGGAAGAAGGGGTTCCCGTCGGTACGCCGGCACAGGGCGGCCGCCTCGTCGCTGCTCGGGTCGGCGCCCGCGACCGCGGACACCACGCGACCGGAGTCCTCGCTGGTCAGGCCGCGCAGCTGGAGCCGCAGCGCGTGCCGCCGGGCGAGCGCCTCGGCCACCTCGGCCAGCGTCCCGGTCGGCGCCGGGTGCTCGCGCCAGGTCGCCACCACCATCAGCCGTGGCGCGCCCGCCCCGCTGGCACTCGCCTCGCCGAGCAGCCGCAGCACCCGCAGGCTGGAGGTGTCCGCCCAGTGCAGGTCGTCGAGCAGCAGGAGCAGCGGTCGCCGGGTCGCCGCCTCGAGGACGGTGCGCACGACCGTGTCCCACGCCCGGAAGCCGGACGTCGAGTCGTCGGCGCCGGGCTCGAGGACCGGCAGCTGGGAGCCGAGGCCGCCGAGCACCGTCGCCCACGGCCACAGCGCCGGGGCGCCGTCGTCCTGCGAGCAGCGGCCGGCGACCACCTGCACCCCACGCGCCGCCGCGTGGTCGGCGAGCTCGGCCGCGAGCCGGCTCTTGCCGATGCCGGGCTCCCCGGTGAGAGCGGCGAAGGCCGGCAGGTCCGGAGCGCGGCCGTCGGCCACGTCGCCGAGCAGCCCGGTGAGGGCCGCGAGCTCGGCCGTCCGGCCGGCCAGCGGCCACGGCGACGTACGACGGGGGAGCGTGACCGCCGGGGTCGGCGCGGCGCCGGGTGCGGCGGGCGCGCGCACCGCCTCCTGGCGGAGCACGGCGGCCTGGACGGCCCGCAGCTCGGGTCCCGGCTCGAGGCCGAGCTCCTCGTCGAGCAGTTCGCGCACCTCGCGGAGCGCGGCCAGCGCGTCCGCCTGACGTCCCGACCGCGCCAGCGCGATCGCCCGCAGCGACCAGAGCCGCTCGCGCAGCGGGTGCTGCCGGGTGAGCGACTCGAGCTCGGCCGTCGCGGTGGCCTCCCGGCCGAGCATCACCTCGGCGGCGCAGCAGCCCTCGTGGGCGAGCAGCCGCAGGTCCTCGAGGCGGGCGCGTTCGGAGACGGCCGCGGACGCGTCCCCGAGGTCGGCGTACGGCACACCGCGCCACAGCGCGAGAGCCTCCCGCAGCCCGGCGAGGAGCTGGTCGAGGTCGCCGGGCGGCTCGGGGTCGCGCCCCGAGCACAGCGCCTCGGTCAGCGGCCCCAGCCGGCGGTGGGCGGCCGCCGCAGCGGACTCGAACGCGGCGGCGTCGAGCTGGTCCGCGCCGACCCGCAGTGCGTACCCCGGCGGCTCGGTCACCAGCACGGCCGCCGGGCTGCGCAGCGGCCGGTCCGGCTCGAGGACCCGGCGCAGCCCCGCGACGTAGGCCTGCAGCGACGTGGACACCCCGGCCGGCGGATGGCCGGACCAGACCAGGTCGGCCAGCGTGTCCGCGGTGACGGCGCGCGGGTGGTGCAGGGCGAGGGCAGCGAGCAGCGCACGCTGCTTGGGTGTCCCCAGGTCGACCGCCGTGCCCTCGCGGGATGCGGCGGTGCTCCCGAGCACGCTGATCCGCATGCGTGAAGGATAGGGCGGATCGGCCCGCCCGCGGCGGGTTCGGCGACAGCCCGGGCCCGGCCGTTACGTTGACTCCATGCACCGCTTCGCCACCGTGATCCTCGTCGACCCCCGCGGCTGGCTGCTCCTGCAGGAGCGCGACGAGCACCCGGTGATCGACCCCGAGAAGTGGAGCCTGTGCGGTGGCCACCTCGAGCCCGGCGAGGAGTTCCGGGCCGGCGCGGTGCGGGAGCTCGAGGAGGAGACCGGCATCCGCGTGGAGCCGGACGAGCTCGAGCTCTTCGCCGAGCTCGAGGTGGTCCACGAGGCCTACGGCGGCGTCGACACGATGCAGGTCTTCGTGGGCGCCACCGCGCTGACCGACGACGACGTCGTGCTGGGTGAGGGCCGCCAGATCGTCTTCGTCGAGCCCGGGGCGGCGCGCGCCCTCGACCTGAGCGCCTCGGCCGCCCGCGTGCTGCCCTCGTTCCTCGACTCCGACCTCTACCGCAGGCTGCGCACCTGAACACGGCGATTCCGGTTGAAGGCCGACCGCGCGGGTGACAGAGTTGCGCGGCTGCCGAGGGGGAGAGCGCGGAGATGAGACTGAGGTACCGGCCGTTCCAGGCCATCGCGATCGCGACGCTGGCGGCGCTCGTCACCGCCTGCGCGGCCTTCGCGCCGCTCTACGACCGGGCGATGCGACAGGCGCTGACCGACATCACGGTCGAGCGGGCGGAGCCGGCGGTGTCCGGCCTGCAGCTGAGCGCGATCACGTCGGACCCCGGTCCGACCTTCGGGACGGTCAACCAGAACCCTCCGCCCTCGCCGGAGGAGGTCGCCGTCAAGGTCGACCCGGCGTTCCGTGGCTCGTTCCTCACGCCGATCCTGGGCTACTCGGGTGAGGCGACGGTCGAGCCGGGCGCCCGGACCGACCCCCGTGGCCTCCTCGTGTGGCGTGACGGTGCCTGCGAGCACGTGCGGTTCGTCGAGGGCGGATGCCCGGACGGGGTCGCCGACGTCGCGATCAGCGAGGCGGACGCGCGCAACTTCCACCTCGAGGTCGGTACGACGTTCAAGGTGGCCGGGCTGCCCGCCAACGGTGACCACGTCAAGGTGCCCACGATGAGGTTGACGGTGGCCGGTGTCTACCGCCAGCAGCCCGGCGACTACTGGTTCGGCCTCCAGCTCACCGGTCGCTCCGGCCTCGTCGACCCGACCCCGCCGAGCCACGTGCAGCACGACGTGTGGCTCACCGGCCGGGCGACGTTCACCGACCCCTCGCTCCCGCCGCTGAACGCACAGACGTCCACCGTCGACCTGCCGCTGGACCGGGAGCATGTCGGGGTCGACGACGTGCTCGCCCTGGCCGACGCCGTCGACCGGATGGCCGAGGAGTCGCGGCTCGACGACTCGGGCGTCATCGTCGACGTGCACTCCGGCCTCCCCAGCCTCGCAAAGGACATCCGCGACCAGACGAAGCAGTCGCGGGTGACCGTGCCGCTGCTGATGGCCCAGCTCGGCCTGCTCGCGGTCGTCGTGCTGTGGCTGGTGCTGCTGGCGGTCACCGAGCAGCGCCGGCCCGAGGTGGCGCTGGCCAGGTTGCGGGGACGCGGCCGTCGCGGTGCGCGGGGCCTGCTCCTCGGGGAGCTGCTGCCGGTCGCGCTGGTGGGCGTCGTGCCGGGCGCGGCCCTCGCCGTGCTCGGTGCCTGGGTCGCGCGCGGGCTGGTGCTGCCGGGCCACGCGCCGTTCGAGCTCGGCCTGCCGTTCGTGGCCGCGCTGGCGCTGGCCGTCGTCGTGCTCACGGGGGTCACCGTGCTCGCCGTCTCCCGGGTCGCCCGCGAGCCGGTCGAGACGCTGCTGCGCCGGGTGCCACCGCGGCGCACCAGCTGGGCCCTCGGTGTCGGCGACGCCCTCGTCGTGGCGGGCGCCGGTGCCGTCGTCGTGCTCTTCGCCACCGGCGGCCTCGACGGCCCGGTCGCGCTCGCGGCCCCCGGCCTGCTCGCCATCGTGGTCGGTCTCCTGCTCGCCCACCTCACCACCCCCTCGGCCGCGATCGTCGGCCGTCGCCTGCTCGCCCGCGGCCGGGTGCGGGCCGGCGTCAGCGTGCTCGACGCGGCCCGCAGCCCGGCGACCCGCCGGATCGTCGCGATGGTCACCCTCGCCTCCGCGCTGGCCGTCTTCGCCGCCGACGCCCTCACGGTCGGGGACCGCAACCGGGCCGCCGCGGCCGCCCAGGAGGCCGGTGCCCCGATGGTCGTGGAGGTCCGGGGCAACGACCTGCGCGCCGTGCGCGCCGCGCTCGACGACGTCGACCCCGACGGCCGGACGGTCACGCCGGTCGTCCGGGTGCTGGCGCCCGGCACCGACGGCGGCAGCGTCCTCGCGGTCGTGCCCGACGCGTTCCGGCGGATCGCCCTGCAGTCCGGCGCCACCCCGACGCCCGCGGCGGTCTGGGACCGGCTCGCCGTGCCCGACACCAAGCCGATCCCGGTGACCGGATCCCGCCTCTCCCTGGACGTGGACGACTCGACGCTCGCGTCGCGGCGCATCGACGGCAAGACCAACCCGGTCACGATCGGGCTGGACCTCGTCGACGCGAGCGGTGCCACCCTGCACACCACCCTCGGCCAGGTCGACGGCCCGACCGACCACGGCCGCCTCGCGACGGACGTCTCCTGCCGCGACGGCTGCTACGTCACCGCGGTCTGGGCCAGCACCTTGCCCGGCGCCACCATCGACGGTCGGGCAACCCTGCGGCACCTGGTCGGCATGCCCGGCGGCGACGAGGCCGCCATCGGGCCCGCTGGTCGCTGGACGGCGTACGACGACCCCGCCACCGGCACGTTCCAACCGCAGTCCACGAGCAGGGACCGGCTCACGATCGCGGTCCACAGCGAGGGGCCGGCGCTGATCTCGATGGCCCAGGCCTGGCTCCAGTCGGAGGCCCCGGCGCTGGTCTCGCGACCGCTGCCGGCGAGCGGCAGCGACCACCGGTTCACCACCGTCGGGCTCGACGGCGAGGAGCAGGCGGCCGTCGACGTCGGTGAGCTGCCGCGGGTGCCGGGCTCGCGCCCGGGCACCACCGTGGTCAACCTCGACGCGGTCTCGCGGGGCCGCGCCGTCGCCGCGACCGCCGTGATCCAGGTCTGGCTCGCCGACGACGACCCGGCGCTGCTGGCGCGGACGACGGACGCGCTGGCCGAGCACGGCGTCACGGTGGCCGAGACCTCGACCCTGGCCGGGACCCGACGCACCTACGACGAGTCGACGGCGGCCTGGAGCCTCCAGCTGGCCGTGGTGATCGGCCTCGCGGCACTGCTCATCGCGCTCCTGGTGCTGGTCGTCAGCGCCGTCAGCAGCTGGCGGTTCCGCGCTCGCGACCTCGCGGCGCTGCGGATGAGCGGCATCCCCGGCGGCTCGATCGGGACGATGGCGGTCGCGGCGCAGCTGCCCGCGGTCGTCCTCGGGGTGGTCGCCGGGACCGTCTCCGGCCTGTACGGCGCCCACCTCGCGCTGCCGATCGTGCCGCTGTTCGCGTCGGCACCGGAGGTGTCGACCCTCGACCTCGCCACCGCGTGGGGCGTGGTGGCGGCGGCCGCGCTCGGTGCGCTCATCGTGCTCGGGCTCGGGGCGGTCCTCATCGGCCGGGCCCTGGCCCGGCGCTCCGACGTACGACGACTCCGGGAGACGGTGTGAGCAGCGGGACCAGGGTCAGCACCCATCGGCTGGTGCACATCTACCGCTCCGAGGGCCACGAGGTGGCCGCGCTGTCGGGGGTCGACCTCGACGTGGCACCCGGCGAGATGGTCGGGCTGCTCGGCCCGTCGGGCGCGGGCAAGTCGACCCTGCTGAGCCTGCTCGCGGGCGTGTTCCGCGCCAGCGCCGGCAAGGTGTTCGTCGGCGAGCTCGAGCTCTCGGCGGCCTCGCCCCGCGAGCTGGACGAGATGCGTGCCAACGACGTGGCGCTGATGCTCCAGGGAGCGGCGCGGAACCTGCTGCCTTACTACTCGCCCCTCGACAACGTCCGGTTCGCCCAGGGCGCCGCCCGCAAGGCCGGGAAGGACCTCCCGGAGCCCGAGGACGTGCTCGCCCGGGTCGGCCTGTCGGCGGAGGCCGAGCGGCCGCTCGCGGCGCTGACGCCCGGCCACCTGCAGCTCGCAGCGCTCGCGGTCGCGATCGCGCCCCGGCCCGGGCTGCTGCTCGCCGACGAGCCGACCAGCCAGCTCGACCACCCGGCGCGCGACCAGGTCCTCGGCTGCATGGCCGACATCAACCGGGACCTCGGCACGACCGTCGTGATCGTCACCCACGACCCCGACGTCGCCGCCTTCCTGCCGCGCACGATCACCATCCGCGACGGTCGGGTCGGCGGTGAGGGCCGCTCGGGCGAGGAGTACGCCGTGGTCACCCCCGACGGCTTCCTCCCGCTGCCGGTGCACGTCCGCGAGGACCTCGCCCCCGGCACGCTGGTGCGCTTCCACCTCGTCGACGGCAGCTACGTCCTGATCCCCGAGCGAACCGAGGAGGCCGGCGCATGAGCGGGCTGCTAGCCGAGGGCGTCACCGTCCGGTACGCCGACCTGGTCGCCCTGCGCGACCTCGACCTGGACCTGGCCCCGGGCACGCTGGTCGCCGTCACCGGCCCGTCGGGGGCGGGCAAGTCCACGCTGCTGTGGGCGCTGGCCGGCGCGCTGGTGCCCTCGCAGGGGCGGGTGCGGTACGCCGGCACGGAGCTGGCGAGCCGCGAGCAGGCCGCGGAGCTGGGCGTGACCATCGTCCCGCAGGGCAACGGGCTGGCCTCCTCGCTGACCGCGGCCGAGAACGTCCTGGTGCCGCTGCTGTCCACCGGCGTGCGGGCGGCGGAGGCGCACCGACGCACCACGGACGCGCTCGCGCTGGTCGGGCTGGAGGAGTCCGGGACCCACCTGATCGAGGAGCTCTCGGGCGGCCAGCAGCAGCGGGTCGCGCTGGCCCGGGCCTTCGCCGCGCGGGCCGAGGTGCTGCTCGCCGACGAGCCCACCAGCGACCTCGACGCCGCCAACCGGGAGCGGACCATGACAGCGCTGCGCGCGGAGGCGGAGCGGGGCGCGATCGTGGTGATGGCGACCCACGACCCCGAGGCGGCCGGGCAGGCCGACGGAGAGCTCCACCTCGACGAAGGTGTCGCCTCCTGGCGCCGTCGACTGGTGTGATGTCCGGGTGACCACCCAGCGCACCCTCTCCGTGATCCCCGTCCCCGGCCCGGGCGCGGAGGACGTCGTCGTCGGCACCAGCGGCCCCGACGAGGGGGCGGTCTTCACCGGCACCGCCGACGGCAGCATCTGGCGGGTCGGCCACGACGGCCGGCGCCTCGACCGGGTGGCCCACACCGCGGGCCGGCCGCTCGGGATCGAGCTCGACCCCGACGGGCGGCTGCTGGTCTGCGACGCCCACCGCGGTGTGCTGCGCGTGGACCCCGCGACCGGGCTGGTCGAGCCGGTCCTGCACCGGGTGCACGGGCGGCCGATGGTCTTCTGCAACAACGCCGCGGTCGCGTCGAGCGGCGACGTCTGGTTCTCGGACTCCTCCACCCGCTACGGCATCGAGCACTGGAAGGACGACTTCGTCCAGGACACCCGCACCGGCCGGTTGCTGCGGCTGCGCCCCGACGGCGAGGTCCAGGTGGTGCTCGACGGGCTCGCCTTCGCCAACGGGGTGGCGCTGAGCCGGGACGAGGCGTTCGTGGCGGTCGCCGAGACGGCCGCGCGGACCGTCGTACGCCACTGGATCACCGGACCGCGGGCGGGACAGCGGGACCTGCTCGTCGACGACCTCCCGGGCTACCCCGACAACATCGCACGCGGCAGCGACGGCTCCATCTGGGTGACGATCGCCTCACCCCGTGACCCCGTGGTCGAGCGGATCCAGCGTGGCCCGCGCTGGCTGCGCCGCCAGGTGACCCGCATCCCCGTGAAGCTCCAGCCGAAGCCGAAGCAGACCGTCCGCGTGCAGGCGTACGACGACGAGGGCCGGCTGGTGCACGACCTCGACGCGCCGGCCGACGGCTACCACATGGTCACCGGGGTGCGCGAGCACGAGGGGCGGGTGTGGCTGGGCAGCCTCGAGGAGCCGGCCATCGCGGTTCTCGATCTCTGAGGCGTGCCGGATACAGTGAACGGTCGGCACCATCCACACACCTGATCCGGAGGACCCATGGGCTTGCTGGAGTCGATCTCGACCCCGGAGGACCTGAACGATCTCTCCGAGGAGCAGCTCGACACCCTGGCCACGGAGATCCGCGACTTCCTGGTCGCGACCTGCTCGCGCACCGGCGGTCACCTCGGACCCAACCTCGGGGTGGTCGAGCTGACGCTGGCGATCCACCGCGTCTTCGACTCCCCGCGGGACCGGGTGGTCTTCGACACCGGCCACCAGGCCTACGTGCACAAGCTGCTCACCGGTCGGATGGCCGGGTTCGAGAAGCTGCGCCAGGAGGGTGGCGTCAGCGGCTACCCGAGCCAGGCCGAGTCGCCGCACGACATCGTCGAGAACTCCCACGCCTCGACCGCGCTGAGCTACGCCGACGGCCTGGCCAAGGCCTACGCCATCCGCGGCGAGGACCGGCACGTGGTCGCCGTCATCGGCGACGGCGCGCTGACCGGAGGGATGGCCTGGGAGGCGCTCAACAACATCGCGATCGCCAACTCCAGCAAGCTGGTCATCGTCGTCAACGACAACGGCCGCTCCTACACCCCGACCATCGGCGGGCTCGCCAACGCGCTCACCGCGCTGCGCACCAACCCGCGCTACGAGCAGATCCTCGAGATGGTCAAGAAGCGCCTCAACGCGGTCAAGGGCGTCGGCCCGGCGGCGTACGACGCCCTCCACGCGATGAAGAAGGGCCTCAAGGACGCGCTGGCCCCGCAGGGCCTCTTCGAGGACCTCGGGCTGAAGTACGTCGGCCCCGTCGACGGCCACGACCGCGCCGCGCTGGAGCACACGCTCGCGCAGGCGAAGCGGTTCCAGGGCCCGGTGATCGTGCACGCGCTGACCCGCAAGGGCTTCGGGTACGACGCCGCCGAGCGCCACGAGGCCGACCAGTTCCACTCGCCCGGCCCGTTCGACGTCGACTCCGGTGAGGAGGTCCCGAAGGGCCGGATCTGGACCGACGTGTTCGCCGACGAGATCGTCCACATCGGCCAGCGCCGCAAGGACGTCGTCGGGATCACCGCGGCGATGATGCACCCGGTCGGGCTGCACCACTTCCAGGCCCGGTTCCCCGAGCGCACCTTCGACGTCGGCATCGCCGAGCAGCACGCCGCCACCTCGGCCGCCGGGCTCGCGCTCGGCGGGCTGCACCCGGTGGTCGCGGTCTACGCGACCTTCCTGAACCGCGCGTTCGACCAGGTCCTCATGGACGTCGCGCTGCACCGGTGCGGCGTCACGTTCGTGCTCGACCGGGCCGGCGTGACCGGTGACGACGGCGCCTCCCACAACGGCATGTGGGACATGTCGATGCTGCAGGTGGTGCCCGGGCTGCGGCTCGCGGCGCCCCGTGACGCCACGCGGCTGCGCGAGCTGCTCAACGAGGCCGTCGAGGTCGACGACGCCCCGACCGTGGTGCGCTTCCCCAAGGGTCCGCCGCCCGAGGACGTCCCCGCGGTCGGCAAGGCCGGTGGCGCCGACGTGCTGGTGCGCAAGGGCACCAAGGACGTGCTGATCGTGGGCGTCGGGTCGATGGCCACCACGGCCGTCGACGTCGGCGAGCGGCTGGTCGCGCAGGGCATCGGCGTGACGGTCGTCGACCCGCGCTGGGTGATGCCGGTCGACCCGGCCCTCGTGCAGCTGGCCCGCGAGCACCGGCTGGTCGTGTCCATCGAGGACAACGGCAAGATCGGGGGCGTCGGGGCGGTCCTGCTGCAGACGCTCAACGAGGCCGGTGTCACCACGCCGTTCCGCCTCCACGGCATCCCGCAGGAGTTCCTCGACCACGCCAAGCGGGCGGTCATCCTCGAGCGGATCGGGCTGACGCCGCAGGCGTTGGCGCTGTCCATCGTGGAGGACATCTCGACCGGTTCCCGGGACGGCATCACGGAGCTGGCGTCGGGAGAGTCGCTGGTCGAGTCCGACCAGCCGCTCTAGGCTCCCGCCATGCGACGTCCGCGACCTCCCCGCGGACGTCTGCGGCCGGCCCCGGCGCGGGTGCCCGTGCCGGTGCTCGCGCTGGTGCTCCTCGCCGGCGTCCTCACCGGCTGCACCGACGACGCCGGCAGCGCCCCCGCACCGGCCCGGGCGGCGTCGGTCCCGATCGACGTCGTCCGCGCCCTCGAGCGCTCGCTGGAGCGACGGGCCGACGCGGTGCGTCGGGGCGACCTCGAGGCGTTCGTCGCCGGCCTGGCGCGCCGCCCGGCGTTCGTCCGCGACCAGCGCACCTGGTTCGGCAACCTCGCCCAGCTGCCGCTGGGCCGGTTCGGCTACACGCTCGACCCCGGCACCCTGGTCCGCCACGGTGACGACTACTGGGTCGTGGTCGAGCGGCACCTGCAGCTGCAGGGCTACGACCCCCGTCCGGTGACCACGCCGGACCGGTTCCGGTTCACACCGGGGCGGCGTCCGGGTCACTACCTGCTGGCGTCGACGAGCGACGCGGAGTGGGAGCGGGCCCACGACGTGCGGCCCGCACCCTGGGACACCGGGCCCGTCCAGGTCCGCTCGGCCCCCGGGGTGCTCGGGGTCTTCGACGGGGCCAGCGTCGCGTCCGCCCCCGCCCTGCTCGACTCGGTCCAGGACGCGGTCGGCTCGGTCGCCGCGGACGTGCCCTACGCCTGGTCGCGGTCGGTCGTGGTCTACGCCCTCTCCGACGCCACGTTCCTGACTGCGCTCGCCGACGTCCCGGGCGACGAGCCCACGCGGGTGGGGGCCATCGCGTTCCCCGTCACCGCACGGCCCGGCGGCCGGGTGGTCGCCACCCGGGTGGTGCTCAACCCCCGGCTGCTGTTCGAGGACGACGAGGAGCGCGACCGGCTGCTGCGCCACGAGGTCACCCACGTGGCCGTCGGCACCCACGACGACCGCGCGCCGGTGTGGCTGGCCGAGGGCGTCGCCGAGCTGGTGTCCGTGCGCCCGATGGCGCCGCAGGACCGCCTGCTGCCCGACGCCGCCGTCGAGCAGGCCTCCACCGTCGACGACCTGCCCGAGGACGCGACGTTCAACGACGCGCGCTCCGCCGAGCACTACGCGGTGGCGTGGTGGGCCTGCGAGTACGTCGTCGACGCGTACGGCGAGGCGACCCTCTGGGACCTGGTGGACGCGATGGGCGAGGCAGGGGCCGACCCCGACGACGTGCTCCAGCTCCAGCTCGGATTCTCCTCGGAGGACCTCGCGGACAAGGCGGTGCGGATGATCGGGGCGACCTTCGGTCCACGCGGGCACGGGGGTCGTCGGGAGCCCTCATGAGCCGCTAGCGTCCTCCCATGGACGTCTTCCGGACCAAGAACGTCGAGCGCTCCATCGCCGAGACCGACGAGCCCGAGCACCGCCTCAAGAAGAGCCTCGGCGCCCTGGACCTCACGGTCTTCGGCGTAGGCGTGATCATCGGGGCCGGGATCTTCGTGCTCACCGGCACCGTGGCCGCGTCCAACGCCGGCCCGGCGGTGGCGATCTCGTTCGCGATCGCCGGCCTCGCCTGCGCGTTCGCGGCGCTCTGCTACGCCGAGTTCGCCTCCACCGTGCCGGTCGCGGGCAGCGCCTACACGTTCAGCTACGCCACGTTCGGTGAGCTCGTCGCGTGGATCATCGGCTGGGACCTGGTGCTGGAGTTCACCATCGGTGCCTCCGCGCTGGCGACCGGCTTCTCCGGCTACTACCAGAAGGTCGTCGACGGCACGCCTTTCGAGGTGCCCACGTCCTTGAGCTCCGCGGCCGACGGCACCGTCGACCTGCCGGCCGTCGTCGTCTCGTTGCTCGTCACCGCGGTCCTGGTCGGCGGCATCAAGCTCTCCAGCCGCCTCAACCAGGTCATCGTGGCCATCAAGCTGCTGGTGATCGCGGCGGTGATCATCTTCGGCATCGGCTACATCAGCGGCGACAACTACTCGCCGTTCGTGCCGCCGTCCCAGCCGTCGCCGGCGGGGGAGGGCGGCTTCCTGCACGCGACGCTGATCAGCTCCATCTTCGGCATCGACCCGGCCGTCTACGGCTGGGCCGGGGTGTTCTCGGGCGCCGCGATCGTGTTCTTCGCGTTCATCGGCTTCGACGTCGTCGCCACCACGGCGGAGGAGGCGCGCAACCCCCAGCGCGACGTGCCGCGCGGCATCCTCGGCTCGCTGGCCATCGTCACCGTGCTCTACATGGCGGTCAGCCTGGTGATCACCGGCATGCAGAGCTACAGCGACATCGACCCGACCGACGCCGCCCCCCTGGCCACCGCGTTCGACGCGGTCGGGCTGGACTGGATGGGCCGGCTGATCTCGATCGGCGCCTGCGTGGGCCTGATCGTCGTGGTGATGATCCTGGTGCTCGGCCAGACCCGCGTCGGGTTCGCGATGGCCCGCGACGGGCTGCTGCCCCGCGGCCTGGCCAAGGTGCACCCGCGCTTCGGCACGCCGTACGTCTTCACGATCATCACGGGCATCACCGTGGCGATCATCGGCGGCCTGGTGGACCTCGCCACGCTGGCCAACCTGGTCAGCATCGGCACGCTCTTCGCGTTCGTGCTCGTGAGCATCGGGGTCGTGGTGCTGCGCCGGACCCGCCCGGACCTGCCGCGCGCGTTCCGGACGCCCGCGGTGACCCTCGTGGCCGGGTGCGCGGTGCTGATGTGCGTCTACCTGATGCTCAACCTGACCGGCGAGACCTGGGTGCGGTTCCTGATCTGGATGCTGATCGGCTTCGTCGTCTACTTCGGGTACGGCGCTCGCCACAGCCGGGTCGGGCTGGCCCGGGCGGAGGAGCAGGCCTCCGCCTGACGACGTCCGGGGGGCGACTCAGACCACGCGCACGCGGGTGTGCCGGGTCGTGAACCGCCACACCTGCAGCGACATCGCCCGGCTCAGCCGGATGCAGCCGTGTGACTCGGCCAGGTTGGTGCCGAGGTACCAGTTGGGGTGCATCTGCGCGCCGTTGGACTGGTAGGTGGGGATCCGGTGGAAGCCGATGCCGCACGGCGCGAACCGCACGAAGTTCCACAGCCAGACCTGGCCGCTGGTGGTCGAGTTGCGCCGGATGCGTGCGGCGCGGCCACAGTAGGAGCCGGTGCCGTAGCTGCCCCGGTGCAGCACGGACGGGTTGTCGACGATCCCGCCCTGCGCCCGCACGCCGCCCTTCGGTCCGACCAGCCACACCCAGTTCTGACGCTGGCTGATCACGATCCGCCGACCCGTGCCCGACCTCGCGGGCACCGGCCTCCGGTCGCAGCGCGGCGCGGTGTCGGCGTACAGCCGCCGGCGCGTCGGCGCGTCGAGCCGCCCGGTCTGGGCCTTGCCGGTGCGGGACTGGAAGCGGATCACGGCCGAGCGGGTCCAGGGCCCGAGGTCACCGTCGGCGGGTCCCGCCGAGCAGCCGAGGTGGTTGAGCCGACGCTGCGCCTTCTCCGCCCAGGCGCTGCCGGCCGCGTCGGCGGGTGCGACGGCGAGGACGACCACCAGCGCGGTCGCGATCGCGGTGAGGCCGGCCAGCAGGCGGGGCAGCGGACGATCCATGGTGTCCTCCCGGGGAGGTCGAGGGGTGCGGGTGCACTCCTGTGATGCACCATCAAACCGCTTGGTTGCGGTCGCGCACAGGGTCGCCCGCCAGCCGGGCGACGGAGGTCAGTCGACCTTCATCTCGCCGAGCTCGTTCCAGTCGTCCTGGTCGACGCTCTGGCTCACGATCTTCGGCGTGGCCACCAGGTAGCCCGGCAGCTTCTGCTGGGCCGCCTTGAAGTGGTCGCTGTTCACGTGCGCGGCGCCGGCGTCGCCGTCGCGGAACGCCTCCACGAGCACGTACTCGTGCGGGTCGTCGAGGCTGCGGGACCAGTCGAACCACAGGCAGCCGTCCTCGGCGCGGCAGGCCTCGGTGAACTCGCGGCTGATCTCGGGCCAGTCCTCGGCGTGCTCGGGCTTGACCTGGAACTTCGCGGTGATGAAGATCATCGGCTCTCCTCCTCGGGGCGACGTGCGTCCGCCGGTACGACGACCGGCCGGCCCGATGCTACGGGCCGGCCGGTCGTCAGCGGGTTGGCGTGGGGTCAGTGGAACTTCTTGCCACTGACCTTCTCGCCGAGGCCCTCGCGGTCGAGCAGCATGGTCAGGCCGCCGTTCCAGAACGAGAAGCCCGCGCCGGTGATCATCGCGAGGTCGAGGTCCTCCGGGGCCGCCACGACGCCCTCGTCGAGCATCAGCCGCGCCTCCTCGGCGAGCCCCTCCAGCACGCGGGTGCGCACCTCGGCGGGCTCGAGCACGACCGGGTTCTCCGGCTTCTCCTGCAGCGCCTCGACCTCGGGGTCGATCGCCCCGTCGGGCCCGTAGTACGACGACTTCCTCGCCGCCACCGCGCGCTCGAGGGCGGGGGAGACGTAGAACCGGTCCGGGAAGGCCCGGTGCAGCGTCTCGTTGTTGTGCAGCGCGATCGCCGGGCCGACCAGGGAGAGCAGCATGAAGGGCGGCATCGGCGCGACCCCGGCGAACGCCGAGTCCGCGACCGGCACCGGCGTGCCCTCGTCGACGATCTTCCCGACCTCGCCCATGAAGCGGCCGAGCAGCCGGTTGACGATGAACGACGGGCTGTCCTTGACCAGGATCGTGGTCTTCTTCAGCGCCTTGCCGGTCGCGAACGCGGTGGCCAGGGTGGCGTCGTCGGTCTGCTCGCCCTTGACGATCTCCAGCAGCGGCATCACCGCGACCGGGTTGAAGAAGTGGAAGCCCACGACCCGCTCGGGGTGCTCGAGGTCGGCCGCCATCTCGGTGATCGACAGCGAGGAGGTGTTGGTCGCCAGGATGCACTCGGGCGAGACGACCTTCTCGACGTCGGCGAAGACGGACTTCTTGACCGACATCTCCTCGAACACGGCCTCGATCACGAAGTCGGCGTCGGCGAAGACCTCGCTCTTCTCGACCGAGCCCGAGACCAGCGCCTTGTGCCGGTTGGCCTTGTCGGCGTTGATGCGGCCCTTGCCGAGCAGCTTGTCGATCTCGGCGTGGACGTAGCCCACGCCCTTGTCGACGCGCTCCTGGTCGAGGTCGGTCAGCACGACCGGCACCTCGAGGCGGCGCACGAACAGCAGCGCGAGCTGGCTGGCCATCAGGCCCGCGCCCACGATGCCGACCTTGGTGACCGGGCGGGCCAGCGACTTGTCGGGCGCACCCGCGGGACGCTTGGCGCGCTTCTGCACCAGGTCGAAGGAGTAGAGCGAGGCGATCAGCTCGGGCGTGCGCGACATCGCCTGGAGGGCGTCGTCCTCGCGAGCGAAGCCCGCGTCGCGGTCGCCGTCGCGGGCGGCGTCGATCAGCTCGACGGCCTTCTTCGCCGCGGGGCTGGCGCCACCGGTCCTGGCCTGGGCCACCTGGTTGCCCCGGGCCACGGCGGCGTCCCACGCCTCGCCGCGCTCGATCTCCGCGCGCTCGACGGAGACCGTGCCGGCCAGCACGTCGGCGGCCCAGAGCAGCGACTGCTCGAGGTAGTCGGCGCCGGAGAAGCACGCGTCGGCCAGGCCGAGCTCGTACGCCGCCTTGCCGCCCAGCGTCTTGCCGTTGTTCAGCGGGTTCTCGACGATCAGCTGCACGGCCTTCTCCGGGCCGACCAGGTTCGGCACCAGGAACGCGCCGCCCCAGCCGGGGACGAGGCCGAGCATGACCTCGGGCAGGCCCAGCGCGGGGGCGCTGTCCATCACCGTGCGGTAGGTGCAGTGCAGGGCGACCTCGAGCCCGCCGCCGAGCGCCAGGCCGTTGATGAAGCCGAACGACGGCTTGCCACCGTCCTGCAGCTTGCGCATCACCGCGTGGCCGAGCTCGGCGATCACCCGGACGCCGTCCGGGCCGCCGCCCGCGATCGAGGTCAGGTCGGCGCCGGCCGCGAGGATGAAGGGCTTGCCGGTGACACCGATGGCGGTGATCTCGTCGTCGGCGAGGGCGGCGTCGATCGCGGTGTTCAGCGAGGTCAGGCCGCGCGGCCCGAACGTGTTCGGCTTGGTGTGGTCCTCGCCGTTGTCGAGGGTGATCAGGCCCATCACGCCGGCGCTCCGCCCGTTCGGGGAGGGGAGCGTGACCTTGCGCAGCTTGGCCTCGGTCACGCGCTCGGCGTCGGAGGAGATCTCCTGGGCGCGGGTCAGGAGTGTGTCGATGGCGGTCACGCGGCCGCTCCCTTCCAGTTGGGGTTCTCCCAGATGACGGTGCCGCCCATGCCGATGCCGATGCACATCGTGGTGAGGCCGTAGCGGACCTCGGGGTGCTCCTCGAACTGGCGCGCCAGCTGGGTCATCAGGCGCACGCCCGAGGACGCGAGCGGGTGGCCCATGGCGATCGCGCCGCCGTAGGGGTTCACGCGCGCGTCGTCGTCGGCGATGCCGAAGTGCTCGAGGAAGGCCAGCACCTGCACGGCGAACGCCTCGTTGACCTCGAAGGCCTCGATGTCGTCGATGGTCAGGCCGGCCTGCTTGAGGGCCTTCTCGGTGGCCGGGATCGGGCCGGCGCCCATCACCTCGGGCTCGACGCCCACGAAGGAGTAGGACACCAGCCTCATCTTCACCGGCAGGCCCAGCTCGCGGGCGGTCTCCTCGTCGGCGAGCAGCGCAGCGGTGGCGCCGTCGTTGATGCCCGCGGCGTTGCCGGCGGTCACCTTGCCGTGCGCGCGGAACGGCGTCTTCAGCGACGCCAGCGACTCCATCGAGGTGCCGGGGCGCATCGGCTCGTCGGTCGTCGCCAGGCCCCAGCCCTGCTCCGCGGACCGGGTCGCGACCGGGACCAGGTCGGGCTGGATCCGCCCGGCCTCGTAGGCGGCCGCGGTCTTGTCCTGGGAGCGGACGGCGTAGGCGTCGACGCGCTCCTTGGTGATCGTGGGGTAGCGGTCGTGGAGGTTCTCGGCGGTCTTGCCCATGACGAGCGCGTCGGGGTTGACGATCCGCTCGGACAGGATCCGCGGGTTGGGGTCGACGCCCTCGCCCATCGGGTGCCGGCCCATGTGCTCGACGCCGCCGGCGATGGCGACGTCGTACGCGCCGAAGGCGATGCCCGAGGCGGTGGTGGTGACCGCGGTCATGGCGCCCGCGCACATGCGGTCGATCGCGTAGCCGGGGACGCTCTGGGGCAGGCCCGAGAGGAGCGCGGCGGTGCGTCCGATGGTGAGCCCCTGGTCGCCGATCTGGGTGGTGGCGGCGACGGCCACCTCGTCCACGCGCTCGGGCGGGAGCGAGGGGTTGCGGCGCAGGAGCTCGCGGATGCACTTGATGACGAGGTCGTCGGCGCGGGTCTCGGCGTACTGGCCGTTCGCCTTGCCGACGCCGAAGGGTGTGCGTACGCCGTCGACGAAGACGACCTCTCGCAGCTGTCGGGACACTCTCGGGTCCTCTCACGGAACGGGGATGGGGATGGTGCAGGCCCACGTTACCCTGCGGTAACAACGGCGCGCAGGGGATCCCCCTGTGGGTGTCGTCACGACGGTCGGCCTCCGCGCCGTGGCCCCGCGGTGGGAATATCGTGGACGTGGCCGGTGCTGCCCAGCCGCAGCCCACCAACCGCCCCGGAAGGACGCCCCCGTGTCGCAGGAACCCCGTCTCGTGCACATCGTCGACGACGTGCCCGAGCTCGACGCCGTCGCCGACGCGCCAGGTCAGGAGCGCAGCCTGACGATGGTGCTCGTCCTCGACGGCTTCCTCGACGCCGGCAACGCGGCCGCCCGCGCGGCCCAGCACCTCGTCGACCTCGGCGAGGGGCCGGTGGTGGCGACCTTCGACGTGGACCAGTTCCACGACTACCGGGCCCGTCGTCCCGCGATGTCCTTCGTGCGCGACCACTACGAGGCCTACGACGCCCCCCGGCTGGTCGTCCGGCTGCTGCACGACGCCGGCGGCACGCCGTACCTCCTGCTCCAGGGGCCCGAGCCCGACAACCGCTGGGAGGCTTTCGCGCGCGCCGTCCGCGAGGTCGTCGAGCGGTTCGGCGTCACCCGGGTCGTGAGCATGGGCTCGGTGCCGATGGCGGTGCCGCACACCCGCCCGATCGCGATCACCCACCACGCCAACGACCCCGACCTGCTGATCGGCGAGAGCGCGTGGCGCGGCGAGCTGCGGATCCCCAGCAGCGCCCAGGCGCTGCTCGAGGTGCGGCTGGGGGAGTGGGGGCACGCCGCGATGGGCTTCGTCGCGCACATCCCGCACTACCTCGCCCAGCTCGACTACCCGAAGGCCTCCGCCGCGCTGCTGGAGCACGTCGAGAAGGCCGGCCGGCTCACCGTCGACCTCTCCGCCCTGCGGCTCGAGGCCGAGGAGCGTGAGCTCGAGATCGCCCGCTACCTCGCGGCCAACGAGGAGGTCAACGACGTCGTCCTCGCCCTCGAGCAGCAGTACGACGCCTTCGCGCGCGCCGAGGAGAGCGGCAGCAGCCTGCTCGCCGAGGACCAGCCGCTGCCGACCGGCGAGGAGATCGGGCAGCAGTTCGAGCAGTTCCTGGCCGGGCTCGACGGCCCCGACGCCGACCAGTCCTGAGCCACCACCGCCCGCGCCGCCCCACGACAGCGAGGAACCCCGTGTCCGTGCCTGCCACCGCCCTCGTCGACCTGCTCGACCTCGAGGAGATCGACGTCAACCTGTTCCGCGGGCGGCAGTCCGACACCGACCGGCAGCGGGTCTTCGGCGGCCAGGTGGCCGCGCAGGCGCTGATCGCCGGCGTGCGGACCGTCGACCCCGCGTTCGGCATCCACTCGCTGCACTCCTACTTCCTGCGGCCCGGTGACACCAAGGTGCCGATCGTCTACGACGTCGAGGGCATCCGGGACGGCCGCTCGTTCGCGACCCGCCGGGTGGTGGCGCGCCAGCACGGCCGGCCGATCTACTACCTGACCGCGAGCTTCCAGCGCGCCGAGGAGGGCCTGGAGCACCAGGACGGGATGCCGGAGGTGCCCGGTCCGGAGGCGGGCCTGAGCCTGATGGACCTGTGGGCCAGGCGGAGCAAGGAGGACGAGGCCGAGTCGCTGGCCAAGGAGTTCGCGTCCCTGGATGCCCGCTACCTGGGCAACTCGCTGGACGGCCTGGAGGAGGACCCGGCGCACCCGGCGCGGGCCCGGATGTGGGTCCGGGTCACCGAGGACCTCGGCGACGACCCGGTGCGGCAGCTGGCGGCGTTCACCTACGCCAGCGACATGAGCCTGCTCGGCGCCACGCTGGTGCCCCACCGGGCCGGGCCGCCCCAGATCCAGATGGCCTCGCTGGACCACACGATCTGGTTCCACCGGCCGTTCCGCGCCGACGAGTGGTGGCTCTACGACCAGTTCTCGCCCTCGGCCCAGGGGGCCCGGGGCCTGGCCCTCGGCCGGGTGTTCACCGAGGACGGCCGGCTGGTGGCGACCGTGGCGCAGGAGGGCCTGATCCGCCCGGTGGCACCGCGGCCGTGACCGGGCCCGACGCTGTGCGTCGGGCCCGGCGCCGTGCGGCTACCGCATGACCGCGCAGACGACCCACGGGCGCACCGAGACCTCGGTCGTGCTGTTGTTGAACCCCTCGACGACCCACCCGTTCGGTCGGATCGAGCCGTCGGGGTCGCCGGGGATGGCCGTGTCGACGATCTGACCGCCCTTGATGGTCGCCGGCACCGACGTGACGATCTGCAGGCCCTTGTTGGCGTCGGCGCCGCCGTCGTTCATGCCGAAGCCGCCACCGACCGCGTTCTTGCCGCGGGCGCACTGCACCCAGGACTGCTGCAGGGTCGCTCCCTGGTCGCCGGCCCACTGCTTGGTCGAGTTCGCGCCCTCGTGGAGCTGGGTGAGGCCGGGGTAGGGGCCGTCCGCCTCCAGGTGGTGCCGGAACAAGCCGCGTACGCCGGGCGCCAGCTTGGCGTTCGTGACGGCGTTGTCGTGGATGTCCACGGTGTGCACGGCGCCGTTGCGGATGTCGGCCGAGCCGACCGTGTTCGCGGCGACGGCTCCACCGACGCCACCGAGGGCGACGAGGATCGATGCGCCGGCGACGACGGCAGTCGTGCGGCTGTGCGTGAGCTTCTTGATGTCCATGGCCTTCTCCCTGTTGCGAAGGACGGGTGAGAACGGGTCTCCGACCCGTCCCCCTCACTCCATGCCGGGATCGTCAACGGGAGCAGGGGCGTTGGACCTCGCAGGCTCGGGACATCGGCCTCCGGGTCAGAGGGCCTCGGTCCGCCCGGCGAGGTGCGGGGCCCCCGACCGCGGGCTGCTCAGCGAGAACGCCCAGCCGGGTGCGGCGCCCGGCTCCTCGACCGCCCGCGAGCCGAAGGCCACCGAGCCCGGCAGCAGGATCGGCTTCTTGAACGCCACCTGCACGCGCACGGAGTCCGGGAGCCGGTTCTCGAGCATGGCGACGCAGCGCGCCTTGCTCCACATGCCGTGCGCGATCTGCCGCGGGAAGCCGAGCGCCTTCGCGGTCAGCGGGTAGAGGTGGATCGGGTTGTGGTCGCCCGAGACCGCGGCGTACCGACGGCCGAGGTCGGCGGGCAGCTTCCACACGATGCCGGTCGGGGGAGCCTCGGGCAACGCCGCACCAGCTGCTGCGCCGTCGTCGCCGGCCCCGCGGCGCAGGAACGTCGAGGTCTCCTCCCACACCAGCTCGCCGGCGGAGTGCGCGGTCGTGACCATGTCGAACACCCGGCCCTTGGCGTGCGCGCGGAGGTTCTCCGCGCGGGCCGTGACCTGCAGCCGCTCGGTGACCGCCACCGGGCGGTGCTGGGTGATGGCGTTCTCCAGGTGCACCGTCCCGATCGCGGGGAACGGGAACGACGAGTCGCTCATGATCGACATGTGCAGGCCGAACGCCAGCAGGTGCGGGTAGGTCAGCGGCACGCTGTCCTTGCGGGGGAATCCGCACACCCGGGCGTACGCCGCCACGTGGTCGGCGTCGATCGGCACGTCGTGCCGGGTCAGGGCCAGGTCGGGGAGCTCGTCGCCGGTCCTGCGGATCCCGGGCAGCACGTTGACGCCCGGGATCGACGGGAGGGCGGCCCGCAGCAGCATCGGCAGGCCGTGCGGCGTGCCCTCGACGACGCGGGGGGTCTGGCCGGTGGTGCTCATCAGGCGCCCAGCATCATCTGGCCGCAGACGCGGACCACGTTGCCGTTGACGGCGGTCGAGCCGGGGTTGGCGTACCAGGCGATCGTCTCCGCGACGTCGACCGGGAGCCCGCCCTGGGACATGGCGTTGAGCCGCTGGCCGACCTCGCGGGTCGCGAACGGCACCGCGGCGGTCATCTGGGTGACGATGAAGCCGGGGGCCACCGCGTTGACGGTGATGCCGTCGGTCAGCTCGTCGGCCAGCGAGTCCACGAGGCCGATCACGCCGGCCTTGGACGCGGCGTAGTTCGTCTGCCCGACGTTGCCGGCGATGCCGGCGATGGACGCGACGCCGATGATCCGACCGTTCGCGTTCACGACGCCCTGGTCCAGCAGCTCGCGGGTGATCAGCTCGGGGGCGGTCAGGTTGACGGCGATGACCGAGTCCCACCTGTCCTCGCCCATGTTGGCGAGCTTCTTGTCCCGGGTGATGCCGGCGTTGTGGACGACCACGTCGACACCGCCGTGCTTCTCCTTCAGGTGGTGCGCGATCCGCTGCGGCGCGTCCTTGGTGGTGATGTCGAGGGTGAGCCAGTCGCCCTCGAGCTCCTTCATGACGACCTGCAGCTCGCTGGCCGCCTGCGGCACGTCGACGCCGACGACCGTGGCGCCGTCGCGGTGGAGCACCCGGGCGATCTGCTCGCCGATGCCGCGGCTGGCGCCGGTCACGAGCGCGACCTTCCCGGCCAGCGGACGCTCCCAGTCGGTGACCTCGACGGGCTCCGTGGTGCCGGTCGCGCCGATCCGGATGACCTGGCCGGACACGTAGGCCGACTTGGGGGAGAGCAGGAAGGCGAGGGTGGAGGTGGTGGCGGCCTCGGCGCCCTCGGCGACGTACACGAGCTGGACGGCGCCGCCGCGGCCGATCTCCTTGCCCAGGCTGCGGGTGAAGCCCTCGAGCGCCCGCTGCGCGATACGCTCGCCGCCGCTGACCTGCTCCGGGGGCGTGCCGAGCACGACCACGTGCGGGCAGCTCTCGAGGCTGCGCAGGACCGGGGTGAAGAAGTCGCGCAGCACGTGCAGGTCGGCTGAGGAGGTGATGCCGGTGGCGTCGAGGACCAGGCCCTTGAACCGCGCCCCCTCCTCGGCCTGCGCCGTCGAGGCGATGCCGAGCAGGTCGAGCAGCCCGGGGAGCGACTCCGCGAGCCGGCCACGTCCACCGACCAGCACGGTGCCGTCGACGAGGGGCGCGCCCTCGGCGTACCGCTCCAGCGGGGTGGGGTTGGGCAGCCCGAGGTTCTTCACGAGCAGCTTGCCGATCGGCGTCTGCACGAAGCCCTGGTACTTGTCGCTCATGGGGGTGGGTTCCTCCGTGGTGTCGTCGTCCCGCGTGGTCGGGACCATCATGTAACTCGACGTGTAACTCAGCGTCCACATTTCGTGACGTGCCCCTCATAACCTTCACTCCCGCGCGGACCGACGCAAGGATGTCGCCCATGAAGACCGAGACCCGCCGCGTCGCCGTCCTCGGCGGCAACCGCATCCCGTTCGCCCGCTCCAACACCGCCTACGCGACCGCCTCAAACCAGGAGATGCTCACCGCCGCCATCGACGGCCTGGTGGCCCGGTTCGGTCTCGAGGGTGAACGGCTGGGCGAGGTCGTCGCCGGTGCGGTGCTCAAGCACTCGCGTGACTTCAACCTGACGCGGGAGGCGGTGCTCGGGTCCAGGCTGTCTCCCGAGACACCGGCCACCGACATCCAGCAGGCCTGCGGCACCGGCCTCCAGGCCGTGATCTCGGTGGCGAACAAGATCGCGCTGGGCCAGATCGAGGTCGGCATCGCCGGTGGCACCGACACCACGTCCGACGCGCCGGTCGCGATCAGCGACAAGCTGCGCAGGAAGCTGATGAAGGTCAACGCGGCGCGGGACACCAAGGGCCGCATCGCGGCGCTCGGCGCGATCCGCCCCGGCGACATCGGCCTGGAGATCCCGCAGAACGGTGAGCCGCGCACGGGGCTGTCGATGGGCGAGCACGCCGCGCTGACCGCGCTGGAGTGGCAGGTCGGCCGGGAGGAGCAGGACGAGCTCGCGGCCGCCTCCCACCAGCACCTCGCCGCGGCGTACGACGCCGGGTTCCTCGACGACCAGGTCACGCCGTTCCGCGGCGTGGAGCGTGACAACAACCTGCGCCCGGACTCGAGCGCCGAGAAGCTGGCCAAGCTCAAGCCGGTCTTCGGCAAGGGCGAGGCGGCGACCATGACCGCCGGCAACTCGACCCCGCTCACCGACGGCGCGTCGACCGTGCTGCTCGCCTCCGAGGAGTGGGCGCAGGAGCGCGGCCTGCCGGTGCTGGCCTACCTGACGGCCTACGAGACCGCCGCGGTCGACTACGTGCACGGCGGCGAGGGCCTGCTGATGGCGCCGGCGTACGCCGTCGCCCGGATGCTCGAGCGCGAGGGGCTCTCGTTGCAGGACTTCGACTACTACGAGATCCACGAGGCGTTCGCCTCGCAGGTGCTCTCCACGCTCAAGGCGTGGGAGGACCCGGTGTTCTGCAAGGAGCGCCTCGGGCTCGACGCACCGCTCGGCTCGATCGACCGGTCGAAGCTGAACGTGAAGGGCTCCTCGCTCGCCGCCGGGCACCCGTTCGCCGCGACCGGCGGCCGGATCGTCAACGTGCTGGCCAAGCTGCTGGCCGAGAAGGCGCAGGCCGACGGCCCCGGAGGGCGCGGGCTGATCTCCATCTGTGCCGCCGGTGGGCAGGGCGTCGTCGCCATCCTGGAGAGCTGACCCCGGGGCCGTCCGCGCCCGCCGCTCGCGAGGTCGTCCGCATCGTCCGCGGACGGTCGGGTACGGGGCGGGGCATGGAGGACGTCGTGGGTGCCCTGGGCAACGGCCGCTACGAGCTGCACGAGCTCGTGGGGTCGGGCGCCGCCGGGTCCGTCCGGCGCGGTCACGACACCCTGCTCGACCGTGAGGTCGCGGTGAAGATGCTGCGCGGCTCGGCCGACGAGACGGTGCGGGCCCGGATGCGGGCCGAGGCCCAGCTCGCCGGCGGGCTGCACCACCCCGGCATCGCCCAGGTCTACGACTACGGCGAGGAGCTCGCCGGGGGCGACCCCGCGCCGTACATCGTGATGCAGCTCGTCGAGGGCACCTCGCTGTGGCAGGTGCTGCGCGAGCGACGGACCCTGCCGCCGGCCGAGGTGATGGACGTCGTCGCCCAGGTCGCCGGGGCGCTCCAGGCCGCGCACGATGCGGGCATCGTGCACCGCGACCTCAAGCCGGCGAACATGCTGGTCACGCCCGAGGGGCGCGTCGTCCTCGTGGACTTCGGCATCGCCCGCACCGCCGACGCCGAGCCGCTGACGATGACCGGCACGATCGTCGGCACCGCCGACTACATCAGCCCCGAGCAGTCCCGGGGCGAGCCGGCCACCGGCCGGTCGGACCTGTACTCGCTCGGCATGGTGGCCTACGAGTGCCTGACCGGGCGCAAGCCCTTCCGCCGCGAGACCGACGTGGCCACGGCGCTGGCCCACCTGCGCGAGGAGGCGCCGCCGCTGGGGCCCGAGGTCCCCGTCGGCGTCCGGGCCCTGGTCGAGGAGCTGATCGCCAAGGACCCCGAGGCGCGCCCGGCGAAAGCCGCCGACGTCGCGGTCCGGGCCGCGGCACTCATGTCCCCCGAGCAGGCCGCGCCACCGGCCGCAGTGCGGCCACGACCACGCACGCGGCTGCGTCCGGTCCGGGGCCGCGTGATGCGGTCGCGTCGGGTGTACGTCGCCGCGGCGGTGCTGCTCGCGACGGTGGCGGGCTCGTTCCTCGTGGCCGCCCGCGACCCGGCCGCCCGGCACTCGGCCGTGCGCGTGCCGGACCTTCGAGGTGACCGGGTCGCCACCGCCGAGCGGCTCCTCGACAGCCGCGGGCTCGACGTCCGGCGACGGGTGACCGACGACCCGGACGCGCCCCGGGGCACCGTCCTCGACCAGGAGCCCCGGGCCGGTGCCCGGGCGGAGGACGGCGCCGTGGTCACGCTCGCCGTCGCGTCCGGCCGGACCGACCTGAGCCCGCGGGACGTGGTCGGGAAGCCGTACGCCGAGGCAGCCCGCACCCTCGTGCGCCTCGGGCTGGTGCCGGCCAAGGTGATGCGGACCCGCCTGTCCGGTGCCGGCGCCGTGGTGGGCGTGCAGCCGACCGGCCGGCTGCCCCTCGGCACCGAGGTCACGCTCGTGGTGGCGGTGGCACCGGGCTAGCCGTCAGTCCGGCGGCGTTCAGTCCGGATGGGCGGCCAGCGCGAGCGCGGAGGCGACGAGGTAGTCCTTGACCTGGTCGGGTGAGATCGAGCCGACGGTGGGCACGCCCGGCGCGGCCTCCTTGACCAGGATCCCGACCCGCGCCAGCTGGAGCGCGCCGAGCCCGCTGGCGTAGAGCGTGTTGGCGAGCAGCGTCGGGTCGGCCACGGTGAACGCGCCGCGCTCGACGCCGTACTCCAGCGCGCTGCCGAGCGTGGCCAGGCACGACGAGATGCCGCGCCCGAGGCGGAAGAGTGCGCTCTCCGAGATCTCCTCGAGCAGCTCCGGGCCGCTGCGCCGCATCAGGGCCTGGGCGCAGTCGACGAACGCCGGGTGGGCCAGGCCGTAGTCGACGAACGCGCCCACGATCGCCGCGAGCCGGTCCCGCGGGTCGTCGTGGGCGTCGGCCGCCCCGCTGAGCGCGTCGCGCAGCTCGTCGAGGTAGGTCACCAGGGTGAGCGCGAAGAGCTCCTCCTTGCCGGTGAAGTGCCGGTAGACGATCGCCCGGTTGATCCCCACCGCCCGGGCGATGTCCTCGATCTGGGCGTCCCGGACGCCGCGCTGGTCGAAGAGGGCGCGGGTGGCGGCCAGGATCTCCTTCTCGCGCTTGCGCCGCCGGGCGGCCGCGGCGGAGCGCCGGCCGTCCACCGCCGGCGGTTGCTGGGTCGACATGGGGACATCGTAGGACTGTGCAACTCGGAGTTGCACGCGCGTGTCACGGCTGTGACCGCCGGTTTGCGGTCGATCCGTTCCGCCCGGTGCGTCGGATCAACCGCGAAGCCGGCGGCTCACATGAACGCGCGCACCGTCTCGACGGTGTCGGCCTCAGCGGGGGACTTGTCGTCGCGGTAGCGGACCACCCGGGCGAAGCGCAACGCCATCCCGCCGGGGTAACGGCTGGACCGCTGGACCCCGTCGAAGGCGATCTCCACGACCTGCTCGGGACGCACGTGGACGACGTAGGAGGACCGGGACGTCTCGAGCTCGAGGAACCGCTCGGTCTGCCAGGCGAGCATCTCGTCGGTCATGCCCTTGAAGGTCTTGCCGAGCATCACGAAGCCCCCGGTCGCGGGGTCGCGGGCGCCGAGGTGGATGTTGGAGAGCCGGCCCTCGCGCCGGCCGCTGCCCCACTCCACGGCGAGGACGACCAGGTCGAGCGTGTGGACCGGCTTCACCTTGACCCAGCCGGAGCCACGGCGGCCGGCGTCGTACGCCGCGTCGAGGTTCTTGACCACCACGCCCTCGTGGCCGTCGGCGAGCGCGCCGTCGAGGAACGCGCGAGCGGCGGCACCGTCGGCGGTGACCAGCCGGGGGACCCGGTGGCCGGCCGGCACCAGCCGCTCGAGCGCGGCCAGCCGCTCGGCGCCGGGGGAGTCGAGCAGGTCCTGGCCGTCGAGGTGGAGCACGTCGAAGAAGTACGGCGTGACCGCCACGCCGGCGTGCTGGGCCGTGCGCGAGGCGGTCTCCTGGAAGGGGCGCGGGCGGCCCTCCTGGTCGAGCGCCAGCGCCTCACCGTCGAGCACGAACCGCGAGGCCGGCAGCGAGCGCGCGACCGCGACCACCTCGGGCAGCCGGGCGGTGATGTCCTCCAGCGTGCGGGTGGCGACGAGGACCTCGTCGCCGTCGCGGTGCACCTGGATCCGGATCCCGTCGAGCTTCACGTCGATCGAGACCGCCGCTCCTGAGCCGCCCGCCGCCTTGACCAGCGCGGCGTCGACGTCGGGGGCGCTGGATGCCAGCATCGGCAGCACCGGGCGGCCCACCTCGAGCCCGAAGCCCGCCAGCGCCTCCTCGCCGCCGGTCATCGCGGCCACGGTCACCGACACCGTCGACCCGGCGAGCATCGCCGCACGCCGCACCGACGGGAGCGGCACCCCCGCCGCCTGGGCCACCGCCTCCTGCACCAGCGCGTCGAGCGCTCCCTGGCGCACGGCGCCGGTGACGACACCGCGCAACCAGGCCTGCTCTCGCTCGGTGGCTTGCCCGAACAGCGTGGCCACCGCGGCCGCCCGCGCCGACTGCGAGCCGGCGCCGGCCAGCGCGGCGATGGCGTCGAACGCCTCGTGGACGTCGAGCACGGTGAGCGAGGGGGCGTCGGCCGGCCTCGGCAGGTCGCTGACCCCGCGCCAGCCCAGGCCGGTGCGCCGCTGCCGCAGGGTCCCGCCGAGGTAGGCCGTGACCGTCTCCACCTCCTCGGGGGAGGCGGCCGCCAGCAGGGTGGCGATCGCAGCGACCTTGGCCTTGCGGGACCGGGTGGCCGCGACGGCGTCGGAGGTGGCGACGAGGTCGGAGAGCAGCACGGCGCCATTGTGGCGCGCACCGCCGACACCGGGCGTGGGCTAGCGTGCTCGGGTGACGTCGGAGGCTGGCCTGACCCGTGTGTGGCGCCCCGGGTGGCCCTGCCCGGTGGGCCGGATGCTCCTGCACCGACGCCGCGGCGCCGGCGACCCGACGTACCACCTCGACGAGGCCGGGCGGCACTGGCGCGGGATCCGCACCCCCGAGGGGCCGGCGACCCTGGTGGTCCGATCCCGGCCCAGCGACGGCGAGGTCGAGGCGCAGGCGTGGGGCCCCGGCGCGGCCTGGGCGCTGGAGTCGGTGCCCGACCTGCTGGGAGCGGCCGACGACCCGAGCGGGTTCGAGCCCCGCCACCCGGTGCTGGTCGAGGCCTGGCGCCGGCACGGCGACGTCCGGATCGGTCGCAGCGGCCTGGTCGTCGAGTCGCTGGTGCCGGCGATCCTGGAGCAGAAGGTGACCGGCCAGGAGGCCTTCGCGGGCTTCCGGATGCTGGTGCACCGCTTCGGAGAGCGGGCGCCCGGGGCCGGTCACGAACGCCGCCTGTGGGTGCAGCCGGCTCCGGAGCGGATCCGGACCATCCCATCCTGGGAGTGGCTGAAGATGCACGTCGACCCGGCGCGATCGCGCACCCTCGTCGGCGCGATGCGGGTCGCCGACGCCCTGGAGCGGACCGCCTCGCTGCCCCACGAGGAGGCCGACCGGCGGCTGCGCAGCCTGCCGGGCATCGGGGTGTGGACCAGCGCCGAGGTCCGCCAGCGCGCCCACGGGGACCCCGACGCGGTCTCCTTCGGCGACTACCACGTCGCCAAGGACATCGGCTGGGCGCTGACCGGGACGCCGTTCGACGACGCCGAGCTCGAGGAGTTCCTCGAGCCGTGGCGCCCCCACCGTGGCCGGGTGCAGGCGCTGGTGGGCCTCGCCGGGCTGCACCGGCCGCGTCGCGGCGCCCGGATGTCGCCGCGCACGCACCTTCCGGCGTCCGTCACCCGTCGCGTCTCCCGCTGACGTCGCGTACCGACGGTACGGTGGCGCCGTGACGCCCGACCTGCACCAGCTGAGCACCGCCACCCGCGCCGAGGCGACCGCGTTCTTCGCCGACGTCGACCCCGAGTCGCTCGTCGCCGCCGTGCGTGCCACCCCGGACGACGACCTGCTCGCCCTGCTCGCCCGCGAGGAGGTCCGGACCGCCGCGGTCGCCGGCATCCTGGGACGGCTGCACGAGTACGCCGTCACCGAGCGGCTGGCGGAGCTGCGCGGCGTGGTGCGGTTCGACCTCGAGCGTCGCGGGACGTTGCTGGAACGGCACGGCCTCGCGTTCGACGCCGGCACCATGACCCTGCTCGCCGACCCGTCGGCCGGTGCCACCGACGTGGTCCTGCGCACCAGCCTGCTCCGCTTCGTGCGGATCGTGAGCGGCGAGCGCAACGCCGGCCTGGAGTTCCTCGGCGGCAAGCTCGACATCGACGGGGACGCCCTGCTGGCCCTCGCGGTCGGCGGCATCTTCCGAGTGCCCGGGACCGGCGCGGTGGCCGTGGACCCCACCGCGCTCGATCCGGTCGAGGTCGCCACGGTGCTGGGCGGCGTGCGCCACGACCACCTGCGCAAGGTGATGTCCTCCGGGTTCCGGTCCATCGTGCTCGGCGAGATCTTCCGGCGGCTGCCCGACTACGTGAACCCGCGCAAGGCGGCGAGGACCGACCTGACCGTGGGCTTCCGGCTGCTCGGCAACCCCACGGGCGAGGTCGAGCGGTACGTCGTACGGGTGGCCGGGGGAGTGGCGACCGTGACCGCGGGCGACGAGGGCGAGCAGCGCGACGCCACCGTCACCTGCGAGGGCCACGACTACCTGCGCCTTGCCACCGGCCACCTGAACCCGGTCACCGGCGTGCTGAAGGGGCAGCTGAAGGTCAAGGGCGACAAGGCCAAGGCGCTCCAGCTCAGCTCCGTGATCGACATCCCGCAGCCGCGCTGAGCGTCGACGAGGCGGAGGGCTCCCGAAAACTGGGGAACTTCCGGCCCCGGTCGCTCCCAGCCGTCGTGTCCGGCGCCGTCCGGTGCTGTGATCGTGCCCAGTGGATCGTGCCCAGTGCCGCCGCGTGGTGGCGCTGGGTCGGACGGGGGCTCGGATGTTCGGACACGGCAGGCTCATCGCTGCAGCCACCGCGGTCGGCGCGGCGGCGCTGGCAACCCTGGTGACGCCGGGGGCGACGAGTGGGGCGAGCGCTCCCACGGGGTCGTTGTACGTGGTGCAGGCGCTGCCGGGAGCCGCGGTCACGGTCACCGTCGACGGCCGTGAGAGGGAGGCCGGGGTCCCGGTCGGGCGGGTCCTCGGGCCCCTCCACCTGGCGGCGGGCACCCACCAGGTCGTGCTGACGTGGGACGGGGGCAGGTCGGAGTCCGGGGTCCGGGTCGGTGCGCGATCGACCACGGACCTCGTCCTGCACCGTCCTGCGTCCGCCCAGGGCGACCCCGTGACGACCAGCTACCGGGTCCCGACGCAGCCCATCGGTCCGGGCAAGGCCCGGCTGGTGCTGGCCCACACGGCGACGGTCCCGCCCGCGGACGCGCGCTTCGACGGCAAGGTCGTCTTCACCGACATCGCCAACGGCGAGTTCGCCCGGGCCGACGTGCCGGCCGGGTCGCACCGGGTGGCCCTCCTCCCGACCGGGGCCACATCCCACCCGATCCTCGGCCCGCTCGACCTGTCGCTGGCTGCGCGCACGGTCACCATGGTCTACGCGGTCGGCAGTCCCACGAACGGCTCGATGGACGTCGTCTCGCACGTCGAGGGGATCGCCGCGGACGGGACGGCGTTCCCGGTCCGGATCGACACCGGATCGGCAGGCCTGGTGGCCGGCGTCCCGGTCGCGACCTTCGCCCCGACTCCACCCCGATGAGCAGGGCCGGGAGGATGGCGCTGGTCGTGGCGGCGGTCCTGCTCGTCGGCTGCGACGGGGACGGGGAGGTGAGCTCGGGCGCCATGGGCTCGGCGACCGGGCAGCACGGCAGGACAGCGCACCCACCGACGCCCGCGCCGACGGCACCGCGGGCCGGGTCCGTCGCCCCCGCCCCGCCGCGGATCGTGCGGCTGCCGAGCGGACGGCACCTGTCCGTGCGTCCCGTGTCCACCCGGCACGGACTCCTCGACGTGCCGTCCGACGTCACCAGGGTCGGGTGGTGGAGGGGCGGGTCGCGCATCGGCGACCCGTTCGGTGCCACGTTGCTGGCGGCCCACGTCGACTCCACGGACCAGGGAGTCGGGCCGTTCGCCGAGCTGCTCCGCGTGCGACGGGGTGCCCTCGTCCGGATCAGCGGTCGCGGCCTCACCCAGGACTTCGCGGTCACCTCGCTGCGACTGGTCCCGCGGCGGGAGCTGGCGCGGCACGTCGAGGTGTTCTCGCCGCGTGGTCCCCGGCGTCTCACCCTCGTCACCTGCGCAGGACCCTACGTGCCCTCCCGCGGCGGCTACCTCGACCTGCTCGTCGTCACCGCCGCACCGACGACCGGTGCGCGTGAGGAGGCCGCGTCGTGACCGGGCCGTACCACGAGCCCCGGACGCGGGACCTGTCCGCGGCGTACGACGACGCGGTCGGGGACGCCTACGCGGACGAGGAGTCGTGGCCGCCCGACGACGCCGCAGCGCAGGCGGGGTCCGAGGACGACTGGGCCGAGGACGACTGGTTCGAGGACGAGTGGGAGGTCGTGCCCGAGGAGTGGCGGCGGGCTCCGGTGCCGGTGGGCAGATGGGTGCAGGCGAGCGCGGTGCTGGCGGCCGCCGTCGCGGTCGCGGTGCTGGTCTGGCTGGTGACCGCCGGTGGCGGGTCCGCGCCCGACGACGCTGGGCCGCCCGGGGCCGGCGCGCTGCCGCCCTCGCAGCTCCCGGCCTCAGGTGCGTACGTCGAGAGTCGCGTCCTGGAGTCCGGCGAGATCGTGGTGGACCAGTGGATCCGTGGTGATGCCCCGATCCGCACCCTGACCGTGCGCATCCCGAGCCTGCCGGGGACCGGGGTCGTCCCCCGTGCCTCGGAGGTGCGCCTCTTCGGGCAGGACGGCCGGGGAGTCCCCGGCCCCTCGGAGGTGGGCGATCGGCCGCGGACCTTCGTCCTCGCGCGCCCCACCGCCCTGCTGCACCTGACCTACCGGCTCGAGGGCGCGGTCGACAGGAGCGCGGACTCGACGACCGGACGGGCGCTGGCGAGGATCACCTCGCTGGACGTCGACTGGACACCGCGGTCAGGACCGGTGCGGGTGGCGGTGGTCGGGGCGGGCGTCCGCAACCTCGCCTGCTCCGGGGGGACGGTCCCGGCGCTGATGCCCAGGCCCTGCGGGGCGCCGCACGAGACGGGCTGGACCGTCCGGCTGGAGGGGGCGCGACGAGGGGACCGCGTGACCGCCCAGGTCGACCTGGGGGCGTCCGCCGCCGACGCCTCGAGCTGACGACGCCCGGCCCCGACGTGCCGGCCGCGGGGTCAGAGCAGCGGACGCAGCGGGGCGAGCACGAACTCGGTGAACTTGCGGTGCAGGTCGCGCGCCTCCCACTCACCGCTGGTCAGCTCGAGGCAGTTGGACTGGTCGACCTCGAAGATCTCCTCCATCGCCGCCGCCAGCGACTCGTCGATCACCTCGACGTTGATCTCGTAGTTGCCGCTGAGGCTGAGCCGGTCGATGTTGGCCGTGCCCACCGTGGTCCAGCTGCCGTCGATGGTCGAGGTCTTGGCGTGCACCATCGCGTCCTTGAAGCGGAAGATCCGCACGCCCGCGTCGAGCAGCTGGCTGAAGTAGCCGCGGGAGATCCAGTCGGCCACGATGTGGTTCGACTTCAGGGGCACGACCAGGCGCACGTCGACACCGCGCAGGGCGGCGCCCTTGATCGCGTCGACGAAGTCCTGGTCGGGGATGAAGTAGGCGTGGGTCATCCACACGTTGCGGCTGGCCCGGTTGATGGCCTCGAGGTACATCCCGCGGATCGGGAACATCCAGAGCCGCGGCACGTTGCGGTGGATCCGGATCCGGGGCTCCCAGGTGGAGGCCGTCTCCAGCAGCAACGGGCGTGCGCTGGCTCCGATCAGCCGACGCCGGTTGAGGTTCCAGAAGTCCGCGAAGGCGCGCTTGAGGTCCCACACGCCCGGGCCGGTGATCCGCAGGTGGGTGTCGCGCCACTCCGTCTCGTAGGGCGCGCCGATGTTGTAGCCGCCGACGAACGCGACCTCGTCGTCGACCACGAGGATCTTGCGGTGGTCGCGCCCGTAGCGGCGCAGGTCGAAGACCCGCCACCCCGCGGCGTAGACGGGGTAGCGCAGCACCTTCATGCCGGGCGGGAAGCGCTTGAACCTCGGTGAGACGACGAGGTTGGCGAAGCCGTCGTAGATGCAGTAGACCTCGACCCCGCGCTCCGCGGCGGCGGCCAGCGCCGCCTTGAACCGCTCGCCGATCTCGTCGCCCTTCCAGATGTAGGTCTCGAAGACGATCTGCCGCGTCGCGCCCTCGATCGCCGCGAGCATGTCGGCGTAGAGGTCCTTGCCGAAGGTGTACGTCGTGACGGCGCCGTCGCCGATGGGCACCGACCGCGGGGGCGTCACCGGGAACGGCCGGGGCTTCTTGCCGCGGCGGCGGTAGGAGTCCACGAGCGACATCCCGATCGCGACGGCGAGCTGGATCCCGACGACCGCCAGCAGCGTCCGGCGCGTCGCACGCAGCACCCGGTCGACGACGGATGGGGCGCGTGTGGTCACGGGGTCAATCTAGTCAGGCGGTCGGAACGGAGGCGGTGGAGCGGCCGAGAGGAACGGTCCGGGACGAGTCGGACGCCCGTCGAACGAGGACCTTCGGACCCTGCTCACGGACCGCGCCCGGGCGTGTACTGCCACTGGGAGGGGTGGGGAGCAGTGCCGCACGTGAGGGGTCACATCGACATCGCGCGCCCGGTGGAGGACGTGTTCGACACCGTCGCGGACCAGACCAGGGAGCCGTCGTACAACCCGGGCATGGTGAGCTCGCAGCAGATCACACCGGGGCCGGTCGGCGAGGGCAGCAGGTTCCGGGCGGTCGCCCGGACGGCGGGGCGCGAGGTCCCGATGACCATCGAGCTGGTGGACTACCTGCGTCCGCACCACCTCGGCGTGCTGACCAGCGTCGACGGCACGATCATCGACGGCACCATGGACTTCGTCCCGTGCGCCGGGGGCACCAGGATGTGCTGGGACTGGGACATCCGCACGACCGGGCGGGTCCGGGTGCTCGGGCCGCTGGTGGGCTACCTCGGGCGCCGGCAGGAGAGGCGGATCTGGGGCGGCTTGAAGCGCCAGCTCGAGAGTGACGGCGGACGACGGGAATAGGACTGTCGGCGGCGACGTTTAGGCTCGTCGTATGCGACCCGTGACCGATCTCGAGCGCCGTGTGGCGCCCTTCAAGGTCGTCTCCGACTACCAGCCCTCCGGCGACCAGCCCGCCGCCATCGCGGAGATCTCGAAGCGGATCGACGCCGGCATCGAGGACGTCGTCCTCCTCGGCGCCACCGGCACCGGCAAGACCGCGACGGTCGCCTGGGTGGCCGAGCAGCTGCAACGACCCCTGCTGGTGATGCAGCCCAACAAGACGCTGGCCGCGCAGTTCGCCAACGAGCTGCGCCAGCTCTTCCCGGACAACGCGATCGAGTACTTCGTCTCCTACTACGACTACTACCAGCCCGAGGCCTACGTCCCCCAGACCGACACCTACATCGAGAAGGACTCCTCGATCAACGAGGAGGTCGAGCGGCTGCGCCACTCGGCCACCAACTCGCTGCTGACCCGCCGCGACGTCATCGTGGTGAGCACGGTCTCCTGCATCTACGGCCTCGGCACCCCCCAGGAGTACGTCGACCGGATGCTGCGGCTGCGGGTCGGCGAGGAGCACGACCGCGACTCGATCCTGCGTCGGCTCGTCGAGATCCAGTACACCCGCAACGACATGAGCTTCACGCGCGGCACCTTCCGGGTCCGCGGCGACACGCTCGAGATCTTCCCGGTCTACGAGGAGCACGCGGTCCGCATCGAGTTCTTCGGTGACGAGATCGAGCGGCTGATGACGCTGCACGCGGTCACCGGCGAGGTGCTCACCGAGGACCAGGAGCTCTACGTCTTCCCGGCGACCCACTACGTCGCCGGACCCGAGCGCATGGAGCGGGCCATCCGCGGCATCGAGCTCGAGCTGGAGGACCAGCTGGCGAAGTTCGAGCGCGAGGGCAAGCTGCTCGAGGCGCAGCGGCTGCGGATGCGCACCACCTACGACATCGAGATGATGCGCCAGGTCGGGTCCTGCTCGGGCATCGAGAACTACTCGATGCACATCGACGGTCGCAGCCGCGGCTCCGCGCCGAACTGCCTCCTCGACTACTTCCCCGAGGACTTCCTGCTCGTCGTCGACGAGTCCCACGTCGCGGTGCCGCAGATCGGCGGCATGTACGAAGGCGACATGTCCCGCAAGCGCAACCTGGTCGAGCACGGCTTCCGGCTCCCGAGCGCGATGGACAACCGGCCGCTGCGCTGGGAGGAGTTCCTCGAGCGGATCGGCCAGACGATCTACCTCTCCGCGACACCGGGCGACTACGAGCTCGACAAGGTCGGCGGTGACGCGGTCGAGCAGATCATCCGCCCGACCGGGCTGGTCGACCCCGAGGTCGTGGTCAAGCCGACCAAGGGCCAGATCGACGACCTGATCCACGAGATCCGCACCCGCACCGAGAAGAGCGAGCGCGTCCTGGTCACGACGCTGACCAAGAAGATGTCCGAGGACCTCACCGACTACCTCCTCGACGCCGGCATCCGCACCCGCTACCTCCACTCCGAGGTCGACACCCTCAAGCGGATCGAGCTGCTGCGCGACCTGAGGCTGGGGGAGTACGACGTCCTCGTCGGCATCAACCTGCTGCGCGAGGGCCTCGACCTGCCCGAGGTCTCGTTGGTCGCGATCCTCGACGCCGACAAGGAGGGCTTCCTCCGCTCCGACAAGTCGCTGATCCAGACCATCGGCCGTGCCGCGCGCAACGTGTCCGGCCAGGTGCACATGTACGCCGACCGGATCACGCCGTCGATGGAGTCCGCGATCGACGAGACCAACCGCCGCCGGGCCAAGCAGGTCGCCTACAACAAGGCGCACGGCATCGACCCCCAGCCGCTGCGCAAGAAGATCGCCGACATCACCGAGATGCTGGCCCGCGAGGACGAGAGCACCCAGGCGCTGCTCGAGACCTGGGCCGGCACCGAGGCCAAGGGCCGCGCCGGCGGTGTGAAGGCCAAGCAGCCCGTGCCCGCGCTGTCGTCCAAGGACGCCGGCAAGCACGCCGCCGACCTGGCCGGCATGCCCAGCGCCGATCTCGCCCAGCTGATCCAGGACCTCACCGACCAGATGCGCAACGCCGCCGCCGAGCTGCAGTTCGAGGTCGCCGCCCGCCTGCGCGACGAGATCTCGGAACTCAAGAAGGAGCTCCGCCAGATGATGGAGGCGACGAAGTGAGGAGCAACCTCGACCGAGGAACGAGGTCGTGCGATTGCGACGAGCGAGGAGCATCGCGAGCGAAGCGAGCGGCGGCCACCACGTGATCTCTGGGTCTGTCGCGTGAGCGCAACACTCGGCCGCGCCTACGCCGTGTGGGCGGTCGGCCTGCTCGTCTACTTCCTCGCGGTCTTCCACCGCTCCTCGCTCGCGGTCGCGGGCCTCGCGGCCACCGAGCGCTTCGACATCTCCGCCGCCCAGCTGGCGACGTTCACGATGCTCCAGCTGCTCGTCTACGCCGCCATGCAGATCCCGGTCGGCCTGATGGTCGACCGGTTCGGCTCGCGCAGCGTGCTGCTCTGCGGCACCCTGCTGCTCACCGCCGCCCAGTGCGGCTTCGCGGTCGCGGACAGCTACGGTCTCGCGCTGGTCGCGCGGGTGTTCGTCGGCATGGGCGACGCGATGACGTTCATCTGCGTCCTCCGGCTGGTGAGCACCTGGTTCCCGGCCCGGCGGATCCCGCTGATGACCCAGATGACCGGCACGCTGGGCCAGCTCGGTGCCGTGGTCGCGGCGATCCCGATGACCTGGGCCCTCGGCCACCTCGGCTGGACCACGGCCTACCTCGCGGCTGCCTCCTTCGGCGTCGTGCTCGCCGCGGCCCTGCTCCTGGTGCTCCACGACAGCCCCGAGTCCCGACACCTGCGGGGGCCGCGGCTCTCGTTCGCGGCGGTGCGCTCCAGCCTGGCGGCGTCGTGGGCCCACCCCGGGACCCGGCTCGGGTTCTGGATCCACTTCTCGACGCAGTTCAGCCTCACCGCGCTGACCCTGCTGTGGGGCTACCCGTTCTTCGTCCGCGGCGAGGGCCTGAGCCCGACCACCGCCGGCAGCCTGCTGACCGTCCTCATCGTGGCCGTCATGATCGCCGGCCCGACCCTCGGGTGGCTGGTGGGCAGCCACCCCTGGCACCGCTCGTCGATGGCGCTCGTCATCGTGTCGACGATCGCGGCCGTGTGGACCGTGGTGCTCGCCTGGCCGGGCTCCGCGCCGGTGTGGCTGCTGGTGGTCCTGGCGCTCGTCGTGGGGGTCGGCGGCCCGGCCTCGATGATCGGCTTCGACGTGGGCCGGACCTCCAACCCGTCCCACCGGATGGCCAGCGCCAGCGGCATCATCAACCAGGGCGGCTTCATCGCCAGCCTGGTGCTGGTGGTCGCCATCGGCGTGATCCTCGACTGGCGCACCCCCGGCGACTCCACGGCGTACACGCCGTCCGCGTTCCGCTGGGCGATGAGCGCCCAGTACCTCCTCTGGGCGCTCGGCCTCTCCCAGGTCTGGCGCTACCGGCGCCGGGCGAGGTCGGTCATCAGTCGCGACGAGCTCTACGCAACCAGCTCGCCAGGGGTGGCGTGAGCAGCAGGATCACCAGCAGCCGGAAGACCTGCGCCGCCGTCACGTAGGTCACGTCCGAGCCGCTGTCGGCGGCCGTTGCCAGCACGGCGAAGAGACCGCCGGGGGTCGTGGCGAGGTACGCCGTGAGGCCGTCGACGCCCGTGGTCAGGCTGAGCAGGGCCCCGAGCCCCGCGCAGAGCCCGATGACCGCCGCGATGAGGGCGAGCACCAGCGGGAGCATCCGGGTGATCGCCGCCAGGCTGGCGCGGGTGAAGCGCAGCCCGACCTGCACGCCGATCAGCAGGTAGGCCAGGTCCTGCAGGGCCTCCGGCACGGCGGCGTCGCCGAGCCCCGACCAGCCGCCGGCACCGAGGACGACGGCCACGGCCATCGGCCCGAGCAGGGTGGCGGTCGGCACCGCGACCAGCCTCGCCAGCAGCAGGCCCAGCACGAGCGAGACGAGGGCGAAGACCACGTCGATGGGCCAGGGTGCTCCACCGGCGTCGAGCTCGCCCACACCGCGCTCGGGTGAGAAGACCAGCGAGGTGACCAGCGGCATCGCGAGCAGCACCATCAGCACCCGGAGGTACTGCACGACGGTGACCACCCGGTCGTCCGCCCCGAGCTCGTGCGCCACGGCGACGACGCCCGACGCACCCCCTGCGACCAGGGAGAAGACGCCCGTCACGGCC
The DNA here is from genome assembly GCF_055380375.1 of Nocardioides sp. DN36. Lineage (NCBI taxonomy): Bacteria > Bacillati > Actinomycetota > Actinomycetes > Propionibacteriales > Nocardioidaceae > Nocardioides > Nocardioides sp. DN36. The sequence goes on along the minus strand of NZ_AP043823.1, from coordinate 1,637,009 downwards.
GAGACGTCGCGCCGCAGGGCGAGGACCCGCCCGGCGGCGAGGCTGAGCACCAGGGTGCCCAGCGTGACCAGCAGGATCGGCACGACGTCGGCGCCCATCCGGACCAGCCCGTCCAGGCTGACCAGCGCGCCGATGGTGACGCCGACCAGGCCCTGGCCGACCCGGAAGGCAAGCGCCGGCACCCCGAGGACGGTCGGGGACGTCAGGGCGTGGGCCATGCCACCGAGGAGGGCTCCGAAGAGCACCGGCGACGGGAGCCCGAGGAGCTCGAGGCCGATGCTCGTGGCCGCGGTGACGGTCAGGACGAGCGCCCAGCCGCGGGCACGGGAGCGGGTGGGCATCGAGATGATGGTAGTCACTAGGCTTCGGACCACGGATCCTCGTCTCGGGAGGCGCATGTGCAGTATCCAGGGCCATCGGCACCGTTGCGCGCCCTGCCCGACGGCATCGTGCGGGAGACCACGTCGCCCGAGCAGCTGGTCGTGGTGTGGGCCGCCCACGGCGTCGAGGAGCTGATGGGCGCCCTCGCGGCGACGGGGCATCTGCCCGTGCTGCTGGCGCCCCACGAGACCGTCGAGCTGGTCGAGGTCTCGGGCGCACCGGCGATGCTGCTGGTCGAGTCCGACCTGCTCGACGACGCGGCCGTCGCGGTCCTGCAGTCGGTCCGTTCGCTCTCGCCCCAGGTGCGTGTCTGCGTGCTCGCCGGCCCCGGCGCGGGTGCGCACGGCCTGCTGCGCGCGTTGCGCAGCGGAGTCTCCGAGGTTCTCGACCCCCGCGACGTCGACGGGCTGCAGCAGCTGCTCCGCCCGGCGCCGTCCGCATCGGCCGAGCGGGTGCTGGCCGTGGGCGCCCACCCGGACGACGTGGAGATCGGGTGCGCGGCGACGCTGCTCCGCCACCGCGCATCGGGCCACCCCGTCTCGGTGCTGACGCTGAGTCGCGGCGCGGTCGGGGGCCCACGCGAGACCCGTCGGCAGGAAGCGGTCGGCGCGGCCGTCGCAATGTCGGCCGAGCTGTTGATGGGCGACCTGCCGGACACCCGGATGGAGGACGCCCACGAGATGATCGGCCTGGTCGAGGGCGTGATCGCCGCGGTCGAACCCACGACCGTCTACGTGCACTCCAAGGCCGACAACCACCAGGACCACCGCGCCGTCCACGACGCCACCGTGATCGCGGCGCGCCGGGTGCCGCAGCTGTTCTGCTACCAGTCGCCGTCCTCGCGCAACGGCTTCGCGCCGACCAGGTTCGTCCCGGTCGACGACACCATCCACCAGAAGGTCGAGGTGCTCGCCAGCTACCGGTCCCAGTCGACACGTCACTACCTCGAGCCCGACCTCGTCGTCGCCAGCGCGCGCTACTGGGCCCGTCAGCTGACGCACGCGAAGTACGCCGAGCCCTTCGAGGTGGTGCGCGCCAGCGGGGCTCCCTCCTAGCAGGCCCTCGCTAGGGTGCGTCCATGACGACGATCGATCTGGGCAGGCCCGTCTCGGGTGACGTGGTGGAGCTGATCCTCGAGGACCACCGCCGGTTCGAGGCCCTGCTGCGTGACCTCCGGGACAGCAGCGCGGACCGTGACGCGGTGCGGCAGGCATTCGCCACGCTGCACGTCGCCCACGCCGAGGCGGAGGAGAAGCACGTCTACCCCCAGCTGCGCCGGAAGCAGGCCGTCGGCGAGCACGAGGCCGAGCACGGCAAGGAGGAGCACGCCGAGGGGCACGAGGCGCTGCTCGCCGTCCTCGAGCTCAAGGGCACCGACACCCAGGCCTTCGACGACGCGGTCGAGGAGCTCGCCCGGCTGGTCAACCATCACCTCACCGAGGAGGAGCTCTCGATCCTCAACCCGGCGCGCGACGAGGTCGGTGAGCGGGTGCGGGCCGAGCTCGGCGAGGCCTTCGCGACCGAGCGCAACGCTCAGATCGACGCCGGTTGCGGCAGCCTGACCAACGTCCGCCGGATCGTCGCCGACGCCCGCAAGGAGGGCCTGCTCGGCGACGAGGGCGACGCTGAGGACGACGACGAGGAGTGAGGGGGCGCGGGCTGTGGACGTGGAACGGATGCAGGCCCACTGCCTGGCCAGGCCGGGCGCATGGCCGGACAACCCCTGGGGTCACGAGCACCCCGTGATCAAGGTCGGCCCCGCGGAGGCCGGCAAGATCTTCGCGTTCCTCGGCGCGGACGGCGTCGGCGTCAAGGGGGGCCCGAGCCGCGAGGCGGCCGACGAGTGGCTGGACCGCTTCCCGGGGGCCGCCACGGTGATGGCCTACATCGGCCGCTCGGGGTGGAACAACCTGTCGTTCTCCGGCGACATCCCCGACGAGGAGCTGCTCGAGGCGGTCGACGAGTCCTACCGGCTGGTGGTCGCGAAGCTGCCCCGCAAGCACCGCCCCGAGGGCTGGGACGCCTGACTCAGCGTGGGATGACCGAGAAGAGCACCTTCTTCCGCACCAGCACCCACACGACCGCCAGCTCGCAGGTGTGCAGCACCAGCCCCTGCCAGACGCTGTCCCGGTCGAGCCCGGGGACGTTGTCGACGGCGATGACCAGGAACACGTGCACGATGAACACGTACAGGCTGGCCTGGCCGAGCGGGACGAGGAAGCCCCCCACCGCGCCGTGCACCGGGCGCCAGAAGGCCGTCAGGAACGCGAAGGCCACGATGGCGACGAGCGCGAGGTCGACGAGCCGGCCGGGCTGGAGGTCGACGCGGATGTAGAACCGGTCGTACAGGCCGGCGTAGGTGCCGGGGTCGAACGGGCCGAGAGGGAGCATCCCGCGGTGCGCCAGCCACAGCCACCCCAGCACCGCGGCGTACGCCGTGACGAGCAGCGCGCAGACGACCTTGCCGGCCCGCGTGGTCAGCGCGCCGACCACCTGGCGCCGGTAGTAGCCGAGCACCAGGCCGTGGACGAAGGCCACCTGCCAGATGAGCAGCGGGAACACGTCCTCGAACTGCGAGGGCAGCCAGTGCACGTCGTCCACGGTGCCGTAGACGTAGGCGCCCCACGAGAGCGCGAGCACCACCCACCACAGGCCCCGCACCAGCAGCCAGGAGAGCAGCGGCACCAGCGCGGTGAGGACGACGAAGAGGCCCAGCACGTTGAGCACCCACGGCCCCATGTGCAGCGTCAGCAGCTCGCGCACAGCGAACCACGGGGGCGGGTAGTCGAAGAGGTGCCGGGCGTTGGCGTAGAGGTCGTAGACCTGGCCGGCGGCCGCCTCGCCAGCTGCGCCGGTGCCGCGGTCGGTGAACGTGGTCACGACGGTCGCGTCGAGCCCCGGCAGCAGGCCGAGGACGAACACCAGCACCGTCACCACCAGCGCGACCAGGTAGATCTTCCGGGCGCGACGGAGCCGCAGCACGGCGGCCGGCCACTCGCCGAGGCGCTTGACCTGGCTCGCCTGGACCATGCCGAGGACGACGCCGGAGAGCATCACGAAGCCCTCCGCGCCGCTCACTGCGCCGAAGGCGTTGAGCGTGACGTAGGAGTACGGCCCGGCGAGCTCGGTGTGGGTGATCACGACCGTGCAGATCAGGAAGCCGCGGAAGAGATCGATGCGCAGGTCCCGGCTGGTGCTGCCGTCGTCGGCGTAGGACCAGGTGGGCGCGAACCGTCCCGTGGCGCCGCTGACGAAGAAGACGACGGCGAGCAGCACGACGCACAGCACCACCCAGCCCATCGAGTCGCCGAGGTGCTCGGCGTCCGGAAGGCGCCCCTGAGCGGTGGCCTCGTTGGCGGCGGCCTGGGTGATCTGCCGGGTGACCGGCCCGGTGTCGAGTCCGCTGGCGGAGACGTCGGAGCGGAGCGCCCCGGCGAGCCGGCCGGTGTGGGTGGCGCGCCACTCGACGAGCTGCCCGTCCACCTCGGCCTCCGGCCGCTTCACCTCGAGCCAGCTGATCGCGCCGATCAACGGGTGCGACTCGTTCGCGGCGAGGACCTGGCGCCACCAGGCCCGCTTGACGTCCAGCTCGTCGGCGCCGCCGACGGCGGCGTTGTAGAGCGCCCCCGTCTCGACCAGGACCGGCTTGCGGGCCGGCTGGGCGAAGCGGTCGTAGAAGGAGGCACGACGCGCGCGGTCGCCGTACCCCCAGCGCTCGTCGAGGCGCTGTGCGTACTCGCCGGGCCGGGGCACGGTGTTCGTGTCGACGCCACCGAACCGGTAGAGCGTGAGCCCGACCCAGTCGGTGGCCTCGTCGCCGGGGTAGTAGGGCCCGTAGGGGTCATCGCGCTCGTCGACCCGACCGTCACCGCTCGTGTCGAGCGCGTCCTCCTCGCGGGTGCCGGACGGATCGACGGCGCCGTACGCCTTGCCGAAGGGGTAGCCGGACCCGTACGCCGGGGCCCACACCATTGCGGCCTGGTCGGTGGCGGCGTGCACGGCATCCGCGACGAGGCGGAACGCGGGGACGTAGGCGCGCGGCTGCTGTCCCCAGGTGACCCAGGAGCCGTTCATCTCGGGTGCGAAGCGCACCAGGAAGAACGTGTCGAGCTCGCGGTGCAGGTCGGCGAGGGCCTCGCCGAGCCGGCGGGCGTCGGCCTCGTCCAGGTCGTCGAGGGGCACCTGGGGCTCGAGGTCGACGACCGCGACGGCCCCCTGGGTCGCCACCGACGCCACGGCGCTGCGCAGCGCGTTCTGGTCGTCGTCGCCCAGCGGATAGTCCACCGGGACGCTGTACAGCGACGGCTGGAGACCGAGCCGGTCGGCGTAGTCCCGGGCGTCGTCGTCGGGGAAGTCCAGTCCCGGGCCGAACCAGGGGTGCCCGGCGGCGGGGGAGGGGACGGGGTCGGGCGAGGGGTCCCCGTCGGCGACGGCAGCGGGCGACGCCCCCGTGAGGAGGGCGAGGATGATCCCGAGCAGCAGGAGGGCCGTCGCCGGACGGCGGTTCAGCCGGGCCTCCGCACGCACTGGAGCCGCCAGTGGTTGCGGCCCTCGACCCGGTCGTAGCTGAGGTCGTCCAGTGCGGACGCCGCGAGCGCGAGGCCGCGACCGGACTCGGCCATCTCGTCCGGCATGACGACGTCGCTGAGGTCGAGCGCCATCGGGAGGCCGTTGTCCGCGAACCGGGCGACGAGCTCGTCGTCGGTGGCCGCCAGCGTGACGTCGAAGCGACGTCGCTCGCCCGCCGCCTCGTCGTCGTGGTCGAGGCGGTAGGCGTGCTCGACGATGTTGGCGAGCACCTCGATGACCGCCATCTCGAAGCGCATGCGGTCGGCGTCGGACACGTCCGGGTGGTCGGACCACAGGTGCTCGAGCAGCGCGTGGACGAGGTCGAGGATCGAGGGATCGGCGGGAGCCGAGAGCTCCAGGCGGCCGGGGGCGCCGTCCGCCTCACTCATCGAAGGCGCCTTCGACGGTGTCGCGGGCCCGGAGGACCTTGTCGAGGTTGGTGAGCGAGAAGACCGTCTGCACCGAGGCCGTCGGCCGGGCGATGCGCAGGTCGCCGCCGGCCTGGCGCGCGGACTTCAGGCCCGCGATCAGCGCGCCCAGCCCGGAGGAGTCCAGGAACGTCGTCTCCGCCATGTCGACGACGATCCTCGTGGTGCCCGCCGCGACCAGCTCGCTCAGGATCTCCCGCAACCGTCGGGCGGAGACCATGTTGAGCCGGCCCTGGGGCGTGACCACCCCGATCCCGTCGGGAAGCGTCTGGACGGCGAACTCGATCATGGTGCTCCTCTGTGTCGGCGGCCGACCTGGTCGTCGGCCTGGTGGGGACGGGTTGTGCCGGAGTCGGTGGCCTCGGGCTCAGGCACCGATCCGGTCTCGGTCTCGGGCTCGAAGCCCCGGTAGCGGGCGGCCCTGATGATCACCGAGAAGATCGCGAGGTCGAAGGCGACCCAGACGAGGTTGAACGCGGTGCCGAGCGGCCCGGCCTGCCCGACGGCCACCCGGAAGACACCGATCACGGCCGCCACCACCAGCAGGCCCATGGCCCACAGCTGGGGGCGCACCAGGTGCCAGGCCGGGCCGGTGGGCTCCCGGCGGGTCTTCGGCGTGACCGCGAAGTCGAGGCTGCGTCCGAACCACACGTTGCCGACCGCGGAGGTGACCGAGCGGATCCAGGTCGGGAACAGGGCCAGCGAGTACTGCTGGCCGCGCCAGGTCGGTCTGCCGTTGGCGACCACGAAGAACAGCAGCTGGTTGACGACCAGGAACGGCACCAGCCGGACGAAGAACTCGAGGCTCAACGCGCGGACGGGCAGCACTCCGAAGGTCAGGTAGATCATGGGGGCCGCGAGGTAGACGATGGCCGCGAAGCCGGACAGGTAGCTCCACATGGTCGCGAAGTACATGAGCCGCTGGGCGATGCTGAGCCCCTTCTTCACCAGCGGGTTCTCGCGCAGCATCACCTGCACGGTGCCCTGGGCCCAGCGCAGCCGCTGGGTGAGCATGGTCTCGAGGTCCTCGGGCGCCAGGCCCCAGGCGAGGATCTCGTCGTGGTAGGCGGTGCGCCAGCCGAGCGCGTGGATCCGCATGCAGGTGGCCATGTCCTCGGTGACCGAGATGGTCGCCATCGGCATGATCGGCTGGGCCTCGCCGGCCAGGTCCACGTCGACCGAGCGGACCAGGGCCTCGACGGTCTCGATCGCGCCGAGCGGCGACCAGTCACGGTGCGCGAGGCTGTCCAGCATCGCGTCGTCGACCGTCGCGATGCTGCCGCCCTCGCTCTCGGTGAGGCTCTCCAGCTCGGCGATCACGGCGAGGTCCGCGCGGATGCTCTCGGCGTCGGAGGCCGCCATCCGGTGGCGGATCTCCTCGACCCGCTGCTGGAAGGTGAACGTGACGTCGAAGAGCGCGGCGCCCTGGCGCAGCTGGCGTCGGGCCTCCGACAGCGCGCCGCCGACCGCGTCGAGCGCCGTACGCAGCTCGACGTCGTCGCGTCCGAGCTGGCGGCGCGCCGAGCGCAGCACCGAGCGGGCCGTGCGCAGCGCCCGGTTGACGCCGAGCTCGACCTCCCCGACGTAGTGCGAGACCCCGAGCTGCATCAGCGCGTCCCGGCGGATCACGGCGTTGGAGCCGCAGAAGAACGCGGCGTTCCAGCCGTCCTTGCCCTGCTGGATCGGACCGTAGAACAACGGCGCCTGGCTGCCGAGCGGGTCCGACCGGGGGACGTTGACGAAGTACTGCGGCGTCTGGACGAGCGCCATCCGCTCGTCCTCGAAGTAGCCGAGCGTCCGGTCGAGGATGGTGGGCTCCGGCACCTGGTCGGCGTCGAGGATGAGCAGGAACTCGCCCTCGAGGCTCATCAGCGCGTTGTTGAGGTTGCCGGCCTTGGCGTGCCGCGGCATGCCCTCCCAGTCCGCGGTGCGGGTCATCCAGCCGATGCCCTCGGCCTCGGCGGCGGCGCGCATCTCGGGGCGGTTGCCGTCGTCGAGGATCCAGGTCCGGTGCGGGTAGGTGATCGCCTTCGCGGCCAACGCGGTCTTCATGACCAGCTCGACGGGCTCGTTGTACGTCGCGATGAGCACGTCGACCGTGCGGCCCGGCGGCGGGGGAGCCGGCTCCCCCCGGTCCTTGAGGCGCCACATCGCGAGGCCGAAGAGCAGGGAGTCCACGAGGCTGTAGGTCTCGGCGAGCACGAGGGGCACGGCGATCCACCACGCGTCCCAGTTGACCGAGAACAGCCAGCGCCAGGCGACGTAGTTGATGCCGAGGGCCGCGGTCAGCACCACGACGACCCGGATCACCGCCAGCCGGGCGGCGCTGGTCCCTGCGCTCACGACGCGCTCCGGTAGACGGCCACGGCCGTCACGTCGTCCAGCGCGACCCGGTCCTCGGTCAGCGTGGCGATGGCGGCCAGCACCTCCTCGACGCCGTCGTGCCGCGCGAGCAGGTCCCCCACGGGCTCGACCCAGGCGTCCGGGTCGTCGAGCAGGTCGAGCAGCCCGTCGCTGAAGAGCAGCAGCCGGTCACCGGGGCCGAGCGTCGTCTCGTGCTCGGTCCAGTGGTCGTCGGGGAGGACGCCGAGCGGGCGGTCCTGGCCGGCCAGCCGCTCGAGGGTGCCGTCGGCGTGGCGCAGCAGGCACAGCCCCATGCCGGCGTCGACGTACCGCAGCAGGCCGTCCTCGAGGTCGAGCGCCGACTCGAAGAGCGTCACGAACGACTCGCTGCGCTCGAGGTCGGGCAGCAGGCTGCGCGCGGCGTGGGTGACCGTGACCCCGAGGTCGGCGCCGGCGGTCACGGCGGCGTGCGTGCCGCGGATGGCGGCGCGGGTCCCGGCGCCGACCAGCGCCGCGCCGGTCCCCTTGCCCATCACGTCGCCGAGGCCGACGTGCATCACCCCGTGGGCGATCCCGTAGTCGAAGAAGTCGCCGCCGACGGCGAGCGCCGGACGACAGGTGCCCGCCACCGACCAGCCGTCGACCTGCAGGGTGGCGGCGGGGAGCAGCGACGCCTGCACCGCGCCCGCCTTGGACATCTCGTCGGCCGAGAGCAGCTCGCGCTCGGCCCAGACCGCGAGGTCGGCGAAGGCCGTGAGCTGCTCGGGCGAGAGCTGGCGCGGCTTGCTGTCGTAGATGCAGAAGGTGCCCAGGACGGTCCCGGACCGGTCCCGCAGCGGGTGCCCGGCGTAGAAGCCGACGACCCCGTCGGCGACCGCGGGGATGTCGCGGAACCGGGGGTCGTGGGCGGTGTCCTCGCTGACGACCACCCGACCCTCGACCTGCGCCCGGTCGCACAGGGTCTGCTCACGTGGAATTGCGTCGCCGTCGAAGCCATAGCTGCCCGGGAACCAGGCCCGGTCGCCGTCGACCACGGTGATGGCGGAGAACGGCACGCCGAAGACGGTGTGCGCCAACCGGGTGATCCGGTCGAAGCGTTCCTGGGGCCCGTCCTCCACGAGACCGAGCGCCTCGACGGCTCTCTGGCGGCGCTCCGCGTCGCCCGGTGCTTCCGCGGACGCGTTCGTCGGTGCGTCTGCGCCTGGGTGCGCTGCCTGCGACATCCTCGTGTTCCTGTCAGCCGAGCCTGGGAGCACTGCAGTCGACGGGGATGTTCCGAACCCCCGAGACATGCACGACGATATCGTCACGTCATCACCAATTCTCGGGAAGGAGCTCGGTGGACACCCAGCACCGCATCCTCGTCGTCGAGGACGACCCGGCCATCAGCGAGCTGATCGTGCTCGTGCTCGAGCAGGGCGGGCGCACGGTGACGACCGCGGAGACGGGCGTCGAGGCGATCGCCGCGGTCCGCGAGCTCGACCCCGACCTGGTCACGCTCGACCTCACGCTGCCCGACGCGGACGGCGTCGAGCTGTGCCGCACCATCCGTGGCTTCAGCGACGCCTACATCGTGATGATCACCGGCAGGAACGACGAGATCGACCGGCTGGTCGGGCTCGACGTGGGCGCCGACGAGTACCTCTCCAAGCCGTTCTCGCCCCAGGAGCTGCGCGCCCGGGTGGCGGCGTTGCTGCGCCGGCCCCGCCTGGGGCTGGCCGGTGCCCCGGCGGCAGCGGGGGACAGCAGCGTGGACCTCGGTGGCGGGCTCGTGCTCGACCTCGGTGCCCGGGTGGCGACGCTGGGGCCGACCCGGGTGCCGCTGACGCCCGCCGAGTTCGACGTGCTGGTCGCCCTGGCGACCCGGGTCGGCACGCCCATGGAGCGCTCGGAGCTGGCGGACGCGGTGTGGAACGGCGAGTCGATCGAGTCCGACTTCCTCATCGACGTGCACGTCGGCAACGTGCGCCGCAAGCTGCGCCGCGCGGGGAGCGACCACGAGTGGGTGCGCACCGTCGCCGGCACCGGCTACGAGCTCACCAGCCCCTGACGCCGCGGCGTCAGGGCCTCGCGCGGGCCACGGTGAGCCCCACCAGGCGCGCGACCACGAGGGCGACGTAGAGCACGCCCGCCACCTGCTCCACCATCACCAGCGAGCGGGCGTGCGCCATCACCGGGACCACGTCGGACAGGCCGACGCTGGTCAACGTGGTGAACGAGAGGAAGAGCAGCTCGAACCACGGCCGGTCGCCGGCACCCGCCGCGTTCACGAACGAGCCCGGCCAGATCACCTGCGTGGCGGCGTACAGGTAGGCGAACGCCCACGCCACCACGGTGAACGCGGCGCCGGTCGCGTAGAGCTCGTCGCGGGTGACGCGCTGGTCGGTGAACAGGTAGCGGATCATCCCGTAGGAGATGAAGAAGTAGAACGGCGCGTGCAGCAGCGCGTTGACCAGCACGATGGTGTCGTCCTGCGGGTCGACCGCCTCCAGGATCGTGGTCACCATCGCGGGTGCCCCGAAGATCACCGCCACCCAGGTCAGGGCAGGGGTGCGGCGCACGGCCCAGAGCGCGATGAGCACCACGAGCATGCCGACGACGCCGATGATGGCCCGGCCCGCCTGGTTCTGGTCGAGGAACGGGTAGGCGAGGACGGCCACCAGCTGGGCGGCCAGCAGCACCGCCGACGGGTGCGTGCGCACCAGCCGCACGCGGCGGGCCAGGTGGTCGGACATCCTAGGAACCCTCGTCCCCGGTCTCGGGCGGCCTGCGCTCCAGCTCCCTGGCCTGCTTCTTCTCCAGCCGGCGACGGTTCGACTCGATCATGTCGGGACGGCGCACCAGGGTCCGCAGCAGGTTGAGCGCGGTGCCGGCGATCACGAAGGCCGGCCAGAAGAACCCCCACTCACCCCAGTTGGTGGCCGCCCAGATCACCACGCAGACCAGGCTCGGGCCGACGAGGGCGAGCAGGGCGTCGCGGCGGTCCGACTCGTACTCCGCGACTGCGCGTCGCTGCAGCTCCTCGCCGGACAGCCGCGCCAGCTCTCCGGAGGGACGGGCCGACGGGGTCGCGACCAGGTCCGCCACCAGCGGTGGGAGCTCGCCGAGGGTCCGGGCCGTCCCGGCCGCCGTGCTGCGGCTGTCCAGCTCCTCGCGGTCGAGGCGGCCGTCGGCGTACGCCTCGGTCAGCACCTGCTGGACGACGCCACGGTCCGCGTCCGAGGCCCGCAGGCCGGCGCACGCCGGGTCCCGCGGGTCGTGACTGAAGGACGACCACAGATCCACGTCCGCATCCTAGGTAGACCCGGTACGGTTCCTCGACCAGGACATGTCGAACCCCGGAGGCGATTCGTGGACGTGACGCCGGGAGGTCGCTCGCGGGTCCGGCTCGACATCGTCCTCTCCGTGCTCGCGCTGCTGCTGGTCTGCGTGTGTGTCGTCGGCGCGGTCGGTGTGCGCACGACGCACCAGCAGCGCGCGGACGCGGCCGTGGAGCAGCAGCGGTACGGCGACGTGCTGGCCGCCGCGGAGGCGGAGGTCGAGGCGTTCATCAACATCGACCACGAGCACGCCCGGGCCAGCATCGACAAGGTGGCGGCCGGGGCGACCGGGACGTTCCGCGAGCAGTACGACAGCTCCTCCGCGGGCGTGGTCCGGGCCCTGCGGGAGAACCGGTCGGTGATGGACGGGCACGTCGACTGGGTGGGGGTGGTCGACGTCGCCGCCGACAGCGCCACGGTCATCGCGGCCACGACCGGGGCCGTCGCCAACCGGCACACCGGCGACCGGCCGGTGCCGCGCAGCTACCGGCTCCGGCTCGACCTGGTCCGGGCCGGTGGCGCGTGGCTGACCTCCGACCTCGAGTTCGTGGACTGACCCGATGAGGAGCGCCCGCACCACCCTGGCCCTGGCGATCGTCATCGTGCTGCTCACCGCCGTGGCCGCGGGGGAGGCGTGGTACCTGTGGCTCCGTGACGAGCCCGCCGTCTCGTCCGCCCGCCCGGTGGTGACCGGCCGGCTGGCACAGGAGGCAGCCGTCGAGGCGGCCTCCCGCGCGACCGAGGAGATCCTCTCGAAGTCCTACCGCGACTACGACGCCCAGGCCGAGCGGGCGACCGACAAGATGACGGACTCCTTCGCCGCGGAGTACCGGACCACGGTCCGCGACCTGCGCGACCGGTTCCTGGCGGAGCGGACCGACCTGCAGGTGGAGGTGGTCGACGCCGGGGTCGTGCGTGCCTCGTCGCAGCAGGTGCAGGCGCTGCTCTTCCTCGACCAGCACGTCAGCAAGGACGGCAAGGACCCGACGACCAAGCCGTACCGCGCGCTGGTCACGGTGGTCCACACCGAGCACGGCTGGCTGGTCTCCGACCTCGCGACCCGGTAGCCCGCACCCACACGAATCGGCCGCGCTGGACGCCCCGACGGCCGGGGATGGAGGAGGATCATGGACGTGGACACCGACCTGCTCGTCATCGGCGCCGGCCCCACGGGTCTGTTCGCCACCTACTACGCCGGGTTCCGTGGCCTGCGGGTCGCGGTCGTCGACTCGCTGCCCGAGCTGGGCGGCCAGATCACCGCGATGTACCCCGAGAAGCAGATCCTCGACGTGGCGGGGTTCCCCACCGTCAAGGGTCGCGACCTGGTCGAGGGGCTGGTCGCCCAGGCGACCACCGCGCACCCGGAGTACTTCCTGGACCGGACCGCCACCAAGCTGCGCCACGACGGCGACAGCGTGACCGTCGCGCTCGACGACGGCACCGAGATCCGGGCCGGCGCGGTGCTGATCACCGCCGGCATCGGGAAGTTCAGCCCGCGGCCGCTGCCCGCAGGGGAGGGCTGGCTGGGGCGTGGCCTGGAGTTCTTCGTGCCCAGCTTCGCGCCGTACGCCGGCAAGGACGTCGTGATCGTGGGCGGCGGCGACAGCGCCTTCGACTGGGCGCTGCACCTCGAGCCGGTCGCCCGGTCGGTCACCCTCGTGCACCGTCGCGACGCGTTCCGGGCGCACGCGCGCACCGTCGAGCAGGTGCGGGCCTCGGCGGTCCGCATCCTCACCAAGGCGGAGGTCACCGCCTTCAACGGCGACGGGGTCGTGGAGTCGGTGGACGTGACCGCCGACGGCGAGGAGCTGACCCTGCCCGCCCAGGCCGTGGTCGCCGCGCTGGGCTTCGTCGCCGACCTCGGGCCGCTCCAGCAGTGGGGGATCGAGGTCTCGAAGCGGCACGTGGTCGTCGACTCCGCCATGCGGACCAGCCTCGAGCGGGTCTTCGCCGCAGGCGACATCACCGAGTACGCCGGCAAGGTGCGGCTGATCGCGGTCGGGTTCGGTGAGGCGGCGACCGCGGTCAACAACGCGGCGGTGGCCATCGACCCGTCGGCGCACGTGTTCCCGGGCCACTCGAGCGAGGGGAGCTGACGTGGGTGGGCGCGCCGCGGTGCGGATGAGCGACCAGGAGGTCACCGACCTCCTGGCCGACAACCTGAAGGTGCAGGTGGCCAGCATCGGCCGGGACGGCACGCCCCACCTGACGACGCTCTTCTACGTCGTGCTCGACGGCGCGCTCGCCTTCTGGACCTACGCGCGCAGCCAGAAGGTCCGCAACCTCGAGCGCGACCCGCGGGTCAGCTGCCTCGTCGAGGACGGCACCGACTACTTCGAGCTGCGCGGGGTGTCGATGACCGGTCGCGCGGAGATCGTCCGCGACCACGACCGGGTCCTGGAGATCGGCTCCGCCGTCGCCGTACGCATGGTCGGCGCGACGAGCCTCGCCGACCTCGGCGAGCTCGGCCGGAGCACCGTCGAGGCGCAGGCCGCCAAGCGGGTGGCCGTCGTCGTCCACCCCGAGCAGGTCGCGACCTGGGACCACCGCAAGATGCGCTGAGCCGGAGAGGGCAGGTCAGTCCCGCAGCAGCAGCCGGACGGCGACGTCGAGCTGGCGCCCCACGTCGTCGGCGGTGGTGCGGCCGGTGACCCAGCCGACCAGCAGCGAGAGCCAGACGTCGCCGATCACGCGGGCGATGTCGACGTCGTCCTCGGTCAGCTCCTCCCGGTCCGGGTGCATCGCCCGGGTGAGCATCGTGCTGACGAGGGTGCCGACCGTCTGGATCTCGTTCTTCACCGACTCGTCGGCGAACATGAACGCGCGGGTGAGCGCCTCGGTGAGGTGGGGATCGGCCTGGAGGCCCTTGTTGGTGCGGGCGAGCAGGTGCATGACCCGCTGGTGCGGGGTGTCGCCGGCGATCGCCTTGTCGCGGGTCGCCGCCTCGGCGCGCTCGAACTCCCGGCCCAGCGCGGAGACCAGCAGGTGGATCTTGGAGGGGAAGTAGCGGTAGAGCGTCCCGAGCGCGACGTCCGCCTGCTCGGCGACGGCACGCATCTGGACGGCGTCGAAGCCGCCCTGTGACGCGAGGGCGATCGTGGCGTCGAGGATCCGCTTGCGGCGGTCCCGCTGTGCGGCCGATCCGAGGTCCTCGACCGTCAGCGAGCTGGCGCTGCCCACGGAGCCTCCCATCCGTCTCCCTCTCCGAGACGGTCCACCGAGCGGCTCGGTGGACCGGAGATCTAGGCTAGCAATCGGCGGGTCATAATAGGAACACGTTCCACTCAGTCCGGCCCGGACGCTCTCACCAGGAAGGTCGTGACGGATGCGGATCGCACTCCTGTCCTACCGGAGCAAGCCCCACTGCGGAGGGCAGGGCATCTACATCCGCCACCTCAGCCGCGAGCTGACGAACCTCGGCCACTCGGTCGAGGTCTTCTCGGGCCAGCCGTACCCCGAGCTCGACCCGGGGGTCGCGCTCACCAAGGTCCCCAGCCTCGACCTGTACCGCGAGCCGGACCCGTTCCGGATCCCGAAGCCACGGGAGTTCCGCGACCTCGTGGACGTCGAGGAGTTCCTGACCATGTGCACGGCCGGCTTCCCCGAGCCGAAGACGTTCAGCACCCGAGTCGCGAAGCTGCTGCGCGACCGCGTCGACGACTTCGACGTCGTCCACGACAACCAGGTGCTCGGCTACGGCATGCTCGAGATCGAGAAGATGGGGCTGCCGCTGGTCACGACCCTGCACCACCCGATCACCTTCGACCGGCGTATCGATCTTGCCGCCGCGCCCTGGCGCAAGCAGCTGTCGGTGCGCCGCTGGTACGGCTTCCTGCGCATGCAGGGCAAGGTGGCCCGTCGGGCGCGGAAGATCCTCACCCCCTCGCAGGCCTCCAAGCGCGACATCGTCAAGGACTTCGGGGTGGACCCCGAGCGCCTGCAGGTGATCCTGCTCGGCGTCGACGACGGCTTCGCACCGCCGACCGCGCCGCGGGTGCCGGGTCGGATCCTCGCGATGGCCAGCGCGGACGCACCGATGAAGGGCATCGCCACGCTGCTGGAGGCGTTCGCCAAGCTGCGCACCGAGCGCGACGTCGAGCTGGTGCTCGTCACCAAGCCGCAGCCGGGCGGCCGCACCGAGCAGCTCATCGACCGGCTCTCGATCGGCGACGCGGTCCGGTTCGTGCACGGCGTGAGCGACGCCGAGCTCGTCGACCTGATGGGGTCGGCCGAGATCGCGTGCGTGCCCTCGCTCTACGAGGGGTTCTCCCTGCCGACCGCGGAGCTGATGGCCTGCGCGACCCCGCTGGTGGTCTCCCGGGCCGGGGCGATCCCCGAGGTCGTCGGCCCCGACGGCGAGTGCGCCGACCTGGTCACCCCCGGCGACGTGGGCGAGCTGGAGTCGGCGCTGGCCGCGCTGCTCGACGACCCCGAGCGGCGCGAGCGGATGGGCGCCGCCGGGCGGCAGCGGGTGCAGGAGCTGTTCAGCTGGCGGGCCGTGGCCGCGGCCACCGCTGCGGCGTACGAGGAAGTGATCGCGGACTACCGGGCCTCGACCGGCTCGGCCACCGGAGGTGCATGACAGTGTTGACCGTCGACTTCGACCGCCTCGGGCTGCGCCCGGGGGACCGGGTGCTGGACATGGGCTGCGGCGCCGGCCGGCACGCCTTCGAGATGTACCGCCGCGGCGGTGACGTGATCGCGTTCGACCAGGACGCCGACGAGCTCTCCGGGGTGCGCGACCTGTTCGTCGCCATGAAGGAGGCCGGCGAGGTCCCCGAGGGCGCGGAGGCGGACGTCAAGGAGGGCGACGCGCTGTCGCTCCCGTTCGCCGACGGCGAGTTCGACCGGGTCGTGGCCGCCGAGGTGCTGGAGCACATCCCCGCCGACATCCAGGCGATCGACGAGCTGGTGCGGGTGCTGCGTCCGGGCGGGACGATCGCCGTCTCGGTGCCGCGCTGGTTCCCGGAGATCGTCAACTGGAAGCTCTCCGCCGACTACCACAACGTCCCCGGCGGACACATCCGGATCTACTCCGACAAGGAGCTGATCGGCAAGCTCACCAACGCCGGCCTCGAGCTCGAGGGCAAGGACTACGCCCACGGCCTGCACTCGCCGTACTGGTGGATCAAGTGCGCCGTCGGCGTCCGCAACGACGACCACCCGCTCGCCAAGGCCTACCACCGGCTGCTGGTCTGGGAGATCATGAAGCAGCCCAGGACGCTGCGGCTCGCCGGCAAGGTCCTCGACCCGTTGATCGGCAAGAGCATGGTCCTCTACTTCCGCAAGCCCGATGCAGGCTGACCTCCCCGCCTGGGTCCCCGGCCTCGAGGGCGTGCTGAGCGCCGCCGAGGTCGCCGAGACCGCGGCCTCGATCGCGGCGATGCAGGAGCCCGACGGGGCGGTGCCCTGGACGGTCGGTGAGCACACCGACGTCTGGAACCACGTCGAGTCGGCGATGGCCCTCCTCGTGGGGGGCCAGGTCGAGGCGTCGGACCGCGCGTTCGCGTGGTGCCTGGCGACCCAGCGCAACGACGGCTCCTGGCCGATGAAGCTGGTCGGCGGCGAGGTCGAGGACCACAGCGGCGAGACCAACATGTCGGCCTACCTGGCCGTCGGTGTCTGGCACAGCTGGCTGGTGCGCGGCGACGTCGACTTCGTACGCCGGCACTGGCCGGCCGTCCGCCGCGGCCTGGACTGGGTCGTCTCGATGCAGCTGCCCTTCGGCGGGATCGCGTGGTCCCGGGAGTGGGCGGACGGGCGCCCGGCCAAGGTCAACGAGGAGGCGCTGCTCGCGGGCTCCTCGAGCATCTACCAGTCCCTGCGGGCCGGTGTCGCGCTGGCCGAGCTCCTCGGCGAGCCCCAGCCGGACTGGGAGCTGGCGGGTGGCCGTCTCGGCCACGCCCTGCGCGAGCACCGGGACCTGTTCCTGGACAAGTCGGACTACTCCATGGACTGGTACTACCCGGTCCTCGGCGGTGCCGTGCGCGGCGAGCAGGGCCGGGCGCTGCTGCAGAGCCGCTGGGACGAGTTCGTCGAGCCGGGGCTGGGCATCCGCTGCGTGCGCCCCGACCCCTGGGTGACCGGCGCGGAGACCTGCGAGCTGGCGATGGCGCTGGACGCCGTCGGCGACCGCGAGAGCGCGCTCCGGCTGCTGATCGACATGCAGCACCTGCGCGCCGAGCAGGGCAGGTACTGGACGGGCTACGTCTTCCCGGACCGGGTCAACTGGCCGGTCGAGCACACGACCTACACCGCGGCCGCGGTGATCCTCGCCGTCGACGCGCTGGCGGACGGCACCGGCGGCGCCGGGATCATGCGCGGCACCACGCTGGCCGCGGACTTCCCGGAGGTCGGCCTCGAGTGCGGCTGCTCGCCCAGCGACCGTGCGGGCGACCGCTCAGGCGACCGGGTCGCCGGCCTCGCCGGCCGTCCGTCGTAGCACCCGCATCGAGCCGAGCGCCTCGACCTCGGTGAACGAGCCGCCGCCGATCGCGCGCAGGAAGACGTCGTACGGCGGCCGGCCGCCGTCGGCGGGGTCGGGGAAGACGTCGTGGATCACCAGCAGGCCGCCGGTCATCAGCCACGGCGCCCAGCCGGTGAAGTCGTTGTGGGCGTGCACCTCGGCGTGCCCGCCGTCGATGAACACCATCGACAGGGGAGTGCGCCAGTGCGCCGAGACCGTGGTGGACCTCCCGACCACGGCGACCACCTGGTCCTCCAGCCCGGCCCGGGCCAGGGTCCCGCGGAAGACCGGTAGCGTGTCCATCAGCCCCAGCTCGGGGTCGACCAGCGTGGGGTCGTGGTGCTCCCAACCGGCCTGGTTCTCCTCCGAGCCACGGTGGTGGTCGACGGTGAACACGGTCCCCCCGACCTCCCGGGCGGCGGCGCCGAGGTAGATCGCGGACTTGCCGCAGTAGGTGCCGACCTCCAGCACCGGCCCGTGCGGGAGCCGGTCGCGGGCCACCCGGTGCAGCAGCAGCCCCTCGACCTCGGGCATGAAGCCCTTGGCCGACCGGGCATGGGCGAGCAGGTCGTCGGGCATCGCGGTGGTCTCCGGCACGGCGCCACCCTAGACGGGCCGCGGGGGTCCCTCTGCCGGCCCGGTGGCTACGGGGCCAGGTAGGGGTCGGCCCAGGCGCTGATGATCCTCGCGGCCCGCCGGGCCTGGTTCTTGCCGGTGAGCAGGTGCTCGGTGCCCTCGAGCGACACGAAGCTCCGGGGGTGCCGCGCGGCGCGGAAGATCTGGCTGGCGTTCTCGATCCCGACGGTGTTGTCCGTCGGGGCGTGCATCACGAGCAGCGCCCGGCGCAGCCCGCGGATGCGCTCGTGCAGGTCCGCGGCGCGCACGTCCTCGATGAACGCGCGTCGCAGGGTGAGGGCCTTGCCGCCGACCGGGAACGGCGCCTCGCCCTCGGTCATGATGAGGTCGATGAGCGCGTCGTAGTTGTGCTCGACGTGCGCCGGCTCGTACGGCGCGCCGATGCTGGCCACGGCGCGGACGCCGTCGACGAGGTGGGCCGCGGCGATCACGGCGGCGCCGCCGAAGGAGTGGCCGACGAGCAGCCTGACGTCCCGGCCGGTCGCCTCCATGAAGCGGACCGCCTCCGCCGTGTCCTCCACCTTGTGGGAGAACGAGCCGTCGCCCCAGTCGCCCTCGGAGTGGCCGAGGCCGAGGTTGTCGAAGCGCAGCATGCCGATGCCCTCGCTGGCCAGCTGCTTGCAGATGCGGCTGGCTGCGGGGGAGTCCTTGCCGAGCGTGAAGCCGTGGGCGAAGACTCCCCAGCCGCGGACCGGCCCCTCGGGGAGGTCGATGATCCCGGCGAGCATCGGCCCGCTGGTGCTGGGGAAGGACACGCGTTCGGCCACGGTCGTCATCGTTCCAGACACCGCCGGCTCCGAGTCTCTAGTCTCGTCAGGGTGAACGACCTCCCAGTCCTCGACCCGGTCGACCAGCGCATCCTGGGCAGCCTGCTGGAGAAGCAGGTGACCGTGCCGGCGTCGTACCCCCTCACGGCCAACGCCCTGCGGTCGGCCTGCAACCAGTCGAGCAACCGGGACCCGGTGCTCGACCTCGACGAGCAGACCGTCGAGCGGACCGCGCGCGACCTGAAGGAGCGGGGGCTGCTGCGCATCGTCTGGTCCGACAGCGGCCGGCGGACGCTGAAGTACCACCAGACGCTCGACGAGCGGCTCGGCCTCGAGCCCGACGAGCGGGCCCTGCTCACGGTGCTGCTGCTCCGGGGCGAGCAGGCCCCCGGCGAGCTGCGCACCCGCACCGAGCGGCTGCACCCGTTCGCCGACCGCGGCGAGGTCGAGACCTGCCTGCGCCGGATGGCGGAGCGCCCGCAGCCGCTGGTGCGCCAGCTCGAGCGGCGGCCCGGGCAGCAGGACCCCCGCTGGATCCACCTGCTCGGCCCCGTCCCGCAGCAGGTCGCCGCCACCGTCACCCCCTCCGTGGACCGGGACGCCGTGCTCGCCGACGGTGCGGAGGCACGCGACGCGCGGGTGCGGTCGTCGTACGACGCCGTGGCCACCGCCTATGCCGACCACCTCGTCGACGAGCTGGCCGGGCTGCCGTTCGAGACCTGGCTGCTCGACCGGGTGGCCGCCCACGCCGACGGTCGTCCCGTGGTCGAGGTCGGCTCGGGGCCGGGTCACGTGACCGCCCACCTGGCCGTCCGTGGTGCCGAGGCGACGGGCATCGACCTCTCGCCCGCGATGGTGGACGAGGCCCGGCGCCGGTTCCCGGGAGTGTCGTTCGAGGTCGGTGACCTCCGCCGGCTGATGCGACCCGCGACGAGCTCGGGCTGGGCGGCGGTCCTGGGGTGGTACTCGCTGATCCACCTCGCGGCGGCCGAGCTCCCGGACGCGGTCGCGGCCCTGACCCGTCCCCTCGCCACGGACGGCTGGCTGGTGCTGGCGCTGCACGCAGGAGCGGAGGTCCGCCACGCCGACGAGTGGTTCGGTCACGAGGTCGACCTCGACGTGGTGCTGCACGAACCCGCGCAGGTGGTCGGGGTCGTGGAGGCCGCCGGCCTGGTGGACGTGGAGTGGTACCTCCGCGGGCCGGTCGCGGCCCGGGGTGAGACGACCGAGCGGTTGTACGTCATCGGGCGGGCCGCCTCATGACGCACGAGTTCGACAAGGACTACTGGGAAGAGCACTGGCGGCAGACGCACGACCGGCCGTCGTCAGGGTCCGTCGCCCCGAACCCGTACGTCGTCCGCGAGACCGGCGGCCTGGTGCCCGGCACTGCCCTGGACGCCGGCTGCGGCGAGGGCGCCGAGGCGAGGTGGCTGGCCTCCCGGGGCTGGCAGGTCACCGCGGCGGACATCTCCTCCGAGGTGCTCGCCCGGGCCGCTGAGCGTGCGGCGGAGGGCGAGGGAGCCGGTGTCGTGCGGTGGGTCGAGGCGGACCTGAGCACCTGGGAGCCGGATCGACACTTCGACCTGGTCGTGACGAGCTACGCCCATCCCGCGATGCCGCAGCTGGCGTTCTACGACCGCATCTCCAGCTGGGTCGCCCCGGGCGGGACGCTGCTCGTCGTGGGGCACCTCCACACGCCCGACGCCGCCGGGCACGACCACGAGCCTCCGGAGGAGGCCTCGGTCACGCTCGCGGACATCACCGCCCGCCTGGACGGTGCCGACTGGGAGGTGGTCACCGCAGAGGAGCACGTGCGTGAGGTCCCCGGCAACGCGGAGCCGCTGCGCGACGTCGTCGTACGCGCCAGGCGGTGCCGGACGTCGTAGCCGCACCTTGCGCCGTTCGACGGTGCGGCCCCAGGCACAGGAGCCTGCTCGTCGTCATGAGGGGTACAGGTCGAGCTCGAGGACGGGCTCGCCCTCGTGCACCTCGCCGGTGGGCGTGAAGCCGTACCGCTCGTAGAAGGGGCCGGGCGCCCTGGGGCCGACCACGTGCGAGACCAGGAGCACTCGGGCGTCGGGACGGGTGCGAACGTGCGCGACCACGAGGTCGAGCGCAGCGGTGCCGTAGCCCCGGCCCTGGAAGCGGTGATCGATGAGCAGCCGCCACAGGTAGTAGGGACCGAGGTACTCGGGATCGTCGACCGTGATGCCGTCGCTGATCATGACGAAACCGACGGGTTCGTCGTCGGCGTAGACCGCGCGGAACCAGGGCTTCGTGTCGGGGAGCTCCGCGGCCTCCACCAGCGACTCGGCGACACCGGCGACGTAGTCGGTCTGCTCGTCGTAGACCGCCAGTGCCTCGACGGCGGCGCGGTTGGCCTCGGTGATCTCGCGAAGTGACAGCACCGGCACGGTCTCGCTCCTGGGCCCAGTCAGCGCGCGTGCGCTGTGCTGGTGAGCATCGCACGGCACGACGACTCCGGGTGAGCGCCGCGGGGCAGCACGACGGGCCCGATGACCCGGTGGGTGCGGGGTGATCCGGCCTGGTCGTGCTTGCAGGGGCTCAGTTGGTGTCGTGCCGGATGGTGCCGTGCGGGGTGACCAGGTAGCTGCGGCCGAGGGGGCCGTGCCACTCGTAGGTGCCGTCGGGTCGTCGCCTGTATCGCCATCGACGACTGGTCTTGGCCCGGTGATGCCGCCGACAGAGTGGGGCGAGCAGGTCGGGTGCGGTCTGGCCCGGTGGCCCGCCGTCGTCCAGGGGGACGAAGGGCTCGATGTGGTCGAGGTCCGCATGCCGGGCGTCCACGGCGCACCAGGGGAAGACGCAGTGCCCGTCGCGGAGGATGACCAGCTCGGCCATCCACGCTGGCGGGTCGTGCTCGTCCACCGCATGGGTAGAAGCGAGGTCGATGACCGGCTGGATGGTGACCCGGGAGCGGCCGACCCAGTCCTTGATCAGGTCGATGGTCGCCGGCCCGAGCCGCTCGACCGTGCCGGCCACGGTGCCGCCATCAGCGGCACCTGCCGTTGTGGTGCAGCCGGTGGCGAGGTCGGCGAGGGAGAGGTGGAGGTAGAGCCGGGTCTTGGGCTGCCTTGGCTTCGCGGGGGCAGCGGGCACCTCGGGCTGCTGTCCGGTGAGGGTGAGGAGGTCGAGGGTTGCTTGCTGGGCGGCGATGACGCCGAGGGCTTTGGCCTTGCGGATCTCGAGGTCGTCGGTGTCGCCGAGTGCCTTGAGCTGGGCGGCCTGGTCGCAGACCAGGTCGTGGAAAGCGGTGAGGTCGAGGGTGTCGCCGGCGACGTCGAGATAGCTGGTGCCGTCGAACCGGCCGGGGTGGTCGTGGTGGAGGGTGACGTGCCAGCCCTGCCGGCCCTTCTTCTCCTTCGCCGCGATGAGGTCGGGGTCGAACTTGGCGATCGCGTGCGCGACGGTCGTCTCGACCGCCTTCCACCCGCACGAGGACAACCGGGGTGCGAGCTGCTCGTCGACATAGGCCGCGGCGGCTTGGGAGAGCTGGTGGGTGGCCTTCGCGACCTGCCGCGCGCGATAGGGCTCGACCGCCAGGGTCTGCACGAGCCGCCAGATCCGGGGCAGCCGGTACCTCAGGTCGAGGGCGTCGGCGATCAGCGCCATCCCCGCCTGGGTGGAGACCTCCAGGGTGGCGGCGAATGGCTCGGGCGCGAATGCGGCCACCGCCGGGGTGCCGTCCCCACCCAGGGACTCGTCGGCGAGCAGGACGCTGGGGCCGCCCCAGGTCGCGACCCCGGTGTCGGCGGTCGCGGGGTGCCGCACGCACCACTCAACGGCGACCCGCAGCTTGCCGCGCTCCTCCGCACGAGCACCTTGCCGGCGTTCTTCGAGCACGCCCAACAGGCCGTCGAGATCGAGGTCCTCGATCTCGACAGGTTCCCCGGATGCGTCGGTTTCGAACATGGATCCATGGTCTCACCGACCACCGACAGTCGACCCCCGGAAAGGGCCCGATCCGGGGATTCTGGGGAAACCCGAAAGTAAAACTTTGGTGCGCGACCGGCTCGGGGTCGTCGCGGCCCCGCGTCGGGTGCCTACCGCAAACCGGAAGCCGGGAGACCTCGGCGGCCGCGGCGTACCTCTCCCCGTAGCTGCCGAGACCGCCACCACCCACGACCCGAAGGCCCCGCGTGTGGCGGAGCCCCCGCTGGCGCTGGTGGGGAGAAGTCGCGAGGCCGGGATGGTCGCCTAGAGTCGGGTCGTGATCGTGGGACGGGGAACGCAACGACGAGCATGGCCCACCGCCCTGACGGCGCTCGCGATGGCCATCGCGCCCGCGCTCGGCGGAGTGGCGGCGGCCGAGGGCGGACGCGAGCGTGCGACGACGAACACCCGCTACGTGCGGGCCTTCGACGACGGAGCGGGCAACGTCCACTACAACCGCCCGAAGCGGCGGTACTCCGCGGAGCAGCGAGCCGCCGCCGACATCCGGCACGTCCGGATCTGGCAGCAGGACCACCGCGATGCGTACGTCAGGGTGACGATGCGCGGCGCCCTGCCCCGGTTCGCCCGAGCCCCGCGGTCGGCCTGGGACCTGTCGGTCTTCATGGAGCCGTCGAGACCGTCGCGAGAGCCCCAGGTCAGCGTCTATCTCCAGCCCGGGCGCAAGGCGCGGATCACGGCCTGGTGGGACGACAACAGTCACGAGACATGCAGGACTGCGGTGGAGCGCTCGAAGCACGGGCGCAGCTACACGATCTTCCTGCCCTGGCGCTGTTCCTGGTACTCGGTCGAGCGAGTCACGGTCCAGTCCTCACTCGACACCCGTGCCTTCATGGACGCCCCCGGGGCGCTCGACAGGCGGGTCGTGGGTGCGCGGCTGGACTGGGACGACGACCTCGGCCGGGATCGAGGCGGCTCTCAGTCGGACGCCACCCGACTCCCCTGAGGCCGGCGCAGAGCCAGCAGGGCGAGCCCCACCGTCAGCACGACCACCACCGCGAACTGGACCGTCGCGGAGCCGTACACGAGGTCGATCATCTGGGGCCCGACCAGGGCCAGCGCGGCGCTGCCCGCCACGCTGCCCAGCATCGCGACCGACGCCGGCCGGCGCAGCCTTCCGGCGAGCACGATCGCCGCCCCCCACGGGCCTGCGTAGACCAGCCCCATCGCGCCCCAGGACTGGAGGTCGCTCATGTCGGGGTCACCTGCGACGAGGGCCACGGGGAGCGCCGCGACCACGAGCACGCCGACCACCGTGCAGGCCCGCCGGACGTTGCGTCGTACGCCGCCCGCGAACGCGCCGTCCTCGACCAGCTGCCACAACGACAGCATCATCGCGATCGCCCCGGTGGTCGCGATGACCAGCGCCAGCCGCTGCAGCCGCACCGGGTCCCCGGCGTAGCCGCCCATCCCGAAGGCCGGCTGCCAGTGCTTGGCCGCCACCAGCCCCGTGCCCGTGAGCTGGGCGCCGACCACCGCCCCTGCGGCCGCGGCCGCGGACCGGGCGATCCTCGAGCCGAGCGCGGTGGCCACCACGACGCCGGCCGCGAGCCCCAGGCCCACCAGGACCCATGTCCACCACGGGTAGATCGAGGTGCCCGAACGCAGCCCAGTGGTGCTGAACGGCAGGCGCGGACGGGTCAGCGCGAGTCCCGCGGCGACGTTGCAGGCCGCGAGGGCCACGCCACGCGGCTGAGGGAGTCCGACCACGATCGGACGCTAGGGGGACTGGGGGAGCGCCGCCTCCGGAGCGGCAGTGGCGTACTGAGGACTGGGTACGCCGGGCGCCGGCTCCGGGACCGCCCGGCTCCCGGAGCGGGTCGCGCCGGTGCCCGCGGCGACGACCAGGACGACGCCGGCGGCGGCCAGGACGGACGGCACCTGGTGCAGCAGCACCAGGCCGACGAGGGCAGCGATCGCCGGCTCGAGGCTCATCAGCGTGCCGAACGCGGCGGTCGTGAGCCGGCGCAGCGCCAGCATCTCCAGGCTGAACGGCACCACCGGGAGCAGCAGCGCGAGCCCCAGGCCGACCAGGACCAGCTGCGGGGTTAGCGAGCTCGCGAAGCCCGGCCCGGCCACGGCGGTGGCGACCAGGCCGGCGACCGGCAGCGACACGGCCAGCCCCGAGAGCCCCTCGACGGCGTCGCCGACGGCCTGCGTGAGCAGGATGTAGCCGGCCCAGCAGGCAGCGGCACCGAGCGCGAGGGCCACGCCGCGCGGGTCGGCGCCCCCGCCCCACGGCTCGGTCAGGAGCAGCACGCCCACGAGCGCGAGCGCCGGCCAGGCGAGCTGGCGCGCGTCCCGGCTGCGGGCCACGGCGACGCCGAGCGGCCCGAGGAACTCCAGCGCGCTGGCGGTGCCGAGCGGGATCCGGGCGACCGCGCCCATGAACAGGATCGTCATGCCGCCGGTGACGACCCCCAGTGCCGCGGCGGCCGCCAGCGATCTCGGCGTCAGGCTGCTCGGCCGGGGACGCAGGAGTAGCAGCGCCAACGCGCCCGCGCAGGCCAGCCGCAGGGCCGCGGCGCCGTCCGCGCCCAGCCGGTCGAGCAGGCCCACCGAGGCGGCAAGGCCGAGCTGCACGCACGACATGGACGCCAGCGCCATGAGCGAGCCGGTGCGGGCCGAGGTGTGTCCGAGCGTGGTCATGGCTCCAAGTAGAGACGGTGACGACCGTTCACGTCCACGTGACTTCACTTGACGTACCGTTCATGAATCCTTGACGATCGGGTGATGGACCCGCGCCGGCTCGAGCTCCTGCTCCAGCTCTCCCGCCTCGGCTCGATGCGCGCCGTCGCGGACGTCACGGGGGTGACCACCTCGAGCGTCTCCCAGCAGATCGCGGCCCTCGCCTCCGAGGCCGGGACCGCGCTGCTCGAGCACGAGGGACGGGGAGTGCGGCTGACGCCTGCCGGCCGGCGGCTGGCCGACCACGCGGTCCACGTGCTGGCCGCGCTCGACGCTGCCCGCGCCGACCTGGATCCCGAGGCGACACCGCGGGGGACCCTGCGGGTCGCGGCGTTCGCCACCGCGATCCGTGAGGTGGTGCTGCCGGTGCGCCGCCGGCTCGCCGTGGACTCACCCGAGGTGCACCTGCGGATCCACGAGCACGAGCCCGCGGAGGCGCTCGAGCTGCTGGAGGGTGACGAGGTCGACCTCGCCATGACCTACGACTACAACCTCGCACCGACCCGGTTCGACTCGGCGTTCGTGCACCAGCCGCTCGGCGCCACGCCCTGGGGGCTCGGCGTGCCGTCCGCCGACGAACCGGCCGCGGGCAGCTCGCTGGCGGTCTTCCGGACCTACCGCGACCACGACTGGATCGTGAACTCCCGCAACACCGCCGACGAGGAGGTCGTGCGGACCGTCGCCTCCCTGGCGGGCTTCGAGCCCCGGGTCGTGCACCGGGCGGACAGCCTCGAGCTGGTGCAGGACATGATCGCCGAGGGCCTCGGCGTCGGGCTGCTTCCCGAGCCGGCGCCGACGATCCCGGCCGTCGCGCTGCTCCGGCTCGACGAGCCCGAGGTGACGCTCCGGTCGTACGCCGTCAACCGCCGCGGTCGGGACGCGTGGCCGCCGCTGGCCCTGGTGCTCGGCCTGCTGCGCGAGTGAGTCGCGTGCGTCAGCCGGCGTCCTCGGACGTGGCGTGCTCGCGCCGGTAGAGGTTCCAGTGCCAGTGCAGGTAGCGGTCGATCGCGCGGACGATGTGCGCCGACCGGATCGACGGGAAGACGTCGAACGCGTGCTGCGCGCCCGGCAGCTCGGCGTACACGACCGAGCGCTTGGAGATGCTGCGCAGCTTCTCGACGAAGAGCCGGGCCTGGTCGACCGGGACGAGCGTGTCGCGGGTGCCGTGCAGGACGAAGAAGTCCGGCGCGTCCTCGGTGATCCGCAGGATGGGTGAGCCGGCCTCGAAGATCTCCGGGGCCTCGCTCCAGCGCTGCTGCACGATCCGGGGCGCGAGGTAGGTGTCGCGCATCAGCTCCATGTCGCGCACCCCGGTGGAGCCGGCGAGGTCGTAGACGCCGTAGTGGGGAACGGCCACGGCGACGCTGGTGTCGGCGTCCTCGAAGCCGGGCTGCCAGGCGCGGTCGTGCGGGGTGAGGGCGGCCAGCGCGGCGAGGTGCCCACCCGCGGAGCCACCCGTGATCGCGAGGTACGCCGGGTCGCCGCCGTACTCCGCGATGTGCTCGCGGATCCAGGCGATCGCCCGCTTAACGTCGACGATCTGCGCCGGGAACGCGTCGCGCGGGGCGAGGCGGTAGTTGATCGCGACGCACACCCAGCCCTTGGCCGCGAGGTGCTGCATGAGCGGGATGCCCTGCTGGTCCTTGGACCCGAGGGTCCAGCCGCCGCCGTGGACCTGGAGGAGGACCGGTGCGTCGGCGAGCTGGGCTCCCGCGGGGCGGTAGATGTCGAGCAGCCCCCGCCTGCCGTGCCGGGGGTCGTAGGCGATGTCGCGCTCGACCCGGATCGCGTCGTTGCGCATCCGGAACGGGTTCACCAGCTGGCGCCACGGGGTGGCGAGGTCCGCCGGCGTGGGCCGGGTGTCGAGCGCCCGGACGTAGTCGGCGCCCAGCGTCTCGACCAACGCGTCCTCGGCCGTGGTGCGCACCCGTCGGCTCTGGTCGATCAGGAAGGCCAGTCCGGCGGTGCTGGCACCGGCCAGCACGAGCCCGGCCCGGTTGCGCCGGGGGTGGCGCGCGTGCGCGGCCGCGTCGGCGGCGGTGAGGGCGAGCAGGTGCGGGGCCAGCTCGCCGGTCAACCAGCCGGCCAGGAACGCCGGGATGCCGAACCTGAAGCCGGGCACCGGTCGGATTGCGTTCGCGGTGAGCGCAGCCGTCACGATCTGTCGGCGCAGGAAGGACATGCACCCGATGCTAGAACACGTTCTGGAATCCGGGTGTCGGGTCCGCTGGGTACCTTCGCGGCATGGGGAACGGCGTCTCACACGTCCGGCTGGTGCTGCCGCACCAGCTCTTCGTCGAGCACCTCGACGCGCCGCCGGGCACCACCTTCGTGCTGGTCGAGCACGACCTGATGTTCCGGCAGTACTCCTTCCACGCCCAGAAGCTGGTCCTGCACCGCGCCTCCATGCGTCGCTTCGCCGACCGGTTGCGTGAGGCCGGACGCGACGTCGTGGTCGTCGAGACCTCGGCGACGCGGACCTCCCGGGAGGGCCTGGACGCCGAGCTGCGACGGCTCTCCCCGCAGTCGGTCTCCGTCTACGACGTGGTCGACGACTGGCTCTCCCGCGACCTGCCCGAGGCGGAGGTGCTGGAGTCCCCGAACTTCCTCACGACCCGGGCCGAGCTCCAGGAGGCGCTCGGCGGAGGGGGCAGACGCGCTCGCATGCAGCACTTCTACGCCGCCCAGCGGCGCCGGCTCGACGTGCTCATGGACGGCGACGAGCCGGTCGGCGGCCGGTGGTCCTTCGACGAGGACAACCGCAGGAAGCTGCCCCGCGGGCACCCCGTCCCGCCGGTGCCCTCGCCCGACCGCCACCCCCACGTCGAGGACGCCATCGCGTGGGTCGGCGAGGACTTCCCCGACGCGCCGGGTGACGCAGCGGCCTTCGCCTGGCCCACCTCGCACGCGGAGGCGGAGGCGGCGTACGACGCGTTCCTGGCCGACC
The DNA here is from genome assembly GCF_055380375.1 of Nocardioides sp. DN36. NCBI lineage: Bacteria > Bacillati > Actinomycetota > Actinomycetes > Propionibacteriales > Nocardioidaceae > Nocardioides > Nocardioides sp. DN36. The sequence continues at coordinate 1,608,492 of NZ_AP043823.1, read as the reverse complement.
GTTTCGAGCAGTTCGGGCCCTACGAGGACGCCATCTCCCGCGACCACCCGCACCTGTTCCACTCCCTGCTGACCCCCGGCCTCAACATCGGCCTGATCAGCCCGCAGCAGGTGCTGGACCGGGCGCTCGAGGCGTCGGCCGACGGGCGGGTGCCGCTCGCCTCCGTCGAGGGGTTCGTGCGGCAGGTGATCGGGTGGCGCGAGTACATGCGCGCCGCCTACGTCCTGTGGGGCCGGCGGATGCGCACCAGCAACCGGCTCGGCCACACCCGACAGCTCGACGAGGGCTGGTGGACGGCCCGGACCGGGCTCGAGCCGGTCGACCTGGTGCTGGGCCGGGTCCTGGAGAGCGGCTACGCCCACCACATCGAACGGCTGATGGTGCTCGGCAACGCCATGTGCCTGCTGCGCACCGACCCGGACGCGGCGTACGAGTGGTTCATGGAGATGTTCGTCGACGCCTACGACTGGGTGATGGTGCCGAACGTCTACGCGATGAGCCAGTTCGCCGCCGGCTCGGCGATCACCACCAAGCCCTACGTCTCGGGGTCGAACTACCTGCGCAAGATGTCGGACCTGCCGCCGGGGGAGTGGCGCGAGGACTGGGACGCGCTCTACTGGACGTTCGTGCGCGACCACCACGACGTCTTCGACGCCAACCCACGCTCCCGGATGGTGGCCCGGCTGTACGACGGCATGGAGCCCGCGACGAAGGCGGGGCACACCCGACGCGCGGGACCGTGGCTGGCCTGAGGGGGAGGGAGGGCGTCCGGGGCGATCCGGTCAGGAATCGAGAAGCGCCGCGGTGGAGGCTCGCCTAGCGTTGCTGCAACGGCCGGCGCGACGCCGGGCCCCACGACGAGAGGGAGTCGAGCATGTCCACCAAGACCGAGTCGGATGGTTTCACCGCCGAGGAGCGGGCCGCGATGAAGCAGCGCGCCGCCGAGCTGCGTGCGGAGGGGAAGAAGGGCGCGAAGAAGGCCGACGGCCTGCAGGCGGTCCTGGACGCGATCGCGAAGATGGCGCCGGAGGACCGGGCGCTGGCCGAGCGGGTGCACGTGACGGTGATGGAGGCCGCGCCGGACCTGGCGCCCAAGACCTGGTACGGCATGCCGGCCTACGCGAACGCCGACGGCAAGGTCGTCGTCTTCTTCCAGGACGCGGGGAAGTTCAAGTACCGGTACTCCACCCTGGGCTTCCAGGACGCCGCGAACCTCGACGAGGGCGACCTGTGGCCGGTCGCCTACGCGCTGCGGGACTGGAGCCCTGCCGTGGAGAAGAGGGTCACCGAACTGGTCAAGGCTGCCGTCTCCTGACGCATCGCGGTCTCAGGTGGTGCCGACAGGCTCCGGCTCCGGCTCCGGCGCCTCAGGTGCCGGTCCGGTCGCGGGGGACCGGGATGGGGCGAGGGGAGACGGCTCGACGACCAGGATGCGGGCGAGCCAGGTGGGCAGCCACCAGTTCCACCGTCCGAACACGCTGACCAGCGCCGGCACCAGCAGGGCGCGGACGATGGTGGCGTCGATCAGGATGCCGACCCCCAGGGCGGTGCCGAGGACCTTCACGTCCGTGCCGGGGGACATCGCGAGCGCGGAGAAGGAGAAGAAGAGGATGAGGGCGGCGGACGTGACCAGACGCCCGGTCCTGCCGATGCCGGTGACGACCGCCATGGAGGTGTCCCCGGTGCGGTCGTACTCCTCGCGCATCCGGGCCAGGATGAAGACCTCGTAGTCCATCGACAGCCCGAACAGGAACGCGAAGATCACCACGGGGAGCCAGAAGTTGATGGCACCGGTGGCCGCGACGTCGAAGAAGGTCTGGGACCCGTGGCCCAGCTGCCAGAAGAACACGATCGCGCCGAACACCGCGGCCAGCGAGACCAGGTTGAGCAGGACGGCCTTGAGCGGCAGCAGCACCGACCGGAACGTGCGGACCAGCAGGACGTAGGTGATCAGGGCGATGAGCGCCAGCACGTAGGGGAAGTTGTCGTAGACCGCGCTGAAGTAGTCCTCGATCGTCGCGCCGACCCCGGTCACGCCCACGCCGCCATCGACGGTGGGCTCGACCGCCGCCCTGACGTCGTCCACGACGACGGAGCTGTCGCTGTCGACGGTGGCCTCGGTCGGCAGCACGTCGACGACCGCCTGGTCACCGCGGACGGTGCCGACGACCGCGAGCTGGACTCCGGCGACGTCGCGTGCCGCGTGCGCGGCCGCTTCGGCGTCCGCCGCCGGGACCAGCACCTCGATGGGGGTCAGGACGCCCGCTCCGACTCCGCCGTCGGTCAAGGTGCGCAGGGCGTCGTACCTCGGGCCGCTCTGGGCCAGGGACTCCAGGCTCGAGCCCGGCCCGATGGCGATCCTGGACACGGGGATGATCAGGAGCGTGAGCATCACGACGGCGGCGGCCGTGGCCACGAAGCGGTGCCGGACGATGACCCGCGCCCACGCCGACCAGCCACGCGAGGCCGTGCCCTCCTTGCGGATGCGGGGGTAGTCGATCCTCGGTCCGACGCTCGAGAGCAGCGCCGGCAGCAGCGTCAGGACGGCGGACACGCTGACGAGCGGGATGAGCATGCCCGCGACGCCCATGCTGCGCAGGGCCGGGACGGGGACGATGAGCAGCGCCAGCAGGCTGATGGCGACGGTCACCCCGGAGGCGAGCACGGCCCGGCCGGCGGTCCCCATCGCGACGACGACGGCGTCCTCGTTGCTGCGTCCGTGGGCCCGCTCCTCCCGCCAGCGCGACACCACCAGCAGCGAGTAGTCGATCGCGACGCCGAGCCCGATCAGCGCGATGAGGAACTGGACGATGATGCTGACGTCGCTGAACGTCGTCAGTCCGAGGACGAGCATGAAGGTCGTCAGGATCGACACCGCGGCGATGAGCAGCGGGAGCACGGCCAGGAACGACGCGTACACGAAGAGCAGCACGAGGAGCGCGGCCGCGGCGGCGAGCAGCGTCTCCAGCAGCAGGCTGGAGCTCTCCTGGTCACCGCCCGCGGACAGCAGGCCGTAGGAGGTCAGTCCGCTCTCGAAGCCCTGGGCGCCGGCGGCCTTCGCCAGCGCCGGGTCCAGCTGCGCCTCGATGTACGGACCGAACACGGTCGGCGTCGGCGCCTGGATCAGGGCGTACGTCGTGCGCCCGTCGTCGGTCACGAAGTCCGGGTCGTCGGTGCCGGCCAGGCCCACGACCCGCAGGTGGACGTTCGGCACGTCGGCCACAGCCGTCCGGATCACCTTGGCGACCGCTCCTCGGTCCTGCTCGACGGTGTGGCCCTGGGGGACCGTCACGACGGCGATGTAGCTGTCGAACGTGCTGACCCCGTAGGTGTCGACGAGCTTCTGCTCCGCGTTGTCGCCGGGCTGGCCGGGCAGGGAGAAGTCGAGCGACAGCCGGCCGCTGAGCTGGCTGGCGGAGAGGAGCCCGCCGAGGAACAGCAGCAGCCACAACGCGCTCACGATGCGACGGTGGTGCATGACGAACCGAGCGAAACGCTCCATGGGAGCTCCAGGTGAGTCCGATGCCACGACGTGGGAGGCGACTCACGGCTGTCTCGCGAGCTGCGGAGAGGATCGGGGATGGTGACCGCCCGATCGGCGTTTCTGTACGGCGTACAAACACTGTACGTTGTCCAGGTTCCCTGTCAACAGGAGGTGCGGAGCCGTGCCGGAGCCGAGGAAGGCGCGCCGGGGTCCGCGGCGCGCGTCGACCGAGGACGAGGTCCTCGATGCGGCGTTGGCCCTGCTGGACGAGGGTGGGGTCGAAGCCGCCTCGGTGCGGAGCATCGCGGCGAGGGTGGGCGTGGCCCCGAACGCCGTGTACACCTACTTCGCGGACAAGGCCGCGATCCACAAGGGGATCGTGGAGCGCCTCCTCGGAGAGGTCGACCAGGGCGTGTTCGCCGACCGGGAGGTGGCCTGGCCGCAGCGGGTCGAGTCGCTCGCCCTGGAGCTGAGGGCCAGGCTCACGGCGCACCCCGGGGCCGTCCCCCTCCTGATCAGCAGCCCGCTGGACGGTCCCCGCGCGCTCGCCCTCAACGAGCGGCTGCTGGAGCTCTTCGGGGACGCCGGCCTCGACGCCGCCGAGGCGGCCCGCGGGGCCTACCTGCTCATCGTCTACGTCTTCGGGTCGATCGCGCTGGACGTCGCCGACGTGCGCCGACCCGGCCCGCTCCCGCCCGAGCGCGACCGGATCCGGGTCCGACGAGAGGCGATCGGCCGGACCCCGACCGGGGAGTACCCCCGCACGGCCGCGGCCGCCGGGACGATCGCGGAGTACGTCTCCACCGAGCAGTTCGTCTGGGGGATCCACCGGATGCTGGAGGGGATCCTCGCCCGCACCCGCGGCGGCCCCTCCACTCTCAACGTATAGCGGACCCGGGGGCTTGCGGCAAGGCCCCCGGCAGGCCTCAGAATCGCCGATCGACGCCGGTGTCCCAGGGATCACCGGGACGCCGCCGCACGATCGGAGCCGATGACATGGACCCAGCGACCACCAGCGTGTTCGACCTCTCCGGCCGTCTCGCGGCCAAGGCCGACCCGGCGCTGGTCGCCCGCGACGAGCAACACTTCGCGGACCTCGCGAGCAGCCTCGAGCACTCGGTCGCCGACCTGTCCGACCGCCTCGACGCCGCGCGGCGGGCACCGGCCGGCAGCGGCCAGGAGGCGCTGGACCGGGACCAGGAGGTCCACCGGCTGACGGCCCGCCTGCGCACCCTGCGCCGGTACGGCGTGGACCTGTGCCTGGGGCACATGGTGCACGCCGACGACCCCGAACCGGTGTACGTCGGCCGGCTGGGCCTCTCCGACAGCACCGGTCGCCGGCTCCTGCTCGACTGGCGGTCACCCGCGGCCGAGCCCTTCTTCGGGGCCACCCACGCCGACCCGATGGGGCTGGTGAGCCGACGCCGCTACCGATGGACCCGCGGGCGCATCAGTGACTACTGGGACGAGGTGTTCACCGCCGAGGGTCTGCAGGGGCACGCGGCCGCGCTCGACGACCAGTCCGCCTTCATCGCCAGCCTGGGCGGCAGCCGATCGCCCCGGATGCGCGACGTGCTCGGCACCATCCAGGCCGACCAGGACGCGATCATCCGGGCCGGCTCCCGTGGGGCGCTGGTCGTGGACGGCGGGCCGGGCACGGGCAAGACCGTCGTCGCCCTGCACCGCACCGCCTACCTGCTCTACGCCGACCCGCGCCTGGGTCACCGCCGGGGCGGCGTGCTGTTCGTCGGCCCGCACCAGCCCTACCTGGCCTACGTGGCCGACGTGCTGCCGAGCCTGGGGGAGGAGGGTGTGCAGACCTGCACCCTCCGCGACCTCGTCCCCGAGGGCGCGACCGCCGTGCCCGAGCCGGATCCGAAGGTGGCCCGGCTGAAGGCCTCGGCGGCCATGGTGCGGGCGATCGAGCCGGCCGTGCGGCTCTACGAGGAGGCGCCGACCTCGGGCATGGAGGTCGAGACGCCGTACGCCGACATCTGGCTCAGCCCCGACGACTGGGCGGAGGCGTTCGACGCCCCGGATCCCGGCACCCCGCACAACGAGGCGCGTGACCAGGTGTGGGAGGAGCTGGTCTCCATCCTGGTCGACAAGGTCGACGAAGCAGGGGTGCCGCCGGACCAGCTCCGCCGGGCGCTGGCGCGGAACCGTGAGCTCGCTGCCACCTTCACCCGGGCCTGGCCGCTGCTCGACCCGACCGAGATCGTCGAGGACCTGTGGAGCGTGCCGGCGTACCTGCGCCGGTGCGCCCCGTGGCTCGAGCCGGACGAGGTGCAGGCTCTGCGGCGTACGGACGCGCGGGCCTGGACCGTGGCGGACCTGCCCCTGCTGGATGCGGCGCGGCTACGCGTGGGCGACCCCGACGCGCCACGTCGCCGGCGACGGCTGGAGGCCGAGGTCGCTGCCCAGCGAGAGGAGATGGCCGCGGTCATCGACCACCTGGTCGCGACCGACGACACCGAGATGAAGGTGATGTCGATGCTGCGGGTCGAGGACGCGCAGAGCGTGATCGTCGACGAGGGCGCCCTCTCGACCGCGACACCCGACCAGCTCGCCGGCCCGTTCGCGCACGTCGTGGTCGACGAGGCGCAGGAGCTCACGGACGCCGAGTGGCAGATGCTGCTGCTGCGCTGCCCGTCCCGGAGCCTCACGATCGTCGGGGACCGGGCCCAGGCGCGCCACGGGTTCACGGAGTCCTGGCGGGAGCGGCTCGAGCGGATCGGGCTCGAGCACGTCGACCTGGCGTCGCTCAGCATCAACTACCGGACGCCGGAGGAGGTCATGGCCGAGGCCGAGCCGGTCATCCGGGCCGCGCTGCCGGACGCGAACGTGCCGACGTCCGTGCGGAGCAGCGGTGTCCCCGTCGTCCACGGATCCGTGTCCGGGCTGCGGTCGGTCCTGGAGTCCTGGCTGGCCGAGCATCCCGACGGGATCGCCTGCGTCGTGGCCGTCGGTGAGGTGGCCGGCCCGCTCCCGGGGGCGGACCGTGTCCGGGTGTCGACCCCCGAGCTGTCGAAGGGGCTGGAGTTCGACCTGGTCGTGCTGGTCGACCCGGACACGTTCGGCGGCGGCATCGAGGGCGCCGTCGACCGCTACGTCGCGATGACCCGGGCGACCCAGCGGCTGGTCGTCCTCACGAGCCCGTGATCCGGGCTCAGGCGTAGCGGTGGCTCTTGGCCGCGTGGCCCTGCTCGCGCGTGCAGGTGCGCCCGCTGATGGCGCGGTGGCCGCAGAGCGTCTCCTCCGACGGCTTCACCTCGTCGGCGACCGGCGGCGCCTCCGCCCGCTTCCTGGGGGCAGCGGTCCTGGGTGCGACGGCCCTGGGGGCGGCGGTCGGCCCGCTCGCGCGCTTCGTCATCTGCTCGTAGCGGGCCTCGCGCATCGCGCGCAGGTCATCCATCTTGCTCATCGTCGGCTCACCCGGGCGACCCTACGGGCCACGGAGCGCGTTCCTCGCAGGCGCACCGCGGCCGGGGGGACGAGATGGGACGGGGCGTACTGTCGAGGGACGGAGCCGTTCAGGCTTCCTCTCAGAGAGATCCCCCATGAGCGACAAGTCGCCGCGCCAGTCCATGTCCAAGAAGACCGGCAAGTCCATCAAGGAGAAACGCGCCGAGAAGCGCAGCAAGGGTCTCGAGGAGACCCTCTCCGACAAGATCCACCCGACGAAGAAGAAGTGAGGCCGCGGGGCGCGGGTCAGCGGCGTACGCGGTAGCGCAGGTGGAGGACGCGGTCGCCCTCGATCACGACGTCCGGGTCCTCGAGCAGGTGCTGCGAGTCGACGTCCCCGAAGTACCTCTTGCCCCGGCCGAAGACCACCGGGACGACGTCCAGCCCGATCTCGTCCACGAGTCCGAGTGCGAGCGCCTGCCCGCCGACGTTCCCGGCGCAGACCGCGACCCCCCGGTCACCGGCGCGCTCCTTCGCCTCCGCGACGGCATCGGCGACGCTGTCGAAGAACGGGACGTCGGCCTCGGGGTGCCAGCCGTCCGGCTTCGGCCGGTGGGACACGACGACGAGGTGGTCGCCGGCCGGCGGCTCGGCCTCCCACCCGTTGGTGAGGTCGAACAGGTGCCGTCCCTGGACCGTGGCGCCGATGCTGCCCCACAACGAGCTGACGTAGGCGTGGGAGCGGCGGCTGATGCGGAACGGCGCGTGGCGCTCCTCGGCCGCGTCCTCGACGATCGGCACGTCGCCGTTGAAGTACCAGTCGAACAGGGGTCCGACCTCGTCGTGCTCGTCGGCGATGAAGCCGTCCACCGACACCACTGCGTGCATGATCACCGTCGCCATGTCAGTACGGACCGGCGACCGCGGGCAGACTCATCGAGGCGCTGCCCCGGGCGGGTCCAGGATGGCTCCGTCGACGGAGGGTTCCGGGTCCGGGATGCCGGCCCGCGGCACGGCCGGGTCGGCGGCGTGCGCGGCCGCCTCGAAGTAGCGCAGCAGCTCGACCGGGAACGGCAGCACCAGGGTCGAGTTCCGCTCGGCCGCCACCTCGACCATCGTCTGCATCAACCGCAGCTGGAGGGCACCGGGCGTCCCGGTCATCGCAGCGGCCGCCTGCGAGAGCTTCTTGGACGCCTGGAACTCCCCGTCGGCGGTGATGACCCGTGAGCGCCGCTCCCGCTCGGCCTCCGCCTGACGCGACATCGACCGCTTCATCGCCTCGGGCAGCGCGACGTCCTTGATCTCCACGCGGTCGATCTCGATGCCCCACGGTGCGGCCGGGCTGTCGAGCATCACCTCGAGGCCCTGGTTGAGCTGCTCCCGGTTGGACAGCAGGTCGTCGAGCTCGCTCTTCCCGATGATCGATCGCAGCGAGGTCTGGGCCACCTGCGAGATCGCGTACTGGTAGTCCTGCACCTCGACGACCGCCCGCACCGGGTCGTGGACCCGGAAGTAGACGACCGCGTCCACGCGCACGGTCACGTTGTCGCGGGTGATGCCGTCCTGCGCGGGCACCGGCATGGTCGCGACCTGCATGTTCACGCGCTTCATCCGGTCGACGAACGGGACCAGCATGGTCGGCCCCGGACGGCGTACCTCCTGCTGGGCGCGACCCAGCCGGAACACGACGCCACGCTCGATCTGCTTCACCACCCGGAAGCTCGCCGCGAGACCGGCGACGACGAGCACGACCAGAGCCAGCAGAACGATGAGCAGGACGTCCATGACGACCTCCGGGGACGAGTGGTGCCGTGCCATCGAGCGTACGTCGGCCGCGCCGCCGACGCGTCCCTCGACCGATGAGTTCCGCGAGCGGCACAGGTCGACAGGGCATGGGGAGTCGGGGAAGGGTGCGCACATGCTGAACGAGGTGGCCGACGGAGTCTGGGTCCGTCAGAGCGAGTGGGTCTGGAGCAATGCCGTCGTGGTGCGTGGGGAGAGCGGGCTGGTCCTGGTCGATCCCGGGATCGACGGGGCCGACCTCGACCAGCTCGCCGACGACGTGGACCGGCTCGGCATCCCGGTCGTCGCCGGGTTCTCCACCCATCTGCACTGGGACCACCTGCTCTGGCACTCCCGGTTCGGCGACGTGCCGCGCTATGCCACCGTTGCCTGCGCGGAGGCGGCCGGCGGGGTCCGCGAGCGCGCGCAGGAGATGGCCGCAGCAAGTGCGTCCGGTGTCCCCCTCGACCTGATCGGGCTCGTCACACCGCTGCCCGCGGACGGGGGACCGGTGCCCGGCGAGCTCGTCGAGCACGAGGCGCACGCGATCGGCCACGCTGCGGTCCTCCTCGCGGACCGTGGCGTGCTGCTCGCCGGAGACATGCTCTCCGACGTCCTGATCCCGATGCTCGACCCTCGCCGGCCCGGTCAGGTGGCCGCCTATGACGCCGCCCTCGACCGTCTGCAGGAGGCCGCCCGGCACGTCGACGTGGTGGTCCCCGGGCACGGCGCGGTCGCCCGGGGCCCCGAGGTGGCGGCCCGGCTGGCGGCGGACCGTGCGTACGTCGACGCGCTGGTGCGAGCAGTGGAACCGGTCGACGCGCGTCTCGAGCAGGACTGGCTCTCCGGCATCCACCAGGCGAACCTGGAGCAGGCCCGACAGTCGTCCGGCTGAGCCCCGGCCGACTGTCCTGAGTATTGAGGATCTTTACGAGGACCGGGCGCCCGCGGCGCCGAGTCGTTTCAGGATCGCGGGAGAACAGGAAAGTTGGTGCGGCCCCGTACAGGCCCGCCCACGCCGGTTTGCCGATCGACGTCGATGCCCCTTGGTCGCACCCCCGAGTCACACCAGGAGGACGACATGAAGACGCTCGCAACCACAGCAGCCGCCGCGCTCATGCTCACCGCTCTCGCAGGAGCCGCGACGTCCTCGGACGCAGCGGGGCCACCGGCGGCACGGAGCCAGCACGTCATGCGCGTCCTGAGCCAGAACATCGAGGCGCACGACCTGGGCGACCACCATCCCGCCGGCGCGGACCGGCTCCGGTCCCTCGCCACGCACAAGATCGTCGGCTACGAGAGCTTCTCCGGTGCGTTCGACCCGAAGACCGACCAGCTGCGCTTCTGGCTGGCCGCCGCGCTCAAGGGCGGGGTGATCATCAGCTACTTCGACCTCGACACGGAGACGACAGGGAACAGGTTCAGCGGCCGGATCACGAGTGGCACCGGCAAGTACCGCGGCATCGAAGGCACGATCCACGTGCGGAACACAGACAGCGGCCGCACGGTCTACACGCTGCGCTACACCCTCTGAAGCGCCGGGACGGCCGAGGCTGGGCGTGCTGCCGTCACCCCCTGGCGCGGTTCGCGGCGACTCAGGGGCAGCGTGATGCGCCGCGACGCGTGCGACTGACGGCAGACGAGGAAGGCCTCAGCAGTGGCGTGAAGTGGGTCCACGCACGTGCGCCGAGGTGTCGGTCGGGCGCCGCGTTCTGACCTGCATCGCTCCTCATCGCCAAATGCGGACGTCCAACAGACGGCGGGAGGAGCCCTCGTCGGGTCGTTGGACGTGTGGGCTTCGCGGATGGCTTCAGCACTTGGGTGCTGAACCGCTCGGGGCCGGACTGTCGGTGCTCCCGTCCAGCGTGCCTTGCGGTGTGCCGCGAGGCCGGGGGTGCCGACGCCGGCGTACTCCCGACCGGTCATCAACCTGACCGTCCCGATCCAGACCGTGATGGGGATCGGCGACGACCCCGGCGTCCTGGCCGACGGCACCGTCATCCCCGCCGGGCAGATGGTCGAGCTGACCAGCACGTCCTACAAGCCGACCGCCCCGATCTGGCGGCACGTCGTCGCCGAGTGGGGCAGCTGCTTCGAGCCGGCCTGCAAACGCGGCCGCACCGCCAAGCACGCCCCCGGCTTCAGCCTCGAGCAGCACGAGACGCGCCGAGGCCCGCGAGCTCGAGTGGGAGCACGGCTACCGCCTCGACCAGCTCGCCCTCTGACCGCGAGCGCGCGAGCGAGGAGCGTGGTGACGGACGCTGAGCGCCCGGGCGGGCCTGCGGCCGCCACCGTCACTGAGGGCTGACGGTCAAGCTGGTCACCTTGAAGCCACGAAGCTTGTCGCGGTCGTCGGGTGCGACGTCGCAGGTGAAGTCGACCGCGCGGACATGTCCGTGCTCTCCGTGTCCGACTGCCTGCCCGGTGACCCGGTAGCGACCTTCGCCGAGGCTGGTGACGGTGACGCCCACCTTGGCGGCGGTCGTCCCGGTGGGCGTCGTGCTGAAGCCGGCCTTCTCGTCGACGGGCCAGGAGCACTTCGCTGCGGCAACCGCTGAACGGTCGGGCTGGTCAGTGGCACAGCCGGTCAAGCCGACAGTCGCCACCGCCACGACAGCGCAGAACACGGCAGGGGTGGCCGCGCGCATGTCCATGGCGCATGGTTTCGCACATCCGACAGCGGTGCAGGTGATCGCGCAATTCCGACATCCCAGCGGCTCGTTCACGCCCGACCGAGATCGGTCGCCGACCTCAGAGACCGGTGACCGGATCGGGTGGCAACGGGGTGAACTTCTCGGGGCGGGTGCGCTCAGGCCGACGACGGTTCCGCGTCAGCGGACGGCAGTCCCGCTCGAAGTACGTGATGGCTGCCAAGGCCATCACGTGGTTGTGGGTGATCCGCTGATCCACGACCGGCAGCGGATACGCAGGTTCCTCGTAGTGGGCGGCGATGGCCTGGACGCTGCGAAGGTCGGCGTCGTCCATGGCGAGGGCGCGGTCTGCGAGCTCGTCCTCGCCGTAGGCCCAGAGACTCGCGGCGACCGCGCTCCTCGAGAACTGCACCCGGAGGCCGGGTCGGCCCTTCATGAGGCGGCTGAGCTCCGAGCGCTCCATCATGGCTCCGAGTGTGCCCCACGGCTCGAGAGCCCATCGCCGGGTCGAGGCCGCGGCCCGGCGGTGGTATCTCGGTTGCTGCGAGCCGGCGGGAGTCCCTACGGTCTGGGCCCATGTCATCGGTCAAGCAGGTCCAGGTCACCTTCGACTGCGCAGAGCCCGAGCGCGTCGCCCGCTTCTGGTGCGAGGCGCTGGGGTACGCCTTGCCGCAGCTGCCCGAGGAGTTCGCCACCTGGGCCGACTTCGATCGCTCGCAGCCGCCCGAGGAGCAGGGCTCGTGGTGCGCGTGCGAGGACCCCTCGGGGGTGGGTCCGCGGCTGTACTTCCAGCGCGTTCCCGAGAGCAAGACCGTCAAGAACCGGGTGCACCTCGACGTGCGGGTCGGCACCGGGCTCGCGGGGGAGGAGCGCCTGGCCGCGCTCGAGGCCGAGTGCGCACGCCTGGTCCCGCTCGGCGCGACACGCGTGGAGCTGCTGTGCGACGGCACCAACGCGTGCATCGTGATGCAGGACGTCGAGGGGAACGAGTTCTGCCTCGACTGAGCGAACGGACCTTCGACCGGGGAAAGGGACCAAAGTGACCGAGAGACCGCCGGAAGGTCTCCCGTCCGAGGACGGCCACGCTGGATGGTTCTCCTACGAGCCCCTCGACAATGCCACCCGGGGCGACGACGAGGACCCTGACGTCCAGGTGGTGCGGCTCAGGGCGGGCACCCATGCAGGTCCCTTCTGGGACGATGAGGGTCACCTCAGTGACGACTACGAGGAGCTGCGGAGGTGGATCGGCATCTCCCGGCAGCTGTTCGACGACGTCATGGCCTGGAACGACGACTTCGCGGCGAACCCCACCGTCCGGCGTGATGCCGGGTGGAGCGCTCGCCACCTGTCTGCTCGTCGAGCACTCACGGACCGGCTGCGACGCGAGGTCCGTCCGGGGATCGAAGTTCCCGAGCCGGTGGACTGACCCGTCCGGCTCGTGAACGGGCGACCACGAGGGCTGCGATGACGGGTCCACGGACGTTTCCCGCCAGAAGTCGCCACACTGGGCCCATGACGCCCGACAACGCGCCGCGCCTCCACCCGGGCACCGACCACGTCGAGTCGTGGTTCGTCCGCGCCAACGACCCGGCGGCACCGCGGGCGCTCTGGCTCAAGGCCACGGTGCTGACCCGCAGGGACGGGACCGGCACGGCCCAGGCGTGGTGCAGCGTCTTCGACCGGGACCGGACCGCAGGGTTCCGGTGCGACGTACCACTCGGGCAGGCGACCTTCGGGCCCGACGGGTCCAGCCGCGTCGGTCCGCTCGGGCTCGACCTCGAGCCCGACGGCGGGCGGTCACGAGGCGAGCTGACGTCGGGGCCGGCACGGGTGGCGTGGGACGTCTCGTTCGTCCGGGAAGGTGGCGCGCTCGGGTCACCGATGCGCCTGCTGCCGACCCGGCTCGTCGACGCCCGCGTCCCGAGGAACAAGCTGCTCACGCCGTTCCCGTTGGCCACCTTCGCGGGCAGCCTCACGTGGGTCGACGGCACCCGGGCCGGGGAGACGTGGGACCTCAGGGACTGGGTCGGCATGCAGGGGCACAACTGGGGCGCGGCGCACAGCCCCGAGTACGCCTGGGGCCAGTGCGTGTTCCCCGAGGACGAGGCCGTGGTGGAGGCCGCGTCGGGACGCATCGAGCTGGGTCGCCGGACCTCACCGCTGTTCTCGATGCTGGTGGTCCGCCGCGGGGACCGCGAGCTGCGCTTCGACCGGATCGTCGACCTGTGGCGGCAGCGGCCCGAGATCGACTTCCCGCGCTGGTCGCTGCGGGTGCGGGGCAGGGACGGCGAGGCCACGCTGGAGATGGAGGGGTCCCCGGACCGCATGGTCTGTCTGGGCTACGACAACCCGGCCCGCGCGAGGAGCTACTGCCTGAACTCCAAGACCGCACGGGTCCGCGTCGAGGTGCGCCCGCGGCGCGGGGCGGCGTACACCCTCACCAGCGAGCACGGGGGAGCCCTGGAGTTCCTGCAGCCGGTGCCGGAATCCCGGGTGCAGCCGGTCGTCTGAGCAATACTCGAGCGTGTGACCCGCACCCGGTGCTACCGCAACGGGGTCCTCACCGACGAGGGCTTCTCGCTCGACGACGTCTCCGAGCACCTCCACGACGAGTCAGCCGTGGTCTGGGTGGACCTCTGCGGCCCCGACCTCGCCGAGCTGCAGCACGTGGCCGACGAGCTCGACCTGCACTCCCTGGCGGTCGAGGACGCCGCCAGCGGCCGGCAGCGCCCCAAGTTCAACCGCTACCGCACGCACGACTTCCTCACGGCGTACGCCGTCCGTCTCGACACCGCCAGCGGGCAGCTGGTCACCGGGGAGGTCGCGGCCTTCATCACGCCGAGGGCGCTGGTGACGGTCCGCCCTGACGACAGCTTCCCCGTCGACGCCCTGGTGGCCCGCTGGGACGACAACGCCGACCTGACCAGGTACGGCGTCGGCGCCCTCGTGCACGGGTTGCTGGACTACGTCGTGGACAGCCACTTCGACGCGGTGCAGTCGCTCGACGACGAGATCGAGGCGCTCGAGGACCTGCTGTTCGACGACCGTCCGCGCGACCGCGACGTCCAGCGGCGCAGCTTCGAGCTGCGCAAGAGCCTGGTCCACCTGCGGCGCGTCGTGCTGCCGATGCGCGAGGTGGTCAATACCCTGATGCGCCGTGACGTCGGGCTGGTCCCGGTCGAGATGACGGCGTACTACCAGGACGTCTACGACCACGTGCTGCGCGCCGCCGAGTGGACCGAGAGCCTGCGCGACCTCGTCGCCACCATCGTCGAGACCAACCTGACGATCCAGGGCAACCGGCTCAACGTGATCACCAAGAAGGTCACCAGCTGGGCGGCGATCATCGCGGTGCCGACGGCGATCACCGGGTTCTACGGGCAGAACCTGCCCTACCCGGGCTTCGCCCGGCACTCGGGCTTCTACACCTCGACCCTGCTGATCATCCTCCTCTCCGGCGGGCTCTACGTCGCGTTCAGGCGTCGCGACTGGCTGTGAGGTGGCCGGAGAGCCAGTCGAACGCCTCCAGCGTGTGCCGGTTCCAGAACACGCGGGTGTGCGCGCCGTCGGCGAACGTCACCACCTCCGGCTCGGTCGGCAGCCGGCGTACGACGTCGCGCACCGCGTCGCGGAACGGGTCCCGGTCGCCGCACCAGACGCCCAGCGGGAGCTCGGCCAGGGGCGACAGGTCGGTGAGTGCCGGGTCGCCCAGGGAGACGGCCGGGCTGAAGAGTGCGGTCGCGCGCGACCAGGAGGGGTCGGCGAGGCCGAACCGCAGCGCGCCGTACCCGCCCCGGGACCAGCCCCACAGCGCGCGCCGGTCGGCGTCGTACCCGCGCTCCGCGAGCCAGCCGGGCAGCTCGTCGCGCAGCATCGCCTGCGGGTCGCCGTTGCCGTCCGAGACCCAGCCGGCCGGTCCGTCCTCGGTGCCGACGAGCACGAACGGCGGCGCCCCGCGCTCGACCGACGCCGTCACGAACCGCCCGAACCCGAAGCCGCGGAAGCCCTCGACGGTCGCGCTGGAGCCGTGCAGCACCACCACGACGGGCAGTCCCGCCCCGTCGCCGTGCCCGGCCGGGACGGCGGTGAACAGGCCCACCTCGCCGCGCATGGCCTGCGACCGCACGCTCTCCACCCGCACCTGCCCCTCGGCGGCGTTCGGGATGAAGGGCTCCGGCGTCAGCCCCAGCTCCTTCTTGAGCCGGAACGGTGCGACGCTCCAGGCGGCGGTCCCGATCGCGGCGGCCCCGACCGCGCCGACGCCGCCGGCGACGAGGCGGCGGCGGGTCAGCGTCCGCGGTCGGGCCGGGCGGATGTCGAGCTCGGGACTCATGGTGCTCGCAGGCTAGGGCGGAGCGCGGCGCCGGGACGTCGGCTGCCGCCCGAGATCACCAGAACTCGGGGTGCCCGGCGTGGCGCTCTCGCGCCGATGTCGGCGGCCTCTGGCAGGGTGCCCGCATGGCATCTCGCGCATCCAACTTCTGCATCGACGCCCACGACCCCTACGCCCAGACCATGTGGTGGGCGCAGGTGCTGGAGGACTTCGTCCAGCCGACCCAGTGGGAGAACGAGCCGGGGCAGGAGGAGTGCGGTCTCGCTGGTCCGGACGACCGCTACCTGCTCTTCCTGAAGGTCCCCGAGCCCAAGACCGTCAAGAACCGCATGCACATCTGCCTGCGGCCGACCGACCGCAGCCGGGACGAGGAGATCGACCGGGTCCTCGGCCTCGGCGCCACGCTGGTCAACGACCTGCGCGACGGGGACAAGGGCTGGGCGGTGCTCGCCGACCCCGAGGGCAACGAGTTCTGCGTGCTCACCCGCTACCAGCCGTCCGGGGGCTGACCACGGAAAGGGCCGACCACGGGGAGGCCTGACTACGGTAGGGGCATGACGTCGGAGACCGGTCGCAGCTGGCCGACCTGGGACCAGATCACCGACCTGGTGGGCGACCCCGGGGTGGATTTCGAGCTGTGGCCCGGCGAGACGGCGGAGGTGCACGCCGGTGATCCGGCCGGCCTCACCGCCGCCCGCCGCTTCCGCGACGTCCTCGGGCGCTTCGCCTCGGGGGTGACGGTCGTGACCGGCAGCAGCGACGGCCAGCCGGTCGGCCTGACCTGCCAGTCGTTCGCGAGCGTCTCGCTCGACCCGCCGCTGGTGATGTTCGTGGCGGCCAAGACCTCCCGCGCCTGGCCGCTGATCCAGCGCTCGGGCCACTTCTGCGTGAACTTCCTGAGCGCCGACCAGTCGCACCTGTCGAACGTGATGGCCAGCCGCGGCGTGGACAAGTTCGCCGAGGTGCCGTGGGCGGCGTCCCCGGCCACCGGCTCGCCGGTGCTGGACGGGATCCTCGGCTACGTGGACTGCACGATCCACGCCGTCCACGAGGCCGGGGACCACCACATCGTCGTCGGCCGGGTGCTCGACCTCGGCACCACCGAGCTCGCGGACCCGCTGCTCTACTACCGAGGTCGCTACACCACCACGGAGGGCTGACCAGCCCGCCGCCCGCGACTCAGTGGTCGTGGGGGTGGGGCGGGTGGTCCACGTTGACGGTGGGGATGCCCTCACCGGCGCGCGCGATCACCACGACCGACACGTCGTCGGTCGGGTTCATCTCCCGGTGGACCGTGTGGGCCGGGACGTGCACGAAGTCGCCGGGGTGCGCCTCGACGTACCCCTCCTGCCCCTCGAACTCCAGGCGCAGCACGCCGGAGACGACGTACAGGCTGGACTCGTTGGTGTCGTGGTGGTGCCAGCCCGAGGTGCTGCCCGGCTCGGTCTCGACCCGACCGGCCCACAGCCCCGGGGCCCGGAAGGCGAGCGTGCGGTGCATCCCCGGCGTCGGGTCGGCGGGGGTCAGCTCTGCCTGCTTCACGACACGGATCGGCTCGGTCACGGGATCAGTCTGCCGGGCTCGTCAACGGGTGGTGGTGGTCCAGGCAGCGGGCCGACGCCGGTGGCCACAGGTCCGCCCACGGTCGCGCCTCCTCCAGCTGTGCGGCGAGGCGGAGCAGCGTGGCCTCGCCGCCGAAGCCGCCCATGAGGTGCACGCCGATCGGGAGGTCGTCGCGGCTGCGGCCCAGCGGGACGCTCATCGCGGCACGCCCGGTGATGTTCGCGGCGATGAGGGGGAACGCCACGAAGGCGGCTGACCGCGCCTCGGCGAGAGTGGGATCCGCCTCCGAGGCGGCCATCTCGCCGAGGCGCGGCGGGGGTTCGGCGAGCGTGGGGGACAGCCACGCCTCGAACCCGTCCGGTCCGTCGTAGGCCGAGGCGACGGTTCTGGAGAAGGTCTGCAGGGTCGTCATCGCGATCAGGAGCTCGCCGCCACGGATCTCGCGGCCACGCTCCCAGTAGAGCCGGGTCAGCGGCTCGAGCGCGTCGGGCTCCGGCCACCGACCGGTCTCGGCCGCCCAGTACCGGATCACCCAGTCGAGGGCTGCGCCGTAGGTGCGGCCGATCGCGCTGCCCACCTCCGGGGTCAGCTCGGTCAGCTCGCGCTCGACCACGGTGTGCCCCAGCTCCTCGAGGAGGTCGACCGTCTCGTCCAGCGCGGCCAGGCAGTCCGGGTGCACCGGCCGCCCCTCGGCGGCCTGCCGGCTGACGGCGATCCGGAGCCGGCCGGGGGGCCGCCCGACCTCGCCCGCCCACGTCCCGGAGTGCGGCGGCGCCGGGTACGGGTCGCCGGGCGCCGGGCCGGCCGTGACGTCGAGGAGGGCGGCGCTGTCGCGCACCGTCCGGGTGAGCACGTGCTCGGCCACCAGGCCGCCGAAGATGTCGCCGTAGCGCGGACCGAGCGGGTTGCGGCCCCGGGTCGGCTTGAGGCCGAAGAGCCCGCACGCCGAGGCCGGGATGCGGATCGACCCGCCCGCGTCGTTGCCGTGGGCCACCGGGACCATGCCGCTGGCCACCGCGGCCGCCGAACCGCCGCTGGAGCCGCCGGTCGTGTGCGCCGTGTCCCACGGGTTGGCCGTTGCCGGGCCGTGCGAGGGCTCGACGGTGGGGGCCATGCCGAACTCGGAGGTGGCCGTCTTGCCGAGGACGACGAAGCCGGCCCGGCGCAGGCGTGCGACGTACTCCTGGTCGTGCCCGGAGACCACGTGGCGCAGGTACGCCGAGCCCTCGCGGATCGGCAGGCCCTCGACCTCGGCGCACAGGTCCTTGACCAGGATCGGGACCCCGGCGAAGGGCAGCGTCGGGTCGAGCGTGCGTGCGGTGTCGACAGCGCGGTCGAAGTCGGACACCACGAGGGCGTGCAGGACCGGGTCGAGCCGCTCGATCCGGGTGACGGCGTCGAGGACGAGGTCCACCGGCCGCAGCCGGCCCGAGTGCACGAGCGCGGCCTGCGTGCAGGCGTCGGCGAAGCCGGTCGCCAGGGGTCCGTCCGCGGCAGGCATCAGGGCTCCAAGCACTCCGGGATCGAGTCCGAGTGTCCGGTGGGCGTCTCCGTGTTGCCGTCCGGGTCCAGGATCTTGACCCAGGACACGTTCGGGAACTGCCGCAGCGTCGGCACGGCCTCGCCGGCCAGGGAGACGGTCGACCCGCCGCTGCTGCAGCCGCCGAGCATGCGGGTGCGCGCCACGCCGTCGAGGAAGCGGGGGCCGGTCAGCCCGGTCGCCCCCGAGCGGAGCAGCCGGAGGCCGTGGGCGTGCTCGACGGGCAGCGGTCCGGCGAAGAGCCGGTCGAGGACCCCACGCGCCTGCTGGCCGATCGGCACCGGACGGGTGCGGGGGACGAAGAACGGCGCCTGGTTGTCGACGACGTTGTCGCGGTCGAGGAACCAGACCTTGCGCGGGACGGTGCGGAAGCCGGCGCGCACGTCGACCACGACCCGGTCCGGGTCGCGCAGCTCGAACACGTGGACGCGTCTCTGCTTCGCCAGGCCGAGGCCGTACGTCGTGACCGACTCGAAGTCGCCGGACCGCACCGCGGTCATCACGTTGGGCAGCGGGAAGGCGACCCGCTTGGGGGCGGTCGGACCGGCTGCGTCGTGGGCGTCGGCCGGCTCGAAGCGCAGCGCGAGGATCGCTCGCCCGGCGATCCGGACCCTCGTGCCACGTGGGTCCGCGACCAGCCGCTTCACGTAGTGCGCCCGCACGCTGGTGGGCAGCCCGCCGCGGAAGTCGAAGACGACCCGGTCGAAGCCGCCTCCGGCCGGGGTCGTGTGGTGGGAGGCGCGGATGCCGACCAGGGTCGGCGCGGGTGTGGCGGCAGCGGGGGCGCCGGTCGCGGTCGGTGCCGCCGCCCCGGTCACCAGGCCCGCACCCAGCAGCACCAGCGGTGCCAGGAGACGCAACAGCTTCACGCTCCTACGGTCGGGGGATCCGCGGGCGGCGCGTCAGAGCCGAAGGTCCCGGCGAGCACGCGCCGGGCGCGGGTGGGGCCGCGGCAGGGGCCCGGCGACTTTTGCGTGTTGATGCAGTGCACAGTCCTGCACGTTCAATCCGTTGACCGGGTGTCGCCGTGGCGCAAGAGTTCCCGCGGCTTCCCTTCTCGGGTGGAAGACCTCCGGTGCAGACCCGGGCGGAGCCACACCCCCCAACCCTTCAGTGGGCTCCTGAGCGAGCCCGGAACAAGGAGTGTCGAGTGAGAAGACTCGTCGCTGGGGCTCCGCGGAAGCTGGCCATCGCCAGCTCCGCAGCCCTCGTCTCCGCCATGGTCGTGATGTCGGCTCCGTCCGGCAGCCAGGCGGCCGTGCCCCACCGCGCCGCACCCCAGGACGCCCGGGCCGCGGCTGCACAGTCCGCACGCGAGCTCGTGCAGGACCCGCCCGGGAAGCTGCACGCCGGCAAGCACGACGGCTTCCGGGCGCTCCCGGTCCAGTCGTCGGGCGGCCTGCAGTACGTCCCCTACGAGCGCACCTACCGTGGCCTCCCGGTCGTCGGTGGCGACTTCGTGGTGACCACCGACTCCGACGGCAACGTGCTCGGCACCACCGTCGCCCAGAGTCGGGCCACCAGGCTCGACTCGCTGTCGCCGACGGTGGCGAAGGCGAAGGCCCGGGCCACGTCGGCGCGCCAGGTCAAGGGCGCGCAGGTCGGCGAGACCCGCCTCGTCGTGCTCCAGCGCGACGGCTCGCGCCTGGCCTGGGAGACGATGGTCACCGGGACCCGGGCCGGCGAGCCGTCGCGGCTCTCGGTCTACGTCGACGCCCTGACGGGTTCGGTCCTCACGACCACGGAGCACGTGCTCGAGGGCACGGGCAACACCGCCTGGGCCGGCTCCGTCTCGATCCCGACCACGCTGTCGGGCTCGACGTACTCCATGAAGAACACCAACGCCGCCACCCTGGTCTGCCAGGACGCCGCCACCAACGTGACGTTCTCCGGCACCGACGACTCGTGGGGCAACGGGGTCGCCACCAGCCGCGAGACCGGGTGCGCCGACGCGTTCTACGCCGCCGAGCAGGAGCGCCAGATGCTCTCCACCTGGCTCGGTCGCAGCGGCATGAACGGCTCCGGCGGCTGGGTCCCGATCCGCGTGGGCCTCAACGACGTCAACGCCTACTACGACGGCACCCAGGTCCAGATCGGCCACACCCAGACCGGTGGCAAGTGGATCGGCTCCATCGACGTGGTCGCCCACGAGTTCGGTCACGGCGTGGACGACAAGACCCCGGGTGGCATCTCCGGCAACGGCACCCAGGAGTTCGTCGCCGACACGTTCGGCGCCGCCACCGAGTGGTACGCCAACAACGGCACCGACCGCCCCGACTACACCGTCGGCGAGCAGGTCAACCTGGTCGGCAACGGCCCGATCCGCTACATGTACAACCCGTCGCTGGCCGGCGACTCCAACTGCTACACCTCCTCGACCCCCACCGACGAGGTGCACGCCGCCGCGGGTCCCGGCAACCACTGGTTCTACCTGCTCGCCGAGGGCTCCAGCCCGAGCAACGGCCAGCCGTCCAGCCCGACCTGCAACAGCAGCTCGGTCACCGGCGTGGGCATCCAGAAGGCCATGAAGATCATGTACAACGCGATGCTGATGAAGACCACCGGCGCGTCGTACCTGAAGTACCGCACCTGGACCCTGACGGCCGCGAAGAACCTGTACGGCACCACCAGCTGCACGGAGTTCAACGCGGTCAAGGCCGCCTGGGACGCGGTCAACGTGCCGGCCCAGGCCGGGGACCCGACCTGCTCCACGGGTGGCGGCGGCGGCACCGGCTGCACCGGCCAGAAGCTCGGCAACCCCGGCTTCGAGACCGGAGCGGCCGCGCCGTGGTCGGCCTCGACCGGCGTCGTCGACAACACCACCAGCCAGCCCGCCCACTCGGGCAGCTGGAAGGCGTGGATGAACGGCTACGGCGCGACCCACACCGACACGCTCAGCCAGTCGGTGAGCATCCCCGCAGGGTGCAAGGCGACGCTGTCGTTCTACCTCCACATCGACACCGCGGAGACCGGCTCGACGGCGTACGACAAGCTGACCGTCAAGGCCGGCTCGACCACGCTGGCGACCTACTCCAACGCCAACGCGGCGGCGGGGTACTCGCTGAAGTCCTTCGACGTCTCCTCGCTCGCCGGGCAGACCGTGTCGATCAGCTTCAGCGGCAGCGAGGACAGCTCGCTGGCGACCAGCTTCGTCGTGGACGACACCGCGCTGAACCTGGGCTGACGCCGACCTGACTCGGCGGCAGCACCTCGGCGGCCGTCACGCTCCTGCCTGATCGGAGGGAGCGTGGCGGCCGCTCGCCGCGTAGGGGCCCGGCTGGACCGGGACGGGCGAGCGTCGGCCGGCCGTCAGAAGCACCACCAGCACGACCCAGGCCGCCAAGGTGCCCACAGCGAAGATCTCCATCAGCCAGTAGCTGAGGTCCAACATCCCCCGGGTGCGACCGAACAGCTGGGTCAGGAGGGAGATCTCGCTCTCCTCGGTGTCACCGAAGTCCACGCTCACCGCGCCGTAGAGGAACATGCCCACCCACACCCCCAGCTGCGCCCACGCCTGCGGCACGGAGAGGTGCCGCGGGCGTCCGGGCTGGGTGTAGGCGAGCACGGTGCTGGTCAGCAGCCCGACCAGCAGGATCGGCACCGCGGTGAGGAGGTAGATCAGGAAGAACCAGCCGCCCACCCCGAACACGATGCGGCCGATCCACACCCATGCC
This sequence comes from Nocardioides sp. DN36, assembly GCF_055380375.1. Classification (NCBI taxonomy): domain Bacteria; kingdom Bacillati; phylum Actinomycetota; class Actinomycetes; order Propionibacteriales; family Nocardioidaceae; genus Nocardioides; species Nocardioides sp. DN36. Next base: position 1,586,060 of record NZ_AP043823.1, on the reverse strand, counting down.
ACGAGGACGAGGTTCACCGGGATCATCAGCAGCAGCGTGGTCCGCCCGAGCGTCGTCATGACGGCGACCCTAGTGGGCCGGCCGGGATATCCGGTGGCGCGTGCGTCCCGGTCGGGCGCATCCTCGAGGGATGGAGATCGTCGAGTTCGATCCCGGCGACCGCTCCGCGCTGCGTGACTTCGTCGCGGTCGCCAACGCGGCCCGGCGCGCCGACTCGCCGTGGGTGCACCCCCTCACCGAGCACGAGGCCGAGGGACGGCTCCGCCACGGCTGGGACCTCGACCCGGTCGTCCCGTTCCTGGCCGTCGCGGGTGGCCGGCCGGTCGGTTACGCGGAGTACGAGACGAGCGGGTACGACAACCACCACCTGGCCTGGGTGCGCTTCGACGTCCACCCCGACCACCGTCGCCGCGGGCACGGCAGCGAGCTCCTGGCCGCCCTGCTCGAACGCGCCCGCGCCGAGGGACGCACCACCGTGGGCACTGACGGCTGGGAGCACGCCGCGGCCACCGGGTTCGCGTCCCGGCACGGCCTGGAGTGCAGGAGCCGGGAGATCAACCGCCGTCAGGTCCTCGCCGGGCTGGACCGGTCCGTGCTGGACCGGCTGCACGCCGAGGCGACGTCGCGCGCGGCGGCCTACGAGCTCGTCCGGTTGGCCGGGCCGGTGCCCGAGGAGGAGCTCGACGCCTTCGCGGTGATGGTGGCGGCGATCAACGACTCGCCCGTGGACGACCTCGACCTGGAGGACGAGGTCTACTCACCGCGCCGGATCCGGGCCTACGAGGAGGCGCAGCGGCTGCGGGGAGTCCGCGTGCACCGGCTGTACGCCCGGCACCGCCAGACCGGCGAGCTGGCGGGGGAGACGATCGTGGGGGTCGACACGGAGCGGCCGCAGCTCGCGGAGCAGCACGACACCTCGGTCGTGCGGGCGCACCGCGGGCACCGGCTCGGGCTGCTGCTCAAGCTGGAGATGCTGCGCTGGCTGCAGGACGAGGAGCCGCAGCTGGAGTCGATCGACACGTGGAACGCCGAGAGCAACGACCACATGATCGCGGTCAACCACGCCCTGGGCTACCAGGTCCTCGGTCGGGCACTGCTCTTCCAGACGAGCGTCGGCGCCGTCCCTGCTCCGAGTGCTCGGGCAGGGGCGGCGCCGACGTCCGGCTAGACCTCCCGCGTCAGGGGGTGGCCTCGCCGTAGACCTCCAGCTCGGTCAGGTCGGTGTAGGTGCAGCCGGAGAACGCCCCGTCGGGGCAGCTCGTCGCGAAGTCCGGCGTCTGGTTGCCCAGGATCGTGAACCTCACGTAGCGCACCCCGGACGCGCCCGCGGTCGGGGACAGCAGGTTGATCCGGCCCCGGTCGTCGACCGTGAACGTGCCGGTCTGCGCCGTCGTCCACGTCGCGTTGTCCGGCGAGGTCTCGATCTTGAAGTCGCCGGTCGAGGCGCTGCCGCCGTCGCCGCAGGTGTTGGCCGGGTCGACGCCGAACTCACTCACGTCGACCTGACGGCCGAGGTCCACCGTCACGTGCTTGGGCACGAACACGTTCGTGGGTGCCTCGACGGCGCCCGTGAACGTGCTCCAGCCGGTGGCCTGGCTGTTGTCGATGGCCCGGTCCGGTCCACAGCCGAAGGGGGTGAAGTCCGGCCCGTTGAAGTCGACCACCGAGGCGCCTCCACTGGCGGCGGCCCAGTCGCGGCGGACCCCGAAGTCCTCGGTCGTGCCGCCGGCGGTCACCGTGACCTCGTGCTGCGTGGTGTCGTAGCCCGCGCCGCTGACCACGAGCTTGCCGTAGTGACCGACAGGGACGGGACCGAGGCTGTAGCTGCCGTCGTCGGCCGTGATCGCCGTGGGGTTGGCGATGCCGCCGCCACCCTGGAAGGCCAGGGTCACCGGGACACCGGCGACGGGCTGGCCGCTGTCCTGGTCGCGGACCACGCCGCTGATCGTGCCCGTCGCGGGGCTCGTCGGCGGCAGGTCGGTGCTGGCCGCCGGCGCGGAGTCGTCGCCGCCCAGGGATCCTGCGTAGAAGCCCATGCCGCGGTGGGCGAAGACCGACCAGATGCCCCGGTGGTGGTCACCGCCGAAGAGCACGGTGTCGGCGACCAGGATGGCGTTGCGCATGTCGAGGAACGACGGGTTGCTCGGCGCCAGCTCCATCGCGCGGGTCACCAGCGCCTCGCTCCTGCGCGAGCCGAGCCGGTTGCGCAGGTCCCACAGCGTCTGGGACCAGATCTCACCGTCGGAGTGGACCTCGGGCGAGCCGATCACCTGGGCGTAGTCGGCGTAGGTGTAGCCGCCGCTGTGCCCGGCGGCGCCGCCGTTGCAGCGCTCCGCGGTCGACCCCACGGCACAGTCGATCGGCTCGGTCCGGTCGAGCGCCACGCCGGCGCCGTCGTACTGGAAGAGGACCACGTCGACCTTGCCCGGCTTGTCCTTCTGGAGGCCCTTGGCGACCAGGTAGTCCATGGCGTACCAGTCGCTCCACGCCTCGCCCATCGCACCGGCCTGCACGCCACCGAGGGTCGAGACGCCGTTGGGGTCGACGACCAGCCGGTTCGAGAGGCCGTGGGTGTACTCGTGGTAGACGGTGTCGGCCTCGTCGCCCACGTTGGTGGGGGCGAAGGGGTCGCCGTCGGGGTACGACGTCCCGGGCTGGTGCTGGAGGTACATCTGCATCGTCGGCGCCATGCCGTCCGGGGGCGTGTCCATGTTGGCGTTGTCGATGTGCGCGCCGTCCGGCAGGCCGTGGTCGGTGTTCGCACCGTCGTCGGTCTGGGTGTCGACGAAGTCGCCGTCCTCACCGTGCCTGCCGAAGTTCTTGCGCTGGAAGTTGCCGGCCGCCTCGGTGAAGCCGATCGGTGCCTTCAGCAGGTGGTCGTGCCAGTTGTTGACGAAGAAGAACACCTGGGCGACGTTCTGCTTGCGGTTGGTGCGCCACGAGAACGGCTTGTTCGGGTTCCACGAGCAGGGGTAGGGGTTGTCGCAGAACGACACCTTCTTGAGGTGGAAAGGCTTGAGCACGTAGTTCCAGCGGTGGCCGGTCCTCGGCGGTGCCTCCTCGCGCTTCTGGGGGTGGTTGTCGTCGTTGACGTCGGAGTAGGCGTGCGAGTTGTTGCCGAAGAGGCGCTTGGCCTTGGCGCCGAGCCAGCCCCGCTTGGTGTAGTCGAACTTCTGCGGCTTGCCTCCGGGCCGGTGCCCGGGGAAGTAGGTCACGGCCTTGCCGCTGCTGCCCTCGGTCGAGGCGCGCTCGGCCGACAACGGCCGGCGGTAGAGGAGGCCGCCGGTCTCGGCGTCGAGGACGGTGACCGCGGGGTGGTCGGCCGACATCGTGATCGACTGCCAGGCCCGGTGGGTGCCGGCGCGGGTCACGAAGAGGACGGGTTCGGCGGTGTCGCGCGGGCCGGCGGCGGTGGAGCTCTCGCCGAGGTCGCGGCGCGCCGCGGCGATCGCGGCCGCCGGGGTGCCGAGCTTCGAGGACGGCGTGCGCGTCGGGGCCGACGCACCCGAGACGGGGGAGCCCCCGACCATCAGCAGCCGTCCGCCGCGCGTGACCGCGGCCTGCAGACCGTTGCCGAAGATGCGCTGGCCGCCGACCCGCTGGCTCCACGACAGGTGGTGGACGCCCTCGATGTCGCGGTAGTCGCGGCGCAGGCGGAAGGTGTCGAGGTCGCCGGAGGTGAGGCCGAGCGCGTCGTGGTTGGCGCGCACGTAGCCCATCGCGACCTTCGCGGGAGCCTTGCTGCTGCGACCGGTCAGGAACCCGTCGAGGTCCTCCAGGATCCGGACCGTCCCCGTGCTGCCGTCGTACTCCAGCAGGGCGTGGTCGCTCAGGGAGCGCTGGAGGGCGCGGGCGGCGGGCCGGGACGAGGCCTTGGTGGCCGCCCGCAGCTCGGCCGCGTGGGCGCGGTCGGTGGTGCCGTGGCGCAGGTCGAAGAAGCCCCGAGCCTCCGTCGGCCCGGCGGTGCGCGCCGAGCGCTCCGGCTGCGCCGTGCCCGGAGGGGCGCCACCGGCCCAGGACGTGGTGGAGGTGGCGACGCCCCCCGCGAGCGCCAGTGCTGCCGCGGCCAGCGCGGCGGTGGTGCGGATGCGGCGGCTGCCGCCCAGATGGGTCCCGCTCACGGGCGTCTCCCTCGTTCGGTGTGTGCCGGCTCACTCTCGCCCCGGGCGACCCGGGTGGCAAGAGGGGAGCCGGACATTCATCCGGACGGGGGAGGGGTGCTCAGCGCACCCGGTCGGTCACCGCGCGGTCAGCACGATCGGGCCGTCCTCGGTCACGGCCACGGTGTGCTCCATGTGCGCGCCGCGCGAGCCGTCACCGCTGCGCAGCGTCCAGCCGTCGGCGTCGGTGTAGATCTCGTCGGTGGTGTGCAGGAACCACGGCTCGATCGCGATCACCAGCCCGGGCTTGAGCGGGAAGCCGCGGCCGGGGCGGCCGTCGTTGGGGATGTGCGGGTCGCCGTGCATGGTGCGGCCCACGCCGTGCCCGCCGAACTGCGTGTTGATGCGCAGGCCGGCCGCGCGCGCCACGGAGGCGATCGCGTGCGAGATGTCGCCGATGCGGTTCCCGGCGGTGGCCGCCTCGATGCCCGCCGCGAGCGCCCGGTCGGTCACCTCGATCAGCCGCAGGTCCTCCTCGCGCGGGGTGCCGACGACCAGGCTGTACGCCGAGTCCGACACCCAGCCGTCCACGCTGGCGGCGAAGTCGACGCTGAGCAGGTCGCCGTCGCGCAGCACGTAGTCGTGGGGCAGGCCGTGCAGGACCGCGTCGTTCACGGAGGTGCAGAGCACCTTGCCGAAGGGAGAGGCCCCGAACGACGGGTGGTAGTCGAGGTAGCAGGACTCGGCCCCGCGCTCGCGGATCATCTCGTGGGCCAGGGCATCGAGGTCGAGCAGGTTGACGCCCACGTCGGCGGCCTCGGCGAGCCGGGTGATGACGTCGGCGACGAAGCGTCCGGCGGGACGCATCTCCTCGATCTGGGCAGGGGTGCGGAGCTCGATCACGCGTAGGAACCCTACGCTGGCGCCCATGCACGCCATCAGCGACCTCGTCCTCGGCACGATGTACTTCGGCACCCGGCTGGACGAGCGGGCGTCGTTCGCCCAGCTCGACCGGTTCGTGGAGGCCGGTGGCACCACGCTGGACACCGCGAACTGCTACGCGTTCTGGGAGTCGGGATCGGGCCGTGGTGGGCAGAGCGAGGCGGTCATCGGCCGCTGGCTCGCCGCCAACCCCGGGGTCCGGGAGCGGCTGGTGATCGCCACCAAGGTCGGCGTGGAGCCGACCGGTGACGGCGGCGTGGAGGGACTCTCCGCCGAGGTGGTGCAGCGCGAGGCCGCACGCAGCCTCGACCGCCTCGGGATCGACCGGATCGACGTGTACTGGGCGCACGGGGAGGACCGTGCCACCGAGCTCGAGGAGACCGTCACGGCGTTCGGGGCCCTGGTCAAGAACGGGCTGGTCGACCGGCTCGGTGTCTCCAACCACGCGACGTGGCGGGTGGAGCGGGCGCGCCAGCTGGCGGCCCGGCTGGCGGTGGAGCCCTGGACCGCGCTGCAGCTGACGACGTCGTACGTCGAGCCGCGGCCGGGCGCCGAGGTGCCCGGGAAGGGGCACCGGTTCGGGTTCGTCTCCGAGGAGACCCGCGACTACCTCGAGAACCACGCCGAGATCGAGCTGTGGGCCTACAGCCCGCTGATCCAGGGTGCGTTCGACCGCGCGGACCGGCCGCTGCCCGCGGTCTACGAGCACGCGGGCACCACTGCACGGCTGGCGGCGCTGGGGCGGGTGGCCGACCAGCACGGCGTGACGCCGTCGCAGGTGGTGCTGGCCTGGCTGCTCGCGGGCTCGCCGCAGGCGCGGCCGATCGTGGGGGTCAGCAGCCTCGACCAGCTGGACTCCGCCCTGGCCGCCGCGCGGCTCGAGCTGGCCCCCGAGGAGATGGCCGAGCTGGACGCACCGCGCTGATCCGGCCGGTGGGCCCGCCGCGCTCCTCTGCCCAGGGCAGATCCGCCCGCGGCGGATTCGCTGGAACCGGGCCGGTGCGGCGGTGACGCTGGGCACATGACCCAGACCGCACCCGAACGCCCGACCGGATCCCTCGACGACCAGCTCACCACCCGCCTCCTGCACCAGCGGATCATCGTCCTCGGGCAGGAGGTCGACGACGCGATCGCCAACCGCCTCTGCGCCGAGCTGCTGCTCCTGTCCGCCGAGGACCCGCACCGCGACATCAGCCTCTACATCAACTCGCCGGGCGGCTCGGTGTCCGCCGGGCTCGCCATCTACGACACCATGCGGCTCATCCCCAACGACGTCAGCACCCTGGCGATGGGGCTGGCGGCCAGCATGGGCCAGTTCCTGCTGTCGGCCGGGACCCCGGGCAAGCGCTACGCGCTGCCGCACTCGCGGGTGCTGATGCACCAGGGCTCGGCCGGCATCGGCGGCACCGCCATCGACATCGAGATCCAGGCGGAGAACCTCGAGCACACCAAGGACGTCATGATGGGGCTGATCGCCGAGCACACCGGCCAGCCCCGCGAGCGGGTCGAGGCCGACGCCCTGCGCGACCGGTGGTTCACCGCCGAGCAGGCCAGGGAGTACGGCTTCGTCGACCAGATCCTCACCGACGTCGGCGCGGTGACGCCGGCCCGGCCCGCACCGACCTTCGGGCTCCGGTGAGGCGGCCATGAGCACCTACACGATCCCGAGCGTGGTCGAGAAGACGCTGCGTGGCGAGCGCGCGGTCGACATCTACAGCCGCCTGCTCACCGACCGCATCGTCTACCTGGGCACCGAGATCGACGACGGGGTGGCGAACGTCGTGATCGCCCAGCTGCTGCACTTGGAGTCCGAGAGCCCGGAGACCCCGATCAACCTCTACTTCAACTCGCCGGGTGGCTCGGTGACCGCGATGCTGGCCATCTACGACACGATGCAGTTCATCCGCTCACCCGTCGCCACCACCTGCGTGGGGCAGGCCGCGTCGGGCGCCGCGGTGCTGCTCGCCAGCGGTGCGGAGGGACGCCGGAGCGTCCTCCCGCACGCGCGGGTGGTGCTGCACCAGCCCTCGGGGGGCGGCCAGGGCACCCTGCCCGACCTCGCGCTGCAGGCGAAGGAGATCGTCCGGTTGCGCGCGGAGATGGAGGCGATCCTGTCCCGGCACACCGGCCAGGACGTCGAGAGGCTGCGCCGGGACACCGACCGTGACCTGGTGCTCACCGCCGACGAGGCGGTCGCCTACGGGCTGGCCGATGCCGTGCTGGACAGCCGCAAGCTCCCGTCAGGGTCGGGAGCTGTTCACAGGGGGTAGATCTTGCCCTCGGTCTTCTCCCGGGAGCTCCGGGCTTGGCCGTCGTCGACGCCACGGTGCCTCTTGCCGCTCTGCCACCACACGACGGCGAGGAAGAGGACTGCCAACAGGATCAGGACCAGCCACGTCATGACGGCCTCCTCGGAGGAGAGGAACTTCCCTCGAGGCTACGCCGGTGCCTGCCCGGGGGGAATGGTCAGGCCGCGAGGCACACCGGCCCGCTCATCGTGCCGAGGCTCCGCGTGACCCGGCCGGTCAGGTCCACCAGGCGCAGCCCCAGTGCACCGGCGACCGCACCGAGGACCTCGGAGCTCGGTTCCTTGCGGCCGCGCTCGACCTCGGAGAGGTACTGCGTCGAGACGCCGGCGGCGTCCGCGACGTCGTGGAGCGTGCGCTCCTGGCGCTGCCGCTCGCCGCGGAGCTCGCGCCCGACCGCGTCCCGCCACAGCGGCTCCGGCGGGGCCGCGGCGGGTCGGGCCGGTGGACTCGGGAACGCGATCAGCTCACCCATGGAGCGAGGCTAGGCCCACGCGCGGCCGAGGGGCAGCCCTGTTCGCCGCCGGCGAACGGGCCTGGGCGTCTCGACTGTCGGTGCGCCGTTTCGACCTCCGTGCCGCCTCCGCCTAGCCTCGTGCGCATGCGCCGACGTGACCTCCGCAGGCCGATGACCCCGGAGGACGTCGAGCAGTCCCGGTTCGAGCCGGCGCGGCTCGGCGGGTCCTACGACATGCGCCAGGTCGACGAGTTCCTGGACGTCCTGCACCGGGGACTGGCGGACGGGCGGATGCCCGAGGGGCAGATGGAGACCACCCGGTTCGACCGGACCTGGCTGCGGGAGGGCTACCGCGCCCACCAGGTCGACCGGTTCCTCGACTGGGCCCGGGCCACGGTGCGGGCCGGCGCGGGTTCGGTCTACCGGCCACCGGCCCGCCGAGTCGTGCCCTCCTCGCCCATGGCCGTGGCCGGCCTCGCGTGGGCAACGTTCGTCGTCGGGGTGGCCGCCTTCACCTGGCTGCGGTGACGGCGCGCCCTCCGGGTGGGGAGCAGCGCCGCACCACGGCCGGAGGCGGTCAGCAGGCGCCGGCGTACCTGCCCCTGGTGGTGGGCGGAGCCTTGACCGACTTCTGGTTGGGTCGGTGCAGGTCGAAGTAGCGCAGCCAGTCCATCTGCATCCGGCTCTGGTTCATGCGCGCTCCTCGCGGGGCATCCATGCTGAACCGGACGGTGAAGGGGACGCCGGACAGCGCCTTCGGACGACGCTCGGTCCTGATCACGTGGGCGTCGACGAACCAGGAGATCCGACGGTGGGTGACCTCGACGCCGAAGGTGTGCCACCGGTCGTTGCTGAGGTTGAGGTGCTTGTGGGCCGAGAACTCGCGGTGGGCCAGGTTGCGGATGTAGAGGTGGGCGCGCCCGTGACCCGGCCGATAGGTCTCCAGGGCGACGTTGCGGGCGCCGCAGTGCTGGGCCCGGTCGCCCGCGGGGACGAGCTCGGTGCGCACGCGGTAGTCGGTGGCCCGCGTCGTGTAGCGGTGGGACCGCAGCCGGATCTCCCACCTGCCGGTCGCGTGTCCGCGGCGGTCCAGGAGCGCCCGGGTGTCGCCCCGGCGCGCCGTGTTGAGGGTGAGCATGCCGTGCTGGGGCCGCACGTTGCCGCGCCCGGAGACGTGCCAGTAGCGCTTGGTCCCCGCGTACTCGAACTCGTCCTGCCACTGGGGCCTGCCCCACTTGAACGTGCTCTGGGCATTGACCGGTCCCGGGGCCGGGCCCGCGTGGTGGGCCAGCGCCGGCGGGCTGCTCGGACCCGGTAGCAGGGGGAGCGCCAGCGCGAGAGCCGGCGCCAGGACGGTGAGTCGACGGGCACGGGGACGCAGAGTCATGCGCGCCAACGTAGGCAGGACCACGGGGGCGTTGGCAAGTCGTGGACCCTCATCCTGGTGAGGGTCGCGCCCTTCCGCGGCGTGCCAAGGTGGGCCCATGAACGACTCCCACGTCACCGCCCCCGTCTGCGTGGTCACCGGCGCCAACGGCTTCGTCGGAGCCCGGGTCTGCGCCGCCCTGGTCGCGCGTGGCGCGACCGTGCGTGCCGTCGTACGACGTGCCGGAAGTGCCCCGGTGCTGCCCGGGGTGGAGGAGCGGGTCGGCGACTTCACCGACCCGGGCTTCGCGTCCGCGGTGGTCGAGGGGGCGGGTTCGGCGGTCACGACTGTGCACCCGATGGGCAGCGACCGCGAGACCCAGCACCGGATCGGGGTCGAGGGCACCACGACGTTCGCGCGTGCGGCGGCGGCCGCCGGCGTCGAGCGCCTGGTCCACGTCTCGACGGCGGCCGTCTACGACCGCTCGCCCGGCGTCGGGGACGTCGACGAGTCCTCGCCGCTCGTGGACGACGGCGCCGGCGACTACGCGGTGACCAAGCGCGATGCCGACGCCGCCCTGGCCGGCGTCGAGGGGATCACGCGCGTCCTCCTGCGGCCGCCGGCGATCCTGGGCGCCGGCGAGACCTCGGTCTGGAACTCCCTGCGGCCGGCGGCCATCCGTGACGACGAGCGGGCGCGGCATGCCGTGCCCGGGCAGAGCTTCGCGTGGGTGCACGTCGAGGACCTCGTTGCCTTCGCCTCCGACATCGCGGTCGGCCGGGTGGCCGGCACGCCCGTTCCTGCGGACGGACCGGTCGTGGGGGACTGCACCGCGGTCAACGTCTCCGCGGGCCCGGCCACGCTGCGCGACTACTACGCGACCGTCACCGGGGCGCTCGGCGTGCAGCCGGTCTGGGACGACGCCCCGGCATGGACCGGCCGCATCCTGGCCGACCGGGCCCGCAGGTGGGGCTGGGTCCCCTCGGTGGACCTCGCCGGAGCCCTGGCGGAGCTCGAGGTCGGTCTGCATCGAGGGCAGGACTGAGGGCGGCCGGGTGGACGGAGGGGGCGACGACGGCGGCCGGTAGGCTCCACTGGCCGACCAGACCCGAGGTGAGACATGACGGCGAGCAGATCCGCCCGTGAGAGGAAGGCCGCCGCGGAGGCAGGCCCCCTGGCCAGGGTGAGGATCGACCTGGGCGAGGACCGGCAGTTCGTCTACAAGATCAGCTGCACCGAGTGCGTCGCCAAGGGGCACCGCAGCTGGTCGGCCTACCGGCCCGGCGGCGACAACGGCTTCATGGCCGCCATGGACCGCTGGATCTTCCACCTGGACGAGAAGCACCCGGGGAGCGACGCGCCGTGCCTGGCCTTCCTGCCGGCCGCGCAGCAGCGCCTCCACGAGCGGCGCGAGGCACAGCAGGGCCGCTGATCCTGCCGGGCGGATGAAATCGGTCGCCGACGCGGACGCCGCGCACGAGACTGCCGCCATGACTCTCCTCGTGCACCACGTCGCTGTCGACTGCCGCAACGCCTACGACCTCTCCGAGTGGTGGAAGCCGCTCCTCGGCTACACGGACGTCCCCGGCGACCCGAACGAGCCCGGGCACTCCGAGTGCGTGATCGTCGACCCCGATGACCGCCGCGTCGGCCTGATCTTCTGCGAGGTCCCCGAGCTCAGGACGGTCAAGAACCGGCTGCACCTCGACGTGCGTCCTGCCGGCGACGCGACCCGCGACGACGAGGTCGAGCGGCTGCTCGGGCTGGGCGCCACCGAGGTCGCCGATCACCGCAAGCCCGACGGACCCGGCTGGGTCGTGATGGCCGACCCGGAAGGCAACGAGTTCTGCGTCCTGCGCAGCGAGGCCGAGGTCTCGGCCTGGCAGGCCGCTCGCGGCGCCTAGCCCGGGCGGGCGCCCTGCCCGGTCCGCTGTCTAGTCCGGCGGGCAGCGAGGCGCGCAGGGAGGATTGAGACGGCACCGAGATGGGAACGCTCGCTTGCGAGCCCCCGTCCCCCTGGAGTCCTGCATGTTCGTCGTCGGACTGATCGCCGTGAATGCCGTGGTCGTCGCCATCCTGTGTCTCGCGTTCTGGAAGATCGAGGCCGCGCCGATGGCGCGCTACCGGCGGCACCGCGAGGTCCAGCACCGTCTCGACCACCTGCACGAGCACCCCGACGGCGCCACCATGGCCGACATCGAGGTGCTCCTGCGCCACACGCTGCCGGCCGGCCGGGCGGCAGCGGTCTGTGAGCTCGCCGGCGCACGGGGCGTCCCGACCCTGGTCCTGTGGACCTGGATCGACCTGTACGACGCCGAGCTGCTCGCGCTGGCCGTCGAGTCGGGCATGTCGCGCGACGAGATGGTGCACCGCGTGGCGACCGGCACGGCCCCGGACCGGCGTTCGCTGGAGATCTTCGCGGCGTTCCGCGGCGCGCTCGCCTCCTGAGCCGTCCCGGCCCGGGCGGCTACGGCAGGATCTTGTAGAGGTCGACCACCGTCTCCTGCGGCGCCGACTCGAACCCGCCCGCGATGCCCGCCTCCATGCGTGGCATCAGGACCTCGTCGCGGAAGCGCTCCCAGCTCTCCTGCGACTCGTGGACGGCCATGATCGTCCAGCCGCCCTCCGAGGGGCCGGCCGCGTGGAAGACCTGACCGTCGGGGAGGACATCAGCCGCGGGATGGACCGCCGCGATCGACGCCTCGTACTGATCCTTCGTGCCACCCGGGAAGTGATGAACGACTCCGTAGGCCATGACGGACCTCCCATTCCGATTCCGACGCTAGCCGGACGACCCGGCCGGGGCATCACTCGAACGAGGGAGGTCGGGGCCTCACCAGCCGCGGGCTCGCCACTCCGCGAGATGGGGCCGCTCGGCGCCGATCGTCGAGTCGTTGCCGTGACCGGGGTAGAACCAGGTCTCGTCGGGCAGCCGCTGGAAGACCTTGGTCTCGACCTCGTCGATGAGCTGGACGAACGCCGCCTCGTCGCCGAACGTGTTGCCGACGCCTCCGGGGAACAGGGAGTCACCGGTGAACAGGTGCGGGTGGCCGGAGGGGTCGTCGTACAGCAGTGCGATGGAGCCCGGCGTGTGGCCGGCGAGCGCGATCACCTCGAGGCTGCACTCGCCGACCGCGACCGTGTCGCCCTGGCGCACCTCGCGGGTGACCGGGACGCCGGTCTGCTCGGTGATGGCCACCGCGTCGGGTGCGCCGGCGACCACCGCGGCGCCGGTGGCGGCCACGACGTCCTCGAGGGCCCGGTGGTGGTCCCAGTGCTGGTGGGTGGTCACCACCGTGGCGAGCCCCTCGTCGCCGACGAGGGGCAGCAGCGTCTCGGACTCGGCAGCGGCGTCGACGAGCACCTGCTCCCCGGTCGCCCGGCAGCGGAGCAGGTAGCAGTTGTTCGACATCTTCTCGTCGACGGCGACCTTGGTGATGCTCAGCCGCTCCAGCTCGCGGACGTCGGGGGAGCCGCCCGGCTCCACCTCTCCCGTGTAGGTCACCATGCCCCGATTCCCGGCAGCTCGCCGTCGTCGCTCGTCAGTCCTTCGCCCGTCCCGCGTCCGGTGAGCCACCAGGCCAGGTCCGCGGTCGTCCCCGACACCGTAGGCCCTGCACCCGAACCGAAGGTCCAGGAGCGGTCCTGGTCGGTCGCCCGGGCGGTGAACGGGGAGTCCGAGGCGTCGCGGCGGCCCATGGAGTCGATGACCATCGCTGCGAAGCCGGTCGACCAGTCGCCGCGCGAGTAGCCGGCACCGAGGTCGGCGTGGTGGATCTCGACCTCCCGCAGCCGCATGTCCGGCACCGACGAGGCCGCGAAGGTGCGCCCCTCGGGGACCCGTTCGATCCGGGTCGGCCAGACGTCCTCGGGGATCGCCGCGAGCGCGTCGGCGAGGTCGGTCGTCGCCCCGAGGAGGCGGGTCCTCAGCTCGGCTGGCGCCGCCTGCGCGAGATCCTCGATGTCGCGGTCGCGACCCTCCTGCGAGGCGTACATCGGGATCGCCTCACCCTGCACGATGCCGCTGAGCGCCCCGGACAGCCCCTCGGCGTTGAGCACGAGGTGCGCGACGACGTGCGCACGGGTCCAGCCGGGCAGTCCGCTCGGCTCCGCCCACGCGGCGTCGTCGAGCTGGTCGACGGTGCGGATCAGGCGTTGGGAGGCCTCGGCGAGGAGGTCGGGGTCGGCGTACGCAGCGGGCATGGGCCCATCCTGTCGTGCGTCGTGCGTCACTTCCACCCACCACGCACTCACCCCCACGGGTGCGCGGGAGGAGGAATGTCGGTGGCCCGTGCCATTGTTGGGGCGTTCGAACCGACACCGACAGTGCCAGACTCAACTTTGCAGGGGATCGCCAGTGGCGGAGCAGCTGATCATCCGGGGGGCCCGGGAGCACAACCTCAAGGACGTCTCCCTCGACCTCCCGCGGGACTCCCTCATCGTCTTCACCGGCCTGTCCGGGTCGGGCAAGTCCTCGCTGGCGTTCGACACGATCTTCGCCGAGGGCCAGCGGCGGTACGTCGAGTCCCTCTCGGCGTACGCCCGCCAGTTCCTCGGCCAGATGGACAAGCCGGACGTCGACTTCATCGAGGGCCTCTCGCCCGCGGTCTCGATCGACCAGAAGTCCACGTCGAAGAACCCGCGCTCGACCGTCGGGACCATCACGGAGGTCTACGACTACCTCCGCCTGCTCTACGCGCGGGCCGGCCGGGCGCACTGCCCGACCTGCGGCGCCCCGATCGAGCGTCAGACCCCCCAACAGATCGTCGACCGCATCCTCGCGCTGGAGGAGGGCCGCCGCTTCCAGGTGCTGGCCCCGGTGATCCGCGGCCGCAAGGGCGAGTACGTCGAGCTGTTCCGCCAGCTCCAGACCCAGGGGTTCTCGCGGGCCCGGGTCGACGGTGAGACCCACACCCTCGACGACCCCCCGAAGCTGGACAAGCAGAAGAAGCACACGATCGAGGTCGTCGTGGACCGCCTCGCGGTCAAGGAGTCGTCCAAGCGGCGGCTCACCGACTCGGTCGAGACCGCGCTGAACCTCGCCGGTGGCCTGGTGCTCTTCGACTTCGTCGACCTCGACGCCAAGGACCCCGGGCGCGAGATGAAGTTCAGCGAGAAGATGTCGTGCCCCAACGACCACGCCATCGACACCGACGAGCTCGAGCCCCGGTCGTTCTCGTTCAACAGCCCGTTCGGCGCCTGCCCCGCGTGCCACGGCCTCGGCACCCGGATGGAGGTCGACCCGGAGCTGGTCGTCCCCAACCCGCAGGCCACCCTCGGCGAGGGCGCCATCCAGCCCTGGAGCCAGGCCCACGTCTCCGACTACTTCCTGCGCCTGATGGGTGCCCTGGGCGAGGAGCTGGGCTTCGACCTGAACACCCCGTGGGAGGAGCTGACCGCCAAGCAGCAGAAGTCGCTGCTCAACGGTCACCCGACCAAGGTCCACGTCGTCACCCGCAACCGCTACGGCCGCCAGCGGGCCTACTACGCCGAGTTCGAGGGTGTCCGCGGCTACATCGAGCGCCGGCACCGCGAGGCCGAGTCCGACACGAGCCGCGAGCGGTTCGAGGGCTTCATGCGCGAGGTGCCGTGCCCGACCTGTGGCGGCAGCAGGCTCAAGCCGGTCTCGATGGCGGTCACGCTGGGGGCGCGCGACCAGGGCGGACTCAGCATCGCCGAGGTCTGCGCCCTGCCGATCAACGAGACCGCCGACTACCTGCGCAACCTCGACCTGTCCGCGCGCGAGCGCCAGATCGGTGAGCGGGTGCTCAAGGAGATCCAGGAGCGGCTCAACTTCCTGCTCGACGTGGGCCTCGACTACCTCTCGCTGGACCGTCCCTCGGGCTCGCTCAGCGGTGGCGAGGCCCAGCGCATCCGGCTGGCCACCCAGATCGGTGCCGGCCTCGTGGGCGTCCTCTACGTCCTCGACGAGCCCTCGATCGGCCTGCACCAGCGCGACAACCACCGGCTGATCGAGACCCTGGTCCGGCTCAAGGACCTCGGCAACACACTGATCGTGGTGGAGCACGACGAGGACACCATCCGGGTCGCCGACTGGATCGTCGACATCGGTCCGGGCGCCGGCGAGCACGGCGGACAGGTGGTCCACAGCGGCAAGGTCGCCGACCTGCTCACCCACCCCGACTCGATGACCGGGCAGTACCTCTCCGGTCGCCGCGAGATCCCGGTCCCGGAGGTGCGCCGGCCGCGGACCAAGGGCCGCGAGCTGACCGTCCACGGCGCCCGCGAGCACAACCTGCAGAACGTCGACGTGACCTTCCCCCTCGGGCTGTTCGTGGCCGTCACCGGTGTCTCCGGCTCCGGCAAGTCCACGCTGGTCAACGACATCCTCTACACGTCCCTGGCCAAGCAGCTCTACAACGCCCGCGCCGTCCCCGGGCGGCACCAGAAGATCAGCGGCCTCGACCACGTCGACAAGGTCATCCACGTCGACCAGTCCCCGATCGGGCGCACCCCGCGGTCCAACCCCGCGACGTACACCGGGGTCTTCGACCACATCCGCAAGCTCTTCGCGGCGACCCCCGAGGCGAAGATGCGGGGCTACCTGCAGGGCCGCTTCTCCTTCAACGTCAAGGGCGGGCGCTGCGAGGCGTGCGCGGGCGACGGCACGATCAAGATCGAGATGAACTTCCTCCCGGACGTCTACGTCCCCTGCGAGGTCTGCCACGGTGCGCGCTACAACCGCGAGACGCTCGAGGTGCACTACAAGGGCAAGACCATCGCGGAGGTCCTCGACATGCCGATCGAGGAGGCGGTCGACTTCTTCGCGGCCGTCCCCGCGATCGCCCGCCACCTCAAGACCCTGGTCGAGGTGGGGCTGGGCTACGTCCGGCTCGGCCAGCCGGCGACCACGCTGTCCGGCGGCGAGGCACAACGCGTCAAGCTCTCCGCGGAGCTGCAGAAGCGGTCCACCGGCCGCACGGTCTACGTCCTCGACGAGCCCACCACCGGTCTGCACTTCGAGGACATCCGCAAGCTGCTGCTGGTGCTGGGCCGACTGGTCGACGCCGGCAACACCGTGCTGGTCATCGAGCACAACCTCGACGTCATCAAGACGGCCGACTGGCTGGTCGACATGGGTCCGGAGGGCGGCTCACGCGGCGGCACGGTCGTGGCCGAGGGCACCCCGGAGGCCGTCGCCGCGGTCCCGGAGAGCTTCACCGGGCAGTTCCTCGCGCCGCTGCTCGAGGGCAAGGAGGCCAGGCAGCCCACCCGACGGCTCTCGGCGGCCGCAGCCCCGGCGAAGAAGGCCGTGACCGGGAAGCCTGCAGCGAAGAAGACCACCGCCAGGAAGGCGACCGCCAAGAAGGCCGTGGCCCGCAAGCCCCGCAGCTGAGGAGCGGTTTCTCATCGAACTCTCATGCACCGGTCGAACCCCCGGCAGGGGTTCGACCGTAGTGTGAAGTTCAACCACTCCTGAGACGAAGGGCAACCACCGTGACCGAAGGACTGACCCGCCGCCACGCCCTCACGGGTGCCGCCACCGTCGGGCTGGGGCTCCCGATCCTGGCCGCCTGCGGCGGGGGTGGCGGCACGGCCACGGATCCCGGCTCGAACGCCCCCGCCGGCACCGACCTGGGCCCGGCTGCCGACATCCCGGTCGGGGGCGGGGCGGTCTTCGCCGACGAGAAGGTGGTCGTGACCCAGCCGGCGAAGGGGGAGTTCAAGGCGTTCTCGGCGGTGTGCACCCACCAGGGCTGCACGGTGGCCGAGGTCAAGGACGGCACCATCAACTGCCCGTGCCACAACAGCCACTTCTCGATCCAGGACGGCGCGGTCGAGTCCGGGCCCGCGCCCTCGCCCCTGCCCGCGGTGAAGGTGACGGTCAAGGGCGGCGAGATCAGGCTCGCCTGACACAATCCGCCCGTGCAGTCAGTCGCGGGGGCCTGGAGGTCGTTCGTCCGTTCCGCCTTCTGGGTGCTGCCGTGGCTGCTGCTGTCGGGTGCCGAGTCCTCCAGTCCGCGGGCCGTGATCGTCGCCGGCACGCTCTGCGGGGTCGCCTGGCAGCTGGTCCACCGGCGGGACCTGGTCGAGCGACTCACGTTCGTCGCGGTCCTCTGGGTCGCGCTGGCCGGCGTCGTCGCGCTGATGCCTCACGGGACGACGTTCGAGCCGGCGCCGACGACCAGCCTGGCAGCCATGGTCATGGGGCTGGTGGTCGCGGAGCAGGGTCTGCGTGCCCGCGACCGGCGCCGCCGGGACCGTGTGTGGCGGTCGGGCGGCACCTCGCCCGCCACGCCTCGTCCCGCGGCGAGCGCCGACGGTCCAGCCTGAGGTCGAGGACGAGCCGGGCCTCGTCGTACCGCCCCGCGCGGAGCAGCGCCGCGATCCGGGCCTCCTCCACGATCTCGCGCTGGGCGTCGGAGCCGCCGAGGCGGGGGAGGCCCGCGGTGAGCGAGGCCAGGTCGTCGGCGGCGGCCGAGCAACGACCGGCCTGCATCCGTGACAGTGCCCGGGCCAGCGGCTCCACGACCTCGCGGAAGGTCGGGTTGGCGTGCCCACGCGCCCAGGTCCCCAGCCGCGCCAGGCCCGGCCCGTCGCCGACCGCGAGCAGCACCACGGCGGCGTGCAGCGCGAGGAACGGCGTGGCGGGGCGCTCCAGGCCCTCGCGGCCGACGACGCCGGCCACGACGGACATCGGGGGCACGTCATCGGCGCCGGGGGTCAGTGCCCACCGGAACAGCAGCGACCCGGTGTCGACCAGCGAGCGACACCCGAGCCCGAGCTCCGGTCGCAGCTGGGTGTCGTACCGGCGCCGGACGGCGTCGAGGTCACCGATCGACAGCTCGTGCATCGCGGCGTGCCAGGAGAAGTGGCTCAGGCTCTCGCTCCCGGCACCGTCCCCGGTCACCCAGGAGTCCATCCACGACAGACCGGCCTCGTGGTCGCCGGTCTCGTAGTGGGCATGCGCCCGGGCGTGTGCCGAGTGGCCCGCGGCCGGCTCCTGGCGCAGCGACCGGCACGAGAGGGTCATCGCCTCGTCGAAGCGCCGCTGCTCCTGCCGGACGAACGCGAGCAGGCCGGTGAACCACCAGTCGTCGCCGTACGCCGGGACGGCCCTCTCGACGATCGCCCACGCCTCCTGCGGCACCTCGGTGACGCCGGCGAACGCGATGGTGGGGACGGCGGTCGAGAGCAGGAGTGCGTCGCGCGGGTAGGCCTCGAGGTGGGCCACCAGGGGAGCCGAGTCGCCCCGGACGTGGCGGACGACGGCGTGCACGTGGCTGCGCTCGCGGTCGCCGGCCCGGTGGGCGAGGTGCTCGGCCTGCCGCAGCCGGGCCGGCACGTCGACGGGGGCGCACATCTCGTGACCGAGCAGCGCCAGGGCGGCGTGCCCGAGCGCGAAGGTCGGGTCGTGGGCGATCGCCCCCGCGAACGCGTCGACCGCGCCCTCCTGCAGCCGCAGCAGCCGCCCCAGCCCGCGGTCGTACGCCGCGGCGGCCTCGCGGCTCGCGGTGAGCTCATATCCGTACCGGTCACGACAGGGCATGTAACTAAACTAAGACACTAGACAATGTTTCCGTGCTTCGACGGTGGGCGTTTCCCATCTTCGGGTGAGTGCGGGGCGCTTTCCCGGGCCGAACGTCCCTTGTCCCACGCGCGCCCCCGGCCCCCGCGCCCACGGGGCTGTCCCCACCGGACCGTAGGGTTGGGGCGTGCCTGCTCGACCGACGCGTTCCGCCCGGGGTCCGCTGTCCTACCGGCCGGAGCCCGGCTCGATCCCGACCCAACCCGGTGTCTACCGGTTCCGGGACGCCAAGCGCCGCGTCATCTACGTCGGCAAGGCCAAGAACCTCCGCGCCCGGCTCTCGTCGTACTTCCAGGACATCGGCAACCTGCACGCCCGCACCGCCACCATGGTGACCACGGCGGCGAGCGTCGAGTGGACCGTCGTCAACACCGAGGTCGAGGCGCTGCAGCTGGAGTACTCCTGGATCAAGGAGTACGACCCCCGCTTCAACGTGAAGTACCGCGACGACAAGTCCTACCCCTGGCTGGCGGTCACGGTCGGCGAGGAGTTCCCCCGCGTGATGGTCGGGCGCGGGGCCAAGCGCAAGGGCACCCGCTACTTCGGCCCCTACAGCCACGCCTGGGCGATCCGCGAGACCGTGGACATCCTGCTGCGCGTCTTCCCGATGCGCTCGTGCAGCAACGGCGTCTTCAAGCGCTCGGCCCAGATCGGCCGGCCGTGCCTGCTCGGCTACATCGACAAGTGCTCGGCGCCCTGCGTCGGCAAGGTCAGCCCCGAGGAGCACCGCGCGATCGTCGACGACTTCTGCGACTTCATGGGCGGCCAGACCCGACCGTTCATCCGCCGCATCGAGAAGGAGATGTACGCCGCCTCCGACGCGATGGACTTCGAGAAGGCCGCGCGGCTGCGCGACGACCTCGGGGCGATGGAGCGGGCGCTGGAGAAGCAGGCGGTCGTGCTCGGCGACGGGGCGGACGCCGACGTGATCGCGCTGGCCGAGGACCCCCTCGAGGTCGCCGTCCAGATCTTCTACGTGCGGGGTGGCCGGATCCGCGGCCAGCGCGGCTGGGTCGCCGACCGCGTGGACGAGGGCGGCACCCCCGAGCTGGTCGAGGACTTCCTGCTCCAGCTCTACGCCGGTGACGCCGACACCATCCCGCGGGAGATCCTGGTCCCGGCGCTGCCGCCCGACCTCGAGACGTTCGAGCAGCTGCTCGGCGACCTGCGCGGTGGCCGGGTCTCGATCCGGGTGCCTCAGCGTGGCGACAAGAAGACGCTGCAGGAGACCGTGGCGCGCAACGCGTCGCAGGCCCTCGCGCTCCACAAGACCAAGCGGGCCAGCGACCTCACCACCCGCAACCGGGCTCTCGAGGAGATCCAGAACGCGCTCGAGCTCGACGAGGTGCCGCTGCGCATCGAGTGCTACGACATCTCCAACCTGCAGGGCACCGAGGTGGTGGCCTCGATGGTGGTCTTCGAGGACGGCCTGGCCCGCAAGGGCGAGTACCGCCGCTTCGTGATCAAGGGGGTGGACGGCCAGAACGACGTCGCCTCGATGCACGAGGTGATCACCCGCCGGTTCCGCCGGCTGCTCGACGAGCAGGCCCGCTCCGAGACCGTCGAGGGGGAGGGCGGCCCGATGCTGGTCGACCCCGAGACCGGGCGGCCGCGCAAGTTCGCCTACGCTCCGGGGCTCGTCGTGGTCGACGGCGGGCCGCCGCAGGTCGCGGCCGCCCAGCGGGCGCTCGACGAGCTCGGCATCGACGACATCCCCGTCTGCGGGCTGGCCAAGCGCCTGGAGGAGGTCTGGCTGCCGAGCCAGGAGGACCCGGTCATCCTGGCCCGCTCCTCCGAGGGCCTCTACCTCCTGCAGCGGATCCGCGACGAGGCCCACCGGTTCGCTATCACCCACCACCGGTCGCGGCGCTCGAAGACCATGGTGGAGAGCCTCCTCGACGACGTGCCGGGCCTGGGGGAGGTGCGGCGCAAGACGCTGCTCAAGCACTTCGGGTCGCTGAAGAAGCTCCGCGAGGCCAGCGTCGAGGAGATCGCCCAGGTCCCCGGCATCGGGGTCCGCACCGCCACCTCCATCAAGGAAGCGGTCGCGGCCACCCGTGCCAACGGCCAGACTGGCCCGCGGCTGAGCGTCAACACCGCCACCGGCGAGATAGAGGAGTCCTGATGACCGCAGGCGAGACCCATCGCGGCGAGCTCGTGGTGGTCACCGGCATGACCGGGGCGGGGCGCAGCACGGCCGCCAAGGAGCTGGAGGACCTCGGCTTCTACGTCGTCGACAACATGCCCCCGAGCCTCCTGCGCGAGGTGGTGCGGCTGGTGGACGAGAGCCGGGGCACCGAGCAGCCCATCGCGGTCGTGGTCGACGTGCGCTCGGGATCGTTCTTCCAGTCCCTCCAGGCCAACCTCGCCCAGGGCGCCACCGGCCGGCACACCACGCTGGTGTTCCTCGAGGCCACCGACGACGTGCTCGTCCGCCGCCAGGAGGCCGCCCGCCGGCCGCACCCGCTGCAGGCCGGCGGTCGCCTGCTCGACGGGCTCCAGCGCGAGCGCAAGGTCCTCGCCGACCTGCGCAGCGAGGCGGACCTGGTCATCGACACCACGTCGCTGAACGTCCACCAGCTGACCGACCGGATCGCCGAGGCCTTCGGCACCCCCGACTCGACGCGGCTGGGCGTCACCGTCACCAGCTTCGGCTTCAAGTACGGCATCCCGGTCGACGCCGACTTCGTGGCCGACATCCGCTTCCTGCCCAACCCGTTCTGGGTGCCTGAGCTGCGTGCCGGCACCGGCCGTGACCCCGAGGTGGCCGACTACGTCATGACCCGGCCGGGCGCCGCCGAGTTCCTCGACGGCTACGTCCCGGTGCTCGCCGGCGTCGCCGAGGGCTACCTGCGCGAGGGCAAGCGGTTCATGACGATCGCCGTGGGCTGCACCGGCGGCAAGCACCGCAGCGTCGCGATGACCGAGGAGATCGCCCGCCGCCTCCAGGAGCAGGGGTACGCCGTCCGCGCCACGCACCGTGACCTGGGGCGCGAGTGACGTCGGCCCGCGCCCAGTCGGCCGTCGCGCTCGGAGGCGGTCACGGCCTGCACGCCTCCCTCCAGGCGCTGCGCCTGCTCGTCGACGAGCTCGTCGTGGACGACCTCACTGCGGTCGTGACCGTGGCCGACAACGGAGGGTCGTCGGGCCGGCTCCGCGGCGAGTTCGGCGTGCTGCCTCCGGGTGACCTGCGGATGGCGCTCGCGGCGCTCTGTGGCACCGACGACTGGGGCGCGACCTGGGCACAGGTGCTGCAGCACCGCTTCGCCGGCGACGGCCAGATGCGCGGGCACGTGGTCGGCAACCTGCTGATCGTCAGCCTCTGGGAGCAGCTCGGTGACCACGTGCAGGCCCTGGACTGGGTCGGGAGGCTCCTCGGGGCCACCGGACGGGTGCTGCCGATGGCGCTGACCCCGCTCGACATCGCCGCCGACGTGCGGGGGCTCGACCCCGCCGACTCCGCGGCGCTCACGACCGTGCGCGGCCAGGTGGAGGTCGCGACGACGGACGGCGACATCGTCGCGATCCGCCTCGAGCCCGAGCCGGTGGCCTGCCCCGAGGCCGTTGCCGCGGTGCGGGAGGCCGACTGGGTGGTGCTGGGGCCCGGCTCCTGGTTCACCTCCGTGATCCCGCACCTGATGGTCCCCGAGCTGCGCGAGGCCCTCGTCGACACCGACGCCCGGATCGTGGTGGTGCTCAACCTGGCCGAGCAGGCGGGGGAGACCCACGGCTTCGGTCCCGCCGACCACCTCGCCGTCCTGTTCGAGCACGCACCCGACCTCAAGATCCACACCGTGCTGGCCGATGCAGGCAGTGGTGACGAGCCCGCCGGGCTGGCCGAGGCAGTGGCGTCGTACGGCGCCGAGCTGGTCGTCGACGACGTGGCGATGGACGACGGGTCGCCGCGCCACGACCCGCACCGGCTGGCCGCTGCGTACGAGCGGATCATGTCCTCCGTGTGACCCGGGCGGCAGGGCGGGCGAGGGTTTCGACGGTGATTGACGAGCGTGTAAGGATTCCGGCATGGCGATGACGGCACAGGTGAAGGCAGAGCTGTCGAGCACCCAGATCACGAAGACCTGCTGCCGCAAGGCCGAGGTGGCCTCGATGCTGCGCTTCGCCGGTGGGCTGCACATCGTCAGCGGCCGGATCGTGGTCGAGGCCGAGCTCGACACCGGCGCCGCCGCTCGCCGGCTGCGCAAGGACATCGCCGAGGTCTACGGCCACCAGTCCGACGTGGTGATGGTGCAGGGCAACGGCATCCGCAAGGGCAGCCGCTACATCGTGCGCATCGTCAAGGACGGCGAGGCCCTCGCGCGCCAGACCGGCCTCCTCGACCAGCGCGGCCGGCCCGTCCGGGGCCTGCCCCCGGCCGTGGTCTCGGGCGGCGGCTGCGACGCGGTCGCCGCGTGGCGCGGTGCGTTCCTGGCCCACGGCTCGCTGACCGAGCCCGGCCGCTCCTCGGCCCTCGAGGTCACCTGCCCCGGTCCCGAGGCCGCGCTGGCCCTGGTCGGCGTGGCCCGCCGCCTCGGCATCCAGGCCAAGGCCCGCGAGGTCCGCGGCGTCGACCGCGTGGTGATCCGCGACGGTGACGCGATCGGCCAGCTGCTCACCCGCCTCGGCGCGCACGAGTCGCTGATGGCCTGGGAGGAGCGCCGGATGCGCCGCGAGGTCCGGGCCACGGCCAACCGGCTCGCGAACTTCGACGACGCCAACCTGCGCCGCTCCGCCCGCGCCGCGGTCGCGGCCGGCGCCCGTGTCGAGCGCGCCCTGGAGATCCTGGGCGAGGAGATCCCCGACCACCTGCGGCTCGCCGGCCACCTCCGGCTCGAGCACAAGCAGGCCTCGCTCGAGGAGCTGGGCCAGCTGCACGACCCGATCCTGACCAAGGACGCGATCGCCGGCCGGATCCGTCGCCTGCTCGCCATGGCCGACAAGCGCGCCGAGGAGCTGGGCATCCCCGACACCGAGGCCTCGCTGACCGCAGAGATGCTCGCCGACGAGGCCTGAGTCCCCCTATTCGGGGAGACGAGGCTGTTACCGGCACGTACTCCGATACGCGAAGTGGCGGGCGTCGCACGTAGCGATAGGGTCGGGACGACGCGGCACCCGGCACGACCGGGGGACCGCACCGCCAGCTCAGCTCACCGCAAGGAGCATTCGCAGTGACCGTTCGTGTAGGCATCAACGGCTTCGGCCGGATCGGCCGCAACTTCTTCCGCGCCGTGCGCGCGTCGGGCCTCGACATCGAGATCGTCGGCGTCAACGACCTGACCGACAACAAGTCCCTGGCCCCGCTGCTCAAGTTCGACTCGATCCTGGGCCGTCTCGACGCCGAGGTCACCGCCACGGCCGACGAGATCCGGGTCGGCGACCAGGTGATCAAGACCTTCGCGGAGCGCGACCCCGCGAACCTCAAGTGGGGCGACCTGGGCGTCGACGTCGTCGTCGAGTCCACCGGCTTCTTCACCGACGCGACCAAGGCCAAGGCCCACGTCGACGCCGGCGCCAAGAAGGTCATCATCTCCGCGCCCGCCTCCAACGAGGACATCACCGTGGTCATGGGTGTCAACCACACCGACTACGACCCGGCGAAGCACACCGTCATCTCCAACGCGTCGTGCACCACCAACTGCCTGGCGCCGATGGCCAAGGCCCTCAACGACGAGTTCGGCATCGTCAAGGGTCTGATGACGACGGTCCACGCGTACACCGCCGACCAGAACCTGCAGGACAACATCCACAAGGACCTGCGCCGCGCACGTGCCGCAGCGATCAACGTGGTCCCGACCTCGACCGGCGCCGCCAAGGCGATCGGGCTGGTGCTGCCCGAGCTCAAGGGCAAGCTCGACGGCTACGCGCTGCGCGTGCCGGTGCCGACCGGCTCCGCCACCGACCTCACCTTCGAGGCCGGCCGCGAGACCACCGTCGAGGAGGTCAACGCCGCCGTGGAGAAGGCCGCCGACGGCCGCTTCCTGAAGTACTCCACCGACCCGCTGGTGTCCTCCGACATCGTGACCGACCCCGCGTCGTGCATCTTCGACGCGCCGCTGACCAAGGTCATCGGCAACCAGGTCAAGGTCGTCGGCTGGTACGACAACGAGTGGGGCTACTCCAACCGCCTCGCGGACCTGATCTCCTACATCGGCGAGACCCTCTGACGCATGAGCGGCATCGACTCCCTGGGTGACCTGAGGGGCAAGCGGGTCCTGGTCCGCTCCGACCTCAACGTCCCGCTGGACGGCACGACCATCACCGACGACGGCCGGATCCGCGCCAGCGTCCCCACCATCCGCGCGCTGGCCGACGCCGGCGCGCGGGTGGTGGTGACCGCGCACCTGGGCCGTCCGAAGGGCGAGCCGGACCCGAAGTACTCCCTCGCGCCCGTCGCAGCCCGCCTCGGCGAGCTGCTCGGGGCCGACGTCGCGTTCGCGTCCGACACCGTCGGCGACAGCGCTCGCTCGACCGTCGAGGCGCTCGGCGACGGCCAGGTGGCGGTGCTGGAGAACGTCCGCTTCAACGCCGGTGAGACCAGCAAGGACGACGCCGAGCGCGGCGCGTTCGCCGACCAGCTGGCCTCGCTCGCGGACGCCTTCGTGTCCGACGGCTTCGGGGTCGTGCACCGCAAGCAGGCGTCGGTCTACGACGTCGCACAGCGCCTCCCGCACGCGATGGGTGGCCTGGTGTCGACCGAGATCGACGTCCTGCGACGGCTCACCGAGACCCCCGAGCGGCCCTACGTGGTCGTGCTGGGCGGTTCGAAGGTCTCCGACAAGCTCGGCGTCATCGACAACCTGCTCGGGAAGGCCGACAAGCTGCTGATCGGCGGCGGCATGGTCTTCACCTTCCTCAAGGCCCAGGGCCACGAGGTCGGCAGGAGCCTGCTCGAGGACGACCAGCTCGACACCTGCCGGTCCTACCTCGACCGGGCCCGGGAGTCGGGGGTCGAGATCCTGCTGCCGACCGACATCGTGGTCGACACGGAGTTCCCCTCCGGCGACCGCGAGCCGCAGCCCCGCGTCGTACCCGCCTCGGAGATCCCGTCCGACGCCCTCGGGCTCGACATCGGCCCGGAGTCGGCCGCCGCCTTCGCCGCCGCCCTGGCCGACGCCCGGACGGTGTTCTGGAACGGCCCGATGGGCGTGTTCGAGGTCGGCGCCTTCGCCGACGGCACCCGAGCGGTCGCCGAGGCGCTCACCAAGATCGACGGCCTCTCGGTCGTCGGTGGTGGTGACTCCGCGGCAGCGGTCCGCACCCTGGGCTTCGACGAGTCGGCCTTCGGCCACATCTCCACCGGCGGTGGCGCCAGCCTCGAGTACCTCGAAGGCAAGGAGCTGCCCGGCATCAAGGTCCTGGAGGACTGACCCCACCTCGTCGGACGTCCCACCCGTTGGTCAGCCCCACCCCGAAAGGATCCACTGACGTGGCTACCCGCACCCCCCTCATGGCGGGGAACTGGAAGATGAACCTCAACCACCAGGAAGCGGTGGTGCTGGTCCAGAAGCTCGCCTGGACCCTGGCCGACAAGAAGCACGACTTCGGCAAGGTCGAGGTGGTCGTGGTGCCGCCGTTCACCGACCTGCGCTCGGTCCAGACGCTCGTCGACGGCGACCGGCTCTCGGTGCGGTACGCCGCGCAGGACGTCTCCACCCACGACTCGGGCGCCTACACCGGCGAGATCTCCGCGGGCATGCTGGCCAAGCTGGGCTGCTCGTACGTCGTCGTGGGGCACTCCGAGCGGCGCGAGTACCACGCGGAGTCCGACGAGGTCGTCAACGCCAAGGCGCACAAGGCGCTCGACGCGTCGATGACGCCGATCGTGTGCGTGGGTGAGGGGCTGGACGTCCGCAAGGCCGGCGAGCACGTTCCGTACACCCTGGCGCAGGTCGACGGCAGCCTGGCCGGCTTCACCGCCGAGCAGGTCGCCGGCCTGGTAGTGGCTTACGAGCCGGTCTGGGCGATCGGCACCGGCGAGGTGGCCACGCCCGAGGACGCGCAGGAGGTCTGCGCGGCGATCCGCGAGCGGATCCGTGAGGTCCACGGCGACGTGGCCGCCGACGGCGTACGCATCCTGTACGGCGGTTCGGTCAAGGCCGCGAACGTCGCCGGGATCATGGCCAAGGACGACGTGGACGGCTGCCTCGTCGGTGGCGCGAGCCTGCAGGCGGACGAGTTCGGCGGTATCTGCCGCTTCTACGACATGCCGGTGCTCTGAGCGCCGGCGCGTGACGTAGGATTTCGGCTGTGACTCTCCTCTTCACCATCGTGCTCCTCGCCTCGAGCGCCCTGATGATCCTCATGGTCCTGCTCCACAAGGGTCGTGGCGGTGGTCTCTCGGACATGTTCGGAGGCGGCGTCTCCAGCTCGCTCGGCGGTTCCTCGGTGGCCGAGCGCAACCTCGACCGGCTCACGGTCGGCATCGGTGTCATCTGGTTCGCCTGCGTGATTGCCCTGGGCCTGCTCCTGGCCTACCAGAACTGAGAAAGGGAACCTTCCGTGGCTGGTGGAGGAAACGCTATTCGCGGTAGCCGGGTGGGGGCCGGCCCGATGGGTGAGGCGGAGCGTGGCGAGTCCGCCCCGCGCCAGGCCGTCACCTACTTCTGCTCGCACGAGCACCGTTCGGTGGTGACCTTCTCGGTCGAGGCCCAGGTGCCGGACTCCTGGGACTGCCCCAAGTGTGGGCTCCCGGCCGGCCGTGACGCCGAGAACGCCCCGCCGGCTCCCAAGATCGAGCCGTACAAGACGCACCTGGCCTACGTGAAGGAGCGTCGCTCCGACCAGGAGGCCGCCGACATCCTCGACGAGGCCCTGGCCCTGCTGCGCTCACGGCGCAAGTCCGGCGACCTCATCTTCTAGTCGAGTCGGCGCAAGCTCGGCGCGAGAACGGGTCGAGTCGGCGCAAGTTCGGCGCGAGAACAGGTCGAGTCGGCGCAAGCTCGGCGCGAGAACAGGTCGAGTCGGCGCAAGCTCGTCAGGCGATACGCCGTCCGAAGCGTCGTCGGGCCTCGCGCGCACCGGTCATGAGCAGCTCCTCGCAGTTCTGACCGACCCCGAAGAGGTTGCGGCTCGTGAAGGGCTGCACCAGCCAGCCCTCCGCGCTGACCTCCGCACGGCGGGTCCGGTCGTGGGCCTGCTGCTCGGGGGAGCTGTGCCACTCGTCGCCGTCGTACTCCGCCCCGAAGCGCAGCTCGGGACTGGCCAGGTCGAGGCGGGCCAGGAGCCGGCCGCCGCGGAAGATCTCGAACTGGGGCGTCGGCGGTGCGAACAGGCATCCGAGCCAGCGGAACCGGAGGACCGACTCCCCGGGCGACTCCGAACGGCCGTCCGCCAGCGGCGCCATGGCGCGCAGGGTGGTGATCCAGCGCATGCGACGGAAGCGTTCGATGTCCGCGAGCAGCTCCTCGTGGGTGAAGGCATTGAGCCGCAGCATGGCGTCGAGCGCGCTGATCGCCGGCTCGGGCCAGCGAACCCGGCCCAGGTCCCACGCGGTGCGCAGCGGCGTGGTGACCCGGAGACCGTAGAGCTCCACGACGTCCTCGGCCGTCAGGTTGCGCTCGCCGCTGGCAGCGAGGCCGTTCCTCAGCCGCCCGTTGCCTGAGGGGCGGAACACCGAGATCGGCATCAGCTCGAGGTGCTCGTTCGGTCGGAGGACCATCGTCGCGCCGTGCAGCCAGCCGGCGTGCCGGTCGCAGACGACGCAGTCCTTGGGTACGACGAGGTTGAGCGCCTGGGCCCGGAGCGGGATCGAGTCCCCGGCCTGGGTCGCGACGTACACGCCCTGCAGGAGGCGGCGCAGCAGTCCTTCCTGGCAGAGCTTGGTGAGGTTGTCGCGCGAGACACCCTCGTGTCTCGCCTGCCTCGTGGTGAACGGCATGTCCAGCGGAAGTGGGAACGAGTCGTCGAGGAACGGCTGCCCGAGATATCTGCGAATGTCCATGCCCACGAGCCTGTCCGGATCGGCGGCGGTGGCACACCCCGAGATCGGAATCTGTGGAGAACTCAGGCTGTTCGCGACGAGGTTGCGCCGACTCGAGCCTGTTTTGCGCCGAGCTTGCGCCGACTCGAGCTTGTTTTCCGACGAGGTTGCGCCGACTCGAGCTTGTTTTCCGACGAGGTTGCGCCGACTCGAGCCTGATTTGCGCCGAGCTTGCGCCGACTCGACCCTCTAGAGCGCGGAGGCCGAGGCGCGGTCGAGGAACCAGATCGTCTCCTCCGAGCCCATGACGCCGGCGGCGGGGATGTCGTGCACGTCCGCGCCGCCGAGCGCCCGGGCCACGGCGGTCGCCTTGGCGTCGCCGCTGACCAGGAACCACACCGAGCGCGAGCGGTTCAGGGCGGGGAACGTCAGGCTGACCCGTTGCGGCGGGGGCTTCGGGGAGTCGGTGACGCCCACGGCGATGCGGTCCTCGACGTCGAGCGCGGCGTTGCCCGGGAACAGCGAGGCCACGTGGCCGTCGGGCCCGACACCGAGCATGACCACGTCGAACTGGCCGCTGCCGTGCTCGCGCAGCGTGTCTGAGTACGCCGCAGCCGCGGCCTCAACGTCGGGGGCGTCCGCCGTGGAGGGCATCTCGTGCACGTGGGCGGGGTCGACCCCGACCGCGTCCAGGAGGGCCGAGCGGGCCTGGCCGGCGTTGCGCTCCGGGTCATCGGGGGCGACGAAGCGCTCGTCACCCCACCAGACCACGACCCGGGACCAGTCGACCTCGGAGCCGGGGGAGAGGCGAGCCAGCTCCCGGTGGATCGCGTCGGCGATGGTGCCGCCGGTCAGCGCGATCTGCGGGACGTGGCCGGCCGCCTGGGCGTCGGCGAGGCGGGAGAGCAGCTCACCGGCGACCGAGGTGGCCAGGGTGGTGGCGTCCTCGTGGACCTCGATGCGGGGGCTGCTCATGGCTTCACCCGCATCTTCGCGAGCCGACGCGCGGTGGCGGCGTACACGTCGTCCTCGTCGAGCCGGCGCAGCTCCTCGGCCAGCAGCTCGGGGAGCTCGCGGCGCTTGAGCGCGATCGGACGGTCCGGGCGACCGGGGGAGGTGAAGGTGGCCAGCTTGCCGTCCGGTCGGGAGATGCGGATCGGGCCCTCCCTGGTCTCGAGGACGACCTCGGTGATCCCCGGGCCGTCGGAGACGGAGCGCTCCACGTCGACCTTCAACCGGTCGCGCAGCCACGCGGCCAGCAGGTCCGCGCTCGGGCTGATCCGCTCCGAGGTCACCGACGCTGAGGAGACCTTCAGCTGGTGCTGGTCCAGGGACGCCGCGAGCAGGGCCCGCCACGGCGTGATGCGGGTCCAGGCCAGGTCGGTGTTGCCCTTGGCGTAGACCGTGCACTGGTGGTGGATCGCCTGCGCCCTGCCGCGCTGTGCGGCGGCCGCGTCGGTGATCCGGCGCTGCGCCAGGGCGCCGAGCGGGTCGGCAGCCGGGTCCTGCGGCGGGTGCGACGGCCACCAGACCGCGACCGGGGAGTCGGGGAGCAGCAGCGGCAGCACCACCGACTCGGGGTGCTTGACCACCTCGCCCTTGAGCCGGATCAGTGCGGTCTCACCCGTCCAGCCGTTGCCGGTGCCGACCTGGGCGTTGACCATCGCGTTGCCGCGACCGTCGCCGAGGATCACGCCGAGGACCCGGGCAGGGTGCTCGTGGGAGGCGGCCCGGGCCGCGGCCATGGCGCTCTCGGCGTCGTCCTCGTCGGCGACGATGATCAGCGTCATCACCATGCCCATCGCCGGGCTGCCCGCCCGGGTGCGGGCGCGGATCAGCTCGGCCGCGATCTGGGCGGAGTTCGTGTCGGTGAGCTCGATCATGTCAGGGTCGCCTCCAGACGCGTCCGTCGCGGGCCAGCATCTTGTCCGCCGACGGCGGACCCCACGTGCCGGAGGCGTACTGCTCCGGCTTCCCCTTCTTCGCCCAGTGCTCGAGGATCGGGTCCAGGATCTTCCAGGACAGCTCGACCTCCTCGTGGCGGGGGAAGAGCGGGGGGTCGCCGAGCAGGACGTCGAGGATGAGGCGCTCGTAGGCCTCGGGGCTCGCCTCGGTGAACGAGCCGCCGTAGACGAAGTCCATGTTGACGTCGCGGATCTCCATCGCCGTCCCCGGCACCTTCGACCCGAACCGGATCGTCATCCCCTCGTCGGGCTGCACACGGATCACGAGCGCGTTCTGGGTCAGCTCCTCGGTCGAGGAGGCTGCGAACGGCAGGTGCGGCGCGCGCTTGAACACGATCGCCACCTCGGTGACGCGACGGCCGAGCCGCTTGCCGGTGCGCAGGTAGAACGGCACGCCCGCCCACCGGCGGGTGTCCACGCCCAGGGTGACGGCGGCGTAGGTCTCGGTGGTGGAGGTCTTCTTGATGCCCTCCTCGTCGAGGAAGCCGGCCACCTTCTCACCGCCGGCCCAGCCCGCGGCGTACTGGCCGCGGGCGGTGGTCAGGTCGAGGCGGTGCGGCAGCACGACGCTGGAGAGCACCTTCTGCTTCTCGATGCGCAGGCTCTCGGCGTCGAACGACGTCGGCTCCTCCATCGCGACGAGGCACATCAGCTGCAGCAGGTGGTTCTGGATGACGTCACGCGCGGCGCCGATGCCGTCGTAGTAGCCGGCCCGGCCACCGATGCCGATGTCCTCGGCCATGGTGATCTGCACGTGGTCGACGTAGTTGTTGTTCCAGATCGGCTCGAACAGCTCGTTGGCGAAGCGCATCGCCAGGATGTTCTGGACCGTCTCCTTGCCGAGGTAGTGGTCGATCCGGAAGATCGAGCCCGGCGGGAACACGCCGTCCAGGATGCTGTTCAGCTCCCGCGCCGACTCCAGGTCGTGGCCGAACGGCTTCTCGACCACCACGCGACGCCAGGTGTCGCCCTTCTGGTCGGCCAGCCCGTGCTCCTGCAGCTGGCCGACGACGTCACCGAAGAACGACGGCGGGATGGCGAGGTAGAACGCGTGGTTGCCGCCGGTGCCGCGCTCCTCGTCGAGCTCCTCGATGGTGCGGCGCAGCCGGTCGAAGGCCGCGTCGTCGTCGAAGTTGCCCGGGACGAAGCGGAACCCTTCAGCGAGCTGCTGCCAGACCTCTTCGCGGAACTCGGTACGCGCGTGCGCCTTCACCGAGTCGTGGACGATCTGGGCGAAGTCCTGGTTGGCCCAGTCGCGCCGTGCGAATCCGACGAGGCTGAAGCCCGGGGGCAGCAGGCCCCGGTTGGCGAGGTCGTAGATCGCCGGCATGACCTTCTTGCGCGACAGGTCGCCGGTGACGCCGAAGAGCACCATGCCGCAGGGGCCGGCGATGCGCGGCAGCCGTCGGTCCTGGGGGTCGCGCAGCGGGTTGGTGTAGGTCACGCAAGAGCCTCTCGTACGACGTCGAGGTCGGCGGGGCTGCTGACGTGCAGCCGCAGCACCGGGCGCCCCTTCTGGGCGAGCACCTGGCCGTCGCCGACGGCCTGGGCAGTGAGGAACTCGTGGAACGTGAACGGCCGGTCGGGGACCGCCAGGTCGGCCTCGGGCTGGCCGGTGACCTGGAGGTAGACGCCGGTGGCCGGGCCACCCTTGTGGTACTGGCCGGTGGAGTGCAGGAACCGGGGACCCCACCCGAAGGTCACCGGGCGTCCGGTGCGGACGGCGAGGCCGTCGCGGACCGATGCCAGCGCGGCGTCGCGGTGCCGGTCGAGGTAGGCCTGCACCGAGACGTAGCCGTGCTCCCGGTCGAGCGCCGCGAACAGGGCGGCCACCGCGTCGGCGACGGTGGAGGTGCCTTCGGGCAGCCACCCCTCGGACGCGTAGACGGTCACCGGGCCGTCGACGAACAGCGGCGTCGGCGTCGTGCCGCCGCCGTCGAGCATCTCCCGGGCCGCAGCCTTGGCGCTCTCGACGTCGGGCTGGTCGAAGGGGCTGATGCCGATGACACGACCCGCGACCGCGGTGGCGTACTCCCACAGCAGCAGCTGGGCACCGAGCGGGGCGTCCACGTGCACGCCCCAGCCGGACGCGGGCCGGAGGTCGGGGCCGAACGCGAAGTGGGGTCCGAAGGTCCCCAGCACCTCGTCGGGCGTGCTGGGGGAGAAGTTGGGGGAGTCGAGGGCGTCGACGACGACCGGCAGGATGCCCTTGCCGTCCTTGCCCGTGGACTCGGCGATCAGCTGCTCGGCCCAGTCGCCGAGGCCGGCGAACGCCGCCCCCGCGCTGGCCAGCACGAGCTTGTCCGAGCCGGCCAGGTTCGCCGCGCCGAGCAGCGCACCGAGGCGCAGGCCGGGATTGTCGACCGAGTCGGCCTCGAGCACGGGGCGGATCGCCTCGGCCTCGTCGAGGAGGGTGGCGATGTTGGCGCCGGCCAGCCCGCTGGGGACCAGGCCGAAGGCCGTGAGCGCGGAGTAGCGGCCCCCGACCCCGGGGTCGGCCAGGAAGACGCGGTAGCCGGCCTCACGGGCCGACTTCTCGAGCGGCGAGCCGGGGTCGGTGACGACCACGATGCGTGCGGTGGGCTCGATCCCCGCGTCGGTGAAGGCCTTCTCGAAGGCGCGCTTCTGGCTGTCGGTCTCGACGGTGCCGCCCGACTTGCTGGAGACGACCACGACCGTCTCGTCGAGGCGGTCCTCGAGCGCGCGGCGGACGAAGTCCGGGTCGGAGGAGTCGAGGACGACGAGGTCGACGCCGTCGGCGGCGCAGATGACCTCGGGGGCCAGCGACGAGCCGCCCATGCCGCACAGCACGACCCTGGTCAGCCCACCCTGGCGGAGCTCGACCTCGAGCTCGGCGATGTCGGAGACCAGGGAGCGCGAGGTCTGGGACAGCGCAACCCACGAGAGCCGCTTCGCGGACTCCTCCTCGGCGGCAGGACCCCACAGGGTGGGGTCCTGCGCCGCGATGCCACTGGCGACCTTGTCGGCCACCAGCTTCTCGACGGTGCCGGCGAAGGCCGCCTCGTCGGGGTAGCCGAAGAACAGCTCGAACGCCGCTCCGGTCCCCTCTCCGTCCACGGTGTTCCAAGCTGTCTGGCTCATGCCTTGGCCTGTCCTGCCTTCTGCATCTGGCCGGTCACGGTCTCGACCAGCTCGGTCCAGGACTTCTTGAACTTGTCGACGCCCTCGGTCTCGAGGGCCAGGAGCACGTCGCCGAAGTCGATACCGACCGCGGCGAGCCGGTCGAAGACCTCTTGGGCCTCGACGGCCGTACCGGTGACCGCGTCCCCGCGGAGCTCCCCGTGGTCGTCGAAGGCCTCCATGGTCTTCTCCGGCATCGTGTTCACGGTGCCGGCGACCACGAGGTCGGTGACGTAGAGCGTGTCGGAGTAGTCCTCGTTCTTCACGCCGGTGGAGGCCCACAGCGGCCGCTGCGGGTTGGCCCCCGCGTCGGCGAGCACCTTCCAGCGGTCGGACGCGATGACCTCTTCGTACGCCGCGTACGCGAGGCGCGCGTTGGCGACCGCGGCCTTGCCGCGCAGCGCCAGGGCCTCGTCGGTGCCGATCGCCTCGAGGCGCTTGTCGACCTCGGTGTCCACGCGGGACACGAAGAACGACGCGACCGAGTGGATGCGACCGAGGTCGAGGCCGGCGTCGCGCGCCTGCTCGAGCCCCGTCAGGTAGGCGTCCATGACCTCGCGGTAGCGCTCGATGCCGAAGATCAGCGTCACGTTGACGCTGATGCCCTCGGCGATCGCCGCCGTGATCGCCGGCAGCCCCTCCTTGGTGGCGGGGATCTTGATCAGGGCGTTCGGCCGGTCGACCGCGCTCCACAAGGCCCGGGCCGACGCGATGGTGCCCTCGGTGTCGTTGGCGAGGTCGGGCTCGACCTCGATCGACACGCGACCGTCGGCCGGGGTCTCCTCGAAGACCGGCGCCATGATCTCGCAGGCGTTGCGGACGTCCTCGGTGGTGAGCTCGAAGACCACCCGGTCGACGTTCTCGCCCTTCTCGACGAGGCGAGCGACCTGGTCGTCGTAGCGCTCGCCGTCGGCGATCGCAGCGGCGAAGATGGTCGGGTTCGTGGTCACACCGACCACGGACTTCTCCTTGACGAGCTCGGCGAGGTTGCCGGTCTCGATCCGCTCCCGCGAGAGGTCGTCGAGCCAGATCGACACTCCCGCGTCGGCGAGAGCCTTCAGACGTTCACCCATGGTTCCTCCTGCAGTTCGATGTGGGATCAGTACCCCGTGCCGTGGTGGCCACGCAGGGGTCAGCTGCTGACCCGGATGCTGTCGCGGGCGGCGTCGGCCACGGCCTCGCCGGTGATGCCGTACTCCTGGTAGATCCGCGCGTAGTCCGCGGATGCGCCGTAGGTGTCGATGGACACGATCCGGCCGTGGTCGCCGACGATCTCGCGCCACCCCTGCGCGACGCCGGCCTCGACCGAGACGCGGGCTTTCACGGTCGGGGGGATGACGGTCTCGCGGTACGCCGCGTCCTGCTCGTCGAACCACTCGCGGCAGGGCATCGAGACCACGCGGGCGCGGATGCCGTCCTCGGCGAGCAGCTCGCGGGCCGCGACCGCGACCTGCACCTCGGAGCCGGTGGCCACCAGCACGACGTCGGGCAGCCCGCCGTCGGTGTCGATCAGGACGTAGCCGCCGCGGTGGACGTTGGAGGTGTCGCTGTAGCCCTGCTCGCCGCGCGGGAAGACCGGGACGTTCTGGCGGGTCAGCGCGATGCCGGCGGGACGGTCGGTGCGCTGGAGCACCGCCTTCCAGGCGGCCACCGTCTCGTTGGCGTCGGCCGGCCGGACGATGTCGAGGCCCGGGATCGCACGGAGCGCGGCGAGGTGCTCGATCGGCTGGTGCGTCGGCCCGTCCTCGCCGAGGCCGATGGAGTCGTGGGTCCACACGTAGGTGACCGGCAGGCCCATCAGCGCCGCGAGGCGGACGGCGCCCCGCATGTAGTCGGAGAAGGTGAGGAACGTGCCGCCGAAGACGCGGGTGCCGCCGTGCAGCGCGATGCCGTTCATGATCGCGCCCATGGCGTGCTCGCGGATGCCGAAGTGCAGCACGCGACCGGCCAGCGGGTCGCCGGACCACTCGTCGGTCGAGCGGTCCTTGGGCAGGAACGACTTGGCGTCCTTGATGGTGGTGTTGTTGGACTCCGCCAGGTCGGCCGAGCCGCCCCAGAGCTCGGGGACGCGGCCCGCGATCGCGTTGATCACGGCGCCCGAGGCCTTGCGGGTGGCGACGCCCTTGGGGTCAGCCTCGAAGGTCGGCAGGTCGTCGGCCCAGTCCTCGGGGAGGGTGCGCGTCTGGAGGCGCTCGAAGAGCGCGACGTCGGCGGAGGGCTTGGTCTTCCAGTGGGCGAAGGCGTCGGCCCACTCGGCCTGCGCCTGCTTGCCGCGGTCGACGGCGAGGCGGGTGTGCTTGATCACGTCGTCGGGGACCTCGAAGGTCTGCTCCGGGTCGAAGCCGAGCACCTTCTTGGTGGCCGCGACCTCCTCCTCGCCCAGCGCGGAGCCGTGTGCGGCGCCGGTGTTCTGCGCGTTCGGCGCGGGCCAGGCGATGATCGTGCGGAGCACGATGAAGCTGGGCCGGTCGGTGACGGCCTCGGCCTTGCGGATGGCGTCGTGCAGCGCCGGGACGTCCTCGGCGTAGCGGGTGCCGTCGTTGGTCCAGTCGACGGTCTGGACGTGCCAGCCGTACGCCTCGTAGCGCTTGGCGACGTCCTCGGTGAACGCGACGTCGGTGTCGCCCTCGATCGAGATCCGGTTGGCGTCGTAGATCACCGTGAGGTTGCCGAGCCGCTGGGTGCCGGCGAGCGACGAGGCCTCGGCGCTCACGCCCTCCTCGAGGTCACCGTCGCTGCACAGGGCGTAGACGTGGTGGTCGAAGGGCGACTCGCCCTCGGCGGCGTTCGGGTCGAGCAGGCCGCGCTCGCGGCGGGCGGCCATCGCCATGCCGACCGCGTTGGCGACGCCCTGGCCGAGCGGGCCGGTCGTGGTCTCGACACCGGCGGTGTGGCCGAACTCCGGGTGGCCCGGGGTCTTGCTGCCCCAGGTGCGCAGCGACTTCAGGTCCTCGATCTCGAGGCCCCAGCCACCGAGGAACAGCTGCGTGTAGAGCGTGATGGAGCTGTGGCCGCACGAGAGGACGAAGCGGTCGCGGCCGGGCCAGTGGGGGTCGGCGGGGTTGTGCCGCATGACCTTCTGGAAGAGCAGGTAGGCCACGGGGGCGAGGCTCATGGCGGTGCCCGGGTGACCGTTGCCGACCTTCTGGACCGAGTCCATGGCGAGGACCCGCGCGGTGTCCACCGCCTTCTGGTCGACGTCGGTCCAGTCCAGTCCAGCGGCTCTGCTCACGGGGTTCCTCTCGGTGACTGCGCCTGCTGACCACGAACGGGGCCAACGTCACAGGCGCGGGTACTCAGGCAGGGCCGAGCCTACTCAGTCGGCGCGATAGGATCGAACCCAGCAAGCACCTGCTCATGGTGACCCGCCCCACCCGAGGAACCCCGTGACCTACGTCGGCCAGTCGACCGCTGCTGCCCCGCGGCAGGACACGACCCCGGCGACGGTGCGTGACGTCGTCGCGGCGTACGTCGGGCTCACCAAGCCCCGCGTGATCGAGCTGCTGCTGCTCACCACCGTCCCCGTGATGTTCTTCGCGGCGCGCGGCATCCCCCCGCTCGGCCTTGTGGTGGCCACGGTCATCGGCGGCACCTTCTCGGCCGGCTCCGCCTCGGTGTTCAACTGCGTCTACGACCGCGACATCGACGAGCAGATGCGCCGGACCCGGCGCCGCGCGCTGCCACGCCACATCGTCTCGCCGCGGTCGGCGCTGGTCTTCGGCTTCGTGCTCGGGATCTTGTCGACCGCGATCCTCTGGGCGTGGGTGAACCCGCTCTCCGCGGTCCTCTCGGTCGCCGCCAACGCGTTCTACGTGTTCGGCTACACGATGGTGCTCAAGCGGCGCACCACCCAGAACATCGTCTGGGGCGGCCTCGCCGGCTGCTTCCCGGCGCTGATCGGCTGGACGGCCGTCACCGGCGAGCTCTCGTGGGTCCCGGTCGTGCTGTTCGCGGTGGTGTTCTTCTGGACCCCGCCGCACACCTGGGCGCTCGCCCTGCGCTACCGCGAGGACTACGCGAACGTCGACGTGCCGATGCTGCCCGTCGTCGCCCCCGCCCGGGAGGTGGGCAAGCAGGTCGTGCTCTACAGCTGGGTGATGGTGGCGACCTCGTTGCTGCTCTGGCCGGTCGCCGGCACCGGCCCGGTCTACCCGGTGGCCGCAGCGGTCCTGGGGGCCGTCTTCCTGCTCGAGGCGCACCGCATGTGGGCCCGCACGCGGGGCACCGAGGACCTGAGCGTGATCCAGCCGATGCGGCTGTTCCACTCCTCGAACCTCTACCTCTCGCTGCTATTCGTCGCGGTCGCGCTGGACCCCCTGCTCAGCCGCTGAACCGGGCTCCCCGGAATCTCCCGAAAAAAAGTCGGATCCGGGTGCAACCCTTCTGCGACTCGTCGCGTCTACACCTATGACGACGGTCGATCCTGTTCACGGGGGTGCAGGCGACCGTCGTCATTCATCGCCCGTGGTGGCCGGGGTGGTTCTCGCCCCGGCCCCCGGGCGTCCACCTCGCCGAGGCCGGGCCCCGTGGGGGTCAGCCTGGATCAGGCGGGCTCGCGCACCTGGATCAGCACCCAGGTCACGCTCGCGGAGATCAACGCCGCGCCGAGCATGTGGAAGCCGACCAGCACGATCGGCAGGTCGGTGAAGTACTGCACGAAGCCGATGCCTCCCTGGGCCACCTCGAGCGCCAGCAGGACCGCGACCGCCTGACGGGCCACGGTGCCCGCCCCGGTGGCGACCAGGGCGAGGAGCAGGCCGAGCGTGAGCCCGACGAACAGGAACACCGCGTCGGAGTGCAGCTGGCTGAGCTGCAGCGGGTCGAGGCCGTTGCGGGGGGAGTCCGCGTCCCCGGCGTGCGGCCCCGAGCCGGTGACGACCGTGCCGACGTACAGCACCGCCCAGGCAGCGGCGAAGGTCGCCCAGGCCAGGACCGTGAACCGTCCGTGCTCCGCCCGAGCGGGGGCCGGCCGGTCGATGCGCTGGAGGAACAGCACGGAGGCCCCGATGATCGCCAGCGAGCAGAGCAGGTGCAGCGACACGATCCAGGGGTTGAGGTCGGTGAGGACCGTGATGCCGCCGATCACCGCCTGCGCCGGGATGCCCAGCGCCATGACCAGCGCGATGCGGCGCAGGTCGCGGCGGCCGGACTGCCAGGCGGCGGCGAAGGTGCCGATCGCGACGGCGACGAGGACGTAGGTGAGCATCCGGTTGCCGAACTCGATCACCGAATGCACGTTGTAGGCGCCGTGCGGGGTGAACGACTCCTCGGTGCAGCGCGGCCAGGTCGGGCAGCCGAGGCCCGAGCCGGTCAGCCGGACCACGCCACCGGTGACGACCAGCACGCAGTTCGCCACCAGCGAGGCCCAGCCCCACCCCTTCAACCACTCGTCGAGACGGGTCAGGCGTGCGGTCACTCCCACGTGAAGGTCCTCGCGGTCAGGGCGGTGCCGAGCACGGCCCAGCCGAGCAGCACGCCGAGGTCGGTCCAGTCGGTGGCGCCGTGGATGAGGGCGGTGCGCATCGCATCGCCCAGGGCCCCCGACGGGAGCCACTGGACGAACGAGCCGAAGGCGCCGTACGCCGAGGCGGGCAGCACGACCGCGCCGCCGGCCATCAGCAGCAGGTAGACGAGGTTGGCTGCCGCCAGCGTCGCCTCCGCGCGCAGCACGCCGGCGACGAACAGGCCCAGCGCCGCGAAGGCGGCGGTGCCCAGCACGATCGCGAGCACCGCACCCAGCAGGCCCGGGTCGGGGTCCCAGCCCAGCGCGAGGGCGACCAGCGAGATCACCGCGACCTGGAGCACCTCCACGACCAGCAGCCCGCCGATCTTGCCGGCCAGCAGGCCGGACCGGGGGAGCGGCGAGGAGCCCAGCCGCTTGATCACGCCGTAGCGGCGCTCGAAGCCGGTGGCGATGGCCAGCGAGGTGAACGCCGTCGACATCACGGCCAGCGCGAGCACGCCGGGGGTGAACACGTCGACGGCCGGGTGGGAGAACGTGATGCCCATCCGGTGGGAGCCCTCGACGCCGCCGACCAGCACGATCACCGGGATGACGACGGCCAGCAGCAGCTGCTCGCCGTTGCGCAGCATCAGCCGCGCCTCCATGGCGGCCTGCGCGCGCACCATCCGGTGGAACGGCGCCGCGCCGGGCATCGGGCTGAAGGTGCCGTGGCCCTGGGTGCTCATGGGGTCAGCTCCCGTCCGGTCAGCTCGAGGAAGACGTCCTCGAGGTTGCGCTGGCCCAGCGTCAGGGACTCCGGCAGCACGTCGTTGGCCTCGCACCAGCCGGAGACCTTCGCCAGCGTGGAGGCGTCGGCGGGACCGCTCAGGACGAGACTCACGTCGTCGAGCTGGGTCACCTCGGCCTGTGCGCCGAGCGCGCTGCGCAGCGACTCCGGGGAGCCGGGCGGGAAGGGGCGGGTCACCACGAGGCGGATGGTGGCCGCACGCTCGTCCGACCGGCCGCGGGTCAGCTCCAGCGGCGTCCCGGAGGCGATCAGCCGACCGTGGTCGATGATGTGGATCCGGTCGGCGAGGCGCTCCGCCTCGTCCATGTAGTGGGTCGTGAGCACCACGGTGACGCCGTCGGCGCGCAGCTCCTCCAGCAGCTCCCAGGTGGCGCGCCGCGCCTGCGGGTCCATCCCCGCGGTCGGCTCGTCGACGAAGGCGATCTCCGGACGCCCCACGACGGCCATGGCCAGGCCGAGGCGCTGCTGCTGGCCGCCGGAGAGGCGACGGTACGGCGTGCGGCCGCAGTCCCCGAGCCCGAGTCGATCGGCGAGCATGTCGGTGTCGAGGGGGTGGGCGTGCAGCCGGGCGACGTGGCGCAGCATCTCCATGGCCCGCACGCCGCTCCAGGCGCCGCCGCCCTGGAGCATCACGCCGATGCGGGGGAGCAGGTCGGCCCGGTCGCGGACCGGGTCGAGGCCGAGCACCCGCACCTGGCCGCGCTGCGGGGTGCGGTAGCCCTCGCACGTCTCCAACGTGGTGGTCTTCCCGGCGCCGTTCGGGCCGAGGACCGCGGTGATGGTCGCCCGCTCGACCACGAGGGAGAGGCCGTCCACGGCGACCTTGTCGCCGTACCTCATCACCAGCCCGTCGACGGCGACGGCCGGGTCGGCGGGAGCGGGCTTCGACACGCGGTCAGTGTAGGGAGCGGTGGTGTGCCGGGCGGCCCGCGGGCGGCGCTCGTGCCAGGACCCGTGTGGCCCAGGTCTCAGCGGCCCGGGACCGGCCGGCTCAGATCTCGGCGGCCTCCGGGGTGTCGGTGTCCCCACCCCGGGAGAGGGTGCCGAACGCGGCCGGCGGCTCGCGCCACAGGCGCTGGCCGTCCTCGGAGGCGGCCTCGCCGACGGCCCGCCACACCCGCTCCGGCGTGCACGGCATGTCGACGTGGCGGACCCCGAGGTGCCGCAGCGCGTCGACCACGGCGTTCTGGACCGCCGGGGTCGAGCCGATCGTGGCGGACTCCCCGATGCCCTTCGCGCCGAGCGGGTTGAGCGGGGTCGGGGTCTCGGTGTTGGAGACCTCCAGGGCGATCGTGTCGGCGGTCGTGGGCATCGCGTAGTCGGCGAACGTCGAGGTCAGCGGGGTGCCGTGCTCGTCGTAGACGAACTGCTCCCACAGCGCCTGGGAGATGCCCTGCACGGCGCCGCCGTGCTGCTGCCCGGCCACGATCAGCGGGCTGAGCACCCGGCCGCAGTCGTCGACGGCGACGTGCCGCAGGGGCGTGACCAGGCCGGTCTCGGTGTCGACCTCGACGATCGAGACGTGTGCCCCGAACGGGAAGGTGGCGCCCTTCTGGGTGAAGTCGGTGTCGGAGCCCAGCCCGCCGTCGTGCTCGTGCGCCCAGGCCGCGAGCTCGGGCCAGCGCACACCGGTGCCGGCGACGCCCCGCACTCCGAAGACGCCGTCCTCCAGCACCACGTCCGCCGGGTCGGCCTCCAGCATCCGGGCGGCCACGTCGAGCGCCTTGACCCGCACCTCGTCGGCCGCCTGGCCCACGGCGTTGCCGCCCAGCTGGAGCGAGCGGGAGCCGCCGGTCCCGCCACCGGAGCGGACCAGTGCGGTGTCGGACTGGACGTAGGTGAGGTCCTCCATCGGGATGCCGAGCCGGTCCGAGGCGATCATGGCGAACGACGTGGCGTGGCCCTGGCCGTGGCCGGAGGTGCCGGCCATGATCGTGGCGGTGCCGTCCTCGTGGACGTGCAGCGACCCGAACTCCGAGCCGCCGAAGCCGGTGATCTCGACGTAGACCGCGATGCCGATGCCGAGCTGGCGCACCTCGCCGGCCTCGCGGCGCCGCTGCTGCTCGTCCCGGGCGGCGTCGACGTCGGCGATCCGGAGCGCCTCGCGCAGCGGCAGGTCGAAGTCGGCGACGTCGTAGGTGACGCCGGTCCGGGTCTTGTACGGAAACGCGTCCGGAGCGATCAGGTTGCGGCGCCGGATCTCCTCGGGGGCCAGCCCGAGCTCGTCGGCCGCCAGGTCCACCAGGCGCTCGAGCAGGGCCGCCGCCTCGGGCCGCCCGGCCCCGCGGAACGCCCCGACCGGGGCGGTGTTGGTCAGCGCGGCGATCGCGTCGTAGCGGATCTCGGGGATCTCGTAGGGCCCCTGGATCATCATGTATGTCGGACCGAGGGCGAGCGCGCCGCCGAAGCCGGCGTACGCCCCGCAGTCGCCCACGACCCGGACCCGCAGGCCGACGAAGCGCCCCTCGGCGTCCAGTCCCAGCTCGGCGTACTGCACCTGACCGCGTCCGTGCATCGAGAGCATCGCCTCGCTGCGGGTCTCGGTCCACTTCACGGGGCGGCCGAGGCCCCGTGCGGCGGCGATGACCGCGGCGTGGTCGGGGGTGATGCCGGCCTTGCCGCCGAACGCGCCGCCGACGTGGGGTGCGATGACGCGGACCTGTTCCTTGTCCAGCCCGGTCCAGCGGGCGATGAGATCGCGGGACAGGTGCGGCTGCTGGGTGGCCACCCAGACGGTCAGCCCGCCGTCGTTCGGCCCCTCTCCCGTCGGCTGGGCGAGGATCGCGTGCCCCTCCATCGGCGCGGTGGCGATGCGGTGGTTCTCCACCCGCAGCCGGACCACGTGCTCGGCTCCGGCCAGGGGGTCGGAGTGGTCGCCGTCCGCGCGGCTCGCGGCGATGTTGGAGCCGAGGGACTCGAGCTGCAGGGGCGCATCGGGCGCCAGCGCCGCCTCCATGTCCGCGACGACCGGCAGCTCGTCGTAGTCGACGTCGACCAGCTCGGCGGCGTCGACGGCCTGGGCGCGGGTCTCGGCCACGACCAGCGCGACCGGGTCGCCGACGTAGCGCACCGTGTCCGTCGCCAGCGCGGTGCGGGTGACCGCCTTGTTGACGTCGGCGAACGCCGGGACCGGACGGTCCCCGATGGTGGCGCCGGTGTGCACCGCGAGCACTCCCGGAGCGGCCTCGGCCAGCGAGGTGTCGACGCCGGTCACGCGGGCGTGCGCGAAGGGGCTGCGCACGAAGACGGCGTGGGCTGTGCCCTCGATGCGCTGGTTGTCCACGAAGGTGCTGCGCCCGCGCACCAGGTCGGGGTCCTCGACCCGCGGGACGATGTTCCCCAGCAGCGATCCCGGCATCCGCGTCTCCTTCTCGACGGCGACCCCGGACCCGGTCCGGACGTCCGCGTCGAGACTAGCGGGGCGTGGTGCGGGTCACGCCCGGCGGCGGATCAGCTCGGCGAGCACGTCGGGTTCGTCGCTGATGATGCCGTTGGCCCCGACGCCGATCGCGGTGTCCAGGGCGACGACGTCGTTGACCGGCCAGGTCATCACGACCTCGACGTGGCCGAGGAGCTCGGCGACGAGATGGCGGTCCAGCAGCGACAGGTGCACGGAGACGCCGTGGACCGGGCGCCGGCTCCGGACGCGTCGCCGCAGCCGGGCCAGCTCGACCCGGTTGCGTGCCGACAGCACGGCACGGACGTACGGCAGCTCGGCCACCACGTCGACGGTCGGCCAGTAGCGCCCGCAGACCAGGACGGGCTCGTGGGAGGCGACCTCGTGCAACAGCTCCGCGACCGCCGGCGCCGTGGAGCTGCGCCGACCCTTGATGTCGAGCATGAACGTCGTGCCGTGCCGGTCGGCCTCGAGCAGCTCGCGCAGCCCGAGTCGGGGGGCGGACGCCGACGCGAGCTCCCAGCGGTCCCACAGGAACGGCAGCGGGCCGGCGGTCTTGAGGTGCCGCACCTCGAGCCGGCCGCGGTGCTCGTGCACGTCACACTCGATGACGTCGACGCCCAGGGTGTTGGCCGCGTGCAGGCCGGCCAGCGAGTTCCCGGCCCGGTGCGCGATGGCGAGGGGCGTCATGTCGGCTCGTGCCCACGCCGGACGCGCCGCCGCTCCAGGGCCAGGGCGCACGCGTGCCCGACCAGGGCCAGCGCGATCCCGGCGACCACGTCGACCACGTAGTGGTTGGCGGTCGCGACGACGGCGAACGCCATCAGCACGGGCATCGCGCACCCGATCACCTTGAGCACCCGCGAGGTCGCGGCCCCGTAGATCGCGATCCCGACGAGGAGGTCCCACCCCGAGTGCAGGCTCGGCATCGCGGCGTACTGGTCCACGAACGCGGGAGGCTGCAGGTAGCGGTAGCTGTTCGAGCTCTCCGTCACCGTGTCGACCAGGCCGAGCCCCAGCAGGCGGGGAGGGGCCACGGGATAGGTCACGAACACCACCATGCCCATCGCCCCGGAGACGAGCATGCCGTCACGCAGCCG
Source organism: Nocardioides sp. DN36 (assembly GCF_055380375.1). Classification (NCBI taxonomy): domain Bacteria; kingdom Bacillati; phylum Actinomycetota; class Actinomycetes; order Propionibacteriales; family Nocardioidaceae; genus Nocardioides; species Nocardioides sp. DN36. Next base: position 1,541,570 of record NZ_AP043823.1, on the reverse strand, counting down.
CAGGAAGTAGGGCCGGTGGCGCCACGCCAGCCAGACCATCGCGACGACGATGACCGGCCAGTGGCCCCAGATGTAGATCCAGTTGGCGACCGCCTCGGCGGCCTCGGAGGACTCGACCGGGCGCTGGAACGCCGCCTCGATGTGCAGGCCGATGCTCTTCTCGAACGCGACGATGTCGCGGCCGTGGGCCACCGCGACGTCCCGGGAGGCGTCGGTCAGTCCCCGGACCCGGAAGTAGACGACGAGGCCGAGGACGACCCACCCCGCCTGGCCCAGGATCCAGGGGAGGTTCGTCCGCCTCGCAGCAGTCACCCGGGACACGTGCATGCAGCTCCCCTGGGTACCTCGACGGCACGCTTGCCCTCACCATCCTCGGCGGAGACACGCGCCGCTGCTCAGGGCGAAGGTCCCCGATCCGGGGACCAACCGTCCGGTCGACCGGGCTCAGGCGAGCGCGGGGAGCGCCCTGCCGGTACGCCGCGCCGCGCGGCGGGTCAGGTAGAGGCTCACGCCGCCGAGGGCGAGCGCGGGCAGCCAGGCCACCGCCGCCTTCACGGCCACGGCGGCCGCCGCCGCGGTGAACGGCACCCCGAGCGCCACCAGGGCCGCGACGAGGGCCCCGTCACGCGGGCTCGCGCCGTTGGGACCGGGAACCGCACCGGCGATCTGGCTGGCGCCGAACGCGCCGAGCACCGCGAGGGGCGAGAGGTCGTGGCCGGTCGCGGCCAGGGTCCCGAGCAGGAGGGCCGCGATGGACAGCTGGTAGCCCGCGGACAGGACCAGGGCGTGCGCCAGCCGGCGCGGGGGCGGCAGCGGGCGGCGGGGCAGCAGGTCGGGACGCACCCGGCGCAGCACCAGGACCGCGACGACCGCCAGGAGGGTCACCACGCCCGACACCAGCAGCATGCGCACCGGCAGCGCGGTCCCGGCGAAGGCCACGAAGGCGGCCAGGCCGAGGGCGCCGACCAGCCGGTCGGTGCCGACGCTCACCAGTGCGTCGCCGCGGCCCAGGCCGGTGCCGGTCAGCCGGTGGATCCGCCACACGTCCGCGCCGACGTGACCGGGGGTGAGCAGGCCGAGCAGCTCGGACTCGGCGTACGCGCGCAGGTGCCAGCGCCGGCTCAGGTCGGCGTCGGTGAGGGCGCGCCAGCGCAACGGGCAGAGGAGGTACTTGCCGACGATCCAGGGGGCCAGCCCGAGCAGCACCGGCCACGGGCTGACGTGGGGGAGCCGGGGCAGGGTGACGGCGGGCACCAGGATGCTGACCAGGACGCCGAGGACCAGCACGGTCCTGGAGTGCACGACCTTGTGCAGGAGGGTGCGCAGCTGCATGGGAACCTTCCGGTGGACGCCGGGACGGGGGGAGCCGGTGTCGGGTCTCTACGTACCCACTTTCGAGTGAACCGGAACTCGTCAAGGCCCAGCACGGTCGATGGCCCATATGGGGTAGGGACCTGTGGCCCTTCTGGGGTACGGGTCCGGTGGTCGAACGGTAAGGCGACCCTTACTTGAACGGCCCTCGCCATTAACGGCACACTGGTGTTGTGGAATTCGACGAGAGGGCCCGTGGGGCCGACGACCAGCCGACGCGCCAGCGCGTCGTCCGGTCGATCCTCGTCAACGGCCCCTCCACGGCCGCGGCGCTCGCCGAGCGCCTCGACCTCACCCCGGCCGCCGTCCGCCGCCACCTCGACCAGCTGCTCGAGGAGGGCGCCGTCGAGGCGCGCGAGCCGCGGCACCTCGCGTCCCGGGGGCGCGGCCGCCCCGCCAAGCTCTTCGCGCTCACCGAGGCGGGTCGCGACGGATTCGACCAGCAGTACGACGACCTCGCCGTCCAGGCGCTGCGCTTCCTCGCCGAGACCGGCGGGGAGCAGGCGGTGCGGGAATTCGCGGACCGTCGCGTGGCGTTCGTCGAGGAGAGGTTCCACGACGTCCAGCGCGAGCAGCCGAAGCTGTCCCCGGCCGAGGTGCTCGCGCGGGTCTTCACCGACGAGGGGTACGCCGCGTCCGTGCGCGAGCTGCCCCGCACCGGGCCGCTGAGCAGCGCGGGCGGACCCAGCGCGGGGGAGCAGCTGTGCCAGCAGCACTGCCCGGTCTCCCACGTCGCCCACGAGTTCCCCCAGCTGTGCGAGGCCGAGACCGCGGCGATCAGTCGCGTGCTCGGCAGCCACGTGCAGCGGCTGGCCACCATCGCCCACGGCGACGGGGTCTGCACCACATGCATCCCCCACACGTCTCCACCCACCGGCAAGACGAAGGAGCAGGTCACCACATGACGACCATCGACGAGCGCAACCCCGAGCTCGAGGGCATCGGTCGCTACGACTTCGGCTGGAGCGACCCCGACGTCGCCGGTGCGTCCGCGCAGCGCGGTCTCAACGAGGCCGTCGTGCGCGACATCTCGGGCAAGAAGAACGAGCCGCAGTGGATGCTCGACCTGCGCCTGAAGGGGCTGAAGCTCTTCGGCCGCAAGCCGATGCCGACCTGGGGCTCGGACCTCTCCACGATCGACTTCGACAACATCAAGTACTTCGTCCGGTCGACGGAGAAGCAGGCGACCTCGTGGGAGGAGCTCCCCGAGGACATCAAGAACACCTACGACAAGCTCGGCATCCCCGAGGCGGAGAAGCAGCGCCTCGTGGCCGGCGTGGCGGCGCAGTACGAGTCCGAGGTCGTCTACCACCAGATCCGCGAGGACCTCGAGGAGCAGGGTGTCATCTTCCTCGACACCGACACCGCGCTGCGCGAGCACGAGGACCTCTTCAAGGAGTACTTCGGCACCGTCATCCCGGTGGGTGACAACAAGTTCGCCGCGCTGAACACCTCGGTGTGGTCCGGCGGCTCGTTCATCTACGTGCCGAAGGGTGTCCACGTCGACATCCCGCTCCAGGCCTACTTCCGGATCAACACCGAGAACATGGGCCAGTTCGAGCGGACCCTGATCATCGTCGACGAGGGCGCCTACGTGCACTACGTCGAGGGCTGCACGGCACCGATCTACAAGTCCGACTCGCTGCACTCCGCGGTCGTCGAGATCATCGTGAAGAAGGGCGGCCGCTGCCGCTACACGACCATCCAGAACTGGTCGAACAACGTCTACAACCTCGTCACCAAGCGCGCGACCTGCGAGGCCGGCGCGACGATGGAGTGGGTCGACGGCAACATCGGCTCCAAGGTGACGATGAAGTACCCCGCCGTCTACCTGATGGGCGAGCACGCCAAGGGCGAGACGCTCTCGATCGCGTTCGCCGGCGAGGGCCAGCACCAGGACGCGGGCGCCAAGATGGTGCACGCGGCGCCGTACACCTCCTCCTCGATCCTGTCGAAGTCGGTGGCCCGTGGTGGCGGCCGGACGTCGTACCGCGGCCTGATCCAGGTCAACGAGGGCGCCCACGGCTCGAAGTCCAACGTGCTGTGCGACGCGCTGCTCGTCGACCAGATCAGCCGGTCCGACACCTACCCCTACGTCGACATCCGCGAGGACGACGTGTCGATGGGCCACGAGGCCTCGGTCTCGAAGGTCTCCGACGACCAGCTCTTCTACCTGATGTCGCGCGGCATGGAGCAGGACGAGGCCATGGCGATGATCGTCCGCGGCTTCGTCGAGCCGATCGCCAAGGAGCTGCCGATGGAGTATGCCCTCGAGCTCAACCGCCTCATCGAGCTGCAGATGGAGGGCGCGGTCGGCTGACGCCGCACCGCCCCGCCGTCCCGCCCCCGGTGGTCGAGCCCGTCGAGACCACGACGCCCAGGAAAGAACTGACGAGTGACTGTGACTGACACCGCCCGCGAGAGCGTGGCCTCCTCCCTCGAGCTCGACAAGGTCGACTCGCACCTGCACCCCGAGGGCTCCTTCGAGGTGGCCGACCACCCCGTGCCCACCGGGCGCGAGGAGGTGTGGCGCTTCACGCCCCTGAAGCGGCTGCGCGAGCTGCACGCCGACGCCGACCTGTCCGGCACCCACGTCGGTGCCGAGGCGACGGCGCCCGAGGCCGTGCGCATCGAGGAGATCGACGCCGACAGCCCGCTGCGTGGCTCCAGCGGTCTGGTGCCGGTCGACCGGGTCAGCGCCCGGGTCTGGCACGAGGCGGCCCGCCGGTACGCCGTGACGGTGCCGCGCGAGACCGAGCTGGACGCCCCGGTGTTCATCGACGTCCGCGGCACCGGCATCGACACCGCCTCCTCGTCGCACGTCGTGGTCACCGCGGAGCCGCACAGCAAGGCCACCGTGGTGTTCCGGTTCATCGGCTCGGCCACCCTGGCCGACCTCACCGAGATCGTGGTCGGTGACGGGGCGCAGCTGACCGTCGTCAGCATCGACGACTGGGAGGACGACGCAGTCCACCTCGGCCACCGGCACGCGAAGGTCGGCCGGGACGCGACGTTCAAGCACGTCGACGTGTCCTTCGGCGGCAACGTGGTGCGCCACGACACGACCGCCGAGTACGCCGGCCCCGGCGGATCGGTGGAGATGCTCGGCATGTACTTCGCCGACGGCGACACCGACCACGGCGGCCAGCACATCGAGCACCGCCTCTTCGTCGACCACACCGCGCCCAACACGCGCAGCAACGTGGTCTACAAGGGCGCGCTGCAGGGCGAGGGCGCCCACACGGTCTGGATCGGCAACGTCCTGATCCGCAAGGTCGCCGAGGGCATCGAGACCTACGAGGAGAACCGCAACCTGGTGCTCACCGACGGCTGCCAGGCCGACTCGGTGCCCAACCTCGAGATCGAGACCGGCGAGATCGAGGGCGCCGGCCACGCGTCGGCGACCGGCCGCTTCGACGACGAGCAGCTGTTCTACCTGCGCTCGCGCGGCGTGGAGGAGGACGAGGCCCGACGCCTGGTCGTGCATGGCTTCTTCAACGACCTGATCCGCAAGATCGACGTCCCGGCGATCGAGGACCAGCTGCGCGAGACCGTCGAGGCCGAGCTGGCCAAGAACGTCCTCAAGGCCTTCCCGGGAAGCGCGGTCTGATGGCGTTCGAGCGCGTCTGCGCCACCGAGGAGGTCCGGGTCGACGAGGGCCTGGCCGTCCGCATCGGCGACCTCGACGTGGCGATCGCCCGCGACGGTGACGAGTTCTTCGCCGTCCAGGACCTCTGCTCGCACGCCGCCGTGGCGCTGAGCGAGGGCGAGGTGGCCGACTGCCAGATCGAGTGCTGGCTGCACGGCTCGCGCTTCGACCTGCGCACCGGCAAGCCCACCGGCCTGCCCGCGACGGAGCCCGTGACGGTGTTCCCCGTCGAGGTCCGTGAGGACGGCGTGTACGTCGACACCACCACCACCCTCAACGGCGTCCAGCCGTCCTGAACAACCCAGACTTCGATCAGACTTCGAGCAAGGAAGAGACACAGATGAGCACGCTGGAGATCAAGGACCTGCACGTCTCGGTCGACACCGAGGACGGCGCCAAGGAGATCCTCAAGGGCGTCACGCTGACCATCAAGGACGGCGAGACGCACGCGATCATGGGTCCGAACGGGTCCGGCAAGTCGACCCTGGCCTACTCGATCGCGGGTCACCCGAAGTACACCATCACCGGCGGCACGGTGACGCTCGACGGCGAGGACGTCCTCGCGATGTCCGTCGACGAGCGCGCCCGCGCCGGCCTGTTCCTCGCCATGCAGTACCCCGTCGAGGTCCCCGGCGTCTCCGTCGCGAACTTCCTGCGCACCGCCAAGACCGCGATCGACGGCGAGGCCCCCAAGCTGCGCACCTGGGTCAAGGACGTCAACAGCGCCCTCGAGCGCCTCGACCTCGACTCGACGTTCTCGCAGCGCTCGGTCAACGAGGGCTTCTCCGGTGGCGAGAAGAAGCGCCACGAGATCGCCCAGCTCGAGCTGCTCGACCCGAAGGTCGCGATCCTCGACGAGACCGACTCCGGCCTCGACATCGACGCGCTGAAGATCGTGTCCGAGGGCGTGAACCGCTTCCGCGAGCAGGAGGGCAAGGGCGTCCTGCTGATCACGCACTACACCCGCATCCTGCGCTACATCCAGCCCGACCGGGTCCACGTCTTCGTGAACGGCAAGGTCGCCGCGTCCGGCGGCTCCGAGCTGGCCGAGGAGCTCGAGGCGGAGGGGTACGACAAGTACGTCCGTCCCGCGACGGTCTGACCGGCCACACCACCCGCGCGTAGAGAGGAACACCCGATGGAAGGCCTGCTTCCGGAGCTGGAAGTCATCCGCAAGGACTTCCCGATCCTCGAGCGCGTGCTCGCGGGCGGCCACCCCCTGGTCTACCTCGACAGCGCGAACACCTCGCAGAAGCCGCAGGTGGTGATCGACACGATGGTCGACCACCTCGAGCGCCACAACGCGAACGTCGCCCGCGCCATGCACCAGCTCGGTGCCGAGGCGTCGGAGGCGTTCGAGAGCGCCCGCGACAAGGTGGCGGCGTTCATCAAGGCGCCCAGCCGCGACGAGGTGATCTTCACCAAGAACGCCTCGGAGGCGCTCAACCTGGTGGCGAACACCCTCGCGTGGGCCACCGGTGACCTCTCGATCGGGGCGGGCGACGAGGTCGTCATCACCGAGATGGAGCACCACTCCAACATCGTGCCGTGGCAGCTCCTCACCGAGCGCAAGGGCGCGACCCTGCGCTGGTTCGGCCTGACCGACGACGGCCGCCTCGACCTGTCGAACATCGACGAGCTCGTCAACGAGCGCACCAAGGTCGTCTCGCTGACCTGGGTCTCGAACATGCTGGGCACCATCAACCCGGTCGCCGAGATCGCGAGGCGTGCTCACGAGGTGGGCGCGATCGTCGTGGTCGACGCGTCCCAGGCCGCACCCCAGCTGCCCGTGGACGTGGTCGCGTCGGGCGCTGACCTGCTGGCCTTCACAGGTCACAAGGTCGTCGGCCCCACCGGCATCGGCGTGCTCTGGGGCAGGCGCGAGGTCCTCGACCAGCTCCCACCGTTCCTCGGTGGCGGCGAGATGATCGAGACCGTCCGCATGGAGCGGTCGACGTACGCCCCCGTCCCGCACAAGTTCGAGGCCGGGACACCGCCGATCGTCGAGGCCGTCGGTCTCGGTGCCGCGGTCGACTACCTCGGTGCCGTGGGCATGGAGGCGGTGCACGCGCACGAGCAGGCGGTGACGGCGTACGCCCTCGAGGGGCTCGCGACCGTGCCCGGGCTGACCGTGCTCGGCCCGCTCGACGCCACCCAGCGCGGCGGGGCGATCTCCTTCGAGATCGAGGGCGTGCACCCGCACGACGTCGCCCAGGTGCTCGACTCGCGCGGCATCGCCGTGCGCGCCGGTCACCACTGCGCGAAGCCGGCGCACGCGCGGTTCGGGGTGCAGAGCTCCACGCGGATGTCGTCGTACCTCTACACCACGCCGGGAGAGATCGACGCCCTCGTGGAGGGTCTCGAGTACACCCGTTCCTACTTCAAGCTGGGGTGACCGTGACGAGCCAGGATCTGGATGCGCTCTACCAGGAGATCATCCTCGACCACTACAAGAACCCTCACCACAAGGGCCTGCGCGACCCCTTCGAGGCCGAGGTACACCACGTCAACCCGACGTGCGGCGACGAGGTGACCCTGCGGGTGCACCTCGACGGTGACGTCGTCGGCGACGTGTCGTACGACGCCGTCGGGTGCTCGATCTCGCAGGCGTCGGCCTCGGTGATGACCGACCTCGTCATCGGCAAGAAGGTGGACGAGGCGTTGGCCATCCACCAGGAGTTCCTGACGCTGATGCAGGGCAAGGGCACCGTCGAGCCGGACGAGGACGTGCTGGAGGACGGCATCGCCTTCGCCGGTGTCGCGAAGTTCCCGGCGCGCGTGAAGTGCGCGCTGCTGGGCTGGATGGCCTGGAAGGACGCCACGGCCGCCGCTTCGGTGGCCGACGGCGCCGAGACCGCCGAGACCAAGGAGAGCAACTGATGACCGACCAGTCCGTCGACCACGCGGTCGACCACCCCGTGGATCACGGTGACCTGCCCGAGGTGCCCGAGGCCACGACCGGCGGCGGCACGTCGTCCGTCTCGGTCGAGGACGTCACCGAGGCGATGAAGGACGTCGTCGACCCCGAGCTCGGCATCAACGTCGTCGACCTCGGCCTCGTCTACGACGTCCACCTCGACGAGTCGTCCAACTGCGTCCTGGACATGACGCTCACCTCGGCCGCGTGCCCGCTGACCGACGTGATCCAGGACCAGACCAACAGCGCCCTCGAGGGCCTGGTCAACGACGTGGTGATCAACTGGGTCTGGATGCCGCCGTGGGGCCCGGACAAGATCACCGAGGACGGCCGCGAGCAGCTGCGGGCGCTCGGCTTCAACGTCTGAGGCGCGACCCCGCGAGGGACGAGCGGGGTTGCGAGCCGAAGTGGTCGAGGGAGCCCCGCGCCTGAGCTTGCGAGGCCGCGACGGGCGGCTCGAGACCTGAGTGCGACCCCGCGAGGGACGAGCGGGGTTGCCGGTAGTCCCTGACAGGACGACCTGTCCGCCTCGCTCCGGCCGTCGGCTAGCGTCGACCCGTGCCCGTCGTCCTCGTCCCCGCCGCCCGGATCGAGCGGTGGGTCCTCAACTTCAACGGCCGCCACGGCACGACCGGGCTGGCCGTCGCCGACGGTGCGCTGACCGGCGCGGCCTCGGACGGCTCGACGTTCAGGGCCCGGCTGCCGTTCGAGGGGCGGTACGCCGGCCTCCCGGACGCCTCCGGGTTCGCGGCGGCGGCGCGGGAGCTGCCGGACGACTGGGGCGTGCTCCTGGTCCGCAAGGGCGGCTTCGCCGTCGCCCGGCTGGCGGGGGAGGAGGTCGTGGACTCCAAGGTCGGCCAGCGCCACGTCCAGGGCCGGACCAAGGCGGGCGGTCAGAGCCAGCAGCGGTTCGCCCGCCGCAGGGACAACCAGGCCCGGCAGGCCTACGAGGCGGCCGCCGAGCACGCCGCCCGGATCCTGGGCGGGCTCGCGGGGCCGCTGGTCGCGGGCGGCGACCGGGCCGCGGTCGACGAGGTGCTGGAGGACCCGCGACTCAGGAAGCTGCACCCGGTCGAGCCGTGGCTCCCCGTGCCCGACCCGCGCCGCAGCGTCCTCGAGGCCGCGATCGGTGACGCGTCGGCGATCCGCGTCGATGTCACGAACGCAGGCGCCTCCAGCACCTAGCGTGGACGGTGTGACGCACCCGATCGAGATCGCCGGACTCGTCAAGACCTTCGGCAACACCCGGGCGCTCGACGGCCTCGACCTCGTCGTCGAGCAGGGCCAGATCCACGGATTCCTCGGCCCGAACGGATCGGGGAAGTCCACCACGATCCGGGTGCTGCTCGGCATGCTCCGCAAGGACGCGGGCGAGGTCCGGTTGTTCGGCCGGGATCCCTGGCGGGACGCCGCCGAGCTGCACCGTCGGCTGGCCTACGTCCCCGGAGACGTGAACCTGTGGCCCAACCTCACCGGCGGTGAGGTCATCGACCTGCTCGGACGGCTGCGCGGCGGTGTCGACGCGAGGCGTCGGGACGAGCTCGTCGAGCGGTTCGAGCTGGACCCGACGAAGAAGGGCCGCAGCTACTCGAAGGGCAACCGGCAGAAGGTCGCCCTCGTGGCCGCCCTCGCCTCCGACGTGGAGCTGCTGGTGCTCGACGAGCCGACCTCGGGGCTGGACCCGCTCATGGAGTCGGTCTTCCAGGAGCACGTCGACGCGTTCCGCGACAGCGGGCACACCGTGCTGCTCTCCAGCCACATCCTCGCCGAGGTGGAGGAGCTCTGCGACCGGGTCAGCATCATCCGGGCGGGACGGACCGTCGAGACGGGCACGCTGGGGGACCTGCGCCACCTGACGCGCACCTCGGTGCACGCCGAGCTCCGTGAGGCACCGGTCGGCCTGGACACGATGCCCGGCATCCACGACCTCGCGGTCGACGGGACCCGCGCCCGGTTCGAGGTCGACACCGCCGAGCTCGACCACGCGCTGGCGGTGCTGCTGCGGTACGGCGTCCGGTCCCTCGCCAGCCAGCCGCCGACCCTGGAGGAGCTCTTCCTGCGCCACTACGGCGACGACCTGTCGGCCGGGGCAGGTGCCGAGGAAGTGCCCCGGGGCAGCGCGCGATGACGGGAGCGCGGGTCTTCCTGCAGACGTTCCTGCGCCGGGACCGGTGGATGCTCGTGGCCTGGTCGCTCGGAGTCGTGCTGCTCTACTACAGCCAGGCGGTGAGCGTCGACGGCCTCTACACCAGCCAGGCAGAGTTCGACCGGGCCGCGGAGACCATGGGCCACAACGCGGCGTTCGTCGCGATGGCCGGCCCGGCCCGGGCGCTCAACACGATCGGGGGACAGGTCACCTGGCAGGCCGCGGCCTTCGGCGCCCTCGTGGCGGGGCTGATGAGCATGTTCCTGGTCGGCCGGCACACCCGCGCCGAGGAGGAGAGCGGACGCGACGAGCTGCTGCGCGCCGCGGCCGTGGGGAGGCACGCCCCCATGACGGCCGCGCTGGCCGTCAGCCTGGCCGCGAACGCGCTGCTCGGCCTGCTCGTCGCCCTGAGCCTGTGGTCCTACCCCCTGGCCGCGGCCGACTCGTTCGGCCTCGGTGCCGGCCTGATGCTGTGTGGCTGGTTCTTCACCGGGACCGCGCTGGTGGCCGCCCAGCTGACCGCGAGCACCCGGTCGATGTACGGGCTGTGCGGGGCCGTGCTCGGGCTCGCCTATGCGCTGCGGGCCGTCGGCGACGTGGGCTACCCGGTCCTGAGCTGGCTGTCCCCGATCGGGTGGTACCAGGCCATGCACGCGTTCTCCGGCCTGCGCTGGTGGCCGGGACTGCTGCTGCTCGCGGGGACCGCGGCGACCACGGCCGCGGCGTACGCGCTCTTCGACCGGCGCGACGTCGGATCGGGTCTGCTGGCGGCGCGGCCGGGGCCGGCGCGCGCCGGCCCCGGTCTCCGCGGCGCGCTCGGGCTCGCCTGGCGCCTGCAGCGCGGCGCGGTCGTCGGCTGGACGGCGGGAGTGCTGTTCGTGGGGCTCGCGTACGGCGCGATCGGCAACGACGTGGGTGACCTGATGGGCGACTCCCAGGCCTCCCGGGACCTGTTCGCTCAGGCGGGCACGGACCTCGTGGACGGCTTCTACGCGACCGCGTGCCTGATGCTCGCGCTCCTCGCCAGCGGCTTCGCGATCTCCAGCGCCCTGCGCCCGCGGACCGAGGAGGACGACGGCCGCGTGGAGGACCTCCTGGCCACCGCCCTGCCCCGCCGGCGCTGGCTGCTGGGCCACACGGCCGTCACCGTGGCCGGGTCGGGCTCGGTGGCGGTCGGGGCCGCGATCGGGCTGGGGCTCGGCTACGCGACCGTGACCGGCGACGCGGGCACGGCCGTGCGGCTCTCGGTCCCGGTGCTCGGCTACCTGCCCGCGGTCCTGGTGCTCAGCGGCACGGCCCGGCTGCTGTACGGCGTGAGCCCGCGCGCCGCGCCGCTGGCCTGGCTGCCGCTGGTGGTCGCGGTCGTGGTGATGTTCTTCGGTGAGCTGCTCCGGCTCCCGCAGTGGATCCAGGACCTCTCGCCCTTCGAGCACCTCGCCCTGGTGCCGGCCGAGAGCTTCCGCTGGGCGCCGTTCCTGGCCCTCGCGGCACTGGCACTCGCGCTGAGCCTGGCTGGACAGGTGGCCTTCGTGCGCCGCGACATCCGCTGAATCCGGCGTCGGCGGTGTCAGGATGGCAGCATGTGGCAGCCCGAAGCGGGGTGGCACCCCCTGCCCGGCGGGTCCGGCCCGTCGACCCTGGGCGTCTGGCGCGCCGTCCTGGGTGACCAGGCCGTCGTTGTGAAGCGCCTCGCAGCGCCCCGGGAGCACGACCCCGCGGAGCTCTCGGACCCTCGGCACTTCGCCTACTGGCGGCGCGCGGCCGACGTCGCGCTCTCGGGCCTCGTCGACAGCAGTCCCGGGCTCCGTGCGCCGCTCACGGCGGTGGAGGAGGACGTCGACGGGATCACCCTGACCCAGGCCTGGGTCGAGGACACCGCCAACAGCGGCCTGTTCGCCGCGCACGCCCTCGGGCGGTTCGCCGGCGCGCGGCTGGGCGGCTCCACGTGGCTGGCGCGCGACCAGCTGCGGGACCGGATGTCCCGGGTCGAGCGTCGTGGCGGCTGGCCCACGCTGGCCCGGACCACTGTCGCGGACGTCGCCGACCACCTCTGGCGCAGGCGCGAGGCCTGGCTGGGGGCGGTCGATCTGCTGCCCCAGGTGCCGCAGCACGGGGACCCGGTGCCCGCGAACCTGCCGGGCCGCGACGGTGACGAGGTGGTGGCCGTCGACTGGGGCACCCTCGGCTACGGGCCGGTCGGCGCCGACCTCGGCTACTACCTGCTGTCCGCCCGCGAGGAGTTCGAGCCGTTGCTCGACGCCTACCTGCTGGGGCTCCCGGACGGCCTGGCGGACCGGGACGACGCGGCCCTCGGCGCCCGCGTGACCGCGGTCTACACGGTGCTCAACCGGGCCGAGTGGGCGCTCGCCCGGGTCGCCGGGGGAGAGGGAGCACTGGCCGCGAAGTACCGGCACCCGGCGGTGGCCCCCCACCTGCGCGCCCTCCAGCGGCAGTTCCCGCTGATCGAGGCGATGCTCGCGGGCTGACCGTCGTCGCGGGCCGCGTGGCCCGGGCTCAGAGGTTGTCGGTGGCGAACGTGTCGCAGGCGTCCAGGCTGCCCTGGGAGAAGCCCGTCCGGAACCACCTCACCCGCGAGGCCGCCGAGCCGTGCGTCCACTGCTCGGGGTTCACCCGGCCGCCGGTCTCCTGCTGGATCCGGTCGTCGCCGACGGCGGTCGCCGCGGCGATGGCCTGCTGGATGTCGGCGTCGGTGAGGGACGAGAACAGCGGTTCCCCGGTGGCGTCGTCGGTCGTCGTGGCGCTCTTGGCCCACATCCCCGCGTAGCAGTCGGCCTGCAGCTCCAGGCGCACCGAGTCGCTCTGCGGGCCCTGCTGGGTCTTCACACGACCCATCGTGCCGAGCAGGTTCTGGATGTGGTGGCCGTACTCGTGCGCCAGCACGTAGGGCTCGACGAACGCGCCGCTGGGACCGTCGAGCTGCTTCTCGAGCACGGCGTCGAAGAAGGTGGTGTCCAGGTAGATCGTCCGGTCCACCGGGCAGTAGAACGGCCCCACCTCGGAGGTCGCCTGGCCGCATCCGGTGCCGACGGCGTCGGTGAACGTCTCCACCTGCTTCTCGGGGCGGAAGTCGGTGCTCGACTGGTCCGGCAGGGTGGCCGACCAGTAGGCGTAGAGCGAGTTCTCGACCGCCACCCGGGCACAGTCCGCGCTCTCGTTGGCGTCCGCGCCGGTCTTGCACCCGTCGTACCGCCCGGTGTCGGCCATCCGGCTGCTGTCGAGGTCGCCGCCGCCACCCGAGGGGAGGCCGGCGCCCCCGTCGCCCAGGCACTGGGTGAGCACGATGAAGAGCACGACGATGATCACGCCGCCGATGCCGCCCCCGGCCTTCATGCCACCCGGGATCGGGATGGCGCCACCGCCTCCGCCGAGCCCGCCGCCGCGTCGTCCGCGGCCGGCGTCGCCCATCCGGCTGGTGTCGAGGCGAGCCTTGGGGTTGAAGCGCATGGGGGTGACCTTCCGCGGGAGTGCTGACGGCCCGGCTCGTACCCCGTTCGAGGGGTGGGCAACCAGGCGTCCCGATATGACCGGGACCCCCGGCCGAACCTAGACTAGCCAGCCTCATGATCACCGCTCACCAGCTCGAGGTCCGTGCCGGCGCGCGGCTCCTCATGGAGAACGTCAGCTTCCGGGTCGCCGCCGGCGACAAGGTCGGGCTGGTGGGCCGCAACGGCGCCGGCAAGACCACCCTCACCAAGATCCTCGCGGGCGAGGCGCTGCCGGCCTCGGGCTCGGTCCAGGCCACCGGCGAGGTGGGCTACCTGCCGCAGGACCCCCGGATCGGCGACCCCGAGGTGCTCGCGCGCGACCGGATCCTGTCCGCCCGCGGGCTCGACGACGTCGTACGCCGCCTCCGCGAGGCCGAGGCCCAGATGGGCAGCGACGACCCGGACGTCAGCGAGCGGGCGATGAAGCGCTACGCGCGCGCCGACGCCGAGCTGCACGCCGGAGGCGGGTACGCCGCGGAGTCCGAGGCCGCCCAGATCGCCAGCAGCCTCGGCATCGAGGACCGGATCCTCGGTCAGCAGCTCAAGACGCTCTCCGGTGGCCAGCGCCGACGGGTCGAGCTCGCGCGCATCCTCTTCTCCGGCGCGGACACGCTGCTTCTCGACGAGCCCACCAACCACCTCGACGCCGACTCCATCGTGTGGCTGCGGGAGTTCCTCAAGTCCCACAAGGGCGGCCTGATCGTGATCAGCCACGACAACGAGCTGCTCGAGACCACGGTCAACAAGGTGCTCCACCTCGATGCCAACCGTGGCGTCATCGACGTCTACAACATGGGCTGGAAGGCCTACCTCACGCAGCGCGAGACCGACGAGCGCCGTCGCAAGCGCGAGCGGGCGAACGCCGAGAGCAAGGCCAAGACCCTCACCGACCAGGCCAACAAGATGCGCGCCAAGGCGAGCAAGGCCACCGCGGCGCAGTCGATGCTGAAGCGCGCCGAGAAGATGATGGCCGGCGTCGAGGGGGAGCGTCGGGCCGACAAGGTGGCCCGGATCAAGTTCCCTGCCCCGGCAGCCTGCGGCAAGACGCCGCTCACCGCCAGCGAGCTCTCGAAGTCCTACGGCTCCCTGGAGGTGTTCACCGACGTCGACCTGGCCATCGACAAGGGGAGCCGGGTCGTCATCCTGGGCCTCAACGGCGCCGGCAAGACCACCATGCTCCGGATCCTCGCCGGCGTCGACCAGCCCGACACCGGCGAGGTGATCCCGGGCCACGGGCTGAAGCTCGGCTACTACGCCCAGGAGCACGAGACCCTGGACACCGGCCGCACGGTGCTGGAGAACATGCAGAGCGCCGCGCCGCAGCTGACCGACACCGAGGCGCGCAGCGTGCTGGGGTCGTTCCTGTTCTCCGGTGACGACGCCAACAAGCCTGCCGGCGTGCTGTCGGGTGGCGAGAAGACCCGGCTGGCGCTGGCCAGCCTGGTCGTCTCGAGCGCCAACGTGCTGCTGCTCGACGAGCCGACCAACAACCTCGACCCGGCCTCCCGCGAGGAGGTGCTGGCGGCGATCCGCACCTACGAGGGCGCGATCATCCTGGTCACCCACGACGAGGGCGCGGTCCGTGCGCTCGAGCCGGACCGGGTGCTGCTGCTGCCCGACGGTGACGAGGACCTCTGGAACGACGACTACGCCGACCTGGTCTCGCTGGCCTGACCGGGTGCCCGACGGGCCGCCCGGCCGGGCGACCGGGGTCGTCGGAGCCGTCGGGGCCGTCGGCGGGCGCACCTAGACTCCGGTCATGACCCCTGAGGCCCTCTCCGCGGTCGGGCTGCGCTTCGAGCAGACCGGCCCCGTCGCCACCATCACCCTCGACCGACCGCAGGTCCGCAACGCGCAGACGCCGGCCATGTGGCGCGCGCTGGCCGAGCTCGGCGCACAGCTGCCGGACGAGACCCGGGTGGTGGTCCTCCGGGGCGCGGGCCAGAGCTTCTCGGCCGGGCTGGACCGCAGCATGCTCGAGCCGGGCGGGGCTCCGGTCGGGGTCGAGACCGTCGCCGACCTGCTCACGATGAGCGACGAGCAGATGTCCGCGACCATCGACGACTACCAACGGGGCTTCACCTTCCTGCGCGACCCGCGCTTCATCTCCGTCGCCGCCGTCCAGGGGCACGCGGTGGGCGCGGGCTTCCAGCTGGCGCTGGCCTGCGACCTGCGCGTCCTCGCCGACGACGCCCAGCTGTGCATGAAGGAGTCGGCGCTCGGGCTGGTCCCGGACCTGACGGGAACAAAGCCGCTGGTCGAGAGCGTTGGCTACGCCAGGGCGCTGGAGATCTGCGTGACGGCCCGGATGGTCGGGGCGGCGGAGGCCGTCGACATCGGGCTGGCCCTCGCGGCCGTCCCCGCCGAGGAGCTGGACGGATGCGTCGCAGACCTCGTGGGCGCCCTGACCGCACCGATGCCCGGTGTGGTCACCGAGACCAAGGCGCTGCTCCTCGGAGCGGCGCAGCGAGACCTCGAGGAGCAGCGTCGCCTGGAGCGTGAGGCCCAGGTGAGGCGGTTCCGGGAGGTGGCCCGCGTGCTGGCGGGCCGGTGAGGAGAGAACGTGTCGGGGATGCACGGAGCCGGCGCCGCGTGGCGCCACCTGCGGTCTGACCGCAGCGTCGTCAACAACCGCATCGAGCGCGGCACCGTCCGCCGGGTGCTCGGTTTCGCGCGTCCGCACCGCCGCCTGATCGCGTCGTTCCTGACGCTCACGGTCATCGACGCCGGGCTGGTCGTGGTCAACCCGCTGCTGGTGCAGCGGATCATCGACGACGGCATCCTGGGCAAGGACACCGGACTGGTCACCGTCCTGGCCCTCGTGATGGCCCTGGTCGCGCTGGTGAGCGCGCTGCTGACGGTGGGGGAGGGCTGGCTCTCCTCCCGGATCGGCGAGGGGCTGATCTTCGACCTCCGCACCCGCGTCTTCGGGCACGTGCAACGGCAGTCCCTGGCCTTCTTCACCCGCACCCAGACCGGGGCCCTGGTCTCCCGGCTCAACAACGACGTGATCGGCGCCCAGCGAGCGTTCACCTCGACGCTGTCCAGCACGGTCGCGAACACGATCTCCGTCTTCGTGGTCGGGGCCGCGATGCTGGCGCTGAGCTGGCAGGTCACCCTGCTCTGCCTCGCGCTGTTCCCGCTGCTGTTCCTGATCAGCCGGCTCGTCAGCGGTCGGCTGGCCGGCCTGACCCGCCAGCAGATGGACGGCAACGCCGACCTCGGCAACGCCATGACCGAGCGGTTCAACGTCGGCGGCGCGATGCTGCTCAAGCTCTTCGGTCGCCGCTCCGAGGAGGACGCGGTGTTCGCCGCGAAGGCGGCGACCGTGCGCGACCTCGGGATCCGGATCTCGCTGATCACGCGCATCTTCGCCGCCTCGATGATGGCGGTGCCCGCGCTGGCCACGGCCCTCGTCTACGGCGTGGGCGGTCACCTCGCCGTCGACAACGCGCTCACCGTCGGCACCCTGACCGCCCTGGCCACGCTGCTGCTCCGGCTGATCGGCCCCCTGCAGGGTCTCTCGAACGTCCGCATCGACGTGATGACCGCGCTGGTCAGCTTCGAGCGGGTCTTCGAGGTCCTCGACCTCCCGTCCCTGATCCAGGAGAAGCCCGACGCCGTCGAGCTGCCCCGCGGCGCCTCGAGCCTGGAGTTCGACCACGTCGCCTTCAGCTACCCGCGGGCCGACGCGATTTCGCTGGCCTCGTTGGAGGTGGTGGCCCGACAGGAGTCCCGGGAGAGCGGCCCGGTCCTGACCGACATCGGCTTCGTCGCCGAGCCGGGGCAGATGATCGCGCTCGTGGGCCCCTCCGGTGCCGGCAAGACCACCGTCACCCACCTCGTGGCCCGCCTGTACGACGTCGACTCCGGCACGGTCCGGGTCGGCGGCCACGACGTCCGCGACGTCACCCTGCAGTCCCTGGAGGACACGGTCGGCTACGTCACCCAGGACGCCCACATGTTCCACGACACGATCCGCGCCAACCTGCTCTACGCGCGCCCGGGCGCCTCCGACGAGGAGGTCTGGGCCGCCCTCGAGGCCGCCCAGATCGCGCCGCTCGTGCAGGCGCTGCCCGACGGTCTCGACACGGTGGTCGGCGACCGCGGCTACCGGCTCTCCGGCGGCGAGCGCCAGCGGCTCGCGATCGCGCGGCTGCTGCTCAAGGCGCCGGCCATCGTCGTCCTCGACGAGGCGACCGCCCACCTCGACAGCGAGTCCGAGGCGGCCGTGCAGCGGGCCCTCGACGCGGCCCTCGAGGGGCGCACGTCGCTGGTGATCGCGCACCGCCTCTCCACCGTGCGCAACGCCGACCGGATCTTGGTGCTCGAGTCGGGCCGCATCATCCAGTCCGGCACGCACGCGCAGCTGCTCGCCCAGGGCGGCCTGTACGCCGACCTCTACCGCACCCAGTTCATCGAGGACGTCCCGGTCGCCTGAGCCCGGCCCCCGGCCGGCCCGGGACGCTCAGCGGCGTCCGGCGGGACGGTCGCGCGTCTCCTTCTGGCGCTCGCGCTCGTACGCCGCCCGGACCGCCTGCTTCTTCGACTGCTTCGCGGCCCGCTTCTGCTTCCGCTCGGCCAGGACCTCGGCCCGCGTGGACGTCTCGCCGCGCTTGCCCGAGCGCCACTCGTCGTACATCAGGTAGAAGAACCCGAAGACCGCCAGCACGCCGAAGAACCACCACTGCAGGCCGTAGAAGAAGTGCGGCCCGTTGTCGAGCTCGGGCAGCTCGGCGCCCTCGAGGGGGTCGGCGGGCGCGGGGTCCTCGGACTTGAGGTCGACGAAGCCGCCGTACACCTCGCGGTCCAGCGTCCTGCCGATCTCCACGCTCGAGATCGCCCGCGTCGAGTGGTCGGACACCTCGGCGCTATCGGTGGCGTCGGCGCGCACCCAGCCCGTCACGGTGACCTCGCCGGACGGGGGCGAGGGGACGTCGGAGGGGTCCGTGCCCCGGTTGTCGGAGGGCATCCAGCCGCGGTCGACGAGCAGGGCGGTGCCGTCCTCGGTGACCAGGGGGACCACGACGTCGAGGCCGGACTCGCCGTCGCGGGTGCGGTAGCGGACCACCACGGTGTCCGCCTCGTCGTAGGTCCCCGTGGCGGTGACGACCCGCCACTCGTCCTGCTCGTCGACGGAGCGGTCCGGGGCGAGGACGTCGGCGACCGGGGCCGGGTCGCGAGCCTCGTTGGTCCGGATGATGGCGTTGCTCTGCTTGCGGTCGGCGAGCCGGTGGAACTGCCACTCGCCGAGCCACCAGGTGGCGTACGCCAGGAGCACCACGACGAGCGTGAAGAGCAGCCAGCGTCGCGAGAGCAGGAACCTCAGCGAGCGCACCCGTCGAGGCTATCCGGGGGGTGGGTCCGGACAGGTCGCAGGGTTCGGTGAGGTCGGACACGTAGACTCCGCAGGGTGACCGCACGCAAGCTCGAGGACCGTTACGGCAGGGTCGCGACCGACCTCCGGGTGTCGCTGACCGACCGCTGCAACCTGCGCTGCTCGTACTGCATGCCCGCGGAGGGGCTGGACTGGCTGCCCGACGACTCGGTGCTCACCGACGACGAGGTCGTGCGGCTGGTGCGGGTGGGCGTCGAGCAGCTCGGCATCCGCGAGGTCCGCTTCACCGGTGGTGAGCCGCTGGTACGCCGCGGGCTGGTCGACATCGTGCGCCGTACCCACGAGCTGGGCGTCGAGACCTCCCTGACCACGAACGCGCTGGGCCTGTCCCGCACCGCGGCGGCGCTGGCCGAGGCGGGCCTGGACCGGATCAACGTCAGCCTCGACACGGTGCGTGCGGAGACGTTCCACGAGATCACCCGGCGCGACCGGTTCGCCGACGTGGTCGCCGGTCTCGAGGCCGCCCGTGCGGCCGGGCTGGGGCCGATCAAGATCAACGCCGTGCTGCTGCGCGGCATCAACGACGACCAGGCGCCCGAGCTGCTGCGCTGGACGATCGAGCACGGCTACGAGCTGCGCTTCATCGAGCAGATGCCCCTCGACGCGCAGCACGGCTGGAGCCGCACCGGCATGGTGACCGCCGAGGAGATCTTCGGCCACCTCGAGCGCGAGTTCGTGCTGAAGCCGGTCGACGAGCCCCGGGGGAGCGCCCCGGCCGAGCTGTTCCTCGTCGACGGCGGCCCGGCCACGGTGGGTGTGATCGCGTCGGTCACGCGGCCGTTCTGCGGCGACTGCGACCGGGTCCGGCTCACCGCCGACGGCCAGGTGCGCAACTGCCTGTTCGCCCGCGAGGAGTCCGACCTGCGCGGGGCGCTGCGCTCGGGTGCCTCCGACGAGGAGATCGCCGAGCGCTGGGTGGTGGCCATGCGCGGCAAGCGCGCGGGCCACGGCATCGACGACCCGCTGTTCCTGCAGCCGGACCGCCCGATGTCCGCCATCGGGGGCTAGCGGATCCGCTGAGCGCGCTCGCGCCGTCAGTCGGCAGCGACCTCGGCGTACGGCACCACGTCCTTGAGGAACGAACGCGCACCGAGGAAGTCGGAGAGCGACTGCCGGTGCTCGTCGCAGGCCAGCCACGTCTTGCGGCGCTCGGGCGTGTGCAGCCGCGGGTTGTTCCACAGCAGCGCCCAGGCGGCGGGCGCCTGGCAGCCCTTCGCGGAGCAGGTGGGGATCTCGATCTCGGTCATGATCTCCTCACGAAATGAGACGGTGCCGGACAGCCACGGGGGAAGCCGTCCGGCACCGCTGCGAGCTGAGACGGGGGAGACCCAGCTCGCGTCGAGGATTCTGTCACGCGACGCGACGTTGTCAAATATGGTCCTGACCGGTGCGGCGCGCCGAATCCGAACCATCGGTGAGAGCGGGCCGGTCGAAACCGTGGTCCAGCAGCTCGAAGCCGTCGGATTTCGTCGCAGAATTGTTCGCCATCACCACCGCGATGTACGGCAGGATCAGCGCGCCGGCGATGAGCCACGGCCACAGCCAGTCGATCCCGGCGATCCCGGCGACGACCGCCCCGATGAAGCAGGCCGACCGGATGCTCATCGAGAGCAGGTAGCGCCGCTGCCGCGCCGCGATGTCCGCGGCCCGGCTCGACGCTGCCGTCGTGATGCGGATCGGCTCCTCGCGGTGCCGGATCGAGTCTCGGGCCATGGCCTCCATGGTACGTCGGTAGCCTGAGCCACCCACCCCTGCTCCGCCCCACGCACCTGGAGGCCACCATGACCAACCGCACCTACCGCGTCAGCGAGATCGTCGGCACCTCGCCCGACGGGATCGACCAGGCGATCCGCAACGCGATCGAGCGGGCCAGCCGGACCCTGCGGCACGTGGACTGGTTCGAGATGACCCAGGTCCGCGGCCAGGTCAAGGACGGTGCCGTGGAGCACTTCCAGGTCGGTCTCAAGGTCGGCTTCCGCCTCGAGGACGAGTGACGCGCCGTCCCGGCGTACGGCGGGTGTTTATGCCTACCCCGGGGTAATCGCTAGCGTCGTTGAACGTGAGCGAAGCCAACACTGAACCGGCCGGCCGCTCGGTCCTCGTGACCGGTGGGAACCGCGGGATCGGCCGTGCGATCGCCGAGGCCTTCGTGGCCAACGGCGACCGGGTCGCCGTGACCACGCGCAACGGAGGCGCCCCCGAGGGGGCGCTCGACGTGCGGTGCGACATCACCGACCCTGCGGCGGTGGAGGCTGCGTTCGCCGAGATCGAGGCCGCCCACGGCCCGGTCGAGGTGCTGGTCGCGAACGCCGGCATCACGGCCGACACGCTGGTCCTGCGGATGTCGGAGGACGACTGGTCCTCGGTCATCGACACGAACCTCACCGGCTCCTTCCGGCTCGCCAAGCGTGCGGCCAAGGACATGCTCCGGCTGCGGCGTGGCCGCATCATCTTCATCTCGTCCGTGGTGGGGCTGCTCGGCTCGGCCGGCCAGGTCAACTACGCCGCCTCGAAGGCCGGCCTGGTCGGCATGGCGCGCTCGCTGGCCCGCGAGCTGGGCTCCCGCTCGATCACCGCCAACGTGGTGGCGCCCGGCTTCGTCGAGACCGACATGACCGCGGTGCTCACCGACGACCAGCGCTCCGCGATCAAGACCCAGGTGCCCCTGGGCCGCTACGCCTCGCCCGACGAGATCGCCTCGGCGGTCACCTGGCTCGCCGGCGACGGCGCGGCGTACGTCACCGGGGCAGTCATCCCGGTCGACGGCGGCCTCGGCATGGGCCACTGACGGTCCCGACCAGCTCGACCAGCGGGGGCCGACCGGCTCCACCACCGAGAGGAACGACATGGGCATTCTGGACGGCAAGCGGATCCTGGTCGCAGGCGTGACGATGGACTCCTCCATCGGGTTCGCCACGGCGAAGGTGGCGCAGGAGCAGGGCGCCACGGTGCTGATCTCCAACTTCGGCCGTGCGCTCGGCATCACCAAGCGGATCGCCAAGCGGCTGCCGCAGGAGCCGGCGGTGCTCGAGCTCGACGTGACCGACCCCGAGCACCTCGAGCGGCTGCCGGAGCTGGTCCGCGAGCACGTGGACGGCCTCGACGGCGTGGTCCACTCCATCGCCTACGGCAACCCCGAGACGCTGCTGGGGGGCAAGTTCCTCGACGGCCCCTGGGAGGACGTCGCGCAGGCCGTGCAGGTCTCGGCGTACTCCCTGAAGTCGCTGGCCACCGCGTGCAAGCCGCTGATGGGGCGGGGCGGCTCGGTCGTCGGCCTGACCTTCGACGCGACGGTCGCGTGGCCGGCGTACGACTGGATGGGCGTGGCCAAGGCCGGGCTCGAGTCCTGCTCGCGCTACCTGGCCCGCGACCTCGGCCCGGACGGCATCCGGGTCAACCTGGTCTCGGCCGGGCCGCTGCGGACCCTGGCCGCCAAGGCCATCCCCGGCTTCAGCGAGCTCGAGGACATGTGGACCACCCGGGCGCCGCTCGGCTGGGACAACACCGACCAGACGCCGACCGCGCAGGCGGTCTGCGCCCTGCTCTCGGACTTCTTCCCCGCGACCACCGGCGAGATCGTGCACGTCGACGGCGGCTTCCACGCCATGGGGGCCTGAGCGCTACCGTTCGCGGGTGCCTTCCACGTCATCCGCTTCCCTGGTCGAGCTCCGGGTCCTCGAGGGGCCCAACCTGTACTTCCCCCGGGCGGCGATCAAGCTGACCCTGGACATCAGCGTCCTCGCGACCGCCTCGGAGGAGGCCGCCGCCCGGTTCGCCCGACGGATCGGGCTGCGCAACGCCCGGCCGGGGGCCCCGGACACCGGCTTCCGGCAGCGGTTCGCCGCCCGGGCCGTGGCCCGGCTGGTGCGCGCCGTGGCCCAGGAGTCGGGCACGGCCCGTCTCGCTGTCCGGGTCCGCCCGACCAGTGACCCCCACCAGCTCGTGGTGGCCTACCCCTGGCGGCACAGGGAGCGCGGGCAGGTGATGGGGCGCGCGGTGGCCGCGGTCCTCGACGCGCTGCCCGGCACCGACATCGACTCCGCGGTCAGCGAGGCGGCCGAGCGGGTCGCGGCCGCCGAGCCGGGCGCCGCGCCGCACACGATCACCCCGCGGGTGCCGGTCGTCGCCGTCACCGGCACCAACGGGAAGACCACGACGTCCCGGATGATCGCCCACATCGCCCGCACGTCCGGCAAGCTGGTCGGCTGGTCGAACACCGACGGCATCTACATCGACGGCGAGCTGGTCGAGGCCGGCGACTACTCCGGCCCCAGCGGTGCCGGGCGGGTGCTGGCCCACCCGGAGGTGCAGTTCGCGGTGACCGAGACGGCGCGCGGCGGCATCCTGCTCAAGGGGATCGGCCTGACCCGCAACGACGTCTCGGTGGTGACCAACGTGTCGGCCGACCACCTCGGGCTGCAGGGCATCGACACCGTCGACCAGCTCGCCGAGGTGAAGTCCGTCGTCCCGCAGATCACGCGCAAGGACGGCTGGGCCGTCCTCAACGCCGACGACCCGCGCGTGTTCGCGATGCGTGGCGTCATCAAGGCGCAGCCATGGGTCTTCTCCCGGGACCCCGACAGCCCCGCGATCCGCGAGGTCCTCAACGCGGGCGGCCGGGCCACCACGGTCATCGACGGCTGGGTGTCGGTGCTCGCGCCGTCCTCCGACCCGGACCCGCTGGTCGAGCTCGTCGACGTCCCGATGACCCTCGCGGGCCTGTCCCGCTTCAACGTCGAGAACACCCTGGCCGCCGCGTCGGCCGCGCTGGCGATCGGGATCCCGCGCGACGTCGTCGTCGAGGGGCTGCGCACCTTCCTGCCCGACCCCGAGCACAACCCGGGCCGGATGAACTTCTTCTCCATCGGGGAGGTCTCGGTCGTCATCGACCTCGCCCACAACGAGGCGGGTCTCGAGGCGCTGCTGGAGATCATGAACGGCGTACGCCGCCCCGGCGCCCGCCTGCTCCTCGCGCTGGGCGCGGTGGGCGACCGGCAGGACGACCTGATCGAGAAGCTCGGCGAGATCGGTGCCCGGGACAGCGACCTGATGGTGATCGCGCACAAGGACCGCTACCTGCGCGGCCGCCCGGTCGAGGAGCTCGACTCCCTCATGCGCGCCGGCGCCGAGCGGGTCGGCGTCACCGAGCTCGAGTCCTACCCCACCGAGGTGTCCGGCCTCGCCGCGCTCGTGGAGCAGGCGCAGCCCGGGGACGTGGTCGCGCTGATGTGCCACGCGGAGCGCGAGGCGGTGTACTCCTGGATCGCCGAGCACGGCGGCACCGCGGACGGTCCCGAGACGCTGGTGGCCAAGGTGCGGGCAGCGTCGCAGGACTCCCCGGCTGGCCGGTGACTCCTGTGCTTGTCGACCGTTGCAACGGTCGACAAGCACAGGACCTGGCCGACAACCTCAGCCGTCGGTGGGGTTGGCCGGGACGTAGTCGGGGTCGGCCGCCGGGGTCTCGGGGTTGATCGTCGAGCCCGCTTGCGCCTGGTGCGACCAGCTCTCGAGCTCGGCCATCACCGCGGCGTGCTTGTCCACGCACACGACGACCAGGTCGCCCCGGTTGGCCCGGCTCATCGCGTGCCGGACCGCCTCGATCTCCTCGAGGACCTGCTCGACCTGCTTGCAGCGCGACCCCTCGGCCATCGCGGCCTTGACCCCCTCGACGACCAGCCCGGCGGTGGCGCCGCGCTCGCGACCGCGCAGCGCGACGTCCTCGCGGACGATCACCACGTCGAAGTGCTGGGCCGCGATCTGCCCGAGCTCACGCATGTCCTCGTCCCGGCGGTCGCCCGCGGTGGCGATGATGCCGATCCGCGAGGGCCTCGCCAGCTCGTGGGAGGAGGCCAGCGACTCGCCCACCCGGTCGACGAAGTCACCCAGCATCTTCATGCCGGGCGCGTTGTGGCAGTAGTCGACGATGACGTTGACGCCGTTGACCTCGACCTCGTTCAGGCGACCGGGGGAGAGGTAGTAGTTCGTCGAGAAGCTGCGCAGGCCCTGCCGGATGTCGTGCAGCGGGGCCCCGGCGGCGAACGCTGCTGCGGCCGCGGCGAGCGTGTTCTGGACGTTCATCCGGGCGCGTCCGCCGAACGTCGCCGGCAGCAGGTGGGTCCACGCGAGCTGCATCTCGCGGCGACCGTGCCTGACGACGATCATCTCGCCCCGGTCGGAGGGCTCGAGGACCAGCGCCTTGCCGCCGCGGCGGCAGTGGGCGTCGATCATGTCGCGGACCTCCGAGCCCGGCTCCTCCATCGAGAACCACACGACCTGGCCCGAGCAGCGCCGGCGCATCTCCCGGACCAGCGGGTCGTCGGCGTTGAGCACGGCGTGGCCGTCGCGGGGGACCGCCTCGACCAGGACCGCCTTGACGTCCGCGAGCTGCTCGACGGTGTCGATGCCGCGCAGGCCGAGGTGGTCGGGCTGTACGTTGAGCACGACGGCCACGTCGTTGCGCTCGTAGCCGAGGCCCTCGCGCAGGATGCCGCCGCGGGCGACCTCGAAGACGGCGAAGTCGACGCGGGGGTTCTGCAGCACCATCCGCGCCGACCGGGGCCCGGAGGCGTCGGAGCGGATCACGAGGCGCTCGTCGATGACGACGCCGTCGGTGGAGGTCATGCCGACCTTGCGGCCCATGCCCTTGAAGATGTGGGAGATCATCCGCGACGTCGTGGTCTTGCCGTTGGTGCCGGTCACCGCCACGATCGGGATCCGCGACGTGGCACCCGGCGGGAACAGCATGTCCACCACCGGCTTGGCGATGAACTGCGGCTCGCCGATCGTCGGGTGGGTGTGCATCCGGAAGCCCGGCGCGGCGTTGACCTCGCAGATCGCCCCGCCGGTCTCGCGGACCGGCTCGGTGATGTCGGGACAGATGAAGTCGATGCCTGCGATGTCGAGGCCCACCATCCGGGCGGCCTCCTCGGCGATCTCGACGTTCTCCGGGTGCGCCTCGAAGGTGCGGTCGATGGAGATGCCGCCCGTGGACATGTTCGCGGTGAGCGCCAGCTTGACCACCGTGCCCTCCGGAGGGACGTCGGTCATCGCGAAGCCCTGCTCGCGCACCAGCTCGACCGCGGCGTCGTCGACCTTGATCCGGGTGAGCACCTTCTCGTGCCCGACGCCGCGCCGCGGGTCGGCGTTCGCGGTGTCGACGAGCTGCTCGACCGTGCTGATCCCGTCACCGGTGACCGACGCCGGGACCCGCTCGGCGATCGCGGCGACCTTGCCGTCGATGATCAGGCAGCGGTAGTCCTTGCCGGTCACGAAGGACTCCACGATCACGACGCCGCGGCGGGACTGGTCCCTGGCGATGTCGAAGGACTCTCGGACCTCCTTCTCGTCCTGGAGGTCCAGGCAGACGCCGCGGCCGTGGTTGCCGTCCAGCGGCTTCACGACGACGGGGTAGCCGATCCGCTCGGCGACGCGCACGGCCTGGTCGGCGGTGCGCACCGACTCCTGCTTCGGCACGGGCAGCCCGGCCGCACCGAGGAGCCGCGTGGTGAGGTCCTTGTCGGAGGCGATGTCGACGGCGATCGCGGAGGTCGCCGAGGTCATGGTGGCGCGGATGCGCTTGGCGTGGACGCCCTGGCCGAGCTGGACCAGGGAGTACTGGTTGAGCCGGATCCACGGGATGTCCCGCGAGACGGCCTCGTCGAGGATGGCCTGGGTCGAGGGGCCGAAGGCGGTCCGCTCGGCCCGCAGGATGAAGGACTCGAGCTCCTTGTCCCAGTCGAACTCGGGGTCGGCCTCGACGAGGTGGTTGACCAGCCGCACGGCCAGCTTCGCCGCCGCCAGGCCGACCTGCTCGTCGACGTACCCGAAGACCACGTTGTAGACGCCGGTGCGGCCCTTGACCTGCCGCGTCTTGCCGCGGCGTACGTCGTGGCCCACCACCTGCTGCAGGGCCAGCGCGCAGTGCTCGGCGACGTGGCCGAGCCAGGTGCCCTCGTTGAGGCGCTCCACGAACCCGCCCCGGCGACCGCGCGAGCAGGAGTGCTCACGCAGGCCCGGCAGCATCTGCAGGATGTTGTCGGTGAACCCGGGGATGGTGTTGGTGGGGAACTTCTCCAGGGAGCCGAGGTCGACCACGAGGTGGATCGCCCGGTCGTAGGACCACACGTTGGCGCCGCGGTAGACCCGCGTCTCGATGATCGCCAGGTCGGGGGTGGGGCGTTCGGTCATCAGGAGGCTCCGTCCTGCTCGTGGCCGGGCTGCCGGGGGGCGGTCCCTGCTTCGGTGTGGGGGGCGTCGGTGCGCGCTGCGGGCTTCTTCCTGCTGCGGGCCAGCCGCCGTCGCAGCGCGCTGGGCGAGGCGTCTGCGGCGGCGATGTCACGGGCGAGGTCACGCAGGTCCTCGCCCGCCTCCGCGAGGTCCGCCGCCTCGGCAGGGTCGACGTGACCTGGCGGCTGGACCAGCGAGCGGGTGGTGAGGTCGAACCGCGAGCCCTCGGGGAGGATGTGCAGCACCACGCCGCTGGCCAGCAGCGCGGAGGAGCGCCGGGCCTCGTAGGCGTTGGTGACGATCCGGGAGGGGTCGAACACCGTGACCGCGCCGCGCCCGACCACGCTGAGGACCTCACGGTCGTCCACGTGCTCGACGACGGCCGCGGTGTCCTCGTCGACACCGATCCCGAGCAGCTGGGGTGACTGGGCCACGATCATCAGCAACCGACCGTAGCGGTTGCGCTGGTCGAAGTGCTGGTCGATGACCGTCGAGTCCAGCAGGCCGAGCCCGGCGGCCACCTGGGTCATCCGCTGCTTGGGCGTCGATCCCGGCCCGCCGAACGCGACCATGTGGCTGGACTGGATGCTCGCGCCGGCGCTGGTGCCACCGACGACGACGCCCCGCTCGTGGGCGTCGGTGATCGCGTCCGCGAGCGGCGTCCCACACACGATCGCGGACAGCTTGAGCTGGTTGCCCCCGGTCATGAAGACGCCGGTCGCCCCCGCGATCCGGGCCGCGAGCTGGGGGTCGTGGGCCTCCTCCCGGCTCTCCGGGCGTACGGCGACCACGTCGGCGGCGCCGAGCTTGCGGAACAGCGCGTCGTAGACCTCGACCACCTCGGGACCCAGCGACGACGCGGTCGGGATCACGGCGATCCTGGCCCGCTCGCCACCGCTGGCGGCCACGAACTCCTTGAGGATCGCGCGCTTGCCGAGCTTGTCCTCGGCGCCGCCGATGATCATGAGGGGTCCTCTGGGCATGACAGGGAGGCTAGGGCATCACCCCGGGGTGGGGCATGACAGGTGACCGGCGGCATGTGAGAGTGCTGCCGTGCAGCAGCAGACGCGCCGGATCGTCGTCATCCGCCACGCCACGGCCGAGCAGCTGGCCGCCAGTGACATCGAGCGCGAGCTCGTCGAGCAGGGGCGCCAGGACGCGCTCGCGGCAGGCGCCTGGCTGGCCTCGGAAGGCGTCCGGCCCGAGCACGCGCTGGTGTCCGCCGCCACCCGCACCCGCCAGACCTGGGAGCTGGTCGCGAGTGCGGCCGGGTGGGTCCTCGAGGCCTGTGTGGACCAGGGGCTCTACAACGCGGGGCCGGAGACGGCCCTCGACCTGATGCGGCTCACGCCGGAGGCGGCCGGCACCCTGGTCGTCGTCGGCCACAACCCGACGATCGCCTACCTCGCCAACCTCCTCGACGACGGCGAGGGGGACCAGGACGCCGCCAACCGGATGGCGATGGGCTACCCGGCCGGTGCCGTGACGCTCTTCGAGTACGACGGCGTCTGGGCCGACCTGGACGCCGGCACCGCCCGCCTCACGGCCTTCCGCGCCGGCGGCGACTGAGCCCGACCGGCGCGACCGGGAGTCAGACCGGGGGAGCCGGCGTCACGATCCCGGCCTCGGCGTCGGCCGCCTCGATCTCCTCCCGGGAGATCCCGAGGAGGTACATGATGGCGTCGAGGTACGGCACGTTGACCGAGGTGTCGGCGGCGTCGCGCACCACCGGCTTGGCGTTGTAGGCGATGCCGAGCCCCGCGGCGTTCAGCATGTCGAGGTCGTTGGCGCCGTCGCCGATCGCGATCACCGACGCCTCGCTGACCCCGACCTCGGCCGCGAACTGGCGCAGTGCGGCGGCCTTGCCGGCCCGGTCGACCACGGCGCCCAGGATGCGGCCGGTGAGCCGGCCGTCGACGATCTCCAGCTCGTTGGCGCGCGAGAAGTGGATCCCGAGGTCCGCGGCGAGCCGGTCGGTGACCTGGCTGAAGCCGCCCGAGACGATCGCGAAGCGGTAGCCCAGCCGGCGCAGGGTCCGCACCATGGTGCGGGCGCCGGGGGCGAGCACGATCGCGTCGTACACCTCGTCGAGGGCGGACTCCTCGACCCCGGCGAGCAGCGCGACCCGGGAGCGCAGCGACTCCTCGAAGTCGATCTCGCCGCGCATGGCCGCCTCGGTGACCCGCGCGACCTCCTCCTCGCAGCCGGCGTGCGCCGCGAGCATCTCGATCACCTCGCCCTGGATGAGGGTCGAGTCGACGTCCATCACGATCAGGCGCATGCCGCGGCGCAGCAGGTTGGCGGGCTGCACCGCGATGTCGATCCCCTGCCGGGCGGCCTCGGCGGCCAGCACCGTCCGCAGTGCCTCGGGGTCGGTGCCCGACACGTGCAGGTCGATCGCGGTCACGGGGTAGCGCGCCATCCGCTCGATCCGGTCGATGTTGGCGCCCGAGTCGGCGATCCGGCCGGCGACGGCCGCCATCGACGAGGCCTTGAGGGGGGTGCCGATCACGGTGACGTGCGCCCGGCCGCCGCGGCGGCTCTTGTTGTCGCCGACGCCGCGCTCGACGTCGACGCTCATGCCCAGCGCCTCGGCGGTCTCCTCGACCGCGTCGCGGAGCTTCTTCCAGTCCCGCGGCGCGGTCACCAGCACGCCGAGGATGAGTCGGCGCCGCAGCACGATCTGCTCGAGGTCGACGACCTCGACCCCGGCCCGCGAGAGGGTCGCGAAGATCGACGACGTCACGCCGGGCCGGTCCTTGCCGGTGAGCGTGATGAGCAGGGTCTCGGGGGTGTGGTCGGTCATCGCCGCCGAGGCTATCGCCCGAGGAGGGGTCGGCTACGCGGGCGGCCACACCTCGGGCGAGCACGCGGCGACCAGGGCGCGCCGCCCCGCACGCTCGAGCGGCTGCAGCGCCGCCCGGCGCGCCTCGATCTCGTAGGCCGTGATGGCGCCGCCGTCGTCCTCGAGCGCGAGGTCCACGATCTCGACGGCCTGCAACCCGCGGGCGGCGAGCTCCACGCACCGGGGCGGCACGCCGTCGGGTGCCTCGACGTGCGGTCGGTGCCGCAGGTCGATCAACCGGTCGGCCACCTCGGGACGCCACCGGGCCACGTCGAGACGGGCCAGGCCGTCGGCGGTCTCCAGCAGCGCCGCGCGCAGCGTCCGGTCGGCCTCACCGACGTCGGGCAGCTGGCGGCGCTCGGCCGGGAGCGCGGTCCACGTGATGGCCGCCCCGACCCGGACCGGCACCAGGCCGACGGCGCCCCCGCCGGGCCCGGCGCCGGGGACCACCACCGCCTCGCCGGTCTCCAGGGCCGCGGCGTTGAAGTCGCGGGGCCCGCCCAGACCGACCGGGTCCCCGTCCACGGGCAGCGCGGCCCCGAACCCGTGCGCGCCCGCCGCGCGCAGCCTGCCCAGGCCCACCACGAGCGTCTCGGTGACGTCGTCGCCGGACACGCCGGCGCCGGTCAGGCCCGCCACTGCGTGGGTGGCGTCGCCGTCGAGCACGGCGTCGACGAGGAGGTCGGTCACGACGTGACCGCGCAGCCAGGACGTCGCCCACCAGGCGAGGCGGCAGGAGGCCGGAAGTGTGGTGCCCACGGCCGGGGAGGATACGCTCGCCGCTCTCTCGGGGATGGATAGGGTGACGCTCATGACCGCCGTGCTGGAGTTCGCCGACGTCACCGTCCGGCGCGGCCAGGCGACGCTGCTCGACCAGGTGTCCTGGACCGTCGAGGAGGACGAGCGCTGGGTGATCCTCGGTCCCAACGGCGCCGGGAAGACCACGCTGCTGCAGGTCGCCGCCGCCCAGATCCACCCGACCGCGGGTGTCGCCGGCATCCTCGAGGAGGTCCTCGGCACGGTCGACGTGTTCGAGCTGCGCCCCCGGATCGGGCTGACCAGCGCCGCGCTCGCGGAGCGGATCCCGCGGCACGAGCGGGTCCACGACGTGGTGGTCTCCGCGTCGTACGGCGTCGTCGGACGCTGGCGCGAGTCCTACGACGGGCTCGACCACGAGCGCGCCACCAGCCTGCTCGTGGAGGTGGGCGCCCAGCACCTGGCCGACCGCACCTTCGGCACCCTCAGCGAGGGCGAGCGCAAGCGGGTGCAGATCGCCCGCGCCCTGATGGCCGATCCCGAGCTGCTGCTGCTCGACGAGCCGGCGGCCGGGCTCGACCTCGGTGGACGCGAGGACCTCGTCTCCACGCTCTCGGTGCTCGCCATGGACCCCGACTCTCCCGCGACCGTCCTGGTCTCGCACCACGTCGAGGAGATCCCGCCGGGCTTCACGCACGCCCTGATGCTGCGCGAGGGCCGCGTCGTCGCCTCCGGGCTGCTCGACCACGTGGTCACCGAGGCGAACCTCTCGGCGACCTTCGGGATGCCGCTGGTGCTGAGTCGTGAGGACGGCCGTTTTGCGGCGCGTCGCCGACCGCGGCACCGATAGAGTCGACGACATGGACTGGCTGGGGGACAACCAGTGGGCGGCGTGGCTGGCACTGGCCGCCGCCCTCGGCGTGGCTGAGATGTTCAGCCTCGACCTGATCCTGATCATGCTCGCCGTCGGCGCGGTCGCCGGGATGCTCACCGGCCTCGTCGGTGGCGCGTTCGTCCTCCAGGTGCTCGTCGCCGCGGGTGCCTCGGTCGCGATGCTCGCGCTGGTGCGGCCGAACATCGTCAAGCGGCTGCACAGCGGGCCGGAGCTCCGGCTCGGTCACGGCAAGCTCGTGGGCCAGCGCGGCGTCGTCACCGAGCGGATCACCGCCATGGAGCCCGGCCGGATCCGCCTGGCGGGCGAGATCTGGTCGGCGGCGCCGTACGACGAGGACCTGACCATCACACCGGGCGAGACCGTCGAGGTCTTCGAGATCCGCGGTGCCACCGCCTACGTCCACCCCGTGCCGACGCTGGAGCCCTGAGCCCGGCACCACCCAGACCCCCGTGTCCTGATCCCATCAACCTGAGAGGAGCGCCATGACGGTCCTGTTGGTCCTGCTGGCGTTGCTGTTCCTGTTCATCATCGTGCTGCTCGCCAAGACGGTGCGGATCGTGCCGCAGGCACGGGCCGGCATCGTGGAGCGCTTCGGCAAGTACAAGCAGACGCTGCCCGCGGGCCTGAACATCGTGGTGCCGTTCATCGACCGGGTGCGCTACCTGATCGACCTGCGCGAGCAGGTCGTCAGCTTCCCGCCGCAGCCGGTGATCACCGAGGACAACCTGGTGGTGTCCATCGACACGGTCATCTACTTCCAGGTCACCGACCCGATCGCCGCGACCTACGAGATCGCCAACTACATCCAGGCGATCGAGCAGCTCACCATGACGACGCTGCGCAACATCGTCGGTGGCATGGACCTGGAGGAGACGCTGACCAGCCGCGACCAGATCAACTCCGGCCTGCGCGGTGTGCTCGACGAGGCCACCGGCAAGTGGGGCATCCGGGTCAACCGCGTCGAGCTGAAGGGCATCGACCCGCCGCCGTCCATCAAGGACTCGATGGAGAAGCAGATGCGCGCCGACCGCGAGAAGCGCGCCGTCATCCTCACCGCCGAGGGCCAGCGGCAGGCGGCCATCCTGACGGCCGAGGGCTCCAAGCAGTCCTCGATCCTGAACGCCGAGGGTGCGCGCGAGTCCCAGATCCTGCGGGCCCAGGCCGACCGGGAGTCCTCGATCCTGCGGGCGCAGGGTGAGGGCCAGGCCATCCAGACGGTCTTCCAGGCCATCCACGACGGCAACCCCGACCAGTCGCTGCTGGCCTACCAGTACCTCCAGATGATGCCGAAGATCGCCGAGGGCGGGGCGAACAAGCTCTGGATCGTGCCCAGCGAGATCGGCAAGGCCCTGGAGGGCCTGGGCTCCACGATGAACAACCTGCAGGGGATCCCCCAGCAGGTCGAGGGACCGAAGACGCGGGTCGACATGGGGAGCTCCGAGCCCGCGACGCTGACCGGCGCCGGCGAGGCCGGGGACACCGAGCTCAGGAAGGCCAACGCCGCGGTCGAGGCCGCGATCGCCGAGGCTGCCAGCGCGGCCAACCCCGGCAGGGGAGCAGCCGCGCTCGGCACCGACCCCGCGGTCGCCCCGGGCGACGTCCCGCCGGCCGACCTGCCGGAGGACCCGGAGGCACCCGCGACCCCGTGAGCCTGTTCGAGATGACGGCGATCCTGCTCGCAGGGGTCGCCGCCGGCACCATCAACACCGTGGTGGGGTCGGGAACGCTGATCACGTTCCCGACCCTGCTGGCGTTCGGTGTGCCTCCGGTGACCGCGAACGTGTCCAACACGGTGGGGCTGGTGCCCGGCTCGGTCTCCGGGGCCGTCGGCTACCGCCGCGAGCTGTCCGGGCAGCGCAGCCGGGTGCTGCGCCTGTCCGTCGCCTCCCTGCTCGGTGGCCTCGCGGGCGGGCTGCTGCTGCTGGTGCTGCCGGCGGAGGCCTTCGCGGCGATCGTGCCCGCGCTGATCCTGCTGGGCCTGGTCCTGGTGGTGTTCCAGCCCAGGATCTCGGTCTGGGTGGCGCGCCGGCACGAGGCCGCGGGCGGCCTGCCGCACCACGGTGCATGGTGGGTGTGGCCGGGCGTGCTGCTCGCCGGTGTCTACGGCGGCTACTTCGGCGCCGCCCAGGGCGTGCTGCTGATGGCCATCCTCGGCATCGGCCTCGACGAGGCGCTGCAGCGCCTCAACGCGGTCAAGAACGTGCTGGCCGCGGTGGTCAACGGGGTCGCCGGCCTGCTGTTCATCCTGGTCGCGGACGTCGACTGGTGGATCGTCGCTCTGATCGGCGTCGGCTCCATCATCGGTGGCCAGATCGGCGCCACGGTGGGGCGACGCCTTCCGCCGCTGGTGCTGCGGTCGGTGATCGTGCTGGTGGGCGTCGCAGCCCTCGCGGCCTTCCTCGTCTGAGCGGACGTGTCCCTGTCGGGATCGAGGCGTACTCATCGGCAGAGATGACGTGCGCCCCTCCGAGGGGACGTCATACGAAGCGGTCGGCTGGACCGCCGCTTCGTAGGACGTCCCCCGCAACGTCGTACGTCCTGGTCGCAGGAACAGCCACCCCGTACGACGTCCGCGCTGAACCTGGTCGTCAGGCGCGCGGACCTGCCGCGGCCCGAGCGTTCGCTGACGCCGACGCGAGACAGGGACGCGTGCCCACGGCCATCATCACGCCATGGACAGTTACGAAGCGGTGGTTGCCACGGCAGGCGACGGAACGCTGGAGGATGCAGGTCCTCTCGTGGTGGAGTTCCGGAATGCGCGCTCGAGGACGCGGGCACAGTTCTCGCTCGAGGAGTTCACCGGCGGACACCTTCTGCACCTGGCGGTGGCCGGCTGCGTCTACAACGACCTGATCAGAGAGGCCCGGGCCAGGGGAATCACCCTGTCGCAGATCAGGGTCTCGGCCGACGGCGGCTTCGCAGGGAGCCCTTGCGCGTCGACGGGCATCGAGTACCGGATCCATGTGGAAGGCGATGCTTCGAGAGCCGAGCTGGAGAGCCTGGTCGCGCACGTGGAAGAGATCGCTGAGGTGCCGTCTGCGATCCGTACCGGGGGCCAGGTGCGGCTCGCAGCCTCCGAGGTCGTCCCGACCGGAGGCTGACGCTCTTCTGGAGAAGTGCGTCCTGCCCAGACGTCGCAGACCGGTGTCGCACTCGTGCCACGCAGGGTGGCCCCTGGATCCGTGCGGGACAGGGACACCGGCGAGGGCGCCGTGCCCGCGGGAGGCCTCAGCCCTCGGTGACCACCCGCGTGCCGCCCGCAAACCTGTCGTGCCAGCCCTGACGGTCGACGCTGTCACCGTTGATCCCCACGGCGATCGCGACGACCGCGACCAGTGAGGCCAGCCCGCCCAGGACCCCGCCGACGAGCGGGATGACGCCGAGCACGCCGAAGGCCACCCAGATGTTGCGGCGCAGCGACTGCTCCAGCGTCGGGTTGCCGCCCTGTGGGCCGAGCACGTGCAGCCTCATCACCATCTTGCCCACGGTCTGGCCCCGACTCGACTCGAGCATGCCGAAGTAGGCGAGGTAGAGACCCGCGCCCAGGATCGCGGAGACCGCCGCGGCGCCGTAGTCACCGGTCCCGTAGCGGAAGCCTTCGCTGTCGCCGAGGATCGCGCCGACGACGATCCCGTACACCACGGTGCCGTTGACGACGGCGAGCAGGATGCCGTCGACGACGCGGGCGAGGAAGCGGTCCCAGAGCTCACCGGGGCGGGTGCCCGTCACCGGGCCCGGGGTGGGGCTCGTCGTGGGCTGACCGGGGCCGGGAGGCGGTGTCTGGCCGATCATGCTGGTCTCCTGCGACGGGCGCCCGGGTCGGGCGCGTGGCCACCAGCGTAGGTATCGCGGAGCCTTGCTGCCACCGGGGCGGTGTCCCGAGCCACGGTCAGCCGACGTACGCCGCGTGCCAGCGGCTGATCTCGTCGTACGCCGCGGCGCGCGGGCCGGGCAGCGAGAGGACGACGTCGTGGCGTGCCCCGGGGACGGCGGCGTAGGTGACGTGGCGGCCGATCGCCGTGGACCAGCGGCGGATGTGCTCGACGTCGAGGACGATGTCGTGGCTGTGCACGTCCTCGCCCATCGCGCTCGGCAGCGTCGACCGGTCCGAGCTGAGGACCAGGACCGGGCACCGGACGTCCAGACCCCGGTGCAGCTCGGCGTGGCCGTGCCGGATGGCCGCCAGCCAGCCCGCGAAGACCGGCCAGGACTTCAGCGGCTTCCAGCTGAGGTCGAACTCCCACTCACCGTCGTGGTCGCGGTGCAGGCTGCGGGCGTAGAGGCCGTCCACCCGGCGCGGGATCTCGCGCATCGGGCGACGGCGGCCGAGCTGCTTGATCACCGCGGTGCCGACCGTGCGGAGCAGGGCCGAGCCCTGGAGGTCGAGCCACGGCGAGTTGAGGACCATCCCCGCGAGCGCGTCGAGGTCACCACCCCGCTCGTGGGCCCACAGCGGCAGCACGAGCCCGCCGGTCGAGTGGGCACTGAGCACGACGTGGTCGTGCCCGTCGCGGTTGGTGATCCGCGACCACGCGGCGTCGAGGTCGGGGAAGTAGTCGCGGAGGTCG
Source organism: Nocardioides sp. DN36 (assembly GCF_055380375.1). Classification (NCBI taxonomy): domain Bacteria; kingdom Bacillati; phylum Actinomycetota; class Actinomycetes; order Propionibacteriales; family Nocardioidaceae; genus Nocardioides; species Nocardioides sp. DN36. The sequence continues at coordinate 1,505,293 of NZ_AP043823.1, read as the reverse complement.
GTGATGAAGTTCGGTGTCTGGTGGGGGCGGATCGAGCGGCCGTACTTGCGCAGGTCCACGGCGTAGAAGTCGTAGCCGCGGGCGTTCCACCACTCGGCGTACCCGGTCTGGAAGAAGTAGTCCGCGAAGCCGTGCACGTGCAGGACGGCGCGCGAGCTCGGCGTGTCCGCCGGGCGCGACACCAGCGTCGCGACGACCGCGCCCTCGTCGTCGGGCGGGAACTCCATGGTCTCCGCGAGGTAGGGCTCGCCGAGGACGTCGGTGACCTGCTCCAGGGACATGGCCGCAGTCTCTCACCCGACGCACCGCCCCAGATCCGTGGTCCGCGTGCCCCCCGAGCGGCTGTGACACGCTCCGCATCACGCTCGCGACTCGCTCGCGGCACGGATCGCGAGGGCGAGCTCGGGCCGGTTGGTCGTGACCAGCCAGGCTTGGCCCGGGCGGAGCCAGTAGCGCAGCGCGCGGGGGCTGTCCACGGTCCACACGACCAGGGGGAGTCCCGCGCGGTGGGCGTGCCGCGCCACGCCGAGCCGGGCCAGCCAGTGCTGCGCGGCGACGGCGCCGGCCCCGGAGCGCTCGAGGCGGGCCGCCGGGAACAGCTGGTCGCGGCGCATCCTCAGCTGCGCACCGAGGGGCCGACCGGCGACCGACCCGCCCACGGACAGGGCGGTCCGTACGTCGCGACCGGCGGTGCGCGACCATGCCCGGACCGCGCGCACCGCCGCCACGCTGCCGGTGGTCACGAGCACGTTCTCCGCGCCCAGCGCCTGCACGGCCAGCGACGTCGCGAGCACGTGCGGCGCGGTGCCGTGCCCCGGGACGGAGGACCCCATCTTGAGGTCGAGGTGCACACGCGCGCGGCCGGCCAGCAGGTCCAGCGCGTCCTCGAGGGACAGCGCGTCCGGGGCCACCGAGGCGAGCTCCTCGGCCCCGAGCGCCTCGAGCGGCAGCCGCACGCCCTCCACCGACACCCAGGGCTCGTGGCTCAGCACCAGGCTGCCGTCACCCAGCCTGCGCACGTCGACCTCCACGTAGTCGGCGCCGCTCCCGGCCACCGCGTCTAGGGCGGCATGCGTGTTCTCCCTCGTCGGGTCCCCGCCCCAGCCGGCGCGGTGCGCACTGACGAGCACTCGCCTCGGGGGCGTGCTCCGGGTCACCGCGCTGCTGCTCGGGTGGCCGCGGCGCGCACCAGACCCGCCAGCAGGCCGACGTCGGCGGCGGTCTCGGGGTGCCACTGCACCGCGACGCAGAACCGGTCACCGTCGGTCTCCATCGCCTCGACGGTGCCGTCGGAGGCGTGCGCGGAGGCGACGTACCCGGGGTGCTCGCTCACGGACTGGTGGTGGTGGCAGCTGACGGTCAGCCGGTCGCCGACCAGGCTCGCGACCCGGCTGCCGGGGACCGTCCCCACCTCGATCGTGCCGTAGGCGTCGCCGCCCGGGCTGTGCTCATCGTGGTCGACCACGTCAGGGGTGTGCTGGTGCAGCGAGCCACCTGCGTGCACGGCCATCAGCTGCATCCCCCGGCAGATCCCCAGCACCGGGAGGCGGGCGGCGTCCGCGGCGTCGAGCAGCGCCACCTCCCACGCGTCACGGTCCTCGCGCCAGCCGGCGGTGCGGGGGTGCGGGTCCGCGCCGTACCGGGTCGGGTCGATGTCGGCGCCGCCGCTGATCACGAGCGCGTCGAGGCGGTCGACGACGTCGACCGCCGCCTCCACCTGGGCGACCGGGGGCAGCAGCAGCGGGACGCCCCCCGTCGACTCGACCGCGGTGGCGTACTGCGCGGGCAGCACGTCGGCGTGCTGTCGCCAGACGCCCCAAGCGGCGTGCTCGCGGTAGGTGGTCAGCCCGATGACCGGTGTGGCCACGTCGGCCTCCTCACAGCGGCGTGACGTAGGCGCCCGAGATGCCGCCATCGACCAGGAACGTGTTGGCGGTGATGAAGCTGGACTCGTCGGAGGCCAGGAACAGCACGGCGTTCGCCATCTCCGCGGGCTCGGCGAAGCGACCCATCGGCACGTGCACGAGGCGCCGCGCGGCACGCTCGGGGTCCTTGGCGAAGAGCTCCTGCAGCAGCGGGGTGTTCACCGGTCCCGGACACAGCGCGTTGACGCGCACGCCCTGCCGCGCGAACTGCACGCCGAGCTCGCGCGACATGGACAGCACGCCGCCCTTCGACGCGGAGTAGGAGATCTGCGACGTCGCCGCGCCCATCACCGCGACGAACGAGGCGGTGTTGATGATCGACCCCGATCCCTGCTCCAGCATGTGGGGGAGCGCTGCCTTGCAGCAGAGGTAGACGCTGGTCAGGTTCACCTCCTGCACGCGCCGCCACGCGTCGAGGTCGGTGTCGAGGATGGAGTCGTCCTCCGGCGGTGAGATGCCGGCGTTGTTGAAGGCGATGTCGACCGACCCGTAGGTGTCCTTCGCGGTCTGGAACAGGGCGTCCACCTGTTCCTTGTCGGTGACGTCGACCTTCACGAACGTCGCGAGGTCGGGCCCGCCCAGCTGGCCCACGAGCTCGTGGCCGCGCTGCTCGTCGATGTCGCCGATGACGACCTTGGCACCCTCCTCGACGAAGCGCTGCACGGTCGCGAGCCCGATCCCGGAGCAGCCTCCGGTGACGACGGCGACCTTGCCCTGGATGCGTCCTGCCATGTCTTGCCTTTCCGGTGGTTGGAGGGCGAGCGTCTCGAGACCCTCAGTGGGCGATGAAGACGTTCTTCTCCTCGGTGAACGCCATGGGCGCGTCCGGTCCGAGCTCGCGGCCCAGACCGGACTGCTTGTAGCCGCCGAACGGTGTCCAGTAGCGCACCGAGGAGTGGGAGTTCACGCTGAGGTTGCCGGCCTCGACCGCGCGGGCGACCCGCAGCCCACGACCGAGGTCGGCGGTGTAGATCGACCCGGAGAGGCCGTACTCCGTGTCGTTCGCGAGCTCGACGGCGTGCGCCTCGTCGTCGAAGGGCATCACGGCGACCACCGGACCGAAGACCTCCTCACGCCAGATCCGGGCGGACGGGTCCTCGGTCGTCACCACGCTCGGCGGCACCCAGAACCCCTCGCCGCCGGGCGTCGACCCGGCGAACGCCACCTCGACCTCGTCGAGGTAGCCCTGCACCGTGCCCTGCTGCTGGGCCGAGATCAGGGGCCCCATCTCGCTGGCCTCGTCGCTGGGGTCCAGCACCCGCAGGCCGGTCACCGCCGGCTCGAGCAGGGTCAGGAACTCGTCGTACGCCGTCCGCTCGACGAGGATCCGCGAGCGCGCGCAGCAGTCCTGGCCGGCGTTGTCGAAGACGGCGTACGGCGCGGCCGCCGCGGCGGCCCGGATGTCGGCGTCGGCGAAGACGATGTTGGAGCTCTTGCCGCCGAGCTCCAGCGTCACCCGCTTCACCTGCTCGGCGCAGCCCGCCATGATCCGCTTGCCGACCGCCGTGGAGCCGGTGAAGCAGATCTTGCGCACCAGCGGGTGGGTCACGAAGCGTTCTCCGACGACCGTGCCCTTGCCGGGCAGCACGGTGAGCACGTGCTCGGGCAGGCCGGCCTCGAGGGCGAGCTCGCCGAGGCGGATCGCGGTCAGCGGGGTCAGCTCGGCCGGCTTGAGCACGACGGTGTTGCCGGCCGCGAGGGCGGGGGCGAGGCCCCAGCCCGCGATGGGCATCGGGAAGTTCCAGGGGACGATGATCCCCACGACGCCCAGCGGCTCGTGGAAGGTGACGTCCGTGCCACCGGCGACCGGGATCTGGCGGCCGAAGAGCCGCTCGGGCGCGCCGGCGTAGTAGTTGAGGCAGTCGCGGACGTTGCCGGCCTCCCAGCGCGCGTTGCCCCAGGTGTGCCCGGCGTTACGGACCTCGATCTCGGCGAGCTCCTCGACGTGGGCGTCGACGACCGCGGCGAAGCGACGAAGCAACGCAGCCCGCTCCCCGGGCGCGACCGCACGCCAGGCGCCGAACGCCTCGTGGGCGCGCGCGATCGCGTCGTCGGCCTCCTCGAGGGAGGCGAGGGGGACCTCGGTGACCGGTCGGCCGGTCGCCGGGTTGAGCACGGTGTGGACCACCGCTCCGGTGGTCGAGCCTGTCGAGACCATCACAACCTCTCGAATCCGCGTCGGAGCTCCCAGTCGGTCACGGCCGCGTTGTAGGCCGCGAGTTCCACGTCGGCCATGTTGACGTAGTGGTCGACGACCTCGTCGCCCAGGGCCGAGCGCGCGATCGTGGACGCGTGGAACGCCTCCCGGGCGGCGGCCATCGTCGAGGGGACGCGCGGCCGGTCCGAGGTGTAGGCGTTGCCGACCAGCTCGTCAGGCAGCGGCAGCTCGTTCTCGATGCCGTGCAGGCCGCCGGCCAGCATCGCGGCCAGCGCCAGGTAGGGGTTGACGTCGGCGCCCGGGATCCGGTTCTCCATCCGGGCCGCCGCCCCCTCGCCCACCAGGCGTACGGCGCAGGTGCGGTTGTCGTGCCCCCAGGCGATCGCGGTCGGCGCGAACGACGCGTCCGCGAACCGCTTGTAGGAGTTGATGTTCGGGGCGTAGAGCAGGGTGAGGTCGGCGGCGGTGGCCAGCACCCCGGCGACGAACTGGTCGTAGAGCCGCGAGCGTCGTCCGGCCTCGGCGTCCCAGAACACCAGCTCGCCGTCCCGGCCGCGCAGCGAGAGGTGGATGTGGCACGAGCTGCCCTCGCGCTGGTCGTACTTCGCCATGAAGGTGATCGCCTTGCCCTGCTGGGCCGCGATCTCCTTGGCGGCGGTCTTGTAGACGGCGTGGTTGTCGGCGGTGACCAGCGCCTCGGCGTACAGGAACCCGATCTCGTGCTGGCCGAGGTTGCACTCGCCCTTCGCGCCCTCCACGTCGAGGCCCGCGTCGTACATGTGGTTGCGGATGCTGCGCAGCAGGGGCTCGGCGCGGCTGGTGCCGAGGATCGAGTAGTCGACGTTGTACTGGTTGACCGGCGTCAGGTCGCGGTAGTGGCTGTCGTGGGCCTGCTCGTAGGAGGTGTCGAAGGCGATGAACTCGAGCTCCGTGCCGGCGAGCGCGACCCAGCCGTGCTCCGCTGCCCGGTCGAGCTGCCGCTTGAGGATGGTCCGCGGGGACTGCAGCACGGGGGAGTGGCCCGCCCCGTCCGCGGCTGGCCAGACGAGGTCGCACTGGACCATCGCCGTGGCGGGCAGGTGCGTGAGGATCCGGATCGTCTGGTCGTCGAGGACGAACTCCATGTCGCCGTAGCCCTTCTCCCACGAGGAGATCGCGTAGCCGGCGACGGTGTTCATGTCGACGTCGACGGCGAGCAGGTAGTTGCACCCCTCGGTCCCGTGGTCGACGACGTGGTCCACGAAGTAGCGGCCGTGCAGGCGCTTGCCCTGGAGCCGGCCCTGCATGTCGGTGAAGGCGACCACGACCGTGTCGATGTCGCCGGCCTCGATCCGGGCGATGAGGTCACCCATGCTGAGGTAGCGGTGGTTGCGTGTTCTCAAGGCGCTCTCCAGACGTCGGGTCGGGTCTCAGCCCACCAGTCCGCGCAGCAGCGCGGCGGTGTCGTCGCAGTGTTCCTCCATGACCGTGCGTGCCCGGTCGGCCCGGCCGGCCAGGATCGCGCGGACCAGGGCCGCGTGCTGCCGGTCGGAGTGCGCGATGTTCGCCTCCAGGACCGGGATCGCGAGCAGCATCTCGTGCATCGTGGCCTGCACCGAGGTCACGGCCTCGACCACGCGAGGCGAGCCGGTGAGCGCGGCCACCGTCAGGTGGAAGCGTGAGTCGGCCTGACGGTGCTGGGCCGGCTTGCGGGCGGCTGCGACGGCCTCGTGCGCATCCTCGAGCTGGGCTCGTGCACCCTCGGTGAGGTGCACCCGCGCCGCGAGGTGGGCAGCGCCGGGCTCGACGATCCGCCGGAAGTCCAGTGCGTCCAGCCACTCCCGGCGTCGCTCCGGCGAGGTCCGCGCGGCCGCACGGGCCGAGGGCGTGCGCGGCTTGAGCGTCACCACGGTGCCGCCGCCGCGGCCCCGCCTGGTCTCGACCAGCCCGGCCTGCCGCAGGGCGGCCATCGCCTCGCGCAGGGTGGCCCTCGAGACGTTCAGCCGGGCAGCGAGCTCGCGCTCGGACGGCAGCGTCGACCCGAGCGGGTAGACCCCCAGACGGATCGTGGTGGCGAGCTGCTCCACGCATGCCTCGAACGCGTGCCGGCCACGGACCGGCCGCAGGACTGCCTCGGTGAGGTCGTGCTCCGGCGAGGCGGTCATGCCGCCATCCTCGGGTCGCCCAGAGGCAGTGTCAATGAACCAATGGTCTGAGTTCAGACCAATTTTACGTAACTGGTCCGGAAGGCTCTGGACGGTCGGTCGAGCCGGGTCTAGCCTCCCAGCAATCGTTGCTACGCACTCCGAGAAGGTGCCACATGCCTGAAGCACACGAACCCCTCGCGGAACACGATGTCCCACCGCACATGACGGAAGACGAGAAGCACCTGGCGAAGCTCGGGTACAAGCAGGAGCTCAACCGGACCTGGTCGGAGTTCTCCAACTTCGCCATCTCCTTCTCGATCATCTCGATCCTCGCCGGCTGCTTCACCAACTTCGGCGCCGGCTTCAACAACGGTGGGCCGATCTCGATCTCGTGGACGTGGCCGATCCTGGGCCTGCTGATCCTGATCATCGGATTCACGATGTCCGAGCTGGTCTCGGCGTACCCGACGTCGGGCGGCATCTACTGGTGGGCCTCGAAGCTGGGCGGCCCGGCCGCCGGCTTCTTCACCGGCTGGCTCAACCTGATCGGGCTGGTCGCGGTGACCGCAGGTGTGGCCTACGGCTGCGCAACCTTCATCGACCTGACCATCAGCACCTACTCGGACTCCTACGCCGCCGACTACTCGCTCACGCGGGTCTTCATCATCTTCGTGGTCGTGCTGGCGCTGATCTCGCTGCTGAACATCTTCAGCGGGCACCTGATGGCGATCATGAACAACGTCTCCGTCTGGTGGCACGTCGTCGGGGCGCTGGCGATCGTGGTGGTCCTGCTGCTCGTGCCCGACCAGCACCAGAGCTTCAGCTACGTGTTCACCGAACGCTTCAACAACTCGGGGTACGGCGGCGGCAGCACGAGCTCGCTCGGGTTCTGGTTCGCGATCGTGCCGTTCGGCTTCCTGCTGACGCAGTACACCATCACCGGGTTCGACGCGTCCGCGCACCTCTCCGAGGAGACGGGGGCCGCGTCCACGGCCGCGGCCAAGGGCATCTGGCGCTCGATCCTGTACTCCGTCCTCGGCGGCTACGTCCTGCTCCTCTGCGTCGTGTTCGCGATCCCGGACAACGCGCAGGGTCAGCCGGACAACGCGCTGGCCGGCTTGGGCGTGCAGCCGATCTTCCTGAGCGCTCTCGGGCAGAACTGGGCGACCCTGGTCCTGTTCATCTCGGCGTCGGCGCAGTTCTTCTGCGCCACCTCGTGCATGACGTCCGCCTCGCGGATGACCTTCGCCTTCAGCCGCGACGGTGCCATCCCGGGGTCGCAGTACTGGTCACGGCTGACGGGCAGCCGGGTGCCGGCGCACGCGGTGGTGGGTGTCGCCGTGGTCAGCGCCCTGCTCACGCTGCCCGCGCTGATCAAGGTGGACGTGGGCGGTACGCCGGTCCCGCTGGCCTTCTACGCGGTCACGTCGATCGCCGTCATCGGCCTCTACCTGGCGTTCGCGATCCCGATCTTCCTGCGCTGGCGGCACGGCTCCCGGTTCGACGTCGGGTCGTGGAACAACGGCTCGAAGTACAAGTGGATGAACCCGCTGGCCGTGGCCGAGATCATCATCGTGTCGATCTACCTGATGATGCCGTCCACACCCGCCGCCAACCCGTTCCGCGACGAGTTCGAGTGGAAGTTCCTGAACTACGCGCCGGTCGTGACGCTCGGTGCGCTGCTGCTGCTCACGATCTGGTGGTTCGCCTCGGCCCGGCGCTGGTTCACCGGGCCGAAGCACACGATCGACGAGACGGTCGTCGAGGCGTTCGACGCCTGACCCCGTCGTGCCGGAGGACGCCGAGCTGGAGGCCCTGCTGGACCGGATCCCGGTCCTGCAGGGCCTTCCGCGCACCGTGGCCGACCTGCACGGCGGGCTGACGAACCGCAACCTGCGCGTGCGGACACCCACCCGCGACCTGGTCGTCCGGCTGTTCCGGGGTGACGCCGACCTGCTCGGCATCGACCGCGACGAGGAGGCCCACAACACCCGGGCGGCGGCGGACGCGGGGGCGGGGCCCGCCGTCGTGGACTACCTGCCCGACCTCGGGGTGCTGGTCATCGACCACGTCGACGGCGTCACGCTGGACAACGACTCCTTCGCCGCGACGGGCATGGTCGAGCGGATCGCGGCAGCGTGCCGTCAGCTGCACGGGGGCCCCCGCTTCGCCGGCGACTTCGACATGGTCCGGCGACAGGCGCGCTACCTGGCGACGGTCCGCGAGCGTGGCTACCCCCTGTTCGCGGGGTACTCCGACTTCGAGGGGCACTTCGCTCGGCTGGCCGCCGCGCTCGCGGCGAGACCGACCGCCACCGTGCCGTGCAACAACGACCTGCTCGCGGCGAACTTCATCGACGACGGGGACCGCATCTGGGTCATCGACTACGAGTACTCCGGCAACAACGACGCCTGCTTCGAGCTCGGCAACACGGCCACCGAGTGCGACCTCGACGACGACCGGGTCGAGGCGCTGGTCCTCGCGTACTTCGGGAGGCTGACGCGGCACGAGCTCGCCCGGGTGCGGCTCCAGTCGGTGGTCTCGGAGTACGGCTGGTCGCTGTGGGGCGCGATCCAGGCGGCTGCCAGCCCCATCGACAACGACTTCCTCGCCTGGGGGCAGTCACGGTTCGACAAGGCCGCGGCCACCTTCTCCAGCCCGGCGTTCGCGCGGCTGCTCGAGGACCTGTGCCGTGACGACTGAGCCGGCACCGGGCTCGGCGCGCCGGCTGCCCGACCGGGCCCGCGTGGTCATCATCGGCGGTGGCGTCATCGGCGCCTCGGTGGCCTACCACCTCGCCCACCTGGGGTGGGACGACGTCCTGCTGCTGGAGCAGGGCACGCTCTCGTGCGGCACGACCTGGCACGCCGCCGGCCTCGTCGGCCCGCTGCGGGCGTCGGAGAGCGGGACCCGCCTGGTGCAGTACTCGGCCGAGCTCTACGCCTCGCTCGAGGCCGAGACCGGTCAGGCCACCGGCTACCGCAACGTGGGCGGGATCATCGTCGCGCGCACCGAGGACCGGATGGTCCAGCTGCGACGTACGGCGGCCAACGCGGCGGCGTACGGCCTGGACTGCGAGCTGATCAGCCCCGCACAGGCCCGGGACCGGTGGCCGGTCATGACGGTCGGCGACCTGCGCGGGGCGATCTGGCTCCCCGGCGACGGCAAGGTCAACCCGACCGACCTGACCATGGCGCTCGCCCGAGGCGCCCGGATGCGGGGCGCCTCGATCCTCGAGCGGGTCCGGGTGACCGGGTTCCGCACCGCGCAGGGACCGGGAGGACGACGGGTCGCCGGCGTCGAGACCGACCAGGGACCGGTCGAGGCGGAGGTGGTGGTCAGCTGCGCCGGCCAGTGGGCCAAGGCGCTCGGCGACCGGGCCGGGGTGACCGTGCCGCTGCACTCCGCCGAGCACTTCTACGTCGTCACCGAGCACATCGACGGCGTCCAACCCGACCTGCCGATCATGCGCGACCCCGACGGCTACACCTACTTCAAGGAGGAGGTGGGCGGCCTGGTCGTCGGCGGCTTCGAGCCGCAGGCCCGGCCGTGGCGCTCCCCGAACAGCCTCCCGCACCCGTTCGAGTTCCAGCTGCTCGAGGAGGACTGGGAGCACTTCGCAGTCCTGATGGAGCAGGCCGTGCTGCGGATCCCCGCCCTCGCAGACACCGGGATCCGCAAGTTCTACAACGGGCCCGAGTCGTTCACGCCCGACAACCAGTTCCTGCTGGGTGAGACCCCCGGGCTGCGTGGCCACTTCGTCGCTGCCGGCTTCAACTCCGTGGGCATCGCCTCCGCCGGGGGCGCCGGTCGCGCCCTGGCGGAGTGGATCGTGGCCGGTGAGCCGACCTCCGACCTGGTGGGCATGGACGTGCGCCGCTTCGCACCCTTCAACGCCAACAACCGGCTGCTGCGCGCCCGGGTCGCCGAGGTCCTCGGGCTGCACTACGCGGTGCCCTGGCCCAACCGGGAGCTGGAGACCGCGCGCCCGTTCCGCTGCTCCCCGCTGCACGAGCGTCTGGCCGCGGCCGGCGCCGTCTTCGGCTCGCGGATGGGGTGGGAGCGCCCCAACGTGTTCGCCCCGTCACCGGCCCGGGCCCGCCTCGACTACACGTGGGGCAAGCCGGCCTGGTTGGCCTGGTCGGCAGCCGAGCAGCGCGCCACCCGCGGCGACGTCGCCGTCTTCGACCAGACCTCGTTCTCGAAGTACGTCGTGCAGGGGCCGGGCGCGCTGGCGTGGCTGCAGTGGGTCTGCGCCGCCGACGTCGACGTGGAGCCGGGACAGGTCGTCTACACGCCCCTGCTCAACCGGCGGGGCACCTACGAGGCGGACCTGACGGTCACCCGGGTCGACCACGACGAGTTCCTGCTCGTCAGCAGCTCGGCGACCACCGTCCGGGACCTCGACTGGATCGGGCGGCACCGCCCCGACGGGTGTGCCGCGACGATCACCGACGTCACCTCGGCGTACGCCGTGCTCGGGGTGATGGGCCCCCGGTCCCGTGAGCTCCTGCAGCGGCTGACCGACGCGGACCTGGCAGACGAGGCCTTTCCCTTCGCAACCAGCAGGACCGTCCCGTTGGGCTTCGCGACGCTGCGCGCCACCCGGATGACCTACGTCGGTGAGCTCGGGTGGGAGCTGATGGTGCCCGTGGAGCTGGCGGCCGGCGTCTACGACCTGGTGCGCGCGGAGGGTGCGACGGACGCCGGGTACTACGCGATCGAGTCCCTGCGGCTGGAGAAGGGCTACCGCGCCTTCGGTCGCGAGCTGACGCCCGACGTCACCCCGGTCGAGGCGGGCCTGGTGTTCGCGACGGGGCTGGACCAGGTGTCCCCGACCGGCGAGCCGGTCGCGTTCCTGGGGCGGGACGCCCTGCTCTCCCATCGCGACCGGATGCGCGAGCCGGGACCGCGCCGACGGCTGGTGTCGTTCGTGGTGGCCGACGACCGGCCCATGCTGTGGGGCGGCGAGCTCGTGCTGCGCGAGGGACTGCCCGTCGGCCAGGTGACGAGCGCGGCCTGGGGCGAGGCCGTCGGTGCCTGCGTGGGCCTGGCGTGGGTCTCCCGCGACGAACCCGTCACGCCCGACTGGCTGGCGGCCGGCGACTTCGAGGTCGACGTCGCGGGCGAGAGGTACGCCGTCCGCGCTTCACTGCGCGCCCCCCTGGCCTGATCCGAGCGGCCACCGGGTCAACAGGGTCCACGGGCCGTTGTCGTAGCGCCACAGCTCCAAGCCCACGGCCAGCACCTCCTCCGGCCTGAACCGCGCGCGGAGCCGGTCGAGGGTCGCGCGGGCGACCTCGGGATCGACCTTGTTCTGCACCGTGACGTGGGCACGCAACGGCTGTCCGTCCTGGCGGGTCAGGTGGGGGCGCCAGCGCTCCTGCATCTGGCGATGGAGCTCGTCGAGCCGTGGGGCCCGGAGCCGGTAGGCGACGCCGCGCCCGAGCGAGAAGACGTCGGTGACCTCCACGTGGAACGGTGGCGTCGTGGCGAGCCCGCCGAGAACCTCCTCGGCGTCCTGACGCAGCGGCCCGGGGAGTGCGTGGAACAACGTGAGGTGCGCCCCGACCGCCGTGCGGCCACGCGGGAACAGCGCGGTCCGCTCGGCGTCGAAGCGTGCCTGGGCGTCCTGGTCGAGCTGGAGCGTCACGACCAGTGGGTGGTCGACCGGGGTCAACCCGCGTGCGTGTCCTTCTCCACGACCGGGTCGCTCGCGTCGCTCTTGGCGGCCTCCGGCTGCCCGCTGGGCATGTCGCCCTCGTTCTTGCTGCGGACGAGCTCCTCGATCTTCTTGCCGGACTCGGCGTCCACGTGGTGCCAGTACTGGAACGCGCGCTCGAGGACGTCACCCTCGACGCCCGCGAGCAGGTGCCCGGCGACGGTCTGCACGAACTGCTCGCGCTGCTCGTCGTCCCACACCTCGCGGACCAGCGCGCCGGCCTGGGAGAAGTCGTCGTCGTCCTGCCGCAACGTGTAGGCCTGCCGCACCATCGCCCCGTCGGCCTCCCAGCCGTCCGCGACCTCGCCGACGCCGTCGGCGTAGCCGCGACCGAAGGAGTTCGGGGCGTAGACCGGGTCGTCCGAGCGGTGCTCGTAGGCCATCGGTCCGTCCTGCGTGTAGGTGTTGATCTCCACCTTCGGGCGGTTGACCGGCAGCTGCAGGTAGTTCGGGCCGATCCGGTAACGGTGCGTGTCGGAGTAGGCGAAGGCCCGCCCGAGCAGCATCTTGTCGGGGGAGAAGCCGATGCCGGGGACGATCGCGCTCGGCTCGAAGGCAGCCTGCTCGATCTGGGCGAAGAAGTTCTCCGGGTTCCTGTTCAGCGTCATCGTGCCGACCTTGATCAGCGGGTAGTCGCTGTGCGGCCACACCTTCGTCAGGTCGAACGGGTTGATGCGATAGGTCCTGGCGTCCTCGTAGGGCATCGCCTGGATCGACAGCGTCCAGCTGGGGAACTCCTGCCGGGCGATGGCGTCGTACAGGTCGCGACGGTGGAAGTCGGCATCCTCGCCGGCGATGCGGGTGGCGTCGGCGTCGGTGAGGCCCTCGACGCCCTGGTCGCTGTGGAAGTGGTACTTCACCCAGTGCTTGTCGCCGGCCTCGTTGATCCACAGGTAGGTGTGGGAGCCGTAGCCGTTCATGTGGCGGAACGTCTTCGGGATGCCGCGGTCACCCATCAGGTAGGTCACCTGGTGGGCCGACTCCGGGTTGAGGCTCCAGAAGTCCCACTGCATGTTGTTGTCACGCAGGCCCGAGCCCCCGCGCCGCTTCTGACTGCGGATGAAGTGCGGGAACTTCATGGTGTCGCGGACGAAGAAGACCGGGGTGTTGTTGCCGACCAGGTCGTAGTTGCCCTCGCTCGTGTAGAACTTCAGCGCGAAGCCGCGGGGGTCTCGCCAGGTGTCGGGCGAACCCTGCTCGCCGGCGACGGTGGAGAAGCGCGCCAGCATCTCGGTCCTGACGCCCTGCTGGAACAGCGCCGCCTTCGTGTACTTCGAGACGTCCTCGGTCGTCTCGAGCTCGCCGAAGGCACCCGAGCCCTTGGCGTGCACGTTGCGCTCCGGGATGCGCTCGCGGTTGAAGTGCGCCATCTGGTTCAGGAAGTGCACGTCGTGGAGCAGGATCGGACCGTCGGGGCCGAGCGTGAGGCTGTTGCGGTCGCTGGGTGCGGGGGCGCCGTTGTCGGTGGTCGATCCCAGCTGCGCCTCCTGTGACGGGGCGGTGGCGACGGACGTGCCATCTGTCGGCTGCGGCAGGTCGGGCATCGGCTCTCCTCGGGGTTTGCTGGGGATGGGGCGGTTCCTCGACCCTGCCCCCGTTTCTGGAACGAGTCAAGAAAACCTGTCGGGGCGTGTCAGGCGGGTCCGGGGAACCGACGACAGCGGAGCAGCGGCCGTCACTGGCGACGCTGCTGCGTACCCGATCCGGCGCCCGTCAATCCCTGTCTGGACCGGCTCGTCTGGACCTCGCGCGGCAATCGGGGTGGCCTGGGTCACATCGCCGTGTCTGGGGGCGGTTGACGCCGTTTGGCCCTGCGGATCCGGGGGGACCTCCCGCCAGCACGGCGTCTCGGGACGCGCCGTGTGGACCGACCATCGATGCCGGGTGTTTCGCATCCGGCCGAAACAGGAGCTGTCTGCATGTCTCGACCGATCAGTGTCCGACGATCACTCGCCCTCACCTCCGCCGTGGTGATCACGGCAGGGGGTGCCTTCCTGGCGCCGGCCACCGCCGACCCGGGGCAGGGCAACGGTCAGGGGAACGGGCACGGCCAGGGCCAGGCGCACGGTCACCACCACGCGCCCGACCAGGCAAAGGACAAGAGCAAGGACCAGAGCAAGGACAAGGGGGGCAAGAGCGGCGGTGGCCACGGCAACAGCGGTGGCCACGGCAACGGGGGCAGCCACGGCAACGGGGGCAGCCACGGCAACAGCGGCAGCCACGGCAACGGGAACGGGAACGGCGACCCGGCCGGCAACAACGGCACCGTGAAGATCGCGCCGCTGGGCGAGATGGACTCCATCCCGAACAACACGCCGCACGTCGGCTGCTCTTTCGAGATCGAGTGGTACGGCTTCGACGAGGGCGCCGACGTGGTCTCGACGGTCAGCTTCGCGATGCAGGCCCCGACCTCCGACGTGTCGCTGTCCGTGGACGGGCCGCGCTCGGTGTTCGTGGGCGGTGACCCGGCCTCCGGTGCAGGCACCGACAGCGGGCTGGACGGGCGCGAGACCTACACGCTCTCCTTCGCCGGCGACCCGCACCCGAAGCAGGGCTACCACGTGAAGCTGACCGTGGCGACGCCGCGGTCGCAGGGCAACGACACCAAGACCAAGGTCTTCTGGGTCCAGCCCTGTGACGAGACCCCGGGTGCGGGCGGCGGGACCGACACCGACACTGACACCGGGACTGACACCGACACCGACTCGGGCACCGAGACGGCGGACGGCACCGACGGTGCGGGCGATGCCGCCGGGCCGCAGGTGCTCGGCACCCAGGCCTCGGCCGGCGCCGGGGACGCAGCAGGGGCGACCGCGGACGCCCAGAACGGCGACGTCCCCACGGCCGTCGACGCCGGCGAGGACGGACGGTCGGCCCTGGTCGACCTCATCCGCTCCCCGTGGCCCCTCGCCCTGGTCGGGCTGGGTGCCCTGCTGACCATCGCCGCCGTCACGCGCCGCCGCCACGGTGTCGACGCCGACGCCGCGGAGTGACAGCTCCGGCCGCGGCCGCCTCTGGGTGGCCGCGGCCGGTGTCGCGCTGGTGACCGCGGGGCTGCTGGCCTGGCTGCTCCAGGCGCCCACGGCGGGGGACACGACCCGTCCGCCCGGGGGCGCGGCCACCAGCGCCGGGCCGGACGACGGCGCAGCTCCCACGCCGGTGCGGGCTCCCCGGGTCCACGGTGCTCCCCGCCGGGTGCTGATCCCGGACCTGGGCGTCGATGCCCGGGTGCTCCCGGTGAAGGCGCCGGGCGGCACCCTGGTCCCGCCGAGCGACCCGCAGGAGCTCGGTTGGTGGGCCGGCGGGGCGCGGCCGGGCGCCGCGCGTGGGAGCGCGCTGGTCACCGGCCACACCGTCCACACCGGCGGTGGCGCGCTCGACGACCTCGAGACGCTGCGGCGGGGCGACGTCGTCACAGTGCGCACGGACCGGGGGACCGTCCGGTATGCCGTGCGCCGGGTCGCGGTCTACAGCAAGGGGTCCGTGGCCGACCACGCCGAGCGGTTGTTCAGCCAGGAGGTCCCCGGCAGGCTGGTGCTGATCACCTGCGAGGACTGGGACGGGCAGCGCTACCTGAGCAACGTGGTCGTCCTGGCGACGCCGGTCTCCCGCTGAGCAGGCGGCCGCACCGGGGACGACCGGCTCAGGCCGGCCGGATCCCCTCGGGCCGACGGCTGTGCACCCACACCACGAGGAGTCCGGCCACGAAGGCACCCGCGGTGCCCAGGGCCTCGTCGCCGAGGGTGTCCTCGTACGCCGTGTCGAGCTCGGTGCCGTGCCGGATGAAGGTGAACCACTCGCCGAGCTCCCAGCCGATCGCGAGCGCCGCGCCGAGTCCCGTGACGAGCGCCAGCGTGGCCCAGCCCGGCCGCACGCTCCGGCAGGTGAGCAGGCCGATGCCGGCGCACAGCAGCAGCCAGTTCGCGAAGTGGTTGAGGTCGTCCCACCAGACGACGGCGTCGTACAGGTCCAGGCTGTTGCCGGTCACGTCGACGAGGAACGGGAGCATCACCAGCGTGAAGGCGGCGTACGGCGGAACCGCGGCCCGGTCATGGCGCCGGACGACGAGCCACCAGGCGGCGGGGGCGACCAGCATCAGCAGGGGGTAGGCCACCAGCCGTGCGCCGAACGCCTTGTCGGCGAAGCGGTCGATGCCCGGCACCCACTCGGCCACGGCGAGCTGGGCGACGGTGAGGAGCAGGACGAGAGGGGGTGCCCAGGGGGCGACACGGCGGGTCACGAGCGGCATCCTGTCCGGAATACCGCGCGGGTCGCATGAGTTCTGGTACTCAGTTGCGGATTCAACCAATCTCCGCGCGGGACCAACGAGAGTGAGCGGGCATGCAGTTCGGCATCTTCACCGTCGGGGACGTCACCACCGACCCCACGACGGGGCGCACGCCGACGGAGCACGAGCGGATCAAGAACACGGTCACGATCGCCAAGAAGGCCGAGGAGGTCGGGCTCGACGTGGTGGCGGTGGGCCAGCACCACAATCCGCCGTTCGTGGCGTCCTCGCCGACGACCACGATGGCCTACATCGCCGCCCAGACCGAGCGGATCATCCTCTCGACCTCGACCACGCTGATCACCACGACCGACCCGGTCCGGATCGCCGAGGACTACGCCACGCTGCAGCACCTCGTCGACGGCCGGATGGACCTGATGCTCGGCCGCGGCAACACCGGCCCGGTCTACCCGTGGTTCGGCAAGGACATCCGTGAGGGCATCAACCTCGCCATCGAGAACTACGCGCTGCTGCACCGGCTCTGGCGTGAGGACGTGGTCGACTGGCAGGGGCGCTTCCGCACCCCGCTGCAGGGCTTCACCTCGACGCCGCGGCCGCTCGACGGCGTACCCCCGTTCGTCTGGCACGGCTCGATCCGCAGCCCCGAGATCGCCGAGCAGGCGGCGTACTACGGCGACGGGTTCTTCTCCAACCACATCTTCTGGCCGGCCTCGCACACCCAGCAGATGGTCGCGCTCTACCGACGCCGCTTCGAGCACTACGGTCACGGCTCCGCCGACCAGGCGATCGTCGGGCTCGGCGGGCAGGTGTTCATGCGCCACAACAGCCAGGACGCGGTGCGCGAGTTCCGGCCCTACTTCGACAACGCGCCGGTCTACGGCCACGGGCCCTCGCTCGAGGACTTCATGGCCCAGACCCCGCTGACGGTCGGGTCGCCGCAGCAGGTCATCGAGCGCACCCTCGGGTTCCGCGACTACGTGGGTGACTACCAGCGCCAGCTCTTCCTGATGGACCACGCCGGCCTGCCGCTCAAGACGGTGCTCGAGCAGCTCGACCTGCTCGGCGAGGAGGTCGTGCCGGTGCTGCGCAAGGAGTTCGCCGCCCTCAAGCCGGCGCACGTGCCGGACGCCCCGACGCACCGTGCCGAGGCTGCGGCATGACCCGGATCGCCGTGGTGAGCGCCGGGCTGGGCGTGCCGTCGACCACCCGCCTCCTGGCCGACCAGCTGGCCGCCGCGACCGCCGAGGCCCTCGACGGGCGCGCGCACGTCGACGTCATCGAGCTGCGGCCGCTGGCGCACGCGCTCGCCGACCACCTGCTGACCGGGTTCCCGTCCGGCGAGCTGGCCGAGGCCATCGAGACGGTACGACGGGCCGACGGGCTGATCGTCGTCTCGCCGGTGTTCTCGGCGTCCTACAGCGGCCTGTTCAAGACCTTCTTCGACGTGCTCGAGCCCGGCCTGCTGGACGGTACGCCGGTGCTGGTCGCGGCGACCGCGGGCTCGGCGCGCCACTCGCTCGTCCTCGAGCACGCGCTGCGCCCGCTCTTCTCCTACCTCCACGCCGTCGTGGTGCCCACCGGGGTCTTCGCGGCCACGGAGGACTTCGGCAGCACCGCCGACGGCCGGCTGGCCCAGCGGGTCGAGCGGGCCGCAGGCGAGCTGGCCGGCCTGGTCCTCGGCCGACGCGGGCTCCACGTCGTCCCCGCGCAGCCTGACGAGCTGGAGGACCCGGTCCCGTTCGACGAGCTGCTCAGGAGGGCTGGCTCGCCAACCACTCGTTGACGCGGCGCTCCGCCTCCGCCGGGTCGACGTCCTCCACCCGGGTCATCACGGCCCAGCGGTGGCCCCAGGGATCGAGCAGTGCGGCGTACCGGTCGCCGGTCACGAAGGTCGACGGATCGCCGTAGCCGTGTGCGCCGGCGGCGACCGCCGCGGCGTACACCGCGTCGACGTCCGGGACGTAGATCACGGTGGAGTGGTGGACGTCGTGGCCGCCCGACGGGGCGAGCAGGTGATGGTCGGGGGCGGGGTCGCTCAGCTGCATCCGTCCCGCGGGGAGCTGCAGCTCGCAGTGCGCCACGGTGCCGTCGGGACCGTCGTTGCGGGTGACCACTTCGGCGCCGAAGACCGAGGTGTAGAACTCGATCGCGGCAGCTGCGCCGTCGACGCAGATGAACGGGGTCAGGCTGGTGTAGCCCGAGGGCGTGAAGTGTGGCTGGCCGGTCGGGGTGCTCGTTTGGGTCGTCATGTCGGCGATCCTGCCTAGGCTGCCGCCGTGGGCTCTTGGACAAATGCGACAACCGCGCCCCCCGCGGTGGGCATCCTGCGCCCGGAGGTGCAGGACGCCGCCGTGCGGCGCGACCGCCTCGAGCCCGCACCGGAGGTCGCGGCCTGGGTCGAGCACTACTGGACCGTCGAGTGGGACCTGCGGGGCGCGCCGGCGTTCGTCGCCGAGGTCGTGTCACACCCATCGGTGCACGTCACGGTCGAGACCGGGAGCGAGCCACGGTTCGGGCACGTGCTCCCGGCGGGCCTGGTGCACGGCGTGATCACCCGGAAGTTCTCCCAGGAGATCGCCGGTGCCGGACGCGTGTTCGGGGTGAAGTTCCGGCCCGGCGGGTTCGGCGCGTTCACCGGCGCGGACGTCGGCGCCTGGACCGACCGGATCGTGCCGCTGGAGGCTGCCTTCGGGGAGCGAGCCGCGGACCTGACCTCCAGCGTGCTCGCGGAGCCGACCGACGCAAGGCGGGCCGGGGTGGCCGACGTGTTCCTGGCCGACCTGGTCCCGGCTCGCGACGGGCGGTACGACGACGTCCTCGCCGTGGTCGCCGACATCCAGGCCGACCCGGCGCTGACGACGGTGGACCGCGTCGCCCGACGGCACGGGATGTCCGAGCGGACCCTGCAGCGGCTCTTCCGTCGCTACGTGGGCGTAGGCCCCAAGTGGGTGCTGCAGCGGGCCCGGCTCCACGACGCCGTGGACCGGATCGACCGGGGCGGGTTCGACGACCTCGCCTCCCTCGCGGTCGAGCTCGGGTGGTTCGACCAGGCGCACTTCACGCGCGAGTTCACCGCCCTGGTCGGTCAGCCGCCCGCGGCGTACGCCGCACGCCGCAGGCCCTGACCGACCGGGACCGGCGTGCTCAGTGCTGGTAGGTGCCGTGCAGGATCGCGCGCCCGGCGGTCTTGAACGCCAGGTTGAAGGAGACCACGGCCGGCGAGGCGTCGGAGTCGACGCCGAGTGACTCCTCCTGCACCGCGTGCACGACGAAGAAGTAGCGGTGGACCTGGTCGCCCTCCGGCGGGGCGGCTCCCATGAAGGCCTTCGAGCCGCCGTCGTTGCGGCACATGAACGCCTTGCCCGGGAGGTCGGCGCCCTCCGCGCCCGCGCCGGTGTCGAGCGACGTGCAGTCGGCCGGCAGGTCGACCAGCACCCAGTGCCAGAACCCGCTCGGGGTGGGGGCGTCGGGGTCGAAGCAGGTGACGGTGAAGCTCTTGGTCCCCTCCGGGGCGTCGGCCCAGGACAGCTGCGGCGAGGTGTTCCCCTTGGCCGCGACCTGGTCGTCCCCGAGCGGCTGCCCGTCGGTCACGTCGGTGCTGGTCACGGTGAAGGACGGCACCGC
Organism: Nocardioides sp. DN36; assembly: GCF_055380375.1. Taxonomy (NCBI): domain Bacteria; kingdom Bacillati; phylum Actinomycetota; class Actinomycetes; order Propionibacteriales; family Nocardioidaceae; genus Nocardioides; species Nocardioides sp. DN36. The sequence goes on along the minus strand of NZ_AP043823.1, from coordinate 1,485,489 downwards.
GGGGAGCAGGTCGTAGGGGTTGGGGGACACCGGGCGGTCGAGGCTCATGGTTCTCCTTGTCGTCGGACCGGGCTGAGGTGTGGCCACGTCGCGTAACCGACACGACGGGCCGCTGCCAACCTAGTCCGGTGGGTGAACCGGGGCCACGGAGACGACCGCCGTCACGGCCATGATGGTGCGGTGGACGCCTTCCCGCCGTACCCCTCCGGCCTCCGGCTCGCCGGCCGACCCGTCGTGGTCGTCGGAGGTGGCCACGTGGCCCAGCGGCGGGTGCCCGCACTGCTCGCCGTCGGTGCCGTGGTCACCGTGGTCTCGCCCGAGGTGACGCCGGCGCTCGAAGGGCTCGTCGGCTCCGGCGAGGTGACTTGGGTCGAGCGCGGGTTCGAGGAGTCCGACCTCGACGGGGCGTGGTACGCCATCGCCGCGACCGACGACCGCGACGCGAACGAGCTCGTGTCCGCGGCGGCGGAGGAACGACGGATCTTCTGCGTGCGCAGCGACGACGCCACCCGGGCGAGCGCGTGGACACCTGCGGTCGGACGGCACGCCGGCGTCACCGTCGCGGTGCTCGGCAACCGGGAGCCGCGGCGCTCGGCCGCGGTGCGCGACGAGATCCTCGAGGGCCTGCGCGAGGGCACCATCGTCGCCCGGCACCAGCGCGACCGCCGTGCCGGCGTGGTCCTTGTCGGCGGTGGCCCCGGCGACCCGGACCTGATGTCGGTGGCGGGCCGCAAGGCGCTGATGGAGGCCGACGTCGTGGTGGCCGACCGCCTCGCGCCGCGCGAGCTGCTCAGCGAGCTGCCCAGCGACGTGGAGCTGATCGACGTCGCGAAGCTGCCACGGGGCCGGTCGGCCCAGCAGGAGGAGATCAACCGGGTCCTGGTCGAGCGTGCCCTCGAGGGCAAGCTGGTCGTGCGCTTCAAGGGCGGCGACAACTTCGTGTTCGGACGGGGCTACGAGGAGGTCCTGGCCTGTCGGGAGGCCGGCGTGCCGGTGACCGTGATCCCCGGCCTCACCAGCCCGGTGGCGGTCCCCGCCGTCGCCGGGATCCCGGTGACCCACCGGGGGGTCGCGCACGAGTTCACCGTCATCTCCGGCCACCTGCCCCCGGGCCATCCTGAGTCGTTGGTGAACTGGGAGTCCGTGGCCGGCATGTCCGGCACCGTCGTGCTCATGATGGCGGTGCACAACGCGCCCGCGATCGCGGCGGCACTCGTCGACGGTGGGCGCGACGGGGCCACCCCGGTCGCGGTCGTCTGCGACGGGACGATGCCGGGGGAGCGCACCGTGCTGTCGACGCTGGCGTCCCTGGCCCGCGACATCGAGGCCGAGCAGGTGAAGGCGCCGGCCATCATCGTGGTCGGTGGCGTGGTCGCGGTGGCCCATCCGCAACACTTCTCGGCATGAGCCAGCTGCTCGAGATCACCGACGTCGCCGATCCCCGCCTCGCCGACTACCGCGACCTGCGCGACGTCCAGCTCCGCAAGGCGATGGAAGCCGAGCACGGGCTCTTCCTCGCCGAGGGCGAGAAGGTCGTCCGCCGCGCTGTCGAGGCGGGCTTCACCCCGCGATCGTTCCTGATGGCGCCGCGCTGGCTCGACGGGCTGGCCGACGTGCTCGACACGACAAAGGCACCCTGCTTCGTGATGCCCGAGGCGCTGGCCGAGGAGGTGACCGGCTTCCACGTGCACCGCGGGGCGCTCGCGTCGCTCGAACGTCGGCCACTCCCGTCGCTGGAGTCGGTGCTCGCCGGCGCGCGCTCGGTTCTGGTGCTCGAGGACATCGTCGACCACACGAACGTCGGGGCGATCTTCCGGTCCGGCGCAGCGCTGGGCTTCGACGCGGTGCTCTTGGCTCCGAGGTGCGCCGACCCGCTCTACCGTCGCTCGATCAAGGTGGCGATGGGAGCCGTCTTCTCGACGCCGTGGACCCGGCTTCCGGACTGGTACGACGCCTTGCCCACGCTGTCGTCGTACGGCTTCACGACGGTGGCACTCACGCTCGCCGACGACGCCACCGCGATCGAGGAGTCGGTGGCCGGCCTCGACCGGGTGGCGCTGGTCCTCGGCTCCGAGGGGCACGGGCTCTCCCCCCGGTGGGAGCAGTCCGCCGACCGCCGGGCGATCATCCCGATGCGGGAGGGGATCGACTCCCTCAACGTCGCCGCGGCCACCGCCGTCGCCTGCTACGTGACCGCGCGCCGCTGACGCGCGGGCTCGGTACGACGGGCTCAGGTCCGGGCTCCGGTGCGTGAGCAACAGCACGGAAGGCGACGGAGGGCTGCGCCGCCCCCAGAGCCTAGGGGGCGCGGGGTTCGTCGGGCGCGGCGCCGGCCGCGGGCACGCGACCTGGTTGGTCGACCGCGAGCTCGAAGATGATCTCGAGCCCGTCCTCCTCGTCCCACTGCTCGCCGTTCTCGACGAACGGGTACTGCTCGACCAATGCCAGCGACGGCTCGTTCTCGGGGGAGATCGTGGCCCGGAGCGTGTGGACCGTCGGATCTGCCAGGGCGCGAGCGATCAACGACTCGAGTGCGGCCCGCGCGTAGCCACGGCGACGGTACGCCGGGTCCACGGCGTACCCGACCTCCACCATGCCGTCGCCGTTCGGGGCGCCGTGGAAGCCGGCCTTGCCGACCGGCAGCCCCTCGTCCTCGTCCCAGAGCACTCCGGTGACCCAGGCCGCGTCCTCCGGCCGCTCGACCACCTGGCTGGCGCGGTACCCCCAAGTCCGGACACACTCGGGACCTGCGAGCCACGAGGTCAGCGGGACCGGGGAGCTCGCGAGGGCGCGCTCGAGGTCACCGTCGGCCAGGGCGGCGAGCGTGGTCGCGTCGAGCTGGATGATCCGCACGTGGGGACTGGTCACGCAGCGAGTATGACCTCCGCGACGTACGTCTCCAGCTTGCTGTATCGACGTCGGCCCGGTCCGTCACCGGGCAGCGGGGGAGCGGTGGACGTGTAGCTGTGCCCGGTGGGTGTCGTGATCTCCGTGCTGTGGCGAGGGCCGGCGCGGGGCAGTGCGCGCCATCCCTGGGCGTCCTTGGCGTAGTTGCAGGCCTCGCACAGGCCTTGGCCGTTGGCGGCGCTGGTGTGCCCGCCATCGGCGCGTCGCGTGGCGTGGTCGTGGTGCCTGATCGGCGCCCCGCACCACGGGGTGCGGCAGGTGCCGTGGTCACGGATCTCGATCCAGCGGGCGAGTCCGCGCGGGAACCTGGTGGCGCGGGAGTCCATGGCGACCAGGTCGCCGGTGGAGGGGGCCGTGTAGACGCGGCGCAGCCACGCGGTGCGAGCGTCCGCGGAGCGCGCCACGTGGGCGCGTGCCCACTCCGCTGGCACGATGCCGTGCCCAAGGAGCTCGGCGGGCTCGTCGTCACCGGCCAGGAGGGTGCGATCCGTCATCACGAGGGTGACCTGGGTCGGGACCGGTTCGCTGGCCGGGCGACCGGTGGTCCGTTCGACGAGCGTGTCCGCCATGACCTGACCACGGGAACGGTCATCGCCCGCTGCGCGGGCGGCGTCTGCCGCGCGGGTGAGGGCGGCGTGCACGGCGACACCCTCCGCCACCGGAAGGAGGGCGGTCACCCATGACATCGTGTCGGGTGCGGGGCGGATGGTGACGCGGCGCTCTGTCTGCGCGTAGCCGATCCTGCGGACCACGGCCTCGGCATCGAGCCGGTGAGCGAGGCGCTGCGCCTCCCGGACGAGCTCGCGGTCGCCCATGGTCTCGAGGCGGGCGAGATTGCCGGCGATGACCAGGTCCACGTGGCGTCGGTCCTCGACGCGCAGGCAGGCGGTCTCCCGCACGAGTAGGGTCGCGCTCCACTCCGAGAGCACCCCGGCGGTCATCGCGCGCATGGTGTGCGGCATCTCCGAGGTCAGGACCTTGGCCAGTCCCAGGTGGACGGTGCCACGCTGGGGCGACTCACGGCGCGCCAGCGCGACCTGCGCGGCGATGCCGGCACCCTGCTTGTCGGGGCGGACGCCCTGGTCGCCGCGCGCGGCGCGGGTGGACGCATCGAGGGCCGCGGCCTCACGCGCCTGCGCGGCGGACAGGGCGTTCTTCAGCTCCTGCATCGCCCGGATCCGGTCGACGCGCTCCGCGTCGGAGGCGGCAGCGGGCAGCTCCGCGAGGGTGGTCATCCACCTCGCGAGCTCCTCGACGACGCCTGCCTGGGTCATGTCCGTGACGGTAGACGAGCCCTCCGACGGTCGCCGTCCGCTCTCCACAGACCCCGCGGCAGGGTCTCATCGCCACCGCACGGAGGACTGTCGCCCCGTCACACCGGCCAGGTCTCGGGGAACTCCTCCGCCGCCTTGTCGTGCTGCTTCTGCAGCTTCTTGCGCTGCTTGGTCGAGAGCCGGTCGCCGAAGACGGTTCCGAGCGTGTGGTCGGTCTCGTGCTGCAGGCAGCGCGCCAGGAGCCCGTCGCCGGAGAACTCCACCGGCTCGCCGGACAGCCCGGTCCCACGCACCTTTGCGAAGTCCGGTCGGGCGCACTCCACGAAGGCGCCGGGGAAGGAGAGGCAGCCCTCGTCGCCGTCGTCCAGCCTGCGGTCGCGCCCCTCGGGCAGCGTGAGCTCGGGGTTGCACACCACGCCCACGGTCCGCTCCCCGTTCTCGTCGGGGCAGTCGAAGACGAACACCGCCAGGTCCACCCCGATCTGGCACGCCGCGAGGCCGACGCCGTCCGCGGCGTACATCGTCGCCACCATGTCCGCCACCAGCGAGCGGAGCTCCTCGTCGTACGACGTGACCCGCTGCTGCGGTCGGTGCATCACGGGCGTGCCCCAGCGCGTCATCGGTCGGACCTTGCCGCCGTCGGGGAGGGGGCCGTACGGCGCGTGCTCGGGCTCAGGCATGGGGGCGATCCTAGAAGACGCCCGCCACCGTCACGACCGTCGGACCGCGCCCTGTGACCCGCGCCACGAAGGCACCTGTAGCCCGATGTGTAACTCCGAGTTACATTTGCCGCATGTCCCTGACACGGAGCTTCAAGAGCACGAGTCTCAGGCCCGGCGGCAAGCACGGGCTGTCCTCCCAGGAGTCGCGCGACCCGATCGGGTACGCCGTGGCCGCGCTCAGTCGCGTGGCGCAGAGCGACCTGATCGACCGGATCGGGCTGCGCAGGCAGGCCGAGCAGGCGGTCTTCACGGTCACGCGCAGCGGCTTCAAGACGATGACGACCGCCAGCCGGACCTTCACCAGGACCGGCAAGAAGGGCGAGCCGGGCGTGCGGGTGCCCTCGGCCGCGTCCCGGGGCGTCTTCGACCTGACCCCCACCGAGGACGAGCAGATGCTCGTCGACGTCGTGACCGAGTTCGCCGACGAGGTGGTCCGACCCGCCGCCGCCGACGCCGACGAGGCGTGCGCCGCCCCCGAGGCCGTGCTGAAGGCCAGCCTGGAGATCGGGTTGCCGATCCTCGGCGTCCCCGAGTCTCTTGGCGGCATCTCCGAGGAGCGGTCCGCGATGGCCGGCACCCTGGTCGCGGAGGCGCTGGCCCGGGGCGACCTGGGGCTGGCGGTCGCCACTCTCGCGCCCGGTTCGGTGGCGACCGCGATCGCGCTGTGGGGCACCGACGAGCAGCAGCAGACCTACCTGCCGGCGTTCACCGGTGACGACGTACCGGCCGCCGCGCTCGCCCTGAACGAGCCCACCGTGCTGTTCGACGTCCTGGCCCCGTCGACCACCGCCACCAGGTCGGACGACGGCTACGTGCTCAACGGCGTCAAGACGCTGGTGCCCCGTGGCGCCGACGCGGAGCTGTTCGTGGTGGGCGCCCGGCTCGACGGCGAGCCCGTCCTCTTCCTGGTCGAGGGCGGGACCCCCGGCCTGGAAGTGGAGCGCGACCCCGCCATGGGGGTCCGGGCCGCGGGCCTGTCGAGGCTCACCCTCACCGACGTGAACGTCCCCGGCACCGCGGTGCTGGGCTCGCTCGACGGCACGACGTACGCCGAGTGCGTGCGGCTCTCCCGCCTCGCCTGGTGCGCGCTGGCGGTCGGGACCGGCCAGGCCGTGCTCGACTACGTGACGCCGTACGTCAAGGAGCGCGAGGCCTTCGGCGAGCCGATCGCGCACCGCCAGTCGGTGGCGTTCATGGTCGCCAACATCGCCATCGAGCTGCAGTCGATGCGGTTGCTGGCCTGGAAGGCCGCGGCCCGCGCGGCCGCCGGCAAGGACTTCGCCCGCGAGGTGGCGCTGGCCCGCAAGCTGTGCGCCGACAAGGGCATGCAGATCGGCCTCGACGGCGTCCAGCTGCTCGGCGGCCACGGCTTTGTCAAGGAGCACCCGGTGGAGCGGTGGTACCGCGACCTCCGGGCCGTCGGAATCATGGAAGGTGCGGTGCTGGTCTGATGGCCATCAATCTGGACGACCCGAAGAAGTTCCGCCCACTGGCCGGGCAGGCGCACCAGGTCGCGATGAACATGCTCCGCCCGATCTCCCGGAAGTACGACCGTGCCGAGCACGCGTACCCCAAGGAGCTCGACATGCTCGCCGCGATGATCGACGGTCTCTCGGAGTCCGGCGCCGCGGAAGGGGCCGGCGCCGCGGGCGTGCGACGTGACGAGAACACCCGCGACGAGGGGGTGAAGAACGGCACCAACCTCGCCTCCGTCATGTCCATCCAGGAGATGTGCTGGGGCGACGTCGGCCTGCTGCTGTCGATGCCCCGACAGGGGCTCGGCAACTCCGCCATCGCCAGTGTCGCGGACGACGAGCAGCAGAAGCGGTTCGCGGGGGTGTGGGCTGGGATGGCCATCACCGAGCCCGGCACCGGCTCGGACTCGGCCAACATCAAGACCACAGCGACCCTCGACGGGGACGAGTACGTCATCAACGGCGAGAAGATCTACGTCACCTCGGGTGACCGGTGCGACGCCGTCGTCGTCTGGGCGACGCTGGACCGGTCGCTGGGGCGCGCGGCGATCAAGTCGTTCGTGGTGCCCAAGGGCACGCCCGGCATGCGCGTGGACCGCCTCGAGCACAAGCTCGGCATCCGAGCCTCCGACACGGCGACGATCATCTTCGAGGACTGCCGGGTGCCGAAGGAGAACCTCCTCGGCTCGCCCGAGGTCGACGTCAAGCAGGGCTTCGCCGGCGCGATGGCGACCTTCGACAACACCCGACCACTGGTCGCCGCAATGGCCGTCGGCTGCGCCAAGGCGGCCCTGGACCTCACCCGCGAGCTCCTCGAGCGCGCCGGCGTGCAGATCGACTACGACCGCCCCGCGGTCACGCAGTCGGCCGCGGCCGCCAAGTTCCTGCAGATGGAGGCCGACTGGGAGGCAGCGCACCTGCTGATGCTGCAGGCGGCGTGGATGGCCGACAACCGACAGCCCAACTCGCTGGAGGCCTCCATGGCCAAGGCGAAGGCGGGCCGGGTGGGCTCCGACATCACCCTCAGCTGCGTCGAGCTGGCCGGCTCGGTGGGCTACAGCGAGAACGAGCTGCTCGAGAAGTGGGCCCGCGACTCCAAGATCCTCGACATCTTCGAGGGCACCCAGCAGATCCAGCAGCTGATCGTCGCCCGCCGGGTGCTCGGCCTCTCCAGTGCCGAGCTGAAGTAGCGCCCGGCTCGCGCAGGAATGAGACGAGCGCCGGAGCATCGACCCGCACTGCGGATCGTGCTCCGGCGCTCGTCCGTGTGGGCGAGCCGGCGCTCAGTCCTGCTGGCCGCCTGCCGCCTTCGCCGGCGCCGTCGTGGCGGCCTTCTTCGAGGGGGCCTTCTTCGCCGCCGGCGCCTTCCTGGCGGGCAGCTTCGCGCCCGGGGTGTTCTTCGCGGTCGGCGCCTTCCTGGCGGTCGGCTTCTTCGTCGCGGGGGCCTTCGGCGCCGCGGGCTTCGGCGCCACGCTCGGGGCGATGTCGGCCGGGGTCACGTCCACCTCGCTCACGTCCGCCGCCGCATCGATGCTCGTCTCCGGCGCCTTGGAGCCCGTCTTCCTCGCTACCGTCTTCTTCACGGCGGGCTTCTTCACGGCGGGCTTCTTTGCGGCGGGCTTCTTCGCGGGCGCCTTCTTCGTCGGCGCCTTCTCGGCCACGGGCTCGCCTGCGGGCTCGGTCGCTACCGTCGTCTCAGCGGCTGGGGCCGGCACGCCGACCGGTGTGGTGTGCGGTGCTCGCGCCGTCGAGGGCGCCGGCCTCCGGCCCGGGAGCCGGGAGATCACGACCCCGCCCGCCGAACGCGTCACCTGCTCCGCGACCATCCGACCCAGGGCGACGGTGCCCTTGGCCTGTCCGACCGCCTTCTCCGCCGTGCCCCGGGGGTCCCGGAGGGTCTCGAGGGCGGTGTCCTTGATCTTGCCGAGCGGGTTCTTGTGGGCCACAGGGCCATCCCTTCGTCTGGTCGTCGGTTCGACGGTCTCGCGCTGTCAACGGCTCTGGTTCGAGTCAAGCACGCCGCCCGGGCATGAAGAAGGGCGGGTGCGCATGGTCTGCGCACCCGCCCTGGGGACGGTCGGTCGGTCGTGGGGGTCAGGAGATGGCCCGGAAAGGGTCGTGCTCGGCGAGCAGCTTGTCGACCCGGGCCTGGTCGAGGCGGGACACGACGTACTGGTTCTCCTGGGCGTCGCGAACGCACTTGGCGAGGGTGAAGGAGGAGGTGGTGAGGAACATGGTGCCGAGGCCGAGGAAGGCACGGATCCAGGGATCGACCGGCAGGTAGAGGACGGCGACGATCATGGTCAGCAGGGCGATGCCGAAGGAGACGCCGGCCTGCAGGAAGAAGGCGCTGGTGTTCTTGGACTGGTTCGGAGTGCTCATGGAGCAAGCCTCGCCTCCGGCCGGGGTCCGACAGATCCGTGTGGCTACTCGATCCGTCGCGGGCTGCCTGAGTACGTGTGCTCAGACCGGGCATAGTGACGGACGTGGCCGACTCCTCCCGCTCCGACCTGATCGTCGCCGTCCTCGAGGACGCCTTCGCCCCGCTGATGGAGGCCGACCCGGTCGCCTTCCGGGGCAAGTTCCGCAAGATGGCGGCCGACCCGCACGCCTTCTACCGCGGCAGTGCCTGCCTGTTCTACGCCGACGTCACGCCGGAGGAGGACCCGTACGCCGACGACCGGAGCGGTCGGATCTGGATCCACGGCGACCTGCACGTCGAGAACTTCGGCACCTACCTCAACTCCGACGGCCGGCTGGTGTTCGACATCAACGACTTCGACGAGGCCTACCTCGGCCGGTTCACCTGGGACCTGCAGCGGTTCGCCGCCTCCCTGGCCCTCGTCGGCTGGCAGAAGGCGCTGCCCGAGGAGGACGTCCGCCAGCTGATCGGCAAGTACGTCCGGTCCTACCTCTCCCAGGTCGACGCCTACCGCAAGAGCGAGGACGACAACGACTTCGCCCTCCACCTCGACAACACCCACGGCCCGATCAGGGAGGCGCTGGTCATGGCCCGGCACCAGCGGCGCGCCGACCTGCTCGACGAGGCCACGGTGCTCACCGACGGGGCCCGCATGCTCCGCGAGGACGGCTCGGTGAGGCGACTCGGCAAGAAGGAGCGGTCAAAGGTCGTGAAGGCCTTCGAGGCGTACCTGGAGACGATCCCGGAGGACAAGAGGTTCGACCGCGAGCTGTTCTACGAGCTGCGCGACGTGGCCGGGAAGTCGGGTTTCGGCATCGGCAGCGCCGGGCTGCCGGCGTACAACGTGCTGGTCGAGGGCTACAGCCAGGCTCTCGACAACGACGTGCTGCTGTCGATGAAGCAGGCGAACATCCCGGCGGTGAGCAGGTTCGTCGACACCAGCACCGTCGAGCAGTACTTCGAGCACGAGGGACACCGGACGGTGGTCAGCCAGCGGGCCCTTCAGGTGCACACCGACCCGCTGCTCGGCTACACCGAGCTCGACGGCGTGGGGTACGTCGTCTCCGAGGTCTCGCCCTACGAGGTCGACCTGGACTGGTCCGACATCACCGAGCCCGACGACATCGCGGCGGTCGTCGACCTGCTGGGCCGGGCGACCGCGAAGATCCACTGCGCCTCGGACGAGGACAGCTCCCAGGACCTGGTCGACTTCCAGGTCGAGGAGGCGATCGCGCAGAGCCTCGAGGGACGGCGCCGCGAGTTCACCACCTGGGTCACCGACTTCGGGACGGAGTACGCCACGCAGGTCCGCGAGGACCACGCGCTGTTCGTGGACGCGTTCAGGGGCGGTCGGATCGGGGTCTCGGCAACGTGATCCGGCTCGTGTCGAGGGGTGGGCAGACCTCGGGACGCCCGAGCAGGTAGCCCTGCGCGTAGACGACGCCGAGGTCGCGCAGTGCCTGCAGGTCCTGCTCCGTCTCGACGCCCTCGGCCACCAGGGTGGCGCCGGTCTGCGCGGTGAACCCGGCCATCGCCTGGCACAGGGCCCGTCGGCCGGGGTGGTGGGCGATGTCCTGGATGAGGGCACGGTCGAGCTTGAGGACGTCGGGGCGCAGCCGCACGATGTGCTCCAGTCCGGCGTACCCCGAGCCGGCGTCGTCCACCGCGAGGAGGGTGCCCGCCCGGCGCAGCGGCTCGAGCACGGCCTCGAGGTGCCCGTAGTCCTGGACGCGCGCGTGCTCGGTGAGCTCGAGCACCAGGCGCGGACCGTGCTCGCCGGCGAACATGGCAGCGATGGCCGGCGACCGGAGCAGCGCGTTCGCCGACACGTTCACCGACAGCAGCTGGTGCGGACCGAGCGACGGCAGGAGCGTGAGCGCCGCGCCCGCTGCGGAGCCCTCGAGCGTCGGGCCGAGGCCGACCAGGTCGGCCTCGTGGAACCAGCGTTCGGCGGTCCAGTCCCTGTGTGCGGGGAACCGGGCGAGCGCCTCGAAGCCACGCGTCCCACCGGTCAGGATGTTGCGGATCGGTTGCAGCGCGATGCGCGGACCCCCGGCTGCGACGATCTCGTCGACCCGCTCCCGCACGCCCCGGGTGCGCTGGTCGTGGGCCAGGAGGAACTGCAGGTGGCTCCCGATGAGCTCGGCGAACATGCGCAGCACCTCGAGGTCACGCTCGCGCAGGTCGGCGTCGGGCTCGCGGCTGAAGCAGCACAGCGTCCCGACGGGGACGTCGTCCGCGCCGACGAGAGCCACGGAGAGGTGGGAGCCGATCGGGAGGATCGTGGTGGCCTCGGTCCGGCGCAGCAGGTCCAGCGCGCCGGTGTCGCGGATCAGCTCGGGGATCCGCCCGTCGACGACCATCGAGCAGTAGGTCTCCTCGAGCGGGTCGCTGTCGCCCGGCTCGATCGGGGAGAACGTCTGGTCGGCGTCGACGTACTCGAACCAGCGGCGCCCGTCGGCGAACCTGCCGACGAACGCCACCTCCATGCCGAGGTGCGAGCGCAGCAGCGCGAGGCTCTCCCGGATGACCTTGCGCGAGTAGGACGGGCGACCGTCGGGCAGGAGGTCGTCCTTCGGCAGCGTCGCGAGCTCCATGCCCACCCCCCGAGCCGTGGGAACCGTGAGTGGCCGGGTGGTCCCGAGCCACGGTCGAGACGCTAGCGGACGCTCCGCGCCAAGTCAGGAGAACGCTCGATCGCAGGATCCGCGGCGCTCAGGCCGGGACCACTCCGGCAGCACCCGCGGCCTCGGCCCGAAGGTGGGCAGGCGCGCGGAACCCTGCCGCCACGAACGCGGCGTCGACGGCCCGCATCACGGCCTCGAGCCGCTCGACGGGCACCAGCGCGATCGCCGACCCGCCGAAGCCGCCGCCGGTCATCCGGGCTCCCACTGCGCCGGCCTCGACCGCGGTCTGGACGACGGTGTCGAGCTCGGGGCAGGAGATCTCGAAGTCGTCGCGCATCGACACGTGGGACGCCAGGAACTGTCGGCCGACCCCCGTCCAGTCGGCGGCCTCGATCGCCGCGACGGTCGCGGTCACCCGGTCGATCTCGGTCACGATGTGGCGGGCCCGGCGCCGGATCCGCTCGTCGTCGAGCGCCTCGACCGCGGCCAGGTCGGCCCGTCGCAGCGACGGCACGCCCAGCTGACGCGCCGCCTCCTCGCAGTCGGCACGGCGGGCGGCGTACCCACCGTCGACCAGCGCGTGCGAGACACGGGTGTCGGTCACCAACAGGGCCAGGCCCTCGGCCTCGAGCGGCAGCGGGACCGGGTGGGAGGTGTGGTCGTCGAAGTCGATGAGCAGCGCGGCCCCGGCCTCCGCGAGCATCGCGACGGTCTGGTCCATCCCGCCGGTCGGGGCACCCGCCACCTCACTCTCCGCGCGCATGCACGCGGTGACGAGGTCGCGGCGCACGCCGGGAGTGGTCTCGACGCCGAGCAGGTGCGCCACGGCGACCGCGACCGAGCACTCGAGCGCCGCCGAGCTGGACAGCCCGGCGCCGAGGGGGACGGTGCCGTCGACGAACACGTCGACACCCGGCACGTCGTGCCCTTCCTCGCGCAGCGCCCACAGGACGCCGGCGACGTACGACGCCCATCCGGTGACCGTCCCCGGCCCGAGGGTGTCGATCCGCCCCTCCCAGGGCTCGTCGTTCTGACGGCTGGCGATCCGCACCCGGCCGTCCTCGCGTGGGCCGACCGCGGCGTAGGTGGCGTGGGGGAGCGCGAGCGGCAGGCAGAGGCCTGCGTTGTAGTCCGTGTGCTCGCCGATCAGGTTGACCCGGCCGGGGGCGCGGCCGACGACGGCGGGCTGGTGGCCGAAGGTGGTCTCGAATCCGGTGCGCACGCCGCGGGCGAGGTCGTCCGGGGTGCCGGGCTCCACGAAGGACATGGCGGCCAGCCTAGGCTCTGCGGCATGACCGAGAGCGAGGGGATCTCACCGGAGCACGTCGAGCTCGCCCACCAGCTGTGCGACCTCGCCAGGCTGGGCCACGTGCAGCGGCTGGTGGCCTACGTCGAGGCCGGGGTGCCCGTCGACCTGACCGATGCCTCGGGCAACACGCTGCTCATGCTCGCGGCCTACCACGGACACGCCGAGACGGTGGACGCACTGGCCGGCCTCGGTGCAGACGTGGACCGGTTGAACGACCGCGGCCAGTCGCCCCTCGCCGGGGCCGTGTTCAAGGGCGAGGACGACGTGGTGGCGACGTTGCTGGCGCACGGAGCCGACCCGGACGCCGGGTCGCCGACCGCGCGGTCGACAGCGCAGGTCTTCGGCAGGGAGATGTTCGGTCCGACCCGCTGAGCCGCCTCGCGTAGATTCTCCCGTCGTGCAGTTCCTCCACGACACCACGCCCCAGCACGACCTGACCTACGACGACGTCTTCATGGTGCCCCGGCACTCGGCGGTCGGCAGCAGGTACGACGTCGACCTCGCCACCTCCGACGGCACCGGCGCCACGCTCCCGCTGGTCGTGGCCAACATGACCGCCATCGCCGGCAAGCGGATGGCCGAGACGGTCGCCCGCCGAGGCGGCATCACCGTCATCCCGCAGGACATCCCGATCCCGGTCGTCGCCGAGGTGGTGCGCTTCGTCAAGTCGCGGCACCGCCTGTTCGACACCCCGATCGAGCTGACCCCGCACCAGACCGTCGCGGAGGCGCTCTCGCTGATCCCGAAGCGCTCCCACCGCGCCGCGGTGGTGGTCCGGGACGGGCGCCCGGTGGGCGTCGTGTCCGAGGAGGACTGCGCCGACGTGGACCGGTTCGCCCAGGTCCAGGACGTGATGAACCCGCACCTGGTCACCGTCACCCCGGCGACCGACCCGCGGGCCGCCTTCGACGCCCTGCACGCCGCCAAGGCGCCGATCGCGGTCGCGGTCGACGACGACGGTCTGCTGCTCGGCGTCCTCACGCCCACCGGCGCGCTGCGCGCCACCGTCTACGAGCCGGCCGTCGACGCGTCGGGCGGGCTGCGGATCGCCGCCGCCGTGGGCGTCAACGGCGACGTGGCCCAGAAGGCCGCCGACCTGCTGGCGGCGGGCGTGGACTGCCTGGTCGTCGACACCGCGCACGGCCACCAGGACCGGATGCTCGAGGCGCTGGCCGCGGTGCGCGGGCTGTCGCCGCAGGTCCCGGTCGCGGCCGGCAACGTCGTCTCCGCGGAGGGCACGCGCGCGCTCATCGAGGCCGGCGCGGACATCGTCAAGGTCGGTGTCGGGCCGGGTGCGATGTGCACGACCCGGATGATGACCGGGGTCGGCCGGCCGCAGTTCTCGGCCGTGCTCGAGTGCGCCCGGACGGCGCGGGAGATGGGCCGCCACGTCTGGGCCGACGGCGGTGTGCGGCACCCGCGCGACGTCGCGCTCGCCCTGGCGGCCGGTGCGTCCTCGGTGATGATCGGCTCCTGGTTCGCCGGCACGCACGAGTCGCCCGGCGACCTGCTGCACGACTCCCAGGGACGCGCCTACAAGGTGTCCTTCGGGATGGCCTCGGCGCGCGCAGTGGCGAACCGCACCTCGACGGAGTCGGCGTTCGACCGGGCCCGCAAGGGGCTCTACGAGGAGGGCATCTCGTCCTCGCGGATGTACCTCGACCCCGCCCGGCCCGGCGTGGAGGACCTCATCGACCAGATCTGCTCCGGCGTCCGGTCCGCCTGCACCTACGCCGGGGCGACGTCGCTCGAGCAGTTCCACGAGCGTTCCGTCGTGGGCGTCCAGTCCGCGGCCGGCTTCCACGAGGGAAGGCCGCTCGCCACCAGCTGGTGACGAGCGGCCCTCGGGTCGTGCTCGGTGGGGGAGCGCCTCAGCGGGCGGGCTCCTCCGACTCCGCGTCGGGGTGACGCTCCACGGCGAGGACGAAGTCGTCCCCGTGCTCGGTGACACCCGCGACGACGGCTGCCTCGACGGCCTCCGCGGCGTACTTCTGGCGCACCATCAGCGGGTCGGTGCGCAGGTCCTTCACCAGCGCGACCGACAGGCCGATCATCACCAGGACGAACGGCAGCGCCGCCACGATGGTGATGGTCTGCAGGCCGGTCAACGCATCGGAGCCTCCGACGAGCAGCATCACCGCGGCCACGGCGCCGGTGGCGACGCCCCAGAAGATCACCGTCGGCTTGCTCGGCTCGATGGTGCCGCGCTCGGACAGGGTGCCCATCACGATGGACGCGGCGTCGGCGCCGGAGACGAAGAAGATCGCCACCAGCACCATCACGACGATGCTCGCCACCGTGGCCAGCGGGTAGGCCTCGAGCGTGCTGAACAGCTGCGACTCCACGCCGCCGGCGCCGGCGATGTCGGTGCCGGTCTTCTGCAGGTCGATGGCCGCGCCACCGAAGATGCAGAACCACACGAGGCTCACCAGGCTGGGCACCAGCAGCACGCCGGTGACGAACTGCCGGATCGTGCGGCCGCGCGAGATGCGCGCGATGAACATGCCGACGAAGGGAGTCCAGGAGATCCACCAGGCCCAGTAGAAGACGGTCCAGCTCTGCAGCCAGGTGTTGGTCTTGCCGCCCTCGGCGCCCGTGCGGGCGGACATCATCGCGAGGTCCTGGATGTAGCTGCCGATCGAGGTCGGCACCAGGTTGAGGATGAAGACCGTGGGCCCGAGGACGAACACGAAGAGGGCCAGCGCGATGGCGAGCACCATGTTGATGTTCGACAGCCACTGGATGCCCTTGGCGACGCCGGAGACGGCCGACAGGACGAACGCGACCGTCAGCACCGCGATGATGACGACCAGGATGCCGTTGCCGGTCCCGCCCCAGCCGCTGACGATCTTCAGGCCGCTGCGGATCTGCAGGGCACCCAGGCCGAGGGAGGCGGCGGAGCCGAACAGCGTGGCGAAGATCGCCAGCATGTCGATGACCTTGCCGGCGGGGCCGTTGGCGCGCTTGCCGAGCAGGGGCTCGAAGGCCGCCGAGATCAGCTGCAGGCGCCCCTTGCGGTAGACGCCGTACGCGATCGCCAGACCCACGACCGCGTAGATCGCCCAGGGGTGCAGCGTCCAGTGGAAGAGGGTGGTGGCCATGGCGTTCTGGGTGGCCTCGGGGTTGCCGGCCGCACCTGTGCCCGGAGGCGGGGTGGCGAAGTGGCTGATCGGCTCGCTGACGCCGTAGAACATCAGGCCGATGCCCATCCCGGCGCTGAACATCATCGCGACCCAGGAGACGGTCTTGAACTCCGGCTCCTCGTCGTCGCGGCCGAGGGTGATGTTGCCGAAGCGGCTCATGGCCAGCCAGATGACGAACACGACGAACGCGCTCGAGGTGAGCACGAAGAGCCAGCCGGTCTTGGCCATCGTCCAGGTCAGGGACTTGCCGGAGACCGTCGCCAGTGAGTCGGTGCTGACGAAGCCCCAGGCGAGGAACGCCACGGCGATGGCCGCGGAGACGCCGAAGACGACCTTGTCCAGGCCGGCTCGGTGGTGGCCCGCTTCCTCGACATGGACGTCGAGGGCCGGGTGGAGCTCGGTCTCGCCGGGCGGCGCCGTGTCCTCGGAGCTCACCCGGGGCACGGGTGGCTGGGTGGAGTGATCCTGCTGAGTCGTCACGTGTGTCGGCGCCGGTGGAGACGCCGCCTCCTTCGCTCGATCAGGTACGGGGAATGTTCGACCGTGCCAAGGCCCGAGCCTGAGCGCAATCTGAGAACGACACTTTCCCGGACCCGCGCCCGGTGAAACCGCTGGTCAGCCCAGAGTTTCCGGACGCGGGGTGATCTCGCGCACGCCGGCGCTCAGGAGCCGAACCGGTCCACGTAGGCGATCACCCGGTTGAACATGGTGCTGACCGTCGTCAGGTCCGCGAAGCCCGCCGCGGGCTCGTCGGCGAGCTCGTACAACAGCGGCGACGCCGCGGCCACGCCGTGCTCCTGGGCCACCCGAGCGCACACCCTGGCCGCATCGCGGACCGCGCCCGCCTCGACGGTCCACAGGGACTCGAAGACACGCTCGCGGTCCGGGACGTCGCCCTGCCCCGGCAGCTCCCAGGCGGTCAGCGCGACCGGCAGGTCGCGGGACTCGCAGACCACGAACCACTCCCGGCGCATCGGCTCGTCCGCCGCCAGCGCGACCGTCTCCAGCCGGGGGAGAGCCGGCGGGTCCGAGCCCTCGGGGAAGTCGGCGAACACCATGGTGGAGGCGGCCACCCGCGACAGCTCGGTCCAACGCTCGCGGGCGGACCGGAAGTAGCGATCGCGCTGGAAGCCGCCGAACAGGTGAGCACGCTCGGCCCGGGCGCAGAACTCGTCCTCGATGGCCCACGACAGCGCGAGCAGCGTCGACTTGCGCAGCCGCTGGGCGGCGAGCTGGGGGTGCCGGCGGCGAAGCTCCGCGAACACCGAGGGGGTCGCGGGCTCGGCCGCCGCCATCGCCTCGGCGATGGCCACGTCCAGGCGGACGCCGGCGTCGCGACGGCGTACGACGTGGTCGACCGCCGCCACGTGCCCCTCGTCGTAGCGACGGTGGCCGCTCTCGAGCCGGGCCGGGACCGGGAACCCGTGGCGGGACTCCCACATCCGCAGGGTCGCCGGGCTGACGCCGGTGCGGCGGGACAGATCCCCGATCGTGAGGGCCGAATCGTCGTCGACCCCTTGCGCGGGCGTCGGTGCTGTGGTCATGCTGAGGAACATACCTCAACAATCCGTTCAGGTATATGTCTAACTTCGGAGGCGATGGCGATGTCCATCAACAGCTCGGTCACCACCCAGTCCGTCGACGGCAGCAGCCCGGAGGTCGTCGACTGGACCGACCTCGGTCGCAAGATGTGGTCGTTCCTCACCGGCCGGGAGGCCGCCATCAACTACACGTTCGTCGACATGAGCGTCGAGGTCCCGCGCGACACCGGGTCCAACGCCCCCCGCGCCACCTGGAAGCTCAACGGAACCCTCCAGGTCACCACCAGCGACAACGCCACCGGCCAGGCCTGACCGGTGGCCGTCACCGTGCAGGTCCGCGCCGACCTCGACTTCGAGGTGACCGTGCCCGGGAGCGACCCGGTGCACGGGACCCTGCGGGGCGCCGGCAACCGCTTCGACCTCGAGGTCGACGACCCCGGAGCCTTCGCCGGCGGCCAGGACGCGCCGGCGATCCGCGCCCTCGCCACGGCGCTCGCCCGCCGCGGCATGGCCGTGCGGGTCATGCACCGGGGCAACCACCTGGTGACCTTCGGCGCGGTCCGTGCACCGTGGTGGCAGCGGCGGGCCACCGGCTCCCGGCACATCCGGCTCGGCAGCCTGCGCGGGGCCTGGACCTCCGCGCGGTCGCGCAGCCGGGACACCGCGCCGGTGCTGCCGGACCGCTCGCTCGCGCCACCGACCACCCTGTGGCCGCCGGCCCCGACGTTCCTGCGCCGCCCGCGCCGGAGGATCACCACCACCCACGACCCCGCCCGGGGTGGCGGGGCGCGGCTGGTGATGGTGCCGGGGTCGGAGGTGTGGCCGGGGGAGCGGCAGGCGGTCTTCTGGCTCTCCGACGGCGTGACGACCATCGGCAGCGAGGCCGGGTGCGACGTCACCCTGCCGCGACTGACGGCCCTGCACGCCGAGGTGGTGCACGACGAGGACGACGAGTTCGTGCTCGTCAGCCACGAACCCGACACGCGCGTCAACGGCGCCCGGGTCCGGCGGCAGGTGCTGCGCACCGGCACCCGGGTCCAGGTCGGGCCCTGGCTGCTGGCCTACTACCGGGAGGAGTACGCCGACCACGGCCGGCCCTACGGCGGCCGGATCGGCGGCGAGCTCGGCCACCAGCGGCCGCAGCCACCGCGGGACGCGCTCCAGTAGCTCGGGTCAGCCTCGCGAACTGCGCTCGGTCCGGCCCCGCACGATGCCGATGAAGGTCTGCACGCGGGGGTCCTCGTTGTCGACGAGCCACGCCAGCCCGACCTTGGTGGGCGGCAGGTCGCGCACCGGGCGGTACGCCGTGTCCTTGCGGTGGTGCAGGCGGGCCACCGACATGGGCAGGATCAGCACGCCGGTGCCGGCCGCCACCACCTCGACCGCGTCGCGGACCGACATGGGGGGCCAGTCGAGCTGCGCCGCCGACGGCGTCCAGCCCGACTCGTGGGGGAGCACCAGCTGCTCGTCGTCGAGGTCGGCGAGGTCGACCTCCTCGACCACCGTGGCCACGTGGTCCTTGACGACCACGACCACCGGCAGCTCGTCGTACAACGGGATGCAGTGCAGGCCGTCGCGGTCGACGGGCAGCCTGACCAGGCACATGTCGAGGCTGCCGTCGCGCAGGCCGCGCTCCTGGTCGTCCTGCTCGACCGGGACCAGCTCCAGCGGCTGGTCCGGGTGCCGCCGGCGCCAGGTCCCCGCCCACTTGTCGGGGGTCGCGCCGGTGACGAAGCCGATCCTGAACGGAACCTGAGGCGTGGACACCCCGGCAGGCTAGCCTGAGGTGATGAGCACACGGAGGAGGGCGGCACTCGGCGGCCTGCTCGCAGCGGCCCTGCTCGTCTCGGGGTGCAGCAACGGGGGCGGGAGCGGGAGCGGCGGCGACGCGCAGCACCCGGCCGCGAGTCTCGCCGGGGGGACCGCGACGCCGTCTGCCGGCGCGGCTTCCCCGGGGACGCAGTCCGGGACGCACGCCTCCTCGGCCGCGTCGCGGGTCCCCCGACCGCCGGCCAGGCGGGTCACCAAGCTGCTCGTGCTGGTGGTCGAGAACCACTCCCTGCGCCAGATGAGGACGGGGATGCCGTGGACCTTCCGGCTGGCGCACCGCTACGGCTACGCCACCCGTTACCACGCCATCACGCACCCCTCGCTGCCCAACTACCTCGCCATCGCCGGCGGCAGCACGTTCGGCGTGCGCGACGACAACAACCCCGTTGCCCACCAGCTGTCCGGACGTTCGGTCTTCGGCCAGGCCCTGAACCGTGGCAAGACCGCGAAGGCCTATGCCGAGGGGATGCCCTCACCGTGCTCGCTGACCAACAACGGCCCCGGCAGGTACGCCGTCCGCCACAACCCGTGGACCTACTTCACCGACGAGCGGGGCTCCTGCAACAAGCACGACGTCCCGTTCACCGCGCTCGCAGGGGACGTGAAGGACGGGGCGCTCCCCAACGCCGGCTTCGTGGCGCCCGACCTGTGCCACGACGCCCACGACTGCTCCCTGAGCGTCGCCGACGACTGGATGAGGTCGACCATCCGCACGGTGATGGACGGCCCGGACTGGGCCTCGGGACACCTCGCCGTGGTCGTCACCGCCGACGAGGACGACCGGCACAGCGGCAACCGGGTGCTCACGGTGGTGGTGCACCCCTCGCAGCGCGGCCACGTCGTCCGCAAGCCGCTCACGCACTACTCCCTGACCCGCCTCTACGACCAGGTGATCGGCGCCAAGCCGTTGCGGAAGGCGAAGAAGGCGACCTCGATGGCGAACGCCTTCGGCCTGCCGATGCCGAAGTCCTGATCCCGCGGGGCCGAGTGGCCCCGCGGCCCGGGCCGTTGGCCACTGCGCCGGCCCGTCTCCGTCCGCTGGACTGAGGACCATGAGGAGACTCCTGGTCCTGGGTGCCGGCACGGCCGGGACCATGGTGGCCAACAAGCTCCGGCGACGGCTGGCCGAGACCGACTGGAAGGTGACCGTCGTCGACCGCGACGACGAGCACCACTACCAGCCGGGCTACCTGTTCGTCCCGTTCGGCGGGTACGACCGCTCCGACGTCGTGCGCAGCAGGCACCACACCCTGGTGGACGGTGTCGAGCTGGTGCTGGGCGAGGTCGACCGGGTGCTGCCCGACGACGACGCGGTGCTGCTCGCCGACGGCCGCCGGCTCGACTACGACCAGCTCGTCGTCGCCACCGGCACCACCCCCCGACCGGACCAGACCCCCGGTATGAGCGGGCCGCTGTGGCGCCGCAGCATCTTCGACTTCTACACGCTCGAGGGTGCCGAGGCGCTGGCCGAGGCCCTCGCAGGGTTCGACCACGGGCGGCTCGTCGTCCACGTCACCGAGATGCCCATCAAGTGCCCGGTGGCGCCCCTCGAGTTCGCGTTCCTCGCCGAGGCCTGGCTGCGCCGGCGCGGCATCCGCGACCGGGTCGAGCTGGTCTACGTCACGCCCCTCGACGGGGCGTTCACCCGGCCCGTCGCCTCGGCGTACCTCGGTGGCCTGCTGGAGGACCGCAAGATCGCCGTGGAGGCCGACTTCCTGGTCGAGCGGATCGACGAGGAGCACAGCGCCCTGGTGTCCTACGACGAGCGTGAGGTTCCGTTCGACCTCCTCGTCACGGTGCCGCTGAACATGGGCGCCGACTTCGTGGGCAGGTCGGGGCTCGGGGACGAGCTCAACTACGTCCCGGTCGACCCGCACACCCTCCTGTCGCGGGCGCACACCAACATCTTCGCCATCGGCGACGCCAACGACATCCCGGCGTCGAAGGCCGGGTCGGTGGTGCACTTCTCGGTTGAGGTCTTCGTCGGAAACTTCCTGCAGCACGCCGCCGGGCTGCCGATGACGGGGTCCTTCGACGGGCACGCCAACTGCTTCGTCGAGACCGGGGACGACAAGGCGCTCCTCATCGACTTCAACTACGACACCGAGCCGCTGCCCGGCCGTTACCCGCTGCCGTACGTCGGACCGCTGAGCCTCCTCAAGGAGACCCGCGCCAACCACCTCGGGAAGCTGGCGTTCCGGCACGTCTACTGGAACGTGCTGCTGCCCGGGCGACCCGTCCCACTGCCCGCCCACATGTCCATGTCCGGCAAGCACGTCCCGTCCCAGGAGGCCTGAGATGCCCACCACGACCATCGAGGGTCACCACATCCAGGTCGACGCCGAGGGGTTCCTGACCGAGCCCATGGAGTGGACCGACGAGCTGGCCCGGGCGCTGGCCGCGCGGATCGGACTCGAGCTCACCGACGAGCACTGGAAGGCGATCCGGTTCGTCCGCCAGGACTTCGCCGACCAGGGCGAGACGGCCACCCTGCGGCGCCTCAACGTCGTGGGCGGCATCCCCACCAAGACGATGTTCGCCCTCTTCCCGCAGAAGCCGGCCAAGAAGCTGGCGTACGTCGCCGGGCTGCCCAAGCCCCGCGGGTGCGTCTGACCCTCGCCACGCCGCTGCCGTCGATCCCGCCGCCCATCCCGCCGATGCCCCTGACCCGGAGAACGACATGACCACCACCGACAGCCCCGACACCGCCGCGATCGTGCCGTCGTTCGGCGAGGCCGAGCCCGGGCGCAAGCTCGCCATCATCTGCTCCAAGGGGAACCTGGACATGGCCTACCCCGGGCTGATCCTGGCGAACGCGGCGCTGGGGGAGGGTGTGGAGACCCACCTCTTCTTCACGTTCTGGGGCTTCGAGATGATCAACCGCAAGACGATGGGCCACCTGAAGTTCACGATGCTCGGGAACACCGCGACACACCTGCCCCAGGGCCTCGGGGGCCTGCCCGGGATGACGGCGATGGCGACCCACCAGATGAAGAAGGCCATCGCGGACCTCGACGTGCCCGACGTGCCTGAGTTCCTGCAGCAGATCGTCGACTCGGGCGGCCACCTGTGGGCGTGCCGGATGTCGGCCGACATGCAGCACCTCGGCCTCGACGATCTCTACGAGGAGGTCGAGGACATCATCAGTGCCTCGGACTTCATCGAGAAGACGGCCGGCGCGCAGCTGCTGTTCATCTGAGCCCGAGCGGGACGCTCAGTCGGCGAGCGCCTCGACCACGACCCCGCCCAAGCGCGCCTCACCGATCGAGCACCCACGCCCGTCGACCCAGCAGCGGCCGGACGCCGTCACCTCCTCGCACGGGCCGATCTCCGTGCCCTCGTCGTCGACCAGGTAGGCCTCGAACCCGCCCGAGAACGACGTGTTGCGTCCCTGCACCCGGCGGCCGTGCGCGTCGGTCGTCCGCCCCGCGCACTCGTCGCAGACGGCCCGCGGGTACCGGTCCAGGTGGGCGGCCGGGAGGCCGCACAGCGGGCAGGCGTGGGTGTAGGCGCCGTGTCGGCCCGGCGGTCGTGGAGGCGCCATCAGGTGGTCGTCCGCAGCCAGCGTGCGCAGCGGGTCCCGCGGGGAGCGACGGAGCCGGAGCCACAGCCAGTCCGCGTAGTCGCGGTCGCGGTCGCTCGCCAGTCGCGGGTCTCCCACCGACGCCACGGCAACGCCGCGGCGCACCGCCTCGACGGCTGCCTGCTGCCACGGTCCGAGCTCGTCCCACTCGACGTCGCGGTGCCGGTGCCGGGCCCGCGCCAGCCACGCGTCCAGCTCGGGGCCGGGGTCGAGAGCCGACAGCAGCGAGCTGCCGCAGGTGCCGTCGTACGCCGCGACCAGCAGCTGCTCGCCGTCGGTGAACGCCACGCCACCGCAGGTCTCGTCGGCGTCGAACGCGGCGTGCGGGAAGCGGCGCAGGTCGCCGGGGCGACGCGAGGTGGCGCGGGCCCAGGCGATCGCCGTGTCGAGGGTCAGGGGGAGCTCGGGACGCTGCACGAGCTTCACCGTAGGCGAGGCCGGCCGGGCCACCAGAACCGGTCGCCGAGCACGGCCACGAGGGCCGGCACCAGCAGGCTGCGCACCAGCAGGGTGTCGAGGAGGACGCCGAAGCCGACGATCACGCCGAGCTGGGTGAGCACGATCAGCGGCAGCACCCCGAGCACCGTGAAGACCGCCGCGAGCAGCACGCCGGCGCTGGTGATCACCCCACCGGTGACGGCCAGGGCGCTGGCGATCGCGCTCCGGGTGTCCTCGCGCGCAGCCTCCTCGCGCGCCCGCGTGGCCAGGAAGATGTTGTAGTCGACCCCCAGCGCCACCAGGAACAGGAAGGCCAGCAGCGGCACGTCGAGGTCGAGGGCCGGGAAGCCGAAGAGGTGGTCGATCGCGAGCCAGCTCGCCCCCATGCTCGCGGCGTAGGTCGCCACCACGGTGGCGACCAGGAGCAGCGCCGCGACGACCGAGCGCAGCAGCAGGAGCAGGACGACGACAACGACGGCGAGGATGATCGGGATGATCACCGCCCGGTCGTGCTCGGCGGTGGCCCGGGCGTCGACCGCCTCGGCGTCGGCGCCGCCGACGAGCGCCGTGTCGCCGAGCGTGTCGCGCAGGGCCGACACGATCTCGGCGCTGCGGGCCGACTCGGGTGCGGCGTCCAGGGTGGCGTCGATCTCGGCCAGGTCCTCGGACTCGGGGCCGAGGCGCGCCTCGGCGACGCCGTCGGTGCCGCGGACGGCCGCGAGCACCTCGTCGGCGCGGTCCGGGCCGGTCAGCACGACGGTCGGCTCACCGGACCCCGCCGGGAACGCGCGGGCCAGGACCTCCTGCCCGGTGACCGCCTCGGGGGTGGCCCGGAACTGCTCGTTGAGGGACAGGCCGGTGGTGATGCCGAGGGCCCCGGCCGCACACGCCACGAGCACGGCGACGCTGGCGACCATGACCGGCCAGGGCCGGTGCACCACGAAGGAGCCGATCCGTCCCCACACGCCGGCCGAGGCGTCGCCGGCCTCGTCGCCCACGCGGGGCACGAACGGCCAGAAGAGGCCGCGGGGGAACACCACCATCGCCGCCGGGAGCACGACCAGCGCGAAGACGACCGCGGTGACGATGCCGATCGCACCGGCGTACCCCAGGCTCCGGAGGCCGGGGTCGTCGGCGAAGGAGAGGCTGAGCAGGGCGAGCACGACCGTGGTGGAGCTGGCGAGCACGGCTCCGCCTGCCTGGCGCAGCGCCAGTGCCATCGCGTGGGTCCGGTCCTCGAGGCGGTGCAGCTCCTCGCGGTAGCGGGCGATCAGGAGGAGGGCGTAGTTGGTGCCGGCGCCGAAGACGAGCACCGAGGTGATGCCGATCGTCGAGTCGTCGACGGTGAAGCCGAGCGTGTCGGTGCCGATGCCGACGAGCCGGGTCGCCACCTGGTCCGCGGTGCCGATGACCGCGAGCGGGACGAGCCAGAGCCACGGGCTGCGGTAGGTGATGAGGAGGAGCAGCGCCACCACCCCGGCGGTCACCGCCAGGAGGGTCGTGTTGGCGCCGTCGAAGACCGCGGCGAGGTCGACCTGGTAGGCCGGCCCGCCCGTCACCTGGGCGCGCAGCCCGTCCGGGAGCCCGGTGCCGACGATGCCGCGCAGGTCCTCCACCGCAGCCCGCAGGTCGGCGTCGGACAGCGAGGTCGAGAGCGGGACGAGGGCGATCGCCGCGGTCCGGTCGGGCGAGGGTGCCACGACCAGGTCCTGGTCGGGCTCGGCGCCCACCTCCTGCAGCCGGGGCGAGAGCTGGCGGATCGCGGCCAGGTCGTCGCGGCCGAGCTCCTCACCGCCCCGGTCGAAGACCACGATCGCCGGCGCCACGCCGCTGGAGGGCAGCTGCTCCTGCAGCCGGGCCACCTCGGTGGAGTCGACGCCGTCCGGGAGACCTGCGGTCGGGCCGTCCGCCTTGACGGGTTCCGGGCCCATCCCGATCAGCAGTCCGGCCGCCACCACGGCGGTCAGGATCACCAACCAGCGTCCGGCGACCCCGACCAGCCGGTCGAGCGGGCCACGACGGTGGAGGGCGTCCCGGGGCGGGAGCGTGTCGACGCTGCCCCGCGAGTTGTTCCTGTCCTCGAGTATTCCCATGACAGGAATAGTAGGATACGGCTGTGAACAGCAAGCCCGGGCCCGACCCAGCCGTCGCCGCTGCGGTCGTGCGGGCCCTGCGGACCTACTCGGGCGCGGTCGACACCTACGTCGAGTCGATGCGGCACGCCCACGAGATGCACCGCACGGACCTCTCCGCCCTCGCCGTCGTCATGGACAGGACGGCCCGAGGGGAGCCGGTCACCCCGCGTGAGATCGGCCGGGCCATCAACCTGAGCACGTCCGCGACGTCGGCGATGCTCGACCGGCTCGAGCGCGTCGGCCACGTCCGGAGGATCCCGCACCCCGAGGACCGTCGCTCGGTGGTCATCGAGATCACCGACTCCGCACGCCGGGCGGGCCGCGACATCTTCGGCCGGCTCGGTGCCGCGACCGAGGCCGTGATGGCGAACTACACCGACGACGAGCTGCGGCTCGTGACGCGGTTCCTCGACGATGTCGCCCGCGCCTCGCTGGAGGCGCGCCCCTGAGGTGTTCCTCAGGCGGGTTGCAGTGCCTCCAGCGTCCCCGTCCGGAGCGCCTCGACCATCGCCGCGTGGTCCCGCTCGGTCAGGTCGGCGTAGGCCTCCGCGAACTCCGCCATCGCCTCCGGCACGGTGTCGTCGTCGCCGAGGTACGCCGAGATCGCGACCGGGTCGCCCGACCGGGCGTGGGCGCGGGCCAGGGTCCAGCCGCACACCTCGCCGTACATCCGCATGCCGGACGGCGGCATCTGCTCCACGACCGCGGAGCCCTTCATGTCGCGCAGCTGCCGGACGTAGAAGTCGCGCTGCTGCCCGTCGATGCCGCGCACCCGCTGCCACCCCAGGAAGATGTCGCTGGAGGCCTGCATCAGCCGCTGCCCGGTGACCACCCGCTCGCCCTGGTTGTCCGGGGCGTCCGGCTCGACCATGTCGGCCGGCACCACGTCGGCGAGCACGGAGGGCTGTGCCTCCTTGACCTGCAGGAAGAGCGGGTCGCGGTCGTCCCGGCCCCGGAGCAGGACGATCCAGCACCGGGTGCCGACGCTGCCGACCCCGACCACCTTGCGGGCCAGGTCGACCGACTCGAAACGGTCCAGCAGGCGCCGACGCTCCCGGGGCAGGCTGGCGGCGTACTCCGTCAGCAGGACCCGCATCCACGACTCGAAGTCGGCCCGGTCCAGGTCGGGCAGCAGCTCGCGCACGGGGACGACCACCGGGGGATCGCTGCGGATCCGCATCGTGCCGTCGACGTTCTCGGCGAGCTTGGAGAAGGCCTTGAGGCTGTCGCTGGCGCGCGCCTTGGCCATGGCGGCGTCGAGGTTCTTGCGCTGCTTGCCGCTCATCTGGTCGGAGATGAGGTCGCGGAGCGCCTCGACCTCCAGTCGCGAGTACCAGATGTCGAGGGTCCGGCTGTGCGCGAACCGCTCCATCGCGTCCCGGTACCGACGTACGGCGGCCACGACGATCTTGCGCCGCTTCGACGCGCTGAAGTCGTTGCCCCGGCCGGCCACGGCCAGGCTTGCCGCGAGCCGCTTGACGTCCCACTCCCACGGACCGGGCAGGGTCTCGTCGAAGTCGTTGACGTCGAGGAGCAGCCGACGCTCGGGGGAGCCGAACAGCCCGAAGTTGGACAGGTGCGCGTCCCCGCACAGCTGCACCCGCAGCCCGCTCGTGGGTGAGGCCGCGAGGTCGAGCGCCATCGCGCGCGCCGAGCCCCGGAAGAAGGTGAACGGGGTGTCGGCCATCCGCGCGTGCCGCAACGGCACCAGCTCGGGCAACCGGGTCTGGGCCTGCTCCTGCAGCAGCGCGGCCACCGCGGGCCGGTCCACGGCGAGCGTGAGCTCGGCCTGGCGGGCAGGTGGGTGGATCTCGCGTGCCGCACGCCCCTGTGCCGTGCGCTCGTCCACGGTGAGGTGACGGTCCGCCTGATCGCTCATGGCCACGACCCTCGCCCGCCGGTCGCGGGGTGTCATCCCCCGCGCCGGGTGAGTCGCGCAGGCCCCCATGGTCCCGGCACGCGGTGACCTTCGAACCTCGCGGACGGACGGGGCGCGGGGGAGGCTCGGGTCGTGCAGGAGGTCCGGATCGACGCCGCTCCGCTGCAGCGCCTCGAGGCGCTGCTGCCCCCGGACCGAGTCCGGCTGCTGGAGAAGACCGCCGAGCGCGCGCGTGGCCTGCTGGCGGGGCGCACCGTGTGGAACTTCAACTCCACCGCCCGGGGCGGCGGCGTCGCCGAGATGCTCCAGGTGCTGCTCGCCTACGGTCGCGGGGCCGGCGTCGACACCCGGTGGCTGGTCCTGGCCGGCGACCCCGACTTCTTCCAGATCACCAAGCGGTTGCACAACCTGCTGCACGGCTCGCCCGGCGACGGTGGCGTCCTCGGCCCTCAGCAGCTCGCCCACTTCCTGGAGGTGAGCCGGGCGAACGCGGCCGTGGCACTGACCCTGGTGCGTCCGGGCGACGTCGTGCTCCTCCACGACCCCCAGACCGCCGGCCTCGTCGCCCCGCTGCGGGAGGCGGGCGCCCGGGTGGCCTGGCGCTGCCACATCGGTTCGGGCCTGGTCACCCGCGAGACCGAGAGCGGCTGGTCCTTCCTGCGCCCGATGATCGAGAGCGCGGACGCGTTCGTCTACACCCGCCCGCAGTACGTCCCGTCGTGGCTGGACCCGACCCGCGTGCACGTGATCGCCCCGTCCATCGACCCGTTCAGCACCAAGAACGCGGCCATGGAGCCCGTCGAGGTCGCTGCTGCCCTGCGCCAGGCCGGGCTGGTCGACCTGCCCGCCGACGCCGGCAGTCTCGTCTTCGGGCGGCGCGAGGGCGTCGCGGGCAGCGTGCGCGAGCACCACGACCTGCTCCTGGGGGACGACCCTGTGCCACGGAACGCCCGGATCGTGCTGCAGGTGAGCCGTTGGGACCGGCTCAAGGACATGCAGGGCGTGCTCACCGGTTTCACCCGGCACCTCGACCGGCTGCCGACCGACGCACACCTGGTGCTCGCCGGTCCCGAGGTCCGCGGTGTGGCCGACGACCCGGAGGGGGCCTCGGTCCTCGCCACCTGCCGGTCGATGCGTGACCAGCTGTCGGCCGCCGCCCGCGCCCGCGTGCACCTGGCCTGCCTGCCCATGGACGACGTCGACGAGAACGCCCACCTGGTCAACGCCCTCCAGCGGCACGCCGCCGTGGTGGTGCAGAAGAGCCTGGCCGAGGGGTTCGGCCTCACGGTGACCGAGCCGATGTGGAAGTCGCGGGCCGTCGTCGCCTCGGCGGTGGGCGGCATCGCCGACCAGGTCGAGGACGGCGTGAGCGGCCTGCTGCTGGGCAACCCGGCGGACCTCGAGGCCCTCGCCTCGGCGGTCGCCGGCCTGCTCGAGGACCCTCAGCGGGCTGCCCGCCTGGGCGCTGCCGCGCACGAGCGGGTGCGCGACTACTTCCTCGGGGACCGCCACCTGGTGCAGTGGGTGCAGGTCTTCGAGGACCTGCTGGGTCAGCAGTGAGACAGAAGACCCGGGCCGGCGTGACCGGGGACCCTGTGCCCCATGTCGGGCCGCGACGAGGCTCGACGTGTCGTGATCGCGGGGCTGCCAGGACCCGAGCGGAAGGTTTTCGATGGACGTTGAGCTGACGGCTCCGATCGTCGTGGGTGTGGACGGGACGCAGCAGGGGTTGCACGCCGTCCAGTTCGCCATGGGCGAGGCCAGGCGCGCGGGATGCGGCGTACGTCTCGTCCACGTGCTGCCCGAGCTCGCCGCGACCGCCTCCATCGTGCCGCTGGCCGGCTTCGAGATCTACGACGAGGTGGCACGCAAGATCATGCGGGAGGCCGAGACCGCCGCGCGGTCCGCCTGGGACGGCATGATCCCGCTCGAGAAGGTCACCCGCACCGGACGTCGGGTGCACGTGCTCGTGAAGGAGAGCGAGAACGCGCGGATGGTGGTCCTCGGCCACCGCGACCGCACCCTGCTCGGCAGGGTCTTCACCGCCTCCACCACCACGGGCGTGGCCACCTGGGCCCACTGCCCGGTCGTCTGCATCCCGATGGTGTGGCAGGCGGGCGACCGGGGCCAGGTGGTCGTCGGCGTCGAGGACCCTCGGCACGCGCACGAGGTCCTCTCCCACGCGTTCGTGGCCGCCAGCACCCGGGGCGCCCGGCTGCGCGTGCTGCACACCTGGAAGCTGCAGCGGCCGTACGACGAGGCCATCGTCAGCGCGCGCGAGGCCGACGAGTGGACAGCCTCGCTCGGCGAGCGGCTGCGGGAGGCGACCTCCCAGCTCCGAGCCGCCTACCCGGACGTCGACGTCGACCACGACGTGCGCCACCAGGACCCCGCCGCGGCCCTGCTGGGAGCCACCGAGGGCGCCGACCTGCTGGTGCTCGGTCGCCGGGGGCACGGCATGCCGGTGGGCCTCCCGCTCGGGTCCACGACGCGGGCCCTGATCCGGGAGTCGCGGTGCCCCGTGGAGATCACCCCCATGCACCCGGCGCGGCCGGAGATCGCCGCCGACCTCGCCCTGACCGAGGACGAGCTGTCTCCCCAGACCTGACCACCCCGCGGTCGGCCGAGCGGGTGGCTCTTCGGGACCTTGGTCCCTTTTGACGGTGCCCCCCGCCGGGTTGAGTGGACCGGGTGCTCCCGACCGGGCGCGCATGGTCATCGTGTGGGAGGAACCGATGGAGCCCCGACTCGTCCGCTGGGCGACCGCAGCCGCAGAGCGCCTCGCCGGCCAGGACGCCGCGCGCGAGAACGCCAGAGTCGCCGCGACCGCACTCGCCCGGGGACGTGTGGACCGGATCGAGGTCGAGCACTTCCTCGACCACCACGTGAGCAGCCACCCCGAGCGGGAGCGCGTCCTCGGCCGTCGGGAGCCGCACCGCGGCGCACGGTGAGCGAACGGCCCCTCCCGGGGGGACCGACGGCCCCTCCCGATCGTCAGCACTGCTGGAACGGTGGGGGACATGACCAGTGAAGAGCGCATCGCACGACTCGAGGGCCAGATCGAGGAGCTGCGGACCAGGCAGAGCGAGCTCCACCACCAGCTCGCCCAGGCACAGCTCGACCAGTGGCAGGCCAGGGTGGAGGACCTCGAGGTCCAGCTGCACCTGGCCTCCATGGAGGCCAACGACAGGGTGGAGTCCCTGATGCAGCAGGTGCGCAGCCGCTGGGCGGAGGTGCGCAACCAGCTCGAGGGGGCCACCTCGACGGCCACGAGCATCGGCGGCACCCTGCGCGAGGGCCTCGAGAAGGCGGTCAGGGACCTGCGCCAGGCGCTGCTCGACAGCCGGAACCGGCTCGCCTCCTGAGGACCGGGTGACGCGCGTCCCACGGGAGACGTGCGGGGAATGATTCGCGGCACTCCGGGGCTGACCCGGGGTAGGCAACCCGACCCTGGAGGAGAACGCCGTGAGCAAGATCCTGTTCGTCGTCACCGGAGCGCAGCACTGGACCCTCGCCGACGGGTCCCAGCACCCCACCGGCTTCTGGGCGGAGGAGCTCGTCGCGCCGTACCGCGCGTTCACGCAGGCCGGTCACGAGGTCGTCGTGGCCACCCCCGGTGGCGTGGTCCCCGTCGTCGACCAGGGCAGCCTCGCTGCGGACGCGAACGGTGGCCAGGAGAACGCCGACGCCATCCGCACCGAGCTGGAGAAGATCGACCAGCTCCGGGAGCCGCTCGCGCTCGGGGACGTCGACCTCGACGACTACGCGGCCGTGTTCTACCCCGGCGGCCACGGCCCCATGGAGGACCTGGCGGTCGACCCGACGTCCGGTGCGCTGCTGGGCGCCACGCTGGCGTCCGGCAAGCCGCTCGGGATCGTGTGCCACGCGCCCGCCGCGCTGCTCGCCACCGGCTCCGACGCCGGCGGCTCGCCGTTCGCCGGCTACCGGCTCACCGGCTTCACCAACGCCGAGGAGACCCAGGCCGGTCTCGCCGACAAGGCGAAGTGGCTGCTCCAGGACCGCCTGGTGGAGCTCGGCACCGACTTCGAGGAGGGCGAGCCCTGGGCTCCTCACATCGAGGTCGACCGCAACCTCTACACCGGGCAGAACCCCGCGTCGTCGGCTCCGCTGGCCGAGGAGATGCTCAAGGCGCTCTGAGCGTCAGCGCGGCTCCGGTCCGCCCGTCGGAACCGGCGGGCGGACCCGGATCGCCAGGACGGCCATGTCGTCGTGCTGCGGCTCGTCGCTGAACTCGGCCACGAGCCGCCGCACCCGGTCGGCCACGGCCTGGGCCGGCAGGTGCACCGCGCCCGCCAGCTCGACGTCGAAGGAGTCCTCGCCCAGCATGCGGTTGCCGTCCCGCCGCTCGAGCACGCCGTCCGTGACGGTCACCAGCAGGTCCCCCCGGTGCAGGATGTGGGTCTCGGCGACGTAGGCGACGTGGTCGACGACGCCGAGCAGCGTCTGCGCGGCGCCGAGCTCGCCGACGGTGCCGTTCGCCGAGACGTGGTACGGCGGGGGGTGGCCGGCGTTGACCAGCTCCAGCTGCACCTGCACGCCGTCGGGGCGCAGGATCCCGCACACCAGCGTCATGAACCTGGACCGCGTCCCTTCCTCGAGGATCGCGGTGTTGAGCCGCTCGAGGGTCGCGGCCGGCGGCAGGCCCGCGCGCACCAGGGCCTGGATGGTGTGTCGCGCGAGCCCGGTCACGGCAGCGGCCTCGGCGCCCGTCCCGCAGACGTCGCCCACCACGAAGCACCACGACCCGTTCCCGGTGGGGAAGAGGTCGTAGAAGTCCCCGCCGGCTGCGGCGCCCTCGCCTGCGGGCTCGTAGACGACGCCGACGTCCAGTCCGGGGACCGTCGGAACCGACGGTGGCAGCAGGCTCTCCTGCAGCGCTCGACCGGCCGCCTGGAGCGCACCGTGCGCGCGGGCGTTGTCGATGGCCAGGGCAGCCCGTCTCGCGACGGACTCCGCGACCAGCAGGAGCTCGCCGCGCAGCTGGTCCCCGTGGGCACGCCCCACGGTGAGCTGGCCGATGCGCTTCCCCCGCGCCACCAGCGGGATGCTCGTGGGGGAGTAGCCGACCACCGGGGTCGACCCGTCCGCGAGGTCGTCCACCGGGATCGCCTCGAGCGCCGTCCACAGGTCGTCGACCTGCGTCTCGTCCTCGTGCCAGACCTGCTGGAGACCCAGCTTCCCCCGCTCGTCGGCGAGGTGGATGGCGCACCAGCGACCGATCCGCGGCACCACCACCTGACCCGTGATGGCCATGGTCATGTCCTGGTCCAGCGACCCTGCCAGCAGGTCACCGGCCTCGGCGATGAAGCTGAGCCAGCCCCGCCGCTCGCGCTCGGAGGCCTGGAGCCGGCCGCGGTCGGCCGTGAGGGCGATGGAGTCGGCGAAGCGTTGCAGCCGGGCGGA
The DNA here is from genome assembly GCF_055380375.1 of Nocardioides sp. DN36. Lineage (NCBI taxonomy): Bacteria > Bacillati > Actinomycetota > Actinomycetes > Propionibacteriales > Nocardioidaceae > Nocardioides > Nocardioides sp. DN36. Next base: position 1,452,780 of record NZ_AP043823.1, on the reverse strand, counting down.
CGCGACGTCGTCGAACCCGCGCACCGAGGTCGACGCCGCCCCCAGGGCGCCGACCAGCTTGCCCTCGACCGTGAGGGGCACGACCACCAGGGACCGCAGCCCGGTCCCGTCCAGCAGCGGCACGTCGTGCTCGGCGAGGTCGGGCACCACGACCGGCAGCGCCGTGCTGCGGGCGTCGGGAGTGCCCGCCGCCCCGCGCGGCAGCCGGGTGCCCAGCAGCCGCTCGGGGAGCCCGCTCACGGCGACGACCTCGAGCTCGTCGTCGAAGTCGTGCGCCAGGAGGACGTACGTCGCGTCCGCCGCGACGGGGTCGCGGACCCGCTCGGCGGCCAGGGTGAGGTAGTCCTCGACGCCCAGCCGGACCAGGGCGTCGGGTCGCAGGCCGAAGGAGGCGGAAGCGGAAGCGGACGCCGGCGAGCCGGCGTCGGCGGAGACCTGCCGGGCAACCGGGGCGGGGTGCTCGAGCAGGGCGCGCTGCGCCTCGGCGACCATGAGCACGATGGTCTCCTTGCCGTCCGCGACCCGGGCGTGCGACGCGAACACCGTCTCGCTGCTCCCGTCGCGGCAGGCCACGGCGTAGCTGCCCTGCCAGCCGTGGTCGCCGGCCGGAGCGCTCCGGTCCTGCGGAGGCCGCCAGCCGTCGCCCCGGTCCAGCAGGTCGGCGTACCGACGCCCGACGACCTCGTCGGACCGCCAGCCGAGGAGGGCCGTCGCATCGTCGTTCCACGCGGTCACGACACCGGAGCCGGAGAGCTCGACGACGGCGACGTGGGTGCGCCGGGCCGGACCGGAGGCTCCGACGGCGGTGTCGCCGCCGGCGGCGCCTGGCTCGTGCCCGCAGACCACCCACACCCGCTTGCCGGTGCGGGTGTACTCCACGCCCCATGCGGTGGAGAGGCTGGTCGTGATCACGAGACCCCGCCCGTGCTCGGAGGTGTCCGGGGGCCGGCCCGGGACGACCGGGAGCTGGTGGCCCGGATGCTGGTCCTCGACGTCGATGCGGAGGTTCCGGCCCCGAAGCCCGAGGGTCAGCCGGGCGGTGGTCCCGGTATGGACCACCGCGTTCGTGACCAGCTCGCTCACGATGAGTGCCGCGGTGTCGGCGAGGTCGTCCTCGCCCCACTCCTCGAGGGTCCGCCGGGTGAAACGGCGCGCGTCGGCCACGGAGGACGCGTCCGCGACGAAGGACTGCTGCGCGCGCACCGGGAATGAGGTCATGGTCGCCTCGGGGGACGTTGGCGGAGTCCCCTCATGGTGACAGACTCAGGTCGACTGGCGACCGAGGAGATCCGGATGCCCACGAGCACGACCAAGAAGACGGATCGGCGCGAGGCCCGGCCGCGCCCCGAGGCCGACGGGGACATGGACGCCGCCCAGCTCAGGAGGCTCCTCGCCGCGCTGAACGCGATGCGTGACGGCAACTTCCGCAAGCGGCTGCCGGTCTCCGGAGAGGGGCTCCTGACGGAGCTGGCGATCGCCTACAACGACATCGCCGACCGGCAGCAGCACATCCTCTCGGAGCTGACCCGGGTGCAGCGCGTCGCCGGCCGGGAAGGGCGACACAGCGAGCGTCTCCAGCCCGGACTCGGCGAGGGCGGCTGGACCAGGTGTGTCGACGCCGCCAACAGCCTGGTGACCGACCTGGTCCGACCCACCGGCGAGTTCGCCCGCGTCGTCGCGGCCATGTCCGACGGCGACCTGACGCAGCGGATGGACCTGCGGCTGGACGGGCAGTCGCTGCGCGGCGAGCCGCTCCGGGTCGCGCGCAGCGTGAACGGCCTCGTGGACCGGCTCTCGTCGATCGCCGACGAGATCACCAGGGTGACGCGGGAGGTCGGCACCGAGGGCAAGCTGGGCGGCCAGGCCCGCGTCCGCGACGCCGACGGCAGCTGGAGGGACCTGATCGACGCGGTGAACACGATGTCGTCGCGGCTGACGGCGCAGGTGCGCGACATCGCCCTCGTGACGACCGCAGTGGCCGACGGCGACCTGTCCCACACCGTCACCGTCGAGGTGTCCGGCGAGATGGCACAGCTCAAGGACACCGTGGACCGGATGGTCGACCAGCTGTCGTCGTTCGCCTCCGAGGTCACCCGCGTCGCGCGCGAGGTCGGCACCGAGGGCCGGCTGGGAGGCCAGGCCGACGTGCGAGGCGTCTCGGGCACCTGGAAGGACCTCACCGACTCGGTGAACCTGATGGCGTCGAACCTGACCAGCCAGGTCCGCGGCATCTCCTCGGTCGCGCAGGCGGTCGCCCGCGGCGACCTGAGCCAGCAGATCACGGTGAGCGCCCGGGGCGAGGTCGCCGAGCTGGCCGAGACCCTGAACTCGATGACCGCGACCCTGCAGACCTTCGCCGACGAGGTGACCCGCGTGGCCCGCGAGGTCGGGACCGAGGGCATCCTCGGTGGCCAGGCCGACGTGCCGGGCGTGGCCGGCCGCTGGAAGGACCTCACCGAGTCGGTCAACTACATGGCCGACAACCTGACCGCCCAGGTGCGCGACATCGCGCAGGTGACCACGGCGGTGGCCCGCGGCGACCTCAGCCAGAAGATCACCGTGGACGTCAAGGGCGAGCTCGCCCAGCTCAAGAGCACCGTCAACGTGATGGTCGACCAGCTGTCGTCGTTCGCCGACCAGGTCACGCGGGTCGCCCGCGAGGTCGGCAGCGAGGGCATCCTCGGCGGCCAGGCCGACGTGCCGGGGGTCGCCGGGACCTGGAAGGACCTCACCGACTCCGTGAACTCCATGGCGTCCAACCTCACCAACCAGGTGCGCAACATCGCCCAGGTGACCACGGCGGTCGCTCGCGGCGACCTCAGCCAGAAGATCACCGTCGACGTCCGTGGCGAGCTGGCCGAGCTGAAGAACACCGTCAACACGATGGTCGACCAGCTCTCGTCGTTCGCCGACGAGGTCACCCGCGTCGCGCGTGAGGTGGGCGGGGAGGGCCGGCTGGGTGGGCAGGCGGCCGTGCCCGGTGTCTCCGGGACGTGGCGCGACCTGACCGACTCGGTGAACTTCATGGCGGGCACCCTCACCGCCCAGGTGCGCAACATCGCGGAGGTCACCACCGCGGTGGCCCGCGGTGACCTGACGCGCACCATCACCGTCGAGGCCCGCGGGGAGATCCTCGAGCTCAAGGACACCGTCAACACGATGGTCGACCAGCTCTCGTCGTTCGCCGACGAGGTCACCCGCGTCGCCCGCGAGGTCGGCACCGAGGGCCGGCTCGGTGGCCAGGCCGACGTGCACGACGTCTCGGGGACCTGGAAGGACCTCACCGAGAACGTCAACATGATGGCGGCCAACCTCACCTCGCAGGTCCGCAACATCGCCGAGGTCACCACCGCGGTCGCGCAGGGCGACCTGACCAGCAAGATCACCGTCGACGCCCGCGGGGAGATCCTCGAGCTCAAGAGCACCGTCAACACGATGGTCGACCAGCTCTCCTCGTTCGCCGACGAGGTCACCCGCGTCGCCCGCGAGGTCGGCACCGAGGGGATGCTCGGTGGCCAGGCCAGGGTGCCGGGCGTGGCCGGCACGTGGCGCGACCTCACCGACTCGGTGAACTCCATGGCCTCGAACCTCACCAACCAGGTGCGCAACATCGCCACCGTGTCCACCGCGGTCGCCCGCGGCGACCTCAGCCAGAAGATCTCGATCGACGCCCGCGGCGAGGTGGCGGCGCTGGCGAGCACCATCAACGCGATGGTCGACACCCTGCGTGCCTTCGCCGACGAGGTCACCCGCGTGGCCCGCGAGGTCGGCACGGAGGGCATCCTCGGCGGGCAGGCGCAGGTGCGCGGCGTGGCCGGCACCTGGAAGGACCTCACCGACTCGGTGAACTCGATGGCCGGCAACCTCACCAGCCAGGTGCGCAGCATCGCCCTCGTCACCACCGCCGTGGCGCACGGCGACCTGACCCAGAAGACGTACGTCGACGCCCGCGGCGAGATCCTCGAGCTGAAGACCACCGTGAACCGGATGGTCGACCAGCTCTCGTCGTTCGCCGACGAGGTGACCCGCGTGGCCCGCGAGGTCGGCACCGACGGGAAGCTCGGTGGCCAGGCCGAGGTCGCCGACGTCTCCGGCACCTGGCGCAAGCTGACCGAGAACGTCAACCAGCTGGCCGGCACGCTGACCACCCAGCTGCGCGCGATCGCGGAGGTCTCCACCGCCGTGACCCAGGGCGACCTGAGCCAACAGATCACGGTCGAGGCGCAGGGCGAGGTCGCGGAGCTCAAGGACAACCTCAACCAGATGATCGACAACCTGCGGGAGACCACCCGGGCCAACCAGGAGCAGGACTGGCTGAAGACCAACCTGGCGACGTTCACCGGGCACATGCAGGGCGGGCGGGACCTGCTCGACGTCACCCGGCTGATCGTCAGCGAGCTGACCCCGCTGGTCGGCGCGACGGCGGGGACCTTCTTCCTCGGCGAGACCGGCCCCGACGGCGGCCGGATGCTGCGCCGGATCGCGTCGTACGGCCACCGACCGCTCGCGGGCGTGCCCGACGCGTTCGCCTTCGGCGAGGGGCTGGTCGGCCAGGCCGCCGACGGTCGCGAGCGCATCCTCGTCACCGACGTGCCGGCCGACTACCTGAGGATCGCGTCGGGGCTGGGGGAGGGCTCGCCCCTGACCATCGTGATCCTGCCGGTGGTGTTCGAGGAGCAGGTCCTCGGCGTCATGGAGCTGGCGTCGTTCCGGTCCTTCAGCGTGGTGCACCTGCAGTTCCTCGAGCAGCTGATGGAGATCATCGGCGTCTCGCTGAACGCCATCATCGCCAGCTCGCGCACGCAGGCGCTGCTCGTGGAGTCGCAACGGCTCGCGGCCGAGCTGCAGAACAAGTCGGGGGAGCTGCAGACCCAGCAGCGCGAGCTGCAGCAGAGCAACGCCGAGCTGGAGGAGAAGGCGAGCCTGCTCGCCCAGCAGAACCGGGCCATCGAGATCAAGAACCTCGAGATCGAGGACGCCCGCCGGGCGCTGGAGGACCGGGCCGAGCAGCTCGCGCTCTCGTCGCGCTACAAGTCGGAGTTCCTCGCCAACATGTCCCACGAGCTGCGCACGCCGCTCAACTCGTTGCTGATCCTCGCCAAGCTGCTCGCCGACGACCCCGACCAGAACCTCAACGGCCGCCAGGTGGAGTTCGCCCAGACCATCCACAGCGCCGGCACCGACCTCCTGCAGCTGATCAACGACATCCTCGACCTGTCCAAGGTCGAGGCCGGCAAGATGGACGTGCACCCGGCGACGGTGGCCGTCTCCGGGATCGTGGAGTACGTCGAGGCGACCTTCCGGCCGCTCACCGCGGAGAAGGACCTCCGGTTCTCGGTGTGGGTCTCCGAGGACGTGCCGCCGACACTGGTCTCGGACCAGCACCGGCTGCAGCAGGTGCTGCGCAACCTGCTCTCGAACGCCGTGAAGTTCACGTCGTACGGCGAGGTCACGCTGGCCATCCGGCGCAGCACCGAGAAGAACTTCACGACCCCCGCGCTGACCGTCGCCGACAGCGTGCTCGCGTTCGACGTCACCGACACCGGCATCGGCATCCCACCCGAGCAGCTGCGCACGATCTTCGAGGCCTTCCAGCAGGCCGACGGCACCATCAGCCGCAAGTTCGGCGGCACCGGCCTGGGACTGTCGATCAGCCGCGAGATCGCCCGCCTGATCGGCGGCGAGATCCATGTCGAGAGCGAGCCGGACCGCGGCAGCAAGTTCACGCTGTACCTGCCCGTCCAGTACGTCGGCGGGCGCCCGGCCGGGCCGACGGCCCCGCTCGCCACGACGACACCCACGCCGACTGCCCAGCCCGTCGTCGGTGACCGGCTGCAGGAGCACGTCGAGGACGACGAGGGCGACGTACTGCCGGGGGACCGCGTCCTGCTCGTCGCCCTCTCCGACCCCGACCTGTGCCGGGCCGCGGTCGAGGTGGGACGCAGCCACGGCTTCAAGGTCCTCGCGACCGCCTACGCCGACCGGGCGCTGGCCGTCGCGGAGCAGCGGCAGCCCGACGGCATGGTGGTGGGCATGGACATGTCGTCCCACGACGGGACCTCGCTGCACCACCTGCTCAAGCGCCTCGACCGCACTCGCGACGTCCCGATGATCGCGGCGCACATGTCCGCGGCCGCCGAGACCACCCACCAGGCCTGGCAGGCGGGGTCGCTGGACGTGATCGAGGTGCCGTTCACGCGGGCCAAGGTCGACGCCGCGCTGGAGCACCTCGAGGGCTTCCTGGACCGGACCAAGCGCCGTCTCCTCGTCGTCACCGACGACGCGGGCAGCCCGGGTGCGGCCGTGGCGGAGCGCTTCGAGTCCTCGGGCGGGATCGAGGTCGAGATCGTCGGCACGCCCGAGGAGGCCGTGACAGCGTTCGGAGGAGCCCCCTTCGACTGCGTGCTCGTGGACCTGGGGCTGCCGGGCGGCGGCGGGTTCGAGGTGCTCCGACGCGTGCGGTCGCGCAAGCAGCTGCTGCACACCCCTGTGGTCGTCACCGGTGGCCAGGACCTCTCCCCGCGCGACGAGGCCCGCCTCGGGAAGTACGCCGAGCGGCTCACCCTCGCGCGCCCCGAGACCGACGAGGACCTGGTCCGGAGCACCGCCCTCTTCCTGCACCGCTCCGACGTCGCGAGCCTGACCGGGGAGGACCCGGGAGTCGAGAGGGACTCCGAGCGGGAGCAGGCGCTCGCGGGCCGCCGGATCCTCATCGTGGACGACGACGTGCGCAACGTGTTCGCCCTGACCAGTGCCCTCGAGCAGCACGGCATCGACGTGCTCTACGCGGGCAACGGCGAGGAGGGCCTGGGGATGCTCCGGCAGGAGCCTGACATCGACCTCGTCCTGATGGACGTGATGATGCCGGGGATGGACGGCTACACCGCCATGCGCGAGATCCGGAAGATGCCCACGTTCCGGGACCTGCCGGTGATCGCGCTGACCGCCAAGGCCATGCCCGGCGACCGGGACAACAGCCTGACCGCGGGCGCGTCGGACTACGTCACGAAACCGGTGGACGTGGAGCAGCTGCTGTCGGTCATCCGGTCGTGGCTGTCGTGAGCGCGTCCGGGCGCGCAAAGATCCTCATGGTCGACGACCGCCCCGAGAACCTGCTGGCGCTGGAGGCGATCCTCGGGTCGCTGGACCTCGACCTGGTGCGCGCGAGCTCGGGGGACGAGGCGCTGCGCGCCCTGCTCAGGGACGAGTTCGCGCTCATCCTGCTCGACGCCCAGATGCCGGGCATGGACGGCTTCGAGACGGCGACCCGGATCAAGCGCCGGACCCGCACCAAGGACGTCCCGATCATCTTCCTGACGGCCGTCGACAAGGACCTGAGCAGCTCCTACCGCGGCTATGTGGCGGGAGGTGCCGACTACCTCTCCAAGCCGTTCGACCCCTGGATCCTGCGCGCGAAGGTCCAGGTCTTCGTGGACCTGTGGGTGGCCGGGCGCGTGCAGGCGGAGCAGGCCGCCCTGCTCCGGGACCGCTCTGCGCCCGACCCGGCGCGCGACGCCGACGTGAGGGACCGCCTGGCCCGCCTGGAGGAGGCCTTGCGCGACCTCGAGTCGGAGGTGGCGGGCACCTCGCCCGGCGGGGTGGCGGCGCTGGCCAGGGTTCGCCACGAGGTCGAGGCCCTGCGCGGCAGGCTCGTTGGGGAGCCGGACCGACTCCCGGAGCACGAGGCCGAGGGTGCAGCCGAACGGCTCGGTTGACTAGGCCCCGTCGAGGAGCGGGCTCAGGTGGACGGTCGTCAGCGCCCGGGCGGCCTGGGCGGCACCCGCCGACAGCGCTGCCCCGGGCCCGGCACCGTCCAGGGTCGCGTGCAGGAACCCGGCCATGAACGCGTCGCCGGCCCCGTTGGTGTCGACGACCTCGGCCACCGGCGCGGCGGCGATCCGGTGGACGGCCCGGTCCCGGTCGACGGCGATCGCGCCCTCGGCGCCGAGCGTGCACACGGCGACCTCGGCGCGCTGCTCGACCAGGCTCCGCAGGAGGACGAGCGGGTCGGGCAGCTTGTCGGCGTTCATGAACACGTAGGACGCCGCGTCCCGGAACGGCTGGTGGAACTCCGTGACGCCGTCGTAGTCGTGCAGGTCGGTCCACAGCGGGACTTCGCTCCCGCGGAGCTCCTCGACCAGGTCCCGCGAGCGGGAGGAGAGGTCGACCACCAGGGCCTGCGCCCCGGGCAGTGCCCCCCGCAGGGCGGCCGGGGCGGGAGCCGGCACCGTGGCGGGGACGTCCAGGTAGAGCGAGACGCGTTCGCCACCCGGCCCCATCAGGTTCAGGTGGCGCTCGCTGGGGCCCTCGACCACCTCGGCCGAGACCGCGACCCCAGCTGCGGCGAGCGACTCGAGGATCGTGTCGGCCACCGGGTCGGTGCCCACGACGGTGTGCAGGACCGTCGTACGCCCCAGCTCGGTGAGGTGCAGCGCCTTCCCCGCCGATGTCCCGCCGAGGGTCAGCCGGTCGTCCCGGGCGAACTCCATGTGCGGGACGGGGCGGGGCAGCGCGTCGAGCCACACGACGTGGTTCCAGGACGTGGGGCCGCACACGATGACGTCGGGCAAGGCTTCCTCCACGGTGTCCGCGCCGGTCGGTCGCCGGCGTCGATGCCGAGAAGGGTAGACACCGCTCGGGACGGCCCCCGGGACCAAGTCCCCTAGGCGCCCCCACGCCCCGCGCCGAGGCTGGAGGAGCAGCGGGGGTCAACGCGAAGGGACGGACAGCCGTGGGCCAGCAGACCCAGGACCAGACCAGCACGACCTCGCCCGCCGGGGCAGCATCGGTGGCCCGGTTGTTCTACGACCGGGTCGCGGCGACGCCGGACGCCGAGGCCTACCGCTATCCCACGGCGCGGGGTTGGGAGTCGGTCACGTGGGCCCAGACGGGCGAGACGGTGCGGACCCTGGCCGCGGGGCTGCTGGCGCTGGGCATCGGGCGCGAGGAGCGGGTGGCGATCGCGAGCAGTACCCGGGTCGAGTGGTTGTACGCCGACCTCGCCGTCACGTGTGCGGGCGCGGCCACCACGACGGTCTACCCGACGACGGGCGCCGAGGACGTCGGCTTCATCCTGGCCGACAGCGGCTCCCGGATCGTCTTCGCCGAGGACGACAGCCAGGTCGAGAAGCTACGCAGCCAGCGCGAGCGACTGCCCGACCTGGTCCGGGTGGTCACCTTCGACGGCACCGCGGACGGCGACTGGGTCATCGGGCTCGACGACCTGCGGGCGCTGGGGGAGCGGCACCTGGCCGAGCACCCGACCGCGGTGGACGACGCGGTGGCGGCGGTCCGTCCCGAGGACCTGGCCACACTGATCTACACCTCCGGCACGACGGGCCGTCCGAAGGGGGTCGAGCTGCCGCACCGGTGCTGGACCTACATCGGCACCGGCGCGGAGAGCCTCCACATCCTGTCGATCGACGACCTGCAGTACCTCTGGCTGCCGCTGTCGCACTCGTTCGGCAAGATGCTGCAGGCGGTGCAGCTGCAGATCGGGTTCCCGACGGCCGTGGACGGCCGGGTCGAGGCGATCGTGGACAACCTCGCCGAGGTGCGGCCCACGTTCATGGCCGGGCCCCCACGGATCTTCGAGAAGGTCCACGGCAAGATCGTCCAGACGATGGAGGAGGAGGGCGGTGTCAAGGGCTTCCTCTTCACCTGGGCCTTCGGGGTCGGTGACCGGGTCTCCCGGGCCCGGCTCGAGGGTCGGCGGCCGGGAGCCGTCGTACGCCTCCAGCACGCGGTCGCCGACCGGCTGGTGCTCTCGAAGATCCGGGACCGCCTCGGCGGCCGGATCCGCTACCTGATCTCCGGCAGCGCGGCGCTCTCCCCGGACGTGGCCGCCTGGTTCCACGCCGCCGGGATCCTCGTGCTCGAGGGGTACGGACTGACCGAGAGCAGCGCCGGCGCGTGCCTCGTCCGTCCCCAGGACCCGGTGTTCGGCCGGGTCGGCCCCCCGATCGACGGCACGGAGGTGAGGACCGCCGACGACGGTGAGGTCCTCCTGCGAGGACCCGGCATCATGCGCGGCTACCACCACCTGACCGAGGCCACGGCGGAGGTGCTCAGCGCCGACGGCTGGTTCGCCACCGGCGACATCGGCGAGATCGACGAGCGCGGGCGGCTGCGGATCACGGACCGCAAGAAGGACCTGTTCAAGACCTCCGGCGGCAAGTACATCGCGCCCCAGTCCATCGAGATCCTGTTCAAGGCCGTCTGCCCGCTGGCCAGCCAGATGCTCGTGCACGGCGACGGCCGCAAGTACGCCACCGCGCTGATCAGCCTGGACCCGGAGGCGCTGGCCCAGTGGGGGCGGGCACAGGGCCTGCCGGACCAGGACTACCAGCAGCTCGCGACCAGCCCCGCGGTGCGCGCGTACGTCCAGGGCTGCGTCGACGAGGTCAACGGCCGGCTCAACCGCTGGGAGACGATCAAGGACTTCCGCATCCTCGACCACGACCTGTCGGTCGAGGCCGGGGAGCTGACGCCGAGCATGAAGGTCAAGCGCAAGGTCGTGGAGGCGGCGTACCGACCGCTGCTCGACGAGATGTACGCCGCCTGAGCGCGGTCAGGCCGGGACCCGGGCGAGCTCACGCAGCGCCGTGGCGGTGGTCTCGTCGGTGGGGTAGAACGTCTCGATCGCCAGTTCGGCGACCGTGACGTCGAGCGGGGTCCCGAAGACGGTGGTCGTGCTGAACAGCGACAGCTCGACGTCGCCCACGCGGCACCGCAACGGCACCACCAGGGCGTCCCGGTGCCGGCTGCCGTCCGCCGACCCGGGCAGCCCGCGGAGCTCCTCCAGCAGGGCCGCCAGCGTGGGGTCGCCGGTGGACTGCGCCTGTCGCTCGAGCCGACCGAGGAGGTGGGCGCGCCACTCCGCGAGGTTCGAGATCCGGGGAGCAAGACCGTCGGGATGCAGGCTGAGCCGCAGCACGTTCGCCGGGGGCTCGAGCAGGTGCTCGGCCACCCCGTCGAGGAGGACACCCGTGGCCCGGTTGGCGGCGACCAGCTCCCAGTGCCGGTCGACCACCACCGCCGGGTACGGGTCGTGCGCGTCGAGGATCCGGTTGATCGCGTCGCTGACCGCCGCCATCGGTGCGTCGCTGAGCCGGTGCTCGGGGTACGCCGGTGCGAACCCACCCGCCAGGAGCAGCTCGTTGCGCTCGCGCAGGGGGACGTCGAGGCTCTCCGAGAGGTGCAGGATCATCTCGCGGGTGGGCCGCGAGCGGCCGGTCTCGACGAAGCTGAGGTGCCGCGCCGACACCTGGGAGCTGAGCGCGAGGTCGAGCTGGGTGAGGCGCCGGCGCTGGCGCCAGCCGCGGAGCAGGTGGCCGACCGGCGGCCGCTGCTGGTGAGCGATCGTCATGGCCCGATTCCATCGCACCGGACGGCGCGGCGCGATGACCTCCCAGGTAATCGACCGGCCACCCGGCGTCGGGCCACGATCTCGGCACGACCGGCGCAGCGGGCGCCGCACCTACCGAGGGAGTGACATGACCGACTTCACCCAGCTGGTCCGCGACTACATCGACGCGTGGAACGAGACCGACGAGGCCGCCCGCACGGCGGTCGTGACCCGCCTGTTCGCGCCGACCGGCCGCTACGTCGACCCGCTCGCCGACGTCCAGGGCCCCGAGCAGATCGCCGCCACCATCGGCGCCGTCCAGGCGCAGTTCGCGGGGATGGTCTTCAGCCTGCACGACGACGTCGACGCCCACCACGGCCAGGCCCGGTTCCGCTGGGGACTCGGGCCGGCCGGGGCGGAGCCGGTGGTCATCGGCTTCGACGTCCTGCTGACCGACGCGGAGGGCCGTATCGAGGCCGTCCTCGGGTTCCTGGACCGGGTCCCGGCCGCGCTGTAGGTCGCCGGCCTCCCACGGGATGGCTCGTGCGGCGCCCGTCAGTACGGCGTCGTACGAGCCATCGCGAGCGCGCGCTGCATCGAGAAGGGGTCCGTCTGCATGTAGAGCCATGGGCGCCCGAACCAGAGGTAGCCGTCGACGTGGGCGCGGGCCTGCGCGCGCTGCTGCGCCGGGAGGCCCCAGCGGCGGGCACCCACGTGCGTCGTGGGTGGGATCCCGAGCGTCACGCACCGCCGCTCCTCGGGGGTCGAGCACACGGTGGCATTGTTCGGGTGGGACCCGCGGTAGTCGGAGAACTCGAACGGGCGGCCGTTCTCGGCGGTGTCGACGACGAAGTGCTTGCCCGGCAGGCCTCGGCGCGCCAGCTCCGCCACGACGCGGGTGCCGTAGGCGATGTTGTCCGCGGTCGAGGTGTAGTGGGTGGCGTTCAGCGCGAAGCCGCGCACGTGCTGGACCCCGGCCCGCTCGAGGATCGTCGCCGCGATGTCCGGCCGGCCCGCCGGCCAGTCCGAGGCGCCGGCGTCGATGTAGGTCGAGGTGTGCGCCAGACGCCCGAACCGGGCGGCGGCGTACGCGATGAGGCGCGACGGCAGCAGCGATCCGTGCGGCGCCTTGAGGGCCAGCGGCCCGTCGGGCTGCAGGACGATGGCGGCATGCGTGTCGTCCCCGACGGCGGCGGCGAAGGCGTCGATCCAGGCCTTGTAGGTGCGCCGCTCGCGGCGCGTGGGCAGCCGGTCGTCGACCTCGGCCTCCCAGGGGACCATCCGGAAGACGGTCATCTGCACGAGGACGTCCGGGTCGCCACCGGTGGCGTTGTCGATGTAGGTGTGGACCTTCTGCCCGATCTGGGCCGGGGTTCCCGACCAGGCGCCGAACCACTTCGCCTTCGGCCGCAGGGCGATCTTGGCGAGCAGCTCCTTGCGGCGCCCGGTGGCGTTCACCCACGGCTGCCAGGCCTGTTCCTGCGGCCCGAGGTAGACGCCCCAGGGGTGCCCGGCCAGCGGATTGGCCTCGGTCGTCCGCGACGTCGGGTCGGCAGACGGGCGTCCGGTGGCGGCCGGGCCGTCCAGCACCACCAGGAGCGCGACCAGCCCGAGCAGGCAGGCGAGCGTCCGGTGGGCGCGGGCGAGCGGTCGGTGGGGCGGTGCGGCGCAGAAAGGCATCGTCGGTCCTGGTCCGGGGGAGTCGTCGCCCCGAGTATCGGCCGTCGGACGGGCGAACGTGAGCGATCCCGAGGAACCGCTCCGGCGCTGTGCGGCGAGTGGCCCCTAGGCCGAGGAGACGACGGCAGGGCGGTCGTCGACCACGGTGACGGACAGCTCTGCCCTCGCCTCGCGTGCCACGAGGATCGGCAGGTAGGCCCGCACCCGGGCACCGTCGAGGTCCGCATGGATGCGGTCCACGCACTCCCGGACCCGGTCGTCGGAGATGTCGGGGAACGCCCGGCACAGGGATGCCACCACCTGGTCCATCGCCTGTCGCTCGTCCGCGTGCACACGACGATCGTCCCCGTGCCGGGTCGACTCCGACTCATCCGTGGGGAATGAGATCCGGGTGCCCGGCGCGTGTCCGGGCGTTGCCCCGAGAGGAGCCGGGACGCCCGGAGACGCGAAGGGAGGGCCCCACCGGGTGGGGCCCTCCCTTCGGTCGAGGAGCGGTCAGCTCGCGGTCAGGACAGGTCGAACCGGTCGAGCTCCATGACCTTCGTCCAAGCAGCCACGAAGTCGCGCACGAACTTGTCCGTCGCGTCCTCGCTGGCGTAGACCTCGGCCAGCGCGCGCAACTGCGAGTTCGAGCCGAACACCAGGTCGACGGCGGTGGCGGTCCACCGGAGGTCGCCGCTGGCCAGGTCCCGGATCTCGTAGACGTTCTCCTGCGACTCCGACACCTTCCACTGCGTGCCCGGGGCCAGCAGGTTGGAGAAGAAGTCGTTGCTCAGCACGCCCGGCCGGTCGGTGAGGACGCCGTGCTTCGCGCCGCCGACGTTGCCGCCGAGCGCCCGCAAGCCGCCGACCAGGACCGTCATCTCCGGAGCGGTGAGGCCGAGCATGTAGGCACGCTCCACCAGCAGCGTCTCCGGGTGCAGCTTCTCGCCGGCCCGCAGGTAGTTGCGGAAGCCGTCCGCACGGGGTTCGAGCACCGCGAACGACTCCACGTCGGTCTGCTCCTGGGTCGCGTCGGTGCGACCCGGGTGGAACGGCACCGTCACGTCGACCCCGGCGTCCCTGGCGGCCTTCTCGACCGCCGCGGAGCCCGCGAGGACGATCAGGTCGGCGAGCGAGATCTTCGCCCCGCCCGCCCCGTTGAACTCGTCGCGGATGCCCTCGAGCGCCTCAAGGACGGTGGCGAGCTGCTCGGGCTGGTTCACCTCCCAGCTGCGCTGCGGCTCCAGCCGGATGCGTGCACCGTTGGCACCGCCGCGCTTGTCGGTGGACCGGAAGCTGGCGGCCGAGGCCCACGCGGTCGAGACGAGCTGCTCGACGGTCAGGCCGGACTCGAGCACCTTCGCCTTGAGCGCAGCGACGTCCGCGTCACCGACCAGGTCGTGGTCGACCGCCGGCACGGGGTCCTGCCACAGCTGGGCCTCCGGGACCCACGGTCCGAGGAAGCGGCTGACCGGTCCCATGTCGCGGTGCAGCAGCTTGTACCAGGCCTTGGCGTAGGCCAGCGCGAACTCGTCCGGGTTCTCGAGGAAGCGGCGCGAGATCTTCTCGTACGCCGGGTCGACCCGCAGCGAGAGATCGGTGGTCAGCATCGTGGGGACGTGCTTCTTCGACGGGTCGTAGGCGTCGGGGATGATCGGCTCGGCGTCCTTGGCGACCCACTGCTTCGCGCCGCCCGGGCTGGTGGAGGGCTCCCACTCGTAGCCGAAGAGGATCTCGAAGTAGCGGTTGCTCCACTCGGTCGGCCGGTCGGTCCAGGTGACCTCGAGGCCGCTGGTGATCGTGTCGGCACCCTTGCCGGAGCCGTGGGTGCTCAGCCAGCCGAGACCCTGGCTCTCGAGGGGAGCTGCCTCCGGCTCGGGGCCGACGTGGTCGTCGGCGACACCGGCGCCGTGGGTCTTGCCGAAGGTGTGGCCGCCGGCGATGAGGGCGACGGTCTCCTCGTCGTTCATGGCCATCCGGGCGAAGGTCTCCCGGATGAAGTGCGCGGCCGCGCGCGGGTCACCGCTGCCGCGGGGGCCCTCGGGGTTGACGTAGATCAGGCCCATCTCGGTGGCGCCGACCTCGGGCGCCATCTCGGCGTCACTGACGTACCGCTCGTCACCCAGCCAGTCGTCCTCGGGGCCCCAGATGATCTCCTCGGGCTCCCAGACGTCCTCGCGACCGAACCCGAAGCCGAAGGTCTCGAAGCCCATCGACTCCATGGCGACGTTGCCGGCCAGCACCAGCAGGTCGGCCCACGAGATCTTCTGGCCGTACTTCTGCTTGACCGGCCACAGGAGGCGCCGGGCCTTGTCGAGGTTGGCGTTGTCCGGCCAGCTGTTGAGCGGGGCGAAGCGCTGGCTGCCGTCGCCGGCGCCGCCGCGCCCGTCGTGGATCCGGTAGGTGCCGGCGGCGTGCCAGCTCATCCGGATCATCAGGCCGCCGTAGTGGCCGAAGTCGGCGGGCCACCAGTCCTGGGAGGTGGTGAGGACGTCGATGATGTCGCGCTTGAGCGCCTCGACGTCGAGCTTCGCGAACTCCTCGGCGTAGCTGAAGTCCGCACCCAGCGGGTTGCCCTTCGGGGAGTGCGCGTGCAGCACCGACAGGTCGAGCTGGTTGGGCCACCAGTCCTTGTTGGTCCGCGGACGGCCGCCCGTCTTCGGCGTCGGCGAGTCGATCGCCGGGTTCTCGCTCTCGCTCCCGCTCGCGGTCGCCGAGTCGTGGGCGACCGGGCACCCGCTCGCCTCCGTGCGACCTGCGCCCTGGGCGCTTGCGTGCGGAGCGTTGGGGTCCTGGCTGTCAGTCATGTGCTTCCTTCCGGACGATCACTGAGGGGTTGGGACTGAGGAACAGGGGGGGCACAGGCCCCAGTAGGTGACCTCGGCCTCGTCGATGACGAAGCTGTGGTCCTCCACCGCGTCGAGACAGGGTGCTGCACCCACGGCGCAGTCGACGTCGGCGATGACGCCGCACGACCGGCAGACGACGTGGTGGTGGTTGTCGCCGACCCGGGCCTCGTAGCGGGCGACCGAGCCCGAGGGCTGGATGCGACGCACCAGGCCGGCTGCGGTGAGCGCCCGGAGCACGTCGTACACGGCCTGGTGCGACACGTCGCCGAGCTCGGCGCGCACGGCGCCGATCAGCGTGTCCGTGTCGGCGTGCGGGTTGTCGTGCACCGCCGTCAGCACCGCCACTCGCGGGCGGGTGACGCGGAGGGCGGCGTCGCGCAGCATGGGCTCGCAGTCCGGCCGCTCGCAGTCCGGCGTGGTGGGCATGGCCGGAAGTATGGTGCGCTTTCTGGAATCGATCAAGATT
The DNA here is from genome assembly GCF_055380375.1 of Nocardioides sp. DN36. Classification (NCBI taxonomy): domain Bacteria; kingdom Bacillati; phylum Actinomycetota; class Actinomycetes; order Propionibacteriales; family Nocardioidaceae; genus Nocardioides; species Nocardioides sp. DN36. The sequence continues at coordinate 1,436,456 of NZ_AP043823.1, read as the reverse complement.
GACGCGCCGGGTGCACGCCAGCCGGGTGAACTGACTCCGGGCATCAGAGCCCGTGCGCGGCGAGGATCGCGGGCACGTCGCTCCGGGCGCCACGGGCGGTCGCGGCGGCGAACACCTCCGGGTCCAGCCGGGGCCGCACCATCTGGTCGCGGACCATCATCAGGTGGAAGAAGCCCGCCGTGTCGTCCATCAGCGTGCCGGCCGCCGCACCCACCAGCTCGGCGGCCTCCTCCCACTCGTTGCGACAGGCGGCCGCGCAGGCGAGCGCGAGGAGGCAGTCCGCGTCGGCCACCCGGCCCTCCGCCTCCGCGCGAGCGCGCGAACGACGCAGCTGGTCGACGTAGTCCTTGCCCTCCACGACGAGGGCGAGCGCGCTCCAGTACATCGTCAGCCAGTTCTCGCGCAGCCCGGTCGCCGCGAGGTCGCGCAGCTGCGCGTCCATCAGCCGGCGCAGCAGGGGTGCATCCCGGTCCACGAGGGCGAGCAGGCTGGCGGCCCAGTGGCAGAGGTAGCGGTCGTAGTCGCGCGCGCCCACGGTCGCCACGACGTCGCGGGCCTCGTCGGTCAGCTCCTCGCACGGCCCCTGCATGCGGACCGTCACCAGGCGGTAGCCGCGCGCCAGCCGGGCGAGGCCGGGCTCGCCGATCTCGTGGGCCCGCTGGACAGCCACCTCGAGCCTCCGGGTCGCGCGGGCGGGATCGTCCAGGTGGACCAGCGCCTCGTAGACGAGGACGACCACCGAGGCACCCGGGTCGTCGAGCCGCTCGGCCAGCCGCGCCGCCCGGGTGGCGGCCGCACGCATGGTGCGCGGTTCACCCGCCCCCAGGGCGACGTCGGCCGACAGCAGCAGCGCCCAGAGCCGGTCCGTGGCGTCGAGGTCGCTCCCCAGGAGCTCGCCGACCCATCGGCGGCCCTCGGCGTAGGAGACCGCGTTGCGCCAGAGCATGCTGATCGCGAGCGCGACGTCGACGGCGCCGGTGAGGTCGCCGCAGGCCAGGCTGGCCTCGAACGCCAGGCGGACGTTGTCGAGGTCGTCGCGGCTGCGCGCGGCCAGGGAGGTGGAGAGCCAGGCACCCGTCCGCGACGTCGCCGACGCCCGGCCCACGACATGACGTCGCAGCAGCTCGACGACCTCGTCGTGCCGGCCGGACTCGGCGAGCCGTTGGGCGGCGAAGAGCCGGATCGTCTCGAGCAGGCGGTAACGCCCGCTCGACCGCTCGTGCACGACGAGGCTCTTCGCGACCAGGTCGCCCACGACGTTCGTGACGACGGCGGGATCGGCCCCACCGCTGACGGCGACCACGGCGTCGAGGTCGAACGACGACGGAAACACCCCCAGCCGGTCGAAGACGTCCCTGTCCCGGTCGGAGAGCAGCCGGTAGCTCCAGTCGATCGTGGCCGCCAGCGCCGAGTGTCGAGCGCCGGCGCGGGGCCGGGCTCCCGCCAGCAGGGTCAGCCGGTCGTCGAGCCGCCGGACCAGCTCGTCGAGGCTCAGGTGCCGCAGCTGTGCGGCCGCCAGCTCGATGGCCAACGGCAGGCCGTCCAGCCGCGCGCAGAGCAGGGCGACCCTCGGGTCGTGGACCTCCGCGACTTCCGCACCGGCCGCGGCCGCCGCCCGATCGACGAAGAGCTCCGCGGCGCCCGAGCCCAGCGAGCCGATCGGGTGCACCGCCTCTCCGTCGACCCGCAGCGGTTCGCGGCTCGTGACCAGCACACGAGCCTCGTCGCCGGCGTCGAGGATCGCGTCGACGAGGTCCGCGCTCTCGTCCAGCAGGTGCTCACAGTTGTCGAGGACGAGCAGCACCGGCCTCGGTCCCAGCGTCGCCGCGAGCGCCGAGGTCCGGACCGCTCCCTCGCCCTGCACCCCGACCGCCTCGGCGACGGCCCTGGTCACCTCGTCCGCCTCGCGGACCGGCGCGAGCTCCGCGAGGACGACCTCGGCGTCGGAGCCGTCGTCGGTCTGCACCGCTCTCGCGTGCGCCAGGGCCAGCGTGGACTTGCCGGCACCGCCCGGCCCCGTGATCGTGACCACCCGGTGCCGCGTCAACAGGTCGGCAACCTCGTCGAGGTCCCGGCCCCGACCGATCAGGCGGTTCCGCGCGGCGGGCAGGACCGGTCGCGCCGGCAGCGAGTCCCCGGCGGTGCGCGCCCCGGCGGGCATCGCCTCGGCCTGCGCACGGAGCTGTCGCGCGGCCTCGGACGGCTCGACACCGAGCTCGTGATCGAGGACCTGTGCCATCCGGTCGAGGGCCTCGATGGCGTCGTGCCGTCGCCCCTGCCGCAGCAGGTCACGGACCATCTCGACCTGGGCGTCCTCGTCCAGCGGGTCGTCGGCCACGAGCGCGTCGTACCGCCCTGCCGCGCGCAGCACCTCCCGGTGCAGCAACCGGAGCCGGGCTCGAGCCTCCTCCGTCCACGGCTCGTAGAGGTCGTCGGGCAGCAGGGTGCCGGCGTACAGGGCGGCCGCGGCGGTGGCGGGCCTCGTGTCCCCGGCGCCGCGGGCCGCGAGGGCAGCCCGCTCGAAGGCCGCGACGTCGGCCTCGAGGTCGACGTCCGGGAAGAGGGCGACGGTGCCCTGGGCCACCACCACGCTGCGTGGCTCCCCGAGGGTGGCGCGTGCGTAGTGCGCCGCCGTGTGCAGCCGCGCTGCGCCGGTCTCGGGCGGCACGTCCGGCCACAGCGCATCGATGACCTGGTCGCGGTGGAGGCGGTGGGCCGGCTGCAGTGCCAGCAGCTTGACCAGCCGGCTGGCCGACTGACGCGGCCAGCCCCGGGCAGGCACGGACCGGCCGTCGACGACGACCTCGAACCGACCGAGCAGCCGAATCCCGACCCGCATCACCCTCACCCGGCAGCCGGTGCGGGCGGACCCCGCGCCGGCTGCTCCCATCCGACCACCTCGGGGAGGCACAGCCAAGGTCCACAGGGCCGCAGGTCCTCCTACGCCTCGACGGCCTCGCACGGACCGTCCAGGTCGTCCAGGCCGTCGAGGGCCGCCACCCGGCAGGCCAGTGCCACCACGGCACGGCGGTGCACGCGCGGCGGGTCGAGCAGCCGCAGCGGCCCGTCACCCTCCAGCAGGCCGTCGGCCAGGACCAGGTGGACGCCGAGCCGGGCGACCATCCGCCGGGACGCCTCGTTGCCGGGCAGCACCGAGGCGCGGACCCGACGTACGCCCCGCGCCGCGGCGACGGTCGTCACCGCGTCCAGGAGCATGGTGCCGATCCCGGCGCCGTGGAACGCGTCGGCGACCTCGAACGCGACCTCGGCGACCCCGGCGTCGTCCAGCAGGTAGCGCCCGATCCCGACCGGACGGCTGCCGATGACGGCCGCCCAGGCCACGTGGCGGTCGCCGTCGACATCCGCGAGCGCGGCCACCACCGTCGACGGCAGGCGGGTCATGGGCGTGAAGTAGCGCAGGGCCCTCGAGCCGGGGGACATGCCGTCGAAGACCGCCTCCAGCGGCTCGGTCTCGCCCCGTCGAAGCGGCCGCAGGGCGACGGCGCCGCCGTCGGGGAGGGGGACGGGGACGTGCTGGTCCGTCAGCCGCGACGTGGTGCGGCGGTGCAGGTGCCACGCGATGGCCATGACAGCTCCTTCAGGTGCGGGCGGCGAGGACCGCCGCGAGGGTGAGGTACGACGCGAGGCCGGCGGCCACGGCGACGAGCAGCGACCGACCGCGGTAGGCGAGCCAGAGCCCGAGGCCGACGGTGAGGGCGGCGATGGCCGGCGCGGTCACGGAGGCACCGGTGAGCGAGGCGTCCCGGTGCTGGACGACCGTGCCAACGGTCGTGGCGGCGAGCACCGCCATGCCCGCGCGGCCTGCGTGGACGGTGACCCGGTCGGGGATCCGGGCGGCGCCGAGGAGCGGGAGGATGCGCAGCAGCAGGCTGCCGGCGCCCACGAGGAGCACGGCCAGGGCGACCGTCATGACGTCACCGCCCCGGCGATGCCGCGGCCGGTCGCCAGGTCGGCGACGAGGCCGCCGGCGGTGCCGGCGACAGCGGCGGCGACGAGTGCCACGCCGGCCGACAGTGGCGCCGTGAGGACCGCGGAGAGTCCCGCCGCGGCCGAGGCCACCAGCACCGGGCGGTGCCGCAGCTGGGTGGCGACCGTGCAGCCGAGCACCAGCGCCGGCACCAGGGCGGCCGCTGGGGCGCCGCTCAGGACGTCCCCGCTCAGCGCGCCGGCGGTGACCATGGCGGGCCAGGCGACGAAGAGCGTGAGACCGGCACCGAGGTAGAAGCCACGCCGGCCGGTCTCCCGTGCCCGGGCCAGGGCCCACGGCGCATCGGTGAGCAGGACCCCGGCGAGCAGCCGCTGCGAGAGCGTGGCCGCCGCCCAGTCCGGCGCCATCGCCGTGGAGTACGCCGACAGCCTGGTCTGCACCAGGAGGCCGGCCGCGGCTGCCGCGACCCACCCCGAGCCCTGCGCCAGCGCGTCGAGCGTGACGAGGTGGGCGGCGCCGCCGTAGATCGTCCAGGTCGAGAGCCAGGCCGCGAGCGGGTTGTCACTGGCCGCCACCGCCGCTCCCACCAGCAGCGCGAACGGCGCGTACGCCAGCAGCAGCGGGAGCATCGCCCGCGCCCCTGCCACACCGTCCCGGTCGAGCGGGGTGGCTGGTCGGGACACCGCGGCCGTCCTCGTGGGGGAGGAGCGCCGGACCTCGTGGTCGAGGGCCCGGACCACGTCCTCGGTCACGTCGTCGTGCATCGCGGCCTCCAGGTCATCGGGGTGATGACCTCGAGGTTGCGACGGCGGGCTTCCCGCAACCTTCCCCGGGACGAGTGCGGGGGACGGGCGCGGGGAAGGTCGACGAGCGACCGACCTGCCCGGGACGCACGAAGGGCTCCCACCGATCGGTGGGAGCCCTTCTTCGTGGTGTCCGAGGGGGGACTTGAACCCCCACGCCCTAATACGGGCACTAGCACCTCAAGCTAGCGCGTCTGCCAATTCCGCCACCCGGACGAGTGCGGTGGAACAGTAGCAAAGGCCGGGCCGAATCCTTCAATCGGGTGCCCTCGCCCGCGGGTGTCAGGATGGGGCCATGGCTGCTCACACAGGGGACACCGAACAGGCAGGGCAGGACCGGGCCCACGACCCGGCCGGCGAGGTCGTCGAGCTGTGCCGCGACCTGATCCGCATCGACACCTCCAACTACGGTGACGAGGACGGGCCGGGGGAGCGGAAGGCGGCGGAGTACGTCGCAACGCTGCTCGACGAGGTGGGTATCGAGTCCCGCCTTTACGAGTCCGAGCCGGGTCGGACGTCGGTCGTCGCGCACTGGGGCGGAGGCTCGACCGGCTCGAGGCAGGACGCGCTGCTGCTGCACGGCCACCTCGACGTCGTACCGGCCGCCGCCGAGGACTGGCAGGTCGATCCGTTCTCCGGCGAGATCCGCGACGGCTACGTCTGGGGCCGCGGGGCGGTGGACATGAAGGACTTCGACGCGATGCTGCTCTCCGTCGTGCGCGCCCGCGCCCGCGCGGGACGGGTCCCCGAGCGCCCGGTCGTGCTCTGCTTCACCGCCGACGAGGAGGCCGGAGGCCACAAGGGGGCCCAGGTGCTCGTGGAGGACCACCGCGAGGAGCTGGAGGCCTGCACCGAGGCCGTCGGCGAGGTCGGCGGTTTCAGCGCCACCGTGCGGGGCCGCCGGATGTACCTCATCGAGGCCGCCGAGAAGGGCATGGCCTGGATGAGGCTGACCGCCCGCGGCCGCGCCGGCCACGGGTCGATGATCAACCGGGACAACGCCGTGACCGAGCTCGCCTCGGCGGTGGCCCGGATCGGCGCCCACGAGTGGCCGGTGCGCCTGACGCCGACCATGAAGACGCTCCTGGCCGCCGTCGGCGAGCTGGCCGGCACCGAGGCCACGCCCGAGAACGCCGAGGCACTCGTCGAGGAGTTCGGGGGAGCGGCGCGGATGCTCGGTGCGGTGCTGCGCAACACCACCAACCCGACCATGCTCGGCGCCGGCTACAAGGTCAACGTGATCCCCACCGAGGCGACCGCGCACGTGGACGGCCGGTTCCTGCCCGGCTTCGAGGACGAGTTCTTCGACACCCTCGCCGAGCTGTGCGGCGAGCACGTCAGCATCGAGTACGTGTCCAACCAGCAGCCGTGGGAGACGCCGTACGACGGTGACCTCGTCGACGCGATGAGCCGCTCGCTGCTGGCCGAGGACCCCGACGCGATCGTGGCGCCTTACCTGATGAGCGGTGGCACCGACGCCAAGCACTTCAACAAGCTCGGGCTGCGGTCCTACGGGTTCGCGCCGCTGCGGCTGCCCGCCGACCTCGACTTCACGGCGCTGTTCCACGGGGTCGACGAGCGGGTGCCGGTCGACGCGCTGGAGTTCGGGGCGCGGGTGTTCGACCGGTTCCTCGACCAGGTCTAGCGACTCGCTCCACACGCGGATTGGTCCCCAACCGCATCGATCCGGGCCCCGGACATGCGGTTGGGGACCAATCCGCACCCTTCAGGCGGTGCGGACCGCCCGGATGATCTTGCGCCGCAGCACCACGCGGCGGGTGCCGTCGGCGCCGATCCGCACCCGGTCCAGCTCCCAGCCGCCGTGCTCGGCGCGCTCGACGAGCAGCTTGGTCACCACGTTGCGCGGGAACTCGCGGGAGAACGTCACCCGGTCGAACTCCCACTCCACCCCCCGGCCCGGGGGTCGACGGAGGACGCGGCCGCTCATGTCAGTCCCCGGACACGTCGTCGAGGGCCTCGACGATCTCCGGCGGCAGGGTGAGCTCCTCGACCCCGAGGGCACCCTTGAGCTGGGTGGCGGTGCGGGCGCCGATGATCGGGGCGGTGACGCCGGGGCGGTCCCGCACCCAGGCGAGCGCCACCTCCAGCGGGGTCCAGCCGAGCCCGTCGGCGGCCCGCGAGACCGCCTCGACGATCTGGCTCGAGCGGTCGCTGAGGTAGGGGTTCACGAAGTTCGCGAAGTGCGACGAGGCGGCGCGGGAGTCCGACGGCGTGCCGGTGCGGTACTTCCCGGTGAGCACACCGCGGCCGAGCGGCGACCACGGCAGCACGCCCAGCCCCAGCGCGGCAGCGGCCGGGAGCACCTCCTGCTCGACCGCACGGTTGAGCAGGGAGTACTCCACCTGGGTCGAGGCCAGCACGGCCCGCCCGGGCACCGCCCGCTGCCAGGTGGCCGCCTGTGCGGTCTGCCACCCGGAGTAGTTCGAGATGCCGACGTACGACGCGCGCCCGGACGTGACCGCGAGGTCGAGCGCCGAGAGTGTCTCCTCGAGCGGGGTGTCGTCGGACCAGATGTGCACCTGCCACAGGTCCACGTGGTCGACGCCGAGCCGGCGCAGCGAGGCGTCGAGGCTGGTCAGCAGGTGACCCCGTGAGGTGTTGTACTGGCGCCCGCCACGGCTCGCGCTGATGCCGGCCTTGGTGGCGATGACGATCTCGTCGCGGGGGACCACGTCGCCCACGAGGCTGCCGATCAGCTCCTCGGACGCACCGCCGCCGTACCCGGCCGCGGTGTCCAGGAGCGTGCCGCCGTGCTCGACGAAGGCGATGAGCTGGTCGCGGGCCTCGTGCTCGTCGGTGTCACGCCCCCACGTCATGGTCCCGAGGGCGAGGCGGGAGACCCTCAGACCGGTGGCGCCGACGGACCGTTGCTGCATGGCGACAAATTAGCCGCCCCGCCCTCACGGGGCGCCTGCGGCTCGCCGGTCGGTACGGTGCGTACTCTGGTCGGCGGCCTCGCGGCCGACCTCCTCCCTGCCCTCCTGCCTCACCCCGGCGGGTCCCGATCCGAAAGCCAGGCGATGAACTACCTCGACGCCGTGATCCTCGGCATCGTGGAGGGGCTCACCGAGTTCCTCCCCGTGTCCAGCACCGGCCACCTCACGATCGTCGAGAAGATGCTCGGCCTCGACGTCTCCGACCCGGCGGTCACCGGCTTCACGGCCGTGATCCAGATGGGCGCGATCGCCGCGGTGATCCTCTACTTCGCCAAGGACATCTGGAACATCATCCGGGCCTGGTGCCTGGGCCTGGTCAAGCCGGAGTACCGCGGGCAGCTCGACCACCGGATGGGCTGGTACGTCATCGTCGGCACCATCCCCGTCGGCATCGCCGGCCTGCTGCTCAAGGACGTCATCACCGGCGACCTGAGGTCGCTGTGGGTCGTCGCCGCCGGTCTGGTCGGGTGGAGCGCGGTGATGTGGTTCGCCGAGCGCACGGCGACCCAGCTGCGCGGCGAGCGCGAGCTGGGCATGAAGGACGCGATCGTGGTCGGGCTCGTGCAGGTGTTCTCGCTGGTGCCGGGCGTGTCCCGCTCCGGCGCCACCATCTCGGCCGGCCTGCTGCGCGGCCTGGACCGGGTCACCGCCACCCGCCTCAGCTTCTTCCTCTCCATCCCGGCACTGCTCGCGGCCGGCCTCTTCGAGCTCAAGGACGCCCTCGGCGGCGACATCGGCGTCGGTGAGACGCTCGTGGGCACGCTCGTCTCGTTCGTGGTGGCGTACGCCGCCATCGCCTGGCTGCTCCGGTTCGTGGCGCACCACTCGATCGCGTGGTTCGTGCCCTACCGCGTCGCGCTCGGCCTACTGCTGCTGGCCCTGCTCGGCAGCGGCGCCATGACGGCGACCTGACGGGTGACGGGGTCCGGCGGGCCTAGAGCCAGCCGGACTTCTTGAACCACACCCACAGGCCGCCCGAGGTCAGCGCCATCAGGGCGATGGAGAACGCGTAGCCGAGGTGCCAGCCGAGCTCCGGCATGTGCTGGAAGTTCATGCCGTAGATGCCGGCGATGAGCGTGGGAGCCGCGACCAGGGCGACCCCCGCGGAGATCTTGCGCATGTCCTCGTTCTGCTGCACCGAGATCCGTGCGAGATGGGCGTCGAACGCCGTCGAGAGCAGGCTGTCGAGGCTGTCGACCACCTCGGCGGCCCGGACGAGGTGGTCGGCCACGTCACGGAAGAACGGCGCCGCCTCCTCGTCGATCCCCGGCACCGACCCGCTCGCGAAGCGACGCATCGGCTCGCGCAGCGGCAGCACCGCGCGGCGTACCTCCGCGATCTCCCTCTTGAGGGTGTAGATCCGCACCGAGTCGTTGGTGCGCGCGGGGGAGAAGACCGACTCCTCGATCTCGTCCACGTCGATCTCGAGCTCGCCCACGACGGCCGTGTAGCCGTCGACCACGGTGTCGCAGACGGCGTACACCACCGCGGCGGGGCCGTGGGTGAGCACGGCCTCGTCGGACTCGAGGTAGCTCCGGGCGCCGTGCAGGTCCGACCCGTAGCCGTGCCGCACCGAGACGATGAAGTCCTTGCCGATGAAGAGGTTCACCTCACCGGTCTCGACCGCGTCGTCCTCGTCGACGTACCAGAGCGTCTTGAGGATCAGGAACAGCGTGTCGTCGTAGCGCTCCAGCTTGGGCCGCTGGTGGGCCTTGAACGCGTCCTCGACGGCCAGCGGGTGCAGGCCGAAGGCGATGGCGACGTCCTCCAGCTCGGCCTCGGTCGGCTCGTGCAGGCCCACCCAGACGAAGTCCCCCTCGCCCTTCACGTGGGAGCGCAGCTCGTGCAGGTCCTCGCGGCCGCAGTCCACCTCGACCCGGCTCCCGCTGCGGTACAGAGCGCTGTCGACGATCACGGGCCGACCCTAGCCCCACTACGCTCCACGACATGGCAACCGTGATCCTGGTGCGACACGGCCGGACGACCGCGAACGCGACGGGCGTGCTGGCCGGGCGCACCGCGGGCGTGAAGCTCGACGAGACCGGCCACGGGCAGGCCGCCCGGGCGGCGGACCGACTGGCGGGGCTGCCGCTGGCCGCGGTCGTGAGCAGCCCGCTCGAGCGCTGCCGGCAGACGGCCAAGGCGATCATGGGCGCCCAGGCCGGCCCGCTCACCGTGGCGACCGAGCGCGGCATCACCGAGTGCGACTACGGCGAGTGGCAGGGCAGGTCCCTCAAGGACCTGGCCAAGGAGAAGCTCTGGGCCACGGTGCAGTCGCAGCCCTCGGCGGCCGCCTTCCCCGGGGGCGAGTCGCTGGGTGCGATGCAGGCCCGGGCGGTGGCCGCCGTACGCCGTCACGACGCCGCGCTCGAGTCCGCGCACGGCGCCGCAGCGGTGTGGGTCGCGGTGAGCCACGGGGACATCATCAAGTCGGTGCTTGCCGACGCGCTGGGCATGCACCTCGACCTGTTCCAGCGCATCAACGTGGACCCGGCCTCCATCTCGATCATCCGCTACACCCCGGCCCGTCCCTACGTGCTGGCGACGAACACCCACGAGGGCGACCTGTCCTGGCTGGCCCCCAAGCCGGGCCGCCGGACGCGGCGGGCGACCGACGCCGCAGTGGGAGGCGGAGCCGGACCGGCAGCTCCTCACCCGCGGCCCTGAAGGTGGTGCTGGGGCCACACCCTAGGGTGTTCCCATGGCACCCCTCGTCCACGGATTCGACCCGCCGGAGCGGTTCGTCGCGGGCACGGTCGGCCCGCCCGGCTCCCGCACCTTCTTCCTGCAGGCGCGCTCCGGAGCGCGGCTGGTCAGCGTCGCGCTGGAGAAGCAGCAGGTGGCGGCGCTCGCCGAGCGCATCGACGAGCTGCTCGACGAGGTGATGGCCAGCCAGCTCAACGACGCCATGATCCCCGCCGTCGCGCCGCTCGGCCTCGACGACGCCGACCCGCTCGAGCAGCCGATCGAGGAGGAGTTCCGCGCGGGCACCATGACGCTCTCGTGGGACCCGTCCGACGAGCGGGTGGTCATCGAGGTCTTCCCCTACACCGAGGCCGCCGTGCTCTCGCCCGAGCAGGTGGACGAGGACGTCGAGGAGCCCGAGCCCGAGGAGATCTTCCTGGTCCGCATCCCGGCCGGCACCGCGCGCGCGTTCGTCAAGCGCGCCGAGCAGGTGCTGGAGGCCGGGCGGCCCAGCTGTCCCTTCTGCGGCAACCCGATCGATCCCGACGGCCACCTGTGCGTCCGGGCCAACGGGTTCCGTCGCCGCGACCCGTGATCGACCTGGTGGAGGACGAGCTGGTCCTCCACGGCCGGATCATGCCCGCCTCGAACGCCACGTTCGTGGGCCAGATCGGCGACGTCCGCGTCGTCTACAAGCCGGTGGCGGGGGAGCGGCCGCTGTGGGACTTCCCCGACGGGTCGCTCGCCGACCGCGAGGTCGCGGCGTACCTCGTCTCCCGGGCCACCGGCTGGGACGTCGTGCCCGAGACGTGGCTGCGTGAGGGCCCGCACGGCCTCGGCATGGTCCAGCGCTGGCAGGAGCCCGACGAGACGCAGGAGGCGGTCACGCTGGTCCCCGAGGGCCGGGTCCCTCCGGGCTACCTGCGCGTGTTCGACGGGCTCGACGGGCACGACCAGCCCGTCACGCTCGTCCACGAGGACTCTGTGGCGCTGCGCCGGATGGCGGTCTTCGACATCGTGGTCAACAACGCCGACCGCAAGGGCGGCCACGTCCTGGAGATGGTGGGGGGACACCGCTACGGCGTCGACCACGGCGTCACCTTCCACACCGACCACAAGCTGCGCACGGTGCTGTGGGGCTGGCTGGGCGAGCGGCTGCGCGAGGAGGAGGCGGCCGGGGTGGCGCGGGTCCGCGAGGCGCTGGGCGGTGAGCTCGGCGACGCGCTGGGCTTCCACCTGACCGAGCTCGAGATCGACGCGGTCGCCCGCCGCTGCGACCGGCTGCTCGCGAAGGGGTCGATGCCGGCACCCCGCGGTGAGTGGCCGGCCATCCCGTGGCCACCCTTCTGACCGGCGGTGGCTAGGCTTCCGGGCATGCGATCGTGGCAGTCCCCGGAGATCCCCGCCCTTCCCGTCCCGGGTCCGCCCGTCGCCGTCCACGACACGGCCACCGGCCGCCTCGTCACGACGACGCCCTCGGGGCCGGCCCGGCTCTACGTCTGCGGCATCACGCCGTACGACGCCACCCACCTCGGCCACGCCGCGACGTACGTCGGCTTCGACCTGCTCAACCGGGCCTGGCGCAACGCCGGCCACGAGGTGACCTACGTCCAGAACGTCACCGACGTCGACGACCCGCTGCTGGAGCGTGCGGAGAAGGTCAAGGTCGACTGGGTCGAGCTGGCCGAGCGCGAGACCGAGCTGTTCCGCCAGGACATGACCGCGCTGCGGGTCGTCGCGCCGGCGCACTACATCGGGGCCGTGGAGGCCATCCCGATCATCATCGAGCTGATCCAGCGCCTCGACGAGCTCGGCGTGCTCTACCGCGTCGAGGACGACCTCTACTACTCGGTGACCGCGGACCCCGCCTTCGGCGAGGTGTCCGGCTGGGACCGTGAGGAGATGCTGCGGATCTTCCCCGAGCGCGGCGGCGACCCCGACCGTGAGGGCAAGAAGGACCCGCTGGACTGCGTCGTGTGGCGCGCCGAGCGCCCCGGTGAGCCGGCCTGGGACAGCCCCTTCGGCCCCGGCCGACCCGGCTGGCACATCGAGTGCACCGCGATCGCGATGAAGTACCTCGGCGCCGACTTCGACGTCCAGGGCGGCGGCAGCGACCTGGTCTTCCCGCACCACGAGATGGGTGCCGGGCACGCCCAGGTGGCCTCGCCCGGTGCGCGCTTCGCGCAGGCCTACGCCCACGCCGGCATGGTCGCCTACGACGGCGAGAAGATGTCCAAGTCGCGCGGCAACCTGGTCTTCGTCTCCGCGCTCCGCAACAGTGACGTGGACCCGATGGCGATCCGGCTGGCGCTGATGCGCCACCACTACCGGGCGGACTGGGAGTGGACCGACGACCAGCTGTGGACGGCCGTCGACGACCTGGCGCGCTGGCGGCAGGCGCTCGCCCTCGGTGCGGGCGCGCCCGCCCGACCGGTCGTCGAGGAGGTCCTCGCCGCGCTGGCCGCGGACCTCGACGCACCCCGGGCGGTCGCCGCCGTGGACCGCTGGGTCGCCGAGACCCTCGGGACCGACGGGCTCGCCGACACCAGCGACCCGGACGCGGCGATGACGATGCTGGCGGCGGTCGACGCCGCGCTCGGGATCTCGCTGTGGGTCGGGCGCTGAGCCCTCCGCTCAGCCCTCGGTCTCGTCCCCGCGGCGCTTGAGGTAGCGCTCGAACTCACGCGCGATGGCCTCGCCGGAGGCCTCCGGCAGGTCGGTGGTGTCCCGGGTCTCCTCCAGGGCACGCACGTAGTCGGCGACGTCCTCGTCCTCCTCGGCGAGCTCGTCGACACCCCGCTCCCAGGCGCGGGCGTCCTCGGGGAGGTCGCCGAGCGGGATGCTGACCTCGAGCAGGTCCTCGAGCTGGCCGATCAGCGCCAGTGTCGCCTTGGGGCAGGGCGGCTGCGCGACGTAGTGGGGGACGGCCGCCCAGTAAGACATCGCCGGCATGTCCAGCTTCACGCACGCGTCCTGGAAGACCCCCACGATCCCGGTGGGGCCCTCGTAGGTCGACTGCTCGAGCTTGAGCCGGTCGACCAGCTCCGGCTCGGTGGCCGTGCCCGTGACCGGGATGGGTCGGGTGTGCGGCGTGTCGGCCAGCAGCGCGCCGAGGGTGACCACCAGCTGCCCGCCGAGCTCGTCGCAGGCCGCCAGCAGCTCGGCGCAGAACTGGCGCCAGCGCATGTTCGGCTCGATCCCGCGGACCAGGATGATGTCGCGGTCGAGGTCGGGCGGTGACGCGATCGCGATCTGGGTGCTGGGCCAGGTGATGCGTCGGTGCCCGAGCTCGTCGGTCCCGACCACGGGCCGGTTGACCTGGAAGTCGTAGAAGTCCTCGGGGTCGATCGCCCCGACGATGCGGGCGTCCCAGACCTTGATCAGGTGGTCCACGACGGACGAGGCCGCCTCGGCGGCGTCGTTCCAGCCCTCGAAGGCCGCGATGACCACGGGGTCGATCAGGTCGGGTGCCTCGTCGATCTCGATCACCCTGCCAGCCTAGTCACCCGGGCCCGTCCGACGTGGTCGATGCGCGCCGGTACCTCCCATCGGGGATTTCGCCGTCCCCCGTGGACGGTGCCACGATGAGGGGGAGCCAGCATGTGAACGGGGTGTCCACGACGTGGACTGTCTTTCTAGGCTGGACGGGTGGCCGGGGAGCTCCGGGCCGCCGCCCACGAGAGGAGTCAGGTTGCCCCCGACATCGGCACAGGCGTCACCCTCGCTGCGTCCGGACGCGACCGAGGCGCTGACCGGGCTGCTGCGCGAGCGGATCCTCGTCCTCGACGGTGCCATGGGCACGCTGATCCAGGGCTACGAGCCCGGGGAGGCGGAGTTCCGCGGCGAGCGGTTCGCCGACTGGGCCTCGGACGTCAAGGGCAACAGCGACCTGCTCAACCTGACCCAGCCCGACATGATCAGGGCCATCCACCGGGAGTACCTCCTCGCCGGCGCCGACATCGTCGAGACGAACACGTTCACCGCGACGTCCATCGCCCAGGCCGACTACGGCATGCAGGAGCTCGCCTACGAGATCAACCTGGCCGGCGCCCGGATCGCGCGCGAGGCCTGCGACGAGGTCGCCACCGACGACCGGCCCCGGTTCGTCGCCGGATCGCTGGGCCCGACCAACCGCACCGCCTCCATCTCGCCGGACGTCAACGACCCCGGCGCCCGCAACGTCTCGTACGAGCAGCTCGTCGCGGCCTACCTCGAGCAGGCCCGCGGTCTCGTCGACGGGGGAGCCGACCTCCTCCTGGTGGAGACGATCTTCGACACCCTCAACGCGAAGGCCGCGATCTTCGCCCTCGAGACCCTGTTCGAGGAGCACGGGCGGCGCTGGCCGGTCATCATGTCGGGGACGATCACCGACGCGTCCGGGCGGACCCTCTCCGGGCAGGTGACCGAGGCCTTCTGGACCTCGGTGCGCCACGTGAAGCCGCTGGCCGTCGGCCTCAACTGCGCGCTCGGGGCCGCCGAGATGCGACCCTACGTCGCCGAGCTCGCCCGGCTGGCCGACACCTTCGTCTCCAGCCACCCCAACGCCGGTCTCCCCAACGCCTTCGGCGAGTATGACGAGTCGCCGGAGCAGATGTCCGCCGTCGTCGGCGAGTTCGCCAGCAGCGGGCTGGTGAACATCCTGGGCGGCTGCTGCGGCACCACCCCCGCGCACATCTCGGCGATCGCCGAGGCCACCCGGAGCGCGGCACCGCGGGTGCCGGCCGAGCACCGCCCGGGCATGCACCTCGCCGGTCTCGAGCCGCTCACCATCACCTCGGACAGCCTGTTCGTCAACGTCGGCGAGCGCACCAACATCACCGGCTCCGCGCGGTTCCGCAACCTGATCAAGGCCGGCGACTACGACACCGGTCTCACGGTCGCGGCCCAGCAGGTCGAGAACGGTGCCCAGATCATCGACGTCAACATGGACGAGGGCATGATCGACGGCGTCGCCGCCATGGACCGGTTCCTGAAGCTGGTCGCCAGCGAGCCCGACATCAGCCGGGTCCCGGTCATGGTCGACTCCTCGAAGTGGGAGGTCATCGAGGCCGGGCTCCGGTGCGTCCAGGGCAAGCCGATCGTCAACTCGATCTCGCTCAAGGAGGGCGAGGAGAAGTTCGTCGAGCAGGCCACCCTGTGCCGCAAGTACGGCGCCGCCGCCGTGGTGATGGCCTTCGACGAGGACGGCCAGGCCGACAACCTCGAGCGGCGCAAGGCGATCTGCCAGCGCGCCTACCGGATCCTCACCGAGCAGGTGGGCTTCCCGGCCGACGACATCATCTTCGACCCCAACGTCTTCGCGGTGGCGACCGGCATCGAGGAGCACGCGTCGTACGGCCTGGACTTCATCGAGGCGACCCGCTGGATCAAGGAGAACCTCCCCGGGGCGCTGGTCAGCGGCGGCATCTCCAACGTGAGCTTCTCGTTCCGGGGCAACAACCCGGTGCGCGAGGCGATCCACGCGGTGTTCCTGTTCCACGCCATCGAGGCGGGGCTGGACATGGGCATCGTCAACGCCGGCGCGCTCGCGGTCTACGACGAGGTCGAGCCGGAGCTGCGCACGCGCATCGAGGACGTCGTCCTCAACCGTCGCCCGGACGCGGCCGAGCGGCTCCTGGAGATCGCCGAGGAGCACAACCGGGCCGGCGAGGCGCAGGAGGCGGCGGCCGAGGAGTGGCGGTCCCTCCCCGTCGGCGAGCGGATCACGCACGCACTGGTCAAGGGGCTCGACGCCCACGTCGAGAGCGACACCGAGGAGCTCCGTGCCGCCATCGCCGAGCGCGGAGGTCGACCCATCGAGGTCATCGAGGGCCCGCTGATGGACGGGATGAACGTCGTCGGCGACCTCTTCGGCGCCGGGAAGATGTTCCTGCCCCAGGTGGTGAAGTCCGCCCGCGTGATGAAGAAGGCGGTCGGCTACCTGATCCCGTTCATCGAGCAGGAGAAGCTCGACAACCCGGAGTACGCCACCGCCAAGGAGACCAACGGCACCATCGTGATGGCCACGGTCAAGGGCGACGTGCACGACATCGGCAAGAACATCGTCGGCGTCGTGCTCCAGTGCAACAACTACGAGGTCGTCGACCTCGGGGTGATGGTGCCGGCGCAGAAGATCCTCGACACCGCGGTGGAGATCGGCGCGGACGCCGTGGGCCTGTCCGGACTGATCACGCCCTCGCTCGACGAGATGGTCAACGTCGCCTCGGAGATGCAGCGCCGCGGCTTCGAGATCCCGCTGATGATCGGGGGCGCCACGACCTCCCGCGCCCACACGGCGGTCAAGGTCGACCAGAAGTACGACGGCGCGGTGGTCTGGGTCAAGGACGCCTCGCGGTCCGTCCCCACCCTGGCCGCCCTGCTCAGCGACACGCAGCGTCCGCGGCTGCTCGCCGACATCAAGACCGACTACGACTCGTTGCGGGCCCGGCACGCCACCAAGCACGACCGGCCGATCGTCGCGCTGGAGCAGGCGCGCGCCAACCGGACCCCGATCACGTGGGACGGCTACCGGCCGCCCGCGCCACGCAGCCCCGGCGTACACGTCCTCGAGGACTACGACCTCGCCGAGCTGCGCGACTACATCGACTGGCAGCCGTTCTTCAACGCCTGGGAGATGAAGGGCAAGTTCCCCGACATCCTGAACAACCCGGCGACCGCCGAGACCGCGCGCAGCCTGTACGACGACGCGCAGGCCATGCTCGACCGGATCGTGCAGGAGAAGTGGCTGACCGCACGGGGCGTGTTCGGCTTCTTCCCGGCGAGCGCCGTCGGTGACGACATCGAGCTCTACACCGACGATTCCCGCAGCGAGGTGCTGACGACGCTGCGCAACCTGCGCCAGCAGGGCGAGCACCGCGAGGGCGTCCCGAACCGGTCGCTCGGCGACTTCGTCGCGCCCCGCGAGACCGGTCTGCCCGACCACGTCGGCGCTTTCGCGGTGACCGCCGGTCTGGGCGCCGAGGACCGGATCCTCGCCTTCAAGAAGGAGTCCGACGACTACTCGGCGATCATGCTCGAGGCGCTGGCCGACCGGCTCGCCGAGGCCTTCGCCGAGCGGCTCCACCAGCGGGTGCGCACGGAGTTCTGGGGCCACGAGCCCGACGAGCAGCTCGACAACGAGGACCTGATCGCCGAGAAGTACCACGGCATCCGCCCCGCACCGGGCTACCCCGCCTGCCCCGAGCACACCGAGAAGCAGACGCTCTGGGAGCTCCTCGACGTCCGGGCGACCACGGGCATCGAGCTCACCGAGAGCATGGCGATGTGGCCGGGTGCCGCGGTGTCCGGCTGGTACTTCTCCCACCCGCAGGCGCAGTACTTCGTCGTCGGTAGGCTGGGCCGCGACCAGGTCGCCGACTACGCGAGGCGCAAGGGCTGGACGCTCGCGGAGGCAGAGCGCTGGCTGTCCCCGAACCTGGGTTACGACCCCGAGGACTGAGCACGTGCACGACACCCACCGCCCCGACGCTGTCCTGTGGGACATGGACGGGACCCTGGTCGACACCGAGCCGTACTGGATCGAGGTCGAGTACGAGATCGCGGCGAGGTACGGCGGCACCTGGAGCCACGAGCACGCCCTGAACCTCGTCGGCAACGACCTGATCGAGTCCGGTCGCTACATCCGTGAGCACATGGGCATCGACGTGGAGCCCTCGCAGATCGTCGAGGAGCTGCTCGACGGCGTGGTGGAGCGCGTGGTCGACCAGGTGCCCTGGCGTCCGGGCGCGGTCGAGCTGCTCGCCGAGCTGGGCGAGCAGGAGGTGCCCTGCGCGCTCGTGACGATGTCCTACCGGCGCTTCGTGGCGCCGATCCTGCAGGCACTGCCGGACACGACGTTCGCCGCCATCGTCACCGGTGACGCCGTGACCAGGGGCAAGCCCCACCCCGAGCCCTACCTCAAGGCGGCGGCGCTGCTGGGGGTCGACCCCGCCCGCTGCCTGGCGGTGGAGGACTCCAACACCGGGGCCCGGTCCGCGGCCGCGGCCGGGTGCACCGTCCTGGTGGTCCCGAACCACGTGCCGGTGCTCGAGGGGGAGCGTCGGGTGTTCGCGGACACCCTGGCCGGCGCCGACCTCGTCCGGCTCTTCGCCACCGGTCGGGCCACGAGGGACTAGTCACCGGTCCTAGTACCACCGGACAATGGCATCATGCACCCCGTGCGTCCCACCATTGACCCCTCGGGGGTTAGACGCCGCCTCCTCACGTTCCAGGAGGCAGCCCTCATGTTCCGACGCGGTCCCGCCATCGTGTTCAGCCTCGTGCTGGGCGCAGCGGCCCTCGTCACGGCGCCCGGCGCCGTGGCGGGTGATGGCGGGATCGCGAAGGACAAGGACCCGTGCAGCGACTCCGCGACCGTCAAGCTGAGGGTCGAGCCGTACGGCGACGACCGCTTCGAGGTGACCGGCACCGTCTGGAGCGACGACGAGGACGTCTGGGACTGGCGCTTCCGCCACGACGACGACGTGTCCGCCAAGGGGTCGGTCCGCGCCAAGGACGACGACCGGTCCTTCCGGATCGTCCGCACCATGGTCAACTTCAGCGGCGAGTCCGACTTCATCGCCTTCCGGGCCGAGAACGACCGCACCGGCGAGGTCTGTCGCGCCGAGCTCACCTACTGACAGGACGCGCAGCCGTCCACCGCCTATCCTGAGGCCCGTCTCGAGGAAAGGCCGAAGGTGCGAGTGCTCAGGAGCCCGGTCACGCAGTTCCTCATCGTGGGTCTCCTGACGGTCGCCGGCATCGTCGTGGGCACCAGCTTCCTGGCCGGGCGGGCCGCGAGCGACGAAGCCATCGCCGAGGCGCGGGGGACCACCCGGGTCATCGCCGGCTCCGTGGTCGAGCCCGAGATCACCGCCGGCGTGGTCCACGGCAGGGCCGGGGCCATCGACCGTCTCGACCGCCGGGTCCTCGACCTCCTCGAGGTCGGCGACGTCCGCCACTTCGTCATCGTCGACGCGACCGGGCGCATCGTCTACGCCGACGAGATCTCGCGGATCGGCACGCCGGTCGACCTCGGTCCCAGCCAGCGCCGCGTGCTGCGCCACGGGGGCACCGGTTCGCGCATCGAGACCGCCCGGCAGGCCGGTCAGACCACGATCCCCGGCGTCGAGGCTCCCGGCCGGCTGCTGCAGACGTGGACCCGGATCCAGCCGGACGGGTCCGGCCCGCTGCTGTTCGAGGCGTACTTCTCCCTCGACGAGGTGGAGAGCCGCCGACAGGAGATCTTCTCGTCCTTCCGGTGGATCACCGTCGGTCCGCTGATCCTGCTGATCGCGATCGTGACGCTGATGCTGCGGTTCCTCACCGGACAGCTCACCAGCTCCTCGCGCGAGCGCGAACGGCTGCTGCGGGTCGCCATCGACGCCTCCGACGCGGAGCGACGCCGGATCGCGCGCGACCTCCACGACGGCGTCGTGCAGGACCTGGCGGGCACCGCCTTCTCCGTGTCCGCCCTGGCCCGGGACCCGGAGTCCTCACCGCAGAGCCGCGCCTCCCTGCAGCGGGCCGCCGGCTCGCTGCGGGACGGGCTCAAGGCGTTGCGGTCCCTGCTCGCCGAGATCCACCCGCCCGACCTGCGCGCCGAGGGGCTCGCGGCGGCGCTGGAGGACCTCATCGCGCCGGCCGGCCCGGCCGGGATCAATGCCTCGGTGAGCGTGGCGGGTGCCGAGACCGCCTCCGCCGCGCGGGCCGCGCTGGTGTGGCGGGTGGCCCAGGAGGCGGCGCGCAACGCGTTGCGGCACGCCGAGGCGTCCACCCTCGCGGTCACGGTGCGCGGCGACGGTCGCCGGCTCGTGCTCGAGGTGGTCGACGACGGCATCGGGTTCGACCCCGCCGACGTCCCGGTCGGCGACCACTTCGGGCTGCGCGGCCTCCGGAGCCTGGTCACGGAGGCCGGCGGCCACCTCGAGGTGCGATCCTCTCCCCGTGAAGGCACGACCGTGCACCTGGAGGTGGACGCCCAGTGAGCGCTGAGGACACCATCCGCGTCGTCCTGGTCGACGACCACGCCGTGATCCGGGCCGGGCTGCGGCAGCTGCTGGCCGGGACCTCCGACATCGAGGTGGTCGGCGAGGCGCAGGACGGCAGCGAGGCGCTCGAGGTGGTCCGCAGGCTGCGTCCCGACGTCGTGCTCATGGACCTGCAGATGCCCGGGGTGGACGGGGTCGCGGCGACGCGCCTGATCCGGAGCGAGGAGATCGGCGCCGACGTGCTGGTGCTGACGTCGTACTCCGACAGCGAGCGGATCCTCGCCGCCCTCGACGCGGGAGCGGTGGGCTACCTGCTCAAGGACGCCGACCCCGACGACGTGCTGCAGGGGATCAGGACCGTCAGCCGCGGCGGCTCGCCCATCCACCCGCGCGCGGCCCGCACGCTGCTGGGCGTGCGCGCGAGCTCCAACCAGGTGCAGCTGACCGGTCGCGAGACCGAGGTCCTGCGCCTGGTGCGTGAGGGGCTCGCCAACAAGCAGATCGCCCGGCGGCTCGAGATCAGCGAGCGCACGGTCAAGGCGCACCTGACCTCGGCGTTCGCCCGGATCGGGGTCACCGACCGCACGCAGGCGGCGGTCTGGGCGGAGCGCAGCGGCCTCTGACCCGGCCCGTTCGGCCCGGCCCGGCTCAGTCGCCCGACGGCACCGGGAGCTCGGGGATCTCGTGGTCCTGGCCGGGAGCGGCGACGTCGAGGGCGTCCTTGCTCGGCAGCGCCGGCGGGGTGCCGCCGTACGCCGGGCAGATCGCCTGGTGGGCGCACCAGGAGCACAGCCGGCCGGGGCTGGGGCGCCAGTCGCCGGACTCCTCGGCGAGCCGGATGGCACGCCAGATCGCCTCGACCTTGCGCTCGGTGGCGAGCAGATCGGCCTCGTCGGGCACGTAGCGCAGCATCTCGCCGCTGCCGAGGTAGACCAGCTGCAGCATCGCCGGGACCACGCCGCGGGTGCGCCAGATGACCAGCGCGTAGAACTTCATCTGGAAGAGCGCCTTGGCCTCGAACATCTCGCCCGGCGCGCGTCCGGTCTTGTAGTCCACGACCCGGATCGCGCCGTCGGGCGCGACGTCGATGCGGTCCACGAAGCCGCGCAGCAGCAGCCGCGAGTCGAGGAGGGCCTCGACGTAGAGCTCGCGCTCCGCCGGCTCGAGGCGCGTGGGGTCCTCGAGGGTGAAGTAGCGGTCGAGCACGACGCGGCAGGAGGCCAACCACGACGCCACGTCGGGCCCCGGGCCGTCGGCCTCCCCGTCGAACATCTCCGCGAGCCCGGGCTCCGCCTCGAGGAGGCGCTCCCAGGCCGGCACCAGCATCTCCTGGGCCGTGTCGGGGGTGCGCGTGGCGGCCGGGAGGTCGAAGAGGTCCTCGAGGACCTTGTGCACCACGGTGCCGCGCACGGCGTCGGGGGAGAAGGGCTCGGGCAGCCGGTCGATGGTGCGGAACCGGTAGAGCAGAGGACAGGTCAGGAAGTCGCCGGCCCGGCTCGGGGAGAGCGCACCCAGCACGTCCACGCCGTCGACGGGCGTCGACATCGGCTCGGCGGGGGAGTCCTGCTGCACGCTCATGGGACGCACCCTAGGCGACACCGCCGACAGTGGCGGCGGCCGCGGCGCCGCGGGTCCGGAGGGGGGTGTCGGATAGCCTCGAGTCGTGCCCGAACGTGTTCCCGACCCGGCCCCGGACCGGCCTGCGCCCGACGACGGGCCGCCGCGCCGCGATCGCGCTCCCGGCACCTTCAAGGTCGGCACCATCGCCGGCAGCGACGTGCTGGTCACCTCGTCGTGGTTCCTGGTCGCCGGGCTGATCGCGGTGGTGATGGCGCCGCGGGTCGAGGAGGTCTCGCCGGGGCTCGGGCTCGGCAAGTACGTCGCCGGCCTCGCGTTCGCGGTGGTGCTCTACCTCTCCGTGCTGCTGCACGAGGCCTCCCACGCCCTGGTGGCGCGCCACTTCGGCTTCCCGGTCACCTCGATCACCCTTCACTTCCTCGGCGGCATGACCGCGATCGAGGGCGAGGCACGGCGCCCCCGCGAGGAGTTCTGGATCGCCGTCGTCGGCCCCATCACCTCCGTGCTCGTCGGCGTGGCGTCCGTCGGCCTGTGGTTCGTCACGCCCGAGGGCCTGCTCAGGATGGCCGTCGAGGCGCTGGCCGGGGCCAACCTCCTCGTCGGCGTGCTCAACCTCGTGCCCGGTCTGCCCCTGGACGGCGGCCGGGTGCTGAAGTCCGCGGTCTGGGGCGCCACCGGCAACATGCACCGGGGCACTATCGTGGCCGGCTGGGGCGGGCGCGTCACCGCGGTGGCGGTGCTGGCCTGGCCGTTCCTCCAGAGCGTCGTGCTGCCCTCGGGCCGGGGCCCCGACCCGATCGACTACTTCCTGGCCTTCATCATCGCCGCGTTCCTGTGGTCCGGGGCCACCGCGGCGATGGCCTCGGCCCGGCTGCGTCGCCGGCTCCCCAACCTGGTCGCGCGCGACCTGGCCCGGCGCACCCTCGCCGTCCCCGACGACCTGCCGCTCGCCGAGGCCGTACGCCGCGCCCAGGAGGCCGAGGCCGGCAGCATCGTCACCGTCACCGGCAGCGGCCACCCCGTCGGCGTCGTCAACGAGGCGGCGCTGGTCGCCACCCCCGAGGAGCGGCGCCCCTGGGTCGCCGTGTCCACGGTGGCCCGGACCCTCGGCGACGGGCTCTCGCTCCCGGCCACCCTCAGCGGCGAGGAGCTCATCCTCGCCCTGACCCGCACGCCCGCCGCGGAGTACCTCCTCCTCGAGGAGGACGGCAGCATCTTCGGCGTGCTCGCGACGTCCGACGTCGACCGGGCGTTCCGGGCCTCCGCCCACTGACGCTCCCGACGGTCGCGTCTCGTAGGGTTCGGGCCATGTCCGACGTGGTGCCGAGCAGCCCTGACGAGGAGACCGGCCCCGCCGCCTCCGACGCCCCCGACGTGCCTCAGGAGGCCTGGTCAGGGGTGCACCGAGGACCGCTGCGCGAGGGCGAGTGGGTCCGCCTCACCGACCAGAAGGGGCGTCGCCACAACATCTGCCTGGAGTCCGGCAAGCGCTTCTTCTCCAACCGGGGACACTTCGACCACGACGAGCTGATCGGTCGCGAGGAGGGCTTCACGGTCACCTCCTCCGCGGGCGGGGAGTACCTCGTCTTCCGGCCCCTGCTCTCGGAGTTCGTCGTCTCGATGCCGCGCGGCGCCGCCGTCGTCTACCCCAAGGACGCCGCCCAGATCGTGGCGATGGCCGACATCTTCCCCGGCGCCCACGTCGTCGAGGCCGGCGTCGGCTCGGGCGCGCTCACCTGCTCCCTGCTGCGCGCGGTCGGGCCGTGGGGCCGGGTGTCGTCGTACGAGCGCCGCGAGGAGTTCGCCGACGTCGCCCGCCGCAACGTGGGCCAGTTCTTCGGCGCCCCCGACGGGCAGACCCACCCCGCCTGGACACTCACCCTCGGCGACCTCGCCGAGGCGCTGCCGGCCTCCGGGGAGCGCGTCGACCGCGTCATCCTCGACATGCTCGCTCCCTGGGAGTGCCTCGACGCCACCGCCGACGCCCTGCGACCCGGCGGGATCGTCTGCGCCTACGTCGCCACCACCACCCAGCTGTCCCGCTTCGTCGAGACGGTGCGCGTGCACGGCGGCTTCACCGAGCCGCAGGCGTGGGAGTCGCTGGTCCGTGACTGGCACGTCGAGGGGCTCGCGGTGCGGCCCGGCCACAAGATGATCGGGCACACGGCGTTCCTCGTCACCGCGCGCCGGATGGCCCCCGGCCAGAAGCCGCCCCTGAAGAAGCGGCGTCCCGCTCCGGGTGCGTACGGGCCCGACTACACCGGCCCTCGTCCCGCCGGGGTGCCCACCGACCCGGCTGAGTGACGAAGAGATGCGGATTGGTCCCCAACCGCATCGGATCGGACCTGGGACATGCGGTTGGTGACCAAACCGCATGCGCTCGGGGTGAACCGCGTCGGCCTGCTCGAGACGATGCGGATTGGTCCCCAACCGCATCGGATCCGATCCAGGACATGCGGTTGGTGACCAAACCGCATGCGTTCTCGTGCCCGGGTCGTCGCGAAATCGTGACCAACACCCCTGGTCTTCCTCTTCCGTCCGTCGCTCTCGCGGGTAGGGTCGCAACCACAGGAGGTGACGCTGATGTCGAACACGGAAGGCGTTTCCAGCACGGGTGGCCGCAGCCCCGACGAGCTCGCGAACCAGGTGCGCTTCCTGGAGGCCGAGGTCGTTGATCTCCGCCGCCGGCTGACGGACGCACCGGCCCACTCGCGCGGTCTCGAGCTCCGGCTCGCCGACGCGCAGCGCTCGCTGGCGGGCATGACCTCGCAGAACGAGCGTCTTGCCCAGACCCTGCGCGAGGCGCGCGACCAGATCATGAAGCTCAAGGAGGAGGTCGACCGGCTCGCGCAACCGCCCGCCGGCTTCGGCACCTTCCTCGCGCGCAACGAGGACGACTCGGTCGACGTGTTCACGGGCGGGCGCAAGCTCCGCGTCAACGCGAGCCCGTCGGTCGACCTCGACTCGTTGCAGCGTGGCCAGGAGGTCATGCTGAACGAGGCCCTGAACGTCGTGGCGGCCTTCGACTTCGAGCAGGTCGGCGAGGTCGTGATGTTCAAGGAGCTCCTCGCCGACGGTGACCGGGCCCTGGTGATCGCGAACGCCGACGAGGAGCGGGTCGTGCGCCTGGCCGAGCCGCTGCGTGGCGAGACCATCCGGGCCGGCGACTCGCTGCTGCTCGACTCCCGCGCGGGCTACGTCTACGAGAAGGTGCCCAAGTCCGAGGTCGAGGAGCTCGTCCTCGAGGAGGTCCCGGACATCGCCTACGAGTCGATCGGTGGCCTCGGCAACCAGATCGAGCAGATCCGCGACGCCGTCGAGCTTCCCTACCTGCACCCGGAGCTGTTCAAGGAGCACCAGCTCAAGCCCCCGAAGGGCGTGCTCCTCTACGGTCCGCCCGGGTGCGGCAAGACGCTGATCGCCAAGGCGGTCGCCAACTCGCTCGCCAAGAAGGTCGCGGCGAAGACCGGCCAGGAGGGGAAGTCCTACTTCCTCAACATCAAGGGCCCCGAGCTGCTCAACAAGTACGTCGGGGAGACCGAGCGCCACATCCGGCTGGTGTTCCAGCGGGCCCGTGAGAAGGCGAGCGGCGGCACGCCCGTCATCGTGTTCTTCGACGAGATGGACTCGCTCTTCCGCACCCGCGGGTCGGGCGTCTCCTCCGACGTGGAGAACACCATCGTCCCGCAGCTGCTCAGCGAGATCGACGGTGTCGAGCTGCTGGAGAACGTGCTGGTGATCGGTGCCTCCAACCGTGAGGACATGATCGACCCCGCGATCCTGCGGCCGGGCCGCCTGGACGTGAAGATCAAGATCGAGCGACCCGACGCCGAGTCGGCCCGCGACATCTTCAGCAAGTACCTCCTCACCTCGCTGCCGCTGCACGCCGACGACCTCGCCGAGTTCGGCGGGTCCCGGGAGGCCTGCGTCGCCGGGATGATCCGGGCGACGGTCGAGCGCATGTACACCGAGACCGAGGAGAACCGCTTCCTCGAGGTGACCTACGCCAACGGCGACAAGGAGGTCCTGTACTTCAAGGACTTCAACTCGGGCGCGATGATCCAGAACATCGTCGACCGGGCGAAGAAGATGGCCATCAAGGACTTCCTCGAGCACGACCAGCACGGGCTGCGGGTCTCGCACCTGCTCCAGGCCTGCGTGGACGAGTTCAAGGAGAACGAGGACCTGCCCAACACGACAAACCCCGACGACTGGGCGCGGATCTCCGGCAAGAAGGGCGAGCGGATCGTCTTCATCCGCACGCTCATCACCGGCAAGCAGGGCACCGAGCCGGGCCGCTCCATCGACACCGTCTCCAACACCGGCCAGTACCTCTGAGCCACCAGCACTCGGGTGCCGCCTCGTCGAGGTGGCACCCGAGTCTGTGTCTCACCCCGCCGGTTCGGTGACGTCGGCGACCGTGGCCCCGAGGGCGGCCACCAGCTCGACGGCGTCGACCGTGAGCGCCACGCCGTGTGCGCCGCCCCCGAGGCTGACCGTGCCGGTGACGGCCTGGTCGGCGATCACCGGCAGGGGGGTGGTGCTGCCCAGCGGGGTGATCGTGCCCCGCACGTAGCCGGTGACGTCGTACGCCGCGTCGGCGCTCGGCATCGACAGGCGGTTGACGCCGAGCAGGGCGCGCAGCTTGGGCCACGCGATCTCACGGTCGCCCGGCACCAGGACGAAGCGGTGGTCGCCCTCGGCCACCCGCACCACCATCGTCTTCACGACCTGGCTCGGGTCCACGCCGCGGGCGGCGGCGGCCTCCTCGAGGGACCGGACCGGGCCGTGCCGGGTCACCGCGAAGTCCAGGCCGAGCGCCTCGGCGGCCGCGACGGCTCGGGCGGAGTTGTCGGTCTCGTCGCTCACGCCGGCGAACCTACTCCGGTCGCCTGGCGGTGCCGAGGAACCCGTAGGTCCACGGCCGGGCCACGGCCGGCCCGGGGAGGTACTCCTGACGGAGCTCGGTGACCTGGAGCCCCGCCGCCTCGAGCAGGGCCGGCACGTCCCGGGTCAGGTGGCAGCCGCCGACCAGCCGTCGCTGCACGGGCTCGAGGCGGTGCTGCCAGCGGACGACCTGCGGGTCCGGGGCCAGGCCGTGCTCGAGGAAGTGGAACGTGCCCCCGGGCCGCAGCACCCGACGCACCTCCCCGAGCGCCGCCGCCACGTCGGGGATCGTGCACAGCGTGAACGTGGCCAGCGCTGCGTCGTACGACGCGTCGGGCGCCTCGAGCCGCTGTCCGTCCAGCCCGACCCGCCGGATCGGCACCGTCGCGGACCGGCGACGCGCCGCCGAGCGGGCCCAGCCGACCTCCGACGGCTCCACCGCGTTCAGCGAGGACACCTCGGCGGGCAGGTGGGTCAGGTTGAGGCCGCTCCCGAAGCCGATCTCGAGCACCCGGCCGTGCAGCCCGGTGCACGCGACGTCGCGGAAGCGACCGATCTCGTCGTTGGACAGTGACAGGTCGGTCAGCCGCGGCACGACCTGGGTGGACCACAACCCCATGTGCCCAGCATGCCCGCTGAGGGCCCCTCCGGGCCCCCCATCGCACGAACGAGGTACCCCATCCGGGTGATGCGGCCTGCCCCGGTTGTGTCTCCACGGATGACTCGAGCAGGCCGTGGTGGCGGGGACCTCTGGGGGAGTGGACTGGGCGGCGGCGCACAACCGGGTGCGCCCTCCACCCCCGGGAGAACCATGTCCATCACGCCATCCACCTGGCGCAGTGCGGTCGCCGTCCTCTCCGCGGCAGCGCTGCTGACCGTCGGTGCCGACGCGGTCAGCTACGCGGCCACCGGTCACAGCGTCCTGCTCGGCAAGTCCAACACCGCGAGCCGGTCGACGACCATCACGAACAACGGCAGCGGGCCCGCGCTCGCGCTCAGGTCCGGGAAGCGCTCGCCGTCGCTCTCGGTGACCAGCTCGAAGCTGGTCAAGCACCTCAACGCGGAACGGCTCGGAGATCTGAAGGTGAACCAGGTCGCGCCCACGACCACCCGCCTGCGCACGGGTACGGCGGGCGCACCCATGCCCGTGCCGAACCTCTACGAGGTGAGCGTCCCGACCGGCGACTACCTCGTGTCGATGTTCGGCCTCTACAGCAGCTCGGACGCCAACCCGTTCCTGGTCTGCACGCTGATCGACGAACAGAAGCTCCTCGCCAACGACATCACCGGCGCCCACCTGTACGAGTACCAGCAGGACACCGCCTACAGCGGACAGATCTCGCAGACGAACGTCGTGCACCTGAAGGGCAACCGCCCGCTCGTGTACGGCTGCAACAGCGACGCCGGCACCACGCAGCTGGTGCCGCTCACCATCAGCCTGCGCAAGGTCAACGGGGTGAAGTCGCGGACCGGCACCACCTTCAGCCCGCGCACCGCTCCGCACGTCTCGCGGCTGCTGCGCTGAGACCCGCGGGCCGGGTCGCTCGCCGGGCGAGCGACCCGGCCCGTCGTCGGTGCCACCACGTAGTCTCATCGCATGAGCGTTCGACGGGTGATGGGGACCGAGGTCGAGTACGGCATCTCCGTGCAGGGGCAGCCCCTGGCCAACCCCATGGTCGCGTCCTCCCAGGTCGTGAACGCCTACGCGTCGGCGACTGTGAAGGCCCGCCGCGCCCGGTGGGACTTCGAGGAGGAGTCACCGTTGCGCGACGCGCGCGGCTTCGACATGTCCCGCCAGATCGCCGATCCCTCCCAGCTCACCGACGAGGACATGGGGCTGGCGAACGTCATCCTCACCAACGGGGCGCGCCTCTACGTCGACCACGCCCACCCCGAGTACTCCACGCCCGAGGTCACCTCGCCGCTCGACATCGTCCGCTGGGACAAGGCGGGGGAGCAGGTCATGCTCGACGCCGCACGCCGGGCCGGGCAGCTGCCGGGCGGCGCGCCGATCGTGCTCTACAAGAACAACACCGACAACAAGGGAGCGTCGTACGGCGCCCACGAGAACTACCTGATGCGGCGCTCGACGCCGTTCGCCGACATCGTCCGGCACCTCACGCCGTTCTTCGTCAGTCGCCAGGTCGTGTGCGGCGCCGGTCGGGTCGGGATCGGCCAGGACGGTCGGGAGCACGGGTTCCAGGTCAGCCAGCGCGCCGACTTCTTCGAGGTCGAGGTGGGCCTCGAGACCACGCTCAAGCGGCCGATCATCAACACCCGCGACGAGCCCCACGCCGACCCCGAGAAGTACCGCCGCCTCCACGTCATCATCGGCGACGCCAACCTCGCCGAGGTGTCGACGTACCTCAAGGTCGGCACCACCGCGCTCGTGCTGGCCATGATCGAGGACCGGTTCATCACCCGGGACCTCAGCATCGACGGGTCCGTGGCGGCGCTGCGCGCGGTGTCCCACGACCCGACCCTGCGGCAGACCGTGAAGATGCACGACGGGCGCTCCCTGACCGCGCTGCAGCTGCAGCTGGAGTACCTCGACCTCGCCAAGAAGTACGTCGAGGATCGCTACGGCGCCGACGCCGACCCGCAGACCGTCGACGTGCTGGCCCGCTGGGAGTCCGTCCTCGACCGGCTCGAGCGTGATCCCATGCTGTGCGCGACGGAGCTGGACTGGGTCGCCAAGCTCAAGCTGCTCGAGCAGTACCGCCAGCGCGACGGTCTCTCGTGGGACGACGCGAAGCTGCAGCTGATCGACTACCAGTACTCCGACATCCGTCCCGAGAAGGGGCTCTACCACCGCCTGGTGGGTCTGGGGAAGATCGAGCGGCTGCTCGACGACCACTCCATCGAGGCCGCGATGCACGACCCGCCGGTGGACACCCGTGCCTACTTCCGCGGACGCTGCCTCGAGAAGTACGCCGACCACGTCGCGGCCGCGTCCTGGGACTCGGTCATCTTCGACCTGCCCGGCCGCGAGTCGCTGCAGCGGGTCCCGACCATCGACCCGTTGCGCGGCAGCCGGGCCCACGTGGGCGAGCTGCTCGACCGCTGTGAGACAGCCGAGGCGTTGTTCGCCGCTCTCACCCGCTGAGTGGATAGGGTCGGACCGAGCCGAAGGAGAGACATGGCACAGGAGCAGAAGCAACCGCGCAAGTCCTCGGAGACCGAGGAGTCGACCGAGGTCGCTCCGGAGAGCGACGTCGCCGAGCGGAAGGAAGCCCTCGACGACGACGTGGACGCGATCCTCGACGAGATCGACGACGTCCTCGAGACCAACGCCGAGGACTTCGTGAAGTCGTTCATCCAGAAGGGCGGCCAGTGACGGATCCCCGCCTGCCGGCTGCGTTCCTCCAGCCCGGCACGTCCTCCTTCAGCGACTTCCTCGCCGCCCAGGCGCCGGACCTGCTGCCGTCCCGGCGCGCCGTACCCCAAGGACACGCGGGCGACCTCGCCCCGCACGGCACGACGATCGTGGCCGCCACGTTCCCCGGCGGCGTCGTGATGGCCGGCGACCGCCGCGCCACCATGGGCAACATCATCGCCCAGCGCGACATCGAGAAGGTCTTCCCGGCCGACGAGTTCTCCGCCGTCGGCATCGCCGGCACGGCCGGGCTCGCGGTCGAGATGGTGCGGCTGTTCCAGACCGAGCTCGAGCACTACGAGAAGATCGAGGGCAGCACGCTCTCGATGGACGGCAAGGCCAACCGCCTCGCCGCGCTCATCCGCTCCAACCTCGGCATGGCCATGCAGGGCCTCGCCGTCGTCCCGCTCTTCGCCGGCTACGACCTCAACCACGGCCAGGGCCGGATCTTCAGCTACGACGTCACCGGCGGTCGCTACGAGGAGACGGCGTTCCACTCCGTCGGCTCCGGCTCGCTGTTCGCCCGCGGCTCCCTGAAGAAGCTCTACCGCGACGACTTCACCGCCGACCTGACGGTGCAGGCCGTCGTCGAGGCGCTGTACGACGCCGCCGATGACGACTCGGCGACCGGCGGCCCCGACATCACCCGCCGGATCTTCCCGGTCGTCCAGGTGATGACCGCCGACGGCGGGCGACGGCTGCCCGACACCGAGGTCGCTGCCATCGCCGACCGTGTCATCGCCGGCCGGATGAACCGCCCCGACGGACCGGCCGCCCAGCTCGAGGCAGGAGACCGCTGAGATGAGCATGCCGTTCTACGTCTCGCCCGAGCAGCTGATGAAGGACCGGGCCGACTTCGCCCGCAAGGGCATCAGCCGGGGACGCTCGGTGGTCGCGGTGCAGTACGCCGACGGCGTGCTGTTCGTCTCCGAGAACCCCTCCCAGGCGTTGCACAAGGTCTCCGAGATCTACGACCGGATCGCGTTCGCCGCGGTGGGCCGCTACAACGAGTTCGAGAACCTCCGGATCGCCGGCGTCCGGCTCGCCGACATGCGCGGCTACGCCTACGACCGCCGCGACGTCACCGGGCGGGGGCTCGCCAACGCCTACGCCCAGACCCTCGGCACGATCTTCTCCAGCGGCGGCGAGAAGCCCTACGAGGTCGAGATCTTCGTCGCCGAGATCGGCGACACGGCCTCCGACGACCAGATCTACCGGCTCACCTACGACGGCCAGGTGGCCGACGAGCACGGGTACGCCGTCATGGGCGGCCAGGCGGACACCGTCGGGCAGCACCTCAAGGAGCACTACACCGAGGGTGGTTCCCTCTCGGACGCGTTGAAGGTCGCGGTGGCCGCCCTGGGGCACACCGCCGCCGACAACGGCGCCAGCGAGGACCGCGTCATCCCGACCGAGGACCTCGAGGTCGCCGTCCTCGACCGCACCCGGACCCAGCCGCGGAAGTTCAGCCGGTTGCGCCCCGCCCGGCTCGACGAGCTGCTCGGTGAGCGGGGCCCCGGCACGCACGCCGAGCCGGAGCGCCTGGATGAGCCGAGCTCCGACGGTGAGCCTCCGGTGGCTCCTCCCGCCTGATGTTGCCGTTTGGTCCCCAACCGCATGGATCTGCCCCGGATCGATGCGGTTGGTGACCAAACCGCACGCCTGACCACGCCGGCAGTCATCCCCAGACCACCCCGCCGCATCCGGTGTCCACAGCCAGGCTGAGGCCGGTCGTCGACGTGCTCGCGAGCACGCACGCTCTCGTGCATGACTGGAACCGAATCCGACACCGATGCTGATGACGACGCGCCGATCCGCGGCGAAGTCCGCCTCGTCGACCACCGCCGCGTCGCGCACGGCCTCTACGTGAAGAAGCGGGAGGGGCTGGACGAGGACGAGGAGCTGGTCCGAGACCTGAAGGCCTTCCTCCTCGTGCTCCCGCAGGGTGCGGTGTTCACCCACGTGACGGCGGCGAGACTGCTGGGCTGGCAGCTCCCGCGCCTCCCCGAGCAGGTGCCCGTCTTCGCGGCAGTGCGGACGAAGGACAACAGGCCTCGACGCCCGGGCCTGATCTGCTCGCGCCTCGTGCGCGACCCGCAACCGATCGAGGCCA
Organism: Nocardioides sp. DN36; assembly: GCF_055380375.1. Classification (NCBI taxonomy): domain Bacteria; kingdom Bacillati; phylum Actinomycetota; class Actinomycetes; order Propionibacteriales; family Nocardioidaceae; genus Nocardioides; species Nocardioides sp. DN36. Next base: position 1,404,140 of record NZ_AP043823.1, on the reverse strand, counting down.
TGGGACTCCCCGTGGACGCCCCGGAGGAGATCCTGCTGCGCGCGGCGCGTGACCTCGGCTCGCTGGACCTGGGGATCATGATCGACTCCGCCCGGCGCCTCGGCCACATCGACGAGGACCGGATGGAGGAGATCCTGGCCAGCAAGCGTCCGGGAGTCCGCGTGCTCAGGGCCGCCTGGGCGCTCTCGCACGCGAAGGCCGAGTCGGGTGGGGAGACCGTGTTGCGTCTCTTCCACACGGTCATCGACGTGCGTGTCACCCCGCAGGTCGACCTGTACGCCGACGACGGCCGCCACCTGGGCCGGGCCGACCTGTTGGTGGACGGGACACCCAACGTCCACGAGTACGACGGGGAGCACCACCGGTCGAAGAAGCAGCAGGCCACCGACCTGCGGCGCGAACGAGGGTGGTCAGGCACGTCGTACGTCCGACGCGGCTACGTGCTCGACGACCTGATCAACCACCCCTTGGTCCTGATGCACGAGATCGACCGGGCCCTGGGCCGGCCGCACTCGCTCTCCCGCCTCGCGAGATGGCGCCGGATGGTCGGGAACTCGATGTACTCGGAGGCAGGCCGAGAGCGGGTGATGAACAGGTGGCGCCGGCAGACCACCCTCGTCGATTGGTCAGCAACGGCATGAGATCGGCCCTGATGGATGCGGTTGGGGACCAATCCGCATCAATTGCGCCCCCGTCACCGATTCTCGGGGTCTGATCGGTGGTTGCGCCCACACGGACCACCAGCGTGCGCCTAGGCTGACGAGCATGGACCGGCGCATCTTCGGTATCGAGAACGAGTACGGCGTGACGTGCACGTTCAAGGGCCAGCGCCGCCTCAGCCCGGACGAAGTGGCGCGCTACCTGTTCCGCAAGGTCGTCAGCTGGGGCCGCAGCAGCAACGTGTTCCTGCGCAACGGCGCCCGGCTCTACCTCGACGTCGGCAGCCACCCGGAGTACGCCACCCCGGAGTGTGACGACGTCGTCGAGCTGGTGACCCACGACAAGGCGGGGGAGCGGGTGCTCGAGGGCCTGCTGCTCGACGCCGAGCAGCGTCTCCACGACGAGGGCATCGCGGGCGAGATCTACCTGTTCAAGAACAACACCGACTCCGCCGGCAACTCCTACGGCTGCCACGAGAACTACCTGGTCGGCCGGGCGGGGGAGTTCTCCCGGCTGGCCGACGTGCTCATCCCGTTCCTGGTCACCCGCCAGATCATCGTGGGTGCCGGCAAGATCACCCAGACCCCCCGCGGGGCCAGCTACAGCGTCAGCCAGCGCGCGGAGCACATCTGGGAGGGCGTCTCGAGCGCCACCACGCGCAGCAGGCCGATCATCAACACCCGCGACGAGCCCCACGCCGACGCGGAGAAGTACCGGAGGCTCCACGTCATCGTCGGCGACTCGAACATGAGCGAGACGACCACGATGCTGAAGGTCGCCAGCTGCGACCTGGTCCTGCGGATGATCGAGGAGGGCGTGGTGATGCGCGACCTCACGATGGAGAACCCCATCCGCGCGATCCGCGAGATCTCCCACGACGTGACCGGGCGCCGCAAGGTGCGGCTGGCCAACGGCCGCGAGGCGAGCGCGCTGGAGATCCAGGCCGAGTACCTCACCAAGGCCCGCGACTTCGTCGACCGGCGCGAGATCAGCACCCCGCTGATCGAGCGGGCGCTCGACCTGTGGGAGCGCAGCCTGAAGGCCGTGGAGTCCGACGACCTGAGCCTGATCGACCGCGAGATCGACTGGGTCATCAAGTGGAAGCTCATCGACCGCTACCGCGCCAAGCACGGCCTGCCGCTGGGTCACCCGCGGATCGCCCAGCTCGACCTCGCCTACCACGACATCCACCGCGGCCGGGGGCTCTACTACCTCCTGGAGAAGCGGGGCGCGGTCGCGCGGGTGACGACCGACCTGAAGATCTTCGAGGCCAAGTCGGTGCCGCCGCAGACCACGCGGGCGCGGCTGCGGGGCGAGTTCATCCGCAAGGCCCAGGAGCGCCGCCGCGACTTCACCGTCGACTGGGTGCACCTGAAGCTCAACGACCAGGCCCAGCGCACGGTCCTGTGCAAGGACCCGTTCCGGGCGTACGACGAGCGCGTGCAGCGCCTCATCGACGGAATGTGACCCGGCTGCCGGGTTCTCTCAGGCGCTGTGGATAGGGTGACCCGCGCTGTCCTGCACACTCTCCCGAAGGTGAATCTCGTGTCTCGACGACTTCGTCGCCTCTCGTCCGTCCTGCTGCCCGTCGTCCTCCTGGCGGGCCTGTCCGCCTGCGGCGACGACTCCTCCTCCTCCGCGCCCTCGCCGCTGGACGCCGTGTCGATCTCCGGCTCGCCCGGCGAGGAGCCGAAGGTGGAGTGGAAGTCCGAGCTCAAGGCCGACGGCGTCGACAGCACGACCCTCGAGGAGGGCGACGGCGCCGAGGTGTCCGACGGCGACCAGGTCAGCGCGCAGATCTGGATCGGCAACGGCGTCACCGAGAAGAAGGCGTTCAGCACCTACGACGCGGGCCAGCCGCAGGACCTGACCCTCGGCGACCAGCTGAGCCCGGTGTTCAACGACGCCATCTCGGGCCAGAAGATCGGCTCCCGCATCGCGGTCACCACGCCCGCCGACAAGGTCTTCGGTGAGGCAGGCAACCCGCAGATGGGCATCGGCAACAAGGACAGCGTCCTGATGATCATCGATCTGGTCGAGCCGCCGGCGGCGCCGAAGCCCAAGGACGTCGCCCCGTCGAAGCTCCCCGGCGTGATCGAGAAGAACGGCGAGCCGGTCGGGCTCGACTTCAAGGGGCTGCCGAAGCCGAAGGCCGACGGTGACCTCCTGCGCAGCGTCATCAAGGAGGGCAAGGGCGAGACGGTCACCGACAAGATGACCGTCACCGCGAACTACCTCGGCCAGGTGTACGGCGCCAAGGAGCCCTTCGACGAGAGCTACTCGAAGAAGCCGGTCCCGTTCTCCCTGCAGAGCGTCGTCAAGGGCTGGACCTACGGCCTGTCGGGCGTCAAGGTCGGCAGCCGCGTGCTCCTGCAGATCCCGCCGGACCTCGGTTACGGCGCCCAGGCGCAGGGCAACATCCCGGCGAACAGCACGCTCTACTTCGTCGTGGACATCATCAAGGCCAAGTAGCCACCGCAGTAGCCACCTGAGGGGGAGGAGCAGCAGATGAACGGGTCGGCGGCGCGCAAGAGCGAGCGCCTGCTCAACCTGCTCATCATGCTGCTCGTCCAGCGCCACTACGTGAGCAAGGACCGGATCCGCACGATTCTCTACCCGGGCTCCTCGCACGAGGGCTTCGAGAAGATGTTCGAGCGGGACAAGGAGGAGCTGCGCTCGCTCGGCGTCCCGATCGAGGTGGGCAGCATGGACGCCTACTTCGACGACGAGCCGGGCTACCGGATCCCGGCGGACCGGTTCGCGCTGCCCGACATCAGCCTCGAGGCCGACGAGGCCGCGGTCATCGGCCTGGCCACCCGGGTGTGGTCGCACGCCCGGCTGGCCGAGGCGACGACCGAGGCGGTCCGCAAGCTCACCGCCCTCGGCGTGCCGCTCGACGTGTCGGCGCTCGACATCGCCGAGCCGCGGCTGACGGCCGACGAGCCGTCGTTCGACGTGTTCTGGGAGGCGACGCAGGAGCGCTGCCCGGTCGAGTTCGAGTACCGCCGACCCGGCGAGACCACCACCACGACCCGGCACCTGCAGCCGTGGGGCGTCGTGCGCTACTCCGGCCGCTGGTACGCCGTGGGCCTGGACACCGACCGCGGCGAGGAGCGGGTCTTCCGCCTCTCCCGGGTCCAGGGCGAGGCCCGCCGGGTCGGCCGGCCAGGCTCGTACGACGTCCCGCCCGGCACCGACGTACGCGCCACCGCCCGTCGGCTGGCGCCCGCCCCGACCACCGAACGAGCCGTGGTCCTGGTCCGCTCGGGTGCCGGGCTGGCCCTGCGTCGCAACGCCGAGAACGTCGAGTCCGGCGTGCCCGGCCCCGACGAGCTGACCTCCTGGGACCGCCTGACGGTGTCCCGCAGCGGCCCCGGTCTCGCCGACGAGCTGCTCGGGTACGGCGCGGACGTGTGCGTGGAGGAGCCCGCCGACCTGCGTGACCGGATCGTCGAGCGGCTCTCGGCCGTGGTGAGCCGCGCGGGGGAGGGGGCCGCATGAGCGCCCGACCGCCCGTCCAGGCGGCCGCCAAGGACCAGGTCGCCCGCCTGCTCACCCTGGTGCCGTTCCTGCACGCCCGCGGCCAGGTCCGCCTCGACGAGGCCGCGACGGCCCTCGGCGTCGCCCCCGACCAGCTCGTCCGCGACCTCAAGGTCCTGCTGATGTGCGGGCTGCCGGGCGGCTACCCCGACGACCTGATCGACGTCGACCTCGACGCCCTGGAGGGGGAGGAGGGCGACGGGGTGATCCGGGTGTCCAACGCCGACTACCTCGCCCGGCCGCTGCGGCTCTCGCCCACGGAGGCGACCGCGATCATCGTGGCGCTCCGGGCCCTGCGCAACGGAGCGGGCGACGACACCCGCGAGGTCGTCGACCGGGCGCTGGCGAAGCTGGAGGCTGCCGCCGCCGAGGGCTCCGCGGCCGCGCAGATCGACCCCGGCGAGGAGCCGACCACCCCCGACCTGGCGCGCCTCGAGGCGCGGCTGCGGGAGGCGGCCGAGCAGCAGCGGCAGGTGCGGCTGAGCTACTACGTCCCGTCCCGCGACGAGCAGTCCGAGCGCACGGTCGACCCGCGCGGCGTCGTGACCGCGCACGGCTTCGCCTACCTCGATGCCTGGTGCCACAGCGCGGAGGCACCCCGGCTGTTCCGGCTCGACCGGATCCAGTCCGCGGAGGTGCTCGACGCCCCCATCGAGACCGAGCCGCAGGCCCCGCGGGACCTCGCGGACGGCCTGTTCGCCCGTTCCTCGGACACCACGAGGGTCACCCTCCGCCTCGACCCGGCCGCCCGCTGGGTCGTCGAGTACTACCCCGTGGAGGACGTCCGGCAGCTGAAGGGCGGCGAGCTCGAGGTCGACCTGCTGGTCGCCGACGACCGGTGGCTGCAGCGGCTGCTGCTCCGGCTCTCGCCGCACGCGCGGGTCGTCTCACCCCAAGAGTTCACCGACTCTTTCCACGCGTCCGCCCGCGCCACGCTCGGGCTCTATTCGTGACCCGGCGTAGACTTGTCACCGTTGCACCCCCCACGATGAGGACCTCATGATCACGCCAATGATCGCCAATCTCGGCACCACGGAGCTGCTGCTCATCCTGGCTGTCGTCATCCTGCTGTTCGGCGCCGCCAAGCTCCCCGAGCTCGCCCGCGGCAGTGGGCGTGCGCTGCGCATCTTCAAGGCCGAGACCAAGGGCCTGATGGACGACGACGAGACGCCCGGCAAGGCCTCCGGCCAGACCCCGGAGCAGCTCGAGATCGAGGCCCGACAGCAGGCCGAGCTCGACGCCCGCCAGGCCCAGCTCGACGCCGAGCGCGAGCGCCTGCGCCGCAACGACTCCGCCTGACCGGGCCCCTCGGTTGTCCATCGCCGGACTCGTCGACCTGCTCCGTGGCCGTCCCCACCACCCGGTGGGCGCTGACGGCCGGATGGCGCTCGGTGACCACCTGCGGGAGCTGCGTGCCCGGCTGATCCGGTCGGTGCTGTTCCTGGTCTTGGTCTTCGCGGTCGCCCTGGTCTTCTACGACCAGCTCCTCGACCTCGTGCTGAACCCCTACAACGACGCCCGCGTCCAGCTGGGGCAGAAGACGCAGACCACGGCGTACGTCGCCGGCGCCACCGGACCGCTGATGCTCCAGCTCAAGCTGTGCGGCGTGGCGGCCATCGTGGTGTCGAGCCCGTACTGGCTCTACCAGATCTGGGCGTTCATCGTCCCGGGCCTGCACGACAACGAGAAGAAGTGGTCGCGGATCTTCGCGGCCGTCGCCGGCCCGTTGTTCATCATCGGCGTCGCCACCGGCTACTACGTGCTGCCCAAGGGACTGGAGGTGCTGATCGGCTTCACCCCGGCCGGGCTCCAGAACCTCGTCGAGTTCGGGGAGTACTTCAGCTTCCTGACCCGGATGCTGCTGGTCTTCGGCATCGCGTTCGAGATCCCGCTGTTCGTGATCATGCTGAACCTTGCCGGCGTCGTCTCCGGCAAGGCGCTGGGGCGCTACCGCCCGTGGATCGTGCTCGGCACCTTCGTGTTCGCAGCGGTCGCGACGCCCTCCACCGACCCGTTCTCCATGCTCATGCTGGCCCTGCCGATGCTGGTGCTGTTCTTCGTCGCCGAGGCGATCGCGCGCGCGGTCGACCGGGCCCGGCACCGCAACAGCGGCAGCACCGACCAGTGGGCCGACGACGAGCTGTCGCCGCTGTGACAGCCCTGATGAAGGACCTGCTCCGGGACCTCGACCCCTTCGACCTCCCGGACTGGCTCGGTGTCTCCGACGTGACCTGGACGGCCCTGACCGGCGTGCGCAGCGGCCACCACGTCTCGGGCCAGCTGCACGCCGACGGCGACGACGGGACCCTGCACGACGTGCCCTGCGACCTGCTGGCCATCGATGAGGCCTACCCCGTGCCGGTCGCCAGCGACGACGTCCGCAAGCGGGCCCACCAGGCGTGGCGGCACGGCCAGATCCTGCTGCTGGAGCTCGAGGGCAGGCCGACCCTGGCCGTCCCCGGCACCTCGTTCAACGCCGACCTCGTGCTCGACGCGCTCAGCCGGCTGGCCAAGGCGGTGGGGAGCTCGGCCGACCACTTCGCGGCGCGGCTGCGCATCGGTGTCGAGTCGCGCCGCGGCGGCGCTCCCGGCCGCTAGGGTCCACCCCGTGGCCGGCAGCTCCCGCGAGATCGCGTTCCTGACCAACCCCACGTCGGGCAAGGGGCGCGGCGTCCGGGCCCGCGACGTGGCACTGCCCCGGCTGCGCGACGCGGGCCTCGCGGTCCGCAGCCTCGAGGGGCGCGACGCCGACGAGGCGCTCGACCTCGCCCGCCAGTGCGTCGAGGACGGCGTCGAGACCCTCGTGGTCTGCGGCGGTGACGGCATGGTGCACCTCGGCGTCCAGGCCGTGGCGGCCACCACCACCCGGCTGGGCATCGTCCCGGCCGGCACCGGCAACGACGTGGCCCGCTACTTCGACATCCCGCGCAAGGACCCGGCCGCCGCCGCGGACCGGATCGTCGCCGGGCGCACCCACACCGTCGACCTGGCGCGCAGCGGCTCGAAGTACTTCGTCACCGTGATGGCCGCCGGGTTCGACGCGATCGTCAACGAGCGCGCCAACAAGATGACCTGGCCCCGCGGCCAGATGCGCTACAACATCGCCACCCTCGCCGAGCTGCGCACCTTCGAGCCGCTGCCGTACACCCTCGACCTCGACGGCACCCCGCTGCGCCTCGACGCGATGCTCGTCGCGATCGGCAACGGTCCGTCCTTCGGCGGCGGCCTGCGGATCACCGAGGGCGCGATCCTCGACGACGGCCTCCTCGACGTGGTGATCATCAAGACCATGACCAAGCCGGACCTGGTCCGGACCTACCCCAAGCTCTTCAAGGGCACCCACGTCACCCACCCGCAGTACGAGCACCACCGGGTCCGACGCGTCACCGTGGCGGCCCCGGGCATCGTGTCGTACGCCGACGGGGAACGCTTCGGACCGCTCCCGCTGACGGTGGAGTGCGCACCCGGGGCGTTGACGGTGCTCGCCTAGTCCCACCACCTAGGGTGGAGCCATGAGCACGGCGGACGACCTCTCACCGGCCGAGCGTTACGCCGACTACCGCCGCGGGCGGCAGCACCCGGTGTTCCGCGACTTCGAGAGCCTCTACGACTTCCCCCTCGACGACTTCCAGGTGCGCGCCTGCAAGGAGATCGAGGAGGGCCGCGGCGTCCTCGTCGCCGCGCCCACCGGGTCCGGCAAGACCATCGTCGGCGAGTTCGCGATCCACCTCGCCCTGGCCACGGGCCGCAAGTGCTTCTACACGACCCCGATCAAGGCGCTCTCGAACCAGAAGTTCAACGACCTCGTGGCGCGCTACGGCCCGGACCAGGTCGGCCTGCTGACCGGCGACAACACCGTCAACGGCGAGGCGCCGATCGTGGTGATGACCACCGAGGTGCTGCGCAACATGCTCTACGCCGGCTCCCGGACCCTGCTCGGCCTCGGCTTCGTGGTGATGGACGAGGTGCACTACCTCGCCGACCGGGCCCGCGGAGCGGTCTGGGAGGAGGTGATCATCCACCTGCCGGAGTCGGTGGCCCTGATCTCCCTGTCCGCCACCGTCTCCAACGCCGAGGAGTTCGGCGAGTGGCTCGAGACCGTGCGCGGGGACACCACGACGATCGTCGAGGAGCGTCGTCCGGTCCCGCTCTACCAGCACGTGATGGTGGGCAAGCGGCTGCTCGACCTGTTCGCCGACTCCGACGTCGACGCCGCCGCCGGCTTCGTCAAGGAGGGGGCGCCGGTCAACGGCGAGCTGCTCAAGGTCGCTCGGGACGACTGGGCCAGCAGCCGGATGCGGGACCGGCGCTCGCCGCGCGACCGCAACCGTCGCGGCACCAGCAAGCACGCGGTCGGCAACGGCCGCCGGGTGTGGATCCCGAGCCGGTTCGACGTCATCGACCGCCTCGACCGCCAGGGCCTGCTGCCCGCGATCGTGTTCATCTTCAGCCGGGTGGGCTGCGACGCGGCCGTCACCCAGTGCCTGAACGCCGGGATCCGACTCACCTCCCCGGAGGAGCGCGACGAGATCTACGAGTTCGTGGAGGCCAGCTGCCGCAACCTGCCCGAGGAGGACCTGCACGTCCTCGGCTACCACGACTTCCTCGACGGCCTGACCCGTGGGGTCGCGGCGCACCACGCCGGGATGCTGCCGGCGTTCAAGCAGTGCGTGGAGGAGCTCTACGTGCGCGGCCTGTGCAAGGTCGTGTTCGCGACCGAGACGCTGGCCCTCGGCATCAACATGCCGGCACGCACCGTCGTCATCGAGAAGCTCTCGAAGTGGAACGGCGAGACCCACGCCGACATCACGCCGGGGGAGTACACCCAGCTGACCGGCCGGGCCGGTCGCCGGGGACTCGACGTCGAGGGGCACGGGGTGGTGCTCTGGCAGCCCGGCATGAACCCCCGCGAGCTCGCCGGCCTCGCCTCGACGCGCACCTACCCGCTGCGCTCGTCGTTCCGTCCGTCGTACAACATGGCGGTCAACCTGGTCCACCAGTTCGGTCGGGAGCGGTCGCGCGAGCTCCTCGAGCAGTCCTTCGCCCAGTTCCAGGCCGACAAGGCCGTGGTCGGTCTCGCCCGCCAGCTGCGCAAGAGCGAGGACGCCCTCGAGGGCTACCGGGAGGCGGCCACCTGCCACCTCGGCGACTTCATGGAGTACGCCGCCCTGCGCCGCCGCATCAGCGACGCCGAGAAGAACGCGTCGCGGGCGCGCCGGGCCGACCGACGCGAGGAGGTCCTCGAGTCGCTGGCTCGGCTCAAGCCCGGCGACGTCATCGACGTCCCGGCCGGCAAGTTCGCCGGGTACGCCGTCGTCATCGACCCCGGGATGTCCGCCGAGGGTCCGCGCCCGTACGTCGTCACCGCCGAGCGCCAGGCCCGCCGGCTGGCCCTGATGGACTTCCCCACCCCGGTGACCGCGCTGACCCGGCTGCGGGTGCCCAAGAACTTCAACGGCCGCAACCCGCAGATGCGCCGCGACCTGGCCAGCGCGCTGCGCTCGCGCACCCACGACCTCGCCCCGGCGTACCCCGGCAAGGGCAACGGCGGTGGCCGCAGCACCAAGCCCCCCGTGGACTCCGGCACCGAACGCGAGATCGCCCGGCTCCGCGACCAGCTGAAGGCGCACCCCTGCCACGCCTGCCCCGAGCGCGAGGACCACGCCCGGTGGGCGGAGCGCTGGTTCAAGCTCGAGCGGGACTCCGCGACCCTCAAGCGACGCGTGGAGCAGCGCACCAACACCGTGGCCCGCCAGTTCGACCGGGTGTGCGAGGTGCTCACCGCGCTGGACTACCTCGAGGGCGACACGGTCACGTCCCGGGGCCGCTACCTGCGCCGGATCTACTCCGACATGGACCTGCTGGCCGCCGAGTGCCTGCGGCACGGCCTGTGGGACGACCTGACACCCTCCGGGCTCGCCGCGGCGCTGTCGGTCCTGGTCTTCGAGGCCCGTCGTCCCGACGACGCCACCTCGCCGCGGATCCCCGGGGGACCGGTGCGGGACGCGATCGGGGAGATGGTGCGGCTGTGGGGCGAGCTCGACGCACTCGAGCGTGACCACCGCCTGGACTTCCTGCGCCAGCCCGACCTCGGCTTCGCCTGGGTCGCCTACCGCTGGGCCGAGGGGGACGAGCTCGACGACGTGCTGGGCGCCAGCGACCTCGCCGCGGGCGACTTCGTGCGCTGGATGAAGCAGCTGCTCGACCTGGCCGGCCAGGTGGCGGAGGCGGCCGGCGACCTGCCGCTGCGGAGCACCGCCCGTGAGGTCGTGGCGCGGCTGCGACGGGGCGTGGTGGCCTACTCCGGGCTGACCGACTGAGCGGCCGGACCGCCCCGAGACGGTCGGGTTCCGCAAGACCCGCAAGGTTCGCTCAGGACTGCGTCAACTCCCTGGAGGCACCGCGGACCAGCTCCTACGCTGGAGCCGGAAGCTCAGCCGGCGTCGCTCCTGAGTCCTGTGACCGGGTGGTGCCGGCGGTCCCGTGGGGTCGCACGGGAGGCAACAGGGGTATCCCCCCGTTGCGTCTCGACAACGCGGGTGGGCCTCTGCGCGGGACTGCTGATCACAGGTCCGCGAGCCGTCGGCGATGACCCCTCGCTGGTCGAGAGATCAGGACCGACACCTTCCGGGAACCGCTGATCCCCTGTCAGACGGTGACCTGCGAGGCCGGTGGGCGCCCACTGCGGTGGGCGTCCACCGGTCGCCGTCGCTGGTCCGCGCTAGCCGCGGGCCGCCTCCTGCACCGCGCGGTCGACCTCCACGTCGCCATTCACGAGGTTCCACTGCTGTCCCGCCGTGGCGTCCTCGTCGAGGACGGCCGCGACGACCGCGGCGACGTCCGCGCGGGTGACCTCGCCGCGCGCCACGTCCGGGCCGAGGGCGACGCGTCCGGTGGCCCGGTCGTCGGTGAGCCGGCCGGGCCGCAGGATCGTCCAGGTGAGGTCGCTGGCGCGCAGCGCGGCATCGGCGTCCCGTTTGGCCTCGACGTAGGCACGCCACACGTCGCCGGTGTCCTCCGGCAGCGGGTCGTCGACCCCGATCGCCGAGACCTGCACGAACCGGCTGATGCCCGCCCCACGCGCGCCCTCGATCGACTTCAGGCTGCCCTCGAGGTCGACGGTGCGCTTGCGCTCGATGTTGCCGTCCGGGCCGCCGCCGGCCGCGAAGACCACCGCGTCACAGCCCGAGAACGCCTCGGCGAACGCCGCGCCGTCCTCGCTCTCGATGTCGAGCAGGCGCACCTCGGCGCCGAGCCCCTCGAGCTCGGAGCGGTACTCCTCCTTGCGGACCAGGGCGACAGGGGTGTGCCCGCGGCGTACGAGCTCGGGGTGGAGATGGAGGGCCACCTGGCCGTGGCCGCCGACGATCGCGATTCGACTCATGCGCTCCACCGTACGGACCCCCCGCACACTCACCCCTCATGTCCGTTCCCGAGCGCCGAGGTGGTCGAGACATCCGGGTCCGCTCTCCTGCCGTCGGGTCTAGCGTGCGAAGGGCCCGTCACACTCGTCGAGGGAGAGAGCTGATGGCCGACCACACCGAGCTGCTCGTGATCGGGGCAGGTCCCTACGCGAGCTCCGCCGCAGCCCACGCCCGCGACCGCGGGATCGGCACCCGGATCGTCGGCCACCCGATGTCGTTCTGGCGCGACCGGATGCCGGCGGACATGTACCTCCGCTCCGGCCCGGACTGGCACCTCGACGCCAACGGTGAGCACACCTTCGAGGCGTTCTTCGAGGACCGTGGCCTCTCGCCCGCCGACCACAACCCGATCCCGATCGGGGTCTTCCTGGACCACACCGACTGGTTCGCGGAGCGCAAGGGTCTCGAGGTCGAGGGGCGCCTGGTGCGGGACCTGACCCGGCCGGACGACGTCTTCCACGCGGAGATGGAGGACGGTGAGGTGATCACCGCGGACAAGGTGCTGGCGGCGCCGGGCGTCGCACACTTCGCCCAGCTGCCGCAGTGGTACGACGCCGTGCCCGCCGACCGTCGCTCCCACACCAGCGAGCTGGTCGCGTTCGACCACCTCGCCGGCGCGCGAGTGGCCGTGATCGGCGGCCGGCAGAGCGCCTACGAGTGGGCGGCGCTGCTGTGCGACCACGGCGCGGAGCGCGTCGACGTCGTGCATCGCCATGACACCCCCGACTTCGCGAAGGTGAGCTGGGCCTTCGTCGACGACTACGTCGAGCAGACGTTGGCGACCCGCGGCTGGTGGCGCCGGCTGCCCGCAGGTGAGCAGGCAGCCATCGCCCGGGAGTTCTGGCAGGTCGGCCGGCTCACGCTGGAGCCCTGGCTGGTGCCGCGGATGCTGCCGGACGTCGTGCACCGGCACCCGCGCGACGAGGTCGCCGAGGTCGCCGGCGGCGACCAGGACGTCGTACGCCTCGCGCTGTCCGACGGCGACACCCTCGAGGTCGACCACGTGGTCTTCGCCTCCGGCTACCGGGCCGACCTGGCCAAGGTGCCGTACCTCGCCGGCGTGCTCGACCGGGTCTCGGTCACCGACGGCTTCCCGGACCTCTCCGAGGGCCTCGAGACGACCCTGCCGGGGCTCCACGTGACGGGCTTCGCGGCCACGCGCGACTTCGGGCCGTTCTACGGGTTCACGAAGGGCTGCCCGTCGGCGGCACGGATCGCGGTGGAGGAGATGCTCCGCTAGCTCGGTCCGTCGTTCGTCAGCGCCTCGACGAGCCGCTGGACCGGGCTCTCCAGCCCGTAGCGCTGCGCGAGGTCGAGCAGCCGCTCGGGATCGGCCGGGGTCCGGGGCAGCCCGGTGGCCGCGCGATCGAGGTCGAGGTCGCGCGCGACGGCGACGACCTGGGGGGCCACCTCGAGGTAGTCGGCCGCCTGCTTGATCTTCCCGCGCGGGCCGGGGCCCATGTCGGACCCGGGGTCGTGGGCGGCGGAGACGATGCCGTCGATGTCGCCGAACCGGCCGAGCAGGGTGGCCGCCGTCTTCTCGCCGACCCCCGCGACACCGGGCAGCCCGTCACTGGCGTCGCCGCGCAGGGTCGCGAAGTCGGCGTACTGCCGTGCGTCGATGGCGTACTTGTCGCGCACCCAGCCGTTGGTGACCCGGTCGTGCCGCCCGACCCCGCGCGCGATGTAGAGGACCCGCACCTCGGTGTCGTCGTCGACGAGCTGGAACAGGTCGCGGTCGCCGGTGACGATGTCGACCGGCTTGCCGGCCCCGGTCGCGAGCGTGCCGATCACGTCGTCGGCCTCGTAGCCGTCGGCGCCCACGACACTGATGCCGAACGCCTCGAGCACCTCGAGGATGACGGGGATCTGCACCTGGAGCGGGTCGGGGACCTCCTCGACGTCGGGGGCGGACTCGACCTCCGCCTCCACGCGGCGCGCCTTGTACGACGGCAGCAGGTCGACCCGCCACTGCGGACGCCAGTCGTTGTCCCAGCAACACACCAGGTCGGTGGGGCGGTAGTCGGTGACCAGCCGGGCGATGAAGTCCAGCAGTCCGCGGACGGCGTTCACCGGCGTGCCGTCCGGGCCCTTGATCTCCGGCACCCCGTAGAAGGCGCGGAAGTACATCGACGCCGTGTCGAGCAGCATCAGACGGCCCTGTTCATCCCTGGTCACGAGCCGCATCCTGCCACGCCCGGACCGCTAGTCTGAGCGGCGTGACCCCGGCCGACGTCGAACCCACCGACCGCAAGATCCTCGAGCTGCTCGCGGCCGACGGTCGGATGTCCTTCACCGACCTCGGCAAGGCCACGGGCCTGTCGACCTCCGCCGTCCACCAGCGGGTCAAGCGGCTCGAGTCCCGGGGAATGATCCACGGGTACGGCGCCACGATCGACCACGAACAGCTCGGACTGCCGCTGACCGCGTTCATCTCGATCCGCCCGATCGACCCCTCGCAGCCCGACGACTCACCCGAGCGGCTCCAGGACATCCGCGAGATCGAGTCCTGCTGGTCGGTGGCGGGGGAGGAGTCCTACATCCTCAAGATCCGAGTCCCCACGCCCGCCGACCTCGAGAACCTCCTCGCCCGGATCCGCTCGGCCGCGAACGTCTCCACCCGGACCACGATCGTGCTCTCCACGCCGTACGAGAACCGCTCGGTGGTGTAGCGCTGCAGGACTCCCCGGCTGGCCGGTGACTCCTGTGCTTGTCGACCGTTGCAACGGCTGACAAGCGCAGGACATGGTCGACAAGGTGGGCTCAGGCGATGAACGAACCGGGCCGAAAGAGTGCCCGGATCCGCGCTGCGGTGAGCTCGGGGTGGTAGAGGTCGGCCCATACGATCCGGATGCACCGCCAGCCGGTCAGCTCGCAGACGAGCTCTTCGCGTCGCTTCTCCCGCAGCACCGCATCGGTGACCGACTCGCCCGGCCTCAAGAACTGCTCGTACTTGATCCTGCCGTCGAACTCCACGAACACCCCGAGCTCCGGCCAGGCGAAGTCGACGCGCGCGACGACGCGCCCGGTCCAGTCCTTGATCTCGTACTGGGGGATCGGCATCGGCATCCCCTGCGCCCAGCACAGGAAGAGGAAGCGGGATTCCCCGACCGACTCGACACGTCCGTCGGCCAGACGTACGACGAGATCGCTGGTCAGGGAGTGCGGCCAGTACGTGCGCGTCTCGAGTGCGTTGACCAGAAGGTCATGGGAGGTCTCGCCGCGGTGGATCAGGTCGTTGACGGTCACCAGGCTGTGCTCGACGTCCGCGATCGTGGTGATGTCGAGAGCCGTGCGCGTGCCGCTGGTGATCAGCTGACCGTCCCGGCGGGTCACGTCGTCGAGACGCACCGCGCCGCGATGCTGCTTGACGCCGGCGGCGCTCCTGCCCGCGCGGCCGTCGGTCCGGGTGAGGTGCACGACGTCGGGGAGCTCCCACACGGCCGCGCCGAGCGCGTCGGCCGCGGTGGTGTGGGAGAGCAACACGTGGGTCCGGACGGTGCGCAGTGCCGCCTTGGCCCGGACACGACGCCGACCGACGTCGTCGAGAGCCGCCCACACGTCGGCCGGGACGAACGCGCCCGTTCGCACGCGCACCCACGCACCGTCACTCACCTGCCTGGCGATGGCGCGGTCGTCGTACCCCAGGGACAGCGCCTCGCGGCGCAGGAAGGCTCCGCACTGTGCGGCGATGGCTCTGAGTCGAGGATCCATGTCCCGGACTCTCGCCCGGATCGAGGCCGGCCAACCGGGCCCGGGCAGATCTGTGGAGAACCGGCGGGGGTTGTCGACTGTTCCCTGTGCTTGTCGACCGTTGCACTGGCCGACAAGCACAGGACTCCCCGGCCAGCCGGGGAGTCCTGCAGCAGAGCCCTACCTCAGAACGCCTGCAGCGCAGCGGTACGCCGCGAGGCCTCGGCCATCTCGGCGGCCTTGAGCGCCGAGGAGTCGAGGTCGGCGTGCTGGGCCCACCACTGCTGGCCAGACTCGGGCAGCGTGTGGATCGGGTCGTAGTACTCGTAGGTGCGCTCGAGCGCGGAGGGGTCGGCCGCCTCGATGGAGGTGCGGTAGTTCTTCGTCCAGTAGGAGATGCCGCGCTCGGTGTCGTAGTCGGCGAGCTGGTGCACCCAGCGCTTCCCGACGAACGGCACGTCGCAGACGATCCGCGGGGTCGCGAAGCCGGGGAGGTAGCCCATGATGTGGTGCTGCAGCCGCTGTGCGTCGGCGACCGAGACCCGCCAGTGCTCCGAGAACGGGATCAGGTCACACATGTAGAAGTAGTAGGGCATGATCTGCGCGCCGTCGAGGAGCCGGAAGCACAGGTCGAGCAGCGCGTGCGGGTCGGCGTTCACGCCGTTGAGCAGCACGCCCTGGTTGCGCACGTCGCGGATACCGGTGTCGAGCATCGCCCGGGTCGCCCTGGCCACCATCGGGGTCACCGAGTTGGCGTGGTTGGTGTGGGTGTGGATCGCGATCGACACCCCCCGGTCGCGGGCGATGGTCGCGACCCGCTCCATGCCGCTGCGGACGTCGTCCTGCAGCCAGTGCTGGGGGAGGCCGATCAGCGCCTTGGTGGCGAGCCGGATGTCGCGGATGTTCTCGATCTCGAGCAGCTTGGTGAGGAAGTCCTCGAGCCGCGGCCAGGGCATGTTCGCCACGTCGCCACCGGAGACGACCACGTCGCGCACCGACGGGGTGCGGCGCAGGTAGTCCATCATCTCGCCGAGCCGGTCGTTGGGCTTGCCCGCGAACTTCAGCTTGTCGATGACCGGAGTGGAGTTGCCGACCAGGTCCATCCGGGTGCAGTGGCCGCAGTACTGCGGGCAGGTCGGCAGCAGCTCGGCCAGCACCTTGGTGGGGTACCGGTGGGTCAGGCCCTCGGCCACCCACATGTCGTGCTCGTGCAGCGAGTCGCGGGTGGCGTGCGGGTGCGAGGACCAGTCGGTACGACGGTCGCTGAACACCGGGATCATGTAGTGCCGGATCGGGTCGGCGTAGAACGCCTCGGTGAGCGAGCCCGGGCCGGCCGGCACGTCGTGCGGGACCATCGTGTTCATCATCTGCGGCGGCACCAGCATCGACATGGTGGCCCGCTCGGCCTGGTCGCGCTCGAGGTCGGCGTAGAACCGCTCGTCGACGAGATCACCGAGCAGCTCGCGCAGCTGGCGGACGTTCTTGACGCAGTGGGCGCGCTGCCACTGCACCGACTCCCACTCCGCAGGCGTGACGTCCTTCCATCCCGGGAAGCGCGTCCAGTCGGGCTCGACCAGCTCGACCCGCTGGTAGGGGTAGGGCTGACCGGTCTCCAGACCGATGCTGGTCTCGATGCTCATGAGGGGCTCCTCCGATGAGGGGGTACGTCGTGTGGTGCGGCGTGTCAGGGCGGGCGTGTTTGTGTGAGCCACGCCTCCTCTGCCAGAGTACGAGGAGAATGTACGGCGCGTCCAATGCCGCGCCGCAAGACTTCCTGCCAAAGACCCCGAACGACGGAGGACTCACGGTCATGACCGCGCAACTCAGCGATCCCACCGGCCTGCACCGGGTCCTGGACGAGACGGTGGTGCTGCCGCAGGCCGCGCAGCGCCTCGACACCCGCCGCCAGCTGTGGCCCGACGAGGTGCGGATCCGGGTGGAGAAGCTCAACCTCGACGCGGCGTCGTACCGCCAGCTCGAGCGCAAGCACGCCGGCGACGGGGGAGCGATCCGCGCGGAGGTCCTCGACATCGTCGGCGCGCGCGGCAAGATGCAGAACCCCGAGACCGGCTCGGGCGGGATGCTCGTCGGCACCGTCGAGGAGGTCGGGCCCCAGTCGCCGCTCGGCCTGGCGGTCGGCGACCGGGTGGCCACCCTGGTCTCGCTGACGCTCACCCCGCTGGTCATCGAGGACGGGCTGCGCGGCTGGGACGGCCTGGGTGAGCAGGTGCCCTGCGACGGGTACGCCGTGCTCTTCGGCCGCTCGATCGCCGCGGTCATCCCCGACGACCTGCCCGCCGACCTCTCGCTGTCGGTGATGGACGTCTGCGGCGCGCCCGCGCTCACGGCCCGCGTCGTGCAGGGGTACGACGCCCCGACCGTCGCCGTGATCGGCGGGGGAGGGAAGTCCGGCTCGCTGAGCCTGGCCGCGGCCCGTCACGCCGGGGCCGCCCGCACCATCGGAGTCGTCCCCCACGAGCGCGAGGCGGCGCAGCTGCGAGACGCCGGCCTCGCCGACGAGGTCGTCGTCGCGGACGCGCGCAACCCGATCGGCCTCCGCGACGCGGTCACCGCCGCGGGCGGCCCGGCCGACGTCACCGTCGTCTGCGTGGACGTGCCCGGTTGCGAGGGTGGCGCGATCCTCGCCACGGCCGACCGCGGGACCGTCGTCTTCTTCTCGATGGCCACCTCGTTCTCGGCCGCCGCGCTCGGAGCCGAGGGGCTGGCCGCCGACGTCACCATGCTGGTCGGCACCGGCTACACGCCCGGCCACGCGGCGTACGCCCTCGAGCTGCTCCGCGACAGCGCCGGGGTCCGTCGCCTGTTCGAGGCGCGCCTCGCCCACGAGGCACCGGCGTGACCCGGACCCTGTTCCGCAACGGGGTGGTCCAGGGCGGCCGCCCCGGCCGGCGCGCCACCGCGCTGGCGGTCGAGGACGGCAGGGTCGTCTTCACCGGCGACGAGGACCGGGCCGAAGCCTGGGACGGCGCCGACGAGGTCGTCGACCTCGACGGCGCCCTGCTGACCCCGGCGTTCACCGACTCCCACGTCCACACCGTCCGCACCGGCTTCGCCCTGACCGGGCTCGACCTCGCGGGCAGCGCCAGCCTGGCCTCCGCCCTCGACGCGCTGGCGGCACACGCCGACCGGGCGCCGGAGGCGGGTGCGCTGGTGGGACAGGGCTGGGACGAGACCGACTGGCCCGAGGGCCGGCCGCCGACGGGGGAGGAGCTCGAGCGTGCCGCCCCCGGTCGGCGCAGCTACCTCACCCGCGTCGACGGCCACTCCTCGGTCGTCTCCCCGGCCCTGGCCGGTCTGGTCCCCGGCCTCGACCAGCTCGACGGGTGGACTCCCGACGGCCGGGTCGAGCGCGACGCCCACCACGCCGTCCGCGCCACGCTGGAGAGCCTGATCGCCCCCGAGGACCGGCTCGAGGCCGCCCGGGCCGCCTGCCGGGCGATGGCCGCCCGCGGCATCGTCGGCTTCCACGAGAACGCCGCCCCGCACATCGGCCCGGAGCACGAGATCGAGACGGTCCGGCAGGCCGCCGCCGAGGTCGGGCTCCGCGCCACCGTCTACTGGGGCGAGCTCCTGGCCGTCGACACCGCACGCCGGCTCGGTGTCGCGGGCCTCGCCGGCGACCTGATCTCCGACGGAGCGTTCGGCTCGCGCACGGCCGCCCTGAGCGAGCCGTACGCCGACCGGTCCGACACCTGCGGCCACGCCTACGTCACCGCCGAGCAGGTCCGCGACCACGTCGTGGCCTGCACCGAGGCCGGCATCCAGGCCGGCTTCCACTGCATCGGCGACGCAGCGCTCGAGGAGATCCGCGCCGGCTTCGAGGCGGCGGAGGCGAAGCTCGGCGCGGCGCGGATCCAGCGCGCCCGGCACCGTCTGGAGCACGTCGAGATGCCGTCGCCCGCCATGGTGGCCACCATGGCGCGGCTCGGGATCGTCGCCAGCGTGCAGCCGATGTTCGACGCCCTGTGGGGCGGGCCGGAGGGCATGTACGCCGCCCGCCTCGGCGACCGCTGGCGCGCGACCAACCCGTTCCTGGACCTGGAGACGGCCCCGGTCCGGCTCGCGTTCGGCTCGGACAGCCCGGTCACCACGCTCGGGCCGTGGGCGGCGGTCCGTGCCGCGGCGTACCACCACCACGACGGGCAGCGGCTGCCCGTCGCTCTCGCCTTCCGGGCCCACACCCGCGGCGGGGCGTTCGCGGCGCACGACGACGACGGCGGGTCGCTGCACCTCGGCGCCCGCGCCGACCTGGCCGTGTGGGACGTCCCCGGTGGTCTCACCGGCGACGACCTCCCCGACCTCACCCCCGGCACCGAGCTCCCGCGCCTGCTGCGCACGGTCTCGGCCGGCCGGACCATCCACACCAGCGACGAGCAGGACGCGGCATGAGCAAACTCGACCTCGACCCCACCACCGTCAAGCACGCCCGGTCCTTGGCCCGCAAGGCCGGCCGACCGATCGTGACCATGGCGAAGAAGCACACGACCGTCGCCGTCGAGCGTGCGACCCTGCGCCTGGCCGGCCTGGAGGGCGCCGACCCCGACGGCACGCCGTGGGTCAACCGGCTGCTGGACGTGGTCCGCGCCGACGTCGGCCTCGAGCACGGCGTGGCGCTGCCGGTCTGGGACGCGCTGCTCCGGGGGGAGGCCGACGACCTGGCCACCCTGGCCCAGAAGGCCTCCGCCGGTTCGGTCACCTTCCGGCTCCCCGAGGGCAAGGACGCCACCCGCGCCCGCACCGCCTCCCGGCGGCAGGTCGGCACCGGCATCAAGCGGATGGACGCCCGACGCACCGAGCGTGAGCGCCTGATCAAGAAGTACGGCGACGCCCCCCGCAAGCCCTGGATCTACCTGATCGTCGCCACCGGCGACATCTACGAGGACATCCCGCAGGCCCAGCAGGCCGCGCGCGAGGGCGCCGACATCATCGCGGTGATCCGCTCGACCGGGCAGTCCCTGCTCGACTACGTGCCCGAGGGCGCGACGCGTGAGGGCTTCGCCGGCACCTACGCGACGCAGGAGAACTTCCGCCTGATGCGCGCGGCCCTCGACGAGTCGAGCAAGGAGCTCGGCCGCTACGTGCGGCTGACCAACTACGCCTCGGGCCTGTGCATGCCGGAGATCGCCGCGCTCGCCGGCATGGAGCGGCTCGACATGATGCTCAACGACTCGATGTACGGCATCCTCTTCCGCGACATCAACCCGATCCGCACGTTCGTCGACCAGCGCTTCAGCCGCCAGGTCCACGCGCGCGCCGGCATCATCATCAACACCGGCGAGGACAACTACCTCACCACCGCCGACGCGGTCGAGGCCGCGCACACGGTCACCACCAGCCAGCTGCTCAACGAGTACTTCGCCAAGGAGGCCGGTCTCGAGGACTGGCAGCTCGGCCTGGGCCACGCCTTCGAGATCGACCCCGACATCCCCGACTCGTTCCGGATGGAGCTGGCCCACGCGCTGCTGGCCCGGGAGCTGTTCCCGAAGGCGCCGCTGAAGTGGATGCCGCCGACCCGGCACATGACCGGCGACGTCTTCCGCGGCCACCTGCTCGACGGCTTCTTCAACCTCGCCGGGGCCCTCACCGGACAGGGCATCCTGCTGGTCGGGATGATGACCGAGGCGGTCGTGACGCCCTGGCTCTCCGACCGCGACCTCGCCTTGCAGAACGTCCGCTACGTGATGAACGCCGCCGGCAACCTGCACGAGGACTTCCGCCCGGCGCCGGACGGCTTCATCGCCAACCGGGCCCGGCAGGTGCTCGCCGAGACCATCGAGCTGCTCGACGACATCGTGAGCGACTCCGACGCGGCCGGTGACCCGCCGCTGCTGGCGGCGATCGCCGACGGCACGTTCGGCCTGATGAAGCGACCCGCCGACGGCGGTCGCGGCCTCGACGGCGTCGCGAAGAAGTCCGGCGCCTACTACAACCCCGCCACCGAGCTGCTGGAGGAGAAGAAGTGAGCTCGAAGACCGAGGGACGCATCGTCCGCCCGTACGGCGACACGACCGGCGACGGGATGGTGCAGCTGAGCTTCACGCTGCCGATCCCACACTCGAAGGTGGCCGAGGGCGCCGCCGCCCAGCTGGCCAACAAGATGGGCATGGACCCCGCGCTGGTCGTGCACGCGAAGCCGATGGGTCCGGACTTCACGTTCTTCGTGGTCTACGGCCGGGTCCACCACCTCGTGGACACCAGCAAGGTGGAGGTCGTGGAGCGCGACTACCCGCTGCTGACCCCCAAGGAGGTCAACGCGGCGGTCAAGCGCTCGCTGCGTCGCCGCCTCACGGTCGTGGGCGCGTGCATCGGCACCGACGCCCACACCGTCGGCATCGACGCGATCCTCAACATCAAGGGGTTCGCGGGGGAGAAGGGGCTGGAGTACTACCGCGAGCTCAAGGTCGTGAACCTCGGCGCCCAGGTGTCCGTGCCCCAGCTGGTCGAGCGGGCCCGCGCCGAGAAGGCCGACGCGGTCCTGGTCTCCCAGGTGGTCACCCAGCGCGACGCCCACCTGCTCAACACCCGCGAGATGTCCGCGGCGTTCCGCGAGTCCTACCCGGCCGACAAGCGGCCGCTGCTGATCGTGGGGGGTCCGCGGTTCGACGAGACGATGGCCGGCGAGCTCGGCGTGGACCGCGTGTTCAGCCGCGGCACGACGCCCGGCGAGGTCGCCTCCTTCCTCGTCCACCGGCTCGCCCCCGCCCCGGAGAGGAAGGCCTCCTGATGACCGCTGAGCCCGGCACCCCGCAGGTCGGCACCACCGTCGTGCACCGCCGCTACGTCCCGTACTCCCACGCCCACTACGCGGGGAACCTCGTGGACGGCGCCTACAGCCTCGGCCTCTTCGGCGACGTGGCCACCGAGATGTGCATCCGCACCGACGGCGACGAGGGCCTGTTCGCGTCGTACTCCAACGTGCAGTTCCGAGCGCCGGTCCGCGCCGGAGACGTCCTCGAGATCACCTGCGAGCTGGTCAGGGTGGGCACCCGGTCGCGGGTGATGGAGTTCGCGGTGCACGTCGTCGCGCGCGGCGCCGCGACACCCGAGCAGCCCGGTGCGGCCGAGGTGCTGGCCGAGCCGGTGCTGGCCACCAGCGCCACCGGCACGGTCGTCGTGCCACCGCGTGCGTGACGCCGCGTCACCAGCCCTCGGCGCGTCGGGAGCGACACGCCGGGCCGGGCGCGTGAAACTTGGCAAAATCCTCGGCCGGCGAACCTGCCGCTGACCTGCACATTCGGCTGTTCGCGCAGGTCAGGAGGGTGTTGACATCCGCCCGGGAGACGATCCAAGGTAGCCCGTCCGCTCGTGCAGATCGTGGCCGGTGGACCGTCGTCCGAGTGGCCGTGGCGGAGGATGGGGTGCCACCCATCCCTTCGACCCGGTTCGCGGAGGACGGTCCGCTCCGCGAGGGCGGATACGGAGGGGATCCAGGCCCCCTAGACAACAGCTCGACCTCGGCAGCCGGTCGATCTCGGGTTGGTCCGAAGGGTCCGGGCCCCCTCCGGAGCTCTGCAAGCGGGACCACCCCGGGCGGCACGGGTACCTTTGCCCCCGTGCTGCTGCGGACGTCCCTCGCGCTGGTGGCGGGCGTCGCCCTGGCCCTGGCCTTCGAACCCGTCGCCCTCCCGGTGCTGGTGCCCGTCGCGGTCGCCGGCTACGTCCTGACCACGCGGGGTCTGCGCCCCGGGCGTGCCTGGCTCCCCGGCCTCGCCTTCGGCGTGGGGTTCTACTTCACGCTGATCTTCTGGATGCGCGCGGTCGGCACCGACGCCTGGATCGCGCTCGCGGCGATCGAGGCCCTCTTCTACGGCGCGCTCGGATCCGTGACGGCCGTCCTCACCCGGCGCCGGGCCTGGCCGCTGTGGTTCTCCGCGGCCTGGGTCTCCATGGAGATGATCCGCAGCTCCTGGCCGTTCAGCGGCATGCCCTGGGGGAGGCTCGCGTTCGCCACCGCTGACACCCCGGTCGCGGACGCCCTGGCGTACGTCGGCAGCACCGGCGTCAGCTTCCTGCTGGCCCTGGTCGGCGCCCTCCTGGCCCAGCTGCTGGTCGCCGCCCCGGGCCGCCGGCTGCGCGCCGCGGTGCTGCTGGGGGTCGCGGTCACGGCGAGCGGGATCCCCGCCCTGCTGCCGTACCACCCCGACATGGACGGCCAGGCCACCGTCGCGGCCGTCCAGGGTGACGTCCCGGGCAACGGCGACGACATCCTCTACGACTTCCGTCAGGTCACCCAGAACCACGTCGACGCAACCGTCGACCTCGCCGACGACGTGGCCGCGGGGCGGGTGCCGCGCCCCGACTTCGTCGTCTGGCCGGAGAACTCCACCGCGGTCGACCCGTTCAGCGACGCGCAGACCGCGGCCGGCATCCGCGCCGCCTCGAGCGCCATCGGCGTGCCGATCCTGGTCGGCGCGATCGTCGACGCCGGCCCCGACCACGTCCTCAACCAGGGCATCGTGTGGAACCCCGGGACCGGTGCCGCCGACCGTTACACCAAGTGGCACCCGGTGCCCTACGGCGAGTACATCCCGTTCCGCCGGTTCTTCAACGGCCAGAACTTCGGCCGGCTCGCGCTCATCCCGCGCGACATGCTCAGCGGCACCCGGCAGCAGCCGCTCAGCATCGCCGGCGTGCCGGTGGCCGACGCCATCTGCTTCGACGTGGCGTACGACGACGGGCTCTACGCCCAGCTGCGGCACGGCGCCCGGCTGGTGACCGTCCAGACCAGCAACGCGACGTTCATCCACACCTCCCAGATCGAGCAGCAGTTCGCGATCAGCCGGCTCCGGGCCATCGAGACCGGGCGCTGGGTGGTGGTGGCGGCCACCAACGGGATCACCGGCATCATCGCCCCCGACGGGAGCGTGGTCGACAGCGCCGGCGTACGCACCCAGGACGTGCTCGTGCAGCAGGTGGGGCTCGGCACCGGCACCACGCCCGCGGTGCGGCTCGGCGCCTGGACCGGACGGGCCTGCCTCGGGGTGACGATCCTGGGCCTGCTGCTGGAGCTCGTCCCGTATCGTCGGAGGCAGGACCGGCAGCGGACCGAGAGCACCCGGCGCCGGGAGGTTCCGGTGTCGGCGACGACCGAGGAACGACGGAAGGGCTGAGGGCCGCGCAGTGAGCATCGAAGGTCTCGGACAGGTCGTGATGGTGATCCCGACCTACAACGAGGCGCCCAACCTGGCGTGGATCGTGGAGCGCCTCCGGCGCGCCCAGCCCGGGGTCGACGTCCTCGTCGTCGACGACGACTCCCCGGACGGCACCGGACGCATCGCCGACGAGATCGCCGCGGCCGATCCGCAGGTGAGCGTCCTGCACCGGACCGCGAAGGGCGGCCTCGGGGCGGCGTACCTGCACGGCTTCGCGCACGCTCTCGCCGCGGGCTACGACGTGGTGGGGGAGATGGACGCGGACGGCTCCCACCAGCCCGAGCAGCTCGACCGCCTGCTCGACGCGCTCGGTGGCGCCGACCTCGTGATCGGGTCGCGCTGGGTCCCGGGCGGGTCGGTGGTCAACTGGCCGCGCCGACGCGAGCTGCTCTCGCGCGGAGGCAACCTCTACGTGCGGCTGCTGCTCGGCATCGGGGTCCGCGACGCCACCGCGGGGTACCGGTTGTTCCGGCGCGCGACGCTGGAGAAGATCGACCTGGCCTCGGTGCAGTCGACCGGCTACGTCTTCCAGACCGATCTGGTGGCCCGCACGCTGGCCCACGGGCTGACGGTCCGCGAGGTGCCGATCGAGTTCGTCGAGCGGGTGCGCGGTGACTCGAAGATGAGCGGCGCGGTCGCGGCCGAGTCGCTCAAGCGGATCACCGCCTGGGGCCTGACGGAGCGGGCGGACCAGGTCCGCCGCGCGGTGCGGAGGCGGCCGTGACCAGGCGTCGGAGCACGTTCACGTGGGTGCTGTTCGTGGCCTTCGTGGTGGTGCCCCTGGTCGAGATCTACGTGCTGATCCAGGTGGGTCAGGTCATCGGGCCGTGGTGGACGATCCTGCTGCTGGTGCTCGACAGCATCATCGGCAGCTGGCTGATCAAGCGGGAGGGCGGCCGCGCCTGGCAGGCGCTGCGCAGCGCCCTGGACAACGGGCGGATGCCCGCGCGCGAGCTCGCGGACGGGGCGTTGATCCTGATCGGCGGGACGCTCATGCTGAGCCCCGGGTTCGTCACCGACGTCTTCGGGATCGTGCTGATCCTGCCGTTCACCCGACCACTGGCCCGACGGTTGCTGACCCAGGTGGTCACCCGCCGGTTGCTGGCCTCGAACGCACGACGCCCCGGACCTGGATCCGGGGGATCCGTGGTCCGGGGCGAGGTCGTGGACGACTGAGCCCGTCGGTTCGAGCCCATCGCCCAGGGCGTCAGGGCCCTAGGCGGACGCCTTGCGCTTCTTGGCGTTGGCCCGGTGCAGGTGCGCGGGACCGATCTCGCCGCCGCGCAGCAGCTCCAGGCGCTCCTTGAGGATGTCCTCGAGCTCCTTCTCGGAGCGACGCTCCAGCAGCATGTCCCAGTGGGTGCGGGCCGGCTTCTCGGCCTTGACCTCGGGCTGGATGCCGGCGACGCTCAGCGCCTCGGCACCGCACCGCGGGCACTCCCACACTGCGGGGATGTCGGCCTCGACCGACATCGTGATCTCGAACTCGTGAGCCTGCGGACAGCGGTAGCCGACCTGCTGACGGGCCGCGAACTCGATGCCGCGCTCGTCCTCGAAACTCTGGCCCCCGAGCCGCGCCCCACGAAGTGTGCGCTCTGCCATGAGCCACCTCCCAAATCTCATTGCCCCCGTTGACATGACCGAGACGGCTCGGGGCTGGAGTCGTGACGTTGCACGACTCGTACCCCGAGGGTTGACGTCTCAATCCGTTCAACGGTAGTGGGCCGGAGAAGATTCCGACAATCGACGGCTATGGGCGCCGTCACACCGTCGCCCGGCGGCGTCAGGCGTTCGTCGGCACCTCGTTGCCCGCCTCGAGGATGCCCCGCCGGACGTCCACCCTCACCAGGAACACCAGGCCCAGGACGAACAGGAGCACCAGCGCGAGCAGCGCCGGCCGGTAGGAGTCGGTCCACTGGTGGACCAGACCGAAGAGCAGCGTGCCGATCCAGCTCGTCCCTCGCTCGCACGCCTGGTAGAGCGAGAAGTACTCCGCCTCCCGTCCTCGGGGGATGAGCTGGCTGTAGAAGGAGCGCGACAGCGCCTGGGTGCCCCCGAGGACGACCCCGATGCAGACGGCCAGGACGAGGAACAGCGCGAGGCTCTCGGCCGGGGTGAAGAACCCCAGCACCACGACGCCGAGCCAGACCACGAGGCCCCCGACGATCGTGCGGTGCGTCCCGACGCGGCCGGCGACCCGTCCGAACACCAGCGCACCGACCACGCCCACGAACTGCACGACGAGGAACGCCAGCAGCACCGTCGACTTCTCGAAGTGCAGCTCCTTCTCGCCATAGACGCTGGCGGCGTAGATCACCGTCTGGATGCCGTCGTTGTAGAAGAGGTAGGCGAGCAGGAAGGTGAGGGTGACCGGGAAGGCGCGCAGGTCCTTGAGGGTCTCCCACAGCTGACCGAAGCTCTGCCGCACCAGGCCACCCGACTCGGGCACCACGCCGGTCGGAGGCCGGTTGCGGACGCCGCGGACCGGGATGATCGTGAACACGGCCCACCACAGGCCGGCGCTGAACAGCGAGATGCGTACGGCGAGCTCCGTGCTGTCGGACATGGCGCTGAGCAGCCCGAAGTTGAGCGCCAGCAGCAGCCCGCCACCGAGGTAGCCGAGCGCCCAGCCGCGCGAGGAGACCTGGTCCCGCTCTCCGGGCTCGGCGATCTGGCACAGGATCGAGTCGTAGACCACCAGGCTCGCGCCCAGGAAGAGGGTGGCGACGACGAGCAACGCCGCACCAAGCAGCCAGTTGGTCCCGGTGACGAAGAACATCAGCATCGCCGCCACCGCGCCGGACCAGGCGTAGCCGCCCATCATCGTGGTCTTGCGCGCGGACCGGTCCGCGGCCGCTCCGACCACCGGGAGGACCAACGCCGAGAGGATCGTCGCGGCGGTCACCAGGTAGAAGACCAGCGAGCCGGGGGAGACCCCCACGCCGAGGACGTGCAGGTTCTCGGTGCACTTCCGGTCGTCGGTGGTCGCGAAGCCGCAGGCCGCCTTCTCCGCCACCGAGGTGAGGTACGGCGAGAACAGGACCGCGGCCGTCGTGGTGACGTAGGCGCTGTTGGCCCAGTCGTACCAGTACCAGGCGCGCTGCTCCTTGGCCCGCGTGAGCGGGGTCAGGTCGGCGAAGCCGGATGAGGCCGTCATGTCCGTTCCCTCCACAGGTCACGCTCGAGGAGCACCGCCTTGAGTATGTCCGTGCGGTCGCTCATCAGGCCGTCGACACCACGGTCGAGGAGCACCCGCATCTCCTCGGGGTCGTCGATCGTCCACACGTGCACGTGCTTGCCGGTGGCGTGCGCGCGACGTACCAGCCCTCGCGTCGCGATCGTGACCCGCCGGCGCCGGTGCGGGACCTGTAGCGCGGCCACCCGGCCCCGGGTGACCAGGTCGGCCAGCCGCCCGCTCGGCAGCGCCCGGAAGGCGACCACCTCCAGGGGATGGGCGCTGGTCGGGACCCGCCCGCGGGTGAGCTCGCGGAACGCGCGCAGCCGGCGCGGGGAGAAGCTCCCGACCAGCACCCGGTCCCACAGGCTGCGCTCGGCGACCACGTCGGCCAGCGCCGCCACCGCGCCGTCGGACTTCAGGTCGATGTTGAAGCGAGCGTCGGGGAACGCGTCGAGCAGCTCGGCGAACGTCGGCACCCGCTCCCGTCCGCCGACGAGCGCCTCGCCGATCTCGGCGTGGGTGAGCGACGCGATCGCGCCCGAGCGGTCGCTGACCCGGTCGAGGACCTGGTCGTGGAAGGCCAGCAGCACCCCGTCCCGGGTCACGTGCACATCGGTCTCGAGGTAGTCGAAGCCGAGCTCGACGGCGTGCCGGAACGCCGCCATCGTGTTCTCCAGCCCCTCCAGCTCGGGGTGGTAGGCGCCGCCGCGGTGGGCGAAGGCCAGCACGCCACCGCGGCGCAGGACCTCGTCGAGGTAGGGGCGTCCGGTGCGGGGTCGGGTCACGCCGAGAAGTATCGCGAACGCCGCCACGCCCGAGCCCCGGGGAGTCTGCGTGGATACCCACCGGTCACCGGGGGGAGAGCGGTAGCGTCGTCTCATGGAGACCCTGAGCTGCCCCCGATGTGGCGCCGAGATGGTGACCCGGTCGCTGACCGGGGCCGACGGCGAGGCTGAAGTCAGCAGTTGCCCCGACGGGCACGGCATCTTCCTGGCCCGTGCCGACCTGGGGAGCCTGATCGAGTCCGAGACCGACTGGCACCGCAACGCCAGCCAGCACACCGCGCCGATGCCGCGGATCACCGCGGACATGGTCGCGCCGCCGGCCTCACGCACTCCCGCCCGTGCGTGGGTGGAGACGCTCTTCAGCTGAGCGGCCCGACGGTCGAGCAGCCGCCTCGGTGGTTGAGGAGCGAGCGCCAGCGAGCGTCTCGAAACCACGCCCTTGTCGGTGGTTGAGGAGCGAGCGCCAGCGAGCGTGTCGAAACCACGGCCCGATCGGTGGTTGAGGAGCGAGCGGCAGCGAGCGTGTCGAAACCACGGCCCGATCGGTGGTTGAGGAGCGAGCGGCAGCGAGCGTCTCGAAACCACGCCCTTGTCGGTGGTTGAGGAGCGAGCCCCAGCGAGCGTCTCGAAACCACGGCCCGATCGGTGGTTGAGGAGCGAGCCCCAGCGAGCGTCTCGAAACCACGGCCCGATCGGTGGTTGAGGAGCGAGCCCCAGCGAGCGTCTCGAAACCATCCGACGGGGTCTCGACGCGCTCGCGCGCCCTCGTTCCTCGGTCGCGTCGCTTGCTCGACCTGGCCCGGCCGACGCGACGCGCTCGTGCCTCGCGCGCCGCTGCCGGGCTCAGCTCAGATGTCCCGGAAGGTCTCGATGTTCGCGCCGAGGAGGTTGAGCCGCTCGGCGAGGTCCTCGTAGCCACGGTGGATGACGTACGTCGACCGCAGCACCGAGGTTCCCTTCGACGCCAGCATCGCCAGCAGGATGACGACCGCCGGCCGCAGCGCGGGCGGGCAGACGATCTCGGCGCCGGTGAAGGACGTCGGGCCCTCGATCATGACCCGGTGCGGGTCGAGCAGCTTGACCTGGCCACCGAGCTTGTTGAGGTCGGTGAGGTAGATCGCGCGGTTCTCGTAGACCCAGTCGTGCAAGAGGGTCTGGCCCTGCGCGACCGCCGCGATGACCGCGAAGAACGGCAGGTTGTCGATGTTGAGGCCGGGGAACGGCATCGGGTGGATCTTGTCCAGCGGTGCGTGCAGCTCCGAAGGCCTGGTGGTCAGGTCGACCAGCCGGGTGCAGCCGTTGAGGGCGACGTACTCCTCCGAGCGGTGGTACTGGAAGCCCATCTCCTCCAGCAGCGCCAGCTCGATCTCGAGGAACTCGATCGGCACCCGCTTGATGGTGATCTCGGACTTGGTCACGATCGCGGCCGCGAGCAGCGACATCGCCTCGATCGGGTCCTCGCTGGGGGCGTAGTCGACGTCGACGTCGATGGTCTCGCAGCCGGTCACGGTGAGCGTGGTGGTGCCGATGCCCTCGACCCCGACGCCGAGCTTCTGCAGGAAGAAGCAGAGGTCCTGGACCATGTAGTTCGAGGAGGCGTTGCGGATCACGGTGGTGCCCGGGTGCAGCGCGGCGGCCATGAGGGCGTTCTCGGTGACGGTGTCGCCGCGCTCGGTCAGCACGATCGGGCGGCCCGGCTCGATCGCCCGGTTGACGCTCGCGTGGTAGCTGCCGTCGGTCGCCTTGACCTCCAGGCCGAAGGGACGCAGCGCCGCCATGTGCGGCTCCACGGTGCGGGTGCCGAGGTTGCACCCACCCGCGTAGGGCAGGTCGAAGCTGTCCGTGCGGTGGAGCAGCGGGCCGAGGAACATGATCACCGAGCGGGTACGGCGCGCCGCGGCCTCGTCGATGTTGCCGAGGTCGAGGTCCTTGGGCGGGATGATCTCGAGGTCGTTGTCGGCGTTGAGCCACTTGGTGTGCACGCCGAGGCTGCCGAGCACCTCGAGCAGCCGGTTGACCTCCTCGATGCGGGCCACCTTGCGCAGCGTGGTGCGGCCGCGGTTGAGCAGCGAGGCGCACAGGAGCGCGACGCCGGCGTTCTTGGAGGTCTTGACGTCGATGCTGCCCGACAGCGTGGTCGGGCCGGTCACCCGCAGGTGGGTGGGGCCGGCACCGAGGGCGACGATCTCGGAGTCGAGAGCCGCGCCGATGCGCGCCAGCATCTCCAGGGAGAGGTTCTGGTGACCCTTCTCGATCCGGTTGATCGCACTCTGGCTGGTGGCGAGCAGCTCGGCCAGCTGGTGCTGGGTGAGGCCCCGGTGCTTGCGGGCGTCGCGGATCAGATTGCCGATGCGGCCCTTGTATCCCTCGCTCATGGCATCACCGTAACTCACATGTGAGATATTGCAACAACCGCCATGCCGGCCCGTCAGCCCTCCACGATGCAGCACCTCACGGGTGCTTTGCAAAGATGGAGACCATGCGTGCAACCACAATCCATGCCCCCCGTGACATCCGCGTCTCCGACGTGGAGGACCCGAAGGTCACCGCCCCGACCGACGCCGTCGTCAAGGTGACGGCCGGCTGCATCTGCGGCTCGGACCTGTGGCCGTACCGCGGCGAGAACGACATCGACGCCGGCTCGACGATCGGCCACGAGTGCGTCGGCGTCGTCGAGGAGGTCGGCTCGGCGGTCACCTCGTTCAAGCCCGGCGACTTCGTCATCGTGCCCTTCGACCACTGCGACAACACGTGTGCGCACTGCCGTGCCGGCATGCAGGCGGCCTGCGAGAACCTCGGCTTCACCGCGAGCGGCCAGGCGGAGTACGCCCTGGTCACCCAGGCCGAGGGCAGCATGGTCAAGACCGACGGCATGCCCGACGCCTCCCTGGTGCCGTCGCTGCTCACCCTCTCCGACGTGATGGCGACCGGCTGGCACGCCGCCGTCGCCGCCGGCGTCCGCGAGGGCGGCACCGCCGTGGTCGTCGGCGACGGCGCCGTCGGCCTGTGCGGCGTCCTCGCCGCCGCCACCATGGGCGCCGAGAAGGTCATCGCGATGTCGCGCCACGAGCCCCGGCAGGCCATCGCCCGCAAGTTCGGCGCCACCCACGTGGTGGCCGAGCGCGGCGACGAGGGCGCCGAGATCGTGAAGGAGATCACCGGCGGTGTCGGTGGCGACGCCGTCCTCGAGTGCGTCGGCAACGACGCGGCGATGAAGCAGGCCTTCGCGGTGGCACGTCCGGGGTCCACGGTCGGTTTCGTGGGCGTCCCGCACGGTGTGGAGCTGCCGATCCGCCACATGTTCCAGAAGAACATCGGCCTCGCCGGCGGCATGGCGCCCGTGCGCCAGTACCTCCCCGAGCTGCTCAAGCTGGTCACCGAGGGCCGCATCGAGCCCGGCCTGGTCTTCGACAGGACGCTGCCGCTGGCCGAGGTCGCCGAGGGCTACCGCCTGATGGACGAGCGCGAGGCCATCAAGGTCCTCATCCAGCCCTGACCGGGGCCTGACGTGGTGATCCGAGCGGTCGTCCTCGACATCGGCGGGGTCCTCGAGGTCAACGACGACCGGCTCTTCCCGGAGCCGTTCGAGCAACGGCACGGCCTCGCGCCGGGTTCGGTCGACACGGCTTCGGCGTCCTTCCCCGGCCATCCCGGTCTCGGCGAGATCGGGATGGCCGAGGTCCGGGCGACCTGGCAGCGCGAGCTCCGGCTCTCCGGACCGCAGGTCGACGAGCTGGTCGAGGACTTCTGGCGCTGGTACGTCGGCACGCTCGACCGGCCGATGCGTGACTGGTTCGCAGGGCTGCGCCCACGGCTGCGCACCGGCATCCTCAGCAACTCGGCACCCGAGGCCCGCGAGCGCGAGCGGTGCTGGGGGTTCGAGGACGTCACCGACGACATCGTCTACTCCCACGAGGTGCGCCTGCTCAAGCCCGACCCCCGCGTCTTCGACCTGACCGCGACCCGCCTGGGTGTGGGCCCGACGGAGATCGTCTTCGTCGACGACCAGCCCGGGCACGTCGAGGCGGCCCGGGCGGCGGGCTGGCACGCCGTCGTGCACGTGGAGACCTCCCGGACGATCTCCGAGGTCGAGCGGATCATCGCCGAGCAGGGGCCTGACCGATCGCTCGCCGACGGGTCCGCCAGGGAGTAGGTTGCGTCGCGGCACCGCACGCGGCGCCGCCACGACAAGGAGGGCGTCATCAGCAGTGCACTGACCCTGGGACCGCTCGTGCGGTACGTCGACGACACCTCGGCGACCGTGTGGGTGGAGACCGCCCACGCGGGTGTCGTCACCGTCACGGCGGGGGAGCGCAGCGCCTCCGCGCACACGTTCGGCGCGCACGGTCACCACTACGCCCTCGTCGAGGTCACCGGGCTCACCCCGGGCACGCACACGGCGTACACCGTCGACGTGGGGGAGGAGCGGGTCTGGCCGCCCACCGAGGGCGGGGCCGCCGAGCTCCCGCCGTCGGTGATCGCCACGCTGCAGCCCGGCAAGCCGCTGCGGATGGCGTTCGGCTCGTGCCGCGTCAGCGTGCCGCACGACGAGCAGGGCAACAAGTCGTTCGGCATCGACGCGCTGCGCAGCTACGCGCTGCGGATGGCCGGCGTCACCGAGAGCACCGCCGACGACGACGAGCGCTGGCCCGACCTGGTGCTCTTCCTGGGCGACCAGGTCTACGCCGACGAGACCAGCGAGGCGATGCAGGAGTTCATCGCCGCCCGGCGCGACATCGACGAACCGCCGGGGGAGGAGCTCAAGGACTTCGAGGAGTACGCGCACCTCTACAAGCTCGCGTGGGGCGAGCCGGCCAACCGCTGGCTGCTCTCGACGCTGCCCAGCGCGATGATCTTCGACGACCACGACATCCGCGACGACTGGAACACCAGCTGGTCGTGGAAGCACAAGATGGAGGCCACCTCGTGGTGGCACGAGCGCATCGTCGGCGGGCTGGCGTCGTACTGGGTCTACCAGCACCTCGGGAACCTCGGCCCGCAGGCCCGTGCCGAGGACGCACTGTGGCAACGGATCACGACGTACGACGGTGACGGTGAGCTG
The DNA here is from genome assembly GCF_055380375.1 of Nocardioides sp. DN36. Taxonomy (NCBI): domain Bacteria; kingdom Bacillati; phylum Actinomycetota; class Actinomycetes; order Propionibacteriales; family Nocardioidaceae; genus Nocardioides; species Nocardioides sp. DN36. The sequence goes on along the minus strand of NZ_AP043823.1, from coordinate 1,370,625 downwards.
GACGTCACCGAGGCGCTCGACGAGCTGGCGGACCGCGCCGACCAGCAGCCGGAGAGCTATCGCTGGAGCTTCGCGCGGGACTTCGACACGCAGGCCCGCCTGATCGTCGTCGACTCGCGTGCCGCCCGGGTGCTGAAGCCCGACGCACGCTCCATCCTCGACGAGGACGAGATGTCCTGGCTGGACGACCAGATGCGGGGCGGCTTCGACCACGTGCTGATCGGGACGTCGCTGCCGTTCCTGATGGCTCCCGGGCTGCACCACGCCGAGGCGTTCAGCGAGGCGATCGCCCAGGGCGCCTGGGGGAAGACCGTGGCCCGGTTCGGCGAGGTGATGAGGCAGGCGGCCGACCTGGAGCACTGGGCGGCGTTCGAGAGGGGCTTCCGGCAGGTCGCCGAGCTGACCCTCGACGTGGCCGCCGGGAACCGGGGGAGAGCTCCGTCGACGATCACGTACCTCTCGGGCGACGTCCACCACAGCTACGTCGCCGAGGCCGGCCCGGACCCGCACGAGCGGCGCCAGGTGGCGAGTCGGATCCTGCAGGCGGTCTGCTCACCCATCCGCAACCCGCTGCCGAAGGTCATGCACGTGGTGACGGCCGGCGCGGCACGACGCTCGCTGGGTGTCGTGGGCCGCGGTCTCTCACGCGCGGGCCGGGTGCCGCGGCCGCCGCTGACCTGGGAGGTCACGCACGGCCCGTGGTACGACAACAACCTCGCGATCCTCGAGCTGCGCCCTGCCGGGATCCGGATGTGGTGGACGGCCGGCGAGGTCGTCGACCGTCAGGACCGGCCGGTGCTGCGTCGCGTGGCGACGGTGGACGTCGACGCCTGAGGAATCGGCGCTGCGGTGTTCAGTGGCGCCGGTCAGTGGCGCCGGTCAGTGGCGCCGGTCAGTGGCGTCGCGCCGTGACCAGCGCCGGCATGGGCTCGCAGTCGCAGCTGTCTCCGCACGCCAGGTAGGTGTGGAGCGCGTGTCCGCACTGCGTGCACGGCATGTCGTGCGACAAGTGCGCGGTGTTGCTGTGGTGCTCGGCGGTGTCCCACATGGTCTGCACCTCCTCTCACCTGTGGTCGTTCCCCCCACGACGGCCGGCGAACCAGGGCTTCCCCCATCCTGGGGACAACCCCCGGGGTGGCGCCGGTCACCCGGCCGTCACGATGGAAGGTACGGACGGCGCGGGGGCGCACTTGACCGAATGCGGTACATATGCCGCACCTGGGGGAACGCGCATGACCCGTTCGGGCCATTCGATCCCGGCCCGCGTAGGCCAGCCTGATCAGGCGAGTTGGCTGGGGGAGTCACTTCGACCGCCGGTCGTCCCGCGCGTCGCGTGGACCCAGTCGGTGGCCGGTGGCAGCCTCCACAGGGTGATCGAGTTCGTCGACGAGGACCTCAGCGGCGCCCGGTTCCGCCACGTCCGGCTGGCGGGCGCCGACTTCCGGGTCGTCGACCTCAGGGACGCCCGGTTCCGGATGGTCGACCTGCGCGGCGTCGTGATCCGCGACGCCGAGCTGGTCGACGTCGACATCACGGGGGACATCGAGAACCTGCGCATCAACGGCGTCGACGTGGCACCCCTGGTGGAGGCCGAGCTCGACCGCAGGGACCCGGACCGCGTCAAGATGCGCCCGTCGGACGCCGACGGCTTCCGCGAGGCCTGGCGTGTCCTGGAGCCGCTGTGGGAGCAGACCGTGGCACGGGCCCGCGGGCTCGATCCCGAGCTGCTCCACGAGAGTGTCGACGACGAGTGGTCCTTCATCGAGACGCTGCGCCACCTGGTCTTCGCCACGGACGCCTGGGTGAACCGGGCGCTGCTCGGCGACCCGTCGCCGTGGCACCCGCTGGACCTGCCGCACGACGAGATGGTCGACAGCCCTCCGGTGCCACGTGACCGCGACGCCCGTCCGTCCCTCGACGAGGTGCTCGCGCTGCGCGCCGACCGGATGTCCACGGTGCGCCGCGTCCTGGACGAGCTCACCGACGACCAGCTGGCCGGAGCGACCGAGCCGGTCCCGGCGCCGGGCTATCCCGAACCGGAGTCGTACGCCGTGCGTCGTTGCCTGGGAGCGATCATCAACGAGGAGTGGCTGCACCGTCAGTACGCCGAGCGGGACCTCGACGTCCTGGAGGCCCGGAAGCCCTGACAAGCATCCATGAGGCGTGCAGTGGGCGGCGGGGGAGCACCTCGCGGGCCGGAGCCTCGAACATGCTCCACGCGTTGAGCAGGTCGAGTCCCTGCGCGCCTTCTCAGACGCCACCGGCGAGCCGTCGCCGTGGATCACCCGCGTCTGGTCCGGAACCGCGCGGATCGCGGCTCCGCGCGCCCACGCGCACGATCTCATGTCGGGCGATGCGAGCCGGACGAAGTGGCAGATAGCCTCAGCCAGCGGGGTGTGAGTTGTTCGGGAGCGCGATGGTGTGGGGGAGGATCTGGAGGGTGCGGTCTTCCCAGCTCGGGATCCAGAGGTATCCGTGGGTCTCGACGACGTTGAAGGAGCTTCCGCCCAGCGCGCGCGCATAGGTCACCTCCTGGTAGGGCCAGTCGGTGCGAATGAGCTCGCTGGTGTGGTTGGCGTAGTCGACGCCAACGATCAGCAGCGTGCCGTGGTGGGGCAGGAAGCTCTCCGCCGGGTAACCGCCGGTCGGGACGCGGGCGATGATCTTGTCGGTTACTGCGCTGATGGCGACCAGTCGATTGGACGGTCCGTATCGCGGGTTGCCCGCGCCGGGTCCTAGCCTGCCTGTGGTGGGGTAGTTCGACACCCAGACGTTGTTGCCGTCGATAGCCACCATGCCGGGCGAGCTCCGTGGGACGGGTTGCACCGGGATCGTGGCGAGGCGACGCCCGTCGGAGGGTCGTAGTCGGAGCACCGTCCCGGATGCGGTGCTGACCCACACGCCGTGCGAATTGGCGTCGAGCGCGACTCCGGCGGTGTTCGGCGGCGCGCCCGGCGGATGCGGATACGGCGATCTCCGGACGACCTTCTCCGTCGCCGGGTCGATCTTGACTGCGGCGACTTGAGTCGCCACCCACATGCCGCCCCCCGCGGGTGCGATCTCATAAGGGGCGGGCCCGACCTTGATCGTGGCCACGACCTCGTTGTGTTTGGGGTCGATCCGGCTGACCGTGCCGCTCTGGCCGTTGGTCACCCACATCGACCCGTATCCCGGATGTGCAGCGAGAGGGCCGGCGCCGACAGCGACAACCGCTCCCACCTTCCGGGTGGCCGGATCGTAGCGGACCACGTGGCCCGGACTCGGGTTGGTGGGCTGCCCCGGACCTACGCCGTCTGTCGGAGACCAGGTGGTGACCCAGAGCGAGCCGAAGCCGAACCCCTCGCCCGACGGACGACCGCCAGGGACAGCGATGACCTCGCCGAGCCCCGCGGCCTGCCCGGGCCGCACATGAGTGGTGCCCACCCAAAAGCCTCCGAGGGCTGCCGACGCGACCACGGCCAAGCCCAGCGCACGCACGCGGAACCTCGACCATCGCGGGGACAAGAACCGTTCAGGCGGGCCGGCCGAGAGGTATTCGCGTACTCCCGTCGGGCCCTCGATACGGGCCACATGATCAATGTAGGACGGGTGCTTGGACGAGTAAATCAGGGGACTGCCCACCGCTCGCTCATCGGCGTGAGCGTTCAGGCCATGGCGCCAGTGGCGTCCTGACATGCCGATGCGCGTGCAATGGTCCTTCCGGTGTCGGCGTCTGTGCGTGCGTCCGGTTCCGGTCGGGCCGGTGGACGGTGCTCGAAGTCGCCGGTCGTTCCAAACCTTCGTGGCTGCTGAGTGCGTCTTACCAGTTAGAGGATCTTTTCGGGCGGACTGTTTCCGGTGAACGAGGTGGTGATGGTGGTGCGAAACTCGCGGGAGGCCACCGCTTTCACCGAGTTCATGTCTGCGCGGTCCGCGACCCTGTTCCGGACGGCCTACCTGATCGTGGGCGATCACCAGCTGGCCCAGGATCTGTTACAGGAGTCACTGATCAAGACGTACGTCGCGTGGCCACGGCTTCGGGACGTCAGTAGCGCCGAGGCGTACACGCGCAAGACGATCGTCAACACTGCGATCTCGTGGCGTCGGCGTCGATCGTTCCACGAACGACCCACTGACGTGCTTCCGGACACGGCGGTGCCCGATCCAGGCGAGGCAGTCACGACTCATGCATCGATCGTCGCTCAGTTGCGCACCCTGCCACCGCGGCAGCGCGCCGCGATCGTGCTGCGCTATTACGAAGATCTGTCTGAGGCTCAGACTGCGCAGGTCATGGGCTGCTCTGTCGGCACGGTCAAGGCTCAGGTGTCCACCGGCCTGGGTCGGCTCCGGGACCGCTCGGGCGCGAACCTCGACACCGCCCCGCTGGACGACGAGGCGGTGAAATCATGATCACCAGTCTTCAAGACCTGCTCCGCCAGGACGCGGACCGGGTCGAGATCCCCACCCTGGACGCCGGCGACGTCATCGCACAGGGCGAACAGCGCCTGCACCGTCGCCGCATCACCGCCGTGCTGGCCTCCGTCACAGCTGTCGCGGTGATCGCCGTCGGCGGCATCGTCGCGGGCAGCGTGCAGCATCGGTCTGAGGGACCGGTCGACAAACCCAACAAGAACAAGACCTCGGTGCCGGTGACCCGGAAGATCCTCTACAGCGACGTCGACTACGCCGCCCCGGGGGACTCCGTGCGCTTCGGTGATCGCGTGGTCCACACCGGCAACGACTTCGTCCATCTGGACGTGACCGACGACGGGTTCCTCTACACCGACCGAGGCGGAGTGTGGTTCAGCGACGGCGGCACGCCTCAGCAGATCGGCTCACGTCTGTGTGCCGCTTCGCGCAACGGCGAGTTCTCGCACTTTGACAACCGCGCCGTGATGACGGCGAACAGCGGCTCCACTGCGGCCTGGTTCGACTGCACACAACCCGCAACCCCCACGCTGGTCGTCTACGACACCTCCTCCGGGCATGAGGTGGCACGACGGCCGGTTGCGTTCTGTGGCGAGGAGCTCTGCGAGCTTGTCGACGTCACCAGCGACTACGTGTACTTCAACCGAGGTCTCTACGTGGCGTATCCGCGGCCGAACTACAAGTTCGACCTGAGGACCGCGAAGCTGAGTCCTTCGTCGACGCAGGAGCACGCCGAGGACCTCAGGAGCCATCCGCGCGGGCTGGTCATCGGCGACTCGTGGCAGACAGGCAGGCCCACCGACGCGATCGGCCAGGGATTGTGGGTGGACGGGTCCCGCCTTGTTGTCCTCAACGAGAAGCCGGGGGCCGAACCGGTGCCGGCAGCAGCCTTCGACACCCTGACCCGGCAGCCGGTGAGGCTGGTCCTGCCCCGCGGCTACCACCATGAACTGGGCCCCATCGAAGGCCCCGGCGACTTTTCGCTCTTCGAGTGGCTCGATGATGACACCGTGGCGCTGGTCGGCGGGACAGGAGAGATCCTCAGTTGTCAGCTGTCGACGGGTCGCTGCGTCGTCACGGTGCCAGGACCGCGAGCGGGCGAGGTGCGCGTCATCCCCAACGGGCCACTTCCCGGCTGAGCCCTCACCACTGTTGAGGTGTATCTGACCGGCGACATGGTGAGGCGGGGGATGGTGGCGGGTCTGGGTGAGTGCACGGAGTGCGGCCGCCTCCCCATCCACCACGGCACAGGTGCATGCAGCGCTTGTAGCGCTTCGTCCGCTGCTCGTCCAGGAGGTCGACGTTCAGCCGTAGTTCCCGAAAGGCGGCAAACGATGCACACACGACACAAGACACATCGAAGAACACTCGTGACGCTCGCGGTCATCGCGGCCGCGCTCGCCGGATGCTCTGACGCAAACAGTGGTGATACAGCCTCGACAGGAAGAGCCGGCGACGCGACATCGGCGTCCGCGCCGACCACCTCAGCCGGAGCGACGTCAGCGACGACGCTGCCGTCCGGCGCCCAGAAGGTCGGCGAAATTGCTGAGGGCGGCCTCACGCCAGGGCGGTACGCGCTCCCGCCTGTTGGCCCCGGCAAGAAGCCGTTCGCGGTGGTCGACATTCCCGACGGATATGCCACCTGGGGGCCGTTCATCTACGCGAGCAAGCCGGCGGAGCCCGAGGACCCGCTTGCGATCGGGCTGTGGGTCGTCACCGGCGTCTACCTGAACCCGTGCGCGGAGTCGAACGAGGTGCCCACCACGTCTGTCGGTGCCATCGTCGACGCGCTCGTCCGGCAGCGCCTCACGTCCGCCACCAGGCTCCGCGAGGTCGACCTCGCAGGGTACCGCGGTAAATACGTCGAGGTCACGACGCCGACGGATCGCGACTACGCCAGGTGCGACGACGCCGAGCTGAACCTGTGGGAGGGACGGCCTGAGGGCGGCTACTGGACCAGGGAGCCTGGCATGGTGGAGAGACTCTGGATACTTGACGTCGACGGTCAGCCGATGGTGATCCAGATGGCTGTGCCCCCGTCGGCAACGGATCCCCAGATCCACGCCCTGACCCACATCGTCGAAGCCGCCACCTTCGAGACGCCCGATGCGTGACGTCTCTGTTGCCGCTCATCGCCAGATCCGGTCGTCTTGCTGGATCGCCGATAACTGACATTATGTCAACTTCTAGTCTGCGTATTGCATCGGATGAATCAATCGCGGGCGGCTGACTCACTGCCCCGCTGGCCGTACTTAACCCAGCTCTGACCAGCGGAAACGCAGCACCGAACGTCGTCGTAACGGCGTCAAACCGTGTGTGGCGGCGGAACGATCAGGCGTTGCGCGGCCACCGCGACACGCCGTTGACCTGCGCAAACACAGATGGCGTCTCATCAGATGCATCATGGAATCACTGGATGAAACCGGATTCTCGGGAGGATTTGATGCAGGTTGATGGCTCCGGACGGGTCCGCCTGGTCGAGTCGGTGCCGGTCCTCCGGCCCGACGAGCAGGTGCTCCAGAAGATGCTCGAGGGCTGGCGGAACCAGCAGCTGTCACGCAACCTGCAGTTCGCGACCATCGACCAACGGCTCCGGATGGTCGAGCGCTTCATCAGCCACGTCAACGAAGACCCGTGGAACTGGACGCCCGCGCTTGTCGAGGAGTTCTCGGCGGACCTACGCACCCAGAAGCACGTTGCCCACTCGACGCTGCGCGGCTACCACTCCGCGTTGCGTGCCTTCACTAGCTACATCAGCAATCCCGACTACGGGTTCGACGTCGTGTGCGAGCGGTTCTTTGGCACCCACCCGGCGCAGGTGTTCTTCGACTGGAACACCGCTCCCCACGTCCAGGAGTACGACGGACGCCCGAAGAAACGTCCGTACACCCGTGATGAGATCAGTCAACTCTTCGACCACGCCGACGACGAGGTTGAACGGATCGGCAAGTCGGGCCGCAAGGGCTGGCAGGCCGCCTACCGGGACGCGGTCATGATGAAGATCGCGTACGGCTACGGGCTCCGGTTCAACGAGTTGAGGCACCTGCAAACGGTCGACTTCGCCCGCAACCCACACGCCCGAGAGTTCGGCGCGTTCGGCGTCTGCAAGGTCCGCTACGGCAAGGCAAAGCGGTCCTCGCCGCACAAGCCGCGCAGCGTTCTCACTGTCTGGCGGTGGACGCCCGGCATCATCGAGGACTGGCTCGCCAACGGCCGCGGTGATCCGGGCACCCTGGATCTCTTCCCCAGCGAACGCGGCGGACTGGTCGTCGAATCGACTCTGATCCGACGGGTCCGGCGCTACTGCGAGGAGTTGGGATTCTCCGATGGGCTCGATCTCCACTCGTTCCGTCGTTCGTACGCCACTCACCTGCTCGAAGCTGGATGGGACCCGCGGTTCGTGCAGGACCAGATGGGCCATGAGCACGGGGCGACAACCGGCATCTATCACTTCGTGTCCGACGAGTTCAGGCGCTCCACGCTCAGGAGCGCCTTGGACCGTACGGTGAAGGAAGCCATGGCCCGCAAGACCGAGGACGGAACATCATGAAGCGCAAGGTCGACTACACGTGGCGCCTGGCCGAGCTGATGGCCGCCCGAGGCCTGCACAACACCACGGATCTCATTCCCCTGCTGGCCGAGCGCGACATCAATCTGTCTCGACCGCAGGTGTACCGGCTGGTGAACCAGCGGCCGGAGCGCGTCTCCCTGATGTTGATCGCGGCGCTGTGCGACATCTTCGAGTGCGAGTCGACGGACCTGTTCACGACGACGGCGACGGATGTACGCGTGCGCAAGACGGGCACCGCTTCCCCGCCGAACGTTGTCTCGCTCGACCGCAGCGTGCGGCCGCGGCGCGCAAACATCCTCGACGAGTAGCGCCAGGAGCATCGATGGATCCGAAGCCGGCGGGCCTCTCCCCTCGCTCGACCGTCCAGGGTCGTCCGCGCGCGACGAGCACTCGCGACGATCCGTGTGCTCGCTGCGGCCGGAACATCCCCAGGCTCGCAGCCAACTGGCCAGAAGGCCGACTCTGCAACATCTGCTACTACGACGCCGTGCACACCCGCGGAACCTGCCCAGAGTGCCTCCAGGATCGGCTCCTGCCGGGCCTGCGCGCCACCGATCGCCAGCCGATCTGCTCGACATGCGCTGAGATCCCCGTCGACTTCCACTGCGAGCGCTGCGACGTCGAAGCAGCGCGACATCGCGGACGGCTCTGCGTCCGCTGCGCACTCCGCGACGACCTCCACGCGCTGCTCGGCGGCGCGCCAAGCGATCCCGCACTCCTCGGCCTTGTCGATGCTCTCTGCGCGTCAGACAGGCCCGAGTCCATCCTCGTTTGGAAGCGGTCGGCCAAGGTCCAGGAACTGCTTCGCGGGCTCGGTAACGGCGCCATCGCCGCGTCGCACGAGGGTCTCGACTCCGTGCCCGGCAAGCCCGCCGAGCATCTCCGGGCACTGATGCAGCACCACGGTCTACTCCCCCCTCGCGACCCCTACCTGCCGCGCTTCGAGCAATGGATCGACGCCAAGCTCGACGGACTCCCCGACGAGGTACGGCAGCCAGTTCAGCACTTCGCCACGTGGCACCACCTGCGGCGCATCCGCGCCAAGACCGGGGCTGGCGCACCCACTCGCGGGCCAATTCACTCCGCGAAGCAGGAGATCACCGAAACGGTGAAGTTCCTCGTGTGGCTCCACGAGACGTATCAGCGCACCGCGGCCACCTGCACTCAGCAGGACGTCGACGAGTGGCTCGCGGCCGGACCGACGACGCGCAGTGCGATCAGGACGTTCTTCGTGGTCGCGAAGCAGGCGCGTCTCAACACGGCGGTGACTGTTCAGCACCGATCCGCGAAGAGCAGCCCATCTCTCAGTCAGGACCAACGGCTCGCCTGGATCCACGAGCTCCTCACGGGCACCAGCGAGTCACTCCCCTACCGCGTCGCCGGGATGCTCCTGTTGCTCTACGCCCAGCCGCTGGTCAAGGTCGTCACCTTCCCGACCAGCATCGTCGACGACGCCGACTCTGGGATGAGCATCGTTCTCGGCACGCATCCGACCGATGTTCCCGAGCCGTTCGCCTCGCTCATCAGGGAGCACCTTGCCGCACGGCCGAACCTACGCACCGGCGCCGGATCCGACAGCCCGTGGCTGTTCCCGAGCACGCTTGCCGGCCGCCACCTACACCCCAACACTGTCATGGACCGCCTCCGCGACGTGGGCATCAACCTCCTCGGTGCCCGCAACCGTGCCATCGGTGAGCTCGTCCTTGAATGCCCGCCCTCCCTGGTGGCAGAGGCGCTCGGTTACAGCGCCCAGGTCGCGTTCCTCCACGCCGACAAGGCGGGCGAGCCGTGGGCCCGGTACGCCGGCCGATCCATCAAGGCCACTTGACCGTTGGCACACGCCGCTCTTTGCCGCCGTCACCCGGAATGCGAGGATCCTCGTCGTGTCTAGCGAATCGCCCGACCACTGGGTCTATGTCGTCACGGACATCGAGGTCGACGGACCGTGGCCAGGGCCGAACTCGATGCGATCGTTCGCGTCCGTCGCCATCACCCTCGACGGCACGGAGCACGGGCGCTTCGAAGCCGTTCTCGAAGAACTGCCCGGAGCCGCACCGAACCAGCAGACCCTCGCGTGGTTCCAGTCGATTCCCGACGTGTGGGAGGCCGCCACGACCGATCCGGAACCAGCGCCCGATGTGATGGCCAGATACGCGAGTTGGGTGAAATCACTGCCCGGCCAGAAGTGCTTCGCTGCCTCGCCCTTGGCCTTCGACGGCCTGTGGATCGACTTCTACCTTCGCCGGTTCACTCGCTACGGCATCATCCAGGGCCCATACGAGGACGACCGTGTCTTCGATGGCACTGGCCTCTGCCTTCGGAGCTACGCAGCAGCCGTGACCGGTCGCCCTGCGTCGGAGATCTCGCCAGCGAGCTTGCCGACCGAGTGGTTCGGCGACGTACCGCACACGCACCGCGCGATCGACGATGCTCTCGGATACGCCAACCTCCTCGTCACCCTGGGACGGATGGCGCAGTCGGGAGAGCGCGATGCCTGAAGACACGCGAGTCGCAGTTCGGATCGTCCTCCTGGACCAGTCCAGCCGCGTGCTCCTCTTCGAAGGCCGGGACCTCTCCGACACCGGTGACACGGTCCGATTCTGGTTCACGGCCGGCGGCGGAGTGGACACGGGCGAGTCGCTCGCGGAAGCCGCGGAGCGCGAGTTGCTCGAGGAGACCGGCCAGGCAGGACTGACTCTGATCGGGCCCTTCCATCGCCGGGAATTCGACTTTCTAAACCACGGTCAGCCACAGCATCAGATCGAGCACTTCTTCGCCGCAAGGACGAACAACAGCGCGCTGAGCGCCCACGGATGGACCGAGCTGGAACAGCGAGCCGTGACCACGTGGCGATGGTGGTCGACCGACGACCTCACAAGCGCGGACGTACAGGTCTTCCCCGACAACCTGGTCGATCTCGTCCGACAGGCGTCTGAGCTCGTTCGCACTGAGGCGGCCAGCCCGCCTGGCGAGCTGTAGTCGGGTCAGGCGGCAGGGTCGTTGAGGCGCAAGATCTGAAGGCACTCGTCGGAGGTGAGGTCGGACTCCGCGAGGACCTTCTGGAGAACCGCAGACTTTCGAGCGATGTAGGTATCGATGTCCATGTCGGGCTCCGCTGCAAGCGCCAGCTTCACGGCTCCGTACTCGTCACGCAGATCTTCCCGCACACGAAGGACGTCGCGAACCGCGAGGTGGTTGCGGACGTTCAACGTGCCCGCCCGGCAGACATAGACGTTCCGCCGCGGGTTCGCATCAGGAGCATGGAAGGCCTCCCGATCGACAACTCCCAGATCGCCGCGGTGAACGTACCCGGCCGAACCCAGGGCGGCGACCGCTGCCGACATCTCCGCTCCGTCGACGATGACGTCGATATCGAGGATGGGCTTGGCCGCCAGCCCTGGCACTGAGGTTGAGCCCACATGCTCGACTCGCGCGGTCGCCAGTCCAGCGAGAGCCTGCTTCAGGTCGCCTGCGACCAGCGCAAACTGCGCAGGCCACGATGGCGAGGACGCGACCACTTCGATAGGCACTGGGCGATGCTAGCCGCCGGTCTCACCGGGTCTCATACCCGCCGAATACGCGCGGACTTGATACGCAGCCTGTCCACTACCGCTCGTCGTACTGCCGGATGAGGTTGCTCGGACGGTCCTGCGCCACTGCCCCGCCGACGTCTCATCAGCTCGTGCGGCGGAAGTCGGTGACGTCCGCGAGCCTCTCGAAGCCTGCGGACACGTAGGCCGCGACGCCGACGACGTTGCTGCTCGGGGTGCACACCGTTGCGCTGGACGAGCCCAGCTGCTGCAGTGCTGCGGCCGCTGCCACCGTGATGGCCCGACCGTGTCCGTGGCCGCGATGATCCCGATGGGCACCCAACGGCTCGATCAGGCCGGGTCGGCCGGGCCCCGCCGACCAGACCGTCGTCGCTGCGACGGCGTTGCCGTCCGGGTCGTACGCGACCAGGCAGCGAGCGCGGCGATAGGCCGAGGAGGCGGCCATCGTGTGCCAGCGGTCCACGGTGAACGTCGAGGTCGGGAACGACGCCCGCCCCACCGCGACCCGATCCTGCACGATGCGGTCGTCGATGTGGTCCGCGTCGAGGACCTCGATCCTGCGGCCACAGTCCTCCACCGGTGCGGCCAGGTCGCGACGTAGCGGGGTCCAGGGCTCGTCGGCCTCCCAGCCGCTGCGGTGGAGGAGATCGCGGAAGGCGGCACCGAACCGGGCCTCGACGGCTCCCCCACCGGCCGGCAGCACGTCGCGCCGCGGATCCGACAGGTCTGCCAGCAGCCGAGCCGCGAACGCCTCGTCCTCGTCGACGGTCGGCGCCATCGCCATCCGGATCAGACCGTCGTCGCGGTCCACGGTGCCGGCGGCCAGGATCTCCCCGTCGCGACGCCACACGCGGATCTCGGCGGCCAGCGCCTCGGCGCCGAACCGCCAGGCCCAGCCGAGGTCGCCGGGATGGAGCTGGACCGGCGCACCCTGCTCCTGCCAGAGCGCCACCGCCTCGACGACCTCGTCCAGCAGGGCGGGCGTTCCGGACTGCAGGGTGATCGACATGGGCCGATCCAACCCGACTCGAGCACTGGCGTGCACCGCGTTTTCGCCCGGCCCGGCGCTGATCAGCGGAGCCGCCGGGTCCACGTCGGAGGCGGCGCCGCCGAAGCCGTCAGTCGACCGCCGAGTCCTCGTACTGCGGGGTGAGCTCGTTCCAACGCGACTTCCAGCCCGGGGCCGGCGCCTGCTCGGACCAGCCGTCGGCGTGCGCGGGTGCGTCGCTGACGAGCGACCGTCCCAGGTCCTCGAGGTGGACCTGCCAGCCGGCACCGTAGAAGTGCAGGGAGTCGACCGGCAGGCCGCGCTCCTCGACCACCAGCCTGGTCCGCTCCCCCTCCGCGGTGAGCCAGGCCTCGATCTGGGACTCGTCGCCCGTGCCCGCCTCCGTCGTGAGCAGCAGGTGCTGCGGCGCGTCGCACACGTCGATCCTCACCGGCCCGCTCCAGGTGCTGGTGAACACGGCGTTCGCCGTCCCACCCTCGCGCAGGTCGCCGGAGACCTCGGCGATCCACCGTGCGAGCCGCTCGGGAGTGGTGCACGCCTGCCACAGGTCCTCGATGTCCGTGTCGTACACGTCTTCGACGCGCACCGCTCCACGGGTCTCGTCGAGCGCCCGCATCGTCCCGATGATCCTCATCTCCGTGCCTTCTTCCCTCGTGTGATCTCCGTGTGCAACGCATCGAGACGGTTCTGCCACAACGCGCGATACCCCTCCAGCCACTCGTCGACCTCGACGAGCGCCTGCGGACGCAGGCTGTAGATCCGTCGTTGCGCCTCCTGGCGCACGTCGACGAGCCCGGCCTCCCGCAGGACCCGCAGGTGGCGGGACACTCCGGGACGCGCGATCGGCAGTGCGTCGGCCAGCTCCCCCGCGGTCGCCGGGTGGGCCCGCAGGATCTCGAGCACCGTGCGGCGACTCGGGTCGGCCAACGCCTGCAGCACTGCGTCCATGCAGCGAATGTACCCCGTCGGTTACGTAACCGCAACGGTACACACGAGAGTCGGTGCTTCCGTTCCGAGCCAGGGCCTACTGGGGAGCTGGTCCGCGCGGCTGTCTGACAACGCCGACTCCACTCCCCTAGTCTGCCGCGCATGCTCTCCACGATGGACGTCCTGAACGAGCCGATCCGACAGCAGCTCGACGCCTTCCTCGACGAGCACCGCGCCGGCATCGGCGAGTGCCTCGACGGACTGACCGAGGAGCAGGCCCGGCGCTCGCTGGTTTCGTCACGGACGACCCTGCTCGGCCTGGTCAAGCACGCGACCTTCGTGGAGAAGGTCTGGTTCGACGAGGCGATCAGCTGCCGCTCCCGGGACGAGATCGGCATCCCGGCCACACCGGACGAGTCGTTCGCCCTGGAGGACTCGGACACCATCGCCTCCGTCCAGCAAGCGCACCGCGAGGCGTGCGAGGCGTCACGACGTGCCACCGCCCGGCTGGACCTCGACGACCTGGTGCAGGGCAACCGCCGCGGCCCCATCACGCTGCGCTGGGTCTACCTCCACATGCTGCGCGAGCTCGCCCAGCACAGCGGGCACGCCGACATCCTGCGCGAGCAGCTGCTCGAAGGCCGGCACCGGTGATTGCCTTCGTCAGGGTGTTCGGGCTCCGAGCGGAAGGGTGCAAGCAGTGACGGCCAACGACTACGACCTGTTCGCCGAGGCCTACGTGGCGCAGAGCGAATCAGGCTTGTTCAACCGGTACTACGAGAAGCCGGCGACGCTCGACCTCGCGGGGGACGTGTCAGGCCACCGCGTCCTGGATGCAGGCTGCGGAGCCGGGCCGCTGATGGCGTCTCTGCGAGCGAGGGGTGCCGTCGTCGCGGGCTTCGACCTGAGTGCGGCGATGATCGACCTGGCGCGGCGGAAGCTGGGCGCCGACACCGACCTGCGGGTGGCAGATCTGGCCGAGCCTCTGCCCTACGCCGACGCCGAGTTCGACGACGTGTTCTGCTCGCTCGCCCTCCACTACCTGGAGGACTGGTCAGGCCCACTGTCGGAGTTCCGGCGGGTGCTGCGCCCTGGTGGTCGGGTCTTCATCTCGGTGAACCACCCCGCCGCCTACGCGATCCAGTACCCAGAGGGTGACTACTTCGGGGTGACGAAGTACACCGAGGACTACGAGTTCGACGGCCAGACGGTCTACCTCACCTTCTGGCACCGTCCGCTGCACGCCATGGCCGACGCCTTCGCCGCCGCCGGGTTCCGCATCGCAGGCATCAGCGAACCGCCCGTTGCTCCGGACACCCCTGCTGACCTGATTCCACCGGGGTTCGAGGGCAGGTCCTTCATGGGCTTCCTGTTCTTCGTCCTCGCGCCCGCCTGACCTCGAGTCCTCCAGGAGAGGGCCCGCCGCAGCAGCGGCGCCGGCCTGGTCTGAGGCGTGCGCGGGAGCGATCGGCGTTCCTCAAGTCAGGGTCAGCCCCTGCCGAAGTCCATCACCGAGAGCCACCTCTCGTGAACCAGCCACGCCGTCCCCGTCGTCGTTGCATGCTGGAGCACCGACCCCCGCCCGCAGGAGAGCACCGTGCGACGACCCACCTTCGACGCCCGCGCCGTCGTCGCGCTGGTCGCGGGCCTGGCGCTGGCAGCCGTCTGCCTCCCGGGCCCGGCCGAGGCCGCCCGGATCGGGCGCCCCCGGTCCGCCCCTCCCCCGGCCCGCATCGTCGGGGTGGCCGTGCCCGGTGCCCCCACCGACCTCGGCGCCCTGGCCGACCTGACCACGAAGCTGGGCCGCGCGCCCGCCCAGGTCACGTGGTACGCCGCCTGGGCCACGACACCGGGCTTCGACGCGACCGGGGCCGCAAGGATCGCGGCGACCGGTGCGGTGCCGGAGGTCACCTGGGAGCCGTGGGACCCCGCGGCCGGGACCACCCAGCCGGCGTACACGCTCGACCGGATCGCCGGCGGCGCCCTCGACGGCTACATCTCTCGTTGGGCCCGCCAGATCCGCAGCTACGGCAAGCCGGTGGTGGTCCGCTTCGCCCACGAGATGAACGGCAACTGGTACCCGTGGGCGGAGGGGGTCAACGGCAACGGGTCCGGCGACTTCGTGGCCGCGTGGCGCCACGTCGTGGGCGTCTTCAAGGCCAACCGGGTCAGCAACGTCACCTGGAGCTGGGCGCCGAACGTGCCGTACGACGGCTCCACCCCCCTGTCCCGGCTCTATCCCGGCGACGCCTACGTCACACGGGTCGGCCTGGACGGCTACAACTGGTCGACGCTGCAACCCTGGTCGACCTGGCAGTCCTTCGGCGAGGTGTTCGGCCCGGGCCTGGCCGAGCTCGCCGCCCTGACGTCGAAGCCGGTCTACATCGCCGAGACCGCCTCGCCCGAGGTCGGCGGCGACAAGGCCGCGTGGATCGCCGACATGTGGTCGACGCTGGCCGCGCACCCCGAGGTCCGCGGCGTCACGTGGTTCGACTTCGACAAGGAGACGGACTGGCGGATCGACAGCTCGGGGGCCTCTCTCGCCGCCTTCGCCGGGGGGATGAGGAGCTTCTCCTGAGGCCTCGCGGTCACCCGTGCCGCAGCGGGGCCAGCAGCCAGCCCGCGCCCGTGACCAGGGTGGCCCCGGTCACCAGCAGGAACACTCCCACCCACGCCAGCCCCGGCAGTGGTGTGAGCCGGGCCAGCAGGTCGGCGTCGGAGTCCCGCGCCCGGCCACGCCTGCGTTGGTGCTGCAGCTCCAGCACGGGCCGGGGCGCGGCGAGCAGCAGGAACCACGTGCCGGTGTAGGCGGCTGCCGTCTGCACGGGCTCGCTCCCCCACCACGTCACGGCCAGCACCCCGAGCCCGGCGACGAGCACGGCGTACAGCCCGTAGAAGTTGCGGATCTGCAGCAGCAGGAGCGCCAGGAGCAGCAGCGCCAGCCACAGCACCGCCAGGGCGTGCCGCTCGCGGAGCAGGAACGCGGCGCCGAGACCGAGCACCCCGGGGCCGACGTACCCCGCGAACGCGGTGACTGCCATGCCGGGGCCGGTGCGTCTGCCCCGCGACAGGGTGAGCCCCGAGGTGTCCGAGTGCAGGCGGATGCCGGCCAGCCGGCGCCCGCTGAGCAGGGCCGCCACACCGTGCGAGCCCTCGTGGGCGATCGTCACCACGTGTCGCGTCACCTGCCACGCCGCCGGCAGGGCCACCAGGCCCAACGCGACGAGCGCGGTCAGGACCACGACCGGCAGGTCGGGACGGGGCTGGGTGCCCGCGACCGCGTCCCACACACGCGTCAGGAAGGGCTGCACGGGCGCAAGCCTGCCCGACCGCCGGGCTCAGCCCCCGTACGGGGCCGGTGGCGGGTCAGGCGAGCACGGCCCCGGCGTCGACGGCGCCCCCGTCGGACTCGATCGCCTCGACGAGGCGAGTGACGTCGGCGTCGGCGAGCGTCACGCCGGCCTCGCCCAGCCCCTCGCGGAGCTCCTTCTCCACCGTGCCCTCGGGAGCACTCTCCTGGTAGGACGACACCCGGTCGACGACGGCCTGGACGGCTTCGAGATTCTCGTGGCTCATGCGGCCCACCGTAGGCAGCCCACCCCAAACTCGACGCGGGCCACCTCACCCGAGGGGAGGACCCGCGCCCTTGCCCACCACGGCTAGCCTGCGCGGATGGAGCGGTTCTCGTTCAGGTTCGACCCCGCCTACCGGGCGCCCGCGCTGCTGTTCGGCATCATGCCCGCGACCGCGTGGGTGGAGGTCGACGACATCGAGCTCCGCGCCCGCTTCGGTCTCTGGCACCTGCGCACGCCGCGCAGCAACGTCGCAGGTGCCACGCTGACCGGCGGGTTCCGCTTCCTCAAGACCGCCGGTCCGGCACACCTCTCCTTCTCCGACCGGGGAGTGTCGTTCGCCACCAACGGCGAGCGGGCCGCCTGCGTGCGCTTCCACCGTCCGGTCCGGGCCATCGACCCGACCGGCCTCATCCGCCACCCCGGCGCCACGTTCACCGTCGCCGACCCGACCGGCCTGATCGCCGCCCTGGAGGACAGATGACCGACACCGACCGCCCTCTCCCTGAGCACCGCCGGCCCGAGGGCGTCACCGACGCCACCGTGGAGGCGCTCGGCAAGCTCTCCGAGGCGCTGGAGGTGGTCGAGCACGCGCGCGGCCACCTCTACGGGTTCCACCGCCTCTGCGGGACGGCGGACCTGGCCCTCGGCGAGGCGGTGGACCAGCTGCGCGAGGCCGGCCACACCGACCTCGCGGACCGGATCGACCGCGACCTGGTGGGGCGCAACATCGTCCACGGGCGCTGGAGCTTCCAGCTCGTCGAGGAGTACGACGACACCTACTACGCCACGTTCCGGACGCTGGAGAAGGCGGCTCGCGACGAGCTCGTGGGCGGGCGCCGGCACCTGTTCGAGGCCGAGATGAAGGAGGACCGGCGCACCCACGGCGCTCCCCACCACACCGCGACCCCGGACGACTCCGGCTCCCAAGGGGCAAAACCGGGTTCCTGACGGCGCTCCCGGCCCTAGGGTGTGACCTCCCGGCACGCCGGGAACACGCAGGACACGCAGGACACGCGGGGACACGGGGGAGGTGCGTGGATGGCCAGGACGCCGGACGTCCTCGACGATCCCACGCCCCTGGACTCCCCGGGTGTCGACGTGCGCGTGCGGGTCGCCTGGCTGCTGCGCGTCAGCCGGGCCGCGGGGATCGACGGGACCCGGGTGTCGGTGACCGAGATGGCCCACCGGCTCAAGGCTCACGGCATCCCCGCGTCCGCGCCCTCGGTCTCGGGCTGGGAGACCGGCCGGGTCTCCCCGGGCGTCGGGGTGCTCGAGGCGTACGAAGCGGTCCTCGGCCGGGACCCGGGCACGCTGCGGGGTGCCGTCGACGTGATCCGTCGCACCTACAGCCACGACCGCCCCCGGACCGCACCGACCCACGTCGACCTGGCCGCGCTCGACCGGGCCACCGAACGCGTGCTCGGCGCCCGCGCAACCAGCGGCATGGACTGGCTCCACTTCGCCGAGGCCGCGGTGGCCGTGACCCCGGGCCTGCCCACCAGGATGCTCCGCCCGATGCTGGACCGGCTGGTCAGCGAGCTGGGCAGATCCGTCTTCACCGCGTACGTCACGCGGTACGAAGCGCTCGCCCTGCTGCGCTGCAGCCAGTACGACGCCATGGTGCTGACCGCCATCCGGCGCTACGTCGAGGAGCCGGGCACCCAGGTCGTCGCCGACTGCCTGACGGCCGTGGCCGAACGCGCCGACGCCGCCTGTCTGACGCTGCTCGCCGACTGCCTCACCAGCGACGACCCGGTGCGCTCGCGCGGTGCGGCGCTCGGGCTCGAGACCTTCGCCACCGTCGGCACGCTGCCTCCGCGGGCGTGGAGCCGGCTGGTCGAGCCGTTCGTGTCCGCCGTCAACGACCACCTCGACGACCCCACCCGGCAGCTCCAGCTCTCGGTGCTGTGGGGCAGCCTCCCGGCGCCGGTGCGGGCCGACATCGCACCACGGCTGGCGCGTCGCATGGAGCCGGTCCCGACCCCGCGCCCGTGGGACGTCGACCGGCACGACCGGGAGCTGGCCTTCTGCTCCTCCCTCGCGGACGAGGTCTGCGCCGCGGCGGACCTGCGGCCCCAGCCCGTGCTGGCCCGTCTCCTGTTCGAGGGGCTCTTCGACTTCCGCAACACGCGCAACTGGACCTCGATGCTGCTGCTGATGGCCTCCCCGGTGCGGGCCGACCTCGCCACCCGGCTGGCCGCGACCGCCCACGACCACGAGGACGCGGTCATCCGCGAGGCGTGCGCGCGGCTGCTGATGGGGCTGGGGCACGCCGAGTCCACCCGCTTCGCCGCGGGCCTGCTCGACTCCGGCGCACCGGACCTGGCGGCTCCCGCGCTGGTGACGCTCGCGCACGCCGACGCACCGGTCCCCCACCGGACGCTGGAGGGACTGCTCGCGACCCCGGAGCCGGTGGACCGCCGGGCGCTGTACTACGCCGGGATGACCGGCCACCGTCTCCTCGACACCCTCGGGCGCGACCCCGAGCACCACCTGAGCCAGGGCGCGCGGTGGTGGCAACGCCACGGCACCATCGTCACGGTCTGACCGCCCGCTCCCCCACCCGCGGAGCGGCCGCTACGTTGGCCCCATGGGCATCCCGACGTACACCCTGAACGACGGCACCACGCTCCCCGCGATCGGCTTCGGCACCTACCCGCTCAAGGGCGAGGACGGCACGGCAGCGATCACGACGGCGCTGGAGAACGGCTACCGGCTGCTGGACACGGCGGTCAACTACGAGAACGAGCGCGAGGTCGGCGAGGCGATCCGCCGCTCCGGCCTGCCGCGCGAGGAGATCCAGGTCGCGAGCAAGATCCCCGGGCGCCACCACGCGTACGACGACGCGGTCGCCAGCGTGCGCGGGTCCCTGGAGCGGCTGGGGCTCGACCACCTGGACCTCGGCCTGATCCACTGGCCGAACCCGATCGTGGGTCGCTATCCCGAGGCCTGGCGGGCGCTGGTCGACCTGCGCAAGGAGGGGCTGGTCCGCTCGATCGGCGTCTCGAACTTCACCGAGGAGCACCTCGCCCGGATCATCGACGACACCGGGGTCACCCCGTCGGTCAACCAGGTGGAGCTGCACCCCTACTTCCCGCAGGAGCAGATGCGCGCGGTCCACGAGCGGCTCGGCATCCGCACGGAGTCGTGGAGCCCGCTCGGCAAGCGCCAGGCCCCGTTCACCGAGCCCCCGGTGGCGGCGGCCGCCGAGCGGCACGGTGTCTCGCCGGGGCAGGTGATCCTGCGCTGGCAGGTCCAGCTGGGCTCGATCCCCATCCCGAAGTCGGGGACCCCCGAACGGCAGCGGGAGAACCTCGACGTGTTCGGCTTCGAGCTCGACGACGCGGAGGTCGCGGCGATCACGGCACTCGGACGGGCCGACGGGCGCCTCTTCGGGGGTGACCCCGACACCCACGAGGAGCAGTGATGCCGGCGACGCCGTACCTCCGGGTCGACCTGGCCCGGCTGCGCCGCAACGTCGCCGCCGCGGCGGACCTCGCCCAGGGCGCCGGCGTCGCGCTCCGCCCGCACGTCAAGACCCACAAGTGCGTCGAGATCGCACGGCTGCAGCTGAGCGCCGGAGCGGTCGGGATCTCGGTGGCGACCGTCGGTGAGGCCGAGACCTTCGTCCGGCACGGCGTCGACGACGTGTTCGTGGCCTACCCGCTGTGGCTGGACGCGAGCTCGGCCGGGCGGCTCTCGGACCTCACCGGGGACGCCCGGGTGGCGATCGGCGTCGACTCGGTCGAGGGCGCGGCCAATGCCGGTCGGCTCCTCGGCGCCTCCATGGTCGAGGCGCTGGTGGAGGTCGACTGCGGCCATCACCGCAGCGGTGTGCTCCCCGGGGACGCGGGGCGGGTGGCCGCGGCCGCCGCCCGGACCGGGCTGCAGGTGCGTGGGGTCTTCACCTTCCCGGGACACAGCTACGCAGCCGGCGCCCTGGCCGCCGCCGCGGCGGACGAGGCAGCCGCCCTGCGTGAGGCCACCGACGCCCTGCGCGCAGCGGGGATCGAGCCGCGGGTCGTCAGCGGTGGCTCCACGCCGAGCCTGGCGTACTCGGACACCGAGACGCTCACCGAGCTGCGGCCGGGGGTCTACGTCTTCGGCGACGCCCAGCAGTGGGAGCTCGGCGCGATGCCGCCGGAGTCGATCGCGCTGGCCTGCCGCGCGACGGTGGTCAGCCACGCCGGTGGCCGGCTCGTGATCGACGCGGGCAGCAAGGTGCTCGGCGCCGACCGGCCGGCGTACGCCTCGGGGTTCGGGCGGCTGCCCGACCACCCGGACGCCCGGGTCGTGCTGCTGTCGGAGCACCACGCGGTCGTCGACCTCGCCGGCGCGTCCCTCCCCCCGCTCGGCAGCGAGGTCGACGTCGTGCCCAACCACGTGTGCAACGCGGTGAACCTGGTCGGCACGGTGTACGCCGAGGAGTCCGGCGAGCTGCGCCCCTGGCGGGTGGCCGCCCGGGGCCTGAACTCCTGAACCGCCCCCCTACCATCGACCCCATGCGCACGCGACCTCTCACCGCTTTGGCTGCCCTCACGGCCGTGCTGGCCCTCGCCGGCTGCTCGGACGACTCCTCGAAGGACGAGGGCAGCGCGCCGACGCGGGAGGCCACCGGCAAGGCGTGCACCTACAAGTCGGACGGCCAGCAGCCCGCCAAGGACGTCGACCTGCCGCCAGACCACGCGGCCGTCAGCGGCGACGAGGGCGTGACCATCAAGACCAACGTCGGCGACATCAAGGCCACCCTCGACGCAGACACGACGCCGTGCACGGTCAACTCGTTCGTGTCGCTGGCCGACCAGGGGTACTTCGACAACACCAGCTGCCACCGGCTGACCACCCAGGGCATCTACGTCCTGCAGTGCGGCGACCCGACCGCGACGGGTGCGGGCGGCCCCGGCTACTCGTTCCCCGACGAGCTGTCCGGCAAGGAGAAGTACGGGCCCGGCACCCTGGCCATGGCCAACGCCGGCGCGGACACCAACGGCTCCCAGTTCTTCATCGTGTACGGCGACAGCCCGCTCGACCCTGACTACACGGTGTTCGGCACGATCGACGACGCGTCGCTGCAGGTCGTCAAGGACATCGCAGACAAGGGCACCGTCGACGGCGGTCCCGACGGCGCCCCCAAGGACAAGGTGACGATCGAGTCGGTCACCGCCGAGTGATGCGCGCCTGACACCTCGGGGCCAGGGCCGGGGCCGGCGGAGCGCCACCGCGGTCGGCCCGACTGCAACCGATCCCGGCTCTGCCGCGTCCTCTGGGCAACGGGTCCCACCCGGTCGTCCGCACCCAGAGGAGCAGCCATGCGCACCCGCAGGCACATCGCAGTCACCGCCGTCCTCGCCACCCTCCTGCTCGGCGCTGGGTGTGGCGACACGTCGTCCCAGCGCGCTGCCGGCGGCGACACCGGCGTGCAGGCCGACAACGCGTCCGAGACGTCGGGCGACCCCGGCAGCCCGAGCACGTCCCCAGCCAGCGGCACCGGTCGGTTCGCGCTGTCCGGATCGTCGGCCGGGCCCTACGACTTCGGCAGCGACGTCGACGACGTGGTCACCGGCGTGAGCGAGCGGTTCGGCCGGCCCGACGTCAGCGTCGACCCGGTGCGCTTCCATCGCCGGGCCGGCCAGGACGAGTGGTTCGAGGACCGCGGCGACCCGCTCTCGCCGGCCTGGTACCACCCGGTGCTGTCCGTGAGCTGCTGGCAGGCACTCTGCCTCGTCTTCGGTGGTGACGCGGAGGACGACCTCGCGCTGCGCGGCTGGGAGCTGTCCTCGGTCAACCGCTGGGGCGACGGCGCGACGACCGACCCGACGTCACCCGACGTGGCCCTGGCAGGCACCGGGATCCGCCTCGGCGACCCGTGGCGGAAGCTGCACGCGGCCTACCCGGCCACCACCGTCGGGGGCGGCGAGGGGAACACCCTCGCGGTCCACGACACCCCGTGGGACGGGATCTCCGACGGGGTCGCGACCTGGCGGCTCTCCGGCCTGTGGGACTACGAGCGGCCGACCACGGCACCCCCGGGCGCGACCGTCACCCGCATCTCCGCCGGCGAGGGACCGGAGCCCGGCTGCTGCTGAGCCGTCCAGGGTGGTGACCTGAGGCCCACGCCGGCGCGCGACCTAGCCCTCGACGTACTCGACCGGCTCCCCGAGGGCGACCGTGCGGCCCACGGTGCAGAGCCGGTCACGGACCTGCTGGAGGGTGCGGGGCACCACCTCGCGCGCCCGGTCCCCGGCCTCCCCCTCCGGGAAGGTGACGTCGAAGCTGACGGTCAGGCCGACCAGGTGGCTGCCGTTCTCGTCGCGCACCTTGTGGCCGACGGCGGTCGCGTCGAACGTCTCCGCGGCCGCTCGCTTGCGGGTGACCAGGTCGAGGTCGATGGCCCCGCAGCCGGCGAGCGCCGCCAGCAGCAGCTCGACGGGCGTGAAGTCGGGATCGTCACCCGACCCGATCGGGAGCACTCCCCCGCGCCTGTTCGTCGCCTTGTAGCGACCGTCGCCGATCTTGGTCCGGTCGATGCGGCGCAGCGTGGGATCGGGGGTCTCGTCGGTCATGGCTCCAGCCTGCCAGACCGGATGCGCCCGGTTCGCGGGCACGTCGTACCGTCGGCGCATGCGCACCGTGTTCCGTTGTGACGACCCCGAGGTCAACCCCTACAAGCTGCTCACCGCCCTGGTCGTCCCCCGACCGATCGCCTGGATCTCGACCGTGGACGCCGACGGGGTCGGCAACCTGGCCCCGCACTCGTTCTTCAACGTGGCGTGCGCCCGCCCGCCGATCGTCTCGTTCACCTCCGTCGGCGACAAGGACACCCTGGCCAACGTGGTCGCCACCCGCGAGTTCGTGGTCAACCTGGCCAGCGAGCCGTTGATGTCCCAGGTCAACGACAGCAGCGCCCGGTTCGACCCCGACGTCGACGAGGCCGCGGCCCTCGGGATCACCCGGGAGGCGAGCGAGCTCGTGACCCCGCAACGGGTGGCGGACTCCCCCGCCTCCCTGGAGTGCACGCTCCACTCCACCCTCGAGCTCGGCGACTCGACCCTGGTGCTGGGCGACGTCGTGGCCATCACGGTGCTCGAGGAGGCCCTCGTGGACGGGCACCCGGCCATGGAGCACCTGCGGCCCGTCTCCCGGCTCGGGCGCGACGAGTGGGGGCTGCCGCCCCGGGTCGTGTCGGTCACCCGGCCCGACCGGCCGGACGACATCGCCCGGCGCTGAGCAGCCGGATCGTCTGACAGTCCGACGAACACGCCCGGACCGCGCCCCGGGCTTGCATCCCGCGCACGGACGGGGTCAGGGTGGAAGGGACCTGCACGCCAATCGGAAGGCGAGTCATGCTCACCCTCACCGAGAACGCCAGCACCATCGTCAAGGACATCACCAGCCAGCCCGGCCTCGCCGAGACCGCGGGCCTGCGCATCACCTCCGAGGACGCACCCGAGCCGACCTTCGCGGTCAGTGCGGCCGAGGCTCCCGAGCCCGGGGACCAGACCGTCGAGCAGGACGGTGCCACGGTCTACCTCGACCAGTCCGCCGCGGCCATGCTCGACGACAAGGTCCTCGACGCGGCCGTCGACCCGGCCGGCAAGGTGGAGTTCGCCCTGGGTATCCAGGCCTGACCTCCCCACGCAGCGCGAGACCCAAGCAGCGCGAGACCCCCGGAGCCTGAGGGCTCCGGGGGTCTCGTGTCGTTCGGCTCAGTCGGTCAGTGACCGCGTCGTCGGCCGGTACGACGCATCCCCCGCTCGCTCTTGCGGGCGAGCTCCATGTCGCGCAGGAGTGCGGCATCCCGGTCCGTGTGGGCCCGTCCCGTGACGATCCCGTAGGCCAGCTGCAGCGGCGTGCTCATGGTGCGCTCATCCCCTTCTCGGCCCGTCCGGGGCCTTCATTCGTGTAATAAGTAGTCTCGCCTGTTCGGCTCTTACATCCTACTGCTCCGGACGACCCCGTCGAACTCCGCGACGGGGTGATCTCGCCCACCACCCCGAGCACCCGGTCCCGAGCCCACGTCGGGCGCTGGCACCATCGAGGACATGGCTACCAAGACCCGCGAGATCCAGCTCGCCTCCCGCCCGTCCGGCTGGCCCACCGACGAGAACTTCCGCCTCGTCGAGGTGGAGCTGGCGGACCCGGGACCGGGTGAGGTGCTCGTCCGCAACACCTTCATGTCCGTCGACCCCTACATGCGGGGCCGGATGAACGACGTGAAGTCCTACGTCCCGCCCTTCCAGGTCGACGCCCCGCTCGACGGCGGCGCGGTCGGCGAGGTCGTCGCCTCCGGCGACGAGGGCGTGCCGGTCGGCGCGACGGTCCTGCACCAGGCCGGCTGGCGCGAGCACGCGCTGCTGCCGGCCCGGGCGGTCCGGGTCGTGGACGCCGAGCGGGTCCCCGCCTCGGCCTACCTCGGCGTGCTCGGCATGCCCGGGCTCACGGCGTACGTCGGGCTCACGCGGATCGCCCAGCTGCGCGAGGGCGACTCCGTGCTCGTCTCCGGCGCAGCCGGTGCGGTGGGATCGATCGCGGGACAGCTCGCGCGCCTGCTCGGCGCCGCGAAGGTCGTCGGCTCGGCGGGGTCGCAGGAGAAGGTCGACTGGCTCACCGGCGAGCTCGGCTTCGACGCGGCGGTCAACTACAAGGACGCGCCCGTCGCGAAGCAGCTGCGCGAGCACGGCCCGTTCGACGTCTACTTCGACAACGTCGGGGGCGACCACCTCGAGGCCGCCATCTCCCACCTGGACGACTTCGGCCGGATCGCGGCCTGCGGCGCGATCGCGCAGTACAACGACACCGAGCCCGCGCCGGGTCCGCGGAACATGATGATGTTCGTCAGCAAGCGGCTCACGCTGCGCGGGTTCATCGTGTCCGACCACGCCGAGGCGGCCGGCGAGTTCTACGAGCGTGCCGGTGCCTGGGTCGCCGAGGGGCGCCTGACCGCCCGCGAGACCGTCGTCGACGGCCTCGACCACGCCGTCGACGCCTTCCTCGACCTGCTGCGGGGCGGCAACACCGGGAAGATGCTGGTCAGCCTCTGAGCGGTACGCGCACGACGGGCCGGGAGCGTGCGCTCCCGGCCCGTCGTCGTCTGCTGCGTGTGCGTCAGGACGTCACTTGACGATCACCTTGACGTGGGACTCGCCGGTGACGACCTTGTCCAGTGGGGCCGTCGTCGCGGAGCGAGTGGTGCCACGCTTCTCCGAGTAGATGCTCAGCTCGACCGCCACCTGGTCGTTGCGGACCAGCGTGTCGACGTACTTCTTCGCCTCGGCGACCGAGCGAGGGTAGGCGTGCCGCGACCACGTGTCGTTGCCACCGATCACCTGGAGGCGACCCTGGGAACCCGAGGCGTTCGCGGGCAGCTTGATCTCCACGGGCACCGTCCGGGTGGCGGAGTCGGCCTTCAGCACGGCCCGCAGCTTCGGCGTGGAGCCCGCCCTGGCGAGGACCGGCGCACCCTTGCCGACCTTGACCCAGCTGCCGGCGACCTTCTGCTCGAGCCGGGCGACCTGCCAGGTGGAGTTGTCGTCGACCACCTCGGAGTCGGTGGTCACGTCGTCGATGGTCACCCCCGGCAGCACGCTGAGGGAGTAGACGAAGTCGGCCAGCTCGAAGGCCGAGTCGAAGGTGATGTCGTAGTTCGAGGCGTACCGGTCGGTGACCTGCAGGTCGAACGCCGAGCCGTCCCGGTCGTGCCCGGTGACCCGCCACGAGAGGAGCTCGGAGCCGGGGATGACCCCGTCCACGACCCGGTCGTGGTTGCCGACGAGCTCGTAGAACACCGTGCTGGCCATCGCCTGGGGCACGGTCACGTGGCTGGCACCGTCGCGCGAGCGGTCGTGGTAGGCCACCGTGGACGACACGTCGGACGTCGCCGGCAGCGCCCCCAGCGCACCGGTGATGCCGGTGAGGTGGTCGTCGGAGATGGTGCCAGCGGGCGCCCCGAGGTTGGCGACCTTGAAGGGCGCGCCCAGCGAGTCCTCCTGGACGTAGATCGCGTCGGCGGGGTGCAGCGACATGCTGGTCCTGCCGAGGAACGCCATCGGGTGGCCGAAGCCGACGACCTTGCCGTCACAGACCGACGTGGCCGTGCCGACACCGGCCTGGGTGACGTCGCCGTAGGACAGCGATGCCGCGAGGTTGCCGCCCGCCACGACGGTCTCGGGACCGGCGGAGGCCGGGTCGCCGGCCGCCTCGGCGGCGCCCATCCGGTAGGTGCTCCTCGGGAGCCACTCGTGCTTCGAGGCGCGCTTCTCGGCCTTGGCGAGGTGGCGGTCGCTGACGCCCGAGACGCCCAGCGGCATGGGGAGCTGGCTGAAGCCGTCGGCGGCCTGCGCGCGGGTGACGTCGCTGCTGCGCGCGATCATCCGCGCGGTGGCGGCGTCGACCGCGACGCGCTTGGCGGCCGGGGCCGCGGCGAAGTAGTCGTCCATGTCCTCGAACGGCGTCACGCCGGCCACCGGCGAGGGACCCCACGACAGCCCGTAGGCCACCGCACCGAGGAGGTTGCCGTCGGCGTCGTAGACCGGGGACCCGGACATGCCCTGCCAGATGCCACCCACCCGGTCGATCTCGTCCGACGACAGCCGGACCATCAGCATGTCGACGTCCGGGGCGATGCCGTCGTTCAGCACCCCCAGGACCGTGCCGGAGAAGGGCTCCGGCGTCGTGCCCGAGGTGACGGTCAGACCGTGGACCGGGTCGTCCTTGGCGACCCCCGAGACCGGCGCGGGCGTCGCGCAGTCGCCGGTGGGCGCGGCGGAGCCCGCCGGGCCGGTGCCGATGGCCGTGCCGGCCAGCGCAAGGCCCAGCGTGGCGGTGAGTGATGCCAGGGCACGGCCCCGGCGGTTGACAACGACTGGCTTCATCTAGCCACTCCCTCGTGATCCCGAAACTGGGCGTGACTGACGCCCCCAGTGACCACTATGACGCGCAGCAGGCCGACAAGGTTGCCTTTTCCCCGACCTGGTCCGCGCCGGGCTCGATGACCGTTCGCGGGCCGGGCATAGGGTGTGCCGCGTGACTGCCAGCCAGAGCCCTTTCCAGAGCCTCCAGCACACCGAGGCCCGCGCCCGCTTCGACCTGCTCGCCGTCGACTCCTACGACGTCCGCCTGGACCTCGCCTCCGACGAGGAGACGTTCGGCTCGGTCACGACGATCCGCTTCACCTCGCGGGGCGGCCGGACGTTCGTCGACCTCAAGCCGCTGCGGGTCAACGAGATCCGCCTCAACGGGACGGCGATCGACGTCGACCTCCTCGAGCGTGGCCGGCTCCCGCTCGAGACCGTCGAGGGCGACAACGAGCTGGTTGTCGACGCGGTGATGCGCTTCCGCAACGACGGCGAGGGCCTGCACCGCAGCGTCGACCCCGCGGACGGCCGTCACTACGTCTACGGCATGTCCTTCATGGATGCGGCGCCCAGCATCTTCGCCTGCTTCGACCAGCCCGACCTCAAGGCTCCCTACACCTTCCACGTCACCGCGCCCACCGACTGGGTCGTGATCGGCAACGCCCCCGGCACCCAGGTCGAGCCCGGCACGTGGGAGCTCGAGCAGACCCAGCCGCTGTCGACGTACTTCGTCACCCTGGTCGCCGGGCCCTACCACCTCGTCCGCGACGAGCACGACGGCATCCCTCTCGGCCTCTCCGCCCGGGCCAGCATCGCCAAGGACCTCGAGGCCGACGCCGACGAGCTGTTCACGATGACCAAGCAGTGCTTCGACGAGTTCCACCGGCTCTTCGGCATCCGGTACCCGTTCGGCGACTACCACCAGGCGTTCGTGCCCGAGTTCAACGCCGGCGCCATGGAGAACCCCGGCTGCGTCACCTTCCGCGACCCGCTGATCTTCTCCTCGCGGGTCACCCGCGGTCTTCGCATCCAGCGCGCCACGACCGTCGCGCACGAGATGGCCCACCAGTGGTTCGGCAACATCGTCACCCCGAAGTGGTGGGACGACCTGTGGCTCAACGAGTCCTTCGCCGAGTACATGGGCAACCGCGTCACCGCCGACGTCACGGAGTACTCCGACGCCTGGACCCACAACGCCTACGCCCGTCGCCAGTGGGGCCTGGTCGCCGACCAGCGCCCGAGCACCCACCCGGTCGCCGGCAACGGTGCCGTCGACGCGAGTGCTGCGCTGCAGGACTTCGACGGCATCTCCTACGCCAAGGGCTCGAGCATCCTCAAGCAGCTCAACGCCACGCTCGGTGACGAGGTGTTCTTCGCCGGCGCGATCGACCACTTCACCCGGCACCGCTTCGGAAACGCCACCATGCACGACCTGTTCAAGAGCTGGGAGTCGGCCGGCGCCCTTCGAGACGGCTCGTCCCTCGCCTCCTCAGGAGCCACCGTCGACCTGGGCGCGTTCACGAGCGCCTGGCTGCGCACCGCCGGACCGGACACGATCGTCCTCGACCGCGAGGCCGGCGTCGTGCGCCGCACTCCCCCGGCCGACCACCCGGCCGACCGCCCGCACACCTTCCGCGTCGCCACCGCACAGCCCGAGGGCACCTGGGACATCGGCTCGCTCAGCGTGACCGGAGACGAGACGGCGTACGACGTGCCCGCCGGCGCGGCGGTCGTGCTCGACCCCTACGAGGACACCTGGGCGCTGGTGCAGCCGGACGCCCCGACCGTGGCCGCCCTCAAGACGCTGCTCCCCGTCACCGACGACACCCGGCTGCGCGCCGGGATCTGGAACAACGTCCGCAGCGCCTTCCACAACGCCGCGATCGACCCCGCCGACGTGCTGGACCTCCTCGAGCTCGGCCTGCCCGTGGAGGACAGCGACGACGCCGTCTTCTACACGATGCCGTGGGCGCTGACGAAGGTCGTCTCCCTGGCGGCCGACCCGCAGGACGCCCTGCGGCGCATCAACGCGGCGGCGCTGGCCAAGGTCGCCACCTCCCCCGCGGGGTCGACCCTCCAGCTCTCGGCGTTCCAGGCCGCGGTCAGCAGCGCCACCGACACCGGAAAGCTGCGGGACTGGCTCGCCGGCCGCACGCTGCCCGACGGGATCGATCTCGACCTCGACCTGCGGTGGCGGGTCCTGGTCCAGCTCGCCGTGCTCGGCGAGATCGACCGGGCCGAGCTCGACGCCGCGCTCGAGGCCGAGCCGACCGCGCGTTCGCGGGTCGAGCACACCCGGGCGACGGCCTCGCTGCCGGACGCCGAGGCCAAGGCGTGGGCGTGGGCGCGATTCACCGGCGAGGTGGACGTGCCCAACTACGAGCTCGAGGCAGCCGGCACCGGCATGTGGCGCACCGGCCAGGAGCACCTCACCGAGGAGTACGTCGACCGCTACTTCACCGACCTGCCCCGCACCGTCGACGTGCGCAGCGGGTGGGTGCTCGCCGAGGCCGCCCAGTTCTTCTTCCCGACGACCTCGCTGACCGAGGAGACCGTGGAGAAGGCCAGGGCCCTGATCGCCCTGGACGGACTCGACCCGTCGATCCAGCGTCGGGCGGTGGACCTCACCGACGAGCTCGAGCGCCGGCTCGCCATCCGTCGGGCCTACCCGGGACGATGAGTGCCGTGAGCGAGCGTCCGCGCCGTCCGGGGCCGACGGTCCGCACGCGCGTGCGCGAGCTCACCGAGGACGGGGAGCGGCGCCACGAGGACCGGCTCGCCACCGAGGAGCCGCTCGAGATCCGGCTGGCCTGGCCGGGCACGCCCGCGCGCCGGGTGTGGGTCACGATGCGCACCCCCGGTCACGACTTCGAGCTCGCCGCGGGCTGGCTGCTGCACGAGGGGCTGGTGCGGCCCGGCGACCTGCGCGAGGTGGCCTACTGCACCGACGAGGACCTCGCCCCCGAGCAGGAGTTCAACGTCGTCACCGTGGCCCTGCACGGGCCTCCCCCGGCCGATCCCGGCCACCGGCACACCACGCTGTCGACCGGGTCGTCGGCCTGCGGGGTGTGCGGCAAGGACAGCATCTCCTCCGCGCTCGACGTCCCTCGCGCCGAGCCCTGGTCCGGCGAGCTGCCCGACCCGGCCGTCGTACGCCGCCTGCCGGAGCTGCTGCGCGAGCGCCAGACCGTCTTCTCCCGCACCGGCGGCGTCCACGCCGCGGGGCTCTTCACGGCGTCGGGAACGCCCCTGGTGGTGCGCGAGGACGTCGGCCGGCACAACGCCGTCGACAAGGTCACGGGCGCGCGGCTGCTGACCGGGGCACCACCGGCGGAATCCTGCCTGGTGGTCAGCGGCCGGGCCGGGTTCGAGCTCGTCCAGAAGGCCGTGGCCGCGGGCGTGGGTGCGCTGGTGGCCGTGGGTGCGCCGACGAGCCTGGCCGCGCAGCTGGCG
Source organism: Nocardioides sp. DN36 (assembly GCF_055380375.1). Lineage (NCBI taxonomy): Bacteria > Bacillati > Actinomycetota > Actinomycetes > Propionibacteriales > Nocardioidaceae > Nocardioides > Nocardioides sp. DN36. The sequence continues at coordinate 1,339,279 of NZ_AP043823.1, read as the reverse complement.
GACGAGGCGGGGCTGGTGCTCTACGGCTTCACCTCGCCCCGCCGCTGCGTCCGCTACACCTGACCAGCTGGCGCCTACCTAAAGGGCTTAGGTTTTTGGCTAATTGCCTATGGCTCTTTACGATAGGGCGGTGGACAGCATCTCGGAGCGCGACATCCGCGCGTCGTTCGTCAACTGCACCCGGGGCGAGGTGTCGCGGATGCGCCTGCCCCAGGACCTCGACACGCGTCCCTGGGAGCAGCTCGACTTCCTCGGCTGGGTCGACCCCCGGTCCCCGCTCCAGGCCTACGTGGTCGTGCCGGTTCCAGACGCACGCCCGGTCGGCGTGGCGCTGCGGCGCAATGCCAGCGGCGACGGGCCCACCCGGTCGCGGATGTGCTCGCTGTGCGTGACGACCCACCCGGGGACCGGGGTGACGCTGATGGTGGCCGCCCGTGCCGGCCGGGCCGGTCGCGACGGCAACTCCGTCGGCGTCGACGTGTGCGCCGACCTCGAGTGCTCGCGGTACGTGCGGGGGCTCCTCCCCGCCCCGTCGCTCACCCGGGTGCACGAGACGCTCACGGTCGAGCAGCGTGTCGAGCGGCTGCGCCGGAACCTCCTCACCTTCGTGGGACGGCTGTGATGACCGGGGAGGTGCGGTCGTGGCACGGGCGGGGCTGAGCACCGAGCGGCTGGTCCGTGCCGGCGCCGAGCTCGCCGACGAGGTGGGCTTCGACCAGGTGACCGTGTCGGCGCTCGCGCGCCGCTTCGACGTCAAGGTCGCGAGCCTCTACTCACACCTCAAGAGCTCCGCAGACCTGCGGACCCGGATCGCACTCCTGGCGCTGGAGGAGCTCGCCGACCTGGCTGCGGCCGCGCTGGCCGGCCGCGCCGGCAAGGACGCGCTCACGGCCCTCGGGAACGTCTACCGGGACTACGCCCGCGAGCACCCGGGGCGGTACGCCGCCGCGCAGCTGCGGCTGGACCCCGAGACGGCGGCCGCCAGCGCAGGCGTCCGGCACGCGCAGATGACCCGGGCGGTCCTGCGCGGCTACGACCTCGACGAGCCCGACCAGACGCACGCCGTGCGTCTGCTGGGCAGCGTCTTCCGCGGCTACGTGGACCTCGAGCTCGGCGGCGGCTTCGACCACAGCGCCCCCGACAGCGAGCAGTCGTGGCTGCGCACCCTCGACGCCCTCGACGCACTGCTCCGCCACTGGCCGACGACCTGAGAGCCCCCATGACCCCCACCTGCACGAGCACCCCGCTGACCCCCGAACTCCTGCGCGGCGCGCTGGAGGTCGAGAGCACCGACCGGGGACTCCTCCCGCACCGGCTGCCCGGCTGGGCACGCGCCCAGGCCCGCGACGCCCAGCTCTCGCTGGCGGCGGCGCAGCCGTCCGGCGTACGCCTGGCGTTGCGCACGACGGCGTCCACGATCGAGCTGGAGACCCTGCCGACCCGACGCGCCTACGTGGGGGCGCCACCTCGCCCGGACGGGGTCTACGACCTGACCGTCGACGGCCGACTCGTCGCGCAGCGCGCGGCAGCGAGCGGCGCCACCCTCCTGATCGACCCGACCAGCGGCACCAGCCGGCTCGAGCCCGGCCCGACCGCCACGCTGCGCTTCGAGGGCCTGCCCGCTCGCGACAAGGTCGTCGAGATCTGGTTGCCGCACAACGAGACCACCGAGCTCGTCGCCCTGCGCGCCGATGCCCCGGTGCTGCCCGCCCCGGAGAGCGGCCGCCGGGTGTGGCTGCACCACGGCAGCTCGATCAGCCACGGCTCGGACGCCGCCAGCCCCACCACGACCTGGCCGGCGACCGCGGCCTCGCTCGCCGGGGTGGACCTGGTCAACCTCGGCCTCGGTGGCGGGGCCCTGCTCGACCCGTTCACCGCGCGGGTCATGCGGGACACGCCGGCCGACCTGATCAGCTGCAAGCTGGGCATCAACGTGGTCAACCACGACCTGATGCGGCTGCGGGCGTTCACCCCGGCCGTGCACGGGTTCCTCGACACCATCCGGGAGGGCCACCCGGAGACGCCACTGCTGGTCGTCTCACCGATCCTGTGCCCGATCCACGAGCACACGCCCGGACCCAGCGGACCGGACCTCACCGCGCTGGCGGAGGGCCGGATGCGCTTCCGCGCGCTCGGCGACCCGCAGGACACCGGCTCCGGGAGGCTCACCCTCACCGTGATCCGCGAGGAGCTGGCGCGGATCGTCGCCGAGCGGTCGGCGGACGACCCTCGGCTCCACCTCCTCGACGGCCGCGCGTTGTACGGCGAGGCGGACGCCGCGGCGCTCCCCCTCCCGGACGACCTCCATCCCGACGCGGCCACGCACCGCCTGATGGGCGAGCGGTTCGCCGAGCTCGTGCTCACCGGCACGGGCGCGCTGGCCGCGACCTGATTCCCGCGACCTGACTCCCGCGACCTGACACCCGCGGACGCGACCTCGGCACCTGCGGGGTCAGCGGTCGGCAGCCACCCGCTCCGCCAGCCGCGCCGCGGCCCGGGCCACGACGTCGGCGGTCTCCGGGTCGGCCGCCGCTCGTTCGGGGACCTGCCCGCCGAGCAGCCCGGCAGGCTGGGTCAGCCAGGCCCAGGCACGCCAGGGGTCCATGCCGGCCGCCAGCAGCGGCTCGAGCACCGCCTCGAGCTCGGGGCGCAGCTCGCCCCGCTCGTCGAGCTGGAAGCCCGGCACGAGGACACGCTCGTCCGCAGGCACGACCAGGAGCCGGTGGTCCCCGCTCGCCTTGTGCACCGCGAACCGGGTGGCCTCGACCGAGGCGCCACGCACCCGGGCCAGGGTCTCGTAGGTGAACCAGGGGCTGGCCAGCAGCTCGTCCCGCAGGCGTGCCTGCCGGGCGAGGAGCAGCAGCGGCACGGGTACGGCGTGCCGCGGGTCGGAGCCCTCGCTGTGCAGCACCCGGTCGAGCTCCTCGAGCCGGGCGAGCGACAGCGGCTCACCGGTGCCGTGCTCGGTCCACACGGGCCGACCCTGCGGGTCGCGGGCGAAGGAGGGCAGGCCGCTCTCGGCCAGGTGGGCGTCGAGGCCGAGCTCCTCCAGCCAGGTGGCCAGCCGCCCGCCGAGCTCGATCGTCCGCGGGTCGTCGGGCCCGCCGTCCTGCGATGTCATGGCACCAGCCTCGTGCACCCGGCCGGGCGGGCGCGAGCGACCCCGCCGACGCCGCGTCGCGGAGGCGCTGCAGGTCACATCCGGCGGTCCGGCGGCGTGGGGTGCGCCGGACTGTCGGTGGGGGTTCCTAGGTTGGTCGCATGCGCATCCTGCACACCTCCGACTGGCACCTGGGCCGGTCGTTCCACCGTGAGGGGATGCTCACCCACCAGGCGGCGTACGTCGACCACCTGCTCGACGTCGTCGCCGCCGAGCGGGTCGACCTCGTGGTCGTGGCGGGCGACGTCTACGACCGGGCGCTCCCCCACGTCGACGCGGTCCGGCTCGCCGACGACGCGTTGGGCCGCCTGGCCGCGTCGCGGGCGAAGGTCGTCATCACCAGCGGCAACCACGACTCGGCCCAGCGGCTCGGCTTCAGCTCCCGGCTGATCGATGCCGCGGGCGTCTTCATCCGCACCGACGCCGGCAGTGTCGGGACGCCGGTGCTGCTCGAGGACGAGCACGGCCCGGTGGCCGTGCACGGCATCCCCTACCTCGACCCCGACTCCGTGCGCGAGCCCTGGGGGCTCGGCGCCCGGTCGCACCAGGCGGCGCTCACCGAGGCCATGCGACGCGTCCGGACCGACCTCGAAGGCCGCCCGGGGACCCGCTCGGTCGTCCTCGCGCACGCGTTCGTCGCCGGGGACGCGGACGACGTGCAGTCCAGCGACTCCGAGCGGGACATCAGCGTGGGCGGGGTGTCGATCGTGCCGACGTCCGTCTTCGACGGGGTCGACTACGCCGCGCTCGGCCACCTGCACGGACGCCACACGCTCAGCGACACCGTGCGCTACAGCGGCTCCCCGTTGGCCTACTCGTTCTCCGAGACCACCCACCGCAAGGGGTCGTGGCTGGTCGACCTGGGTCGCGACGGCGTCACCGGCGCCGAGTTCGTCGAGGCTCCGGTGCCGCGGCCGCTGGCCCGGCTGCGGGGCACGCTCGAGGGCCTGCTGGCCGATCCCTCCCTGGCCGCCCACGAGGCCTCGTGGGTGCAGGTCACCCTCACCGACGACACGCGCCCCGCGCAGGCGATGGACCGGCTGCGCGCGCGGTTCCCCCACACCCTGGTCCTGGGCTTCGAGCCGGCCTCCGGCGACCGGTCCTCGGTGCCGACGGCGCGCCTGCGGGGCCGCAGCGACCACGACATCGCGCTCGACTTCGTGGCGGAGATGCGGGGAACCCCTGCGACCGACGAGGAGGCCGCGCTGCTGCGCACGGCCTTCGACTCCTGCTGCGAGGACCCCGACCTCGACGTCCTCGTGTCCGGGACAGGTGGCTGATGCGCCTCCACCACCTCGAGATCACCGCCTTCGGCCCGTTCGCCGGCGACGTCACGGTCGACTTCGACCACCTCTCCGACGCCGGGCTGTTCCTGCTCTCCGGTGCGACCGGCGCCGGCAAGACCAGCGTGCTCGACGCGGTCTGCTTCGCCCTGTACGGCGACGTGCCCGGCGACCGCGCCGCGGCCCGACGGCTCCGCTGCGACCAGGCCGCGCCCGGCGTGGCTCCGCGGGTGGTGCTCGAGGCGACCCTGTCCGGTCGCCGCTTCCGGATCGTGCGGTCCCCCGCCTGGGAGCGGCCGAAGAAGCGCGGCACGGGCGTCACCACCCAGCAGGCGTCGGTCACGATCAGCGAGCGCGTGGACGGCGCGTGGCGGCCCCTCTCGACCCGGCTCGACGAGACCGGCCACCTGGTCACCCGGCTGGTCGGCATGAACCTCACCCAGTTCACCCAGGTGGCCCTGCTCCCGCAGGGCCGCTTCCAGGCCTTCCTGCGGGCCCGCTCCGAGGAGCGCCACCAGCTCCTGCAGCGACTGTTCCGCACCGGCCGCTTCGAGGAGGTCGAGCGCTGGCTGCGCGACCACCGGCTCGCGCTGCGACGCGAGTCCGACGTCGCCCACCAGGGCGTGGCCGACCTGGTCAGCAGGATCAGCGAGACCGCGGACGTGCCGCTCCCCGCCGACTGGGACGTCCGCGACCTCCGCTCCCCGGCCGCGAACGGCGACCTGACCGCGTGGTCGACCGACCTGGTGCAGCTGGCGGTCACCGAGCGGTCGGCGGCCGACGACGACTTGTCGTCCACGGCCGCCGCCGAGTCCTCCGCCCGCGCGGCCCTCGAGGAGGGCCGCGCGCTGGTCACGAGGCGCCGGCGTCTCGATGCCGCCGCCGCCGAGCACGCACGGATGGTCGAGGGCTCCGACGAGCACGAGGCGGCCCGCACCTCGCTCGACGCGGCACGCCGCGCCGCCGCCGTCGCCCCGCTGCACCGGCTGGCTCGAGCCGCCGAGGCCGCGTCCGACCGCGCGGCCGCGCGGGCCCGGGCCGCGGGCTCGCTGGCCGCCGAGCAGCTGGGGGTGCTCGTGGTGGATGCCGAGACGCTGGCGTCAGCGGTCTCCGAGGCGACCGACGAGGCCGCCTTGGTCCGGTCGACGTTGCCCCGGGAGGCGCGCTGCCTCGAGGTCGGGGCCGAGCTGGCGCGGATCGACCGGCGCCACGACGCCGCGCGGGTGCGGCTCGACGAGCTGTCTGCCGAGCGGCAGGCGCTGCCCGCCCGGATCGCCGCGCTGCGCGCCGACCTCGCCGAGGCGACCCGGGCGGCCGGCACGGTCGAGGTCGCCGAGGGGCGTGTTCGGGACCTCCGGGCGCGGATCGACGCGCATCGACGAGCCGCCCAGCTCGACACCGACCTCGCCGCTGCCCGCGCGACGCTCGCCGACGCCGCGCACGAGGCGAGCCGGCTGCGCGAGGTGTGGCTCGACGTCCGGGAGGCCCGTCTGGAGGGCATGGCAGCCGAGATCGCCGGCGCCCTGGCCGTCGGGGCGTGCTGCCCGGTCTGCGGTTCCGCGGACCACCCGCACCGCGCCGTCCCCGTGCCCGGCACGCCCGACGCCGCCGCCGAGAAGCGCGCCCTCAAGGCCCTCGACGACGCCAAGGCCACCGAGCTGCTCCACCAGGAGCGGGTGCGCGAGCTGACCACCCTGCTCGCCGTGGCCCGCGACCAGTCCGGCGACCACCCCCTCGACGAGCAGGCAGCACAGCTCGAGGCGGCCCGCGCCCGGCTGGCCGAGCTCCAGGCGCTGTCGGCGCGGCGGGCCACGCTCGAGGGCGACCTGGGGCGTGCCGAGGCCGACCACGAGCGGCTGGACGGGGCGATCCGCGCGCTCGAGCTCGAGGTGGGGACCCTCACGACGTCGGCGGCCGCCCTGACCGCCGAGCTCCACCGGGTCCGGTCCGAGGTCGAGGGGCTGCTCCGTGGCACCGGCGCCCACGACCTGACGAAGCTGCTCGAGCTCACCCTGCGGCGGGCAGCCGCCGGGCGCGACGCCCTCGAGGCCCTCGCCGAGGAGGCCACGGCGGAGCGGGCGCTGGCCGACGCCCGGTCGGCGCTGGAGAGGGCTGCCGCGGAGGCCGGCTTCGCCTCGCCCGGCGAGGCTGCCGAGGCACAGCTGGGCGTCGACGAGCTGCGCGACCTCGAGCGCCGCATCCGTGACCACGACCAGCGCCTGGCCGCGCTCGCCGCCGTCCTCGACGAACCCGGCGCCGCCGAGGTGGCCGCCGCCACGCTCCCCGAGGTGGAGGTCCTCACCACGACGCACGCCGGAGCCCTCGAGGCCCTCGGCCACGCGCGGGCCCGGGCCGCGCGGGCCGTCGCCGGCCTCGAGCGCCTCCAGGTGCTGGTCACCGACCTGGCCGCCGCCCTCGACGCGTGGGCCCCGGTCCGCCACGATCTCGACCTGGTCAGCCGGGTGTCGAGCTTCGCGGAGGGCAAGGCCGCCGACAACCGGCTGCAGATGCGACTCTCGGCGTACGTCCTCGCCTACCGGCTCGCCCAGGTCGTGGCCGCCGCCAACGAGCGGCTGGCCACGATGAGCGACCGGCGCTACTCGCTGGAGCACACCGGGCGGCGGGGTGCCGGCGAGACCCGCGGCGGCCTGAGCCTGCTGGTCCGCGACGACTGGTCCGGGGAGGCGCGCGATCCCGCGACGCTCTCGGGTGGCGAGACCTTCGTGGCGTCCCTCGCGCTCGCCCTCGGGCTCGCCGACGTGATCACCCAGGAGGCCGGCGGCGCCGACCTCGACACGCTCTTCGTCGACGAGGGCTTCGGCTCCCTGGACGCCGACACCCTCGACGACGTCATGGACACGCTCGACTCGCTGCGCGACGGCGGCCGCGTGGTCGGCGTGGTCAGCCACGTCGCCGAGATGCGCGACCGGATCCCCACCCAGCTCGTCGTGACCAAGGCCCGGCAGGGCTCGACCCTGTCGGTGACCCGCTGATCCCTGCGGCTCGGGCTCAGCCGCCCAGGATCAGCACCCGGTCGATGGTCCCCTCCCGCACGCGATAGGCCACCAGGTAGCCCCGCGCCCCGGTGCCGGTGTGCACCACCTCGTGGTCCACGACCCAGTCCCGCTCTCGCAGCCGCTCCCGCACGTCGGCGTGCACGTCGGGGTGGTGGGCGAAGAGCTCGGCGTACTTCTCCCGCATCTCGGCGTGCCCGGACATCAGCGTCACACCTGCTCCGTCGACGATCTCGGCGCCGGTCGCGTAGCAGGCCACGAAGGCGTCGACGTCGTGGGCGTTGTACGCCGCCAGCTGGGCCACGACCGGGTCGTCCATGCCGTCATCCTGCGCGGGACCCGCTGGTCGGGGTACGGCAGAAGGTCCCCCGCCTGACGTGCGACCGCGCCGCCGCCCGACACCGGCACGTCGCTCCCGCCGATCCGGTGAGGGGGCGCGATAGGTTCCCTCCCATGAGCGCACCGGGACTCGACCCGACCTTCACCGCACTCCCCTACCGCAGCCTCGGGGACGCCGCGCTGGCGCGGGCCCGCGAGCTCGGTGTGAGCCACGCGGACTTCCGCTTCGAGCGCGTGCGCTACCAGCACCTCGGGGTGCGCGACGGCGTGCTGCAGGGCGCCAGCGACCACGAGGACCTCGGCTTCGCGGTCCGGGTGATCCACCGCGGGGCGTGGGGCTTCGCCTCCGGCGTCGTGCTGACCACCGACGAGGCGGTGCGCGTCGCCGAGACGGCCGTGGCGGTCGCGGTGGTCGCTGCCGGGATGACCAGCCAGCCGGTGGAGATCGCCCCCGAGCCCGTCCACGACGACGTCACCTGGGTGTCGTCGTACGAGCTCAACCCGCTCGAGGTGCCGGTGGCCGAGAAGGCCGCGCTGCTCATCGACTGGACCAACCGGCTGCGCACCGGAGCCGCGGTCGACCACGCCAGTGCCGACCTGCAGCAGGTGCAGGAGAACAAGTACTACGCCGACCTCGCCGGCACCCGGACCACCCAGCAGCGGGTGCGGATGCAGCCCGGCTTCGAGGCCATGGGCGCGGGCGCGGACACGTTCGACTCGATGGCCAGCATCGCGCCGCCGGTCGGACGGGGCTGGGAGTACCTCACCGACGGCAGTTACGACTGGGACGGCGAGATCGAGCAGGTGCCCGAGCTGCTCGCCGAGAAGCTGAAGGCACCCAGCATCGAGGCCGGCACCTACGACCTGGTCATCCACCCGTCCAACCTGTGGCTGACCATCCACGAGTCGATCGGTCACGCGACCGAGCTCGACCGGGCGCTCGGCTACGAGGCGAACTACGCCGGCACGTCGTTCGCCACCATCGACAAGCTCAACACCCTGCAGTACGGCTCCCCGGTGATGAACGTGACCGGTGACCGCACCGTCGAGCACGGCCTGGCTACCGTCGGCTACGACGACGAGGGCGTGCAGACCCAGTCGTGGGACATCGTCCGCGACGGCGTCCTCGTGGGCTACCAGCTCGACCGGCCGATGGCGGCGATGCTGCCCGAGCTCACTGCGTTGGAGCCTGGGCAGGGCCGCTCGAACGGCTGCGCCTACGCCGACTCCCCCGGCCACATCCCCATCCAGCGCATGGCCAACGTCTCGCTCCAGCCGGCCGAGGCTGGTCCCAGCACCGAGGAGCTCATCGGTCGCGTCGAGCGCGGCCTCTACGTCGTCGGCGACAAGAGCTGGTCGATCGACATGCAGCGCTTCAACTTCCAGTTCACCGGTCAGCGGTTCTACCGCATCGCCGATGGCGAGCTGGTCGGTCAGGTGCGCGACGTCGCGTACCAGGCGACCACGACCGACTTCTGGAACTCGATGGAGGCTGTCGGCGGCCCGCAGACGTGGGTGCTCGGCGGCGCCTTCAACTGCGGCAAGGCCCAGCCCGGACAGGTCGCGGCCGTCAGCCACGGCTGCCCGACCTCGCTGTTCCGCGGCGTCCGTATCCTCAACACCACCGACGAGGCAGGCCACTGATGAGCACCCCGAACGTCATGACCCCCCAGTCGCTGGTCGAGCACGCGCTGGCCACGACCAAGTCCGACCACTGCGTCTGCATCGTCCGTGACGCCACCAGCGCCAACCTCCGCTGGGCCAACAACACGCTGACCACCAACGGCGTCATGCACGGCGTGACCGTCACCGTGGTCTCCTTCGTCCACAAGGACGGCGGCACGGCCACCGGGTCGGTCACCGGCAGCGCGAGCTCGCAGGCGCAGGTGACCGCCCTGGTCGAGGCAGCCGACGCCGCCGCCCGGGCAGGAGCGCCGGCGGAGGATGCCAACGACCTGGTCGCGGGCGAGGCTGCGGTCGACTGGGACGACGCGCCCGTCCACACCGACATCCACGTCTACGACGCGTTCGCTCCCGCCCTGGGCGAGGCGTTCGGCCGGGCGTCGTCCGAGGGCCGGGTGCTCTACGGGTTCGTCAACCACGAGCTCACCACGACCTACCTCGGCTCGACGACGGGGCTGCGGCTGCGGCACGTCCAGCCCACGGGCCACTACGGCTGCACCGGCAAGACCGCCGACCTCACCCAGAGTGCCTGGGTGGGCGGGGCCACGCGCGACTTCGCCGACGTCGACGCGCTCGCGATGGATGCCGCCGTCGCCCAGCGCCTGGCCTGGGGGAAGCGACGGGTCGACCTGCCGGCCGGCCGCTACGACACGATCCTGCCGCCCACCGCGATGGCGGACCTGATGATCGACGCGTACTGGTACGCCGGCGCCCGGGTCGCCTGGGAGGGCCAGTCGGTCTACAGCAAGCGCGGCGTCGGCACCCGGATCGGCGACCAGATCGTCAACCGGGGCGTGAACCTCTTCTCCGACCCGGCGTACGACGGCCTGCAGTGTGCCCCGTTCACGGTGGCCACCACCTCGGACAACGAGCAGTCGGTCTTCGACAACGGCCTGCCGCTCGCGCACACCGACTGGATCCGGGACGGCGAGCTCACCGCGCTGCTGCAGACCCGGCACTCCGCCGCGATGACCGGCCAGCCGGTCACCCCGGCGATCGACAACCTCGCGCTGACCGTGGACGGCGCCACGGGCAGCGTCGCCGACCTGGTCGCCGGCACCGAGCGAGGGCTGCTGCTCACCTGCCTGTGGTACATCCGCGTCGTGGACCCGCAGAGCCTGCTGCTCACCGGGCTGACCCGCGACGGTGTCTACCTCGTCGAGGACGGCGAGATCACCGGAGCGGTCAACAACTTCCGCTTCAACGAGAGCCCCGTCGACCTGCTGCGCCGCTTCACGCACGCCTCCGCGACCGTGCCGAGCTTCAGCCGCGAGTGGGGCGACGACTACTTCTCGCGCACCGCGACCCCGGCGCTGCGAGTGCCCGACTTCAACATGTCCAGCGTCTCCCAGGCGATGTGAGCCGCGGCCCGGGTCGCACGAGCGTCAGCTGAAGAACCAGGCCAGCACGTTCTGGAGCGTGAAGACGGCGACCACGACCCAGGCGAGCACCATCGGCACCCACCCCCTGCTCACGCCCTCGCGCACCGACCGCCGTGCGTAGTGCGTGGTGACGAGGGCCGGGATCGTGAAGACGAGGACCGCGGGGTAGCCCACCGCGGCGGCGAGCCAGGCGGGGGCCTTGTCCTGCTCGAACGAGGAGTAGCCGTAGGCGCTCGCCAAGCCCTCCCCGACGGCGATCGCCGCGGCGCCCGACACGAGGAAGAGCAGCAACGACCACCAGGCCCGGTGGTGGTCCCGACGCCCCTGGGAGTGCTCACCGACGTGTTGTGCGGCCATCTCGCCCATGCCCGCATGCTGCCTCCGACGGCCCCCGTCCCGGCAGGGACCAACGACCCCCCGCACCCCGACGTCTGAGGATCACGCCAGCCACGACCGGCTCTTGCCGCGGGCCGCCCGCCGCCAGGTGCGCTCGAAGGCGTGGTCGAGCTCGGCGCACCGAGCCTGCTCGCGCGCGTGCAGTCGGCCCCAGATGAAGGAGCTCTCGCCGGCGTCGTCGGCCTCCGTCGCGATCTCGACGAGGTGGGCGCGGGTCACCACCGTGTCCTGGCGCTCGCCGAGGTGAGTGGTCAGCGTCTTCACCGACTTAACCAGGCGCCCGGCCTGCTCGGGCCAGACCGGCCGCAGGGTCTCCGCCGCGTAGCGGAGCCGCTTGGCGTCCTTGCGGGCCTGGTGCCACGCAGCGTCATCGGCGCCACCCTCGAGGACCTCGTCGACCTCGCGACTCAGCATCTTCCAGTCCCGGAGGACGCGGGAGCGCATCTTCTTCTTGGCCGGACGCGCGGCCGCGGCGGTCCACGGCGGGTCCCGGACCAGTCGCTCGAGGTCGTCGAGCAGCGTGAAGTAGCGGTCGGAGACCAGCACGGCCTCCACCCGGGCGCGTGCCGCCCGGCCGCGGGCGGCGTACGTCGTGCGCAGCCGTCGGCGAGCCGGGCCGCGCACCAGCGCCCGGGGCTCCTCCTCGAGCAGCGCCTGCACCAGCTCTCGCACCACCCGGGCGTCCCGTGACTCGGCGAGCTGCCGGCCGAACCACCGCAGCTCGTCGCGCAGCGGATCGGTCACCCCGCGGTCGACGAGTGGACGGAACGTCGCGAGCGCACCGCGGAGCCGCCGAGCAGCGATCCGCGCCTGGTGCACCCCCTCGGCCCGTCCGCGTCGGACCTCGGTGTCGTGGAGCAGAAGCGCCTCCACCTGCTCGGCGAGGCGCAGGTGCAGCACGTCCCCTGCGGGGCTGCCGGGACGGAGCTCGGGGACTGGCGCCGGCTCCTCGAGCCGGTCCCCCAGGACGTGCAGGATCTTGCGCGGGAGGTCGCTCAGGGGGACACCGGCGGACCGCATGAGGTCGGTCGTCGCGTCGAGGAGCCCCATGTCGCCGTCGACGAGCTCCACCTCCCACTCGCGCCAGGTCACCTCGGATCCGCGCTCGAGGTCGGTGCCGACCACCTCGTCGTCCGCGAGCTCGGCCAGCACCGTGCCGTCCTGCCGGAGCAGGGGTCGTTCGGTGCGCCGGGTGGCGATGGTCGCGACCGCCACGACAGGGTCCCCGCGGGTGCGGCCCCGGACGATGTCGAGGAGCCGCCGTGGGGGTGCCTTCGCGGCACGCAACGGCAGCCTGACCTCGTCGCGTCCCTTCGCGGCCGGCAGCTTCAGGTGCCAGCCCTCGTCGTCGCCGCCCTCCCGGCGACGCAGGGTCACGCCCGCGGACAGCAGGCTGAGGTCGGCCGTGTCGAAGTAGGTCGCGTCGAGCTGCTCGACCGCGGCGTCCCCGACCGCGACGACCCCGGGAAGGGAGGTCAGGTCCGGCATCTCGGCGTCGGGACCGGGGGCATAGGTGTTCTCGACCTCCCGGTGCTCCTCCATGGGTCAGACGTACCCGACACCGGCCGGTCGCACGCGCCGGGGCCGCGCGCGTACCCCGAGCGGAGTACGCGCCCGACGAGAGGTCTGGACCAGCACCGTCCACGCAACCAGCGGCCGCGCCGGGGCGTATCCCAGCCGTCCAGTCACGCACGACAACCCAGGAGCCCCACCATGCGCAGCACCCAGCTCACCCTCGGCGCCCTGGCCGCGGTCGCGACCTCCGCCCTCACCGGGCTGGGCATCGCGACTCCGGCCACGGCCGCCCCTTCACCCACCGCCCCCTCCTCCGCAGCCCGGGCGGAGACCACCACGACCCACGAGGTGGGCGACGTCATCGAGTGCACCGGCCGGATCCGGGGCCGATCGGTGTGGGCCAGCGTCTACGAGAACAACACCTACGCGAACGTCATCCAGGTCGTCATCGGGGACGACGGCAACCAGGTCGGCAACTCGCGTGAGGACGTCGACGGCTTCATCGACCACAAGCAGGTGCTCGGCGCCCTGAAGGTGGGCGGCAAGCGCGCCGTCATCGAGGGCCGCGCCGTGCGCGTCGGCGGTCGCGAGCAGGTCCACGAGGAGTACGACGACGCCGGCCAGCTGGTCACCGTCGACGGCTTCCACCGGGCGCTGGACACGGACCTCACCCTGACCTGGCGGCACCGGACACGCCCGCTGACCTGCGACACCGCGTTCCACTACGACCTGCAGGTGACCAAGGAGGACATCACCAGCTGATCCGCCGGCGTCAGCGACCCGGATGCCCCCCAGGGATGGGGGCGTCCGGGTCGTACGGCGTCCGGGTGTAGATGAACGTGGCCACGTCGAGATGGCTGACCGAGCCGTCGGCCCGGCGCACGACCTTCAGCTCCTCGCCGGCGTGGTAGCCCGAGGTGCCGATGATCCGCCCGTCGACGACCGCGAAGGTGTACTTCTCCTCGCCGGCCCGCGCGGCGACCAGCCGGTCGCCGTCCATCGCGAAGACGAACGGCGTGTTGCCCCAGTGCCACACGCCGAGGGCGTCCGTCAGCTCCGCAGGCACGACCGCCGTCGGTCGCCACGGGGACGGGATCGTCGGCTCGTTGCTCTCGAGCTCGTCGAGCAGGCCCACGGCCAGGTCGGCGGGCACCAGACCGGTGGTGGCGTTGGTGAGCACCACCGCGCCCGTGCGACGCGGGCGGTCCACGAAGCAGCCGGCGAGGAAGCCGGGCATCGACCCGGTGTGGCCCACCAGCATCCCCGAGCCCCCGGCCTGCAGCTGGAAGCCGAGGCCGTGGGCGTAGCCGAGCGCGTCGTCGCGGTCACCCGACTGCGGGTGCGAGGCGACCAGCAGCTGGTCGAGCCCGAGCACGTCGGGGTGCCCCGCGAGCAGGAAGGCGTTGTACGTCGCGAGGTCGGTCAGGGTCGCCCAGACCTGTCCCGCAGGAGCCATGGCGCCGGTGTCGGTGGCCGGCTCGTCGACCAGGGTCGAGGCGTAGGGGTGCACGCTCTGTCCCTGCGCGGCCGCCCCCTCCGGGAGGTAGGAGGTGCGGGTCATGCCGAGCGGGTCGAGGATCCGGGACCGCACGCACTCCCACCAGTCGACCCCGTGCTCGCGGGCCACGACCTCGCCGAGGAGCGCGAACCCGAGGTTGGAGTAGTGGAACTGCTGCAGCGCCGGGAAGATCTCGCCGGCGCCGTCGTGACCGTCGGCGAGCTCCTCCCAGGTCAGTCCCGCCGAGCGCTCCCACCAGGAGCCGATCGGCTCCGAGCGCATGCCCGAGTTGTGGGCGAGCAGGCTGCGGATGGTCCGGTCGGCGTAGGCCACGTCCCCCAGCCACGTGGCCGCGGGCTCGTCGAGACCGAGCCGGCCGTCCCGCACGAGCTGCAGCGCGAGCACGGCCGTCATGGTCTTGGTGATCGACCCGAGGCGGTACTGCACGTCGTACGGGTCGTGGCCGGGCACGGCGGCCTCGCCGTACGCCCCCGTCCACGCGAGCTCACCGTCGCGGAGGACTCCCGCGACCACCGAGGGCAGCCGGCCAGCGGCCTGGGCGGCGGCGAGCCGGGCCAGCAGCCGGCGCGCGGTGACGGGGGCGACCGTGCTCATTCGGCGAAGGCCTCCAGGGGCGGGCAGGCGCAGACCAGGTTGCGGTCGCCGTACGCCTGATCGATCCGGGCCACCGGCGGCCAGTACTTGTCCGGGTCGATGCCGGTCGGGAAGACGGCCAGCTCGCGGCTGTAGGGACGGTCCCACTCGCCGACCAGCGCGCGCGAGGTGTGCGGGGCACCGCGCAGCGGTGAGTCCTCGGGGGTCCACTCCCCCGCCCGGACCCGCTCGATCTCGCCGCGGATCGCGATCATCGCCTCGCAGAACCGGTCGATCTCGGCGAGGTCCTCGGACTCGGTCGGCTCCACCATCAGCGTGCCGGCGACCGGGAAGGACATCGTGGGCGCGTGGAAGCCGTAGTCGACGAGCCGCTTGGCGACGTCGTCGACCGTCACGCCGGTCTCCTTGGTCAGCCCGCGCAGGTCCAGGATGCACTCGTGCGCGACCAGGCCGCCGTGGCCGCGGTAGAGCACCGGGTAGTGCTCGCCGAGCCGCGCCGCCACGTAGTTGGCCGAGAGCACCGCGACCGCGGTCGCGCGGGTCAGGCCCGCGGCCCCCATCAGCCGGATGTAGGCCCACGAGATCGGCAGGATGCCTGCGGAGCCGTAGGGCGCGGCGCTGATCGGGCCGATGCCCTCCCGCTTCTCGGCCTCGGGGTGCATGCCGTGCGAGGGGAGGTACGGCGCGAGGTGCGCGCGCACCGCGACCGGACCGACGCCGGGACCGCCGCCGCCGTGCGGGATGCAGAAGGTCTTGTGCAGGTTCAGGTGGGACACGTCGCCGCCGAACTCGCCGGGGCGCGCGTAGCCGAGGAGCGCGTTGAGGTTCGCGCCGTCGACGTAGACCTGTCCGCCGTGGGCGTGGACGATCTCGCAGAGCTCGGTGATGGAGTCCTCGTAGGCGCCGTGCGTCGAGGGGTAGGTCACCATGATGGCGGCGAGGTCCTGCGCGTGCGCGTCGCACTGACGGCGCAGGTCGTCGAGGTCGACGGAGCCGTCCTCACCCGACTTGACCACGACCACCTTCATCCCGGCCATCACCGCCGACGCGGCGTTGGTGCCGTGCGCCGAGGAGGGGATCAGGCAGACGTTGCGCTCCCCCTCACCGTTGGCCCGGTGGTAGCCGCGGATGGCGAGCAGGCCGGCGAGCTCGCCCTGGGAGCCCGCGTTCGGCTGGATGGAGACCTTGTCGTAGCCGGTCACCTCGGCCAGCCAGCCCTCCAGCTCGGCGACCAGCCGGCGGTAGCCGGCGGCGTCCTCGGCCGGCGCGAACGGGTGCAGGTCGGCGAAGCCGGGCAGTGACACGGGCTCCATCTCGGTGGTCGCGTTCAGCTTCATGGTGCACGAGCCGAGCGGGATCATGCCGCGGTCGAGGGCGTAGTCGCGGGCGGACAGCCGGCGCAGGTAGCGCAGCATCGCGGTCTCGCTGTGGTGGCTGTTGAAGACCTCGTGCTCGAGGAACGGCGTGGTGCGCGCCAGCGACTCCGGCAGCGCTGCCACCGGCTCGGCGGCAGCAGGGACGACGCCGAACGCCGCGTGCAGCGCCCGGAGGGTGTGCGGGCCGCTGGCCTCGGAGAAGGACAGCCCGACGGTGTCCTCGTCGACCAGCCGCAGCTGGAGGCCCTCGGCCCGGGCGGCGTCCACGATCTTCTCGGCCCGGCCGGGCGCCTGCACGGTGAACGTGTCGAAGAAGCTGCTCGTCGGCACGGTGTAGCCGGCGGCGGACAGGGAGGCGGCCGCCCGCGCCGCCAGGGCGTGGGTGCGCTGCGCGATGCCGCGCAGTCCCCGCGGCCCGTGGTAGACGGCGTACATCGACGCGACGACGGCGAGCAGCACCTGGGCGGTGCAGATGTTGGAGGTCGCCTTGTCGCGCCGGATGTGCTGCTCGCGGGTCTGCAGCGCGAGGCGGTACGCCGGGCGGCCCTCGGCGTCGACCGAGACGCCGACGAGGCGTCCCGGCAGGTGCCGCTCGAGGCCCGGGCCGACCGCCATGTAGCCGGCGTGCGGACCGCCGTAGAAGAGCGGGACGCCGAAGCGCTGGGTGGAGCCGACGACCACGTCGGCGCCGAGCGCGCCGGGCGCCTCGAGCAGCGTCAGGGCCAGCAGGTCTGCGGCGACCACGGCGAGGGCGCTGCGCTCGTGCGCCGCCTCGATCACGGCACGGGGGTCCAGGATCCGGCCCGAGGCACCGGGGTACTGCACGAGCACGCCGCACAGCTCACCGTCGGGAAGGCCGTCGGACAGGTCGGCGACGACGACCTCGATCCCCATCGCCTCGGCGCGGGTGCGCACCACCTCGATGGTCTGCGGCAGGGCGTCCGCGTCCACCACGAAGGGGCCGGACGCCTTGCGGTTGCCGCGGCGTACGAGCGTCATCGCCTCGGCGACCGCGGTGCCCTCGTCGAGCAGGGACGCGTTGGCGGTGGGCAAGCCGGTCAGGTCGCCGACGACGGTCTGGAAGTTCAGCAGGGCCTCGAGACGGCCCTGGGAGATCTCCGGCTGGTACGGCGTGTAGGCGGTGTACCAGCTCGGGTCCTCGAGCACGTTGCGCCTGATCACCGGCGGGGTGACGGTGGCGTGGTAGCCCAGCCCGATCATCGGCTCCATCGGGTTGTTGGCCGCAGCCAGAGCCCGCAGCTCACGGGCCGTGGCCTCCTCGGTGAGGGGTGCCGGGAGGTCGAGCTCCGCTGCCGCCCGGATCCCGCCGGGGACGGCGGCGTCCATGAGGGCGTCGAGGGAGCTGAAGCCGAGCCGGTCCAGCATCGCGGCGACCTCGGCGGGACGGGGGCCGATGTGGCGCTCGGAGAACGGGAGGACCGCGTCGAGGCCGGAGTGGCGCTCGCTGTCGTGCGGGGTGTTCGGGGCGGACGCGTCGGTCACTGGAGGGGCTCCTCGGATCGGGGTCGATCGGGCTCCCTCCCCCTCTGTCACTCGTGGTTCACGAGCTCCAGAGTTGCCTCATCCGCACGGTCCTGGCGCCTGAGAGGTTCCGGGGAGGAATTGCCCCTTCGGCGCTCCGCTCCACGGGCGCTGCCCCCGGGCGGAGACTCTCCCGTGCGGGATAGTCGGCGCGCCCAGCCTAGCCGATGGGGTCAGCCGATCTTGCGGGCAGCGCGCCGTGCGGCCAGCTCGTCGCTCGCGCCGGGCTCCTGGTCCTCGGCGGTGCGCTCGCTCGGCAGCTCGGCGAGGGTGCCCTCGATCTCCTGCCAGACACCGCCGATGGCGATGCCGAAGACACCCTGCCCGCCCTGGAGCAGGTCGATGATCTCGTCGTTGCTGGTGCACTCGTAGACCGAGGCACCGTCGCTCATCAGCGTGACGCGGGTGAGGTCGTCGGTCCCGCGCTTGCGCAGGTGCTGGACGGCCGTGCGGATCTGCTGGAGCGAGATGCCGGCGTCGAGCAGCCGCTTGATGACCTTGAGGATCAGGATGTCGCGGAAGGAGTAGAGCCGCTGCGACCCGGAGCCGGCGGCACCCCGCACGGACGGCTCGACCAGGCCGGTGCGGGCCCAGTAGTCGAGCTGGCGGTAGGTGATGCCGGCGGCGTTGCACGCCGTGGGACCGCGGTAGCCGGTGTCGCTGGGCAGCGGGGACACGTCGTCGGCGAAGAGGAGACCCTGCTCCTCCGCCGCCTCCGCGGCGAGGGTCGCCTCGGGGCTGCTCGCCAGGTCCTGCTCGTTCTCGTTCACACGGTCCTCCGCGGGTCTACTCCGTTGTGCGTAACCCTCGGGGGAAGTGTGACCTGCCGGAGAGCCCGGTGTGACCACAACGGTGGAGTTACAACAGAGACAGTTCAAGGTATGCCCGACGATGAGGGTGGTCAACGACAGGAGCGGCGTGTCGCAACCCTCACCCTCTACTTGAGGGTGAGGGTGGTTGAATCACCGGTGCACCGGCGACTCCTGCACTTCTCAGGCGTTGCAACGGCTGAGAACGTCAGGAATCACCGGTTAACCGGCGACTCATCCAGGCTCGAAGGGCGCGCTGACGGGCCGATCCACGCGGGTCCTGACAACGCAGGACGTCAGTGGGCGTCGAAGTCCTCGGGGGTGACCTGGTCGAGGAACTCCCGGAACTTCTCGACCTCGTCCTCCTGCTCCGCGGGCACGGCGAGGCCGGCCTCGTCGAGCACCTCCTCGGAGCACAGGATCTTCGAGCCCGTCCGCAGCGCCAGGGCGATCGAGTCCGAGGGCCGTGCGCTGACCTCGGCGCCGGAGCTGAAGACGAGGGTCGCGAAGAAGACGCCGTCCTTGACCTCGGTGATCCGGACCTCGGTGAGCTGGTTGCCGGTGGCCTCGAGCACGTCCTTCATCAGGTCGTGCGTGAGCGGTCTGGGCGGGACCACACCCTGCTGGGCGAACGCGATCGCGGTGGCCTCGACCGCCCCGATCCAGATGGGGAGGTAGCGCTCCCCGGTCACCTCGCGCAGCAGCACGATCGGTGTGTTGGAGGGCATCTCGACCCGGACTCCCATGACATCGACTTCGCGCACACGCTCACCCTACTCCCGGTGTGGGTGAGCCCAGGAGGTGTCCTCGGCGAGGTTCTGGGCGAGGTTCTGGGCGAGGTTCAGGAGGACCTCAGGCCCGCCTTGACCAGGGTGGCGTGCAGCCGCACGGACAGCGCCGCGATCTCGCTGACCGCCTCCTCGGCACGGGCCTTGGCCGCGGCGTCGCGGCCCCGCTTGTGGGGGGCCACGACCTGCTCCACGAGCCCGACCTCCCGGTCGGCGGCGGTCTTGAAGGCCCGCAGGTGCCGGGGCTCGAAGCCGAAGTCGGCCAGGTCGCGCGCCGTCTTGGCGATCACCAGCGCGTCGGTGTCGTAGTGGCCGGTGCCGGGGCGGGCGCTGATCAGCCCGAACTGCTCGAGCTGGTCGAGCAGCTCCTCGGAGATCTCCGCGATCTTCACCAGCTCGCGACGCGAGAGGCGTACGTCGTCGCGCCGGGAGAACGACTCGGCGCTCGGCAGCCCGTCAGCGGCCAGCGCGACCCGGGGGACGGTCGGCACGACCCCCTCGATCGGCGGCGGCTCGAGACCGCGGTCGATCGCATCGAGGTGCTCGCCGATCACCTTGAGCGGCAGGTAGTGGTCGCGCTGCATCCGCAGCACGTAACGCAGCCGGTCGACGTCCTCGTGGGAGAACTTGCGATAGCCCGCCGGGGTCCGCTCGGGCTTGATCAGGCCCTTGTCCTCGAGGAAGCGGATCTTGGGGATGGTGACCCCCGGGAAGTCCGGACGCAGCCGGTCCAGGACCTCCCCGATGTTCATCCGCGCCCGGGAGGCCCCTGACGGCGCGGTGGCCGACGGCGTACCCATCCGGCCGTCAGCCGCTCGCGTGCCCGGAGAAGAAGACCAGACGGTACTTGCCGATCTGGACCTCGTCGCCGTCCTTGAGCTGGACCCGGTCGATCCGGTCCCGGTTGACGTAGGTGCCGTTCAGGCTGCCCACGTCGCTCACGGTGAACGTGTCAGCGGTCCGGTGGAACTCGGCGTGCCGGCGCGACACCGTCACGTCGTCGAGGAAGATCTCGCTGTCCGGGTGGCGCCCGGCGTTGACCACGTCGGAGTCCAGCAGGAACCTGCTGCCGGAGCCGGGGCCCCGCTGCACCACCAGGAGCGCGTGGCCCGAGGGCAGCGCGTCCACAGCGGCGGCGTCCACCGCGTTGAGCTGGCGGTCGGAGGTCTCGACCTTGTCACCGCCCAGGCCGATCGCGATGGTCGCGGTCGACTCCCCCGCCGAGTCCGGCGCGGGAGCGGGCGCGTCAGCGGTCACCAGACGGTTGCCGCACTGCGAGCAGAAGCGGGCGTCGTCGGGGTTCTGCTTGCCACACGCTGTGCAGAACGGCATCGGTCTTCCTCCGGATCGGGGTCGTCCGCCGACACCCAGCCACGGTCCAACCCTCAGGGCCGGGTTGAGGTTGACGGTTGACCCGAACCTATCAGTCCGACCAGCGGGTGCAAGGCGGGCACGCGGCGGGGTGGCGGCGGTGCGGCGGTGGAGCGGTCGGGTCAGCCCTCGAGCGTGGCCTGGTAGGCGTCGGAGTCGAGGAGCTCGTCGAGCTGCGACGCGTCGGCCGGGACGACCTCGAAGAGCCAGCCGGCGGCGTACGGGTCGTTGTTCACGAGCTCCGGCGTGGCGTCGAGCGAGTCGTTGCGGGCCACGACCTCGCCGGTGATCGGGGCGTAGATGTCACTGACGGACTTGGTCGACTCGAGCTCGCCGCAGGTGCTGCCGGCGTCGACGCTGTCCCCCACCTCGGGCAGCGAGACGTAGACGATGTCGCCGAGGGCGTCCTGGGCGTAGTGGGTGATGCCGATGCGCACCGAGCCCTCGTGCTCGCCGGGGCTGCGCACCCACTCGTGCTCGGTGGTGTACTTCAGGTCGTCGGGGTACACGGTGGCTCCTGTCGCTGGGGGGTCTCAGTTGACGGGCGGTGTGGCGTCGGACGCAGGTTACTGGGAGCCGTCCGGCTGGGCGTACTGCGGCTGGCTGGGCTCGACGACGCTCTCGATGTCGAGGGACTGGAGCTCGTCGATCTGCACGCTCTGGCCGTCGCTCTCGAACTGGGCCCGGGGTCCCTCGGGGAAGGTCATCCCCCCGGTGAGCGTGTGCGGCTCACCGATCACGTCGATGACGTACGGCGGGCTGAGTAGCGTCCCGTCGACGGAGATCCCGCCGACGGCCGACTCCACCGAGGTCTGCGCGACGACGCGGACCTTGCCGTTGAACTGCATCGCCTCGGCGCCGGCTGCCCGCAGCTCCTGGATGGTGTCGAGCATCGTGTCGACGTCCACGGGTGCGGTGTCCTCGGTGACGGTGACCCGGATCCCGGGACCGGTCACCGGGACCAGCCCGGCCATGATCGCCAGCGTGTCAGCCCGGTCCTGCGCCTGCGCCAGGGCCGCCTGCCGCGACTGCGTGCTGCTCTGCAGGTCGCGACGGGTGCTCTCGAGGCGCGCGATCTCGGACTCCGCTCGCTGCGTGGTGCCGGCGAGGCCGTTGAGCACGTCGATCAGGTCCTGCTCGCGCAGCCCGGCGTAGGTGTCGTCGACCTCGTTGGCGCGCACCTGGGTGACCGCGGCGAAGCCGACGACGGCCAGGAGCACGGCGACGACGACCTGGGCGCGGGAGGGCCGCAGCAGCGCCGTCAGCAGCCGCTGCCGGCCGGTGTCCGGCTCGTTCTCGTTGCGGGTCTCGGCGTCAGGCATGGAAGAGGTGGCGTCGGATCGCCGCGACGTTGGAGAAGATGCGGATCCCGAGGACGACGATCACGCCGGTGGACAGCTGGCCGCCGACCCCCAGCTTGTCCCCGAGGTAGACGATCGCGGCCGCGATCACCACGTTGCTGAAGAACGAGACCACGAAGACCTTGTCGTCGAAGATCCCGTCGAGGTAGGCGCGCAGGCCGCCGAACACGGCGTCGAGCGAGGCGACGACGGCGATGGGGAGGTAGGGCTCGAGCCCGAGGGGCACGTCGGGGCGGAACCACAGTCCCAGCAGGATGCCCACCAGGAGCCCGAGGGCGGCGATCACGGAATGGTCTCCTCGTTGTGACGTTGCTGGTCCCCGGCGGAGCCCTCGCGCACCGAGCGCAGCCGCGGGAACCGGGCCGCAGGCAGCCTGAGGTCGTCCTCGTTGCGACGCGAGTAGGCGAAACCCAGTTGCTGGGCCAGGCTGAAGAACTCGCTCCCCAGGGTGCTGTCGAGCAGGTTCGCCTGCAGTGTCCGGGTGTCCCCGATCGCCAGCACAGTGTACGGCGGCGTCAGCGCCCGGCTGTTGACGTGGATGGCGACACCGACGTTGCGGATCGCGCTCAGCACGGTGAGGCGGTAGCCGTTGATGGAGATCGCCTCGGCCCCCGCGGCCCAGAGCCCGTCGACCAGCTTGGCCAGGTCCTCGTCGCGGACCTGCTGGGTCGGGTCGCCGTTGGGTGCGTCGTCGACGACGATCCGCACGCCCTCGCCGTGGACCGGGCCGAACCCGGACACCGACTCGAGCCGGCGCATCCGGGTCAGCGCCTCCTGCTCGGTGCCGGTGACGGTGTTGAGCTGCTGCTCGAGCGCGACGTTGCGCTCGCGCAGCCAGACGATCCGGTCCTGCCGGTCGGAGACCGCGGCCCGCTTGGTGTCGATCTGCGAGATCAGGCTCGCCCGGCTGGCGTCGTTGACACCGGCGTTGCGCGAGGTCTGGACGGCGGCGGTCGTGACCAGGATCCCGAAGACCGCGACCACGATCGCGGCGGTGCGGTGCGGCCGCGCTCGCGGTGGGCGCGGGGCCCCGGCCGCACGTCGCTCGGCCACGTGGAGGTAGTCCTCGTCCAGCGACTGCTGGGTGATGAGGGTGAGCAGCGGCATCGTCACCCGTGCGGGCAGGCGCGGCTCCTCGCGGGCGACGTGGTCAGGCATCGCGGACCGCCGTACGTCGTTCCGTCGTCGCCAGCAGCTTGCGGACCTGCCAGGCGTAGAGCAGCCCGGCCCACCAGTAGAGCCCGATGCCCCACACCGCGAAGGCCCAGCCGAAAACCTTCGCCAACGTCGCCACCACACCCACGCCGTCACCGAGCAGCAGCAGCGGGAAGGCGTAGAGCAGGTTGAAGGTGGCGGCCTTGCCGAGGAAGTGCACAGGCAACGCGCTGTAGCCGCGGGTGCGCAGCAGCGGGACCAGCCCCCACATCAGGAGGTCACGCAGCGGGAGCAGGATCGCGATCCACCACGGGATGATGTCGCGCAGGGCGAGGCCCACGACCACGGCCAGGATGTAGAGCCGGTCGGCGACGGGGTCGAGGATCTGCCCCACCACCGAGGTCTGGTCGAGGCGTCGGGCCAGCCAGCCGTCCAGGAAGTCGGTGATGCCGGACAGCACCAGGAGGCCCAGCGCCCAGCCGTCGGCCTCGGGGACGAGCACCAGCCACAGGAAGACGGGGACGCCCGCCAGCCGGACCAGGCTGAGCAGGTTGGGCAGAGTCCACACGCGGTTCTCGCGCGTCGGTTCATCTGCCACAGGGACCTGCATTTCGCCGTGTTGCGGGGGAGCTCGGACAGGGGCCCCGTCGCCCCGCCGAGGACACCTTAGCCATCGGTCCGTCCACGAACGACGCGCGGCGCACCGGACGGGCTCGGCGGCGCGGTAGCGGGCTCGTCGAGGTGCGCGGCGTCCCGGATCTCGCCGACCAGCTCCTCGATCACGTCCTCGAGGGTCGCGAGCCCCAGCGTGCTGCCCTCGGCGTCGACGACCCGGGCCATGTGGGCGCCACGGCGCTGCAGGGTCTCGAGGGTGTCGTGGAGGCTGTCGTCGACGGTCACCGTCGCGAACGGGCGGATCCACTTGTCGTCGACCGGGCGCTCGCGCCGGGCCTCGTCGGGCTCGAGGACGTCCTTGATGTGCAGGTAGCCGAGCAGCTCTGCCCCCGTCCCCACGACGGGAAAGCGGCTGAACCCGGTGGCGGCGCACAGCGACTCGACGTCCGCCGCGGTCGACCCCCGCTGCACGGTGGTGAGGGTGGCGGAGGGCATCAGCACGGACTCGACGGTCTTCTCGGTGAAGCCCAGGGCACCTGCGAGCCGGTCGTACTCGTCGGCCTCGAGCAGCCCCTCGCCGCGCGACTCCTCCACCAGCGCCGCGACCTCCTCGCGGGTGTAGGTCGAGCTCACCTCGTCCATGAGGCGTACGCCGGCCAGCCGCAGCACCGCCGAGGCCACGGCGTTGATGACCACGATGACCGGACGCAGCACCTTGACGATGAACCAGATCGGCGGGCCCAGCGCGAGGGCGGCGCGGTCGGGGCCGGCCAGGGCGAGGTTCTTGGGGATCATCTCCCCCATCACCACGTGGAGGTAGACGACGATCGCCAGGCCCACCACGAACGAGATGGGGTGCAGGAACGACGTCGGCACGTGGGCGGCGTGGAGCACGGGCTCGATCAGGTGCGAGACCGCCGGCTCACCGACGGCACCGAGCACCAGCGAGCAGACGGTGATGCCGAGCTGGTTGACGCCGATGACCAGGGAGATGTTCTCCATCGCCTTCAGCGTCGTGCGGGCGAGCCGCGAACCCGCCTCGGCCCGTGGCTCGATCTGGGTCCGCCGGGCGGAGACCAGGGCGAACTCGGCGGCCACGAAGAAGGCGTTCCCGAGCAGCAGGAGGACGGCGACGGCGAGGGCGGCCGGGGCACTCATGACGCGTCCTCGGGCCGCGGCAGGTCGCCCTGCAGCAGCCGGAGCCCGACCCGGTCGATGCGCAGGCCGTCCATCCGCTCGACGGTCAGGACCGCCAGCTGCTCGCGGGGCTCCTCGGGGTCAGAGTTGTCGGGGACCGGGACCTCCGCCAGGTCGCCGGGCTCCGGCACCCGGCCGAGCACGCGCAGCACGAGGCCCGCGATGGTGTCGTAGTCCTCGTTCTCGGGCAGCGCGATCCCGGTGAGGTCCTCGACCTCGTCGGGGCGCAGCAGGCCGGACAGCGTCCAGCCGCCGTCCCGGCGCTGACGGGCGCGTGCGCCGAGGCGGTCGTGCTCGTCGGCGATGTCGCCGACGATCTCCTCGACCACGTCCTCGAGGGTGACGATGCCGGCGTGGCCGCCGTACTCGTCGAGGACGACCGCCATCTGGAAGCCGTCCTCCCGCAGCAGCGCCAGGAGCGGGTCGAGGCGCAGCGAGTCGGGCACCACGATCGGCTTGGCCACCAGGTGCTTGACCTTCGTGGTGGCCCGTTCGTGGACCGGCAGCGCCACGGCGTTCTTCACGTGGACGGTGCCGACCACGCTCTCCTCCGCGTCGAGCACGGGGAACCGCGAGTGGCCGGTCTGGCGGGCCAGCTCGATGACGTCGCTGGCGCGGTCGTTGACCTCGAGGCTGACCGTCCGCACCCGGGGAGTCATGATCTCGCCGGCGGTCCTCGACCCGAACTCCACCGAACGCTCCATGAGCTCGGCGGTGTCGGCGTCCAGGGTGCCCTGGTCGGCCGAGCGCTGGATCAGCGAGGCCAGCTCGGTCGAGCTTCGCGCGGAGCGCAGCTCCTCCTGGGGCTCGATCCCGAGCCGGCGGACGAAGGCGTTCGCGGAGCCGTTGAGCAGCCTGATCGGCAGCCGGTTGACCGCCGTGAAGGTGCGCTGGAAGCGCTGGGTGGCGCGGGCGACCTCCATCGGCCGGGCCAGTGCCAGGTTCTTGGGGACCAGCTCGCCGAAGATCATGGTCAGGATGGTGCTGAGCGTCAGCCCGATCCCTACCGCCACCGGTGGCACGGCACCCGGGGGCGTCCCCAATGCCTCGAGGGGTCCCTCGATCAGGGCCGCGATCGCCGGCTCCGCGAGGAAGCCGATGGCGAGGTTGGTGATCGTGATCCCGACCTGCGCGCCGGAGAGCTGGGTCGAGAGCGAGCGGAGCGCCTGCTGGAGCCCCTGCGCGCCGCTGTCGCCCTCGCTCGCCGCCTGCTCGACCTTGCTGCGGTCGACGGTGACGAACGAGAACTCGGCCGCGAC
The DNA here is from genome assembly GCF_055380375.1 of Nocardioides sp. DN36. NCBI lineage: Bacteria > Bacillati > Actinomycetota > Actinomycetes > Propionibacteriales > Nocardioidaceae > Nocardioides > Nocardioides sp. DN36. The sequence continues at coordinate 1,312,921 of NZ_AP043823.1, read as the reverse complement.
GAACACGCCGCAGGCAGCGATCAGCAGCAGGGCTGCGGCCAGCAGGATCCAGGCGGTCATCGGTGCCCTCCCCGGGCGCAGGGCGCCGCACGGTGCGAGGGCGGGCGACTTTGGGAGCCGTCCATCGGAGGAGCTCGTGATCCTTTGCCGTAGAGGTCGTTCGGTCCCAGAACTCTACCGGCCATCCCCGGCTCCGCCCGCATCCCGCGAAGCGGTCTGTCGGCGCGTTCCCTCAAGAAGGGCCCGGGCGGCGCCGATGATGACGACGTCCACGCCCGCGTCGACACCCCCTCTGCCTCGCTGCCCGGGAGCCGGCACATGCCCAGCCACACCCCCGCCCACCACCGTGGTGACCCCCTGCTGTCCCGACGCGGGCGGCACCTGGTCGGCCGGCTCTCCTACGGGATCACGCCGGCGCTGGCCCGTCAGGTCCGCAGGCAGGGAGGTGCCACGGCCTGGTTCGACCGGCAGCTCTCCCCCGCGAGCATCACCGACAGGAGCGCCGACGAGCTGCGCTCCTGGTGGCCCAGCCTCGACCGCGCGCCGGCGGCCCTGTGGCGTCGCCAGGTCGACGGCACCGAGGGTGGCTGGGAGGTGATGGCCGACTACGCGCGCTGGGTGCTGCTGCGCCGGATGAGGTCGAAGCGGCAGCTGCACGAGCTGATGACGGAGCTGTGGGAGAACCACCTCAACGTCCCGGCCGTCGGTGACGCCCAGTTCGTCCACCGGGTCGACTACGGCGACACGATCCGCGCCCACGCGCTCGGCCGCTTCGAGGACCTCCTCCACGCGTCGATCACCCACCCGGCGATGCTGATCTACCTCGACAACGCCGTCTCGACCGCCAAGCACCCGAACGAGAACCTCGGGCGCGAGCTGCTCGAGCTGCACACGGTCGGGCGCGGCCAGTACGACGAGGACGACGTCAAGGACAGCGCCCGCATCCTCACCGGCTGGACGGTCGACCTGTGGAACACGTGGGAGCCGTCGTACGACCCCCGGCGGCACTCGCGCGGCACCGTGAGCGTGATGGGCTTCTCCGACCCCAACGCCGAGGCGGACGGGCGGGACCTGACCCGGCGCTACCTGTCCTACCTGGCCCGCCACCCCGCGACGGCGGCCCGGGTGGCCCGGAAGCTCGCCGTCAAGCTGGTCAGCGACGACCCGCCACAGGCCCTCGTGGACCGGCTCGCAGAGGTCTACCTCGACCACGACACCGAGATCGTGCCCGTGCTGCGCGCCCTGGTCGGCTCCTCGGCCTTCGCGGACGCCGTGGGCGCCAAGGTGCGCGACCCCGGCGAGGACCTCGTGGCCACCTACCGCGCTCTCGGTGTCTCCGTGGAGCGGCCCACCAGCGAGCGGAACGCCGCCAACCAGCTGCTCTGGCAGGTCTCCGACATGGGCACGACGCCGTTCGCCTGGCCGCGGCCCGACGGCCAGCCGATCGACAACGACTCGTGGGCCTCCCCCGCGCGGCTGCTGGCCTCGATGAGCGTCCACTACTCCATGTGCGGCACCTGGTGGCCCAAGGAGGGCATCCACTACCACTCCGCCGGCTCCTGGCTGCCCGCGAAGCGGGTCCGCTTCGACGTGCTGGTGGACCACCTCTCGCAGCGGCTGCTGCACCGCCGGTCGACGGCCCGGCTGCTGCGCGCCTGCTGCCAGGCCACCGGGCTCGGCCCCGACGAGGTGATCACCCGTGACCACCCGCTGGTGAAGTGGTCGATGGCGCGGCTGCTCACGACCTTCCTCGACTCCCCCTCGTTCCTGACCAGGTGAGCACCATGACGACGACCACCACCGCACCCTGCTGCCGCGAGTTCACCCGGCTCTCGCGCCGTGGCCTCCTCACCGGAGCCCTCGCCGTGGCAGGCAGCAGCACCGTCTTCGGATCGGCGGTCGTGCACGCTGCGGCCGCGGCCGCCACGCCCGCCTCGTCCGTGCTCGTGGTGCTGTCCCTGCGTGGCGCGGCCGACGGCCTCTCCCTCGTGGTCCCGCACGCCGACCCCGTCTACTACAGCGCCCGCCCGCGGCTGGCAGTCCCCGCCGACCGGCTGCTGGTCAGGGACGGGCAGTTCGGCCTGCACCCCGAGCTGGCGCCCCTGGTGCCGCTGTGGGAGTCGGGGCGGCTGGCGGCGGTCCACGCGACCGGGCTCCCCGCGCCCAACCGCTCCCACTTCGCTGCGATGGAGGAGGTGGAGGACGCCAACCCCGGCTCCACCACCCGGGTCGGTTGGCTCAACCGCCTGATCGGCACCGACGCGGACGGCTCACCTCTGCAGGGGTTCAACATGGGCGACGGCGCTCCGCCCGCCTCGCTGTACGGGCCCGAGCCGGTCATGGGCGGCGGCAACCTCGACGACGTCCGGATCGCCGGGGAGGACCAGTGGGACCACGGCGAGCGCCGGCGGTCGCTGCGCACCCTCTGGGACACCGACTCCTCTCCCCTCGGCCGCTCGATGCGGTCCGCCTTCGCCTCGGTCGAGTCGTTCACCCCCGTGCGCGAGACCAGCGCCGCACCGGCGCACGGCGCGGCGTACCCCGACGGTGACCTGGGTCGGGCGATGGCCGCGGTGGCCCGCGTGGTGCGTGGCGACGTGGGAGTCCGGGTCGTCACCGTCGACCACGGCGACTGGGACATGCACACCGGCCTCGGCACCGTCGAGCAGGGCCGGATGGTCCGCAACGCCGGCGAGCTTGCCTCGGCGGTCTCGGCGTTCTTCACCGACCTCGGGCCGCTCGCGGACAAGGTCACGCTGGTGACGCTCAGCGAGTTCGGCCGGCGGGTCGCGGAGAACGCCAACATGGGCCTGGACCACGGCTACGGCAACGTGATGTTCCTGGCCGGGGCCGGTGTCCGGGGCGGCAGCTACTACGGCACCTGGCCCGGGCTCCAGGGCGAGGTCGACTCCGACCTGCTGGTCACGACCGACTACCGCAGCGTCCTCGCCGAGGTCGTCGCCTCCCGCTTCGGCGCCTCGACCGGCACGGTGTTCCCCGGCTTCCAGCGTGAGCGGGTGGGCGTGATGGCCGGCCAGTAGGCGCCCGGCCGGCAGGACCTCAGTGCTCGAGCCAGGTGGCCGCCATGTCCCGGTCACCGTGCCCCGCCTGCACCGCGCGGGCGAAGTGGTCCCGCACCCCCGGCAGCACGCCGAGCTCGAGGCCCACCGACTGTGCGGCCTCGATGATGAGCCCGGCGTCCTTGAGCGCGCCCTCCAGGGCGAAGGCCGGGTCGAGGGCGCCGTCGAGCATCGCCGCACCCTTGAGCTGGACGTACGGCGCGTCCAGCGCGCCGCCGGCGACCGCCTCGAGGAAGAGGCGGGGGTCCAGGCCGAGCTCGCGGGTCAGGGCGAGGGACTCGGCCACGCCCTCGACGACGGTGAAGACCCAGGCGTTGGCGGCGAGCTTGAGGCGGGTGCCGGTGCCTGCCTCGCCGACCCACATCGTCCTGCTGCCGATCGCGTCGAGGACCGGAGCCAGCCGGTCGCGCACCTCCTCGGGTCCGGAGGCGAGGACGACCAGCGTGCCGTCCTCGGCAGGCTTCTTCGTGCCGAGGACGGGCGCGTCGACGAAGACCGCGCCCAGCTCGGCTGCCAGCTTCGCCAGGCGCGCGGTTCCGTCAACCCCCACCGTGCTCTGCTGCAGCCAGACCACGTCGTCACCGAGGGCCGACCTGGCCTCTTCCATCGTGTCCGCGACGCTGTCGGCGTCGAAGAGCATCGTGAGCACCACCTCGGCCCCGGCCACCGCGTCCGCGACGCTGTCGTGGACGGTGGCCACGTCGGCGAGGGCCTCGGCCCGCTCCCGCGTCCGGTTCCACACCTGCAGCGGGATCCCCGCCCCGGCGATGTTGCGCGCCATCGCGGCGCCCATGGTGCCGGTGCCGAGGAGTGCGACGGTGGGCTGGTCGGTCATGGGTGTCCTCTCGTGGGCGGTCGCTCGTCCCCGAACCTACGTCGCCGTCCCAGCACCGGGTCCAACGGCAGCGAGGTCCGGGACGAGGTGCCCTTACACAGAGCTGCAGCACCGGGCAGGGTGAGTCGCTGACACCCCGCCCGGGCGCCCTGCACCCCGCTGTGACGAGGAGAGCCGATGACCTACGACGACGACGTGGTGAGGGTGCTCGACCACGAGGAGTGCTGGGAGCTGCTGCGCGCGGCCGTCTTCGGCCGGCTCGCCTACGTGCTCGGCAGCGAGATCAACCTGGTGCCGGTCAACTTCGCCGTCGACGGCGACCGGTTGCTCTTCCGGACCGCCGAGGGCGACAAGCTGCTGGGCGTGGTGATGCACCCGGACGTGGTCTTCGAGATCGACGACCACGACGGACGCACGGCCCACAGCGTGATCGTGCGCGGCCGGGCACGGAAGCTGGAGGAGGACGAGGAGCGGCGGGCCGACGACATCGGTCTCAAGCCCTGGATCGGGACGCTGAAGTACAACGTCGTCGAGATCCGGCCGACGGCCATCAGCGGGCGGGCATTCGTCCTCGGCGAGTGAGCGGTACGGGCGGGCTCAGTGCCGCCCGGCGTGCTCGTGGACCGTCGGCGCCCGGTCGACGTACGACGTGAGCACGGCGCGCTGCTGCACCCGGTCGTAGGCCTGGTTCACCTGCCCGAGCTGCACGAGGGCGCAGGCGCCGGCGACCACCAGCACGAGCGCAGCGGCCGTGATGTGCACGATCTCCCGCATCCGTTCCCCCACAGGACGTGTGATGCCGGTCTCTTGAGCACCCATCATCGGTCCTGCTCACCTCCCCGGCCGGGAACCTCTCACGAACACGCGCGGCGTGTCGCGCCGGTCTGCACCGGTCCGGAGCAGGGCTCAGTCGGAGAGGGCGCCGATGCGCACCCGCTCGGCGTACGCCGGCACCACCGCGCACCAGCCGAGCTCGCTGTCGATCCGCTCGGCCAGCCGGGCCGCGGCGTGCGGCTCACCGTGCACGACGTACACGTCCTGGGGCGGCGTGGGCATCCGGCCGAGCCAGCGCAGGGTCTCGTCGGCGTCGGCGTGCACCGAGAAGTCCTGGACGTCGACGATCTCGGCACGCACGGGCACGTAGCGCCCGTGCATCTTCACCTGTCGGGCGCCCTCCTGGAGCTGACGACCACGTGTCCCCACCGCCTGGTAGCCGGTGAGCACCACGCAGTTGCGCCGGTCCGGCAGCTGCTCGGCGAGGTGGTGGACGACGCGGCCGCCGGTCGCCATGCCCGAGGCGGAGATGACGATGCAGGGCGCAGAGGGGCGGTTCAGTCGGCGTGAGGCGGTCGAGTCGTGGACGGCGTGCAGGTCGGTGTCCTCGAGGAGCTCGTGGTGGCCCCGCACCTCGTCCCGCAGCTGCACCGAGCCCTGGCCGAGAGCCCGCCGGTACACGGCGAGCGCGGCCAGCGCCATCGGGCTGTCCACGAACACCGGGACCTTCGGGATGCGGTTCTCGCGGACCAGCCGGGCGAGCTCGAGGATGACCAGCTCGGTGCGGTCCACCGCGAACGCCGGGACCAGCACGCAGCCGCCGCGGCCGATCGTGCGGCGGACCGCGGAGGCGAGGACGTCCGGGTCGCGCGGCGGGTGCCGGCGGTCGCCGTACGTCGACTCCACCACCACGACGTCCGCGGCGGGCGGGTCGGTGGGAGGTCGCAGCAGGGGGTGGCCGGAACGGCCGAGGTCACCGCTGAAGAGGACACCCGTGCCGCCCAGCTCGACGAGGGCGGTGGCCGAGCCGAGGATGTGCCCGGCCGGCTGCAGGGTCGCCCGCACCCCGGGCGCGACCTCGGTCGGGGTCAGGAAGTCCACAGGCTGCAGGAGCGGCAGGGTCTTCTCGACGTCCCCCGCGTCGTAGAGCGGTAGGGCCGGGTGGTGCCGGGAGTAGCCGACGTCGTTCGCGTACGCCGCGTCCTCCTCCTGCAGGCGGGCACTGTCACGCAGCACGATGGTGGCGAGCTCGGCGGTGTCGTCGGTGCACACGATGCGCCCGGAGAAGCCGTCGCGCACGAGCTTGGGCAGGTAGCCGCAGTGGTCGAGGTGGGCGTGCGTGACCACGACCGCGTCGATGCTGGCGGGGTCCACGGGCAGCGTCTCCCAGTTGCGCTGGCGCAGGTCCTTCAGGCCCTGGTAGAGCCCGCAGTCGACCAGCACCCGGCTGCCGTCGTGCTCGAGGAGGAAGCGACTGCCGGTCACCGTGCCGGCGGCTCCGAGGAAGGTGAGGACGGGGCTGGTCATGCGCCAGTGTCGGCACGCGTCCGACCGCGCGGACAGGGTCGTTGGTCATCGTCGGGCGCCGCCCCGGACCACTCCCCCGCGCCCGACCTGCCGCCGGCGGACGGGCCTGGTCGGGCCCGTGTCGGGAGCCGGATTCTGAACACCGGCGATGCTGCGATAGTGTTCACGCGGCCTTCCACCGAAGGCCTTCGGGCTGTGGCGCAGCTTGGTAGCGCACTTGACTGGGGGTCAAGGGGTCGCAGGTTCAAATCCTGTCAGCCCGACCGATGTGATGTCTCAGGACATCGCGGACACCCGGACCTGCGAACGCAGGTCCGGGTGTTTGCATTTCGGGTGCCGGCGGGTCCCTCCGGCTCCGTCCCCGACGGCCCTCACGCGGTGGCGGGGCGGCGGAAGAAGCCCCACCAGGACCTCGGCGCCACGGTCGGGCGGGTCCTGTCGGGGACATCGCTGACCTGTGCCTCTCGAGTCGCGTCCCGGGCTGCCCGAGCCGCTCCGACCCGGTCTCGCGCGTGGTCGAAGGCGACCAGCCGAGCGGTGTAGGGGTTGTATACGCACATGACGCCCTCCTGTCTGTTGGCCGATGGCCGCCGGCACCGACGACGCCCGCGCTAAGCCGCACCAGGGGAATCGGGAGATCGCCGTATCTTCTGTTGCGGCGCGCCTCAGATGCGTGTCCTGCACTGTGGGCCCCCGTGGTTGCCCCGCGGGATGTGAACCCACGCGACCTCAGCCATCAGCCCGGGGCGGACATCCACTCCAACCGGTACACACCACGGCCCAGTAGGAACAGGCTCAGCCCGGCCAGGAAGACCAGGATCACGGTGCGACCGTGCCTCTCGATGGCCCTCTGCACCATGCCGAGCAGGTCGGTGCTCGCTCCCGGAGCGAGCACGACCACGGACAACGGCGCCCACGCGGGCAGACAGGCGAGGCCGACCAGCAGCGCGGCCGCGACGAGCTTTCCCACCTCCGCCACGTTGCTCGCTGCGATCTCCTTGGACGCCGGCAGGAGGAGCGCGAGGGTGGTGATGTTCGTGGCCATCGACAACACGCCGAAGGCGTACGCCGCCGTCGGCCGCACGTCGTGCGGATGCGCCCGCGCGGGCCTGGGCCGGTGTGCGTGTCGGAGATGCCAGACGACCACGGCCAGGACGAGCAGGAGCAACGCTCCGCCCAGCCACAGGTCCAGCGTCGCATCGAGATGGGGCGTCGTGGGCAGCTGGAGGTGCGTGCCGAGCGCCAGCACGGCCGCGACGAGCAGGACCGTGACCGTCGCGGTGCCGGCGGCGTACGCAGCGGCCGCCGCAACACCTCGCCGGGTGCCGAGCAGCACCACCTGCTCACTGAGCATCATCGGGCTGACGGCCGCGGCCAGGCCCAACGGCAGCAGGAAGGCCAGCAGCTGGGGCACGCGACCAATATTCGCCCGGAGCCCGCCGGTCCGGCTATACCGACTTCGGGCGTAGCGGCACTTCGCGGCAGTGGCTTGACTGGCAGCCGGGCCGAGCCCACCTCTTCGGGAGCGCCGGGTACGGGGGCCTGCAGGAGGTGTGGATGACGCGCGCTCGATCGCCCCTCGCGCGATGGGTGGAGCACGCAGCCGACGTCAGCCGCGCACCCATGCGCAGCTTCCCGCCCGTGGACGTCCTGGAGCTGCTCTCCGACACCTTCGACGCCGTGGCCCGCTGGAGCTGGATCCGTGCCGACGGAACGTTCGGCTCGCGCGTCCTGCGCCCGCCGCCGGGGTGGCCGCCCGCAGAGCCGGTCGACCTCTGGGCCCCGGACCTGCTCGCCCGCTCCCTGCTGACATGGTTCGCCAGTGGCAGCTCGGCCGGCCCGATGCCCGCGGAGCCCGCGCGCCCCGCCATCGCAGAGGGCCTTCGGCGGGCCTGCTCGGACGATTCTCCCCGCGCGACGGAGCTGGTCATCCCCGTCACGGCCACGACCAGCGCCTGCAGCGCCTTCGTGCTCCGTCGCGACGAACGCGACCTCTCCGCGAAGGATCTGCTCGTGGCCCGGCAGATCCAGCCTCTCCTCATGCTCCTCGACCGGTTGGGCCGCGGGTCCGGGGACCCGGCGCGTCGCCGCGCAGCCCAGTGGGGGCTGACCCGGCGGGAGTCCGCGGTCCTGCGGCTGCTCCGCGACGGCCTGACCGCGGACGCGATGGGCCGACGTCTGGGCTGCTCACCCCGCACGGTCGGGAAGCATCTCGAGCACCTGTACCGCAAGCTGGAGGTGCGGGACCGGCTCGCCGCAATCCGCGCGACCGACTGCCTGGCCGACAGGTGGGAGCCGGCGCTCCCGTCGCACCCGGACGACCCGGGCCGGCTCCCCGCCGCATCGCTGACGTGGCTCGGCCCCGACCTGCTGATCGTCCGAGGACGACTTCTCGATGCGCCGAGCCCGACCGATGGGGTACGCGTGTCTGCGTATTCCACCGCCGCGCCTCGCGGCGGCACGCTCGGCTCACGACGAACTCAATCCCATCCGGGTCCGGTCCACGACGCGTGACCGTCCGGTCGGCAAAGGCGGGGGCCCTCCATGACCGTGCACCGTGACCACCGGCGCCGCCGGTCCGACGTACGCATCACGATCGCGCTGGGCCTCGTCGTGTGCCTGTCGGGCACCGGGCTCGCACGGGCCGGCGCCGCCGTGCCCGAGCCGGCCGCCGCCGCGACGTTGAGCGTCGCCGACCGCGCCCAGCAGGCCGGCATCTACCGCCTGACCAACGACCAGGACTCGAACTCGCTCGTCTTCGACTACGACAAGGACGGCGTGAGCGACCTCCTGCTCAGCCGGCACCAGCTCTACGGCACCGAGCTGTTCCGCGGGCGAGCGGACGGCACGTTCGTGCTGGCCAAGACACTGCCGCTTGCGGACCGGCACGGGTGCGACTCCGCGGACTTCAACGGCGACGGCTGGCCGGACTTCTTCTGCGCCGTCGGAGCCAAGCACGGCACCGTTGACGACAAGAGCAACGAGCTGTGGCTGCAGAACCCCACCACGCACGACTTCAGCAAGGTCGTCGGCGCCTGGGGCGCCGCCGACGGTGCGGGCCGGGGCCGGGACGTGGCTGCCTTCGACGCCAACCGCGACGGACGACCGGACCTGTTCGTCGGCAACGGCTACGGAAACCTCTACCCCAGCTACGACAAGCTCTTCATCAACGCCGGCGGCAGGTTCGTGGAGCAGGTGTCGGCCCCCATCAACAAGCCGGGCGGGATCTGCGTGGCGCCGGGCGACTACGACGCCGACGGCGACATGGACATCTACGTGTGCGGCACCCCCAACCACCTCTTCCGGCGCAACGCGGACGGGACCTACACCGACGTCGGCAAGGCGCTCGGCCTCGCTCCTCAACCGAGCCAGCAGGGTCGCGACGGGGACTGGGCCGACCTCGACCGGGACGGCCGCCTCGACCTGGTCCAGGTGACCCCGACCACCCTCAGCGTCTTCTACGGCAGGCCCGGCGGGACCTTCACCCGCGGCTACACCCGCACCCTGCAGAAGGGACGCAACTCGGCCGTCGCCGACGTCGATCAGGACGGCGACCTCGACTTCTACGTCGTCAACGGCCGCACCGCCGACGGCAAGGGGAACCTCCCCGACCTCCTGATGCTCGACAACGGCACCGGGCGCAGCTTCACCGACTTCGCCGGACTGCCGCAGGCCGCCAGCGGTGGCGGATCCAACGTCGCGGTCATCCCCCGCTACCTCGGACGCCCCTCGCTCGTGGTCACCAACGGCGACGACGGCGGCGACCAGTTCAAGGGTCCGCGGCAGCTGCTCGTGTTCTCCGGGTGACCGCGCGAAGGGGTCGGCGATGCCGAGGTTCGTCGGCGCAGCCGCCCCGGGCGCATACTGGACAGTGATGACAACTTCACCGGGCCCCCGGAAGCGACACCTCGCGAGCAGCCCCTTCAAGCCAGACCCCGTGCTGCCGATCGAGGAGTTCGCGCTCGACGACCTGGTTTCGCACGACTCCTACGGCATGGGGCGCGTCGTCAGCAGGGAGGCGCACGCGGTGACGGTCAACTTCGGCTCCCGGACCGTGCGCGTGACGAGCCCCTTCGACAAGATGTCGCGGCTGTAGCCGCCGGCCTCCCCGCGGGGCGTCAACGCAGACCCGGGCGCAGCACCCCGGAGGCGAGCAGCGCCCCCAGCGCCAGCGCTCCGGCCCAGAATCCGGTAAGCCAGCCGGAGAACTCCCCCAGCGGGAGCACGGGTTCCCAGCCCACGAGGGGGCCGACGACCAGCGGCATCAGCACCAGGCACACGACCACCGCGGCGACCGCGCTCCCGGGAGACGGCACCGCCCGGCGCGTGCAGAGGCCGGCTGCGCCCGCGGACAGCAGCACGCAGGCAACGCCCGCGGTCACCCACCCGACGCGGTCCGCCCCCACGCTCCGCGGCAGCGTGCCCACGACGACGAGCCAGACCGCCAGCGGTACGACGCCGACGGCGAGCCGCGTGGCGCGACGCCACCCCGCCCCCCGGGGCGTGACCGAGACGATCGGTGTGGCGGCCTCGTCGAAGACGAAGCCCGCCCCGGCGGTGCACCCCGCGAGAGCGGCCGGCAGCAGCACCGCGAGGAAGTCCGGCCAGCGGTGCCCCACCAGGGCTGCGCCGAGCCCGAGCGCACAGCACGCCAGCAGCGGGGTCCAGGCGACCCCGCGGCGGACGTACCAGAGACGCATGGGAGCTACGAGACCCGCGACGGCACCGGGTCGGAGGTGCGGTTCTCGGTGGTCCCGGTCGTCATCGACAGGGCCAGCGCGACCAGCCCGACAAGGACCACCCCGGCGAACACACCCTTGAGCCTGCCGGTGCGGGCGACCCGGTCGTGCCACACCGCGGCGATCACGGCCGCGGCACACAGGCAGAGCACGTAGACGAGGTAGAAGACCGCGTTGCCGCCGTACTGGACAGCGGTGCCGTCCGCGTTGGTGCCCGACTGGAAGGACGCCCACGGGGTCCAGAGCCGCCAGGCCGGGTGGCTGGTCTCCTCGGAGGGGAACTGTCCGACCATGTCGACGACCAGCACGACGACCACGGCGACGGCGGCTGCTCCCGGGAAGCGCAGCCAGCGGCCGACGAGGACGCCGAGCAGCCCCCCGCCCAGGCAGGCGACCGGACCGTTGGCCAGCAGCATCGCCCACACCTGGAGGTCGGGCATCGTGCCGAACCACCACTCCTGCGGTGCGGGTTCGCGCCAGGCCACCAGCGCCACCTCGACCAGCACCCACAGCAGCCCGACTGCGCCGGGGACCAGGCAGGCCAGGGCCAGCGCGAGCGTGCGCCGGGACTCCGTGCCGGGGGCCGCGTTCATCGCCTCGGCGGCGGCCTCGGTGGAACGGGTCTGCCGAGCCAGCACGACCAGGCTCGTCAGCCCCACGAAGAAGGCGGGGATCACCGGCCAGGAGAGCAGGTCGCCCGCGGGATCGGCGTCGCTCGCGTTCAGGACGCCCCAGAGGAGCAGGGCGAAGGCGACGAGGGTGGCGAGCAGGAAGAACGGGTTGCGGACTACGCGCCGGGCCTCGATCCCGGCCATGGCGGAGAGGCTGGGGCTGCCGGTCTGCAGGGATGCACGGGTGGCGGACATGGTGGGACTCCTCGGTGGGGTGTGTCAGGACAGTGCGGCGGCCGCCTGGTCGCCGAGCATCAGGAGGTACGCGTCCTCCAGCGTCGGCTCGGCCGAGTCCGAGCCCGGGGGTCGTGGTCCACCCACGACCCGGTGCCGTCCGGTGCCGGTCCGCCACGTCGCCACGCCGGTGTCGACGGCGTCGTCGCAGAGCCAGACCTGGCCGTCCGCCCTGGCGACGAGGTCAACCACGGACCCGTCGAACCGGACCTCCCCGCTGGCGAGCACCACCACCCGCTCGCACAGAGCGGCGACGTCCTCGGTCTGGTGCGTGGACAGCAGGACGGCCGAGTCGGTGCCGATCACCGACAGCGTGTGACGCAGCCGGGCCCGCTGGCTCGGATCCAGACCCGTCGTGGGCTCGTCGAGGACGAGCAACCGCGGCTCTCCCAGCAGCGCCTGCGCCAGGGCGACCCGGCGACGCTGGCCCCCGGAGAGCCGGGTGACCCGCTTGGTCGCACAGTCGGCCAGCCCGACGAGCTCGATGACCCGCCGCACCTCACTCGTCCGGCGCGCCTGGTCGTTCCACTCCTTGAGGACCGCCACGTAGTCGACGAAGCCGAACGTGGTCATGTCGCTGGGGAAGCCGAGCTCCTGGGGGAGGTAACCGAGCTCGCGCCGGATCTCGGTGAGCTCGGCCTGCGAGGCCAGCGGGTCACGGCCGAGCAGGCGGACCTCGCCGCGGTCGGGCGCGATGGAGGTGGCGACGATGCGCAGGAGGGTCGTCTTCCCCGCCCCGTTGGGCCCGAGCAGTCCCGTCACGCCACGGTCGAACGCGAGGTCGACGCCCTGGACGGCCACGGTGCCGCCGTACCTCTTGGTCACCCCGCGCAGGTCGACGGCGTTCACAGCGCTGCTCCGAACTGACGCGTCTGCCGGGAGCGCACGGCCAGCACGGCCACCGAGACCGTCGCCAGCGCCAGCAGGACGAGCTGACGGTCGAGGTCGACCGGCCAGGTCGGCGCCAGGTGCCGCGTCGAGGCCAGCACGACCGCGGACCACCCCATGGCCACCACGGCCGCGGCTGCGCGTGGACCCACGAAGGAAGCGATGGCGAGCAGCACGGGGATCATCGCCAGCGCCGGGCCCAGCCACGCGGCCGCCACCCACAGCGGGCCGGGCAGCATCAGGCCGAGCAGGATCGAGAAGGGCAGGCAGGTGGTCAGCACCGCGGCGGCGCGGACCAGGATCAGCCGGGTCCGGCCGTACGGCGAGGTCACGATGAGCGTCTCGAGGGCGTCGGTGGAGGGGCCGTACGACGCCGCGACACCGATCACCGGGACCAGGGGCGCGACCAGGAGGAACGGCCAGATCCGGTCTCCGGCGACCCGGGCGGCGACGAACGCGAAGGCCAGCGCGACCAGGCTGCTGGTCAGCCAGGCGGTACGCAGCGAGGCGGACGCGGTCAGCAGGACCGACGCCGGCTCGGAGACGCCCAGCCGCCGGGCCAGGCGGATGAACACGGGCTGGGCCGGGCGCTCCGTCTCGGTGCGGATGCCGTCCCAGGCCAGCGCCAGCGCGGACGCGTCGACCAGCGGACCGACCCGGGCGCGGCAGTCGGCGCACCCCACCAGGTGCTGCTCGACCGAGGTGCCCTCGACCGCGTCCAGGCGTCCGTCGACGTAGGCCTCCAGCCGCCCCTCGCCGACGTGCCACGTGTGCGTGCTCATCCCCACCCCTCCATCGGTTCCTGTGCCAGGGCGCGGCGCAGCTGCGCCTTCGCCCGGTGCAGGCGGGTCTTGACGGTGTTCTGCCGTACGCCGAGCAGCTGGCCGGCCTCCCGGGCCGTCAGCCCGTCCAGCACGACGGCCTGCACGACCGAGCGGAACTCGGGCGACAGGCTGAGCATGGCGCCGGCCAGGTCGCCGTACTCCACGTCCAGCAGGACCTGGTCCTCGGCGGCCGGCACGCTGCCCGCGCCCGCCCGGTCCCAGTCGGGGTGCAGCAGCACGTCCTTGCGGCCCCGCAGCCGGGACACCATGCGGCGGAAGGCGATCCCCCACAACCAGCCCGCCACCTCGCCGTCGCCGCGCCACTTCCGGGCGTCCTTCCAGACCGCGACGAACGTGTCCTGGAGGACGTCGAGCACCACCTCGCGGTCGTTGCACCGGCGGGTCAGCCTCGCCGTCAACCACGGGGCGTGCCGTTCGTAGAGCTCCCGGAGAGCGGTGCTGTCGCCGTCGGCGGTGTCCCGGACCAGCGCGGCGTCGCTGCGCTGCTCGGTGCTGCTCCCCCGGCTCTCCTGGCCCATGCCATCACTGTCGCACCGGCGAGCCGGAACGGTTCCCCGCTTCGTTGCAGATTCTTTGCCTCGGTGACGCCTCACGAGGTCGTGACCGGGATACGGTGCCCGGGTTTCCCATCCACAAGGAGATCACATGCAACTTCATGGTCGCCGTGCGAGCGCGCTCTCGGTGGTCGCGCTCACGTCGCTGGCTCTCGGGATCGGCACCACTGCCGGATCGAGCGCCACGGAAGCCACGCCGTCAGGCCACGACGCGAGGACCGCCTACCAGCACCTCGCGAAGTCCAAGGCCAAGGACTACATCAAGCTCGACCTGCTCGCCCTCAACGACTTCCACGGGAACCTCGACACGGTCCCGTCCACCAGCTCCAGCGGGCGCATCAACAACACGCCGGCGGGCGGCGCGGCGTACCTCGCCTCCCTGATCCGGCACGAGCGCAAGAGCTCGCGGGCCAACGGCGCCAAGCCGCTCACCGTGGCCGCGGGCGACCTGATCGGCGCCTCCCCGCTGCTCTCGGCCGCGTTCCACGACGAGCCCACGATCAAGGCGATGAACGAGATCGGTCTCGACGTGGCCTCCGTGGGCAACCACGAGTTCGACGAGGGCTACAAGGAGCTGCGCCGGATGCAGCGTGGCGGCTGCCTCGACGACGGTGCCGGCGCCAACGGGCAGGACTCCTGCCCGGGCAACCAGGGCTTCGACGGCGCGGACTTCCAGTACCTCAGCGCCAACGTCAAGTGGGAGGACCCGTCCGCGCACGGGCGTGACACGCTCTTCCCCGCGACCAAGATCTTCAAGGTCAAGGGCGTGAAGGTGGCCTTCATCGGCATGACGCTCGAGGGCACGCCCGCGATCGTCAGCCAGGCCGGCATCCAGGGGCTCGACTTCACCGACGAGGTGGAGACCGCCAACGCGCTGGTCCCCAAGCTCCGCGCGAAGGGCGTGAAGTCCATCGTCGTGCTGCTGCACGAGGGCATCTCGCCGACGGACGGAACGGCGTACAACGACTGCAGCACGCCCAAGGAGCCGGCGCCGGCCCTCGAGATCGCGAAGAACCTCAGCCCCGCCATCGACGCCGTGGTCTCGGGCCACACCCACCAGGCCTACAACTGCGTGGTCCAGGACCCGAAGGGCAACCCGCGCCTGCTCACCAGCGCGTCGTCGTTCGGCCGCATGGTGACCAAGCTGCACCTGCTGATCGACCCGAAGACCCGCGACATCGTGCGCCCGGCGGAGTACGCGCGGAACATCATCGCCCGCAACGACGCCTCCGTGACGCCGGCGCAGGACCTGCTCGACCTCATCGCGACGTACAAGACGCTGGTGGACCCGATCGCCAACAAGGTCATCGGCCACATCGCGCCGGCCGACCAGTCCGGCGACCAGATCAAGCAGGCCGCTGACGCAGACGGCGGTGACTCAGCTCTCGGCAACCTGATCGCCGACGCCCAGAAGGCCGACGACTCGGTCGTCAAGGACGGCAAGGCTCCGGTCATCGCGCTGATGAACCCGGGCGGCATCCGCGCCGACCTGGTCGAGAACGCCAACGGCGACGTCACCTACGGCGCTGCCTTCTCGGTCCAGCCGTTCAACAACTTCGTGGTCTCCATGGACCTGACCGGAGCCCAGATCAAGGCGCTGCTGAACCAGCAGTGGAACGGCGCCAACGAGGGCGCCGGCCAGAAGATCCTCCAGGTCTCCGGCCTGTCCTACACGTGGGACAAGTCGGACGCCGCCCTGCCCGACACTTCCGCGCTGGTGGGTACGGTGATGGTGGACGCCGACGGCGACCCCGCCACGCCGATGGTGGCGCTGGACGACGGGACGACCTACCGCGTCGTCGCGAACAACTTCCTCTCCGACGGTGGCGACAACTTCACCGTCTTCAAGGACGGCACCGACAAGCTGATCGGTGGCCTCGACATCGACTCGCTGCGCAAGTACCTCGAGGCAAACGACCCGGTGAGCCCCACGCTCACCGACCGGATCAAGCAGCAGGACTGACGCAGGATCCTCCACCCGCACGGCCCTCGCTCCCCGGAGCGGGGGCCGTGCTCCGTCTCAGGGGTTCCTGCTGAGCCGCTCGCCGGACACCTCGTCCTTCGGCGTTAATCCGCCGCTACGCCGCGATCGGGCGGACTGCGCGGGACGCCCCGAGGCGGTCGAGCGCCTCGCTGGCCGCGCGGTCACCGAGCCGGAACAGCTCGGTCGTGTGCGAGAAGTCGAAGACCGGACCGCAGTCGTAGCGCTCGTCGAGCTTGCAGCGCACGACCTCCGTGCCGTCGGGCAGGACCGGCTCCTCGCGGTTGCGCACGGAAGCCGACAGCGACGCGATCAGGACGTCGAGCGGGCTGCGCAGCCGACGGATCGTCGAGGGAGCCCTGGTCACGTCGAGGACCCACACCCGGTCACCGGGCCGGGCCACACCGACGGCCCCGGAGAGCGGGACGTTCTCGGCGACGCCGGCGTCCACGTGCGTCGTGGGGCCGCCCGGGCCGTTGAGGACCACAGGAGGGAAGATGCCCGGCAGCGCCGCCGAGGCCGCGAGCAGGTCGGGGATGTAGCCGCGGTCGTGGTGCACCGCGCGCCCGGTGGCGATGTCGGCCGTGGCGACCCGCACGGGGATGGCGAGGTTCTCGAGGTGATACGTCGGCACCCACTCGGCGACCATCCGGCGGAACCGGTCGGAGGAGAAGAGGTACGGGCGGCGCCGCGCCACGTTGACCACCACACCACGCCGGCGACCGCACAGCGTCTCCTCGCTCATCCCCCGCCACAGCTCGCCGAGCTCGTCGATGCCCGCGGCATCGGGGTGCGAGCCCACGAAGCAGGCGTTCACGGCTCCGACGGAGCCACCGATGAGCAGGTCCGGGACGACCCCCGCGTCCCTCAGGGTCCGAAGCATCCCCACCTGGCCAGCGCCGCGAGAACCGCCGCCAGAGAGGACGAAGATGTTACGTCCGGTCGGCATGGCGTGACGTATACCCGCGTGGTCGCCGGGTCGAACCACGGATTCCGTAGGTCTAGACCATCGATTACCCACAACCGGCCATGCCTTCTCGCCGGACCAGGCGTAGGACGGACCGAAGGGGCACCGGTCCCCTGCCCTCGGTGACGCGCACCGTCCGCCGCCGGGAGACTCACCAGGAATCGAGGACGGCATGAAGACCACTGCTGCAGCGCTGCTGCTCGTGACAGTACCCACCCTCGCCGGCGCCGCGGTCGTCCAGAACAGCGCGACCGCCGCCGTGACCACGCACACCAAGCACTACGTGCTCAAGGAGACCGCGTCGCACGAAGTCGGCAAGTACGACTTCACCGGCACCGACAGGATCCGGGCAGCCGGCACCGGGGAGGTGGTCGGCTTCGACAGCATCACGGGGCACTTCTACCCCAAGCAGAACCGCGTGATCATCCAGGCCGCCTTCGCCCTCAAGGGCGGCATCATCCTCGTCAAGGCGCACCTCGTGGGCGACGGCCCGAAGTTCACGGGCAAGATCGTGGGTGGCACCGGCACCTACAACGGCATCGACGGGACCGTGTCCGGGCGCGAGGCCAGCCACGGACGCACCTTCATCACCTTCGAGTACACCCTGTGAGCTCAGCTCGCTGAACCCGCGCGCGGCGGTGCGGACCGGCCTCCGGTCCGCACCGCTCGTGCTGCTGGAGCCTGCGCGCCCGAGGATCCCTGACCCCCTCCTCCGTCGGTGACGCCCCCTACGGATTGGGGAGATCCGCCCGTGGCACCGGCGTGGCGACTTGCACCCTGCGTTGCTCTCTCACCCACATTGGGTAGACATCCCGCATTTGCCCGGCGTCTCCTCCCCCCCGCCAGCAATCTCGTCCGCGGGGGGCGACAGTTCGCCCAGTCTCGGGCCCCGTCAGGCACGGAGGGGTCGGATGCGGAACATCCAGGCGCGGCGCAGCCAGCGTGGCGAGCGGGGAGCCGCGGCAGTCGAGTTCGGGCTGATCGCGCTCATCCTGTTCACGCTGCTGTTCGGGATCATCCAGTTCGGACTGTGGTTCTGGGCCTGGCAGGCCGGGGGCCACGCCGCCCGCGAAGCCGCGCGCGTGGCCGCGGTGAGCCCTTGCAACGACACCAAGATCAAGTCTGCCGGCGCGGAGCCGCTCAACGGCGCACCCGTGACGAACACCCCTTCCGTCGGCGTCGTCAAGCCACTGGTCAAGGTGGGCGAACCCATCACGGTCCGGGTGAAGTTCACGACACTTGACCTCGGATTCTTCCCCGGATTCACCGGCAACATCGACAAGAGCGCCACCTCCCGCATCGAGAACGTGCCGGCAGGGGGTTGCTGACATGTGCAGCCAGCCCTCCCGACGTGACGAGCGCGGAGCCGCCGCACTGCTGTTCGCGCTCCTCGCGACCTTCTTGTTCGGCGTGGGCGCGCTCGCGGTCGACATCGGCCATGCCTACGCCAAGAAGTCCCTGGAGCAGACCGACGTCGACGTGGCCGTCATGGCGGCTGCCGCCGAGCTGAACAGCTCCGGCGGCTGCAACGCCGAGGTCGTGGCCAAGGCGAAGGAGTACCTCACCAAGGCCGACAACGCGGTGCCCTCGCAGTACCCGATCGACCTCGGTGGCACCCCGGGCGACAAGGACGGCTTCATCAGCTGCAACAACTGGCGGGTCGACCTCTGGGCACCGGCCAGCCGGGTGGACTTCGCCCTGGCCGGCGCCAT
The DNA here is from genome assembly GCF_055380375.1 of Nocardioides sp. DN36. Lineage (NCBI taxonomy): Bacteria > Bacillati > Actinomycetota > Actinomycetes > Propionibacteriales > Nocardioidaceae > Nocardioides > Nocardioides sp. DN36. The sequence continues at coordinate 1,294,114 of NZ_AP043823.1, read as the reverse complement.
CCCCGGCGCGCCGACGGGCGTGGACGTCGGCGCCCATGCCGCCGCGCAGATCAAGGCGGCCCGCGCCCAGGCCACGCTGCCGTTCTTCGCGGTGCAGGGCTGCGACTACGGCCAGCAGAGCATCCGCAACGACAGCGGGCCCCAGCTGACCATCCCGACGCTGAACCCGGACTCGGCCCAGAACTCCAACGCCACCTTCACGATCGCGCCCGACAGCACACCGTCCGGGACGACGTCGCTGACCATCACGATCACGGGCACCCAGCTCAAGGACGTCACCGAGGTCGGCTTCACCGGGGCGGCCGGCCCGCCGTACCACTACACCGTGCCGGTCACGGCTCCCTCGACCAACTCGAACGCCTCGTTCACGGTTTCCGTGCCGAGCGCGGTCCTGGCCGTGGACGACACCTGGTACGTCCGCACGCTCTCCGGCACCAAGTGGTCCAAGCAGGCCAACGCGCAGCGCCTCACGGTCGGCCCGCCGAAGCTCTACTGCGACAACTCCAACGAGGGCAACTTCGGCACCGTCGACATCCCGCGCACGGACACCAACTCGTTCTCGCTGCAGTGGAACATGATCAAGGGCATCGAGCCCACGCTGGCCAAGGTCTCGGGCAAGACCGGCCAGTGCAGCGGCCAGCCCGGTGCCGTCGAGTCCAAGAACTCCCCCGTGAACGGGACCAACTGCCTGGCCACCGAGCCCGGCCTGAAGATCGCGGAGACCAACGAGGGCCTGATCACCGGCAAGGGTGGGCTCAAGGGTCGCCTCGACGCCAGCTCCACGAGCAACTGCAGCCGGAACCACGACAGCAGTCGCACGACGGCGACTGTCAAGGGCTTCAACATCAACGACGACCTGCTGACCTGCTTCATCACCAACGGGGCCAGCATCCAGAACTTGGTGAACGGTGACTCGGCCGGCACCCAGGCACTCTCGTCGGACATCTACAACTCACCACGGTTCTTCTGGATCCCGGTCCTCGACACCGACCCGTCCACCGGAAAGAAGTCGTGGTGGATCAAGGACTTCCGGCCCGGCTTCATCACCGACCAGAGCCTGAGCGCCACCCACAACGCACCCGGGACCATCAGCTCGCTCAACGGCCTCGTTTCCGACTCGCAGGGCATCACCGAGCTCAAGGTGATCCTCCTCAGCGACAAGGCCCTGCCCGAGTTCGCGCCGACCGTCGGCGGCGAGCAGGACTACACCGGCTCCGGCCCCAAGGCCCTGGTCCTCGTCGAATGACCGCACCTCAGACGCCCAGCACGACCACCATCCACCGACTCTCCAGCAGCTAAGGACAGACCCATGGCACGACGATCCATCCTCCTGACCGTTGCCTTCGCCATCGCGGCGCTGGGCACCGCGATGATCATCCTCTACGTCCAGGGCATCGACGCCCGGGCCACCGAGGGCCAGGCACGGGTGTCGGTGCTGACCGCCACCGACGTGATCGACACCGGGGAGTCGGTCGCCGACGCCCAAGCCGCCGGCAAGCTGGAGAAGACCGAGGTGGTCCGCGAGGACATGGTCGAGGGAGCGCTGAGCTCCACCTCCTCGATCGACGACAAGGTCGCCCTCGGCCCCATCTACCCGGGCCAGCAGATCATCGGCCAGCAGTTCGGTGCCCCGGGCTCCGAGGAGACGCTGACCATCCCCGACGACAAGCTCGCCGTCAGCGTGGAGCTCACCGACCCGGCGAGGGTCGCCGGCTTCGTCAACCCGGGCTCGTGGGTCGCGGTGTTCGCCTCCGCAGACCCCGAGGTCTACAAGCCCGACGGCAGCACCCAGAAGCTTCCGCAGTACACCCGGATCCTGCTGCCCAAGGTCCAGGTCATCGGCGTCGGCGACACCTCGGTGGCGTCCAGGACGACCACCGACGGCGACGGCAAGCAGACCACCGAGCAGATCCCCCGCACCATCCTCACGCTCGCCGTGGACCAGGACCAGGCGGAGAAGGTCATCTTCGCGGCCCGCAACGGTGACCTGTCCTTCGCCCTGCGCACCGACAAGTCCAAGGCCGTCGAGCAGCCGGGCGTGACCGCCAACCAGATCATGCCCGAGATCTTCCGTGGGACCGTGCGATGACTGCCCTGGTCGAGAAGGACCCGGTCCTGGCGGAGGTGCTCTCCGCCACCCTGGGCGAGTCTGTCACCGTGTTGCGGTCGGTGGAGGCCCTCGAGGCCCATCTGAGCAGCAATGCCGCTGAGTACGCCGCCGTGCTGGGGCCCTCGATCAGCGACGAGGCGGCAGCCTCGTTCGCGGCCCGCAACCGCATCGCCCGCCCGGCACTCGGCGTGATCCTGGTTCGTCCCGCCGTCGACAACGCAGTGCTGGCCGACGCTCTGCGGTCCGGCATGAGCGAGGTGGTCGAGACGGGCGACGCGACCGGCCTTCGCGATGCGGTGCACCGCGCTGCCGAGGTGGGTCGTGCCGTGTCCGAGGGCCTCGACCAGGCGACGAAGCCGGAGCACCGCGGGTCGCTGGTCACGGTCTTCTCGACGAAGGGTGGCGTCGGCAAGAGTCTGGTGGCGACCAATGTCGCGGCCGCGCTCGCCGACTCCGGCCGGCGGGTGTGCGTCGTGGACCTCGACATCCACTGCGGGGACGTGGCGATCATGCTCCAGCTCACGCCGCTGCACACGCTCGCCGACCTGGATCGGCTCAGCGGAACCATCGACGTGAGCGGCGTGGAGTCACTCCTCACCGAGCACTCCGAACGTCTCTCCGTCCTCGCCGCACCCGTCCAGCTGGGCTCCCCCGTCCCCGCTGAGCCGGTCGGCAGCTTGCTGGGCATCCTCAAGAGCCTCTTCGACGTCGTCGTCGTCGACACCTCCGGGATGTTCGACGACTACGTGCTCCCGGCCCTGGACCACAGCGACGTCGTGATCCTGGTGGGGACGCTGGACATCCCGTCGCTGAAGAGCCTCAAGCTCGCTGCCGGGACTCTCGACCTGTTGAACCTGCCGCGGGACAAGTGGCGCCTGGTCATCAACAGGGCCGACGCCAAGGTCGGGCTCTCTGCCTCTGAGTTCGAGGAGACGCTCGGCCTCAAGGCCGACCTGACCCTTCCGTCCAGTCGCGACGTGCTCGCCGCGGTCAACCGGGGCGAGGCCATCGTCCGGGCCAACCGGGGCCACCAGGTGAGCAAGGCCCTCGCCTCGTTCGCCGAGTCGCTCGCCGAGTCGTTCTCGGCATCCTCTCCTGAGCCGGAGGCCGCCGAAGCCGGCTCCCACTCCCGCCGGGGCGCGCCGCGCCGCGGCCTCCGCATCCGGAAGGTGGCCTGACATGTCTCTCTCCGAACGCCTGATCGCCGCGCAGCGCGATCGCACCCTGGCCGCCGTTCCCGCGGGCGGTGAGCCCGAGCACCGGTCGTCCAGCGCGACACCACGAACCAGGGTGGTCACCAAAGACCCCTTCGCGGACCTGAAGCGCGCCGTCCACGCGCAGCTCGTGAGCACGCTCGGACCGCAGCTGTACGACGTCAACATGACCCAGACCGAGCTCGAGCAGCAGGTCCGGGCGGCGCTCCTGACGGCGGTGGCCGGGACGAGCCAGCCGATGTCCGGTGCGGACCGCACTCGGGTCATCCAGGAGATCTCCGACGACATCCTCGGGTACGGCCCCCTCGAGCCGCTGCTGCGCGACCCCGAGCTCAACGAGGTCATGGTCAACAGTGCTCAGGACATCTTCGTCGAGCGTGGCGGCCGACTCTCGCGGGTGGACGTCGCCTTTGCGGACGAGGCACACCTGCGCCGCACGATCGACAAGATCGTCGGCAAGATCGGTCGCCGCGTCGACGAGACCAGCCCCATGGTCGACGCACGGCTCCCCGACGGCAGTCGCGTCAACGCGATCATCCCGCCGCTGGCGCTCGACGGGTCGAAGCTGACGATCCGGAAGTTCTCCGAGGACCCGTACACCGTCGAGGACCTGATCTCCTTCGACACGCTCACCCGGCCCGCGGCCGACCTGCTGGCCGCATGCGTGCGGGGACGTCTCAACATCCTGGTCTCCGGCGGCACCGGCGCCGGCAAGACCACGACGCTCAACGTGCTCTCGTCGTTCATCCCGGCCGACGAGCGGATCGTCACCATCGAGGACGCCGCCGAGCTGCGGCTCCACCAGGAGCACGTGCTCCGGCTCGAGTCCCGTCCGGCCAACATCGAGGGCAAGGGCGCGGTCACCATCCGCGACCTGGTGCGCAACTCGCTTCGCATGCGGCCCGACCGCATCGTCGTCGGAGAGATCCGGGATGCTGCGGCCCTGGACATGCTGCAGGCGATGAACACCGGCCACGACGGTTCGCTGTCGACAGTGCACGCCAACACCCCGCGCGACGCGCTCGCGCGCGTCGAGACGATGGTGATGATGGCCGGGATGGACCTTCCGGTCCGCGCGATCCGGGAGCAGTCGTCGAGCGCGATCGACCTGATCATCCAGCAGACGCGGCTCAAGGACGGCACCCGCCGCCTCACCGCGATCACCGAGGTCGTCGGCATGGAGGGCGACATCGTCACCCTCCAGGACGTCTTCCTGTTCGACTACCAGGCGGGGTACGACGAGAACGGGCGCGCGCTCGGCCACCTCCGGGCCACCGGGCTGCGACCCCGCTTCCTGGAGCGCCTGGCGGACCACAACGTTCGTGTCGACCCCACGCTGTTCGCACCAGCAGGAGCGCTCCGATGACCGCTCGAGTCCTGATCCGTGGGGCCGCGGCCGCTGCCGTGCTGGCCCTGGGCCTGGTCACGGCGCCCGCCCAGGCCGACTCGGGTATCGCTGTCGGGCACACCGAGACCACGGATGACGGCACTGTCTCGGTGCTCCTCGATGTGGACCTGCCGACCGGCACCACACCTGACCTTGCGAGCATCGACGTCCAGGTGGACGGGAAGCCGGTCGACGCGACGGCCGAGAGCGTGAAGGCCGGCCAGGTCACCCGGACGACCGTGCTGACCCTGGACGCGAGTGACAGCATGAGCGGGGCACGCATCACCGCGGCCAAGGCTGCGGCGAAGGCCTTCCTCGATTCGGCACCGCCGGACGTCAGGATCGGGCTGCTGACCTTCTCCGACAAGGTCCACGACGTCATCGCTCCCACGACCGACCGCGAGTCCGTCGCCGCCGCCATCGATGACATCAAGCTCACCCACGGCACGCACATGTACGACGCTGTGGTGCAGGCCATGAACCTGGCCGGGGAGGAAGGGGCCCGCAGCGTCCTCCTGCTCAGCGACGGCCGCGACACCGGCAGCGACAGCTCCCTCCAGCAGGCTGCGTCCGCCTCCAAGGTGCACGGCACCTCGGTGGACGTGGTCGCCCTCGACCAGAGCTCTCGAGACCGGGCCCTCGTCGCGAAGTTGTCGTCGGCCAGCGATGGACACCTCATCGACGCGGCCGATCCTGACGCCCTCCGCTCGGTCTTCACGGCCGAGGCGGACTCCCTGGCCCATCAGCTGCTCGTCCGCTTTCCACGCCCCGCGGGTGCCGCGGACGACGTGGAGCTCGCGGTCTCCCTGGGCGCCGGCGGCACGACCTACGACGACTCGGCGTTCGTGTCCCTCGGCAAGGTCGACGCTGGTGGCCCCACCGTCGTGGAGCCGGGACATGCACTCGTGGGGAAGGGGGCCATGCTCGCCGGCGCAGCCGCGCTGGGGGTCGGGCTCGCGGCGATCCTGGCTGTCGTCCTCATCGGATCGCGTGGGCAGTCGGATTCCCAGAAGCGGATCGGCGCCTATCTCGGCGAGACCGCTCCGAGTGCCGGACCGGCAAGCCTGAAGGAGTCGGCCGTCGCCCTGACCGGGAACTTCGTCAAGGGTGACTTCGAGACCCGCCTCTCCCAACGGCTCAACGCCGCCGGTATCTCCTTCACCGCGGCCGAGTGGATCCTGCTCCACGCCGGGATCACCGTGGCGTCGGGTCTGCTGGGGTTCGTGATCGGCGGAGGGGCGGCGGCGGTGGTCGCACTGCTCTTCGGTGCGCTGCTCCCCGCGATGTACCTCAAGTTCAAGCACAGCCGCCGCCTGGCGGCCTTCGGGGCGCAGCTGCCGGAGACCCTCACGCTCATGTCCGGCGGCCTCTCGGCCGGCCTCTCGATGGCTCAGGCCGTGGACACGGTCGTTCAGGAGGGCCACGAGCCCATGGCCGGCGAGCTCCGCCGCGCCTTGGTCGAGCACCGGCTCGGGATCGGCCTGGAGGAGACGCTCGAAGGCGTCGCCGAGCGGATGGAGAGCGAGGACTTCGGCTGGGTGGTGATGGCGATCCGCATCCAGCGCGAGGTGGGCGGCAACCTGTCCGAGATCCTCAACACCGTGGCTGACACCCTGCGCGAGCGGGAGTACCTCCGACGGCAGGTCAAGTCGCTGACCGCCGAAGGACGTCTCTCCGCATGGGTCCTGGGCGGGCTCCCGGTGGCCATGTTCCTCTACATGATGTTCGCCAACCCGGACTACGTGCGGGTGCTCTACACGACCCTCGTCGGCGGACTCATGCTCGGCGCCGCCGTGCTGTTCCTGACCATGGGCGCCTGGTTCATGTCACGACTCGTGAAGGTCGAGGTCTGAGATGTCTCCCACGATCATCCTGCTGGCCGGAGGGCTGCTGGTCTGCGCCGGCATCACCCTCTCCCTCTCCCTGGTCGGCGTCGTCACCACCGAACGTCGCGGCGTGGCCCGTTCGCTCGCCGCCATCCAAGCGATCACCTCGGCTCCGGACACACTCCGCACCGAGCTCGAGCGGCCGTTCACCGAGCGCGTCATCGCGCCGCTCGGGGAGCGGCTGATCGGAGTCGGCCACCGGCTGGCCAGGGCAGGGACCGCCGAGCGGATCCAGCACCGGCTCGACATCGCCGGAAACCCTCCGGCGTGGACGGTGAACCGGATCATCGGGCTCAAGGTACTGGCGATGATGGTCCTCGCCGGGATCTCCGAGCTGTACGTCATCGGCAGCGGCTCGCTCCTTCGGATGCTGGTGATCCCCGCGGCCTTGGGTGCCTTCGGCTACGTCCTGCCCAACATCCTGCTGTTCAACGCGGGCCAGAAGCGGGAGAAGCTGATGCAGCGGGCGCTGCCGGACGCCCTCGACCTGCTGACGATCTCGGTCGAGGCCGGCCTCGGTTTCGACGCGGCCGTGATGCGGGTGGCCCGCAACACCGAAGGCCCGCTGGCCCAGGAGTTCTCGCGCCTGCTCCAGGAGATGCAGCTCGGCGTCGGTCGCATGGAGGCCATGCGAGCGATGTCCGAGAGAACCACACTGGCGGAGTTCAAGTCCTTCTGCCTCGCCATGGTGCAGGCCGACCAGCTCGGCATCCCCATCGGCCGGGTGCTCCGCATCCAGAGTCACGAGATGCGGGTGAAGCGTCGGCAGCGGGCCGAGGAGAAGGCACAGAAGGTGCCCGTCAAGATCATGTTCCCGCTGATCATGTTCATCCTGCCCTGCCTCTTCATCGTCGTCATCGGGCCGGCAGCCATCCGCATGGTGAACGTGTTCGCCAAATGAGCACCCTCGCACTGCCCCAGCGACACCCGGGCCGCTCGCCATCCCCAGGGCCCGCGGCGCCGCGGTCCTCCCAGTCCTGGCGGCTCACCACCGCGGTCCGCGCGTTCGCCCTTGCCCTCGCCACCGGGCAGGTGCTCGACGCCGGCTTGCTCGACTCGGCCGCTGTGGTGCTGCTGGGGCTGACCATCGTCGGCGCCGCCAGCTGCGCGGCGGAGCTCCACGTCACCCGCGGTCGGACTCCGTGGATCTCGATCGCCGAAGGGATCATGGTCAGCCTCCTGGTCGGCAGCGCCGATCAGTCCGTCGAGCCGTTGCTGGTCTGCGTCGCCATTCCTGCCGTGGTGACAGGGATCAACCACGGCCGGATCGCCACGACGAACACCTCGCTCGCCAGCGGGCTCACCCTGGCCGCCGCCGTCATCACCGTGCAACCCCCGGGCCAGGCCTGGAACCGGATGAGCCTGGCCCTGCCATGGCTCGTGGTCGGGCTCGGAGCCGGCCTGCTGGCCGCAACCCAGACACGTTCCCTACGCCGGTTGGAGACGTCCCAGGCGCCGTACGCCGCGGCACACCGGCTCGTCGGACAGCTGCACACACTGGTGCGCGAGCTGCCCGTGGCACTCGACGTACCCACCCAGGCACGCGCCGTCCTCTCCGTTGTCCGGAACACGCTCGACACCGACCGGGCGGCGGTCCTGGTCCCCGGTCGCGGCGACAGGCTCGAGGTCGTGGCGGTGCAGGGACACCTCACCACCAGCGACGAGGACGCTGCCAGGCTCTGCGTGTTCTACGGGCAGCGTCTGCACCGCGACGGAGTTGTCGCTCTCCCTCTTCGAGTGGGCCAGCACGTGTTCGGCGCCGTCGTACTGGGTCGGTCGACCGTTCTCGCCCCAGCGCAGCTCGAAGCCCTGCAGAGTCAGCTCGACGAGCACGCGATCCGTCTCGAGACCGCACTGCTTGTCGACGATGTCCGTGCGCTCGCCACCTCCGAGGAGCGGAGCCGTCTGGCCCGCGACATCCACGACGGGGTCGCTCAGCGGGTCGTGTCCCTCGGCTACCTGGCCGACGACCTCGCAGCGCTGAGCCAGGACCCCGAGACCCGCCAAGGGGCAGAGGCACTCCGGGGTGAGGTCACCCGGATCATCAACGAGCTCCGGTTCTCCGTCTTCGACCTCCGCCACGACGTGGACCCTGGCGGCGGCGTGTCCGGCGCCCTGTCGGAGTACGTCCACGAGCTGAGCAGCCACAGCGAGTTGCGCGTGCACCTCACCCTCGACGAGCGCGGAGCGCGACTCGCACGCCGCGCCGAGAGCGAGGTGCTGCGCATCGCGCAGGAGGCGATCGGCAACGTGCACAAGCACGCCCGGGCCCTGAACGTCTGGGTCAGTCTCACCGTCGACGGCAACGACGTGCGACTGGTCGTCGAGGACGACGGCGTCGGCGGGGCAACACCCCGTGCCGGGCACTACGGCCTGCACACGATGCGCGAGCGCGCCGAGCGCATCAACGCCGACCTCACGGTCGACGCACGCCACGACGGCGGGACGGTCGTGACACTCCGTTCACGCCCGACCGTCACCACCACGAAGGGAGCCACCCGTCATGACCAACGTCTTGCTCGTCGATGACCACGAGCTGATCCGACAGGGCCTCGCTCGCGCCTTCGAGCGCGACGGATCGATGGATGTCGTCGGGCAGGCCGCCAGCGTCTCGGATGCCCTCGGAGCGTGGCGATCCCTGCGACCCGACGTCGTCGTGACCGACCTCCAGCTGCCGGACGGCACGGGACTCGACATCGTGCGAGCGATCCGTGCGGACAGCGCCGAGGTCGGCCTGGTCATGCTCACCATGCACAGCGGCGACGCCCAGATCTTCGCGGCCATGGAGGCCGGCGCGTCGGCGTTCCTCAACAAGGAGGCTCGCGGCAGCGAGGTGGTCGGTGCAGCCGCCCACGCCGCCAAGGCCCCGCGGAGCTTCCTCTGCAGCGGGCTGACCGGAGCGGTGATGCGACGTGCGTCGACCGCAGCGGAGCGCCTGTCCCCCCGTGAGCAGGAGATCCTCGAGCTCCTCGCCGACGGCCTCAAGGCAGCCGACATCGCGCACCGCTTGTACCTGAGCGAGTCCACCGTCAAGAGCCACATCACGCACCTCTACGAGAAGCTCGGCGCCAGCAACCGCGCCCAGGCGTTGGTCACTGCCATGCGCCGCGGCCTCCTCCTCGAGAACCTGTCCGCAGCGGGCTGACCAGGCCGCGGCCTCACGAGCCGCGGGTTCCCGTCGTGAGCGCGCCCCGCTGCCTCCCGAACTGCAGGCCGTGCCGCACCGAGTGACACGGCTTGCAGTGCGAACGACCCCGGTCGACTGGCGCCCGGGATCTCCAGTGAGATCGAAGCGCCATCTGCCGCTGAGCGACCCGCTCGGTCGGAGTCACTGTCCGGGGACGTCTCCTGTTCGAGCGAGGCGCTCGCGACTCAGGTACCGAACCGGCTTGCCCAGCGACTCCGCGTAGGCAATCTCCCGGCGGGTCGACTCGCCCAGGTAGCCGCCGGGATCTACGACGTACACCTCGTCAGCCATGCGAATCTTCTGGAAGTGCACACTGTCGAGACGCCCCTTCAGGTCCGACCCGTCTGCTGTCCAGTCGTAGTCCCGCAGATGGGAGAGGCTGAACATTCCGAGGCTGATCGCAACGCAACCTTCCATCATGAGCCGCTGGTTGACTCCCGCGAACTCAGCCTCGAACTTGGTCGAGCCGCAGAGCGTGACGACCTTCGCCTCACCCGTGAGCGACTGCTGCGCCTGCTGGTCCTCCATGAGGTTCAAGATCGGTGAACGGCACCACGGTTTGTGCCACCCGGTCGCCGTGGTGATGGTGTTTCTCAAACGACTTCATGGGCGTCAGGACCGTCCCCGGGCGTCCGTGGGCAGCAGCGCGGTGACAGCACGGTCCACGACAGCCGGCGCGACCCGCCAGGTGACGGCCTGGCTCGTGGGGTGCTCCAACATCCGTTCGGTCACCCCCTTCTCGTGGCTGGGGCCGGAACTCGCACCCACAGGGAGCCCCGTCAGGTCGATCGTCTCGACGCGCTTGGCACCCTCAACCAGACTCCCCAAGGGCACCGGGCGCACACCCGGTCGGCATGGACAGGTAGCTCCCATCCCCCGGACGGTCGAGGTCAGCGTGGCGGTTTGCCCACGACCTCGTCGGCGAGGTGGATCACGAGTCCGCGACTGCGTGGCGGGGCCGGCCCAGCGACAGGTGGTCCCCGAGACGGTCGTCGCGGTCCCCCGCCATCACAGGGGCTCATCGCCTGAACGCGACGTCGTGCCCCCGACCTGCCTCGGGACGGCCTGAGGTTCGGCGGGTCCCACGCCCCACCGGGACGCAGAGGGCGGGGCCCCGCCGAAGGTCCTTCACGCCTGGTCATGATCCACCTCCGAACATGGCCCGAAATGACTATGAAGTGGGAGCCGAGGAACCGATCCCCGTTGACGCAGAGAAAAGCAGAATTATCTCCAGACGGGTTCCAATGGGGGGGCTCGGAATTCATCACCAGCTTCATTCGATTCCAAAGGGGAATACCAATGATCGACCAGATGCAGATCTCGACCCTGAAGTTCATCTACTTCCTCAAGACCCAGTTCGAGGAGCGCAACGAGCGTGGCGCGACCGCGGTGGAGTACGGCCTGATGGTCGCCCTGATCGCTGCGGTCATCGTGACCACCGTCGGCCTCCTCGGCACCGCCATCAACACCAAGTTCCAGGCGGTGCTCACCGCCATCAACGCCGCGGGCTGATCAAGCAGCACGCAAGCCTCGAGGGGCCGGAGCCATGTCAGGGACGTGGCACCGGCCCCTTCGGCGCGCCTGAGTCGACCTTTCGAATTCGGCTTCTGTCCCGCCAAACACGGACAGCTACGGAAAGCCAACCCCGGGACATGGGACTTCTGGCATGTCCCGTATAGCCCGAAATGACCATCGGCCGCCAACCGAGTACCCGATTCGGGGGGCAAAATGCGGCGCAAGACTATTCACCAGACCAAGCTCCAAACGGGGGCAGGTAACCGCCGCCAAAACGAGTAATTCACCGACATTCCGAAGGGGACTTCCAATGTTCGACAAGATCCAGCTCATGGCCCTGATGTTCATCGGCGACCTCAAGGCGCGCCGCGACGAGCGCGGCGCCACCGCGGTCGAGTACGGCCTGATGGTCGCCCTGATCGCCGCCGTCATCGTGACCACCGTCGGGCTCCTTGGCACCGCTCTGGACGGCAAGTTCCAGGCCGTGCTCACCGCGATCAACGCCGCTGGCTGACAAAGTCCAGCACGACCGAAGGGCCGGTGCCGCCATCGAGCGGCACCGGCCCTTCGCTTCTCAGCTCCATCCCCTCCTGACAGCAGAGGAGACCGTCGATGTCCCCCTTGACTCGAGCGACGCCGCCAAGCACGCCCACGACCTCACCCGCCACCAGGAACGAGCGGGGCGCAAGCTCGGTCGAGTACGCGCTCCTCGCAGCCCTGATCGCCGCTGTCGCTGCCTTCAGCGCTGCCCTGCTCGGCATCGAGGTGAACGGACTCTTCCTTCAGGGACTCGCGGGATTCCCGTAGGTCGCCCCAGCGGAGGTCGAAGGGATGGACACCGTCCCGCGGCGCACGAGTCCGACGCGCGACCGGCACGGACGGAGCGACCAGGGGACCCGTCGCAGGCGGCCGCTCCCCACATCTCGGGCTCGAGGGCACGGCCGAACTCTCCGTCGGTAGGTCGAGGCGGCGTGAGATCCTCACGGCATGGAGATCGTGCCGACCGAACGGCCGAACGCCTACGTGCTCCGCGTCGACGGTGCCGACCAGTCCCACGTCGACCTCGACGACCCGACCAGGCTCGAGTTCGACTACGTGCGCAGGATCGGCGACGTGCTGGACGCGTGGCAGCCGGCCGGTGAGCCGCTGCGAATCCTCCACGTAGGCGGTGCGGCGATGACGCTTCCTCGGTACGTCGCCGCGACTCGACCCCGGTCGCACCAGATCGTGCTCGAACCCGCAGTCGCCCTGACCGAGCTGGTTCGCAGCGAGCTCCCGCTCCCCCGACGCAGCGGGATCAAGGTCCGTCCCGTCGACGGGCGCGTGGGCACCGCTCAACTTCGTGAGAACTCTACTGACGTGGTGATCCTGGATGCGTTCGACGGTGCCCGCGTCCCGGCGGAGCTGGTCACGCTTGAGTACATCGAGTCGGTGTCCCGGGCACTGACCAGCAGCGGCTGGTTCCTGCTCAACCTCACCGACCGCGCCCCGTTCGCCTGGACCCGGCGCGTGGTCGCCGGGCTCCGGTTGGTGTTCCCGGAGCTGATGGTGAGTGCAGAGCCGGCCACACTTCGGGGGCGCAGGTTCGGCAACCTCCTGGTCGTCGCCTCTCACGGGCTCGTCCCCATCGGGGCGCTCCAGCAACGAGCCGCTTCCTCGGCGGCGCCGTACCGGGTGCTGGACGCAGCCCAGGTCAGCAGCACACTCGGCGGCGGGGCAGCGTTCGTCGACGGCGACTGTCAACCTTCGCCGCTCACCGCGTATCGGTGACCATGGCGCCGTGGGCAATCGCGTGCGCCCCGACTTCCTACGGACTCAAGCCAGGCGCTGGAGCAGCTACGCGCGCAACGCTGTCGTCAGCCGGGGCGTGAACCTGCCCGCCTGCGCCACGTAGGACTCGTACTCCGGGAACGCCCCTCTGAGCACCCGCTCCTCCTGGTTGGCGCGATAGGCCTGCACCATCACGAAGAAGACGAACACCAGCGCCGTGTAGAGGTTCAGCACCGCCAGGACGGCCCCGGCGAAGCTGATGAACTCACCCACGTACAGCGGATGCCGCACCCATCGGTAGGGCCCGCTGCGTACGAGCTTGCGGGCATGGGGCACGACCCCGAAGCTGCGCCCAAGGTAGGCCAGTGAGTACACGGAGAAGGCGAGCCCCGACGTGATCAGCAGGATGGCGATCGCCATCATTCCCTCGCTGGTCACTGTCTGACCGCCGGCCAGGAGCAGGAAAGGGGTGAACGTGCCGACGTAGGCAGCCCATACCGCACGTCGCGAGCCGATCGACGCCTTGCTGGGCCGTCGGGTGAGCAACAGCGAGATCATCAAGACGTAGAAGCAGACCCTCAGCAGCTTGTGGACGACACTCAGGCTCGTTGACGCCTCGGACAAGTCCGAGGGCCAGCGGTCCCACAGGTCACCGATGCAGATCATCAGCAGCAGGACCAGGACCGGGACCAGGAAGAGGCGTTCGGTGTCCAGACGGCGGGTCCGCGCCTGAAGTTGACTCATGGAAACCCCCACATGGGAACTGCTCCGACGGTGTGCGCATCGCGACCAGCGATGCCGGCGGGAGCAAAGCTCGCTCAGCTTCGACCCCGTAGATCACGGTGTCGCGAGCGTTCCCGCCCGAGCAGGCCGACGACGAAGGCATCCCCAATTCTGATGACGGCACGTCTCGGCGCAGCGGGGCTCAGCGCACCTGCGCGCTGTCGTGCCCCACCCTCAACCCCGAGGTGTCCACGGCCACGAACGCCGACGCCGGGATCCGCTTGAGGTCGGCGACCAGCCGGTCCGGCCAGTGCCGGTTCCGCTCGCCCTGGAAGTACCACGGCGAACCGTTGTCGGCGAGGACGAGTCCGTAGGTCTTCATCGCGCGGATCACGGCCCGCGCCCCGGCCGAGAAGCCGCGGGCGGAGAAGCCCGGCTTCAACCGGAAGCGCGCGCCCATGGGCGGGTAGGCCCGGCGGTCCGTCGAGCCGGCGTCGTGCCGGGCCGGCCAGAGGTGGTGCCGGCTGGTGACATCGGTGGTGAACCGGATCGCGTGGTCCACGTCGCGCGCCTTCACCTCGTTCCAGCGCAGCAGCCCCGGGAGGATCGGCAGGCCGGCGGCGTCCGCGGAGGTCCAGCCGTCGGGCCGCAGGTCGTTGCTGGCCAGGGACCACACCGCGCCCGACCCGGCCCGCCACCGCCCGTCCCGAACCCGGGTGTCCCAGGTCTCGTAGAGCCGGCAGCTCCCCCGGTCCACGACCACGGCGTGCTTGTCCCCCGCCGAGCTCCTGCCACCCTCGATCCGCGTGTCGCGGCCCAGCGGGTAGCGGCCCCGGTCGCTCTCCGCGGCGTACCGGAACCGCACGTGCGCCCGGCGGTGCGCGTGCCCGACGACCGTCACCGGGATGCCGTAGCCCGGCCCGTCGCCGTACGACGGGCCGAAGTCGGGGTGCAACTCGCGCTCGGTCGACATGTGCGAGAGCCACTGACGGCTGCGCGCGTGCACCGGCAACCGGCTGACGTCGGCGTGCCAGTAGTTGTCGGCGGGGAACACACGGCAGGAGGTGCCCGCGAGCGGTCGGACGACGGGATCCGTCGTGGCGGCCGAGGCGGTCAGCGAGGCCGAGACCAGCAGGGTCGCGGCGAGGACTCCGAGCAGTCGCACGGGCTCACCCTAGCGGTCGCGTAGGCGCCCGATCAGCGGTCGAAGACCAACCGGTGCGCACCCCAGCCGAGCGCCCCGGCGCCGAGCAGCGCCACGCTGAGCCCGGCCAGCGGATCGCTGCCGAACCACAGGAAGCCGGCGGTCGCTCCCACGGCTCCCGCTGACGTGATGCCCAAGGCCCTCAGTCGTGCGTGCATCCCCTCGTCCCCCCGGTCGAGACCATCAGATCAGGCACGGCGCGATGGCTCACGCCGTCCCTGCCCCCGAACGATCCTCCGTCCGGGACCCGACGTCCTCCCCAGCGTTGGGGAGGTCAGCGCTTGCGCTTCTCCCGCGGCCGCTGGTTCAGCACGATGGGCGTGCCCACGAAGCCGAACTCCTCGCGCAGGCGACGCTCGATGAAGCGTTCGTACGACGCGTCGAGCTTGCCGCTGGTGAAGAGCACGAACGTCGGCGGTGCGACCGAGGTCTGGGTGCCGAACATGATCTTGGGCTGCTTGCCACCCCGGACCGGGTGCGGGTGCTCGGCGACGAGCCGCCCCAGGAAGGCGTTGAGCGACCCGGTGGAGATGCGCGTCTCCCAGCCTTCCAAGGCCTTGTCCAGCGCGGGGACCAGCCGGTCGACGTGCCAGCCGGTGCGGGCGGTGATGTTGATCCGGGGCGCCCACTGCACCTGGACGAGCTCGCGCTCGATCTCGCGCTCGAGGTAGTAGCGGCGCTCCTCGTCGACGAGGTCCCACTTGTTGAACGCGATCACCAGCGCACGTCCGGCCTCGCGGATGGTCTGGATGATCCGCAGGTCCTGCTCGGAGATGGTCTGGCCTCCGTCGATGACCAGGACGGCCACCTCGGCGCGATCGATCGCGGTGGAGGTCCGCAGCGAGGCGTAGTACTCGTGGCCGGAGGCCTCCTTGACCCGCTTGCGGATACCGGCGGTGTCGATGAAGCGCCAGGTCCGGCCCCCGAGCTCGATCAGCTCGTCGACCGGGTCGACCGTGGTGCCGGCGACGTTGTCGACGACCACGCGATCCTCCCGCGCGAGCTTGTTCAGCAGGGAGGACTTGCCGACGTTCGGCTTGCCCACGATCGCGATCCGGCGCGGCCCACCCACCTCGGCGTCCCGCTCGGGCGGCGGCTCGGGCAGCGCGGCCAGCACGGCGTCGAGCATGTCGCCCGAGCCGCGGCCGTGCAGGCCGGAGACCGGGTACGGCTCGCCCAGGCCGAGGTTCCACAGGCCCCAGGCCTCGGCCTCGGTGCGCTGGTCGTCGACCTTGTTCGCCGCGAGAACCACCGGCTTCTTCGAGGCCCGCAGGATCTTGACGACGGCCTCGTCGGCGTCGGTGATGCCGACCGTGGCGTCGACCACGAACAGCACCGCGTCGGCCAGGCCGACCGCGATCTCCGCCTGCGCCTTGATCCGCTCCGCCAGACCGCGGGCGTCGGGGTCCCAGCCGCCGGTGTCGACGACAGTGAAGGCGCGGCCGTTCCAGTTGGCGTCGTAGGACACCCGGTCACGGGTGACGCCCGGGACGTCCTCGACGACCGCCTCGCGGCGGCCGATGATCCGGTTGACCAGCGTCGACTTGCCCACGTTGGGGCGGCCGACGACGGCGAGCACGGGGACCGGGCCCAGCGCTTCGGGCTGTGTCCCCGAGTCGGAGGACGCCTCAGCGGCGGTGGACAGGTCGGGACCGTCGGTCATGGTGCTCCTTGCTCAGCGACCCCGGTGGCGGGGTCGGGTTCGACTTCTGCGGCGGGCAGCGGACCCGGCAGCTCACGGCCGGTCGACGCGCGCGCACGGTCCAGGTGGACCAGCATGTGCTCCCGTAGCAACACCGAGGTGCGCTCGACTTGTTCCTTCGTGCGCGGCCAGGCGACCGCCTCGAGGTGGTACGGCGACCCGAAGACGATGTCGACCACTCCCCCGCGGGCCGGCAGCGAGTCGGTGTGCCCGCCGGCCTCGCGGGTGCCGAGCATCGTGACCGGCACGACAGGGGCCCCCGAGGCGAGCGCGAAGTACGCCGCGCCGCGGTGGAAGCGCGCGAGGTCACCGCCGCCGCGGCGGCCCTCCGGGAAGATCCCGACGGCGCGCCCGTCGCGCAGCACCCGCAGGCAGGTCCGCACCGCCGCCGGGTCGGCGTGGAAGCGGTCCAGCGGGATCTGGCCCGAGGCGTGCAGGAAGCGTCCGAGCCGGCCTCGGAACATCTCGACCTTGGTCAGGGCGTGCACCGGCCTGGGCGCGAAGATCGCGAGCAGCGGCCCGTCGGCCACGCCGATGTGGTTGCTGGCGAAGATCACCGGCCCCGTGGCCGGCACCTCCTCGACGCGGTGCAGGCGCACTGCGAAGCGGCGGCGGATCACCGCGCGCGCCAGCGGGCGCAGCGGCGAGTACAGGAACAGGCGGACCGGGTGGCGCGACCGGTCGCTGCGCGGCGGGTCGAGGTGGGAGGTCCGGGACGACGCGGGCGTCACGCGGGCGCCTCCACCGCCTCCACGAGCGCGACCACGAGACCGATCACCTCGTCGAGCGTGTACGGCGTGGTGTCGATGTGCACCGCCCCGTCGGCCATCACCAGCGGGGCCGTGGCCCGGCCCGAGTCGATCCTGTCCCGGGCCAGCAGGGACTCCTGGGTGGCGGTCACGTCGGAGCCGCCCTCCTCCGCCGCGCGGCGGGCGGCCCGGGCGGCGGGGTCGGCGGTGAGGTAGACCTTGACCGGGGCGTCCGGGGCGACCACGGAGCCGATGTCGCGGCCCTCCACGACGATGCCGCCCGGCGCGGCAGCGATCACGGCGCGCTGCAGCTGGAGCAGCCGCGCGCGGACCTCGGGCACGGCGCTGACCGGTGAGACCGCACCGGTCACATCCTCGCCCCGGATGGCGGTCGCGACGTCAGTGCCGTCGACGGTGATGGTGGGCGCGAGCGGGTCGGTGCCGGACACGATCTCCGGCTCGGCCACCCGGGCCGCCACGGCCGCCGGGTCGTGGACGTCCACGCCCGCGTGCAGCATCCACCAGGTCATCGCCCGGAACATCGCCCCCGTGTCGAGGTAGCTCAGGCCCAGCCGGCTGGCGACCCCGCGGGAGGTGCTCGACTTGCCCGACCCCGACGGTCCGTCGATGGCGACGACCGGGCCCGCGGTGGGGTGCCCGGGAGTGGGGGCGCTGCTGGACACGGAGAGCCTGCCTTCGGGTCGACGACTGCGGAAAGTGCAGCCCGCAGCCTACCGGTGGGTCACCCATCCGCGGGATTCCAGAGAGGCCAGCAGGTGCTCCGCGCTCGCCTCCTCGACCAGCAGCTCCACGAGACCGACCGGACGCCCGGGGTCGTGGTCGATGTGGATGTCCTCGATGTTGACCTCGCTCGCGCCGGCGTCGGCGAACAGCCGCGCGAGCTCGCCGGGGTGGTCGGGCACGGACACGAACACCGAGCGCATCGGCCTTGTCGGACCGCCGTGCTTGCCCGGGATGGCCCGGGTTCCCTCGACCCCGCGGTCCAGCAGGGCCGCGAGATCCTGCCGCGAGCGCCGCGTGACCGCGTCGATGAGCAGCTCCAGCTGTCCGCGCACCTCGCCCAGCAGGCCGAGCACCGCCTCGGCGTTGCCGGTCACGATCTGCTGCCACAGGGCCGGGTCGCCGGCCGCGATGCGGGTCACGTCCCGGACGCCCTGCCCGGAGAGGGCGAGGTGGTCGGCCGGAGCGTCGGCGAGCCGGCCGGCGACGAGGACCGCGAGCAGGTGGGGCACGTGCGAGGTCCTGGCCACGGCCAGGTCGTGCTCGTCGGGCGCCATCGTCAGCGCGGTGGCACCGCAGCGCTCCGCCAGGGCGACCACCGTGGCGGTGGCCGCGGGGTCGGCACCGGCGTGCGGGGTGACGGCCCACGGGCGCCCGTCGAAGAGGGAGGCCGACGCCGCCAACGGGCCCGAGCGCTCCGAGCCGGCCATCGGGTGCGACCCGACGTACCGCTCGAGCCCGGTCGCTCCCCTCTCCTGCAGGCGGGCCAGCGGCTCGCCCTTCACGCTGCCCACGTCTGTCACCACGGCGTCGGGGTGCTCGGCGAGGGCCCGGGCGATCTGCTCCCCGAGCAGGTCGGGCGGCACGCAGACCACGACCAGGGCCGGCTCGGCGCCCTCCGGCTCGACCACGCCTGCGCCGAGCCCCGACGCCGTGCGGACATGCTCGCCGTTGACGTCGCCCAGCCAGACCTCGATCCCGTGCCTGCGCAGCGCCAGTCCGATGGAGGTGCCGAGGAGCCCGGC
Organism: Nocardioides sp. DN36; assembly: GCF_055380375.1. Taxonomy (NCBI): domain Bacteria; kingdom Bacillati; phylum Actinomycetota; class Actinomycetes; order Propionibacteriales; family Nocardioidaceae; genus Nocardioides; species Nocardioides sp. DN36. Next base: position 1,274,901 of record NZ_AP043823.1, on the reverse strand, counting down.
GCCCACGACGAGCACCGGCCCGCTCAGTTGGGCTCCCGGCTCACTCATCGTCGGGCACCGCGCGCACGCGGGTCAGGTCCCGGCGCAGCGCCGCGGCGCCGTGCAGGTAGACGTGCGTGATGTCGGCGCGCGGCAGGTCGGTGTCCACGTGCGCCATCATCCGGACCACCCGGGGCATCGAGCCCTCGATCTCGAGCTCGCGGGCGCACAGCAGCGGCACGTCACCGAAACCCAGGCGGCGAGCGGCGTACGCCGGGAACTCGGCGACCAGGTCGGAGGTGGCGGTGAAGATGACCGAGATGAAGTCGTCGACCTCGAGACCGTTGGAGTCCATCACGTCGGTCACCATCTCGGCGACCCGCTCGAGCATGTGGTCGCGCGAGTCCTCCTCGAGCTGGGTCGCGCCCCGCACCGCTCGCACTGCCACGTCTCCTCCAACCCTCGGATCCACTGCCGGCCCAAGGCTAACGAGACTGCTCGTGCCTCCCCCGGCCGCCCACCCCGTGGGCCAGTGAGACGTCGAGTCGGCGCAAGCTCGTCACAAAAGCAGGTCGAGTCGGCGCAAGCTCGTCACAAAAGCAGGTCGAGTCGGCGCAAGCTCGGCGGAAAAGCAGGTCGAGTCGGCGCAAGCTCGTCGTCTCTCTGCGCCGACTCGAGCAGCGTTTGCGCCGACTCGAGCCGATCTGGGGCGGCGTTTGCGCCGACTCGACCGCGCCGTCGGTCAGAGCTGGGCGCTGTCGAGCAGCACGCCCAGCTCGTCGAGGGTCAGCTCGCGCAGCTCTCCCGAGCCGAGACCCTGCAGCTGCACCGGCCCGATGGCCGTGCGGGTGAGCCGGCGTACGGGATGCCCGAGCTGGTCCAGCAGCCGGCGCACGATGCGGTTGCGCCCCTCGTGGATCACCAGCTCGACGATCGAGCGCGCGCCGTCACCGCGTCCGGACACGCTGATGATGCGCGCCTCGGAGACCGTGACCGGCCCGTCCTCGAGCGTGACGCCCTCGCGCAGCGTCCTGACGGTCGTCTTCGTGACCTCCCCGGCCACCTCGGCGACGTAGGTCTTGTCGACCTCGTACGACGGGTGCGCCATCCGGTGCGCGAAGTCGCCGTCGTTCGTGAGCAGGATCAGCCCCGAGGTGTCGGTGTCGAGCCGGCCGACGTGGAACAGCCGCTCCGGCCGCTCCGCGACGAGGTCCGAGAGCGTGCGGCGCCCCTCGGGGTCCGACATCGTCGAGACGACACCACGCGGCTTGTTCAGCACCAGGTAGACGTGCGGCGAGACCGGCGGCAGCCGCTTGCCGGACACCCTGATCACGGCAGTTGTCGGGTCCACCTTGGTGCCGAGCCGGGTGACGATCTCGCCGTCCACCTCGACCTGGCCGTCGAGCATCAGCTCCTCGCACTTGCGTCGCGAGGCCACCCCCGACTGCGCCAGCAGCTTCTGCAGCCGGATCAGCCCGTCGTCGTCGGTCTGCAACGTCACGAGGGCTCCGTCCCGCCGTCGGGCTCGGCGCCGGGCCCGGGTTCGGGCGTCGGGTGCGGGATCGGCTCGTCGACCGGTCCACCGCCGGCGAGCGCCTCGAGGTCGTCCTCGAGGTCGTCCATGTCAGGGAGGTACGGCGCCAGCTCGGGCAGCTCGTCGAGCGAGCCGATGCCGATCCGCTCGAGGAAGTAGCCGGTGGTGCGGTACAGGTTGGCGCCGGTCTCCCCGTCCTGGCCGGCCTCCTCGACCAGGCCGCGGGTCAGCAGAGTGCGCATCACGCCGTCGACGTTGACCCCTCGGATCGCGGAGACCCGGGCGCGGGACACCGGCTGCTTGTAGGCCACGACCGCCAGGGTCTCCAGGGCCGCCTGGGTCAGCCGCGCCTGCTGCCCCTCGAGGACGAACGCCTCGACGACGGCGGCGTACTCCTCCCGGGTGTAGAACCGCCAGCCGCCCGCGACGTTGCGCAGCTCGAAGCCGCGCCCCTGCTCGGTGTACTCCTCCGCCAGCCCCTCGAGGGCGACCACCACCTCGGCGACGGGGTAGCCGACCGCGCTCGCCAGCGCGACGGCGTCGAGCGGCTGGTCGGCGACCATCAGCACCGCTTCCAGCGCCGGCCGGAGCGCCGCCAACGGCACCTCGAGCGTCTCCTCCGCGGCGGCCTCCGCAGGGGCCGCGTCGGGGGTCTCCTGCTGGGCCGGTTCGGTGACCTGGCCGGTCTCACTCACGTCGTCTCCTCCTGGGCGGGGGCGGCGTCCTCGCCCGGGCCGGCCTGGGCCGGCTCGGGGGGCACACCCTCGAACTCGTCGATCTCGAACTCGTCGTCCTCGCTGCCGGTCCACCGCACGGTCAGCTCCCCGAGCGGCGTCACCTGGTCGAACGCGACCGCCCCCTCGCGGAACAGCTCGAGCAGCGAGAGGAAGCGCGCGACGGTGGTCAGGGTGTCCGGGGAGTCCCCGCAGAGGGACCGGAAGGTCATCGTGCCGGACCGGCGCAGCCGCTCCACCACCAGCGCTGCCTGCTCGCGGACGCTGACCTGGGGCGCGTGGATGTGGTGCAGCGACACCTCGAGGACCGGCTTCGGCTCCATCGCCTTCGCTGCGAGCGCAGCGAACTGCTCGAGCCCGATGCCGATCAGCACCTCGGGCAGCAGCGTCGCGAACCGCTCCTCGAGACCCACCGCCCTGGCGTGACGCCGCGACTCGACCGACAGCCGGCCGTCGAGGACCGCCGCCACCTGCTTGAAGGCCTTGTACTGGAGCAGCCGGGCGAAGAGCAGGTCCCTGGCCTCCAGCAGCGCGAGGTCCTCCTCGTCCTCGACGTCGCCCTGCGGCAGCAGCCGTGCGGCCTTCAGGTCGAGCAGCGTCGAGGCGACGAGCAGGAACGACGTCGTCTGCTCGAGGTCCCAGGTCGGTCCGGCAGCGCGCACGTGCGCGATGAACTCGTCGGTGACCTGGGACAGCGCCACCTCGGTGATGTCGAGCTTGTGCTTGCTGATCAGGCTCAGCAGCAGGTCGAACGGGCCCTCGAAGTTGTCGAGCCGGACCTCGAACCCCGGGGTGGTCTCGGAGGCCGGGGCCTCGGCCACGTCCGGCGCGGGCTGCGTCATGGGCGGGTCATTCCTGGGTCAGCCGCCGCACCAGCACGCTGTCGTCCCCGTTGGCCTCGAAGTCGGCCAGCACCAGCGCGACCGCCTCCCGGACCAGCCGGCCACGGTCGACGGCCAGCCCGTGCGAGCGGCGCAGCGAGAGCCGGGCGTGCTCGAGGTCGAGCAGCTCGTCGGAGGTGACGTAGACCGTCATCTTCTCGTCGTGGCGGACCCGCCCGCTGGGCTTGCGCGGCGCCCGGCCCCGGGTCCGCGGCCCGGCCGCGTGCTCCGCCGTGTGCTCCGCGGAGCGATCCGCCGGCTCGGGCTCGTCCGGGACGGCCCGCACCGCCGACTCAGCCGCCTGGCCCGGAGCCGGTGCCGGAGCGGACGACGACGCCGCCGACGGCTCGGGGGTCTTGACCGTCGGGCGGAAGAGGTCGTCAGCAGCCGGCAGGCTCACCCGTCGAGGCAACGGGCCAGCACCTCCCTCGCCAGCTGGCGGTAGGAGTCCGCTCCGGTGGAGCTGGAGGCGTACGTCGTGATCGGCTCACCGGCCACGGTGGAGTCGGAGAACTTGATCGTGCGCCGGATGACGGTGTGGAAGACCTTGTCGCCCCACGCCTGGACCAGCCGCTCCATGACCTCACGGCTGTGCAGCGTGCGGCCGTCGTACATCGTGCCGAGGACGCCGTCGATCTCCAGGCGAGGGTTCAGCCTCTCCTGCACCTTGTCGATGGTGGTCTTGAGCAGCGCCACGCCGCGCAGCGCGAAGTACTCGCACTCCAGGGGCACGATGACGCCGTCGGAGGCGGTCAGCGCGTTCACCGTCAGCAGGCCCAGCGAGGGCTGGCAGTCGATGAGGATGACGTCGTAGTGCTCGATCGCCGGGGCGAGCACCCGCTGCAGCGTCTGCTCGCGGGCGACCTCGTGCACCAGCTGCACCTCGGCGGCCGACAGGTCGATGTTGGACGGCAACAGGTCCATGCCCGGGACCCCCGAGGGCACGATGACCTCGTCGACGGAGACGTCGCGCTCCATCAGCAGGTTGTAGACCGTGAGGTCCATCTCGTGGGGGTTCAGCCCCAGGCCGACCGAAAGCGAGCCCTGCGGGTCGAAGTCGACCAGCAGCACCTTGCGGCCGTACTCCGCGAGCGACGCACCGAGGTTGATCGTCGTCGTGGTCTTGCCGACGCCACCCTTCTGGTTGCACATCGAGATGACCCGGGCGTGGCCGTGCTGGGAGACCGGCCGCGGCTCGGGGAACTCAGGCATCGGCCGGCCGGTCGGGCCCATCACGGGCTCGGCGGTCAGGACCTGTGCGGGCTGCACCGGTCGCTCGAACGGGAGGGGGTCGGACACGCGGTGCTCATCTCCGGAGGTGGGGGAAGGGGTGGCGGGCGGGACAGGCGGACGGACCAGAGGGGGCATCTCGGACGCGCTGCTGCCGAAGGACCCTGAGAACCTCACGCCATCGCTCATCTGCCGCTCCTCGACTGCCCGACCGGGCGCGTGGGCCCGGACACGGTGGTGGTTGGTCCCCTACATCCTGCTTTGTCGACACGGCGACATGTGGGCGACTCGCGGGCGACTCTAGGCCCGGGTTCGGAACACCAACAAGGCGGTACCCCCACCCACCCGGATCCGGACGAAATCTGTTGATGACGTGTGCACTCGGCCCGCGCTGGTTGCACAGGCAGCAGGCCGGCTGTGCACTGTCCTGTGGACAGCCGACGCCCGCTCCGGGCGGCGGGTCAGTCGCGCGCGGTGCTCTTCGGGGCGCCGTAGACCAGCGGCACGAACTCGGGGTGCTTCTGGATCCAGCCCTTGATGAAGGGGCACAGCGGCAGCACCTTGCGGGTGCCGGCCTCGCGGACGTCCTCGAGGGCGAACCGAGCGATCGCCGAGCCGACGCCGCGACCCTCGAAGCGGTCCTCGACCTCGGTGTGGGTGAACACGACGAGCTCGTCGGTCAACTGGTACTCCGCGAAGCCGGCGAGCTCGTCGTCGCACCAGCCCTCGTAGCGGTGCGCCTCGGCGTTGTGGACGGTCTTCACGTCGGACATGGCGCCACCCTACGGGTCGGGCCGGCGCTCGTGGTCACAGCCCGCACCTGCAGGCCGTGGTCAGCAGCTCGCCGGCCCACCGACGGCCCCCAGCGACCAGACCAAGGAAGAGCCGTCGCGGTCAGATTCAGCATGACCGACGATTTCTTCGACATGAATGTTGAACATCTGGGGTAGAACTTCTACATGACGTTGAATTCACTTCGGACTCGGCGGGCGCCGCTCCGTCTCGTCGCCCCCGTGCCCGACCCGGTCCAGGCTGAGGTCGCAGAGTTCTACGACCGCACCATCACCGCCGCCTGGCGGCTCGCGATCGGGCTGTACGCCGGCGACACCCGTCGCGCCGGCGACGCCGTGGTCGAGGCATACCGGAACGTGTGGGCGGCCGGCGTCCGTGACCCGGCCTCCCTCCTCCACGCCCTGGTCCTGGACGCCCGCATCGGCCGCGACCCCGTTCCGGCCTAGATCAGCCGCCCAGGCGACGCATCGCCGTCGTCCGCAGCACCAGCTCGCCGGACTCGTCGGAGGCGTCGAGGTCCACGTCGGCCTCGATCACCCAGTCGTGGTGGCCCTCGGGGTCGTGGATCGTCTGGGTGACCCTCCTGGTGCGACCGGACTTTTCGACCACCAGAAGGGACGGGCCGCGTGCGTCGCCGTCGAGCAGCACCCGGTCGTGCTCGTCGTAGTACTCCTCGATTGCCTCGTCCCAGGCCGATCTGGTCATCACGACCTCCGTAGGCGGGTCGGTGCGGTCTGCGGCCGCGCGCTCGAGCGTGATCAGCCCGTCGAGGTCGTCGCGCGCGACAAGCTCGACTCGCCGGAACATCGCGTTGCGGATCATCACCGCGAAGGCCCGCGACTGCTGGGAGATCGGCCGCGGCGGCGGAGGTGGCTCGTGGTGGGCCACGTCGGCCCGCACGTGGCCGGGGTCAATCAGCGCCTCCCACTCGTCGAGCAGCGAGGAGTCGGTCTGCCGCACCGTCTCCCCCAGCCACTCGACCAGGTCGTCGAGCTCCGGGGTCCGGTGCTGCTCCGGCACGGTCTGCCGCAGCGTGCGGTAGGCGTCGGTGAGGTAGCGCAGCACCAGCCCCTCGGAGCGGTTCAGCTCGTAGCGGCGTACGAAGTCGGTGAAGCTCATCCCCTGCTCGAACATCTCGCGCACGACCGACTTCGGCGACAGCGCGTCCTCCGGCAGCCACGGGTGGGTGCCTCGATAGATCTCGTACGTCGCCCCGAGCATCTCGGCCAGCGGCTGGGGCCAGGTGATGCTCTCCAGCAGCTGCATCCGCTCCTCGTACTCGATGCCGTCGGCCTTCATCTCCGCGACGGCCTCCCCGCGGGCGGAGTGCTGCTGGGCCATCAGGATCTGACGGGGTGCCTCGAGGACCGCCTCGACCACCGACACGATGTCGAGGGTGTAGGTGTCCGCCTCCGGGTCGAGCACGTCCAGCGCCGCGAGCGCGAAGTGCGCCAGCGGCTGGTTGAGCGCGAAGTCCACCGGGAGGTCGACGGTGAGGACGTAGCGACGCCCGTGCGCGTCGGGCTCGTCGAGGCGGGTCAGCACCCCGGAGCGCACCAGGCTGCGCGCGAGGCGTACGGCGCGCCGCGCCAACCGCAGCTGGCGGCGCCGGTCCTCGTGGTTGTCGGTCAGCAGCCGGCGCAGCACGGGGAAGGCGTCCTCCTCGCGGGCCACGACGTTGATGACCATCGCGTTGTCGACCTTCATCCGCGACACCAGCGGCTCGGGCACCCCCGAGACCAGCTTGTCGAAGGTCTGCTCGGTCCACACGACCGTGCCCTCGGGGGGCTTGCGCAGCTGCGCCTTGCTCTTCCGCTTCGCGCGCTTCTCGGGGCTCATGGCGGCGTTCTTCGCCTCGGCCTTGGCCTTGGCGCGCTCGTTCTCGATGACGTGCTCGGGCGCCTGGACGACCACGTAGCCGGCGGTGTCGAAGCCGGCCCGGCCGGCGCGGCCGGCGATCTGCAGGAACTCCCGGGCCCGCAGGATGCGCTGCCGGCTGCCGTCGAACTTGGCGAGACCGGTGAACAGCACGGTGCGGATCGGCACGTTGATGCCGACGCCGAGCGTGTCGGTGCCGCAGATGACCGTGAGCAGCCCGGCCTGCGCCAGCTGCTCCACGAGTCGCCGGTAGCGCGGCAGCATCCCCGCGTGGTGCACGCCGATGCCCTGGCGCAGGAGGCGCGACAGCGTCTTGCCGAAGCCGGCGCCGAACCGGAAGCCCGCGAGCCGCTCAGCGATCGCGTCCCGCTGCTCGGTCGGGGCCTTGGGGACCCCGGCACTGGGCGAGAGCAGCGACGTCGCGTGCTCCACGGCCGCCGCCTGGGTGAAGTGCACGACGTAGACGGGGGCCTGCTTGGTGGCGACCAGCTCCTCGAGCGTCTCCGCCAGCGGGGTCAGCGCCCACGAGAACGAGAGGGGCACGGGTCGCTCGGCGTCGGCCACCACCGAGGTGTCCCTGCCGTTGCGCCGAGTCAGGTCCTCCGCGAGGGTTGTCACGTCGCCGAGCGTGGCCGACATCAGCAGGAACTGTGCCTGCGGCAGCTCCAGCAGCGGCACCTGCCAGGCCCAGCCGCGGTCGGGCTCGGCGTAGAAGTGGAACTCGTCCATGACGACCAGGCCCACGTCGGCGCGCGCCCCCTCGCGCAGGGCGATGTTGGCGAGCACCTCGGCGGTGCAGCAGATGACCGGCGCGTCGGCGTTGACCGACGCGTCGCCGGTGAGCATGCCGACGTTCTCCGGGCCGAGGTCCTCGCACAGGGCGAAGAACTTCTCGCTGACCAGCGCCTTGATCGGCGCGGTGTAGAAGGACACCCGGTCGCTGGCCAGCGCGGCCGCGTGCGCGGCCAGGGCGACCAGCGACTTGCCGGAGCCCGTCGGGGTCGCGAGCACCACGTTGTTGCCGGCCAGCAGCTCGAAGACCGCCTCGTCCTGGTGGGGGTAGAGCTCGAGCCCGCGGTCGGCGACGAAGCCGACGACGGCGTCGTACACCTCGTCGGGGCTGGCCCCGACCTTCGGCACCCAGCCCATCAGTCCCTCGCCCGCGGGTGCGCGGTGGCGAAGACCTCGCGGAGGTTCTCCACGGTCACCAGCGTGTAGACCTGCGTGGTGGTCACCGACGCGTGCCCGAGCAGCTCCTGCACCACGCGCACGTCGGCGCCGCCGTCGAGCAGGTGGGTCGCGAAGGAGTGGCGCAAGGTGTGCGGCGAGACGTCCCGGGTGACCCCGGCGCGGTCCGCCGCCTTCACCAGCACGGCCCACGCGGACTGCCGCGACAGCCGGCCCCCGCGCGCGTTGAGGAACAGGGCTCCCCCGGCGGTCGACGCGGCGACCAGCTCGGGACGGCCGCGGACCAGGTAGGCCTCGACCGCCTCCCGGGCGTAGGAGCCGACCGGCACCAGCCGCTGCTTGCCGCCCTTGCCGCGCAGCAGCACCGTGCCCTCGACCGGGTCGAGGTCGTCGACGTCGAGGCCGACCGCCTCGGAGATGCGGGCACCGGTGCCGTAGAGCACCTCCAGCAGCGCCCGGTCGCGCAGCGCCAGCGTGGTGCCGGCCGCGCCGGAGGCCTCCAGGATCGCCTCGACGTCGGAGAGCGGCAGCGCCTTGGGCAGCCGCTTCGCGGGTGTGGGCGGCTTGACCGAGCCGGCCGGGTCCACCTCGGCCAGCCCGTCGCGGACGGCGAACCGGTGGAAGCCGCGCACCGCGACCACGGTCCGGGCGGCGGAGGTCGAGCTCAGCGGCGGGTGGTCGGGGTCTCCCTCGCGCAGCCGCACGAGGAAGTCGCTCACCGTCGTCTCGGTCACCGCCGCGAGGTCGTCGATCCCGCGCTCGGCGAGATAGCGCTGGTAGCGCCGCAGGTCGCGGCGGTACGACGTCAGCGTGTTGGCCGCCAGCCCCCGCTCGACCGAGAGGTGGTCGAGGTAGGTGCGGACGGCCCGGACCACGCTGCCGGTGGCAGGTGGAGCGGGCGCGTCCGCACCGTTGCTCGACGGGGCACTCGTCAAGGCCAGGTCAGCCCAGCACGCTGTCCAGCGACACCGCGTCGATGCCGACGGCCTCGCCGACCGGGGCGTTGGTCAGCTGCCCGGCGTGGGTGTTCAGGCCCAGCGCCAGCGACCGGTCGTCGCGGCAGGCCTGGGTCCAGCCCTTGTTGGCCAGCGCCACGGCGTAGGGCAGCGTCGCGTTGGTCAGCGCGTACGTCGAGGTGTTCGGCACCGCGCCGGGCATGTTCGCCACGCAGTAGAACGTCGAGTTGTGCACCTGGTACGTCGGGTCCGCGTGCGTGGTCGCGTGCGTGTCCTCGAAGCAGCCACCCTGGTCGACCGCGATGTCGACCAGCACCGAGCCCGGCTTCATCGCCGCGACCAGGTCGTTGGTGACCAGCTTGGGCGCCTTCGCACCCGGGATCAGCACCGCACCGATCACCATGTCGGCCTCGGTCACCTGCTGCTCGATCGCCAGCTTGGAGGAAGCCAGCCCGTGCACCCGGTTGTTGTAGCGCCAGAACGACATCCGCAGCTTGTCCAGGTCGGTGTCCAGCAGCGTCACGTCCGCGCCCATGCCCAGCGCGATGTTCGCGGCGTTCTGCCCCGACACACCTGCACCGATGATCACGACCTTGGCGTTGGCGACGCCGCCGACCCCGCCCATCAGCACGCCCCGGCCACCCTGGGCCTTGAGCAGCGAGTAGGCACCGACCTGGGGCGCCAGGCAGCCCGCGACCTCCGACATCGGGTACAGCAGCGGCAGCCCGCCCGAAGGCAGCTGCACCGTCTCGTAGGCGATGCCGGTGACCTTGCGGTTGATCAGCTCCTCGGTCAGCGGCTTGTCCGCGGCCAGGTGCAGGTAGGTGAAGAGGGTCTGGCCCTCCCGCATCCGGTGGTACTCCTCGGCGACGGGCTCCTTGACCTTGAGCACCATGTCGGCCTCGCCCCACGCGGCATCGGCGTCGGGCACGATCTTCGCGCCCGCGGCGACGTACTCCTCGTCGTGGATGGAGGAGCCCTCCCCGGCGCCCTGCTGGATGTACACCTCGTGACCGTGAGCCGTCAGCTCGTGCACGCCGATCGGCGTGATGGCCACGCGGTACTCGTGGTTCTTGACTTCCTTCGGGACGCCGACCTTCACCTGTTCACACTCCCTTGCGTGATGCCCGCCACACCCTTGTGGCGACGGCGCGAGACTACCCCCCGGCCATCCCCGATCCTGCCAGACCCCGGGCCCGGGCCATCAACACGGCGACCACCACCGGGGCATCCCCGATCCGCCCGTCCACGACAGCGGCGGCGAGGTCCTCGAACGGCACCCAGAAGGTCTCCATGTCGGCCTCCTCGTGCTCGAGCTCGAAGTCCCCGCGGTCGGCGGCGCTCAGGTCGCGCGCGAGGTAGAAGTGCATGACCTCGTTCGAGATCCCCGGCGAGGAGTACGCCGACGTCAGGTGGGTCCACTCCCCCGCCTCGAGCGACGCCTCCTCGAGCAGCTCGCGCCGGGCGACCTCGAGCGGGTCCTCCCCGTCGACGTCGCACAATCCCGCCGGGAGCTCGACGAAGCGTCGCTGCGCGGCGTGCCGGTACTGCCTCAGGCACAGCACCCGTTCCCGGTCGTCGACCGCCAGGATGATCACCGCGCCGGGGTGCTCGAGGACCAGCCGTCGGAACGGCTCCTCCTCGAGGTGACCGGGACGGTTGATGCGGTCGGAGCGCAGGGCCATCACCCAGTCGTCGCGGTGCAGGTCGGTGCTCTCGGCGACGGGCCAGGCCTCCGGCTCGTCGGTCAGTGACGGGGTCGGCATGATCGTGACGCTACCGTGCAGACCATCGGGCGCGACCGCCCGGAACCATCACGGAGGAGACGGCATGTCCATGGCCCTCGGCCACACCACGTCCGGTGTCCGCAGCCTGACCAGGGAGGAGGCCGAGGCGCGGGCCAGGCTGCTCGAGGTCGACCGCTACGACATCGAGGTGGACCTGCGCGGGCTCCTCGAGGGAGACGTCCTCGCGTCGACCTCGACCATCACGTTCCGCTGCCCCGAGCCCGGCGCCACCACCTTCGTGGACTGCGTCGCGGAGGTGCAGCAGGCGACCCTGAACGGCCGGGAGCTCGACCTGTCCACGGTGTCCGGCGGGCGCATCCCGCTCACCGACCTGGCCGCGGACAACGTGCTGGTCGTCTCCTCAGCCCAGACCGACACCGGGCGCGGCGCGGGCATCCTGCGCACCGTCGACCCGTCCGACGGCCTCGTCTACGTGTGGACGTCCTTCGAGGCCGACGACGCCCGCCGGGCCTGGGCCTGCTTCGACCAGCCCGACCTCAAGGCTCCCCACCGGTTCACCGTGCTGGCTCCCGACACCTGGACAGTGACCAGCAACGGCGCCCCCGAGTCCGTGACGGACCACGCCGACGGCGGCCGGCTCTGGACGTTCCCCGACACCCCGCCGCTCTCGACGTACGTCGTCGTGGTCAATGCCGGCCCCTTCCACGAGATCCGCGAGGAGCGCGGCGGCCACAGCCTGGGCCTCTACTGCCGCCAGTCGCTGAAGCAGTTCCTCGAGCGCGACGCCGAGGAGCTCCTCGACCTCACCGCGGCCGGCCTGGCCTTCTTCGGCGAGCGTTTCGGCCAGCCGTTCCCGCAGGAGCGCTACGACCAGGTGTTCGTGCCCAACATGGGCGGCGCCATGGAGAACTGGGGCTGCGTGACCTGGACCGACTCGGTCCTGCACCGCAGCGCCCCGACCTACGGCCAGCGGGCCCTGGTCGCCTCGGTGCTCCTGCACGAGATGGCGCACATGTGGTTCGGCGACCTGGTGACGATGCGCTGGTGGGACGACCTGTGGCTCAACGAGGCCTTCGCCTCCTGGGCCGCCACGTGGGCGGCCGTCAACGCGACGCCGTACACCGACGGCTGGGCGACCTTCCTGGCCGGGGAGAAGCTCGTGGGCTACCGGACGGACATGAGCCCGGCGACGCACCCCATCCGCGGCGACGTCCCCGACGTCGCGCAGGCGATGGCCAACTTCGACGCGATCACCTACGTCAAGGGCGAGAGCGTCCTCAAGCAGCTGGTCGCCTACGTCGGCGAGGACGCGTTCGTCGACGGCCTGCGCGCCTACTTCCGCGACCACGCCTGGGGCAACACCCGGCTCGCCGACCTGATGGCCGCGGTGGGTGACGCCGCGGGCAGGGACCTGGGCGACTGGACCGAGGCGTGGTTCGACCGCGCGGGCACCGACACGCTCGTCCTCAGCGGCACCCAGGTGGTGGCCAACGGCCCCGATGGCGAGGAGCCGCGGCCGCACCACCTCGAGATCGGCGTCTACCGCCGCGGCCGGAAGGGAGCCGGCCTCGAGAAGGTCGGCACGACGCACGTCGAGACCTCCGGCTCACGCACCCCCGTGGCGGACCTGCCCGAGGGCGCCGACCTGTACCTCCTCAACGACCAGGACCTGACCTTCGCAGCGGTGCGCACCGACGAGCGGTCGCTCCGCACGCTGCTGGACTCCGCCGGGCAGCTGCCCGACCCGCTCGCGCGCGCACTCGCCGTCTCGACGGCCTGGGACATGCTCCTCAAGGGAGAGCTGTCCACCGACGAGCTGCTGACCTGCGTGCTCGGCGTGCTGAGCACCGAGCGCAGCCCCGGCGTCGTCGAGCCGTTCCTCGCCCTGGCCCTGCGCGCGGCCGAGCAGTGGACCCCAGCGGTCTCGGTGCCGACCCAGCTGGCCCGCGTCGCCGACTCCGCGGCGGCGCTCGCCGAGCACACCGAGCTGCGCGCGGCCGCGCTGCGCACCCTCGCGGCCGCCGCCACCCGTGAGGACCACGTCGCCGTGCTGGAGGAGGCCGCCGCCGACGACCTCGACCTCGCGTGGAGGATCCAGGTACGCCGGGCGGCGCTGGGCGAGCACGACGCGGACGCGGTCGCGGCGCTGCTCGAGCGCGACCCCGACCCGGACGCCCGGGTGCGCGCGCTGGGCGTCACCGCGGCCCGACCGGAGGAGGAGGCCAAGGCGGAGGTGTGGGCCGAGGTCTGGGAGAAGCGCTCGATCCCCGCCGGCGCACCCCTGTCCGGGCTTGCGCAGTGCTTCTGGCGACCCGTGCAGCACGACCTGCTCGTGCCCTGGGCGCACCGCTACCTCGACGAGCTGACCGCGCTCGACGGCGGCGGGATGCTCGCCCTCGGGTCGCTCATGCGCGCAATGATGCCGACGACGGCCGACCAGGCCTTCATCGACCGCGCCCGGGCGATCGCGGACGAGCCCGGCCAGAACCCCACGGTCCGATCCACCCTGCTCGTCGGGAGCGACACGCTCGGCCGGGTGCTGCGCGCCCGCGGCTGAGAGTCGAGTCGGCGCAAGCTCGTCAGAAAGACGGGTCGAGTCGGCGCAAGCTCGTCAGGAAAACAGGTCGAGTCGGCGCAAGCTCGGCGAGCTTGCGCCGACTCGACGTGCTGCCTCAGTCCTCGTCGTCCTTGCGACGCAGCCCACTCTCGTCGAGGGGGAACCGCAGCTCCCTCTGTCGCTCGATCGCAGCCCCGACCAGGCCCGCGAACAGCGGGTGCGGCCGGGTCGGGCGCGAGCGGAGCTCGGGGTGGGCCTGGGTGGACACGTAGTACGGGTGCACCTCGCGGGGCAGCTCGACGAACTCGACCAGGCCCAGCTCGGGGTTGGTCCCGGAGAAGACCAGTCCGGCTGACTCCAGCTGGTCGCGGTACTGGTTGTTGACCTCGTACCGGTGCCGGTGGCGCTCCTCGATGTTCGTCTCGCCGTACGCCGCGCGCACCACTGATCCTTCGGCGAGCACGGCCGGGTACAGCCCGAGCCGCATGGTGCCGCCCAGGTCGCCGGCCCCCTCGACGAAGCTCTTCTGCTCCTCCATGGTCGCGATGACCGGCTCGGGGCAGTCGGGGTCGAACTCGGTGGACGCAGCCTTCTCCAGACCGGCCATGTTGCGGGCGTACTCGATGACCATGCACTGCAGGCCGAGGCACAGGCCCAGCGTGGGGATCCTGTGGGTCCGCGCGTAGGTGAGCGCCCCCAGCTTGCCCTCGATGCCGCGGATGCCGAACCCGCCCGGCACGCAGACGGCGTCGACGTCAGAGAGCTGCCGGGCCGCGCCCGCGGGCGTCTCGCACTCGTCGGACGGGATCCAGCGCAGGTTCACCTTCGCCTCGTGGGCGAAGCCGCCGGCACGCAGCGCCTCGCTGACCGAGAGGTAGGCGTCGGGCAGGTCGATGTACTTGCCGACCAGCGCAACGGTGACCTCCTCCTGGGGGTGGTGCACCCGGCGCAGCAGGTCGTCCCAGGTGGTCCAGTCGACATCGCGGAACGGCAGGTCCAGGCGTCGTACGACGTAGGCGTCGAGGCCTTCGCGGTGCAGCACCTTCGGGATGTCGTAGATCGACGGGGCGTCCGCGGCGGTGACCACCGCTTCCTCGTCGACGTCGCACATCAGCGAGATCTTCCGCTTGATGCTCTCGGGCAGCTCGCGGTCCGCGCGGCAGACCACCGCGTCGGGCTGGATGCCGATGGACCGCAGGGCGGCCACGGAGTGCTGCGTGGGCTTGGTCTTGAGCTCGCCCGAGGGACCGATGAACGGCACCAGCGAGACGTGGATGAAGAAGCAGTTGTCCCGGCCGATGTCGTGGCGGACCTGGCGGGCGGCCTCGAGGAAGGGCAGCGACTCGATGTCGCCGACGGTCCCGCCGATCTCGGTGATGACCACGTCAACCCCGTCACCGCCCATGGCGCGGATCCGGTCCTTGATCTCGTTGGTGATGTGCGGGATCACCTGCACGGTGTCACCGAGGTAGTCGCCGCGGCGCTCCTTGGCGATCACCGAGGAGTAGACCTGCCCGGTGGTGACGTTCGCGATCTGGCCCAGGTCGGTGTCGAGGAACCGCTCGTAGTGCCCGATGTCCAGGTCGGTCTCGGCACCGTCGTTGGTGACGAAGACCTCGCCGTGCTGGAACGGGTTCATCGTCCCGGGATCGACGTTGAGATAGGGATCGAGCTTCTGCATGGTCACGCGGAGGCCGCGTGCCTTGAGGAGGTTGCCCAGACTGGAGGCTGTCAGCCCCTTGCCCAGAGAGGAGGCGACGCCTCCGGTGACGAATACGTGCTTGGTGGGCGTCGGCTGCTTCACGGAGTTCCATCCTACCCGAGGGGAACCGCTCCGTCCGAACCCGACGCACCGAAGGAGCCACCCGGAATCTTCAGCGAACGGGCCAGTGCCAGCACGGTCGTGACCTGACCCACGGCGCTGTCGGCGCTGTCGACGGTCGTGACCTCATCGGCGACCGGCTCGCCCCGCAGGCCGCGCAGGTCGCCGTCGAGGCCCGACGCGGCATCACCGGCCACCACGACGCCGGTCGTCGTCGCGGCGAGACCGGAGAGCAGGCCGGACAGGATCGCGTCGTCCGCGCTGTCGTCGCCCAGCACCACCAGCAGCAGGGGCGCCCGGCTGGCGTTCTCGGGCGAGGTGACCAGGTCCGCGCCCGCCAGGCTCTGCCGGATCGACACGGCCTCGTCCGACGAGACGGCGTCGCCCGACACCGCGATCCCGAGGAGCTGGCCGATGCGGTCGTACGTCGAGGCGTCCGCCGGGACGGTCCCGTCGTCGAGCTGGGTCATCAGCTGGCTGCCCAGCGTGTCGACCAGCGACTTCTCCGAGGCGGCGACCAGCGCCGGCTCGGCGGCGTACGTGCCGGCGACCTTTCCGCCGGCAGCCTCGACCTGCGCCGCCAGCCCGCTCACCACGTCGCCGTCGGCGCCGGGCATGGTCAGCACCGACACGGTCTGCCCCTGCAGCCGGTCGCCGTACAGCGTCCCTGCGGCGGCGGTCGCGAAGTCGTCGCCGAAGCTCGCCACCCGCTGGGCGTCCTGGGCCCGGGCCCTGGTCTGCGCCGAGGCCGGGGTGTCGTCGCGGCCCAGCTCGCTGAGCGGTCCCCCGCCCAGGGCGACCCCGACCGCGAGGGCGAGGAACACGGCGACCAGCGAGACGACGTGGTGTCGGTAGGAGATCACGAGAGAGGTCCTTGGGCGTTGACGACGAGGGTGTTGAGGAGGTCGGAGAGCTGGGCCCCCAGGGAGTCGAACCACTCCCCGCCGACCGGTGTCACGGAGATGGCCACCGCCAGGGCGACCAGGCCCGCGAGCATCACGAGGTAGAGATGGCGGGGACGGACCCGGCCGCTGTAGAGCCGCGGCACCGCGTCGGCGTCGACGAGGCGAGGGCCGACCTTGAGCCGGGTGAGGTAGGTGCTGGCCAGGCCGGGACGCTGACGGTCGAGGAACTCGTCGAGCGTCGCGTGCAGCCCGACGCCGACGATGATCGACGGTCCTGCGCTGTCCGCGAGCACGACGGCCGCGTCCTCCGCGGTCGCTCCGGTCTCGAGACGGAGGGGACGTACGCCGAGGCGTTCCAGCTGCTCGGTCGCCGACCTGTCGCCACCCCGGTCGACCCGCACCACGACGTCTCGAGCTCCACGGAGCGTGCGCGCCGAGGGCCGATCCGCCTCGTCGGTCCGGGCGTCCAGCACCACGATGTCGGCTCGGTGACCCGCCTCGCGCAGGATCTCGGCGCCGCGCTCGACCCCGATCAGGACCGGCTGCTGCTCACGGACGTAGGAGCGGACCGCACGCAGCTGGGCGGCGTGGTCCGGGCCGGCGACGACCACGACCACGGGCCGTCCCTCGATCCGGGTCGACACCCGCGGCAGGCCGCGCCCGTGCAGGAGGAGGTCCTCCTCGCGGCGCAGGAACTCGGTCGTGTTGTGGGTGAACGTCTCGAGCTGGGTGGCCAGCCCGGTGCGCGCCTGCGCCATCTCCGCGCGGACGGCGTCGCCGCCGACCTCGCGGCCGGACGCGACCGGCTCGTCCTCGACGAGGACGGTGCCCTCGTGCAGCCGGACCCGGGACCCGTCCTTGACGGCACCGAGCCCGTCGAGGCCGATCCCGTCCACGAGCAGCACTCCCGCGTCCGCGAGCAGCTCGGGTCCGAGGTTGGCGTACCGCCCGGAGATCATGGGCGAGGCGTTGACCACGGCCACCACCCCGGTGTCGACCAGGGCCTGTGCGGTCGCGCGGTCCATGTCGAGATGGTCGAGGACGGCGATGTCGCCGGAGCGGAGTCGGGGCAACAGGCTGCGGGTGCGTCGCTCGACGCGGGCCGTGCCGACGATGCCGGGGGGAGCAGGGGCGGGGCGTTGTCGTGCGGGCAGCTTCATGACCGCCTCATCCTCCCAGCCCGGTGGGGGACGATCGGGGAACCCCTGCGGCCGGGCGCGTCGGCGCCGCGGGTCAGCCCCCTGGTCAGCCCAATGCCCGGGCCGGCTGGGCGACCTCGAGGAGCTCGCGCGCGTGCGCCAGCGCGGTGTCGGAGTCGGTAAGGCCGGCGAGCATGCGAGAGAGCTCGCGCTCCCGCTCCCCCGCGTCGAGGACGCTCAGGCCGGAGCTCGTGACGGTTCCGTCGTTGGACTTGGCGACCACGACGTGCCGGTCGGCGTACGCCGCGACCTGCGGCAGGTGGGTCACCACCAGCACCTGCGCGTCGCGGGCCAGCCGGGCCAGCCGGCGTCCCACCTCGACCGCGGCGGCGCCGCCCACACCGGCGTCGACCTCGTCGAAGACGAACGTCGGGACCGGGCTCGTGCCGGCGAGGGAGACCTCGAGGGCCAGCATCACGCGGGACAGCTCACCGCCGGAGGCACCCTTGTGCAGCGGTCGCGGTTCCGAGCCGGTGTTGGCAGCGAGGAGGAGCTCCACCTCGTCCACCCCGGAGGGGCCGAAGCGCAGCCAGCGCTCCCCCACCCGCAGCGGCGACCGACCGTCCTGGTCGGGCTCGTTGACCTCGCTCTGCCGGACCGCGACCTCGATGCGGGCGTGCGGCATGGCCAGCAGGGTCAGCTCGGCGGTCACCTCCTCGGCCAGCCTCGTCGCCGAGGACTGTCGCGCCTCGGAGAGCGCAGCCGCGGCCAGACCCAGCTCGAGACGCAGGCGCTCCTGCTCGACCCGCAGCTCCTCGATCCGCTCGTCGGTGTGGTCGAGCTCGAGCAGCCGGGTCGCCGAGGCCTGCGCCCAGGCCAGCACCTCGTCCACCGTGTCGCCGTACTTGCGGGTCAACGCCGTCAGCGCGGCCCGGCGCTCGGACACTGCGGCCAGGCGCGCCGGGTCGGTCTCCACCCGGGAGGCGTACGACGCCACGTCGGCGGCGACGTCGGACAGCAGGTAGGTGATCTCGGCGAGCCGGTCGGCGAGCTCGCCTGCCTCCGGGTCGTGCTCCCGCACCCCGTCCAGCTGGGTGCGGGCGGCCGCGGTGGTCGCGAGCGCGTCCGGCTGGTCCTGCTCGCTCGACAACGCCTCGCGCGCCTGCTCGGCGGCGGTGCGCAGGGTGTCGGCGAAGCCGAGTCGGGACTCCTCCGCAGCGAGCGTGGCGTCCTCGCCGGGCTCGGGCGAGACCGCCTCGATCTCGCCGAGCCCGAAGCGCAGCAGGTCGGCCTCCCGTGCCCGGTCCCGTGCCGTCGTGACGACCTCGTCGAGCTCTCGCTCGGTGGCCCCGAGGCGCTGGTAGAGGTCGGTGTAGGTGGCCAGCAGCTCGGCGGTGGCCTGCCCGCCGAAGCGGTCCAGGGCCTCACGCTGGGCCCGCGCGCGGAGCAGGCGGTGCTGGTCGGACTGTCCGTGGACCGCCACCAGCGGCTCGGCCACGTCCTGCAGCACCGAGACCGGCACCGCGGCCCCTCCGACGAAGGCCCGCGACCGCCCCTCGGCGGCCACGTTGCGCGCCAGCACGACCCGGTCGTCCTCGACCTCGCCGCCGGCGTCCTCCACCGCGGCGGCGAAGGGGGCGAGGCCGTCGACGCGGACCACACCTTCGACCCTGGCTGCCCTGGCACCCGACCGCACGGCGCCGCTGTCGGCACGACCGCCGAGCAGCAGGCCGAGGGCGGTGACGATCATGGTCTTGCCGGCGCCCGTCTCACCGGTGATGACGGTCAGGCCGGGTCCGAGCTCGAGCGTGGAGGACTCGATGATCCCCAGCGAGCCGATCCGGATCTCCTCAAGCATCGTGTCCCTCGGCCAGTCGGCGACGTCGTTCGCTCGAGCCGCGCCACCCCTCGACCGGCAGCCCGAACTTGGCGACCAGCCGGTCCGTGAACGGCGCCTCGTGGAGGCGGATCAGCCGCACCGGGCTGTGCCCGCGCCGGACCTCGATCCGCGCGCCGGGCGGCAGGTCCACCGCGCGACGGCCGTCGCACCAGAGCACCCCGGCGCCTTCGGTGCGCGCGAGCAGCTCGACGGCCAGCACGGACGTCGGCGCGACGACCATCGGCCGGGCGAAGAGCGCGTGCGCACTGATCGGAACCATGAGCAGGGCCTCGACCCCGGGCCAGACGACCGGGCCGCCGGCACTGAAGTTGTACGCCGTGGAGCCGGTCGGTGTCGCGCAGACCACACCGTCGCAGCCCCAGCGCGACAGGGGCCGGCCGTCGATCTCCACGACGACCTCGAGCATCCGCTCGCGGGCCGCCTTCTCGACGCTCGCCTCGTTCAGCGCGAACGTGCTGAACACGACCTCGCCGTCACGGTGGACGGTGACGTCGAGCGTGAGCCGCTCCTCGGTCGTGTAGCGCCGGTGCACGATCGCGTCGATGGTGGACTCGACGTCGTCGTGCTCGGCCTCGGCGAGGAATCCCACGTGCCCGAGGTTGACGCCCAGCACCGGCGTACCGCTGGCGTGGGTGAGCTCGGCGGCCCGCAGGATGGTCCCGTCGCCCCCGATCACGAGGGCGAGCTCGCAGTCGACCCCGGCACCGTCCTCGTCGGCCACGATCTCCAGCGGCGGGTCGAACTGACCGGTCTCCACGTCGAGGTCCTGTGCCTCGGCGGCCAGCAGCCGGACCGTGATGCCGTGACCGGTCAGTGCCTTGCAGAAGGCGCGCGCGACCTCGCGGGCCTCGTCACGCCCGGTGTGCGCCAGCAGCAGGACGCGGCGGCCCGTGACGTCGTCGGCCGTCTGGTCGGCTGGTCGGTGGTCGCTCACGGCTCCACCTTCTCACCCGGCACCCCCAACGGTGCGGCAGCCCGCACGACCTCCGTGATCCGGTCGGCGTCGATCTCGGCCGGGCCGCGGCGCAGCCACAGGAAGAACTCCACGTTTCCCGACGGGCCGGGCAGCGGGCTGGTCGTCACCATCCGTGCGCCCCACCCGCGGCGGGCAGCGGCATCCGCGACCGAGACGACGGCTTCGGCCCGCAGCGCCGGGTCGCGGACCACGCCGCCCTTGCCGACACGCTCCTTGCCGACCTCGAACTGGGGCTTGACCATGAGCGCCAGGTCACCCGACTCGGCAGTCACCCCGAGCAGCGCGTCCAGCACCAGCTCCAGCGAGATGAACGAGAGGTCGCCGACGACGAGGTCGACGGGGCCGCCGATGCTGTCGACGGACAGCTCTCGTACGTTCGTGCGGTCGTGCACGACGACGCGCTCGTCCTGCCGGAGCCGCCAGGCGAGCTGGCCGTAGCCGACATCGACCGCCACGACCTGAGCGGCGCCGTGCCTCAGCAGCACGTCGGTGAAGCCTCCCGTGGAGGCCCCGGCGTCCAGGCAGCGGCGACCCTTCACGACCAGGCCCGCGGGCTCGAAGGCCGCCAGCGCACCGGCCAGCTTGTGCCCACCGCGCGAGACGTAGTCCGGGCGGTCCGGGTCGTCGGCCACGACGATGGCGACGTCGGTGGTGACACCGGTCGCGGGCTTGGACGCCACGGCTCCGGAGACCTTCACGCGCCGGGCCGCGATCAGCTCGCTGGCGTGCTCGCGAGATCGGGCCAGGCCGCGTCGGACCAGCTCGGCGTCCAGACGCAGACGACGGGGTGGCACGAGATCAGGAGGGCCGGTCGGCCGGCGGTGCGGGCCGACCGGCGGCCGGCCTCTCGGGCCCGGGCTGGGAGTCGAGCGCCCGGCGGAGCTGCTCGTGGGCGGTCTCGAACACGCCCACGTGCTCCTCGATCGGCCGCTCCTCGAGCTCCTCCACAGCGGCGATGACGGCGTCGACGCTGTCCACGCCGGTCCGAACCTGCTCGGGCCGGGCGCTGTCGGGCGCCGGCTCGGCGGCGCCGGCCACCTGCGGGTCCTCACTCATGGGCCCGAGACTATCCCGCGTCGTGCCGGCTCACGGCAGCGGCGCTCGTACGTCGTCGACGCGAACCGGCTCCCCGGAGTCGTCGAGGTGGCGCCAGGCCGTCGCCGCGACCACGCGCCACCAGTCGGAGACGTCGCCATCGCCCTCGACGACGAGCCGGCCGCCCTCGACCCTCGCCGTCCATCCACCCAGAGCCGGGTCGCTCCCGTCCGCCTCGGGCGCGGCGTGCGCCTCCAGCAGCCCGGACAGGTCCGCGGCGACGTACGTCGGACGCTCCTCGGGGTCGGCCCCGACCAGCTCGTCGAGGCCGGTCACCCCCGTCATCACGAGCAGCGAGTCGAGGCCGGCGTTGACGGCGCCGGTGATGTCGGTGTCGAGCCGGTCCCCCACCATGAGCGGGCGGTCACCGCCCACGCGGCGCACCGTCTCGTCGAGCAGGGGCCGCTCGGGCTTGCCGGCGACCACGGGCTCGACCCCGCTGAACGAGGTCAAGGTCCTGACCAGGACGCCGTGCCCCGGCGCCACGCCGTACTCGGTGGGGAAGGTCAAGTCGGTGTTCGAGGCGACCCAGGGCAGGCCGTCCCGGATCCGTACGGCCGCCTGCATGATGTCGCGCCACACGACGTCTGGCCCGTAGCCGCTCACGACCGCCTGTGCCTCGTCGTGGACGGACACCGGCTTCAGATCCTCGGCCACCAACGCGTCCTCGAGCCCGGCGCCTCCCAGGAGCGCGACGTGCGCGCCCTGTCCGAACCGGTCCACGAGGAGGCGCGCGGCGGCCTGGGCCGAGGTGACCACGTCGGCGTCCCGCGCCTCGACCCCGAGCTCGCGCAGGTGCTCGGCCACCTGCTGGGGCGGCCGCGACGCGTTGTTGGTGATGAAGGCGAGCCGCATGCCCGCCTTGCGGGCCGCCGCCAGGTGGTCAGGAGCACCGGGCACGGCGTCCCCACCCACGTAGACCACGCCGTCGAGATCGAGCATGGCCAGGTCGTAGGCGTCGCAGAGCGGCCGGTCGGACGAGCCGAGCATGGAGACCTCCTCAAGGGTACGGACCTCGGGGCACCCTACGATGCTCCGATGGACGACAGCCTGGTGGTCACCCCGCCGTACCTGGCCGGGCCACTGCGCCTGCTGCCGTTCCGTGGCCTGATGCTGGCACCCACCCGCATCGGTGACCCCGGCGCAGCCCGGGCCTTCGCCCGACCCTACCGGGATGTGACGCGGCGACTCCGGCGCTGGGAGCAGCAGGGGCAGGTGCAGCACGACACCGAACCCGCCGTCTACCTGCACGAGTACACCTCGCGCGGGATCACCGTCCGGGGGCTGGTCGGCGCCCTCGACATCTCGCACCGCGCCCTGGACCGCGCCGACCGCGCTGTCTACCCCCACGAGGGCATCCACCCCCTGCAGGTGGCCGAGCTGGCCGAGCGCATGGTCGAGATGGAGATGAACCCGGCACCCATCCTGCTCGTGCACCGCGGGCACGCCGAGGCCAGGCAGATCATCCACGGGCTGCTGGCCACCCCTCCCGACCACGCCTTCACCGACCGCGGCGACCAGCAGCACCGGATCTGGGCGGTGCGGGACCCCGCCCAGCTCGCGGCCCTCGATGCAGCACTGGCCGATTCTCGGGCGCTCATCGCAGACGGCCATCACCGGTACGCCGCCTACATCCGGCTCCAGCAGCAGCACCCCGGTGGGGCCTACGACCTCGGCCTGGCCATGCTGGTCGACCAGGACGACACTCCCCTCTTCCTCGGCGCCATCCACCGGGTCTTCCCCGGCGTGGGTCTCGCGGATCTCGAGAGCGCCGCTGCCTCCAGGGGCGTGGGGTTCAGGACCTGCACCGAGGCCGAGGCTGTCGCCCTGCTGGGGCCCCAGACCTTGGTCGCCACCGACGGGAGCCACTGGGCCACCCTCCAGCTCGCCGTGCCGCGCACGCGCGCCGCCGTGGAGATCCTCCACGAAGAACTGGTTCCGGCCCTCGTGCACGACCCGGCCACGGTCGGTCGGCACCACTCGGTGGAGGACGCGATGGCGCACCTGGCGCAGGTCTCGGGGATCGCGATCCTGCTTCCCGCCCCCGACTTCGATCTGGTGCTCCGCATCGTCGCCGCGGACCGGCTGCTGCCGGAGAAGGCAACCTCGTTCCAGCCCAAGCCCAGCATGGGCGTGCTCATCCGCTCGCTGCGCGACGAGTGACCCGGCCCCCGCTCACCTCGATCTCGACCCGGGACGCCGCCGCCCCGCCGGCGCGGAAGAACCGCCGGCGCACGGCGCCGGTGATCTCGACCTGGTCCCCCTCGCGCCAGCTCGTCACCGACCTGCGCACCCGGCCGCCCCAGACCACGCACTCGAGGACGTCCACAGTCTGACGCGACCCGGCCCGGATGCTCTGCCGCGGCACGACGACCCGAAAGGTCCACAACGCATCACCACTGGGCAGGATCCGCTCCTCGGGCGCGGCCGAGATGCGCCCCACCAGGCGCACCTCGTTGACGGCAGCGACCTCGGGGTCGCCGGGATCCTGCTTCTTCTTCGTTGCCGGTGCGGACATCGCACATCACCTCCATGCACATCCCAGCGCCTGGCGGTGACATCGAGGTCGTTCGCCGGCGTGGCCTGTGCACGAGATCCGCCCTCGAGGGTCGCTGTGGACACTTGTCGGCTCCGGGCAGGGATGAATTGCTCTGTAAATGCAGGTAGGGCCACCCCGTGGGGGTGGCCCTACCTTGAATGTTTGTCCGGCGGCGTCCTACTCTCCCACAACCTCGCGGTTGCAGTACCATCGGCGCTGAAAGGCTTAACTTCCGGGTTCGGGATGGGACCGGGTGTTTCCCTTTCGCTATGGCCGCCGTAACTCTGGCGGAAACACACGCACCCAAAACCTTCGTTGGGGGTGTTTCCAAGCTCTTTGTTCAGTTGATCTGCTGAAGTGGAATTGTTTGTTCCACCTGGCCAACAATGGTTTGTTGGTTGGGAACTGCGTAGTGGACGCGGGCATCACCAGTCGATGTAGCCACATTGTGTTGTGGTGATGTGTGTGTGGGACAAGCCCTCGGCCTATTAGTACCGGTCGGCTGGGCATTACTGCTGTACACCTCCGGCCTATCAACCCAGTGTTCTGCTGGGGGCCTTACCCCATCGAGTGGGTGGGAAACCTCATCTTGAAACGTGCTTCCCGCTTAGATGCATTCAGCGGTTATCACTTCCGAACGTAGCCAACCAGCCGTGCCCCTGGCGGGACAACTGGCACACCAGAGGTTCGTCCATCCCGGTCCTCTCGTACTAGGGACAGCCTTTCTCAAGTTTCCTGCGCGCGCGGCGGATAGGGACCGAACTGTCTCACGACGTTCTAAACCCAGCTCGCGTGCCGCTTTAATGGGCGAACAGCCCAACCCTTGGGACCTACTCCAGCCCCAGGATGCGACGAGCCGACATCGAGGTGCCAAACCATCCCGTCGATATGGACTCTTGGGGAAGATCAGCCTGTTATCCCCGGGGTACCTTTTATCCGTTGAGCGACGTCGCTTCCACATGCCGACGCCGGATCACTAGTTCCGACTTTCGTCCCTGCTCGACATGTCTGTCTCACAGTCAAGCTCCCTTGTGCACTTACACTCAACACCTGATTGCCAACCAGGCTGAGGGAACCTTTGAGCGCCTCCGTTACATTTTAGGAGGCAACCGCCCCAGTTAAACTACCCATCAGGCACTGTCCCTGATCCGGATAACGGACCTAGGTTAGACATCTAGTACGACCAGAGTGGTATTTCAACGATGACTCCACAACCACTGGCGTGGCCGCTTCACAGTCTCCCACCTATCCTACACAAGCCGAACCAAACACCAATACCAAACTATAGTAAAGGTCCCGGGGTCTTTCCGTCCTGCCGCGCGTAACGAGCATCTTTACTCGTAGTGCAATTTCGCCGAGTCCACGGTTGAGACAGCGCCCAAGTCGTTACTCCATTCGTGCAGGTCGGAACTTACCCGACAAGGAATTTCGCTACCTTAGGATGGTTATAGTTACCACCGCCGTTTACTGGGGCTTAAGTTCTCAGCTTCGAACTTGCGTTCTTACCGGTCCCCTTAACCTTCCAGCACCGGGCAGGAGTCAGTCCGTATACATCGTCTTACAACTTCGCACGGACCTGTGTTTTTAGTAAACAGTCGCTTGGGCCTGGTCTCTGCGGCCATCACCGCTCCCACCGCTAGGGCGTTCACGGATCCGGCCCCCCTTCTCCCGAAGTTACGGGGGCATTTTGCCGAGTTCCTTAACCATGGTTTGCTCGATCGCCTTGGTATTCTCTACCTGATCACCTGAGTCGGTTTGGGGTACGGGCGGCGCGTAGCTCGCTAGAGGTTTTTCTCGACAGCATAGGATCATCCACTTCCCCCATACGGGGTCCCCATCACATCTCAGGCCCGACATCAAAGTCAGCCATCCGGATTTGCCTAGATGGCGCCCTACCTGCTTAGCCGTACACAACCATCGGTACGGTTGGACTACCTTCCTGCGTCACCCCATCGCTTGACTACTACCAGCTCGGGTCCCACGCTACGCCCAAGCGCCTCGCCCCGAAGGGTCCGGTCACCTGGGTTTCGGATGGTTAGCATCACCGGGTTCGTCATGGGCGCTACTTTGCCGGTACGGGAATATCAACCCGTTGTCCATCGACTACGCCTGTCGGCCTCGCCTTAGGTCCCGACTTACCCAGGGCAGATTAGCTTGACCCTGGAACCCTTGATCATTCGGCGGAAGAGTTTCTCACTCTTCATTCGCTACTCATGCCTGCATTCTCACTCGTGTCGCGTCCACCACTCGATCACTCGGCAGCTTCACTCGCGACACGACGCTCCCCTACCCATCCAGAGTTCTGAACCACGAAGGCTTGAATATTCTCTGAATGCCATAGCTTCGGCGGATGACTTGAGCCCCGCTACATTGTCGGCGCGGAATCACTTGACCAGTGAGCTATTACGCACTCTTTCAAGGGTGGCTGCTTCCAAGCCAACCTCCTGGTTGTCACTGCGACTCCACATCCTTTTCCACTTAGTCACCGCTTAGGGGCCTTAGCTGATGGTCTGGGCTGTTTCCCTCTCGACTACGGAGCTTATCCCCCGCAGTCTCACTGCTGCGCTCTCACTTACCGGCATTCGGAGTTTGGCTAACGTCAGTAACCTGGTAGGGCCCATCGGCTATCCAGTGCTCTACCTCCGGCAAGAAACACGCAACGCTGCACCTAAATGCATTTCGGGGAGAACCAGCTATCACGAAGTTTGATTGGCCTTTCACCCCTATCCACAGGTCATCCCCTCAGTTTTCAACCTAAGTGGGTTCGGTCCTCCACGTCGTCTTACCGACGCTTCAACCTGCCCATGGATAGATCACTTCGCTTCGGGTCTTGATCGTGCTACTCAAACGCCCTATTCGGACTCGCTTTCGCTACGGCTTCCCCACACGGGTTAACCTCGCAACACAACGCAAACTCGCAGGCTCATTCTTCAAAAGGCACGCCGTCACAACCCACAAGGGATCGCTCCGACGGATTGTAGGCACATGGTTTCAGGTACTATTTCACTCCCCGCCAGGGGTACTTTTCACCTTTCCCTCACGGTACTTGTCCGCTATCGGTCATCAAGGAGTATTTAGGCTTAACGGGTGGTCCCGCCAGATTCACACGGAATTTCAGGGGTTCCGTGTTACTTGGGATAACACTCAACAGTCACGGGCTTACCTCTACGGGGCTATCACCCTCTACGGCGCCACTTTCCAATGGACTTCAACTTCACCCGTGATTTCTCACTGTTCGACTCACCGGCAGATGAACCAGAATGCTCCCACAACCCCCGCTACGCAACCCCTGCCGGGTATCACACGCAACGGGTTTGGCCTCATCCGATTTCGCTCGCCACTACTCTCGGAATCACTATTGTTTTCTCTTCCTGTGGGTACTGAGATGTTTCACTTCCCCACGTTCCCTCCACACACCCTATATATTCAGGCGCGGGTAACTGGACATGACTCCAGCTGGGTTTCCCCATTCGGACACCCCCGGATCACAGCTCGGTTGCCAACTCCCCAGGGCTTATCGCAGGCTCCTACGTCCTTCATCGGCTCTTGATGCCAAGGCATCCACCATGTGCCCTTCATAGCTTGTCTCACAAACACAACACGACAACAACTACTACTACAAAGACACACACCAACACCCCCCAATCAAAGGGGCATCAGTGCACACACCACACACCAGCTCTCACCGGTGCGCGATGCAAGATGCTCGCGTCCACTATGCAGATCTCAAACAACAAACCCACCAAGCCCAACCCCACACCACCCAGGTGCGGGACCGGCCAAGGAGGCCCAGAAGACTCAGTTGCCTGATCCTTCAGGACCCAACAGTGTGCCAACCCCACCCCCAGCAGCGACCGCACCAGGTTCCACACCCACCAGCCGAAGCTGGACAGGCAGTACTGAGGCACGACCACCCACCCGGGGCGATCCTTCATCGACGATTCCACTAGTGAACACCACCAATGCCACCCAGACGCTTCGTGACCGAACGGCCAGCTGGATGTGCGGGGCATGTGCTCCTTAGAAAGGAGGTGATCCAGCCGCACCTTCCGGTACGGCTACCTTGTTACGACTTCGTCCCAATCGCCAGCCCCACCTTCGACGGCTCCCTCCCACAAGGGGTTAGGCCACCGGCTTCGGGTGTTGCCGACTTTCGTGACGTGACGGGCGGTGTGTACAAGGCCCGGGAACGTATTCACCGCAGCGTTGCTGATCTGCGATTACTAGCGACTCCGACTTCATGGGGTCGAGTTGCAGACCCCAATCCGAACTGAGACCGGCTTTTTGGGATTCGCTCCGCCTTACAGCATCGCAGCCCTTTGTACCGGCCATTGTAGCATGCGTGAAGCCCTGGACATAAGGGGCATGATGACTTGACGTCATCCCCACCTTCCTCCGAGTTGACCCCGGCAGTCTCCTATGAGTCCCCGGCATGACCCGCTGGCAACATAGGACGAGGGTTGCGCTCGTTGCGGGACTTAACCCAACATCTCACGACACGAGCTGACGACAGCCATGCACCACCTGTATACCGACTAAAAGGGGCTCTATCTCTAGAGCTTTCCGGCATATGTCAAACCCAGGTAAGGTTCTTCGCGTTGCATCGAATTAATCCGCATGCTCCGCCGCTTGTGCGGGCCCCCGTCAATTCCTTTGAGTTTTAGCCTTGCGGCCGTACTCCCCAGGCGGGGCGCTTAATGCGTTAGCTGCGGCACGGAACCCGTGGAATGGATCCCACACCTAGCGCCCAACGTTTACGGTGTGGACTACCAGGGTATCTAATCCTGTTCGCTCCCCACACTTTCGCTCCTCAGCGTCAGGACATGCCCAGAGAACCGCCTTCGCCACCGGTGTTCCTCCTGATATCTGCGCATTTCACCGCTACACCAGGAATTCCGTTCTCCCCTGCATGCCTCTAGTCTGCCCGTATCGGAAGCAAGCCATGAGTTAAGCCCATGGTTTTCACTCCCGACGCGACAAACCGCCTACGAGCCCTTTACGCCCAATAATTCCGGACAACGCTCGCACCCTACGTATTACCGCGGCTGCTGGCACGTAGTTGGCCGGTGCTTCTTCTGTACCTACCGTCACTTGCGCTTCGTCGGTACTGAAAGAGGTTTACAACCCGAAGGCCGTCATCCCTCACGCGGCGTTGCTGGATCAGGCTTCCGCCCATTGTCCAATATTCCCCACTGCTGCCTCCCGTAGGAGTCTGGGCCGTGTCTCAGTCCCAGTGTGGCCGGTCACCCTCTCAGGCCGGCTACCCGTCGAAGCCTTGGTAGGCCATTACCCCACCAACAAGCTGATAGGCCGCGAGCACATCCTCCACCGAAAAAACTTTCCACCAACACCACATGCGCAGGTTGGTCGTATCGGGTATTAGCCACCGTTTCCGGTAGTTATCCCCAAGTGAAGGGCAGATTACTCACGTGTTACTCACCCGTTCGCCGCTCGAGTACCCCCGAAAGGGCCTTTCCGCTCGACTTGCATGTGTTAAGCACGCCGCCAGCGTTCGTCCTGAGCCAGGATCAAACTCTCCGTTGAAAAACAACACCCACAACCACCCCAAAAAAGAGTAGCCGCGGGAAAAAGAGATGCCTGACAGGAGACACTGACAAATTGTCAGAATCATTGTCAAAGAAACCATCAACCAACACCAGGCAAAACCTAGAATCAGTCAACGGGGCATTACAAACTAATTCGTCGACTATGACACACTGTTGAGTTCTCAAGAATCAGACGCACACCGTCCCGACCCTTGCGGGCCAGCGGCGGGGCAACCTGCAGAAACTTACCGGTTCGGATCCTGCTCGTCAACTCGGGGCTGACCGGGCCGGATCTCCACTGCTGAAGCTCCTGGTCGAGGCGCGCCGCACCCACATCGTTCTGGCCTCTCAGCCTGGTGTGGGAGCCGCTTGCCGCGACGAGAAGAACAGTAGCAGCGCGTCGGCCGAGTGCCAAAATCAGTTCTCGTGATCGCGCATGCGGCGGACGACGAGGGGGTATAGGCGGCGCTCACCGGGGCTTCGCGGGTCGGTACGCGGAGACGCTCCGCTCCCCCGGGATCCAGAACCGCCAGGGTCGGTCCGGTGCTCCGCGCAGACCGACCCGGGGTCCCGTGGAGTACTCCCCGACCGGCTCCGCCAACGCCAACGTCAGGCTCCCGGAGGCGGTGAGGTCGACCCCGTCGTGCGTGAGCTCGATGCCCAGCGCCCGGCAGAGCCGCGCAGGTCCTCGGGCCAGGTCCCGGTCAGGCGCGCCGGGCCGGCGCGAGCGTGCG
Organism: Nocardioides sp. DN36; assembly: GCF_055380375.1. Classification (NCBI taxonomy): domain Bacteria; kingdom Bacillati; phylum Actinomycetota; class Actinomycetes; order Propionibacteriales; family Nocardioidaceae; genus Nocardioides; species Nocardioides sp. DN36. The sequence goes on along the minus strand of NZ_AP043823.1, from coordinate 1,244,768 downwards.
ACGTCGATCCCTCCGACGACCTCGCCGGCCCGGACGAGCACCGCGCTCGCCTGCTCCTCGGGTCCGCAGACGATGTTGCTGCACACGTGCATGCCGTAGGTGAAGTAGCAGTACAGGCGCCCGGGCGGTCCGAACATCGTCGCGTTGCGGGGCGTGCGGCCGCGGTAGGCGTGCGACCCGGGGTCGTCCGGACCGGCGTACGCCTCCACCTCGGTGAGCCGGACCTCGACGTCGCCGTGACGGAGCACCGCGCCGAGCAGCAGCGGGGCGACCTCGATCGCCGGCCGCTCGAGCACGCTCCGCAGCTCGTCTGGCCCCACCATCGGCTCGCGGCTCCTCAGGAACCCAGGCGATCCCGGTGCGCGGCGACGGCACGGGTCAGCTCGTCGAGCTGCTCCCGCACCCGGTCGGGCGCGGTGCCGCCGCGCCCGTTCCGGGAGGCCACCGAGCCCTCGGCGGTCAGCACGTCGCGCACCGCCGGCGTGAGCTGCGGGGAGATCTCGGCGAACTGCTCGTCGGTCAGCTCGTGCAGCTCGACGCCCAGCTCCTCGCAGCGGCGCACACACGCTCCGGCCACCTCGTGGGCGACCCGGAACGGGACGCCCTCACGCACCAGCCACTCCGCGACGTCGGTGGCCAGCGAGAACCCCTGAGGGGCGAGCTCGGCCATCCGGGCGGCGTTGAAGGTGAGCGTCGCGACCATCCCCGTGAACGCGGGCAGCAGGACCTCGAGGGTGTCGACGGAGTCGAAGACCGGCTCCTTGTCCTCCTGCAGGTCGCGGTTGTAGGCCAGCGGGAGAGCCTTCAGCGTCGCCATGACGCCGCTCAGGTTGCCGATCAGGCGGCCGGCCTTGCCCCGCGCCAGCTCGGCGATGTCGGGGTTCTTCTTCTGCGGCATGATGCTCGACCCCGTCGACCAGGAGTCGTGCAGCGTCACGAAGTCGAACTCCCGGGTCGACCAGAGGATGACCTCCTCCGCGAACCGGCTCACGTCCACGCCCACCATCGCGGTCACGAAGGCGAACTCGGCCACGAAGTCGCGAGCCGCGGTGCCGTCGATGGAGTTGGCGCTGGACCCGGTGAAGCCCAGCTCGGCCGCCACGGCCTCCGGGTCCAGGCCCAGGCTCGAGCCGGCCAGGGCTCCCGAGCCGTACGGCGACTCCGCGGCCACCCGGGTGTCCCAGTCGCGCAGCCGGTCGACGTCGCGCACCAGCGGCCAGGCGTGTGCGAGGAGGTGGTGGGCCAGCAGCACCGGCTGCGCGTGCTGGAGGTGCGTGCGCCCCGGCATGATCACGTCCAGGTGACCGCGAGCCTGGACGGCCAGCGCCTCGGCCAGGTCGAGCACCTGCCCGGCGACGACCGCCGCGTGGTCGCGCAGGAACGCCTTGAAGAGCGTGGCCACCTGGTCGTTGCGGCTCCGGCCGGCGCGCAGCCGGCCGCCGACCTCCGGGCCGACCTCCTCGAGCAGCAGCCGCTCGAGCGCGCCGTGCACGTCCTCGTCGGAGGGATCCGGCTGGAGCGAGCCGTCGGCGTACCGCTCCCCCAGCGCGTCCAGGCCGCGGTGCAGCTCGGCCAGGTCGGCGTCGGTCAGCAGACCGGCGGCGTGCAGCACGTTCGCGTGGGCGTGCGAGCCCGCCAGGTCGTAGGGCGTCAGCCGCCAGTCGAAGTGCGTCGACCGGGACAGCGCCTCGAGCTCCGGTGACGGGCCGCCGGCGAACCGGCCGCCCCACAGCTTGCCCTCGTTGGTGGTCCCCATCAGTCGGTACCGAACTCCATGGCCGCATTGTCGAGGGCCTGGTCGCCGGTGTCGCCCTCCGCCGCGGGGTTCTGCGCGATCCGCGCGTAGCCGCCCGGCTCGAGCTCGCCGTACAGGGTGCCGTTCTCGACCAGCACCTGGCCCTGGTCCAGCGGCTGCGCGGCGTACGCCTCGAGCTTGTCGCGCGAGTCGGCGATGTCGAGGTTGCGCATCGTGAGCTGGCCGATCCGGTCGAGGGGCCCGAAGGCGGCGTTGTGGGTGCGCTCCATCGACAGCTTGTCCGGGTGGTAGGAGAAGTGGTCGCCGGAGGTGCGCAGGATCGTGTAGTCCTCGCCGCGGCGCAGGCGGAGCGTGACCTCGCCGGTGACCAGCGAGGCGATCCAGCGCTGGATGGACTCGCGCAGCATCAGCGCCTGCGGGTCGAGCCAGCGACCCTGGTAGAGCAGGACGCCGAGGCGCCGGCCCTCGGCGTGGTAGTTGGCGATCGTGTCCTCGTTGTGGACGGCGTTCAGCAGCCGCTCGTAGGCGATCCAGAGCAGGGCCATCGCCGGCGCCTCGTAGATGCCGCGCGACTTGGCCTCGATGATCCGGTTCTCGATCTGGTCGGACATGCCGAGACCGTGGCGACCTCCGATCACGTTGGCCTCGTGGACCAGCGCGACCGCGTCGTCGTAGTGCGTGCCGTTGATCGCCACCGGGCGGCCGGCCTCGAAGCGGATCGTGACGTCCTCGGTGGGGATCTCCACGGCCGGGTCCCAGAACTTCACACCCATGATCGGCTCGACCGTCTCCAGCGAGACGTCGAGGTGCTCCAGGGTCTTGGCCTCGTGGGTGGCGCCCCAGATGTTGGCGTCGGTGGAGTAGGCCTTCTCCTGGCTGTCGCGGTAGGGCAGGTCCCGCTCGGTGAGCCACTGGCTCATCTCGGTGCGGCCGCCGAGCTCGTGGACGAAGTCGGCGTCCAGCCACGGCTTGTAGATCCGCAGCGCCGGGTTGGCGAGCAGGCCGTAGCGGTAGAAGCGCTCGATGTCGTTGCCCTTGAACGTCGAGCCGTCGCCCCAGATGTCGACGCCGTCCTCGTGCATGGCCCGGACCAGCATGGTCCCGGTGACGGCGCGACCCAGCGGCGTGGTGTTGAAGTAGGCACGGCTTGCTGAACGGATGTGGAAGGCGCCGCACGCGATCGCGGCCAGACCCTCCTCGACCAGCTGGGTGCGGCAGTCCACCGCGCGGGCGATCTCGGCGCCGTACTGGAGGGCGCGGGCGGGGACACCGGAGATGTCGGGCTCGTCGTACTGCCCAATGTCGGCGGTGTAGGTGCACGGCACGGCGCCCTTGGCCCGCATCCAGGCCACGGCCACCGAGGTGTCGAGGCCGCCGGAGAACGCGATGCCGACGCGCTCGCCCTTCGGGAGGGAGGTCAGGACCTTGCTCATGAGTGATTCCTTGCGTTCGAGGGTGTCGACGGACCGACCGGGTCGGCCGTCGGGACGGGTGTGGGTCAGGGCGCCGGCGACGTGTGGCTGTCGGCCAGCGCCAGGATTCGTCGGGCCAGGCCGTCGCCGCCCACGGGGTCGCGGCTGATCAGGAGCACGGTGTCGTCGCCGGCGATGGTCCCCAGCAGGTCGGGGAGCTCGGACCGGTCGAACGCCGAGGCGAGATACTGGGCCGCGCCGGGCGGCGTGCGGAGCACGACCATGTTGGCGCTCGCCTCAGCGCTGACCAGCAGCTCCTCGAGCATCCGGCCGAGGCGGTGCGTCGCAGCAGCGGTCTCCCCCGGGGCCGCGGGCCGCCGGTCCCCGCCCTCGGCGGGGACCGCGTAGACCAGCGCGCCGGAGGCGGTGCGGATCTTGACGGCGTCCAGCTCGACCAGGTCGCGCGACAGCGTCGCCTGGGTGACCCGGAGCCCGCTCTCCGCGAGGAGGTCGGCGAGCTCGCCCTGCGAGCGCACCTCGTGCTGGGTGACCAGCTCGACGATGCGCCGGTGCCGCGCGTTCTTGGTCGTCGGCCGCAGGGACGCGTCACTCATCGCGCGCCTCCAGCAGCCAGGTGAGCACCGCCTTCTGCACGTGCCGCCGGTTCTCCGCCTCGTCCCACACCACGCTCTGGGGGCCGTCGAGCACCGCGGCGTCGATCTCCTTGCCGCGGTACGCCGGCAGGCAGTGCAGGACCACAGCGTCCGGCTTCGCGCCGGACATCAGGCGCTCGGTCACCCGGTGGGCGGCGAACACCTCGCTGCGCTGCGCGGCCTCGGACTCCTTGCCCATCGAGACCCAGGTGTCGGTGACGACCACGTCGGCGCCGGCGACCGCGACGTCGGGGTCGGGGACGAGCACGGCCGAGCCGCCGGTGCCCGCGGCGATCTTGGCGGCCGCCTCGACCATCTCGGGACCGGGCTCGTAGCCCTGCGGCGAGCTGACGCGCACGTGCATGCCCGCCGTGGCGCCGGCCAGCAGCCAGGAGTTGCCCATGTTGCAGGCACCGTCGCCGACGAACGCGACTGTCAGGCCGGCCAGGTCGCCCTTGTGCTCGCGGACGGTCAGCAGGTCGGCCAGCAGCTGGCAAGGGTGGAAGTCATCGGTGAGGGCGTTGACGACCGGCACGCCGGCGTGGGCGGCCATCGCCTCCAGCCTCGCCTGCTCGAACGTGCGCCACACGATGACCGACGCCTGCCGGCCGAGCACCCGGGCGACGTCCTCGACGGACTCGCGCACGCCGATCCCGGCCAGCGTCCCGTCGACGAGCATCGGGAAGCCGCCGAGCTCGGCGATGCCCGCGGCGAACGAGGCCTGGGTGCGCAGGGTCGGCTTGTCGAAGACCATCGCCACGGTGCGCGGGCCGGCGAGCGGACCGGGGTGGCGCAGGTCGTCGTACGGCGCGGCCTTGAGCTCGGCGGCGAGGTCGAGGATCCGGGCCTGCTCGGCCGGGCTCAGGTCGTCGTCGCGCAGGAGGTGCCGGGTCATGGCGCCTCACCCATGCCCTCGTCGAGGATCGCCGGCCAGGCGGCCAGGAACGCGTCGACGTCGGCCCGTGTCAGCACCAGCGGGGGCGCGAGCCGGATCCGGTGCGGCGTCGGGTTGTTGATGATGAAGCCCTGCCGCAGTGCGGCGGCGGTGACGTCCGCGGACTTCTCCCCGGCCAGGTCGAGGCCGATGAGCAGCCCCTCGCCCCGGACCTCGGTGACCCGCGGGTCGGCTGCCAGGCCGTCCCGGAGCAGCTGACCGACCTCGGCGACGTGGGCGAGCAGCCCGTCGTCCTCGATGGTGTCGATGACCGCCAGCGCGGCCGCGCACGCCACCGGGTTGCCGCCGAAGGTGGTGCCGTGGTTGCCCGGCTGCAGCAGGCTCCCCGCGTCACCCAGGGCGATGCACGCACCGATCGGGATCCCCCCGGCGAGGCCCTTGGCCACCGTGACCAGGTCGGGAGTGATGCCGGAGGGCTCGTGGGCGAACCAGCGTCCGGTGCGGCCGATGCCGGTCTGCACCTCGTCGAGCCACAGCAGGGCGCCGTGCCGGGTGGTGACCTCGCGGGCGACCTCGAGGTAGCCGGCCGGCGGCACCACCACGCCCGCCTCGCCCTGGACGGGCTCGAGCAGCACCGCCGCGGTCTCGTCGGTCACGGCCGCGGCCAGGGCGTCGGCGTCGCCGTACGGCACGAACGTGACGTGACCGGGGAGCGGCTCGAACGGGGTCCGGTAGGCCTCCTTCGAGGTGAGCGCGAGGGCGCCCATGGTGCGGCCGTGGAAGCCGCCCTCGGCGACCACGACGTGGGTGCGGCCGGTGCGGCGGGTGAGCTTGAAGGCGGCCTCGTTGGCCTCCGCGCCCGAGTTGGCGAAGAACACCCGACCCTCCGCCCCGAGGAGGGAGAGCAGCCTCTCGGCCAGCCGGACCTGCGGCTCGCTGGCGAAGAAGTTGGAGATGTGGCCGAGGGTGCCGAGCTGCCCGGTCACCGCCTCGACCAGCGAGGGGTGGGCGTGGCCGAGGGAGTTCACGGCGATGCCACCGAGGAGGTCGACGTACTCCTTGCCGTCGGCGTCCCAGACGTGGGCGCCCTGCCCGCGGACCAGCGTGAGCTTGGGCGGGCCGAAGGTGTTCATCAGCGCGCCGGCGTACCGGTCCTGCCAGGTCTTCTGCAGCGGCTGGTCGGTCACCTTCTGGCCTTCCTGATCTTGGTGGTCACCCCGGGCAGCACCTGGGTGCCGACGCCCTCGTCGGTGAAGAGCTCGAGGAGCACCGCATGCGGCTCACGGCCGTCGACGACCGTCGCGCGCGGGACGCCGTCCTGCACGGCCTTGAGGCAGGCGCCCATCTTCGGCACCATCCCGCTCGCCAGGGTCGGCATCAGCTCGGCGAGCGACTCGGGGCTGATCTCGTAGATCACGTCGTCGCTGTCGGGCCAGTCGCGGAAGAGCCCCTCGACGTCGGTGAGCACGAGCAGCTTCTCCGCACCCAGGGCGGCGGCGAGGGCCGCTGCGGCGGTGTCGGCGTTCACGTTGTGCACGCGCCCGTCGACGTCGGGAGCGACGCTCGAGACGACCGGGATGCGACCGGCCTCGATCAGGTCGACCACCGCCTCGGGGCGCACGTGGGCGACCTCGCCCACCAGGCCGAGGTCGACCTCCTCGCCGTCGACCACCGTGTTGGTGGGCTCGGCGGTGAACAGACCGGCGTCCTCGCCGGACAGTCCGACGGCCAGCGGCCCGTGCTCGTTGATCAGGCCGACGAGCTCACGCTGCACCTGTCCGACCAGCACCATCCGCACGACGTCCATCGCCTCGGGGGTGGTGACCCGCAGGCCGCCTCGGAACTCCGACTCGATACCGAGCCGGTCCAGCATCGTGGAGATCTGGGGGCCACCGCCGTGCACCACCACGGGCTTGAACCCGGCGAACCGCAGGAAGGCGATGTCCTCGGCGAATGCGCGCTTGAGGCTCTCGTCCGTCATCGCGTTGCCGCCGTACTTCACCACCACGATCTTGTGGTGGTAGCGCTTGAGCCAGGGCAGCGCCCCGGCCAGCGTCTCGGCCTTCGCCGGGTCGGCCGGCTTCGGCTGGTGGATCTTGCCGTCCGGGTGCAGGTCAGCGGGCAGGGTCTCGTCGTCGCTCATGAGGAGTAGGCGCTGTTCTCGTGGACGTAGGCGTGGGTGAGGTCGTTGGTCCAGACGGTCGCGCGCTCGGCGCCCGCCTTGAGGTCAATCGTGACGCTGACCTCGCGTGGCTTCAGGTCGACGGTCGTCGGGTCGGCGTGCGGCGTGGACTGCTTGCAGACCCACACGCCGTTCATGGCGACGTCGAGGTCGGCGGGGTCGAACGCGGCGTCGGTCGTGCCGATGCTGGCCAGGACGCGGCCCCAGTTCGGGTCGTTGCCGAACACCGCGGCCTTGAACAGGTTGCTCCGTGCCACGCTGCGCCCCACGGCGACGGCGTCGTCCTCCGTGGCGGCGTTGAGCACGGTGATCGCGATCTCGTGGTCGGCCCCCTCGGCGTCACGCAGCAGCTGCATGGCCAGGTCGGTGCAGGCCTGGGTCAGTGCCTCGGTGAAGTCGGGCAGGGAGGGCGTGATGCCGCTGGCCCCGCTGGCCATCACGGTGACGGTGTCGTTGGTCGACATGCAGCCGTCGGAGTCGAGACGGTCGAAGGACACCCGGGTGGCGGCGCGCAGCGCCGTGTCCAGGTCGGCGGCCGGGACGACGGCGTCGGTGGTGAGCACCACCAGCATCGTGGCCAGCTGCGGGGCGAGCATCCCGGCGCCCTTCGCCATCCCGCCGATCGACCAGCCCGCGCCCTCCACGACGACCTGCTTGCTCACCGAGTCGGTCGTCATGATCGCCTCGGCGGCGTCGGCGCCGTGGTCACCGAGGGCGGCGTACGCCGCGTCGACCCCGTCGAGGAGGTTCTGCCGGGGGTTCGTGAGACCGATCAGGCCGGTCGAGCAGACGACGACATCGATGGCGCCGATGCCCAGGTTCGACGCCACCTGCTCGGCCACCGCGTGCGTGGTCTGGAAGCCCTCGGCGCCGGTGTAGCAGTTGGCGCCGCCGGAGTTCAGCACGACGGCGCGCACGGTGCCGTCCTTGACGACCTCCTGGCTCCACAGCACCGGGTTGGCCTTGCAGCGGTTGCTGGTGAACACGGTCGCGGAGTCGTGCGTGGGCCCGTCGTTGACGACCAGCGCGACGTCCTTGGCGCCGGTCGACTTCAGCCCGGCGGGCACTCCGCTGGCCCGGAAGCCCCGGGGGGAGGTCACGCTCACTTCTTGCCCTTCTTTCCGCCGGTCGGGGTCACGGGCACCGCGGCCTCCACCTCGTGCCCGGCGTCGCGCCAGGCGTCCGCGGCGCGCGCGGCGTCCGCGGTGGGGACGAGCACCCAGTCGGTGTCGAAGGTGGAGAGCGTGAACACGCTGATCTCGGCCTCCGCCAGCGGGGTCAGCAGCTGGACGAGCACACCCGTGAGCGCGAAGTCGAGCGGGCCCTCGACGGCGAACGCCGTGAACGGCTTGTGGTGGACGGCCTTGGTCGGCACGCTGCGACCGGCACACACCACCGAGGTCTCGGTCGCCGTCGCGGTGACCGAGAAGATCGAGGACGACTCGGCCCAGGCCGGGATCTCGCTGCCGGGTCCGAGCCGGACGACGGCCAGGGTCTCGGGGAACTGGTTCAGCTTCACGGGGCGACTCCGATCGTCGTCAGGCCCAGGCCCTCGTCGAGGCCGAGGGCGAGGTTCATGCACTGCACCGCGGCGCCCGCGGTGCCCTTCGCGAGGTTGTCCACCGCGCCCACCGCCACCAGCCGGCCGGCCGCCTCGTCGACCGTCACCTGGACGTGGACGGCGTTCGAGCCCGTGACCGACTTCGTCTGGGGCCACTGGCCCTGCGGCAGCACGTGCACGAACGGCTCGTCGGCGTACGCCTTGCGGTAGGCGTCGTGGGCCTCGTCCGCGGTCAGCGGGCCGGCGAGCGGCGCCGAGCAGGTCGCCAGGATGCCGCGGGGCATCGGCACGAGCAGCGGCGTGAAGCTGACCCGGACCTCACCATCGACCAGGCCGGAGAGGTTCTGGACGATCTCGGGGGTGTGCCGGTGGGTGCCGCCCACGCCGTAGGCGCTCGCGTTCCCCATGACCTCGCTGCCGAGCAGGTGCGGCTTGGCCGCCTTGCCGGCCCCGCTGGTGCCGGACGCGGCCACGACCGTGACGTCGGGCTCGACCAGTCCGGCCGCGATCGCGGGGGCCATGGTCAGCGTGGACACCGTCGGGTAGCAGCCGGGGACGGCGACCCGGGTGGCGCCGGTCAGCAGGGCGCGCTGCCCGGGCAGCTCGGGCAGGCCGTAGGGCCAGGTGCCGGCGTGCGTGCCGCCGTAGAACTTGTCCCAGGCGGCGGGGTCGGCGAGCCGGAAGTCGGCGCCGCAGTCGATCACCACGACGTCGTCGCCCAGCAGAGCTGCGATCTCCCCCGACTGGCCGTGCGGGAGCGCCAGGAACACGACGTCGTGACCGGAGAGCGTCTCGAGGTCGGTCGGGTCCAGCACGCGGTCCGCCAGCGGCACCAGGTGCGGCTGGAGCCCGCCCAGGGGCTGTCCGGCGTTGGACGCGCCGGTGAGCGCTCCGATCTCGACCTCGGGATGCGCGAGCAGGTGCCGGAGCAGCTCGCCCCCGGCGTACCCGCTCGCGCCTGCGACGGCGACTCGTCTCCTCGTCATGTGCATGACTATACAGATTCATGCATGACCATGTAGACCCCGGCCGGCCCTGTTGGTGTGTCGGTCGTCACGACTACCTTGCGATCCATGGCCAAGCTCGAGTTCGCCGACTACCTGCGGCACATCCGTGACGAGTCCCGACGCTTCCGTGACGTGCTCGCGTCGTGCCCTCCCTCCGCTCGTGTACCCAGCTGCCCCGACTGGGAATCGTCAGACCTTCTCTGGCACCTCGCCGAGGTGCAGTGGTTCTGGGCCAAGGTGGTGCGCACCAGGCCCGCGGCCCCGGACGAGGGGGACGAGGGGCCGACGCGTCCGGACTCCCACGAGGGCCTGCTAGCAGCCTTCGACGAGCACTCCGCCGCGCTCCTCGCCGAGCTCGAGGCCGCCGACCCCGCGGAGACTGCCTGGACCTGGGCCACCGAGCAGTCGGTGGGCTTCATCTTCCGACGGCAGGCGCACGAGGCCCTGATCCACCGGCTCGACGCCGAGCTGACCGCCGGGACGGTCACCCCGCTGGACCGCGAGCTGGCGGCCGACGGGGTGCTCGAGTGCCTGGACGTGATGTTCGGGGGGTGCCCGCCCTGGGGCGAGTTCGCGCCGCTCCCCCACCACGTCCGCGTCGACATCACCGACACCGGGGAGTCGGTGTGGGTCCAGATCGGTCGGTTCACCGGCACCGACCCGCGGACCGAGGTCCACCACGACGAGGACGACGTCCGCGTCGTGGACGACCCCGGCACCGATCCCGACGCGGTGGTCGACGGGCCGGCCGGGGCACTGGACGCGTGGCTGTGGCGGCGTGGGGACGACAGCCAGGTCCGGGTGCACGGCGACCGGGCCGTCTACGACCACTTCCGGCTGGCGGTCAATCACCCCATCACCTGAGCCGCGCGCCCAGCCGGTCGTCCCGGCGATGTCCGCCCTGAAGCGGCCGAGCATGAGGCGATCCCGATGTCGACCGCGAACGAGGTACAGACCGCGGAGCAGACCCTCGCGTCGTAGGGCCGCCTGCTCCACGACCCGCACGGACGCCGCATCGGCCGGGTCGCACGTGGCAGAGGATCGCCCGCGGTCCAGGTGGTCCAACCAGGGCTCGACGAGCAGCCGCGACACTCCTGTCGCGTCAGCCCGACCCCAGCCGGCGCGCCGGATCGTGGTGTGCCCGTGAAGCGACACACCACCGGGTCCGAGACGAACGCGTGGACGGCCTCGACGTCGCCCTCACGAAACCGGGCGAGCACCACGCGCGATCCGCGACTCAGGACTTCCCCCGGGACGTCGGCAATGCGTCAGGAGGTCTTTGCCGGGTGCCACCCGGCCCCGCTCCACGACCCGGATCAGGCCCGCTGGACCGCGCCGGTGCGCTCGGCGGCCAGCGCCACCGCAGCATCGCGGGCAGCGGCCGTCTCGTGCTCGGTGAGCGTCCGGTCAGGGGCGCGGAACCGCAGCGCGAAGGCGAGCGACTTGTGCCCCGCACCGACCTGGTCGCCCGTGTAGACGTCGAACAGCCGGATCGTCTCGAGCAGCTCGCCGGCACCCTCGCGCAGCGCCGCCTCGACGGATGCCGCGGTGACGGTCTCGCCGACGACCAGGGCCACGTCCTCCTTGGCGACGGGATAGGACGAGAGCACCGGGCCCGCGACGACGTCGCGCGCGTGGCGCATCAGCAGGTCGAGGTCGATCTCGACGGCGGCCGTGCGCGGGGGCAGGCCGAAGGCCTGGCAGACCCGCGGGTGCAGCTCACCGGCGTGCCCGAGCTCCTGGCCGCCCACCGAGACGCGCGCGCACCGCCCGGGGTGCCAGGGCATCCGCGTGGCCGCGTCCACGGCGATGTCGACGCCGAGCTCGCCGGCGAGCCGGCGCACCAGCTCGATCGCGTCGGACCAGCCGGCCTCGCGACCTGCGCCCCACCAGCCGGCCCGCTCGCGCTCGCCGGCGAGGACCACGGCGAGGTGCAGCGGCTGCTCCGGCAAGGCCTCGACCAGCCTGGCGATCTCGTCGTCGGTGGGCCGCGCCTCGACCCCGTAGATCGGCGCAGCGCCGCGATCGACGGGGAAGGCGACCGTGCCGGTCTCGAAGAGGGACACCCCGGGGGCTCCGCGGCCCACGTTGCGGGCCGCAGCCTTCAACAGCCCCGGCAGCAACGTGGTGGTGTAGCCCGGCTCCTCGCTGGAGAGCGGGTTCGCGAGGCGCACGGTGTGTCGCAGCGGGTCGTCGGCGGGCAGCCCGAGCGCGTCGAACGCCGCGTCCCCGATGAACGGGAAGCTCAGCACCTCGACGCAGCCCGCGCCGGCCAGCGTCCGACCGACCCGGCGACGCAGCCGCTGCTCGCGGCTCAGGCCCCGCCCGGAGGAGGCCGTCGGCAGCACCGACGGCACCTGGTCGTAGCCCACGATGCGCGCGACCTCCTCGACGAGGTCGTAGGGGTCGTTCAGGTCCGGGCGCCAGGACGGCGGGGTGGCGGTGAGCCGGTCACCGTCGACGTCCACCTGGCAGCCCACGGCACGCAGGTTCCCGATGGTCGTGTCGGGCTCGATCGCCATGCCGGTGACGCGCGCCGGGAGGTCGACGTCGATCTCGATGGCGGGGCGGGCGGGTGCGCGGCCCACATGGGTCACCCCGGGCTCGACGGTGCCGCCGCCGTACGTCGTCAGCAACTCGGCCACGCGGTCGGCGGCGTACGGCGGGAGCTCGGGGTCGACGCCCCGCTCGAAGCGCTTGGATGCCTCGGAGGGCAGCTTGTGACGCTTCTGCGTGCGGAAGACCGAGACCGGGTCGAAGTGCGCGGCCTCGATCACGACGTGGGTGGTGGTCGCGGAGAGCTCGGTGGTCTCGCCGCCCATCACGCCGGCCAGGCCGATCGGACCGGAGTCGTCGGTGATCAGCAGGTCCTCGGTCGACAGCACGCGGTCGACACCGTCGAGGGTGCGCAGCCGCTCCCCCTCCGTGGCGCGCCGGACGCGGATCGGGCCGGCGAGCTTGTCGCCGTCGTACCCGTGGATCGGCTGGCCGAGCTCGAGCATCACGTAGTTGGTGACGTCCACGGCGAGCGAGATCGGACGCATGCCCGCCAGGAACAGGCGGCGCGCCATCCAGGTGGGCGTGGGCGCGGCCGGGTCGAACCCGGTCACCGTGCGCGTCACGAAGACCGGGCAACCCCCGGCGTCGTCGACGACCACGGGGTAGCCGTCGTCGTTCGCCTCCGGGACCGTGCGCGACGCGGGGTCGGTGAACGGGATCGACAGGGCGAGGGCCGCCTCGCGGGCGATGCCGCGCAGCGAGAGCGCGTAGGCCCGGTCGGGGTTGATCTCGAACTCGATCACCTCGTCACGCAGGTGCAGCAGCTCGAAGACGTCGTCACCGGGCTTCCCGGCGTCGGCGGGCAGCACGATGATGCCGTCGTGGTCGTCGCCGAGGCCCAGCTCGCGGGCCGAGCAGATCATGCCGGCCGACAGGTGGCCGTAGGTCTTGCGTGCGGAGATCTCGAAGTCGCCCGGCAGCACGGCGCCCGGGAGCACGACGACCACCAGGTCACCGGGCGCGAAGTTGTGGGCACCGCACACGATGCCCTGCGGCTCGCCCGTGCCGTTGGCGTCGCCCACGTCGACGGTGCACCAGTTGATGGTCTTGCCGTTCTTCTGCGGCTCGGGCTCCATCGTGAGCACGCGGCCGACGACCAGGGGGCCGGTGATGTCGTGGCCGGGCCGCTCGAGCGCCTCGAGCTTGAGGCCCAGCGCGGTCAGCTCGTGCGCGAGCTGCTCGGCCGTGAGGTCCTCGGGCAGCTCGACGTGGTCACGGATCCAGGACAGGGGGGCACGCATGCTCAGATTTCCGTTCCGAAAGCGGTGGTGAAGCGGACGTCGCCCTCGAAGAATCCGCGCAGGTCCTCGATGGCGTGGCGGAACATCAGGGTGCGGTCGATGCCCATGCCGAACGCGAAGCCGGTGAAGCGCTCGGGGTCCACGCCGCAGGCCCGGAGCACGCGCGGGTTGACCATGCCGCAGCCACCCCACTCGATCCAACCCTCGCCACGGCAGGTGCGGCAGGTCTCGACGACGCCGGCGGCGCCACGGCACACGAAGCACACGAGGTCGACCTCGGCGCTCGGCTCGGTGAAGGGGAAGTACGACGGGCGGAAGCGGGTGGTGATGCCCTCACCGAACATCGCCTCGGCGAAGTGGTCGAGAGTGCCCTTCAGGTGCGCCATGGTGATGCCCTCGTCGACGACGAGCCCCTCGACCTGGTGGAACATCGGGCTGTGCGTGGCGTCGTACTCGTCGGTGCGGAAGACGCGCCCGGGGCAGACGATGTAGATCGGGGGCTTGCGCGTGAGCATGGTCCGGGCCTGGACCGGCGAGGTGTGGGTCCGCAGCACGACGCCCTGGTCCTGGGGGTCGGTCCAGAAGGTGTCCTGCATGGTGCGGGCCGGGTGGTCGGCGCCGAGGTTGAGGGCGTCGAAGTTGAGCCACTCGGCCTCGATGACCGGGCCCTCGGCGACCTCCCAGCCCATCGCGACGAACACGTCGGCGATCCGCTCGGAGCCGGTCGTGATCGGGTGCCGGGCGCCGGCGGGCGACCGGTCGCTCGGGAGGGTGACGTCCACCGTCTCCTCGACGAGCATCCGCTCCTCGTGCTCGACCTCGAGCACCGCCTGCCGCTCGGCAAGGGCCTTGTTGACCGCTCCGCGAGCCTGACCGATGCGCTGCCCCGCCTCCTTGCGCGCCTGCGGCGGCAGGGCACCGATCTCCCGGTTGGCGAGGGCCAGCGGTGAGCGGTCACCGGCGTGCTCGAGACGCGCCCGCTTCAGCGACTCGAGGTCCGCGGCCGCGGCGATGGCAGCCAGCGCGGCGTCCCGGGCGGCCTCGACCTCCTCGGGCTTCAACGGGGTGACCTCCACGGGGTCGTAATCGGTGTTCGGTCCCGACATGACTGCCTTTCGGGGCTTCGACTTCTGGGGCCGCGTCCGGCGGCTGCCGGTCGCGGGTGCCCGCCAAGTCTAGGAAGGCCGGGCAGCGGGTCGCGACCGGGTTCTGCCCGCCGGTCCCGGCAGCGGCGTGGCTAGGGTCGCCGGTCCTCGCTCGGCCAGGTGAGCGCGATCCGGGCACCACCGCCGGGCGCGTCGTCGATGACGACCGTCCCGCCGTGCGCACGGACCAGTCCGTTCACGATGTAGAGACCCAGCCCGGAACCGCCGCGGACGCTGTCCTTCCAGAACTTCGTGAACACCCGGCGACGCATCTCGGGCGGGATCCCGCTGCCCTCGTCGTCGACGACGAGGCGTACGCCGCGACTGCCGTCCGCGTCCTCCGTGCCGACTGCCTCGAGCGCGACGCGCACGGTGCCGTCACCGTGCCGGACGCCGTTCTCCACCACGTTGGTCACCACCTGCGTGAACTTGTCCGGGTCCACGCTGATCTCGGGCAGCTCACCGGCGATCTCCAGCTCGATCGGCCTGCTGGTGCTGGCGCGGACCGACTCGACCACGCGGGTGACCAGGACCGCTGCGTCCGAGGGCCGGGGGTAGAGCTGGAGCCGTCCGGTGTCGATGCGGGCCACGTCGAGCAGCTCGGCGATCAGCCGGCTGAGCCGGTCGGAGTCCGAGGCGACCGTGGTCAGCATCAGCTTCTTCTGCTCGTCGCTGAGCTTGTCCCAGCGGTTCAGGAGCGCCTGCACGAATCCCTTGACGCCCGTGAGGGGCGAGCGCAGCTCGTGCGCGACGGTCGCCACCAGGTCGGACCGCTCCCGGTCGAGCCGGGCGCGTCCGCGACCGGAACGGATGCTGACGGCCACCCGGTCCACCGGCGCGTCGAGGGAGGGGCGGTGGATCCGGGCCACCACGAGGACCTCGCTGCCGTCGGGGACCAGCCAGGGCTGCTCCGGCACCGCGGTGCGCGTGCGCAGCCCGCGATAGGGGCAGTTGGTGGAGAACCAGTCGCGGCCCTCCTGGTCCCGCAGCGCGAGGACCTCGCCGAGTGGCCTGCCCACCGCTTCCTCGGGGCGGACGCCGAGCAGCAGCCCGGCCGCCCGGTTGACGCCCGTCACCGTCCCGGCGCCGTCCGCGATCACGGCGCCGTCGGGCAGCGCGTCGAGGTCCGTGGAGGTCACGCGCTCACCTTAGGCCGTGGGCGAGGGCTCCGCGCCGACCCGACGGTCGACGCTCTCCTGCCCGGCCCGCTCCCCCACGACCGTCAGGGCGGACAGCCTCGCGGTCGGGACGACGGTCAGCGCGAGCAGGACCGCGACAACAGTCAGGGCGGCCTCGACTCCGGCACGCTCGGCGACCAGTCCCAGCACCGGCGTCGCCAGGAGCACGGGGCCGGTCTGCGCCAACCCCAGGAGCGACTGGAACCTCGCCAGCATGCCCGGCGGGGTCGAGGCCACGAACGCAGGGAGCAGGGACGTCGTGAGCAGTGACGTCCCGACGCCGACCAGAGCCTGGGCCACCAGCGCGACCACGAGGTTGCCGGCCACCGCGAACACGGCCACGCCGGCCGCGGCGACGACCAGCCCGGCCACCGCGAAGCGGCGGGGCAGGACTCCCCGGCGGGCGACGACGAGCGTGACCACGAGCCCACCGACCAGCCAGGCGGCCGACACGGCGCCGGTCTGGCCGGCGGTCCAGCCACGGTCCCGACCCGCCAACGGAACGCACAGCATCACCAGCGGGAGCACACTGGCGGCCAGCCCCACCACGGTGAGCAGCATCGCGGGGATGCCCGGCGTGCGTGCGGCCGCCCGAGCGCCGTCGGCCACGCCGCGCCACCCTCGCGAGGGCGTGGCGCCGGCGGACGTGTGCTCGTTCTCGTACGGCGGCCGAACCGCCAGGAGGGCGAGCAGGACGACGCCGTAGGTCGAGGCGTCCAGGAGCGAGGTCGTCGCCAACCCGCCCACCGCCACCAGGACTCCGCCCAGCGCCGGCCCAGCGAGCCGCGCGAGCTCCAGGCTGGTGCCGGTCGTGGCCATCAGCCTGCCCAGCTCCTCGGTCGACGCGAACAGCCGCGGGAACACCCCCTCGGCAGGGCGGCGCAGCGCCGCGACGGTCCCCGACAGCAGCCCCAGCGCCACCAGCGACCAGAACGGCACGCCGGCCAGCGACACGCAGCCGAAGACGGTCATCACCAGCAGCATCGCCGCGTCGCAGCCGAGCATGACGCGACGGGTGCCGTGCCGGTCGGCCAGCTGGCCGCCGACCAGGATCAGCAGGCACAGCGGCACCCCCTCGACCGTCAGCACCAGGGAGGCTGCGTCGCCACCGAAGCCGGCCGCCACCCAGCCGAGGGCGAAGAAGGTGATCGAGTCCCCCAGCGTCGACACCGTGGCAGCACACAGCCACACCGCGAACGGGTGACGCTGCACCGTTCGCGTGGAGAGCCGCACCATCAGGCCGGTCGGATCGGCATGACGACTGCCAGGAAGCCGGCCTGGTACGGCGAGCGCAGCACCACCGGGCGCTCCGGCGCCGACACCTCGACGACCACCTCGTCCCCGAGGCAGGAGGAGAGCGC
Organism: Nocardioides sp. DN36; assembly: GCF_055380375.1. Taxonomy (NCBI): domain Bacteria; kingdom Bacillati; phylum Actinomycetota; class Actinomycetes; order Propionibacteriales; family Nocardioidaceae; genus Nocardioides; species Nocardioides sp. DN36. The sequence goes on along the minus strand of NZ_AP043823.1, from coordinate 1,227,818 downwards.
ACGCCGGGCCAGCGTGGCCCCGAGGACGACGGTGACCTCGTGACCGTCGACCACGCCGTCGACACGATGTCCGGGCACCGCCCCGCCCACATGAGCCTCGCCCTCCGGCACGCCGACGCCGGCCCCGCCGGCCGTCAACGCCAGGGCGACCTCGGCGCGCCCCACCCGGTCGATGCTGTCACGCAGGTCCATGGCCGACACGACGCCCCGGGTCATCGCCGGCTCCAACCCCTCGAGGACGATCCGGTGCGCGGGGTAGGCACCCGCGCGCCCCCGGACCACGTGCGGTCCCGCAGCGTCCGTGCGCACCGTCAGCGTGTTGCCGAGCACCTCCAGCGTCACCACGCCGGAGCTGTCCAGCAGGGCGACCAGGGCGACCAGGTCCGGGAGCGCCACGACCACGCGTCCGCCCTCGCCGGTGGACTCCGGGACGGCCAGGGTGCGGACCGCCATCCAGTACCGGTTCGTGGCGACCACGTCGACCGAGCCCTCGGCGAGGTCGACCAGGACGCCGCTCAGTGGCGACATGGGGTCGCTGTCAGCCGCGGGGCGCACCTGGCGCAGGGCCGCGGCGAGGACCGGCCCCTCCAGGGACACCGTCGCCGGCCGCGCGGGCCCGGAACCCGCCTCGATGGCCGCCTGCACCTCGCGCAGCGAGGCCTCTGCCTGCGCCAGGCCGGCGGCCCGCTCGTCGATGAAGGCCCCGAGGACTGCACGGGCGTGGGCCGGAGTCCCGTCGAGCACCGTGCGCATCGACTCGATGGGCACACCGGCCCCGCGCATGGCAACGATCAGACGGGCTCGCTGCGCGAGGTCGGGCGTGTAGTAGCGGTAGCCGGTCGTGTGGTCGACCTCGGCCGGCACGAGCAGCCCGCACTCGTCGTAGTGCCGCAAGGCGCTGGGAGTCAGTCCGACGGCGCGCGCGAAGGCGCCGATCGTGAGCAGTGGTGGTGAGAACACGCGCACCACGGTCCGGCTTCAGGTGACCTGAAGGTCAAGCCCGACGCTGCTGGCGCGCGGAGGCGTAGAGGCACAGCGCGGCCGCGGTGGACAGGTTCAGGCTCTCCGCCCGGCCGTGGATCGGGATGCGGACCCGGTGGTCGGCGAGCGCGGCGAGCTCGTCGGGCAACCCCCAGGCCTCGTTGCCGAACAGCCAGGCGGTCGGAGCGGCGAGCAGCTCGTCGGACTCGTCCAGATCGACCTCGCCCGACCCGTCGGCAGCCAGCACCGTCAGGCCGGCCGACCGGGCGACCCGCACGGCCTCGGCCGGGTCCGGCTCCACGGCCAACGGCAGGTGGAACAGGCTGCCGACGCTGGCCCGCACGGTCTTGGGGTTGTAGGCGTCGACCGACTGACCGGCGAAGACCACCGCGTCGGCGCCGGCCGCGTCAGCGCAGCGCACGACGGTGCCGGCATTGCCGGGGTCGCGGACGTCGGCGCAGATCGCGACGAGCCGGGGGCCGCGGTCCAGCACGTGCCCGAGGGGTCGGTCCACGAAACGGCACACGCCGACGACGCCGGCGGGCGACACGCTGTCGCTGAGCGAGGCGAGCGCCTTGTCGTCCACGAGCGTCCAGGCGGGCGCGGCGGCCGCCAGCTCGGCGTACTGCTCGGTGGCGGTCGGCGTCGCGAAGACCTCGACGACGCAACCGGGGACCGTCAGGGCACCCTCGACGGCCTTGGGACCGTCGGCAAGGAAAAGCCGCCGCTCGGCGCGAACCGAGCGGCGGCTGAGCTTGCGCGCCTCCTTGACCCTGGTGTTGCCCGAGGTCAGGGGAGCCACGATCAAGCAGAGACCTTGGGCGCGTTGACGTCCTCGGGGAGGGCGGCCTTGGCGGTCTCGACGAGCGCGTTGAACGCGGCGATGTCGTTGACGGCCAGGTCGGCGAGGATCTTGCGGTCGACCTCGACGCCGGCCAGGTTCAGGCCCTGGATGAAGCGGTTGTAGGTCATGCCCTGCGCACGCGCGGCCGCGTTGATGCGCTGGATCCACAGCTTGCGGAAGTTGCCCTTGTTCTTGCGCCGGTCGTTGTAGCTGTAGACCAGCGAGTGGGTGACCTGCTCCTTCGCCTTGCGGTAGAGGCGCGAACGCTGTCCGCGGTAACCGCTGGCGCGCTCGAGGACGACCCGGCGCTTCTTCTGGGCGTTCACTGCCCGCTTGACGCGTGCCACGTTGTTACTCCTTGTTGCTTGGTTCGGGGTGCGCTGGTCGCGACGGACCGGCGGTGGTTCAGGACGAGCTGGGTCAGAGACCCAGCATCTTCTTGGCGCGCGAGACGTCGGACTTGGCGAGCTCGGTGGTGCCCGTCATCCGACGCGTCACCTTCGAGGGCTTCTTCTCGAGGTTGTGGCGCTTGCCGGCCTTCTCGCGAAGGATCTTGCCCGAGCCCGTGACCCGGAACCGCTTGCCAGCACCGGAGTGCGTCTTGTTCTTCGGCATCTCTCTGCTCTCTATCTCGTGGTCAGGCCGCACAGGGGCGGCCGATCATGTCGTCAGCGTGGGTGACCCGGCCAGGCGCCGGATCAGGCCTCGATCTCGGGGTCGAGGTTCTCGGAGCGTCCGCGCTCCTTCTTCTGCGCCACCGGACCGGCGGCGTGCGCCGCGTCGCGCTCCGCCTTCTCGTCGGCCTCGAGCGCGGCACGCTCGGCGGCCTTGCTCTCCTTGGCGGCCTTCATCTCGACCTTGGCGTCGGCCTTCTTCTTGTGCGGGCCGAGCACCATGATCATGTTGCGCCCGTCCTGCTTGGGCGCGGACTCGACGAAGCCCAGGTCGGTGACGTCCTCGGCCAGGCGCTGCAGCAGCCGGAAACCGAGCTCGGGACGGTGCTGCTCGCGGCCACGGAACATGATCGTGATCTTGACCTTGTCACCGGCGCGGAGGAACCGCACGACGTGACCCTTCTTGGTCTCGTAGTCGTGCGCGTCGATCTTCGGACGAAGCTTCATCTCCTTGATGATGACGTTCGTCTGGTTCCGGCGCGCCTCACGAGCCTTCTGGGCGTTTTCGTACTTGAACTTGCCGTAGTCCATGAGCTTGCAGACCGGCGGACGCGCCATGGGAGCGATCTCGACCAGGTCGAGGTCGGCCTCCTGCGCAAGGCGCAGCGCGTCGGCGGTGGGAACGATGCCGACGGTCTCGCCACTGGGGCCAACGAGACGGACCTCGGAAACCCGGATCCGGTCGTTGATTCGAAGCTCGGTGCTGATGTGTCCTCCTGATGGGAATCTGGCCGGAGGTCTCTGCACGTCCGGGCACCCGCCCGGAAATCAACAAAGGCTTCCGCTTGTCATCAAGCGGAAGCCAGTCACGACACCTCTCCCGTCAGGGAAATGCATCACCGGGTGCCCTGCTCCGCGCGGTGCGCCGAACCTGGCTCTCGGGACCGGACCCGACGACCTGGACACCCGGAGGTGAGGCGGTCGATGCGGGTGGGAGAACGTCGTGCCTGATCTCCGCTTGTTGGATCAGCTCCCCTACCTGCACAGGGCGGACAGGAGAACTGATCGGTCAACACGGGATGTTAGCGGATCATTCCGCCTCAGGCCGAATCCAGGCAGGGCGACTCCCGACCAGGACCGGGCGCCAGCCGGCCGCCAGGCCCCGCAGGTCCTCTCCCTCGATCACGAGCGCGGTCGGGCCCGCGACGTCGACCAGGAGCGCAGCGGCGCCGTCCTGCACCGCCGACTGTGCCGCGACCTGGGTGGTCACCGGCACCGGCCGCGCCTCGGGGTTCCAGGCGGTCAACGACTCGGTGCCCGTGAACGCCAGCAGCGCGAGTCGGCCGTCGTTCCCCTGGAGCAGCACCGCCGCCATGTCGCTGGTCTTGTCGTGGGCGAGCCCGGCGTCGTCGTACTCGACCTCGCCGAGGACCGCGACGACCGGGACCAGGAGCCTCGCCTGCTGGAGCGCTGCCAGCACGTCGGTCCACGCGGCGCGCGGGTCGGCGGCGTACGCCGTGAGCGCGCGCGACACCTCCTCGGAGACACGGCCGTGGTCGCCTGCGAACCCGGAGTCCGGGATCCGGCGGCGCTCTCCGTCGCCAGGGGGCTCGATCACTCCTCCATTCTCCCCGACGCAGGATCGCGCCGGAGTGGGCCACCCGCGGCGGCCACCGCGACGTGATCCAGGACACCGGTCCAAAGTCGAGTGTTCCGCTTGATTTAAGTCTATTAAGTCCGTAGACATAGCCACCATGTCGACGACAACCGTGGCGGCTCCACCCGCCCCCACCCCGACCCGGCGTCGGTCGCGCCCCCGCGGCTCGCGCCTCTCGTTCCTGCGCAGATGGGTCTCACCGATCGTCCTGATCGCCCTCTGGCAGCTGCTCAGCAGTGCCGGGGTCATCGACCCGCGGACCATCGCCTCCCCGCAGCAGATCGCGGCGACGGCCGCCGACCTGGTGCGCGACGGCACCCTCGGCGCGGCCACCCTGGTGTCGGTCCAGCGCGTCGCGATCGGCTTCCTGGTCGGCGCCGTCATCGGACTGGTGCTGGCTGTCCTCGCCGGTCTGAGCGGGCTCGGCGAGCACACGATCGACCCGCCGATGCAGATGCTGCGCACCCTCCCGCACTTCGGCCTGATCCCGCTCTTCATCATCTGGATGGGGATCGGTGAGGCGCCGAAGCTCGCGCTGATCGCGATGGGTGTGGCGTTCCCGCTCTACCTCAACACGCTGGCCGGCATCCACGGGATCGACCGCAAGACCGTCGAGGCCGCCCGCGCCATGGGGCTCACCTGGTCCCAGCGGATCCGGCACGTGGTCGTCCCCGGAGCACTCCCCCAGACCCTCGTCGGGCTGCGCCAGAGCCTCGGCATCGCGTGGCTCTCGCTCATCGTCGCGGAGACCATCAGCGCCCACTCCGGGCTCGGCTACATGATCAACCACGCCCGCGACTTCCTCCAGACCGACGTCATCGTCGTCGGTCTCGCCGTCTACAGCCTCCTCGGTCTCGCGACCGACGCGGTTGTCCGATACCTCGAAGGCAGGGCCCTCACATGGCGCGGCTGAACACGACCCGCAAGCCCGGCACCACGGAGCCCGGCACCCCGACCACCGACGGCACCTCCGGCGCGTACGCCGCCCGGGTGACCGCGCACAACCGGTCGTTCGGCGACACCCACGTGCTGAAGTCGATCGATCTCGACATCCGCCCGGGCGAGTTCGTGGCCCTGCTCGGTCGCAGCGGCTGCGGCAAGTCCACGCTCCTGCGCAGCCTGGCGCGACTCGACGCCGTACCCGCCGGCGAGGTCACCATCTCCGGCCGCACCTCCGTCGCGTTCCAGGAGCCGCGCCTCCTGCCGTGGCGCCGGGTGCGCGACAACGTGGAGCTGGCACTCCTGAACACCCCGGAGCGCCGCTCGCGCGGCGAGCGGGCAGCCCAGACGCTCGCCGAGGTCGGCCTGTCGGAGAAGCTCGACAGCTGGCCGAAGGAGCTCTCCGGCGGGCAGGCCCAGCGCGTCTCGCTGGCGCGCGCCCTCGTCAGCAACCCGTCCCTGCTGCTCCTCGACGAGCCGTTCAGCGCCCTCGACGCGCTGACCCGCATCGAGATGCACCAGCTCGTGATCGACCTGTGGCGCCGCCACTCGATGGCGGTCCTCATCGTCACCCACGACGTCGACGAGGCACTCGCCCTCGCCGACCGCGTCGTGGTGATGGACGAGGGCCGGCTCGCGCACAGCTGGCAGATCACCCTCCCCCGCTCCGACCGGGCACCGTCCCAGCCGGAGATCGCCGGGGCGCGCGCCCAGCTGCTCGACGCGCTGGGCGTCAAGCCGACCCCGCCGAACCCGAACCGCAACCCCCTGAACCGGCAAGGAGCCGCATGAACACCCAACGCCTGCACCGTCTGCACCGTGGAAGGAGGCGCGCCCCACTGGCCGCCGTGGCGGGTGTCGTCGCCGGCGCCCTGCTCCTCGCGGGCTGCGGTGGCTCCGCCACCGGCAACGAGGGCGCCGTCAAGAGCGACGGCTCGGTCGACCTGTCGAAGGTCACCCTGATCGTGGGCGACCAGAAGGGCACCAGCGCCCAGGCGCTGCTGAAGGCAGCCGGGCTCGACGACACCGACTACAAGATCCAGTGGCAGGAGTTCACCTCGGGTCCGCCGCTCCTCGAGGCGCTCAACGCCGGCTCCATCCACGTCGGGATGGTCGGCAACACCCCGCCGATCTTCGCCGCAGCCGCCAAGGGCACCTTCAAGATGGTCCAGGCCGTCACCTACACCGGCAAGGGCGACGTGATCCTCGTGCCGAAGGACTCGCCCATCAAGACCGTGGCCGACCTCAAGGGCAAGGACGTCGCCGTCGCCGAGGGCAGCTCGGCGAACTACAACCTGCTGGCCCAGCTGGACGATGCCGGACTGAAGTACGGCGACATCAACGTCTCGAACCTCCAGCCCGCCGACGCACTGGCCGCCTTCTCGTCCGGGCACCTCGACGCCTGGGCGATCTGGGACCCGTTCACATCGCAGGCCGTCATCGACGAGGGGGCCCGCGTCCTGGCCGACGGCAACGACCTCGTCAACGGCCTCAACTTCCAGGTGGCCTCCGACGCCGCCCTCGAGGACAAGGCGACCAAGGCCGCGCTGCAGGACTACCTGGGCCGGATCACGCAGGCACAGCTCTGGGCCGGGCAGCACCAGGACGAGTGGTCGAAGGTGTGGGCCGAGCAGACCGGTCTCTCTCCCGAGGTCACCCTCGCGGCCGCGAAGCAGCGCCCGGTGAGCGTCGTACCGATCGACCAGGACGTCATCGACTCCGAGCAGGAGATGGCCGACGCGTTCACCGCGAACGACCTGCTGCCGGGGTCGGTCAACGTGTCCGACTACTTCACCGACGAGTTCAACGACTACATCGCCGAGCAGGCCGAGAAGAACGGAGGGGCAGCATGAGCGCCCACCGCACGAAGCGCACCCACCGCACGATCCTCGCCGCGGCGGCGGCCCTCCTCGGGCTGTCGGTCCTCGCGGGTTGCGGCGGCTCGGCCACCGGCAACGAGGGCGCCGTCAACGACGACGGCTCGGTCGACCTCGACCAGGTCACGCTCATCGTCGGCGACCAGAAGGGCGGCTCCAAGGCGCTGCTCCAGGCCGCCGGGCAGCTCGACGACGTGCCCTACAAGATCCAGTGGCAGGAGTTCACCTCCGGGCCGCCGCTGCTCGAGGCCCTGAACGCCGGGTCGATCCACATCGGGGGCGTGGGCAACACCCCGCCGCTGTTCGCGGCCGCCGCCAAGGGCACGTTCCAGGTCGTCCAGGGGGCGACGTACGGCGGCACCGGTGACGCGATCGTCGTGCCGAAGGACTCCCCCATCAAGAGCGTGGCCGACCTGAAGGGGAAGAAGGTCGCCGTGGCCGAGGGCAGCTCGGCCAACTACAACCTGCTCGCACAGCTGGACAAGGCGGGCCTGGGCTACGACGACGTCGAGGTCCAGAACCTCCAGCCCGCCGACGCGCTCGCCGCGTTCTCCTCGGGGCACCTCGACGCCTGGGCCATCTGGGAGCCCTTCACCTCCCAGGCGGAGCAGGAGGCCGGCGCCCGCGTGATCACCACCGGCAGCGGCCTGGTCAACGGCTACGTCTTCCAGGTGGCTTCGCAGGCCGCGCTCGACGACCCGGCGACCACCGCCGCCCTGAAGGACTACGTCGGCCGCATCGCCCGCGCGCAGGTGTGGTCGCAGACGCACAAGGAGGAGTGGTCCAAGGTCTGGTCCGAGGAGACCGGTCTGAGCGAGGACATCACCCTGGCAGCGACGAAGAAGCGCGAGGTCGCTCTGGTGCCGATCGACCAGAAGGTCATCGACTCCGAGCAGGGCATGGCCGACGCGTTCACCGACAACGGCCTGCTGCCCGGCAAGATCGACGTGGCGCCGTTCTTCACCGACGACTTCAACTCCGAGACGACGGGGAAGTGACATGGGCCTGAAGCTCCACTGGTTCCTGCCCACGTCCGGAGACAGCCGCTCCCTCGTCGGCGCCGGGCAGGGCGTACCCGGCGAGGTGCGCAACCTGCGCGAGACGTTCACCGGCGCCGACGGGTTCCGTGAGCCCAGCATCGACTACCTCGCCCAGGTGGCGCGGACGGCCGAGCAGCTCGGGTTCGAGGGCGTCCTCACCCCGACCGGGACGTTCTGCGAGGACGCCTGGCTGACCACCGCCGCGCTGCTGCGCGAGACGTCGCGACTGAAGTTCCTCGTGGCGTTCCGGCCGGGTGTGATCAACCCGGTGCTGGCCGCCCAGATGGCCGCGGCGTACCAGCGGATCTCGAACGGTCGGCTGATGCTGAACGTCGTCACCGGCGGGGAGCCGAAGGAGCAGGCGCGCTTCGGCGACACCGCTCCCAAGGACGTGCGGTACGCCCGCACCGAGGAGTTCCTGTCCGTCGTCCGCGGGACGTGGAACGAGGCGCCGTTCGACTACGACGGCGAGCACTTCTCGGTCCGCGGAGCGATGGTCAGCGGCGACATCTCCGCACCCGACATCTACTTCGGCGGGTCGTCCGGCCCGGCCGGACCGGTGGCCGCGAAGCACGCCGACGTGTACCTCACCTGGGGCGAGCCGCCCGCGCTGGTGCGGGAGAAGATCGACTGGATGCGCGACCTGGCCGCGGCCGAGGGACGCACCCTGCGGTTCGGGCTGCGCATCCACACGCTCTCGCGCGACAGCAGCGACGAGGCCTGGCGGCACGCGCAGTGGCTCCTCGACGGGCTCGACCCGGCCACCATCTCGCGGGCCCAGAGCGCGTTGAGCGCCAGCGAGTCCACCGGCCAGCAGCGGATGCTGTCGCTGCGTGGCGGCCGTTCGTCGTACTCCTCGGCGCGCGAGCTGGAGGTGGCTCCCAACCTGTGGTCCGGGGTCGGTCTGGTGCGTGGCGGCGCCGGCACGGCGCTGGTGGGGAGCCACGAGGAGGTCGCCGACCGGCTGGAGGAGTACCACCGGCTCGGCATCGACGAGTTCATCCTCTCGGGCTACCCGCACGTGGAGGAGGCGTACTGGTTCGCCGAGGGCGTGATGCCGCTCCTGCGCCGGCGCGGCCTGCTCGGCGGCACCCTGGCGACGCACCCGGTGGTCGCGTCGGCGTGACTCACCGTCCACGCCCCCAACGTTGTGCAACGCTGGGGGTGTGGACGACGTGACCTGGGCGGCACTCACGCTCACCCTGACCCTGCTCGGGGGGATCTGGACCTGGCTCTTCTTCCGCCGGCGCGGACTGGCCTCGGGGCTGCGCGCGGCGGCGTTCACCCTGCTGCCGATGGCGGCCTACCTGACCCGGACCCTGCGGATGTTCACCCGGATCGGCGAGGCGGTCGCCGACTGGGCCACCAGCCTCGTGCTCAACCCGTTCGTGTGGGTCGGCTTCGCCCTCGCCGGGGTCTCCGCGGCGCTCTTCGTGGTCTCCGGCATCCTCCGGGCCCGCGAGCTCGGCGGTCAGCCCGCCAAGCCCGCCAAGCCCGTGAAGCCCGGCAAGCGCGGCTCCGAGCTGCCGCCGGCCAAGCGCGGCGCCCCCGCCATCGACGACGACATGGCGGAGATCGAGGCACTCCTGCGCAAGCGCGGCATCTCTTGATGGCGCACTCCTTCGTCGACCGCAACCGGCTCTGGTCGCGGCTCGACCGGGCGATGGCCGGGCACGGGACTCCCCTGCCGACCCCGCTGATGGTGGTGGACCTCGACGCCTTCGACGCCAACGCCGCGGACCTCGTGCGCCGCGCCCACGGGACGCCGGTCCGGGTCGCCTCGAAGTCGCTGCGAGTGCCGGCGCTGCTGGGTCGGGCGCTCGACCACGACGGCTTCAGCGGCGTGCTGTCCTACACCCTGCGGGAAGCGCTCTGGCTCCACGAGCACGAGGTGTCGGACGACCTGGTGGTCGCCTACCCGACGGTGGACCGCGGCGCGCTCGCCGAGCTCGTCGCCTCGCCCTCCGCGGCCGCCCACATCACCCTGATGGTCGACGACGTCGCCCACCTCGACGTCGTCGACTCCGTCCGGGCGTCCCGGGCGGTGCCGGTGCGCGTGGCGATCGACGTCGACGCGGGGCTGCGGATGGGCGGCCAGCACGTCGGCCCGAAGCGGTCGCCGCTGCACGACACCGCGTCGGTCGTGGCCCTCGCCCGCACGGTCGCGAGCCGCGACGGCTTCCGGCTGGTCGGCGCGATGACCTACGAGGGCCAGGTCGCCGGGCTGGCCGACGACGTGCCCTCCCAGCGGGCCCGGTCGGTCGTCGTACGACGCATGAAGTCGCTGTCGCTGAACCAGCTCGAGGCCCGGCGACGGGAGATCGCCGAGGCACTGGCCGACGTCGCCGTGCTGGAGTTCTGGAACGCCGGCGGGTCGGGCTCGGTGGAGGAGTCGGCCCACGACCCCGTGGTCACCGAGGTGGCCGCCGGGTCGGGCCTGCTCGTCCCCACCCTCTTCGACCACTACCGGTCCTTCGACCCGCGCCCGGCGTCGTACTTCGGCGTCCCCGTCGTCCGCCGTCCCACACCGCAGGTGGTGACCGTGCACGGCGGCGGGCTGGTCGCCTCGGGCCCCGCGGGCGGGGACCGGCTCCCCACACCGTGGGCGCCGGCCGGGCTGGAGCTCACCGGGCTCGAGGGCGCGGGCGAGGTCCAGACGCCGCTCACCGGACACGGCGCCGCCCTGCTGGAGATCGGCGACCTGGTGTGGTTCCGGCACGCCAAGTCCGGGGAGCCGTTCGAGCACGCGAACGCCGTCCACCTGCTGAGCGGCGACTCGTTCGTCGACGCCGTCCCGACCTACCGCGGCCTCGGCCTGGCCTTCTGAGCCCCGCCGTGGACACCGCCGGGCTGCTGCTCGAGGTCGCCGAGTCGCGTCCCCCGACGCTGGGCGGCGCCAGGCTGGTCTGCATCGACGGTCCCGCCGGGTCGGGCAAGACCACGCTCGCGGCGGCGGTCGCCTCGCGGCGCCCGGGCACGCCCGTGGTGCACATGGACGACCTGTACGACGGGTGGGACGGCCTCCCCCGGCTCACCGACCAGCTCGCCGGACTGCTCCTGCCCCTGGCCGCCGGCCGGCCGGGCAGCTACCGGCGCTACGACTGGCACGCCGGGCACTACGTGGAGACGGTCACGGTCCACCCGGCCCCCCTGGTCGTGCTGGAGGGCGTGGGCTGCGGTTCCCGGCCGCACGCCGACCTGGTCACGCTGCTCGTGTGGGTGCACGCGCCGGCCGGTCTGCGGCTGCGTCGTGGGCTCGAGCGGGACGGCGTCGCGCTCGAGGGCCGGTGGCGGCAGTGGATGACCGACGAGGCCGTGCACCACGCGCTCGAACGGACCGAGGAGCGCGCCGACCTGCTCGTCGACGGGACCGGGGTGGAGCCGCCACAGGTCCGATGACCCTAGGGTTGGGTGCATGCTCCCTCCCAGTGGCGACCAGTTCGAGATCACCGGTGGCGGCTACCGCGCCGTCGTCACGGAGAGCGGTGGCGCGCTGCGCCTCCTCGAGCACGCCGGACGCCCGCTCCTCGACGGGTTCGCCGAGGACGAGATGGCGCCGGGCGGGCGCGGCCAGCTGCTGATGCCCTGGCCCAACCGGATCCGGGACGGGGCGTACGGCTTCGGCGATCGCGACCTGCAGCTGCCCCTGACCGAGCCGCGGCTGGGCAACGCCTCGCACGGCCTCGTGCGCTGGGTGGCGTGGAGCCTGGAGGAGCACACGACGCACTCGGTGTCGTTGGTCTACCGGCTGATGGCCCAGACCGGCTACCCATGGACGCTGGACCTGCACGTCCTCTACGACCTGTCGGCCGACGGGCTCACCGTCACCCAGACCGCCACGAACATGGCGGCCTCGCCCGCTCCGTTCGCCAGCGGGGCCCACCCCTATCTCGTGGTCGGCCAGGGTCGGATCGACGGGCTCGAGCTGACGCTGCCTGCCGCGAGCCGGGTGCTGGTCGACGACCGGTTGCTGCCGGTGGGCCGCGAGGAGGTCGAGGGCACGGCCTACGACTTCCGGATGGCACGACCGGTGCGCGAGACCCCCTTCGACGACGCGTTCACCGACCTCGAGCGCGACGAGCAAGGGGTCGCGACGGCCGTGCTGCGCGACCCCTCCAGCGGGCACGGCGTGGCCGTCTGGGTCGACGAGCGGCACCGCTGGCTGCAGGTCTTCAGCGCCGACGAGGTGCCGGGCACGGCGCGACGCTCGCTCGCCATCGAGCCGATGACCGCCCCGGCCGACGCGTTCCGCTCGGGCACCGACCTCGTGACGCTGGCACCCGCCGGCGAGGCGGGCGACGAGCACTCGGCGTCGTGGGGCGTGCGGGCGCTGGACTGACGCGTGGCCCCGCCCGCGCAGCGGGCCACGGGCCACGGGCCACGGGCCGCGGGCGCGTCAGCGGGCCGCGTCAGCGGTCGACGAGCGCCCGCAGCTGGCGGACCGCCGTGCGGGCGCGGGCACCGTCGGAGCCCTGGATGCCCAGCGCCGTGGCGGTGGTGCCGTCACTGAGGTCGAGGGTCACCCAGGGCGCTCCCGGGGGCAGGTGGACCGCCACGATCTCGGCCCAGGCGTACTCCCGGCGGCGGTAGCCGTTGACCACGACGAGGCGGTCCTCCTCGGCCACGACACGGGAGCGGACCAGCGCGAACCAAGCGGAGAACGCCAGCAGCCCGAGGAAGACCAGCGTCCCGCGCTGGAACATCGTGAACTTCGCGCGCGTCTCCGCGTCGAAGGAGAACCACGCGAACGCGCACACCACGAGCAGGGCGCCACCGAAGGCCACCCCGGCAACTCGGGCACCGAAGGGCCGCCACGTGTGCGGCAGGGTCACCTGGCCCGGCACGTCAGAGTCGGCAGGCATGGATGTCGGTGAGCAGGATGCCGCGCGCCCCGAGGTCGAAGAGCTCGTCCATCAGGCGCTGCGCGCCGTCGCGCGGGACCATGGCGCGGACCGCCACCCAGCCCTCGCGGTGCAGCGGGGAGACGGTCGGGCTCTCGATGCCCGGGGTGAGCGCGACCGCCGCGGCGACGTGCTCGCTCCTGATGTCGTAGTCCATCATCACGTAGCTGCGGGCCACCAGCACGCCCTCGAGCCGGCGCTGGAAGACCTCGAACCCTGCCGGGACGGAGCCGGTGCGGGTGATCAGCACTGCCTGCGAGTCGAGGATGACCTCGCCGAACGTCTCCAGCCCCGCCTGGCGCAGCGTGCTGCCCGTCTCGACGACGTCGGCGATCACGTCGGCGACGCCCAGCTGGATGCTGGTCTCGACCGCACCGTCGAGGCGGGTCACGGTCGCGTCGATGCCGCGCTCCTCGAGGAACGCTCGCACCACGCCGACGTACGACGTGGCGATGCGGGTGCCGGCGAGCTGGCCGAGGTCGGAGTACTTGCCGGCGGGGCCGGCGAAGTGGAAGCGGCTGCGACCAAAGCCCAGCTCGAGGACCTCGTCGGCCTTGGCGCCGGAGTCGCGGAGCAGGTCGCGGCCGGTGATGCCGACGTCGAGGGTGCCCTCGCCGACGTACAGCGCGATGTCGCGCGGGCGCAGGTAGAAGAACTCGACGCCGTTCTCGGCGTCGATGAGCGTGAGCTCCTTGGAGTCGTGTCGCTGGCGGTAGCCGGACTCACGCAGGATCTCGGACGCGGACTGGGACAGCGAGCCCTTGTTGGGGACCGCGACCCTCAGCAGGGGTGCACTCATGGAAGTCCTCAGAGGTGGGTGTAGACGTCGTGCAGGGAGATGCCGCTGGCGAGCATGAGCACCTGGGCGTGGTAGAGCAGCTGGCTGATCTCCTCGGCCGTGCGCTCCTTGCCCTCGTGCTCGGCCGCCATCCAGGACTCGGCGGCCTCTTCGACCAGCTTCTTGCCGATGGCATGCACCCCGGCGTCGAGCTCCTTGACGGTGCCGGACCCCTCGGGTCGCTCGCGGGCCTTCTCGGAGAGCTCCACCCAGAGCTCGTCGAACGTCTTCACGGTCGACCAGCCTACGGTGTCCGCCGACCCGTCGCTCCCCCACGTCCAGCGGCGCCGACCCGTCGTTACCTGGCCCACACCCGGGTGAAAGCGCGACAGGTCGGCGTCGTACGCCGTGAAGCTGCGACAGGTCGACGTCGTACGCCGTGAAGCAGCGACAGGTCGGCGTCAGGACTCGTAGCCGCGCTTGATGGTGCGCAGGGTCTGGGCGGTGAGCAGGGCGGCGGACGTGGCCTCGTAGCCCTTGTCCTCCTTCGAGCCCTCCAGCCCGGCCCGGTCGAGTGCCTGCTGGTCGTCGTCGCAGGTGAGCATCCCGAAGCCGACGGCGGTCTGGTGGTCCAGGGCGACCCGGGTCAGCCCGTCGGTCGCGGCGTTGCAGACGTAGTCGAAGTGGGGGGTGCCGCCCCGGACCACGACGCCGAGGGCGACCACGGCGTCGTACCCCTGGGCGGCCAGCGCCGCCGCGACGACGGGCAGCTCGAAGGTGCCCGGGACGCGCACCACGGAGGGCGCCTCGACCCGGTAGTCCTCACAGGCGCGCATCGCTCCCGCGAGCAGGCCGTCCATCACCTGCTGGTGCCAGCTGGCGGCGACCACCGCCACCCGCAGGTCGTGGCAGTCCACCGGCTTCTGGTCGGGGGCTCCGGCTCCGCTCATGTCAGGCTCCGTTCGCAGTCAGGTCGTCGGTCACGGTCTCGGTCAGGCCGGGCAGCACGTGGCCCATCCGGTCCCGCTTGGTCAGCAGGTAGGCGAGGTTGTGGTCGTTCGGGTGCGGCGTGAGGGGGACCCGCTCGGTCACCGCGACGCCGAAGTCCTCGAGGTTGCTCACCTTGTCGGGGTTGTTGGTCAGCAGCCGCACCCGGCCGATGCCGAGGTCACGGAGCACCTGGGTCGCCGTGCCGTAGTGGCGCGCGTCGGCCGGCAGTCCGAGGTCGAGGTTGGCGTCGACGGTGTCGCGACCACCGTCCTGGAGCTGGTAGGCCTGCAGCTTGGCCACCAGCCCGATCCCGCGCCCCTCGTGGCCCCGGAGGTAGACCACCACTCCCCTGCCCTCGGCGACGATGCGTTGCAGCGCCTCGTCGAGCTGTGGCCCGCAGTCGCACCGGTGGCTGCCGAAGACGTCGCCGGTCAGGCACTCGGAGTGGACCCGGGTCAGCACCGGCTCTCCCCCTTCACCGCCGGAGCCCGACACGTCGCCGTGCACCAGCGCGATGTGCTCGGAGCCGTCGACGGTGATGCGGTAGCCGTACGCCGTGAAGTCACCGTGGCGGGTGGGCAGCCGGGTCTCGGCGACCCGCTCGACGAGGTTCTCGTGGCGCCTCCGGTAGCGGACCAGGTCGTCGATGGAGATCATCGCCAGCCCGTGCTCGTCGGCGAACTCGCGCAGCTCGGGGCCGCGCTTCATGGTGCCGTCGTCGTTGACGACCTCCACGAGCACGCCGGCGGGCGTCAGACCGGCCAGCTTGGCCAGGTCGACAGCCGCCTCGGTGTGGCCGCGCCGGACCAGGACGCCGCCCTCGCGGTAGCGCAGCGGGAACACGTGGCCGGGCCGGGTGATCTCCCACGGCTCGGTGGCGGAGTCCGCGAGCACCCGGACGGTGTGCGCCCGGTCGGCCGCGCTGATGCCCGTGGTGACGCCGTCGCGGGCGTCGACCGAGATCGTGTACGCCGTGCGCAGCTTGTCCTTGTTGTGCGGGGTCATCAGCGGGATCTCGAGCCGGTCCAGCATGTCGGCCGGCATCGGCACGCAGATGACACCGCTGCTGTAGCGGATCGTGAACGCCATCAGCTCCGGCGTGGCCTTGCTGGCCGCGAAGATGATGTCGCCCTCGTTCTCGCGGTCCTCGTCGTCCACGACGACCACGGCCCTGCCGGCCGCGATGTCGGCGATCGCCCGCTCGACGGTGTCCAGGCGAACCTTCTCGCTCATGCGTGTGCTCCTTCGAGGGTGGCGACCTCCCGGGTCGCCGTACGGGTGTGCCGCCACCAGGCGGCGAGGCCGACGACGCAGAAGCCGCCGTAGAACAGGTACATGCCGGCCGTCGGGTAGTAGCCGGCCTGGACCAGGGTCGTCACGCCCACGGCGTCTACGGCGATCCACACCAGCCAGAACTCCACCCAGCCGCGGGCCATGCCGTAGGTGGCGAGCAGCGAGCCCGCGAGGATCCAGGCCTCGGTCGTGGGGTTCCACGATCCGATGCGCTGCAACATCTCGTACGCCGCGGCGTACCCCACGACCGCGAGGACCAGCAGCAGCACGCGCTCGGCACCGCTCGCCCACCGGGGCTCGATGGCACCGCCGTCGACCGCGTCGCGGGTGCGCGACCAGCGCCACCAGCCGTAGAGGCTGGCGACCGCGAACATGATCTGGCGCCCGGCCTGCCCCCACAGGGGTTCACCGCCGGTCTGGCCGCTGAGCTCGCCGCTGACGAACACCGTGAACAGCAGCACGTTGCCGACCAGGCCGACCGGCCAGGCCCAGACGCGACGCCGCATGCCCAGCAGGGCGCTGGCGAGGCCGAACAGGTTGCCGACGACCTCGCGCACCGAGAGGCCGGTGTCGCCGACGGGGATGGTCCCGTGCAGGAGCCAGTCGAGCATCAGGCGTCCTTCCGCTCGCGCGCGGCGAGGAACCGCTCGAGGTAGCCGCTCGTCACCAGCTTCTCCACGTGCTTGGCGATGACGTCGGTCTCCAGGTTGACGCGGTCGCCGGGCTGCCGGAAGCCGAGCGTCGTGCGGGCCAGGGTCTCGGGGATCAGGCTCACGGTGAAGCTCTCCTCACCGGCCGACACGACGGTGAGGCTGACCCCGTCGACGGTGATCGACCCCTTGTCCACGAGGTGGTGGGCGAGCTCGGCGGGCAGGCTGATCTCGACGACCTCCCAGTGCTCACTGGGGCTGCGACCGACGATCGTGCCGACCCCGTCGACGTGGCCCTGCACGATGTGGCCGCCCAGGCGCTTGTCGGCGGTGACGGCACGCTCGAGGTTGACCCGGTCGCCCGGGGCCACGCCGTATAGGCTGGTCTTGTCGAGGGTCTCCTGCATCACGTCGGCGGTCCACGTGTTGTCGGTGCGCGAGGCGACGGTCAGGCAGCAGCCGTTGACCGCGATCGAGTCGCCGAGCCCGGCGTCCTCGAGGACGGTGGTGGCCCGGACCGTGAGCCTGATGGCGTCACCCTGGTCCTCGACCGCCTCGACGGTGCCGAGCTCCTCGACGATTCCCGTGAACATCAGGCTCCTTCGTGGGTGGGGGTCATGGTGATGCGGACGTTGGGCTTCTCGCCGTCCAGGCCCGGTAGGACCGTGACGTCGGCGACGCGCGGGCGGAGGGCGTCGGCGATGGTGCCGATGCCGAGGTCCGCGACGGCGTTGCGGCCGCCGCCGAGCAGCATCGGCGCGACGTAGGCGACGATCTCGTCGACCAGGCCCGCCCGCAGGAACGCGGCGGCCAGGGTCGGGCCGCCCTCGAGGAAGACGTGCTGGCGGTCGCGGGCGAACAGCGCGGCCAACGCGGCGTGCGGGTCGCGGGTGCGGAGGTGGACCGTCTCGGCTCCGTTGGCGGGGGCGGGATCGAAGACACGGCGGTCGGGGTCGAGGTCCCGTTCCCCCATGATCGCGCGCAGGGGCTGCTGCGGCAGCGGCCGGTCGTGCTCGTCGCGGACGGTCAGGAGCGGGTCGTCGACCTCGACCGTGTTGGTGCCGACCAGCATCGTGTCGCAGAGAGCGCGCAGCCGGTGGGTGTCCCGACGGGCTGCGGTGCTCGACACCCAGCGGCTGGTGCCGTCGGCGGCGGCGCTGCGACCGTCGAGGGTCGCGGCGAACTTCCAGGTGACGAAAGGCCGGCCGTGCTCGACCGCGAACGCCCAGGTGCGGTTGACCGCGCGGGCCTCGTCGGCGAGCAGGCCGCCCTCGACCTCGACGCCGGCACCGACGAGGGTGTCCCTCCCGCCCGCCGCGACCGGGTTGGGGTCGGCCTGGGCGAAGACCACGCGGCGTACGCCGGCAGCGGCGAGCGCCTGCGCGCACGGACCGGTGCGGCCGGTGTGGTTGCACGGCTCGAGCGTGACGACTGCGGTGGTGCCGCGGGCCGCCGTACCCGCTCGGGACAGGGCGTCCGCCTCCGCGTGGGCGGTGCCGGCGCCGCGGTGGAACCCCTCCGCGACGGTGCGGCCGTCGTCGTCGAGGAGGACGCAGCCGACCCGCGGGTTCGGACCTCGGGGGACGCCCGGGGTCTGCGCGAGCTCGAGGGCGCGACGCATGGCGCGCTCCTCGGCGCAGCTGCTGGTCATCTCGCCCCTCATGTCCGGTCGCGGACTCCGGGGCGACGGCGGGTGCCACGCGCTGGCCCGTCACGGACGGACTGCGGGTCACCTACCTGCGTGCGCTTCCCATCCGGACTTTGACCGTCGGTCCAGGAATCTCACCTGGTCAACCGGTCACTGGCTGTGACCGGGTCGCGGACTTCCGGGCGAACAAGCTTCGCCCGGTCACCGCCGGCTCGGAATTGCACCGACCCCAGAGCACGCGAGTAATTGAACTCGTCGGGTCCAGTTTGCCACAGGCCCGAGCACGGGATCCGGTGAGGTGTCCCACTACTCGGTCGCTCAGGGCTCGTCGGGATCGGGGAAAGGGGTCGCGACGTGGGACGGGTGGGGCGTGGGGACCGCGGCCTGGACGAGGTGCTCAGCCTCCGGCTCCCGGAGCTCGTCGAGCTGGAGCAGGGTCTTCGGCAGCAGCGTCAGGAAGGCTGCCGCCAGCACGATCGTGGCGAGCGCGAGCGAGGTCGGCAGCAGCCCGAAGGCGTCCACGGCCGGTCCGGCGAGCACCAGCCCGAGCGGCCCCGCGGCGTACGTCGCCGACGTGATCACGCCGATCACCCGGCCGCGCATCGGCTCGGGGGTGAGCACCTGCATCGCGAGGTTGAGGATGGGCTGCACCGGCCCCCAGAACAGACCCGTCAACGTCGCGAGGCAGATCATCGCGCCCAGCGGCGGGAGCGCCGCCAGCCCCAGCAGGGCCAGGCACGCGGTGATGACGCTGACGACGAAGACCCGGTGCCGTCCCCACCGGTCGACGAACCAGGGGTGGCACAGCGAACCGACCACGCCGCCGCCGCTCATGGCGGTGACGACCAGGCCGAGCTGGCCGGGGCTGTCCAGGGCGGTGAAGTGGACGGGCAGGATCACCGACTCGAACGGCAGGTAGGCGGAGACCAGCAGGCAGCACAGCAGGGTCGTGTCCCGCAGCAACGGCTGTCGCCAGACGAAGACCAGCCCCTCGGCGGTGCCGCGCCAGACGCTGCCCGGGCGCTCGTGGTGGGTGGGCCGACCCGATCCGGGGATCCGGAGCAGCACGGTGCAGGTGACCGCCAGCCCGAATCCGGCGGCCGTCCCCCACAGCGCCGACTGGGGTCCGACCAGCCCGATGAGGAGCCCCCCGAGGCCGGGTCCGAGGAGGTAAGCGACACCGAAGACCGCCTCGTGGACGGCGTTGGCCCGGTCCCACGCCCAGCCCGCGGCCGTCGCGGCCCCGGGGAGCATCGCCTCGCGTGCGGTGTAGCCGGCCGGGTCGAGCGCGGCACCGACCACGGCCAGGCCGATCAGCCAGGCGGCGTTGAGCTGGTCGAGCAGCCCGAGGACCGGGATCGCCGCGACGCTGACACCGCTGAGCACGTCGGACAGGATCGCCACCCGCTTGCGGCCGACCATGTCGACGATCGTGCCGACGAAGAGGCTGGCGACCAGCAGCGGGAGCAGCGTGGCCGCGGCGACCGCTCCGGCTGCCGACGCGCTGCCGGTGATGTCGAGCACCAGCCAGGGCAGCACCACGATCGCCACGCCGTTGCCGATGCCGGACGCCAGGTTCCCGGCCTCGAGCAGGACCAGCGGCGTACGGCGCACAGCCCATGATCCCCCGGGACTGACGAGCTTGCGCCGACTCGACCCGTTCTCGCGCCGAGCTTGCGCCGACTCGACCCGTTTTCGCGCCGAACTTGCGCCGACTCGACCCGTTTTCGCGACGAGCTTGCGCCGACTCGACCTAGCGGACGGCGGCCTCGGCCCGGGCGCGCAGCTCGGAGACCATGCGGTCGGGGTCGTCGGCGGAGTAGACCGCGGAGCCGGCCACGAAGACGTCGGCGCCGGCCTCGGCGCAGCGCTCGATCGTCTCGAGCGAGACGCCCCCGTCGACCTGCAGCCAGGTCTCGACGCCGTGCTTGTCCATCAGCTGGCGGGCCCGGCGGATCTTGGGCAGGCACAGGTCCAGGAACTTCTGGCCGCCGAAGCCGGGCTCGACGGTCATCACCAGCAGCATGTCGAGCTCGGGCAGCAAGTCCTCGTAGGGCTCGATCGGGGTGGCGGGCTTGAGCGCCATGCTCGCGCGGGCGCCGTGGGAGCGGATCTCGCGGGCCAGGCGCACGGGTGCCTTGGCCGCCTCCACGTGGAAGGTCACCGACCCGCAGCCGGCCTCGACGTACGCCAACGCGTTGCGGTCGGGGTCCTCGATCATCAGGTGGGCGTCCAGCGGGGTGTCCGTGGACCGGGCCAGCGCCTCGACCATGGTGGGACCGAAGGTGAGGTTGGGGACGAAGTGGTTGTCCATCACGTCGACGTGCACCCAGTCGGCGCTGCCGATCCGGGCAACCTCCGTCCCGAGGTCGGCGAAGTCGGCGTTCAGGATGCTCGGCGTGATCTGGATACCCACGGGCCACGATCCTAGGGCCCCGCGTCAGGCCCGCCCATCGGGGTCGGCCGGGGGCTCGGCGCCGGCCCGCTCGTCACGCTCGGCCCACTCCAGCAGCGGAGCGATGTCGAAGACGTGGTCGTCGATGTCGGCGTGCAGGTCGCCGATCTCGGCGAAGCGCTGCGGCACCGTGAAGATCGTGAAGTCACGCGGGTCGACCGAGTCCACCTCGTCCCAGCGGATCGGGGTGGACACGCGGGCGTCGGGGAGACCACGAACGGAGTACGCCGCCGCGATGGTGTGGTCGCGGGCGTTCTGGTTGTAGTCCACGAACAGGTGGTGGGGGTCGCGGTCCTTCTTCCACCAGGTCGTCGTCACGTCGTCGGGTGCGCGCCGCTCGACCTCGCGGGCGAACGCGAGCGCCGCGCGGCGTACGTCCTTGAAGCCGTGGTCGGGCCGGATCCGGACGTAGACGTGCAGCCCCTTGCTGCCACTGGTCTTCGGGAAGCCGGTCGCGCCCAGCTCGTCGAGCACCTCGCGGGCCACCCCGGCGACCCGCTGGACGGTGGCGAAGTCGCAGGCCGGCCCCGGGTCGAGGTCGATGCGCCACTCGTCGGGCTTCTCGGTGTCGTCACGGCGGCTGTTCCAGGGGTGGAACTCCACCGTCGACATCTGCACCGCCCAGACCACGCTGCCGAGCTCGGTGACGCAGAGCTCGTCCGCGGTCCGGTTCCAGCGCGGGAAGTGCAGCTGCACCGTCTCCACCCACGGCGGCGCACCCGCCGGCAGCCGCTTCTGGTGGACCTTGTCGCCGGCCAGCCCCTTGGGGAACCGGTGCAGCATGCACGGCCGCTCGAAGAGCGCGTTGACGATGCCCGGGCCGACTGCCAGGTAGTACTCGACCAGGTCCAGCTTGGTCGCGCCCGAGTCGGGGAAGTAGACCCGGTCGGGGTTGCTCACCCGGACCACCCGGTCGTCCACCTCGATCTCCACGGCAGGCGGCTTGGCGGGCATGCCGTCAATCTAGGGGGTCGGCGGTCGTACGGTGCGGACATGCACTTCGACCAGCCGCCGGTCGTCCGGGTCTCGGTGGACCCCGAGCGGGCCCTGCCGCCCCGCCAGTGGCCGATGACGATCCCCGCCGTCACCCAGCTCGCGCGGGACGGGCTCGACCTGCCGAGGGGGGTGACGTTCCTGGTCGGCGAGAACGGCTCGGGCAAGTCGACGCTGGTCGAGGCCGTCGCCACGGCCTACGGGATGGCCCCCGAGGGCGGGTCCACCGGCAGCCAGCACGCGACCCGAGCCACCGAGTCGCCGCTGGCGGGCGCGCTCCGGCTGCAGCGCGGCATCGGTGCCGCGCGGTGGGGGTTCTTCCTGCGGGCCGAGACGATGCACGGCTTCTACAGCTACCTGGAGGACAACCCCGGCAGGCGGGACGCGGCGTACCACCGGATGAGCCACGGTGAGTCGTTCCTCGAGCTGCTCGAGCGCCGCTTCGACGCGCCGGGGTTCTACTGCCTCGACGAGCCCGAGGCCGCCCTGTCGTTCTCGTCGGTCCTCGGTCTCGTGTCCGTGCTGCACGGCGTCGTGTCCGCCGGCGGCCAGGTCCTGTGCGCCACCCACTCCCCCGTGCTCGCCGCGATGCCCGGCGCCACGATCCTCGAGGTCGGCGAGTGGGGACTGCGGCGCACGACGTGGGAGCAGCTGGAGCTCGTGCAGCACTGGCGGGCGTACCTGGAGGCGCCGCAGCGCTACCTGCGGCACGTCATCGAGGACTAGGCGGACCTGCGCAGCAGCGCCAGGAACATCGCGTCGGTGCCGTGCCGGTGCGGCCACAGCTGGACGGTCCCCGGGGTGGGGCCGGCGCAGTTCGGCACACCGGGGAGGAGCGTCGTGGCGTCCTCCAGGGTGACGTCGGAGCGGGTCTGCAGGATCGAGGCGACGACGCCCTGGGTCTCGGCCAGCACCGGGGAGCAGGTCGCGTAGAGCACGACACCACCGGGCCGGACCAGGTCGAGGGCCGACCCGAGCAGCGAGCGCTGCAGCAGGACCAGCGCGAGCAGGTCATCGGCCTTGCGCCGCCAGCGCGCCTCGGGCCGGCGTCGCAGCGCCCCCAGGCCCGTGCAGGGCGCGTCCACGAGGACGCGGTCGAAGGTGTCCGCGCGCCAGGGCGGGGCGGTGCCGTCGGCGGCGACCACGCCCAGGACGCCCTCGGCGCCCGCCAGCGAGCGGGTCACCAGACGGGCCCGGTGCGGCTGCCGCTCCCCCGCGACCAGGCGCGCACCGCGGCGGGCGGCGAGCGCGGCCAGCAGCGCCGCCTTGCCGCCCGGCCCGGCGCACAGGTCGAGCCAGGTGCGGTCCTCGCCCTCGACCGGCGCTGCGGCGAGCGCCATCGCGACCAGCTGCGAGCCCTCGTCCTGCACGCCCGCGCGGCCCTCGGCCACCGCGGGGACCGACCCGGGGTCGCCGCCCTCGAGGACCACGCCGTACGGCGACCACGGCGTCGGCGCACCGGGGAGCTCCTCGCGGGTCGCGCGCCCCGGGCGCGCCACCAGCGTGACCTTGGGTGGCTCGTTGTCGGCGGCGAGCAGGTCGTGGAGCTCGTTCCAGCCGACCGCGTTCCGCAGCTCCTCGACGACCCACTGCGGGTGGCTGTAGGCGATCGACGCGTAGCGCACCGGGGCGACCCGCGGGTCCGGCGCCACGCGGCCGATCCACTCCTCGAGGTCCTGCTCGGCGACCCGCCGCAGGACCGCGTTGGCGAAGCCGGCCGCTCCCGAGCTGACCTTGGCCCGGACCAGGTCCACGGTGGTGCTGATGGCGGCGTGCGACGGGACCCGCATCGAGAGCAGCTGGTGGGTGCCGAGCCGCAGCGCGTCGAGGACCTTGGCCTCCACCTTGCTCAGCGGCCGGTCCACGCAGGCCGCGAGGACGGCGTCGTACGTGCCCCGCCGGCGGATCGTCCCCGAGGCGAGCTCGGTGACGAACGCGGCGTCGCGCCCGCTCAGGCCGTGGTGCTTCAGGACAGCGGGCAGCACCAGGTTGGTGTAGGCCTGGTCGACGCGGACCGCCTTGAGCACGTCCAGCGCGGCCAGGCGGGCCGGGTCGACACCCGCCTTCGAGGGTCCTGAACGTGCGGAGGCGCGTCCGGTCCGGGTGGGCACGTCAGCCATCGAGGAACTTCCTGGCGAGGGCCTTGGGCGCCTTGGCCGCCCAGGCGTCGGTGATGATCTCGACCAGCTCGTCGCGGTCGATCTCCCCGAGGCGGGACTGTTGGACGAGCACGGCGTCGTAGCCGCGGAAGTGGTCGATGGTGAAGAACGGCAGCCGCTCGTCCTGGACCAGCGCCTCCTTCTCGACCGTGGAGGGGACCCGGATGACCAGCAGGTCGTCGTACATCTCGCCCGTCGCCGGGTCGACCGCGGTCCGGTGCGGGGCCCGGTGCATCAGGAATCCCTTGCCGCGCACCTTGTACGTCGGCCGGTCGCCCCAGGACGTGCCGAGCTCGACCTCCGGCAGAGACATGCAGATCTCGTGGATGTCGTCGGAGCAGGCCCGGCGAGTCATGCTCCCGACGGTATCGGGAGCGAGCACACCGATCATGCGAAACGGGAACCTGTGTCGAGCCGGACACCCCGTGCCCAGTCGGCCGCGGCCATCTGCTTCTTGCCGAACGCCTTGACCTCGCCCAACCGGACGGGGCCGGTGCCGGTGCCGACGTGGACGGCGTTCTTGGTGACGTGGAGGACGCCCGGTGGCAGCGGGTCGAGGTCACCGACCGGCGTCACGGGGCCGAGCTTGATCCGCTGGTCCTCGTGGGTCGACCAGGCGCCGGGGGCCGGGGTGCAGGCGCGGATCCGCCGGTCCACGGCCACCGCGGGCTCGGTCCAGTCGATGCGGGCGTCGTCCACGGTGATCTTCGGCGCGAAGCTGACCCCCTCGGCCTGCTGCGCCCGGGCCTCGAGCATCCCGTCCTCGATGCCGTCGAGGGTGTCGACGAGCAGTCCCGCGCCGCCCTCGGCCAGCCGGCCCAGCAGGTCGCCCGCAGTGTCGCGGGGGCGGATCCGCTCGGTCATCACGCCGAAGGTAGGGCCGGCGTCGAGCTCCTTGACGATCCGGAACGTGGTGGCGCCGGTGACCTCGTCGCCGGCCCACAGGGAGTGCTGCACCGGAGCCGCACCCCGCCAGGACGGCAGCACCGAGAAGTGGAGGTTGACCCATCCGTGCACCGGGATGTCGAGCGCCGACTGGGGCAGCAGGGCGCCGTAGGCCACCACCGGGCAGCAGTCGGGCGCCAGCTCGCGCAGGGCGGCCTGGAACGCGGGATCCCGCGGGTGGTCGGGCTTGAGCACCGGGATGCCGAGCTCCTCGGCGCGCTGCCCGACCGGGCTCGCGACCAGCTTGCGGCCGCGCCCGGCGGGCGCGTCGGGTCGGGTGACGACGCCGACCAGCTCGTGGCGGGAGGCCACGAGGGCGTCGAGCGAGGGGACGGCCACCTCGGGGGTGCCGGCGAAGACGAGTCGCATCTGCCGGGCCCCGTCAGAACCCGAGCCCGCGGGTCGCGTGCGGCGACACCTTCACGGTGGGCTTCTCCAGGCCGAACCACTCCGAGTCGCGGATCGCCTTCATGGCGGCCCTGCGTGCCTCGGGGTCGAGCCGGTCGACGAACAGGACGCCGTCGAGGTGGTCGGTCTCGTGCTGGATCGCCCGGGCGAGGTAGTCCGAGCCGCTGATCGTGACCGGCTCGCCGTACATGTCGAAACCGTGGGCGACCACGGTCAGCGCGCGACGGCAGTCGATGGTGAGCCCGGGGATCGACAGGCAGCCCTCCGGGCCGTCCTGGACCTCCTCGGAGAGCTCGAGTCGCGGGTTGACGAGGTGCCCGACCTCGCCGTCGACGTTCCAGGTGAAGGCGCGCAGCCCGACACCGATCTGCGGCGCCGCGAGGCCGGCACCGGGCGCCTCGAGCATCGTGTCGGTGAGGTCGGCGATGAGCTTGCGCAGCTCCTTGTCGAAGTCGACGACCTCGATCGCGGGCTTGCGCAGGACGGGATCGCCGAAGAGACGGATGGGCTGGACGGCCACGGGACTCCTTGCACTGGGGGATGCGAGGACAGTCTAGGGAGCCACCCGTCAGAGCGTCGGGGGGTCCACCTGGATCCGCACCGCGGTGAGCTTGCGGGCCGAACGCATGCGCTGCAGGTCGCCCAGCGCCCTCGACAGGGCGCTCCCCTGGGCCCGCGGGACGCGCACCACCACCCGGCACTCCCCCTCGTCGACGTCCACCGGCCCGAGGACCTCTGCCCCCGGCGGCGGCGACAGCAGCGTCAGCGCGTCGTCGACGGCTCCGGGCTCACCGGTCACCGTCGCGATCCGGCTGGCGGGCGGCAGGTGCGCCTCCTGGCGCTCCTGCATCTCCCGGGCCGCGAAGCCGCCCGGGTCCCAGCGCACCAGCGCCTGCAGCGCCGGATGGGCCGGGTCGCCGACCGCGATGACCTCGCCGCCCGCGCGGACCAGGCCGGCCGCGTTGCTCCACCGGCGCAGGGCCTCCTCGTGGGTGCGCAGGTCGGTCCGGCCGAGCAGCAGCCAGGTGTCGAGCAGCACCACGGCGGGGTAGCCCCCGTGCGCCACCGGCTCGGCCCCCGGCGTCGCCACCACGATGGCCGGGGTGTCGTCGACGTCGCTGAGCACGCGCTCGCCGCTGGAGGTGCGGACCCGGACCGCGGGGAAGGACCGTCCGAGCTCCTCGGCCGTCCGGGCATCACCCAGGACCGGCGCGCGCAGCCCCCGGTGGCCGCACTCCGGGCAGCGCCACTCCTCCGCCGCCGTCCCGCACCAGCGACAGGCGGGCGGGGTGGTGGAACCGGTCAGGGCCAGCGGTCCGGTGCAGGCCGCACACCGGGCCGGGGTCCGGCAGCGCTCGCAGGCCAGCGCGGCGGCGTACCCCGTCCTGGGGGTCTGCACCAGCACGGGGCCGGTCAGCAGTCCCGTGCGGATCGCGTCGTGGACCTGCCGCGGGACGCGCGCGCCGCGCGCCAGCGGGTCGCGGGCGAGGTCGCGGTCGGAGGCTCCGGCCACGCCGACGGTGACGCGTTCGCGCAACACGCCGCGGGGCGGCGCGAGCTCGCGGGCCCAGCCCGTGCGGAGGAGGTACTCGGCCTCGACGGTGCGTGCGAACCCGCCGACCAGGGCCGCGGCGCCCTCACGCTCGGCGCGCAGGAGCAGCGTCTCGCGGGTGTGGGGGTACGGCGCCCGGGGCTCGGCGTGCAGGTCGTCGCCGTCGTCCCAGACCACGACCAGACCCAGGTCGCGCACCGGGGCAAGCGCGGCGGCGCGGGTGCCGACCACGACCCGGCGAGCGCCGCGGCTGAGGGCGAGGAAGTCGCGGTAGCGCGCCGCGGGCCCGCTGTCGGCGGCCAGCAGCACGTGGTGGCCCTCCCCGAGCACCTGGCCGAGCGCGCGGTCGACGCGGGCGGCGTCCTTGCCGTCCGGGACGCAGATCAGGACGCCGCGGCCCGCCGAGTACGTCGCCGCGGCGGCGTGGGCCAGGGCGAGCGGCCAGTCGGTGGCCGGGGCGACCGACCAGACGGCCCGCGGGCTGCCGCCCTCGGCGAGGTGGTGCAGGAAGGCGGCCGCGGGCTCGTGGCCCGCCCAGGCAGCCGCGGCGGCGACCGGGTCCCACGCGCGGGGCTCCGGCGCGGCCGCGGAGGGCTGCTTCTCGGTGGTCGCGTGGCGGGGCGGGACGGCCAGGCGGAGCACGTCGGCCCGGGCGCCGGCGTACCGCCCGGCGAGATCGGCGGTGAGCCCGGCCACCTCCGGGGTCAGCACCTGCTCGGGGCTCACCACCCGGCGCAACGGGGCCAACCGGCCGGGGTGGTCGGACTCCGCGGCCCGCGCGACGAGGTAGCCGTCGACGTCCTGGCCGGCGAAGCGGACCTTGACGCGCGTGCCGGGACGCGCCGCCTCGGCCATCGCCGCCGGGACGGCGTAGTCGAAGGGCCGGTCGAGGTGGGCCAGCGGGACGTCGACGAGCACCCGAGCGACCGGGTCGACGTCGGTGAGCTCCTGCTCGGCGGCCTTCTTGGCGCGCGTGGCGCGCGCCTTGGCCCGGGACGCCCTGACCGTCGCCCGCACCATCCCGGGCAGCAGCTCGGGCTGCTCCTCGGGGTCGGTCATGGGCGCAGTTCTACCAGCGGGCGCCGACGGGCCGTGCGGCGACATCGGGCTCGTCGCGGCACGAGCAGCGGACCGGTCACGGGAGACCGGCACTGGTCAGGGGGCGCACCACCTGACCAGTGCCGGTTTCACCGGCTGACCGGCGAAACTGTCCGCCTCAGCGAACCGCTGCGGCCTTCAGCGCCTCGGCGCGGTCGGTCCGCTCCCAGGTGAACTCGGGGAGCTCGCGGCCGAAGTGGCCGTACGCCGCGGTCTTGGCGTAGATGGGACGCAGCAGGTCGAGGTCGCGGATGATCGCGGCGGGGCGCAGGTCGAAGACCTCGAGCACCGCCTGCTGGATCCGCTCGTCGGGGACCGTGCCGGTGCCGAAGGTCTCGATGAAGACACCGACCGGCTGGGCCTTGCCGATGGCGTAGGCCACCTGCGCCTCGCAGCGGCGGGCCAGGCCGGAGGCCACGACGTTCTTGGCCACCCAGCGCATGGCGTACGCCGCGGACCGGTCCACCTTCGACGGGTCCTTGCCGGAGAAGGCGCCGCCACCGTGGCGGGCCATGCCGCCGTAGGTGTCGACGATGATCTTGCGGCCGGTGAGGCCGGCGTCGCCCATCGGGCCGCCGACCACGAAGCGGCCGGTGGGGTTCACCAGCAGCCGGTAGCCCTCGGAGGGGATCTCGAAGGTCTCGAGCACCGGGTCGATGACGTGCTTCTTCATGTCGTCCTCGAGCGTGCCGAGCTCGATCTCCTCGGCGTGCTGCGTCGAGAGCACCACGGTGTCGATGCGCACCGGGCGGTTCTCGGCGTCGTACTCGATGGTGACCTGGGTCTTGCCGTCGGGACGGAGGTACTCCAGCGTCTTGTCCTTGCGGACCTCCGAGAGGCGCTCGGAGAGGCGCTGCGCGATGACGATCGGCAGTGGCATGAGCACGTCGGTGTCGTCGCAGGCGTAGCCGAACATCAGCCCCTGGTCGCCGGCACCCTGCTTGTCCATCGCGTCCACGGAGCCGGTGCGGCTCTCGTGGCCGGTGTCGACGCCCTGCGCGATGTCGCCGGACTGACCGCCGATGGCGACCATGACGCCGCACGAGTGGCCGTCGAACCCCTTCAGCGAGGAGTCGTAGCCGATCTCGAGGATCCGCTCGCGCACGACCTTCTTGATGTCGACGTAGCCGGTGGTGTCGACCTCGCCGGCCACCACCACGAGGCCCGTGGTGAGCAGCGTCTCCACGGCGACGCGGCTGGCGGGATCCTGCTCGAGCATCGCGTCGAGGACAGAGTCGCTGATCTGGTCGGCGATCTTGTCCGGGTGACCCTCGGTCACCGACTCCGACGTGAAGAGACGTCCAGGCACAGTGCTAACCCACTCCCGTTCGATGGCGATATCGCAACGATATCGATCGTCCCGAAACGCGGGACGAACGTCTCAATCTTGCAGCCTGCGGGCCACTTCGTCCCAAATGACATGCGCCAGGGCCGACTTCGATCCGTGGGGGACGTCGACGGCGGCACCGTCCGCACCCAGGATCACGGCCTCGTTGTCGGGGCTGCCGAACACCGCTCCCCCGCTCACGTCGTTGACGACCAGCAGGTCGCAGCCCTTGCGTGCGAGCTTGGCGCGGCCGAGCTCGAGGACCGAGCCGGTGTCGTCGCCGGTCTCGGCGGCGAACCCGACCACCACCGACCCGGGCCAGGCCCGGTCGGCGCTGATCTCGCGCAGGATGTCGGGGTTCTGCGCCAGCTCGATCGCGGGGGCCGACCCGTCGGCGGCCTTCTTGATCTTGGCGTCGCTGACGGCGATCGGGCGGAAGTCGGCAGGCGCTGCGGCCATCACGACGGCGTCGGCGGTGGCCGCCGCGGAGACGACCTCCTCCCGGAGCTGCGCGGTGGTCTCCACGCGCACCACCTTGACCCCGGCCGGGTCGGGCAGCGACACGTTGGCGCTGACCAGCGTGACCTCGGCGCCGCGAGCGGCGGCGACCCGGGCCAGGGCGTACCCCTGCAGCCCCGAGGAGCGGTTGCCGAGGAACCGCACGGGGTCGAGGTACTCGCGGGTCCCGCCCGCCGAGACGACGACGGTGCGGCCCGCGAGGTCCGGCACGGTGGCTCCCCGGGCCAGCACCTCGGTGCAGGCCTCGAAGATCTCCGCCGGGTCGGGCAGCCGCCCCTTGCCGGTGTCCTTGCCGGTGAGCCTGCCCTCGGCCGGCTCGATGACCACGCAGCCGCGCGAGCGCAGGGTGGCCACGTTGGCGCGGGTCGCGGCGTGCTCCCACATCTCGGTGTGCATCGCCGGGGCGAGGACGACCGGGCAGCGCGCGGTCAGCAGCGTGTTGGTGAGCAGGTCGTCGGCCAGGCCGTGCGCGGCCTTGGCCATCAGGTCGGCCGTCGCCGGCGCCACCACGACCAGGTCGGCGGTCTGGCCGATCCGCACGTGCGGCACCTCGTGCACGGCGCTCCACACGTCGGTCGCCACCGGCTTGCCCGACAGGGCCGCCCAGGTGGGCGCGCCCACGAACTCCAGGGCGGCCGCGGTGGGCACCACCGTGACGTCGTGGCCGGACTCGGTGAAGCGGCGCAGCAGCTCGCAGGCCTTGTACGCCGCGATCCCGCCGGAGACCCCGAGGACGATGGTTGCTGGTGAGGTCGTGCTGCGACCGTCCCGAAGTGCACGAGGCCGCCCCCCGGCTCGGGGGACGGCCACGTGGTCGTTGCTGGTCATGCGGGCCAGCCTGTCAGAGCTGGGTCACTCCGGCGAGCTGAACGACTGCTCGAGCGTGGCGGCCTTGGCGGCGGCCTCCTCGGCGGCGAGCTCGGCGGGGTCGATGTCCTCACAGGTCAGCAGGTCCTCGTTGATCTCGCGCAGCGCGATCGAGAGGGGCTTCTCCTGGACGTGGGTGTCGACGAGCGGGCCGACGTACTCCAGCAGGCCCTCGCCGAGCTGGGAGTAGTAGGCGTTGATCTGCCGGGCGCGCTTGGCGCTGTAGAGGACCAGCTTGTACTTGCTGTCGGTCTTGGTGAGCAGGTCGTCGATCGAGGGGTTGGTGACACCCTCGGCGGCGATGTTGGGGGCAGACACGCGTGAAGCCTCGCTGGGTCAGTAGGGGTCGGATCAGGATTCGGTGGGACGGAACGGAGGACGCTCTTCTCCCACCGTCATCAAGGTTACCAACTGCTCGGCTGCAGCGTGAACTTCGTGGTTGACGATCGTCACGTCGAACTCCGACTCGGCGGCCAGCTCCTCGCGGGCGGTCTCGAGGCGGCGCTCGCGCTCCTCCTCGGTCTCGGTGCCGCGCCCGACCAGCCGGCGCACCAGCTCCTCCCACGTCGGCGGCGCCAGGAAGACGAACAGCGCGTCCGGCATCGTCTCGCGGACCTGCCGGGCGCCCTGGAGGTCGATCTCGAGCATCGCGGGCCGTCCCGAGGCCAGGGCGAGGTCCACGGGCTGCCGCGGCGTGCCGTACCGGGCGGCCTTGTGCACGACGGCCCACTCGAGGAGGTCGTCCTCGGCGATCATCCGGTCGAACTCCTCGTCGGAGACGAACCAGTAGTGGACGCCGTTCACCTCCCCCGGGCGGGGCTTGCGGGTGGTGGCGGAGACGCTGATCCAGACCTCGGGGTGCGACTCGCGCACGGCCGCCGCCACGGTGCCCTTGCCGACGGCGGTGGGGCCGGCGAGGACGACGAGCCGGGAGCGGCGCTCCGGGTCAGTCACGCCCGGCGAACTCGCGCTCGAGCGCGGCCACCTGCTTGGTGCCGAGACCCCGCACGCGGCGGCTCTCGGCGATGCCGAGCCGCTCCATCACCTGGCGCGCGCGGACCTTGCCGAGACCCGGCATCGACTGCAGCAGGTCGACGACGCGCATCTTGCCGATGACCTCGTTCTCCTGGCCTTCGCGCAGGACGTCGACGATGGACCCGCCGGAGTTCTTGAGGCGGTTCTTCACCTCGGCCCGTTCCCGACGGGAGGCGGCGGCCTTGTCGAGGGCCGCCTGGCGCTGTTCGGGGGTGAGCGGGGGCAAGGCCACGTGCGTCAAGTCCTTCGGGTGGAGGGGGTGGAGACGGTGAGAGGTCAATCTAGTCAGAACTCTCGGCGCGCAGCAATCGCGGCCCGAACCACCGCCGGTCCGGCCTCGGGCTACAGGGTCAGCGGTGTCTGGCAGACGTCGCGCGCCTCCTGGTCGAGCGCCTGCAGCGCGGCCAGGGTGGGCCCGCTGCCGAGCTCACGAGCGGCCGCGTCGATGCGGGCCTTCTCCTCCCCGGTGAGCCCCGCGGGCGGGTTCTTGCGGTCGTACGACGCGGGGTCGACGCCCGCCGCCTGCAGGGCCTCGTCGAGGGCCTCGACCCGGCCGACGACCTGCTGCCACTCGTCGCTGATGTCGCTGGGCGACTTGTCCTGCAGGTCCTTGAAGATGTCCAGGGCCCGGATCAGCGAGTCCTGCCCGCCGTCGCTGGTGATGTCGGTGAGCTCCTGCTGGTGCTCCTCGACCGCCGAGCAGTAGTCGTCCTTGCTGTCGCCGCACCCGGCGGCCACCGGCAGCAGGGCGAGGGCGAGCAGCACCGACGCCAGCCTCATCCGCGCAGCCCCGCGAGCTCGTCGTTGGCACGGGCGGCGGCGTCGGCCAGCGACCGCGGCTCGGGACCCGCGCGCAGGATCTCGCGCGACGAGCTCGCCAGCACCGACCCGGCTGCCGTGCCGAAGATGCGGCGCATGTCGTCCACGGTGCCGCCCTGCGCGCCGTACCCGGGCGCGAGGAGGGGGCCGTTGATGTCCAGCCGCTCGCCGGTCTCCCCGATCGTGGCGCCGACGACGGCGCCGAAGGAGCCCAGCGGCTCGGCGCCCTCGTTGAGCCCGCGGAGCCGGTCCAGCACCAGCCCGGCGACGGTGCCGCCCTCGTCGGTGGTGGCGTGCTGCACCTCGGGGCCCTCCTTGTTGGAGGTGAGCGCGAGGACGAAGACGCCGGCGTCGTGACGACGGGCGGTCTCGATCATGGGGTCCAGCGACCCGAACCCGAGGTAGGGACTTGCGGTGATGGCGTCGGCCGCCAGCGGGGAGGTCGGGTCGAGGTAGGCGTCGGCGTACGCCTGCGAGGTCGAGCCGATGTCGCCGCGCTTGACGTCGAGCAGGACCAGCGCGCCCGCGGCGCGCGACTCGGCGACGACGCGCTCGAGCACCGCGACACCGCGGCTGCCGAAGCGCTCGTAGAAGGCGGACTGGGGCTTGACCACCGAGACGTGCGGCGCGAGGCCCTCCACCGCGGTCAGCGCGAACCGCTCGAGACCGGCCACGTCGTCGTCGAGGCCCCACTCACGCAGCAGCGAGGCGTGGGGGTCGATCCCTGCGCAGAGCGGCCCGCGCTCGGCGATGGCGGCGTGGACTCGGGTCCCGAAGGTCATGCGGCTGCCTCTCAGTGGGTGGTGGCTGAATGCGTGGTGGCGGGCTCGCGCAGGTCGGCGGCCAACCGGTGGGCGGTGGTGGGGTCGTGGAGCAGCGCCGCGCCGACCTGGACCGCGCGGGCCCCGGCAGCGAGGAAGCTGCGGGCATCGTCGACGGTCGTGATGCCACCCGAGGCCACCACGTGGGCGTCGGGCAGGTCCGCGCAGACCTCGGCGACGCAGCGCAGCGCCACCGGCAGGATCGCGGGTCCGCTGAGCCCGGCCTGGCGACCGTCGGGCATCGCGGCCGGGAGCGCGTTGCCGATCACCACCGCGGCCGCACCGGCGTCCAGCACCGTGCGGGCGCTCTCGACGACCCGCACCACGTCCGTGCGCAGCTTGGCCAGCACGGGCACCCCGCGGGGCAGGTCGCGGTGGACCGCGGCCACGACGCTCGCCGCGTGGAACGGCTCGCGGACATCGAAGACCCCGGTCGACGGGGCGTCCGGCGAGGAGAGGTTGACCTCGATCGCCGACACTCCCGGCGAGCCGCCGAGGCGCCGCGCCAGCTCGGCGTACTGCCCCAGCGAGCTGCCGGCGACGGAGACCACGACCCGGGTCCCCTGCTGCGCCAGCCACGGGAGCTCGGTGGCGAGGAAGCCCTCGAGGCCGGGGTTCTGCAGCCCCACCGCGTGCACCAGGCCCGACGGCGTCTCCACGATCCGCGGCTGCGGCCCGCCGGCGCGCGGGTTCAGGGTGATCGAGCGGGTGACGAAGCCGCCCAGCTCGGCGAGGGGGGAGTACGCCGCCAGCTCGCGGCCGGTGCCGCCGCACCCGGAGGCGACCAGCACCGGTCCGGTCAGCCGGAGCCCGGCCAGCTCGACGCTCACCCGATCTCCTCCAGCTCGGTCCAGCGCACCCGGTCACCGCGCAGCACCGGGCCGTCGGAGCAGACGCGGGCCGACCGGGCCACACCGGCCTCGCCCACGACCGGCACCACACAGCCCTGGCACAGCCCGGTGGCGCAGGTGAGGGGACGCTCGAGGGCGGTCTGGCTCCACGCACCGTGGGCCTCGGCGGCCGCGGCCACCGCGTGCAGGGTGCGGGCCGGCCCGGCGGCGTAGACGACCTCGGCGCCGGAACGGGCGAGCACGTCGTCGATCGCGTCGGTGACCTCGCCCCGTCGACCCACCGACCCGTCGCCGGTCACCACGGTCACGGCGCGCGCGGAGCGGCGGGCCTCGAGCGCGGAGAGCAGGTGCGCCT
Source organism: Nocardioides sp. DN36 (assembly GCF_055380375.1). Lineage (NCBI taxonomy): Bacteria > Bacillati > Actinomycetota > Actinomycetes > Propionibacteriales > Nocardioidaceae > Nocardioides > Nocardioides sp. DN36. The sequence continues at coordinate 1,193,402 of NZ_AP043823.1, read as the reverse complement.
CGTCGGCGCCGGCGATCAGCAGGGTGACAGCGCAGTCGCGCTCGCGCAGCCGCTCGGCGAGCGGGAAGAGGGGTGCGGCGGCGTACCCCTCCCCCACGAGCAGGCAGCCGACCGGCTCCTTCGGCAGCGAGAAGGGCCTGCCGAGCGGTCCGGTCACCTCGAGGCGGGAGCCCGCGGGCAGCCGGGTCAGCCAGGTGGTGCCGGGTCCGGTGGCCTCGACGACCACCTCGAGGGCGGCGCCGTAGCCGCCGACGGGCCTGACCCGGTGGATCCAGAACGCCCGCCGGGCCAGTCGGGACTCGTTCACCGACCGCGCGACGAAGTTGCCGGGGCGGAACCCCTCGGCGACCCCGGGCGCGACGAGCGTGAGGTGGTGGTAGGCCCCGATCCTCTTCGTCGCCAGCAGCTCGCCGGTGACGTGCACCGGCCCGGGACGGGTGATCGGGGTCGCGGTCACCCCGCCACCCCGGTGAGGATCCGGCGCGGCCACAGGGGGCCCTCGTAGACGAAGGCCGTGTAGCCCTGGAGCAGGGTGGCGCCCGCGTCGAGCCGGGCCCGGGCGTCCTCGACGCTGGTGATGCCCCCGACCCCGACCAGCGCCAGGTCGGGTCCCACCCGGCCGCGGAGCAGCCGCAGCACGTCCAGCGAGCGCCCGGTCAGCGGCTGGCCCGACAGGCCGCCGGCGCCGACCCGCTCGACCTCGTCGCCCGGCGTTCGCAGCCCGTCGCGGGAGATCGTGGTGTTGGTGGCGATGATGCCGTCCAGCCCGGTGGCGAGCGCCAGGTCCGCGACCGCGAGCACGTCGTCGTCGCTGAGGTCGGGCGCGATCTTGACCAGCAGCGGGACCCGGTGGGTGGTCACCTCGTCGGCGGTGCGGCGCACGTGCTCCAGCAGCGGCCGCAGCCGCTCGACCGCCTGCAGGTTCCGCAGCCCGGGGGTGTTCGGCGAGCTGACGTTGACGACCAGGTAGTGGGCGTACGGCGCGAGCAGCCGGGCGCTCTTCCCGTAGTCGGCGAGCACCGCGGCCTCGTCGTCCTCGGGCACCACCTTGGTCTTGCCGATGTTCACCCCGAGCACCACGTCGCCCCGTCGCCCGGCCGCGCGCTCACGCTCGGCGAGCCGGCGGGCCACGACCTCGGCGCCGTCGTTGTTGAAGCCCATCCGGTTGACGATCGCCCGGTCCGCGGGCAACCGGAAGAGCCGCGGCCTCGGGTTGCCCGGCTGGGCCTCGCCGGTGACCGTGCCGACCTCGACGTGGCCGAAGCCGAGCGCCGCCAGGGCGTCGATGCCGACCGCGTTCTTGTCGAAGCCTGCGGCCATCCCCAGCACGTTGGGGAAGGTCAGCCCCATCGCCTCGACCGGTGAGGCCGCGACGGGTCGACGTCGTACCGCGCGAAGCCGCGACAGGTCGGCGTCGAGGACGCGACGGGTGAGCGGCTCGGCGGCCCGGATCGCCCGGAACGCGGCGTGGTGCGCGCGCTCCGGGTCGGTCCGGGTCAGGACGTGGTCGAACAGGAGGTGGTACGGCTTCACGCAGGCGTCCCGTCCGCGGCCGACGCGTCCGTGGTCGGGCCGGCCGTGCGCCGCAGCGCCCAGTCCTGCAGGCTGCGGACACCGATCTCACCGCGTTCGGTGGCCTCGATCCCCTGCACCGCGGCACCGAGCCCCTGGACGGTGGTGATGCACGGGATGTTGGCCATGATCGCGGCGGTCCGGATCTCGTAGCCGTCGAGCCGCGCAGACCCGCCGCCCGTGGAGCCGTGCGGGGTGTTGATGACCAGGTCGATCTCGCCGGCCAGGATCATCCCGACGGTCGTCTTCTCGCCGTCCGGCCCCTCGCCCTCGAAGTGCTTGCGCACCACCGACGCCCGGACGCCGTTGCGGCGCAGCACCTCGGCGGTGCCCTGGGTGGCGAGGATCTCGAAGCCGTGGTCGGCGAGCACCTTGATCGGGAAGATCATGTGCCGCTTGTCGCGGTTGGCCATGCTCACGAAGACCCGGGCGCCCCCCTCCTTCGTGGCCAGGGGCAGCGTCCCGAACGCCGCGGCCTGGGCCTTGGCGAACGCGGTGCCGAAGTCGGCGTCGAGCCCCATCACCTCGCCGGTGGACTTCATCTCCGGGCCGAGCACGGTGTCGACCTGGGCGCCGTCGGGGGTGCGGAACCGGTTGAACGGCATCACGGCCTCCTTGACCGCGATCGGCTGGTCGACCGGCAGCGTGCCACCGTCGCCCTCCGCGGGGAGGACGCCGGCGCGGCGCAGCTGCGCGACCGACTCGCCCAGCATCACCCGCGCCGCCGCCTTGGCCAGCGGCGTCGCGGTGGCCTTGGAGACGAACGGCACGGTCCGGCTGGCCCGGGGGTTGGCCTCGAGGACGTAGAGCACGTCGGAGCCGAGGGCGTACTGGATGTTCAGCAGGCCGCGCACGCCCACTCCACGGGCGATCGCTTCGGTGGCCTCGCGGATCCGCTGGATCTCCACCGCACCCAGCGTGATCGGGGGCAGGGCGCACGAGGAGTCCCCGGAGTGGATGCCGGCCTCCTCGATGTGCTCCATCACGCCGCCCAGGAAGAGCTCCTCGCCGTCGAAGATCGCGTCGACGTCGATCTCGACGGCGTCGTCGATGAACCGGTCGACCAGCACCGGGTGCTCCGGGCTGATCTCGGTGGCCCGGTCGATGTAGCCCTCGAGCGCGGCGTCGTCGTAGACGATCTCCATGCCCCGCCCGCCCAGGACGTACGACGGCCGCACCAGCACCGGGTAGCCGATCTCGGCGGCGATCCGCTGCGCGTCGCCGAAGCTGGTCGCCATGCCGTGCTTCGGCGCCGGGAGGCCCGCCTCGGCGAGGACCCGCCCGAAGGCGCCGCGCTCCTCGGCGAGGTGGATGGCGTCCGGGGACGTGCCGACGATCGGGACCCCGGCCTCCTGCAGCCCCTTGGCCAGGCCGAGCGGCGTCTGCCCGCCCAGCTGGCAGATCACGCCGGCGATCGGGCCGGCCTGCCGCTCGGCGTGCACGATCTCGAGCACGTCCTCGAGGGTGAGCGGCTCGAAGTAGAGACGGTCGGAGGTGTCGTAGTCGGTCGAGACGGTCTCGGGGTTGCAGTTGACCATGATCGTCTCGTAGCCCGCCTCGGCGAGGGCCAGGCTGGCGTGGACGCACGAGTAGTCGAACTCGATGCCCTGGCCGATCCGGTTCGGACCGGAGCCGAGGATGATCACCGCCTCCTTCTCGCGGGGGCGGACCTCGCTCTCCTCGTCGTAGGAGGAGTAGTGGTACGGCGTGGCTGCGGCGAACTCGGCGGCGCAGGTGTCCACGGTCTTGTAGACCGGGCGGATCCCGAGGGCGTGCCGGACGCCGCGGACGACGTCGGCGCTCATGTCCCTGATCTTGCCGATCTGGGCGTCGGAGAAGCCGTGCCGCTTGGCCCGGCGCAGCACCTCGGGGGTGAGCTCGGGCGAGGCCGAGATCTCCGCGGCCACCTCGTTGATCAGCAGCAGCTGGTCGACGAACCACGGGTCGATGCGCGTGGCCTCGAAGATCTCCTCGGGGCTCGCCCCGGCCCGCAGCGCGTCCATGACCTTCTTCAGCCGGCCGTCGTGCGGCGTCCGGATCTCCTCGAGCAGGGCCGCCTTGTCGAGATCCACCCACTCGTGGGTCCAGTCGAAGACGGCGCTCCTGCTCTCCAGGGAACGCAGCGCCTTCTGCAGCGCCTCGGTGAAGTTGCGGCCGATCGCCATCGCCTCACCCACCGACTTCATGTGGGTGGTCAGCATCGGGTCGGCGCCCGGGAACTTCTCGAACGCGAAGCGCGGCACCTTCACGACGACGTAGTCGAGCGTCGGCTCGAAGGCCGCCGGGGTGCTGGAGCCGTCCTCGCGGGTCGTGATGTCGTTGGGGATCTCGTCGAGCGTGTAGCCGACCGCCACCTTGGCCGCGATCTTCGCGATCGGGAAGCCGGTGGCCTTCGACGCCAGCGCGGAGGACCGGGACACCCGCGGGTTCATCTCGATGACGATCACGCGGCCGTCTGCCGGGTTCACGGCGTACTGGATGTTGCAGCCGCCGGTGTCGACGCCGACCTCGCGGATGATGCCGATCGCGAGGTCGCGCAGGTGTTGGTACTCGCGGTCGGTGAGCGTCATCGCGGGGGCGACCGTGATCGAGTCGCCGGTGTGCACGCCCATCGGGTCGAGGTTCTCGATCGAGCAGACGATGACGACGTTGTCGGCCTTGTCGCGCATCACCTCCAGCTCGTACTCCTTCCAGCCGATGATCGACTCCTCGAGGAGCACCTCGGTGGTCGGGCTGGCCGCGAGCCCGGCGCCGGCGATCCGCTCGAGGTCGGACTCGTCGAACGCGATGCCCGAGCCGGTGCCGCCCATGGTGAAGGAGGGTCGGACCACGACCGGGTAGCCGAGCTCGGCGACGGCCTTCTCGCAGTCGTCGAGCGAGTGGCAGACGAAGCTGCGGGCGACCTCGCCGCCCACCTTCTCCACGATCGCGTTGAACAGCTCGCGGTTCTCACCGCGGTGGATCGCGTCGAAGCTGGCGCCGATCATCTCCACGCCGTACTTCTCCAGGATGCCGCGCTCGTGCAGCGCGATCGCGGCGTTCAGCGCGGTCTGGCCGCCCAGGGTCGGGAGCAGGGCGTCGGGGCGCTCCTTGGCGATCACCTTCTCGACGAACTCGGGCGTGATCGGCTCGACGTACGTCGCGTCGGCGAACTCCGGGTCGGTCATGATCGTGGCCGGGTTGGAGTTCACCAGGACGACCCGGATCCCCTCGGCCTTGAGCACGCGGCAGGCCTGGGTGCCGGAGTAGTCGAACTCGCAGGCCTGGCCGATGATGATCGGGCCGGAGCCGATCACCAGCACGGACTTGATGTCATCACGCTTGGGCATCTCAGGCCTCCTGTCCGTGGGTCGAGCCGATGAGGTCGCAGAACCGGTCGAAGAGGTACGCCGCGTCGTGCGGCCCGGCGGCGGCCTCGGGGTGGTACTGCACGGAGAAGCTCTTCAACCTCCCCTCGGGCGAGCGGAGCTCGAGCCCCTCGACGACGTCGTCGTTCAGGCAGACGTGGCTCACCGTGGCCACGCCGTACGGCGTCTCGGTCGCCCGGTCGAGCGGAGCGTCCACGGCGAACCCGTGGTTGTGCGCGGTGACCTCGACCTTGCCGGTCGTGCGGTCCATCACCGGCTGGTTGATGCCGCGGTGGCCGTACTTCAGCTTGTAGGTGCCGAAGCCGAGCGCGCGACCGAACAGCTGGTTGCCGAAGCAGATCCCGAAGTAGGGCAGGTCGCGCTCGAGGGCGCCGCGCAGCAGCTCGACCTGGCCGGTCGTGGCCGCCGGGTCACCGGGTCCGTTGGAGAAGAAGAGCGCGTCGGGCTGCACGGCGAGCACGTCGTCGAGGGTCGAGGTCGCGGGCAGCACGTGCACCTCGATCCCGCGCTCGGCCATCAGTGCGGGGGTCATCCCCTTGATGCCGAGGTCGAGGGCCGCGACGGTGAAGCGCTTCTCGCCGACGGCCGGGACGACGTAGGCCTCCTCGGTGGACACCTCGCCGGCGAGCTCGGACCCGGCCATCGTGGCCGAGGACCGCACCCGCTCGAGCAGCACCGAGGGGTCGGTGCCGGTCGAGGAGATGCCGACCCGCATCGCCCCGCGCTCGCGCAGGTGCCGGGTCAGGGCGCGGGTGTCGATGCCGGAGATGCCGACGACGCCCTGCTCGCGCAGCTCGTCGTCGAGGCTGCGCCGCGAGCGCCAGCTCGACGGCACCCGGGCAGGGTCCCGGACGACGTAGCCGGCGACCCAGATGCGCCGGGACTCGAGGTCCTCGTCGTTGATGCCGGTGTTGCCGACGTGCGGCGAGGTCATCACCACGACCTGGCGGTGGTACGACGGGTCGGTCAGCGTCTCCTGGTAGCCGGTCATGCCGGTGTTGAAGACCGCTTCGCCGAAGGTCTCGCCCTCGGCGCCGTAGGCCTCGCCGTGGAAGATGCGTCCGTCCTCGAGGACGAGGACCGCGGAGCGGCGCGAGGGCCGGGTGGACGCGGGGTGTGCGGGGGCATGCGGTGGCACGCCGTACCTCCTTCTCCGCCTCACGGGACGGATCGTTAAAGGATGCAGAGCTGGACCGACCCTACCAGCGGGGCCGGCCGTACCATCGAGGCGTGTCCGAGGGCCGGGTGCTCGAGCGTGAGACCGAGATGGCGACGTTGGCCGACGCCGCCCGGCGGGCCGCGGCGGGATCGGGGTCGGTGGTCCTTGTCTCGGGTGAGGCCGGCATCGGCAAGTCCAGCCTGGTCCGCGAGCTGCGCCGGGCGCTGCCGCCCGACGGGCGCGTGCTGGTCGGGCACTGCGACGACCTGGCCACGCCGCGGGTGCTGGGCCCGATCCGCGACCTGGCCGGGAGCGTGGGCGCTGACCTGGCCCGGGCGCTACGCGATCACGGCGACCGGGACGCGCTCTTCGCCGCCCTGCTCGACGAGCTCGACTGGTCGGGACACCCGACCGTGCTGGTCGTGGAGGACGCGCACTGGGCGGACGAGGCGACCCTCGACGTGCTGCGCTACCTGGTGCGCCGGGTCGCGGAGCTGCCCGCGGTCCTGCTGCTCACCTATCGCGACGACGAGGTCGACGGCAGCCACCCCCTGCGTCGGCTGCTCGCCGGGACGGCCACCGCGGCGTCGGTGCAGCGGTTGCCGCTGCGCGCGCTCTCCCGGACCGCGGTGCGGGACCTGAGTGCCGGCACCGGCGTCGACCCGGGGCTGGTCCACTCACTGACCGGCGGCAACCCCTTCCTCGTGCACGAGGTCCTCGCCTCGCCCGAGCGGGTGCCCTCCAGCGTGGTCGACCTGGTCCTGTCCCGCCTGCACCGCCTCGACGATGCCTCGCGGGACGGGGTCGAGCGGCTCAGCGTCGTCACGTCCACGCTGGACCGCCGGCTGGTCGACGCGCTGGTCCCCGGCGGGCTGGGCGCGCTCGCTGCCGCCGAGGAGCACGGGCTGCTCGTCGTCGAGCCACGTCAGGTGTCCTTCCGGCACGAGCTGACCCGACGCGCGGTCGTCGACGCGCTGCCCGCGACCCGGCGTACCGCACTCAACGCCGTGGCACTCGCGGTCTTCGAGGAGATCGACGCCGACCCGGCCCAGCTCGTCCACCACGCGACCGAGGCCGGCGACGTCCCTGCCCTGGTGCGGTACGGCCCGGCCGCCGCGCGGGCCGCCTCCGCCGCCGGCGCCCACCGGGAGGCAGCCGCGCACCTGCGCCTGCTGCTGGGCCAGCGTGAGCAGTTCCGGCCGGCCGAGCTCGCCGACCTGCTCGAGGCCTCGGCCATCGAGTGCTACACGGTCGGAGACCAGGGCCGCAGCGCCCTGGCCGACCAGCGCGAGGCGGTCGAGCTGCGCCGCGGGACCGGTGACGCGCTCGCGCTCGGCAGCAGCCTGCGGTGGCTGTCCCGGATCAGCTGGTGGTGCGGTGACCGCGCCGGGGCCGAGCGGGCTGCGGACGAGGCCGTCCGGGTGCTGGAGCATGCCGGAGACCGACGCGAGCTGGCGCTCGCGCTCAGCAACATCTCCCAGCTGGCGATGCTCGGCGAACGCCTCGAGGAGGCTGCCGGCGCCGCCGAGAGCGCGATCGTGCTGGCCCGGGAGGTCGGGGACCCCTCGGTCCTCTCGCACGCGCTGAACAACCTCGGTGCGGCGCGCTGGAAGTCCGACCCGGCCACCGGGCGGCCGATCCTCGAGGAGGCCCTGAGCGTCGCGCTGCGCGAGGGGCTCAGCGAGGACGCCAGCCGGGCCTACTGCAACATGGTCTGGCAGCTCCTCCTCGACCTCTCCCCCGCCGAGGCGGCACGGCACGTCGCCGCCGGCATCAGCCACGCCGAGCAGGCCGAGCAGGTGGTGTTCTGGAAGTACCTCCACGTCGAGAAGGGCATGGTCGCCCTGGCCCAGGCCCGGTGGGAGGACGCGGTGCGCGACGCCCGCCACGGGCTCGACGCCACACCACCGATCCGCTGCGCGGCCCTCCAGGTGCTCGGCCGCGCCGCGCTGCGCACCGGGGGTGACGCGGACCCGTTCGTCGTGGAGGCCTGGGAGATGGCCCAGCAGCTCGACGAGCTGCAGCGCACGGCACCGGCCGCCGCGCTGGTCGCGGAGCTCGCCTGGCTGGTCGGAGACCTCGACCGCGTCCGTGCGGTCGTCGAGCCGGTGCACGCGGACGCGGAACGGTTCGGTTCGCGGGAGTGGCGGGCCGAGCTCGGGCACTGGCTCACCCTGGCCGGCGTCGCTGTCGACCTCGAGGGCCTCGACCACCCGTACGCCGTGCTCGCGCGCGGGGACTGGCGCGCCGCGGCTGACGCCTGGTCGACCGCGGGCTACCCGTACGAGGAGGCGATGGCGCTGACCCTCGCCGACGACGTCACCACCGTCCTCGAGGGCCTGGGTCGGCTGGACGCGCTGGGTGGCGTCGCCCTCGCGGCCCGCGTCCGCGAGGAGCTGCGCGACCGCGGCGTACGCGCCCCGCGGGGTCCCTCCGCCGCCACCCGCGCGAACGTCGGCGGGCTCACCCCGCGCCAGCTCGACGTCCTCTCGCTGGTCGCCGAGGGCCTGTCGAACGCCGAGATCGCCGACCGGCTGGTGCTGTCGGTGCGGACCGTCGACCACCACGTCGCCGCCATCCTGGCCAAGCTCGGCGCCGCCACCCGCACCGACGCCGTCGGCAGGGCCGGGGAGCTGGGCTGGGTCGCCGGCTGAGCGGGTCCGCTCAGACGCCCAGGGCGTCGCGGACGTCCCGCCGCTCGAGCATCCGCACGCACCACGCGAAGTGACCGTCGCTGCCCGAGGCGCTGAAGCAGCAGCTCGTGGCCAGGGCGTACGCCGCCCGGTGGACCGCCAGCCGCTCGGGTGCGTGACCGAACCTCTCGCGGAAGGCGGCATCCAGGACCCCCTCGGTCCGGGCGGCTCGAGGGCCGTACATGTCGAAGATGCTCGCGGTGATCGCGGCGTCGAACGCAAGGTCGCCGACCGTGGTCAGGAAGCCGAAGTCGACGACGGCGCGTGGGTGCCCGCTCCCGTCGACCAGGATGTTGGCCGGGATGAGATCCCCGTGGACAACGCTGTCGGTGCCGGGCTCCAGCGCGCGCAGCCGTTGGACGACGGCCGTCGCGACCCGGTCGAGGTCGGGCAGGTGCGCCTCCAGGGGCCGGCGGAACCTCTCGACCCGCCGCTCCACGAGTGACGCCAGGTTGTCGGCGAACGGTGTACCCGTCGTGTCGAAGGCGGGCTCGTCCTCGAGCACCGGCAGCATGCCCATCTCAGGCGTGGTCTCCACGGCCGCGAGCGCGGCGAGCACGTCCGAGACCGCTGCCACCTGCTTCTCCCTCAGGTCCGGCGAACTGCCGTCCACCACCCACAGCGGCGTGCCGGTCAGCCGCGGCTCGACCGAGGCCACCGCGCCGTCGAGCTCGAGCACGTCGAGGATGCGCGGGGTCTGCAGAGCGAGGCCGGCGGCCGCGACCGCGTCGTAGAACCTCGTGAGCGTCTCCAGCTCCGCGCGGGAGCGGCGGTGCCACACCTTGGCGACGCGGTCGCCCTCCAGCTCGACGACCGTGCCCTCCATCCCGGAGCCCAGGACCCCGCCCGGGGTGAGGCCCGCTCGGCGCAATCGATCGAGCCAGCGTGTGGTGAGTGCCGAGGTCACGTCGGGAGCATGTCATGCGTCCGGTTTCTTGCGGCTTTGTCCGGCTTCGTTCCGGCGGTGGCTGGTTCCGGCGGTGGCTGGTTCCGGCGGTGGCTCGTTCCGGCGGTGGCTCGTTCCGGCGGTGGCCGGGCTCTCCCGGGCTGCGTCTCGGTGCTGACGCTGCGTACCCTCCGCCGCGGATCGCGCGCCGTCGCTGGGCTCGCCGCGTCGCCGCCCCCGGCTGCTCCCGATCGACGTCCGCTGGCGGCGCCGCGCCGCGCTTCTACGCTCCTTGCGCGCGATGCGCGGCTGCGGGCACACCCGTCGGCCACCCTCGTCCTTCGCCGTTCTCTGCTGGTGGTTGTTGTCGATCCCCGGCAGGCCCTTCGGAGTGGCCGGGCGGCCGCCGAGTGGTCAGAGACCTCACCAGATCGGCCCGGATCCATGCGGTTGGTGACCAAACCGCACACCCCGACACCAGCGAACCCCACCCACACCCCGACCACCCCCGAATGGTCAAAGACCTCACCAGATCGGCCCGGATCCATGCGGTTGGTGACCAAACCGCACGCCCCGAAGCCGGGAGCCGACCCCCGATTTGAGCCCACCTCCCCCGTAGCTGCCAGAGCCGCACGCCGAAGCAGTCCCGAAGCCGGGTGCCGGCCGCAACCGAGGCCCGCCTCCCCGTAACTGCCCCCACCGCAACCCGAAGCTGTCTGAAGCCGGGAGGATCCTCAGGCGAGGCGGACCTACCGCGCCTCGGGGTCGGGCTGATGGATGCCGAAGGTGTTGCCCTCGGTGTCGAGGTAGTACCCCTGCCACGCCATGCCGGTGAGTGCCATCTTGGGCAGCGCGACCTGGCCGCCGGCGGCGAGGATGCGCCGCTCGGTCTCGTCGTAGTCACCGACACCCACGGTGCACACGAAGGCGTTGGTCCCCTGCTGGGGTGCGGGGGCGGGAGCCGGGCGCTGGAGCAGGCCGCCGTTGATGCCCATCTGGTCCTCCGGGCCGGTCACGATCCCCCAGTACGTCGAGCCGGTGACCTCGCCGTAGTCCTGGAAGGACCAGTCGAAGACGGCGGCGTAGAACGACTTCGCGCGCTCCACGTCATCGGCCTGGATCTCGAAGTGCACCACACGGGACATGTCCGTCCTCCTCCGTCGGGATACCGCTCCAGTCTCACACCGGGGGCCGCGTATCGGCAGTCGTCGGAGCCAGATCTGGGCAACCGGCGGCGCCGACATGGGCAACGGTTGCGGATCCCCCGCACCGCCGAGCCGGCATAGGAAGGGAGCAGTGCGGCTCAGGAGGGAGCCGCCGACCCGAGGAGCAACGCATGACCCAGACCACGCAGACGAGTACCGCCGAGCTGGAGGCAGACCGGGCACTCAAGGCCAGGCACCGCACGATGTGGGCGCTCGGTGACTACCCGGCCGTCGCGTCCGAGGTGATCCCGTCGTTGGGACCGGTGCTCGTGATGGCGGCGGACGTCGGCCCGGGCGACCGGGTCCTCGACGTCGCCGCCGGCTCCGGGAACGTCGCCGTCCCGGCCGCCCGCGCAGGCGGCCACGTGATCGCCTCCGACCTGACGCCCGAGCTGTTCGAGGCCGGACGTGCCTTCGCGGCCGCCGAGGGCGTCGAGGTCGAGTGGCGTGAGGCCGACGCGGAGGCGCTGCCGTTCGCCGACCACACCTTCGACAAGGTGCTGTCCTGCGTCGGCGTGATGTTCGCGCCGCACCACCAGGCCGCCGCGGACGAGCTCGTGCGCACGTGTCGGCCGGGCGGCACCATCGGCCTGATCAGCTGGACGCCGGAGGGCTTCATCGGCCGGATGTTCGCGACCATGAAGCCGTACGTCGCCACGCCGCCGGCCGGGGTCCATCCCCCGCCGCTGTGGGGACGCGAGGAGCACGTGCGCGACCTCTTCGGCGACCGCGTCGAGGTGATCGGGGCCGAGCGTCGCACGCTCACCGTCGACGGGTTCGCCACTGGCGAGGAGTTCCGTGACTACTTCAAGGCCTGCTACGGCCCCACCATCGTGGCGTACAAGGGCATCGCCGACGACCTGGAGCGGGTGGCCGCCCTCGACCGGGAGCTGGCCGCGCTCGGGGACGACGCGCTGGGCGCGGACGGCACGATGGAGTGGGAGTACCTCCTGCTCACCGCGCGAAAGCGCGCCTGAAGCAGGCGCCTGCGCGGCCGGACCGGCGTGCCTTCGGGTGCGCCGATCCGTCGGCGCGGTCAACCGCGAGGGACGCGGAACGAGTCAGGCGGATCGGGCAGGAAGTCCCGCCCGGCGCCGGTCTGGACCTGCACCCAGGCGCCCCTGCGCAGAGGGGCGTGCCGACGCAGGCACCGCTGGGGCACCGACACCCGCAACACGTCGGAGGAGCGGTCCGAAGACGTCCTCAGCCCTCCACACCCGACCCGGACGAACCCTGCCGCCTCACCCTCCGCGAACGCGAGGAAGCCACCGGTCGTCCCGTCGGCGCGCTGCCGTGCCTTCAACGAGAACTGGCCACCTGCGTGGAGCCGGCCGGGGTCGAGGTTCGCGAAGAAGACCGACCCGTGCCGCAGCGTCGCGAACCTCGTCGCGACCCGGACCCGACGGTCGTAGGTCACACGCACCGAGACGATGTCCTGCTTGGCCGAGGTCGAGTCGCCGACCGGGTCATGGCGGACCACGGTGTCGGCGCGGGCGACCGTGCCCAGCTGCAGCACCACCAGCGCGATCACCACCGCAGAGGTCCTCACCAGTCCCCGCATGCGCCCATGCTGGCTCCTCGCGCACGCCGCGACATCCCCGAGGCGCGGTATCTGCCGGCGGGGCCTCGCGGGGTCAGGCCGGCTTGCCGTCGAGCACCGTGGCCCGGCCGCGCAGGAAGGTCGCCACCACGCGGCCCGGCAACTCCATCCCGGCGTACGGCGTGTTCCGCGACAGCGACGCGGTCTCCGAGGCGTCGACCGCGCGTCGCACCGAGGGGTCGTAGAGCACCACGTTGGCGGGCTCTCCGACCTCGATCGGGCGGCCGTGGTCGGCGACCCGGCCGATCCGGGCGGGTGCGTACGACATCCGCTCGGCGACCCCGGCCCAGTCGAGAAGCCCGGCGTCGACCATCGTCTCCTGGACGATCGAGAGCGCGGTCTCGAGGCCGAGCATGCCGAACGCGGCGGCCGCCCACTCGCAGTCCTTGTCCTCGTGCGGGTGCGGCGCGTGGTCGGTGGCGACGATGTCGATCGTGCCGTCGGCCAGGCCGGCCCGCAGCGCCTCGACGTCGGTCGCGGAGCGCAGCGGCGGGTTGACCTTGTAGATGGGGTCGTACGTCGCGGCCAGCTCGTCGGTGAGCAGCAGGTGGTGGGGGCACGCCTCGGCGGTGACGTCCCAGCCCTTCGACTTGGCCCAGCGGACGATCTCCACGGAGCCCGCGGTCGAGACGTGGCAGACGTGCAGGCGGGAGCCGACGTGGGCGGCCAGCAGGCAGTCGCGGGCGATGATCGCTTCCTCGGCGACGGCCGGCCAACCGGCCAGGCCGAGGCGTCCGGAGAGCTCGCCCTCGTTCATCTGCGCGCCCTCGGTGAGCCGGGGCTCCTGCGCGTGCTGGGCCACGACGCCGTCGAACGCCTTGACGTACTCCAGCGCGCGACGCATCAGCACCGCGTCGCTCACGCACTTGCCGTCGTCGGAGAAGACGCGGACCCGGGCAGCCGAGTCGGCCATCGCGCCGAGCTCGGCCAGCCGCTCCCCCTGCAGGCCCACCGTCACGGCACCGACCGGGTAGACGTCGCAGTGCCCCGCCTCGCGGCCCAGCCGCCAGACCTGCTCGACGACGCCCGCGGTGTCGGCGACCGGCTCGGTGTTGGCCATCGCGTGCACGGCGGTGAAGCCGCCCAGCGCCGCCGCCAGGGTGCCGGACTCCACGGTCTCGGCGTCCTCGCGGCCCGGCTCGCGCAGGTGGGTGTGCAGGTCCACGAGGCCGGGCAGCGCGACCAGTCCGGTCGCGTCGACGACCTCGGCGCCGTCGGCCGACAGCCCAGGTCCGATCTCGCGGACGACGCCGTCGGCGAGCAGCAGGTCCGTGGGCTCGCCGCCCAGGATCGAGGCGTTCTTGATCAGGTAGTCACTCATGCGCTTACTCGCTTCGCTCCGTGCGCGCATGAGGCACATGGCGCCTTGTATGGACTGGTGAGCTCGCTTCGCTCGCTCACTCTTCTCCTCCGACTGCGGGTTCGCTGCCACCCAGCAGCAGGTACAGGACGGCCATCCGGACCGCGACGCCGTTGGTGACCTGCTCGACGATCACGGAGCGGTCCGAGTCGGCGACGTCGGCGGTGATCTCCATGCCGCGCACCATCGGCCCGGGGTGCATGACGATCGTGTGGTCCTGGAGGGTCGCCATCCGGCGCCCGTCCAGGCCGTAGCGGCGGGAGTACTCCCGCGCGGTCGGGAAGAACCCGCCGTGCATCCGCTCCCGCTGGACGCGCAGCATCATCACCACGTCGGCCTTGGGCAGCACGGCGTCGAGGTCGTACGACGTCTCGACCGGCCAGCTCTCGATGCCGACCGGCAGCAGCGTCGGCGGGGACACCAGCGTCACGTCCGCGCCCAGCGTGCGCAGCAGCAGCGCGTTGGAGCGCGCGACCCGGCTGTGCAGCACGTCGCCGACGATGGCGATCCGGCGCCCGTCGAGGGCGCCGAGGTGCCGCCACATGGTGAAGGCGTCCAGCAGTGCCTGCGTGGGGTGCTCATGGGTGCCGTCGCCGGCGTTGACCACGCTCGAACGCACCCAGCCCGAGTTGGCCAGCCGGTGCGGGGCGCCGCTCGCGGAGTGGCGTACGACGACCGCGTCGGCGCCCATCGCCTCGAGGGTCAGCGCGGTGTCCTTGAGGCTCTCGCCCTTGGAGAGCGAGGAGCCCTTGGCGGCGAAGTTGATGACGTCGGCCGAGAGCCGCTTGGCGGCGGCCTCGAAGGAGATGCGGGTCCGCGTGGAGTCCTCGAAGAACAGGTTGACCACGGTGCGGCCGCGCAGCGCGGGCAGCTTCTTGATCGGTCGGTCCGCGAGCGAGCGCAGCTCCTCGGCGGTCTTGAGGACCAGCTCGGCGTCGTCGCGGCTGAGGTCGGCCGCGCTCAGCAGGTGGCGCTTCATGCGTCCTCCCCCTCGCCCGTGCCGGTGCCCTGGATGGTCACCGCGTCGACGTCGTCCACGCCCTGCAGGCGGACCCGCACCCGCTCCACGAGCGAGGTGGGGAGGTTCTTGCCGACGAAGTCGGCGCGGATGGGGAGCTCCCGGTGCCCGCGGTCGACCAGCACGGCGAGCCGGACCGCCCTCGGGCGGCCGATGTCGTTGAGCGCGTCCAGCGCGGCGCGGATGGTGCGGCCGGAGAACAGCACGTCGTCGACCAGGACGACCGTGCGGCCGTCGATGCCGCCCGGCGGGATCTGCGTCGGCAGCAGCGCGCGGGCCGGCTTCATCCGCAGGTCGTCGCGGTACATCGTCACGTCGAGCGAGCCGACGGGCACGTCGTACCCCTCGACCGAGGCGATGCGCTCTGCGATCCGCTGGGCGAGCGGGACGCCCCGGCTGGGGATGCCGAGGAGGACGAGGTCCGAGGCCCCCTTGTTGCGCTCGAGGATCTCGTGGGAGATGCGGGTGAGGGCCCGCCCGATGTCACGGGCGTCGAGGACGGTGCGACCTTCGTCGGTCGCCGCCTCGGGAACAGCGTTGGGCGCAGGCATCGAGTGCCGGACCTCCTTCTCCGCCTCACGGGACGGCTCGTTAAAGGATGTCGATCGGCACCGACCCTACCAGCGCCCGGGACCTACGGCCGTAGACAGCCGGCGCCGACGGGCGGACGGTGGGAGGACACCGTCCGGCACGACCGACACCCCGTGAGCGGGTCCAGCTGATGAGCACCAGGTTCGCCCTCGCCTACCGCTTCGGCATCACCCCGTGGGACAAGAGCGGCGCCGCCCTCGCCGGCCAGTTCCAGCACCTGATGGAACGCGAGGAGGAGGGGCTGACCAAGCCGTTCGGGCGCGTGCTCGACCTCGGCTGCGGCACCGGGGAGTACACGCGTGAGCTCCAGGACCGCGGATGGGACGCCGTGGGCGTGGACAACGTGCGCCGCGCGGTGGACACCGCGATCAGCCACGGGAGCTCCGACACGCTCTACGTGATCGGCGACGTCACCTCCCTGCAGGGCTGTGGCGTCGGCACGAACTTCGCCCTCTTCCTCGACGTCGGGTGCTTCAACAGCCTCGGCGACGCGCAGCGGACCGCCTGGGGTGAGGGCGTCACGATGCTCGCAGGTCCGGGCGCGACCATGCTGGTGCTCTGCACCGAGCCCCGAGGCTGGCCGAGGAAGCACGGAGGGGACCGCGAGGCGCTCCTGGGGGCCCTGCCCGGCTGGCACGTCGTCTCCGAGGAGGAGGCCGACGTCGCCGGGCTGCCGGCCACCCTGCGTCACAGCTCACCCACCTGGTTCCGGCTGACCCGGGACTGACGGCCCCGGCCCGGCGACCACCCGGCGTCGATCCGGCTCAGCCGACGTCCACGAGCACCTTGCCGACGGCGCCGTTCTCGACGGCGTCGTGCGCCTGCGCAAGGTCCTCGAGCGCGTAGTGGTGCAGCGGCACGCCCCGCTCCTCCCCCACGTCCAGTGCGCCCGCCGCCACCGCGGCGTTGATGTCCTCCGCTGCCGCGTCGACGAGGTCGCGGCCCAGCGAGTAGAGCAGCACGAACTGGTAGCGCAGGTTCCTAGAGAAGGTCGCCCGCACCGAGAGCGTGACCTCGTCGCCACCGTTGTTGGCGTAGATCGCGATGGTGCCGCGGACGCGCGTCACCGCCAGGTCGAGCTCGTTGTTCTGCGCCGGCGCGACCTCGACGACGATGTCCACCCCGTCCGGGGCGAGCGCGAGGATCTCCTTCTCGGCGTCCTGCTGGCGGTAGTTCACGGTGTGGTGGGCACCCGCAGCCCGGGCGAGCGTGGCCTTCTCGTCGCTGCTGACCGTCGTGATCACGGTGGCACCGGCCCAGCGGGCCAGCTGGATCGCGGCGTTGCCGACGGCACCGGCCCCGCCGGCGACCAGGACCGTGCGGCCCTCCAGCGCCCCGGGGCCGAGACGGCTGGGGCCGCCGTCGGAGGCGGTCAGGGCGCGGTGCGCGGTCACCGCGGGCACGCCCAGGCCGGCGCCGAGGTCGTACGACGCCCCTTCGGGCAGCTTCTTGACCCGCTCCACCGGCTGGACGGTGTGCTCCGCGGCCGAGCCGTACGGACGGCCGTGCTGGGCCAGGACCAGCCACACCCGGTCACCGACCGCGAGCCCCTCCACGCCCTCCCCGACGGCGTCGACCACACCGGAACCGTCCTGGCCGGGCGTCACCTCGTCGTGGCCGGTCATCATCCCGGCCCGGAACTTCCAGTCGGTCGGGTTCACGCCGGCACGCACGACGCGCACCCGGACCTCGCCCGGCCCGGGCTCCGGCACCTCCCGGTCGACGACCTCCAGCACCGAGGACGGCCCGGTCTCGCGGTACACCACTGCACGCATGCGTTTCACTCCTTCGTGTCGAGTCCCTAGGTTGGGGTAACCCACTTCCAGGAGGATCCATGCCCGAGCTGCCCTTTCCCGACCACGTGCGTGAGCTGTTGAACCGGCCCAACCCGGCCGTGGTGAGCACGCTGCGCTCCGACGGTCAGCCGGTGTCGGTCGCCACCTGGTATCTCCTCGAGAAGGACGACCGCGTGCTCCTCAACATGGACCACACCCGGGTGCGCCTCAAGCACCTGCGCCGGGACCCGCGGCTGACCCTCACCGTGCTCGACGAGTCCAGCTGGTACAACCACGTCTCCCTGATCGGGCGCGTGGTCGAGATGACCGACGACGAGGGACTCGTCGACATCGACCGGCTGAGCACGCACTACGGCGGCCGCCCCTACCCCAACCGCGAGAGCCCGCGCGTGAGCGCGTGGATGGAGGTCGACCGGTGGCACGGCTGGGGCGCCACCAAGGAGTGAGCACAGGGCGCCGGTCGCCGACCCTGCCGGTCAGAGGGCGGCAGCCATCCCCGCACACGCCTTGAGCCACTGCATCCGGGTGTTGGCCGACAGCTGCGCGTAGGGCACCACCGAGCCGGCCACGAGCGCCGGGTCGTACGGCACCCGGTAGACCCCGCGGGTGCGCTGCTGGTAGACGTCGACGAGGTCGTTCGCCAGCTTGGTGTCGACCTGGGCGGAGGGATCCGACAGCACGGTCACGGTCTTGTACTTCAGGTTCTGGTAGCCCGCGTCCTGGAGCGCGTCGAGCATCCACAGCCCGCTGTAGCCGGTGTCCTCACGGACCGTGCTGGTCACGACCAGCAGGTCCGCGGCGTCCGCGGCCGCCAGCCAGTTCTCCGCGCGCATGTTGTTGCCGGTGTCCACGAGGATGATCCGGTAGAAGCGCTCGAGCAGCTTGTGCACCGCGTCGAAGTCCTGGGCCTTGATCATCCCGGTCACGTCGGGCCGCTCGTCGGACGCCAGCACGTCGAAGTGCGCGTCGCCCTGGGATCGGACGAACGCGCCGAGGTCGCCGATCCGCGACTGGTAGACGTCGCTGAAGCGCTCGAGGTCCTCGAGCAGCTCGCGGGTGGTGTTGCGGTGGGTGCTGCGGGTCCCCCGGATGCCGAGGGTGCCACGGGTCTCGTTGTTGTCCCATGCGACCACGCCCCCACCCCGGACGGTGCCGAAGGTGTAGCCCGCCGCGAGCACGCCGGTGGTCTTCGCGGCGCCGCCCTTGGGGTTGATGAAGGCGATGGTGCGGGGACCGTCGAAGTCCTTCTGGATCATCGCGCGGTCCTGCTCGTAGGCCACCTCGGCCGGGCCCATCCGCGGACTGATCAGGCCGCCGCTCCAGCGGCGCACCGTGCCCCGCCACCCCCACGTCGCGGGGCCGTTCTCCTTGGAGTCGGCCCGGCGGTCCAGGAAGTCCGTCGCGGTCATGAACCGGCGCGGGTCGGCAGCCTGCTCGTCCTCGCTCGGCGCCGCGTCGGCGGGTGCGGGCTCGACGACGGTGGCGGTCGCCGCCTGCGTCGGGGCCGGCGGTTGGGCCGGGGCCGGCGGTTGGGCCGGCGCGACGGGCTGCTGGCGCTCGGGCGACCACGGCGCCGGGGCGGGCTGCGGCGCAGCGCCCCACGCCTGGCCGGCCGGCGACCCCTGCGGTGGACCCTGCGGCGGGCCGGACGGCGGGGCCGGACGGCGAGCCGGGGTGGTCCCGGGGTTGGTGTGGTGGTGCACCGGCTGCGCCGCCTGCCCCGGCAACGGGTCGGTGAGCGGGTCGCCGTACACCGAGGGCGGCGCGGCCGGCGGCTGCGGCGAGCGCGGCTGCTGGTCCGCGGCGTACGCGCCGAGCTCCTCGGGGGTGTAGAGCCGGTCGCTGGTGTCCGACAGGTCGTCGGCGCGCTGACCGGCGGGGGCGTGGTGCGACGGGTCCTGCGGTGACTGGCTCATGGGGGTACCTCCGAAAGACGGGTGAGCGGTGGGACCGGGGTCCCGCGGTAGTCCTACCCAGCAGGGCGTTGTTTCACTCGCAGGCGCGGTCGTCCGCGTGCCGGGCGATGGGGCCGGGGTGGGGCGGCAGCACCCCGCAGACCGCGGTTCGCGACGGCAGCAGCTTCCCGATGGTCCGGTAGGTGCCGGAGATCGTGGCGACCGTGGTGCCGTCGTTGTAGGGCGCGCCGCAGACCCGCATCCGCCAGCTGCCCGACCAGGCGAGGGCTCCCCGGTAGACCAGGTAGGCGCGGTTCTCGTCCTCGGTCTTGTTGCTCAGCCGGTACGGGAGCGGCACCTCATCTGCGATCCTGCCGTCCTCGATGGGTCCGCCCGCCGAAGCGAGGATCGACTGGCGGTCGGCGGCGGTCGGACGGGCGCCGCCCGCCGAGGTGGTCCTGACCCGGAGCGGCAGGTAGTCGAGGCGCTCGCCCACGTCGTCGGGGCTGCTCATGCTGCTCGTCGGGGCCAGGGTGTGCCTGGAGGCGTAGACGATCGCGGGCTCCGCGTGTCGGGCCGTGATCCTCGTCGATGGGTGGAAGCCCCGGACGGCGCAGCTCGCGGCCGGGGACGAGTCGGACGACGGCTCGTCCGACGAGGACGAGGACGACGGGGAGCTCGTCGCGGGAGCCGCGGCAGCCCGGCCGTCGTCGGAGGAGCATCCGGAGACCAGGAGCATGCCCGACAGCGAGCCGAGCACGGCGAGGACGAGCGCGGGGCGGGACGGCATGGGCGCACCATGCCCCACACGCGTCACACCGAAACCACGACCTCTTCAGGCGTCGAGGTCGACGAGGGCCGCCAGCACCACGCGGTGGAACGTCGGGTAGGCGAAGTGCATCCGGCACAGCGTGGCGAGCGGGATCTCGGCGTGCACCGCCGCGGCCAGCAGGCCGAGCACCTCCCCGCCGCTGGGGCCCACGGCCGAGGCACCCACCAGGACCTCGCGGTCGGCGTCGGCGACCAGCTTCACGTGGCCGGCGCCGCCAGGTCCGTGGATCCACCCGCGGCTCGAGCCCGCCACGTCGGCGCGGCCGACCCGGACCCGCAGGCCCTGGCCCCTCGCCTGCTGCTCGGTCAGCCCCACGGACCCCACCTCGGGGTCGGTGAAGGTGACCCGGCTGACGGCCCGGTAGCCGGCCCACGGGCCGTCCTCACCGAGGAGGTCGCGCACCGCCACCCCGGCCTGGTAGAGCGAGACGTGGGTGTACTCCCCCCGGCCCGTGATGTCACCGACGGCCCACAAGCGCTCCCCGGCGCGCATTCGCTCGTCGGTGTCGAGGCGCTCGACCCCCGGGTCGAGGCCGAGCGTCTCCAGCCCCACGTCCGCGAGGTTCGGTCGACGGCCGGTGGCGACCAGCAGCGCCGCAGTGCTCAGCTCGCCGCCGTCGGTGCGCAGCCGGAAGGTGCCGTCGTGGTCGACCCGGTGCACCCGGGTGCCGGCTCGCACGTCGACCCCGTCGGCGCACAGCGCATCGGTCAGGATCCGGCTCGTCTCCGGCTCCTCGGATGCCAGGATCCGGTCCGCGGCCTCGACGAGGGTCACCCGGACGCCGAACCGCGCGAACACCTGCGCGAGCTCGCAGCCGATCGGGCCGCCACCGAGCACCACCAGGCTCTCCGGCAGCTCGGTGAGCCGGACGACCTCGCGATTCGTCCAGTACGGCGTGTGCTCCAGGCCGTCGACCGGGGGCACGGCGGGCTCGGTGCCGGTGTCCAGGACCACGCCGCGCTTCGCGACGTACTCCTCCCGGCCCTCGGCCGTGTCCACCACGACCCGACCGGGGCCGGCGAGCCGGCCGTGGCCGCGGACGACGGTGACTCCGGCGTCCTGCAACCGGCGGACGTGGGAGGCGTCGTCCCAGTCGTGGTTGGCCTCGCGGATCCGGGCCGCCACGGGCGCCCAGTCGGCTCGCACGTCGACCCTGCCGGCCAGGCCGTCGACCCGCCGCGCCTCGGCGAGGGTCCCGGCGGCCCGGATCGCCAGCTTGGAGGGGGTGCAGCCCGCGAACGGGCACTCGCCCCCGACGAGGTCGCGTTCGACGGCGACTACGTCGAGTCCGGCCTGCGCCAGCCGGGCCGCCGCGAGCTCACCGCCCGCGCCGAGCCCGACCACCACGACGTCCACGCCCCCGCTGCTCACGACCACCACCCTGACAGACGCGTGGGGAACGGCCGGGGGTCGGTCAGCGCGACAGGTGGCGCGCCCGGGCGAAGCAGAAGAGCCCGTAGCAGGCGATGCCCACCGCGATCAGGCCCAGCAGGAACGGCCCGAACGGCTGCTGCAGCACCTTGTGCAAGGCCACGTCGAGCCCACCCGACTTCTGGGCGTCGTGCGTCACCGCGGCGTAGCAGAACAGGCCACCGATGATCGCGAACGCGACACCCTTGGCCATGTAGCCGGCCTTCCCGAATGAGATGTAGGCCCGGCCCGTCTCACCGCTGTTGCCCTCGGCGTCCAGGTGCTTGCGGAACTTCTCGGTCCACGCCATCCGGGCCTGGTTGAGTCCGTACGCGATGATCGCCAGCCCGATCAGCCCGACGATGAACTGACCACCGGGCCAGCCCATGATCGTCGCCGTGGTGTCGTCGGTGCTGCTCTTCTTCGAGCTCGACCCGGCACCGAGGGCGATCTTGAACGCGCTGAGGGCGATGGCTCCGTAGAGCACCGCCTTGCCGGCGGACGCGGCCCGCTTGCGCAGCCTCTTGGAGTCGTCGGTCTCCTCCTGGTGGCCCATGACGGCATCGAGCACGCGCCACAGGACCAGGAAGAGCATCCCGATCGCGACCAACCAGATGAGGATCGCTCCGAATGAGCTCTTCGCGAGCTTGTGCAGGGCGCCGGTGCTGCTCGCCGAGCCCGACTGGTCACCGAGCGCGAGCTGCAGCGCCAGCCAGGCGATGACGAGGTAAACGACCCCGTAGACCACGAACCCGAACCGGATGCCTCGCTCGAACCACGGATCGTTGTCGGCCCGTCTCCCCACGGACTCCGCTGCCTGCTTCATGTCTCCCATGAGTGTTCTTTACCCATTCCATGAGATACCGAATCAGGAAAGATCGCCGATCGCGGTCTCGATGGCGCGATGGAAGGTCGGGTAGGCGTAGATCATCGAGCGGAGCGTGTCGGTCGTCACCCCGGCGTGCACCGCCACCGCGAGGAACCCCAGGATCTCGCCGCCGGCCGGCCCCATCGCGGTCGCCCCGACCAGCACGCCGCGGTCGGCGTCCTCGACGACCTTGACCAGCCCCCGGGCGCCCGGGCCGTGGACGAAGCCGCGGGAGGACTCCTCGAGCGGCGCGCTCCCGACGCGCACCCGCAGGCCCGCGTCCCGGGCCGCCCGCTCGGTCAGCCCGACCCCGCCCACCTCGGGATCGGTGAAGGTGGTGTGCGGCACCGCGTGGTACCGGGCCGGCGGTCCGTCGACGCCGGTGATGTCGCGCAGCGCGATCGCCGACTGGTACATCGAGACGTGGGTGAACGCCCCCTTCCCGGTGACGTCCCCGATCGCCCAGAGAAGCTCCCCTGCCCTCATCCGCTCGTCGACCTCGATGCTGCGGGCAGCCGGGTCCAGCCCGACCGTCTCCAGCCCCAGGTCGTCCAGGTTGGGGGTGCGGCCGGCCGCGACGAGGAGCTTGTCGGCCGTGACGGCCTCGTCACCGAGAGCGACGGTGAAGGCGCCCTCGGCGTACGCCACCGACTCGATCCGCACGCCCGTCAGCACCCGGATGCCCTCGCCGACGAACACGTCCTGCAGGATCGCCGAGGCCTCGGGCTCATCCGGCCCGAGGAGCCGCGGTCCGCCCTCCAGCACGGTCACCCGCACGCCGAACCGCGCGAACACCTGCGCCAGCTCGCACCCGATCGGCCCGCCGCCGATGACGGCCAGGGACGAGGGCAGCTCGGTGACCCGCACGGCCTCCCGGTTCGTCCAGTACGGCGTGCCGGCGAGGCCCTCGATCGGCAGCTCGGCCGGGCGCGTGCCGGGGTTGATCACCACACCGCGGCGCGCCTCGTAGGCGACAGCGTCGCCGCCGGCCAGCTGCACGCGGACACGGCCGGGCCCGTCAAGGCGGGCCACGCCGTGGTGGACGGTCGCACCGGCGTCCTCGAGACGCTCCACCGCGATCGTGTCGTCCCAGCCCGAGGTGGCCTCCTCGTCGAGACGCCGTGCCACCGGCGCCCATGACGGGGTCACGACGGCGTCGCCGGCCAGGGTCGGGACCCGCCCGGCCTCGGCGAGCGCGTCGGCCGCCCGGATCATCATCTTCGAGGGGATGCAGCCGTAGTAGGGGCACTCCCCTCCGACGAGGTGCTTGTCGACGACGACGACGTCCAGACCGGCCCGCGCGGCCCCGGTGGCGAGGGACTCACCACCGGGGCCGGCGCCGATCACGACGAGGTCGACGGTGCGCTCGGAGTCATCGCTCATGCCTCACAGCATGGCGGTCCGGGTCAACCCGGTGCTCAGGCCAGCGAGGAACGGTTCCGCACGATGTTGCCGAGGATCCCGTTGACGAAGGCCGGGGACTCGTCGGTGGAGAGGTCGCGGACCAGCGCCATCGCCTCGGAGACGGCAACTGCGTCCGGCACGTCGTCGGCGTACAGCAGCTCGAAGACGCCGAGCCGCAGCACGTTGCGGTCGACCGCCGGCATCCGCTCGAGGGTCCACCCCTCGGCGTAGTCGGCGAGGATCTCGTCGATGCGGGACTGGTTCTCGACGACGCCACGCACCAGTGTCACGGTGTAGGCGTTGGTGGGCGCGTCACCCTCGGCGATGGCCCGGTCGAGGGCGTCGTTGGCCGACTCACCCCGCACGTCGGAGGCGAAGAGGACGTCGAGGGCGCGCTTGCGCGCCTTGGAACGGGCAGCCATCAGCTGGTGACGCGCCCGAGGTAGGAGGAGTCGCGGGTGTCGACCTTGATCTTCTCGCCCGTCGTGATGAACAGCGGCACCTGCACGGTGGCGCCGGTCTCGACGGTGGCCGGCTTGGTGCCGCCGGTGGAGCGGTCGCCCTGCAGGCCGGGCTCGGTGTAGGTGACCTCGAGCTCGACCGAGGCCGGGAGCTCGATGTAGAGGACGCGGCCGTCGTTGGTGGCGACGATCGCCTCCTGGTTCTCGAGCATGAAGTTGGCGGCGTCGCCGACGATGTCGGGGGCGACCTCGACCTGGTCGTAGCTCTGCACGTCCATGAAGACGTACGACGTGCCGTCGTTGTAGAGGTACTGCATCGACCGCTTGTCGACGTTGGCCACGTCGACCTTGACGTCGGCGTTGAAGGTCTTGTCGACGGTCTTGCCGGACTCGACGTTCTTCAGCTTGGTGCGGACCACCGCGCCACCCTTGCCGGGCTTGTGGTGCTGGAACCAGATGACCTGCCAGAGCTGGCCGTCCAGGTTGAGAACCATGCCGTTCTTCAGGTCGTTCGTCGTTGCCATGCGCGCGTGTCAGCCTTACTGCGTCGTGGGGTCCGGGTGCCGGGCTGCCTCTGAGCCCGGCAGCAGCGTCCGAGTCTATAGGCCCGGCGCTCCCGGGACCGAACCCCGCGTCAGCCGAGCTCCCAGACGACCTGCACCGTCACCTTCATCCGGTCCTTGCCCGCCCGGACCGGGAGGGCCGCGGGCATGTCAGCCGAAGCCTTCACGCCGTGCAGGAGGTAGCCGCGGTCGATGCTGCGGCGCTGGGGCGCCCCGACCTCGCGCAGGGTGACCACGTCACCCAGGGTCTGGCCGGCCGCTGCGGCGTACTGCTCGGCCTTGGTCCGGGCCTGCTCGACCGCGGCGTCCCGAGCCTTCTCCATGGCGCTGTCGGGGTTCCCGACCCCCAGCCTGATGTCGTTGACGCGGACGTCGTTGCCGCCGGCCGCGACCGCCGCGCTCACGGCCCGGCCACCGTCCCGCAGCTCCTTGACCAGCACGGTCGCCCGTTGCGAGACCCGGTAGCCGCGGATCGTCGGCGGTGAGTACTGGTGGTAGTCGTAGACGGGGTACATCGAGAGCCCGGTGGTCTGCACGTCGCTGCGAGCGATCCCGAGGTCGGCGAGCCGGGCGAGCACCCGGTCCATCACCCGGCTCGAGTCGTCGAGCGCGGTGTCGAGGTCGGGGCGGAGCAGGCCCACGGCGAGCTCGAACGACAGCTGGTCCGGCACCACGCTGGCCTCACCGGTGCCCGCCATCGTCATCACGCGAGGTCTGCCCTGTGGGGCGTCGGCCGCCGGGGCCGCGGCGGCCGTCGGACCTCCCCCACCGCCGGCACCACCGACCAGGTAGGCGCCCAGCAGGCCCAACAGCACCACCGCCGTGAGCAGGAGGCCCCGCACGCTCACCGTCACCGTCTTCTCGCCCATGTCTCCACGCCTTCCGCCCGCTGCACCTGTCGGCCGCTTGGACGGGAGACGAGGTCCCGAGGTTCCGCGAGTCGGGTCAACCAGCGCCGACTCGGGGTCTAGGGACGGGCGGGGGCGGCCAGGTGCTCGAGCGCCATCCGGTAGCCGTCGATGCCGTGGCCGGCGACCACCGACGCGGCGTGCGGAGAGACGACCGAGGTGTGCCGGAACTCCTCGGGTCGCTGGAAGGGGTCGGAGATGTGCACCTCGACGAGCGGCGCGACCAGCTGTGCGCAGGCGTCGTAGATCGCGTACGAGTAGTGCGTCCACGCCGCGGCGTTCAGCACGACCGGGATCCCCTCGTCGGCCGCGGCGTTGAGCCAGTCGACCATCACGCCCTCGTGGTTGGTCTGCCGGACCTCCACCTCCAGCCCGAGCTCGCGGCCCCAGGCGACGCAGCGGTCGGCGAGCTCGGCATGGGTCGTGGTGCCGTAGATCTCGGGCTGGCGGCGCCCGAGCCGCCCGAGGTTGGGACCGTTGAGGACCAGGACCTTCATGCGTCCACCTCCCGCCCGCGGCCACGCGCGAGCACGTCGTAGGCCCCGCGCAGGGCCGCCTCCGACGGACCGGCGAGGACCGTCGGTCGTGCGAGGTCGCTCAGGACCACGAACCGCAGCTGGGAGCCGCGGGACTTCTTGTCGACCTTCATCGCGGCGTGCAGCTCCTCGAAGCCCGCCCCGGAGTACGTCGTGGGCAGCCCGACGTGCGCGAAGGCCGTGTGGTGCCGGTCGGCGACCGCGTCGGCGAGGGTTCCGGCGCGGCGCGCCAGCTCGGCGACGTACACGCAGCCCATCGCCACGGCCTCGCCGTGCCGCACGGAGTAGTCCTCCGCGCGCTCGATGGCATGGCCCATGGTGTGCCCGTAGTTCAGCGCCTCCCGGCCGGGGTGGCCGGCCACGCCGCCGGTCTCCTTCAGGTCGGCGACGACCACGTCGATCTTGACGCGGATGGCGCGCTCGACCAGCTCGCGGAGCACGGGCGAGCCCGCCGTGAGCTCCGAGGCGTCGGTGCCCTCCACGAGGGCGAGGATCTCGGGGTCGGCGATGAAGCCGCACTTGACGACCTCGCCCAGCCCGGCGACGAGGTCGGCGCGCGGGAGCGACTCGAGGGTGGCGAGGTCGCACAGCACACCGGCCGGCTCGTGGAAGGACCCGACGAGGTTCTTCCCGGCGGCGGTGTTGATGCCCGTCTTCCCGCCCACCGCCGCGTCGACCATCGCCAGCAGCGTGGTGGGGACGTGGACGACCCGCACTCCCCGCAGCCAGGTCGCCGCGACGAAGCCGCCGAGGTCGGTCGTGGCGCCGCCGCCGAAGGTCACGATCGCGTCGGAGCGGGTGAACCCGGCCGCACCCAGCGTGTCCCAGCAGGACGCCGCCACGGCCGCGGTCTTGGCCCGCTCGCCGTCCGGCACCGGTAGCAGGGTCACCTCGTGGGTGCCCGTCAGCTCGTCCAGCAGCGGCCCGACCAGGTCGCGCAGGGACTCGGGGTGCACGAGGCCGACGCGCTGGACGGACTCCCCCAGCATGCCGGGGAGGCGGTCGGCCAGGCCGTCGCCGACCACCACGTCGTACGGCGCCGCGCCGGTCACCGGCAGCACGGTGTCGCTCATGCCGGGGCCTGCGCGTCGAGCGCCTCGCGGACCTCGGCGGCCACGTCCTCGGCGCTGCGGCCGTCGGTGTCCACGACGAGGGTGGCCACCGACTCGTAGACGGGGGTCCGCTCGTCGAGCAGCGTCTTGATCCGGCCGCGCACGTTGCCCAGGAGCAGCGGACGTGAGCTGCCCAGCCCGACCCGCTTGACCGCGTCGCTGAGCCCCACCTTCAGGAACACCACGGTGTGCCCGGCGAGCTGTTCGCGGGTCTCGGGATCCAGCACCGCTCCGCCGCCCAGCGCCAGGACTCCGTCGTGGGAGGTGAGCGCCTCCGCCACGGCCTCTCGCTCGAGGCGCCGGAACTCCGGCTCCCCGGACTCCACGAAGATGTCGGCGACCGTGCGACCCTCGGCGGCCTCGACGTCGGCGTCGGTGTCGCGGGCGTCGAGGTCCCAGGCGTCGGCGAGCAGGCCCGCCACCGTGGTCTTGCCGGCCCCCATGGGCCCGACGAGCACGACGCGCGGCCGGTGCCCGGCCGTCACGTGAACCTCAGGGTGTCCAGGTAGCTCTCGGCGTTGCGCCGCGTCTCCTGCACCGAGTCGCCACCGAACTTCTCCAGCACCGCATCGGCGAGCACCAGAGCCACCATCGCCTCGGCGACGATGCCGGCTGCCGGTACCGCGCACACGTCCGAGCGCTGGTGGTGGGCGACCGCCTCCTCCCCGGTGGCGACGTCGACGGTGCGCAGCGCCCGCGGCACCGTCGCTATGGGCTTCATCGCGGCGCGCACCCGGAGGATCTCGCCGGTGGTCATGCCACCCTCCGTGCCGCCGGAGCGACCGCTGGTGCGCCGGATGCCGTCGGCGGTCGGCACGATCTCGTCGTGGGCGCGCGAGCCGGGGGTGGCGGCCAGCTCGAAGCCGTCACCGACCTCGACGCCCTTGATCGCCTGGATGCCCATCAGGGCCCCGGCGAGCCGCGAGTCGAGACGCCGGTCCCAGTGCACGTGCGAGCCGAGACCCGGGGGCAGTCCGTGGACGACGACCTCGACCACGCCGCCGAGCGTGTCCCCGTCCTTGTGCGCCTGGTCGATCGCGGCGACCATCCGGCCACTCGCCTCGGGGTCGAGGCAACGGACCGGGTCCTCGTCGAGCCGGGCCACGTCCTCGGGCTGCGGCCACAGGCCACCCGGCGCCCGCTCGCCGCCGAGCTCGACGACGTGGGACACGATCTGCGCGCCGACCGACTGCTCGAGGAAGTTCGAGGCCACCCGCCCGAGCGCGACACGGGCGGCGGTCTCGCGGGCCGAGGCCCGCTCGAGGATCGGCCGGGCCTCGTCGAAGTCGTACTTCTGCATGCCGGCCAGGTCCGCGTGGCCCGGGCGCGGTCGGGTGAGCGGGGCGTTGCGGGCCAGCGCCTCGAGCTCGACGCGGTCCACGGGGTCGGCCGACATGACCTTCTCCCACTTGGGCCACTCGGTGTTGCCGACCTCGATCGCGACCGGGCCACCGAGGCTCCGGCCGTGCCGGACCCCGCCCACGATGGTGACCTCGTCCTGCTCGAACTTCATCCGGGCGCCGCGACCGTGCCCGAGACGTCGTCGGGCCAGTGAGTCCTGGATGTCGGAGGTCGTGACCTCCACGTGGGCAGGGAGCCCTTCGAGGATCGCGACCAGGGACGGTCCGTGGGACTCGCCCGCGGTGAGCCAACGCAGCATGCGGCCAGTCTTTCACGACCGATCCGCTCCGGATTCAGGCTCCCCAGTCGCCGAGATGGCCCCCGAGCAGCGGCGCCAGGACCACGCCGATCACGGCCCCGACGAGCATGGCGGGACCGAACGGGTAGGCGGTGCGCATCATGCTGCGGTCACGGCGCGCCAGGGCGACCAGCAGCCCCGGCAGACCGAAGACGAGGAACGACGCGTAGGTGCCGAGCAGCACCTCGGTCCATCCCAGGTAGGCCAGTGCGAACCCGAGCAGCGCCGAGAGGCGTACGTCGCCGAATCCCATGCCCGCCGAACGGATCCACCACAGGACCCAGAACACCGACCGCACCACCACCAGCCCGACCAGTCCGCGCACGAACGCGTCCCGGTCGCCGGTGAGCGCGGCGCTCACACCACCCAGGGCGACCACGAGCAGGGTCGCCGGGCGGACGACCACGCTGGGCAGCAGCTTGGTGCGCAGGTCGACGTAGCCGAGCAGGACTCCGACGGGGACCAGCGGCAGCCAGACGAGCAGCGGCCAGGACCAGCCGAGCACGCCGCCGACCACACCCCCGGACACCGCCGCCACACCGGCCGTGACCCGCGTCAGCCCGCGTCGCGCGGCGATCTCGGCGTACGGCCGCTTGGGCTCGTCGCCGGGCTCGGGCTCGGGCAGCCGCGCGATCACCGAGGGCACGAACGCACCGGCCAGCCCGCAGGCGACGGCAGCGAACGCGGCAGCCGCGCCCTCCGCGGCCAGGCTGCTCACCCTGCCGCCCGGGGCCCGGTGAGCGCCTCGAGCCCGGCCGACCGCATCGCCTCCAGCGGGGCCGGCCGACCGGTGAACATCTCGAACTGCAGCGCCGCCTGGTGCACCAGCAGGTCCATGCCGCCGACCAGCACGCCGGCGCGCGGGGCCGCAGCCAGCGGGGTCGGCCACGGGTCGTAGAGGACCTCGAAGAGCACCGGCGCATCCGCGCAGCGACGGACGAGCGACGCGTCCTGGGCCGCGGCGGGGACGGTGGAGACGACGACCTCGCCGGTGACGGGATCGTCGGTGAGCGAACCCACCTCGACCTGCGGGCCGGCGGGGTGGCGCCGGACCGCCTCGGCCGCCTCCGCGGCACGGTCGGGCGAGCGGACCAGCAGCGTGACCGAGCGGGCTCCCAGCTCGCACAGGGCCAGGCCCGTCGAGGCCGCAGTCGCACCCCCGCCCAGCACCGTGCCGGCGGTCACCGGGCCGTCGTACCGCTCCCGGACCGCGGAGACCGCGCCCGGGAGGTCGGTGTTGTCGGCCAGCACCGCCACCCCGTCCTCGAGCACGAGCGTGTTGGCGGCCCCGGCCATCCGGGCCCGGTCCGTCGTCGCGCGGGCCAGGGTGAGCGCCACCCGCTTGAGCGGCATCGTCAGCGACAGCCCGCGCCAGGTCGCGTCGAGTCCGGCCACGAAGTCCGGGAGGCCGTCCTCCCCCACCCGCACCGGGTCGTAGGACCAGTCCAGGCCGAGCGCGGCGTACCCCGCCCGGTGGAGCACCGGGGAGAGGGAGTGGGCGATCGGGTCGCCCAGGACGGCACACCTCATCGACGGCGTCTCAGCAGGCGCCCGCGGACTCGGTCGCGCAGTACTTGCGCAGCTCGTCCTTGTAGGTCAGGAACTCGTCGTAGGTCTCGGCGAACTTGGTCTCGCCGGTCTTGAGGTTGACCGTGACGTAGTAGTACCAGCCGCCGTCCGCGGGGTGGGTGGCCGCGCGCAGCGCGTCGTCCCCGGGCGCCTCGATCGGGGTCGGCGGCAGGCCCGGGTTCTGGTAGGTGTTGTACGGCGAGTCGAGCCTGGTGTCGTCGGTGGACGGGACCGCCCGCAGGTCGTTGCCGGCGGCGTAGTTCACCGTGGCGTCGATCTGGAGCAGCCCGTCGGTCTCGTCACCCTCGAGCCGGTTGTAGATCACCCGCGCGATCTTGGGCATGTCGTCGCCGCGGCCCTCGGCCTGGACCAGGCTGGCGATCGTCATCAGCTGTGCCGGGGTGTAGCCGAGCTTCTCGGACGCACCCTCGAGGTCGGCGTCGTCGGCGGCCTGCTGCCAACGGTCGACCATCGCCTGCAGGATCGTCCGGGGGGTCGCGTTGGGTCCGAAGTCGTACGTCGCCGGGAAGAGGTAGCCCTCGGCGTTCCCGTCGGCATAGTCCGGCAGCCCGAGCGAGTCCGGCGAGTCGAGCACCTTCTGGAACTGCGCCGCCTTGAAGTCGGTCCTCCGGGCCAGGGTGTCCACGATCTCGTCGACGGTCAGCCCCTCGGGGATGGTGACCGCGTC
This sequence comes from Nocardioides sp. DN36, assembly GCF_055380375.1. Lineage (NCBI taxonomy): Bacteria > Bacillati > Actinomycetota > Actinomycetes > Propionibacteriales > Nocardioidaceae > Nocardioides > Nocardioides sp. DN36. The sequence continues at coordinate 1,162,209 of NZ_AP043823.1, read as the reverse complement.
CTTGACGAGGTTCGCGGGGTCGACGAGCACGTCGAGGGCGTCGGATGCCTTCATCTGCTTCTTCAGCCCGTAGAACCCGACCTGGATGCCGGTCGAGTCCGGGTTCGCCGAGGCGGCGTCGGTGAACGCCTCGACCGAGGCGACCACGCCGGCGGTCTTCAGGTTGCGGCCGATCGCGGCGACGCTGTCGCCCTCGTGCACCTCGAAGCTGACCTGGCCGCGTCCGGGGCCTGCGTAGTCCTCCGGGTCGGCGAACTGGTCCTTGAGCGCGGTGAGTGCCTTGTTGCCCAGGAAGGCGGCGCCGCCCACGACGACGAGGAGGGCGACGAGCACGGCGAGGCAGCCCTTGAGGCCGTGGCCCCGCTTGCGGCGTCGGCCGCCCTGCATGGGCACGACCTCCTCGTGGTGCTCCTCGGGGTCGTGCTCGGGCGGTGCCTCGTTCGTCGTCACTCGTGCGTCTCCTCGACGGTCTCGCCGGGCGCGGCCCCCGTCGCGCGTTCGGTGTCCAGTGCGTGCTGCAGGATCAGGACGGCGGCCGCCTGGTCGACGACCTCCCGCCGCTTGGCTCCCTTGCGGCCACGGTCGCGCAGCATAGCCTCCGCCGACACCGTGGTCAGCCGCTCGTCGACGAGGCGCACCGGAACCGGCGCGACGCGTGCGGCGAGGCGTGCCGCGAACTCGCGGGTCTTGACCGCGGCCGGGCCTTCCCCGCCCGACAGCGAGCGCGGGAGCCCGACCACGACCTCGACGGCCTCCTCCTCGGTCACGAGCTGGGCGATCCGCCGCAGGTCGCCCTTCCCGCGCCGCACCGTCTCCACGGGCGTGGCGAGGAAGCCGGTCGGGTCGCTGCGCGCGACGCCGATGCGGGCGTCGCCGGGGTCGATGCCGAGACGGACGCCGAACCTCAACCGTTCGCCTGACCGGTCGCCCGCGCCACCTCGGCGCGGACCTGGTCGAGCGCTTCGTCGATGCGGGACGCGTCGGTGCCGCCGCCCTGGGCCACGTCGTCCTTGCCGCCGCCGCGGCCGCCCACGAAGGGGCCGACCGCACGGACCAGCTCGTTGGCGCTGACCCCGCGGCCGCGGGCCTCGTCGTTGACCGCGGCCACGACCGAGACCTTGCCGTCGGCGCCCGCCCCGATGATGACCACGGCACCGGGCTGGCCCTGCGGCAGCCGGCCGCGCACGTCGAGCGCGAGCGTGCGCACGTCACCGCCACCCGCACCGTCGGCACGGTGGGCCACCACCTTGACGCCGCCGACGTCGGCCGCGGACGCGGCGAGCTCGCCACCGGCCGCCAGCAGCTGGCCGAGGCGGACCTTCTCGATCTCCTTCTCGGCGGTCCGGAGCTTCTCGACGATGTCGTGCACGCGCTCGGGGAGCTGCTCGGGGCGCACCTTGAGCGCCTCGGACAGCTGCGCGACGAGCACGTGCTCGCGGGCCAGGAAGCGGTAGGCGTCGCCGCCCACCAGCGCCTCGACCCGGCGTACGCCGGAGCCGATGGACGACTCGCCCAGCAGCTTGACCACGCCGAGCTGGCCGGACCGGTGCGCGTGCGTGCCTCCGCACAGCTCTCGCGCCCAGTCGCCCACCGAGATCACCCGGACCTCGTTGCCGTACTTCTCGCCGAAGAGCGCCATGGCACCGCTCTTGACCGCCTCCTCCTGGGTCATCACCTCGGCGTGCACCGCGAGGTCGGCGAGCACCAGGTCGTTGACCCGCTCCTCGACGTCGCGCATGACCGAGGTCGGCACCGAGCCGGTGGCGGAGAAGTCGAACCGGAAGCGTCCTGGCGAGTTCTCCGAGCCGGCCTGCGTGGCGGTCTCGCCGAGCGCCTCGCGGAACGCCTTGTGGACCATGTGGGTCGCGGTGTGGGAGCGCGAGATGGAGCGTCGGCGCTCGACGTCGACCTTCGCCTGGGCCGCGAGCCCGGGCGTGACCTCGCCGGAGAGGACCAGCGCCTGGTGCACGATCAGGCCGGTCACCGGCGACTGGACGTCGCGGACCTGGAGCAGCGCGCCGTTGTCGAGCTCGATGACGCCCTGGTCGGCCAGCTGGCCGCCACCCTCGGCGTAGAAGGGCGTCCGGTCCAGGACCAGCTCGATCTCGTCACCCTCGCGCGCCGAGGGCACGACGCCGCCGGCGGCGACGATGCCGCGGACGGAGCCCTCGCTGACGATGTCGGAGTAGCCGGTGAACTCGACCGCGCGGCCGAGCGAGTCGGCGACCTCGCGGTAGGCGCGGGCGTCGCGGTGCTGGCCCTTCTTGGCCTTCGCGTCGGCCTTGGCCCGCTCCCGCTGCTCGGTCATCAGGCGGCGGAAGCCCTCCTCGTCGACGCTGAGCCCCTGCTCGGCGGCCATCTCGAGGGTCAGGTCGATCGGGAAACCGTAGGTGTCGTGCAGCGCGAACGCCTTGTCGCCCGAGACCTGCGTGCCGCCCGAGCGCTTCAGCTCGCCGGTGGCGAGGTCGAAGATCGCGGTGCCCGCGCGCAGCGTCTGGCGGAACGCGTCCTCCTCGGCGAACGCGACGCTGGAGATCCGCTCCCAGTCACGGTGCAGCTCGGTGTAGGTCTCCCCCATCTTGTCCCGGCTGACCGGCATCAGCTCGGGCAGCGCCCGGTCCTCGAAGCCGAGCAGGCGCATCGAGCGCACGGCGCGACGCAGCAGCCGGCGCAGGACGTAGCCGCGGCCGTCGTTGCCCGGCGTGACGCCGTCGCCGATGAGCATCATCGAGGAGCGGATGTGGTCGGCGACCACGCGGAAGCGGACGTCGTCCTCGGGACTCGCGCCGTAGCGACGGCCGGTGAGCTCCTGGGCCTTCTCGATCACCGGGAACATGACGTCGATCTCGTACATGTTCTCCTTGCCCTGGAGGAGGAACGCGACACGCTCGAGGCCCATGCCGGTGTCGATGTTCTTCTTCGGCAGCGAGCCGGCGATGTCGAAGTCCTCCTTGGACCGCACCGCGCTGAGCTCGTCCTGCATGAAGACGAGGTTCCAGAACTCGAGGTAGCGGTCCTCGGCGCCGAAGTCACCGTCGGCGCCGTACGCCGGGCCGCGGTCGATCAGGATCTCCGAGCAGGGTCCACCGGGGCCGGGGACACCCATGGACCAGTAGTTCTCCTTCTTGCCCAGGCGGATGATCCGGTCGTCGGGCAGGCCGGTGATCTTGCGCCAGAGGTCGACCGCCTCGGGGTCGTCGTCGTAGACGCTCGGGTAGAGCTTGTCCTCGGGGAGCCCGAAGCCGCCGTCGGCGACCGGGCGGGTGACCAGTTCCCAGGCGAGCTCGATGGCGCCGTCCTTGAAGTAGTCACCGAACGAGAAGTTGCCGCACATCTCGAAGAACGTGCCGTGCCGGGTGGTCTTGCCGACGTCCTCGATGTCGGGCGTGCGGACGCACTTCTGCACGCTGGTCGCGCGACGGTACGGCGGGGTCTCCTGGCCCAGGAAGTAGGGCTTGAAGGGCACCATGCCGGCGTTGACGAAGAGCAGGTTCGGGTCGTCGAGCAGCAGCGAGGCTGACGGCACCGCCTGGTGTCCGTTGCGCTCGAAGTGAGCGACGAACCTCCGGCGAATCTCCGCGGTGTCCATCAGTTGCTGCCTTCCTCGTCGGTGTCGGTGCTGATGTCGGTGTTCATGTCCGTGCCGGTGTGACTGGTGGTGAGCGTGGGTGCCTGCGCCCGGTGGCGGCCGCCCTCGAGCTGTGGCCTCCCATGAGGCACGAGGCCGAAGCGCTCCCGCAACTCGGTTTCCTTCTCGTGCTGGCCGGCGGCGACCTCCTCACGGAACATCCGGGCGCCGACCTCGAGCCCGCTGAGGCGGTCCCGGAGGCCGTCGGCGGTGAACGCCTCCGCGGCGCGACGGCCGCGCACCACGGCGTACACACCCGCGCCGGCGCCGGCGAGGAACCAGAAGCCGCGCCTCATGCGGTGCCCTCGGCCCGCTGCCGCGCGGCCCAGTCGCGCCGCGCCTCGCGGGTGTCGGCGCGCCGCTGCTTGCGCGCCCGCTTGACCTCGCGGCGCACCTCGAACCGGATCCGGTTGCGGGCCTCGGGGGCCAGGGCGCGGCGTACGCCGTGGGTGAGCGACGCCGCCTTGACCACCGTCTCGCGCAGCACGAGGTCGGCGAACAGGGCCCGGTCGATCTCGGGCGGCGTCCGGTCGACAGCGGTGTCCGGATCGGGGTCCCCGAGGTGGGTGATGACGTACTCGTGGGCCTCGCGGTCGTCGACGTCGCGGCGGGGCGCCTGCTCGTCGGCGGTGAGGCGGTGCTCGATCTCCTCGACCCGCGCCCGCAGGGAGGAGGCCTCCGCGCGGGCCGTGGCCAGCTCACGATCGGTCCGCGAGCGCAGCCGCAGCAGCGTCACGGTGAGAGCGAGCACGAGCAGGGCCAGCACGCCCGTGACCACGGGCTCGATCCACTGCAGCATCACAGTGCCCGACCCTATCGCGGGCGGTCGGAGCCCCGGACCAGCCGTCTGATGCGCTCCCAGCGCTCCTTGATCGCGCCCTCCGCCCCCAGCGCCGTTGGCTGGTAGTACTCCGCGTCGGCGACCACGTCGGGGGCGTACTGCTGCTCGGCGACGCCGTACGGCTCGTCGTGGCTGTACTTGTACGTCGCGCCGTGGCCGATCTTCTTGGCACCGGAGTAGTGGGCGTCGCGCAGGTGTGCCGGCACCGGCCCGATCTTCCCGGCCTTGACGTCCGCGATCGCCGCTCCGATCGCGGTCGTGACGGCGTTCGACTTCGGGGCCACCGCGAGCGCGATGCTGGCGTGCGCCAGCGTCAGCTGGGCCTCGGGCATCCCGATCAGCTGGACGGTCTGGGCCGCCGCGACCGCGGTGGTGAGCGCGGTCGGGTCGGCGAGGCCGATGTCCTCGCTGGCGAGGATCATCAGTCGACGGGCGATGAAGCGCGGGTCCTCCCCCGCCTCCATCATCCGCGCCAGGTAGTGCAGGGCCGCGTCGGCGTCGGACCCGCGCACCGACTTGATGAAGGCGCTGGTGACGTCGTAGTGCTGGTCGCCCTGCCGGTCGTAGCGCACCGCCGCCTGGTCGACGGCCGTCTCCGCGGTCGCCAGGTCGACCACGTCGAGCCCCTTGGAGGTCGCCGCACCCGCAGCGGCCTCGAGGTAGGTCAGGGAGCGCCGCGCGTCGCCGCCGGCGAGCCGGACCAGGTGGTCGAGGGCGTCGTCGTCGACGGCAAGCTTCCCGGCGAGGCCGCGCTCGTCGGTGACCGCCTGGGCCAGCACGGCACGCACGTCGTCGTCGGTCAGCGACTCCAGGCGCAGCAGGAGGCTGCGGGACAGCAAGGGCGAGATGACCGAGAAGAACGGGTTCTCGGTGGTCGCGGCCACGAGCGTGACCCAGCGGTTCTCGACGCCGGGGAGCAGGGCGTCCTGCTGGGCCTTGCTGAACCGATGCACCTCGTCGACGAAGAGCACCGTCTCACGACCGCCTCCGACCAGCTCGGACCGAGCTGCGTCGATAGCGGCCCGGACCTCCTTCACGCCGGCGGAGACCGCGGAGACCTCGACGAAGCGGCGGTCGGTCTGCTGGCTGACGATCGAGGCGATCGTGGTCTTGCCCGTCCCGGGCGGCCCCCACAGGAGCAGGGACATCGACTGGTCGCCCTCGATCAACCGGCGCAACGGAGCGCCCGGGGCGCGCAGCTGCTCCTGGCCTACGAGCTCCTCGAGCGTCCTGGGCCGCATCCGCACGGCCAGGGGCGCTGAGGAATGGGTGTTGACGGCCAGCGAGCCCCCGCCCCGCGCTGCGGGGGCGGGGGCTCCGCCGATGTCGAACAGTCCGTCCACGGACCGGGGTCAGCCCTTCGCCATCGTCCTGCGCTCGAGGTCGAACCACGTGTCCGAGAACCCGGAGCCCGTGGGCAGCTCCTCGGCCGGGCTGGCACCCGGGTCCGGGGCGCCGGTGTCGTCGACACCGAGAAGGCTCGCGGTGATCGGCTTCTCCGGCGCGTGCCCGAGCTCGCCCGGGAAGTGGCAGGCGACCTTGTGGCTCTTGCCGATCTGCAGGAGCGGCGGCTCCACCCGGGCGCAGATCTCCTGCGCCATGGGGCAGCGGGTGCGGAACCGGCAGCCGGACGGCGGGTTGATCGGGCTGGGCACGTCGCCCTGCAGCCGGATCCGCTCGCGTCGGCCGCCGATGGCGGCCTGCTTCACGTCGGGCACCGCGGACAGCAGCGCCTGCGTGTAGGGGTGGTGCGGGCGGGAGTAGAGCGTCTCGCGATCGGCGATCTCCACGATCTTGCCGAGGTACATCACCGCGACCTCGGGGCAGAAGTGGCGCACCACCGCGAGGTCGTGGGCGATGAAGAGGAACGCGATGTTGAACTCGTGCTGCAGGTCCTTGAGCAGGTTGATGACCTGCGCCTGGATCGACACGTCGAGCGCGGAGACCGGCTCGTCGGCCACGAGCACCTTAGGCTGCAGCGTCAGCGCCCGGGCGATGCCGATGCGCTGGCGCTGGCCGCCCGAGAACTCGTGCGGGTAGCGGTTGTAGTGCTCCGGGTTGAGGCCCACGATCTCGAGGAGCTCCTGCACGCGCGGCAGGATCTTGTTCTTCGGCAGGATGTTGTGGATCGCCAGCGGCGCCCCGATGATCGCGCCGACGCTGTGGCGCGGGTTCAGCGAGGTGTAGGGGTCCTGGAAGATCATCTGGATCTCGCGGCGCAGCGGCTTGAGGCTCCGCGAGGAGATCTTGGAGATGTCCCGGCCGTCGAAGTTGATCGTGCCGCCGGTGGGCTCGTAGAGCCGGGTCACCAGGCGTCCGGTGGTGGACTTGCCACAGCCGGACTCGCCCACCAGGCCGAGGGAGCCACCAGCCGGGAGCTGGAACGAGACGCCGTCGACCGCCTGGACGTGACCCACGGTGCGCCGGATGATCCCCGACGACTTCACCGGGAAGTACATCTTGAGGTTCTCGACGTCGAGGACCGCCTTGGTGTTCTGCGAGGTCGTCTCGACCGGCTGCGCCAGTGTCGTGGCACCCGCAGCGGTGGACGAGTCGCCCTCACGCACCTCGTCGGACTTGGGGGTGTGGTCCATCACTTCTCCTCGACCAGCTCGGGAGCGATCTCAGGGAGGATCTCCGTCGCGTAGATCTCATCGGGGTTGGCCAGGTGGCAACGCTTGGTGTGCAGGCCGCCGCGCACGCCGGGGAGCAGCTCGGGCAGCTCGGTCCGGCACAGGTCACCGGGGACCTTGTCCTTGTGCGTGCACCGCGGGTGGAAGGCGCAGCCGGGCGGCGGGTTCAGCAGGCTGGGCGGGTTGCCCGGGATCGGGATCAGCTGTGCGTTCACGTCGCCGGACACGTCCGGGACGCTCGAGAGCAGACCCCAGGTGTAGGGCATCTCGGGGTGGGTCAGGATCTCCTTGCAGGCGCCGTACTCGACCGCGCGGCCGGCGTACATCACCAGCACGTCGTCGGCCATCTCCGCCACGACGCCGAGGTCGTGGGTGATGATGATGACGGCGGAGTCGAACTCGCGCTGGAGGTCCTGGAGCAGGTCCAGGATCTGGGCCTGGACGGTCACGTCCAGAGCGGTCGTGGGCTCGTCGGCGATGAGCAGGCTGGGGTTGTTGATCAGCCCCATCGCGATCATCGCGCGCTGCCGCATGCCGCCGGAGAACTGGTGCGGGTAGTCGTCCACCCGGCGGTCCGGCTGCGGGATCCCGACGCGGTCGAGCATTTCGATGGCGCGCTTGCGGGCGGCCTTCTTGCTGACGTTGTGGTGGACGCGGTAGGCCTCACCGATCTGGTTGCCGACCGTGTAGTACGGGTGCATCGCGGAGAGCGGGTCCTGGAAGATCATGGAGACCTCCTTGCCCCGCTTCTTGCGCATCTCCTCGTCGCTGATCTGCAGCAGGTCGACGCCGTCGAGGATGATCTCGCCCGACACCCTGGCGCTGGTCTTGCGGTGCAGGCCGAGGATCGCCGAGCTCGACACGGACTTGCCCGAGCCGGACTCGCCCACGATGCCGAGGGTCTTGCCCTTCTCGAGGTCGAAGGAGAGACCGTCGGTCGCCATCACGACGCCGTCGACGGTCGGGAAGTGGACCTTCAGGTCACGGACCGAAAGAAAAGACACGGTTCTCCCCTCAGCCCACGCGCACGCGCGGGTCAATGACGGCGTACAGCACGTCGACGATGATGTTGGCGACGATCACGAACGTTCCCAGGAGGAGCACCAGCCCGATGATCGTCGGGAGGTCGTAGGTGAGGTTTGCGTCGAGGGCGAGCTTGCCCAAGCCATTGTAGTTGAACACGGTCTCGGTGATGATCGCGCCACCCATCAGGGCCGCGAAGTCCAGGCCGACCAGCGTGACCAGCGGGGTGAGCGCGGCACGCATGCTGTGCTTGACCAGCACGCGGCGTCCCTTGAGGCCCTTGGCCCGGGCGGTGCGGACGTAGTCCTCGCTCATGGACTCCAGCACGAACGCGCGCGTCATGCGGACGTAGCCGGCCATGTAGAGCAGGGCCAGGGTGAGTCCGGGCAGGAACAGGCCCTGCAGCCAGGTCCCCAGTCCCCCGTCGGCGATGGAGACGTACTCGGGGATGGGCACGAACTGCCACTTGATGGCCAGGAACTTGAGCAGGAAGATGCCGATGAAGAAGGCGGGGAACGCATAGAACACCAGCGACAGCGCGACGATCCCGCGGTCGGTCAGGGTGCCCTTGCGGACCGCGGCTATGACGCCGAAGAAGACGCCGCCGAGCAGCCACATGAACAGGGCTGCGAGCGAGATGGAGAGCGAGACGGGGAACGCTTCCTTGATCTCCGCGTTCACGGTGGTCGTGTTCACGACCGAGTAGCCGAAGCACGGGGCCGGGCACTCCGCGATGAGCTCGGGCGCCTTCGCCTTCAGCTCGGGGTCATCGGGGTACTCGCGGCCCTTGACGACGCCCTGGAGGAAGTCGGTCCACTGGACGACGGTCGGCTTGTCGTATCCGAGCGCCTTGCGGGTCTGCTCTCTCAGCTCGGGCGAGCAGTTCTTGCCGCACGCGTAACGCGCCGGGTCGACGGGCGACGCGAAGAACAGCAGGAACGTCACCAGGCTCATCACGATGAGCATGATCACGCCGACGAACACGCGTCGGACGACGTAGGCGAACATGGGTGGGACCACCTCGGGGGTACTGATCGGGGTCTGCGCTGTCTCAGCTCGTGGCGGCGACAGCCGGACGGAGGTGAGGGTGAGGACCTCGGTACGAGGCCCTCACCCCCCGGAGTCGGACGGCCGCCGAAGCGGCCGCCCGACCATTGAGTGTTGCGGGAACTACAGGTGCGTCAGTTCTCCACGCCGATCGGGCCCAGGTCCGGGTACCCGTTCGAGGAGGGAGTGTTGGTGTAGCCGGTCACCTTCGAACCGTGCAGGAAGTAGAAGTTCGCAACCTCCAGCGGAATGTAGGCGACGTCCTCGCCGAGGACCTTGTCGGCCTCCTGCAGAGCGGCGGTCTGGTCGTCCAGCGACGAGGCCTGCTGGGCCTGGTCGACGAGCGAGTTGAACTTGTCGCTCTTGTAGGCACCGTAGTCCTGGCCGTCGGAGTTCGAGGTCAGGTTGATACGGCTGTCGAACAGCGGCGCGGTGACGGTGATGGCGGAGGGCCAGTCAGCACCCCAACCGCCCCAGATGACGTCGCTGTCCTTGGTGGGCTTCTGGATGACGTCGTAGTAGGTGTCACCCAGGCCGTCGAGGGTCACGTCGAAGCCGGCCTGGTCCCAGGTCTCCTTCAGCGCCGCGGCCTGCTTGTCAGCGGTCTCGGTGCTCGGGTAGGTGAAGGTGATCGGGTAAGGCATCTTGACGCCGGCGTCCTCGAGCATCGCCTTGGCGGCCTCGGGGTCGCCCTCCTGCGGGCCGTCGAAGGCCGGGTTGGCCTGGTAGCCGACCACAGCCGGGTTCACGATCGACTCGGCGGGGCCGTAGGCCTTCTCGCCACCACCGGCGTCGATCCACGCCTGGGCGTTGGTCGCGACCTTGAGGGCCTCACGGACCTTCGGGTCGGTCATGCGACGGAAGTTCGGCACCAGGTAGTCGACGTAGGGCGACTTCACCAGGGTCGAGCGGTCCGCGACGGCGCCCTCGATCTGGGTGTAGTAGGCCGGGGGAACGCGCTGCGGCGTCACGGCGTACTGGTCGTCACCGTTGTCGGCGATGAGACGGTCGTAGATCGTCTCGGAGGTCTGACCCACGTCGAAGTTGATCTGGTCCGGCAGCGCCATGCGCAGGTCGGTCGTGTCGGTCGACGGGTCGTAGTTGTCGTTGCGAACAAAGGTCGCGCCCTTGTTCTTGTTCCACATGTTCCCCTCGATCTTGTACGGACCGTTGGAGAAGATCATGTAGTTGGACTTCGGACCCTGGTCCTTGTCCTGGCGGTACGGGTCCATCATGTGCAGACCGGCGATGGCCAGCGGGAAGTCCGGCCACGGCTGCTTGAAGTGGTACGTGATGGTGTTGCCGTCGCAGGTGATCGCCTTGTCGAACAGCTCCTGGCCGTCACCCTTGTAGGGACCGTTGTAGGCCGGCAGGCCGGTCTTCGAGTCCGTGGGGATGTCGAGGTAGCTCAGCAGGTAGTTCGGGCCACCGGTGATGACGTCGGTCGCGAACACGCGGGAGGCGCCGTACTTGAAGTCCTCACAGGTGATCGGCTTGCCGTCCTCCCACTTCACGCCGTCCTTGACGGTGAAGGACCAGACCTTGCCGCCCTCCGAGGAGGTGCCGGTGTCGGTGGCGAGGTCGGGAACCGGGGTGTTGGCCTTCTCCGGGTCGTTCGAGATCGGGAACGACACCAGCTGGCGGTAGACGGTGCGGGCAAAGTTCGTGATCTCGACGCCGAGGTAGGTGCGCTGCGGGTCCACGTGCTCATAAGGCGCGTAGATGTAGTACTGCAGCGTACCGCCGGCCTTGCCGGGCTCCGAGGAGTTGTCCCCACCGTTGCTGTCCGAGCCGCCGCCACAGGCGGCGAGGCCAGCAGCCATTGCCACCGCAGCGGTGCCAGCAAGCAACCGCTTTCGATAGTTGACCATTACTTCTCCTTGTGTGTGTGTCGCGCCGGAAGCGGCGGCACCATCGGTGACTCTGTGTCACCGAAATTCGTGAGGGCCGGTTAGCGGGCCGTCTTGGGGTCGAGCGCGTCGCGGATGCCGTCGCCGAGCAGGTTGAAGCTGACGACGATGATCATGATCAGGAAGGCCGGCACGAAGAAGAAGAAGAAGTCGGCCGACGAGTAGTTGATCGATCCGCGCAGGATGTTGCCGAGCGTGGGCGTCGGGGGCTTGATGCCGACACCCAGGTAGCTGAGCGCTGCCTCGGCGGAGATGTAGGCCGGCATGGTCAGCGTGAAGGTGACCAGCAGCGGGGCCCACAGGTTGGGCAGGATCTCCTTGAAGTAGATCCGGTAGCGCGAGGCGCCCAGCAGCACCGCGGCGTCGACGAACTCACGCTCGCGGACCGAGAGCACCTGGCCGCGGATGATGCGCGCGACGCCCGGCCAACCGAACAGCGCCAGCACGAACACCACGTAGGCGCCGTTGGGCAGCGGGTCGGAGAACTTGCCGGGCAGCGCGTCCGCAGCGAGCTGGATGCCGATGCTCGAGAGCGCCAGCAGCATCAGGGTCGAGGGGAACGACAGCGTCAGGTCGATGGCGCGACCGATGATCGAGTCGACCCAGCCGCCGCTGAAGCCCGAGATGATGCCGAGCACGGCGCCGATCACGATCGCGATCATCGTCGCGGTGAGGGCGATGGCCAGCGAGAACGTGATGCCGTACCAGAGGCGGGACATCACGTCGCGGCCCGTGGCCGGCTCGACACCCAGCGGGTGGTCCCAGCTGACGCCGCCCATCTTGCCGTAGGGGATGCCGCCCGTGGACGGGTCCGTCAGGTTCTGGTGGTAGCTCGTCGGGTCGAGGACCCCGAACTTCACCAGGAAGGGAGCGATGATCGCCGCTGAGATGTAGAGGACGACGACGACGAACGAGATCATCGACAGCTTGTCGCGACGGAAACGACCGATCGCGAGCTTCGTCGGGGACTTGCCGGCGATCTTTGCGAGATCGCCCTCGGGCGCCGAACCGGCGTCGGGGAGGTGCTCGCTCTCCAGGTTGGAGGCCTGAACCGTCATGGTACCTCTGTCTTCTCGGATCTGATGCTGGTCTGAAACCCGGTCGACCCGGGTCGTGGACGGCCCCCTGAGGGGCTGGCAGCCGCAGTGACTCTATGTGATGCGGCCCTCACCCGGGATCACCGACGCGTAACGATCTGGTCTCGACCCCCGCCGGTGATCCTGCGCGAAATCACCCCGCGGACGGGACGTCCTTCGGCGGCCTGGCGTCGACGCCGGCCTCCTTGCGCTGCTCGGGCGTGATCGGCGCCGGCGCGGCCGTGAGCGGGTCGAAACCGCCGCCGGACTTGGGGAACGCGATGACGTCGCGGATCGAGTCGCTGCCCGAGAGCAGGGCCACGATCCGGTCCCATCCGAACGCGATGCCGCCGTGCGGGGGCGCACCGTACTTGAACGCCTCGAGGAGGAAGCCGAACTTCTCCTCGGCCTCGGCCTCACCGATGCCCATCACCTCGAAGACGCGCTTCTGGACGTCCTCGCGGTGGATACGGATCGAGCCGCCACCGATCTCGTTGCCGTTGCAGACGATGTCGTAGGCCCAGGCCAGCGCGTTGCCCGGGTCCTGGTCGAACGTCTCGAGGTCCTGGGGAGAGGTGAACGCGTGGTGCACGGCCGTCCAGGCGCTGTAGCCCAGCGCCACGTCGCCGGACTCGGTCGCGTCGGCCGTCGGCTCGAACAGCGGGGCGTCGAGCACCCACAGGAAGCTCCAGGCGTCCTCGTCGATCAGGCCGCAGCGGCGCCCGATCTCGAGGCGTGCGGCGCCGAGCAGGGCGCGGCTGGACTTCACCGGTCCGGCGGCGAAGAAGATGCAGTCGCCCGGCTGGGCGCCCGTGTGGGCGGCCAGGCCGGCCTTCTCCTCGTCGGTGATGTTCTTGGAGACCGGCCCGGTGAGCTCGCCGTCCTCCTGGACCAGGACGTAGGCCAGCCCCTTGGCGCCGCGCTGCTTGGCCCACTCCTGCCAGGCGTCGAGCTGCTTGCGGGGCTGGCTCGCCCCGCCGGGCATCACGACGGCGCCGACGTACGGCGCCTGGAAGACGCGGAACGGGGTGTCCTTGAAGTACGCCGTGCAGTCGACGAGCTCCTGGCCCATCCGCAGGTCGGGCTTGTCGCTGCCGTAGCGGGCCATCGACTCGGCATAGGTCATCCGCGGCAGCGGCGTGGGCACGTCGTGCCCGATCAGCTTCCAGAGGGCGACCAGGATCTCCTCGGCGACGGCGAGGACGTCGTCCTGCTCGACGAAGCTCATCTCGATGTCGAGCTGGGTGAACTCCGGCTGCCGGTCGGCGCGGAAGTCCTCGTCGCGGTAGCAGCGCGCGATCTGGTAGTAGCGCTCCATGCCGGCGACCATCAGCAGCTGCTTGAACAGCTGCGGGCTCTGCGGCAGGGCGTACCAGCTGCCCGGCTGCAGGCGGGCCGGCACCAGGAAGTCGCGGGCGCCCTCGGGCGTGGACCGGGTCAGCGTCGGCGTCTCGATCTCGACGAACCCGTGCTCGTCGAGCACGTCGCGGGCGGCCTTGTTGACCTTGCTGCGCAGGCGCAGCGCCTGGTTCGGCCCGGGCCGGCGCAGGTCGAGGTAGCGGTGCTTGAGGCGCGCCTCCTCCCCCACCTCGACGTGCTCGTCGATGGGGAACGGGAGCGGGGCCGAGGCGCTGAGCACCTCGACGTCCTTGGCGATCACCTCGATCTCGCCGCTGGGCAGGTTCGGGTTGGCGTTGCCCTCGGGGCGCAGGCTCACCTCGCCGGAGACGAGGATGCAGTACTCGCTGCGCAGGTGGTGGGCCACCTCCTCGTCGCGGACGACGACCTGGACCACGCCGCTGGCCTCGCGCAGGTCGAGGAACGCGACCCCGCCGTGATCGCGACGGCGGCCCACCCACCCGGCGAGGGTGACGGTCTGGCCGACGTGGTCGGCGCGAAGGGCGCCGGCGTCATGGGTGCGGATCACTGCTTCTTCTCCTCGTTCGATTCGTTGGTCGAGCTCGTCGAGACCACGCGGGGTCTCAGGTCGGCCTCGGGAGGCGCCCAGGTGGCCGGGTCGGCCGTCACCTGGTCCCCCGACCGGATGTCCTTGACCTCGTGGTCACCCTCGGCGGAGGGGAACCAGACGTAGGGGATGCCCCGGCGCTCGGCGTACCGGATCTGCTTGCCGAACTTCTGGGGGCTGGCGGCGACCTCGCAGGGCACGCCGTGCGCACGCAGGGCCTGGGCCACCGCGTCGCTGGCCGGACGGCTGTCCTCGTCGGCGAGGGCGACCAGCACGGCGCTGGGGACCTTGCGGTCGCTGCTGAGGAGGCCGCGGCTCATCAGCGGCACCAGCGACCGGGAGATCCCGAAGGAGATGCCGACACCGGGGTAGGTGCTGCGCCCGTCGGAGGCCAGGGCGTCGTAGCGCCCGCCGCCGCCGACCGACTTCAGGAACTCGAAGCCGACCATGTAGATCTCGAAGACGGTGCCGGTGTAGTAGTCCAGCCCGCGCGCCAGGCTCAGGCTCGCCTCGACCTCGAAGCGGTCGGTGCGGACCGTGGCGCAGCCGTCGATGACCGCGGCCAGCTCCTCGAGACCCGTGTCGAGCAGCTCGTGCTTGACCCCGAGGGCACGGACCTGCTCGACGAAGCCGGTGTCGGTGCTGCTGATGGTCGCGAGTTCGAGGCACTGACCGGCCTGGGCCTCGGAGAGCCCGGCGTCGCTGACCAGCAGCGCGGCGACCTGGTCGGAGGGGAGCTTGTCCAGCTTGTCGATGATCGTGATGACCGCCGCGGGGTCCTCGGCGCCGATCCCGCGGTAGAACCCCTCGATCAGCTTGCGGTTGTTGACCCGCAGCCGCAGCGGCGGCAGCGGCAGCGCGGAGAGCGCCTCGGCCATCACCCGGGCCACCTCGACGTCGAAGTGGGTCGGGAGCACGTCCTTGCCCACGACATCGATGTCGGCCTGGGTGAACTCGCGGTAGCGCCCCTCCTGCGGTCGCTCGCCGCGCCAGGCCTTCTGGATCTGGAAGCGGCGGAACGGGAACTCCAGCTTGCCGGCGTTCTCGAGCACGTAGCGGGCGAACGGCACGGTGAGGTCGAAGTGGAGGCCCATGCCGGAGTCGGCGCCGTCGGCATCGGCCTGGAGGCGGCGCAGGACGTAGACCTCCTTGGAGGTCTCCCCCTTGCGCAGCAGCTGGTCCATCGGCTCCACGGCGCGCGTCTCGATCCCGGCGAAGCCGTGGAGCTCGAAGGTTCGCCGCAGGGTGTCGGTGACCTGCTGCTCGACGAAGCGCTGCTCCGGGAGCAGCTCGGGGAACCCGCTCAGCGGGGTGGGCTTGTTGCTCATGTTCCTCAGAGACCTCGGGTGACTCGCCCCGCTCGTCCCTCGGACTGGAGGTCGAGCAGGAAGGGGTTGGTCGCGCGCTCGCGACCGATGGACGTCTGCTCGCCGTGGCCGGGGAGCACCACGATGTCGTCGGCGAGCGGCAGTACCTTCTCGGTGAGGCTGCGCAGCATCGTGGCGTGGTCACCGCCCGGCAGGTCCGTGCGACCGATGGATCCCGCGAAAAGCAGGTCGCCCGAGAACATGACCTCGGAGACGTCGGCCGCTTCGTAGGGCGAGCGGAAGGTGACCGACCCCTCGGTATGGCCCGGGGTGTGGTCGACCACGAAGCGGAGCCCGGCCAGCTCGAGCACCTGGTTGTCGGAGAGCTCCTGCACGTCGTCGGGCTCGGCCCACTCGTAGTTGCCGCCGAGCAGCATCTGGGTGGTCTCGCGCGACATGCCGGCCATCGGGTCGGTCAGCAGGTGCCGGTCGCTGGGGTGGATCCACGCGGTGGCGTCGTACGTGCCCGCGACCGGGGCGACGCACCACATGTGGTCGACGTGCCCGTGGGTGACCAGGACGGCGACCGGCTTGAGCCGGTGCTCCCGGACGACCTCGGCCACGCCCGCGGCCGAGTCCTTGCCGGGGTCGATGACCACGCACTCGCTGCCCGCGGCGGTGGCGGCGACGTAGCAGTTCGTCCCCCAGGGACCTGCGGGGAAACCGGCGATCAACACCCCCGCACACTATCGAGCCGCAGTGGGCGACGTCTCACCGGTGCTGGGCCGCCGGGGCGGCGCCCTCCGGCGTCGTGACTAGCATGGGACCCTGAGGCACCCGCCGCCACGCGAACAGATCGATCGGGGTACATGCAGTGACGAGTCATCAGTGGGGTCGAGTCGACGACGACGGGACCGTCTACGTGACGACCGCCGACGGCGAGCGCTCCGTGGGCCAGTACCCCGAGGGCACCCCCGAGGAGGCCCTCCGCTTCTTCACCGAGCGCTACGACGCGCTGGCGTTCGAGGTCGAGCTGCTGGAACAGCGGATCAAGTCGGGCGTGCTCTCCCCCGAGGAGGCCGCCGGATCGGTGGACACCGTCCGCGCCCAGGTGACCGACGCGAACGCCGTCGGCGACCTCGCCGGCCTCCTGGCCCGCCTCGACGCCCTGACGCCCGTGATCGAGGGCCAGCGCGAGGCACGGAAGGTCGAGAAGGCGCAGCGGGCCGCCGCCTCGCGCGCCGAGAAGGAGAAGATCGTCGCCGAGGCCGAGAAGCTGGCCGAGGGCAATGACTGGCGCAACGGCGCGAACCGGCTCCGCGAGCTCCTCGACCAGTGGAAGGCGCTCCCCCGCATCGACCGCTCCTCCGACGACGCGTTGTGGCGCCGGTTCTCGACCGCGCGCACGGCGTACACCCGGCGTCGCAAGGCGCACTTCGCCGAGCAGCACGAGAAGCGGGACGCCGCCCGTGTCGTCAAGGAGCGGCTCGCCACCGAGGCGGAGGCGCTCGCCGACTCCACCGACTGGGGCCCGACCGCGGGCCGTTACCGCGACCTGATGCAGCAGTGGAAGGCCGCCGGCCCGGCCCCCCGCGACGTCGACGAGGCGCTCTGGCGCCGCTTCCGTGGCGCGCAGGACGCGTTCTTCGGTGCCCGAGACGCCGCCAACGCGGAGCTGGACAAGGAGTTCGCCGCCAACGCCGAGGTCAAGGAGAAGCTCCTGGTCGAGGCCGAGGCGTTGCTGCCGGTCACCGACGTCGAGGCGGCGAAGCGGGCCTTCCGTGACATCGCGGACCGGTGGGACGCGGCCGGCAAGGTCCCCCGGGACCGGATGAAGGAGCTCGAGGGCCGGATCCGCAAGGTCGAGCAGGCCATCCGCGGGGTCGAGGACGAGCAGTGGCGCCGATCCGACCCGGAGAAGTCCGCCCGCGCCGACGACATGGTCAGCAAGCTCGAGGCGGCCATCGCCGACGTCGAGAACGACCTCGCGAAGGCCCGCTCGGCCGGCAACGAGAAGAAGGTCAGGGAGCTCGAGGAGAACCTCGCCTCGCGCCAGTCCTTCCTCGAGATGGCCAAGAAGGCCTCTGCGGACTTCTCCTCCTGACGCCGAACCCGGCTCGCCGCCGTTGGTCGAGGTGCGAGGCGCCCCGGCGCCGAGCCTCGAGACCCCGCTGGCGGCTCTCGGGCTCCTCAGACCTCGCCGATTGGTCACACACCGCATGATTTCGGCCGGCGGGTTCAAGGGCGGGACGCAACACCTCCTGACTGAGGAGGCTGTGGTGACTCGTCATGTGACGCGGGAGGACCTGCGTAGGTTCTGGCTGGCGGTGCGTAGCGGTGACGGCTATGGGGACGCTGCTCGGCGCGTGGGGCATGCGGAGGGTGCTGGCTTCGCGTGGGTCCGTCAGGTTGGTGGGGTGATGCCTTCGTTCGTGATGCACCGGCCCTCGGGTCGGTACCTGTCCTTGACGGATCGAGTCGAGATTCAGATCGGGATCAGGTGTGGTTGGTCGATCCGCAAGATCGCGCGAGGTATGGGTCGTCATCCCTCGACCGTGCTGCGCGAGATTCGACGCAACTCACCGGACCGGTACCGCAGCCGGAGGGTGCGCCGGCTGGCAGCGGCCACGGCCGGCCGACGCGGCTACTGCCCACTGCGGGCCCAGCGACGGGCCGAGCGGGTGGCACACGCCGCGGCCGCTGGTCGGCCACGCAAGATCGCGGCCAACCCGCTGCTGCGCGAGCGGATCCAGGAGCTGCTGGAGGAGGACTACTCACCCGAGCAGGTCGCGGCACAGTTGAGACTGGACCATCCCGACGAAACGGAGTGGCAGGTGTCGCACGAGACGATCTACCAGGCGTTGTACGTGCAGGGACGCGGTGAACTACGCCGTGACCTGCACAAACGACTGCGGACCGGCCGGGCGCTGCGCAAGCCGCACCGTCGAGGCGACCAGCGCCGGGGCCGGATCCCGGGCATGGTCCACATCAGCGAGCGCCCCGCCGAAGCCGAGGACCGCGCGGTGCCCGGTCACTGGGAGGGCGACCTGATCATGGGCAGCACCGCGTCGAGCTCCGCGATCGGCACTTTGGTCGAGCGCGCATCACGGTTCGTGATGCTGCTGCACCTGCCCAAAGGAGAGTACGGCGCGGACGCGGTCGAAGAGGCCATGATCACCGCGATGAGCCAACTGCCGGCGACCCTGCGCCGGACCCTGACCTGGGACCAGGGCAAGGAGATGAGCAACCACATCCAGATCGCCCAAGCGCTGGACCTGCAGATCTTCTTCTGCGACCCCCACTCACCCTGGCAGCGCGGCTCGAACGAGAACACCAACGGACTGCTGCGTCAGTACTTCGCCAAGGGCACCGACCTGAGCATCTACCCACCCGACTACCTCGACTACATCGCCATGAAACTGAACCGACGACCCCGCAAGACCCTCGGCTGGAAGACCCCCGCCGCGGTCCTCGACGAACTACTGTCCAACCCGACCGATCCAAACGGTGTTGCTTCCGTGGCTTGAATCCGCCGCCAGAAATCATGCGGTTGGTGACCAATCGGCGGCGTTCTTCCGGGCGTGGGCCGGGAATGGGCTACTGAGTGACCCGGTAGGCGTCGAAGACGCCCGGGACGCCGCGGACTGCCTTGAGGACCGTGTCGAGGTGCTTGGCCTCGGCCATCTCGAAGGTGAAGCGGCTCTTGGCGACCCGGTCGCGGGTGGTGGAGAGGTTCGCGCTGAGGATGTTCACGTGGGCGTCCGAGAGGACCATCGTGATGTCGGAGAGCAGCCGGGCCCGGTCGAGCGCCTCGACCTGGATGTTCACCAGGAACGTCGACTGGCCGGTGGGGGCCCACTCGACGTCGAGCAGGCGCTCGGGCTGGGACTCGAGGCTGGCGGCGTTGGTGCAGTCCTGACGGTGGACCGACACTCCCCCGCCCTTGGTCACGAAGCCCAGGATCGCGTCCGGCGGCACCGGCGTGCAGCACTTGGCGAGCTTGACCCACACGTCGGGCGCACCCTTGACGACCACGCCCGCGTCGCCGCCCACCGGCATCTTCGGCTTGCCGCGACGCCCGGTGATGGTGACGCCCTCGGCGAGGTCCTCCTGCGCCCCCTCGTCGCCGCCGTGCAGGTCGATCACGCGGCGTACGACGGCCTGCGCGCTCAGGTTGCCCTCGCCGACGGAGGCGTACAGCGCGGAGACGTCGGCCAGCTTGAAGTGGACCGCCGCGAGCATCAGCGACTCGTGGGAGAGCAGT
The DNA here is from genome assembly GCF_055380375.1 of Nocardioides sp. DN36. Classification (NCBI taxonomy): domain Bacteria; kingdom Bacillati; phylum Actinomycetota; class Actinomycetes; order Propionibacteriales; family Nocardioidaceae; genus Nocardioides; species Nocardioides sp. DN36. The sequence continues at coordinate 1,142,514 of NZ_AP043823.1, read as the reverse complement.
CGCTTGAGGGGCAGGCCCTCCTTGCGCATCAGCCGGGCGATCTGGTCCTTGCCCCGCTCGATGGCCTCCTCGCGGCGCTCCTTGGTGAACCACTGGCGGATCTTGGAGCGGGCACGGGGCGACTTCACGAAGGTCAGCCAGTCCCGTGACGGGCCGGCGGTCGGCGCCTTGGAGGTGAAGACCTCGACGACGTCGCCGTTCTCGAGCGTCGACTCCAGCGGCACCAGGCGGCCGTTCACCCGGGCGCCGATGGTGTGGTGGCCGACCTCGGTGTGCACGGCGTAGGCGAAGTCCACCGGGGTGGCACCCGTCGGCAGCGCGATCACGTCGCCGCGCGGGGTGAAGACGTAGACCTCGGCGCGGTTGATCTCGAAGCGCAGCGACTCCAGGAACTCCCCCGGGTCCTCCACCTCGCTCTGCCAGTCCAGCAGCTGCCGCACCCAGGTCATGTCGTCGAGGTCGGCGCGGCGCTCGGTGTCGACGCCGTTGCGGCCGTCCTCCTTGTACTTCCAGTGCGCCGCGACGCCGTACTCGGCACGACGGTGCATGGCGAAGGTGCGGATCTGCAGCTCCACCGGCTTGCCCTGCGGCCCGATCACCGTGGTGTGCAGCGACTGGTACATGTTGAACTTCGGCATCGCGACGTAGTCCTTGAACCGCCCGAGCACGGGGTTCCAGCGCGAGTGCAGCACGCCCAGGACGGAGTAGCAGTCACGGTCGTCCTCGACGAGGATCCGGATGCCGACCAGGTCGTAGATGTCGGAGAAGTCCCGACCGCCGACGATCATCTTCTGGTAGATCGAGTAGTAGTGCTTCGGGCGCCCGGTCACGGTCGCCTTGATCTTCGCCTCGCGCAGGTCGTTCTCGACCTGGGCGATCACCTCGGCCAGGAACTGGTCGCGCGAGGGCGCGCGCTCGGCGACCATCCGCACGATCTCGTCGTAGATCTTGGGGTGCAGCGTTGCGAAGGCCAGGTCCTCTAGCTCCCACTTGAGGGTGTTCATGCCCAGCCGGTGGGCCAGCGGGGCGTAGATGTCGAGGGTCTCGCGGGCGGTGCGCTCCTGGCTGGCCTGCGGCACGTAGCGCAGCGTCCGCATGTTGTGGAGCCGGTCGGCGAGCTTGATCACCAGCACCCGGATGTCGCGCGACATCGCCACGATCATCTTGCGGATGGTCTCGGCCTGCGCCGAGTCGCCGTACTTGACCTTGTCGAGCTTGGTCACGCCGTCGACGAGCCGCGCGACCTCGTCGCCGAAGTCGCCGCGCAGCTGGTCGAGGGTGTACGGCGTGTCCTCGACCGTGTCGTGCAGCAGCGAGGCGACCAGGGTCGGCTCGGTCATGCCGATGCCGGCCAGGATGGTGGTCACCGCGAGCGGGTGGGTGATGTAGGGGTCGCCGCTCTTGCGCATCTGGGTGCCGTGCATCCGCTCCGCGGTGACGTAGGCGCGCTCGAGCAGCGCCAGGTCGGCCTTGGGGTGGTTGGCGCGCACGGCGCGGAAGAGCGGCTCGAGGACAGGGTTGCCCGTCTGGCCGCTCCGGCCCATCCGGGCCAGGCGCGCCCGCATGCTGCGGGTCGAGCCCGGGTTCTCCGGTGCGCGTTCCCGCGTCGGCTGGGCGGCGCGGTCCTCGGTCACGTCACCAGTCTAGGGGTGGCGGTGCGAGGGTTCAGACCGTCATCAGGGTCGAGACCGGCAGGTCGCCCACGGTCTCGCGCCCCGGCAGGAAGCCGAGCTCCATGAGCACGGCCAGCCCGTGGGCGGTGCCGCCACAGCTCTCGATGAGCTCACGCGTCGCCCGGGCGGTGCCGCCGGTGGCCAGGACGTCGTCGACGAGGAGCACGCGGTCGCCCGGGGCGATGGCGTCCTGGTGCAGCTCGAGCGTCGCCTGGCCGTACTCCAGGGAGTAGGAGACGGCGTGCGTGCCGCGGGGCAGCTTGCCGGCCTTGCGGACCGGAACGAAACCGGTGCCGAGGGCCAGGGCGACGGGGGCGGCGAGGATGAACCCGCGCGCCTCCATGCCGACGACCTTGTCGACGACCGGGTTGCCGTCGGCGTCGCGGCCGACCGCCGCGAGGGCGGCGATCACGGCCGCGAAGCCGCTGTGGTCGGCCAGGAGCGGGGTGATGTCCTTGAAGACGACGCCGGGCTCCGGGAAGTCCTGGACGTCGACGACCAGGCGCTCGAGGGCCGCACGCGCCGCAGCCGCCCCGTCCGTCACTTCTTGCCCCGCTTGGAACGGGTCTGCCGCGAGGGCTGCTGACGTCCCGACGCGCCGCTCGGGCGGACCGGGCCGCGCGACGGCGGCGCCACCCTCCCCCGGCCGGCGGCCTCGGGAGCGCGCCGGGTGGTGGGGGTGCCGGCGACCGACGCGTCGTCCGCCTCGTCGCCGAGGTCGGGACCGTCGGTGCCGGGCTCGGCCTGGACCGGCATGTCCTCGCTGAACGTCGGCACGGCGGCGTACGGGTCGGCCTGACGCGCCCGGGCCGCGGCACGCTTCTCGGCGAGCTGGACGTCGGACTCGTTCGACTTCATCTGCACCAGCAGCGGGGTCGCGATGAAGATCGAGGAGTAGGCGCCTGCGGCCATGCCGACGAACAGCGCGAGCGCGAGGTCCTTCAGCGAGCTCGCACCCAGCTGGACGGCACCGACGTAGAGGATCGCGCCGACGGGGATCAGGGCCACGATCGAGGTGTTGATCGAGCGGACCAGGGTCTGGTTGACCGCGAGGTTGGCCTCCAGGGCGTAGGTCGTGCGCCGGTCGCGCAGGCCCCTGGTGTTCTCACGCACCTTGTCGAACACGACGACGGTGTCGTAGAGGGAGAAGCCGAGGATCGTCAGCACACCGGTGACGGTCGCCGGGGTGACCTCGAAACCGGACAGCGCGTAGACACCGACGGTGATGACGAGGTCGTGGGCGAGCGCCACGATGGCGGCGACCGACATCTTCCACTCGCGGAAGTAGGCCCAGATGAAGAGGACGACGAGGACCAGGAAGACCACGAGGCCGATCAGGGACCGCTTGGCGACCTCCTGGCCCCAGCTCGCGCCGATCGAGTCCTGGGAGATGTCCTTGTCGGCGTTCACGCCGGTCTCCTGGACGATGGCGTCGACGACCTTCTGGCTCTCGGCGCTGGAGAGCGGCTCGGTCTGGATCAGGATCGCCTTGTCACCCGAGGTCGTCACCACCGGGGACGCGGCACCGTCGATGCCCGTGGCCGCCACCGTGTCGCGCAGGTTGTCGGCGGTGTCCTGGGTCACCTGGCTGGAGTCCATCGAGACGCGGTACTGCGCGCCGCCGGTGAACTCGATGCCCATGTTGAGGCCCTTGAGCCAGAGCCCTCCGACGGCCAGCACGATGATGACGCCGGACAGGGCGTACCAGAGCCACTTGCGGCCGACGAAGTCGATGGACCGGCGACCGGAGTAGAGGTCGTTGCCGAGACGCGAGAACTTGCCCATCAGGCCCTCCCTCCCACGGTGATGCGATCGATGCCGAGGCTCTCCGCGTCGAGGCCGGAGAGCTTGTGCCCGCGGTTGAAGAACCGGAACCGGGACAGCCAGACGACCATCGGGTGGGTGAACCAGAAGAAGATCGCCAGGTCGATGAGCGTGGAGAGGCCGAGCGCGAACGCGAAGCCCTTCACCACACCGGCGGCGAAGATGTACAGGACGACCGCGGCGAGCAGCGAGACGGTGTCGGCGGCCAGGCAGGTGTTCCGGGCGCGCTTCCAGCCGGACTGCACGGCGACCCGCATCGACTTGCCGTCGCGCATCTCGTCACGGATGCGCTCGAAGTAGACGATGAACGAGTCGGCGGTGATGCCGACCGCCACGATCAGGCCGGCGATGCCCGGGAGCGAGAGCGTGAAGCCCGCGCCCTTGGACAGCAGCAGGACCATGGCGTAGGTCACGGCGCCCGCCACGATGAGCGACGCGATGACCACCAGACCCAGGCCGCGGTAGTAGATGAGGCAGTAGATCATCACGAGCAGCAGGCCGATGATGCCTGCGGTGATGCCCGCGGAGAGCTGGTCACCCGCGAGCGAGGGGCCCACCGTCTCGACCTGGGTGCCGCCCTTCTCGAAGGCGAGCGGGAGCGCGCCGTACTTCAGGCTGGTGGCCAGGCTGTTGGCGGTGTCCTCGGTGAAGTTGCCCGTGATCTGGGCGCTGCCGTTGGGGATCACGCCGTCGAACGTCGGGGCGGAGATCACCTTGCCGTCGAGCACGACCGCGAACTGCTTCTCCGAGCCGGCCATCGCCCGCGACAGGTCGGAGAACACCTGCTTGCCGTCGCCGCCGAGGGTGAGGTTGACCTGCCACTGGACCTGGCCCTGCGCCACGCCGGCGCTGGCGCTCTTGAGGTCGGTGCCCTCGATCGCGGCCGGCGAGAGGAGGTACTTGGTGGCGGCGTCGTCGCCGGTGCCACAGGTGACCAGCGGCTTGGTCGGGTCGTCCACGACCGTCCCCTTCGAGGGGCAGGTGAACTTGTTGAACTCGGCGACCGACGCCTGGTCGGGGTTGTCGATGTACGCGAGCGCCGACGTGGCGTCACCGCTCCCGGCCGGGGCCTCGGACGGAGTCGCGGACGGGCTCGTCGAGGTGGACGCCGAGGGCGACGCGGTGTCGCTCGGCGAGGCCGACGGCTTGCTCTTGTCGCCCTTGTTGTCCTTCATCAGCAGCGGCGGGCGGTTCTTGGCGCCCTTGCTGGCCTTGCCCGAGGGCTGCGAGGAGGGCGCGGTCGACGTGTTCGGCTGCGTGGGGGCCGTGGGCGCGGTGGGCGCGGTGGCCGAGGAGGCACAGCTGCCGGTCACGCCGTTCGGTCCCTCGCTGCACGCGACGGTGCGGAAGCGCAGCTGCGCCTGCCGCTTGACGGTGTCGACCAGGTCGCTGCGGGTCTTGCCCGGGATCTCGACGACGATGAGGTTGCCACCCTGGGTGGTCACCTCGGCCTCGGTGACGCCGGTGCCGTTGACACGTGCGTCGATGATGCCGCGAGCCTCGTCGAGGTTCTCCTTGCTCGGGCTCCCCTGCGCGGTCAGCGTGATCCGGGTGCCGCCCTGAAGGTCCAGGCCGAGCTCGGGCTTCCAGGTTCCCCCGAGCGCAACCAGTCCGTAGGCGATCGCCAGACCGAGGAAGAACACCACGACGGTGCGCCCCGGGCGAGCGGTCTTGCGTGCCATGTCAGTTCTCCTCCGGCTCGTCGTCCACGAGCCCTGGCTGTACGACGGTGCCGACGGCGCCGCGCGCGACCTTGATGGTGATGCCCTCGGCGATCTCGACACGGACGTGGTCGTCGGCGGTCTCCCGCAGGATGCCGAAGATGCCGGAGGTCAGCATGACCTCGTCACCGATGTTCAACGAGCCCTGCATGCGGGCGAGTTCCTTCTGACGCTTCGAGGCCGGTCGGATCAGCAGGAGCCAGAACAGCAACGCGATGGCGACCAGGGGCAGCAGGGAGGCGAGCTCCGGCACGAAAAAACCTCTCGAGCGTGCAGAAAATGGGTGTGGTGGGCCGGGACAGGGCCGACCGACGGGCAAGCATAGCCGCGACTGTGATCTCGGCCGCTATCGGTGGGGACCCGTTGCCGAGTCGTTGCGAAACCGCCGGCCGGGCAGCTCCGGGTCTGCTTCCGGGTCTGCTCTCGGGGTCTACTCAGCGTCGTCGAACAGCATGGCCTCGCCGGCCTGCTGCGCGAGCCCCGGCGGCACCGCCAGACCGAGGTGCTGCCAGGCAGCCGGCGTCGCCACCCGCCCGCGTGGGGTGCGGGCGAGGAAGCCGTTGCGGACCAGGAACGGCTCCGCGACCTCCTCCACGGTCTCCCGTTCCTCCCCCACGGCCACGGCGAGCGTCGAGACGCCCACCGGTCCCCCGCCGAACCGGCGGCAGAGCACGTCGATGACGGCCCGGTCCAGGCGGTCGAGGCCGAGCTCGTCGACCTCGTAGAGGTCGAGGGCGGCCTGCGAGACCGGACGGGTGACGACCCCGTCGGCGCGGACCTGCGCGTAGTCGCGGACCCGGCGCAGCAGCCGGTTGGCGATGCGGGGCGTCCCGCGGGAGCGGGAGGCGATCTCGGCCGCTCCCTCCCCGGTCAGCTCGACGCCGAGCAGGCCGGCCGAGCGGTGCACGATCTTGTCCAGCTCGTGGGGCTCGTAGAACTCCAGGTGCGCGGTGAAGCCGAACCGGTCACGCAGCGGGCCGGGCAGCAGGCCGGCCCGCGTCGTCGCCCCGACCAGGGTGAACGGTGGGATCTCCAGCGGGATCGCGGTCGCCCCCGGCCCCTTGCCGATGACGACGTCGACCCGGAAGTCCTCCATCGCCATGTAGAGCATCTCCTCGGCGGGGCGGGACATCCGGTGGATCTCGTCGACGAAGAGGACGTCGCCCTCGTTCATGCCGGACAGGATGGCCGCCAGGTCGCCGGCGTGGGTGATGGCCGGTCCGCTGGTCAGGCGTAGCGGGGCCGTCATCTCGGCGGCGATGATCATCGCGAGCGTGGTCTTGCCGAGACCGGGCGGGCCGGAGAGGAGCACGTGGTCGGGTGCCCGGCCCCGGCGACGGGCCGCCTCGAGCACGAGCCCGAGCTGGGCCCGCACGCGGGACTGGCCGACCACCTCGTCGAGGGTGCGGGGCCGCAGCGCCGCCTCGACGGCGCGCTCGTCGCCCTCGGCCTCGGCGGCGGTCAGGGAGCGCAGGTGCTGCTCCTCCGCGGCCTCCAGGTGGTGCTCGTGCACGCCGATCAGGCCTTGCTCAGCGTGCGGAGGGCGGAGCGCAGCAGGGAGGCGACGTCGGGCGCGTCACCGGCCTCCGGGGCCACCGCCTCGACCGCCTTCTCGGCGTCCCGGGCCGGCCAGCCGAGACCCACCAGCCCCTGGTGCACCTGGTCGCGCCACGGCGCGGTTGCGGCCGAGCCCGGGGTCGACGCCCGGCCACCGACGGGGGCGCCCAGCCGGTCCTTGAGCTCGAGAATGATCCGCTGCGCGCCCTTCTGGCCGATGCCGGGCACCCGGGTGAGGGTCTTGACGTCGTCAGCGGCCACGGCGCGGCGCAGGTCGTCCGGCGAGAGGACCGCGATCATCGCCTGGGCCAGCTTCGGGCCGACGCCGGACGCGGTCTGCACCAGCTCGAAGCAGGCCTTCTCGTCCTCGTCGAGGAAGCCGAACAGGGTCAGGGAGTCCTCACGCACCACCATGCTGGTGGGCAGCGTGGCCTGGTGACCGGTGCGCAGGGTCGAGAGGGTGCCCGGCGTGCACATCAGCTCGAGCCCGACTCCCCCGACCTCCAGCACCGCGCTGGACAGGGTCACGGCGGCCACCTGGCCGCGCACGAACGCGATCATGCTTGTCTCCTCGGTGGTCGAGCCTGTCGAGCCCCGGCGAGCGCCGCGTCGATCCGGGCCTGGGCGCCTCCGCGCCAGATGTGGGTGATGGCCAGCGCCAGCGCGTCGGCGGCGTCGGCGGGCTTGGGGGGTGCGTCGAGCCGGAGGATCCGGGTCACCATGGCGCCCACCTGCGCCTTGGCGGCGCGCCCGCTGCCGGACACGGCGGCCTTGACCTCGCTGGGCGTGTGGAGCGCGACCGGCAGGCCCCGTCGGGCGGCGCACACCAGGGCGATGCCGCTGGCCTGGGCGGTCCCCATCACCGTCGACACGTCGGACCTTGCGAACACCCGCTCGACCGCGACGGCGTCGGGGGCGTACTCGTCGAGCCAGGCGTCGATGCCCTTCTCGATGGTCACCAGCCGCTGGGCGACCGGGAGGTCGGACGAGGTCCGCAGGACGTTGACGTCCACGAGGCTCAGCGGCCTGCCGACCTGGCCCTCGACGATCCCCATGCCGCACCGGGTCAGGCCGGGATCGATCCCGAGCACGCGCATGAGCAGCCTTTCGTCCGAACACCTGTTCGGAGCAACGCTAACCGGGCACCCCGCCGTGAGACGGGGCGACACGCGGTCAGGCGTCGATGGCCTCGAGCGCCTCGTCGGAGATGTCGGCGTTGCTGAAGACGTTCTGCACGTCGTCGAGGTCGTCGACCGCGTCGACCAGGCGGAAGACCTTGCCGGCCACGTCGGCGTCACCGACCGGGATGTCCATGGTCGCCACGAACTGCACCTCGGCGGACTCGTAGTCGATGCCGGCGGCCTGCAACGCCGTACGCACCGCGACCACGTCGGAGGAGTCGGACTGGATCTCGAAGGTGTCCCCGAGGTCGATGACGTCCTCGGCCCCCGCGTCCAGGGTGGCCTCGAGGATGTCGTCCTCGGTGAGCTCCCACGGCTTGCCGGCGCGCTCCTGGCTCTTGGACACCGCGACGACGCCCTTGCGGGTGAAGAGGCGCGAGACCGAGCCGGGGTCGGCCATGGTGCCGCCGTTGCGGGTGACGGCGGTGCGGACCTCCATCGCGGCGCGGTTGCGGTTGTCGGTGAGGCACTCGACCAGCAGCGCCACGCCCTGGGGCCCGTAGACCTCGTACATGATCGTCTCGTAGTCGACGCCGCCGCCGTCGAGGCCGCCCCCGCGCTTGACCGCGGAGTCGATGTTCTTGTTGGGGACCGACTGCTTCTTGGCCTTCTGGATGGCGTCGTAGAGCGTCGGGTTGCCGGCCGGGTCGGGCCCGCCCATCTTCGCGGCGATCTCGATGTTCTTGATCAGCTTGGCGAACAGCTTGCCGCGCTTGGCGTCGATGACGGCCTTCTTGTGCTTGGTCGTCGCCCACTTGGAGTGCCCAGACATCAGTCCCTCTTCGTCGTTCGGTGGTCGAGCCTGTCGAGACCACGTCGTGCCGTCACGCCCCGGCGCCTCGCACCAGGTCCACGAACAGCTCGTGGATGCGGGAGTCGCCCCCCACCTCGGGGTGGAACGACGTCGCCATCAGCGGGCCCTGTCGGACCGCCACGATCCTACCCACGGCCGGTCCGTGCTCGACGCGGGCGAGCGCCTCGACGTCCTCCCCGACGGACTCGACCCAGGGCGCGCGGATGAAGATCGCGTGCACCGGGCCGGCCAGCCCCTCGAAGGAGAGGTCACCCTCGAACGAGTCGACCTGACGGCCGAAGGCGTTGCGCCGCACCGTGATGTCCAGCCCGCCGAGGGTCTCCTGGCCCGCGGCGCCGTCCTCGATGCGGTCGGCGAGCATGATCATGCCCGCGCACGTGCCGAAGGTGGGCATGCCCTGCTTGATCCGGTCGCGCAGCGGTTCGAAGAGCTCGAACGTGCGGGCCAGCTTCGACATCGTCGTGGACTCACCACCCGGGATCACGAGGCCGTCGCAGGCCTCGAGCTCGGCCGGACGGCGTACGGCGAGCGGCGCGACACCGAGCTCGCCGAGCATCCGCAGGTGCTCACGGACGTCACCCTGGAGCGCGAAGACTCCGACGCGGGGTCGCGCCCCGGTCACCAGCCGCGCTCGGCGAGCCGGTGCGGCTGCGGGATCTCGTCGACGTTGATGCCGACCATCGCCTCGCCCAGGCCGCGGGAGACCTTGGCGACCACGTCGGGGTCGTCGAAGAACGTGGTGGCCTTGACGATCGCCTCGGCCCGCTGGGCCGGGTTGCCGGACTTGAAGATGCCCGAGCCCACGAAGACACCCTCGGCGCCGAGCTGCATCATCATCGCCGCGTCGGCCGGGGTCGCGATCCCGCCCGCGGTGAAGAGGACCACCGGCAGCTTGCCCTTCTCGGCGACCTCCTTGACCAGCTCGTAGGGCGCCTGCAGCTCCTTGGCCGCGACGTACAGCTCGTCGGCCTCCATCGAGGCCAGGCGACGGAGCTCGGCGCGGATGGTGCGCATGTGCGTCACCGCGTTCGACACGTCACCGGTGCCGGCCTCGCCCTTGGAGCGGATCATCGCCGCACCCTCGGTGATCCGGCGCAGCGCCTCACCGAGGTTGGTGGCACCGCACACGAACGGGACGGTGAACTGCCACTTGTCGATGTGGTTGGCGTAGTCGGCCGGGGTCAGCACCTCGGACTCGTCGATGTAGTCCACCCCGAGGGACTGCAGCACCTGCGCCTCGGCGAAGTGACCGATCCGGGCCTTGGCCATCACCGGGATCGAGACCGCCTCGATGATGCCGTCGATCATGTCCGGGTCGGACATCCGGGAGACCCCGCCCTGGGCGCGGATGTCGGCGGGGACCCGCTCCAGCGCCATCACGGCCACCGCGCCGGCGTCCTCGGCGATCTTCGCCTGCGCAGGCGTGACGACGTCCATGATCACGCCGCCCTTGAGCATCTCGGCCATGCCGCGCTTCACGCGCGAGGTGCCGGTGCCGTCAGCGGGGGTGGAGGGGGTGTTCTCGGGGGTCTCGACCATGGCTCAATCGTACGGCGACACGCCCGGGACCCTGCATTCGGGACCGGTCAGTGACCGGGCTCGGCCGGGGGCTCGGTCGGCGACGGGGCGAGCGCCTGCTGGCGCACCACCCAGACCCGCTGCACCACCGTGACGGTGCTCGCGACCGCCAGCGCCCAGAGGGCGACGTACATCAGGACCGGGAGGTCGAAGATCGCGCCGAGGCCGGTCATCACCAGGATCGCCACGAGGCGGTCGGCGCGCTCGGCGATGCCGACCTTGGCCTGGAAGCCGAGGCCCTCGGCGCGGGCACGAGCGTAGGACGTCACCCCGCCCATCACCAGGCAGACCAGGCTCAGCACGAGGTAGAGCCGGCTGTCCCCGTCGCCGGCGAAGTAGAGCGCGAGGCCGGCGAAGATCGCGCCGTCGCCGATCCGGTCCAGCGTGGAGTCGAGGAAGGCGCCGAACGGGCTCGACTTCCCCGTCAGGCGCGCCATGTGGCCGTCGATGAGGTCACTGAAGACGAACGCGGTGATCACCAGCACGCCGGTGAGCAGCTTGCCCTGCGGGAAGAACACGAGGGCACCGGCGCACACGCCGAGGGTGCCGACGAGCGTCACGGCGTCGGCGCTCACACCGAGCCTGATGAGGAGGTGGGCGACCGGGGAGATGACCTTCGTCCAGAAGGCGCGGAAACGATCCAGCATGGTGGCCGCAGGCTACCGGCCCCGGGGCCGGTGCCTGCGGCGGCGCCCCGAGGGTCAGACGAGCTCGGGCACGCGGAGGTGCGCGAGGACGAGGTCGCACTCGGCCACGTCGAGGACGTCGACCCCCGCGTCGCGGACCCCGGCATCCCGGATCGCCCAGGCCCGGTCCCGGCTCGCATCCATGGCCGTACCGGAGTCGTACGTCGTGGTGCTGCAGGCCCGCCCCGTCGCCCGGTCGACGAGCAGGCTGGCGCTGCAGAACCCGGTGAGCCCCTCCATCTCGGGCAGCAGGGCCGAGCGGTAGAGGTCGATCCCGCGCTCGATCTCACCGTGGCTCAGCCGGAGCCACGTCACCCGGCAGCACGCCCCAGGAGGCGCAGCGTGGTCGCGGTGCATCACCGCGACCTCCCACTCGGCGACCTCCGGTGGGGCGCCCATGATCTCGCCGCTGCGGTGCCGCAGCGGCGCCAGGTGCAGGTTGCTGGCCCGCATCTCGTCCTCGGAGGTCCACGAGCTGGTGACGATGCACTGGCCGGTCTCCCGGTCCACGAGCATCGAGAGGCCGAGGCAGCCCCCGAGCTCGGTCACCGTCGGCATCACCACGTCGCGCACGTAGGCGATGCCCTCGTCGAGGCGCCCGAGGTCGCCCATGATCGTGCTGGAGCGTGCGTGCACGGCAGGCCTCCTCGGCTCAGACCAGCTCGGGCAGTCGGAGGTGGGCGATCTCCAGGTCGAGCTCGGCCACGTCGAGGATCTCGACGCCCATCTCCCGGACGGCCCGCTCACGGATCGCCGCGGCGGCCTCGCGGCTCGACTCCAGCGCGGCCCGCGAGTCGAACGTGACCGTGCCACAGGTGCGCCCGGTCGTCCGGTCGAGCAGGAAGCTGGCGCTGCAGAAGCCGTCCATGGCCTCGACGCGCGGCAGCACGTGCGCTCGCCACGAGTCGGTGACCGTGCCCGGATCGGTCGCGTGGGTCCAGGTGATGCGGCAGCAGCAGCCGTCGTGGCTGGTGTGGTCGCGATGCATGGCGCCGACCTCCCACTCCTCGACCTGGGGGCTGCCACCCAGGACCTCGCCACCGCGCTCACGCATGGGCGCGATACCGGCCCGGCTGGCCACCATGGCCTCCTCGGTCTCCCAGGAGGTGGTGGCGATGCACAGCCCGGTCTCGCGGTCGACGACCAGGGACAGTCCCAGGCAGCCGTCGAGGGCGGTCACGGCCGGCATGACCTCGTCACGGATGTAGCGGATGCCGTCGTCGATGGCGCCCGGGTCGCCCTTGACGGTGGTGGAACGCGCGAACATGGCGCGCCTCCTTCGGATCGGGGGCAGCGTCCCGGCGGCGCTGCCGCTCACCCCACCCTCCTGCCGCCCGGAACGACTGGCAATCCCCAGGTCGGGTCAGCCCGCGTCCAGGGCCGCGCACACCTGGGTGACGGCCGTGGGGGCGCCGACCACCGACCAGAGGACGCCGCCGGCGGTCGTACGCCGCGCGACGCCGCCGACCCCGCGGATGATCGCGGCACCGGGGAGCCGGTCCCAGTCGGCCACGCCGTGCTGGAAGCTGACCCCGAGCTGGCCCTGCGCGACCGCCGTGGCGTCCATGCTCGCCGAGCCGAGCATCCGCAGGGTCGCGACGCGGGAGGCCACCCGGGAGAAGGCATCGACGCGGTCGCGGTCGTCGTACGGAGGGTGCAGGTAGGTGGCCGCGCAGGTCTCCGCCAGCGAGACATCGGGCAGCGCCGGCAACGGCTCGCCGTTGCGCGTCGACGCGAGCCCCGGCCCACCGACGAAGACCATATCGTCGTGCGGGTGGTAGATCGCGCCGAGGATGACGTCGTCGGCGTCGACCAGCGCGATCGCCGAGCACCACCAGGTGAGCCCCCGGTGGAAGTTGTAGGTGCCGTCGACGGGGTCGATCACCCAGGTCCGACCGCTGGTCCCGGTCCGGTCGGCGCCCTCCTCGCCGAGGATGCCGTCCTCGGGGCGCTCGGCGGCCAGCCGCTCGACCACCAGGCGCTCGGCAGCGTGGTCGGCCGCCGTCACCAGGTCGGAGATCGAGGTCTTCTGCTCGGCGTCGATCCCCCCGGCCCGCATCCGGGCGGCGAGCCGACCGGCCTCGCGGACCAGGTCGGCCGCGAGTGCCGCGTCCTCGGCCAGTGTCGGGCCCGGGACAGTCACCCGGCGCTCCCCCACGCCTTCGCCAGCAGCTCGCGGGTGTCGCCCAGCAGCTCCGGCAGGGTCTTGGTGCGCCCGATGATCGGCATGAAGTTCTGGTCGCCGGGCCACCGGGGAACGACGTGCTGGTGCAGGTGGGCGGCGATGCCGGCCCCGGCGATGTGGCCCTGGTTCATGCCGATGTTGAAGCCCTTCGCGCCCGAGACCAGCCGCACGACCCGCATCGCCTCTCGGGTGAGGTCGGCGATCTCGGCGGCTTCCTCGTCGGTGGTCTCGGTGTAGTCCGCGATGTGGCGGTAGGGGCACACCATGAGGTGCCCCGGCGCGTACGGGTACAGGTTGAGCACGGCGTACGCCAGGTCCCCGCGGTGGACGACGAGGCCCTCGGCGTCGTCGAGCCCCGGGATCCGGCAGAAGGGGCACTCCCCCGGAGTCTCGTCGGCCGGCTTGTTCTCGCCGCGGATGTAGGCGATCCGGTGGGGTGTCCAGAGCCGATCCAGCCCGTCGGACGCACCGATCCCGTCCTGGTGCAGCACCTCGTCGCTCATGGTGCCCGATCCTAGGGTGAGCCCATGACGACCCCGACCCTGCGGCCCGCGACCCCCGGCGACATGGCCACCGTGGCGGACATCTGGCACGCGGCCTGGCACACCAGCCACCCCGGCCACGTGCCGGACGGGCTGACCGCGGCCCGCACCCTCGAGGCGTTCCACGCTCGGACCCCGGCGCGGGTCGCCGACACGACCGTCGCCGAGGTGGACGGGGTGGTGGTCGGCTTCATCATGATCGACGGCGACGAGGTCGAGCAGGTGTTCGTGGACCCCGAGCGGCACGGCAGCGGCGTGGCCGGCCTTCTGCTCGACGAGGCCGAGCGCCAGGTCGCGGCCGCCGGCCACGACGTCGCCTGGCTGGCGGTGGCGATCGGCAACACGCGGGCCCGCGCCTTCTACGAGAAGCGCGGCTGGGCCAACGCCGGGGACCTGCCCTACGAGGTGACGGCGGCCGGCGAGACGTTCATCTCGCCGTGCCGCCGCTACACCAAGCGCGTTCGCTGAGCACTCGCGCAGAGGGTCGTCAGACCTGCTCGCGGGACTCGACGGCCGCGACCACCCGGGCGATGGCGTCCGCGACCGGGACACCGTTCTCCTGGTGGCCGTCGCGGTAGCGGAAGGACACCGCGCCCGCCTCGACGTCGTTGTCACCCGCGATCACCATGAACGGCACCTTCTGGAGCTGGGCGTTGCGGATCTTCTTCTGCATCCGGTCGTCGGAGTGGTCGACCTCGACACGGAGACCGGCCGCGCGCATCTGTCGGGCCACGTCGTCGAGGTAGTCGTTGTGCCGCTCGGCGACCGGGATGCCCTGCACCTGGACCGGGGCGAGCCAGGGCGGGAAGGCGCCGGCGTAGTGCTCGACCAGCACGCCGATGAACCGCTCGATGGACCCGAACTTGGCCGAGTGGATCATCACCGGCTGCTGGCGCGAGCCGTCGGCCGCGACGTACTCGAGGTCGAACCGGTCGGACGAGGGCTGGTTGAAGTCGTACTGGATGGTCGACATCTGCCAGGTCCGGCCGATCGCGTCCCGCGCCTGCACCGAGATCTTCGGGCCGTAGTAGGCCGCACCGCCCGGGTCGGGCACGAGCTCGAGGCCGGACGCGGTGGCCACGTCCTCGAGCACCTTGGTCGCCATCGCCCAGTCCTCGTCGGAGCCGATGAACTTGTCGGGCTTGGAGTCGTCGCGCGTGGACAGCTCGAGGTAGAAGTCGTCGAGGCCGAAGTCGCGGAAGAGGCCGAGGCAGAAGTCCAGCAGGTGCTGGATCTCCGCCGGCGCCTGCTCGGGGGTGACGTAGGAATGGGAGTCGTCCTGGGCGAAGCCCCGGACCCGGGTGAGGCCGTGGACCACGCCGGACTTCTCGTGGCGGTAGACAGAGCCGAACTCGAAGAGCCGCAGCGGGAGCTCGCGGTAGGAGCGCTGGCGCGAGCGGTAGATGAGGTTGTGCATGGGGCAGTTCATCGCCTTGAGGCGGTAGTCCATGCCGTCGACGTCCAGCGCCGGGAACATGCCCTCGCCGTAGTACGGCAGGTGCCCGGAGGTGTAGAACAGCCCCTCCTTGGCGATGTGCGGAGTGCCGACGTACTCGAACCCCTCCTCGATGTGGCGCTGCCGGACGTAGTCCTCCATGACCCGCTTGATCACACCGCCCTTGGGGTGGAAGACCGGCAGGCCGGACCCGATCTCGTCGGGGAAGGAGAACAGGTCGAGGTCACGCCCGAGCTTGCGGTGGTCCCGGCGCTCGGCCTCCTCGATCCGGTGCAGGTGCTCCTCGAGCGCCTCCTTGGACTCCCAGGCGGTGCCGTAGATGCGCTGGAGCTGCTTGTTCTTCTCGTCCCCGCGCCAGTACGCCGCCGCCGAGCGCATCAGCTTGAAGGCGGGGATGCGCTTGGTGGTGGGCAGGTGCGGCCCGCGGCACAGGTCCTTCCAGGCGACCTCGCCCTTGCGGTTGAGGTTGTCGTAGATGGTCAGCTCACCGGCGCCGACCTCGACGTTCGCGCCCTCGGCGGCACCATCCGCGTGCCCCGAGCCCTTGAGGCCGATCAGCTCGAGCTTGTAGGGCTCGTCGGCCAGCTCGGCGATGGCGTCGTGGTCGGTGACCACGCGGCGGGAGAACTTCTGCCCCTCCTTGACGATCTTGCGCATCCGGGTCTCGATCTTCTCGAGGTCCTCCGGCACGAACGGGGTCTCGACGTCGAAGTCGTAGTAGAAGCCGTTCTCGACCGGCGGCCCGATGCCGAGCTTCGCCTCCGGGAAGAGCTCCTGCACGGCCTGGGCCATGACGTGCGCGGTGGAGTGCCGCAGGATGTCCCGGCCGTCGGCGCTGTCGATGGCCACGCCCTCGACCTCGTCACCGTCGGCGAGCTCGTGGGCGAGGTCCTTGAGCTGGCCACCGACGCGCGCCGCGATGACCGTGGGGTCCTCGGCGAACAGCTCCCAGGCCCTGGTGCCCGTCGTGACCGTCCGGTCCTCACGCGCGTCGGCGTGGGCGAGGACGACCTTGATGTCGGACACGGGAGTGCTCCTTGGGGCAGGGATGTACGGACCGGTCGATCGTATCCGTCGGCCCGCCGCTTCCGCGCCCGGGTTTCGCTGTGCCGGCACCGACCGCCCGCCGGGCCGGCCCCCGGCGCAACGCCGTGTGTGCGTACCCAATCCGGGGGACCCGTACCGCATTGCCCCGGCCCCGCCCCGGGATCCGCTGCGACCCTCGAGCTGCTGCCTCGATCGCAGGCAGCGAGACCCGGAGGGGGTGCGCAGATGTTCGGAGCAGGAGTGTCCAAGAGATCGCCGCGACGGCCGCGTACGACGTGCGGGGTGTCCCGCCGCTCGCGCCGGGAGTCGCTGCTGGCCGCGTTCGAGGCCGCGCTCGACTCGATGCACGGCGATTCACGAGGGCGTCAGGCCCTGCGCGTGTGAGGGCGCTGACCGGTCCGGCCGGCCTCCGTGGCACCGGAGGCCGGCCGGTCCCTCACATGTCACGGTAACGCTTGGCCCGCGACAGCAGCTCCCGGACCCGCGCGGCGTCGCCCGCGCGTGCCTTCATGTCCGCGGTCCCCCAGCCCTCGGTGTACGGCGTGCCGTAGGCGGCCGTGTCACGCTGGAAGCGCCACCCCTCGGCCAGCGGACCGGCGTCGACGGTGTCGTAACCGATGGAGTCGAGGAAGTCGGCGACCTGCTTCTTGGCGTCCGCCTCGTCGCCGGCGATCGCGAGGGCGCTGCGGTCCTCGCTGCCGGCGGGGCGGGCCAGCTCGAGGAGGTGGCCGAAGTAGATGTTGTTGAACGCCTTGACGACGTGCGACTCCGGCAGGTGCGCCTGCAGCAGCTCGCTGACGGTCGTCGACTCGTCGTCGAGCTCGGGGATCTGCTCGTCACGCTGCGGGTAGTAGTTGTTGGTGTCGATGACGACCTTGCCGCGCAGCGGCTCGACCGGCACCTGGCGGTAGTTCTTGAGCGGGATCGTCACCACGACGATGTCACCGGCGGCCGCCGCCTCGGCGGCGGTACCAGCCCGGGCGTGGTCGCCGAGCTCGGCGACCAGGTCGACGAGGGTCTCGGGTCCCCGGCTGTTGCTGACGACGACGTCGTGGCCGGCGGCCACCGCCAGCCTCGCGACGGTGCTACCGATGTGTCCTGCTCCGATGAGTCCGATGGTGGTCATGGGAGTCCGAACGGCGTGGCCGGGCGGATCATTCCGACCCGGCCGCGCGGATCACCCGTTCGGCACGAAGATCGCGCGGTACTTCCAGGTCCCGTCAGCGCTGACCACCGTCGGGGAGCCGGTCACACGACCCCCGCCGCTGAAGGCCACCGAGCGCAACGACCCGTCGGCCGAGGACCCGTAGAGGATCCGGCCACCGGCGAGCGTCATCCCGGCCACCGACCCGAAGTCGACGCCGTTACCGTCGGCGTCGAACGTCTGCGCGCCGACCACCTCGCTCTCCGGCGTGAAGTAGCGGTAGTGCAGGCGGCCGTCCCCGAAGATCGAGTAGTAGATCCGGTGCGTGCCGGGGTCGTAGAACGTCCCGGTCAGGTTCGCGATCGCGAACGGGATCCGCGCGCCGTCGTCGGGGTCGTCGTACAGGTTGACGGTCCGCTGCGCCCCGACGACGCCGGTCGCCGGGTCGAAGGTCCGCTTGTAGAAGCCGCCGTCGGCCAGGCCGTAGTAGAGGGTCCCGTTCAGCAGGAACCCGCCGCGCACGGTCGACCAGTCCAGGGCCGTGTTCACCGTGCTCGGTGCTCCGGTGGGGGCGCCCGCGGCGTTGACCGCGCGCTGTTGCAGGACACCCTGGGATCCGGTGCCCCCACCCGCGTCGTCGTCCACGATCTCGACCCCGTTGATCAGCGGGTTCTCGGTGACGGCCCGCAGGTCCACGTCGACCCCGTCGCCGTCACTGGTGATGGTGAAGGCACGCATGGTGCCGGTCTTGTTGCCCGCGGCCGCCACGATGTCGAAGTTGTCCAGCCTCGTCACGCCGTCGACGAGCACGTCGAAAACCCGCTGGCCGACCTGGGAGGTGCCGTCATACTGGTTGGCGAAGTAGAGCCGCACGGTGAGGTGCCTGCCCGCCGGGACGGGGAAGTTCCAGTCCTGCTCACCCCACCGCTCGGTCGCGAAGATGTCGGGCGCAGTGCCGGCCGGAACCGTGGAGTCGCGGGGCACGGTGCTCCCCCAGTCGGCGGTGTTCCCACCGCTGACGAGCCCGGAGTCGGTCGTCCAGTCCGGCCCTCCGTCGGCGGCCTGCAGCGCCGGGCCGCCGGCGTCGACCCGGTAGAGCACGTTGCTGCCGGCTCCGGTCGTGCGCTGGGCCACGAAGAGGTCGTTGGGCAGCGCGGCCGCCGCCGCGGCCGGGACCTGGGTGCCGCCGGCCAGCGGAATCAGGGCCAGCCGGCCGTGCGTCTCCTTGCCGATCCGGGTGGTGTCGCTTCCGACCCACAATCCCTGGGGCGTGGCGAACAGCGCCTGGGCGCCGACGCCGCGGGCCCGGCCGGGGTTCCAGGAGAGCGGGAGCCCGTTGACGGGATCGAGAGCGGCGATGCCCTCCCGCGGCACGGCGCCCGGCCCGGCCTGGTCGCCCTGGAACGGGTTGTTCTCCCAGCGCATGTGGCCGCCGACGTAGATCGCGCTGCCGGTCACGGCGACGCCGTACGTCGTGTCGCCTCCGGTGTAGTCGGACCACGTGGGGTCGTCGCCGGTGCTGGCGACCTCCCAGCGGGAGACGGTGTCGCACAGGGTGCCGCTGCCCGCCCCTCCGGCGAACGCACCCGTCGCGCTGACGACGAAGTAGCTGCCGTCGGGCGAGAAGTCGACGTCCCGCGCGAACGTGTCGAACACCCCGGCGCAGGAGTTGTGCGGCCGGTCGTACCGGTCGGTGAACCAAGGCGCCACCGAGGTCGCGGCTCCACTGGTGTCGAGTACGGCGACCTGGGATCGGGTCTGGCCGCCGACCGAGGAGAAGTTGCCCACGGCCACGAGCCGGGACCCGTCGGGGCTGACGTCGAAGCGCTTGATGTTGGTCTGGCCACCGCCGTTGTTGTCGAGGTCGTACTTGCCGGCGAAGGGGACGTTGACCCCCGACAGCACGGCACCGGTGTCCGGGTCGAGCGCGGCCAGCGCGCCACGCGTGCTGGTGACGCCGCGCGACGCGACGCTCTTGAAGGCACCGCCGATGTAGACGCGCGAGCCCCGGGCGACCACCTCGTTGACGGCAGCGTTGGGGACCGCCTGGAAGCCGGAGACCACCGCTCCGGTGGCGGTCAGCTTGACCACCCGCTTGATCGCGGAGTTCCCGCCGACCGACGTGAACGCACCGCCCACGTAGATGGAGGTGCCGTCGGTGCTCAGCGAGTTGGCCTTGCCGCCGAGGTTGGGGTTGAAGGCGGTGTCGATCGCGCCGGTCGTCGCGTCGAAGGCGAAGATCCGGTTGCGCACCAGGTCGTCACCCTTGTTGGCGTACGTCCCGGCTGGACTCACGGAGGTGAACGTCCCGGCGGCGATGATCTTGTTGCCCACCTGGGTCATCGCGATCACCGCACCGTTCATGACGTGCGGGGTGTTGTCCGCCGGGTTCGCCGAGACCACCCGATCGCCGTGGTCGGCGTTCACGGCGCCGGCCGGCGAGACACCGTGCCCGAGCAGCAAGAGCGCTGAGGCCGTCACCGTTCCCAGGGCGCGGCGAAGCAGAGACGTGTGCATCAGGGTTCCCCCATCATCGCGCCTCGGGCTCGTGGCGGCCGGGGTGAGGCGTCGCGCGGACGTGTCCTCACGAACCTAGGCAGGCGGCGGCCGGTGGACATCACCGACGTTGGGGATCGATGCCGTGCTCAGGTGACGGGCAGGCCCGCGGCTCCGCTCGTCAGCCGCCCGCTCGGCTGGACCAGCAGTCGTCGTCCACCACGACCGGGGCGCTGCACGTGGTCAGCGTGTCCAGGTCGATGCGAGGGTGACCGGCAGTGGCCCTGTTCACCACGCGCAGGGTGTGCTGCCCGCTCCTGAACAGCCCCTGCCAGACCACGACCCGGTGCCTCGTCGTGGTGGCGTGGGTGTCGACGGTCTTGCGCAGCACACCGTCGACGTACACCGCCGCCTTGCCCCGGTCGGGCGCCTTCTCCATCACCAGCCCGATCGGCCCGCCGGCCCCGTCGAAGGTCGCCGTGAAGCTGTCCCCCGCCCGGGTGGTCCAGTGCGTCGATCCACCCGAGAAGCCGGAGAACCGGCTCGTGGACCAGGAGCCGTGGTAGCTGATGCCGGGCGAGCTGTCCTCACGAGTGCCGAACTCGCTGTCGGCGATGTTGCTGGTGGCCGTGTTCCCCGCACAGTCGGTGAGCCGGATGACCCACCGGTCCGGGATCCGCATCCAGTCCATGTCGTTCAAGCCCGTGCACGACGTGTCGCCGAGCCTTGGGGGCGACCTGGATGTAGCCGGTGTCGGGTCCGAGCACCGGGTCCTCGTCCTCCCCGCCGTAGTTCTCGTAGCTCTGCCAGGCCAGGGTCTGCGAGCAGATCCCCGAGGCGTCACTCGCTGTCCACGCCAAGAAGTCGTCGGCCTACCAGTACTCCCACCACGGGTCTGTCGAGTCCAGGCCGCCGTAGTCGGTGACGACCTGTGATCCGACCAGCGGTCGGGCCCAGGGGTCGAGCGACACCTTCGGCGGCGTCGTGTCGGCGGCTGCCGAAGCCGGAGCCGGGCTCAGCGGGCCGGCGCCCCCGAGCGCCACCGCCGGCGCGGTCAGGGCGACCAGTGCGGCCGCCGTGGTCATCATCGTGCGAAGTGTCTTCATGGCTCCCCCATCGGTACGACGGTCACCAGCAGCCGAAGTCGACGTGGTCGCCGCTGCAGGTGAGCAGCGTGTCCAGGTCGATCCGGGGGTGGCCCGCCGTCGCCTTGTTCACCACGCGCAGCGTGTGTGGTCCGCTCTTGAAGAGCCCCTGCCAGACCACCATCCGGTGCTGGGTCTTGCTGCTATGCGTGTTGACGACCTTGCGGAGGACGCCGTCGACGTACACCGCCGCCTTCCCCCGGTCGGGCGCCTTCTCCATCACCAGCCCGATCGGCCCGTCGGCACCGTCGAACGCCGCAGTGAACGCACTGCCCGCTGCGGTCGACCTGTGCGTCGTGCCGCCCGAGAACCCGGCGAACCTGCTCGTCGACCACGTTCCCCGGTAGCGGATGCCCGCGGAGTCGTCCTCACGCGTGCCGAAGCCCGCCCTGGCGATGCGGCTGACACCCTTGTTGCCCGCGCAGTCGCGGCTCCTGACCACGAACCGGTCCGGGATCCGCATCCAGTTCTCGGAGTTGGTGTCGAAGTCGTACCTGCGCGCGGTCGACTCGACGGGGTACTTCACCGTGTTCGGTCCGAGCACCGGGTCCACCGGCCCGCCGATGCTCTCGTAGCCCTGCCAGGCGACGCGCTGCCGGCAGATCCCGGACGGGTCGCTCGTGGCCCACTTCAGGAAGAACCCGCTCTGGAAGTAGCCGTAGTCGTAGTCGGTCAGGATCTGGGACCCCACCCGGTAGTGCGCCCAGCGGTCGAGCGTGACCGTCGGTGGTGTCGTGTCGGCTGCCGCTGAGGCGGCTGTCTGCCCGAACTGCGCCCCGACCGCGGACACGGTCAGGGCCATCAGTGCTGCGGTTGTTGCGGCGACGGCTCGCATCGACCTCATGTCTCACCCCGTCTGGTCGGTGGACCACAGCGCCTGCGTTGGCCCGAGTGACCGACACCCCCACGGCGTCGGTTCTCCTCGACGGTCGCCCCGCCGGTCGGCGCGCCCCCAGAGCAGAAGGTCATCGGGGGCGAGGACTTCCACGGCACGCCACGCGTCGGTGCATCCGGTCGTGGCACCCCGGCGCCTGCTCCCGTTCGCGGAGCGTTCGACAAATCGGCCGGTCCAGGTCATCCGGGGTCCCTACGTTTCCAGCACGGAAGAGGTTGCCGAGTGCAACTTGCTGATCGGTCCTGTCGACCACCTGAGAAAGGCCCACCTTGTACACGACCGCCGTTCGGGCGCGCGGTCTCACCAAGACCTTCGGCGACGTCATCGCCCTGGACGGTGTTGACCTCGACATCCCCGCCGGACAGATCCACGGCCTCGTCGGGCCCAACGGCGCCGGGAAGACCACGCTCCTGGGCCTCCTGCTCGGCCTCGCGTCGGCCGACGGAGGCACGCTCGAGCTCCTCGGGACCTCGATCGGCAGCGCACTCGCCGTGACCGGGGGCGTCGCGGGATTCGTAGACGGTCCGGGCCTCTACCCCACACTGACGGCACGCCAGAACCTCGCGGCCGTCGCCTCGCTGCGCGGCGGGCTCGGCGGACGTCAGGCCGAGGTCGACGAGCTGCTCGACCGGGTCGGGCTGCTGGAGGTGGCGGGCGACCCGGTCCGCGGGTTCTCCCTCGGGATGCGACAGCGTCTGGGGCTCGCCGTGGCCCTCCTCGGTGAGCCGCGGCTGCTGGTGCTCGACGAGCCGGCCAACGGCCTGGATCCCGCCGGCAAGCGGCAGGTCCACCGGATCCTGACCGACCTCGCCGAGGCCGGCGCGACCGTGCTCCTCTCCAGCCACCGGATGGACGACCTCGCCGAGCTCTGCCACGAGGTCACGCTGCTGTGCGCCGGGCGGACCGTGTTCTCCGGCCCGCTGCGCAAGCTGGCTGCCGAGAGCGGGGAGCTCGACTACCGGCTCCTCACCTCGGACCCCGAGGGCGCCCGCCGGATCGCTGTCGCGACGCCGTCACTCGAGCCCGTGGACGACCTCCGGTCAGCCACGAGGACGTACGACGACCGTCCCCTCGTCGTCCGCGGGTCCGAGGCGGCGGTGGACGACCTGGTCGTGCGCCTGGTCGTCGCGGGCATCGCGATCCGCGAGCTCGGACCGGTCGTGCCGCCGCTCGAGGCCGCGTTCCTCGCGCTGACCGGCGCCGCATCCGCCGGGCAGGAGGCCGTCCGATGACCGCCGTCGCCTCCCCCACCCCGGTGCAGCCGGTGGCCCTGCGCCGGGTCTGTCGCTTCGAGCTGGTCAAGCTCGCCTCGCAGTGGCGCCTCCGGCTCGTGCTCCTGGCCTGCCTGCTCGTCCCCGCCCTCTACACCGCCGTGGTCAGCCGGCAGACGTCGCTGCCCGCCGACGCCGTGTACGGCCGCTGGATGAACCAGTCCGGCTGGGCGGGCGCGCTGGTGGTCCTCGTCTTCATGGGCACCCTGGTGCTGCCCCTGCTCACCTGCCTCGTGGCGGGAGACGTCTTCGCGGTCGAGGACCGCACCGGCACCTGGCGACACCTCCTGGTCGCCGTGCGCTCGCCGCGTCGTATCTTCTGGGCGAAGGCGCTGGCCGCCCTCACCGTCACCCTGGCCCTGCTCGCCACCCTCGTGGTGTCATCGGTCGCCGGCGGCCTGGCCTCGATCGGGAGCCATCCCCTGCCCGGCCTCGACGGGCACCGCATGGGGTCCGGCGAGCTGGCCAGGACCACGCTGCTCGCCTGGCTGACCGTCCTGCCCCCGACGCTCGCCTTCTCGGCGGTGGGACTGCTCGGCTCGGTCGCCCTGGGGCGCTCCCCGCTGGGCCTGCTCATGCCGGTCGTGCTCGCCCTCGTGCTGGAGGGCGTCGCCCTGCTGCCGGTGCCGGTGGCGTTGCGGGTCGCACTGCCCCTGAACGCATTCCTGACCTACCGCGGCCTGCTCACGGAGCCGGCCCGGCCCGGCCCGATCTGGCTCGGCGTCGCCGTGAGCCTCTCCTGGGCGGCGCTCGCGACGTACCTCGCCCACCGGCTCTTCGTGCGTCGCGACTTCACCGGACCCGCCCACGACGGCTCGGGGCGCGGCTTCGTGGTGACGGGCCTGGCCCCGTTGGCCGGGCTGGTCGTGCTCACGGCCGGGGTGGTGGCCTCGACGACCGGAGCCACCGGCTCGGGCATCGACCGCGCCAAGCTCGAGACCGCGCTGGCGACCTCGTTCTCGCACCTCTACGTGCTGCAGACCGACGAGCTCCACCGGCCGGCGGTCAGCGAGCCACAGCTCCACACCGCGGCCCGGTGCGACAAGGGCGGAGGCCGGGTCGAGGACACCGGACCTGGGTCCGACTGGCGCTGCGTCGTCACCTGGACCCTGCCCGGGACGACCGCGACCGGCACCGCGACCTACCAGCTCGACGTGACCGCCGACGGGCGGTTCGTCGCGGACGGGGACGGCCCCAAGGAGGTCAACGGCAACTTCAGCGTCCGCACGCCCCGGGGCGACGCCCCGAACCCCTTGTGGCAGTTCGACGGCTTCGTCGACCTGCTCGACAACGCAACGAAAGGAACGCAATGAGTGTGACGCGCAACCGCGTGAAGCCCGCTCGTCGGCGCTTGTCCCGGAAGCTGCCGGTCGTCATCGCCGGCGGGTTGGCCCTCGCGGTCACCGGAGGCGTCGCCTACGGCACGACCGTCGGGTTCGGTGAGCACCAGGTCGGCACGGAGTACGCCGGCGGCCTGCAGATCTCCTCGAACCAGGCCCTGAAGCCGCTGGGTGATCGACTGATGACGCCGTACGGCAAGTTCATGGGCTCCACCGTCAGCCCCGACGGCCGGTTCCTGGCGGCCACCTCGACGGACCGTTCCGTGTCGCTCCAGGTCTTCGACCTGGCGTCGTACCGGCTGGTGTGGCGCGGCGGGACCGCCTCCGGCGTCGACATGCGCCTGTCGGACAACACCGTCGGCCAGGAGAGCCCGCTCTACTCCCCCGACGGCAAGTTCCTCTGGATGCCGAACGCGACCGGGCTGACCCGGTTCCCGGTCAACGCCGACGGCACCCTGGGGCCGGGCACCAGGGTCACGATCCCCACCGTGGGCGACCAGCAGGCGCTGACTGCCGGCCTGGCGTACTCCCCGGACGGCTCGACCCTGTACGCCGCCGTGAACGGCCAGAACAGTGTCGTCGCGATCGACCCGGCTGCCGGCACCGTCGAGCGCACCTGGGACGTGGGCGTGGCGCCGCGCCAGCTGACCTTCGTCGGCACGAAGCTCTACGTGAGCGACGAGGGCGGCCGCAGGGCGCGCTCGGGCGAGACCACCATGGACTCCTACGGCACCGCCGTCCCGGCCGATCCGGTGCGCGGCACCTCGACGACGGGCGTGCTCAGCACCATCGACACCGCCGACGTCACCGCCCCGGTGGGCGAGGTCGAGGTCGGCCTGCACCCGACCGCGATGCACGCCGAGGACGGCGTGCTCTACGTCGCCAACACCAACGACGACACGGTGTCCGTGGTCGACACCGCGACGGACGAGGTCGTCCAGACGATCGCGACCCAGCCGTGGCACGGCTCGAAGGTCGGGTACGCACCCGACGCCGTCACCGTCCAGGACGGCCGCCTGCTCGTCAGCCTCGGTCGCGCCAACGCCGTGGCGGTCTACCGGCTCGGGGAGAACGCCCTCGACCCGGTCAGCTACGTCGGCCTCCTCCCCACCGACTACTACCCCGAGGACGTCTTCCCCGTCGACGACCAGCTCGTCGTGGTCAACCGGCGCGGCATCGACGCCCGCGGTCCGCTGATCACCTCCAAGCAGGGCTACGGCACGACACCGGCGACCGGTCACGGCACGCACGGCACGACGGCCTCGCTGACCCGTTTCACGCTTCCCTCCGACGCGGCGATCAGGGACGACCACACCCCGACGGTCTTCGCCCAGAACGGCTGGGGCGACGCGGGCACCGACGTCAAGCACGCCAGTGGCAGCCGGGCCAGGCCTGTCCCGGTGCCCAAGCGCATCGGTGACCCGTCGACGATCAAGCACGTCTTCATGATCGTCAAGGAG
This sequence comes from Nocardioides sp. DN36, assembly GCF_055380375.1. Classification (NCBI taxonomy): domain Bacteria; kingdom Bacillati; phylum Actinomycetota; class Actinomycetes; order Propionibacteriales; family Nocardioidaceae; genus Nocardioides; species Nocardioides sp. DN36. Next base: position 1,116,499 of record NZ_AP043823.1, on the reverse strand, counting down.
AACCGGACCTACGACCAGGTCCACGGCGACATGCCCGAGGGCAACGGCGACCCGTCGCTGGCCCAGTTCGGCGAGCAGGTCACCCCAAACCTCCACGCGCTGTCCCGCCAGTTCGGCCTCTACGACAACACCTACGACATCGGCACCAACTCCGCCGAGGGCCACAACTGGATCATGCAGGCCGACGATCCCGAGTACACCGAGTCCAGCGCGGGCGAGTACGCCCGCAGCTACGACACCGAGGAGGACGTGCTCGGTCACCAGCGCTCCGGGTTCCTGTGGACCGCCGTCCAGGCGGCCGGCCACACGGCCAGGAACTACGGCGAGTTCATCTACACCGAGGGCAAGCCGGCCGGCACATGGCAGCAGTACTACTGCGCCGTCAAGAGCGTCGAGGAAGGCGGCGATCCGGCCCAGCTGACCTCTCCGGAGCTCAAGGGGAACTACGGCTCGGTGATCCCGTCGCTGAACGCGATCACCAATCCGCTGTCCCCGCCGTTCGACCTGACCATCCCGGACCTGTACCGCTACGAGATCTGGAAGCAGGAGTTCGAGCAGCAGGGCCCGGCCGACTTCAACATGATGTGGCTCTCCGACGACCACACCGGTGGCCCGGTGTCCGCGCGCGCGGAGGTCGCCAGCGGTGACCTCGCCGTCGGCAAGGTCGTCGACACGATCTCGCACAGCAAGTACTGGAAGAGCTCGGCGATCTTCGTGGTCGAGGACGACAGCCAGAACGGGGTCGACCACGTCGACGGTCACCGGGCCCCGATCCAGGTCATCAGCCCCTGGGCCGCGCACGGCAGGACCGTCTCGACGTACTACTCGCAGATCTCGATGGTCCGCACCATCGAGCAGATCCTCGGCGCCGAGCCGCTCAACCAGAAGGTCGCCGCGGCGACCCCGATGTTCGACGCCTTCCAGGGGAAGCCGGACGACACGCCCTTCACGGCGAAGCCGAACCGGATCCCGCTCACCGAGAACATCGCCACCCCTCCGGCGTGCGGGCTCGACACACCTGCCAACGGCGGCCCGGCGGCCAAGGCGGCGCCCACGCCGGCGGCGTACGTCTCCTACGCCGCGGCCTGGGAGCGGTGGGCCGACAAGCAGCACCTCAGCGGGAACCGGGCCCGACCCGACTTCGCCAACCCCGAGCAGATGAACCGCTTCACCTGGTACGACGCCCACCACTGGGACCTGCCCTACCCGGGCGACCCGAAGATCTACCTGCCCGGCGAGGTGCCCGGCGCGGCCCTGCCGGGCTCCGAGGCCGAGTGACCCAGCCCCGGGCCCGAACCGAAGGCGATCACGGGTCAGAGTGAAACAGCCCCTCACCTGCGGGTCCGCGGGTGAGGGGCTGTCTCTGCTGGTGGGCGATACTGGGTTCGAACCAGTGACCTCTTCGGTGTGAACGAAGCGCGCTACCACTGCGCCAATCGCCCCAGCTCGCACCGTGCGGGCGGGCCCGAGGTGCGGTCGCAGACTTTAGCGCATCACTTGCGTCCGCTCACATTCCGGGTCCTTGGTCCCTGTTGCGTCACGCCCCCGCGGGTGCACCGTCTTGGGGTCAAGACCGGTCACGGGGGCCGGTCGCGTGATCAAGGACGGGGCGAGAGCCGACGTGACCCAGCAGCCAATGTCTCGGACGCTCTCCCAGGAGCTGACCTTGCAGTGTGTCGACGCCCGCGGGCGGGGCATCGAGCTGAAGGCGAGCTTCGGGTACGACCCCTCCGACCCGTACGCCGTGTGGATCACGTTCCCCTCGTCCCAGGGCGACGTCCGCTGGGCGATGTGCCGCGACACCCTGCTCCGCGCACTCACCGACCCGGCCGGCCAGGGTGACCTGGAGATGTGGCCGAGCATCGACGAGGAGGGTCGGGCGGTGGTGGTCCTGGAGTTCCGCTCCCCCGGCGGCCAGCTGATCGCCCAGGCCCACACCCACGAGGTCTACCGCTTCCTCACCCGCACCCTCGCGGCCGTGCCGGCCGGCACCGAGAGCCAGCACCTCGACCTGGACGCCCTGGTGGCGGGCCTGTTGGCGCAGCCGCCGGCCTAACCGTCGACCTCAGAGACCGAGTAGCTCCGACTCGCGCTTCGACCACACGGCCGCCGCTTCCGCGGTGACCGGTCCGGGAGCGGGCAGCTCCAGGTCGTCCCAGGCGGACACGCCCTGCACGTCGCGCGTGGTCGAGACCAGGAAGACCTCGCTCGCCCGTCGCACCACCTCGATCGGCTCGTCCACCTCGACGCCGCCGTACCAGTCCAGCACCAGCGCACGGGTCACGCCGGCCAGGCACCCGCTGGCCAGCGTGGGCGTGCGCAGCTGGCCGTCCACCACGTAGAAGACGTTGGAGCCGGTGCCCTCGCACAGGTGGCCGGCCAGGTTGGCGAAGACGGCCTCAGTGGCGCCGCGTCGCTGCGCCTCGGCGAGGGCGACCACGTTCTCGGCGTACGACGTGGTCTTCAGGCCGGCGAGTGCGCCGCGCTCGTTGCGGGGCCAGGGCACGGTGGCCACCCGGGTCGTGGCCGGCCAGGTCGCCATCGCGTCCGCGACCACCACCAGGGTCGGCGGCTCGTCGCCCCGACCGGACCCCAGCGGCGCCGGTCCGCCCGTGTAGGTGATCCGGATCCGCCCCAGCGGGAGCTCCTGGCCGTCGAGGACGGCCGCGACCCCACGGCGTACGGCGTCGTCGTCGGGCTCGGGCAGGCCGAGGCCGGCCGCGGAACGCGCGAGCCGCTCGAGGTGGCGGGTCAGCGCGAACGGCAGCCCGTCCACGACCTTGATCGCCTCGAACACCCCGTCGCCCACGGTGAACCCGTGGTCGGTCACCCCCACCGCCGGGGCGCTCGGGTCGGACAGCAGCTCACCGTTGATCCACGCACGCATGGGGCTCACTCTAGGAGCCGGAAGCACCCCCGAACTGGGCCCGAACACGCCCACGGGGGGTCGATTTTGCACCCCCACAGGCATCGGCTACTGTTCTCACGTCGCCGCGGCCCGGGGAACCGGGAAGCGGAGAGACAAGCGGACGTAGCTCAGTTGGTAGAGCGCAACCTTGCCAAGGTTGAGGTCGCGAGTTCGAGCCTCGTCGTCCGCTCGGAGAGGTCTCTCTCACGGTTTGGCCTCCACGGTGGAGTGGCCGAGAGGCGAGGCAACGGACTGCAAATCCGTCTACACGGGTTCAAATCCCGTCTCCACCTCGAACGACATCGGTCCCACCTGTGGGATCGTTGTTGCTCAACGGGCGATTGGCGCAGTGGTAGCGCGCTTCCTTGACACGGAAGAGGTCACTGGTTCAAACCCAGTATCGCCCACCAGAGAAACCGCAGGTCAGACGACCTGCGGTTCTTCTTTTGCCCGGGACGCGCGCTCCTGTGCCCCGCGGACTCCCGGAGCTCCTCGCTGCGTGGTGAGCTCGCGACGAGGTCCTGCATGAGCGGGTCATGGGGGTCCCGGGCCGGCGTCGGTGCGCAGGATGCGGCCGGGGCGTCGGCGGCGGTGTCCTGGTCGGGGTGTAGGCGGTACACGTTCCTCGTCGAGGCGTGTACCGGGCGATGTTCGGGATGGGTCCGGGCGACCGTCCGGCCCCCTCGGCGGAGAGGACCTGGGAGTGGGCGGCGGCCGGTGCAGAGCGGGAACCTCCAGTGGCGTAGTGGTGCCCTGTTGCTTCTCGTGGCGACCTCCTGAGGGGTGCATTGTCGGCTGAGCGAAGGGGGCCGAGTCGTCGGCAAGCCGCGAGGCTCCGGTGTCGGCTCACAGGTCGAGGACCATGTCGTCGCGTGGTCGGCTGATGCAGATCAGAGCCTCGTCGGGCCCGGGCGGCTCCAGCGGTTCTGTGGTGTAGTCGACGGCTCCGGACATCAGAGATGTGACGCAGGTGTGGCACACGCCGCTGCGGCACGACCATCGGGTGGGCACATCGCACGCCTCCGCAAGCTCCAGCACGCTCGCAAACCCCGCGGACCAGCGCGTCGTCAGCCCGGTCCGCGCGAAGGTGACCGCCGGGCCGGTGCCGGGGGCGCCGGGCGGCTGATGGGCCGGGCGTGCGGGCGCCGCGACGACGCCGGGGTTGATCGACGAAACCGACCCGAACCGTTCGGTGCGGATCTTGCCCGGTCCCAGACCGGCGGCAACCAGCGCGTCGGTCATCTGGTCCATGAACGGTGTGGGTCCGCACAGGTAGACCGATGCGTTCCTCGGCAGCCCCAGGGCCGCGACCACGTCGGTGGACAGGCGGCCCGCCTCGAGTCCTGGCGGCAGCGGCGGCTGGTCGTCACTGAGAAAGAACCTGGACCTGGCTGTGGGCAGCAGCGCGAGCAGCTTCTCGACCTCGCCGGCGAACGCGAGGGTGTCACGGGTCTGGGTGGCGTGAATCCACCAGACGTCGCGACTGGTGCCGGTCTCAGCCAGCTCATGCAGCATGGCCAGGACGGGCGTCGCGCCGATGCCGGCTGAGATCAGCACGACCGGGTCGGGGCTGTCGTCGAGCACGAACTCGCCTCGCGGTGCCGCGACCTCGATCTCGTCCCCACGGAGGAGCTGGTCGTGCAGGTAGCTGCTGACCTGGCCGGCAGACTCCCGCTTGACGCTGATCCGATAGGTGGGCCCCCCACCTGTCGAGGGGCCGGAATCGTTGCCCGCTGCCATGACTGCCGAGAGTGAGTAGCTGCGTACCGGCGCTGGATCGCCGGCGCCGGTGACCCGGAGCGTCAGGTACTGGCCAGGTTTCGCCGGCGGGAGGGGCGCCCCGTCGACTGCGGCGAGGTAGAACGAGGAGACGAGCGGGGACTCGTGCACGACGTCTCGGACGACGAGCTTGCGGAAGCCGGGCCAGGCGGACCGGGTGCCGGCCGGCACGCCGCCCGGTGAGCGGGCACCGGGCCCGGCCTCGAGCATGTCGCGGAACGACCCGAGCCAGCCGGGGCTGAGTGCCGGGATATCGGCTGCGAGCTTCACCAGCTCCAGATCCGGGTTCGGCAGGTACAGCAGGGCGTCGACGGTGGCCACGCTCAGCTGGTGCCGTCCCCGTTCCAGCAGCGTGATCTCGTCGCCGGCGGCGACGTGCCCCTCTTGCAGAACCCGCAGGTAGAAGCCCGGGCGGCGGTGAGCGACCAGAAGCGCCGGCAGCTGTGGTTGACCGAGCCGCATCCCGACGCGGAAGCACGTCACCCGCGGCTGGGTGACCTCGAACTGGGCCTCCCCGATCGCGTACCGGTCGCCGATGCAGACCTCGTCGTCGGGCAGTCCGTCGACAGTGAAGTTCTCACCGAACGTGCCCGGCGGCAGGTGATCGACTTCGAAGTGCTTCTCCCAGTGGCGGTAGGAGTGGGACTGGTAGACCAGCACCGCGCGTTGCTCGCCGCCGTGACCGGCAAGGTCACCCTGCCCGTCGCCCTCGATGTTGAGCCGCCGCACCAGGCGACGTCCCTCCACCGGTTCCTTCCACACTCCGGTGCGTACGGTCCGACCGGACCAGTCGACGGGCTTCGGCAGGCCGACGTTCAGCGATACCAGCGAGACCATCGAGACTCCGTCTCCGGGCGGCCACTGCCCGCCCTCGTCGTGAGCATTCGTCCTCTCCCCCACAGCGCAGCCGACCGGCCGGTGCGTTGTCCAGACACCGCCGCAACGGCCAGAGGGAGCACGGCCACGGTCGACCTGACAGCAAGCACGGTGATGCCGGCGCTCACCGCTACGAGGACGGCGACGGCGCCTGCGTGCTGCGCGGGCGGCGGCGCTGCGGAGCGGGCGAGCCAGTCCAGCGCGAAGGCGGCCCCTGCTGAGTAGGACACGACCAGCGCCCACCAGCCGGCGCCGAACGGCGTCCGGCCGAACACCGGAACCAGGCACAACTGCACGCCCACCATCAAGCTGAGGTAGCCGGCCAGAGCGCCCACGACGAGCCCGCGCGGGTCACCGCCCAGGAGCAGCCAGGCGTCGGCCGCGGCGGCCGGCGGCGCGGCGAGGATGGCCAGGCTCGGCGTCAGCGCGGCCGGCAGCGGAGCTGCGAGGGTCAACCGGGCCAGCACGATGGCGACGATCGCGACCCAGCTGAGAAGGCCCCAGCCGTAGGCGAGGACTGCGAGGGTGCGGTAGCCGAGCAGCGCACCGCTGCCCGCGGCGACCAGCCCGCCGATCGCGGTCGGCAGCAGGTAGCCCGGATGCCAGCGTTCGAGCCGTACCCCGCCGACGATCCACCACCCGCTGAACCACGACCCCAGCGCCGCCAGGGACACCAGCCCGACGAGGAAGACCGCCCGACCGGCCTGCTCGGCGTGGGCGCCGAGGGCCGGTCCGTACACCATCAACAAGATCGGCGTGAGCGCCACGAACGGTCCCAAGATCGGGTCACGCGCCTCGGCGCCCAGGCTGCTGCACCGGCGAACGTCCGCGACGCACCCGCCTGCGATGAGGGCGGCGAGCACGGCTGAGCTGAGCCACCAGGCGTTCACCGACCACACCGGCAGCCCGGGGAGTACCTGGCGCGACGCGGACCAGCACTGCGCGACCGCCGCGAACCCCAGCGGCACCCCCATCAGGTCGAGTCGGACGCGGGCTCGTGGGCGACCGGCTCCGGATGCGTGCCCGTGTGGCCGCCCATCTGGCTGCCCGGGCTCCTGCTCTGCTGCCTGCGTGGAAGCAGGTCGGTCGGCTGTGGTGTCCTCGTCGGGCATCCTCTGCCCTCGTCTCGGGCTCGTCTCCGGCTCGTGTCCGGCTCGTGTGGGCTGGCTGCTGCCGGGGTAGTCGCCTCCGTGCGCGCCGCGGAGGGCCGGGGTGGCGCGCACGGATGGCGGGGACGCCCCGGTCAGGTGTGGGCGCCGAGGAACCCGCGGATGTAGCTGGAGATGGTGTCCAGCTGGCTCTCCAGCGCGAAGTGGCCGGCGTTGAGGAGGTGGATCTCCGCGTTCGGGAGGTCGTCCTTGAACGCCGGAGCTCCGGGGGCGCCGAAGATCTGGTCGTTGGCGCCCCAGACCGCCAGCAGCGGCACCTGCGTGTTGCGGAAGTACTCGTGCAGCGCCGGGTAGCCGTCGATGTTGTTGATGTAGTCGTGGAACAGCTGCAGCTGCACCTTGTCGTTGCCCGGCCGGTCCAGATAGGCCTGGTCGACGACCCAGCAGTCGGGATTGACCAGGTCGGGTTCGTGGACACCGTGCAGGTATTGCCACTTCGTGGCCTCGGCGCTGACCAGGAACCGCACGCCGGGTTCGGTGTCGGGGCCGGGGTTCTTCGCCCAGGCCCAGATCGGCTCCCAGAACTCCTCGACGAAGCCGGCCTCGTACCCGTTGCCGCTCTGGGTGACGATGGCGGTGACGCGGCCTGGGTCGGCGAGCGCCAGGCGCCAGCCGATGGGTGCGCCGTAGTCGTGGACGTACATGGCGAACCTCTCGATCTGCAGCGTGGCCAGCAGCTTCGAGGTCACGTCAGCCAGGGCGTCGAAGGTGTAGGGGAACTCGTCGACCGACGGCATGGCCGACTCCCCAAACCCGATGTGGTCAGGAGCGACGACGTGGTAGGTGTCGGCCAGCAGCGGCATCAGGTTGCGAAACATGCGCGAGCTGGTCGGGAAGCCGTGCAGGAGCACGAAGGTGGGTGCGCGCGGGTCGCCGGCTTCGCGGTAGAAGACGTTGAGGCCGTCGATGTCGACGGTGCGGTGGTGGACGGGGACCATCGGTCTTTCCTTTCGAAGAGCTGATGTGGAGAGGTCTCGACGTGGGCGCGCGACTTGCCGCGCTCAGGCATCGACCGAGGGCTTGGCGGCCTCGGTGACCATCTGGACGATGTCGTTGGGGTGGGAGATCCCCACGACGTGCGAGGCCCCGGGAACCTCGAGGGTGTGTTGGGAGTTCGCTCGCTCGGCCATCACGTGGTGAGCGCCGGCCGGGATGTTGCGGTCCAGCTCGCCGAAGACGAACCAGCTCGGTACCGACCGCCACAACGGCGTCGCGCCCGATGGCTCCGAGAGGGCCGCCTCGGTGATCGGACGCTGCGTCACCGCCATGAGGGCCGCCTGGTCCGGTGAGAGGTCGGCGGCGAACTGGGCGTGGTAGCGGTCCTGGAGGATGTACATGTCGACGCCGCCGTCGGTCAAGGGAACCGGCTGCAGGGTCTCGGCCAGGGTGCTGCCTGGCGCGAGGGAGGCCGCCTCACCCGCGCTCTCGTTCTCCGCGAGCGCGAACCCGGCGACGTAGACGAGCCCGACGACGTCACCGGCGTCGGGCGGGACATTCGTCATGACCGCGCCGCCGTAGGAGTGGCCGACGAGCAGGACGGGACCGTCCAGGCTGCGCACCAGGGAGGTGAGCGCTGCCGCGTCGCCGGCTACGCTGCGCAGCGGGTTCGCCCAGGCGATGACGCGGTGCCCGGCTCCCCGGAGCTTGGGGATGACACCATCCCAGCTCGCGGAGTCGGCGAAGGCGCCGTGGATGAGGATGACGTTCGTGTTCATGCGTTCTCCTTGAGGCTCAGGCGAGGCTGCTGGCCGCGGGGACCGAGGCGGGCAGCCACTTCGCGTCAGCGAGTCGATTCCCTCGCAGCGTCGCGGCCTGCGAAACCGCGAGCATCGGCTGATCGACTGCGAGGTCGGCAGGTCGCGGGCGAGTCCGGCAGGTTCCGCTCGGCCCAGGCGGTCAAGGCCTCGGAGGTCGGCCCACGTGCGTCACAGGACGCGGTCAGCCGGTCGGTCACGGCGACCGGTGGCTCGGAGCTGACCGCGCGTTCGCAGAGCCCTGCCTCGGTGAGCTCTGCGAACCGGTCGGACAGCATCGAGTCGCTGATGCCGGGCAACGAACGCTTCAGCTCGGCGTACCCGGCAGGTCCGGTGAACAGGACGCTGAGCGACAGGCCGTTCCACCGCTTGTCAAGAAGGTTCGAAACGGGTGCCACGTCGAATCGCGCCGGATCATCAGGGCGAGGCGTCGGCTCGGGGAACGGCTGCGCTACTCGACGAGGGTTGCGACCGGCTGACCGGACTCGACGATGTAGGTCGAGAGCATCTCCCCTGCACCGGGGCCGAGGTCGACGGCGTTGTGCGGCGTGCGTGGTGGGATGAGGAAGCCCTCGCCCGCGTGCAGCGTGATCGTGGGCCTGTCTGCGATCTCCATCCGGACCGTTCCCGCGAGGATGAACCCGACCTCCTCCCCGGGGTGGGTGTGCCACCCGGACTGCACACCTTCGGGGATGACGGTGAGGACCTGGACGATCTCCCGCCCGGGGATGGAGGAGTCGCTGCGCTGCAGCTCGGTGCGTTGCAGGGTGCCGGCGAGCTGGTCGGTGCTCTGCTGTTCGTGGCGGTTGGCGCTCATGATTCTCCCTTCGGGAGCCGTCCGACGTGGACGGCTCGAATCGGCACGAGCAGGGTCAACGGCATCGCACTCCCGGCTCCGGGACGCCGCATCCGTCACATGACTGTGCGGGAGCCGCCGCCCGCCGCCACATGTGTGCCAGCCCGGCGGTCTGCCGCTGGCCGGGCGATGCAGTCACCTAGCCGATGGCGTCGACCACCCGGTTGGCCCACACTCGGCCGGAGAGCAGCCCCAGCCAGACCCCGCCGCTGACCCGAGAGGAATCTGATGAGCCGCGACTACTACGCCATCGCCTTCACCTCGGCCGTCCGCGATGCGCAGGTCCAGTACGGCAGCCGGGCAGCACAAGACCGCCTCCACCAGGTCACGGGGGCGGACGACGGCCCGACGATCGACCCACCGCACTTCGGGACGCCGGTGCGTGCACGGATGCCGCATGACCCGTTGGGTGAGGCCGAGCGCGCCTTCATCGCCGAGCAGGACGGGTTCTATCTCGCCACGGTGTCGCAGAGCGGCTGGCCCTACGTCCAGTTCCGAGGCGGCCCGGCCGGCTTCGTCACCACACCCGACGAGCACACGCTCGCGTGGCCGGACTTTCGCGGCAACCGGCAGTACGTCACCACCGGCAACCTCGACGGCGAGTCGCGGGTGGCGATGATCTTCCTGGACTACGCCCGTCAGGCCCGGCTGAAGATCTTCGGCGTAGCCCAGGTCCGCGACGTCCTGCACGACCCCGCCGCGGCCCGCGCGATCACGCCTGCGCACTACCCGGCGCGGGTCGAACGCGAGGTGCGCGTCCGGATCAGTGCATTCGACTGGAACTGCCCGCAACACATCACGCCGCGGTACACCGCCGAGGAGTTCGAGTCGGCCATGGCACCGCTCCAGCGGCGCCTCAAGGAGCTCGAGCAGGAGAACGCCAAGCTGCGGCGCTCGGCGGCACCGACGGCCCCCTGGGTATCGAGTCCAACCGCAACCAGCGAAGGGTGAGGCACGCGCCATGGACGACGACAACATCTTGGACCGAATATCCACACTCATCGCCCGCGAGCACCACCTGCGAGCCAGCCGCGAGACCGGTGGGTTGACCGCCGAGGCGGAGACGGCGGAGCTGAAGGCCGCCGAGGTCGAGCTCGACCAGTGTTGGGACCTGCTGCGTCAGCGGCGGGCGCGCCGCGAGTACGGCGAGGACCCGAACGACGCCACCGCTCGGTCCGAGTCCGTGGTGGAGAACTACTGGCAGTGAGCGCCTGCATCCGCTCCGAGGCCGCCGCCGGGGTTCGTCGGCCCCCTAGCCTTCTCCATCCTCGTCGTCGGCGCTGACGCTGGTCGGCTGCTCGAGGGGCAGGCGGACGAGGAACGCCGTCCTCCCTGGACGCGAGGTCACCGTCAGGTCACCGTGATGACGGTGCACCACGATCCGGCAAGCGACGTCGAGACCGAGGCCGCTCCCCTGACCGAACGGCTTGGTAGTGAAGAACGGGTCGAAGATGCGTTGCTGCTGTCCCTCGGGGATTCCGACCCCCGAGTCCTGGACGGTGATGAGCACCCGGTCGTCCTGGGCGAGCGTGGTCACGGTCAGGACACCGCGACCGGACATCGCGAAGATCGCGTTGTCGATCAGATTCGTCCACACCTGGTTCAGCTCTTGCACATACCCCGCGACGGCGGGCAGCGCCGGGTCGTAGGCCTTCACGACGGAGATGTCGGCGAGGCGGTCTGCGAACATCGTCAACGTCGCATCAAGCAGCTGATGCACGTTGACCGGCTCGGCGGATCCGCGGCCGAGCCGGCTGTACTGACGAGCGTCGGCGACGAGCGCGGAGATCCGGGCGGTGGAGTCCTCGATCTCGCGCATCAGCAGCTCGGTCTCGACCGTGTAGTTCAACCATCGAAGGGCGTCGTCGAGGAGTCGGGTGTCGATGCCGTGCGCGACCCGGTTCACGAAGTCCAGACCTAGGCCGGCTTGCACGAAGGTCGGGGCGAGGTCCCAGCCGTCGGCGATCTCGTAGGCCTCGAACCACTGGAACAGCTCCTCCTGGGCGTCGGCGGCCTCGAGGGAGCCGAGGTGGGGCGCGCTCGCGACGCAGGCGATCGCGACGTCCTCGAGCTGGACGAGGGTGCGCAGGTCGTCTCCGGAGTAGTGGCCGTCGGCGAGCACGGCGAGCTTCTCGCGGGTGCGCCACAGCCGGTTGCGCAACGCCGCGACGGCCCGGGTGGCGGCCGCGGCCGGGTTGTTGAGCTCGTGGGTGAGTCCGGCGGCCAGCGAGCCGAGCGCGACCAGGTGCTCGCGGTGCGCGATCGCCTCGTGCCGCAGCTCGGTTCCGGTGCTGAGCCCACCGAGCAGATGCACGGCCATCGGGAACCAACGCCGCATGAAGGTGGCGAACGCCCGGGCCGGAAGGCAGAAGAAGCGCGAACGCGAGTTCACCCGCACCGAGTGCGGGTACACCTGTGCGCGTCGGTCCTCGAGGTAGGCCTGAATGGCGCCGCCGTAGGTTCCGGGGTGGTCGGTCCGTCCGGTCTCGACCTCGGTCGCGCCGGTGCCGGTCGTGATCGCGACCTCGCCGGCGAGGAGCACGTAGAGCCACTCCGCGGGGTCGCCCTGCCGGCACAGCAGGCCCGGCTCCACGGTGCGACAGGTGCCTTCGGCCGCCAGCCAGTCGAGCTGCTCACCGGTGAGATGCTCGAACAGGAACAGGCCGGCCAGTTCCTCGGGGCGGCAGCGTTCGGCGGTCACGACTGCTCCAGGTAGCGGTGGATGAGCATGACGGCCATGGCGCCTTCACCGACGGCGGACGCGACGCGTTTGCCGGAGTTCGCGCGGGCGTCACCGGCGGCGAACACCCCGGGCACGCTGGACTCCAGGTGGTAGGGCGCTCGGGTCAGCGGCCAGCTCCGCTCGAGGTTGGGGTGGTCGATGAGGTCGGGTCCGGTGACGATGAACCCGTGCCCGTCGCGGCAGACCTCGGGGCCGAGCCAGTCGGTGCGGGGCTGAGCGCCGATGAACAGGAAGAGCCACTGCGCCGGCACCCTCTCGGTGACAGCAGCGCGCCGGACGGTGAGGGTGAGCTGCTCCAGGTGCGTGGCGCCCGACGCTGCGACGACCTCGGTGCTGGTCCGCACCGCGATGTTGGCGGTGCCGGCGATCCGGTCGATCAGGTACTGCGACATGGACGCGGCCAAGGTGGGCCCGCGCACCAGCATGGTGACCGACCGGGCCCGGCGGGCGAAGTGGACCGCCGCCTGGCCGGCGGAGTTCGCGCCACCGACGATGAAGACGTCGTGTCCAGCACATTCCTCGGCCTGCTGGGGGCTGGCTCCGTAGAAGACGCCCAGGCCGGTCAGCTCGTCCACGCCGGGGATGTCGAGGGTGGTGTAGGAGACCCCGGTGGCGAGCACGACCGCGTGCGCGGCCACCGAGGTGCCGTCGGCGAAGGAGACGGTGTGGGCGGCGCCGCGGCTCTCCAGACCAGTGACCGCTCGGGTGGTCACCATCTCGACGCCGAACTTCCCCGCCTGCCGCCGGGCCCGCTCGGTCAGCTGCGCGCCGGTGACCCCGTCCGGAAAGCCGAGGTAGTTCTCGATGCGGGAGCTCTGCCCGGCCTGACCGCCGGCGGTGGACCGCTCCACGAGCAGCGTCCTCAGCCCCTCTGAGGCGCCGTAGACTGCGGCGGCCAGACCGGCCGGTCCGGCGCCGGCGATGATGAGGTCGTAGTCCGTGTTGGCCGGCGCCGTCGCCAGGCCCAGGCAACGGGCGAGGTCGGCCTCGGTCGGTTCGACGAGCACCTCTCCAGTGGCGGTGATGACGGCCGGCAGCCGGGCGGGGTCGAGACCCGCTGCCGCAGCGAGCCGCTCGCCGGCCGGTTCGTCGATCGGGAACCAGGCGTAGGAGGCCTGGGCGCGGACAAGGAAGCTGCGCACGCTCGCCGTCGCCGCCGACCAGCGGTGCCCCACCACCTGCAGCTCGGCCAGCTGCGCTGGTCGGGCGTCGACCCACTGGTCGAGCAGGTCGTCGAGCACCGGGTACAGCAGCTCCTCGGGCGGGTGCCAGGGCTTGAGCAGGTAGTGGTCCAGGTCGACGACGTTGACCGCGTCGATGGCCGCCTCGGTGTCGGCGTACGCGGTCAACAGCACCCGGCGCGCCTTCGGGTACAGCTTCAGCGCCTGCTCGAGGAACGCTATCCCCGACATCGCCGGCATCCGGTAGTCCGCCAGCAGCAGGGCCACCGGGTCGCCGCGGACGGCCAGCGCGCGCAGTGCCATCAGCGCTTCGTCGCCCGACTCCGCTCGCATCACCCGGTACTGCTCGCCGTAGCGACGCCGCAGGTCGCGGGCTACCGACCGCGACACCTGCGGATCGTCGTCGACGGTCAGGATGACCGGTCGTCGCCCGGAGTCGTCCGTGTCCACCTCGTAGTCCTTCCCGCGTGCCTGTCCCGGTCGTGCGAGCGGCCGGCACGAACATTGCTCAGATTCGCGCGGCGGTCGGCGTCGAAGAATCGGTCAGGTGACTGCACCCGCTCGTCGAGGGCCGCCGGCCCTCGGGGGCCTGACTCGGCGCCCGACGTGCGGCCCGGCTGGGTGCTGTGGCGCTGCTCGGCTCAGTCCTGTGCGCAGTCGGATGTCCGATGCGGGCGGGGCCACAGACCCGCGAGACTGTCGCCGATGCCTCTCAGTCCCGCGCACCAAGCGTGGGCCGAGCGGTCTCGAATCGCGACCGGAAAGGATAGGGAGGACGCAATGACCGGATCGGGTGCTGACGACGAGTACTCGCCCTTGGCGCCGGATGGGATCGATGTCTTTGCCGTTCCGTCCGGCGAGGGGTGCGCCGACTGCGAGGCTGCGCAGCCGCCTGGCTGGTGGTTCCATCTGCGCCGTTGCGCGGTGTGCGGGCACGTCGGCTGCTGCGACTCCTCACCCGCTCAGCACGCTCGCGGGCATTTCACCACCACCGGCCACTCGGTCATTCAGAGCTTCGAGCCCGGCGAGGACTGGTTCTTCGACTTCTCGAGCAACCGGATGTTTCGCGGCCCGCACCTTGCGGCGCCCTCCGCTCATCCCGAGAGCCAGCCTGCGCCCGGACCCGCCGGTCGGGTCCCGGCCACCTGGAGGAGCCTGCTGAACCGGTGATCGCTCGGTGATCATCCGAGCCGCGCCGCGGCGTCGGGCGTCCCGGGTACCTGCGGCGCCGCCTCACGAGCGCGTCCGGGTGGGGTGAATCAGCTCTGGTCTCTGACCGGTTCGCGCGGCAGGAAGGTGCCGTTCCAGACCCCGGCCAAGGAGCGGACTGCGAGCGCCACGATGGCCACGGTAACCACCACCAGGACCATGACAGCCAGGACGGTCTGCGCGGCATCGGGCAAGTCGGTCAGCGGCAGCCAGCGGATCCCGAACGCCGCAACCGCCGCGTAGGAGAAGGTCAGCGCCCACCACCCCGGACCGAACGGCACGCGGCGGAACTGGGAGACGAGCCCGATCTGGACGCCCACCATCAGCACGCCGTAGCCCGTGATGACGGTCAGCAGCAGGTCGCGCTGTTCCCCGTTGATGGCCAGCCAGGCGGCACCGGCGACTGCCGGCGGAGCTACTTCGATCGCCAGGGTCGGGAGAAGTGCCGTCGGTAGCGGCGGCCCGAGGAACAGGCGGCCAAGCACAATCGAGCCAAGCACCAGCCAACAGATCATCCCGTAGCCGAACATCAACTGCGCGAGTGTGGTGAAGCCGAGTGTCGCCGCACCGTTGGCTGCGATCAGCCCACCGGCGACCGTCGGCAGGAAGTAGCCGGGGTGCCAGTGGGTCACATTCAGGGTCTCGATGATCCACCAGGCGCTCATCCAGCACCCCGCCGTGACGGTGAGGGCGAGCCCGACGAAGTAGACGGTCTTGCCGAGCGTGGGGACGTGGGCGGCGAGTGCGACACCGAGCATCACCGGAAGGATCACACCGAGTGCGGTGAAGGGGCCGAAGACGGGGTCGCGCAACTCTGCGGCTAGGCGATGCTGCCCAGCCATGTTCCGCACGAGCGCCCCGAGCACCACCACCCAGGCGGCCGCCGACAACAGCCAGCAGACGTCGATGATTCCCTGCGGACTGTCGAGCACGGTGCGGGAGGCCGCCCAGCACTGCGCCAGACCAGCGAGACCGAACGGGATCCCGAGCAGGTTCGCCCGGAGGAGAAGCGGGGACCGCTCGGTGGTTGCGGGGGCGGGGGCCAGCTCGTTGGGCATGGTCATCAGGTGTCCTTCCGTCGCGCGAGCGTCGTTCGGCAGGCGGGCAGGAGCCGCCGGTCCGGGCTCGGCGCCGCTGGTGCCGGCACCTCAGTCGACGAGTCAGCTCTCGCCGGGCCGGCCGCCCTCATCCCCGCTCCTGTCATGTCGCCGGCTGCCGTCGAGAGCTCTCCTCGCCGTGCCTGACCATGGATCGGGGGGCTCGCCCGTCGGTCTGGTGGTCGCCCCGACGGCTTGGTGCTCGCCTCCTCGAGTCAGTGCTCCTCGGTCTGCCCTCGCAGCGTGCGCCCGGCCGGGCACTCAGGCATCCGCCGAATGACTGCTCTCTCGGGTGTCGGCCGGGGCGACGGTGTCGGCGGTCGGTGGTTCGGCAGCGGCGGAGACGTTCTTCAGCGCCTCGGTGAGCTGCGCCCGCGAGGTGACGCCGAGCTTGGGGAAGACCCGGTAGAGGATCGCGCCGATGGTGCGGTGCGAGAGGAAGAGACGCTCGCCGATCTCCCGGTTCGTCATGCCCGCCGCGGCCAACCGGGCCACGTTCAGCTCCCGTTCGCTCAGGGCGCCGTCGCTGGAGGTCGGCACCTCCACGGCCCGCTCACCGCTGGCGCGCAGCAGGTGCTGCGACCGGCGGACCCACGGCTGAGCGGCCAAGGACTCGAACGCTGTGAGGGCTTCGCGTGCGTGGATGCGGGCCGCGCCGGGGTCGTGGTGGCGATGCAGCCATTGGGCGTAGCTGAGCTGGATCCGTGCGCGCTCGAACGGCCAACGTGCTCCTTCCGGCACCCCCAGGGCAGCCTGGTACGCCACTGCTGCGTCATCCCCCGCACCGACCAGCGCTGCGCAGCCGGCGCTGACCATCGCCAACCGCGGCGAGATCCGTCCCACCTGCGCGGCGGCCATCGCCTCCACGTGGCGCCGACCTTCCTCGGGCCGTCCCACGCGCACACAGGTCTCCACCGTGTCGAAGAGGACCCAGAGCACGTGCGGTGCGTACGGCGGCAACGACCCCGGGACGCTGATCTCGCGCAGATGCCGGTACGCCTCCTCGTAGTCCTCCCGCACGATCGCCCGCAGCGTCTCGAGATGGTGAGCGAACGTCATGGCCATGCCCGCGCCACGGCTTGCCGCCCACCGTGACATCTCGGCGGCGATCTCGGCGCCGTCGGTGGTGTCGCCACGGCACACGTGGACCAGTTGCCGGATGTAGCCGCCGAGGATCACCGAGTAGCGGCGGTAGCCGTACTCCTCACACATCCGCAGGCCCTCGTCGGCGAGCTCCACGGCCTCATCCCACTGCCCGGTCAGCCAGTCGTCGACGCAGCTGGAGACGAGTGCGTTGATCGCCAGCGCAACCGCGCCGCCCTGCCTTCCGTCCCGGATGACGCGCCACAGCGGTTCGCGGCATCCGGCGAGCCGGTCGGTGTAGACCCCGGCAAGGGCCACGCGGGTGATGGTGACCGGATCACGCTCCTGCGCGACCGTCTCCAACATCTGCTCCAGCTGCGGAATCGTCTCCAGAGCCTGGTGGACGGGGTCGCCGAACATGCGGTGAACCACATCCACGCCCTCGGCGACGTGGGCCCCGAACCGGTCCATGCCCTCCAGAAACGGTGTCCACAGCGCTCGGCGGCCACCGAACCAGCTCATCATCAGCAAGCTGTGCATGGCGTCGGTCAGTACACGGCTGTCCTGTGCCCCTTGGGCGGCGTGGGCTCGCAGCGCTTCGGCCAGCAACCGGTGCGCGGTGCCGACCTCGCACTCACCGTTGAGCAGGACGTAGGAGGCGGCGACCGCGGCCGGCAGCGACGCCGTGATCTCCGGTTGCAGGCTGTCGGCGTCTTTGAGCAGCTCGATCGCCCGGTTCAGGTCACCATTGACGTCGGCGCCGATGAACGCCGCCTGAACTTGCCTCCTGGCACGCCCCTCGCGGCTCGGGGTGAGATCCGCGGCCGTCTGCAGGGCCTCCATCGCTCCAGCGGCATCACCCATGCTGAGCGTCGTGATCGCATACTGCTCCAGGGCGTCGGCCAGCGGCTCATCCGGCGCCGAGGCCGCCTGCACCCGATGCCTCATCGCGGCGTCCGGGTCGTCCCCGGATGCGGCAGCGAGCGCCCGGTGAGCCGAGCGGCGCTCGTCCTCGCTGGCCAGTCCGACCACGGTGGCTCGTATCAGCGGATGGGTGAACCTCACCGCGTTCGATGTCTCATCGACCCGCACCAGCCCCGCCCGCTCCGCCTCACCCAGTCCCGCCAGCTCCGGGTCGTCATCGGAGCAAGCCAGGTGAAGGTGCCGCAGGTCACCGCCCGACCCCTGCAACGCTGCGGTCAGCAGCTGGCGCCGAGCCGGCGCCGACAGCGCCGTGACCCGGTCACCGAACAGGTGCATCAGGCGCCGTCCCACCGGCAGGACGGCCGGCAGCGGGGCCTGCCCACCGCGCTGCCTGCTGCCCAAGGACAGTGGCAGCTCGAGCAGGGCCAGCGGTAGCCCGTCGGCCTCGTGCACCACTCGGTCCCGCACATCCATCGGCATCTGTGGGTAGCGGGCCGCCAGCAGCTGGTGAGCGTCGGCCCGGCGCAGCGGGCGCACCACGTGCTCAGGTAGCCCCGCCAACGCGAACAGCCCTCCGTAGCCGATCCGCCGAGTGGCGAGGACACCGATCCGGTTGCCAGCGGCCCGCCGCGCGGCGTAGGCCAGAGCCTCCGCGCTTCCGGCGTCGAGCCAGTGCACGTCATCGACAACAACCAGGAGCGGGCGCCGAGCCCCTTGGGTCCGAAGCAGGTCAAGGACCGCCGCGTGCACCTGTTCGCGGCGCGTCACCGGCCCGGAGCGCAGACCCAGCGCCACCCCAAGGGCGTCCCGGGCCGGGGACCCCACCTGGGTGTGGCCGGAGAGCAGCGGCCGCAGCAGACCCGCAAGCATGGCGAACCGGTCGCCGGTGGCGAACTCGACCCCGGTCGTGCCCAGCACCGCAAACCCGGCCTGTTCGGCAAGCCGGGCCGCCTCGTGGAGCAAAGCGGTCTTTCCCACCCCGGCATCGCCCACCAAGACCAGGGAATCCCCCACCGATCCGACTGAGGACACGAACGAACGCAGCAGCGCCTCCTCCGGCGTCCGCCCGATGAGCGCGCCGCCCGCGGGCGCCGCGCTCGGCCCCATGTCGCTCATGCCTGGCCCTCGGTGCCGTACTCAGGCCGGCCGCGATCCTGATGCCGGCCTCCGGACCAGGCTCCCGGCCAGCCATCGTGCCATTCTCGCTGTCCGCTTCCCATCGGCCCTGGCGTGGCGTCCGACATGCCGGGACGCGTCAGGGCAGCCGCCAGCATCGCGCGGTTCTTGACGCCCAGCTTCTCGAACACGTGGTGCAGGTGCGCCCCCACGGTTCGCGCCGAGATCTGAAGGCGCTCGCCGATCTGTGCGTTGGAGAGCCCCTCGGCGGCCAGTTCGGCGACCCTCGCCTCCTGTGCGGTGAGCGCCGGCCGAGCGGACCCCGCAGGCTTGAACTTGCTCGGGTTGGTGGCCAGCAGCTCCGCTCGGGCCTGCTCGGCCCACGGGGTGGATCCCATGCCGTCGAACAGGTCGAGCGCCACCTCCAGGTGCCGACGAGCAGGCAACGTCTCACGGACCCGACGCAGTCGCTGCCCGTAGCGCAGCTCGATGCGGGCCCGGTCGAACCAGAACTCGGCAGCCGCGGGCAGCGCCAGCGCCTCCTCGTACAGCCCCTCGTCGAACGGCTCAGCGCGCAGTGCTCGTGCTCCTGCGACCAGCAGCTCGGCATGTGGCGACGCCGCCTCGACCTTCGCGCGCCGGTACCTGGCCACGACGTGTTCGGCCAGCTCGTAGTCACCGTTCAACACGGCTGCCTCGACCGGGTCCAGCAGGTGGAGAAGGTCTCCCGGCGCGAGGGGCGCCTCGAAGAACGGCCGGACGTGGTGACTCGCCGCTCGATAGTCACAGCGAGCGAGAGCGGCGAGGGTTCGAGCATGGGCGACAGCCCGTTGCACGTAGCCGACGTTGCGCGGACCGGACCAGGTCGCCATCTGCGCACACGTCGCGTTGCATCGCTCCACGTCTCCGCGGCCGGCCGCGACAAGTGCGGTCGCAAACCGCGAGGCCACGGCGTGGACCACGTGATCGTCGGTCTCGCTCATCTCCACGGCGTCATCCGCCAACCGGGTCGCCTCGTCCCACTCACCGGTGAGGAATGCGTGTACCGACAGCACGCGCACCGCCACCGCTGCCGGCATCATCGGTCCACCTTCGCGGGCTTCGAGGACAAAGCGGGCCAGCGCGGACCGCATCTTCGCCGACAGCGGGATGGCGAGCCCCAGTGAGGCGAAGTGCATCGCCTGGGACGGATTAGGCTCTGCCGGCAGCGCCGCGAGCTTCCGCTGGATCTCTGTGCCGACGACGCGAGCATTCGTCAGCGGATCAGCAAACAGCGAAGCCATCAACGTGAGCGCCGGGTTGGTGACGCCAAACCGGCGCATCAGGTCCAGGCACCCTTCGCCGTAGTCCGGCCGGCTCGCCCATCCACACACCATCAGCAGCCCCTGGAAGGCGTCGGTCACCGCACCTTCGTCCTCGAGCTCGGACACGCTGGCATGAGTCAGGGCGTCGGTGAGCAGCCGGTAGGAGGTATCCACATCGCCGACCCGGAGGACCCTCAAGATGACGTCGGTCGTGGTGGCGCGTAGCCCCGGTCGGCCCTCGACGTGGCCCGTTGCTCCGCGCAGCAGCGCATCGGCCTCCTCGAGACGTCCCATGACAAACGCCTCGAGGTGTGCGGCCCGAACGAGCGGTGCTCCTCGCTGGTCCGCAGTAGGCGCGAGCGTGGCCGCGCGCAAGAACCCGCGCATCGCCTGGTTGGGATCTCCCTGACCCAGCGTCTCGTCCGCGGTCGTCATGACCGAATGCGCGACCACCGGGTCAGGGGCCAATGTTGCGGCGGCCCGGTGGGATGTGCGGGCTCGCTCGTCGACTTCCGCGTTCTCCGCCAGCAACCTGTGGACCGTGCGGCGCTCTGCGCTCTCGGACATCTCGATGATCACGCGGCGAGCTACTTCGTGACAGAAGGTGAACGCGCCATCGGCGGCGACCGTCACCACGCCTGCATGGCGCGTGACCTCGAGATCGGCTGCCATGAGCTCGCCGGCGGCGCGGAGGCGACCAGTTGGCCCGGGCGGTGCCAGCGCAGCCATCAGCAGGCTATGCCTCCCCTGCGGGGAGAGCTCCGCGCATGCTGCGGCATACCGTTCCTTCAGCCGTGCCGGGACCGGCAGCTGACCGTCGGCGACCGCTTGGGCGAACCTGGAGGGGTCGATGCTGGCCTCCAGCGCCAACTCGCGCAAGACGAGCGGGTACCCACCCGAACTCGAGACCACCGCACCCACCGAGCTCGGAGGGAGATCCGGGTAGGACCGCGTCACCAGGATTCGACTCAACGAGGGAGCCAAAGCCTGCAGAGTGTGCGCCGGTATCGTCTCCCACCCGCCAGCACGGGCTTGGTCCTGCCCGGCCACGATCAGCGAGCAACCCGGCTGCCACTGCCGCGAGAACAGGTTCAGCAACACCGCGGTGCTCATCGCGTCGGTCAGTTCCGCGTCGTCGACCAAGACGAGCAGGGGCCGCTGGGAGCTCAGCCTCTGGGTCACACGGGCGAGCGAAACCGCGACCTCCTCGGGCGCGCACGGTCCACCTGGCGGATCGACAACCCCGTACAGCGCGTCTGTGACTCGCTGCGGCAGCCGCGCGACGTGGGGGTAGACCGGTTGTAGCACTTGATTGAGTGCGGCGTATGCCACCTCAGATTCGTTCGACGAACCGGCTGCCCGAAGCACAGCGAACCCTGATTCGCTGGCTCGTGCGGCCGCGTAGTGGAGCATCGCGGAGCGTCCGAGACCACACGGGCCGTACAGGCCGAGCGCGCCTCCTCGGACGGGCAGGTCAGCGAGCGTCTGGTCCACCAGCGCGGTCTCTGCTTCCCGGCCGAACAGCGCGAGCGCCTCCCCCCGCGGCCGTTCGTCCTCCAGCATCGCCCACCTCATCTACGTGAGACGCCAGCACATGACCACGGAACGCCCACCGCTCGTCCCAACTAGCGGGGCGAGTGGGGTCGACCGATGGTTGCGTGCCCCGAGATCGGCGTCGCTGCCGTTCGATCTCTGCTCGAGTCGCCCTTTCGGCCCCCCTCTGACGTGAATCATCGCCCGATAGGCCATCGTCGTCCCGTCCTGAGAGCCCGTCCATGGCGGATCGCTTCGCATTGTGAAGTGACGCTGCACAGTCGAAGCGCCCAGCGCTGCTCCGAGTCCCTCTTGACCGAGCAGCACCCCGTCCGG
The DNA here is from genome assembly GCF_055380375.1 of Nocardioides sp. DN36. Taxonomy (NCBI): domain Bacteria; kingdom Bacillati; phylum Actinomycetota; class Actinomycetes; order Propionibacteriales; family Nocardioidaceae; genus Nocardioides; species Nocardioides sp. DN36. The sequence continues at coordinate 1,094,631 of NZ_AP043823.1, read as the reverse complement.
GCTGGTCAGAGGGGATGTTGACGGGCTCACCCGGGCGCCTCCATGCTGGATAGGCGACCGAAGGGAGGGTGGCCGGTTGCCATGGAGTCCGACCCGAGCTTCGCGCCAGGCCGACTGGACGCCGCACCGGAGCGAGGTGCCCCTCGGGTCGACGACGACGCTGCCCTCGACGGCATCGAGCCGAACTCGGTGCTCGACCTGCGGCGGGTGCTGTACTTCGTCGCCGTCGCTCAAACCCTCAACTACTCCCGTGCCGCGGAACGGTTGCGCCTGTCGACCTCAGGCCTCTCTCAGCAGATCAAGATCCTCGAGCGGGAACTGCGCGTGGAGCTGTTGGAGCGAGACACCCGGCATGTCAGCCTCACCGCCGCCGGCACCGAGCTGTTGGAGTGGGGCTTGCGGATGCTCGAAGACAGCCGTTCGGCGGTGACGGCGACGCGTTTCGCCGGCGGCGGGGAGGCCGAGCTCCGTGTCGCCCTGGTCAGCGGCGTCGAGACGGCCGCGGGGTCGTGCCTCCGGATGGTCCAAGACCAACATCCCAGCCTGCAGGTCGTCACCACGATCACCAAGCAGGCCGAGGCGATGCGGCGCCTCCTCGACGGGTCGATCGATGCCGCCATCACCTGGTCCTACCTGCTGGAGCGGCAACCGACCCCGGGGATCGTGTGGCATCCGATCGGCAGCGACGAGGTCCTGGCGGGACTGCCGGCCCACCTCGCGCCCGACGAAGGAGCGAGGATCGTACGCGGGCAGGACGCCGCGCTCGCGGCCCCTCTGATCCTGTTCGAGCGCCGGTTCTCTCCCGTGGCCTACGACTACGCGGTCGAGAACGTCTTCGGCGACCGGCCCCTCGACGCCGCGGCCGTCATTCCGGTCCCGGTTGTCGTCCGTGCGTTGGAGTCGATGGCGCACAAGGCCGTCGAACTGGGCGCCATCGCCCCCCTGGTCCGCTCTGTGGCCGACGAGCTCGGCGACATCTTGGAGTACCGCTCTTTCGACCCGCCCTGGCACATGGAGATGGTCTGCGCGTGGGTCGAACGAGGCGCCGTCCAGATGCATCTGCTGCCGCTCATCGACCTGACTCGCAGTTGGGCCCGCAACAGCCACCGCGAGCCGCATCACCTCAACGGCTCCCGGCCGCGTTGACCGACCGGACTCGGGTCGACGGCGCCTGACTCGAGCAGCGCGGCCCGCACATCGTCTGCGGGAGCTGCGCCAGGCAGCCGCAGTCAATCGACCGATGGCCACGCGGGCCCGGAAGAACACCCTGTGGTCACGTCCCGCTCGCCAGCTCAGGTCCAGTCAACCAAGTGTCGCGGGCGGGGCGGTCACCCCGACCCAGCGACCAGAGAGCAGAGCCGATGTCCACCGACAAAGTCGAGCTCGAGGATGCGGCCCAGGCCTTCGCCGACGCGAACGCCAACCCGCCCTTCACCCACCAGTTGCCCATCGACCAGGTCCGCGAAGCGATCATCGCCATGCAGACCGAACCGATCGACGCCCCCTACGCCGACACCAGCGACCTCATGGTCCCCGGTCCCGGTGGCGACGTCAGCGTCCGGGTCGTCCGGCCCCCCGGCGCCCACGGACCGCTGCCGGTCATCTTGCACATCCACGGCCTCGGGTGGGTCTTCGGCGGCAAGCAGACCCACGACCGGCTGATGCGCGAGCTCGCGGTCGGCGCGCACGCTGCGGTCGTCTTCCCCGACTACAGCCTCTCGCCGGAGGCGAAGTACCCCACCGCGATCGAGGAGATCTTCGCCGTCGCCCAGTGGGTCACCAAGTCCGGCGCGGAGCAGAACTTCGACACCTCCCGGTTCGCCATCGTCGGCGACTCGGTCGGCGGGAACATGGCGGCGGCGACCACGCTGCTGGCCAAGGAGCGGGGTGGGGTGCACTTCGTGCAGCAGGTGTTGTTCTACCCCGTCACCGACGGCACCTTCGACACTCCGTCCTCCCACCAGTTCGCCGAGGGCTACTTCCTGCGCCGCGACACGATGCTGTGGTTCTGGGAGCAGTACATCGACGACCCGAAGGACCGCGCGGCACCGACCGCGTCGCCGCTGCAAGCCAGCCTCGAGCAGCTCGCCGGCCTCCCGCCCGCGCTGATCATCGTGGGCGAGGCAGATGTGCTGCGCGACGAGGGTGAGGCGTACGCCCACAAGCTTCGCCGCGCCGGCGTCCCCGTGGTCGCCGTCCGCTACCAGGCAGCGATCCACGACTTCGTCGGTCTGAATCCACTCCGGTCCACGCACGCGGCCCAGGGCGCACTGACCCAAGCCATCGCGGTCCTGCGCACGGCCCTGCGCACCGACTGAGCCCCCAGCCCTTCCGTCATCCCCGCTCCGCCCATGCCCGGGCGGCGGAGCACCACCGAACTTCCACGCATCAACCAATCCCAGGAGCAGCGATCATCATGACCAACAAGAGCAACGACACCGGCACCCATGTCGCCCTCGTCCACGGCGCCTTCGCCGACAACTCCGGCTGGAACGATGTCGTCACGAAGCTGCAGGCCGCCGGGGTCACCGTGCACTCCGTCGCGAACCCGCTGCGCGGCATCGCCGAAGACGCCCGCTACGTCGCGAACGCGCTCGAGCAGATCGACGCGCCCGTCGTCGCCGTCGGTCACTCCTACGGCGGCGCCATCATCAGCAACGCCGCCACCAACGTCGACAACGTCGTCGGTCTCGTCTTCGTCGCCGGCTTCGCCCCCGACGAGGGCGAGGTACTCGGCGAACGGGTCGGTGACTCCAAGGACAGCGTGCTGAACTCCGCGCTCGTCGCGCTGACGTACCCGACCAGCGGCGGCGGCAGCGCAACGGAGTTCGCCATCGACCCCGCTGCGTTCCACGACGCGTTCGCCGGCGACCTGCCCCGCGATGTCACGGACGTCATGGCGGTCACCCAGCGGCCCGTCGCGGAGGCCGCGTTCACCGAGCCGTCCGGTCCTCCGGCCTGGAAGAAGGTCCGAAGCTGGGCGGTGGTCTCGACCAAGGACACCGCGGCCGGCAGCGACGTCGTCCGGTCCATGGCCCAGCGCGCAGGCGCCACCATCACCGAGGTGGACGGCTCGCACGTGATCATGATGTCGCAGCCCAAGGCGGTCGCCGACGTCATCCTCGACGCGGTCCGAGCCAGCCGCTGAGAACGCGGGCACAAGGGATGCTCGTGCTGGATGTTCGTCCGGGCGTCATCTACTCCTCCGCCGCCGGCTCGGTGCACCGGCTGGCCGACGCGTTCGCTCAGGGGGCGGCTGAAGCGGGCGCGGAGGTCCGGGTCCGGCGCGTCCCCGAGGTCGCAGCACGGCTCGCGCTGCAACCCACGCACTGACCCGCGCAGCCGCTCTCCGGTCATGAACGACTCCCTCGATTCCCAGCGTGGCCCTGTCGATGCGTCTGGCGCCGACGTCGCCTACAGGCCCGGCTACGAGCAGGTCACGGCTGGCGACGCGGTGCTGCGCCGGATCGCGGAGCAGCACGGCTACCCCAACCCGTACACATGGGTGGGCGGGGCACCGGCCGGGGCGAGCTATTTCGCGGCCCTCGTGCTGCACGTGGTCAGTCAGCAGGTCACCGCCGCGACAGCGAGGGCCGTCCTCGACCGGGTGACGGCGGCTGCCGGCGGGGACCCCACACCGCACGATCTTGCGCGGCTCACTCGACGTGACCTCAGGCATCTCGGGCTCTCGGAAGCCAAGGCTGCGACGGTGCTTGACCTCGCCGACCGCCAGCTGTCGGGAGCGCTCGATCTCGATGCCCTGGACTTCGATAGCGACGAGGACGTGATCGCGGCCCTGCGCGTCGTGCCCGGCGTCGGCCGGTGGACGGCGCAGATGTTCCTCATCCACCAGCTCCGCCGGTCCGACGTGCTTCCGGCCGGGGACCTGGCGATCAGGCATGCGGTGCAGCAGAACTACGGCTGGCCCCACCTGCCCAGCATCCGGGAGGTGGACGCGCTCGGGACGCGGTGGGCCCCGCACCGGACCTTCGCGGCGGCGTTGCTGTGGCGATCGCTCAGCTGGGCCTGACCACCGTGACCCCGATGACGACCAACTGAGGCGAGACAGTCGGATGACAGATGTATCGGCTGCCGCCTCCCCAGATCATCTCAGGCACCGCATCCCCCAGTGATGAAGGCCGTGGCGCAACAGACGAGACCTCGCAACGTCACCGCCCCACGACCGTCGCGGCTGCGCCACCGAGTGCAGGCGCTGGCCGATCGGCTCCCCTCTTGACGAAGGATCACCATGAGACTGACTTCACGCACCACCTGCTACCTCGGCGCGCTCCTCCTCGCGCTCCTGCTGCCCCCGTTCACGCCGGCCTCGTCCCACACCGCCACAGACTCCCGCGCACACTCCGTCGCGGCGAAGACCCACGGGGCGACTCGGCCTACTGTCGTCCTCGTCCACGGCGCCGACGCGGAGTCCTCCTCTTGGCTCGGCGTCATCGAGAAGCTCCAGAAGCGCGGCTACCCCGTCACCGCATTCGCGAACCCGCTGCGGGGGGTGGCCAGCGACTCCGCGAACCTCAAGGCGCTGGTGGACTCGATCCCTGGCCCGGTCGTGTTGGTCGGTCACTCCTACGGCGGCATGCTGATCTCTGTCGCCGCCGCCGGCGACCCGAAGGTCAAGAGCCTGGTGTTCGTCGACGCCCAGATCCCGCTGCCCGGCGAGAACGCCGCGGAACTGACCAACAAGTTCCCCGGCAGCAAGTTCGGAGACGCCCTCGTGAAGCGGCCCTTTGTGCTTCCCGACGGAAGCACCGGCACCGACCTGTACGTCGCCCAGTCGAAGTACCGGTCGTTGTTCACGGGCTACAAGGTCTCCAAGCGTGAGTCACTCGCGCTGGCGGCGGTGCAGCGACCGATCGCAGAAAGCGCCTTGACCGAGCCGGCCTCCGCTGCGGCCTGGAAGACGATCCCGAGCTGGGACGTCATCGGCACCAATGACACCGCGATCCCGCCGGCGTCGCAGTACTTCATGGCCCATCGGGCTCACGCCCACATCACCGCCATTCCGGCGCCGCACGCCTCCATGCTCAGCTTCCCCGGCCCGATCGCCCGGGTCATCGAGGCGGCGGCACGCCACAGCCGGCACACCTCCTGAGCCCCTCTGGCAGCACCGGGGCTCCGGGGGTCCCTCAGGGCGGAGCCCCGGTGTCATGCCGCTGTCCGTGTCTCCGACGCCTCCCAATCCTGCCTCGACGACGCCCGCGCGTCGAACCTGCCGCGTTCGAGTCCAGCGGCACCCGTCGAGGCCCCCGACAGCTGTGACATCCGGTCTCGACTCGCTTCGTGCAGGAGTGCTCGTGCGACCAGGTTCGCCGTCGCGCCGGCTGAGGTGCAGCCGGCCGGATTCGTCGTGGAACTGGTGGAAGACACCTCACTCGCGGCTCCGACGGGTGCTCGCCGGCGACACCAACGTTCCGCCTCCGCGATCGCGTCGCAAGGGCTGGTCTGGTTCAGCTCCTCGTGTCGAACGGCCGATGCTCCGGCGCGGTCGCGCCCCAGGGAAGGGTGCGTCGGCAAGCGTGATGGGTTCCCCGGCGGACAGCCCTCGCGGGGTGTCCATGCCGCGCTCGACCGGCACTCCAGGAATCATCCGCAAAGCAGCAGCCCGGGAGGCCATCGTGAGAACCGCACCGGCATCGCCAGCCGAGACGTCACCGGCAGTCGCCCCCGAACGTGCACCGGAAGCCGTCACGCCTCCGGCTGCGGCCGCGTCGCAGGTGCAGCCGACACGGGATCTGCTTGGCGTGCCCGGTGACCGGACCGCCCGCAGCGCACCCGAGCACGCGGCGGCCGGCACAGACACGGGAGAGGAGGAGGTGGCCGGCGTCCCGTCGTTCGAGGAGGTCTTCCGGCAGCATCGGCATCGCGTCCACCGGCACGCGCTCCGCCTGACCGGCGACTGGTCGGACGCCGACGACATAACCCAAGACGTGTTCATCAACGTCTTCCGCAGCCTGCCCGGGTTCGATCCGCACTTGGGCACCATCGAAGGTTGGCTCTGGCGGATCACCAAGAACTGCTTCCTCAACGACGTCGCGAAGCGGCGGAGGGTTCGGCCGCAATCAGGAGAGGAGATGGAACGGCGCCCGACCTCTGAGCCAGGCCCCGCGGACATCGCTGACCGCGTGGCCGCCACCGCCGAGCTCCGAGCGGCGCTGCGAGTCCTGCCCGACTCGCAGGCCCGAGCGGTCCTCCTTTACGACATCTACGGGATGGACTACGCCAGCATCGCCGCGGAGATGGACGTGCCGCGCGGCACCGTCGGCAGCCGACTGTTCCGGGCGCACGCCAAGCTGCGGGCTGAACTGCAGCGGTCACACATCGACCGGTCGTGAGGTCTCGTCGTCGTGACCGGCAGTCCAGACGTCCGGGCCAAGCCGTCGACGATCAAGAAGGCGGACCACCTCGAGGGCAACCGCGGGCGAGAGGCAGCAGCAGATCCTGAAGGGCGGGTGACCATCTCCCCGGGGCACGCGGTCGCCCAGCTCGTCCGGACGACCGAGCCCCTGGCCCGCGAAGGTAGCGGTCGGGGGCCTTTCTCGTTGCTGCAGCTCTAGCTGCTCTCCGCCGCCGATCCGCTCAGGCCGGGACCTGCTCCGCCCAGGCGACGTCATGGTCGTAGCCGGCGGCCAGGAGCAGCAGGAGCTCGCAGCTGTCGCCCTCCCGGTGACCGTCGAGGTGCTCGAGGACGAGCAGTCGCCGGCTCTGGCACGCGGTCATCGCCCCCTCGAGGACCCGCCGCAGCACCGGGTGCAGTGCGTCGGTCCTGGTGAGGTGGGCCCGCAGGACCGCCTCCTCCTCCTGGATCCGCGCGAGCAGGTACTCGCCGAGCCGCAGGTTCTCCGCTGCGTTGCAGGTCGAAGTCTCGTGGAAAACCATCCCCATCATCCCCACCTTCATCCTCGAGATCTGCGACGACCGTAGGACCGGAGGCTCAAGGGACACGCAAGATGGACGCAACGACACCGCTGGTTACCCGCCGGGCTACGACGCGGTCATCACCCGCACCTTGAGCGGCCGCTCCTCCTGCTCCCAGAGCACGACCACGTCACCGTCGGGCGCCGTCGCGGCGAAGCTCTCCTCGAGCACCTCCACGCCGGAGTCGGGCGAGATCGTGGCCTGCCGACCCCAGACACCGTCGCGCGGGCGGTACTTGCCCCACAGCGCGTACAGGCCGTACCCCACGAACGTGTCCCCGGCTTCGTCGAGAGCCACCAGGACGTCGCCGACCGTGTTGCCCCGACCTACCACCCGCACCGGCGTCGACCACCGACCGTGCGGCGGTCGTCGGACCAGGTCCACCCGTCCGTTGCCGCGCGCCATGGCGACCAGCGCCTTGCCGCGGCCGTTCATCGCCAGCGCGTAGTCGTTGATCGTGATGCCGGCGGGCGACAGCGCCCGCGCCGGACCCCACTGCCCGCCGACGGGCAGGCGCGCGGCCCGGACCCGGTTGAAGTCGCGCGTGAAGACCACCACGGCGTTCCCGGCGAGGTCGACGGCCAGCGAGGGGTCGTACCCTTCGTCGGCCACCACCGTCGGCTCCGTCCATCCGCCTCCCACAGGTCGCTGCCGCGCCCGCAGCACCTGGGGGTGCCCCACCCGCTGCCGGGCGTAGAGCAGCACGACGCCACCCTGCGCGTCGATCCCCACCTGCGGGGAGCCTGCGCCGTTGGCGGGCGTGACGTCCTCCGCCTGCGTCCACGACGCACCCGCCGCCTGGTAGGCGGACTGCACGCGGGAGGGCTCGCCGAGACGATCGCTCGCCCAGGCCCAGGCGACCACGACGGCGCCGGCCGGGTCCACCGCCAGCCGGACGTCGGAGGCCCCGTTCACGTCCTCGCCGCCGGGGACGTAACCGGGGACGCTCCGGTCCCGGGTCAGCGGCACCGGTTCGGACCACGGTCCGCCGACCGGGCGACGCACGGCGACCACGCCGTCGGTCGTGCCCCGGTGCTGGGTGAGCCACACGACCGTGACGTTCCCCTCGGCGTCGGCCGCGACCTGCGGGGCGTACCCGTGGCCGATGATCCTCTCGGCGCCCCAGTCGCCCGCAGGCGTGCGTCGCAGCGCCTTGATCTCCCGCGGCGGGTCGGCGGTCGCCCACACGACCGTCGTGACGCCGCGCGCGTCGACGGCCAGCGACTCGCCCCGGGTGCTCGTGTCCAGGCGCCTGACCGGCCCCCAGGTCGTGGCCGCCGCTGCGGCGTTCCGGCCCTGGGCGGCAGCGGTTGTCGTGACGGCACCGGTCGGGTCCGTGACCAGGGACTGCGCCACCATGGCCGCGGTCGTGACGGCCACCGCGATAACCCAGGATCGGACGGACATGGGCAACCTCCCCGGCGGGCGGCCCCTTGTGGACCGCTTCACCCACGACCCTCCGCCCGCCGAGGCCGACCCTGCCACGGCTGATCGACCCGCACCGACGGAACCGTTGGTCCCGGGCGCCTCGCCGTGGACGGGTCAGACGCGTTCCTCGGCCACCGAGTTGCCACCGTCGACCACGAGGCACTGGCCGGTCGTGTAGGAAGCCCCCGGCGAGCACAGGAACGCGATGGCGGCCGCGACCTCGTCGGGGGTGGCGCTGCGCCCGACCGACGTACGTCGGGCCTGGCGGACCTCGTCGGCGGTCTGGCTGCCAGTCCGGATCCAGCCGGGCGCCACGGCGTTCGCGGTGATCCCCTCCGCGGCGTGGTCCACGGCGACCGAGCGGGCCAGGCCGACCATCCCGGCCTTGGCCGCGGCGTACGCCGCCTCGCCGCGCATCGCCATCAGCGGACCCGTCACCGAGGCGACCATCACGACCCGCCCCCATCCCTGCTCGCGCATGCCGGGGAGCAGCTCGCGGGTGACGAGGAACGCGGTGTCGAGGTTGCGGTTCAGCGAGCGCCGCCACTGCCCGTAGGTCATCGAGCCGGCCGTTCCTGACTCCCGGCCTCCCGAGGACGTGACGTCGACGGCGGGAGCACTCAGGCTGGTCATGCCGGCGTTGTTGACCAGCACCGTCGGCGGGCCCAGGGCCCCGACGACCTCGGCGACGGCGCTGCGCACCCGTTCCTCGTCCGTCAGGTCGGCGACGACCCCCACGGCACGGACTCCTGCGCCCTCCAGCTCGGCTGCGCGCTCGTGCACCCGCTCGGTGGTGGCGGCGACGGCGACGGCGGCGCCCAGCGCACCGAGCAGCCGCGCGGTGGCGAACCCGATGCCGTCCGCGGACCCGGACCCGGTGACCAGGGCGACCCGGCCGCCGAGGTCGAAGGGCGCGGGCAGCATGCGGTGACCCTGACGTGCCCCGGCGGGGCGGTCAAGCCGCCACGGCGTCAGCCGACCAGCTCCCGCACGCGCTCGACCTGCGACTCGGGCACCATCGCCATGACGGTGATGTCGGGGTAGCAGTCGGTCTCGACCCAGATGCGGGTGGCGCCGACCTCCAACAGGGCCGCCTCGACGGCGGTCAGGAGGGCGTCCGTGACGCGGTCACCCAGCGGCGGGTGCAGCGTGAGGATCTTGCGCGGACTCGTCACGAGGAGCTCACTTTCGGCGCGGGGACGTGCTGCCGGGACAGGCAGCCGAAGCGAACAACGAGCGCGGGCACCGATAAGTCATGCCGGGCCGGAAATATGAGGAACCGCCGGCGTCTCGGGTCACCGGCGGTTCGATAGGAACAGTAGCCCGGCCAACCTGAAGGTGAACATCGGGAAAGCCGCAAGATTTCCTCAAGGACGCCCGGACGACCCGGTTCCCCCTCGGGATCGCCCGTTCGCGGCCCCACCGACAGCCACGTAGGTTCGCACCCATGAGCTCCAGCGCAGCCCTGGCCGTCGCCGTGCGGCGGCCGCCCGGAGGCGGACACTTCCTCTTCGGCCTGCGGCACGCCTCGCCGTGGGTGCTGCTGCTCGTCCTGGTCGTGCTGGTCACGCTGGCGATCGTGCTGAGCCGACGACGCTGAGAAGGTCCGGACATGAGGGAACCGCTGGTGTCTCGGGTCACCAGCGGTTCCACTCGAATACTAGCCTCCGGCAGGCGGCGCTCAAGGGCGTCGGCGAGGTTCCACGAGGTGGTCCAGTCCGGTCTCTCACGAAACCTTTACCCCCACCCCCAGCGGAACGGGCGAAGGGGGCGTACCGTCGAAGACAGCCGGGAGCACTTCGTGTCCCGCCAACCAAGGCGCCTCCGTTTCCGGCTGAGATGGACAGACCAGACGCCGGCGATGCCGGCGCCAGGAATCAAGGCCCCATGCAGTTCTCGATCCGCTCCAGCCACACCCCTCCCGTCGTACGCCTGACACTCGACGGTGAGCTCGACATCTTCACCGCGGGGCAGGTCAGCCGCGCCGTCAGCCAGGCGCTGTGGTCCGGGTGCCGGCGGGCCCAGCTCGACGCGACAGGCGTCACCTTCGTGGACGCCTCCGCCCTCGGTGTGCTGGTCCGGGCCCGGGACCTCGTGCGCTCGTGCGCCGGGTCGCTGGAGGTCGTCGCATTCAGCCCCGTCTTCCTGCGGCTGTGCGTCCTGACCGAGCTCGTCTCGCTGCTCACCATGCCGCAGACGGAAGAGCGGCAGCTGGAAGGCGCCGGCTGAAGCGTCCCTCTCACCGTCCCCGACCCCCCGTGGTGCGGGGACGGTGAGTCACGCGTCGAGCACGGAACGGCACCATTCTGGAGGCTCGTCGCAAAGCCGGGGCACACCCGGAAGGATGAAGCTCGTCGCGCTCAGCCGACCTGGGCCACCGGTCCGGCGCCGGTCTCGGCCACCAGCCCGGAGACGTCAGGTGTCACAGGCTGCGTGGACGCAGCCGGCGCGGGGACGCTCGGACGCACGTACGCCGGCAGGGTCAGCTCCATGACCGTGCCCCGTCCCGCAGGGTTGTCCCGCGCCACGATCGTGCCACCGTGCCGGGTCACGATGCGACGACAGATCGACAGGCCCAGTCCGCTGCCCTCGTAGTCACGATGGTGTGCCCGGTGGAACTCCTCGAAGACGCGCTCGTGCTCTCCCTCGGGCAACCCGATGCCGAGGTCCGCGACCCGGACCGCCACCAGGTCCCCCACGGTCCGTCCGGACACTTCGATCCGGGGCCGGTCGCCGGGGGCGACGTACTTCAGCGCGTTGCCGATGAGGTTGTCGAACACCTGACGGAGCAGGACCGGGTCCCCCGCGACGGGCGGGATGCGCTCGCACGTCACCAGCCCCTCGGCGTGCCGGGCGGCGGTCACCTCGTCGACCAGGCCCGCGACGTCCACCCGCGCCTCGGAGATCTCCCGGGAGCTGCTCGTGGCGTGGGCCAGCAGGTCGCGGATCAGCTCCCGCATCCGGCGTGAGGAGGAGCGCACCCGCGACACGAACTCGCGCGCGACGTCCTGCTGCAGCTCACCGGCCTCGAGCTCCTCGGCGATGAGCTCGGTCCAGCCGTCGATCGCCGCCAAGGGGTTGCGCAGGTCGTGCGCCACCACCCCCGCGAACGACGCGAGCTCCTGGCGCTGGGCGTGCTCGACCGTCGTGTCACGGGCGAGCATCAGGGCCCGCGCCCGCCCGCTGTGGTCATCGCGCGGCAACGGCACCGCCGACACGGCCAGCACCCGGGGCGACCCGTCCGGCAGTGGCAGCAGCACCTCCATCTCACGCACGCTGCCGCCGTGCAGCGCCTGCCAGGACGGACGCTCGTGGTCCTGGAGCGGCGACCCGTCCGGGTGGCAGGCACCGACACCGAAGAGCGTCCCGCCCGCGGACCGGCGGCCGAGGATCTCCCCCGCCGCCCGGTTGGCGACCAGCACCTCACCGGTCTCGTCGATCACCACGACCCCCTCGGTCATCGACCCGATGATCGCGTCGCGCAGGCTGGACTGGTAGATCGCGTCTGCCCGGCTGCGGCGCAGCTCCGCCGCGAGCGCCTCGCGCTCGTCGCGTCCCGTCGAGACCGCAAGTGCCGTCACGACGATCGTGGTCACGTAGAACTGCGCCAGCAGCGCGCCCAGCTCGGGGTTGTCGACCAGGGCGAACGGTCCGACGTCGTGCAGGGTCAGCGCCACCGTGGCAACGCCGATCAGGGTCGCGTGCGCGGCGCTCACCAGGGTCGCGAACCGGAGTGCGACCCACGCGGTCACCGCGAGCAGCGGGAACGCGAGCGGCAGGTCCTCGAAGGCGAAGGCGAGCACGTACATCGCCACGGTGAGCAGCATCGCGCTCGCCAGCTCGGCCCGGGCCGTGCGACCCGGGCGGACCAACGGCGTACGCGGCCGGCCCGTCGAGCGCCACTGGCCGGCCAGCAGGCCCAGGGTGGTCACCGTCAGCACGCTGCACAGGTTGCGGCCGAACCAGAGCGCGCCGCCCACCCAGTCGGCCTCACCCCGGACGACCCCGAACGCCAGCGTCCCGACCAGGGCTCCCGCGGCCGTCGCGGCCGCGCCCGCAGCGAGGTAGCGGCTGAGCGTGCGGGGCGAGTCGAGCGCACCCTCTCCCCCGCACCCCCACATCCCCGGGCACCAGCGACGCAGCAGCCCCACGGCCAGCAGGGTCTGCAGCAGGTTGGTCACCACGAGGACGACGCTCGCCGACAACGGCGCACCGGTCGTCGAGTTGACGCCCACCACGGCCGCCGCCAGCAGCACCGTGTCGATGCTCCGGAACCCGGCGCCGCGCACCAGGAACCACAGCACCGCGAGTCCACCAGCTGGCCAGACCAGCGCGAACGTCTCCCCGTCGACGGTCGTCGCCCGACCCACGAATCCCAACACGACGTACACCAGCACGAAGCCGAGCGCCGTTCTCAGCGTCGGTCCCGCGCCGGGACGCGTCACGCTCCCCGGCATCAAGCACCCCTCACTGGGCCCCCACCCACTCGGCTCGAGGCTAGCGGGACCGGGCCACCGATGGAGGCGAAAACCGCAGGACGGACACGGCCCGCCCCGGGGGTCCTGCCTAGGCGTCCTCGCTGGCGAGGTCCTCACCGTGGGTGCCCGGGCGCGGCGCCCAGGGCAGCTCCTTGGCCGGGCGTACGACGATGAGCCGGTCGCCGCGCGCCAGCTGAGTCACGACGGGGTCGAAGTAGCGGTAGACCTTCTCGTCGCGCACGACCGCGATCACCTGGTCGGGCAGGGACTGGGGCTGCTGCCCGACCTCGGAGACCAGCAGGTCGCGCTCGGCCACCTCGAGGCCCTCGCCGTAGGTCAGCAGGTCCTCCATCACCGATCCGAGCGTCGGCGAGAGCGAGGAGAGCCCGAGCAGGCGGCCCACCGCGTCGGAGGAGGTGATCACCGAGTTGGCGCCCGACTGGCGCATGAGCGCAACGTTCTCCTGCTCGCGCACCGCCGCCACGATCCAGGCGTCCGGGTTGAGCTGGCGCACCGTCAGCGTCGCGAGCACGTTGGAGTCGTCGCGGTTGGTCGTGATGATGACCTGGTTGGCCGTGGCGACGCCGGCCCTCCGCAGCACCTCGCGCCGGGTGGCGTCGCCGGTCACCACGGCCAGGCCGTCGGCGTGGGCGTCCTGGAGCGCAGCGGACCCGGGGTCGACGACCACGATGCCCTCGCGGTCCTGCCCGTTGTTGACCAGCGTCTCGACGGCGCTGCGACCCTTGGTGCCGTACCCGACGACGACGACGTGCTCTCCCATGCTCTTCCTCCACCGGGCGACCCGGAACATCTCACGGCCCTGGGAGGCGAGCACCTCCAGGGTGGTCCCGATCAGCAGCACCAGGAAGGCGATGCGGGCGGGGGTGATGACGAACGCGTTGACGAGCCGGGCCCGCTCCGAGACCGGCGCGATGTCGCCGTACCCGGTCGTGCTCAGCGTGACGGTCGTGTAGTAGATCGAGTCGACCAGGTTCACGCCGTACGTCGGCGGGTCGTTCGCGTCGCGGTAGCCCTCGCGGTCGAGGTACACGATGAGGACGGTGCCGACCAGGATCGCCAGCGCCGCCAGCAGCCGCCGGCCCAGCTCCCACCAGGGGGACCGCACGGTGTCGGGGAGCGACACCTTGCCGCGGGAGGACCCCGGGCTGAGGTCGAGCTGGTCGTCGGGCACGGAGCGAATCTAGTCGACCGGGTGCCGGTTCAGTCGGAGCGGTCCCGGACCGTCATCGAACGCAGCCGCTGCATGAGCTCCAGCCTGGCGCGGGTCGTGCTCTTCTGGGGGAAGACGGTGTCGAAGGAGGCGTTGACGGCCGCGCCGATCAGCACCGCGATCGCCACCAGGTAGAGCCAGATCAGGACCGCGATCGGCGCGGAGAGCGGCCCGTAGATCGACTTCGAGTCGGCAGCCGTGGCGGTGAGGAACCAGCGCAGCAGGTAGGAGCCGGCGATCCACACGACCAGCGAGAAGGTCGCCCCGGGCAGGTTGAAGCTCCAGTTGGTCCGCACCGGCACCGACACGTGGTACAGCGTCGCCAGGAAGCAGATGCACACGACGATGACAGTCGGCCAGTAGAAGTTCATGACGAAGTCGAAGCGCGGTGGCAGCCAGTCCCCCACCAGCGAGGGCCCGGCGACGACCAGCGGGACGGTGAGCACGCCGGTGACCATCGCGAGGACGTAGAGGGCGAAGGAGAGCGCCCGGGTCTTGATGATCCCCCGGTGCCCGCCCAGGCCGTGCATGATCGTGATGGTGTCGACGAAGACGTTCAGCGCCCGCGAGCCCGACCAGAGGGCCAGCACGAAGCCGAGGGAGATGACGTCGAACCGGCCGCCCTTCAGCACGTCGTCGATGGTCGGGATGATGATCCGGTTGACCGCGCTCTCGGTGAGGGCGCGCTCGGACAGGTCGATGACCGCCGCCCGCACGTCGGCGATCTGGGCGGGCGTGAAGCGGTCGGTGACGTAGCCGATCGCGCCGGCCATCGCGAAGATCAGCGGCGGCACCGACAGCACGGCGAAGAACGCCGCCTCGGCCGCCAGACCGGTCACCCGGTAGCGCAGGCACGAGCTCACCGTCGTCACGATCAGCCGCCAGATCACCTCCCGGGTGCTCTGCACCCAGGTGACGCCCGGAGTCGCCGCGGACGGGCGAACCTCCGGATGAGCCATGGGGCCTACGGTAGCCACATGACGCGCCACACTCCGGACGACATCCGGGTCGTCACCAATCAAGCTCCCCCGCTCGTGGGCCACAACGTGGTCACCACCGACCGGGCACTGGTCGAAGGCGTCGTACGACACGCCTCGGAGGAGGTCGTCGCCGACCTCGCCGGGCTCGGGGAGGAGGCCGGTTCCGCCGAGGCGCGCGAGCACGGCATCCTCGCCAACGAGTTCCACCCGCAGCTCACGCCGTACGACCGGTACGGCAACCGGATCGACGAGGTCCGCTTCCACCCCTCCTGGCACTGGCTGATGGAGCGGGCGGTCGGGCACGGCCTGGCGGCGGCGCCGTGGGAGTCGGAGTCGCCGCACGCCCACGTCCGGCGCGCCGCGGGCTTCATGGCCTGGTCGCACACCGAGCCCGGGCACGGCTGCCCGATCTCGATGACGTACGCCGCGGTCCCGGCGCTGCGGGCCGACGACGCCCTGGCCAAGGAGTGGACGCCCCTGCTGGCCTCCACCTCCTACGACCCGGGCGTCCGGCTCGCCTCGGCCAAGCGAGGCGCGCTGGCCGGCATGGGCATGACCGAGAAGCAGGGCGGCTCGGACGTGCGGGCCAACGTCACGCGGGCGCGGCCCACGTCGGTGGACGGCGAGTACACGCTGCACGGGCACAAGTGGTTCACCTCGGCCCCGATGAACGACGTGTTCCTGGTGCTGGCCCAGGCCGACGGAGGCGTGACCTGCTTCGTGGTGCCGCGCGTGCTCGCCGACGGCACCCGCAACCGGCTCGACGTGGTGCGCCTCAAGGACAAGCTCGGCAACCGTTCCAACGCCTCCTCGGAGCTGGAGTTCGCCGGCACGGTCGCCCACCGCCTCGGTGACGAGGGCCGCGGGGTGCGCACCATCATCGAGATGGTCGCGGCCACCCGGCTCGACTGCGTGCTGGGCTCCACCTCGCTGATGCGGCGGGCCCTGAACGAGGCGTCCTGGCACGCCGCCCACCGCTCGGCGTTCGGCTCGCTGCTCGCCGACAAGTCGCTGATGCAGAACGTGCTGGCCGACCTCGCGGTCGAGACCGAGGCAGCCACCGCGATCGCGCTGCGGCTGGCGGCCGCCGTGGACCGGCTCGACGACCCGCACGAGGCGGCGCTGCGCCGGATCGCGCTGCCGCTGGCGAAGTTCTGGGTCTGCAAGCGGACGCCGTTCATGGTCGCCGAGGCGCTCGAGTGCCTCGGCGGGAACGGGTACGTCGAGGAGTCCGTGCTGCCCCTGCTCTACCGCGAGGCACCGCTCAACTCCGTCTGGGAGGGCTCCGGCAACGTCAACGCGCTCGACGTGCTGCGGGCGCTGCAGCGCGAGCCGGAGGCGCTCGACGCCTGGATCACCGAGGTCGGGCTGGCCCGGGGCGCCGACTCCCGGCTGGACCGGGCGGTCGACGACACCCTGGCCCTGCTCGGGGAGCTGGGCGACCCGGTCGCGATGGAGGGCTCGGCCCGCCGGCTGGCCGGGCGCATGGCCGCCTGCCTGCAGGGGTCGCTGCTGGTCCGCTTCGCTCCCCCCGAGGTGGCCGACGTCTTCTGCGCCTCCCGCCTCGGCACGTCGTACGACGGGACGTTCGGCACCCTCGCCGGCGGTGACCTTCGCGCGATCATGGAGCGTGCTGCCCCGACCGTGTGACCGGCCCCCGGACCGGCACCTGCTGTTCACCCGCGTCCGGAAGGGTGCGCTCCCGTGACGACGGCCGGACCGCAGCTGCTCCCGTCCCTCCTGTCCTCGGACCGGGCCCCGGCACCACGCACCCTGGTCGAGATCTTCGGGACCACCGCGGACCTGCACCCCGACGCGGTGGCCGTCGACAGCGGCGTGGAGGTCCTCACCTATGCGGAGCTGCGCGAGGCGGCGACCGAGCTCGCCGAGCGGCTCGCCGAGGCCGGGGTCGCGCGAGGTGACAAGGTCGGCGTGCGGATCAAGTCGGGCACCACCGACCTCTACGTGGCGATCCTCGGGACCCTGTTCGCGGGCGCGGCCTACGTCCCGGTGGACGCGGACGACCCGGACGAGCGGGCCCGTGTCGTGTTCGCCGAGTCCGACGCGGCCGCCGTCATCGGCAACGACCTCGCGATCGCGGCGCGCCGCTCCGGTTCGCCCGCCGAAGCCCCCGCCGAAGCCCCCGCCGAATCCCCCGCCGAAGCCCCCGGCGAACGGCTGCCGCGGCCGCAGGACGACGCGTGGGTCATCTTCACGTCGGGCTCGACCGGCACCCCCAAGGGAGTTGCGGTGACGCACCGCAACGCGGCCGCGTTCGTCGACGCCGAGTCGCGGTGGTTCCTGGCCGACGCCCCGATCGGCCCCGAGGACCGGGTGATGGCCGGGTTGTCGGTGGCCTTCGACGCCAGCTGCGAGGAGATCTGGCTGGCCTGGGGTCATGGCGCCTGCCTGGTCCCGGCGCCCCGGTCGCTGGTGCGCTCCGGCGTCGATGTCGGCCCGTGGCTGGTGGCCAACGACATCACCGTCGTGTCGACGGTGCCGACCCTGGTCGCGCTGTGGCCGCTCGAGTCGTTGCGGACGATCCGGCTCCTGATCATGGGGGGCGAGGCCTGCCCACCCGAGCTCGCCGCGCGGCTGCAGCGGCCCGGACGGGAGGTGTGGAACACCTACGGCCCGACCGAGGCGACGGTGGTGGCCTGCGGCACCATCCTCGACGGCAGCGACCCGGTGCGCATCGGCCTCCCGCTCGACGGCTGGGACCTCGCCGTCGTCGACGCGGAGGGCCACCCCGTGCCCGAGGGGGGCTCCGGTGAGCTGATCATCGGCGGTGTCGGGCTCGCGCGCTACCTCGACCCCGCCAAGGACGCCGAGAAGTACGCGCCGATGCCCACCCTCGGCTGGGAGCGGGCCTACCGGTCCGGAGACGTCGTGCGCAACGACCCCGCCGGGCTGGTGTTCGCGGGGCGCGCCGACGACCAGGTGAAGCTCGGCGGCCGCCGCATCGAGCTCGGGGAGATCGACGACCAGCTGCTCCGGTTGCCCGGGGTGACGTCTGCCGCTGCCGCGGTCCGCTCGACCAGGTCCGGCAACAAGCTCCTGGTGGGCTACCTCACGGTCGGCGAGGAGTACGACGCCGCCGCCGCGATGGAGCTGCTCCGGCACCGGATGCCGGCCGCGTTGGTTCCTCGGCTGGCCGTCGTCGAGGGCCTGCCCACCCGCACCTCCGGCAAGGTCGATCGCGATGCCCTGCCCTGGCCCCTCCCCTCCGGCGCTCCCGGCGGCGTCGCCGCAGGAACGGGACTCACCGGGGTCGAGGCGTGGGTCGCAGGCATCTGGAGCGACGTGCTGGGCGCCGAGGCGACGTCCACGAAGGACGACTTCTTCGACTTCGGTGGCGGCTCGCTGACGGCGGCCCAGGTCGTGAGCCGGCTGCGGGAGCGCTACCCGGAGGTGGCCGTGGGCGACCTCTACGCGAACCCGACCGTCGGCGCCCTCGCGGCGGCCCTCGACGAGCTGGGCGGCACGACGGTGCGGACCGACCGTCGCGTCCCGCCCATCCCGCTCAAGACGCAGACCGGCCAGCTGGTCGCCCTGCTCCCGCTGCGTGCCCTGGCGGGCGCCCGGTGGCTCGCCTGGCTCGCCCTCGGCTCCACCGTGCTGTCGGGCTGGCTGGCCTGGCTGCCGTCGTACCCGTGGTGGGTGCTGGTCGTGACCAGCTGGTTCCTGCTCGTCGCCCCGGGCCGGATGATCCTGGCCGCCGTGATCGCCCGGGTGCTCCTCCGACGGGTGCGGCCCGGGACCCATCCACGCGGCGGCAAGGTCCACCTCCGGGTCTGGCTGGCCTCGCGGGTCCAGGACGAGCTCGCGGCCACCGGGCTGGCCGGCGCGCCGTGGTTCCTCCTCTACTCCCGGCTGCTGGGGGCGCGGATCGGGAAGGACGTCGACCTCCACAGCCTGCCCCCGGTGACCGGCTTCCTCCGTCTCGGCGACGGCGCCGCCGTCGAGCCCGAGGTCGACCTGTGCGGCCACTGGATCGACGGGGACGCCTTCCACGTCGGCGAGATCCGGATCGGCAAGCGCGCCCGGATCGGCGCGCGCAGCATGCTGGCCCCGGGAGCGGTCGTGGGCAAGGACGCCGAGGTGGCTCCCGGCTCGCTGGTCCTCGGCGACGTCCCGGCCGGCGAGTACTGGTCGGGGTCACCGGCGGAGCTCATCTCGAGCCGAGCACGCGGACCGCTGCCTGCGGACACCCCGCCGCGCGGACCCGTGTGGTTCGGGGTGTACGGACTCGTCGCCCTCGTCGTGGCGGCCCTGCCGGCGGCCGCCATCGCCGCGGGTGCCGGGGTGCTCGCGCCGGTGCTCGACGACAGCACGTCGTTGCGCGACGCCCTCGGGTCAGGGCTGGGGTGGCTGCCGCTGGCGGGGCTGGTCGGGTACGCCGTGCTGGCGCTGCTCGTCCTCGTGCTGGTGCGGGTCCTCGCGATCGGCATGACCTCCGGCGCACACCCGGTCCGGTCCGGCGTGGGGGTGCGGATCTGGGGCACCTTCCGGGTCCTCGACGAGGCCCGGACCTGGCTCTTCGGGCTCTACTCGAGCGCGCTGACACCCCTGTGGCTGCGGCTCCTCGGCGCCCGGATCGGCAAGGGTGTCGAGGCGTCCACGGTCCTGCTCATCCCCAAGTTCGCGCAGGTCAACGACCACGCCTTCCTGGCCGACGACACCCTGCTGGGCTGCTACGAGCTCGGCGGGGGCCAGATCCGGGTCGAGCGTGTGAAGGTCGGCAAGCGGGCCTTCATCGGCAACTCCGGCATGGCGGCGGCCGGGCGCAAGGTCCCCAAGGCGGCCCTGGTGGCGGTGCTGTCCGCGGTCCCTCGCCGGGCCAAGGTCAAGGCCGGAACGTCATGGATGGGCAGCCCGCCCACGAAGCTGCGCCGGACCACGGACGCGGCCGACTCGAGCCGCACCTACGACCCGCCACGGCGGCTGCACGTCTATCGCGGCATCGTCGAGACCGGCCGGCTCATCCCCATGCTGCTCGGGGTGCTGCTCCAGGTATCCGTCGGCGCCGCGCTCCTGGCGCTGCTGCTCCGCAACCCGCTGCTGGCCGTGGTGCTCGCCGGGCCGGTGATGCTGCTCGGCGGGGTCGCGGCAGCCCTGGTGACGGCCGCCGCCAAGTGGCTGCTGGTCGGACGACACCGGACCGAGGAGCACCCGCTGTGGTCGGGCTTCGTGTGGCGCAACGAGCTCGCCGACACCTTCATGGAGGTGCTGGGCGCGCCGTGGTTCGCCTCGGTGACGCAGGGCACGGTCGCCCTCAACGTCTGGCTGCGCATGCTCGGCGCCCGGGTCGGGCACGGGGTCTGGTGTGACACCTACTGGCTGCCCGAGACCGATCTGGTCGAGCTGCACGACGGCAGCACCGTCAACCACGGGTGCGTGGTCCAGACGCACCTCTTCCACGACCGGGTGCTCGCGATGGACCGCGTCGTGCTCGGCGCCGGGGCGACGCTGGGCCCGAACAGCGTGATCCTGCCCGCGGCCACGATCGGCCGGCACGCTACGGTCGGTCCGGTCTCCCTGGTGATGCGCGGGGAGGCCGTCCCGAGCCGCACCCGCTGGATCGGCAACCCCATCGGGCCCTGGGAGGCGGAGGAACGATGACCGGCACGGATCCCTACGTCCCCGGGCACGGCGACGCGTCGTACCACGTCGCGCACTACGACCTGGACCTCGCCTACAAGCCCGACGGCAACCGGCTCGACGCCGAGGCGACCCTGCGCTGCGTTGCGCTCGAGGAGATCTCGCTGCTCCGGCTGGACCTGCACGCGCTGCGGGTCGCCCGGGTGACCGTCGACGGCAGGGCGCCCGCGCGCTACACGCACCGGAACAGTGCCCTCGCCGTGTGGCTGGCCCGACCGGTCGCCGAGGGTGACGAGTTCGAGGTCCGGGTCAAGTACTCCGGCCAGCCGAAGGTCCTGAAGTCCCGCACGCTCGGGGACGCCGGGTGGGAGGAGCTGACCGACGGCGTGATCGTCGCCGCCCAGCCGCACGGCGCGCCGACCTGGTTCCCCTGCAACGACCGGCCCGACGACAAGGCGACCTACGGGTTCGCCGTCACGACGCCGACCGGGTACCAGGTGGCGATGAGCGGAGAGCCCGTCGACACCACGGCCCGCGGCTCGTCCGTCGTGTGGCGCTACCGCCAGGACGCCCCGATGGCGACGTACCTGGCCACCTGCCAGATCGGGCGCTACGCGATCATCGACCAGGACTCCTCGGTGCCGATGCGCGTCTTCGCGCCGACGGACGTGGACGAGGACGGCTTCGACGCCACGTTCGGCCGCCAGCCGGAGATGATGCGGTTCTACGAGAGCGTCTTCGGCCCCTACCCGTTCGCCTGCTACACGACCGTCATCACCGACGACGACCTCGACATCCCGCTGGAGTCGCAGTCCCTCTCGACCTTCGGGCGCAACTTCTGCGCCGACGAGTGGGACACGGTGCGGCTGGTCGCGCACGAGCTGGCCCACCAGTGGTTCGGGAACGCGGTGACGTTGCGGCGCTGGCAGGACATCTGGCTGCACGAGGGCTTCGCCTGCTACGCCGAGTGGTTGTGGTCGGAGGAGTCAGGCTCCGACACCACCGACGAGCGCGCCCGCCACTACCACCACCGCCTCGCGGGCAAGTCCGATGACCTCGTGCTGGCCGATCCGGGCCCGGAGCTGATGTTCGACGACCGGATCTACAAGCGAGGTGCCCTGACGCTGCACGCGCTGCGCGCCGAGGTCGGGTCCGAGGCGTTCTTCGGCCTGCTGCAGAGCTGGGTCAAGCAGCACCTCGGCGGGTCGGTCACCACCGAGGAGTTCGTGGCGCACTGCCAGCACGAGACCGGGCGCAACCTCACCGGTCTGTTCGACGCCTGGCTGTTCCAGACGGAGCTCCCCGACCTCCCCTGAGCGAGGCGACCGCGGCCACGTGGCCGGGCGGGGCGGGTACGTCGCTCAGGTCACCCTCGAAGTCGGCGAGGACGAGCCGGTCCATCGGGTGGTCCAGGCCGACGCCGTACGACTTGAGCACTGCTTCCTTGCGCACCCAGGTGCGCGCCCGCTCCTCGTCCGTGTCGGCGCGCTCCCCGACGGCGAGCACCAGGGCCGGGTCCCAGGCCGCTGCCACCGCCGCGACCGACTCCACGTCCACGCCGACTGATCCGGTCACACCGACCGCGGTGACCAGATGCGGTCGCGACCGGGAGAGCGAGACCGGGACCAGGACCGAGCCGCGCCGCGCCCAGGGCCGCCCGTGCCGCGCCGACCCGCAGCGCGGGCACAGCCGCCCGGTGCGGACCGGGTCCCGACCACGGCCGCGGACGTGAGCAGCCAGTGCCGAGTCCGCGTCCGAGTCCACGTCCGCGTCCGGGGTCCAGGGGTGCCAGACCAGGTCGACGTCCACCCCACCATTCTCGTCCCCGAGGGTCGGTCCGCCCCCACCCCGATGTTGAACTGGGCCGGATTCGGGCGCGAGATGGGCCTCGTTCATCGAACGAGGCCCATCTCAACGCCGATTTCGGCCCAGCTCAACGGGTCAGACGGGCTGGCGCTGGGGTTCGTCGACCACGGGTGCGGCCGGCACGGCCGGCGCGGCCAGTACGTCGTCGTCCTCGTCGAGCATCGTCGTCTCGTCGAAGGGCTCGGAGCCGGCGAGCACCCGGTCCAGGCGGGGGAGGTCGAGGCCGCCGGTCCAGTGGGCGATCAGCACGGTCGCGATCGAGTTGCCGGCGAAGTTGGTCAGCGCGCGGGCCTCGGACATGAAGCGGTCGATGCCGACGATCAGGCCCACCCCGTCGAGCAGCTCGGGGCGGTGCGAGCTGAGGCCGCCGGCCAGGGTCGCCATGCCGGCGCCGGTGACGCCCGCCGCACCCTTGGAGGCGATCATCATGAACAGCAGCAGCGAGACCTGCTCACCGATGCTCAGCGGGTCGCCGAGTGCAGAGGCGATGAACAGCGAGGCCATCGTCAGGTAGATCGCGGTGCCGTCGAGGTTGAACGAGTAGCCGGTCGGAACCACGACGCCCACGGTCGGCTTGTCGACGCCGGCGTGCTCCATCTTCGCGATCAGACGGGGCAGCGCCGACTCCGACGACGACGTCGACAGGATCAGCAGGAACTCCCGGCCGAGGTAGCGGAACAGGCTGAAGACGTTCACACCGGTGACCACCTTGAGCAGGGTCCCGAGCACCAGGAAGACGAAGAGCGCGCAGGTGATGTAGAAGCCGAGCATCAGGACGGCCAGGCTCTTCAGCGCGTCGACGCCGGTCTCGCCGACGACGGCGGCCATCGCGCCGAACGCGCCCACCGGAGCGGCCCACATGATCATCGACAGCACCCGGAAGACCAGCCGCTGGACGTGGCCGACGCCGCGCAGGATCGGCTCGCCGGTCCGGCCCATCGCCTGCACGGCGAAGCCGATGAGCAGGGCGACCAGCAGCGTCTCGAGCACCTCACCCGAGGTGAGCGCGGAGAACAGCGAGGTCGGGACGATGCCGAGCAGGAAGTCCGTGGTGGTGCCCGCACCCTCGGCCTGGGCCGCGCCGGCGCTCGCCACCTCGTCGGTCAGGTGGAGACCGGAACCCGGGTGCAGGATGTTGCCGACCACCAGGCCGATGGCCAGCGCGACCGTCGACATCGCCACGAAGTAGACGAGGGCGAGGCCGCCCACCTTGCCCACCCGGGCCGCACTGCGCACCGACCCCACGCCGATCACGATCGTGCAGAAGATGACCGGCTGGATCATCATCTTGATCAGCGCGACGAACGCGGTGCCGAGCGGCTTGAGCTGCACGGCGAAGTCGGGGAACAGCAGCCCGACCGCGATGCCGAGCACGACGGCGGCGATCACCGCGACGTACAGGTAGTGGGTCCGGTTGCGCGGCTGCTGCCTCGTCGCGCCGCGGGGTTCGGGGACGGTCACGCTCATGGGTTCCTCCAGATGGTCGCCGGGGGTCCGGCCGGTCGGACCATCGTGGGACGCGCTGTGACGGCCGTCACCGTTGTGGTCGTTGAGTTCACACCCGTCCCGGTGAGGGACAATCCCGCCATGCGCTGGCGCCGCTCCACCCGGGAGCCCTCGGTCGCACGGCAGATCCTGCTGCTGCAGGTCCTGGTCGTCGTCGTGCTCGTAGTCAGCGCGCTCGGCCTGGCGGCGTACGATGCCCGGCACAATGCGCGCTCGACCGCGACCGAGCGGGCGGTCGCTGTGGCCCGGACGCTGGCGGACTCCCCCACCCTGGTGGACGCGCTGGACGACCCGGACCCGAGCGCGACGATCCAGCCGCTGGCTGAGCGGGTGCGGCGCGACTCCGGGGTCGACTTCATCACCGTGATGAACCTCGACCTGATCCGCTACAGCCACCCCGACCCGGACCAGATCGGGCGTCACTTCGTCGGCGACGTCGGCAACGCGCCGCAGGGGGGCACGTTCACCCAGGAGTACGCCGGGACGCTGGGTCCGTCCATGCGGGCCGTCGTGCCGGTCCGCGACGGCTCGGGGTCGGTGGTCGCCCTCGTCTCGGTCGGCATCACGATCGAGCGGATCGATCGCGGCCTGCGCGACGACGTGCTGCTGATCGGCGGTGCCGCGCTGGCCGTGCTCGGGGTGGGTCTGGCCGGCACCTGGCTGGTCGCCCGGCGGCTGCGGCGCGCCACGCACGGACTGGGCGAGCGCGAGATCACCCGGATGTACGAGTACTACAGCGCCGTCCTGCACGCCGTCCGCGAGGGACTGCTCCTCATCGACGACCGGGGCCGCGTCCAGCTGGTCAACGACGAGGCCCGCCGGCTGCTCGCACTGCCCGAGGACGTCGTCGGCCGACCGGTCTCCGACCTCGGGCTGCCGCCGGGGCTGGTCACCGCGGCGCTGGGCCGCACCAGCGAGGCCGACGACATCTACGTCGCCGGTGAGCACGTGCTGGTCGTGAGCTCCTCCCCCGCGACCTGGCAGGGACGCGAGGTCGGCGCCGTCGTCAGCCTGCGCGACCACACCGAGCTGCGCTCGGTCACCGGCGAGCTCGACGTCGTCCGCGGCCTCACCGAGTCGCTGCGCTCGCAGAACCACGAGGCCGCCAACCGCCTGCACACCGTGGTGTCCCTCATCGAGATGGGACGCCCCGAGCAGGCCGTCGCGTTCGCCACCGAAGAGCTCGAGGTGGCCCAGCACCTCACCGACCGGATGGTGGGCCAGGTCGGCGACCCGGTGGTCGCCGCCCTGCTGCTCGGCAAGAGCGCCGAGGCGGCCGAGCGGGGCATCGAGCTCACCGTCGAGGGCGACCTGCCGACACCGGGGCCCGCCGTCGCGCCGCGGGACCTGGTCACGGTGCTCGGCAACCTCGTCGACAACGCCCTCGACGCGGTCGCCGGGCGACCGGTGCGCCGGGTGGCGGTGCGCCTGGGCGGTGACGCGGACACGCTGCTGGTCACCGTCGGTGACAGCGGGCCCGGACTGACCGAGGAGGAGGCGGCCCACGTGCTGGACCGGGGCTGGACCACGAAGGCCTCGGCCGACGACCTCGGTGGCCGGGGCGTCGGGCTCGCCCTGGTGGGGCAGGTGACCAGGCGGCACAGCGGCGAGGTGGAGATCGGCGGGTCACCCCACGGGGGCGCCGAGTTCACCGTCACCCTGCGGGCGGCGTCGGTCCGGGCGAGGCGGGCGGACGCATGAACGTCCGGGTGCTCGTCGTCGAGGACGAGGCGCTCGCGGCGGAGGCGCACGCGGCGTACACCTCACGCATCGAGGGGTTCGAGGTCGCCGGCATCGCGCGCTCGGCCGCCGAGGCGGCGCGCTTCCTGAACCAGGACCGTCGCGTCGACCTGGTGCTCCTCGACATGCACCTGCCCGACGGCCACGGCCTGGGGCTGCTGCAGCGGCTCCGCGGCGCCGGCCACCGCTGCGACGTGATCGCGGTGACCTCCGCGCGGGACGCCGACGTGGTGCGGCACGCGGTCGCCCAGGGCGTGGTGCTCTACCTGCTCAAGCCGTTCACGTTCGCGACGTTCCGCGCCAAGCTCGAGCAGTACGCCGCCTACCGCGCCCGGCTCGCGGCCGCACCCGAGGAGGTGGTCCAGGACGAGGTGGACCAGCTGTTCGGCTCGTTGCGGCCCGCGCCGACGGCCCCGAAGGGCATGAGCGCGGAGACGCTGCGCGACGTGACGGCCGCGCTGCGCGACGCCGACTCCCCCCTGTCGGCGAGCGAGGTGGCCGCCGCGGTCGGGGCCTCCCGGGTCACCGCGCGGCGCTACCTCGAGCACCTCGCCGAGACCGGCCAGGCCGAGCGCCGGCCCCGGTACGGCGGCAGCGGCCGCCCCGAGATGGAGTACGCCTGGCGCTGAACGGGTCGTGCGGCCCGAAGTGCGCTCCGGCGCACCCTGGACCGCACGACCCGGTGGGACTCAGCTCAGCTCGAGCCCGGGGTAGAGCGGGTGCTTGTCGAGCATCTCGGCGGAGGCCGCCTTGACCTTGTCGGCGACCCCGTCACCGAGGACGTACGACGCCTTCGACGGCCCACCCGCCTTGGTGGTGCCGGGCTGGGTGTTCGACAGCACGTGCACGATCAGGTCGGCGACGGTGTCGAACTCGTCGTGGCCGAAACCGCGGGTGGTCAGCGCCGGGGTGCCGAGGCGGATGCCGGAGGTGTACCACGCACCGTTGGGGTCGGCCGGGACGGAGTTGCGGTTGGTCACGACACCCGCGTCGAGCAGCGCCGACTCGGCCTGCCGGCCGGTGAGGCCGAAGGACGACACGTCGAGCAGCACGATGTGGTTGTCGGTGCCGCCGGTGACCAGGTTCGCGCCGCGGGTCAGGAACCCCTCGGCGAGCGACTTGGCGTTGTCGGCGATCTGCTGGGCGTAGGTCTGGAACGCCGGCTGGCGGGCCTCGGCGAGCGCCACGGCCTTGGCGGCCATCACGTGCGAGAGCGGGCCGCCGAGCACCATCGGGCAGCCGCGGTCGACGTCGGCGGCGTACTCCTCCTGCGCGAGCACGAGGCCGCCGCGCGGGCCGCGCAGCGACTTGTGGGTCGTCGTGGTCGTGATGTGGGCGAACGGGACCGGGTTCTCGTCACCGGTGAAGACTTTGCCCGCGACCAGACCGGCGAAGTGGGCCATGTCGACCATCAGCGTCGCGCCGACTTCGTCGGCGATCTCCCGCATCTTGGCGAAGTTCACGCGGCGCGGGTAGGCGGAGTAGCCGGCGATGAGGACCAGCGGCTTGAACTCGCGCGCCTTGGCGGCGACCGCGTCGTAGTCCAGCAGCCCCGTCTCGGGGTCGGTGCCGTACTGCTGCTGGTGGAACATCTTGCCGCTGATGTTGGGCCGGAAGCCGTGGGTGAGGTGGCCGCCGGCGTCGAGGGACATGCCGAGCAGGCGCTGGTTGCCGAGGTCGTGGCGCAGCGACTCCCAGTCGGCCTCGCTCAGCTCGTTGACGTTCTTCGCGCCGAGCTTCTGCAGGGCCGGGGTCTCGACCCGGTTGGCGAGGATCGACCAGAACGCGACCAGGTTGGCGTCGATGCCGGAGTGCGGCTGGACATAGGCGTACGGCGCACCGAACAGCTCACGCGCGTGCTCGGCCGCGACCGACTCGACGGTGTCGACGTTCTGGCAGCCGGCGTAGAAGCGGTGGCCGACCGTGCCCTCGGCGTACTTGTCGCTGAGCCAGGTGCCCATGGTGAGCAGGACCGCGGGCGAGGCGTAGTTCTCGCTGGCGATCAGCTTCAGGGAGGCCCGCTGGTCGGCGAGCTCCTGACGTGTCGCGTCCGCGATGCGGGGTTCGACCGAGGCGATGACCTCGAGTGCCTGGCTGTACGCGCTGCTGATCAGGGCATCCGTCATGCTCACAGCGTAGTGACGTGGCGGGCGGTCGTCAGCGCCGCGTCCGCCGCGGGTGCGGTGTGACCTGGGCCGCACCGGCGGCGTCTCCCCGCCTCGCCGGCCGCTCCCTGTTTCGCCATGTGGACACCCATCTCACTGCATGAGATTTCGCCTTGTGGTCAGCACGTCCGACCCGTGAGACTTCCGGACATGATCAGCGCTGCGACGCACGCGTACCTCGTGGTTCGACGCCACGTGGACCTCGGGCGCACCCGCAGCATGATGTGTTGGCCCTTCTGACCGCCGTCGTCCTCCCCCGCGAGCCGACGGCCGCCGCCCGAGACACCAGTCCCCGGGCGCACGGTTGAGAAAGGTCAACCCGACGACGAGGTCGGGCCCTGACGATTCGTGCGTCTCACAACCGCCAAGGACCCCGCCTCATGCCCGACCAGGCCACCGCTCCCCGCACCCCCCGCCCCCGCGCCAAGCGCGGTGAGGGCCAGTGGGCGCTCGGCTACCGCGAGCCCCTGAACGCCAACGAGCAGTTCAAGAAGGACGACGACGCCCTCAACGTCCGCGCCCGGATCGAGGCGATCTACTCCAAGCGCGGGTTCGCCTCGATCGACCCCAACGACCTGCGCGGCCGGATGCGCTGGTGGGGGCTCTACACCCAGCGCGCCGAGGGCTTCGACGGCGGCAAGACCGCGACCGTCGACCCGGCCGACCTCGACGCCGAGTACTTCATGATGCGGGTCCGCTCGGACGGCGCCCTGCTCAGCGCCGACGCGGTCCGGGCCCTGGGCACCGTCTCGACCGAGTTCGCCCGGGACACCGCCGACATCACCGATCGCGAGAACATCCAGTACCACTGGATCCGCATCGAGGACGTCCCCACCATCTGGGAGCGCCTCGAGGCCGCCGGCCTCGACACCCAGGAGGCGTGCGGCGACTCGCCGCGCCCCTTCCTCGGTTCGCCGGTGGCCGGGATCGCCGCCGACGAGATCATCGACGGCACGTCGGCCCTCGAGGAGATCAAGCGCCGCTTCATCGGCAACAAGGAGTTCTCCAACCTCCCCCGCAAGTTCAAGACCGCGCTGACCGGGCACCCGTCGCACGACGTCTGCCCGGAGACCAACGACGTCGCCTTTGTCGGCAGCGTCCACCCCGAGCACGGCCCGGGCTTCGACCTCTGGGTCGGCGGTGGTCTCTCCACCAACCCGATGCTGGCCCAGAAGCTCGGTGTCTGGATC
Organism: Nocardioides sp. DN36; assembly: GCF_055380375.1. Taxonomy (NCBI): domain Bacteria; kingdom Bacillati; phylum Actinomycetota; class Actinomycetes; order Propionibacteriales; family Nocardioidaceae; genus Nocardioides; species Nocardioides sp. DN36. The sequence goes on along the minus strand of NZ_AP043823.1, from coordinate 1,065,513 downwards.
CCGCTCGACGAGGTCGCCGACGCCTGGGAGGGGGTCGCCTCGATCTTCCGCGACTACGGCTACCGACGGCTGCGCTCCCGCGCCCGGCTGAAGTTCCTCGTCGCGGACTGGGGCGTCGAGAAGTTCCGCGAGGTCCTCGAGACCGAGTACCTCGGCCGGGCCCTCGTCTCGAACCCCTCCCCCGCCTCGCCGGAGGTGCAGAGCGACCACATCGGCGTGCACGCCCAGAAGGACGGCAAGCTCTACGTCGGCGTCGCCCCGGTCGTGGGCCGGGTCTCCGGCACGGTCCTCACCGGGCTGGCCGACCTGGTCGAGAAGTACGACGCGGCCGGCGTCCGGCTCACGGCCTACCAGAAGCTCGTGGTCATCGGCGTCGAGCAGGCCCATCTCGACGCGTTCCTCGCGGACCTGGAGAAGATCGGCCTCACCGCGACCCCGTCGAACTGGCGCCGCAGCACGATGGCCTGCACCGGCATCGAGTTCTGCAAGCTCGCGATCGTCGACACCAAGAACCGCGCCCGCGACCTGGTCACCGAGCTCGAGCGTCGCATCCCCGACCTCGACACCCCGATCACCGTCAACGTCAACGGCTGCCCCAACGCCTGCGCCCGCACGCAGGTCGCCGACATCGGGCTCAAGGGCCAGCTGGTGATGGACGCCGACGGCAACCAGGTCGAGGGCTTCCAGGTGCACCTCGGTGGCGCGACCGGGCTCAACGCGACCTTCGGCCGCAAGCTGCGCGCGCACAAGGTCACCAGCGCCGGCCTCGACGACTACGTGACCAACGTGGTGCGGGCCTACCTGGACGAGCGCGAGCCCGGCGAGTCCTTCGCGGCGTGGGTCACCCGCGCCGACGAGGCAGCCCTCCGGGGCGAGCGCGAGCTGGAGGTCGTCTCATGAGCGAGCGCGCGGTGCCCTTCCACTGCCCCTACTGCGGCGACGAGGACCTGCGGCCCCACGAGGTCGTCTCGGAGACCGGCGAGGTCAGCTCCCCGCACGGCACGTGGGAGTGCCGCTCCTGCATGCGGGCGTTCTCGCTGAAGATGCTCGGGCTCCTTCGTCCCTCGGGTGGTGCGTCATGACCGCCGCGACCACCACCTCGGCCCGCAACTTCCGCGGCACCCACACCGAGGGGCGCTCGCCCGAGGAGCTGCGCGAGCTGGTCTCCCACGTGGGCGCCGAGCTCGAGCTGGCCCCGGCCGAGCACATCATCGAGTGGGCGGTCGCGACCTTCGGCGAGCGGTTCTGCATCACCTCCTCCATGGGGGACGCGGTGCTGGCCCACCTCGCCGCCCAGGTCGCCCCCGGCATCGACGTCGTCTTCCTCGACACCGGCTACCACTTCGCGGAGACCATCGGCACCCGCGACGCGGTCGAGGCCACCCTGGACGTCAACCTGCTGACCATCACGCCCGTGCAGAGCGTGGCCGAGCAGGACGCGGAGCACGGCAAGGACCTGTACAGGACCAACCCCGACCTGTGCTGCGCGCTGCGCAAGGTCAAGCCGCTGGCGCAGTCGCTCGAGCAGTACGACGCCTGGGCGACCGGGCTGCGCCGGGCCGAGACCCACAACCGGGTCATCGCCCCCGTCGTCGGCTGGGACGCCAAGAAGGGCAAGGTCAAGGTCTCGCCCCTGGCCCGCTGGTCCGACGAGGAGGTCGAGCGCTACATCGCCGAGAACGGCGTGCTCGTCAACCCGCTCGTCTACGACGGCTACCCCTCGATCGGCTGCTGGCCGTGCACGCGCCGTGTCGCCCCCGGTGAGGACCCGCGCAGCGGGCGCTGGGCCGGCACCAACAAGACCGAGTGCGGGATCCACTCATGACCCGTCACTCCCACCAGATCGACAGCGCTGTCGGTCGTCGTCACACCACCACCCCGGTAGCACCGGCAACACAGAGGAGGCCGCACTGATGGCTGCTCCTGCCCTGGTGGCCCTGGCTCACGGAAGCCGTGACCCACGGTCCGCTGCGACGATCACCGCCCTGGTCGACGAGGTCCGCGCGATGCGCCCGGACCTGCGTGTCGAGCAGGCGTTCCTCGAGCTCTCCAAGCCGTCGTTCACGACGGTCGTGGACCGGCTCGTGAAGGCCGGCCACGACGAGATCGTCGTCGTACCCCTCCTGCTCACCGAGGCCTACCACGCGAAGGTGGACGTGCCGTCCGCCGTCGCCGAGGCGCAGGCCCGCCACGAGGGCCTGCAGATCCGGGCCACCTCGATCCTCGGCCTCGAGCCGTGCTTCCTCGAGGTCCTCGACGTCCGGATGCGCGAGGCGCTCAAGGCCGCGCGGGTGCGCGAGCTCGACGCCCTGGTGCTGGCCGCCGCAGGCTCGAGCGACGCGCTGGCCAACCAGGCCGTCGCCCGGCTCGCCCGGGTGTGGGGCCAGCGGCACAAGCTCCCCGTCACCGCGGCGTTCGCCTCGGCCGCTCCCCCGGCCGCCGGTGAGGCCGTGCGCCAGTTCCGGGCCGAGGGCCGCCGCCACATCGCGGTCGCCTCGCTCTTCCTCGCCCCGGGCTTCCTGCCGGACCGGGCCGCGGAGCTGGCCACGGAGGCCGGCGCGATCGCCGTCTCCGAGCCGCTGGGCGCGCACCCCGAGCTGGCCCGCACCATCCTGGCGCGGTACGCCGTGGGTGCGGTCGAGCTCGTCCCCGTCTGACGTCGGGTCGTTCCTCCCGCCGGGTAGGTTCGAAGGACCACCGACGGGAGGAACGACGTGACACAGCTGAGCGCGGGCCAGGAGCTGGAGCTGGCCACCGATGAGGGGCAGCCGCTGACCCGGCTGCGCGTGGGCCTGGGCTGGGACAAGGAGCGCACCGCCGGGTTCATCGGCACGGGCGCTCCCGACGTCGACCTCGACGCGTCGGCCGTGCAGCTCGCGGACGGCCAGCTCTTCGACCTCGCCTTCTACAACAACCTCCGGACCCGCGACGGCTCGGTCGAGCACCTCGGCGACAACGTCACCGGGCGGGGCGAGGGCGACGACGAGGTCATCACCATCGACCTCGGCAGCGTCTACGCCAAGGTCGACACGATCGTCGTCCTGGTCAGCAGCTACCAGGGCCACACCCTCGAGTGGATCAACAACGCCTACTGCCGGATCACCGACGAGCACGACGTCGAGCTGGCGCGCTTCACCCTCACCGGCGGCGTGCCGCAGACCGGGCTGGCGATGGCCAGGCTGCACCGCGACGGCGACCGTTGGACGCTCCGCGCGATCGGTGAGGGCATCGACGTCAAGGTGCCCACGGAGTCGCTGAGGGCGTTGCGCCCCTATCTCTGACCCGCCGACCGCCCGGCCGGACCGTTCAGCCGACGAGCTTCCCCAGCAGGTGGTCGAGCTGGCGCGCCGGGTCGGCGGTGACGCCGCCGTGGACCGGGCCCGGCTGGATCACGGTGCTGCGCGGCGCCTTGATGAACCCGAAGCGCTGACCGATCGGCCGGTCCGCGGCTGCGCCGCCGCGCTCGTCGCCGGCGCACACGCCCTCCACGAAAGCCAGGGCCTCGCACAGCTGGTCGAGGTCCAGACCCGGGTCGAGCGCCGACAACCGCTCGCGGTCGACCGCCCACGCGACGTCGAGGTAGTCGCTCGCCTGGCAGTAGACCACCACACCGACGTTGAGGAACTCCTCCCGGTCCACGCGCGGGACGCAGCGCAGGACGACGTACTGGTAGGCCAGCCTGGTCGATGCACTCATGCACCCACCCCCTCCGGCAGCCACTGCCGGGTCGCCAGCCGCGCGGTCAGGAAGGCGACGTACGCCGCGCGCACGGCGTCCGCGGTCTCCGCACCGGGGACCGGCTCCAGCCACTCGTCGGGCACCTCGGCCAGCACCTCCGCCAGGACCGACTCGTCGAGCAGCGCGCGGATCCGCTCGTCGGCGGCAGGCAGCTCGGCGGCGTGGGACCCGAGCACGTGGTCGCTGGGGTCCCACGGCTGGGCGGCGAACCTCGCGGGATCGGTCACTCCTCCGGACCAGGCGTGGTGGAAGTACAACGACGCGCCGTGGTCGATGACCCACAGGTCACCGTGCCAGAGCAGCAGGTTGGGGTTGCGCCAGCTGCGGTCGACGTTGGCCGTGAACGCGTCGAGCCACAGCACGGTGGCACCCACCCCCTCGCCGGCCGGGAGGTCGCCGTCGTACCCGAAGGCGCCCGGCAGGAAGTCCACCCCGAGATTCAGCCCCGCACTGGCGTTGAGCAGGTCCTGGACCTCCTCGTCCGCCTCGTAGCGCGCGATCTCGGGGTCCAGCTCCAGGGCGACCAGCCGCGGGGTCTTCAGCCCGAGGCGGCGCGCCAGCTCGCCGACGACCACCTCGGCGACGAGCACGCGCAGCCCCTGGCCGGCGCCCCGGAACTTGCAGACGTAGGTGCCGAGGTCGTCGGCCTCGACGATGCCGGGCAGGCTGCCGCCCTCGCGCAACGGCGTGACGTACCTGGTGACGGAGACGGTGGGGATCATGCGCGGTCCCCGCGGAGGTGTGAGCGCAGCGAGCAGCTTCGTGGGGTGCTCATGAGATGGGTGCCTCGTCGACGAGGCGCTTGGTCTCGGCCTGCACGTCGAAGTCCGCGACCGGCCACTGCGGATCCATCCTGCGCAGCGTGTCGTACAGGAGCCGGCCGATCGCGAGGTTGCGGTACCACTTCTTGCCGCTCGGGATCACGAACCACGGGGCGTGCTCGGTGTTGGTCCGCTCCAGGGCGATCTCGTAGGCCTCGCGGTAGCGCGGCCACTGCGCACGCTCGTCGATGTCGCCGGGGTTGAACTTCCAGTGCTTGCTGGACTTCCCCAGCCGCGCGAGCAGCCGCTCCTTCTGCTCGTCGGCGGAGATGTGGAGCATGCACTTCACGATGGTCGTGCCGCTGTCGACGAGCTCACGCTCGAGGTCGTTGATCGCGCCGTAGCGGCGCTCGATCTCGTCGGGCCCGGCCAGCTCGCGTACCCGCCCGATCAGCACGTCCTCGTAGTGCGAGCGGTCGAAGACGCCGATGTAACCGGGCTCGGGCAGGGCCCGGCGGACCCGCCACAGGAAGTCGTGCTCCCGCTCCTCGTCGGTCGGCGCCTTGAAGGAGGTGATCCGCACGCCCTGGGGGTCGACGAGGCCGACCGTGTGCCGCAGCACCCCGCCCTTGCCGGAGGTGTCCATGCCCTGCAGCACCAGCAGCAGGCGGCGCCCGGAGCCCGAGCGACCCTCCGCGAACAGCCGTTCCTGGAGGTCCGACAGCTCGTCCCCCAGCGCGAAGAGCGCCGCCTTGCCCTTCTTCTTGCCCCCCTTGAAGCCCGGCGAGGTGTTGGTCTCGATGGTGGTGAGGTCCACCGGACCCGCGGGCAGTCGGAAGGGGTACTCGTCGGTCATGCGGGCCATCATGGCGGGTCTCGACGGGCTCGACCGCCGAAGGGTGCGGCTCGACCACCGGAGGTGTCCGGCTCGACCACCGGAGGGGTCCGGCTCGAGCCCGGGACTCACGCCAGGACGCGGCGTACGTCGAGGCTGCAGCCCACCACCGTGTCGACGCTGCCGTCGCGGTGCTGCTCGTCGAACCTCATCTGCTCCGCGAACCCCGCCTTCGCCAGCACCCGCAGCGAGGCGACGTTGCGGTGGTCGGGCGCCGCGAAGAAGGCGGGTGCGTCGGAGAAGCGACGGCGGGCGCGCAGCATCCAGGCCCACAGGATCCGGACGCCGAGGCCGCGACCCAGCCAGGCGGGATCGCCGATGGCGTAGTCGATCCCCACCGCCTGCGGGTCCGGGCCGAGCGCGGCATAGTCCGGGTAGTCACCGATGCGGTAGTCCTGGACGAAGCCGACAGACCTGCCGTTGACCTCCGCGACCCACATCCTGGTCGGGGTCATCCCGTCGATCCGCGGCGCGTACTCCGCCTCGACGGCCTCCCGGGTCGGCTCGCCGGCGAACGCCCACCAGCGGCGCACGTGCTCGCTCTGCCGCCAGCGGACCAGGGCGGGCAGATCGCCGTGCGTCATGGCGCGAGTGGTCACCACGCGGTCGTGGTCGACGACGAAGTGCTTGACCTCACCGGACAGGTCGACCGGCACCGGCTCCGCGTGCACGCTCGCGCACGTGCGTCTCGCCGCCTCGGCCCAGGACTCCCCCGCGCGCACGACGCCGGCGAGGTCGTGCCCCCGGTCGTGGACGACGACACGCATCCCGATGTGCTCGGTCACAGGGTGAGCGTAGGCCCGATCCGCGGGTGAGGAGCAGCGTCCGGCTCGGGCGCGATCGACTCGAGCCCGGTCGTCTCGGGCCCCGGCCGGCCTCAGGCGGGGGCGCCGCCGGCTCGCTGGACCAGCGGCGGCTGGGAGGACCACGGGAAGTCGATCCAGGCCGACGTCCGTCGCCAGGCGTAGTCGGGCTTCACCACCGACCGCGGCTTCTCGTAGACCACGGCGGTGCGGGCCTCGGCCACGTGGTCGGCGCAGAAGTCCTGGACGATCTCCAGGGTGCGCCCTGTGTCGGCGACGTCGTCGGCGATGAGCACCTTCAGTCCCGACAGGTCCACCACGTCGGGGGTGGGCGGCAGCATGATCGGCATGTCGAGCCGCTGGTCCTCGCCGGTGTAGAACTCGACGTTGACCACGGCGAGGTTCTTCACCGCCAGCGCATAGCCGAGGCCCATGCCGAGGGCCAGTCCGCCGCGGGCGATCGAGAGGATCAGGTCGGGGTCGAAGCCGTCGTCGACGACCTGCTGGCCGAGGTCGCGCACGGAGGCGCCGAACGCCTCCCAGGTCAGGGTCTCCCGGTCGGTCATGACGGGAGTCTGCCGCACTGTCAGAGCCCCGGGCCGGGGAGGTCCTCATCGTGGTCGCGACCGCTCGCCGCGAGCTCCTCGCGGACCACCGCGAAGGCCAGGCCCGAGCCGTAGCCCTTGCGCGCGAGCATCCCCACGAGGCGGCGGGTGGCGGTGGTGTCGTCGACCCGGGCCAGGGAGCGCAGCTTCTTGCGGACCAGTGCCCGAGCCGCCTCCTCCTCGGCCGCCGGCTCGATCTCGTCGAGCGCCTCGCGGGCGACCTCGTCGTCGACACCCTTGCGTCGCAGCTCCTGGGCGAGGGCCCGGCGGGCCAGCCCCTTGCCGGGCTGTCGGCTGGCGATCCACGACCGGGCGAACGCCTCGTCGTCGACCAGGCCGACCTCTTCGAAGCGGTCGAGCAGCCGGGTCGCGATCTCGGCGGGGACGTTCTTGGCCGCGAGCTTGTCGCCGAGCTCCTTGCGGCTGCGGGCCTGGCCGGTCAGCTGGTCCAGCAGGATCTTGCGGGCGACCGACTCGGGATCGGCCTCCGGCCCGCCCGCCTTCGGGTCGGGTGGGGGTGGATCCGTCCGTCCGGCCCGCCGCCGGCCCGGCCGCTCGCCGCGCCGCGACGACGTCCGCTCGGCCCCGACATCCGCCGGGGCGGGCGTGGCCGCGCGCTGCGTCCACGCGTCCACCCCGGCGGTGACGTCTCCGGCCCACGAGGGCGCGGGCCGATCGTCGTCGAAGCCCGACGAACGGGTCCTGCGGGACTCAGAAGTCATCGACACCCAGCGGGTCGGCGGGGGCCTCGGCGTCGACCGTCGGGCCCACGCCGAGCTTCTCGAGGATCTTCTTCTCGAGCTCGTTGGCCAGGTCGGGGTTGTCGCGCAGGAAGTTGCGGGCGTTCTCCTTGCCCTGGCCGAGCTGGTCGCCCTCGTAGGTGTACCAGGCACCGGCCTTGCGGACCAGGCCCGCCTCCACGCCGACGTCGATCAGGCCACCCTCGCGGCTGATGCCCTTGCCGTACATGATGTCGAACTCGGCCTGCTTGAACGGCGGGGCGACCTTGTTCTTGACGACCTTGACGCGGGTGCGGTTGCCGACCATGTCGGTGCCGTCCTTGAGCGTCTCGATGCGACGCACGTCGAGGCGGACCGAGGAGTAGAACTTCAGCGCCCGACCACCGGTCGTGGTCTCCGGGGAGCCGAACATCACGCCGATCTTCTCGCGCAGCTGGTTGATGAAGATCGCGGTGGTCTTGGAGTTGTTCAGGGCACCGGTCATCTTGCGCAGCGCCTGGCTCATCAGCCGGGCCTGCAGGCCGACGTGGCTGTCACCCATCTCGCCCTCGATCTCGGCGCGGGGCACCAGGGCGGCCACCGAGTCGATGACGATCAGGTCGAGCGCACCGGAGCGGATCAGCATGTCGGCGATCTCCAGCGCCTGCTCACCGGAGTCGGGCTGGGAGACCAGCAGCGCGTCGGTGTCGACGCCGAGGTTCTTCGCGTACTCCGGGTCGAGGGCGTGCTCGGCGTCGATGAACGCCACGATGCCGCCGGCACGCTGGGCGTTGGCCACCGCGTGCAGGGCGACCGTCGTCTTTCCGGAGGACTCCGGGCCGTAGATCTCCACCACGCGGCCGCGGGGCAGACCGCCGAGCCCGAGCGCCACGTCGAGCGCGATCGAGCCGGTCGGGATGATCTCGAGCGGGGCGCGCGTCTCGTCGCCGAGCCGCATGACCGAACCCTTGCCGAACTGGCGCTCGATGTTGGCGAGCGCGGTGTCGAGAGCCTTGTCGCGGTCTCCACCAGCCATGTCGTTCTTCTCCTTCGGGGGCTTCCCCGCCCCACGTCGTGGTCGCTTCGTCTGGGATGTCGTCGTCGTGTTCATCGTCGTGCGAGACGCTAGACGGGACCGCCGACAGTGCCGGTCCGGGGCCGGACTGCTGGGGACGACGTCGACCTGCGCGTCACCTGTGGACACACCCTAGCCCGAACACGTGTTCGACTCACGTAGGCGTGATGGGCGTGTCGGGTGCCGAGGCTCGGCCGCGTGCGTCGCCGTTGTCAGCCGCCGCACAACTGGGACTGCCGGGCGTGCAGCGTCGCGTGGTAGGCGTCCGGCTCCCGGACGCCCTGCTTCCAGCTGGCCAGCCACATCTGCGTCGCCGCCGTCGGTGAGAGACGTCCCGACCGGAGCATCTCCATGTCGTGCACGTGGTGCTCCCAGGTGTCGATCGACGTCCGCGCGGCGTCCAGCGCCTGCTGGTCGTGGGCCACGACGCGGGCACAGGAACGCAGGGCGGCGGAGGCGTCCTCCTGTCCGTCCGCCGGGGCGCAGGCCCCGGCCCGGTCGGCGAGGCCCCGGTCGGCGGCCCGGAACCGGGCCAGGCGCTGGTGCGCCCCGACGCGCGTCCGGTTCCAGAACTGCGTCGCCTGCTGCAGGCTGATGGCGCCGGAGACGAGCTGGTTCATGGCGCCCACGTGCACCTCCCACTGGTCCAGGGCGGGCGCGGCGGCGCGGAGCGCGCCGTGCAGGGCCGCGGCAGCATCGGCGCACTGCTCCTCGCGCCGCTGCTCAGCTGTCGTCGTGGCGGTCGTCGTCGGGGCGTCCGTCGGGGTGGTCGACGGAGTCGTTGACGGCGCCGGGTCCCTGCGCGACGCGGCGGCGTTCGCAGGAGCGCGGGACTCCCCGTCGGACCCCGCGGCGGCGAGCGACCAGACCAGGGCCACGACCAGCATCCCGGCGAGCGCGCCGGCGAAGAACGCCGGGCTCAGCCACCACCGCGCAGCCCCGTGCGCGTCGTCGGCTGACTCGACCCAGACCTCCCCGGGCCCCTCGGCCCAGTCCCCGTCGGGTGCTTCGACCCAGTCCTCGTCGGGTGCCTCGACCCAGTCATCGTCGAGGAGCTGGTCCCAGTCGTCGCCCCACTCGAGGTCCTCGTCCGGGGCAGCGTCGCCGGCCGACGCGGGAACGGCGTCGTCCCGGAGGTAGTCCCCGTCCGGGACCTCCTCCTCGTCCGTCCACGCGTCGTAGGCGTGGTCGCCCAGCCACGCCGACGGCTCGTCGGTGCCGTCGCCGTGGTCCGAGAACCCCCGTTCCTCCACGGCTCCACTCTTCGTCGATCCCGGCACGAGCGAACCCCCCAAATGGGCTATTCCCCCGGGCAGGGCACCGCCGGCGGCGGCGTACGACGGCTCAGGCGGGGTCGGCGACCGGCTCGCGCGACGACTCGCCCGGCACCCGTGGGAGCACCACCCGGAACCGGCAGCCGGCAGCGGTCGGTCCGTCGGCGACGTTCTCGACCTCCACCTGCCCCCGGTGGGCCTCGACGATGCCCTTGACGATGGCCAGGCCGAGCCCGGCGCCCCGGGCGTGCGAGGAGTCGTCGGGGTCGGGGGTGCGCGCCGCTCCCCCCTGCCAGGCGACGTCGAAGACGCGCGCCATCTCGTCGGCGGTCAGGCCACCGCACCCGTCCACGACGCTCAGCTCGACCCCCTCGGCCACCGCGCGCCCGTGGATCTCGACCACTCCGTCGGCCGGGGTGTGCCGGATCGCGTTCATGACCAGGTTCGAGACGACGCGGGACAGCCCGGCGGGGTCGGCGGTCACCTCGACGCCCTCCTCGACCGTCCCTCCGAGGCGCACCCGCCTGGCGCGTGCCACCGGGTCCGCGCCGGCGATGGCCTCGCTGACCAGGTCGCCGAGCACCACCGCCTCGGGGCTGAGCCGCAGCACCCCGGCGTGGATGCGGGAGAGCTCGAAGAGGTCGTCGACCATCCGCACCATGCGGTCCACCTCGGCGCGGATCTGACGGTGGTAGCGGGCGGGGTCGGCGGCCAGCCCGTCCTCGAGCGCCTCGGTCATCGCACGCATCCCGGCGAGCGGCGTACGCAGGTCGTGCGAGACCCACGAGACCAGCTCGCGCCGCGACTCCTCGAGCCGGGCCGCCCGGACGCGCGCCTCCTCGAGACGCTCGCTGGTGCGGGCCAGCTCCTCGGAGAGCGCCTGGAACTCGCTGGGCCCGCGGCTGCCGGCGACGAAGCGTCCGTGCTCCGCCATCCGCCGGGCCTCCTCGCGCAGCGCGGCCGACCAGTGCACGATGGCTGCGCCGAGCGCGAGCGCGACCGCCACCGCGACGACGCCGGCGACCAGGGCGACCAGGCTCACCACGCCCCAGTCGTGGTCGGAGATGAACATCAGCTCGGACGTGGCCAGGACGCCCGCCAGCACCGACAGCACCGCGACCAGCGCCACCAGCCCGAGCTGCCAGCGGATCGAGCGGTGCCGCAGCAGCCAGGCGACGCCGAGCCCGACGGCGCCCACGGCGGCGGCGCTGGCGGCGGACACCAGGACGATCTGCAGCTGGTCGGAGCTCATCCGGCAGCCTCCCAGCGATAGCCCACGCCCCACACGGTGAGCAGGCGCTCGGGCCTCGTGGGGTCGCGCTCGACCTTCTCGCGCAGCCGCCGCACGTGCACGGTCACCGTCGACCTGTCCCCGATCGACCAGCCCCACACCTGTTGGAGCAGGTCGTCGCGGGAGAACGCGACCCCCGGGTGGGCGACCAGGAAGCGCAGCAGGTCGAACTCGCGGGCGGTCAGCGCCAGCGGGCTGCCCGCCCGGGTCACGGTGTGGCGGGCACCGTCGACGACCAGGTCGCCGTCGGTGAGCAGCTCGGGCGCGGCCGGAGCCGTCTCCGTACGCCGCAGCACCGAGTCGACCCGCAGCGCCAGCTCGCGGGGACTGAACGGCTTGGTGACGTAGTCGTCCGCGCCCAGCTCGAGACCGACCACGCGGTCGGTCTCGCTGCCGAGCGCGGTCAGCATGATCACCGGCACGTCGCCGGTCTCCCGCAGCCGTCGGCACACCTCGAGCCCGTCGATGCCGGGCAGCATCAGGTCGAGGACCACGAGGTCGGCGGGCGCGTCCCGCATCGAGACGAGGGCCGCCTCACCGTCCCCGACGTCGAGCACGTCGTGGCCGTGGGCGCGCAGGTAGGACACGACCACCTCGCGCACGGTGTGGTCGTCGTCAACGACGAGGACCCTCGACACGCGGCCTCCTTCCCCGGCTCGGAGCGGCACCCGCACGTCGAGCGCGCACCACGGTGGCGACGACCGCGGCCACCAGCACCAGTGTGGCAAGGACCAGCCAGCCGGCGACGTAGGGACGGTCAAGCAGCGTCGGGTTGTCCGCCCGCGCACCGAAGCGGCCGAGCACCGGGACCGCCAGCAGCGTCACGCTGCCGAGCACGACGAGCGCGACCGTCGCCGGGCCGCGCGCCGCCCACGGGAGGGCGCGGACGGCGATCGCGGCCAGGACGAGGACCAGGGGTGCGAGCACCACGTCGTGCAGCACGACACCGGCGGCCAGCCAGGTCGCGGCGTCCCCGAGCCGGCCTGCGTCCTGGCGGCTCAGCAGCAACCACACGCCGTACGCACCGATCAGCACGCCGACCGTGCCCGTGAGCAGTCGCGCGGTCACGCCTGCACCTCCAGCCGGCGTACCCACTTCGTCTGCAGCACCCCGGGCCGGTCGGGCGCGATCAGTCGGCACGGGTAGCCGTGGTCGATCGCCAGGGTCTCGCCGTGCAACCGCAGCGCCAGTAGGGTCCGGTCGTCGTCGGCGAAGCCCGACTGCAGCAGCGTCTGGCGGTAGGGGCCGTGCTCCTGCAGGGAGACGACCAGCACGTCGCTCCCCCGCGGCGCCCCGACGAGGTCGAGCAGGTCGCGGACCCGCACGCCGGTCCAGGTCGCGCCGGCGCTCCACCCCTCGACGCACGCGATCGGCAGGCTGTGGGTGGCCTGCTCCATGGCCTCGAGCCGGGCGCGGTCCAGGGTGACCTCGCGGTCGGCGTACGCCACGGTGAGGCGGTACGATGGGTCGGTGGCGGTCGCGGTGACGCCGGCGGCGCGGGCGGACTTGTTGACCGGCACCCCGCCCGGCCCGTCGCCCGAGCGCACGCCGAGCACGGAGACCCGGCGCAGGAGCGGCACCGTGCTGCCGGCGGTGGCCAGCACGGCGACGCCGCCCGCCAGCCACGTGGTGCGCAGCAGGCCGCGCCGGGTGAGCGCGCCGGGCTCGACAGCCCCGGCCCGGTCGAGGGCGGTGGACTCCACGTCGGCTCCCAGCGCCTGTCGGATCACCGGGAGCTTGACCGCGACGTGCACCACGAGGGCGCCGATCGCCACCCAGCCGACGGCGTAGTGGGTGGCGCGGAAGGAGAAGGCCCACGGGTACCACTGGGCGGCGTTGGCCAGGCCCGAGGCCAGCTGGAAGATCGCCGCCGCGACGAGCACCGCGATCGACGCCCGCTCGGCGCCCTCGATCGCCAGCTTCCGCAGGCCTCGCGGAGGCCGGAGGAACAGCCGCGGGTAGACGGTCCACAGCTTCACCAGCAGCAGCGGCACGGCGGCGGTGCCGGCGACGACGTGCAGGCCCTGGGTGAGCCGGTAGCCCCAGGCCGGGCTGGTCGGGAAGGGCACCGGCTGGTCGGGGACCTGCGCGTAGTGGCTGATCACCCCGGTCACGAAGGCGACGCCGAAGCAGATCCCGAGCCACAGGCCGACCCGGGCGGTGACGGCCGCGCTGCGCAGCCGCGAGGTGAAGTCGGAGTCGGCGGGGATCCTCATGTCGGGTCCTCCAGCACCGCGAACCAGCGGCCGGCGCAGGCATGGGTGCCCTGCACGGCCAGCCCCGCGGCGGCGGCGACCTCGGCGATCGCGTCGACGCCCACCACCGCCCAGCGGAACGGGCGGGACCGGGACGCCCCGGAGTGCAGGACGGCCCACATCGAGTGCACGCCCGCGCCCGGCGGGGAGAGCTCGACCACCACCCGGCCGCGCGGGTCGAGCAGCTGCCGCACGCGCCGCAGCAGCGCGACCGGGTCGCCGCCGATGCCGACGTTGCCGTCGGCCAGCAGCGCGCTGCACCAGCGTCCCTCCCCCGGCAGGGCGTCGAAGACGTCGCGCACGATCGCGCTGACGCCGCGCTCCCGGGTCTGCCGCACGGCCTCGTGCACCACGTCGATGCCCAGCACCACGTGGCCCAGCTCCGCGAGGCCGGCGGTGAGCCGACCGGGTCCGCACCCGATGTCGAGCGTGGGACCCACGCAGTGGGCGAGCATCGTCGCGTCGGTGGCGTCCGCCGCTCCGGTCCAGCTGGCCACCGGGAGCGGCTGGGGCTCCTGCCCGACGCCGACCACCTCGCAGGGGTCTCCCTGCAGCGCGCGGGCGAAGACAGCGGAGAAGGACTCGTCGAGGCCCTCGTCGCGCACGTCGTCGACCGGCGAGAAGTCGGTGCTCACGGGCGCACGCTCCGTACGGCGCTCCAGGCGCGTGCGAAGTGGCCGTCCGGAGCCTGCGCGAGCACCGCGTCCGCGTCGGCCGCGGTGTCCACGTCGCGCAGCACCGTGGTCGTGCCCACGCGCAGGCCGGCGCCGGTGAGGGCCTCACGGGTGTCGTCGTGGGTGCGCGGCGTGGACATCTCCACGTCGGCGACGGCCGCGGCGTGGCGAGGGTCGTCGAGGGCGAGCACCCACCACCCGCCGTCCTCCGCCGGGCCCAGCACGGCGTCGTACTCGATGGTGCCGCGGGCGGCGTCGACGAGCAGCTGCGGGGTGACCTGCGGGGTGTCCATGCCGATCTGGACCACGGGGCCGGTGCCCGTCGCGAGGTCGAGGTGGGCGTTCACCAGCCGCGCCGCGAACCCCCGGCCGCGCTGGGGCCGCACCGTCCACCCGTCGAGTGCGCGGGTGACCTCGTCGCCGCGGACCCCGTCGCGCAGGTCGCCGGCGAGGGCGAGGTGGCAGGACCTCGCGCCGACCGCCTCGGTGCAGGCGCGCAGCGTGTCCAGCAGCGCGGCGGCGGCGATCGCCGCCGCCTCGTCGAGCCCGACGTGGGCACCCAGCCGGGTCTTGACCCGACCGGCCACCGGGGACTTGGCCAGCACGAGGATCCGCGGGCCGGTCACGAGAGCACCTTCCAGAAGTCCCTGGCGGTGCGGACGGTGCCGCGCACGGACCCCGAGACCTTGGAGCGCGTCCCCTCGGCCCGCGGGTGGTAGGACACCTCGCGCTCGGAGAAGCGCCAGCCGGCTCGGGTCGCCTTGTCCAGCAGCTCGACCGGGTAGCCGAATCGCCGGTCCTGCACGTCCAGCGCCAGGAGGTCGACCCGGCGGCAGACCCGCATCGGGGCGATGTCGCGGGCCGGCATCCCGATCCGTCGGCGCAGCCACGCCACGATCAGGGCGTTGCCGGCGCGGGCGTGCCAGGGCCAGACCCCGGACCGGACCGGACGCCGTCGACCGACCGCGATGTCGGCCCGGCCGGCGCGCACGTCGTCCAGCATCGGGAGCAGCTCGTCGGGGTCGAAGGATCCGTCACCGTCCATGAAAGCCACGTGGTCGTGACGGGCGGCGAGCAGACCGGCGTGCACGGCGGCGCCGTACCCCGGGACGTCCTCGACGACCACCGTGGCGCCCAGCTCCCGGGCCACCCGGGCGGTGCCGTCGCGTGAGCCGTTGTCGACCACGATCACCACGAACGCGTCCGGCACGCGCGGGAGGAGCGTTGCCAGGGCGGGTGCCTCGTCTCGGCAAGGGAGGACGAGGTCGCAGACGGGCTCCATGGCCTCGACGGTAGAGGCACCAGGGGTGGGCGCAGGGGCACCAATGCTTACGGAGTCGTGACGGGCCTCGCCGGAACCGGATGGGTCGGGGCACCCCGCCTAGGGTGACGGGCATGGCGACCACCGAGCTGCGCGCCCCCGCGGTCACCCACCGCGCCGTCGCTCCGTGGCTCGGCCTCGGGGCCGCGCTCCTGCTCGTCGCCGTCGCGCTGGCCGTGCCTCCACTGCTCGACTGGGACGTCCGGGCCCGGCTGCACGGCGACCGGGTCCTGCCACCGCTGCACGGGTTCTGGGACCCCGGCGTCGGTCCCGGGACGCTCCCCGCGGTCGTGCTGGCGCTGCTCGCCTGGGGGTACGCCGGGTCGCTGTCACGGCGGCTGCCCTGGCGCGGGCTGCTCGCGACGTCGTACGCCGCCGGGCTGGCGTGGCTGCTCTCGCTCGCGTACGTGGACGGCTCCTCGGGGATCTCGCGCGTGCTCGGCAACGACGACGAGTACCTGCAGACCGCGCGCACGACCACCGACGTGCACGCGATGCTGCAGGAGTTCGTGGACCGGATCCCGTACGCCGCGCCGGACAACTGGCCGACGCACGTCGCCGGCCACCCGCCGGGGGCGCTGCTGGTCTTCGTGGGCCTGGACCGGGTCGGGCTCGGGGGCGACTACGCCGCCGGTCTGGTGGTGACCCTCGTGGCCGCCAGCACGGCGGTCGCGGTGCTGGTCTGCCTGCGTGCCCTCGGTGCCGAGACCGCGGCGCGCACGGCCGCGCCGTACGTCGTGCTCGCGCCCGCGGCGGTGTTCATGGCCGTCTCGGCGGACGCGCTGTTCGCGGCCGTCGCGGCCTGGGGGCTCGCCACCCTCGCGCTCGCAGCGTCCGCCCGCGGACCGGGACCGATGGTGGGCTGGTCGCTGCTGGCCGGGCTGCTGCTGGGGTCTTCGGTGCTGATGTCCTACGGCCTCGCGCTGCTCGCCCTGCCCGCCCTCGCCGTGCTGTGGCTGGCCCGGTCCTGGCGCCCGCTGCCGATCGCCGCCGCGAGCGCCCTCGGCGTCGCACTCGCCTTCGCCCTGGGCGGCTTCGCGCTCTGGGACGCCTACCCCGTCCTGAACGACCGCTACTGGGACGGCATCGCCGCGGACCGCCCCGCGTCGTACTGGCTGTGGGGCGACCTCGCGGCACTGGTCATCTGCGCCGGGCCGCTGCTGGGCGCCGGGCTCGGCGCGCTCGTGACCCGGTTCCGCGAGACCCCGCGACAGGTCCTGGTGCTGGTCGCCGCCTTCGCGGTCGTGGTCCTGGTCGCCGACGTGTCGCGGATGAGCAAGGCCGAGGTCGAGCGGATCTGGCTGCCGTTCGTGCCGTGGCTGCTGCTCTCGGTGGTGGCCCTGCCCGAGCGCTGGCGCCGCCCCGGCCTCGCGCTCCAGCTCGTCACCGCGCTGGTCGTGCAGCACCTGCTCTACACGAGCTGGTGAGCTCGTGTCGCACCGCTGGGACGTCATACGGGCCGGTCGTCCCGGCAACCGGACCGTACGACGTTGCGCGGGACGTCATACGGGGTGGTCGTCCCGGCAACCGGACCGAACGACGTTGCGCGGTCGCGCGGGACGTCGTACGAGGTGGTCGACCCGGCGACCGGACCGTATGACGCTGCGCGGGACGTCGTACTGAGCGGCGGCGGGAGCGACCGGAACGTATGACGTCGCGGCGCGCCCGCTACGAGTGACTCAGCACCGCGTCGACGTCGATGCGCGGTCGACCCGCGGTCGCCAGGTTGCGGACGGCGAGGGTGTGGGTCCCGGCGGCGACGACCCCTCGCCAGACGATGACGCGGTTCCGGTTCGTGGCGGCCCGGGAGTCGACGGTCGCGACCGTGGCACCGTCCACCCGGACCTGGAAGCTCCCCCGTCCAGGCCCCTGCGCCATCACGAGCGCGAGCTCCTCACCTCCGGCACCGGCCGACATCGTGTACGTCGCGGTGGCGCCGGACTGCGTGGTGGACATCTGCGACCCACCGGAGGCGCAGACGCAGGTGGACGTCGTCCAGGTGCCCGTCCTGCTCATGGGGACGGAGTCCGGCTCGAGGGCTCCGGACACGCCGTTCTGCTGGTAGACGTGCGGCCGTGCGACGCCCGAGCTGACGTACTTGGCGTTGTCAGCACCGTCGTACGCCGTGACCGCCCACTCGGCGGTCTCCAGGGACCCACCGCCGCACTCGCCGGTGTAGTCGGTCATCGTGTCGCGCCAGGGGTCGTCCTCGTAGCTGGCGTAGAAGATGCTGCTGCCCGGGTCTCCGTCGTCGGTGACCTGCCAGCGGTTGAAGCGCGGCACCCCGGACGGGTCCGACGCGGAGTACTTCACGAGGTAGGGCACGCGCGTGAACTCGCCCGCGTCCTCGCAGACGTAGGCGCCGAGCCGCGTGACCTGAGCGCCGACCTGGAACTGCGGAGTCACCTGCAGCGTCGGTGGCGTGTTGTCCGGCCCTGCTCCGGAGGCGTGTGGCCCACCCCAGACCAGTGCCGACCCCACGAACAGCGCCGCGGAGGCCACGAGCATGGTCGCTGACACCCGAACGGACATGGTTGGCTCCCGTCGCCATGGTTCACGTCCTGCCTGTCCTGCGACCGTAGGTCGCGGTGTCCGGGGACCCGGCGATCGGGCGGCGACCTACCCAGACCTCGGTAGGGATGGCCGGTTCACGCCCGCAGCGGCGCCGTGGCGAACTCACGCAGGCCCTGCTCGGGCCGCACCGCCGCGGAGAAGCCGAGCTCGGCCCGGGCGCGCTCCGGCGAGGCCACGATGTGCCGGACGTCCCCGAGGCGGTAGCCGCCGGTGACCTCGGGCGCGATGTCGCGGCCGGTGCCCGCCGCGACCAGGTCGGCGACCCGGCGGATCGCGACGGGCTCGCCCGAGCAGACGTTGTACGCCGCGAACCGCCCGCGCCCCTCGCCGGTGACCACGCGGAGCGCCGCCACGTTGGCCACCGCGACGTCGGAGACGTGCACGAAGTCGCGCATCTGCTCGCCGTCCTCGAACACGCGCGGCGCCTCGCCGCGCTCCAGGCTGGAGCGGAACATCGCGGCGACGCCGGAGTACGGCGTGTCCCGCGGCATCCCCGGCCCGTAGACGTTGTGGTACCTCAGCGCCACCGCCGAGGCGTCGGCCTGCCGCACCCAGGCCGAGGCGTAGTGCTCCTGCGCCACCTTGCTTGCGGCGTAGGAGCTGCGCGGGTCGAGCCGTGCGTCCTCGTCGACCAGCTCCCACCCGAGCGAGGCGTCGCAGCGCGGGCAGTGGTTCTCGAAGTCGCCGTCCTCCAGGGCCGCCACCGCGCGCGGGGGCGGCGACTGGACGCCGTGCTCGGGGCAGGCGTAGCGCCCCTCGCCGTAGACCACCATCGAGGAAGCCAGCACCAGCCGGTCCACCCCTGCCTCGTGCATCGCGGCGAGCAGCACCGCCGTGCCGTAGTCGTTGTGGCCGGCGTAGTCGGGCAGGTCGGCCACCGTCACCCCGGCACCGACGACCGCGGCCTGGTGGCACACGACGTCCACGCCACGGAGCAGGTCGCCCCAGGCGCCGGCGTCGCGGACGTCCAGCCGGTGCGTGCCGGGCGGCGGCTCGGCGGCGCCGTGCGCCTTGTCCAGCATCAGGTCGACCCGCACGACCTCGTCGCCGGCGGCCTCGAGCTGCGCGCCGACCGCCGTACCGATGAAGCCGGCGGAGCCGGTCAGCAGCACCTTCACGCGTGGGCTCCCGGCACGTCGTAGGTCAGCTCCATGTCGTCGGCCCAGGTCGAGCAGGTGCAGCCGTCGGGTCCGGGCAGGTTCTCGATGGTGCGGGTCAGGAGCCCCTTGAGCCGCTCGAGGTTCTCGCGGAACAGCGCGAAGACCTCCTCCTGCCCGACACCCGAACCGACCTCGACACCGGCGTCCATGTCGGTGACCAGCGCGATCGGGACGTAGCACTGCCGCATCTCCCGGGCCAGGACGGCCTCGGGGTGGCCGGTCATGTTGATCAGCGTCCAGCCCCGGGCCGCGTAGTGGCGCGACTCTGCGCGCGTGGAGAAGCGCGGGCCCTCGATCACCACCATGGTGCCGCCCACCCCGACGCCCGCATCGGCGGCAGCGACCGCGGTGGAGAGCCGCGGACAGTACGGGTCGGCGAAGGGCAGGTGGATCGCCCCGGTCTCGACGAAGGTCTGGATGCGTCCGCTGGTGCGGTCGACCAGCTGGTCGGGCACGACCACGTCGCCGGGCGCCACCTCGTCGCGCAGGCCGCCGACCGCACACGGCGCGAGGACCTGACGGACGCCGAGCGAGCGCAGCGCCCACAGGTTCGCGCGGTAGTTGATCCGGTGCGGCGGGAACTCGTGCCCGGTCCCGTGCCGGGGCAGGAACGCCACCCGGCGGCCCCCGACGGTCCCGACCGCGATCGGCGCCGACGGGACGCCGTACGGCGTCTCGACGACCCGCTCCTCGGGGTCGTCGAGGAAGGAGTAGAAGCCGGTGCCGCCGATGACGGCGATGCCCACGGAGTCGCTGCTGGTCATGCCCGTCACTCTGCCAGCCGGCGTGAACCGACCGCGGACACCACCACTGCCGAGACCAGGGCCGCGGACAGCCAGGCGAGGGTGGCGTAGCCCCACGTGCCGACGACGACCCCGGCCAGGCCGCCGGCCGCCGCGGCCGTCACGCCCATGACGAGGTCGGCGGCACCCTGGACGTCCGGGCGCACCTCGAGCGGGGCGTGGTCGGCGATGAGGGTGGAGGCCGACACCGTCGCGAACGACCAGCCCAGCCCGAGCAGGAACAGGCCGGCGAAGATCTGCCAGGAGCTGCCCTCGGGCGACTGGGCGCAGAGCACCAGCGAGACGGCCAGCAGCCCTGCGCCGACCGCCAGCGTGACGGCCCGTCCCTGACGGTCCGCCGCCATGCCGACCAACGGCGAGAACGCGAACATGCCGAGCACGTGCACGCTGATGACGATGCCGATGACGCGCAGCTCGGCGCCGCCGTGCTCCATGTGCAGCGGCGTCATCACCATCACCGAGACCATCACCGCGTGCGCGGCGGCCAGGCCGGCGATGGCGTAGACGAGGACCGGGCGCTCCCGCAGCGCCGCCACGACCCGGCTCCAAGACGTCCCGGACGGGCTCGCCGCGCTCACTCCGGCGGCCTCGCGCGCCAGCAGCAGCGGGTCGGGTCGCAGGAACAGGGCGATGACGACCGCGGCGCCGACCATCCCGACGCTGCCCAGCGCGAACGGCCCGGTCAGCTCCGGGATGCCGAGCTGCCGGGCGAGCGCTCCGGCCGGCCCGGTCAGGTTCGGTCCGGCGACCGCGCCGATCGTCGAGGCCCAGACCACCGTGGACAGCGCCCGCGCCCGGTGCTGGGCGAGGGCGAGGTCGGTGGCGGCGTAGCGGGACCCGCTGTTGGCCGCGGTCGTGGCCCCGAGCAGGATCGCGCCGACCAGCAGCAGCGCCATCGAGCCGACCACGCCGGAGAGCACGGCCAGCACCGCACCGCAGGCGCCGAGCACGTAGCCGAGCACGAGCCCGACCCGACGACCACGACGCGACATCAGCCGCGCCAGCAGCCAGGACGCGACCGCGGCGCCGAGCACCTGGCAGGTCTGCGCGAGGCCGGCCTGCTGCTCGGAGCCGGAGAGGTCGCGGGCCAGCAGCGACGCCGTGGCGATGCCGATGGTGATGCCCATGGCGCCCACCGCCTGGGCCACCACCAGCGTGACGAGCGTGCGCCGCTGGGCGGCGGCGAGGTGGTCGGTCGCCGACGGTGCGCTGTCGGGAGCGCTCATCGCTCCGAGGGCGGCAGGTTCAGGGCCCGCCAGACCGCCGCCCAGACCTCCTTGGGCGGGACCCCCGCGTCCAGCGCCTCCGAGGCGGTGCGGCCGCCGAGGTCGCTCATCACGAACTGGTCGGCCCACGAGCGCGCGTACGCGACCCCCAGCGCCGACTCCATCCGGGCCCAGAACTCCGTGTGCCTCATGCGTCCTTCCTGGTGGCCAGCACGCCGAGCCACCTCTCACCTCGCAGGCCGTCGTGACGACGGAGCTCGTCCACGTCCCAGCTGGCCGCCTCCAGCGCGTCCCGGAGCGGCCCCTCGCGCCAGAACACGAAGAGTCGCGGATCGGCCACGTTGCCGTGGGTGGACCAGACCTCGCCGTCGCCCTCCTTGAGCGAGACGTGGAGGGTACCCCCGGGCCGGGTCACCGCGGCCAGCCGCCCCAGCACCACCGGCAGGTCGGCGCGGGCCACGTGCAGGAGGCAGGCGCTGGCCCACACACCGTCGTACGCCGCTCCCCCGCGCTCGTGGTCGGCCAGGTCGTCGGTCAGCGGGTCCAGCAGCTCCGCCCCGTGCCCCGCCGCCCGCATCAGCTCCACGAACCCCGGCGACACGTCGGTGCGCCGCACGCTCGTGCCGAGCGACTCGAGCGCCAGGGCGTCCCGGCCCGGCCCGCTGCCCACTTCGAGGACCCGTGCCCCCTCCGGCAGCCGCGCGACGAACCGGTGCAGCACCTCCTCCACCGGCGCGGGCCGAGCGGTGGTGCCGTCGCGGTAGGCAGAAGCGGAGGCGTCGTACGCCGCCACCGTCGCGGCCCGCGCCGCGACGGCGATGTCGTGGGCGTGGTGCACCACGTCGTGCAGGTGGTAGCGACCCAGGCTGGCCACGGTGAACTCGCTGCCGTCGCTGCGGAACCCCCGCCGCTGC
The DNA here is from genome assembly GCF_055380375.1 of Nocardioides sp. DN36. Lineage (NCBI taxonomy): Bacteria > Bacillati > Actinomycetota > Actinomycetes > Propionibacteriales > Nocardioidaceae > Nocardioides > Nocardioides sp. DN36. Next base: position 1,043,425 of record NZ_AP043823.1, on the reverse strand, counting down.
CACGTGTCACCCGTGACCGCTGCGTAGCGCCGGGCCACCGCCTCGGCGGCGGCGACCAGCTCTCCTGCCACCGCGGCCGGGTCCTGCTGCCCGTAGTGGCTCTCGACCGCGGTCTCGTCCTGGTCCCAGTTGGCGAAGCGCGGCTCCACCTCCTCGACCATCGACCGCACCCGCTCGTCGAAGTCGCGGTGCACGTCGCGCACGTGGCAGGCGTACTCCAGCGGGGACCACACGTCGGGTCGCGGCCGGGTCCGGGCGTGCGGCCCGGCCAGGTGCGCCGGCCAGGCCGCGGCGTTGGCGCGCAGGGACCCGGCCAGCGCATCGACCGGCACGTCGGCGGCGACGAAGCGGCAGTCCGGGCAGGGCTCGCGGAGCACCCACGTCCAGTCCTTGGTGTCGGGCTCGACCCGTGGCAGCGACATGGCGGTCATCCTCCCAACTGTCCGACGGCGACGCCGCGAGCATTCCTGCCAGCCTTGGGTACCTTTCGGCCATGCCGATCCGCCCCGCGACCGAGCAGGACCTCCCCGGGATCAAGGCGATCTACGACGTCGAGGTCCTGCACGGGATCTCGACGTTCGCGACCGAGCCGCCGGACCTGGACTACTGGCGGGTCCGCGTCGACAGCACCCACCCCGGCGACCACGTGCTGGTGGCCGAGGACGACGGGCGGGTGCTCGGGTACGCGTACTCGTCGTCGTACCGCCCGCGCGCCGCCTACGCCCGCACCCGGGAGACCTCGGTCTACCTCGCAGGCGAGGCCCGTGGTCGCGGCCTCGGGCGCAGCCTGTACGACGCGCTGCTGGCCGCGCTGCGCGCCGACGACGTGCGCCTGGCGGTGGCCGTGGTCGCGTTGCCGAACGACGCGAGCCGCGCCCTGCACCGGGCGTGCGGGTTCTCCTCCGTCGGGGTGCTGCACGACGTCGGCCACAAGCTCGGCCGCTGGATCGACACCGAGCTCTTCGAGCTGCGGCTCGGCTGATCGACGTCAGGTGAGCAGCAGCGCGTCGAGACGCCGGCGCACGATCATCAGTCCGACCAGTCCCATCGCCACGAGGTAGACCACGGAGACCAGCGAGCCCCACGAGACCGCACCGGTCGTGAGCTCGCGGCACAGCACCACGCCGCGGTAGAGCGGGGTGCACTCCACGATCCACCGGACCACCGGCGGGAATGCGGTGACCGGGAAGAACGTGGCGGAGAACAGGAACATCGGCAGCGTCGCCAGGGTGACGAACTCGAAGTCCTGCCAGCTGCGCATGAACGTCGTCAGCGCCATGCAGATGCCGCCGAACGCGAGTCCGATCAGGAGCGTCGCCGGCACCACCAGCACCGCCCACCAGGAGCTCACCAGCCCCATGGCGACCATCACCAGCAGGAACGCGGCGGAGTAGATCCCGCCCCGCAGCAACGACCAGCTGAGCTCACCTCGGGCGATGTCCATCGTGGACAGCGGCGTGGCCAGCATCTGGTCGAAGAGCTTGTTGTACTTGAGCTTGAAGAAGAAGTTGAACGTCGAGTCGAGCAGGGAGCCGTTCATCGCCGACGCCGCGAGCATCCCGGGCGCCACGAACTCGGCGTACGGGATCTGCTGGCCGTTGAACTCGAAGCCGGTGACCAGCTGGCCGACGCCGACGCCGATCGAGAAGAGGTAGAAGACCGGCTCGAGGAAGCCGCTGACGAAGATGTACCAGGCCCGCCGGTAGGCCAGGTAGTTGCGGTAGACCAGCAGCCAGGTGGCGTCGGTGGCCGAGATCGGGGAGGCGGCCGCGCGGCCCACGCTCGTGGTCAGCATCGCCATGGCTAGGACACCATCCTCTTCGAGAGCCGGTGGACGGCCCAGAACCAGCCGGCCAGGGTCAGCGCCACCAGGTAGGCGACGTGGACGGCGGCCATCGGCCAGTCGACCTCACCGAGGGTGAGCATCCGGGTCAGGTCGACGCCGTGCCACAGCGGCGTCACCCGGGCCAGCGCCTCCATCCACGCGTCGAGGTTGCTGATCGGGAAGAACGCCCCGGAGAAGAGGAAGAGCGGGATCATCCCGAGGCGGAACACCAGGGCGAACGCACTCTCGTCCTTGAGCCCGGCCGTGAACGCGTAGATGGGGGTCGCGAAGGCCGCCCCGATCAGCAGCTGCACGAAGAACGCCCCGATCACGCCCGGGACCGACTCGAAGACACCGAACGGCGCCATCACCGCCAGGAAGACCGCGCAGGTCAGGGCGACCCGGAACAGGACGAAGCCGAGGTGGGCCAGGATCACGTCGCGCACGCCCAGCGGGCTGGCGATCATGCCGAAGTAGGACTTGTTCCACTTGATCATGCCCATCACCGGGTAGGTGACCTCGCCGAAGACCGTCGTCATCGCCTGCGCGGCGACCATGCCCGGCGCGACGAAGGCGAGGTAGGACGTCGCACCCTCGAGCTGGTCGGGGTCGCCCTGGATGAAGCCGCCGAGCAGCACGCCCATCGCCAGCACGTAGAGCAGCGGCGTCACGAAGGACGAGATGGCGCTGCCCTTCCAGGTCCGCTTGTAGGCGATCGCCCAGTAGTCGAGGAGGCGACCGGCGCCGGCGAGCGCGTTGGCCGGAGCGGAGGACGCCGCCGGGTGGTCGAGGCCGGCCATCAGTCGACCAGCGTCCGACCGGTGAGGCGCAGGAAGACGTCCTCGAGGGTGGACCGGCGGACCAGCACCGCCGCGGGCTCGAGGCCGCGCTCGTGCACCTTGGCGATGACCTCCTCGCCGTCCTCGCTGTAGACCAGCAGCCGGTCCGGCAGCACCTCGACGCGGTCGCCGAGGTCGGCGACCTTCTCTGCCAGCGCCTCGTGACTCTCCCCCACCTCGGCGACCCCGAACCGGAGCTCGGCGACCTCGCGGGTGGAGTGGGCACGGATCAGCTCGAGGGGCGAGCCCTCGGCGACGATCACGCCCTTGTCCATCACGACCAGCCGGTCGCACAGCTGCTCGGCCTCGTCCATGTAGTGGGTGGTGAGCACCAGCGTGACGCCCTGCTGCTTGAGCCGGAACAACCGCTCCCACACGACGTGGCGCGCCTGCGGGTCCAGGCCCGTGGTGGGCTCGTCGAGCAGCAGCACCTCGGGCCGGTTGATCAGCGAGCGGGCGATCGTCAACCGCCGCTTCATGCCGCCGGAGAGGTCCTCGACGCTGGCGCCGGACTTGTCGGTCAGCTGCACGAACTCCAGCAGCTCGTCGACCCGCGAGCGCACCTCCTTGCGTGGCAGCCCGAAGTAGCGGCCGTAGACGTAGAGGTTGTCGCGCACGGTCAGCTCGGTGTCGAGGGTGTCCTCCTGGGGGCAGACCCCGATCCGGGCGCGGATCGCCGGGCCGTCGACGGCCGGGTCCAGGCCGAGGATCCGCAGCTCGCCGGCGCTCGCCGGCGAGACCGCCGCGACCATCCGCATCGTCGAGGACTTGCCGGCGCCGTTGGGACCGAGGAAGCCGAACGCCTCGCCGCGGCGTACGTCGACGTCGATGCCCCGGACCGCCTCGAAGTCGCCGAACGACTTGCGCAGCCCCCGAGCCAGGATCATGGAATCCGTCACAGCGAGGACCCTACAAAGACCCGCCGACAGCCTCATCCGACTTTCGTCCTCCCCCGCCCGTGCTGCGCGTGGTGCACGAGCATCGCTGCGCGAACGGTTCCGCGCCCGCGGCTGGTCCGACGTCGTTCTTCGGGCGCCATCCCGTCCGCTGCGGATGATGCCGCCGGGTTGGACCGGTCTGGTAGCCGACCCGTCGCCTCGCTAGTCTCGATCGGACGGGGGCGTCTGCCAGGAATCACCGGACCGAAGAAGCTCGACCCGTGCGTGCACGTCTCACCCCAGCCCGAGTGCGGCTGCCTCTCGCCGCGGCCGCTCTCCTGTCGCTGCCCGCCGTCGTCGCGGTGTCGCCCGTCGTCGCCGAGTCGCCCGCCGTTGCCGCGCCGTCCGCCGTTGCCACGGTCGGCCAGCAGTCCACGTGGAGCTACGACCCGATCACCCATCGGCTGGTCGGCACCGGCGGCGAGCCCCCGTTCACCATCCAGGGTGGCTCCCCCGTGACCGCGGCCGGCGCACCCGCGGTGAAGTTCACCAAGGCACCGTCCCTCGCCACCTGGACCGGCGACTCGTTCCCGGCCCCCGGCACCCAGGACTTCACCTGGACCGCCGTGATGAGCATGGACAAGCTGAACGCGAGGTCGACACCCAACGTGGCTCAGTTCGGCCTGTACAACGCTCCCCAGATCAAGCTGCAGCTCAGCCAGAAGGGCGTGCCGCAGTGCATCTTCAACGGCACCGCCGGCCGCCTGAAGCTGACCTCCGACCACGCGACGTTGAACGACGGCGGCGCGCAGCACACGTTCAGCTGCTGGCGCAGCGGCGCGACCCTGGGCGTGACCGTGGACTCGGTGACCACCTCGACGACGTTCGACGTCGGCGCGATCACGCCGACCGGGAAGCCGACCGTCGGCAACCGGACGTCCACCGGGAGCGCGAAGGACCAGCTGTTCGGGAAGTTCTGGAGCCTGCGGGTGACGATCGGGGCGTAGGCGGGTGTCCGGCTCGGGTGCGGTAGGCCGCCTGCGATCCACGGTCCGCTCCCGACTCTCGGCTGCTCTCGGCTGCGGTCCTGGCTGGCGACGGGCGAGGTGGGCTTCGCTCGGCGCCGGCTCCCGGGCTTCGGGACCTGCGGATTGGTCCCCAACCGCATCAGAACGGCGCGGACCGGTGCAGTCAGTGACCAATCGGCACCCTCCCGATGACCGGCCCTGCAGCTAGGGCTCGGCGCCGGCCCCGGACCGGTCCCACGTCACGACGTGTGCGGATTGGTCCCCAACCGCATCAGAACGGCGCGATCCGGTGCAGTCTGTGACCATTTGGCACCCTGCCGAGGCACCGGCCCTCCACCCGGGGCTCGGCGCCGGCCCCGGACCGGTCCCCCGCCACGACGTGTGCGGATTGGTCCCCAACCGCATCAGAACGACGCGATCCGGTGCAGTCTGTGACCATTCGACACCCCGCCGAGGCACCGGCCCTGCACCCGGGGCTCGGCGCCGGCCCCGGACCGGTCCCCCGCCACGACGTGTGCGGATTGGTCCCCAACCGCATCAGTTCGGCGCGATCCGGTGCAGTCTGTGACCATTCGACACCCCGCCGAGGCACCGGCCCTGCACCCGGGGCTCGGCGCCGGCCCCAGACCACTCCCGCGCCACGACCTGTGCGGATTGGTCCCCAACCGCATCAGAACGACGCGGATCGGTGCAGTCCGTGACCAATCGGCACCCTCCCGATGACCGGCCGATCACCTGGGGGCCGACGTCGGTCCCCGCCCCGACTCCCGGCCAACAACACGTGCGGATTGGTCCCCAACCGCATCAGTTCGGCGCGATCCGGTGCAGTCTGTGACCATTCGGCACCCCGCCGAGGCACCGGCCCTCCACCCGGGGCTCGGCGCCGGCGCCAGACCACTCCCCCGTCACGACCTGTGCGGATTGGTCCCCAACCGCATCAGTTCGGCGCGGACCGGTGCAGTCTGTGACCATTCGGCACCCCGCCGAGGCACCGGCCCTCCACCCGGGGCTCGGCGCCGGCCCCGGACCGATCCCCCGTCACGACCTGTGCGGATTGGTCCCCAACCGCATCAGTTCGGCGCGATCCGGTGCAGTCTGTGACCATTCGGCACCCCGCCGTGGCACCGAGCCGAAACATGGGGTCTGACCGAGCATCGAGCCCGGTCAGGAATCAGCAACACCCATCAGCAGAGAACGGGCGAAGGACACGGGTGTCGGGCCGGTGAGTCGGTCGGCGGCGCCCCGCGCGCGAGGAGCGTGAAAGCGAGCGGAGGCGCCGCCGGCGGAGCTCAGCCCGAAGCGGCAGTGTGCGGCGCCGCAGCGAAGCAAGCGACGGCGCGCGGAGCGGCGCCGGCCGGCTCACCACACACGCACCGAGCAACAGCCACAGGAGCAGCCCGGCCACCGCCGGGAGAGCCCCGACCGGGACGGACTGTCGGTGGCATCGGCAAGGATGGTCGCGTGAGCGACGTACTCGACCGGTTCAGCGAGCCGACCCGCACCTGGTTCGGTGCCGCGTTCGCCGCGCCCACCCCCGCCCAGGCCGGGGCCTGGGAGGCGATCGGCGCCGGCCGGCACGCCCTCGTGGTCGCCCCGACCGGCTCGGGCAAGACGCTGTCGGCGTTCCTGTGGTCCCTCGACCGGCTGCTCACCACGCCGCCCCCGGAGGACAAGGCACACCGCTGCCGGGTCCTCTACGTCTCCCCCCTCAAGGCGCTCGCGGTCGACGTGGAGCGCAACCTGCGTGCGCCGCTGACCGGCATCCGCCACACCGCCGACCGGCTCGGCACCCCGGTGCCCGACGTCACCGTCGGCCTGCGCTCCGGCGACACGTCCGCGGCCGACCGGCGACGGCTGACCAGCGCTCCGCCGGACATCCTCATCACCACTCCCGAGTCGCTGTTCCTGATGCTGACCTCCCAGGCGCGCGAGTCGCTGCGTGGGGTGGAGACGGTGATCGTCGACGAGGTGCACGCCGTGGCCGGCTCCAAGCGTGGCGCCCACCTGGCGGTCTCGCTCGAGCGCCTCGACGCCCTGCTCCCCCGCCCCGCGCAGCGCATCGGGCTGAGTGCGACCGTGCGCCCGCTGGAGGAGGTGGCGCGCTTCCTCGGCGGCTCGGCCCCGGTGGAGATCGTCGCGCCGGCCTCGCAGAAGGAGTGGGACCTCAAGGTCGTGGTGCCGGTCGAGGACATGACCGCCCCGGGCGACTACGACGAGGACTCCGAGGACCCCCAGCGCGCCCAGTCGATCTGGCCGCATGTGGAGGAGCGGGTCGTCGACCTGGTAGAGGCCCACCGCTCCACGATCGTCTTCGCCAACTCGCGCCGGCTGGCCGAGCGCCTGACCGCGAGGCTCAACGAGATCGCCAGCGAGCGCGCGGGCGCCCAGCTCGAGACCGTCGGAGGCCCACCCGCCCAGGTGATGGCCCAGTCGGGGGTCTCGACGAGCTCGACGGACGACTCGGCCGCCGTCGTGATCGCCAAGGCCCACCACGGCTCGGTCTCGAAGGAGCAGCGTGCGGTCATCGAGGACGACCTCAAGCGCGGCCGGCTGCCCTGCGTCGTGGCGACCAGCAGCCTCGAGCTCGGCATCGACATGGGCGCGGTCGACCTCGTGGTGCAGATCGAGTCACCCCCGAGCGTCGCCAGTGCGTTGCAGCGGGTGGGCCGTGCCGGCCACCAGGTCGGCGAGGTCTCCCGGGGCGTGCTGTTCCCCAAGCACCGCGGCGACCTGGCCCAGACCGCGGTCGCGGTGGAGCGGATGCGCACCGGCGCCATCGAGTCGCTCCGGGTGCCCGCCAATCCGCTCGACGTCCTCGCCCAGCAGGTCGTCGCGGCCACGGCGCTCGAGGCCTGGCAGGTCGACGACCTCTTCGAGCTGGTCAAGAGGAGCGCCCCGTTCACGGCACTGCCGCGATCGGCGTATGACGCCACCCTCGACCTGCTCAGCGGGCGCTACCCCTCCGACGAGTTCGCCGAGCTGCGGCCGAGGATCGTCTGGGACCGGGTCACCGGCTCCCTCACCGGCCGCCCGGGAGCGCAGCGGCTGGCGGTGACCAGCGGCGGCACCATCCCCGACCGCGGCCTCTTCGGCGTCTTCCTGGTCGGGGGCGAGGGGCCGGGCCGGCGGGTCGGCGAGCTCGACGAGGAGATGGTCTACGAGTCCCGGGTCGGCGACATCTTCGCGCTCGGCGCCACCAGCTGGCGGATCGAGGACATCACCCACGACCGGGTGCTGGTGACCCCCGCGCCCGGGATCCCCGGCCGGCTGCCGTTCTGGAAGGGCGACGCCCTGGGCCGCCCGGCCGAGCTGGGCGAGGCGATCGGGTCCTTCACCCGCGAGCTCGGCTCGCTCCCCCGTGACCGGGCTGCGGAGCGGGCCCGCGAGGGCGGGCTCGACGAGTGGGCCGCCGGCAACCTCGTCACCTACCTCCACGAGCAGCTCGAGGCCACCAACGCCCTGCCCAGCGACCGCACCCTGCTGGTGGAGCGGTTCCGCGACGAGCTCGGCGACTGGCGCCTGGTGCTCCACTCCCCCTTCGGCACCCCCGTCCACGCCCCGTGGGCGCTGGCGATCAACGCCCGGTTGCGCGAGCGGTACGGCGTGGACGGCCAGGCGGTCGCCTCCGACGACGGCATCGTGATCCGCATCCCCGACACCGACGCGGAGCCGCCGGGCGGCGACGTGGTGGTCTTCGAGGCCGGCGAGATCGAGGACCTCGTCACCCAGGAGGTCGGTGGCTCGGCCCTGTTCGCGGCCCGGTTCCGCGAGTGCGCCGCCCGCGCGCTGCTCCTCCCCCGCCGCGACCCCGGACGTCGCTCCCCGCTGTGGCAGCAGCGCCAGCGCTCCGCGGCCCTGCTGGAGGTCGCCGCGAAGTACCCCTCCTTCCCGATCGTCCTCGAGGCGGTCCGCGAGTGCCTGCAGGACGTCTACGACCTGCCCGCCCTCGTCGCGCTGATGCAGCGCGTCGACCGACGCGAGCTCCAGGTCGTCGACGTGGCCACCCAGGCACCCTCGCCGTTCGCCCGGAGCCTGCTGTTCGGGTACGTCGCCCAGTTCATGTACGAGGGCGACTCCCCGATCGCGGAGCGGCGCGCCGCGGCCCTGTCGCTCGACCAGGGGCTGCTCGCCGAGCTCCTCGGACGCGCCGAGCTGCGCGAGCTGCTCGACCCCGAGGTCCTCGCGGAGGTCGAGGCCGAGCTGCAGCGCCTGGTCCCCGACCGGAAGGCACGCGACGCCGAGGGGGTCGCCGACCTGCTGCGGGTGCTCGGGCCGCTGACCACCGGCGAGGTGGCCGAGAGGTCCGTGGACGGGGCCGACGCCCAGGGCTGGCTGACGAGCCTGGCCGACGCCCGGCGGGCCACGGTGGTCCGGATGGGCGGCGAGGAGCGCTGGAGCGCCGTCGAGGACATCGGCCGGCTGCGGGACGGCCTCGGCGTCCCGGTCCCGCCCGGCACCCCCGACGCGTTCGCCGAGCCGGTCGAGGACCCGCTGGCCGACCTGGTCGCCCGCTTCGCCCGCACCCACGGACCGTTCACCACCGAGCAGGTGGCCGCTCGCCTCGGGCTGGGTGGCGCCGTCGTCCGCCACACCCTCCAGCGGCTCGCCGCCCAGGGTCGGGTCCTCGACGGCGAGTTCCGCCCGGCCGGGTCGGGGTCGGAGTGGTGCGACGCCGAGGTGCTGCGCCGGTTGCGCCGCCGCTCCCTGGCCCGGCTCCGCAAGGAGGTCGAGCCGGTCGAGCCCGCGGCCCTGAGCCGGTTCCTCAGCGCCTGGCAGCACATCGCGCCCGCCTCGGGCGGTCGCGGCGGGTTGCGCGGTGTCGACGGCGTGCTCTCGGCCATCGACCAGCTGGCCGGTTGCCCGGTGCCCGCCTCGGCGCTCGAGCCGCTGGTCCTGTCCGCGCGCGTGCGCGACTACGAGCCGTCGTACCTCGACGAGCTGACCGCCTCCGGCGAGGTCGTCTGGGCGGGCCACGCGGCGCTGCCGGGCGCGGACGGATGGGTCTCCCTGCACCTCGCGGACCAGGCGCCGCTGACGTTGCCCGACCCGCAGCCCTTCGCCCTTCGGGACGGCTCGTCCCTCGCCTCCTCAGGGACCGAAGGGGGGCTGCACGAGGCGGTCCTGGCCGCGCTCGCGCCCGGCGGTGCGTGGTTCTTCCGCCAGCTTGCCGAGAGCGTCGGCTCCACGAACGACGCTGCGCTGTCGACCGCCCTGTGGGACCTGGTGTGGGCGGGCCGGATCAGCAACGACACGCTGACCCCGCTCCGGGCACTCACCCGGTCCGGCACGCCCAGCCACCGGAGCCGCCGGCCACCGCCGCGCGTGCGGATGTCCTCCACGACCGGCGGCCGGGGCCGGATGCCGGCGCGCAGCGGGCCGCCGGAGACAGCCGGCCGGTGGGCCCTGCTGCCCGAGATCGACACCGACCCCACCCGCCGGGCCCATGCCACCGCCGAGCGCCTGCTGGACCGGCACGGCGTGGTGATCCGGGGGGCCGTGGTCAGCGAGCGCGTGCCCGGCGGCTTCGCCGCGGTCTACAAGGTGCTCTCGGCCTTCGAGGAGACCGGCCGCTGCCGCCGCGGCTACTTCGTCAGCGGCCTCGGCGCGGCCCAGTTCGGGACGGCGGGCGCCGTCGACCGGCTGCGCACCTTCTCCGAGGTGCCCGACGATGCCAAGCCGACCGCGGTGGCGCTCGCCGCGACCGACCCGGCCAACCCGTTCGGAGCGGCCCTTCCGTGGCCCGGTCCGACCGGGTCCGGCAGCGAGAGGTCCGGCAACGAGAAGTCCGGCCACCGTCCGGGCCGCAAGGCCGGGGCACTGGTGGTGCTGGTCGACGGCGAGCTGGTGCTGTACGTCGAGCGCGGCGGTCGCACCCTGCTGACCTGGTCCGACGACCTCGACCTGCTGGCACCCGCGACGGCCGCCCTGGCCGAGGCCGCCCGCCGCGGGTCGCTGGGCCGGATGACGGTCGAGAAGGCCGACGGCGAGCAGCTGCTCGGCTCGGGCTCCACGCCGCTGCGGGAAGCACTCCAGTCGGCCGGCTTCGTGTCCACCCCCAAGGGCCTGCGGCTGCGGGTGAGCAGCAGTGCCTGAGGGCGACACCGTCTTCCGGGCGGCCCGGCTGCTGGACCGGCGGCTGTCGGGCCAGGTCCTGGTGCGCACCGACTTCCGGGTGCCCCAGCTGGCGACCGCCGACCTGGCCGGGGCCACCGTCCGCGAGACCGTCTCGCGCGGCAAGCACCTGCTGACCCGCGTCGACGGCGCCGACCAGGCCTGGACGCTGCACACCCACCTGAAGATGGAGGGCGCCTGGCGCGTCTACGAGCCCGGTGGCCGGTGGCGTCGGCCGGCCCACCAGGCGCGCGTGGTCCTCGCGACCGAGCGGGCGGAGGCGGTCGGGTTCTCCCTCGGCATCGTCGAGCTGCTGCCGCGCGACCGGGAGGACGACGCGGTCGGCCACCTCGGGCCCGACCTGCTCGGACCCGACTGGGACGAGGACGAGGCGTTGCGTCGGCTGCTCGAGGACCCGACCCGCCCGCTCAACGAGGCCCTGCTGGACCAGTCGCGGCTGGCCGGGATCGGCAACATGTACATGGCCGAGCTGTGCTTCACCAGCGGCGTGCACCCACGCACGCCCGTCGGGGACGTGCCCTCCCTGCCCCGCCTGGTGCGCCGCGCGAAGCAGATGCTCGAGCTCAACAAGGAGCGCCCGGTGCAGTCGACCACCGGTGACCTGCGGGAGCGGGAGCGGATGTGGGTCTACCGGCGCGACAAGAGCCCCTGCCGACGATGCGGCACTCCGGTCCGGGTCGAGATGACGGGTCCGCCGGGGCGTGAGCGCGCGACGTACTGGTGCCCGTCGTGCCAGCCCGGCACCGAGCCGAGCGGCTGAGACGGCCGGTCAGGCGGCGGAGGCCACGACCTCGCCGGCCCGCGAGCGGGCGCTGACCGAGATCGGGGTGGCCGCGGCGGCCGCCTCCTCGAGGGCGACGGCGTCGGAGACCTCGCGCAGCACGTCGGAGAGCGGCGCCTCCAGGGCCAGGCACAGCGAGGCGAGCAGCTCGGAGGAGGCTTCCTTCTGGCCGCGCTCGATCTCGGAGATGTAGCCCAGGCTGACCCGGGCCTCGGCGGAGACCTCGCGCAGGGTCATGCCGCGCTGGATGCGACGGTCGCGGAGCACGTCGCCGAGAAGCCGACGGAACAGCACCATGCGCCTCTCCTTTCCTCCGAGCGGGCCGAACTGCTGGTGCAACGCTACCCGAGAGGCGTTTCTTCCTTCACCAGGATCGCGGCAAGTGCCTCGAGCGCCTGGGTGCAGGTCTGCTCCTGGACCTGCTCGCGGCCGCCGTCGAGGTGCAGCTCGACGACCTCGAGCAGGCCGGGCCCGGAGATGCCGACGAAGACGGTGCCGGGGGCCTTGCCCTCCTGCTCGGTCGGCCCGGCGACCCCGGTGGTGCTCACCCCGAACGACGATCCGGTCAGCGCCCGGACGCCGGTGGCCATCGCCTGCGCGCACTCCCGCGACACCACGCCGTGCTGCTCGATCAGCTCGCCGGGGACGTCGAGCACCGAGGCCTTGACCTCGGTGGCGTAGGTGACCACGCCGCCCAGGTAGGTCTCCGAGGCCCCGGGGACGTCGGTGAAGTGGACCGCGAGCCGGCCACCGGTCAGCGACTCGGCGGTGGCGATGGTGTGACCGGCGGCGCGCAGCAGCAGGTGGACCCGGGTGTCGAGATCGGTCATGCCCGGGATGCTAGACGCCCGCCCGCGGCGCTCAGCCCTCGCCGTCGCCCTCGATCACGACGACCCGGTAGCCCTCGTCGAGCCGCACGTCGACGGTGTCGCCGTTCGGCTTGGTCACCTCGACCTCGTACGTCGCGCCGTTCTCCGAATCGGTCTCGACGCTGTTGGCGGTGCCGCCGCCAGTGGCCTCAAGCGCGGCCTTGGTGGCTGCGTCCGCCTGCTCCCGGGTGTATCGGTGGCTGGCGGCCCCGTCGTCACCGTTGCCGGCGACGGCAACGCCGCCGGCGGTCGCCACGGCGGCGGTGGCCAGCCCGGCCCCGATCGCCCACACACGCTTCCTCATCAGAGATCCCCTTTCATCCTGCCGTTGTCGACCCTCTCACCCTGCCCTGCGCCTGCTGAAGCCGTCCTGAAGCCACGTCCCCAGCCCGGGCGATTCAGCGCGGCTTCAGCGGGCGCTCAGCCGAGCGGTGCGACATTGGGACCATGCGACTCCTGGTGGTCGAGGACGACAAGCAACTGGCGACCGCGCTGCGGCGCGGCCTCGAGGGCGAGGGGTACGCCGTCGACGTGGCCCTGGACGGGACCGACGGCGAGTGGCTGGCCCAGGAGAACGAGTACGACGCGATGGTGCTCGACGTGATGGTGCCGGGCCTGCGCGGGGACGAGCTGTGCGCCCGGCGCCGCGAGGCCGGGGACTGGACCCCGATCCTGATGCTCACGGCACGGGCCGGGCCCGAGCAGGAGTCCCGGGCTCTCGACGCCGGCGCCGACGACTTCCTGGCCAAGCCGTTCTCGTTCATGGTCCTGGTGGCGCGGCTGCGGGCACTCACCCGGCGCGGCCGGCACGAGCGCCCGACCGTTCTGACCGCCGGCGACCTCCGGCTGGACCCTGCCGGCCACCGCGTGTGGCGCGGCGAGACCCCCGTGGCGCTGACGCCGCGCCAGTTCTCGATGCTGGAGTTCCTGCTGCGACGCGCGGGTGAGGTCGTCTCGAAGGCGACGATCCTCGGCCATGTCTGGGACTTCTCCTTCGACGGGGACCCCAACATCGTCGAGGTCTACGTCCGTCAGCTCCGCCAGCGCATCGACGAGCCGTTCGGCCGCGCGAGCCTCCAGACGGTCCGCCTGGTCGGCTACCGGCTCGACCCGGACGGTGGCTGAGGTGCGCCGCCTCACCCTGCGCACCCGCACCACCCTGCTGGCCACCGCGCTCACCGGGCTGACCCTGGTCGCCGCCTCGTTCGCCCTGGTGCTCACCCTCCAGGCTCACCTGCGCAGCGGCGCCGACGAGCTCGCCCGGTCCCGGATCCACGACCTGCTCCAGCTGGCGGCGGCCGGGGACCTGCCCGCGACCCTGACCAACCTCGACGACGAGGGTGTCGGACAGGTGGTCTCCGCCGACGGCCGGGTGCTGGCGGCCTCCCCGAACATCCGGGGCGCGCCGCCCATCGCCGACTTCGACCCGGGACCGGGGCTGGCGGTGCGGACCGTGGACGCGCCGGACGACGCCGAGACCGAGACCTACCGGCTGTGGGCGGGCACCGGACCCGGGACCGACGGCGAGGTCACCGTCTACCTGGGCACCAGCCTGGAGTCGGTCCGCGAGGCCTCGACCGCGCTGCGCCGGTCGCTGCTGGTCGGCGTACCCGTGCTCCTGCTCCTGATCGCCCTCGGCACGTGGCTGGTCATCGGACGAGCACTGGCCCGGGTGGACCGGATCCGCCGCGAGGTGGACGCCATCGACGAGGACCGGCTGGACCGGCGGGTGCCCGACACCGGTGTCGACGACGAGGTGGGGCGGCTGGCGGCCACGATGAACCGGATGCTGGCGCGGCTCGAGGCCTCCGCGCGACGCCAGCGCGACCTCGTCGCCGACGTGTCCCACGACCTGCAGAGCCCGCTGGCGGCCCAGCGCGCCCAGGTCGAGGTCGCCCTCGAACGACCGGGCTCCACGGACGTCACCATGCTCGGCACCGGCGTGCTGGCCTCCACGACAGAGATGGAACGGCTCGTCGGCGACCTCCTCGTGCTGGCCGCGGTGGACGCGGGCGCCCCGGCCGCCCGGGCCGCGCCCCTGGACCTGGAGGACGTCGTGCTCGAGGAGGCCGCCCGTACCCGCAGCGGCCGCGACCTGGCCGTCGACACCAGCCGGGTGTCCGCCGCACCCGTCCTGGCCAACCGGGGCGAGGCACAGCGGATCGTGCGCAACCTCCTCGACAACGCCGCGGCGCACGCGCGGTCGAGGATCGAGCTGCGCGTGGCCGCCGAGGACGGCCACGGACGGCTTGACGTGCTCGACGACGGGCCCGGCGTCCCCGCCGACGACCGGGAGCGGATCTTCGAGAGGTTCCACAGCGGGGACCGGGCGCGGTCGCGGCAGGCGGGCGGCAGTGGGCTGGGGCTCGCGATCGCGCGCAGCCTCGCCGAACGGGCCGGCGGTCGACTGGTCCTGGCCGAGCAGGACGGCGAGCCCGGCGCGCACTTCGTCCTGCTGCTCCCTGGGACCGCTCGCTAGGGTCCCCTCATGGCCCTGCCCATCGAGGACTACGCGCTCATCGGCGACCTGCGGACGGCCGCCCTGGTGGGGCGCAACGGCTCCATCGACTGGCTGTGCCTGCCCCGCTTCGACTCCCCCGCCTGCCTGGCGGCCCTGCTCGGCACCGAGGAGCACGGCCACTGGCAGCTGTGCCCCGAGGGTGACTACGAGTCCGAGCGCCGCTACCTCGGCAACTCCGGCGTGCTGCAGACGACGTTCACCACCGACACGGGGGTGGTCGAGCTGGTCGACCTGATGCCCCGCGGCGACAGCCGCGCCGACGTCGTACGCCGCGTCCGGGGTGTGCGCGGCACCGTCACGATGAGCCACGAGTGGCTGGTCCGCCTGGACTACGGCGAGGTCCGGCCGTGGGTGCGCCGCGAGACCGTCTGCGGCGAGAAGGTCATCACCGCGATCGGGGGGCCCGACAAGCTGATCCTGCGCGGGCCGCGGCTGCCGGTCGCGACCGACCACCGCCACAACGACGTGTTCGACGTGACCGAGGGTGACGAGCTGCTCTTCTCGACCACCTGGGTGCCCTCCCACATCGACCTCGAGGACCTCGGCGACCTCACCGACCGGATCAGCGCGACCATCGACGCCGACGAGGCGTGGGCCGAGCGGTGCCCGGCCGACGTGCCGCACCCCGACGTCGTACGCCGGTCGCTGCAGACGCTGCGCCTGCTCACCCACGAGGCCACCGGCGGCATCGTCGCCGCGCCCACGACGTCGCTGCCCGAGGACTTCGGCGGCGAGCGCAACTGGGACTACCGCTACTGCTGGCTGCGCGACGCCGCCCTCACGCTGTCGTCCCTGATCCGGGCCGGCTACACCGAGGAGGCGCGGCTGTGGCGCGCCTGGCTGCTGCGCACGGTCGCGGGCGACCCCGAGGACCTGCAGATCATGTACGCCGTCGACGGCGCCCGGCGGCTGCCCGAGCACAGCCTCGACCACCTGCCCGGGTACGCCGGCTCGCGGCCGGTGCGGATCGGCAACGGCGCCGTCGGGCAGCGCCAGTCCGACGTGCTCGGCGAGGTGATGATCGCCCTCGAGCACACGCGCCACGCGTTCGGGGCCTTCGACGAGAACTCCTGGTCCCTGCAGCGCACGCTCGTCGACGAGCTCGCCCGTTCCTGGGACCGGCCCGACCACGGCCTCTGGGAGATCCGCGGCGAGCCCCGCCGGTTCACGCACTCCCGGGTGATGGTCTGGGCGGCCTTCGACCGTGCGGTCCGGGCGGTGGAGGAGTACGACCTGCCCGGCGACGTCGAGACCTGGCGCAAGCTCCGCGACGCCGTGCGTGAGGAGGTGCTGGAGAAGGGCTTCGACGCCGAGCGCAACACCTTCACCCAGCACTACGACACCACGGAGGTCGACGCCTCGCTGCTGGTGCTCCCCCAGGCCGGGTTCATCGACGGGGACGACCCGCGCATGCTGGGCACGATCGCGGCCGTCGAGGCGGACCTGATCAGGGACGGCCTGGTGCTGAGGTATCGCACCGAGACCGGTGTCGACGGGCTCGGCGGCGACGAGCACCCCTTCCTGGCCTGCTCGTTCTGGCTGGTCTCGGCGTACGCCGCCGCGGGTCGCCGCGAGGACGCCGAGCGGTTGCTCGAGCGGTTGGTCGGCCTGGTGAACGACGTCGGCCTGCTCTCGGAGGAGTACGACGCCCGCAACGGCCGAATGGTCGGCAACTTCCCCCAGGCGTTCAGCCACCTCGCCCTGGTCCAGGCAGCGTTCGACCTCGCCGGTCGCTGAGACGCCGCAGGGGGCCGGCCCGGAGGCCGACCCCCTGCGGGTCGTGGTGCTGGTGCTGCGTCAGTGCTGGTGACCCGGCTTGCTGCGCACGTGGATGTCGACCGTCGTCGACGACGGCGCGGTCGCCTCGTCACCGAGGTAGTCGACCTCGACCGACTTCGTGCCCGGCGTCGCGAGCCGGTCCAGCCGGACCTGGCCTCGGCCGCGGTC
The DNA here is from genome assembly GCF_055380375.1 of Nocardioides sp. DN36. Taxonomy (NCBI): domain Bacteria; kingdom Bacillati; phylum Actinomycetota; class Actinomycetes; order Propionibacteriales; family Nocardioidaceae; genus Nocardioides; species Nocardioides sp. DN36. The sequence goes on along the minus strand of NZ_AP043823.1, from coordinate 1,026,605 downwards.
CAGGGTGATCTCGTAGGTGCGTCCGTCGGCGACGACCTGCACGGTGCCGGTGGGCATGCCCGCCTCCGAGGAGACCCGGACGTGCAGCTTCACGCGGGTCTTGCCTGCGGTCACCGTCCGGGGCGTCGCCTTCACGGCGATCGTGGAGTCCGCGCCCTCGGCAGGCTCGGCCGAGAAGCCGGGCACGTCGATGCCGACGACCTCGGGGTCGTGGTCCGACGCGCGGAACTGGTTCGCCTGGTAGAAGTCGGTGGCGTTGTAGTTGGAGCGGCTGTACTCGAAGGCCACCGACTCGTCGGCGTTGATGTTCCAGATGTCCACGCCGGTCACGTCGGCGAGCGCGTCGGCGTTGGCGAACACGTGGTCCAGCGAGCCGTCCATGCCACCGAAGTTGTAGGTCCACTCGTCCGGGGTGTCGGACTGCAGGTTGGTGTAGCCCTTCTCCTCGAGCTTCTGGACCGGGTCCTCCATCGAGTAGGCGTTGAAGTCCCCCGTGAGGAAGAGCTTGCTGATGCCGCGCTCGGCCTTGAAGTCGTCCGCGAACGTCGACAGCGCCTCCGCCTGCGCGATCCGGTCGGGGTTGGCGTTGCCCTGGCCGGTGCCGTCGTCGGTCCCGGAGCCCTTGGACTTGAAGTGGTTCACGATGACGCCGAACGTCGTGGCGTCGTCCGCGCCCTTCGGCTTGAACGTCTGGGCCAGCGGCTGGCGAGCGTTGTGGAACGCGGTCGAGCCGGTCAGCACCTTCGAGCGGCCGACGAGGTCCACCGTGGCGGGGTCGTAGATGAACGCCGTCCGGATCACGTCCTGCTCCGCGAGCGGGGGCAGGTCGGCGGCGTCCGGCGAGGGAGCGTAGGCCCAACGGGTGCTGCCCGCGGCGGTGTTGAGCGCGTCGACGAGGGAGGCCAGCGCGTCGTCCCGGTCGGCCTCGCCGAGGGCGACGGAGTTCTCGATCTCCTCCAGGGACACGATGTCGGCGTCCATGGTGTTGATCGCGGTGACGATCTTGTCGCGCTGGCGCTGCAGGTCGTCGGCCTCGGCCGCGCCGCGGGGGCCGGTGTCGCCGCAGTCCTGGTCGGTGACGTGGTTGCCGTCGCGGTCGTCGTAGAACGTGCACGAGCCGCCGGCGGCGACGTAGTCCACCCCCGTGGTGTTGAAGTAGTTCAGCACGTTGAAGGTCGCCAGCCGCAGGTCACCGCCCACGTCCTGCGGTGCGGCGTTCTCGCTGCGGGTGTCGCTGAAGGTCACGACGTCGCGACCCTCGTCGGTCACCTGGTGCGTGGGCTGGAGCTTCCAGGTGTTGTTGCGGAAGTCGAGGACGACCGGCTCGTGGAAGGTCGCCGCCGAGGAGACCCGCACCGGGTTGTCGGTGCCGAGCCACGGCAGCGGGATGTCCTGGCTGGGCCCGCCGCCGTAGGGCAGGAAGTTGGTGCTCGCGCCGTCGTCGAGGGTGATGGCGCGGGCGGCGTTCGCCGCGGTGGCCGCCGCGATGGCGGCGGTGTCCTGGGCGTCGGTCGTCTCGGTGGGGGCGACCAGCGGGGTGTCCCCGGTCGCGAGACCGATCTCGGCGTACTGGTTGGTGGAGTAGTTGTTGGTGACCGTGAAGTGCTGGCCGCTCACGTCGAGCAGCTCGCTCTCGTGGGTCTCGCGGTCCGCGGCGGACGACGGCAGGTCGGTGACCAGCGGCGTGACCGGCGCCGGGGCGGCACCGAGATCCTTCACGGCCGTGCCCGGCACGGTCAGCTCGGTGAGCGTGCCGCCCTTGGCGGGGTCGCCGAACTCGCTGACCTTGCCCGTCACCTCGACGTAGTCGCCCGGTGCGACCGTGACGGCGCCGCTGGGCTGGTAGACGTAGACGGCGTCGGAGGCGCCGGGGGTCGCGTCGGTGGCCGAGCCGGTGCCGGCGGTCTGCAGCACGTAGCCGAAGAAGCCGCCCGCGGGGTACGCCGCGGTCACCACGCCGCGCGTCACGACGTCCTGGCCGGCCACGGGCGAGGCGGCGCCGGTGCCCTGGATCTCGGCGATCGTCTTCTCGACCGGCTGGGACGGCGGCGGGTCGACCGGCCCGCCGCCGGAGGCCTGCGGCGTGGGCGCCGCGGTGGTGAGGTCGGCGGAGTTCACGTCGGTGTCGGCCCCCGAGGCGGCGCGCTGCGTGGACGTGGCGTTGGCGACCGCGGCGGCCTTGGCGGTCTCGAAGGTGTTGCTGTCGACACCGACGAGGTCGACCACGCCGGCGGTGCCCTGCGCGGGGCCGGCCGGGGGGTTCAGCGCGGTGGTGCCGTCGGCGAGCCAGACGGTGAACGCGCTGCCCGCCATGGAGATGCTGCCGGTCGCGTCGGGCTGCGGCAGGGCGGTCGTGCCGCCGCTGCCCTTCGCCTCCTGGACGAGGAAGTGCCCGCCGGCCGGCACGCTGCCCGTCAGCGCGGTGACGCCGCTGGCGGCGGAGGTGCTGCCGCTGGAGCGGTACTGCACCGACATGCCGTCGACGCTGATCGGCGCCGAGGTGGGGTTGTAGAGCTCGATGAAGTCGTTGGTGAACGTCGCACCGCTGTTGCCGCCACCGCCGTACGCCTCGCTGATGACGAGGCCGCTGCCGGCGGTGTTGGCGAGAGCCGGGGCCGTGACGGCCAAACCGGCGAGAGTGAGGCCGAGGCCGAGCGTGGCCGCGACCCCCTTCCGAGACGAGGGCATGGGTGAGCCTTCCGAGATGGTCCGGAGTCGGACGCGAGTGACGCGCGACACCTTAGCTCGCGGACCACCCGGATCCGCCACCACTCCGGGTGAACACGCTGTGACGACTCGGCGTCGCCGGACCGCCGGACCGGAGCGGACCCTGGACCGGTCGGGACGGCTCAGCCGGAGGCGGGCGCGCGGCGCTGACGCACCACGTCGCGGAAGAACTCGTAGCCCGACCAGAGGGTCATCGCCACCGCACCGGCGAGCAGCACCTGGGCGACGTAGAACAGCACGTTCCCGACGGTGTCGAGCGCGCCGTCGACCTGTCGCAGCGGCAGGCACAGCAGGCCGAGGGCGATCGCCTGGAGGGTCGTCTTGACCTTGCCGCTCCACGCGGCCGCGATGACGACGTCCTTGAGCAGCGAGAGCCGCAGCAGAGTGACGCTCCACTCGCGCACCAGCACGACGATCGTCACCCACCACCAGATGTCACCGACGATGGAGAGTCCGACGAAGGCCATCCCGGTGATCGCCTTGTCCGCGATCGGGTCGGCGATCTTGCCGAAGTTGGTGACCAGGTTGCGCGCCCGCGCGATGTCGCCGTCGATCTTGTCGGTGATCATCGCGATCCCGAAGAGCGCCCAGGCGACGGTCCGCCACAGGATCGAGTCGCCGCCGTCGACGAGCAGCGCCCAGCCGAAGAACGGGACCATCACGATCCGCAGCGAGGTCAGCACGTTGGGGAGGTTCCAGTTGCTCACCCGGGGCTCGGCGTGCTCGGTGGTCATCACTCGGATCCCATCGGTCGGGCCACCAGGTCGACGCCCTGGGAGGCGACCACGACGGCGGGCAGCAGGTCACCCACGCGGGTGCCTGCGGGAACGGTCTCGAGCGCCGTGGTCCCGTCGACCTCCGGGCCCTGGTGGGCGGCGCGGCCCTCGGCGGCGTACCCACCGTCGGTGTCGAGGGACTCGACCAGCACGCCCACCTGCTCGCCGATCCGCTCCTCGGCGCGCTGCGCATTGAGCTCCTCGACCAGCGCGGTGACGTGCTCGGCCCGGGCCCGGACCTCGTCCTCGTCGAGCTTGCCGTCGTACGACGCGGCCTCGGTGCCGTCCTCGTCGGAGTAGCCGAAGACGCCGGTGACGTCCATGCGCGCCGCGACCAGGAAGTCGCAGAGCGTCTCGAGGTCCTCCTCGGTCTCGCCGGGGAAGCCGACGATGACGTTGGAGCGCACCCCGGCCTCGGGGGCGAGCGCCCGGATCGACTCGAGCAGGCCGAGGAAGCTCTCGGGGTCGCCGAAGCGGCGCATCCGGCGCAGCACCGTGGCGCTGGCGTGCTGGAAGGAGAGGTCGAAGTAGGGCACCACACCGGGCGTCGTGGCGATCGCCTCGATCAGGCCGGGCCGGGTCTCGGCGGGCTGCAGGTAGGAGACCCGCACCCGGTCGACGCCGTCGACGGCCGCCAGCTCGGGCAGCAGCGTCTCGAGCAGGCGCAGGTCACCGAGGTCCTTGCCGTACGACGTGGAGTTCTCGCTCACCAGGAACAGCTCGCGGGCGCCGTGCTCGGCGAGCCAGCGCGCCTCGGCCAGGACGTCGGAGGGGCGGCGGCTGACGAAGGAGCCGCGGAAGCTGGGGATCGCGCAGAAGGAGCAGCGCCGGTCGCAGCCGCTGGCCAGCTTGAGCGGGGCCATCGGGCCGCCGTCGAGCCGCTTGCGGACGGCGCGCGGGCCGGTGGCGGGTGCGCCCTCGCCCAGCTGGTCGAGCCCGTGACCCGGCACGACGACCTCGGCTGCGGAGCGGTCGACCGGGGAGATCGGCAGCAGCTTGCGCCGGTCCTGCGGGGTGTGGGCCTGGTGGGTCTCGCCCGCCACGATCGAGCGCAGCCGGGCGGCGATGTCGGGGTAGTCGTCGAAGCCCAGCACGGCGTCGGCCTCGGGGAGCGACTCGGCGAGGTCCTTGCCGTAGCGCTCGGCCAGGCAACCGACGGCGACGACCGCCTGTGTCCGGCCCTGTCCTGCCTTCGACTGGGCCTTCAGGTCGGCGGCCTGCAGGAGGGTGTCGACGGAGTCCTTCTTGGCGGCCTCGACGAAGCCGCAGGTGTTGACCACGACGGTCTCGGCGTCCGCCGGGTCGGTCACCAGGCGGAACCCGTCGGCCTCCAGGCGACCGGCCAGCTCCTCCGAGTCGACCTCGTTGCGGGTGCAGCCGAGGGTCACCAGGGCGACCGAGATCGGCGTGCGGGTGGCGTCTGCGGGGCCGGTGCTTGTCGTCGTCATGATCGTGTCGAGTATGCCCGCTCCCGCGCATTCGGTCCGCATCGCGCGGCGGACGGGTGACCGGAGTCACCCGCCGCCGTCGCGATCAGCGGACCGGGAAGGTGTTCTGCGCGGGCTCGCCGTCGGAGCCGAGGGCGCCGCGGTCGGCGCCGTCCACCTTCACCTCGAGCGAGCCGTCGGAGGACTGGACCCGCACCGGGGGCGCCACGGACTTGAGCGTGCGGCTCTCGCCGTACGCCAGGTCGCCGGACCAGGCGAGGTTGCCGGCGCCGTCGCGCACCACGACGTGCGCGCCGCCCTTGGCCGTCAGCACCACGGCCACCGGGTCGCCCAGCTGCAGGTTGCTGTTGTTCGGTCCTGCCGAGCCGTTGAGGCGCGGGGCCGGCGGGCTGAGCTCGACCGGGCTGTCCATCACCAGGCGGGCGATCGACCAGGCGAGCACCAGGGTCATCACCGCGGCGATCAGCACCGACCAGTTCGGCCCGCCCCGGGTGCCGCGGATGGCGCCACCGGCACCGGTGGCGAGCTCCGCCTCGAAGACCCGTCGCGGGTTGATCGGCGCGTCCGCGTACCGCTCGTCGTACGACGTCAGCAGCGGCGCGACGTCGACGCCGAGGACGCGGGCCAGGGTGCGCAGGTGACCCCGGGCGTAGAAGTCGCCGCCGCAGGGCGCGAAGTCGTCGACCTCGATCGACTCGATCACGTGCGGGCGGATGCGGGTGCGCTCGGCGAGCTGGTCCACCGTGAGGCCCAGGCGGGTCCGGGCGGCGGCCAGCTCGGGGCCGACGACCGGGTCCTCGGCGGGCTCGACCGTGAAGTCATCGATGACCAGCGGCTCCACCGCGGCGCCTTCGCGGGCGATCGGACGGACCCGGTCACCCCAGACGAGGGTGTCCTCGACCAGGTTGACGCTGCCGGGGCGGCGCAGCTCGCGCGCCTCGGGGAGTCCCCGCACGGATTCCTCGTCGTCGTCGGCCGGTGCGAGGGCCGCGGCACCGACGGTCAGGTCGCTGCGGAACTCCGCGCGCACCGCGACGACGGGATCGCGCAGCGGGCTCGGGGTCGCGCTCGCCACCTGGACGGGCTCGGTCGTCCGGGCGGCGGGGCGTTCGTCGGCCGCAACCTCCTCGGTCCCCACCTCGTCGGCCGGGTCCTCGGAGAGGTCGGGGTTGCTGTCGCGGCCACGCGACAGCCGCGCGGCGACCAGGCCGATCCCCCGGGCCAGGCCCGGGCGCGGGTCCGGCCAGCGGCGGGCCGTCGCAGGGCCGTCGACGTCCTCCTCGTCGGGGTCCTCGACCTCCATCGGGACCACGGCGGCAGGCAGGACGTGCGCGTCCTCGGTCTCCTCGAGGTCCGGGCCCTCGACCAGGGCCTCCTCGGAGTCCTCGACCACCGGCTCGGGCAGCACCTCCACCACGAGGTCGGGGTCACCGGCCAGCCGGGCCAGCGCGCCGGTCAGGTCGTCGCCCGCGCCGGTGACGCGCGTCGAGAGCGCCAGCGGCACCGCGAACGGCGAGCCGTACAGGCGCTGGGCGATCCGGGACTGGCGCCGACCTCCACGGTCGAGCTCCTCCAGCACCCGCTCGGGGTTGCGGGCGACCAGCGCGAGCCGGCCGTCGCGGAGCGGGCCGCGGCGGGGACGGTGCTCGACGTGGGACAGCGCGCCCCACGGCATCCCGCGCCAGGTCCGGCCGAGCCGGATCCGCACGCCCTGGGTGTCGGCGACGAGCAGCGGCGTACGCGCGTCGACGAAGGCCAGGAGGTAGGCGACCCCCAGGCCGCCCATGACCGCGAACAGCAGCCAGTCCAGCCAGGCTCCGGTGGTCGTCGCCCGCGCGAGGTAGGCGATGCCCACCGCGGACGCGACCACGCCGACCAGCGCGGCCAGCCCACCGTTGCGGCGGATCTCCACCGGCTCGGGGGCCAGGCCGAGCGGCTCGGGCCCCCTCTCGTCGAAGGTGTCCTCGTACGACTGGTGCTCGTCGAGGTGGTGCAGGGCACGTGCCTCCATCACATCTCTCCTTGGAGTGTGGCGATGACGCCGTCGATCTCGTCTGGCTTCACGAGCACGTCGCGCGCCTTCGAGCCCTCACTGGGCCCGACGACGCCGCGGCTCTCGAGGATGTCCATCAGTCGTCCGGCCTTGGCGAACCCGACCCGGAGCTTGCGCTGGAGCATCGAGGTGGACCCGAACTGGGTGGACACCACGAGCTCGATCGCCTGGATGACCAGGTCCATGTCGTCGCCGATGTCGTCGTCCAGCTCGCGCTTGCTCGCGGCCGGCGCCGTGACGTCCTCGCGGTACGTCGGCTCGAGCTGGGTCTTGCAGTGCTTGACCACCTGGGCGATCTCGGCCTCGGTGACCCAGGAGCCCTGGACGCGCACCGGCTTGGAGGCACCCATCGGCAGGAACAGGCCGTCGCCCTGGCCGACCAGCTTCTCGGCGCCCGGCTGGTCGAGGATGACCCGGCTGTCGGCGAGCGACGAGGTCGCGAACGCCAGCCGCGACGGCACGTTGGCCTTGATCAGGCCGGTGACCACGTCGACCGAGGGGCGCTGGGTCGCCAGCACCAGGTGGATGCCCGCCGCACGGGCGAGCTGGGTGATGCGCACGACCGCGTCCTCGACGTCGCGCGGCGCGACCATCATCAGGTCGGCGAGCTCGTCGACGATCACCAGCAGGTAAGGGTACGGCGACAGCTCGCGCTCGCTCCCCGGCGGCACCTCGACCTTGCCCGCCCGGACGGCCTTGTTGAAGTCGTCGATGTGGCGGAACCCGAAGTTGGCCAGGTCGTCGTAGCGCATGTCCATCTCGCGCACGACCCAGGCCAGCGCCTCGGCGGCCTTCTTGGGGTTGGTGATGATCGGCGTGATCAGGTGCGGGACGCCCTCGTAGGCGTTCAGCTCGACCCGCTTCGGGTCGACCATGATCATCCGGACCTCGTCGGGGGTGGACCGCATCAGGATCGAGGTGATCATCGAGTTGATGAACGACGACTTTCCGGAGCCGGTGGCACCCGCGACCAGGAGGTGCGGCATCTTCGCGAGGTTGGCCACGACGAAGCCGCCCTCGACGTCCTTGCCGAGCCCGGCGACCATCGGGTGGTGGTCCGAGCGAGCGGTGTTCGACCGCAGCACGTCGCCGAGGGACACGATCTCCTTGTCGACGTTCGGGATCTCGATGCCGATCGCGGACTTGCCGGGGATCGGGCTGAGGATCCGCACGTCGGCCGAGGCGACGGCGTACGCGATGTTCTTCGACAGCGCGGTGACCTTCTCGACCTTCACGGCGGGGCCGAGCTCGACCTCGTAGCGGGTGACGGTCGGGCCACGGGTGTAGCCCGTCACCTGCGCGTCGATCCCGAACTCCTCCATCACCTGGGTGAGCCGGTCGACGACCGCGTCGCTGGCCTTGGAGCGCGCCTTGTGGACCGAGCCGGGCTTGAGGACCTCGTTGCCGGGCAGCGAGTAGGCGATGTCGCCCGAGAGCGCGAGCTGCTCGACGCGCGGGGGCAGCGGGGTGTGCGGCGGCGGCTCGAGCTCGGTCTTGGCGGCCGGCTCCTCCACCGGGGGCTCGAAGATCTTGATGCCGACGGGGTCGGTCTCGGCCATGGCGACGTCGACGGCGTCCGGCACCTTCTTGGCGCGACGCTTCTTGACCTCCCGGTCCTCCAGGACCGGGGTGTCGTAGGCGGGGTCGCCCATCTCGGGGTCGATGTCGTCGTCGGATCGGCTGCGCCGGCCGCGGCTCGGCCGGTCCTCGACCGGCTCGTCCTCGTGGTGACGGCCGAGCAGGTTGTCGCGCGACTCGGCGAGCCGCGCCGGCACCTGGTAGAGCGGCGTGGCGGTGATGACCAGCACGCCGAAGAACGCGAGCAGCGCCAGCAGCGGGACCACGACGTACGCCGTGCGCAGCAGGTCGAGCAGCAGGCTGGCGACGACGTAGCCGACCGCACCACCGGCGTCGCGCAGGTCCGTGGCGTCGCCGAGCACCGGCTGCGGGTTGTCGTTGGCGATCTGGACGATGCCGAGGACGCCGAAGGAGAGGGCGGCCCAGCCGACGACCTGGCGGCCCGCGGGCCCGTTGTGCTCCGGGTCGCGCATGTTGCGCCACCCGATCCAGACCAGCGCGAGGGGCACGAGGAAGCCGACCTTGCCGACCGACCCCTCGACCACGGTGCGGGCGCCGTCCATGACCGAGCCCGGGAGCTGCCACCACACGGCGGCGGCCGAGACGACCGCGAGGCCGAAGAGGAAGAGGCCGATGCCGTCGCGGCGGTGCTCGGGCTCGAGGTCACGAGCCGTGTGCCCGATGCTGCGCGCGGTGGCGCCGACCGCGTGCGCGATGGCGAGCCAGACGGCGGCCACTCCCCGCGCCAGGGCCGTGAAGGCCCGGGCGACCGGTCCCGGGCCGCTGCGCACGGCCCGCGGGGCGGGTCGACGCGCGGGCGCCTTGGCCTTGCTCCTGGCCTTGCTCTGGGAGGAGGACGTCCTGCTTCGGGACGCACTGCTCGAGCCGGACCTGCTCTTCGAGCTGTTGCCGGTACTCCGGGATCGGGCGCCAGAGCTGCCGCGACCGGTACTTCGAGTACCGGTCGTGGAGGTGCTCTTGCTCCGCGACCCCGGCGGGGAAGACGTACGGGTCGCCATGCTCATCAACCTACGCGATGGTCACACCAGTCACAGGGACCACAGCGATGCGTGTCGCTCACGCGGGGCCGGTACGGCCGGGATCCGGCGCTCCCCCGGCCGTCGCTGCCATGCTGCCCCCGTGCGCACCGAGCTGATCTGGGTCCTCCCCGCCGTGCTGGCTCCGCTGGACTGGTGGGCGGTGGCGCGCGACGACCGGCGTACCGAGACCTGGGCGAAGCCGGCCACCCTCGCCGCACTGGTCGTCACCGCGCTGGTGCTGGGCGCGGCCCACAGCACGCCGGGCCGCTGGCTGCTCGTGGCCCTGGTCTTCGGGCTGCTCGGCGACGTCGCCCTGCTCGGCGACTCGACCTCACGCTTCCGCGCCGGCGTCGCGGCCTTCCTGGTCGGCCACCTCGCCTACCTGGCCTGCTTCGCCACCCTGGGCCTCCCCCGCCCCGCCTGGTCGTGGGCCGCGGTGGTGGTCCTGCTCGCCAGCGTCGTCGCCACCCGCCAGGTCCTCCCGGCCACCCACCGTCTCGAGGGCGCCGCCCTCTCCGCCCCCGTCGCCGTCTACACCGCCGCCATCGGCGCCATGCTGCTGTGCGCCTGGTTCACCGGCGACCCCCTCATCGCCGCCGGCGCCACCGTCTTCGTCACCAGCGACGCCACCCTCAGCATCGACCGCTTCGTGAAACCGGTCCCGAACGGCCACCTCATCGTGATGGTCACCTACCACGTGGGCCAGGCCCTCATCGTCGCCGGCGTCCTCGCCGCCACCACCTGACCGACCACGAGAAGACAACACCCAGAAGACGACAGCCGAGGCAGCGACCAGCAACGCCGGGCCCGGAGCCACGGCGCCGTCCGAAGGAGCGTAGAAGCGAAGCGCGGCGCCGGAAGCGGCGGCCGGGCACGGCAGAGCACCTCCGGCGACGCGGGAGCCAAGCGACGGGACGAGGCCGCGGCGCAGGGCCCGGAGCCGCAGGCGCGGGGACGAGGCCGGACGAGGACCGCGCGCCAGCGCGGAACCAGCCGCGCGCCAGCGCGGAACTATGCCTCCACAACCACCGGAATGATCATCGGCCGACGCCGATGCGTCTGGTTGACCCACCGACCGACGACCCGGCGCACGGTCTGCTGCAGCTGGTAGGAGTCGGTGTTCCCCTCCGCGACAGCGCGGTCGAGGGCGTCGATGATCGGCTGCTTGATCGCGTCGAACGTCGAGTCGTCCTCCGCGAAGCCACGGGCGTGGATCTCGGGGCCGCTGGACACCTTGCCGGTGACCGAGTCCACGACGACGATGACCGAGATGAACCCCTCCTCGCCGAGGATGCGGCGGTCCTTGAGGTCGGACTCGGTGATGTCGCCGACCGAGGAACCGTCGACGAACACGTAGCCGCAGTCGACCTTGCCGACCACGGAGGCGACCCCGTCGACGAGGTCGACGACGACGCCGTCCTCGGCCAGAACCACGTTCGGCACGCCGGTGGCCCGGGCCAGGTCGGCGTTGGCACGCATGTGCCGGATCTCGCCATGGACGGGGAGCACGTTCTTCGGCTTGACGATGTTGTAGCAGTAGAGCAGCTCTCCGGCGCTGGCGTGGCCGCTGACGTGGACCAGGGCGTTGCCCTTGTGCACGACCTTCGCGCCCCAGCGGGCCAGCCCGTTGATGACGCGGTAGACGGCGTTCTCGTTGCCGGGGATCAGGCTCGAGGCGAGCAGGACGGTGTCGCCCTCCTCGATGTGCACGAAGTTGTGGTTGCGCTGCGCGATCCGCGACAGCGCGCTCATCGGCTCGCCCTGCGAGCCGGTGGAGATGAGCACCTGGCGCTCGGGCGGCAGGTCGGCGAGGTCCTTGGTGTCGACCAGGACCGACGGCGGCACCTTGAGGTAGCCGAGGTCGCGCGCGATCGCCATGTTGCGCACCATCGAGCGGCCGACGTAGGCGACCTGCCGCTCGTGGGCGTACGCCGCGTCGAGCACCTGCTGGACCCGGTGCACGTGGGAGGCGAAGCAGGCGACGATGATGCGCTGCTGCGACTCGTGGAAGACCCGGTCGATGACCGGGGTGATGGACTTCTCGGCGGGGGTGAACCCGGGCGTCTCGGCGTTGGTGGAGTCGGTCAGGAACAGGTCGACCCCCTCCTCCCCCAGCCGGGCGAACGCACGCAGGTCGGTGATCCGCCCGTCGAGGGGCAGCTGGTCCATCTTGAAGTCGCCGGTGTGCAGCACCATGCCGGCGCCGGTGCGGATCGCCACGGCCAGCGCGTCGGGGATGGAGTGGTTGACGGCCACGAACTCGAGCTCGAAGGGGCCGAAGGAGATCCGGTCGCCCTCCTTGACGACGTGGTGGACGGTCTCCTTGAGCCGGTGCTCGCGCAGCTTGCTGCCGAGCAGGGCCAGGGTCAGCTCCGAGCCGACGAGCGGGATGTCGCCGCGCTCGCGGAGGAGGTACGGCGTGGCGCCGATGTGGTCCTCGTGCCCGTGGGTGAGGACGAGCGCCTCCACGGCGTCGAGCCGGTCCCGGATCGCACTCCAGTCGGGCAGGATCAGGTCGACGCCGGGGTGGTGGTCCTCCGGGAAGAGCACGCCGCAGTCGACGAGCAGGATCCGGCCGTCGTACTCGAAGGCGGTCATGTTGCGGCCGACCTCGCCGAGCCCGCCGAACGGGGTGATCCGCAAACCCCCCTTCGGCAGTGCGGCCGGTGCGGAGAGCTCGGGATGAGGGTGAGACATCTAGTTCCTTAGCAGGCCCGACGCGGCGAGTCCTGCTCGCAGCGCGGCCAGTTCGTCGTCGTCCAGCGGCACCAGCGGCCCGCGGACGTTGCGGTTGTCGAGGACGCCGAGCAGCTGGAGTGCTGCCTTGGCGGTGGTCGCTCCGTAGTTGGGGACGCCCATGACGGCGTCGATCGCGGGGAGCATCCGCGTGAAGAGGGTGAGGGCCTCGGCGTGGTCGCCGGCCAGGTAGGCGTCGACCATGGCCCGGATCTGGTCACCGGCCGCGTGGCCGACGACGGAGACGACGCCGGCGGCGCCGTGGGCGAGCCAGCCGAGGGTGTTGGCGTCGTCTCCGGAGTAGAGGGCGTAGCCCATCTGCATGATCCTGACGCCGCGGGCGTAGTCACCGACGGCGTCCTTGACGGCCACGACGGGCTCGAGCGCGATCGCCTGCTCGTAGACCTCGAGCGAGATCTGCGTCCCGGTGCGGCCGGGGACGTCGTACAGCATGACGGGCACGCTGCTGGCCTCCACCACGGTGCGGAAGTGGTGGAGCACGCCGGCCTGGCCGGGCTTGTTGTAGTAGGGGGTGACGAGCAGCAGCCCGTCGGCGCCGATCTTCTCGGCCTGCTGGGCCAGCTCGACGGAGTGCGCGGTCGCGTTGGTGCCGACGCCGGCGACCACCGACGCGCGGTCGCCCACGGCGTCCTTGACGGCGGCCAGGATCTGCCCGTCCTCGGCGACGCTGGTGGTCGGGGACTCCCCCGTGGTGCCGGAGACGACGACGCCGTCGTGGCCGTGCTCGACGAGGTGTGCCGCGATCCGGGCGGTGCCGTCGAGGTCGACCGACCCGTCGTCGTGGAAGGCGGTCGCCATCGCGGTCAGCACGCGGCCGAACGGAGCCTCGGGCAGGTTCGTCATGGGCAACAGGTTATCGCCCGACGGCCCGTGCACCGACCACCGCACGGGACCGGCGATCCGGACGGCCGGGTCTTTCTGCCCTGCCCTCCCCCGCGGCTGCGCTGCACCGTGGACCTGAAGGAGGAGACCATGACTGTTCTCGTCGTCTACGGCAGCCGTTACGGCGCCACCCGGGGCATCGCCGAACGCATCGCCGAGACGCTCCGCTCGTGCGGCCAGCAGGTCGATGTCGAGGAGGGCTCGGAGTTCGTCGACGCCAAGGCGTACGACGCGTTCGTCATCGGCAGCGCGGCGTACCAGGGCTCGTGGCTGGAGGGCCCGGTCGAGTTCGTGATGCACCACGTCGACCTGCTCGCCGAGCGTCCGGTGTGGCTGTTCAGCAGCGGGCCGCTGGGCACCGCCGACACCGACGTGGACGGACGCAGCCCGCTCGAGGTGACCCGGCCGCGGCAGTTCGCCGAGATGGAGGAGGCACTGGCGCCGCGCGGGGCGCAGGTGTTCTACGGGGCGCTGGAGCCGGAGAAGCTGCGCCGCTCCGACCGTCTGCTGCGCCGGTTGCCGAAGGGACGCCGGCTGCTGCCCGCGGGCGACTTCCGGGACTGGGCGGCCGTGGACGAGTGGGCGCGCCAGATCGCGGCCGAGCTGCCCCGCAGCGTGCAGACCGAGGGCTCGACCTGAGCAGCGGGCTGACCGCCGCTCCCGGGCCGAGAGACGCTGGCGGCCGGCGGCCGGAGCCAGGTGGCGCCCGCGAAGCCGGTGGCCGCCTCAGACGTGGGGCATGACCTCCTCGGCGACAAGCCGCACGTGGTCGAGGTCTGAGAGGTCCAGGACCTGCAGGTAGACGCGCTCGGTCCCGAGCGCGGTGAAGCGGGAGATCTTGTCGACGACCTCCTGCGGCGTGCCCGCCAGGCCGTTCTCGCGCAGCTCGTCCTTGCCCCGCCCGATGGCGGCGGCGCGCCGCTCCACCTCGGCCTCGTCGCGACCCACGCAGACGACCAGCGCGTTCGACCAGACGAGCTCGTCGGGGTCGCGGCCGATCTCCTCGCACGCCCGGCGGACCCGCTCGAACAGGGTCGCGGTGAGCTCCTCGTCGACGAAGGGCAGGTTGAACTCGTCGGCGTACCGGGCGGCCAGCGCGGGCGTGCGCCGCTTGCCCCGGCCGCCGACCAGGACGGGCGGTCGCGGCCGCTGCACCGGCTTGGGCAGGGCCGGGGAGTCGACCAGCCGGTAGTGCTCGCCGTCGTGGGAGAACCGCTCCCCCTCGGGGGTGCCCCACAGGCCGGTGATGATGGCGAGCTGCTCCTCGAAACGGTCGAACCGCTCCCCCGTGTCCGGGAAGGGGATGCCGTACGCCGTGTGCTCCTGCTCGAACCAGCCCGCGCCGATGCCCAGCTCGACGCGGCCGCCGCTCATCTGGTCCACGTTCGCGACCGCGATCGCGAGCGGTCCGGGGTGGCGGAACGTCGCGCTGGTCATCATGGTGCCGAGCCGGATGGTGGTGGTGTCGCGCGCCAGCCCGGCGAGGGTCACCCACGAATCGCTCGGGCCGGGCAGTCCCTCGGTGCCCATGCCGAGGTAGTGGTCGGACCGGAAGAACGCCCCGAACCCGCACTCCTCGGCGGTGCGGGCGACGGCCAGGAGGTCGTCGTACGTCGCGCCCTGCTGGGGCTCGGTGAAGATGCGCAGCTCCATGACGCCCACCCTGCCAGAGCGCGTCTCAGTACTCCCGGCGCCGGCTCCACCAGACGCGGTCGTAGTCGTCGCCGGGCTCGCGCCGGGTCTCGGTCCACTCGCTGGGGTCGAAGGCCGGGTAGAGCACGTCGCCCTCCGGGTCGCGGTGGACCTCGGTGATGGCCTGCTCGTCGGCGAGGGGCATCGCGGCGGCGTACACCTGCGCGCCGCCGGCGACCATGACGTCGCCCGGCAGGTCGTCGGCCAGGGCCAGGGCCTCGTCGAGGTCGTGCGCGACCAGCACCCCGTCCGCGCGCCAGGCGGGGTCACGGGTGAGGACGATGGTGGTGCGGCCGGGCAGGGGGCGGCCGATGGAGTCGTACGTCGTGCGCCCCATGACCAGCGTGTGGCCGAGGGTGAGCTCCTTGAAGAGCGCCTGCTCGCCCGGGATCCGCCAGGGGATGTCCGGGCCGTTGCCGATGACGCCGTTCTCGGCGACGGCCGCCACGAGCACGACGCGCTTGCCCTGGGGGGTGGTCATACGGCGATGGGGGCCTTGATGCCCGGGTGCGGGTCGTAGCCCTCCACGGCGATGTGCTCGAGGTCGAACTCGTCGAGCGCGGTCACCGACGGGTCGAGCACCAGGCGCGGCAACGGCCGGGGCTCGCGAGTGAGCTGGAGGCGCGCCTGGTCGAGGTGGTTGAGGTAGAGGTGGGCGTCGCCGAGCGTGTGGACGAAGTCGCCGACCTCGAGGTCGGTGACCTGGGCGACCATGTGGGTCAGCAGCGCGTAGGAGGCGATGTTGAACGGCACGCCGAGGAAGACGTCTGCGGAGCGCTGGTAGAGCTGGCAGCTCAGCCGGCCCCGGCCAGACTCGGTGGGGGCGACGTAGAACTGGAACATCGTGTGGCAGGGCGCGAGCGCCATCTCCGGGATGTCGGCGACGTTCCACGCCGAGACGATGTGGCGGCGCGAGTCGGGGTTGCCTCGGATCTGCTCGACGACCTGCGCGATCTGGTCGACGTGGCGCCCGTCGGGCGTGGGCCAGCTGCGCCACTGGTAGCCGTAGACCGGTCCGAGGTCGCCGTTCTCGTCGGCCCACTCGTCCCAGATCGTGACCCCACGGTCCTGCAGCCACTTCACGTTGGTGTCGCCGCGCAGGAACCACAGCAGCTCGGCGAACACCGACCGGGTGTGGATCTTCTTGGTCGTGACGAGGGGGAACCCGGCGGCGAGGTCGAAGCGCATCTGGTGGCCGAAGACGCTGCGGGTGCCGGTGCCAGTCCGGTCGCCCTTCTCGACGCCCTCGTCGAGCACGCGCTGGAGGAGATCGAGGTAGGCCTGCACGACGCCGAGACTACCGCCGGGGCGCGTGCCGGTGGCCGAGGCGCTCGGGCGTGGGCATGCGGTGGCATGAGCTCTCGGTCCGGTGGTCGAGGCCTCCGCTGCGCGGGCAGGGCCTCCAGCACCCGCGCCGGGCCTGCGGGTCGTGGCTGGTGGCGGTCTCGGCAGCTACGGGGAGAGGTACGCCGTGGCGCCCGCCTGCCTCCCGGCTCACGGCGGGCGGTCGTCGATGGTCGAGCGGCGAGCGCCAGGGAGCGTCGTCGAGACCCCCGCACCCGGACCAGGACCAAGACCCGAGCCGGTCGCGCATTAAAGTTTTACTTTCGGGTTTCCCCAGGACCCCCGGATCGGGCCCTTTCCGGGGCTGACTGTCGGTGGTCGGTGGGATCATGGACCCATGTTCGAAACAGACGCCAACTGGGAACCCGTCGAGGTCGATGAACTCGACGCGGACGGCCTGCTGGCGCTGCTGGAGCACAAGCGCACCGAGGCCCGTGCGGCCGAGCGGGGCAAGCTCCGACTGGCCCTGCACTGGGCGGTGCTGCACCCCGCCTCCGCCGACACCGGGGTGGCGACCTGGGGCGGACCCAGCGTGCTGCTCACCGACGAGTCCCTGGGCGGCGACGGCACCCCGGCGGTCGCGGCGTTCGCCCCGGAGCCGTTCGCCGCGACCCTGGAAGTTTCCCCGCAGGCGGGGATGGCGCTGATCGCCGACGCCCTCGACCTGCAGTTCCGGCTGCCCCGGATCTGGCGACTCGTCCAGACCCTCGCGGTCGAGCCGTACAAGGCGCGGCAGGTCGCGAAGGCCACCCACCAGCTCTCCCAGGCCGCGGCCGCCTACGTCGACGAGCAGCTGGCCCCGCGGTTGTCCTCGTGTGGGTGGAAGGCCGTGGAGACGACCGTGGCGCACGCGATCGCGAAGTTCGACCCCGACCTCATCAGCGCCAAGGAGAAGCGCGGTCGGCAGGGCTGGCACGTCACCCTGCGTCACGACCACCCCGGCCGGTTCGACGGCACGTCGTATCTCGACGTCGCCGGCGACACCCTCGACCTGACCGCCTTCCACGACCTGGTCTGCGACCAGGCCGCCCAGCTCAAAGCCCTCGGCGACACCGACGACCTCGAGATCCGCAAGGCCAAAGCGCTCGGCGTGATCGCCGCCCAACAGGCCACCCTCGACCTCCTCACCCTCACCGGACAGCAGCCCGAGGTCCCCGCTGCCCCCGCGAAGCCAAGGCAGCCCAAGACCCGGCTCTACCTGCACCTCTCCCTGGCCGACCTCGCCACCGGGTGCACGACAACGGCCGGCCCCGACGGTGCCGACGGCGGGACCGTGACCGGGACGGTCGAGCGGCTCGGGCCGGCCACCATCGACCTGATCAAGGACTGGGTCGGCCGCTCCCGGGTCACCATCCAACCCGTCATCGACCTCGCTTCTACCCATGCGGTGGACGAGCACGACCCGCCCGCGTGGATGGCCGAGCTGGTCATCCTCCGCGACGGGCACTGCGTCTTCCCCTGGTGCCCCGTCGACGCCCGGCGATCCGACCTCGACCACATCACCCCCTACGTCCCGATGGACGACGGCGGACCACCGGGCCAGACCGCACCCGACCTCCTCGCACCCCTCTGCAGGCGACATCACCGGGCCAAGACCTCGCGGCGATGGCGATACCGGCGACGACCCGACGGCACCTACGAGTGGCACGGACCCCACGGCCGCAGCTACCTCGTCACCCCGCACGGCACCATCCGGCTCGACACCAACTGAGATAGAGCAGCACCCGCAGGCCTGATCACCCGGCACCCACCGGGTCATCGGGCCTGCCGTGCTGCCTTCAGTCGCCGCCCTGCGTTGCGCCCCTACGTCGGCTGCGGGGGTCTCGACGACCCTCGCTGACGTTCGCTCCGACCATCGGCAGACGACGTAGACCGGCACTCGCGGTGAGGACCTCGGCGGCGACGCCCGGCTATCGCTGCTCGACGACCGGAGCCGGCGGTGTCGCTTGCACTCGCTGCTCGGCCACCGGCGGCCGCCCGCGACGGGGCGGAAGCCGGGAGACCCCCGGTGGCCGCGCCGTACCTCTCCCGGTAGCCGCCGAGACCGTCACCACCCACGACGCGCAAGCCCCGCGTGCGCTCGAGGCACTGCCTACGTTGCGGGGGTCGCGACGACGCTCGACCACCGAAGGCGCTGGACCGACTAGAGCGCGACCTCGCCCGCGACGGTCGTGAGCGCGTCGCCGCCGACCCAGATCGTGTCGCCCTCGGTGTCGATGTGCACGCGGCCCCGGCGGCCCAGGACCGTGCCCTGGGAGGAGACGTAGGACGTGGGCAGGCGGTCGCCGGCCAGCCACTGGGCGATGCCGGCGTTGAGCGAGCCGGTGACGGGGTCCTCGGGCATGCCGTAGCCGGGGCAGAAGGCGCGCACCTCGACGGCCACGTCGCCGGTGGCGTACTCCCCCACGACGCCGATCTTCAGGTCGTCGAAGGCCGCCCAGTCCGGGTCGATCGCCAGGACCGCGTCGGCGTCGCGCAGCAGCACCCCGACCCAGCCCGGGCCGTTGTCGATCCACGCGGACTCCAGCAGGTCCGGGCGCTCGACGCGCAGCGCCGCGGCGATCCGGGTCAGATCGGCCTCATCCACGGCGCCCGACCGCATCAACGGGGGCGCCGCGAAGGCGAGCCGTCCCTGCTCGCCGCCGGTGCGCCGCAGCCTGACCAGCCCGGCCGCGCACTCCTGCACGACGACGTCGGTGTCGGCAGGGGCTCCCCCGGCCTCCAGCCACGCGTGCGCCGAACCGATGGTCGGGTGCCCGGCGAAGGGCAGCTCGCCGCCCGGGGTCCAGATCCGCAGCCGGTAGTCCGCGCCGGGCTGGGTGGGCTCGAGGAGGAACGTCGTCTCGGACAGGTTGGTCCAGCGCGCGAACCGCGCCATCTCCTCGTCGGTGACCCCGTCGGCGCCGTGCACGACCGCGACAGGATTCCCCAGCAGGGGCTCGGCGGAGAAGACATCGACCTGGCTGAAGCGGCGCATGGCGCCACGCTAGTGGTCAGCGGGCGAGGACGGGCAGCGCCCCGGTCTGGGGGATCGAGGTGACCCGGAAGCAGGTGCGCTCGCCGAGGTGACAGGTCCGCAGCTCGTACGGCCCGTTGTACGACGCCCGCGTGAACTCGACGGCCTGGCGCTCTCCGGTCCGGTGCGCGACCACGTAGGTCACCTCGTCGTCGGGGCCCAGCGTCGCCGCCATCGCGACGTCGCCGCGCCGCAGCCCGGTCCAGAGCCGCTCCCCCGAGCGGGTGTCGTAGATCAGCACCGGCCCGAACGCGCCGCCGAACCGCTTGCTCGTGGTGCGGGTGAGGACGTACTCACCACCCGGTGAGACCTGCGCACCGCGGCCCTCGCGCACGAACTCCACACTGAAGAAGGGCTGCACGATGCGGATCCGGTCCGCGCCCGCCTGCCGGACGATCGTGGCAGCCGAGACGTCGAGGAGCCCGTCCGCGTCGACGAGGGTGGCCTGGTCGGGCACCCAGCCCCAGTCCCCGTCCTCGCCCGCGTAGAACACCTGGTTGCCGTCGACGGCGATGGGGTGGTTGTCCCGGATGCTCGCCTCACGGTGCCCGAGCGTCGGCAGCTCACGCACCGCGAACGGCTGCCGCGTGTCGACGTCGTAGACCACCAGCTCCGGGGCCGGAGGCTGCGGCTCCATCTGGGGGGCCGGGACCCGCGGGTCCACCCAGGCCACCCAGCCCTGGTGCTCGGAGGCCACGAGCGGCGCACCGACGGCCTTGTGGCCGATCGTCGAGAGCGACCCGTCGCCGCTGACGAGGACGACGTTCCCGTCCCCGTCCCCCACGACCGCCCCGTCGCCCATCCCGACCACCTCCTCGACGTGCGGCAGCTCGACGGTCACGTGGGCGAGGTGCAGCACACCGCCGGCCCACCAGGCGACCGAGGCCGGGTTGTCGGCACGGACCACGCCGCTGGGGCCCGGCGAACCCTGCGGCGCCGACGACGGCCGGGCCCCGACCCAGGTCGCCACGCCGACCACCACGAGGACGCCGGCGACGCACGCAGCCACCACGCGCCGACGCCGGGCACGCGTCGACCGGGCCGCGGCGACGACCTCGTCGACCGGGGCGACCGGCACCTCCACCCCCTCGGCCGCGAGGCGGAAGACGTCCTCGGCGAGCTGCTCGGTCATCGCGACGACTCCCAGAGCCGCTCCAGGTCGAGCCGCGCCAGCCCCGAGGCCAGGCTCGACTCGACCTCGTCCTCGGGAAGCTCGAGCAGCGTGGAGATCTGGGGCTCGACCAGGCCCGCGACGTACCGGAGCACCACGACCTCCCGCTGCTGGTCCGCAAGGTTGTCGAGCGCCTCCTCCAGCGCGAGCCGCAGCAGTACGGCGTCGGTCGGGTCGACGACCTCCGGGGTGTCCGGGGAGGCGGTCGTCGCGGGCCGCTCCGCCGCGCTACCGCCGGAGCGGGCGCGGGCCAGGGCGTCGAGGACCGTGCGGTAGACCTCCACGTCGATGTCCAGCGACTCCCGGACCCGGCTCCAGCCGAGGTAGCAGCGGGCCAGCGCCCGGCGTGCGACCTCCTCGGCCTCCGGCTGCGGGGACCCGAGCAGCACCAGCGTGCGCACGACCGCCGGCCAGCGCGCCGTCATGTAGGCGGCGAAGTCGCTGTCGTGGCGCATGTGGACATCCTTCGGCACGGAGGCACGGTGGACCAGACCTCCCGCGTGCCCGGTCACCGGGTCTTCGGAGCCGCCGCCCCGACGGATCGCGCCCGGGGTCGGGACCGGTCAGGCGTGCAGCGACATCGGGCCGTAGACCTGCCGGTCGTGCTCGAACAGCGTCACCGCGTCGACCCCCTCGGCGGCCAGGTCCGACCAGCACTCCCCCACCCACGACTCGGCGTCGGCCTGGCTGGCGAACCGCTCGCCGGCGAAGTCCTCCGACACCGACACCTCGGCGCCGGCGGCGTTCTCGAGCCGCCACCACCAGGGCCGGTCGGCGGCCGGGGGCTGACGGAACGTGGGGGGCTGCTCGGGCAGGTTCACCGGTGGATCACGCCTCTCGCACGGACGGGTCGACGAAGGGGGGCTTGACGAGCTGGAAGATCTCGCGCCGGCCGCGGACGTCCACGCCCACCTCGGCCTCGGCGTTGACGAAGGTCGGCACCAGTGCCAGGCCGATGCCCTTGCGCAGGGTCGGCGAGAAGGTGCCGGACGTGATCTCGCAGAGGGGCACGTCGGGGGTGAGCGAGACGCTCATGCCCGGTCGCGGGATGCCGCGGCCGACGGCGACCAGGCCGCGCAGCACGCGCTCGGGCCCACGCTCCTTCTCGGCGAGCAGCACGTCACGACCCCAGAACGCCGGCTTGGACCAGCCGACGGCCCAGCCGAGCCGGCCCTGGTTGGGCGTGACGTCGAGGCTGATGTCCTGGCCGTGCAGGGGGTAGCCCATCTCGGTGCGCAGCGTGTCGCGTGCACCGAGGCCGCAGGCGAGGATGCCGTGCTCCTCGCCGGCCGCCATCAGCGCGTCCCACAGCGGCACGGCGACCTCGTTGGGCGCGATCAGCTCGTAGCCGCGCTCGCCGGTGTAGCCGGTGCGGCACACGACGACGGTCGCCCCCCGGAACTCGGTCTCCGCGAAGGACATGTAGTCGTGGCCGGTCGGCAGCCCGATCGCGTCGAGCACCTCGTCGGACCTCGTGCCCTGCACCGCGAGGACGGCGAAGTCGCGGTGCTGGTCGGTGACGGTGACGCCCTCGGGCGCGGTCGCCGCGAGGCGGCGTACGACCTCGGCGGTGTTGGCCGCGTTGGGCACCAGCAGCACCCGCTCGTCGTCGTGGAGGTAGACGATCAGGTCGTCGACGATCCCGCCGGTGGCGTCGTCGCAGCACAGCGTGTACTGCGCCTTGCCGGGCGCGATCCGGCCGAGGTCGTTGGTCAGCGTGGCGTTGACGTACGCCGCGGCGCCGGGCCCGCTGACGAGGGCCTTGCCGAGGTGGCTGACGTCGAAGATGCCGACCGCCTCGCGGACCGCGGTGTGCTCCTTCACGACCCCCGAGGGGTACTCCAGCGGCATCGACCAGCCGCCGAACTCGGAGAACTTCGCACCGAGGGCGACGTGCCGCTCGTGCAGGGGTGAGGTCAACAGGTCGGATGCGGCCGGCTGGTCGGACATGGACGCGAACCTACCGCAGCCACCCGCGCCGGTACGGCGCTGGCTATCCTGCCCCGGTGACGTCGTACACCCTCCGCAACGCCAGCCCCGCCAAGACCCGCACCGACGCCGTCGTCGTCGGCGTGGTGCAGGACAAGAAGGGCGCCTCGATCGCGCCCGGCGGGGAGGACGTCGCCAAGGCCTACGGCCGCAAGCTGCGGCCCCTGCTCTCGACCCTGGGCGTGACCGGCAAGGCCGGCGAGGTCATGAAGGTGCCCACCTCCGGGCTCCTCACCACGCCCCTGCTGGTCCTGGTCGGCCTCGGCAAGCAGGTCGACGCCACGTCCGTGCGCCGGGCCGCGGGCGTCGCGGCGCGCGCGGTCACCAACGCCGCCAGCGTGGCGGTGGCGCTCCCGGCGGAGACCCCGGAGCTGGTGCGCGCGGTCACCGAGGGCTACGAGCTCGGCGGCTACGCGTTCACGGCGTACAAGAAGGACACGAAGAAGGACGACACGGCGGCCGGCGAGGTCGTGCTGCTGAGCGCGTCGGCGCGCAAGAAGGAGACGGTCACCGCCTTCGAGGAGGCCCGGATCGTGACCCGCGCCGTCGCCGGCACCCGCGACTGGGTCAACACCCCGCCCGGCGACCTGACCCCGCCGAAGTTCGCGGACGCGGTCGCCGCCGCCACCAAGGAGCTCACCAAGGGCCGCGGTGCTCCCAAGGTCGGGATCCGGGTTCTCGACGAGAAGGAGCTCGCCGAGCTCGGCTGCGGCGGCATCCTCGGCGTCGGCGCCGGCTCGTCCGCCCCGCCCCGCCTCGTCGAGCTCACCTACGCCCCCAAGGGCGCCACCAAGCACCTCGCGCTGGTCGGCAAGGGCATCACCTTCGACTCCGGCGGCCTGACCATCAAGCCGGCGCAGAGCATGGGCGAGATGAAGTCCGACATGGCCGGTGCCGCCGCGGTCGTCCAGGCGACCTTCGCGATCGCCGAGCTCGGGCTGCCGGTCCGGGTCACGACGTACGCCCCCATGGCCGAGAACATGGTGTCGGGCTCCGCGATCCGACCCGGCGACGTGCTGACCATGTACGGCGGCAAGACCGTCGAGGTGCTGAACACCGACGCCGAGGGCCGCCTGGTGCTGGCCGACGCGCTGGTGCGCGCCACCGAGCAGGCGCCGGACGTCATCCTCGACGTCGCCACCCTGACCGGACACATGGTGGTCGCGCTCGGTGACCGGGTCGCCGGCGTGCTCGGCTCCGAGGAGGTCGTGCAGGACGTGCTGGCCGCCGCGGAGACGGCCGGTGAGGCGATGTGGCCGATGCCGATCCCCGAGGTGATGAGCGAGCGGATCACCTCGAGCAAGATCGCCGACCTCGCCCAGCACGACTGGGTCCGCTGGGGCGGCGGGCTGTTCGCCGCGGCGTTCCTGCGGGAGTTCACCGCGGGCCTGCCCTGGGCGCACCTCGACATCGCCGGACCGTCGTTCAACTCCGGCAGCGCCTGGGGCCACACCACCGCCGGCGGCACCGGTGTCGCGGTGGCCACCCTGGTCGACTACGCGCGCACGCTCGCCTGAGCGGTCGACCGATCAGAGCCCCTGCTGCTTGCGGCGGCGGTTGTAGTCGCGCATCCGCTGCGGCACGCCCACCACGGCGGCGTCGTACGACGGCACGTGGTGGCTGTTGCAGAAGCGGTGCGCCCAGTCGACCGACGGCACGCGACGCCGGGTCCACTCACCGTCGTGGGCGACGAGGAGCAGCGTCACGTCGCTGACCGCGGTGCGCGGCTCGACGAAGCCCTCGACACCTCGCCGCGCCGCGACCCACTCGTTGAGGTGCTGCTCGTCGACCCGGCTCGCGGCGCGGACGCGCGTCGAGCCGGTGCGTGCAGCGTCACGAGCAGGCCGGCTCATGCGAGCACCTGAGCCACGGCGGAAGCGGTCGAACAAACCCATGCCACCGATTGTGCCTCGTTGCTACTCACCAGTCGCTCAAGGCCGGTGTGGACACGGTTGTCAGAAGTGCAAAGATGGGGCCGACAATCGCCCGTAACACTCGGAAGGACCAGCGTGGCCGACGCCGACTACGACGTACTCATCCTCGGCGCAGGCTCCGGCGGCTACGCCTGCGCCCTGCGCGCAGCCCAGCTCGGGCTGACCGTCGGCCTCGTCGAGAAGGGCAACCTCGGCGGCACCTGCCTGCACGTCGGCTGCATCCCGACCAAGGCGCTGCTGCACGCCGCGGAGGTCGCCGACTCGGCCCGCGAGTCCGCCCAGTTCGGCGTCCGCGCGACGCTCGAGGGCATCGACATGGACGGCGTGAACTCCTACAAGGACGGCGTCGTCTCCCGGCTCTTCAAGGGCCTCAGCGGACTCATCAAGTCCCGGGGCATCACCGTCATCGAGGGCGAGGGCAGGCTCACCGGTCCCAAGCAGGTGACGGTCGGCGGGACGACGTACTCCGGCACGCACGTCGTGCTGGCCTCGGGCTCCTACTCCCGGTCGCTGCCCGGCCTCGACATCGACGGCGAGCGGGTGATCACCTCCGAGCACGCGCTGCGCCTCGACCGGGTGCCCTCCTCGGTGATCGTGCTCGGCGGCGGCGTGATCGGCTGCGAGTTCGCCAGTGTCTGGAAGAGCTTCGGCGCCGACGTGACGATCGTCGAGGCGCTCCCCCGGCTGGTGGCCGTCGAGGACGAGGCGTCCTCCAAGGCCCTCGAGCGGGCCTTCCGCAAGCGCAAGATCGACTTCCGCACCGGCACTCCCTTCCAGAGCGTCAAGCACACCGAGACCGGCGTCGCCGTCACGGTCGAGGGTGGTGACGTCATCGAGGCGGAGCTCCTGCTGGTGGCGGTGGGCCGCGGCCCGTCGACCGACGGCCTCGGCTACGACGAGCAGGGCGTCGCCATGGAGCGCGGCTTCGTGCTCGCCGACGAGCGCTGCCGCACCAACCTCGACGGCGTCTACGCCGTCGGCGACATCGTCCCCGGTCTTCAGCTGGCCCACCGCGGCTTCCAGCAGGGCATCTTCGTGGCCGAGGACATCGCCGGCCTCGACCCGCAGCCCATCGACGAGGCGGGCATCCCGCGCGTCACCTACTCGCACCCCGAGATCGCCTCCGTCGGGCTCGACGAGGCCAAGGCCTCGGAGAAGTACGGCGCCGACGGCATCGAGACCGTCACCTACGACCTCGGGGGCAACGGCAAGAGCCAGATCCTCAAGACGCAGGGCTTCGTGAAGCTGGTGCGCCAGAAGGACGGCCCGGTCGTCGGCATCCACCTCGTCGGCGATCGTGTCGGCGAGCTGATCGGTGAGGCGCAGCTGATCTACAACTGGGAGGGGCACGCCGAGGACGTGGCTCCCCTGGTCCACGCCCACCCGACCCAGAACGAAGCCCTCGGCGAGGCCCACCTGGCCCTGGCCGGCAAGCCCCTGCACGCCCACTCCTGACCCGAACCACCACCAGAACTCCACACGAAGAGACGCGAGCGAAGGAACTCCATGGCCACCGAAGTCAACCTGCCGGCACTCGGCGAGTCCGTCACCGAAGGCACCGTCACCCGCTGGCTGAAGTCGGTCGGTGACACCGTCGCCGTCGACGAGCCGCTGCTCGAGGTCTCCACCGACAAGGTCGACACCGAGATCCCCTCGCCGGTCGCGGGCACCCTGCTCGAGATCAAGGCGCAGGAGGACGACACCGTCGAGGTGGGCGCCGTGCTCGCCATGATCGGCGACGAGGGCGAGTCCGCCGGCGACGCCGGCGGCTCGGACGAGTCCGCCCAGCAGGCGGAGGAGCAGGCGGACGAGCAGCCCGCCGAGGACCAGGCCGAGGAGCAGCAGGCCGAGGAGCCCGCCGCTGCCGAGGAGCCGGCCCCGGCCGCCGAGGAGGCAGAGAAGCCCGCAGCCGAGACCAAGCCCTCCGGCGGTTCCGGCACGTCGGTCACCCTGCCCGCCCTGGGCGAGTCGGTCACCGAGGGCACCGTCACCCGCTGGCTGAAGAAGGTCGGCGAGGAGGTCGCGGTCGACGAGCCGCTGCTCGAGGTCTCCACCGACAAGGTCGACACCGAGATCCCCTCCCCCGTCGCCGGCACCCTGCTCGAGATCAAGGTCGAGGAGGACGAGACGGTCGAGGTCGGCGCCGAGCTGGCCGTCATCGGCGACAAGGACGCCGCGCCCGCCGAGAAGGCCCCCGAGCCGGAGCCCGAGCCGGAGCCGAAGCAGGAGGAGAAGGCGCCCGAGCCGGAGCCGGAGCCCAAGCCCGAGCCGAAGCAGGAGGAGAAGGCGCCCGAGCCGCAGAAGCAGCCCGAGCCCGAGCCGCAGCAGGCGCCGGCCGCCAGCGCCCCTGCGCCGGAGGCCACCGTGAGCTCCGACCGCGGCGAGCAGGCCGGCTACGTCACCCCGCTGGTCCGCAAGCTCGCGACCCAGCACGACGTCGACCTGTCGACCGTGACCGGCACCGGCGTCGGCGGCCGGATCCGCAAGCAGGACGTGCTCGAGGCCGCCAAGGCCAAGGAGGCCCCGGCGCCCGCGCCGGCCGCCGCCCCGCAGGCACCGGCCGCTGCGTCCTCCGCGCCTGCCGCTGCGCCGACGACCCCGTCGCCGCTGCGTGGCAAGACCGAGAAGATGTCGCGACTGCGCAAGATCATCGCGTCCCGGATGGTCGAGTCGCTCCAGACCTCGGCCCAGCTGACCCAGGTCATGGAGGTGGACGTCACCAACATCGCGCGGCTGCGCGAGGCGGCGAAGGCCGACTTCCTGGCCCGCGAGGGCGTGAAGCTGACCTACCTGCCGTTCTTCGCCAAGGCAGCGATCGACGCGCTGAAGGTGCACCCGTCGCTGAACGCGACGATCGACACCGAGGCCGGCGAGGTCACCTACTTCGACCGCGAGAACGTCGCGTTCGCGGTGGACACCGAGAAGGGCCTGCTCACCCCCGTGGTCAAGGACGCGGGCGACCTGTCGATCGCCGGGCTGGCGAAGAAGATCGCCGACGTCGCCGAGCGCACCCGCACCAACAAGATCGGCCCCGACGAGCTGTCCGGCGGCACCTTCACGATCACCAACCTGGGCAGCTTCGGGGCGCTCTTCGACACCCCGATCATCAACAAGCCGCAGGTCGCGATCCTCGGCCCCGGCGCGGTCGTCAAGCGCCCGGTGGTCATCGACGACCCGAACCTCGGCGAGACGATCGCCGTCCGTTACATGGTCTACCTGTCCCTGTCCTACGACCACCAGCTGGTCGACGGCGCGGACGCGGGCCGGTTCCTCAAGGACGTCAAGCAGCGCCTGGAGTCCGGCCAGTTCGAGGTCTGAGCACGACCTGACACGAGGCCCCGGTGACCGCAAGGTCGCCGGGGCCTCGTGCACGTCACCGGGGCTCGTGCCCGCCGAGTCGGCGCTGCTTGACGCTCATGCTGGTCAACCAGCGCCGACTCGGCGTACCGCTGAGGTCAACGAGCGCCGACTCGGCGTACTGCCCGGGGTACTTCAGCGCCGAGTCGGCGTTGCTTGACACATCTGCTGGTCAACCAGCGCCGACTCGGCGTACTGCCGGGGGTACATCAGCGCCGACTCGGCGTGCCCCGGGACGTCAGAAACGTGCCGGACTATCTCCTAGAAGTCGTCGTCGAAGCTGACCTGGCCGGTGACCCCGACCTGGTACGCCGAGACCCGGCGCTCGAAGAAGTTCGACAGCTCCTGCACGTCCTGCAGCTCCATGAACAGCAGCGGGTTCTTCGAGCCGTAGATCCTGGGCAGGTCGAGGCGCTCCATGCGCTGGTCGGCGACGTACTCCAGGTAGGACCGCATGTCGGCGGTGGACAGACCCGCCACACCCTGCCCGAGCAGGTCCTCGGCGAACTGCGCCTCGGCGTCGACCGCCTCCGTGACCATCTCCCGCACCCGGGCCGCCAGCTCGTCGTCGAACAGGTCGGGCTCCTCGGCCCGCACCGTGTCGACCACGTCGAACGCGAAGGCCATGTGCATCGACTCGTCGCGGAACACCCAGTTCGTCCCGGAGGCCAGCCCGTTGAGCAGCCCGCGGGAGCGCAGGAAGTAGACGTAGGCGAAGGCACCGTAGAAGAACAGCCCCTCGATGCAGGCCGCGAAGCAGATCAGGTTGAGCAGGAAGCTGCGCCGGTCCTCCTTCGTCTCGAGGCGGCGCACGTCGAACAGCTCGTCGATCCAGCGGAAGCAGAAGTCCGCCTTGTGCTTGATCGAGGGGATGTTGTCCACGGCGGCGAAGGCCTCGTGCCGCTCCTTCTCGTCGGGGACGTAGGTGTCGAGCAGGGTCAGGTAGAACTGCACGTGCACCGCCTCCTCGAACAGCTGCCGCGACAGGTAGAGCCGGCCCTCGGGCGAGTTCACGTGCTGGTAGAGGTTGAGCACCAGGTTGTTCGCCACGATCGTGTCGCCGGTGGCGAAGAACGCGACCAGCCGCGACACCAGGTGCCGCTCGGCGGCGGACAGCTTCGCGAGGTCCCTGAGGTCGGTGTGCAGGTCGACCTCCTCGACCGTCCAGGTGTTCTTGATGGCGTCGCGGTAGCGCTCGTAGAAGTGCGGGTAGCGCATCGGCCGGAGGGTGAGGTTCATCCCCGGGTCGAGCAGCATCCTGGTGTCGGTGGTGTCCGTGGTCGTCGTCATTCGCAGGCCTCGCAGGTCTCGGGGTTCTCCAGGGAGCAGGTGGTTCCTGAGGAGGCGACGGAGGAGCCGTCTCGAAGGGCGACCGCTTCCTGATCGGGGACGGCGGCGCGCGCGGCACCGACGGTCGTCTGCTGGATGCGCGTCGCGGGCCGCGAACGCAGGTAGTACGTCGTCTTCAGCCCGGCCTTCCACGCGTGGAGGTACATCGAGCTGAGCTTCCCGATGGTCGGGCTGGGCAGGAACAGGTTCAGCGACTGGCTCTGGTCGACGTACGGCTGCCGGGCCGCGGCCATGTCGACCAGCGCCCGCTGCGGCAGCTCCCACGCGGTCCGGAAGAGCACCCGCACGTCCTCGGGGATCGCGGCGATCCCCTGCACGGATCCCTCCTGCCGCTTCACCTGCTCGCGCACCTCGTTGGTCCACAGGCCTCGCGAGCGCAGCTCACGGACCAGCGCGGCGTTGACCTGGAGGAACTCCCCCGACAGCGTCTCGCGCTTGAAGAGGTTCGACACCTGCGGCTCGATGCACTCGTAGCAGCCGGCGATCGAGGCGATCGTGGCGGTCGGCGCGATCGCCACCAGCAGCGAGTTGCGCAACCCGTGCTCCGACACCTGCTCGCGCAGCCGGGCCCAGCGCTCGGTCTGGGTCGGCGTCACGCCCCACAGGTCCGGCTGCAGGTCGCCCCGCGCCGCGCGGGTGTCGGCGTACGCCGGGTGGGCACCGTGCACCGCGGCCAGCTCGGCCGAGCGCTCGAGCGCGGAGAGGTAGATCTCCTCCGCGACCCGGGTCGACAGCTCCCGAGCCTCGTCGGAGTCGAACGGCAGCCCCAGCGCGAAGAAGACGTCCTGCAGCCCCATGCAGCCCAGGCCCACCGGCCGCCAGCGCGGGTTCGACGCCGCCGACTCCGGGCTCGGGTAGTAGTTGATGTCGATGACCCGGTCGAGATAGGTCACCGCCGTGCGCACGGTGGCGCGCAGCTTGTCCCAGTCGAGCTCCCTCGGTTTCGAGACGCTCGCTGACGCTCGCTCCTCGACCAGCGGACGCAGGTGCTGGGCGAGGTTGACCGAGCCGAGGTTGCACACCGCGGTCTCGGCGTCGCTGGAGACCTCGATGATCTCGGTGCACAGGTTCGACAGGTGCACGACGTTGCCCGGCACCGCGGTCTGGTTGCAGGTGCGGTTGGACGCGTCCTTGAACGTCATCCAGCCGTTCCCGGTCTGCGCGAGGGTGCGCATCATCTTCGCGTAGAGGTCACGCGCCCGCACCCGGCGTACGACGCGACCGTCGGCCTCGGCGGCCCGGTAGGCCCGGTCGAACTCCTCGCCCCACAGGTCCGGCAGCTCGGGCGCGGCATCGGGGTCGACCAGGCTCCACTCCTCGTCCGCCTCGACCCGGCGCATGAACTCGTCGGGCACCCAGTGGGCCAGGTTGAGGTTGTGGGTGCGCCGGGCGTCCTCGCCGGTGTTGTCGCGCAGCTCGAGGAACTCCTCGACGTCGGGGTGCCACGGCTCGAGGTAGACGCACGCGGCCCCCTTGCGCCGGCCGCCCTGGTTGACCGCCGACACCGAGGCGTCGAGGGTGCGCAGGAACGGCACGATCCCGTTGGAGTGGCCGTTGGTGCCGCGGATCAGGGCCCCGCGGGAGCGCACCCGCGAGAACGAGATGCCGATGCCGCCGGCGAACTTCGACAGCGCCGCCACCTGTCCGTAGCGGGCGTAGATCGACTCCAGCTCGTCGCGCGGGCTGTCGACGAGGTAGCACGACGACATCTGGGTGTGCCGGGTCCCGGAGTTGAACAGCGTCGGCGAGCTCGGCAGGTAGGCCAGCGAGGCCATCAGCCGGTAGAGCTCGATCGCCTCGGCGGGGGTGGTCGCCAGCCCGCAGGCGACCCGCATCAGCCAGTACTGCGGGGTCTCGACCACGAGCCGGGTCTCCGGGTGGCGCAGCAGGTAGCGGTCGTAGACGGTGCGCAGCCCGAAGTACTCGAAGCGCAGGTCGTTGGCGGTGTCGATGGCCTGGTCGAGCTTGCGGGCGTTCGCCTCGACGAAGTCGGCGGTGGCGTCCCCGACCAGCCCCTCGAGCCGACCGAGCCGGACGGACTGGCTGAAGGACGCGATCTGCTGGCCGGCGACCTCCTTCTCGACGTACGCCGCCAGCAGCCGGGCGGCCAGCCGGGAGTACTCCGACTCGTTCGCGGTCAGCTCGGCCGCGGTCTGGATCGACAGCCGGTCCAGCTCCGCAGTGGTGGCGCCGTCGTACAGGCCCGAGATGGTGCGCGTCGCCACGGTGAGCGGCTCGACGTGCGACAGGCCGGTCGCGCAGCGCTCGACCGCGCGGACGATCTTGTTGAGGTCGACCGGTTCACGGTCGCCGTTGCGCTTGCACACCGTCATCGTGGTGCGCACGGTGGGTTGGGTCGTCTGGGTCATGCTGCTCTCTCCTCGCGAGCTCGCCGGGTGCCGGGGACCTGCGAGGAGACGACGACGCGGACGCGTCCGGTTCGAGGGCGCGCCCGTGCTGTCGTGCGACCCACCCGCGAGGTCCGCGACGAACCGCGCACAGGTCGTGCGCGGGCGCTGGCAGGTCTTCGGACTCGTGGGCACAACTCTCGACCCCTACTGACCGTCGCTTCCCAGCTCCATGGTGCGGAGCCAGTGCGTGTGACGGCGTTCGTTCCCACTCACCGCTGCGGGGCAGTCCCGGACTCGCACCGGGTTCCCTCTTGCCCCGGAGCGCCACCTGCAGGCGACGCTCCGGACCAGCACGAGCACCATATCCAGTGGCGTACGCCGATCACCGGCACCACATCTTGTGTCGGCGTGTCGAAGAACGCCCGGCCGTGTTGCGGTGGCCTGTCAGGCTGTCGTCATGCGGATCGTGATCGCCGGCGCGTCCGGCTTCCTCGGGAGCAACCTCGGCTACGAGCTGCGTCAGCGCGGGCACCTGGTGACCCGGCTGGTGCGCAGGCCCGCTCAGGAGCCGGACGAGTCCACGTGGGACCCGTACGCCGGCACCTACGAGCGCGACGTCATCGAGGAGTCCGACGTCGTGGTCAACCTCGCCGGGACGCCGACGGCCGGCAACCCCCACTCGTCGCGGTGGGCGCGCGAGCTGCGCGAGAGCCGGGTGACCACGACACGGGTGCTCGCCCGCGCCGTCGCCGAGACGGAGTCGAAGCCCGCGTTCCTCGCCGGCAACGGCATCTCCTGGTACGGCGACCACGGGGACCAGGTGCTGACCGAGGCCTCCGACAGCCGGGGGCACGCGCTCCTGACCGAGGTGACCCGGGACTGGCAGGCCGCGACCACGCCGGCGACGGAGGCCGGCGCGCGCGTCTGCGTGCTGCGCACCTCGCCGGTGATGGACCGGCGCAGCGAGCCGCTCAAGCAGCTGCGGCTGCTCTTCAGGGCGGGGCTGGGCGCGCGGCTCGGCGACGGGAAGCAGTACATGGCGATGATCTCGCTGCGCGACTGGGTGGGCGCGGTGGCCCACCTCGCGGAGCACCCCACCGCCAGCGGACCGTTCAACCTCTGCTGCCCCGAGACCCCGACCAACGCCGAGTTCACCAAGGCGCTCGCCGCGGCCGTGCACCGTCCCGCGATCGTCTTCGTGCCGAAGACCGCGCTCCGGGTGGGCGCGGGCCGGATGGCGCCCGAGCTGCTGGGCTCGCTCAACGTGCGGCCGGCCGCGCTGGCCGAGTCCGGCTACGAGTTCCGGGACCGCGACGTGGACGCCGTGCTGCGCACCGGGCTCGCCGGCTGACCGCCCGCGGGCTCAGCGTACGGGCACCCAGCGCGCCAGCGTGCTCTCGAGCAGCGCGGGCACGACGGGCTTGGTCAGGAAGTCGTCCATCCCCGCGTCCCGGCAGCGGTCCCGCTCCTCCGCGGTCGCCGCGGCCGTCATCGCGATGATCGGGATCCGGCGGCCGTCGCCGCGCATGGCGCGCACCGCGCGGGTCGCGTCGAAGCCGTCCATCACCGGCATCTGGCAGTCCATCAGGATGGTGTCGAAGCCGTCGGGCTCGTCGGCCAGCGCGGCCACCCCGGCGGCCCCGTTGTCGGCGATCACGACGTCGTAGCCCAGCCCGCGCAGCACCCCCTCGGCGACCAGCTGGTTGACCTCGTTGTCCTCCACCGCCAGCACTCGCCCGCGCGACTCGGCGGTCCCGTCGCTCATCGGCAGCGGCGCGGCCAGGCGCGGCTCACCGCGGCCCCCGAGCGTGGCCAGGGTGTCGAGCAGGCGCGAGGGCAGCACCGGCTTGCCGAGGAACGCGTCGAGGCCCGCGTCGGCGAGCCACTCGGCGGCGGGCTCGACCGCGGACGACAGCAGCGCGAGGCGGGTGTCGCGGTGCCGCTCCTCGGCGCGGATGATCCGCGCGAGCTGCTCGCCGTCGGCGCCGGGCATCATGTAGTCCAGCAGCACCACGTCGTACCTCTGGTCGTGGCGGACGGACGCGTCGAGCTCGACCAGGGCGTCGTACGCCGACTCCACGACCGTCACGTGCACCCGCCAGGCCTCGAGCTGCTCGCGCAGGATGAACCGGTTGGTCTCGTTGTCGTCCACGACGAGCACGTGCAGGCCGGCGACCGCGTCCTGAAGGGTCGACCCCGTCGGCAGCGACGCCGCCGTGGCGTCCGCGAACGGCGTGGTGAACCAGAAGGTGCTGCCGACACCCGGCTCACTGACGACGCCGATCTCGCCGCCGGTCGCCTCCACGATGCGCTTGCTGATCGCGAGCCCCAGCCCGGTGCCGCCGTACTCGCGCGTGGTCGAGCTGTCGGCCTGGGAGAAGGCGGTGAAGAGCTGGCGCTGCGCGTCGGGCTCGATCCCGATGCCGGTGTCGCGCACCTCGACCCGGACCCCCTCGGGACCGGCGCCGGCGCGGACGACGACCTCGCCGACGGAGGTGAACTTCACGGCGTTCGAGACCAGGTTGGTGATCACCTGGCCGAAGCGGACGGGGTCGCCGCGCACCATCGACGGCATCTCCTCCGCACTGGCCACCACGAGCTCGAGGCCCTTGGCGCCGGCCCGCTCCGCCACCAGCCCGACGCTCTGCTCGACGATGCTGCGGGGGTCGAAGTCGACCTCCTCCAGGTCGAGGCGACCCGCCTCGATCTTGGACAGGTCCAGGATGTCGTTGACCAGCGCGAGCAGCGAGCGGCCCGCCTGGTCCACCCCCTCGGCGAGGCGACGCTGGTGGGCGGTGAGGTCGGTCCGGCTGAGCAGCTCGCTGAGGCCGATGACGCCATTGAGGGGCGTGCGGATCTCGTGGCTCATGGTGGCGAGGAACTCCGACTTGGCCCGGGACGCGGCCAGCGCGTCGTCGCGCGCGGCGGCGAGCGCCTTGCCGGCCTCCTCGCGCTCCGAGACGTGGGCCAGCAGCACCAGCGTCTGGGCGAAGATCCCGACGTCGGACGCGGCCGCCTCCTCCCGGACCCCGGTGTCGGAGACCACCACGCAGGCGATCCGCTCGCCGGCCAGGGCCGGGCCGGCGATCAGCACGGCGCCATCCGGCCCCGGCGCCTGGACGACGGTGCGCTCGGCGACAGCCCGGGTCGCGAGGTCGCGGGCGGCGGCCAGCACGTCCTCGTCGTACTCGTTCCAGCCGGTCGGGAAGTGCACGAGCTCGCGCGCGTCGGTGGGGTCGGGGGCGGACACGAGCACCGCGGGCCACCGGGCGTAGGGGCGGACCACTGCCTCCGAGGCGACGAGCACGTCGACCAACGTGTCCGACTCGTTGGCCGCGGCGGCCATCGCGCTGAGGAACTCCAGGCCCTGCTCCGCCTCCTTGCTCTCGGTGACATCCTGCACCGTGCCACCGAGGCGGACGACCGCGCCGGAGCCGTCCCGGACCACGCGGGCGCGCGTGCGGACCCAGCGCACCCGGTCCCCGGCCGGGGTCGAGAGACGGGTGTCCATCTCCATCTCGTCCCCGTGGGCCATCAGCTCCTCGTACGCCGCCACGGCCGCGGGGCGGTCCTCGGGGTGCAGCAGCTCGAAGAACCGCTCGGCGCTGGGCGTGAAGGTCGCGGGGTCCTTGCCGACGAGCCGGTAGAGCTCGTCGGACCAGTGCAGCTCGCCGACCCCGACCTCCCTCTCCCAGCTGCCGATCCTCGCGATCGACTGCGCCTCGGCGAGCTGCACCTCGCGATGACGCAGCTCCTCGAGGATCCGGTGCTGCTCGGTGTGGTCGCTCAGGCGGTGCAGCCAGCCGCGGTGGCGACCATCCTCGTCGAGCAGCGGCGTGTGGCTGACCAGCGCCCAGAAGGAGCTCCCGTCGGCCCGGACCAGCCGCAGCTCCTGGTCCGCTCCGGGCTCACGCGCGTCCCGGAGCCGGTCGAGGTGGGCCAGGAAGGCCCGGCCTCCCTCCTCGTCGAGGGCGTCCGTGACGGACAGGCCGTCCATCTCCGCGCGGGAGCGGCCGAGCATCCGGGCCATCCGCTCGTTCGCGTACGTCGTCAGCCCGGCGTCGTCGAGGACCCACAACCCGTCCGGGACGGCGCGCACCACCCACGACTCCACTGCCTCCATGTGCCGCATGCTTCCGCACCGAGGGCCGCCGCGTCCGCGACGTGCCCGGATTCGTCGGTGATCGTCCGTTCACGCCGCCGGACGGGGCCGGTCACGCACCTCGGCGACCCGCCACTCCCCCGCCGCCCGGACCAGCACGACGGTGCGCGTCGACGGCTCGTCCCGGGGAAGCACCACGCGGCGACCCGCGCCCACGGCCACCGCGTTCGCCAACCGGTCGGTCACCGCGACCTCGAGCCGCGCCGGGCCACGCTTGCGCACGTCGACGCCAGGGGTCCGCCAGTGCGAGCCATGCGGGCCAGCAGTTGCATCCGCATCCCGCGCACCCGCAGGCCTCGGTGGTTCCACGACTCGAGCATGGCCACGTCGCGACGCCCGGCGGCCGAGCCGGGCACGTACAGGTCCCGCAGGGCGGCCACGTCGCCGCGCGCCCACGCCCGGGCCCGGCGTACGTCCCAGGCCCGCAGGGCCGCCGCCGGGTCCCGCGTCGCGGCCGCGGCCACGACCGGGTGGGCCGGCGACAGCCGTTCGCGGGCCAGGCCGGTCAGCACGGCGGCCGCGGTGACCACCGCGGCGAGGACCAGCAGGGCGAGGAGCGTGCGCGGAAGCAGGCGAGACGTGTCCATGCAGTCTCCCTACCCCGTACGGCGGGTCCGTCCGCGGGTTCTCCACAGGCCGGCCCCACACTGAC
Organism: Nocardioides sp. DN36; assembly: GCF_055380375.1. Taxonomy (NCBI): domain Bacteria; kingdom Bacillati; phylum Actinomycetota; class Actinomycetes; order Propionibacteriales; family Nocardioidaceae; genus Nocardioides; species Nocardioides sp. DN36. The sequence continues at coordinate 990,326 of NZ_AP043823.1, read as the reverse complement.
CGGGTGAACGAGAAGCGACTGGGACGCCGGGCCCTGCTGGCGGGTGGCGCCGCCGTCGTCGCGGCCTCGGCGGGCGCGGCGCTCGGCGTCGAGCAGGGCGTGCTCCCGGGGCGACCGTGGCTCCAGGCGCACCTCGGGCTGAACGGGGACGCGGGGGTCGTGCCGGACATCGAGCCCGGCCGCGCCGTCACCGGCTCGTTCGTCTCCGCGCACCGGCTCGGCGCCCCGACCGGCTGGTCGATCCTCCGACCGCCCGGCCGCCACGGCCCCCTGCCGGTCGTCGTCGCGCTCCACGCGCTCGGCCAGACCCACGCGACCCTGACCGGGCCGGCGATGGGGCTGGACCGCTTCCTCGCTGCCTCGGTCGCGGACGGCACGCCCCCGTTCGCCATCGCGACCGTGGACGGCGGCACGTCGTACTGGCATCCCCGCCCCTCCGGCGAGGACGCCGGCGCGATGGTCGTCGACGAGCTCCTGCCCCTGCTCGCCGACCACGGCCTGCTCACCGAGCACGTCGGGCTGATCGGCTGGTCGATGGGTGGGTACGGCGCGCTGCGGCTCGCCGGCCTGCTCGGCGCCGACCGGGTCCGCGCGGTCGTCGCCTCCAGCCCGGCGCTCTGGTCCGACCCGGACGAGGCGTCCTCCAGCGGGTTCGACTCCCCCGACGAGTACGAGCGCTGGTCCGTCATGGACCACCAGTCCGACCTGCAGGGCGTCGCCGTCCGCGTCGACTGCGGGACCGGCGACCCGTTCTACCGCGACGTGCAGGACTACGTGGCCGGCTTCTTGCCCGACGCGGACGTGACCAGCACCTTCGAGCCGGGCGCGCACGACGCGGCGTACTGGCGCCGGATGCTGCCGGACCAGCTCGCCTTCCTCGGGGCACACGTGCCCCCGGCGACCCGATAGCCCGGGAGTAGGGTCGGGCCCGTGAGCGACCTGACCTTCCGGAACGTCGGACTCGGTGACGACGCGGTGGACTACCTCGCCGCCTGGGACCTCCAGCGCGACGTGCACGCCGCGGTGGTCGAGGGCGAGCAGCCCGACACCGTCCTGCTGCTCGAGCACCCGCCGGTCTTCACCGCCGGCAAGCGCACCGACCCCCACGAGCGACCGGCCGACCCCGGCGGCGCGCCCGTCATCGACGTCGACCGCGGCGGCAAGATCACCTTCCACGGGCCCGGCCAGCTGGTCGGCTACCCGATCGTCACGCTGCCGGACCACGTGAAGGTCGTCGACTACGTGCGCCGGGTCGAGGAGGCCCTGATCGCGGTCTGCGCCGACCTCGGCGTGACCACCGCGCGGGTGCCGGGGCGCAGCGGGGTGTGGCTGCGAGCGGACGAGAAGGGGCCCGAGCGCAAGATCGCGGCGCTCGGGATCCGGGTCAGCCGGGGCGTCACCATGCACGGCTTCGCGCTCAACTGCGACGTCGACCTCGGGTGGTACGACCGCTTCGTCCCCTGCGGGATCGCGGACGCCGGCGTGACCTCGCTGAGCACCGAGCTCGGTCGCGACGTCACCGTGGCCGAGGTGCTGCCCAGCGTGGAGCGTCACCTCACCGACCTCCTGTCCTGGGAGCCCTACACGGCGACACCGGACTACGAGCCGCGGCCCGAGCCCGCCCACGGGCCCCGGATCGAGCTGATCTCTCCCGGGGTCTGACGGCGCGTCCTGCCGGTCCCAGCGGGTTTCGCTTGTCAGGATCTCCCCCCGTGCCCGTCGTCCGCGGGCACGAAGGGGGACGGACATGAGCGAGCTGGTCATCGAGACCACCGGGCTGCGCAAGGAGTTCCGCACCCGCGCGGGAGCCCTGCGCGTGGCGGTGCAGGACCTCGACCTGGCGGTGCCGTACGGCGGCGTGCACGGCTTCCTCGGCCCGAACGGGTCCGGGAAGACGACGACCATCCGGATGCTGCTCGGGCTGGCCCGCGCCACCCGTGGCTCGATGCGGCTGTTCGGCGAGGAGGTGCCGCGGCGGCTGCCGCAGGTCATCGGCCGGGTCGGTGCCGTCGTCGAGTCGCCGAAGTTCGCCCCGAAGTTCACCGGCCGCCAGAACCTCCTGCTGCTGGCCGGCTCGATCGGCGCCCCCGGGTCCCGGGTCGACGCCGCCCTCGAGACGGTCGGCCTGACCGGCCGCGACCGGGACCGCTACAAGTCCTACTCGCTCGGCATGAAGCAGCGGCTGGCGATCGCGGCCACCCTGCTCAAGGACCCCCGGCTGCTGGTCCTCGACGAGCCCACGAACGGGCTCGACCCGGCCGGCATCCGGGAGATCCGCGACACCATCCGCACGCTCGGCGAGACCGGCACGACCGTGCTCCTCAGCTCGCACATCCTCGGCGAGGTGCAGCAGGTCTGCACCTCCGCGACGATCATCGGCAACGGCCGGATGCTGGCCAGCGGACGGGTGGAGGACCTGCTCGGTGGCGGTACGGCGTACCGGGTGGCCGTGCCCGACCCCGCCGCGGCCGCCGGGGTGCTCGAACGGGCCGGCTTCACGGTCTCGGCAGCGACGCGGGAGACGGTCGACGTCGACACCGGCCAACCGCCGGAGGAGATCACCCGTGCCCTCGCGGAGGCGAAGATCTGGCTGTCCGGGCTGACCCCGCTGCGCGCCGACCTCGAGACCGTGTTCCTCCAGCTGACGGCGGCCGACACCCTCGGCCGCGACGACACCCCGGCGGGTGCGCGATGAGGGCGCTGCTGCGGGTCGAGCTGACCCGGCTGCGCTGGCGGCGTGCGGTGCTGCTGCTCGTGGCGGCCTGCGTCGTCGTCCCGGCCGTGATCTGGGGAGCCACCGCGTGGAACACCCGTCCGGTGTCCGCGGCCGAGAAGGCGGAGGTCCAGCGGCTTGCCGAGGAGCAGGCCCAGGACCCGATCGTGCTGCGCCAGGTCGAGAAGTGCGTGGCGAGGCCCGACCGGTTCGGCATCGGCGGTGGCGACGTGCGGGCGGCCTGCGAGGACATGATGGTCCCGCAGGTGGACCAGTACTACTACCGCCCGACGCTCGACCTCGACCAGGAGCTGGACGGCTCCGGGATCGGCGTCGCCGTCGTGCTGACGATGCTGCTGCTCCTGCTCGGCACGACCTTCGTCGGCCACGACTGGAACAGCGGCTCGATGAGCAACCAGCTGCTCTTCGACCCACGCCGGAACCGGGTCTGGGCGGCCAAGGGGCTGGTCGTGCTGCTCGCCGGGCTGGTGGTGGCGGGCGCGGTGCTGGCGGCGTACTGGACCGGCCTGTGGGCGCTGGCGGTGCACCGCGACCTGGACGTGCGCGACGGCGTCCTCTCCGATGCCTACGGCCAGGCGCTGCGCGGCACCCTGGTCGCGGGCTTCGCGGGCCTGGGTGGCTACGCCATGACCATGCTGTTCCGCAGCACGGTCGCGACGCTCGGCACCCTCTTCGCGGTGGCCGTCGCCGGCCCGCTGCTGATCACCCTGCTGGGCTTCCCCGGCCACCAGCGGCTGATGCCTCAGAACAACTACGCCGCGGTGATGCTCGACGGCATCACGTTCACCGACTACAACAGCCGCTCCTGCGTCGAGGCGGGCGACTCCGCGATGCCCGGGGGTGGCTGCCGGGTGCGGGTCACCACCGCCGACGGCGCCGCCTACTTCGGCGGGCTGCTGCTGCTCGCGGGCGTTCCCTCCGTGCTGTCGTTCCGACGTCGGGACGTGCCCTGAGCCGAATTGGGCGGCCCCCGGCCCCGGCGTACAGTTGGGCGACGTGACCCAAGCCCCTGCACCCGAAGGACGCAAGCTCCTCCGCCTGGAGGTCCGCAACGCCGAGACTCCCATCGAGCGCAAGCCCGAGTGGATCAAGACGCGGGCCAAGATGGGGCCGGAGTACAAGCACCTGCAGAACCTCGTGAAGTCCGAGGGCCTGCACACCGTGTGCCAGGAAGCCGGCTGTCCCAACATCTTCGAGTGCTGGGAGGACCGCGAGGCGACGTTCCTCATCGGTGGCGACCAGTGCACCCGCCGCTGCGACTTCTGCCAGATCGACACCGGCAAGCCGCAGCCGCTGGACCGTGACGAGCCGCGCCGCGTGGCCGAGTCGGTGCAGGCCATGGAGCTGCGCTACGCCACCATCACCGGCGTCGCCCGCGACGACCTCGAGGACGGCGGCGCCTGGCTGTACGCCGAGACCGTGCGCGCCATCCACGAGCTGAACCCCGACACCGGCGTCGAGAACCTGATCCCGGACTTCAACGGCAAGCCCGACCTGCTGCGCGAGGTCTTCGAGTCCCGCCCCGAGGTGCTGGCCCACAACGTGGAGACGGTGCCGCGCATCTTCAAGCGGATCCGTCCCGCGTTCCGCTACGAGCGCTCGCTGGACGTCATCACCCAGGCCCGCGACTTCGGCCTGGTCACCAAGTCAAACCTGATCCTCGGCATGGGCGAGACCCGCGAGGAGGTCAGCCAGGCGCTGCGCGACCTGCACGACGCCGGCTGCGAGCTGATCACCATCACGCAGTACCTCCGCCCCTCGGCCCGGCACCACCCCGTGGAGCGGTGGGTCAAGCCCGAGGAGTTCGTGGAGCTCAAGGACGAGGCCGACCAGATCGGCTTCTCGGGGGTCATGTCGGGCCCGCTGGTGCGTTCGTCGTACCGGGCCGGACGGCTGTACCGTCAGGCCATGGACGCCCGTCAGGGCTCCTCCGTCTGACCCTCACGCACCTCACGAACGAAGAAGGCAGCAGACCGCCATGGCGAAGGCCCCGCAGACCCCTGATCCAGACAAGATGAGCCGCCGCAAGCAGTTCGTCGAGACCTTCAAGATGGCCCGGAAGACCGACCCGGCCATCGGGCTGTGGGTCGGGGGCGCTTTCGTCCTCGGCGCCGCCGTCGGCTACCTGCTGTTCTGGCTGCTGCCCGGCGAGGGCGCGCTCGGCATCGTCCTCTCCGTCGTCGGCGCGCTGCTCTTCGGCTCTCTGGCCGCACTGATCATCTTCGGCCGCCGCGCCCAGCGCGCGGCGTACGGCCAGATGGAGGGCCAGCCGGGAGCCGCCGCGGCCGCCCTGCGGATGCTGCGCCGGGGGTGGAAGACCGACCCGGTGATCGCGTTCAACAAGCAGCAGGACGTCGTGCACCGCGTGGTCGGCCCGCCCGGCATCGTCCTGGTCGGCGAGGGCAACCCCAACCGGCTGCGCCAGCTGATGACCAACGAGCGCCGCAAGCACGAGCGCGTCGTGGCCGACGTCCCGATCCACGAGGTCGTCTGCGGGAACGGCGAGGGCGAGGTCCCGCTCGCGCGCCTGGTCCGCCACGTCAGCAAGATGAAGCGTCAGGTCAAGCCCGCCGAGATGACCGACATCCTCGGCCGGCTGCGGGCGCTGGACGCCAACCGCCCGAACGTCCCGCTGCCCAAGGGCCCGGTCCCGACCAGCATGAAGGGCATGCGCCAGAACATGCGCGGGCGTTAACGGCCCGGATGCACGAAGGGCCCGGTCCTCCCCCTGGAGGACCGGGCCCTTCTGCGTCGATCAGCCCATCGAGGGCATCTCGGTCACCTGGTCCGACGGCGGCGCCTCGATGCTGACGTCCTTGCCGAAGTCGGAGAGCGTCATCTCCATGGTGCCGATCTTGCCGAGGTCGATGGTCATCTTGGTGATCCGGTCCTGGTCGTCGAGCCACACGTCGTAGCTCAGCTCGTCGGGCATCCCGGCCCCGGACGCGGCCTGGCCGGTCTCGCCCATCCCGTCGAGCATCTTCTGGGTGTCGACGGTGACCTCGTACTGGTCCTCGCCGTCCTGCTCGCCCTGGTAGGTGACGGTCTTGATGCCCTCGCCGAAGGACTTCAGGGCCTCCTGCGGGTCGAGCTGGCTGCCCAGCGAGCCGAACGGGCTGTTGGGGTCGTTGAGGTCCATCTTGAGGTACTTGTCGCCGCCCATGCCGGGTGCCTTCATGTAGAAGACCTTGTCCACCAGGATCACCTGGATGTCGCCGCCGGCCATGTCGCTGGACATGGTCATGTCCATGGCGGGCGAGTCCTGGGTGTAGTCGACGTCGCCCTCACCGGTCATCGAGCCGGTCTGGCCGGCCGACATGCTCATCGACTCGTGGGCGGTGGTCGTGTTCTCGAAGCCGTTCTCGAACCTGTCGGTGAAGTCGGCGGGGTCGACGGAGTCGCCGGCCTGCAGGTCGTCGGTGGACGAGCCCGACGAGCCCGACGAGCCGGACGTCGACGAGGAGTCCTCGGCCTTGGCTCCGTCGTCGGAACCGCACGCGCTGAGGGAGACGAAGGCCAGGGGCAGGACGGCTGCCGCGGCGAGACGGCGCAGCGTTGCGGGACGAGACATGGGTGGAGCCTTCCGAGTTGAAGATGTGGTGACCCCCAGCATCTCCTGTCCCACCAACCCGGAAACCCGCCGGCCCCAGAAACCTCAGGAGCAACGGGACAGGGCCCGGCCGAGGAGCCGGGCCTAGGCCGCGGGCCGGCCCTTCGCGGTCTCGAGGGTGACGGTGGCGGTGCCGGCCATGATGTCGTGCAGGCCGCGGCCGTCGGGGCGGAAGATCAGCGGCGGGATCACGGCGGCGACCAGGATGCTGCGGGCCAGCGCGGGCAGCAGCCCGACCGGGCGCCCGCTGCCGTCGCTGCGTACGACGCGCAGCCGGGTCGCGAGCTTGCCGAAGGAGCCGCCGGACAGTGCCGTCAGCAGCGCCGACTCGACGATGAAGACCAGCACGACGTACCACTGACCGGTCTGGTTCTCGGGGCCGTAGACGGGGGTGAAGAGCGAGACGGCGAGGAGGCAGGCGAACCAGTCCACGAGGAGCGCGAGCATGCGCCGGGGCCAGGACGCGGTCTCCCACACGGTCGTGCCTGTCACGCGGTCAGCGTAGAGCGCCGGTCCTCGCGCCCGCCGGTCGGGCCACCTGTTACATGCGCGAAACAAACCGGATACGGTCAAGAAACTGCCCCTGCCTAGGTTGGCGGGCAGGTCCGAGGCAGCGCCGCTTCGGTCCCCTATTGCAGACTTTTGCCGGCTGGCACCCGCTGGTCAGCCAAGGAGGACGAATGTTCCAGAACAGCGACGAGCTGCTCGCCTATGTCAAGGACGAGGGCGTCGAGATGGTCGACGTGCGGTTCTGCGACCTGCCCGGTGTCATGCAGCACTTCACCGTCCCGGTGTCGTCGTTCGACCAGTCGGTCTTCGACGACGGACTGAACTTCGACGGTTCCTCGATCCGGGGCTTCCAGGCCATCCACGAGTCCGACATGTCGCTGTTCCCGGACCCGACCACGGCGTACATCGACCCGTTCCGTGCGGCCAAGACGCTGGTCGTGAACTTCTTCATCCACGACCCGCTCACCGGTGAGGCCTACTCCCGCGACCCGCGCAACATCGCCCGCAAGGCGATGTCCTACCTCGCCAGCACCGGCGTCGGCGACAAGGCGTTCTTCGCCCCCGAGGCCGAGTTCTACGTCTTCGACAACGTGCGCTTCGAGACCAAGGCGAACGCCGGCTACTACGAGATCGACTCGCAGGCCGGCGCCTGGAACACCGGTGCGGCGTTCGAGAACGACAACCGCGGCTACAAGGTGAAGTACAAGGGCGGCTACTTCCCCGTCGCCCCGACCGACCACTTCGGCGAGCTCCGCGACGAGATGGTCATCGAGCTCGAGAAGGCCAACCTGCAGGTCGAGCGCGCCCACCACGAGGTCGGCACCGCCGGCCAGGCGGAGATCAACTACCGCTTCGACGAGCTGCTCAAGGCCGCCGACGACGTGATGAAGTTCAAGTACATCATCAAGAACGTCGCCTGGCGCAACGGCAAGACCGCCACCTTCATGCCGAAGCCGATCTTCGGCGACAACGGCTCGGGCATGCACGTGCACCAGTCGATCTGGAGCGAGGGCTCTCCCCTGTTCTACGACGAGACCGGGTACGGCGGCCTCTCGGACATGGCCCGCTACTACATCGGCGGCATCCTCAAGCACGCGCCGTCGCTGCTGGCCTTCACCAACCCGACGGTGAACTCCTACCACCGCCTAGTGCCGGGCTTCGAGGCCCCGATCTCGCTGGTCTACTCCCAGCGCAACCGCTCGGCCTGCGTCCGCATCCCGATCACCGGGTCGAACCCCAAGGCCAAGCGCATCGAGTTCCGTTGCCCCGACCCGTCGGCCAACCCCTACCTCGCCTTCTCGGCGCTGCTGCTGGCCGGCCTCGACGGCATCAAGAACAAGATCGAGCCCGCCGCCCCGATCGACAAGGACATCTACGAGCTGCCGCCGGACGAGATGGCCGACATCGACCAGGTCCCGACGTCGCTGGGCGCCGTGCTCGACAACCTCGAGCGCGACCACGACTTCCTCACCGCCGGCAACGTCTTCACGCCGGACCTGATCGAGACGTGGATCGACTACAAGCGCCAGAACGAGATCCTGCCGGTGCAGCTGCGTCCGCACCCGCACGAGTTCGAGCTCTACTACGACATCTAGAACCGGGCCGATCGGACGCCCCTCGCACCCCGCTGACCTGCGGTGGAGCGGGGGGCGTTTCCGTGCTCTGACCTGCATGTACATGCGCTTGGCCTGCGTCAGGCGAGGCCGAGCAGCCCCGATGCGACCCGGCACCCGGTTGTCACGCATCTTTCCCGTCGTCGGACCGCCGGAGACGTGGCACCACGAGCCCAGCTTTCGGTCATCTGTCCCGCGGTCCTCCACCCGGCCCGCGCGCGCCGTCCGACGCCGGGCCCAAGTGCTTCGCCTTCACGGCGAGACCCCCTGCCGTTTGCGTGCACCCGCACATATTTGTAGCCTCGGCCCATGCCCGACGAGCCCGACCGGATCGCCGCCTGGGCCGCACTCCTGCGGACCCACGCCGCCCTCGTCCCCGTCCTCGAACGGGCCATCCAGCCCACCGGCCTGCCGATCACCTGGTACGACGTCCTGCTCGTCACCAACGCCGCACCGGAGCGTCGACTGCGGATGACAGAGCTCGGCCAGCGAGCGGTTGTGAGCCGCGAGCGCGTGAGCAGGGTCGTCACCGAGCTGGAGCGGGCCGGGCTGATCGAGCGGCAGGTCAACCCTGACGACCGCCGCTCGTCGTTCGCGGCGATCACCCCGGAGGGCCGTAAGCGGCTTCGCAAGGCCGCCCCCGTCTACCTGTCCGCCATCGAGCAGCACTTCCTCTCGCATCTCGACGACGAGGAGATCCGGGTCCTGACGCGGGCCCTCACCAAGGTCCTGGCCGCCGAGGAGTCCTGACCGGACCCATCGCCGCATCCCGGCTCACGTTCGGCACGACCGCGAGCCACGCACCGACCACGACGGTCTCCCGATCTGGTTGCGCTTGACCCGCATGGGCGTCCCCCTCGGGGTCTCCCGGGCGCCGGCGACGGGGCCGCTCTCCCGTGGGCCCTGCACACCTTGATTAATGTGCGTGCGCACGCACTTGACAAGTGTCTCGATCCAAAGCAGAATGTGCGTGCGCACGCACTTTCTATCGAAGGAGTACAACCATGACCGCTCTCATCAGTCGCAGCGAGCTCGAGTCCCTCGTCGCCAATCGTCAGGTCGTCCTCGTGGACGCCCTGCCGGCGTCGTACTACGACCAGCTTCACCTGCCCGGCGCCCTCAACCTCGTGGAGGACGAGGTCGAAGCCCGGGCCGCCGAGCTGCTGCCCGACATGGACGCGGCGATTGTCACCTACTGCTCGAACGCGGCCTGCCGCAACAGCCAGGCCGTCGCCGACCGACTGGTGCGTCTCGGCTACTCGAATGTCCGGAAGTACCGCGAGGGCATCCAGGACTGGGTCGAGGCCGGCAACCACACCGAGTCCAACGCGGCCTGACCGCGCCTCCATCACAACCAAGCAAGGAGTTCCGCCATGAGCATCACCCCCACCCGCACACCCGACGGCCACGTGCTGCCGGCCGCCGGCACCTGGGACATCGACCCCGGCCACACCGACGTCTCCTTCGTGGGGCGCCACTTCATGGTCACGAAGGTGCGCGGCCGGTTCACCGGCGTCACCGGCGCCGTCGTCATCACCGACGACCTCGCCGACTCCCGCGTCGACGTCACCATCGACATGGCCTCGGTCCAGTCCGGCAGCGCAGCCCGCGACGATCACCTCCGGTCCGCGGAGCTGTTCGACGTCGAGCAGTATCCGCAGGCGACGTTCCGAAGCACCGACGTCGCCTGGGAAGGCGAACACGGCACGGTCTTCGGCGACCTGACCATCCACGGCGTGACGCGACATGTGCCGCTGGAGGTCACTTTCGAGGGCTACGTCCGCGACCCGTGGGGCGGCCACCGTGCGATGTTCTCTGCCCGCACCAAGGTCAACCGCGAGCACTTCGGTGTCACCTGGAACCAGACCCTCGAGACCGGCGGCGTGCTGGTCTCCAAGGAGATCCAGATCGAGATCGACCTCGAGACCGTCCTGCGCGACGCCTGACGGCGCCCCAGACCCGGCCACGCCCTCGCCCGCCACTCCCCCGCGGCACGAGAGCAGGTGGCCGGGGTGCCGGCGCGGGCCTGGAGCAGCCCCCGGGTGATGCCCGCGACCTCTTGCGGGGCGGTCGACCGCGAGGTGGCGGTCGCCGCGTGGGGGCACACGACGCCGTTCCCGCCGTTCCCGCACAGCCACCGGTCGACGTCCGCGAACGCACTCGGTGGGTGGGCAGTGGCGGAAGCCGGCTGTCAGGCGCGGTGCCGCCAGCTCAGTCGTCGCGATGCCGCAACGGCGGCGACGATGACAGCCGGCAGCATCGCGAGGGCGAGCGCTGGCGCGCGGGTGGCCGACCAGGTCCACGGCTTGCCGGTGGCGCGGTCGGGGTACTCGAGCATCTTGGCTGCGGACGTGGCGGCGGCAGCGCCGGAGGTCGCGGCGACCCGCGCCAGGGCGGTGTCGAAGGCGCGCGTGGACGCTCCCGTGGTGGGCAGCACGATGCGGCGGTCAAGGTGCGGCGCGTCGGCTGCGGGGGTGGCTGCGAGCACCATGCCGTGCCGTGTGGTGACCCAGCCGGCGTCGGCAACGGCGACCGCACGAGCTGACTGGCTGACGGTGTAGACCTCGAAGGAGGCAGCGACGTCGGTCTCGGTGACACCGTCGGCGAGCACGATCCCGGCGGTGGGACGACCCCACGGCATCACCAGGTTGAACAGGGCGCTCAAGTCGCCGAGCCCGAACTTGTGAGCCGGGATCTGAGTTGAGGACTCCGGCGCCCATCCGGGAGCCGCCACGAGCCTGCTGACGCGCAGCGCCTCGTCGTTGCCGGCGAGGTCGGCCATGACGTGCAGCGCACCGGGGATGCCCGAGGTGATCCCTGCCGTACTCGTGATGTGGAAGGGGCTGGTGGTCGCGTCGACGTAGCGACGGCCGGCGGCCCACCGCACGGCCGGGTACTGACCGCGGAGCGCGCCGAGGCGGGACCAGTGCCCGGTGGCGGGCAGACCGTCGAGGATGCCGGTCTCGGCGAGGACGATGGCGCCGTTGCAGACGCTGAGGATGCGGGCCCCGCGCTCGGCGTTGCTCTTCACGAAGTCCCGCAGTGGCTGCTCGATGGCGGCGTCGGGGTGCTCGAGGGCGGGGACGACGACCACGTCGGGGGCGAGAGTGTGAACGGATTCGACCTCGTCGAAGGTGTAGGCCGGCACGATCCCGGGTCCGCCCTCGACAGCCGCGACGCCATGGTCGGCGGCGACGGTGTAGACGGTGAAGTGCGGCGACCTCGCGAACACCTCGTAGGGGCCCATCGCGTCGGTGCCGGTGGTGCCGGAGGCTCCGAGGACGACAGCGACCTTCACCGCGCCGGATCCGTAGCCGGTGGAATCGGGGTGGGCGCCAGTGGGGCGGGGCGTCTGGTGGAGCTGCGCGTTGCTTCTATGCATCCCCACAACGATGAAGCCGGCGAACGCGGCGAGTGCGAGCAGACCCCTGGCGCCATATCGGCCCGCGCGGGCGAGCCGGGACCGACGGGTGCTGGTGTCGTTCGTGGTGGCCATCGTGGCTACTTTCGTCGGGGTGTCGGTGTGGTCGCGGCCGACAGGCGTCGCCCCCTGCTGGCCGGCTGACCAGGTCGGCACGGTCAGACGGGCGGCTGCGGGTCGTACTGGATGGCTCGGCGGACCTCGCGGGCTCGCTCCCGGCCGACGAGTCGGGCGACCAGGTGGAGCGCCATGTCGATGCCGGCGCTCACGCCGGCGCTGGTGATGAGGTCGCCGTCGTCTACGAACCTGGCTTCGGGGCGCAGCACGATGGAGGGGTCCAGCTGGGTGAGCAGGTCCGTGTTCTCCCAGTGGGTGGTGGCCGGTCGCGCGGTCAGCAGGCCGGCCGCGGCGTACACCAGGGCGCCGGTGCACACGCTCGTCATCAGCCGAACCGACCCGCGTTGGTCGCGGACCCACGCCAGGTGGTCGGCGTCGCGCATCAGGGTGCGGGTGCCCTGGCCGCCGGGGTGGATGAGCACGTCGAGCGGCGGCATGGTGGCGAACGAGTGGTGGGCGCCCAGCGTGAGACCCTTCGCCGCGCGGATGGGCTCACCGTCGCGGGAGATGCACGAGACGCTCCAGCCGTCCTCCGGGTGGTGCAGGGTCCAGTACGAGAGCACCTCCCACGGTCCAACCGCGTCGAGCTCCTCGACGTCGTCGAAGATCAGCAGGCCGATGTGCCGTCGCGCCGTGGGGTCGGTCGAGGTGGGCTGGGCGGGGTTCGTCATCGAGTGTTCTCCGGTCAGGGGATGCAGTGGCGAATGGGTGGACGCGACTCACTCTGCTCGGCGCGGACGTCCCTCACCCCGGTCGAACAGCCGGGATCTGCCGCGCACCTCGCAGCGATCATCCGCGGAACGGTGCGAGTCGGATGGTCAGGTCGGTCGCCGCGTAGCGGCGCAGGTACGCGGCTCGCCCTCGGGGTACCTGCCGCGCCTCGGCTCGCCACAGGCGGCTGAACTCCTGCTTGAACCCGAGTCTCGGGTGCTGGTGGACGACTTGTCGGCGGATGGCGTCGGGGATGTCGCCGGCGCGGAGTCCGAACACGTCGACGGCGGCGCCGGCAGAGAGCAGGTAGGCCTCGGGGCCTGCCTCCGGCGCGACCCCCGGGGTGTGGTGCAGGGCGATGGCGTTGGTCATGACTTCGCGCTGGACCGCCGACATTCCATGACGGTCGGCGAACAGCCGCAGGAGGGCGGCGCTCCGGACGGTGAAGTCGACGTCGGGGATGCCACTGGGCAGGCCCGTGTCGTGGAACATCGAGGCGACGTAGAGCAGCTCGCGGTCGAAGTCGACCCCATCGACGCCTGCGAGCGCTGCGCCCCAGGCGTAGGCGCGGTGGGAGTGCTGCAGCACCGCGGGACTGAGGAGGTCGTGGGCGGCGGCCGCCGCGTCGCGCGCCGTCGTCGAGTCGGGGGCTGCGAGAGCGGTCGGATCGAGATGGGCGTGACGGCCTCGGTGACGGCGGGCGGCGAGGGCGAGGTGCCCCAGCACGATGTCGCGATGCCCGCGGGACAACGGCCGAGCCAGAGCGAATCGTTCGCGGCGGGTCAGGACGCCCCCGGTGCGTTCGGTCCACCCGATGGTGCCGAGAGCGGGGGACGGTTCACGTGTGGTGCTCATGCGTGCACTCTGACGGAGACGACGGATCTTCGCCCCGGCAAAAGGGCCGGGCTGTCCTTCGTGCCGGGAAATGAGGAGGATGACATGGCGCGTCACTTTCGGAGTGTGGAGCGAATCGTTCGGGGTGCGGGCAGATGTGGCACTACGAGGCGGGCTTCGTCTGGTCCGCAGTGCTCATCGTGATCGCGGTGCCCGTGCGGGCGCACCGCGAGCTTCGAGGCATACCCGGATGGGGTATCCATGGAAGGATGCAGACCGTAGCACACATACCAGTGGGGGGTATGCGAGCGGGATGGGCGAGTGATCGCCGGAGCCGCAGACAGGTGCCGGCGGCGGGGGCGGCGCACTCTCCCGGCCGTCCAGCACTGAAGGCGACGGCCGCGACCCGCGACCGGCCCGCGATGCGCATGCTCGCCGACGTCAGGCCGGCCCACGTACTCGTCTACCCGACGGAGCGTGAGCCGGAAGCCTTCGTCAGCGCCGCCTGACCTTGACGTCGTCCAGGCAGGTCGCCGACAGGGTCAGCGGCTTGTGGGTGAGGCCTCGAGACTCGAGGAACTGCGCGGCGAGGAGCTCGGCCTCGATCAGTGCGGCTTCGTCAGCTTCGGCGGCCGTGCTCTCCGAGACCACGAGCAGGTACCGCAGGGTGAACCGCGTCAGGCTGGGCGAGTACGTGAACGTCCCTTCGGGAGTCCAGGCCGAGACGAGCAGATCGTGCTCGGCCTGCTCATCCCGAAGTCGCGACCGGACAGCTGGCGTCAGGCCGGAGAACTGACCAGTCGCCTGCACTCGGTAGGTCCTCCCCGCCATCTTGGTCGTCACGCGGAGGCCGCCTCGATCTGTTCGCGCAGCCAGTCCCGAAGCACGCTGTTGATGCGAACACCGAGCTCGACCTGCGGGGCGAACACCTCCGGCTCGACGCCACCCTGGGCGGCGCGTAGCGCCTCGAGCGCGGCAATCTCGTGCTCGACGTGTGCGAGGTCGCGCCCGAAGGCCTGCTTCCTGCCGTCCGGGTCCAGGAGCGGTGTGAGGAACAGGCGCAGGCCGCTCTCGCTGCGCTGGGACCGGTCAGGCTCGGCGTCGACCAGCCACGTCCGCAGCTCGGCGCGTCCGGCGTCGGTGATGTCGTAGGTCTTGCTGCCCCGCGCCCCTTCCCCGACCAGCGCGATGAGGCCGGCGCCCTCGAGCTTGGCGAGCTCAGGGTAGATCTGGCTGTGCCGCGCGTGCCAGGAGGTGCTGAGCGAGCGGTCGAAGGTCTGGGTCAGCTCGTAGCCGGTCGAGGGACGGCGGGCCAACAGGCCGAGCACCGCGTAGCGCAGAGACATGAGCACATCCTAGACGAGACATGTTATGTTTGACATGTCGTTTTCGACATGTACGGTGATACATGTGGCCGGTGTCGCAGTCCCCCTTCCCGGCACCGGCCCACCCGACCTCAGAGACACGCGACCAGAGAGACAGTCATGTCACCCCAGGCGGACACCTCACCCGACACCTGCAGCAAGCCCATCACCATCGAGTACGAGACCTTCGGCGACCCGGGCGACCCGGCCGTCCTGCTCGTGATGGGCTTCGGCACCCAGATGCTCGGCTGGGACGCCGACTTCTGCCGCATGCTGGCCCACCGGGGCCGCTACGTGATCCGGTACGACAACCGCGACTCCGGCCTCTCGACGAAGCTGGACGAGCACCCGGTCCACCTCGGCGACTTCATCACCGCCGTGACCTCCGGCGCGTTCGAGCGCGCGATCGGGATGGCGCCGTACTCGTTGCGCGACATGGCCGCCGACGGCATCGACGTGCTCGACCGGCTCGGCATCGCCCGGGCCCACGTGGTCGGGTCCTCGATGGGCGGCATGATCGCGCAGAAGATGGCGATCGAGTTCCCCGACCGGGTGCTGTCGTTGACGTCGATGATGTCGTCGACCGGCGAGCCGGAGTACGGCCAGTCGACCCCGGAGGCGCAGCAGGTGCTGTTCGCCTCCCGGCCGGCCGATCGGGACGGGTACGTGGCCGCGGCCGAGCGCGAGCTGGTGTGGGCCTCGCGTCGCTACGGTGACGCGGCACAGCTGCGGGCGCTCGCTGCGGCCAGCTACGAGCGCGCGTACTACCCGGCCGGCGTCCCGCGGCAGCTCGCGGCGATGATCCTGGACGGCTCGCGCGCCGAGGCGCTCACGTCCCTCGACGTGCCGACCCTCGTCATCCACGGCCTCGACGACACCCTCATCGACCCCAGTGGGGGGCGGCGGACCGCCGAGCTGGTCCCCGGCGCCCGGCTCCTGCTGGTCGAGGACATGGGCCACGACCGACCCCGTGCGTTGTGGTCCGACCTCGTCGACGCCATCACCGAACACACCGACATCAGCTGAGCCGGTCAGGCGGCGCATTCAGCACTTGCCCGCCACCGTGGAGCAGACGTGAGCGATCGGTTGTCATGACCGGCACACCGGCCGACATCGCGAAGGCCGAAGACAGCGCGACCGCGCCCGGCAAGGCCGGGTCGCAGCGTCGGGCCGGTCAGGGCAGACCGGGTGGGGCGGGCGCGTCGGCGGCCAGGGGGCTCAGCCGCGCTTGAGCCACTTGGTCACTCCCCAGTTCTGATTGGTGCCCGGGACGACGTCGTAGACGAAGTAGTCGCCGTTCGCGATGCTGTAGCCCATCTTCACCTTGTGCGACCTGGCCGTCGTGCGCAGGCACCGGCTCGGTACGTGGACTCGCACGAAGCCCTTGTCCTCGTTCCGGACGACCCTCGCCCCCTTGCACGGGAACTTCCGGAACCCGTACATGTCGCCAGGCAGGTCACGTTTGTAGACGACGCCTTTGCCGCGCTTCCACGAGGCCTCGTAGGACACCGCATACAGGGGGTCCTCCTTGATCTTGCCGACGAACATGACCAGGCGGATGTAGTCGACGTGCTCCATCTGCAGCGTCGGGTGGATCACCTTCGCGGTGACACCGTTCTTCGCGTTGGTGAACCTGGCCGACTTGATCGCGAGGAACGAGGCTTCCATGCCGGGCTCGTCATCGTCGACGCGCACCGACTGCGCGGAGGCGTCGGGCACCGTCATCACGGCGGCGCCCAGGCCCGCGATCGTCGCCAGCACGAAACCCACGACGAGTGAGCGCCACGACCGCACCGACTTCACGGTCCTCGCCGGCGCCACCCGGCTGCGCGGCTCGTCGTGGCGGGGCTGCGAGCTCGTCTCGTCCATGGCGTGACCCTAGGCCGGGCTGCGCCTCAGTGTTCGCGGATCGCGCACATCGGGACGTCGGTCGGCTGGGCGGCATTCCCTGCCGAGGCCACCGTTCAGCCTGACGAACTCGCATCGTTCCTGGTAGCGGTGATGCGCGGCATGTCGGGGCGCGCCAGGGACGGAGGCTCGACCGAAGAGCTCCTCGCCATCGCCGGAGCCGCCTTGGCAGCCATACCGGAACCGACGTCCACACACGATCAGGATTGACGAGGCAACGGTGTCGCGGTCTCCCTTGCCGTCCGCTGCGCCGGCGAGCCTCACGCATCATCGCGGTGACGATGAGTCCCGCCGGGTCGGCCGCCAGGCTTCATCCACCCCGTAGCCTCTCTCCTCGTGACGACCATCGACCAGCGGTCGGGAGCGACCGCGACCGCCATGCTTGGCCTCGGGGTCCACCGCCCGGAGCGCATCGTGACCAATGACGAGATCTGCGAGGTGCTGGACTCCAGTGACGAGTGGATCCAGACCCGCTCCGGCATTCGCACCAGGCGGTACGCCGCCGAGGACGAGTCGCTGCTCGACATGGCGACGATCGCGGCGGAGCGGGCGCTGAAGGCGTCCGGGGTCGCGGCGGGTGACATCGGCACGGTCATCTTCGCGACGTCGACCCACGTCCAGCACACGCCCGCGGCGGCGCCGATGCTCGCGGACCGGATCGGCTCGCGCGCGGCGGCGTTCGACGTGTCCGCCGGGTGCGCGGGCTTCTGCCACGCGCTGACGGTCGGCTCCGATCTGGTCCGCGGCGGCAACGCCGGGCACGTCCTCGTGGTCGGGGCCGAGCGGTTGAGCAGGTTCATGGACCCGACGGACCGTGGGACGGCGTTCATCTTCGCCGACGGTGCCGGCGCGGCCGTGGTCGGTCCCGCCGAGGAGGCCGGCATCGGGCCGGTGGCCTGGGGCTCCGACGGCTCGCAGTCCCAGGTCATCACGCAGTCGGTGCACTGCGACGAGCTCGACCCGGACCATCCGCTGGTCGTGCAGATGCAGGGCACCCAGGTCTTCCGCTGGGCGCCGTTCGCCATGGCCGACGTCGCCCGTGAGGCCGTCGCGAGCGCGGGGCTGGACCTCTCCGACCTGGACGCCTTCATCCCGCACCAGGCGAACCTTCGGATCACCGAGACCCTCGCTCGCAACCTCCGGCTCCCCGAGGGCATCGCGGTCGCGCGCGACGTCCAGGACTCCGGCAACACCTCGGCGGCGTCGGTCCCCCTGGCCATCGAGGCGATGGTCCGCGGCGGCGACGCGAAGCCCGGGGACACTGCGCTGCTGATCGCCTTCGGTGCGGGGTTGAGCTACGCCGGACAGGTCGTGACGGTCCCGCCGGTCGCCCTGGACTAGCGCCCTCGGCTCCCGACGAGCGCGGCGTGTTCGTGGAGTACTCGTCGTGTCCGGTGCGACAGTCCACGATCCTGCCGGTTGGTTGGTCCTCCGAGCACGGGTCCTTCTTCCCTGTCACCGGCCTGGGCCGAGGACCAGTCTGGACTGACAGCGCGGCATCCGCGCCACGCTCCTCACAGGAGGCCGCCATGTCTGGCCAAGGCCTGCCCCCCTTCGACCTCACCCCACGCCTCGACCGAGGCCACCGGCTGGACCGGGTGGGTCGGGTTCGCTGCGTTCATCATGATGCTCAGTGGCACGCTCACCGGCATCAGCGGCTTCTTCGCCGTCATCAACCACAACTGGTCGACGTTCAACAACGACGGCGCCCCTACGGCAGCGTCTACTGGTGGGGATGGTGGGCCATGTTCGTCGGCCTGGTCGTCTTCTCGATCGGTGCCGCGCTCCTGCGGGGCAGCATGTTCGCCCGAACGGTGGCCGTGTTCGTCGCCGCGGGCAGCCTGATCAGTCAGTTCATCATGCTGAACCAGGCGCCGCTGTGGTCCCTCACCGTCATCACCATCGACATCCTGGTCATCTGGGCCGTCATGGTGCACGGCAAGGAAATGAGGGACCTCTGACCCGGGCGGGCGCCCCGTCGTGAGGAATGTGCCATGACCTACTTCAGCTACCGGAGCGCACGGGCCGCACGCGGCGAGGACGTCTACGAGGGCGCGACGCTCCTCGGCCGCGTCGCGCTGAAGCGCGACTGGCGGTCCCGGCTCGCCCTCAGCCAGTCCGGCGTCGACGTGTACTGCGCGACGGGGCTCACCGGTGAGCCGCTTCCCGGCTTCTTCCCGTCGCGGCACGACGCCGCCGAGGCACTCTTCGCTCTCTCATCGCGCGTCGGCGAGGTCGAGGGCACCGCGATCCCTCCCAGCTGACTCGGCAGAGGTGGGACCGGGCCCGAGACGGCTCAGCGGCGTCGGGCCTGCAGCAACGCTCCGAGGACGATCCCGGCGCCACCGGCCACCATGACGACAGCGATGGTCGTGGGGTAGTCCCGCAGGGCTCCCAGCAGGATCAGGCCGCCGCCGGGGACGGCGGTGATCGCGACCCCGGGCCCGGTGGGCAGCGAGCTGCGCAGCCACATCACGCCCATGAGCGAGATCGTGGCCAGCACCGAGACCCAGTAGCCCGCCCACATGCCCACGACATCGGTCGGGAAGAGCGCCCACGAGCCGACCAGGGCCCCCACCGCGCTCAGCACGGTGATCAGCCAGCCGAAGTCACGGCTCTGCTCGAGGGGTGCGGGCTGCTCCGCCCTCGGCTGCGGGGTGGCGACAGTCGTGTCGCGGCGTCGTTCCGGTGTTGCCATGGATCCCTCCACCGTGCGGGGCACCGGGGGTTCCGGTGCACGTGGACATCTCTGGTTTACCACCGACCGGGAGGAACCCGCGGGGCCGCCTCCGGTCAATCGCCACCGGTCCGGACGTCGGTGTCAGCCGACCGGAGCACGCTCGTCGGTCGGGGCGCCGTCCTTCTCCGCCCGGGCGTCGCCGTACAGCAGCGTCAGGGCGATCGCGCCCAGCGGCGTCAGGGCGACCTCGACGAGCATCGTGATCAGCGAGATCACCCACAGCGGAAGTCCGGTGACGATGATCAGCGCCAGCAGGCCCAGGAGAGCGCCGAAGGCGTGGATCCCCGCCCAGATCAGGGCAGCGAACATCGCGGTGTGCCACCACCGGTGCGCCACCAGCCGGCCGCTGCGCCGGAGGACACCCCGTTCGTGCTCGTCGTCGAGCATCACGACCTGCCCCACGAACTGCCACCGCACCGTGAGCCACGCGGCGACGGGCACGCCGACCACGGAAAGATCCAGGAGGGCCAGCAGGACCACCGCCCCGCCGTACGACCGCCCCAGGGTGCGCAGGTGCCGCCGAACGGCGCGGTAGGCGTCCACCGCGGCCCCCACCTGGCCCCGTTTCGGGATCCGGTCGGTGCGTTGCACGAGGTGCACCACGGCAACCGAGACCAGGACCAGCGTCACCGGCCACAGCGCCGTCCCGACGCCGGAGGCGATGGCCACCTTGCTCCCGGCGTCGTTCGCCTGGTCCGTCGTGACCTTGACCGCGTCGCCGAGGTACGGCAGGTGGACCAGCAACGCGGTGAGGCCGGTCGCAACCAGCCCGACGGGTACGGCGAGCAGACCGGTCGCCAGGTAGGCGACCGGATGTCGCTCGTAGATGCGGATCGAGGCCCGGACGATCTGCCCGGCCCGGCGCCGCGCCACCACGGGAGTCAGGGGGACCACGGACCACGACGTCCGGTGCAGCAGGAAACCCAGGAACAGGAACAGCAGCACCGCGATGACGAAGACACGTGCGGGGTGGGCGGCGAACTGGAGGTAGACCTGGGAGCCCGCCTCGACGACCGTGCAGAACGTGCCGACCACCGCCGGCGGTGACCCGCTGCCTCCCGGGATCGCGAAGGACGTCGCGCGCAGATCTTCCTGCCAGGTCACCGGTGCGGTCCAGCGCGGCTTGCCCGCCGGTCCGTCGGGGCCGTCGTTGGGGCCGCTGTGCCGCTCCCCCCAGCGCCCCGAGAAGTCAAGCCAGGCAAACGGGTCGTCAGGGCCGCTCGGCGCATCGGGCAGGAGGACGGCGCGCGGGGTCACCCTCGTCGAGGGCGACTGCGTGTTGTCGCAGCCGAAGCCCTCGTCGGCGGCCCGGCCCAGGTAGAGGGCCGGGGCGTAGTAGCTGGCGTGGGAGCCCTGCGAGGAGTAGACGACCGGGTGGCTCCCCTCCTTCTCCAGCTTCGGATCGTTCCACTCGGCCGTCTCGCCGCCCGTGTGCTGGGCGTAGCCCACGCTGACCGGGCTCTCCCCCAACGCCTCCTGGACGGTCTCTGCCTTGAAGAGGACCTGGATGAACTCCCAGTCGCTCTCGTGCCGGTCGTTCCAGTCGTTGTAGTACCAGAACAACCAGTACTGCACCGCCAGGTAGCCGGGCCGGTCGGCCTGCCTGGCGATGTGGGCGTACACCGCTGCCTGGTCGAGCGGGGTGGCCTTCGCGGAGTCGGTCGCGTAGACGCACCCCGGGTTCAGGGCGTCGCCGGGGAGGTCGAGGTAGGTGCCGGCGCCGAGTCCGTAGAGGTCCTTCGCCGTGGGCGCCCAGCGGATGACCGCCTCCCCGTTGCCGACCTGTCGGAGAGCCACCGAGGGATTGCCCAGGACCGTGTCCACGGTCGTCGGGACGTACGGCTCCCCGGTGTCTGCGCACAGCTCGTCGTACCGTCGCAGCATCACCACCGGGCGAAAGGTGTCCGCGAGCTCCTGGTCTGCCCGGGTGAGCCCGTCGCGCGCCTCCGCCCGGTCACCCAGGGCGAGGACGGGCGCCACGACCATCGTGAGGAGCAGGACCGCTGCGACCCCCACACGGGGGAACAAGGGTCGCCGAAGGCGGAGCATGGCGGCCCTCCTCTGACGACTGTTGCCACCGTAGAGAGCCCAGGTGATGCACGGCAACGACTCCGCCCGGGGCCGAGCCGGGTCAGGGCACCTGGAACGCCGAGTCGCGCGCGTCGGTGATGGCCATATGACCGGGCGCGTGCCCGATCGCGAACGCCGGCCGGGACGCCATCACGGCGGCCTGCGGGGTGACGCCGCACGCCCAGAAGACCGGGACCTCTCCCGGGCGCACCGGGACGGGGTCGCCGAAGTCGGGCGCATCCAGGTCCTCGATGCCCAGGGCCGCTGGGTCGCCGACCTGCACCGGCGCCCCGTGGACAGCCGGGTAGCGCGCGGTCACCCGCACGGCCGTGGCGACCAGCTCCGCGGGCACCGGCCGCATCGAGACCACCAGCGGGCCCGACAGCGATCCGGCGCCGAGACACGGCCGGTTCGTGCGGTACATCGGCACGTTGGAACCGGCCTCCAGGTGCCGCACCGGCACGCCGGCCTCGAGGAGCGCGGTCTCGAAGGTGAAGCTGCAACCGAGGAGGAACGCGACCAGGTCGTCGCGCCACAGGTCGGTGACATCGGTGGTCTCGGCGACGAGCTCCCCGTGCTCATAGACGCGGTACGCCGGCAGGTCGGTGCGCAGGTCGCCGCCGAACAGCCGGGTGCTCACCTCGCCCGGCTCGGAGACGTCGAGCACCGGGCACGGCGCCGGGTTGCGCTGGGCGAACAGCAGCACGTCGTACGCCAGCTCCCGCGGCACCGCGACGAGGTTCGCCTGGGTCCAGCCCGAGCACCAGCCCGCGGTCGGGGCCGCGAGCCCGGAGCGGAACCGCGCCCTCGCCTCGGCGGGCGAGAGCGCAGCGACGTCCGCGCCGGTGAGTCCGTGCTGATCGGTCATGCCGTCCTCCTCGAGAGGTCTGCGGCCGCGGACGCCGCGGCACGGAACCGCAACCGCTGGCCCGGACGGGCCTGAGCGGCGATCGGCAGGTCGACGGAGAGGACCACGGCGATCACCGGGTAGCCACCGGTGACCGGGTGGTCGTTCAGGAACAGGGTCGGCAGCCCCGACGGCGGCACCTGCAACGCACCGCACACCATGCCCTCGCTGGGCAGCTCGACGTCCCGGGAACGCACCAGCGGGGTGCCCTCCAGCCGCATCCCGACCCGGTTGCTCTCGCCGGTGACGACGTACGGCTCGCCGAGCAGCGTCGCCAACGCCGTGCCGACGAACCAGTCGGCCCGCGGCCCGGGGACCACCCGCAGCTCGACGTCCCCCTCCCCCGGCGCCCGGACCGCGGCGTGGTCGACCACGGGTTGGGCGGCCGGCGGCGGCCCCACCGGCAGCGGCGTCCCCGGCGTGAGCGGGTCGGGCCCGATCCCGGAGAGCACGTCGGTGGAGCGCGACCCGAGCACCGACGGCACGTCGACGCCGCCGCGCACGGCGAGGTAGCTGCGCAAGCCGGTCGTCGCGGTGCCCACGCGCAGCGTCGCGCCGGCCGGCACGCGCACCACGGAGTTCATGGCGACCTGGCGCCCGTCGACGTCGAGGGGGCAGACGGCACCGGTGACCGCGACCAGCAGGTCGTCGTGCGCGCGCACCGCGAGGCCGCCGAGGGTGAGCTCGACGGCGGCGGCCGACTCGGGGTTGCCGACGAGACGGTTCGCCAGCCGCAGGCTGCGCTGATCCGCGGCGCCGGAGTGGCCGACCCCGAGGGCCGAGAGACCCGGACGTCCCAGGTCCTGCACGGTCGCCAGCGGCCCGGTCTCGAGGACCTCGACGCGCTTCACGACGCCTCCACGAACCGGACACGGACGCCGGTCGCGAGCAACGCCGGCGAGGTGCGGGCCAGGTCCCAGACCGGCGCGTCGGTGCGGCCGATCAGCTGCCACCCGCCGGGCGACTCGCGCGGGTAGACGCCGCTGAACTCCCCCGCCAGACCCACCGACCCGGCCGGCACCCTGGTGCGCGGCGTGCTGCGGCGCGGCACGTGCAGCCGTTCGTCCTCGCCGACCAGGTAGCCGAAGCCCGGTGCGAACCCGCAGAACGCGACCGTCCATTCCTGGGCGGTGTGCGCCTCGACGACGCCACGCGCGCCGAGGCCGGTCAGCTCCCCGACCTCGTCGAGGTCCTCCCCGTCGTAGCGGACCGGGATCTCGACGCGGCCCGCGTCGGGACGTCCGCCCGGCCGTGGCCGCGCCTCGCGCACCGTGCGCTCGACGGTGGCCAGGTCACCGGTCTCGGGATCGACCCTGAGCAGCAGCGTCCGTGCGGCGGGCACGAGGGCGATCACTCCCGGCGGCGGCGCGTCGACGAGCTCGGCGTACAGCGCGAGCACCTCGTCGAGGTCGGCGAGCTCGACCAGCAGCCCCGAGTCGGCGCACGGCATCACCTTCATGACGGACCGCCCAGGACGAACGAGGCCAGCTTCACGCCGGCGTCCTCGAGGGCGCGGCGAGCCGCGCTCGCCATCGCCACCGCGCCGGGGGTGTCGCCGTGCACGCACAGCGACCGCGCGGGGGCGGGTACGACGGTGCCGTCGTGCGCCTCGACCTCGCCGCGGGTCGCGATCCGCACGCTGCGCCGGGTGACGACCTCGACGTCGTCGAGCACCGAGCCTGGCTCACGCCGGGACACGAGCGTGCCGGCCGTGGTGTAGGCGCGGTCGGCGAACGCCTCGCCGACCGGCGCGAGGCCGGCGGACTCCGCGGCGCGCAGCCACGCCGACCCGGGCAGGCCGAGGACGTGCATGGCCGGGTCGTAGCGGCGTACCGCCTCCGCCACCGCCTCGGCCTGCTCCTCGTGGTGGACGATCGCGTTGTAGAGGGCACCGTGCGGCTTGACGTAGCTGACCCTGGTGCCAGCGACGCGGGCGAACGCCTCGAGCGCCCCGATCTGGTACAGCACGTCGTTGACCAGGTCCTCGGGCTCGACGTCGATGAACCGGCGGCCGAAGCCGGCCAGGTCCCGGTAGCCGACCTGCGCACCGATCACGACACCGCGGTCGGCGGCCTGCCGGCAGACCCGGCGCAGCACCGTCGGGTCACCGGCGTGGAAGCCGCAGGCCACGTTGGCGCTCGTGACGACGTCGAGCAGCGCCTCGTCGTCACCGAGCGTCCACTGGCCGAAGCCCTCACCGAGGTCGGCGTTCAGGTCGATGTGCATCAGGCACCTTCCCAGAGGGCGGAGATGCCGCTGAGCGACTCCCAGCCCAGGTAGACGGTGAGCAGCCAGGCCGCGACACCGATGACGATCAGCCACCGCGGGTAGGCGTAGCCGCCCAGCAGGTCGTGGGCGCGCCGGGCGGCGACCCACATCAGGACACCGAGCCCCACCGGCAGGATCAGGCCGTTGAGCGCGCCCGCGAGCACCAGCAGGTTCACCGGGGTCTTGCCGAGCGCCACGAAGACGATGGTGGAGAACGCGATGAACGCGACCACCACCCAGTTGCGGTGGCGACCCAGCCAGCCGGAGAAGGTCGAGAGGAACGACACCGAGGTGTAGGAGGCCCCGATCACGGAGGTGATGCTCGCGGCCCACAGGATCACCCCGAAGACGCGCACGCCGACGTCGCCGAGCGCGTGCTGGAAGGCCGACGCCGGCGGGTTGTCGCTGGCGAGCACGGCTCCGCCCGCCACCACACCGAGGACCGCGAGGAACAGGAGGGCACGCATCACGCCGGTGACGATCACGCCGCTGACCGAGCCGCGGCTGATCTGGCGGACCTGCTCCGGACCGGTGATGCCCGAGTCGACCAGCCGGTGCGCACCGGCGTAGGTGATGTAGCCGCCGACGGTGCCGCCGATCAGCGTCGTGATGATCAGGAAGTCGATGTCGTCCGGGAGCACGGTCTGCGTCAGCGCCTCACCGGCCGGCGGGTCGGAGGCGACGGCGACGTAGGCGATCATGCCGATCATCACCACCCCGAGGACCACCACGAGGCGGTCCATCGCGATACCCGCGCGGCGGCTGAGGAAGATCCCGATCGCGACCAGGGCCGAGACGGTGCCCCCTACCTTACCTTCACGTCGGTGCCCATCATCGCGTTGGCACCGAGCGCGGTACCGCCGATGTTGCCGATGTTGAACACCAGGCCGCCGAAGACGACCAGGGCGGAGAGCACGTACCCGCCCCCGGGGAGGACGCGGTTGGCCAGGTCCTGGGCGCGCAGCCCCGAGATGCCGATGACGCGCCAGACGTTGAGCTGCACCGCGACGTCCACCAGCACCGAGACCAGGATCGCGAAGGCGAAGGCGGCACCGAGCTCAGCGGTGAAGACCGTGGTCTGGGTGATGAAGCCGGGGCCGATCGCGCTGGTGGCCATCAGGAACATCGCGCCGAGCAGCGCCCCGCGGCGCGCCACCGGGCTGGGTCCGTGCGCGGTGGCCGTGGCGGCCTCGTCGTGTACTGCGTGGTCCTTCATCGCTCTCCTCGGGCCGGCATGCCGTGTCGTTCGACAGACCGCCTGGTGGGATGCCCATGTGGGCCGGATCACGCCACGATAGGGATCGTTCAACAATTCTGCAATCCCCCGTTGGCTACGCTGGGCCGCGACCGGCCGGGTGCCGGCGTGGCTACGGGGAGGGGATGCACGGTGGCGGAGGGCTACCTGGAGTCGCTCGCGCAGGAGCGGACGACCGTGGGCCGCTCGAGCACGGCCGCGCGGGTGGCCGACGTGTTGCGCGGCCACGTCACCGAAGGGCGGCTCCTCCCGGGCACCCGGCTCTCGGAGGAGGGCATCGGCGACGCGCTCGGTGTCTCGCGCAACACGCTGCGGGAGGCGTTCCGGCTGCTCACCCACGAGCGGCTGCTGGTGCACGAGTTCAACCGGGGCGTGTTCGTGCGCACGCTGTCCGCCGACGACATCCGCGACCTCTACCGGTTCCGACGGATCCTCGAGTGCGCAGCCCTGCGCGCCGCCACCGACCTCTCCACCGAGGGGCTGGCGTCGGTCCGGGCCGCGGTCGAGGAGGGCGAACGCACCGCCGCCGCCCGCGACTGGGCCGCTGTTGGTACCGCGAACATGCACTTCCACCAGGCTGTCGTCGGCCTCGCCGGCAGCGCACGGGTCGACGAGACGATGCGGCACCTGCTCGCCGAGCTCCGGCTGGTCTTCCACGTGATGGCCGATCCCGAGACCTTCCACCGGCCCTACCTCACGGGGAACCACGAGATCCTCGAGCTGCTCGCGCAGGGTGACGCCGAGCGGGCCGAGGCGTCGCTCGCGACGTACCTCGACCTCGCGGAGCGGCAGCTCCTCGAGGCCGTGCGGGGCTGAGCGGCGCCGCCTTCCTACGCCCCCTGACGCTCAGTCAGGTTCCATACAGGATCGCCGACCGACGATCGAGGCATGGCGAGCGTGGCGTCGGCATCCGCAGCGGTGGCGCCGCGACGACCCGGCTGGGTCACCACCCGTTCCCTCGTGGTGGCAGCCGGGGTCGCGGGGCTCTTCGTCATCGCGGTGCCCCGGGTGGCGGGTGCCCCGTGGATGCTGATCTGGCGCCAGCTCGTGGGCATCTCCGCGTGGCAGCTCACGCTCCTCAGCCTGGTCTGGGCCGGCGGCCTCCTGCTGCACACCGTCACCCTGACCTCGGCACTCCCGGGGCTGACCCATCGCCGCGCGCTCACGCTGAGCCTCACGGGCAGCGCGGTCGCGAACGTGCTGCCGCTCGGAGGGGCAGCGGGCGTCGCCCTCAACTACCGGATGGTCCGAACCTGGGGACACGACCGGCCGGCCTTCGCCGCCTACACCGTGGTGACCAACGTCTGGGACGTGCTGGTCAAGCTCGCGCTGCCCCTGGTCGCCGTCCCGCTCCTGTTCGTCACCGGGCCCGGCGTCCTCGGGCGGTACGCCGGGCCGGGGCTGGCCGCGGCCCTCGCCGGCGCGCTCCTCCTCGCCGCGCTGTTCTGCACGGCGCTGAGCCCGACAGCCACGGCTCGGGTGGGGGACGCGATCGACACCGCCGGACTGTCGCTGCTCCGCGCGCTCCGGGTGCGACGCCAGGTCAGGGTGGGCGCCGCGCTGGTGCGCCTGCGCTCCGACTGCGCCCACGTCGTCAGGTCCCGCTGGCGTGGGCTCACCACCGGAATGGTCGCCTACACCGCCACGCTCGCAGTCCTGCTGTGGGGATGCCTCGCGGTGGCCGGAGCCGGGCTCCCCCTGCACGCCGTGCTGGTGGGGTTCGCCGTCGAGCGCCTGCTGACCGTCGCCGGGTTGACTCCGGGCGGCGCCGGCGTGGTCGAGGTGGGGCTCGCCGGCCTGCTGGTGGCGCTCGGCGGTGCACCGCTGCCGGTGGTCTCGGGAGTGCTGCTGTACCGACTGTTCACGTTCGCTGTCGAGATCCCCGTCGGTGGCGCGGGCCTGCTGGTGTGGCTCTGGATCCACCGAGCGCGGCCCACCCGGGGGCCGACGCCATGACCCGCGTCGTCCACGTCACCGACTGCTACCTGCCGCGCGTGGGCGGCATCGAGATGCAGGTGAGCGACCTGGCGTCGCGTCAACGTCGCGCCGGGTACGACGCCATGGTCGTCACCACGACCGCAACCCCCGCCGCCGCGAGCGACCCCGCGTGGGTGCGACGGTTGCCGGGTCCCGCCACGCTCACCTCGGTGCTGCTGGAGACCGGTCCCGACGTGGTGCACGTGCACGTGTCGGTCTGGTCCCCGCTGGCGACGCTCGCCGCCCGGCGCGCAGCCCGGCTCGGGCTGCCCACGCTCGTGACCGTCCACTCCCTGTGGTCGGACCTGGGACCGCTGCCGGCGCTGGCGAGCGCCCTGCTGGGGCTCCGACGCTGGCCGATCCAGTGGTCGGCCGTCAGCGACCGCGCGGCCGCGCCGCTGCGCACGATGCTGGGCCCGGACATCCCGGTCGACGTGCTGCCGAACGCGGTGGACCCCGACCTGTGGCGCGTCGAGCCGGAGCCCACCCCGGTCCCCACCATCCTGGCCGTCGGCCGGATGACCCGGACCAAGCGACCGCTGGCCCTGGGCCGCATCCTGCGCGACCTCGACCGTCGGGTCGGGGACACCACCCCCTTCCACGCCGTCGTGATCGGCGACGGACCCCAGCGTCCACGCCTCGAGGCCTTCCTCGGGCGCAACGGGTTGACCGGCCGGGTCACGCTCCCCGGACGCCTGGACCGGGCCGGGATCCACGAAGCACTGGCGCGAGCCGACGTCTTCGTCGCACCCGCCGTGCTGGAGTCGTTCGGCATCGCGGCCCTGGAGGCTCGATGCGCGGGCGTTCCCGTGGTCGCCAGCAGGCACAGCGGTGTGGGCGAGTTCGTCACGCACGGCGTCGAGGGGCTCCTCGCGTCCTCGGACCGCGAGATGGTGTCCCACCTGGCCCGGTTGCTCACCGACCCCGCCCGACGATCCGCCATGGCGTGCCACAACCGCGCGGTGGTTCCCGACGTCGGGTGGGCCACCGCGCTCGAGCGCACGCGCGTCCTGTACGACCGGGCCGCACTCCGGGCGGCGACGCCGCTGCCTGCCCACCGGGCCGCCGGAGCGAGGGCGAGCTGATGAGGCCCGCCCGCCCGTTCACCGTCGTCAGCTTCCACGCCCACCCCGACGACGAGGCGCTGCTGACGGCGGGCACGCTGGCGAGGGCCGCCGCCGACGGACACCGCGTGGTGCTGGTCGTCGCCACGCTGGGCGAGGCCGGCCTGGCCGCGCCGTCGAACGGACAGCGCGGTCGCCCGCTCGGCGACACCAGGAAGGCCGAGCTGGAGCGCTCGGCTGCCGCGATCGGCGCCAGTCGGGTGGAGCTCCTGGGCTACGCCGACTCCGGGTACGGCGGCACCGGTGGCCCGCCACGGACATCCGGGTCCGGCGCGCGTCCCACCTTCAGCAGCGCCGACCCGCACGATGCCGCGGCGGCGCTCGCGCGGATCCTCGTCGAGGAGGACGCCGACGTGCTGACGACCTACGACGCCGCTGGTGGCTACGGACACCCCGACCACGTCCAGGTCCACCGTGTCGGCAGGCTCGCGGCCGAGGCCGCCGGCACCCCGGTCGTCCTGGAGGCGACGCTCGACCGGCGCCGGCTGCAGCGGGCCGTGTGCTGGCTCGAACGGCTCGGCCGGCTGCTGCCACTCCCCCACCTCCCGGACCTGGACGCAGCCTTCACCGACCCGGACGACCTCACGCACCGCATCGACGTCCGGGGGGTGCTGGCCACCAAGCGGCGCTCGATGCGCGCGCACGCCTCCCAGACCACCGGCGGCGCGCGCACCCTCGGGCTGCTGCTGCTGCTCCCCTGGCCCTTGCGTGGCCGGGCGCTTGGCTACGAGTGGTTCCGCGAGGTCGGGCGGTCACCCGGGCAGCCGCTGCTCGACGACATCTTCGCCACCCTGGCGTCGTCCGCGGACTGAGGCGCGGGGCCGCGGACGCGTCGAGGGTCCGAGTCGGTCAGGTTGCTGTCAGCCCCCACGTCGCACCATCGCGACATGACGTTGCCGGCGGGCGTCCGGGAGTGGCCGGGGGTGAGGCATCCGACTGCGCGGGTGCCGGCTCCCGGGGCCGCTGACCTGCCCGTGCGGCCCAGGACGGGTCGGCGACGTCCGCCGATCACGCTCCTGGTGGTGCTCGTCGCGGCGCTCGCGGGGGCCGCCTGGGCTCCGTTCGTCACCAAGCCGCTCAGCTCGGACGAGGGCGGGTTCCTGATGGTGGCCGCGCAGTGGCGCCCGGGCAGCTCGCTGTACGGCGACTACTGGGTGGATCGCCCGCCGCTGCTGATCGGACTCTTCCAGCTCGCCGGGGGTCGGACCGGGTTGCGGCTGATGGGCATCGTCGCAGTGATGATCTCGGTCGCCCTCGCCGGACGGGTCGGCCACCTGACCACCCGGGGCTCGAGGTCGGGGACGGTGGCGGCGGCCGCCACCGCGGCGATCTTCCTCTCCACGCCGTACTTCGGCGTGACCGAGGTGGACGGTGAGGTGCTCGCCGTACCGTTCGTCCTCGCCGGCCTGGTCGCCGCCTTCTCGGCGTGCTCGGCGCGCAGTGCCCGTGCCAGCTGTGGGTGGTGGATCGCCGCGGG
The DNA here is from genome assembly GCF_055380375.1 of Nocardioides sp. DN36. NCBI lineage: Bacteria > Bacillati > Actinomycetota > Actinomycetes > Propionibacteriales > Nocardioidaceae > Nocardioides > Nocardioides sp. DN36. The sequence continues at coordinate 959,686 of NZ_AP043823.1, read as the reverse complement.
CGCCCTGGGTGCCTGCGCCGTGCTGGTCAAGCAGAACATGCTCGACGTCTTCGTCGCGGTCGCGGCTCTCGGGCTGTGGCAGGTCGTGGAGCGCCGCGACCGAGCGGCGGTGCTGAGGACGGGCCTCACCCTCGTGGGCGCGACCGCCGTCGGGGCGGCGACGCTGGTCTGGGCGGCAGCCCGCGGGACGCGACCGGGCGCCCTGTGGGACGCCCTCGTCACGTTCCGGATCGAGGCCGCTGCCGTCATCCAGACCGAGTCCCCCTCGTCCACGGCGGCCCGGGCCGAGACCCTGGTGGTCTCGGTGGCCGCCAGCGGCGCGCTCTTCCTGATGCTCCTGCTGGTCCTCGCCCTCGCGGACCGCAGCTGGCGCCTCCGCCTCGACGTCCGCCTCGTCGCCGTCGCACTGGCCTGCTGGGAGACCGTGGGCATCGCCTTCGGTGGGAGCTACTGGCTGCACTACCTCGTCGGCGCGGTGCCGGGTCTCGTCGTCGCCGTGTGCTGCATCGCTGCGCTCAGGCCGAGGTGGCTGCGGCTGGTCGGGCTCGCCCTGGCCTACGCGGCGGTGATGGCGGTCGCGGCGGTCGTGTGGACGCGGGTGGCGCAGCCGGGCTGGCACGACGACGCGGCGGTGGACAGCTACCTGCACACGCATGTCCACGACGGCGACACCGGCGTCGTGGCCTTCGGCGACCCGAGCATCCTGCAGGACGCGGGCCTGTCGAGCCCGTACGAGCACCTGTGGAGCCTGCCGGTCCGGGTGCGTGACCCACGACTGAGCGAGCTGACCTCGGTGCTGGCCGGGCCGGCCCGGCCCACGTGGGTGATCGTCAGCGGGACCAGCCTCGAGACGTGGGGGGTGGAAGCGCAGGCGGGGCAGCGGGTCCTGGACCGGCGCTACCGGCCCGTCGCGGACCCGGGCACCACGACCGTCTACCTGGTGAAGAAGACCCGACGATGACGCCACGTCCTCGTGGAGGGTGACGCAGGGGGCTCCGCCCGTCAGGTCCGTGTCAGGTGGGCACCGGCACCGTTTCGGCCCATGAGCATTCCTGGCACTCGCCTGATGGCGAACAAGGTCCCCGAAGTCATCGTGTGGTTCTGGGTCATCAAGATCCTGTGCACCACGGTCGGCGAGAGCTTCGCCGACTACGTCAACGAGACCCTCGGCTTCGGCCTGACGAACACCACGCTGCTGTTCACCGCAGCCCTGGTCGTCAGCCTGGTCGTCCAGTTCCGCAAGCGGGAGTACGTCCCGTGGGTGTACTGGCTCTCCGTGGTGCTGATCAGCGTCGTGGGAACGCTGCTGACCGACAACCTCACCGACGCCCGCGGCGTACCGCTGTGGATCAGCTCGGTCACCTTCTCGGTCCTGCTCGCCGTCGTCTTCGGCCTCTGGTACTCACGCGAGCGCACACTGTCCATCCACTCCATCAACACCACCCCGCGTGAGGGGTGGTACTGGCTGGTCGTGCTGGTCACCTTCGCGCTCGGCACCGCCCTGGGCGACTGGACGCTCGAGCTCACCGGCTGGGCTGCCGGACCGGCGATCCTCCTGCCCGCCGGGCTGATCGCCGCGGTGTTCGTGGGCTGGCGGCTCGGGATGGGTCCCGTGCTGTCGTTCTGGCTCGCCTACATCCTCACCCGCCCCCTCGGCGCCAACATCGGCGACTTCCTGGCCTCACCGCGCAGCGACGGCGGTCTCGGCCTGGGCACGCTGTGGACCAGCGTCCTCTTCCTCGCCGCCATCCTCGCGACCGTCGTCTACCTCTCCGTCACCCGGGTGGACCGGACGGCCGAGGAGCCCCAGTGGATCGAAGTCTGAGAAGGAGGAACGACATGGAAACCGAGCGCAGTCGCCGAGTCCTGCTGGTCACGGACACCCCCGTGCCCTCACCCGAGCTCCTCGCGGTCGTCCGCGAGCGCGCCGGCCGGTGCGAGGCCCAGTTCCGGGTGGTCGTCCCGAACCCGGCACGGGCCGAGGTCCACCTGCTCCATCCCGAGCGGCACGAGAAGGCCGCCGAGGCCGAACGCCTGCTCCGCGGGGCACTCCCCGCACTGGAGGATGCTGCGGGCGGACACGTGCTGGGCTCCGTCTCCGTGCAGCACGACCCCATGGACGCCATCGAGCTGGTGCTGCACGCCGAACCGGTCGACGAGATCATCCTCGCCGTGCACCAGCACGCGTTGAGCGCTCGTCTGCACCAGGACCTGCAGCACCGTCTGGGGCACCTCGGGCTCCCGGTGACCGTGGTCCGCCCCGAAGGTGCAGACGCGGCCGACTCCCGCTAGGCCACCGGGATCGTCACCGTGAACCGCGCGCCGCCCAGGGGGCCGTCGTCGACCTCGACGGTCCCCTGGGCGCTGGCGACGACCTTCTCCACGATCGCGAGACCCAGGCCGCTCCCCCCTTCGTCCCGGGCGCGGGCGTCGTCCAGACGGACGAACCTGCCGAAGACTCGCTCCCGCTGGTCCGCCGGGATCCCGGGACCGTCGTCGCTGACCACGAGGCGCACCCCGTCCTCGTCCTCCTGCAACGACACCTCGATCCGGGCGTGCGCGTGCCTCGTCGCGTTGGACAGGAGGTTGCGGACCAGCTGCGCGTAGAGGACGACCTCCCCGCGTACCTGACCGGCGCCGACGTGGGACGCGTCGATCTCGGGGCCCTCCGGGCGACGTGCTCTCTTGACCTCGGCCAGCACCACGTCGTCCAGGTCGACGAGCTGCCCGGAGGCGCGGTCCGCTCCCTCCGAGCGGGCCAACGTGAGCAGCGCCGTGACCAGGTCCTCCATCCGCCGCTCCTCGGCGAGGATCTCCTCGGTCAGCGCACCGACGTCGGCCTGGCCGGGGTGCCGGTGCGCCACCTCGGCGACCTGGCGGATGACCGCCAGGGGGGATCGCAGCTCGTGGGAGGCGTCGGACACGAACTGCCGTTGCGCGCGCTGCGAGGTGGCGATCCGGTCCAGCATCTCGTTGAGGGTGTCGGCCAGCCGGCGGATCTCGTCGGCGCCGGAGGGCTGGCCCAGCCGTTGGTCGAGATGGGCCGTGGTGATCAGTGCCGCCTCGCGTCGCATCGACTCGACCGGCCGCAACGCCCGGCCGACCGCTATCCAGACCGCTCCGGCCAGCACGGCGAGACCGAGCGGAAGAGCGAGCGACAGCAGCCACCCGGTGACCTCACGTGCCCTGCTGACCTGCTCCTCCGAGTGGGCGACGACGACGAGCTCCCCCGTGCGGGCCCGGCGCGCGACCACGACGTAGCTGTCGGAGAGCCCGGCGACCTCCACCGACGTGGCCACGCCGGCGGACGTCCGCAACGGGGAGCGGAGCTGCGGATGGTCGCTCCCCAGGATGGTCCCCCGGGGCGAGAGGACCTGGGTGATGACGTCGTCGCGCGCCGTGACCGCAGCCGCCTGCGGACTGCTGCCGGCGGACAGCTGGGCGCGGATGGTCTGCACCTGTTGGTCCGCCGAGGTGATCAACGCCTGCTCGAGGTCGTGCTCCAGCCAGTTCACGAAGAGCACGGCGCCCACGACGCCGGCGACGAGCGCCACGCCCGTGGCGGCGACCGTCACCCGAAGGCGCAGGGACGCGAGGAGAGAGCGAGCCCATCCCGGCGCGACCCGGCGCCACGCCCCAGCGCTCACGGGCCCTCCGGCGCCCGAAGCCGGTAGCCGGTGCCCCGCAGGGTCTCGATGTCGTTGCGTCCGAACGGGCGGTCGACCTTGCGGCGCAACCGGCCGACGTAGACCTCGACGATGTTGGGGTCGCCCTCGAAGGCGAAGTCCCAGACGCCGGCCAGGATCTCCGACTTGTTCAGCACGTGGCCGGCCCGACGCATGAACAGCTCCATCAGCGCCAGCTCCCGTGCCGTCAGGTCGATCACCTGTCCCGAGCGGGTCACGACCTTGCGGGCCGGGTCGTACCTCAGCTCCCCGACCTCGATCACCGTGGGCCGCTCCGCCGCCCCGCGACGGACCAGGGACCGGATCCGGGCCAGCACCACCTCGAAGCTGAACGGCTTGGTGACGTAGTCGTCGGCGCCCACGTCGAGGCCCTCGATCTGGTCGAGGTCCTGGTCGCGAGCTGTCAGCATCAGGATCGGCGTCCAGTTCTCGTCTTCGCGCAGTCTTCGGCACACGTCGTACCCGTTGTGCACGGGCAGCATCACGTCCAGCAGGATGACGTCGTAGGCAGCCTCCCCGGCGTACCACAGCGCCTCGGCCCCGTCGCCGGCGACGTCCACCGCGAAGCCCTCCGCCGCCAGCCCGGCCTTGAGCGACGACGCGAGGCGCTTCTCGTCCTCCACCACCAGCACCCGCACCACGCACCTCCTCGCCGTTCGAGCCCATTCGACGACGCGGGACCTGTCAGCCTGCTGACAGGTCACCAGCGTCATGCTCCTGGTGTGACGATGACAGACGAGGTCTGCGCCCGCACCGGATCAGGGTCGACGCCGCGGTCACGCGTGCGCGAGGTCGTCAGCTTCCTCGGGGTGGGCGGGATCGCCTACGTCGTGGACGTCGCGGTGTTCAACGTCCTGCTGTCGGTCCCGCCCTTTGCCACCTGGCACCCGTGGGCTGCCCGCACGCTCGCCGTCGCGGTCGCGATGCTGGTGACGTACGTCGGCAACCGCACGGTCACGTGGCGCAACCGCCGAGGAGCGGACCGGAGGCGCGAGGTGGTCCTGTTCGTCGTCTTCAACCTGGTCGGGCTCGCGATCTCGGTGGCGTGCCTGGTGGTCTCGCACGACCTGCTCGGGCTCACCGGCCGACTGGCCGACAACGTCTCCGCGAACGTGGTCGGGCTCGTGCTCGGCACCGCCTTCCGCTACTGGAGCTATCGCCGGTTCGTCTTCCTGCCCACGGAGACCGCGGAAGCGGAGAAGGCGCTCCAGGCGTAGCGGAGACGCCGGTTCCCGGCCTCAGGCGTCGACGAACCGCCCGTCCGCGGTGACCGGGTGGTCCTCGTTGATGGCCCGGACGGCCTCGGTGAGCTCGGGCTCGACGTCGAGCGGGCGCCGGTCGAGATGGACCCCGGCGATCATGCACCGCACCGAGCCGCCGGCCAGCTCGATCGTGGGGATGTCGACCGCCACGATCTCGCACGACTCCTCGATGACCGCGACCTGCTCCGGACGCAGGCTCCGACGAGCCCGCGCGGACATGGCCATCACGTAGCGACGCCGGCCGTCCGGCGTACGACCGCACAGCTCCACCGCGTTGCCCGCGAACTCGCGGATCTGGGCCTCGGTGAGCTCGACGACCTTGCGACCGTTGACGGTCAGCCGCTCGCGGACCTGCTCGCGGCGCGCCTCGTCGGGGATCATCTCGAGCGCGATCATCGCGACGTCGGTGCCGATGCAGGCGATGACGTTGGTGTGGTAGACCGGCACGCCCTCGGAGTCGACCGCCTCGAACGCCATCGGCTCGTAGTTGAAGTCGGTGCAGAAGCGCTCCAGCACGTGGGTGTCTGCGCGGTGGCTGACCGCGGTGTAGGCGACCCTCGACATGTGGTCGAGCACCATCGCCCCGGTGCCCTCGAGGAAGATGCCGTCGGGCTCGAGACCGGAGTAGTCGACGATCGTCTGGACCCGGTACTGCGACTTCAGCATCTCCAGCACGTCGGCGCGGCGCTCGTGGCGCCGGTTGGAGGCGTACATCGGGTAGACCGCGACCATCCCGCCCGCGTGCGTGGAGAGCCAGTTGTTCGGGAAGACGCTGTCGGGACGGGTGTGGTCCTCGTCCTCGAAGACGTGCACGCGTACGCCGGCGTCCCGGAGCGCCTGCGCGACGGCGTCCATCTCGGCCAGCGCCATGGCGCGCGTCGCGTCCTCGGACTGCCCCGCCGGGACGTCACGCTGGAAGGCGTTGTCGGCCGCGGTCGCGGGGTTGGGGATGAAGCGTTCTGCACGGATCAGGATGACAGCGGAAGGGGCCTGCGCACTCACGGAGCGAGGCTAGAGCATCCGCTCCGCGACGCCTGCAGGCACCCGGTCCTGCGCTTCATCCCTCCTTCATCCGGTGGTGCCTACCGTCTCGGTGTGGTGCGGATGAACGACGGCACGGTGCTGTGGAGCCAGGCGCAGGAGCGCTGGTTCCGCGAGGTCAACCACTTCGCGCGCGCCACCCCGTGGCTGCACGCTCCCCTGAGGCTGTACGCCGAGTACGGCGTCGTGCTGTTCGCCGGGCTCCTGCTGCTGTCGTGGTGGTCGGCCCGTCGCGACGGGGACCTCGGGCGGGTCGCCGCCTCGCTGTGGGCGCCGGTCGGCGTGCTGCTCGCGGTGTGGGTCAACCAGCTCATCGCCTCGGCGGTGGCGGAGCCCCGGCCGTTCAGGGTGCTGCCCCATGCGCTGGTGCTGGTGTCGCGCAGCGCCGACTACTCCTTCCCGAGCGACCACGCGGTGATGGCCGGAGCGGTCGCCGTCGGCGTCCTCCTGGTGGACCGCGCCCTCGGCATCCTCGCCGTGGTGCTGGCCCTGGCGATGGCCTGCGCCCGCGTGTACGTCGGCGCGCACTTCCCGCTGGACGTCGTCGCCGGCCTCCTGGTCGGCGCGTCGCTCGCGTGGGCGTCGTACGCGCTGGTGGGTCCGTTGGTCCGCAACCTGGTCGTGCTCCTGGCGCGCACGCGCGTCCGCCCGCTGCTCACCGCGGCGCCGGCGCGCCCGGCGTGACGTGGGGGCGGGGCGGACCGAGAAATCCGGATCGGGACGCAACGTCGCGAGCGGTCGCGGCGTCAGGGAGGGAGATGGAGCCAACATCGGCCCCTCCTGTCTCGGAAGGACACCCTCGTGCACTCTCGCACCTCCCGTCTCCTCGTCCCGGCCGTGCTGGCCCTCGCCGCACTGGGCGCGACCCTGCCCGCAGCGACCGCCGACTCCGCGGACCGGACGTCCGGCGCCATCACCGTCAAGCCCACCACCCTCCCGCGCGGGGAGGACCCCGCCGTCCCGCAGGTGCTCGGCACGACGATCCTCGACGGCGACGCGCGCATCGAGGTCCCGGGCCGGGAGGTCCAGCTGTACGGCCCCTCCGGGGACGACTACGTCGTGGGCGTCTGGGGGCGCAACGGCGGTGCCGTGGTCGAGCGGGTCGCGCCCGACGGTTCGCGCGAGACGCTCCTCGACCCCGTCAAGGGTGACGTCGTGCTCTCCCGGGACGGCCGGCAGCTGTTCCAGTACCTCCAGCGCTCCGGGGGCGACTCGGTGCTGACCGTCCGCGACGCAGGCACCGGCGACGTCGTCACCCGCCGTACCTTCCACGGCTACGTCCGGGTGCTCGACGCCGACGCGGGCCGCGCCGTCCTCGGCGGCTCGGCACCGGACCGCACCTTCACGTGGAACACGAGGACGGACGCGACCTCGCGGATCAACCGTGGCGAGGGCTACTTCGCCGACGTCCGCGCCGACCGAGTCGCCTCGTTCACCGCCGCCGGCGGCGAGAGCACGACGTGCAGCGTCCTCACGACCCTGTCCGCCCCGCGCACGACCCTGTGGGCATCGTGCCGGCAGGCGGTGGTGGCCGCGTCGCCGAGCGGCCGCCGGCTGCTCACCCAGGACCTCGTGTCGGACGGGCCGGTCGGACGCCTCTCGGTGCACCGCGACCACGGCCGCCGGATCGCCGTCTACCGCACGCCCGGCTACTTCGGTCCGGCCACCTGGGAGTCGGGCCGATCGGTGCTGATCACGACCTACGGCACCCGGAAGGCCACCATCGCGCGGTGCGACGCCGACTCCTGTGAGCGCGCCAGCGAGCTCATCGGCCCGAACGGCTGAGCCTGTCGTACCCCGAATCGACCATGTCCGGCGGGGCTCCTCGACGGTACGGTCGGCAAGGGCGGGAGGAGCCGAGCGATGGCCGTCAAGCCGACGATCCTGGCGGTGGACGACGATCCCGCCGTGTCCCGGGCCGTCACCCGTGACCTCCGGGTCCGGTACGGCGGCGAGTACCGCGTCGTCAGCGCCACCTCGGGGGCGCAGGCGCTCGAGGTGCTCGCCGAGCTGAGGCTGCGCGACCGTCCGGTCGCGCTGGTGGCCTCCGACCAGCGGATGCCCGGCATGACCGGCATCGAGGTGCTCGAGCAGGTCCGCAGCCAGTCGCCCGACACCAAGCTGCTGCTGCTCACGGCGTACGCCGACACCGATGTCGCCATCAGGGCCATCAACGACATCGGGCTCGACTACTACATGCTCAAGCCGTGGGACCCGCCGCAGGAGCGGCTCTACCCGGTGGTCGACGACCTGCTCGGCGACTGGCAGGACCAGCACCCGGACCACGCGACGGAGGTGCGGGTGGTCGGCCACCGGTGGTCGGACGGCACCGTCGAGACCAAGGCCTTCCTGGCGCACAACCACGTCCCCTACCGGTGGCTCGACGTCGAGCGCGACGAGGAGGCCCGCCGCCTCGTCGCGCTGGCGGAGGCCGGCGCGGACGACCTGCCGCTCGTCCTGGTCCCCGACGGGCCGCCGCTGTCGGCGCCCTCGGCACGACAGCTGGCCGAGGCGCTCGGCCTGCGCACCCGGGCCCAGCAGCCGCTCTACGACCTCTGCATCGTCGGCGCCGGCCCGGCGGGGCTCGCGGCCGCCGTGTACGCCGCCTCGGAGGGGCTGCGCACCGTGGTCGTGGAGCGCGACGCCCCCGGCGGCCAGGCCGGCCAGAGCGCCTCGATCGAGAACTACCTCGGCTTCCCGAAGGGCCTCTCGGGAGCGGACCTGACCCACCGGGCCGTCGCCCAGGCGTCCCGCTTCGGCGCCGAGATGGTGCTGGCTCGCGACGTGGTCGGCTTCGAGCCGCGCGGACCGGTCCGGGCGGTGCGGCTCGAGGGCGGCGGCGAGGTCGAGGCGCGGGCAGTGCTGATCGCGACCGGCGTCTCCTACCGACGCCTCGAGGCACCCGGGCTGGAGGCGCTCGGCGCCCGCGGCGTGTTCTACGGCGCCACGGCGAGCGAGGCCAGCCAGTGCCGGGGCGACGACGTGTACGTCGTGGGCGCGGCGAACTCTGCCGGGCAGGCGGCGCTCAACCTGGCCCGGTACGCGAACAAGGTCGTCCTGCTGGTCCGCGCCCCGCGGCTCACCGACACCATGTCCCACTACCTGGTGGCCCGGATCGAGGCCGCCGACAACATCGAGGTGCGGCTGCAGACCCGGGTCGCGGCCGCCAGGGGCGAGGGCCACCTCGAGGCCCTGGAGCTCTGCGACGGCGCGGCGGGGACGGTCGAGGAGGTGCGGACCAACTGGCTGTTCGTCTTCATCGGTGCGTCACCCCGCACCGACTGGCTGGGGGCCGAGGTCGCGCGGGATCCGAAGGGCTTCCTCCTCACCGGCCCCGACCTGCTGGCCTCCCCCGACGCCGGCCGCTGGCCACTGACCCGCGCGCCGTTCGCCCTGGAGGCCAGCGTCCCGGGCGTGTTCGCCGCCGGTGACGTGCGGCTCGACTCGATGAAGCGGGTCGCGTCGGCCGTGGGTGAGGGCGCGATGTCGGTCTACCTCGTGCACCGCTACCTGGCGACGGTCTGATGACGACCCGGGAGCTGCTCTCGCTGCCGGTCCTGCAGGGGCTCGCCGACGACCAGGTCGAGCGCCTGGCGGCCGCCGGCGACGAGGTCGACTTCGTGCCCGGGGAGGTGCTGTTCCGCAGCGGCCAGCCCGCCGACTCCTGGTGGCTGCTCCTCGACGGCCGGGTCGACCTGGTCCGGCACGTCGGCCAGGAGGACACGCACGTGGGGACCATGGACACCCCCGGCCAGTGGGCCGGCGGCTTCCGGGCCTGGGACCCGAACGGCGTCTACATGGCGACCGGGCAGGCCTCCGCACCGGGCCGGATGCTCCGGGTACCGGCGGACCGCCTCGGCGAGCTCGCCCGGGCCTGGTTCCCGTTCGGGGCGCACCTGATCCGTGGCCTGATGCAGACCGTGCGCAGCATCGAGTCCACCGCGCGGCAGCGCGAGGCGCTCGTGGCACTCGGCACCCTGGCCGCGGGGCTGGCCCACGAGATCAACAACCCGGCCTCGGCGGCCACCCGGGCCGTGGACGCGCTCCAGGACACGTGCGACACGTTGATGACGACGCTGCGGCAGCTCGCCGAGTCCGGTCTCACCGCCGCCGAGTTCGTCGAGCTCGACGCGCTCCGGCGGGGGCTGCGGCCACCCGTCCCGGAGCGGAACGCCGCGGCGGCAGGCGCCCTGGCCCTCAGCGACCGGGAGGAGGAGCTGTCCGACTGGCTCGCCGACCGCGGTGTCGGGGAGGACTGGCTGGTGGCGCCGGTCCTCGCCACCGCGGGCGCCGACGTGGCCTGGTGCGAGCAGGTGGCCGCGGTCGTGGACGACGCGGCCCTGGAGCCCGCGATGCACTGGGTGGCCAGCTCGCTGTCCACCACCTCGCTGCTGGCCGAGGTCAAGGAGTCGACGCAGCGCGTGTCGTCCCTGGTGGCGGCGGTCCGCTCCTACTCCCAGCTCGACCGCGCCTCGGTCCAGCGCACGGACGTCGTCGAGGGCCTCGAGAGCACGCTCGTGGTGCTCGGCCACAAGCTCGACGGGGTGGTCGTCACGCGCGGCTACGGCGACGGCGTTCCGCAGATCGAGGCGATCGCAGGCGAGCTGAACCAGGTGTGGACCAACCTCATCGACAACGCGATCGACGCGATGGGCGGTGCCGGCACGTTGCGGGTCTCGACCGCCGCCGACGGTGACGGGGTCGTCGTCGAGATCGCGGACACCGGTCCCGGGATCCCCGCGGACGTGCGGCCGCACGTGTTCGAGCCGTTCTTCACGACCAAGGACGTCGGGCGCGGGACCGGGCTCGGGCTGGACATCTCCCGCCGGATCGTCGTCGACCGGCACGGTGGCGACATCACCGTGCACCGGGCCGACGGCGAGACCGTGTTCCGGGTCCGGCTCCCGTCCGGCGGCTCAGCCACGTCCTGACGACGACCTCAGGCGACGACGCGCGGCATCTCCAGCGTGTCCCCTGCCCGGTAGCCCTCGGCGGGCTCCCACGCCGGCACGATCACCATCGGCGGCTGCAGCTGCGCCGCGACCCGCTCCCGGTGCGCCCAGGCGGCCAGCACCACGCCGATCGGGATCGTCACCAGGCCGGGCGCGGCCACGAGCAGGTCGCGGTCGGCCACGCCGTACACGAACCAGACGGTCGAGCAGACCGCGCCGAGCGTCCAGGCCAGGGGCGAGCCGGAGGGCTTGCGGGTCCGGACGGCGTGGGCGAGGTGCGGGATCATGGTGACGGCGGACAGCACTGTTCCGAGGCTCCCCAGGAGCACGAGCGGCGACACGGGCGTGGGTCTTTCTGACGAATGAGGGATCGACTTCCGGGCGTGTCTTTGTCGTCGACACCAGGTGGAGCTGGGCGCCGACTCGTACGTGCTCGGGGGGTGACACCAATTATCCAGCGCCGCGACCCGTGCCCCTGACAGTCTCGCCGTCGCGTCGATGTGACCTTGCGCACGAGGCGGCATGGAGCCGCGGTCGAGGGGTACGACGACCGGCTCGCGGGGCCGGATCCGGCCCCGGGCGCGGTCCGCGTAGGGTGATCCAGCCGCCATGCAGACCCCTGGACCTCCCTCCCCCGACCGCCGCCTCCTCCTCGCCGTGGACGCGCCGTCGCTGCTCCACCGCAACCACCACGCCCGCGCCGAGACCGACCTGCGCGACCGGCAGGGCCGGCCCGCGTGGGCCCTGCACGGGATGCTGCGCCAGATCCTCGAGGCGATCGACCAGTTCGCCCCGGATGCGCTGGTGTTCGGGCTCGACGACCGCACGGCGTCCGTGCGGGAGCAGGCCTACCCCCAGTACAAGGCGGGGCGCGCCGAGAAGGACCCGGCGCTGGTGGACCAGCTGGACCGGGCCGGCGCCCTCCTCGACGCCCTCGGCTTCCGCACCGTGACCCCGCCCGGGCTGGAGGCGGACGACGTCAACGCCTCGGCGGCGACGTGGGCCGAGCGCTCCGGCTGGGACTGCGTGATCATCACCTCCGACCGGGACTCCTTCGCCCACATCAGCGAGCACACCCGGGTGCTGCGCCTGATCAACGGCGGGATCGCCGCCTCTCCCCTGCTGAACCCGGCCCGGCTGCACGCGCTCTACGGCATCGCCGCGGAGCACTACCTGGAGTTCGCCGCGCTGCGTGGCGACGCGAGCGACAACCTGCCGGGCGTCCCGGGCATCGGGGAGAAGACGGCCCCGGTGCTGCTGTCCCAGATGGGGTCCATGCAGTCGGTGTGGGCCGACATCGACCACTGCGACGGCGCCAACCTGGTCGCTGCCCTCGACTCCTACAGCGAGGAGACAGGCCTGCGTCGCATCGGCGCCGGACTGCTGAAGAAGCTCACCGCCCCCGGCGCCCGGGAGCGCTACGAGTTCAACCTGTCGATCATGTCCGGACGCACCGACCTGGACCTGGGACTCACCCCCGACGTACCCGGCTCCCCCGGCCTCCTCCCGCTCGACCCCGAGCGGGTCACCCGGGTCGTGGACTTCCTGGGGGTCGGGCCCACGACCCAGATGGCGCTTCGCGTGCTCACCGAGCCGCCCGCCTCGACGCCGACCGTCGAGCGGATCGTCGTGGCCGCGGTCTGCCTCCGCGACGAGCACGGCCGCCTGCTGGTGGTCCGGAAGGCCAGCAGCGAGATCTTCCAGCTGCCGGGCGGCAAGCTCGAGCCCGGCGAGTCCGCCGAGGAGGCGGGCGTCCGCGAGACCCGGGAAGAGGTCGGCCTGTCCACCGGCGCCCTGCGGCTGCTCGGCCGCTGGGTCGCTCCGGCCGCGAACGAGCCCGGTGCCGAGGTGGACGGCACCGTCTTCACCGCCGACCTGCCCGGGGCACCCGTCGCGTCCGCCGAGATCGCCGAGGTCCGCTGGATCGACCCCGCGGCCCCGGACCCGTCGCTGCCGCTGGCACCGCTGCTGCGCGCGCACGTGCTGCCTGCGCTCGTCCGGCGCTGATCGCCCTTCGGCTGAGGGTGACCGGAGCCCGGGCCCGGACGGAGCCGGGAGGGATCAGTGCCGCTTCTGGATCAGTGCGACGTAGCCCAACGCCACGCCCAGACCTGCCACGACCGGGCCGAACGACCGGGCGGCGCCCGAGCCTGCGAAGGTCCAGATCGCTCCGAGGACGATCATCGCCAGGGCCACCAGCGACCACAGGATCTTCATGGCGACGTTCGAGCTGCCGTAGCGGTTGCCCAGATCTGGCTTGTCCATCGCGGCAAGGCTAGCCCAGCCGGCACCCGTCGCTGTGGCCGCGGCTATGGGGACAGCAGCTTCCACTGCCCCTCGGAGACGACCTCGACGACGCCACCGGCGACCTTGATGGCCGTCTGGTCGTCCATGACGTACGCCGGTCCCGCGATGTCGGCGGCCCACTCCTCGGCGTGGGCCATGGTGTTCGTCGGGAAGACGTCGAGGTGCGGGAAGATCGAGAAGTCGACGACCCCCAGCGTCGTGTCGTCCGGCGCGGAGGGCCACTCCACGAAGTGCTCCCCGATCCGGGGGGTCAGCACCATGCTGCCGGCGCTCACCCCCACCCAGACCGTCTCCGGCAGCGACGGCAGCAGGTTCGCCAGGCCGGACTCCCGCATCCAGTGGCACAGGTACGCCGCCTCGCCGCCGTCCACCAGCAGGACGTCCGCCTCCCGGACCCACGGGACCCAGCGCTCCTCGCCGATGCTGGGCAGCGCGGTGAGCTCGAGGACACCCAGCGACCTCCACTCCATCGAGGTCATGCCACCCCACGGGGGCAGGCCGGCGACGAACCCGCGCACCGAGCCCGGCCCACACATCGGGTGCCCCCACTGCGCCGTCGGGATGCAGAGGGCGGTGGAGTCGGCGATCGGCTTGCCCAACAGGTCGACCAGCGCATCACGGATGCTCGCGTTCGTGACGCCTCCGGACGTGAGAAGGAGCTTCACGGTGCCTCCCGGGGAGAGTGCGGTGGATGGGTGTGGCGTACAGACCGATGGCGAGCACCGGACTCATCGATGGTGTCCGACGTTCCCGATCGCGGGCGTCATCGACCCAGCTGGCGCCTGAGCTTCTGGGGGGCGCAGAACCGGTAGCTCTCGGTCACCAGCTCGGCCACCTCGTCCCAGTCGGTGTCGCCGTCGAGCACCATGCCGACAGCGGTGGGCGACCACGGCGGCTTGTAGAAGGGCGGCCCGGCGTTGCTCAGGGCGAGCAGCTCGTCGCCGGAGGACCGGAAGGTCAGCACCGTGGTCGGCTCCCTCACCCCGGTCATGTCGCGGTACGCCGACGTGTAACCCTCCTGCGCGACCAGCACGTGGGCGAAGGTCCTGTTCCGCACCCGCCACCTCACGCCGGTCCAGGCGTCCTCCTCGTAGGCGTCGGGCAGCGCCGACGCGGTGGACGCGACCCGGGCGACGACCTCGCCGGCGGGCTCGATGCGTGGCTTCCGGGGCATGGCCCGAGTCTGGCAGCGGGTGCCGTGTCGCGGGCCCCGAGGTCGAGACTTGTGAGGTCCATTCTGTTGCTGCTCATCGGCTCTCCTCGGGAACGTCCGAGGCGGAGAGCGGCGCGGTGGCTGTGACGGTGGCCTCGAGCGTGCGGTAACGCATGACGGCGGCACCGCTGTCGAAGACGCGGGCCGAGGCCAGCGTCAGGGCCAGGTCCCGGGTGATGCTGTCGAAGAGCCGGGGCCCGGACGCGAGGACGGCAGGGTGGATGACGAGGAGGTACTCGTCGATCAGGCCGGGTGAGTCGGCCAGCGGACCGAGGGTCCTGGGACCGAAGGAGGCGACGATGTCGGCGCCGTCTTGCTCCTTCAGCTCCCGCAGGTGCTCGACGGCGTCTCCCGACCTGATCTCGCGACGCGTGCGGGGATCATCGGCGAGCGTGTGCGAGAGGACCACCTTCCGCATGGCACCCAGGAGCCGAGCGAACTCGAGGCTGGCGGGGCTCTCCTGCACGTCCCGGTCCGGGGAGGTGCCGGCCGCGACCTGCTCCCAGTACGGCACGACGGACTCGTACAGCTTGCGGGACCCGGCCCAGGTGTCCGCTCGCGCGAACGCCTCGTTGACGTAGGCCGTCTCCTCCTCGCCCCACGCGAAGGGCTGCCAGAACAGCCCGTCCGCGTTGCTGATCCGGCCGTCCAGCGTGGTCTGCATGAGGACGGTGAGCTTGCGCATGAGTCTTCCCTTCATTGTCGTGGTGCGGTGCTGGTTCAGCCGATCGCGAGCGTCGCGACGGCCAGGGTGCAGATGCCGATGCCGAGCCGCTGACCGCCTCCGAGGCGCTCGCCCAGCGCGATGGAAGCGAGCAGGACCGTCACGGCCGGGTAGAGAGAGGTCAGCACGGCGGCCACGCCGAGGTCGGTGGCGCGGGTGGACAGCAGGAAGGTCAAGGTGCCGGCCGCGCCGAGGGCGCCGCACGCGACGCCCCAGGGCAGCACGCCCGGACGCGGGCGCCACTCCTGCCCGAGCGCCGCGGCCACGACGACCGTCACCGCCGCTCCGAACAGCTGGTTCGTGGCCAGCGGCATGAACCCCGCGTCGCTGGAGACCTGCCCGAGCGCGATGAACAGCACACCGAAGCCGGCACCGGCGGCGGCGCCGTCGACGAGCGCGCCTGGTGTGCTTCCCGCCGACGCCGTGGTCTCGCGGGAGACCAGCCAGATGCCGGGCAGGGCGACGAGGACGCCGAGCCAGGCGAGCCAGGTGGGGCGTTCGCCGAGGGCGACGCCCACCAGCACCGGCAGCACGGCGGCGCCGACCGCGGACACGGGGGCGACCAGTCCCATCCGACCGCGGGAGAGCCCCCGGTACAAGAAGATGCTTCCCGTCGCCGACCCGGCGCCGGCGAGCAGCGCCCAGGCGAGGTCGGCGGCCTGCGGGTCCGCAGGTGCGAGCAGCCCGCACGCGACCATCAGCGCGGCGCCGCACCCCTGGCCGACCAGCACCACCGCCCACGGGGAGTGCTGGCGCGAGCCGGTTCCTCCGACGAAGTCAGAGGCGCCGTAGGCGAACGCCGCCGTGAGTGCCAAGACCAGTCCGATGCCCATGGTTCGATGGTCGTCGCCAGGCGGTTCACTCTGAAGGTCCACTCCGGGACCTGCGCACTGGACCATTTGGTTGACTGGGCCTCATGCCCGTCGACTGGAGCCGCGACGCTCCTGACCTGATGATCGCGTTGGACCGCACCGGCGTGCCCCTTGCTCTGCAGATCCAGGAGCAGCTGCGGGTCGCGATCCGTGAGGGCCGTCTGGTCGTCGGGGAGAGGCTGCCGTCCACCAGGCGGTTGGCCGACCGCCTGGGGGTCTCGCGCGGCACCGTGGTGGAGGTCTACGAGCAGCTGGTGGCTGAGGGGTACGTCGAGTCCGCAGTCGGATCGGGCACCCGGGTGGCCCGGATCCCTGGCCTGGAGCGCCGTGACCGCACCGGAGCCCCGCCCGCCGCGGCGGCACGGCCGACGTTCGAGATCGACTTCGAGTACGGCATCCCCGACCTCGGCTCGGTTCCGCTGCGCGACTGGGTCTGGGCCGTGGGTGAGGCGACGCGAACGCTGCCGACCGCCGAGCTGGGGGACGAGGAACCAGCCGGCTCCCGTCACCTGCGGCGACGTGGTGACCGCCTACCATCGCCGCGTGCGGGCCGGGTGCGCGACCGCGGACGACGCCGTCGTCGTCGGCGGCTTCCGCCAAGGTCTGGCCTTCACCCTCGCGACCCTCGCGAGATCCGGCATCGAGGTGCTCGCCCTGGAGGACCCCGGCCCCCGCGAGCACGACGTCATCGCCGGGCGCGCTGGACTCACCGTCGTACCGGTTCCGGTGGATGCCGAAGGACTGGACGTGGCCGCGCTCCGCGCGAGTCAGGCACGTGCCGTCCTGGTCACACCGGCACACCAGTGCCCCACCGGCGTGGCCCTCAGCCCGTCCCGCCGCCGCGCGCTCGTTGCGTGGGCTCACGAGGTCGACGGCGTGATCCTCGAGGACGACTACGACGCCGAGTTCCGCTACGACCGGCAGGCCGTCGGCTCCCTTCAGGGGCTGGACCCCGAGCGGGTGTTCGCCCTCGGCTCCGTGAGCAAGACGATTGCGCCGGCGATCCGGATCGGCTGGGTCCTCGCACCGTCCCGCTTCGTCGCGGTTCTCACCGAGGAGAAGCAGCTGAGCAGCCGAGGCGCACCCGGGCTCGACCAGGAGGCGCTCGCCCTGCTGATCGAGTCGGGGCGGTTCGACCGGCACCTGCGAAAGGTGCGCGACCTCTACCGCGCCCGGCGCGACGCCCTGGCCGGGGAGGTGGTCACCGTCTTCGGTCCCGACCGCCTCCAGGGACTGGCCGCCGGTTGCCACAGCGTGCTCCTGCTCCCCCCCGAGGCCGACGAGGACGCTGTCGTGGAGGCGGCACGATCCCTGGGGGTCCGCGTCAGCGGCCTGCGTCGCTACCGGCTCACGCACACGCCGGCCCAGCCAGCACTGCTCCTCGCCTTCGGCAACCTCTCGGAACACCAGCTCGTCCGTGGCGTCCGCGCCATCGCCGAGGCCGTCCGGCGCTCCGCGTCGGCACCACCCACCGTCCCGCACTTCCGACGCCCGCGCTGACAACTCATCGTTGGCCGAGGCTCGCCACCAATGCGGGTACCGGATCAACCCAGGTGCTGGCGTTGGCCAGCGACAGCAGGAGGAAGAAGCCTCCGGACGCACTGAACAGGATTGCCTGCAAGGCCCACGTTGGCTGAGGCGACCGGTTCGTTCGACGAAGCCGCCATCGCCCCAACGCTGCGCGGAGAGCCAGCGTCGTGAGCACCAGGCCGGAAACGGCCGCAGAAACGGCCAACACGGCGTGGTAGAGCGTGAAGTCGGTGAGGAGCTCGCCCGCGATCCCGTCGACCCGTGCAGGCGGGTCGACCGTCACCGCCTGCCGGATGCCGCTCAGCACCCGGTCCAGCTCGTCGGGACGGCGTCCGGTCGGCAGGAACGAGGTCACCGATGACAGGGGGGCGATCGCTCCCTGGACGTTGGCGAGCAGCACGGTGAGTGCCCCCAGAAGCCACGTCAGCACTGCGCCGTATGCCGCGAGCCGCGGCCAGCGGTGTCGGCGACGCACGGCGGCCTCTGCCTTCTGGCGCGCCGCCGCCGCGAGCCTGGCGAGGACAAGGAGGAGGAGGCCGGCGATGACCGCCTTGACGAGATGGAACTCCTGCCACCGGGCGGTGAGCTCGGCAAGTGCGCTGGAGTCGGCCACGCGACCGGTCACGTCGGCGCCGGTGAAGGCTGACTCGGCCGCCGCCACGAGGGCGGCCTCGCCGGTGAAGCCTCGAAGCGAGACGACGAGAGCCGGGACGACGAAGACAGCGATCGTTGCAACGACGGCCGTGCACCAGAGCAGAAGGTAGCGCCACGAGGCGGTGTCCCCGGAAGCAGCGGTCGACGTCGCCGTGGGTGGCGATGCAGGCACGAGTGGTCCTTCCATGACGTTGACGACCTCGGTGGCTACTTGACTTCGGAGCGGCGCAGGAATGTCAGCCCGACAGCCAGGGGGACGACGATCCACAGGGCGGTGGTCGAGGCCAGCATCGCCCATTCCCTCGCCGTGTCCGTGTCGTTCTCGAACAGCGTGACCTGCGTGTAGTTCCAGTCGATCCACGGCTGCAGGCCTTCGAACCACGAGCGCACCTGGGCGAGAAGGGCAAGGATGCCCGGCAGGACGAAGGAGACGACGAAGTAGCCCACGATCGCGGCCGCGGAGTTGCGCAGCACGACACCGAGCGTGAAGCCGATGGCCATGCCGACCAGGTCCCCCAGGAGGATCTGCGCCGCGGCTCCCGGGGAGACGTCCCAGACCGTGTCGAGACCCATGATCGCGGACCCGAGCAGGTTGCCGACGGCACCGACGGCGAACGCGACGGCCATCGAGACGACCCCGACCGCGAGGGTCGCGACCGCCTTGGCCCCGATGACGCGGCCGCGGCTCGGCACGAGCGTGAACGTCGTGAGCCCGCTGCGCTGGCTCCACTCGCTGGTGACGCCCAGGATCGCGATCATCGGCAGGATCACCGACATCGGGAAGCCGATCGCCGTGGCGAAGTTCCCGTAGGTGATCTCGCTGTCCGGAGCGAAGATGAGCACCGCCCCGGTCGCGATGACCGACAGGACTCCGATGCTGACGAGCATCCAGAAGCCCGAGCGGGTGTCGAACATCTTGCGCAGCTCGATCCTGACGAGCCGGGTGGCCGGGATGCCACGGACGATCCGTCGGGCCGGCGCGGCCTCGTTGGTGTCGGGAGGGAGGATCGTGGCGGTCATGCCGCAGCTCCTTCGCGCTGGGTGTCGGCAGTGAGCGACAGGAACATGTCCTCGAGCCCGGCGCCCTCGGCGGACCGGAGCTCGGTGAGGGCGAGGCCCGCTGCCAGGGCCACGGCCCCGACCCGAGCGGGGTCGGCGTCCGTGCGGACCGAGCCGTCCCCTGCGAGCGTGCTGGGGATGCCGGCCTGCTCGAGGGCGTGCGCGAGGTCGCGCGGTGACGTCGACCGGACGAGCGTCCCGGCCGCGGCGAGGAGCTCCTCCTTGCTGCCGGACGCGACGATCCTGCCGTTCCCGATCACGACCAGGTCGTCGGCGATGACCTCGATCTCGTGCAGCAGGTGCGAGGACAGCAGGACGGTGCCGCCCCGGCCGGCGAAGTCCGTCAGCAGGTCGCGCATCCACCGGATCCCGGCAGGGTCGAGCCCGTTGGCCGGTTCGTCGAGGATCAGCACCCGGGGGTCCCCGAGCAGCGCGGTGCCGATACCCAGCCGTTGGCGCATGCCGAGGGAGTAGTTGCGCACGCGGCGCTTGGCCTCGGTGGGTGTCAGGCTGACGAGCTCGAGCATCTCGTCGACGCGGCGGCGGGACAGACCCATGCTGTCGGCGGCGATCGTGAGGATCTCGCGTCCGGTGCGACCGGCGTGCTGGGCGGAGGCGTCCAGGAGGACGCCCACCTCGAGGCCGGGGTTGGGGAGGTCGGCGAACCGTGCTCCGTTGATGGTCGCGCTGCCAGACGTCGGGTGGGTCAGGCCGACCATCACGCGCATCGTGGTGGACTTGCCGGCGCCGTTCGGGCCGAGGAAGCCGGTGACACGACCGGGCAGGGCGGTGAAGGAGATGTCGTCGACGGCGGTGAAGCCGGCGTACCTACGGGACAGTGACTCGACAGTGATCATGTGACAACCCTCGTCAGCTCGAGCTCGCCGGGCATCGGCCGTGAGGCTCCGAGCCGGTCGTGCCTTCGGCCGGGGGTGAGGTCAGACTTTCGGCTGGTCCCCCGGCGCCGCGGCATCCCTAGGCTGAGGGGGTGAGCAACCCACTGCGGTCCCTGCTGGAGGAACCCCGGCCCTCGGCCCCGCCGGCTCGGGTGTGGCGGGACTGGGCGCTGCTGGCGGTCGTGACGGCCTCCGGGGTGCTGGAGGGTGTCCTGCGTGAGGACCTGCCGCTACCGGTGCTGTCGGTGGTGTTGACGGTGGGGCTCGCTCCCCTGGTGCTGTGGCGGCGTACCCACCCGCTCCCAGTGGTCGCCACCGCCTTCGGCGTGACCCTTGCCGTCGACGTCGCGCTGATCGCGGCAGACGCACCGGCGCTCGACATGGCCACGATGGTCTACTTCCTGGTCTTCCCCTACGCACTCTTCAGGTGGGGCTCCGGGCGAGAGGCGATGGCGGGACTGGCCATCATCCTGGTCCCGGCGACCCTCGCGCTCTCCGTCAACTGGACCGGGGTGGCCGACGCAGTCGGCGGCGTCGCTGTGCTGCTGTCCGCCTTCGTCCTGGGCTGGGCCGAGCGTTCCCAGGACGGCGCCCGGGAACGGAGGCTCGAGCAGGTGAAGTCGGAGGAGCGGGTCCTGTTGGCGCGCGAGCTGCACGACACGGTGGCCCACCACGTCTCTGCCATCGCCGTCCAGGCCCAGGCCGGGCGCGCCCTGGCAGCGACCAGCCCCTCGTCGCCGCTGGAGGCACTGGAGGTGATCGAGGTGCAGGCATCGCGCACGCTCGCGGAGATGCGGGCGATGGTCCGTGTGCTGCGCAACGAAGCACCCGTCGACTACGCCCCGCAGCCCGGCATCGCCGACCTCGAGCGGCTGACCGGGGCATCGCCTGCCGGACCGCGGGTGGAGGTGACGGTCTCGGGGGACCTGGCCGCCCTCCCGGCGGCGATCGACGCCGCCGTCTTCCGGATCGCCCAGGAGGCGGTCACGAACGCGCTGCGACATGCCAGGCACGCCACCCTGGTCGACGTGCGCGTCGCAGGGAGTCAGTCAACCGTCAGCCTCGACGTCCGCGACGACGGTGACCCCGGTCCGGGGGACCCCGACCCGGACGCAGGCTTCGGTCTCGCCGGGATGGTCGAACGCGCCCTCCTCCTGGGCGGCACGTGCCTGGCGGGCCCGTGCCCCGGAGGCGGCTGGGCCGTCAGCGCGACGCTGCCGCGGCAGGTGTCGACGTGAGCATCCGGGTCCTGGTCGCCGACGACCAGGACCTCGTGCGGACCGGGCTGCGGCTGATCCTCGGCACCCTGGACGGCATCGAGGTCGTGGGTGAGGCGCGCGACGGGCAGGAAGCGGTGCGGCTGGCCCGCGAGCTCCGTCCCGACGTGTGCCTGATGGACATCCGGATGCCCGTCCTCGACGGCGTCGAGGCGACCCGGCAGCTGGCCGGGCCGGGCGTCGAGGACCCGGTCGCGGTCGTCGTCATCACCACCTTCGACCTCGACGAGTACGTGCACGGCGCGCTGTCGGCCGGCGCCACCGGCTTCCTGCTGAAGGACGCCGGGCCCGAGCTGCTCGGCGAGGCGATCCGGGCGGCCACCCGAGGTGACTCGCTCATCTCGCCGAGCGTCACCCGCCGGCTGCTGTCGACGTTCGCGGGCACGGGTCGGGCAGCACCGCCCGCCCAGCCCCTCGACCCGCTCACCGAGCGCGAGGAGCAGGTGCTGCTCACCGTCGCGCGGGGTCGCACCAACGCAGAGATCGCCGCCGAGCTGCACATCAGCCTCAGCACGGTGAAGACCCACATCGGCAGCCTCATGACCAAGCTCGGCGCCCGGAACCGGGTGGAGGTCGCGATGTGGGGGTACGAGACCGGCCGGGTCCGGGAGTAGGGCCGGCCGGTCAGGTGCCGTCCTCGGTCAGGGTCGTGGGCGGCAGCCAGTCGGCCCCGAGGAGCTGGGCGAGGTCGGCGAGACCGGTGGTGTCGCTTCCCACCGTGTCGGATGCCGCGGCGATCCGCTCCACCATCACCTTGCCGACCTGCTCCTCGACCGTGCCCTCGGCGTACGCGATGTGCCACGGTGAGACCTGGTGGTCGCGGTGGGTGCGGCCGGTCACCTGCCGCCCGGCGATTCCCGAGAAGCGGGCCTGGTGGAAGACGCCGACCCGCGGCTCGGTGCTCGCCCGGCGGCCGTCGGCGAGGGTCTCGCCGGCGTGCAGGCTGATCGAGGCGACCGCGGTGAACACGCAGACCTTCGCCTGCCCCGTCTGGAACCGCAGCCGCTCGGCCTCGGGGTCGAACCGGTCGCGGCCGTAGATCGTGGCCACGTCGATGCCGGTGTCACGCAGCCGGTCGGCGATCGCGTCCGCGGCGGTCGCGACGAACTCGACCGAGCACGCCACCTGTCGCTCCGCCTCGACCTGCTGCGCGATCCAGGCGACCGTCGAGTCGACCCGAATCAGTCCGGCCTTCTGCCGGAAGCGCAGCAGCGCGGCCCGACCCTTCGCGACGTTGCGCCCGCGGCGCGCGATGTCCATCTCCCGGCAGAACTCCCCCCACTCGGCCTCGTACGCCGTCCGCTCCGCCGGTGTGAGCGCCACCGGCATGCCGGAGATCGGCACCGGGCCCCACGGCGCGGCGCGGTGCAGCATCGCCGGGGGCCGCTCGTCGGCGAGCCAGCCGCGCACCAGCTTGAGGTCCGCGGCGCGCCGGGCTGCGTCGGTGGTCCACGTCGCGCCGTAGCGCCCCTGCTCCACCCCGACGCCGTGGCGCTCGAGCGCGGTCGCGAACGCCTGCCCGGGCTGGCTCGCCGAGGTCCACTCCCGCATCGGCTCGTCGAGCACCTGCGCGTAGGCCGGAGCGAGGTACGGCAGCTCCAGGGGCGTGTGTCCGGGCGTCGCGGTCGTCGCGATGACGAACGGCGCCTTGTCGTGCGGCTTCCCGTGTCCCGAGATCCGCGCCCAGTGCTTCCACCGCTTCGTCGTCGTACGCCGCAGCGCGTGGGCCTCGTCGGCGATGATCACGTCCCACGTGTGGTCCTTGACCTTCTCCAGCCGGTCCCACGTGATCACGACCCATTCCAGACCCCCGTCGCCCAGTGCCGCGATCGTGCGGCACCAGTGACCGATCGTGATCGCAGCGGGCCGGTCGGCAACGACGAGCACCCGTCGCGCGCCTCGGAGGTCGCCCACCGCGGTCGCCCCGAGAACCGCGGAGATCGTCTTGCCCACGCCGGGCTCGTCGGCCAGCAGGAACTGCCGGCCGCCCGCCGCTGCCCGCGCCGCGATCGCATCCGCGGCCTCGAACTGGATCCTCCGCGGCTCGAGCGCCCCGGTCGGCTCGGTCGGCTCAGGACCGGGTGTCGGAATGCCCGGGTTGAGCGTGTTCTCGATGAACCGACCGAGCGTGTGCGGCCCCGGGGCGTACGGCGTGAGGTGCGCGGGCAGGGCGCGCCCGACGTACAGGTGGGTCCTGACGGCCGGGTGCCAGGTGGCGCCGTCGACCTGCGTCCCGTAGGGAACGTCGAGCACCCACAGCCGCTCCCCCGGCCCGGCGACCGGCAACGGCCGCTGTCGCGTCCCGCTCCGGCGCGCTGACGCGCCGCGTCGACGAGCAGTGGATGGGCGACGGCTGGGCATCCCCGGACGCTATCTCGGGCCTCTCTTCTCGATCAGGGACACGCCTGGGACCCCGGGGTCCGAGTAATCCCCTCAGTTGGGGATTGACCGCGCGGTTGCCGGCCGAGGCTCTCCTCCCTCGTCGACGATGTCGACGACGTCGCCGACGGCGCAACCAGAGGGCCACAGGCGTTGCTGGCGGAGGTGGACGGGTGACGAAGAGGCTCGAGCACGGATCATCACTGCTGACGGATGCGGGGGTGGGGCGCCTGGTCGCCTCCGAGGCGGACGTCGGCGCTGCCCGCGAGCGGCGTAGGCAGCTCGCCCTCCGCCGACTCGCGCTGCTCCTGACCCTGCTGATGACGTGGCTGTGGTGGCGCCTGCTCCACGGCGACCCGATGGACATCCGCTCGTGGCGGCTCCCGACGTTCGACCCCTTCCTGGTCATGGCCTCGTTGCTCCTGCTGTCCATGGTGGGCGTGCTGCTCGGGGCGACGATCGGGGCAGGCCGCTCGCCGCACATCATGTTCAGGCCGGAACAGATCGAGGTCACCCTCGACGACGTCAAGGGGGTCGACGCCGTCAAGGAGGACGTCGTCCGCTCCCTCAACCTGTTCCTCGCCCATCGCGCCTTCACCGAGGAGATGGGAGGAACAGCGCGGCGAGGACTGCTCTTCGAAGGGCTGCCAGGAACCGGGAAGACACACATGGCCAAGGCGATGGCGCGCGAGGCCGGCGTCCCGTTCCTGTTCGTGTCCGCGACCTCGTTCCAGTCGATGTACTACGGCGCCACGGCACGCAAGATCCGCTCCTACTTCCGCGCGCTGCGCAAGGCCGCCCGACGCGACGGCGGTGCCATCGGCTTCATCGAGGAGATCGACGCCATCGCGATGACCCGGGGCGGCATGGCCGCCGTGCCCGCTCCGAGTCACGCCGATCCTGTGCTGCCGTTCGGCCCGTCCCTCCTCGGACAGACCTCATGCGGCTGGAGCGCGCCGGCCACGGCGCTCACCGTCAACCGGACCGCAGCGACCAACCGTTCGAGCATCAGCGAGGGCACCGGCGGCGTGGTCAACGAGCTCCTCGTCCAGATGCAGTCCTTCGACGAGCCGAGCGGTCTCCAGCGGATCCACGCCTGGCTGGCCGAGCAGCTGAACGCGCTGCTGCCGGCCCACCGACAGCTGCCCCGGCCCCGGCCCGCGCCGACGAACGTGCTGGTCATCGCGGCGACGAACCGAGCCGACAACCTCGACCCGGCGCTGCTCCGCCCGGGCCGCTTCGACCGCCGGCTGACGTTCGACCCACCCGGGCGGCTCGCCCGCCGTGAGCTCGTCGACCACTTTCTGGCCCGCAAGGCACACGTGCCCGAGCTGGACGACGACGACGTGCGGGAGCATCTGGCCGCCCTGACCCAGGCCTACACGCCCGTCATGATCGAGCACCTCTTCGACGAGGCCTTGGTCAATGCGCTGCGGCGAGGGGCCCGCACGATGACCATCCGAGACATCGAACGCGCCCGACTGACCGAGGAGATCGGTCTCGGGCAGCCGGTGCAGTACACCGACCAGGAGCGAACCCTGATCGCCACCCACGAGGCCGGGCACGCCACCACGGCCTGGCTGGTCGCACCCGAGCGACGCCTGGAGGTCCTCACCATCATCAAGCGCCGTGACGCGCTGGGGCTGCTGGCGCACGGCGACCGGGACGAGGTCTTCACCCGATCACGGTCCGAGATGCTCAACCTGATCCGGATCGCACTGGGTGGCATGGTCGCCGAGGAGCTGTTCGTGTCTGACGTGTCGACCGGTCCCAGCGGGGACCTGATCACAGCCACCACCGTGGCGGCACAGATGGTCGGGGTGTGCGGCATGGAAGACAGCCTGGTCTCCTTCCAGGCCGTCCACGGCGCGGCACTGTCGGACACCAACATCGTCGGGCGGGTCCTCGGTGATCCCCAAGGTCGGGCGGGCGTGGAGCGTCTGCTGCACGAGCAGAAGCAGCATGTCCATGACCTGCTGACCGAGAACAGGCACCTGATCGCGGCCCTGCGGGACGCGCTGGTGAGCCGCCACGAGCTGATCGGCGCCGAGATCACCACCGTGCTCGAGGCCGCGGCCACCCGCCATGAGGACCTCGGTGATCGTCGTTAGGCCGAGGGTCTCGATGTCCCTGTCACGGCAGCAGAGGACATGCGTCACGGGCCGAAGCGTCGCTGCAGGTCCGCGTAGCTGATCGCACCATCGAGGAAACCGAGGGTTCCGGAGTCGAACAGCTCCCGGCCGGCGCGCTCCAGCGTGCTGAGAGCTGCTCGCGCCAAGCTGCCGCCCAAGCTGACCCGTTTCACCCCGAGCGCGGCCCGCCCCACGGCGAAACGACGCAGCTCAGGTCCGTTCGAGCCGCCGCGCGAGGTACGGAGCGGTCGCGCTGCCCTCGGCCTTCGCGATATCGGCCGGCGTGCCGGTCGCGACGACCCGACCGCCGGCGTCTCCTCCACCCGGGCCGAGGTCGATGACCCAGTCGGCGGTGGCGATCGCGTCGAGGTCGTGCTCGACGAGAACCACCGTGTTGCCGGCGTCGACGAGCCGGTGCAGCTGGCGCAGCAGGAGCGCGGTGTCCGCGGGATGCAGTCCCGAGGTCGGCTCGTCGAGCAGGTAGAGCGCGTGGCCGCGGTGCGCCCGCTGGAGCTCGGTGGCGAGCTTGATGCGTTGTGCCTCACCGCCGCTGAGCTCGGTCGCGGGCTGCCCCAGTCGCAGGTAGCCCAGGCCCACCTCGCGCAACGTCTGGAGGCTGCGTGCGGCGGCCGGCACGTCGGCGAGGAACGTCGCGGCATCATCGACGGACAGGGCGAGGACCTCCGCGATGTTCTTGTCGCGGTAGGTGATCTCCAGCGTCTCGGCGTTGTAGCGATCGCCGTGGCACGCCGGGCAGGGTGCGTAGGTGCCGGGCAGGAAGAGCAGCTCGACGGAGACGAATCCCTCGCCCTGACAGGTCTCGCAGCGGCCCTCGGGGACGTTGAAGGAGAAGCGGCCCGCGCCGTAGCCGCGGGCCCGGGCCGCGTCCGTGGCGGCGTACAGCTTCCGCACGGCGTCGAACATCCCCGTGTACGTCGCGAGGTTGGACCGCGGGGTCCGGCCGATCGGCCGCTGGTCGACGAGCACCAGTCGGTCGAACGACTCGAGGGCAGTCGGGTCCTCGGCGAGCACCTGGCTGACCAGGGTCGACTTGCCGGAACCGGACACCCCGGTGACGGCGGTCAGCACGCAGAGCGGGATGTCGACGGACAGGTCGCGCAGGTTGTGGCGGCGCACACCTGCCAACCGCAACCAGCCCTGCGGGGCACGAACGTCGTGCACCAGCCGCTCGGCGCGGCCGAACAAGTAGGCGCTGGTGGCCGACTCGGCGACGTCCTCGAGATCCGCTACCGGGCCGCTGTGGAGCACCCGACCTCCGGCCTCGCCTGCACCAGGGCCGATGTCGACGACCCAGTCCGCACGCCGTACGACGTCGAGGTCGTGCTCCACGACGAACAGCGAGTTGCCGGAAGCCTTCAGGCGGTCCAAGACGTCCAGCAGCGGCTCCGCGTCGGCCGGGTGCAGACCGGCGGAGGGCTCGTCCAGGACGTAGACGACCCCGAACAGGCCGGAACGCAGCTGGGTGGCGATCCGCAAGCGCTGCGCCTCACCGGGCGACAGGGTCGTCGAGCTCCGGCCCAGACTCAGGTAACCCAGGCCGAGGTCGAGGAGCACCTCGATCCGGGCGACCAGATCGGCGCAGATCCGCAGCGCGACCTCGTTGGGCTCGGGCGGCTCGGCGACCGGCCGCAGCAGCGCGACCAGCTGGGTGAACGGCAGCTCGTTGACCTCGGCGATCGAAGCCCCGAGGAAGGTCACCGCGAGGGCCTCCGGCCGCAGTCCGCTGCCCTGGCAGTCCGGGCAGGGCGCGTCCACCACGAACCGCAGGGCCCGCTCGCGCATCCGCTCGCTCTTGGAGTCGGCCAGGACGTGCATGACGTGCTTGCGCGCGCTCCAGAACTGCCCGTAGTAGCCGTAGTCGATGCGATCACGTTCGGGCTTGATGAGCACCGACGGCTGCTCGTCGGTGAAGAGCAGCCAGTCGCGATCCAGCTTCTTGAGCCTGCGCCAGGGCTTGTCGATGTCGATGCCGAGACCGGCGACGATGCTGCGCAGGTTGGCACCCTGCCAGGCACCGGGCCAAGCGGCGATCGCGCCCTCACGGATGCTCAGGGACGGGTCGGGGACGAGCAGCTCCTCGGTGACGTCGTGGACGACCCCCAGACCGTGGCAGCGCGGACACGCGCCCGCCGCGGTGTTGGGCGAGAACGCCTCGGCCGGCAGGTGGTCGGCGTCGGCGGGGTAGTCGCCGGCTCGCGAGTAGAGGATCCGCAGCAGGTTGGACAGCGTGGTGAGGGTGCCGACCGACGAGCGGGACGTGGCCGCGCCGCGACGCTGCTGCAGCGCCACCGCCGGCGGCAGCCCGGTGACCTCCTGGACGTGCGGAGCACCGACCTGCTGCAGCAGCCGGCGCGCGTAGGGCGCCACCGACTCGAAGTAGCGACGCTGCGCCTCGGCGTACAGCGTGCCGAAAGCCAGCGATGACTTCCCCGAGCCGGAGATCCCGGTGAACGCCACCATGGCGTTCCGGGGAATGTCGACGTCGACGTTGCGGAGGTTGTGCTCGTTGGCGCCGCGGACGCGCACATAGCCGTCGATCGAGTCGGTGGTCACACGTCCCTCGTACCCAGTCCAAGTGCGACGCACGTGGTCTGTCCTGTGAGAGCGACCTCACGGCACCACGACTCGGCGCTTGCGATGGACCTGAAGGGCCGCGCACGAGTCGAGGAAGCGACCGGTGGGCCGTTAGGTTCTTCCGGTGCCCGACTCTCGCCCCCGCCGTACGTTCGCCGTCATCAGCCACCCTGACGCGGGCAAGTCGACCTTGACGGAGGCGCTCGCCCTCCATGCCCGGGCCATCAATGAGGCCGGGGCGGTCCATGGCAAGGGCGACCGTCGCGGCACGGTTTCCGACTGGATGGCGATGGAGAAGGCCCGCGGCATCTCGATCACCTCGGCCGCGCTCCAGTTCGGCTACCGGGACCACGTGGTCAACCTGGTCGACACCCCCGGCCACAGCGACTTCTCCGAGGACACCTACCGGGTGCTCTCCGCCGTTGACTCGGCGGTGATGCTGGTCGACGCGGGCAAGGGCCTCGAACCCCAGACGCTCAAGTTGTTCCGGGTCTGCGCCCTGCGCGGCATCCCGGTGATCACCGTGATCAACAAGTGGGACCGGCCGGGGCTCTCGGCGTTGGAGCTGATGGACCTGATCCAGGAGAAGATCGGGCTCCGCCCGACCCCGCTGACCTGGCCGGTCGGCGAGGCGGGAGACTTCCGCGGGGTGCTGGACCGTCGCACGGGCGAGTTCGTGAAGTACACCCGCACCGCCGGCGGCGCCACCCGCGCCCCCGAGCGACGGATAGGCCCCGGCGAGGTGGAGGAGCCGGACGCCCAGGCCTGGGCCGCCGCGGTCGAGGAGCACGAGCTCCTCGAGCTCGATGAGGCCGACCACGACCAGGAACGCTTCCTGGCCGGGGCCACGACGCCGGTCATGTTCGCCTCGGCGCTGCAGAACTTCGGCGTCGCACAGCTCCTCGATCTGCTGCTCGACCTCGCACCGGCGCCCGGCGCGACCACGGGCGTCGACGGCTCGGTCCGCCAGGTCACCGACGAGTTCAGTGCCTTCGTCTTCAAGGTGCAGTCCGGGATGAACGCCGCCCACCGCGATCGCCTCGCCTACGCGCGGGTGGTGTCGGGTTCCTTCGAGCGCGGGATGGTCGTCACTCACGCTGCCACCGGCCGGTCCTTCGCCACGAAGTTCGCCCAGGCGGTCTTCGGTCGCGAGACGACATCGGTCGAGACTGCCGAGGCCGGCGACATCATCGGCTTGGTGAACGCAACTGCGCTGCGGGTGGGCGACACCGTGTACGTCGGTCCACGGATCGAGTACCCGCCCGTGCCGACCTTCGCCCCCGAGCACTTCATGACCGCCAGCGCCGGCGACATCGGCCGCTACAAGCAGTTCCGCCGCGGTATCGAGCAGCTCGACCAGGAGGGCGTCGTCCAGGTGCTGCGCTCGGACCTTCGCGGTGACCAGAACCCCGTCCTCGCGGCGGTCGGGCCGATGCAGTTCGAGGTGGTCGAGGACCGTATGAACAACGAGTTCAACGCCCCGATCCGCTTCTCGCGGCTCGACTACCAGGTAGCCCGGCGTACCGATGCCGTCGGCGCCGCCGCGTTGGCCGGGCTCCGGGGCGTCGAGGTCCTGCAGCGCAGCGACGGGACCCACCTCGCGCTCTTCGTCGACCAGTGGCGCGCCAAGACGACCGCGCGAGACCACCCTGACGTCATGCTCGAGGCACTGCCGGCCGGCGGGAGCTGACCGGCAGCGATCGACCCGCAGGCCCACCTCACCGGTCGACGAGGGCCCCAGTGTGCGAGGCGATCGGCCCCCGACTTGGCGGCCGAGGGCTTCGAGCGGCGCGACCACGTGAGCTCGGACGGATACGAGTGAGCCGCCCTGCCCAATGCGGGCGATGAAGTTCAGCTGCTCTGCCATGACTATTGCTCTTGAAGCTGTCAGGGGGCGATCGTGGACTTGACTCGCACAGGCCGAATCTTCGGATGGCTGTTCATCGGGACCTTCGTGACGAGCATTCCCGCGCGTCTCCTCTTCGTCGACGGGGCGGGTGCAAGCTGGACGAACATGCGATTCGTCGCCGCAGATGCCTCCTCCAGAGTCTGAGGTGGGGTGCGCTTCTCGAGTTCGGCCTGATCGTCACTCAGCTCGGGACGGCTCTTGTGTTGTATCCGATCGCTCGATGGCAGAGCGAGACGATCGCGCTCAGCTACGTGACCGCCCGCACCATGGAGTCAGTATTCGCCGCCATCGGCCTCGTCAGCATGCTCTCGCTGATATCGGTCATCGGCGCGATGAACGGGGCGACCGGCAGTGAGGCCGTGGCGCTCCAAGTCCAGGGCGACAGCCTCGCCCACGCCTACGAGTGGGCCTTCGAGTGGGGGCCCGGGCTCGTCGCCGGCATCGGTAACGGTCTGCTGCTCGGCTACCTCATGTACAAGTCAGCCCTCGTGCCCCCGCGGCTGGCGCTGTTGGGTTTGATCGGCGGCCCGATACTGATCCTCTCGTTCCTACTGATCCTGGCGGGGGTCTACAAGAACGGCGAGGGTCCCTCGGGCCTGTTGACGCTCCCCGAGGCCGCCTGGGAGCTCTCGCTCGGCATCTATTGCGCTTGGAAGGGATTCCGTTCGTCGAGCCCGCTGGCCGAACGGCTCCGCAAGAGCGAGGCGCTCCTACCCAGCTGACGGCACAGCACGACCCACAAGTGGCGCTTTGACCGGTCTCATCATCGCGAGCATGATCCGACCGATACCGCGCCGTAGGCCGGCGCCCGCGCGATCGGTGGCGCGATGGAGCCGCAGCCAGACGCGGACACGCGGCGAAAAGACGCCTTCATCGCGGCATGAGAGTACGGATCGCCAAGGCTTTACGAGATGCGGCTTTCGGAGGACGCTGGCACCGTCGGCTCGTGGCACTTCGCACTCCGGGCCGCAGACTTAGGGGCAGCGAAGCGGGCCAGTGCCGCCGGCACGTCGTTGACACCGGGTCACCAGCGGGAGGGGTGTCGTCATGAAGAGTCTTCTAGGTTTCGTCATTGCCCTCAGCGGGTTCATCGTCGTGTTCGGTCTCACCGGCGCGGGGGCTGAGGCAAAGCCGGTCTCGGGGTGCCCAGGCGGATACACCCTCATGACCGTTCAGTCCTTGGAGGCCACCGGCCATATCCCTGCCCCACGTCAGACCGACGAAGCGGGAAACGCTGACGGATACGTCTGCGCCCTTCCGTTCCCAGATGCGGTCTGCCTTGCCCACGGTTTCGACCCGTGCCCGGTCGACGTCGTCTACCTGTACAAGGACAATTCACCTGCGCGGTAGAGGGGTCCGCTCATCGGCTGCTTGTTCCATTGACCGCAGGACCGGTGCCTGGCGAGGCTCGGTCCAGGCGCCCGGGCTGTCGCTCTCACATCGGCTGCCCACGCTGGTCGTGTGGCTCTCATTTGGCCTGCGTAGCCCGGGCGTCGCCAGGGCCAGGAGAGGCTCAAGAGGGGTTTGTGCGGCTCGAAGCAGCGTTGCCCTCCCGGCTCGATAACCAAGAGTGGTTCGAGCATCGGAGGAACGACGTGAACGCAGCAACAGATCGGGTTGTCATCGGGATGGACCCGCACAAACGCTCGGCAACGATCGAGGTGATGACCGCCGACAGGCGGCGGAGTGGGCGCCCTTACTGGGCTGGATGAGCGCTCACTGTCCCGGCTCCGTGAAGGGCAGCTGGCAACGGAGCCTCGCTCGCCACGGCATTGCGCGATGTCGGGTTCGCTGGGTCAGCTCCTGGATGCTGAACACCGGGCGGCTTGGCAGAGGAGCGGGTCAAGCGACCCGGGTGCACTCGCGGGTTCAGTGTCGGGGTGCTGAACCGTCCTCCTGTCCGTATCGGGTGGAAGGGCTGTCGGCCGGAGTCCCGGCGGCTTGGTTCAGCCTCTGCCCACTGAATCGGGGCATGGACACCCGTGCCGCGGTTCAGCACCCGGGTGCTGGACTGCTCCGGGCCGGAGTGTCGGTGGTCCCGTCTAGCGTGTCTTGTGAAGGGTCGAGCGCTTGGACGGAAGGGATGAGCGATGGACCCTGCACACGATCTGACAGAAGAGACTGACCACGACCTGCTGGCCGGTGGTGTCGCCGCCGGGGTGGTCGAGGCCCGGGCCAACGCGGAGCGCTGGCGGCGGCTGGTGGAGTTCCACCGCCGCCGGGAGGCGGACTACCAGGCGCGGACGGCGGTCTCGCCGCACTTCACCCTCACCCCGCGTGCGGAGACGGTCACCGAGGTCTCCGCCCTGTGGGGGCTGTCCGAGTCACGGGTGCGGCACGAGCTGAACGTCGCCCTGTTCCTGGAGCAGTACCTCCCCGACGTGTGGGCGCTGTGCGGGCCCGGGCAGCTGGACTCCTACCGGGCCACGGTGCTGGCCGACGTGGTCCGGCACGCGGTCACCGACCCGCTCCGCCTGCGGATCCTGGGCCCACGGCTCACCGAGTTCCTGACCAAGCACCTCTCCACCGCGCACGGCCTGGACGGGGTCCCGGCGGTGGTGGTGTGCACCCCCAAGCAGCTGCGGAACAAGCTGACCTACGAGATCAACCGGCTCAAGGCCGCCGACGCCGAGGAACGCCACCGGGTCGCGAAAGCAGACCGCCGGGTCCGAGCGTCGGAGGGTGAGGACGGGATGGCCCACCTCGGCATCACCGCCACCACCGACCAGGTCATGTTGGCCGACCACCGACTCACCCACGCCGCCCGCCAACTACGCCGCCAGGGCGACGAGCGGACCGTGGCACAGCTCAAGTCCGACCTCGCCATCGACCTCCTGATCGGCCGCGGCGACGGGGTGCCGACCCCGGCGTACGCCCGACCGGTCATCAACCTGACCGTCCCCATCCAGACCGTGATGGGCCTCGGCGACGACCCCGGCGTCCTGGCCGGCGGCACGGTCATCCCGGCCGGACTCGCCCGCGCCATCGCCGCGGACCCGGACGCCACCTGGCACCGGATGCTCACCGACCCCGCCGGGCAGATGGTCGAGCTGTCCACCACCTCCTACAAGCCCACCGCCCCGATCTGGCGGCACGTGGTCGCCGAGTGGGGCACCTGCTTCGAACCGGCCTGCGACCGGTCCGCCACCCAGGTCGAGCTCGACCACCGCGACCCCCACCCACACGGCGCCACCCGGCCCGGGAACCTGTGGCCGGCCTGCAAACGGGGCCACACCGCCAAGCACGCCCCCGGCTTCACCGTCGAGCAGCACGAGACCGGCTCGTTCCGGCTCCGCACCCCCGCCGGGTTCACCCACGACGTGGCCCCGCCCACCAAACCCGTCAGCACCGAGTGGCCCGAGCTCGAGATCGAGGTCGGCGAGGTTCAGTTCACCGCGACTGAACTCCTCGAGACCCTCGGCGAGCTCCGCAACCAGCACGACCAGGAACGCGCCGAAGCCCGCGAGCTCGAGTGGGAACACGGCTACCGCCTCGACCAGCTCGCCCTCTGAAGGACGGCGCCGAGAGCGACCGTTGATCCGCGTGGGAGACCGGCTGGATACTGCCGCGGTGGGTGTGCGCAACTACCTGGTCGAAGGTGTCTCCGGCACGGGCAAGACGTCGGTGTGCCGAGAGCTCGAGCGGCGTGGCTACCGGGCGATCAACGGCGACCGGGAGCTCGCCTACCAGGGCGACCCAGACACGGGCGCCGCGATCGACAGCGCCGTCCACGAGCACCACATCTGGGACGTCGGTCGAGTCCGCGCCCTGGTGGCCGACCATCGGGAGCCCATCACCTTCTTCTGCGGAGGCTCCCGCAACTTCTCGAAGTTCATCGACCTGTTCGACGGGGTCTTCGTCCTGGAGGTCGACCTCGAGACCCTGCACGCGCGGCTCGACCAGCGCCCGCCGGGCGAGTGGGGCTCGCAGCAGTCCGAGCGCGACCTCATCGTCCGACTCCACCGGACCAAGGAGGACATCCCGCGGACGGGGGTGGTCATCGATGCGACGCCCCCGCTCGGGAGGGTCGTCGACGAGATCCTCCGCCACGTGGCCCGCGTCGACGCAGACACCGACGACGCCTGACCCGACCCGGCCGACGGCCGTCCCTCAGCCACCGCGGGGTGCGTCAGTCGAACCGCCCGGCATCCTTCTCCGCCGAGTAGATGTCCTCGGCGGCGTACCGGCTGGGATCGAGGACGGTCAGGCTGTCCAGGACGTCGCCGGCCCAGTCGGTCGGGTCCGCAACCAGGTCAGCGACCGCAGCGGGGTCCTTCTCGTAGTGCCCGGCGTCGAGGATCCGTCCGTCCTCGGGCAGGGCCGTCGCCAGGTCCACCATGGCGTCGCCGTCCTTCGTGTAGACGACCACCCGCACCCGCGCCCGGTGGTCGGGGACGTCGAGGCACAGGGTGTGCACCTTCGCCCTGTCCCCGATCTGAGCCTTGAACGAGGAGTCCCGACCTGCTGGTCCGGTCAACCTGCACAGTGTCTGCGGGGTGGCTGAGATCTTCTTGTCGGCGGGCGTGAGAGCGTCCGCGTCGAACTGCGAGACGATCAGCCACTTCCCGTCCAGGTACCCCGACGACGTGACCCCACCCTCGGGCGCATAGGTCGTGAAGCCCGGATAGGTCGTCAGGTCCTTCAGCCACGGCTCGGGCGCGTACAGGGTGTGGCCCTCGGCGGCGCCGGCGACGTAGCCCAGGTCCCTCTGGATCCGGGCGATCTGCTCCCGCTTCGGGGCCTGTGCGGCGTGGAGGTAGAGCACGGCGCCGACCCCGGCAGCCACCGCCAGGACGGCGAGCGTGAACCTCGCGACCCTCCGCCGTCGGGTGCTGCTGGGCCTGCGGACGAGGCGGCCCGGCCCGGAAGGTTCCACGGGCACGGATTCGTCGGTCTTCAGCATCGAGGTCCTTCGCGCAGCGCACGAACGCGCATGAGGAGCAGGGTCGGTCCGGGATAGGTATCGTCCCCGGTCGGCCCGTCCTTGAGGGCTCGCTGGTCACCGATGCACACCGTGCGGGTGGTCACACCCGGGCGCGGCGGTCGCTCAGTAGCCCCCGCCGGCGCCCGACGAGGTCCCGGACCCGGAGCCGGACCCCTCGACCCAGGAGCCGTTCGGCGCCACGACCCACCACAGGCCGCCCGACAGGTCCTTGCCCTGGCCGTTGGCCTGGCCCGGGGCGCTGTCGCCGGCGTAGGTGTACATCGGGAAGCCGTTGACCGTGAGCTGGCTCGACCCGTCCGACCGCTTGATGGTGCCGAACTTCGCCGTGACCGACGCGGTCGAGCCCTGCGGGGCATCGGCTCCCGGGACCGGCGGCCAGTACGTCGCGCACGAGCCGCTGCACGTCGAGTTCCCCTTGGAGTCGTTGGCGAAGGCGTAGAGCGTCATCCCTGCCGGGTCGACCAGGACCGTGCCGGCGCTGGTGCTCCCGACGGCGACCGAGCCGGTGCCGCTCGGGCTCGTCCCTCCGGAGGACGTCGAGCTGCTGCCGCCACCCCCGGAGCCACAGGCCGCGAGCAGGAGCAGCCCCGCACCGGCGAGCAGGGCCGGCCGCACGGACCGTGAACGTGTGCGCATTGTTCTCCTCCTCTGCAAGATCCCCGCACAGAAGGACACGCGAACGGCCCGCCCCGCGTTCAACGGCGCCGGCACCGGGCTGCCTCGGGCACTCCCTAGCGTCGACGCAGCCCGGACGCGACCAGGACCTCGCGGACCTCGGGGCGCGCGGCGTACGCGCCTGCCCCCAGGAAGGACTCCTGGACGATCTGGTCGACGTGGTCGCGCGCCATGAAGTCGTTGCCCATCGCGGTCAGCTCGGCGCGGCCGGGCCGGAAGACGACCACCGCCGTCCCGCTCTCGCGCAGCGCCCTGGTCTCCCGGCGCACGAGCCGTGCCGCGTGCCGCCGGGAGAGCTCGTAGAGGTCCACGGGCAGCCCGCTCGGCCCCGACATCGGCGACACGACGATCACCAGGTCCAACGATCGCTCGCGCAGGATCGCCGCGTTGGTCGGCGAGTGCGCGCCCCCGTCGACGTAGTAGTGCTCGCGGATCCTGACCGGTGCGAAGTAGCCGGGGACCGCGCACGACGCGGCGATCGCGAGGTGGAGCGGCACCTTCGGGCTCCCGACCCGTCCGAAGACCACCCGCCGCCCGTCGCGCCGCCGGACCGCGCAGATCCAGAGGTCCTGCTCCGGCCACGACTGCCCCTCGACCTCGCGCAGCATGGCCAGCTGCTCGGCGATGTCGTGCCGACCCGGAGCCATCAACGCCAGCGCCGCGGCCATCGGCCGGAAGGACCAGGGCCGGATGAGCGCGCGCTGCACCATGTCCTTCCCGGGCAGCTCCGGGAGCCGGCGCAGCAGCGGGAGCACCCGGAACGGCTCGAACGCCGGGATCTCGGTGCCGAGCATCTGGCGCAGCACCGCACCCTCGGCCTCCAGCGGGGCCTGCACGACCCAGGCGGCCAGCTCGGCGGCGGGGACGCCCACGCGCAGCAGCGTCCCCGTGATCGACCCTGCCGAGGTCCCCACGACCACCTCGGCGCTGCGCGGGTCCCAGCCGCAGTCGTGCTCGAGCGCGGCGAGCACGCCGGCGTGGTACGCCTGACCCACGACACCGCCGGCACCGAGGACGAGCCCGACCCTGCTCACCAACCGATGATGGCCTCCCGGCCGCCGCAGCCGACAGTGCCGATGGCCCCTGCGGTCACGGCCGCTGGACCGACACCACGTGGAAGGTCTCGTGGCCGCCGGAGAGGTCCTTCTCGGAGATGATCCCGATGCCGCGGGCGTACATCTTCTGGGACATGACGTGCGGCTCGAGCCGTGACCACTCCATCGAGCGGAGCGCGTGGTGGAAGCGGCGCAGCGGAGTGCGGACGGTGACCTCCTTCTGCACGATCCAGGCCTGGTCCTCGGCGTGGGCCCGGTAGAGCTCCTGGCGGTAGGCGTCGGTCGGGCGCGGGTCGGCGGGCATGATCAGCCCGGCCCTCGCGCCGTCGACGCCGGCCTCCCACGATCCCTCGCGGCTCTCGACGTGGCCCTGCTCGTCGTACGTCGCGGTCTGCTCCCCGAAGTACCAGACGTTGCCGTCGTCGTCGGCGGCGTACCAGTCGTGGGTCTTCTCCGCGAGGCTCCCGTCGGCGCGCCGCAGCACGTCGACCAGCACCCGGGTCCGGACGCCCTGGATCATCCTGGTGCGGTGGGTCACCCGGACGTGCTCGTGGAGGCGCTCCCCCTCGTCGGTGCCGCGGTAGCGGACCACGGTCCCGGGCACGAGCGGGAACCACGGGTTGTCGACCGGGCGGGCGAACCGGCTGCTGTCCAGACCACTGGCGGCGCGGGCGGGGTGGGGCGTCGGCTCCCCCGAGGCCCGTGCGGCCGTGACCAGTCCTCCGGCGACGAGCGCGGCCGCCGCCACGCCGACGGTCGTCCTCTTCAGGTGGTTCTCCGACATGGCGGGGCTCCTTCTCCTCAGGTGCCCCCAGCATGCGGCTCGGCTGCTGAAGCGCTGCTGAACCGTCAGCGGGCCTCGCGGCCCCGACCGGTCACAGGGAGCCCGTGGACGTCGACTTGCGGTTGCACACGATCGACCTCGTGAACGGGGTGCCCGTCCAGTTCCCGCGCACGGACTGGATCGAGAGCGTCCACGTCGTCGCCCTGTTGTCGTCGCTCCTGCTGTTGCTGATGTTCTGGGCGTGGGCGGAGCCGGAGATCGTCGCCGTCGTCGCTCCGGTCGCGCTCAGCTGGTAGGTGTACGTCGAGCCGGCGGGCCCGGCGTCGGTGAAGCCGGTGACGCTGACGGACACCGTCTCGGTCTGGGGCGTGCTGCCGCAGGCGTAGGTGCCGGTGACGGCGGCGGGAGTCTCCATCCGGTCCGTCGTCACGCTGAGCGCGGGAGCCCGGGTCCCGGTGAACTTGGCGAGAGCCGCTCCCGGCGCCAGGACGAGCGCAGCCGCGACCGCGACGGCGGACACGACCTGCCGGCTGCGGTCGAGGAAGGGCATCGGATCACTCTCGCGGTTGCGGGTCTGACGGGAACGAGTCTCGCGACCCGACTTCAAGCACGTGCGCGGACAGCCTCAAGAACGTGGCAAGTTCTGGCATCATCGGCACATGTCCACGACCTCGGGAGAAGTCCGCACCGCCCTCGTCGTCGAGGACGACGCGGACATCCGCTCCCTGATCGAGTTCACCCTGAGCACGCAGGGCTTCGAGGTCATGGCGGTCGACTCCGGTCTCGCCGGGGTCGAGGCGGTGCGTGAGCACGACCCGGACCTGGTCACCCTGGACCTCGGCCTTCCCGGCATCGACGGGATCGAGGCCTGCCGCCGCATCCGCGAGATCAGCGACGCGTACGTCGTGATGATCACCGCGCGCGACGACGAGGTGGAGCGCCTGATCGGGCTCGAGACCGGCGCCGACGACTTCCTGTCCAAGCCGTT
Source organism: Nocardioides sp. DN36 (assembly GCF_055380375.1). Classification (NCBI taxonomy): domain Bacteria; kingdom Bacillati; phylum Actinomycetota; class Actinomycetes; order Propionibacteriales; family Nocardioidaceae; genus Nocardioides; species Nocardioides sp. DN36. Next base: position 920,751 of record NZ_AP043823.1, on the reverse strand, counting down.
CAGCCCTCGCGAGCTCAACGCCCGGGTCAACGCGATGTTCCGCCGCCCGCGCCGTGGTCAGCCGACCGTGTCGTCGAAGGACACCAACGGCCGCGCCGGCGCCGAGCACGAGATCCTCAAGCACGGCGTGCTGACCGTCGACGTCGACGGCCGGCGCGCGTTCCACGACGACACCGAGCTGACGCTGACGCGCACGGAGTTCGACCTGCTGACCGAGCTCATGCGCACGCCCGCGCGGGTGTGGACGCGGGAGGCCCTACTCCGGTCTGTCTGGGACACCGAGTGGGCCACGGACACCCACCTGGTCGAGGTCCACATCGGCAACCTGCGCCGCAAGCTCGGCGAGAAGGCCGGCTCGCCCCGGCTGATCCGCACCGTGCGGGGCGTCGGCTACCGCATGGAAGTCGCGAACTGACCGGTGCCGGGTCCCGACGTTGCTCGGGATCATGCTGAGAGCCGGTCCGCGTCGGAGTCGTCCTCGTCGTCCGACCCGCCCCAGATCAGCGACAGGCCGAGCAGCAGCAGCCCCGCCACCGAGATCCAGAAGACCCCGTGCCGGACCGCCGGGTCACGCAGCACCCGGATGGCGGACCCGAGCTTCGGGACGACCGCCTTCCTCTCCCAGACGGTGTCCCCCTGCAGGGTCGCCGTCCACGGGTCGACCCCGGGGTTGTTGTCGCCCTTGGTGCGGAACGTGATGCTGCCGTCCTCGCCGCGGACAACCTTGGTCACCCGGTGGGTCTCGACGCGGTGGTCCTCGATCGGGATGTGGTAGCTGATCACGTCGCCGACCCGCAGGTCGGCCGCCGGCTCGGGCACGGTGACGACGACGTCGCCGGGCATGATGCCCGGCTCCATGCTGCCCGTGAGCATCGTCGCGGTGCGGTAGCCGAGCACGTGCGGCCCCACGGCCAGCAGCAGGAACACGAGCAGGCAGCCGACCAGGAGGCCGTTGACCAGCACGGCCCGGACCACCCGGAGGACGCGACCCACGCGGCGTACGCCGTCGGCTGCGCTCGCACCCGGGCGGAGAGTGCCCGGGCTGGGTGCGGCGAGGCTCATCATCGGCTCCTGCTCGGTCGGGACGGGAAAGGCCCGTGTGGCCGCCACGGGGGTTGGACGGCCACACGGGGGTCTGGGATCAGCGGTTCTCGGCGGCCCGCTGGGTGGCGTCGAACGTGAACGTGATCGTGTTCGCGAGGCCCTGGAAGGTGTTGCCGGCACTGGTCGGCAGCGTCAGCATCAGCCGCAGGTTCGACGCGGCCGCCGCCGAGTTCATCGTCGCGGTCGCCGCACCCAGGTCCAGGGCGCTGCCCACGACCGCGCGGCTCGCCACGATGCCGGTGGTGGTGCCCGAGCAGGTCAGCGACCCGTCCGCGGCCTTGACCCACGCCACCGAGCACTGGTCCACCTTGAGCTGCAGACCGTTGGTCGCGTCGCTGGAGAGCACGTTGGCGGTGCCGGCTGTCGTGGTCAGCAGCACCGACCCGAACTTCTCGGTGTCGCTGCTGCGGGTCAACGTCACGGACCGCTGCACCGTGTCACCGGGCACCAGGTCCACCGCCGCCACCGTGGTGCCGGCCGACGCGTGCTGGGTGAGCCCCAGGTCCACCTTGCCGGTGGCCACCGACTGGTCGGCGGCCGTGGTGTCGGAGAACGAGCCGAAGGTCCCGAGCCCCGCCACCGAGGCGGCGCCGCCGACCAGCACGACGGAGGCGAAGATCTTGACGGCGGTCTTGCGAGACGAAGTACGCATGGCACTGATTCCTTCGATGAGGACCAGCACTTCCTCAGCAGCTGGTCGGGCTCGGGTGATGACCAGAACTCTGGCTCCCGCACCTCAAGGCACCACCCGACGATCCCCCGTCCTTTGCGCAAGAGTCACGCAACCGCCGATCCCTCCCTGAGGGCTTTCTTGAGCCCCGCGTGTGGCGCCGGGAACGCGCAGGTCCCCACCCCGGACGCGGTCCGGGATGGGGACGGAGGCCCCGCGCGGGCAGTGACAGGGGATGCCCGCGCGGGGACGTAGGGGTGGCTCAGCCGGCCAGGTAGGCGCCCAGCGCCCTGTCGGCGCGCACGGCGGCAGGCCAGAGGCGGGAGGCGGACAGCCGGGCCGCCGTGACGTCCTGGCGGCGCACGTCGTCCTCGACCCGGTGGGCGAGGTCGGCGAGCTCGCAGGTGCCGACCGTCACGGAGGCGACCTTGAGGCTCAGCACCGCGTCGAGCGCCGCCTCGACGTCGACCTGCTGCAGCGCGGTGGTGATCCGTGCGATCCGGCCGATGAGCATCTGCCGGTAGCGGCTGGCGAACATCCAGGCGAACGCCCGGTCGTCGACCTCGAGCGAAATACGGCGCAACGCCGTCTCGTCGAAGGTCGCGACGTCGATCATGCGCACTCCTGCACGGTTGGCTCCCCCTGGTCGAACCAGCCTCTCGAAGCCATCTCAAGGCTCGGTCGGAGGTTCCCTCAAGGATTCCGCAAGGCTGGCTCGTCCGGGGGGCGGCCGTGGTCAGAGTCCGGCGATCTCCGCGAACCAGGCGGCCACCTGCGCCGGGTCGTGGTCCAGTGCCGCGTCGTAGCAGGCCATCTCGGTCCTCGACGTGCCCGGCACGCCGGTCGCCGTCCACTGCCCGCACGGCTGGACCTTCTCGCGCTCCATGAAGACGGCCAGCCGTTCCTGGACCTCCGGCACCGGGGAGTCCGCGAAGACCTCGAAGGTGTTGGTGTGCGGCGGGTCGGGGTTCACCCGCAGGCCGACCTCGACCAGCTCACCCGCGAGGGACCGCGCCCACGCGGCGTACTCCCCCATCCGCGGCAGCCGGTCGCGCAGGCCGAGCAGCGCGGGCACGGCGTACGGCGTCAGCTGGTGCAGGCGGCCGCCCATCCGCTGCCGCCACGACCGCAGCTCGTCCAGCGCGTCCTGCTCCCCCACGACCGCCGCGCCGGCCGGCGCGCCGAGGCCCTTGTAGAACGACACGTACACGCTGTCGAAGAGCGCCGTGATCTCGGGGAGCGGCCGGTCGTAGAACGGCTGGGACTCCCACAGCCGGGCGCCGTCTGCGTGCAGCGGGACGCCGCGCTCCCGCGCCGCTTCCGACAGGGCGACCAGGTCGTCCCAGGAGGGCAGTCGGCAGCCCGCGTCCCGCAGGGGCAGCTCGACCAGCGCGGCGCCCAGCACCCCGGGCAGGGCGCGGAGGTCGTCGGCGGTCGCCGTCTCCGGCCCCTCGGTGAGGTGCTCGAAGCGCAGGTCGTGGAGCAGCCGCGGCCCGTCGGCCTCGTGCCGCAGCAGGTGCGAGAGGTCCGGGACGGCAACCCTGCGCGACCCGCGGCGGTCGCACCAGACCCGCAGCACGGCCTGCTGGGCCATGGTCCCGCTCACGAAGAAGACCGCGGCCGGCTTGCCGAGCGTCTCGGCCACCTCCGCCTCGAGCCGCTCGACGGCGCCACCGTCGCCGTACCGGTCCCACTCCTCGACGCCGAGCTCCTCGCAGCCGGCGGCCAGGGCGGCGAAGACCTCGCCGGGAGCCCGACGGCGGTGCCAGACCGCCGCGTCGGTGCAGGCACGGGCGGCGTCACGGATGCGGTCGTCCAGGTCGGTCACGGCGTCACCCTCCCCTGCCTCCGGCCCGCCCGGCAAGGCGATTCCCGCGCGTCACGGCACAGTCAGGTTGCTTGCAGGTAGCGTCGGCAACGATGTGGGCTCGACCCAGTGTGAGGAGACTCCGTGTTCGACCTGATCAACGGCCTGCCCATCCATCCTCTTGTCGTGCACGCGGTCGTCGTGCTGCTGCCGCTCGCAGCGCTCGGCACCATCGCGATCGCGGTCCGGCCCGGCTGGCGGCACCGCTACGGGCCTCTCGTCGTGGCGGCTGCGGCGCTCTCCGCGATCCTGACGCCGATCGCGACGTCGAGCGGCGAGGCGCTCGAGAAGCACGTCGGCAACCCCGGTGACCACGCCGAGCTGGGCGACCAGCTGATCTGGTTCGAGATCCCGCTGCTGGTGCTGGCCCTGGCGCTCGTCTGGTTCGACCGGCGCCACCGCGCCACCGACTCCGGCTCGGCCTCCGACTCGAAGGCGGTCTCCCCCACCGCCGTCAAGGTCGTGGCCGCCCTGGCCGTGGTCGCCGCGCTGGCGACCAGCGTGCAGGTCTACCGGGTCGGCGACTCGGGGGCACGCGCCGCTTGGGGCGACCAGGTGTCGTCCTCCTCCAGCGCCGGGGACGGCGACGGCGACTGACCCGCGGCCGCTGCGCGCCGTACGACGAGGAGGACCGTGGTCACCGTAGGGATCTGCGAGGACGACCCCGCGATCCGGCGCGTCGTCGTGCAGGCCCTCGAGCTGAGCGGCCACGCGGTCCTCACGGCCCACAACGGCTCGGAGGCGCTCCAGCGTTTCGGCGCGGAGGCGGAGCTCGACGCGATCGTGCTGGACATCGGCCTCCCCGATGCGGACGGCCGCGACGTGTGCCAGGCGCTGCGGTCGGCCGGCCAGTCCTGCCCGGTGCTCTTCCTGACAGCCCTCGGCGCCGTGCACGACCGTCTCTCCGGCTTCAGCGCCGGCGCCGACGACTACCTGCCCAAGCCCTTCGACGTGAAGGAGCTCATCGCGCGGGTCGAGGCGCTGGCGCGGCGCGGTCGCCCGGCCGCGCCGCCCGTCGGCGACCTGGTCCTGGACCCGGCGCGCCACTCCCTGCGGCACGGTGACGCCGAGGTCATGCTCACTCCCACGGAGTTCCGGATGCTCGCCGCGATCACGTCGCGGCCGGGCGAGGTCGTCCGCCGGCAGACCGTGGTCGCGGCGGCGTGGCCGGACGGCGCCCAGGTCAGCGAGAACACCGTCGACTCCTACGTCCGGCGGATCCGGGCGAAGCTCCGCGACCTCGACACCACGGTGACGCTGCGCACCGTGCGCGGCGTCGGGTTCACGCTGCGGTGAGGGCCCCGCGCTGGCTGTCGACCAGCTTCCGCTCCCAGCTCGTCCTCACCACCATGCTGCTCACCGGCGTGGGCATGCTGCTGGTGACCCTGGGCCTGCAGCTGATCCTGCACCGGATCATCGAGGGCAACCTGGACCAGGTCCTGCACGACCGCGCCTCCTCGGTGGTGGCCGCGGTCGACACCGCCTCCGGCACCCAGCTCACCGTGCCCGACGGCGTCGTGGAGCCCGGCGTCCAGGTGTACGACGACAGCGGCCACGCCGTCGCCGGCTCCACGTGGGCCCGGCTGCGACCGCAGATGACCGAGCTGTCGCGGGTCAGCAAGCCCCGCACCCTCGACGTCGGTGAGGAGTACCGGCTCTACGCCCGCCCGTTCGACACCGGCTCCGGAGCGCGCGGCGTGGTGGTCGTCAGCGAGTCCCGGCACGCCTACGAGGAGGCCGAGCTCTACATCCTGCTGACCAGCCTGGCCGTCGGGATCATCGTGGTCCTCGCGGTCGGCGGCGTGGCCCGCTGGGTCACCGCCCGGGCGCTGGCCCCGGTCGGCCAGATGGCCGAGCGGGCCACCGACTGGAGCGAGCACGATCTCGGACGGCGCTTCGAGCTCGGCCCGCCCACCAACGAGATCTCGGCCCTCGGCGCCACCCTCGACGGATTGCTGGAACGCGTCGCCATGACGATCCGCGCCGAGCAGCGGCTCACCGCCGAGCTCGCGCACGAGCTCCGCACGCCCCTGGCCGCGATCCAGGGCTCCGCGGACCTCGCGCTGATGCGCGACGGCCTGACCGACGAGGCCCGCCTGGACCTCGAGCAGATCGCGGCCTCCTCCCGGGTGATGGCCGAGACGATCACCACGTTGCTGGAGCTGGCACGCACCGCGGGCGACGCGGCCGGGTCGGCGACGTGCCGCCTCGCGGAGGTGGTGGAGGCGGTGACGCCCCTGGTCCCCGACCCCCTGCAGCTCGACGACCGGGTGCTCGTCGACGGGGCCGGCGGTGTACGCATCGCCGCACCCCGCGACCTGGTGGTGCGCGCGGTCTCCCCCGTGGTGGAGAACGCCGTGCGGCACGCACGGTCCCGGGTCTGCCTCGAGGCGGTCGTCTCCGCCTCCTCGGTGGACCTGCGGGTCCGCGACGACGGGCCGGGCGTCGACGACTCGGTCCGGGACCGGTTGTTCGCCCCCGGTGCTGTGGGCCCGGGCGGCGGGACCGGTCTGGGCCTCGGCATCGCGCGCCGCGTCGCCCGGTCGGTCGGCGGCGACGTCGACCTCGCGGATGCCGCGCTCGGGGAGGGTGGCGAGGGAGCCGTCTTCGTGGTCCGGCTCCCCCGCCTGTGACGCCCCCGCGGGGGCGACGCCCGCGGCTCAGTTCAGGATGCGCATCGTGGACGGGATCCCGCCGCCGCGGTGCACGTCCTCGACCAGCTCCTGGAGTGCGGTGAGCGCGACGTTCTGCGCCATCGGGCCGTAGGAGACCCGCGCGACACCGAGCTCCTCGAGGCGCGCCAGCGGCGGGACCCCCGGGATGCCGATCATGGTGAGCCGCTGCGGGCCGAAGGCGTCGACGAGGGTCGCCACCTGCTCCTCGTCGAGCCGCGCCGGCACGAAGACCACCGGGGCACCGGCGTCGAGGTAGGCCTTGCCCCGCTCGATCGCGGTCGCGAGGTTCTCCGCCGGGTCCTTGTCGCGGCCGAGGTGGAACGCGTCGGTGCGGGCGTTGAGCACGAAGTCGACGCCCTCCTGCTGGGCGACCTTCATGATCTTCTCGACATTGGCCGCGGCCTCGGCGAGCGGCCGCATCTGGTCCTCGATGTTGGCGCCGACGACGCCGAGCCCGATGGCGCGGCGGACCGTCTCGGCGGGGTCGCCGTACCCACCCTCGAGGTCGGCCGTCACGGGCTTGTCGGTGGCCGTCACGATGCGACCGACCGCCTCGAGCATCAGGTCCAGCGGGATGTTCTCGCCGTCGGGGTAGCCGTAGCTCGCGGCGATCGAGTGGCTCGCGGTCGCCAGGGCGGTGGTGCCCTCGACGGAGGCGACGGTGGTGGCGCTGACGACGTCCCAGACGTTGACGACGGTCAGCAGCTTCGGGTCACGGTGGAGGCGCAGCAGCTCGGCGCCGCGGTCGATGGTTGCTTGGTCTGCCATGTCCCGAATCTAGCCATGCCCGGGCAACCGGCGCCGGCGCCGACCCTCTGGCTGTGCGGTGCGCGGACGTCACGCCTCCAGCACGAAGACGAGCTCCTCGACGCCGTCGTCGGACGCGGGTGCCTGCGCCTCCAGCGCGCGATCGCGCCGGAAGCCGCACTTGTCCAGGACGCGGATCGAGCCCGCGTTGTGCGCCGCGACATGGGCGTACAACGGCCGGATCGACACCTCGTCCACGAACAGGGCGAGTGCCTGGGTCGCGACACCACGGCCCCACCACTCGCGCCCGACCCAGTAGCCGAGCAGCTGCTGCCCGTCCTGCTGCCAGCTCCCCAGGTTCCCCGCCACCAGGCCGTCGGCCACGATGGTGCGGGTCACCAGGGACTCGTCGGTGCGGAGCCTCGCCCAGTGCTGCGCGAACTGATCCTTGTCACGAGCGGGGAACGCCGCCATCTCGACGGCCTCCGGATCCGCCTGGTGGACGAAGAACACCTCGAGGTCCTGGTCCTCGACACCCCGCAGACGCACCGCGGGTCTCACGTCGTGGGTTCCGGTCATGTCCAGTCACTCCTCGCCTCGGTCCTTGCGTCGACCTCGTGGGTGAGCGCCTCACCGCCAGGCACCCACGCCTCGACACCCTCACTGTTCCACCGACGACCGACCGAGACATGGGCATACTCGCGGCATGACCGACCAGTCCGACCACGCGGACAGCCTGAAGCCATTCCTCTATGCCCTCGGCGGCACCGTGCTGCTGGCGATCGGCGGCATGCTCTTCGAGAATCTCGACGAGGACCGCGAGGTCTTCATGGTGCTCACCATCGCGTTCGCTGCCCCGGGCCTGTACCTGCTCATCGCCGGCGCGGTCGCGCGCGGGATCTTCGCAGCTCGTCGCTAGGCGTCGCGCGGCCGCTCACGCCCTGCGCCCGGTGGTCCCCCGCGCAGCGGCCATGCGGCCCTGACGTCCCGCACCGAGCGGCACCACGATGGGCCACGAGGCTCGTCGAGAGGGGACACCATGGGCAACAACACCGGGGCGGCGGCGGGCGGCGGCGCGCTCTACGGGCTCGGCATCTTCGGCGCCTGGGTCTACTTCTGGCAGCAGGCGGACCGCTTCTGGGAGTACGCCTACGCCATCTTCCAGGGGATCTTCTGGCCCGCCTACATGGTCTACGACGCCTTCTCGAAGCTGAACTGACTCATACGAAGGTCGGGAACGTCGGCTCCGGCAGCGGACCGGACGACCGGTCCCGGGCCAGCTCGTAGCCGTGCGCGATCTCGACGAGCGTCGCCTCGCTGCCCGCGGCACCCCAGAACGAGACCGCCACCGGGAGGCCGGCCGCGAGCTCGGTGGGCACCGTGAGCAGCGGGTAGCCCGCCAGCGCCGACGGACCCGTGCAGGAGCCGGGGAAGGCCTCCGGGTTCACCAGGTCGATCGGGTTCGCCGGGGCGTACGACGGCGTGACCAGCGCGTCCAGCCGGTGCTCGCGCAGCACCCGGTCGATGCCGTCCTCGCGCGACGCGGCGACGCAGCGGGCGCGGGCCGCGGCGTACTCCGGCGAGCCGTCCTGCGGGCCGGCCAGCGCCTTCTCGAAGAGCCCCTGCCCGAAGTGTGCGAGCTCCCGGTCGGCGTGGTCGCGGTTGAACTGCACGACCTCCTCGAGCGAGCGCGGCACGTCACCGGGCCGGGTGGCGAGGTACTCCCCGAGGCCGGACCGGAGCTCGGCGAGCAGGACCAGCAGCTCGTCCTCCCACAGCGAGGGCTCGTACGCCGGCAGGTCGGTGTGGTCGACGATCGTCGCTCCCCCGGCCGCGAGCAGGGAGACCGCGCGCTCCGCGGCGGCGTCCGCGTGCGGCGAGTAGCCCCAGTAGGTCGCTCGCGGCACGCCGATCCGCTTCCCCTCCAGCCGGCCGGGGACCGCGTGGGCGGCGTAGGCGACCCCGTCGCCGGCCAGCACCGACAGCAGCGCGGCGGCGTCACGCACCGTCCGCGCCATCGGGCCGGGCGCGTCCTGGGACCGCGAGATCGGCACCACGCCGGCCGTGGGGACCAGCCCGACCGTCGGCTTGATGCCGACGCAGCCGTTGAAGGCCGCCGGGCAGGTGATCGAGCCGTCGGTCTCGGTGCCGATCGCGAACGGCGCCAGCCCGGCCGCGACCGCCGCGCCGCTGCCCGAGCTGGACCCGCCCGCGGAGCGGTTCAGGGCGTAGGGGTTGCGGGTCAGACCGCCGTAGGCGCTCCAGCCCGACGCCGACGACTCGTCACGGATGTTGGCCCACTCCGAGAGGTTGGTCTTGCCCAGGACGACCATCCCGGCCTCCCGCAGCCGGCGGACAAGGGCAGCGTCCGCGCCCGGGGGCGGCGCGTCGGCCAGCGCCAGCGACCCCGCGGTCGTGGGCAGGTCGTGGGTGTCCACGTTGTCCTTGACCAGCACCGCGCGCCCGTGCAGCGGACCACGTCCTCCTCCCTGCGCCGCCTCCCGGTCGAGGCGCGAGGCCTCCTCGAGTGCGTCCGGGGCGAGCGTGCACACCGCGTTGGTGTCGACGTCGAGGGTGGCGATCCGGTCGAGGAGCAGCTCGACGGACTCGCGGGAGGCGTGGTGGGACATGCACCGATCCTGCCGCACGTCGCAGCGAACCTGCCGTACGTCACAGGGATCAGCGGCTGCGGACGAAGTCGAGGGACGCCAGCATGCGGTCCAGCTGCCGACGCACCGGATCGGTGGCAGCCCCGGAGCGAGTCGCGTCGACCACCATCCGGAGCCCGTCGACGTCGAGGATCCAGATCCGGTGGACCTGTCCCGGGGCGAAGTACCCGTCCGGCCGGCCGCCGGGCGTCTGCCAGCTGTCGAGGAAGAAGGCCGGTCCCACGTTGGTGCCGGCGCCTCCGCTTCCGGGCGCCTCGCGTCGTGCCGGACAGTCCCGCCTGCGCAGGTCGGTCGGCACGGTCTGCTCGAGGTAGAGCCCGTCGTACCCGTCGAGACGGACCGGAGCGGGATCGGTGGGCCGCAGCAGCGCCTGGCCGGCCAGCGCCTCGGCGAGGTCGTGCACCGTGCTGCCCGGATCCACGACGTCGCTGCTCTGGCACGGCCTGGGGTTCACTGCGCCGACTGTCCACAGGGACAGGCTCGGTCCCTCGCCCAGGGTGCCGCGGTAGACGTACGAGCCGTCCACCACGTCGTAGCCGGGGGGCACGTCGATCACCGCCGAGACGGGCCGGTCCCCGAAGGCAACCGTGTACGGCCCTCCCGGCAGGGCGCCCGAGGCTCCTGCGGCGCCCGGCTCCGGCTGTGCACGCCCGCTCGTGCGGTCCGACGGCCCCACGGCGCGGCCATCCCGGCCGTGGACCGTCGCGGTCACCGCGCCGCCGACGGCCAGCAGGCCGGCGAGTGCGGACGCAGCCAAGGCCCTGCGACGACGGGCCCGCCGGCGGGCACCGGCCCGGATGCTCGCCGGAGCCATCTCCGGCACGGGGACGTCCTGGACCCACTCCGTGACCGAGGCGGCAACGAGCTCTTCGACATTCATCGGGACTCCTCACCCATCAGGGACTCGCGCGGCCCGAGGCGCTCCCTCAGGTGCGCCAGTGCCGCCGACGACTGGGACTTGACCGTCCCGGGCCTGATGCCCAGCACCTCGGCGATCTCCTGCTCCGACAGGCCCTCGTAGTAGCGCAGCACGACCACCGCCCTCTGGCGCGGCGGCAGCTGTCCGAGGCACTGCCACACGACCTCACTGGTCACGACCCCGTCCTCGTGCGACGGGACCTGCTGCTCGGGTGGGGATGCCGTCACGCGCTCGGCTCGCCAGAACTTGCGCCGCCGCCAGTCGAACAGCTGGTTGATCACCATGCGCCGCACGTAGGCCTCGGGGTTGTCGGCGGCCCGCACCCGCCGCCAGGCCAGGCAGGCCGAGGTGAGCGCCGCCTGGACCGCGTCCTCCGCGAGGGCCACGTCTCCACACACCGCGTAGGCGGCACGGAAGAGTCGGGGCGTCGAAGCCACCACGAACTCCTCGAAGTCCGCCTCGTCACGTGCGCGCATGACCGCCGCCTTGGTCTGGTCCACCCTCTACAACTGGGACGGGTCGGACACCGCCGCCGGTTCGTCCGGGCGGCTAAGTCGGCCAGGGCGCAGGCGGCCCGCCGGTCACCTCCGCGTGCGTCGGCTCAGCACCCACACGAGGATCCCCAGCACGATGATGATGAGGAGGAGCTCCGGCCAGCCGATCCCGAACATGAGCCGACCCTACGCCCGCGCGCCGATCAGGGGCGCGGCTCGAGCACACCGAGGACCCGGTGCCGAGGGGTCCAGCCGTTGACCGGTCCGTTGTCGCCGGCGACGTGTACCTCGTCGACCCGCTCGTGGGTGGCCCGGTGCAGCCAGAACCGCCCGCGGACGTCCGCGAGGACGATCCTGCCCTCGAGCGGCTCGTCGGCCCGCACCGGCCGCAGGTGGACCCGCTGCACCGCCCGCACGGCGGGCGTCATCGACGTGCCGAGGGCGACGAACCAGGTGGTCCGGCCCGCCGCGAGCTCGTCGGCCGCGCGCCGCATCACCCGCTGGCTGGCCAGCCTCATGTCGAGCACCCGGCGATGCTAGGTCGTCCGCGTCGCGGCCGCGGGACTATCCCCAGAAGACCTTGTCCACGACCGCTCGCGCGTGCCGGGTGATCCGCAGGTAGTCGTTGACCATCGTGTCCGAGGCGCCGGGCGGGTAGCCGAGGATGGTGGCGACGGCCGCCTTCTCCCGCGGGTCGCGCGGCAGGTTGTCCCCCGGCTTCCCGCGCACCAGCGTCACCGCGTTGCGGATGCGGCTCACCGTGCGCCACGCGTGCGCCAGCTCGGCCGCGTCGTCGTCCTCGACCAGCCCCGCGGACCGGGCGGCGTCGAGCGCCTCGAGGGTGCGGGACGTGCGCAGGCCGGGCACCTGCCCGGCGTACTGCATCTGCAGCAGCTGGACCGTCCACTCGATGTCGGCGAGCCCCCCGCGCCCGAGCTTGAGGTGGGTGTGCGGGTCCGCGCCGCGCGGCAGCCGCTCCTCGTCGACACGCGCCTTGATGCGGCGTACCTCCACCACGTCGTCCGCACTGATCCCCTCGGTCGGGTAGCGCAGCGGGTCGACCAGCTCCTCGAACCGCCGCCGCAGCTCGAGGTCACCGACGACGGCGTCCGCGCGCAGCAGCGCCTGGGCCTCCCAGACCTTCGACCACTTGGCGTAGTAGGCCGCGTAGGAGTCCAGGGTCCGCACCAGCGCCCCCTGCTTGCCCTCGGGCCGCAGGTCGGCGTCGACCTCCAGCGCGGGGTCGGCCCCGGGGAGGGAGAGCAGGCGGCGCAGCTCGTTGGCGACGGCCTGGGCATACGACGAAGCGACCTGCGGGTCGGCGCCCGGCTCCGGATCGTGCACGAACAGGACGTCGGCGTCGCTGCCGTAGGACAGCTCGAAGCCGCCGTAGCGGCCCATCGCCACCAGCGCCATCCGGGTGGGCGCGTCCTCGAAGCCGCGCTGCATTCGCACCGAGCGCCCGGCGACCCCCAGCGTCGCCTCCAGCGTGGCGTCGGTCAGCCGCGACAGGCCGGCCCCCACGTCGGCCACGTCGATCAGCCCGAGCAGGTCGCCGCTGGCGATCCGGAAGAGCTCGCGGCGCCGGATCGCCCGCACCGCCCGGACCGCCTTCTCGGGGTCGACCTGTCGTCCGGCGGACGCGAGCATCTCCTCGGTCAGCGCCTCGGCGGTCAGCGGCACCAGGTCCTCGCCGAGCATCCGCACGCCCTGCGGCTCCCGCTCGAGCAGGCTGGTGGCGTAGCGGGACGTGGCCAGCAACCGGGCCAGCCGCTCGGCGACCTCGCCCTCGTCGCGCAGCGTCTTGAGGTACCACGGGGTGTCCCCCAGGGACTCGCTGATCCGGCGGAACCCGAACAGCCCGGCGTCGGGGTCGGGGGCGTCGGCGAACCACTCGAGCATGGCGGGCAGCAGCGTGCGCTGGATGTTGGCGCTGCGCGAGACCCCGCTGGTGAGCGCCTCGAGGTGCCGCAGCGCGGCCTTCGGGTCCAGGTAGCCCAGGGCGGCGAGCCGCTCCCCCGCCGCCTCCAGGGAGAGCCGGGCCTCGGTGCCGGGGATCTTGGCGACCGCGGCGAGCAGCGGGCGGTAGAAGAGCTTCTCGTGCAGCCGGCGCACCTCCCGCCGGTGGTGCTGCCAGACCTTCTCGAGCGTGCCGACCGGGTCCTTGAACATCCCCATGCTGCGGCCGAGCCGCCGCAGGGACGCCTCGTCCTCGGGCACCACGTGGGTGCGCCGCAGGCCGAAGAGCTGGATCCGGTGCTCGAGCGTGCGCAGGAAGCAGTACGCCTCGTGCAGCGCCTCGCCGTCCTCGCGACCGACGTACCCGCCGCGGGTCAGCTCGGCGAGCGCGCTGAGCGTGGTGGGCGGCCGGATGCTCTCGTCGGCGCGACCGTGCACCAGCTGCAGCAGCTGCACCGCGAACTCCACGTCGCGCAGGCCGCCCGAGCCCAGCTTCAGCTGACGCTCGGCCTCCCGGGGCGGGATGTTGTCGAGCACCCGCCGGCGCATCGCCTGCGTGTCGCCGACGAAGCCGTCGCGCTCGGCGGCGGTCCACACCATCGGGGAGACGATCGCGAGGTACTCCCGGCCCAGGGCGAGGTCACCGGCCACCGGCCTGGCCTTGAGCAGCGCCTGGAACTCCCACGTCTTGGCCCACCGCTCGTAGTACCCACGGTGGCTGGCGAGAGTCCGGACCAGCGGCCCCGCCTTGCCCTCGGGGCGCAGCGCCGCGTCGACGGGCCAGATGGTGCCCTCGCCGGTGTGGTCGGAGCAGACCTGCATGAGGTGGCTGGCGAGCTGGGTCGCGGCGCGCGTTGCCGCGTTCTCCGCCGCCCCCTCGACCGGCTCGAAGACGAACACGACGTCGACGTCGGAGACGTAGTTGAGCTCGTGGCCCCCGCACTTGCCCATCGCGACCACCGCGAGCCGGGCCAGCGCCGCGTCCGCTCCGACACGCTGCCGGGCGATGGCGAGGGCCGCTTCCAGCGTGCCGGCGGCGAGGTCGGAGAGCTCGGCGGCCGCGTCGTCCAACCCGAGGTCGTGGGCCAGGTCGCGCGCGGCGAGGCGCAGCAGCAGCCGGCGGTACTCCACCCGGAGCACGTCCAGCGCCCGCTCGTCGGGGAGGGTCGCGGTGGGTGACGGGGCGTCGGGGTCGGCGCCCACGGCGCGCAGCAGGTGCGCGCGCAGGGCGTACGCCGCGGGCCGGGTCGACCCCAGCTCGGGGTCGGTGAGCTCGCGCCACTGCTCCGGGTGACGGACCAGGTGGTCACCGAGCGCCTCGCTCGCGCCGAGCACGCACAGCAGCCGCATGGCCGTGCCCTCGTCGTCGACCAGCTCGTCCAGCAGCGCCTCGCGGTCCGGGGCGGCCTCGGCCAGCCGGGCCAGGGAGACGACCGCGAGGTCGGGGTCGGCCGTGCGGGACAGCAGCGCGACCAACGGCTCGGCGGCCGCCCCCAGATCGGCCAACGACGCCAGCGAGGCGTCGACGTCCTGGAACCCCAGCCGCAGCAGCGAGCCCTTGCCGGTGGCCGGCCTGCTCATCGGTCGCCCATGCTCATCCGCGGCGCCCGGCGTGGGCGCGGACCAGGGCCGCGAAGCCGGACGCGAGGGGGCGCCAGGCGGCGTCGAGCTCCGCGCGGGCTCGTGCGATGTCGCGCATCAGCGCGTCCTGGTCGATGCCCCGGGCCTCGTGCGATCCGCGGTCCGACTCGGCCCATGGCGCCAGCACCTCGTGGTCGACCTCGGGGTGCAGCTGCACTCCCCAGACGGCGGGCGCGAAGCGCGCGGCCTGCACCTCGCCGGCCCCGGTCGCCGCCAGGAGGGTCGCCCCGTCGGGCAGTCGGGTCACGACGTCGTCGTTCCACTGGACGCCCCGGCGCGGCGACGCCAGCGGGCCGAGCAGCGGGTCACCGGCCGCCGCGTCGGTCCAGCCGACCTCGAGCAGCCCCAGCTGCTGGCCGCGCGGGTTGCGCTCCACCGCGCCGCCCAGCGCCACGGCGATCAGCTGGTGGCCGAGGCAGATGCCGAGCGTGGGCAGCCCCGTGGTCACCGCATCGCGGACGCGGTCCTTCACGACGGGCAGCCACCGGTGCTTCGCGTCGTCGTTCGCGCCCATCGGGCCGCCCAGCACCAGGAGGGCGTCGTACGCCTCCAGGCCGGGGACCTCGTCGCCGGCGTAGGGCCGGCGCACCTCGAGGGCGCACCCGGCCTCGGCCAGCCAGTCCCCCACCAGCGCGGGCGGGCAGTCGTCCTCGTGCTGGACGACGAGCACGGTCGCATCGGTCACGGTCGCAACCTATCCGTCCGTGGGCTGCCCCGGACGAGCGTCCCGCCCCGGCAGCACCGCGATGAGCAGCAGCAGGATCCCGACGATCAGGACGAACAGCCCGGGGCCGGTCCGGCTGAGCAGCAGGCCCACCAGGACCACGACCCAGGCAGTGCCCACGACCCAGGACCCGGCTCGCGGGTCGGCGCGTCCGAGCAGCTTCAGGGTGCGCCCGCAGAGCGCGAGCATCAGCGCGGCGGGCAGCGCCACGACCAGCAGGACCAGGAGCGGGTCCGAGCCACCGGCGAGGAACGCGAGGGCGAACACGGCCATCAGGGCCGCGACCACGACGACGACCCACAGCAGGATCCGCAGCTGGCGGGCGCGCGCCGGCTCGTACGTCCGGCTCATATGACCGGCAGCATCCGGTCCCGCTCGAAGGCGGAGACCTGGCCGCGGTACTCCTCCCACTCCGCGCGCTTGTTGCGCAGGAAGAAGTCGAAGACGTGCTCGCCGAGGGTGTCGGCGAGCAGCTCGGACTCCTCCGCGATCCCGATCGCGTCGTGCAGGCTGCGCGGCAGCGGTTCGATGCCGAGGCTCTTGCGCTCGCGCTCGGAGAGCGACCACACGTCGTCCTCCGCCTCGCGCGGCAGCTCGTAGCCCTCCTCGATGCCCTTCATGCCCGCGGCGAGCACGACGGCGTACGCGAGGTAGGGGTTGCAGGCGGCGTCGATCGTGCGCAGCTCCACCCGGGTCGACTGGCCCTTGTTGGGCTTGTACATCGGCACCCGGATCATCGCCGAGCGGTTGTTGTGGCCCCAGCAGATGTACGACGGCGCCTCGCCGCCGAACATCATCCGCTTGTAGGAGTTGACCCACTGGTTTGTCACGCAGCTGATCTCGCTGGCGTGCCGGAGCACCCCGGCGATGAACTGGCGGCCGGTCTTGGAGAGCTGGTACTCGGCGCCGGCCTCGAAGAAGGCGTTGGTGTCGCCCTCGAAGAGCGACACGTGGGTGTGCATGCCCGAGCCGGGGTGCGTGGTGAACGGCTTGGGCATGAACGTCGCCCAGATGCCCTGGCTCAGCGCGACCTCACGGATCACGGTCCGGAACGTCATGATGTTGTCGGCGGTGCTCAGCGCGTCGGCGTAGCGCAGGTCGATCTCCTGCTGGCCCGGCCCGCCCTCGTGGTGGCTGAACTCCACCGAGATGCCCATCGCCTCGAGCATCGTGATCGCCTCGCGGCGGAAGTCGGCGCCCATCGACTGCGCGGTGTGGTCGAAGTAGCCGCTGCGGTCGACCGGGACCGGCTCGTCACCGGCCTCCGGGGCGTTCTTGAAGAGGTAGAACTCGATCTCGGGGTGGGTGTAGAAGGTGAAGCCCTGCTCCGCGGCCTTGCCCAGCGTCCGCTTGAGCACGAAGCGCGGATCGGCGTACGACGGGGAGCCGTCGGGCATCACGATGTCGCAGAACATGCGCGCGGTCGACGGCCCCTCGCCCCGCCACGGCAGGATCTGGAACGTCGACGGGTCGGGCTTGGCCAGCATGTCGGCCTCGTAGACCCGGGCGAACCCCTCGATCGCGGAGCCGTCGAAGCCGATGCCCTCCGCGAAGGCCCCCTCGAGCTCCGCGGGCGCCACCGCCACGGACTTCAGGAAGCCCAGGACGTCGGTGAACCAGAGCCGGACGAACCGGACGTCACGCTCCTCGAGCGCGCGGAGAACGAAGTCTTCCTGCTTACCCATGGGCCAACTATGGCGCATGGGTCACCTCCGGCCGGTCGCGGTCTCGGAGCAGGAGGACCCGGGCGCGACCGCGCCCGGGTCCTCCTGGGGGTGACTGCGGGTCAGGGCCGTTCGCAGAACACGACGTCCTGGGCGCCCAGGATGCCCCTGTAGGCGTGGAGCATCGGCTTCCACCAGTCGGTGGTGGTGCCGATCCAGGCGCGCGCAGCCGTCGTCGGCGACCCGTCCACACCGGTGATGGTCGCCTTCCGCACGACCAGCGGCAGGAGCACCGCGGTGCGCGACGTACCGGCCCAGCAGCCGGAGGCGCGGTGCTTGGTCCGGGCCTCCCGGTTCTCGACGTCCGAGCCGACCGGCTCGTGGGCGTAGCGGAAGGCGATCTGGGTGACCGCTCCGGTGTTGCCCTCCCACGGTGCCGTCACCGACGCGCTCAGGCCGTGGGTGTGGCGGGTGGCGATGTCGAAGCTGACCCGGCCGTTCCTGACCCGGTGGGTGCGGGACTCCCACACGTGCTCGCGACCCTCCACCGCCTGGTAGAGGCGGACGTGGCAGCGGTTGCAGCCATCCACCAGGAAGGCGACCGAGGTGCGTCGACCCGCTGCGGCGGTGGCACGGGTGGCGGCGTGCCCCGTGGGTCGTGCGGTGGGTCGCGCGGTCGGTCGCGTGCAGTAGAGGGCGTCCTGGTTCGCGATGGTGCCCTTGTGGGTGCGCAGGTACGGCCTCCAGCTCGCGAGCGTGTGCGTGCTGTAGACGAGGGGCGCCTTCGTCCGGTGCCCGTCGACCGTGCGCGCGCCGACCCGGTCGACCCGGAACGTCAACCGGGCGCTGTCGGCGCCGGTCCCCGCCCAGCAGCCGCTGGCTCGTCGTGCCTGTCGGGCGTCCGCCCGCTCGATGGCGGTCCCGATCCGGTGCCCGGCGTACCGGGTGACCATGTTGGGCACCGCGCCCGTGTTGCCCGCCCAGGGTGCGTCGACGACGAAGGACAGCCCGTGGGTCAGGGCGGTGCGCGGGTGGAAGACCACCTCGTGGTCCGAGCCGACGCGCCGGACGTGCGAGGTCCAGACGTGGTCCGCCTCGCCGTCGACCGCGTGCACGAGCTGGACGCTGCACCGGTCACAGCCCTCGATGGCCAGGGTCAGGTCGGTCCGCTCCGCCGCCTGTCGCGCGACACCGTGCTGGGGCGCCGCCGCCGTCCCCGGGCCGGCGGACGCGAGGATGCCCCCGAGCCCGGCCGCCAGGGTGGTCACCAGCAGGGCGGCGCGTCGTACCGGACTGATCCGAGTCATGTCTTCGATCTCCTCGTGGGAGGTGGGCCCGGTGCTCCCGATGAGCGCCGGTGCCCTTCCGCAGAGGTAGACGAGGCCGGACGAGGTTTTGTTGCGGTCAGTTCTTCGGGACGTTGGCCTCGAGCTCGGCCAGCCACGCCGCGGCGCTGGCGTCGGAGGGCATCCGCCAGTCGCCGCGCGGCGACATGGTGCCGCCGGCGCTCACCTTCGGGCCGTTGGGGAGCGCGGACCGCTTGAACTGGTTGGCGAAGAACCGGTTCACGAACACGACCATCCACTTCCGGATCGTCGCCAGGTCGTAGGCGAGCCTGCGGTGCTCCGGCAGGTGTGGCGGCCACTCCCCCGCCTCGGCGTCGTGCCAGGCGTGCCAGGCGAGGAACGCGATCTTGCTCGGGAGGTAGCCGAGCCGGATCACGTAGAAGAGCGTCAGGTCCTGCAGGGCGTAGGGCCCAACGGACTCCTCGGTGGCCTGCGGCTTGTCGCTCTCCTTCTGGGGCACGAGCTCCGGGGTGATCTCCTGCTCCACGATGTCGTGGAGCACGTCGTTGGTCTCCTCGTCGAACTGACCGCTCTCGGCCACCCAGCGGATCAGGTGCTGGATAAGGGTCTTGGGCACGCCGGCGTTGACGTTGTAGTGGGACATCTGGTCGCCCACGCCGTAGGTGCACCAGCCCAGGGCCAGCTCGGAGAGGTCGCCGGTGCCGAGGACGATGCCGCCGCGGTGGTTGGCGAGCCGGAAGAGGTAGTCGGTGCGCAGCCCGGCCTGGACGTTCTCGAAGGTGACGTCGTAGACCTCCTCGCCGTGGCTGTACGGGTGGTCGAGGTCCTTCAGCATCTGCCCGGCCGCGCCGGTGATGTCGAGCTCCTCGAAGGTGATCCCGAGCGACTTGGCGAGCCGGTAGGCGTAGGACTTCGTGGTCTCGCCCGTCGCGAAGCCGGGCATCGTGAAGCCCAGGATGTCGCTGCGCGGCCGGTCCAGCCGGTCCATCGCCTTGGCCGCGACGATCAGGGCGTGGGTGGAGTCGAGGCCGCCGCTGACCCCGATCACGACCTTGGGCTGCCAGCTCGACCCGCCGATCGCGGAGAGCCTCTGCTCGAGGCCCGAGACCTGGATGTTGTAGGCCTCGTAGCAGTCCAGGGCCAACCGCTCGGCGTCGTCCGGCACGAACGGGAAGCGGTCCACCTTGCGGCGCAGGCCGATGTCACCGGTCGGTGGCCTCAGCTCGAAGTCGACGGTGCGGAACTCGCGCACCCGCTCGTCGTTCGTGCGCCGGTTGTCGTCGAAGGTGCCCTGCCGCAGCCGCTCCTGGCGGATCCGGTCGAGGTCGACGTCGGCGACCGCCCGGCGGGGCTCCTCGGGGAAGCGCTCGCACTCGGCGAGCAGCTGGCCGCACTCGTAGACCATCGTCTGGCCGTCCCAGCTCAGGTCGGTCGTCGACTCGCCCTGGCCGCCGGCAGCGAAGAGGTACGCCGCGCTGCAGCGCGCGCTCGCGCTGCGGACCAGCAGCCGCCGGTCCTCGGCGCGGGCGACCGTGATCGGGCTGCCGGAGAGGTTGGCGAGCACGGTCGCGCCCGCCAGCGCCGCCTCCGAGCTGGGCGGGATCGGCACCCACATGTCCTCGCAGACCTCGACGTGCAGGGTCAGGCCCGGCACGTCGGTGGCCGAGAACAGCAGATCGGGGCCGAACGGCACCTCGGTGCCGCCGAGGCGGATGCTCGACCCGCGCCGGTCGTCCCCCGGCGCGAACCAGCGCCGCTCGTAGAACTCCCGGTAGGTCGGCAGGTAGGACTTCGGCGAGACCCCGAGGACCCGGCCGCGGTGGATCACGACCGCGCAGTTGAGGACGCGGGTGCCGTGCACCAACGGGGCGCCCACGACGATCACCGGCACCAGGTCGGTGGAGCCCGCCACGATCTGGTCGATCGCCTCCTGCACATTCGTCAGCAGGACGTCCTGCAGGTGCAGGTCCTCGATCGAGTAGCCCGCGAGGGTCAGCTCGGGGAAGATCGCCACCGCCACACCGTCGTCGTGGCAGGCCCGGGCCTGCTCGAGCACCGTGCGGGCGTTGGCTGCGGGGTCGGCGATCGCGATCGGCATCGTGCAGGCGGCGACGCGGGCGAACCCGTGGGCGTAGGCGGAGTAGAAGTCCACGTCTGGGAGTTTCCCACGGAGCGGTCCTCAAACCCGGGCGGTCACCGTCCAGGCCGTGGCGATGACGTCGAAGGGTCGGGTGCCGAGGTGCTGCTCGCAGGCCGCCCGGATGGTCTCGCGCTCCGTAGGATCCAGGCCCGAGACGAAGTCGCCGGCCGGGCCCACCCCGAGCGTGTAGGGCTCCCACCAGGCGTCGAAGTCGGCGTAGTGCACGGTCACGCTCAGCTCACCGGGCTCGATGGCCTGCAGCCCCGCCGCCCCGGCCAGCTCCTCGAGATGGCCCGAGCGTGAGCCCGCCAGGCCGGACTCGTCGCGGACCCCGGTCCTGAGCTCGTTCACCACCAACCAGAACGGCGAGAGCGGGCCACGGCCGCCCGCGTGGTCCCACACGCACGCGGCGACCACGCCACCGACCCGGGTGACCCGGCGCATCTCTCGCAGACCCCCGACCGGGTCGCGCATGAAGTGGACGACCAGCTGGGCGAGCGTGGCGTCGAAGGTGCCGTCCTCGTACGGCAGCTCCTCGGCGGTCCCCAGCCGCACGTCCACGCCGGGCAGGCCGGCACGCACCGCCGCCACGAACGGCGGCGACGGGTCGATCGCCGCGACCGCCTCGGGGCCCACCCGGTCGGCCAGCACGGCGGTCAGCGCGCCGGGGCCGCACCCGACGTCGAGCACACGCTGCCCGGGCCCCACCCCGGCCAGGTCGGCGAGCTGTGGGGCCAGCGGATCGGCGTACCGTCCCATGAAGCGGGCGTACGCCGTCGCGGGCACGTCGAAGGCCACCCGTCGACTGTACGACCGCGGGACGCCCGCGGGACAGCGATGATTCGGGCGGTGCCCGGCAGTCATGATGACCAGACGCCGGGACTCCAGCTCCGGCCCGACCCGAGGAGTCCGCCATGACCTCGATCACCCCCTGCCTGTGGTTCGACGACCAGCTCGAGGATGCGATGGAGTTCTACACGAAGATCTTCCCCCGCTCGTCCATCTCCAGCGTCTCCCGCTACGGCGAGGCCGGGCCGGGCGAGCCGGGCACCGTGATGGCCGGCGACTGGGTGCTCGACGGCCAGACGTTCCGCGGCATCAACGGTGGTCCGATGTACGCCGGCTTCACCGAGACCATCTCCTTCAGCGTGAGCTGCGCCGACCAGTCCGAGGTGGACTACTACTGGGACAACCTCGTCGCCGGGGGCGAGGAGTCGATGTGCGGCTGGCTCAAGGACAAGTTCGGGCTCTCCTGGCAGATCGTGCCCACCCGGCTCCACGAGCTGCTCAGCGACCAGGACCCCGCCCGCGCGCAGGCGGCGATGCAGGCGATGCTGCGGCAGCGCCGGATCGTCGTCGCGGAGCTGGAGGCCGCTGCGGACAACGCCTGACCCGTTCCGGAGGTGGCCTTGTTACCGGCGGTGGCCGGGCTTCTCCTCGGGCTGTGGCTCGCTGCTGGCTCGTGGGCGTCCCTCCGCCGCGGACCGCGCGCCGTCGCTGGGCTCCCCGCGTCGCCGACCCTCGTCCGCACTTGGTTGCGGTCCGCTGCGGCGCCGCGCCTCGCTTGACGCTCCTTGCGCGCGGTTCGCGGCTGCGGGCTCGCCCGGCCGGCTGATCGTCCTTCTCCATTCTCTGCTGGTGGTGGTCGTCGATCCCTGGCCGCGCTCGACGCTTCGTCCGGCTTGCCTCTCACGTCTCCTCGCTCGCGACCGGGGTGTCGAATGGTCACGGACCGCCGCGAGCCGGTCGCACGACGGGCGCGCCGAATGGTCACAGACGCCACCGAACCGGCCCGATCCGATGCGGTTGGTGACCAAACCGCAGACCCCGAAACCGGGCGCCGACCCCGACCGAGACGGACCTCCCCGTAGCCAGCCGAGACCGCCACCGAAGGCAGCTCGAAACCCGGCAGTCGAGCCGGAACCCAGGCCGACCCCGGCCGCGAGCCGGTCGCACGACGGGCGCG
This sequence comes from Nocardioides sp. DN36, assembly GCF_055380375.1. NCBI lineage: Bacteria > Bacillati > Actinomycetota > Actinomycetes > Propionibacteriales > Nocardioidaceae > Nocardioides > Nocardioides sp. DN36. The sequence goes on along the minus strand of NZ_AP043823.1, from coordinate 898,205 downwards.
CCGAATGGTCACAGACCCCACCGAACCGGCCCGATCCGATGCGGTTGGTGACCAAACCGCAGGCCCCGAAACCGGGCGCCGACCCCGACGGAGACGGGCCTCCCCGTAGCCAGCCGAGACCGCCACCGAAAGCAGCTCGAAACCCGGCAGCCGAGCCGGAACCAAGGCCGACCCCGGCCGCGAGCCGGTCGCACGACGGGCCCGCCGAACGGTCACAGACCCCACCGAACCGACCGGATCCGATGCGGTTGGTGACCAAACCGCAGGCCCCGAAACCGGGCGCCGACCCCGACCGAGACGGACCTCCCCGTAGCCAGCCGAGACCGCCACCGAGAGCAACCGGAGAGCCGGAAGCCAGCCGGAGCCAACGTCCAGAGGGTCGAAGGCTGGACCGCACCACCCGTGACCATCGACACAGCACCCCGGCCCCGATGCCGGACTAGCCTGACGAACGGTCCGTGGACTCCACCAGGGAGCTGCGAGATGACGCCGATGGGAGCTCGCCATGAGCGACGACAACACCGAACAGCCCGCGCCGTACGGCTCCGGCCCGGCGGCCGCCAACGCGGCCGGGAGCGCAGCACCGACCAAGCGGGTGCGCACCCACCACCTGCGTGAGATGAAGCAACGTGGCGAGAAGATCACGATGCTCACCGCTTACGAGCAGTACGCCGCCCAGACCTTCGACGAGGCCGGCATCGACATCCTGCTGGTGGGCGACTCCGCCAGCAACAACGTCTACGGCAACGAGACCTCCCTCCCGGTGACGGTCGACGAGCTGATCCCGCTGGCCCGGGCCGTGACCCGCAGCGCGCGCCGCGCCCTGGTGGTGGCCGACCTGCCGTTCGGCAGCTACCAGGCCTCGCCGGAGCAGGCCTACCTGACCGCGGTGCGGTTCATGAAGGAGGCCAACGCCCACGCGGTGAAGCTGGAGGGCGGCCTCGAGATGGCGCCCCAGGTCCGCAAGCTGACCGAGGGCGGCGTGCCCGTGATGGCGCACATCGGCTTCACCCCGCAGTCCGAGCACAACCTCGGCGGCTACCGGGTCCAGGGCCGCGGCGACGCCGCCGCGAAGGTCATCGAGGAGGCGCGGGCCCTCGAGGCGGCGGGCGCCTTCGCCGTGGTGATGGAGATGGTCCCCGGCGACGTGGCGGCCGAGGTCACCCGGGCCGTGGGGATCCCCACCATCGGCATCGGCGCCGGCGTCGGCTGCGACGGCCAGGTGCTGGTCTGGCAGGACGCGTTCGGGCTCCGCACCGGGCGGATGGCGAAGTTCGTCAAGCAGTACGCCGACCTGCACGGCGTACTGCTCCAGGCCGCCCGGGAGTACGCCGCCGACGTCAAGGCGCAGAGCTTCCCGGGGCCCGAGCACACCTTCTGAGTCCTGACATTTGTCATGCCGCGGTCGTGACCGGCGGCGGAGGGACGAGGCGGTGCGTGCGGCCACGCTGGTCGCATGACACAGACTGACCACCTGCGACCGGCCACCGCCGTCCGGCTGCCCGCGGTCCGCCTCGACGGGGTGACCAAGGACTTCGGTGCCGTGCACGCCGTGCGCGGGATCGACCTCGAGCTCGAGCAGGGCGAGGTCGTCGCCTTCCTCGGGCCCAACGGCGCCGGCAAGACCACGACCATCGACATGGTGCTGGGGCTCTCCCAGCCCACGACCGGCGAGGTGACGGTGCTCGGTCACCGCCCGCGCCAGGCCGTCGCCCGCGGCCTGGTGTCGGCGGTGATGCAGACCGGCGGCCTGCTCAAGGACCTCACGGTCCGGGAGACGGTCGAGTACACCGCCAGCCTCTTCGCCGACACCAAGCCGGTCACCGGGGTCCTCGAGGACGCCGGCATCACCGGCATCGCGGACCGCAAGGTCGCCAAGTGCTCGGGGGGTGAGCAGCAGCGGCTGCGGTTCGCGATGGCACTGCTCTCCGACCCGGCCCTGCTGCTGCTCGACGAGCCGACCACCGGCATGGACGTCGAGGGGCGGCGCGCGTTCTGGTCGGCGATCCGGCGCGACGCCGACAAGGGCCGCACCGTCCTCTTCGCGACGCACTACCTCGAGGAGGCCGACCAGTACGCCGACCGCATCGTGCTGATCAGCGGCGGCCGGGTCGTCGCCGACGGCACCGGCTCCGAGATCCGGGCCCTGGCGACCGGGCGCACCGTGCGCGCCACGCTCCCCCACGTGGACACAGCAGCCCTCGGGAGCATCGGCGGCGTCGACGACGTGGAGGTGCGCGGCGAGACCGTGATCGTCCACACCAAGGACAGCGACGCGGTCGCCCGCTACCTGCTGACCGAGACCGACGCACGCGACCTGGAGCTCACCGCCAAGGGCCTCGAGGACGCCTTCATCAGCCTGACCGGAGCCACCACCGAGGAGCAGTCGTGAGCAGCATCGGCATCGACCCCACCAGCCGCCGGGTCCCGCCGCTGGGCGGCTTCAACACCACCGTGCTGCGCATCGAGCTGCGCCGGATGCTGCGCAACCGCCGGACGATCTTCTTCACGCTGCTCTTCCCCGCCGCGATGTTCCTGTCCTTCGGCGGCACCGCGGGCTGGGACGACGACGCCGGCAACGGCAACGTGGCGGCGTACATCATGGTCTCCATGGCGCTGTACGGCGCCGCGCTCACCGCCGCTTCCGGCGGGGCCATGGTGGCGATGGAGCGAGCACTCGGCTGGTCCCGCCAGCTGCGCCTCACCCCGCTGAACCCAGCCGTCTACATCCTGATGAAGGCCGTGCTCGCCCTCGTCCTCGGAGCCGTCGCGATCACGGTCGTCAACATCGCCGGCGTCGCCCAGGGCAAGCCGCACATGCCGGTGCCGGTGTGGATCGCGTGCGCGGTGCTGACCTTGTTCTGCACGATGGTCTTCGCGGCGCTCGGCGTGTTCGTGGGCTACCTGGTCCCCGGCGAGAACGCCATGCAGGTGCTCGGCCCCGGCTTGGCGCTGTTCTCCTTCCTCGGCAACGTGTTCATCCCGCTCGACCCCGGCACCTGGATCTACCGGATCGCCGAGTGGACGCCCATGTTCGGCGTCGCGGAGATCAGCCGCTGGCCGCTGACCGACGAGCTGCCCTGGACCGCGGTCGTCAACGCGGTGGTGTGGTTCGGCATCTTCGTCGGGGGTGCCGCGTGGCGGATGAGCAAGGACACGGCGCGGGTGTGACTACTGTTCGCGGCATGAGCGAGCCTCAGTCGTCCCAGCAGCAGATGGGCCGGCTGGGGCCGCTCTTCGCCGGGGTCTGGCTGTTCTTCCTGGCCGACCCGCTGCTGGATGCCTGGGAGGCCCGGCACTCGGTGGCCGGCGTGGTCGGGCTGGTGGCCACGCTGACCTTCGCGGCGACGTACATGGCGCTGTGGGTGCGGCTGCGCGCCGGCCGGGTCCGGTTCGTCCCGGACCCACCGCTGCGGCTCACGCTCCCCTACCTCGAGGCGCTGGTGGCTCTCGGCGGGGTCATGGTCGCCGCCATCGGCGAGACCGGGCTGGCCAGCGTCGTCTACATCGCGGTGACCTGCGTGATGGTGCTGCCGTTGCGCGCGGCCGTGCCCGTCGTCGTGTCGCTCACGATCGGCGCGCTCGCGCTGAGTGGGGTCGAGGGCTGGGGCAGTCAGGTGGGGCTCGCGTTCGGCATCATGGCCGCGTCGGTCGCCGTCCTCGGCATGCGGATGGTGGTGCGGCGCAACATGGACCTCATCCGCGCCCACGAGGTCAACGCCAACCTGGCCGTCGAGAACGAGCGCACCCGTTTCGCCCGCGACCTGCACGACATCCTCGGCCACTCCCTCACCGTGATCACCGTGAAGGCGGAGCTGGCGCAGCGGCTGCTCGACGTCGACGTGGAGCGGGCCCGGGCCGAGGTCGCGGACCTCGAGCGGCTCAGTCGCGACGCGCTCGCCGACGTACGCCGCGCGGTGGAGGGCTACCGCGAGCTGACGTTGCCCGGCGAGCTCGCGCGGGCCCGGACCGCGCTCGAGGCCGCCGAGATCGAGGCGCACCTGCCGAACTCGACCGACGACGTGCCCACGCACCTGCGCGAGCTGTTCGCGTGGACGGTCCGGGAGGGCGTCACGAACGTGATCCGCCACTCCGGCGCCCGCACGTGCGAGGTGCGGCTCACCCCGACCGCTGCGGAGGTCCGCGACGACGGGTGCGGCCCGCGCGGCTCCGGCGAACCGGGGTCCGGCCTCGCGGGGCTGGGTGAGCGCGCCGCCGCCCTGGGCGCCACCGTCGTGACCCGCGACCTCGCACCCGGGCACCTGCTGATGGTGGTGGAGGGCTCGTGAGCATCCGGTTGCTGCTCGCCGACGACCAGGCCCTGGTCCGCGGCGCCCTGTCCGCGCTGCTCGGGCTCGAGCCCGACCTCGAGGTGGTGGCCGAGGTCGGTGCCGGTGACGAGGTGGTCGCCGCCGTGCTCGAGCACCGGCCCGACGTGGCGCTGCTCGACGTCGAGATGCCGGGCATGGACGGCATCAGCGCCACCGCCGAGGTGCGCAGGGCGCGCCCCGACACGCGGGTCCTCATCGTCACCACCTTCGGACGGCCGGGCTACCTGCGCCGGGCGCTGCAGGCGGGTGCGTCGGGCTTCGTCGTCAAGGACACGCCTGCGGCCCAGCTCGCCGACGCCGTACGCCGCGTGCACGCGGGCCTGCGCGTGGTCGACCCCGCCCTGGCCACCGACAGCCTGGTCTCCGGCGACTCGCCGCTGACAGCGCGGGAGACCGAGGTCCTTCGGGCGGCCCGCGACGGGGCCCCCGTCGCAGCGATCGCGCGCCGGCTCTTCCTCTCCGAGGGCACCGTGCGCAACCACCTCTCAGCCGCGATCGGGAAGACAGGTGCGGCCAACCGGACCGAGGCGGTGCGGGTGGCCGACGGGAACGGCTGGCTCTGACGCGAAGCCTGCGCACGAGCGCGACCGCCGCAGGTCGGGTCGCGGCTACAGTCGTCCCCCTGCGACTCGACCCGGGGTCGACCGGGCGCGGAGAGCTGAGGACGAGTTGAAGATCCTGGTGACAGGGGCGACGGGGTACGTCGGGGGGCGGTTGGTGCCGCTGCTGCTCGAGCGCGGTCACGAGGTCCGCACGACCACGTCCGACCCCGACCGGGCCCAGCCCTGGTGGGCGGACCGGGTGGAGACGGTCGTCATGGACGCCCTCGACGCCGACCAGGTGTCGGACGCCTGCGCAGGCGTGCAGGCGGTGTACTACCTGATCCACGGGATGGGTGGCGACGACTTCGCGGCCACGGACCGCGAGGCGGCCACCAACCTCGCGGCGGGCGTGCGCGCCCACGGCGTCGACCGGATCGTGTACCTCTCCGGTCTCCTGCCGGACGTCGCCGACGACGAGCTCTCCGAGCACCTCCGGTCACGCCGGGAGGTCGAGCGGATCCTGGCCGACAGCGCCGCGCTGGTGGTCGTCCTGCGTGCCGCCGTGCTCGTGGGCAGCGGATCCACGTCGTTCGAGATCATCCGACAGGTCAGCGAACGCCTGCCCGTGCACACCGTCCCGACCTGGATGGACTCGCTGGTGCAGCCGATCGCCGTCGTCGACGCGCTCGAGTCGCTCGTGGGCGCCCTCGACTACGCCGGCCCCTCGCGCCACTTCGACGTGGGGGGACGGGTCCAGCTGCGCTACGGCGAGCTGCTCGAGGCCTACACCACGGTCGCGGGACTGAAGCGCCCCCAGGTCGACGTGCCCCTGCTCCCCTCAGCACTGGTCGGGACGCTGGTCGCCAGCCTCACCGACGTGCCGCGGCCGGTGGTCGAGGCGCTGGTCGAGAGCCTGCGGCACGACATGGTCGCAGCGGACGACGACTTCCGGGAGCAGCTCCTGCCTCCCGGTCACGCCCTGGTGGGGTTGGAGGAGGCGTTCCGACGCTCCCTCGCTCCGGCCGCCTCAGCACCGCAGGATGCCGATCCGATGGGACCGCTGCCGCAGGACCCCGCCTGGGCCAGCGGTGGCGACGAGCGGCCCGTCGTGGCCAGGGCGGTGGACGCGGTCAAGGGCTTCGTGTCGGACTCCTGAGCGCCCGCCCGGCGGCACCGACCCGCATACCGACAGTGCGGCATCTCGGGACCGTTTCCCCCGGGCGGCGCGGCGACGCTCGTAGCGTCGACCCATGCTCATCCTGGGAATCATCCTGTTCGGCATGCTCGTGGGCGCGGCGGCGCAGCTGCTGCTCGGCTCCGGCACCCGCGGGATCAACTGGACGACCGCCCTCGTCGCCGGGCTGCTCGGCTCCTTCGTGGGTGGCCTGCTGATCAGCCTGATCGCCGGCGACGGGCTCGAGCTGCGACCCAGCGGCATCATCGGCTCGATCCTCGGTGCGGTGCTGGTCACCCTCGCGTGGAGCTACTGGCAGGGACGCCAGCACAAGACGACCTGAGCTGCTCGGCCACGCCGGAGGTCCTCCAGAAGACCCACCCCGCGTCGTACGGTGATCGCCATGCGCTCACTCTCGGCTGCCCTGACCGCGTCCCTCGCCCTGGCCGTGCTGGCCCCCACGGCGCCCGCCCAGGCCTCCCTGGCCCAACCGGGCGGGGCCGACGCCCGAGCCGTGCCCGCCCTCCACGTCCGCACGATCGCCACCGGCCTCGACCACCCGTGGGACGTGCAGCCGATCGGCAAGGGGCGGCTGCTGTTCACGCAGCGTGATCGCGCGACCCTGGCGGTCTCGGACCACGGCCGCGTCCACCGGGTCCGGTTCCCGAGCGGGCAGGTGTGGGTGTCCGGCGAGACCGGCCTGATGTCCCTCGAGGTCGACCCCGGCTTCGCACGCAACGGCCGCTTCTACACCTGCCAGGGCGGCACCAGGCCGAGCGGCCGCCACGAGGTCCACGTGCTGGCCTGGCGCCTCGACGACGCAGCCACCCGGGCGCGCAAGGTCGAGGAGCTGATCGGCGGCTTCCCCACCAGCACCGGACGGCACGGTGGCTGCCGACTCCTGATCACCAGCGACGGATCGCTGCTCGTCGGGACCGGTGACGCCGCCGAGGGCACGAACCCCGAGGACCTGACCTCCCTCGGCGGCAAGACCCTGCGGCTGGACAGGAAGACCGGGAAGCCGTGGCCCACGAACCCCTTCGTCGACGCGGCCAACCACAAGAAGCGCTACGTGCACACCTACGGGCACCGCAACGTCCAGGGCCTGGCCGAGCGGCGCGACGGCAGCCTCTGGTCGGTCGAGCAGGGCACCTACCGCGACGACGAGGTGAACAAGCTCGTGAACGGCGGCGACTACGGCTACAACCCCGTTCCCGGCTACAACGAGAGCGTCCCGATGACCGACCGGTCGCTGCCCGGGAAGCAGGTCGTGGCCCGCTGGAGCTCGGGCGACCCGACGCTGGCGACCAGCGGCGGCACGTTCGTGCGCGGCAGGAAGTGGGGTGCGCTGGACGACACGCTGGCGGTCGCCGCCCTCAAGGCCCACAGGATCGTGTTCCTGACCCTCGACGCCACCGGTCACCTGCAGAAGGCACGCGCCCCCAAGGCGCTGCGCACCCACGGCCGCCTGCGCTCGGTCACGGTGGCCCCGAACAACGACCTGCTCGTCACCACCGACAACGGTGGCGGCAAGGACGTGATCCTGCGGGTCAGCCCGCGCTGACGTGCCGGACCGGGGTCACGCGGTCCAGCCCAGCCACGCTCCCCCGGCGTTCATCGCCGCGAACCACAGCACCACCGCGAAGACCGCCACGAACGGCACCCGCCCCGGGTGCGGGGTCCACCAGCGGGCGGCGACGACGAGCAGCACCAGCCAGACCAGCAGGAGCACCACCACCGCCCACCAGGGCGCGAGCAGCCCGGAGGCGGCGTACAGGAAGAACGCGCACGCCATCCCGGCCATGCCGACGAACGGCCAGGGCGAGACGGCGTTCGGGTTGCGACGTCGGGTCCGCGCCACCGATCAGGGCTCGTCGTTCCAGTTGGGGTCCTTCTCCCAGTCCTGGTTGCGCTGCTCGGCCTTCTCCAGCGCGTGCTCGGCCTCCTCGCGCGTGTCGTAGGGACCGAGGCGGTCGATGGGCGGGCAGCCGTCCGGGTCCTCGACCCGGTGGTGCTTGACGCAGTACCAGAAGGAGCTCATGTCGCCTGAAACTACACTCGTCCGCGTGACTCCCCTGGCTGCCGCAACGATCTCCCCGCGACGACCCGTCCCGGCTTCCATCCCGCGACCGGAGTACGTCGACAGGCCGACGCCCGAGCGGTTCACCGGGAGCGAGGTCAAGGACGCCGAGACGATCGAGCGGATGCGCGCGGCGGGCAGGCTCGCCGCCCAGGCCCGCGAGCTGGTCGGGTCGCACGTCGCGCCGGGGGTCACGACCGACGAGCTGGACCGGATCGGCCACGAGTTCCTGTGCGACCACGGCGCCTACCCCTCGACGCTGGGCTACCGCGGCTTCCCCAAGTCGCTGTGCTCGAGCGTCAACGAGGTGATCTGCCACGGCATCCCGGACAGCCGCCGGATCGAGGACGGCGACATCGTCAACATCGACATCACCGCCTACCTCGACGGCGTGCACGGCGACACCAACGCCACCTTCCTCGCCGGCGACGTCGACGAGGAGTCGCGGCTGCTGGTCGAGCGGACCCGCGAGGCGCTCGACCGCGGGATCAAGGCCGTGAAGCCCGGGCGCCGGATCAGCGTGATCGGCCGGGTGATCGAGTCCTACGCCCGCCGATTCGGGTACGGCGTGGTCCGCGAGTTCACCGGCCACGGCATCGGCACGGCGTTCCACAGCGGCCTGATCGTGCCCCACTACGACACGCCCGAGTACGACGACCTGATCGAGGTCGGCATGACCTTCACGATCGAGCCGATGCTCAACCTCGGCACCCACGAGTGGGAGATGTGGGACGACGACTGGACCGTCGTGACCCGCGACGGCAAGCGCAGCGCCCAGTTCGAGCACACGCTGCTCGTCACGCCGACCGGCGCCGAGGTGCTCACCAACCCCTGACGCCCGGCGGTCGAGCCCGTCGGGACCTAGGTCAGGTCGTCGAAGGACCGCTCCCCCGTCTCGGCGAGCCGCCGCTCGACCCGCAGCACCGCCAGCTCGTGCTCGGGGTCGCCGCTCATGGCGGCGGCGAGCCGCAGGTGCGGGAGCGCCTCGGCCAGTCGCGACTGCCGCTCGAGGCTGCGGCCGAGCGCGTGCCGGGCCCAGTCGTCGTCGGGCCGTTCCTCGACCAGGGCGGCCAGCTCCTCCTCGGCCCTGCCGAGCTGGGCGCGCAGCAGGTAGGCCCACGCCCGGAGCGAGCGCAGCCCGGTGTTGCCCGGCTCCTGCTCCAGGGCGGGCTCGATCACCTCGAGCGCCTCGCGCGGCGCTCGTCGCGAGAGCAGGTCGTGGGCGGTCCGGTACGCCGTCTCCGGGCCGCGCCCCGAAAAGATCAGGGGCGGCGCCTGCAGGTCGCCGTCCACGGGCTCCTCCTTCGCTGCCGCCGCGGGCGTCACGGCACCGGGCGGGTCGTCGTGCAGGATCCGCTGGAACAGGATGTGGTCGCGCCACTCGCCGTCGATGAACAGGAACCTCTCGGCCAGGCCGTACTGCTCGAAGCCGCTGCGCTTCAGCACCGCCTGGGACGGCTCGTTGTCGAGCCGGGTCCCGGCCTCGAGACGGTGGAGGCCGATCTCGCGGGCGCGCGCGACGGCGAACTCGACCGCCGCCGTGGCCAGACCCCGGCGCGTGTGCGCCGCGGCGATCCAGTAGCCGACCGTCGCGCTCTGCAACGGGCCGCGCACGATGTTGTCGATGCTCACCCGGCCCACGACCTCCTCGTCGTGCACGACCAGCCAGGTCTCCAGCAACCCGGACCGGACCAGCTCGAGCTTCGCCTCGGTGACCGCGCGCTGCCCGGCCTCGGTGAAGAAGGCCTCGTCGCGAGGTGGCTCCCAGGCCTGCAGGTGCGGCCAGTTCAGGACGTACGCCGCGGCCAGCGCCGCCGCGTCGTCCACGGTCAACGGACGGAACTCGTAGCCCTGCGGAAGCACCCGGCCAGCGTAGTGCGCCGATCGCGTGCGTTCACGGCGCGGGAGTCCCCTATCCTTGGAGCGCGGATGGGCTGGCCGGGCGACCGCGTCGCCTCCTTCACGGGAGGTGCCGAGGAAGGTCCGGGCTCCACAGGGCGAGGTGGTGGGTAACACCCACCCGAGGTGACTCGCGGGACAGTGCCACAGAGAACAGACCGCCACTGTCGCTCCGGCGGCAGCGGTAAGGGTGAAACGGTGGTGCAAGAGACCACCAGCGCTCCGGGCGACCGGGGCGGCTCGGTAAACCCCACCTGGAGCAAGGTCAAGAAGCCCGGCGTCCTCGGACACCGGGTGCGCGCACGTTCGAGGGCTGCCCGCCCGAGTGCGCGGGTAGACCGCTGGAGGCTGTCGGCAACGGCAGTCGTAGATGGATGGTCGCCCCCGGGACGCCCGCAAGGGCCCCCGGGACAGAACCCGGCCTACAGGCCAGCCCGTCCGCACCACCCCCTGACCGCGGGGCTCCGTGAGGGCTCGGCGATACGGGGCTCATGCGCGGCAGTCCCCCGCAGGGGTGAGTGCGCTGAGCGCGCCCCCGGCCTAGCATCGCAGGCGAGGGTCTCGATCGGGCCCGCTCCTGGGTCCTGTGACCTGGCGGTCCCGGCGTGCCGGAAGGTTGCTCGGGAGGCAGCAGGGGAGTTCTCCTGAGTCGCCTTCGCTGACCGGTGTGGCCCTCATCGGGGAGCCGCCGATCACGGCTCCTCGGCTCCGGGAGACTGCGCGATCCCCTGTCGGGTCGTCTTCCGCGAGGGCCGGTGGGCGTCCTCCTGTGAGGGCGGCCACCGGTCCGCCGCACGGGCGACTCAGCGGAAGGCGCGCTTGGCGACGGACGCCGTCCCGAGGAAGGCGAAGAGCGCCACGAACACCGAGGACGGGACGGTCGTGGACGAGCTGCCGGGGGTCACGCTGATGACGTTGTCCCCGTAGACGCCGTCGAAGAGGACCGCGAGCCACATGAAGGCGATGGCGACCGCCCCCCAGAGCTGCGGGAGCGTCAGGAAGCTCGCCGGGCGTCCGTGCTGCGGACCGGTTCCCGCCCGGGTGCCCGTCGTGGACGTCATCGCTCCACCTCTCCCGTTCGGCCGACGCGGCTCCGAATCGCCGCCCCGACCGCCCACCGACCACTCTTCGCGCACCTGCGCGGCGGGTCAGTGCCCAAGGTCCCTCCACCCACCCCGTTTCTGGCGATCGGGGGCGCCGACCACCTGGCATGTCGAACACCTGTTCGATCGTGCGGCATGATGGTCCCATGTCGGGCGGGATGAACAAGCGGGGCAGCTACGGCGCCATGGCCGACCGCGTCGCCCGCAGCCGGCAGGCCTCGGACCAGGCTCCGGACGCGTCCGCCCCTCCTCCCCTCAAGCACTGCTGGGTGACCACCAGCGCCGGGCGACTCCCGGGACTCCTCCTCGAGTGGCGTCGGCGGCCCGACGGCTGGAACGGCAGGGTCGTCCACGCCGTGCCGGCCGGCGAGGACGACGGGTGGATCGTCGTCGAGGAGTGGCTGCCCGCCGGTCTCCTCGACCCGCTGGACGACTCGCCCGGCTAGCTCGCCCACGCGCGGGCGAGGGACGCCGCTCGTGCGCTACGGTCACACCAGTCCTCGCCGGCTCTCCCCCGTGCCGGCGGGGACGCTCCACGTCCCCGTGCTCACGTCGCCCGCGGGAACGCGACACTGACGGTGTCGACGATCCGCACCTGCGCGTCCTCGGCGGCGTAGGCGCCCAACCGGTGCGCGTGCGGCTCGCAGGCGGCCAGGACCGAGTCGTAGCCCTCGACCACCATGCGCAGCGTCACCGCCGCCGCTCTCGTGCAGGACGGGAACGCGCACGCTTCCAGTACGTCATCCACACCAGGGGCGGTACCCACGACGGGTCCGGCCAGTACCGCGTGGGACTGGCCCGGATCACCCGCCCCATGTCGGCCACCGACGTGACGCCGAGCTGGGAGCGCGACGGCCCTGCCTCGAGGCGAGACGCGTCTTGCCCACGCGGACATCGAGGCCCGGCGACGTACATGCGGGCGACTGCCCGGGGTACGAGCCTGCTGTCCCTCTTGCAGACGGGGGGCGAAGAGTGTCCCGCCTCAGAAGTGCACGAGGCACGCAGCCATTCACGCAATCAATTCATGGGAGCCGCGTGGTGCTGGAGCCCATACCGGAGACCTGCCAGGCGATCGAGGAGCTCGAGCCCTTCGCCGCGGACGACGACGCGCTCAACAAGCTGCGCATCATGGGACGCCGGGTCCGGGAGATCGTGCCGGACTGCCTCGGCGTCAGCCTCGCCTCCCGCCGCCACGGCGTGACGTTCACGCTGCTCGCCTCACGGACCGAGATCGCTGTCCTCGACGCCTTCCAGCACCAGACCGACAAGCCTCCGCCTCGCGCGGCCGCCGGCCCCGGCGGGCCCGCGGCGCCCGGCACCGCGGATCCCCTGGACGAGCGGACGTGGTGGCTCGGCAGCCGCGCCACGGCCGCCAGCGGAGTGGCCACGACGCTGACCCTGCCCATCATGGACGCCCAGGACGTGACCGGCAGCGTGCACCTGTACGGCGGTTCGGTGCACGCCTTCGACGGCCACCACGAGCAGCTGGCCGAGGTCTTCTCGGCCTGGGCCCCGGGCGCCGTGAGCAACGCGGACCTGTCGTTCTCGACACTGGGGCTCGCGCGCGAGGCCCCCTCCCGGTTGCGCGCCGAGGCCAGGCTGGACGCCGCCGTCGGCCTCCTGGCCGGCTACCTGGACATCACGGTCGAACGCGCGCGCCGCCTCCTGCACCGGGCGGCACGGCGAGCGGGCATCGACGAGGTGCAGCTGGCGGAGGCGCTGCTGGGTCTGGCCCGGGGTGGCACGGAGGAGTGAGTCCTCGATCGGATTCACCCCCGCGGGTGGTTTGCCGGTAGGTCCCGCGCGCCACGAATCCCGGACGACGACATCGACCAGGTGGCCAACCTGGGACTGGTCAAGGCCGTGCACGGGTTCGATCCCTCGCACGGCAGCGACTTCCTCAGCTACGCCGTCCCCACGATCCGCGGCGAGGTGCGCCGCTACTTCCGCGACTGCGGGTGGACGATCCGTCCACCTCGCACGGTCCAGGAGGTCCAGGCCCGGATCGTGGAGGCCGAGAGCGACCTGTACCAGCGGCTGGGGCGCTCACCCCGTCCCAGCGAGCTCGCCGAGCACCTCGGCCTCGAGCCGGAGGTGGTGCGTGAGTCATTGGCCGCCAACGGGTGCTTCACCCCCTCGTCCCTCGACAGCATCACCGCGGACGGCGAGCCGCCCGGGAGCCGGATGGGCGGTCCCGACCCCGCGTTCGACAGCGTGGAGGCCAGAGTGGTCCTCAAGACCCTGCTCACCGACCTCAGCCCGCGGGAGCGGCGGATGCTGGAGATGCGCTTCTTCGGCGGCTGCACGCAGGCCGAGATCGGCGCCGAGATCGGGGTGACCCAGATGCAGGTCTCACGGCTGCTCAACCGGCTGCTGGGTCGGCTGCGCGAGCGGCTCGAGGCCGGTCACGTCCACGGCGCCGCCTGACCGAGGCACGGGTTCGCCTGCCTGCGCGTCGTCCCGCGTCCCCCAAAGGTCATGAGGTTCGCGCCGTGCGTTTCGGGCGCGCCGGGGCGGGGAAGATTCGTCGTCGCACGAGGGTCCGAGCCAGGCACGAAGGAGGAACGGCTGATGCCCGTCGGTCCGGTGAGGCTGGCTGTCGTCGGCGCCCATGACATCGTCCTCAAGGGCGTGGCCGCGCTCGCCGCCGAGTTCCCGGATCGGTTGCACCTCGTGCCGTACCCGTCGGACCCCGCAGCGGCGGACCCGGACGTCGTCCTGTTCGACGTGGTCGGTCTGCACACCGGCGACGGACACGAGTTCGACATGGTCGTCAAGGAGACGACGGCGGCCGTGCTGGTCCTGGCCCGCGAGCCGCGGCCCGACCTCACCGCCTGTGCCCTTGCCCGGGGGGCGGACGCCTGGGTGTCGATGGAGGCGGGCAGCGACGAGCTGGTGACGGCCATCGAGGCGGCGGCGGCCGGCGGGCCCGAGGAGACGGCGGTCGCTGCGCCCCCGCAGCCCGCCCTGCGGCTGCCCTCGGGCGTGAACCTCTCCGCCCGCGAGCTCGAGATGCTCGCGTGCATCAGCGAGGACCTGCGCAACACCGAGATCGCCGAGCGCTGCTACCTGAGCGTGAACTCGGTCAAGACCTACATCCGCAGCGCCTACCGCAAGATCGGCGTGAACAACCGCGCCCAGGCGGTGCTCTGGTGCGTCCAGCACGGCATCCCGGTGCAGCGCCCCTGAGGGCCCTGCCCCGGACATGGAGCGTTCCGATCCGGGTACGGCACAGCACCGCGGCACGAACGGTCGCGGTGCCTGACCTGGGGAGGGAAGCGGTTCATGCAGCTGGACACGGTGGTGCTCGATCTGGACGGGACGCTGGTGGACTCGGTCTACGTCCACGTGGCTGCGTGGCGTGCCGCGTTCGCCGAGGTGGGCGTCGACGTACCGGCGTACCGGATCCACCGGGCGATCGGGATGGGCGGCGACCGGTTGGTCCCCGAGGTGGCCGGCGCCGCCGCCGAGCGCGCCGTGGGGGACGAGGTCCGTGAGCGGCACGGCCAGCACTTCGTGGACCGGTTCGGACAGGTGACCGCGCTGGACGGCGCCGCGGACCTCCTGCAGCTCTTGCGGGAGCGCGGAACCGCGGTCGTGGTGGCCAGCTCCGGTGAGCGGGAGCAGACCGACCGGCTGCTCGAGCTGGTCGGCAACGCCGACCTCCTCCACGAGCGGGTGTCGGGGTCCGAGGCCGAGAGCAGCAAGCCCGCGCCGGACCTGATCGAGGTCGCACTCGAGCGCGTGGGCGCCGGCGGTGCCCTCGTGGTGGGCGACGCGGTCTGGGACGTGGAGTCCGCCCGGAAGGCAGGCGTGCCCTGCGTCGGTCTGCTCACCGGTGGCTTCTCCGCCGCCGAGCTGCTCGAAGCAGGTGCGGTGCAGGTGCTGGCCACGCCCCGGGACCTGGTCGAGCGGTTCGACGAGGTTGTCGAGCGCGTGCTCGGGTAGAGGCTGCCGTACGACCGCCGACGCCTGCGTGGCTAGGCGGAGAGGCCGGGTCCCTCGTACGCCTCGTTGCACGCCCCGCAGTTGGGGCAGACCACGACCGCGTCCACGATGTCCTGCACCCCGCGGGCGCCCCGGACGAGAAGGAAGGTGCAGTCGCCGCAGATCAGGTCGACGTCACCGAAGCTGAAGAAGAGCGGGCCGACCCGGTCCTCGTCCTGACGACGGATGACCGGGCGCACGTCCTGCACGGTGTCGGGCACGACCCGCAGCAACTCGTAGGGCACCCAACCACGATCCGGTCCCTCCCCCAGATTGACTAGGGACCAATGGCCCTGACCACCCATCTGTCCGTCGGGACCTGGCTCGATCGCGACTCCCGGTCCTCGGGCGCGTCCGAGCCTCACCCCGGCTGGGGGACGTGCCCCGCCCGGCGGCGTACCTAGCGTGGAGGCATGGCGAGACCGGACCAGCACACGGGCGGTTGGTGGCACTTGAGGTGGGGCGACCTCGGACGTGGTGCCGCGGCACTGCTCGGGTCGGCCCTCGGCCTGGGCATCGCCTCGTGGCTGGTCCCCGACTTCGACATCGGCGGCGTGGAGCGGGCGGTCGTCGGCGCGGTGCTGATCGCCGTCGTCGGCGCCCTGCTCCGCCCGGTGCTGGTGCGCCTGGCGGTCCTTCTCGGCTGGGTGGGGGCCGTCCTCATCGGGCTCACCAGCCAGGCGATCGTGATCTGGCTGGTGGTCTGGGACTTCTCGGGTGAGCAGGACAACCCTGCGTTCCTGTCCGTGTTCATCGCCTCGTGGATCGTCGCGGGCGTCTCGACCGGGCTGGTCTGGATCGCCACCGCGGGCACCGACGACGCTGCCACCGCGAGCCTCCTGCGTCGCGCGCGGCGGTCCCGCCCTCCCGAGCTCGACGACCCGGACCTGCCCGGCGTCGTGTTCATCCAGGCGGACGGGGTGCCGTTCCCGGTGCTGGAGTGGGGGGTCCGTGCGGGCACCCTGCCGACCCTGTCCCGCTGGGTGCGCAGCGGCAGCCACCGGATGGCCGAGTGGCGCCCGAAGCTCCCGGCCACGACGCCGGCCAGCCAGATGGGCATCCTGCACGGCACCATCGACGGGATCCCCGCCTTCCGCTGGCTCGAGCGCGGCACGGGACAGGTGCTGGTGGCGAACAAGCCGGCGGACGCGGCGGTGATCGAGGCCCGGCACTCCGACGGCCTCGGCCTCCTCGCCGACGACGGGGTCTCCGTCAGCAACCTCTTCACCGGCGACGCGCCCACGGCGTACGCCACCATGAGCGCGGTCCACCGCACCCGGGAGACCAAGCACGCGCGCTTCGCCCTCTCCACCTTCCTGGCCCGGCCCGACGGGATGGCCCGCAGCCTCTCGCGCACGCTGAGCGAGATCGTGCGCGAACGGTTCCAGTCCTCACGCGCCCGGCGCCGGGACGTGCGCCCACGCGTCGCGCGGCCGTGGGGGTTCGCGTTCGAGCGGGCCGCGCTGAGCGGGGTGCTGCGGGACCTGAACACGACCCTCGTGGCCGACGCGATGCTGCAGGGGCGGCGGTCGGTCTACGTGGACTACGTCGACTACGACGCGGTGGCCCACCACGCAGGCCTCATGCAGCCGGAGTCCCTCGCCGCCCTGGAGGGGATCGACGCGGTGATCGACCAGCTCGAGCGGGTCGCGGCGGTGGCCCCCCGCACCTACCACTTCGTGGTGCTCTCCGACCACGGCCAGTCCCAGGGCGAGGTGTTCGCGTCGCGGTACGGCGAGGACCTCGCCGCGCTGGTACGGCGGTTGAGCGCGCTGGACGTCCTCGAGGCCGAGGAGAACGCCGAGGCGAGCGGGTCGCTGAACTCCATGATGGCGTCGACCGGCGGCACCGACACGGTGCTCGGCCGGGCGCTGAACCGGGCGTCGGACCGGCTCTCCGATCGCAAGCTGGAGGTCCACCGGCCGAGTGGGGACGGGACCGAGGCGGCCGGCACCCCGTCCCCCGACGGCTTCGTGGTCTTCGGCTCGGGCAACCTCGGGCTCGTCTACGTCGCCGGCGAGAAACATCGGCTCACCCTGGACCAGCTCACCGAGCGCTTCCCGGCGCTGCTGCCCGGGCTGGTGACCCACCCGGGCATCGGCTTCGCCGTCGTGGACACCGCCGACCACGGCCCCGTCGTCCTCGGCGCCGGCGGCGAGCACCGGGTCCGCGAGGGGGTCGTGGTCGGCGAGGACCCGCTGGCGGGCTACGGCCCGGAGGCGGCGGAGTTCGTGCTCCGGGCGGCGAGCATGGACGAGGCGCCCGACATCTACGTGAACAGCCTGGTCGACGACCTCGGCGAGGTGGCGGCGTTCGAGGGCCTGGTCGGCTGCCACGGCGGCCTCGGCGGGTGGCAGGACCGGGCGATGGTCATCTGGCCCACCGAGCTGCCGCCGCCCGAGTCGATGGTGGTCGGCGCGGACGCGATGCACCGGCTCCTCGTCGGCTGGCTCGAGCACCTGGGCCAGCGGGGCACCCTGCGGGCGCGCGACCCCAGCGCGGCCCCCACGCCCACGCCCTCGCCCTGAGCGGTCGGTCGGACGCGACCCGGCCGGTCAGCGCTGGTCGTAGGGGTTGTAGAACTTCGACTCCGCGTCGTCGGCAGCAGTCCGCCCGGAGCGGGACCACGTGCCCCGGCGCCTGCGGTCCACCCACAGCGCGGAGCCGAACAGCAGCACGGCCACGGCCAGCATGAAGAACACGAGCATGACGCCTCCCCGCGGGCCGGGAGGCTCGGGACCTCCCGGCCACCCCTCCATGCTTGCTCCGGTCGGGCCGTGGTGTCGATGGTCTGTCTGGGCGAAGTCCCGCTGGCGTCGGCCGGGGGCCGGGCGCATGCTGAGCAGATGGACGAACGCGAAGCCGCGCTGGCGCGGGCCGAGGACCACGCGCTGACCTGGCTGGCCACGCTGCGTGATCGTCCGGTGGCGGCGCGAGCCGGGGTGGCCGAGATCGTCGCCCGGCTCGGCACCGAGCTGCCCGAGGGCCCCACCGACGCCGACCGGGTGGTCGACCTGCTGGCCGAGGCCTGCGAGCCCGGCCTGACCGCGATGCCGTCTGGCCGGTTCTTCGGGTTCGTGATCGGCGGCTCGCACCCGGCCGCGCTCGCCGCCGACTGGCTGGTCAGCGCCTGGGACCAGAACGCCGTGCTGCGCGCCGCGACCCCGGCGTACGCCGCCGTCGAGGACGTGACCGGCGCATGGCTCCTCGACCTCCTCGGGCTCCCCGAGGAGAGCGCGGTCGGCTTCGTCACCGGCGCCACCACCTCGAACCTCACCTGCCTGGCCGCAGCCCGCGACGAGGTGCTGCGCCGTGCCGGGTGGGACGTGGCGCGCGACGGCCTCACCGGGTCCCCCGGGGTCCGCGTGCTCGTGGGCGCCGAACGCCACGACACGGTCGACGTGGCACTGCGCTACCTCGGACTCGGCCTGCCGGAGGTCGTGGCCGCCGATGACCAGGGCCGGGTCGATCCGGAGGCACTGGCCGCCACGCTGGCCCGTGGGCCGGCCGGTCCCACGATCGTGGTGCTGCAGGCCGGCAACGTGCACTCGGGCGCCTTCGACCCCTTCGGCCCGGCGATCACCGCGGCCCACGAGCACGGCGCCTGGGTGCACGTCGACGGCGCGTTCGGCCTCTTCGCTGCCGCATCGGCCCGGCACCGCCATCTGGTCGACGGCTACGACGCGGCGGACTCCTGGACCACCGACGCCCACAAGACCCTCAACGTCCCCTACGACTGCGGGATCGCGATCGTCCGGGACGCCGCTTCGCTCCGGGCGGCGATGGGCATGCACGGCGACTACCTGATCCAGGACGCCGAGGGCGACCCGTTCGAGAAGGTGCCCGAGACCTCCCGCCGGGCCCGGGCGGTGCCCGTCTGGGCGGTGCTGCGGGCGCTCGGGCGCACCGGTGTCGCCGACCTGGTCGACGGGTTCTGCCGCCACGCCACGGACTTCGCGGCCGGGGTGGCCTCGATCGAGGGCGCCGAGGTGCTCAACGACGTGGTCTTCACCCAGGTCTGCGCGGCCTTCGGCAGCGACGAGCGGACCCGGGCCGTGGTGCGCGACGTGCTCGAGGACGGCACGTCGTGGATGAGCGGCTCCCGCTGGCACGACCGGGCGATCGTGCGGATCTCGGTCAGCAACTGGTCCACGACCGACGAGGACGTCGAACGCAGCCTCGAGGCGCTGCGGCGGGTCGTGGCCGCGACGGGTGAGCCGGGCCTCAGCCCCCGAGCGTGAAGGCCACGCGACGGTCGGCGACATCGGCCTCGGCGAGCCGCACCGAGACCTGCGCACCCAGCGGCAGCGGTGCCGCCGAGGTGACCGGCGCCTCGATCGCGGGGTCCTGGACGGTGACCACGCCCCGGCTCCCGTCCTTCTCCGCGACGTCGACCACCACCCCCTCGAAGAGCTGACCGACGCGGTGCTTGAGGACCCCGGCCTCGACCAGGTCGAGGACGGCGGCTTCGTACTGGTGGGCCCGCCGGCCCGAGTCCTGCAGCAGGCCGGGCAGCCGGTCCAGCTCCTCGAGCACCCACGTGGGCACGGCCTCACCGGCGCAGAGGGCGACGCAGATCTCGCCGGCGTACCGGTCGCCGAGGCGGCGCAACGGCGCGGTCACGTGGGCGTACTCCGCCGCGAGGGCGGCATGCCGGGACGCGGCCGGGACCTCGCCGGCGAAGCCGACGTACCCGCTGCCGCGCAGCAGCCGCGTGCACGCCGTGACCATCGCCGCGTGCAGCGGCTTCGACGGGTCCAGGGAGCGGATGAACTCGGGGTAGTCCTGGTCGGCCGGCCAGTCCACGCCCAGTGCCTGTGCCGTCCGGTGCAGCCGCTGCACGTCACGCGGGTCCGGGGTCGGCAGCGTCCGCAGCAGGCCGACCCGGGCCTTCACCATCAGCGACGCGGCGCCGAAGCCGGTGAGCAGGGAGAGCTGGGCGTTCCACTCCTCCACCGGGAGCAGCGTGCGGTACTCCAGCCGCCACACGTCGTCGGAGACGTCCACCTCCTGCTCGGGCAGCGGCAGCGAGACCCCGCCACGCGCGGCCTCCAGCGCCAGGCGCAGCGGGCCGACCTTCGCCAGCAGCTCCAGCGAGCCGTCGGCACTGCCCTCGTCGATCAGCCGCTGCGCCCCCTCGTAGTCCAGCCGCGCGGTCGACCGGACCCGGGCCCGTTCCACGGTCACGTTCGTGCACTCCCCCGTCGCGTCCAGCCGCATCGTCCACAGCAGTGCGGGCCGCACCTGGTCGGGCAGCAGCGAGGCCGCGTCCTCCGAGAGCACCGGCGGGTGCAGGGCGACCCGCGAGTCCGCGCCGTACAACGTCTCGCCGCGGCGGTGCGCCTCGACGTCGACCGGGTCACCGGGGGTCACGAACGCCGCCACGTCCGCGATCGCGTAGTGCACGACGTAGCCGTCGCCGTCGCGCTCCAGGTGCAGCGCCTGGTCGAGGTCCATGGAGCCCGGCGGGTCGATGGTCACGAACGGGATGTCGGTCCGGTCCAGGTCGGGCATCCGGGGCCGGTCCGCCGCGCGGGCCGCAGCCTGCTCGACCTCGTCGGGGAAGCGGGGCGACACACCCAGCTCCTCCTGGATGCGCCGGATCCCGGCGCGCAGGCTCTGCGCCGCGACGCCCTCGTCGGTGGACCGGACGCGCACCACTCGGTTGCTCGGCATGGCAGGCACCCTAGCCTTGACCCGTGCTCATCGTGCTCCCCCCGAGCGAGGGCAAGTCCGCGCCGTCGCGCGGCAAGCCGCTCGACCTCGCCAGCCTGTCCTTCCCCTCGCTGACCCCGGCCCGCGAGGCGGTGCTGGACGCGCTGGTCGACCTCTGCTCCGGCGACCCCGCCCTCGCCGCGCGCACGCTCGGGCTCGGCGGGACGCAGGCCGACCTGGTCGAGATGAATGCCGCGCTGCGCACCGCGCCGACCGCCCGGGCGGACCGGATCTACTCCGGCGTGCTGTACGACGCGCTCGACGTCGCCACCCTGTCGGCGGCCGCCAAGCGGCGCGCCGGCTCCCGGCTCGCCGTCACCTCGTCCCTCTTCGGACTGGTCCGGCCCGCCGACCGGATCCCGGCGTACCGCCTCTCCGGCGACACGACCCTCCCCGGGCTCGGCGCGGTCGCCGGCACCTGGCGCGAGGCGCTCGGCCCGGCGGTCACCGAGGCCATCGGGGGCGGCCTGCTCGTCGACCTGCGGTCCAGCACGTACGCCGCGTTCTGGCGGCCGCCGGCCGACCTCGCGCCGCGGGTGGCGACCGTCCGGGTCCTGCACGAGGTCGACGGCAGGCGGCAGGTGGTCAGCCACTTCAACAAGGCGACCAAGGGCCGCATCGTGCGGGCGGTGCTCGAGCACGGCGGCACCCCGCGCACGCCCGGCGGGCTGGCCGACCTCCTCGGCGAGCTCGGCTGGAAGGTCGAGACAGGTGAGC
Organism: Nocardioides sp. DN36; assembly: GCF_055380375.1. Taxonomy (NCBI): domain Bacteria; kingdom Bacillati; phylum Actinomycetota; class Actinomycetes; order Propionibacteriales; family Nocardioidaceae; genus Nocardioides; species Nocardioides sp. DN36. The sequence continues at coordinate 876,657 of NZ_AP043823.1, read as the reverse complement.
CGACCCGCAAGGGCACGCAGCTCGACGTGGTGGTCAGCGAGATCTGATCGGCCCGGGGCGGGCGGTGAGTCAGCCTCCGATTCCGACGGCAGAACGGTGGCCAGCTCACCGCCAGCCCACGCACCCGGGCCCGGGCGGTGAGTCAGCCACTGATCCCGACTCAACATCGGTGGCCAGCTCACCGCCAGCCCACCCGCCCGCACCCGGGCGGTGAGTCAGCCACCGATCCCGACACAACAACGGTGGCCAGCTCACCGCCAGCCGGACCGACCGGCCGCAGCCCCGCGACCGCTACCAGCGACCGCCCGCGCCGAACACGTCGTTCCCCGGCGGGAGCGCGTTGTACATCCGCAGCGACGCGCGCTCCTCGGACCCGTCCCGGCCGCCGCGGAAGAACGACAGCACCGTCACCGACGCCGGCGAGAGCTCCATCCGGAACACCGCGGACAGCGGGGCGTCGACGGTGTGCGCGACCAGGGTCTTGATCGGCGTCACGTGGCTGACCACGACCACGGTCTTGCCGCCGTGCTGGTCGAGCAGCCGCTGCAGGCCGTCCAGCACGCGCTTCTCCACGACCCGGAACGACTCGCCGCCACCCGGCGCGACGTCCAGCGAGCCGAGCCACGCGTCGAGCGCCTCGGGGTGCTGCTCGCCGACCTCGGCGAACGTCTTGCCGTCCCAGGCGCCGAACTCCATCTCCGCGAAGCCGTGCTCGACCTCCACCGTGCGGCCCAGCCGCTCGGCCACGATCTCCGCGGTCTCGAGCGTGCGTCGGACCGGCGAGGAGACCACCGCGTCGACGGCGTCGGCCAGCGGGGCCAGCCAGTCGGCGACCGCCCGGGCCTGGTCCCGCCCCTCGTCGCTGAGCCCGGGGTTGGCGCTCGCGAGGCCACCCGAGAACCGCTTCTCGAGGGTGTGGGCGGTGACGCCGTGGCGCACCAGGATCACCGTGGTCGGCTCGCCCGACGGTGCCGACCAGCCGCGCGTGGGTGTCTCCTGGGGGTTCTCGATCTCCTCGATCAGCGACTCCGCCGACGGGTTCTCCCCCACGACGGTGACGCCGCTGCGGGTCCCGTCGAGGGCCTCGTTGGCGAGCCGGTCGGCGTAGGAGTTCTGCGCCCGCGGCACCCAGGTGTACGTCGTCCCGAACGGCGCGAGCCGGCTCGCCTCCCTGGCGAGCGGCTTCATGTCCGGGTGCTTGACCTGCCAGCGACCCGACATCTGCTCGACGACGAGCTTGGAGTCCATCCGGACCTCGACCTCGGCCTCGGGGGCGTGCTCCTGCGCCAGGCGCAGCCCGGCGATCAGGCCGGAGTACTCCGCGACGTTGTTGGTCGCGAACCCGATCGTGGTGCCCTCCTCGGCGATCACCTCGCCGGTGTCGGCGTCCTTGAGCACGACGCCGTACGCCGCGGGCCCGGGGTTGCCTCGGGAGCCGCCGTCGGCCTCGATGAGGACGGCGCGGTGGGTCACTGCGCCGGTCCCCTCACAGCCCCGACTCGGGGGTGCGGACCAGGATCCGCGAGCACTCCTCGCAGCGGACGACCTCGTCGCTGGGCGCCCTCTTGATGACGGCGAGCTCCGCGGTGTCGATCCCCAGCTGGCAGCCGGTGCAGCGGCGCTGGTGCAGCGCGGCCGCGCCGACGCCACCCTTCTGGGTGCGCAGCTTCTCGTAGAGCGCCATCAGGTCCGCCGGCATCCCCTCGGCCGCGGTCGCACGCTCGGCGGCCACCTGGCTCAGCAGGGCGTCGATCTCGGCCAGCTTCTCGTCCCGGGCGGCAGCGAGCGTGGCCAGCCGGGCATCGGCGGCGTCGACCTGCTCGGCCAGCTCGTCGAGCGAGCGCTGGGCGTCCTCGAGGCGGGCCATCACCTCGAGCTCGTCGTCCTCGAGCGAGGCGATCCGCCGGTCCAGCGAGACGAGCTCGTGCTGCATCCGCTCGAGGTCCTTGGGGTTGGTGATCAGCCCCTTGTCCATGCGGTCGCGGTCCCGCACGCGACGGGCCTTGACCTGCTCGACGTCGGCGTCGACCTTCTTCTGCTCGGCGGTCAGGTCGTCCACCACGATCCGGGCGTCGCGCGCCTGGTTGTCCAGGGTCGTGCGGCTCGCCTGGAGCGTGGCCGTCTCGGCGAGCTCCGGCAGGTTCGCCCGCTGGTGGCGCAGCTGGTCGGCGCGCAGGTCGAGGCCCTGGACGTCGAGCAGCTTCAGTTGGGCGAAGGGGTCGGCTTTCAGCGTGGGCTCCTCGGTCGGGGTCGGTCAGGTGCGGAAGGTCCACGGGTCCGTGCACTGCGTGCTGACCCGGGTCTCCACCGTATCGCCCAGCGCCTCGTCGAGCCGCGTCCGGACCACCGGCAGCCAGGTCCACTCCGCCGCCCAGTGCGCGACGTCGACGAGGGCGGGGCCGTCCTTCTCGAGGAACTCCCCCGCCGGGTGGTGCCGCAGGTCGCTGGTGACGTAGACGTCGGCGTCGGTCCTCAGCACCGTGTCGAGCAGGAAGTCGCCGGCTCCGCCGCACACCGCGACCCGGCGGACGACGCGGTCGGGGTCCCCGGCCACCCGCACGCCGTGGGCGGTGGCGGGCAGCGCGCCGGCCACGGTCCCGGCGAAGCCACGCAGGGTCGTCTCGGCGACGGTCCCGATCCGTCCCGCGCCGGTCGGGGCGGTCCCGGGGTCGGCGAGCTCCACAACGTCGTACGCCGGCTCCTCGTACGGGTGCACCGCGAGCATCGCGGCCACGACCGGCGTACGCCGTCCGCGCGGCAGCACCACCTCGACCCGCACCTCGTCGACGACCTCGGCGGTGCCCACGGACCCGATCGTCGGTGCGGCGCCCTCGAGGGGGCGGAAGCGGCCCTCGCCGGGGGTGGAGAACGACGCCTGGTCGTAGTCGCCGATCCGCCCCGCACCGGCGTCGGCCAGCGCGGCCCGGACCCGGTCGGCCTCCGCGACGGGGACGTAGACCGTCAGCTTGTCCTGGGGCCCGTCCCCGCTGGCCGCCAGCGGCGCGAGGTCGGTCAGCCCGAGCGCGGTGGCCAGCGCCTCGGAGACGCCACCCACCGCCCGGTCGGCGTTGGTGTGGGCCGTCAGCAGCGCGCACCCGGCGCCTGCGAGCGTGGCGAGGGTGCGCCCCTTGGGCGTGGTCGCGGCGAACCCGTGCACCGGCTTGAGGAACAGCGGGTGGTGGACCACGAGCAGGTCGGCGTCCCACGCGGCCGCCTCCCGCGCCACCTCGAGCGTCGGGTCGACGGCGAACATCACCTTGCCGACGTCCGCCCCCGGGTCGCCGTACACGAGCCCCACCGCGTCCCACCCGTCCGCCGTCGCCGGCGGGTACCACCCGTGGAGCAGGTCGACGACGTCGCTGAGCTTCGGCATGCGGCGAGGCTATCGCCGACCTGTCGCAGCTTCACGCCAGACGACGCCGACCCGTCGCAGCTTCACGCCATACGACGCCGACCCGTCGCAGCTTCACGGCCTCGGCCTAGGGTCGAGACATGTCCGTCGTGAAGATCAACGCCATCTCCGTCCCGCCGCAGGCCCACGAGGAGCTCGAGCGCCGCTTCGCCGCCCGGGCCCACACGATCGACGAGGCCGCGGGGTTCCTCGGCTTCCAGCTGCTCCGGCCGGTCAAGGGCGACGAGCGCTACTTCGTGGTCACGCACTGGGAGGACGAGGACTCGTTCCTCGCCTGGCGCGACGGCGACGCCCGCCAGGCCCACGCCGGCGAGCGCGCGAAGCCGGTCGCCTCCGGCGCGGACCTGCTGGAGTTCGAGGTCGTCCTCGACGTGCAGCCGGGCCGCGACGCCGCTAGTTGACCTGCCGGTCGCGGCCCTCCCAGTACGGCGCGCGCAGCTTGAACTTCTGCAGCTTGCCGGTGGCGGTGCGGGCCAGCACCTCGCGGAACTCGATCGACGTCGGCGCCTTGTAGCCGGCCGCCCGCTGCTTGCACCACGCGATCAGCTCGGCCTCGGTGACCGTCGACCCCTCGGCGAGCACGACCAGCGCCTTGATGGTCTCGCCCCACTTCTCGCTCGGCACCCCGATCACGGCCACCTCGGCCACGTCGGGGTGCGAGAACAGCACGTCCTCCACCTCGATCGACGAGACGTTCTCCCCGCCGGTGATGATGACGTCCTTCTTGCGGTCCTGGATCGTCAGGTAGCCGTCGTCGCCGATGACACCCCCGTCGCCGGTGTGGAACCAGCCGCCCTCGAGCGCCCGCGCGGACTCCTCGGGCTGGTCCCAGTAGCCCTCGAGCACCACGTTGGACCGGGCCAGCACCTCGCCCTCGTGCTCCCCCGGCCCGCCGATGTCGAGGCGTACGCCGATCGCCGGGACGCCCGCGCGGGTGAGCCGGCCGGCCCGCTCCTCGGCGGAGAGGTGGTCCCACTCGGCCCGGGTCCGGTTGACCGTCAGGAGCGGTGAGGTCTCGGTCAGGCCGTAGATCTGGATGAACTCCCAGCCGAGCTCCTCCTCGACGCGCGCCACGGTCTTCGTCGGCGGGGGCGCCCCGGCCATGATGATGCGGACCCGGTCGCGACCCGGGATCTCGCCCTCCCAGGTCTGCGCGGCCTCGAGCACGGCAGCGGCCACGGCGGGGGCGGCGCACATCACGGTCACCCCGTGCTGCTCGACACGACGGAGGATCTCGGCGCCGTCGATCTTGCGGATGACGACCTGCTTGGCGCCCAGGCCGGTCATCGTGAACGGCATCCCCCACCCGTTGGCGTGGAACATCGGCAGCGTGTGCAGGTAGACGTCCCGGTCGGTGACCCCGGCGTGCAGCCCGAAGGTCACGGCGTTGACCCAGATGTTGCGATGGGTGATCTGCACGCCCTTGGGGCGCGCGGTGGTCCCCGACGTGTAGTTGATGCAGGCCGTCGCGTTCTCGTCCGGCTCCCACGGCCGCGGCTCGCTGCCCTCCGGCGCGAACAGGTCGTCGTCCTGCCCCAGCACGAAGCGGTGCTCGGCGGTGACGTCCGCCAGCTCCTCGTCCAGCTCGGGGTCGACCAGCAGCACCCGGGCGCCCGAGTGCTGGACGATGTAGCGCACCTCGTCGGGGCGCAGCCGGAAGTTCACCGGCACCAGCACCCGCCCGAAGCCCGTCACCCCGAAGAACGACGTCAGCAACCGCGCACTGTTGTGGCTCACGATCGCGACCCGGTCGCCGAACCCGATGCCCAGCTCGTCGAGCTTCGCCGCCTGGCGGCGGGCCAGGGCCCCGATCTCGGCGTACGTCACGGACCCGCCGCCGAGCGGCGCGGCCGGCTGGGCGGGCTCGTCGACGACGCCGACGCGTTCGCCGTAGACCTGCACGGCGCGGTCGATGAAGTCGGAAACACTGAACGGGACGATCATGCTGCCTCCTGCGTCCGGACGTGATCGCCGCCACTCTAGCCACGCCCACGTCGGTCCTCGGTTGGTCGCCGGCCCCCTGCCGGACCTGCCTGATCTCGATGAGAGTCCTCTCATCGTGCTCTCACGCCGGACCCACGATGGGGCAGGATCGTGGCTGGTATGAGCACGCTGGCGAAGATCCTGGTCACGCTCGGCCTCGTCCTCCCGCTGGGAGCCTTCGTGGCCGGGTCGCTGGCCGCGTCCGGCGCCGACGACCCCGGACCGCGGGAGACCATCGTCATCCGCGACTCCCCCACCCGCTCCGCCTCGCCCCACGACGACCGGAGCCCGTCCGGCCATCCCTCTGCGGACGACTCCCACGACGGCCCGGAGGTCGTGACGCCCAGTCTCGACGACCTCGGGGACGACCACGGTGGCGGGCACTTCGGCGGGCACGGTGGCGACCGGGGTGCCGACAAGAGGGACGACCGCGGTGGGCACGGCGGCGACGACGGGACCGGTGACGACGGTGGCGGGCACGGCGGCTCCGGCGACTCGCACACCTCAGGTGGCTCCGACGACTCGGGCGGCTCAGGTGGCTCCGACGACTCCGGCGGTGGTGGCCACGGCTGAGCCGCCCGCACCCCGCCCCGACGTCCGACCGGCACGGTCGGGCGTCTCGGTGCGCACCCGGATCACCGCCGCCGTCGCCCTGCTCGTGCTGATCACGCTCACCGCGGCGGGGGCGATCGTCTACGTCATCGAGTCCCAGCGCATCGATGAGCGCATGTACGCCCAGGTCGACCACGAGATCGCCGAGCTCACCGCACTCCAGGAGTCCGGGGTCGATCCCGCGACGCAGCAGCCGTACGCCGGCGCGAAGCCGCTGCTGCGCGGCTTCCTCGAGCGCAAGGTCCCCGACGAGAACGAGATCCTGGTCGCCTGGCTCGGCGGTGAGCCCCGCTACGTCAGCGCCTCCGGCACCGACGAGGCCTACCTGGACAGCCGCGCCTTCCGCGACACGGTCGCTCCCCTGGTCGGCCGCAACGGCACCGTGCACGTGCAGGTCCCGTCGTACGGCGACGCGCTGGTCACCGTCCAGACCGTGGAGGACCCCGGGTCGACCGGGGCGCTCGTGGTGGTGACCTACCTCGAGAAGGCCCAGGCCGACCTGATGGCGACGATGCGGACCTACGCGATCGTCGCCCTGCTCTCGCTGCTGCTCGTCACGGCGTTCGCGGGCTGGCTTTCGGGTCGCCTGCTCGCCCCCTTGCGCACATTGCGCGAGACGACCGAGGAGATCGGGGAGACCGACCTGTCCCGGCGGCTGCCGGTGCGGGGCAACGACGACATCACCGCCCTCACCCGGACCGTCAACGGCATGCTGGAGCGGCTCGAGGCGGCGTTCGTCGGGCAGCGGGAGTTCCTCGACGACGCCGGCCACGAGCTCAAGACGCCGCTGACCGTGCTGCGCGGCCACCTCGAGCTGCTCGACAGCGGCAGTCCCGCTGAGGTGGCGGAGACCCGTGAGCTGCTGCTCGAGGAGGTCGACCGGATGTCGCGGCTGGTCGGTGACCTGATCCTGCTGGCGAAGAGCGATCGTCCGGACTTCGTGGCGACCCGGCCCGCGGACCTGTCCCGCCTCACCGAGGACCTCCTCGCCAAGGCCCGCGGGCTCGGCGACCGGGACTGGCGGCTCGACGGCGTCGCCGACGTCAAGGTCGTGGTCGACGAGCAGCGGATCACCCAGGCGGTGCTCCAGCTCGCCGACAACGCCGTGAAGCACACCGCACCGGGCGACGAGGTGGCCATCGGGTCGTCGTACGACGGCGGCGTCGCCAAGATCTGGGTGCGCGACACCGGTCCGGGCGTCCCGCCCGCCGACCGGGAGCGGATCTTCGAGCGGTTCGGCCGCAGCGCGGTGCCCGAGGGTGACGAGGGCTTCGGCCTCGGGCTGTCCATCGTCTCGGCCATCGTCGAGGCGCACGGCGGCACGGTCCGGGTCGAGGACGCCGCCCCACCGGGTGCCCGCTTCGTGGTCACGCTGCCCGTGGCCGGCCCCGAGAGCGAGGAGGCACCGTGGCACGCATCCTGATCGTCGAGGACGAGGCGCGGATCGCGTCGTTCGTCGCCAAGGGCCTGCGCGCCGACGGCCACCTCGCCACTGTCGTCGGCGACGGCCGCGAGGGCCTCGACGAGGCGCTGAGCGGCAACCACGACCTGGTCGTCCTCGACATCGGGCTCCCGGGCATGGACGGGTTCGCGGTGCTGGAGCACCTGCGCGCCCAGGGATCCACGGTGCCCGTGGTCGTGCTGACGGCACGGGACTCGGTGACCGACACGGTCTCCGCGCTCGAGGGCGGCGCCGACGACTACATGCCGAAGCCGTTCCGGTTCGCCGAGCTGCTGGCCCGGGTCCGGTTGCGGCTGCGCGCGCCGGGCGCGGCCGACGGCGTACCCCGCGACGACGCCCTCGAGGCCGGCGGCGTGCGGCTGGACCTGCGCACGCGGCGCGCGACCGTCGACGGCCGGCAGGTCGACCTGTCCGCGCGGGAGTTCGCGCTCGCGGAGATCTTCATGCTCAACGCCGGGCAGGTGCTCTCCCGCGAGCAGCTGCTGGACCAGGTGTGGGGCTTCGACTTCGACCCCGGGTCGAACGTCGTTGACGTGTACGTCGGCTACCTGCGTCGCAAGTTCGGTGCCGGCTCGATCGAGACGGTCCGTGGCATGGGCTACCGCTTCACCAGCTGATTCCCGCGGCCTGGCGCGCACGACGAGGGCCCCGCGGTCGTCGCGGGGCCCTGTCGGGTGGAGCGGTGGCGGGATCAGTCGTCCGAGCCGTGGCCGTGCCCACCGTGGTCGTCCCCACCGTCGTGGTGGCGGCCGTGGTCGTCCCCCGCCTCGTGGTGGCGCCCGCCGTGGTGGTGGCGGCCGTGGTCGTCCCGTGCCTCGTGGTGCCTGCCACCGTGGTGCGGCCCGTCCTCGGCGTGGTCACGGCCCCGGTCGTCCGCGGTGCGCACGACCGAGGACGAGTCGTCGCCCCCGTGCGCGAACGCCGTCGGCGCCGCGGTGGCGACCACCCCGGCGGTGAAGAGCCCGGCGATGCCCAGCGACCCGATCGTCAGCAGCTTGTTCATGGTGTGTCCTCTCGTCCGGGCCGAGGCCCTCGTGTGCTGTCGAGGAGCACGCTGCCGGGCGGTGGTGAGCCGGCCGTGAGCCCGCGATGAGAGGGCTCTCACCACCTCAGGACAGGTGCTTGAGCGCCTCGCGCCGCGACAGGCCCGAGAGCCGGCCGTCGAGCCGGTCCACCTCGGCGCGCACCCAGTCCGGGTCGGTGCGGGCCAGGTCACGCAACGCCCAGCCGATGGCCTTGCGCAACCAGAACGACCGGTCGTCGACGTTCGCCTCGACCGCGTGCCGCAGCAGGTCGCGGTCCGTCTCGTCGCGGCGCCCCAGCTGGCAGATGACGGCCGTACGCCGCAGCCACAGGTCGTCGTCGGTCGCCCAGGCCCGCACGACCGGGGCCGTCTCGTCCGGGTGCCGGGCGAGCACGACGCCGGCGAGGTGCACCGCGACGTCGTCGACGAGGTCCCACCAGGCGCCGGTCACCACCAGGTGCTCCACGAGCGGGACCAGGTCGGGGTCGCGCCACTCCCGGGCCCGGCGGTGCTCGGCCAGCGCCAGCGCGGCGTACCTCTCCTCCCGGTGCGTGGCCCCGTCCCACAGGGCCCGCACCGTCGTCTCCCACTCCGCACGCGACGCGGGCGAGTACGTCGCCAGCAGCGGCCTGAGCAGCGCCTTGAGCTGGGGCGCGCTGATCCCGTGGAACGGCATCTCGGACTTCATGTACCGCTGCTGCGCCGCCGCCCGCTCCGGGTCCCCGGTGCCGCCCAGCGCCTGCCGCACCGCGGTCACGAGGTCGAGGTCGGCAGCGTCCACCCGGGCAGGCTAGAGCACATCACCCCGCTCCCAATCCATCCGTTGAGCTGGGCCGGATTCGGTCTTGCGCTGGGCCGGATTCACCTATTTCGGCCCAGCTGGACACTGAATCCGGCCCAGCTCAACAAGGGTGGTGGGATCACGCCGGCCAGTCCGCCGTGGTCACCTCACCACCCCGGACGTCGACGGACATGCGCACCAGCGAGGAGCCCTTGTCGTAGAGCGCGTACCGGCCCTCCACGAGCTCCGGGAACACCAGCGACGGCAGCTGTCCGCCGGCCACCGGCCGGCTCACCACCGCGACGTGCGGGCGGTGAGCGTGGTGGCCCGAGTGCTCGTGACCATGCCCATGCTCATGCCCGCGCCCGTGCTCGTGCTGGACCACCCCGACCCGTTCGATCTCGACCTCCTCACCGACGAGCGCGGCAGGCATCGCGACCACCAGCGCCCCGACGTCACCGCCGATGTCCAGCAGCACCGACCCCTGCCCCGCCCAGGCGTTCTCGACCACCGGGGCCGTCATGACGCCTGCGTCGTGCCGGGCTGGGTCTGGTAGCCACCGCCCGGCAGCCCCAGGTAGGGGAACCGGTCGGTCACCGCGGCATTGGTGTTGCTGGTCCCGTCCTGGACGGCGCTCGCGGCGGCGTCGGGCGTGTACGACGCATCCACCAGCGGGATCGTCAGGCCCGCCACTGCGCGCAGCTCGATCGTCACCACGTCGTCGTTGAGTCGCCGCCCGTTGGGGAAGCCGGCCGCATCCCCGGCCACGAGACCGAGGTCGTTCGGGTTGTCCGAGGGAGGGATGGCCACGTTCAGCCTCAGCAGGTCCGCCTCGACCGGGCCCGTGTAGTTCTGGAAGCCGTCGACGACTCCCTTCGGGATCCCGGTGAGCAGGATCGCGTTCAGGTCCGCGCGCGGCTTCGTGTACGCCGCGAGGTGCGGGAAGACCCCGGGATAGAGCACCGGCAGCAGGGCGGCGAGCTCGGGCTTGTCGACGTACCTCGCGTACCGCGAGTCGCCCTGGGGCGCGCGGGCGTTCCACCGGTCCTTCTCGGCCATCGGGACGAGGACCTCGTTGAACAGCGGGTTGCCGAGCCGCGACACCTGCTTCCAGGGGCCGTGCCCGACGTAGGAACCGCTCTGCGGATCGAAGATGCGCGACGTACGCCGGCTGGCGGTCGCCCACACCCCGACGACGGCCTTGGGGGCCATGGGATCGGTCGGCCGCGACCGGTCGCGGGTGATCTCCTTGATCGGCACCTGGATCGCGATCGTGTGCACGTTGTAGGACTGCACCGAGTTGACGCCGTTCATCTCCGGCATGGAGATCACGTGCGCCTCGTTGAAGGGACGCAGCGCGCCGAGGTCGAAGACGCTGCCGAGGTCGACGTGGAAGGCGTCCGCCCGTTGCCCGGCGAAGACCTTGCGCTTGCCCGTCAGCGAGTGGACCGCCTGCGAGGAGAGCTTCGCGTAGTCCGGGGTGCTCCTCTTGCCGACGTTCACCGGCGGGCAGCGCAGCCCGCTGGCGAGCACCTTTTCCTTGCCGTCGCGGATCCGGGTGACGGAGTAGAACTGCGGACGGTTCCACGTCTTGTCCGAGATGTCGTTGATCGGTCCGGTGTTGTAGAGGAAGGTCTTGGCGTTGCGGACCACCGTGTGGAACTTGAACCGGTAGGTCACGTCGGGCTCGGCCTTCCCCCGGTTGGACACGTGGATCTCGTAGCGCACGTCGTCACCGAACTCGTAGAAGTTCGGTCCGCCATCGGGCTTCTGGAGCGGGATGAAGTTCGCGATCAGGGTGACCGTGCTGGGGTCCTCCGGGCTGACGAAGGCATAGACGTCGGTCCCGTCCGCCACGGGGTCCTTGGAGATCTCGGGTGCTTCGCGGTGGGAAGACATGTCACTTGCCTCCCGCCGCGTTGAGGATGCGGGTGACGAGGTCGCGGTCGTGGACGACCACCTCGCGCTCGCCGACCAGGAGCCGCAGCTCACCGGACGTGTGGTCGCTGACGTAAGCGACGACGCTCTCGCGCGCGCTGTCCGGGCTGCGGTGCGCCGTGGCCGCGCGCGCGGAGCCCGCCGTCACCGCGACGGTGCCTGCGGCCGCGGCTCCTGCGCCGGCCGCTGCGAGGAACTTCCTTCTGCTCGTGTCACTCATTCGTGCCCTCCGATGGGTACGGCGGCCCCGGTGTGAGGCGCGCCACAGGCCATTCGTCACCGCCGGGCGGGCGGATGGGGTGTCGGCAGGGACATACCCAAGAAGGGGCACGGCACGCGCAGGTGCCGAGGGCAGGAGTGGGCGCAGAGGGGATCGAACCCCCGACCAGCCGGGTGTAAGCCGACCGCTCTACCGCTGAGCTATACGCCCTCGAAGCCCGCACAGAGTAGCGAGCGAGAGCCGGGCCCGCGAACACGGGACCAGGTGCCGAAATGAGTCGAACCGCTGGCGTCTCGGGTCACCAGCGGTTCGACGAGATCAACACTACGGCCGCCGGCCAAACCGTGTCAGCGAAATCGGGGCAAGTCGTTGAAGATCGCCGCAAATTGTCCAGACCGGCACGACCGCCGGGTCATCCCAGGCTAGGCGGCCGCCAGCAGCTGCTTGAGGTGCTCGTCGAGGTCGCGTCCCTCGGGCATCGCGTTGTGCACCGCCCAGCGGACCACGCCCTCCTTGTCGACGACGTACGACGACCTCCGGGCGCAGCCCTTCTTCTCGTCGAGGACGCCGTAGGCGCGGCAGACCTCGCCGTGCGGCCAGAAGTCCGAGAGCAGCGGGAAGTTCAGGCCGTCCTGGTCGGCGAAGGCCCGCAGCGAGTAGACGGGGTCGCAGGAGATGCCGAGGATCTCGGTGTCGAAGGTCATGAACTCCGCGAGCCGGTCGCGGATCTGGGCCATCTCGCCCTGGCAGACGCCGGAGAAGGCGTAGGGGTAGAACACGAGCGCGACCGCCTTGCGGCCGCGGAACGAGGACAGCGACACGTCCTGCCCGAACTGGTCGCGCAGGGTGAAGTCGGGCGCCGGTCCGCCCGGGGAGAGCTCACTCATGATGCCGCCATCCTTGCACCCGCCTCCGACAAACCCACGCCGGAGGCCACCGATCGGGCGGTACGCCGGTCAGTCGTGCTGGACCAGGTCCTTCTTGAGCACCTTGCCGGTCGCGTTGCGGGGCAGCTCGTCGAGGAACACGATGTCGCGCGGCACCTTGTAGCGGGCGAGGTTCTTCTTCACCCACGCCTTGAGGTCGTCCTCGCTCACCGAGCCGCCGTCCTTGAGCGAGACGAACGCGCGCAGCCGTTTGCCGTAGTCGTCGTCGTCCACGCCGATCGCGGCCACCTCGGCCACCGCATCGTGCCGGGCCAGGCAGTCCTCGACCTCCTTGGGGAAGACGTTCTCGCCGCCGGAGACGATCATCTCGTCGTCGCGGCCCTCGACGTAGAGGCGACCGTCGTCGCCGATCCGGCCGACGTCGCCGCTGGACATCAGCCCGTCGACGACCTCCTTGTGGCCGCCGCCGGTGTAGCCCTCGAAGAGCAGCCCGTTGCCGACGAAGATCCGGCCGGCCTCGCCGCGCGGCAGCTCCTTGCCGTCGGGGTCGAGAATTTTGACGGTGGTCGCCCACGGCGGCCGGCCGGCGGACGACGGGGCCTCGCGCAGGTCGACCGGTGTGGCGATCGAGGCGTAGGCGACCTCGGTCGACCCGTAGATGTTGTAGAGGTTGTCGCCGAAGTGGTCCATCCAGTCCAGTGCGAGGTCGCCGGGAAGTGCCGAGCCAGAGGCCGCGACGACCTTGACCCGGGAGAGGTCGTGCTTCTGCAGCGTGTCCTCCGGCAGCGCCATGATCCGCTGCAGCATCACGGGGATGACGGCGAGCGAGTCGCATCGCTCCGCCTCGGTCACCCGCAGGCACTCCTCCGGGTCGAAGCGGCGTCGCAGCACCACCGTGGAGCCGAGCAGCATGGCCATCGCGAGGTGGGCGAAGCCCCAGGTGTGGAACAGCGGCGCCGCGATGTGGGTGCGCCAGCCGTGGCGCAACGGCATCCGCGAGAGCAGGGAGACGGCCGCCTCGATGCCCGCCTCGTTGCGGGGCGCGCCCTTGGGCGTGCCGGTCGTGCCGGAGGTGAGGATCACGACGCGGGAGTGCCGCTCGGGCGGCTCGAGGTCGTCCCCGGGGTGCGCATCGATGAGGTCCTCGAGCGTCTCGGCGTCGACGTCGCCGTCGGTCCACGCCACGATCCGGTGCTGCATGTCGGCCCCGTCGAGGAGCTCGGTGAACTCCTGGTCGTGGATCACCGCGATGGGCTTCTCGCGCTCGAGGACCTCGACGAGCTGGGGCCCGGCGAAGGCGGTGTTGAGGTAGAGGATGTCGGCGCCGAGCTTGGCCGCGGCGACGCTGGCGTCGACGAAGCCGCGGTGGTTGCGGCACATCACCGCCACGCCGTCGCCCTCGGAGACGCCGCGCTCGGCGAGGGCCCGGGCCAGGCTGTTGGAGCGCCGGTGCAGCTCCCCGAACGTCAGCGAGCCCAGCTCGTCGACGAGACCCTCCTGGTGGGGCGCCCGGATGGCGAGCGCTGTGAAACCGCCCGCCGGACCCGTCCCCCACTGGCGCAGCGCGCGGGCCATCCCGGCCAGCACCACCGGCGAGTAGGGCCGGATGATCCCGGCTTCGGTGAGGACCTTGAGGCTGGTGCCGGCGGCTGCCGCCCTGCCGAGGACTTGTCGGATCACGCTGCTCCTAACTGCGCGAGCCCCCCGGCGTTACGAGCCGTGAGGTCAGGCAGGCGTCTTCGGGGCCACCAGGCGGGTGGCCTGCCAGTCCTTGCTCACGGCCGCCGTCGTGGTCTGGGACAGGCCCGCGATCGGAGCGGCCTCGGCGATGTCGGCGGCGTCCACGGAGTTGGGGCGACCCACCTTGGGGGTGAGCAGCCAGATGGCGCCCCCTCCCACCAGGTCGGTCAGCGCGTCGACCAGGCCGTCGACCAGGTCGCCGTCCTCGGCGCGCCACCAGAGCAGCACCGCGTCGACGACGTTGCCGTAGTCGCCGTCGACCATGTCGGCGTCGATGTGGTCCTCGATCGCGACGCGGAGTCCGTCGTCGGTGTCGTTGTCCCAGCCCAGCTCCTGGATGACCATGCCGGGCTTGAAGCCCAGCCGGTCCGCAGGACCGGCAGCAGGTCCATCAGTCTGGGTGGACCCGCCACCCGCGGTCGAACTCACTGAATCCTCCAGTCGCGTCGGATCAGCCACCCGGCTCCCGGGTGGCATTGTCGCAAGGTGTGGAGTAGTCCAGCGGATGTGGTGCCCCGACGCAACCCGTGTCCGAAGGATGTTGAGAACCGAAACGCTGCCGGAGCCGCCCCGACCCCCTGTCCCAGGGGTGTACGCCGCCCGACTGACGGACCTACCGCCGGGTAAATTTCGTGTGCTCGGCACGCGTGCAACGATGAGACGGTGACCGAAGACTCCACCACTGGTTCAGGCACTGGCTCTGACACGGGCTCCGACACCCAGCGGAGCGGCTCCATCCCCTCGGTGATCCACGAGGGTCTGCCCACCCAGCTGCCCGACATCGACCCCGACGAGACGCAGGACTGGATCGACTCCTTCGACTCCCTCGTCGACGAGCGCGGCCGCGAGCGTGCCCGCTACGTCATGCTGCGGCTCCTCGAGCGCGCCCGGGAGACCCAGGTGGGCGTGCCCGCGCTGCGCAGCACCGACTACATCAACACGATCCCGCCCGAGCGCGAGCCGTGGTTCCCCGGCGACGAGGAGATCGAGCGGCGGATCCGCGCCTTCATCCGCTGGAACGCCGCCGTCATGGTGTCCAGCGCCAACCGCAAGGGCCTCGAGGTCGGCGGCCACATCGCCACCTACCAGTCCTCGGCCAGCCTCTACGAGGTCGGCTTCAACCACTTCTTCAAGGGCAAGGACGCCCCCGGCGGCGGCGACCAGATCTACATCCAGGGCCACGCCTCCCCCGGCGTCTACTCCCGCGCGTTCCTCGAGGGCCGCCTCGACGAGGAGCAGCTCTACCGGTTCCGCCAGGAGGTCCAGCACGGGCCCGGCGCCGGCCTCCCGTCGTACCCCCACCCCCGGCTGATGTCGGACTTCTGGGAGTTCCCGACGGTCTCGATGGGCCTGACCGGCATCAACTCGATCTACCAGGCCCGGTTCAACCGCTACCTGCACAACCGGGGCGTCAAGGACACCAGCCAGCAGCACGTCTGGGCCTTCCTCGGCGACGGCGAGATGGCCGAGCCCGAGTCGCTGGGCGCCATCCGGATCGCCGCGCGCGAGGAGCTCGACAACCTCACCTGGGTCATCAACTGCAACCTGCAGCAGCTCGACGGCCCGGTCACCGGCAACGGCAAGATCATCCAGGAGCTGGAGGCCAACTTCCGCGGCGCCGGCTGGAACGTCATCAAGGTCGTCTGGGGCCGCGAGTGGGACCAGCTGCTCGCCCGCGACGTCGACGGCGTGCTCGTCAACCGGATGAACAACACCCCCGACGGCGCCTTCCAGACCTACTCCGTCGAGACCGGCGACTACATCCGCGACAACTTCTTCGGGGGTGACCCGCGGCTGCGCAAGATGGTCGAGCACATGAGCGACGAGCAGATCCGCAAGCTCCCGCGCGGCGGCCACGACTACCGCAAGGTGTACGCCGCGTTCGACGCGGCCAGCAAGCACGTCGGCCAGCCGACGGTGATCCTGGCCAAGACCATCAAGGGCTGGACGATCGACGCCCTCGAGGGCAAGAACGCCACCCACCAGATGAAGAAGCTGACCCAGGACGACCTCAAGAAGTTCCGGGACCGCCTCTACCTGCCGATCTCCGACCGCGACCTCGAGCGCTCCTACGAGGAGACCGGCGCCGCGCCGTTCTTCCACCCCGGCGAGAAGGCTCCCGAGATCGAGTACATGATGGAGCGGCGCAAGGCGCTCGGCGGCTCGGTGCCGCGGCGCGTGGTGCGGGCCAAGAGCCTCCAGCTCCCCGGCGACAGCGTCTACTCCGAGCTCAAGCAGGGCTCGGGGAAGAACTCCATCGCGACCACGATGGCCGTCGTCCGGCTGCTGAAAGACTGGATGAAGGACCCGGAGATCGGCAAGCGCATCGTGCCGATCGCCCCGGACGAGTACCGCACGTTCGGCATGGACTCGATGTTCCCGAGCGCCAAGGTCTACAACCCCGCCGGACAGAAGTACGAGTCGGTCGACCGGAAGTTGTTGCTCTCCTACAAGGAGTCGCAGCAGGGCCAGATGCTGCACGAGGGCATCTCCGAGGCCGGCGCGATGGCCTCGGCGACCGCTGCGGGCTCGGCGTACTCCACGCACGGCGAGCACATGATCCCGTTCTACATCTTCTACTCGATGTTCGGGTTCCAGCGCACCGGCGACTCGATCTGGGCGATGGCCGACCAGCTGGCCCGCGGGTTCCTGATCGGCGCCACGGCCGGCCGCACCACGCTGACCGGCGAGGGCCTGCAGCACGCCGACGGGCACTCGCCGCTCCTCGCGGCGACCAACCCGGCGGTCGTGCACTACGACCCGGCGTTCGCCTACGAGGTCAGCCACATCATGCAGTCGGGTCTCGAGCGGATGTACGGCTCCACCGAGGCGCGCCCGCACGGTGAGGACGTCATCTTCTACATCACCGTCTACAACGAGCCCGTGCAGCAGCCGGCGGAGCCCGAGGGCGTCGACGTCGAGGGGATCCTCAAGGGCATCCACCGCGTCTCCACCGCCGACGGTGAGGGCCCGCGCGTCCAGCTGCTCGCCTCCGGCGTCGGCTTCCCGTGGGTCAAGGAAGCAGCCCGGATCCTCGCCGAGGAGTGGGGCGTGCAGGCCGACACCTGGTCGGTCACCTCGTGGAACGAGCTGGCCCGCGACGGCGCGGCGGCCGAGGAGTGGAACCTCCTCCACCCGGGCGAGTCGCCGCGCACCGCGTACGTCGCCGACAAGCTGGCCGGGGCCCAGGGCCCGGTCGTCGCAGTCTCGGACTACATGCGCGCCGTCCCGCTGCAGATCGCACGCTGGGTGCCGGGCGACTACCGCGTCCTCGGTGCCGACGGGTTCGGCTTCGCCGACACCCGCCCGGCGGCCCGCCGCTACTTCCACATCGACGCCCAGTCGGTGGTCGTGCAGACGCTGCAGGCGCTCGCCGACGCCGGTGAGATCGAGCGGGAGACGGTCGAGAAGGCGTTCGCGCAGTACCGCATCGACGACCCGACCGCGGTCGCCGGCGTGAAGCAGGAGGGTGGGGACGCCTGAGCAGCCGAGCGCGAGGAACGAGCGCGCGGCGTGGGCGAAGGCGGGTTGAGCAAGCCCGCGCCTGAGGAACGAAGGCGCGACAGGCGCGTCGACGCCTGAGCAGCCGAGCGCGAGGAACGAGCGCGCGGCGTGGGCGAAGGCGGGTTGAGCAAGCCCGCGCCTGAGGAACGAAGGCGCGACAGGCGCGTCGAAACCCGGTGAGACGAAGCAGGGCGGTGACCACCGGTCACCGCCCTGCTTGTCCTACGTGGTTTCGAGGCTCGTCGCTGGCGCTCCTCGCACCTCAACCAGCGGGAGCGCTGGTGATGTCCGAGACGGACGCGATCCGCACCGGTCCGGCGTGCCCGTTGCGGAGCAGGTTGCGGAACCGCACCCGGCTGTAGGCCGCCGGCTGGGTCGAGCGGATGAACTCGTGGACGATCTTGGCGAACCGGTGCGGGTGGTCCTTGTGCGGGAAGTGGCCGGCGTTCGGGATCACCTCGACACGGGCCGCGGGCGCGAGGGCGGCGGCGTTGCTGGCGTGCCGCACCGGGATGACCCGGTCGTCGCGACCCCACACGACGGCCATCGGCATGGCCTCGGTCAGGTAGGCGCGGTCGGCCATGGTCACGATCTGCCCACGCCAGTCGACGACCGCCCGGACGACGTGCCGGATGGCATGCCGGGCGTGCGGGTCCTTGAAGGAGTCGTAGATCTCTGCGACCTCGTCGAGGTCGCGGGTGTGCTTCCACGGCGCCCGGGACAGCGTGCGCAGCCCCGCCTTGCCGGCGTGCCGGACCCCCGGGAGCGTCAGCAGGCCCATCACCTGGTGGAACCCGGGGGTGGTGATGGCGCGGATCGCCGGGCTCACCTCGGGGCCGAGGCCGCCGGAGGCGACCAGCATCAGCCGCTCGGTGCGCTCGGGGAACTGGTAGGCGAACTGCATCGCGACCCCACCGCCGAAGCTGTGGCCGATCACGGTGGCCTTGTCGATCCCGAGGACCGTCAGCAGGTCGCGCATGCCGTTGGCGTAGCCGCCGACGCTGTAGTCCGCGCGCGGCTTGTCCGAGAGCCCGTGCCCCAGCAGGTCGGGCGCGATCACGGTGTAGCGCTTGGCCAGCGAGTCGATCACCGGCTCCCACGTCGTGTGGTCGCAGCCGAGACCGTGCAGGAGGAGTACGACGGGCCCCTGGCCGGCCTTGACGAACGCGCGTCGATGACCGTGGAGCGTGACGTACTGGACTTCGTGCGGCGTGCTGGACACCGACCCTCCTGAAATGCCGGACCGAACCGGCTCGATGAAGGATTCAACCAGAACTGGTTGCAGTTCGGGACCCTGAAACCCTTATTTCACCGGGGTGTTACGTGGATCGGGTGTTCGACTAGCCTCGATCTGTGCCCTCCACGTCGCCCGTCGTACCCAGCCGGCGCGCGGCCGATGCGCTCCAACGCTCCACGGGCGCGATGAGCACCTCCGCCATGGCCCGGATGGAGGCCGACATGCGGTGGTTCCGGGAGCTCAGCGCCGAGGACCGCTCCTGGGTCGGGCTGATCGTGCAGGCCGGCATCCGGGGCTTCGTCGACTGGTACCGCCTCGAGAGCGCGCAGCCCGACGACGGCGGGGGCTCCGCGGTGGCCGCCTCGGTGTTCGGCGCGGCGCCCCGGGCGCTCGCCGGCGTGATCAACCTGCGGCAGACCGTGGACCTGGTCCGCCTGTCGATCGAGGTGGTCGAGAGCAACATCGACTCCATCGTGGATCCCGAGGACGCCCCCGACGTGCACGCCGCGGTGCTCCGCTACGCCCGCGAGGTCGCCTTCGCCACGGCCGAGGTCTATGCCCGCGCCGCCGAGCTCCGCGGCGCCTGGGACGCCCGGCTCGAGGCGCTGGTCGTCGACGCCGTGCTGCGCTCGGAGGCCGACGAGACGCTCCTCTCCCGGGCCAGCGCGCTGGGCTGGACGGCACGCGGCGACGTGACGGTCGTGCTCGGCTCGGTGCCCGCGCAGCGCACGGAGACCGACCTCTTCGACGAGGTACGCCGCAGCGCCCGGTCGGCGGACATGGACGCCCTCTGCGCGGTCCAGGGCGAGCGGCTGGTCGTCCTGCTCGGCGGTGTCACCGACCCGCGCGTCGCGGCCGAGTCGGTGGTGCACCTGTTCGGTGAGGGGCCGGTCGTCGTCGGCCCGGTGGCCGACGACCTCGGCGACGCTCACATCTCGGCCCGGGCGGCCGTCTCGGCCCACCGTTCCGCCGCCGGCTGGCCCGAGGCGCCGCGACCGGTGCGCAGCAGCGAGCTGCTTCCCGAGCGTGCGCTGGCCGGTGACGGCCACGCCCGCCGGCACCTCGTCGAGGAGGTCTACCTGCCCCTCGTGCGGGCGCGGGGGACGCTCATCGAGACCCTGGGGGCCTACTTCCACCACGGCGCCTCCATCGAGGCGGCGTCCCGCGCGCTCTTCGTGCACGCCAACACGGTCCGCTACCGGCTGCGCCAGGTCGCCGACCTCACCGGCTACTCACCGGCGCAGCCGCGCGACGCGTTCACCCTCGAGATCGCGCTGGTCCTCGGCCGCCAGTCGGGTCGCGGGGACGAGCCCGCCACCCCCTCGGCGTGATTTGTAGGAACTCTACAAAGAATCCCCCTTCAGATTCGTGTGCGCCCGAGGCGATGCGGCGGCCCCGGCACGGCAGAGTTGGTGTCGTGCTCGTCATCGTCGCTCCCGGTCAGGGCGCCCAGTCGCCAGGCTTCCTCACGCCCTGGCTCGAGGACGCCACCTTCGCCTCGCGGTTCCAGCCGCTCTCGACGGCCGCCGAGCTGGACCTGGTCCACTTCGGCACCGAGGCAGACGCGGAGACCATCCGGGACACCCGGGTGGCCCAGCCGCTGCTGGTCGCCACCGGCCTGGCCGCCTTCGACGTGCTGGCCCCCGCCGGCGCCGTCGGGGCCGTGTCGGGCCACAGCGTGGGCGAGCTGGCCGCTGCCGCGATCGCCGGGGCGGTCACCGCGGAGGAGGCCATGGTGCTGGTCCGCGAGCGCGGGAACGCGATGGCCGAGGCTGCCGCCGCCACCCCCACGGGCATGACCGCCGTGCTCGGCGGCGACCGTGACGACGTCCTCACCACGCTCCAGCGGCACGGGCTGACCCCCGCGAACGACAACGGGCCGGGCCAGATCGTCGCCGCCGGCACCCGCGAGCAGCTCGAGGCCCTGGCCGGCGACCCGCCGGCCAAGGCGCGGCTCACCCCGCTGAGCGTCGCCGGTGCCTTCCACACCGAGCACATGGCACCGGCCGTCGGTCACCTCGAGAAGCTCGCGGCCGGCATGGCCACGCAGGCGCCGGCCATCCCGGTGATCTCGAACCGCGACGGCGGGGTGGTGCGCGACGGGGCCGAGGTCCTCGAGCGGATCGTCGGCCAGATCGCCAACCCGGTGCGCTGGGACCTGTGCATGGAGACCATGCGCGACCTCGGCGTGACCGGTGTCCTCGAGCTGCCCCCGGCGGGCGTGCTCACCGGCATCGCCAAGCGCAACCTCAAGGGCGTCGAGACCTTCGCCCTCAAGACCCCCGACCAGCTCGACGAGGCCCGGGCCTTCTGCGAGAAGCACGCGAACGGAGCCTCATGATGGGTGCCTTCCAGTCCTCCCAGGGTGCCCCGCACGCCGCCATCCTCGGCGTCGGCGCCTACCGCCCCTCACGCATCGTCCCCAACGCCGACATCGTCGAGGCGATCGACTCCAGCGACGAGTGGATCCAGCAGCGCTCGGGCATCAAGCAGCGCCGCTGGGCCACCCCCGAGGAGACCGTGCAGATGATGTCGGTCGCGGCCTCGCGGCAGGCGCTGGAGCGCGCCGGCGTGGAGGCCCAGCAGATCGACTGCGTCGTGGTGGCCACCGTGAGCCACATGCTGCAGACGCCCGCGGTCGCCACCGCGATCGCGCACGAGCTCGGCACCGACCAGGCGGCCGCCTTCGACATCTCGGCCGCCTGTGCCGGCTTCTGCCACGCCGTGGCGATGGCCTCCGACTTCGTCCGCGCCGGCAGCGCCCGGCACGTCCTCGTCATCGGCGTCGAGCGCCTCTCGGACCTCACCGACGTGGGCGACCGCGGCACCGCGTTCATCTTCGCCGACGGCGCCGGCGCCGTGGTCGTGGGTCCCAGCGAGACGCCCGGCATCGGCCCGGTCGTCTGGGGCTCCGACGGCGAGCAGTTCGACCTGATCCGGCAGCGCGAGGACTGGCGCGACGTCATCGCCTCGACCGACCCGGTGATGCCCCACCTCGTGATGCAGGGCAACCCCGTCTTCCGCTGGGCCTCGTTCGCGATGGCCAAGATCGGCCAGCAGGCCCTCGACCGTGCCGGCGTCAGCATCGAGGACCTCGACGTCTTCGTCCCCCACCAGGCCAACATGCGCATCATCGACGCGATGGCCCGGTCCATGAAGCTCCCCGAGCGGGTCAAGATCGCCCGCGACATCGCCGAGCAGGGCAACACCTCGGCCGCCTCGATCCCCCTTGCCCTCGAGCGCATGATCGCGGAGGGTGACGCGAAGAGCGGCGACACCGCCCTGCTCATCGCCTTCGGCGCCGGCCTGGCGTACGCCGCCCAGGTCGTCACCGTCCCCTGAGCGGCCCCACAGACGCACCACCCACTGCACATCACCAACGAGAGGAACCACCCCAGATGGCCACCACCGAAGAGATCCGCGCCGACCTCGCCGACATCGTCAACGAGGTTGCCGGCGTCGACGCCGACGACGTCCAGCTCGACAAGTCGTTCGTCGACGACCTCGACGTCGACTCGTTGTCCATGGTCGAGGTCGTCGTGGCCGCGGAGGAGAAGTTCGGCGTCTCGATCCCCGACGACGAGGTCAAGAACCTCAAGACCGTCGGTGACGCCGTCGCGTTCATCGAGCGCGCCCAGGGCTGACCTGCCCTCCAGCGCCCGTTCCCGCGGGCGCCGGTCCCCCACCAGGTGGCCGGCGCCCGCCAGCAGCAGTCGAGATGTGAGGAAGAGATGAGCCGCACAAGAGTCGTGGTGACCGGACTCGGCACCACCAGCCCGGTCGGAGGCGACGTCGCGAGCACGTGGGACTCGCTCGTGAACGGACGCTCCGGCGTACGCGCCCTGACCGACGAGTGGGCCGCGGACATGCCGGTCAAGATCGCCGGCCGGGTGGCCGTCGAGCCCACCGAGGTCCTCGAGCGGGTCAAGGCCCGCCGGCTCGACCGCTCCTCGCAGTTCGCGATGGTCGCGGCGATGGAGGCCTGGCGCGACGCCGGCCTCGACACCGCCCAGGAGGCCGGCGAGCTCGACCACGAGCGGATCGGGGTCGCCATGGCCTCCGGCATCGGCGGCGTGAACACCCTCCTCGACAACTACGACATCCTCAAGGAGAAGGGCCCCCGGCGGGTCTCTCCGCTGGCCGTCCCGATGCTGATGCCGAACGCGCCCGCGGCGCAGATCAGCCTGTACGTCGGCGCCCGCGCCGCCGTGAACACCCCGGTGTCGGCCTGCGCCTCCGGCAACGAGGGCATCGCCCTGGCCGTCGACCAGATCCGCCTCGGCCGCGCCGACGTCGTCGTCGCCGGCGGCACCGAGGCCGCGATCCACCCGCTGCCGATGGCGGCGTTCGCCAACATGATGGCGCTCTCCAAGAACCCCGGTGACCCGACCACGGTGTCGCGCCCGTGGGACACCGGCCGTGACGGCTTCGTGCTGGGCGAGGGTGCCGGCGTGCTGGTCCTCGAGTCCGAGGAGCACGCCAAGGCGCGCGGGGCCCGGATCTACGCCGAGGTGCTGGGCGCCGGCATCACCGCCGACGCGCACGACATCGCCCAGCCCGACCCTGCGGGACGCGGCGGTGCCCGCGCGATCGTGCGGGCGCTGCAGGAGTCCGAGATCTCCCCCGCCGACATCGTGCACATCAACGCGCACGCCACGTCGACCCCGCAGGGCGACATCGCCGAGGGCCTGATGATCCACGCGACCCTCGGCAAGCACGCCGACGACGTGGTGGTCACCAGCACCAAGTCGATGACGGGCCACCTGCTCGGGGGCGCCGGTGCCCTCGAGGCGATCGCCGTCGTGATGGCCCTGCACCACCGGGTCGCGCCGCCGACCATCAACCTCGACAACCTCGACCCCCAGGTCGAGCTCGACATCGCCACCAAGCCGCGCGACCTGCCCCAGGGCCAGATCGCCGCGCTGAACAACTCCTTCGGCTTCGGCGGTGCCAACGTCGCGGTGGCGTTCGGCAGCGTCTGATCCCCACCCCCGTCCGAGGGGGCATAACCAGTCGGTGTGGCGGGCGTTGTACCTCATGACGCCCGTCACACCGATTTCCGCCTGCCCTCGGGAGGGACCATGCTGCGCCCGGCGATCCTCGCCCTGCTGACCACCGTCCTGAGCAGCCTGGTGGTCGTGACGGGCCCGGTGGCCGCCGAAGCGAGGTCCTACGGGAGCACCGGCCGGCCCGACGGCATCCTGCGCGACGGGTGCCACAACTACCGCTACCACTACCGCGTACGGCCGCCCACCGGCGACTGGGTGCTCGAGACCTTCCTGATCGACCCGCGTGGCGAGAAGCTCGCCTCGGGGGCCTTCATCTCCGACTCCGACCCGCGCCGCGGGCACGGCCGGTTCCGTTTCTGCCGCTACAGCACCAAGGCGGGCCGGTTCACCATCCGCGCCAAGCTGACCTGGTACGACGGCTACGACGAGCACCGGACCCGGCTCGAGCGGTCGCACTTCCGCCTTCGCCGGCCCTGAGCCGTCCGCCGCACTCCGACGAGCATCCCGGTGGGTTCTCCCCCACCGGTCTCAGCGCGCGCCGCTCAGACGACCTGGTGCAGCCACCGCACGGGTGCACCGTCGCCGGCGTACCGGAACGTCTCGAGCTCGTCGTCCCACGGCTTGCCCAGCAGCTTGTCGATCTCGACCAGCAGCGTGGTGTCGCCCAGCGCGGCCTTGACGACCGCCGCCTTGAGCCGGTCCTCGGGGATCATGATGTCGCCGTGCAGGCCGGTGACGGCGTGGAAGACGCCGAGCTCGGGGGTGTAGGAGAAGCGCGCGCCCTCGGAGGACGAGGTGGGCTCCTCGGTGATCTCGAAGCGGAGGTGGTTCCAGCCGCGCAGGGCGGACGCCACGGCGGCAGCCGAGCCTCCCGGGCCGGCCCACGAGAGCTCGGCCCGGTACGTCCCCGCCTGCGCGGGCTGCGGCGTCCAGTCCAGGCTCACGGGCGCGCCGAGTACGCCCCCGACGGCCCACTCGATGTGCGGGCACAACGCGGACGGCGCCGAGTGGACATACAGGATGCCCCGGGTGGCGGAGCCGTTCGGGCGGGTGGCAGTGCGTGCGGTCACTGTGACCTCCTCCATCTCCGGCGTGAGATACGCCTTCCCCAGCGGTCTGACACGTTGGACATGAAGGTTGTCGAGTGACACCTGTGTAAGTTGTCGTCCCATTGTGGCCCATGTGGCGCCTGAGCACCAGCGAAACCCGAAGACTCGGGCGAACGTGTCGACCCGGGCCTGGCCGGGCCGGCCGACGGCGCAGGTCGGGGTCGCTCAGACCAGCCGGACGGCCGCCGGGTCGACCACGTTGGCGACGTCGCGGACCGCACCGAGCAGCACCCCGTCACCGACCACGAGTGGCCCGTCGATCACGTCGAGCACCAGGCAGGTGATGTTGTCGCGCCCGCCAGCGACGAGGGCCGACTGGGTGAGGACGGCCGCGGCGGAGTGGGGGTCGTGCAACCGCATCACCTCGGCGATCCGGGCGTCGTCGACGAGGTCGGTCAGCCCGTCGCTGCACAGGAGAAGCCGGTCGCCCTCACGGACGTCGAGCTCGACGAGGTCGACGTCGGCGACGTCCCCGGCGGGGTTGGCGTCCAGGCACCGCAGGACCACGTTGCGCCAGGGGTGCACGGCGGCCCGCTCCCGGTCCAGCTGACCGCCGTCCATGAGCTGCTGCACGTACGTGTGGTCGCGCGACACCTGGGTCAGCACACCGTCCCGCAGGTGGTAGGCACGGGAGTCACCCACGTGGCCGAGCAGGACACGCCGCCCGTCGCACAGGACGACCGACAGCGTGGTCGCCATGCCCTCGCGGGCCTCGTCCTCGAGCACGCCGTGCACGAGGCTGGCGCGCGCCGACGCCACGGCGTCCCGGGCGAGCCCTTCGAGGTCCTGGCCGAAGCGGCTCAGCGCCATCGCGGAGACGACGTACGCCGTGGTTGCCGAGGCGACCTCGCCGGCGGCCGCTCCCCCGACACCGTCCGCGACCAGCGCGACGTACGGCGCGACGAACGCGGAGTCCTCGTTGTGCTCGCGCACCCGACCTACGTCGCTGACACCGGCTCCCGAGAATCTCAGCATCGTCGTCCCTCTCGTGCGGACAGACCTGCAGTAGACCCCCGTGGCACAGGCGGGGTCAACCCCCGCGGTGCGGAGGTCGATGGCAGCCTCCCCACTCGGCGGGAGTCTCAATCCTCCGGGACGACCGGAGGATCGATGTCAGCCCTGGCTTCGCTCGAGCTTCTCGGCGCGTTCCGCTGCGTCGGTGATCTCGTCGGCGTCGATCGCGTGGGTCCGGTGGAACCACGCCAGGGCGTCCGTCTCCCGACCAGCCGCCTCCAGCGTGTCCGCGTAGGCGTAGCGCAGCCGCACGACCCAGGAGGCCCGGGTCTTGGAGTTCAGGGGTGCCAGCTCGAGCGTGCGCAGGGCCGCGTCCAGCTGGCCCATGTCCCGACGGGCCCCCGCCTCGACGATGGTCATCTCGGCCTTCGCCTCCGGAGCGAAGTTGACCACCGACGGGCTCTTGGCGAGCTTGAGCGCCTGGTCCGGCTGGCCCAGCGCCCGGTGGCAGTCGGCCATGATCGGCAGGTAGGCCGTGGCTCCGTTCATACGCTTCGCGGCACGCAGCTCGGCCAGCGCCTCGGCGTAGTGGCCCGCGGCGTACGCCGCCTCGCCCGTCGCCTCCCGGACCACGGCCAGCCTGGGTGCGCGCGCCCGCGCGGCGAGCGTGTGCTGGTAGGCGGTCTCAGGGTCCTCGTCGACCAGCATGCCGGCGGCCGCGAGGTGGCGCGCGACGCGCGACGCCAGCTTCTCCGGCAGGCCCTTGAGCTGGGCGGTCACCGAGCGGTCGAGCTCGCGCCCGGTGATCTCCTCCGGGAGGTCGGGACCGTCGTACCGCGCCTGCTCCGCGGTGCGGTCGCCCTGCTTGTCAGCGGGGCGCTTCCAGTCGTTCTTGCGGCCCGGGCGCTCCGAACGGTCCCCGCGCGAGCCGCGGTCGGGACGGTCCCCGCGCGAGCCGCGGTCGGGACGGTCTCCGCGGGACGCGCGGTCGGGACGGTCCCCGCGGGAACGGTCGGACGACCCCTTCCCCCCACGACCCTGGGGGCCCTCACGACGAGGTCCGCCACTGCGACCTCCATCGCCAGCGGGACGCTTGCTGCGACGGTCATCGGCCACGGTCACACACTTCCTTCGACGGTTCGGGGGTAAATAGCGTAGAGGCCACCTTGCGGTGGCCTCTACGGAGTGTATGTCCGGCGGCGTCCTACTCTCCCACAACCTCGCGGTTGCAGTACCATCGGCGCTGAAAGGCTTAACTTCCGGGTTCGGGATGGGACCGGGTGTTTCCCTTTCGCTATGGCCGCCGTAACTCTGGCGGAAACACACGCACCCAGAACCTTCGTTGGGGGTGTTTCCAAGCTCTTTGTTCAGTTGATCTGCTGAAGTGGAATTGTTTGTTCCACATGGCCAACAATGGTTTGTTGGTTGGGAACTGCGTAGTGGACGCGGGCATCACCAGTCGATGTAGCCACATTGTGTTGTGGTGATGTGTGTGTGGGACAAGCCCTCGGCCTATTAGTACCGGTCGGCTGGGCATTACTGCTGTACACCTCCGGCCTATCAACCCAGTGTTCTGCTGGGGGCCTTACCCCATCGAGTGGGTGGGAAACCTCATCTTGAAACGTGCTTCCCGCTTAGATGCATTCAGCGGTTATCACTTCCGAACGTAGCCAACCAGCCGTGCCCCTGGCGGGACAACTGGCACACCAGAGGTTCGTCCATCCCGGTCCTCTCGTACTAGGGACAGCCTTTCTCAAGTTTCCTGCGCGCGCGGCGGATAGGGACCGAACTGTCTCACGACGTTCTAAACCCAGCTCGCGTGCCGCTTTAATGGGCGAACAGCCCAACCCTTGGGACCTACTCCAGCCCCAGGATGCGACGAGCCGACATCGAGGTGCCAAACCATCCCGTCGATATGGACTCTTGGGGAAGATCAGCCTGTTATCCCCGGGGTACCTTTTATCCGTTGAGCGACGTCGCTTCCACATGCCGACGCCGGATCACTAGTTCCGACTTTCGTCCCTGCTCGACATGTCTGTCTCACAGTCAAGCTCCCTTGTGCACTTACACTCAACACCTGATTGCCAACCAGGCTGAGGGAACCTTTGAGCGCCTCCGTTACATTTTAGGAGGCAACCGCCCCAGTTAAACTACCCATCAGGCACTGTCCCTGATCCGGATAACGGACCTAGGTTAGACATCTAGTACGACCAGAGTGGTATTTCAACGATGACTCCACAACCACTGGCGTGGCCGCTTCACAGTCTCCCACCTATCCTACACAAGCCGAACCAAACACCAATACCAAACTATAGTAAAGGTCCCGGGGTCTTTCCGTCCTGCCGCGCGTAACGAGCATCTTTACTCGTAGTGCAATTTCGCCGAGTCCACGGTTGAGACAGCGCCCAAGTCGTTACTCCATTCGTGCAGGTCGGAACTTACCCGACAAGGAATTTCGCTACCTTAGGATGGTTATAGTTACCACCGCCGTTTACTGGGGCTTAAGTTCTCAGCTTCGAACTTGCGTTCTTACCGGTCCCCTTAACCTTCCAGCACCGGGCAGGAGTCAGTCCGTATACATCGTCTTACAACTTCGCACGGACCTGTGTTTTTAGTAAACAGTCGCTTGGGCCTGGTCTCTGCGGCCATCACCGCTCCCACCGCTAGGGCGTTCACGGATCCGGCCCCCCTTCTCCCGAAGTTACGGGGGCATTTTGCCGAGTTCCTTAACCATGGTTTGCTCGATCGCCTTGGTATTCTCTACCTGATCACCTGAGTCGGTTTGGGGTACGGGCGGCGCGTAGCTCGCTAGAGGTTTTTCTCGACAGCATAGGATCATCCACTTCCCCCATACGGGGTCCCCATCACATCTCAGGCCCGACATCAAAGTCAGCCATCCGGATTTGCCTAGATGGCGCCCTACCTGCTTAGCCGTACACAACCATCGGTACGGTTGGACTACCTTCCTGCGTCACCCCATCGCTTGACTACTACCAGCTCGGGTCCCACGCTACGCCCAAGCGCCTCGCCCCGAAGGGTCCGGTCACCTGGGTTTCGGATGGTTAGCATCACCGGGTTCGTCATGGGCGCTACTTTGCCGGTACGGGAATATCAACCCGTTGTCCATCGACTACGCCTGTCGGCCTCGCCTTAGGTCCCGACTTACCCAGGGCAGATTAGCTTGACCCTGGAACCCTTGATCATTCGGCGGAAGAGTTTCTCACTCTTCATTCGCTACTCATGCCTGCATTCTCACTCGTGTCGCGTCCACCACTCGATCACTCGGCAGCTTCACTCGCGACACGACGCTCCCCTACCCATCCAGAGTTCTGAACCACGAAGGCTTGAATATTCTCTGAATGCCATAGCTTCGGCGGATGACTTGAGCCCCGCTACATTGTCGGCGCGGAATCACTTGACCAGTGAGCTATTACGCACTCTTTCAAGGGTGGCTGCTTCCAAGCCAACCTCCTGGTTGTCACTGCGACTCCACATCCTTTTCCACTTAGTCACCGCTTAGGGGCCTTAGCTGATGGTCTGGGCTGTTTCCCTCTCGACTACGGAGCTTATCCCCCGCAGTCTCACTGCTGCGCTCTCACTTACCGGCATTCGGAGTTTGACTAACGTCAGTAACCTGGTAGGGCCCATCGGCTATCCAGTGCTCTACCTCCGGCAAGAAACACGCAACGCTGCACCTAAATGCATTTCGGGGAGAACCAGCTATCACGAAGTTTGATTGGCCTTTCACCCCTATCCACAGGTCATCCCCTCAGTTTTCAACCTAAGTGGGTTCGGTCCTCCACGTCGTCTTACCGACGCTTCAACCTGCCCATGGATAGATCACTTCGCTTCGGGTCTTGATCGTGCTACTCAAACGCCCTATTCGGACTCGCTTTCGCTACGGCTTCCCCACACGGGTTAACCTCGCAACACAACGCAAACTCGCAGGCTCATTCTTCAAAAGGCACGCCGTCACAACCCACAAGGGATCGCTCCGACGGATTGTAGGCACATGGTTTCAGGTACTATTTCACTCCCCGCCAGGGGTACTTTTCACCTTTCCCTCACGGTACTTGTCCGCTATCGGTCATCAAGGAGTATTTAGGCTTAACGGGTGGTCCCGCCAGATTCACACGGAATTTCAGGGGTTCCGTGTTACTTGGGATAACACTCAACAGTCACGGGCTTACCTCTACGGGGCTATCACCCTCTACGGCGCCACTTTCCAATGGACTTCAACTTCACCCGTGATTTCTCACTGTTCGACTCACCGGCAGATGAACCAGAATGCTCCCACAACCCCCGCTACGCAACCCCTGCCGGGTATCACACGCAACGGGTTTGGCCTCATCCGATTTCGCTCGCCACTACTCTCGGAATCACTATTGTTTTCTCTTCCTGTGGGTACTGAGATGTTTCACTTCCCCACGTTCCCTCCACACACCCTATATATTCAGGCGCGGGTAACTGGACATGACTCCAGCTGGGTTTCCCCATTCGGACACCCCCGGATCACAGCTCGGTTGCCAACTCCCCAGGGCTTATCGCAGGCTCCTACGTCCTTCATCGGCTCTTGATGCCAAGGCATCCACCATGTGCCCTTCATAGCTTGTCTCACAAACACAACACGACAACAACTACTACTACAAAGACACACACCAACACCCCCCAATCAAAGGGGCATCAGTGCACACACCACACACCAGCTCTCACCGGTGCGCGATGCAAGATGCTCGCGTCCACTATGCAGATCTCAAACAACAAACCCACCAAGCCCAACCCCACACCACCCAGGTGCGGGACCGGCCAAGGAGGCCCAGAAGACTCAGTTGCCTGATCCTTCAGGACCCAACAGTGTGCCAACCCCACCCCCAGCAGCGACCGCACCAGGTTCCACACCCACCAGCCGAAGCTGGACAGGCAGTACTGAGGCACGACCACCCACCCGGGGCGATCCTTCATCGACGATTCCACTAGTGAACACCACCAATGCCACCCAGACGCTTCGTGACCGAACGGCCAGCTGGATGTGCGGGGCATGTGCTCCTTAGAAAGGAGGTGATCCAGCCGCACCTTCCGGTACGGCTACCTTGTTACGACTTCGTCCCAATCGCCAGCCCCACCTTCGACGGCTCCCTCCCACAAGGGGTTAGGCCACCGGCTTCGGGTGTTGCCGACTTTCGTGACGTGACGGGCGGTGTGTACAAGGCCCGGGAACGTATTCACCGCAGCGTTGCTGATCTGCGATTACTAGCGACTCCGACTTCATGGGGTCGAGTTGCAGACCCCAATCCGAACTGAGACCGGCTTTTTGGGATTCGCTCCGCCTTACAGCATCGCAGCCCTTTGTACCGGCCATTGTAGCATGCGTGAAGCCCTGGACATAAGGGGCATGATGACTTGACGTCATCCCCACCTTCCTCCGAGTTGACCCCGGCAGTCTCCTATGAGTCCCCGGCATGACCCGCTGGCAACATAGGACGAGGGTTGCGCTCGTTGCGGGACTTAACCCAACATCTCACGACACGAGCTGACGACAGCCATGCACCACCTGTATACCGACTAAAAGGGGCTCTATCTCTAGAGCTTTCCGGCATATGTCAAACCCAGGTAAGGTTCTTCGCGTTGCATCGAATTAATCCGCATGCTCCGCCGCTTGTGCGGGCCCCCGTCAATTCCTTTGAGTTTTAGCCTTGCGGCCGTACTCCCCAGGCGGGGCGCTTAATGCGTTAGCTGCGGCACGGAACCCGTGGAATGGATCCCACACCTAGCGCCCAACGTTTACGGTGTGGACTACCAGGGTATCTAATCCTGTTCGCTCCCCACACTTTCGCTCCTCAGCGTCAGGACATGCCCAGAGAACCGCCTTCGCCACCGGTGTTCCTCCTGATATCTGCGCATTTCACCGCTACACCAGGAATTCCGTTCTCCCCTGCATGCCTCTAGTCTGCCCGTATCGGAAGCAAGCCATGAGTTAAGCCCATGGTTTTCACTCCCGACGCGACAAACCGCCTACGAGCCCTTTACGCCCAATAATTCCGGACAACGCTCGCACCCTACGTATTACCGCGGCTGCTGGCACGTAGTTGGCCGGTGCTTCTTCTGTACCTACCGTCACTTGCGCTTCGTCGGTACTGAAAGAGGTTTACAACCCGAAGGCCGTCATCCCTCACGCGGCGTTGCTGGATCAGGCTTCCGCCCATTGTCCAATATTCCCCACTGCTGCCTCCCGTAGGAGTCTGGGCCGTGTCTCAGTCCCAGTGTGGCCGGTCACCCTCTCAGGCCGGCTACCCGTCGAAGCCTTGGTAGGCCATTACCCCACCAACAAGCTGATAGGCCGCGAGCACATCCTCCACCGAAAAAACTTTCCACCAACACCACATGCGCAGGTTGGTCGTATCGGGTATTAGCCACCGTTTCCGGTAGTTATCCCCAAGTGAAGGGCAGATTACTCACGTGTTACTCACCCGTTCGCCGCTCGAGTACCCCCGAAAGGGCCTTTCCGCTCGACTTGCATGTGTTAAGCACGCCGCCAGCGTTCGTCCTGAGCCAGGATCAAACTCTCCGTTGAAAAACAACACCCACAACCACCCCAAAAAAAGAGCGAGCCGCGGGAAAAAGAGATGCCTGACAGGAGACACTGACAAATTGTCAGAATCATTGTCAAAGAAACCATCAACCAACACCAGGCAAAACCTGGAATCAGTCAACGGGGCATTACAAACTAATTCGTCGACTATGACACACTGTTGAGTTCTCAAGAATCAGACGCACACCGCGCTCCGGGCTTTTCGGGCCCCTCGCTGCGGCGACTTCGTAAACTTTAGCGGAACGTTTTCCACCCCGCAATTCGAGGCTTTCCACCCTCCGCCCCCCGCGCAGCACCATTCACCGGCTTTCCGGGGACGCCTCTCCGGCGCACACCCATCCACCCGAAAGATGTTGGTTGGAGGTCATCACCTCGGGGCCGGCCGCCCAACCCTCAGGTCTTGCGGCCCGCCGCTCCCTGGCGACCCGGAGAACATTAAGGAACCCGGCGGCGATCTTCAAATCGATCCGACGTGAGCCGGGCCACAACGCACATCGCCGCAGGTCAGAGGCGGTTTCCGGGCCTCCGACCCGCGGCGATGCGCTGGGTGACGACGGTGAGGGGTGCGGTCAGCGGACCTCGACGCCGGCGAAGTTCTTCTTGCCGCGGCGCAACACCAGCCACGAGCCACCGATCAGGTCGTCCCTGGTCGGCACCGCGTCGGGGTCCTCCACCCGCTGGTTGTTGAGGTAGGCGCCGCCCTCGCCGATGGTGCGACGCGCCTCCCCCTTGCTCTTGGCCAGTCCGGCCTCCACGAGGAGATCGACGACGCTCGGCAGCCCGTCGGCGGAGTCCACCGTGGTCGCGCCCGCCTCGCGCAGCGCGGCACCGAGGGTGTCGGGGCTGAGCCCGGTCAGGTCACCTCCCCCGAACAGTGCCGCCGAAGCCTCCTTGATCCGCTCGGTCTCGTCCGCCCCGTGGACCAGGGTGGTCACGTGCTCCGCGAGCGCCTTCTGCCCGGCACGCAGGAACGGCTTCTCGGCGTGCTGTGCCTCCAGCTCCTCGATCTCGGAGCGGGACAGGAACGTGAACGCGCGCAGGAGCTCGCCCACCTTCTCGTCCTCGACGTTGAGCCAGAACTGGTAGAAGGCGTACGGCGACATCATCTGCGGGTCGAGCCAGAGGGCACCGCCCTCCGTCTTGCCGTACTTGGTGCCGTCGGCCTTGGTGATCAGCGGCGTCGCGAAGGCGTGCGCCGTACCGCCGTCCGAGCGCCGGATCAGCTCGACTCCCCCGGTGATGTTGCCCCACTGGTCGCTGCCACCGAACTGGAGCGTCACCCCGTGGTCGCGGTACAGGTTGAGGAAGTCCATCGACTGCAGAAGCACGTAGCTGAACTCCGTGAAGCTGATCCCGGACTCGAGGCGGCGCTTCACGGTCTCGCGGGCCAGCATCCGGTTGACCGGGAAGTGCTTGCCGACGTCACGCAGGAAGTCGATGGTCGAGAGCGACGCGGTCCAGTCGTAGTTGTTGACCATCGTGGCGGCGTTCTCGCCCTCGAAGGACAGGAACGGCTCGATCTGGCGGCGTACGCGCTCGACCCAGTCCTTGACCGTGTCGAGGGAGTTGAGGGTCCGCTCCCCCGAGTCGCGCGGGTCTCCGATCATGCCCGTGGCCCCGCCGACCAGGGCGTAGGGCGTGTGGCCGCCCAACTGGAGGCGGCGGGCGGTCAGGATCTGGAGAAGGTTGCCCATGTGCAGGCTCGGCGCGGTCGGGTCGAAGCCCACGTAGAACCGCACGCTCCCGCCGGCGAACGCCTCCCGGAGGGCGTCGAGATCCGTGGAGTGGGCGATCAGGCCGCGCCACTGCAGGTCGTCGAGGAGTGAGGGGTCGAGGGACACGCTGGGGCCTTCCACGATGCGGGGTTGTCGGGTCAAGCCTGCCCCATCGGCCGCGTCGACGCCCACCCGGTTTGGTCGGGGACCCGTCCCGACGGTGCCGTCGCTAGTGTGGTCGGCGGTATGGGAGCAGATCCGAAGGTCATCGCAGGCAGGTACACGCTCGACCGAGAGGTCGGCCGTGGCGGCATGGGCGCGGTGTGGCTCGGCCGCGACGAGGTGCTCGGCCGCGCCGTGGCACTGAAGCGGATCGGCATGGTCGCGGGACCCGACACCGCCGACCTGGCCAGGGCCGAGCGTGAGGCACGCCTGGCGGCTCGGCTCAACCATCCCCACGTGGTGGCCGTCTTCGACCTCGTGCACGAGGACGAGCGCAACTGGCTGGTCATGGAGTACGTCGAGAACGTCACCCTGGCGCAGCTGGTCAAGAAGAACGGTGCACTCACCCCCGACGAGGCAGCGCCCCTCCTCGGCCAAGCCGCGGACGCGCTCGCTGCCGCCCACGCCGCGGGGATCGTGCACCGCGACGTGAAGCCGTCGAACATCCTTGTGACCCGCAACGGCCAGGTGAAGCTGTCCGACTTCGGCATCGCCCGCGCCGAGGCCGACGCCAGCCTGACCCAGACCGGACTCGTCACCGGGTCCCCCGCCTACCTCGCTCCCGAGGTTGCCGCCGGGCAGAGCGCGACCGACGCCAGCGACGTCTGGGCGCTGGGCGCGACCCTCTTCCACGCGCTGGCCGGCCATCCGCCGTACGACGTCAGCGGGAACCTGATGGGCGCCCTCTACCGGATCGTCCACGAGGAGCCGCCCCGTCTTCCCGACGCCGGGTGGCTCGCGCCCCTGCTCGAGGCGACCATGACGCGCGAGCCTGCCGACCGCTGGTCGATGGCGGCGGTGCGCGACTTCCTCCACGCCGGCCCCCGGGACACCGCCGACCGCACCATTCCGACGCCCGTCGCCGCCCCGGTCCCCTCGTCCCACGACCCCACCCGGACCCAGGTGCTGTCCGGCGGCGTCCCGCCCGTGCCTCCTGACGACCACCGGTCGACGACGCAGACGCCGGCGGCGCCCGAGCCGCTCCCGACCCCCGCTCCCGGGCCGACCGACCCGGGGACCCGGCGCCGGCTGGGGCCTGCGCTGGTGGTCCTGGCCGTGCTGGTGGCGGCGGGCATCGCCATGTGGGCGGCGCTCTCCGGCGGGAGCGACGATCCCGAGGCCCGGTCCGGCAACGGGTCCTCCCCCTCCGACTCGTCGTCGCGGTCGGCGTCGAGCCCGTCGTCGCCGAAGCCCTCGAAGACCGCGGGACCCACGTCAGCCGGCATGCAGAGCTTCATCGAGGACTACCTCGCGACCGTGACCAGTGACCCGGAGAGCGCCTACGCGATGCTCACCCCGGGCTTCCAGGACGCCAGCGGCGGGCTCTCCGGCTACCGCGGCTTCTGGGACACGATCCGCTCCGCGGACGTGGTGTCGTTCTCGACGTCCAACCCCGACGACCTCACGATCGGCTACACGGTGGACTACACGCGCAAGGACGGCAGCACGGCGCGTGACGAGGTCAGCCTGCAGCTGGTCTACGAGGGTGGCACGTACCTGATCGCGGGTGAAGCCTGACCTCCCGTCCGGGTCCGACCGCGAAGGAGCGTCCGGGGGCGGCGATTGGCACCCCCGGCAGGGTTGACTCCCCCTATCGTTGGGCCCGGGAGGACTCCATGGATCTGGCCACGATGTATCGGGACGTCGTCGAGACGTCACCCGACGGCATCTGGGTCTTCGACCTCGAGGGCCGCACGCTCTACGCGAACCGGGCGCTCGCGACGATGTTCGGCGCCGACGTCACCGAGCTGATGGACCTGACCGTCTTCGACTCCCTCGACGAGCAGGGCCGCGGCCAGTTCGCCGTGCACCTCGAGCACCTGCGCCGCGGCGAGCTCAACCCCGGCGACGTCGAGTGCAAGTTCGTGCGCCGGGACGGGTCGGCGCTGTGGGTGCTGGTGCGGGAGAGCGCGCTGCGGGGGCCGGACGGCGAGATCGTCGGGATCATGCACCGCCTCGCCGACTTCTCCGACCGCCGCTCGACCGTCGAGAGCCTGACCAACAGCCGGCGGCGCTTGGCCGAGGCCCAGCGGATCGCGCGGATCGGCAGCTGGGAGTGGGACGTCGTGCGCGACGAGATCTCCGGCTCCGAGGGCCTCTACGAGCTCTACGGCCTCGACCCGGACGACTTCCCCGCCACCTACGCCGACTTCCTCGAGATCGTGCACCCCGACGACCGGCACCTCGTCGACGAGGCGGTCGGCTCCGCGCTGCGCGGCGGGGACGACTTCGTGTTCGTGGCCCGCGTCCTCGGGGCGGACGACGAGTGGGTGTGGACCCGTGGCCGCGGTGAGTCCCACCGCGACGCCGCCGGGCGCGTGGTCCGGATGACCGGCACCCACCAGGACGTCACCGAGACCAAGCTGGCCACGATGGCCCTCGAGGACTCCGTCACCCAGAACGCACTGATGCAGGCGGTCGCGACCGCGGCGAACGAGGCGCGCACCCTCGAGGAGGTCCTCAGCCAGGCGCAGTCGCTGGTGCTGCTGCACGACGACTGGGAGCGGGCTCGCGCGTTCGTGCCCGCCGCGGACGGGCACGGTGTCGTCCCCCTCTACATCTACGACGAGGACCGGGAGGCCGACGGCGCGCAGCCCGAGCGGCCGCGCCGGGAGCTCGACCTCGCCAACCTCGCGTTCCGCGAGCGCAGGTCGGTGTGGGACGACGAGAGGTTGACCATCGCCTTCTGCATCTCCTTCGCCGACGAGGTCTGCGCGGTCATCACGATCACCTCCGCTCCCCCGCTCTACCGACACGACATGATCACCGCGATGGTCGAGCAGGTCGCCGTGCAGCTCGGCCGGGTGGCCGAGCGCGAGCGGGCCGAGCGTGCGCTGGCCAGCGCGCGGGACGCGGCCATGGAGGCGTCGCGCCAGAAGTCGGAGTTCCTCGCGACCATGAGCCACGAGATCCGGACGCCGCTCAACGGCGTGATCGGTCTCAACGACCTGCTCCTGCGCACCCGCCTCGACCCCGAGCAGACCCGGCTGGCCTCGGGGGTGCAGGTCGCCAGCCGCGCGCTCCTCGGCGTGATCAACGACGTCCTGGACTTCTCGAAGATCGAGGCCGGCAAGCTCCAGCTGGAGCGTCTGGACTTCGAGGTGCGCCCCGTCTTCGACCAGGTGGCCAGCCTGCTGTCGGAGTCGGCGCGCCGGAAGGGCCTGGACCTGCTGGTCTCCTGCAACCCCGACGTGCCCGAGGTGGTCTGCGGCGATCCCACCCGGCTCGCGCAGGTCCTGACCAACCTCGGCTCGAACGCCGTGAAGTTCACCGAGCGCGGAGAGGTGCACGTCCGCGCCACCGCCGAGACGTCACCGGACGGCGGCACCCTGCTGCGCGTCGAGGTCTCCGACACCGGCGTGGGGATCCGCGAGAGCGACGTCGACGGGCTCTTCGACCCCTTCACCCAGGCCGACGCCTCGACCACGCGGGTGTACGGCGGCACCGGGCTCGGCCTCGCCATCTCGCGGGAGATCGTCGAGGCGCTCGGGGGCGAGATCGGGCTGCTGCCCAATCCCCGGGGCGGCAGCATCTTCTGGTTCACCGCCCGCTTCGCCGCGCCGTCCGGGTCACGCCTCGACCTCGAGGACGAGTACGCCCGCGTGCGGCTGGGCGGACGTCGGGTCCTCGTCGTCGACGACAACGACCACAACAGGTTGATCCTCGGCGAGCAGCTGAGCTGGTGGCAGGTCCGCTGCACGGCGGTGGCGGACGCCGACGCCGCGCTGGCCGCGCTGGCCGTCGCGGCAGCCGAGGGCGACCCGTACGACGGCGTGCTGCTCGACCTGGTGATGCCGCGTGAGGACGGGCTGGACCTCGCCGAGCGGGTGCGCCGCGACCCGGCGTACGACGACCTGGTGATCCTCATGCTCACCTCGCGCGAGGTCCCGGACGCCGCGCGTGTCCGCGACGCCCGCATCGCCGACCTGCTCTCGAAGCCGGTGCTGGCCGGCGCACTGCGCGAGACCCTGCTGCAGCACCTCGCCGGAGTCCCTCCGCGTCCGGTCGGCGTCACCACGGCCACCCAGTCGAGCCGGGCGCGTCGACGGGTGCTGGTCGTGGAGGACAACCCCGTCAACCAGATGGTGGCCGTCGGCATGCTCGAGGCGATCGGCTACGCGGCCGTGACCGCCGACGACGGCCGCTCAGCGATCGAGGCCCTCGCCGCCGACACCTACGACGCGGTGCTGATGGACGTGCAGATGCCGCGCATGGACGGCTACGCGGCCACCCGCGAGATCCGGGCACACGAGACCACGGGACACATCCCCGTCATCGCGATGACGGCTGCCGCGGTCGAGGGCGAGCGGGACCGGTGCCTGGCGGCAGGCATGGACGACTTCCTGACCAAGCCGGTCGACCCGGGCGCGCTGCGCACCGTGCTGGGTCGGTGGCTGGCCGATGACCACAGCAGCGAGGAGCACCACCCGATGTCCGACACGCCCCATCCCGCAGCGTCCACGGACGGCCTCGACGTGGCCCGCCTCGACGAGCTGCGCGACCTCGACCCCGGTGACACCACCTACCTCGACCGGGCGATCGGCAACTTCGTCACCAACAGCCCCGCCACGATGGCCACGATCCGGGGCGCCTGCGAGGCCGGCGACGCCGAGACCCTCAGGCAGGTGGCGCACAAGCTGGCCGGTGGTGCGCTGAACCTCGGTGTCACGCCGGCCGGCCGGATCGCCCAGCAGATCGAGCTCGCGGTCGAGTCGGGGTCCACCGCTGAGGCCGCCCAGCTGGTCGACCAGCTGGACGAGGCGCTGACGCGCGGACGGTCGGCCGTGCTCGCCTACCAGGCGTCGTACTCGGGGGCCGCGGCTTCCGCACCGCGGGCCTGAGGCCGGCCCGGGATTGGCCGACGCCGATCCGGGGTAGGAAGGCTCCGACACGGGGGGCCACTGCGGACAAGGAGAGTCCATGAAGAGCTTGATCGGCATCATCGTCGTGGTCTGGCTGGTGATCGGCGCGCTCGCGGCCTTCCAGCGCGGGTACTTCGGCGACAACAGGGACGTCAGCTGCAAGACCGCGGGTGACACCACCCTGACGATCGTCGCCGGGCCGCTGAACTACATGGGCACGAACCCGAAGGTGAACTGCGACGTGGAGGTGCCCCAGCCCTCCAAGTGACGGCCCGGGGTGCCAATCCCCCGGTGGGCCCGCTCAGTCCCGACGATCGTCGGGACCGGGCGGGCTCTGGTCGTCCAGGGCGCCGAGGTTGCCGACGAAGACCGCGATCGGCGGCAGGACCGCGGCGATCACGCTCATCACCACGGCCGCCGTGGTCGACCAGAGCCGGACGACGTTCCACGCCAGCAGGATGAGGACGATGCAGGTGCCCATCAGCGCCAAGTAGGCCCGACGGCGGCTGGCTCGTTGCACGCTCCCGACCGTACGCCGCCGGCTCGGCGTCGCCGCTCACCGCACGGGTGCAACGATCGGGACGCCCGTCCCCCGACCCAGGAGGCTCCAT
This sequence comes from Nocardioides sp. DN36, assembly GCF_055380375.1. Taxonomy (NCBI): domain Bacteria; kingdom Bacillati; phylum Actinomycetota; class Actinomycetes; order Propionibacteriales; family Nocardioidaceae; genus Nocardioides; species Nocardioides sp. DN36. The sequence goes on along the minus strand of NZ_AP043823.1, from coordinate 836,786 downwards.
GCGCTACCGCAAGCTCGGCAACACCGGTCTCGACGTCTCGGCGGTCACGCTGGGGTGCATGAGCTGGGGCGATCCCTCGCGCGGAGGACACCGCTGGGTCCTCGACGAGGACGCAGGGCGGGGCATCATCGAGGATGCGCTCGAGGCCGGCATCAACTTCTTCGACACCGCCAACGTCTACTCCGGCGGCAGCAGCGAGGAGATCACCGGCCGGGCGCTCCGGGACCTCGCCGCCCGCGAGGACGTCGTCCTGGCCACCAAGGTGCACGGCCGGATGCGCCCGGGGCCCAACGGCGCCGGGCTCTCGCGCAAGGCGATCATGCACGAGATCGACGCCAGCCTGCGCCGGCTCGGCACCGACCACGTCGACCTCTACCAGATCCACCGCTGGGACTCCGGCACCCCGATCGAGGAGACGATGGAGGCCCTGCACGACGTGGTCCGCGCGGGCAAGGCGCGCTACCTCGGGGCCTCCTCGATGTACGCCTGGCAGTTCGCCAAGGCCCAGCACGTGGCCGAGCTGAACGGCTGGACGAAGTTCGTCTCCATGCAGAACCACTACAACCTGATCTATCGCGAGGAGGAGCGGGAGATGCTCCCGCTCTGCGCCGACCAGGGCGTCGGCGTGATCCCGTGGAGCCCCCTGGCCCGCGGGCGGCTGACCCGCGACTGGGACGCGAGCACCGCGCGCGCCGAGACCGACGAGTTCGGCGCCACGCTCTACCGCGACGAGGACCGGGTCATCGTCGACAAGGTGGGCGAGGTCGCGGCGCGACGGGGAGTGCCGCGGGCCCAGGTCGCACTGGCCTGGCTGCTCGCCCAGCCGGTTGTCACGTCACCCATCGTCGGTGTCACCAAGCCCCACCACCTCAGCGACGCGGTCGCCGCCGTGGACCTCGCCCTGACCGACGACGAGCTCGACGAGCTGACCGCGGGCTACCAGCCGCACGCGGTCGCCGGCCACCGCTGACCGACCGGGGGTCACGCCGTGGCCGCGAGCCCCGGACGCCTGCGAGGAGCAGCACCCCGGACGTCCCGCTCGCGCAGGGCGGAGACGGCGATCCGGCGGGCCTCCTCGACGAGGCGGGAGCCGCTGGCCCCGTCCAGCCTGGCCAGGTGCACCGCGCGTGCGAAGCAGCGCATCACCGAACCGGCGGGGAGGCGGTCGAACTCCTGCGAGAGGTCGAAGGCGGTCTCGAGCAGCTGCCGGTGCAGGTCCAGCACGCCCAGAGCCGTGGCCTGCTCGGCGGTCACACCGGCGCCGGCAGCGGGGCGCCGGCGTGCTGGTGCGGCTGGCACGGACGTCCTCTGGATGCTCATCTGGCCTCCCCTTCGTCAGAGATGGTGACCCGGCCCGACCTGCGGAAACAGGGACCAAGGTCCCCCAGGGCACCCCGCACGGGCCACCTCCCGACGGACCGTTTGGGGTAGACGCGCGGACGTCGAGGCCTTCAGCGTCCCGAGCGCAGGCCGGCGGACGCGGCGGCCCGGCCGTACCTGGCCGCCAGAGGGGCCGCGCTGAGGCCGTGCGCGACCACGCTGAGGAGCACCGTCACGCCGATGACGGAGACCACCTCGTCGGCCTCGGCCCCCAGCTCCTCGAGGGCGAGCAGCGCGAACACGAGGGAGGCCAGGCCGCGCGGCCCGAACCAGCCGACGAACAGCACGGTGCCCCTCCCCATCCCCGCGCCGATCAAGGCCAGCGCCACCGGGACCATCCGCACGACCGTGAGGCTGAGCACGGCGTACACGACGGTGGTCACCTCGAGACTGTCGCGGACGATGGGGGCGGCCACGGCGCCGAAGGCGAGCCACACGAGCAGCGAGAGCAGTCCGCCCGCCTGCTCGAGGAAGACCAGCTCCGCGGGGCCGCGTCGGCCGGCCAGGGCACCGAACGCCAGTCCCCCGCAGAAGGCCGCGACGAACCCGTTGCCGCCCAGCACGACGGCGGCCGCGTAGGCGGCGACCGCCAGGGCCAGCACGGAGATGCCCGCGAAGTCCTCGGCGACCCAGGCCCGCCGGCGGGCCTGCCGCAGCAGCCAGCCACCGGCCCCACCCACACCCGCGCCCACCGCCGCACCGAGGGCCAGCTCGACCGCCGCCTGGCCCGTGCCCGACGCTCCCGCCAGGTCCTCGGCCGAGGCGGCGCCGGCGAGCGCGAGCATGACGAGCGGGGTCACGATGCCGTCGTTGAGGCCGCTCTCCACCGTGATCAGCCGCCTGATGCGCTCCGGCACCACCGGGTTGGTGACCACGGGGACCCCGAGGGCCGCGTCGGTGGGAGCCAGCGCCGTGGCCATGAGCAGCGCCAGCCAGGCGCCCATCCCCGGGAACAGCCAGGCCGCCAGCCCCCAGCCGGCCAGCACGGTCAGCGGCAGTCCGATCGCCAGCAGCCGCACACAACGGCCGAGGTCGTGGCGCAGGTCCTGCACCGAGACCCGGGCGGCGTCCGAGAAGAGCACCGTCACCAGGGTCAGCTCGACCAGTGGTTTGAGCCGCTCCGGGGCGGACGGCGCATGGATGAGGTCGAAGGACGTGAGCAACACCCCCACGGCGACGAAGACGATCGGCGCGGTGAGGTCCGCCCGCTCGAGGCGGGCGGCCACGACCCCCCACAGGAAGACAGCCGCCGTGACGACGAGGACGGCGGTCGTGTCCATGACGCACGCTCCCGGGGCCGATCGACTGAGTCGAGTATCTGGAACTCGCAGCCGAAGTGGCTCACCCTCGGCGGGGGATGCCACCCACCCCGCTGCCGGGTTGGAGTGAGGCCAGGACCTGACGAGAGGCGCACCGATGGCACTGGACGAGTACGACGCCGGCACCACGTTCCCCGGGAGCGTCGGCCGCACGACCGACGAGTCGACCCCGGCCTGGCCGAGACCGATCCGAGCGGTCCCCGGCACGCCGAACGTGCTGGTGGTCGTCCTCGACGACACCGGCTTCGGTCAGCTCGGCTGCTACGGAAGTCCGATCGAGACCCCGAGCTTCGACGCCCTCGCCGGATCCGGCCTGCGCTACAACAACATGCACACGACCGCATTGTGCTCGCCGAGCCGCTCCTGCATCCTCACCGGGCGCAACCACCACAGCAACGGGATGGCCTGCATCACCGAGTTCGCCACCGGCTACCCCGGCTACAACGGCGTCATCCCGTTCGAGAACGGCATGCTGTCGGAGATGCTGCTCGGACACGGCTACAACACGTTCATGGTGGGCAAGTGGCACCTGACGCCCAGCAACCAGGAGACCGCGGCCGGGCCGTACGACCGCTGGCCGCTCGCCCGCGGCTTCGAGCGCTTCTACGGCTTCCTCGGCGGCGACACCAGCCAGTGGTACCCGGACCTGGTCTACGACAACCACCAGGTCGAGCCGCCGGCCACGCCCGAGGAGGGCTACCACCTCACCGAGGACCTCGTCGACCGGTCGATCCAGTTCATCGCCGACGCCCAGCAGGTCGACCCGGACAAGCCGTTCTACCTGCACCTGTGCTTCGGGGCCACGCACGCCCCCCACCACGTGCCGAAGGAGTGGGCGGACAGGTACGCCGGCGCCTTCGACGACGGCTGGGACGCCTACCGCGAGCGCGTGTTCGCGCGGCAGAAGGAGCTCGGGATCGTGCCCGCCGACGCGGAGCTCTCCCGCCACGACCCGGACGTGCCGGACTGGGACGCCCAGCCCGCGGAGGCCCGACGGCTCTACAGCCGGATGATGGAGGTCTTCGCCGGGTTCCTCAGCCACACCGACCACCACCTCGGCCGGCTGCTCGCCCACCTGCGCGAGCAGGGGCAGCTCGACAACACGATCGTCATGGTGATCTCCGACAACGGCGCCAGCGCCGAGGGCGGCCCCACCGGCACCACCAACGAGGCGCAGTTCTTCAACAACGCCCAGGAGCCGCTGGAGGACAGCCTCGCCGTCATCGACGAGATCGGCGGGCCCAAGCACTTCAACCACTACCCCTGGGGCTGGACCTGGGCCGGGAACACGCCGTTCCGCCGGTGGAAGCGGGAGACCTACCGCGGTGGCGCCTCCGACCCCTTCATCGTGTCGTGGCCCGAGGGCATCCGGTCCCGCGGCGAGGTGCGCACCCAGTACGCCCACATCATCGACATGGTCCCCACCGTCCTGGACCTGCTCGGGATCGAGCCGCCCGCGACCATCCGCGGGGTCACCCAGTCCCCCATCCAGGGCGTCAGCCTCGCCAGGACCTTCGACGACGCGGACGCAGAGAGCAACCACCGCACGCAGTACTTCGAGATGCTCGGACACCGGTCGATCTACCACGACGGCTGGCGCGCCGTGTGCCCGTGGCCTGGTCCGTCGTTCACCGAGGCGGGTGTCGGCTTCGGGCAGCCCATCTCCGCCGACCGGCTCACCGAGCTCGACGCCACCGGCTGGGAGCTCTACCACGTGGCCGAGGACTTCGCGGAGACCCGCGACCTCGCCGCCGAGCACCGCGACCGGCTGATCGCGCTCATCGGCCTGTGGTACGCCGAGGCCGGCAAGTACGGCGTACTGCCGGTCGACGGCAGCGGGGTGGCCCGGGTGCTCGTCGAGAAGCCCCTGGTGGCGCGTCCGCGCGACCGCTACGTCTACCGCCCGAACACGCAGTCGATCCCGTTCAACGCCGGCCCGCGGGTGCTCAACCGGCCGCACAGCATCACCGCCGATGTCGACCTGCCCGAGGGCGGGGCCGAAGGTGTCCTGCTCTGCCAGGGCACCGCTGCCGGCGGCTACTCCCTGTACGTGCAGGACAACCGCCTGCACTACGTGCACAACTACGTCGGCAGGAGCCTGCACAAGGTCTCGTCGCCGGACCCGCTGCCCGCGGGGCCGCACCAGCTGCGCTTCGAGTTCGAGCCGACGGGTGAGCCGGACCTCCCCCACGGACGCGGCGCCCCCGGGCGGCTGCAGCTCTACGTGGACGGGACGCTGGTCGCGGACGCCGACGCCCCCGTGACGACGCCGTTCATCCTCAACCCGGGCGCGCTCACCTGCGGCGCGAACCCCGGCTCACCGGTGACGCCGGACTACCCGTCGGGCTTCCGGTTCACCGGCACGCTCCACTCGGTGACGGTCGATGTCTCCGGGGACCTGGTCACCGACAGCGAGAGCGAGGTGCGCGCGGCGATGGCCCGGCAGTAGGGCCTCACACCTCGCCGTCCAAGGTGCGCACCAGCAACCTGCACAGGGTGTGCAACCGGAGCTGGGTCCAGGGGTGGCTCTCCAGGAGCTGCAGGATCCTGGCGACCCGGGGGTCGGACCGTTCGGCCATCCCGGGACGGTTCTCCCACGGTCCGACCAGGGCGCCGGGCACCGAGCCGAGCAGCGCCGCGAGGGCCTGGCGGTCGTAGGCGGCCACGACCCGGCGAGCCACCAGCTCGGGGGTGAAGCTCCGCCAGCTGTAGGGGTTCAGCGCGGCGTGGATCGCAGCCGTCGACTCGTCTCGGGGCATGCTGCCGGGCACCTCGAACTCCTCGCTGTCAGCCCCGCGGTGTCGGTCTACCCGCTGGCCCGAGCACGCAAACGCCTGCGTCCGTGACGGTCCGGATCATCCGCTGTGCGTGAGGCGCCCGGGCTCCGGGCTCGCGGAGGGTGGGGGTCCGACTGCGAGACCGGGAGACTGACATGCCGTTGAGCCAGCGGACCCCGGTCGACGCCTTCCACGTGATGGCCAAGCCGACCGGCGCCATCTGCAACCTGGACTGCGAGTACTGCTTCTTCCTGTCCAAGGACCAGCTCTACCCCGGCAGCGGGTTCCGGATGGACCCCGACGTCCACGAGGCCTACGTCCGGCAGCTGCTGGCGGCCCACGCGGGTTCCGACGAGGTCGTGGTGGCCTTCCAGGGTGGCGAGCCGACACTGATGGGGCTCGAGTTCTTCATCCGCACGCTCGAGTTCGAGCGCCGGTTCCGCAGGCCGGGACAACGGATCCTCAACACCATCCAGACCAACGGCACGCTCCTCGACGACGAGTGGGGCGACTTCCTGCACGCGCACGACTTCCTGGTCGGCATCTCGGTGGACGGACCCCGCGACATGCACGACGCCTACCGCGTCGACAAGGGCGGCAAGCCCACCTTCGACCGGGTGCTGCGCGGGCTGGACGTGCTCCGTCGGCACGGGGTGGAGTGGAACGCGCTGACCACGGTCAACGCGGCCAACGGCGACCACGGGCGCGAGGTCTACACGTTCCTCCGCGACGACCTCGGCGCGAGGTTCATCCAGCTCATCCCGATCGTCGAGCGGGCGACTCCGGAGCTGCTGCCACTGGCCGAGTCCGGCTGGGGCGGGCGCCGCGGGGAGCGCCCGTTCTACCGCCAGCTCGGCGACCGGGTCACCCACCGCACGGTCGGCGCCGAGCAGTACGGCCGGTTCCTCGTCGACGTCTTCGAGGAGTGGGTGCGCCACGACGTCGGGGACGTGTTCGTGCAGGAGTTCGACACCGCGCTGGCGCACTGGCTGGGCATGGACCAGGCGGGGATGTGCGTGCATGCCCGGACCTGCGGGTCGGCGCTGGCGCTCGAGCACAACGGGGACGTCTACTCCTGCGACCACTACGTCGAGGACGAGCACCGCCTCGGCAACATCGCCGACGGCAGGACGCTCCTGGAGCTGGTCGCGTCACCCCAGCAGGCGGCGTTCGGGAACGCGAAGCTCGACACGCTGCCCGGGCAGTGCCTGCGGTGCGACGTCCGGTTCGCCTGCAACGGGGGCTGCCCGAAGGACCGGTTCCTGACCACCTCGGACGGAGAGCCGGGTCTGCACTACCTGTGCGCCGGGTACCAGCACTTCTTCCGGCACGTCGACGAGCCCATGCGGGTGATGGCCGAGCTGCTGCGCAGCGGGGCCGACGCGGACGGCGTACGCAGCTGGTACGCCGCCCGCGACGGCCTGGAGACGTCGGGTCAGGCGCCGGGCCGGAGCCGCTCGGCGGCGCCGTCGCGCGCGGCGAGCGCGGCCACGACCGAGAGCACTGCGAACACGTCGAGGTAGAGGCACAGCAGCCACGGCGACCCGCCGCCGATCTGCACGAACCAGACCGCGAGGAGCGGGGTGAGGCCCACCGACAGGATGCTGCCGAGCTGGTAGCCCAGCGAGACGCCGGTGTAGCGCACCTCGGTCGGGAACTGCTCGGCGAACCACGCCGCCTGAGGGCCGTAGATCGCGTCGTGCAGCAGGTTCATGCCGACCCCCACCACGAGCGGCAGCAGGATCAACGGGCCGTTGTCGAGGAACGCGAAGAACGGCCAGATGAAGACCGCCGTGCCGGTCGCGCTCGCGATCGCGAGCCGACGGCGGCCGACCCGGTCGGAGACCCAGCCCCAGAACGGGGTGCTGAGCAGGCTCAGCGCCGAGACGACCAGGATCGCCGTCAGGCCCGGACCCGAGTCGCCGCGGTGGTCCAGCAGGTAGGTCAGGATGTAGGTCGTCAGGATCGAGAAGAGCGCCGGCTGCACCAGGCGCGGCCCGGCCGTGACGAGCACGCCGCGGCCGTGGTGGCGCAGCACCGTGGCCACCGGGAGCTTCTGGGTGCGGCCCTGCTCGCGGACCTCGAGGAACTCCGGCGCGTCCTCCAGGCGCAGCCGGATCACGAGGCCGACAGCGACCAGCACCGCGCTGAGCAGGAACGGGACCCGCCAGGCGCCGTCGAGGAACGCCTCTTCGCCGGCGACCTGGCGCACGGCGTAGAACACAGCGGTCGCGAGCAGCAGCCCGCCGGCCGAGCCCATCTGGGTGAAGGCGCCGTAGAGCCCGCGGTTGCGCGGCGCCGCGTGCTCCACCGAGAGCAGCGCGGACCCTCCCCACTCGGCACCCGCGGCGACGCCCTGGAGCAGCCGCAGCAGCACCAGGCCGACCACCGCCGTCAGGCCGATGCTGTCGTAGCCGGGCAGCAGGCCGATCGCGGTGGAGGCGACGCCCATGAGCAGCAGCGAGGCGACGAGCAGCCTCTTGCGCCCGATCTGGTCGCCGAGGTGACCCGCGACCACACCGCCGATCGGGCGCGCGACGAAGCCCACGCCGTACGTCGCGAACGATGCGATCAGCCCGACCGCGGGGCTGGCGCCGGGGAAGAACTCCGGGCCGAAGACCAGCGCGGCCGCGGTGGCGTAGAGGTAGAAGTCGTAGTACTCGACCGTGGTGCCGATGAACGACGCCGTGAGGACCCGCCGGTGCCGGGGGCCGGCGGGGACGGGCGTGCCGGCGCGGGGTGCGTTCAGGGTCAGGGAGGACATGGGGTCCTTTCCGAGGGAGGACGAGGATTCGCGCAAACTATACAAAGTTGGTTGGATTAAGTTGGTTCGACCGTCCGCTCCCGGAAAGAGGTGCCATGTCCCGCCAGCCCCTACGCCTGGCCGCCTTCGTGATGAACACGAGCTCCCACATCCAGCACGGCCTGTGGCGCCACCCGGTCGCACGACAGACCGAGTTCGACGACCTCGACCTGTGGATCGACCTCGCGAGGACGCTGGAGCGGGGCCGGTTCGACGCGATGTTCTTCGCCGACGTGGTGGGGCTCTACGGGCCGGCCGACGGAGACTTCACGGTGAACGCGCGCGAGGGGCTGCAGTTCCCCAACCACGACCCGTCGGTGCTGGTCCCGGCACTGGCAGTGAGCACCGAGCACCTCGGCTTCGCGGTCACGAGCTCGGTGCTGCAGGCGCACCCCTTCGAGTTCGCCCGCCGGATGTCGACGCTCGACGCGGTGACCCGCGGCCGGATCGGCTGGAACGTCGTGACCAGCTCCCAGGAGGGCGCCGCGCGCAACTTCGGGCACGACGGACTCGAGCCGCACGACGAGCGCTACCGCTGGGCCGAGGAGTACCTCGAGGTTGTCTACAAGCTCTGGGAGGGCTCCTGGGACGAGGACGCCCTGCTGCGCGACAAGGAGTCGGGCGTCTTCGCCGACGCCTCCCGGATCCGGCGCATCGACCACGTCGGCGAGCGCTACCGGGTGGCCGGTCCCCACCTCGCGGCGCCCACGCCGCAGCGCACCCCGGTCATCTTCCAGGCCGGCTCCTCCCCCGCCGGCCGACGGTTCGCGGCTCGGCACGCGGAGGCGCAGTTCGTGCTGTCCTCCACCCCCGAACAGACGGAGGCACTGGTGGCGGACACCCGCCGCCTCGCCGTCGAGGCGGGACGACGCGCCGACGACATCGCCTTCTTCCTGGGCCTGAGCTTCGTGGTCGGGTCCACCGAGGAGGAGGCGCGGCGCAAGGAGGCGGAGATCGACGAGTACCTCTCGGCCGACGGCTTCCTGCTGCACTCCAACCTCGGCTTCGACCCCGAGAGCGGCGAGCCGCTCGACCCCGCGACACCACTCTCCGCGGTCCGCACCGAAGCCGGTCAGAGCCACCTTCAGTGGCTGCGCGAGATGGCCGGTGACCGCGAGCCCACCATCGCCGACCTGGCCCGACTCTCGGCGCGACTGCGCGGCCGCGTCGTCGGCACCCCCGAGCAGATCGCGGACGTCCTGGCCCAGTGGCAGGACCGGGGCATCGACGGCATCAACGTCATGAACTGGACCATCCCGCAGAGCTACGAGGAGTTCGTCGACCACGTCGTCCCCGAGCTCCAGTCACGAGGCCTCGCCCGCACCGAGTACGAACCCGGCACCCTGCGCAGCCGCCTCAGCGGCACCCACCGACTCCCCGACCGGCACGTCGCCGCCAGCTTCAGGAAGGTCCACGCATGAGCACCCAGACCGAGGAGAACCTGCACGCCCGCTTCGCCCCGCTCTTCGCCGAGATCGCGGCCGGCGCCGTGCGCCGGGAGCGCGAGCGGGAGCTGCCGCACGCCGAGGTCCGGGCCCTCGCCGACGCGGGCTTCGGCCGGCTGCGGCTGCCCGTCGAGGAGGGCGGGTACGGCGCGTCGCTGGCCGAGCTGGTCACGCTGGTGCGCGAGCTGGCGACCGCCGACTCCAACATCGCCCACCTGTGGCGCGGCCACTTCGGCTTCACCGAGCTGGTGCTGCTGTGGCCGGACTCCCCGCGCCGGCAGGTGTGGCTCGAGCGGATCGCCCGCGGCGAGATGGTCGGGAACGCGACGAGCGAGACGACCGGCAACACCCTGGCCGACATCGCCTCCACCGTCACCGAGGTCGACGGCCGGTGGCTGCTCAACGGCACGAAGTTCTACTCGACCGGGACGCTCTACTCCGACTGGATCTACGGGGCCGCCGGCCGGGCGACCGCCGACGGCGTCGAGCGGGTCACGTTCGCGGTCCGCACCGACTCGCCGGGCATCACCTGCGTGGACGACTGGGACGGCTTCGGCCAGGCCCACACCGCCTCCGGGACCACGCACCTGGTCGACGTCGAGGTGGACCCGCGCGAGATCGCGTCCTACCGCGAGGCGCCGCTGTCACACATCCAGCCGTTCTTCCAGCTGTACCTGATGGCGGTGGTCGCCGGGATCGCCCAGGCGGTCGAGCGGGACACCGTGGCGTTCGTGCGCCCCCGCAAGCGCACCTACATCCACGCGAACACCGAGGTGCCGGGCGAGGACCCGCAGGTGCTCGAGGTGATCGGCCGGGTCTCGGCGGACGCGTTCGCGGCCCGCACCCTGCTGGCGGCCGCAGCCACCGCGCTCGAGGGCGCCGCCGCGACGAACGTGCCCGGCACCGGAGTCTCCCGCGAGATGCTCGAGTCGGCCGAGAACACCGTCTACCAGGCCCAGGTCCTGATCATCGACCTCACCCTCGGCGCCGCCACGAGGATGTTCGAGGTGGGCGGCGCGTCCGCGACGTACCGCGCCCTGGCCCTGGACCGGCACTGGCGCAACGCACGCGTCGTCGCCTCGCACAACCCGGCCGTCTACAAGTACCGGATGGTCGGCGAGCGGGCTCTGCACGGGCGCGGGCCCGTCGAGTCGTGGACGGCGTACCACTCCGTCGGGAGGACGACCTTCGCCTGACCTGGGGATCTTGGGTCATTAAGTCCACTGATTTACTTCAGTATGCGTTACGGTGAGCCACCGCCCGCGGCACCGGGCCGCGGGCCGGCCTCGAAAGGGATCCGATGACGCGCAAGACCTGGAAGGTCGACCCCACCTTCTACCCGTCGCCGTCGCTGGCGGCCGCCGGTCCGCAGGAGCGGCTCGCCTACGTCGCGACCTTCTGGCGGGGCGAGGGCGAGCCGCAGAAGGACGCGCTGGCCGTGGTCGACGTGGACGAGTCATCGGCCGACTACGGGCGCGTCGTGGGCTGGACCGAGATGCCCAACGTCGGCGACGAGCTGCACCACCACGGCTGGAACGCGTGCAGCTCGGCGCTGTGCCCGAGCAATCCGCACCCGCACATCGAGCGGCGCTACCTGCTGCTCATGGGTTTGCGCTCGAGCCGGATCCACTTCGTCGACGTCAAGGACGACCCCCGCAACCCGAAGGTCGCCAAGGTCATCGAGCCCGACGAGTACCAGTCCGCGTCCGGCTACAGCCGGCCGCACACCGCGCACTGCGGTCCCGAGGGCATCTACGTCACCAACCTCGGCACGGCGTTCAGCGACGACGGTCCCGGCGGCATCGCGCTGCTCGACCACGACACCTTCGAGGTCAAGGGCCAGTGGGAGGTGGACCGGGGCGACCAGTACCTCGCCTACGACTTCTGGTGGCACATCAACAAGGACGTGCTCGTCGCCAGCGAGTGGGGCACCCCGGCGATGATCGAGAAGGGGATCATCCCCGAGAAGCTGCTGGCGAACGAGTACGGCCACCGGATCCACTTCTTCGACCTGCGCACCCGCAAGAAGTTCCAGACCATCGACCTCGGCGCCCAGCACCAGATGGCGCTCGAGCTCCGGCCGGCCCACGACCCGAGCCAGGAGTACGGCTTCGTCGGCGTCGTCATCAGCACCGAGGACCTCTCCGCCTCAGTCTGGCTCTGGTACCGCGACGGCGAGGAGTTCGCGGTCCGGAAGGTCATCACGATCCCCGCCGAGCCGTGCGAGGACACCGACCTGCTGCCGGACCTGCTGAAGGGGTTCGGGGCCGTGCCCCCGCTCGTGACCGACATCGACCTGTCGGTCGACGACCGCTTCCTCTACGTCTCCTGCTTCGGCACCGGCGAGGCCAAGCAGTACGACGTCTCCGACCCGTTCAACCCGCGCGAGGTCGGCTCGATCCGGATCGGCGGGATCGCCGGCCGTGCACCGCACCCGAGCGCCCCGGACACCCCGCTCGCGGGGGCCCCGCAGATGGTGGAGGTCAGCCGCGACGGCAAGCGTGCCTACTGGACCAACTCGCTCTACGGAGCGTGGGACGACCAGTTCTACCCCGACGGCGTCGGCGCCTGGATGATCCGGGCCGACGTCGACACGGTCAACGGCGGGATCACCCTCGACGAGCGGTTCTTCCCGCACGGCGACGACTTCCGCGGCAACAGGGTGCACCAGACGCACCTCGAGGGCGGCGACGCGTCCAGCGACTCCTACTGCTTCCCGTGACCGGCATCGTCCTCGAGCACGGCGGCCACGCGGTCCTGCACCTCGACGCCGGGACCGCGGTCGCCGTCGTGCTGCTCGGGGTCTTCCACGGCGTCAACCCGGGGATGGGGTGGCTGTTCGCGGTGTCGTTCGGCCTCCAGGAGCGCCGTCGGTCCGCCGTGGTGAAGGCGCTGGTCCCGATCGGGATCGGCCACGAGGCTTCGGTGGTGGTGATGGCCGTCGCGATCGTGCTGTTCTCCTCCGCGGTGTCCCAGGCGGTCGCGGTGGCCGGCTTCGGCCTGGCCCTGATGGGCTTCGGCGCCTACCTGTTCCTCAAGCGGCGCCACTTCCGCTGGGTGGGCATGCGGCTCACGCCGTTCCAGCTGGCCTGGTGGTCGTTCCTGATGTCGACGGTGACCGGCGCCGGCCTGATGCTGGCACCGGTGCTGATCGGCGAGCACGCCGCCGGCGCCGACGAGCTGGTGGGTCAGGCCCTCGGCGGCGAGCTGGCGGTCGCGCTGGCTGCGGCGGCGCTGCACGCGGCCGCGATGGTCACCACCAGCGCCGTGGTGGCGCTCACGGTCTACGAGGTGGTGGGGCTGCGCGTGCTCACCCGGGCCTGGTTCAACCTCGACCGGGTGTGGGCGCTGGCCTTCGTGGCGGCCGGGGCGCTGGTCTGGGTGCAATAGCCCCCGGCTCCGGTTGATGCTCCGGGCGCAGGCCCTCACGAGCGGCGATCGGCCCACCACGGGGGTCCAACGACCCTGAGGGACGCCGGGTCGGCCACCTAGCCTCGCGAGAGAAGGAGGCCGCGATGTTCGCCGTACGCATCCACGGCCGCGGTGGGCAGGGGGCCGTGACAGCGGCCGAGCTGCTCTCGGTGGCCGCTTTCGACGAGGGCCGTCACGCGCAGGCCTTCCCGACCTTCGGCTCCGAGCGCACCGGCGCCCCGGTGGTCTCGTTCTGCCGCATCGACGACCGGCCGATCCGGTTGCGCGAGCCGATCACGGACCCCGATGCGCTGATCGTCCAGGACCCCACGCTGCTGCACCAGGTCAACCTCTTCGCGGGTCTGAGGCCGGCCGGGTTCCTGCTGGTCAACACCTCGCGCAGTCTCGACGAGCTCGGTCTCGAGGAGCTGGCCCGAGGGTTGACGCCCGACCACGTGGTCACCGTGCCTGCGACCGAGATCGCGAGGGAGCACCTCGGCCGACCGCTGCCGAACGCGGCGCTCCTCGGTGGCTTCGCGGCGCTCACCGGGCAGGTGTCGCTCGACTCGGTGTGCGACGCGATCCGGGACCGCTTCCCCGGCCAGGTGGGTGAGGGCAACGCCCACGCCGCCGAGGTCGCCCACGAGCACGTCCGCGCGGCGCTGGGGAGGCGGGCCAGTGCTTAGCCAGATCGAGGGGTCGCAGGCGGTGGCGAGGGCGGTGATCCTCTGCCGGCCGGAGGTGATCGCGGCGTACCCGATCTCCCCCCAGACGCACATCGTCGAGTCACTGTCGGACCGGGTCCGCACCGGCGAGCTCGCGTCGTGCGAGTACCTGATGGTGGAGTCCGAGTTCGGCGCGATGTCGGCGTGCATCGGTGCCTCGGCGGCGGGCGCGCGCACCTACACGGCCACCTCCAGCCAGGGGCTGCTGTTCATGGCCGAGGCGCTCTTCAACGCCTCCGGCCTCGGCCTGCCCGTCGTGATGACGGTGGCCAACCGCGCGATCGGTGCCCCCATCAACATCTGGAACGACCACTCCGACGCCATGTCGATGCGGGACTCCGGCTGGATCCAGCTCTACGCCGAGTCCAACCAGGAGGCCGTGGACCTGCACGTCCAGGCCTACCGGCTGGCCGAGTCGTTGTCGGTGCCCGTGATGGTGTGCATGGACGGGTTCGTGCTCACCCACGCCTTCGAGCAGGTCGACCTCCCGACCCAGGAGCAGGTCGACGCCTTCCTGCCGCCCTTCGCGGCGCAGCAGGTGCTCGACCCCGAGGACCCGGTGACCATCGGCGCGATGGTGGGTCCGGAGGCGTTCGCGGAGGTGAAGTACCTGATGCACGCCAAGCAGATGGCAGCGCTCGACGAGATCCCCGTGATCGCCGACGAGTTCCGGGCCGCCTTCGGTCGCAGCTCCGGCGGCCTCCTCAAACCGTACCGTCTCGAGGACGCCGAGACGGTGGTCGTCGCGCTCGGATCGGTGCTCGGCACCGTCGAGGAGGTCGTCGACACGCTGCGCGAGGACGGGGTGCCGATCGGCGCGCTCGGCATCACCTGCTTCCGCCCCTGGCCTGTCGCGGAGGTGCGCGAGGCGCTGAGCCGCGCGACGCGGGTCGTCGTGGTCGAGAAGGCCTTCGCCGTCGGAGCCGGCGGCATCGTCGGCCAGAACACCCGCGACGCGACGCGCGGCCTCCCCGTCGAGGTGTACGACGTCGTGGCGGGACTCGGCGGCCGGCCGATCACGCGGGCCTCGTTGCGCCGGCTCCTCGACGACGTGCTCGCGGGCCGGGTCGACCCGCAACGCCTGCACTTCCTGGACCTCGACCTGGACCTGGTGGCGCGCGAGCTCGAGCGGTCGCGGCACGGCCGGCGGCCCGGCCCGCACGCCGAGCACATGCTGCGCGACATCGGCACGGTCGCGTCCGGGGCGTACGAGTAGAGGGAGGCGTCGTGGCGTTCCAGGAGATCAAGCTCTACCAGACCGGCACCTTCGTGGCCGGCAACCGGCTGCTCGACCCCGAGCAGCGGTCGGTCCAGGCGCGGATGGGCCGGTCCAACTCACTGACCTCCGGGCACCGGGCCTGCCAGGGGTGCGGCGAGGCGCTGGGCGCCCGCTACGTGCTCGACGCGGCGATGCGGGCCACCAGCGGGAACATGGTCGCGGTGAACTCGACCGGCTGCCTCGAGGTGTTCTCGACGCCGTACCCCGAGTCGTCGTGGCAGCTGCCCTGGCTGCACTCCCTCTTCGGCAACGGCCCCGCGGTCGCCGCCGGGGTCGCGGCGGCGCTGAAGGCCAAGGGCCGCACGGACGTCCGGGTCGTCGGCCAGGCCGGCGACGGGGGCACCGTCGACATCGGCTTCGGCACGCTCTCGGGGATGTTCGAGCGCAACGACGACGTGCTGTTCGTCTGCTACGACAACGAGGGCTACATGAACACCGGCGTCCAGCGGTCCGGGGCGACCCCGCCGGCCGCCGCGACCGCGAACACCAAGGCGGTCGGCCCCGATCCCGGGAACGCGTTCGGCCAGGGGAAGAACGTGCCGCTGATCGCGATGGCCCACGAGATCCCGTACGTCGCCACCGCGACCGTCGCCGAGCTGCGCGACCTGGAGTACAAGGTGGAGAAGGCGATGAGCTTCCACGGCGCCCGCTACCTGCACGTGTTCGTGCCGTGCCCGCTCGGCTGGGGCGCCGACTCCGCCGACACCATCAAGCTGGCCCGGCTGGTCAAGGAGACCGGGATGTTCCCGGTCTTCGAGGCCGAGCGCGGCGAGGTCACCGAGGTGTCGAGGATCCGCCGGCAGGTCCCGGTCGAGGAGTACCTGCGCCCCCAGAAGCGCTACGCCCACCTCTTCGGCGACCCCGGCCGGCCCGACATCGTCGCGCGGCTGCAGGCGCACGCCGACCGCAACATCGCCCGCTTCGGGCTGCTCCCGGAAGGGGACGCGTGATGGAGAAGCCGTTCGCGATCACGCTCGACATCGGCTCGAGCCGCGCCAACAAGACCGGCTCGTGGCGCACCGAGCGCGCGGTCTACACGAACCGGATGCCTCCGTGCAACGACGCCTGCCCGGCCGGGGAGAACATCCAGTCCTGGCTGTACGAGGGCGAGGAGGGCGGGGCCGGCTACGAGCGCGCGTGGCGCGCGATCATGGCGGACAACCCGTTCCCCGCGGTGATGGGCCGGGTCTGCTACCACCCGTGCGAGACGGCCTGCAACCGCGGACAGCTCGACGAGGCCGTGGGGATCAACTCCGTCGAGCGGTTCATCGGCGACGAGGCCCTCCGGCAGGGATGGGCGGTGTCGGTGGAGGCGCCGCCGACGGGCCGACACGTCCTGGTCATCGGCGCCGGGCCGTCGGGGCTCTCCGCGGCGTACCACCTCGCCCGGCGCGGCCACACCGTCACGATCAAGGAGGCCGGCCCGATGGCCGGCGGGATGATGCGGTTCGGCATCCCGCGCTACCGCCTGTCCCGCGACGTCCTCGACGCCGAGGTCCAGCGGATCCTCGACCTCGGGGTCACCCTCGAGCTGGACGCCAAGGTCACCGACCTGATGGCGCTGCGGGCGGAGTACGACGCGGTCTTCCTCGCCGTCGGCGCGCAGCTCGGCAGGCGCACCTACATCCCGGCCGGCTCCGCGGCGCACGTGCTGGACGCGGTCGACCTGCTGCGCGACGTGGAGACGGGCGAGAAGCCGCTGCTGGGTCGGAGGGTCGCGGTGTACGGCGGCGGCAACACCGCCATGGACGTCGCCCGTACCGCCAAGCGGCTCGGCGCCGCGGAGGCCATCGTGGTCTACCGCCGCACCCCGGACCGGGCGCCGGCCCACGAGTCCGAGCTCGCCGAGGCCGAGGACGAGGGCGTGCTCTTCAAGTGGCTGACCACGATCAAGCAGGTGGACGCCGGCCGGCTCGTGGTGGAGCGGATGGAGCTGGACGACTCGGGCTTCCCCCAGCCCACCGGGGAGGTCGAGACGCTCGACGCGGACTCGCTCGTCCTGGCGCTCGGCCAGGAGACCGACCTGTCGCTGCTCGACGGCGTGCCCGGTCTGGTCGTCGACGACGGCGTCGTCGCCGTCGGGCCGGACCTGATGACCGGCTGCCCCGGGGTGTTCGCGGGCGGCGACATGGTCCCCTACGAGCGGTCGGTGACCGTCGCGATCGGGCACGGCAAGAAGGCCGCGCGCCACATCGACGGGTGGCTCTCCGGGGCGGCCCCGGAACCCGGCGTACGCCCGTCGCTGGCCACCTTCGACACGTTGAACACGTGGTACTACGCCGACGCGCCTCGCTCCCACCGCGCGGTGCTGGACCGGGCGCGACGCGAGTCGACCTTCGACGAGGTGGTGCTCGGCCACGACGAGTCCACCGCGCTGCTGGAGGCCCGACGCTGCATGTCCTGCGGCAACTGCTTCGGCTGCGACAACTGCTACGGCGTCTGCCCGGACAACGCGGTGATCAAGCTCGGCACCCCCGGCGAGGACTACCTGATCGACCTCGACTACTGCAAGGGGTGCGGTCTCTGCGTCGCCGAGTGCCCGTCGGGCGCGATCCAGATGTTCCCCGAGGAGATCTGAGGCGTCGGGGCCCGGATGGCTCACCTCGGTCGGGGTCGGCTTCTGGCACCGGCTCCCGGGCTTGCGGTTTGGTCACCAACCGCAACGAACCGGCTCGAACCGGTGCGGTCTGTGCCCATTCGGCACCTGCGCCGGTAACGGCCTGGCGACTGCCGTGTGCTCCGGTCCCGGTTCGCTCCCCGACCTTCGGGCGGGTTTCACCGTGACACGTGGAAGCAGGCGACGTCGTACTGGGAGACCGAGTGCGGGTTCTGCGAGTTCTGCGGCTGCTCGCCGGCGTAGTGCGTGCCCGCGACACCGTCGGGGTTGAACGCCGACCCGGGAGCCGACGACGAGTGACCGGGCCGGTCGGGAGCGGTGCTGCTGCCGCACTCCTGGGACGGTTGGCCGGTCCCCGTGGGCGAGGGGTTCCCGGCTGCCTGCGCGACAGCCGTCCCACCGAGGACGAGGGTCACCGACCCCACGGTGGTGGCGATGGCTCGGACGAGGTACGACATGACTGTTCCTCCTTCACCTGGATTCGTGCTCTTGCCTGTGCACACGAGTCCGGGGCCCCCATGGTTCGGTCGGGGCGGCTGCTCCTCGAGCTGCCCCCGCCCCGGCGAGCGACCGCACCCGGCTCATCCGTCGCGGGTGAGGCCGCCGCCACGCGGCGTGACGACGATGATCGGGTGACCCACGAGTCCAGCAGAGCGACCCCACCGTTCGAGCCGGCACCGGGGCAGGCCGCGTACCGTGCCGAGGTCTCCCTGCGCGCCATGGGACGACCCAACTCGGTGACGCAGGAGTTCGACTTCTGGAACGACACCTACGAGGGCCGCCGACTGTTCTCCGAGCTGCTCGGCACCTTCTTCCTGGTCCTGGTGGCCGCGGGCGGTGGCATGGTGAACGCCCGCTTCGGCGGCGACGCGGTCCCGTACGGCGCTCTGGTGGTCGCCCCGGCCCTGATGGTCACCGCCATCATCCTGTTCATGGGGACGGTCTCCGGCGCGCACCTGAACCCGGCGGTCAGCATTGCGTTCGCAGCCCGTGGTGACTTCCCGTGGCGGCGCGTCCCGGCGTACATCGTGGCGCAGTTCCTCGGCGCAGTCCTCGCGACGTTGCTGCTCTGGGCGCTGATAGACAAGCAGGGAAGCGCCGGCATGACCCTGCCCGGCAGCGGCATCTCGTCCACGACCGCGATGCTGTGGGAGATCATCCTGACCACCGGGCTGGTGAGCGTGATCCTGGGAACGGCGTCGGGGGCGCAGCAGATCGGGCCGCTCGCTGCCCTGGGCGTGGGCAGCTACATCGCGCTCGCCGGACTGTGGGGAGCACCCGTGAGCGGAGCGTCGATGAACCCGGCCCGGTCGCTCGGTCCAGCCCTGGTGCTCAACGACTGGACCGCCTGGTGGGCCTACCTGGTCGGCCCGGTGGTCGGCGGGCTCGTAGCCGTCGGCTTCGCCTTCGTCCTGCGCGGCCCCGGTGGTGGTCGAAGCGGGGTTGCTGCGGCCCAGGGCACCCTCGGCATGGACCGAGGAACGGGTCCGACCACGGGGCACTAGGGAGCCGGGGCCGACAGGAACGGCACAGCGGCCAAAAGGAAGGGCCCGACGATGAGCACCTCGACCGAGCCGGCGACTGCCCTGCATGCCTTGTACCAGCAGACGAGCACCGCGTTGGCGGAGCTGACCCCGACGGAGCGTGCCGCACTCGGCAAGGCTGCGCGGGTGGGGGCACCCCGAGAGAGCCATGCGGTGTTCGATCCGGGTCCGGACCGAGCCGATCCGATCGCCCTGCTCGAGGAACAGGCGGAGTCGCGGGTTCCGGAGCTGGTGCCGGTACGACGGGGTCGGATGATGGTGTCTCCATTCACCTTCTTCCGCGGGGCGGCGCTGCCGATGGCCAGCGATCTCGCCACGACCCCCATCTCGGGGCTCGCCGTCCAGGCGTGTGGAGACGCCCACCTGTCCAACTTCGGGATCTTCGGTTCCGCCGAGCGCCGACTGGTCTTCGACGTCAACGACTTCGACGAGACGTTGCCGGGGCCCTGGGAATGGGATGTGAAGCGACTGGCGACGAGCCTCGAGGTGGCCACCCGCGAGAGCGGGTTCTCCCGCAAGCAGCGCCGGGGCGTCGTCAGGGCGGCGGTGGCCCGGTACCGCGCTGCCATGTGGGAGTTCGCCGGAATGACCAACCTGGACGTGTGGTACGCCCGCGCCGACATGCAGGAGCTGCGCAAGGAGCTCGACACGAAGCTGAACGCGCGCCAGCGCAAGCTGATGGACAAGGGCCTGGCGAAGGCGCAGACCAGGGACAGCATGCAGGAGGTGGCGAAGCTGACCAGGATGGTCAACGGTCGGCCGAGGATCGTCTCGACCCCGCCCCTGGTGGTCCCGGTCGCTGACCTCTTGCCGTCGACGAGCGACTACACGGCGTTCGAGGCGGAGATCCGGCACCTGCTGGCGCAGTACCGGCGGACCCTGGAGACCGATCGGCGATCCCTGCTCGAGACCTATGCGTTCACCGACATGGCCAGGAAGGTGGTCGGCGTGGGGAGCGTCGGAACCCGCTGCTGGATCGTTCTGTTCATCGGGCGAGACAACTCCGATCCGCTCTTCCTCCAGGTCAAGGAGGCCCAGAAGTCGGTGCTCAGCCGCTTCGTGGGAGCCAGCCGCTACACCAACCAGGGGCACCGGGTCGTGGCGGGTCAACGACTGATGCAGGCCACCAGCGACATCTTCTTGGGCTGGCAGCGCAGCGAGGCAGGTCTGGACGGCAAGTCCCGCGACTTCTACGTCCGCCAGCTCCGTGACTGGAAGTACTCCATCCCCGTCGAGAGCCTCGCGCCACAAGGCATGCGCATGTACGCGGAGATGTGCGGGTGGACCCTTGCCCGGGCGCACGCCCGGTCAGGGGACCGCATCGCGATCGCGGCCTATCTGGGCACCTCGACCATCTTCGACAAAGCGGTGGCGCAGTTCGCGTCGGTGTACGCCGGCCAGAACGAGCGCGACCACCGAGCACTCCTGGAGGCCGTCGACTCCGGACGGTTGACGGCCGAGCGCAACCTCTGAGCGCAACCGCGGTTCTCGCTCGTCGCCAGGAACACGAGCGTGACCTGCGCAGGCACCAGGTAGGCACCCAGTAGGGCTGGAGACCTTCGGTTGATGAAAGACGGATCTACTTCGGTTGATCGGTGACACTCGTTCGCCCGAACCTGGGATCGGTGGCCGTTGGCCGCTATCGCTCCGGCGTGCCGCCGGGAACCGTGCCGTGGATGAGCAAGTTGCAGACCTGGTCGACGTAGCGGTCCAGCTCCTCCCCGCGGGGAGTGCTGGAGGCGCCGGCTCGGCGCATGTGCAGCAGGCCGAGGTAGAGGGCGAACCCGGTCGTCGCCCGATCCTGCGGATCTGAGACACCGATCTGTTCGAACAGCCGACGCAGGTACTCGGTTCGGGCGCGCGTTGCCCGGTCGAGGGAGGCGTGCACGGCGGGGACGTTGGAGTCGGCCAGCAGCCCGGCCTCCACGCGGGCACCAGGGCGGTCGTCGAGGGCAGCTCTCAGCAGCACCCGCAGCCGTGAGGCCGCATCGGGTAGCGGGGCGAGCATCTCGGCCACCTCGACCGTCTCGCCGGCCTCCCAGGCGGCGAGGGTCGCCTCGATGAGGGCGTCGCGGTTCTTGAAGTGCCAGTAGAAGCTGCCCTTGGTCGCCCCCAGCACTCGGGCGAGCCCTTCGACCGACACGGCGGCCAGTCCGCCCTCGGCGATGGCCTCGAGAGCCACCCCTGTCCAGGTGTCGGCGGTGAGCCTGACGGGCTCGGTTCGCTTCCTCGTTGCCACAGCCCCATACGCTACCGTATGGTTTCCATACGCAACCGTATGGAGGTCTTCAGTGCGCATCATCGCCCGCATCCACCCCGGGCCGGCTTGGCTCGCCGGCAGGTCAGTCTTCGAGCAAGGGCCGATCATGAACGAGCACCTGGCGTTCATGCGTGAGCGCTTCGACGACGGCACCCTGCTCGTCGGCGGTCCGCTCGCCACCGAGGAGTCGGGCGTTGCCCTCCTCGAGGCCGTCGACCTCTCCACGGCGGCCAGCCTGGTCGCCGAGGATCCCGCGGCCCAGGCCGACGTGCTCGTCTACGAGCTGCACGAACTCCTGCCGTACTTCGACGCCCTCAGCGGAGCTCGCGCCGAAGGGGCCGCCCGGGATCAAGCCAGGCGAGCCTCGGCCGTCGGCTGATGATTCCTGGTGCCGGACCGTCCCAGAACCCTCGCGCCTTCGCGCACCCATCCCAAGAGAGGCTCGCCTTGCCCCACACCCCCGCGACGACCACGTTGATCACCGGAGCCACCGGAACGCTCGGTGCCCCGACCGTCGCTCGCCTACGAGACGCCGGGCACGACGTCCGAGCGCTCAGCCGGCGCAGCGGCCCGAGCCTGACGACCGGGGACCTGCTCACCGGCACCGGCATCCGAGAAGCGGTGGCGGGCGCCGACACGGTCCTGCACCTGGCCACGGGCCGGGGAGGCAAGGGCGACGTCGAGGCGACACGCACTCTGCTCAAGGCGGCCACCGCGGCCGGGGTGGGCCACTTCGTGCTCATCTCCATCGTCGGGATCGAGGACATCCCGCTGGGCTACTACCGCGACAAGGTCGTCATCGAACGACTGGTGCGCGAGTCCGGCCTGCCCCACAGCATCCTGCGGGCGACACAGTTCCACTCCTTCGTCGAGAAGCTGTTCACCGGCCAGCGCCGCTCGCCGATCGTCCTCGCGCCCACGTTTCCCCTCCAGCCGATCGCCGTCGAAGAGGTCGCCGAACGACTGGTTGAACTGGCCGGGTCCGCACCAGTCGGAAGGGTCGCTGACATCGGCGGACCGGAGCAGCAGGAAGTGCCAGACCTGGCCCGGCTGTGGGCGGCGGCCACCGGCACGCGCCGCCCGGTCGTGCCGCTGTCGCTACCCGGGAAGCTCGTCGCCGCCTACCGGGCGGGCCACGCCCTGGTGCCGGGGCCGGCGTACGGCCGACGCACCTTCGCCGACCACGTGGCCGGGCGCGCGAACGTGCCGCAGTGAGGTCGCTCCTGCGGGCCGGGCTCGGGCTGCTCGCGGCGGTCGAATGCCTGCTCGGCCTGTGGACGTTGTTCTTTCCTGCGAGCTTCTACGACGCCGTGCCCACCGTCGACCTCACTCCACCGTTCAGCGAGCACCTGCTCCGCGACTTCGGGGGCGCCACCCTCGGGCTCGCGGTCGTCCTGACCGCGGCCGCGATCTGGCTTGAGAGGCGCCTGCTCGTGGTGGCACTGCTGGCCTACCTGTCCTTCTCCGCCCCTCACCTGGCGTTCCACCTCACCCACCTGCACGGCGCCAGCTGGCCGGCTGCCACAGTGCTCGCCGGCGTCCTGCTGGGTTCGGTGGTGCTGCCGCTCGCACTGCTCGTCGAGGCTGTGCGCCTCCCAGCGCCAGCCTCGGCAGCTCGCCCTCCATCCACGTGACCCTGTCCGATCCTCTCGACTCTTCGTCACCACGAGTCACGGGTGGCCCAGCAATGCGTGCGGCCGAGCTCATCGCCGCGCCGCCCGAACCCTGAAGGGACATCTCGTGACCACAGCCCCGGTCGCCAATGAACTGATCCGGCGGGACAACACCAGGAACAACACCCGCGCGGCGGGTCTTCTCTACCTCATCACGTTCGCTGCCTCCATCCCCGGCCGCGTACTACTTCCTCGCCCCCGTACTGAACGACGCCGGCTACATCGTCGGTTCGGGCTCCGACACCAGAGTGGCCATCGGCTGCCTGCTCGACGTGGTCAACGCCTTGGCCTGCATCGGCACCGCGGTCGCGGTGTACCCGGCTGTCAGGCGCAACAACGAGTCTCTCGCGCTGGGCTTCGTCATCTCGCGCACGCTCGAGGCGGCGGTGATCATGGTCGGGATGATCAGCCTGCTCGCCATCGTGTCCCTACGCCACGACTTCAGCGGCGATCCGCGGGCAGACCAGGCGACCTTGCTGACGACGGGGCAGGCGCTGCTCGCCGTCCGCAACTGGACGTTCCTCTTCGGGCCGAACCTCTGCGCCGCTCTGAACGCGCTGCTGTTCGGGACGCTCCTGTTCCGGTCGCGGCTGGTTCCGCGCGCCATCCCCGCGATGGGCCTCATCGGCGCTCCGCTGCTGCTCGCGGCCACCGTCGTGGCCGCAGTGGGGGCCGTCGACCAAGGTTCGGCATGGTTCATCGGCGCGATGCCCGTGGCGGCTTGGGAGCTGTCTGTGGGCCTGTACCTGACCACCAGAGGGCTCCGAACCGCGACGGATTCCGTCTGACACACCAAGCTCGCTGCGAGCGAAATAGCGAAGCAATGCGCGCCGAGACAAGACCCGGCAAGCACAGCCACCCGCGGACGAAGGGCGCCACCGTCGACGATATCGGCGCCCATCGGCATGTGCCCCCGAGGACAGCGAGAGGTGCGGTACGTAGCGCCGATCGGTCCGCTGGCCGACCCTGAGCCGCGCCGCGGGATCGCCTACGGTGCGCTGCCCACGTCCTGGATAGTCGTGCGGGCGTCCGAACGCCCGAACACCGAGACCGTGCGTCAGGGCAGGCCACGATCCGGCCGCCGAGGAGCAGCCCGCCGCCGGACATCATCAGGTAGGCGGTGACGAGCCGCTGGAGCTGTCCGCCATCGAGGTCGAGCGCGCGACCGATGCAATGTGTAGGGCGGGTGGGGCTCGAACCCACGACCCAAGGATTATGAGTCCTCTGCTCTGACCGACTGAGCTACCGCCCCTCGAGGGCGAGAGCCTAGCCCGGAGGACGTCGGTGAGCTGCTCAGGGTGACCGACGGGCGCTCGAGACCCACCGCCGGCCACCAATTGAGTGATGACCCGCACCACCGGCCCGGCGTACCGTGGACGGGTTCCGAGAGCAGTTCCCCGGGGAGATCCGCCATCGGAAGACGGGGACAACTCTCGGGAGCTGACGCTCCCGGCAAACCACGATCGGGTCCGTTCGAGGGACAGGCGTGTCGTGGTCGCTGCACTGGTCGAAGCACATGGCCCCAGGGCCCTGCGCGCGTTCCTGCTGTCGCGGCTCGACGACGAGGTCCGGACCGCCCGGGCCCTGCTCGACCGCGACGACCTGAGCCCGGTGCTCCACAGGGTCCTGGAGCACGCGATCCGGAACGCGGACGCGACACGGTTCGAGGTCCTCAGCCACACCTCCCGCGAGCACGGCGACCGGGTGTGCCACACCCTGCTGGCGCTGGCCGCCTCCTACGCCACGCACCCCGAGTTCCGCAGGGAGTGGATCTCCCGTGGCCCGGCCCGCTCGGGCTGACAGGAACCTCACAGGTTCGCCACCTGTCCGGCTCAGGTCAGCGGCGCACGATGAGGTCACCTGACACGAGGAGACCCACGTGAACGACGAACAGAAGCCCGGCAGCGGATCCCGCTGGGAGCCGACTCCCCCGCCGTCCGCCGGTGCCAGCGTGCCGCCCCCGCCGCCACCGCCGACCGCCCCGCCGGCCGGCCCGCCCATCACCCCCGAGCCGTACGACGCCGCACCGCCCGCCCCCGCCCGCTCGCGGACCGCCTGGATGCGCACCCGCGGCGCCCTCGCCGGGGCGGCGGCGGCCGTGCTCGCAGTGTTCACGCTCGGCGGCTTCGCCGTCGGTCACGTCACCGCGGGCGACGAAGGCGGCACCGGCGACCACACCGGCCAGTTCGACCGCGGCTTCACCCCCGACGGCGACCACGCGCCGCCCGGCCAGCCCCCGGGCGACCTCGACGGCGACGGCGAGGGCTTCGCACCGCAGCAGCCCGGCCAGGGCAGCACGGGCCAGGGCAGCAACCAGGGATCTGTCGAGGGCAGCGACACGGCGTACCTGTCATGACCACGGTCACCGGCAGCCTGGCGACGCGCGTGCCCACGACCCGGCACCCCCGGTTCCGACGGGCGCGCGTGGACGCCGCGGTCCGCACCGGCGCCGGGGCGACCCTGTGGCTGAGCCTGCTGCTCGTGACCTACTGGTGGACGGCAGCCGGCGGCGTCCAGGACCTGGGCGGCTGGGCGTCGGGACTCACCTCCCTCGGCCGACTCACCGGCCTGGTCGCCTCCGACCTGCTCCTCGCGCAGGTGCTGCTCATGGCGCGCCTGCCGCTGCTCGAGCGGGCGTTCGGCCAGGACCGCCTGGCCCGCCAGCACCGGCTCGTCGGCTTCACGTCGTTCAACCTGATGCTGGCGCACGTCGGCCTCATCACCTGGGGGTACGCCGCCGGCGACCTGGCCGCCACCCCGGGTGAGCTGTGGAGCCTGACCACGACCTACCCCGGCATGCTGCTCGCGGCCGCCGGCACCCTGTGCCTGGTGCTGGTGGTCGTGACCAGCATCCGCGCCGCCAGGGCGCGGATCCGCTACGAGTCCTGGCACCTGCTGCACCTCTACGCCTACCTCGGCGTCGGCCTGGCGCTCCCCCACCAGCTCTGGACCGGGCAGGAGTTCCTGTCCTCGCGCGGTGCGACCGTCTTCTGGTGGACCGCCTGGGCGGCGACCGCGGCGGCCGTCCTCGTGTGGCGCGTCAGCCTGCCGTTGTGGCGCAGCGCCCGGCACGGCCTGCACGTCACGTCGGTCGTCCGGGAGGCCCCGGACATCGTGTCGGTGTACGTCGCCGGCCGCGGCCTGCACCGGCTCCCGGTCGAGGCCGGCCAGTTCCTCTCCTGGCGCTTCCTCGGCCGGCACGGCTGGACCCGCGCCAACCCCTACTCGCTGTCCGCGGCTCCCGACGGGCGCAGCCTGCGCATCACGGTCAAGGAGGCCGGCGACGGCAGCGCGGACGCGGCGTACCTGCGTCCCGGCACGCGGGTGCTCGTCGAGGGCCCGTACGGACGCCTCAGCCCCCGCGCCCGACAGCGGCACCGCGTCGCGCTGATCGGCGCCGGCGTCGGGGTCACGCCGCTGCGCGCCCTGGCCGAGGGGCTGGACTACGCCCCCGGTGACGCCGTCCTCGTCCAGCGGTTCCGCGACCACCCGCTCTTCGAGCGCGAGCTCGAGGTGCTCGGGCGGGAGCGCGGGCTGCAGACGCTCTACCTGCCCGGCCCGCGCCGGGCCGACGACTCCTGGCTCGGCTCCGGCGTCGGCCCGGCCGACGACCTCACGGCGCTGACCTGGTGGATCCCCGACATCGCGGAGCGCGACGTCTACGTGTGCGGCCCGTCCGACTGGGCCGAGAGCGTACGACGCACCTGCGAGGACGCGGGCCTGCCGCCCGAGCACTTCCATCTCGAGACCTTCCGGTGGTGACCTCCCCATGAAGCGCAACGTCATCTGGCTGCTCAGCACGCTCACGGTCGTGGTGCTGCTGTTCGGCTACCACACCTCCACGTCGGGCGCCCTGGGGTCGAGCACCGGCACGGTGATCTCCTCCTCGGCCCAGCCCGACGGCTCGACCACCACGTCGGGCCAGGGTGGTTCGGGCTCCGGATCCGGGGGCAGCTCCGGCGGGAGCGGCGGAGGCCAGAGCCAGGGCGGCAACGGCCAGAGCGGCAGCAACGGCAGCAGCGGCGGCGGCTCGACGACCACCACCAGGACGGTCACCGGCGACACCGTCCAGACCCAGTGGGGGCCGGTCCAGGTCGAGGTCACCGTCAAGGGCGGCTCCATCACCGACGTCTCGGTGCTGCAGTACCCCAACGGCAACCCGCAGGACCAGCAGATCAACGCCTACGCACTACCGATCCTGGTCCAGGACACGCTCTCGGCCCAGAGCGCGAACATCGACATGATCAGCGGCGCCACCATCACCAGCACCGGTTACGTGGAGTCCCTGCAGAGCGCCCTGGACCAGGCGGGGCTGTGAGCACCCCGGTGAGCAGCAGGTCCGTGCATCGTCATGTCGCCCACGTCATGGGCATGCCCATCAGCCTGGCACTGCGCGGGCGTCACGCCCACGACGAGCACGGGTACGGCGCCTGGGCGGAGGTGATGGCCTCTCTGCACGACGTGGACCGGGTCTTCAGCACCTACCGGACCGACTCGGTCGTCTCCCGGCTCGACCGCGGCGAGATCGACCTCGCCGACTGCCCACCCGAGGTCGTCGAGGTGCTCGGCCTCGGCGCGCAGGCCGAGCGCGAGTCGGGAGGAGCGTTCCGCATCCACCTCCCGGGAACCGACGGCCGCACCCGGCTCGACCCCAGTGGAGTGGTCAAGGGATGGGCCGTGGACCGCGCCGCCCGCCCGCTGCGGGCGCTGGCCGACACGGACTTCTGCCTCTCGGCGGGCGGGGACCTGGTCTGCCGCACCCTCGACCCGGCCTCCGCCTCGTGGCGGATCGGCATCGAGAACCCGCACGACCCCACCGGGCTGGTCGCGGTCGTGCCGGTGCACACCGGAGCGGTCGCGACGTCGGGCACGGTCCACCGGGGCCAGCACCTGGTCGACGCACGCACCGGCGAGGCGCCCGCGGGAGTCGCCTCGGTGACGGTGGTGGCCGACTCACTGACGTGGGCGGACATCGACGCCACCGCGGCGTACGCCCTGGGCCGCGATGCCGCCCGCTGGCTGCGCACCCGCCCCGGTCGCCGCGGCCTGGTGGTGTGGGAGGACGGCACCACCGATCTAGTGTCGGCGCCATGGGACGCATCCGGATCGGCATCGCCGGCTGGACCTACGCCGGCTGGCGCGGGGACTTCTACCCGCCCGGCCTGGTACACCGCCGGGAGCTGGAGTACGCCGCCGAGCGGCTGACCTCGATCGAGATCAACGGCTCGTTCTACGCGCTGCAGCGCCCCACGTCGTACGCCGCGTGGCGCGACCAGGCCCCCGACGACTTCGTGTTCGCGGTCAAGGGAGGGCGCTTCATCACCCACCTGCTCAAGCTGCGCGGCGCCGAGACCGCGCTGGCCAACTTCTTCGCCTCCGGCGTGCTCGCCCTCGGCCCGAAGCTCGGGCCGGTGCTGTGGCAGCTGCCCGAGACCCTGGCGTTCGACGCGGAGCGGCTGGCGGCGTTCTTCGCGCTGCTGCCCCGGACCACCGGCGAGGCGGCGGCGCTGGCCGCACGCCACGACGACAAGGTGCCCGAGGACCGGGCGCTGAC
The DNA here is from genome assembly GCF_055380375.1 of Nocardioides sp. DN36. NCBI lineage: Bacteria > Bacillati > Actinomycetota > Actinomycetes > Propionibacteriales > Nocardioidaceae > Nocardioides > Nocardioides sp. DN36. Next base: position 807,999 of record NZ_AP043823.1, on the reverse strand, counting down.
CAGCGCGCTCGACGACCGGCCGGTCCGGCACGCCCTGGAGTTCCGCAGCCCCACGTTCTGCACTCCGGAGGCCACCGCGCTGCTGCGCGAGCACGGCGTCGCGTGCGTGCTCGCCGACACCGCCGGCCGGTGGCCGAAGGTCGACGAGGACACCACCGACTTCCGGTACGTGCGGCTGCACGGCGACCGGGAGCTCTACGCGAGCGGCTACACCGACGAGGCGCTGGACGGCTGGGCGGCGAGGTGCCGGGAGTGGGCGCGCGAGCGGGACGTGTTCGTCTACTTCGACAACGACGCCAAGGGGTTCGCGCCGTACGACGCGATGCGGCTGCTCGAACGCGTGACCTGACCCCTCGGGGGGACCAACGGCCCTGTCGCCGGCTGACGCCAGCCGCTGGGATCGTGGGGATGAACCGCCTCGCCACGGGCGCTCGCCGGGCCGCGCCGCGGACCGCAGACGACCGCCGGACCGCACCACCGCTCGCACCGAGCCCGCTCCCCCCGGGCGTCGCCTGGCCGGCGGTGGGCAGGAGCGTGCTCGCGTCCGGCGCGATGCTCGCCCGGCGGCGCATCTGGCAGCCGACCGACCACCTGGGCCTGCGGATCCGCTTCGCCGACGGCACCTCCGCACGCGTCTACCGCGAGACCAGGGTCGACCGTCCCGAGCCCGCCGACCCCTGCGTGCTGGTCGTGGCGTTCCGGCTCCGGTGGGTGCGCGGACTCGGGCACGCGGCGTTCGAGCACGAGAGCGTGGTCCACACCCCGCTGTTCGCCGGGTTCCCCGGCCTGGTGTCCAAGCTCTGGCTCGACCACGACGAGCACCGGGTGTACCGCGGCATCTACGAGTGGGACGGCGCCCACCTCGCGGACAGCTACGCCCGCTCGCTGTGGCGGGTGCTGGCGCTCGTGAGCGCGCCCGGCTCGATCGACTTCCGGGTGCTGGCCGGCGTGGGGCGCGACGAGCTGCTCGCCGACCCCGGCCGGTCCGTGGGGTTCGCCCCCCTGGACCCGGACGCGTGGTGGCGGGTCGTGGGCACCGACCGGTAGGTCAGTCCCTCGCCCTCGCCGAGTCGACGAGCAGCGCCAACGTGTTGAGCCCGGCCCAGCCCAGCGTCACCGCGAGCACCTTCTGCCGCACCGCGTCGTCCTCGGTCTTCGCCGAGAGCAGCGCCGCGTCGCCGAGGTCCATGGCGATCCGCATCAGCATGGCCGCCTTCACGGTCTTCCCCGACCGGCCGAACACGCCCAGCGCGCTGATGGCGAGGTCCCGCACGCCGTAGGTCTGCGCCAGCAGCTCGAGGCCCGCGCGATCACTCCTGTCCACCTGCAGTGCGTCCGGGAGGTGCCCCGGGCTGGCGAGCGCGAAGACGCCGTACCCGGCCGTGGCGGTGGACATGAAGCGGCTCAGTCGGTAGCTCATGCCGGCCACGCTAGCCAGCGGGGCACAACCCGGGGCTCATCCGGGCAGGTGGCCCACCGGCGGGCGACGGCACAACGAGGCGAGCGAGGTCGCCGCGGCCCCACCCCACTCCTCCAGCTCGGCCCGGTCCATCGGAGCCGTGCAGCGCACCCAGGTCTCGGTGCGCCCCAGCCGGCCCAGCTGCAGGGCCGCGGGCAGAGCGGCGCGCAGGTCGGCGGCGTCGGCCACGTCGCTCCACACCTCGATCGCCGCGTCGGCGACCCGCCACAACCGAGGGTCATCCGGCCCCGCGTCCAGCCGGAAGGCCAGCAGGTCGAGCGGGATCTGCAGGGTGGCGAGGGGCTCCATCAGCATGGCGTCGCCGAAGTCGAAGAAGCGCAGCTCGCCCCCGACCCGGACCACGTTGTTGCCGTGCAGGTCGTTGTGCACCAGCGTCGTGGGCAGACCCAGCGCGGCGACCTGCCCGGCCCAGCGGGCCACCTCGGGCAGCAGCTCGACGACCGCCGCCCGGTCCTGCTCCCGCATGGCCCGCAGGTCACCGGGCGCCAACGCAGCGAGCTGCTCGAGCAGCTGCTCGACGTACCCGACCGCCTCCCGGGGCTCGAACGTGGTCAGGCCGACGGCGGACAGCCGGTCGGCGTACGCCGCGACCTCGCGCTGCAGCGCGGCCCCGGCCTGCACGACGCGGCACCAGGTGTCGATGTCCCCGGACCCGTGACCGAGCACGGGCCCCTGGTCGGGCGTGAGCAGCAGGCCCCGGTCGAGGTCCACGGCGGTGACCGGGACGACGTGGTGGGGCGCGAGGCCGGCCAGCTCCGCCAGCAGCGCGGCCTCGTAGGCCTGGGCCGGGCAGTTCTGCTTGGCGTAGTGGACGCCCGCGGGGGTCGCGGCCCGCCAGACCGTGGCCCACGGGCGGATCTTCACCGGCTCCAGCGAGGACGGCGCACCGACCACCGAGGACACCCACGCGGTCAGCTCGCCTCGGAACGCCTCGCCGCGCCAGCGCGCGCTGGTCGACGGCAGCCGTTCGAGGCGGGCGAAGCGGGGCACGAGGCAACCCAACCCCCTCAGGTGCTGTCCGGCAAACGCCTTTCGGTGCATGCTCGGGTCATGACCGACATGCCGCACGTGGACCGTCTCGAGCCGCTGCCCGAGGACTGGGAGCGCGCCCTGTGCGTGGTCGCGCACCCCGACGACATGGAGTTCGGCGCGGCCGCGGCCGTGGCCCGCTGGACCGGCCAGGGCAAGGAGGTCGTCTACTGCATGGTCACCAGCGGCGAGGCGGGCATCGACGGCATGGAGCCCGAGGAGTGCCGCCGGGTGCGCGAGGCCGAGCAGGTGGAGTCGGCGCGCGTCGTCGGCGTGCCCGTCGTGGAGTTACTGGGCCTCCCGGACGGAGTGCTGGAGTACGGCGTGCCGCTGCGCCGCGCGATCGCCCACGTCGTGCGCCGGCACCGTCCCGACGTCGTCATCACCGGCAACTTCCGCGAGACCTGGGGCGGGCGGAACCTCAACCAGGCCGACCACATCGCGACCGGGCGCGCGGTCGTCGACGCGGTCCGCGACGCCGGCAACCGGTGGGTGTTCCACGACCAGCTCACCGACGGGCTCGAGCCGTGGGGCGGGGTGCGGGCCGTGTGGGCGTTCGGCTCCCCCAACGCGACCCACGCGGTCGACACCACCGACACCTTCGACGCCGGCGTCGCCTCGCTCGAGGCGCACCGCGCCTACATCGACGGGCTCGGCTGGGAGGACTTCGACCCGCGGGAGTTCCTCGAGGGCTTCGGCCGGCAGTCCGGGCAGCGCCTCGGGGTCGCGTTCGCCGCGACCGTCGAGGTGTTCCCGATGGGGTGGGGCGAGTAGGCCCCTATAGGCGGCTGAGTCACCGGTGCACCGGTGACTCCTGACGTTCTCAGCCGGGTGATTTCAACCGGTGAGTGCGACACCACCTGGTTTGTTGGGGTCTGAGAGTAGCCGGTCGAGCGCTTCGGCCGGGGTGGCCCAGCTCAAGGTCTCGCGGGGACGGCCATTGAGCTCGGCGGCGACGATGTCGAGGTAGCCGGGCCCCCAGAAGGACAGGTCGGTGCCCTTGGGGAAGTACTGGCGCAGGAGCCCGTTGGTGTTCTCGTTGGAGCCGCGCTGCCAGGGTGAGTGGGGGTCGCAGAAGTAGATATCCAGGCCGGTCGCGAGGGCGATCCGGGCGTGGCTGGCCATCTCCTTGCCCTGGTCCCAGGTCAGCGAGCGGCGCAGCTGGTCGGGCAGTGTGAGCATCTTCGCGATCATGGCCTCGGCGACGACCTCGGCGTCCCAGCCGGTCGGCAGGTGCAGCAGCATCGCGAACCGGGTCGTTCGTTCCACCAGGGTGCCGATCGCGGAGGCGTTGTCCTTGCCCATGATCAGGTCCCCCTCCCAGTGGCCGGGCACCGCCCGGTCGGCGACCTCGGGGGGTCGTTCGCTGATCATCACCATGCCCGGGAATCGGGGTGCCCGTCGCTGCTGTCCCTCGCGGTGGCGTTGCGGCTTGCGCAGCGTCCGGCCGGTGCGCAGGTGCTTGGCCAGCTCGCGCCTCAGCCCGCCCCGGGACTGCACGTAGAGCGCCTGGTAGATCGTCTCGTGCGACACCCACATCTCCGGATCGTCGGGAAGGTCCACCCGCAGCCGCCGGGCGATCTGCCGGGGGCTGTGGTTGCGGGCCAGCCGGTCTTGGACCTCACGCCGTAACCGCAGGTTGGTCGCCAGCTTGGCCGGCTTGGGGCGCTGGGCCCGCTCGTCGGCCCGGGCCTGGGCAACACTGGCACGGTATCGGGCCGACGGCGTACGTCCACGGTTCAGCTCGCGGTAGACCGTGGAGCGGTCGAACCCGATCTCCTCCGCGATCTGGGTGGGGGTGAGCCCGGCGGCACCCAAGTGGGCGATCTCTTCCCGATCTGACATCGACAATCGCCGACCCTGCGGGGCGGGCGACCTCGCCGGTGAGCCGTAGGACCGGGCATTGGCTGGGATCACCCCGCCACGCTGGCTGAACCACAGATCCGCCGAGGCCCGCGACACGCCCGCGGCCACGGCCGCGTCGTACCGCCCCAGCCCGGCCGCGATCCCGAGCCAGAACCGACGACGAACCTCTCGTGGGAACGGCGGGCGACCACCGGCCATGTGCGACACCTCCTCAGGTGTCGCACTCACCGCTAGACATCAAGCCGTTGCAACGCCTGAGAACGTCAGGGACTGGCTGAGAAGTGGGCCGTGAGGGACCTCACGGCCGATCCTGGAACCCCTCGGGACGGGGGCTTGTTGTGACACGAGTCCACCCGTCGAAAGGCTTCTGCTCGTGTTCTCAGCGCTTCGCCGGACCCCGTTCTGGGTCCAGATCGTCGGCGGCCTCGTGGTCGGCGTGCTCCTGGGCCTGGTGGCCCGCAGCTACGACGTCACCTGGCTGACCACCACCCTCGAGACCGTCGGCAGCGTGTTCGTCGGCCTGCTCAAGGCCGCGGTGCCGCCCCTGGTGTTCACCGCCGTCGTCGTCAGCATCGCCAACCTCCGTCAGGTCGCCAACGCGGCCCGGCTCGCCACCCAGACGCTCGTCTGGTTCATGATCACCTCCCTGATCGCGGTCGCGATCGGGCTCGGTCTCGGCCTGCTGACCAACCCCGGCCAGGCGGCCGACGTCGCCGCCGAGGGCGCGTCGTACGACGGCAGCACCGGCTCGTGGCTCGACTTCCTCACCGGCCTGGTGCCCTCGAACTTCCTCGGCCTCTCCGTCGCCGACGGCGCGCTCAGCTTCAACGTGCTGCAGATCGTCGTCGTCGCGCTGGCCATCGGCGCCGCGTCGCTCAAGGCCGGTGACGCCGCGGAGCAGTTCCTCGGCTTCATGCGCTCCGCGCTCGCGGTCATCCAGCAGGTGCTGTGGTGGATCATCAAGCTGGCCCCGCTGGGCACCCTCGGCCTGATCGGCAACGCCGTCGCGACGTACGGCTGGGACCTCGTGGCCCCGCTCGCGACCTTCACCGTCGACGTGTACGTCGGCTGCGCGCTGGTCCTGTTCGTGGTCTACCCGGTGATCGCGCGCCTGCACGGCCTCTCCCCCGCGAAGTACTTCTCGGGCGCCTGGCCGGCGATCCAGCTCGCGTTCGTCTCCCGCTCCTCGGTCGGCACCATGCCGCTCACCCAGCGCGTGGCCACCCGCAACCTGGGTGTCCCGATGGAGTACGCCTCGTTCGCGGTGCCGTTCGGCGCCACCACCAAGATGGACGGCTGCGCCGCGATCTACCCGGCGCTCGCGGCGATCACCGTCGCCCAGGTCTTCGGCATCCCGCTGGGCGTCCAGGACTACTTGCTGATCGCGTTCGTCTCGGTGATCGGCTCGGCGGCCACCGCGGGCCTCACCGGCGCCGTCGTGATGCTGACGCTGACCCTGTCCACGCTCGGCCTGCCCGTGGAGGGTGTCGCCCTGCTGCTGGCGATCGACCCGATCCTGGACATGATGCGCACCGCCACCAACGTCGCCGGCCAGGCACTGGTCCCGACGATCGTGGCCAAGCGCGAGGGCATCCTCGACCTCGACGCCTACAACGCCCCGCGCGGTGCGGACGTCCTCGGCGACGACGCGCCCGCGGAGCGGGAGCTGGTGGACAGCGCCGCCTGACCTGCCGCTTGTAACGCTCCGTCAGGGATTCAAGTGCTCCGTTGTGACGGAGCACCAGAGTCCTTAACGGAGCGTTACATATTTCCGACCATGGCCGGGCGCCACACGTGGCGCGCCCCGAAGTGGGCGGGGAGCACATCGACGTGACCCCAGTCACGCAGCAGGCTGGCGGGCATGCTCACCCGTGCCACCGCCACCGCCCTGCTCACCTCGCTGCTCACGCTCGCGGTCCATCCCGGCGCGCCGGCGCACGCGTCGCCGGGAGGACCGCCGCGGGCAGACGCGCACTGCGCCCACCAGGCGCGCATCGACGTGCCCCGCGCCCCGGTCCAGCAGGTCGACTGCCTCGACGACCTCACCACGGCGTCGACCGTGGCGAGCGGCCACACCGACGCCTCCGACTGGGCGGGACTGAACGCCCCGGGCACGCAGAACCCCAGCGGCGTGCCCGGGATCCAGGTCGACGGCTACTTCCCCGACACCTCGACCTCCAACACCCACCACGGGTGGAACCACGACTCCCAGTTCGTGGTGCGCCTCCCCGACCACTGGAACGGGCGGCTCGTCGTCAGCGGCGCTCCGGGCACCCGCACGCAGTACGCCGGCGACTTCCTGTTCAGCGACTGGCTGCTGGCCCACGGCTACGCCTACGCGATGACCGACAAGGGCAACAACGGCAGTGCCTTCTACCGCGACGGCCAGGAGCCGGGCGACGCGATCGCCGAGTGGAACCACCGGGTCACCCAGCTGACCAGGGCCACTCGGGAGGTCGTCGCCCAGCGTTACGGCCACGCCCCCCGGCGTACCTATCTGCTCGGCATCTCCAACGGTGGCTACCTCGTGCGCTGGCAGCTCGAGAACCGGCCGCGGCTCTACGACGGCGGCGTGGACTGGGAGGGCACTCTCTACCGGGCAAAGGCGCCCAACCTGCTGACCTACCTCCCGGTGGCGCTGCGCAACTACCCGTCGTACGCCGCCACCGGCGACCCGGCCGCGCACCGAGCCATGATCCGCGCCGGCTTCGCCAGGGGCTCGGAGTTCACCTGGGACTACCACTACTCGGTCTACTGGGACCTCACCCAGCGGCTCTACCGCGAGGAGCTCGACCCGGCGTACGACGGCGACCAGGAGGCGGGCACGCCGTTCTGCCAGAGCGGCACCCCCAGCTGCGACGCCGACTACGACTACAGCACACGCCCGGCCGCACACCGGGCGCTGCGCAAGGTCGCGCTCACCGGTGACGTGCGGCGGCCGCTGCTGACCGTGCACGGCACGCTCGACGCGCTGCTGCCGATCGCGACCGACTCCGACGTCTACCGGGGCATGGTCCGCAGGGCCGGGCGCGCATCGCTGCACCGCTACTACCGGATCGTCGGCGGCACCCACGTCGACGGCCTCAACGGCGAGTACGGCGACCGGGTGCGGCCGATCCTCCCCTGTGCGCGGCGGGCGTTCGTGCGGCTCACCGCCTGGGTCGAGTCGTCGCGGCGGCCCCCGTCCAGCGCCACGGTCCCGCGCGAGCCGGCGGCGTACGACGAGACGAACCACTGCTCGCTGCGCTGAGGACCGGCCGCGTCAAAAACGTGCCGGACTATCCGCTGCGAAAATGCGGAACGGGCCCGTCGCGCACTGAGACGGGCCCGTTCCCTGCTGGCTCCCCCGGTTGGACTCGAACCAACAACCCTCCGGTTAACAGCCGAATGCTCTGCCAGTTGAGCTACAGGGGATCGGTGCAGCGCGCACACATTAGCAAGGTCCCCGGCGCAGGTGAAAATCGGGCTCGATCCAGGCGGGTCAGGGCAGTCCGACGTCCGCGCGGGCCGCCTCGAGGGCCTCCGCGGCGAGCCGCTGGACCTCGGGATCGGCCGGGTCGACACCGGCGTCGTACTCGTAGAGCCACAGCAAGGGCTGGTCCCCCCGCGGTGCCCGGCGGGCGATCACGCGCAGCCCCCGACGTCCCTCGACGGGCACGTGCCGTTGCAGCACGACGCTCGCGGTGACCCGCTCGCGGACCAGCTGCAGGAGCAGCCCGGGCTCCTCGAGGGTGAACCGGTGCTCGCGTCGCTGCTCGCCCCAGGTGCCGACCTCGCTGACCCGCAGCACCGACGTCTCCCGGTCCCAGTCCGCGGCCTCGACCAGCTCCCAGGCCACCCGTCGGCCGGCGACGTACAGCGCATCCCGGGTGCCGGCGACGACACCCTCGGCGCCCTCCGCCCAGGCCAGGACGCGCTCGCCGGGACCGACCTCGACCGGCGGACGGGAACGTCTCCGCCTCACTGGGCTCCCACGGTGCGCTCGCGCAGGTTGCGGCGGTGCTGCTCGAGCGCCGCCAGCTCGCCGAACATCTTGTTGTACTCGGCGGCGTGCTCGACCGGGTTGGTGCGCTGCAACCGGGACTTGACCTCCGCGATCCGGCGCATCGTGGTGAGCTCCAGCAGCCGGAAGACGTGCAGGGCGACGTAGGAGGCGTCCGGCTCCTTGGCGGTCGGCAGCGGCTCGACCGCGAGCGCGCTGATCACCGAGGAGACCGCCGGGTCGGTGGCCGCGTCGCGCAACCGGTTGGCCCAGGCCGGGTCGCCGGCACCGGCGCCGGGACCTCCGGCGGCCGCCACCAGCTCCCAGACGGCGCGGTACGTCGGGTGCGTGAAGTCGTTGGGACCCACGTCACCGGTGATCCGGCCGATCGTCATCGGGTGCTGGAGCACCAGCTTCAGGGTCTCGCGCTCGAGCGAGAAGCGCGGGTCCCGCAGGTCGGGCACCGGGCGACGAGGGGCGGCCGGGGCCGGCTCGGCGGGCGCGTTCCGACGGTCGGAGCGGTGGTCGGACCGCCCCCCGGCCGGTGCCGGACCCCGGGCCGCTGCGCGGCGTACCTCGGACAGGACCTGGTTGGTGTCGATGTCGGCGCCGACCATCTTCGAGATCTCCTGGGCGAACGCCGTCACCTTCGACTGGTCGCGGATCGACGCCACCAGGCGGGCCGCCTCACGGACCGCGTCGATCCGGCCGTCCGCCCGGTCGAGGTCGTACTTGCCGACCACGTTGGCGAGCACGAAGCGGTAGAGCGGCACCCGACGGGCGACCAGCTCGCGCACCGCCGCGTCGCCGCTCGCGATCCGCAGGTCACACGGGTCCATCCCCGACGGCTCGACCGCGACGTAGGTCTGGGAGACGAAGTTCTGGTCGCCGCTGAACGCCCGCAGCGCGGCCTTCTGGCCCGCCGCGTCGCCGTCGAAGGTGAAGATCACCTCGCCGCGGAACTCCTCGTGGTCGTTGAGGAAGCGCCGCAGCACCCGCGAGTGCTCGTCGCCGAAGGCGGTGCCGCACGTCGCGACGGCGGTGCCGACACCGGAGAGGTGACAGGCCATCACGTCGGTGTAGCCCTCGACGATCACGGCCTGCGAGGTGCGGGCGATCTCGCGGCGGGCGAGGTCGATGCCGTAGAGCACCTGGCTCTTCTTGTAGATCGGAGTCTCGGAGGTGTTGAGGTACTTCGCCTCGATCCGGTCGTCGTCGAAGATGCGGCGCGCGCCGAAGCCGATGGTGTCCCCCGTCGCGTCGCGGATCGGCCACATCAGGCGGCCCCGGAACCGGTCGTACGCCGAGCGGCCCACCGCCACGAGCCCGCCGGTGACCAGCTCCTCCTGGCTGAACGCCTTGGCGCGCAGGTGCTTGAAGAGCGCCTCGCCCTCACGGGGCGAGAACCCGATGCCGAACTGCTCGGCCGCCGCCTGGTCGAAGCCGCGCTCGGCGAGGAACTGCCGGGCGGCGAGCGCGTCGGGGGTGGCCAGCTGGCCGGCGTAGAACTCCTGCGCCTCGCGGTGCGCCTCGAGCAGCCGGCTGCGCGAGGGCCCCTTGGGGCGGTCCTCGCGGACGTCGCCCTCCTCGCGCTTGAGCTGCACGCCGAACTTGTCCGCGAGCCGCTCGACCGCCTCGGCGAAGCTCAGCGCGTCGATGTCCATCAGGAAGCTGATGACGTCGCCGCCCTTCTGGCAGCCGAAGCAGTGGTAGAAGCCGCGCGAGGGGGTGACGTGGAAGGAGGGGGACTTCTCGTCGTGGAAGGGGCACAGGCCCTTCTGGGAGCCACCGCCCGCGTTGCGCAGGCTGACGTACTGCGAGACCACCTCGTCGATGCGCGCCTTCTCGCGCACCTCGGCGATGCTCTCCTCACGAATCCGGCCGGCCACGTGCGGAGTCTACGGGCGTCGGTCGAGGCCCGGGGCGGCGCTCCACAAGGTCAGTACTCCCCCGACATGACGTTGGCCAGCGGCTCCCCCGCGGCGAACCGGTGCAGCTGGTCGCGGACCAGCCGGTGGGCCCGCGGCCACATCGCGCTGCTGGCCCCGCCGACGTGCGGGGAGACCAGCAGGTTGGGGGCACGCCACAGCGGGTGGTCCTCCGGGAGGGGCTCGGGGTCGGCCACGTCGATCGCGGCGTGGATGCGCCCCGTCCCGAGCGCGTCGACCAGGGCGTCGGTCTCCACGACGGCGCCCCGGGCGACGTTGACGAGCAGGGCGTCGTCCTTCATCCGGGCCAGGAAGTCGGCGTCGACGAGGCCGCGGGTCTCCCCGGTCAGCGGGACGATCAGGATGACCACGTCCGCCTCGGGCAGCAGGTCCGGCAGGTCCCCGATCGGGTGCACGCCCTCGCGCGCGGAGCGAGCCACCCGCACCACCTCGGCCTCGAAGGGCAGCAGCCTCGCCTCGACCGCCTCGCCGACCGCGCCGTACCCCACGATCAGCACCCGCCGGTCGGCGAGGGCGGGACGCCACCGGGGAGCCCACGACCCGCGGTCCTGGGCGCGGACGAAGTCCGGGACGCCCCGCAGCGAGGCCAGGGTCAGGGTGAGCGCGAGCTCGGCGGTCGACGTGTCGTGGATGCCGCGCCCGTTGCACAGGGTCACGCCGTCGGGGACGTGGGCGCGCAGGTTGTCCACCCCGGCGGTCATCGTCTGGACGACCCGGAGGCTCGTCATGCGGGGCAGCACCTCGGCGACCCGGGGCCCCACCTGGTACGGCGGCACGTAGAACTCGACCTCCGCCACCGTGTCGGGCACGTGCTCGGTCGGGTCCACCACCTCGTAGCGCAGCCCGCCCGGCGGGTCACCGAGCAGGTCGGGGTCGAACGGCAGCCAGACGAGGGGTGAGGTCACGGCCTCGAGGCTAGCGAGCACCCCGGTGAACGTGGCGCAGCTGGTCGTGCCGGGCCACGGCACTGGCGTCGGTCAGCGAGGCCACCTGGTCGATCACGACCCGGAGCCGGGCGTTGTCGTCGGCGGCCTCGGCCCAGTCGTCGGCGAACGGCCGCTCCAGGGCGTCCGGTCCCCGGTGCGCCAGCAGCGCCACCAGCTCGGCCATCAGCTCGCGCTGGCGCACCATGGCAGCGACCCGGTCGTCGGCCTGCATCACGTAGTAGGCGGCGACGCCCTTGAGCACGGCCATCTCCAGCCGCGCCTGCTCGGGCACGACCAGGTCGGCGGCGTACCGCGCGAACGGACCCTCGCCGGCGGCGAACGTCGCGTGCTGGGCGGCCCCGCAGAACCGGCCGATCAGGTCGCTGGTGAGGTTCTTCAGCGCCGCGAGGCTGCGCCTCGAGGAGTCGTACGGCGTCGTCGGCCAGCTCCCCTGCTCCCGCATCCCGGCGAGGGCGGCATCGAGCGCCTCGTCGGAGGCGTCGGGGAGGTACCAGTCCCGGACCGTGTCCCACACGGCGGCGGTGTCGAGCGCGGTCAGCTCGATCCGGCCGGCGACCACGCCGTCCTCGATGTCGTGGACGGAGTAGGCGACGTCGTCGGCGAGGTCCATCACCTGGGCCTCGAGGCACTTGCGGGTGCCGTCGACGCCGGAGCGGAGCCACTCGAAGACCGGCTTGTCGTCGTCGTAGACGCCGAACTTCCGGATCGTGCGCGGCGAGCCGTCGGCGTGCACGCCCGCTGGCTCCTCGGCGTGGGCGCGCGGCCAGGGGTACTTGGTGCAGGCGTCCAGCGTGGCCCGGGTGAGGTTGAGCCCCACCGAGCGTCCGTCGGCGTCGACCGTCTTGGCCTCGAGCCGGGTGAGCAGCCGCAGCGTCTGGGCGTTGCCCTCGAAGCCGCCGCAGCTCTCGCTGAGCTCGGCCAGCACCCGCTCCCCGTTGTGGCCGAACGGCGGGTGGCCCAGGTCGTGGGCCAGCGCCGCCGTCTCGGCGATGTCGGGGTGGGTGCCCAGCGCCCGGGAGATGTCCCGGGCGACCTGGGCCACCTCGAGGCTGTGGGTCAGCCGGTTGCGCACGAAGTCGTCGCTCTGCGGACCCACCACCTGCGTCTTGGCGGCCAGCCGACGCGAGGCCGCCGCGTGGACCACGCGGGCGCGGTCGCGCTCGAAAGGCGTGCGCTCGGGCGCGTCCACCCGCTTGGGCGGCTCGTCGACGAGCCGCTCGCGTGCGGCGGGGTCGTACAGGTCCAGGGAGTCCATCGGGAGGACCCTACTCAAGCCCTCCGACGCTCAGCCGTTGGTCGACACGTGGACGTGGTCCATGTGGTTGGCCGTCGGCGACCCGTGGTCGCCGTAGTCCCGCCAGCCCTCCGAGGCGCGCACCGGCGTCCAGATCTGGTCCCACCAGATGACGTCGTAGAGGTCGAGCTCGGCGGCGTGCGCCTGGAGGAAGGCCGCGATCTGGTCGCCCAGCGCCTTGTCGCTGGTCATGATGTCGATGGCCCGGCCCGAGGAGTGCTCGCCGTGGGCGTCCCAGCCGCCGTACGTCGTGATCTGCGGGAAGGCGTTGCAGACGGCGCGGTAGACCGTCACCGCCTCGGAGGTGAGTCCGTTCTCCACGCTGCCGTCGGGGCAGGGGGCCGTCGAGAGCCCGGCGGTGCTCGTCCTCGCCACGGGGTCGGTGGAGGCATCGGTGGCCGGTTCGGCCACCGGCTTGTCCTCGGAGAGGTAGCCGGCGGTCACCCAGCGCGCCTTGCCGTCGACGACGAGCTCGGTGCGGTCGGCCGTCCGGCGACCGGTGATGAGGACCTTCTTGCCCTCCTTGACCAGGCCGGCCTTCTTGGCGTCCTTGTCCGGGCTGGTCCACAGGTTGAGCGGCGCCGTGGTCCACAGGTGGACGTGGGCCTTCTTGATCGCGCGGTCGGTCAGGCGCTGGTCGTAGGCGTCCTGCAGGTGCAGGATGTACTGCTCGCCGCGCACCGACGCGAGCCGGGACTCGGACCGCGAGACGAGCGGGGTCCGGTCCGACGTGATGTCGGTGCTGGTCGTGGCGTCCGAGGCGGTGATGACGTCGGTGGTCGCGGGGTCCTGCGAGAGCACGCCGACGGTGACGACGGACGCGGTCGCGAGGAGGGCGAGGGGGCCGGCGATGAGCGCGGCTCGGGGCTTGCGGCGGGCATCGGTGTCCCGCTTGTGGCGGATGGCCACAGCGCTGATCCTTTGCTGTTGCTGACGGGGGATGGTTCCGAGAACGCAGCCGGAATCGGGGGTAACGAAACGGCAACGGCCCCCGACTAAAGCACAGATGTGCCGCGCGGTCGCAAATCCGCCCCCTATTTGTGGGGCGTGTTCCCGGTCACCCGCCGGTGGTCTCCCGCGCGTCCTCCTGCAGGCGGCAGCCGCTGCCGTCGGTGTCGTCGAGCCATCCCTCGGGCAGCACGACCCGCTCGCGCGGCGACCCCTGGCGTCCCCGCGGGGTGCCCAGCTCGGCCACCGGGAACGGCTCGGAGGGGTCCAGCTCGGCGAGCAGGGAGTCCAGGGCGGCGAGGCTGTCGACCAGCCCGAGCGAGCGCCGCATCTGGCCGCCGGCCGCGAAGCCCTTGAGGTACCACGACACGTGCTTGCGGAACTCCTTGCAGCCCCGTTCCTCGCCCATGTGCTGGCAGAGCAGCTCGGCGTGCCGCCGCATCATCACCGTGACCTCGCCGAGCGTCGGCAGCGTCGCCACCTGCGCACCGGCGAAGGCGGCGGCGAGGTCGCGGAACAGCCAGGGGCGGCCCAGGCAGCCGCGGCCGACCACGACGCCGGCGACCCCGGTCTGCTCCACCATCCGCAACGCGTCGGCGGCCTCCCAGATGTCGCCGTTGCCCAGCACCGGGATGTCGACGTGGTCGACCAGGGCGGCGATCGCCTCCCAGTCGGCCTCACCGGAGTAGGCCTGCGAGACGGTCCGGCCGTGCAGCGCGATGGCGGCCGCGCCGGACTCCTGCGCGATCCGGCCGGCGTCGAGGTAGGTCAGGTGGTCGTCGTCGATGCCCTTGCGGGTCTTCATGGTCACCGGCACGTCGTACGGCGTGGCCGCGGCGACGGCGGCCTCCAGGATCTCGGCCAGCAGCCCCCGCTTCCACGGGAGCGCTCCCCCGCCGCCCTTGCGGGTCACCTTCGGGACCGGGCAGCCGAAGTTGAGGTCGATGTGCGCGACGCCGTACTCCGCGCAGAGGATCTCGGCGGCCTTGCCGACGTAGACCGGGTCCGTGCCGTAGAGCTGCACCGACCGGACGGTCTCGAGCTCGTCGAAGACCAGCATGTCCCTGGTGTGCTGGTCGCCCTCGACCAGGCCGCGGGACGTGATCATCTCGCACACGTAGAGGCCGGCACCCTGCTCGGCGCACAGGCGGCGGTACGCCGCGTTGGTGATGCCCGCCATCGGGGCCAGGACCACGGGCACCTCGACGTGCAGCGGGCCCAGGTCGAGACCGGCACTCGAGGAGACGGACGGGGCGGGCATGGGACCCATTGTCCCAAGCCCGCCCCGTATGCGGAAAACCGCGGTCAGCCCTGCTGCTTCTGGTCCTTCTTCTTGTTCTTGCCCTGGTCGCCCTTCTTCGGCTGCTGCGACCCGGGCTTGGCCAGCTCGCCGGTCCAGGTGATCGGGTCGAACTCCTGGGTGGGCCGGAAGCTCACCGCGGTGAGGTCGCCGTGCCGGGGCGAGAGGTAGACCAGGCAGGTCTTCACCTTGTCGCCGTGCCCGAACTTCTTCGGCAACGGCGTGCTCGGGCAGGGCTTGAAGCTGCTGGCGAACGTCGAGGCCTCGATCAGGGTGTTGCGCCCGTCGACGATGTACAGCGGCACCGGCCGACCGCCGAGGTCGGTCTTCCCGACGTTCTCGACCGTGGCCCGCACGAAGTACGGGTTGGTCTTCCGGGTCGCCTTGTCCAGCTGCCAGCCGCGGAAGGACCGGGCGAACGTGGTCTTCTCCAGGCCCGTCACCCTGACATCGAGCACGCCCACCGTGCCCTGCCGCGGCTCGTAGGCGACCACGGCGTCGTCACCCACCGCCAGCTCGCTGCCCTGGGCGGTGAGCTCGACCCCGTCCGGGACCGGGAGGTAGGGCTTCTCCTCGGTCGGCGTCGGGCTCGACGCGGAGCCGGCGGCCGACGTGGCGCCGGACGCGCTGTCCCCGGAGCCGTCGTCGCTCGAGCAGCCCGCGACTGTCGTGGCCGCCACGAGCGCGGAGACCAGCAGGGCGGAGGAGGCGAGGCGCTTGCGCATGGTAGGAGTGTGCAACGTGGTCTCCGTCAGCAGCCGACGAAACGCTCGGCGAAGTAGGACGTGATCGAGTCGAGACCGATCCGCTCCTGCTTCATGGTGTCGCGCTCACGCACGGTGACCGCGTGGTCCTCCAGCGTGTCGAAGTCGACGGTCACGCAGTACGGCGTACCGATCTCGTCCTGGCGGCGGTAGCGGCGACCGATGGCGCCGGAGTCGTCGAACTCGACGTTCCAGTTGCGGCGCAGCTCGGTGGCCAGGTCCTTGGCCTTCGGGGACAGGTCGGCGTTGCGCGACAGCGGCAGCACCGCGACCTTGACCGGGGCCAGCCGCGGGTCGAGCTTGAGCAGGACGCGCTTGTCGACGCCGCCCTTGGTGTTGGGGGCCTCGTCCTCGGTGTAGGCGTCGATGAGGAACGCCATCAGCGATCGGGTCAGGCCGGCCGCGGGCTCGATGACGTAGGGCATGTAGCGCTCGTTGTTCGCCTGGTCGAAGTACGACAGGTCCTGGCCCGAGAAGTTGCTGTGCTGGGTGAGGTCGAAGTCGGTGCGGTTGGCGATGCCCTCGAGCTCCTCGAAGTCACGGCCGGAGAAGCCGAAGCGGTACTCGATGTCGACGGTGCGCTTCGCGTAGTGGCTGAGCTTCTCCTTCGGGTGCTCGTAGTGGCGCAGGTTGTCGGGGTTGATGCCCAGGTCGGTGTACCAGCGGGTCCGCTCGTCGATCCAGTACTGGTGCAGCTCCTCGTCCTCGCCCGGCTTGACGAAGTACTCCATCTCCATCTGCTCGAACTCGCGGGTGCGGAAGATGAAGTTGCCGGGCGTGATCTCGTTGCGGAAGCTCTTGCCCATCTGGGCGATGCCGAACGGCGGCTTCTTGCGGCTCGAGGTCACGACGTTGGCGAAGTTGAGGAAGATGCCCTGCGCGGTCTCGGGGCGCAGGTAGTGCAGCCCGGACTCGTCCTCGATCACGCCGAGGTAGGTCTTGAGCATCATGTTGAACTCGCGCGGCGGGGTCCACGCGCCACGGGTGCCGCAGTTGGGGCAGGCGACCGACTCGTTGATGTCGACCGAGTCCGGGTCGTCGATGCCCTTCTTGGAGGCGTAGTCCTCCTGCAGGTGGTCCTCGCGGAACCGCTTGTGGCAGGACTGACACTCGGTCAGCGGGTCGCTGAAGGTGCGCAGGTGGCCGCTGGCCTCCCACGTCCTCGTCGGCAGGATGACGCTGGAGTCGAGGCCGACCACGTCCTCACGGGCGGTGACCATCGAGCGCCACCACTGGCGCTTGATGTTCTCCTTCAGCTCCACGCCGAGCGGGCCGTAGTCCCACGCCGACCGGGTGCCGCCGTAGATCTCGCCGCACGGGTAGACGAAACCCCGGCGCTTGCAGAGGGAGACGACGTGGTCGAGGGTCGAGGCGGGCGGCTTGGCCACAGCAGTGTGCTCCTCAGGACGGCCGGCTGGCTGCCGGTCAGGTTCGGGGTCGGAGGGATCAGCCTAACGACCGGGGCGACCCGATATTCAGGACGGTGCCGGGCTCGACGACCTCGAAGGCGCTGGGCTCGTCGATCGCCCGGCCCAGCAGCGCGACGGCGTTGAGCTTGACGTCGTACGACGACAGCGCGCGGCGGTACGAGCCGACGTTCTCCCACGTGGTCGTGAGCACCCACAGCGTCGGGTCGTCGAGGTTGCGCCCGACCGTCCCGGCGACGTACCCGGCCCGCTCGGCGAGCGCGGCGTGCGCCCGGTCGAGCCCGGCCCGGAACTCGGTCGCCTCGTCCTCGTCCACCCGGAACCTGCTCACCACCAGCATGGAGGGAGCGTAGGCCCCGGGGTCCCGGCTGCGCGCACGCGCCGAGGCCCGCTCCCGGGCTTCAGCTTCGACCCCTCCCGACTGTCTCACCTCGACCACTGGGGCCGAACCCGCAGGCCGGGAAGCACGCCGGCGGAGGTCTCCAAGCTCGACATCAGGCGCCATGCCATCAAGTTGACAACCGTTCTCAACTGACCTGAGAATCATTCTCATGCGGCTCCTTCTCGTCCTCGGCCTCCTGCTCGCCGCGACGGCGTGCGGCTCGCTGGACGACGGCTCGGGGAAGGTCAAGGTCGCCGCCGGGTTCTACCCGCTCGCCTGGGCGGCGCAGCAGGTCGGCGGCGACCGGGTCGAGGTGACCAACCTGACCCAGCCCGGTGCCGAGCCGCACGACCTCGAGCTCACGATCAAGGAGACCGTGTCGATCGCCGAGGCGGACGTCGTGGTCTACGAGCACGGGTTCCAGCCGGCCGTCGACGACAGCGTCGAGCAGAACGCCGAGGGCACCACGCTGGACGCCGCGGGCGTGGCCGACCTCCAGCCGTTCGCCGACCAGCCCGACGACCTCGACCCACACTTCTGGCAGGACCCGCTGCGGCTGGCCGACGTCGGTGACGCGCTGGCGCGGGACCTCGCCGACGCCGACCCCGACCACGCGGCGGCGTACGCCGCGAACGCCCGGGCCCTGCGCCGGGAGCTGACGGACCTGGACCGTGACTACGCCACGGGCCTGGCCGACTGCGCGCGGCACACCGTCGTGGCGACGCACGACGCGTTCGGCTACCTCGGCAAGTACGGCCTCGAGATCGAGCCGATCACCGGCCTCTCCCCCGACGCCGAGCCGACCCCGGCCGACCTCGGCCGCCTCCAGGACCTGATCCGGTCCGACGGGATCACCACGGTGTTCTCCGAGACCCTCGTCAGCGCCAAGACCGCCGAGACCCTCGCCGACGACCTCGGCATCGAGTCCGCCGTCCTCGACCCCATCGAGGGGCTCAGCGACCGGACGGCCGGCGAGGACTACGAATCACTGATGCGCCGCAACCTCGCGGCCCTCGAGAAGGCGAACGACTGCCGATGACCGACCACCAGCCCACCGGGCCCGGCATCCCCATCCGCCTGCACGACGGCGCGGTGTCCATCGGAGGCCGCCCGGTCGTGCGCGGCATCGACCTGGCCGTGCACGCCGGCGAGTTCCTCGCGCTGATGGGCGCCAACGGGTCCGGCAAGTCGACGCTCGTGCGGGCCCTGACCGGCCTGAACCCGCTCACCGCCGGGTCGCTCGAGCTCTTCGGCACTCCCCTGCACGACTTCGGGGACTGGCAGCGCGTGGGCTACGTGCCGCAGCGCGCGTCCGCCGCCTCGGGCGTGCCCGCGTCGGTGTGGGAGGTCGTGGCCTCGGGTCGGCTGACCCGGCGCGGGCTGCTGCGTCGGCTCTCCCGCGCCGACCGCGAGGCGATCGACGACGCCCTGGAGGTCGTCGGCCTCCGCGACCGGGCCCGCGACGGCGTCTCGCACCTCTCCGGCGGCCAGCAGCAGCGCGTGCTCATCGCCCGGGCGCTGGCCGGCGAGCCGGACCTGTTCTTCCTCGACGAGCCGACCGCCGGCGTGGACCTGGCCAACCAGCAGGCGCTCGCCGATGCCCTCGCCCACCTCAAGCAGCGCGGCGCGACGGTCGTCCTGGTCGCCCACGAGCTCGGGCCGATGGCGCCCCTCGTGGACCGGGCGGTGGTGATGCGCGACGGTCGCGTCGTCTACGACGGCCTCCCGCTGGACGACCACGCGGCGCCTCGGGCCGGCCTGGAGCCCGACCTGGGCACGCACGTCCACCACCCCGACCCCGCGCACCACGACCACACACCCCGGATGGGCTCGCCGCTGGACCGGGAGTCCCCGTCGGACGAAGGATGGGCCTGATGGAGCTGTTCACGCTCGCCTTCATGCAGAGGGCGATCCTCGCCGCCGTCTTCACCGGACTGGCGGCGCCGGCGGTCGGGACCTATCTCGTCCAGCGCCGGCTCTCGCTCATGGGTGACGGGATCGGCCACGTCGCGGTGTCCGGCGTCGCGCTCGGTCTGCTGACCGGCACCTCCCCCACCTGGACCGCGGTCGTCGTGGCGGTGCTCGGCGCCGTCCTCATCGAGGTGATCCGCGAGCGCGGGCACGCCAACGGCGACGTCGCCCTGGCGCTGCTGTTCTACGGCGGCCTGGCCGGTGGCGTGCTGCTGACCGGCATCGGGGGGCAGAGCGCCTCGCGGCTGCAGGAGTACCTCTTCGGCTCCATCACCACCATCTCCCGCACCGACGTGTGGGTGACCATCGCGCTGGCGGCCGTGGTCGTGGTGGTCTGCGTGGGGCTCTCGCCCCAGCTGTTCGCGGTCGCCCAGGACCCCGACTTCGCGCGGGTCGCCGGCCTGAACGTCCGGGTCTACAACGTGCTGGTCGCGGTGCTGGCGGCGGTCAGCGTCACCGTGGCCATGCGCACGGTGGGGCTGCTCCTGGTCTCGGCGCTGATGGTCGTCCCGGTCGCGACCGCCCAGCAGGTGACCCGCTCCTTCCGCACCACCCTGACCGCGGCGATGGCGATCGGCACGGCCGCCTCGCTCGGCGGGCTGGTCATCTCGGCGTTCGCGTCGTTCCACGCCCGGGTCGCCCCCGGGCCCACCATCGTGCTGCTCGCCCTGGCCGGCTTCCTGGTGACCTGGCCCCTCGGCGTCCTCCTCCGCTCCCGCCAGCGGATGCGGGCCCCGTTCCCGGCCGTCGGACCCGACGGGCACGAGGTCACCGACGACCACCCCCACGACCACGGGCCGACGTGCGGCCACGTCGCCGTGCCCCACGGCGACCACGTCGACTACGTGCACGACGGACACCGCCACGCACCCCACGGGACGCACTATGACGAGCACTGAGCCGGGTCCTCTGCGGCCCACCCGCCAGCGGCGCGCCGTCGCGGAGGCGCTCGCGTCCTTCGCCGACTTCCGCTCCGCCCAGGAGATCCACGACCTGCTGGGTCGGCGCGGCGAGCAGGTCGGCCTGGCCACGGTCTACCGCACCCTGCAAAAGCTCGCCGACGCCGGCGAGGTCGACATGCTGCGCTCGGAGGACGGCGAGGCGGTCTACCGCCGCTGCTCCGACACGCACCACCACCACCTCGTGTGCCGCCACTGCGGGGCCACCGTCGAGGTGGAGGGGCCGGCGGTGGAGCGGTGGACCGGCGCGATCGCGGCCGAGCACGGGTACGCCGAGGTCAGCCACACCCTCGAGATCTTCGGCAGCTGCCCGGACTGCCGCTGACCTGCGCGGGAGCGGCCCACCAGCCGCTCAGACTCGGACCGACTCCTGCTCGACGTCGAGCGGGATCCGGACCCGGAAGACGCTGCCCCGACCGACCTCGCTGTCGACCTCGATCCGACCGCCGTGGCTCTCCACGATCGAGCGGGTGATGCTCAGCCCGAGGCCGACCCCCTGGATGGACTGCTCCTCGGCGTGCCGGGCGCGGAAGAAGCGGGTGAAGAGGCGGGCCCGGTCGGCCGCCGTGATGCCGATCCCGGTGTCGGACACGACGAGCTCGAGACGGTCACCGTCCACGCCCAGGCCGACCTGCGCCCGCCCTCCGGCCGGGGTGTACTTCACCGCGTTGGAGACCAGGTTGTCGACGACCTGGGCGAACCGCTGCGGGTCGACGCGGGCGTGCAGCTCGTCGGGCACCTCGAGGTCCAGCTCGACGCCGGCCGCCTGGGCCGCCGGACCGGCGGCGCGGACCGCCTCACGCACGATCTCGCAGACGTCGCAGCGGGTCCGGACCACGTGCATCGGCCCCTCGTCGACCTGCGCCGTGTGCAGCAGGTCGGCGACGAGCCGCCGCAGGCGTTCGGTGTTGCGGTCGACGACCTCGAGCTGGGCGAGGACCTCGGCCGGCAGGTCCTCCCGCTCCAGCAGGATGCTCACGTAGCCCGCGATCGAGGTCAGCGGCGTGCGCAGCTCGTGGGAGACCGAGGCCACGAACTCGTCCTTGACCCGCAGCGCGCTCATCAGGTCGGTGACGTCCTTGTAGGCCAGGGCGGCGCCCGCGACCCGGCCCCGCTCGTCACGCACGGTCCTGGCGGACACCGACAGCGCGCGCCGGGTCAGCGGGTCGCACCCGATCCAGATCCGGTGATCGTCGAACTCCTCGCCGTGGCTGGCCCGGAAGGTCGGCATGTCCTCCCGCGTCAGCAGCGTGGCGCCGTCCGCGGCGTAGACGTCCCCGAGCTGGCCGGCGACGCCCCGGTGACCGTCCGGGTAGGCGATCGGCATCATCGCGCGGTGGTGCCTGTTCATCGACTCGTAGCGGCCGTCGGCGTCGATGAGGACCAGGCCGACGTCGACGGTGTCGAGGATCGCGTCGGAGACGCGACGCTGGTGCTCGATGGTCCCCTGTCCGGCGCGCACTCGGTCGATGCCGGTGGCCATGGCGAGGGCGGACCAGCCGACCACGACGACGATCAGGACGACGCGCGAGACGTCGAGGCCCGTGGTGCCGAAGTACGCCAGGCCCGGCACCGCAATCAGCCCCAGCGACGCGCCCATGGCGATCCAGGCGCCCGTCCGCCCGAGCTGCCGGCCCAGCCAGAGCGCCGGCACGATGGCGAGGATGCCCGGACCCGAGCTCTGCGGGTCCAGGCGGGACAGTCCCAGCGCGGCCAGGTCCATGACGGGGAGGACCGCGACCGCCCAGCTGGGGAGCCGGCCCCAGGGCACGACCACCGCGGCGACGCAGGCGACCACCGCGACGGCGACGCCCAGCGCCGGCCAGGACCTCAGGTCGATCCCGTCGCCGCCGATCTCACGCAGCAGGCGGTCGAGCAGGAACAGGAGCGCGAAGACGCCCTGCAGCGCCCGGGGGTCGGGCTCGTCCGCGAACAGCAGGCGACGCGCAACCCCCGTGGCGCGGCCCCGTGCACCCGACTGCGACATCCGTCATCCCCCTGCGCTGCTGTCGGCAGTCAGGATCCCAGAAACCGGTGTGATGCGCGACACAAACGAGACTCTCGTCCGCGCGCCGAGCCGCGGATCAGCTCGGCTCGGCCCCGCCGTACCTCCGGTCGCGCCGGGCATAGGTCTCGATCGCGGCCCACAGGTGCCGACGGTCGACGTCGGGCCACAGCACGTCGGAGAAGACCAGCTCGGAGTACGCCGCCTGCCACAGCATGAAGTTCGAGAGCCGCTGCTCCCCCGACGTGCGCCAGACCAGGTCGGCGTCGCTCTGCTCGGGGACGTAGAGGTGCCGCGCGAAGACCTTCTCGTTGACCTTCTCGGGATCCAGCCGGCCCGCCGCCACCTCGCGCGCGATCGAGCGGGCGGTGTCGGCCAGCTCGGCGCGACCGCCGTAGTTGACGCACATCGTCAACGTCAGCACGTCGTTGTCGCGGGTCAGCTCCTCGGCCACCTGCAGCTCGCGGATCACCGACTTCCACAGCCGGGGTGCTCGACCGGCCCACCGGACCCGGACCCCGAGCTCGTGCATCTCGTCCCGGCGCCGCCGGATGACGTCGCGGTTGAAGCCCATCAGGAACTTGACCTCGTCGGGCGAGCGGGACCAGTTCTCGGTGGAGAACGCGTAGGCCGAGACCGCCTTGACCCCGATCTCGATGGCGCCCTCGACCACGTCGAACAGCGAGTGCTCGCCGCGCTCGTGACCGGCGGTGCGGGGCAGCCCGCGCTCCTTGGCCCAGCGGCCGTTGCCGTCCATCACGACGGCGACGTGCCGGGGCACCAGGCCCTTGGGCACCGCGGGCGGTCGCGCTCCGGAGGGGTGCGGGGTGGGTGGGCGGACGCTGCGTCTCACGGGGAAACCCTAGGGGGTCACTTGCGGACCGCCCCCGCCTCCTCGAGCACGAGCCCCTCCATCTCCGCGAGCACCTCCTGCGGCGGGACCACCTCGACCGGGCACTCCGCCTCGCGCAGCAGGGTGCGCCCGGTGCCGCCGAGGTGCGAGGTGAGCGGCAGGCCGTGCGCCCGCCGGACGACCACCAGCAGGTCGGCACCGGAGGCCGCGCGCAGCAGCGCCCGCACCGGCTGCTCGTGGACGACGGAGAGCTCCACCTCCACGTCGGGGTGGCTCTGCCGGAACGTCTCGAGCAGGGGGTCGATCTCGCGCTCCATCTCGAGGGCCCGGTCGTCGGCGTGGGTGCGCGCCTCTACGATGTCGTCGTAGGCGCCGGGCAGCTTCCAGGCGTGCAGCACCACGAGTCTCGCGCCCCGGAGCCGGGCGGCGGCGAAGGCCTGGCCGAGCAGCTCGGTGGAGTGGGCGGGCGAGCGCACGCCGACCACGACGCGGCCCCGCGCGGACGCGTCGGACCAGGTGGGCGGCACGCAGACCACGGGGCAGTCCGCCCGCCCCGCCGCTCCGACGGTGGTCGAGCCGGTGAACACCGCCTCCGCCCGGGAGCGGTGCTGGCGACCGAGGGCCACGAGGTGGGCCCCCTCGGCCGCGTCGAGCAGCGTGGTCACGGTGGGGCCGGTCCGCAGCACCGACGACACGTCGCAGTCCGGGGCGACCTCGGCCACCACGCCCAGGGCCTCGCCCAGGATCCTCCTGCCGACCTGCTCGAAGTCGTCGCGGATCAGCGGCAGCATCGGCGTGGTCGGCGTGTAGTCGGGCGAGACGTGGACCAGCCGCACACCCACCCCGAGCCGGACCGCCTCGACCACGGCGTACCGGATCGCCTGGAGGCTCGACGGCGAGCCGTCGACCCCCACGACCACCGGCGACGGAGTGCTCGTCATGGCCTGCCCCTCTCCGTCGGTCCCGCCTCTCGATCCTGTAGGGACACGCGTGCAGGCGTCAGGGGCGTTCGCCGCCGGGGCGGGGACCAACGGCCCTCGGGGCGGGGTGGCCAGTCGGCCCGGCCGCCCCCTGTACCGGCCGGCCCGACTGACCCCCGATCGCTGTGACACCACGTCACACGCGACGTCGCCGAGCATAGGACGAACTTGCCGCGTTGCGTAGGCTGCAGCTGATGGCGACTCCGACAGGACGCGCGGACCGGCAGCGGCGAGAGCGTCGCGACGCCCGCCAACGGATCCTCGACGCCGCCTCCCGACTCCTCGAGGAGCACCGCTGGCACGACCTGCGGCTCGAGGACGTGATGAGCGCCGCCGGGCTCTCCCGCACGGCCTTCTACCGGCACTTCGACGACCGGCAGACGCTGCTGCTCGCGATGCTCGAGCAGGTCAGCGACGGCATCGGCGAGACCGGCCAGACGTGGAAGGCGGGCGCCGGCGGAGCCGTCGAGGAGCTGCGGGCGGGGCTCACCGAGCTGGCCGAGGCGATGCTCGAGCACGGGCGCCTGATGCAGGCGATCGCCGACTCCGCGGCGTACGACGCCGAGATCAGCGCCGCCCGGGACGAGATGGTGCGGCACTTCGTGACCGTCACCGCCGACCGGATCCGCGCCGACGTGGCGACGGGCGCGAGCAGGGTCCGCTCGCCCGAGAGGATCGCCGAGGCCCTGGTGCGGATGAACGAGAGCGTGCTGCTCGACGCCTTCGGCCGGCCGCCCTACCCGCCGGTCGAGGACGTCGTGGCGACGATGTGCGAGGTCTGGGTCGTGACGATCTACGGTCGCGACGCGTTCGACGCGGGCTGAGCGGTCCGCTCAGCGCTCGACGTAGGCCATCGAGCGCAGGGCGCGCTCGAGGTGCCAGGCGAGGTACGCCGACACCAGGCCGCTGGCCTCCCGCAGGTGCCGCTGGTCGGCGGCGTCCACCACCGGCCAGTCCCCCGCCAGCAGCGCACCGAGGACGGCCACGGTCTCGGGCGCGGGGCTCGCCGAGCCGGGGACCCGGCAGGTCGAGCAGAGCACCCCGCCCATGGACGGGTTGAACCACCGGTGCGGCCCCTCGAGCCCGCACCGGGCGCAGTGCTCGAACGACGGCGCGTAGCCCGCGACCGCCAGCGAGCGCAGCAGGTAGGAGTCGAGCACCTGGCTCGGGCCGTGCGCGCCGCCCACCATCGCGCGCAGGCCGCCCACCAGCAGCAGGAACTGCTGGACCGACGGCTCCTTCTCCTCGGTCACCAGCCGGTCGGCCGTCTCGAGCATCACGGTCCCGGCGGTGTAGCGGTCGTAGTCGAGACCGAGCCCGGACGAGAAGGGGGTCAGGGTCTCGGCCTGGGTGACGACGTCGAGGTTGCGCCCCTCGGCGAGCTGCAGGTCGACGTGGGTGAAGGGCTCCAGCCGCGAGCCGAACCGCGAGGTGGTGCGGCGTACGCCCTTGGCGACCGCCCGCACCCGACCGTGTTGGCGGGTCAGCAGCGTGATGATGCGGTCGGCCTCACCCAGCTTGTGGGTGCGCAGCACGATCGCCTCGTCACGGTAGAGCACCTGTCCATTCTGCCCCCGCCGCCGTTTGGAACCGGCACCGTGGGACAGACTCCGGTGCGTGTCGGCACCTGAGCAGCTCGGACGTCTCCGCCGGATCCGCAGGATCGGCGCCGGAGGCTTCGCGACCGTCTGGCTCTACCGCGACGACGAGCTGGACTCCGACGTCGCGGTGAAGTGCCTGGCCGACAACTGGGCGGGCGACCCCGAGATCCGCGAGCGGTTCCTGGCCGAGTCCCGGCTGCTGCGCCGGGCCCGGTCCCCGCACGTGGTGCACGTGCACGATGTCGGTGTCACCGACGGGGACACGCCCTACTTCGTGATGTCGTACGCCGACGACGGCTCGGTCGCCGATCTGGTCCGCCCCGGCGTGGGCGTCGGGCCGGACGAGCTGGTGGACGTCGTCACCCAGGCGGCCGAGGGGCTCGCGGCCCTGCACGCCGTCGGGATCGTGCACCGCGACATCAAGCCGGCCAACCTGCTGCTCGCCTCCGACTCCTCGGGCGCGCGGCGGCTGATGGTGGCCGACCTCGGGGTGGCCAAGGCGATCACGCCCGACTCGGGCGTGACCCGTTCGGTGGGGACCCCGTCCTACATGGCTCCCGAGCAGATGGACGACTCCGCGGTCATCGACGCCCGTGCCGACGTCTACGCGCTCGGGGCGGTGGCATGGGCGCTGTTGACCGGGCAGCCGCCGCGGGCCCGCCGCTTCCCCGGCGAGCGCCCGGCACCGGTGACGTCGCTGCGGGCGGTCCCGGCCGCGGTCGACCAGGTCGTGGCGCGTGCGATGGAGCCCGATCCCGACCACCGCTGGCCGGACGTGCGCGACTTCGCGCGCGCCCTGGCGGATGCCTGCCGCGGGGTCACCCCGCCGCCCGCGCCCGCGGCCGCCCCGCCCGCGGCACCCGCGTCACCTGTGGCGTCCGGTGGGGAGGCCCGGCGCCGCGTGCCCACCGCGGTGCTCGCGAGCGTCGCAGCGCTCGCCGTCGCCCTGGCCGTCGCGCTCGGCGTGGTGCTGCTCCGCGGTGGCACGGGCGGGAGCGACGACTACAAGGAGGCGTTCAAGAAGGCGGGCCTCGAGTACGTCACCGCGCTGCAGGAGGGGCGCTGCGACGACGCCGCCCGCTACAACCCGGGATTTGCCGGGTCCGGGGACACGTGCCCGAAGAAGAACCTCCACGTCCGGCTGGCCCAGTGCCTCGACGTCGACGGCCCGGTCCGGGTGGACATGATCGGCGAGAACCGGGCCCGCGTGGTCTTCGTCGACCAGGGCTACGTCGAGATGATCCGGGGCGAGAACACGCTCTTCAAGGCCGGCTTCATGGTCGGCTCCTGCTGACCCTGCCCGAGCGTCGCGGGGTCTTCCAGCAGCCGAGCGCGAAGCCGATCGCCGCGCGGTTGAGCCGGTCCGGCGTCATCCGCCACTCCAGGATGCTCCGTGCGCGCACGAACGTCGCCCGCGGCATCTCCTCGGCCAGCATCGCCGCGTCGGCGGCCGGGTGGAGCGGGTCGATCGGGTGGCCGATGACCAGGGCCGGGGCCGTGATCGTGCGCCGCTGGCTCGAGGGCGGGGCGACCCGCCCGAAGAACAGGCCGTGCACGACCGCCGCGACCGAGTCGGCCCGCTGGTCGAGGGTGTCCAGCCCGATCCCCACCCAGAACGGCACCAGCCCACGTGGGATCGGCCGGGTCAGCAGCCGCAGGCCGTTGACGGTGAACGGCAGGAACCGCGAGGCGAACAGCAGCGGCCCGAAGGTCAGGATCCCGACCTCGAGGGCGTTGTTGAGCACCGGCATCTCCACGATCAGCCCGCGCACCCGGTCGGGGGCCAGCACGGCCACCTCGAGCGAGACGTTCGCGCCCAGCGACGTACCGCCGATGACCGCCTGGGGCGCACCGAGGTGGTCGAGCAGCGCGACGACCTGTTCGGCGAACGCGGTCATCGAGTAGAGCAACGGGTCGGCCGGCCGGTCCGACCGGCCGTGCCCCAGCAGGTCGAGCGTGACCACGTGCAGCCCCTCGGCGGCCAGGGCCCGGGCCAGCGGCTGGTGCATCCGGCGCGGCATCAGCTGACCGTGCAGCAGGACCACCCAGGAGTCACCCGAGCCGTACTCGGTGTACTCCAGCCGGTCGCGACCGCTGTCGCCCTCGACGAAGAACTGCCCAATGCGCTCGGAGACCAGCATGACCTGAATGTAGTTGCTGTCCGGAGCAGCGGCTGGGACCTTTCTCCTCGTGGACCTGAGCCAGATCGAGCGCTACTACGACGCAGTCCCCCGGCCGGTCGCGACGGTGGAGGAGGTCGGTCCGTTCACGCTCTTCGTGGCCGACCCGGGCACCGGGTGGCAGTTCTACGCCCGGCCCCGGCTCGGCCTCGACCGCGACGTCCACCCCGACGACGTACGCCGGGTGCTGGCCCGCCAGGCGGAGCTCGGCGTGCCCCGCGCCGTGGAGTGGGTCGACGACACCACCCCCTCCCTGCTGCCGGCCGTGCGGGCCGCGGTGACCGGTCCGCACGAGCTGGAGCTCTGCCCGCTTCTGGTCCTGCCGCGCTCGGCCGGCCTCCCGGCGACGTCCGAGGCGACCCGCGTCCTCGCGGCCGACGACCCGGACCTGCCACTGGCGCTGGGCGTGGCCAACGCGGCGTTCGGCGCTTGCGACGAGGCCACGCCCCAGGAGCCCGGCATCCGTGGGCGCCTGGTCGAGCAGGGGCTGCTGCTGGTCGTGGCGGCGTACGACGGGTCCGGGACGCTGGTGGCGACCGGCACCGCCGCGCCACGCGAGGACACCGCGGAGCTGATGGGCATCGCGACGTTGCCGGCCGCCCGGAGACGCGGTCGGGGGTCGGCCGTGACCGCCGCGCTCGTGGGAGCCTGCCGGGAGGCCGGCGTCAGCGACGTGTTCCTCACCGCGGCGTCCGACGACGCGGCCAGCGTCTACCGCTCGCTCGGCTTCGAGCGCCGGGCCGTGGCCGGCATCCTGGGTGCCGGTTCCTGAGCGCGCGGCGCCACCGACCGGCGAGCCGGTGCCGGTCGCGGCGCAGGCGTGGTCGACACTGTCCCCCATGACCACGTCCGGCCCTCGGTGCCCGGCCTGGCTGGTGTCGCTCGGGATGCTCGTGGCGGTCTACCTCGCCGGCGTCGGCGCCGTCCTGTTCGCGCCTGCCGGTGACCCCGTGGCCACCTGGTGGCCGGCGGCGGGCATCGCGGTCGCCCTCGTGGCCCTCTCCCCCCGCCGGCGGTGGGCGCTGCTCGCGGCCGGCATCGTCGTGTCCAGCGGTCTGGCGAACGTCACCGGTGGCCGCGACGTGCCGATCTCGGTGCTCTTCGGGATCGCCAACGCCGCCGAGGCGGTCGTCGCGGCCGCGGTGCTCCGCACCGAGGGTCGCGACCGTCCCCGTCTCGAGAGCCTCGACGACTTCGTGCGCCTCGTGGCGGCCGCGCTGCTCGGCGGTGCCACGATCGCCACCGGTGCTGCGCTCGCGGTGGTCGCCGTCGACGGCGGCGACTTCCTGGAGAGCTGGCGCTCCGTGCTCGCCTCCCACGCGGCGTCCACGCTGGTGCTGGTCCCCGTCGCTCTCTCGGTGCGCCTCGTCACCGGACCCCCGCCCCGGACGGTGCGCGTGCTGCGCCCCGGCGAGCTCGTCCTGCAGCTGATGGCGCTGGCGGTCGTCACCACCCTGGTCTTCTCACCCTCCCAGGCGCTGCCGGTCACGTTCGTGCCGCTGCCGTTCCTCGTCTGGGCGGCCCTCCGCTTCGACCTGCGCACCGTGGCCTGGCAGCTGGCCGGCCTCAGCGTCGCCACGACGTACCTGACCGCCCACGGCTACGGCCCCTTCGGCACCAGCCTGGCCCAGGGCGACATCGGTGCCTCGACCGCCGGGCTGCTCACCCAGGTCTACCTCCTGTGTGCGGCCCTGATGTCGGTGCCGCTGGCGATCGCCGCCGAGCAGCGCGGCCGGCTGCTCAGCCGGGTCAGCGCCAGCGAGCTGCTGTTCCGCCGCAACTTCACCGAGTCGCTGGTCGGCATGCTGCTGCTGCGTCGTCACGGACCGGAGCTGCAGATCGTCGAGAGCAACGACACCGCTGCCGGGCTGCTCGGGGCGGAGCAGGCCGACCTGGTCGGCCGCCGCCTCGACCACGTCCTCGACACGTCGGTCCGGCTCGACGACATCGCCGGGCAGATGCTGGCCGGCGACCTCGAGGGCTGGAAGGCCCAGGTGGGTCTGTCCGGCCGGCCCCTGGCCCGCGTCAACGTCGCCCTCTCCCTGCTCTCCGGCGACCCGGAGCCGACGTTCTCGGTGCAGATGCAGGACGTGACCGCCGAGTACGACGCCCTGCGCCGGCTCAAGGAGGCCGAGCGGCTCACCAACGCCACGCTCGACACCGCCGCGTGCATCATCCTGGTCACCGACCTCGCCGGCACGATCGTCCGGGTCAACGCCGCCACGACCGAGCTCACCGGCTACCGCGAGGACGAGCTGGTGGGAAGGCCGGTGTGGGACACCACGTTCGCCCCCTTCACCGCGGCCGACGCCACGGCGGTCCTCCATCGGACCGGGAGCGCGCAGCCGCACGAGGTGGAGGCGATCACCAGGAGCGGTGAGAAGCGGCGCATCGTCTGGAACGACGACGTCGTGCGCGACGAGCAGGACCGGCCCCAGTACGCCGTGCTGACCGGTGTCGACGTCACCGCGGAGCGCACCGCCGCGGGCATGGTGGTCCACCTGCTCGAGGCTGCGGTCACCACCGCCATCATCGGGATCGACGACTCCGGCCGGATCACGGTCTTCAACTCGGGAGCCCAGAACCTGCTGGGCCACCACTACCTCGAGATGCTCGGGCAGCCCTTCGTCTCCCTGCTCGCGCCCGAGCAGCTGGAGGAGCGCACCGGCACCCGCGACGCCGCGGCTGCCTTCGCCGTGCTGGCCTCCTCGATCGGCCCGCAGGGCGACGCCCGGATGCGGGACTGGACCTGGGTGGCCAGCGACGGGCGGCGGCACACCGTCTCGATGACCCTCAGCGTCACCGCGGACAGCGCCGGGTCGCCGATCGGCTTCCTGTGCGTCGGGCGCGACGTGACCGAGCAGCGGCAGAACCAGGAGCTGCTGGTCGCCGCGCTGGACAAGGAGCGCACGGCCGTGGAGCGGCTGCGCCAGCTCGACGAGGCCAAGAACGAGTTCGTCTCGACCGTGAGCCACGAGCTGCGGACCCCGGTGACCAGCATCGTGGGCTACACCGAGATGCTCCAGGACGGCTCGTTCGTCGACCCCGCGCCCGAGCAGGTGCCGCTGCTGGACACGATCGCCCGCAACGGGCAGCGCCTGATCGTGATCTGCAACGACCTGCTGCTGCTCAGCGGGCTCGACTCCGGCGCCGTCCCCTGGGAGCGGGAGGCGCTGGACCTGGCGACCCTCCTCAAGCCCGTCGAGGAGGCGCTCCACCCGCTCATGCTCGGTCGCGACCTGTCCCTGCGGATGGACCAGCCCGGCGCGCCGCTCATGGTGCTCGGCGACCGGGCCCAGCTCGAGCGGGTGCTGCTCAACCTGCTCGGCAACGCGGTGAAGTTCACCGAGGACGGCGGCGAGATCGAGTGTCGGCTCGAGGAGCAGGACGGCGAGGCCGTGCTGACCGTCCGGGACACCGGCATCGGCATCCCCGAGGACGAGCAGGGCGGACTCTTCGAGAAGTTCTTCCGGTCCTCCACGGCCCAGGAGCGCGCGATCCAGGGCACCGGCCTGGGGCTGTCGATCGTGGCCGCCATCGTCGCCGCGCACGGGGGCCGGGTCGGTGTGCGGTCCGCCCACCTCGCCGGCACCACGTTCACGGTGCGGCTGCCGCTCAGGCGCGGTTGACCGCGCTGATCACGGCCTTGAGCGAGGCCGTCACGATGTTGGGGTCCAGCCCGACGCCCCAGAAGACCTGGTCACCGACGAGGCACTCGACGTACGCCGCCGCGATCGCGTCCCCGCCCGACGACAGGGCGTGCTCGGCGTAGTCGAGGACCCGGACGTCGAAGCGGCTGCCGCCGTCGGCGCCGGGCAGCTCGTTGATCGCGTTCACGAACGCCGCGATCGGGCCGTTGCCGCTGCCCTCGAGGGTCTGCAGCTCGCCGTCGACGTAGACGTTGACCGTGAGCGCGTCCTTCTCCCCCGCCGCCGACGAGGTGTGCACGGAGTTGAGCTTCAGCGGCGTCTCGCGGTGGAGGTACTCGGTGGAGAAGACCGACCAGATCTCGTCCGACGACATCTCGCCGCCCTCGGCGTCGGTGCGCTCCTGGACCACGCGGCTGAACTCGATCTGCGCGCGCCGCGGCAGGTCCAGCTTGTGCTCGGCCTTGAGGATGTAGGCCACGCCGCCCTTGCCGGACTGGCTGTTGACGCGGATGACCGCCTCGTAGGAGCGGCCGACGTCCTTCGGGTCGATCGGCAGGTACGGCGCCTCCCACGGCATCTGCTCGACCGGCACGCCCCGCTCGGCGGCCTGCCGGTCGAGGTCCTCCAGGCCCTTTTTGATGGCGTCCTGGTGGGAGCCGGAGAAGGCGGTGTAGACGAGGTCGCCCGCGTAGGGGTGGCGCGGGTGGACCGGCAGCTGGGTGCAGTACTCCACCGTGCGACGGATCTCGTCGATGTCGGAGAAGTCGATCATCGGGTCGACGCCCTGGCTGAAGAGGTTCATGCCCAGGGTCACCAGGCACACGTTGCCGGTGCGCTCGCCGTGGCCGAACAGGCAGCCCTCGACGCGGTCGGCGCCGGCCATCATGGCCAGCTCGGTCGCCGCGACCGCCGTGCCCCGGTCGTTGTGGGGGTGCAGGCTGACCACGGTGTTCTCGCGCCGGGTGAGCTGGCGGGAGAACCACTCGATCTGGTCGGCGTAGACGTTCGGCGTCGCGGACTCGACCGTCGCGGGCAGGTTGAGGATGATCTCGCGGCCGTCCTCGGGCTGCCACACGTCGGAGACCGCCTCGCAGACCTCGAGGCTGAAGGGCAGCTCGGTGGAGGTGAAGATCTCGGGGCTGTACTCGTAGCCGATGACCGTCATGTCCAGGTAGGACTCGCCGTACTTCATGACCATCTCGGTGCCGCGGGTGGCGATGGCCTTGACCTCGTCCTTGCCGGCGTGGAAGACCACGCGGCGGAAGAGCGGCGCCAGCGCGTTGTAGAGGTGGATGTTGGCGCGGGGTACGCCGACCAGCGACTGGACGCTGCGCTCGATCAGGTCCTCGCGGGCCTGGGTCAGCACCGAGATCGTGACGTCGTCGGGGATCCGGTCCTGCTCGATCAGCTGACGGACGAACGCGAAGTCGGTCTCGCTGGCCGAGGGGAAGCCGACCTCGATCTCCTTGTAGCCCATCTTCACCAGCAGCTCGAACATCGTGAGCTTGCGGGCCGGGCTCATCGGGTCGATGAGCGCCTGGTTGCCGTCGCGCAGGTCGGTCGAGAGCCAGCGCGGCGCCTCGGTGATGGTCCTCGTGGGCCAGGCTCGGTCGGGCAGGTCGATCGGCGGGTAGGCGCGGTAGCGCTCGACCGGCATGCCGCTGGGCTTCTGGGAGCCGGAGATGTTCGACGAAGTGGTCATGGTGTCCTCGCTGGGTGGGGGCTGGGCGGCCGGTCGCACGCACTCACTCCGCAGCGAGGGGGTCCGGCTCGTGCTCAGACCTCGCTGCGGCAGCGAAGGAGAAGCTGGCGCATCATGACCCGTTCACGATAGCCCACCGGTCCCGGAGGGCGGGACCGGCGTCTCACTGCTCGATCCCACGTCTGCTCCGGGCCCGTCCAGTCGCTGCTCGATCGCGGCGATCCGCTGCTCGATCGCTGCGAGCCGGTCGATCACCTGCCGCTCGAGTGCCTCCTCCCGCTCCTCGGCCGGCTCCTCGTCCTCGCGGACGAACAGTGACGCGAGCGCGGCGCTGATCAGCGAGAGCAGCAGGAAGCCGGCCACCATCAGCACCGCGGAGGTCACCGCGCCACCCGCGGTCGAGGGCGGTCCCTCGACGAAGCCGACGGTCGTCATCAGGGCCAGCGCCCACCACAGGCCCTCCCAGTAGCTGCCGACGGTGTCGGACTCGAACGCGGCCCCGGCGCCGGCACCCACGACGAGCGCGGTGAGCGCGATGATGACGCCCGGCAGCACGAAGCTTCGTCGGACCCGCGGCAGCCGCATGACCCCACGATAGGGCCGCCCCGCCGGGGCGGCGCATGACACGATCTGGGCATGACGGACCAGCGCAGCATGCGCGAGCGGATGCTCGCGGGTGAGCCCTACATCGCCGACGACCCCGACCTGGCGCGCGAGAGCCTCCGCGCCCGGACACTCTGCCAGCGGCTGGACCAGCTGGCCCCCGACGCGGCCCTGGAACGCCGGGAGGTCCTGGTCGACCTGCTCGGGGCGGTCGGGGAGGACACCGAGATCCGGCCGCCGTTCCGCTGCGACTACGGCTACCAGACCTTCATCGGCGCGCGGACGTTCGCGAACTTCGGCCTGGTGTGCCTCGACGTGGCCCGGGTGACCATCGGCGACGACGTGCAGATCGGGCCGAACGTGCAGCTGCTGACGCCCACCCACCCGATCGAGCCCGGCCCGCGCCGCGACAAGTGGGAGGACGCCGAGCCGATCACCATCGGGGACAACGTGTGGCTCGGCGGCGGAGTGATCGTGTGCCCCGGCGTCACCATCGGCGAGAACACGGTGGTCGGCGCGGGCGCGGTCGTCACCCGCGACCTGCCGGCGAACGTCGTGGCCGTCGGCAACCCGGCGCGCGTGGTCAAGAAGCTGGACGGCTGAGGAGCGTGGGCACGGACGACCGGGGCGTCCAGCGGGACTGGGTCGACGCCTACGGGCAGCCCCAGGTCGCCTCCGATGCGACCGTCGAGGCGCTGCGGGTGGCGATCGGCACGCCCCCGCCGGACCTCGAGGACCGGGCTCCTGTCGTCACCCGCCCGGGGCGGCGGCTCGGGCTGGGGCCGCTGGTGGTGGAGTGCGAGGACGCACGCGTCCGGCGCGTCGGCGACGTGCTGCCCGAGGACTTCCCGCTGGGCTACCACCGGTTCCGCCCGGTCGGTGACGACGACGGACGGTGGCGTCGACTGGTCGTCTCGCCGGGCCGCTGCTGGCTGCCGGAGACCCAGCAGTGGGGCTGGACCGTGCAGCTGTACGCCGCCCGCTCGCGGTCGAGCTGGGGCATCGGCGATCTCGGCGACCTCCGCACCCTGCGCGTGTGGTCGGAGTCGCTGGGCGCCGGCTTCCTGCTGGTGAACCCGCTGCACGCCGCGGCGCCCACCCTGCCCCAGGAGGCCAGCCCCTACCTGCCCGCGAGCCGCCGGTTCCGGAACCCGATCTACCTGCGGGTCGACGACGTGCCGGGCTTCTCCCCTGCGACCACCGACTCCCGAACGCGGCTCGACGCCACCGACCTGATCGACCGCGACGGCGTGTGGGAGCTCAAGCGGGCCGCCCTGTGGGAGGCCTTCGTGTCGGGCTCGGCAACCACCGACCCGACGTTCACCTCGTGGCGGCACGAGCAGGGCCGGGGCCTGGAGGAGTTCGCCACCTGGTGCGCGCTCGCCGAGGAGCACGGACCCGACTGGCGCACCTGGCCCGGGACCCTGCAGCGCCTCGACGGGTCCGAGGTGGACGCGTACGCCGCCACGCACCGCAACCGCATCGCCTTCCACGCCTGGCTCCAGTGGCAGCTCGACGTGCAGCTCCGCGCGGCGACGGGCGCCGCGACCGTCCTCCAGGACCTCCCGATCGGGGTGTCCGGCGGCGGGGCCGACGCGTGGGCCTGGCAGGACGAGGTCGCCTCCGGCCTCACCGTCGGCGCACCACCGGACCTGCTGAACACCACCGGCCAGGACTGGGGCTCGCCCCCGCTGGTGCCGTGGCGGCTGCGGGCCGCGGACTACGAGCCGTTCGTCCAGTCGGTGCGCGGCACGATCGCGGGCGCCGGCGGGCTGCGCATCGACCACGTGATGGGGCTCTTCCGGCTCTGGTGCATCCCCGACGGCATGGGCGCCACCGAGGGCGCGTACGTGCGCTACCCCGCCGACGACCTGCTCGACATCGTGGCGCTCGAGTCGCACCGTGCGCGGGCCGTCGTGGTCGGTGAGGACCTCGGCACCGTGGAGCCGGGGGTCCGGGAGGCGCTGGCCGAGCGCGGGATCCTCTCCTACAAGGTGCTGTGGTTCGAGGACGACGAGCCGGCCGACTGGCCCGAGGGCGCCATGGCCACGGTCACCACCCACGACCTCCCGACGGTCGCCGGCCTGTGGACCGGCTCCGACGCGGAGGACCAGCTCGCCAGCACCACGATGAGCGAGCAGGACGTCCGTGGTGGCCGCGCCGACCTGCTCGCCCGGCTGCGGCGGGGCGGCGAGCTCGACGAGGCCGCACCCGTGCGCGACGCCGTGGACGCGGCGTACCACCGGCTCGCGCAGGCGCCCTGCCTGCTGCTGTCGGTGGCCCTGGAGGACGCCGTGCTCGAGGAGCGCCGGCCGAACGTCCCCGGCACCGTGGCGCGCGAGAACTGGCGGATCCCGCTGCGCGTGCCGGTCGAGGACCTGCCCGGGTGCGAGGAGGCCGTCCGGCTCGCGCGCCTGATGGCCGGCGCGGTGGCTACCCGGCGAGCATGATCCCGACGAAGAGCGCGCCCAGCGCGGTGAGGCCGGTCAGCGCTCCGAACACGGCCATGCCGCGCTTCGACGTCGCCCGGGCGTGCAGGTAGGCCGTGACGCCGGAGGCGAGGACCAGTGCGTACTTCAACGACAGGGTGTTCTGGTAGGCGCTGCTGCTGTCGTCCTCGGCCACGACGTTCCAGATCCCGGTCAGGACCAGGACACCGAACGCCGGCCAGGCGATCCGGTTGAAGGCGTTCGCGGCGGCCTTCGGCACGTCCGTGCCGGCGGCCCGCAGGGCGGGCACCAGCGCTGCCAGCGTGACCTGGCCGCCGACCCAGATGGTCGCGGCCAGCACGTGCAGGAAGAGGCGGATGGTCTCGAGGTCGACGTCCTTCACGGGCGTCAGCCTCTCAGGCGGTCGGCTCCGTCGTGACGGAGCCCCGCTGACGGCCGCGGCGCTCCGGGGGCATCGGCACCAGACACCGTGAGCTGGACGGCGCCGTGGTCTCCGACTCCGAAGGCTGGGGTGAGTCCCGTCACAACCGTGTCCGGGACTCAATCTCCGAGTCTGGCGCACCGATGTTCTCGGCGGCACCGAGGTCAGCGACCTGCTCCCGTCTGCTGATCCACACAGCCATTCACTTCGCCGAAACACCAACACATGGGGAAAACCAGCATGAAGAAGACGATCGTCACGGCCCTCGTGGCCGCCGCCACCACCATCGCGCTCAGCGCCTGCAACGTGGACGACACCACCGGGACGGGCTCGAAGGACCACCCGGTCAAGCACAAGGGCGCGGACGCGCCCGACTTCACGGTCGCCCAGGAGAACGCCATCGAGTCGGCGCAGTCCTACCTGGACATGAGCGGCTTCAGCCGTGCCGGGCTGATCGGGCAGCTCAGCTCGAAGGCTGGCGACGGCTTCAAGATGGCCGACGCCGTGTTCGCGGTCAACCACGTCAAGGTCGACTGGAACAAGGAGGCCGTCGAGTCCGCGAAGTCGTACCTGGACATGTCCAGCTTCTCGCGCACCGGGCTCATCCAGCAGCTGTCCTCGAAGGCCGGTGACGAGTTCACGGTCGCGCAGGCGACGTACGCCGCCAACCACGTCGGGCTCTGACCCAGGCCGCACGCTCCGAGAAGGTCCGGCACCCACCGTCGCGCGGTGGGTGCCGGTTCCTTCGAGCACTCACGCAGAGCGCTGCGAGCAGCAGACGCTGTAGTCAGTCCTCCGCGACTGAAAGAACGGCCCGGCCATGCGGCCGAGCGTGATGCTGGTCGAGGTGGCGCTCGCGGTCACGTCGACGGTCGCGCTGACGGGTCGCCGCCAGGTCGCGTCGACCTGCTGACGTAGTCCGCCGTTGCGGCCGACACGGAACGACGTGGCCGCCACGATCGAGTGCGCGACACCGGGCCGGTGCCGGACGTGGGCGACGGCCCCTCGACCGTCGGCGCTGACCGACAGGTCCAGGGCCAGGCCGGACCTCGCAGCGTCGGTGAGGGTCATGCGCCCCTTCAGGTCCCGCACCGACGGGTGCGCGCGGTCGGGCGCCCACGTCGCGAGCCGCGACCCGACGGCGCGTCGAGCATCGACCACCTGCCAGGCGGCGACGCCGACACCTGCCCGCGTCGTCGCCACGGAGGCGGCCAGGACCTGACGGTTCCACCCGGACGAGGACCACGAGGTCGGCCTGCCGGGCCTGCCGGACAGCACGACGACCCTGTCCGCGAGGCCGTTGACCTGGCCGGTCGAACGCGACCGTACGAACGCCGCCGTGATGCGCCCGGCGGCCAGGTCGATGCCCGACGGATCGATGCCACCATCGGGGTAGCGGCGGGTGAACCGGTTCCGCCACTCCCCTGCCGCGGCGTCGTAGGTCTCGATGCGGAGCCGGCCGCCGAACCAGTAGCCCGGCTCGTCCTCGAACCCCGCACCGCGCAGGGCCACGAGGTCCCCCGCGTCGTTGACGGCGGCGACCAGGTCATCTCCTGTCGACCCCAGCTCGCGGCGTCTGAGGTCACGCCAGCCGAGATCGGCGTGGTAGCTGGTCACGTGGTGTGCACGTCCGTACCGACTGTTGCTGGTGAACACGACGTACTGGCCGCGCGGCGAGTAGTCCAGCGACCCCAGCTCACCCTCGGGCTGCACGTGCCACGCCCAGCCGTCGTCGCCGGTCCACACGAGCTCGACGAGCGTGGTCGGCGGGTCCTCGAGCCCGGTCTTGGTCTGGCACTCCACGGCTACCGCGACATTGCCCAGTTCGGTGACGGCCTGGACCGGTCGGCACGACTCGGCGTCCTCGACCCTGGTCACCTCGGTCCGGGGGCCCAGGGTGCCTGCTGTCCGGCGCTGGTCGTAGATCGTGGCGTCGTCCGGACCACCGACGCTGACCAGGGCGCTGGTCCGCCCGTCCAGGGCGACCGCGAGCGCACTTCCGTGCGCCTCCTGCAGCGGACCCCACCCGTCGTCTACCGCATCGGCCGGGCCCGGCACGGCGAGTGTCGAAGCTGTGGCGGCGGCGACGCAGAGCGCGAGAAGACGGCGGTGGACCAGCACGAGAACCCCCGGAGTTGACGGACCCCCAGCGTAGGCGCGAGCGGCCGCGATCCTGGGGAAGTGCGGCGTCTCGGGGACACCCGTGCTGCCGACAAGCGACGAGGCACCGCCCCCGCGGGGACGGTGCCTCGTGACGCGAGTGCTGCTCAGACTCCGCGGCCTCCACGGACGCGGCCGAGGATGAACAGCACGAGCGCGACGATTGCCAGGATGATGAGGATCGTCCACAACATGGCAGAACTCCGTTCAGTTTGGTGTGACTGCCCGGGCTGGCAGCCGACATGGCCCACGTGATCCGACACGGAACAGCGGGACCGCTGACTTCACGTGCCCGATCCGCGTCACTTCAAACTGCCGCAAACGAAGAACCTGAGGTCGCGAACCGGCGCCCGTCGCTCGCATCGCCCCGGACTGTCGGCGCTCGCGTCGAGCGTGCCTCCCGAAGGGTCGAAGGCCGCTCAGGCAGAGACCGAGAGATCGCCCAGCAGCACGCGCTCGTCCGGTCAGACCAGCTCGCCGCGCTTCCTGCCCAGGTAGGCACGCTCGGCCGAGTTCTGGGTGGCGGCGATGGCGGCGTCGTAAGCCTCCTTGGCCTCGCCGCTGCGGCCGAGCCTGCGCAGCAGCTCGGCGCGGGTGGCGTGCCAGGCGTGGTACCCGTCGAGGGGTAGCCGGTCGACGAGGGCGAGGCCGACGTCCGCGCCGTCCAGCTCCGCGACGGCAACGGCCCGGTTCAGCGCGATGATCGGTGACGGGTCGAGCCGGACCAGCTGGTCGTAGAGCGCGACCACCTGCGACCAGTCGGTGTCCGAGGCCCTGGCGGCGTCGGTGTGCACGGCGTTGACGGCGGCGAGGATCTGGTAGCGACCCGGCCGGTTGATCGCCAGGCACTCGCGGACCAGGGCGTGTCCCTCGTCGATCAGCGCGCGGTCCCACCCGGCGCGGTCCTGCTCGTCGAGCGGGACCAGCTGACCGTTCCGCACCCGCGCCTCGCGCCGGGCCTCGATCAGCACCAGCAGCCCGAGCATGCCGGTCACCTCCGGCTCATCGGGCAGCAGCCCGTGCAGGACGCGGGTCAGCCGGATCGCCTCGCCGGTGAGCTCCGCCCGGACCGGGTCGCCGTCACCGGAGGCCAGGTAGCCCTCGTTGAAGACGAGGAACAGCACCGCCAGCACTCCCCCGAGCCGCTCGGGCAGGTCGGCAGCCTCGGGCACCCGGTAGGGCACCTTCGCCGCCGCGATCTTCTTCTTCGCCCGCGTGATCCGCTGCGCCATCGTGGTCTCGGGCACCAGGAACGCCTGCGCTATCTCGGGCACCGTCAGCCCGCCGAGCAGGCGCAGCGTCAGCGCGATCCGCGCCTCCGGCGCGAGCGCGGGGTGGCAGCAGGTGAAGATCAGCCGCAACCGGTCGTCCTCGACCGGTCCGGTCGCCTCGTGGGGCGTGTCGTCGTGGATCATCCGGGCCGCCTGGTGCTTGGCGTCGCGCAGCTTCTCGCGGCGGATCCGGTCGATCGCGCGGTTGCCGGCGGTGGTGGTGAGCCAGCCACCGGGGTTGGGAGGTACGCCGGTCTCCGGCCACCTCTCCAGCGCGGTCATGAGCGCCTCGCCCGCCGCCTCCTCGGCGAGGTCGATGTCGCCGAAGCGGCGCACGAGCGAGGCGATCAGACGGCCGTACTCCTCGCGGAAGACCCGCTCGACGGCCGCCGTCCCGGTCTCCATCGCGATCAGTCAGCGCCCGGCCGGCTCAGGCGGCGCCGCTGAACGGACGGACCTCGACCTTGCCCCCGCACGCCTTCGACCCCTCGGCCGCGAGCCGGAGCGCCACGTCGAGGTCGGGCACGTCGATGACCCAGAAGCCCCCGATGACCTCCTTGCTCTCGAGGTAGGGACCGTCTGTCATCACCGGTGACGCGCCCCGGCCGTCGACGACGGTCGCCGTCGAGGCCGACTCGAGACCGCCCGCGAAGACCCAGTACCCCTCGGCCTGCAGCTTGTCGTTGAAGGCGCCGGTCGCGGCGAACGCCTCCTCCATCTCCTCCTTGGAGCCGTAGCTGCCGAACTCGCCCATCTCGGCCGGACCGTGGACGGACATCAGGTAGTGCGTCATGACTTCTCCTCAGCTCCGGGCGGTCCTCGCGACCGCCTTCACCCACACCACGAACGGCATCACGCCGACACGACACCAACCTGCCACAGGGACGCGCAGAACTTGCCCGGGCCGCTACGAGACCGTGACCTCGAGGCGCGCCCGGGAGTTCCGGAGGCTGTCGCCGGCCGGGTCGCCGACCACGCGCAGGTCCCGTGCGCCCTTCTGGGAGAGGACCACCCGGACCCGGTAGCCGCCCTCGCTGCCGGTGCTGACCCGGGCGCCGCTCAGGTCGGTCCAGGCGCCCGCGCGCAGGGTCTGCACGCGCACCGAGCCGTTGGCGAGCGCCTGCCCGGTGGCCGTGCTGAGCCGGCCCGTGAGGACGAACTCCTGACCCGAGCTGGGGGTCGTGTCCGAGGTGTGCACGGTGATCCGGCTGGCAGGTCGGTCCGCGGCACTCGCGGTGCCGACGGGCGCGGCGAGCACGAGCGCGGTGGAGGCTGCGGCGAGCGCCCCAGCGGCGGCGACGGTGCGACGGTGCTTCTGCATGGCTGTGTCCTGACGACTCGGGGGCGACGAGTCCGCCCCGGTGAAGACGAGACGCACGGACGTGGTGCGGGGTTGCAGCGGTGCTGCGCGTTTCCGCCCGCCGCCTGACCGGACCCCTTCTCTGGGGGATGCCCGCCACGCGGCGCGCGGCATACGTTCGAACGCACGGATCGCGGGAGACGGCCGCGCCGGGAGGGGAAGCACCATGCACCGTGTCCACCCGAGCACCCTTGCCGCGGCGATCGCCGCGCTCGTCCTCACCGCGACGGGCGCCCAGAGCGTCGCCCAGGCGAGCGGCCCGGCCGGGTCCCCCGGCAGCGGGCACGACCGGCAGGCCACCGGCCGTCCGACCAAGGTCGTCATCATCGTCGTCGACGCCCTGAGCAAGCAGATCGTCAGGAAGTACGACATGCACAACGTCGAGGCGTTGATGCGGCGCGGCGTCGACACGCCGCACAGCTACCTCGGCCACACCGGGTCGGTCACGGTGGTGACCCACAACGTGATCACGTCCGGACAGCTGCCCAAGCACATGGGGTGGACCGACGAGGGCTACCGCGACGTCGACGGGGTGCTCCCGGACCTCGAGCCGGACAACCCCGACCAGCTCTTCATCACCAGCGACTTCGGGAGCGACGAGATGTTCGCGCTGCAGAAGGCCGCCGGCTACCCGAAGCTCGCGGACTACCTGGGGGCGGCCGACCCGTCGGCCAAGACCTTCACGATCAGCCCCAAGGGGTACGCCGCGTGGGCGTTCGGCGGCGCCGGCTCGGACTCGATCATCACCTTCGGGAGCGCCCCCGCCTGTCCAGGGGACTCCAGCTCG
Source organism: Nocardioides sp. DN36 (assembly GCF_055380375.1). Lineage (NCBI taxonomy): Bacteria > Bacillati > Actinomycetota > Actinomycetes > Propionibacteriales > Nocardioidaceae > Nocardioides > Nocardioides sp. DN36. The sequence goes on along the minus strand of NZ_AP043823.1, from coordinate 765,678 downwards.
TGGCGCATGCCCACGGGCATCAACGTGCCGTCGTACATCTCGGGCAGGCCCTGCAGCCGGTTCTGGGTGCACAGCGGCTACCCGGACTACGCCTACGACACCACGAAGCTCCCGGCGGTCCTCTACCCGCTGGACAGCGACCGCTACGTCACCGGTCACGACCCCGCGCACCGCGGCGGGGACGTCTGGGCGGCCGACGCCGCGGTCCAGGTGATGCGTCACGAGGCCGACTGGAACGGGATCTTCGTGACCCTTCCCGGCGTCGACAAGGCCGCGCACATGTGGGGCGGCACCGCCGATCCCGGGCCGACGGGCACCGACGGTGACCCGATGACCCACATGCGGGTCGCCACCGCGACCGCGGACCGCCAGGTCGGCAAGATCATGGCCGAGCTCAAGGCGCAGGGCGTGCTCGACGACACCCTCGTGGTCCTGACCGCCGACCACGGTTCGGTCGCCGGCCGCCACTTCCACGGCGACCTGGTGCCCGAGCAGGACTACGGCTACTACAACTGGTACTACGGCGACCCCGAGAACGACGACGTCTACGACCGGCCGCAGGCCGCCCTGAAGCCGCTGGTCGACACGGGCAACGTCGGGCTGTCCTACAGCGACTCGATGCTGCGCGTGTGGCTCAAGGACCAGTCTCCGGCCAAGGTCGCCGAGGCCGCCGCCGCGATGCGGACCATGGCCGACGTGACCGCCGTCTGGCGACGCGACGGCGACCACTTCGACCGGGTCTCGAAGGTCCGGTGGAGCCGGATGCACTCCGCCGGCGAACGGCGCTGGTTCGTGCGCCGGGCCCACGAGCTCGTCGACACCGAGGCGGCTCCCTACGGGCCCGACCTGATCGCCACGCTCCCCGACAACACGACGTACTCCGTGGCCGGGGACCACGGCGGCATCCAGCGCGCCGCGCAGCGGATCCCGATCGTCTTCACCGGGGCGGGTCTCTCCGGCCGCGACCTCCGCGCGCCGGTCCGGTCCGTCGACATCATGCCGACCATCCTCCGGGCGATGGGGATCCGCCCGACGCACCGCATGGACGGCATCGCCTACCCGCTGCCCGCCCGTCGGCAGACCGGCCACTAGGCGGTCCCCGGAAGGGTCGGGCCCGGAACGGTCGGGCCGGCACTACGCTCAGCCGGATGGCCCGGCTGCTCATCGTCCACCACTCCCCCACCCCGACCGTGCGGTCGCTGACCGACGCGGTGGTGGCGGGCGCGCACGACGACGCGATCGAGGGTGTCGAGGTGGTGGTCCGGCCGGCGCTGGAGGCGACCGCCGCGGACGTGCTGGGCGCCGACGGCTACCTGCTCGGCACGACCGCGAACTTCGGCTACATGAGCGGCGCGCTCAAGCACTTCTTCGACTCGATCTTCCTCGAGGCCGGTGGTGCACTCGCCGAGGACGGCTCCGCCACCGCCGCGGGCGCAGGCAAGAAGCCGTACGGCCTGTGGGTGCACGGCCGCTACGACACCACCGGCGCCGTCCGCTCGGTGCAGGCGATCGTCGGCGCGCTGCCCTGGCGCCAGGCCGCGGAGGTGCTCGAGGTCCTCGGCGAGGTGGGCGAGGAGCAGCAGGCAGCGGCGTACGAGCTCGGCGGGACGCTGGCGGCGCTGCTCGCCGGCTGAGCCACGGGTACGATCACGGTCGTTCTCGAACACCACGCAAGGAGGGGCAGTGCCGCACGTCCGCGCGCTCGTCGTACCCCTCCTGCTCGGTGCGCTCGCCCTCCTCGCCGGCTGCACCTCCGAGCAGGCGCAGGGCAGCAACGCCGACCCGGCGCAGGTCGACTCGGTCGAGACGCCGGAGCTCGGCGCCTGCCGGGTGCTCACGCCCGAGGACGTCGCGCAGCCGAGCAACGCGACCCGCACCGTCGACTGCGCCGAGCCGCACACCGCCCAGACCTTCGCCGTCGGCACCCTGCCCGGCTCCTTCGAGGACGCCGACTGGGACGCCGAGGCGCTGGGCGCCTGGGCCTACCGGACCTGCTCGAAGAAGTTCATGCGGTTCCTCGGCGCCGACGAGAGCCTGGTGATGCGCACGGTCACCAGCTGGGCCTGGTTCCGGCCCTCGCAGAGCGCCTGGGACGACGGCGCCCGGTGGTACCGCTGCGACGTGGTCGGCGGCGGCGACCAGAGCAAGGACTACGTCGACCTGCCGCGGAACGCCGAGGGCCTGATGCTCGGCAAGCTCGACGACGACTGGCTGGTCTGCGCCGACGGTCCCTCGGTGGCCGGCTCGGTCAAGGTGCCCTGCTCCGAGCCGCACGACTGGCGCGCGGTGACGACGATCAAGCTGGGCGAGGACGACGATCCCTACCCCGGAGACCGGCTGGTCGAGGTGAAGACCCGGGACTTCTGCTCGGACTCGGTGGGCGCCTGGCTGGGCTACCCGGTGAACTACGACATCGGCTACACCTACTTCCACGAGGCCGAGTGGAAGGCCGGCAACCGGCGCTCGGTCTGCTGGGCGGGGACCGACAAGTGAAGCGCCTGCCCGCCGCCCTCGCGCCCGTGCTCCTGCTGGCGCTGGTCCTGGCCGGCTGCACCGGAGGCGGCGGTGGCTCCTCCGAGCCGTCACCCTCGACGTCCACCTCGGCCACCCCGTCGGAGACGCCCACGCCTGCGGCGCGGGTGCCGTCGCCGCGCGAGCGGGCCTGCTACCCGCTCGGCTACGACCAGGCGCTCGCGCCGACCAGCGGGACGAAGCCGGTCCCGTGCGCGAAGCCGCACACGTCGATGACGTACGCCGTGGGCGCGCTCGACGCCGTCGTCGACGGGCACCTGCTGGCCGTGGACTCCAAGCGGGTCCAGGCGCAGGTCGCGACCGAGTGCCCGCGCCGGCTGCCGGCGTACCTCGGCGGCAGCCTCGACGACCTGCATCTGAGCATGCTGCGCGCGGTCTGGTTCACCCCGACCGTCAAGCTCTCCGACGCCGGCGCCGACTGGTACCGCTGCGACGTGATCGCCGTCGCCTCCGAGGGCAGGCTCGCGCCGCTCGCCCCCCGGATGGGCGGGGTCCTCGGCACCGCGGAGGGCCGTGACCGGTTCGGCATGTGCAGCACCGCCGAACCCGGGCACGCCGACTTCTCCCGGGTGATCTGCTCGCGCGCGCACAGCTGGCGGGCCGTGCAGGTCGTGCACTTCTCGAGCGCCCGCTACCCCGGTCCGGCGGCCGCTCGCGAGGCCGGCCAGGCGCCCTGCGAGGACGCCGGGCGCGCCGCGGCAGCGGACCCGCTGCAGTTCACCTGGGGCTACGAGTGGCCGACCAAGGAGAAGTGGGACGGCGGGCAGCACTACGGCCTGTGCTGGGTCCCGGACTGACGTTCCCCCACGATCCGATCCCGAGGAGCCCGATGAGCTGGAAGCCCGCCGACCTGCCCGACCTGACCGGACGGACCGCGGTGGTCACCGGCGCCAACTCGGGGATCGGTCTGCACACGGCCCGCCAGCTCGTCGCCCACGGCGCGACCGTCGTCCTGGCCTGTCGCAACATCGAGGCCGGCCGCGAGGCCGCGTCCTCCATGGCCGGCTCCACGCGGGTGGAGGCCCTGGACCTGGCCTCACTCGCCTCGGTCCGCGCCTTCGCCGACCGCTGGACGGGTCCGCTGGACCTGCTGGTCAACAACGCCGGCGTCATGACGCCGCCCCACTACCGCGAGACCGAGGACGGCTTCGAGCTGCAGCTCGGCACCAACCACCTGGGCCACTTCGCACTGACCGGGCTGCTGCTCCCGGCGCTGCTCGAGTCGCAGGCGCCCCGTGTGGTCACCGTGTCGTCGATCGCGCACCACGAGGGGCGGCCGTCGCTGCTGGAGGGCAACCCGGAGTCGACGTACCACCCCCAACGCGCCTACGGGAACAGCAAGCTGGCCAACCTGCTCTTCGCCCGCGAGCTGTGCAAGCGGGCGGTCGCGGCCGCCTCTCCCCTGGTCTCGACCGCCGCCCACCCGGGCGTCTCGGCCACCGAGCTGGTCGCCGACCCGAACGGCATGGGCGCCCGCCGCATCGTGCGCCTCGCGGCGCCGTTCGTCATGCCGCTGCTCTTCCAGTCCGCCGCCGCGGGGGCCAATCCCGTGCTGTACGCCGCCACCGAGGCCGGGCCGGGCTCCTACACCGGCCCGCAGTGGCTGCGCGAGACCCGCGGCCCGGTCGGCCCGGCGAGGTTCGGCCGGCACGCGCTGGACGACGAGCTCGCGCTGCAGCTCTGGGACCTCAGCGAGCAACGCACGGGCGTGCACTTCGAGCTGTGACGCGGTCCCCTCGACCCTGCCGGGACCGAGCAGCACCGCCCGTGTCGCCAACCGAGGACCAGCGACCCTGGCCATGACGTCCGTCCCGCAGCCAGGCTGACCGGGACGGATCACCGTCGAGGTTGCGGGCTGGAGTTGTCGATGAGTGCACAGATCGCACGGTCCATGCTCCGGGTTGTCTGTCTCGGGCTAGCGGCCTTCTCGACGGTGGCTGCAGTTGCTATGTACCCAGCAAACGCAGCTCCGGCAGCGCCAGCCACCTTCCCGGGAGACGAAGGTCGGTTCGTCCTCACCTGGGACCACACCGTCCACGGTGTCCAGACGGGCGAGCTCGGAACAACCGGCAGCACAGCCGCCCACCTGCGTCTGATTGCCGGTTGTCGCTTTGAGTGTCATCACCGGAACGGGGACTGGTCGCCGAGCGGTCAGCGCATCGTCTACGTCAACGAGTGCATCGACTGCATCAACAGACTCGTCACCGTCGCTCCCGACAGGAGCCACCGCAGGGTGCTTCTCAGGGGAGACCTGTTCTCGGCGGCATGGTCACCGGATGGCCGCCGGATCGCCTTCGTCCAAGGTGACGGGTCCCGGGGGCGAACCAAGTGGATCACCAATGTGTACGTCATCCGCCGCGACGGCACACAGTTGGTCAAGGTGACCCACACCAGACGACGCATGGAGCAAGACGTGGACTGGTCGAGTCGCGGCAGGCTCGTCGTCTCGGCGGATACGCGGGCGACGAGTGGCGACCTGTTCTCCATGCGGCCCGATGGGACCGACGTTCGCAGGCTCACGGATGGCAACGCGTTCGATCAGGATCCTGACTGGGCGCCGGGTGGACGGCGTTTGGTGTTCGACCGCGACGGCGCGGTCTGGCGGATGGACGCCTCGGGAGCGCGGAAGAGGAGAGTTGCCAACGGACACAGCCCCGCGTGGTCACCCGACAGCTCTCGGATCGCCTTCGTCAGCGCTGCGGACGGGGCGATACACACAGTGACGCCATCAGGCAGGCACGACACCCTCATCGGCACCCCGGTCGATCACGGCAGCATCTCAGGGTTGGACTGGCAGTCGCGCTAGTAGCTGGCCCACGTCGACCGTGATCGCCCGGTGCCCGCGTTTCACCAGCCGCCACGACAAGATGTCGCCATGGGCACAGACACGCAGGGACGCGGCGTCCTCGTCACCGGAGGCTCGCGCGGCATCGGCGCCGCGATCGCCCGGGCCTTCGCCGAGCAGGGCGACCGGGTCGCGGTCCACTACGGGACATCGGCCGAGGCCGCCGAAGCGGTGCTGGCCTCCCTGTCGGGTGACGGGCACGTCACCGTGCAGGCCGACGTCACCCAGCCGGACGCCGTCCGCGAGGCCGTCGACGCTGCCGCGGAGCGGCTCGGCCGGCTCGACGTGCTGGTGAACAACGCGGGCGTCTTCGTCGCGCACCCGCCGCTGTCGACGTCGTACGAGGACTGGCAGGACGCGTGGTCACGCACCCTGGCCACCAACCTCGGCAGCGCCGCCAACGCCACCTTCTGCGCGATCCCGCACCTGCGGGCCGCGGGCGGCGGCGCCGTCGTCAACGTGTCGAGCCGGGGCGCCTTCCGTGGTGAGCCCGAGTGCCCGGCCTACGGGGCGTCGAAGGCGGGCATGAACGCCTTCGCACAGTCGATGGCGCTGGTCCTCGCGCCGCACGGGATCACCGTCGGGACGGTGGCGCCCGGCTTCGTGGAGACCGACATGGCCCGGGAGGTGCTCGACGGGCCGGGCGGGGACGCGGTGCGCGCCCAGTCGCCGTTCGGTCGGGTGGCGCGCCCCGAGGAGGTGGCCGCGGCGGTGGTGTGGCTCGCCTCGCCCGGGGCGCGGTTCTCGTCGGGGACGATCATCGACGTGAACGGCGCGTCGTACCTCCGCAGCTGAGCGAGTCCTGCCGACCGGTCAGAAACCGAGCTTGCGCAGCTGGCGCGGGTCGCGCTGCCAGTCCTTGGCCACCTTCACGTGCAGGTCGAGGTAGACGGGCGTGCCGAGCAGCGCCTCGATCTGCTGGCGGGCCACGGTGCCCACCTTGCGGAGCCGGGCGCCCTTCGGGCCGATCATGATGCCCTTCTGGGAGTCGCGCTCGACGTAGAGGTTGGCGTGGATGTCCAACAGCGGCTTGTCGTCGGGACGGCCCTCGCGCAGGCCCATCTCCTCGACGACGACGGCCACCGAGTGGGGCAGCTCGTCGCGCAGGCCGTCGAGGGCGGCCTCGCGGACCAGCTCCGCGGCCAGGATCTCCTCGGGGGCGTCGGTGAGGTCGCCCTCGGGGTAGAGCTGCGGGCCCTCGGGGAGCAGGCCGACCAGGAGGTCCTCGAGCAGCTTCACCTGGTCACCGGACTTCGCCGAGACCGGCACGATCTCGGCCCACTCGATGCCGGCCTCGCGCCCTGCCTCCTGGATCGCCAGCAGGTGCAGGCCGATCTGCTCGGGGGTGGCGAGGTCGGTCTTGGTCGCGATCGCGACCTTGGTGGTGCGCTTGATCTTGGCGATCTCGTTGATGATGAACTTGTCGCCCGGCCCGATCTTCTCGTTCGCCGGGAAGCACACAGAGACCACGTCGACCTCGGACAGCGTCGTCTTCACCAGGTCGTTGAGCCGCTCACCGAGCAGGGTGCGCGGCCGGTGCAGTCCCGGCGTGTCCACGAGGATCAGCTGCGCGTCGTCGCGGTGCACGATGCCGCGCACCACCGTGCGCGTCGTCTGCGGCTTGTCCGAGGTGATCGCCACCTTGGTGCCGACCAGCGCGTTGGTCAGCGTCGACTTGCCTGCGTTGGGCCGGCCGACGAACGACGCGAACCCACTCCTGTGCTCACTCATGCCGGGTCCTCGCCTCGTCGTAGTCGGCCCAGATCTGGTCATCGGCCTTGCCTGCCATCTTGCCCGCCCGCCAGATCGGGCCGGGGTCGACCGCCCGCGGCTGGCGCCGGGCCACCCCGCGCCAGTAGCCCATCACGTCGTACGCCGCGCTCGGCAGCTGCCGCTCGCGCATCAGGTGCTTGCGGATCGCCCGCATCTGCGCGGACTCCCCCGCCATCCAGAAGTAGCCGTCGCCCTCCGGCCAGTCGATGCCCTCCACGACCGCGGCCAGGTCGCTCTGCCCCGCGGCCGGCGGCTCCAGCCAGCTCACCTCGGCGCCCTCGGGGAGGTACGCCGCCCCGCTCAGCACCTCGGCGTCGGGCACCTCCGCCCAGATCCGGACGGGCAGGTCGCGCGGGACGGACTCCGCGATCCGGGCCATCGCCGGCATCGCGGTCAGGTCGCCGACCAGCAGCAGCCAGGCGGCCCCCTCGGGCATCGCGAAGGAGCCCTTGGGCTCGGTGATCGTGACGGTCTCACCCACGCACTCGCGAGCAGCCCACTCGGTCACCAGCCCGACCTCGTGCACCACGACGTCGAGGACCAGCTCCGCCCCGTCCCAGGACCGCACGGTGTAGTAGCGGCTCTGGAACTGCTGCGGCACCACCAGGCCCACCCACTCGTCGGGGATGCCCGTGCTCGCGAAGGCCGCCAGCCCCGGTCCGCCCAGGGTCAGCCGGACCAGGTGAGGGGTGAGCTGCTCACGTCGCAGGACCTCTGCTGCGTACTGCCTGGCTCTCGTGCTCACCGGCCAAGGCTATTCGCCGGGTCAGAAGGTGTGCCGCAGCGGGTAGCCGGACTCTCCGTTCTCGTCGGTCTTCGTGGCGAGGACGTGGTGCAGCTGGATCTCGTTGCGCTCGAACGCGAGCCGCGAGCCGGCCATGTAGAGACCCCACACGCGGGCGGTGCCCTCCCCCACCTCGGCGACGCACTCGTCCCAGTTGTCGACCAGGTTCTGGCACCAGCCGGCCAGCGTCTTGGCGTAGTGCACGCGGATGTTCTCCTCGTGCTGCACCTCGAGCCCGGCGTTCTGCACCTCGGTGATGATCTTGCCCGACCCGATCAGCTCGCCGTCCGGGAAGACGTAGCGGTCGATGAACGCCCCGGTGCTGCGCGGGATGTTGTCGTGCCGGGTGATGCAGTGGTTGAGCAGCCGGCCCTGCGGGCGCAGCTTGTCACGGATGAACCCGAAGTACGCCGGGTAGTTGCGCACCCCGATGTGCTCGGTCAGGCCGATCGAGGAGATCGCGTCGAAGTCACCCTCCTCGACGAGCCGGTAGTCGAGGAAGCGCACCTCGGCGAGGTGGTCGAGGCCCTCCTCCTTGATCTTCTCCTGCGCCCACGAGGCCTGCTCGCGCGACAGCGTCACGCCCAGCGCCTTGACGCCGTACTCCCGCGCGGCGTGGCGGACCATCCCGCCCCAGCCGCAGCCGAGGTCGAGCAGCCGCTGGCCGGGCTGGAGGTCGAGCTTGCGGGCGACGAGGTCGTACTTCTCGTGCTGCGCCTCCTCGAGCGTCGCGTCGGCGGTCGGGTAGACGGCGCAGGTGTAGGTCATCGACGGCCCGAGCACCAGCTCGTAGAAGCGGTTGGAGACGTCGTAGTGGTGGTGGATCACCTCGGCGTCGCGGGTCATCGAGTGCCGCACGCCCTCCATCACCCGGCGCCAGCGCGGCAGGTGCTCCTGCGGGGGCGGCGGCGGGGGCTTGAGGTTCGAGATGCCCAGCCCGCGCACGAGCGCGAGCGCCTCGGTCGCCGAGGGCTTGCGGAAGCGCAGGTGGTTCTGCAGCAGCTTCAGCGCGTCGTGGGGGTCGCCCGGGTGCACGCCGTGGACCTGGAGGTCGCCGGAGACGTAGGCCCGCGCCATGCCGAGGTCGCCGGGCGCGGTGAGCAGGAACGCCAGGCCGCGCTGGTTGAGCAGCTCGAGGCGGATGGGGGCGTCCGCCGGTCCTGCCGCGCTGCCGTCGTACGCCGTGAACCGCACCGGCATGCCGTCGCGCAGCAGCGACGCGACCGCGTCCCCGATGCTGAGGTTCCCGGTCGTGGTTCGCCGGGACGTCGTGATGGTCATCGTCTCCTCACCGCCTTGTCGTAGAGGCTGGTCAGCCTGTCGTCGGGGTCGTAGCGCCGCTTGACGGCGGCGAGGTTCGCGCCGTCGTACAGCTGGTCGAAGGTCTCGGCGTCGTAGAAGGCCTCGGAGTAGAGCGACTTGTGGCCGCCGAGCTCGTGGACGCGCGCCTCGATCGCGCGGTTGCGCGGGCCGTTCGGGGCGTCCGGTCCCACGTGCACCGTGCCCCAGAAGCCGACGTTGACGTAGGTCTCGCCGGGCGCCAGCGGGTAGGACGGCCAGTCGCGCTTCGAGACCAGCGGGCACAGCCAGACCGGCCGCATGCCCACGGCCTCGTCGAACCAGGCGAGGAACTCCTCGAGCCGCTCGACCGGCACCTCGACGTCCTGGATCACGCGCTCGCGCAGCGGCCTGCCGGCGCGCCGGTCGAGGCGGTCGGCGATGCCGAGGCGACGGTCGAGGCCGACCAGCTTGTGGTAGACGTCCGAGCGCCGGTAGCGCCGCGGCCACAGCCGGCGGACCACGGGGTGCTGCACGCCGAACGCCCCGGAGCACCAGAACCAGTCGGTGTCCCAGCGCCACAGGTAGTCGTACATCGTGAGCAGGTCGGTGCCGGAGCCGGCCGAGGCCCGCTGCTGGATCGAGCGGTAGTAGACGTCCTGGCCGGTGTAGTCGGACGTGGCACCGTCCACGGAGTCGGTCCAGGTGGCCAGCGTCAGGTAGTACTCCCCCGGCGCGAACGCGACGCCGTCGAGCCCGTCCACCCGGGTCCCCTCGTAGGTCCTGGTGGCGACGACCTCCGACACCGTCTTGGCCAGCACGCCCGCGTCGTCGAAGCGGACGTGGCGCAGGGCGACGTACGACGGCACCGGCTCGAGCTCGATGCGCAGCCGGGTGGCGTAGCCGAGCGAGCCGTAGGAGTTGGGGAAGGTGTCGAACAGGTCCTCGCCGGGACGGGTGGTCACGACCTCGCCGGCGCCGGTGAAGACGTCCATCTCGAGGACCGACTCGTGCGGGAGGCCGCTGCGGAAGCTGGTCGACTCGATCCCGAGGCCGGTCACGGCGCCGCCGAGGGTGATGGTGCGCAGCTGCGGCACCACGAGGGGGATCAGGCCGTGCGGCAGGGTGGCGTCGACGAGGTCCTCGTAGGTGCACATGCCCTGCACCTCGGCGGTCCGTGCCGCCGCGTCCACCTCGATCACGCCGGTCAGGCCGGAGACGTCGAGGCCGGGGGCCTCGGTGTCGGCGCGGGGCCGGAAGAGGTTCGAGGTCTTCTTCGCCAGCCGGACCGACGCACCCGCCGGAATCGCGTCGTACGACGCCCGCAGGCGCTGCACCGCGGCGGCGTGCTGGTCCCAGGATCCCCCAGTCGTCACGGCATGCAACTTACTCCTGTCCGGTATCCGGAGTGTTACCGGTGGGTCAGGAAGTCATCACGTGAGGGGATGCGTGGCCCGCCCGCGCCGGGCTGCGTGCCACAGTGGGGCCATGACCGCCCCCCACGCGACGCTCCTCGAGGTCGACGGCGAGGTGTTCGAGGTGCAGGCCCGAACGGGCGTGCGCAGCCAGTGCGACTTCACCTGGGTGTCGGGTCCGAACCGGGGCTACGGGTTCAGCTCGCGACTGTCCGAGGACCGGTCGTTCACGCGGCCGGAGATGATCTGGGCGATCCGGGACTTCCTGGCGAACATCAACCCGGAGACGGGCTTCCTGGACTAGAGCGGCTGCCGGCACGTTCACCGGGGTTCCTCCGTCGCGGTGCCACACTGGCCGGGTGGACTGGTACCTGCCCGGCGGTGCACCGGAAGTTCTCCCTGTCCTGCGGCGCGAGCTGGTCGCCTACCTGAGGCGTCACGGCGAACCGGAGAGCGACTTCGACGCGGCCGAGCTCCTCGTCGCGGAGTCGGTCGGCAACGCCATCCGGCACACCTCCGGCCCGGTCTGGGTGTCGCTGACCTGGCGGGACACCAACCCCACCATGTCGGTCTACGACCTCGGGCCGGGCTTCGACCGGGCCACCGGCGGGATCGCCGACGAGGTCGGCCCGGACGTCGATCCGGACGAGCTGGCCGAGTCCGGGCGCGGGCTGTTCATCATGCGGGAGCTGGCGCCTTCGCTGGAGAGTCGGGAGCGCTCCGGCGAGGGACTCGTCGTCTCGATGACGTTGCCCGTGTCCCGGCCCGCTGCGGTCGACCACGACCCGCCACGTCGTCGTACCCCGGCGCTGCCGATGCTGGAGGAGGCCCTGCCCGGTGGCGGGTTCGGCAAGGAGTCCTTCCTGCGCGCCCTGGTGGTGCAGCTGGCGCAGACCATCGAGGTCGAGCACGGGCAGGACTCCGCCGACGCGGCGGTGGCGCAGGTCGGCACGGACGTCGGTGGCCGCATGGAGGAGGAGTACCGCCTCGCGGCGGCGGTCACGGGCCGGATGACCCCGGAGCAGATCGGTCACTGCTACGTGCGCCTCAAGCACGCCATCGACGGCGGCTTCCGCGTCCTCGAGGCGGGCCCCGAGCGGATCGTGCTGGTCAACGACCGCTGCCCCTTCGGCGACGTGGTCCAGCAGGCACCCTCACTGTGCCGGATGACCTCCAGCGTGTTCGGCGGGATCGCCGCTCGCAACAGCGACCACGGCGCGACCGTGCTGCTCGAGGAGAGGATCGCGGTGGGCGACCCCGGCTGCCGGGTCGTCGTCGAGCTGGGCGTGCCCAGGGCCCGGGCAACGCCCGAGGCGCACCACTACGCCTCTCCCCTCCCGTGACCGCGCTGCCCGCGACGGCGCTGCGCAGCCCGTCCAGAATTTGACCGGAACGCCCTTGTATCGAAAACGGTCCCGTTCTAACCTCCTGGTGGGAGGTGGGGCACATGAGCACCCCCGACGAGACGCTCCCCGACCGGGGGAGGCGACCGTACCGATCGGCTCGCCGCCGGCAGCAGGCCGCGCAGACCCGTGAGCTGGTGCTGGCCGCAGCCACGTCGCTGTTCGCCGAGCGCGGCTGGTCGGCGACCGGGATGCGCGAGATCGCCAGGGCGGCCGGCGTCGCGGTCGAGACGGTCTACGCGAGCTTCGGGTCCAAGACCGCGCTGCTGCTGACGGCCATCGACGCGGCCGTCGTCGGCGATGCCGAGCCGCTCCCGTTGACGCAGCGCCCGGAGTTCGCCGCCCTCGGGGTAGGCGGCACCGCGGACCGGATCAGCGCCGCCGCGCGGCTGGTCACGGGGATCAACCGACGCACCTGGGGGTTGCGTCGGGCCCTCATGGAGGCCGCCCGCAGCGAGCCGGCCCTCGCGGCGAAGCTGCACGAGCTCGAGACCAGCCGGCGGGACAACATCCGCGAGGGCATGGAGTCGGTGGTCGGCCGTCCTGTCGGTGAGGACGTGCTCGACGCCCTGTGGGTGGTCATGGGTGCGGACGCCTTCCACCTGCTCACGCAGGTCGGAGGCAGGCCGGTCGAGGACTACGAGCGGTGGCTGGCGACGACGATCCGCCGGCTGCTGGACGTCGGGGCGTGACACCAGCACGTCGGATGCACCGAGGAGGAACCCATGAGCCAGGTTCAGAAGAGCTCTCGTGTCGAGGTGGTCGTCGACGCCACCGTGACAGAGGTCTGGGCGGTGATCAGCGACGTCACCCGGGTCGGCGAGTGGAGCCACGAGTGCCGTGCCGCACGGTGGCTGGACGACGTCGACGAACCGAGCCCGGGAGCGCGCTTCCGTGGTCGGAACCGGGCCGGCTGGGCCCGCTGGGGTCGCACGTGCGAGATCGTCGCCGCGACCCCACCCCACGAGCTCGTCTGGCGGACGGTGCCGACCCCGCTCTTCCCCGACAGCACGCTGTGGAGCATCCGGCTGGAGCCCCGCGAGGGGCGGACCCTGATCACGCAGTCGTTCCGGGTCCTGCGTGCGCCCTGGCTGCTCGACCGGCTCTACGCGCGGTTGATACCCGCCCACCAGGACCGCGACGCACGCCTGGCCCAGGACCTCGCCCGGATCGGCGCAGTGGCGCACCGAGGAGCCCCGACATGAGCCGTCGCCTCACCCGGGTCGGCAACCGCATCGCCGTCCGGCTCTATCGCGGGCTCGACGGCCGGCTGAGCAGCGGCCGCAGGGGCGTGACCGTCCTGTTGATCACCGTCCCCGGCCGACGCACCGGGCTCCCCCGCTCCACCTGCGTGCGCTTCCTGGAGACCCCCGAGGGGCCGGTCGTCTGGGGCACGGGTTCCGGGTCCCCCCGGGACCCCGACTGGTTCCTGAACCTCCGCGCGGCCGACGTGGCGGACGTGCAGATCGGCCGCGACCACCTCCGGGTCCGCCCCCGGGAGCTCGTCGGCAGTGCTCGGGACACCATGTGGAACGGCACCGTCCTCGCTCGTGCGCCGGAGGTCGCCAGGTACGCCCGCAAGGCAGGCAGGACGATCCCGGTCGCCGTGCTCCAGGAGGTCCCCTCAGCGGAGTGAGAAGGGGGGATACCGGTCGGTGACGAGGAGGAACGCGTAGGCCTCCACGCGCAGCCACCACCGGCCCACACCGACCACGTAGTCGAACAGTCCCCGGGGGTAGCGGCCGGTGAACAGGATCGCGAACCAGGCGAAGACCACGGCGAAGAAGGCACCGACCGAGAGGAAGAACAGCACGATGAAGTGCGGGATCGCGAGCAGCCACTTCACCAGCGGCAGCCAGCGGTTCAGGTCGCGCTCGACGTCGGGGTAGTCGATCTCGAGGTGGACCCGTTGCGCCTCGACCGTCGAGGGGTACTCGTCGGTGAGCAGCGCGAAGTAGGCGCCGATGCGGGTGCCGAACCGGGTCAGCTCCAGCGCGAAGTCGAACCACCAGCGCGGGTAGCGCTGCCGGAACAGAATCATCAGCAGCGTGGCCATGAACAGGCCCGCGACGATCCCGCCGCTCGTGGAGCTCACCGTGTCGCCGCTCTGGTCGTACGCCGTGTCGGTGGCGCCGGCGGTCAGCACGCCGTAGACGATGGCGATCGGGATGACCATGAAGATCCGGAACAGGGTCGTCACCCGGTTGTACTGCTCCGCGTGCTCGACGTCGAGACGTGCTGGGTAGGCGGTCGGTACGGGTGGCGTGCTCGATCCAGACATGTTGGTCCTCCGTCGTCTCGTCCTCCAGCTCAAGCGTCCGTCAGGCCGTCCGGAGTGCGGAGAGGCTTACGTCCTGCCGCGGGGGGACCTGCCGGGACGCACGACAGCGCCCCGGACCGTCCGTCCGGGGCGCTGCAGGCGGGCGAGGGGCACGCCTCACAGGGTGTCGGCGAGGGTCAGCGTGCAGCTGCTGGCGTCGCCGGAGTCGTACCCGACCATGAAGGCCCCCGAGCGCTCCTCCGGCGTGCCGTGGAAGCCCGGATCGGTGTACTCGTAGTCACCGACGGCCGTGGCCTCGGCCACCGCCTCCTCGACGTCGCCCGGCTCGAGCGCGTTCTCGTAGTACTTCTCGTTGCTCCACACGCCGGCCAGGCAGTCCGCCTGCAGCTCGGTCGGCGCGACCGTGGGCGAGTCCTCGGGGGTGGTGATGCCGAGGTCGTGCTGGACGGCGTGCCCCATCTCGTGCGCGACGGCGTAGGCCACCCCGAAGTCGCTCGCCGCGCCACCGTCACCCGAGGCGCTCCAGATGTTGTCGTAGAGCCACTGGCTGGAGAGGTAGATGGTCATGTCCGCGCCGCAGAAGAAGGCGGGGTTCGCTCCCGCGAGCTCGTCGGGATCCCCGGCGACCGTGGCGTTGCCCGCACCATCGGTGCACGCGCTGGTGACGGACTGGCCGCTGTCGATGATCTGGTACGTCACGGTCTGCCACGGACCGGTCCCGTACTGCGGTTCCCAGGCCGCCAGCCGGCCGCTCCAGTAGTTCGCGGTGTCCTCCACGAGGCTCGCGAGGAAGGAGTCGAAGTCGGTCGTGGCGGTGGTGGTCACCAGGCCGTCGGTCTCGCCCGTGCCACCGGCGGCGAGGGCCTGCGCCGACCCGGGGGTGCGGTCGGTCGAGCGCAGGCGGGCTGCGGTCGGGTCTCCGAGGCCGCCCCCGAGGGCGGCCGTGAGCAGGACGCCGACACCGGCGACGGCCAGGCCGGTGTGGAGCTTGAACGAGCGGCGGGTGGTGGGAGTGGACATCGGATTCTCCTTGGTTCTTCGAGATCCGGCACCCGGGTGGTGCCTGTCCAAGAACCATCACTCCCGCCCCGGGGTGCCGGTAAGACAGCCAAAGTGGGGTCGCGCAGCGCTCGAGGGGTGGCCTTTCGCCACCCAGGTGTGGTGCCCGGCGTGCGGCCGCTCAGAGCTCCTGGTCCGTGACGATGCCCAGACGCAGGGCGATCTCGACCAGGCGGGCTCGCTTCTGGTTCTGGCCCAGCGCCTCGAGGTCGAACTTGGCGAACAGGGTGCGCAGGTGCGTCTTGACGGCGTCCACGCTGAGGAAGAGCTCGTCCGCGACCTGCTGGTTCGTGGGGGGCGTGGCGTACCGCGCGCCGCCCTTGTAGGGCCGGCACAGCGCCACCAGGACCCGTCGCTGGCTCTCGGAGATGCGTACGGCGTGGGCGACGTCCACCGCGGTGACGGTGCGCGGCGCGGTCCCGCCGGTGAGCGTCGAGCAGCTGAAGGTCACCGGGGTGTTCCCGAAGCGGATCGTGTCCCCGTCCTCCAGCCGCTGGCGACCGTTGACCCGGTGCCCGTTGACCCAGGTGCCGTTGCGTGACAGGCCGTCGTCGACGACGACCCAGCGGGAGCCCAGCCGCTCGATGTGCGCGTGCAGGCGCGACACCTCGCCGTCCCAGGTCAGGGAGACGTCGAGACCCTGGTCGCGCCCGACCGTGACGTCGCGGTCGTCCAGCGCGACGATCCGCTGGCGCCCGTCACCGTCGCGGTAGAGCAGGAACGACGAGCCCTGCTGCACCGCGTCTGATCGAGCCGAACCGTCGGCGATCGGGTCGGACATGGACACAGCCTAGGACCGCGCTGTACCGGCCCACAGCGATCCTTGCCCCGGCGTGTGCGCGGTGAGACCATTCCGGACAACCGGGGAGGTCAGGCCGTGGGTGTGCCGAGCTTTTCCGCCGCGTGGGACGGTACGCGCAGGTCCTTCGGCGGCGACCAGGTCCTGGTGGTCGGCCGCGACCAGCAGCTCGACATCACGATCCGGGACCGACGCGTGAGCCGGAGGCACTGCGAGCTGCGTCCCGGCGCCGACGGCTGGACGCTCGTCGACCTCGACAGCAGCAACGGCACCTGGGTGGACGGGCGGCGGCTCGGCAGCTACGACCTGCGCCCCGGGCAGACCGTCGCCATCGCGCTGGGCGCGCCGGACGGTCCCGTGGTGACGCTCGCCCTGGACCCGGTTCCCAGCGGGGTGCCGGGCCACGCCGCCGCTCCCGGCCGTCCACCGCGGATCGCCGCCACCGTGGCCAGCGCGGCGCCCCCCGCCCGTCGCGAACGCATCAGCATCGGTCGGGAGCCGGACAACGACGTGGTGGTCGCCGACCCGCTGGTGTCCCGCCACCACGCGGTGGTGGAGCGTGGATCCGGCGAGGGCGTCCTCCACGACTTGGGCAGCTACAACGGCACGTTCCTCAACGGCGATCGGGTCGAGGGACCGGCCCGGCTGCGGCCACGCGACGTCGTCGGCGTCGGCGCGGCCCAGCTCCGCTGGGACGGCGAACGACTGCTGCCCGTGGCCGCGGGAGCCGGATCACCGCTGGTGGCCGAGGACCTCTCCGTGGTCACCAGGGGTGGCAAGGTCCTGCTGGACCACGTGTCGCTCACGCTGCCCGCCGGAACGCTCACCGCGGTGATCGGCCCCTCGGGCGCCGGGAAGTCGACGCTGCTCGGCGCGTTGAACGGTCTGCGCCCGGCCACGTCGGGGTCCGTGCGCTGGCTCGGTCGTGACCTCTACGAGGACTACGACCAGCTGCGCCTGCACCTCGGCTACGTCCCGCAGGAGGACATCCAGCACCCGCAGCTCAAGGTCTGCGACTCCCTGCGGTACGCCGCGCGGCTCCGCCTCACCCCGGACACCTCGACCGCCGAGCTCGACCACCGCGTCGACGAGGTGGTCGACGAGATGCAGCTCGCTGCCCGGCTGGACCAACGGATCGGCTCCGGGCTCTCCGGTGGGCAGCGCAAGCGGGTGTCGATCGCGATGGAGCTCCTGACCGCGCCCCCGATCCTGTTCCTGGACGAGCCGACCTCGGGGCTGGACCCGGGCCTGGACATCAAGGTGATGAGCGACGTGCTCCGCGGTCTTGCCGACGCCGGCCGGATCGTGGTCGTGGTGACCCACAGCGTGCTCGCGCTGGAGGTGTGCGACTTCATCGTGGTCATGGCCGAGGGCGGCCGGGTCGCCTACTTCGGTCCTCCGGCAGAGCTGCTCGAGTTCTTCCACGTGCCCTCGTTCGCCGCGGTGTTCAACGCGCTCGAGAGCGCGGAGTGGCCCACCCTCTACGAACAGTCGACGGCGCGCGGCCGGTTCGTGCGGCGCGACGAGTCGAGCACCCCGGCACCGGTCCAGAACAGGACGCTGCCGGCGGCGACCCGGCAGCTCCGAACGCTGGTGGCTCGTTCTCTCTCGGTGATCGCAGCGGACCGCAACTTCATCGTGCTGCTCGTGGCGATGCCCGTGGTCCTCGCGGTCCTGGCACGCATCGTCCCCGGCCACGCAGGTCTGTCGATGCTGCGTCAGACCGAGCCGAACGAGGTGGACCAGCGACTGATCATCCTGGTCCTCGGCGCGGTCCTCATGGGGGGCGCGATCTCGGTGCGGGAGCTGGTGAAGGAGCGCGCCATCTTCGCCCGCGAGCGGGCCGTGGGCCTGTCGGTGTCGGCGTACGTCGCCAGCAAGGTGGCGGTGCTGGGCAGCCTCGCCGCGCTCCAGTCGGTCCTGTTCGTCCTCCTGACGGTGGCCGGCACGCCCGGCCCCGACGGCGACGGGGTCATCGGCCTCGGCATCCTGGAGATCGTGGTGCCGCTGGCGCTCGTCTCCGTGGCCATGGTCATGGCCGGGCTCCTCATCTCCGCGCTGGTCAGCTCCAGCGAGCAGACCATGCCGGCGCTCGTCGCCCTGGTGATGCTGCAGCTGGTGCTCTGCGGCGGGCTGCTCCCGATCGCCGGCCGCGCCGGCCTGGAACAGCTGTCCTGGACGGTGCCCGGACGGTTCGCCTTCGCGGCCTCGGCCTCGTCGGTGGGGCTGGAGGACGCCGCGCACCATCGCGGCACCGCCCGCGACACGCTGGCCACGAGCTCGGCCGGGTACTGGACGCTCGACGTGGCCGCGCTGCTCGTGCTCGCCGTCGTGCTCATCGTCCTGACCCGGTGGGCCACGGCCCGCTCCATCAGGCGTTCGTCGACGCGCTGAGGACCCGTCGCCGCGGCCAGTTCTCACGACGCGTACCCCACTTGGCGGACGTCGTGACCGGCCAGCACCCGGCGCAGGCGGGCCGCCCTATGGTGACGGCATGATGCCGATGGTGGGCGAGGAGTTCGCGGGCTACCGCCTGCTCTCGGTGCTGGGCCGGGGCGGCATGAGCGTCGTCTTCCAGGCCGAGAACCCCCGCATCGGCAGCTCGGTGGCGCTCAAGGTGCTGGCGCCGGAGCTGTCCACCGACGACGTCTTCCGCGCCCGGTTCCTCCAGGAGTCGAGGATCGCGGCGTCGCTCAACCACCCCAACGTCATCCCGATCTACGACATGGGCGCGCACGGCGACCTGCTGTACATCGCGATGAGGTACGTGCCGGGCAGCGACCTGAAGCAGATCCTGCGCCGCGGTCGTGCGCTCACCCCGGTCCAGGTGCTGCACATCATCGACCAGGCCGCCCGCGCGCTGGACCACGCGCACCGGGCCGGCCTCGTCCACCGCGACGTCAAGCCGGCGAACATCCTCGTGCAGCGCGGCGCCGACGAGGATCCCGACCACGTCTACCTCGCCGACTTCGGCATCTCGAAGCACGCCCTGTCCCGGACCGGCCTCACCCCGACCGGCCAGTTCATGGGCACCATCGACTACATAGCCCCCGAGCAGATCACCGGGCGGGACGTCGACGGGCAGGCCGACATCTACTCGCTCGGGTGCGTGCTCTACGAGTCGCTCACCGGGCGGGTGCCGTTCGTGAAGGAGGCGGACGCCGCCGTCATCTGGGCGCACGTCGAGGAGTCGCCGACCCCGCCCAGCCAGCTCCGCCCGGAGCTCGGTCACGCCATCGACGACGTGATGAGCCGCGCCCTGGCCAAGAACCCCGCCGACCGCTACACGAGCGGCCGTGAGCTCGTGGAGGCCGCCCGGACGGCGCTGGGGGCCAAGGACGTCCGACCCGAGACCGCGCTCAGTGCGACCGCCCCGGCGGCGTACGCCGGCCCACCGACCGAGGCGGCCGCGCCGCCCCGCGAGTGGTCGGCACCGGGAGGGAGCAGCGGCAGCATGCCTCCCCCGCCGCCGTCAGGTGCTGCCGACGTACCGCCGTCGGGTGGCACCGGCGCCGGGCCGGTGACCGACGTACGCCGTCGCCGCACCGGCTGGCTGGTGCCCGTGACGATGGTCGTGCTGGCGGCCCTGGCGCTCGGCGGTCTCTGGTTCGGCTACGAGCACCGGTCCTCGCCTGCGGGTGCGAGCAGCGACACCAGCGGGCAGCCCGGCCCGTCCGGCTCCTCCAGCCCGTCGGGCGCCGGCTCTGCGGGTGCCGGCACCAACCCGATCATGGGGATCCTCGCGGAGACCAGCTCGGAGGGCGCGGCGCAGGGCTACGTCCCGCCGGAGTCGTGCCAGCCCGCGACCGACACGAAGGTCGTCTGCGCGCCCCAGGTCCACGGCGCAGACCTGGCCACCTTCGAGACCTACGGCTCGATGAGCGAGCTCTACTCGGCCTACTTGGACCGGGTGGAGAAGCTGACCGGCGAGCGGCCGTCGATGGAGCAGACCGCCAGGGGGAACTGCTCGCGCAGGCGATCTACCGGCGAGGTGTCCTGGAACCACCAGTACGAGCACCCGCGCAACTTCACGATCTCCCAGCTCGAGGCCGGCGACCTCAGCTCCGAGGTGGCCGGCGGGCGGCTGTTCTGCACGCTCGTCGGCGGACGCCAGGTCATCGTCTGGACGCACAACGACCTCAAGCTGCTCGGGCAGGTCACGGGCTACGGCGGCCACGCCGAGACCTTCCTGTGGTGGCGGACCGTCCACCACAACATGGGCCCGGGCATGTCGATGCCGGGCGAGGGTGAGAGCGGGTCCGGCTCCCCGGACCAGTCCGAGTCGCCGGACATGTCCGGCATGTGACCGGCTAGGTCGTCAGGGTCGACCCCAGCGCGCCCTTCGGGTCGCCGACGTGCACGACGACGCCCGCGCCCGCGAAGTCCGAGAGTGCCTGCAGGTCCGCGTCCGCGACGGCCCCGGACTCCGTGAGCACCACCGCGGCCTCGAGCCCGCGCGACCCGGAGGCCACCGCCATGGCCACGCACACACCGAGCGCCGAGACCTGCAGCGAGGGCAGGGCGACGGTGGCGCCGGCGTAGGTGCGCCCGTCGCTGTCGCGGACCGCCGCGCCCTCCGCGGCGCGGGTCCGGGCCCGGGTCGCCCGGGCCAGGGTGACCAGCTTCCTGTCCTCCGCGGACAGGTCAGTCGGCGTGCTCACGCGTTCCTCCTTCGTCGGCCGCCGGCGCGGGCTCGGGCCCGACCCGGCTGATCAGCACCGTCTCGATCTTGTTGCGCCGGCCGACCGTGCCCTCGGCCTCGAAGCGCAGCCCGTGTGCCTCGACGTGCGACCCCGGGATCGGGACGCGGCCCAGGTGCTTGGCCATCAGTCCGCCGACGCTGTCGACGTCCTCCTCCTCGACGTCGAAGCCGAACAGCTCGTCGAGGTCATCGATCGGGTAGCGCGAGGAGACCCGGGTCTCCCCCGTCGGCAGCACCTCGACCTCGACCTCCTCCTCGTCGAACTCGTCGGTGATCTCGCCGACGATCTCCTCGAGGATGTCCTCGATGGTGACCAGGCCGGCGGTGCCGCCGTACTCGTCGACGACGACGGCGATGTGCTGCCGGTCGGCCTGCATCTCCGAGAGCAGCGCGTCGACGGGCTTGGACTCCGGCACGTAGTGGGCCGGGCGCATCACCTCGTCGATGCGCTGGGTGAACTCCACGTCCGGTGCCTCGAAGTCGCGGCGGACGATGTCCTTGAGGTAGGCGAAGCCGATGATGTCGTCGAGGTTCTCGCCGATCACCGGCACCCGGGAGAAGCCGCTGCGCAGGAAGAGCGACATCGTCTGGCGCAGGTTCTTGTGCCGCTCGACGTAGACCACGTCGTTCCGGGGCACCATCACCTCGCGGGCGGTGGTGTCGCCGAGCTCGAAGACGCCGTGGATCATCTTGCGCTCGCCGGACTCGATCACGGCCGAGGCCTCGGCGAGGTCGACCAGCTCGCGCAGCTCGGTCTCCGTCGAGAACGGGCCCTCGCGGAACCCCTTGCCGGGCGTGATCGCGTTGCCGACCAGGATCAGCAGCGCCGGAAGCGGGCCGAGCACCCGGGTCACGAACGTCAGCGGGGCCGCGGAGATCAGCGCCACCCGCTCGGAGTGCTGGCGGCCGATGGTGCGCGGCGCGACCCCGATCGCCACGAACGACACCACGAGCATGACGCCGATCGAGGTCAGCACGGTCGGCCACCAGGACCCGGAGAAGCCGTCGCTGACCTCCAGCGTGACCAGCACGATCGCGGAGATCTCGCACAGCAGCCGCAGCAGCAGCGCGGTGTTGAGGTAGCGCGGCGGATCGTCGAGCAGGGCCACCAGCCGCCGGGCGCCGGGGCGGCCGTCCGCGAGGAGCTCCTCCGCGCGGGCGCGCGAGAACGAGCCGAGCGCGGCGTCGGCCGCGGAGAACACGCCGGCGAGGACGACGAGGGCGGCTGCTACGACGAGCAGCCCGGCATCACCGCTGCTCACGGAGCGGCGACGCCGGCACGCCAGGCGGCGAGCAGCTCGTCCTGGAGGCCGAACATCTCCTTGTGCTCCTCGGGCTCCGCGTGGTCGTAGCCCAGCAGGTGGAGGATGCCGTGCACGGTGAGCAGCTCGATCTCGGCGTCCTTGCCGTGCCCGGCCGCGACGCCCTGCTTCTCCGCGATGTCGGGGCACAGGACCAGGTCACCGAGGACGCCCTCCTCGGGCTCCTCGTCGACCAGGCCGGGCCGCAGCTCGTCCATCGGGAAGGCGAGCACGTCGGTCGGCCCCTCCTTCTCCATCCACTGCTCGTTGAGCTCGGCGATGGTGGGCTCGTCGACGGCCTTGATGCACAGCTCGGCCAACGGGTGCACGCGCATCCGGTCCATGACGAACCGGCTCAGCGCCGCCAGCTGCTTGACGTCGAGGTCGTGGCCCGACTCGTTCAGCACCTCGATGCTCACGACCGGTCCCCCTTCGCGAGCTCGGCGCGCGCGTCGAACTCGTCGTACGCCGCGACGATCTTGCCGACCAGCCGGTGGCGCACGACGTCGTGGCTGGTGAGGCGGTTGAAGACGATGTCCTCGACGCCGTCGAGGATGCCCTCGATGACCCGCAGGCCGGACTTCGTGCCGCCCGGGAGGTCGACCTGCGTGACGTCACCGGTGACCACGATCTTGGAGTTGAAGCCGAGGCGGGTCAGGAACATCTTCATCTGCTCGGGCGAGGTGTTCTGCGCCTCGTCGAGGATGATGAACGCGTCGTTGAGGGTGCGGCCGCGCATGTAGGCCAGCGGCGCCACCTCGATGGTCCCGGCCGCCAGCAGCTTGGGGATCGTCTCGGGGTCGATCATGTCGTGCAGCGCGTCGTACAACGGCCGCAGGTAGGGGTCGATCTTCTCGCTCAGGGTGCCCGGCAGGAAGCCCAGCCGCTCCCCCGCCTCGACCGCCGGCCGGGTCAGGATGATGCGGTTGACGTTCTTCGACTGGAGCGCCTGCACGGCCTTGGCCATGGCCAGGTAGGTCTTGCCGGTGCCGGCGGGGCCGATGCCGAAGGTGATCGTGTGCTTGTCGATCGAGTCGACGTAGCGCTTCTGGTTCAGCGTCTTGGGCCGGATCGATCGACCGCGGTTGCTCAGGATGTTGAGCGAGAGGACGTCGGCGGGCCGCTCGGTGGTCTCGGTCCGGAGCATCCCGAGCACGCGCTCGACGGTCTCCGGGGTGACCCCCTGGCCGGTGCGGATGATCGTCACCAGCTCGTCGAGGAGCCGCTCGGCGAGCGCCACCTCGCCCGGCTCGCCGTACAGCGTGATCCGGTTGCCGCGGACGTGGACGTCGGCCTCGAAGGAGCGCTCGATCAGCGCGAGGTGCTCGTCGCCGGGCCCGAGCAGGCTGACCATGTTGATGCTGTTGGGGACCACCACGGTGTGCCGCGTGGGGTACGTCGTCGGTGTCCCGTCGTGTCGGTGCGTGTCAGTCATGGATGCCCGAGGCGGGCGGTCCTTCCGGTCGGTGGTGCGAGCCCCTCCATGCTACGGGAGCACGGCCCCGAGCCCCAGCGAGTTGCCGACGCGGTGCCGGACGCACGTCGACCCCCGGGTGACCGGGGGCCGACGTGGGCTTCTCAGGTGCGAGCGGTCACCGCAGGGACAGCGCGCCGTCGGACTCGTGCAGCACGCCACAGGCGGCCGGGTCGGTCGCCTCGGCGGGCAGGCTCGGGTCGAGGTCGCTCTTGCCG
Organism: Nocardioides sp. DN36; assembly: GCF_055380375.1. NCBI lineage: Bacteria > Bacillati > Actinomycetota > Actinomycetes > Propionibacteriales > Nocardioidaceae > Nocardioides > Nocardioides sp. DN36. Next base: position 741,814 of record NZ_AP043823.1, on the reverse strand, counting down.
GCGCTGAAGTCGTACTTGCCGTTGCCGTTGTAGTCGATGCCGTGGATCACCACGACGCCCTTGCCGTTCGCGACGGCACGGGCCAGCTTCTTGCCGATGCCGATGGTGCGGTCGTAGTGGATCTGGTGCTTCGGCGCGGTCGGGAACCGGTTGACCGCGAGGGTGCTCTTCGGCGAGGTGTCACCACGCTTGGTGAGCGAGACGCGCACCGGACCGTAGGCGGGCAGGCCCTCGACGGTGTTGATGCGGTGGTCCGCGTTGTCGTCGTCCCTCACTGTCGGGCACTCGTGACGCGCCTGCTTCCCGAAGTGGATGTGCATGGCGTGCGGCATCCCCTTCAGCAGCCGCTTGGCGTCGACCGAGACGTCGATCTTGCGGCCGTCGACGGTCACCGTGGCGATGCCGTTCGCGCCCGAGTTGTTGATCGGGTGCAGCTTCCCCTCGGTCTGGGTTCCGCCGAGCAGGGCGTCGTTTGCCGCGGCGTTCGCGGGCACCTGCGCGGTGCCGGCGACCATCCCTGCCGACGAGAGCAGGAACATCCCTGCGGCGATCTGCTTCTTCCTCCGTGTGCGCATGAGCATTGTTCTCCAGGTTCCGCCCTCTACGGGCGTCGGGAAATCTTGCCTTGCACGAGGTCTTCGTCACGGGCGTGGGTGCGGATTGGTCCCGAGGACGGGACGCCGCGATCTGGCGAGTCCCGACGCACGTCAGGTGAGCGGGCCTACCGTGGTCGCATGAGGGACGTGTACGACGATCCCGACGACCACGACGACGACACGCCGCCGTACTGGGACGCCGGGCAGCGCATGCCCGCGGACGCGCGCCGGATGGGGCTGACGCACCACGTGCCGGACGGGGCGCTGCTGGACTTCGCGGGTGCGCTCGACTCCACCAAGCGGGTGCACCGGGTGACGGCCTGGGTGATGCTCGTCGTCTTCGGGCTCCCGGTGGTCTTCGCCGTGCTGCGGGTGTTCGCGGCGTTCTGAGCCGAGTACGACTAGTCGAAGGCGACCTGCAGCATCCCGAGGCACATCTCGTCGGTGGTGCCCTCGCCCCACACGACGTACTTCTCCTGCTGGCCCTCGAACGCCGGCAGCTTGTCGCGCAGCCACTGCACGTGGCGGCAGGTGACCTTGACCGTGTCGAACGGCTCGAGGTGCACGGGCGCGATCGGCTTGGTGCCCTGGTTGTCGAAGTCCCAGACCGGGATGTCGAGGATCGTCCTGGCCCGTGGCGTGCCCGGGTTCGTCTCGATGCGGATCGACCGGCCCAGCAGGTGCATGTGGCCGGCGACACCGAGCACCGTCATCGGGCGCCCGATCGTGCGGGTGCACGAGCTGGTCGGCGACGGCCGCGCCTCGGACCCGCAGAGGAGGTGCAGCAGGCTGTTGGTGTTGCCGGCGGTCCCGAACCGGTGCAGCACGTCGGCCACCGCGGCGTCGCGGTCGCACAGAGGGCCGTCGTCGTGGCCGGGACGGCAGGGGAGCTCGACCGGCGCGGGCATGAGGTAGGTGTGCAGCGGGGTCAGCCCCGATCCGTCGCGCATCACCCGGATCTGGGTCGAGGAACGGTCGGGCTGCTGCCCGGCGAGCAGGTTGTAGTGCACCTGCATGATCACCCGCGAGCCGGGGGCGAGGTCGACGCCGTACCCCTTCCGGTCCACCGACTCCTTGCCGCCGGGCGCCCAGGCACCCAGCCAGGACGCGTCGTCGATGTTGTTGAACTCCCCCGCCAGACCGCTGCCGCCGAAGCAGGTCCAGCCCTGGCCGGGAGTGCGGTCGTCGAGGTGCTCGGCCTCGCGCACCTGCTGCGGCGGGACCCGGAACAGGATGACGTGGTGGACCACGTCGGGGTTGCCGGGCAGCACGTTGGTGCCGGTGAGCCAGGTGTCCTTGGTCAGGTGCGGGTCGAGCAGGAAGCAGCGGTAGTCGTCGGTGCCGACGCCGTTGGGCGCGCTGGGGGTGTAGTCCTCCGGCATGGTGAGGGTGACCCGCTTCTCGCCCGGGCGCAGCGGCAGCAGCCGGGACGGGGCGGTGGGGTGCGCGTCCTGGTGACCGGCACCGGCGGCCGCGGTGCTGGAGGGCGCCGGGTCCGCGGGCGTCGCCTGCTCGGTCCCGCCGCTGTTGCAGGACGTCGTCACGAGGGCGAGCACCAGGGCCGTCCCGAGGCCCGCGACGCCCCTCCGCCACCGACGGATCATCCCGGCGGCCAGGTCATCGAGCGCCCCGCGAGCACGTGCAGGTGGGTGTGGAACACCGTCTGGCCGACGCCCTCGCCGGTGTTGAACACGAGGCGGTAGTCCTCGTGCCCCTCGGCGGTGGCGACCGCGGCGGCGACCCGCAGCAGCTCCGCGGTCGCCTCGGGGTCGCCGTGCGCGAGCGCGGCCGCGTCGCGGTAGTGCTCCCGCGGCACCACCAGGACGTGTGTGGGCGCCTGCGCGTTGATGTCGCGGAACGCGACGGCGTGCTCGGTCATGTGGACGACCTCGGCGGGGATCTCCCCCGCCACGATCTTGCAGAACAGGCAGTCGGGTGCCGCAGCCATCTGTCTCCCTCTCGTCGTGTCCATGCTGGCACGGATGTCGTGGTCGCGGTCCATGAAACCTGCTCTGTGACGCGTGTAAACCCACGGGGCGGGCCGGGCGTGCCACTAGCGTGATGACCCATGCGACGGCGCCCCTGGTCCGCCGGTCCCCAGGGACCGGTGCGGTGAGCCCGTCCACAGGCCGTGCGCCGTCGACCTGGAGCGCCGACGACGCCCTCGAACAGCTGTACGCCGCCCACTGGCGGCAGCTGGTCCGGCTCTCGGTCCTGCTCGTGCGCGACGTCGGGACGGCCGAGGAGGTCGTGCAGGACGCGTTCGTCGCGGTGCACGGCCGCTGGTCGCGGCTGCGCGACCCGGCGCTCGCCCTGGCGTACCTGCGCCAGACCGTGGTCAACCGGTCCCGGTCCGCGCTGCGGCACCGCGCGGTCGTCGCCCGCCATGCGGAGCGCCAGACCGTCCCGCCGGTCGGCGCCGGGGCCGACGAGGCCCTGCTCGCGGGCGGTCGCCGCAACGCCGTGCTCGACGCCCTGCGCCAGCTCCCCCGGCGGCAGCGCGAGGTGCTGGCGCTGCGCTACTACCTCGACCTGACCGAGGTCGAGATCGCCGAGACCCTCGGTATCAGCCGCGGGGCGGTGAAGAGCCACGCGTCGCGCGGCTCGGCGGCCCTGCGGGCCCTGCTCCACGACCAGTGGGAGGACCGGCCGTGACCGAGCCCCGGGACCCGGGCCGGCAGCCCGACGAGAGCAGGCTCTCCGAGCTGCTGTCCGACGCCGTCTCCGACGTCGAGCCCCGCGAGGCGCTCGACTCCATCCGCAACCGAACGAAGGTGACTCCCATGTCCGCACGCCGCCCCTGGACCTACGCCGTCGGTGGTGCCGTCGTCGCCACCGCTGTCGTGGTCGGCGCGATCGCCGTCGCCGGCGACCAGCTGGGGCTCACCGGCTCCGGGGACGACGACAGCCCGGTCGCCTCGTCGCGCCCCCGGCACACGCCCAGCACGGCACAGGTGAGTGAGTCGTCGAGGCCGGACACGTCCAGCAGCGAGCCCTCGGCGTCGGCGTCACCCTCGACGAGCGCGCAGTCCACGATGGCGGCGTACTACCTCGGCGACACGCCCCAGGGCCCGCGGCTCTTCCGCGAGTTCGACCACGTCGAGGCCGCCGACCCGGTGCAGGGCGCGCTCGACCTGCTGACCGCGCAGCCCCACGACCCGGACTACCGGAGCCCGTGGCACGCCGGCGACTTCAGTGGCGGCTCCGAGGGCGACGAGTTCGTCGACGTCGAGGTGAGCGATGCGCTGGCCGAGCGCCCCTCCGGCATGAGCGCGCAGGCCGCGGGCGTCGCCGTCCAACAGGTCGTCTACACCGTGCAGGCCGCCGTCCAGTCCCGCAAGCCGGTGCGGTTCTCGGTCGACACCCTCCTCGGCGTGGACACCACCGAGCCGGTCACCAACGCCGACCCGCTCGAGACGCTCTCCCTGGTCAGCGTGAGCGACCCGGAGGAGGGCAGCACCGTGAGCGGCTCCTTCACCGCCAGCGGGGTGGCCAGCTCGTTCGAGGCGACCGTCCCGTGGGAGGTGCGGCGGGGCGACACCGTGGTGAAGCAGGGGTCCGCCATGGCCGACGGCTGGATGGACAAGCTCTACCCGTGGCAGTCGAAGGTCGACGTCTCCGGCCTCGCACCCGGGGAGTACACCTTCGTCGCGATGACCGACGACCCCTCGGACGGCGAGGGCCCGGGACCGTTCGTGGACACCCGCACGATCGTCGTCCAGTGACGCCGAGGCGGCGCTCCTTGACGGGCCCGGCACGCCGAGGCGGCGCTCGTTGACGGGCCCGGCCCCCCGAAGGTCGGCTGCAGTGGAGCTCGTCGTCCTCGGGAGTGACCGGATCGACGCTGCGACCCGCGTGGACCTGCGCAGGCTCTGGGACCGGGCCTTCGGCGACCGGTTCAGCGACGAGGACGCCGACCACGCCTACGGCGGCGTGCACGTGCTGGCGCGCGAGGGCGACCGCCTCGTCGGGCACGCCAGCGCCGTACCCCGGCTGATCCGGTTCGGGGACGGACCGTGGCACACCGTCGGGTACGTCGAGGCCGTGGCCGTCGATCCCGACCACCAGGGCAGGCATGTCGGCCGACGCACGATGGAGAGGCTCCAGGAGGAGATCCGGACCCGCTGGCCGGTGGCGCTGCTCTCGACCGGGCGGGCCACCGGCTTCTACGAGCGGCTCGGCTGGGAGCGGTGGCGCGGGGTCTCCTTCACCCGGACCACCGGCGGTGACGTCCCCGACGGCGAGCACGGCGGGCTCATGGTCCTGCGCCCGGACCCGACGCTCGTCCCGGACCTGACGGTGGACGTGACCTGTGAGGATCGACCGGGCGACGCCTGGTGAGCGGGCCGGTTAGGGTCTCGCCGTGCTGCTCTCACCCCGTCGGCTGAACCGGACGCTGCTGCAGCGCCAGCACCTGCTCGCGCGCGTGGAGGCGCCGGTCGCGACGATGGTGCGCCACCTGGTCGGGCTGCAGGCGCAGGACACGCTGCCGCCGTACCTCTCCCTGCACGCCCGGCTCGTGTCCTTCGACGCGTACGACGTCAGCCGCGGGCTCGACGAGCGCGGCCTGGTGCGCCTGCTGACGATGCGCGGCACCATCCACCTGCTGACGCCCGAGGACGCGCTCGCGCTGCGTCCGTGGGTGCAGCCGCTGATGGACAAGACCGTCCGGAGCAACCAGGCCGTACGTCCCGTGAGGGACCTCGACCGGGAGGCGTTCGATCGCGCCGTCGACGCGGTTCTCGCCCGGGGACCGCTCCCCCAGAGGGAGCTGGGGCCTGCGCTCGAGCGGCACTTCCCGGGTCTGCCGGCCACCGCGCTCGCCCAGCTCGCACGGGTCGCCGCGCCACTGGTCCAGCTGCCGCCGCGCGGGAAGTGGAAGGAGCCGGGCGGCGTCGTCTACGACCACGTCGAGCGGTGGACCGGGGCGTCCTCCTGCGTGGTGGACCCCGCTGACGTCGTGCGCCGCTACCTGCGCGCCTTCGGACCGGCCACCGCTGCCGACGTGACCGCCTGGTCCGGCGTCACCGGTCTCACCGGCGTGCTGCGCGCGATGGCCGACCTCGTGCGCCACGAGGACGAGTCGGGCCGCACCCTCTACGACGTACCGGACGGTGAGGTGGCCGACGAGGACACGCACGCCCCCGTGCGCCTGCTCGGCACCTACGACAACCTGTGGCTCTCGCACGCAGGCCGCGACCGGGTCACCACGCCCGGGAACCGTCGACGGTGGATGGGCACCAACGGCGGCACCGGCCACACGATCTTCGTGGACGGGATGCTCGAGGGCCTGTGGCGTGTCGAGGACGGCCGAGTGGAGGTGATCGACCTCTTCCGCGACCTCACCCGTGCCGAACGCGCCGAGCTCGGAACGGAGATCGCCGGTGTCGAGGCGCTCCTCGCGCGCTGACCCGGGCCCGTCGGGCAGCCGCGTCAGGACCAGCGGGTCGTCCGGGAGAGCAGCGCTGCGGCCGCGGCGACGCCGGCGGTGGAGGTGCGCAGGACCTCGCTGCCGAGGCGGACCGAGGTGGCGCCGGCGGCGACGAACGCCGCGACCTCGTCCTCGCTGAGCCCACCCTCGGGGCCGACCACGACCACGATCGGTCCCTCGGCAGGCACCGGCAGCGACGCCATCGGCACGGACGCCTCCTCGTGCAGGACCACACCCAGGGCGGCATCGGCCAGCAGCGCCTCGACCTCGGCGGTGGCGGCCAGCTCGTCGACCTCGGGGAACCACGAACGGCGGGCCTGCTTGGCCGCCTCGCGCGCGGTGGAGCGCCAGCGGGCCAGCGACTTCGTGGCCCGCTCGCCCTTCCAGACCGCGACGCTGCGCGACGCCGCCCACGGCACGATCCGCGTGGCGCCGACCTCGGTCAGCATCTCGACGGCGAGCTCGCCCCGGTCGCCCTTGGGCAGCGCCTGGACGACCACGAGCTCCGGCTCGGGGCGCGGGACGTCCGCGACCTCCGCGACGTCCAGCGTGAACACGCGCTTGCCGGTGGACGCCACGGCACCGGTGGCCGAGCGGCCGGTCCCGTCGGTGAGCACCACCGACTCCCCCACCCGCAGCCGGCGTACGGCGACCGCGTGGTGGGCCTCGTCACCGGACACCTCGACCGAGGAGCCCACCCCGACGCCGGCCAGGGACGGCACCAGGTGCACCGGCAGCGACATCAGTGCTGGTTGAACGCGTCGCGGATGCGGCCGAAGACCGACTTCGAGCCCGGACGCACCTGACCGGTCGGCTGCTCCTCACCGCGGATGGCTGCCAGCTCGCGCAGCAGCTCCTCCTGGCGCGGGTCGAGACGGGTCGGCGTGTCCACGACGACCGTGACGACCAGGTCGCCGCGTCCGCCGCGCAGGCCGGGCACGCCGCGTCCCCGCAGCACCTGCTCGGTGCCGGACTGGGTGCCGGGCTTGATCTCGAGGTCGAAGGTCGTCTCCACGCCGGAGTCGGCGCCCTGCTCCACGTCGGCCTCGAGGGTCGGCAGGGTGAGCGTGGTGCCGAGCGCGGCCGCGGTCATCGGCACGGTCACGGTGCAGTGCAGGTCGTTGCCGTGCCGGGTGAAGGTCTGATGGCGCGCGATCTGGATCTCGACGTACAGGTCGCCGGGCGAGCCGCCGCCGGGGCCGACCTCGCCCTGCTCGGTGAGCTGCACGCGGGTGCCGTTGTCGACGCCCGCGGGGATCTTCACGGTGATGGTGCGGCGCGAGCGGACGCGACCGTCGCCGGAGCACTCGCGGCAGGGCTCCGGGATGATCGAGCCGAAGCCGCGGCAGGCCGCGCAGGGCCGCAGGGTGCGGATCTCGCCGAGGAACGAGCGCTGCACGTGGGCGACCTCGCCCGCTCCGTGGCAGGTCTCGCACGGCACCGGGTGGGTGCCGGGCGCGGTGCCCTCGCCCTGGCAGGTGCCGCACAGCACGGCGGTGTCCACGGTCAGCTCGCGGGTGACGCCGAACGCCGCCTCGGCCAGCTCGACGTCGAGCCGGATCAGGGCATCCTGGCCGCGTCGGGTGCGGGGACGCGGGCCGCGACCGGCCGCCGCCCCTCCCGCGCCTCCGAAGAACGCGTCCATGATGTCGGTGAACGAGAAGCCGGCGCCCTGCCCGAAGCCTGCCGCGCCGCCGCCGAACGGGTCACCGCCGCGGTCGTACGCCGCCCGCTTCTGCGGGTCGGAGAGGACCTCGTAGGCGCGGGAGACCTCCTTGAAGCGCTCCTGCGTCTCGGGGTCGGGGTTGACGTCGGGGTGCAGCTGCCGGGCCAGACGCCGGTAGGCCTTCTTGATGGTGTCGGCGTCCGCGTCGCGGGCGACACCGAGGAGGTCGTACAGGTCCTGACTCAAGTCGGTTCCTTCTGGATCGGGGGTGGATCTGACGTGCGGTGAGAGCTGGTCAGCCCTCGTCGAGGAAGCGGGAGACGTAGCGGGCGACGGCGCGCACGGCAGCCATCGTGCCGGGGTAGTCCATGCGGGTCGGGCCGACGATGCCGAGCGTGGCCAGCGCCTCGTCCCGCGGGCCGTAGCCGGTCGCGACCACGCTCGTGGAGGCCAGCTCCTGGTAGGGGCCCTCGTGACCGATGCGCACGGTGACCGTACCGCCGGTGCTGGCCTCGCCGAGCAGCTTGAGGAGGACGACGTGCTCCTCCAGCGCCTCCAGCAGCGGGCGGACCGCCGAGTCGAAGCTGTCGCCGTACCTCGCGAGGTTGGCCGCGCCCCCGACCGCGACCCGCTCGTCGGAGCGGTGGTCGGACATCGCCTCGGCCAGTGTCTCGACGACGGCCGCGGTGGCGGCGCCGTCGACGGGTGGCACTGCCTTGCGCAGCGCGGACACGGCGTCGGCGATGACCTCGCCCGTGGCCGCCCGGTTGACCAGCTGCCTCAGGTCGGCGAGCTCGTCGTCGGCGAGGGCGGCCGGCAGCTCGACCACGCGCTGCTCGACGCGGCCGGTGCTCAGGATCAGCACGGCCAGGATGCGGGTCGGCGTGAGCGCGACCAGCTCCACGTGACGCACGGTGGAGCGGGAGAGCGTGGGGTACTGCACGACCGCGACCTGACGCGTCAACTGCGAGAGCAGCCGCACGGAGCGGCCGACCACGTCGTCGAGGTCGACGGCGCCGTCGAGGAAGGTCGCGATCGCGCGCCGCTCGGCGGTGCTCATCGGCTTGACGGTGGTGAGCCGGTCCACGAACAGTCGGTAGCCCTTGTCGGTCGGCACCCGTCCGGCGCTGGTGTGGGGCTGGGTGATGAACCCCTCCTCCTCCAGCGCCGCCATGTCGTTGCGGACCGTGGCCGGGGAGACGCCCAGGCCGTGGCGCTCGACGAGCGCCTTGGAGCCGACCGGTTCCTCGGTGGACACGTAGTCCTCCACGATCGCGCGGAGCACGGCGAGCCTGCGCTCCTCCTGCATCCCGCCTCCTCTCGACTCACGCCCGTCTTGGCACTCGGAAGTCCTGAGTGCCAAGACTACTAGTCTTCCGGGCATGACGGGATTCACGGGAGCCGGGTTCAGGGAGGTCGCCGACCGGGTCTGGGTCGCGCGCTACGCGTGGTTCGACGTGAACGTCACCCTGGTGGGCGGCGAGCGCGGGCTCCTCGTGGTCGACACGCACGGCTCGGCGGCCGCGGCCACCGAGGTGGTCGACGACGTACGACGCCTCGGCGCCGGCGAGGTCTGCGGCATCGTCAACACCCACTGGCACTTCGACCACTCCTTCGGCAACGCCACCTTCCGCACGGCGTACGGGCCGGTGCCGGTGCACGCGCACGAGAACGCGCGGGACGAGCTGGAGAAGTGGGGGCCGGAGCTGCAGCAGCGGGTTGCCGAGTCCCCCGGTGAGGACCCGCACCGCGAGGACGTCGTCGGCACCGAGATCGTGCTCCCCGACCAGACCTTCTCCAGCGCGAAGGTGATCGACCTGGGCGACCGCGCGGTCGAGCTCGTCCACCCGGGCCGCGGGCACACCAGCGGCGACCTGGTGCTGCGCGTGCCCGACGCGGACGTGGTGCTCGCCGGCGACCTGGTCGAGGAGTCGGCCCACCCCTCGATCAACACCGACGCCTGGCCGATGGACTGGCCGCTCACCCTCGACATCGTTCTGGGCCTGCTCACCCCGAACACGGTCGTCGTCCCCGGCCACGGCGCTCCCGTGGGGCGCTCCTTCGTCGAGGACCAGCGCAACGAGCTCGGCATCATCGCCGAGACGATCCGCGACCTGGCCAGCCGCGGCGTCCCGGTCGACCAGGCCCTCGATGCCGGCGAGTGGCCGTGGCCTCGGGAGCTCCTCGGCACCGCCGTGCAGCGCGGGTACGAGCACCTCCCCCGCAGCCAGAAGCGGCTCCCGCTGATCTGAGCGTGACGCCGGTCCCGGTGGGTACGGTGCCGGCATGACCAACAGCAGCGACGAGACCTTCGAGCAGGGCATCAGCGACGACGAGCTGCCCGAGGACCTGCAGCCGACCGAGGACAACCCGCTCGCCCAGCCCCTGGACGACGAGGTGGACCCCGGTGACCTCGACATGGAGGGCGGCAAGGGCGCCGAGGAGTGGGACGACGAGCAGCTCGAGGACTGAGCCGCGGCCGACCCGGCGCGCCCTCCGGGCCACGACCGGGACCGCCACCTAGCGTTGTCCGGTGACCTCCCGCGACCGCTACGGATCAGACGTCCTCTCCACCGACTGGCGCGCCCCCAAGCGCGGCCGGGCCGTCGAGGCCCCTGCCGAGATCGGGGCCGTGGTGGAGGAGGTGACCACGGACTGGGTGGGCGAGATCGTCGCGGTCGACCGCGACCTGCACACGGTGACGCTCGAGGACCGGCGCAACAAGCGGCGCACCTTCCCGCTCGGCGCCGGCTTCCTGCTCGAGGGGAAGCCGGTCATCCTGACCGCTCCGGTGCGCGCCGCGGCGCCCGCGAAGGCGACGCGCACGGCGTCGGGGTCGGTCGCCGTCCACGGCGCGAAGGCGCGCGTCGCCCGGGCCAGCCGGATCTTCGTCGAGGGCCGGCACGACGCCGAGCTCGTCGAGAAGGTGTGGGGTGACGACCTGCGCATCGAGGGCGTGGTCGTGGAGTTCCTCGGCGGCGTCGACGACCTCGCCGACCACCTGCGCGACTTCAAGCCCGGACCCCAGCGCCGCGTCGGCGTCCTCGTGGACCACCTGGTCCGGGGGTCCAAGGAGAGCCGGATCGCGCAGAACATCGCGAAGTCGCCCATCGGCAAGGACGTGCTGATCGTCGGGCACCCGTTCATCGACATCTGGCAGGCCGTCAAGCCGCAGCGCCTCGGCTTCGAGCGCTGGCCCGACGTCCCCCGCAACATCGACTGGAAGACCGGCACCTGCCAGCAGCTGGGCTGGCCGCACCGCAACCAGACCGACATCGCCCGGGCCTGGAAGCACATCCTCGGCGGGGTGCGCGACTACAACGACCTCGACCCGGCGCTGCTGGGCCGGGTCGAGGAGCTGATCGACTTCGTGACCGCCTGACTTCCCTGTGTCGTCTGCTCCGGTGTCGCTGGCCCGGGCGGGAGCGCGGCGGGGCTACGGTGGACGAGGAGCGATCGACTCCGTCACCGCCGACCCATCCGCGACCGCCAGGGAGCCCGTGATGAGTGATCCGACCAGCCCGCCGCCGAACCCCGAGCAGGATCCGGCTCCGGGCACGCAGCCCTACGGTCAACCGCCCACCTACGGCCAGCAGCAGCCGGCGTACGGCCAGCCACCCACCTACGGCCAGCAGCAGCCGGCGTACGGCGGTCCGCCGCAGCAACCGCCGTACGGCGGCCCGCCCCAGCAGCCGGGTGCTCACTCGCCCGACGAGATCACGTGGGGGTGCGCCGCGCACTGGAGCGCCCTGGTCGCCTCGGTGATCGCGCTGGCGTTCCTCGGACCGCTCATCGTCATGCTCACCAAGGGCAACGAGTCGGCCTACGTGCGACGCCAGGCCGTCGAGTCGCTCAACTTCCAGCTCTCGATGCTGATCTACGGGATCGTGTCGTTCGTCCTGGTGTTCGTGCTGGTCGGCCTGATCCTGCTGCCGATCGTCGGCATCCTGTGGCTGGTCTTCACGATCATCGGCTCGGTCCGGGCGTCCCGCGGCGAGGAGTACCGCTACCCGCTCACTATCCGGATGGTGAGCTGACCGGTCAGGGCAACAGGTCGCGCACGACCCCGTCGGCGAGCAGCCGGCCGGTGCGCGTGAGCACCAGCCGCTCCCCCTGCGTCACCAGCAGTCCCCGGGCCTCGAGGTCGGGGACTGCGGCGCGTCCGGGCCCGTCCAGGACGTCGATGTCCAGTCCCTCGCGCAGGCGCAGCTCGAGGAGGACCCGCTCGACGCGGCGGCTCTCCTCGTCGAGGACCTCGCGCGCGTGCGCGGGGCTGCGGCCGGCGGCCAGCCGCTCGGCGTACACCGCCGGGTGCTTGACGTTCCACCAGCGCACGCCGCCCACGTGTGAGTGCGCTCCCGGGCCGACGCCCCACCAGTCGGCGCCGGTCCAGTAGAGCCGGTTGTGCCGACACGCGCTGCTGTCGTCGTCGGGCATGCCGCGCGCCCAGTTGGACACCTCGTACCACCCCAGGCCGGCGGCCTCGAGCCGCTGGTCGGCGACGAGGTACTTGTCGGCGAGGTCGTCCTCGTCGGGCATCGGGAGCTCGCCGCGGCGGACCCGGCGGGCCAGCGCCGTGCCGTCCTCGACGATCAGGGAGTACGCCGACACGTGGTCGGGCTCGCACGCCAGCGCGGTGTCGAGCGAGGTCTCCCAGTCCGCGAGGGACTCGCCCGGTGTGCCGTAGATCAGGTCCAGGCTCACCTGCTCGAAGCCGGCCTGTCGCGCCCAGGCGACCACGGCCGGGACCCGTCGCGGGTCGTGGGTCCGGTCCAGGGTGCGCAGCACGTGGTCGACCGCTGACTGCATGCCGAAGGACAGCCGGTTGATGCCACCCGCCCGGAGCTGCTCGAGGGCCTCCGGGGTCACGCTGTCCGGGTTGGACTCGGTGGTGACCTCCGCGCCGGCGACCAGCCCGAACTCGTCGCGGACCGCGGCGACCACCGAGGTCAGGTCGGCGGGCGCCAGCAGGGTCGGGGTGCCACCGCCGAAGAAGACCGTGGACACGGGCAGGTCGCGGTCTCCGAGCACGTGGCGCGCCCGGCGCACCTCGGCGACCGCGGCCTCGGCGTACGTCGTCCTCGATGCGCCACGCGCGGCGCCGGCACGACCCAGCTCCTCGGCGGTGTAGGTGTTGAAGTCGCAGTAGCCGCACCGCACCGTGCAGAACGGCACGTGCACGTAGAGGGCGAACGGGCGCTCGCCCAGGCCGGCCAGCGCCGAGTCCGGCAGCGACCCGTCGTCGGGGACCGGGTCACCGGCAGGGAGGGCGGAGGGAGGCACGGGCTCCATCCTCCCATCCGGTCACACGGGCACGTTGAGCGAGATGGTGTAGCCCGCGTCGGCCGAGCCGGTCACCTTCGCGAGCTGCAACGAGTAGCCGTCGGCGAAGACCATGTCCGAGGACAGGCTGACGTTCGCCAGGTTCGCCACGGAGGCGTCGTACCCCTCCGCGGTGCCGTAGACGTCCTCGCAGACGTCCTGCGGCAGCGCGAGCTGGGAGGTGCGCAGCTTGTTGGTGTACGACGTGGCGTCGTCGAGGGACCGGTAGACCTCGAAGTGCATGTGCGGCCAGCGGCCGTCGTAGCAGGCCGGGAAGATGCTGGTGAACTCCACCCGGCCGTCCTCGTCGGCCTCCTGCACGCCCCGCAGGTAGTTCTCGTCGGCGACGGCTGCGGAGTACATCGAGTAGTTGCCGTCACGGTCGCAGTGCCAGAGGTAGACCGCGGCGCCGGCGAAGGCGGTCGCCTCGTCGCCGCTGAGGTCCTGCACCCGCAGCCGCACCGTCACCGGCACGCCCTCCGCGACCCCGCTCGCCTCGCCGAAGCTCGAAGTGATGTCGCTGCGCACGATGCCGCTCTCGGCCAGCACGTTCGGACCGTTGGAGCCGTCGCCGGGGTACGGCCCGGAGGTCTCCTCGGGGATCTCGCCGTCGGCGGCCGCGACCGTGGATCCGGCCGCGCCGCCGGGCCCGCCGTCCCCCGGCGCTCCCCGGCCGCCTCCGTCGGTCGACGACGAGAGCGAGGTGTCCGTGTCGTCGCCGAGGGAGCAGCCGGTGAGGACCGCCGTGGCGCCCAGGCCCCCGAAGAGGCCGAGCATCCCGCGGCGGCCCAGCCGCTGCCGCCGCTGCCTCTCGACGATCTGGGGCAGGTCGTGGGAGAGCCCGAGGTCGTGGTCCTCGAGCTCGTCCCCGTGGTGGGTGTGGTGAGAAGTCATGGCGACACCTCACGCGGCCGACCTGTGTGCCTGCTGTGCCGGGCCGATCCCCCCGATGTCAGTCCGATGTCAGTCGGTGTCAGGCGTAGAGCGCGTCGATCCGGTCCTGGTGGTTGCTCTCCACGACGTTGCGCTTGACCTTCATCGACGGGGTCAGCTCGCCGGACTCGACCGTGAGGTCGTGGTCGAGCAGGTCCCACTTCTTGATGGTCTCCCAGCGGTTCAGGCGCGTGTTCAGCTCGTCGACGTACCCCGCCACCATCTGCTTGACCTTGTCCGAGCGGACCAGGTCGGTGTACGACGAGCCCGCCATGCCGTTCTCCTCGGCCCAGCCGGCCAGGGCGTCGGGGTCGAGGGTGACCAGCGCGACGCAGTAGTTGCGCTCGTTGCCGAAGACCATGAACTGGCTGGCGTAGGGACAGATGGCCTTGAACTTCGACTCGATCGCCGAGGGCGCGATGTACTTGCCGCCGGAGGTCTTGAAGAGGTCCTTGATGCGGCCGGTGATCGTGAGGAAGCCCTCGGCGTCGAGGCTGCCCTTGTCGCCGGTGCGCAGCCACCCGTCGTCGGTCAGCGTCTTGGCGGTCTCCTCGGGCAGGTTGTGGTAGCCGTCCATCACGCCCGGGCCCTTGATGAGGATCTCGTCGCCGTCGCCGAGCTTGACCTCGCTGCCGGGGAGGACCGGGCCCACGGTGCCGATCTTGTAGCCGTGCGGGTGGTTGACGAAGGACCCGGCCGAGCTCTCGGTGAGGCCGTAGCCCTCGAGGATGAGGATGCCCGCGGCGTTGAACCACTGAGCGATGTCTTGGTTGAGCGCCGCCGCCCCGGAGATGAAGAAGCGGACGCGGCCACCGAAGCGGTCGCGGATCTTGCTGAACACCAGCTTGTCGAACAGGCCGTGCTGGAGCCTGAGGGGCAGCGGGACGCTCTTGCCCTCGCGCCGCAGCTCCTCGACCTTGAGCCCGACCTTGAAGGCCTGGTTGAAGATCTTCTCCTTGGGACCACCCTCGGCCTGCTGCATGGTGATGATCCGGCCATGGGCCTTCTCGAAGATCCGGGGCGCCGCGCCCATGAAGGTCGGCTTCACGATGCCGAGGTTCTCCACGATCTTGTCGACCCGGCCGTCGATCGCCGTGGCGAACCCGCAGGCGAGCTGGGTGGAGAGCAGCACCTTGCCGAACGAGTGCGCCATCGGCAGCCACAAGAACTGCAGGTCGTCCTCGTGCAGGATGTCCTGCACCTCGATCGCCGCCCCCTCGTAGACCCAGGAGCGGTGGCGCAGCCGCACGCCCTTCGGGCGGCCGGTGGTGCCGGACGTGTAGATCAGGGTGGCCAGCTGGTCGGGCGAGATCGCCTTCGCGGTCTGCTCGATGACGTCGGGGTGCTCGGCCAGGTAGGCGTCGCCCAGCTCGCCGAGCTGCTCGAGGTCGATGATCCAGCTGTCGTCGGTGGACCCATCGAAGGTGACCACGCGCAGCAGGTGCGGGAGCTCCGCCTTGTGCTCCTTGAGCTTGGCGATCTGCTCGTCGTCCTCGGCGAAGACGACCCGGCACTCCGAGTCGCTGAGGATGTACGCCGTGTCGGCGGCGTTCGTGGACGGGTAGACCGTGGTGGTCGCGGCCCCGGCGCACATGACCGCCAGATCGGCGAGGATCCACTCGTAGCGGGTGTTGGAGGCGATGCCCACGCGCTGCTCGCTCTCGATGCCCAGCGAGAGCAGGCCGGCCGCCAGACGCTTGACCTGGTCCCCGGTCTGCTGCCAGGTGACCGACTCCCAGTCGCCGTCCTTGGGGTAGCGGTACGCCTCGCGACCCGGCGACTTGGCGACCCGGTCGAGGAACTGGGCGGCGACGTTCGGGGCCAGACGGTCGAGGAAGCTGGTGTCGTAGTTGACGGGCATGACACTCCTGCGTGGCGGCGGTCGGGGCGGGGAAGACGTCGAGAAGGCTTCCTGGCCAGTAACCTAGATCACCTGGTTACGCTCCGGTAGCCAATCCCACGTGAGGATCGCCATTCAGTTGAGCGCAGGGCCTCATCCGAGCGACGCGACGTACCTCTCGGCCTTGTCGCGCGCCTCGGCCACCAGTCCGTCGACCTTCAGCAGCTCGGGCAGCAGCGCGTGCTCGCTCATCAGGGCGCGGAACATCGTGCTGACCGTGACCCCGTGGCCCGGCTCGTGGATCACCTCGATCTCGTCCCCGGCCGTGATGGCGCCCTCGCCGAGGACGCGCAGGTAGGGGCCGGGGCGGCCCTGCTCGGCGAACCGACGCACCCAGGCGCGGTTCTCGTAGCCGCAGAGGCCCATCCAGGCCTTGAAGTCGTTGCACGGGATCCGCACCGAGGCGACCTCGAGGACCACCTCCCCGATCCGCCACCGCTCCCCCACCTCGGCCTCGTTGACGTCGATGCCCGAGGTGGTGAGGTTCTCGCCGAACTGACCGTCCTGGATGTCGTGGCCGAGCTCGGCGGCCCAGAAGTCGAGGTCCTCGCGGGCGAACGCGTAGACGGCCTGGTCGATCCCGCCGTGGTGCTTGGTGTCGGAGACCCGGTCACCCTCGACACCGAGCCTCCCGACGTGCACGGACCCCCGCACCGGACGCTTGTCGATCGACGTGCGCCCGATGCCCGCCCACGCGGCTTCGCGGGGCAGGCCGACGTTGACGGAGACGAGAGTGGGCACGGGGTGATTCTCCCGGCGACGGGGGCCCGCACCAAGCCGTTTGCCAGAGCTCGGCGCGGCGGCCCGGATGTGCTTTCCGGGGCGGGGCGTTCTCGGACACGGCGCCCAGCCTGCGGGTCGCTTCGAGTTGCGGTTCTTGGCGGCTACGGGGAGAGGTACGCCGGAGCCCGGGGCCGCTTCCGGCCAGCGGCCCGCCGGGGCTGCGGCGGAAAACCCCGCGCGGAGACCGCCCGAAAGTTTACCTTCGGGTTTCCCCAGCATCCTCGGATCGGGCACTTTTCGGTGGGTGGGTGTCGGTGGTCGGTGGGACGATGGACTCATGTTCGAAACCGACGCATCCGGGGAGCCGGTCGAGATCGAGGACCTCGATCTCGACGGCCTGCTGGGCGTGCTCGAGCACAAGCGCACCGAGTCCCGAGCGGCCGAGCGGGGCAAGCTCCGGGTCGCCGCCGAGTGGTGCGTCCGGCATCCCGCCACCGCCGACACCGGGGTCGCGACCTGGGGCGGACCGAGTGTCCTGCTCACCGACGAGTCGCTGGGTGGGGACGGGACGCCGGCGGTGGCGGCGTTCGCCCCGGAGCCGGTCGCTGCGACGCTCGGGATCTCCACGACCGCGGGGATGGCGCTGATCGCCGACGCCCTCGACCTGCAGTTCCGGCTGCCCCGCATCTGGCGACTCGTTCAGACCCTCGCGGTGGAGCCATATCGGGCGCGGCAGGTCGCCCAGGCCACCCACCAGCTCTCCCAGCAGGCCGCGGCCTACGTGGATGAGCAGCTCGCACCGCGGCTCGCCTCGTGCGGGTGGAAGGCGGTCGAGACGACCGTCGCGCACGCGATCGCCAAGTTCGACCCCGACCTCATCGCGGCCAAGGAGAAGAAGGGCAGGCAGGGCTGGCACGTCACCCTGCGCCACGACCACCCCGGCCGGTTCGACGGCACCAGCTACCTCGACGTCGCCGGCGACACCCTCGACCTGGTCGCCTTCCACGACCTGGTCTGCGACCAGGCCGCCCAGCTCAAGGCCCTGGGTGATGAGGACGAGCTCGAGGTCCGCAAGGCCAAGGCACTCGGGGTGATCGCGGCCCAGCAGGCCACCCTCGACCTGCTCTCGGTCACCGGCCAGGACACCGACCGGCCCGCGGCCGCGCCCGTGCCTGCGGCCCCGATCGCAGGCGTGAAGCCGCGGCTGCCAACGACCCGGCTCTACCTGCACCTCTCCTTGGCCGACCTCGCCACCTACTGCACGACGACGACCGGCCCTGGTGCTGCCGCTGGCGGGACGTTGGCCGGCACCGTCGAACGACTCGGCCCCGCGACCATCGACCTGATCAAGGACTGGGTCTGCCGCTCCCGCGTCACCGTCCAGCCCGTCATCGACCTCGCCGCAACGACCGCGGTGGACCAGCACGACCCACCACCCTGGATGGCCGAGCTGGTCGTCCTGCGCGACGGGCACTGCGTCTTCCCCTGGTGCCAGGTCGACGCGAGACGGTCTGACCTCGACCACATCACGCCCTACGTCCCGATGGACGACGGCGGACCACCCGGCCAGACCGCACCGGACAAGCTGGCCCCGCTCTGTCGGCGACATCACCGGTGCAAGACCTCCGGACGTTGGCGCTACCGACGCAGGCGCGACGGCACCTACGAGTGGCACGGTCCCCACGGCCGCAGCTACCTCGTCACCCCCCACGGCACCATCCGCCTCGACACCAACTGAGCGACGCGCGCGACGCGCGCAGCACGAGCAGGCCCGATCACCGGGCACCCACCGGGCGATCGGGCCTGGCGTGCTGCCCCGCGTAGGTCCCGCAGCTCCGGGCCTCTCGGCATGAACCCACCGGCCATCCCGACACCCTGCGGGCGGCTACGGATGCCCGAGGTGTGCCTCGAGCCATCGCTCGATGTCGTCCAGCGCGGCCCGCGCCATCGCGGTGGGATGGCCCGTGAACCCGTGCGGGGACGCAGGGTAGACCCGGACGTCGACGTCACCGCGGACCGCAGCGAGGCGCGCGGCCATGGCCAAGTTGTCCTGCAGCAGGATGTCGTCCTCTCCGACGACGACGAGGACCGGCGGGAGGCCCGTGAGGTCGGCGTAGATCGGGGAGAGATCGGGATGCGTCCGGTCGGCGGCCGTGCCGGCGTAGGCGGTGAGGAAGTACTCGTCTGCGATCAGGCGGCCGGCAGGCGTCTGCGCGCTGAGGTCGTAGGTCCCGAACTGCAGCACGGCGGCGTCGATCGCGGAGATCCCCCGGTCGCGCAGCCGCAGGACCGTGGTGACGGCCAACGTCGCGCCGGCCGAGAATCCGGTGATCGCGAGCCTGGTCGTCCCGAAGCGTGCCTGCGCGTTCTCGACGAGCCACAGCGCCGCGGTCTCGCAGTCCTCGGGGGCCGCTGGCCACGGGTGCTCGGGGGCCAGCCGGTATTCCACGCTGGCGACGACCACGCCGAGGGCGTCCGAGAGCTGGCGGTTGCGGAGGTCGCTGCCAGCGGCCGACCCCAGGTAGAAACCACCACCGTGGATCTCCAGGAGGATGCCCACCGGACGTCGGTCCGCAGGGGTGTGGATCCGCAACGGCACGCTGCGCGGACCGACGGTGACGAGCTCAGCGATCGTCGGAGGCTGGGCGGCAGCCGGGGCGGCGAGGCCGGCCCGGACGGCGCGGAGCTCCTCCCGGCTTGCAGGCCCACGCCGAGCCGGCCGGTTCGCGTAGAAGGCGCGCGACTCCCCGACGAGCGCCAGGAGGCGCGGGTCGATCAGGCGCCCGAGTCCGAGTTCCATCGAGCGGCACCCTAACCGTCGTCCGGTCCCGGACAGGTCGAGTCGTCGGGCAGTCCGCGATCAGGTGATGCGCACCGCCCGGAGACGGGACCGGCCGACGATCACCGCTGACGCCACGGACAAGGCGGCCACGCACAGCAGGGCCAACCCCTCGTTGAGCACGGTCAGGGCCGTCCCGCCGAGGACGGCGCCGAGTGCGCCCGCCGAGCGGTTCACCGAGCGTCTGGTGGCATTGGCCCTCCCGAGCAACCCATCGGGGGTGACGGTCTGCCAGTACCCGGTGTCGTTAGCGTTCTCGACGCCCATGGCAAGACCCTGCAGGACCAACGCCCCGCCGAGCAGCACCACGCCAGCGGGGACGGCCGGCGCCACAGCGACCAGGACCCAACCGACGGGGTACACCGATCGCGTCGCGACGATCGCACGTCCGGTGCCGAGCCGGAGTCCGACGACCGGCGCGATCGTGGCGCCGACGAGAGTGGCGAGGCCACCAGCGGCGACCAGCAGTCCGAACACCAGCGCCGACAGACCCATCACGCGCAGCGCGACGACCGTCAGTGCCGTGAAGCCTGCTGCGTGGGCGACGAACCAGACATGCGTCGACACCGCCAGTGGCGCCAGAGTCGGGTGACGGTAGGTCCAGCTCAGCCCCTCCCGGATCTCCCGTCCCAGGTGCCGCTGCACTGGGTGACGGGCAGACGACTCGTCGACCCGGAGTCCGGCATTGAGCGCGGCGTCGACGAGGTAGCTGACCGCATCGACCGCGATGGCGACGGGCGCACCGAGCACACCGACCAGACCCCCACCGAGTGCTGGTCCGAGTGTCTGCGCTGCAGCGTCGCTCTGGTCGAGCCGGGCGTTCGCCGGGACCAGCCGGTCGCGAGGAACCAAGCGCGGTAGCAGCGACTGGGTAGCAGCGAAGGCGAACACCGAGAAGGCGCCGAACGCCAACAGCAGCACGACCAGCGTCCACACCTCCAAGGCGTCGAAGGCCCACAGCACCGGCAACGCCCCGAGCGCCGCCGCTCGTCCCAAGCTGCTCCACACCAGGATGCGCTGCCGCGGCCAGCGATCGGCGTACACCCCGGCAACGAGTCCCAGCACCGCGTAGGGGACGTACTGCGCGCCGTTGACGACACCCACCGAGAACGACGATGCGTGCAGCTCCTGGATCACCAGCACCGGCATCGCCACCGTTGTGACCGCAGTGCCGAACGAGCTGATCGTCGCCGCCGCCCAGTAGCGGCCGAACGGGGCGTCCGCCACCACATCTCCTGTCGCCGGTGCTCGACCGTCATCCCATCACAGTCAGTGGCGACGGAGCGGCAGGTCAGTCCTGCACTGCCTTGGCGATCGCGATGCACATGGTCAGGTAGTCGGCGTCCGACATCTGTCGCTCGGTCCCGGGAGCGTCGGCCAGGCGCCACGACGCGTTGTGCAGCATGCGGACGACCACCCACGCCCGGGCCCGGTCCTCGTCGAGCATGGCAGCGTCGACGAGCGCGTGGAACCGGGACCGCACGGCCGCACGCACGCTCGCGGCGGCGGTCACCTCGTCCCAGCGGTTCCACAGCATCGGAGCCGGTTCGTAGTGCGGGTCGCCACTGACCGGCTTCGGGTCGATCGCCAGCCAGCCGTCGCGGTCCGAGGCCAGGACGTTCGCGTAGTGCAGGTCGGTGTGGATCATCGTGCCGGTGCTGGCGGGGTCCGCGGCGAGGTCGCGCCCGAGGGCGATGGCCTGCTCCACGAGACGGCGCGGCACGGGCGCGTTGCGCGGGAGCGCCGCGAGCCCGGCGTTCCACCGCTCGACGTACGACGTCAGCGTGCGCAGCTGGGGCGGCGCCGGGACGTGCAGTCGGCCGTACAGCCCGGCCACGACCTCGCACGCGTCGAGGTCCCACGCATCCCCGAGGTCCTGGGTGTGCAGACGCTCGAGCAGCAGGGCGCGCCGCCGGGGGTCCGCCCGGAGCAGGCGTACGGCGCCGCTCCCGCCCCAGCGCTGCAGGGCGAGGTGCTCGTGCTCGGACTCGTCGTCGGGGAAACCGACCTTGAGCACGGCGGGCTCGCCGCCGGCCAGGACCGGCAGGACGAGGGCGCAGTACCCGTGGGTCGGGGCGCCGTCCGGCGTGAGCTCCCACTCGGCGAGGAGGTCCCGGACGAGGCCGGGGAGGTGGTCCACGAATGCGGCCCAGCCGGGCCCGCGCCCCGCGAAGGCCAGGACTCCGGCCGGCAGCTGGAGGGGGATGGTCACTCCCCCATCACATCAGGCGGGTTCACAGCACCTGGAACGGCACGAGGTCCGCGGCGACGACCAGCGCATCGCGCGGGGACGGTCGCTGTCCTGCCGAGGGTCTGCTCGGCCTCTCGCTCACCGGGAGGTTCCCTGACTCGCAGACGCGGTCACATCAGGTAGAAGGGCACCATGGCCCCGAGCACGAACAGCAGCAGCCCGAGCACGCGCCACGAGACCCGGCCGTACACCCAGCCGGCCAGGATGAAGTACGCCGCGGCGGGCAGCGTGGGGACGGCGAGCAGCGACCAGGCGCTGTCCGCGACGATGAACAGGGCGAGGTGCACGCCCAGCATGAACAACGCAGCGAAGGCGTACCCGGCGTACCGGACGGTCCCCGTCGAGGACCCTCGCCAGGCGCCCGCGAACGCCTCCTTGAACGGGGGGTGGGGGTCGGCCTCGGTCACCTGCGACCCGGTCATTCCTCTGTCCTCCCGTCGATGCCGGCCTGCTCCAGCGCGGTGTCGTGCGCCCGCCTGAACTCCGGGTCCTGCTCGCGCAGCTCCGCCACGATCGCGCGGGTGCGTTCCCCGACCGACTCGCGGAACTGCGACGACGAGCGATCCTCGTCCTGGCCGCTCAGCACCGATTGCCAGCTGGTCTCCCCACGCTCCAGGCGCTCGGCGAGCTGCCGGCTCCCCGGGTCGAGGCCGCCTGCGCGCAGGTCGTCGCGCAGCGCCTTCTCGCTGTCCTCGCGCTCCTGCCTCAGACGGTCCCGCTCGGCCTGGAGGGCAGCGCGCGCCCGCTGTGCCGCGAGCGTCACCTGCATGGCCTGCTCGCGGGCTCGGAGGACGACGGTGCGCAGCTCGGCCAGCTCGGCCTCGGGTCCGTGCCCGGCCACCTCAGAACCCCGCCTGTGCGATGTCGTCGGCCTTGCTGCCACTGTTGGCGTTGGCCGCGACGTTGCCGACCAGGAACACCGTGTCGAGCGCCTTCATCATCGCCGACATCAGGGCGCAGGCCTGGAGCAGCGGCGGGACGACGTCCTTCAGCGTCCGCACGGCATCGATGGCGCGGTTCACGAGGCCGACGATCTTGCGGATCGTCTCGCCACCGGTCGCGAGCTCCTTCGCGGCACGCAGCCAGCTGCTGAGCAGCCAGACCACCAGGTCGTCGACCATCGAGAGCGTGTCGGCGATCAGCTCGACCACCGCCTTGGTGGCGACGAGCATGTCCTGCATCGCGGTCGAGACGAGTCGTGCCCCCTCGGCCTGGGTGGCGAACCCGCCGGCGAAGTCGCCCAGCTTCCCGGTGGCGGCGGTGGCGGCCTGACCGGTCCACACCTGGGACACGGCTCCCGTCAACGCGGTGTAGTTGTCACCGATCTGCCCGAGCCCGGCACCCAGGACGCCCCAGTTGGACGCCATCGCATCGACCGCGTCGTAGTCCCCGGCGATGGGGTCGAAGATGGCGGCGATCAGGTCGATGCCGACCTGGCGCAGCACCCAGTCGATGCCCTGGATCACGAAGCCGCAGTTGTCGCGCAGCTCGTCGATCAGGGGGCCTTCCCCGCCCGCCGTGCTCGGCGTGAAGGTCGTCGTCGGGTCGACGAGGTGCACGGTGAGCGCGGTCATCGACGGCCTCCGTGCTGGTGGATGTACTCGTCGGCGTCGTCCGCGTGATCGAGGCCGTCACCCATCCCGTTGGCGTCGTCCATCAGGCTCAGCGTGTTGTCGACGAGGTCCAGGGGAGCCGCCGGCGTCGACGCGGCGTGGTCGTGCACGAAGTCGGGGACGGCCGGGCCACTCATGGGCGTGTCGATGTCCAGCTGGTTGTTGAGGCTGACCAGGTTGTCAGGCAGCTGCGGGACGTCGCCCCCACCGTCACCCGGTGAGTACCCCTGGCACTCGACCAGCGCCTCGAGCCGAGCGTGGACGACCTCGACACCGCGGTCGGTGTGGCGCAGGTCGTCACGGACGTCGCCGATGCGTTCCGACAGCGCCTTGGCCGCCGTCATCGCGTCGTCGAGGCTGGCCGTCACCGTGTCGAGGGCCTCCTGGTAGCTGCCCCGGAAGAGGCTCAGGAAGCCGCTGAATGCACCTGTGTTCGCCAGCTGCCCCGAACACATGAACCCGGATGCCTCCGACAGGTTGAGGTACTGCTCGTTGGTGAGCGAGACCAGCTGCTCCATGCCCTGCCAGGACACCTTCACGTCGTCCGCCATCACATCCCCCGTTCCCTGCCGCTCCTGGACTGGACCGGCGTCCGTGGGTTACCCGGGCGGCAGGCCGGCGAAACCTCGGGCCTGCCCCCGGTCACGACCCGGAAGTCGTCCCCGTGATCCAGTGGTCCGGCGGTACCTCGGGCTTGTCCGGCACGGGCCGCGCCTCCTCCGTCCAGCCGTCGAAGGCATCGTCGGCCACCCGGCGCCAGAACTTCCCGGCTGCGAGGTTGTCCTCCTGGAACGCGATCGCCCACGTCCCCTGGTGCCGAGCCAGGACCTCACCGGCCAGCCGCCTGCCCAGGCCGTCCCTGCGGGCCGCCGGCACGACGAAGAACGCCGCCAGCTCGTGGCAGTCGGTGTCCAGGCCCTTGACCAGCGCGAACGCGACCGGCGCCGGCTCGCCGGTGTTGGGGTGCGGCTGCCAGGCCAGGTAGCCGACCCGTCCCTGACCCGGGTACTCGTCGAGCCACTCGTGCCGGTAGCGGCCGTCGGCGTACGGGAAGCCGTGCACGACCGGAGCCAGGTCGTGGCGGAAGTCCTGCCACAGCCAGGCCACGACGCCCCACTCCTCGTCCCCCTCGACGGGCCGGATCTGCATCACGTCGCGCGAGGTTACTTCTTGCCGGGCTTGTCGGCGGTGGGGGCGTTGGAGAGCGCGGCGACGAATGCCTCGGGCGGGACCTCGACCGAACCGATGTTCTTCATCCGCTTCTTGCCGGCCTTCTGCTTCTCCAGCAGCTTGCGCTTGCGGCTGATGTCACCGCCGTAGCACTTGGCCAGCACGTCCTTGCGGATGGCGCGGATGTTCTCGCGGGCGATCACCCGGGCGCCGATGGCGGCCTGGATCGGCACCTCGAACTGCTGGCGCGGGATCAGCTCCTTGAGCTTGCCGGCCATCATCACGCCGTAGGAGTACGCCGCGTCGCGGTGCAGGATCGCGCTGAAGGCGTCGACCGGCTCGCCCTGGAGCAGGATGTCGACCTTCACCAGGTCGGCGGCCTGCTCACCCGAGCGCTCGTAGTCGAGCGAGGCGTAACCCTTGGTGCGTGACTTCAGCTGGTCGAA
Source organism: Nocardioides sp. DN36 (assembly GCF_055380375.1). Lineage (NCBI taxonomy): Bacteria > Bacillati > Actinomycetota > Actinomycetes > Propionibacteriales > Nocardioidaceae > Nocardioides > Nocardioides sp. DN36. Next base: position 716,924 of record NZ_AP043823.1, on the reverse strand, counting down.
GAAGTCGAAGACGATCTCGCCCATCGGGAGGGTGTAGCGCATCTCCACGCGGTCCTCGGAGAGGTAGTCCATGCCCTGCAGCTGGCCGCGCTTGAGCTGGCAGAGCTCCATGATCGTGCCGATGAAGTCGGCGGGCGCGAGGATCGTCGCCTTCACGACCGGCTCGCGGACCTCGGCGATCTTGCCCTCGGGGTACTCGCTGGGGTTGGTCACCGTGTGCACGGTGCCGTCCTCCATCGACACCTCGTAGACCACGTTCGGCGCGGTCGAGATCAGGTCGAGGTTGAACTCCCGCTCGAGTCGGTCGCGGGTGATCTCCATGTGCAGCAGGCCCAGGAAGCCGCAGCGGAAGCCGAAGCCCAGCGCCCCGGAGGTCTCCGGCTCGAAGGTCAGGGCCGCGTCGTTGAGCTGGAGGCGCTCGAGCGCGTCGCGCAGCGTCGGGTAGTCGTCGCCGTCGATCGGGTAGAGACCCGAGTAGACCATCGGGTTGGGGTGCTTGTAGCCGCCCAGCGGCTTGGTCGCCCCGCCGTGCTGGGCGGTGACGGTGTCACCCACACGGGACTGGCGGACGTCCTTCACGCCGGTGATCAGGTAGCCCACCTCGCCCACGCCGATCTCGCCGGCCTTGACCGGCTCGGGGCTGATCACGCCCACCTCGAGCATCTCGTGCACCGCGCCGGTCGACATCATCTTGATCCGGTCGCGGTGGGTGAGCTTGCCGTCGACCACCCGGACGTAGGTGACCACGCCGCGGTAGGTGTCGTAGACGGAGTCGAAGATCAGTGCGCGGGCCGGGGCGTCGGCGTCTCCGACCGGAGGCGGGGTCTGCTTGACGATCTCGTTGAGCAGCGCCTCGACGCCCAGGCCGGTCTTGGCGCTGGTCTGCAGCACCTCGGAGGGGTCACAGCCGATCAGGCCGGCGAGCTCCGCGGCGTACTTCTCGGGGTTGGCGCTGGGCAGGTCGATCTTGTTGAGCACCGGGATGATGTGCAGGTCGGCGTTCATCGCCAGGTAGAGGTTGGCCAGGGTCTGGGCCTCGATGCCCTGCGCGGCGTCGACGAGCAGGATCGCGGCCTCGCAGGCCTCCAGCGACCGGGACACCTCGTAGGTGAAGTCGACGTGGCCGGGCGTGTCGATCATGTTGAGGACGTAGGTGCCGGGCTCGGCGCCCTGGTCGTTGTCCGCGGGCACCGTCCACGGCATCCGCACGGCCTGGCTCTTGATCGTGATGCCGCGCTCGCGCTCGATGTCCATGCGGTCGAGGTACTGCGCACGGGCAGCCCGCTCGTCGACCACTCCGGTCAGCTGCAGCATCCGGTCGGCGAGCGTGGACTTGCCGTGGTCGATGTGCGCGATGATGCAGAAGTTGCGGATGATCGCGGGATCGGTGTGGCCCGGTCGGGGCGCGGTCGCTGAGGTGGCCACGAACTGCTCTCGTCGAGGAAGGGATGGACGGCGCCCATTCTTCCATTCACTCGGGCGAGTCCACGAACTCCCGGGTCTTGGCGATGGCGAAGCCCCAGCCCTGCTGCAGCGTCGGCTTGGGAGGCACGGCGATCTCGTCGGGGTTGGTGAGCACGTCCAGCAGCACCGGGCCGTCGTGCGCGAAGGCCTCCCGGACGGCCGCCTCGACGTCGTGCGGGTCCTCGACCCGGATCCCGCGCAGCCCCACCGCCTCGGCGACGCGCGCGAAGTCGGGGTTGTGCAGGACCGTCCCGAACTCCGGCAGGCCCACCTGCTCCATCTCGAGCTTGACCATCCCGAGCCGGCCGTTGTCGAAGACCACCAGCTTGACCGGCAGGTCGTGGGAGACCGCGGTGATCAGGTCGCCCATCAACATCGACAGGCCGCCGTCGCCGCAGAACGCCACGGCCTGGCGCGACCGGTCCAGGCCCGCCGCCCCGAGAGCCATCGGCATCGCGTTGGCCATCGACCCGAGGTTGTAGGAGCCGATGAGACGACGGGTCCCGGTCATCCGGACGTACCTCGCCAGCCAGGTCGTGGCCATCCCGGTGTCGGAGGTGAACACCGCGTCGTCCGCGGCGTACCGGTTCACCATCTCGGCCAGCAGCTCGGGACGGATCCGCGACTCGGGGTTGTCGACCTTGCGGCGCAGCAGGCCCTTGGGCTTGCGGTCGTAGTCCGGGTCGACGAAGTGCTGCTGCCGCTCGCGCCAGGAGTCGTACGACGACCGCGCCTTGTCAAGGTGGCCGCGGTCTCGCTTCGGTTCCAGCAGGGGGACCAGGGCCTGCAGCGCGAGGCGGGCGTCCCCGACGACCGCGTGGTCCACCGGGGTACGCCGGCCGATGTGGGCGCCGTCGACGTCGAGCTGGACGACGACCTTGCCCTTCGGGAAGAACTCCTTGTAGGGGAAGTCGGTCCCGACCATGACCAGCACGTCGCAGCCCTCGAAGGCGACCGCGCTGGCGTGGTTGCCGAGCAGCCCGGACTGGCCGACCTCGTAGGGGTTGTCCGCCTCGAGCCCCTCCTTGCCCTTGAGCGTCAGCACCATCGGCGCCGACAGCCGCTCGGCCAGCTCGAGGACCTCGCTCCGCGCATGACGGGCACCCTGGCCCACCAGCAGGGTGACCGACCCCGCAGCGTTGACGGCGGCCGCGGCCGCAGCGAGGGACTCGTGCGTGGGTGGCACCGCGGGCAGGTCGGTGACGAACCGCGGGACCGCCGTGCCCTTGGGCAGGTCGAGCCCGCCGACGTCGCCCGGCAGCGTGAGCACGGCGACACCACGCTGCTGCAGCGCGGCGTTGCCGGCCTGTTCGATCAGCAGCGGCAGCTGGTCGACGCTGGTGACGGTCCGGTTGAAGACGGCCACGTCGGCGAACAGGACGTCGTTGTCGACCTCCTGGAAGAACTCGCTGCCCATCTCCTCGCGCGGCACCTGTCCGCAGATCGCGAGCACCGGCGCGTGCGACTTCTTGGCGTCGTACAGGCCGTTGAGCAGGTGGATCGCACCTGGCCCCACGGTCCCCATGCACACCGCGAGCCGGTCGGTCAGCTGCGCCTGGGCGCTCGCGGCGAACGCGCCCACCTCCTCGTGCCGCACCCCCACCCACTCGATGCGGTCCTCACGGCGGATCGCGTCGGTGACGGGGTTGAGGGCGTCGCCGACCACGCCCCACACCTGGGTCACCCCGTGCTCGGCGAGCGCGTCGATCAGCAGTTCGGCAACGGTGGTCATGGCGCTCCTGTCAGGGGTCGATCGGGGCGGGTCGATCAGGACAGTTCGATCAGGGCTGGAACCGGTCCGGGTCGGCTCGTACCCAGTCCCGTTCCCACGATGCCGGCGGGTCGCGCAGCAGCTGCCCGGGAGCGAGGTGCTCGAACATCTCGGCGTAGGAGCGGATCGTGCCGTGGTCGATGCGGCGCCGCAGCATGTGCGGGCGCAGCTCGTCGAAGGAGTGCAGTCCCATCGAGGCCACCACCTGCATCGCCTGGGCGACGGTGGCCTGCTGGTAGCGCACGACCCGCTCGGTCTTGTCCGGGACGTCCAGCGCCCGCTGCCGCCGCGGGTCCTGGGTGGCGACGCCGACCGGGCAGGTGTTGGTGTGGCAGGTCTGGGCCTGGATGCAGCCGACCGCCATCATCATCGCCCGCGCGGCGTTGGTGTAGTCCGCGCCCTGGATCACCCGCTTCACGATGTCGATGCCGGTCGCCACCTTGCCCGACGCGCCGACCTTCACCCGGTCGCGGACGCCGGCGCCGACCAGCGCGTTGTGCACGGTCATCAGCCCCTCGGTCAGCGGCATCCCGACGTGGTCCTCGTACTCCAGCGGGGCGGCGCCGGTCCCGCCCTCGGCGCCGTCGACGATCACGAAGTCCGGCGTGACGTCCTCCTCCACCATCGCCTTGCAGATCGCGAGGAAGTCCACCCGCGACCCGAGGCACAGCTTGAAGCCGGCCGGCTTGCCGCCCGCGAGCTCCCGGAAGTGGCCGATGAACTGCACCAGCTCGCGCGGGGTGGAGAAGACGCGGTGGTACGCCGGCGAGATCACCGTCTGCCCCTGCGGGACGTCGCGGGTCCGGGCGATCTCCTCGGTCACCTTGGCCCCGGGGAGCACGCCCCCGATGCCGGGCTTCGCGCCCTGGCTGAGCTTGAGGCTGACCATCTTCACCTGGTCGTCGGCGGCCTTGTCCGCGAACTCACGCTCGTCGAAGCCCCCGTCCTGCGTGCGGCAACCGAAGTAGCCCGAGCCGATCTCCCAGACCAGGTCGCCGCCGTTGCGGTGGTAGGGGCTGATCGCCCCCTCCCCCGTGTCGTGCGCGAACCCACCCCTGGCCGCGCCGCGGTTCAACGCCTCGACGGCGCGCGCCGACAGCGAGCCGAAGCTCATCGCCGACACGTTGAGCAGGGCCATGTCGTAGGGCTTCGTGCAGGCCGGGCCGCCGATCCGGACCCGGGGTGGCTCCTCCATCGGGTCCACGGGGGCGGTCGAGTGGACGAGGTACTCGTAGCCGACGGCGTACAGGTCGCGCTCGGTGCCGAAGGGCTGCTCCTCCTTGATCCCCTTGGCCCGCTGGTAGATCGAGGAGCGCGTGTCCCGGTCGTAGGGGCGGCCGTCGAAGTTGCGCTCGATGAAGTACTGCTGCAGCTCGGGGCGGATCCCCTCGAGCAGGAACCGCAGGTGCCCCAGCACCGGGTAGTTGCGCAGGATCGAGTGCTTCTTCTGCACCACGTCGTGGATCCCGACGAGCAGCACCAGGACGAGGACCCCGAGCAGGCCCCACCACCCCGGGTCGCCGAGCGTGGCCGCGAGGGTGGCCAGCGCACCCAGCACGACGAGGACCCCGAGGACGAAGAAGCGCAGCACGTCCTCAGTCCTACCACCGGGACGCCCGGTTCGCGGGGAGTCGCGCCGCTGGGAAAGGATGGACCGGTGATCCCGACGACCATCCCCCACGGCAGGACCGCGCGGCGCCTCGAGTGGGCGCACCTGCCGCCGCACGTCCGCGCGCTGATCGAGCGCCGGACCGGGTCACCGGTGGTCGCGGCCGACTCGCAGACCGCGGGCTTCACGCCGGGGTTCGCCTCCGTCCTGACCTGTGCCGACGGAGGCCGGCACTTCGTCAAGGCGGCCTCGCTCAAGGCCCAGCGCCCGTTCGCGGAGTCCTACCGCGAGGAGGCCCGCAAGCTCGCGGCGCTGCCCGGCGCCGCGCCGGCGCCGAGGCTGCTGTGGACCCACGACGGCGACGACTGGGTGGTGCTCGGGACGGAGTACGTCGACGCCCGCCGCCCCCGGCGCCCGTGGCGCGAGGGTGACCTCGAGGCTGCGCTGACGATGCTGGCGGAGGTGGCCTCCTCGCTGACGCCGGCGCCGTCCCAGCTGGGGCTGGACGAGTTCGCGACCGAGTTCGCCGACTGGCCGGCGTACTGGGAGGTGCTCCGCACGCGCCGCCCGGACCTGGCGCACCTCGACGAGGCCGCGGCCCTGGCGGCCCGGTTCGCCGAGGTGACCGGCGGGACGACCGTGGTGCACACCGATGTCCGGGACGACAACATCCTGCTCGCCGTCGACGGCCGGGTCCTGATGTGCGACTGGAACTGGCCGGTCCGCGGCGCGGCGTGGCTCGACACGCTGCTGCTGCTCATCGGTCCCCGCGGGGACGGTCTCGACGTGGAGGCCGTGCTGGCTGCGAACCCGCTCACCCGCGACGTCCCGGCCGAGCACGTCGACATCGTGCTGGCGCTGGTCACCGGCTACTTCCTCAAGTCCGCCGGGGACCCGGTGCCGCCGACCTCGCCGTACGTCCGGGACGCCCAGCGCTGGCAGGGCGAGGTCGTCTGGGAGTGGCTCTGCGAGCGGCGCGGCTGGGCATGAGCGCCGCCGACCACACGATTTGGGCGGCCGAGCGCGCCGCTGCTAGTCTTTCTCGTCGCGTGTCTGGCGCCAGCACCCTGGCTGGAGCGCCGACAGCACCAAGAGCTCAGCAACATCCCACACCTACGACGAAGGCGCAGTAGTGGCGAACATCAAGTCCCAGATCAAGCGGAACAAGCAGAACGAGAAGCGTCACGAGCGCAACAAGGCCGTGAAGACCGGTCTGAAGTCCGCCGTGCGCAAGTTCCGCGAGGCCGCCGAGGCCGGTGACAAGGAGGTCGCGATCACGGCCGGCCGCGACGCCGCCCGCAAGCTCGACAAGGCCGTCTCCAAGGGCGTCATCCACAAGAACCAGGCCGCCAACCGCAAGTCGGCGATCGCCAAGAAGGCCGCCTCTCTCTGAGGCCCCTCGCACTCAGGCGCCGTCCCCTCGGGGGCGGCGCCTTTCTGCGTTCCCCAGAGATAGTCCGGCACGTTTCGTACGTGAACGCGTACGAAACGTGCCGGACTATCTCTGGGTCAGCGGTGGTCGCGGAGACCGGTGATCGTCAGCACCAGCCGCTCGAGGGTGTACGACGCGTCGCTGGCCGCGCCCTTGATGTCGGCGTCGGCGCGGGCGACCGCCCGGATCGCATGGGCGATCCCGCCGTCGGACCAGCCGCGGGCCTGGTCACGGATGGTGCGCAGCTTCCACGGCGGCACCCCGACCTCGCGGGCCAGGTCGACGTCGCGCATGCCTCGCGGCGCCGACTTGTAGCGGGCGACCCCGCGCGCCCCGCCCGCGAACGCCGAGGTCACCAGAACCGGGGCGGTCCCGGCGTCCAGGGCCCAGCGCAGCTCCTCGAGGGCGGCCTCCCGGCGCCCCCAGAACGCGGCGTCCGCGACCGCGAACGACTTCGCCTCGGCCCGGCCGCCGAAGTACTGCTTGACGCGCCCGACGTCCAGCGGCTGGCCCGGGAAGTCGTTGGTCAGCTGGTGCGCCGCTGCCGCCAGCGAGCGCAGGTCCTGGCCGACGGCCTGGATCAGGAAGGCCGCCGCCTCGTTGTCGATCCGCGACCCGTGGGCGCGCACCTCGGCGGCCACGAAGGAGGGGTACTCCGACGCCCTCAGGTCTCCCGACTTCGACTCGGTCACCGGCCCCAGCTTGCGGAGCTTGGTGAGCACGCCGCTGCCCTTCGGGCCGCCACCGTGCACGAGCACCAGCGCCACGTCGTCGGCGGGTGCGGCGGCGTAGGCAAGCAGCCCGTCGACCGACTCGTCGGGGAGGTTCTCCAGGCCCCGGACCACGATGCAGCGGACGCTGGAGAACAGCGACGGCGCGGCCAGCTCCCCCAGCGTGGCCAGGGTCAGGTCGGCGGCCCCGGTCTCCGACAGCTCCGCGTCCGGGTCGTGCTCACGCACCGCCCGGCGGACCGCGGCGACGGTGCGCTCGTTGAGGAACTCCTCCTTGCCGGTCACGAGGGTGACCCGGGCGAGGACGTCTGCTGCGCGCATCTGAGAGGGGCCTGCCATGGTGCGGACAGCCTCCCACAGGCCGCCGACGCAGCGTTCGGGGTGCTCAGCCACCCGTGACCGAGAGGAGGCGTCCGTCGCGCTCGACGACCGCCAGGTCGCCGTCGAGGTCGGTGCGCAGCACCTGCGCGCCCGAGGCGGCCAGCGGCGCCAGCGTGGTGGCCGCCGGGTGCCCGTAGTCGTTGTCGGCGCCGACCGAGACGAGCGCCAGCCGCGCGCCGAGGGAGAGCAGGAAGTCCAGGTCCTGGTAGCGGCTGCCGTGGTGGGGCACCTTCAGCACGTCGACGTGCAGGCCCGGCAGCAGCGCCGCCAGCCGCGCCTGCCCCTCGGGCTCGACGTCACCGGGCAGCAGCAGCCGGACGCCGCGCACCTCGACCAGCAGCACCACACTCGACTCGTTGGCCGTGCTGCCGTCGCCCGGCCCGGTCGTGGGCGAGTCGGCCGGCGGCCACAGCACCTGCAGGGTCACGTCCCCGACCGTCCGGGTGGCGGCGTACGGCGCCGGAGCCGCCACGACACCCAGCTCACCCGCGGCCCGGTCCACCAGGCGTACGCCGCCCGGCGGGTCGAGCAGCCGCGTGGTCTCGACGGCGCCGACGCGACGACCGTCGAGCACCCCCTCGACACCGTCGACGTGGTCGGCGTGGAAGTGGGTGAGCACCAGCAGCGGCACGCTGGTCACCTCCAGCCGGCGCAGGCACGTGTCCACGGCACCCCGGTCCGGGCCGGCGTCGACGACCACGCCCGCGTGCGGGCCGGCGTTGAGGACCAGCGCGTCGCCCTGACCCACGTCGCAGGCGACCATCACCCAGCCGTCGGGGGGCCAGCCGGGGGTGGGCGGAGGGACGACCACCCCGACCACCATCACCGCGCAGCAGCCCAGCCCGGTGCTGCGGCGCCCCAGGAGGTGCGGGGCCACCAGGGCCAGGCACACCGTGAGGACGGTCAGCAGCACGAGCGGGAGCACACCGGCACCCCAGTCGAGAGCCGCGCCGGGCAGCCCCGCGCCGTGCCGGGCGACGAGGACCACCCAGCCCACGCACCACCCGGCCAAAGTGCCGGCCAGCCGCCCCAGCGGCACCCAGGCGAGCCCGAGCAGCCCACCGGCCAGGCCGAGGACCGTGGCCGGTCCCACCACCGGCGCCACGACGAGGTTGGCCGCCACCGCGACCAGGCTCACCTGGCCCGAGATCGCCGCGACCAGGGGCGTGCAGGCCAGCTGGGCCGCCGCAGGGACGGCCACGGCCTCCGCGAGCCACCGCGGCATCCAGCGGGCCAGGGCGTCACGCCACCCGGGTGCGAGCAGCAGGATGCCACCCGTCGCCAGCACCGACAGCGCGAAGCCGACCGAGGTGGCCAGGCCGGGGTCGGCGAGCAGCAGCACCACCAGCGCGACTCCCAGGGCACGGGTGCCGCGCTCGCGACCGTTCGAGCCCATCGCCAGCAGTCCCACGCTGCCCATCGCCGCCGCCCGGACGACGCTGGGCTCGGTCCGCGCCAGCAGCACGAAGCCGACGATCCCGAGGGCGCCCACGACGTGGAGCCACCGACCGCGCACCCCGACCCACCGGGACAGCACCAGCAGGAACCCGACGACCAGCGTCAGGTTCGTGCCGGAGACGGCCAGCAGGTGCGTGAGCCCGGTGGTCCGGAAGTCCTCGGCGAGCGCGTCGTCGACACCGGTGTCGTCCCCGTCGACCAGGGCCGGGACGAGGGCCCGCTGCTCCGGTGGTCGCTCGGCCACCGAGGCACGCAGCGAGGCCCGCACCGCCCCGGACGCGCGCCACCACACGTCCGGTCGCGCCAGGGTCTGCGGCCGCCCTCGGGCCAGCAGCACCCCGGCCAGGTCGGACCCGCTCGAGGGGGACAGCCGCCCCGACGTGCGGACCGTGGCGCCGAGTGGCACGTGCTGCCAGGCCTGGTCGGCGATGACCAGCACCGGCGTGGCCAGGGTGTACGTCGCTCCCCGCCCCGTCACCCGGTGCACCTCGAGGCGCACCAGCACCTGCGGGCCGAACCGCCCGGACGTCACCCGAGGGTCCGTGGTGACCGTGCCCTCGACGGTCGAGACGGCGCCCTCGCGGGCCAGGCCGGCCACCGGGCTGCGGGCGACCTGCTCGTGGCGCACCGACCCGACCCACGCCACCGCCACCAGGACCAGGGCGATCCCGGCCGAGGTCGTCCAGCGCCGCTGGTCGACCCGAGGTCGCAGGGCCGCGAGTCCGCCCAGCACCACGACACCGACCGCGACCACACCGAGGCCGGGGATCCACTGCGCCAGGAGGGCACCCAGCCAGGCCGTGGCGCCCAGCGCCGGCATCCGCAGGTCCGGCACCCGGCGGGTCGCCGGCTCTCCCGCCACGTCAGACGGTGACGTACGGCGCGAGCTGGCTGAGGGTCGCGTCACCGATGCCGTCGACCTCGAGCAGCTCGTCCACCGCGGTGAAGCCCCCGTGCTCGTCACGCCACGCCACGATCGCCTGCGCGGTCACCGGCCCGACCTCGGGCAGGGCCTCCAGCTCGCTCTGGGTGGCGGTGTTGAGGTTGACCAGCGCCGCCCCCGGGGATCCCGGGACCGCCGGCGACGACACAGGGGAACCGAGGGCCACCGACGGCGCGGCGACCCCCACCACGATCTGCTCGCCGTCGACGAGCAGCCGCGCCAGGTTGAGGCCCGTGAGGTCGACCCCCGGCCGCGCTCCCCCGGCCGCCTCGAGCGCGTCGACCACGCGGGCACCTGCGTCGAGGACCGCGATCCCCGGCCGGCGCACCTTGCCCGCCACGTCGACGGTCACCGAGCCCGCCGTGCCGGCGGCGTCCGCCGACGCCGAGGCGGCGCCGGAGGCGGCGCCGGAGGCGGAGCCGGCCGCGACCTGCGGGGACCCGGCCGGGGAGACGGACACCAGCCCGGCCGCCGGGCTGGGCAGGGCCGGCGCGACGACCTCCGCGGCTCGGCCACGGACCAGCCACCAGCAGGTGACGGCCAGCCCGAGCGCGACCAGGATCGCCAGCACCGCGAGCTGCGGGGGCCCGAGAGCCACCCGGCCGCGGAGGGTCTCCGGCACGACGACGGGGACCAGCCGCCGCGACCGCCGCGACGCGTGGCGGCCGGGGACCGGGACGAGCGGAGCCGACGCCTCCTCGACAGGACCAGGAGCGGGATCGGACCCGTCAGGCGGCGTTCGCGCCGTCGGCAGCCGGGTGTGGGGCGCCATCCAGTCGTCGGGCTCCTGCGGGTCCTCGGCGACCCGGGGGCGGACCGAGGCGAGCTCGGCGCTCAGCAGGGCCAGCCGGCGGGTGACGGCTTCCTGGTGCTCGGACGTCGGGCGGTTGCGCATGGCAGCGACGCTAGGCAGCGAGACCGACACCCGTGCTGCCACGGGTCGCGGGCTGTGGACAGTCGGCACCGGCGCGCCCCTTGTGGACCCCGGGCGGCCCCCGCCCGGCCCCGGGCGTGACGACCAGGGCGGGACGGCTCAGGCGCGCGGCGCCACGCACACGGCGAGCATGCCCGGCCCCACGTGCGCCCCGAGGACGGCGCCGAGCTCTCCGCACCAGACGTCCCGGCCCTCGAGGTTCGCGGCCAGGCGCGCCGACAGGTGCTCGGTCAGCTGGGCGGCCCGGTCGGGGCTGGCGAGGTGGGCGACGCAGACGTCGACCGGCCCGTCTCCGGCGGCCTGGGCGGCCAGCTCCTCCAGCCGGCCCAGCGCCCGGGCGGCGGTGCGCACCTTCTCCAGCGTCGCCACCACGCCGTCCTGGATCTGCAGCAGCGGCTTGACCGAGAGCGCGCCGCCGAACAGCGCGGCGGCGGCGCCGATCCGGCCTCCGCGGCGCAGGTACTCCAGGGTGTCGACGTAGAACAGAGACGACGACGCCTCGGCCCGGGCGCGGGCGGCCTCGACCGCCTCGTCCGCGCTCCCGCCGGCGTCGAGCACGTCGGCCGCGGCGAGGACGGCGTACCCGGTGGCCACCCCGACCTGCCGGCTGTCGAGAGCCACGACGCGCACCGACGCCTCGCGGGCGGCGAGCTGGGCCGACTCGAACGTGCCGCTCATCTCCCCCGAGAGGTGAATCGAGAGCACCTCGGTCGCACCGGCCCGCGCGGCCGCTTCGTAGGCCTCGAGCAGCACCGCCGGCGACGGCCGTGACGTGCTGACCGGCTTGAAGGCGCGCAACGCCTCGGCCACCACCTCGGGGGTCGCGCCGTCGGCGCCCTCGTCGAGCACCTGGGCGCCGATGACCACCTGGAGGGGCACCACCGTGATGCCGCGCTCCGCCGCGAGCTCCGCAGGAAGCATGGCGGTCGAGTCGGTGACGATCGCGGCCGGCATGGCGCGAAGGCTACCCGCCGGGCGGCACCGGCGCCGTACGCTGCGCGGACCACGATGCGAGGAGTGCCTGTGCCAGCCCACGGATCCTTCACCCACGTCAGCGGCCACACCGCAGCGCCCGACGAAGCCGGCCCCGAGCTCGCCGACCTCGCTCGCTACGGCCGCATGCTCGTGCGGCGTTTCGTGAGCGACGCCCGAGCAGCGGACCGGCCGACCTGTCGGACCCTCATCGGTGACCACCTGGGGATGCCCGTGGACGGCTTGCCCGTCGTCGAGGAGCACTGGCCGGCCTACGAGCACGTGAACGTGCAGGCCGGCCTCGACGCGTGGCTGGCCGAGCCCGGCCGCAGCCATCGGCTGGTGGGGCTGACGAGCTACCGGCACCGGGGTCCGTTCGGCCTGGCCGACCTGCTGGGGTCGGGCCCGGAGCAGGTCCACGGGCCGCGCCCCGGCAACGTCACGCGAGCGAGCCTGCCCAGCGGACCGTCGGGCGAGACCCGCGAATGCCTGCGGGCGGCGCTCGTCCTCGTCGAGGAGGGCCCGGACCGGATCGTCCTCCTGGTCCGGGGCGCGGACCCCGAGAGCGACATGCGGGGGGTCTCCGTGGAGGCGGTCGCCAACCGGGACGGCCTCGCGACGGCGGCGACGGCGGCGCTGCGCGAGCTCGCCCTCGAGCTGAACGTCTACCGCGGACAGGTCGTCTCCTTCGGCCACAGCACCTTCGGGGAGCGCTCCTCGCTGCTGCGCTTCCACGAACGGCCCACCATGACGGCCGACGACCTGATCCTGCCCGTGGACACCTTCGTCGACGTACGCCGCCAGGTCGTCGGCGTCGCGCGCAACAGCGACCGGCTCCGTGCCGCCGGCCAGCACCTCAAGCGAGGCCTGCTCCTGTACGGCCCACCAGGAGTGGGCAAGACTCACACGGTCCGCTACCTCGTGAGCGAGCTCGTGGGAACGACGATCGTGGAGCTCACCGGGGAGACCCTCGGCGCGATCCGGGACGCGTGCTCGATCGCTCGCAGCCTGCAGCCGTCGATGATCGTGGTCGAGGACGTCGACCTCATCGCCCAGGAGCGCGACCACTACGGCGGCCAGACACCGCTGCTGTTCACGCTGCTCAACGAGATGGACGGTCTCGACGAGGATGCCGATGTGGTCTTCCTGCTCACCACCAACCGGGCCGACCTGCTCGAGCCGGCGCTGGCCTCACGTCCCGGCCGCGTCGACCAGGCGGTGCACGTCGACCTGCCGGACCGCGAGTCGCGCCGGCGCCTCGTCGAGCTCTACCGCGGCGCCCTCGACGTCGACCTCGGCCGTCTCGACGACGTGCTCGACCGCACCGACGGTGTCACGGCGTCGTTCCTCAAGGAGCTCCTGAGGCGAGCGGCCGTGCTCGCGGCGGATCGCGAGTCGTCGGCCGACGTGGCTCTCACCGTGTCGGCCGACGACCTCACCACTGCTCTCGACGAGCTGCTCGACACCCGCAACCGGATGACCCGCGCGGTGCTGGGTTTCCGCGAGGAGTGACAGGCCTCAGACGACGACGTTGACCAGCTTCGGCGCGCGCACGATCACCTTGCGCACGGGGCGACCGTCGATGGCGCGGACCACCGACTCGTCGGCCATCGCCAGTGCCTCCAGGTCGGCCTCGCTGATGTCGGGCGAGACCTCCAGGCGGGCCTTGACCTTGCCCTGGATCTGGACGACCGCCGTGACGGCGTCCTCGACCAGCAGCGCCGGGTCGACGGTCGGCCAGCCGACGCGGGCGACGGTGGGCTGGTGTCCCAGCCGCTCCCACATCTCCTCGGCGGTGTACGGCGCCACCAGCGACAGCAGGATCGCCACCGCCTCGACGGCCTCGCGCACCGCCGGGTCGGCCCCACCCGGGCCGGAGTCGATCGCCTTGCGGGTGGCGTTCACCAGCTCCATGGTGCGCGCGACCATGACGTTGAACCGGTGGCTCTCCACCAGCACCTCGGCATCGCGCAGCGTCCTGTGCGTGACCTTGCGCAGCGCCGTGTCGCCGCCGGCCGGGTCGGCCCCGGGGGCGCTGGTGACGTCGCCGCTCAGTCGCCAAGCACGCTGCAGGAAGCGCGCCGACCCACCGGGCGAGACGTCCGCCCAGTCGATGTTGTCCTCCGGCGGGCTCGCGAACACCAGCGTCAGGCGGACGGCGTCGACCCCGAACTCCGCGAGTTGGTCCCCCAGGTTGACGCCGTTGCCCAGCGACTTGCTCATCTTGCGGCCGTTGTTGATGACCTTGCCCTGGGACAGGTACGCCGAGAACGGCTCGTCCCAGCTCACCAGGCCCATGTCGCGCAGCGCCTTGGTGAAGAAGCGCGCGTACAGCAGGTGCAGCACGGCGTGCTCGTCGCCGCCGACGTACAGGTCGACCGGTCCCCACGCGTCGGCCAGCGCGGTGTCGAACGCCTGGGTGTCGTCGTGCGGCGAGACGTAGCGGAAGAAGTACCAGGACGAGTCCACGAAGGTGTCCATGGTGTCGGTGTCGCGGGTGGCCGGGCCGCCGCACCTGGGGCAGCTGACGTCGACCCAGTCGGTGGCCGCACCCAGTGGCGAGGTGCCCTTGGGCTTCAGGTCGGCACCGCGCAGCTCGGGCAGCTCGACGGGCAGCTGGTCCTCGGGGACGGGCACCTCGCCGTCGACCGGGCAGTGGATGATCGGGATCGGTGCGCCCCAGTAGCGCTGACGCGACAGCAGCCAGTCGCGCAGCCGGAAGTTGACCGTGCCCCGCCCCAGGCCCTTGCCCTCCAGGTAGGCGATCGTCGTGGACTTTGCCTCGGCCACGCCCATGCCGGACAGGTCGATCTCGTCGTTGGCCGAGTTGATCGCGGGCCCGTCCCCGGTGAAGGCCTCGCCCTCCCAGTCCTCCGGCGGCGCGACGGTGCGCACGATCGGCAGGTCGAACGCCTTGGCGAAGTCCCAGTCGCGCTGGTCCTGCCCGGGCACCGCCATGATCGCGCCGGTGCCGTAGTCGGCCAGCACGTAGTCCGCGGCGTACACCGGGATCCGGGTGCCGGTCAGCGGGTTGGTGGCGTGGACGCCCAGGAAGACTCCGGTCTTGGGCCGGTCGGTCGACAGCCGGTTGATCTCGGTCTCCTTGCGGACCTCGACCAGGTAGTCGTCCAGCGCCGGCCGCTGCTCGTCGGTGACCAGCTCGGCAGCCAGCGCCGCGTCGGCCGCGACGACCATGAACGTCGCACCGAACAGCGTGTCGGGACGCGTCGTGTAGACCGTCAGCGGCTCCTCGCGGCCCTCGACGACGAAGTCGACGTGGGCGCCCTCGGAGCGTCCGATCCAGTTGCGCTGCGCGTTGACGACCTTGTCCGACCAGGTGGGCTGCAGGTCGTCCAGGCAGTCCAGCAGCTCCTGGGCGTACGCCGTCGTCCGGAAGTACCACTGGGTCAGCTCACGCTTGGTGACCTCGGCGCCGCAGCGCTCACAGGCGCCGTCCACGACCTGCTCGTTGGCCAGCACGGTCTGGTCGTTGGGGCACCAGTTGACCGGGCTGTTCTTGCGGTAGGCCAGGCCCTTCTCGTGGAACTTCAGGAACAGCCACTGCGTCCACCTGTAGTACGACGGGTCCGAGGTGTTGAAGCGTCGCGACCAGTCGAAGCTCACGCCGTACCGCTGGAAGGACTCCAGCTGGGTGGCGATGTTGCCGTAGGTGTAGTCGGCGGGGTGCGCGTCGTTGCGGATCGCGGCGTTCTCCGCGGGCAGCCCGAAGGAGTCCCAGCCCATCGGGTTCAGGACCTCGTAGCCCTTCTGCCACCAGTAGCGGGCGATGACGTCGTGCAGGGCCGTCACCTCGGCATGACCCATGTGCAGGTCGCCGCTGGGGTACGGGAACATCGTGAGCGCGTACTTCTTCTCGCGCGGGCTGTCGTCGTCGGCCCGGAAGGGCTGCAGGTCGTCCCACACCGCGCGCCACTTCGTCTCGGCCGCCGCGGCGTCGTACGTCGCGCGCTCGTCGGTGTCGCGCGCGTCCTCGACACGCTCGTCTCCAGCGCTGGCTGCCTGCTCGCTCATCTCGTCTCTCCCACGTCTGGTCGGTGATCTGGCTCCGGGCACAAAAAAGCCCCTCGGGCACGAGGGGCAGCCGCGTCGATGTGTGCGTGTCGACGCGGCTAGATAAGGAGCAGGATCCTCCGCATGGCACCCATCGTACCGAACCTCCTCCGGGTGGCTACAGTCGCGGCATGACCGACAGAGGTGTCCCCGACCTGTTCCGACTCGACGGCAAGGTGGCCGTGGTCACCGGTGCCTCCAGCGGTCTGGGCGTCGCCTTCGCCCGGGGCCTCGCGGAGGCGGGTGCCGACCTCGCGCTGGGCGCCCGTCGCGCCGACCGGCTCGAGGACACCGCGCAGCTGGTGAACGCCGCCGGTCGCCGCGCACTCACGGTGGCCACCGACGTGGCCGACCCCGACTCGTGCACCAACCTCGTGGCCCTGGCCATGGAGGAGTTCGGCCGGGTCGACATCCTGGTGAACAACGCCGGCATCGGCACCGCCGTGCCCGCCACGAAGGAGACGCCGGAGCAGTTCCGGCAGGTCATCGACGTCAACCTCAACGGCTGCTACTGGATGGCCCAGGCCTGCGGCCGGGTGATGGGACCGGGCTCGAGCATCATCAACATCTCCTCCGTCCTCGGCCTCACCACCGCCGGCCTGCCGCAGGCGGCGTACGCCGCGTCGAAGGCCGGACTGATCGGGCT
The DNA here is from genome assembly GCF_055380375.1 of Nocardioides sp. DN36. Lineage (NCBI taxonomy): Bacteria > Bacillati > Actinomycetota > Actinomycetes > Propionibacteriales > Nocardioidaceae > Nocardioides > Nocardioides sp. DN36. The sequence goes on along the minus strand of NZ_AP043823.1, from coordinate 700,512 downwards.
GACCCGCGACCTCGCCCAGCAGTGGACCGGTCGCAAGGGCATCCGGGTCAACGCGATCGCCCCGGGCTTCTTCGAGTCCGAGATGACCGAGCAGTACCCGCCCGGCTACCTGGAGTCCCAGGGCCCGCGGATCCCCGTCGGCCGCAAGGGCGACCCGGCCGAGCTGGCCGCCACGGTCGTCTTCCTCGCCTCCGACGCCGCGGGCTACGTCACCGGCCAGACGCTCGCGGTGGACGGCGGGATGACCATCACCTGACCCGCACCGGCGCCCGCCGCCCGATGCCCCTGTGGGACGCCTCCCGCATTTCCGGAACGTGTTCTACCGTCGCTCCATGAGCACACCACGGGTGGTCGTCATCGGGGCCGGCTTCGGCGGGCTCGGGGTCGCGCAGGCCCTGCGCCGGGCCGGGATCGGCGACATCACGATCCTGGAGCGGGCCGACGACGTGGGTGGCGTCTGGCGCGACAACACCTACCCGGGTGCCGCGTGCGACGTGCCCACCCCGCTCTACTCCTGGTCGTGGGCGCCCAACCCGGAGTGGGGACGCCGCTACGGTCCTCAGCCCGAGATCCTCGACTACCTGCGCCGCGCGGCCGGCGAGGCGGGGCTGCTCGACCTGGTCCGCACCGGCGTGGAGGTCAAGGCCGCGGAGCACGACGACTCCCGCGGCTGCTGGCGGGTGACCACCGGCGACGGGGACACCCTCGAGGCCGACGTCGTCATCTCGGCCGTGGGCCAGCTGTCGAACCCGGTCGTGCCGCGGATCCCCGGTGCCGACACGTTCGACGGCCCCGCGTTCCACTCCGCGCAGTGGCGCCACGAGGTCGACCTGACCGGCAAGCGGGTCGCGGTCGTGGGCACCGGTGCGAGCGCCATCCAGTTCGTCCCCGGCATCGTCGACCGGGTGGGGGCGATGACGGTCTTCCAGCGGTCCGCGCCGTATGTCGTCCCGAAGCCGGACCAGGCCTACGGGCCCCGCCACCACGCGCTCTTCCGCCGGCTGCCCTGGACCCAGGCGGCGGAGCGCCGGACGGTGTTCTGGGTGACCGAGAAGCTCAACGCCGCGCTCGGCGGCGACTCCTGGCTCTCCACTCCCCTGCCCGCACTCCTGCGCACGGCCTTCCGCCTCCAGCTGCGCCGCCAGGTGCGCGACCCCGAGCTGCGGCGCAGGCTCGTCCCGGACTACCCGATCGGGTGCAAGCGGCTGCTGTTCTCCAACGACTGGTACCCCGCCCTCGACCGCGACCACGTCGACGTCGTGACCGACCGGGTCACCGGGATCGAGCCGTCCGGGCTGCGCACCGCGGACGGTCGTCTCCACGAGGCCGACGTGCTGATCTGGGGCACCGGCTTCGCCGCGACCGACTTCCTCGCCGGGATCGAGGTCCGCGGCGTCGACGGCGCCGACCTGCACGAGGTCTGGGCGGACGGGGCACGTGCCCACCTCGGCCTGACCGTGCCCGGATTCCCCAACCTGTTCTGCGTCTACGGTCCCAACACCAACCTCGGCGGCAGCTCGATCATCGCGATGATGGAGGCGCAGGCCGGCTGGATCGCCCAGGTGGTCGGCCGCATCGCAGACGGCGGGGCGCAGCGGGTGGCTGCGCGGCCCGAGGTCGCCGAGGCCTACGACCGCGAGATGCAGCAGCGCCTCTCCCGCAGCGCCTGGGCGGGCTGCGACAGCTGGTACCGCGACGGGGAGCGGATCACCACCAACTGGCCCGGGCGGGTGCAGGAGTACCTCGACCGCACCGCGACCGTCGACTGGTCGGAGCTGGAGGAGGTCGGCGGCTCCCGGCCGGGCGCGGACTAGTCCCCCGCCTCCGGTGGCCATTGCCCTCGGGATCCGTCCGGGGCTCTCTCGCGTGGCAGGGCCGGCGCCCGTGCGTGCCGGCCCTAGGATCTCGTCGCATGGGGACGGACTCGGCTCGGTGAAGGGCGTCATCTTCAACGTCGTCGAGGACGCGGTCGTCGCCGAGCACGGCGACGTCGTGTGGGACCAGCTGCTCGAGGACGCCGGCCTGGACGGCGCCTGGACCGCCCTGGGCGACTACCCGGACTCCGACCTCTCGGCGCTCGTGCAGGCGGGCTCCACCCGGCTCGGCGTACGTCCGACCGACCTGACCCGGCACCTCGGACGCGCCGCGCTGCTCGGCCTGGCCGCGCGCTACCCGCGCTTCTTCGAGCCCCACACGTCGGTGCGCCCGTTCCTGCTCACGCTCAACGACGTCATCCACCCCGAGGTCCGCAAGCTGCACCCCGAGGCCACGCCGCCGGACTTCTGGTTCGACGAGCAGGACCCCGGCACCCTCGTCGTCCACTACCGCTCCGCGCGGCGGCTCTGTGCCCTGGCGATGGGCATGATCGAGGGCGCGGCGACCCACTACGGCCAGCGCGCCGAGGTGACCCAGACGTCCTGCATGCTCGAGGGCGCCGACCACTGCGTCCTGACCGCCTCGTTCACGGCGTGACCCCACCATGTCCACCACGGCCGGACGCTGCTCGGCGAAGACCTCCGGAGACCTCGACGAGCTGGCACGGCTGCGCCGCCAGCTCGAGCGCGAGCGGTCCCGCCGGATCGCCGCGGAGGACATCGGCGAGCAGGCGACCGCCGACCTCTACTTGACGGTGCAGCAGCTGGAGGCCGCCCAGGCGGAGCTGGTCGAGCGCGCTCGCCGTCTCGAGGAGCTCGACCGGGCCAAGGACGCGTTCATCTCGAACGTGTCCCACGAGCTGCGCACCCCGCTGACCAGCATCAGCGGCTACCTCGAGCTGATGGCCGAGGGCGCCCTCGGCGAGGTCTCGGGATCGATGGCGCGCGGCCTCGACGTGATCTCCCGGAACGCCGCCCGGCTCACCCGTCTCGTCGAGGACCTGCTCACGCTCTCGACGTACGACGACGGGGGCGTCCGGCTCGAGCTGTCCGACGTCGACCTCGCGGCACTCGTCGCCGACTGTCACCGCAGCCTGCTACCGACCCTGGCGCACCGCACGCTCGACGTCGCGCTGCGTCGGGAGGCCGGCCTGCCCACCATCCGCGCCGACCTGGCGCAGGTCGAGCGCGTGGTGCTCAACCTGCTGACGAACGCCACCAAGTTCACGGCCGACGGGGGCCGGGTCGTCATCGACGTCAGGGCGGGAGCCGGTGGCACCCTCTTGCTGACCGTCAGCGACACCGGCATCGGCATCCCCGCGGCGGAGCTGGGGCAGGTGTTCTCGCGCTTCTTCCGCTCCTCGCTCTCGGTCGCGGCCGAGATCCAGGGCACCGGCCTGGGCCTGGCGCTGTCCCGGACCATCGTCGAGCTGCACCGGGGCAGCGTCGAGCTGGAGTCCACCGAGGGGATCGGCACCACGGTCACCGTGGTGCTGCCGGTGGACGCTCAGAACCAGCCGTAGGAGCGCAGCTGGGCCTCGCTGAGGCCGAACGCGTGGCCGACCTCGTGCCCCAGGACCTTCAGGACCCTCGGCGCCACCTCGTCGCGCGTACGACAGACCGCGAGGATCGGACGGCGGTAGAGCGTGATGACGTCGGGCAGGCTGCCGGGGACCCGGCCGCCGACCCGCGTGTGCTCGATGCCGCGGAACATCCCGAGCAGGAGCACGCCGGGCCCGGCCTCGCCGGGCTCGGGCTCCTCGCGGACCACCACCGCGATCTCGGCGACCAGGCGCAGCGCGTCGTCCGGCAGCTGGTCGAGGGCCTCCCGGACCAGCTGGTCGAACGCCTCGGGACCGATCTCGTCAGGATCCACACGGCCATCCTGTCCGGCCACGCCAACCGGCCGCCGGGCTCAGCCGTCGTCGCGGCACGGGCTGGACGGGGGAGGCGGAAATGCAGAAGGCCGGATCCGTCCGGATCCGGCCTTCTGTCTGGTGGAGCTGAGGGGACTCGAACCCCTGACCCCCTGCATGCCATGCAGGTGCGCTACCAGCTGCGCCACAGCCCCATCGCTTCCCTCGGCTTCCGCCGCGGTGAGCAACGCGTGGAATATTAGCCACTGGGTGCGTCGGTTGCGAAATCGGGGGGTGGGTCAGCCGCGCACGACACGGTTGTACGCCGTCATCCGCACCGGTTCCCCGTCGCGGAGTCCGAGCTCGACCCAGCCGCAGTTGGCCAGTCCGTGCAGGGAGTGCAGCGCCTGGTCGGGCCAGCCGAGGAGGGCGGCGACGGCGACCCGGATGGCCGCGCCGTGGGAGACCGCGACTGCGACCTCGCCCGGGCTGATCGCGTCGAGCAGGTCACCGGCCGCGGCGACCATCCGCTCGCGGACCTCGGCAGTGCGCTCGCCGCCGAGCACGACGTCGAAGTCACCCCGGCGGAACTGCGCGAACTCCTCCGGCGCCACCTCGGCGTACTCCGCGTGGGTGAGACCCTGCCGCTGCCCCAGCGCGAACTCGCGCAGGCGATCGTCGTAGGTGGGCTCCAGCCCGGTCTCCTTGGCGACGTACGCCGCGGTCTGGCGGGCCCGCGCGAGGTCGGAGGACCACAGCACCGACGACCGGAGGCCGGCCATCGCCACGGCCGCGGCTGCCGCCTCGGCGTGCCCGGTCTCGTCGAGCTCGGCGTCGGCCTGGCCCTGGACGCGCTTCTCGTGGTTCCAGGCGGTGCGGCCGTGACGGAGCAGGACGAGGCGACGGGCCTCAGCGCTCATGCGAGACGACGTCGGCGGGCAGCGTGATGACGGGGCAGTCGCGCCAGAGCCGCTCGAGGGCGTAGAACTGCCGCTCCTCCTCGTGCTGGACGTGCACGACGATCTCGCCGTAGTCGATGAGGACCCAGCGCCCGTCGCGCTCGCCCTCGCGGCGGATCGGCTTGGCGCCGATCTCGCGGAGCTTGTCCTCCACCTCGTCGACGATCGCCTTGACCTGGCGGTCGTTGGCCGCGGAGGCCAGCACGAACGCGTCGGTGATGGCGAGCTGCTCGCTCACGTCGAAGGCCACGATGTTGGTGGCGAGCTTGTCGGAGGCTGCGCGCGCAGCGGTGCGGACGAGCTCGAGGGCGTGGTCGGTGGCGGTCATGCCTGGTCCTTGCCTGGGTAGAGGTGGTGCTTGGCGATGTACTGCACGACGCCGTCGGGGACGAGGTACCACACGGGTTCCCCGCGGCGCTTGCGCTCCCGGCAGTCGGTGGAGGAGATGGCGAGCGCCGGGATCTCGACCATGGTGACCCGGTCGGCCGGGATCGAGTCGAGGGTCGCGGCGTCCATCGTGTAGCCCGGCCGCGTGCAGCCCACGAACTGGGCGAGCTCGAAGAGCTCCCCCGCGTCACGCCAGGTGAAGATCTCGGCGAGGGCGTCGGCGCCGGTGATGAAGTAGAGCTCCGCGTCGGGCATGGCGGAGCGCAGGTCGCGCAGCGTGTCGATCGTGTACGTCGGCCCCTGGCGGTCGATGTCGACCCGGGAGACGTTGAAGCGCGGGTTGGCGGCGGTGGCGATCACCGTCATCAGGTAGCGGTGCTCGGCCGGGGAGACCTCACGGTCGGACTTCTGCCACGGGTCCCCGGTCGGCACGAAGACGACCTCGTCGAGGTCGAACCACGCCTGGACCTCCGACGCGGCCACGAGGTGGCCGTGGTGGATGGGGTCGAAGGTCCCGCCCATGACCCCCACCCGACGGGGTCCGGGCGAGCGTCCCTCCGTCGCCGGGGAGACGGCCGGGGCGGCGTTCGTGCTCAGCTGTGCTCGCGTCCCGCGCCGAACATGAGGAGTCCGACCAGCATGAAGAGCAGGATGCCCAGGGCGATCGCGCCCACAACCCAGTGATTCATGGCGGACAGCCTACCGGTGTGCGCCGGGCCTCAGCGCACGTGGCCGTCCCCGGTGACGACGTACTTGGTCGAGGTCATCTCCGGCAGGCCCATCGGGCCGCGCGCATGGAGCTTCTGCGTGCTGATCCCGATCTCGGCCCCGAACCCGAACTCCCCGCCGTCGGTGAACCGGGTCGAGGCGTTGACCAGCACCGCGGCGGAGTCCACCTCCGCGATGAAACGCCGGGCCGCCCCCTGGTCCTCGGTCACGATCGCGTCCGAGTGCTGGCTGGAGAAGCGCCTGATGTGGCGGATCGCCTCGTCGAGGTCGGGCACCACGCGCGCGGAGATGTCGAGGGAGAGGTACTCCTGCGCGTAGTCCTCGTCCGTGGCCGGCTGGACGGCGTCGTACGCCGCGAACGCGCCGTCACCGTGGATCGTCACGCCCGCGTCCTGCAGGGCCGTGACGACCCGGGGCAGGAACGCATCCGCGACGGACCGGTGGACGAGGAGCGACTCGGCTGCGTTGCAGACGCTGGTGCGGTGGGTCTTGGCGTTCACGACGATCGCCAGCGCCTTGTCGAGGTCGGCACGGGCGTCGACGTAGACGTGGCAGTTGCCGACGCCTGTCTCGATGACGGGGACGGTGGACTCCTCCACGACGCTGCGGATCAGGCCGGCGCCACCGCGCGGGATGAGCACGTCGACCAGCCCACGCGCCCGCATCAGCACCTTGACGCTCTCGTGCGAGTCGCCCGGGACGAGCTGGACGACGTCGGCGTCGAGGCCGGCCTCCACGGCAGCGGCCCGGAGGACGTCGACGATCGCCGCGTTGCTGCTCCTCGCGCTGGAGCTGCCGCGCAGCAGCACCGCGTTGCCGGACTTCAGGCAGATGCCGGCCGCGTCGGCGGTGACGTTGGGGCGGGCCTCGTAGATCATCCCGACGACGCCGAACGGCACCCGCACCTGCCGCAGCTCCAACCCGTTGGCCAGGGTGCTGCCGCGCACCACCTCCCCCACCGGGTCGGGCAGCCCGGCGACGTCGCGCAGGCCCAGCGCCATGCCGGCGAGCCGCTCGTCGGTGAGCCGCAACCGGTCCACGATGTTGGGTGGGGTGCCGCCCTCCTCGGCGCGGGCGACGTCCTCGGCGTTGGCGGCCAGGATCCCGGGGCTTGCCGCGAGCAGGGCGTCCGCCATCACGTGCAGCGCCCGGTCCTTGCGCGCCCGGGTCGCCAGCGCCAGTCCGTGGCTCGCCGCCCGGGCGCGCCGGGCCGCCTCGAGGACGTCGTGCTGGGTGCTGTCCGGTGCACTGTCTCGTCCCATGCCTCCGAGCGTAGGACTCCCGGAGGTCACAGTTCGGCGCGTCTCGAGGCGAAGGCAACCAAATCGTCGTTCGTTGCGTCATACGCTCCGCAGGACTTCTCTCACCCGCCGTCTCGTAAGGACACCTCGTGCTCCGTCATTCCTGGCGCCCCGGCGCCCGCGCCCTCGGGGTCGCAGCCGCGCTCGCACTCGCGGTCCCCGCCGTCACCACCTCCGCCGACGCCACCCCCTCGGCGGCCGCCGAGGGCTCGCCCCTCACCCTGTGGGCGCCCGGCAAGGTCGTCGCCTACTCCTACGAGGGCCAGGTCTGGACCGACTTCGGCCTTCGCCTGATCGCCCCCACCGACCCGTTCGAGATCTACTCGACGCGGGCGTCGTACGACGCACCGATCGTCAGCGAGTGGCACTCCCCGACGGGCACCCAGGTGCTGCCGGAGGAGCTCGCCATGGCGGACTTCACCGGTCTGACCGGCTTCGCCGGCATCACCGTGCGCCGGGTCGACACCGGCAAGCGGGTCGCGAAGATGGACCTCAGCGGCTGCCTGAACGGCTACAACGCGCAGCGGGTCCGCCCGGACGCGCCCGCCCGCTCGGCGTACCCGACCAGCTGCCCGTGGAACCCCTACACCCTGGGCTCGGTGATGGGCATCGAGGCCGGCTACGCCAGCCCGCTGCTGCCCGAGTGGGAGAACTCCTACGAGCTCAAGCCCGGCAAGTACGACGTCACCGCGAAGATCGCGCCGGCCTACGCCGACTTCTTCGGGATCGCCGCCACGGACGCGAAGGCCACGACCCGGCTCGTGGTGAAGAAGGAGACGGAGGGCGACTACCGGCCCGCCGCACCGCGCCCCGGTGCGGTCGCGAAGCCGGCAGCCCGGGCCCCCCAGGGCGAGTCCGGTGGCGACACCACCGGCCCGACGCCCGACCTGCGCTCGCTCCCGGCGTTCGGCATCGGCCTCAACCGCAAGGGCACCGCGCTGCGGTTCGCCGCCACGGTGTGGAACGCGGGCACCAGCCCGATGGTGGTCGACGGCTACCGCAGCGAGGACGGCGACCACATGGACGCCTACCAGTACTTCTTCGACACCGACGGCAACCAGACCGGCTACCAGCAGGTCGGCGAGATGCACTGGCACGCGCAGAACCACCAGCACTGGCACTTCGAGGACTTCGCGCGGTACCGCCTGCTGAACAAGGACAAGACCGAGGCCGTCGTCTCGACCAAGCAGTCGTTCTGCCTGGCGAACACCGACGCCGTCGACTACACCGTCGACGGGGCGGACTGGCAGCCGGAGAACACCGACCTGTCGACCGCGTGCGGCGGCCACGACGCCCTCTCCGTGCGTGAGGTGCTCGCGTCCGGCTCGGGCGACACCTACATGCAGTACCGCTACGGCCAGGCGTTCCCCCTCAAGAAGGTCGAGGACGGCGTCTACTACATCGCCGTGGAGGCGAACCCGGCGTACTCCGGCACGCGCGACCTGATCGAGTCGGACTACGACAACAACGACTCCCTGCGCAAGATCCGGATCAGCACCGACAGGCAGGGCCACCGGAAGGTGAAGGTCTTCCAGGTCGGCAACATCGTGGAGCCCGACTTCTACGGGAAGTGAGCCGTTAGCCGGCCATGGCTGGCGGGCAACCGTCAGCCATGGCCGAGGACGCACTGGCCGCCGGAGGACGAACGAGGACTTCGAGGAGTAGCGGGGCCCCGGGCACGTGCCCGGGCGGTGAGCAGGCCACCGTCCCGCCCCGACAAACGGTGTCCCACTCACCGCCGGGCCCCGGGCACGTGCGCGGGCGGTGAGCAGGCCACCGTCCCGCCCCCCACAACGGTGTCTCACTCACCGCCGGCCCCCGGGCACGCGCGCGAACGGTGAGCAGGCCACCGTCCCGCCCCGACAAACGGTGCCCCACTCACCGCCGGCCCCCGGGCACGCGCGCGGGCGGTGAGCAGGCCACCGTCCCGCCCCGACAAACGGTGCCCGACTCACCGCCGGCCCCCGGACACGCGCGCGGGCGGTGAGCAGGCCACCGTCCCGCCCCGACAAACGGTGCCCCACTCACCGCCGGCCCCCGGGCACGCGCGGGGACGTCGCTCACGACGGACCCGTACCCCGAAATGACACCGACCCGCCCAGGAGTCCTGGACGGGTCGGCGTACGACGAAGGGTCAGCCCTTGCGCTTGTTGATCTCCTCGGTGGCGGCCGGGAGGACCTTGTGCAGGTCGCCCACGACACCGAAGTCGACGAGCTCGAAGATCGGGGCCTCCTCGTCCTTGTTGACGGCCACGATGGTCTTCGAGGTCTGCATGCCGGCGCGGTGCTGGATCGCACCGGAGATGCCGTTGGCGACGTAGAGCTGCGGCGAGACGGTCTTGCCGGTCTGGCCGACCTGGAAGCTGTGCGGCATCCAGCCGGAGTCGACGGCGGCACGCGAGGCACCGACCGCCGCGCCGAGCGCGTCCGCGAGGCCCTCGATCGGCTCGAAGTCACCACCGGTGCCGCGGCCACCCGAGACCACGATCGCGGCCTCGGTCAGCTCCGGACGACCGGTCGCCTTGCGCGGCTGCGAGGCCACGATCTGCGCCTTCTTCGCGGCGTCCGAGACAGTCACCGAGAACTCCTCGACCGTGCCGGCACCGTCGGCCTCCTCGGGCGCGGCCGAGTTGGGCTTGACCGTGATGATCGGGGTGCCCTGGGTGACCTTGCCGGTGAGCGTGTAGTTGCCGGCGAAGACGCTCTGCGTCGCCACGCCGCCCTCCTGCACGTCGACGGCGTCGGTGATCAGGCCCGAGGACAGCTTGATCGCGAGGCGGGCGCCGATCTCCTTGCCCTCCGCGGAGGAGGGGATCAGGATCGCCGCGGGCGAGGCCTTCTCCGCGACCTGCTGGAGCGCCTCGGCCTTGGGGGCCACCAGATAGCCCTTGATCTGCGCGTCGTCGACGACGTAGACCTTCTCGGCGCCGTACTTCTTCACCTTCTCGGCGACCTCGGCAGCCTGGTCGCCCGCGCCGATGAAGACCGCGGACGGCTCGCCGAGCCGCTTGGCGATGGTCAGGAGCTCGTACGTCGGCTTGCGGACCGCGCCGTCGACGTGGTCGATGAGAACGAGAACTTCAGACATCAGCGATCAGCTCCTCAGATGAACTTCTTGGAGGCGAGGAACTCGGCCAGCGCGGTGGCGCCGGAGCCGTCCTCGTCGGTCACGATCTCGCCGGCGGTCCGCGGCGGACGGGCGGTCGTCTCCTCGACCGCGGTCCACGCGGCGTCGAGGCCGACCTCGCTCGCGTCCACCCCGATGTCGCTCAGCGACCAGGTCTCCAGCGGCTTCTTCTTCGCGGCCATGATGCCCTTGAACGACGGGTAGCGGGCCTCGCCCGACTGGTCGGTCACCGAGAGCACGATCGGCAGCGTGCCGCCGATCACCTCGGTCGCGGTGTCGCCGTCACGCTTGATCCGGACCTGGTCGCCCTGGGCCTCGACCACCGAGGCCAGCGTGACCTGCGGGAGGTCGAGCCGCTCGGCGAGCATGGCGGGCACGACTCCACCGGAGGCGTCGGTCGAGGCCATGCCGCACATCACCACGTCGGGCGAGCCGATCTTCTCGATCGCCTTCGCGAGGACCAGCGAGGTCGCGGCGTAGTCCGAGCCCGCGATCGCGTCGTCGCTGACGTGGACGGCCTTGTCGGCCCCCATCTGCAGCGCCTTGCGGACGGCGTCGACGGCCTTCTCCGGCCCGATGGTCAGCGCCGTGACCTCGGTGTCGTCGCCCAGCTTCTCCTTGAGCTGCAGGGCCTGCTCCACGGCGTACTCGTCGAGCTCCGACAGCAGCCCGTCGACGCCCACGCGGTCGACGGTGTTGTCCGACTCGAACTGCCGATCGGCAGTGGCGTCGGGCACGTACTTCACACAGACAACAATGTTCATGGTGGTGTGGCCGTTACGGCCCCTCCTGTGCACTCGGTGTGTGTGGCGAGGTTACTAGCGGGTCACCCACCGGGGAACGGGTCCCCCGGTGGGGTCAGTCACAGCGTCGGATGGGTCACACGCCCCCTCAGGGGCGGATGAGCCGCTCCAGGACCCGACCGACGACGAGCCAGGCGATGGCGCCCAGGCCCCAGTTGACGAGGGCGTTCTTGGTCGCGGCGTCCTTGCCGGTGAACTCCTTGATCCCGTCGGAGCGGGAGAAGACACCGAGGTCGAGCTTGTCGGCGGTCTCCAGGACGAACTTCACCAGCGCGTTGTCCTGGTTGGCGTCGAGGGCCACCAGTAGCGCGCCCACCGCGAGGAAGAGCGCGGCCAGCGCGCAGACGAGCCACACGAGGCGGGCCAGCTGCACCCGGACCTTCGTGACCGTCACCCTGCTGGTGGACGGCGCGTCCACCTCGGCTCTGCGCTTCATCAACGCCCCTTGAACTCGGCCTTGCCCGGACCGTTCTGGACGAAGGATTGCATACCGATGGTCCGGTCCTCGGTCGCGAACAGCCCGGCGAACTGCATGCGCTCGATCTCCAGCCCGGTCTCGAGGTCCACCTCGAGCCCGCGGTCCACGCACTCCTTGGCCGCCCGCAGCGCGTACGACGCAGCGCCGGCGAACTGGCGCGCCCAGGCGACCGCCTCGTCGTACACGGACCCGGCCGGGAAGAGCCGGTCCACGAGCCCGATCGCGAGCGCCTCGTCGGCCTGCACGAAGCGGCCGGTGAAGATCAGGTCCTTGGCCTTGCTCGGGCCCACCAGCCGGGTCAGCCGCTGGGTGCCGCCGGCGCCGGGGATGATCCCGAGCAGCACCTCCGGCTGGCCGAGCACCGCGTCGTCGGCGGCGAAGCGCAGGTCGGCGGCCAGCGCCAGCTCGCAGCCACCGCCGAGGGCGTAGCCGGTCACCGCAGCCACCACGGGCTTGGGGATCCGCGCGACCGCGGTCACCGCGGACTGCAGCGGGCCGGAGCGCTTGACCATGTCGACGTGCGACATGTCGGCCATCTCCTTGACGTCGTTGCCGGCCGCGAAGACCCGCTCCCCGCCGTACAGCACGACCGCCTTGACGTCGTCACGCTCGGTGGCCTCGGCGGCCGCGGCCCGGAGCTCCTCCTGGACCTGCACCGAGATCGCGTTCATCTTGGGCCGGTCCAGCCGGATCGTGCCCACACCGTCGGCGACCTCGAGCCGCACGAATTCACCCATCGGGTCTTCCACCTCATCGCTCGTCGGATCGGGCGCGACCGGCGCACCCACCCCGGCATTATTCACAGGTGGTCGTCCCGTCGGACCCCGGCCTCGATCGTGGACAATGAGCCGGGTGATACCCGGAATGTGGAGCCACCTGGGGCAGCAGGCGCTGGTGTGGCCCGGCCGCAACTACCCACTGGGGTCGGACTGGTCGGAGGAGTCGACGAACTTCGCCGTCTACGCGCCGGCTGCGACGCAGGCCTGGGTCTGCCTGTTCGACGAGGACGACGTCGAGACCCGTCACCAGCTCACCGAGCGGTCCCTGGGCATCTGGCACGGCGCGCTCCCGGGCATCGCGCCGGGCACCCGCTACGGCTACCGGGTCGCCGGGCCGTGGCGGCCCAGCGAGGGGCTGCGGTTCAACCACCACAAGCTGCTGCTCGACCCCTACGGCCAGGCCGTGTCCGGCTCGTTCACCCCGCACCCCGCCGTCTTTGGCTACGTGCAGGGCAGCCCGAACGAGCCCAACCTCGAGGACTCCGCGCCGTACGTCCCCCGCAGCGTGGTGGTCCACGACACCTTCGACTGGGGCGACGACACCCCGATGCGCCGCCGCTGGCGCGACACCGTGATCTACGAGATGCACGTCAAGGGCATGACCGCACTGCACGACAGGGTGCCCGAGCACCTGCGGGGCACGTACGCCGGGCTGGCGACCCCCGCGGTCACCGACTACCTGCGCGACCTGGGCGTCACCGCCGTCGAGCTGCTGCCCGTGCACCAGTTCGTGTCCGAGACCGCGCTGGTCGCCCGCGGGACCTCGAACTACTGGGGCTACAACTCGATCGGCTACTTCGCGCCGCACAACGCCTACGCCGCGTCCGGCGACCGCGGCCAGCAGGTCACCGAGTTCAAGCAGATGGTCAAGGCCTTCCACGAGGCCGGCCTCGAGGTGATCCTCGACGTCGTCTACAACCACACCGCCGAGGCCGGCGTCGAGGGGCCGACCCTGTCGTTCCGCGGGCTCGACGACCGCGGCTTCTATCGACGTGTCCTCCCCCAGCGTGACAAGAAGACGTCCGTGCTGGCCTTCGACGACACCTACTGGGACGTCACCGGCTGCGGCAACACCGTCGACACCTCCAACCCGCTGGCGCTGCGGATGATCCTCGACTCGCTGCGCTACTGGGTCACCGAGATGCACGTCGACGGCTTCCGCTTCGACCTGATGTCGGCGCTCACCCGCACCGGCTACGACATCGACATGCACTGCGCGTTGCTGGTCGCGATCGGCCAGGACCCGATCCTGCGGCACGTGAAGCTCGTCGCCGAGGCGTGGGACGCCTCGATGGACGGCTACCTCGTCGGCCGGATGCCACCCCCGTGGGTCGAGTGGAACGACCAGTACCGCGACACGATCCGCGACTTCTGGCGCGGCCGCTCCTCCGGCATCCGCACCGTCGCGACCCGGCTCGCGGGCTCCTCGGACCTGTACGCCGACGACGGCCGGTCGGCGTACAACTCCGTGAACTTCGTGACCGCCCACGACGGCTTCACGCTGCGCGACCTGGTGTCCTACGACCACAAGCACAACGAGGCCAACGGCGAGGACAACCGCGACGGCACCGACAACAACCACTCGTGGAACCACGGGGTGGAGGGCGAGACCGACGACGCCGAGATCGTGTCGTTGCGGCGGCGCCAGGCCGCCAACCTGATGGCCACGCTGTGCCTGTCCAACGGGGTGCCGATGATCACCGCCGGCGACGAGCGCGGCCGCACCCAGCGGGGCAACAACAACGCCTACAGCCAGGACAACGAGGTGTCGTGGATCGACTGGCGACCCGAGGACGCCTGGCTCGACGTCTACGAGGTCACCAAGGCCGCGCTGCGGCTGCGCCGCGAGCACCCCGCGCTGCGCCAGCGGCACTGGTTCGAGGGGCGGCCGGCGATTCGTGGCGGCCCCAAGGACCTGGCCTGGCTGCACCCGTCGGGCCGCGAGATGACCGGTGACGACTGGCACGACGAGCAGCTCTCCGCGGTGGCCATGTTCGTGTCCGGGGCGCCGCTGCGCTCACCCGGGCCCCGCGGCGAGCAGCAGGTGGACAAGTCGTTCCTGATCTACCTGAACTCCGGGGCCAGGCCGGTGCGCATCGAGATCCCCGAGCAGACCTGGGTGCAGTCCGGCGAGGTCGTGCTGTCCACCGACTTCAAGCTGCCCCTCGGCACCCCCGTCAAGGTCGGCGACCGCTTCTCCCTCGACTCCCGCTCGGTGCTGGTGCTGCGGGAGACCTGAGCGGGCTCAGTCCCTGCGGCCCAGCCACTCGAAGCAGTGCTCGGGCCGACCGGTCGTGCCGTACCTCAGGGTCAGCCGCACATGGCCGTCGCGGGCGAGGTCGGAGAGGTAGCGCTGGGCGGTCGCCCGCGAGACGCCCGTCGCCTCGGCCACCTCGATCGCGGTGACCGCGTCGGTGGCGGCGCGCAGCACCTCGACGATCGCCTCGGAGGTCACCGGCGAGCGGCCCTTGCGCGCCGAGGCCACCGGGGAGTCGGCCATCCGCAGCGCCTGCAGCGCCCGGTCGACCGCCGGCTGGTCCAGGTGGGCACCGGCGCCCAGCAGGTTCCAGAACCGTGCGAACGCGACCAGCCGCTCGACCAGCACCGAGGGCGGGAACGGCTTGAGCACGTAGTTCACGGCGCCGGCGGCCAGCGCGCGGCGTACCGCCTCGGAGTCCTCGGCCGCGCTCACCATCAGCACGGCCGCGTCGAGGCGGCGCAGGATCTCCGAGCCGTTCGTGTCGGGGAGGTACTCGTCGAGCAGCACGAGGTCGGGCCGCAGCTCCTCGGCGAGGCGCACGGCGTCGGCCGCGGTGTGGGCCGTCCCGACGACCTCGAACCCGTCGGCGGCCGCGACGTACGACGCGTGCAGCCGCGCGACCCGGAAGTCGTCGTCGACGACCAGCACCCGGATGGAACCTGTGCTCATGTGAGCCCCTCCTCTCGTGCCTCCCGGCCGGCGAGCGCCGCGCCCAGCCGGGCCTCGAACGCAGCCCCGTGGCCGTCGCCGCCGCCGTCGACCAGGCGTACGTCGCCGCCGTGTGCCCGCGCCGTGTGCCGGGCCAGGGCCAGTCCCAGGCCGTGGCCCGGCAGGTCGCCGGGCCGGGTCGTGAAGCCGTGGTCGAACAGCTGGCCCGCGTGCGCCTCCGAAACACCGTCGCCGCTGTCCACGACGTGGACCACCAGGTCGGCACCGTCGCCGAGCAGGGTCACCGCGACCCAGCGGGGCTCGCGCACCCCCTCGGCCGCGGCGCGGATCCCGTTGTCCAGCAGGTTGGCGACGACCGTCACCGTGTCCAGCGGGTGCGCCAGCCGGCCCTCCACCCAGCTGGCGTCGGACACCGAGAGCGCCACGCCCGCCTCGGACGCGGCCGCGGACTTCGCCGCGAGCAGGCCCGCCAGGTAGGGGTCGTCGACCCCGGACACCCAGGTGCTGGACTCGCTCAGACCGGAGAGGTACTCCCCCGCCTCGGCGAGGTCGCCGTGGTGGAGCAGCCCGGTCAGGGTGTGCAGCCGGTTGCTGTGCTCGTGGGCCTGCGCGCGCAGCGCGTCGGTGAGTGCGCGGGTCGCCTCGAGCTCGCGGCCCAGCTCGTCGAGGTCGGTGCGGTCGCGCAGCGTCAGGACCGTGCCCAGGTCGCGCCGGTCGCGGCGCACCGCCAGCCGGGTCACCAGGACGACCCGCCCGCCGAGCACCCGCAGCGCTCCCGTCGGGGGCGGCTCCTCGTCGAGGAGGGCGAGCACCTCGGGGCCTGCTCCGGTGTCGGCGAGCGCTGCCCCCCGGGGCAGGTCACAGCCCAGCAGCCGGGCCGCCTCGGCGTTGCCCACGGTGATCCTCCCGTCCGGGTCGACGCCCAGCACGCCGTCCCGGACCCCACCGAGCACCGCCGCGTGCTCGCGGACCAGGTCGGCCATCTCCTCCGGCTCGAGCCCCAGTGTCGTCCGACGCAGCCGGCGCCCCAGCAGCACCGCGCCGGCCAGACCGACCGCCAGCGGCCCCAGCGCCACCAGGCCGAGCAGCACCACGAGCTTGTGCGTCTCCCGGTCCAGCTCCGAGATCGCGATGCCCACGCTGACCTCGCCCACCACGGCGCCCGCCTCGTCACGCAGCGGCACCTTGCCGCGCGCGGAGTAACCCAGCGTCCCCCGCTCGATCTTGACCACCTCGTGCCCCGCCAGCGCCTCGTCCGGGCTGGTGCTGACCGGCTTGCCGATGTTGGCCAGCGTCGGGTGGCTGAAGCGGATGCCGGCGTCGTCGGTGACGACGACATAGAGCGCGCCCGTGGCGTTGCGCACCCGCTCGGCCTCGCGCTGGACCGGCCCCTCCACGGTGGGCCGCCCCCGCGCCACCCTCCGCGCCAGGCCCGGCGAGGACGCCATGCTGCGCGCGATCGCGAGCGCCCGCTGCTCGTACTGCTTCTCCAGGTCGTCGCGCAGCACCGCGGTCGACGCAGCCAGGGACCCGAGCACCACCACGACCAGCAGCAGCGTGAGCGCGACGATCGCCTGGGTGCTGAGAGCGAGCCGGGGGCGCCGGCGGAGCGCCTCGGGGGCCGCTCGGAGGGGGCTGCGCACCCGGTCACTGTAGGACGCCCGGGACCGCGTGAGCACAACGCGCAGAACGTCTTTTGTGCGGGGATCGGCCACAAGCAGCACAAGGATGGTGACGGCCGTCACTCGCTCATACGGTCCTGCGCCATGACCCAGATCACCTCCACGCCCCACCCCCCGGGTGCGGCGAGCGCAGGCCCGCCGGCGATCTCGCTGCGCGCCGCCACCAAGCGCTTCCCGACCAAGAGCGGCGGCGCCTTCACCGCCCTCCGCGACGTGACCCTCGCCGTGGCGCCGGGCGAGTTCGTCTCGATCGTCGGCCCCACCGGCTGCGGGAAGTCCACGACACTGTCCCTCGTGTCCGGCCTCGAGCCGGCCACCGAGGGCACCGTCCAGGTCCACGGGAGCCCGGTCTCCGGCATCCCCGACGGCGTCGGCTACATGTTCCAGGCCGACGCGGTGCTGCCGTGGAAGAACGTCCTCGACAACGTCGCCATCGGGCTGCGCTACCGCGGCGCCTCCAAGGCGGAGGCCAACACGAAGGCCCGCGACTGGATCGCGCGGGTCGGCCTGGCCGGCTTCGAGGACCGGTTCCCCCACCAGCTGTCCGGCGGCATGCGCAAGCGCGTGGCGATGGCCCAGACGCTGATCACCGAGCCCTCGCTGCTGCTGCTCGACGAGCCGTTCGGCGCGCTGGACGTCCAGACCCGGGAGCTGATGCAGGACGAGCTGCTCCGGCTCTGGTCCGGCACCGGCGCCGCCTGCGTGTTCGTCACCCACGACCTCACCGAGGCGATCACGCTCGCCGACCGGGTGGTCGTCATGACAGCCGGGCCGGCCACGGTCAAGGACGTCGTGGACATCGACCTCCCCCGCCCCCGCCGGGTCGAGGAGATCCGCCTGACCCCCGAGTTCATCGACCTCTACAAGCGGGTGTGGGACAGCCTGCGCGAGGAAGTCGAGATCACCCGCACGAGAGGAGCGTCCCGTGTCGCTTGACGTCCAGGCCCCCGCCGGGCCGACCACCGCACCCGCGCCCGCCGAGACGCCCGCACCGCGGCGACGTCGTACGTCGCGCCGCACCCTGCTCACCCACGCCGTCCGGATCGCGCTGATCGTGGTCTGGCTGGGCTCCTGGGAGCTGGCCGCCCGCACGGTGATCGACCCGTTCTACTACTCGATGCCCAGCCAGATCTGGGACAAGCTCGTCATCTGGTTCACCGAGGGCAGCTCGCAGGGCTCCATCTGGGGCACCATCGCGGTCACCCTCGAGGAGGCCGTGCTCGGCTTCGTGATCGGCACCCTCGCCGGCGTCGTGCTGGGCGTCGTTCTGGGGCGCAGCCGGTTCGTCGCCGACGTGCTCGCGCCGTTCATCAAGGGCGCGAACGCAATCCCGCGCATCGTGCTCGCATCCTTGTTCGTCATCTGGTTCGGCCTCGGGATGTCGTCGAAGGTCGCGACGGCGTTCGTGCTGGTCTTCTTCGCAGTGTTCTTCAACGCCTTCCAGGGCGCCCGCGAGGTCGACAAGGTCCTGGTCGACAACGCCCGCATCCTCGGCGCGGGCCGCTGGGCGATGATGCGCTCGGTGATCCTGCCCAGCGCCACGTCGTGGATCCTCGCCAGCATGCACGTGGCCTTCGGCTTCGCGCTGATCGGCGCCATCGTCGGTGAGTACACCGGCGCCGAGAAGGGCCTCGGCCTGCTCATCAACCACTCGCAGGGCAACTTCGACGCCGCCGGCATCTACGCCGGGATGCTGATCACCACCGTGCTGGCGCTGGTCGCCGAGTGGCTGATCACCCGGCTCGAGCTGCGGCTGACCTCGTGGCGCCCGCCCGCGAGCGGCCAGGCCGCCGGCCTCTGACCTTCCCTTCCCACTTCACCCACACCCACACCCGTCCGTCCGGGCTCCCGCCCGGGAAGGAGCGCACCACCATGCACCAGCACGCCCGACGCATCGCCGTCGCCCTCGCCACCGTCACCCTTGCCTCCACCTCGCTCGCCGGCTGCCGCAGCAGCGGCGCCAGCGCCGAGAGCGGCGACGGGGCCAGTGGCCGCCCGAAGGTCACGATCATGGTCGGCGGCATCGACAAGGTGATCTACCTGCCCGCCATGCTCACCCAGCAGCTCGGCTACTTCGACGACGAGGGCGTCGACGTCAAGCTCCTCACCGAGCCGTCCGGCGCCAGCGCCGAGACCGTCCTGGTCGCCGGCAAGGTGCAGGGCGTCGTCGGCTTCTACGACCACACGATCACGCTCCAGGCACAGGGCAAGTGCATCGAGAGCGTCGTCCAGCTGGCGAAGGTGCCGGGCGAGGCCGAGGTGGTCGCCACCGACGCCGCCGAGACCCTCACCGGCGCCGGGGACTTCGGCGGCAAGAAGCTCGGGGTCACCTCCCCCGGCTCGTCGACCGACTACCTGACGCAGTACCTCGCCACGAAGAACGGGCTCGAGACCTCCGACTACACGACGGTCACCGCCGGTGCCGGCTCGACGTTCCTCGCCGCGCTGTCCAACGGCGGCATCGACGCCGGCATGACCACCGACCCGACCATCGCCACGGCGGTCTCCAAGGGCCTGGGCAAGGTGCTGGTCGACATGCGCACCGAGGAGGGCACCCGCAAGGCGCTCGGCGGGCTCTACCCGGCCGCCTCGATGTACATGGACTGCGGCTACGTGGAGGACAACCCCGAGACCGTGCAGAAGCTGGTCAACGCCTTCTCCCACACGATGCAGTGGATCAGCGAGCACGACGCCGCCGACATCGCCGCGAAGATGCCGACCGACTACAACGGCGGCGACCCCGCGCTGTACGAGCAGTCGATCGAGGACTCCTCGCCGATGTTCACCACCGACGGCCGGATGCCTGAGGGCGGCCCCGAGACCGTGCTCGACGTGCTCGGCACGTTCAGCGACACCGTGAAGGCGAAGAAGGACGACATCGACCTGTCGAAGACCTACACCACGGAGTTCGTCGACCAGGTCGGCTGACCCCGACGTACGACGAAGGCCGGCCGGACCATGAGGTCCGGCCGGCCTTCGTGCGTCACTCCAGCAGCTCTTCTCAGCCAGTCCCTGATGTTCTCAGGTGTTGCAACGGCTGAGAACGTCAGGAGTCACCGGTGCACCGGTGATTCAGCCACCCACTACGGCAGGGCGATGACCCCCAGCTCGGCGGGCGAGGTGAGCAGGTCGTTGCGCGGGATCACGCGGACCGTGTAGCCGAAGGCGCCGCTGTGGTCGAGGACGACGTCCCCGTCGAAGCGGTGCCGGCCGCCCTCGTAGCTCTCTGCGACGTGCAGGGAGTCCACGACGACGTCGGTGAGACGGTCCTCGCTGTCGATGCGGCCGTGGACCAGCTGCACCGCGACGTCCTCGGGCGAGAGGTCGCCGAGCGCCACGAACGCGCGGGCGCTCATCACGTCGCCGACCTCGGGAGCGTCGGTGACGCCGCTGCTCTCGACGTGCTCGACCCGGACGCCCTCCCAGCCGGTGCGCACCTTCTTCTTCCAGGCGGCCAGCTCGGCGGCACCGTGGTAGTCGGAGTTCAGCTGGCGGGCGATGCCGGCGGAGGGTGCGTACAGCTGGCGCACGTAGTCGCGCACCATGCGGGTCGCCAGCACCTTGGGGCCGAGCGACTTCAGGGTGTGGCGGACCATCTCCAGCCAGCGGGTGGGGACGCCCTCGCCGTCGATGTCGTAGAAGCGCGGCGCGATCTCGTTCTCGATGAGGTCGTAGAGCGCGTTCGCCTCGAGGTCGTCACGGTGGTCGGGGTCCTCGACACCGTCGGCGGACGGGATCGCCCAGCCGTTGTTGCCGTCGTACCACTCGTCCCACCAGCCGTCGAGGATGGAGAGGTTCAGACCACCGTTGAGGGCGGCCTTCATGCCCGACGTGCCGCACGCCTCGTAGGGGCGCAGCGGGTTGTTGAGCCAGACGTCGCAGCCGGGGTAGAGCGGCTGGGCCATCGCGATGTCGTAGTTGGGCAGGAACACGATGCGGTGCCGGACCTCGGGGTCGTCGGCGAAGCGCACCATCTCCTGGATCAGCTTCTTGCCGCCGTCGTCGGCAGGGTGCGACTTGCCGGCGATGACCAGCTGCACCGGGCGCTCGGGATCGAGCAGCAGCTTCTTGAGCCGGTCGGGGTGGCGCAGCATCAGCGTCAGGCGCTTGTACGACGGCACCCGGCGGGCGAACCCGATGGTGAGCACGTCGGGGTCGAGCGCGTTCTCGATCCAGCCGAGCTCGGCCTTGGCCGCACCGCGCTTCTCCCACGACCGGGTCAGGCGCCGGCGGGCGTCGGCCACCAGGTGCTCGCGCAGCTGGCGCTTGACAGCCCAGATGTCGGCACCGGGGATCTTGTCGACGACTCCTAGGAAGGCGTCCGGGTCGTCGCTCTCGCGGTCGGCGCCGTGCGCCACCGCCAGCTCGAACACCTCGCGGGCGACCCACGTCGGGGCGTGCACGCCGTTGGTGATCGAGCCGATCGGCACCTCGGCCTCGTCGAAGGCCGGCCAGAGGCCGTTGAACATGCCGCGGCTGACGTGGCCGTGCAGCAGCGAGACGCCGTTGGCGCGCTGGGCGAGGCGGAAGCCCATGACGGCCATGTTGAAGACCGACGCGTCGCCGCCGTCGTAGTCCTCGGAGCCGAGGGAGAGGATCCGCTCGATCGGGACGCCCGGGGTGGCGCCCGCGTCGCTGAAGTACTGCTCGACGAGCGTCCGCGGGAACCGGTCGATGCCGGCGGGGACGGGCGTGTGGGTGGTGAAGACCGTGGAGGCACGGCTGACCTCGAGGGCGGTGTCGAAGTCGAGCTTCGGGCCGCCCTCCTCGACGGTCAGCTCGCGGATCCGCTCGAGGCCGAGGAAGCCCGCGTGGCCCTCGTTGGTGTGGAACACCTCCGGAGCCGGGGCGCCGGTGATGCGGGAGTAGACGCGCAGCGCGCGCACGCCGCCGACGCCGAGCAGCAGCTCCTGGCGCAGGCGGTGCTCGCTGTTGCCGCCGTAGAGGCGGTCGGTCACGTCGCGGTAGTGCTCGGGGTTGCCCTCGACGTCGGAGTCGAGCAGCAGCAGCGGCACGCGGCCGACGCTGGCCACCCAGATGCGGGCCAGCAGGTCGGGGCCGTCGGGCAGGGAGATGGAGATCAGGGCACGGGTGCCGTCCTTCTCGCGCAGCAGCGAGATGGGCAGGCCGTCGGGGTCGAGGACCGGGTAGGTCTCCTGCTGCCAGCCCTCACGCGAGAGGGCCTGCTCGAAGTAGCCGTGCCGGTAGAGGAGGCCGACGCCGGTGATCGGCACGCCGAGGTCGCTGGCGGCCTTGAGGTGGTCGCCGGCGAGGATGCCGAGGCCGCCGGAGTACTGCGGCAGCACCGCGGTGATGCCGAACTCCGGGGAGAAGTAGGCCACCGCCCGCGGGCCCTCGTGGGCCTGGCGGCGCTGGAACCAGCGGTCACCGCTCAGGTAGGCGTCGAGGTCCGCCTTCGCGGCGGCCAGCTGCCCGAGGAAGGCCTCGTCGGAGGCCAGCTCCTCGAGCCGGGCCCGGCCGACGGCCCCCAGCAGCTTGACCGGGTCCCGCCCGGTCGACTCCCACAGGACCGGGTCGACGGCCGCGAAGACGTCCTGCGTCTCCGGATGCCAGGACCACCTGAGATTGCCGGCAAGGTCCCCCAGGGCGGCGAGTGCCGCGGGGAGGACGGGCCGGACCGTGAATCGTCGAATTGCACGCACCCGAGGACGGTAGCGCTAATTCTTGGATCGATCCAAGCCTTGACGAAACCGTGACCAGGTGATGTCGGCATAACGAACCCCACCCCAACGGCGTTGTCCGGCACATGACGACCCGCCCCGTGCGCCGCGGCCGACTCGCCGCTCTTGTCGCCGTCGCGCTGACCGCCACCCTGGTCACCGGCCCGGCCCAGCTCCCCGCCCTCGCCGCCGGACCCGCACCTGCGGCCGGCCCGACCACGCCGGTGACGCCCGGGGACCCGCTCCCCGGCCCGGCGGACCAGGACCTGCGGGGCACGGCGCTGCCGTCGCTCGCGCAGCGCGAGGCGGCCGCCGGCCTCGGCGCCGTCGACGTGCGCTGGAACCAGTTCGGCACGCCCTCCTCGCTGCTGCCCGCGGACGGCAGCCTCGGCGCCGCCACCTCCGGCGACCCGGTCGAGGCGGCCCGGGCGTGGCTCACCGCGCACGCCGACGTGTTCGGCCTCACCGCGGACGCGCTCGGTGGTCTGGACCTCGTCAACGACCAGCGCCTCGCGCAGAGCGATGCACACGCCGTCCTCTTCCGGCAGCGGTTCGGCGACCTCACGCCGGCGCTCGACAGCATGGTCACCGTCGGCGTCGCCGACGGCCGGATCGCCTACGTGTCCTCGTCCCTGACGAGGACGACGGGCACCCCCGCCACCGCCACCCTCGGCCCGCTCGAGGCCTGGCGGGCGGCGGCGGAGGCGGTGGACCTGCCCCTCGACCCCGGCGC
This sequence comes from Nocardioides sp. DN36, assembly GCF_055380375.1. Classification (NCBI taxonomy): domain Bacteria; kingdom Bacillati; phylum Actinomycetota; class Actinomycetes; order Propionibacteriales; family Nocardioidaceae; genus Nocardioides; species Nocardioides sp. DN36. The sequence goes on along the minus strand of NZ_AP043823.1, from coordinate 677,194 downwards.
CCTCGACGGTGTCGACCCCGAGGTCGCCGGGGGCTGGACCCGGTTCTCGGTCCCCGGCCTGGCGCAGGAGCAGCAGGTCCGGCTCCGGGCCCTCGCTCTGGCCGATGGCTCGGTCCGGCCGGTCTTCGAGACCAACGTCCTCGACGTCGCGCGGGGCTCGGCCCTCGCCTGGACGGCGATGGTCGACGCCCGGGACGGCTCGGTGCTGCACCTGCAGGACCGCGTCGACAACGAGAACGACGTCCACCCGTTCCCCGGGGAGACCACCGCCACCGACTGCGGCCCGCGGCACGAGTTCGAGCTCGCCGACGACCAGACCCGCCGCCTCGACGCCGTCGCGGTGATGGCCAACGCCGCCGACGACATCGTCGTCAAGCTGTTCGGCCCGCAGGGTGAGCTGCTGGCGTCCGGCGACCTCGCCACCAGCCCGGAGACCGCGTCGTACACCGCCGACTCGATCCCGGCCGGCAAGTACGCCGTCCAGGTCTGCCCGTTCGACGACCCGACCACTCCCCTGCTGCCGCCGTTCAACTACGCCGTCACGGTCACCTCGAGCGACGTCGCGAGCCCCGGGACCGACACCGCCCTCCCGGCCCCGCTGTGGCGCTACTTCACCGCCAACCCGAGCCTGGACTGGTCGCCCGACAGCGCGCCGCGGAACAGCGTCGTCGGCTGCTGGACGGCCGTCGCGAGCTGCACGACGCCCACCGGCCCCTTCGCCAACGTCGCCGCCCCCGGCCCGTGGGACACGGTCGTGAAGACCGGCCAGCCGACGCTCACCACGGTCGGCAACAACGCCAACACCCACGAGGCGTGGCTGAGCCCGGACAGCCCCGGCGGCACGCTGCAGGCGCCGGTCTCGCCGACCCGTGAGTACACCCAGGAGTTCACCGACGCGTGGAACAACTCCGGCTGCGACCCGACCCAGCTGCGGCCGGGCGGCAACGACATCAACCAGTCCGTGACCAACCTGTTCGTCGCGCACAACCGGATGCACGACTACTCCTACTACCTCGGCTTCACCGAGGCGAACTACAACATGCAGCAGGACAACCTGGGCCGGGGCGGGGTCGCAGGCGACTTCGAGACCGGCAACGCCCAGGCCGGCGCGATCGACGGTGGGGCGCCGTCGCACCTCGGCCGGGACAACGCCAACCAGATCACCCTGCAGGACGGCACCCCGGGCATCACCAACCAGTACCTCTTCCAGCCCATCGCCGGCGCGTTCTACTCGCCCTGCACCGACGGCGCCCTGGACATGAGCGTGGTGGGCCACGAGTACACCCACGCGATCAGCAACCGGATGATCGGCGGCCCCGACGAGGGGATCACCTCCGAGCAGGGTGGGGCCATGGGCGAGTCCTGGGGCGACCTCACCGCCGCGGAGTACATGTTCAGCCACGGCTACTCCACCGGCACCAACCCGTGGGTGGTCGGCCCGTACGCCACCGGCAACCGCAAGGCCGGCATCCGCGACTACCCGATCAACCGCAACCCCCTGAACTACTCCGACTACGGGTTCGACAGCACCGGCGTCGAGGTCCACGCGGACGGTGAGATCTGGAACGGCACCCAGTGGCAGGTGCGCCAGGCGCTGGTGCAGAAGTGGAACGCGAAGTACCCGTACACCGACAAGCGGCTCCAGCTGCGGTGCGCGCAGGCCGGCACCAGCAGCACCCCGCTCCCCCCGAACCAGTGCCCGGGCAACCGGCGGTGGATCCAGCTGGTGTTCGACGCCTTCCTGCTGCAGCAGGGCGCGACCTCCATGCTCGACGCCCGCGACGCCATGCTCGCGGCCGACCGGATGCGGTTCGGCGGCAAGGACCTGACGGTCATGTGGGACGCGTTCGCCCGTCGCGGCATGGGCCGAGGCGCCTCGACGCCGAACGCCGACTCGGGTGACCCGACGCCGAGCTTCGCCTCGCCGAGGGCGCGCAACGCGACGGTCACCGTCAAGGCCCCCGGGCCCGGCAAGGTGTACGTCGGCCGCTACGAGGCGCGGGCCACCCCGGTGGCGGACACGTCCCGGAGGACGAAGCTCGACAACACCCTCCGTCTCGTGCCCGGGCGTCACCGGCTGCTGTTCGCGTCCCCGAAGCGCGGCTTCGAGCGGTTCACCCTGACCGTGCGGCCGGGCCAGCACCGGACCGTGCGGGTGCACGCCCCGAAGAACCTCGCGGCGAGCAAGGCGGGGGCGAAGGTGCTCGGCTCGAGCAGCGGCTCGCTCAACCCCGGGGCCCTGATCGACGGCACCGAGCGGACCGCCTGGGGTGGTGCGAGCGAGAGCAACGTCGACGCCACGCACCCCTTCGTCACCGTCGACCTGGCCGGACGCGTCCACACGGTCCGACGGGTGAACGTCAGCGCGATGCTCAACCCGGCCCCGGCGAGCCCGACCGACGTGCCCCTCGCGGTCGACCCGGACCCCGACTCCGGGTCGCGCTTCACGGCGCTGCGGAGGTTCGCCCTGGAGGCCTGTGTCCGGCACTGCCGGTCCGCCCAGGCCACCTGGAAGCGGTTCTACACCTCCGGCCCCGCCGCCTTCCCGGCGATGCGGCCGCGGCCGGTTGCGCCCGACCTGGCCCTGCGGTCCTTCGCGGTGCCGCGGACCAGGGCGGCCGCGATCCGGCTGGTCGCGCTGGAGAACCAGTGCACGGGCTTCGCCGGGTACGCCGGCGAGCAGGACGCCGACCCGCTCAACGACACCGACTGCAAGTCGGCCTCGGACCGCGGCTCGATCGTGCACGCCGCGGAGCTGCAGGTGTACTGAACGCCTGACCGGGGTACGACCGCCCCGATCTCGACCAGCGGGTGGGCTCTCTCGGAGGAGTCCACCCGTTGGTCGTTCCGAACCCCGGTGGCTTGCGTCGCCCGGGGCGATTCCGAAAGTGTGGTGGCATGGTCGGTCGCATCCCCGTCATGAATGTCATGCCCGTCGTCGATCTCGGTCGGCAGCCGGCGAAGGCCACGGTCGGCGAACCCTTCCCGGTCTCCGCCACGGTCTTCCGCGAGGGTCATGACAGGCTCGGCGCCGAGGTGGTCCTGACCGGTCCCGACGGCCGTCGGCGACCGCCCGTGCGGATGGTCAAGCACGCCGACGTCCCGGACCGGTACGACGCATGGGTCACCCCCGACGCCGAGGGCTCGTGGACCTTCGAGGTGCAGGCCTGGTCGGACCCGTTGGCGACCTGGGAGCACAACGCGGGCGTGAAGATCCCCGCGGGCGTCGACGTGGAGCTGATGTTCCTCGAGGGTCGGCTGCTGCTCGAGCGGGTCAAGGCCGACCTCGACCCCGCCGACGGGCACGGCCACGGCATCCTCGCCGGCGCCATCGAGGCGGCCGACGACCAGGACCGCCCCACCGGCGCCCGCCTCGCCGCCCTCCAGTCGCCGGAGCTCGTCGACCTGCTGTCGGCCAACCCGCTGCGCGAGCTGGTCACGGTGGAGGGCCCCTACCCGGCGTACGCCGACCGCCAGCGCGCACTCCACGGCAGCTGGTACGAGTTCTTCCCGCGCTCCGAGGGCGCGACCCAGGACCCGGCGACCGGCAAGGTCACCAGCGGCAGCTTCCGGACCGCCGCGAAGCGTCTCGACGCCGTCGCCGCCATGGGCTTCGACGTGATCTACCTGCCGCCGATCCACCCGATCGGCGAGGTGAACCGCAAGGGGCCGAACAACACCCTGACGCCCGGCCCGGAGGACACCGGGTCGCCGTGGGCGATCGGCTCGAAGCACGGCGGCCACGACGCGATCCACCCCGACCTCGGCGACTTCGACGACTTCGACGCGTTCGTCGACCGAGCCCGATCCCTCGGGCTGGAGGTCGCCCTCGACCTCGCCCTGCAGGCGGCGCCCGACCACCCGTGGGTGACCTCGCACCCCGAGTGGTTCACGACCCGCGCCGACGGCACCATCGCCTTCGCGGAGAACCCCCCGAAGAAGTACCAGGACATCTACCCGATCAACTTCGACAACGACCCGACCGGCATCTGCCGCGAGGTGCTCCGCGTCGTACGTCTCTGGATGTCGCACGGCGTGCGGATCTTCCGCGTGGACAACCCGCACACCAAGCCGGTGGCCTTCTGGGAGTGGCTGCTCAAGGAGATCCGGCGCACCGACCCGGACGTGCTGTTCCTCGCCGAGGCGTTCACCCGTCCCCCGATGATGCGCGGCCTCGGCGCGATCGGCTTCCACCAGTCCTACACGTACTTCACCTGGCGCAACGCCAAGTGGGAGCTGGAGGAGTACCTCCGGGAGCTGGCCACCGAGACCGACCACATGATGCGGCCGAACTTCTTCGTCAACACCCCCGACATCCTGCACGCCTACCTGCAGTACGGCGGCCCGGCGGCGTTCAAGATCCGGGCCGCGATCGCGGCCACCGGCTCGCCGAGCTGGGGCGTGTACGCCGGCTACGAGCTGTTCGAGCACGTCGCGGTCAAGCCCGGCAGCGAGGAGTACCTCGACTCGGAGAAGTACCAGATCCGGGTCCGGGACTGGGACGCCGCGGACCGGGAGGGCCGTTCGCTCGCGCCGTACCTCACCCGGCTCAACGAGGTCCGCCGCGCCCACCCCGCGCTGCAGCTGCTGCGCAACGTGCACATCCACCACAGCGACGACGAGAACATCCTGGTCTTCAGCAAGACGCACGTGCTGCCCGACGGCCACCGTGACACCGTCGTCGTCGTGGTCAACGTGGACCCGCACGCCACCCGCGAGACGACCGTCCACCTCGACCTGCCGGCGCTGGGCATGTCCTGGGGCGACTCGTTCGTGGTCCACGACGAGATCACCCACGAGGACTGGAGCTGGAGCCAGCACAACTACGTGCGGCTCGACCCGGCCCACGAACCCGCCCACATCCTGACCGTGAGGAGCCCCCGTTGACGGACCGCGAGATCGACCTCCACGACTCGACGGCACCTGACGGGGACCCTTTCCCGGACTCCGTCGGCAGCACCCCGGACTGGTTCAAGACCGCGGTCTTCTACGAGGTGCTGGTGCGGTCCTTCCGGGACTCCAACGGCGACGGCACCGGTGACTTCAAGGGGCTGACCGAGAAGCTCGACTACCTGCAGTGGCTGGGCGTCGACTGCCTGTGGATCCCGCCGTTCTTCTCCTCGCCGCTGCGCGACGGCGGGTACGACGTCGCCGACTACACCAACATCCTCCCCGAGTGCGGCACGGTGGAGGACTTCCACCACCTGCTCGACGAGGCCCACAAGCGCGACATCCGCGTGATCATCGACTTCGTCATGAACCACACCAGCGACCAGCACCCGTGGTTCCAGGCCAGCCGCGAGGACCCGGACGGGCCGTACGGCGACTTCTACGTCTGGTCCGACACCGACGAGCTCTACCAGGACGCGCGGATCATCTTCGTCGACACCGAGCCGTCGAACTGGACCTGGGACCCGGTGCGCCAGCAGTACTACTGGCACCGGTTCTTCTCCCACCAGCCGGACCTGAACTTCGACAACCCGAAGGTCCACGAGGCGATGCTCGACGCGATCTCGTTCTGGTTCGACATGGGGCTCGACGGCTTCCGCCTCGACGCCGTGCCGTACCTCTACGAGCGGCCCGGCACCAACGGCGAGAACCTGCCCGAGACGCACGAGTTCCTCAAGAAGGTCCGCAAGTTCGTCGACGACAAGTACCCCGGCAAGGTGCTGCTGGCCGAGGCCAACCAGTGGCCGGCCGACGTCGTCGACTACTTCGGCGACTTCGAGTCCGGTGGCGACGAGTGCCACATGTGCTTCCACTTCCCGGTCATGCCGCGCATCTTCATGGCGGTGCGCCGCGAGTCGCGCTTCCCGATCTCGGAGATCCTCGAGCAGACCCCGCCGATCCCCTCGGGCTGCCAGTGGGGCATCTTCCTGCGCAACCACGACGAGCTCACGCTCGAGATGGTCAGCGACGAGGACCGCGACTACATGTGGGGCGAGTACGCCAAGGACCCGCGGATGAAGGCCAACATCGGCATCCGCCGGCGGCTGGCGCCGCTGCTCGACAACGACATCAACCAGATCGAGCTGTTCACGGCGCTGCTGCTCTCGCTCCCGGGCTCCCCCGTCCTCTACTACGGCGACGAGATCGGGATGGGCGACAACATCTGGCTGGGCGACCGCGACGGCGTCCGCACACCGATGCAGTGGACGCCCGACCGCAACGCGGGCTTCTCCTCCGCGACCCCCGGCAAGCTGCACCTGCCCGCGATCCAGGACCCCGTCTACGGCTACCAGAGCGTCAACGTCGAGGCGCAGCTCGAGAACTCCTCCTCGCTGCTGCACTGGACGCGCCGGATGATCCAGGCGCGACGCCGCCACGAGGCGTTCGGGCTCGGGTCCTTCGTCGACCTCGGCGGCTCGAACCCGACGGTGCTGTCCTACGCCCGCGAGCACGAGGGCGACGACGGCCGCCACGACGTCATCGTGTGCGTCAACAACCTCTCCCGCTTCCCGCAGCCGGTCGAGCTGGACCTGCGGCGCTGGGAGGGCATGGTCCCGGTCGAGCTGCTGGGCGGCGTGCCCTTCCCGGCCATCGGGGAGCTGCCGTATCTCCTGACGCTGGGTGGGTACGGCTTCTACTGGTTCCGTCTGACCGCACCGGACACCGACGAGGGGATGACGCAGTGACCGAAGCAGCGCCTCAGGCGCACGAGGCCCTCAAGCCGTTCATCGAGAACGCCCGCTGGTTCGGCGGGAAGGGACGCGCGTTCTCCATCACCGGGGGGCGGCGGCTCGGCGAGGTCCCCGGTCACGTCGCGGACGGCCCCCGGGTCGCCATCGACCTGGTGACCCTCTCCTACGAGGACGGCGGTGAGGACGAGTACTACCAGGTCCCGCTGTCGTTCTACCCCGGCGCTCAGTCCCGCCTCGAGCACGCCCTGGTCGGGGTCTGGCACGACGAGGACTTCGGGACCAGCCACGTGTACGACGCGGTGCACGACCGCGAGGCGATGGCCTGCTGGCTGCGCTCGTTCTCCGAGTCGCCGGAAGGTCCGCTGTCGTTCCACCGGCTGCCCGGCCACGAGCTGGACCTCGAGGCCCACTCCACCCTCTTCAGCGGGGAGCAGTCCAACTCCTCGGTCGCCTTCGGCGAGGACTCGCTGCTCAAGGTCTTCCGCAAGATCACGCCCGGGGTGAACCCCGACATCGCCATCCACGAGGTGCTGACCAGGGCCGGCTCCCCGCACGTCGCCTCGCTCTACGGGTGGCTCGAGACGCCCGCGCTGCTCCAGGAGGGCGACGACCGGGACGCCGTGCTCCAGCTCGCGATGCTGCAGCAGTTCCTCCGCACCGCCACCGACGGCTGGGACCTCGCGCTGGCGAGCGTGCGCAACCTGTTCGCCGAGGCCGACCTGCACGCCGACGAGGTCGGTGGCGACTTCGCCGCCGAGGCGGCCCGGCTGGGCCAGGCGCTCGCCGAGACGCACGTCGCCCTGGCCGAGCACTTCCCGGTCGAGGAACGCGACGCCGGTGCCCTCGGAGCGCTCGCCGACGCCATGAACCAGCGGCTGGACGCCGCGCTCGAGGTGGTGGCGCCGCTGCGCCCGTACGCCGACGACCTGCGACGCGCCTTCGACGCACTGCGCGACCTCCCCGGCGTACGCGTGCAGCGCATCCACGGCGACCTCCACCTCGGCCAGACGCTGCGCACCGTGCGCGGCTGGAAGATCGTGGACTTCGAGGGCGAGCCGGCCAAGCCGCTCGCCGAGCGGTCGCTGCCCGACTCCCCCTGGCGCGACGTCGCCGGGATGCTCCGCTCCTTCGACTACGCCCCGCGGGTCGTCGAGCGGACCTGGGGCGATGACCTGGAGGACGCCACCGAGCAGCGCGCCTACCGCGCTGCCGAGTGGTCCGCGCGCAACCGCGACGCCTTCCTCTCCGCCTATGCCGGGCGAGACCTGACCGACGACGAGAGGACGCTGCTCGAGGCGTACGTCGCCGACAAGGCCGTCTACGAGACCGTGTACGAAACCCGCAACCGTCCGACCTGGGTGGCGATCCCACTCGAGGCCGTGGCGAGGATCGGAGTGTCATGACCACACCCACCGCCAAGCCCGTCGAGACCCACGAGCTCGACCAGATCGTCCGGGGCGAGCACGGCCACCCGCACGCCGTCCTGGGCGCCCACCCCCACGACGGCGCCGTCACGGTGCGCGTGCTCAAGCCCCTCGCGTCCGGGGTCGCCGTCCTGCACGGCGGCGGCCGCACCGAGCTGACCCACGAGCACGAGGGGATCTGGTGCGGGGTGCTCCCCGTCGCGGAGGTCCCCGACTACCGCATCTCCGTCGCGTACGACGGCGCACCGACCGAGCTCGACGACCCCTACCGGTTCCTGCCCACGCTCGGTGAGGTCGACCTGCACCTGATCAACGAGGGTCGGCACGAGCAGCTGTGGGACGTGCTCGGCGCGCACGTGCACCACTACACGACGCCGTTCGGCGACACGATCAGCGGCACCGCGTTCGCCGTCTGGGCGCCGTCGGCCCGCGGCGTACGCGTCAAGGCCTCCTTCAACAACTGGGACGGCCGCGAGCACCCGATGCGCCAGCTCGGCACGTCCGGCGTCTGGGAGCTGTTCGTCCCGGGGGTCGGCAGCGGCACCGGCTACAAGTTCCTGATCCTCGGCTCCGACGGCCAGTGGCGCGAGAAGGCCGACCCGATGGCCTTCCACACCGAGATCCCACCGGCCACCTCCTCGGTCGTCTTCGAGTCGTCCTACACCTGGGGTGACGAGGAGTGGATGTCCTCGCGCGCCGGCAAGCAGCCGGTGCAGGAGGCGATGTCGGTCTACGAGGTGCACCTCGGGTCGTGGAAGAAGCACCACGGCGGCGGCCTCTACTCCTACGCCGACCTCGCCGACCACCTCGTCCCCTACCTGACCGACCTCGGGTTCACCCACGTCGAGTTCCTGCCCGTGATGGAGCACCCGTTCGGCGGCTCGTGGGGCTACCAGGTGACGTCGTACTTCGCCCCCACCTCCCGCTTCGGCGACCCCGACGGCTTCCGCCACCTCGTCGACCGGCTGCACCAGGCCGGGATCGGCGTGATCGTCGACTGGGTCCCCGCGCACTTCCCGAAGGACGAGTTCGCGCTGTCCCGCTTCGACGGCACGCCGCTCTACGAGGACCCGAACCCCTCGCGCGGCGAGCACCCGGACTGGGGCACCTACGTCTTCAACTTCGGGCGCCGCGAGGTGCGCAACTTCCTGGTCGCCAACGCGCTCTACTGGCTCGAGGAGTTCCACATCGACGGGCTGCGCGTGGACGCGGTCGCCTCGATGCTCTACCTCGACTACTCGCGCGAGCCCGGCGAGTGGTCGCCCAACGTGCACGGGGGCCGCGAGAACCTCGAGGCCGTCCAGTTCCTGCAGGAGATGAACGGCACGGTCTACAAGCGGGTGCCCGGCGCGATCACCATCGCCGAGGAGTCCACCTCGTGGGAGGGCGTCACCCGTCCCACGTCCGACGGCGGCCTGGGCTTCGGCTTCAAGTGGAACATGGGCTGGATGCACGACTCGCTCGGCTACATGCAGCACGAGCCGGTGCACCGGTCCTACCACCACGGCGAGATGACGTTCTCGCTCGTCTACGCCTGGTCGGAGAACTACGTGCTCCCGATCAGCCACGACGAGGTCGTGCACGGCAAGGGCTCGCTGCTGCGCAAGATGCCGGGCGACCGGTGGCAGCAGCTGGCGAACCTGCGGGCCTACCTGGGCTTCATGTGGGCCCACCCCGGCAAGCAGCTGCTGTTCATGGGCGCGGAGATGGGCCAGGAGTCCGAGTGGGCCGAGGCCCGCGAGCTCGACTGGTGGCTGCTCGACCACCCCGAGCACCGTGGGGTCCAGTCGCTGGTGCGCGACCTGAACCGCGTGTACGCCGAGACGCCCGCCGCGTTCACCCGCGACAACGAGGCCGGCACGTTCCAGTGGATCGACGCCAACGACGCGAGCCGCAACGTCTTCTCGTTCATCCGCCGCGGCTCGACCGGCCCGGACCTGGTCTGCGTGTCGAACTTCGCCGCCGTCCCGCACGAGGGCTACCGGCTGGGCCTGCCCGCGGCCGGGGTCTGGGACGAGGTGCTCAACACCGACGCCGACACCTACACCGGCTCGGGCGTGGGCAACATGGGCGCGATCACCGCCGCCGAGGGCGAGTGGTCGGGCCAGCCGGCGCACGCCGACATCGTGGTGCCGCCGCTGGCCACCGTCTGGTTCCGGCGCCGCGACTGAACGCCGAGTCGGCGCAAGCTCGTCAGCAAAACAGCTCGAGTCGGCGCAAGTGCAACGAGCTTGCGCCGACTCGACATCGGGGACGGCACCATCCGGTCGCTAGGGTGGAGCCGTGCCTGACCAGACCACCATCACGACCGTCGGCGACGGCGTCGCGCGGGTCGAGTGGGTGGCCGACCTGCACGATTCCGGGTTCTCGGCTGCCGTCGACGTCGTACGCCGTGAGGTCGAGGACGCGCTCGAGACGCACGGGCGGGTGGAGGCTCTGGTCTCCCCCGACGACGAGCTCGGCCAGCGGGTCGCCACCTGGTCTGGGCTGCGGCGCGAGGGCGTGATGCGCGGGATCACCGTCGACGGCGAGAGCGTCGACCGGATCGTCTACGCACGGCTGTCCACCGACGCCCCCGCGCACGAGCCCGACGGCTTCCGGGCGCTGCTCAACTCCTTCCTGCCCCGCAAGCGCGCGATCAGCCAGATGCTGATCCGCGACCACGAGGAGCGGGTGCTGCTCTGCCAGCTCACCTACAAGCAGGACTGGGACCTCCCCGGCGGCGTGGTCGAGGTCGGCGAGTCACCCCAGCTGGCCGTCGCCCGCGAGGTCGAGGAGGAGCTCGGGCTGCAGATCGAGGCGGCCGGCCTGCTGCTCACCGACTGGCTGCCCCCGTGGGGTGGCTGGGACGACGCGCTGTGCCTGGTCTTCGACGGCGGCCGGCACGCACCGACGATCCTCGAGTCGGTGGTCAAGCAGACCCGGGAGATCCGGTCCGCCGAGTTCTGCACCCTCGAGCAGGTGGAGAAGCGGTGCGCCGACTTCACCGCACGGCGGGTCCGGGCCGCCCTCGAGCAGGTCGCCGGCGGCGGCCCCTCGGCGTACACCGAGTCGGGTTTCTGACCCGTTGACCCTGCCCATCGGGGCCGAAACGGGGTACAGATTGCCCTGTGACCACCTACGTCTTCGACTTCGCCCAGGGCAACAAGGAGCAGAAGAACCTGCTCGGCGGCAAGGGTGCCAACCTCGCCGAGATGACCAACCTCGGCCTGCCGGTCCCACCCGGGTTCACGATCACGACCGAGGCCTGCCGCGCGTTCCTCGAGCAGGGTGACCTGCCGGACACGCTCGGCGACGAGGTCAGCACGCACCTCGCCGCGCTCGAGAAGGCGATGGGCCGCGCGCTCGGGGACCCGCGGGACCCCCTCCTGGTGTCGGTCCGCTCGGGCGCCGCGCACTCGATGCCGGGGATGATGGAGACGGTCCTCAACATCGGCCTGAACGACGAGTCGGTGCACGGCCTGGCGACCCAGAGCGACGACGAGCGGTTCGCGATGGACTCCTACCGCCGGCTGCTGCAGATGTTCGGCACGACCGTGCTCGGCATCCACGACGAGGTGTTCTCCGAGGAGCTCGACCAGCTCAAGGATCGGCGCGGCACCACCGACGACGTCGCGCTTGAGGTGGGCGACCTGACCGAGCTGGTGGCGACGTTCAAGAAGGCGATCGAGGAGCACGCCGGACGACCGTTCCCCCAGGACCCGCGCGAGCAGATGGACCTCGCGGTGCGGGCGGTCTTCGAGTCGTGGAACACCGAGCGTGCGGTGCTGTACCGGCGCCAGGAGCAGATCCCCGAGGACGGCGGGACCGCGGTCAACATCCAGGCGATGGTCTTCGGCAACCGCGGGATGTCCTCGGGCTCGGGCGTCGCGTTCACCCGCGACCCCGCGTCCGGCAGCCAGGGCGAGTACGGCGACTACCTGCAGAACGCGCAGGGCGAGGACGTCGTCGCCGGCATCCGCAACACCGTCTCCCTGGCCGACCTCGGCGACATCGACAAGGCCTCGCACGACGAGCTGCTCACGATCATGGCGACCCTCGAGCACCACTACCGCGACATGTGCGACATCGAGTTCACCATCGAGCAGGGCAAGCTCTGGATGCTGCAGACGCGGGTCGGCAAGCGCACCCCCGAGGCCGCCTTCCGGATCGCGGTCGACATGGCCGACGAGGGACTGATCGACCTCGACCAGGCGCTGGGCCGGGTGACCGGCGCCCAGCTCGCCCAGCTGATGTTCCCGCGCTTCGACCCGGACGCCGAGCGCACGCTGCTCGCGAAGGGCATGAACGCCTCCCCCGGCGCCGCCGTCGGCAAGGCGGTGTTCGACTGGGACACCGCGGTCGAGTGGGCCGAACGCGGCGAGGACGTCATCCTGGTCCGCAAGGAGACCAGCCCCGACGACCTGCACGGGATGATGGTCGCGCGCGGCATCCTCACCAGTCGCGGCGGCAAGACCTCGCACGCCGCGGTCGTGGCCCGCGGCATGGGCCGCACCTGCGTGTGCGGCGCCGAGGCGCTCGAGGTCGACACCCGGAACGGCGAGTTCACGGTGCGCGGTGGCAAGACGGTCCGCGAGGGCGACGTCATCTCCATCGACGGCACGACCGGGGAGGTCTTCGACGGCGCCGTACCGGTGGCCGACTCCCACGTCGTCCGCTACTTCGAGGGTGACGAGCAGACCGGCGACCCGGTGGTGACGGCCGTCGCGCGGCTGATGGAGCACGCCGACGCCAGCCGTCGGCTCGCGGTCCGCACCAACGCCGACACCGCCGGGGACGCCGCGCGCGCCCGGCGGTTCGGCGCCCAGGGCATCGGGCTGTGCCGCACCGAGCACATGTTCCTCGGCGAGCGTCGGGAGCTGGTCGAGAACCTCATCGTCGCCGAGGACGACAAGGGGCAGCAGAGGGCGCTCGAGGCCCTGCTCCCGATGCAGCGCCAGGACTTCACCGAGATCCTCGAGGCGATGGACGGTCAGCCGGTGACGATCCGGCTGATCGACCCGCCGCTGCACGAGTTCCTGCCCGACTTCACCGAGCTGTCCGTCGCGATGGCGCTCGCGGACACCCGCGGGCACCGCAAGAAGCGGGAGCGCAAGCTGCTCGAGGCCGTACGCCGCCTGCACGAGCAGAACCCCATGCTCGGCCTGCGCGGGGTGCGGCTCGGCATCGTGATCCCCGACCTGTTCACCATGCAGGCGCGGGCGATCCTGGAGGCGGCCGCGGCGCGGGTCGAGCAGGGCGGCGACCCGCGGCCCGAGATCATGATCCCGCTGGTCGCCTCGGTGCGCGAGCTCGACCTGGTCAAGAAGCGGATCATCGAGGTGGCCCGCACGGTCCAGGACGAGACGGGGGTCGACCTCGCCTTCAAGGTCGGCACCATGATCGAGCTGCCGAGGGCCGCCCTCACCGCGGACCAGATCGCCGGGTCGGCGGAGTTCTTCTCCTTCGGCACCAACGACCTGACCCAGATGACGTGGGGCTTCTCGCGTGACGACGTCGAGGCGTCGTTCTTCGGGACCTACCTCGAGCAGGGCGTCTTCCCGGTCTCGCCGTTCGAGTCCCTCGACACCGAGGGCGTCGGCTCACTCGTGCGGACCGCCGTGGGGCTCGGGCGCGAGGCACGCCCCGACCTCCACCTCGGCATCTGCGGCGAGCACGGCGGCGACCCCTCGTCGATCCACTTCTTCCACGAGGTGGGGCTCGACTACGTCTCCTGCTCGCCGTTCCGGGTCCCGGTGGCCCGGCTCGAGGCCGGCCGGGCGGCGCTGGCCGACCGCTGAGGCGCGCCACCAGGCCGCTCGGACGTCATCCGATCTGGTCGTCCCCGCAACCGGTTCGTACGACGTCCCGCCGGACGTCATCCGAACCGGCCGCCCCCACGACCGGTTCGTACGACGCACCCGGTGCACGCCGCGCGGGCCGCAGGGCCACCAGGACGCCGACGACCAGCACCAGGCCGCCGAGCGTCTCGGCTGCGTTCGGCCGCTGGTCGAGCAGCAGCCAGGCCGACGCCATTGCGACGACCGGCGCGAGCAGCACCCACGGGACGACCGCGGCGGACGGGTTGCGGGAGAGCAGGCCGTTGAAGAGGCCGTAGCCGACGAGCGAGGCCAGTCCCGCGGTGTAGAGCGTCGAGACCGCCGCCTGCCACGAGAACGACGCCAGCGCGGAGGACACGGCGGCGGGGCCGTCCAGCGCGAGCGACAGGGCCAGCAGGGGCACGGGGACGACGAGGGCGGACCACACCGTCAGCGACAACCCGCCGGCCACGCCCGAGGCGCGCGAGACCACGTTGCCGATGCCCCAGGACAGCGCGCCGAGCAGGCAGAGCGCGAGGGCCGACGCGGGCACGTGGCCACCGCGTCCCACCGCGACGACCAGCAGCCCGGCCGAGCCGAGCAGCACGCCGATGACCTGGGGCGCGGTCGGCCGCTCCCGGAGCACCCCCGCGGCGATCACCACCGTGAAGATGACCTGCGCCTGCAGCACGAGCGCGGCGAGCCCCGGTGGCATCCCGGCCGCCATCGACACGTAGAGGAAGCCGAACTGACCCAGGGACATGAACGCCCCGACCGCCGCGATCGTGCGCCACGGGGCGTTCGGCCGGGGCACCAGCAGCACGGCGGGCACGACGACCGCGGCGAACCGGATCGCGGCGAACAGCAGCGGCGGCACCCCGTGCATGCCCCAGTCGATCACCACGAAGTTGAAGCCCCAGATCGTGGCGACCAGGGCGGCCAGCAGGGAGTCGCGACGGTTCACGGGGCCAGCCTGCCGGGTCACGACCATGAAGCACCAGCGATCATCTATCCACGTGTCCATGTAGCATCGCTGCATGATCGACCTGCCGGCACTCGCGTCCCTGCGGGCCGTGGCCGCGCACGGCTCGGTGGTCGCCGCCGCCGAGGCGCTCGGGTTCACGCCGAGCGCGGTCTCCCAGCAGGTCAAGCGCCTCGAGCGCCAGACCGGCGTACCCCTCCTCGAGAGGGTCGGCCGCGGCGTCGTGCTCACCGGCCACGGCCGGCACCTCGTCGACACGGGCGCGCGGCTGCTCGCGGACCTCGAGGAGATGGAGGCCGGCCTGCACCGACGGGCCGGCGCCGTCGCGGGCCAGCTGCGCCTCACGGCGTTCTCCACCGCCATGCGTGGCCTGGTCGCACCCGTCGCCCGCGACCTGCGTGCGGCCCACCCCGACCTCGCGCTGGTCCTGACCGAGCGCGAACCGTGGGACACGATCGACCTGGTCGCCTCCGGGCAGAGCGACGTCGGGGTCGTGCACCGCTGGGGCGACGTCCCCCTGGGGGTCCCCGAGCACCTCGAGTCGACGCACCTCGCGCGCGACGTGGCCGAGGTGGTGGTGCGGGTCGACCACCCGCTCGCGCGTCGACGCCGGGTCAGCCCGCGCGACCTCGTGGACGAGGACTGGATCGCCACCCCGGAGGGCACGATCTGCCGGCAGTGGCTGACCCGGATGTACGACGGCGCCGGCCGGCTGCCCCGGATCGCGCACACCTCGATGGAGTTCGACTCCCACTTGGCGCTGGTGCGCGCGGGGCTGGGCATCGCCCTGGTGCCCCGCCTGGGCCGTCAGCCCCTCGGGGAGGACCTGGTGGGCGTGCCCGCCCACGACCCGGAGCCCACCCGCGACATCATCGCGGTGCACCGCAGGTCGATGTCCGACTCCCCCGCGGTCAGCGCGGTCCTCACCGCGCTGGCCCGCTGATCAGAAGAGCGCCGAGGCGAGGTTCTGCCGCCCGCGCAGCACCCGCGGGTCGTCGTTGCCGACGGCGCCGAACAGGCCGAGCAGGTGCTCGCGCGCCTGGTTGCGCTCGTCGCCGCTGCTGCGGCGGACCAGGTCGACGAGCCTGTTGAACGCGTCGTCCACGTGGCCGCCGAGCATGTCGAGGTCGGCGACGAGGGTCTGGGCTTCCACGTCGTCGGGGTTCGCCGCGGCGGCCGCGCGGGCCTGCTGCAGGTCGACACCCCGGGTCCGCTGGAGCACCTTGGCCATCGCGAGACCCGCGGCGGCCTCGGCGTCGGCGGGGTTGGCGTCCACGAGCTTCTGGTACTCCGCGACGGCCCGGTCGATGTCGCCCTCGCCGAGTGCCTCCTGGGCCGGCGCGTAACGCGGGTCGACCTGCTCCTCGTCGCCGGCGTCGGCCGCCTCGGGGGCAGCACCCGTGCGCGGCTGGTGGCGACCCGTGATGCCCTGCGCGGTGAGCTGCTGCATCACCTGGTTCAGCGCGGCACGCAGCTCCTCGAACGGCAGCACGTCCTGGAAGAGGGGGGCGGGGCGACCGTCGAGCACGGCGACCACGAGCGGGATCGACGGGATCTGCATGGCCTGGGCGATACCCGGCGCCGCGTCGATGTCGACGAGGCCGAGCAGGAAGCGGCCCTCGAACTCGGCGGAGAGCGTCTCGAGGTCGTCGGCGAGCTGGCCGCTCTCCGGCATCCGGGTCCGCGAGTAGAACACCAGGATGATCGGCGCGGTCATCGACGCCTCGACGGTCGCCTGGAAGTTCTCCTCGGAGATCTCCACGGCGTACGGCGAGCCGCCGGCCGGGGCGCCGCCGGCGCCGGCCGGAGTGGCACCCGCGGTGCCCGCCGGAGGCGGGGTCGGCTGCGCGGGGCGCTTGAGGGCCGAGAGGTCGATCGCTCCGGGGCGGCTGAACGGCTGCTGCGTCATGCGGCCAATCCTAGAGAGCCGCGGCGAGGCCGAGCGCCACCGCCTCCTCCCTCAGCTCCTCGCGCACGTCGGGGTGGGCCGCGTTGTCGATGATCTGCCGGGCCTGCTCCTGCTGGTCCCGCCCGAAGACCTCCGCCGTCCCCTGCTCCGTGACGATCGCGCTCATCTGGAACGACGTGACCGGCTCGTCCACGAGGGGGACGACGGTCGAGCAGTCGGCCTTGGGGTGCCAGGACCGCAGCGCGATGAGCGCCTGGCCACCGCTGCTGTGCAGCGCCCCGACGATGAAGTCGGTCTGGCCGCCGAAGCCGGAGTGGATGCGGGCGCGGATCCGCGACGCGTTCGCCTGCCCGAAGAGGTCGACCTGGAGCGCGGTGTTGACGCTGACCATGGCCGGGTTCGCGGAGATCCGGGCGGGGTCGTTGGTGACCTCGGTGCGGACCATCTCCACCCGCTCGTTCCCGTCGACCCACTCCATGAGCTCGGCGGATCCGAAGAGGAACGACGAGCGCACCGGCACGTCCACGTCCAGCGCCCCGGCCCGCTCGAGGGCCAGCACGCTGTCGGAGAACATCTCGGTCCAGATCCGCAGCCCGCGCCGCCCGACGAGACCGCGCATGGTCGCGTCGGGCACCGCACCGATGCCGGCCTGCAGGGTCGCGCCGTCCCCGACGCGATGCGCCACCAGGCCGCCGATCTGCGCCGACGCCTCGTCGATGGCCGCGACCGGCGCGTGCGCCAGCGGCTCGTCGGCCCCGACCATCAGGTCGATGGCGTCGGTGGGCACCAGCGCGTCGCCGAAGGTCCACGGCATGTGCCGGTTCACCTGGGCGACCACCCGCCCACCGCGGCGGCGTACCGCCTCCAGCGCGGCGGGCAGCACGTTGACCTCGGTGCCGAGCGAGACCCGGCCACCGCGCGGCGCGGTGGTGTGCACCAGCACCACGTCCGGCACCAGGGAGGTCTCGAACAGCCTGGGCACCAGTGACAGCCTCGACGGCACGTAGCTCAGCCGCGGGCTGCGTCGCATGCCGGGACCGACGAACGAGGTCTCGAGGACGACCCCGTCCCGGTCGGGCAGGCCGGACTGGCCGTTGAGCGCCCAGAGCCGGTACGACGGCAGCGCCTCGTCGACCAGGGACAGGGTGTGCCACGGCGTCGCGTGGTTGCCGGACACCACGACCCGCGGATGGTCCGGCAGCCCGGCGAGCAGGCGGGTGAGGTTCACCCGACGATCACATCAGAACCGCGCGGGTTCGCGGTACTCCCCCCACTCGGCGCGCA
The DNA here is from genome assembly GCF_055380375.1 of Nocardioides sp. DN36. NCBI lineage: Bacteria > Bacillati > Actinomycetota > Actinomycetes > Propionibacteriales > Nocardioidaceae > Nocardioides > Nocardioides sp. DN36. The sequence goes on along the minus strand of NZ_AP043823.1, from coordinate 659,156 downwards.
GCGCGTCGCAGATCTCGCCCAGCGTGGCCTCGGCACGGACGGCCTCGAGCATCGACTCGATGATGTTCTCGTCCGTGCGCGACACCTCGACCATCCGGTCGACCGCGGCCCGGGCGGCGGCGTCGTCACGGCCCTGACGCCGGGCGGACAGCTCGCGGACCTGCTCGACCTCGACCTCGTGCGAGACCCGCAGGATCTCCAGGTCGTGGGTGACCGAGTCGGTGTGGCAGTTGACGCCGACGATCCGCTTCTCGCCCTTCTCGAGAGCGACCTGGTACTGGAAGGCCGCCTCGGCGATCTCGCCCATGAACCAGCCCTCCTCGATGCCCCGTAGCAGGCCGCGCGTCACCGGCCACTCGGCCGCGTCCGCCTCGCCGGTCGAGACGCGCATCTTCTCCGCGAGCTGCTCGGTGTCGGCGTGGGTGAGCGTGGAGCCGCCCATCGCGAGGATCTTGTCGAAGATCGCGTTGGCCTCGGCCTCGATGCGGTCGGTGAGCGCCTCGACGTACCACGAGCCACCGAGCGGATCGGCGACGTTGACGACGCCGGTCTCCTCCATGATCACCTGCTGGGTGCGCAGCGCGATCTCGGCGGCCTGCTCGGAGGGCAGCGCCAGCGTCTCGTCGAGGGCGTTGGTGTGCAGCGAGTTGGTGCCACCGAGGACCGCGGACAGCGCCTCGATACCGGTGCGCACGACGTTGTTGTAGGGCTGCTGCGCGGTCAGTGAGACGCCGGCGGTCTGGGTGTGGAACCGCAGCCACTGGGCCTTCTCGGTCTTCGCGCCGTAGACGTCGCGCATCCAGCGCGCCCAGATCCGGCGGGCCGCGCGGAACTTCGCGATCTCCTCGAAGAAGTCGACGTGCGCGTCGAAGAAGAAGGACAGCCCGGGTGCGAAGACGTCGACGTCGAGGCCGCGGGAGAGCCCGAGCTCGACGTACCCGAAGCCGTCGGCGAGCGTGAACGCCAGCTCCTGCGCGGCCGTCGAGCCGGCCTCGCGGATGTGGTAGCCGGAGACCGAGAGGGGCTTGTAGGCCGGGATCTTCTCGGCGCAGTACTCCATCAGGTCGCCGATCAGGCGCAGGTGCGGCTCGGGGCCGAACAGCCACTCCTTCTGGGCGATGTACTCCTTGAAGATGTCGGTCTGCAGGGTGCCGTTGAGCTTGCCGGTGTCGACGCCCGCGCGCTCCGCGGCGACGATCATCATGCAGAAGACCGGCACGGCCGGGCCGCTGATCGTCATCGACGTGGTGACGTCGCCGAGGTCGATGCCGTCGAACAGGATCTCCATGTCGGCGGCGCTGTCGATCGCGACGCCGCAGTGGCCGACCTCGCCCAGCGACTTGGGGTCGTCGGAGTCGCGGCCCATCAGCGTGGGCATGTCGAACGCGACCGACAGCCCGCCGCCGCCACGGCCGAGGATCATCTTGTAGCGCTCGTTGGTCTGCTGGGCGTTGCCGAAGCCGGCGAACTGGCGGATCGTCCAGGTCCGGCCGCGGTAGCCGGTGGGGTACAGCCCACGCGTGAAGGGGAACTCGCCCGGCCACTCCGAGGCGTCGGTGCCGTACGCCGGCTCGACCTCGAGCCCGCTGAGCGTCGTGAAGTCGGCCTCACGCACCCGGGACTGCTCGTAGCGGGACTGCCAGCGGGCGCGTGCGTTCTCGGTCATGGACAAATAGTAGGACGCCCTACTAATTCCGTGAAGTCGTCAACGCGCCCAGCGCCGCACCTGCCCCTCGAGCACCTCCACCTCCACGGGCGGCCGGGGCGTCGGCCGGTCGCGCAGGTGCGCCAGGACCCGGTCGCGGCCGCGCAGCCGCAGCGACCCGTCCGACCACTCGACGTCCGGGTGCAGCATCGTGGCGAGCTCGTCCCACTCCCCCGTATCCATCGCCGCCCAGGCCGCGGCGGTCGGCGCCGGCAGCTCGGGGAGGTCGTGCAGCATCGCCGGCGTGCACATCCGCCAGGCGTCGGTCACCAGCTCGCGCATCTCCTCGGGGTCGAGCCGGTCGAGGTGCGCGCAGACCCACTGGTAGCGCAGGTCCGAGGTCGGCGGCAGGAAGAAGGTCTCGGGGTCGGACTCGACCAGGCCGTCCCGCTCGGCCCGGGGGAAGCCGAAGCCCATCGAGGTCTCGTCGGCCGAGAACGCCACGAACACGATCTGGCGGACCCTGAGCTTCCACCGCCCCCGGACCATCCGCTCGTACGCGCGCGGCAGCGCGAGCCCGACGCGGCGTACGTCGTCGGCGGAGGCCATGCGAGACACACTGCACCAGCGCACGTCGCCACTCAACGCCCTGGGCATCTCACCCGGTCTCGACGCGCTCGAGCGACCTCGTTCCTCGGTCGCGTCGCTTGCTCGACCTGGCCGAGCCCACGCGGCGCGCTCGTTCCTCGCGCGCCACTGCTCGGCTCAGAAGTCCCCCGCCGCGTGCCGCACGGGCGACAGCAGCTCCGACAGCGAGCGGAGCTCGTGGTCGGAGAGGGCGCCGAGCGCGAAGTCGGAGTCCACCAGGTCGCGGGTGGCGGTCTCGACCAGGGCCCGCCCGGCGTCCGTGATCTCGGCCAGCACCGCTCGTCCGTCCTCGGGGTGCGGGCGACGCACGACCAGCCCGGAGGCCTCCAGCCGCTGCACGATCGAGGTGACCGACGTGGGGTGCACCTGGAGCCGCTCACCCATCTTGCCCAGGGGCAGCGACCCGCGCGAGGAGAAGACGAGCAGCACCAGCGCCTCGTAGCGGGCGAAGGTCAGCCCGTGCGGCTTGAGGATCGCGTCGAGCCGCCCGATCACCAGCTGCTGCACGCGCATCAGCGACGTGACCGCGTGCATCGCGGGCACCCCCGGCCACCGCAGCGCCCACTGCCGGGCGGCCTCGTCGATCGGGTCGAAGGGCAGGCGCGACATGCGCGCACCCTAGTTCACGCGCTTCGGCCCCCGCAGGCCCGAGCGCTGCACCACCCGCTGGATCGCGAGGTCGCGCTGGTCGGGCCTCCCGACGTAGCGGATGTCGCGCAGCCCCTGCTCCTGCGCGGCGGACTCGAAGACGAAGTGGCCGAAGCCGAGGATCCGTCCGTGCAGCGGCTTGACCACGGTGATGTCGAGGATCCGGCTCAGCGGCATGGTCGCGAGGTTCGAGGAGAGCACGCCGTGCAGCCGGAAGACCCGCATGTTCGTGATCACGAACCGGTCGCGTCGCTCCCGCGCCGCACCCCACGCCGCGTGCGCGAACAGCGCCAGCGCGACGACGAACGGCACCGTCGACACCTGCACGGGCACCACCGACGTCGCCCCCAGCATCAGCACCGCGAGCGCGCTCTCGAGGACCGGGAGCGTGTACGCCGCCCAGTGGTGGTGCACGACGTCGACGATCACCTCCCCCTCGTCGCGCAGGAGGTGCTTGCCGATGTCGACGTCGGTCGGCCGAGCCAGCCGCAACTCAGCTCATCTCGCCGATGAACCGGATCACGCCGCGGAACACCACCGTGAGCGCGTCCCACGAGCCGGCGCCGGCCGACTTGGCCGAGACGGCGAAGCCGTGCGGGTCCTGGAACATCCAGAAACCCAGAAACAGCACCAGCAGGCCGAGGACCACTTTCTTGCCGTTCATCCCGAGAAAACTCCGTCCACTACCCCCGAAAGCACTGGTCCAGATGTGTCTAGCAGGGTCGGCGCGGCGGGAGCGCCAGGCGCGCCTGCAACACCGATGATGTGATCTGGGCCACCATGTGGTGGTGACCCCGGACCCGATCTCCTTCTACTCCCCCGCCGGCACCCTCCACGCGCTGCGCTTCGGCAGCGGCCCCCGGACGGTCCTCGCGGTCCACGGGATCACCGCCTCGGCGATGGCGTGGCCGGCCGTCGCGGCGGCGCTGCCCGACGACTGGACCCTGGTCGCCCTCGACCTGCGGGGACGCGGCGCCTCACGCGACCTGCGAGGCCCCTTCGGCCTCGACAGCCACGCGACGGACGTGACGACCGTCGCCGGCGCGCTCGGCGGGGACGTCGTGCTGCTCGGCCACTCGATGGGCGCGTACGTCGCGGTGCTGGCCGCCGCGGAGCGGCCGGACCTCTTCAGCCGGGTGGTGCTGGTCGACGGTGGCGTCCCGCTGCCCCTGCCCGAGGGCGCCGACCCGGACGAGCTGCTCGCGGCCACCCTCGGGCCGGCCCTCGAGCGGCTCCGCACGACGTACCCCTCGGTGACGTCGTACGTCGACTTCTTCCGTGCCCACCCCGCCCTCGGGCCCTCCTGGGACGACACCATCGAGGCCTACGTCCGCTACGACGTGCTCGAGACGCCCGACGGCGTCCGTTCCCGCGCGGTCGACGAGGCGGTGCGCGCCGACGGGCGCGACCTGCTCCTGTCCGCAGCAGCCATCGACCGCGCCCTGCGGGGCACGACCCTGCCCACCACGCTGCTGGTGGCACCGCGCGGCATGTTCGGCGAGCCGCCCGGGCTGCTGCCCGCCGAGGCCGTGGCGGAGTACGACCACGCCGTGCCGGCACTGACCGTCGAGACGGTCGACAACACCAACCACTACACGATCCTGTTCGACCCCGACGCGGCCCGTCGCGTGGCGGAGACGGTCAGTCGGTGAAGGCGTCCAGCAGCTCGTCGGCGGCCGAGTAGGGGTCGGACTTGCCGGCGGCCACGGCCGCCGCCAGGTCGTCCAGCTCGGACCGCCCGTGGACGTCGCCCCAGCGCTCGCGCAGCGCCGTCACGGCAATCGCCTCGATCTCGTCGCGGGCGCGGCGGGTACGCCGCTTCTCGAGCTCGCCCGAGGACTCGAGCCAGGCGTGGTGGGCGTCCATCTGCTCGACGACCTCGTCCAGCCCCTCGCCACGCTGCGCGACGGTCTTCACGATCGGCGGCTTCCAGGCGCCCTCGGGGCGGTCCGCCAGCGCGAGCATCGACCGCAGGTCGCGCCGGACCTGGTCGGCGCCGTCGCGGTCGGCCTTGTTCACGACGTAGAGGTCGCCGATCTCGAGGATGCCGGCCTTGGCGGCCTGGATCCCGTCTCCCATGCCCGGCGCGAGCAGCACCATCGTGGTGTCCGCGAGCCCGGCGATCTCGACCTCGCTCTGGCCGACCCCCACGGTCTCGATGAGGATCACGTCGCAGCCGGCGGCGTCGAGCACCCGCAGGGCCTGGGGCGTCGTCCACGACAGGCCCCCGAGGTGGCCGCGCGAGGCCATCGAGCGGATGTAGACCTCACGGTCCAGGGCGTGGTCCTGCATGCGCACCCGGTCACCGAGGAGGGCGCCGCCGGAGAACGGCGACGAGGGGTCGACCGCGAGCACCCCGACGCGCTTGCCGTGGCGACGCAGCTCGGTCACCAGGGCGTTGGTCGAGGTGGACTTGCCGACCCCGGGCGAGCCGGTGATGCCGACGATCTGGGCGTGCCCGGTGTGTGGGGCCAGCGCGGCCATCACCTCGCGGAGCAGCGGCGACTCGTCCTCGACCAGCGAGATCAGCCGTGCGACCGCCCGGGGGTCACCCTCGCGTGCTCGGGAGACCAGGTCGGGGACCGACGCCGTCGAGCGGCGCCGGCCTCCCACCGACGTGCCTCCCGCGGTCGCGCTCAGGCCGGGACCCGGATGATCAGGGCGTCGCCCTGCCCGCCGCCGCCGCACAGGGCCGCGGCGCCCGTGCCGCCACCGCGGCGCTTCAGCTCCAGCGCGAGGTGCAGCACGATGCGGGCACCGGACATGCCCACGGGGTGACCGAGGGCGATCGCCCCGCCGTTGACGTTGACCTGGTCCTCGGTGATGCCGAGCTGGCGCGCGGACTCGATGCCCACGGCGGCGAACGCCTCGTTGAGCTCGAACAGGTCGATGTCGGAGACGGCGATGCCCTCCTTGGCCGCCGCCGCCTCGATGGCACGCGCCGGCTGCAGCTGCAGGGTCGAGTCGGGGCCGGCCACTTGGCCGGAGGCACCGATCTCGGCGAGCCAGGTCAGCCCCAGCTCCTCGGCCTTGGCCTTGCTCATGACGACCACGGCGCAGGCGCCGTCGGAGATCTGGGAGGCCGACCCGGCGGTGATCGTGCCGTCCTTGGCGACCGGGCGGAGGCCCGCGAGCGACTCGACCGTCGTGTCGCCACGGACGCCCTCGTCCTGGCTGACGGTGATGTCGCCCTTCCGGGACGGGATGGTCACCGGGACGACCTCGTCGTCGAACAGGCCGTTCTTCCACGCCGCGGCGGCGCGCTGGTGCGACTGGGCGGAGAACGCGTCCTGCTCCTCGCGGGTGAGGTTCTTCCCGGCGGAGTTGCAGCTCTCGGTCAGGTTGATCATCGCCTGGTCGGTGAACTGGTCGTACAGCGCGTCGTAGGCCATCGAGTCGACCAGCGCGGTGTCGCCGTACTTGAAGCCCTCGCGGGACTTCGGCAGCAGGTGCGGCGCCTGGGTCATCGACTCCATGCCGCCGGCCACCACGATCTCGTGCTCACCCGCGCGGATCAGCTGGTCGGCCATGGCGATCGCGTTGATGCCCGAGAGGCACACCTTGTTGATGGTGATCGAGGGGACGGTCATCGGGATGCCGCCCTTGACCGCGGCCTGGCGGGCGGTGATCTGCCCGGCACCGGCCTGGATGACCTGACCCATGATCACGTAGTCGACCTGGTCGCCGGCGACGCCGGCCTTCTCCAGGGCGCCCTTGATGGCGACACCGCCCAAATCGGCCGCGGACTGGCCCTTGAGCCCGCCGAGCAGGCGTCCGATCGGGGTGCGCGCCCCGGCCACGATCACGGATCCGCCGGTCTTTGCTGCCATGGGAGGTGCCTCCATCGATGCGTCAACGGTGGGCCCGGAGGGCGCTCATGGGCGCACACGGGCTGATGACTGCGACGATACCCACACCGGCGAGCGGCGAGGCAGTGGGCGGCCGGTGAGGAAAACCTCACACGTCCTCGCGAGCGCTCCCCCGTCGTACGACGATGTGCGCCATGAGCTCCGCACCCCAGATCCCCGCGCACCTGTTCACCGCCATCGACCACGTCGGCATCGCGGTGCCCGACCTCGACGAGGCGATCGCGTTCTACCGGGACACGTACGGCATGCGGCTGGCCCACCAGGAGACCAACGAGGAGCAGGGCGTCCGGGAGGCGATGATGGCCGTCGGCGACTCCGGGTCCTGCATCCAGCTGCTCGCGCCGCTCTCACCGGAGTCGACGATCGCGAAGTTCCTCGACCGGTCCGGGCCCGGCATCCAGCAGATGGCCTACCGGGTGACCGACGTGGAGGCGGTCAGCGCGATCCTGCGCGAGCGCGGCCTGCGCCTGCTGTACGACGAGCCCCGGCGTGGCACGTCGGACTCGCGGATCAACTTCATCCACCCCAAGGACGCCGGCGGGGTCCTCGTGGAGCTCGTCGAGCCGGCCGCAAGGTAAAACCTTCGGCGTGCGCACGTGCTGACGGCCGGGACGGGTACGGACCTCCTTGGCACACCGTCAACACAGCGGCCGCGGCGATCCCGCGGACCCCGGGGGGACGACGCATGTCGACCGACACCGGCCCGAACGAGGTCGTACCCGACCTCAGGGCCTGGCTCATGGACGTCACCATGGATGTCTCGCGCGCGCACCTGCTGCTGAGCGGCACGCTCGAGTGGGTCCCGCGCGCGGTCCGTCCGCACACCGACGAGGCGATGCGGATCCTGGAGGACTCGCTGCGGGAGCTGCGCGACATCGCGGTGGCGCTCCACGAGGAGCACCACTGCGGCGGCGACGACCTCAGTCCGCCGTAGGACGCTCGCTCTGCACGGGAGTCATCGCGGCCAGCGAGGACCAGTGATGGATGCTCGCCAGGTCGCCCATGACGTCGTGGATGTTCTCGTACGCCGCGCGCAGCTCGGGGTCCTGGGAGTCGCGCAGCGGGGCCAGCAGCAGCATCGCCCGGCACACGCGGCGCGATGCCTCGTGCAGGCTGCTGTCGACGCGACGCGAGGCGAGGTCGGCCAGCGGCGTCCCCGGAGCCATGGGTTTCGGCCGGACGGCTCGTCGGGACGAGGCCGCCAACGTCGTGCGGGTGCGTGGTCTCCACAACCCGGACAGGGCGGTGGCGTAGTCACGAGCGGATTGAAGCAGCCGCTCACGAGGGTGTGCCTGTGTGCTCGCCATGAGTGATCCCCCCTGGACTGTCGATGGCGTTCGCGCCTGACGCTAGGCGGACGTCGGCCCGTCCAGACAGGGACCAAAGACCTCTCCGGCATGACCCGTTCGGGCAGGGTGACGCGAGACAGGTCACACGCGGCTGACACCCGTGGCTACTCATGAGTAGATTGCGACGCCACGACCGGCAGGCCTCCCGCCTCGCGCCGCGGGGCGGTCCGTGGCCGCGCCGACCCCTAATCGAGCAGGAGTCCTCGTGAAGCAGATCCTCGACGCCATCCTCGCCGGCGACACCTCCGCCGAGGAGTACGCCGCCCTTCCGCTGCCCGAGTCCTACCGCGCCGTGACGGTGCACAAGGACGAGGTCGACATGTTCGAGGGCATGACGACCAAGGAGAAGGACCCCCGCAAGTCGCTGCACGTGGAGGACGTCCCGCTGCCCGAGCTGGGCCCGGGCGAGGCACTGGTGGCGGTGATGGCCTCGGCGATCAACTACAACACCGTGTGGACCTCGATCTTCGAGCCGGTCTCCACGTTCGGCTTCCTCGAGCGCTACGGCCGCCTCTCGCCGCTGGCCAAGCGGCACGACCTGCCCTACCACGTGGTCGGCTCCGACCTCGCCGGCGTCGTCCTGCAGACCGGCCCCGGCGTCCACTCGTGGAAGCCGGGCGCCGAGGTGGTGGCGCACTGCCTCTCGGTCGAGCTCGAGGGACCCGACGGCCACAACGACACGATGCTCGACCCCGAGCAGCGGATCTGGGGCTTCGAGACCAACTTCGGCGGCCTCGCGCACGTCGCGCTGGTCAAGGCCAACCAGCTGATGCCCAAGCCCGACCACCTCACCTGGGAGGAGGCCGCGTCCCCGGGTCTGGTGAACTGCACGGCGTACCGCCAGCTGGTCTCCAAGAACGGCGGCGCCATGAAGCAGGGCGACAACGTGCTGATCTGGGGCGCCTCCGGCGGCCTCGGCGGCTTCGCGACGCAGTACGCCCTCAACGGCGGCGCCACCCCCGTCTGCGTGGTCTCCAACGAGGAGAAGGCCGCCATCGCCCGGTCCATGGGCGCCGAGCTGATCATCAACCGCTCCGAGGAGGACTACCGGTTCTGGAACGAGGAGGGCACCGCGCAGAACCCCCGCGAGTGGAAGCGCTTCGGCGCCAAGATCCGTGAGCTCACCGGCGGCGAGGACATCGACATCGTCTTCGAGCACCCCGGCCGCGAGACCTTCGGCGCGAGCGTGTACGTCACCCGCAAGGGCGGCACCATCACCACCTGCGCCTCCACCAGCGGCTACATGCACGAGTACGACAACCGCTACCTGTGGATGAACCTCAAGCGGATCATCTCCTCCCACTTCGCCAACTACCGCGAGTCCTGGGAGGCCAACCGGCTGATCGCCAAGGGCAAGATCCACCCCACCCTGTCCAAGACCTACAGCCTCGACGAGGTCGGCCAAGCGGCGCTGGACGTCCACAAGAACGCCCACCAGGGCAAGGTCGGCGTGCTCTGCCTGGCCCCCGAGGAGGGCCTCGGCGTCCGCAATCCGGAGCTCCGGGAGAAGCACCTGACCCAGATCAACCGGTTCCGCGGGGTCTGAGACCCCGATCTCGCCACTTCCACCCCGGTTCGCGGATTTTGGTCCGCGAGCCGGGGTGGGTTGTTCCCGGGTCATCGGGGAGACTGGGCGCCAACGACGCAACGCCGGCAACACGACACTTTCGGGAGAGGTACCCAGACATGAGCGACGAGGGTCTGTCCATCTTCGACAACGAGCCGGAGGCCACCGACACGTCCGTCGACGACGAGGCGACCCAGGTGATGCCCACGGTCAAGAAGTCCACGACTCCCCCGGCTGCCGCGAGCAAGCCCGCGGGCGCCCAGCCCCGGGCGACTCCCGCGACGGGCTCGAAGCCCGGTCCGGTGCTGCCCCCGGCCGCACCGGCCGCGAGCCGGCCGGCCAGCACCCCGGGCGCCGCGGCCACGCCGGCGGCTGCCACCTCCTCCGCGGTGACCGGTTTCCCGGTCGTGCGACGAGGCGGCTACGACCGGGACGCCGTCGACGCCCGCGTGCGCCAGCTCGCGTCCGAGCGGTCCGGCCTCAGCAGTGACCTCACCGACGCCCAGCGCCGCGTCTCCGAGCTCGAGACCGCCCTCGAGGCGGCCCGTCAGGAGCTCGCCGAGAACCAGAACCCGTCGTACGCCGGCCTCGGTGGCCGCGCCAGCGCGATGCTGCGCCTCGCCGAGGAGGAGGCGGCCGAGGTGCGCGCCACCGCCCAGCGGGACGCCGCCGAGATCCGCCAGCAGGCCGCTCGGGACGCCAAGGCGATCCGCGCCGAGGCCTCCAGCGAGGCCGAGGACATGCGGATGGTGCAGCTCAAGGAGCTCGACGAGAGCCGCAGCCGCCTGATGGCCGACGCCGAGCAGGAGCGGTCGATGGCCCGCGCCGAGTCCGAGGACCTGCTCGCCTCGGCCAAGCGTGAGGCCGACCAGGTCCGCCTCGCCGCCCAGCAGGAGACCAACGAGCTGCGCACCTCCGCCAAGCGGGAGTCCGAGCAGGCCAGGGCCGCCGCGGACCGCGAGGTCCAGGAGGCCCGGCGCACGCTCGCGGTCGAGAAGGAGCGGCTGGCCCGCGAGGCCACCGACCACCACACCAACGCGGTGGCCGAGACCCGTCGCCTCGTCGAGGAGGCCGAGCAGCGCGCGGCCGCGGCGGAGCAGCGGGCCCGCGAGGCGTCGAACCAGGCCAACGAGCTGCGGCACCAGACGCAGAAGGAGGCCGAGGCGCTGCTGGTCCGCGCCCGGCGCGAGGCCGAGCAGATCGTGGCCTCGGCCCGGACGCAGGCCGATTCGATCACCTCCGCGGGCAACGCCGAGCAGGAGCGCGAGCTCGCCGCCGTGCGCGCCGAGGTCGAGCGGATGACCAAGCGCCGCGACGCGATCAGCGCCCAGCTCGCCTCCCTGCGCGACGTGGTCGCCGGATTCGGCGACGACGAGGACAAATAGTGGCCGACGACTCCGCTCCTGCCGCCGACGAGGCGGCAGGAGCCGGGCCGGCCGAGCCCGGCGCGGCCGTAGAGACCGAGGACGAGCCCACCCGGGAGCCCGGTGCGGGCACCTGGGAGTCCGACAGCGACCGCGACCTCGGGGAGCCCGGCAAGCCGTTCTCCAAGCGCTCACCGTTCCTGATCGGGCTCGTCGGCGGGCTCGGACTCTTCCTCGCCTGGTGGCTGGGCGGACTGATCGTCGGGGTCAGCTCGGTGCTGATCCAGATCGTCGTCGCCCTCTTCCTCGCGGCCGGCCTCAACCCCGTGGTCGAGTGGCTGGAGCGGCGCGGGATGCGGCGCTCCTTCGCCGTGGTCACGGTGATCATCGGTGTGATCGCCGCCCTGGCGCTCTTCCTGGTGGCGTTCGTCCCGGTCATCACCGACCAGGTCACGGCGCTCAGCAAGAACGCGCCCGGCTGGTTCGACTCCCTCCAGCGCAACCGCTGGGTCCGCGACGTCGACCAGCAGTACGACGTCGTCGACAAGGCGAAGGCCTACGTGTCCGACGGCAAGTTCGTCAGCGGGCTCTTCGGCGGCGTGCTCGGCATCGGCCTGGCCGTGCTGTCGGTGCTGCTCAACGCGTTCGTGGTGGTCGTCCTCACGCTCTACTTCCTCTCGTCGCTGGAGAAGACGAAGCACGCGCTCTACCGCCTCGCTCCCGCCTCGCGCCGCGACCGGGTCAGCAAGCTCGGCGACGAGATCCTCCGCGGCGTGGGCGGCTACGTCTCCGGGGCGTTCATCGTCGCCCTGTGCGCCGGGCTCTCGTCGCTGGTCTTCCTGTTCGTGGTGGGCCTGAGCGCCTATGCGGTGGCGCTCGCGTTCGTCGTCGCGCTGCTCGACGTGATCCCGATGATCGGGGCCACCATCGGCGCCGTGATCGTCACCGCGATCGCGTTCGCGACCGACCCCAAGATCGGGTTGATCTGCATCGTGTTCTACGTCGTCTACCAACAGCTGGAGAACTACGTCATCTACCCGCGGGTGATGTCGAAGTCCGTGGACATCCCCGGCGCGGTCACCGTGATCGCCGCCCTCGTCGGCGCGTCGCTGCTCGGTGTCGTGGGCGCCCTGCTCGCGATCCCCACCGCGGCCGCCATCCTGCTGATCATCCGCGAGGTGTTCGTGCCACGGCAGGACGCGCGCTAGGACTCCTGGTCGGTGGGCGGGGCCGCAGTGCCCCGCTCGCCGAGCTTCACGACCACCACGCCGGCCAGGATCAGCGCGCCCCCGGCGACCTGCACCGCGCGGGGCAGCTCACCCAGCAGCAGCCAGGCGAAGACGAGGGCGAACAGCACCTCGAGCAGCGCCACGAACGACGCCAGCCGCGAGCCGAGCCGGCGGCCGGCCGCGATCCCGGTGACGTAGGCAAGCGCGGCGGTGACGGTGCCGAGGCCCAGCAGCGGGATCCACCAGGCGACCCGGACGCCGTCGTACGACACCGGATCGGTGGTCGCGTGCATCGGCACGACCCCGACGGCACCCGCCACGAGCAGGGCGATCGCCCCGAGGGCGAGCCCGGCCGCCGCGAGCACGAGGGGCGGCAGGCCGTTGCCCTCGCTGGCCGACAGCACGAAGTACGTCGCGGCACCCACCATCGCGCCGAGCGCCCAGACCACGCCGGGCACGCTGAGGTCGGCGCCCGAGACCAGGTCGAGCACGAGCACCAGGCCGACCGCGGCGACCAGCGCACCGGCCAGGGTCAGCAGACCGGGGCGGTGACCGTGCCGCAGCCACATCCAGCCGATGACCGCGACGGGCGCGGTGTACTCGATGAGCAGGGCGACCGCGACCTGCATGTGGACGACGGCGTTGAAGTAGGCGAGCTGGCAGCCGGCCACCGCGACCAGCCCGTAGCCGACCACCAGTCCGGCGTTGCGACGCAGCAGCCACCAGCGGCCACGCAGGGACACCACCGCCGGCACGGCGAGGACGAGCGCCGCGATGACCACCCGGACCGTCACAGCGGCGCCGGCGCTCCACCCGGAGTCGAGCAGGCCCTTGGCCAGCGAGCCCGACAGGCCGAACGACATCGCCGACAGCACCGCGAAGCCCAGCCCGGGGAGCAGTCGGGAGGCCGGGGCGGCCAGACCGCGGTCGATGTCATCAGCCATTGTCGTCATGACTCATGACGGTAGGCCTGGATGCAGTAACCTGTCAACATGCCTTTCGCTCATGACACCGAGGCCTCGCTGCTCGCGGCGGTGGCGCTGGTCAACTCCGGCGAGGATCCGGACACGCTGACGACCCTCGAGGAGCTGGACGCGTTCTACGTCGAGCACGGCTACACCGGCGGGCGATCGCACGACCGGTCGGAGCTGGAGGAGGTGCGAGCGCTCCGCGCCCCCCTGCGCACCCTGCTCACCAGCAGCCGGGACGAGGCCGTGCCGCTGGTGAACCGGATGCTGGCCGAGCACCGGGCGGTCCCCCAGCTGGTTCGTCACGACAACGAGGACTGGCACCTGCACGCGACCGACCGCGACGCGCCGTTCGCGACCCGGATCGCCGTGGAGACCGCCATGGCGATGGTGGACGTCGTCCGCGCGGACGAGATGTCGCGGCTCGGGGTGTGCGCCGACGACGAGTGCGGCGGCGTGGTCCTGGACCTCTCCCGGAACCGCTCCCGACGGTTCTGCAGCACCGCCTGCGGCAACCGCAACGCCGTGGCCGCCTACCGGGCAAGGCAGGCGGCCACCTGAGCCGTGACGTCTCCCCAAATGTGAGGAGCACTCACCCAAATCGGCGGCGGCCCTGGACGGCCCACCGTTTGGTTGCTGCATGGAAACGGGCTGGGGGGCACGGCGGGATCGACCGCGCACGCACCACCGTCACCGACTGCTGTCGGCGGCGGTGGTGGCGGGCGCCCTGGTCACGGGCGGCGCGACCTCGGCGAGCGCCGCGCCGCCGGACGGCGGTGCTCCGCGAGCTGCGCTCGCCGCCCGCCTCGACGTCCCGCACGCCGGCCTCCCACGGCAGGCCGCGAGCCGGTCCGCGACCCGCGGTCCGGGCCACGGCACCGACCAGCACGTCGATCGGCGCAGCCGCGAGGAGGCGAAGGCCGAGCGGGACGTCGCCCTGGCGTCGACCTGGCACCTCGACCCCGCCCTGCTCGTGCCCCTGCCCACCGACAGCAGCGCGACCGCCGCGGCGCGGCAGCAGCTGGGCGTGATCGACGACCGGATGCAGGCCGCGTTGCACGCGTACGACGACGCCCGGGACGCGGCCGACGCGGCGTCCCTGCGAGCACAGGAGGCGCGCACCGCCCTCGCAGCCGCGCAGGCGGCCCAGCGGGCGGCGGCCGAGCGCTACCGGGCGGACCGGGAGCTGATGATGTCGGTCGTCACCGAGGCCTACAGCACGAGCCAGGTGGGCGCGCTGAACCTGCTGCTGACCGCCGACTCCGACGAGGACCTCGTCCAGGGACTGACGGTCCTGCAGGAGATGGGCCGGACGCAGGCCGACGCGGTCGAGGCCGCGGAGCGGTCGCGCGACCAGCTCCGCGAGGCCACCGCGGCCGTGGCCGCAGCCGAGCAGGAGGCCGAGACCCGGCTGTCCGCGGCCCGCTCCACGCTCGCCGCCGCGGCGGTCGCCCGCAACCGCGTGCTGAGCGACGTGCGCGCTGCGCGGGACCTCCTCGAGAGCTCGGTGGTCGCCGACCTGGCGGTGCGCGACTCGGCGGCCGACGGCTACCGCGGGGCCATCTCCTTCCCGCTGCCGGACGGCACGTCGTTCGTGGACCAGCACAACTTCGGGCACCGCAGCCACCACTGGGCCAGCGTGCACACCGGCGACGACCTCTCCACCGGCTGCGGCACCCCGGTCCTGGCGGTCACCGACGGCACCGTCCTGGTCCGCACCGACCAGGGCTGGTCGGGGCGCTGGCTGGTGATGGTCAGCACCGGCCCGGGCCAGCTCACGACGTGGTACGCCCACATGCAGGCCCTGACGGTCACCCCCGGTCAGCAGGTGCACGCCGGCCAGCAGATCGGCGTCGTCGGGCAGGAGGGCAACGCCACCGGCTGCCACCTGCACCTGGAGGTCCACCCGAGCGGCGGCTCGATCTACCAGGACGACATCGACCCCTCCGCCTGGCTGACCACGGTGGGCGCCTACCGGGGGCAAGCCTCCTAGGCCACGCCTAGCTGCCGGCCGCCCCGTCGCGCTGGGCCGGCCCGGGCACCGGCTTGTCCTTGTACGCCGCGAGGTTGTGGGCGTTGTAGGCGCTGGTGTCCGCGGTCTCCATCGGCCCGTCCCACTCGGTGGGGAGCGGCAGCGAGACGTCCGGCGCGACCCGGCGCACGATCTCGTCGAGGACACGCTCGGCGTCGCCGACCCACAGGTGCTTGCTGCCGTCGAACGGCACCACCTCGGCGTGCGGGATCGCGGCGAACCGCTCGCGCGCCTCAGCCGGTCGCAGGTAGTCGTCGTGCTCCGGCACGAACGCGCTCACCGGCTTGCCGGAGTCGGCCCACTGGGCGAGGTGCTCGGGGTCGCTGAACCGCAGCGGCGGGCTGAGCAGGATCGCGCCCTGCACGAGCGGGTCGTGGCCGTGCATCAGCGCCAGGTCGGTGCCGAACGACCACCCGACCAGCCAGACGTTCGGCAGGTCGTGGAACTCGGCGTACTCGATGGCCGCGGCGACGTCGTACTGCTCCCCCACCGCGTTGTCGAAGGAACCCTCGCTGGTGCCCTGCTCGCTCCACGTCCCCCGGGTGTTGAACCGCAGCACCGCCACCCCGGCCAGCGCGGGCAGCCGGAACGCCGCCTTGCGGTAGACGTGGCTGTCCATCATCCCGCCGTGGGTGGGCAGCGGGTGCAGGCAGATGATCGTCGCCACCGGTTCGCGGTCCTGCGGCACGGCGAGCTCGGCGACCAGCTCCAGGCCGTCCGCGGTCTCGAGCGTGACCGGCTCGCGACGGGCGGGCAGGACGGAGTTGGCGCGGATCTTCTGGCTCACGCGAGCAGGCTACCGAGGCGTCGACGGCGCAGTCGTGCGGGTCATGGTGCGGCGGAGCGCACCCTGGACCGCACGACGCCGCGTCAGAAGTCGAACATGTCCCCGATGTCGCCGAAC
The DNA here is from genome assembly GCF_055380375.1 of Nocardioides sp. DN36. NCBI lineage: Bacteria > Bacillati > Actinomycetota > Actinomycetes > Propionibacteriales > Nocardioidaceae > Nocardioides > Nocardioides sp. DN36. Next base: position 642,933 of record NZ_AP043823.1, on the reverse strand, counting down.
ATGTCGCCGACGCCGTCACCGATGGCGCCGATCCCGTCGCCGATGCCGTCACCGAGGGCCCCGATGCCGTCGCCGAGGGCGTCGAAGCCACCGAGACCGCCGAACAGCATGCCCATGAACATCATGTCCATCACCCCGGTACGGCCGAAGTAGCCGGCGGCGTACGGCTGGTAGGCGCGGCCGCCCTGCCAGTACGGCACCCGCTGGGCGCCGACCATCACCTGGCGCACGTCGGGCTCGGCGCCGGCCCGGACCCGCTCCGCGTCGAGCGCGCACGCGGGGACGTCCCGCTGCGCGCCGCCCGGCGGTGCCCACGAGACGTCGGTGACCGAGAGACCGTGGCGCGGGTCGAAGAAGCACGGCGGACGGCGGGTCGGAAGCGGCTCGCCGTCGACCCGGGCGCGCACGCACGCCATGGCGTAGCGGCCGTCCTCGAGGATCTCGGTGACGTGCCGGATGTCCTCGGGCTGGTCGATGCGCTCACCGGCGGTCTTGGCCGATTCGTAGGCGTCCAGGGCACGCTGGTAGTCCGCGTGGGCGCCCGGGTCGAGCTGGCGGCCGGCCAGGTCGAGGTCGAGCGACTGGAGCTGCTCACCGAGGGCGGTGATGTCCTCGAAGGCCAGCTTCTTGACCGGCTCGAGCTCCGCCTGCCGCTGCGCGAGAGCACGCTCCTTGCTCCTGCGGTTGGACACGACGACGGCGGTCACGAGTGCGACCAGGAGCAGCAGAACGACCCATCCCATGGGTTCAGGATACGGAGGCGCGGGTGAACCGGGCGGCGAGCTCGGCGACGGCGGTGCGGAGCTCGGGCGGATCGAGCACGTCGAAGTCCCAGCCGAGCATGCCCAGGTGCAGCGCCAGCGCCCTCAGGCTGCCGGCTCCGCTGAGCAGGAGACAGCTCTGCTCGTCGATCGGTTCCAGCGTCACCGAGGCGGGTGTCGTGACCGCCCGCACCTCCTCGATCGGTGCGTGGACGCGCACGCGGGCGCGGTGGGGGTACGCCGACACCGTCACCGACCGCTGGACGTACGACGCGGGGTCGGGGTGGTCACGCGGGGCGAACCGCCACGTCGTGGGCCGCACGTCGCTCATCCGGTCCAGACGGAAGGAGCGCCAGTCGTCGCGATCGAGGTCGAACGCCATGAGGTACCACCGGCGACCGGTCGCGACCAGCTGGTAGGGCTCCACCCGACGCTCGCTCTGCCGGCCGTGCAGCGTCACGTAGCCGAACTCGACGCGCACGGTGTCGCGACAGGCCCGGGCCAGCGCGAGCAGCGCGTCCGCGTCGATCTCGATCCGGCTGCCCTCGAGCGTCACGATCGCGTCGTGGAGGGCGCGGACCTCCGCGCGCAGCCGCGCCGGGAGCACCTGGTCGAGCTTGGCCAGCGTGCGCACCGCCGCCTCGCTGGCCCCCGCGACGGTGCCGCCCGCGGCGAGCCGCAGCGAGACCGCGGTGGCGATGGCCTCCTCGTCGTCGAGCAGCAGCGGAGGGAGCGCCTTGCCTGCGCCGAGGCGGTAGCCGCCGCCGGCACCGAGCGCCGCGTTGACCGGGTAGCCCAGCGCGCGGAGCCGCTCGACGTCGCGTCGGATGCTGCGGGTGGTCACCCCGAGCCGCTCCGCGAGCTCGGTGCCGGTCCACGTCGGGCGCTGCTGGAGCAGCGCGAGCAGCTGCAGGACGCGTTCGGTGGTGCCGCTCTCGGACATGCCGCGATTCTCGCACCGGAAGCGGACCGATCCTGTCCTAGTTGCGGGAGAGACTGCCTGCATGACGACGACGACCACCCTGGTGTGGAACCCGCTCCTGCTCGACCAGCTCGAGCTCCACTGGCAGCACGCCCTGCGGCCCCGCCTCGACGGGCTGACCGACGACGAGTACCTCTGGGAGCCGGCCCCCGGCTCCTGGAGCGTGCGCCCGCGGGGCACCTCGTCGGCCCCGGTGCAGGCCGGCCGGGGAGGCTTCACGATCGACTTCGCGTACCCGCAGCCGGACCCGGCGCCGGTCACGACCATCGCCTGGCGGCTCGGCCACGTCACCGTCGGCTGCCTGGCGATGCGCAACGCGTCCCACTTCGCAGGACCCGCGGCCGACTACGAGAGCTGGACCTACCCCGGCACGGCCCGCGAGGCCCTGGCCCAGCTCGACGAGCAGCACGCGGCCTGGTGCGCAGGGGTGCGCTCGCTCGGCGAGGACGGGTTGTCGCGGCCCTGCGGTCCCAGCGAGGGGCCGTACGCCGACCTGCCGATGGCCGCGCTCGTGCTCCACATCCACCGCGAGCTCATCCACCACGGGGCCGAGATCTGCCTGCTCCGCGACCTCCACCTGCACACCCACCGGAAGGACTCCTGAGATGCCCGCCCAGGCACCGCCCGTGACGGACGAGCGCTCGGCGCTCACGGCCTACCTCGTCCAGCAGCAGGACGCGTTCCGCTGCGCCGCGTTCGGTCTCACCGACGAGCAGGCCGGCCGCGCCGCCTCGCCCCCGAGCACGCTCACCATCGGCTCGCTGGTCAAGCACGTCACCCAGACCCAGGCGCACTGGCTCACGGTGGCGTCGGCCGCCCCGGACCGACCACAGGACGACCGGACGATGCAGCAGAAGTACGCCGAGCACCAGGACGGCTGGACCTGGCACCCGCACGACACGCTCGACGCCGCGCTGGCGGCGTACGACGGCGTCTGCGCGGCCGTCCTCGACGCCGTGACCCGCCTCGACCTGGACACCGTGGTCCCGGTCCCGCCGGCGCCGTGGAACCCCACCGACATCGACGGATGGTCGGTGCGCTGGGTGTGGTTCCACCTGATCGAGGAGCTGGCCCGGCACGCGGGTCACGCGGACATCGTCCGCGAAGCGGTGGACGGGGCGACGATGTACGAGCTGGTGGCGGGTCGCGAGGGCTGGCCGGAGACCGACTGGCTCAAGCCCTGGCGACCCGCCCCCGCTGGTTAGGCCCGTACCGTCGCGCTGGTGGCCACGGTGCCGTCGGCACTGCGGTGCACGGCACCGTCGGCCACCGCGAAGGCCAGTGCGGCCCCGAAGCGGCCCGGCTCCCAGTAGTCGGCACCCACGATGGCCCCGAGGGCACCGGGCTGCAGCGGACCGTTGACCGCGAGCGCCCGGGTGATCTGACCGATCTCGTGGGCGACGTGCCGGTCGCGGTGGCCCTCGGTGGAGGGCTTGGGGGGTGGCATCGGCATGGCGGTCTCCTCTCAGGCGGGCTGCGGCGCCGTACGGTCGCCGCCCGCGTCGCTGGTGCTGTCCTCCGCGGTCAGGGGTTGGGCGATGCTCTCGAGCGACTGCCCCTCGGCCCGCACCCCGAGGAACGCCGCGACGATGCCGCCGGCGATCATCAGCGCCGCGCCGAGGAAGTAGCCCGGTGCGATGCCGGTGATGTCACCGCTGGCGGACGCGTTGTCGATCAGCTTGCCGAACAGCAGCGGGCCGGTGATGCCGCCCGCAGCGGTGCCGATGGCGTAGAAGAACGCGATGCACAGCGCCCGCGTCTCCATCGGGAAGACCTCGCTGGCGGTGAGGTACGCCGCGCTGGCGCCCGCCGAGGCGAAGAAGAAGATGATCGCGCCCATCAGGGTCAGGGTCACGGCGGTGACGCTGCCGAGGAAGAAGCCCGTGGCACCGAGCAACACGCCTGAGATCACGTAGGTGGCGGTGATCATCTTGACCCGGCCGATCGTGTCGAAGAGCCGGCTCAGCAGCAGGGCGCCCGCGAAGTTGCTGACCGCGAAGACCGCGATGTACCACCCGGTCTGCTTCACGCCGAGGAACGTGGTGAGGCTGTCGCCGTAGGTGAAGAAGAACGCGTTGTACAGGAACGCCTGGCCCACGAAGAGCGAGAAGCACAGCGCGGTGCGCTTGGGGTACATCGTGAAGACGGTCTTCGCGATCAGAGCCAGGCTGATCGACTTGCGCTGTCGGATCGTGATGGAGTCGGACACCTCGTGCAGCTGGACGTGCGACTCGCGGGAGACGGTGTCCTCGATGTCGCGGACGATCTCCTCGGCCTTCTCCTCGTGTCCGTGGATGAACAGCCAGCGCGGGCTCTCCGGCACGTGGCGGCGAACGATCAGGATGCCGACGGCGAGGATCGCGCCGAGGCCGAAGGCCAGCCGCCAGCCCCACTGCTGGTCGATCACGGTGGGGTCGAGCAGCGGGATCGTCAGGATCGCGCCCCCGGCAGCGCCGACCCAGAACGAGCCGTTGATGGCCACGTCGACCCGGCCGCGGTACTTCGCGGGGATGAGCTCGTCGATGGCGGAGTTGATGGCGGCGTACTCGCCGCCGATGCCGGTGCCGGTCAGGAACCGCGCGGCGAGGTACCACGTCGGGTTCATCGAGAACGCCGTGAGCACGGTGGCGAAGGTGTAGACCGCCAGCGTGATCAGGAACAGCTTCTTGCGCCCCAACCGGTCGGTCAGCTGCCCGAAGAAGAGTGCCCCGAGACAGGCACCTGCGACGTAGACCGCGCCGGCGAGGCCGACCTGGTAGCTGCTCATGCCGAGCCCGGTCTTCGGGTCGGCCAGTGCGGTCGACATCGACCCGACGATGGTGACCTCGAGACCGTCGAGGATCCACACGGTCCCCAGGCCGACCACGATCATCCAGTGCCACCGCGCCCAGGGCAACCGGTCCAACCGGGCTGGTATGTCGGTGGTGATGCGTCCTGTCTCGACTGACATTGCGTCGTCGCCTCCCTCGTCACGTCGCGCGGTGGAGGCCGGCCGGGGGTGGGGCGGCGCGCCTGCGCGAGCTCTGCCGGATCTCGTACCCCGCGTCCGCGCAGGTCAATCCTCGCGAGCCGGCGCCGCGCCCGCGTAGGGTCGGTGCCGGAGGCACAGATGGCCCGTCGGATCCCAGAGTCGGGGCTGTTCCGGGTGGCAGCCGGCCTCGTCGCGCTCCACGTCGTCGACGACAGCTTCCTCCAGCCGCAGCCGGGCGTCTCGGCCGCGGACCACCTGTTGAGCGGCCTCGTCCCGCTGGCCGTGCTCGTCGCCGTCGCCCTCGCCTATCCCCGGTTGCGGCCCGGCGCACGGGCGGTCTGCGCGCTGCTCGTCGGCGGCTTCGCGCTCACGGTGGCCTCGGAGGCGATCTACTACACGTCGGCCGGGAAGCTCGGGGGTGACGACTTCACCGGCTGGCTGTGCGTCCCCGCCGGCGTCGTCCTGGTCTGCCTCGGCGTGGTGGTGTTGTGGCGGTCCCGGCGCCAGACCCCCAACCGGGTACTGCGCTACGGACGGCGGCTTGCGTGGGCGGTCCTCGCCGTCGTCGTCGCGAACCTGGTCGCCTACCCGGTCGCCTCCGGCTACATCGTCACCCACACGCTCACCGCCACGGTGCCGGAGGCCGCGCCGGGCATGAGCTACGAGGACGTCTCGTTCACCACCCGCGACGGGCTGCGGCTGGTGGGCTGGTACGTCCCGTCGGAGAACGGCGCCGCCGTCATCGTGTTCCCCGGTCGTGAGGGGCGGCAGGACCACGCCCGGATGCTCGCGGACCACGGGTACGGCGTGCTCCTCTTCGACCGGCGCGGGGAGGGAGCGAGCGAGGGCGACCCGAACCTGCTCGGGTGGGGTGGCGACCGCGACGTCGAGGCGGCGATCGACTTCCTGGTCGGACGGGACGACGTCGACCCTGACCGGATCGGTGCGATCGGGCTGTCGGTGGGGGGCGAGCTGCTCCTCGAGAAGGCTGCCGAGGACAACCGGCTCCGCGCCGTCGTCTCGGAGGGCGCCGGCGCCCGCTCCTACCGCGAGGAGACCCACCGGACCGGAGGCTCGCCGCTCGAGACGGCGGCCTACCTCGTCCTGACCGGAGCCACCCGGGTCTTCTCCGACGAGCGGGTGCCTCCCGATCTCGACGGCCTGGTGGACGACATCGCGCCCCGGTCGGTCCTCTTCGTGTACGGCGAGCAGGGCCAGCCGCAGGAGATCGACCTGAACCCGACGTACTTCGCCTCCGCGCGCGAGCCCAAGCAGATCTGGGAGGTGCCGGGCGCCGGGCACATCGAGGCGCTCGCGACGGACCCGGAGGAGTACGAGCGACGCGTCATCGGATTCTTCGACGGTGCGCTGGTCCCCGATCGAGCGGGACGCGCACCCGGCCGCCCGGTCCCGAGGTCGACTCCCAGCTCAGCCGGTTCACGCTGATGGCCCGAGGTCACACCCTCGCTTCCCGTGGCCGACCCTCTCGAGCAGGCCCCAGCGCGAGCAGCGCCTGGTAGCCACCGACGAGGTCGGTGGCCCGGTGCAGCCCGAGCTCGCGCAGGGTCGCCGCGGCCAGGCTCGAGGCGTACCCCTCGTTGCAGACGATCACGTACCGGGTGGCGCGGTCCCCGGCCCCGGGCAGGCGGTGCTGACAGGCCGGGTCGAGCCGCCACTCCAGGACGTTGCGGTCGATGACGAGCGCCCCGGGCAGGTCGCCGTCCCTCGCTCGCTGCTCGACCGGCCGGATGTCCACCAGCACGGCACCGGCCGCCACCTCGTCGGCGAGCCGCTCCGGATCCACCCGGTCGAGTCCGGCCCGGGCGCGCGCCAGCAGGGCGTCGACCGCAGCGTCCGCAGCCATGGCGGCTCCTCACGACGGAGGTGCCTCCAGCGTACGCCGCGCCGCGCCGCCCGGATCCGGCCGATCCGACCCTCGTCAGCGGCGCGAGTAGTCCCGGAACCCACGCCCGGCCTTGCGGCCGAGGTAGCCGGCGGTGACCAGGTGCTCGAGCAGCGGCGCGGGGGCGAAGCCGGGCTCGCGGAACTCGAGGTACAGCTCGCGCTGGATCGCCAGCGAGACGTCGTTGCCGACCACGTCGAGCAGCTCGAAGGGGCCCATCGGCAGCGCGCAGCCCTGCTTCATCGCCACGTCGATGTCGTCGGCCGTCGCGTAGTGCGCCTCGAGCATCTTGACCGCGTCGTTGAGGTAGGGGAACAGCAGCGCGTTGACGATGAAGCCGGCCCGGTCACCGCAGGAGACCGCCACCTTGCCGATGGATCCGCACAGCGCGCGCACCGTCTCGGTGACCTCGTCGGAGGTCGTCACCGTGGACACCACCTCGACCAGCTTCATGATCGTGGCCGGGTTGAAGAAGTGCATGCCGATGACGTCCTGCGGGCGCCTGGTCACCCGGGCCATCTCGATGATCGGGAGGCTGGAGGTGGTGGTCGCCAGGATGGCTCCGGGCTTGCAGATCTCGTCGAGGTTCTCGAAGAGCGTGGTCTTGACGTTGAGGTCCTCGGCGATCGCCTCGACCACGATGTCGACGTCCTTCAGGTCGTCGAGGCTGGTGGTCCCGGACACCCGCGCGAGCACCTCCGCCTTGGCCTCCTCGGTGGCCTTGCCGCGCTGGATCTGCTTGTCGAAGTTGCGGGTGATCGTGGCGGTCACGCCGTCGACCTTGTCCTGCGAGCGGCCGACGTAGAGGACGTCGTACCCGGCCTTGGCGAACACCTCGACGATGCCGCCGGCCATGGTGCCGGTGCCGACGACACCGACGGTCCGGATGTCGTGGCGCAGCTGGGGCACGTCGTCGGCGCCCGGCGTCTGCGCGTCGGCGACCACGACCGGGCTGTCCGGGCCCTCGTAGGTGTAGAAGCCACGCCCGGACTTGCGGCCGAGCAGCCCGGCGGTGACGTACTGCTTGAGCAGCGGCGCGGGCGCGTGCAGGCGGTCGCGGCCCTGCTTGTACATCGTGTCCAGGATCTCGTACGCCGTGTCGAGGCCGATCAGGTCGAGCAGCGCGAGCGGGCCCATGGGGTAGCCGCAGCCGAACCGCATCGCGGCGTCGATGTCCTCACGGGAGGCGTACCTGCCCTCGTACATGGAGACGGCGTGGTTGAGGTAGCCGAACAGCAGGGTGTTGGCGATGAAGCCGGCCTTGTCGCCGCAGACGACGGGGTTCTTGCCCAGCCGCTCGACCAGCGCGGTCACGTCCTCGAGGACGGACGGCTCGGTGACCACGGTGCGCACGATCTCGACGAGGTTCTGCACCGGAGCGGGGTTGAAGAAGTGGATGCCGACCACGCGACCGGGGTGCGCGTTGGCCGTCGAGATCTCGGTGACCGACAGCGAGGAGGTGTTGGTCGCGAGGATCGCGTCCGGGGAGACGATCGCCTCGAGCTCGCGGAAGATGCCCTTCTTGACCTCGAGCGACTCGACGACGGCCTCGACGACGAGGTCGGCCTGCGAGAGGTCCTTGATCTCGGTGGTCAGGGTGATCCGGCCGAGGATCTCCGCCTGCTCGGCCTCGGTGATCTTGCCGCGCTTCACGGCCCGGGCGGTCGAGTGCTCGAGGTGCTGCCGACCACGGGTGAGCGCCTCGTCGCTGACCTCGACACCGACCACGGCGACGCCGTTGCGGGCGAAGACCTCGGCGATGCCGGCACCCATGGTGCCGAGGCCGACGACACCGACGGTGCGGAACTCACGGGTGGCGGGAGCGGCGTTCTCGGGGGGCGTGCTCGTCATGCCCGGCATCGTGTCACGCGCCACACGGGGGCCGCACCGTGAGTTAGTTCACCCGTCGGTAACTTGTCGGTCCAGCCGCCGCGACATCACGATCCGCACCCCGTTGGCGTCGAGACCCAGGGCGATCTCGCGCTCGTGCAGCCGCTGCTGGTACCCCTCGAGTCGCTCCACCTCGACGAACCCGAGCCGCTCGTAGAACGGGCCGTTCCACGGCACGTCGCGGTACGTGCACAGGGACATCTCCTCGTAGCCCGACCACCGCGCCTCCTCCATCGCGGCCCGGACCAGCGCGCCGCCGATCCCCCGGCGTCCGCGCTCGGGCAGCACCGACAGCTGCTCGAGGTGGGCGTGGCCGTCCTGGTCGGTGACGTGCGCGAAGCCGACCACCTCGTCGGCGTCGACGGCGACGAGGATGAAGCCGGGCAGGAGGTCCCTGTCGAGGCCGGACGGGGCCGGCGTGAGCAGGACCGGCGCGACGGCGTCCCCGAAGTGCTCCGTGAACAGCGGTACGCCGGCGTCCTCGACCGCCGCCAGCCGGCGGAGCTCGGAGGGGCGTGCGAGGCGGAAGTCGACGACCATGCCGACCAAGGTAGATTCCTCGCCCGTGAGACTCGTCGTGGCGCGCTGTCAGGTGGACTATGCGGGGCGGCTGACCGCCCATCTCCCGATGGCGACCCGGGTGCTGATGATCAAGGCCGACGGCTCGGTCCTCGTGCACTCCGACGGCGGTTCCTACAAGCCGCTGAACTGGATGTCGCCGCCGTGCACGCTCCGCGAGGGCGTCACCGAGGACGGCCAGGTCGAGTGGACCGTCACGAGCAAGACGGACGACACGCTGCGGATCCTGCTCGAGGAGGTCCACCACGACTCCTCGCACGACCTCGGCGTCGACCCGGGGCTGCAGAAGGACGGCGTGGAGAAGCACCTCCAGGCCCTGCTCGCCGAGCACCCCGCCAGCCTGTCCCCCGGCCTGACGCTGGTCCGCCGGGAGTTCCCGACCGCGATCGGCCCCGTGGACCTGATGTGCCGCGACGCCGAGGGGCTCAGCGTGGCCGTGGAGATCAAGCGGCGCGGCGAGATCGACGGCGTGGAGCAGCTGACCCGCTACCTCGAGCTGTTGAACCGCGATCCCCTGCTCGCGCCGGTCCGGGGCATCTTCGCGGCGCAGGAGATCAAGCCCCAGGCGCGGGTCCTGGCCACCGACCGGGGCATCGCGTGCGCCGTCGTCGACTACGACGCCCTGCGCGGCATCGACGACAGCGAGCACCGCCTCTTCTGACGCGATAACCGGTGGCTCCGCGGCGGGCCGGGGCACCACCATGTCCGGCATGCTGCCCAACTACTTCGACGGTGACGTCGCCGAGCGGTACGACGATCCGGACGACGTGATGTTCTCGCCGGAGGTGCTCGGCCCCACCGTTGATCTGCTCGCCGACCTGGCCGGCGACCGCACCGTCCTGGAGCTGGCGATCGGCACCGGCCGGGTCGCGCTGCCGCTGAGCGATCGAGGCGTGCGCGTCCACGGGATCGAGCTCTCTCCGGCGATGGTCGAGCAGCTGCGGGCCAAGCCGGGCGCCGAGAAGATCGACGTGGCCGTCGGCGACATGACGACCACCCGGGTCGAGGGCCGTTTCGGGCTCGCCTACCTGGTCTTCAACACGATCGGGAACGTCACGACCCAGGACGGCCAGGTCGCCGTCTTCGAGAACGCCGCCGCCCACCTCGAGCCCGGCGGCCTCTTCCTCGTCGAGAACCTCGTGCCGATCGTGCAGAAGCTGACGCCCGGCGAGCGGTTCGCCGTCTTCGACCACACCGACACCCACCTCGGCATCGACGAGTACGACGTGGCGACCCAGCGCACCTGGTCGCACCACTACTCGTCGACCGACGGCGAGACCTACCACCGGCGCTCGATCCCGTTCCGCTACGTCTGGCCGGCCGAGCTCGACCTGATGGCGCGCATCGCAGGCCTGCGGCTGCGCGAGCGCTGGGCGGGCTGGGACCGCAGCCCCTTCACGGCCGAGAGCCCGAGCCACGTGTCGGTGTGGGAGAAACCGGGCTGAGGGAGCACCCGAGGTCCGCGAGGCCCGCCGAGCCGAGCGGGGTCAGCCGAAGCGCGCGCGAGTCCGACGACCTGCGGACGAACCAGCCGCGCCCGACCAGTGCATCGGTGATCGAGGCGGCGAGGCTGCCGGCCAGGTGGGACCGTCTCTCGGTCCAGTCCAGGCACGGCCGGGCGAAGGTGCGCCGCCGCGCGCGGGCGACCCCCACGTCCACACCGAGCCCCGCCAGCCCGACCTCGCCCGCAGCCGTCACGTCGTACGCCCCGGACAGCCAGCCCCGCGCGATGAGCGCGTCGTGCAGCTCGACGCCGCAGCGACCGGCGAGGTGGTCGTAGCAGGTGCGTGCGAACCCCAGCGCCTGGGCGTGACCGGACTGCCGCAGCGACGTGACGGGCCTGGGAGGGGCGACGTGGGACAGCGCCTCCAGGGCCGCCCCCACCTCGGGGCCGGCGAGCCGGTAGTAGCGGTGCCGCCCCTGGGCGACGACCTCCACCAGACCGCCGTCCAGCAGCCGGGCGAGGTGCTCGCTCGCGGTCGACCTCCCGACGCCGGCGACGCGGGCCAGCTCGCCGGCGGCGAGCGCACGGCCGCCCATCAGGCTGTCGAGCATCCGCGCCCGGCTCGGGTCCCCGATGAGGGCGCCGACGGTGGCGAGGTCGGTGTCGTGCACCCGCCGAGCGTACGGCTGCCACGGTTCGGTCGGCGCCGACGCGTCCCGCTCCTACGGTGCCGCCATGGAGAACCCCGGAGCGCAGGTCGAGTCCGCCGTCGAGCACTGCCTGGAGGTCGCCGCTACCTGGCTGGCCTGGGAGGGCCGCCCTCGCGTGAGCGAGGACGGCGAGCGGGTCTACACCCCGCACAAGGCGGTACGCCGGATCGCCGACCACCTCATCGACCACCTCGCCGAGATCGAGGCGCTGCTCGCCGGCGTGGCGACGATGCCCGACGGGTGGCACGCCAGCCTGGTCACGCTCGAGTCCGACTGGGCGAGGTTCACCGAGCTCGACCTCGACGAGGCGCGGCAGCGGCTGCGTCGGCTCGGGCGCACGGTCTCCCTGCGCCTGGCCGCGGCCGGCCCCGACGCGTGGGACAGCCCCCGCGGGGAGAACTGGTCGCTGCGGGAGATCGCCGACCACCTCACCGGCATCCGCTGGTACGCCGACCAGGTCGGCCGCCTCTGAGCGCGCGGGCCCCTCGGTAGGTTGTGCCGATGCTCGAGCTGGTCCTCCCCGACGTCGCCCGTCACTCCGCCTGGCTCGCGTCCCACAGGGAATGGGGACCCGGCCTGCACGAGGACGGGTTCGGCATCGGACCGGATGATGACGTCGAGAGTGCCGACGGGTTCGCGGCCTGGGTGGACCGGCTGCGGTCGCTGCCTGCCGCTCGCACGTGGTGGATCGTCGACGGCGAGACGGTGCTGGGAGGCATCGCCCTCCGCACGGGGGCCGGCGACACCGTGCGGCGCCTCGGGCACGTGGGCTACGGCATCCGACCGTCCGCTCGCGGACGGGGCATCGCCACGTGGGCGGTGGGGCAGGTCCTCCCCCGCGCGCGGGCGGCGGGCCTGAGCCGTCTGCTGCTGGTGTGCCTGGCCGACAACGTGGGCTCGATCAGGACCATCGAGCGACACGGTGGGGTCCTGGAGGAGACCGACGGCGCCGGCACCGGCGTGCGCCGCTACTGGATCGATCTCTGACGCCCCCGGCGCGTGAGGCACGATGCACCGGTGCGCATCTTCCACATCGCCACCCTGTCCGACTGGGAGTCGGCGCAGCAGTCCGGCGCCTACACGACCTCGACCCGGGGGGTGACCCTCGAGGAGGAGGGCTACATCCACGCCAGCCGGGCCGACCAGTGGGAGGGGGTCCGGGCGGCGTTCTACGCCGACGTGGCCGAGCCGCTGGTGCTGCTCGAGATCGACACCGACCTGCTGAGCGTGCCCGTCGTCGAGGAGGTCCCGGCCCCCGGGATGAGCGAGACCTTCCCGCACGTCTACGGACCGATCCCACCGGCGGCGGTGGTGGGCGTCCGCTCCTTGGGCGGCTAACCGTCGGGGGGCCGGCCGGCGGCGCGCAGCGCGGCCCGCCCGGGACCGACCTCGGCCCACGTCCCGGTCAGCGTGAGCACGGCCAGTGCCGAGGTCTTCATCGGCACCCACTCGCCGGCCAGCATCGAGGCCAGGTCCTCCAGCCCCGGGTTGTGCGCGACCAGCGCGACCACCTCGAGGTCCGGCTCGAGCCCCCGCACGACGTCCAGCAGCTCCTCGACGTCGGCGGCGTACACCCGCTCCTCCACCCGCACCGGCGGCGGCGGGTCGAGCTCGGCCGCGGCGAGCTCCCACGTCTGGCGGGCCCGCGTCGCCGGGGAGACCACGGCCAGGTCGAGGGCGCCCACGTGCACCGCCAGCCACCCACCCGCCTCGGGCGCCTGCCGGCGGCCGCGGTCCGCGAGCGGTCGGCGGACGTCGGGCTCGCCACCCGACCAGTCCGACTTGGCGTGCCGCAGCAGCACCAGCGTGCGCTCAGCCATGGTCGCCGCCGTTCTCGACCAGCGCCGCGACCTCGTCCGCGCACCCCCAGCTCAGGGTCACGCCGGCCCCACCGTGGCCGTAGCAGTGGACCACGTGGCCGACCCGCTCCAGACGGACCGCCGGGCGCACCGGCCGCAGCCCGACCTTGTGCCGCAGCACCTTCGCGTCGCGCAGCGCCGGCACCAGCCGGGCGGCCCGGTCGAGGATGAGCCGCGCGGTGTCCGGGGACGGCGTCCGGCTCCAGTCCCCCTCCTCGTCGGTGCCGCCGACGACGATGTCGTGCTCGCGCGGCACGACGTACGTCGGCCCGGCCGCGTCCAGCCACCAGTGGTCCAGCCCGAGCTGCTCGACGTAGAGCACCTGGCCCCGCACCGGCACCACGGTCCGGTCCGCGCCGAGGAGACGGGCGCCGAGGCCGGAGCAGTTCACCACGACGTCCGCGCCCTCGGGGAGGGCCCGCAGGTTGAGCCGGGTCACGGTGCCCCCGAGCGCCTCCACCTGCGCGACCAGCCACCGCAGGTAGACCGGCATCTCGACGACCGGCGTGGTGAACGTCCAGCCGTCCACGTAGCCCGCCGGTGGCGAGGCGACCCGCTCGAGTGCCGGCACCGCCGAGCGCCACCACGGGTCGCCCTGGCGGCGGGTGAACATCTCGCTCCCCCGCACCATCCGCACCCCGGCCTCGGGCGACCCGGCGTACTCCACCGGCGCGGCGAGCGCGTCGAAGACGGCGTACGACGTGGCCGACCAGGCGGTGACCTTGTCCTGGGGCAGGGCCCGGTAGGGGTACCAGAGGGCGGCCGCCACTGCCGAGGTCGTCTCCAGGGGCAGGTCCCGCGCGACGACGTCGACCCGGTGCCCGGCCTCGAGGAGCCGCACCGCGCAGGTCAGCCCCACGACGCCCGCGCCGACCACGATCACCCTGCTCATGGACCCGAGTCTGTCCTACTCACGCGTAACCCACATCACAACGGTCTCGTTGGGAGGGCGACGAAAGGACCACCCATGCGTCGACCCACCGGTCTCCTGCTCGCCCTGATCGTGGTGTGGGGGGTGGGCGCGGCCGCGCCGGCCAGCGCCCACGAGGAGCGTCCCGCCGTGTTCCCCGACGGCACCGGCCACCGTCCGTCCTTCCTCGGCTGGGACAACCCGCGGCAGCGCGTGGTGTGCAAGCCGGGGAGCGAACGGCTCATCGCGGCGATGCCGACGGGCGCGGTGAAGCGGCGCAACGAGCGGCTCCTGCGCTCCTGCGGCTTCCACTCGATCCAGACCGCGATCAACTCGATCAGCGAACGGCGCACCTCGGTCTACGTGCTGCCCGGCACCTACCACGAGAGCAGGTGGGCGAAGCTGCGACGCAGCAGCTACTGCTCGCACCTCGAGACCTCCTCCAAGGCGCCCCTGCTCTCGGCGGAGTACATCGGCAGCCTCTCCTCCCCCGAGACCGGCGCGAAGGAGGGCACGAACGGGAGGTCCAACCCGATCGCGCTCTCGTACGCCGACCAGCGTGCCTGCCCGCACAACCTCAACCTGATCGCGATCTTCGGTGACCGGACGCCCGGCGACAAGGACATCTCCTGCGACAGCCGGTTCTGCGGCACCCAGCTCGTCGGCACCGGGCGGCGGATCACCGACGTCACCGTCGACAACCGGTTCCGCAAGCTCAACGGCATCCGCGCCGACCGCGCCGGCGGGCTCTACCTGCGCAACATGACCTTCGAGCAGGCCGAGTTCAACTCGATCTACGTGCTCGAGACCGACGGCTTCGTGCTGGACCGGGTGATCGCCCGCGGCAACGACGAGTACGGCATCCTGGCGTTCGCCAGCGACCACGGCCTGATCCAGCGGTCCGAGGCGTACTTCAACGGGGACTCCGGCATCTACCCCGGCTCCGGGTCCGACCTCAACGCCGACAACACCGACTTCGAGCCCACCCGCTACGCGATCGAGATCCGGCACAACAGCAGCCACGACAACACGCTCGGCTACTCCGGCACCGCCGGGAACTCGATCTGGGCCCACGACAACGACTTCTTCGACAATGCGACCGGCATCGCCACCGACTCGCTGTTCCCCGGCCACCCGGGGCTCCCCCAGGACCACGCCCGCTGGAACCGCAACCGGGTCTTCTCCAACAACTCCAACTACTACACCCGGTACGTCGACGCCGGGGTCTGCGAGAAGCCGATGAGGGAGCGCGGCTACATCCACGGAACCGTGTGCCCCGTCGTGCCGGTCCCCGTCGGCACCGGCGTCCTGATCGCCGGCGGCAACTACGACTCGACCGACCACAACTGGATCTACGACAACTGGCGCAACGGCACCATGCAGTTCTGGGTCCCGGCCGCGCTGCGCGACGACTACGACCCGGGGCACCAGAACGACACGTCCAACCACAACCACACGTTCGCCAACCACATGGGCATCGCCCCGGACGGCACCGAGCGCCCCAACGGACTCGACCACTGGTGGGACGACCAGGGGGTGGGGAACTGCTGGGAGGACAACGTCTACGCCGGCGGCAGCGGGAGCGACAACTTCACGGTCCAGCCGCCGTCGTGCGCGGAGGGTGGCTCGGTGCTCGCGCCAGGAGCTCCCGTCAAGGACGCCGGCTTCCTCACCTGCAGCCAGTACGACCGCAGCGACGCCACGTGGCGCCACCCGGCTGGCTGCAACTGGTTCGACAGCCCCTCGAAGCCCGGCGCGGGCACGGCGACCACCGATCGCGACGCGCTCGTCACCGCGCCGCTGGTCGCGATGCTCGGGGCCCTGGTGACGACGGTGGGCCTGGCCCGGCGCCGGCGAGGCAGCCGTGCTGCGTAGGACAGGACTGGCAGGCGCCCTGCTGACGACGCTGCTGGTCGGCGGCGGCGTCGCGGTCGCCGACCAGGGCCCGGCGCTGACCACGACCGGCCCCACCTCGGTCAGCGGCACGGAGGCCACGGCCGTCTTCCGGATCGGTCACCACACGGTCCGCCAGGTGCGGTACGCCGACGGCGGGACCCTGCGCTACACCTTCCGGGTGACCAACCAGGGCCGGCTCCCGGTCACGATCCACGGCCTCGCCGACGGGCAGCCGGACTCCCGGCTCTTCACCGCCACCGGCCTCACCGGCCCCGAGGGCGGCCCCGACGTGCGCCTGGGCGCCGGCGAGAGCCGCGACCTCACTCTCGCCCTGCGGATGGGCGGGTGCGAGAGCCTCTCCGCCCGCGCGGGCGCATTCGTCGACGAGGTGGTGGTGCGCACCGAACGCGCCGGCGTGCTCGAGGACGACGTGCGGCTCACCCTCCCCGAGGAGATCCACACCGGTTCGCCGCGCGAGGCCTTCTGCCCCCGGTCCACGGCCACGTCGCGACCGCCGGGCTGAGACGCGGCCCACACCCGGCACCGCCCCTCGACGTACCGCCGGTATGGCATCCTTGGCCGGGCAGCCTTATTGACGACGATTCAACAAGGAGCCCGTCCCCGTGCGCCGTCCGTTCCGTCCCGCCGCCCTCGGCGCCGCGCTGGCCTCGCTGGCCGGCTCCGCGCTCGTCGCGACCACCCTCACGACGCTCTCGCCCTCGCCCGCCACGGCGGCGTCCGCCAGCGAGGTGGTCTCCCGCGCGGTCCGGATCGAGGTGGAGAACACCAACGCCACGCCGGTCGCCTGCCTCCCCGACAACAAGTCCTACGTGCTCCACGCGCGGCTCGTCGGTCCGCGTCGCGAGGTCCTCGGCGCCAACATCCCCCGGATCAACGTGCTGGTGCACGACCTGGCCACCGGCTCGTGGTTCTGGCACCTCACCAGCCACCCGGCGTACGACTACGCGGGTCGGCTGGCCGCGGCCGGCGAGACCTCGCTCGTGGTCGACCGGCTGGGGTACGGCGCGAGCCGGCTGGCCGAGGGCGACGCCACCTGCCTGGGAGCGCAGGCCGACATGCTCCACCAGGTCGTCCAGCACCTGCGCTCGGGCAGCTACACGTTCCGGGACAGCGCCCGGGCCACGCCCGCCGTCCACCACGTCGTGCTGCACGGCCACTCGGTGGGCGCCGCGATCGCCCAGGTGGAGGCGGCGATCTTCGACGACGTCGACGGGCTCGTGCTGATGTCGTGGACCGACAGCGGCGCCTCCTCGCGCGCCGTGGACGAGGCCTCGCGCCAGTCGACGGCGTGCCTGCGTGGCCAGGGCTACGTGCGCTTCGGGCAGAGCCGGAAGGACTACCGCTCG
Organism: Nocardioides sp. DN36; assembly: GCF_055380375.1. NCBI lineage: Bacteria > Bacillati > Actinomycetota > Actinomycetes > Propionibacteriales > Nocardioidaceae > Nocardioides > Nocardioides sp. DN36. The sequence continues at coordinate 625,661 of NZ_AP043823.1, read as the reverse complement.
CTGCTCTTCCGGACCGCACCCGGCCGTGTGCAGCGCGCAGCGCTCGGGCACCGCGACGAGAACCCCTGCGGCGACGCACTGAGCCTGTCCCAGATGGTCACCACCTCGACGCTGACCGCGGGCCAGGTCGAGGCGCCGGTGCTCCTGCTCTTCGGGGGCAAGGACGCGCTCAACCGGGACGAGGCCGCGCAGCGGCAGCGCCAGGCGTACTCCTCGTCGGTCGGGGTGACCGCCCGCACGGTCAGGGGTGCCGGCAGCGCCCTGCCCCTGGAGCGGTCCGCACCCCGGACGCGGACGACGGTGCTGCGCTGGCTGGACCGCCTCGGCTGAGCCGGGTCAGGCCCCGTCCCAGGCGGTCAGCCGCCAGCCCTCGCCGTCGGCCTCGAGCTCGACGCTGGCGCAGTTGGGCAGGGACAGGCCGCGCACCCGCTCCGGAGCGATGCCGACCAGCGGGGGTAGGGCGGCCAGGATCGCGCCGCCGTGGCTGACGACGAGGACCGTCTCGCCGCGGTGCTGGTCCGCGACCTCCTCGAGAACCGTCGTCACCCGGCCCACGAAGGCGTCGATCCGCTCACCACCCGGGATCGCGGCATCACGGTCCCCCGCGACCCAGGCGTCGAATGCCGCTCCCACGTGGGCACGCTCGTCGGCGTCGGTGCCCGCGATGGCGCCCACGCCGTACTCGCGCAGCCCCTCGCGGACCACCACGTCGACGTCGAGGCGCGCGGCCACGATCTCCGCGGTCTGCACCGCCCGCGAGAGCGAGCTCGTCCAGATCCGGGCGATCCGCTCACCCCGCAGCCGGTCCGCGAGCGCCCGGGCCTGGGCCCGCCCCTGTGCGGTCAGGCAGCCGCCGTCATCGGTGACCAGGTCGGTCTCGTACTCCGCCTCCCCGTGTCGGGCGACGAGGAGACGGGCCGGGCACTGCAGCGAGCTCATGGGCGGACGGTAGCGGGTCAGGCCCCGTTGCTCAGTCCAGGTCGTTGGCGCGCCGGATGACGTCGACGATGCCGCCCATGATCTCGGTGAGCCCGAAGTCCTTGGGCGTGTAGACCGCCGCGACCCCCATCTCGACCAGCCGGCGACCGTCGGAGTCGGGGATGATCCCGCCGACGATGACGGGCACGTCACCGAGCCCGGCCTCGCGGAGCCCGTCGAGCACGGCCGGAACCAGCTCCATGTGGGAGCCGGAGAGGATCGAGAGGCCGACGCAGTGCACGTCCTCCGCAACCGCACCCGAGACGATCTGCTCGGGGGTGAGCCGGATGCCCTGGTAGATGACCTCGAAGCCGGCGTCACGGGCGCGGACCGCGACCTGCTCGGCGCCGTTGGAGTGGCCGTCCAGGCCAGGCTTGCCGACCAGCAGCCGCAGCCGGCCGCCCTTGTTCCCGGCCAGCTCCTCCCCGGTCGCCTTGACCCTCGCCCGCACCGCGGCGAGCTCGGCCCCGGCGTCCGCCACCCCGACCGCGCCGCTGACCCCGGTGGGGGCCCGGAACTCGCCGAAGACCTCGCGCAGGGTGCCGGCCCACTCCCCCGTCGTGGCGCCGGCGCGGGCGGCCGCCAGGGTGGGGGCCATCAGGTTGGCGTCGGTCTTGGCGGCCTCGGCGAGCGCAGCGAGCGCCGCAGCCACCTCGGCCTCGTCGCGCTGCTCCTTCCAGGCCGCGACGCTGCCCAGCGCGGCCTGCTCGGCCTCGGGGTCCGCGGTCTGGATGGCGGTGTCGAGGTCCGCGGTCAGCGGCGAGGGCTCGGTCGTCTCGAAGGCGTTGACGCCGACGATCTTCTCCTCGCCGTTCTCGATCCGCGCCCGGCGGGCGGCGTGCGCGGAGACCAGCTCCTGCTTCATGTAGCCCGAGTCGACCGCGGCGATCGCACCGCCCATCGACTGCACCCGGTCGATCTCCGCGCGGGCGCCCTCGACCAGCTCGGCGACCTTCTTCTCGATCACCGGGGAGCCGTCGAAGATGTCGCCGTACTCCAGCAGGTCGGACTCGAACGCCAGGACCTGCTGCAGCCGCAGCGACCACTGCTGGTCCCACGGCCGCGGCAGGCCGAGCGCCTCGTTCCAGGCGGGCAGCTGCACGGCGCGCGCCCGGGCGTTCTTCGACAGCGTCACGCCGAGCATCTCCAGCACGATCCGCTGGACGTTGTTCTCGGGCTGGGCCTCGGTCAGGCCGAGCGAGTTGACCTGCACGCCGTACCGGAACCGCCGCATCTTGGGGTCCTGGACGCCGTACCGCTCGCGGGTGATCTCGTCCCAGAGCTGGACGAAGGCGCGCATCTTGCACATCTCCTCGACGAACCGCACGCCCGCGTTGACGAAGAAGGAGATGCGGCCGACGACCTTCTCGAAGTCGTCCTCGGAGACCTGCCCGGACGCCTTGACCTGGTCGAGGACCGCGATCGCGGTGCACAGCGAGTAGGCCAGCTCCTGGGTGGGCGTGGCCCCGGCCTCCTGCAGGTGGTAGCTGCAGATGTTGATCGGGTTCCACTTCGGGATCCGGTGCACGGTGTAGGCGATCATGTCGCTGATCAGCCGCATGGAGTGCTCGGGTGGGAACGCGTAGGTCCCGCGGGAGAGGTACTCCTTGATGATGTCGTTCTGGGTGGTGCCGGCCAGCTGCGCGGCGACCTCCTCCGGCGAGAGCTCGGGGTTCTGCTCCTCGGCCACCACCTGGTAGAGCGCGAGCAGCCACATCGCGGTGGCGTTGATCGTCATGGAGGTGTTCATCTCGACCAGCGGGATGTCCTCGAAGAGCCGCCGCATCTCACCGAGGTGCGGGACCGGGACACCGACCTTGCCGACCTCCCCGCGCGCGAGCGGCGAGTCCGGGTCGTAGCCGGTCTGGGTCGGCAGGTCGAAGGCGACCGAGAGCCCGGTCTGTCCCTTGGCGAGGTTGGTCCGGTAGAGGGCGTTGGACGCCGCGGCCGTCGAGTGGCCGGCGTACGTGCGCATCACCCAGGGCCGGTCTTTGGCGGGGCGTTCCGTCTCGGTCATGGTCCGAGGGTAGGACCAGAACTACCGGGAGGTAACCGGACGGACATGTGGGATGTCCGACACGGAGAAGGCCCGCTCAGGCGGGGGTCGCGGCCCGCTCGATCTCGACGACCCGGATCAGCCGGGAGAGGTGCAGCAGCCTCCGCACGGCGGGGCCGCACCCGCGCAGGGTCAGGTGGTGACCGGCGGTCCGGGCCTCGCGCGAGGCGACGGCGAGCACCTTCAGGGCGGTCACGTCGACCGCCCCCACCCCGGTGAGGTCGATGACGACGTCCTCGTCGTGACCCTCGAGGAGGTCGTAGATGGCCTGGCGGACCTCCCACGTGCTGCGCACGTCGAAGTCACCACTGAGCACGAGCGTCGGACCGTCGGTCATGATGTCCATCGTCTGCCGTTCCCCCAGGGCCCAGAGATACCCCGGCTTCTCGCTGTCGATGACTCTCTGTACCCACTATGACGCCCGTCACGCCCGTTCGGTTGCACCCGGTCGCGAGGAAATTCGTGTCGCGTCTACGCTCCGTGCATGGTCAACCTCACCCGGATCTACACGCGCACCGGCGACCACGGCGAGACCCGCCTGGGCGACATGAGCCTCACCTCGAAGAACGACCTGCGCCTGCAGGCGTACGCCGACGTCGACGAGGCCAACGCCCACATCGGCGTGGCCCTGGCCCAGGGCGGGCTGGAGGACGACGTCGTGGCGGTGCTGACCACGATCCAGAACGACCTGTTCGACGTGGGGGCGGACTTCTGCACGCCCGTCGTCGAGAACCCGGAGTTCCCGCCGCTGCGGATCGAGCAGGCCTACGTCGACCGCCTCGAGAAGTGGTGCGACCACTACAACCAGGACCTGCCCAACCTGCGCTCCTTCATCCTCAACGGCGGCACCCCCGGTGCCGCCCTGCTGCACGTCGCGCGCACCGTCGTACGCCGCTCCGAGCGGTCGGCCTGGGCCGCCTTCGCCGAGCACGGCGAGACCATGAACGAGATCGCGATCCACTACCTCAACCGGCTCTCGGACCTGCTGTTCATCCTGGCCCGGCACGCGAACCGCGAGCAGGGCGACGTGCTGTGGGTGCCCGGCGGGGAGCGCTAGGCAGACCCCCGACCTGGGGGAAACGGGCCGATCGACCCTGACCCGGGGCTCCGGCGCGCTCTAGCGTGCCGACATGAGGACTCGTGCATTCCGCGTGCTCGCGGTCGTGCCGACGCTGGCCCTGGTGCTCGCGGCGTGCGGTGGCAATGGTGGTGGTGAGACCACGAAGAGCGGTGCCCAGCTGATCAAGAGCGGGACGCTCACGGACTGCTCGGACGTCCCGTACCCGCCGTTCGAGGACTTCGACAAGGGCTCCCCCACCGGCTTCAAGGGCTTCGACATCGACATCCTGACCGAGATCGCCAAGGGCCTCGACCTCAAGCTGGTCGTCACGGACTCGGCGTTCGACCCGCTGCAGAGCGGGCTGGCCCTGAACTCGGGCCAGTGCGACATCGTCGCCAGCGCGATGACGATCACCCCCGACCGCAAGCAGAACCTCGACTTCAGCGACGGCTACTACGACTCCAAGCAGTCGCTGCTGGTCCCCACCGGCTCCAGCATCAAGAGCATCGACGACCTGTCGGGCAAGAAGGTCGGCGTCCAGCAGGGCACGACCGGCAAGACGTACGCCGAGGAGAACGCCAAGGGCGCCGAGATCGTGAGCTTCCCCAGCGATGCGGAGATGTACCAGGCGATCAAGGCCGGGCAGGTCGACGCGCTGCTCCAGGACCTGCCGGTCAACCTCAACCACCAACAGGACGGTGGCTTCACGATCGTGCAGACCTACTCCACCAACGAGGAGTACGGCCTGGCGATCAAGAAGGGCAACACCGCGCTGGTCGACGACGTCAACGCCCAGCTGAAGAAGATGCACGACGACGGCACGTACGACGAGATCTACAACAAGTACTTCGCGACCAAGTGACGACGCGGTCGGGCACCGCGGAGCTCCGGAGGGGGTCTCGTGAGACGCACCACCCGACGCCGGCTGACCAACGGCGTCCTCTACGCGGTCCTCGTGCTGGCCGTGCTGCTCCTCGGGGCGCTCGTCGACTGGAGCGCAGTCCGGGCGAACTTCTTCGACAAGGCCGGCTGGGAGCGTGGTGGCAACTGGGGCGACCTGATCACCATCGGCGTGAAGAACACGATCATCTACACCGTCATCGCGTTCGTGTTCGGCTTCGCGCTGGCGATCCTCCTCGCCCTGATGAAGCTGTCACCGGTCGCGCCGTACCGCTGGCTGGCGACGGCGTACATCGAGTTCTTCCGGGGGCTGCCGGCGCTGATCGTGATCCTGGTGATGGGGTTCGGCGTCCCGATCGCGTTCAACTGGAGACCGCCCGGCGGTCTGGTCGGCGCGGGCCTGATCGGGCTGATCCTGGTGGCGGGCGCCTACATGGCCGAGACCCTGCGGGCGGGCATCCAGGCGGTGCCGAAGGGGCAGACGGAGGCGGCGCGGTCGCTGGGCATGGGCGCCGGCAGGACCACGGTCTCGGTGGTCCTCCCCCAGGCCTTCCGGATCGTCATCCCGCCGCTCACCAACGAGTTCGTGCTGCTGATCAAGGACACCGCGCTGCTGTTCGTGCTCGGGGTGCAGGTCCAGCAGCGCGAGCTGACCACCGTGGCCAGGGACCTGCTCACCTCCGGCCCCACGGCGGGCACGTCCACCAGCCTGATCCAGGCGGCCCTGCTCTACCTGGTCATCACGCTGCCACTGACGCGTCTGGTGGCGGCGCTCGAGAAGCGGCAGCAGAGGGCACGGTGACGACATGACGGCTCCGGTGGGGCAGGACGGCCGCGCGATCGAGGTCCGCGCGCTGCACAAGTACTTCGGCGCCAACGAGGTGCTCAAGGGCATCGACTTCCACGTCGAGCACGGCCAGGTCGTCTGCGTGATCGGCCCGTCCGGGTCCGGCAAGTCGACGCTGCTGCGCTGCGTCAACCGGCTCGAGGACCCGACGTCGGGCACGATCCTGGTCGAGGGCGTCGACATCACCGACCCCGACACCGACCTCGACCAGGTGCGCAGCCGGATCGGCATCGTCTTCCAGTCCTTCAACCTGTTCCCGCACATGAACGTGATGCGCAACCTGTGCATCGCCCAGCAGCGCGTCCGGGGCCGCAGCAAGGACGAGGCGATCGAGGTCGCCCGGGCGAACCTCGCCAAGGTCGGCCTGGCCGGCAAGGAGGACGCCTACCCCGCGCACCTCTCCGGCGGCCAGCAGCAGCGGGTGGCCATCGCCCGGGCCCTGTCGATGGACCCCGACATGATGCTCTTCGACGAGCCGACCTCGGCGCTCGACCCCGAGCTGGTCGGCGACGTGCTGGCGGTGATGAAGAAGCTGGCCTCGGAGGGCATGACCATGATGGTGGTCACACACGAGATGGGATTCGCCCGCGAGGTCGGCGACAAGCTGGTGTTCATGGACGACGGGGTGATCGTCGAGGAGGGCGACCCGGTCGAGGTGCTGGCGAACCCGCAGCACGAGCGCACCCGCTCGTTCCTGTCCAAGGTGCTGTAGCGCGGATCCTCACCTCAGCGCGTAGGAGAGCATCGCGACGACGGCCGCCGCCGTGCACCCCGAGGTCACCAGCATCGTGCCCAGCACGGTGAGGGACGCGCCCCTGACCGCCTGGGCCCGGTCGCCGCCGCCGGCGATCCGTCGCCCGCGCAGCACCAGCCTGGCACCGGCCCCGACGGAGGCCAGGCCGATCATGACCGGGAGCAACCACCACGGCACGTCAGCCCTCCACGGTCTCCGCGACCCGGCTGCTCCCGGCGGGCCGGACGGCGGCCACGCTGAGCGCGGCGGGGACCATGAGGGCGGCCACCGCGAGCAGGGACTCCAGGGTGCCGACCCGGTTTCCCAGCTGGCCGAGCAGCGGCGGGCCGGCGAGGAACGCGGCGTACCCGATGGTCGACACCACGCTCACCCGGGCGGCGGCCCGGACGGGGTCGTCGGCGGCGGCGCTCATCCCGACAGGGAAGCCCAGCGAGGCCCCGAGCCCCCACACCACGACGCCCAGGCCCACGAGCAGCCAGTGGCCACCGCACACGACCAGCAGGATCCCGGTCGCGGCCGCGGCGCTGGTCGCCCACAGCACCGGGGCGCGGCCCCACCGGTCCAGCGCGACCGGACCGACCATCCGCCCGGTGGTCATCGCGGTGACGAAGACCGAGAAGCCCAGGACACCCACCCAGTGCGGGGTGGCGTACCCGTCGATGACCGCCAGCGACAGCCAGTCGTTGGCCGAGCCCTCGACGGTCGCGAACGCCAGCACCATCACGCCGATGGCGAGGGTCCGCGGCTCCCGCCACGCCGACCGGGCCGCGGGGCGGGTCTCCGGCTCGGGGGTCGGCGGCAGGAACGAGCGACCCAGCACCGCCACCAGCGCGAGGGCGAGCAGCCCGGCGCCGCCGACGTGGACCGCGAGGGGTGCGTGCACCGCAGCCATCGGGATGCCCACGGCGGCGCCGACGATGCTGCCGAGGCTCCAGCCGGCGTGGAACCGGGGCATGACCGTGCGCCCGAGACGTCGCTCCACCTCGGCGCCCTCGACGTTCATCGCGACATCCCAGACACCGGTCCCGAGCCCGTAGGCGAAGAAGCCGGCCGCGGTGGCCGGGACCGAGTCCAGGGCGGCGACCCCGAGACCGGCGGCGCTCAGCCCGACCGCCGTCAGCAGCCCGCCGAGGCGGACGACGGCCGCGGCCGACGTGCGCTCGATCAGCCGCCCGCTGGAGGGCAGCGCCAGGACCGAGCCGGCCGCGATCGCGAGCAGGAGCAGGCCCAGCGACCCGTTGTCGAGCCCGAGGCCCGAGCGCAGGTCCGGGATCCGGGACACGAGGGTGGCGAAGCAGAGCCCGTTGAGGGCGAAGGTCAGCGCGACGGCGTTGCGCGCGGCGGTCACCTCAGGCACCCGCCCAGTCCATCCCACCTCGGCCCTCACCTCCAAGTCCGTCCCAAGCCGGTCTCAAGCGTCGGAGCGGATGGTGGTCCCACCGACAGCGACACGTGAGGAGCCGATCATGACCGCGACGCCCCAGCAGGCCGCCTGGCCGCGACAGCTGCGCCTTCCCGGGCAGGCCGACGCGCCCGAGGGGCCCGTCGACCTGTCCATGATGTACCTGATGCACCACGCGTTCCGGCGCGACCTCGCGGCGTTCGCCCGGGCGGTGCCGCGCACGCCGCTCACGGAGCTGGCCACCTGGCGCGCCCTGCTGCGCCGGTGGGAGGTCTTCTCCGAGGTGCTGCACCACCACCACCGCGGGGAGGACACCTGGCTGTGGCCGGCGCTCCTGGAGAGGGCTGACGCCCACGAGCGGCAGGTGCTGGCCGCGATGGAGGTCGAGCACCTGGAGATCGACCCGCTCCTCACCCATTGCCTGGCGGGCCTGCGGATGCTCGCCGGCGGCCACGCCCGCCAGGACGACCGGGCCGCGCTGGCGGTCCGGCTCTGCGCCGCCCGCGAGGGTCTGGGGCGTCATCTCGCGCACGAGGAGCGCGACGCGATGCGGATCCTGCAACGACACCTCACCGCGGAGGAGTTCGAGGCCGTCGACGAAAGGTTCGCGGAGGGCCTCGACCCGCGGCAGCTGCTGACGCTGGTGCCCTGGGCCCTGCACGACGTCCCCGCGGAGGTACGCCGTGAGCTGCTGCGCAGGGCCCGACCCGCCCACCGCGTGGTGTGGCGGGTGACGCGTCGCCGGTTCGAGCGCCTCGACCGGCGGGCGTTCCGGCACGCCGGCTGACCGCGGGACGGCTCCTCTCCGGCGCAAAGCCGTTGCGACGTCGCTCGCGAGCGACCTACGTTGCTCTCCCATGACCGCCGACCTCCACGCCCTCTGCTTCGACGCGCAGCACCCGCTCCCGCTCGCGCGCTTCTGGGCGGGCGTCCTGGCGCGGGAGCTGGCCGACGACCCCCGCGACGGTCCCACTCTCCTGCCGGGCGGCGAGACCGGGTTCCGGATCCGGTTCACCGCCACCGAGGAGCCGCACGCGGGCCCGAACCAGCTGCACCTCCACCTGACGAGCACCTCCCTGGACGACCAGGCACGGACCGTGGCCCGGGTGCTCGAGCTCGGTGGCCGGCACCTCGACGTCGGCCAGCGCCCGGAGGAGGGACATGTCGTGCTCGCCGACCCGGAGGGCAACGAGCTCTGCGTGATCGGGCCGGGCAACACCTTCCTCGACGGCTGCGGGTTCCTCGGCGAGCTGGCGTGTGACGGTTCCCCGGAGGTGGGGTACTTCTGGAGCGAGGCGCTGGGCTGGCCGCTGGTCTGGGACCAGGACCAGGAGACCGCGATCCAGTCACCCGGCGGAGGGAGCAAGATCGCCTGGGGCGGGCCGCCGGAGGCGCCGTACCCCGGCCGGAACCGGCACCGGTTCGAGCTCGCAGCACCGCCCGGCCGCGACCTGCAGGCGGAGGTCGACCGTCTCCTCTCCCTCGGAGCGACCCGCCTCGAGGGTGTCCCCGAGGAGGGCGGCCGCATGCCGATGGCCGATCCCGAGGGCAACGAGTTCAGCGTCCGGGGCCCGTCGACGGTCTAGAAGCCGTTGGCGTCACGGATCCCGGCGAACCACGTCGCGAACAGCGGGATGTCCCACTCCTCGGCGAGCACGGCCGCGGTGTCGGCGTGCCGGGTCGCGATGTCGGTCTCGCCGGTGGCCGCAGCGGCCATGGCGAGGTAGGCGTCGACCGGCCCGCTGGCCAGGTTGGAGCCCGCACCGCAGCTCTGGCCCGCGCACCGCACCAGCAGGTCGTAGCAGCGGCCGGCGAGGTCGGCGTCGCCGAGGTGGAGCGCCAGCTCCGCGGCGTGACCCCAGCTCAGCGGGGCCGAGTGACCGCCGTCGTCGAGGTCGTCGCGGTGCTCGGCGTGCAGGGCCCGCGCACGCTCCTCCTGCCCGCCGCGCCAGAGGAAGACCGCCAGCGTGGTCCACATCTCGTACCCCTCGTTCAGCTCCTCCAGCGCGGGCACGGCGTCGAGCGGCCGCCCGTCCCAGAGCCGGACGGCGATCACGGCCGCGGCCTGCGCCTCCTCGCCGTGCTGGTGGGAGATGCGGCCGGCGACCTCGCGGATCCGGGCCGCGGTCTGCTCGCAGTCGTCGAAGCGCCCCGCCATCGCCTGCCAGGGGAGGTCGAGCCCGTCGACGATCATCTCGGCGTAGGAGATCCGCAGCCGGCGGGCCTCCGTGCGCGTCAGCTCCATCGCCTCGAGCATCTCCGCCCGCCGGCCCAGCTCGCAGAGCACGACCGTGCGCAGGGTCGCCGAGACGACCAGCGCCCGCTCGTCGCCGAGCGACCGGGCCAGCTCCAGCGCCTCGGTGGCCAGGCCGAGCCGCTCCTCGGTGGTGTCCGCGTGCCAGAGGGCCATGAACGCGACCTGGTCCGCGGAGAGCAGCAGGGCGGGATCCCCGAGCCGGCGGGCCATGGCGAGCGCCTCGTCGCACAGCGCTCGTCGCTCCTCGAACGACGTCTGGGCCCACAGCTCGTTGCCGAGCGCGAGCATCGTGAGGCAGCGCAGCTCGCCGTCCTCCGGCGGGAGCCGCTCCAGGCTCCCGCGCAGCGCCGAGACCACCACGTCGTTGACCAGCCCCGGTGGGGCCGAGCGCCACAGGCCGTCCCGCGAGGTGGCGATCGCGGCCCGCGCGACGGCCTCGGGGTCGCGCATCTCCTTGCCCACCCCGATCGCCTGCTCGACCGCCCCGACGAGCGCGGGCAGGTTCGCCGACCAGCGGTAGGCGTCCATGAGCAGGAGCAGCGCGTCGTACCGGTCCCGCAGGGTGGCCCCGTTGTCGCCGTCCATGGCCTCGAGGCCGAGCTGGAGCAGGTCCGCCGCCTCGTCGTACGCATGCAGCCGGCGGACGACGACGGCGGCGGCGAGCGCCGCGCGCCAGGCACGTGAGGCGTTGGCCGGTCCGGACTCCAGCCAGTGCCGGGCCACCTCGGTCTCGCGTCCGCCCATCTCCTCGAGGACCCCTGCGAGCCGGGCGTGCAGCCGGGCACGACGGCTCGCCGACATGCCGGCCCGCAGCGTGTCCCGGACCAGGGCGTGCGAGAAGAGGAACCGGTCGATGCCGTCCTCGCGGACCAGCCCGGCGGCCTGGGCCGGCTCGACCACGTCGAGCAGGTCGTCCTCGTCGATCCCCGTGGTCGCGGCCAGGGTCGGGGTGTCGAACTGGCGCCCGATCACCGCAGCGGTCCGCAACGCCTTCACGGTGTCCTCGGGGAGCTTGGCCAGCCGGCGGGTGAGCACCTCGGTGACCGCCGTGGGCATCGTCGCCGCGAGCCCGTCGAGGTCGGCCCGCTCCCCCGCCAGCCGCGCGAACTCGACCAGGAAGAAGGGGTTGCCGTCGGTGCGCTCGCGCAGCTGCCGGGCCACGTCCTCGGAGACGGGCGCGTCGCTGACCCGCTGCAACAGCTCCAGCACCGCAGGAGCCGGCAGCCCGTCGAGGGCCACCCGCACGGCGTGCCGACGGGCGAACGACTCCGCGACGTCGGCCAGCACCCCGGTCGGCTCGGGGTGCGGTCGCCAGGTGGCGATCACCAGCAGCCTCTCCGCGGCCCCCGGGTCGGCCGTCTCGACCAGCAGGCGGAGCACCCGCAGCGTCGACGGGTCGGCCCAGTGCAGGTCGTCGAGGACCACGACCGTCGTGCGCTCCCGCGCGGCCTCGCGGACGGCGTGGACGATCCGCTCCCAGGCGCGGAACTGGGCGCCCTCGTCCTCCGGCTCGTCCGCCTCGACCGACGGCCCGCCGGGTCCGTCCGGGATGAGCGCCCCGAGCACGGCCATCCAGGGCCACAGCGGAGGGGCACCGTCGTCCTGGGAGCAGCGGCCGACGAGCACCTGCGCTCCCCGGTCCCGCGCGCGCAGCGCCAGCTCCGCGGCGAGACGGGTCTTGCCGATGCCGGGCTCGCCGGTGAGCACGGCGTAGGACGGGGTGCCGACCTCGGCACCGGCCAGGGCCTGCTCCAGTCCCGCCAGGTCCTCGTCGCGGCCGGCGAGCGGCCAGGGCGCGACCGGCTCGGGCAGCGGCCTCGCGCGGGTCGGTGCCGGCGCGGGCGCGGTCTCGGTCACCGGGGCCGCGCCCGCCACCGGCGCCACCCAGTCCAGCTCGGGGTCCTGGCGCAGCACCGCGGTCTGCAGCTCGCGCAGCTCGGCCGAGGGCTCCAGCCCGAGCTCCTCGTCGAGGACCTCGCGGAGCTGGCGCAGCACGTCCAGCGCGTCGGCCTGCCGGCCGGACCGGGTCAGGGCCAACGCCCGCAGCGCCCAGAGCCGCTCGCGCAGCGGGTAGGCCTTGGTGAGCGCCTCGAGCTCGGCCGCCACCGTGGCGTGCTGGCCCAGCGCCAGCTGGACGGTCGCGCGGTCCTCGAGCGCCACCGTGCGCAGCTGCTCGAGGCGGGCGCGCTCGGCCACTGCGGCGTCGGCGTCGCCCAGCTCGGCGTACGGCGTGCCCCGCCAGCACGCCAGCGCCTCGTCGAGCCGCGTCGAGGCGTCGGTGAGCTCGGCGGCCGACAGCGGGGACGGCCCTCGTCCGGTGAGCCGCTGCAGACGCTTGTTCCCGGTCGTCACGACGTCCTCGAAGCGTGCGGCGTCGACCGCCTCGTCCGGCACCCGCAGGGCGTACCCGGGCGCCACCGTGACCAGCACCGTGGCGGGAGCGCGACGCTCCCGTTCCGGCTCGAGGACGCGTCGCAGCTGCGAGACGTAGGCCTGCAGCGTCGCCGTGACCCCGGGAGGCGGTCGCTCGCCCCAGAGCAGGTCGACGATCGCGTCCACCGACACCGGCCAGCCCCGGGACAGGGCCAGGGCGGCGACGAGGGCACGCTGCTTGGGCGTGCCGAGGTCGACGGACGACCCGTTCAGCATCACCTCGACGGGTCCGAGGACTGCCACCTCCACGTCGGCAGCATAGGGACGTCGCGGGCGCCTTGCGTCCCCTTTGTGGGCCACGCACCCTCGTGAGGACCAGCCGGGCGGACGGCTCCAAGTCGTCTCGAAGTCCCCTCCAAGTGCCCGGCGGCACGGTTGCACCACCGATCACCAACGAAGGAGCAACCCCCGTCATGACCATCGAGCTGACCCAGTCCTCCGCCTCCGCGCTCCGCGGCCTGCTCGGCGACCGCATCCACCTCCCCGGCGACCCCGGGTACGACGCGGCCCGCACCCCCTGGAACTTCGCCGTCGACCAGCGCCCGGCCGCGGTCGCCTTCCCCCGGACGGTCGACGAGGTGTCCACCGTCGTGCGTGCCGCCGCCGACAGCGGCCTGCGCATCGCCCCCCAGAGCACCGGGCACAACGCCGGACCGCTCGCGGCCCGCGGGCTCGACGACGTCGTGGTCGTCCGCACCTCCGAGATGAGCACCGCGATCGCGGACCCGACTCGCGGCATCGTGCGGGTCGAGGGCGGTGCCCTCTGGGAGCCCGCGGTCGAAGCCGCTGCCGCGCACGGCAAGGCCGTCCTGCACGGCTCCTCCCCCGACGTCGGCATCGCCGGCTACTCCCTCGGCGGCGGCATCGGGTGGTACGCCCGCAAGCTCGGCCTTGCGACCAACAGCCTGACCGCGGTCGAGCTGGTCCTCGCCGACGGCAGTCCGGTCCGCGCCGACGAAACCACCAACGCCGAGCTGTTCTGGGCGCTGCGTGGCGGTGGCGGCAGCTTCGGCGTCGTGACCGCGCTCGAGTTCCGCATGTACGACGTCGAGACCGCCTACGCCGGATTCCTGATGTGGGACCTGGAGCAGGTCGAGCCCGTGCTGCGCACCTGGGCCGCCTGGGCGCCGGGTGCCCCCGACGAGGTCACCACCTCGTTCCGGGCCATGCGCCTGCCCCCGATGCCGGACCTGCCCGAGTTCCTGAGGGGTCGCGAGCTGGTCGTCATCGACGGTGCCGTGCTCGGCTCGGACGAGCTGGGCCGCGAGCTGCTGGCGGAGCTGCGCGCGCTGCGGCCCGAGATGGACACCTTCACACGCGTCCCGGCGAAGTCGCTGGTGCGGCTGCACATGGACCCCGAGGGCGGTGCGCCCTTCGTCTCCGGCAGCGCGATGCTCGACTCGTTCCCCGACGCCGCGGTCGACGCGTTCCTGGCCGAGGTCGGCCCGGGGGCGGAGACGTCGCTGCTGATGGCCGAGCTGCGCCAGCTCGGTGGTGCGCTGGGTCGTCCGCACGAGGGCGGCGGCGTCCTCACCCACCTCGACGGCTCGTTCGTCACCTTCGCGGGCGCGATGGCGATGACCCCGGAGATGGGCGCGCAGGGGCACGCGGACGCCACGCGGCTCAGCGAGGCCCTCGCGCCGTTCGCTAACGGGCGTGAGTACCTCAACTTCGCCGAGAACCCGGTCGACCCGCGGGCGGCGTACGCCGACGGGGTGTGGACCCAGCTCAAGGGCATCCGCAGCGCCGTCGACCCGCACGGGGTGTTCGCCGCCAACCACCCGGTCCCGCGGCTGTGGGAGGACGGCGCGCCGACGGCGTGAGGGGGCGGCTACGCCTGGCGCGGGCCGCGGGTCCAGTCGGTGCCGGGCGGGCCGGCCTCGAGCCAGGACTGGAACCCCATCAGCGAGGACGGGTTCATCGCGAGCTCGACCTCGCCTGCCGGGGTGCTGCACCGGATGACGACGTGGTCGGGATAGAGCGACATCTGCTCGACGCCCTCGGGCTCACGGCGGCCGTCGAAGGAGAGGGTCCCGCGCTGCCAGACCCTCTTCGGACGCGGGGAGAGGGAGAAGATCCGGAACCACTCGAGCGTCTCGCCGGAGTAGCGGCCGAGCCCCAGAAGCCAACCGCGCCCGGCCCTCTCGGGACGGACGCGGTAGCTGACCTCGAAGGTGCCGCCGTTGCGGGACAGCACACGGCGCCGCACGATGAGCGCGACGCCGTAGAGCAGGACGAGGAGGAGCAGGGCGCCGGCTGCGTCGAGCAGCCACTGCCACACCGGCATCCGTCGCCTCCTCCTCACACCTCGTCCGCGAAGGTGCTCACCCTAGCGGGCAGGAAGAACAGAGCCGGCCCCGGGTCAACCCGGGGCCGGCTCTGCGTCGAAGCTGACGGTCAGGAGGCCTTCTCGGCCGCCCGGACCCGCGCCTCGGCGCGCTTCACGCGCTCCTCGCCGTCGTCGCTGTCGCTGTCGGCCTCGGCCGCCTCCAGGTCGGCACGGGCCTGCTCCACGTTGATCTCGTGGGACAGGGCGGTGTGCTCGGAGAGGATCGAGACCCGGTTGTTGGCCACCGAGAGGAAGCCCCCGTCGACGGCGGCGACCAGGTCGTCGCCGTCGACCGCACGGATCTCCACCACGCCCGGCACGAGCAGTGACAGCAGCGGCGCGTGGTTGCGCAGCACGCCCACGTCACCCTCGGTCGTGCGGGCGATGACCATCGTCGCCTGCCCGGACCAGACGGTCCGGTCGGCGGCGACGAGCTCCACCTGCAGCTGGTCGTTGTCGGCCATCAGAGGTTCTTCTGGATCTCGGCCCACTTCTGCTCGACGTCGTCCAGACCGCCGCACATGAAGAAGGCCTGCTCGGCCACGTGGTCGAACTCGCCGTCCGCGATCTTGTTGAACGCCTCGATCGTGTCGGCGACCGGGACCGTCGAGCCCTCGATGCCGGTGAACTGCTTGGCGACGTAGGTGTTCTGCGACAGGAACCGCTGGATGCGACGAGCGCGGGACACGATGATCTTGTCCTCTTCGGAGAGCTCGTCGACTCCGAGGATCGCGATGATGTCCTGGAGCTCCTTGTTGCGCTGCAGGATCTGCTTGATCCGGATGGCGCAGTCGTAGTGCTCCTGCCCGATGTACTGGGCGTCGAGGATCCGCGAGGTCGACGTCAGCGGGTCCACCGCGGGGTAGATACCGAGCGACGCGATCTCGCGCGAGAGCTCCGTGGTGGCGTCGAGGTGGGCGAAGGTGGTCGCCGGAGCCGGGTCGGTGTAGTCGTCCGCCGGCACGTAGATCGCCTGCATCGAGGTGATCGAGTGACCGCGGGTCGAGGTGATCCGCTCCTGCAGGGTGCCCATCTCGTCAGCGAGGTTCGGCTGGTAGCCCACCGCGGAGGGCATGCGGCCGAGCAGCGTCGACACCTCGGAACCCGCCTGGGTGAACCGGAAGATGTTGTCGATGAACAGCAGCACGTCCTGGCTCTGCACGTCGCGGAAGTACTCTGCCATCGTCAGCGCGGACAGCGCGACCCGCAGGCGGGTGCCCGGCGGCTCGTCCATCTGGCCGAAGACGAGAGCGGTCTGGCCGATGACGCCGGCCTCCTCCATCTCGACGATCAGGTCGTTGCCCTCACGGGTGCGCTCGCCGACACCGGCGAACACCGACACACCACCGTGGTCCTTGGCGACTCGCGCGATCATCTCCTGGATGAGCACGGTCTTGCCCACGCCCGCGCCACCGAACAGGCCGATCTTGCCACCCTGGACGTACGGCGTGAGCAGGTCGATGACCTTGATGCCGGTCTCGAACATCTGGGTCTTGGACTCGAGCTGGTCGAAGGCCGGCGCCTTGCGGTGGATGCCCCAGCGCTCGCTGACCTCGAGCTTCTCGTCGCCCTCGAGGTTGAGGCACTCGCCCAAGGTGTTGAACACCCGGCCGAGGGTCGCGTTGCCGACGGGCACCGTGATCGGGCCGCCGGTGTCGCGCACCTGGGCACCACGGACGAGGCCGTCGGTCGGCTGCAGCGAGATCGCGCGGACCATGCCGTCACCGATGTGCTGGGCGACCTCGGCCGAGAGGATCTTCTTCTCCCCGCCGAGCTCGAGCTCGACCTCGAGCTTGTTGTAGATCGCGGGCATCGAGTCCACGGGGAACTCGATGTCGACGACCGGACCGATGACCCGGGCGATGCGACCGACGCCAGCGGAGCCGGTCCCCTGGGTCTCTTCGACAATGGCAGTCATTTCTCACTCACTCCCGGCTTGTGCGTCGGCCAGCGCGTTGACGCCACCGACGATCTCGCTGATTTCCTGGGTAATGCCGGCCTGGCGGGCCTGGTTGGCGATTCGGGTGTACTTCTTGATGAGCTCGTCGGCGTTGTCCGTGGCGGACTTCATCGCCTTCTGGCGGGCGGCCAGCTCGGAGGCGGCCGCCTGCAGCAGGGCGAAGAAGATCCGGCTCTGGACGTACTGCGGGAGCAGCCCGTCCAGCACGTGCTCGGCCGAGGGCTCGAACTCGTAGAGCGGCAGCACCTCGTCCGACGACGGCTTCTCCTCGCCCTCGACGACCTCGAGCGGCAGCAGCCGGACCGCGGTCGGCTCCTGGACCAGCATCGAGCGGAAGCGCGTGTAGACCACGTGCACCTCGTCGACGGCGTGCTCGCCCTCCTCCTCGAGGAACGCGCCGATCAGCGACGCGCCGATGTCGCGGGCGACGTCGTACGACGGCTGGTCGGAGAATCCGGTCCACGACTGGACGACGGGGCGACCACGGAACCGGTAGTACGCCTCGGCCTTGCGGCCGCACAGGTAGGTGCTGATCTCCTTGCCCTCCCCGCGGAGCTTCTCCGCGAGGCGCTCGGCCTCCTTGAGCACGCTCGAGGAGTAGGCACCGGCCAGGCCCCGGTCGCTGGTCACGATGAGCACGGCGGCCCGCGTGGGGTTCTCCGGCTCCCGCGTCAGCGGGTGGTCGACGTTGGAGTACGTCGCCACCGCCGACACGGCACGCGTCAGCTCCCGGGCGTACGGCGCGGCCGACTGAGCCCGGTTCTGCGCCTTGATGATGCGGGACGCAGCGATGAGCTCCATGGCGCGCGTGATCTTCTTCATCGACTCCGTCGACTTGATCCGCGCACGGTACTCACGCACCGAAAGAGCCATCAGTGATCACCTCCGGAGCTTCCGCTGGGGCACGCGTGGATCAGGTGCGTGCATCGCAAGGCGGACGAGGGAGACGGGCCGGAGGCCCGGCGACCGAGGACAACGCCGCGAGGCGCGTGCCTGGGCCGCGGGGGCCACGTGGAAGTTCTGGGGGTGGTCACGTGAGTCAGCCCCGCTTCTGCTTGACGATCTGCTCCTGGTCCTCGTCCTCCAGCGCCTCGGCCTCGGGCTCGTGGCCGACCTTGATCGAGCCACCCTCCGAGGTCTCGAACTGGTCGAGGAAGGAGTCGTAGGCACCCTCGAGCGCCTTCTCGGTCTCGTCCTCGAACTTCAGCGTCTCGCGGATCGAGGACAGGATGCCCTCGTGCGAGCGACGCAGGTAGTCGAGGAACTCGTGCTCGAAGCGCAGCACGTCGTCCGCCGGGACCTTGTCGAGGCGGCCGGTGGTGCCGGTCCACAGCGAGACGGTCATCTCCTCGAGCGGGTACGGCGAGTAGGCCGGCTGCTTGAGGAGCGCCATCAGGCGCTGGCCGCGGTCGAGCTGCTGGCGCGAGGCGGCGTCGAGGTCGGACGCGAACATCGCGAAGGCCTCCATGGCGCGGAACTGCGCTAGGTCCACCTTCAGCGAGCCGGTGACGGCCTTCATCGCCTTGGTCATCGCCGAGCTGCCGACGCGGGACACCGAGACACCGACGTCGATCGCGGGGCGCTGGTTGGACGCGAACAGGTCCGACTGCAGGAAGATCTGGCCGTCGGTGATCGAGATGACGTTGGTCGGGATGTAGGCCGACACGTCGTTGGCCTTGGTCTCGATGATCGGGAGACCGGTCATCGAGCCCGCGCCCATCTCGTCGCTCAGCTTCGCGCAGCGCTCGAGCAGGCGGCTGTGCAGGTAGAACACGTCACCCGGATAGGCCTCACGACCCGGCGGGCGGCGCAGCAGCAGCGACACGGCACGGTAGGCCTCGGCCTGCTTGGTCAGGTCGTCGAACACGATCAGGACGTGCTTGCCGTCGTACATCCACTGCTGGCCGATGGCCGAGCCGGTGTAGGGGGCGAGGTACTTGAAGCCCGCGCTGTCCGAGGCCGGGGCGGCCACGATCGTGGTGTACTCCAGCGCACCGGCCTCCTCGAGGGCGCCACGCACGGAGGCGATGGTCGAGCCCTTCTGGCCGATGGCGACGTAGATGCAGCGGACCTGCTTGGTCGGGTCGCCCGACTCCCAGTTCTGCTTCTGGTTGATGATCGTGTCGATCGCGATCGTGGTCTTGCCGGTCGCGCGGTCGCCGATGATCAGCTGGCGCTGGCCGCGGCCGATCGGGGTCATCGAGTCGATCGCCTTGATGCCGGTGGCGAGGGGCTCGTGCACCGACTTGCGCTGCATGACCGTGGGCGCCTGGAGCTCGAGCGCACGACGCCCGACGGACTCGATGTCACCGAGGCCGTCGATCGGGTTGCCGAGCGGGTCGACGACGCGGCCGAGGAAGTTGTCACCGACGGGGACCGAGAGGATCTCGCCGGTACGGCGAACCGTCTGGCCCTCCTCGATCTTGTCGAAGTCACCGAGGATGACCACACCGATCTCGCGAGTGTCGAGGTTCAGGGCGATGCCCAGGGTGCCGTCCTCGAACTCCAGCAGCTCGTTGGCCATGGCCGAGGGCAGACCGGTCACGCGGGCGATGCCGTCTCCGGCCTCGGCGACGGTGCCGACCTCTTCCCGGCTGGCGGCCTCGGGCCGGTAGTCGGCGACGTACTTCTGCAGTGCGTCGCGGATCTCCTCCGGACGGATCGTGAGCTCCGTCATTGTCGTCCCTACTCTCTTGTCTCTTCGAAAAACTCGGTGTGTGGGTGGCGGTTGCCGTCAGCCGACCAGACGCCGGCGGGCGTCGTCGAGGCGACTGGAGATGGTGCCGTCGATGACCTGGTCACCGATCTCGACGCGGATGCCGCCGAGCACGGAGGGGTCGACCACGACGTTGAGGTGCACGGGCCGGTCGTACTGCCCGGCCAGGGCACCCGCGAGCCGCTGCTGCTCGGCGTCGCTGAGCGGCGTGGCCACCCGGACGAGCGCGACCAGGCGGTTGCGGCTCTCCGCCGCCACCTTGGAGTACTCCTCGACCGCTCGCGCCACGGTGAGGTGGACGCCGCTGACGGCACGCTCGGCGAGCCGCAGCGCGCCGCTGCTCACCTTGCCCTCCAGCAGCGAGCGGACCAGGGCCCGCTTGTCGGACACCGAGCGGGCCGGGTCCGAGAGCGCGTCGCGCAGGTTCGGGTTCTCGGCGACGAGCCGGCCGAAGCCGAACAGCTCGTCCTCGAGCCGGTCACCCTCGCCCGACGCGTCGGCCGACTTCACCAGCGCCACGACACCGAGCCGCTCGAAGGCCGTGGCCAGGTCCAGGCTGCTCGCCCAGCGCATGCCCGCGGCCTGACCGACGATCTCGGTGGCGGCCTTGTCGAGGTGCGCACCGAAGACCCCGGTGGCCAGCGCCGACTTGGCCTCGGCCTGGGTCGACGGGTCGGTCACCGCGCGGCGGAGCGCCGGCTGGTCGCGCAGCACGTCCGCCGCGGCGAACAGGCTCTCCCCCACGGCAGCGCCGTCGGCGCCACCGTCCAGGGTCGAGCCCAGCGCCTCGGTGAGCCGCGAGAGCGACTCGCCCGACGAGCCCTGGAGCACCGCGGAGGAACCAGCCATCAGTTGGCCCCGCTCTTGGTGTCCAGGTCGGCGAGGAAGCGGTCGACCACGCGGCTCTGGCGAGCCTCGTCGTCCAGGGCCTCCCCGACGATGCGTCCGGCGAGCGTGGTGGCCAGCGTGCCCACCTCGTTGCGCAGCGACGCGACGGCGGCCTTGCGGTCCGCCTCGATCTGGGTGTGGGCGTGCTCGACGATCCGCTGGGCCTCGGCCTGGGCCTGCTCCCGCATCTCGGCGATGATCGCCGCACCCTGCTCACGTGCTTCCTCGCGGATGCGAGCGGCCTCGTGACGGGCGTCCGCGATCTGCGACCGGAACTCCTCCTCGGCCTCGTGGGCCTCGGTCTTCGCCTGGTCGAGGTCGGCGAACTGCTGGCGGATCGCCTCCTGGCGGGCCGTCATCGCCTTGTTGATCGGCGGGATGACGAACTTGGCCAGGATCCAGACCAGGATCGCGAACGCGAACAGCTCGACGAAGAACGTGCCGTTCGGCACGAGGAAGTTGCTCTCCTTCGCGACGATCGCTTCGGTTGCCATCGATTGGTTCCTTTGCTCTGGGGCTGTGCTTCGAGTGGTGCCCTAAGGCCCGGGTGGGATCAGGCGAGGACGAAGACGAACAGCGCCATGAACGCGAGGTTGATGAAGAACATCGCCTCGACCAGACCGACGGTCAGGAAGAAGATCGTCTGGAGGCGACCCTGCGCCTCGGGCTGACGGGCGACGCCCTGGATGTAGGACGAACCGGCCAGACCGTCGCCGATGCCGGCGCCGATGGCGCCGCCGGCCAGGGCAAGGCCACCACCGACGAACGCGCCGGCGGTCTGGACTGCGGTGTCACTCACTGCCATTGATATGCCTCTCTTGGTGTACGCCGACATCCGGCGCAGCTGGGTTACCTCTGGTGCGCCCGACCGTGACGGTCAGTGCGCGAGCTCGGGGGTTTCGTGGGACTCGGACTCGTGGTCGTCCTCGTGGTCGTGACCAGCGCCGGCCATGCCGAAGTAGAGCACGGTCAGCAGCGCGAAGATGAACGCCTGGATGCCGCCGATGAACATGTCGAAGAGCTTCCAGACCAGGTTCGGCGCCCACATCGCGTAGAACGGGATCAGGCCGATCAGGGCCAGCATGATGCCACCGGCGAAGATGTTGCCGAAGAGTCGCAGCGCGAGGGTGATCGGCTTGGTCAGCTCCTCGAGGATGTTCAGCGGGAGCAGCACCGGGAAGGGCTCGAGGAAGTGCCTGAAGTAGCCCTTCACGCCCTTCTCCTTGATGCCGTAGATCCACACGCCGACCATCGCCATGATCGCCATCGCGTAGGTCAGGTTGGTGTCCGCGGTCGGGGCCGGGAGCAGGTGCACGTCGTGGTTGATCTCGGTCGGCAGCAGCTCGAGCCAGTTCGCGAACAGGATGAAGAAGAACAGCGCGACCGCGAGCGGCACCACGAACGGGTTCAGGCGACCGAGGTTGGCCTCGACCTGGGTGTTGACCTCACCGACCACGGACTCCCACAGGATCTGGGTCTTCGTGGGGACGTGGCTCGGGTTCTTCTTCGTCAGCGCCGAGCGGGCGACGAAGCCCAGGATCAGGACCAGGGCCCCGGCGACCAGCGTCGAGATGATCGTGTCGATGTTGAACGTGATGCCGTTCCACTCGACGGTCTTGTGCTCGCCGATCGTGATGTCGGCAGAGAGGGGCAGCAGGCCGGTCACGGCTTCTTCAACTCCTTCAGCAGCGGGATCGTGGTCATCACCAGGGCGATGAGCCGGAAGATGGCCAGGCCGAGCAACAGCCCGATGCCGTCAGGCCAGAAAGCGACGGCGATCCCGACCGCGACCACGGTCAGGACGAGGAGCCGGACGAAGGTGGCCGCCGCGAGCTTGCCGCGGGTGACCTCCTCGCCCGACCGGATGGTCTTGAGCAGCCACATCTCGGTGGCCAGGTGGTTGACCAGCCCGAGCAGCACTCCGGTGGAGATGCAGCCGGCGAGGGTCCACCGGTCGAGCTGGCCGGCGATCCAGTACGACGCGACGCACAGGACCACGGCGACGCCGATGGTCTTGCGCTGGTCGCGCAGCACCTGCAGCAGCACGGGGCCGCCGGCAGGAGTGGTGGTCTCGGAAGTCGTCATCGCCTTGCTCACGTCGAGGTCGGGGTTCGTGGTCAGCTGGTCGCTCATCGGGTGAGGTCACCCCCGCAGCGCGGCACGGACCCGGAGCCAGAAGCCGACGCAGCCCGTGACGACGCCGAGGCCGATGCCCACGAGCGTGAACGCCGGGGACGTGCCGGCGGCGTTGTCGACGAGGAGACCGATGACCATGCCGGCGACGACGGCGCCAGCGAGGAGTCCCCCGAGGCCTGCGAGGTCGCGGCCCCGCAGGTTGTTGTCGGAGTGCTCATCGACCATCCACCCAAGTCGCTTTCATCGGCAGGCTTGAAGACGTCGACGCGGAGGGCGCTCGATTGGGCCCACCCAGGTACGTCTGACGACGGCGTGAAACTACCACAGCGGGACCGACCGACGAACCCGGGGACCGGGGTGGTCCCGGTCGTCCCCCGGGTGGTCCCGGAGGGGGTGCTGCGAAGCGCGGTCGTCATGGTCGGCGGCCGTTCTGTCAGGGGTCTGCTGGGTGCTTGTGAAAACTAGCACAAAGTCCGGACGGCCCAGTAACCGGGGTGCTCACCCGTCCTCGGAGACGGCCTCGACGGGCCGGTGCACCCGCGGCACCACGAACGTGAGGGTGACCGTCACCAGCGCCATCGCGGCCAGCGAGATCCACATCCAGCGCCCGGTGTAGAGGCTGGCGAGCACCGTCCCGAAGGCCACCAGCCCCGCCCACAGCCACATGATCAGGACCGCGCGCCGCTGCGAGTGGCCGATCTCCAGCAGCCGGTGGTGGAGGTGCTGCTTGTCGGGGGCGAAGGGCGACCGACCGGCCCGGGTGCGGCGTACGACCGCGAGCACGAGGTCGAGCAGCGGGATCACCATGATCGAGATCGGCAGCAGCACCGGCAGCAGCGTGGGCAGCAGGCTGGCCCGGGACCCGGAGGCGCCCTGGGTGATCTGGCTGCCGGAGAACTGGCCGGTCAGCGTGATGGCGCTGGCCGAGAGCACCAGCCCGATCAGCATCGACCCGCTGTCGCCCATGAACAGCCGGGCCGGGTTGAAGTTGTGCACCAGGAAGCCGGCACAGGCACCGGCCAGCGCCGAGCTGAGCAGCGCCCCGGTGGTCGCCAGCGAGACGTTGTTGATGTTCGCGAGCTGGTAGCAGTAGGCCCAGTACGCCAACGCACCGATGCCCACGATCCCCGCGGCGAGCCCGTCGAGCCCGTCGACGAAGTTCACCGCGTTGACGGTCGCCACCACGATGAAGCCGGTCAGCAGCGCGCCCTGCGAGGCGTCCAGCGCGAACTGGGTGCCGTCCGGCATCGGCAGGAAGACGTACTGGATCCCGAACACGATCAGGAACCCGGCCGCCAGGACCTGACCGCCGAGCTTGGTGAGCGCGTCGAGCTCGAACAGGTCGTCCA
The DNA here is from genome assembly GCF_055380375.1 of Nocardioides sp. DN36. Taxonomy (NCBI): domain Bacteria; kingdom Bacillati; phylum Actinomycetota; class Actinomycetes; order Propionibacteriales; family Nocardioidaceae; genus Nocardioides; species Nocardioides sp. DN36. The sequence goes on along the minus strand of NZ_AP043823.1, from coordinate 601,596 downwards.
GCACCCCCACCGCGCAGATCAGCGCCCCCGCGATCAGCACGATCCCGGCGTCGCGAAAGACGAACGGGCCGCTGGTGGAGAGGAACGGCAGCTGCTGCGCGACGACGTACGCCGCCACCAGCCCGCCGAGCATCGCCAGCCCGCCGAGGTACGGGATCGGCTCGTCGTGGACGTCCCGGTCGCGCACCTGGGCCACCGCACCCGTGCGCAGCGCGATCTCGCGGGCCACGACGGTGAGCAGGTAGGTCACCGTGGCGGCGACCAGGAAGACGAGGACGTACTCACGCACGGGACACCACGCCCGTCAGCCCTCGTCCACCAGCGGGGTGCCGAGGGGCTCGAGGACCTCGTTGAGCCGGTCGAGGGAGAGCGCGCCGCGGCGCAGCACGCGGCCGCGCGGTCCGGTCACGTCGATGATCGTGGACGCCTCGCCCGACTGCGCCTGGCCGACGGGGCCGGCGTCGACGATCACCGCGACCTCGGAGCCGAGCATCTCCTCGGCCTGGTCGGCGTCGGTGGCCGCGGGCATGCCGGTCTTGTTGGCCGAGCTGACCGCCAGCGGACCGGTGCGCTCGAGGATCTCGCGGGCGACCTCGTGGTCGGGCATCCGCACCGCGACCGTCCCCCGGGTGTCGCCGAGGTCCCACCGCAGCGAGGACTGCTGGTGGCACACCAGCGTCAACGGGCCGGGCCAGAACGCCTCGACCAGTGCGCGGGCGTACGCCGGGATGCTGACCGCGAGCGCGTCGAGCGTGGTGGCGGCGCTGACCAGGACCGGCGGCGGCATCTCGCGGCCGCGACCCTTGGCGGCCAGCAGGCCGCGCACGGCGACCGGGTCGAACGCGTCGGCGCCGATGCCGTAGACGGTGTCGGTCGGCAGCACCACCAGCTCGCCCCGTTGGACCGCCAGGCTGGCGGCCGCGACGGCGGCCTCGCGTTCGTCCTCGGTGCTGGTCGGGTAGCGCTGGCTCACGGAGGTCATCGTGCCAGTCGCGCGGTCACGAAGCGCGGGCGACCTGCCAGGTCGAGGTGGTCGCGGACCTCGGTCCAGCGGCCGGTCGCGGCGAAGACCGCCGGCGCGGACTCCCCCTGCACGTCGGCGTGCTCGAAGCCCACCACTCCCCCGGCCCGGAGCAGCAGCGCAGCGCGGCTCTCCAGGACCCGGATCGCGTCGAGCCCGTCGGCACCGGAGAAGAGCGCCAGGTGTGGGTCGTGGTCACGCGCCTCGGGCGCGACCGATTCCCACGCGTCCAGGGGGATGTACGGCGGGTTGCAGGTCACCACGTCGACGGTGCCGGCCAGGTCGTCGAAGGCGCTCGCCATGTCGCCCTGTCGCAGGTCCACGCCGGTGCCCTCGAGGTTGCGTGCCGCCCAGGCGTGCGCCGGCTCGTCCAGCTCGACCGCGTGCACCCGGGCACCGGGCACCTCGTCGGCCAGGGCCTTGGCGACCGCTCCCGAGCCGGTGCACAGGTCGACGAGGACCGGCTCGTCGCGCAGACAGGCCTGCTCGACCGCCCAGCCGGCCAGCAGCTCGGTCTCGGGACGCGGGACGAAGACGCCGGGCCCGACCAGCAGCTCGACGTGCCGGAAGTGCGCGACGCCGGTCAGGTGCTGGAGCGGCTCCCGGGCGGCGCGGCGCGCCACCAGCGCGGCGTACGTCTCCAGCGCCTCCGGCGGCACGTCGTCGACGAGCACCAGCCGGGAGCGTTCGGTGCCCAGCACGTGGGCCAGCAGCTCGGCGGCGTCGTGCTCGGGGCTGGCCACCCCGGCCCCGGCCAGCGTGCGCACCGCGTCGGCGAGCGCGGCCCGGCGCGGGCTGCTCACTTCTCGAGGGCCTCGAGCCGGGCGGCCAGGTCGGCCTGGACGCAGGAGTCGAGGACCGGCTGCAGGTCGCCGTCGAGCACCTGGTCGAGGTTGTAGGACTTGTAGCCGGTGCGGTGGTCGGAGATGCGGTTCTCCGGGTAGTTGTAGGTGCGGATCCGCTCCGAGCGGTCCACGGTGCGGACCTGGCTGCGGCGGGCGTCGCTCGCCTCGGCGTCGGCCGCCTCCTGGGCCGCGGCGAGCAGCCGGGCCCGCAGGATGCGCATGGCCTGCTCGCGGTTCTGCAGCTGGCTCTTCTCGTTCTGGCAGCTGACCACGATCCCCGTCGGCACGTGGGTGATGCGCACCGCGGAGTCGGTGGTGTTGACGCTCTGCCCACCCGGGCCGCTGGAGCGGAAGACGTCGATGCGGAGGTCGTTCTCGTCGATCGAGACGTCGACCTGCTCGGCCTCGGGCAGCACGAGCACGCCGGCGGCACTGGTGTGCACCCGCCCCTGCGACTCGGTCACCGGCACCCGCTGCACGCGGTGCACGCCACCCTCGAACTTCAGGAGGGCGTACGGCGCCTCGCCGGGCTCGGACGTCCCCCGGGCCTTGACCGCGACCGTGACGGACTTGTAGCCGCCCAGGTCGGACTCGGTGGCGTCGAGGATCTCGACCTTCCACCCGCGGGTCTCGGCGTACCGGGTGTACATCCGCAGCAGGTCGCCGGCGAAGAGTGCGGACTCCTCGCCGCCCTCCCCCGACTTCACCTCGAGGATCGCGTCCTTGTCGTCGGTCGGGTCGCGCGGGACCAGCAGGTGGCGCAGCCGCTCCTCCGCGGTGGCCAGCTCCCCGGTGAGGGGTCCGATCTCGTCGGCGAAGCCCGGGTCCTCTGCGGCGAGCTCCCGGGCCGCCTCGAGGTCGTCGCCGAGCTGCTGCCAGTGGCGCCAGGCCGCGATGACCGAGGAGAGCTGCGCGTAGCGCTGGTTCAGCCGCTTCGCCAGACGGGCGTCGGCGTGGGTCTCCGGCGCAGCGAGCCGCTGCTCGAGCTCCGCGTGCTCGGCGAGCATGCCCTCGACGGCCTCGAACATCGGACTTCCTTCCCTCGCGCGACCCGGGTTTCGAGACGAGCCGGGCAGTCCGCCGCTCCGCGTCGGGCTGCGCCGCCTCTCCTCAACCTCCCGGCCTGATCCTGACCGCGCACAAGTGCGCGGTCAGGGGCCGTGAAAATCACGAGCGCCGGTCCCCACGACCAGGTGGGGACCGGCGCTCGGAGGCGACTACTTCTTGTTGGCAGCAGCCTTGGCGTAGCGGGCCTCGAAGCGGGCCACGCGGCCGCCGGTGTCGAGGATCTTCTGCTTGCCGGTGTAGAACGGGTGGCACTGCGAGCAGACGTCGGCGTGGATGGTGCCGGAGGTCGCGGTGCTGCGGGTGGTGAACGACGCGCCGCAGGTGCAGGTCACCTGGGTCTCGACGTACTCCGGGTGGATGTCCTTCTTCATGGTGTCCTCTCTCAGGCTGCCGGGTCGCCTCCGCCTTCTGCGGACAGCGTGAACCGGAACCAGCAGGCAATTGTGCCACCTGTGACAACACAGCGGTAATCCGAGGCATTCCTCAGGGCTGGGTCACCGACAGGGACTCCTCGGCTGTCTCCTGCGCGGCGAGGCGGACCCGCAGCACCACCGTGGTCCCCCGCCCCTCCTCGGACTCGATGACGACCTCGCCACCGTGCTTCTCCATGATCGTCTGCACGATCCGGATCCCGAGGCCGGTGCCGGCGATCTCGTTGACGACCGCGTTGGACGCCCGGAAGAAGCGGCTGCCGAGCCGGTCCAGCTCGGCTGCGGGGATGCCGATGCCCCGATCGTGGACCCTCACCTCGACGACGTCGCTGGAGTCCGCGACCTCGATGTCGACGACCCCGCCCTCGCGGCTGAACTTCACGGCGTTGGCGAAGACGTTGAGGAAGGCCCGGTGCAGCATCACCCGGTCGGCGACCGCCACCAGCGGTCGCTCCGGCACGTCGACCCTGACCTTCACCCCGCGGCGTGCGGCGGTGATGCGGACGTCGGTGGCCGCGTCCCTGACCACGGCCACGACCTCCACGCACTCCATCTCCGGTGGCCTGGCCTCGGCCCGCGACAGGGTGAGCAGGTCGTCGATGAGCTGCTTGAGCCGGTTGACGTTGCGCCGCGTGGCGTCGAGCATCCGCTCGTGCCGCGGGTCGAGGCGGTCCTCGAACTCGTCGGCCACCATCTCGAGGTAGCCGCTGATCGTCGTCAACGGCGTCCGCAGCTCGTGGGACACGTTCGAGACGAAGTCGTCCCGCGCGGTGTCGAGGGTCCGCAGCTCGTCCTGGATGCGGTTCTCGACCTCACGGGCCCGCGACTGGGCGTCGGCGAGGTCGTTGAGCGCGAGGGCCACCGCCCGGACCTCCTTGGGCCCGTCCACCGGCGCGCGCACGTCCGGCTCGTTGCGAGCCATCCGCTGGACGGCCGCCTCCAGGGCCAGCAGCGGTGTCGACAGCTCGTGGAGCAACCGGCGCCGGCTGCGCGCGATCACGAACCAGGCGGCCAGCGCGAGCAGGACGATCGCCAGCACGGTGCCCTGGAGGCGGTACGACGCGTCGGTGCCGGCCGCGTTGACGCGCCGGTCGAACGCGGCGGCGGTGGCTTCACGCGCCGAGTCCGCCCGCGCGAACAGCTCCAGGCCACGGCGGAACCGGGCCGGCTGGTAGGTCCCGGGACCCCCGTGAGCGCGCAGCCGCGGCTCGGCGTACTGCGTGATCCAGGCGCGGGCGGCCTGCTCCTGGTCCGCGACCAGGGGCGCGAGCTCCTCGTCTCCGTCGGCGAAGTCACGCACCTCACGCTCGTGTCCCGGCAGCGGCGCGGCCGCGGTCCGGTAGTCGGCCACTGCCGAGCGCTGACCGCTGCGGGCCCAGGCCGATACCGCTGCCTGCATCTGGTTGAGGTCGAGCTGGGCGGCCTGGTTGGCCGCCGCAGCGGGCTGGAGCTCGTCGGTGAGGTGGTCGACCGAACGGGTCGAGAGCACCACACCGGTGACCGCGATGAGGGCCATCAGCCCCACGACCACGCCCACCCGCAGGATGACGGGCGTCACCAGCCGCGCGACCGGCCGCTCCGCGCTCATCGCGGTCGGTTCAGCCGGCCCGGGTGAGCAGCGCCTCCACCCGCGAGGCGAGCTCGCGGGGACTGAAGGGCTTGGTGATGTAGTCGTCGGCGCCGGAGTCGAACCCGGTCTCGACGTCGGACTCCTGGGCCCGGGCCGTCAGCAGGATGACCGGGATGTCGGCGAGCGACGGGTCGGCCCGGATCACCCGGATCGCGTCGAGCCCGGAGACGCCCGGCATCATCACGTCGAGCACGGCGAGGTCGGGTCGCGAGGCCTGGCAGGCGTCGATCGCGGCGGCACCGTCGGCGACGGCCACGACGTCGTGGCCGAGCGTCGAGAGCTTGAACTCGACCAGCTCGCGGATGTCGACGTCGTCGTCGGCAACCAGGATCCGTGCCACGAGCTCCCCTTCCGTCCTGTGTGCGTGCAGCCTAGCGGTGGAACGTCCCCGACGAGCCGGAAGCCGGCACGCTCTGCTTCGAGCGGGCCGGCCTCCGGACCAGGGAGCCGACGTCAGTCGCCCTGCCCACCCGGGGTCGGCGTCGTCTTCTGCACCTGCATCAGGAACTCGATGTTGCTGTGCGACTTCTTGAGGCGCTCGAGGAGCAGCTCGAGGGCCTGCTGCCCGTCGAGGCCGGAGAGCACGCGACGCAGCTTCCAGACCACGGCGAGCTCCTCCTTGCTCATCAGGAGCTCCTCGCGGCGGGTGCCGGACTGGACGGCGTCGATCGCCGGGAAGAGGCGCTTGTCCGCGAAGTCGCGGCGCAGGCGGATCTCCATGTTGCCCGTGCCCTTGAACTCCTCGAAGATCACCTCGTCCATCTTCGAGCCGCTCTCGATCAGGGCGGTCGCGAGGATGGTGAGCGAGCCGCCGTTCTCGATGTTGCGGGCCGCGCCGAAGAACCGCTTGGGCGGGTAGAGGGCCGCGGAGTCCACGCCACCGGAGAGGATCCGGCCGCTGGCCGGCGCGGCCAGGTTGTAGGCGCGGCCGAGGCGCGTGATGCCGTCGAGCAGCACGACCACGTCGTGGCCGAGCTCGACGAGACGCTTGGCCCGCTCGATCGCCAGCTCGGCGACCATGGTGTGGTCGCTGGCCGGTCGGTCGAAGGTCGACGAGATGACCTCGCCCTTGACCGAGCGCTCGAAGTCGGTGACCTCCTCGGGACGCTCGTCGACGAGGACGACCATCAGGTGGCACTCGGGGTTGTTGGTGGTGATCGAGTTCGCGATCGACTGCATGATCATCGTCTTGCCGGCCTTCGCGGGCGAGACGATCAGGCCGCGCTGGCCCTTGCCGATCGGGGCGGCGATGTCGATGACGCGACCGATCAGGTTGCCCTGCTCGGTCTCGAGGCGGAGCCGCTCCGAGGGGTAGAGCGGGGTGAGCTTGGAGAACTCGACGCGGTGCTTGGCCGCCTCGGGGTCCGCACCGTTGACGCTCTGGATGCGCACCATCGGGTTGAACTTCTCCTTGCGCTCGCCCTCACGGGGCTGGCGCACCTCGCCGATGATGGCGTCGCCGCGGCGCAGGCCGTACTTGCGGACCATCGACAGCGAGACGTAGACGTCGTCGGTGCCGGGCAGGTAGCCGCTCGTGCGCACGAACGCGTAGTTGTCCAGCACGTCGAGGATGCCCGCGGCGGGGACCAGCACGTCGTCCTCGAGGATCGTCGTGTCGGGCTCGTTGCGCTGCCCGCCTCCGGTGCCCGTGGTGGGGCGCCCACCACGCTCGCGGTCGCGGTCGCGATCGCGATCGCGTCCCCGTCGACGGCGGTTGCGGCGGCTGCCCTCGCCGGCCTCGTCGCGACCCTGCTCGCCGCGGTTCTGCTCGCGGTTCTGGTCGCCACGCTCCTGGCTACGGTTCTGCTCGCCGCGGTTCTGGTCGCGGTTCTGCTCGCGGTTCTGCTCGCCGCGCTCCTGGCTGCGGTTCTGCTCGCCGCGCTGCTCGCGGTTCTGCTCGCCGCGCTCCTGGTTGCGCTCGCGACCCTGCTCGGCGCGGCTCTTGTCGCGCGCCTGCCGGTCGCGGTTGTCGTCGCGACCCGTGTCCTCGTGCTGCGCGGCGGGCTGCTTGTCCTCGCGCTGCGGCTTGTCCTCGCGCGGCTTCTCGTCGCGCGGCTTCTCCTCGCGCTGCTGCGCGGGCTGCTTGTTGTCCTGGGCCGCCGGGGTGTCGCCCGAGCGGTCCGCGGTCCGCGCGGGCGCCCGCCGGGCCGGGCGGTCGCCGCCGGCGTCGCGCGCCTGGCTGCGCTGGGTCGCCCCGCCCTGGGCGGCCTTGATCGCCTCGATGAGCTGGGCCTTCTTCATGGTGCCCGCGCCGGGGATCCCCATGCCCCCGGCCATCGCCTTCAGATCGGCGATCAGCATCGAGTTGAGCCCACCACCGCGCTTCTTGGGAGCGCCGGCAGATGCCTCGGGCGCAGCGGGAGTGGAGTCGATGGTTTCCGTCACGTGAGGTCCTTCCCACGTATCAGTGCCGAGCCGGCCCGCAGGCCGGTGGCTGCTGGTCATTGCTTCCTCCCCGCCAGTGCGAAGCCGATGAGGGCTACTGGCGGCGTGCCGGACGAGGTCCGCACAGAAAGAGGAAGGAGGTGCGCCCAGTGACGACCGACGCCGTCACTGCAAGGTGCTGCGCCGAGATGTCTGACGCGCCCTCAGGGTACCACCCGCGCCGGGATATGTGGCACCGAGCACGTTCTGCGTGGCGCGGTCCAGCGCGCGTGCCCGCACGCCGGCTCGCCGCTCAGCCGAGGCGCACGCCGTCGCGGTCGACGGCGAGGTGGAGGGCCGCCCACCCGTCCGGGGCCATGGCGAGCAGCCGGCCCGGCTGCACCGTACCGGCGTCGGGGCCGTCGGCGAACGCGAGCACGGTCGGCCCGGCACCCGAGACCACCGCCGGCACCCGGTCCGCGCGGAGCGCGTCGACGAGGGCCAGCGACCCGGGCATGGCCGGGCGGCGGTACTCCTGGTGCAGGTAGTCGCGGGTGGCTCGGAACAGCTGCTCGGGCTGCCCCGCGAGGGCGGCGACCAGCAGCGCCGTACGGCCGGCGTCCGCGGCCGCGTCCGGGTGCGGCACCTCCGCCGGGAGCAGCCCGCGGGCCACCTCGGTCGAGACCGGTGTCGGCGGCACGAACACCACCACGCCCACCCGCGGGTCGACGGCCGAGCCGACGGCGTAGAAGCCGTCGTCGTCACGACCCGAGATCGCGAAACCGCCGTAGAACGCGGGCGCGACGTTGTCGGGGTGGCCCTCGATCCGGGCCGCGAGGTCGAACAGCGCGTCGTCGCCCATGAGCAGCGCACCCCCCGCCACCAGCCCGCGCGCCAGGCTGACACCCGCGACGATCGCCGCGGAGGAGGAGCCCAGGCCGCGGGCGTGCGGGATGACGTTGCGGCAGGTGAGCCTCAGGCCGGCGGGCTCGGCGCCCATCTCGGCGAACGCCGCCCGCATCGCGCGGACGACGAGGTGGGACTCGTCGCGGGGCACGTCGTCGGCTCCGGCACCCTCGACCCGGATCTCGAGGCCGCCGGCGGTCACCTCGGCCTCGAGCTCGTCGCGCAGGTCGAGGGCGATGCCGAGCGAGTCGAAGCCGGGACCGAGGTTCGCGGAGGTCGCGGGGACGCTGACGCGGACCGCGTCGCGGACGAAGGTGGCCATGCCTCAGGCGAGCCCGGCGGCGCGGGCCGCGGCGGTGACGTCGGCATCGACCACCGTGTCGACGATGCTGCGTCCGGCGCTCGCGAACCCCTCGAGGGCGGTGGCGGTGTCCTTCAGGCCGTGCCCGGTCACCGTCACGACGACGGACGCGCCGGCGTAGGACTCCCCCGCTGCCAGCTCCTGGAGCAGCCCGGCGATGCCGGCGGCCGAGGCCGGCTCGACGAACACCCCGTCGTGGGAGGCCAGGTCGCGCTGGGCGGCGAGGATCTGGTCGTCGCTGACCGCCGCGAAGCGGCCGCCCGACTCGTCGCGAGCCGCCTCGGCGAGCTTCCACGAGGCGGGGTTCCCGATCCGGATCGCGGTCGCCAGGGTCTCCGGGTCGGGGAAGGGCTCGCCGGTCACCAGCGGGGCGGCTCCCTCGGCCTGGAAGCCCCGCATGACCGGGCGGCGGGTGGCCAGGCCGAGCTCGGCGTACTGCGTGTAGCCCAGCCAGTACGCCGAGATGTTGCCGGCGTTGCCGACCGGGAGCAGGTGGAAATCGGGGGCGTCACCGAGGAAGTCGACGATCTCGAACGCCGCGGTCTTCTGCCCCTCGAGGCGCACCGGGTTGACCGAGTTGACCAGCGCCACGGGGTAGTCCCAGGACAGCCCCTTGGCCATCGCCAGGCAGTCGTCGAAGTTGCCGCGCACCATGATCACCTGCGCGCCGTGCACGATCGCCTGCGCCATCTTGCCGGCCGCGATCTTGCCCTCGGGCACCAGCACCAGCGGCTTGAGGCCGGCCTTGGCGGCGTACGCAGCCATCGAGGCCGAGGTGTTGCCGGTCGAGGCGCACACCACGGCCTCGGCCCCGTCGTGCTTCGCGACGGAGATCGCGGCGGTCATGCCACGGTCCTTGAACGAGCCGGTGGGATTGTCACCCTCGACCTTGAGCCAGACCTCCGCCCCGGTGAGGCCCGAGAGCCACTCGGAGTGCACCAGCGGGGTGCCGCCCTCGCGCAGCGTCACCGCGGGCGTGCCCTCGGGGATCTCCAGCAGGTGGCGGTACTCCTCGATCACGCCGCGCCACTGGTGGGTGCGGGTGAAGGTCCCACCCGCCGGGTGACCGAGCCCGTCGGGATTCATTCGTGGTCCCCCTCGACGCGCATCACCGAGGTGACCTCGCGGACGATGTCCATGGAGCGCAGATGCTGCACCGTGGCGCTGAGCTGGGCGTCGGTGGCCTCGTGCGAGACCACGACCAGCTCGGCGTCCAGGCCCCGGCCCTCCTGGCGCACCGTGGAGATGGAGACGCCGTTGTCGGCGAAGGCCGTCGCGACCGCGGCCAGCACGCCGGCGCGGTCGTCGACGTCGATGGCGACGTGGTAGCGGGTGCGGGTCTCCCCCATCGGGAGCACGGCCCGGTCGGCGTACGCCGACTCGCCGGCGCCGCGGGTCCCGGCGAGGCGGTTGCGGGCCACGGTCACCAGGTCGCCGAGCACCGCGGACGCGGTGGGCGAGCCGCCGGCGCCGGGACCGTAGAACATCAGCTGGCCGGCGGCCTCGGACTCGACGAAGACCGCGTTGTAGGCCTCGCGGACGGAGGCGAGCGGGTGGCTGCGCGGGATCATCGCGGGGTGCACCCGCACGGCGACGGCGTCGTCCCCACCGGGGTTCGGCATCAGCTCGCAGATGGCGAGCAGCTTGACGACACTGCCCATCTCGCGGGCCGACTGCACGTCGGCCGCGGTCACCTCGGAGATGCCCTCCCGGTGGACGTCATTGGCGGTCACCCGCGAGTGGAAGGCGAGCGACGCCAGGATCGCCGCCTTCGCGGCCGCGTCGAAGCCCTCGACGTCGGCGGTCGGGTCCGCCTCGGCGTACCCGAGGTCCTGGGCCTCCTCGAGAGCCTCGGCGAAGCCGGCCCCGGAGGTGTCCATCTTGTCGAGGATGAAGTTGGTGGTGCCGTTGACGATGCCGAGCACCCGGGTGACCCGGTCGCCGGCGAGCGACTCCCGCAGCGGTCGCAGGATCGGGATCGCACCGGCGACGGCGGCCTCGTAGTAGAGGTCGCGGCCGGCCTTCTCGGCCGCCTCGAACAGCGTCGGACCGTCCTCGGCGAGCAGTGCCTTGTTGGCGGTGACGACGGAGGCACCGTTCTCCAGCGCCGAGAGGATCAGCGACCGGGCCGGCTCGATGCCGCCGATGACCTCGATCACCAGGTCGACGTCGTCGCGGGCGACCAGGCCCGCGGCGTCGGTCGTCAGCAGCCCCTCGGGGACCTCGACGTCACGCGGCGCGTCGAGGCGGCGCACGGCCACGCCCACGAGCTCGACGGGTGCGCCGATGCGCGCGGCCAGGTCGTCGGCCTGCTCGTCGAGCAGCCGCACCACCTGCGAGCCCACCGACCCGCAGCCGAGCACCGCGACCCTCAACGCCCGGGTCCTCATAGCTGGGCTATCCACTGATCGCTCCCACGTCCGTTGCCAACAGGTCGTCCACAGTCTCCCGGCGAACGACGACGCGCGCCGCACCGTCCCGAACCGCGACCACCGGCGGTCGCAGCGCGTGGTTGTAGTTGGAGGCCATCGAGCGACAGTAGGCGCCCGTCCCGGGCACGGCCACCAGGTCGCCGGGGGCGAGGTCGGAGGGCAGGAACTCGTCCTTGACCACGATGTCGCCGGCCTCGCAGTGCATGCCCACGACCCTCGACAGCACCGGCGCCGCGTCGGAGGCGCGCGAGGCGAGCGTGCAGGAGTAGTCGGCGTCGTACAGGGCGGTGCGGATGTTGTCGCTCATCCCGCCGTCCACGCTCACGTAGGTCCGGCGGGCGCCGCCGTCGAGCGCCACCTCCTTGACCGTGCCTACCTCGTAGACCGTGCACATCGAGGGGCCGACGATCGCACGGCCCGGCTCGATCGACAGCCGCGGCTGCGGGATCGCCAGCGCCCGGCACTCGTGCTCGACGATCTTGGTCATCTCGGTGGCCAGCTGCGAGGGGTCCGACGGGTCGTCCTGGGTGGTGTAGGCGATGCCGAAGCCGCCGCCGAGGTCCATCTCGGGGAGCGTCACGCCGAGCTCCTCGGAGACGCGGGCCTGCAGCGCCAGCACCCGACGCGCCGCCACCTCGAACCCCGAGGAGTCGAAGATCTGGGACCCGATGTGCGAGTGGAGGCCGAGCAGCTCGAGCCCCGCGGCGTCCTGCACGCGGCGTACGGCGTCGTAAGCGTCGCCCGAGGTGATCGAGAAGCCGAACTTCTGGTCCTCGTGGGCGGTCGCGATGTACTCGTGCGTGTGCGCCTCGACGCCCGCGGTCACCCGGATCATCACCCGGGCGGTGGCGCCGAGCTCCGCGACCACCGCGGCCAGGCGCTCGATCTCCACGAACGAGTCGACGATGATCCGCCCCACCCCGAGGCCCACGGCCCGGCGCAGCTCCTCGACGGTCTTGTTGTTGCCGTGGAAGCCGACGCGGGACATGTCGAACCCCGCGCGCTCGGCGACGGTCAGCTCACCACCGGAGCACACGTCCAGGCAGAGCCCCTCGTCCGCGATCCAGCGTGCGGTCGTCGTGCACAGGAACGCCTTGCCGGCGTAGAAGACGTCGTAGCCCGCGAACGCGTCACGGAAGGCGCGGGCCCGGGCCCGGAAGTCGGCCTCGTCGAGGACGTACGCCGGGGAGCCGTGCTCCGCGACGAGGGCGGTCAGCGGTACTCCCCCGACCTCGAGGACACCCTCGACCTTGCGCGCCGTCGTCGACCACAGGTGCTGGACGAGCTGGTTGGGGTCGGCCGGCTGGCGCAGCCAGGACGGGCGCAGGGCGCCGTCGGCGTGCGCCCAGCCTGCTTCGTGGGCGTGGGGCATGAACTACTCCACCTTCTACATGCGCTCGGGCGCCGAGACGCCGAGCAGCGTGAGGCCGTTGGCCAGCACCGTCTTCGTGGCCGCGACGAGCAGGAGGCGGGCGCGGTGCAGGTCGCCGACCTCCTCGTCACCCATCGGCAGCACCCGGCAGCTGTCGTAGAAGCGGTGGTAGGCCGCGGCGGTGTCCTCGAGGTAGCGGGCCACCCGGTGCGGCTCGCGCAGCTGGGCCGCGCTCGCCACGACGCGCGGGAACTCGGCGAGGGCGCGCAGCAGCTCGCCCTCCTTCTCGTGCGAGAGCCGGGCGGGGTCGAAGTCGCGCAGCATCTCCTCGGCCGATCCGGTCGGGATCCCGAGGTCGGCGGCGTTGCGCAGGATCGAGGAGACCCGGGCGTGGGCGTACTGCACGTAGTAGACCGGGTTGTCGTTCGACGCCTTGGCCCACAGGTCCAGGTCGATGTCGATGTTGGAGTCCGTCGAGTAGCGCGCCAGGGCGTAGCGGCTGGCGTCGACGCCGATCGCCTCGACGAGGTCGTCGATGGTCACCACGGTCCCGGCCCGCTTGGACATCCGCAGCGGCTGGCCGTCGCGGAGCAGGTTGACCATCTGCCCGATCAGGATCTCGAGGTTCTCGTGCGGGGTGTCCCCGAAGGCCGCGCACATCGCCATCATCCGGCCCACGTAGCCGTGGTGGTCGGCACCGAGCATGATGAAGCAGCGGTCGAACCCACGCTCCCGCTTGTCGAGGTAGTACGCGAGGTCGCCGGACAGGTAGGCGCCCTGCCCGTCGGACTTGATGATGACGCGGTCCTTGTCGTCGCCGTACCTCTCGGTGGCGAGCCACAGGGCGCCGTCCTTCTCGTAGGTGCTGCCGAGCTCGGTGAGCCGGTCGACCGCGCGCTGGACCGCGCCGCTGCGGTGCAGGTTGTCCTCGTGGAAGTAGACGTCGAAGTCCACGCCGAAGTCGTGGAGGCTCTTCTTGATCTCGGCGAACATCAGCTCGACGCCCTCGGCCCGGAAGACCTCCTGGGCGGCGTCGTCCTCGAGCTCGAGCACGTCGGGGCGCAGCCGCACGACGTCGGCGGCGATGTCCTCGATGTACTGGCCGCCGTAGCCGTCCTCGGGGACGGGCTTGCCCTGCGCGTTGGCCAGCAGCGACCGGCTGAACCGGTCGATCTGGCCGCCGTGGTCGTTGAAGTAGTACTCGCGGGTGACCTCGGCGCCCGCCATCGACAGGACCCGGCCCAGCGCATCGCCCACCGCGGCCCAGCGGACGCCGCCGAGGTGCAGCGGGCCGGTCGGGTTCGCCGAGACGAACTCGAGGTTGATCTTCTCGCCGGCGAAGGCGTCGGAGGAGCCGTACGACGCCCCGGCGCCGACGATGTCGGCGGCCACCGCGCCCTGCGCGCCCGCGTCGACGGTGATGTTGAGGAAGCCCGGCCCGGCGATCTCGACCGCCGCGACGCCGTCGGCCTTCTCGAGGCGATCCTGCACGAGCTCGGCGAACGCGCGGGGGTTGGTCCCGGCCTTCTTGGCCAGCTGGAGCGCGACGTTGGTCGCGTAGTCGCCGTGACCCTTCTGCCGGGGTCGCTCCACCGTCACCGTCGCGGGAACCCCGTCGGGCAGGGTGATCGCACCCTCGGCGGAGAGGGTCGTCAGGACGTCGACGATGGTGGCGGAGAGCTGCTCGGGAGTCACCGGGTCAGCCTAGTGGCGCCACGCGCGCCGCCCGGAATCGATCTCCCGCCTCGATACCCGCGCCCGATCGGGGAGGCGGTTTCGTGCTCTCCTCTCCCCCGCTGTATGGTCATCCCGCACCTTGAGCCCCCGTAGCTCAGGGGATAGAGCACCGCCCTCCGGAGGCGGGAGCGAAGGTTCGAATCCTTCCGGGGGCGCCACACCGTTGAACTGGGCCTGATTCACATGTGAGTCGGGCCCTTTTCGTTGCCCGGCGCCGCATGCGGCCCATCTCGACGCCGAACCCGGCCCATCTCAACACTGAACGCGGCCCATCTCAACGAGTCAGTACTCGCCACACGCCACCTCGTATAGACAACCCTGTTGTCCGAATGTAGATCTGCGTACGCTCGAAATAGACAACACTGTTGTCGATAAGAGCAGTGGGTGCGGCGCCTCCCCGCCCATCAACTGCTGACACAGCGCAGAGAAGAAGGAGCAACACCATGTCCCTGCACGTCTCGCTCGACACGGCCCGGAAGGTGAGCACACCGGCCGCGACCATGGTCACCCTGGCCAGCCCCACCACCGCACCGGCCCTCGACGTCGCGGTCTGGCGCACCGAGCTCCCCGCCGGGAGCGTCGGACCGCACCACACCATCGACGTCGACCAGTTCCTGGTCGTGCTCAGCGGTGCGGTCCGCGCCGAGATCGATGCCACGCCGTACGACGTGGTGGCCGGGGAGGGAGTCAAGCTGCCGGCCGGGAAGGTCCGGGTGATCTCGTCAGCCGGCACCGAACCGGCCGTCACCCTGACCGTCGGTCGCCCGGACGCGTTCGCCACCGTCGGCAGTGGCGACCCGGTCCCGGTCCCGTGGACCGCCTGACCGTGTCGCCGCCCCGCTCCCCAGCGCCCGGCGGTACGGTCGACCGGGTGCACGACATCCCCCTGGTCCGGCTGCTGTCCATGGCCGTGACCGTCGCCCTCGACGAGCTCCACCACGAGCTTAACGCGAACGGCCACCCCACGCTGCGCCCGGTCCACGGCTACGCCTTGAACGCGGTGCTCAACGGCCACAACACGGCCAGCGCGATGGCGCCGCTCCTTGCCATGACCAAGCAGGGGGCGGCGCGCGTCATCCAGCACCTGCTCGACGAGGGGTACGTCATCCTCGCCGACGACGGCACAGGCACCGATGCACGCAGCAAGCCGCTCGAGCTCACTCGCCGCGGCAGGGACGCCATCGCGCTCGCTGTCCGGGTCCAGGACCGCATCGAGGCCGAGTGGGCCGACGTCGCGGGCAAGCGAGGCATGTCGGAGGCTCGGCAGGCGCTGGAGCGGGTCGTTCTCGACGGCCGCGACGAGCTCCCCGCCATCCGGCTCGGCTGGTGACGCGGCTGGGCGCGGCTCGCCGCCCCGACGAGTCAGCAGTGCTCGAGCGTCGCGTCCCTGCGCGCCTCGTTGCCCAGCATCCGCGCCTGTGAGGTGTAGGGCAGCACCACGCTGGCCCCGCCGATGTTGCCGATCCCGCCCTGGACCACGCAGGTGGTGATCCGGCCGGGCTCGACCTGCGCCATCGCCTGCGCCAGCCGGAACAGCTCCGCCGGGCCGAGGTCGGTGTGCAGGTGCTGCATCACCGAGACGACGCCGCGCTCCATGAAGCCCGGCACCGAGGCCCGGGCGCGCACCCTGGCCTGGATGCCGCGCAGGACGCGCTGCTGGTTGGCCGAGCGGTCGAAGTCGCCGGCGGGCAGGTCGTGCCGGATCCGCGCGAACGCCATGGCGTCGTACCCGCTGAGGTGGATTCGGCCGGCCCGGAACCCCTTCGGCTTGAGGTAGGTGTCGCTGAAGGCGCGCGGGTTCTGCACGTCGATGCCGCCGATGCCGCGCACCATGTCGATGAAGTAGGGGAACCGCGTCACGAAGACGTAGTCGGGCTGGATGCCGACCAGGTTGCCGACGGTCTGCCCGAGCAGCTGCGGCCCGCCGAAGTAGAGCGAGGCGTTGATCTTCTCGTAGCCGTGCCCGGGGATGTTCACCCACGAGTCGCGCGGTACGCCGATCGAGGCGGCCGCGCCCGTCCGGGTGTTCATGCCGATCAGCTGCAGCGCGTCGCCGCGGGTACGGGTCATGTCCTGACCGGGCCGGGCGTCCGAGCCCACGGCGAGGATCCACACCACGTCGGGGCTGACGTCGACGCCGGAGCCCTGCTTCACCTTCACCAGGGTCACCTCGGTGGACTTCACCGCCGAGTCGGGAACGACCAGCGCGGCCACGGCCAGCACCAGCCCGAGGACGAGCAGGTGCAGGACGCCGGCGGTGCGCGAGCGGGTGCGGGCGGTGTTCATCGACCGCCTCCCTTCTGGTGGTGCTTGCCCCCGTGGCCGTTGCCCGAGCGGCCGTGGTGCTTGCCTGAGTGGTGCTTCGACGGCCTCGTGGTCGGCTCGAGCTCGTCAGGGCTCCCCTTGGCGACGTCGAAGCCGAACACCTTCCAGCCGTGCGGGCCGGGCGCCAGGAGGAGCCTGCCCCGGACGACCACAGAGCGCTCCTTCTCCCCCGTCGTCGTGTAGTCGAGCCGGAACCGCGCGGTCGCGGCGGCCGCCCGGCCGCGGGCGGGCAGCAGGTCGACCCACACCAGTCGTCGGCGGGCGGTCACTCCGTCGATGTCGCGCCCGAGGGGCTGGTTGGTCATCAGCGCACGGTCCCGCCAGGCGTCCGCGCGGGCTCCGGCCGTGAAGCCCGGGTAGGCGTTGCTGAAGTCGTGGCGTGGGTACTTCCCGCCGACGTACGCCGCGTCGAACCAACGGTCGACGACGACCCCGACCGCGTGGACGGCCCGCTTGCGCACCCGCGGCGGCAGGTGTCCCGGCACGCGGCCGAGCGCGACCTTCGTCTTCACCTCGGGAGCCGGCCGGCTCGACCCCGACGCGGTGGGAGACGCCGCCGGCGCCCCACCGTCGGCGTCGTCGCTGCCGCTGCAACCGGTGGCCGCGAGGGCCACGAGCAGCAGCGGGACGAGCAGCAGGGAGAGCGGCCTCGAGGTCCGTCGCCTGGGGGTGTTCATGGTCGGCCAATCTCTCACGTCGTGTGGATCACGTGACACCCTGCCCGAAAGGCCACCCTTGCCTGAGCATTTGCTGGCGTGTGGGTCTAGCCTTGACGACTGAAACCCATCCCCGCGCGCGTACACCGGAAGAGGCGAACCAACCCGTGCCGCAGTCCTCAGGCAGCCAGTCTCCCGAACAGCCCTCCGCCGACTTCGGCGCCAACGAGTGGCTCGTGGAGGAGATGTACGACCAGTACCAGAAGGATCCCGGCAGCGTTGACCCCACGTGGGTGAAGTACTTCCAGGCCAACGGCAACGGCGCGAACGGCGCCGGCCACAACGGTGCTGCGACCCGGACCGAGGCCAAGCCGGTGCCGGCCAAGGCCCCCGAGAAGGCCCCGCAGAAGGCGGCTGAGAAGGCTCCCGAGAAGCCCGCGGCGAAGCAGGCCGAGAAGCCCGCCGCCGCCAAGGCCGAGGAGAAGGCCCCGGCGCCGGTGGCCAAGCCGCGTCCGGACGCCCAGGCGGCCGAGCCCGCCAAGGGCACGACCAGCCCGGTCCCCAAGGACAACAAGCCCGCGGCACCGGCAGCGGCGAGCGACGAGCCGACGTTCACCGTGCTGCGTGGCGCCCCCGCCCGCACCGCCCAGAACATGGACGCCTCGCTGAGCGTGCCGACCGCGACCTCGGTCCGCTCGGTCCCGGTGAAGCTGCTGTGGGACAACCGCACGGTCATCAACAACCACCTCGCCCGCGCGCGCGGCGGCAAGGTGTCCTTCACCCACCTGATCGGCTACGCGCTCGTCAAGGCCGTCAAGTCGATGCCGGAGATGAACGTCGGCTTCGACGTCGTCGACGGCAAGCCGAACCTCATCACCCCGGCCCACATCAACCTCGGGCTCGCGATCGACGTCCCCAAGCCCGACGGCAGCCGCCAGCTGCTCGTGCCGAGCATCAAGGCCGCGGAGACGATGGACTTCGCCGGCTTCTGGACCGCCTACGAGGAGATCGTGCGCAAGGCGCGCGACAACAAGCTCACGGTGGAGGACTTCAAGGGCACCTCGATCTCGCTGACCAACCCCGGCGGCATCGGCACCAGCCACTCGGTCCCGCGCCTGATGAAGGGCCAGGGCGCCATCATCGGCGTCGGCGCGATGGAGTACCCGCCGGAGTGGCAGGGCGCCTCCGACGAGGCCATCGCCCGCAGCGCGATCAGCAAGGTCATGACGCTGACCTCGACCTACGACCACCGCGTCATCCAGGGCGCGCAGTCGGGCGAGTTCCTCAAGCGCGTCCACCAGCTGCTGCTCGGTGGCGACGACTTCTACGACGAGATCTTCCGCTCGCTGCGCATCCCCTACGAGCCGATCCGCTGGTCGAAGGACATCGCGACCACGCACGACGACGACATCAGCAAGCAGGCACGGATCCTCGAGCTGATCCACGCCTACCGGGTCCGTGGTCACATGATGGCCGACACCGACCCGCTGGAGTACCGCCAGCGCAGCCACCCCGACCTCGAGGTCGAGTCGCACGGCCTGACGCTGTGGGACCTCGACCGGGAGTTCGCGACCGGTTCGTTCGGTGGCTCGGGTCGCCCGTTCATGAAGCTGCGCAACATCCTCGGGATCCTGCGCGACTCCTACTGCCGCACCACCGGCATCGAGTACATGCACATCATGGATCCCGAGCAGCGCCGCTGGATCCAGGAGCGAGTGGAGCAGCCGCACACCAAGCCGCCGCGCGAGGAGCAGCTGCGGATCCTGCTCAAGCTCAACCAGGCCGAGGCGTTCGAGACCTTCCTGCAGACGAAGTTCGTGGGCCAGAAGCGCTTCTCCCTCGAGGGTGGCGAGACCACGATCCCGGTCATCGACGAGATCTGCGAGGCGGCCGCCGAGGCCGAGCTCGACGAGGTCACGATCGGCATGGCCCACCGCGGTCGGCTCAACGTGCTGGCCAACATCGTGGGCAAGAAGTACTCCCAGATCTTCCGGGAGTTCGAGGGCAACATCGACCCGCGCACCGTTCAGGGCTCCGGCGACGTGAAGTACCACCTCGGCGCCGAGGGCGAGTTCGAGGCCGGCTCGAAGGACCGCATCAAGGTCTCGGTCGCCGCGAACCCCTCGCACCTCGAGGCGGTCGACCCGGTCCTCGAGGGCATCGCCCGCGCCAAGCAGGACGTGCTGAACAAGGGTGCCGACTACCCCGTCCTCCCGCTGCTGGTGCACGGTGACGCCGCGTTCGCTGGTCAGGGCGTGGTCGCCGAGACGCTGAACCTCAGCCAGCTGCGCGGCTACCGCACCGGCGGCACGATCCACCTGGTCGTCAACAACCAGGTCGGCTTCACCACCTCGCCGGGCTCCTCGCGGTCCTCGCTCTACTGCACCGACGTGGCCCGGATGGTCCAGGCGCCGATCTTCCACGTCAACGGCGACGACCCCGAGGCCTGCATCCGGGTCGCGCGGCTCGCGTTCGAGTACCGCCAGGCGTTCAAGAAGGACGTCGTCATCGACCTCGTCTGCTACCGCCGTCGCGGTCACAACGAGGGCGACGACCCGTCGTACACCCAGCCGCTGATGTACGACCTCATCGAGCAGAAGCGCTCGGTCCGCAAGCTCTACACCGAGTCCCTCATCGGTCGTGGCGACATCACGATCGAGGAGGCCGAGCAGGTCCTGCGCGACTACCAGCAGCAGCTCGAGCGGGTCTTCACCGAGGTCCGCGAGGCGAGCAGCCAGCCCTCGGAGTGGACCACGGTCCCCGACTACCCCGAGAAGCCCGCGGGCGAGGCCGAGACCGCGGTGCCGGTCGACGTCCTCAAGCGCATCTCGGACGCCTACGTCACCCCGCCGGCGGGCTTCACGGTCCACCCCAAGGTGATGCCGCAGCTGCAGCGTCGCGCCGCCGCGATCACCGACGGCCCGATCGACTGGGGCACCGGCGAGATCCTCGCCTTCGGCTCGCTGCTGATGGAGGGCCGCCCGGTGCGGCTCGCCGGCCAGGACTCGCGCCGCGGCACCTTCGTGTCCCGCTTCGCGACCATCATCGACCGGGTCAACGCCGACGAGTGGACGCCGCTGGCCTCGCTGACCG
Organism: Nocardioides sp. DN36; assembly: GCF_055380375.1. Taxonomy (NCBI): domain Bacteria; kingdom Bacillati; phylum Actinomycetota; class Actinomycetes; order Propionibacteriales; family Nocardioidaceae; genus Nocardioides; species Nocardioides sp. DN36. The sequence goes on along the minus strand of NZ_AP043823.1, from coordinate 581,355 downwards.
AGGACCAGGCCAAGTTCTACGTCTACGACTCGCTGCTCTCCGAGTACGCCGCGCTCGGCTTCGAGTACGGCTACTCCGTGGCCCGCCCCGAGGCACTCGTGCTGTGGGAGGCGCAGTTCGGCGACTTCGTCAACGGCGCGCAGACGGTCATCGACGAGTTCATCACCTCGGGCGAGACCAAGTGGCGTCAGCAGTCCGGTGTCGTCCTGCTGCTCCCGCACGGCTACGAGGGTCAGGGCCCCGACCACTCCTCGGCCCGCATCGAGCGGTTCATGACGATGTGCGCCGACGACGCGTTCGTCGTCGCCCAGCCGTCGACGCCCGCGTCGTACTTCCACCTGCTGCGCCAGCACTCGCTGGGCGAGGAGCACCGACCGCTGATCGTCTTCACCCCGAAGTCGATGCTCAAGCGCAAGGAGGCGGCCTCGAAGCCCGAGGACTTCACCTCGGGGTCGTTCCGGCCGTTCATCAGCGACGCCGGCGCCGACCAGGACAAGGTCGACACGCTCCTGCTGTGCTCGGGCCGCGTCACCTGGGACCTGATGGTGGAGCGGGCCAAGCGGGAGAACCCCGAGCGGTTCGCGATCGCCCGGATCGAGCAGCTCTACCCGCGCCCGCTGGACGACATCAAGGCCGAGATCGCCCGCTACCCGCACCTGAAGTCGGTGCGCTGGGTGCAGGACGAGCCGGAGAACATGGGCCCGTGGCCGCACTACGCGCTCAACGTGTGGCCGGAGGTCGACGCCCAGGTCGAGCCGGTGACGCGCGAGGCCTCGTCCTCGCCGTCGGTCGGCACGGTGAAGCGGCACCAGGCGGAGCAGAAGGACCTGCTCGAGCGGGCCTTCCGCTGAGCTGGGACGCGTCAGCGGACCAGCTGATGGTGGTCGAGGGAGCGGCACGGCTGAGCCCGCGAAGCCGTGGCCCGCGTGTCGAGACCTGATGAAGGAAGCAGGAAGTCCAGCCATGTACTTCACCGATCGCGGGATCGAGGAGCTCGAGAAGCGCCGGGGTGACGAGGAGGTCACCCTGGCGTGGCTCGCCGAGCGGCTCCAGGAGTTCACCGACACGCACCCCGAGTTCGAGACGGCCGTCGAGCGGTTCGCCACCTGGCTGGCCCGCCTCGACGACCCCGAGGACTGACGTGTCGTACCCCTCGGCGCCCTGGCAGCTGCAGGGCCAGCTCTGGCTCTCCCTGTTCAGGGTGCCCGAGGCGGTCGACGCCGATCGCCCGGCGGGCGTGTACGGCGCGGCCTTCGTCAGCTACGAGCCGGACAGCCCGCTGACCTACTCCGAGCTGCTGGTCGCCCGCCCGGTGGATCGCCAGGTCCGCATCACCGACATCTGGGTGGACTCCCCCGCCTCGAAGGCGGGCGGCCGGGAGCTGTGGGCGATCCCGAAGAAGCTCTGCGACTTCCGCCTCGAGACGAGCCACACCGGTCCGCTGTCGCGCACCGAGTGGTCGGCGACCCTGGAGCGGCGCCCGATCGCTGAGGCCCGGTTCACCGACGTCTCGAGAGCCGCCGTGCGGCTGCCTTTCCGCGCCGGTGTCCGCCAGCCGCCCCTGGAGACCGGGGGCCATGAGGGGCGGGCAGCGATGCGCGGGACGGCCAGGACCCTGCCGTGCCGCGGCCAGTGGGACTTCGCCCCCGACGGCCCGCTCGGCTGGCTCGCCGGACGGCGCCCCGTGGCGTCGTTCCGGACGGTGGGCTTCCGGATGTCGTTCGGCTGACCTCAGGCTGCGGGGGCGTTGCGCTCAGGCTGCCGGCGCGTTGCGCTGGGCCGCCACCTGCACGATGGTGCCCGGGTAGCAGCAGTTGCACAGGTGCACCAGGTGACCGACGAAGTGGGCCGGCACCCCTGACGCACGGGTCAGGTCGACGGTCAGCCGGCACGCCGTACGACGGAACGCGCGCTCGACCTCCTCGTGCACCAGTGACCAGGCGTCGCGGTCGAAGTCGCCGCTGAGCTCGAGGGTGCTGGTGTCCGGGTCGTAGTGGGAGGCGAATCTCGTGTCCATGGATCCTCGGTTCGGTCGACGGCCTGGTCTCTCGTCCCCCGAGGACTGTCACCTACCCGGGCCCCGGTGACCCGAACCACAGGTATAGACATTTCACTCGTCGTGGTCGCCGGCCGCCCTCCGCGCGGAGTCACGGATCTCGAAGATCTCCGTCGCGAAGCCGCCCAGGACCCCAGCCACGTCACGCACCGCGCCGGTGACGATCGAGGTCACCTGGCCCACGGTGCTGGCGGCCGCCTGCACGGCGTCCTGGACCACGTCCTTGCGGATCTCGGCCTTGCTCAGGTGATCCTTCATGGCTCCAATCCTCAGGCAGCGACCGGCTGGTCGACAACCGTGTCCGTGCCGCGGGCGCGCCGATCGGGCAGCGCGAGGCGGCAGATCTTGCGGGCGACCGAGCCGAGCTGCCGGCGCAGGGGTCCGGTGTTGTAGGCCAGGCCGTAGCGCTCGCAGATGTCCCGCACCTCCTCGGCGATCTGCGGGTAGCGGCGGGCCGGCAGGTCCGGGAAGAGGTGGTGCTCGATCTGGTGGGAGAGGTTGCCGGTCATGAGGTGGAACAGCCGGCCGCCAGTGATGTTCGCCGAGCCGAGCAGCTGGCGGTGGTACCACTGCCCGCGCGACTCGTCCTCGCACTCCTCCTGGGAGAACGTCGCGACACCCGCCGGGAAGTGTCCGCAGAAGATGATGTTGAACGCCCAGATGTTGCGGACCAGGTTGGCGGTCGCGTTGCCGGCGAGCGTCAGCGGGAACAGCGGTCCGGTCAGCGCGGGGAACAGCACGTAGTCCTTGAGCGCCTGGCGGCGCACCTTGCGCATGATCCCGGCGTGCAACGCCTTGTTGTCCGACAGCCTGCGACGCCCGGCCACGATGTTCTCCACCTCGAGGTCGTGCATCGCGACGCCCCACTCGAAGAAGACCATCAGCAGGAACGCGTAGAGCGGGTTGCCGAGGTAGTAGGGGTGCCACGGCTGGTCCTCGTCCATGCGCAGGATGCCGTAGCCGATGTCCCGGTCCTTCCCCAGGATGTTGGTGTAGGTGTGGTGGATGTAGTTGTGGGAGTACTTCCACTGCTCGCTGGGACAGACGTTGTCCCACTCGTACATCCGCGAGCTCAGTCCGGGGTCGCCCATCCAGTCGTACTGGCCGTGCATGACGTTGTGGCCGATCTCCATGTTGTCGAGGATCTTGGACACAGAGAGCGCGGCGACGGCGAGCGGCCAGGCCGGGGGCAGGTAGAACAGCGCACGGCCGGCGACCTCGAGGCCGCGTTGGGCCTTGACGACCCTGCGGATGTACGCCGCGTCCTCCTCGCCGAGGTCGGCGAGGACGCGCTGGCGGATGGCGTCCATCTCGGCGCCGAACGCGTCGAGCTGGTCGGGGGTCAGCTTCTTCTGGTGGGTGGAGCCTGTGGGGACCATGGGGTTCCTCTCGTGGGTCAGAGGTCGACGACGCAGTCGCCGACGGGGGCGGAGACGCAGATGCGGATGTCCTCGTCCGGCCGCGAGGACTCCTCGCCGGTCAGGACGTCGCGGACGGTGCCCTCGCTCTTGCGCTGGGTGCAGGAGAGGCAGATGCCCATCCGACAGCCGCGCTCGGGCGTCAGGCCGAGCGCCTCGGCCTGCTCGAGCAGCGTGGCGCCGGTGTTGGGCGCCACCCGCCCGGAGCGGCTGAAGGCGACCTCGCCACCGGAGGTGCCGGTCGGGACGCGCGGCGGCTGGAAGTACTCCACGCTCAGCGCGTCGGAGCCGTCGTACGCCGCCTGCACCGCCTCGATGAGCGGCGCCGGACCGCAGGCCCAGGTGGGCACGTCCCGATAGCCGGGCACCAGCCGCTCGAGCCAGGCCGGCGAGAGCGCCGGGTCTCCGAGCTCGGGGTGCAGCAGATGCACGTCGATGCCGTGACCGGAACGACATACCTCCTCCAGCTCCGCGGCGAAGATCTGGTGGCGGGGGCTCCGGGCGTAGTGCACGAAGGTCACCCGGCCCCGGTGGGTGCGGCGCTGCAGCGAGCGCAGCATGGACATCACCGGCGTGATCCCGGATCCGCCGGAGACGAGCAGCACCCGCTCGGGCACCCGGTCCGGCAGCACGAAGCCGCCCTGCGCCTGCGACAGGTGCACCATCGTGCCGGGACGCACCCGCTCCACGAGGTGACGGGACACGCTCTGCCGACCGGGGGCGTCCGGGTTGCCGCGCAGCGTGATCGTGATCCGGTCCCCCGGCCGCGACTCCGGGCTGGAGACGGTGAAGACCCGGGTCGTGCGGCGTCCTCCGTCGACCTCGATGCCGAGCTGGACGTGCTGGCCGGCCCGATGGCCCTGCCAGGTCGCCGTGGGCTGCAGCGTGACCGTGGCGACCGGCGGGTGGCCGGCGACGTCGACCTCGCGGTCGACGGCGACGACGCGGGCGCGAACCTCGTGCGCCGCCCACATCGGGTTGACCTGCTCGAGGTAGCGGTCCACGCCGTGCGGCGAGGTGAGGGCGGCAAGGGCCCGGGAGCGCAGGAGGCGCCCGGCCGCGCCGGCGGCGGTGATGGTCATGCTGACCCCTCCGATTCGAGTGAACAGTCGTTCACTGAAACTATGCAGACATACCCGGAGTACGGTCAAGCGTCGCGCGCGTGAGCCCGACCACGCGCGCCGCTGCCGTGGACACGCGTTCACCCGCGACTACGATCGAGGGCATGGCGGAGCTGTCGGCATCCCGCCCCGAGACGAGGGGCGAGCGCAAGGAGCGCACCCGTCGCGCCATCCTCGACGCCGCACTCTCCCTCTCCGAGGAGAGCAGCCTGGGGGCCCTGTCACTGCGGCAGGTGGCCAAGGAGGTCGGCATCGTGCCGACCGCGTTCTACCGACACTTCGACTCCCTCGTGGCCCTCGGGCTGGCGCTCGTCGACGAGTCGTTCGCCTCGCTGCGCGCGATGCTGCGCGACGTCCGCCGCGGCGGGCCGGCCTTCGACGACATGGTCGACACCTCCATCGACGTCCTCGTCGACCACGTGCACCGGCAGCGCGCGCACTTCCTCTTCATCGCCCGCGAGCGCGCGGCCGGGCCGCCGGCGGTCCGGGAGGAGATCCGGCACCAGATCGAGCTCTTCGAGCGCGAGCTGGCGACCGACCTCGCCCGACTCCCCGGCACTGACCCGTGGTCGGCCGAGGACCTGCGGGTCCTGTCGAACCTCATCGTCACCGCTCTCGTCGCCACCGCGGAGGCCATCCTGAGCGCTCCGGCCCGACCCGAGGCGGAGAAGGCGCTGGTGGAGACGGCGCGCACCCAGCTGCGGATGGTGCTCGTCGGGGCGCTCAACTGGCGCTCCCACCCCTGATCCGGATTCCCGAGATTCGCTCCCCGGCGCGCGGAGCGGTGGTGCACTGGTCGCATGGGACTCGCCGCCGACCTGGGCTACGCCTTCCGGCGACCCAACGCCTTCCAGCGGCTGGTGCAGGCGTTCGCCTCGACGCGTCCCGGTGCCTGGCTCTTCGCCCGGACCCTGCGGCACCTCGACGACCTCGTCGGCCGGCTCACCGGCGGCCGGCGGAGCGTGCCCGAGCTGCTGGCGGGCCTGCCCGTCGTCGACGTGACCACCACCGGCCGCAGGTCGGGGCTGCGGCGCACCACGCACCTCATCTCCGTGCCGCTCGGGGACACGCTCGCCCTGCTCGGCACGAACTTCGGGCAGCCGGGCACCCCCGCCTGGGTGCTCACCCTCGAGGCGGACCCACGTGCCACGGTCGCCTTCCGCGGCGCCACGCGCGACGTCGTGGCCCGGCCCGCGACCGAGGCGGAGTTCGCCGAGGTGATGGCGAGCTCGGTCGGCGTCTACGGCGGCTACGCGAAGTACCGCCGCAGGATCACCGGCCGGCGGCTCAGGATCTTCGTGCTGGAGCCGGCCTGACGGTGACGTCCGGGATCGTGGAGTCAGCGGGCAGGTCGACGACGTGGAGGATGGTGGCGGCGACGGTCGCGGCGTCGCTCCACCGGGCGGCGTCGTACTCCTTGCCCTCCTGGGCGTGCACCTTCTCCTGCATCGGCGTGGCGGTGCGGCCCGGGTAGACCGTGGTGACCCGGACCCCGTGCTCCTGCTCCTCTCCCCGCAGGGCGTCGGCGAGCGCGCGCAGGCCGAACTTGGACGCGGCGTAGCCCGACCAGGTCGGGTTGGCGGCGAGCCCGGCTCCGGAGTTGACGAGGACGACCGTGCCGCCGGCGGCCCGCAGGGCCGGGAGCAACGCGCGGGTCAGCACGGCCGGAGACGTGAGGTTCACGTCGAGCTGTCGTTGCCAGTGGCCGAGGTCGAGGTCGGCGACGGGCTCGAGGTCGACGACCCCGGCGACGTGCAGCAGGGAGTCCACCCGCTCCGGGAGGGCGGCGCCCATGAGGGCCCTCTCCACCCCCGCGGGGTACGCGAGGTCGGCGACCAGGGTGTGGGCGCCGGGGTGGGCCTGCTCCAGCTCGGCCGCTCGCTCCTCGCTGCGCGCGAGCAGCCAGAGCTCGTCACCGCGCTCGTGCAGGCGCTCGGCGAGCACCGCTCCGATGCCGGAGCCGGCACCGGAGACGACGTGGGTCCTCATCGGGTGAAGACGACCTTGCCGAAGACGTCGCCCTCGGCCATCGCGGCGAAGCCCTCCGCGGCCTGCGTCATGGGCAGGGTGCGGTCGATGAGCGGCCGGGCGCCGGAGGCGTCGAGCAGCGTGACCAGCGACGCGAGCTCGGCGCGGGTGCCCATCGTGGAGCCGATCACCTGCAGCTGCAGGAAGAAGATGCGGGTCAGCTCGGCGTCGTCGAGCTTCGGCCCCGACGTGGTGCCGGAGATGACGATCTTGCCGCCCGGGCGCAGCGCACGGATCGAGTGGGACCAGGTGGCCCGGCCGACGGTCTCCATGACCGCGTCGACCTTGACCGGGAGGCGGGCGCCGGACTCGAAGACCTCGTGCGCACCGATCTCGAGGGCACGCAGCCGCTTCTTCTCGTCCCGGCTGGTGGCGAGCACGCGCAGCCCCCCGGCCCGCGCCAGGGTGATCAGCGCGGTCGCCACTCCCCCGCCGGCGCCCTGGACCAGAACGGTGTCACCCGCCTTGAGGTTCCCCTGGGTGAAGAGCATGCGGTACGCCGTGAGCCAGGCGGTGGGGAGGCACGCGGCCTCCTCGAACGAGAGCGACGCCGGCTTGGGCACCACGTTGCCGCGCGGGACCACGACCTTGTCGGCGAAGGTGCCCTGGTGGCGCTCGGAGAGCAGCGACCGCTTCGGGTCCAGGGTCTCGTCGCCGGTCCAGCCCGGGTCGCTGACCACCGCGTGCACGAGGACCTCGTTGCCGTCCTCGTCGTACCCGGCCGCGTCGCAGCCGAGGATCATCGGCAGCGCCTCCTCGCGCAGCCCGACCCCCCGCAGCGACCACAGGTCGTGGTGGTTGAGGGAGGCGGCCTTCACCGTGACGGTCGTCCACCCGTCCGGGGCGACGGGGTCCGGGCGCTCGCCGACCACGAGGCCGGACAGCGGGTCGTCGGAGGAGAACTTGTCGGCGTAGACGGCGAACATGTCCCGACCCTAGCGGGGAGCGACGAAGGAGCTCACGGCGTGGGTCGGGAGGTTGAGCAAGCCCGCGACCGAGCCTGCGAGGTCGCGACGGCGCGTCGAAACCCGACCTACCGATGCCGCCTAGCGCCGCGCGACGCCGTCCCGGCGGGCGGCCTCGGCCACCGCAGCCGAGACCGCGGGCCCCACCCGGGGGTCGAACGGCGAGGGGATGACCATGTCCTCGGCGAGGTCGTCGCCCACCAGGGCCGCGAGCGCGTCGGCGGCCGCCAGCTTCATCCCCTCGGTGATCGCGGTCGCGTGGACGTCGAAGGCTCCCCGGAAGATGCCGGGGAAGGCCAGCACGTTGTTGATCTGGTTCGGGAAGTCCGAGCGTCCGGTGGCGACCACCCGGGCGTGCCGGTGGGCCACGTCCGGGAGGACCTCGGGGATCGGGTTCGCGAGGCCGAAGATGATCGCGTCCGGCGCCATCGTGGCCACGTGCTCCTCCGGCACCGTGCCGCCCGAGACCCCGATGTAGACGTCGGCGCCCACCAGCACGTCGGCCAGGGAGCCCGTGCGGCCGTAGTTGTCGGCCGTGTCGACCGCGAGGGCCCGCTTCACCGGGGTGAGGTCGCCGCGCACGGAGTTCAGCACGCCCTTGCGGTCGGTGACCGCGAGGTCCTTGATGCCGGCCTCCAGCAGGATCCGGGCGACCGCGACACCGGCCGCGCCGGCCCCCGAGATCACGACCCGCGTCGACTCCGGGCTGCGCCCGGTCAGGCGCAGCGCGTTCTTCAGTGCGGCCAGCGCCACGACAGCGGTGCCGTGCTGGTCGTCGTGGAAGACCGGGATGTCGAGGCGGTCCTTGAGCCGCTGCTCGATCTCGAAGCAGCGCGGCGCCGAGATGTCCTCGAGGTTGATCCCCCCGAAGCTCGGCGCCAACCGGGCGACGGTCTCGATGATCTCCTCGGTGTCGGTGGTGTCGAGGCAGATCGGCACGGCGTCGACGCCCCCGAACTGCTTGAACAGCACGGCCTTGCCCTCCATCACCGGCATCGCGGCGGCGGGCCCGATGTCCCCGAGGCCCAGCACGGCGGTGCCGTCGGTGACGACGGCGACGGTGTTCGGGACCCACGTGTAGTGCTGGGTCATCGCCGGGTCGGCCGCGATCGCCTCGCAGACCAGGGCGACGCCCGGTGTGTAGGCGAGCGAGAGGTCGTCGGGGCCGGACAGGGAGACCGTCGACCGGGTCTCCATCTTGCCGCCGACGTGCAGGTCGAACACCGGGTCACCGGCACGGGGATGGGGCGTGTCTGCTGCCATGACCAATCTGACTCTCCGTCGCGAGGCCTTCGGGGACGAGGGGGTCCAGCTCGACGCGGAACGGGTGGCTCGCGGAACTGGTCACACCAGGGGATCTCCCTGGCCACAGTCTGGCACAGCGGGGGCGAGCGACCCGACGCCGTCCACGAGCCACGTCACGGCCCGCTCACCGGCCCGGCTGGTCCGCGCAGCCGCCCGGGTCGAGGCCACACCCGCCACACGGCCACCGCCCGCACCTCCTCCGCCGCGACCGGCCCGCGGTGCCGGGAGTCGACGCCACGATCGGGGTTGTCGCTCAGCAGCCACCACGCCGGGCCCCCGGTCCGGGAGGTACGCCGCTCCACCGCACGCTTCACGGCCAGGGTGCCGTCGGGGAACCGGGCCACCACCAGGTCGCCGCGCCGCACCGGCACGGCGTACCGCACGAGGAGCAGGTCGCCGGCCGCCAGTGTCGGCAGCATCGACTCGCCGCGCACCCGCGCGAAGCCGAATGGCGGGTGCTTCCGGGGGTACGAAACCTCCCCGAGTGGTCGCCGCGGCACGGGAGTAGTGTCGCAGTCGACACGCCGAATCCCCACGAGAGGACACTGGATGTTCGCGCGACTTTTCGCACCCACCGTCGAGGTCTCCGCCCACTGCGACCTGCCCTGTGGGGTCTACGACCCGGCACAGGCCCGCATCGAGGCCGAGTCGATCAAGGCGATCATCGCCAAGGTCGCGGACAACGACGACCCGGACTTCCGCACCCGGGCGATCCTGATCAAGGAGCAGCGCTCCGAGCTCGTCAAGCACCACCTGTGGGTCCTGTGGACCGACTACTTCAAGCCCCCGCACTTCGAGAAGTACCCCCAGCTGCACACGCTGGTGAACGAGGCCACCAAGCTGGCCGGCGCGACGGGCACGAAGGGCGAGCTCGACGCGGGCAAGGCCGACGAGCTGCTCGCCAAGATCGACGAGATCGCGGAGATCTTCTGGGAGACGAAGAAGGGCTGACGAAGGAGGCCCTGCTTCGTCTTCATCGGCGACTGAGCCTGCGAAGTCGTCGTACAAGAAGGGCTGACGAAGGAGGCCCTGCCTCGTCTTCATCGGCGACTGAGCCTGCGAAGTCGTCGTACAAGAAGGGCTGACGAAGGGCTCAGATACGAGGCTCGAAGAGCTGAGAGGCTCGACACGTGTGACGGGGTCGGTCACCGGGTACATCACCCGGGGGCCGGCCCCCACTAGTCTGCAGCTGCTGCGCACTCACCACGGAGGACGACGATGTCATTGAGCGGGCCACTGACCGGGCCGGCGAGCGGTCATTCCCAGGACCGCGCGGACGTGGAGCTTCGAGTCCCGGCCGACAGCGCCTACGTGTCCGTGCTGCGGACCACGACGGCGGGGCTCGCGGCGCGCCTGGACTTCCCGATCGACGACATCGAGGACCTCCGCATCGCCGTCGGCGAGGCGAGCGCCATGGTGCTGCCGGAGGCCGATGAGGACGGCGACCTGAGCTGCCGGTTCTACATGCAGCCGGGCCGGCTGACGGTGACGGTCGGCGTGCCCTGCTCGCACGGCGCGCTGCGCCCCGACTACGACAGCTTCGCCTGGCAGGTGCTCACCACCCTCGCCACCAGCGCCTCGGCCGACACCGACGGCGGCCGCTTCACCATCACCCTCTCCATGGAGTCCGGCCATCTGGAGGCCGGCCTCTGACATGGACCTGGACATCACGGGGGACGACGCCAGCACGCAGGACGTGCTGCCGTCCGGCGTCGAGGTCACCCGACGTCGGAGCGCGGAGCTGTTCGGACAGCTGCGCGACCTGGACGCGTCCGCAGCCAGTCGGGACCACGCCCGGGAGGGCCTGGTGCACCTGCACCTCCCGCTGGTCGAGCACTGCGCGCGACGCTTCCGCAACCGGGGCGAGCCCTTCGAGGACCTCGTCCAGGTCGGCACGATCGGCCTGATCAAGTCCATCGACCGGTTCGACTCCGACCGCGGGGTCGAGTTCTCGACGTACGCGACCCCGACGATCATCGGGGAGATCAAGCGCTACTTCCGCGACAAGGGCTGGGCGATCCGGGTGCCGCGGCGGCTCCAGGAGCTGCGCATGCAGATCGGCGCCACGACCGCCGAGCTCACCCAGTCGCTGGGCCGCTCCCCCACGCCTCGTGAGCTGGCCGAGAGCATCGGCTGCACGGTCGAGGAGATCGTCGAGGGGATCGAGTCCAGCAACGCCTACTCCACGCTCTCGCTCGACGCGAGCGACGACAGCGACGACGGCGCGGCGACGATGCTCGATGCCATCGGTGTCGACGACCACAACCTCGAGCACGTCGAGATCCGCGAGTCGATCAAGCCGCTGCTCGACCGGCTGCCGGCTCGGGAGAAGAAGATCCTGCTGCTGCGCTTCTTCAAGAACATGACGCAGTCGCAGATCGCCGACGAGATCGGGGTCTCGCAGATGCACGTCTCACGCCTGCTGAACCGGACCCTGGAGCAGCTGCGCGCCTCCCTGGAGGAGCAGAGCTAGCTGCGGTGCCCGTCACGTCCGGGGTCGTCGGAGAGCGCGTCGAGGCTGTCGGGGTGGAAGATCCCCGCCATCACGACGACCCCGACCACCGCCAGCCCGATCGCGATCGCCGGCGACTCGTGGTAGTTCCAGGCCAGGCCCAGCATGATCAGCTGGGTCAGCACGACCGGGCTGCGAGCCCACGACTGGCGACGCACCAGCGCGCGGGCGGCCCACAGCAGCAGGGCGCCGTAGCCGACGAAGAACGCCGTCGTGGTCACGCCCAGCATCACCCGGTCCGAGGACAGGTTGCCGAGCTCGAGGACCCCGAGGAGGGCGAGCAGCAGGCCCTCGACGGCCACCAGGGAGGCGGCCACCACGAGGGGGGCTGGACGGGCGGTTCGTGCGCTGGTCACGGCGCCAGCGTAGAGACCCCGCCGGCGGCTCCCGACGTCAACCAGCCCCACGTGTGACGCTTGTGACGGAAACACAAGGGGCTCAGGGGTTGTTTAACGGTCCAAGAGTTGCCACGCTAGACGACGCGCTCGCGAACGCCTCACACCGACCCCCTGTACACCCCGGTGCCGCTCGCGAACGCTCGCAGGGCTGTGAGAACTCCTGACCTGTACGTACGTAGAAGGAAAGAGGGATCCCCCAGCCATGGATTGGCGCCACCGTTCCGCCTGCCTCGACGAGGACCCGGAGCTGTTCTTCCCGATCGGTAACACCGGTCCGGCCATCCTCCAGATCGAGGAGGCCAAGCAGGTGTGCCGTCGCTGCGAGGTGCGCGAGCAGTGCCTCGCCTGGGCGCTCGAGGCTGGCCAGGACCACGGAGTCTGGGGCGGCCTCAGCGAGGACGAGCGGCGCGCTCTGAAGCGTCGCAACGCCCGCGCCCGGGTCCGCACCGCCTGACCTCACTCCAGCGGTACGTCGATCGCGGCCCGGGTCCCCCGACCACCGGGGGCCGGGCCGACCTCCAGCTGTCCCCCGAGCTCGGACTCCACCAGGGTCCGGACGATGGAGAGCCCCAGGTTCGTCGACCCGTCGAGGTCGAACCCCTCCGGCAGCCCGCGTCCGTCGTCCTCGACGGCGACGTGCAGCCTGCCCACCAGCCGGCGCACGGTGACCACGATCTCGCCGCGGACCGGCTCCGCGGCGTCCTCGGGGTAGCCGTGCTCGACGGCGTTCTGCAGCACCTCGGTGAGGATCATGGCCAGCGCCGTGGCCACCTCCGAGGGCAGCACCCCGAACCGGCCGTCCCGGCGCACCCGCACCCGGTCCCCCAGGGCGCTCACCTCGGTCACCATCCGCCCCAGCCGGTCGGCGACCTCGTCGAAGTCGACCTGCTCCTCGACCGCCTGGCTGAGGGTCTCGTGGACGATCGCGATCGAGCCGACCCGGCGCACGGCCTCCTCCAGGGCAGAGCGGGCGGCCTCGGAGTCCATCCGACGCGCCTGGAGGCGTAGCAGCGCCGCGGCCGTCTGCAGGTTGTTCTTCACCCGGTGGTGGATCTCGCGGATGGTCGCGTCCTTGGTGACCAGCTCGCGGTCGCGCCGCCGGAGGTCGGTGACGTCGCGCACCAGCACCAGCGCACCGATGTGGTCACCCTGGGGGCGCAGCGGGATGGACCGCACGATGAGGGAGACCCCGTCGTTGCCGATCTCGGTGTCGCGGTGGGCCCGCCCGCCCAGCACCGCGCTCAGCGTCTCCTCGTCCGGCCGGCGCCGGGGCGGCACCAGCTCGCGGGTCAGCTCGGCGAGCGAGAGGCCCGCCAGGTCGCCCGACAGCCCGAGCCGGCGGTAGACCGAGAGCGCGTTGGGGCTGGCGTAGACGACGCGGCCGGCTGCGTCCACGCGGAGGAAGCCGTCACCGACCCGCGGCGAGTCCGCGTGGTCGCTGCGCTGCCCGGGCGCCGGGAAGTACCCGTGCGCGATCATCTGGGTGAGGTCGGCGGCGGTCTGCAGGTAGGACAGCTCCAGCCGGCTCGGCGTGCGGACCCCCAGCAGGTTCGTGTTGCGCGCCACCACCGCGATCACCCGGCCACCGCGCCGGACGGGGATCGTCTCGACACGCACCGGCACGTCGTCGCGCCACTCGGGGTCGCCCTCACGCACCAGCCGGCCCTGCGACCAGGCCATGTCGAGCATCGGGCGCCGCCCGACCGGCACGAACGTGCCGACCACGTCGTCGACGTACGCCGTGGGGCCGGTGGTGGGACGCATCTGTGCCCCGGCCCAGAACCCCTGGCCCGCCCGGTCGGGCAGCCACAGCACCAGGTCGGCGAAGGAGAGGTCGGCGATGATCTGCCAGTCGGCCTGCAGCAGCTGCAGCCAGGCCACGTCCTCCTCGTCGAGGTCGGTGTGGCTGCGCACGAGCTCGGTGAGGGACGGCACGGCACAGGTCTACCACCCGGGGACCACCGGGCCGGTCGCCGTTCGGCCTTTGGCAGGATGGCCCCCATGTCGGGGTCGTACTGGAGCCAGGTCCATGCCGAAGGGCTCGCGGTCCCGTCGGACCGACCGCTCGACGAGCTGACCGCCGAGCTGACGCGCATGCTCGGTTCACCCGACCCCGCGCAGCGCGACGGCACGGCGTACCCGACGCTGGCGACCTGGGTCGACCGCGGCGTGTACGACGACCTGCTGGCCGGTCTCGGGGACGGGATGGCCGCGGGGCTGCGCGTCGGGATCGGCGAGTCCGACACCGACACCGTGTTCCGGCGCAGCTTCTCGGCGCTCGTGCTGGCCGAGTGCATCAAGCGCGACAACGGCCGCCCGCTGCTGCCCGGCGGCAAGATCCTGGAGTGGGGCGACCGGATCGCCACCTGGCTCCTGCGCGAGCGCGACCTGCGCGGCTTCGTGCCCGGCAAGGGCTGGGCGCACTCCGTGGCGCACGGCGCCGACGCCCTCGGCGTCCTCGCCGCCTCCCCGCACTGCTTCAAGCCCGAGCTGACCGTCGTGCTCGACGTGATCGCCGACCGGGTGCTGCTGCCGGTGGACAGCCTGTTCACCGCCGGCGAGCCGGACCGGCTGGCCCTGGCCACGATGAAGGTGCTGCGCCGCAACCAGGTCCCCCTGACCGTGCTCGAGCCCTGGATCGCCCGGATCGCGGCGGCGGCCGGCAGCCACGGCTCCTACGACGACCGCGACCCGTTCCTCGTCGGCGGCAACGCCCAGGCCTTCCTGCGCTCGCTCCACCTGCAGCTCGCGCTCGGCCCCCGGCCGCCGGAGGTCCGCTCCGACCTGCTGCTCGTCCTGGTGCAGGCGCTGAAGTCGACCAACCCCCACTACCTCGTGGCTACGCCCGAGTAACCTGCGGGCATGAGCGACGCCCCGACCCGGACCAGCGACGGCACCGACCTCGACGAGCAGACGGGTGGGGAGGCTCCCGAGACCACGGGACACGCGGGCCATCTCGCGGTCGCCGTGGCCCGGGCGCACGGCGTGGAGACGATGTTCACGCTCTCCGGGGCGCACGTCTTCCCCATGTACGACGGCGCCGTGAAGGCCGACCCCCCGATGCGCCTGCTCGACGTCCGGCACGAGCAGACCGCGGCCTTCGCCGCGGAGGCGACCGGCAAGCTGACCAGGGTGCCGGGCCTGGCCGTGCTCACCGCCGGCCCGGGGGTGACCAACGGCGTCAGCGCGATCGCGCAGGCCCAGTTCGCCGGCTCCCCCATGGTCGTCGTGGGCGGCCGGGCACCCGCCAACCGCTGGGGCAGCGGCAGCCTCCAGGAGCTCGACCAGCCGCCGATCCTCGCCTCGGTGTCCAAGCTCGCGCGGACCCTGCACACCGCCGACGACGTGCTCGAGGGCATGCACCGCGCGTTCACGACCGCCCGGTCCTCTCACCGGGGCCCGGTCTTCGTGGACGTGCCGATGGACGAGTTCTTCAACACCGCCTCCGGCCCGGTCCCGGCCCTGGGCACCGACCGGGGCGCAGAGCCGGATCCCGACGCGCTCACCGAGATCGCCGAGCTGCTCGCGGGCGCGACCCGCCCGGTGCTCGTGCTCGGCACCGACGTCTGGGCCGACCGGGCGGAGGAGGCGGCGCTGCGCTTCGTCGAGGCCGTCGGCATCCCCGCCATCACCAACGGCATGGGCCGCGGCGTCGTCCCCGGCAGCCACCCGCTGCTGGTCACCAAGGCGCGCGGCCGGGCACTCGGCGAGGCCGACGTCGTGGTCGTGGTCGGCACGCCGCTGGACTTCCGGCTGGGCTACGGCGTCTTCGGCGGCAAGGACGGACGGGCTCCGGCCCAGGTCGTCCACATCGCTGACTCCCCCGGCCAGGTCTCCGGCCACGCCGACCTCGCCGCCTCCGTCTCGGGCGACCTCTCGACCGTCTTCGACGGGTTGCTCGCCGCCCTCGAGCAGGTCGTCCGGCGCCCGGACTGGTCCCCGTGGGTGAGCGGCCTGCAGGACACCGTGGCCGCCGCCACCGAGCGCGACCGGGCCCTGCTCTCCGCCGAGGCCGACCCGATCCACCCGGCCCGCATCTACGGCGAGCTGGTGCCGCGGCTCGCCGACGACGCGGTCGTGATCGGCGACGGCGGCGACTTCGTGAGCTTCGCCGGCAAGTTCGTCGAGCCGAAGCGCCCCGGGGGCTGGCTCGACCCGGGCCCCTACGGCTGCCTCGGTGCCGGCCTCGGCGCCGCCATCGCGGCCCGGCTGGCCCGCCCCTCGGCCCAGGTCGTGCTCCTCCTCGGCGACGGCGCCGCCGGCTTCTCCCTGATGGACGTGGACACCCTGGTGCGCCACGGCCTCCCGGTGGTCATGGTGATGGGCAACAACTCCGCGTGGGGCCTGGAGAAGGGCCCGATGCAGATGCTCTACGGGTACGACGTGGCCGCCGACCTCGCGCCGCGCACGGCGTACGACGAGGTCGTCCGGGCCCTCGGCGGCGCCGGCGAGACCGTGACCGACCCGCGGCACATCGGTGCGGCACTCGACCGTGCCTTCGCCTCGGGGGTGCCCTACCTCGTCAACGTGATCACCGACGTCGATGCGGCGTACCCCCGCAGCACCTTCGGCATCTAGGGAGCAGGCATGCGGATCCGCCGGGCGACCGAGCGCGACCACGAGGAGGTGGGCGCGGTGACCGTCGCGGCCTACGAGGCGTTCACCCTCGGGCCCCACGACCCGTACCTCGACCACCTGCGCGACGCAGCCGCCCGCGACCTCGAGGCGGAGCTCTGGATCGCCACCCCGGGCGACTCCGACCAGGTCCTCGGCACCGTCACGATCTGCCGTGAGGGCTCACCCTGGCGCGAGATCGCCGCCCCCGACGAGGGCGAGTTCCGGATGCTCGCGGTCGCCCCGGACGCGCGGGGGCGAGGCGTCGGCGAGGCCCTGGTCCGGCTGGTGCTGGACCGGTTCCGTGAGGAGGGTGCGACCGCGATCGTGATGTCGACGCTCCCGGAGATGACCGACGCGCACCGCCTCTACGAGCGCCTCGGCTTCGAGCGCGCGCCGCAGCGCGACTGGCGACCCGTGCCGCACGTGTCCCTGATCGCCTACCGCAAGGACCTGTCCTGATGAACCCTCTCGAGGCCACGCTGCGCTTCACGGTCGGCGATGACGACACCGCGGAGGCGGTCGGCTCCGGATCGCTCCCCGTGCTCGGCACGCCGCGGCTGCTGGCGTGGTGCGAGGCGGCCACCTGCGCGGCCCTGGAGGCCACGCTGCCCCCGGGATCGACCAGCGTGGGCACCCGGGTGTCCCTGGAGCACCTCGGCGCCAGCCCGGTCGGCCAGGAGGTCGAGGTGACCGCCTCGTCGTCGTACGCCGACGGCCGTCTGCACCGCTTCTCCGTGGCCGCCCGCCACGTCGGCGGCAACGGCAAGGTCGTGGGCACCGGCGAGGTCACCCGCGTGGTGGTCGACGCCGAGCGCTTCCTGTCCCGTCTCTAGCACGGCCTCTCCCCGACCGGCCAGATCCAGTCACGACCGGATCCGGTCCGGGCCGGATTTCGTCTGGCGCGACGAGTTTGAGAGGATGGCAGACGGCCCCTCGCGGGGCGATGAACCTAATCGAACCGGAGGACACCATGGGCAAGACCGGCCGCAAGCGCCGCGCTCGCAAGAAGAAGGGCGCGAACCACGGCAAGCGCCCCAACGCCTGAGCGCCGCTACCGACGTAGCGAACGAGCCCCCGACCTGCTGGTCGGGGGCTCGTTGCATGTCGGGTCGGGCGGGATCACCCCTCGGTGATCTGCACCTGCACCTCGCGGATCCGGAACATCACCCGCTCGCGCAGCTCCTGGGGCGCTGCCTCGGAGCAGGACCGGGCGACGACGGCCTTGACCGTGCGCTGCAGGTCGTACTTCTCCAGGCAGGGGTTGCAGGTGTCGAGGTGCGCGCGCACCACCGAGCAGTCGGCCTCGTCGAGCTCGTTGTCCAGGAAGTAGACGATGCGCTCGAGGTAGTCGGCACAGTCGCTGGCCGAGACCTCGTCCGGGTGGGAGTGGTCGTGGCTCATGACTTGTCGCCTCCCTCGCGACCGACGGTGAGCAGGTCGTTGGTGCGCACGTAGTCCGAGAGCATGTCCCGCAGCTGGCGGCGACCCCGGTGCAACCGGGACATGACGGTGCCGATCGGTGTCTCCATGATCTCGGCGATCTCCTTGTAGGCGAATCCTTCGACGTCGGCGAGGTACACCGCCAGCCGGAACTCCTCCGGCAGGCGCTGCAGCGCGTCCTTGACCTGCGAGTCGGGCAGGTGCTCCAGCGCCTCCATCTCGGCCGACCTCAAACCCGTCGAGGAGTGCGACTCGGCACGCGCGAGCTGCCAGTCCTCGACGTCCTCGGACATCGACTGCTGCGGCTCCCGCTGCTTCTTGCGGTAGGAGTTGATGAAGGTGTTGGTGAGGATGCGGTACAGCCAGGCCTTGAGGTTCGTGCCCGGCCGGAACTGGTGGAACGAGGAGTACGCCTTGGCGAAGGTCTCCTGGACGAGGTCCTCCGCGTCGGCGGGGTTGCGGGTCATCCGCATCGCCGCCGAGTAGAGCTGGTCCAGGAAGGGCAGCGCGTCACGCTCGAAGCGCGCCGAGCGCTCCTCGTCGGTCTCGGTGGCCGGGTCCACGACCTCGTCGGGGACGTTCAGGGAATCAGTCATCGCGTCCCAGTCTAGGTCGTCCCCCCGGCGCGGCGTGGGCACGCGACTGCTGGTCGGTTCGAGGATGGCAAGCACAAGGCCAGAACGCCTCAGGCGCCGCGACCATTCCCGACGACGTCGCGGACGATCCACTCCAGCGTGGCCTCCACGATCACGCCCATCGCCTCGGCCTCGCTGATGCCCGACCGCGCCGGCACCTTGAAGCCGTGGTCGCCGCCGGGGACGACGGCGAGGTCGATGTCGTCGGGGAACTCCTCGGGCCGGCCCATCGTGTCCCGCTCGCCCTGGACGACCAGCGTGGGCACCCGCGCCCTGCGCAGCTCGTCGAGACGCGACTTCTCGGGGTGCCCCGGCGGGTGCAGCGGGAACGCCAGCGCCAGGCACCCCGACGCCCCGAGGTGGCGGGCGCAGCGGGCCGCGGACCGGGCGCCGGCAGAACGACCGCCCACGACCATGGGGGTCCGCACCCGCAGCTGGTCGGCGGCCGCCACCAGCGACTCGTCGAGCGTCGCCGGCGAGGTCGCGATCTTGCGGCCCGCGACCTTCCAGGGCTGCTCGAAGCGCACGACGGTGACCCCGTTGCGCGGCAGGTAGAGGGCCAGCGCCTCGAGGTCGCGGGTGTCGATGCCGTTGCCGGCGCCGTGGCTGAGCAGCAGCGTGACCAACGGGCTGCGGGACCGGTGGGTGACCAGCCGGCCCTCGCCGTGCGGGGTGGCGACCCGGCGCTCGCTGCTCATCGTCTCGTCCTCCAGGTCGCTCCCGGTCCGGTCACTGCAGGGCCTCCTCGGCGGGGATCGGCTCGATCAGCTCGGGCCCGTTGTTGCGCACGTTGCTGACCGCGGTCGAGACGGGGTAGGCCTCCAGCCGCCCGGGGGCGGCCGGGACCAGCAGGCCGAGCAGGTCGTCGCGGTCGGCCAGGGTCGGGTCGAGCCAGTGGTCCCAGCGGTCCCGCTCCACGGTCAGGGGCATCCGGTCGTGGATGTGCCCCACCGCGTCCTCGGCCTCGGTCGTCAGCACGGTGCACGTCCACCGGAAGCGCTCGGGGTCGTCGTCGTCGCGGGTCGGGTCGCGCCAGATCTCGTAGAGACCCGCCATCGCGAGCACGCCACCGTCGGCCGGGCGGATGAAGAAGGGCTGCTTGCGCGGCTTCCCGGACTTCGTCTGCTGCTGGGTCGGGTACCACTCGAAGTAGCCGTCGGCGGGCAGGAGGCACCGGCGCTTCGCGAACGCCCGCTTGTACGCCGGCTTCTCGGCGACCGTCTCCATCCGGGCGTTGATCATCCGGTTGCCGATCGAGGGGTCCTTGGCCCAGGACGGCACCAGTCCCCAGCGGACCACGCGCAGCTGGCGCGCCGGCGGCTCCGGCTCCCCCGACTCGGAGGTGCGGGGCGGCCGCTCGACGACGGCGTACACCTCCTTGGTGGGGGCGACGTTGTAGTCGGGCGCCAGCGGCGCGGCGACCCGGTCGTCCTCGATCTCGAACTCCTCGACGAGGTCCTCGGGACGCCGGCTGGAGGCGTAGCGACCGCACATGCGGCCACCCTAGGGCGTCGTACCCCCGCTCTGCTGCCCGACTCGAGAGACGTGCCCTAGCCCCGGGCGAGCTCGTCGAGCAGCCGTGCGGCCGCGGCATCCGTCGCCGGCAGGCCCTCGACCCACACCCGCACGGCCGGCGCCACTTCGGCGAGCAACCGGCGCAGCAGGCCGAGCCGCGGGCCCAGGCGGTGGCGACCGGCCAGGACCACGACGCGGACCGGACCCACCCCGGCGATCGTCTCGCTGCCGTGGAAGACGGTCCGGGCCGTGTCGCCGAGCGCGCCGAGGCGCAAGGAGCCGGTCAGCCCGGCGACCGCGTCGGCGCGCCGGGTCCTGGTCTCCCGGGGCACGTCGAGCACCACGAGCGTGTGGCTGCCCTGCACTGGCACCCCCCGGGGGACCTCACCCCGGTAGAGGTCCCCCAGGCGTGCGCGCAGGTGGGCCTGGGTCGCCAGCCCCGTCAGCGGGTCCTCGCAGGAGAGCCCGTGCAGGTAGCCGAGCGTGGCGTCCGCCCAGCCCAGGGCGACGGCACGGGTGGCGCCGTGCCCGGGGCCGTGGCCGCGCACCAGCCGGTACGTCGCGACCAGGCCCGCCAGTCCCTCCTCCAGCGAGGTGCCCTCCCGGGCGAGGTCGCCGCCGGCCGCCGTGCAGGCCTCCTCGACCCCGGACCCCGAGCCGAGGGCCTCCCCCACCGCCTCGAAGTGCGGCGGCAGCGCCGGCCGCAGCTCCTCGGGCAGCCCTGCCCTCGCCCCGGGTCCGTCCACGGGTCGGCGCACCCTCGTCGCGAACCTGCCCACGCCGACCCTCCCTCCGCGGACGGTGTCCTGCTCCGTCACCGGCGTTGGGACGGGCGTCCCGGGGGCTCGTGATGCGGTCCGCCGGAACTCGTTCGTGATCTTTGGGCACCTCGCGCGTTGGACCTGCGTGAGCACCACGCTGCCCAGGCTCGACGAGCCCGCGGACGCCGAGCTGATCTCGGCCGTCCGGGGCGGCGACGTCGACGCCTACGGCGAGCTGTACCGCCGGCACGTGGAGTCCGCACGCCGGTTGGCGCGGCAGCTGGTCGGAGGGCCTGACGTCGACGACCTCGTGTCGGAGGCGTTCGCCAAGGTGCTGGTCGTGCTGCAGCGCGGCGGCGGCCCCGACCTGGCGTTCCGTGCGTACCTGCTCACCGCCGTCCGCCGGCTGCACGTGGACCGGTTCCGCGCCACGGCGCGGCTGCGCCCCACCGACGACCTGACCGCGTTCGATCCCGGGGTCCCCTTCCGGGACACGGCCGTGGAGGGCTTCGAGAGCGGCGCGGCCGCGCGCGCGTTCGCCTCGCTGCCCGAGCGCTGGCAGCTCGTGCTGTGGCACACCGAGGTGGAGGGGCAGAAGCCCGCCGAGGTCGCCCCGCTGCTCGGTCTCTCCCCCAACTCGGTGTCCGCGCTCGCCTACCGTGCCCGGGAGGGGCTGCGGCAGGCCTTCCTCACCATGCACGCGCAGGACACGGTCGACGCCGCGTGCCGCGAGACCCAGGGCAGGCTCGGTCCCTACGTCCGTGGCGGCCTCGCGCGCCGCGACGCCCGTCGGGTCGAGGAGCACGTCGCCGGGTGCCGGCGGTGCGCCGCGGTCCTCCTCGAGCTCAGCGAGATCAACTCGGGCCTCGCCGCGCTGCTGGCCCCGGCGCTCCTCGGCACGGCGGCCGCGGCGTACGCCGGGTCCGCCGGCGGGTCCGCCGCGCCCGGGGCGCTGCTCGGCCTGCTCGGTCGGGCTCGTGACCTGCTCGTGGCGCACGCACCCGCCTCGGCGGTGGCCGGCGTCGCGGCCGGATCGGTGGTCGTCGGCGTCGCCGTCCACTCGACCGACCGGCCCGAGGCGACACCCGACGCCGGCGCCGGAGGCCCGGCCGCGAGCGCACCGGCGCGTCCGCCACGGGCCGACGGCACCCGCGAGCACCACGTCGAGCGGCACCGGACCCGCCAGCCCCGAGACGGCGCCGCGGAGCCCGCGACGGTCTCCCCGGTCGCGGACGCTCCGACGGTGGACGTGCCCGGGCCGACCACGACGGCTCCGCCCGTGCCGCCCCTGCCCGCGGGGCCGGGGTCCCCGACGAGCCAGCCTCCCGTGCCGCCCACCGGCCCCCACACCGACGAGGTGGACCTGACCGTCGCCGCCGGCGAGTCCCGGTCCGCCGGCGCCGCCCACGTGGTCCGGGTGACGGTGACCGGTCAGGGCGACGGCCCGGCGCCCACCCTGGAGGTCGACGCCGACCGGGCCGTGGTGTCCCTGACGCCCGACCCGAGGTGCGGCGGCGTGCAGGTCGGCAGCGGTCGCTGCTCGGTGACCGGTGCAGCCGCGACGTACACGTTCGTGGTCGGCGCGCTGCCCGACGCGCCGACCACGCTGACCTTCACGGTCCGCCCCGGGCCGGGCAGCCGCGAGAGCGACCCGGCCGACAACACCGCCTCCGTGGTGCTGGCCCCCTGAGCGAGGCTTCGGCCGCGGAAGATCGGGTATGAAGGTGTCATGACCGTCAGCCGAATGATCGCCCGTCCGATGCTCGCGTCCATGTTCGTCGTCGGAGGGGTCAACGCCCTGCGCAACGCCCCTGCCCTGGCCCAGAAGGCCGGCCCCGTCGCGGAGCGCGTCGTGCCCCTGGCCAAGAAGGCGGTGCCCACCGCGCCGTTCCCGGAGGACCCGGTCACGCTGGTCCGGCTCAACGCGGCCGTCCAGCTCGGCGCCGCCGCCGCGCTCGCCACCGGTCGCGCTCCCCGCCTGTCCGCGTCGGTGCTGGCGGCGACGCTGGTGCCCACCACGCTCGCCGGTCACCGGTTCTGGGAGGCCGGCGACAAGCAGGAGCGCCAGCAGCAGCAGCTGCACTTCTTCAAGAACGTCTCGATGCTCGGCGGCCTGATCATCGCCGCGGGCGACACCGACGGGAAGCCGGGCGTCGCGTGGCGCGCCCGCCGGGCCGCGAAGGACGCCCGCCGCGAGGCGAAGCGCCTCGCCCAGTCCGCCCGCCAGGAGGCGAAGCTCGCCAAGGCCAAGGTGGGCTGACCCCGGACCCGGTTTGGGACCTGCGGTGCCGCGGCAGCGCCCGTCGCTAGGGTGAGACGGGTGACGACGCCTCCCTCGACGACTCCCCCGACGCCGGCCGACCCGTGGCCGGCCCCGCGCGCCGCCGCGCCGGTGGACGCCGTCGTGTCGCTGCCCGGCAGCAAGTCGTTGACGAACCGGGCGCTGGTGCTGGCCGCCGTCGCCGACGGCCCGTCCGTCGTCCGGCGGGCGCTGCGCTCCCGCGACACCACGCTGATGGCGCGGGCGCTCACCTCGCTCGGGTCGAGCGTGGACACCTCGACCGACGACTGGGTGGTCACGCCGGGGCCGTTCGAGGGCGACGCGCTCGTGGACTGCGGCCTGGCCGGGACCGTCATGCGGTTCGTGCCGCCCGTCGCTGCCCTGTCCCGTGGTGACGTGGGCTTCGACGGCGACCCGCACATGCGCACCCGCCCCATCGGCGGGGTGCTCGGTGCACTGCGCACCCTCGGGGTGGCGATCGACGACGGGGGCCGCGAGGCGCTCCCCTTCACGGTGCGTGGGCGTGGCGCCGTCCCCGGGGGCACGGTCGTCATCGACGCCTCGGCGTCCTCGCAGTTCATCTCGGCGCTGCTGCTGGCCGGCGCCCGCTACGAGCACGGGGTCGACGTGCGCCACGACGGCAAGCCCGTCCCGTCGCTTCCCCACATCGACATGACCGTGGCGATGCTGCGCGAGCACGGGGTGCAGGTCGACGACTCGGACGCGAACCGCTGGACGGTGGCACCCGGTCCGGTGCGTCCGGTCGACCACCTCATCGAGCCCGACCTGTCCAACGCGGCGCCGTTCCTGGCACTGGCCGCCGTCTCGGGAGGGTCGGTGACGGTGCGCGACTGGCCGCAGCACACCACGCAGGCCGGTGACGCGCTGCGCGAGATCCTGTCCCGCATGGGCTGCACGGTGGAGCGCGTCGACGAGGGCCTGCGGGTCACCGGCAGCGGGACGCTCGAGGGGATCGACGTCGACCTGCACGACGTGGGCGAGCTGGCACCGGCCGTCGCCGCGCTGGCCGCCCTGGCCTCCTCGCCCTCCCACCTGCGCGGCATCGCCCACATCCGTGGTCACGAGACCGACCGGCTGGCCGCGCTCGCGACCGAGCTCGGCGCCCTCGGCGCCGACGTGGTCGAGCACGCGGACGGGCTCAGCCTCGCCCCCAGCACCCTGCACGGCGGCGTCTTCCACACCTACGCCGACCATCGGATGGCCCACGCGGGCGTCATCGTCGGCGCCGCCGTGGACGGGGTGCTGGTCGAGGACGTCGCCACCACCAGCAAGACCTTTCCCGACTTCGCCGACTTCTGGTCGCGGCTCCTGGTCCCCGCGGACGCCCGTCGATGAGCGGGCGCTACTCCGAGCACGACCACGAGCACTACGAGCGTCCGCGCCGCCACACCCGCCCGCGCACCAAGGAGCGGCCGTCGTACGACGACGCCGTCGACGGCGTGGTCGTCACCGTCGACCGGGGCCGGTTCACGCTGCTGATCGACGGACGAACGGTGATGGCCATGAAGGCCCGGCCCCTGGGCCGCAAGGGCGTCGTCGTCGGGGACCGTGTCCGGGTCGTGGGCGACACCTCCGGATCCCCCGGCTCGCTGGCCCGCATCGTCGAGGTCAACGATCGCCTGACGACGCTGCGACGCACCGCCGACGACGACGACCCCGTGGAGCGGGTGATCGTCGCCAACGCCGAGCAGCTGGTCGTGGTGACTGCCCTGGCCGACCCCGAGCCGCAGCCGCGGCTGATCGACCGCGCCCTGGTGGCGGCGTACGACGCCGGCATGCAGCCGTTGCTGTGCCTGACCAAGTCGGACCTCGCGGACCCGGAGACGCTGCTGGGCACGTACCGGTCGCTGGGCGTGCCCTGGGTGGTGACCCGGCGCGGCGGCGACCTGTCCGCGGTCCGCGAGCGGCTCAGCGACAGGACCAGCGTGCTGGTCGGGTCCAGCGGCGTCGGGAAGTCGACGCTGGTCAACGCGCTGGTGCCCGACGCGGGACGCGACGTCGGCCACGTCAACGCGGTCACGGGCCGCGGCCGGCACACGTCGACGTCGGCGTTCATGCTGGAGCTGCCCGAGTCCCCCGAGGGCCACCGAGGCTGGATCATCGACACCCCCGGCATCCGCTCCTTCGGGCTCGCGCACGTCCAGCCCGAGCACCTGATCGAGGCCTTCCCCGACCTCGACGAGATGACCGAGGAGTGCCCGCGCGGCTGCACCCACGGGACCGACGAGCCCGAGTGCGGCCTCGACGAGGCGATCGCCGCCGGCCACGCCGACGCCGAACGCGTCGAGTCCTTCCGGCGCCTGCTGGCCGCCCGCAGCGCCCCGGCGTACTAGTCGCCCGGCCGGTTAGCCCCAGACCGAGCGGGCGCCGGCGTCGCCGGTCAGCACGACCAGCACCAGGACCGCCAGCGCCGCCGCACCGAGCAGGACGTCGAGGACCACGCGCAGGCCGCCGGTGCGGAGGTGCTGCCAGCCGGCGACCACGGCGAGAGCCGCGAATGGCAACGTCACCCAGAACAGGATCCGACCGCGGGTGCGGTGGGTCGCCAGGCTGGGCAGCTGGTGCAGGTCGGGTCGGCTGTTGTAGAAGCTGTTGCCGGTCACGAAGGCCGCCGCGATCGCTGCCGCCGCCAGCAGGGCCAGCGCGACCATGGGCCAGCGGAGCCGGTCCCGCCACCCCGGGAGGGCCACGTAGCCGAGGGCGGACAGCGCCCCGACCGGGCCGAACACCACGGCCGCGTGCACCACCAGCGGGTGCAGCGGGAGCCCGTTGATCTCCATGTACCGACGGTAAGCCCCCCGGGCCCGGATCGTCGCTGGGCATAGCCTGTGCGCATGCCGACCACCGGTTCGACCGACTACACCGACGACCTGCGCCTCGCGCACGTCCTGGCCGACGACGCCGACTCGCTCACCATGGCCCGCTTCAAGGCGCTGGACCTGCACGTGATGAGCAAGCCCGACCTCACGCCGGTCACCGACGCGGACCAGGCCGTCGAGGAGGGCATCCGGCGGACGCTCTCCCGCGTGCGCTCCCGCGACGCGGTCCTCGGTGAGGAGCAGGGGTCGACCGGCCACAGCCAGCGGCGCTGGGTGGTCGACCCGATCGACGGCACCAAGAACTTCGTCCGCGGGGTGCCGGTCTGGGCGACGCTGATCTCGCTGGTCGTCGACGACGAGGTCGTGCTCGGCGTCGTGTCCGCTCCGCAGCTGCAGCGGCGCTGGTGGGCGTCGATCGGCAACGGGGCCTGGACCGGGCGGTCCCTGCTCAAGGCCATCCGCTGCCAGGTCTCCGACGTGCGCCGCCTCGAGGACGCGTCTTTCGCCTACTCCTCCCTGTCCGGCTGGGACGAGCGCGGCCGGCTGGAGGACTTCGTGTCGCTGACCCGGCGCTGCTGGCGCACGCGGGCCTACGGCGACTTCTGGTCCTACATGCTCCTCGCCGAGGGGGCGGTCGACCTGGCCGCCGAGCCCGAGCTGGAGCTCTACGACATGGCCGCGCTGGACGTCATCGTGCGTGAGGCCGGCGGCCGGTTCACCTCGCTGGACGGCACCGACGGACCGTTCGGCGGCAACGCGCTCGCCTCCAACGGCCACCTCCACGACGCCGCGCTGGCCTTCCTCGGCTCGCTCCCCCACGACGAGGACGACCCCGACTCCCAACCCCACCGGCCCGGCTCGGTCCACGAGCTCCGGTCCCGGCGCCTCCGCCAGGAGGCGGCCGACGAGGAGCAGCCGCAGCTCGACTGAGGTCTCTCGCCACCCACCGGCGCGCACGTCTGTACGACCTAGCCACGGCGCGAGTAGCGTTTTCAGTGACCCCGGACACACCGGGGCCGACGGAGGTGGAGCGATGCGGATCGGCGACGTTCTCAGGGCCAAGGCCAGCCACGACGTGGTGACGATCAGCCCCGACTCCGGGGTGCGCGACCTGATCGCGATGCTCGCCGAGCACAACATCGGTGCGCTCATCGTCAGCACCGACGGTCGTGCCGTGGACGGGATCGTCAGCGAGCGCGACGTCGTGCGCCGCCTCCACCACGACGGCACCGTCATCAACAACACCGTCGGCGCGATCATGACCGCCGAGGTCGAGACCTGCGACCAGGACACCCCGCTCGACGACCTGATGAAGATGATGACCGAGCGCCGGATCCGGCACGTGCCGGTGATGCACGACGGCAGCCTGGTCGGCATCATCAGCATCGGCGACGTGGTCAAGCACCGCATCGACCAGCTGCAGTTCGAGCGGGACCAGCTCGACCACTACGTGCACCAGACCTGAGCCGCCCGCGCCCCGCTCGCTAGGGTGACGGCCATGGACAAGCCCGAGATCGAGTTCTTCGACCCCGAACCCCCCACCGACCTCGTCGTCACCGACATCACCGTGGGCGACGGCCCCGAGGCCGCCGCCGGCAACACCGTCTCCGTGCACTACGTGGGCGTCGCCCACTCCACCGGCGAGGAGTTCGACGCGTCGTACAACCGCGGCACCCCGCTGCAGTTCCGCCTCGGCATCGGCCAGGTCATCTCGGGCTGGGACCAGGGCGTGCAGGGCATGAAGGTCGGCGGCCGCCGCCAGCTCGTCATCCCGCCGCACCTCGGGTACGGCGACCGCGGCGCCGGCGGCGTGATCAAGCCCGGCGAGACGCTGATTTTCGTCGTCGACCTGCTCGGCATCAGCTGATAGGTCGTGAGCTGTAGCTGAGAGGACTCTGGACGGGTCCGCTCACAAGGAGGCAGCTCATGGGCATGTTGGAGGTTGCCCTGGATCCGGCGACGGTGGTCGTGGCCGTGGATCCGGGGAAGGTGATGAACCGGGTCTGGGTCAGCAATGGGACCGGTCTCCTGGAGGAACCGGTGTCGTTGCCGGTCGCCCGGTCGGGGATCGCGGCGCTGGAGAAGATGCTTGCCGCCCACGCTGGCGAGCGGGTGATCGCGATCGAGGCGACCGGCAGTCTGCACCGCGCATGGGCCGCCGAGCTCGAGCGGCTGCATCCGGGCTCGCTGCGGCTGTTCGCGCCATCGGAAACCAAGGCCGCCCGCACTCAGCTGGGGTCGGGTCGGTTCAAGACCGACGACCGAGACTGCGCCGCGCTGACCTACCTGGCTCGCCAGGGCGCCGGCCGACGCCAGGCCGAGCAAGCCGTGGCCGAGGAACTGCGCGCTGCGGTCAGGCATCGCCGCGGGCTGGTCGCTGACCGGAAGAAGGCCCAGCAGCGACTCCACGACCAGCTCAACGCCCTGTGCCCCGGCCTGTCCGCACCTGACGGCCACGCCGCGACGCTGGGTCGGGCGCTGCCGATCGAGACACCGACCGGCCAGGCAGTGCTCGCGTGCGCGGTCCGCTTCGCCGGGCGAGCACCGTCAACGCGTTCGCTGATCGCCAGGTCACCGGGCAGGCTGACCAAAGCGACCGCCGAGTACTGGGTCAGTCGGTGGCGCGATTGCCTCCCGCCGCCGCCGGACGCGGCTGCGCGAGCCGAGCGGATGGGCCGGGACCTGGATCGCTACCGCCGGCTGCTGGTCGACGTGGCGGCCGTCGAGGACGAGGTCGCGGCCCTGCTCGCTCGTACCGATGGCCAGGTCCTGACCAGCCTGCCGGGTGTGGCCGTGAACCGCGCTGCTGCATTCGCTGCGCACAGCCTGGCCATCAGCCGGTTCCCCGACGCCGAGCACCTCTACTCAGCCACCGGCCTGGCGCCAGCGATGTACGAGTCCGCCACGATCCGCCGCCGCGGCCGAATCTCTCGTCAGGGTCTGGCCGAGCACCGCGACGCCCTGATGGGCATCGCCTGGGGCCTGTCGCTGTACTCGCCCTCGTTCGCCGACCGCAACGCCGAGCTGCGTGCCCGCGGAATGACGCCGATCCAGGCCCGCGTCGCGCTCGCCCGCAACGCCTGCCGACTGATCTACCGCATGCTCGTGACCCAACAACCCTTCGACGAAGAGGCGTATCGTCGAGGAAGGCTCAGCCGCGGACGGTGACGGCCACGTTAGCTATGCCGCTCGACGGCGCAACCTAGCTTGCCGCCCGTGCGCGCTGGGCCGCCTTCTACGGCGAACACGAAAGCCTGCCGACCACGGCGCCTGATCAGCCTGCCGACACCAGCGGCCCGCACCGGACTCCTCGATCCCGCTTCGTCGCGAACCCAAGCCGAGGTCCCCATCGACGCCCTCGGCCGATCCCGCACGCCCGCCGTCACACTTGACCGCTCGCGCGAAAGCTAGGCGTCGCCCTGCGGGCGCCTGGCGGCGTTGTCGTCGCTCTACGGCCCGCTCCGCTCAATAGGCCGCCTTCGCTCCTCCGCCTTGCCAGGCATCCCGCAGGACGACGCCTCACCGGGACAGGTCGTCGCTCGACGGCCCTCCGCTCAAAGGCCGCCTTCGCTCCTCCGCCTTGCCAGGCATCCCGCAGGACGACGCCTCACCGGGACAGGTCGTCGCTCGAGGGCCCGCTCCGCTCAAAGGCCGCCTTCGCTCCTCCGCCTTGCCAGGCATCCCTCAGGACGACGCCTCACCAGGGCAGGTCGTCGCCCGCGCTCTCGTCGGAGACGCGGGCCGACTGGCCGCCGAGCGTGACGACGTCCCCCAGCACCAGCTGACGGCCGCGCCGGGTCTCGACCTCGCCGTTCACGCGGACGGCACCGTCGGCGATCACCGGCTTGGCCTCGGCGCCGGTCTCGACGAGGTTCGCCAGCTTCAGGAACTGCCCGAGTCGGATCGACTCGTCACGGATCGGGACGTCGAAGGGTTCGCTCACCCGCGCATTCTCCTCCATCGGATAGTCCGGCACGTTCTCGACGTCCCACGTCAGAAACGTGCCGGACTATCCGACTTGTCAGGCCCTAACCGCCGATCAGGACGCTGCCGGTGTGGATGAGCACGCCCACGAGGCCACCGACGATGGTGCCGTTGATCCGGATGAACTGCAGGTCGCGCCCGACGTGCAGCTCGATGCGGCGGGCCGCCTCCTTGCCGTCCCACCGCTCGATGGTGTGCGTGATGACGGTCGTGAGCTCGGTGCCGTAGCGCTCGACGGCGAACACCGTGACGTCGGCGATGAACCCGTCGAGCCGCCAGCGCAGCTCCTCCTCGGCCTCGAGCCGCTCCGCGAAGTGCCGGACCTCGGCGAGCAGGCGCTGGCGCACCGCCCCCTCGGGGTCGCCGAGCGAGGTCAGCAGCGCGCGTCGCAGGGCGTTCCACAGCGAGATGCTCGAGGCGATCACCTGGGGGTGGTCGAGCAACCGCTCCTTGAGCCGCTCGGTGCGCGCCTGGGTCTCGGGGTCCTCGAGCAGGTCGCTCGCCAGCTGGGCCAGCATCGAGTCCAGGGCCCGGCGGGCGTGGTGCCTCGGGTCGTCGCGGATGTCGCCCACCCAGCGGACCAGCTCGAGGTGGATCCGCGACGTGACCGCCTCGTTGAGCCGCGCCGGCGACCACCACGGGGCCCGCTCGCCCAGGATCTCCGCGACCGTCTCGGGGTTGCGCTCCAGCCACTCGTGCAGCTCGCCGAGGGCCAGGTCGACGAGGCCGTGGTGGAGGTCGTCGCGCACCACCTCACCGAGCAGGCCGCCCAGCAGCGGGGCGATCGGCTCCTCCCGGAACCGTGGCACCAGGGCCTCGGTCACCAG
This sequence comes from Nocardioides sp. DN36, assembly GCF_055380375.1. NCBI lineage: Bacteria > Bacillati > Actinomycetota > Actinomycetes > Propionibacteriales > Nocardioidaceae > Nocardioides > Nocardioides sp. DN36. The sequence goes on along the minus strand of NZ_AP043823.1, from coordinate 550,652 downwards.
GTCGGCGACGTGCTCGTCGCGCACCTTGCCGAGGCCGATCGCGGCGACGTCGGCCACCTCGTCCACGACGCGGCGGGCGTGAGCGGGGTCGGAGAGCCAGCGGCCGACGCGCTGCGCGATGGTCGCGGCCGCGATCCGCTCCCGGATCACGTCCTCGGCCAGGAAGTTCTCCCCCACGAACTCCTGCAGGCCGCGGCCGAGCTCGTCCTTGCGCCGCGGGATCAGCGCCGTGTGCGGGATCGGCAGGCCGAGCGGGTGCCGGAACAGCGCGGTGACCGCGAACCAGTCCGCGATCGCACCCACCATCGAGGCCTCGGCACCGGCGTTCACGAACCCCCAGAACCCGGCGCGGTCGAGCGTGGCGACGTACACCACGGCGGCGAGCGCGAGCAGGCCGAGCGCGAGCGTGCGCATCCGGCGCAGGCCGCGCCGGCGCACCTCGTCGGCGTCGGAGTCGGGCATGGTCATCGACATGGTGGCGGTCATCCCGGCCGATTGTTCCGCACCGGCGGTCACCGCCCGCGAGTCGGAGCGCCGACGGTGGACGTGCCAGAATCCCGGGCATGGCTCGCACCGTCATCACGTTCGGCACCTTCGACGTCTTCCACGTCGGCCACCTCCGGGTGATCGAGCGTGCCGCAGCGCTGGGCGACCGGCTGGTCGTCGGGGTCTCCGCCGACGAGCTGAACCTGCGCAAGAAGGGCCGCGAGCCCGTCTTCAGCCAGGCCGAGCGGCTGGCCATCGTGGCGGCCCTCAAGCCCGTCGACGAGGTGTTCGTCGAGGAGAGCCTCGAGCTCAAGCGCGACTACATCCAGCAGTACGCCGCCGACGTGCTCGTCATGGGCGACGACTGGTCGGGCCGCTTCGACGAGCTCGAGGACATCTGCGAGGTGGTCTACCTGCCCCGCACACCGGCCATCTCCACCACCGCGCTGATCGAGAAGATCTCGGCCACCAGCTGATCACCCCGTCGAAGCCCCTGCGCCGGTCGGTTTAGGGTGGCCACTGGTCTGGGCAGGCTCGGGTCGGCCCACCGGCGGCCTCCTGCCGGACACACACGACATCAAAGGGGACACACATGCGTCGTTCGATCGCCGCCGCCGCGGCGGCCCTGGCCACGGCTCTGTCCGTGCTGCCTGCCACCGCCGCCATCGCCTCGGACGGGACCCTCCCACCAGTGGCGTCGGACCCGGGCCCGTCGGCGCGGGTCCAGGCGAGGCAGGCGCTCGAGCGGGCCCAGGACGTGCTGTCCGGGACCGTGCAGCCGGCCACCGGCGTCCGCCCGGAGGGCACCCTGGCGCTGCGTGACCTCTTCGCCGCGCTGCCCGACCTGGCACCCGCCGACCGGGCCGAGGCCGAGGACGTGCTGGCCCGCCCGACCGACGGCGCCAACGACCCCAACGGCGACGGCTACACCGTGCCGGCGCAGCGCAAGTGCCGCGGTCACATCTGCATCCACTGGGTCCCCACCACCGCGGACGCCCCGCCCAGCAAGGCGTGGGTGAACAAGAACCTCAAGACCATGAACAAGGTGTGGGCCCTCGAGGTCGGCAAGCTCAACTACCGGCACCCGGTCAAGGACGGCCAGCGCGGCGGCAACAGCAAGCTCGACGTCTACCTCAAGGACGTGGGCTCGGAGTACCTCTACGGCTACTGCGCCCCCGAGTACCTCAAGCCGGGCCGCAAGCGTGAGGCCTCGGGCTACTGCGTGCTCGACAACGACTTCTCCCAGAGCCAGTTCGGCGCCCCGCCGGCGAACAGCCTCCGCGTCACCGCCGCCCACGAGTTCTTCCACGCCGTGCAGTTCGCGTACGACTACCGGGAGGACCACTGGATGATGGAGGCGACCTCCACCTGGATGGAGGAGCGCTTCGCCGACGCGGTGAACGACAACCGGCAGTACCTCCCGGCCGGCCAGGTCGCCCGTCCCAGCACCCCTCTGGACACCTTCAACCCCAACGGTGTCGAGCAGTACGGCAACTGGGTCTTCTTCGAGTACCTCAGCAGCCGCTACGGCAAGGGGATCGTGCACAAGATCTGGAACCGCGCCGGCTCGTTCCCCGGCGCCGGTAGGGAGTACTCCACGCAGGCCGTCAAGGGCGCGCTGAAGCCCCACGGCGGGTTCGCCTCCGTCTTCGCCAAGTACGCCGCCGGCAACACCATCCCCGGGCGCACCTACGCCGAGGGCTCGGCGTGGCCGAGCGCGGCGATCTCGAAGAGCTTCGCGCTCTCCAAGGGCGCCCGCAAGGACCACACCAGGCTGCGGGTCAACCACATGGCCTCGCGCAACGTGGCGGTCTCCCCGGACTCCTCGCTCGCCGGCAGGAAGTGGCGCGCCCGCATCATCATCGACGGCCCCAACCGGGCCAAGAGCCCGCGGGTCGTCGTGGTGGTCAAGCGCAAGCACGGCCACCCGCTCAAGAAGGTCCTGAACCTGAGCCGCCACGGTCACGGCAAGCTGGCGGTGCCGTTCTCTGACGGCCGCGTCGGCCGGGTGACGGTCACGCTGGCCAACGCCTCGACCCGGTTCAACTGCAACGAGAACACCTACTTCTCCTGCCAGGGCAACCCGAAGGACAACGGCAGCCGCTTCAAGGTGAAGGTCGTGGCCTTCAAGCGCTGACCCGACCAAACTGCCCGGGGTCGGCCTCCCTCAGGAGGCCGACCCCGGGCAGTTGTCGTCCAGGAGCAGTTGTCGTCCAGGGCCCATGTCGCTCAGGGGCGGCGGGGTGTGAACAGCTGGTCGGGGCTGGCCACCCAGCGGCGGGTCCGGCCCTCGGGCGTCGACCGCCGCTCGAGCTCGTCGAGCAGCAGCGTGCGGACCTGCACGATGCGGGCCTTGGTCGCCACGTCCGTGGTCGTCTGCAGGGCCGCGTAGCTCGACTGCCACGCCAGCGCGAGGTCCCGGTCGCTGATCCGGGCGGCGAAGGACGGCCGCGCCTTCCACGACGGCCCGCGGCCGCCGTACCGCTGGTGGAACCAGGTCACGGCCGCCGGCGAGAGCGCCAGGAAGCCACCGAGCGGCACCAGCGACCCCGGACCGAGCGGGCCGAGCAGCCCGACGACGGCGGGGATCCCGACCCCGATGCGCAGCGCCCACCGGATCACGTGCCCGGGGCCGCCCCCACCCTCGGGTGCGTAGAGGTACGCGTACAGGCCGGCGATCCCGGCCAGGGGCACCGCGATCGCCAGGATGTCGGTGAAGCCGATCCGGTGGACGGCCAGCGACAGCCCGACGGCCACGAGCAGGCCGGCGACGGTGTTCCACACGGCCCGGTAGGCGTTCATGACCCGGACCCCGGGGCGACCAGGACGAGCACCTCGTGGACCGTCAGCGCGAGCACCTTGCCCAGCAAGGTGCCGACCAGGACGCCGATCGCGACCAGCCAGAGGACGGTGATCACCACGCCGGCCAGCGGCCTGCGCTCGCCGAACGTCGGCGCGGACGCCGCACGACGGGCGCGCCGGTGCACGACGGCCGGCAGCGGCAGGTGCGGCAGCACGTTGCGCCACTCGAGCCCGCGTCCCCCCGAACCGTGCCACGCCCAGCGATGGCGATGTGTCACGTGCGTCGTCATGGCGACCACCTCCCTGGTCTCCACGGTCGCCCGTCCCGCGGCCGGCCAAGCAGGGCCGGAGGTCCCCGCCGCCCGGTGCCGTGGGTCCCGCGTGGATGGCCCTCGGCGATGGCCCTTCCGGATACCCGGGCGATTGGTCCCTCGGCGTGGGCCTTTGGTCACTGTCAGGGCCCGCCCGGGCCGGGAAGTGTGGGCCCCGTCCAGACCAGACGACCGGTGAGGTGTGCCCAGTGCGTACTGACCTGCCCGTGCTCGTGGCCGTGGAGGACGAGTTCGAGCCCGCCGTGCGCCACGCCGTCGAGGCAGCGGTGCGGGCCGGCTGCCCCGTGCACCTGCTGCACGTCGTGGAACCCGGCGACGGACTGGCGGCGCACGCCGACGGCGAGCGGCTCCTGCACGACGTCGCGCTCCGGGCCGAGGAGCTGGCCGATCGCCGGGTGCCCGTGAGCACCGAGCTCGCGCACGCCGGTCCGGTGGTCGACGTGATCGTGGAGCGCGCCGGCCGGGCCCGCCAGGTCGTGCTCCAGCGGCACGACGGCGGTGGGCTCTCCACCACTCCCCCCTCGACCCGGCCCGGATCGACCTGCACCGAGGTCGCCCTGCGGGCCACCTGCCCGGTCGTGCTCGTCCCCGGCACCGCCCGCGCGGCCGCGGCACCACCCGAGGCCCACCCCGGGCTCGACGTGACGCCGGTGCTGCCGGGGGTGCTGCCGTGAGCGGCGCCGTCATCGTCGGGGTCGACGGCTCGCCGGCCAGCGTCCGCGCCCTGAGGTGGGCCGTGTCCGTGGCCGCCGGGCAGCAGTGGGACGTGGAGGTGGTGACGGCCTGGCCGCACACCGGGCCCGTCTTCGTCCGGGAGGTCCCCGGCCACCACAGCGATGCCCGCGAGCGCGCCCGCTCGGCCCAGCGCGACGCCGTGCACGCCGCGCTGGGCGACGCTCCCGCCGACGTCCGGGTCACGACGGTGCTCGAGAACGCCCGGCCCGGGGACGCCCTGTCCCTCCACGCCACCGGCAGCCCGCTCCTGGTGCTCGGTGACAGCGGCGCCGCGGTCGGCGCCCACGACCGGCCCGACAGCCTGGCCGGCTGGTGCCGGACCCGCCTCGGGTGCGCGGTCGCCCTGGTCCCCGCCGACGGGGCGGTCCACGTCCTCACCCCGTCCCCGGTCCGGTCCTGATGCGCGCGTGGGTGGTCGATCGGCCCGCCCCGGTCGAGGACCACCCGCTCGCGACCGCGACGCTCCCCCGCCCGGAGCCCGGCCCCGACGAGGTCCTGGTCCGGGTCCGGGTCTGCGGCCTGTGCCGCACCGACGTGCACCTCGCCGAGGGCGACCTCCCACCACGCGGGGCCCGGATGACGCCCGGGCACCAGGCCGTCGGAGTGGTGGAGGGGACGGGGAGCGCCGCCAGCCGCTTCGCGATCGGCGACCGTGTCGGCATCGCCTGGCTGCGCCGGACGTGCGGGACCTGCCGGTGGTGCCGGCGTGGGTCGGAGAACCTGTGTCCCGACTCGTCGTACACCGGATGGGACGAGCACGGCGGGCTCGCTGAGCTCGCGGTGGTCCCGCAGGGCTTCGCCTACCGGCTTCCCGAGGAGTACGACGACGTGCACGTCGCGCCGCTGCTGTGCGCCGGGATCATCGGGTACCGCGCCCTGCGGCGGGCCGCCGTGCCACCCGGCGGCCGGCTGGGGATCTACGGCTTCGGGTCCAGCGCGCACATCACCGCCCAGATCGCGCTGGCCCAGGGCGCCGAGCTGTACGTGATGACCCGCGGCGAGGGCAACCGCCGGCTCGCCGAGGAGGTCGGCGCGACGTGGGTCGGGGGTGAGGTCGACGCTCCCCCGGTGCCGCTGGACTCGGCGATCGTCTTCGCACCGGCGGGCACGCTGGTGCCGGTCGCCCTGGCGGCCCTGGACCGCGGCGGCACGCTGGCGCTCGCCGGCATCCACATGAGCGGGGTGCCCGCGCTCGACCACGACCGGCACCTGTTCCGGGAGCGGGACCTGCGCACGGTCACGTCGAACACCCGCCGCGACGGCGAGGAGCTGCTGCGGCTCGCGGGCCGGCTCGGCGTGCGGGTGCACGCCACGGCGTACCCCTTCGAGGAGGCGGACCGCGCCCTCGAGGACCTCGCGGCGGGCAGGGTCAGCGGGTCGGTGGTCGTGACCATGGACCCTGAGCCCGCGGGGGACCCTGAGCCCTCGGGCTGAGCACCCTCAGGAGGTCACGTACGGCTCGTGCGTGCTCTTCGGCGCCGAGGCGTTGCCGGCACGGTGCACGTGCGACGGGTTCGCCAGCAGCACCGGGCACACGGCGTCGCGCAGCACCGCGCGCGCCACCGGGCCGAGGTGGGACCCGACCGGGACCAGCGGGTCGTGGCGGCCCACCACGAGCAGGCTCGAGTCGCGGCCGGCGTCGATGAGGGCGTCGGCGGGATGGGCGTGCCGCGCCTCGATCTCGACGGACAGCCCCGCGACGGCGTCGCCGAGACCGTCGAGGACGACCTGGATCTCCTCGCGCGCCTTGTCGGCCCACGTGTCGTTCTCGACGCGGCTCATGATGATGTCGTCGTACACGCTGGGGAACCACCAGGTGTGCAGCACGTGCAGGCGGGCCCCCCGCGAGCGGGCGGCGGCCGCGGCGGTCGCGACCACGGGCGCGCACCGCTCAGGGATGTCCACGCCGACGGTGACGACGGGCTGCTCCCCCGGGTGGTCGGTCTCCTCCGACCAGCCTGCCGGGACCGAGATCACCGGCACGTGCGCGTGCGCGGCGACGCCGCTGGACACCGAGCGCGTCACCGTACGCCGCATCCGGGACAGGTCACGCCGCTGCAGCACCACGAGCCGGGCGTCCTGGGTGGCCTCGAGGATCGTCTGCACCACCGGCCCGCGGACCAGGGCGCTGGTCAGGGGCGCACGGCCGCGCAGCAGGTCCTCGGCCTTCTCCACCGCCGCGTGCAGGGTCGCGTGCCCGATCTGCTCGATCTCGCCGAAGTCGAGGAGCACCATCTCCGGGCCGGTCGGCTTGACGTGGATCGCGTGCAGGACGTGGACGCCGCACCCCTCGCGCAGCGCCTCGGCGACGGCGTACTCCAAGGCGCTGTCGACCGGGTCGTTGCCGACCGCCACCACGACGGGTTTCGTGCCGGGCGTGCTGCCGGCCTTGGTGCTGGGCTCGGGCATCCGACCTCCCAGGTCCGGGTGAGACTTCCGCTTCCAGACAAGCCCCGCGGTCCCGCCACACCTAGGGACCAACGTCCCGGCGACCACCGGTCCGACGCCCCTGAGTTGTCACCAGCGCGGACGACAGGCTGGGACCGCACCCGTCACCGACCCGAGAGGCCGCGGCCACATGAAGGCACTCCGCCTGAAGTCCTGGAAGAGCGAAGCAGTCCTCGAGGAGGTTCCCGTCCCCGAGCCAGGACCCGGGGAGGTGCTCGTGCAGGTGGGCGCGGCCGGTGCCTGCCACTCCGACCTCCACCTGATGCACGACTTCGAGGCCGGCGGGCTGCCGTGGTCCCCGCCGTTCACGATCGGCCACGAGAACGCAGGGTGGGTGCACACCCTGGGCGCCGGGGTCCGCGACCTCGAGCCCGGCCAGCCCGTCGCGGTGGTCGGCGCCTGGGGGTGCGGCACCTGCGCGCGCTGCCTCGACGGCCTGGAGACCTACTGCGAGCGCCCGGACCTGGCTCCCGTCGCCGGCGGGGGCGGCGGCCTGGGGCTGGACGGTGGCATGGCGGAGTACCTCCTCGTGCCCGCCGCCCGGCACCTGGTCCCGCTGCCCGACGGGGTGGACCCCGTGGACGCCGCGCCGATGACCGACGCCGCCCTGACGCCGTACCACGCCGTACGCCGCTCCAACGCCAAGCTCGGCCCGGACGCCACGGCGCTCGTGATCGGTGTCGGCGGACTCGGGCACCTGGGGGTCCAGGTGCTGAGGGCCACCACCGCCGCCCGCGTGATCGCGGTCGACTCGCGTGAGTCGGCCCGCGCGCTGGCGACCTCCTGCGGGGCCGACCTCGCCCTCGCGCCCGGCGAAGACCTCGTCGACCAGGTGCGCGAGGCCACCGGAGGCCGCGGCGCCGACGTCGTCCTCGACTTCGTCGGCTCCGACGAGACGCTGGCCGCGGGCGCCGCGAGCGCCCGACAGCTCGGCGACATCACCATCGTCGGGATCGCCGGCGGCACCCTGCCCGTGTCGTTCTTCGGCGTGCCCTACGAGGCGAGCGTGCAGACGACGTACTGGGGCAACCGCCGCGAGCTCGTCGAGGTGCTCGACCTCGCGTCGCGCCAGCTGCTGCACGCGGAGACCACGATCTACACCCTCGACGACGCCGAGCAGGCCTACCGGGACCTCGCCCACGGCACGGTCAGCGGCCGCGCCGTCGTCGTCCCCCACGACACCTACCGACCCTGAACACCACGTCGCCCCACCCGGATGGAGTGCCAGGAACCATGGCCAGCATGAAGACCGTCATCGTCTTCGAGTCGATGTTCGGCAACACCGAGCAGCTCGCGCGTGAGATCGGCGACGGCCTCGCCGCGGAGGGCGGCCAGGTCGCCCTCGCCGACGTGCGGCACGTGCGCCCCGCGGACTTCGCCGGCAGCGACCTGGTCGTCGTCGGCGCCCCCACCCACGCGCTCACCCTGAGCCGGCCGAGCACCCGGGCCGACGCCGTCCGGCAGGGCGCCTCGGAGTCGCGCGCCACCCTGGGCGTGCGCGAGTGGCTGGCGGGCGTGGACGAGGTGCTCCCCGCGGGCGAGCCACGGCCGTGCGTGGCCGTCTTCGACACCCGGATCGAGAAGGTCCAGCACTGGCCCGGCTCGGCTGCGCGGAAGGCCGCGCGGGTGCTGCGCGGCCACCGCTTCGAGGTGATCGACCACCCGACGAGCTTCTACGTCGTGGACGTCCGCGGACCCCTCGTCGAGGGCGAGCGGGAACGCGCCCGGGAGTGGGCGCGCCGATTGCAGACGATCGTGCGGACGCGTCCCGCGCGCAAGTCCGCCTGACCTGCGCGCGGGGCGACCGCCGGCCTCAGTCCTCGATCGTGTGGACCGCGGCCTCCTCGGCGCTGGCACCTGCGCCGTCGATGCCCTCGTCCGCGGCGACCAGGCCGTCGACGTCCTCGTGCGCCCCCTCGTCGGGCGCGAGCAGGCGCCCGGAGCGCTCGCTGCCCACCTCACCGCCGACGTCACCGTCGACGACCTCGGCGTCGCGCTCGGCCTCGGCCTGCTCCCAGACCTCCGGCTCCTCCTGGCCCAGCCGGTCGTCGATCGTCTCGCCCTCGGCGGCCTCGGCGGGCGTCACGCCCTTGGCGGTCACTCCGCGCGGGCGCTCCGGCGGGGAGATGCCCTCGTCGAGGACGTCGTCGACGCCGCGGTCGTCCAGCGTGTCCTGGGGCTGCAGCTGGTCTTCGCTCATGTCCCGAACGTAGCCCGCATGCCTGGGGGGCAAACCCGGGTGTGACATTTGCCGGCGGTGGCCTTGTTTCCGGCGGTGGCCTTGTTTCCGGCGGTGGCCGGGCTCTCCTCGGGCTGTGGCTCGCTGCTGGCTCGTGGGCGTCCCTCCGCCGCGGTCCGCGCGCCGTCGCTGGGCTCGCCGCGTCGCCGACCTTCGTTGCTCCCGATTGCGGCTCGTTGCGGCGCCGCGCCTCGCTTGACGCTCCTTGCGCGCGGTTCGCGGCTGCGGGCTCGCCCGGCCGGCTGCCTCGTCCTTCGCCCCTTCTCTGCTGGGTGGTGGTGGTCCCTGACCCTGCTCGATTCCTGGTGCTGCTCGCGGCCGGCGGCCCCAGCGATTGGTCAAAGACCGGCCCGAAACGGGCCCCGGACATGCAGTTGGTGACCAAACCGCAACCGAAGCCCGGCAGCCAGCCGGAGCCCCAGCCGACCCCACCCAATGGTCAAAGACCGCCCCGAAAACGCCCCCGGACATGCAGTTGGTGACCAAACCGCAACCGAAGCCCGGCAGCCAGCCGGAGCCCCAGCCGACCCCACCGATTGGTCAAAGACCGGCCCGAAACGGGCCCCGGACATGCGGTTGGTGACCAAACCGCAACCGCAGCCCGGCAGCCGACCCCCGACCCAAGCCGACCTGCCCCGTAGCCAGCCGGGACCGCAACCGACACCAGCCCGACAGCCGGGAGCCAGCCGGAGCCCCAACCGACCCCACCGATTGGTCAAAGACCGCCCCGAAAACGCCCCCGGACATGCGGTTGGTGACCAAACCGCAACCGCAGCCCGGCAGCCGACCCCCGACCCAAGCCGACCTGCCCCGTCGCCAGCCAAGACCGGAACCGAGAGCAGCCGGAGAGCCGGGAGCGGGCAGTAGCGGAGACCGACCCCCACCGCGGTGCGAGCGGGACCGGGAGCAGGACCGCATGCCCACCCGCGACCCGGGTACCGACCCGACGTCAGCACTCGCAACGACAGGGAGGCGACGACATGGCCGGCAACATCAAGAACGAGAAGCAGTACGAGGCGCTCAAGGACAAGGGCATGTCCAAGGAGCGCGCGGCGAGGATCGCCAACTCCCCCGACGCCTCGAAGCACGGCGGCCAGAAGAGCGGTTCGGGGGGCGACAGCTCCCAGGGCGGGACCACCGCGCAGAAGAAGGAGGCCGGCCGCAAGGGCGGCAGGGCGAGCCACGGATCGTAGACGTCGGAGCCGGTCCCGGTCAGGACTGGTGCTGGCCGACCCGCAGCGGGGCGGTGGCGATCGCGCGCTCCAGGTCGGCGGTCGAGAGGATGCCGACCGGCTGCTCGCCCGACGGCCCGCCGAGCACCACGGACGAGGGCGGTACGTCGGCGCCCGCGTGCAGCAGCGACTCGCTGAGCGCCCGGGCCGCGTCGACGACCTCGTCGTCGGGGTGCAGCGCGGGCAGCGCCGCGGCGGGGGTCATCACCTCGCCGACGCGTACGGCGTGCCGCCGGGACTCCGGCACCGCGCCGGCCCGGGCGAGCACCAGCGTGCCGAGGTAGCGCTCCCCCGCCACGACGGGGTACGCCGAGTGGTCGGCGAGCGCGTCCAGGCTCTCGGCCAGCTCGGCGATCGTCATGTCCGGGACGAGCGTGATCGGCGGCGCCGTCATCAGGTCCCGCACGTGCAGCCCCGTGAAGGCCTGCGTCGCCCTGGCGGAGAGCACCTCCTGCCGCACCGCCTGGAAGAGGAACCACCCGATGGCCGCGAACCAGACGCCGCCCACGGTGTCGCCGAGCAGCAGGAAGACCAGGCCCATCGAGATGAGCAGCACGGCGAAGACGCGGCCGGCGCCGGCCGCACGGATCGTGGCGACCTCGCTGTCCCCCGTGCGCCACCACAGGAAGGAGTGCAGCAGCCGACCGCCGTCGAGCGGCAGGGCCGGGACGACGTTGAACGCCAGCAGCAGCGCGTTGATCTGAGCCAGGTAGGAGAGCACGCCGACCCAGGGGTCGGGCACACCGGCGGCACCGGCACCCAGGGCCGCGAGCCAGAAGAGGCCCGCGAGGACCGCGGACGCCGCCGGCCCCGCGGCCACGATCCGGAACTCCGCGCCCGGACCGGGGATGGGCTCGTCGGCCTGCGAGACCCCGCCGAAGAGGAACAGGGTGATGTCCTTGATGTGCACGCCCTCACGGATCGAGCGCAGCGTGTGGCACAGCTCGTGGACGAGCAGCGAGGCGAACAGCAGCGCGGTCGCGACCGCGGCCATCGTGAGGTACTCCCACGTGGCGAGGTCGGCGTAGCTGGTCGGGAACAGCACCGTCGCCAGCGACCAGTAGACGAGCGCCACGATGACCAGCCAGCTCCAGCCGACCCGGATCGGGACGCCCCGCACGCGGAACACCACCACAGCTCCACGCTAGGAGCGCCGCACCGTCCGGGCAGGGGCCGTGCGGCATCACCGGGAGGACCTTGGGCCCGCGCCGAGCCCGTCCCGCTTCCTGGTCGGCGGCACGACGAGCACCGGGCGCTCGGCGAACTCCAGCACGTGCCGGGTCTGCGCCCCGACGTACGGCTCCCCGCTGTAGCTGCGGCGGGCCCGGCCGATCACGATCACGTCGGCCGCCCAGTGCCGGGCGTCGTCGAGGATCGCCTGCCCCACCGCGCCGTCGAGCACGGCCGCCTCGACCTCCACACCGGCCTCCTCGGCGATCGCGGCGACCCGGCGCAGGATCGCGGTGGCGGCCGGCCGGCCGCCACCCTCGCGACCGGACCCCGTCGCCGCCAGCAGCGCGGCGTCGAACTCGTGGTCGACGAGCACGTGCACGATCCGCAGCCGCGCCTGGACGCCGCGCGCGATCTCGACCGCGGCGCCGGCAGCGGCCATCGCGTCGGGTGAGTCCTCGACCGCCAGCAGGACCCGGCGGATCACGGTCCGCTCCTCCGCTCGCCGGAGCCGGCGCCGTCGGCCCCGGCGAGCCCCGCGGCCCCGGCGGCCCGCCGCAGGCGTACGCCGTCCTCCCGCTCCGCCTGCTCCAGCGCGGCCTCGCGCTCGGCGAGGGCCTGCCGCAGCCACGGTGCCCAGCGCCGCTCGAGGGCGCGCATCCGGCGTCGCGTGACCGCGATCTCGGCCTCGACCCGACGCACGGCCTCGTCCGCGACGGCGCTGCGCACCCCGGCCCGGAGCGCGGCCTCGAACGCCCGGGCGGCCGGCACGACCGCGGCGTTCGCGGGCGGGACCGTCGGCGTGCTCTCGGGTACGACGAGCTCCGCCCCGACCGGGTACCCGAGGCCCATGGTGCTCGCCCAGGTCACGTCGACCCGGGCCGGCTCGACGGTGCTCGCCGCGAGCACGGCGTCCTCGCCTCCGAGCAGCACGACGCGCAGCAGCCAGGTGCGGGCCTCGGCGCACGCGGTGTCCCACTCGCGTCCGAAGCGGTCGGCCTGCAGCCGGCGGCGCTGCAGCTCGGGGAGCAGGATCCGCAGCTTGCGGTCCAGCTGCTCGCGACCGCGCTCGGCGACGGCGAGCCGGCGGTGCAGCCACATCCGTCCGGCGCGGCCGGGCGGGATCCGCGACGCCTGGGGCACGGTTCACCGCCTCCCGTCGAGATGGGTCTCGAGCAACCGGGTCGGCAGCATCGTGAGCTCCCGCACCGGCAGGACCGAGGCGACCTCCCAGCACCGGTCCAGCGTGTCGTCGAGCGAGCGGACCTCGGTGCGTGACTGGTCAAGGAGCCGGCGCTCGAGGCCGGTCGCGAACTCCAGGTAGCGCTGGTCGGTCGCGTTGAGCGCCGCGGCGCCCACGATCTCGGCCAGCTCGGAGACCTGCCGTGCACGGGCGAGGGCGGCGAGCAGCTGGGCCGCGAGGTCGAGATGGTCCTCACGGGTCCGGCCCGGACCGGCGCCGCTGCGCATCAGGCGCGACAACGACGCCAGCGGGTCGACCGGCGGGTAGACGTCGCGGGCGTGCACGGCCGCCGAGAGGACCACCTGCCCCTCGGTGATGTAGCCCGTCAGGTCGGGCACCGGGTGCGTGATGTCCCCTGCCGGCATGGTCAGCACGGGCACCACGGTGACCGAGCCGGGCCGACCGCGGACCCGGCCGCAGCGTTCGTAGAGCGAGGCCAGGTCGCTGTAGAGGTAGCCGGGGTACGCCCGCCGGCCCGGCATCTCGCCGCGGGCGGAGGAGACCTCGCGCAGCGCCTCGGCGTAGCTGGTCATGTCGGCGAGCACGACGAGCACGTGCCGCCCGTGCGTGAAGGCCAGGTCCTCCGCCACGGTGAGAGCGATGCGCGGCGTCAGCACCCGCTCGATGACGGGGTCGTCGGCGGTGTTGAGCAGCAGCACCAGCTCGCCCGCCGCGGAGCGCTCCTCCAGCACCGAGCGCACCATCTCCGCGTCGGCGTGCGTCAGCCCCATGGCCGCGAAGACGACGCTGAACGGTTCCCCACCGGCGGTCGCCTGGGCGGCCACCTGCGCGGCGAGCTCGAGGTGGGGCAGCCCGGCGACCGAGAAGATCGGGAGCTTCTGGCCGCGGACCAGGGTGGTCAGCGCGTCGATGGCGGAGACACCGGTGAGGATCGGCTCGGCGGGTGGCTCCCGCCAGGTCGGGTTCAGCGGCAGCCCGGCCACCGGTGCGGTGGCGGGCGCGAGGATCGGCGGGCCCTCGTCCACGGGCTCCCCGCGACCGTTGCAGACGCGGCCGAGCCAGGCCGTCCCGACGGGCACCCGCAGCGGCCGTCCGGAGAACGCGACCCGGGTGGAGCCGGTGGCCAGCCGGTCGGTGCCCTCGAGCACCTGGACCACGGCGAGGTCCCGGTCCACCTCCAGCACCAGCCCGTGCCGGACCTGCGGACCGCCGTCGGCGTCCTCCACGAGCACGGTGGCGAACTCGTCCCACCCCACGCCGGTGGCGCCGCTGACCACGAGCAGCGGACCGCGCAGCTGCTCGACCCCGGTGCGCACGACCTCGAGGTCGGGGACCGGCCTCATCGCGGCACGCTCATCCCAGGGCCCCCAGGGTGCGCAGCACCACGTCACGGCGGATGTCGATCTCCTCCACGGCGTCCGGCGGCGTCTCTCGGGCGGCCCGCAGCAGCGGCGAGAGGTCGACCTCCTCGATCTCGGTGGCGATGACGCCTCGTTCCACCAGCGCCGTGCAGGCGTCGACGACGGCGAGCACGGCGTCGACCAGCGCGGTGGTCTTCCCCGCCGTGCAGTGGGCGTCGTCCGGGTCGACCGCGCTCTGCTGGAGCACGGCCTCGCGCAGCAGCCGCCCGCCGAGCAGGACGACCCGCTCCCGGCCGGGCAGCGACGCCGTGCCGACCAGCTCGGCGAGGTCGCCGAGCCGGTCGGCCTCCGCGAGCAGCGAGACCATCCGGGCGCGGCGCGACCCCCAGCCCGGATCACCGTTGCGGGCGTGCCAGACGGCCAGGCCCTCGGCGTCCCGGGCGAACGACCCCGTCCAGCCCACCGCCGGGTAGTGCCGGGCGTAGGCCAGGCTCCGGTCCAGGGACCACAGTCCGCGCACGAAGCGCTCGGTGTGGGCCGTGACCGGCTCGGTGGTGTCCCCGCCCGGCGGCGAGACCGCACCGATGATCGTCACCGAGGCCTCGGCCCCGCCGAGGGTGACGAAGCGCCCCGCACGCTCGTAGAACGCCGCGAGCGCCGACGGCAGCCCGGCCGGGTAGCCCTCCTCGGCGGGCAGCGCCCCCGAGCGCGAGGCGAACTCCCGCAGCGCCTCGGCCCAGCGCGAGGTGGAGTCGGCGATCACCACGGCGTGGTGACCCATGTCGCGGAAGTGCTCCGCGACCGTGACACCGGTGTAGATGCTGGCCTCCCGCGCCATCATCGGCATGTTCGAGGTGTTGGCGATGATCACGGTCCGCCCGGCCAGCGCCCGGCCGGTGCGGGGGTCGACCAGCCGGGCGAGGTCCTGGAGCACGTCGGCCATCTCGTTGCCCCGCTCGCCGCACCCGACGTAGACGATGACGTCGGCGCTGCACCACTTCGCCACCTGCTGGAGCAGCATGGTCTTGCCGGTCCCGAACCCGCCGGGGACGGCCGCGGTGCTCCCCCGCGCCACCGGGAAGAGCGCGTCGAGGACCCGCTGCCCGGTGAGCAGCGGCTCGGCGGTGCCGACCCGACGCTCGACCGGCCGCGGCCGTCGTACCGGCCAGCTGGCGCCCACCGCGACCGACGTGCCGGCGACGTCGACCACCGGCTCGTCCGCCCCGTAGGTCCCCGGGGCCGCGAGCCACCGGACCGGACCGCGTACGCCGGGTGGCGCGAGCACGCGGTACTCCACGCTGCCCGCGCCGGGGACGGTGCCGAGGACGGCCCCGGGGGTCACCTCGTCGCCCTCGCCGACGGCCGGCCGCCACTCCCAGCGCGACCCGGTCCCTCGCTGGTCGCTGTCGGGCTCCAGCCAGGTGGGCGCGGACGTCAGCGGCCGGAGCAGCCCGTCGAAGACCCCGCCCAGCAGCCACGGCCCCAGCCGGGCCGACAGGGGGCGGCCGAGTGCGGTGACCGGGTCCCCCACCGCCAGGCCGCCGGTGTACTCGTAGGCCTGCACCGAGGCCGCCGCGGTCCCGACGGCGACGACCTCGCCCGGCAGGCCCGCGACCCCCAGCGCCACCAGGTCCGCCATCGCGAGGTCGCCGAGCCCGGTCACCTCGACGAGCGGGCCGTTGACGCGGCGTACCCGCCCGGCGCTCACGGCGCCGACCACAGCCGCGTCCCGTCGACGGACGGCAGGGCCCGGTCCACCAGCGCCTCGGCCGAGGCGTCGATGCTGCGCCCGTCGGCGGTCCGGGCGGACAGGCCGCCGCCGTCGACGTCCCGCACCGTGGCTCCCGGAAGCAGGACCAGCAACCGGGCGGCCAGGTCGGCGCGCACGCGCGGGTCCGCGAGCAGGGCGCGCACGCCGTCCACAGACTCCCGCCGCAGCCGGTCGTAGGCCTCGCGCTGCGCGGACAGCACGACGCCCCGGGCGGTACGCCGCGCCTCGGTCTGCTCCGCGGCCAGCACCCAGCCCGCGTCGGCGGCGCCGCGGGACCGCGCCTCGGCCAGCAGCGCCTCGGCCTCCCGTCGGCCGGCGTCCACGCGACGCCCTGCGTCGGCCTCCGCCTCGGCCCGGACCCGGTCCGCCTCCGCCCGGGCGGCCGCGAGCAGGGCGGCGCGCACCGGCTCGAGCGCGGCGGCCCGGGAGGTGGTCCTCGGAGCGGTGGCCTCCGCAGCGGTGGCCGTCGGGGCGCTGGTCATCGCGGCAGCACCACCGTCAGCGGGGCGCCCGGCGCGGTGCGCTGCGGCCCCAACGCGTCGGCGGCGGCCCCCGTCAGGACGACGACGGCCACGTCGGAGGGCAGGGCGCCCCACGCCGCCCGCACCGCCGCGGGGTCGTCCGCCTCGTGCACCTGCGCGCCGGCGAGGCCGAACCCCGCCACCAGGTCCGCGGTCCCGATCGCCGCCACGCTGCCCATCTCAGGCCTTGCCGATCAGGATGATCGACACGATCAGCCCGTAGATCGCGATGCCCTCCGCGAGCCCCACGATCACCATGGCCCGTCCGAACAGCTCCGGGCGTTCGCTCATCGCCGCGAGCGCCGCCGAGCCCGTGTAGGCCACGGCGATCGCCGCCCCGATGGAGGAGCCCGCCACCGCGATGGCGGCCCCGATGAGCGCGGAGCCGTTGGCGTCGCTGCCCGAGGAGGACGCCGCCGCGGACGCCGACGCGACGTCCGCGGCCGGCGAGGGGTCGGCGGTGACCGCGACGACGAGGAGCACGAGCGACGCCAGCAGCAGCACCGCGCTGGTCACGAGCACGAAGCGCAGGATCCTGTTCACGGGGCGACCTCCTGGGTGGCGAGCGGGACGTGCCAGGGCTGGAAGGGTCGGCCCTCGAGGTCGAAGACCCGGGAGAACAGCTCGTAGTACTCCAGGCGCAGCGCCTGGATCGCCGCGACCACGCCCTCGAGGGTGAAGGCCAGCGCGTTGCCGACCACGAAGACCACGACCGCGGCCACGCCGGCGGCGACGCCCTGCCCCCACAACGCCGAGGTGGCCTCCCAGATCACCGCCCCGAGGGCGGCGTGGGTCAGGCCGAACGCGGCCAACCGGGCGAAGCTCACGACGTTGGACCCGAGCCGGACCACCAGGTCGACCAGCTCCACGGCTGCCTGGGCGCCGCCTCCCACGCCACCACCGGCGGCCGTGAACAGGCCCGCGTACGCCGTGGCCAGGCCGACCACCGCGACCACGCCGGCCAGTACCACGAGCCAGGCCAGGTCGAGGTAGATGCCGGCCGCGAGCAGGCCCAGGCCGAGGAAGACGGCCGTCCCGGCCAGGCCGGACGGCGCGTAGACCGCACGCCGCCAGCCGCCCTCGCGGAACCTGTTGACCGAGCCCAGCGCGTAGGCCGCGGCGAGCAGCACCCCGCCGGCCGCCACGGCCACGCCGAGCAGCGGCACCGGGTGCTCCAGCGGCGCCATCCACAGCACCGGGAGCACCCCGGTCGGCCCGAAGAACTCCCCGTAGAGCACGCCGAAGAAGACGCTCGCCGCCCCCGCCCCGACCAGGAACACCCACACCGGACGCAGCCGGGCCAGCCGCCAGACCTGCGCCCGCGCGGCCAGGCCGGCGGCCAGCAGCAGCGCCCCGTGGCCGGCGTCGGCGAACATCATCCCGAACATGACGACGTAGGCGACCCCGGCGAGCAGCGACGGGTCGAGGTCGGCGTACGGCACGGTCGCGTAGGTGCGGACGAGCGGCGCGAGCTCGTGGGAGGTCCCGCGCTCGGTGAGCAGCGTCGGCGGCTGCACGCCGCGCGGGGCCGGCAGCGGAACCGCGGCGGCCCCCAGCACGGCGAGCCGGTCGGCGAGCGGCGCGAGCGCCTGGACCGGCGTCCAGCCGACCAGGGCCGCCACCCGTCCCTCGGTCACCGCCCGGGCCGCGCGGTCCTCGAGCTCGGCCTCCCCCGCGACCAGGTCGAGCCGGCCGCGCGCCTCGCAGTCGTCGAGGTCCGGCGGCAGCGGCGACAGGGCCGCGGCCGGGGGCCGGGTCGGCAGCCGCTGCAGCCGGGCGGTCGCCGAGCCGGGCAGCGTGGGCTCGGTGCCGGGACGAGGGTCGAGCTCCACCGTGCCCGAGTCGCCGACGACGACCAGCGCGTCGCGCAGCGTCGCGCGGGGGGCCACCAGCGCCACCCGCTGCATGCCGACCGGGTGCAGGGCCTCACGCCAGCGCATCGCTCACCCCCGCCTCCAGGGCGTCGGCCGACGCGTCCGGCCGGGCCGCGATCTCCAGCGCCGCCCGGACGCGCCAGGCGTCCACGGCCAGCAGGCCCACCGCACCCAGCACGACCGCGTGCCCCGGGCGGGCACTGCGCGCCAGCGCGGCGGCGTCGGTCTCGACCCGAGCCCACCACCGGCGCTCGGCGGCCCACAGGTCCGTGCCCGCGGCCACCCCGTGCAGCGCCCACGAGGCGGTCCGGGACAGCGCCGGGACCAGGTCGCCCAGGGTCCCGGCGGATGCCGCCGCCGGGCCGACGACCCGGGCCGCCGACAGCCGGGCCCCGGACGTGAGGCCCGGGTGCTCGAGCGTGAGGGCGCGGGCCAGCAGCAGCGCGACGGCCCCGGCCGCCCACGGCGCGGTCTCCGGCGCCACGGCCATGGCCCGGTCGGCCAGCGCGAGGCGCATCGCCCACACGACCTGCTCCGGGGCCTCGCCCCCGGGGTCGCCCCAGGCCGAGGTCGCCAGGGCACGTCGTACGCCGGCCGCGTCCCCGGCCGCCGCCAGCCGGGGCCAGGCCGTGCCGAGGCTGCCCAGCTCGTACGGCGGGGGGACCTCCTCGCCCCGCAGCCGGCGCAGGTGGTCGGCGACGTCGGCGATCTCGAACGGCGCGAGCAGCACCCGGAGCAGGGCGGCCCCCGCGCGGGGCACCCAGCCCCCGACGACGCGCACGTTCCAGACCAGGGTGCCGTGGACGGCGCGCTGGGCCTCGGCCAGCGACGAGCCGGGGACCAGGTCGCGTCCGTACGGCGAGCGCGCCAGGGCCACCAGCGCGTCGTCGAGCGAGGGCTCGGACGCCAGTCGGCGTGCGCCGGCCCGGCCCAGCCGGCGCCGGGTCATCGAGCGGGCCCGGACGCTCCCGGCCACCCAGGCCGCGGTCATCCGGTGCCCCTGACCAGGGCGCGGACTGCCTCGACCACCTCGTCGACGCACCCCGCCATCCGTGCGTCGGCCTGCTCACGGACTGCGGCAGCGCGACGCTCCGCATCGGCCGCGGCGACGCCGGCGTCGGATGCTCGGCGCTCGCGCAGCCGGGCGACGACAGCCGCCCGGTCGGCACCCTGCCGCTCGCGAGCGGCGGAGACCAGGCCCGCCGCCTCCTCGTCGGCGCGCTGCCTGACCGCCTGCGCGTCGGCCTCGGCCTCCTCCAGCAACGCGGCGCAGTCGTGCTCGGTCGGGGCGAGCGCGGCCAGCAGCGGGGCGAGCTCGGCCGCGGGGCCGGCCTCCCGGTCCACGGGCACGCCGGCAGCCCCGGCGGCGCCGGGGGTGCCCGACGGCCGGAACCGGTTCAGCAGGTCGCGTGCACGCGGCACCCCGGCCTCCCCTCCTCCGACGCTGGTCCGAGGATCGGACGGCGCCGGAGGCGGGAGACAGGGCACAAAGGCCCGGAGGGCCGGCCGTGGGTCAGGGCTTGAAGACGACCTTGACCGTGCCGTCCTGCTTCTTCTGGAAGTTCTCGTACGCCGTGGGCGCCTCGTCGAGCGGGACCCGGTGGGTGGCGAACTCCTCGGTGCCGAGGGGGTCGGCGTCGTCCACCAGCAGCGGCATGATGTCGTCGACCCAGCGCTTGACGTTGGCCTGGCCCATGCGCAGCTGCGGCTGCTTGTCGAACATCGTCATGATCGGCATCGGGTCGGTCTGGCCGCCGTAGACCCCGATCAGCGAGACGGTCCCGCCGCGTCGTACCGCATCGATGGCCGTGTAGATCGCGGCCATCCGGTCCAGGCCCACCTTGCTCATCAGCGGCGCCGTGATCCGCTTCGGCAGCACGTTGAAGATCCGCTGCCCGACCTCGGCGACCGTCGACCCGTGCGCCTCCATGCCGACGGCGTCGATCACCGCGTCCGCGCCGCGGCCGGCGGTCCGGGAGCGCACCTCCTCACCGACGTCGTCGACCTCGCGGAGGTCGAGCACCTCCACGCCGCGGGCGCGGGCCCGGGCCAGCCGTTCGTCGACGCGGTCGACCGCGATCACCCGGAACCCCTGGTGGGTCGCGATCCGGCAGGCCATGTCGCCGATCGGGCCGAGACCCAGGACCAGCAGCGTCCCGTCCTTCGGCACGTCGGCGTACGCGACCGACTGCCACGCGGTCGGCAGGACGTCGGACAGGAACAGGAACCGCTCGTCGGGCGGCCCCTCGGGCACCTTGATGGGCATGAACTGGGCCTGGGGCACCCGCAGGTACTCCGCCTGCGCCCCGGGCACCTCGCCGTACAGCTTGCTGAAGCCGAAGAGCGCCGCGCCGGTGCCCCGGTCGCGGACCTGGGTGGTCTCGCACTGCGTGTGCAGGCCCTGCTCGCACATCCAGCAGTGGCCGCAGCAGATCTGGAAGGGCATCACGACCCGGTCCCCCACGCGCAGGTCGCCCGCCTCCGGGCCGACCTCCTGGACGATGCCCATCGGCTCGTGGCCGAGCACGTCGCCCTCGCCCATGAACGGGCCGAGCGTCTCGTAGAGGTGGAGGTCGGAGCCGCAGAGTCCGCTCGAGGTGATCCTGACGATCGCGTCGTTCGGCTCCGAGATGACCGGGTCGGGGACCTGCTCGACGCGCACGTCGCGCCGTCCGTGCCAGGTGACTGCCTTCATGCTCGCTCCTTCGTCGTGCGGACGTCGGTTCGCGAGTCACGTACCCGAGGCTCCCGGGGGCATGTGCCCCACCGGGGCGGGCGGGTCAGTCCGGGCGGCCGGTCGGGTAGACGGTGAACCGACCGAGCAGCACGGCCAGCGCGGCCAGCGCGACCCCGGCGACGTCGTCCATGACGAAGTGCCAGCCGAAGTAGACGGTCGCCACCATCACCGCGAGGAGGTACGCCGTCATCGCCAACGCCAGCCGCCGTCGGCGGTAGTAGAGCAGCATGAAGAGCACCATGCAGGTGAAGCCCACGTGGAGGCTGGCGAAGGCGGAGATGCTGACGAAGGAGTCCGGCGCCGACGGGTCGGCCAGCATCTGCGCCCGCTCCGCCATGTACTCCGCCTGCGTGCTCGTGATCCCGGTGTGCGGCAGCCCCGCGAAGACGTGCGGTTCCGAGGCGAACGGTCCGAGCGTGGGGATCAGGTAGTAGGAGCCGACGCCGAGCACCCAGACCCACATGGCCGAGGCGAGGAAGACGTAGCCCTCGCGGATCCGCGGCGTGAACACCAGCGCCGCCACCACCGAGAGCGGCACCAGGTAGGTGAAGGACTTGTAGACCACCATCAGGACGTACGCCGCGGTGTGCTGACCGAACACGTCGTGCAGCAGTGCCGCCGGGTCGTGCCCGAGGAAGATCCAGCGGTCGAAGCGGAGCATCTGCTCGTCCCGCACCGTGTTGAAGGCGTCCCAGCTCTTCAGGTTGCGGTAGCAGATGTAGACGAGGTGGTACGCGACCAGACCGGTCACGGCCAGCGCGAGCCGCCGGACGGTCCAGCGGGACCGCAGCGTGGAGAGGAACCGCCGCCAGGGCAGCCGCTCGCGGTGGGTGCGGACCACCGCCTCGAGCAGGACCAGGCCGGCGAAGAGGACCAGGGCGCTGGTCAGCCGACCACGGAACATCTGGCCGTCGGGGTCGCGCAGGGGGACACCCACGTGGTGGGACCAGATCGCCGTCACCACGGCGAAGACCGCGACCAGCACCCAGATCCCGGCGGCCCAGCGCACCTGGCGCGAGTCGTCACGAGCGGGTTCGGGAGCCGGCTGGGGGCGGGTCCGGCTGACGGAGGAGGACGAGGGCACGTTCGACTCTAGCAAGCCGAGGAGGCGGGATCCGCCACCCGGGCGTGACACGATGGGCTGCGAAGGTGCGTTCGACCGGGGAGGGTGCGATGTCGGCGGGGAGCCAGCTGCTCACCCGCGAGCCGGTGGTCCCGAGCCCAGCCGGCCGCGTGGCCGTGCTGGCGCGCCACCCGGTCCTCGTCACCGCGGTCGCGGCCGCGATCCTCCACCTGCTCTGGTGGTGGCTGCTCGCGACCAGCGGCGGCGACCTCGCCGCGCAGGACGCCTGGGCGGAGTTCGCCCGCACCCATCCCGGGAGCGCCTACAACCTCGCGTGGTACGGCGGCATGCACCCCGTCTCCTACAGCGCCCTGTCCCCCTACGTCATGGCCACGCTGGGCGTGCGCACCACGATGATGCTGGCCGGCACCGCCTCCGCGGCGTTGCTGGCGCTGCTGCTGGTGCGCAGCAAGGCGCTGACCCGGCCCCTGTGGCCGGCGCTCTTCGGCGCCGTCGCCTTCGCCGGCAACGCCGTGTCCGGCCGGGTCACCTTCGGCCTCGGACTGATGTTCGGGCTCGCCGCCCTCGCCACCGTCTTCGCCTGGCCGAGCAAGTGGCGCACCCACGAGCGCCGGCACCGGTGGCCCCGGGCCGCGCTGGCCTGCGCGCTGTCCGGCGCCGCCACCGCCGCCAGCCCGGTCGCCGGGCTGTTCCTCGGCCTGACCGCCGCGGCGCTCTGGCTCGGCCGCCGGCGCCCGGCCGCCTACGTCCTCGGTGTGCCACCGGTGCTCGTCGTCGCCCTCTCCTCGTGGCTCTTCCCGTTCTCCGGCCAGCAGCCCATGCCGTGGGCCTCGATGATCCTGCCGGTCGCGTTCGCCGCCGGGCTCCTGCTCCTCGCGCCGCCGTCCTGGCGGACCGTGCGCATCGGGGCGGTGCTGTACGCCGTCGGCGTGGTCGCGGTGTGGCTGGTGCCCTCCCAGATCGGCACCAACATCACCCGGCTCGGTCTGGTCTTCGGCGGCGTGCTGGTGGTGGCCGTGGCCGTGCGGAAGCCGTCGGCGCCGGTGCCGGGTCGCCGGCCCGCGGTGCTGCACGCCCACCCCCAGCGGTTCACGGCCCTGCTCGTGGTCGGCGTCCTCACCTCGTCGATCTGGCAGGTCGCGACCGCTGCCCGGGACACGATCGACACCCGCCCCGACGCGGCCTGGACCGTCGACGTCCGGCCGCTGGTGAGCCAGCTGCAGTCGCTGCAGGCCGGCCAGGCGCGGGTCGAGGTGGTCCCGGCGGCCAGCCACCGGGAGGCGTCCGCGCTCGCGCCGTACGTCAACCTCGCCCGCGGGTGGAACCGGCAGGCCGACGCCGAGCGCAACCCGATCTTCTACACCGACGGGCTGCTGACCAAGCGCAGCTACCGCGCGTGGCTCGACCGCTGGGCGGTGCACTACGTGGTCCTCTCGACCGGCCAGCCCGACGAGGCGGGGGTCGCCGAGGCAGCGCTCGTCTCCGGCGGCCTGCGCTACCTGCACGAGGTGTGGGCCGATGACAGCTGGCGGCTCTACGCCGTGCAGGAGCCCACCCCGCTGGCCGATCCCCCTGCCGTGGTCACCTCGTTCACCGCCGCCCAGGTGGTGATCCGGATGCCGCGGGCCGGCGAGGTCCTGGTGCGCATCCCGGACTCGCCGTGGCTGAGCCTGGTCGACGAGGAGGGGCAGCCCCTCCCCGGCCCGGTCTCCCCGGGGGCCGGCCTGCCCGCCGTCAACGTGAGCGGCTGCCTCAGCGAGGCCGAGCAGCCGCACCTGCCGGGCGAGGCGGTCGACAAGTGGACGGTGCTCCACGCCCCGCGCGCGGGCACCTACCGGATCGCCGCGCCGTACAAGCTCCCCCGCGGCACCGCCTGCCCGGAGGAGGACCAGGGCGGGGACACGCCGTAGCGGCTCACACGCGCGGTGCGGCCCAGGTGGTGGGCACGTCGGCACCGCCCTCGACGGTCACCCGCTCCCCCATCCGGACGTACGTCGCGCAGGGCACGACCTTGCCCGCGACCAGGGCCTCCCCCTTGGTGAACGCCGTCGCCCCCGCCAGCAGGCCCGACGGCACGAACGACAGCAGGCGTCCGAGGTCGATCAGGTCGGCCTGGCTGTTCATCCGCATCAGGAGCAGGTTGTCGCACTGCGACACGACGTTCTCGTGGACCTTGTGGGGGCGCTGGGTCGAGGTCAGCAGGTAGAGGCCGAACTTGCGGCCCTCGGCCGCGATCTGGACCGCCCGCTCGGCCGACAGGGCGGTGACCTCGTCGGTGGCGTGGGCCGGGCAGACGTTGTGCGCCTCGTCGATCACGACCAGGCACGGCCGGCGCGACATGCGGTGCCCCCAGAGCGTGGCCAGCACCGCGTCGGCCACCAGCCGCTGCTCCTGGGGCGTGTCGAGCGAGCCGAGGTCGACCACGGTGCAGCGGGACGTCGGGGCGCGCAGCTCGTCGACCAGCGACGGCTGGTCCGGGCCCCACACCCGCCAGTCGAGGACCCCGAGGTTCAGGGCGCGGGTGCCGAGCATCCGCGCGCCCGGGTCGTCGGAGCCGAGCAGGTCGTCGGGGCCGGTCACCAGGGGACGACCGCTCTGCTGCCTCTGGAGGAGGGACAGCAGCGCGGCGTACTCGTCCCGGTCGCGCATCGGGTCCAGGCCCAGGACCGCGGCCTGCGCGGCCTGGTCGAGGTCGCGGAACCGGAGGCGGAGCGGGTGGTCGGCCGTGTCGGCGTTCCCCCACACGTCGACGCCGGCCGCGACCAACGCGTACCGCTCGACCTGCGTCGGGTCGGCGCCCTCGCGGACCCTCCCCAGACCGACGTAGTCGGAGTTGGGGTCGAGCACCACGACCCGCAGGCTGGTCTCGGCCAGCACCCGCTCGAGCAGCACCCCCAGCGAGTAGGTCTTGCCCGAGCCGGACTGGCCGCACATGAAGGTGTGCCGGTCGAAGCCACCGCCGTCCAGGGTGGCTGGTACGCCGGGGGCGAAGCGGACCTCCCCGATCGTCAGCCCGGCCCGGTCCGGCCGGCTGCGCCGGAACCAGTCGTCCACCTCGGTGGCCGTGGCGAGCCGGACCGACGCGTCGTGGAACGGCTGGCCGTCCCCGTCGAGCACGACCCCGGTCCCACGGGCGAGACGGACCAGGACGCCACCGTCGCCTCCCGGCACGCCCTGGGCTGCGGCGGCGGAGGCGGCATCGGCCGCCAGGTCCGTCACCATGCCCAGCCGTGGACCACGGTCACCCTCGAGGACGACGTACCCGCCTCGACGCAGGTAGAGGTGGTGGAGCGACGCCTGCCACTCGAACGACGCGCCGTCGACCGACGTGGCCAGCGGCAGGACCGCCCGCTCCAGCTGCTCCCGGGTCTGCCGGTAGTCGGCCAGCCGCTGCTCGATGGTGCTCACGACGGGCTACACCGTCGCGCGCGGGCGGACCGGGTCCGCCCGGAGTGGGCCTCGGGAACACGACGTCGATCTGCGCATGGGGACACGGAACCAGCGGGGACGTGGGCGCAGCATCATCCGTCGGGGATGAGGCCCCGCGGCGGCAGATCGCGCACTGTCGGAGACATCCCGTCGAACTCCCTTCCAGCCCTCCGGACCACCTCAGGAGCGACCGTGTCCACCACCACCGACGCCGACGTCCACGGCCCCATCGACTTCGTCCTGCTCGAGTTCCCCCGAGAGAACCTGACCGGCGAGGCCGCGAGCGCGCTCATGGATCTCGTCGAGGCCGGCACCATCCGCCTCTACGACCTGCTCGTGATCAGCAAGGACGCCGACGGCGGCATCGAGGTGCTCGAGCTGACCGACCCGGGAGGCCCGGGCGCCGGCTTCTCCTACTTCGCAGGCGCCCGGTCCGGCCTGCTCGGCGACGAGGACGTGCAGGAGGCCTCCTCCGCCATGGAGCCGGACACCCTCGCCGCGCTGATCGTCTACGAGAACACCTGGGCGGCGCCCTTCGTCGCGGCCGCCCGCCGCAACGGCGGGGAGCTGATCGCCAGCGCCCGTATCCCGGCCACGGACATCATGGCCGCGGTCGATTCGCTCGAAGCCGCGAGCTGAGGAGGACACCATGCCCGGACTGATCCGAGGGGTCGCACGCACCGCCGTCGTCGCCGGCACCGCCAGCGCCGTGAGCGGACGGGTGCAGCGACGCCAGGCCGCGAAGTTCGCCGACCGCGACGCGCAGACGGCCGCCCAGCGCGACCAGGCCTACTACGACCAGCAGGCGCCCCCGCCGCCTGCCGCCCCGGCGGCTCCCGCCGTCGACCCGATCCAGCAGCTCAAGGAGCTCGGTGAGCTCAAGGCGCAGGGCATCCTCACCGAGGAGGAGTTCGCCGCCCAGAAGGCGAAGGTCCTCGCCAGCACCTGAGCGGCCACCCGCCGCGCCGGCCGCCCAGGTCGACACCCTCGTGAAAGGTCCGAGCCCGTGTCCGAGTACCCCCTGATCGCCGACCACGGCCTGATCGGAGACCTGCAGTCCTCCGCCCTCGTCGCCACCGACGGCTCCATCGACTGGTTCTGCGCGCCACGCTTCGACTCGCCCAGCATCTTCGGTGCCCTGCTCGACCACGACAAGGGTGGTCACTTCCGGGTGCGGCCGACCGTGGACGTCTTCACCACCAAGCAGCTGTACTTTCCCGACACCGCCGTGCTGGTGACCCGCTTCCTGACCGAGGAGGGGGTGGGCGAGGTCGTCGACTTCATGCCGATCGAGGACCCGACGACCGCGACCGACCGGCACCGGATCGTCCGGATGATCCGGTGCGTCCGCGGCCGGATGACCTTCGCCGTCGACATGGCCCCCCGCTTCGACTACGGCCGCGAGCGGCACCAGACCCACCTGGCCGAGGACGGGGTCGTCTTCGAGAGCGCGCACACCTCCGTCACCGTCAACCTGGTCCGGGAGCCCGACGACGCGCGGCTCGCCCACATCCAGGTCGACGCGGACGGTGACCTGCACGCGCAGGTCGAGCTGACCGCGGGCCAGATGCGCGGGGTCGTGCTGGAGACCGGTGCGGCCGGCCCGGTGCGCCAGGTCCGGCCCGCCGAGGTCAGGGCCCTGTTCGACGAGACCGTCCACTTCTGGGAGACGTGGCTCGCGCAGTCGACGTACGACGGCCGCTGGCGGGAGACCATCAACCGCTCGGCGATCACCCTCAAGCTGATGACCTACGCACCCACGGGCGCCCTGGTGGCGGCCCCGACGGCCGGGCTGCCCGAGCAGGTCGGGGGCGAGCGGAACTGGGACTACCGGTTCACCTGGGTCCGGGACGCCTCCTTCTCCGTCTACGCGCTGCTCGGGCTGGGCTTCACCGAGGAGGCCCAGGCCCTCGGGCGCTGGCTGGGCGCCCGCGTCGACGAGCAGGTCGGCGGCAACGGGTCGGGGCCGCTGAAGATCATGTACCGCGTGGACGGGTCCAGCGACCTGACCGAGGAGGTCCTCGAGCACTGGGAGGGCTACCGCGGCTCGAGCCCGGTGCGCATCGGCAACGCGGCCTCCGACCAGCTCCAGCTCGACATCTACGGCGAGGCGATCGACAGCATCTACTTCGCCGACCAGCACGGCCTGGAGGCCGGCCACCAGGGCTGGCGGCGGGTCTGCGAGCTGCTGGACTGGGTCACCGACAACTGGGACCAGCCCGAGGAGGGCATCTGGGAGACCCGGGGCGGCCGCCAGGACTTCACCTACGGCCGGCTGATGAACTGGGTCGCCCTCGACCGGGGCATCCGGCTGGCGGCGAGCCACGGGCGGCCGGCGCCGGTGGACCAGTGGCGGGCGCAGCGCGACGCGATCTACGACCAGATCATGGAGAAGGGCTGGAGCACCGAGCGGCAGGCCTTTGTGCAGCACTACCGGACCGACGTCCTGGACGCCTCGCTGCTGCGGATGTCGACGGTCGGGTTCGTGACGCCGACCGACCCGATGTGGACCTCGACGCTCGAGGCGATGGACGGCGAGCTGGTCACCGACAGCCTCGTCTACCGCTACGACCCGGCCGCCTCCCCGGACGGGCTGCGCGGCTCGGAGGGCACGTTCTCCCTCTGCACCTTCGCGTACGTCGAGTCGCTCGCGCGTGCCGGTCAGCTCGACAAGGCGCGGATCACCTTCGAGAAGATGCTGACCTACGCCAACCACGTCGGGCTGTACTCCGAGGAGATCGCGCTCACCGGCGAGCAGATCGGCAACTTCCCACAAGCGTTCACCCACCTGTCGCTCATCGACGCCGCGATCACCCTCGACCACGCCCTCGACCAGCAACGGGTGCTCGTCTGACCCTGAACCAGGGGCCGGTCGGCGACGTATGACCGGACATGAAGACACGCATCCTGACCGCTCTCGCCGTGCTGGTGTCGGCGTACGTCCACCTGAAGCTGTGGCTCGACGGGTTCCGGGACCTGCACGTCATCGGGCCCGCGTTCATGCTCAACGCCGTCGCCGGCCTGGCGATCGCCGTCGGCCTCGTGCTGTGGCGGCACTGGCTGCCGCCCCTGCTCGCGGTCGGCTTCGGCCTGTCCACCCTGGGCGCCTTCGTCATCTCGGCCACGGTCGGGCTCTACGGGATCCACGAGGTCTGGTCCGGCTCCTACGTGCTGGCCGCCGCGGTCTCGGAGGTCGTGGCGATCATCGGGGGTGCCGCCGTGCTGCTGCTGGAGCGCACCCCGGCCCCCGCGAGGGCGGTCCCGGTCCGGACCCGGGCGGAAGGCGTGCCGGGCGGGGACCTTCGCCCCTGACGGCTCCCCCGCTTGCGGCGGATGTTCGAAGAGGAACGAAGCCGAGGCGAGGGGACTCCGATGCGCCGACTGCACCGGCTGCCGGCACCGCCCACCGACGAGCCTCGGGCCGGGGATCCCCGGTCCGACCTCGACGTGATCGTCCGGGCGACGGCGGTGCGCAAGACCTACGACACCGGCCAGGTGCAGGTGTCCGCGCTCAACGGCATCGACCTGTCGCTCCGGCGCGGCGAGATGGTCGCGGTGATGGGTCCCAGCGGCTGTGGCAAGACGACGCTGCTCAACTGCCTCTCCGGCATCGACGACATCGACGGCGGCGAGGTGCTGATCGAGGGAGTCAGCCTCTCGGCCCTCTCCGACCGGGCGCGCACGCGCTACCGCGCCGAGCGGATGGGCTTCGTCTTCCAGTTCTACAACCTGATGCCGGTGCTGTCGGCGGTCGAGAACGTCGAGATGGCGCTGCTGCTCGCCGGGCACCCGGTGCGGGAGGCACGGGTGCGGGCGCTCGACGCGCTCGAGCTGGTCGGCCTCGCGGACCGGGCCGGCCACGTCCCCGAGGAGATGTCGGGCGGCGAGCGCCAACGCGTCACCATCGCGCGCGCCCTGGTCAACGACCCCGCCATCGTCTGGGCCGACGAGCCGACCGGCGACCTCGACAGCGAGACCGCGGAGAGCGTCACGACGCTGATGCGGCGCCTGAACCTCGAGCGTGGGCTGTCGTTCCTGATCGTCACCCACGACATCGCCGTGGGCCGGCGCACCGACCGGATCCTGCGCATGCTCGACGGCGCAGTCGTCGACGAACAACGGATGGAGTCCGCGGATGTACGCACGAGTCACCCAGCTTGAGATCGACACGCTGCGCATCGACACCGACACCGCGGTCGAGGTCTACGAGTCCGAGGTGGTCCCCGACCTGCGTCGGCAGCCCGGCTACGCCGGCGTGCTCGTCCTCGCGAACCCGGAGGGCACCGGCACGATCATCACGTTCTGGGACAGCCTCGAGGCGGCGGAGGACGCCTCCCCGACCGGCTTCTACGCCGGGGTGATCGAGAAGTTCGCGACGATCTTCAAGTCGCCCCCCGGTCGCGGTCGCTACGAGGTGAGGCTGGTCGAGCTGCCGAGGGCCGGGATCCCGGCGCCCGGACCATGAGCGAGCTGTTCGGCGCGCCGGTCGGCGCGCTCGCCGTGGTGCTCGGGGTCCTCGTCGTCCTCACACTCGCCACGGTCGCAGCGCTCGCCGCCCGGCACACCGTCCTGCTCAAGCTCGGCGTGCGGAACCTCACCCGCCGTCGGGGGCGCAGCGCGATCATCGTGGGCGGGCTGATGCTCGGGACGATGACCATCGGCTCGGCCCTCGGGTTCGGCGACATCATGGCCAACACCGTCCGCACGTCGGTCATCACCACCCTGGGGCAGACCGACGAGACCGTGTCGGCCCGGTCCGGCGACGAGCCCGACATCGCCACCCTCGGGGAGGCCGGCGCGGCCCGCTACCTCACCGCCGCCGAGGCCGACACCGTCGTCGCGGCGGCCCGCCGGCTGCCCTCGGTCGACGGCGCAGCCCCGGGGATCAGCGAGCCCGTCGCGGTCCAGGACACCACCAGCCGGACCAACGAGCCCCGCCTCGTGCTCTTCGCCACCGACCCGGCCTCGATGTCGGGCTTCGGGCAGGTCACCACGACGTCGGGCGACGCCGTCGACCTGGCCGACCTCCCGGACGGCGAGGTCTACCTCGACGCCGAGGCGGCCGACGCGCTCGACGCCCACGAGGGCGACGGCCTCGTCGTGTTCGTCCGCAACCGTCAGGTGCCACTCACGGTCCGGGGCGTGGTCCGGTACGACGGCACCGGGACGGACCGGGGCGCGTTGGTCATGCAGCTGGCCCAGGCACAACGGTTGCTCGGCGTCGGCGATCGGGTCCAGCACGTCCTCGTCTCCAACGACGGCGACGCGACCGGTGGCGCCGCGGCCACCACCGAGGTCACCGACGGGCTCGAGCAGACGACCGCCGACCTCGGCCTGCGGGTGGACCCCGTCAAGCAGGACGGCCTCGACCAGGCCGACCAGCAGGGGGCGACGTACCTCTCGCTCTTCTCGACCTTCGGGACCTTCACGATCTCGGCCGGGATCCTGCTCATCTTCCTCGTCTTCGTGATGCTCGCCGCCGAGCGGCGCGGGGAGATGGGCACGGCGCGCGCCATCGGCACGCAGCGCCGCCACCTGGTGCAGATGTTCCTGTTCGAGGGGGCGGCCTACGACGTGCTGGCCGCCGCGATCGGGGCGTTCCTGGGCCTCGCGCTCTCGGTGGTGATGGTGCGCCTCATCGCTGGGGCGCTGGCGGAGTCGGGGATCGTCACGATCCGCTACGGGCTGACGTGGACCAGCCTCGTGGTGGCCTTCTCTCTCGGCGCGCTGCTCACCCTCGCGGTGGTGACCGTCGCCGCCTGGCGGGTGAGCCACCTCAACATCGTGGCCGCCGTGCGGAACCTGCCGCAGCCGCCGCGACGGCGGCGCCGGCGCTACGGCTGGCTGCTGGCGGCCGGGCTGGCGGCGGCCGGGACCGCCCTGATCGTCTCCGCGTGGTCCTCGAGGAGCGCCGTCAGCCTGCTCGTCGGCGGCTCCCTCGTGCTGGTGGCCCTGGTCCCGGCGATCCGGTCGCTCGGCGGCAGCGAGCGTCTGGCCTACACCGTGACCGGCACCGGCGTGCTGGCCTGGAACCTGCTGCCCTTCAGCGTCTACAAGGCGATCGTCCCGGACCTGCAGATGGGGTTCGACGTGTTCGTGCTGGTCGGGCTGCTGCTGGTGGCGGGGGCCACCTGGGTCATCGTCTACAACCTCCGCCCGATGCTCAACAGCCTGATGTGGGTGGTCGGCGGCTCCCGGCACGCCGTCCCGGTGGTGAAGACCGCGATCGCGAGCCCGCTGCGCAACCGGTTCCGCACCGGCGCGACGATCGGTCTGTTCACGCTCGTCGTCTTCACGCTGGTCACCGGCGCGGCGACCTCGGCGTCCTTCCTCTCCGCCCTCGACGACGAGGAGACCTTCGGCGGCGGCTACGACATCACCGCGCAGACCTCTCCCCTGAGCCCGATCCGGGACATGCACTCCGCCCTGGCCGCCGCCCCGGGCATCAACCCGGAGGACGTCACGGGGTGGGCCGCCCAGTCCTACGTCCCCGTGGACGCCCGCCAGGCCGGGGACGCGGACTACGCCGGGTACGTCGTGCGGGGGCTCGACGCGAGCTTCCTGCACGAGAACACCTACGGGTTCGCGACCCGCGCCGCCGGCTACGGGTCGGACCGAGCCGTCTGGGACGCGCTGGCCGCCCACCCGCGGCTGGCGGTCGTGGACGCGTACTCCGTCCCGCGACGGGCCAACTGGGGCACCGGCGTCGTCTCGGACTTCCGCCTGCACGGTTTCTACCTGGAGGACCAGGGCTTCAACCCGGTGCCGGTCGAGGTGCGTGACACCCAGAGCGGGAGGACCCTGCGTCTGCGGGTGATCGGGGTGCTGGCCGACAACGTGCCGTTCGCCATGCTCGGCATCTCCACCGCCCAGCGGACCCTCGCGCCGCTGGGAGCCGCCGCCACCCCGACGGTGTGGTACTTCCGGGTGCGCGACGGCGTCGACCCCACGACCGAGGCCGACGCGCTCGAGGCGGCGTTCCTCGACAACGGGATGCAGGCGACCGCCCAGCGCGACGCCCTCCACGACGCCGTGTCGGCCTCGCTCACCTTCCAGTACCTCATCCTCGGCTTCCTCGGCTTGGGCCTCGTGATCGGGGTCGCCGCGCTGGGCGTGATCAGCGCCCGTGCCGTGGTCGAGCGGCGTCAGCAGATCGGGGTGCTCAGGGCGATCGGCTTCCAGGCACGGATGGTCCAGATGAGCTTCCTGGTCGAGGCGCTGCTCGTGACGCTGATCGGCGTGGTCGTCGGCAGCGTGCTCGGGCTCTGGGTCGCCTTCAACGTGGTCCAGGACTCCGCCGACCAGCCGGGCTACCAGAACCTGCAGCTCCAGCCGCCCTGGATCGCGCTCGCGGTCATCCTCGGCACCGTCGTGGTCTGCTCGGTGCTCACCACCTGGCTGCCGAGCGTGCGCGCGTCCCGCACCTACCCGGCGACCGCGCTGCGCTACGAGTGAGCGCCGCTCACGTCGTCAGCCGCAGCACCGGCTCGCCGTTCCCCGTCCGCACCTCCACCGACGCGATCTCCGCCTGCGACGCGGACGTCGCGGCCGTGAGCTGCATGCTCTTCCCGGGCAGGGAGCGCCACGTCGCGACCTGCTCGGTGCGGCCGTCCCGGGTGTGCACCACCAGCGCGTACGTCGCCTTGCCTGCCGGCTCGTCGTGGTAGCCGGCGGCGGGGCCCACCGCGTAGCTGCAGGTCAGGTCCAGGCGGGTGCCCCACGGCACCGGGGCCAGCGCCACGCTCGCCTGCATGCCGGCGTCGGCCGCCACCGGGGTCATCGGTCGCCCGGCGGGCACGCTCGTGGACACCGAGGCGGAGGGGGCGCGGTCCGGACCGCCGCTCCCGGGGATCCCCAGGGCGAGCCCGGCGCCCACCGTGACCACGACCGCCGCGGCCGCGGCCAGGCCGGCCGTCAGCGCCGTACGCCGTCGGTCCACCCGCCGCACCTCGCCGAGCAGCCGCGGCAGCAGCGTGTCCGGCAGCGGTGGCTCGTCGGGGTCCTCCTCGAGGACCCCCGGTCCCACCCGGGCGAGCAGTCCCGGGATCCCGGCGATCTCCTGGACCGCGCGCGAGCAGGACGGGCAGCCCGGCAGGTGCTCCTCGAACGAGCGCCGCTCGGCCGGCGACAGGGCGCCCAGCACGTAGGCGCCGTCGAGCCGGGAGAACTCGCAGCTCATGCCCCCACCCCCATCTCCTCGAGGACCAGCCGCAACGCGCGCAGGGCGTAGTGCGTGCGGGACTTCACCGTGCCCTCGGGGATGCCGAGCCGGCGTGCGGCCTCGGCGACCGGGAGGCCGCGGTAGTAGCACTCCAGGAGCACCGCACGGTGCTCGGGCGAGAGCCTGGTGAGCGCCTCGGCGACCATCCAGGACAGCAGCAGCTGGTCGGTGTGGTCGACCGGGTCGACGGCCTCGGGCACGTCGGCGACCGCGAGCTCGGAGCGCGACCGCTTGGTGCGCCAGTCGTCGATCACGATGTTGCGGGCCACCGTGAACAGCCAGGCCCGCACCGAGCCGTGGCTCTCGTCGAGGTTTGGGAAGTGGCGCCAGGCCCGCAGCAGCGTCTCCTGCACGACGTCCTCGGCCCGGGCCCGGTCCTGGCCGGTCAGGCGCACGCAGTAGCTCCACAGCGCGGCTGCGTGCTCGTCGTGCAGCTGCTGCATCAGCGCGGCCTGGTTGCCGACCATTCGGACCTCCTGCACCAGACACGGCGTACGTGCCCGGCTGGTTCAGTCTGCGCCCGATCCGGTTCACAGCGGCGCAGGTCGGCGCCTCAGGTCCGCATCAAGTGAGGGGCAAGCCACCTCCAAGCGGGTCGGCGCAGGGTCAGGTCAAGAACCGGCCACCCGGCCAGACCCCCCACAGGAGACACCCCCGATGAACACCACCAGCACCTCCCTCGCCCGCCGCGCCGCCGTCACCGCCGCCGCCCTCGCCGCGGTCGCCACCGCCTCGGTGGGCGTGGCCGGCCCGGCCCTCGCCGACGGCCCCTACACGCCGAGCACCGCGACCCCCTCGACCGAGACCCCGACCCAGGTCGCGCCGCTGGTGCAGCCGTCGGTCGTCTACGAGACCGTCACCTGGTCCGGCTACGTCTACGACCGCTACAACCGGCAGTACCTCCAGGACAAACCGTTCACGGTCACCATGCAGTGCACGGGCTTCGTGGTGAACCCCGACGGGTACGTCGCCACGGCCGGCCACTGCGTCGACCCCGACGGCGGCAAGGACGCGATCCGCCGCCAGGCCGCCCAGTGGGCACTCAAGAACTACTACGACTACGGTTCGGCGCTCACCGTCGACTCCGTAATCGGTGACTACCGGGTCGACATCCTCGGCGACGGCAACCAGGTGCTCCACAACCAGGTCCAGCGCCAGGTCGGCGTCTCCTGGGGCGCCTCCGTCTCGGGGGTGAAGGTGCAGAAGCAGAAGCCCGCCCGGGTGCTGGCCTTCCAGCAGTTCGACGAGGGCGACGGGGCGCTGCTGAAGGTCGACGAGACCGACCTGAACGCCATCGAGCTGGCCGACACCTCCGACGTCGAGATCAACTCGGGCGTCGTGGCCATCGGCTACCCCGCGGTCATCGACTCCTTCACCGACCCCGACCTGACCCCGACCTTCGACTCCGGCAACGTCAGCTCCATCAAGACCGTGGCGCACGGCCTGCTCTCGGTCTTCCAGCTGTCCGCCGAGCTGTCGGGCGGCATGTCCGGCGGCCCCACCGTCGACTCGGAAGGCCGCGTGATCGGCGTGAACAGCTCGCACTTCGTCGGTGAGCCGTTCAACTACGCCGTCCCGGCGGAGCGGATCAAGGAGCTGCTCGACAGCGCCGGTGTCGACAACACCGTCTCGGAGACCACCCGGACCTACCGCGACGGGATCCGCGCCTACTTCCAGGGCGACCGCGACACCGCGGTGACCGACCTCGAGCAGGTGCTGGAGGACCAGCCGGCCAACGGCCTGGCCGAGTCCTACCTGGCCAAGGCCAAGGACCTGCCCGCCCCGGCCGAGGACTCCGGCTCGACCGGCTGGGCGCTCTGGGCGGGGGTCGCCGCCGGTGTGGTGGCCGCGATCGTCGGAGGGCTCGCCGCGCTGATGCTCCTGGTGCGACGCCTGCGTCGCCGGGCCGCGGTCACCGTAGCCGGTACGCCGGCCGGTCCGGCCGCTCCCGCTGCCCCGGTCACTGCGGCGCCCGCCGCCGCGCAGGCCGCCGCCCCGGCTGCGACCCCGACAGCGACCCAGGCCCCGGCGTGGGTCCCGGAGGCCGCACCGCGGCCGGCCCCGACCGGGTTCGCCCCCGCGCCTGCACCGGCCGGTGCACCCGCCCCCGGCGGCGTCGCCACGGCGACGGCCACCACCGCGACGGCCACCGCTGCGGCGTACTGCTCGGCGTGCGGCCACCCGGTGGACGCCGGTGACCACTTCTGCGGATCGTGCGGAGCGCGCCACGCGTGACGCCCACCCCGCCCCCGCCCTCGAGGGCCTGCCGACCGGACCGGTCGGCAGGCCCTCGGCCACGGTCAGGGGGTGATGGCGTCGACCAGCACCTGGTGCAGCTCGGTGTTGTCGAGGTAGCGGCCGCGCACCGGGTCCTGCTGGTCGGCGTGCCCCCGCAGCAGCCGGGCCGCGTCGCCCTTGGCGAACACGGGCACGAGGCTGTTGGTGTGCGCGACCAGGTTGAACTGCATGCCCGGGACCGCGCCCGCACCGTTGTCGACCAGCGGTGTCCAGACCGGGCCGGCCGGGGTCGGGCCGGAGCCCGGACCGGTCAGGTAGCCGGTCTCGTGGTCCGACACCACGACGACCATCGTCTCGCCCCAGTTGCTGTTCTGGTCCACCCACGCGAGCGCGGCGTCGACGGTCCGGTCGAAGGAGATCTCCTCCTCGATCATCCGGCCCTTCAGGTTGTCGTGCGATGCGAGGTCGGTCGCGCCGCCCTCGATCATCACGAAGAACCCGTCCGGGTCGTCGTCGAGGACGTTGAGCGCGCCGGTCGCCATCTCGGGCAGGGTCGGCACCGTGTCCAGCCGGGGCACGACGTAGGGGTCGGCCTGCGCGTCGCCGCCCCGGTCCACCTGCAGGCTCCGGCGCACCTGTGCCATGCCGAACACCCGCTTCGGCGTCGGCCCGGTCATCAGGGCCCGGAACTCCGCAGGCGTCTGCACCAGGGTCCAGGGGTCGGGGGTCTGGTCGCCGTCGGCGTCGGCACCGGCCGTGCCGGCCGCCAGCGCCTCCCAGTCCGGCTGGGCGATGAATTCGTACCCGGGGTTCTTCGCGGGCGCTCCCTTCCGGGTGAACAGCGGGTGCCCAGCCCCCATGACGACGTCGGTCGCCGCCTGCTGGATCATCTGGTGCCCGATGCCGTCGAAGTCGTCACGGGCCGTGTCGTGCGCCACGAACCCGGCCGGGGTCGCGTGGCTGAACGGCACGCTGGTCACCACACCGGTGGCCTTCCCGAGCTTCTCGGCGACCTCGGACACGTTCTGCTGCGGCGTGCCCTGGCAGTCCACCCCGATCGCCGAGTCGTAGGTCTTCACCCCGGTCGCCATCGCGGTCGCGGCCGCCGCCGAGTCGGTGGGATCGTGCTCGACATAGGCGAAGTCGGACCAGGCCTGCTGCGGGTCGTAGCCGACGGTCTGCTCCGGGCACTGGCCCTGCGCGACGTCACCGAACGAGTACGTCGACACCGCGAACCGGAACGGGAAGCCGTCGTACGCCTCGCCGTGCCGCAGGCCCTTGTCGTAGAGGCTGCCCGCCTCGTGGTGGTTGTAGCCCGCCCCGTCGTCGACCAGCACGATCACGTTGCGGGCCAGCGGTCTGCGAGCGTCGGCGGGCCCGGCGCCCGCGGCGTGCGGACCGGCCACGGAAGCGGCGGCCAGGAGCCCCGCGGTGGTCGTGGCCGCGATGGTCAGGGTTGCTCGTCTCATCGTTCTCACACCGTTCGTGACCGGCGCCGCTGGCGCGTGCGTCGGCCCGTCAGGGGGAACGAGCTGCGGGCCCGCCGGCCGGGTCGGCCGGGCGCGTGCTCCCCGAGTGGTGCGCCACCGTGGTGAGACCGACGCGAGCCCCGTGCTCCCATCCTGAACGGTGCGCGCACCCCGCCGGCAGGGCCGAAGGTCGGGGCGGGTGCGGCCGAGGTCCCGGCGGCCCGCCCGAGCCGGCCGCCACCCGCAACCATCGGCGCTCCCACGGTGACGAACGACCCTAGGCCGCCCCGAGCACCCACCGGAGGCTGGAGCCATGGTGGAGAGCGCGCCCCCCTCGACGGTGGCACCCGTGACGGACCTGCCCACGACCGACCTGGTGGCCTGGTTCGGCGAGATCGGCAGGGCCGACGTCCCCCGGGTCGGCGGCAAGGGCGCCAACCTCGGCGAGCTGGCCGGTGCCGGGCTGCCGGTCCCGCCCGGCTTCGTCATCACCGCCGACGCCTACCTGCAGGCCATGCAGATCGGCGGCGTCCGCGAGGCGCTGCGCGAGAGGGTGGCGGCGGCGGACGTGGACTCGCCCGAGGACCTCGCGCGGGCGACGGCCGACCTGCGGGCGCTCGTGCACGCGGCGGGCGTGCCCGACGACCTGCGCAGGGCGGTGCTGGAGGCGTACGCCCGGCTCGGCGACGAGCCCCGGGTGGCGGTCCGGTCCTCGGCGACCGCCGAGGACTCCGCCTCGACCTCCTTCGCGGGCATGAACGAGACCTTCACCAACGTGCACGGCGGCGAGGAGCTCCTGGTCCGGGTCGTCGACTGCTGGGCCTCGCTGTGGAGCCCCCGCGTCGTCGCCTACCGGGCCGCCCAGGAGCTGGCCGAGGAGCCGGCGATCGCGGTCGTCGTCCAGGCGATGGTCGACTCCGACAGCTCCGGCGTGATGTTCACCGTGGACCCCTCGACCGGCGACCGCGACAGCATCATGGTCGAGGCGGCGTACGGCCTCGGCGAGGTGGTGGTCGGCGGGCAGGTCGAGCCCGACACCTACGTGCTCTCCAAGAACACGGGCGCCGTCGTACGCGCCCACCTGGGCACCAAGGCGGCGCGCATCGTCCGCGGACCCGACGGCCACGACCGGCGCCT
Organism: Nocardioides sp. DN36; assembly: GCF_055380375.1. Classification (NCBI taxonomy): domain Bacteria; kingdom Bacillati; phylum Actinomycetota; class Actinomycetes; order Propionibacteriales; family Nocardioidaceae; genus Nocardioides; species Nocardioides sp. DN36. Next base: position 512,162 of record NZ_AP043823.1, on the reverse strand, counting down.
CGAGGTGCCCGCCGAGGACCGGTCCCGGTGGGTTCTCGACGAGGACGTGCTGCACGGCCTCGCCGGGCTGGCCCTCGACATCGAGCGGCACTACGGGAGCCCCCAGGACGTCGAGTTCGCCCGGCAGGGCGACCGGCTCTGGATCGTCCAGTCGCGTCCGATCACCACGCTGTCGGAGGTCGCCGCCGCGGGCGCGCCGACTCCGGAGGAGGGTGCCGGTGACCTGCTGCTGAACGGGCTGGCCGCCGCTCCCGGCCTGGTGTCCGGGCCGGTGCGGATCCTGCGCAGCACCGCGGACGGCGACCGGCTGCAGGCCGGGGACGTGCTCGTCGCCAGCATGACCAGCCCAGACTGGGTGCCGATGATGCGCCGCGCCTGCGCCCTGGTGACCGACGGCGGCGGGGTCACCTGTCACGCCGCCATCGTCGGACGTGAGCTGCACCTGCCGACCGTGGTCGCGACGCGGACGGCGACGACCGTCCTGCGCGACGGCGAGATCGTGACGGTGGACGGCACCCGCGGGGTGGTCCGGGCCGGCGCCGTCACCGCTGCCCCCGCCGGCACGACGCAGGGCGTCGTGGGCGTGGCCGCCCCGGGAGCACCCGTGCGCGCCACCGAGACGACGGGGACCCTGCTCTACGCCAACCTCGCGATCGCCGAGCACGCGGAGGAGGTCGCGGCCCTGCCTGTCGACGGGGTGGGCCTGCTGCGCGCCGAGTTCATGATCACCGACGCCCTGGCCGGCGAACACCCCAAGCACCTGCTGGCCACCGGCCGGCGCGAGGAGTTCGTGCAGCGGATGGCCGACTCGGTGCTGCGGATCACCCGGGCCTTCGCCCCGCGCCCGGTCGTCTACCGGGCGGTGGACTTCCGCACCAACGAGTTCCGCGGGCTCGTGGGCGGCGAGGAGTTCGAGCCGCTCGAGGCGAACCCGATGATCGGCTACCGCGGCTGCTACCGCTACATCCGCGACCCCGAGATCTTCGCCCTCGACCTCGACGTGCTGGCGCGGGTGCGCGAGGAGACGCCGAACCTGCACCTGATGATCCCGTTCGTGCGCACCCGCTGGGAGCTCGAGGCCTGCCTGGAGGCGGTCGAGGCGCACCCGCTCGGCCGCCAGCGCGGGATGCACCGCTGGGTGATGGCCGAGGTGCCGTCGGTCGCCTACCGGATCCCGGAGTACGCCGCGATGGGCATCGACGGGGTCTCGATCGGCTCCAACGACCTGACCCAGCTGATGCTCGGCGTCGACCGGGACTCCGAGATCTGCGCCGAGCTGTTCGACGAGTCCGACGCGGCGGTGCTGGACGCGATCTCCCGGATCATCCGGGCGGCCGCCGACGCCGGCATCACCTCGTCACTGTGCGGGCAGGCGCCGTCGAACCGACCGGAGTTCGCGGAGTTCCTGGTCCGCCAGGGCATCACGTCGGTGTCGGTGAACCCCGACGCCGTCGACCGGACCCGCACGGTCATCGCGCGCGCCGAGCGCCGGATGCTGCTCGACCACGCGCGCGGATGAGCGCGCCGATGGATGTGGAATCAACCCAGGAGGTGTGGTGCCGTGGCACAGACGAACGAGACGAGCTCCTCAGGCGTGGTCTGCCCCGACTGCCATGCGCTGGTGGCTGACCTGGCCGCCCACGCGCACTGGCACTCACGGCTGGTCGCGGACCTCGCGAGGGCCGTCGAGGAGGAGATCGGCCGACGCGCCTAGGCAGCCACCGGTCCTGGCCTGGGTGCCGGGCTACCGCAGGGAGCTGCTGCGCGGCGACGTCCTCGCCGGCGTGACCGTCACGGCGTACCTCATCCCCCAGGTGATGGCGTACGCCGAGGTGGCCGGCGTCCCCGCGGCCGTGGGCCTCTCGGCCGCCGTCGGCTCGCTGCTGGCCTACCTGCTGGTCGGCAGCTCACCGCAGCTCTCGGTGGGACCCGAGTCGACGACCGCGCTGATGACGGCGGCCGCGCTCGGCTCGGTGGCGGGCCTGGCCGGCGACCGGTACGCCGAGTTCGCGGCCGCCCTCGCCCTGGTGGTGGCCGCAGTGTGCGTCATCGGGTGGGTGGGTCGCCTGTCGTTCCTCTCCGAGCTGCTGTCCCGGCCGGTCCTCGTCGGCTACATGGCCGGCATCGCGGTGATCATGGTCGCCTCCCAGCTCGGCAACTTCACCGGCATCTCGGTCGACGCGCAGGGCTTCCTGCCCGAGCTGGCCTACGTGGCACGCCACCTCGACGAGGTCGAGGGCGCCACGCTCGCCGTCGGGCTGGTGACCCTGGCCGGCATGCTCCTGCTCGGCGCGGTCCGCCCGCGCGCCCCCGTGGCCCTGCTCGGGATGCTGGCCGCGTCGGCCGCGGTGGCCCTGCTCGACCTGCAGGCGCAGGGCGTGGAGGTCATCGGATCGGTCCCCGCCGGTCTGCCGGCACCGGGCCTCCCCCACGTGTCGCTCGACGACGTGCTGTCCCTGGTGCCGGCTGCCCTCGGCGTCGCGTTCGTCGGCTACACCGACAACATCCTCACGGGTCGCGCCTTCGCCCATCGCCGCGAGCACCGGATCGACGCACGGCGGGAGCTGCTCGCCCTGGGCGCGGCGAACGTGGGCTCCGGGCTGATGCACGGGTTCCCGGTCAGCAGCAGCGGCAGCCGGACCGCGATCATCGACGCCGCGGGCGGCCGCAGCCAGCTCGCGGGGCTGGTCACCGTCGTCGCGACCGTCGTCGCCGTGCTCACCCTGCGCCCGGTGCTGGAGTCGTTCCCGACCGCCGCGCTCGGTGCGGTCGTCGTGTACGCCGCGGTCCGGCTGGTCGACCGCGCGGAGTTCAGCCGGCTGGGGCACTTCCGGCGGAGCGAGCTGCTGCTGGCCCTCGGGACCACCGCCGCCGTCCTCGTGGTCGGGGTGCTCACCGGCATCCTCGTGGCGGTCGGGCTGTCGGTCCTCGACCTGATGCGACGGGTGGCGCGGCCCCACGACGCCGTCGAGGGGTTCGTGCCCGGCATCCCCGGCATGCACGACATCGCGGACTACGCCCACGCGCATCCGGTGCCCGGGCTGATGATCTACCGCTACGACTCCCCGCTGTTCTTCGCCAACGCCGAGGACTTCCACGCCCGCGCCCTGGCTGCGGTCGCCGGCTCCCCCGACCCCGTGCGGTGGTTCGTGCTGAACACCGAGGCCATCGTGGAGGTGGACGTGACCGCCGCGGATGCGCTGGAGAAGCTGCGGCGCGAGCTCACCGGGCACGGCGTGGTCTTCGGGCTGGTGCGGCTCAAGATGGACCTGCGCGACGAGCTGGCGCCCACCGGCATCCTCGAGCGGATCGGCGAGGACCACCTGTTCCCCACGCTGCCGACCGCCGTGGCGGCGTACGAGGCGTGGTGCGAGGACCACCCGGGCGCCGGGCCCTCGTGAGGGACGGCGCCCGGCCGGTCACTCCGCGGCAGCCTCCAGCGCGTCCGTCAGCAGCGCCACCAGCGCCTCGAGCTGGACGTCGACCGAGGACGCGACGTCCTCGCCGGCGCCGTCGAGGGCGCGGGCAGCCAGCCCGGCCTTGCTGTCGATCAGCTCGGCGATCTTGGTGTCGATCGTCTGCGCCGCGATGATGCGCCAGGCCGTGACCGGCTGGTCCTGGCCGATGCGGTGCACCCGGTCGATGGCCTGGGTCTGCTCCGCGTCGGTCCAGGAGAGCTCGGCGAGCACCAGGTCGGAGGCGACCTGCAGGTTGAGGCCGACACCGGCGGCGGTCAGCGAGCAGACCACGACGCTGACCTCGGGGTCGTTGACGAACGCGTCGATGCTCTTCTGCCGCACCTTCGGGGTCTGGTCGCCGCGGATCGAGGAGTAGCGGATCCCCCGCTTGGCGAAGAGCTCCTCGGCCGCGTCCATCACGTCGACGTGCTTGGCGAAGAAGACGACCTTGCCGACGCTGCGGGCGAGCTGGGCCGCGTAGTCGGCGGCGAGCCCGGCCTTGGCCTGACCGATCCGGCGCATCATCCCGAAGACGTTCTCGCCGGTCTCGGAGGTGGTGTCCTCCCGCTCCCACGTGGCCACCCGGCGCACCAGCTCGTGGTCGATGCCCTCCACGACGCGACCGGAGGTCCGGGTCTCGAGCGCGGTCTCGTAGCGCTGGACCAGGCGACGGGCCAGCTCCCGCTCGGCCTCCCGGATCGAGCGGCCCATCTCGTCGTCGAGCTCCACCGGGAGGTCGGCGACCCGGCGGGCCGGGATGTCGGCGGCCACGTCGACCTTGCGACGCCGCACGATGCCCATGTCGACCACGCAGTTGCGGGCGACGGGGTAGAACGCCGGGTCGGCCGGCGTCAGGCCGGTGTCCTCGAGCCGGTCCATCAGCTCGCCGAGCGGCTTCTTCTCGTCGATCCAGCCGAGGAACTGCCAGATCGCCCGGAAGTCCTCGATGTCGTTGATGAGCGGGGTGCCGGTGAGGGCCATCAGCAGCGGCCGGACGGTGCGCGACCGGATCCGCTCCGAGAGCTGGAGGACGTGCTGAGAGCGCTGCGAGGACTTGTTCTTGATGAAGTGCGCCTCGTCGACGACCATCCCGCGGAACCCGTGGGTGGCGATCCAGCCGACGTGCCGGTCGAGGACCTCGTAGTTGACCACCACGATGTCGGCGAAGCCGTCGATCGTCTCGCCGTCGCCGTGGATCACGGTGGCGGTGCGGTTCGGGGTCCAGATGCCGACCTCGCGCGCCCAGTTGGTCTTGACGACGTTCGGGACGACGACGAGCAGCGGGTAGGCGTCCGCTGCCTGGGCGGCCAGCAGGGCCTGGGCGGTCTTGCCCAGGCCGGGCTCGTCGGCGAGCAGGAACGTGCGGTGGCCGGTGGCCGCGGCGGCCACGACCTGCGCCTGGTGCGGCATCAGCTCGAGGTCGCCGGGCAGCCGGACCGACGAGGGCTCGGGCAGCGTCATGCAGGACGAGGCGCCCTTGCCGGCGTACTCGAAGGACCGGAAGAGCGGGCCGAGCAGCTCCCAGGTGGCGAGGCGACGCGGACGGCTCGCGCTCTGCTGGGCGGCGGAGAAGTCGGGGACGAGGAACGGGTTGGCGAGCTGGCGCGAGATCACCGACTGGGGCACCACCCGGCGCTCGGTGCCGGGGGCCGGGGCGGCCGGCTCCTCGGGGGCTGCTTCCTCGGCGGGCGCCTCCAGCCCGGCGGCCTCGAGCATCTCGCGGCGCAGGTCCTTCGCGGAGTCGGACATGACCGCGTCCTCGGCGAGCAGCGTGAAGAGCGAGGGCTCCCTGGCCGCGGTCTTGGCGAGGATGGTGGCGACCCCGTCGAGCCGCTTGAGCTGCCCGGCCCGCTGGGTGTCGTTCACGGTCTGGTCGGCCTTGACCCGGGCGCGCTCCTCGCGCACCAGCATGGCCACGACCTGGAACTTCGTGCGCACCGAGGGCCGGATCTGCCCGCGCTCGACGGCCGTCTCGACCTCGCGCACGGCGCGCGCGAGGACCGGGATGATGCCGTCGTTGTCGACGTTGCGTCCACGACGCTGGGTGGACGCGGTGCCACGGCGAGCACCCGACTGGCGCTGGCCTCGTCGAGCCAAGAACCCTCCTCTGGAGAGCCCCGCACGGTCGTCCGCGAGCACCCGCTCACGGCCGCCCCGTCGGGGCGAACAACGGTACGTCGAGCTGGGCCCGGGCCAAGCAGCCACTGCGCGACGCGACTCGGACCCCGAGTCTGCGAGAGACGTGTGCCGGGCCGACGGCCCGCCACGAGGTGAGGTCCACGACCGTCAGACGACGGCCGGTCACGACCATGGTAGCGCGTCGGGTCAGAGGAGCCGCGAGGTGAGGCGGCACAGCGAGTTGCGCAGCCGCGCCCACCGCCCCAGAGCGGCCAGGTCGGCGAGGGTGAACTCGGAGCAGTGGGTGAGGTCCTGCTCGTACTGCGCGGCGCAGGTCCGGGAGATCTCCTCGTCGTAGAAGACCGCGACGACCTCGTCGTGCAGGATCAGGCTGCGGATGTCCCAGTTGCAGGTCCCGATGATCGTGACCTCCTCGTCGACGGTGACCGTCTTGGAGTGCAGGAACCCGGCGTCGTACATGAACACGCGCACGCCCGCCGCGAGCACGGTCGGGAAGTAAGCGTGCGCCGCGTTGAACGGCAGCTTCTTGTCCGGGTGCCCGGTCATCATCAGTCGCACGTCGACGCCGCTGGACGCGGCCACGCACATCGCGGTCAGCAGCGGCTCGTCCGGGACGAAGTACGGCGACTGGATCCACACCCGGCTGCGCGCGGTCGTCAGCCCGACCATGAACACGTCGCGGATCGTGGAGAACGGCGTGGAGACGCTCGAGTGGAGCACCTGCACGGGCACACCCAGACCGACGACGTGAGGGGCGGGCGGCTCCGGGTAGCCGGCGTACAGGTCCTCGTCGCGGCCGTTGAGCTGCCAGGTCGCGGCGAAGAGCTGGAGGTACGGCGCCACGACGGGGCCGGTCATCCGGAAGTGGGTGTCGCGCCAGACGTCGAAGCGGGGCCCGCCGTCGATGTACTCCTGGCCCATGTTCATGCCGCCGGAGTACACGACCGCCAGGTCGATGATCGCCATCTTCATGTGGTTGCGGTAGTTCAGCTGGCGGGGCTTCTTGTAGCAGGGCACGACCGTGGCGCCGGCCGCGGCGAGCGCCTTCAGCTCGCTCTTCTTGTAGGGCAGCGAGCTCAGCCAGTCGTAGAGGATGTGCACCTGCACGCCGGCTGCCAGACGGTCCATCAGGATCCCGGTCACCTCGGCGGTGAGCTCGTCCCGCTCCCAGATCAGGTACATCAGGTCGATGCGCTCGCGGGCCGTGCGCAGGTCGGCCAGCAGGTCGCGGAACTTGTCCGCGCCCGCGAAGTAGAGGCGTACCTCGTCGGCCGGCAGCGGGACGGTCCCGCCCTCGCGCCGGCCGGCGGACTCCAGGCGCTGTCCGGGCGCACCCTCGAGCGAGCGCACCGTGGCGTCGGAGAAGCCGCTCGCCGCCGTGAGCACGGGCGCGAGCTCGCGGTCGACCACGGCATGGGCGCTGCGGTCGTGCTCGGCGCGCACGCGGGTCTCGCGACGGAGGTTGCGCCCGACGAAGAAGTAGGCGACGACGCCGAGGATCGGCACCAGCAGGATCACGAACAGCCAGGCCAGCACGACGGTCGGATCGCGGTCGTCGGTCAGCAGCGCGAACACCACGCCGAGGATCGCGACCAGCACCACCACCGAGGCCAGGGTGGTGAGGACGGCGGTGATCACCTGTCGAACACTTCCGCGACAGGTCCACCGGACGCATCACCCGTTGTGGGTGAGGGCGCCCGGTCCGGACCACCCGCGAGGCGGGGCTTTCGACTCTGTCGGCCGCCCGGCGGCAGTGCTCCTCTGGCTGCAATCGGGGGCGTCCACAGGAGGAGCACATGACCACGACCGACGCACGCACCAGCTGCAGCATCGACACCCCGGACGAGACCCGTCCCTTCAAGGACCACGGACACATGGACGTGGTGACTCTCGGTGACTTCACCCTCGGCCGCGGTGTCTTCGAGCCGGGCTGGCGCTGGTCGGAGGACGTCAAGCCGATCGCCGGCACCGACAGCTGCCGGACCCGGCACACCGGGATCTGCGTCTCCGGGCGGATGACCGTGCGGTACGACGACGGCGCCGAGATGTCGGTCGGCCCCGGTGACGTCGTCGTGATCGAGCCGGGTCACGACGCCTGGACCACCAGCGACGAGGCCTGCGTCATGTACGACACCGGCGTCGCGGCGTACGCCCGACCCAGCTGATCCCCCAGCTGGTCCCCCAGCTGGTCCTTCAGCGGCCCGGCAGCACGCCCAGCAGCTCGTAGGCCACGTGGGCGGCGGCGATCCCCGTGATCTCCGCGTGGTCGTACGCCGGCGCGACCTCGACGATGTCGGCACCCACGACGCGCAGCCCGGTCAGGCCGCGCAGCATCTCGAGCAGCTGAGCGCTGCTGAGGCCACCCGCCTCGGGCGTCCCCGTGCCGGGGGCGAACGCCGGGTCGAGCACGTCGATGTCGAGGGACACGTAGACCGGCCGGTCCCCCAGCCGGTCGCGCATCCGGTCCACCAGGTCGTCGATCGGGTGCCGCACGAAGTCGCGGCAGGCCATCGCGGCGAACCCGAGCGCCTCGCTCTCGTCGAGGTCCAGCCGTCCGTAGAGCGGCCCCCGGATCCCGACGTGCAGGGAGTGGTCGAAGTCGACCAGGCCCTCCTCGGCCGCGCGGCGGAACGGCGTGCCGTGGGTGTACGGCGCGCCGAAGTAGGTGTCCCAGGTGTCGAGGTGCGCGTCGAAGTGCAGCACGGCGAGGGGGCCGTGCCGCTCGTGCTGCACCCGCAGCAGCGGCAGCGCGATCGTGTGGTCCCCGCCGAGCGTGAGCAGCGAGCGGGAGGTGCCCGACAGCTGGCGGGCGGCAGCCTCGACGGACCCGATCGCCTCGTCGATCGAGAACGGGTTGACGCCCACGTCCCCGCCGTCCGCGACCTGCGCCCGGGCGAAGGGCTCGAGGTCCTGCGCGGGGTTGTAGGGGCGCAGCAGGCGGGAGCTCTGCCGGACGTGCTGGGGCCCGAAGCGGGCGCCCGGGCGGTAGCTCACGCCGCTGTCGAACGGGACGCCCCAGACCACGGTGTCCGCGTCGTCCACGTCCGCGAGTCGCGGCAGCCGGGCGAAGGTGCCCTCGCCGGCGTAGCGGGGCACCCGGGTCGCGTCGACCGGCCCGACCGGGTCGCTCACGAGACCCGGTCCCAGCCGCGGCGGGGGCGGTGGCTGCCCAGCTGCACGTCCCGGCTTCGGTAGACGATGTAGGGCCGCGTGAGGTAGCCGAGCGGGGCGCTGAAGACGTGCACCAGCCGGGTGAAGGGCCACAGCGCGAAGAGCCCGAAGGCCACCAGCGCGTGCAGCTGGAAGCCCAGCGGGGCGTCTGCCATCAGCCCGGCGTCGGGCTGGAAGGCGAGGAACGAGCGGTACCAGACCGAGACACCCTCGCGGTAGTTGTACTCACCTCCGAGGGTCATGATCGAGCCCGCCACGGTGTTCCACATGCCGAGGACGATGACCACCGCCAGGAAGGCGTACATCACCTTGTCCATGGCCGTCGTCGCGGAGAAGACCGGGCCGACGGTGCGGCGCCGGTAGATCAGGATGGCCATGCCCACCACGGCCATCACCCCGGCGAGGAGGCCGCCCGCGACCGCGACCACGTGGTAGGCCTCGTGGCTGATGCCCACGGCGTCGGTCCACGACTGCGGCACCAGCAGGCCGATGACGTGGCCGCCCACGACGCCCAGCATCCCGAAGTGGAACAGCGGCGAGCCGAGCCGGAGCAGCCGGTCCTCGTAGAGCTGCGAGGAGCGCGTGGTCCAGCCGAACTTGTCGTAGCGGTAGCGCCAGACGTGGCCGACCACGAACGTCGTCAGGCACAGGTAGGGCACGATCACCCACAGGAAGGTGTCCATCAGCGAGCTCCTGGGAAGGACGGCATCGGCAGCGGCGTCGGACCGTCCGGCACCGCCGGGCCCGGGTCGAAGCCGGGGGTGGCGTACGGCGTGAGGCCGACCTCCTCCTCTGGCGGGCCCTCGGCCGCCAGCCGGCGGATCGCCGCGACCTCGTCGCCCACCAGCGGGGGCAGGGTGGCGGTCACCGCCTCGACGGCCCCGGCCCACCGCGAGCCCGAGTCGGCCAGCGCGATCCGGAGCAGCTCGAGCCCGGCACGGTGGTCGAGAAGCAATCGCCGGCCCTGCTCGCGGTCGACGATGGCGGCGTACTCGAGGACGACGCAGAGGTGGTCGGGGAGTTCTCCCCCGGCCTCGTCGAGGACGGCGCCGGACGCGAGGTAGGCCTGCTTGAACCGCAGCAGCGCCATCCCGCGCTTGCGGGTGTCGCCGTGCGCGAAGTAGGTCAGGAACAGGCTGTGCCGCCGACGGCTGTCGAACGTCTCGACGTAGTCCGCCTCCAGCTCCTCCAGGGGGGTCCCGCCCAGGCGTACGACGCTCGCCCGCAGCGGCTCGCCCACGTGGTCGGGGAGCTCCCGGGAGGCCCGGTGCACGAGCTCGAGCCGGTCGAGCAGCGCCCGGTCCGGGTAGTCGAGCAGCAGGGAGGCGGACTGCCAGGCGACCGTGAGCTGGTCGGGGGTGAGTCCTGGGCGGCGGCTCACCGTCCACCCTCTCCGTGCGTGGGCTCGCGGTCCGGCTCCTGCTTCGGCGGGAAGAGCCCCGGTGGAGATCCCTTGCCGTCCCAGTTCAGCAGGTTCACCCGCGCTCGCTTGTCGTCGGGCGCGGCCAGGGTGTCGGCGGTCTGGCGGTCCTGGAGCATCCGGAAGTTCTCGACCGCGAGCGGTGTCAGGCCGCCCGACCCCTCGCCGAACATCTCTGGGTTCCCGCCGCCGTACTCGCTGACCGAGCACTCGGTCGCCAGCTCCTCAAGGGAGTGGGCCTGCTCGGCGTGGGCCGGCGGGATGACGTAGCGCTCGTCGTACTTCGCGAGGGCGAGGAGCCGGTACATGTCGTACATGTGCTCCTCGCTCATGCCGACCGAGGCCGGGATCGAGGCGTCCGGCTCGCGGCCCATGTTGATGTCGCGCATGTAGGAGCGCATCGCGGCGAGCTTCTTCAGCACCCCCTCCACGGGTGCGACGTCGCCGGCCGTGAACAGCTCGGCGAGGTACTCGACGGGGATCCGCAGGGCGTCGATCGCCGCGAACAGGTTGCCCCGGTCCTCGGCGTCGTGGCCGGTCTCCCTGACCACGTCGACGACCGGCGAGAGCGGCGGAATGTACCAGACCATCGGCATGGTGCGGTACTCCGGATGGAGCGGAAGCGCCACCTCGTAGGTGTTGATCAAAGCGTGGATCGGCGAGCGCTGCGCGGCCAGCACCCAGTCGCGCGGGATGCCCGCCTCCTCGGCGGCCCGGACCACCGCAGGGTCGTTCGGGTCGAGGAAGACCTCGCGCTGGGCCTCGTAGAGGCCGTGCTCGTCGGGGGTGGCGGCGGCCGCGAGCACCTTGTCGGCGTCGTACAGGACCAGGCCGATGTAGCGCAGCCGCCCGACGCAGGTCTCCGAGCAGACCGTCGGCAGCCCGACCTCGATGCGCGGGAAGCAGAACGTGCACTTCTCGGCCTTGCCGGTGCGGTGGTTGAAGTAGACCTTCTTGTAGGGGCAGCCCGAGACGCACATCCGCCAGCCCCGGCAGCGGTCCTGGTCGACCAGCACGATGCCGTCCTCGGAGCGCTTGTAGATCGCACCACTGGGGCAGGAGGCCGCGCACGACGGGTTGAGGCAGTGCTCGCAGATGCGGGGCAGGTAGAACATGAACGTCTGCTCGAACTCGAACTTCACCTTGTCGGCGATGTTCTTCAGCATCGGGTCGTGCTGCTGCGTGGCCGCCGAGCCGCCGAGGTCGTCGTCCCAGTTCGAGGACCAGGAGATCTTCATGTCCTTGCCGGTGATCAGCGACTTCGGGCGGGCCACCGGCGTGTGCTCCTGGGCGGGGGCGTCGGTGAGCGTGGCGTAGTCGTAGGTCCAGGGCTCGTAGTAGTCCTGGATCGAGGGCAGCTTCGGGTTGGAGAAGATCGTGGCCAGCTTCTTCAGCCGGCCACCTGCCCGGAGCTTGAGCCGGCCGCGCTGGTTCAGCTCCCAGCCGCCCTTCCACTCCTCCTGGTCCTCGTACCTGCGCGGGTAGCCCTGGCCGGGCCGGGTCTCGACGTTGTTGAACCAGACGTACTCGGTGCCGGTCCGGTTGGTCCACGCCTGCTTGCAGGTGACCGAGCAGGTGTGGCAGCCGATGCACTTGTCGAGGTTCATCACCATCGCCATCTGGGCCATCACGCGCATGTCAGTACTCCACGTCCTGCGAGCGGCGACGGATGACCGTCACCTCGTCGCGCTGGTTGCCGGTCGGTCCGAGGTAGTTGAACGCGAAGGAGAGCTGGGCGTAGCCGCCGATGACGTGGCTGGGCTTGACCAGGATCCGCGTCAGCGAGTTGTGGATGCCGCCGCGCTTCCCGGACGTCTCGGCGAGGGGTACGTCGATCAGCCGGTCCTGGGCGTGGTGCATGTAAACCGTGCCCTCGGGCATCCGGTGGGAGACGATCGCCCGCGCCACGACCACGCCGTTGCGGTTGACCGCCTCGATCCAGTCGTTGTCCTCCACCCCGACCTTGGCGGCGTCCTTGTCGCTCATCCAGATCGTCTGGCCGCCCCGCGAGAGCGAGAGCATGAAGAGGTTGTCCTGGTACTCCGAGTGGATCGACCACTTGTTGTGGGGGGTCAGGTAGCGCACCGTCACCGTCCGCTCTCCCCCGGCCTCGCCCAGCGAGCCGATCGCCGGCTCGCTGAACAGCGCGCCCATGTTCAGGGGTGGCCGGTAGACCGGCAACCCCTCCCCGATCTCGCTCATCCAGTCGTGGTCGAGGTAGAAGTGCTGCCGGCCGGTGAGCGTGTGCCAGGGCTTGAGCCGCTCCACGTTGATCGTGAACGGCGAGTAGCGCCGGCCGCCGGTCTCCGAGCCCGACCACTCCGGCGAGGTGATCACCGGGACCGGTGCCGCGACGGTGTCGGCGAAGGTGATCTGCTTGCCCTCGTGCTCGGCCGCGAGGTCGTGCAGCAGGTGTCCGGTCCGCTTCTCCAGGGTCTTGAAGCCCTGCGTGGCGAGGTGCCCGTTGGTGGTGCCGGACAGCGCGAGGATCGCCTCGCAGGCGTGGACGTCGCGCACCAGCGAGGGCCGCCCGTCGGCGGGACCGCCGCGGACCGCGCCGTTCTTGTGCAGCAGGTACTCCACCGACGCGGTCACGTCGTAGGTGATGCCCTTGGTGGTGGTGCCGAGCTTCTCCATCAGCGGGCCGAGCGCCTGCATCTGGGCGCCGATCGCGGTGTAGTCGCGCTCGACCTCGACGATCTTCGGCATCGTCACGCCCGGGACCGGCTCGCACTCACCGTGCTTCCAGTCCCGCACGACGCCGTGCGGGTTGGCCATCGCGTCGGGGGTGTCGTGCAGCAGCGGCACCGCGACCACGTCCCGGCGGGTGTCCAGGCGCCCGGCGGCGAGCTCGGAGAACTTCGTGGCGATGGTCTGGAAGGCGTCCCAGTCCGTGCGCGTCTGCCAGGGCGGGGAGATCGCGGGGTTGAAGGAGTGCACGAACGGGTGCATGTCGGTGGTGTTGAGGTCGTGCTTCTCGTACCAGGTCGCGGCGGGCAGCACGACGTCGGAGAAGATCGTGGTGCTGGTCTGGCGGAAGTCGAGCGTCAGCAGCAGGTCGAGCTTCCCCTCGGGCGCGTCCTCGCGCCACTCGACCTCCTGCGGCCGCTGCCCCTCGCCGACCTCGGTGGCACGCAGCGAGTGGTCGGTCCCCAGCAGGTGCTTGAGGAAGTACTCGTTGCCCTTGCCCGAGGAGCCGATCAGGTTCGCGCGCCAGATCGCCAGCACCCGCGGGAAGTTCTCCGGAGCGTCCGGGTCCTCCGCGGCGAACCGCAGGTCGCCCGACCGCAGCCGGTCCACGACGTACTCAGCGACCGGGGTCCCCTCCGCCGCCGCCTCGTCGGCGAGGTCGAGCGGGTTGCGGTTGAACGTCGGGTACGACGGCATCCAGCCCATCCGCGCGCTCTTCGCGATGACGTCGGCGGTGCTCATCCCGGCGAACCGGCCGGTGCCGGTCTTCGCGGCGACGACGTCGGCGCCGAAGCTGTCGTAGCGGAACTGGTTGGTGTGGAGGTACCAGTACGCCGTGTGGATCATCTGCCGCGGCGGGCGCTTCCAGTCCAGACCGAAGGCGAGCTGCGCCCACCCCGTGACCGGTCGGCACTTCTCCTGGCCGACGTAGTGCGCCCAGCCGCCCCCGTTGACGCCCTGGCAGCCGGTGAGGGTGGTCAGCGCGAGGAAGCCCCGGTAGATCGTGTCGGAGTGGAACCAGTGGTTGGTGCCAGCCCCCATCAGGATCATCGAGCGGCCGCGGGACTCCTCGGCGTTCTGCGCGAACTCGCGCGCGATCCTGGCCGCGGCGGCTGCGGGCACACCGGTGATCCGCTCCTGCCAGGCGGGCGTGTACGGCGCGTCCGCGTCGTCGTACGACCTGGGCCAGCTGCCGGGCAGGCCGGGACGGCCGACGCCGTACTGCGCGAGCATCAGGTCGAAGACCGTGGTGACCAGGTGGCCGCCGACCCGGCGCACCGGGACGCCCCGCACCAGCGAGTCCGGTGCCCCGTCGGGGCTGTCGAAGCGCGGCAGCTCGACGCGCACGCTGTCGGCCGAGGTGTCGCCGAGCGTGAGCTTGGGGCGCACGCCCTCGAGGTCGAGGTTCCACCGGCCGGCGCCGGTGTCGCCGAAGCGGTGGCCGAGCGAGCCGTTCGGCACCGTCGGCTCGTCGGTCCGCTCGTCCATCACGACGGTCTTGAAGTGGGCGTTCTCGAGGTACTCGTGGCCAGGCAGGTCCGCGGCCGTGAGGAACTTGCCGGGCCGGTACGTCCTGCCTTCGGTGGTCGAGCCGGCTTCGGTGGTCGAGCCTGTCGAGACCTCGTCGAGCACCACGAGGTGGGGCAGGTCGGTGTACCGGCGCGTGTAGTCGGAGAAGTACGCCGTCTCCCGGTCGACGAAGAACTCCTTGAGCACGACGTGGCCCATCGCCATCGCCAGCGCCCCGTCGGTGCCCGGCGCGACCGCCAGCCACTCGTCGGCGAACTTGACGTTGTCGGCGTAGTCGGGCGAGACCACGACGACCTTCTGGCCGCGGTAGCGCGCCTCGGTCATCCAGTGCGCGTCGGGGGTGCGGGTGACGGGGACGTTCGACCCCCACATGACGAGGTAGCCGGCGTCCCACCAGTCACCCGACTCGGGCACGTCGGTCTGGTCGCCGAACACCTGCGGGGACGCGACCGGCAGGTCGGCGTACCAGTCGTAGAAGGAGAGCATCGAGCCGCCGAGCATCGAGGTGAACCGGGCACCCGACGCGTGGGAGACCATGGACATCGCCGGGATGGGCGAGAAGCCCGCGACCCGGTCCGGTCCCCACTTCGCGATCGTGTGCACGTAGGCGGCGGCCACCATCTCGGTGGCCTCCTCCCAGCTGGCGCGGACCAGTCCGCCCTTGCCGCGGGCGGCCTTGTAGCGCTTCGCCCGGGCGGGGCTGTCGACGACGTGGGCCCAGGCCTTCACCGGGTCACCGTCGTGCTGGGCCTTGCCCTCGCGGTACATCTGCAGCAGCACGCCCCGGACGTAGGGATACCGCACCCGCGTGGGCGAGTAGGTGTACCAGGAGAAGGCAGCGCCCCGCGGGCAGCCGCGGGGCTCGTACTCCGGCTTGTCCGGCCCGACCGACGGGTAGTCGGTCTGCTGGGTCTCCCACGTGATGATCCCGTCCTTGACGTAGACCTTCCAGGAGCAGGAGCCGGTGCAGTTCACGCCGTGGGTGGAGCGCACGACCTTGTCATGGCTCCACCGGTCCCGGTAGAAGTCGTCGGCCTGACGGCCGCCCGCCTTGGTCAGGGTGCGGAGGTCGTCGGAGACGGTCCCCCTGGTGAAGTACCGCCCGCTGCGAACCAGAGCGTCGCTCAGTCCCCCGTCCATCCCTGGCTCGTTACTCACGCGGTGGTCCTCTCCTCGGCGGATGCCCGGGCGGTGTGCCGGACGACGGTGACGGTCAGCAGCAGGGTCAGCGCGGCGGTGATCGAGAGCATCCACAGCCCGATCGCGTAGGAGTCGGTGCGGCCGTAGACGTAGCCCATGACCAGCGGCGGGATGAACCCACCGAGCCCACCGGCCGCCCCGACCAGGCCGGTCACGCCGCCGACGCGCGACGGCTCGGTGACCCGGGCGATGAGCGCGAAGGTCGCGCCGCTCCCGGCCCCCAGCGCCGCGGCCATCCCCAGGAAGGCGACGGTGCCGACGTGCTCGAGGATCGGGTTCGTGGCGGCGATGCCGGCCCCGACGACCACGACCGAGTACGCCGTCGCGAGCACCGGGATCGGGCCGAAGTGGTCGGAGAGCCAGCCACCGACCGGCCGCATCACCACGGCCACGACCACGAAGCCGGCCATCCGGTTGGCGGCATCGGCCGGGGTCAGGCCGTAGTCGGTCTTGAGGTACGCCGGCAGGTAGACCGAGAAGGCGACGTACCCGCCGAAGGCGACCGCGTAGAGCAGACAGGCCTGCCAGGTGATGGGCAGCCGGGCGTTGCTGACCAGCCGGCTCGCCAACGAGGTGGTGGGAGCGACCCGGCCGGGTGCGTCGCGCAGGACCAGCCACGCGACGACCGCGTAGACCGCCAGGACCCCGGCGGTGATGAGGAACGGCGCCTTGGGGCCGACGTTGGAGTAGAGCTTCACGGTCGTCAGCGCGCTGATGGCGGTGCCGCCCATGCCGGCACCGAAGATGCCGATCGCCAGGCCCCGCCGCTCCGGCGGGAACCACGCGTTGACGAAGGGGACGCCGACCGCGAACGCCGTACCGGCGATGCCGAGGAAGAAGCCGCCGACCAGGATCAGGGTGTAGGAGTCCAGCGCGAAGAACGCGAGGAACAGGATCGGCAGGATCGTCACCCCGGACACGACCGGGAACATCACCCGGCCGCCGAGCTTGTCGGTGAGCGCGCCGACCACGATCCGGCCCAGCGACCCGACGATCACCGGCACGGCCACCATCAGGGCGACGTCGGACTCGCTGAGCGTGCCGAGGGTGCCCTGGTCGCGGAACAGCGGACCGAGCGGGCTGATCAGCGCCCAGGCCCAGAAGTTGAGCGCGAACCCGATCGTCGCCATCGCGAGCATCAGCCACGGTGAGCCTCCGGCCGCCTCGCCGCTTCGCGCACGCTGGCCCGGGGTCGTCACCGCTGACCGCTCCCCCGCTGCGTCACGGGCTCCACCTTCGTCCACGGAGGAGGTCTTGCCAATGGGCACGCGCTGGTCAGTCATGGCTGCCCACCAGCTCGTGCAGGCTGCCGAGCAGGTCGGCGACCGAGACGTCGGGGTCCGCGACCAGCAGCGGCAGGACCTGGTCGTTCTCCTTGGCGAGGTGGACCTCGAAGACCGCGCGCAGCGCACCGGCGGCCACGGCCGCGTCGACCGCACAGCCCGCGTCGACGAGTCCGTCCACGTGGCGGAGGATCGCCTCGTGCTCGGCGAGCATCGCCTCGACCAGCAGCCGGCCCTCGGGGCGTCCCGCGGCGACCCGGTAGAGGGTGTCCTCCTCGGCGACCGCGTGCGGCACCAGCTCGGTGCTGCACCAACGGGCCAGCTCGTCGCGTGCGTCGGCCGCCGCCCGCTCCCTGCCGGCCCGCGCCCTCGCGGTCAGCGTCTCCGCCCGCAGCGCGAGCGTTCCGGCCATCTTCGCGTGGTGGTGCTCGACGGCGCGGGCCGCGCGCGCGTCCGCCTCGCTGGAGGCGATCTCCTCGAAGTCCATCGGGTTCTCCTCGGGTTGCAGGTCGTCCGCCTGACGGCCCGAGCCCAGATTTACTACAGTGAACTCCGTGGAAAATAGAGGCCGTTCGGCCCCCGTGCGCGGTCCGCGCCCCGGCGTACCGGGCCGCCGGATGTCGGCCTCGCGCACCGCGCTGCTCAACACGCTGCGCGACCAGCCCGAGCCGGTGACCCTCGCGGCACTCGTCGCGGCCACCTCCCTGCACGAGAACACGCTGCGCGAACACCTCGACGCGCTCGTCCGGGCGGGACTCGCCCGCCGACGACGCGCGCAGCCCACCGGACGCGGGCGACCCGCCTGGCTCTACGAGGCCACCGACGGCGACGTGGCGGAGTACGCCGGCCTCGCCGCCGCGCTCGCCGCCAGCATCGCGCGGACCAGCGCCGACCCCGAGCAGGTCGCCGCCGCCGCCGGCGAGGAGTGGGGTCATCAGCTCGCCCGCGGCCGCGGCGCCGTGCCCTCGTCTGCCGAGGAGGCGCGCTCGCAGGTCGTCGCGCTCTTCGACGACCTCGGGTTCGAGCCCGAGACCGGCCAGGGCTCCCCCGCCGACGTGCGGCTCACCCGGTGCCCGCTGCTCGAGGCCGCCCACCGCCACCCCGGCGTCGTGTGCTCGGTGCACCTCGGGATCGTCCGGGGGGTGCTCGAGGAGCACGGTGCGGATCCGAGTGGCACGCGGTTGCTGCCGTTTGCGGAGCCGGGGGCTTGTCGGCTCGTCGTACCGCCGATCGCTGGGGCCTGATTCTTCCGGCGGTTGCCGGGCTTCTCCCGGGCTGTGACTCGCTGCTGGCTTCGTGTGGCCCTCCGCCGCGGACCGTGCGCCGTCGCTTGCTTCGCTGCGGCGCCGGTCCCTCGCCGCTGGGGTTGGGCTCCGTTTCGGCGCCTTCGCTCGCTTTTACGCTCCTCGCGCGCGGTTCGCGGCTGCGGGCCACTCCTGGCCGGCAGCCTCTCCTTCGCCCCTTCTCTGCTGAGGTGGTTGTCGGTCCCTGACCGTGCTCGATGCCCCGTGCAGCTCGCTGATCGCGTTGCTCACTCGCGTCGGGGGCGGGATCGGGTCCACTGATCGGGCGGGTGGCCGGGCCTCGGGGGTGGCCGGAACTCCGGCTTGCCGTCTGCGGGGCTGATCCGGACCTGCCAGGGGGTGTGGTGGACGGTGCGGTGGTGGTGGCCACACAGCAGCACGAGGTTGTCCAGGCTGGTGGTGCCGCCCTCGGTCCAGTAGGCGATGTGGTGGGCGTGGCCCATCACGGGTGGTCGGGTGCAGCCGGGGAAGGCGCAGTGCCGGTCGCGGCAGACCAGGGCCCGCCACAGGGCCGGTGTCACCAGTCGATGTGCCCGTCCGACGTCAAGCACCTCGCCCCTGCCCCCGAGGGCGATGGGGATGATGTCGGCGTCGCAGGCCAGCCGCCTCACCACGGCCGGCGTCAGCTCCAGGCCGTCGTCGGTCACCCCGCCGACCGGGGTGGTGGCGTCCAGGGTGGTGGCGTCGAGTGTGGTGCCGAGGGTGGCCCAGTCGATCCGGCCCCGGAGCACGTCGAGGCTGACGGTGACCGCGATGCGGGGGCGGGCGCCGTGGCAGTCGGGGGGTAGGTCGGTGGTCAGGGCGTGCCGGGCGGTCTCGACCAGCGCGTCCCACAACCGGGCGCCGTGATCCCTCGGGTCCTTGGCCTCGGCGCAGTCCGGGTCCTCCTCATCATCCGTGCCGGTGCCGGTGCCGGTTGTGGTGGCGGTGGCGGGCTGGGGCTTGGTCAGCGGGAGGAGGGCGGCCTTGATCAGGGCGGCGTCCTCGACCGTGCCGCGGCCGCGCAACCGGATGCCGCCGGCACCGTCCTCGGTGATGGCGAGGTACCGGTGGTGGTGCGCGGCCCGGTCCTCCCGGTCCAGCGCGGCCTCGAGCTGGCGTTCGGCCTTGTCCGGGTCCACCAGGACGGCGAGGCGTTTGCCGACCGTGGCCAGGTCGGTGGCGTTCAACCGGCCCGCCTCGGCCAGCAACGCCGCCTCGCCCTCGGCCCGGACCGTTGGGTTCAGGGGGAGTCTGTCGACCGCGGTCACGATCACCGACGCCTGCTCCGGCGAGATCGCACCCCGCGACAGCGCCGCGTGGGTGGTCGCGTAGTCGCCGACGAGGGCCGCGGCCTGGCGGACGGTGCGGTGGCCCTCGGCGTGGTGCAGGCCGGCGAGGTGGGTGAACCACGCCGCGGTCGACCCCCACGCCAGCTGAGTCTTCGCGACCCCGCGGGCCTCGATCTCGGCCAGCACCGGCGCCTGCACGGCCGCAACCTGGCAGCGGACCTGCTCCAACGCGGCGACCACGTCGACCAGCTCGTCACTGGTCTTCGCAGCCCACAGCACCTCGCCGAGCTGGGTGAGCAGCGCGGCCGCGGCGGCGGCCACCCCGGCGGGGCTGGTCGTCGTGTCGGTCGGCTGCTGCTCCATGACCTGACTCAACCAGAAGGCACCGACAGTCCCGGCCTCCTGACCTGTGGATATCTCGCTGAGCGAGATGCTTTCCGAAGAAAGTTTCGAGGAGCAGGTTGAACGCCTTGGCGGCGCTCTTGGGGGCAACCGCAGGGACCCTCGCCGAATGGTCACAGACTCCACCGGATCGGCCAGATTCGATGCGGTTGGTGACCAAACCACACGCCCGGAAGCCGGGAGCCAGCCCCGACCCCAGCTGACCTGCCCCGTAGCCGGCAAAGGACCGTCACCGAAGGCAGCCCGCAGGGCCGGGAGCGATCCGGAGCTGAAGCCGAACGCCAGCCGCCCGGCCGAGTCGCCCAGGAGGGGTGCCGAATGGTCACAGACGGCATCGAATCGCGCCGATCCGATGCGGTTGGTGACCAAACCGCACGCCCGGAAGCCGGGAGCCGGCGCCGACCGAGGCGGACCTCCCCGGTATCCAGCCAGGACCGCCACCGAAGGCAGCCCAAGAGCCGGGAGAGAGCCGGAGCTGAAGCCGAACGCCCGCCGCCCGGCCGGGTCGCCAGGAGGGGTGCCGAATGGTCACAGCCCGCATCGGACTGCGCCGATCGGATGCGGCTGGTGACCAAACCGCACACCCCAAAGCCGGGGGCCGGCGCCGACCGAGCCGGACCTCCCCGTAGCCAGCCAGGACCGCAACCGAAGGCAACCGGAGAGCCGGGGAGTCGGCGTCGACCGAGGCGGACCTCCCCGTAGCCAGCCAGGACCGCCACCGAAGCCAACCGGAGAGCCGGGGAGCCGGCGCCGACCCAGACGGACCTCCCCGTAGCCAGCCAGGACCGCAACCGAAAGCAGCCGAGAGCCAGACGCGGAGGCCGACCCCAGCCGGTCGCCCAGCCCGGGTCCCGATGCGGTTGGTGACCAATCCGCAACCGGAAGCGACTCGGCGGGGAGCAGCTACCCCGAGAGGCCCGCCCGGTCGGCGTCGGTGATCGGGTAGATCGACGACAGGTGCGTCTCGGTGTGCTTGGTG
Organism: Nocardioides sp. DN36; assembly: GCF_055380375.1. Lineage (NCBI taxonomy): Bacteria > Bacillati > Actinomycetota > Actinomycetes > Propionibacteriales > Nocardioidaceae > Nocardioides > Nocardioides sp. DN36. Next base: position 491,314 of record NZ_AP043823.1, on the reverse strand, counting down.
ATGACCAGCAGCTCGTCCATGTGCGGCTCGAGCCCGGTGACCTTGTCCAGCGGCACCCCGATCACCAGCTGGAAGCCCAGCCCCTTCCAGGCGCGCACGGCGCGGCCGGCGAACTCCGAGTCGGCCTTCACGAAGCCCTCGTCGAGGAAGACGGGCGCGAAGCGCGGGCGGGAGCGCATCTCGTCACCGAGCCGGAAGCGCAGCGCCGAGCCGACGATGAACGCGACGAGCTCCTGGCTCTCGCCACCGCTCTTCTCCCCCAGGGTGCGGTACGTCGCCTTCAGCTCACCGGTGAGGCGGTCGTAGCGTTCGGCGCTGATCTCCACGTGGCGGCGTACGTCGAGCAGCCGGTCGCGGTCGCCCTCGGTGGGCCCGCCGTGGGGGCTGTCGGGACGACGAAGCTGGCCCATGAAGCGACGCAGCTGCGCGAAGCGCGCCTCCATCTGCTCCTCGTCGAGCTCGCGCGTCGAGCCGCGGGACAGCTCGCGCAGGTCGCGCACGAACGCCTGCACGTGCGCCGGGGCGAGCCGCCGCAGCCGGATCCGGAGCCGGTCCTTCTCGGCGCCGAACTCGAGCCGGCGCAGGATCGCGTTGATCGGCTCGAGCCGGTCCTCGATCTCCTCCACCGACGCCGACATCGCGCCGGCCAGCGGCACCAGGTCCTGCCCGCTCCACTCGGTCAGCCGGCGGCGCCACTCCGAGCGGCGCTGGGCCAGGCCGGTGGCCTCGATGTCGGCAAGGATCCGGGCGAAGTCGGGGTAGGACTCGGCGGTGGTGCCGAGGTTCGGGTCCTCCCACTGCAGCTGGTAGCCGCGGAAGATCGCGCCCAGCTCGCGGTCGACGTGCTCGACCTCCACCTGGGCCGAGGCGACCGCCTCATTGAGGCGCGTCTGCAGGCGGCCGGCGTTCTCGTGGAAGCGGGTCAGGTCCTCGGGGTCGTCGGGTGCGGCAGCCGCGGCGAACTCGGCGTCCAGCCGCGCCATCTGCTCCTCCGAGAGCACCGACCTGTCGGTCCGCTCGATCCGCTCGAGCTCGTCGTTCACCTGGTCCTCGGACTCGACCAGGTCGCCGTGCTCGGCGTCGAGGCGCGCCTTCTGCTCCTCGAGCTGGAAGCGGTGCCGTCGCGCCTCCTCGAGCTGGGTCTCCAGGTCGGCGATGTGCTGCTCGAGGGTGTTCAGCCGGTCGTCGGTGCCGAGGATCTCCTCGCGGCGACGCAGCAGGCGGGCGATCCGCTCGTCGCAGGAGGCCACGTCGAGGTCGTCGAAGCCGTGGTTGCGGACGGCGTCGTACGCCGTGCGCCGCAGCTCGAGCACCCGCGTGGCGGTCTCCACCTGCTGGAGCCGGCCGTCGAGTCCCGCGAGCGACTCCTCGATCGCGGTGAGCTCCTCCTCGAGCTCGGCGACGGCGTCGGCGTTGCTGAAGCCGATGATGTTGCGCCGGTCGCCGCGGCCGTGCGAGCCGCGTCGCCCCGAGCGGGTCTGGCCGGCGAGGCTGACGCGGTAACCGCCCCCGCCGAGCTCGGCCGCGGACTCGACACAGCGGGCGTTGCGCCCGGGCTCGGCGACGTGCCGCTGGACCCAGCCGCGGAACGGCGAGTCCTGGAAGACGAGCTTGCCGGCGACGGTGTCCGGCGCCGCGGCGGTCGGGGCGTCGAGGTCGACCTCGGCGCCCTCGAACGTCAGCCGCCCGCGCAGCCGCACCGAGTCGATCGCGGCCGAGAACTCCTCGAGCCGGTCGGCCGGCACCAGCATGACCCGGGCGGTGCCGGAGAGCACGGTCTCGATCGCCAGCCGCCAGCGCGACTCCTCGGGCGCCACGTCGATCAGCTCCGCCACGAACGGCAGCTCCGCGAGCGACAGCCCGCTGGCGCGGGCGACCTCGCTGCGCAGCGCGTGCAGCTGCTCGGGGACCCGGCCGGCGCGCCCCGCGAGGGAGGTGCGCTCGGCCTCGAGCTCCGTGCGGCGGGCCAGCAGCGGGTAGCGCTCACCCATCACCTCGTCGCGCTCGGCGACCAGGCCGGCCGCCTCCTGCGGGTGCTCGGCCAGCCAGCGCTCGGCGCGGGCCCCGAGCTCGGCGAACGCCTCGCGCGACGCCAGCGACTCCGCGGCGCCTCCGGTGCCCGGCTCGAGCAGCGGGCCCATCCGGTCGAGCAGCAGCTCGCGGCGGCCGAGCCGCTCCTCGCGCACCGCGCGCTCGCGCTCGATGTCGGCGGCGAGCCGCTCGAGGCTCGCTCCCCCGGCCGCCCGGTGCTCCTCCTTGGCGGCCTCGAGGTCGGTGTCGAGCACGCTGACCGCCCGGCCGCCGGCCTGCAGCTCGCCGGCCACGCGGGCCCGCGCCTGCCGGTTCGCCTCCACCGCCGTGCCGAGCAGCCGCGCGTGCGTGCGCAGCAGCCAGAGCCGGACGGGCGTGTCGCCCTTCGCGGTGACGCCGAACGCGTCGAGCTCCTCGGTGCGCGCGAGTGCGGCGGTCTTGCGGGCGTGGAGATCGGTGATCGGCGCCAGCAGCTCCTGCTTCTGCTCCTCGGTGCGCATCGCCGTGTACGCCGACTCGAGGTCGTCGAAGTGCTCGACGGCACGGTCGGCGGCGGCGAACGTCGTGGGCCGCTCGAGGACCATCTCCTTGTAGAGCTCGTCGACACTGCGGACCTGGTTACCGGCCTGGATCCGGGCCAGCAGCCGCAGTGCCTTCGCGCCGTCGCCGTTGGCCCCGATCCCCAGGCGGGCGTAGAGGATCGCGGCGTACTCCGCGTAGGTGCGGTGGACCCGGACGCCCGGGTAGAGCTTCTTGAGCGTGTTGGCGTGGAAGCGGTCCGGCACCGCCGCCTCCAGGCCGGCCAGGTCCACGGGTGCGTCGAGCGTGGCCAGCTGCATCTGCACCTCGCTGGAGCGAGCGGCCCGGCGCGGGACGTAGTAGGTGCGCAGCGCGGTGAAGCGGCGCTGCTGGTCGTTGACGAACGTCATCGCCACCGCACCCCACGTGTCGCTGCCGCGCCCGCGGAGCAGCTGCTCGACCGGGCGGCCGGTGCGCGGGTCGTCGACGACGTCGACCGCGCCGCGCAGGTAGGACAGCAGGTTGCGCTGGCCGGCCCCGCGGGCCCGGCCGGCCACGGCGTCGTTCGAGGCGCCGTTGAACTTGGTGTCCGAGGGCATCATCAGCGCCGTGTAGGCGTCGAGCACGGTGCTCTTGCCGACCCCGGAGGCCCCCGAGATCATCGTCGCGTCACCGTGCAGGTCGACGGTCACGCGGCCCGAGAAGCCGCCCCAGTTGACCAGCTGGAGCACCTCGGCGCGCCACTGCAGGGTGTCGTCGGAGGGTGCCGCGACGACGCCCTGCTCGAAGAGCCCCTCACCCTCGACCGTGACGTCCGGCAGGTTCTCGACGTCGGTGGTCATGCGCGCTCCTGGTCGTCGTCGGCGGACTCGTCAGCGGACTCGTCAGCCGGCTCGGGCTCGGGACCGTCGAAGAGGGCGTCGTCGGCCTCGTCCCCGGCGGGGTCGTTGGTCTGCTGCAGGCTCACCAGCAGCTCCTTGAGCAGCTCCAGCGGGAGCAGCGACTCGATCGCCTCGCTGATCTCGAAGCGGTCGTCGGTGGGCGACCCGATCAGCAGGCCGGCCTTGTTGACGCTGGTCACCGCGTTGCGGGCCCGCTTCTCGTCACCGGCCACGTCGGTGGCGTGCGCGGGGCGGAAGCCGGCGACGTACTCCACGACGTCCTCGCGGTCGACGTAGACCCGGCCCTCCCCCGCCGCGCTGGCGGCCCGGAACCGGTCGCGCAGGTGCACCAGGACGACGGTCTCCTCGCGGCTCCACGCGGCGTCGTAGAGCAGGGTGGGGAACCTGGGCCCCGTCTCGGGGACGGCCTGGCGCTTCCAGGCAACCTCGCGGACGGGGTCGATCTGCAGCTCGAGGAACAGGTCGTTGAGGCGCGACCGGATGACCCGCTCGTTCTCGGTGAGCGCGCGCCAGTCCCTCGGGTGGGTGCGGGCGCTGATGAACCGCTGCTTGAGCAGCGCGACCAGGGCGCGCCGCTCGGCGTACTCCAGGCCGCCCTCGTCACCCTCGAACAGCGAGACCGACGTGGTGGCCTCGCGCTCGGGGTCCTCGGGGTCGACCGCCACGAAGTCGGCCCCGTCGGTGTCGAGGTCCGCGCGGAGGGTGGTGACGTCCTCGTGCTCGTCCGCGGTGGTCGTCATCGTGCGTGCTCCTTCGGCCTCGGCGGCAGGTCGGGGTCGTCCAGGGGTACGCGCGGCACCGCGAAGGTCCGCGTCGACCCGTCGGGGCGTACGGCGCGGTAGAGCTCGAGCGCGGTCTCCGCCGGCAGCTGCTCGTCGGCCGCCAGGTGCAGCAGGCCGAAGATCTCGACCGGCCGGCGCAGCGCGGGCTCGAGGGAGTCGAAGACCTCGCCGAGGGACGCGGCCGGTTCGAGCGAGCGCAGCGCCTCGTCGAGGCGTTCGCGCAGGACCGTCACCGACGGGCCGCCCTGGGCCATCAGCTCGGCGTACGACGGCGGCGCGGCCTCCTCGCCCCGACTGTCGGCGAGCCGGGTGGGCGCGATGTCGTCGGCGGGGTCGTAGAAGCGCTCGCGGAAGTGCTCGACGTCCGCGCGGGCGGGCAGGAGGGGTACGTCGACGGTGGCCCGCGGCCCCGACTCCGCCATCCAGGTCATCAGCTCGGACTCGATCTGGCGCAGCGTCTGCTCCAGCTCGCGGTCGCGGGCGCCGTCGTGGGAGACGATGTAGTCCTTGAGCGTGGAGGTCACCCGGGAGCGCTGCGAGAGGACCCGGTCCAGGCCGTCGCGGACCAGGCGGACCGTGCCGCGCAGCTCCGCACGGTCGGCGTCACCGAGGATGCCGTCGGCGAGCGGATGGTCGAGCAGGGCGCCGAGGTCGTCGCGGAGCTGGGCGACCAGGGCGTCGTCGCGCAGCAGGGCGAAGGCACCCTCGAAGGCGCGGCCCTCGGGGGTCGCCGTCACCAGCGCGTCGGCGCGGGCGAGGTAGTCGTCGATGACCTCGCCGGCGGGCCGGTCCTCGGCGCGGAACGACGCCAGGATCTGCGCGCGGATCTGGGCGAACCGCTCCTCCACCCGTGCGAAGTCGCTGGGCAGCGCCGAGATCAGCAACTGCAGCTCGGTGAACCCCTCGAGCATGTAGTCCTGCGACGGCGGCTCCAGCTCCACACCGTCGACGAGCCGGTCCCGCTCGGCGGTCAGCCGTGCGATCTCGGCGTTGAGGATGTCGACGCGGGCCGTGCGGTCCGGGTTCGCCTCGCTGTTGAAGCGGCGCACGGTGGTGAGGATCGTGGCGATCCGGTGCTCGCTCAGGGTGGCGCGGTCCCGAGAGAGGGTCTTGACGAGCTCGAGCGCCTGCTGGGCGTGGGAGGTCAGGGTGTAGACCTCCTGCCCGGTGTCGTCCAGGGACCGGACCAGCCACTGGCCGCGCATCCAGCGCTGGCACAGGTCCCGTCCGCTGCCCGTGGGCACGTCCACCCCGCCGGTACGTCGCAGCTCGGCGAGATGGTCCTCGACCTGGGTGTGCAGGCGGGCCGTGGGGATCGGCCGGTTGTCGCGGCCGAAGGCGGACCTGAAGACCGCGATCACCACCGGCGCCTGGCGCTGGTGCAGCAGGGTGAGGGTGGGCTGCGCGAACGCGCCACGCACGCGCCCGAGCTCGGCGGCCACCTCGCTCATCGAACCTCCCAGACTGCACCGCACCCGGCCGGGCGCGGCGAGACAGCATGCCACCGGAGGCCGTCGTTCTCCCAGACGGGGTGGACCCAGCCCGCTCTGCGGCCGGACCGATCCTGCCGCGGGCTAGGGTCGCCGCGTGAGCGAGCCGCCCGAGGTCACCCCGTGCGGGAGGTACGTCGTCATCGACGGCCGCCGCTGGCGAGCCACCGATCCGGCCATCCCCGAGGACCGGCGCGACGAGCTCACCCGGCTGCTGATGGCCTGGCGGCGCGAGGTGCGGCGTACCAAGGGCACGGACGGCGAGGCCGCCGCCCGGGCCGGGGTGCAGGCCGCCAAGGTCGCGCTCGGCGAGCGGGGCACGCCGTGGTGGGAGCAGTCCGACGACGAGCGGCGGGAGCGGTGGACCGCCGAGGTGCCGGCGCCACCCGGGTGACCTCGGCAGGGATGTCGCCGCCGGGTGCCAAGGTGTCCCCCGTGACCCGTGTCTCGCTCTCCCGGCTCCCCGGTGAGCGCGTCCTCGTCGTGGACGGTGAGGTCGAGCACGAGGTCGCGATGGCCGACCTGCCGGCGTTCGCGCGTGCCCGGGAGGCCGACGAGCGGGGCGGTCCGCGCTGGGTGTGGGACGACACCGCCCGGTGGTACCCACCACTGCTCGCCGCCGGCGTGCGGGTGGCGCGCTGCCACGACCTGCGGCTCGGGCACCACCTGCTCCTGCGGGCCCCGGCGGTGGATGCGTCGCTGCTGGCCGGGGAGCAGTCGGAGCAGTGGGACAGGCTCGGCCCGAACACCCCGTCGGACCCGGTGCTGTTCGCCGTCGACGACGTGAGCGAGCACCTGCGCGCCGACCTCGAGGACGCCCGGCAGCTGGCCGCCGTGGCCGCGTCCCGGGAGCCGGCGCGGCTCGGCCTGCTGCTCGCGGCCGAGTCCTCCGGCGCCCTCGTCGCCGCGGAGATGACGTACGCCGGCGTGCCCTGGCGCGTCGACGTCCACGAGCGGCTCCTGACCGAGCAGCTCGGCCCGCGGCCGCCCCGCGGCGTCCGGCCGGTGCGGCTCGAGGCGCTGGCCGACGACGTACGCACCGCGCTCGGCGCTCCGGGTCTCAACCCCGACTCACGTCCCGAGCTGCTGGCCGCGCTGCGCCGGGCGGGGCTCGAGGTGAACGACACCCGGGCCTCGACGCTGCGCGTCCTCGACCACCCGAGCATCGCGCCGCTGCTGCGCTACAAGCAGCTCGCCCACCTGTTCTCCACCAACGGCTGGGCGTGGATCGACCAGTGGGTCAGCGACGGCCGGTTCCGTCCGTCGTACCAGCCCGCCGGGTCGACGACAGGCCGGTGGTCGTCGAACGGCGGAGGCGCCCTGTCGTTCCCGGCCCAGGTCCGTCCGGCGGCCGTGGCCGACGACGGGTGGGCGCTGGTCGTCGCCGACGTCGCGCAGCTGGAGCCGCGGGTGCTGGCCGGTCTGAGCGGCGACCCCGCGCTCGCGAGGTCGGCGCGCGGCACCGACCTCTACCAGGGCATGGTCGACGACGGTGCCGTCGCGAGCCGCACCGAGGCCAAGCTCGGTCTCCTCGGTGCGATGTACGGCGCCACCAGCGGCCAGAGCGGTCGCATGGTCGCCGACCTGACCCGGCGCTACCCGCGCGCGTTCGGCCTCGTCGAGGACGCCGCCCGCGCCGGTGAGCGGGGGCAGGTGGTGCGCACGCTGCTGGGGCGCGGCTCCCCGAGCCTGAGCGAGGCGTGGGACCGCGACCCCGAGAGCCCCGGGCCCGATCCCGACAGCCAGGCGCTGCTGGACCGTCGACGGCGCGCCTACGGCCGGTTCACCCGCAACTTCGTCGTGCAGGGCACCGGCGCCGAGTGGGCGCTGTGCTGGATCGCCGACCTGCGCAACCGGCTGTGGCGTCTGGGTGGCAGCGGCCCGCTCACCTCCCGGCCGCACCTGGTCTTCTTCCTGCACGACGAGGTGGTCGTGCACACGCCCGTCGAGCTCGCCGAGACCGTCGCCGAGCAGGCTCGCGAGGCCGCCGCGAACGCCGCCGGCCTGCTGTTCCGGGACCTGCCCGTCGACTTCCCGCTGAACGTCTCGGTGGTGCGGTCCTACGCGGAGGCGGGCAAGCCGGGTGCGGTGGGAGCGACGTAGCCGTTTCCCGCCCGGATCGCCGGACTGGCAGTCTGGGCACATGGAACGCGTGCTCGGCATCGGCGGCTACTTCCTGCGGGCGACGGACCCGGAGGCGCTGAGCGCCTGGTACCGCGAGTGCCTGGGCCTGGACGCCGACGAGCACGGGCTCTGGCACCAGGAGGCCGGCCCCACCGTGTTCGCGGCCTTCGAGTCCGGGACCGACTACTTCGGGTCCCGCACCCAGCAGACGATGCTCAACTTCCGGGTCCGCGACCTCGACGCGATGCTCGCCCAGCTGCGCGCCAAGGGCGCGGAGGTCGACGAAGAGACGCAGGACATGGCCGGCGTCGGGAGGTTCGGCTGGGTCACCGACCCGGAGGGCCACCGGATCGAGCTGTGGCAGCCCGCCTGACCCGTGCCCCGAACCTGATCTCGGCGTGAACGCACCCCTCGTCGCGGCATGAGCCTGCACTCGGCGAGCTCAGAACCGTTCGGCGATCGCACTCAGCTTGGCGACGTACGCCGGCCAGTCCATCTCCCCCGGCAGGTTGCTCGCGCGGGGCAGCAGCCCCGTCGACCCGTCGATCTGCTCGCGCACGATGTCGGCGTGACCCGCGTGCCGCTGCAGGTCGACGATCTTGTGCACCATGATCTGGTGGAGCGTGACCTCCGCTCCTCCCCAGTGCGCGACATGGCCGATCGCGTCGAGCGGCAGCGCGTCGATGGTCTCGTCGGCGAACGCCTGCACGCGCCGGTAGAGGTCGACGACGCCGGACGCCGACTCCTGCTCGGTGGCGTACCAGTCGGCCTGCGGGTCACACCCGCCCGCGGGCACGAGCTCCTCGGGCGTGGGCCACGCGCGACCGAAGGTGGGACCGAAGTAGACGGCCTCCGTGTTCAGCGCATGCTTCACGATGCCGAGGAGGTTCATCCCCGTTGGCGTGCGCGGCAGCCGTTGGTCGCGCTCGGACAGTCCTTCGAGCTTCCAGATCAGCGTGTCCCGCGCGCCTCGCAGGTAGTCCTTGAGGACGTCCTTGGGATCGGGTGGCATGACGCCATCGTGCCCGCTGTCGGGACGCGGTGATCGGACACGAGCCGCGTGTTGCCTCGGGCACCGAGGACGCGCCTGGCGACCCGGTCCGGCGCAGACGTCATCCGTTTTGGCTGCTCCCGCTACCACGACGTACGACGTTGCCGGGGACGTCATACGGAGCGGCAGCCAGGCCGACCGGACCGTACGACGTCCCGGCGAAGGCAGGCCGCATGAGCTCGGCACCGCTCAGCCGGGCCACGCCGCGCCGTCGGGCCAGGCGCAGATGCACACGCGGTTGCCGGCGCGGTCGCTGAGGATCCAGTTCCCGGGAGCGCGGGACTCGTCCACCACCCGTCCTCCCGCTGCGAGCGCCGCCTGCACGCGCTCCTCGACCTGGTCGCTGGCGACGGACACGTCGACGTGCATCGCGTGACGCAGCGGCTTGGCCGCGTCCAGGTCCTGCAACCAGACCGTCGACCCGTGACCCAGCGGGTCGACGCCGTTGTCCTCGGCCAACGGTGCGTACCCCAGGGCGGCGCGCCAGAAGCCGACGTCGATGTCGTCCGGCCTCGCCGCGATCGCGAACGACACCTCCTGCGCGCTCGCGCGGTCGGCGACCGCCCCCCGCTCCTGGGCGACCGCCGAGATGCCGCGGGCCAGGTCGACGTGCCGAGCCTCCAGCCGGAAGACGCCGCGGGTCAGCCGCACGGTGAGGCGGTCCTGCGCGAGCGTCATCAGCGCTCCCGAGCTCTCGACGCCCGGGACCCGCGCGATCGACGCGGCGAGCTGAGCCGCATCCCCGAGCGACCGGGCGCGGAACACCGCGGCCGCGCCGCCGTGGAGCACGACCCAGTCGTCGAGACCCTCCGCGGCGAGGAACGCCAGCCAGCCCTGCTCGCTCATCTCCGCCTCCCCCTGCCGGCCACCAAGGTAGCGCGGAGCGACCGCCGGCCGCGGCTCAGCGCTCGGTGGCAGCCCGCCTGTAGGTCAGGAAGCAGGCACCGCCGGGCAGGACGGTGTGGTCGGCGAGGCTCCAGGTCTGCGGGTCGAAGGCCGCGCTGCGACCGAAGAGCGGGATCCCGGACCCGATCGTCAGCGGACTCAGCTTGAGCACGATCTCGTCGATCTCCGGAAGCAGGCTGGCGGCCAGGTCACCTCCGCCGACGAGCCAGATCCCCGAGCCCTGCTGGGACTTGAGGTCCTGCACGGCGCTCACCGGGTCGCCGGTGACCAGCTCGACCGAAGGGTCGGGACTGCTGGTCAGGGTCGTCGAGCAGACCAGGTGACGCAGGTGCGGGTAGGCGTTGGTGATGCCGGCCGCGAGCCCCAGCTCGTAGGAGCGACGCCCCTCGATGACGGTGTCGAACCGCGTGCCCTCGGCGGAGACACCGAGCGCCTCGCGCGCCAGGAACGGCAGCGTCTCGGGCAGCTCCGCGACCAGGTGGCCGACGTAGTCCTCCGTGATCGGCCAGAAACCTCCCGGCGCGGTCGGGTCGGCGCCGTCCGGCCCCGCGATGAACCCGTCCAGGGTGGTGGCGACGAGGTAGGTCAGGGTGCGCATCGGCGTACGGGCTCCTCGCAAGGTCGTCGGGCACACGCGTCGGCGGCCGGCGGTCGGGACGGCGACCCTACCGACCCTGCGTCACGAGCCGGCCAGCAGATCGACGACGACGCCCACCGTGTCCCGCGCCGAGCGGCCGACACCGATCAGGGTCGCCGAGGCGGGTCCGGTCCAGTCGCCGTACCCCACGAGGAACAGGCGCGGCTCCCCCACGGCCTGCGTGCCGGCGGGCCCACCCACGGCGACGCGCCCACCCTCGTGGCGGAGCCGGAGGGGGGCGAGGTGGCGCAGCGCGGGCCGGAACCCCGTGCACCAGATGACCGCGTCGGCGGGGCACTCCCTGCCGTCGGGCCAGGCCACACCGGTGCGGGTGAGCCGCGAGAACATCGGCTGTGCCTCGAGCACGCCCCGGTCGCGGGCGTCGCGCACGGCGGCGACCATGACGATGTCGCCGAGCCCGCCGACGCCGGGGTGGTCGCGGCCCTCGCGCAGCGCCCGGATGCGGGCCGTCGCCGCTGCGAACAGCGCTCGACCGTCGACGTCGTCGGGCAGGAACCGCGGCGGCCGTGGCGCGACCCACAGGGTGTCCGCGACGGTCGAGACCTCCGCCAGCACCTGCGCGGCCGAGTTGCCGCCGCCGACGACCACGACCCGCTGCCCGGCGAAGTCGCGCGGGCTGCGGTAGTCCGCAGCGTGCAACTGGCGGCCCGCGAACACGTCCGTGCCCGGGTAGGCGGGCCAGAAGGGTTGCTCCCACGTGCCGGTGGCCGAGACCACCGACCGAGCGGCGACCGTCAGCCCGTCCGCGTCCAGGAGGAGGCGCCCACCGGGGTCGTCGTCCGCGCGGGTGACCCGCGCGACCCGGTGCGGTCGCAGCACCGACAGCCCGTACCGCTCCTCGTAGCGGGTGAGGTAATCGACGACGTGCGTGCGCGGCGGGAAGCCGCGCACGGCGTCGTCCCACGCCGGCATCATCCAGCCGGGCAACGAGGAGTACGCCGACGGTGAGAAGAGCCGCAACCCCTCCCACATGCGGGACCATGCTCCCCCGGGCTGCCCGGCGGCATCGAGGACGACGAAGTCCTGCCCGGGGACCAGGCCGGACCGGCGCAGGTGGAACGCGGTCGCGAGGCCGGCCTGTCCGCCGCCGATGACAGCGACCTCCACATCGGTCATGGACGTCATCATGTCCGCCCGGGCCAGTGGGTCACCACGCGCGCTCGGCAAGGGCGCAGGCCCGGTCACGGAAGTCCTCAGAGTCGGGTAGGTGCCTCAGGACTCTGGTGCCGCGGATCCGGGAGTCGTAGATTGCGAGGCCACCAAGCCAGCCGCAGGATGCGACGATTCGATGACGGGAACGACCGTACGTACGCCGCGCGAGCGGCGCCGCGTGACCCTTCGCGGCGTCGTCCAGGGCGTGGGCTTCCGGCCGCACGTCTACGCGCTCGCCCGCTCCCTCGACCTGGCCGGCGCGGTGTGGAACAGCGCGGACGGGGTCGTCGTCGAGGTCGAGGGTGCGGCTGCGGACGTGCGCGCCTTCTGCGACCGGGTGGCCGGGGAGGCACCGCCGCTGGCGTCCGTGACCGGCGTCGAGGTCGTCGTGCTGCCGGCGCAGGGCGGCACGTCGTTCACGATCAAGGACTCCGAGCCCGGTGCCGGTCGCACCTTCGTCTCCCCCGACGTCACCGTGTGCGACGACTGCCTCGCAGACCTGCTGGACCCCGGGAACCGCCGCCACCGGCACCCGTTCGTGACGTGCACGAGCTGCGGGCCCCGCTTCACGATCACCACGGCGCTCCCCTACGACCGGCCCACGACGACGATGACCGGCTTCCCCCTCTGCGCCGACTGCGCGACGGAGTACGCCGATCCCGCCGACCGTCGCTTCCACGCCCAGACGGTGTGCTGCCCCGGCTGCGGCCCCCGGCTCTTCCTCACCCGACCCGGTCGCGACACGACGTACGACGAGGCGGCGCTGGCCGAGGCGCGACGTCTCGTCGCCTACGGGGCCGTGGTCGCCGTCAAGGGCGTCGGCGGTTACCACCTCGTCTGCGACGCCACCAGCGAGCAGGCCACCACCACGCTGCGCAAGCGCAAGCAGCGTGGCGACAAGGCGTTCGCCCTCCTGGTGCGCACGCTCGAGGACGCCGAGCGGCTGGTGCACCTCGACGGTGCGGAGCGAGCCGTGCTCGCCAGCCGGGCCCGGCCCGTCGTGCTCGCCCGCCGCCGAGCCGACGCACCCGTGGCCGACGCCGTCGCCCCCGGCAGCGCCGACCTCGGGGTGATGCTCCCGTCCACGCCCCTGCACCACCTGCTGCTGGGCCTTCCCGGTGACCCACCCGGGCCCGCGGCCCTGGTGATGACCAGCGGCAACCTGACCGGCGAGCCCATCGTGACCGACGACGAGGAGGCCCGCACCCGCCTCGCGGCCGTCGCGGACGCGTGGCTCGGGCACGACCGTCCCATCCACGTGCCGTGCGACGACTCCGTCAGCCGCGTCGTCGACGGCGAGGAATCGCCCGTCCGGCGCTCGCGCGGGCACGCCCCGCTCCCCCTCCACCTGCCCTTCGACGCGCCCGCAGCGCTGGCCGTGGGCGGCGACCTGAAGAACACCTTCTGCCTCGCCGAGGGGCGTCTCGCCTGGCTCTCCGGCCACGTCGGGGACATGGACGACGTCGCCACCCTCGACTCCTTCGACCGGGCCGTCAGCCACCTCGGCACGATCACCGGAGTGGTGCCGCAGACGCTGGCGGCCGACCGGCACCCGGCGTACCGCTCCCGCCGGTGGGCCCGCGCGCACGCCGACGGCCGCCCGGTGCTCGAGGTGCAGCACCACCACGCGCACGTCGCCTCGACGATGGTGGAGCACGGCGTCCCCACGGGCACGCGGGTGCTCGGCATCGCGTTCGACGGCACCGGGTACGGCGACGACGGCGCGGCGTGGGGCGGCGAGTTCCTGGTGGCCGACTACGCGGCGTACTCGCGCGTCGCCCACCTCGCCTACGTGCCCCTCCCCGGCGGCGACGCCGGGGTCCGCAACCCGTGCCGGACGGCGCTGTCCCACCTGCGCAGCGCCGGCCTCGACTGGGACGACCGGATCCCGTCCGTCCGGGCCTGCACCGACGACGAGCTCGCCCTCCTGGACCGGCAGCTCACCACGGGCCTGCGGTGCGTGCCGACCTCGAGCATGGGGCGGCTCTTCGACGCCGTCGCCTCGATCGCCGGCATCCGGCACCGGGTCGGGTACGACGCCCAGGCCGCCATGGAGCTCGAGGCGGTCGCGCGCGGGGCGAGCGTGTCCGGCGGCTACCGGTTCGGGCTGGACGACGGCGCCCTCGACCCGGGTCCCGTGGTCGCCGCCGTCGCCGCCGACGTGCTCGCCGGCGTCCCGGCGGCGCTGGTGGCCGCCCGCTTCCAGCACGGCGTGGTCGACCTGGTGGTCGCCGTCCTCACCCGGCTGCGCGAGGAGACCGGACTGGGCCGGGCGACCCTCAGCGGCGGGGTCTTCCTCAACGCCGCACTCACCGCCGGCTGCGCCCGCGCCCTGTCGGAACAGGGCTTCGAGGTGCTGCGGCACCGCCGGGTCCCGCCCAGCGACGCCGGCCTCGCGCTCGGACAGGTCGCGGTGCTCGCGCACCGCCGGAAGGAGACACCATGTGCCTAGCCGTGCCGGGCCGGGTCCTGGAGATCACCGAGCGCGACGGGACGAGGGTCGCGCAGGTCGACTTCGGTGGGGTCATCAAGGAGGTCTGCCTGGAGTACGTGCCCGACCTCGAGGTGGGCGAGTACACCATCGTGCATGTCGGGTTCGCGTTGCAGCGGCTCGACGAGCAGTCCGCGCTCGAGACGCTCGCGCTCTTCCGGCAGCTGGGCGAGCTGGACGCGGAGTTCGGGGACCAGTGGGGGCGGGCGGCGGAGCAGGCGGGACTCCCCCGCCCGGACCGCGACGCGGCCGGAGGAGGAGGGCTGTCGTGAAGTACCTCGACGAGTTCCAGGACCCGGCGCTGGCCGCCCGGTTGCTGGACGACATCCGGGCGACGGTGACCCGTCCCTGGGCGCTGATGGAGGTCTGCGGTGGCCAGACGCACTCGATCATCCGGCACGGGCTGGACCAGCTGCTGCCCGACGGCATCGAGCTCATCCACGGCCCCGGCTGCCCGGTCTGCGTCACCCCGCTCGAGGTGATCGACAAGGCGCTCGAGATCGCGGCGCGGCCCGATGTCATCTTCTGCTCCTTCGGCGACATGCTCCGGGTCCCCGGCAGCGACCGGGACCTGTTCCGGGTCAAGAGCGCAGGCGGCGACGTGCGGGTCGTCTACTCCCCGCTCGACGCGCTCACCATCGCCCGCGAGAACCCCGACCGGCAGGTCGTGTTCTTCGGCATCGGCTTCGAGACGACCGCGCCGCCGAACGCGATGACGGTCCACCAGGCGAGGAGGCTCGGGATCGAGAACTTCAGCCTCCTGGTCAGCCACGTCCGCGTGCCGCCCGCGATCGAGGCGATCATGACCTCGCCCGACTGCCGGGTGCAGGCCTTCCTCGCCGCCGGTCACGTGTGCACGGTCATGGGGACGGGCGAGTACCCGCCGCTCGCGGAGCGGTTCGGCGTACCCATCGTCGTGACCGGGTTCGAGCCGCTCGACATCCTCGAGGGGATACGGCGCGCCGTGCACCAGCTCGAGGCGGGCCGGCACGAGGTCGAGAACGCCTACCCGCGCGTCGTCTCGGCCGACGGGAACCCGGTCGCGATCCGGATGCTGGAGGACGTCTTCGAGGTCGTCGACCGGTCCTGGCGCGGCATCGGGATGATCCCGCAGAGCGGGTGGCGGCTCTCGGAGCGCTACCGCGAGTACGACGCCGAGGAACGCTTCCGGGTGGGCGACATCCACACGCAGGAGTCGGCGGTGTGCCGCAGCGGCGAGGTGCTGCAGGGGCTGATCAAGCCCCACGAGTGCTCCGCGTTCGGTACGACGTGCACGCCGAGAACCCCGCTCGGGGCCACGATGGTGTCGAGCGAGGGCGCGTGCGCGGCGTACCACCTCTACCGGCGGCTGCAGGTGCCGGGCGCGGCCGGCCCGCAGGAGGTGAGCTCCGTTGGCTGAGCTGACGCTGGAGGGCTGGACCTGTCCCCTGCCGCTGCGCGACAGCCCGACGATCGTGATGGGCCACGGCGGCGGCGGGGCGATGTCCGGGGAGCTGGTCGAGCACGTGTTCCTGCCGAGCTTCGCCGACGCCTCGCTGCAGCAGCTCGGCGACTCCGCGGTGCTGGAGGTGCCCCACGGGCGGCTGGCCTTCTCGACCGACTCCTTCGTGGTGCGCCCGCTCTTCTTCCCCGGCGGATGCATCGGCGACCTGGCCGTCAACGGGACCGTCAACGACCTCGCGATGAGCGGCGCGCAGGCGCTCTTCCTCTCCGCGGCGTTCATCCTCGAGGAGGGCACCGACGTCGCCCGGGTCGGCGTCGTCGCGCAGCGGATGGGCGAGGCCGCGCGGCGTGCGGGTGTCCGCGTCGTCACCGGCGACACCAAGGTCGTCGAGTCCGGTCACGGGGACGGGATCTACATCAACACCGCCGGCATCGGCTTCGTGCCGGAGGGCGTCGACATCCGGCCCGACCGCGCCGAGCCGGGTGACGTGGTCATCGTCAGCGGCGACATCGGCGTGCACGGGGTCGCGATCATGAGCGTGCGCGAGGGGATGGAGTTCGGGACGGAGGTGCGCAGCGACAGCCAGCCGCTCGGCGGTCTGGTCGCGGCGATGCTCGCGGTCACGAGGGACCTGCACGTGCTGCGCGATCCCACTCGCGGCGGGGTCGCCACGTCGCTCAACGAGATCGCCCGCGCGTCCGGGGTGGGCATCGCGCTCGACGAACGGAGCCTGCCCGTCCCCGAGGTGGTCGCCAACGCGTGCGCGTTCCTCGGGCTGGACCCGCTGCAGGTCGCCAACGAGGGCAAGCTGCTCGCGTTCGTGCCGCGGGACCGGACCGAGGAGGTGCTGGCGGCGATGCGCGCACACCCGGCCGGAGCCGGCGCCACCGTGATCGGCGAGTGCGTCGAGAGCCACCCCGGCATGGTCTCGGCCCGGACCGGCTTCGGGGCCCAACGGGTCGTGGACCTGCCGATCGGCGAGCAGCTGCCGCGGATCTGCTGACGCGGACGCGGCCCGCTCAGTCCGCGTGCCCCAGCTGGTTGCTGAGCGCCCAGACCACGAGCACGTCGAGCGCGATGAGGGTGATGGCCCAGAACGGGTAGTGCGGGATGAACGCGAAGTTCGTCAGCATCGACAGCCCGGCCACGAGCATCCCGGAGACGAAGGCCCACGACTTCCGCATCAGGATGCCCACGGCGACCAGGACGCCGATGGCGCCCAGGACGAGGTGCACCCACCCCCAGGCCGTCATGTCGAACTGGTAGAGGTAGTCGCTGCCCTGGGAGTAGAGGTCGTCGTTGGCGACCGCGGACGCACCCTGGATCATCCCGAACCCGCCCGCGACCAGCAGGATCACGCCGGCGAAGGTGCTGACGACGTCTGCCCAGGCACCCTTCGTCGAGTCCTCGTACGCCTCGTGCGTGCCCATGCCGACCTCCTCGACGCCCGCCCTCGCGGCGGAGCGCACTGGCTCCACCTTCGGTGAGCCGGCCGGCCCCGTCATCACCCGCCGCGGGTGAGCGGGGCCGCGCGCGCAGGAGCGGGCGGTGAGCTGGCCACCATTCCGCAGACGTAAACGGTGGCTCACTCACCGCCCGACCCGGGCATCAGGAGCGGGCGGTGAGCTGGCCACCATTCCGCCGACGTAAACCGTGGCCCACCCACCGCCCGACCCGGGCATCAGGAGCGGGCGGTGAGCTGGCCACCATTCCGCCGACGCGAACGGTGGCTCACCCACCGCCCGACCCGGGCCGTGGGCACTCTTCGAAGCTCAGCCGTCAGCCCTCCCCGCGTGCGTGCCTCTCGATGACCGCGATGATCTCCGGGCGCAGCCGCGCAGCGGGGATCACCGCGTCGACCGAGCCGACCTCGACGGCGCGGTGGATGTTGTGGATCCCGTCGAACTCCGCCGCCACCTCGCTGATCTTTTCCGCGCGGGTCGCGGCCCGCAGCTCGGCCTGCTCGACGACGAGCGCGCTGCGCTCGGCGCCCGTCGCCTCGCTGATCCGGGCCTGGAGCTCGACCATGGCGGGGCTGGCGGCAGTCCGCTTCTCGACCTCGCCGGTGAAGACGACCGCGGCCGCGGGCGCCCCACCGATGACCGAGGCGTAGGAGCCCTCGAGCGCCAGCACCGTCATGTTCGGGTTGAGCGCCTTGGAGAACACCACGAACGCGCCGCCGTGGTAGCGCGAGATCACGCAGAACACGATCGGGCCGCGGAAGTTGACGATCGCCCGGCCGATCTCGGCGCCGTACTCCAGCTGCAGGTTGCGCATCGAGTCCGGCGACCCGTCGAAGCCCGACAGGTTCGCCAGCACCACGAGCGGCCGGTTGCCGCTCGCGGCGTTGATCGCCCGCGCCGCCTTCTTCGACGACCGCGGGAACAGCGTGCCCGCGGTGTAGGTGTCGGGACCGTCGGTGGGCGGGAAGCCGCGCCGGCGCACCGGCCGCGACTCGATGCCGAGCAGGCAGACGGGGTGGCCGCCGAGGTGGGCGTCCTGGACCACGGCCGTGTCGGCGTCGGCCATGCCGGCCCAGCGCTCGAGCGTCGGGTGGTCCTGGTCGGCGACGGCCCGCATCACGGTGCGGATGTCGAACGCCTTCTTCCGGTCCGGGTTGGTGACCGAGGAGAAGATCTCGCCGACGGTGCGGAAGTCGCTGCCCTCGGCGTCGTGGGGGTACGACGAGATGTCGCGCTCCACGTCGTCGGTGGTGGGCGCGCGGCGCGGAGACGACTCGCCGGGCACGACGTACGTGTGCTCGTAGTGCGCCATCAGCACCTCGAAGGCGCCCGCCAGGTTCGGCGCCCAGTACTGCGCCTGGCCGTTGGGACCCATCACCCGGTCGTAGCCGCCGATGCCGAAGTTGTCCTCGGCGGAGACGCCACCGGAGAAGTCCAGCGACTGCTTGCCGGTGAGCACCATGGCGCTGTCCGGCGTCATCACCAGGATGCCCTTGGTGTGCATGAGCATCGTCGCCTCGGCGTTCCAGTACGGCTGCGCGCCGACGTTGATGCCGGCCACCACGACGTTGATCTCGCCGCCGGCCTGGGTGAACTCCACGATCCGGCGCAGCGCCGCCGCGACCCAGTCCATGTTCTCGGTGCCGGAGTCCATCGAGATCCGGGCACCGGCCGAGAGCGCGAACCACTCGACGGGGACCTGCATCCGCTCGGCGAGGTCGAGCGCCGCGATCACCCGCAGGCACTCGGGCTCGGAGACCGAGCCCAGCGACTTGGTCGGGTCGCCGCAGAGCACGACCCGGGTGACGCCCTCGGGGTGCAGCGGCGTGGGCGTGGTGACGACCGCGACCAGGATCCCGGCCTTGTTGAGGCCGCGGGGACGGTCGACCGGCACCAGCACGCCGGTGTCGTCGAGGTCGTGCTCGACCGAGCTGCCGCCGGGACCGGTGAGCACCGCCTCGAGCTCGTAGGGGTAGACCAGGCCGCGCCGGCGGGCCCGCAGCACCTTGGCCGCGTAGTCGTCCAGCGGGCGCAGCAGCTCGGTCGGCGGCTCCTCGATCGAGGAGACGACCCCGGCGCCGGGCTGGGCACCGAAGCGCACGACCACCGGGACCGGCGCGCCGTCCGGGGTGGCGACCCTGCCCTGGGCGAGCACCTCCTCGATGCCGGCGCCGTCGGTGAGCGGGCGGATCTTGTTGCCGAGCGCCTTGAGGCCGCTCTCGTCGATGTCGACGACCGGCCAGACGTGGACCCACACGTGGTTCATGTCGAGCTTGGCGCCGGCCGTGCCGCGGGCCACCCGGGCCCGCCGGATCGCCTCGAGGCAGTTCTCCACCGCGCGCTCGGCGTGCGGGAGGCCGGTGACCACGCCGTCCTCGTCGCGGACCACGGCGAGCTGGCGCACCTGGGCCAGCGCCACGAGGCGCCGGTCCGCGGGGTTCTCCCGGGCGACGCACTCGTAGAGCAGCACGTCCTCGGGCGCCTCGATGCGGGTCACGTGGAAGTTGCGCAGCCGCCACAGGTTCAGGCGGCGGCCGACCATCGGGTGCACGCCCCTGGTCAGGTCGTCCTCGGCGACGGTGCCGTCCTCGGTGGGCCGGAACGCGTAGTAGCCGACCGGCCGGCTCCCGCCCGCGCACACCGCGACGGAGACGCGGCGTACGTCGCGGGCGAACGGCAGCGCCTCGACCAGCGGCCGCAGCTGCTCGCTCGCCGCGTCGGCGGACTCGGGCGCCTCCGGCCAGTGCAGGTAGAGGTCGACGACGGCCTCGTCGCCGGTACGCCGCTCCGCGAGGTGGGTCGCGACCGCGGTGGCCAGGCCACCGGACGGGTCGCCCAGCTCGGCCATCGTGCCCACGGTCGAGACGACGCGGGTGGGACGGTCGTCGAGGGTGTAGTCGGCGACGACGAAGGGCCGACCGTTCTCGATGGTGCGGAGGTCGTGGAGGTCGAAGTCGCGGTAGTGCCGGCGCACCAGCACCTCGAGCATCGGCTCCCGGGCGGGCACGCCGCCCTCGAGCCGCTCGGCCAGGAAGCGGACGATCTGCTCGGGGATGGCCGCGAGCGCCTCGATCCGGTCGGCGCGGTCGGTGAGGTCACCGTCGGCCACCAGCGCCGCGAGCTCGTCGCGCACACCGGCGAGCACGTCGGCCCGCTCGGCGTCCACCGACGGCTGGTCGAACCAGCGGAACCGGACGCTGCGGGCCAGGTCGCCCACGACCGGGAAGCGCAGCTGGGTGGCCCGGCCGAGGCGCTCGAGCAGCAGCCGGGCGCGGGGGGCCTCGTCGCCGGAGGGCGGCGGCTCCTCGATCCAGCGACCGAGCACCGCGGACGCCAGCGCCACCTCGGGCGCGGACCGCTGCTGGGCCAGGAAGATGCGGAACACCGCTTCCTCGAGCGCGGGCGTGCGCTCGAGGTCCTCCACGCCGTAGTGCCGCAGCACCCGCAGCAGCCGGTCGCGGAACTCGTCGGGCAGCCCGCCGCGCTCCACGTCGAGGCTCTGCAGGAACGTGTGGAAGTGCTCGCGCGAGCTGTGCACCCGCAGCTCGGTGTGGCGCTCCTCGTCCAACGGCCGGTTGCGGCTCAGCTCGGCGAGGTCGGCGAACGTGCCGAGCAGCTCCATCTCGTCGGTGACGACCGGGACGCCCTGCGCGCGCAGCTCCTCACGGGCGGTGAGGTAGTCACGGAGCACGGCGTCCTGGTCCTGCGGCGGCAGGTCGTAGCCGAGCAGCACCGCGCTCAGGCCTTCGAGGGCGCGCGCCGCGCGCACCTGGGCCGACTGGCCGTCGTCGGGACCGGGCAGGTCCAGCGCCGGCCCCTCCGGGGCCACGACCGCCTCCTCGGCACCGTCGCCGACGGGCTCGAGCTTGACCAGCGCGGCACCGGTCTCGACCTGGCTGCCGGTGATCACCAGCAGCTCCTTGACGCGGGCGGCGAACGGCGCGTGGAGCACCGTCTCCATCTTCATCGACTCGAGCACGAGGACCGGCGCGCCGGCCTCGACCTCCTCGCCGACCGCGGCCGGGGTGGCGACCACCAGGGCGGGCGCCGGCGAGCGGAGCACGCCGCCCTCGTCGCGGCTGACCCGGTGGGCGACGCCGTCGACCTCGACCAGGGTGCTGGGGCCGTGCGTGGCGGTGACGACGTGGTGGCGACGCCCGCCGACCACGAGCCGGCGGTGGAACTGGTCGATCCGCTCCAGCTCGACGTCGACGGTCTGCCGGCTGGTGCCGGCGGCGACCGTGACGCGGTAGCGCGAGGGGCCGGTGTTGACCGTGGAGACCTGGTACGTCGTGCCGCGCAGCTTGAGCTCGACGGGCCGGCCGGTCTGGTGCTGGGCCTGGGGGCGGCCACCGTGGGCCGTCTCGAGCAGGCGGGCGACCTCGAGGTCGAGGCCGTCGGCGTACGCCTCGATCGCGGCGGCGACCACGGCGATCCCGGCGTGCTGCTGGGCGACCAGCCGGCCCTCGCCGCGGACCCGGTCGATCCAGCTGGTGTCGGCCCAGCCGCCGGTGCCGTCGACCACCTCGGGCTGGGCGAGCAGGTCGAGCACGAAGCTCTTGTTGCAGGCGCCGCCCTCGATGACGACCGTGGTCTCGGTCATGGCCCGGCGGAGCCGGGCGAGCGCCTCGTCGCGGGTGCGGCCGTAGGCGATGATCTTGGCGATCATCGAGTCGAAGTCGGGCGGGATCGTGTCGCCCTCGGCGACGCCGGTGTCGACGCGGACCCCCGGACCCGACGGCAGGTCGAGGCGAACGATGCGGCCGGGCGCCGGCGCGAAGTCGCGGTCCGGGTCCTCGGCGTTCAGGCGGGCCTCCACGGCGTGCCCCGCCTCGCCCGGCTTCTCGGCGTACAGGTCGGTGAGGCGGCCGCCGGCCGCGACGTGGATCTGCGCCTTGACCAGGTCGACGTCGGTGGTGGCTTCGGTGATCGAGTGCTCGACCTGCAGGCGGGTGTTGACCTCGAGGAACGCGAAGGTGCGCTCCCCCGGGTGGTAGAGGAACTCGACGGTGCCGGCACCGACGTACCCGACCGCGACGGCGAGCCGCTCGGCGGCGGCCTTGAGCTCGTCGGCCTGCTCGAGGCTCAGCAGCGGCGAGGACGACTCCTCGATGACCTTCTGGTTGCGGCGCTGGATCGAGCAGTCGCGCACGCCGATCGCCCAGGCCGTGCCGTGGCCGTCGGCGATCAGCTGCACCTCGACGTGCCGGGCACCGGTCACCAGGCGCTCGAGGAACACGGTGCCGTTGCCGAAGGCGCGCAGCGCCTCGTCGCTGGTGCGCTGGTAGGCGTCCTCGAGGTCGGCGGCGGAGGCCACCATCCGGATGCCCCGGCCGCCACCACCGGCGGTGGCCTTGAGCATCAACGGGTAGCCGATCTCCTTGGCGGCGGCGAGCGCCCCGTCGAGCGTCTCGACGGCGCCGCGGCTCCAGGGAGCGACGGGCACCCCGACCTCCTCGGCGATCAGCTTGGAACCGATCTTGTCGCCGAGCTTGCGCATCGCCTCCGCGCTGGGGCCGATGAAGGTGATCCCGAGCCGGTCGCACAGGTCGACGAACGACGGGTCCTCGGCCACGAAGCCCCATCCGGGCCAGACCGCGTCCGCGCCCGACTCGACCAGCGCGCGCTCGAGCACGGCGAGGTCGATGTAGGGGCGTGCCGACGCGGGCCCGAGGTCGTGGGTGAGGTCGGCCTCGCGGGCGAACATCGCGCCGCTCTCGCCCTCGGTGTGCAGCGCCACGGTCTGGATCGGGCCGGCGCCGGAGGCGTTGATCTCCCTCACTGCGTGGATCAGCCGCATGGCGGCCTCGCCACGGTTCACGATCGCAATGCGAGAGAACGACATGCACACCTCCGGTCGGACCGACGGGACCGCCTGCGTGTCCCACACGCAACCTGTCACGACTCGAGGGTTACGAGCCAGTCACATCGCTCGTGGGGCGCGTCGGTCCGGGTACCGGACGCCCGTCCTCGTGCCGTCGGCCGCCGGCCAGCTCCGTCACGGCGCCGGCCAGCTGCCCCAGCCCCCACACCAGGTCCCGCTCCTCGATGGTGAGCGGCGGGGAGATCCGCATCGTCGAGCCGTGCGTGTCCTTGGCCAGCACCCCGCGCCGGGCCAGCGCCTCGCAGAGGTCGCGGCCGGTGCCGAGCGCGGGGTCGAGGTCGACGCCCGCCCACAGGCCGTGCACGCGTACGGCGAGCACCCCCCGGCCGACCAGCGGGGCGAGACCGTCCCGCAGGGTGGCCTCGAGGGCGGCGGCCCGACGCTGGGGCTCCCCGCTCTCCAGCAGCCTGATGACAGCGCGGCCGACGGCGGTCGCGAGCGGGTTGCCGCCGAAGGTGCTGCCGTGGCTCCCGGGGGTGAACACCCCCATCACCTCGCGGTCCGCAGCCACCGCCGAGAGCGGCACGATGCCGCCGCCGAGCGCCTTGCCGAGGACGTAGACGTCCGGCACGACCGACTCGTGGTCGCAGGCGAAGGTCCGGCCGGTGCGCCCGAGGCCGGACTGGATCTCGTCGGCCACCATCAGCACGTCGTTGGCGGTGCAGAGGCGGCGTACGTCGCCGAGGTAGCCGCGGGGCGGCACGATCACGCCCGCCTCGCCCTGGACCGGCTCGACGAGCACGGCGGCGGTGGTGTCGTCGATCGCGGCGGCGAGCGCCTCGGCATCGCCGTACGGCACCGCACGGAAGCCGGGCGTGTAGGGACCGTAGTGCGCCCGGGCCACGTGGTCGTCGGAGAAGCTGACGATGCTAATGGTGCGCCCGTGGAAGTTGCCGTGCATGACGATCACGGTCGCCGTGCCGTCGGGGATGCCCTTCACCTCGTGACCCCAGCGCCGCGCCAGCTTCAGGGCCGTCTCGACGCCCTCGGCCCCCGAGTTCATCGGCAGCACCACGTCCTTGCCGGTCAGCGCGGCCAGCTCGTCGCAGAACGGCCCGAGCTGGTCGTGGTGGAAGGCCCGGCTGGTGAGCGTGAGCCGGTCGAGCTGCTCCCGGGCGGCGGCGACGAGCTGCGGGTGCCGGTGCCCGAAGTTGAGCGCGGAGTAGGCCGCGAGGAAGTCGAGGTAGCGGTTGCCCTCGTCGTCGGTGAGCCACGCGCCCTCGCCGTGGGTCACCATCACCGGCAGCGGGTGGTAGTTGTGCGCGCCGTGCACGTTCTCCAGCTGGATCGGGGTGGCATTCACCTGTCGGCCCCTTCCGTGCGTCGCGGGGGCGTCCGGCCCGCCGGACCCCGTGTCGTCGACTCTACGAGGGTTGGCCGGGTCCGACGCCCGGGCAGCGGCCCGGAATGCCGTGGGATACCCCAAATCGTTGATGCAGCGTCACCCGCGCCTGCGGTTCCGGCCGCGAACGTGCTTCCCTGCCACTGGAGGGGTGATGAGACGAGTGCTGGGGGGCATCGTGGGACCGGCGACGGCGCTGGTGCTGCTGGTGGTGCCCGGACCCTGCTCCGCCTCGGTCGTCGGCGACTGGCAGATGAACGAACCGCCGGGCTCGACCGCGATGGTCGACGCGTCGGGCCACGGCCTCACCGGCGACGTCGGTGACCTGGTGCAGACGGGCGTCCCCGTCAAGTCCGGTCTCGGCTACCGGTTCGGCGGCAAGGGCACCGAACGCGACCCCGAACGGCTCGTCCTGGTCCCCGACGACCCCCTGCTCGACCCCCACTCCCGGCCGTACTCCGCAACCGTGAGGTTCAAGACGCGGACGGGCTCGCGCAACCTGGTCCAGAAGGGCCAGTCCGGCGAGCCGGGCGGGTACTGGAAGCTGGAGGTGCACTCGGGGTGGCCGACCTGCCTCTTCCGGGACGAGACCGGCCGGAGCAAGGGGGTCGGGCTCGTGAACGGGCGGCAGTCGTGGCGCGTCGACGACAGCCGGTGGCACACGGTCCGCTGCCAACGACGGCCGAGGAGCGTGCGGATCACGCTCGACCCCGGCACCCGGCACGCGGTCAGCAAGAAGGTCCACGGGCGGCTCGGCCGGATCGCCAACACGCGACCGCTCATGATCGGCGGCAAGCTCGACTGCTCCGGGGAGGGCGTCGGCTGCGACTACCTCGGCGGAAAGATCGACTGGTTGGTCATCCGGAAGGGCTGACCCGCTCAGCTCCAGGTGAGGCGGTCTTCGAGCGGCGTCTGCTCCCGGGGTTGCGGTTTGGTCACCAACCGCAACCATCCGGCCCGATCCGATGCCGTCTGTGACCATTCGACACCTCACTCGGCGGCCGACCTGACGGCTGGCGCCGGCTTCGGTCCCGGACCGCTCCCGGGTCTCGGGCTGCCTCGGTTGCGGTCCTGGCTGGCTACGGGTGAGGTGGGCTCCGCTCGGCGTCGGCTCCCGGGCTTGCGGTTTGGTCACCAACTGCAACCATCCGGCCCGATCCGATGCGGTCTGTGACCATTCGACACCTCACTCGGCGGCCGACCTGACGGCTGGCGCCGGCCTCGGTCCCGGTTCGCTCCCGGCTCTCGGACTGCTTTCGGTTGCGGTCTTGGCTGGCTACGGGTGAGGTGGGCTCCGCTCGACGTCGGCTCCCGGGCTTGCGGTTTGGTCACCAACCGCAACCATCCGGCCCGATCCGATGCGGTCTGTGACCTTTCGGCACCTGCCCCGGCAACGGCCTCGCACGCCGTCGGCTTCTGTCCCCGGTTCGCTCCCGGGTCTCGGGCTGCCTCGGTTGCGGTCTTGGCTGGCTACGGGTGAGGTGGGCTCCGCTCGACGTCGGCTCCCGGGCTCGCGGTTTGGTCACCAACCGCAACCATCCGGCCCGATCCGGTGCCGTCTGTGACCATTCGACACCTGCGCCGGCAACGGCCTCGCGGTCGCCGCCGGCCTCGGTCCCGGTTCGCTCCCGGCTCTCGGACTGCTTTCGGATGCGGTCTTGGCTGGCTACGGGTGAGGTGGGCCCCGCTCGACGTCGGCTCCCGGGCTTGCGGTTTGGTCACCAACCGCAACCATCCGGCCCGATCCGATGCGGTCTGTGACCATTCGACACCTCACTCGGCGGCCGACCTGACGGCTGGCGCCGGCCTCGGTCCCGGTTCGCTCCCGGCTCTCGGACTGCTTTCGGTTGCGGTCCTGGCTGGCTACGGGTGAGGTGGGCTCCGCTCGACGTCGGCTCCCGGGCTTGCGGTTTGGTCACCAACCGCAACCATCCGGCCCGATCCGATGCGGTCTGTGACCTTTCGGCACCCCCTCGCGAGCGAGGAGACTGAGCAAGCCTGACGAGGCCTCGAACACGTTCAGGGATCGACAACCACCCAGCAGGGACGGGGCGAAGGACGAGGCAGCCGGCCAGGCGCGGCCCGCAGCCGCGAACCGCGCGCAAGGAGCGTGAAAGCGAGCGGAGGCGCCGCAGCGAACCGCAAGGACAGGCGAACAGGAGCGGCGCCGCAGCGAAGCAAGCGACGGCGCGCGGTCCGCGGCGGAGGGACGCACACGAGCCAGCAGCGAGCCACAGCCCGAGGAGAAGCCCGGCCACCGCCGGCAAGGCCACCGCCGGCAAGGCCACCGCCGGAACAGCCGCCGGAACAAGGCAACCGCCGGCCAGCGATCACCCCAGGTAGAGCTTGCGCAACGGCTCCTCGACCACCCACGTGGTCGCGTCCCCGGCCACCAGCCGGACCAGGACACCGGGGCGCAGGTCCAGCCGGGAGCCGTCGGCGAAGATGACCGCACCGGATCCGGCCAGCACCAGGAAGACCTCGTCGGCCTCGATGTCGGTGTCCGTGCCGGGCGCCATGTCCCAGAGGCCGACCTCACGGTCGCCGAACGTGGCCAACGGCGTGGTCACGGTCGCGGGCCGCTCCCCCGCCGCCGCGCCGGGAGACGGAGGTAGCCCGGACAGCACGTCCCCGGCCAACAGCCTCTCGTGCGCTGTGCTCACGAGTCGAACCCCAGCCCGAGCCGGTCGAGCACCCGCAGCCACAGGTTGCGTCGCCCGGTCGCGTCCTCGCGGGCCAGCGCCCAGCGGGTCAGCTGGATCCCGAGCCAGGCCAGCGGCTCGGGCGGGAAAGGCAGCGGGCGCGTGCGCACCATCGTGAGCCGGGTCCGCTCGGTGTCGGCTCCGGCGAGCAGGTCGAGCATCACGTCGGCGCCGAAGCGGGAGGCCCCGACGCCCAGGCCGGTGAACCCGGTCGCGTAGGCGATCCGCCGACCGCGGGTGACGCCGAAGAACGCGCAGAAGCGGGTGCAGGTGTCGATGGCCCCGGCCCAGCGGTGGGTGAACCGGACGCCGGCGAGCTGGGGGAAGGTCTCGGCGAAGTGCCGGGCCAGGGTCTCGAAGCTCGCCGTCCGGTCCTCGTGGGCGGCGTCGACCGAGCGCCCGTAGTGGTAGATCGCGTCGTAGCCGCCCCACAGGATCCGGTCGTCCGGCGTGAGCCGGTAGTAGTGGAACTGGTTGCCGGTGTCTGAGATGCCGACCCGGTCGGTCCAGCCGATCTGGTCGAGCTGGGCGGCGGTCAGGGGCTCGGTGGCGAGCACGTAGTCGTAGACGGGCACGATCGAGAGCCGCAGCCGGCGCAGCAGCGGCTTGAACACGTTGGTGGCCAGCACGACCTGCTGCGCGAACACCTGCGCGTGCGACGTGGCCACGACCACCCGGCCGCGTTCGGTGCGGACGCCCTCGACCGGGGTGTGCTCGGCGATCCGCACCCCCAGGTCCTCGGCGACGCGGGCCAGTCCCCAGGCCAGGCGGGCCGGGTCGAGGGTGGCGCAGTCGTCGCGGGAGACGCGCCCGGCGAGGTACGTCGGGGAGTCGACGACCCGGCGTACCTGCTCGGCACCGAGGAAGCCGGGTACGTCGGGCTCGAGTGCCGCGACCTCGTGCGGGCGGGTGGCGACGGCGAGGGTGCCGGAGCGGTCGAACCCGCAGTCGATGCCGTACCGCTCGATGGTGGCGGCGATCTCGTCGAGGTTCTGCAGCCCGAGGCGCTCGAGCTGGTCGTACTCCTCGGGCCAGCGCTGCCGTCCGTTGGCCTCGCCGTGGGTGAGGCTGGCCTCGCAGAAGCCGCCGTTGCGCCCGGTGGCGTGCTCGGCGATCCGGTCGGCCTCGACCAGCAGCACCTCGCGGGAGGGGTCGCGCTCCTTGGCGCGCACCGCCGCCCACAGCCCGGTGAAGCCGCCGCCGACGACGACCAGAGGGACCGTGAGGCCGTCGTCGGCCGCGGTCAGGGCCGGCCGCGACACGGGCCGCTCCGGTGAGTCCAGCCAGAGCGGGTGGAGCACGGACGACGCGAGCATCGTCCGCGCTCCGCCCCGGTCAGCCGTCCGAGCGCGCACGCGTCAGCGCCCGGTCGAGCATGTCCAGCCCGGTCCGGGCCTCCTCCGCGGAGATGGTGAGCGGCGGGACCACGTGGATCCGGTTGAAGTTGGCGAAGGGCAGCAGGCCCTCCTCGCGGCACGCCTTCAGGACGGCCGCCATCTGCGGGCTGCTGCCGCCGTACGGCGCGAGCGGCTCGCGGGTCGCCCGGTCGGACACCAGCTCCAGGGCCCAGAAGACACCGGTGCCCCGCACCTCGCCGATCCAGTCGTGCCGGCCGGCGAGCTCGTGCAGGCTGGGGCCGAAGACCTCCTCGCCGAGGGCCGCGGCGTGCTCGACGACCCGCTCCTCCTCCATCACCTCGATGGTGGCGACGGCCGCCGCGCAGGCGAGCGGGTGGCCGGAGTAGGTGAGGCCGCCGGGGTAGGGACGGTGCGCGAAGGTCTGGTGGATCGGCTCGCTGATCGCGACCCCGCCGAGCGGGACGTAGCCGGAGTTCACGCCCTTGGCGAAGGTCAGCAGGTCGGGGACGACCTGGTCGTGCTCGACGGCGAACCACCGACCGGAACGGCCGAAGCCCGACATCACCTCGTCGGCGATGAGCACGATGCCGTGCCGGTCGCAGATCTCCCGGACCCCGCGCAGGTAGCCCGGCGGCGGGACCATGATGCCGGCCGTGCCCGGGATCGACTCCAGCACGATCGCGGCGATCGTGCTCGGCCCCTCGAGGGCGACGACCTGCTCGAGGTGGGCCAGCGCACGCTCGCACTCCTCCGCCTCGGTGGTGGCCGAGAACGCGCTGCGGTAGAGGAACGGCCCGAAGAAGTGCACCGTGCCGGTCGAGGCGGTGTCGTTGGCCCACCGCCGCGGGTCGCCGGTCACGTTGATGGCCAGCTGGGTGCCGCCGTGGTAGCTGCGGTAGCGCGAGAGCACCTTCTGCCGGCCGGTGTGCAGCCGCGCCATCCGGATCGCGTGCTCGTTGGCGTCGGCGCCCCCGTTGGTGAAGAAGACCCGCTCGAGTCCCTCCGGGGTGTGCGACGCGATCAGCCGCGCAGCCTCCGAGCGGGCGCTGTTGACCGTGGACGGGGCGATGGTGCAGAGAGTCGCCGCCTGCTCCTGGATCGCCCGCACGATCCGCGGGTGCTGGTGGCCGAGGTTGGTGAAGACCAGCTGCGAGGTGAAGTCCAGCAGCCGGTTGCCGGCGCCGTCCCAGAGCCAGGAGCCCTCGGCCTTGGTCACGACCATCGGGTCGAGCTCGGCCTGGGCGGACCAGGAGTGGAAGACGTGGCGGCGGTCGAGCTCGTAGGCGCGGGCGACGTCGTCGTGGGCGGTCTGCGTGTCAGTCATTCTGCGGGAACCCCAGCTCGAGGCCGCCCTCGGGACGGGCGGCCGGGTTGATCCAGCGCGAGGTCACGACCTTGCCGCGCGTGAAGAAGTGGACGCCCTCGGTGCCGTGGGCGTGGGTGTCGCCGAAGAGCGAGCGCTTCCAGCCACCGAAGGAGTAGTAGGCGACCGGCACCGGGATCGGGACGTTGACGCCGATCATGCCGACCTCGACCTCGTTCTCGAAGCGCCGGGCGGCCCCGCCGTCGTTGGTGAAGATCGCCGTGCCGTTGCCGTACTGGTTGCTGTTGACCAGCGCCAGCGCCTCGTCGTACGACGCCACCCGGACCACGGAGAGCACGGGGCCGAAGATCTCCTCGGTGTAGATCTCCATGTCGGGGGTGACGTGGTCGAAGAGCGTCGGGCCGAGCCAGAAGCCGTCCGCGTCGCCGCGGGCCTCGACCTCACGACCATCGATGACGAGCTTCGCGCCGGCCTTCTGGCCGGACTCCACGAAGCCCGCGACGCGGTCGCGGTGGGCGCGGGTGACGAGCGGTCCCATGTCGGACTCTCCCCCACCACCGGCCGAGCCCTCGCGACCGTCGCCGATGACGAGGGTGCGGGTGCGGTCGGCAATCCGGGCCACCAGCTCGTCGGCGACGGGCTCCACCGCGACGAGGACGCTGATCGCCATGCAGCGTTCGCCGGCGCTGCCGTAGCCGGCGTTCACGGCCGCGTCGGCGGCGAGGTCGAGGTCGGCGTCGGGCAGCACCACCATGTGGTTCTTGGCGCCACCGAGGGCCTGGACCCGCTTGCCGTGCCGGCTGGCCTGCTCGTAGACGTACTCCGCGATCGGGGTGGAGCCGACGAAGCTGATCGCCGCTACGTCGGGGCTCTGCAGCAGCGTGTCGACCGCGACCTTGTCGCCCTGCAGGACGTTGAAGACGCCGTCGGGCAGGCCGGCCTCCTGCCACAGCGCGGCGAGCCACAGCGCAGCCGAGGGGTCCTTCTCGCTGGGCTTGAGCACGACCGTGTTGCCGGCCGCGATCGCGACGGGGAAGAACCACATCGGCACCATCGCCGGGAAGTTGAACGGGCTGATGATGCCCACGACGCCGAGGGGCTGGCGGGTCGAGTGGACGTCGACACCGGTGGAGGCGCCGGCCGAGTGACCGCCCTTGAGCAGGTGCGAGATGCCGCACGCGAACTCGACGACCTCCTGGCCGCGGGCGATCTCGCCGAGGGCGTCGGAGTGGACCTTGCCGTGCTCGGCGGTGATGATCGCGGCCAGCTCCTCCTTGCGGGAGTTCAGCAGCTCGCGGAACGCGAACATCACCTGCGTACGCCGGGCGAGCGACGTCTCCCGCCAGCTGCGGGCCGTGGCGGCCGCGGTCGCGATGACGTGCCGGGCGTCCTCCTCGCTCGCCAACGCGACCCGGCCGGTCACGCGCCCGGTCGCAGGGTTGGTCACGTCGGCGGCGCGCTCCGACGCGCCGGCGAAGGGGGCGCCGTCGGCCCAGTGCCCGATGGGGGTCACGGTCGTGCTCGTCATGGGTTCTCCTCCTCGATCGTGCGTCCATCCTCGCCGGTCGACCCGGTCGCGCAGGGCGACAGAATGTACGATCAGGAAACAATTCCCGACGATCTGTCGGGTCCTGAGCCCGGAGTGGCCGATGCCCGACGTGACCGTCCGCGACGTGCTGGGCATGCCGGTGATCCGGGGGGCCGGGCCCACCGTGCTCGCCGGCGAGGACGAGCTGGACCGGCGGGTTCGCTGGGTGCACGCGACCGAGCTCGCCGACATCGCGCCGCTGCTCCGCGAGGGCGACCTCGTGCTGACCACCGGCATCGCGCTGCCCGAGAACGAGCGCGGCCTGACGACGTTCGCCGAGAGCCTTGCCGAGGTCGGCGCGGCCGGGCTGATGGTCGAGCTGGGCCGGCGCTGGCAGGACGAGCTCCCCCCGACCCTCGTGGACGCGTGCCGGCGCTTCTCGCTGCCCCTGGTGCAGCTGGCGCGGGTCTCGAGGTTCGCCTCGATCACCCAGGCCGTGGGCGAGCGGGTCGTGGACGAGCAGCTCGCCGAGCTCCGCGACGCCGAGCGCGTGCACGAGACGTTCACGGCGCTGAGCCTCGCCGAGGCGGACCCCTCGGAGATCCTCACCGCGGTGCAACGGCTGGCCGGCGCCGCCGTCGTCCTCGAGAGCGAGCAGCACCAGGTCCTCGACTACCTCGCCGGCCCCGACGACGTGGCCGGCTTCCTCGACGACTGGCAGGCCCGGTCGAGCCGGGTCCCGCTGCCCGGCCGGACCGTGTGGGACGAGCAGCAGGGCTGGCTGGTCACCCGGCTCGGGCCGCGGGAGCGCGGCTGGGGCCGGCTGGTGCTCCAGGCCCCGACGCCGCCGTCGCAGCGGCAGGTCGCGGTCGTCGAGCGCGGGGCCGCCGCCCTGGCCCTGCACCGGCTCCACGACCGCGACCGCGACAACCTGGTGCGGCGTACCCACCACGAGCTGCTGCTCGCCCTCCAGAGCGACCCCACCGCCGAGGACGTCGTACGCCGGTGCGAGCTCGCGGGCTTCCCCACCACCGGGCGGAGCTACGTCGGGCTGACGATCCGCCCGCGCCCGGCCATGGACGGCAGCGGGGCCGTCACCCGCCGCGCGTCGGGCGGCGAGGTCCTCGCGGCGGTGGTGCGCGCCGCGCACGAGCTCCGGACCCCGGCCCTGGTCAGCGAGATGGACCACGACGTGCGCGTCCTCCTGGCGGTCCGGCCCTCCAGCTCGGAGGGCCGGACGGTCGAGCGGCTGGCGGCCGACCTCGCGCGGCGGCACGCAGTGGTGGTCGCCGCCGGCCGCGGGACGAGCTCGCTGCGCACGGTCGACCGCGAGCTGCGCGAGTCTCGCCAGGTCGCCGACGCGGTCCGCCCCGACGCCGGCGACCGGCTGGTGCACCGGCTGGAGGACGTGCACCTGCGCGGGCTGCTCGCCCTCTTCGGCGACGACGACCGCCTCGGTCTCTTCGTGGCCCGCGAGCTCGACCCCCTGCGCCGGTACGACGCGCAGCACGGCACCGCGCTGGTCGACGCGCTGCGGGCCCTCGTCCGGCACCCGGCCAGCAAGTCCGACGCGGCGGCGAGCCTGCACCTGTCCCGTCCGGCTTTCTACGCCCGACTCGCGAAGATCGAGTCCGTGCTCGGCGCCCGCCTCGACGACCCGGACATCCGGGTCTCGCTGCACGCCGCGCTGATCGCCGACGAGCTGGCCGACCGGACCTGACCGGCTCGGACCACCGGCCACATCTCCCCCTCGGCAGACGATCCGCCCGACGCCGGGTCCCGATAGCGTTCCGCGCAGGTGGTCGGACAGGGTGGACCGGATGAGCGACGGCACGCAGGCACTCTCGGACCAGCGCTGGCGCCGGATGCCGATCGCCGCCTGGCTGCCGCGCTACCGGGGCGCCTGGCTGCGCGGGGACCTGGTGGCCGGGGCCGTCGTCGCGGCCCTCGCCGTCCCGCAGGCGCTCGGCTACGCGTCGATCGCCGGCGCTCCGGTCGAGGTGGGCCTCTACGCGGTCCCGGTGGCGCTCGTCGCGTACGCCGTGTTCGGCTCGTCCCGCCAGCTCGTCGTGGGGCCGGTGTCGACCGTGTCCGTCCTCTCCGGTTCGTTCCTCGCCAGCTTCGGGGTGGCCGGCACGGCGCAGGCGGCGTCCTACACGGCGGCCCTGGCCCTGGGCTCCGGCCTGGTGCTAGTCGCCGCCGGCTTCCTCCGGATCGGGTGGATGGCCGAGTTCCTGTCCAAGCCGATCGTCACCGGGTTCGTCCTCGGCCTGACCATCCTGGTCATCCTCAACGAGGTGCCACACCTCCTCGGGGTGCCGACGCCCGTCGGCCAGGTGGTCGAGCGGGTCGGCGCCCTCGGGTCGAGCCTGGGCCGTGGCGACGCCGACCTGACGACCGTCGCCGTGTCGGCCGTGTCGCTGGTGGTCCTCTTCGGCGGTTACCTGGTGGCGCCGAAGCTGCCGTGGGGCCTGCTGGTGCTGCTCGCCGGTCTGGTGACCTCGGCGGCGCTGGACCTGGAGGCGCGTGGCGTCGAGGTGGTCGGCCACGTCCCCCGGGGACTGCCGACACCGGGCGTGCCGACGGTCGACGCCGGCGACCTGGTCAGCCTGTTCACGGCGGGCGCGGCGCTGGCCCTGGTGGGCCTGGCGGAGGGCCTGAGCGCTGCCCGGCTGTTCGCCGGCCGCGGGGACTACCGCATCGACGCCGACCAGGAGCTGGTCGCCTCGGGCGCGGCCAACGTCGCCTGCGGGCTCTTCGGTGGGCTCGGGGTGGCCGGGAGCCTCTCCAAGACGGCGACCGCCGTGGACGCCCGCGGCCGCACGCAGGTGACCGGGCTGGCCGCGGCCGTGCTGTCCCTCGTCGTGATCGTGGCCATCGCGCCTGCCCTGTCGGACCTTCCCCGGGCGGTGCTCAGCGCGATCGTCGTCAACGCGGTGTGGAAGCTGATGGACCTCCCGGCCCTGGGCCGCTACGCCCGGGTGCGCCGCAACGACATCGTCGCCGCCTGCGTGGCCGCCGTGGGCGTGGTGCTGCTCGGTCCGCTGAACGGGCTCCTGCTGGCCGTCGGGGTCTCGGTGCTGGGCCTGGTCTTCCGGTCCAGCCGCGTCGACGTCGAGATGATGGGCAAGGTGCCGGACGAGAAGGCCGCCTGGGGAAGCCTGCGTGACCACGCCGAGCGACCGACGTACCCCGGGGTGATGGTCCTGCGCATCGACGTGCCGATCTTCTGGGTCACCGCGGCTCCCGTCCACGACAGCGTGCTCGCCCTGGTGGCGTCCGCACCGGGCACCCGTGCCCTCGTGCTCGACCTGGAGGCCACCAACCAGATGGACACGACCAGCGCCGACGCGCTGGCCGGCCTGCTGGCGGCCCTGCGCAAGCGGGACGTCGACCTCTACCTCGTGCGCGTGATGTGGCCGGTGCGCAGGGCACTGCGGCGCTCGGGCCTGCTCGATGACCTCGGCGAGGACCACCTGTGGCACAGCATCTCCCAGGGGGTGCGGGAGGCGCGCCGGGCGCACGGCCTGCTCGACCTGCCGGCGCGCGAGGGGGGCCTCGACGAGGGTCCCCTCGACACCGACCACGAGGAGCACATCGTGGCCCACCACCCCGGTCCCGCTCCCCCGGAGATCCCCTGAGCGGACCGGTCGGGCCGTCCAACTTCGCTGCTCGCTCGATGCGTCCTCAGGGGTAGAGGATATTCGGTGACCGGCCTGAGGAGCGGCCATGGCGACACGGAGCCAGCAGCACGTCTCGGCGTTCGCGGACCTCGTCGAGGCCCGGTCGACATCGCTGCTGCGCCTCGCGTACGCCGTCGTCGGCGACCACCAGCTGGCCCAGGACCTGCTCCAGGAGGCGCTCGTGAAGGTCTACGTGGCGTGGCCGCGGCTGCGGGACTCGGCGGCGGCCGAGGCCTACGTGCGACGCACGATCGTGACGACGGCGATCTCGTGGCGGCGCCGGAGGTCCTTCCACGAGCCGCCGGTCGCCGTCGTACCCGAGCGTGACGACGGCGACGAGACCGACCGGCTCACCACCCACGGCGTGCTCTGGCAGCAGGTCCGCGAGCTGCCGCCGCGGCAGCGCGCCGCGCTGGTGCTGCGCTACTACGAGGACCTGTCCGAGGCGGAGACCGCGGAGCTGATGGGCTGCTCGGTGGGCACCGTGAAGAGCCAGGTCGCCACCGCGCTGGGCAAGCTGCGCGACCGCATGGGTCCCGGCTCCGGCGTGCTGTTCCCCGAGGGCGAGGCGGTGACCCGATGAGCACCACCCTGCATGACGCCCTGACGCGGCGGATCGACGAGGTCGGCCCGGCCCGCCTCGACATCGACCATCTGGTCGGCCTGGGCGAGCGACGACTGCGCCGGCGCAGGCTCACCGCCGTCCTGGTCGCCGGTGCGGCCGTGGTCGTCGCGATCGCGCTCGCGGTCGGCCTGGCCCTGACCGGCCCGGCCACCCGGGACCAGGGGCCGGTGAACCGCCCCGACACCGACCACCACCGGACCGACGACTCTGCACCGGACGGGCCGCGCCGGGATCTCGTGTACCGCGACATCGGGCGGCGGGCCGGCATCGTGCACGTCGGCGACCTCGCCCTCGACACCGGCAGGGAGTTCGAGCACATCGACCTGACCGACGACGGCTTCGTGTTCACGACGACGGACGGTCGGCTGTGGTTCAGCGACGGTGGCGAGCCGGCCCGGGTCGCGGCGCACCTCTGCGGCCGCAGCTGGGACGTCGATCCCCACAGCCACTACCTGGGGCTCGCCGAGGAGGGCATGGTCATGTCCGCCAACGTCGGCTCCCTGGTCGCCTGGTTCGAGTGCGACCCGGGGACGGTGGGGACGCTGGTCGGTCTCGACACGGACTCCGGCCGGGAGATCGTCCGCGAACCGATCGCGGCCTGCGCCCCGCACCGGCGCGCCTCCTGCAGCCTGGCCGGGGTCGTCGGCGAGCACGTCTACGTCACCGTTGCCGTCGAGCACCGTCCCGGTCACTGGCACGAGCGCCTGGTCGTGGTCGACGCCGAGAGCGGCGGTCACCAGGCAGCGACGCCGGCGGCGTACGCCGCGGACCTCAGGAGCCAGCCTCGGGGCCTGGTGGTCGGCGACTCGCGGCGGACCGGGACCTCGACGGACGGGATCGGGCAGCTGCTCGGCCTGGTGGGATCACGGCTGGTGCCCGTGACCGGTGAGGGCGGGGCGCCGACGCGTGCCTTCGACACCGTCACCGGGCGGTCCGTCTGGTTCCGGCTGCCAGCCGGGTACCACCCCGAGCCCTCGGAGGATTGCCGGTGGGGAGCGTGCTTCACGACCTTCGAGTGGCTCGACGACGACACCGTCGCGCTCTTCGGGGTGTCCACGCAGCCGGAGGGCGACGTCCTCACCTGTCGGCTCTCCGACCGGACCTGTCACCTGGCGGCGCCCGCTCCGCCCGCGGACAGCTGGCGCAGCCTGCCCGACCTCCCGCTCCCGGGGTGACGACTCACCTCGTCCGCTCGGCGGGCGGGTGGTCGGGCCACGCGACGGCGTACGCCGGGTCGCGGCCGTCGAGGACCCGGGCGTGGCGCAGCAGCTCACGCACGATGCCGGCGTTGCCCATCGCCCAGCCGTGCCGCGGTGCCAGCTCCGGCGGGTCGGCGCGGTGCTCGTGGTTTGACCAGCGCGCACCGTCGGCGTCGACCGTCGCGCGGGCCTCGAGGTCCAGGACCAGGACGTCGGCGAGGTCACGCCCGTCGCCCCGCTCCACCGCGCGGTCGAGGGCGAGGGCGAGGACGCCGGCCGTGCCGCAGCAGCGCCCGCTGTTGTCCCAGAAGCCCGGCCGCAACCGCCGCGGGAGACCGGACCCGCGGACGGTGTGCCAGCACCGGTCCTCCAGCGTCGACCAGCGCTCGTCGCGGGTCAGCCGGCGCAGCAGCCGGAACACCTGGGCGTCGCCGGCCGGACCGTGGCACCAGCCGTAGCTGAACCGCTCGATCCCCTCGTGCTGCTGCTGCGGGTCGGAGTGCGGGACCAGGAACCCCGGCTTCCCCGCCTCGTCGCGCGCCACCACGTCGGCCACCCCGGCCAGCGCGAGGTCCATCAGGTCGGCGCGTCCGGTCGCGTCGGCGGTGGCGGCGAGCGCGTAGGCAACACCGAGGGTGCCGTGCGAGAGGTGGTGCCGGCGGGCGGCCAGCCCGACCCGGTTCTCCCAGGTGACCCCGTGCGGCGTGGCCTCCGCCGTCCGCAGGTACGGCGCCACCGCCGTCTCGGCGAGCCCGACGTCACCGAGGCGCAACGCACCGAGCGCGATCCCTGCGTTGCCTCCCATCAGCTCGAACATCGGCCCCCAGCGCTCGCCGTCGAACGAGGCCCGCACCCGGTCGAGCGCCCGGCGGGCCGCCGCCTCGGCGTCCTGCTCCCCCAGCTGCCCGGCCACCGCGTGCAGGGCGAACGCCATCCCGGTGGCGCCGAAGTAGAGCGAGGCGTGGTCCCAGTGCTCGACCTGCCTCGCGAGCGTGCGCGCTCCGCGCACCGCCACGTCTCCCCACCGGTCGTCGTCGAAGTGCCGCTGCGCCTCGAGGAAGGCCAGCACGATGCCGGCGCCGCCCGCATACAGGTCCGGGTCGGGTGCGTCCCGGTCCGGTGTGCCGGTCCACTCGGTCCCGTCCCCCTCAGGGCGGCCCGACGCGGCGAGCCACTCGAGCGCTGCGAGCGCCAGCTCCTCGGTCGGCATGGCCACATTGTGGCGGTCGGCCCGAGCGAGCTCAGTCCGGAGTGACGATGGCGAAGTCCGGGTCGGGGGCCTGCAGGACCGCGAACAGCCGCGCCGGCACCGATGGATCGCCGGTCAGCTCGATGCCCGCCGAGTCGAGCGTCGCGGCGTCGACGGCCCCCGCGGCGAGGACGCCCAGCGAGGCCTTCGGCAGCCGCAGCGTGGCGTCGGCGGCGCCGGGCTGCCGCGCCGCGCTGTGGGTGAGGACGCCGTTCGCCAGCCGCAGGCGGAACCGCTGCCCGGTGTCGGTCAGGACCACGTCGATCGTCAGCCGCTCGTCCCACGCGCGCGGTCCGTCGACCCGGATCGCGAGGGCGTCGAAGAGCATCTGCGGGGTGAGCGCGGCGAGCAGGTCCGCCGAGCTGGCCTGCGCGGGTGTGCCGAACCCGCCCTCGCGCAGCTCGGTCGCCCCGGAGAGGTAGACGCAGCGCCAGGTGCCGTTCTCCGCGCCGTAGCCGAGCTGCTCGTAGGTGGCGGCCAGCAGCTCCCGCGCGGCGGCGTGGCCCGGCTCGGCGAACACGACGTGGTCGAGCACCTCGGCGACCCACCGCAGGTCACCGGCGTCGTACGACGCCCGCGCCTTGGCCACGACCGCGTCGGCGCCACCCATGAACTCGACGTACCGCCGCGCCGCCTCCACGGGCGGGTGCTGCCACAGGTGAGCCGGGTTGCCGTCGTACCAGCCCAGGTAGCGCTGGTAGATCGCCTTCACGTTGTGGCTGACCGAGCCGTAGTAGCCGTGCGTGTGCCAGGCAGCCTCCAGGGCCGGCGGCAGCTGCATCCGCTCGGCGATCTCGGCGCCGACCAGTCCCTGGTTCAGCATCCGCAGGGTCTGGTCGTGCAGGTAGGCGTAGAGGTCCCGCTGCAGGGAGATGAACTCCACGATCCGCTCGGTGCCCCAGGTCGGCCAGTGGTGGGAGGCGAACGCCACCTCCGCCTGGCGGCCGAACAGGTCGATCACCTCGGTCAGGTAGCCCGCCCAGGCATGCGGGTCGCGGACCAGCGCGCCCCGCAGGGTCAGCAGGTTGTGCAGGGTGTGCGTCGCGTTCTCTGCCAGGCAGAGCGCCCTGCGGTCGGGGAACCAGAAGTGCATCTCCGACGGGGCCTCGGTGCCGGGCGCCATCTGGAAGACCATGCGCACCCCGTCGACGACCTCCTCCTGCCCGGTCGTGGTGATCTCGAGGGTGGGTGCGATCAGGGTGACCGAGCCCGTCGAGGTGGTCTGCCCCAGGCCCGCGCCGATCTGGCCGGCGGGGCCGCGCTCCAAGGCCGCGCCGTACATGTAGCCCGCACGCCGGGCCATGGCGGTGCCGGCGTAGACGTTCTCCGCCACCGCGTGCTCGACCAGGCCCTCCGGCGCCACGACGACGACC
This sequence comes from Nocardioides sp. DN36, assembly GCF_055380375.1. Classification (NCBI taxonomy): domain Bacteria; kingdom Bacillati; phylum Actinomycetota; class Actinomycetes; order Propionibacteriales; family Nocardioidaceae; genus Nocardioides; species Nocardioides sp. DN36. The sequence goes on along the minus strand of NZ_AP043823.1, from coordinate 452,034 downwards.
CGGCCGGCGTCGACGTCCTCCTGGCTCGTGACGCCCTTGACGCCGCCGAAGTGGTCGACGTGGGAGTGGGTGTAGACCACCGCGGTGACCGGCCGCTCGCCCCGGTGCTCGCGGTAGAGCGCCAGCGCCGCCGCCGCTGTCTCCGTCGAGATGAGCGGGTCGATCACGATCACCCCGCGCTCACCCTCGACGAAGGTGATGTTCGACAGGTCGAGCCCCCTCACCTGGTAGATGCCCTCGGTGACCTCGAACAGGCCCTGCATCGCGACCAGGCCGGACTGGCGCCACAGGCTCGGGTTCGCGGTCTCGGGCGCCGGCCCGGCCAGGAACGCGTAGGAGTCGTTGTCCCACACCACCCGCCCGTCCGCCCCGCGCACGACGCCCGGCTCGAGCCGGGCCACGAAACCCCGCGAGGCGTCCTCGAGGTCGCGGTCGTCGGCGAACGGCAACGAGCGGCGCAGCGCCTCGTGCTGGTCGGAGATCTGCGGGACGGGCGCGGCAGCGGCGGTCGACATGCGCGTGAGTCTGACGTCGCCGTCGGGCCGCCACATCCTCCGGAGCGGGTGAGCCACCCGTGTGGGGAGCACCCGGAGCACGTCGCGCCCGACGCCGCGGACGGTTACGGTGAGGCAGGAGTCAGGCGTTCACCGGAGGTCGTGATGCGGGTGCTCTTTGCCGACTCGGTCGGCGGTACGACGGTCGACGAGCTCGAGGCGCGCGGCCACACCTGTGTCGTCGAACCGGGCCTCGGGGCGGCCGACCTGGCGGGGCGGGTCGCGGGGTTCGACGTGCTGGTGGTGCGCAGCACGAAGGTGGGGGGCGAGGTCTTCGAGACCGCCGACCGGCTGGCCCTGGTGATCCGGGCGGGCGCCGGGACGAACACCATCGACACCGAGGCGGCAGCGGCCCGCGGCGTGCTGGTGGCCAACCTGCCCGGCCGCAACGCCGCGGCGGTCGCCGAGCTGACGATGGGCCTGCTGCTCGCCATCGACCGGCGGATCGTGGACGCCGCCGCCGACCTGCGCGCCGGCCGCTGGGACAAGAAGACCTACAGCGCGGCCCGCGGGCTGCTCGGCTCGACGATGGGGATCATCGGGCTCGGCTCGATCGGCCTCGAGGTCGCCCAGCGGGCCGCGGCGTTCGGCATCGACCTCCGGGCCCTGGCCCGACCCGGCCGCAGCGCGGAGGTCGAGACCCGCGCCGCCGACCTGCGCATCCACCTGGCCGACTCGCTCGAGGACCTGTTGCCCGCCTGCGACGTGGTGACCCTTCACCTGCCGTCGAACGCCGACACCGCCGGGCTGGTCGACGCGGCGTTCCTCTCCCGGATGAGGCGCGGGGCGATCCTGCTCAACACCTCGCGGGGCGACCTGGTCGACGAGGGCGCGCTGCTCCGGGCTCTCGACGAGCACGACCTCCGCGCCGGCCTGGACGTCTACGCCGACGAGCCCGGCACCGGGCGGGCCGAGTGGAGCTCACCCCTGGCCCGGCACCCGCGCGTCGTCGGGACCCACCACGTCGGCGCCTCCACGCAGCAGGCCCAGGACGCCGTCGCCGCCGGCGTGGTCGAGCTCGTCGACGCGTTCGTGCAGGGCGAGGCACGCAGCTGCGTCAACCTGACGCCGAGCCGGATCGGCTCGGCGACGCTCACGGTGCGCCACCTCGACCGGGTCGGGGTGCTCGCGCACGTGCTCGACCGGCTGAGCCGGGCCCGGCTCAACGTCGAGCACATGGAGAACCGGGTGTTCCGCGGCGGCGCCGCGGCGGTGGCGACGATCGACGTGGCCGGCCCGGTGTCCGAGGACCTGCTCGCGGACCTCGACGCGCTGCCCGACGTGCTCGGCGTCTCCGCGACCAGCATCGACGCGGCCGGCTGACCGCTCACGTCCCGTCGAGCGCGGCGACCAGGCGCGGCAGGTCGGCGATCGAGTCGATCACGGCGTCGGGCTCCACGTCGCCCTCGAGGTCGGCCGGCGAGAACTTCCCGGTGCGCACGAGCACGCCGGCCAGGCCGGCCCGCTGGGCACCCTCGACGTCGGTGCGCACGTCGTCACCGACCATCACCACCTGCCCCGGGTCGAGGCCGAGGGCGTCGACGGCGGCCGCGTAGAACGCCGGGTCCGGCTTGCCGAGGACGACGGCGGTGCGGCCGATGGCGTGCTCCAGGGCGCGCACGAACGGGCCCGCATCCAGGCGGAGCCCGTCGTCGGCACGCCAGTAGCGGGTCATCCCCAGGGCGACGAGCGGGGCTCCGGGGTTGCTCGCGAGCAGCCGGAAGGCCCGGTTGAGCGTCGCGAAGTCCCAGCCCTCGCCGAGGTCGCCGACGACCACCGCGCCGGCGCCCTCCTCGACGTCGTCCGGGAGCGGGTCCAGCCCGGCGAGCTCGGCGGCGGTCGCAGGGGGCAGGAACAGCGCCGGCCGGCGTACCTCGTGGTGCCGCAACCAGGCCTCGGCGGCGACGGCCGGGGTGAGGACCTCCTCGGCCGTGGCCGTGATGCCCATCCCGGTCAGCTGGTCGACGATCGCCTGCCGCGGCCGGGACGTGGTGTTGGTCAGGTAGCGGTACGCGACGCCCCGACGTCCGAGCCGGGCGACGGCCTCGGCGGCGCCCGGCACCGGCTCGTCGCCGACGTAGACGACGCCGTCGAGATCCAGCAGGACTCCGGTCACACCTCCATCATGCGTCCGTCCCGTTCGGGGCTGACAACGGCGGAGATCGGGCGCACCATGGAGGTGGAGCGGCGGGTGCCGACACCACGCCGGCACGGGAGGACCGTTCCGGAGGTGGCCATGGGCACCTCGCTGCAGGAGTGGCCCGCGCTCGTCATCACCAGCGGCCCGCAGGCCGGGCGCAGCTTCACCATCGGGCCCGGCCGGATCACGCTCGGGCGCGCCACGGACGCCGACATCGTGCTGGACGACGCGTCGGTCAGCCGCCACCACGCCGCGGTCAGCCGCGACGGCGGGACCGTCACCCTCGAGGACCTCGGCTCGACCAACGGCACCCGGGTCAACGGCGCGCGGCTCACCCGTGCGTCCGCCCTGCAGACCGGTGACCTGCTCCGCCTCGGCGAGGTCGACCTGCAGTTCGGTGTCATCGGCATGCCCGCGCAGCGAGGCGGCGAGGGGCCCGCCACGTCGTACGACTTCGGCGACGTGGGCGGTCCGGTGAACGCCGGCAGCGGGGCGATGAACGTGGGCAGCGGGACGCAGTACGTCGCGGGCGGCGACATCCACCACGGCGACACCTACGACGTCGAGGTCACCAACGACTACGACTCCTCCGACGAGATCTTCCAGGGCGTCGGACCCGGACGGGTGCTCGCGGTCCTGGGCACGATCGTCGCCCTGGTCGGGTTCGGCATCTGGATGACGCTGATCTTCTCCGGCTTCGGCGTCAACGACCCGACCGACACCACGCCCTTCGACCGGAGCTTCGCCGGCATCCCGCTGCTGGCCATCGGGTTCGCCCTGTTCGCGGGCGGCGGCGTCCTGGCCGGCATCGGCACGGGCATGTCGAAGGCGGCCCGGAAGCGGCAGAGACAGCAGACCCAGAGGAGACAGCGATGAACGACACCTTCCGGTTCGGCAACGTGTCCGGCCCGGTCAACGCAGGGTCGGGGAACATGAACGTCGGCAGCGGCAGCCAGCACGTGGCCGGCCGCGACGTGGTCGTGGACAGCCGGGTCGGTGCCGACCCCGACATGGCCGCCGAGATCGAGGCGCTGCGGGCGGCGGTCGCGGACCTGCGGCTCACGACCCCCGAGCGCACCGAGGCCGAGGCCCGGCTCGGGGCCCTGGCCGAGGCCGGCGACAAGCAGGAGGCCGCCGGGCACCTCGAGTCGTTCGTGAAGGGGCTGGACAAGGCCGGTGCGCTGGCGACCGCGAGCTCGACGTTCCTCGAGTCGCTGACCAGGCTGGCCACCTGGATCGGTCCGCTGGCGGCCGGGGCCCTCGCCCTCCTCTGACCGGCCCCGGGAGGAGCGACCCCATGCCGGTGAGCTGCCGCTGCACCGAGACCCACACCCGGCACCGGGTCGTGCTGACCGGCGGCCCGGGCGGGGGCAAGACCGCCCTGCTGGAGCTGATCCGGCAGTCGCTCTGTCCGCACGTGCACCCGTTGGCCGAGTCGGCGGGCATCGTGTTCGGGGGCGGGTTCCCGCGCGCCGACGAGCCGGAGTGGCGACGGGCCGCGCAGCGCGCGATCTTCCACGTCCAGCGCGAGCTGGAGGTCATCGGCGACACCCACAACGCCGCCCTGGTGCTGTGCGACCGGGGCACCGTGGACGGGCTGGCCTACTGGCCGGGGAGCCCCGAGGAGTTCTGGTCCTCGGTCGGCACCCGGCACGCCGACGAGCTGGCGCGGTACGACGCCGTGATCCACCTGCGCACCCCGCCGGCCGGGCACGGCTACAACCACGTCAACCCGCTGCGCACCGAGACCGCCCGCGCCGCGGCCCGGATCGACGAGCGGCTGCTCGAGGCGTGGGCGGACCACCCGCGTCGCATCGTCATCCCCTCCGAGAGCAGCTTCCTGACCAAGGCGACCCACGCCCTCGAGGCGCTGCGCGGCGAGCTGCCCTCCTGCTGCGCCGCCGGCGGCATCCCGCTCCCCACCGCGGGGTGAGGCCGCGCCGTCACCGCGTGGTGGTCGGGAGCGCCGCCACGACGGCGCGGACCGCGTCGTCGGCCCGGTCGCGGACCGGTGCCGACAGCGGGGCCCCGACGTCCACGCCGCCGGACTCCACACCGACCAGCGTGAGCCGCGCCGGCAGCCGCCCCAGCGCCCGCGCCAGCTCGATCGCCTCGACGACCCCGAGCCCGTGGGAGCTCGAGACCCGGGCGCGGTCGGCCACGGGGGCGGACCCGACGCGGACGACGTGCAGCGCGCCCGGCACCCCGTCCCGGCTGCGCGCCGCGTCCACGACCACCACGTCGTCGTGACCGTCGAGGAGCTCGACCAGGGCGAGCGGCTCGTCGTGCACGACCACCTCGACGCCCGGCAGCCGGAGCTGCGCCACCCGGTCGGCCACCAGCGGCCCGATCCCGTCGTCGCCGCACGACGCGTTGCCGATGCCGACGACCAGCGGGCTCACCTCCCCTCCAGGGTGAGGTCGAGGAAGTGCGTGGCGCACGAGATGCACGGGTCGTAGTTGCGGATCGCCTGCTCGCACTGCCGGGTCAGCTCCTCGGTGTCGAGGTGGAGCCGGTCCTGCACGAAGCCGCGCAGGTCGGACTCGATGCTCACCTGGTTCTGCGACGTGGGCGGCACGATCTGCGCGTCGAGCACCGTGCCGTCGGCGGCCAGCTCGTAGCGGTGGTAGAGCGTGCCGCGGGGCGCCTCGGTGGCGCCGTGGCCCACCCCGGCTCGCGCCGGCACGGGCACCGAGGCGGCGGCCCGGTCGTCGGGGCCCGGGTCGGACCAGCCGTCGATGATCCGCAGCGCCTCCTCGCAGGCCACCACGATCTCCACGGCCCGCACCACGATCGACCGGAACGGGTTGCGGCAGGTCACCCCGAGGCCCGCCTCGTCGGCCGCCCGTCGCGCCACCGGTGGGAGCCGGTCGTGGTTGAGGGAGTAGCGCGCCAGCGGGCCGACGACGTACGGGCCGCTGCCGCGCAGGTGTGCGTGCAAGGCGTTGGAGTGCGCCACGTGCTCCTCGCTGACCCAGTCGCCGAACTCGGCGACCGCGAAGGCCCGCCCGCTGCTGGTGACGAACGAGCCGGCCTCGATCGGGTAGTCGCGGTCGGTGCGCAGGGAGACGTAGTCGTGGTCCTGCTCGAAGTCCGGGAAGTCGAAGCCGGCCGCCATGGTGACGGTGGCCAGGGCGTCCTCGAGCGCACCCTCGAGCTGGGGGCGGAGGGCCAGGAGGTCGGCGCGGATGGGGAACCGGTAGAAGCCACCGACCCGGACGTTGACCGGGTGCACGGCGCGGCCGCCGACCAGGGTCATCAGCGCGTTGCCGGCCTTCTTCAGCCGCAGCCCGCGCTCGACGACGTCGCGGTGGTCGGCGGCCATCTCGATGGCGCCCGGGTAGCCGAGGAAGTCAGGGGCGTGCAGCAGGTAGACGTGCAGGGTGTGGCTCTCGATCCACTCGCCGCAGTAGAGCAGCCGCCGCATCAGCGCGATGTCCTCGGTGACGGTGACGCCGCACGCGTCCTCGATCGCCAGGCACGCGCTCATCTCGTAGGCGACCGGGCAGATGCCGCAGATCCGGGAGGTGATGTCCGGCGGCTCGGTGTGCCCGCGCCCGCGCAGCATCGCCTCGAAGAACCGCGGCGGCTCGTAGATCTGGAGCTGGACGTCGGTGACCCGCCCCTCCCGGACGACCACGTGCATGGCGCCCTCGCCCTCGACGCGGGCCAGCGTCTCGGCGGTGATCTCGCCGTCCTCACCCGTCCCCTTGTGCGTCACGGCGCCACTCCCCCTTCGGTCCCCTGGTCGTCGTGCCGCGCGCTCTCCTCGGCGAAGGCGGGCGCTGTGGCGTTGAAGGTCCGGAAGACCCGGTGCAGGTCCCGGCCGGGCATCCCGAGCTCGACCAGCCGCCCGCTCAGCGAGCCGGTGTTCGTGGTGTCCGCCGGCCCGAAGCAGCCGTAGCAGCCGCGGTCGTACGACGGGCACAGCGCGCCGCACCCGGCGTGGGTGACCGGGCCCAGGCACGGGGTCCCGTGGGCCACCGTGACGCACACGTTGCCCCGGCGCTTGCACTCGACGCAGACGCTCTCCGCGGTGACCCGCGGCCGGCGGTGCTGGAGGAACGCGGTCACCACCTCGAGCAGCTGGCCGCGGTCGATCGGGCAGCCGTGCAGCTCGAGGTCGACCGGGACGTGGGCGGAGATCGGCGTGGAGGTGGCCAGGGTGTCGACGTACTCCGGCTGGGCGTAGACGACGGCGCGGAACTCGTCCACGTCGGCGAAGTTGCGCAGCGCCTGGATGCCGCCGGCGGTGGCGCACGCCCCGATGGTGACGAGCGTCCGCGAGGCCTGCCGCACCTGCAGGATCCGCTCCGCGTCACCGGGCGTGGTCACCGACCCCTCGACCAGGGAGAGGTCGTAGGGCCCCTCGACGACCGCGCGCGTCGCCTCGGGGAAGTAGGCGACCTCGACCGCACCGGCGAGGTCGAGCAGCTCGTCCTCGCAGTTGAGCACGGTGAGCTGGCAGCCGTCGCAGCTGGCGAACTTCCATACGGCCAGCGTCGGCCGGGGCGCGGCCATCACAGCTCCCGGACCGTGAGGTGCGGCAGCACCCGGTCGAGGGAGAGGACCGGCCCGTCCACGCAGAGCAGGTGCTCGCGCAGCTGGCAGTGGCCGCACAGGCCGACACCGCAGCGCATGTTGCGCTCCAGGGAGAGCCGGACCCGGTCGGCAGGCACGCCGCGCGCGGTGAGCTCCGCGGCGACGTACCGCATCATCACCTCAGGGCCGCACACCAGTGCCAGCGTCCGGCCCGCGTCGAACTCGGCGTCCCGGACCAGCTCGGTGACCAGGCCGACGCGACCGGTCCAGGTGGTCGCCGCCCGGTCGACGATCACGTCGACGTCGACCGCGGCCGCCCACGCCTCGAGGTCGTCGGGGAACAGCACGTCCTCCTCGGTCCGCGCGCCGAGGAGCACGTGGATCCTGCCGAACCGGGGCCGACCCGCGAGCGCCTCCAGCACCGCCGGCCGCAACGGCGCCAGCCCGATCCCACCCGCCACGACCACCAGGTCGCCGTCGGCGCCGTCGACCACTCCCCAGCCCCGGCCGAAGGGGCCGCGCACGCCCAGCACGTCGCCCTCGCGCGCCTCGCAGAGCGCCCGGGTGACCCCGCCGACGTCGCGGATGGTGTGCACGAGGCGGTCCGGCCGGCCGGGGTCGCCGCTGATCGAGATGGGCACCTCGCCGGAGCCGAGCACCTGCAGCATCGTGAACTGGCCGGCGGCGAAGGGCAGGCCGTCCGTGCCGGGCGGCTCGAGCTCGAGCGTCACCGTGTCCCCGGTGTCGCGCCGGCTCGCGACGACGCGGAACGGCCGCGGGAGCAGGGCGTCCGGCGCGGCGACGGGGGCGGGGGCCTCAACCGGCACGACCGGCCCCGTAGAGGTCGAGCAGCCGCACGCGCGCCGACTGGAGCCGGTGGTACATCACGCCGGCGACCCGCTGCATCAGCGCGTAGCCGACGGCCGGGTCCTCCTCGCACTTCGCGCGCAGGCACGCGGCGTCCATCGCGACCGCGGAGACCTCCTGCACCGCCCGGGCGTCGAAGAACCACCGGTACGGCGGGACCAGCCACGACCAGCCGACCACGCCGCCCTCGTCCACGGTGTCGACCACGCGCCCGGGCTGGCCGGGTGCGTGGACGTCGAGGGCAACCCGGCCGCGGCGTACGACGAAGAGCCGGTCGGCCGGCTCGCCCTCGTGGAAGAGGTGCTCGCCCGCCCGGAAGTGGACGTTGGTGGCGCACCCGACCAGCAGGCCCAGCGTGTCGTCGTCGAGCCCCTCGAAGAAGGGGTGCTCGGACAGGAGGTCCTGGATCGATCGCACGTCAGCTGCTCCCTTCGGGATCGCTGGTCTGGTCGGTCGTCTGGGGGGCGGTCGTCTGGGGGGCGGCGCGGATCGCGGCCACCTCCTCGGTGATGTCGATGCCGACGGGGCACCAGGTCAGGCAGCGGCCGCAGCCGACGCAGCCGGACGTCCCGAACTGGTCGATCCACGAGGCGAGCTTGTGGGTCATCCACTGCCGGTAGCGCGACCTCGGGGTGGCGCGGACGCTGCCGCCGTGGAGGTAGGAGAAGTCGGAGGTGAAGCAGGAGTCCCAGATCCGCCAGTGCTCGGTGGTGTCGCCCGCCAGCGAGGTGTGCTCCTCGGCCGACGTGCAGAAGCAGGTGGGGCAGACCATCGTGCAGTTCCCGCACGACAGGCACCGGTCGGCGACGTCGTCCCAGCGCGGATGGTCGGCGTTGTCGTAGAGCAAGGACTTGATGTCGGTGGTGTCCATCGTCCGGCCCATCCGCTGCACCGCCTGCTCGACGACCTCGTCGGCGGCCCGCACCTCGGCCTCGTCGGCGGCCCGCGACCGCAGCCGGGCCAGGACCTCGGCGCCGCGGTCGGTGCCGGCGCGAGCGACGAACGTGTGCTGCTCGCCCAGCAGCTCGGTGAGGGCGAGGTCGTAGCCCGCGTCCGCGCGCGGTCCGGTGCCCATGGAGACGCAGAAGCAGGTCCCGCTGGGGTCGCCGCACGACACCGTGACCAGGAAGGCACCCGCGCGACGGGCCGCGTAGCGCGGGTCGGCGTGGTCGCGCTCGCGCAGCACCCGGTCGTGGACGGCGATCGCGTGCAGGTCGCAGGCCCGGATGCCGAGGACGGCGTACGGCGGGTCGCCCAGCCGCCCGGGTCCGTCGCCGGGCGCGATGGAGAACCCGTCCGCCGTGCGGCTGCCCGACCACATCAGCTCGCGGGCGGGGAAGAGCACCGACTTCCAGCTGACCGCGTCCGCGGCGTACCCGAAGAGCGCGTCGTCGTCGCGTGCCCGCAGCCGGTAGGCGCCGGGCTCCTGGGCGTCGCCCCAGCCGCGGGGCAGGTCGTCGAGCGTGCCGATCCGGCCCGGCACCACGGCGCCCTGGCGCACGGTCGGGCCGAGGACGGTGAAGCCCTCCTCGCCCAGCAGGTCGACGAGGCCCTGCAGGGCGCTCAGGTCGAGGGTGACGGGCTCCGTGTCAACCATGCCCCGCTCCCCTCTCGCGCCTCCTCGCCAGTCTCGGGAGGCGTCGGGGTGATGACAAGGGACCTCTGGCCGGAGCCGGTCAGTGCGATCGGCTCTCCTCCACGGTGAGCTCCGCGGCCGGGTCGGCCTCCAGACGCTCGTCGGGGATCGGCTGGCCGCTGCGCACCGACCGGCCGTAGGTGCCCTCCTCGATCCGGCGCTCGGCCCGGTCGAGGGCCTCGAGCCGGGACTGCAGCGAGGCCGTCACGGCGTTCTCCACGCCCTCGGCGGCCAGGGGCTCGGCCACGTCCGCGGTGTCCCCGCCCTCGCGCTCGGCCGCGCGGTCCAGCCTGCCGGCAGACACGCTCTGCGCCAGCAGGCTCTCCACCCGCTCGCGCTCCGCGCGGACGAGGGCCCTCGCGCGTTCTTCGTCCATGGTCACTCCCGTGCTCGTCGTGCCCGAGGTCTCGGGTTCGAGTATGCGCCGCGCGAGCGCCGGCGGCAGGGACCGGACGACTCTGGTCAGGGACCGCTGGTCGCTGTCTCGGCGATGTCGGTCCTGAGGCAGCCGAACATGAGCCGGTCCCGGTGTCGACCGCGGACGAAGTACAGACCACGGAGGAGTCCCTCGCGTCGGAGGCCCGCCTTCTCCAGGACCCGCACGGACGCCGCATTGGCCGGGTCGCACGTGGCAGACAATCGCCCGAGGTCCAGGTGGGCGAACCCGAGCTCGACGAGGAGCCGCGCCACTTCCGTCGCGAAGCCCTGGCCCCAACAGTCCTGTCGGATCGTGTATCCCAGCTCGCCCACCCGGTGGACAGGACTCGTCGTCCAGACCGATGCGGACCCGATGACCTCGTCTCCGCGCACGACCGCGAGGTCGTACCTGTCGTTGCTGCGCCGGACCGCGTCGGTGAGGAAGGCGCGCGTCTCGTCGAGCGTGTTCGGGCCCCATCCCGTGAAGCGACACACCACGGGGTCCGAAGCGAACGCGTGCACGGCATCGATGTCGCTCTCGCGGAACCTGGCGAGGGCCACTCGCGATCCGCGGATCACGACTTCGCGTGGGATGTCGGACATGGGACGGGAGGTCGCCGTGGATCAGAGACCGCTGAACAGGTCCGCGTCGTCGTACGCGGGGGCGGCGGGCCGCTCCTCGGGGTGGCTGGTGACCGCGCCGGCGAAGCCGGGTCCGGGCTCAGGCGCGACGCGCCCCTTCCAGGACGCGGCCGCGCCGTTGGCCAGCCGGTCCGCCGCCTCGTTGAGCGGGTGGCCGGAGTGGCCCTTGACCCAGGCGAACCGGACCTGGCGGCCGGCCATCGCCTCGTCGAGGGCCATCATGATCTCGACGTTGAGGACGGGCTTGCCGTCGCCCTTCTTCCACCCGCGCCGCTTCCAGCCGGCCATCCACTTGGTGACCGAGTTGATGACGTAGGTGCTGTCGCAGTAGACCAGCAGGTCCTCGGCGAGGTGGGCGGTCTGCTGCAGCAGGTCGAGGACGGCGGTCAGCTCGGCCTTGTTGTTCGTGCCGTGGGCCCAGCCGCCGGCCGCCCAGCACGAGTCGTCGACGTACCACGCCCAGCCCGCCGGCCCGGGGTTGCCGAGTGCTGAACCGTCCGCTGCCGCAATGATCGTCACGGCCCGCATCCTGCCACCGGGTCGCGCCTGAGGTGGAGGCGGGACGGGATGCGGTCCCGCCCCGGAGCCGTGCGCAGGACGACCCGCGCCACCTCCCACATGTTGGGGGAAAAGGAGCCCGCCGGACGCCCGACGGGCCGCTCCGACCTACGGTCGCAGGGACCGTGCGCTTCTTGGGAGGTCTCCTCATGACCGTCAACGGTTCTCCCGCCAGCCGGGTGCGAGCGTTCGCGGCGGCCGGGCTCATCGTCCCGGTGATCGCGGTCGCCGGCGCCACCGCGGAAGCCGCGTCCACGCACCCGCCGGGCGCGGTCGCGCCGACGACGGCGGATCACTCCAGCGCCTCGCAGCGGTCGGCCCAAGCGATGCGGACGGGTCCGCACTGGGTCTCGTGCGGGGCAGGGCACCGGGGCTACGACTGCGCGACGGTGACGGTCCCCCTCGACTACGACCGGCCGGGGCGGGGCATCACGCACCTCGCGCTCGCCCGGCGCCCCGCCGCAGACCGGCAGCATCGGATCGGCACCGTCTTCGTCAACCCCGGTGGTCCCGGGGGCTCCGGGGTGGGCATGGTGCTGAGCGGGTTCGGCAAGTTCCTCGGGAACCGGCTCGACAACAGGTTCGACGTCGTCGGCTTCGACCCCCGAGGCGTCGCGGGCTCCGACCCGCTGCACTGCTTCGGCTCCGAGGACGAGCTGGACGCCTTCCTCTCCAGCCAACCCGTCTTCCCCTACCGCCCGGGCCAGTACCGCGAGTACTTCGACACCTTCGCCGGTCTCGGCGCCCGGTGCCACGACGACCGTCAGCGGATCGTGCAGCACATGAGCACCGCCGACGTGGCCCGCGACCTGGACAGGCTGCGGCGCGCGGTCGGCGACGAGAAGCTGACCTACCTGGGCTTCTCCTACGGCACCTACATCGGCAACACCTACGCCAACCTGTTCCCGCACCGCGTGCGTGCGCTCGCGATCGACGGCGTGCTCGACCCGCGCCTGTGGTCCAGCGGCCGGCAGGTCAGGTCCGACCGGGTGGCGACGCAGCGGGAGTTCGACGAGTTCCTCCGCCTGTGCGACGCCGCCGGCCCGGAGTGCGCCTTCTCGACCCCTCAGGGGTCGGCACGGCGCTGGGAACGGCTCGCGCGCAGCATCCGGTCCCACCCGCTCGAGCTGCCTGACGGCACCCTGTACACCTACGACTTCCTGATCACCGACGCGACGAGCGCCATGTACTCCCCCGAGGTGTGGGACGGCACCGACGGTGCAGCGGCGCTCTTCGATGCCCTTGCGGACGCAGCTCTTGCCCGGGACCCCGGTGCCGCCGCGAGGGCAGCGCGGCTGCACGCGAGACTGGTCGAGCAGCTGGCACCGCCGGTCCACGAGGCCGACTACCCGAACGGACTGGACTCGTACTACGGCAACCAGTGCGCCGACACCCAGTACCCCCGCGTCTTCTCCACCTGGCGCGCGATCGACAGGTACGCACGGGCCGGCTCCCGGTTCGGACCGTTCTGGTGGTGGGGAAACACCGGGTGCGCGCACTGGCCGGTGAGTCCCGACCGCTACGTCGGCCCGTGGACGGCGCGTACCTCCTCGCCGGTGCTCGTGGTGGGCAACTACTTCGACGGCGTGACCGACTACGCCGGCGCTACAGCCAGTGACCGGCTGCTGCGCAACAGCCGCCTGCTCAGCTACGCAGGCTGGGGCCACACGGCCTACGGACGCAGCGAGTGCGTCACCGACCACGTGGATGCCTACCTGCTCACGCGCTCGCTGCCACCCCGCGGCACGGTGTGCCCGGCCAACCCGAACCCCTTCCTGGCCGTCGCCGCCCGCACGGCCCCGCTGAAGACCCCGCTCGTGGGGCTGCCCTCTCCGTGGGGACCCCAGCGCTGATCTCAGCCGCTCAGCAGCGCGAGCCTGCGGAACGCGTCGGCGAAGCCGTCGACGACCTGGCCGTGGTCGGGCACGAGCCCCTCGTCGGCGGCGATGCCGACGAACACCTTGCCGTCGTAGCTGAAGATCGTGACGCTCATGACCTGGTCGGCGGTGAGCGGCGCCCAGCCCATCATCCCCTCGACCTTCCGCCCGGCGACGTAGAGCGGCACCTGGGGCCCGGGCACGTTGGTCAGGACCCCCACCGCCCGGTTGGCGAGCAGGTCGATCGTGACGCGGTACAACCGCTTGCTCATCCGCGAGATGGCGGCCTGCACGCCGAAGTCCACCACCGCCTCGTGACCGTTCTTGATCCGGCCCATCCGGTGCCGCACCACCTCGAGCGTGCGCACCGGGTCGTCGATGTGGGTGGGGAGCTCGAGCTGCACCAGCGCGAAGGCGTTGCCGAGCACCACGGGCAGGTCCGGGTCGAAGGGCTTCAGGTTGACCGGCACGTCCCAGGTGACGCTGTGGCAGACCGCGTCGTGGGCCTGCAGGTAGGCCCGCAGGGACTCCGCCACACAGGTCACGAGCACGTCGTTGACGGTGGCGTCGTGGGCGTGCGCCACCGCCTTCACGTCCTCGAGGGGCAGCGGTGGCGACCAGGCCACCGCCTTGTGGTCGCCGACCTTGCCGGTCCAGCGGGTGGTGTCGTTGCGGGTACCGAGCACGAGCTTGCGGACGGTGTCGACGTCGCCCGGCACGGCGGAGAGGAAGGAGGGCACCCCGCGCACCCCCTGCCCACCGGAGCTGACCACCGAGCGGGCCCGGGACGCCGCGGTGCCGACCAGCGACTGGGACATCGTGATCGCGCTGCTCGCGGCACCCACGGGGTTCGTCACCGTGCTCCGGGCCAGCCGCAGCGAGGTGCCGACCGTGCTCGTGGCGAGCGACCGCGCCTGGGTGGGCAGCGAGACGTGACCGTCGACCGGATCCGGGTCGACACGCGTCGCGCTCCGGGCCGCTGCGTGCCGCCGCAGCGTGCGGACGGGCACGAGCGCGCCGTCCGGGCTGACGTCGAAGATGCTGAGGGCCAGCTGGACCATCCGGATCCCGTCGGCGATGGCGTGGTGGCCCCGGAACAGCACGGCGCTCCCGCCCTGGTAGCCGTCGACGAGGACGGCACGCCACAGCGGCTCGCTGCGGTCCAGCGGCACGGTGCGCTGGGAGGCGATCAGCTCCGCCAGCTCGGCGTCGCCGCCGGGCTCGGGCAGCAGCACCCGCTCGTAGCGGTCCTCGAGGACGGCGTCGGGCTGCTCCTCCCACCACCACGCCCCGTCCTCGCCGCGGACGACCACGCTGCGGAAGACCGGGAAGCGCTCCCAGAGCCGGTGCCTGAGGGCGTCGCGGTAGCGGTCCCAGTCGAGGGGTGTCGCCGTCCAGAACAGGCTGTCGACCACCATCAGGTTGCCGGGCTTGTCCATCTCCAGCCAGAGGGCGTCCTGCACGCCCAACCGCTGCCGCTCACCCATGGCCAGCCCACCCAGTCGCTCGACGTCCACCCCCGGTACGCCGCCATCGTCGACCGGCGCCCGGCGCCCCGACAGGGGCGAACGTCACGGGGCGGGCGTCGTCAGTCCGCCGCGAGCTCGTCGAGCGCCTTCGTGACCCGGCGGTGCGCCTCCCAGATCTCGTCGGGCAGGCCCGCGAACTGCTCGAGGTGCTCCTCGCGGTTGGCCATCTCCTGGCGCCAGCGCGGGACGTCGATGGTCAGCACCCGCTCGAGGTCCTCGGGGGTGATGTCGACGCCGCGGAGATCGAGCTCCTCCTCGGTGGGGACGATGCCGACCGGAGTCTGCCGGCCGGTGACCTCGCCGTTCCTCAGCTGCAGCAGCCACAGCAGCGGGCGGAGGTTCTCTCGGTAGCCGGGCCACAGGAAGTGCCCGTCCTCCGGGTCGCGCTGGAACCAGTTGACGTGCGCGAAGATCGGCTGGTCCTTGGCCGCGCCGACGACCTTCAGGTAGTGCGCGGCGTAGGGCCCCTCGGCGTACGCCATGAACGGGCGGTTGGACATGGGGTCGTAGCGCAGCTGCCCGTCGACGCCCTCCGCGGCGAAGGTCGCCTCGGCGCCGAGGGTCAGCCCGTCGTACACCCCCTCGGCGAGGTCGTGGATCGCCCGGACCAGCGGCTCGCGGTCACGGGTGCGGCCGCCGAAGATGATCGCGTCGATCGGCACGCCGGCCGCCGCGTCGTAGTCGGGCGCGATGTTCGGGACGTTGTCGAGCGTCGTGGTGAACCGGCTGTTCGGGTGCGCCCACGGCTCGGTGCTGCCCGGCTCGCGTGCGGCGATCGGCTCGCCCTTCCAGTCCAGCCAGCCGGCGAGCTCGGTGGGCGGCTCGGGGGTCCGCCCCTCCCACCAGACCTCCTGGGTGAGCTCGTTGTAGGCGACGTTGGTGAAGATGACGCCCGTCCCCTCGCCGACCGAGGCCAGGGCGGTCGGGTTGGTCCGCTCGTTGGTGTCCTTGGCGACGCCGAAGACGCCGTACTCCGGGTTCATCCCGTAGAGCCGGCCGTCCTCCTCGTTCACCCACAACCAGGCGATGTCGTCGCCGTAGAAGGAGACGTGGTAGCGGTCGCCCAGCGCGTCGGGCGGCAGCATCATCGCGAGGTTGGTCTTGCCGGAGGCGCTCGGGAAGCCCCCGCAGATGTGGAAGTCCTTGCCGGTCTCCTTGTCGTGGATCCCGATCAGCATGTACTGCTCGGCGAGGAACAGGCGCGAGGCCCAGCCGTCGTAGGCCGCCTGCCGCAGGCCGTGGGCGATCTTGCCGAGCAGCGCGTTGCCGCCGTACGACGACCCGAAGTGCAGGATCGTGCGCTCGTCGGCGACGGTCACGAAGTAGCGCTGGTCCTCGGGGGTGCCGTGGCCGAGGTTCTCCAGGTCGCCGGTCACGTGCACGGCGCGGACGAAGCTGTTCGGGTCCTCGAGGTCCTCGACGTGCTCCACGCCCACCCGCGACATCCGGATCATGTGCAGCACGACGGTGCGGGTGTCGGTCAGCTGCACGCCGGTGGCCCAGGGGGCGAGCGCGTTGCCGGGCGGCGCCATCAGGTAGGGGATGACGTACATCGTCCGTCCGGCCGAGGCGCCCCGCATCCGGTCCTCGAGGAGCGGCTTCATCTCCTCGGCCGGACGCCAGTTGTTGTAGACGCCCTTGTCGCCGGGGTTGCTGGTCGCAACGACCGTGCGCTCCTCGGAACGCGCCGTGTCCTTGGCGTAGCTGCGCGAGTAGTAGCGCCCCTCCCCCGCGGGCAGCAGCTCGCCGGCCTCGAGCGCCTCCCGGACCAGGCGCTCGTCGTCGGCCGCGCTCACGACCTCGACGCGCGCGGCGCCGGTCAGCTCCGCCCAGTACTCCACGTACTCGCGCACCCGCGGGTTGGTCAGCCCCGCCTCGTCCAGCACCGCGGCCACGTCCACCATCGTTCGCTCTTCTCTGTCGAGGTCCGTCTGCTGCGAGGCTACCTGACTTGAAGACTTTTGCAACTGATGGATCGGGCGTGCAAGACTGGCGGAGCCCGGTGCGACCCCGGGCACGACGAGCGCGGATGGTGGTGACCCGGTGAGCGTTCCGCTCTACCAAGCGAAGGCCGAGTTCTTCAAGACCCTCGGACACCCGGCCCGGATCCGCATCCTCGAGCTGCTGTCCGAGCGCGACCACGCCGTGCACGAGCTGCTCGAGGAGATCGCGATCGAGCCGAGCAACCTCTCCCAGCAGCTCGCCGTCCTCCGGCGTACGTCCCTCGTGGTCTCGCACCGCAACGGCGGCGAGGTCGTCTACTCGGTGAGCGTGCCGGAGGTGCGCGACCTGCTGCTGGCGGCGCGCAACATCCTCTCCCGGGTCATCGCGACCCGGGGCGAGCTCGAGGCGGAGCTGGCGCCCGAGCCGCGCACCTGACGAACCGCCCGACCCGACCCGCATCCCGGCCACCTGGAAAAAAGGGGGTTTCGGGTCCGGCCTGTCGGGTAAGAGCGTCGCGGGAGAAGACGGGGGCAGCAGAGTTGGAGGGACTCTTTGTCAACGTTTCGTACGTCGGTGTGCTGCACCGACCACCGCACGCATCCCGGTGAACGCGACCGGTCCGGGGACGGACCACGCGCCCGTGTCGAGAGGCGGTCCGGTCGACTCGGATAGCCAGCCCCATGGATTCAGCTGCCCTGCAGAACAGCTGGGACAAGGTGACGAGGCACGGGCACGACGTGCCCCTGTACTTCTACTCGCACCTCTTCGTGTCCCACCCCGAGGTCCGCTCGATGTTCCCGCTCTCCATGTCGGGGCAGCGGGACAAGTTCGTCAGCGTGCTCGGCCGGGTCGTCAGCCACGTCGACCGGCTCGAGCACGACGCGTCGTTCCTCGAGCACCTCGGCCGTGACCACCGCAAGTACGAGGTCGTCACCGAGCACTACAACGCGGTCGGAGCCTCCCTGTTCGCCACCCTGAGGCACTTCCTCGGGGACGACTGGGACGAGGAC
Source organism: Nocardioides sp. DN36 (assembly GCF_055380375.1). Classification (NCBI taxonomy): domain Bacteria; kingdom Bacillati; phylum Actinomycetota; class Actinomycetes; order Propionibacteriales; family Nocardioidaceae; genus Nocardioides; species Nocardioides sp. DN36. The sequence goes on along the minus strand of NZ_AP043823.1, from coordinate 434,318 downwards.
CTGGCCGCGGACTGGGCGGCGGCCTACCAGGTGATCGCCCGGATCATGGTCGAGGCGGCGGACACGTCCTCCGAGACCAGCCCGGACTGGTGGGACGCCGACGTGGTCTCGGTCGAGCGGAAGATGATGGACCTCTCGCTGGTCCGGGTCCAGCCCCGGCGCGAGCTGCGCTTCCTCCCCGGCCAGTCGTTGTCGATGGAGATCCCGCAGCGCCCGCGCACCTGGCGCTACTTCAGCCCGGCCAACGCCCCGCGTGAGGACGGCTCGATCGACCTGCACGTCCAGAAGGTCGACGGCGGCCAGGTGAGCTCGGCCCTGGTCCGTTCGCTGAAGGTCGGCGACACGGTGAAGCTCGGGGCCCCGGTCGGGGACCGGCTCACCCGCAAGGACCACGACCCCACCGACCTGCTGATGGTGGCCGGTGGCACCGGGCTCGCACCCCTGCGCGCGGTCCTCGAGCAGATCGACCGAGAGTGGCAGCGGTCCGGGTCCGCCCCGCGGGTGCAGCTGCTGCACGGCGTACGGATGCCGTGGCACCTGTACGAGCGGGCGCTGCTGCGCGACCTGGCGGACAAGCGCCCCTGGTTCGACTACACCGAGGTCGTCTCCGACGACACCTCCTACCCCGGGACCCGCGGCCAGGTCGGCACCGTCGCCGCCCGGCAGCAGCTGACCGGCCGCACGGCCATGGTCTGCGGCGGACCGCAGATGGTCGCGCACACCCTGGAGCAGCTGACGGCGGCCGGAATGGCCCCCGAGAGCATCAAGTACGAGCACTTCTACTACGCGGCCGCGAGCGAGCACGACGCCGAGGCCACCCTGAGCACGTCGGGAGACAAGCAGTGACCAGCAACGCCATGCAGAGCACGCCGCACCACCGGTCGTCCGAGGCGATCCGCAACGAGTCCTTCCCCCGGCGGCTGCGGGGTCTGGACGAGGAGAAGGTCTACGCCTACCTCGAGCGGGTGGCCGACCAGGTGCAGGCCGCCGACGACGAGCTCCGGGAGGTGAGCGCCGAGAACGAGCGCCTCCGGGCGGACCTCCGGCGCGCGCGGGCCGAGCTGGCCGAGCTCGAGGCGGCGGGTGACCGCGTCAACGACCAGGTCGTCGAGCTGTTCAGCCAGGCCCAGCTGGTGGCCGAGGAGATGGTGGAGGACGTCAGTCGCGACGCGCGCGAGCGGCTGGGCCAGGCCCGCGAGCGGGAGCGCCAGATCCTCCAGGACGCCATGGAGACCGCCGAGCGCACCCGCCGGGACGCGGAGGCCCTGATCAGGTGGACGCTGCCGGGCGCCGTCCAGGAGTCCGGCGGCTCCTCCGTCGAGGTCGATCGGGTCCGATCCTTCGCCCATGCCGCGGAGGCGCAGATGCAGTCGATCGTGGACTCGCTCGCCGACGAGGTGGAGCGGCTCGGGGACGCCCCCGAGGTCACCGGGCCCAGCTCGCCCGGGCGGCACCGGAACCTCGCGGCCCCCACCGAGGACACGGCCTGAGGGCGTTCTGCCCTCACCGGCCGTCGATGAGCACGCACCGGGCGGAGGCGACGCTGCAGCTCACCATCCGCTCGGCGCCGTCGCCGCTGTCGCGGACGACCGGGGAGACCAGGTGCTGCTCGTCCTCCCAGGCGTACGCCATGACGTGGAAGCCCCAGCCGTCAGGGGCCTTCAGCGTGACGCGCTGGACGCCGTCCACGGACTGCGCCTGGAGGGTGGTCACCGAGGTGACCTCGCCGCCCATCATCCCGACCTGGGTGCCGGCCAGCCAGGTGCCGCCCGGGCTGCCCACGATCGCGTCGAGCACCGGGGCCGGCCCGGTCCTGGTGAGCACGCCGGCGTCGGAGATCTCCGCGAGGTAGGGCTCGCCGTTCTCGCCGTCGGTCACGACCAGGCCGGCCGGGGTGTTGCCCACGACCACCTGGCCGGGTGCGGTCCGGGTGAGGTCGACGGTGCTGTTGTCGACCAGCGGCAGCCACAGAACGGCGGTGCTCGTGCCCTGCGCGAGGACCCGGCCGTCGTCAGTGACGGCGCGCACGGTGACGGTGCTGCCGTCCTGGTTGCTGCCCGGGTCGATCGGCACCCCGCCCAGACCCTCACCGCTGGAGCTGGTGTCGAAGCCGCTCAGCGTGCCCCGACCGTTGTCGTCGAGGACCTCGCCGACGTACTTCCCCGCGGGCGAGAGCACCGGCGGGACGTCGAACTGGGCCGCGATGGGGGTCGGGTCGGCGCCCCGTCCCCACCACCATGTGTTGTCCGCGCGGAGGGCCAGCCAGCCGGACCCGCCGGCCTGCAGCGACCACCACGTGCCGGGCACCTGCTCACCGTCGACGTACAGCCTCTGGTCCAGGAGGTACGGCACGGTCGGCGCGGTCCTCGGGATCGGGTCGGCCGAGTCCGTGCGGCTCGGCGACGGGGGGGCGGGTGCCGGCTGCACGTCCCGGCCGCCGCGGGTGGTGGCCACCAGGGTGACCACGCCCGCGAGGACCAGCACGACCGCGGCGGCCACCAGCAGCGGCTGCCAGCTCCGGTGCCGTTGACCGGCCGGCTCATCCGGCAGCGACGGCAGCGCGGGGACCTGCAGCCCGTCGGCCACCCGGCGCAGCTCGCGGCCCAGGGTCTCCTCGACGTCGACGTGCATGTCAGCTCTCCTCTCCGGTGGTGCCGTCCGAGCCGATCGCGGCTCGCAGTGACTTGAGTGCGTGGTGCGCGGTGGACTTCACGTTGCCGCGCGAGCACCCGAGCGCGTCCGCGATCTCCTGCTCGCTGAGGTCCTCGTAGTAGCGGAGCACGATCACGGCCCGCTGGCGTGGCGGCAGCGACTTCACGTGCGGCCACAGGACCATCCGATCCTCGGGTCCACCGGCGGGCGCGTGGAGCTCCTCGGGCGGCGCGTCGGTGAGCAGCTCGAGCCGCCGCCCGCGGGGCCGTCGGAAGGACAGGTAGGTGTTGGTGAGCATCCGGCGCAGGTACGCCGTCGGCGAGTCCGAGGCCTGCACCCGCGACCAGGACCGGTAGGCCTTCATCAGCGTCTGCTGCGCGATGTCCTCGGCGTCGGCGTGGTTGCCGGCCAGCAGGTAGGCGTACCGGTACAACGACGGCCAGGCCGACGCGGCGTACTCCTCGAACGTGGGCGCCGCCGAGCTCGTCACGGTGTTCATCATCTGGCACCTCCCCCTTCTGCCCCCTCTGACTCCTCGGGGCGGCGGGAGGTTGCGTCTGCCAGGGAGACGGACTCAGCCCCGCGCGCTCGCGTAGCCGAGCACCGCGGCCAGGCCCAGGGCGCTGCGCGGCTCGTACGGCGCGCACCAGAGCCCGCCGTGCACGGCGGCGTACGCCTCGTCCTGCCAGGGGTGGTCGTGGTGCGGGGTGCCCTGCACGAGGTCGTGGACGAGCAGGGCGGCCATCAGGGTGTTCGACGTGGCCGGCTCGAAGATCTCGACGCCGAAGCGGTGCGCGCCGGCGAACGCAGCCGCCAGCGCCCGGTTCTTGACGACCGAGTGCGTGCGGGTGGACGGCGCGACGTGGAACGACACCAGCCGCCCGTCCCGACGGGCCGCGGCGGCCCGCCAGCGCTGGATCCGCTTGGCCAGCGCGTAGCTCGGGCCCTGCACCGGCACCAGGCTGTCGCCGATCCCGGGGTCGGCGTCCGGCGGGTAGGCGCGGTGCAGCAGGCGGCCGCGGCTCGCCCAGCGCAGGGGGCGACCGAGGGTCCGGGCCGTCGCGGAGCGGCCGCGGTAGCTGCGGGTCGCCTGCTCGACGGCGTCCCGCGGCACGACGAACACGTCGGTCGGCGTGGCCAGGAAGGCCAGCGCGCTGTCCGGCCGCGCCCGGTCGACCCGGCTCGCCAGCGCGTCGGCGGCGACCGACACCCGCACGTGCGTGCCCCCGTCGGCGTACAGGTAGTTGCCCAGCACCAGCCGCCCGTCGAGCCCCTTCAGCCAGTCCGCTGCCTCCGGCACCTCGTCGAGCAGGTCGAGCCCGGCGGCCTCACCGACCCGGTCCGGGCCGGGGACGTCGGGGCGCACCGGCACGAGCAGACGACCCGCTGCCCCACCGGCCGACCTGAGCACGCGGTCCCAGACGGCCGGCCGCGGGAGGTCGACCGCGGCGACGGTCGCCCCCCAGCCGAGCAGCGGCCGCAACGGACCCATCTCCGACCCGGCCCCGAGCACCACCACGGTCTGCCCGTCGAGGCGCAGCCAGTCGGGGTGCCCGGCGACCTCGGCCACCGCGTCGGCCGCCGAGGGCTCCATCACGCCGCGCCGGCTCCAGTCCGCGAGCTGCTCGCGCAGCTCGGCCCCGCGCAGCTCGCGGCCACGGTAGGGCACCATCAGCTCGTCGGCCGGTGTCCCCGTCCCCACGACCTCGAACGTCTCGAGCCGGCGAGCCGCGGGCGCCTCGGCCAGCGAGTCCAGCGGCGCCTCCTCGTCGTCCGGCCCGACCACCACCATGCGCCGGTGCACGGAGTCCAGCCCCGCGTCCGCGATCGCCAGCCAGTCGGCGGGCGCGGCGAGCCCGGCCTCGACGAGGCGGCGGAAGTGCAGCGGGTAGCGGCTGTGCCACGACGTCTCGTGCTCCACCGCCCTCGCGCCCACGGGGTCGACCGCCCGCAGTGCGTCCGCCACGACCCCTCGCCCCACAGCGGTGGTGCTCCTGCGGCCGTCCGGCTGGGCGGGAAAGGCGACTCCGTGCGTCATGCGACCCATCATCAGGCACCGGGGCCAGTGCCGGCCCAGTCCTGGCCCCGTCGCGTCAGGTCACCGAGGCCGTGGCCAGCGCGGCCCGGGCGGCCTCGAGGTCACGCCGCTCGTGCGGTGGCGCCGGGCGAGCCGACCGCTCGCGCACCCGGGTGGCCTCCTCCAGCAGGGCGGCGGCGTCGGCGAGGTCCCCCCGGGCAAGGGCCAGTCGGCCCAGGCCCTCGAGCGCCGTGCCGGCCAGGGCGGGTTCGCCGGCTGCCCGGCCGGTCGCCAGCACTCCCTCGTAGCGCGTCTGCGCCGAGGACGTGTCCCCCGCCGCCTCGTCGCAGCGCGCCAAGCCGGCCAGCGCCAGTCCCTGGGGCACCGGGGTGCCGAGCGCCCCGAAGCCGAGATGCGCCTCCGTGAGCTCGCGGCGTGCCTCGTCCCAGTCCTCCCGGACCAGGGCGAGCAGGCCGTACCCGTACCCGGCGAGCACCGCCCCGGCGCCGTCCCCGATGTGCTCGGACGCCTCGCGGGCGCGATCGAGGAGCCGACGCGACGACTCGACGTGCCCGAGGTGGAGCTGGGTCACGGCGAGGTCGGCCAGGGCCCACTGCACGGTGTTGTAGAGCCCGGCGCCGGTAGCGACGTCGATCGCCTCCTCGAGCACCCGGGCGGACTCCTCGTAGCGTCCGAACTGACGCAGCCCCCAGCCGAGGTGGTAGAGGACCGCCGACAGGCCCCAGGGGTCGTCGAGCTCCCGGAAGGCCGCAGCCGTCGCCCGACCTGTCGGTACGGCAGTCTGCTGGTCGCCGGTCTTGAGCGCCGTCTCCATCCGCACGAACCCGATCACCGCCTGGCCCCAGCGGTCCGCGTCACGCACGAACTGCTCGTGCGCGCGGTGCAGCAGGGAGTCGGAACGCTCCACCTCGGCGCCGGTGACCCCCTCCACCGCCAGCAGCACGCGGGAGAGCGCCGCTCGCCACTCGTCACCGAGCTGCTCGAAGACCGTCAGGCTCTGCTCCGCCGCCTCCGCGCACCGCGGGCTGGGGTGCACCAGGCAGGCGCGCGGGCGCTCGACCAGGGAGACCGCCTGCAGTGCACGCGCCCTCGGCGCCGGGGCACCGGTGCCCGACGCCAGCAGCCGGCCGAGCACCTCGCGACCCTCCAGGTGGCGACCGAGGTGCCAGAACAGGCCGAGCGACCCGGCCATCGTGAGCGCCGAGTCGAGGTCTCCGTCGGGTCCCCCGAGCCAGGCGAGCGCGGTGCGGATGTTCGGTTGCTCCTCCCGGAGAAGCCGCAGCGCCTCGCGCTGTCCGTGTCCCCGCAGCTCGAGCTCCGCCTCCTCGGCGAGGGAACGGAAGTGGGCGGCATGACGGGCACCCAGCGTGCCCAGCTCCCCCGCGTCGGCCAACCGTTCGTGGGCGTACTGGCGCAGGGTCTCCAGCATCCGGTAGCGCGTGTGCCGACCGCGCTCGACCACCACCATCGACCGCTCGACCAACCGCCCGACTACGTCGAGCACCTGCCCCTCCGCACGTCCCTCGTCGCCGACCACCGCCTCGGCAGCGGTGAGCGTCCAGCCGCCCTGGAAGACGGCGAGCCGGTTGAAGACCCGACGTTCGTCGTCGTCGAGCAACGCGTAGCTCCAGTCAACGGTGGCGCGCAGGGTCTGCTGCCGCGCCTCGGCCGTGCGTGCACCAGTCGTCAGGAGAGCGAACCGCTGCTCGAGGCGCTCGGAGATCTCCACCGGCGACAGCGACGTGACGCGGGCGGCCGCGAGCTCGAGCGCCAGGGGCATGCCGTCGAGCGCCCGACCGATCCGGCCCACGGCCAGCAGGTCGTCGTGGTCCAGGACAGCTCCCGGCCGCACCGCGCGCATGCGCTCGACGAACAGCTGCGATGCCGGGAACTCCAGGACGCGCGGGGCCGGCGTACCTTCCGGGGCCGCATCCAGCGGACCCACGGTCACCTGCACCTCGTCGGGGACGGCCAGCGCCTCGCGGCTCGTGGCGAGCACCCTCACCTCCGGACACCGGCCCAGCACCTCGTCGACGAGGGAGGCCACCGCGTCGATGACGTGCTCGCAGTTGTCGACCAGCAGCAGGACCTGCCGGCGGGCGAGGTAGCTGATCAACCGCTCCCGGACGTCGCGGTCCGCGGCCGCGCCGTCCAGCGGTACGCCGAGCGCCTCGGACACGGCCAGCGGGACCTGCCCGGGGTCCTCGACCGGCGCCAGGCGAGCGACGAACGCGCCGTCGACGAAGCCCGGCGCCGCGCGGAGCGCGGTCGCCACGGCCAGCGAGGTCTTCCCCGCGCCTCCGGGACCGATCAGGGACAGCAGCCGAGTCCCGCCGACGAGCTCGGTCAGGGAGTCCAGCTGCACGTCCCGGCCGATCAGGGGTCGCACGACGCGGGGCAGGTTGGTCGGCGCGATCCTCCCCGCCTCGGCATCCCGGCGGTGCGCCGCCGGGACGTTGGGCGGCGCGGGAGGCAACAGATCGGGCTGTGCGCCCAGCGACGGGTCCTGGCGGAGCACGCGTTCGTGCAGGGAGCGGAGGGAGACCGACGGCTCGAGCCCCAGCGAGTCGTCGAGGACCTCGCGCGTCCGCGAGTAGACCTCGAGGGCGTCCGCCTGCCGACCGCTCCGGTAGAGCGCGACCATCAGCAGGCCGACCAGCGACTCGAGCGTGGGGTCCCGGGCGACCTGCGGCTCGAGGTCCCCGACGACGTCGAGGTGTCGACCGAGGGAGAGGGCGATCCTGGCCCGCTCGGTCAGCGCGGCCAGCCGCAGCTCGGTGAGCCGGACCGCCTCCACGGTCGCCCACTCGTCGTCGGCGAAGTCCGCCAGGGGCTCGCCGCGCCACAACGCCAGCGCCTCGTCGTACGCCGCCAGGTGGTCGGGGTCGTGCTCCTCGCCCGCAGCCGCGGCACGCGACCGTGCCTGCCGGATGCGGTCCACGAACTCGACGGCGTCGACGCTGGCCGGGTCGACGTCGGCGCGGTACCCGACTCCCTCCCGGCTCACCGCGTCCGGGGCGCCGATCGAGGCGAGGCTGCGCCGGAGCTTCGACACCCGGATCTGGAGGGCGTTCATCGGATCCACGGGCAGCGACGACTCCGACCACAGGCGGTCCACCAGCATCGTGGCGGGGATGGTGCGACCCGGTGACAGGAGCAGCTGCACGAGCAGTGCACGCTCCGCCGCGCCGGGCAGCGGCACGGACTCCGCACCCACGATGATCTCCATCGGCCCGAGCAGCCGGAAACGCACGTCCATCCGGCCTCTCCCCTCCCCACGTCCCGACCCGTTCATCGTGCCGGACTCCGTGGGGGCGGGCAACGGGCGCAGGAGGCGCGGCGTACGGCGGCGAGCGTGAGCGCGACCGCGACGCCGGTCACCGGCCAACCGAGGAGGAGCTGCCGAGCGCTGGTCGGGCCACGAGGACCGACCCGGCGGACGCGTCCACCACGAGACCGGTGTTGGCGTGGGCAGCGACGAAGACGACGGGCGGCAACGCACCGTCGACGATGCCGCGCCGACCGCCCCAGACGGCGAGAAGGGTCGGCGGCCCGGCATCGGGGCGGGTGCGTACGGGGTCGGACATGAGATCTCCGGGACGGGTCGGGACGTGGCCACCGGCCCGCGCCCAGGAGCGCAGGCCGGTGGCGGCAGGAGCAAGGTCTACGCGGCGGCGGTGCTGGGCTCCTGATCTGCTGCCGGCGCCTGCGTCGAGGGAGACCGCAACCACGCGGCGGCGAGCACCGCACCCACGGCCGCGATGGCCGCGGCGCCGAGCAGACCGGCCGTGAAGCCGTCGGTCAGGGCGACGAGGTCGCCCGCCCGGTCGGCGCCGAACGCCGCTGCGAGCGCCGTCATCGCCGCGAGACCGAGCGCGGAGCCGACCTGGTAGCTGGTGTTGACGATGCCGGCGGCCAGACCGCCCTCCTCGGGAGCTGCGGACGACAGCGCCAGGCCCAGCGACGGGATGAACGCCATCGCCATCCCGGCCGCGGTCACCAGCGTCGCGGGGAGCACGTCGACGGCGAAGCTGCCGTCCGGGCGGACGAAGGACAGCCAGACCAGCCCCGCGGCCAGCGTGGTCAGACCGGTCACCGTCATCGCCTTGGGACCGAACCTGCCGATGAGCCTCGGCGCGACCGCGACCATCCCGACCATGATGGTCACGGTGAGCGGGAGGAGTGCCGCCCCGCTGGCGAAGGCGCCGAGCCCGAGGACCTGCTGAAGGTAGAGGTTGAGGAAGAAGAACATCGGGATCCAGGCCGCACCGAGCAGGAACTGAGCGGAGTTGGCCGCGGCCAGGTTCGGGGCCCGGAAGATGCCCAGGCGCACGAGCGGCTGTCGCAGGCTGGCCTGGAGGACGACGAAGACCCCCAGCAGGAGAAGCCCACCTGCGCCGAAGACGAGCGTCGAGGCCGAGGCCCAGCCGGCCTGCGGAGCGCGCACGACGGCGAAGACGACCATCGCCAGGCCGGCTGTGACGGTCGTGGCCCCCGCGAGGTCGAGCGAACCTCGTCGGGTCATGCCCCGGGGCATCACCCGGGGTGTCAGCGCCAGCACCGCGGCGGCGAGCGGAAGGTTGATGAAGAAGACCCACGGCCAGCTGGCGTACTCCGTGAGCACGCCACCGAGGAACACGCCGGCGGTGCCGCCCGCGGGCGCGGCCGCGCCGTACAGCGCGAGCGCCTTGGTCAGCTCCTTCGGCGAGGCGCCGAAGATCGTGAACAGCAGCGTGAGTGCTGCCGGCGCGATCAGCGCGGCCCCGGCGCCCTGGACGGCGCGGCCGGCGAGCTCGACGGGGACGTTCTCGGCGAGGCCGGCAGCCAGGGAACCGATCGCGAGCGTCAGCCAGCCGAGCCCGAAGACCCGACGTGCACCGAAGAGGTCGGCCAGCCGGCCCCCCAGCAGCAGGAGGCCGCCGAACGCGACCACGTAGGCGTTGAAGACCCAGCTCAGGCCCTCCGGGGTGAACCCGAGGTCCGACTGCATCCGTGGCAGGGCGACGCCGATGATCGAGGTGTCCATGATGACCATGAACTGGGCCGCGGCGATGAGCCCGAGCGCCAGCCAGCGCCGGTTGCTGGGGCTCCCCGCGGCAGGTGGGGTGGCAGACATGGTGTGCCTTTCTCTCGTGGTGGTCAGCCGACGACGGCTGCGAGAAGGAGCCTCACGACCGGGGCTGTCCCCGCGCTGTCCCGGCTCTGTCGCCCGTGCTCGGACGTCACTGCTCGCGCTCGGCGACCGGCCTGTCGAGCACCCGCGCGACGTACGTCGTCCCCCTGAACGCGCCGAGCACGTCCACCACTGTCATCGTGCCGCTGAGCCGGACCTGGGACAGGGCGGCATCGGCCGTCACCGTCTGGACGCCCGGGACGTCACGCAGCCGCCGCGTGACCTCCCGGACGCAACGGCGACAGGCCATGCCGCCGACGAACAAGTTCATGTGTCGCATGTCTGCCGCCTCTACTCCTTGTCGCGCGATTGCTCCCCGGGCGCCAGCGTGCGAGCACCGGCTGTCCGGTCTCTGTCCGGTCGGGACAGTCGGCCGCAAGGGCCGTGGTCGAGGGTCGAGGCATCGAACCGCTCGGGACCTGATCACCCAGACACGAAGGACGTGGACGACATGGCGGCATCGCGGATCATCGAGCAGGAGTCGGGCACCTGGACCGGGCGCATCCACCCGCACAACGGCTACTACGCAGGTGACTTCTGGGGTCCTCGGCAGGACGATCGGGGCGACGACCAGCAGCAGGGCTCGTGGCGCTGAGCACCGGCCCTGTCCGACCGACGGGAGCACCCCGATGAACGACCGACCCGAGCACCGCCGCGTCCTGCAGATGCGCCTCGTGGTGGAGGCCGAGGACTATGACGAGGCGGTCGCGTTCTACCGCGACCTGCTGGGCGCTGGCGAGGAGCTGCAGGTGCACGGGGACGACGGGGAGAAGGTCACGATCCTCGACGTCGGCCGGGCGACGCTCGAGATCTCCAACCCCGCCCAGGTCGAGATGATCGACCGCGTCGAGGTCGGGCGTCGGGTGAGTCCACGACTGCGTGTGGCCTTCGAGGTCGCCGACGCGGAGGCGGTCACCCGGCAGCTGGTCGGCGGCGGCGCCGAGCTCGTCGCCGGGCCCACGCGGACACCGTGGGACTCGCTCAACGCGAGGCTGGAGGCGCCGGCGGGACTTCAGCTCACGATCTTCGAGGAGCTGTCGGTCGGTTCGGGCGGCTGAGGCTGGGACAGCACGTCACGACGGCTGCGGTACTCGACCTCGTCGATCTCACCGCGGGCGAACCGCTCGTCCAGGATCTCCGTCGCCGACCCGCGTCGTGGGGCACGAAGCGGGGCCGCACCGACACCGCGGAACCTCGCACCGCCTCGGTTCCGAGCCGGGCCCGCTGACCTGTCGACGGCGTCCGCGGACCGCGGGTATGGCACGTACTCCAGGAACGTGCGCGATCCCCGTTAGGACCCCTCCACAACGGGCACGGGGCGAGGGTCGGCAGCAGCGAAGCAGTCGACAGGAGAGGGAGAACATCATGAAGCAATCACGCATTTCTCGGGGCGGGTTGGTCACCCTGCTGGCAGGCCTCCTCACGATGGCGATGATCGCCGTCGGACCGGTGGGCCAGGCGAGCGCGGAGGGCGCGCGCACCAGCAGCAGCTCGGCGAAGCCGGTGCTGAGCTCGGACTACGGCAAGGCCGTCTCGCGCGTGGCAGGCACCTTCGGCAAGCACGGGACGGTGACGGGCACGTTCACCCCGAAGCGGTTCAAGGTCGGCAACGCCGGCAACCTCCGGGTGATCGGCAAGCTGCGGGCCACCATGACGCGCGGCAACGGACACGTCGTCGGGACGACGACGCAGAAGGTCAACCTCCCGGTGAAGAAGGCGGAGGGACAGTCCCTCCGCTCTGCTGCCGCGGGCAGCTGCGACATCCTGAACCTGGTGCTCGGCCCCCTGGACCTCGACCTGCTGGGGCTCCAGGTGCACCTGGACAAGGTGGTCCTGAACATCATCGTGGCGTCGGGCGCGGGGAACCTGCTCGGCAACCTCCTGTGCGCGGTGGCGGGGCTGCTGGACCAGAACGGGGTGCTGACCCAGGTCTCGCAGATCCTCAACTCGATCCTCGCGATCCTGAGGCTGTGACCCGGCTCCTGACCCGAGCCTGACCGGCACCATGACGGCCCCTCCACCCGATCGGGCGGAGGGGCCGTCCTCTGTCGTCACACGCGGCGACCGATCTCGACCGCCGGTCAGGGTGCCCGACTGGTGAGGATCCGCGCCCGGAGCCGGTGCAGCCGCGGCATCAGGCCGTAGATCACGATCGGCACCGCGACGGTCGCGAGGACGAACGTGCGCAGCACCGCGCCGGCGTCGGCCAGCCACGGCCCGATCGTCAGGTTGAGGACGGTGAGGGTCGGGAAGACCGCGATCCAGATCATCAGCGCCAGCTGGTGCTTGGTCGGCGGAGGGACGGGGTTCGCGCGCAGGGCGGCGTGGTTCTCGGGCATGACGGGACTCCTGGGGGTGGGGCGGACGGGATGAGGGATCGGGAGGTGGGTCGGGCTGGTCAGAGCGGCAGGCCCGAGCGGAAGTCGTCGACGGCGGTCGACGCGTCCTCCTCGACGAGGTCGTTGTTGACGGCGATGGCCGCGGCGGACCCCTCGCCGGCAGCGGTGACGACCTGGGCGCGGGGGTTGACCGCGTTGCCGGCGGCCCAGACGCCCGGGACGCTGGTGCGGCCCGTGCCGTCGACCACGACCCAGCCCTGGTCGTCGACGGCGCAGCCCACCCCGGTCAGCAGGGCGTCGTTGGGCACGAAGCGGGGCCGCACGAACACCGCGGCCCGGGGCACGACCTGGCCCGACTCGAGCTCGACGCCGGTGAGCCGGTCGCCCTCGACGACGAGGCGGGCCACGGGGCCGTCGACGACCCCCACGGCGCGGGCGACGAGCCCCTCGCGCTCCTCGGCCGTCACGGGCAGCCCGTTGGTGAAGAGGACGACGTCGTGGGACCACTGCCGGACGAGGTGGGCGTGGGCGAGGGACTCGGGGGTTCCTCCGAGGACGCCGAGCGGCTGGTCGCGGACCTCGTAGCCGTGGCAGTAGGGGCAGTGCAGCAGGTCGCGGCCCCAGCGCTCGCGCACCCCGGGGACGGCGGGCAGGTCGTCGCGCAGCCCCGTGGTGACGAGGACCCGGCGGGTGCGCAGCGACAGCCCGTCCTCGAGGGCGACGTCGAAGCGCGGGCGGCCCCCGGCCGCGGACGCCGCGCAGGCGGTGACGCCCGCGACCGTGCCGGTGACCAGGTGGCCGCCGTACCCGCGGACCTCCTCCCGGCCGGCGGCCAGCAGCTCGGAGGGCGGGAGGCCGTCGGAGCCGAGGAAGCCCTGCATGTGCGCGGCGGGGGCGTTGCGCGGCTGTCCAGCGTCGACCACGGCGACCCGGCGGCGGGCGCGGGTCAGGACCAGGGCGGCGGACAGGCCGGCGGCGCCCCCGCCGATGACCACGACGTCGTACTCGTTCATGTCGTCCAGCCTCCTCGTCGCCGGACCCGGCGACAACGTCTGTTGCTGTTTCCGGGAATCCCGGGTGCAATGGCCCGGTGACGATCGCGGCGGCCCTGGACCTGGTCGGCCCGCGGCTGCGGCGGGTGCGCGAGCAGCGGGGACTGACCCTGACCGAGGCGGCCGAGCGGACGGGCATCTCGAAGAGCACGCTGTCGCGGCTGGAGACCGGGCAGCGGCGACCCAGCCTGGAGCTGCTGCTGCCCTTGTCGCAGGTCTACCGGGTGCCGATCGACGACCTGGTCGGGGCCCCGGAGGTGGGCGACCCCCGGATCCGGCTCAAGCCACGCCGGGTCAACGGCCGCACGGTGCTGCCACTGACCCGGCCGGGCGGCGTGCAGGCGTGGAAGATCGTCATCCCGGCGTCGCAGACGACGCCGAGCCCGCGCACGCACGACGGGTTCGAGTGGCTCTACGTCCTGGCCGGGCGGATGCGGCTCGTCCTCGGAGAGCAGGACCTGGTCCTGGGCGTGGGCGAGGCGGCGGAGTTCGACACCCAGGTGCCGCACTGGTTCGGCAGCACCGGCGACGGCCCCGCTGAGGTGCTGAGCATCTTCGGACGCCCCGGCGAGCGCATGCACGTGCTGGCGCAGCCGCCGCACGGCTGATCGTGCCGACGGCCCCCGGGCACAGGTGCCGGGGGCCGTCGGTGGTCGGAGCTCAGCGACCGACAAGTCCTTCGGTCCCGGGGAGGACCGGCACTGCGTCGTACGACGGCTCCGGCGCCGGCGCCTCGCTGCCCGAACCCTCGACGCTGAGGTGGGGAAGGACCCGGTCCAGCCATGCGGGCAGCCACCAGTTCGCCTTGCCCAGCAGGGCCATGGTCGCGGGCACCAGCACCATCCGGACGACGGTGGCGTCGATCAGGATCGCGGTGGCGAGCCCGAGCCCGAGCATCTTCAGCGACGGCACCGGGCTGGCGACGAAGCTCAGGAAGACGACGACCATGATCAGCGCGGCCGAGGTGATGACGCGTCCCGTCCCGGCCAGCCCCCGGGCGACCGACTCGGCGTTGTCACCGGTCCGTGCGAACTCCTCGCGGATCCTGGACAGCAGGAACACCTCGTAGTCCATGGAGAGCCCGAACAGGATCGGGAACATGATCACGATGATCAGCGAGGTGATCGGCGTCGGCCCCTCGAGCCCGATCAGGCTGCTCCCCCAGCCCCACTGGAAGACGGCGACCAGGACGCCGTAGGCGCCACCGATGGAGAGCAGGTTCATCACGGCCGCCTTCAGCGGGACCACCACGGACCGGAAGACCAGCATCAGGAGCAGGAACGACACGGCGATCACGGTGCCCACGAACAGCGGCAGGGTGCTGGTGAGCTGGTTGTTCAGGTCGTCGGTGACCGCCGTGATCCCGGTGACGTAGACGTTGCCGGGGATCCGGTCCCGGACCTGGTCGATGGTCGCCGAGGTCTCGGGGTCTGCCGGGCCGGTGGTCGGGACGGCGCTGAACACCGCGGTGTCGCCGTCCGCGGAGAGCCGCGGCTCGCTCACGGAGACGATGCCGGGGGTCGCGGCGACGTCCCCGGTGAGCGCGGGCAGCTCGGGCGCGTCGACTCCGGGGGCGGAGAGGTCGACGACCACCGTCAGCGGCCCGTTGAACCCGGTGCCGAAGCCCTTCGCGAGCAGGTCGTAGGCCTGCCGGTGGGTCGTCGACCTCGGGGCGTCGCCCGCGGCCGGGAAGGCGGTCTGGATCCACAGGGACGGGGTCGCGACCGCGACCAGCACGACGACCGCGCCCAGCAAGTAGGGCCACGGGCGGCCGGCGACGCGGTGGGCGTGACGCCACCAGGCGCTGTCCTGGCTGCGTCGTGCGGCGCCTGCCGGGCGGTGGCGACGCACCAGCCGGCCGCTGTCGATCCGGTCGCCGAGGAGCCCGAGCAGGGCCGGCAGCAGGGTGACGGCCGCGGCGACCGCGAACAGCACCATCAGCGCGGTCGACAGCCCGATCGAGGTCAGGATCCCGAGCCCGGTGATGGCGAGCGCGGCGGTCGCGACCACGACGGTGCCGCCCGCGAAGACGACGGCAGCTCCCGACGTGCCCATCGCGCCGGCCAGGGCCCGGTCGTTGTCCTGACCCGCGGCCCGGTTCTCCCGGTAGCGGGCCACGACGAACAGGGCGTAGTCGATGCCGACCCCGAGGCCGACCAGGCCGGCGACCGGCACGGCGGACACCGACACGTCCATCGACCCGGCCAGCAGGGTGATGCCGCCGATCCCGGCACCGACCGCGACGATCGAGAGGCCGATCGGGACGAGCGCGGAGACGAGCGTGCCGAAGACGACGAGCAGCACGAGCAGCGCGACCAGCAGCCCGACGCCCACGTGGCCCGAGCTGTCGTCCTCGGCGTTGAGGAAGACGGCGTCGCCACCGAGCTCGACCCGGACCCCGTCGACGTGCGACCCCGAGACGGCCCGGGAGAGGACAGTGAAGGCGGGCTTGCCCATCTGCCGCTCGGGCTCGTCGAGCGTGAGCTCGGCGTACGCGATCCGGCCGTCCTGCGAGACCGTGCCGGCGGCGAACGGGTCGGCCACCGACCCGACGTGCTCGAACGTGCCGACCTCGGTCAGCAGCTTCTCGATGTCGGCCCGGTGGCTGGCGAGGCCGTCGTCGGCCTCCAGGACGACCAGCGCCTTGCCCTTCGCCGCGTCGGGGAAGTTCTTGTCGAGCAGCTGCATGGCGCGCTCGCTCTGGCTGCCGGGAGTGGCGAAGTCGTCGACGAACGTGCCGCCTCCGCTGCCGGCCACGAAGACGACCGCCACCAGGATGAGGGACCAGCTCGCGATCGTGCGCCACGGGCGCCTCGCGCTGGCCATTGCGATGCCACGGGTGAACCTGTCCATGATCGTGCCTCTCGGGAGTCCGGGGGTGGTGCTCATGGACGGAAGCTAGGAACCGATGTGGTGAGCGGGTATCACCACACGTGGTGAATCACGTGGTGATCCTGCTCCCGCACGTCCGGACGGACTAGCGTTGGTGGCCCGTGGCCCGGCGCCGGGCCTCTGTTGACGCGCCACAGGAGTCGGGGATGCCCACCCCACTGCTCGAGACCAAGCTGTTCCTCCCCCGGCCACGGCGAGGTCTCGTGCCCCGCCCGCGGCTGCTCGGGCGACTGCAGCAGGGGCTCGCCGCGAGGCTGGTGCTGGTGTCCGCGCCGGCCGGGTTCGGCAAGACGACGCTGCTCGTCGACTGGGTGGCCGGCGTCCCCGCGCCCGCCGGCCGGAAGACCTCCAGCGCCTGGCTCTCGCTCGACGCGGGCGACAACGACCCGGCGACCTTCTGGACCTACCTCATCGCCGCGCTGCGCACCGTGGAGCCCGACGTCGGCGCGGACGCACTGGGGCTGCTGCAGGGACCGCAGCCGCCGGCGGCCCGGCTCGTGCTCACCGCGCTGCTCAACGACCTCGGCCCCGCGGGGGCGGACGTCGTGCTGGTGCTCGACGACTACCACGTCATCGACTCCCCCGAGGTGCAGGAGGGCATGCAGTTCCTGCTCGAGCACCTCCCCGACCGCCTGCACCTCGTCATCGCCAGCCGCACCGACCCGGCCCTGCCGCTCCCCCGGCTGCGGGCGCGTGGCGACCTGG
Source organism: Nocardioides sp. DN36 (assembly GCF_055380375.1). Lineage (NCBI taxonomy): Bacteria > Bacillati > Actinomycetota > Actinomycetes > Propionibacteriales > Nocardioidaceae > Nocardioides > Nocardioides sp. DN36. Next base: position 417,467 of record NZ_AP043823.1, on the reverse strand, counting down.
TCGAGATCCGCGCCGCCGACCTGCGGTTCACCGCTGACGAGGCGGCCTCCTACCTCAACGACGCCATGGGCCTGCGGCTGACGTCGTACGACGTGGACGCGCTGGAGGAGCGCACCGAGGGCTGGATCGCCGCCCTGCAGCTCGCCGCGCTCTCGATGGCCGGACGGGACGACGTCGCCTCCTTCATCGCCGGGTTCGCGGGCGATGACCGCTACGTCGTGGACTACCTCGTCGAGGAGGTCCTGCAGCGGCTGCCGGAGGACGTCCGCTCGTTCCTGCTGCAGACCTCCGTCCTCGACCGGATGAACGGCTCGCTGTGCGACGCGGTCACCGGACGTGACGGAGGCCGGGCCGTGCTGGAGGCACTCGACCGGGACAACCTGTTCCTCGTCCCGCTCGACGACCGGCGCCAGTGGTACCGCTACCACCACCTGTTCGCCGACGTCCTGCGCGCGCGGCTCCTCGACGAGCAGCCCGAGCGCGTCGGCGCGCTGCACCGGCTGGCCGGCGACTGGTTCGAGCGGCACGGCGACCGCACCGCAGCGATCCGGCACGCGATGGCCGGCCACGACTTCGAGCGTGCCGCCGCCCTGATCGAGCTGGAGATCCCCGCGATGCGCCGGGACCGCCGGGAGGCGACGATGCGCAGCTGGCTCGAGGCGCTGCCCGGCGAGGTGCTGCGCAGCCGGCCGGTCCTGTGCAACAGCCTGGGCGGTGCGCGGATGTCGACCGGCTCCTTCGAGGGGGTCGAGGAGCTGCTCGACGCGGCCGAGCGGTGGCTCACCGACGACCCGGACGACCCGCTGCCCGGCGCGGTCGTCGTGGACCGCGACGAGCTCCGCCGCCTGCCCGCCGAGATCGCCTTCCACCGGGCCGGGCTGGCCCTGGTGCGTGGCGACGTCGACGCAACGGTGGAGCACGCCCGGCGCGCGCTCGACCTCGCCCTGGAGGACGACCACCTGGCCCGGGGCGCCGCCTCGGCCCTGATCGGGCTGGCGGCGTGGTCCGTCGGCGACCTGGCGGTGGCCCACGACTCGTACGCCGTCTCCCTCGTCGAGCTCGAGGCGGCCGACCACGTCTCCGACGTGCTCGGCGCCTCCATCGCGCTCGCCGACATCCGGCTGGCCCAGGGGCGGTTGCGCGCCGCGCTCCGCACCTACGAGGAGGGGCTGGAGCTGGCCTCCCGTCCCGGCGACCGCGTCCTGCGTGGGACCGCGGACATGCACGTGGGACTGGCCGCCCTCCACCGCGAGCTCGGTGACCTGTCCGCCGCCCGGCGCGAGCTGAGCCGGAGCCGCGAGCTGGGCGAGCAGGCGGCGCTGCCGCAGAACGCCTACCGCTGGCGCGTGGTCATGGCCCAGGTCTGCGAGGCGGAGGGCGACCCGGAGGCCGCCAGCGGGCTCCTCGACGAGGCGGAGCGCGTCTACGTCGGCGACTTCTCCCCCGAGGTGCGGCCCGTCGCCGCCGTGCGAGCACGGCTCTGGGTGCGTCGGGGACGCGTGGACGCCGCACGAGCGTGGGTCGACCGCCGGGGCCTGTCGGTGACCGACGACCTCGGCTACCTGCGCGAGCTGGAGCACCTCACCCTGGCGCGGGTGCTCGTGGCCGAGCACCCGCTGACGGGGAACGACGGGACCCTCGACCAGGCGCTCGACCTGCTCGCCCGCCTGCTGCGGGCGGCGCAGGACGGGGGCCGGAACGGCTCGGTGATCGAGATCCGCGTGGTGCAGGCGCTGGCCCACCAGCGGCGCGGCGAGACGGCCAGGGCGCTGGCGGCGCTCGAGGCCGCCCTGGTGCTGGCCGGGCCGGAGGGACACACCCGGACGTTCCTCGACGAGGGCGAGCCCATGACGGTCCTGCTGGCCGCGGCGGCCGACCGTGGGATCGCGGCGGCGTACGTCGGCAGGCTGCGAGCCGCCCTCGGGGTGGCTCCGAGCCACGCGGCCGTCGCGCCGGGGCTGGTCGAGCCGCTCAGCAGCCGGGAGCGGGACGTGCTCAGGCTCCTTGGCACCGACCTCAACGGCCCCGAGATCGCGCGTGAGCTCGTGGTGTCGCTGAACACGGTGCGCACACACACCCGCAACGTGTACCTGAAGCTGGGCGTCAACAATCGCCGGGCCGCGCTGCGCCGGGCCCGCGAGCTCGACCTGCTGTAGCGGCACCGGTCGCCGGTCTCACCACCTCGTTCACCACCTGTGGTGACGTCAGCTCACCACATCGCCTCCTAGCGTGCGGGGCATGAGCAGAAGCCACGCGACTCCCCCGGACGACGACTGGTACACGATCCGCGTCCAGGGCCGCCTCGACCCGAGGTGGAGCCCGTGGTTCGACGGGCTGGCGCTCAGCGACGGCGAGGACGGCACCACCCTGATCCAGGGGTGGGTGGCCGACCAGGCCGCGCTGCACGGGCTGTTGACGCGGGTCCGCGACACGGGCCTGCCGCTGGTGTCCGTCGCCCGCGGAGCCGGAGGATCGTCCCGATGACCTCCACGACCTTCTTCGAGACCCCGCGGCTGCGGGCCCGCCCGTTCGCCAGCGCGGACGTCGAGGCGTTCGTGGCCTACCGCGCGGATCCCGACGTCGCCCGCTACCAGAGCTGGAGCGAATTCACGCGCGAGCGCGGGGAGGCATTCGTCGAGTCCCTGCGTGGAGCCGAGCCGGGCGTGCCCGGCGAGTGGTTCCAGATCGCGCTCGAGGCACGGTCCGACGGCGTGCTCGTCGGCGACCTCGCGTTCCGGGTGGACGCCGACGAGCCGCGGCAGGCCGAGGTGGGCTTCACGCTCGCGCCGGCCCAGCAGGGGAAGGGCTACGCCACCGAGGCCCTCGAGGCGTTCCTCGGTTACGCGTTCGACACGTTCGGCCTGCACCGGGTCGTCGCCGTCACCGACGCCCTGAACGCGCCCGCCGCCGCCCTGCTCGAGCGGGTGGGCATGCGCCGCGAGGCGCACTTCGTCGAGAACGTCTTCTTCAAGGGCGCGTGGGGCAGCGAGCTGCTCTTCGCGGTCCTCGATCGCGAGTGGTCGGCCCGGGCGTGACCGGCCCCCCTGCCCGACTACGCGGGCCATCCCTGAGGGATGAGTCGCGCCCTGCCACCGAGACCTACGCTGACGGTGACCGAGTGCGGGCGTGGTTCGAGGTCGGAGACACCTCCGCAGAGGGGATGGGTCCGATGAGCAAGAAGTCCAAGCAGTCCAAGAAGAAGAAGACCGGGTCGACGGGCTCGGTGATGGCCGCGGGGGACGCACCCGCCAAGAGGCCGAAGATGAAGAGGAAGGCCTACGAGAAGGAGATGCGCCGCCTGCAGGGCGAGCTCGTGGCCATGCAGGAGTGGGTCAAGTCCTCCGGCGCCAAGCTCTGCATCGTCTTCGAGGGGCTGGACTCGGCGGGCAAGGGGGGCACGATCCGGCGGATCACCGAGCGGACCAGCCCACGGGTGTTCAAGCACATCGCGCTGCCCACCCCGACCGAGCGCGAGAAGTCACAGCTGTACATCCAGCGCTACATCGCCCACTTCCCCGCGGGCGGTGAGGTCGCCATCTTCGACCGCAGCTGGTACAACCGCAGCGGCGTCGAGCCGGTCATGGGCTACTGCACCCAGGAGGAGTGCGACAAGTTCCTCGAGCAGGCGCCCGCGGTCGAGAAGGCGATGGTCGAGCACGGCATCATCCTGATCAAGTACTGGCTCAACGTCAGCGTCGACGAGCAGACCCGGCGCCTCGAGAGCCGGATCGAGGACCCTCGCAAGGTCTGGAAGCTCTCCCCCACCGACCTGAAGTCCTACCGGCGGCACTACGACTACTGCCGGGCCCGGGACGCGATGCTGGCCGCCACCGACACGGCCTGGGCGCCGTGGTTCGTCGTGGACAACAACGACAAGCGACGTGGCCGCCTCAACATCATCACCCACCTGCTGAGCCAGGTCCCCTACGAGCCGATGCCGCCCCTGGACGCCACGATGCCCAGGAAGCCGAGCCCCCGCGGGTACGTGCCGCGCGACCTGTCCCTGCACCGCATCCCCACCCCCTTCTAGGCACGGCGCCCTGCCAGGGACGGCACTGCCGGAAGCACGCGGACGACGACCGAGAGGAGTCGCGATGACGGACGGGAGCACGCTGTCCACCACGGGTGAGGCGCCGGCCGGCGGCGAGAGCACCACCGAGAGGTGGTACGCGCTCCCCCCGGACGAGGTCACCCGGAAGCTCGGTGTCGACCCGGCCGTCGGCGTCTCCGCGGCCAGGGCCGCCGAGCTGCTGGAGACGGACGGGCCGAACGCACTTCCCGCCGAGGAGCCGCCGCCGGGGTGGAAGCTCTTCCTGGCCCAGTACCGCTCCTACATGCAGATCATCCTCGTCGGGGCGGCGATCGCCTCGATCCTGATCGGCGAGCTCGCCACGGGCGTCGCCGTGCTGCTGATCACGGCGCTCAACGCGCTGGGAGGCCTGCGCCAGCAGGGCAAGGCGGAGAGCGCCATGAACGCCCTGCAGTCGATGCTCAAGACCTCCGCGCGCGTCCGTCGGGACGGGACCGAGGTCAAGGTCGACGCCGACCAGGTGGTCGTGGGCGACGTCGTCCTGCTCACGGCAGGTGACGACGTCTGCGCGGACGGCCGACTCCTGGAGGCAACCTCCCTGCAGATCGACGAGTCCGCGCTGACCGGCGAGAGCGTCCCCGCCTCGAAGAGCACCGAGGTGATCACCGACCCGGACCCGGTGCTCGGAGACCAGTCGAACATGGCCTTCATGAACACCCCGGTGACGCACGGCAGCGGCGTCATGGTCGTCACCGGGACGGGCGCCGACACCGCCGTCGGCACCATCTCCGGGATGCTCAAGTCGGCGCCCAACCTCAAGACGCCGCTCACCAGGCAGCTGGACACCCTGACGTTGTGGATCGCCGCGGCCGCCGGGCTGACCATCGCGATCATGTTCGCCCTCGGGATCGCCCGCGGGGACTCGACCGAGGACATCTTCACGACGGCCATCGCCCTCGCGCTGGCAGCGGTGCCCATGGCCATGCCGACCGTGCTGCAGGTGATCCTGTCCAGCGGGTCCAGGGACCTCGCTGACCACGGTGCGGTCGTGAAGAGCCTCGACTCGGTGGAGACGCTGGGCTCGACCTCGGCCATCAACTCGGACAAGACCGGCACGCTGACCATGAACCAGGTCACGGTCGTCGAGGTGATCGACCCGACCGACCGGTACAAGATCACGGGAACGGGCTACGGGCTCGACGGCGAGGTCAAGCACACCGCCGGCAACACCAACACGATCGAGGCGGCGATCCTGCCGTTCGTGATCACCAACGACGCCACGCTCGTCGACGGCAAGGTCGTGGGCGACCCCACCGAGGGAGCGCTCCTGGTCCTCGGCCACAAGGTGAAGCTCGACATCGACGGCACCCAGGAGGCCTACCCCCGGCTCGCCACCCTGCCGTTCGACCCCACCTACAAGCTGATGGCCGCCTTCTGCGACGCCAGGGACGAGGCCGGCGACCGCGTCGTACGGGTCTTCGTCAAGGGGGCCGCGCCCGCGGTGATCGGGCGGGCCACCTCGGCCCTGGCCAGGGGCGGGAGCGTCCCCTGGGACGAGGAGCTGAACCAGCGCGCCGACCGGGAGATGGCGCGGCTCGGCAGCGACGGGCTGCGGATCATGGCCGCGGCGACCAAGGACATCGACCCCGCGGGCTTCGACCCCGAGGGGGACCTGCTGTCCCTGGTCCAGGGCCTGCAGCTGACCGCGCTGGTCGGGATGATCGACCCACCCCGACAGGAGTCCCTGGACGCGGTCCGATCTGCCCAGGAGGCCAACATCCGGGTGCGCATGGTGACCGGGGACGACGTGGTCACCGGTGCGGCGGTCGCCAAACAGCTGGGCATCCCCGGGGAAGCAATCCTCGGCACCGACCTGGCGGCGATGTCCGACGAGGAGCGCCTCGCCCGCATCGACGACATCGGCGTGGTCGGGCGCGTGGCACCTGAGCACAAGGTGCTGATGGTCGAGACCCTCCGCAAGAAGGACGAGGTCGTGGCCATGACCGGCGACGGGGTGAACGACGCCCCCGCGATCAAGGCCGCGGACATCGGCATCGCGATGGGCAGCGGCACCCAGGTCGCGAAGAACGCCGGTCGCATGATCCTGACCGACGACAACTTCGCGACGATCGTGCGGGCCGTCTCCGAGGGGCGCAAGCTCTACGACAACATGCTGAAGTACATCCGCTTCATGCTCGTCGCCCTGGTGACCTACGTGGTGACCTTCCTGCTGGCGAGCCTCCTCGACATCGCCGGCGGGCAGCCGTTCTCCGCGGTCCAGATCCTGTGGATCAACTTCCTGATCACCGCTCCGGTCGGCATCGCGCTGGGCCTGGACAAGGAGACCCCGGGCCTCATGAGACGCCGGCCGCGACCGCGCGAGGCATCGATCATGAGCCCGGCCGTCCTGACGACCGTGGGCCTCACCGGCCTGTTCATGTCACTCGCCATCGACCTGGTGATCGTCGCCGCGAAGAGCCACTACGACAGCACCGTGGTCGCCAGCACCATGGGCCTGGTCGCCTTCTCGCTGATGCTCGTGGTCGCGGCCTTCGAGACCCGCGACGAGAAGGCGACGGCCCTCGCCGTGGAGACGTTCGACAACAAGACGCTCAACATCACCGCTGCGGTCGAGGTCGCCCTCGCGATCCTGATCGCCCGCGGGGGCGTGCTGTCGTCCCTGCTCGGCGCTGCGGACCTCACCAGCAGGCAGTGGCTGCTCGGGGCCCTGCCCGCGGTGGTGCTGTTCCTCGCCTGGGAGGCGGGGAAGGCGCTGGCCCGCCGCCGCACGAGCAGCGCCCCCGAGCCGATGCGCGCGGACGCCCTGCCCGAGGCGGCCGCTGCATGACCGCTCGACATTCCCCATGACGACAGGCCGACGGCTCCGGTGTGCCGCGTTCAGTCGGGATCGAGCACCGGCTCCGACGTCTCGGCGTGCGGGTGCGACGGCCGGACCCGCAGCAGCCGGGCGACGCGGTCCGGCAGGTACCAGTTCCACCGCCCGAAGAGCGAGACCAGCGACGGCACCAGCAGCGACCGGACCACGGTCGCGTCGAGGAGGATGCCGAAGCCCAGCGCGGTCGCCATCACCTTCAGGTCCGTGCCGGGGCCGGACGCCAGCGCCGCGAACGCCAGGAAGAGGATCAGCGCCGCACTGGTGACCAGCCGACCGGTGCGGCCGATCCCCTCGACGACCGCGTCGTCGGTCGACCGGCCGTCGTCGTACTCCTCACGGATCCGGGCCAGGATGAAGACCTCGTAGTCCATCGACAGGCCGAACAGGAACGCGAAGACCATCAGCGGGACCCAGAAGGTGACGGCGCCGGTCGCGGGGATCCCGAACAGCGCGTCGGACCCGTGCCCCTCCTGCCAGAAGAGCACCATCGCGCCGTACACCGCGGTGAGCGAGACCAGGTTGAGCACCACGGCCTTGAGCGGCAGCAGCAGCGACCGGAACGCACGCGCCAGGAGCACGAACGTGAGCAGGGCGATGATGGTGAGCATCGCCGGGAAGTTCCCGTAGACCGCGTGCAGGAAGTCGACCTGGGCGGTGCCGAGCCCGGCGACGCCGATCACGCCGGGCGTCTGGTCCGCGACGTCCTTGACCCGGTTGACGACGTCGACGCTGCGGGAGTTGACGGTCTCGGCGTCCGGGACGAGCACCACGACGGTCCGGCCGTCCGCCGAGCTCGAGGCCCCGGTCGAGACCAGCGCGGCCTCCACACCCTCGACCTGGCCGAGCCGGTCGGCGACGTCCTGCGCCCGGTCGCTCTCGGCGAGGACCTCGATGGGCGTCAGCGCTCCCGTCGTGACGCCACCCCGCTCGAGCCGGTGCAGGGCCGTGACGGCCGGTCCGCTCTGCGCGAGCGAGTCCGAGGAGGCGGCGCCGATCTTGATGCCGAGGAAGGCGGCGATGAGCAGGCCGAGGACCAGGGAGGCAACGACGACGGCGGCCACCCGGTGGCGTACGACGAGCCGCGCCCAGCGGGTCCACCCGGGGCTGGCACTGCTCTCGTGACGGATCTTGGGCCAGTCCACCCGCGGGCCGATGCCACCCAGGATCGCCGGCGTGAGCGAGAGCGTGACCGCCACGCTGGCGACCGGGATCAGCGCGCCGCCGTACCCGATGCTGCGCATGAACGGCACCGGCAGCACGACCAGCGCCAGCAGGCCGATCGCGACCGTGATGCCGCTGAAGAGGACCGCATGGCCGGCGGTCTCCATCGCCGCCACGACCGCCTCGTGGTTCTCCTTGCCGTGGTCGCGCTCCTCGCGCCACCGGGTGACGAGGAGCAGCGAGTAGTCGATGGCGACGCCGAGGCCGACCAGCGCCACCAGGAACTGCACGATGAACGAGACGTCGGTCAGGTAGGTCAGCGGGTAGAGCATCAGGAACGTCGCCAGGATCGACACCGCCGCGACGGCCAGCGGCAGCAGAGCCAGCGCCGAGGCGAAGACGAAGAGGAGCACGATCAGGGCGCCGGCTGCGCCGAGCAGCGTCTCGGCGAGCACGCCCGGGCCGCCGGTCTCGTCGCCCACCGCGAGCGCGTCCATCCCGGTGACGCCCACCACGGCCCCGTCCGGCGCCGCGCCCTTCACGGCGGTCCGGATCGCCTCGGTGGGCAGTGCCTGGTCGAAGGTCTGCGGGAACGGGTAGAACACCATGGCGTACGCCGTGCGGTCGTCATCGGTGCGGAACGCGCGGTCCCCCGTGTTGGCCTCGTCGATCACCCGCACGTCCGGCACACCCTGCTGGACGGCCTCGAACGCCTGCGCCACCTCGTCCTCGTGGCCGGTGATCGTCTGGCCGGGCGGCATCGTCACCGTCGCCAGCATCGGCGTCGTGTTCCCGCCGTTGTGGACGGCCGCGACGATCTGCTCGGTCGCCGCGGTGCCGGGCTGGCCCGGGAGCGAGAAGTCGACGGTCAGCCTGTCGCTCGTCCTGCTCGCCGCCATGGCACCCGCCACGAGCACGCACAGCCAGAACACCACCACCCATCGGCGGTGCCGCAGCACGACCTCGGCCCAGCTCCCCATCAGCGGCTCCCTCCTGACGGTGGCCCCCCGACGACGCTAACCGCCGGGCGCCGATCACGCGTCCTGCAGGTCAGGGATCTTCGACGGTCGTCAACGGGCGGCGGGCTCGAACAGCTCGACCGGGTTGCCGGACGGGTCCTCCACCAGGACCTGCCGCCCGCCCCGCCCGGACACGACCTCGCCGCGGAAGCCGACGCCCGCCGCAGCCAGGCGCGCCACCTCGACGTCCAGGTCGTCGACGGTAAGCTGGAAGCGGCACCAGCCGCCCGGTTGCGGGGACGTCCCGTCGGGCTGCGAGGCCCCGGCCCCTCCGGCTCCGGGCTGGTTCAGGAAGAGCCTGAGCCCGTCGCGACGCAGTGCCACGAATCCCGGCCCCGGCCCCATCTCGACCTCGAAGCCCAGGTCGCGGCAGTAGAACTCCGTCGCCACGTCCACGTCATCCACGATGTAGCGCACCGCGAAGGCCGACATCGCTCCTCCTCTCCCCGGCGGTCCGAGTGCGATTTACGCTACGCTCGTGTAGCGAAGTGTCAAGACCCGCGGCATGCCCGGCGACCGCCCGGCCGACGCACGAGCGGTACGACGGCAGGAGGTGGCGGCGACATGGACACCCGCGTGCAGCGCACCAGGGAGCGGGTGCACCGGGCAGCGCTCCACCAGCTGGCCGAGCACGGCTTCGCCGGACTGACGATCGACGCGGTCGCCCGTCGCGCGGGCGTGGCCCGCACGACGGTCTACCGCCACTGGGACTCCCCCGTGGCCATCGCGGTCGACGCGATGGACAGCCTGAACCGCCAGCCCGCACCGGCGGCTCCCCAGGAGCCGCCGGCTGCCCGGGTCGCCACGCTGCTGCACCACCTGGCCGACGCGCTGGCCGACCCGGTGCTCGGCGGGTGCCTCAGCGCCCTCGTCGACGCGGCGCGGCGGGACCCGGCCCTGCGGGCCCTGCTGGCGGACTACTCCACTCGGCGGGGTGGAGCACTGACCTCAGCGGTTGCCGCCGGGGTCGCCGACGGCAGCTTCGCCCAGGTCGATCCGGAGGTGGCCGCGCACGTCCTCGCCGGCGCGATCTTCTACCGCGCCCTGCTGATGCCCGGGGCGCCGACGTCGACCGGCATCGAGCCGCTCATCCAGACGGTCCTGACACCCCGTCGCCGCGAGCCCCGGTGGGCGAGCCTGCGGTCGGACCCTGGGCAGGCGGACCTCTGACCCTGCCCCCGCCCACCTCCAGCGCTCACGCTGGGACCGTGTGGAGGGATCGTGGGTCGGGTGGAGCGGCATCGCGTGGTCGCGCCGCCCGGCTCCCTCCGCGCTGGTTCGTGGTGGCCTTCTGGCACGTCCACCGCACGCTGGTGCGCGCGAGCGGCGGCCGGTGGGGGCTGTGGCGACCGAAGCCGGGCGGATGGGGGACGCTGCGGCTCACCACGACGGGCCGTCGCACGGGGAGGAGACGCGAGGTCGTCGTCGGCTACTTCGAGGACGGTCCCAACCTGGTCACGATGGCGATGAACGGGTGGGGTCCAGCCGAGCCCGCGTGGTGGCTGAACCTGCAGGACCATCCCGACACGATCGCCCAGACCCGGGACGGCGTACGACCGGTCCACGCGCGCCGCGCCCGCGGCCAGGAGCGTGAGCGGCTGTGGGCCCGCTGGGCCGCGATCGACGACGACCTCGAGGCCTACGCCGCGCGGCGTCCGAACGAGACCGCCGTGGTGGTCCTCGAGCCACGTGACAGGTGATGGGCCGCTGCGGCCGGCGCTACCAGCCGGGAGAGCCGCCCGCGTAGAAGCCCACCCACAGCGCCGACACGGCGACGACCGCGCCGACGAGCATGCCCACGCCGAACCGGTGCCACTCCGGGACCGCCCACACCATGCACGCGACCAGGGCGGCGGCGATGCCGCCCACCGCGATCCCGAGCAGCAGGTCGTTGACCCAGGCGGCGAAGGCCAGCGTCCCGGCCACGGCCCCGGCCAGTACGCCGCCGGCCGGCCCCGCCGGCCGGCTCCCGACGATCCGTCGTGTCTGCGTCACGACTCGATCATGCCTCGGCGCGGAGCGTAGGGTCACCGCGTGAGCGATGACTGGCGGACGGAGACGGTCGAGCGGCTGCGGTCCCTGATCCTGGCGGCCGAGCCCGACATGGTCGAGGAGGCCAAGTGGCGCAAGGCCTCCAACCCTGACGGCGTCCCGACGTTCTCCTGCGCGGGCCTCGTCTGCACGGTCGAGACCTACAAGGACAAGGTGAAGCTCACCTTCGCCAAGGGGGCGTCCCTCGACGACCCGTCCGGTCTCTTCAACGCCAGCCTCGACGCGGGGACGCGCCGGGCCATCGACCTGCGCGAGGGCGACGTGCTCGACGAGGACGGCTTCGTGCGCCTGGTCCGGGAGGCCGTCGCGCACAACCGGGCCTAGGTCCGTCAGCAGAGCGGGGTTTCATGTGTGGCACCCAGTTCGCAGCTCGTCGACTGTCGTGGGTGCAGGGGCGCGGGGCAGTTGGTGCCAGGGCGCTCGTCGGTCAGGCGGCGGGCGGGCTGCAGAGGGACGAACTGCCTCCGCTCAGGCACACGGCCTCACGATGACCGACAGACTCCAGCCACGTCCACGTGATCGTCCTGTGCTCTGGTGACTGGTGACGGTCGCGGCGGCCAACCCCATCGCGATCTGCCACGCGAGCACCGACAATCCGACGAAGCAGACGATCGGGGGTCGCGCCACGAGGCGTACCGTCGAGCATGGACACATTCAGCAGATCCATCATCGCCTCAGTTGCTGCCGTGACTGCGCTGGCGGTCGTTCCCGGCGGCGGACCGGTTGTGGGCTCAGCAGCCGGAGACAGCTCGACGCTGACCAAGCGCCTGGTCGCTCGATCCACCGGGGAGCACGACGTCGGCAGGACATTCCTGGGGACCGACAAGGTGCGTTCCCGCTCCACCGGACGGGTCGTCGGGTTCGATTCCTTCACCGGGCGACTGTTCCCGGCCAAGGAGCGGGCCGTGGTCCAGGTCGCCGTCGCCCTCAAGGGCGGCGTCGTCGTCTTCCGCGCCTCGGTGACTGGCTCGAGCCTGCGGTTCGACGGCCCGATCCTTCGTGGAACGGGGAAGTACAGCGGCATCGAGGGCACCGTCACCGGGCGCGCGACCGAGGGGCAACGCACCTTCTACACGCTGCACTACCGGCTCTGACCGGGGCCGCCGTCGTGCCGGGCCTCGCGAGCGAGAAGCCCGATGAACTCGTCGGCCATCTCCAGCTGCCGCACGAGCTTGTGCCGGCGGACGCCGGCCTCGGCCTGGACGGCCCCGAGTCGTTCGCGAGCCTCGACCTCGTCGGCTCTCGACGTCTGCGGCTCGCGGAGCAGCTCGATGTCGGCCAGGACGGCCTTCATCTCGTTGAGCGTGAAGCCGAGCGGTTTCATGCGCCGGATGACGAGGATCTTCTCCGCCCGCATCCCCATGGCTGCCCTGGTCGCGGTCATGATCATGGTCTCGGTCGGCACCTTCGACTGGCACTCCGTCCGGCCCGGGACCCTGCGCCGGATGCCCAGGTCCGAGACCGCCGTCATGATCGCCACCATCGTGGTCACCGTGCTTTCCCACAACCTGGCCATCGGCGTGGTCGTGGGCGTGCTCGTCGCGACGACGCTCTTCACCCGTCGCGTCGCCCACCTCACCGACACCCACCGCCAGCTCGTCGAGGACGAGCACGGCGACGCCACCGCGGTCTACCGGGTCACCGGCGAGCTCTTCTTCGCTTCGTCCAACGACCTCTACACGCAGTTCGAGTACGTCGACGACCCTGACCGGGTCGTCATCGACCTGACCGACTCACACATCTCGGACGCCTCGACGGTCGCCGCCCTCGACGCGATCACCGGCAAGTACGCCCGCAAGGGCAAGACGGTCACCATCGTCGGCCTCAATGCCCCCAGCGCCGAGCGGCACGACCGCCTCACCGGACAGCTCACCGTCCACTGACGTCGGCTGTCCCGACCCGGGGACCCGACCGGGTCAGCGGGGCAGCCGGTCCGCCCGCAGGTCGACCAGCTCGGCCGACGCGGTCAGCCGCCATGCCTCGAAGGTGAGCTCCGCCAGCTCGTCGCGCTCCACGCCCTCCAGCCGGACCACGACCCAGCCGAAGGCGCCCGCGGTGAACTGGACCTCGAACGTCTCGGGGCGCTCCGCCACGAGCGCGAGCTGCTCGGCGAGCATCTGCTTGAGGCCGACCGTGCGCGTCGGCTCCCAGAGGTAGCCGAACGTCTGCCCGCTGACCGCGACCCGCCAGTAGCGGCCGTTGTCGGCCCGGGTCACCTCCGGGAGCTGGTCGGCCAGCTCGAAGAAGTCGGCGATGCCGCATCCGGTCACCGGGTCATCCTGACAGGGGCCCCCGACACCTCCGCCAGGGAGGAGACAGCAGCAGCCCGCCGGCACCTGCAGGTGCCGGCGGGCTGCTCCGGATGCGTCAGGCGAGGGTGGCGGCGTCGATGACGAACCGGTAGCGGACGTCGGAGGCGAGCACCCGCTCGTAGGCCTCGTTGACCTTGTCGGCGGCGATGACCTCGACCTCGGCGCCGATGTGGTGCTCGGCGCAGAAGTCGAGCATCTCCTGGGTCAGCGCGATGCCGCCGATCATGGAGCCGGCGAAGGACCGGCGGGCGCCGATCAGCGAGAACACGTTGACGCTGAGCGGCTCTGCGGGAGCGCCGACGTTGACCAGCGTGCCGTCGACGGCGAGCAGGCCGAGGTACGCGTCGAGGTCGATGCTGGCGCTGACCGTGTTCACGATCAGGTCGAAGCGGCCGGCGAGCTGCTCGAACGTGCCCGGGTCGGAGGTGGCGTGGTAGTGGTCGGCGCCGAGCCGCAGGCCGTCCTCCTGCTTCTTCAGCGACTGCGACAGCACGGTGACCTCGGCGCCGAGGGCGTGGGCGATCTTGACGGCCATGTGGCCGAGGCCGCCGAGCCCGACGACCGCGACCTGCTTCCCGGGGCCGGCACCCCAGTGGCGCAGCGGCGCGTAGGTGGTGATGCCGGCGCACAGCAGCGGTGCGGCTGCGGCCGCGTCGATGCCCTCGGGGACGGTCAGGACGTAGTCGGCGTCGACCACGACGTGGGTCGAGTAGCCGCCCTGGGTGGTGGTGCCGTCGCGGTCGGAGCCGGCGTACGTCGGGACCATGCCGTCCAGGCAGTACTGCTCGTCGCCGTTGCGGCAGTTGGTGCACTCGCCACACGAGTTGACCATGCAGCCCACGCCGACGCGGTCACCGACCTGGTGGCGGCTGACGTCGGCGCCCACCTCGGTGACGACGCCGACGATCTCGTGGCCCGGTACGACGGGGAACGGCTGCGGCCCCCAGTCGCCGTTGACGGTGTGGATGTCGGAGTGGCAGATGCCGGCGTACTGGATCTCGATCAGGACGTCGTTGGCGCCGACGTCACGACGCTCGATCGTGGTCGGGGCCAGCGGCTGGCCGGCGGCGGGTGCTGCGTATGCGTTGACGCGCATGCGGAGGTTGCTCCTTCTGGTGGTGCGGTCGGGGTCGGTGGTCAGCCGGGTTCAGCTGACGGGCGGTGCGGCGGCGTACTCCTCGTCGGTGACGGGGGTGAGCCAGTGGACGACGTCGTGATCGGCGTCGGCCTCGTTGATGGCCATGTGGACCATGAGCCGGTTCGGGGCGGCGCCGTGCCAGTGCTCCTCGTCGGCCTCGAACAGGACGCGGTCGCCGGGGCGGATCACCTCGACGGGTCCGCCGCGGCGCTGGCAGAGGCCGACGCCCTCGGTGACGAAGACGGTCTGGCTCAGCGGGTGGCGGTGCCAGTGGGTGCGGGCGCCGGGCATGAAGTGCACCAGGTTGGCCGTCATCCGGGAGGGCGGCGGGGCGGCGGCGACGGAGTCGATGTAGACGCCGCCGGTGAACCAGTCGCCCGGTCCCTTGACGGTGTCGATCGAGCTACGCGTGATCTGCATCGGTCTCCTTCTGGGTCTCGGGGGTGGGGATCTCCGTCGGTGCTGCCCAGGAGGCGAGCAGCCGGAGTCGTTCTGCGGACGGTGAGCCGGGCTCGGCGGTGTAGACGAGGAGCACGAGCCCGGGCTCGGCGGTGATGGCGAGCTCCTCGTAGGCGAGGACGAGCTCGCCGACGACGGGGTGGTGGAAGCGCTTGGTGCCGGCACCGTGGGTGCGGACGTCGTGGTCGGCCCACAGCCGCCGGAAGGTCTCGCTGCGGGTGGAGAGCTCGCCGACCAGGTCCTGGAGGCCGCGGTCGTGCGGGTCCCGACCGGCTTCGGCACGCATCACGCCGACGCACATCTCGGCGAACAGGTCCCAGTCGGGGTAGAAGTCGCGAGAGGTCGGGTCGAGGAACTGGAAGCGCGCGAGGTTGGGCATCCGGCCGCCGTCCCCGATCACGGGCGAGTAGAACGCGCGGCCCAGGGCGTTGGTGGCGAGCAGGTTCTGGTGCGGGTCCCGCACGAAGGCGACACCGTCGGTGATCGCCTCCAGCGCCCACTGCAGGCTCACCCTCGAGGCGGCCCTGCCCGGCGTACGACGCCGACGACGGCCCGAGGTCGGGACGCCGTCCGCGGCCCGGGCGAGGTCGAAGAGGTGGGCGCGCTCGGCCTCATCGAGCTGCAGTGCCCGGGCCAGCGCCTCCAGCACCCCCGAGGACGCCCCGGCGATCTGGCCCCGCTCGAGCCGGGCGTAGTACTCGACGCTCAGGCCGGCGAGGCCCGCGACCTCGCTGCGCCGCAGTCCGGGCACGCGTCGGCTCCCGGTGGTCGGCAGTCCGACCTGGTCCGGGGTGATGCGTGCACGGCGAGTGGTGAGGAACTCGCGTACTTCCTGGCGGTTGTCCACGGCTTCGAGACTAGGTGGCTCCGAGGCCCGACCGGAGCCACGAGGGATGCCCTGTCAGTACACCCATCGGCAGTGACTTCCAGCCGGATCGCCCAGTCGGTTGACTCGACGAGGCGCTCCCCCGCGTCCCTCCGTCCGTCGCCTCGTCCGAGAGGACCTGTCTCATGTCCGTCCGCACGACGACCGAGCCGCAGCCCGAACGGGCGCTGGGCGTGGTCCTCTGCCTGCTGACCGTCTTCGGCCCCATCTCGATGGACCTCTACCTGCCGGTCCTGCCCGCGCTGACGACCGACCTGGGCACGACCACGTCCGGCGCCCAGCTGACCGTGACCGCCTGCCTGCTGGGGCTGGCGTTCGGGCAGGTGGTCGCCGGTCCCGTGTCGGACCGGTTCGGGCGGCGCCGGCCGCTGCTGGTCGGGGTGACGGCGTACGTCGCCGCCTCGGCGCTGTGCGCGATCGCCCCTACGATCGAGACCCTCGTGGCCGCCCGCCTGGTCCAGGGGCTGGCCGGCGCGGTGGGCATCGTCATCGCCCAGGCCGCCGGTCGCGACCTCTTCACCGGCGCCCGCCTGCTGCGCTACTACGGCAGCCTCACGGTGCTGGCCGGGCTCGCCGCCATCGTCGGCCCCGTGGTCGGCGGCCAGCTGGCGAAGATCACCGACTGGCGCGGGACGTTCGTGTTCCTCGCCCTCCTCGGGGTGATCATCCTCGCGGCCGGCGCGGGGGCACTGCGCGAGACGCTGCCGCCCCAGCGTCGACACACGGGAGGACTCGCCGAGAGCCTCCGCGGCTTCCGCATGCTCCTCGCCGACCCGGTCTTCCTCGGCGCGACGCTCGTGACCGGCTTCGCCAACGCCGCAGTCTTCGCCTACCTCAGCGGCGCCACGTTCGTCCTGCAGGGCGGCTACGGGCTCTCCCCGCAGGGCTACTCCTTCGCGTTCGGGCTGAACTCCCTGGGGTTCATGGTGTGCGGGTTCGTCGCCGGCCGGACCTCCGCGCGCTGGTCCGCGCACCGGACCCTGGCCGTCGGCCTGGCGATGGTCGTGGCGGGGGCCACCGGCGTGCTCGCCACGGGCGCGCTCCACCTGCCGCTTCCCGCGATCGTGGTCTCCCTGCTCGTCATGGTCAGCGGGGTGGCCGTCACCACGCCCCCGTCCACGTCGCTGGCGCTGGAGCACCACGCCGACGCCGCCGGGACCGCCTCGTCCCTCCTGGGTCTGGCCCGTTTCGGCCTCGGAGCCGTCGCGGCGCCGCTGGTGGGCGTCGCCGGCTCTGCCACGGCCGCCTCCCTGGGCGCCGTCGCCCTGGCCGCTGCCGCCGGTGCCGTCGGCGGCCACGCCCTGACCCGCCGTCCGGCGCGCCGGGCGGATGGTCGGTCAGGCGACGTGACGCCGGCGGTAGTCCCGCGGTGACTCACCGTGGACCCGCTTGAAGGCTGCGCTGAGGGCGAACGCGTTCGCGTACCCGACACGCGAGGCGATCGCGGCGAGGGTCTGGTCGGTGCCCACGAGCAGGTCGGCGGCGAGCGCCAGTCGCCACCGGGTCAGGTAGGTGAGCGGCGGCTCGCCCATCCGCAGGGTGAAGCGCCGAGCCAGCGCCGCCCGCGACAGGCCGACCTGCGCGGCCAGCGACTCGACCGTCCACGGGTGCTCCGGGTGCTCCTCGATCGCACGCAGCGCGTGCTCGACCAGCGCGTCCGCCCGCCCCTCCGACGACTCGGCGAGGTGGCTGCGGGCACACCGCACCACGAGCAGGTCGACGAGCCGGTCGAGGACCGCCGCCTGCCCGGGCTCCTCCCCCACGACCTCTGCCGCGAAGAGGCCGATGAACCTCGGGTCGAGGTCGCGGATCACCAGCTCCTCCGGAAGCCGGGACAGCAGCAGGGAGCCGACCGAGGTCTCCTGCTCGTAGGTGCCGATCAGCATCACGGTCGCGTCCGCGGAGCGGCTGTTCCCCCAGGTCCGCACCCCGAGTGCCATCTCGTCCGCCAGGAGCCGGCCGTGCGGGTCGACGCAGACCTGGCCGGGCAGGATGCGGATGTCGGCGGCGGTCGAAGCCGAGTCGGCGAAGGTGTACGGAGCCGGGCCGCGGACCACGACCACGTCACCGACGCCGACCTCGGTGGCCCCACGGCGGCCCGTGAACGTCGCGCGTCCCCGGGCCATCACCACCACCGTCAGCGGCGCGCGGTCCTCGACGGTCAGCGACCAGGTGCCGTCGAAGACGGCCTTCAGGACGAAGGCGCGTTGGGCGCGCGGCCCGTCGACGAGGGCACTCACCACATCCATGGACAGACGTTTGCATATGTCCGTGAGCGTGACAAGCATTCTGATCGTCGTTCTCGACCACCACCATCGAGTCATGACCATTCTCATCACCGGCGGCACCGGCAAGACCGGCGGCCGCGTCGTACACCGCCTGACCACACGGGGCCTGCCCGTCCGCGCCGTCAACCGGCACAGCGAACCGCGGTTCGACTGGCACGACGAGTCGACCTGGGAGGGCGCCCTCACGGGTTGCACCTCCGCCTACCTCGCCTTCCAGCCCGACCTCGGGCTGCCGGGTGCCGATGCGATCATCGGCGCCTTCGCCCGACGCGCCGTCGACCTCGGCTGCACCCGCCTCGTGCTCCTGTCCGGGCGCGGCGAGGACGGCGCCCGTCGCGCCGAGGAGGCCTTCGTCGGGGCTGGCGCGAGCTGGACGATCCTGCGCTCCGCGTTCTTCTTCCAGAACTTCACCGAGTCGTTCTGGGC
The DNA here is from genome assembly GCF_055380375.1 of Nocardioides sp. DN36. Taxonomy (NCBI): domain Bacteria; kingdom Bacillati; phylum Actinomycetota; class Actinomycetes; order Propionibacteriales; family Nocardioidaceae; genus Nocardioides; species Nocardioides sp. DN36. The sequence goes on along the minus strand of NZ_AP043823.1, from coordinate 398,800 downwards.
CGAGGAGATCGCCTCGGGGTCCCTCACCATGGTCGCGAGCGACGTCGGCGAGCCCTTCGTCGACGCCGACGACATCGCCGACGTCGCGGTCGCCACGCTCCTGGACCCGGCGCACGTCGGCCGCATCCACGAGCTGACCGGGCCGCGACTCATCACGTTCCAGGAGCTCACCGAGGAGATCAGCAGCGCGACCGGGCGGCACGTCACCCTGCGACAGCTCTCCGTGCAGGACTACGTCGCCGCCCTCGTCTCCGTCGGTCTCGACGAGGACGACGCCGCCGGGCTGGCCCACCTGTTCGCCGAGGTCCTCGACGGCCGCAACGCACGACTCGAGCCCGGCGTCGCGGACGTCCTCGGTCGGGAGCCCCGGGACTTCTCCACGTTCATCAGGGACGCGCTCGCCGGGACGGCCCGTCGTGGATAGCGTGCTGCTGGCCGGCGGGCGGGCCCTGAACGGCCTGCTCGCCGGCACCTACGTCGCGTTCGTCGTCGCCGTGATGCCGACCCTGCACGGCATGTCCGACGAGACGTTCGTGCGGGTGATGAACCGCATCAACGTCGTGATCGTGAACCCGTTGTTCCTGACCCTGCTGCTGGGGGCGCCGGCCCTGGCCGTGGCCCTGGCCGTCGCACGGCGGGACCCGCTGACGATCACCGCAGCAGTGGCGGCCGCGATCGCGCTCGTCATCACGATCGCCGCCAACGTGCCGCTCAACGACGCCCTGGCAGGCGGCGGATCCCGCGGGGACTTCGAGGTGCCCTGGGTCCTGTGGCACGACGTGCGTACGGCGGCCGCGGCGACGGCGTTCGTGCTGCTGTGCGTGCCGGCGAGGTGACCTCCTCCTCCGCAGCCGGCGGGCGACGGGCCTCGCACGCTCGAGGATTCCGAACGTCCAGGCCTGCTCGCATGCAGTAATGTCCGTTACACGGAGGTGCGTCGATGACCGTCGCTGAGCGAGTACGAGAAGGCCTGGGCCGGTGCAGCCCCGCGGAACGCCGGGTGGGCAGGGCCCTGCTCGCGGACTACCCCGCCGCCGGGCTCGACACCGTGGCCAGCCTCGCCGGGAAGGCCCAGACCAGTGGGCCGACGGTGCTGCGGTTCTCGGCGCGACTCGGCTTCGCGGGTTTCGCCGACATGCAGGAGGCGCTCCGCCGCGAGCTCGGGGAGCGTGAGACCTCACCCCTGACCGTCCTGATCAGCGAGCCCTCGGTGCACGAGGTGGACCCGGAGGCCTCCCCGGCGATGGTCGCGCTCGCCCGGGGGCGGCGTCTCCTGCCCGACATCACCCGGTCCACGCTCGACGCGCTCCCGCCCGACGAGCTGGAGACCGCCTGCTCCCTGCTGGCGAACACGAGGTTCCGGGTCATTGCCGAGGGTGGTCGATTCACCCGACTCCTGGCCGAGTACCTCGTCCTCCACCTGATGCAGGTCCGCGGCGACGCAACGGTCCTGCCCGTCCGGCCGGTCGAACGGACCGACGTGCTCATGGACGTCGGACGCCGCGACGTGGTGGTGCTGTTCGACTTCCGTCGCTACGAGGAGGCGACCCAGGAGCTGGCCGCGGCCTGCGTGGAAGCCGGCGCCCGGGTCATCCTCGTGACCGACCGGTGGCTCTCTCCCATCTCGTCCATCGCCCACGTCGTGCTGCCCGTCAGGGTCGAGGCGATCGCGGTCTACGACAGCCTCACCCCGGCGCTCGCCGTGGTCGAGCTGCTCGTCGCGGGCGTCATCGGCGCGGCGGGCGACCTGGCGGAACGGCGCCTGGCGCGCTTCGAGGACGTCTCCCACCGGCACGGGATCGTGTAGATCGTTTCGTTACGCATTCCCTTCTCGGCGTGTCGGATGTAACGTGTGTTCCAGAGCACTCATGGCCGTGAGTCGGTCACTTCCACACGAGGGAGCCTCGCGATGACCACTTCCACAATCCTGTCCACCGTCGGCCGCCGCACCCGCGTCCGCCGTCCGCTGGGTCTCGCCGGCGCCGCGCTGGTCGCCGCGTGCGCGCTCAGCGCGTGCGGCAGCGGGGCGGACGAGGGGGCCAGCGCGAGCGCCGCCGCCCGGGCCGGGGCGTCCAGCCTCGACATCCCCGAGGTCGGCACCGTCGAGATGGATCCCCACCTGGCCGACAAGCTGCCCCCCGAGGTCCGCTCGGCGAAGAAGGTCACCGTCGCGACGAACGCGCCGTACCCGCCCTTCGTCGACTTCCAGACCGAGGGCGACACCGACCACTTCGTCGGTCTCGACTACGACCTGCTGCAGGCCGTCGCCGCCCGTCTCGGTCTCGCCGCACCCTTCCAGCAGCAGCCCTTCGACGGTCTCGTGCCCGGCCTGCAGGCCGGCAAGTACGACGCCATCGTCGGCGGCATCACCGACAACAAGGAGCGCCAGGCGACCGCGACGTTCGTCGACTACACCGCCTCCGGGACCGGCATCCTGGTCAAGGACGGCAACCCCGAGGGGATCGCCGGCCTCGAGGACCTGTGTGGCCACGACGTGGCTGCCCAGAAGGCCTCGAAGCAGGTCAGCCTGCTCGCCTCGTTCAGCGACGCGAGCTGCGGCGCCTCTCCGATCGCCGTCACCGAGTACCCCCAGAACACCGACGCGGTCCAGGCGCTGATGGCGGGCAAGGCCGACGCCGTCGCCGCGACCAAGGTCAACCTCCTCGTCGATGCGGAGAAGCTCACGGGTCAGGCCGAGGTGGTCGATGACCCGGAGGCCCCCAACGGCTACGAGGCGTCCCCGAACGGGATCGGCTTCGACAAGTCCGATGCCGAGCTCGCTGCGGCGTTCCAGGCAGCGCTGCAGTCCCTGATCGACGACGGGACCTACGACAAGATCCTCGCCAAGCACGACCTGGACGGGATCGGGATCGACCGCGCCACCATCGACGCCGCTGTCGACTGACCGCCGACGCCCGAGGAGGCATCCGGATGTCCACCCAGCAAGACACCCGACCGACCGGTCCCCCGGAGGCCGCGGTCACCACTGACCTCGAAGCCGTGCCCCTGCGTCACTGGGGACGCTGGGTGGCGGCCGCCGTCGTCCTGGTCCTCGGCGGCTCGCTGCTGCTGTCCTTGGCCCGCAATCCCAATCTGCACTGGGACATCGTGGGCGACTACCTGTTCGCCGACTTCGTCCTCCGCGGCGTCGGCATCACGCTGGTGCTCACCGCGGTCGCGATGGCGATCGGCACGGCAGGCGGCGTCGTCGTTGCCGTGATGAGGCTGTCGGCGAACCCCGTGCTGCGCGTGACGGCCTGGCTCTTCGTGTGGTTCTTCCGCGGCACTCCGCTCTTGGTCCAGATCATCTTCTGGGGATTCCTCGCGGCTCTCTACGAGCGCATCCAGCTCGGTGTCCCGTTCACGGACTGGAACATCGTCGACCTCGACACCAACGCCGTGGTCGGACCGATGACCGCTGCGGTCCTGGCACTCAGCCTCAACGAGATCGCGTACGCCGCCGAGGTGGTGCGCGGTGGCATCGCCTCGATCGACGAGGGCCAACAGGATGCGGCCAGGGCGCTGGGCCTCACGGCCGGTCAGACGATGCGGACCATCACGCTTCCCCAAGCCATGCGGGTGATCGTGCCCCCGATGGGCAACGAGACCGTGACCATGCTCAAGTCCACCGCCCTGGTCTCCGTGATCGGGGGCAAGGACCTCCTCACCGCGGTGCAGAGCGTCTACGCACAGAACTTCCAGGTGATCCCGCTGCTCGTGGTGGCGGCGATCTGGTACCTGCTGATGACCAGCGTGCTGAGCCTCGGTCAGTACGCCCTCGAGCGGCGGTACGGCCGCGGCCACGGCACCCCCCACCGAGGTCTGGCAGCCCGTTGGCTCACGGGCGGAGAGGCACACTGATGACGAGCGCCAGCAATCACGACCAGCCCCGCTCCGCCTCAACCGCGGCCCCGATGGTGGAGGCCGTGGGGGTCCGCAAGTCGTTCGGCCGCACGGAGGTCCTGCGCGGCATCGACCTCACCGTCGATGCCGGCGACGTGACCTGCCTGATCGGCCCCTCCGGGTCCGGGAAGTCCACGTTCCTGCGGTGCATCAACCACCTGGAGAGCCTCGACGGCGGTCAGCTGCGCGTCAACGGCCACCTCGTCGGCTACCGCCAGCACGGCGGGCGGCTCCACGAGCTGCGCCCCAGGGAGGTCGCGGCCCAACGGCGCGACATCGGCATGGTCTTCCAGCGCTTCAACCTGTTTCCCCACCTCACCGCGACGCAGAACATCGCGCACGCCCCCGTGCTGGTGGGCGGCACCTCGCGCGCCCAGGCCCGGCGCACGGCCGGGGAGCTGCTGGAGCGCGTGGGACTGGCCGGCATGGGCGACCGCTACCCTGCCCAGCTCTCCGGCGGTCAGCAGCAGCGCGTCGCCATCGCCCGGGCACTCGCCCTGCGTCCCCCGCTGATGCTCTTCGACGAGCCGACCTCCGCACTCGACCCCGAGCTGGTGGGTGAGGTCCTGGAGGTCATGAAGGACCTGGCCGCCACCGGCATGACCATGGTGGTCGTGACCCACGAGATGGGGTTCGCGCGCGAGGTGGCCGACTCGGTCTACTTCATGGACGAGGGCGTGGTCGTCGAGCACGGCCCACCCGCTGCCGTCCTGGACGACCCGCAGCACCAGCGCACCCGGACCTTCCTCTCCAAGGTCCTCTGATGCCCGTCGCTCTGGACACGATCCGCGACCGGGTGGAGGGTCGGTACGACGCCTATCTGGACGCGCTGCGAGCGTTGGTCGCCATCGACTCCGGGTCCGGGGACGTCGAGGGCGTCGACCGCGTCGGCGACGTCGTGGCGGCCATGCTGGGCGGGGCAGGGTACGACGTGCAGCGGCCTCGTGGCGGGCCGGCGAACGCGAGTGCCGTGGTGGCGACCCGTCGGGGCGACGGCGGCGCCCGCCTGCTGCTGTGCGGCCACCTGGACACGGTCTTCCCCCGTGGCACCGCTCAGTCCCGCCCCTTCGCCGTCTCGGGAGACCGGGCCACCGGACCCGGGGTGAGCGACGACAAGGGCGGTCTCCTGGCCGGGGTCACCGCGCTCCAGGTCCTCGATGACCTGGGCTTCCGTGACTTCGGACAGGTGACCCTGGTGGCCACCCCGGACGAGGAGGTCGGGAGTCCGTCGTCCCGGCCCCTCCTCGAGGAGCTGGCCGCCTGCCACGACGCTGCCCTGTGCCTGGAGTGCGCGCGCGAGGACGGCCGGCTGGTCATCGCCCGCAAGGGGGTGGCCGACGCGGTGCTGGAGATCACGGGAAGGGCGGCCCACGCCGGTATCGAGCCGGAGCGAGGCGTCAACGCGGCCCTGGTCGCGGGGCAGCTGGCCCTCGACCTCGCGGCGCTCGACCGCAGCGGGCCCGACGTGACGGTCAACGTGGGGATCGTGTCGAGCGGTGATCGCGCGAACGTCGTCCCGGGCCACGGCCGCGTGGTCGCCGACGTACGCACCCGGCACACGAGCTCGTTCCGCCAGGTGGTCGAGGAGATCCACCGGATCGCCGAGCGCCCCTCGCTGCCCGGGGCCTCGATCAAGGTCCAGCTCGAGAACGTCGCGCCGCCCTGGGAGGCCGACCCTGCCTCACGTTCGCTCGCCGAGACCGCCGCGGAGGTGGCTGCGGACCTCGGCCTCGAGATCGGCTTCGCGCGGACCGGCGGATCGGCCGATGCGAACCTGCTGGCGGCTGCCGGCATTCCCGCGCTGGACGGACTCGGCCCGGTCGGGGGCGGTGACCACTCCCCCGAGGAGTGGCTCGACCTCGCCACCGTGACGCAGCGGATCACGCTGCTCACCGGTCTCGTGGCCAGGCTCGGCACACCCTCTCGCACCTGCTGAAGCGAGTTCGGACGCGTCCCGGGCTCACACCTCGGGGGCCTTCACCTCGGCGCCGTGCAGGGTGACCGCCCAGATGACGAGGATGTCGATGACGATCATGAGGGCCGACCAGAGCGGGTAGGCCGGCATGAAGGCGAGGTTCGCCACGGCACTCAGCATGGCCAGGACCACCGCGATGATCCGCGCCCACATCCGGCCGGCGAGCAGGCTCGTGCCGACCAGGATGGCCAGCACGCCCCACGCCAGGTGCACCCAGCCCCACGTGGTGTAGCTGACGTCGACGGCCAGGCCTCGGCTGCCGACGACGTACACCTCGTCGCGCAGGAGCGCGACGAGCCCCTCGATGCCGTGGAAGAGGCCGAGGAGGACGAGCATCACGCCGGCGAAGTTCACCCACGCCACCCAGGCGGACTGCTGGATCGTGTACTGCTGGTGCTGCCACTCCGGTGAACCGGGCGCGGCGAAGTTGCTGACCGTCTGGACGTCGGCCATGGACCGGGGGTCCAGCTGGTTGCTGCTCATGGTGACTCCTCGATGTCGGGGCTCGTGGGTCACCGTCGAGCGTCGTCGACTCTCCCCCGGGCCGCGTCATCCGAGAAGGATGATTTCGCGGTCCGCGGCCACTTTCACGTCGCGCGCTGGTCCCGAGCGCTTCGTCAGGGTCGAGGGAGGACCGTCAGGACCCGCTCGACATGGTCACGGAACTCCTGCATGAAGTCCGACAGGAAGGCCGCCGTCGACTCGTCGGTCACCTCGCCGTCGTCGGTGAACAGCCCCGGCCTGAAGGTGATGTAGGCCTCCGGCGCGGTCATCTGACGGGCGTTGCAGAAGCTCAGGACCGCGCGCAGGCTCTGCTGGCCCACCGCGGTGCCGATCTGTCCGGGCGAGGCCCCGATCACCGCCGCCGGCACGTGGTCGAAGGAGTTCTTCCCCCAGGGCCGTGAGGCCCAGTCGATGGCGTTCTTCAGGGCGCCCGGGATCGAGCGGTTGTACTCCGGGGTGACGAACAGGACGGCGTCCGAGCGGGCGATGGCGTCCTTGAGCGCCTGGGGCTCCGCGGGGTAGCTGTTGTCGAAGTCCGGGGAGTACAACGGGAGGTTGCCGATGGGGAGCTCGGTGAACTCCAGGTCCTTCGGCGCCAGCCGGATCAGGGCCCGGCTCAGGACCCGGTTGATCGACGTCGATGACAGGCTCCCGACGAAGTAGCCGACCTGGTACGCGGTCATGTCGTCCTCCTGGTGAACACGAGTGGGGTGGTCCGAGGCACGGGAGGGGTTCGTCTCCCACTCGCAGGCTCGCAGATCCAGTGCGTCGCCAACACCCCTCGGACGACGTGCCACGAGCGCACGGTGCCCCGGCCCGGGATTCCGGACCGGGGCAGCCTGCGCTGGGTCACCCTGCTGGGTCACCGGGACAACACGCGACCGATGGCCATCACGCCCAGCGGGTCGTAGGTGTCGATCGCCCGACGCAGCCGCGCCCGCGTGGCCTCGTCGTACGCGTCGACGTACTCCTCCGGGCTGAAGGTGAAGTTCGGCAGCCGCGGACCGCCCGTCCAGGGCGCGAGCGCCTCCAGGATCGCCTCCGAGTGGGACTCCAGGCCCGGGGTGCCGGCGATGCCCACGGTCAGCAGCGAGTACGCCGCGCCCCGCGCGCTGAACGCGCTCTCGTGCTCGCCGGCCCGGGCCGTGGCGCCGCCCATCTGCCGCACCTCCACCAGCACCTGGGGCGACTGCGAGCCCGGTCCCGTCAGGGCCAGCAGGGCGTCGACGGCCTCTGCGGGGAAGTCGGTGAGGACCGCGGCCGACTCGTGGGCCGGAAGCGGGTCCAGCGGGTCGGTGTGCACCGAGTCGATCGCGGTGTAGGGCTTGAGCGCCACGTCGTCGAGCAGGACGGGCGCCGACTCGCGGATCGGGGCGAACCGGCGCTCCCCCTCGTCGGGGTCCCCCGTCCAGACGTAGCGGACCGAGAGCGTCATCCGGTCGGCGAGCTCCGGCGGGACCCCGGGCATGGCCGGCAGCTGGAACAGGGCGATCGAGGTGGTGGCGAGCTCGGGGAGGTCCTCGGACCAGTGCAGCCAGCGCTCGATGACCGACGCCGCGTCGTCGCCGTCGAACCACAGCGAGCCGCCGTAGAACGTGGGCTGGTGGACGAGGTCGAACTCGATCGCGGTGACGATCCCCAGCATGCCCTTGCCGCCGCGCAGGGCGAAGAAGAGCTCGGGGTGCTCGGTGGGGGTCGCCCGGCGCAGGACGCCGTCGCCGGTGACCACCTCGATGGCGCGCACCTTGTCGATCGCGAGGCCGTGGGTGCGGGCCATCGGGCCGAGGCCGCCGCCGGTGGTGTAGCCGACGACGCCCACGTCCGTGATCGAGCCGGACAGGGGCGCGAGGCCGTGGGGAGCTGCCGCCTCGACGACGCGGAGCCACTTGACCCCGGCCCCGACCCGGGCCCAGCCCTCCGGGTGCACGACGCACTCGTCGAGTCCCCGGGTGGTGACGAGCAGCTCGGTGGTGAGCTCGGCCATCGGGCCGTGCCCGGTCGCATGCGGGGTGACGCGCATTCCGTGGCGGCCGGCGAAGCGGACGGCCTCGACCACGTCCTGCGCGGTCCGCGCGTCCAGCACCGCTGCGGGACGCACCGGGATCGCGACGTTCCAGGGCGAGACGAGGGCGTCGTACGCCCCGTCGCCGGGGACGGCGACGGTGCCGGACGTGCGGGCGTCCAGCTCGGCGAAGGGGGCGGGGGACGTGGTCGGCGCGGTGCGGGTGTCGGTGATGCTCATGGTTCCTCCGGGGTGGTGTGTGCTGACGTCCACCACGGTGGGTCCGCGCTCTTGAGGCGGGCTTGAGGCCGACTTGGGTCCCGGGGCCCAAGCCGCCCTCAAGCGCAGGCCAAGTCCCCCGGGCCAACGTTCGGGTCGACCCCGCACCACCCCCACCCGAGGAGACCCACCATGAACGTCCGCACCACCACCTTCGCCCTGGTCGGCGGCGCCCTGATCGCCGCGGCCACCGCCGCTCCCGCGGGCGCCGCGGCCCCGCCCCGGATCGACCTGCGCGGGGCCGGCGTCGGCTCGTACGTCATCGACGGCGGCTCCGCCCGGCTCACCGGCCGGGTCACCGGAGCACCGTTCGACGGCGGCTACACCGCCGTGCTGGCCGCGGCCGACGGCACCCTGCCCGACCCCGGCGTCTGCGAGCCCGGCACCGCCACCCTGGACGTGAGCGGGACCAGGGACCGCTCCCTGCGCCTGGCCGCCACCGGCGAGGTCTGCGGCACGTGGGCGGACGCGACGTACGTCGTGACGCACCGCTTCGTCGGCCGCTACGACGTGACCGGCAGCTCGGTCCGCAGGACGCTCGGCACCGACGGCTGGATCTCGCTGGTCCTGGCCACCGAGGGCCGCGCGAACGTCGAGGCGATCGACACCTGAGGACCGCGGTGACGGGGCGCGCCTCTCAGCAGGAGGGCTCGAACGTCCCGCGGCGCATGCGGGGTGCGGCGATGGACTGCGCCCCCGGCCGGTGCAGGTCGTAGAACCGGACCCAGTCCATCTGCATCCGCGAGGTGTTCATCAGGCGGCCCGGGCGACCCACGATCTCGAACTCGGGGTGGAACGTCGCCCCGGCCAGGGCTTCGGTCCGCCGCTCGGTCCGCACCACCGCGGTGTCGACGAACCACGAGATGTGGTCCGGCGTGACCTCGACGGCGTACGTGTGCCAGGCCCGCGAGCGCAGGTCCAGCGGCTGGGAGTACCGGAATGCCTGGTCCGGGGCGGTGGTGACCCGGCCCCGGGCCCGTTCGTGGCCGGGCCGGTACCTCGCCAGCACGATCCGGTTCGCGTCGCAGTCGACTTCGTCACCGGGGGCGAGCTCCCACACGAAGGAGAACGGGGTCTCCCCCGTGGACTCCTCGACGGCGCGGACCCGGGCCTCCCACCGTCCGTACCGGGCTGACTGATCGGTCGCCTCGACCGTCACCAGCTCGGTGGACGAGGTGGCGTGGATGGTCAGCATCCCCTCACGCTGCTCGACCAGCTCCGGGTGGTCGGTGGCCCACTCACCCTCGGCCTGGCTGGTGGTGCGGTCCTCGAACTCACGGCGCCACTCCTCGACGCCCCACTGGAACACCTTCGCGGCGTTCGTGGGGTGCCGGCAGTAGCCGATGCAGCCCGGGGCGAAGCCCTGCGCGGCTGCCCTGGTCGCCGGCGCGGCTGCCGCCGGGGTCACCGCGCGGGTGGTCGACGAGCCGACGGCGCCGGCAAGGACCGCACCGGCCATGAGAAGTCCTCCCAGGACGAGGTGCAGTCGTCGGTCGAGCGCAGGGGTCATGCCCTGATCATCGGTCGCCGGGACCCTCGACTTGTGGGTTTCGGACCACGGGACTCGGGACGGCGCACGAGCATCGGTGTGGACCTCTGTGGCGCGCCCATCGCGACGAGTGGGAGCGTGGCGACATCGACCGGGCCCGCGCGAACCGTCGCGCCCACGACGCCGGACAGGAGTGAGGCAGATGCGACCGACGATCCACTTCACCTCCGAGACCGGCTGGATCAACGATCCCCACGGCCTCACGTTCCACGCGGGCGAGTACCACCTCTTCCACCAGTACGTCCCGGACAGCCCCGTGTGGGCGCCCCACTGCCACTGGGGCCACGCCACCAGCCCCGACCTCCTGACGTGGACGTCTCGGGGCGTCGCGATCGCGCCCGGGGACGGCGACGACGGCATCTGGACCGGCAGCCTGGTCGTCGACGCCGAGCGCACGCAGATCCTCTACACCTCCGTCGCCCAGCCGGACCTCGGGCTCGGGCGGATCCGCGTCGCGTCCCCCGTCGACGACACCTGGGACGAGTGGACGAAGGGCGACGTCGTCGTACGACCTCCCGAGGACCTGGACCTGGTCGCGTTCCGCGACCCCTTCGTGATCCGCGAGCAGTCGGGCTGGCGGATGTTCGTCGGGGCGGCCGCCCGTGACGGTCGGGCACTCGCGCTCACCTACGTCTCGGGCGACCTCGCCGCGTGGAGCTACGACGGGGTGGCGGCCGCACGCTCGACCCGGGAGACGGACCCGGTCTGGATGGGCGCGCTGTGGGAGTGCCCGCAGGTCTTCGAGGTCGACGACCACTGGGTGATGGTGAGCTCGGTCTGGGACGACGACGTCCTCCACCACGCCGGCTACGGCATCGGCGACGCGCACTCCTACCGCGACGGGCGCTTCTCCCCCACCGACTGGGGGCAGCTGAGCTTCGGCGGCTCCTACTACGCACCCTCGTTCTTCCGCGACCGCGACGGCCGCCCGTGCCTGATGTTCTGGATGCGCGGCGTCGCCGACCCCGAGCAGGGATGGGCCGGCTGCCTGAGTGCCCCCTACCTGCTCTCCGTGGTGGACGGCCGCCTCGTGGCGCGCCCGCACCCGGAGGTCGAGGCCCGACGAGGTGCGGAGGTCGGTCCCGGCGAACCCGCTCCGGCGATCGACGTCGAGTGGACGCCGGCACCCGACGGTGACCACCTCCCCCTGGGATCGGAGAGCGGCGGGACCGCCCGGATCACGACCGGCAACAAGGTCGTCGCCCTCAAGCGTCCCGGCCACGAGACCTGGACCATGCCCTGGTCGGGCGGCCCGGTGCGGGTCCTGGTCGACGGCCCGGTCGTGGAGATCAGCACCAGCGACGGCGTCCTGGGCGGAGCGATCGAGCCGAGCGCCACGTGGCACGCCCCGTCCGGGGATGCCACCGCCTGGCGGATCTCGACGTAGGCCAGCCGGGTCGGTGGCGCCGAAGGCGGCGGCGTCACCGTCAACCCGGTCGACAACAGCTACGGCGACCACGGGCTCCGAGCGGAGCAGCGGCGTAGGGCCTGACGGCCGGCGGCTCGCACCGTCCGCGAGCCCGGCTTCCCGCCTTCGAGTCGGGTTCGGGCGGTCAGGATCCGTCGAAGTGCCAGCCGTCGGCCGTCGTGACGATCGACGGGCCGGACGTGTCGCCGAAGACGCCTCCGAGCTGCTCCAGTCGCAGGGCCGTGCCGGACGGGGTCGTGGGCGCGACGCGCACCTGCACGGTGAGGAGCCCGCTCCCCGAGGCCGGGAGCTGCTGCGTCCGGGGCGTCACGGTGACGCCGGCGTCCGAGGACCGCACGCGCACCGTGCCGCTGTCGGAGACGGTGACGCAGACTGTCAGGTCGACCGGCTGGTCGTAGGGGTGGGTCTCGGTGGACCAGTCGGTGCCGAGCACCACTCCCCCGTCGCTGCCGATGAGCGGCAGGTCGTTGCACTCCCCCGCGCTGGTCGGGCTGCCCTGCGCGGGTGGCTCGTTGGCGTCCGGGTCGTGGTGACCACACGCCGACAGCGCGAGCAGCAGGACCGACGAGGTCGCGAGCAGCCGTCCGGGTGACCAGCTCCGGATCTCCTGCACGATCCGCCCCCGAGGTGCTCTGCTCCGTGCCCGCCCGATCCCGGGGGGTGTCGATGCGTCGGGTGACCTCGCCATGAGGCAACCGTCGCAGACGGACCTCCGCCGCGTGGAGGGTTCGATCGTTCCCACGGCGCTCGCCGGCGGCGACGGTCAGCGAAGGCCTGGGGGTCGTCGTCCTGACCGTCACCGGCGCGCAGGTGCAGCGAACGCCTCGTGCGCCACCCAGGCGCGGAACGTCTCCACACCCATCACCTCGACCAGGCCGCCTGTCTGCGACGCCTGTCCCAGCAGCGCCTGCACCTTGCGGTCGAGGATGGCCCCCTCGAGCTCGAGCAGCAGCTCGAGCTCGTCGTCGGAGCAGACCCGGGGGCGTCCCAGCTCGAAGACCCCGAACTGCGCGGCCAGCTCCCACTCGACGGTGGTGTCACGCGCGACCGCGTGCAGCAGCCGTGGCCGGACGGCGGCCCGCTCGAGGGCGAGGTCTGCCCACGCGCTCACGGCCCGGTGGTCGGGGTGACCGGTGAAGCCGTCCGGCCCGAAGGTGATGACGGTGTCCGGCACTACGTCGTCGACCACCGCGGCGAGTCGGTCGACCACCTCCTCGGGATCGAGGTCCGCGCACCCGCCGTCCGGGAGGTCGAGCCAGTGGTGCTCGGCCACCCCGAGGATGCGCAGGGCACTCTCGAGCTCCTCACTGCGGACCTCCGCGAGTCGTGCCACCTGCTGGGGCGTGGCTCGCGCCACCCCGGCCTCACCGCGGGTGGCGGTGACGCAGACGACGCGCTGGCCGGCGTCGGCCAGCAGGGCAGAGACGCCTCCGGCGAGATAGGTCTCGTCGTCGGGATGTGCCCAGATCATCAGGACGGTCCCCAGGTGCTCCATCCACCCATGATCCGCTGGAAGCCCCGTCACGGCCCACAGCACAGCAGGGTGATGGCCGTGGCCGGGATGGCATTGCCGTCAGCGCGGCGAGGTTTCATGAGCTCGCCCGTGGGGACAGTCCTGCCCCCTCGCCGACTCCGGTGCTCAGGAGTCGCGGCCGGCTCGGGGGGTGGACGCGACGATGTGAGCGGTCAGGCTTCGGGGATGGCGCGGCCGAACGCCTCGAGGGTGATGGCCTCGGGCTCGGGGCCGCCGCGCTGGCCGGTGTCGAGGACGTCGATGGCGGCGAGCTCGTCGGCGGTCAGGTCGAAGTCGAAGACGTCGAAGTTCTCCGCGATGCGGTGGGCCTTGGTGGACTTCGGGATCACCGAGCGACCCTGCTGCAGGTGCCAGCGAAGCATCACCTGGGCCGGGCTCTTGGAGTGCGCCTGGGCGATGCCGACGATGGTCGGGTCCTCGAGGGTGCTGGTGTGGTTGCCCTCGCGGTAGAAGGTGATGCCACCGATCGGCGACCAGGCCTGGGTCAGGATGCCGTGCTCGGCGCCGAGAGCCTGCACCTCGTGCTGCTGGAAGTAGGGGTGCACCTCGATCTGGTTGACCGCGGGCACCACGCTCGCCTTCTCCAGCAGCCGCTCGAGGTGGTCCACCATGAAGTTGCTGACCCCGATCGCGCGGACCTTCCCCTGCTCCAGCAGGGTCTCCAGGGCGCGATACGCCTCGAGTGTCCTGTCGAGCTCCGACGGGAGCGCCTGGTGCAGGATGAGCAGGTCGATCTGGTCGACGCCGAGCTTGCCGGCGCTCTTCTCGAAGCCGTGCAGCGTCTCCTCGTAGCCGTAGTCGCTGATCCAGATCTTGGTCTCGACGAAGACCTCGTCGCGGGCCAGGCCGGAGCCGTGGATGGCCTCGCCGACCTCACGCTCGTTGCCGTACGCCGCCGCGGTGTCGACGTGGCGGTAGCCGGTCCTCAGTGCGGCCTCGACCGCTGCGCGGGTCTCGTCGGGCGGGGTCTGGAAGACCCCGAGCCCGAGGGCAGGGAGCTCTACGCCGTTGTTCAGGGTCAGCATGATCATGTTCTCCGTCATGTCGTCGACGTTAGGCAGGTCGGTTCGCTCGTGGGAGGGACTGGTGTAACCCCCCTCATCGGGTGAGTAGGTGACTTCGTGACTCATCTGCGGCTCGCTCCGGTCAGGTCGATGCGGCTGAGCCACGAGTCGACGGCCGACGGTCCGGCGTCGCCGACCTCCTCGCCCTGCACGGCGAGGGCCTCACCGACCGTGGCGCCGCTGCAGGCATCGGTGTACTCGCGGTCGGCAGTGCCGAGACCGCTCATGGCGTGGGTGGTGACCGGGTGGACCGTCTTGCCGGCCCAGTCATGGCCGTCGACGAACGTGTGCATGATCATCGGCGGCCGCACGTTCCAGATCGGGCTGGCCAGCAGGACCACGTCGTACTGGTCGATCGAGTCCAGCGGGTTCGTGATGCCCGGCCGGGCGTCGGCGTCCTGCTCGCGCACGTTGCGGGCCACGGTGTCGTCGTAGTCGTCGGAGTACGGGTAGGCGGCCTCGATGCGGTGCACGTCGTGGGCGATGCCCAGCGCGTCCAGGCGCCGGCTCATGATGCGGACCAGGGCCTCGGTGTTGCCGACGTCGAGGTCGGTGCGGTCGCCGTGGTGGTAGTTCTCCCCCGCGCGGGAGAAGTAGGCCACCAGGACCGACGGGGTCGAACCGTCGGTCCGGTCCGGCGACGGGCTGTTGGTGGGCGCACTGGTGTCGGCCGGGTTGAAGCGGGGCCCCCTCATGCGGCGTCCATTCCACCTCGGGGCAGCAGGAAGCTGAGCGCGGCGGTCACCCCGACGAGCACGGCGAGGGCGACGAGACTGACCCGCAAGCCGCCCATGAAGCCGGCCGTGTGGGCGATGACCGCCCCGCTGGCGGCGACGCCCATGGAGCCGCCGACCTGGCGGGCGGTGTTCAGGACACCGCTGGCGGTGCCGGCTCGAGGTGCGGGGACCGCGTCGAGGAGCAGCGAGGTCAGCGGCGGGACGGTGAACGAGCCCCCGACGCCGACCGGCACCATGAGCAGCGCGACGGCCCACAGCGGCAGGTCCACGGCGGCGAAGGCGAGACCGAGCAGACCGAGGACCATGAGGACCTGTCCGCCGATGACCGGGACCTTGGAGCCGAACCGGAGGGCGACCCCGGCGGCGGTCGGGTTGAGGATGGCCACCAGGGCGGTCATCGGCAGGAACAGCAGGCCGGTCTCCAGCGGAGATGCGGCGCGGATCTCCTGGAAGTACAGGCTCTGCACGAACACCACGCCGTAGAACCCGGCCATCGTGACGAACGCCGCCGCCAGCGAGACCGCCACCGGCCGCGCCCGGAAGAGGTCCAGCGGCACCATCGGGTGCCGCCCCCGGGCCTGGGACAGCAGGAACGCGACCGCGCCGAGACCGGCCACGACGAACGCCGTGACGATCTGCGGGTCACCGTAGCCGTGGCTGCCGCCCTCGATGACGGCGTAGGTGAACCCGACCAACGCGATGATCGCGGTCACCTGGCCGACGAGGTCGAAGGAGTGCGGGCGGCGCACGGAGTCGGGCACCCTGGCGAGCAGCGCGAGCGCGATCGCCCCGACGGGCAGGTTGATGAAGAAGATGACTCGCCAGTCCAGCTGGGTCAGGATGCCGCCGAGGATCGGGCCGGCCGCGGCCGCGACCGAACCGCCCAGCGCCCAGTAGGCCACGGCCTTCGCGCGCTGGCGGGCGTCGTCGTACGCCTCCCGGATCAGCGCCAGCGAGGTCGGTGTGATCAGGGCGGCACCGACGCCCTGCGCGACGCGGGCGGCGACCAGCACGCCGAGGGACGGCGCCAGACCGCACGCAGCCGAGGCCAGGACGAAGAGGCCCATCCCCGCGCCGTACGCGCGACGAGCGCCGGTCCGGTCGGAGAGGGTGCCTGCGAACAGCAGCAGGGACGAGAACGTCAACGTGTATCCCGTGACCACCCACTGCAGGCCGGACAGCCCACCGCCGAGGTCGCGACCGATGTCCGGCAGCGCGACGTTGACGATCTGCGCGTCGAGCGCGACCACGAAGAAGCCGAGCATGGCGACCGCGAGCGGAGCCAGCCGGTGCGTACGCCGCGGCAGTTGGTCGAGGGGCTGGTTGACGATCGATGCGAGCACCCCTCAAGGGGACCGCTCCTGCCGGGGACGTGCCAGTGGCCCCCTTGACAGGTAATGCCAGACCCTCCCCAGCCACCTGCGGGGCACGTAGCGTCGAGCCATGGACAATCGGACCGAGGTGCGCGACTTCCTGAGCTCCCGACGAGCGCGGATCACGCCCGAGCAGGCCGGCCTGCCGTTGTACGGCACCAACCGCCGCGTCAAGGGTCTGCGCCGCGAGGAGGTCGCCTTGCTCGCGGGCGTCAGCACCGACTACTACACGCGCCTCGAACGCGGGAACCTCACCGGCGTCTCGGAGTCCGTGCTGGAGGCACTCGCGTCCGCCCTTCAGCTCGACGAGTCGGAGCGCACGCACCTGTTCGACCTCGCCCGCGCCGCCAACACCGGCGCACGACAGCGTCGCACCGCACCGAAGCAGCACGTGCGCGAGGGTGTGCAGCGCATCCTCGACACCATCGGCGCCCCCGCCTACGTCCGGAACAACCGGCTCGACCTCCTGGCAGTGAACCGCCTCGGGCGGGCGCTGCTCGCCGACCTCTTCCCGACCGGGGGCGACTCGGGCGACGCAGCCACGACAGCGCGCCCGAACCTCGCACGGTACATGTTCCTCGACGACCGCTCACGCGACTTCTACGTCGACTGGGCGGCGGTCGCCAGGGACACCGTGGCCGCGCTGCGCATCGAGGCCGGCCGCAACCCCTTCGACCGCCCGCTGTCCGACCTCGTCGGCGAGCTCTCCACCCGCAGCGCGGACTTCCGCACCTGGTGGGCCAGCCACAACGTCCGCCTGCACCGCACCTCGTCCAAGCGGATGCACCACCCGGTCGTCGGCGAGCTCGAGCTCACCGGCGAGGCGCTCGCGCTGCCCGGCGACACCGGGCTGACCATCATCACCTACACCGTCGAGCCGCGCAGCGCGTCCGCCCAGGCCCTCGACTTCCTCGCCAGCTGGGCGACCCAGGCCGTCACCCCCACCGGCGACACAGCGGCCGCGGACTCCGGGCCGGCCGCCGGTGCCTGACCATCGAGCAGCGCGCCCCGAGCGAGGTCGGAGGCCCAGGACCGGGTGGATCTGACGCGGGCACCGGCAGCTTCCCGCGAGTGTCGTCGCCGTGGTGGTCAGGGGATCGACCTCCTACCTGGACCCCGAAGATGGCTACGATCACCCTCCCGCCCGCACATCAGGAAGCGAGCACGTGACTGACACCGACCTCGGCGCCCGAGCCCTCAGCGGCCGGACGAGCTAGGCGCGCTGTGGTTTCGTGGCGCGACGCAGCCTCTCAGCAGGCTCAGGACGACCTCGACGGCCTGCTCGGCCTCGCTCTGGGCTTCGCCCAACAGCAGCTGGACGAGCACGGCGAGTTCCATCCCTTCGCAGTCGCAGTGGACACCAACGGCCAGCAGCGCATGGTGGCCACGGACAGCGGTGACGAACGGCCCGACTCCGCTGACCTGGTCACGACTCTGGTCAGCGCACTCTCTGCGCAACGAGACGAGCTGCGCGCCGCGGCCATCGTCGCCGACGTCCGTGTGCCCGAGCTCGGCAACGACGCCGTCCGCGTCACGCTGGAGCACTCCGAACGGGTCGCGCTCACAGTCCTGTTGCCTTACCGACGGCGACGGCGAGGCCGCGGAGTCGACTACGGCGACCTGCGGGCCGGCTCGGCATCGGCGATCCTCTGGCCGCCCCCGCAGCCTGCACCACCGAGCTGATCGACTCTCCTTCCCTGCGGAGGGAGCGATGTGAGACCGATCCACTGCGACCGCACGACCAGCTCAATCAGTCTCGGTGCTCACGTGCACGACGAGGTTGCCTGCCTCGACCACGGCCAGCAACGTCACGTCGCCGAATCCGAGCTCGAGCCCGGAGAGCTCTCCGGCCTCGTTGAGGATCGGGTCCACCGATGTGACCGAGCGACCGACCAGACTGTTGAGGTCCCCGGTCGCAGTCGTGGGTTCCCAGAGACCCACCTCGTCGGCCAGCTCCTGGCGCTCGACGGCCCCGGCCCCGGCGTAGGGGTCGGTCCACGGTTGCGAGGTCAGGTCGAGCGTCCAGTCGGCGGTCGCGTCGAGGGTCGTGAACGTGCCGTCGCTCCACCCCAGCTCGACCGGCCCGACCTCGCTCGAGGGGTCGTCCCGGAACCGGTGTCGAACGAGCCTCGCCGAGGCACACGGCCTTCCGACGAGCGCGGCGAACAGCGCGGAAGCACCTTCGAGGCCGTCAGGCATGCGCTGATCGCCGCTCACGTCACCCGAGCACTGTGCGCAACGTCCGCTCGGCGAGGTCGGCCACGCCAGGTCCGTACTCCTCGTAGTCGGCCTTGACGAAGATGCCGTCCGCCTTCTTGTCCTGAGCACCCTCGAGCTCGTGCTCCAGCGCGATGCGCACCTTCCTCGCGGCAGGCGAGTCGTCCCTGTCCAGCAGGGACAGGCCCCGGCGCGCGACCTCGTGGATGCGGGGCACGAGCATCACCCCCGGGGGCAGGGTCACCTCGGCGAGCCGGGCGCCGTTGATCTCGACCTCACGGAACTGCGCTGTCGAGAAGTCGACCCGGGTCATCCCCCCGCGCGGACGGCCGCGCACCGGCCGGCAGTCGAAGATCACCTCCCGCAGCTCGCCCGAGAAGGTGACGTCGGTCAGCTCACAGCCTTCGAAGTGCATGCGGGTCAGGTCCGCGGACGCGAACGAGCACCCCGCGAAGACGGTGCCCGTCGTGGTGTTCTCCCGCATCTTCGCTCGGTCGAACGTGACGTCGATCCAGCGGCAGCCCCGCCGGTTGCTCCACCCACCGAGGCCGCTGTCCCGCAGGTCGGCACGTCGGAAGGTCGAGCGCTCGACCGTGGTGTCCCACAGCCGCCAGTCCCGGCAGTCCGCACCGTCGAGGACGCAGTCCACGATCCTCGCCCGGTCGAACCGCAGGCTCTGCAGCCGTGCGCCGCTCAGGTCGAGGCCGCGCCAGCTGGTCCGCTCGAGGGTGAAGGTCCCGGCCATCCGCCGCACAGTGCCCCCAGCCACCTCGTGGCGCCCCAGCTCGACCGGGCTCGGCAGCACGAGACCACGCAGGTCGACGCGGCCGTCGTGCCGGCCGAGCGGGAGGTCGTCGAGCGGAACACCCGTCACGAGGCGGGCCTCCGCGTCGAACGCGAGCAGGCGACCCGCCCCCGTGAGCCAGCGTTCCGCCAGGGCTCGTGCGCTCGTCAATTCGTGAACAATCCAATCCCGTCGCCGAAGGGCACAGAATACCGGCTGACGTGTGCCTTCCACTGTCCCGTCGTGGTGATGTCCCACCAGGTGTTGGACATGACGTCATGGAAGTCCGGACCGAACTCTCCGGACCGCGAGACCCACAACTCGCCACGAAGTGCTTCGTCTTGTTTCACGGCCGACTTCACGGCCCGGTCGATGCGTTGACCACGGAAGGCCGGCTCGAGCTCCGGGCTGTCGTCCAGCTTGATCTTCTGGCGATGGGTCAGCGGCAGGTCACCCGCGTCGTACGCCTTCACTGCTTCATCGACATGAGTCTGCAGGCGGGTCAGAGACCCGGTCGACCGACGACGGGAACAACGTCACCCTCGCCGAGCAGGTCGCGGCTCAGCTCTGGTTACGACCTGGCACCGTTGCGCTCGTCCCAGGACCCGACATGCAAAGCCGGATGGACGCACGCTCCCGGCGTACCTGTCCAGGAGACGCGGCAGCGTTGAACCGGCCCGACCGGACAGCCGCGACGCGTGGCCTTGGCCCGATGGGTGTCCCCCGTGATGGGCGAAGTACCGCGACTCCGTGACGACACTCAGGCAGTCGGACGACGCGGGCGCGACTTCATCGCCCACGTCGACGTCCTTCCAGACGTCGACATCCCCTACCAGGCATTCGCCCGCCGCCCGCCCGGAACTGACACTGCCTGATGCCGTGTCCGAGCTCACGCACTCCGTGATGTGGTGAATGCTTGCGCACATGCGAGAGGCCCTCACAGTCAGACTGTGAGGGCCTCTCGCACTTTGTAGCGGGGGCAGTGTCCTGGCTCAGGACATAGGAAACGCATGTCTCAAGACATAGGAAACACCGTCGTGGGCTGGATGCTCAGCCGTGTCGAAAGCCAGGCTGGTCATCACCGCGGTCGAGATCGAGGGCGTCAGTCAGGCTGAGGCCGCCGCCCGGTACGGGGTCAGCAAGGGCTGGGTGAGCAAGCTGCTCGCCCGCTACCGCGCCGAGGGGGACGCGGCGTTCGAGCCCAGATCGCGGCGCCCGCGGACCTCACCGAACGCCACCCCCGAGGCCACCGTCGACCTGGTGCTGGCACTGCGCAAGCAGCTCGCCGAGGCCGGCCTGGACGCCGGCGCGGACACCATCGGCTGGCACCTGACCCACCACCACGACGTGATGCTGTCGCGGGCCACGATCAACCGGATCCTCGCCAGGGCCGGCGCGATCACCCCGGAGCCGGCCAAGCGACCGAAGTCGTCCTACATCCGCTTCGAGGCCGAGCAACCGAACGAGACCTGGCAGTCCGACTTCACCCACTACCGACTCACCAACCCCGACGGCACTCCGGGCGCGGACTGCGAGGTCCTGACCTGGCTCGACGACCACGCCCGCTACGCCCTGCACCTCTCCGCGCACCGGCGGGTCACCGCACCGATCGTGCTCGCGGCCTTCCGCGCCGCCTGTGACCTGCACGGATACCCGGCATCCACGCTCACCGACAACGGCATGGTCTACACCACCAGGTTCGCCGGCGGCCGCGGCGGACGCACCAGCCTCGAGCATGAGCTGCGCCGCCTGGACATCGTGCAGAAGAACAGCCGACCCAACCACCCGACCACCTGCGGCAAGGTCGAGCGGTTCCAGCAGACCCTGAAGAAGTGGCTACGCGCCCAACCCGACCAGCCGTCCACGATCCCCGAGCTGCAGGCCCTGCTGGACCGGTTCGCCGTCCAGTACAACCAGCACCGCCCACACCGATCCCTGCCCCACCTGGCCACCCCAGCAACCGCCTACGCCGCACGCCCGAAGGCCACCCCCGGCACCGACCGGGCCAATGACACCCACGACCGGGTCCGCCACGACCGCATCGACGACTCCGGCTGCGTCACCCTGCGCGTCAACGGCCGACTCCACCACATCGGCATCGGCCGAACCCACGCCCGAACCCACGTCCTGCTGCTCGTCCAGGACCTGCACATCCGCATCGTCGACGCCGCCACCGGCGAGCTCCTCCGCGAACTGATCCTCGACCCCAGCCGCGACTACCAGCCCACCGGAGCCCCCAAAGGACCCACCCGCAGACCCCAGAAATGACAACTCCCGGATCCACAGTCGTGGGTCCGGGAGTTTCCGATGTCCTGAGACATCACATTGTAGCGGGGGCAGGATTTGAACCTGCGACCTCTGGACCTCCAGCGCGTGCTCGTCTCGCAACGGGCTTGTTTGACCACACTTGCCGGCGTGTGCTCTGACCTGCGCAGACGCGCACAAGCCAGCGGCCCGACCCTGCACCGTCTTGATGCTGTCTGCTCGTAATAGAGGGCTTGCGCTGGCGTTTTCGGTACATAAGCGCGGCATGACTCGAATCGCAAGTGGGTTCGGAGAGCCAGGCTCACTACCCGCGTCTATCCATCGCCACGATGCTGGGCAACCAGCTGCCCAAGGTCGAGCAGATGTTTCGCAACGCCCAAAGGCGCGAGCTCCTCACCCACGGTTCAAGCCAGCCCCCACACGAGGTAGAGAAGGCCCGCATCCAGCGTCAGTGCTCAAGCGACGAGTCCCCGGATCGCCCACGTGCGCGCCACGGGCGACCAGGCCAGAATGAGCCGCCCAGCGAAAGCGTCACCCCGGCACCCTCAGCGGGCGAGGGGAGAGCCGAGACTCCCAGGGCGCAGAGGCCGACGGCCCGTGGCCGTCGCGGCGACGTGCACGATCGACCGGGCCTCCTGCCCGTGTTCGTCCCCGTGGTGCACTGTGAAGACCAGCACCGTGTCAGGCGCCAACGGCACCGCGGCGAGCAGCGCGAGGCCGACCGAAACCGTCACGGGTGGCACTTCCCCGGGTGTGGCGGCTCCGGAGTAGGCATCCCTTGCCCGAGGAACATGAGGGGCACGTCAGAGCGCGGCTACGTCACCGACCACAATGATCGCCGGCGGCTGTACCTCTTCGTTGTCGATCGACTCCCCGAGTTGACTCAAGGTCGTGCGGATGACGCGTTCGCTCGCCATTGATCCGTCCACGACGATGGCCGCGGGCTGACCGGTGTGGCGTCCGCCATCGATGAGGGTCTGGGCGATCACAGCGGCGTTGTGGACGGCCATCATCAGAACGATCGTGCCTCTTGATGCGGCCAGGGCGTCCCAGTTGACGAGGCTGTCAGGGTGGCGGGGCGGTACGTGTCCTGAGACGACGGTGAAGTCGTGGACGACACCTCGGTGTGTGACGGGGATTCCCGCCAGCGCTGGTACGGAGATGGACGAGGAGAGGCCGGGGATGACACGGACCGGGACCCCGGCTTGTTGCAGGTGAAGCACCTCCTCGAACCCTCGTCCGAAGACGTGGCTGTCGCCTCCCTTGAGGCGGACGACCCTCTTTCCGGCTCGTGCCCGGTCGAGCAGGACGGCGTTGATGTCTTTTTGGGCGGTGAACCGGCTGCGCGGGAACTTGGCGACGTCGATGAGCTCCACATCGGGAGCGAGCCCCGCAAGCAACTCATGAGGCACCAGCCGATCGGTCACGACGACATCCGCGCCGAGCAGCGCCTTGAGGCCGGCGATCGTGATGAGGTCCGGGTGGCCTGGGCCGGCGCCGACGAGTGTGACTCCGGCGAAGGAGGCTGGGTCAAGGCAAAGGGCTTGGTCAGGCATGAGCGTCATTGTCCAAGCCAGGTGAGGTGGTCGCCGATGCGGGCCACGGCGCCGTTGGGGACGTCGACCCACGGTGCTTCGTGTGGCTTCATGCCTTGGAGGTACGCGACGGCGGACCGTATCGCGTCCCCGTGCGACACGAGGACGGATACGTAGCCGCGGTCGAGGTCGCTGAGCACAGCACCCATGCGGTCGTACACGTCCATGAGCGACTCGCCACCCGCGATCGGCTGCGTTGGGTCCGACCAGTCGAAGGCCTCCGCTGCGGCCCAGGTCTCCTCGTACGTTCGGCCCTCCAGGTCACCCAGATGTTGCTCGCGCAGGCGGGGGTCCGACTCCGGAGTCAGCTGCAGCCGGCGGCCGATGACCGCGGCGGTCTCCGCCGCGCGGGTCAGGTCGCTGCTGACGAGACGGTCAGCGGCCAGTCCCACGTCCTTGAGGTCTTCTGCGATCAGCTCTGCCGCTGCGGCCGACTGCGAGCGCCCGAGATCGGTCAGCGGCGGATGAGGGGTCTGTCCCTGGGTCAGGCGGCGGACGTTCCACTGCGACTGGCCGTGGCGGACGAGATAGACCGGGTGAGGCATGGGGGTGATTCTCCCGTAGGCTGCGGACTGCTCGTGGTGCAGGAACCCGGTGAGATTCCGGGGCGGTTCCGCCACTGTGACGTCGACAAGACGCAGCCAGACACTGGCCATGGGCTGATCCGACCGATTGACGGGGCGAGAACCCCGGAGGAGGAAAACGGCCCATGGCTGCGCCTACCCGCATCGCACTGTTGTCGACTTCCGACACGGACCTGCTGTCTGCTCGCGCCAGTGTCGCCGGCTATGTCTGGGGGAACCCTGCCCGCAGCACCGACGCCGAGCTCACGGCACTCGCCACCGGCGCGGACCTCGTCGTCGTGCGCCTGCTCGGATCGCCTCACGACCTGTGGCCCGGCCTCGCCGCCGTGCGCGAGGCCGGCACCCCGCTGGTGATCCTGGGCGGCGAGCAGCAGCCGAACGCCGAGCTGATGGAGCTCTCCACCGTGCCGATGGGGACGGCCGCCGAAGCACACCGCTACCTGGCCGAGGGCGGTCCGGCCAACCTCGCCCAATTGCACGCGTTCCTCTCCGACACCGTGCTGCTGACCGGCGAGGGGTTCGAGCCGCCCGTGGCGATCCCGGCGTGGGGGTACGCCGACCGGCCGTCCGGCCACGATGGCGACCTGCCTCGCGTGGGCGTGCTCTACTACCGCGCGCACGAGGCCAGCGGCAACAACGCGTTCGCGCACGCCCTCGCCGACGCGATCGACGCGACCGGCCGAGCGGTCGGCGTCCCGATCTTCGCCGGGTCGCTCCGCTCGGCGCCCGATGACCTCTACGAGGCGCTCGGGACGCTCGACGCCCTCGTCGTGACGGTGCTCGCGGCAGGCGGTAGCGCCCCGGCCACGGCCAGTGCCGGCGGCGACGACGAAGCGTGGGACGTGGAGCGGATGGCAGCCCTCGACATCCCGGTGCTACAGGGCTTGTGCCTGACCAACAGCCGCGACGAGTGGGAGGCCTCGGACGACGGGATCAGCCCGCTCGACTACGCCAGCCAGATCGCCATCCCCGAGTTCGACGGCCGGATCACGACCGCGCCGTTCTCGTTCAAGGAGATCGACGCCGAGGGTCTCCCGTCCTACGTCGCCGACCCCGAGCGCTGCGACCGCGTCGCCGGCATCGCGGTCGCACACGCCGTCCTGCGCCGGGTGCCCACCGGCGAGAAGCGGATCGCGCTGATGCTCAGCGCCTATCCCACGAAGCACGCGCGGATCGGCAACGCGGTCGGCCTCGACACGCCGGTCTCGGCCATCCGGCTGCTGCGCCGCCTGCGTGAGGACGGCTACGACCTCGGCACCGACAACCCGGTGCTGCCGCTCCTCGACCTGCCCGACGACACCGAGGCCGGCGACGCGCTGATCCATGCCCTCATCGCCGCCGGTGGGCAGGACGAGGAGTGGCTCACCAACGCACACCTCACCGACGCGCACGTGCGCATCGGCAAGGCGGCGTACGACGCCTGGACGGCCGACCTTCCGGTGTCTTTGCGTGACGCCATGGTCGAGGCGTGGGGCGAGTCACCGGGCGGCCTGTTCGTGAACGATGACGGCGAGATCGTTCTCGCCACCCTGCAGGCCGGCAACGTCGTGATCCTGATCCAGCCTCCGCGCGGCTTCGGCGAGAACCCGGTCGCGATCTACCACGACCCCGACCTTGCGCCCAGCCACCACTACCTCGCGGCCTACCGCTGGCTCGGGGCGGATGTCCAGGCCGGGGGCTTCGGGGCACACGCGGTGGTGCACCTGGGCAAGCACGGCTCGATGGAGTGGCTGCCCGGCAAGAACGCCGCACTGTCCGCCGCCTGCGGCCCCGACGCCGCCATCGCGAACCTGCCGCTGATCTACCCGTTCCTGGTCAACGACCCCGGCGAGGGGGCGCAGGCCAAGCGACGCGCGCACGCCACGATCGTCGACCACCTCGTGCCGCCCATGGCGCGCGCGGAGTCCTACGGCGACATCGCACGACTCGAGGGCCTGCTCGAGGAGTACGACAAGATCTCAGCGATGGACCCCGCCAAGCTGGCGGCCATTCGGGGTGAGATTTGGCAGCTCATGCACGCCGCCCAACTGCACCGTGACCTCGGCCTGGAGGAACGCCCCGACGACGAGGAGTTCGACGACTTCCTGCTCCACGTCGACGGTTGGCTGTGCGAGATCAAGGACGCCCAGATCCGCGACGGCCTCCACGTCCTGGGCGCGGCGCCGACCGGCGAGGCCCGGGTCAACCTGGTGCTCTCCATCCTGCGCGCCGCGCAGGTGTGGGGCGGCGTCGGCAACGCGGTCCCCGGCCTGCGGGCCGCGCTCGGCCTCAAGGATGGCGCCGATCTCCGGGCCGTCGACGAGACGGAGGCGCGGGCCCGGACGCTGGTCGAGGCAATGGAGGCGGCTGACTGGGACCCGACGGTCGCGACCACGCTGCATGA
Source organism: Nocardioides sp. DN36 (assembly GCF_055380375.1). Lineage (NCBI taxonomy): Bacteria > Bacillati > Actinomycetota > Actinomycetes > Propionibacteriales > Nocardioidaceae > Nocardioides > Nocardioides sp. DN36. Next base: position 372,623 of record NZ_AP043823.1, on the reverse strand, counting down.
CGCGCCGGAGGTCCAGCAGGTGCTGAGGTTCGCGGCCGAGCAGGTCGTCCCCCGCCTGGCCGGGACAACCGGCGAGCTCGACGCGGTCCTCCACGCGCTCGCTGGCGGGTTCGTGCCGGCCGGGCCCTCCGGCTCTCCCCTGCGTGGCCTGGTGAACGTGCTGCCGACGGGCCGCAACTTCTACACCGTCGACCCGCGGGCCGTCCCCAGCAGGCTGGCCTGGCAGACCGGCCAGGCGATGGCCGACTCACTGGTGCAGAAGTACCTCGACGAGACCGGCACCTATCCCACGTCGGTCGGACTGTCGGTGTGGGGCACCAGCGCCATGCGGACCTCCGGGGACGACGTCGCCGAGGTGCTGGCGCTGCTCGGGGTGCGTCCGGAGTGGGACGCCGAGTCCCGTCGGGTCCGCGAGCTGGTCGTCGTCCCGCTCGAGGAGCTCGGCCGCCCGCGCATCGACGTCACCGTCCGGATCTCGGGCTTCTTCCGCGACGCGTTCCCCCACGTCGTGGCGATGCTCGACGACTCGGTGCGGATGGTGGCCGAACTCGACGAGCCGGCCGAGGCGAACTACGTGCGCGCCCACTTCGCCACCGACCTGGCCGAGCACGGCGACGCCCGCCGCGCGAGGACCCGCATCTTCGGGTCCAAGCCCGGGTCGTACGGCGCCGGCATCCTGCAGGTCATCGAGTCCGGCACCTGGCGCGACGACAACGACCTCGCCGAGGTCTACACCGCCTGGGGCGGCTTCGCCTACGGCCGCGACCTCGACGGTGCCCCGGCCGCCGACGACATGCGCGCCAACTACCGCCGCATCAAGGTCGCCGCCAAGAACGTCGACTCCGCCGAGCACGACATCGCGGACTCCGACGACTACTTCCAGTACCACGGCGGCATGGTCGCCACGGTCCGCGCGCTGACCGGTGCCGATCCGAAGGCGTACGTCGGCGACTCCACCTCGCCGGACGCGATCCGCACCCGCACCCTGTCGGAGGAGACCGCCCGCGTCTTCCGGGCTCGGGTGGTCAACCCGCGCTGGATCGCCGCCATGCAGCGGCACGGCTACAAGGGCGCCTTCGAGCTGGCCGCCACCGTCGACTACCTCTTCGGCTTCGACGCCACCGCCGGGGTGGTACACGACTGGATGTACGACAAGCTCGCTCAGGAGTACGTCCTCAACGAGCGGAACCAGGAGTTCCTGCGCAAGTCGAACCCGTGGGCACTGCGCGGCATTGTCGAGCGACTTCACGAGGCCGCCGAGCGCGGACTGTGGGCCGAGCCCGACGCCGACACCCTGGCCGCGATGCAGCAGGTCTACCTCGAGGTCGAGGGTGACCTCGAAGACCGCGAGTGAACGCCCGGTGAGGGTCCGCGTTCTCGGCGTCGGCATGGGGCCGCAGCACATCACCCCGGAGGTGGCCGACGCGCTCCGGTCGTGTGACTACGTCCTCGCCGCCGAGAAGCGCGAGGACGACGGCCTGCTCTCGGTCCGCCGAGCCATTGCGGCCGAGCATCGTCTCGAGGTGGTCGCGGTCCCCGATCCCGAGCGGGATCGGACGGATCGGGCCGACTACGCCACGGCGGTGCAGGACTGGCACGAGGCTCGGGTGGCGGCCTACGAGCGGGTCCTGCGCGAGCGGGGTGGCACGGCGGCGTTCCTCGTGTGGGGCGATCCCTCGCTGTACGACTCGACGATCCGGGTCGTGGACCGGCTGGCCGAGCGGATGCCGGTCGAGTACGACGTGCTGCCGGGCATCAGCGCACCGCAGCTGTTGGCCGCCCGCCATCGGATCGTGCTGCACCCTGTCGGGCAGCCCGTCCACATCACCACCGGCCGCCGGCTCCGCGAGGACCTTGCCGCCGGCCAGACCAACCTGTGCGTCATGCTGACCGGCACCCTCGACCTGGCCGGCCTCGACGACTGCTCGATCTGGTGGGGTGCCAACCTCGGCACCGACTCTGAGGAGCTCGTCGCGGGGCGGGTCGCCGACGTGCTGCCGTCGCTCGAAGCGGCGCGCGAGCGTGCGAAGACAGCGGCCGGCTGGGTGATGGACGTCTATCTGCTGCGGGCTCGGGAGGCGCAGCCGTGAGCGGTCTCCTGGTCGCCGGGACGACGTCCGACGCGGGCAAGTCGGTCGTTACCACCGGCCTGTGCCGAGCCTTCGCGCGGCGCGGCGTGAAGGTGGCGCCGTACAAGGCCCAGAACATGTCGAACAACTCGATGGTCTGCTCCGCCGGCGACGGCACGACCGCCGAGATCGGCCGGGCACAGTGGGTCCAGGCACTGGCTGCCCGCGTTGCCCCGGAACCGGCGATGAACCCGGTGCTGCTCAAGCCCGGCAGCGACAGGCGCAGCCACGTCGTGCTCATGGGCCACCCCGCGGGCGAGGTCTCGTCGGCGGACTGGGAGACCGGCCGACGTCACCTGGCCACGGCCGCACACACCGCGTACGACGACCTGGCGGCGCGTTTCGACGTGGTCGTGGCCGAGGGAGCAGGGAGCCCGGCGGAGATCAACCTGCGCGCCGGCGACTACGTCAACATGGGGCTGGCCCGGCACGCATCGCTGCCGACGGTGGTTGTGGGCGACATCGACCGGGGCGGCGTCTTCGCGGCGATGTACGGCACGGTCGCGCTCCTGAACCCGAAGGACCAGCGACTGGTGGCGGGCTTCGTGGTCAACAAGTTCCGTGGCGAACTGGCGCTCCTCTCCCCCGGCCTGGGCTCCATGGAGCGGCTGACGGGCCGTCGGGTGTTTGGCGTGCTGCCGTGGGATCCGAGCCTGTGGCTGGACTCCGAGGACGCTCTCGACCTCGAGGGTCGTCGCTCGCGCGGTGAGGCCGCCTTCCGGATCGCAGTCGTGCGGTTGCCGCGGATCAGCAACTTCACCGATGTCGACGCGCTCGGGTTGGAGCCCGACCTCGACGTCGTCTTCGTCTCCAATCCCCGCGACGTCGCCGATGCCGATCTGCTCGTGGTGCCGGGGACCCGCTCGACGATCAGCGACCTGGCCTGGCTGCGCGCACGGGGCCTGGACGCCGCGATCCTCGACCACGCCCGCCGAGGTCGCCCGGTGCTCGGCATCTGCGGCGGTTTCCAGATGCTCGGTCGCACCATCAGCGACCCTGCCGGTGTCGAGGGCGTGCCGGGTGCCGAGGTCGAGGGGCTGGGGCTGCTCGACGTCCGCACCGACTTCGCCGCCGAGAAGGTGCTGCGATTGCCCGCCGGCGCCGCCCTGGGCGCACCTGCCTCGGGCTACGAGATCCACCACGGCCGGGTCACCCGCGGCGGTGGCGAGGAGTTCCTCGGCGGAGCCCGTGCGGGCAAGGTCTTCGGCACGATGTGGCACGGCAGCCTCGAGGGCGACGCGCTGCGGGGTGCGCTGTTGTCCGAGCTGTTGGGCCGAGAGCCGTCCGCGGTGAGCTTCGGTGCCGCCCGCGACGCCCGGCTCGACCGGCTGGGCGACTTGGTCGAGGAGCACCTCGACGTCGACGCACTGCTGACACTCGCCCGCGACGGCACACCCGCCGGCCTGCCCGTCCTACCCCCAGGAGGTTCCCCGTGAGGCTGCTGCTCCTGGGAGGCACCAGCGAGGCCCGCGACCTCGCCGCCCGGCTCGTCGACGATCGCGACAGCGGCATCGAGGTGACCAGTTCCCTGGCCGGCCGGGTTGCCGAGCCGCGTCTGCCGGTCGGGAGGGTGCGCATCGGCGGCTTCGGCGGGGTCGAGGGTCTGCGGGCCGCGCTTGCCGAGTACGACGCCGTGGTTGACGCGACGCATCCCTTCGCCCTCGGCATGAGCGCCAACGCCGTAGCCGCCTGTCGCCTCGAAGACGTCCCCCTGCTGCGGCTCGAGCGGCCCGGTTGGGAGCCAGACCCGAGGTGGCACTACGTCGACGACCACGAACGGGCGAGCACGCTGGCTGCCTCTCTCGGTGCGCGGCCGTTCCTCACAGTCGGCCGCCAGGAGCTGGCTCGCTTCGTCCCCGCGCTGTCCGGCCACGCCGTGCTCGCCCGGGTCGTCGACCGTCCCGCCCTCGACCTGCCCGAGGCGTGGTCGCTGCTGACCAGCCGTGGCCCCTACACCCTCGATGGCGAGCTCGCCCTGATGCGGCAGCACGCCATCGACGTCCTCGTCACCAAGGACTCAGGCGGCAGCTACACGTGGCCCAAGATTCAGGCCGCAGCCGAGCTCGACGTCGCCGTGGTCGTCGTACGGCGTCCCGCGTGCCCGGTCGGGGTGCCGATCGTGCACGACGTGGACGATGCCGTCGCCTGGGTCAGGGAGCAGTCGTGAGAGTGCTCGTCACCGGCGGAGTCCGCTCCGGCAAGTCCTGTCACGCGGAGTCGCTCCTGACCGGACCGGTCACCTACCTCGCCCCAGGGCCGGTCCAGGACGACGCCGACTGGGCCGCGCGGATCGCCGTCCATCGGGCGCGGCGGCCTGTCGACTGGACGACTGTCGAGTCCCACGACCTCGTCGGAGTGCTCGCGCGCACGGACGGGCACGTCATGGTCGATTGCCTGGGCACGTGGCTCACGGCGGTGCTCGACGAGCGTGGCCTCTGGGGTGCGCCGGCGGACGAGATCACCGACGTGATCGGACACGTGGCGCAGGAGACAGCGGACGTCCTCGCTGTTCGCGACCAGGGAGAGGACACCGTTCTCGTCACCAACGAGGTCGGCCTGGGCGTCGTCCCCGAGCACCGGTCCGGTCGGCTCTTCCGGGACCTGCTCGGACTGGTCAACCAGCGCATCGCGGCGGCCTGCGACGAGGTGCACCTGGTGATCGCAGGCAGGGTGATCCGGCTATGACCCAGCCAGGCACCGCGCTGCTTCTCGTTGGCATGTCCGTCTCCGATGTCGACCGTCGCGACGAGCTGCTCGCGGCGGCCGACCGCCACCATGCGGGCGTCGCCTTCTTGCAGATGGGCGACCCATCGCTCTCGCGCGAGCTCACCCGGCTCGCGGACGCCGGCGCCACCACGATCAGCCTCGCCGGCATCAGCCTCGGCCCGCTCGCCCCTGGGCAGTCATGGCTACGGAGGATCGCCTCCCACTGGTGGCGCGAGCGCGCCGGGCACCGGCCGGTGATCGAGGTTGCGACCCGGCTGGCCTCTACGATCGAGGAGATCGAGGTCGCGCTGTTCGACCTGAAGCCGATCTCCGGCGCCGAGCCGGGCCTGACCTCGACCGCCTGGGAGGACGTGACCCGCCACCGGCGCCAGGTGCTCATCTGCCGCGGCCCGCGGTGCACGGCCCGCGGATCCGACGAGACGGCCCGCGCGCTGATCCTCGGACTGATGGAGGCCGGGCTCGGCGACCATGACGTGCTGGTCACCCACACTGGTTGTCAGTTCCCCTGCAACCAGGCCCCGGTCGTCAGCGTGCAGCCCGACGACGTCTGGTACGGCGGCGTCGATCCCGGCGCGGCCCGCCGGATCGTGTCCGACCACCTGCTGGCCGACACTCCCGTGGAAAGCCGCCGGCTCCCGCGCTGAGCGCAGGAGCCGACAGGTTGGTTCGCGGGGCGGGCCGTCAGAGGCTCGCGGCGAGCGCGCGCCGCTGCGCCCGCGCCGTGTGCGCGGCGTAGAGCCGACCGACCAGTCCGGTGAGCACCACGCCGATCACGCCCCACATCGTGGCCAGCGTGAACAGTGACGCCCGGCGGAAGAACCAGAGCGTGTCGGCCGGGAAGTCGCCGACCTCGTTGACGGTGGCGAAGAGCTGGCCGGCGACGGCCATGACGGCCAGGTAGCCGGCTGCACCGGCGACGACGCCACCGTAGGTGCCGAGGCGGTTGCGCAGCCGCAGCGCGACGTACGTCGCGGCGACGGCCGTCAGGACCGAGACGGCCACGAAGCCGAAGTAGAGCGCAGTCCTGTCGCCGATGGTGTCACCACTTCCGACCGCCGGCGGGTTCGCCGGATACTTCAGGAACGGCACCAGGGCGAAGGCGACGAAGCCGAGCAGAGTGATCAGGGCGGTGGACTGGCCGGGCTGGAGCCGGCCCATGCGGCCGATGGTGCCGGCCGCGACGAGGGCGACGATGCCGCCGAGCGCGAGTCCGACGGCGAGGCTGCCGGTGAGCAGGCCCCAGGTCCGCTGGTTGTCCCGGGAGACTTCGGTATCCTCGCCCTCGTCACCGTGAGAGTGGCTGTGCGTGTGGCTGTGGCCTCCGGAGGCCTCGTCGCCATGGTCGTGGGACGCGTCGGTCGGCGCCTCCTCGGCGGCGGTGCCTGACTCCTCGAGGGCGATGGCAGTCTCGACGTGGGGCTCCCCCACCGAGTACGCGACGAAGAAGGTGGCGATGCCGGCAACCAGGCCGGCGATCAGACCACGGATGAGAAATGCACGTGCGGTCATGCTGGTTTCCGTTCAGGAAGCAGCGCGGCGCCGACGCCGGCGCCGCGCGCGAGAAGTGTCGTCAACAGCCCCGCCGCGCTTGTTCGGGGTCGCTATCGCGCCGAAGAGCGCTCAGAGCTCGGCCGGGATCCCGGGCTCAGGCCTGGATCCGGGCCGGAATCAGGCTCAGTGGCAGGGGTAGCCGAGGAGGTGGCGTCCGTCGTGGACCCACTCGTGGATGGCCGTGCCGGACAGGAGGGAGACGGCACCCTGGTCGGTGCTGACGAAGAAGAGCACCAGCGTTCCGAGGAGACCGAAGAACAGCGCCCATGGCGCCAGCTGGCCGAACGGGATGGTGGGAACGGAAGGTGCGCCGGCGACCGGCGCCGCAGAGACCTGCGACATGTGTCCTCCTCAGGGATACGTGCGTCCCTGTTCGATGGGATGGATGACGGACACTCGGGTCTGACTCCACCGCCCGGAGGCGATGTCACAGTAGCGCGACTGTGCCGGATTCTCACCGGCTTCCTCGTGCCCGTTAGCCGGATGCTATCGCACTCCGGCCCGCTGTGCGCCGAGCCACGAGCAACGCGCCGGATGCCGACACGACCGCACCGATGATGCCAACCCTGCGTGCGAGTCGGGCGGCCCGACCGATGTCCTCGGGTCGTACGGCGCGCCCGTCGCCCATGACGGAACGGTGCTCGAGCCGGCTGCCGTAGTAGCGGTTCGTGCCGCCCAGCCGGATGCCGAGAGCGCCGGCGAAAGTGGCCTCGACGACTCCGGCGTTGGGGCTGGGATGGGCGGCGGCGTCACGGCGCCATGCCTTGGCGGCGGACCGCGCCGTTCCTGGCGAGGCAAGGAGCGTGGCGGCACCGGCGATCCGCGAGCCGGGCAGGTTGACCAGATCGTCGAAGCGGGCGGCGGCCCAGCCGAACCGCTCATAGCGGTCGTTGTGGTGGCCGACCATCGCGTCGAGGGTGTTGGCCGCCCGGTAGCCGAGCAGCCCGGGCATCCCGGCCACGGCTCCGCACAGCAGCGGTGCAACGACGGCGTCCGAGGTGTTCTCCGCGACGGACTCCACGACCGCGCGCGCGACCTCCGACTCCTCCAGCGCCGAGGTGTCGCGGCCCACCAGATGGGTGAGGCGTTCACGGGCGGCCGGGAGGTCGCCTGCTCTCAGGAGCGCGTCGACCGCGAGTGCCTCGCGCTCCAGCGAGCGCCCACCGAGCACCGTCCAGGCCACCACCGCGGTGGCCACCGCCTGGGCGACGGGGTTCCGCGCCGCTGCCCGCTCCGCTACGACTCCCACCACGATCGCCGCCCCGACGAGTGCCGCCGTGTGTGCCGCACCCCGCGGCCGCGAGTCGGCGTACAGCCGACGCTCCAGCGCCGCGGCCGCGTTGCCGAAGCCGGCAACGGGATGGAGATGCTGCGGGTCTCCGAGCACGCGGTCCGCGGCGAACCCGAGCAGAAGACCGACGGCTCGGGCGCTCACGAGAGGGCCACCAGCAGGGCGGCGAGCGCCAGCTCGATCGCGGCGCCGAAGACGTCGCCGGTGACGCCGCCGAGCCGCCGCACCGCTCGCGCGACGAAGACGGCGACCACGGCGAGTGCCATCGCGCTGGCCAGCGCTCCGCGCCACCAGGTGAGTCCGGACCAAGCGCCGGCGAGCGAGAGAACGGCGGCGCACGTCAGCCACATGAGCACGACGACCGGCCGGGCCACGGTGCCGGTGTAGGTGTCGCCGAGTCCCCCGGGTCGTGCGGACGGCACGCCCCGGGCGCAGCAGGTGGCGAGCGCGGCGCGGGAGACGCAGAGCGCGCAGCCGGCGAGGACGGCGGCGCGCACAGGGTGCGGTGAGGCCAATACTGCGACCAGGCCTGTGGCCTGCAGGCCGAGGACCAGGACCACCGCCACGACGCCGGCCGGACCCGACGTGCCGCTCTTCATCACCGCCAATGACCGCTCACGGTCGTAGGAGGCCGCCACGCCGTCGACGGTGTCGGAGAGCCCGTCGAGGTGGAAGGCGCGGTTGCCGAGGATGGTTGCGCCCAGCGCCAGCAGAGCCGCCACGGGGATCGGCACGTCGAGGCCATGCCCGGCCAGGGCCACCAGAGTCACCGCCACCGCGAGCGGCAGGACTGCCAGCGGTGCGAGCACCATGGCCATGCCGGCCCGGCGTCGGTCGACGAGGGCCGGTGGGGCGACGGGGATAGCGGTGAGTGTGCCGAGGGCCAGCCGCCACGCGTCGAGCAGCATCACGCCCGTAGCTCGGACAGCAACGCCACCTCGCGGAGCACGGCGGAGGCGCTGCGGACCACCGGAACGGCCGCGACAGCACCTGCCCCCTCCCCCAGCCGCATGCCGAGGTCGAGCAGCGGTTCTCGGCCCATCTTGGCGAGCGCGAGGGACTGGGCAGGCTCGGTGGAGCGGTGCCCGGCGGCGTACCAGGCGGCGGCGCCGGGCTCGATCCGGTCGGCGGTGAGGGCACAGGCCACGCTCATGAGTCCGTCGAGCAGCACCGGTACGCCGTCCTGGGCTGCGGCAAGGAGGTAGCCGGTGGTGGCGGCCAAGTCTGCGCTTCCCAAGGCTGTCAGTGTCTCGACCGGGTCGCCGGCCCGGGTGCCGGCACGCTGGAGGGCGATGTCGATCACCTCGGTCTTGTGCGCAAGCGCGACATCGTCGATCCCCGTGCCGCGCCCGACCACCTCGGCTGCGGGAAGCCCGAGGCCGGCGGCGACCAGGGACGCGGCGGGCGTGGTGTTGCCGATGCCCATGTCTCCGCCGAGGAGCAGCTGAGCACCGGCCCGGATCTCCTCTCGCGCGATCGCCGCCCCTGCGTCGAGGGCCTGCCGGGTCTGCTCCGGCGTGAGCGCGTCCTCGAGATGAATGGCGCCGCTGGACCGACGGACTTTGTGGACGGTCAGCGCCGCGCGAGTCGCCTCGTCGAGATCGGCGAAGTCGTCGTCGACACCGAGGTCTAGCACGCGGACCGCGACGCCGTGGGTGGCTGCCAAGGCATTCACAGCCGCCTTGCCGGCTAGGAAGGTGCGGACCATCGCACCGGTGATCGCGGGCGGGAACGCGGAGACACCGTGCGAGGCGACGCCATGGTCGCCGGCAAAGATGACCAGCCGGACGTCATTCACCGGCTTCGGAGGTACATGGCCCTGGCAGGACGCGAGCCAGATGCCCAGCTCGCCGAGGCGGCCGAGGGCACCGGGCGGGGTGGCCAGCGCGGCCAAGCGCTTGGCCGCATGATCGCGGGCGATGTCGGACGGGGCGGAGACGTAGGGCATGGCGGACCTCACAAGGTGGGCTGGAGAAGGCGGACCGCGTCGAGCGCGGTGAAGAACTGGTTCGTCATCCCCGGTGGACGCACGGCGATGCGGACCCAAGTGGAGTCGAGCCCCGGGAACGTGTCGGCCCGGCGTACAGCGACGCCGCGCTCCCTCAGCGCCGCATGAGCGCCCCGTCCCAGCCGCGCCAGGACGAAGGGCGCCGCCGATGGCGCGTAGTCAATCCCGCGTCCGCGAAGACCGCCTTCGAGGAAGTCGCGCCAACGCGCCAGCGTGGCCGCACGCTCGCGGACCTCGGGGGTCGCTGTCCGGCTGGTGCACGCGATCGTTGCGGCAATGGCCGGTGCCGAGACCGACCAGGGCGTTTGCCGGTCGGCCAACCAGCGGACATGGGCGCGGTCGCCGACGACGTAGCCGGCACGGATGCCCGGGATGGACCAGTGCTTGGTGAGACTCCGGACGACCACCAAGTCCCTGAGTCGCTCGCGGGCCAGGGAGCCGGTCTCGCCGGGCACCGCGTCCATGAACGCCTCGTCGACCACGACGAGACGGCCGCGTCGGCGCAGTCGGCGGAGCGTGTCTTCCAGGTGCAGGACACCGGTCGGATTGGTGGGATTGCCGATGACGACGAGGTCGGCGTCATCAGGGATCGCGTCGGGGTCGAGCGCGAAGCCATTCTCCGGTCGGCACAGGACCGTCGTCACGGTGTGTCCGGCCTGCTCCAGCGCCGCATGCGGCTCGGTGAACTGGGGGTGTACGACGACGGGGCGCCGCCATGGGCGCAGCTGGGCGATCAACGTGAACGCCTCCGCGGCGCCGGCGGTCGGAAGGACCTCCTCGAGCTCTCGGCCGTGCCGCTGGGCGATCGCGGCGCGGGCCGGCTCGGCGTCGGGGTACGCCGCCGCCGCGGTGAGGCTCTCGCGCAGGGCGCGCTCCAACCAGGCCGGCCGGCCGCCGTCGTAGACGTTGACGGCGAAGTCCAAGAGCCCCTCCCCCGTCTCGACGTCGCCGTGATGGCGCAAAGGGTCGGCCACACGGTCACGGGGTCGCGTGACGGGCACCGCAGGCGGAGCGGGCGAGACCACGTGCATCGGCGCGGCGTAGACGGCGTCGGCGAACCGCTGGGCGAGCTGAGGGTGGCCGGCCCAATGGACGTGGAGGTACGACGCGTGGAGGTTCCCGCTGGCATAGCCGACTGGTTCGTGGTCGATCGCCCAGGCCGCGCTCTCGCCGGCCGCCGGGGAGGTACGGGTGCGGTGGAACTCATGGCCGGTGACCTCCTCCCCTGCCTTGGTGAGGAGCGAATCGGTCGCGGCGACCGCAGCCGGGTAACGCAGCACGAGCCGCCCTGCCATCGCAGCCGTGGCCGGGAGGATGCCCGCCATGGGTGCGCCGTCGAGCGACTCGGCCAGGTAGAGCAACCCGGCGCACTCGGCGACCGTCGGGATCCCGGCTGCCACGGCGCTACGCAGATCGTCCAGCAGACCACGGTTGGCGGCGAGCTCGGCGGCGTACACCTCGGGGAACCCGCCGCCGAGGTAGATGCCCTGCGTGCCAGCCGGAAGGGCCGGATCGACGAGCGGATCGAAGGTGACGACCTCGCAGCCGGCAGCGGTCAGGAGCTCTTCGGTCTCCGCGTAGCGGAACGTGAAGGCGCGCCCGCCGGCCATCGCGACGACTGGCCGGTGGTCGCTGGCGCCGACCGACATCACCTCTCGTGCGGGGCTCCACGACTCGGCGTCCAGATGCGGCGCCGAGCGGGCGACCTCGAGGATCGCGTCGAGGTCCAGGTGGCGGGCCACCTGCTCCCCGAGCTGTTCGATCATCCGGATGGAACCGTCCCGTTCGGCGGCGGGGACGAGCCCCAGGTGGCGTGAGGGTGTGGAGAGCCGGACGTCGCGCGGCATCACGCCAAGGACCGGCAGGCCCGTTTGCTCGAGCGAGCCGATGATCTCGGCGGTGTTGCGGTCCGATCCCGCCTGGTTGAGGACGACACCGGCCACCCGGACTCCGGCGTCGAACGTCGCCATGCCGAGGGCGATCGCCCCCGCGGAGCGGGACAGCTTGGCGACGTCGATCACGAGCACTACTGGCGTCCGGGTGAGGGTGGCGACGTGCGCGGTGGAGGCGAATCCGTCGGTGCCCAGTCGTCCGTCGTACAGGCCCATGACGCCCTCGATCACCGCGATGTCCGCGCCGGACGCACCGTGCAGCAACATCGGGACGAGCCGCTCCTCGCCCACGAGGTGCGGGTCGAGGTTGCGGCCGGGGCGGCCGGTCGCCAAGGCGTGGTAGCCGGGGTCGATGTAGTCCGGACCGACCTTGTGGCCGCTCACCTCGTGGCCGGCGATCCGCAGTGCCGCCATCAGGCCGGTGGCGATCGTGGTCTTCCCCTGTCCGGTCGACGGTGCTGCAACGACGAGCCGGGGCAGGGCTACCACTCGATGCCCCTCTGGCCCTTCTGGCCGACGTCCATCGGATGCTTGACCTTGCTCATCTCCGTGACTAGGTCGGCAGCCTCGACGAGTCGGGGATCGGCATTGCGGCCCGTGATGATCACGTGCTGGAAGCCCGGGCGGTTGGTCAGCGTCTCTACAACGTCCTGGACGTCCACCCAGCCCCACTTCATCGGGTAGGTGAACTCGTCGAGGATCAGCAGGTCGTGGCTCTCGTCGGCCAGGCGGCGCTTGATCTCCTGCCATCCCTGCAGAGCCGCGGTCTCGTGGTCTTCGGCGTCACCCTGCTTTCGGGTCCACGACCAGCCGGAACCCATCTTGTGCCACTCGACCGGGCCGCCCTCGCCCGTCTCCTCGTGCAGCCGGCCCAGTCGCTCCAGAACGGTCTGCTCGCCGATGCGCCATTTGGCCGACTTCACGAACTGGAAGACACCGATCTTCCAGCCCTGGTTCCACCCGCGGAGCGCGAGCCCGAAGGCGGCGGTGGACTTCCCCTTGCCGTCGCCGGTGTGCACCACGAGCAGAGGTCGGTTGCGACGCTGCTTCGTCGTCAGGCCGTCGTCGGGGACGACGGCGGGCTTGCCCTGGGGCATCAGGCCGCTCCCTTCTGCGTGCGGGATCGGACCGTGCCGGCCAGCGCCTCAGCATTGACCTCGGCCACGGGGAGGTGTTCGGCACGCAGCAGCTCGGCGAGTCGCAGTGCGAGGCCAAGACGCAGGGGGCCGCTCTCGCCATCGATGACGACCGTCGTCACGCCGAGCCCGGCGACGTACTCCGCAGCCTGCTGTGACCGCGCGACAGCGTCCTTTCCGCCCGTCGCGCGACCGTCCGTGACCAGGACCAGGAGTGGTCGCAGCCGTGGATCGCGCATTCGCTCGCGGGTCAGCACGCGAGCGGCTTCGAGCAGCCCTTCGGCCAGCGGCGTACGTCCCCCTGCCGGAACTTCGTCGAGCCGCGCTGCAGCGATGTCGACGGAGCGTGTGGGCGGCAGCGCGACCGTCGCCTCGGCGCCTCGGAAGGTGACCAGGCCGACCTTGTCACGGCGGCGGTAGGCGTCGAGCAGCAGCGAGAGGATCGCGGTCTTCACCTGGGACATCCGCTTACGCGCGGCCATAGAGCCGGAGGCGTCAACGCAGAAGAGCACAAGATTGGCCTCCCGACCCTCCCGCACGGCGACCCGGAGGTCCTCGTTGCGCAGCTCCACGCGTCCGGTCGTGCGGCCGCGCGAGGACTGCTTGCCAGCGGCCGCCAGCAGGGTCTCCACCAGGTGGAGCGAGCCGGTGGGTCCGTCCGGCAGCCGGGCGCCGACGCGGCGACCGGTGCTCGCGAGGGCTCGGCTGCGTCGTCCGGCCGCGCCCTCGCCGAGCCCCTGCACCTTCAACAGCCGCGGTCGGTACGGCGCGGTGGCACGAACCGTCGAACCGGCCTCGGTGACTGCGAGAGGCGTCACCGGCGGCTCGCCGTCAGACTCGGGCGGAGTGTCGTCGGTCGCCGGCGCCTGGTCGCTGTCACCGTCAGCGGCCTCGTCCCACTGTCCGTCACCCTGCGCCTGATCCTGTGTGTTGTCCTCGGGAGAAGTCGGCGGCTCATCCGGGGCCGGTCCCTCCGGCGGCTCCGGCGGTAGCTCGTCGTCGCCGAGGATCTGGTCGAGCAGGTCCTCGTCGAGACCGGGAGCATCGAAGGGGTTGCGGCGGCGCCGGTGCGGCAGCGCCAGCAGCGCGGCGCGTCGGATATCGGCGCGGGTGACCTCGTCGCGACCCTCCCAGGCGGCGTGGGCGACCGCGGTGCGGGCGGTGACGATGTCGGCGCGAAGCCCGTCGACCTCGAACGTGGCACAGACTTCGGCGATCTTCATGAGCGCAGACTCGGTGAGCCGCACCTTGGCAAGACGCTCGCGGGCGGTCTCGACTCGCTCGGTCAGGGCGCGGTCCGCGTCGCGGTAGCGCGCGGTGAACGCGACCGGATCGGCGTCGTAGGCCATCCGGCGCCGTACGACCTCGGCGCGTAGCGCCGGCTCCCGGGGGGCGGCAACCTCGACGGTGAGCCCGAAGCGGTCCAGCAGCTGTGGACGCAGTTCCCCCTCCTCGGGGTTCATCGTGCCGATCAGCACGAACCGGGCCGCGTGCTCGACCGAGACGCCGTCGCGCTCGACGGTGACCTGACCCATCGCCGCGGCATCGAGGAGCAGGTCGACGAGGTGGTCGTGCAGCAGGTTGACCTCGTCGACGTAGAGGATGCCGCGGTGTGCTCTCGCGAGCAGTCCGGGCTCGTACTCCACCTTGCCGTGTGACAGCGCCCGCTCGAGGTGTAGGGAGCCGAGGACTCGGTCCTCGGTCGCGCCAACGGGTAGTTCGACGAGCCGCACCGGACGGACGATGGCCTCCGTCTCGGTGCCGAACGGGCCGTCGGGCGACGTGGCTGCCGGGTCGGCAGGGTCCACGGAGAACCTGTCGCCCGCGTACACATCGATGGGCGGCAGCACGGCGGCCAGCGCCCGCACCGTCGTCGACTTCGCGGTGCCCTTCTCGCCCCGCACGAGCACGCCACCGATCTCCGGCGAGATCGTCGTGAGGACGAGCGCGAGGCCCATGTCGTCCAGGGCGTCGGTCTCGCAACCGAGGACGGCTGAAAATGGGTAGTGCTGTGGCATGTGAGGCTCCCGCTCTGTTCGCCAGCAGTGACTGGTCGGGCGGGAGGCCGGTCTTCGGACTTGCCGAGTCCTCCGCTCAACTCATGAGTGGAGGCTCGGTTCACCGCAGCGGGCCTGTGCCGGAATCTCACCGGCTTCCCAGATTCTCCCCGTCCGCCGTCCCCACCGTTTCCGATGGCTGGGCCGTTGGGGCACCTCTCGCCTTGCGGGGCTCACGATAGCGTCTGCTCGCGTGATCACTGTGGTGGGTATCGGCGCCGACGGCTGGGACGGTGTGTCGGAGGTCGGCCGGGCCTGGGTCGAGCGAGCCCGCGTGGTGCTCGGTGGGCGCCGGCACCTCGACCTCCTGCCCGACGTGCCGGGGCAGCGCCGCGAGCCCTGGCCCTCTCCGCTGCGTGACCGGTTGCCGGCGCTGCTCACGTCCCTGGCGGACGAGGCGGCAGGCGGGCATGTCGTCGCCCTGGCGTCCGGCGACCCGCTGGTGTCGGGGATCGCCACGACCTTCATGCACCTGCTCGGGCCTGACGAGGTGACCGTCGTCCCGGGGATCTCCTCAGTCGCCCTCGCACGGGCGGCGATGCGCTGGTCGGCGGAGAGCCATGCGGTCGTGAGCGTGGTGGGTCGCGACGTCGCGCTGGTGCGCCGCGAGCTCGCCCCTGGCCGTCGGATCCTGGTCCTCTCGTCCGATGAACACACGCCGAGGGATGTGGCGGCGCTGCTGGTCGCGGAGGGGTACGGCGACAGTGAGCTCACCGTCCTCGGCGACCTGGGCGGACGCGAGCAGAGCTCTTTCCTGTTCGACAAGGCCGTCATCCTCACCGGCAAGGAGTTCGACCTCCCTCGGCTCAACGTCGTCGCGATTGACTGCGTCGGCCCGAGCCTCGGCGGCTGGGTCGCCGGTCTGCCCGACGACGCCTTCGAGCACGACGGCCAGCTCACCAAGCGCGACCTGCGCGCCAGCGCTCTCGCCCGGCTCTCCCCGACCCCGGGCGAGCACCTGTGGGATGTCGGCGCCGGAGCCGGCTCGGTCGGGATCGAGTGGATGCGCGCCCACCCGTCCTGCACGACGACGGCGGTCGAGGCGGACGCCGACCGTGCTGCGCGGATCAGCCGCAACGCCACGAGTCTCGGTGTGCCGGGGCTTGAGGTCGTGCACGGACGGGCCCCCGGCGCGCTCGCCGGGCTCCGCCCGCCGGACGCCATCTTCGTCGGCGGCGGCGCCACCCGCGACGGGGTGATCGACGCCTGCCTGACGGCGCTGCGACGGGCCGGCCGGCTGGTCGTGCACGGCGTGACGCTCGAGACCGAGATGCTGCTCGGTCGGCTCTACCGGAAGCACGGCGGCGAGCTGACCCGAGTCTCGGTCGAGACCAGTGCACCGGTCGGCGCCTTCACCGGGTGGACCCCGGCCCGTACCGTCACGCAGTGGGCACTGACGCGCTGACGCCGTACCTCTCCTCATGCAGGACGCTCGCCAACGGCGAGCGGTGCCGCCAGCCGTAGCGCTCCAGGTCAGGCACGTCCGGTAGCTCCGAGACGGCGCCGACGCAGAGCCACGCCACCGGCCGTACGTGCTCCGGCATGCCGACGAGGTCGCGCAGGAACTCCTCGCGGTAGAAACTGACCCACCCCACCCCGAGGCCCTCGGCGGTCGCGGCGAGCCAGAGGTTCTGGATGGCGCAGACCACCGAGTAGAGCCCGGCGTCGGCGATGGCATGCCGCCCGAGCACCCTCGGCCCGCCGCGGGTCGGGTCGTAGCCGACCACGATCCCGAGCCGCGACTCGCGGATCCCTTCGACCTTGATCCGCGAGAACGTCTCGGCGCGCTCACCGCTGAGCGTCGCCGCGAACGTGTCCCGCTCGAGCGCGACGTGGTCGGCGAAAGCGCTGAGCGCGTCCGGCGAGCGGACCAGCACGAAGTCCCACGGTTGGCTCATCCCGACACTCGGTGCACAGTGAGCCGCCGACAGCAGCCGCTCCAGCACCTCGGCGGCCAACGGCTCACCTGTGAATTCTCGGCGAGTGTCACGACGACGGTTGATGACGTCGTAGAGCTCCATCAGAGCCCCCGATCGCCGCGTCGCTTCGAGCTCCGGTCGCGGGCCGCGTCGTAGAGATAAGACTCGCCGCCCTCGCGGGCCAGCGCCCAGCCGACCAGGATCACGGCCGCCTGGCGCAGCCCTGCCGCCTCCACCACCTCCGAGATGGTCGCCACCGTGCCACGCAGCACCTGCTCCCCGGGCTGGCTGGCGCGGTAGACGACGGCCACCGGGCAGTCCTCGCCGTACTCCGGTTCGACCTCGGCCATCAGCGCCCGCACTCGCGTGATCGCCAGATGCAGCACGAGCGTCGAGCGGGTCGCAGCGAACGCCGCCAGCGACTCGGACTCCGGCATCGCGGTAGAGCGGGCCTGGGTGCGGGTCAGCACCACCGACTGCGCCACCAGCGGCACCGTCAGCTCGCTCCCGACCAGCGCAGCAGCGGCAGCATAGGCGGGCACCCCGGGCGTCACCGACCAGGCAACCCCGGCAGCATCGAGCCGGCGGGTCTGCTCGTGCAGCGCGGAATAGAGAGACGGGTCGCCGGACGTCAATCGCACCACCGTCTGCCCCGCGCCAGCTGCGCCGACCATCCACGCGACCATCGTGTCGAGGTCGAGGTCTTGGGTGTCGACGAGCTCTGCGCTCGGGCCGACGTGGGCGAGCACGTCGGGATCGAGGTAGGTGCCGGGATAGAGCACCAGGTCCGCCTGCGCCAGCAGGTGCGTCGCGCGCACGGTCAGCAGGTCGGCCGCGCCCGGTCCGGCGCCGACGAAGTGGACGGCAGCACTCACCGCACGTACCTCGGCGTCCACACGCCGGCGCGGCTCACCCGCGTGCTCTCGGCACCCACGATCAGCAGGCACTTCATGTCGATCGTCTCCGGGTCCAGGTCGGCCAGCGTCGTGACTGTCAGCGACTCCTCGTCGCGCCCGATGTCGCGCCCGACGATGACGACGGTCTCTGGCTTGCGGTGTTCCAGCAGGACACGGTGGGCGGTGGCTATCTGCTCGGTCCGGGAGCGGGAGGCCGGGTTGTAGATCGCTAGCACGAGGTCGGCGTCGGCGATGGCGCGGAGGCGCCGTTCCACGACCTCCCACGGCTTGAGCCTGTCGGAGAGCGAGACGACGGCGAAGTCTGCCCCGATGGGCGCACCGGCACGGGCGGCCACCGCCTGCACGGCGCTGACCCCTGGCAGCACCCGGATCGGCACGCCCGCGTACGCCGGGTCCTCGGCCGCCTCGAAGACGGCTGCTGCCATCCCGAAGACGCCAGCGTCGCCGCCTGAGACGACCGCGACCCTCTCCCCCGCTTTGGCCAGGTCGAGCGCGACACGAGCCCGGTCGACCTCGACGGTGTTGCCCGACGCGTGGCGGGTCAGTCCGGCACGCGGCGGGACGCGAGCCACGTACGGGGCGTAGCCGACCACGTGGTCGACCTCGCCCAACGCCGCCGAGGCTTCTGGCGTGAGCCAGTGGTCGGGGCCGGGACCGAGGCCGACGACCAGGAGTTCAGCGGTCCGCCCGTCGTGTGTCGCGGCGGATCCACTGGGCTCCGCGTCGCGAGCGCGCAGCCGGTCAGCGGTCGGCCGGTTGGCCGTGTCGCCGGGGACGACGATCAGGGAGAAGTAGGGCACGGAGTCCGGGTCGACCTCGGCGACGGGCAGCCAACGCTCCTCGGACTGCGACGCCCGCTCGACGTACCAAGCGCCCTCGAGCCGCCCGGCCTGCGCCAGCGCTGAGCGCACGGCCGGAAACGTCCGGCCGAGCTTCATGATGACGGCGGCTTCCGTGTCCGCCAGCCGTCTCGCAAGCTCCGGCTCGGGCAGGGTTCCGGGGAGGACGGTCAGGACGTCTGTCTGTCGAACCAGCGGGCCAGAGCTACCAGAGATCGCCGCTGTCGCCGCCGCGAAGGCGGGCACGCCCGGCACCACCTCGGTCGGGTAGATCTCCTTGAACCGGTCGTGGAGGTACATCGACGAGCCGTAGAAGAGGGGATCGCCCTCCGAGAGCAGAACCACGTCGCGACCGGCGTCGAGGTGATCCGAGAGCCGCACCGCGCAGGACTCGTAGAAGTCGGCCATCGCCCCGACATACCCACCGGGGTGGTCCGTGGTGCCGGTGGTGACCGGGTAGCGCAGCTCCTCCTCGATGGCGTCGGCCGGAATGACGCCGTCGGCGATGCGGCGTGCGTGGGACTTCTTCTTCACGCCAGCG
Source organism: Nocardioides sp. DN36 (assembly GCF_055380375.1). NCBI lineage: Bacteria > Bacillati > Actinomycetota > Actinomycetes > Propionibacteriales > Nocardioidaceae > Nocardioides > Nocardioides sp. DN36. The sequence goes on along the minus strand of NZ_AP043823.1, from coordinate 353,616 downwards.
TGGTACGCGACGACGTCGGACGCGCCGATGATCCGAGCGGCTCTCAGCGTCATGAGCTCCGGGTCGCCGGGGCCGATGCCGACAACCGTGAAACGGCCGGTCATTCTGCCTCCTGCGCGAGAGCGTTGAGTGCTGACGAGGTCATCGCCGATCCACCGCGACGGCCGCGGACGGTCGCGTAGGGGATGTCGATGCCGTGCTCGGCGTGGAGGTCCACGAGAGCCTGCTTGGACTCGGCAGCACCGATGAAGCCGACCGGGCAGCCCACGATCGCCGCGGGTCGTGGGCCCCCGTCGAGAATCATCTCCAGTAGGTGGAACAGTGCAGTCGGAGCGTTGCCGATGGCGACAACGGCACCGTCTAGTCGCGGCCTCCACAGTGAGACGGCGGCGGCGGTACGGGTGGTACGCCACTCGCGGGCCAGCCCGGGCACCCGCGGGTCGTTGAGCAGGCAGACGACGTCGTTGTCCTTCGGCAGTCGGCTCCGGGTGACGCCGGTCGCGACCATGGTCGCATCGCACAGGATCGGCGCGCCCGACTCCAGCGCGGCCCGGGCAGTCGACACCATCTGCGGATGCACGATCAAGTCATCAGCGAGGTCGACCTGCCCGCTGCCGTGGATCATGCGGACGGCGAGCTTCTCGGCATCGGCCGGCACGGCCCGCAGGTCGGCCTCTCGCCGGATGGTGGCGAAGGAGTCGACATAGATGGCGGGTCCGGAGTCGACGTACTCGTAGTGGCGCGTTGGCCTGCGCAGGTTGGTCATCTGCTCTCCTCGGGAATGAGCACGCCACGCCACGGTGTGACAATCACGTGATCAACTGCTGCGGTCAGGTCTTCGATGACCTGTTGGTCGAGACCGGTCTCGGAAACCTCGACATGACGCCCACCGGGCACTGCCCCGAATGGCAACGGTTCCGCCGGGTCAGGGAGGCCTGGATCGGACGCTCTCTGTACGGCGAGGGCCTCGGCCAGCTCCGACACGTGCCAGGCCGCTCCCGGCCCGCGCCCTCGGCGTACGACGAACTCATGCGCCAGCTCCGCGATCCGCCCTGCCGCCTCCGCGAGCTCCACGGTCGCCCCCCACCCGGTCCCGATCCGTAGCTGAGCCCAGGTCGAGTCCAGCGCGACCAGCCCCAGGTCGCAGCTGCGAGCCAGTAGATCGCCGCGTCCGTCGTCGAGCACGAACAGGAACCGGCCCGACAGGGCCGCGAGATCCGGGTCAGCGCACAACCGGTCGTCCAGCTCACGTGCAACCGCTCGGAGGTCGGCGCGACCCCCGGCCAAACCGGTTTGCGGCGACACCATCACATTGCGGACCAGTTCATGGGTCCTGCTCGGCAGGAGGCCCGTTCGCTCGAGGGCGGCGAGCGCCTCGGATGACAACCGGCCTTCGAAGCCGGGGAAGGCGCGCACCTGAAGATTCGCCCGCGACGTCGTGTGCACGCGTCCGTCGCCGTACTCCTCAGCGACCTCGACGAGCGACCTCAGCGCTCTCGCGGGAACCCTGCCCCCGATCAGCCGAAGCCGTACGAGAAGGCCGTCCGCAGCCCGCCACGGCCGGAGGGCGCCAGGACACCGGTCGGCGCGAGTGCGGGAGGCTGACACTGCCAGGACCTATCTGGTCAGGGACCCTGTCGCGGAGTCCACGTACGACCTGGCGACGGTTGTCACCAGTGCCAGCAGGTCTTCGGACTCGGGATCAACCGGTGCGAGGCACCTTCCCAGAGCATCGCTCCAGTGGCGTGTTGCCTCGCCCGTCACCCTCACCGCTGCGCGTCAGTCCCGGAATCTCACCGGGTTCCCTGACTCCACGAGTGGAGTACGACTGGCGCCCACACACTAGCGCCTCCCACTCACGCGACCGATAGGGCGAACCCGCGGAGACCTCCGCCCCGCTTGCTGCAGGGCTGTCAGTGTGCGGATCGGCCATCGCCGGGACCGCTCTGACCAGGCAATGGAAGAGGTTGGAAGACAACGAGAGCCAACGAGAACTACGACATCTGATCCCGCGCGGGCTAAGTCCGCCGCGCCTCCAACGGCCCGGGACATCGGCGCCATTCCGGTCACGCCTCGGTTCGCTGGCTATGGACCGCGTCGTCACTCGGGCCCCGTCGGGCCGCGCCTCGCTTCGCGACCAACGGGGTTTCTGGGTCACGAAAGCGCGACACAAGCCGTAATGGTTCAAATGACCAGTGGCCCGTGACCTGCGTTTCCGCAGGTCACGGGCCAGTTTTCAGTAGCGGGGGCAGGATTTGAACCTGCGACCTCTGGGTTATGAGCCCAGCGAGCTACCGAGCTGCTCCACCCCGCGTCGGTGAACACAACAGTACGGGACGGGTGCGGGAGCGCCAAATCGGGGTCCCCTCACCCGCGCAGGACGAAGGCGGGCAGCCCCGACGCACCTAGCGTGGGAGCCCATGAAGGGTCTCGCCGAGTGGCGCGCGGACCCGCGCCTTCGCCAGCTCGAGTCCACCCTGGAGTCCACGAGGGTGGGCCGGCTGGCGCTGGCGCTCTACCGGGGCAACCTGCGCGACCGGGCACTGAACCTGGCCGGCCAGGCGTTCATCGCACTCGTGCCCCTGCTGATCGTGTTGGCCACCATGGCCTCCAGCAGCGACTCGACCGCCGTCGGGACCTGGCTCATCGACCGGTTCGGGCTGGAGGGCGACGCTGCGGACGCCGTGCGTCAGCTGTTCACCCGACCGCCGGACGCCGGCGGAAGCACGTCGATCCTCGGCTTCCTGGTCCTGCTTGTGTCGCTCTCGAGCTTCGCCCGCTCGCTGCAGCGCAGCTACGAGACGGCCTGGGGCCTGCCCTCGCGCGCACCCCTGCGCAGCCTCTACGGGATGGCCGGTGCCATTCTCCTCGCCGCGACCGTGACGACCACCGCGTGGGTCAGCAGCCTCGTGGGCAGCGTGACGCCCGGTCGGTTCGGGACGCTCGCCGGCGAGCTGGCGGTCGGCGTCCTGGCGTGGTCGCTGGTCGGCTGGCTGCTGCTCAGTCGTCGGGCCCCCTGGAGCCTGCTGCTCCCCGGAGCTGCGGTGAGCGCGATCGGCCAGGCGCTGGCCGCCTGGGCAGGCGCCATCTGGCTCCCCGTGCTGCTGGAGAAGAACACCGAGCGATACGGCGTGATCGGCGTCGCGATCGCGATCGTCTCCTGGCTGGTCGTGCTCGCGTTCCTCGTCGTCGCCAGCGCAGTCGTCGGCGCCCACGTGGGCAGCTGGCTGGCGGGCCGGCAGCCGGTCATGCCGGCTGCCGACGACGCCTGAACCCCCCGAGCCTCAGCCGGTGGCCTTCTGCTGGTCCGCCAGCGCCACGGCCTGCGCGATGAGCTTGCGGGCCTGCTCGACCTTCTTGGCGTAGGTCACGGTGTCGCGGTTGTCCAGCGCGGTCTCCGCGTCCGCGAACGCCTGATCGGCACGGTCGAGCAGCGAGCGGATCTGGGCGCTCACCGAGGCCGGCGGCTGGTCGCCGCCCTGGTTGCCCTTGCCGCCGTTGCCACCACCGTTGTTCCCGCCGGAGGGCGGCGGGTTCCCGCCGTCGGTGACCCCGAGCGCGTCACCGAGCGCCTCGCCGAGGGTCCGGCCGATGCCGACCTCCCCGCCGTACGAGACCAGCACGAACTGCAGGATCGGGTAGCCCGACGTCGACCCGGCACGCACGGCGTACACCGGCTCGACGTAGATCAGCCCGTCGTCGACCGGGAGCGTCAGCAGGTTGCCGAAGATCGGCGGCGCGCCACCGAGCTGGTAGGGCTGCAGCTTCTCGCGGACGTCGTTGTTCGACGCGAAGTCGTTGGCGACCAGTCCCGGACCCTGCGTCTGCTGGTCGGCCAGCTGCAGCACCCGCATCTGACCGTAGGTCTTCGAGGTCGCGTCGGAGTCGACCGAGACGAACGCCGCCAGGTTGTTCTTGTTGTACGGCGTGAACACCGACGTCAGCGAGAACGTGCTCGAGGTGTCCCCCGACGCGGTCGGCTGGTCCACGAAGAGGCGGTACGGCGGCTGCAGGTTGCCCTTGGAGTTGGGGTCCTCGGGGACCGCCCACCGGTTGTTGGCCTGGTAGAAGTCGCTGGCGTTCGTGACGTGGTAGCGCGCGAACTGGTAGCGCTGCACCTTGAACAGGTCCTCGGGGTAGCGCAGGTGGTCCATCAGGTCCGCAGGGATCTCCGCCTTCGGCTTCACGGTCCCCGGGAAGGCCTTCTCCCACGCCTTCAGGATCGGGTCGCTCTCGTCCCACTCGTAGAGGGTGACGGTGCCGTCGTAGGCGTCCACGGTCGCCTTGACCGCGTTGCGCATGTAGTTGACCTCGTCGGTCGGCAGCGTCCGCAGCCCGGAGGAGTCCTGCAGCGAGTCGTCGATCATCGTCGTGAACGACTCACGCTCCGCCGAGGGGTAGCGGTCGGTGGCGGTGTAGCCGTCGAGGATCCACTGGATCCGTCCGTCGACCACGGCGGGGTACGGGTCGGAGTCGATGGTCAGCCACGGGGCGACCTTCTCGACCCGCTCGCGGGGGCTGCGGTTGTAGAGCACCTGGCTGTCGGCGTTGACCCGCCCGGAGAGCAGGAAGTTCGGCTCGCTGAACTTCACGGCGTACATCAGCTGGTTGAAGAAGTTCCCGATCGGGACACCTCCCTTGCCGGCGTACGTCGTGTAGCGGTCCGGGGCCTCGCCGTTCGACGTTGTCTCCCCCAGGTCGAGCTCCACGTCCTTGGCGTCGGCGGGCTTGCCGACGATCGAGTAGTCCGGGCTCGACTCCCCGAAGTACACCTGCGTCTGGTAGTCACCCAGCGCGTTCTGCGCCTGCGGCTCGTCGGACGTCGGCTGGCCCTCGGCCCACTGGATGCTCGTCGCCTCGGCGGAGTTGTCGGCCGGACGCTGGTTGGCGTACGCCGCGATGATGCCGTTGCCGTGCGTGTAGACCGTGTGCAGGTTCGACCAGTTCCGGTCCCCGTCGGGGATGCCGGCCTGGTCGAGCTCGCGCACGCCGAGCACCAGCGCGCGGTCGATGCCGTCGAGCTTGTAGCGATCGACGTCGAGCACGTCGGCCACCGAGTAGTAGGCACGGGCCTGCTGGTTCTGCTCGAACGTCTGGCGCACCAGCTGCGGGTCCACCAGCGGCGTCGAGGAGGTCGCGCGGCTCAACCCGGGCAGCTGCCCGGGAGACGCGGTCGGGTTGCTGGAGTAGGAGTCGACCTGGACGTCCTCGAGGTCGTAGGCCTGGCGGGTCGCGTCGATGTTCTTCTCGATGTACGGCGCTTCCTTGTCCGCCTCCGACGGCTTGACCTGGAACTGCTGGACGATCCCGGGCCAGATCAGGCCCAGCAGCACCGCCGAGAGGGCGAGCAGCGCCAGCCCGACCGAGGGCAACAGCCAGGTCCGTCGCCACACGTTGAGGAAGAACAGCACCGCGCAGATGACCGCGATGCCCATCAGGATGTTCTTGGCCGGCAGCACCGCGTGGTCGTCGGTGTAGGTCATGCCGGTGATCAGCCCGCCGGAGCGGGTGACCAGGTCGAAGCGGTCGAGGTAGTAGTCGGCGGCCTTGGCCAGCACGAACACCCCGAGCAGCACGGACAGCTGCGCCTGCGCCGCGCCGGAGAGCCGGTCGTGGGAGGTCTGCAGCCGGATGCCGCCGTACAGGTAGTGCACGATCGCGGCGGCGAGCAGCGCCACCACGGTGACCGCCATCGTGAAGTCGACCAGATAGTGCAGCCAGGGCAGGTCGAAGACGTAGAAGCCGATGTCCTTGCCGAAGTAGGCGTCGTTGTTGCCGAACGGCACGCCGTTGCGCCACAGCAGGTAGTTGCGCCACTGGCCGACCGCGGAGGAGCCGGCGAAGCTGCCGAGGACCAAGGAGACGCCCACCAGCAGCCAGGTGCGGATCGGGGTCACCGCGTCGCGGTAGCGGTCCAGGCCGGTCTGCTCCGGGGAGTTGGGCCGGAACATCGGCCGCAGCCGGTAGGCGAGGTAGACGTTGACGCCGACGACCGCCGCCATCAGCGCCCCGAAGACGAAGAAGAGGCCGGTCTTGGTCCAGAACAGCGTGCTGAAGACCTCGGAGTAGCCGCCGTTGCGGTACCACAACCGGTCGGTGTAGACGCCGGCGAACGTGGTCAGCCCGAAGAACGCGAGGATGACGACGACCGCGGTGATGATCAGCGCCCGCGAGCGCCGGGGGCGCTGCCGCGTCGGCGGCGGGGTGTCCCGCGGGTCGTCGTCGAACAGCTCGCTCATCGGGGCTCCTCCCCGTCGTCGTCGACCAGCGTCGAGCCCAGCAGCTCCAGCAGGGCCGGGACCAGGTCGGCACCGCCCACCACCGAGGCGGCGTCGTCGTGGGCGCGCAGCCGCAGCGCGCAGTACGTCGATCCCGCGCGGGTCGCGCCGGCCACGATCCGGACCTCCTGCCGGTCCGGGTGCTCGCGGGCGTACTCCTCGGCACCGGCCGGGTCCTCGGGGATCTGGGCGTCGGCGTCGGGGGGCAGCACCAGCCGCTCCACGACGGCCGCGCACCCGGCCACACCGGCCGGCCACACGATCGACTCCAGCACCGACTCGAGCGGTCGGTCGGGGGCGAGCTGGTCCTGCTCGACCGGCGTCAGCGAGCCCCGCGCGGACGAGGCGTCCAGGCCCATCGCCGCGGCCAGCGCGGGCTCGTGCTCGACCAGTGCCGCGGTCTCCACCAGGGCGTAGAGGCGGGCCGGCTGGTCCCACCCGCCCTCGGCGATGTGCGACTCGATCTCGAGGACCGCCGCGGCCAGCGCGGGGTCCACGTCGAGGTCGGCGGTGAGCTCGGGGCTCAGCTCGGGGCTGGTCTCCCCCGGGTCGGCCTCCCCCGGGCCGGCCTCACGCGGGTCGGCTTCAGGGCGGTGCTCCGGCTCGGTCACGAGTCCTCCTCGCAGGACGGCAGGTCAGCGTCGTGGTCGTCGTCCCAGGCCTGGAGGGCCGTGACGGCGTCGTGCATCGTGGTCGCCTTCACCAGGCGCATGTCGCCGTTCGGCGCGCCCAGGGCGTCCTTGCAGTTGTCGGGCGGGACGAAGAAGAGCTTCGCGCCGGCGTCCCGGGCGGCGACGATCTTCTGCTGGATGCCGCCGATCGGGCCCACCTTGCCGGTCCCGTCGACGGTGCCGGTGCCGGCGATCGTCTCGCCGTCGGTGAGCGAGCCCGGGGTGAGCGTGTCGTAGATGCCCAGCGAGAACATCAGCCCGGCGCTGGGGCCACCGATGGCGGGGTCGATGTTGACCGAGACCTTGAACGGGAACTCGTAGCCGGTGCCGAGCTGGATCCCGATGGTGGGCTTCCCGTCCTTCTCCTCCGGGGTCACCGTGACGCGGGTGTTCTTGCCGTCGCGGCGTACGACGACGTCCACGTCCTGGCCCGCCGGCACCCCCTGGACGGCCTTGACCACGTCGTCGGGCGAGGAGATCTTCTGGCCGTCCACGGAGACGAAGATGTCGCGCACCTGCAGCTTGCCGTCCGCGGGCGACCCGTCGAGCACGCTGAGCACCTCGGTGGCGGGCTTGACGTCGTAGCCCAGCTCGTCGAGGGCCACCGCCACCGCCGAGTCCTGCGAGGAGACCATCTCGACGGCGCCCTCGCGCCGGTTCTGCTCGGTCGTCGTGTCGGGGGCGTAGACCGCCTTGTAGGGGTAGACCGCGTCGTCGGGGCTGATCCAGTCGCGCATCAGCTCGGCGAGGGTGACCTTGGCAGGACGCGGCTGGGAGACGTAGACCGTGGTCATCCGCAGCTCGCCGTCGTCGCGGTAGACCTTGTGGCCCTGGACCTGGATGATCTCCTGGCCCTGGGTCTCGGCGAGCACGTCGACGGTCAGGCCGGGCTCGTAGGTGACGAAGGGCAGCGGCTCGGTCGCGGCCGCGACCCACAGCCCGATGAGCAGCGGAGCCGCGAGGAGGCCGGCGAGGGTGCGCTGCGTCATGGCCGTAGCCTCTCACCCACGGCCAACCGCGCCCGTCCCCCGGTCGGCACGCCTCAGGAGACGCGACGCCCGCGGGGCTCGCCCGGCGCCGGACGCGGCGCGCGCGAGGGCCGCACCGCGATGCCGGTGCTGCGGTCGCGAACCGGCGTGCGGGCGGAGTACGGCGTGGGCCGCTTCGGCTCGCGCTGCATCGCCTCGGCCAGCCGACGCACGGCCACGTCGCGATCGACCTCACCGCGCCCCTCGCGACCGAGCCAGCTCACCCAGAGCATCGCCACCACGGTGACGACGACCGGCGGCACCAGCCAGAACAGGATCTCCACCCGCTCAGGGTAGGTACTTCCACCGCCCGGACCGGGCCGACGCGCCCTACGGCGAGCCGACCCACTCCTCGCCGCCGTCGCCGAACCGCTGGTGCTTCCAGATCGGCACCTCCGCCTTGAGGGTGTCGATCAGGGCCCGCGAGGCGTCGAAAGCCTCGCCCCGGTGGGCGGCGGTGGTCGCGATGACGACGGCGATGTCGCCGATGGCCAGGGTGCCGGTGCGGTGCACGGCCGCGACGCCGTGCACGTCGTACTCCTCGGCGATCCGGTCGCACACCTCGCGCAGCTTCGCCTCGGCGGAGGGGTGCGCGGAGTAGTCGAGGCCGTCGACGTCCCGACCGCCGTCGTGGTCGCGGACCCGGCCGATGAACAGCGTCAGGCCCCCGCTGGCCTCGTCGTCGAGCGCGGCCACCACCTCGGCCACGTCGAGCGGCGTCTCCCGCAGCGCGACGAGCCGGACGACGGCGTCGGCGGCCGCCGAGCCGCCGGTGGATCCCACGGTTGAGTCGGTCACGGGCCCGACCCTAGGGCACGGCGCAGGCAGGCGGGACCGGCCTTCCGCCGCCGCGTACCGTTGCCCCATGAGCACGAACCCCGGCGAGACCCCCGACGAGCCCGAGGACAGCGGCCAGAACCCCTTCAAGGGCACGCCCTTCGAGCAGCTCTTCGGCGCAGGCCTCGGTGGCGCCCTGGGCGGCGGCCCCGGCCAGATGCCCGACCTGTCCGCGCTGTTCGGCCAGATCCAGTCGCTGATGCAGCCGTACGACGGCCCGCTCAACTGGAACGTCGCGCTGGACACCGCCCGCAAGCTGGCCGCCCAGACCCCCGACCCGACGCCGACCCAGAAGCAGAAGGACGCGGTGGCCGACGCCCTGCGCCTCGCCGACCACTGGCTCGACGACACCACCACCTTCCCCTCCGGTGTCACCTCGACCGCGGCCTGGAGCCGCGCCGAGTGGATCGTCGGCACCACCGAGGTGTGGAAGGTCCTCGTCGAGCCGATCGCCGAGGGCTCGGTCGCGGCGCTCGGCAGCGCCATCCCCGAGGAGGCCCGGGCGATGTCCGGGCCCGTGCTCGGCATCCTCGGCAAGGCCGTCGGCGCGATGCTCGCCTCCCAGATCGGCTCGGGCCTCGGCGGCCTGGCCGGCGAGGTGCTCAGCGTGTCCGACATCGGCCTGCCGCTCGCCCCGGCGGGCAGGGCCGCGCTGGTGCCCACCAACGTGGCGACCTTCGCCGAGGGGCTCGACGTCACCGAGGACGACGTGCTCCTCTACCTGGCCCTGCGCGAGGCCGCCCACCAGCGGCTCTTCGCCCACGTGCCGTGGCTGCGCGAGCACCTCATCGGCGCCGTCGCCGACTACGCCCGCGGGATCGAGATCAACGCCGAGGGCATCCAGAGCCGGGTCGAGGAGCAGATGCGCGGCATCGACCCGACCAACCCCGAGTCGATGCAGCAGCTCCTCGAGGGCGGTCTCTTCGACCTGCCCCAGTCCCCCGCCCAGACCGCCGCCCTCCAGCGCCTCGAGGTGACCCTCGCGCTGGTCGAGGGCTGGGTCGACGAGGTCGTCGGCCAGGCCACGCACGAGCGGATGCCGAGCGCGGGCAAGCTGCAGGAGGCCTTCCGCCGCCGGCGCGCCGCCGGCGGGCCGGCCGAGCAGACGTTCGCCACCCTGGTCGGCCTCGAGCTGCGGCCCCGTCGGCTGCGCGACGCCTCCACGCTGTGGGGCTCGCTGCGGACCCGTCAGGGCATCGAGGCACGCGACGGCGTGTGGATGCACCCCGACCTGCTGCCGACGGCCGCCGACCTCGACGACCCGCTCGGCTTCCGCGAGGACGCCACCGCCCCCGAGGAGCTCAGCGACGACGACTTCGACGCCGCGCTGCGCGACCTGCTCGACGGCGGCGACGGGTCCGGCGAGGCCCCGAAGGAGTGAGCCTCCACGCCGACGCCCTGGCCGTGCTCGAGGCCTGGGCGGCACCCTCGCCCGCCCAGGAGGCGCTGCGCGAGCGGTACGCCGCCCACCTGCGTGCGCACCCCGACGGGATGACCCGCGCCTGCCGGCCCGACCACCTGACCGCCAGCACCGTGGTGCTCGACGAGGACGCCACCCACGTGCTGCTCACGCTGCACGCCAAGGCCCGGCGCTGGTTCCAGCTCGGCGGCCACTGCGAGCCCGGGGACCGGACCCTCGCCGGCGCCGCCGCACGCGAGGCGCGGGAGGAGTCCGGGCTCCCCGGCCTCGTGGTGGACCCCGTCCCGGTCCAGCTCAGCGAGCACGAGGTGCCCTTCTGCGGCCCCACCGGCGACGTCCACCACCTCGACGTACGCTTCCTGGCCGTCGTGCCGGCGGACGGCCGGCACGCGGTGAGCGAGGAGTCCCTCGACGTGCGCTGGTGGCCGGTCGACTCGCTCCCCGACCCCGAGCCGGAGCTCGTGGAGCTGGTCGCCCTGGCGCGGGCCCGGGCTCAGTCGGCGTCGCCGCTGGGCGGCGGGTCCAGCTTCGCGGCGGCCGACCAGCCCAGCAGGTAGCCCTTGGCCCGCTCGGCCTGCGGGTAGCGGTCCACCCAGGACCAGAACCGGTCGTCGTGGCCGGACTCCAGCAGGTGGGCGAGCTCGTGCACGAGCACGTAGTCGATCACCCACGACGGCATCCCCCGCAACCGCGCGGAGAGCCGGATCGTCCGGTCGCCGGGGGTGCAGGAGCCCCACCGGGACCTCTGGTTCTCCACCCAGCGCACCGACTCCGGCGTCGCGAGCCCCCCGAGGTAGCGGTCGCTCAGCGCGAGCGCCCGCTGCATCAGGCCGTCGTCGGAGGGCGAGCGGCGCTGCTCGGACCGCTCCAGCCTGGCCAGCATCGTCTGCACCCACTCCGCCTCCTCGGCGCGGCTGAGCGAGGCCGGGATCATCACGACGATGCGGTCACCGTCGCGGTAGGCGGAGACGGTACGACGACGCCGCTTGCTGCGGCGCACCTCCACCTCCGGCTGTCCCATGGTGCGAAACCTAGCCGTTCGCCCAGGCCAGGAGGCGTTCCTGCGGCCAGGTGTTGACGATGCGATCCGGGTCGATCCCCGCCTGCTCGGCGCGCTCGCAGCCGTAGCCGAGGAAGTCGAGCTGACCGGGTGCGTGGGCGTCGCTGTCGATCGAGAACAGGCAGCCGGTGTCCCGGGCCAGCTCGAGCAGCTTCGTCGGTGGGTCCCGCCGCTCGGGCCTGGAGTTGATCTCGACCGCGACGTCGTGCTCGGCGCAGGCCTCGAAGACCGCCTTCGCGTCGAACTGCGACCCCGGCCGGGTGCCTCGGTTCCCGGTCACCAGGCGGCCGGTGCAGTGGCCCAGGACGTTCATCCGGGGGTTGCGGATCGCGCCGATCATCCGGCGCGTCATCGCCGCGGGCTCCATCTTCAGCTTGGAATGCACGCTGGCGACCCGCACGTCGAGGCGACCGAGCATCTCGTCGGTCTGGTCGAGGCCCCCGTCGTCGAGGATGTCGACCTCGATGCCCTTGAGCAGGGTGAACCCGGAGCCCGCGAGGTGCTCGTTGACCGCGTCGACGACCGCCAGCTGCCGGGTGAGCCGCTCGGCGCTGAGGCCGTGCGCGACGGTGAGCCGCGGCGAGTGGTCGGTGAGCACGAGGTAGTCGTGGCCCAGCTCGATCGCGGTGAACGCCATCTCCTCGATCGGCGAGCCCCCGTCCGACCAGTCCGAGTGCGAGTGCAGGTCACCGCGCAGCGCCGCCCGCAGCTCCAGCCCGCCCGCGGCGACCGGCCCGGCGTGCTCCTCCTCGAGGCGGGCCAGCCGCTCCGGCAGCACCCCCTGGACCGCGTCGGCGATCACCTTCGCCGAGCTCGCACCCACGCCCGGCAGGTCGGTGAGCGTCCCCGCGTCCACCGCCGCCCGGACGTCGTCGTCGGACATCGGCAGGATCGCCGCCGCCGCGCCCCGGAACGCCTTGACCTTGTAGGTGTCCTCGCGGCCCCGCTCGAGCAGGAACGCGATCCGGCGCAGCGCGGCCACCGGCCCCGCGTCGTACGACCCCCGTCGCTGCGACACGCCGTGCACCTCCGAACTTTCTTCTCTCCACAGCCGGTGGACGACATCACCGCTGGTCAGCGCAGCGTACGACGTCCGCCCGGGCGTGTCCTCCACAGGCTGGTCCCAGGACGAAAGTCCCGTTCTCCACCGGTCGCCCTGCGTGTCCCACAGGGTTGTCCACACGTTGTCCACAGGCTGTGGTCAGCGGGCGTTGACCGGGCCACGCCCCGCCTCCTAGCGTTGCCCGCAGATGAGGCCCCCGGCCCGTCGACCGACACTCGCAAGGGGAAGGCAAGTGTCGCGAGGCGGGCAGGGGGCCCTTCTGCATGTCGGGGCGGGCAGGGGCGCCGGCGCTCAGACCCCCCGGAACACCGGGGCCCGCCGCTCGCGGGCGGCGCGGATGCCCTCCTGCAGGTCCTCGGTGGCCAGCGTGACCGGCTGCGCCATGGCCTCCCACTGCAGGCAGCTCTCGATGTCGGCGTGGCCCCCGTCGGCCAGGGCGAGCTTGGTCAGCCGGCTCGCGATCGGGGCCGTCGCCGCGATCCCCCCGGCGACCTCCAGGACCTCCTCGTGGAAGGCCGCCGGGTCCAGGACCCGGGACACCAGCCCGATCCGCAGCGCCTCCTCGGCGTCGACCACCCGGCCGGTGAGCAGCAGGTCCTTGGCGTGCGCCTCGCCCACGACGTGCGGCAGCAGCCAGGTCCCGGCCATGCCCGGGTGCATCCCCAGCTTCACGAACGGTGCGCCGAGCTTCGCGCCGGCGGCGGCGTACCGCAGGTCGCAGGCCAGCGCCATGCAGAGACCGGCGCCGATGGCGGGGCCGTTGACCGCGGCGATCGTCGGCACCTCCAGCTTCCGGATCGAGAGCCATGCCCGGTAGAACGCGAGCATCCGGCTGCGCAGGTGGTCCACCGAGGCGTCGGGCTCGCTCGCGATCCAGGAGGTGTCACCGCCGGAGCAGAACGCCGAGCCCTCGCCGGTCACGACGACCACCCGCACCGACGCGTCCGCGGCCAGCTCGTCGACGGCCGCGACCCACGAGGCGGTCATCTCCTCCGACATCGCGTTGCGCTGGTCGGGGTTGTCCAGGGTGAGCACGGCGACGCCGACGCGGGGGCGGTCGAGGCGCAGGTGGGTGAGTTCAGGCATGGGCACAAACTAGTGAGCGTGGACCACGGCTGCCGTGACCCGGTTCACGCTGAACGGTGCGCCTGCTACGCCTGAGCGCAGGCGTGTCGTAGGGTCGAGGCGGTTCGACGGCACCCGCTGTCGGGCTCCGACGGGCTTCCCTCGTGTTACCCCGTCGCGACGACCGAAGAATACAAAGGCAAGGAGGCCGTCATGGCGGAGACCTGGAGCGGCGAGTTCTACTGCGTGAAGTGCAAGGAGAAGCGCGAGGCCGAGGGCGAGGTCAAGGTCAACGACAAGGGCACCCGCATGGCCAAGGCCGTGTGCCCCGTCTGCGGTACCAACCTCAACCGCATCCTCGGCAAGGCCTGATCCTCACCGATCAGCCCCCAGAGCTCGTACGGCGGCGTCGCCCGGTCTGTGGACCGGGGCGGCGCCGCCGTCGTGTTGCGTCCTGCGGAACCCTGTGGACGACGCCCCGGACCGGGACCGCCGTCGTGCCAACCTGCCGGGCATGCCCGGTGACCACCTCCACGACCCAGGAGTGACGGGGCCGGTCCCGGCTCCGCCTCTCCCCCGACGACCCGCGCTGCGGCCCGGCCTGCACGTCGTCCGCCGCGACGACCGGCACCTGCAGGTCGGGATCGACCCGCCCCACGTCCTGGTGCTGCCCGACGAGCCGCTCACCCGGCGGCTCCTCGAGGAGCTGCGCACCGGCGTCACCCCGGACCTGGGCTCCCCCCTGGCGCGGCGCCTGGTCGGCGAGCTGGCCGCGCGCGGCCTGGTGGTGGACGGTGCGGTCCGCGACGCCACCCTCGGCTCGGCCGAGGACCGGGGCGCGGCGGCCGCAGCCTTCGCGCAGTTCGGTGACGACGCCCCCAGACGCCTCGCCGACCGCGAGCGGGCCCGGGTCCGGGTCGACGCCGCACCCGACACCGAGCAGGCGGCCACCCGGCTGCTGCGGTCCTCGGGCGTCGGCCTCGACGCGGGCGGCGACGACCCGACGGCGGTGCTGGTGGTCGGCGACGAGGCCCTGCCGCGCGCCCGGGTCGACCCGCTCGTGCGCGCCGGGCTCCCCCACCTCGTGGTCGCCCCCGCCGCCGGCGGTCTGGTGGTGGGTCCGTTCGTCGTCCCGGGCGTGACCGCCTGCCAGCGCTGCGTCGACGCGGCTCGGGCGGAGGCCGACCCCCGCCGGCCGGTGCTGCTCGAGCAGTGCCACCGCGGCTCCGTGGCCGCGGGCCCACCGCCACGCGACCCGGCCCTGCACGCGGTCGCGCTGGGCCTGGCCGTCCGCGACCTCGTGTCCTTCGTCGACGGGGACCGCCCCGCGACCTGGTCGGCGACCGTGACGGTCGGCCCCGACCTCACGCTGGCGCGCCGTGAGTGGCGCCGGCACCTGCACTGCGGGTGCGCCTGGGACGAGCTGCTGGCCGTCTAGGGACGAGCCCTGGGTCCGGACGCCGCCCTCACCAGAACTCGCTGTCGAGCTTGCCCTCCATGGCGCGCAGGTTCGCCCGGGAGCAGGTGTCGCAGAAGACCCGCTTGCGACCGTTCTCGACCGCGGTCGTCCACGTCAGCGTCTTCGCCTCGTCGGTCTCCTGGCGTCCGCAGAAGTCACAGGTCATCACCCCCGACAGGCTACGCCCGCACCCGCGACTGGGCCCGGGCCTGGACGCGGCAGGAGCCGGCACGACGGGCGTCGTGCCGGCTCCTGCTCTTCACCCGCGATCAGGTGTTCCCGGCGGAGGTGCCGGGGGTGTCACAGTGCGCGTGCGAGGGCGAGACGTGCCTGCTGCGCGGCCTGCTCGGCCTTGCGGCTCAAGCGTCGGGCTCGGGCCACGTTGTGGCCCAGTCGCTGCTGCTGCGCCTCTCCCAGGCGCGCGGACATTTGCGCGCGGGCCAGGTTCTCGTGCATGAGATTCATGGTCTTGCTCCGCTTCCGGTAGGTCTTCATGGTGGTGTCGGTTGGCCTTCTAGGTCAGGGCGGCCGATCGGCCGCGTTTGCTCAGAGCGTGCCGGCGATGGCGTTGCGTGCCTGCTGCGCGGCCCTCTCGGCCGTGCGGGTCAGACGGTGGGCACGGGCCAGCCGGTGGCCGTGCCGCAGGTTCTGCGCCTCTCCCAGGCGCGCGGCCATCTGTGCTCGAGCCAGGTCTTCGTGCATGAGATTCATGGTGGTGCTCCGGTTCGGGTTCGTGTTCATGGATGTGTCGGCTTTCATGCGGGAGGCGCCTAGGCGGCGACCTCGTTCTTGCGGGGCCTGCCGCGCGGACGCTTGCGCGGGATCACCACTCCCTGGAGGAAGAGCTCGCCGCCCCAGACTCCCCAGGGCTCGCGGCGCTCGAGGGCGCCGTCGAGGCAGAGTGCCTGGACCGGGCAGCCCTGGCACAGCACCTTGGCGTGCTCCACGTCGGCGGGAGACTCGGCGAACCACAGCTCCGGGTTGTTGGCCCGGCACGGCAGCAGCTCGTCGTCCACCTGCCCGGCCTGGTCGTGCAGGAGCCCCAGGCTGGGCGCCTCGGCAGTCCCATCGGTGCGGTCGAGAACGCTGATGGTCATGTTTCACCTCCTTCTTCTGACCTGATCGCTCTGGTGTTGCTGGAAACAGGTGGGCCCGAGAAACAGAAAGGCCGCGGATCCCGGTGAGGGTTCCGCGGCCTGGAGGCTGCCGATGCTGTTGGTTCTCAACAGTTCGGTGGTCTCCAGGCAGAGGTCCCCGGGAAGTAGCCCTGGACGAGGCCCGTGCCGATACCGACGACGGCCTTGCGGTCGCGCACGGCAGCAGTGGCAGAGGCGGCCAGGGCGCACGAAGGCATGACGAAGGTCGACGGGATCTGAGCCGTCGCGTTGGTCATGGTGCTGATCATCTGGGCCACCTCCTTCGGTGAGTCGGGCGCCGACCTTGTCAGGGCCGTGGTGCGCGTGATTTGCGTAGTCGGAAAACTATCGCGTGATCCATGTAATGGGCAAACGATTTTGTGGGTATTTCTCGAAAAAGTTCCGCATCTGCTCAGCGGAGCAGCGTGAGCACGTCCTCGCCGTACCTCTCGAGCTTGGACCGGCCTATACCACTGATGCGCAGCAGCCCCTCCGGGGTCGTCGGCCGGTGCTCGGCGATCAGCTGCAGGGTCGCGTCGGTGAAGACCACGAACGCCGGCACGCTCTCCGACCCGGCCCGCTCCTTGCGCCACTCGCGCAGCCGCTCGAACAGCTCCTCGTCGTAGGACGCGGGGCAGTCCTCGCACCTCCCCCGCTTCTTCTCCGCCCCGGTGGAGAGCGGGCGACCGCACTCCCGGCAGCCGGCCACCTTGCGGTTGCGGGCGGGCGAGCGCTCGGCGAGCGTCTCCTCGGGCAGCAGCGGGGTCAGGAACCGCGAGGGCTTGCGGGAGGCGCGGCCGCCCGGGTTGCGCGCCTGCGCCCAGGACAGGGCCAGGTCGATCCGCGCGCGGGTCATGCCGACGTACAGCAGCCGGCGCTCCTCCTCGACCGCGGCCGGGGTGTCGGCGTAGGTGATCGGCAGGGTGCCGTCCTGGAGGCCGACGAGGAACACAGAGTCCCACTCCAGGCCCTTGGCGGCGTGGAACGTCGCGAGGGTGACGCCGTCGGCCACCGGCGCGTGCTGCTCGGCGGCGCGGCGGTCGAGGTCGTCGACGAAGTCGCCGAGCGTCGCACCGGGGGCCTGCGCGAACTCCGTGGCCTGGTCGACCAGCGCCTGCCAGGACTCCCACCGGTCGCGCGTCTGGCCGCGGGTCGTCGGAGCCTGGTTGGTCCAGCCCATCCCGGCGAGCGTGCCGTGCACGGTCTCGAGGAACTCGTCGCCCTCGCCCGACCGGGCGGCGCCGCGCAGCCGGGTGACCGCCTCGCGCACCTCGGGCCGGTCGAAGAAGCGGGCGGCGCCGCGCACGACGTAGGGGATGCCGCGGCTCGAGAGCGCCTCCTCGTAGGCCTCGGACTGGGCGTTGATGCGGAAGAGCACCGCGACCTCGCCGAGGCTGCGGCCCTGGTCGCGCAGCCGGGCGATGGAGGTGGCCACCGCGTCGGCCTCGGCCACCTCGTCGGGCTGGGCGGTGTAGGTGACGGCCGGGCCGGCAGGACGCTGGGCGCGCAGCTCGACGCCGCGGCTCGAGGATCCCGCCAGCAGGGTGTTGGCGGCGCCGACGACCTCGGGCGTGGAGCGGTAGTTGCGGACCAGCTCGATCGAGGTGGTCCCGGGGAACTTCGCGGGGAAGTCGCGCAGGTAGGAGGCGTTGGCGCCCGCGAAGGAGTAGATCGTCTGGGCGGGGTCGCCGACCACGCAGAGCTCGTCGCGGCCGCCCAGCCAGAGCTCGAGCAGCGCCGACTGCAGGGGCGAGACGTCCTGGAACTCGTCGACGACGAACCATTTGTACTGCCGGCGCACCTGCGCGGCCACCCGCTCGTCCTCGGCCAGCATCCCGGCGGTGAGGAGCAGCACGTCCTCCATGTCCATCCGCCCCTGGCCGCGCTTGACGTCCTCGTAGGCACCGAACACGCGGCCCACCGTGTCGGCGTCGTGGCCGGTGACCGAGCGCCCCCGCGCCGTGGCGACCTTGGCGTAGTCGTCGGGGTGGACGTTGCTGACCTTGGCCCACTCGATCTCGGAGGCGAGGTCGCGCAGCAGCGCCTGGTCGGCCGCGAGCCGCTGGCGCCGCGCCGCGGTGGCCAGCAGGCCGATCTTGGACTCGATCAGCGTCGGCAGCTCCGTGCCGTGCACGTGCGGCCAGAAGTAGCGCAGCTGGCGCAGCGCCGCGGAGTGGAACGTCCGGGCCTGCACGCCACCGGCGCCGAGCACCCGGAGGCGGTGGCGCATCTCACCGGCCGCCCGGGTCGTGAAGGTCACCGCGAGCACCTCGGTGGGCGCGTAGACGCCCGTGGCGACACCGTGCGCGATCCGGTGGGTGATCGCCCGGGTCTTGCCCGTCCCGGCACCGGCCAGGACCCGCACCGGTCCGCGCAGGGCCTCGGCCACCCGGCGCTGCTCGGGGTCGAGCGCCTCGAGCAGGTTTTCGGGGGTGGGCATGGGGAACAACTCCTCCTGCGCTGTGGTTGACCTTGCGTACCCCGAAACCCTAGACGCCGGAGGCGACACTTCCCGATGAGCGGTTCCTTCACGATGTACACGACGCCCTGGTGCGGCTACTGCCACCGCCTGAAGAGCCAGCTCGACCGTGAGGGCATCACCTACGACGTGGTCGACATCGAGCAGCAGCCCGAGGCCGCGGCGATCGTCGAGGCCGCCAACAACGGCAACCAGACCGTGCCCACGCTGGTGTTCGCCGACGGCTCCGCCGTGACGAACCCCTCGCTGGCCCAGGTCAAGGAGAAGCTGAGCGCGCTGGCCGTCTGAGCCCAGCTCCGCCGACCCGTCCGAGCACGACTCGGGCGGGTCGTCGCACGTCCGGGCCTACCAGTGACCGGGCAGCGGGCCGCCGTACCAGTGCTCGACCAGCGACCGCGAGATCGAGACCCCGCCGGGCAGCACCAGCTCGCCGGCCTCGGCGCCGGACCTCATCTCAGCGCGGGTGAACCAGCGGGCGTCCTCGATCTCGTGGTCGTCGACCTCGATCTCGGTGGTCTCGGCGCGCGCCACGAAGCCGAGCATCAGGCTCGCCGGCAGCGGCCAGGGCTGGTTGCCGAAGTAGGTGACCTCGCCGACCCGCACACCGACCTCCTCGGCGACCTCGCGGCGTACGGCGTCCTCGAGGGTCTCGCCGGGCTCGCAGAACCCTGCGAGCGTCGAGTACCGCCCCGCGGGCCAGGCCGACTGGCGACCCAGCAGGCAACGCTCGTCGTCCGCGCCGGGCTCGCCGGAGGTGACGACCATGATCACCGCCGGGTCGGTGCGCGGGAACTGCGCCTTGCCGCACGAGGTGCACACCAGCTCGTGGCCCGCGGCGCGCGGCTCGAGCGAGCCGCCGCAGCGGGGGCAGAAGCGGGTCGCGAAGAGCCACTCCGCCAGCCCGATCGCGTGGAAGACCAGGGGCGCCTCGTCCACGCCGTCCGTGGCCAGGTGCGGCAGCACGTCGCGCAGGCCCAGCCACTCGGCCTTCTCCCCCGGCGCCCCGGCGGGGTCCACGACCACCGCGAAGTACGTCGTTCCGTCCTGCTCCCCCAGGAGCACCCGCAGCCCGGCCGGCGCGGCGTGCGTCGGCAGCCACTCCAACGCGCCGTCGACGGGACGGACGCGCGTCCCCGCGACGACGAGGACCCGGCTGCGCGGGTCGGACCAGCGCTCGTCGAGCCAGGCGTCGTCGGACCGGCGGACACCGGTGCGGTCGTGGGGGTTCGCGGCCAGCTGCAGGTGCGGGAAGCTCACGACTGCGAGGCTAGGGCACCTCTCCCAACGCAGGACGACGCACCCTGGCCCTAGGGTGCGGTGCCATGAGCACCCACATCGGAGCCCGCCCCGGAGAGATCGCTCCGGTCGTGCTGATGCCCGGGGACCCGCTGCGGGCCCGGTGGATCGCGCAGACCTTCCTCGAGGACGCGTCCTGCTACTCCGAGGTGCGCGGGATGTACGGCTACACGGGCACCTGGCGGGGGCACCGGGTCTCCGTCCAGGGCTCGGGGATGGGTCAGCCGTCACTGGCGATCTACGTCAACGAGCTGCTGCGCGAGTACGACGTCACGACGCTCGTGCGGGTCGGCTCCTGCGGGGCGCTCAGCGAGAGGCTGGCCGTCCGCGACGTCGTGCTGGCCTCGGGCGCGTGCACGGACTCGTCGATGAACCGGATCCGCTTCGAGGGCCTGGACTACGCCCCGGTCGCCGACTTCGGCCTGCTGCGCGCGGCGTACGACGCCGCCGTGGCCCTGCCGGCCGACGACCGGCCTGGCGTGCACGTCGGGCTCGTGTTCGCGGGCGACTCGTTCTATGCCCCGCGTCCGGAGCTGACAGCACGGATGGTCGAGTACGGCGTCCTCGCGATCGACATGGAGGCGAGCGCGCTCTACACGCTGGCGGCGCAGCACGGCGCCCGGGCCCTGGTCGTCAACACGGTGTCCGACCACATCGTCACCGGCGAGGAGACCAGCGCCGAGGAACGGGAGCGGAGCTTCGGGGCGATGGTCGAGATCGCCCTGACCGCCGCGTTCACGGCATGAGCCGCGCGACCGCGACCGGGGCGGTCACGCTGCGGACCAGCCCGCTGTGGCTGCTGCTGCCGCTGGCTGCGTGCGGCTTCATCGAGGCGGGCCTGGTCGTGGCGCTGCTCGGTGCCCTGACCGAGGGCCACTTCAGCGTCGACGGCGCAGCCACCTCACCGGCCGTCACCGCGGTGCTCTTCCTGGTGCTGAGCGTGCTCGCCCTGCTGCTGGGCGTCGCGCTGGTCGCCCTGGTGAAGTCCCTGTTCTCGCCGTCGTCAGCGACCGTCCTGACCGCCGACGAGTGCCGGCAGGAGAGCGGCGGCGAGGTGCGCTCCCGGGTGACCCTGGCGGACGCGACGGGGCTCGTCCACCGGCCTGCCTCGAACACGACCTGGAAGCCGTCCGGACCGGGTGACCCGACCGTGCGCGGCGTGAGCACGCGCCGGCTGCACGCACGCATCGAGGTGCGCGGCCCAGAAGGCTGGATCGAGCTGACCGACTCGCGCTCCTGGGTCCAGGTGGTCGACATCCTGCGCGGCTGGGCGCGCACCCGGCCCGAGCTGGTCGACGACCCGGACACGGCCGCCCTGCTGCTCCCCCGCGAGCAGGCGCCGGTCGCCGGGCAGCCGACCGGCGAGCAGGAGCGCAAGGGGTTCCCGAGGACGCCCTTCGGCCTGGTCTGGCTGGCAATCCGCACCCGCGACCCGTGGGCGCCGTTCCTGCCCGACGAGTACGGGATGTACAGCCCCCAGTTCGGCGGGAGGATGTCGGCGGCCCGCGCGGCACGCCCCGGGAAGCCGGTCTGGCTGCTCCCCCGCTGGTGGCTCCTGCTGTCCTTCTGCCTCGTGTGGGCGATGCCGCTCTACATCGTGTGGCTCATCGCGAGCGCCGTCATCCGTCCGTGAGGCTCAGCAGCCGCTCCAGCCCGGCCCGGTCAGGGAGCCCCGTGGGCTCGACGACCTCACCGGTGCGGACGTAGTAGAACGCCGCCCGCACGCGCTCGAGGGGGACGTCGTGGAGCTCGGCCCAGGCGAGCCGGTAGAGGGCGAGCTGGAGCGGGTCGGCGGTGGCCGTGCGGTTGGTCTTCCAGTCGACCACCAGGTAGCCGGCCTCCCCGTCGGGTGCCCGCTGGGCGTAGACCGCGTCGATCCGGCCGCGCACCACCTGGCCCGCGAGCACGAGCGCGAACGGCGCCTCCACCCGGTGAGGGGTGCGGGTGGCGAACGGGCCGGCCTCGAAGGTCGAGATCAGCTCCTTGAGGTCGGTGTCGTCGTCGATCCCGGCGTCGGCGCGACCCGGCAGGTCGTCGTAGTCGAAGAGGTCCTGCTGGCCGAACCGCGCCTCCACCCACGCGTGGAAGCGGGTGCCGAAGCGGGCCGCGGAGGACGGCGGCCTCGGCATCGGTCGGGCCAGCTCGCGGGCGAAGGTGTCGGGGTCGTCGCGCAGCCGGGCCACGGCGGTGGCCGAGAGGCTGCTCGGGAGGGTGACGGCGATCTCGGAGCTGCGGTCGCGGCGGGCCTCGGCCAGCAGCCGGTCGATCTCGAGGTCCCAGTCGGCGACCCGCGCGGCCTCGATCATGTCGAGCTCGGGGTCCGGCCCGGCCGGGTCGGCCCCGCGCACCCGGCGGGCCGCCTCGAGGCGCAGCGCCGCCTCGACGCCCGTGCCCGTGGCCGGCCACGGCTTGGAGGGGTCCACTGCCGCATACGGGTTGGGGTCGCCCTTCTGGGGCTTGTCCAGCCAGCCGGTGACCGGCTCACCCCACTCCTCCAGCTGTTCGCGCACCACCCGCTGGTAGTCGGAGGGGCCGAACGGCGTCGCCCGCGGGCTCCAGAGGTAGGACGTGACCGAGAGCCGGTGCGCGGCGCGCGTGAACGCGACGTAGCCGAGCCGCAGCTCCTCTTCGGCATCGTGTGCGCGGGTCGCCGCCCGGTAGGCGTCGAGGGCGGCCTTGTCCCAGCCGACCAGCTGCGGCAGGTCGTGGGCGTCGCCGCGCAGCGGCGCGGGCAGGATCGAGGGTGCGGACGTCCACAGGGTCCGCGACCGGTTGGAGGGGAACCGCGTCTCGCAGACCCCGACGAGGAACACCGAGTCCCACTCGAGCCCCTTGGAGCGGTGCACGGTCAGCAGCTTGACCGAGTCGGCCTCGGTCGGGGTGGCGACGTCGAGGCCGTTGCCCTGGTCGTCCTCGGCGGTGAGGTAGGCGAGCAGCGCCGGCAGCGTCACGTCGCCGTCGACCGCCTGGAAGTCCGCCACGGCCTTGACGAACAGGTCGAGGTTGTCGCGCCGGGCGGCCGCGGCCGGGCTGACCGCCGAGGCGAGCTCGACGTCGGTGCCGGTGGTGTCGATGATCCGGCGGACGATGTCGAGCAGCGGCTCGCCGACGTAGCCGCGCAACATGCGCAGCTCGGCCGCGAGCAGCGCGAAGCGCTCCAGCGCCTCGGGTGAGTACGGCGCGTCGCCCGGATCGGCCAGCGCGTCGTCGAGCGACGGGATCTCGGCCGGGTCGATCCCGTCGGCGATCTCGAGCAGGTGGTCGGTGACCGAGGCGTGCTGGGTGCCGCGGCCCTGCCGGCCAGCGATCTCGAGGGCCCGGCGGCTGAGCAGGCGCAGGTCGCGGGGGCCGATCGCCCACCGGGGGCCGGTCAGCAGCGTGAGCAGCGCGGCGTTGGCCGTCACGTCGTGGAGCAGGTGGAGGACCGCGACGATCTCGGCGACCTCGGGCAGCCGCAGCAGTCCGGACAGGCCGACGATCTCGACCGGGATGCCGGCACCGGTGAGCGCGTCGAAGACGTCCTCGGCGTGGGCGTTGTCGCGGGTGAGGACCCCGATCTTCGACCACTCGCCGTCGTGGGCCTCGCGGACCGCCTCCGCGAGCCAGGCCAGCTCGTCGGCATGGGTCTCGAACACCCTCGTGGTGACCGTGCCGGGCTCGGCGTCCGGCTTGGGGACCAGAGGCTCGACCTGGGCGTAGCGCTCCAGCAGCGGGGTGGCCAGCCGGTTGGCCACGTCGAGGATGCGCGCGTCCGAGCGCCGGTTCACGGTGAGCGGGTGGACGGGGACGGCGCCCGAGGCGGCCGGGAAGGTGTCGGGGAAGTTGAGGATGTTGGACACCGAGGCGCCGCGCCAGCCGTAGATCGCCTGGTTGGGGTCACCGACCGCGGTGACCGCGTGGCCGCGGCCCCCGGCGACGTCGGGCCCGGAGAAGAGTCGCGACAGCATGACCGCCTGCGCGACCGAGGTGTCCTGGTACTCGTCGAGCAGCACGACCTTGAACTTCGAGCGCTCGAGCGCCCCGACCTCGGGCTGCTCGTTGGCCAGCCGGGCGCCCAGCTCGATCTGGTCGGAGAAGTCCATCAGCCCGAGGTCGCCCTTGAGCCGGCGGTAGGCCTCGACGAGGCCCAGCAGCTCGGCCCGCCGGTCGACGGCCGAGACGGCCTTCTCGCAGGGCTCGCGGTAGGTGGTGCGGTTCTTGCCCGCGACCTCCTCCTCGAGGGCGCGCTGGAACTGCGCGCGCGCCTCCGCGTCGACGGCACGCACCCGGTCGGGGTGCACGAGGTGCTCGCTCATCGCGCTGTCGAGGGCGAGGAGGTTCTGGATCGCGGTCTCGGGGTGGTCGGTCAGGTGCCGGACCTCGCCGGTGTAGCGGTCGACCACGCGCGCGCCGAGCTGGTAGCGGGCGGCGTCGGTGATCACCCGGGTGTCGGGCTCGTGGCCGATCCGCAGGCCGTGGTCGGTGAGCAGCCCGGCGGCGTACGCGTTGTAGGTCGCGACCGTCGGCTCGAGGACGTCCTCCTCGCCGTCCTCGCCCGCGACCGGCTCGAGGGCACCGGCGGTGCGCAGCGCGGCCCGGATCCGCTGGCGCAGCTCGCTGGCCGCCTTGGTGGTGAAGGTCAGGCCCAGCACCTCGTCGGGCCGGACCTGCCCGGTCACCACGAGGTAGACCACGCGCGCCGCCATCAGCGTCGTCTTGCCGGAGCCGGCGCCGGCGATCACCACCGCCGGGGAGAGCGGCGCGGAGATCGCCGCCCACTGCTGGTCGCTGGGGGCGTACGGCGTCTTCATGACCCGGGCGAGGTCCTCGGGGCCGGTGATCGCCACCGGCGTCAGCGGGCCGGGTGCGGCGGGGCTGGAGGTCATTGGGCGGTCACCGCTCCGGCGCTCTTGATCGGGCAGATGGGGACGAACGAGCACTCGCGGCAGTGCTGGCCGGCCACCGCGGGGAACGTCTCGGCGCGCAGCAGGCCGGCCGTGTGCGCGAGCTGGCCGCGCAGGGCCTCGCGCTGCGGCCCCGCCTCCTCCTGGACGGGCTGGCGCTGCACCACGGCGTCCGGACCGCCGTCGATGATGCCGAGCTGGACCAGCTCGGCCCCGCCCGCCTGCGCGGGCCCCTCGGTGAGCCGGTCGACGGCGCCGTGGTCGACGGCGTACTGGTAGAGGCCGAGCTGGACGTGGCTCTCGACGGACTTCGCGCTCGGCGCGCGGCGCCCGGTCTTGAGGTCGACCACCACGACCCGGCCGTCGGCGTCGACCTCGAGCCGGTCGGCGTAGCCGGTGACCTTCACCTGCTCGCCGTCGGGCAGCTCGACGACGGTCTCGAACGGCGTCTCGGTGCCGATCAGGGTGCGCCGGTCGGCGTGGTGCCACTGCAGGAAGCGGGCGAGCGCGGCCCGGACCCGCTCGTGCTCACGGGCCTTCGACCAGGGCGTGCGGAAGTCGAGCCGGTCCCAGACCTCGTCGACGTGGGACATCAGCAGGTCGACGTCGTCGGGCCCGGCCGTCAGGTCGCCCGTCGCGACCCGTTGGGCGAGCGCGTGCACCATCTCGCCGAGGTTGGCCGACTGGTGGGCCCGCGAGACTCCCCCGGCCTCGCGCTCGAGGAACCACTGGGTGGGACAGACCATCAGCGACTCCAGCACGCTGGCGGAGACGGGCACCGGTTGGTCGGGGTCGCGCACCGGCTGCACCGACCTGCTCGCCGCACGGGTGCCCCACCAGGTGGACGGGTCGGCGCTCGGGACCAGGGCGCGGTGGCCCACGGACTCGGCGGCGAGCCGGGCCAGGCGGCGCGCGGCGGCCTCCCGCAGCGCCTCGCCGGACTCCGGGTCGGCGACGGTGCGTCGCAGCTCGGCGACGATGCCGGCCATCGACAGCGGCCGGGCCGGGCGCCCGACCACCCGCTCCACGTGGACCCCCAGCTCGTCGAGGAAGCGGGACGGCTGCTCGCCCTCGTCGTCGGCCGAGGCCACCGCCGTGACGACCAGCCGCTGACGGGCGCGCGTGCAGGCGACGTAGAAGAGGCGTCGCTCCTCCATCAGCAGGGCCCGGCTGGAGACCGGCGGCACGATCCCGGTCTCTCCGATCCGGTCGGCCTGCAGCAGCGTCGAGCGCCGGCGCAGGTCGGGCCAGCCGTCCTGCTGGACGTGGGCCACGACGACCAGGCGCCACTCCAGCCCCTTGGCGCGGTGGGCGGTCAGCAGTCGCACCGCCGCACCGCGGGCACCCTGCTCGGCAAGCGTGTCGGCCGGGATCTGCTGGGCCACCAGCGTGGCGAGGAAGGCGCGGACACCGACGTGGTCGCGGCGCTCCTCGGCGCGGGCGGCGAGGTCGAACAGCGCGCAGACGGAGTCGAGGTCGCGGTGCGCCCGCCGCGCGGCGCCGCCCCCGAGGTCGACCGAGCGGCGCAGCCGCTGGGGCCAGCCGGTGCGCGACCACAGCGTCCAGAGCAGCTCCTCGGCCGACGCACCGCCGGCGAGCTCCTCCCGGGCGTCCAGCAGCAGCTGGACCAGGGCCCGGGCCCGCACGACCTCCGGGCCCTCGAGCCCGTCGAGGAATCCGGCCTCGACCACGGCACGGCGCACCAGGTCGCGGGACTGGCGCGGCGGACGGCCCTCGTCCCGGCTGGCGGCCTTCTCGCGGGTGCGCAGCTGCCGCGCCAGCCGGCGCAGGTCGCCCGCGTCGAGGCCGCCGAGCGGGCTGAGCAGCAGGGCCTCGGCCCGGCTCGGGTCGATGTGGTCGACGTGGTCGACCTCGGCGTTGTCGAGGTTGACCACCGCCCTCAAGCCGTCGAGCAGCGGAAGCACCGCCGGGTCGCGGACCAGGGGGACCTCGTCGCTGGCGACCTCGACCGGCACCCCCGCCGCGCCGAGGGCTCGTCGCAGCGGCGGGATCGACGCGCGGCCGGAGCGGACCAGCACCGCCATGTCGTCCCACCCGATGCCGTCCTCGAGGTGCGCCCGCCGCAGCAGGTCGGCGAGGTGCTCGGCCTCGGCGCGCTCGGTGTCGAACGTGCGGACGTGGACCCGGCCCTCGCCGAGCGGGCCGGCCACGGCCTCGGGCTGCAGGAACGCGGCCCGGGCCTCGGCGGGGATGCTGCCCGGGAGGGCGAGCCGGTGGGCGACCCGCTGCGAGGCCAGCAGGATGCGGGGACCGAACCGGCGGGTGGTGCGCAGCGCCACCACGTCGGCAGGGGTGCCGTCGGCCCGGGGGAAGTCGGTCGGGAAGTCGAGGATGCCGCGGACCTCGGCGCCGCGGAACCCGTAGATCGACTGGTGCGGGTCACCCACGACGGTCAGGTCCCGGCCGTCGCCGGCCAGCGCCCGCAGGAGCGCCACCTGGCCGGGGTCGGTGTCCTGGTACTCGTCGACGAAGACGTGCCGCAGGCCGGCCCGGATCTCGTCGCGGTGCGCCTCGGCCTCGATCGTGGCCCGGCGGATCAGGTCGGCGTAGTCGATCGCGCCCTGGCTGTCGAGGTTCGTGAGGTACTGGTCGAGGAAGATCCCGGCGGCGACGAACTCGGGCAGCCCCTCCGCCGCACCGAGGGCGCGCAGCGCCGGGCCGTCGAGACCCTTCTCCCGGGCCCGGGAGAGCACCGCGTGCACCTCCTTGGCGAAGCCGCGCGTGCCGAGCGCGCGCCCGAGGTGGTCGGGCCAGGTGACCGACTCCGGGTGGTCGGAGAGCAGCTCGCGGAGCACGACGTCCTGCTCCGGCGCGCTCAGCAGCCGCAGCGGCGCCTCGTAGAGCTCCGCGGGGGCGTAGCGACGGATCAGGGCGTAGGCGAAGGAGTGGAAGGTCGAGCTGAGGTTGGTGCCCATCGTGCGGCCCAGCCGCGCGGTCACCCGGTCGCGCAGCTGTTCGGCGGCCTTGCGCGAGAAGGTCAGGGCCAGCACCTGGTCGGGGCGCGCGCCGTCGTCCACGCGCCGCACGATCGCCTCCACCAGGGTGGTGGTCTTGCCGGTGCCGGGACCGGCCAGCACGAGCAGCGGCCCGCCGGGGTGGTCCACCACCTGCTGCTGGTGCTCGTCGAGCGCCGGGACGTCGGCCGCGGCGTGCGGTCGCACGAGGTGGTACGTCGTCGGCGAGCTCATGTGCGCAACTCAACCATCCGGCACCGACACTCGCCGTCAGGCGGGGCCCGAGGCTGTCGACACCTGCCATTCCCGCCCGGTCGGACGGGTGGAAGAGTTCCCGCATGACCGACGGACCGCTCTCCGACCTCCTCGTCCTCGACCTGACCCGCGCCCTGGCCGGGCCGCACGCCGCGATGATGCTCGGCGACATGGGCGCCCGCGTGATCAAGGTCGAGTCGCCCGCCGGCGACGACACCCGCGGCTGGGGGCCGCCGTTCATCGGGTCGGAGGAGGAGCGGGAGTCGACGTACTTCCTCTCGGCCAACCGCAACAAGGAGTCGCTGGTCCTCGACCTGAAGACCGAGGCCGACCGCGACGTCCTCGCCCGCCTGGTGGAGCGCGCCGACGTGCTGATGGAGAACTTCCGGGTGGGCGTCCTGGACCGGCTCGGCTTCCCGGTCTCGCGGCTGCACGAGCTCAACCCGGGCCTGATCGTCCTGTCCATCACCGGCTTCGGCCACGACGGCCCGGAGGCCACGCGCGCCGGCTACGACCAGATCGCCCAGGGCGAGGGTGGCCTGATGTCGCTCACCGGCACCGAGAAGCCGACCAAGGTGGGCGTGCCGATCGCGGACCTGCTGGCCGGCATGAACGGCGCGTTCGGGGTGCTCGCCGCCCTGCACGAGCGGGCCACGACCGGGCGGGGCAGGGTCGTCCGCACCTCGCTGCTGGCCGGCATGGTCGGCGTGCACGCCTTCCAGGGCACGCGGTGGACCGTGGCCGGCGAGGTGCCCGGGCTGGCCGGCGACCACCACCCGGCGATCGCGCCGTACGGCCTCTTCGAGACCGGCACCGCCCCGATCCAGATCGCCTGCGGCTCCGAGAACCTCTGGCGCGCGCTGTGCACCGCCCTCGAGCTCGACGCCGCCGACCCGCGCTTCGCGACCAACCTCCTGCGGGTCCAGCACCGTGACGAGCTGATCGCGCTGCTGGAGGCACACTTCGCGACCGACCCGGCCGAGCACTGGCTGGGCCTGCTCGCCGAGGCGGGCGTCCCGTCGGGCAAGGTGCGCACCCTCGACGACGTCTACGACTGGGAGCAGACCCGCTCGCAGGGACTGCTGCTGGAGGTCGAGCACGCCACCCAGGGCAGGCTCGACCTGCCCGGCTCGCCGATCCGGTTCGACGACAACCCGTTCTCCGGCGGCCGCTCCACCCACGCGGCTCCCCCGACGCTGGGCCAGCACGACGCGGCGATCCGGGAGTGGCTCGAGGAGCCCGTTCAGGACTGAGCAGGACACCGGCACGAGGGACTTTGGGCCCCGGCTCGCCCGCCCGCGCGCGGTTATCGTCGAGGCGAGGAGGAACCACCATGACCAGTCCCAACGACGCCGTCGTCGTGCTCTCCCGGGCCCTCGACCAGGCGGGCGACGTGCTCGCCGCGGTCCATCCCGACCAGCTCACGCGCCCCACGCCCTGCAACGACTGGGACGTCGCGCGCCTGATCGCCCACCTCGTGGCCGCCCCCACGAAGTTCCTCGCCGCGATGCGCGGCGAGGAGCCGGACTGGGCGACCGAGCCACCCGAGATCGGCCACGAGTGGGCCCCGGTGTTCCGGGTGGGGGCCGACGACCTCATCCACGCCTGGCACCAGCAGGGCGACGAGGCCGACGCCCGCACGGTGGACTGGCAGACCTCCGAGATCGCCGTGCACACCTGGGACCTGGCCCGCGCCACCGGGCAGTCGGCCCAGCTCGAGCCCAGCGTGGCCGAGCGGGCCCTGGCGTTCATGTCCGCCGGGCTGACCCCCGAGAACCGCGGCAACGCGTTCGGGGCCGAGGTCGACGTGGCCGACGACGCACCGGTCTACCACCGGCTCGCGGCGTTCGCCGGGCGACAGCTCGACGAGGCCTGGGTCGACGGCGGGGCCTGACGGCACGACGTCGTACGTCCCGGTCGCCCAGACGACCGGGACGTACGACGTCCGGCGGGGTCAGCCGAGGTACTTCTTCCAGGGACCCTTGATCGCGAATACGTGGCCCGGCTCCTGGACATTGGCGAACAGGATCCGGCCGTCGGGGCTGAAGCACGGCCCGGTCATCTCGCTGTAGACGTTCTTGCCGTTCTCGTTCTGCTCGGCGACGATCAGGTTCCGCGCGATCGCCTGGGCGCCGTGCTTCCGGCTCCAGCTCAGCACGTGGTTGGCGGTGTCGCCGTCCTCGGTGAGGACCAGCGAGCCGTACGGCGACACGTGGCAACCGTCCGGGCCGTCGAACGCCAGGTCCAGGCTGGGCCCGAGGTCGGTCAGCGGCTCGACCGTCTTGCTGTGCAGCAGCGCGTTGTAGGGGAAGTACGCCATCAGCGTCAGCGTCTGGTCGTCGTAGTCGTAGAACCAGAGCTGACCGTCGTGCGGAGTCGCGTCGCTCGGGATGTCGGCGGCGAAGGCGAAGCTGGCCACGAAGTACATGCCCTTGTCGTTGCCCCACGCGCCCTCGAGCTTCTTCGAGTGCGTGACCTGGCCGGCCTCGAACTGCTTGCGCAGCGAGGTCGTGGCGGCGTGCCGGTCGGGGACGGTCACCCAGCTCGTCCTGAACGGGCGGCCGATCTGGGCGGCCGTGACGTAGGCCAGGTCGGGCAGCACGCTGCCGTCGGGCGCGAGCAGGGCCAGGGCCTGCAGCTTGCCGGCGTCCTTGTCCAGCGCGTCGGCGATGTAGGGACGCAGCTTGTAGCCGGACGGCGCGGTCCAGCGGTAGAGCAGGCCGGTGGGGCCGCTCGCGTCCTCGGTGAGGTAGACCCGGCGCCGCGAGGGCTCGACCACGACGGCCTCGTGGGGCGCGCGGCCCCACGCCTCGATGGGCTTCGGGGACTGCTTCCTGGGGCCGCCCGCGAAGACCTCGAAGACGTAGCCGTGGTCCTTCTCGAGGGTGCCCGTGCCCGCCTTGGACTCGCTCTCCTCGCAGGTCAGCCACGAGCCCCAGGGCGTCGGGCCACCGGCACAGTTGCTGATCGTGCCGGAGAGGCCGACCCACTCCTGGACGCGCTTGCCGTTGCGGTCCACGTCGATCACGGTGCAGCCGCCGCCGAGGGCACCCGGGTCGTAGACCGTGCCCTCGACGAGCGGCACTGGCTGGGCGCTGCCGGGGCTGCCCTCGTGGTTCTGCACGAGGCGGTAGCCGCGGTCGGTCGCGACGACCAGGGTGCCGTCGGGGCGCTCCGGGGTCTTGCCGGCGCCGTCGGCGAGGTCGGTCTCGCCCGAGACGGCGACGACCTCGTAGGAGAAGCCGGGCGGCAGGGCGAGCAGGTCGCCGTCGGAGGACTGCAGCGGCGGGAAGAGGGGGTGGGCCTTCGAGGAGGCGCCGGGCCGGTCACCGGCGGCGGTGGCCGGGGCCTGCAGGAGAGCAGCGCCGGCGAGCAGGCCCGCCCCGGAGGCCGCGCCGGTGTTGATCAGCTGTCGTCTGTTCATGGTCATGGCAGCAACCTCGTGCAGCCACGTGAACACCTGCCGAACACCGCGGAAAGCGAACCGGGACGTCGCGCGAATCGAGGCCCGCAGGCCCCGGTCCGCACGACGTCCCGGGAGGACGAGCGGAGAGGGTCAGCCCAGGTCGACGATCGCGGCCACCGGGCCGCCGCCGTCGGGACCCTGGTGGGCGGCCGAGACCGACACGAACACCGCCGGGTCGCCCGTGACGGCCGCGGTGACGCCGCCGACGCAGGCCTTGATCTGGCGGTGCCAGTGCACGTCGGAGTCGTCGAGCATCGCGTTGCGTCGGCCCCGGACCTGGCCGTCCTGCGACGCCTCGCACTTGAGGAAGACGTTGACCAGCTTGCCGTCGAGGTCGGCGGTGCGCGGACGCTCGGGCAGCTCGAGGCCGGCGTCCTTGATCGCCGCCCAGATGCCGTCCTGGTCCAGCGCGTCCTTCATCACCGAGTGGCCGATGCGGTAGCGGCCGCCGACGCCGGTCGCGTTGCCGACCACGACGACCTGCGCCTGGTCGAGCTCGACGCCCGAGGAGCAGGACGCGACGCTGGAGTAGAGGTCGCGGTTGTGCATGACGTCCTCGTCGGAGGGCATCTCGATCTCGCCGAGCGCGACCGCGATGCCGAGCGCCGTGCAGCCGTTGGAGAGGTCCATCGACTCGTGGGTGTGCTCGGTCCACACGGTCTTGCCGCGGCTCTTGGCGTCACGGATGGTGTGGATCGTCAGCAGCGGCGTCTTGGTCTGCACGTAGTGGACGTCGGCCGGGTCGGTGATGCCGGCCCGCTCCATCGCGACCTTCACGGCGTCGGCGACCTTGGAGACCATCGTGGTCCGGCCGATGTCCTCGGGGAGCAGCTGCTCGCTCATCGCGAAGCCCACGGTGAGCCGCGGCTCGTCGGTCGGCTCGGCGTCGGTGGTGGCGAAGATCGTGGCGTGGGGGCTGATCACGCCGTCGGTGCCGCCGGACCACACGATCGGGACCTGCTTGACCTGGTCGGCCGGGGCACCCTTCTCGACCAGGACCTCGCGGAACGCGCGGTCGGCGATGATGCGGGTGTAGTCGTTCACCCCGCCGTTGCCCTCGGTCTTGCCGATGATGGCGATGACGCGGCTGGCGTCCATCACGCCGTCGTCGATGAGCTTCGCGAGCTCCGAGGCGTCGGCGACCGAGTGGATCGGGACCTTGCGTACTTCGATGGCGTCGGGCATGTGGTGTCTCTCCTCAGTTGGGTACGACGACGGTCCCGCCGTCGCCGGTGATCGCGTCGACGATGTGGTCGAGCCTGGTGATGACGGCGCGCGTCCCGCCGTCCTCCACGAACCGGCAGGCCGCGTCGACCTTGGGGCCCATGGAGCCGCTGGCGAAGTGGCCATCGCGGGCGTACCCGCGCATCTCCTCCACGGTGACCCGGCCGAGGGGTCGGGCCTGCGGGGTGCCGTAGTGGAGCACGGCGTTCGGGACGTCGGTGGCGATGACGAGGACGTCGGCGTCGACGGTGCGCGCCAGCAGCGCCGCTCCGAGGTCCTTGTCGATCACGGCCTCCACACCGCGCAGGGCGCCGTCGGCGTCGCGGACGACGGGGATGCCCCCACCGCCGTTGGCGACGACGACGAAGCCGGCGTCGACCAGCGCCCGCACCGCCGGCGCGTCGAGGATCTCGGTGGGCTCCGGCGAGGCGACGACCCGGCGCCAGCCCTTCTCGCCTCGGTCCTCCCAGGTCTCGCCGTGCTCGACGAGCAGCTTCGCCTCCTCGGCGGGCAGGTAGCGGCCGATCGGCTTGGTCGGGTGGGTGAAGTGGGGATCGTCGGCCGCGACCAGCGCGCGGGTGACCAGGGCCGCCGTACGCCGGTCCACACCGCGCTCGGCGAGCGCGGCGTCGAGGGCGTTCATCAGGACGAAGCCGAGCGTGGCCTGGGTCTGCGCGCCGCACCAGTCCAGCGGGACCGGCGGCACGACCGCCGCGGCGATCTCGTTCTTGACCAGCAGGTTGCCCACCTGGGGACCGTTGCCGTGGGTGACGACGACGTCGACGTCGTGCTGGAGCAGGTCGGCGACCGCGGCCATGGCGACGCGCGCGGCCTCGATCTGGTCCTCGGGCCGGGCGCGGCCGTCGGCGTTGGTCATGGCGTTTCCGCCGAGCGCGAGCAGCACCTTCATGCATCGAACCTAGTGACGCGCGCCGCACCGCGGCACGGTGCCGGATGACCAACTCCGGCAGGTCCTGCTGGCAGATCTTGCCAAGAGCTGCGGGCGGTACGGCGCGGTCAGCGGCCGCCGGCCACCCGCAGCGTCGTCCCGGTGACGTAGGAGGCCTGCCCGCTCATCAGCCACCCGATCGCGTCCGCGATCTCCGCGGGCTCTCCCGGGCGCCCGAGCGGGACCCTTCCGGCACCCCGCTCGAGCCGCCCGGCGTCGCCGGCGTCCTCGTGGATGCGGGTGCGCACCAGGCCCGGGGCCACGCCGACCACCCGGATGCCCTCGTCGGCGACCTCCTGGGCCAGCCCGAGCGTGAGCGCGTCCACGCCGGCCTTCGCCGCGGCGTACTGGACGTACTCCCCCGGCGAGCCGAGGGTCGCCGCGCCGGAGCTGACGTTGACGATCACGCCGCCCCGGCCGCCGTACGACGTGCCGAGCGCGCGGACCGCGGCCCGGGCCACGAGCAGCGCGCCGGTGAGGTTGAGGTCGACGGTCCGGCGGATGACGTCGACCGGGGTCTCGGCGAGACGTCCGAGGTGCAGGGTCGCTCCCGCGTTGTTGACGACGCCGGTCAGCCGGCCGTGACCGGTGGCCGTGGCGAAGAGGTGGTGGACCCCTTCCTGGTTGGAGACGTCGGCGCGGACGACCAGGCAGCGGGCACCGGCGTCCTCGGCCGCGAGCCGGCACTCCTCGGCGGCTGCGTCGTCCCGGGCGTAGCCGAGCACGAGGTCGTGCCCGTCCGCCGCCAGCCGCAGCGCGGTCGCCGCGCCGATGCCGCGGGTGCCGCCGGTCACCAGGGTCAGGGGACGTTCCATGCGGGCCAGTCAAGCAGCCCCGCGCGGTCAGGCGCGCGCGTCCACCTCGCTGGGGATGACGTGCCGCACGGGCACCGACAGCTCGGAGCGCGCGGCGCTCACCAGGTCCTTGCGCAGCCAGGTGGACTCCCCGCGTGCGTGCGTGGAGATGATGACCAGGTCGGGACGGAAGTCGGCCACGGCCTCGCGCAGCGCGACCAGCGGGCGGTGGTCGCCCAGCGCCCCGGTCGCCTCGATGCCGTGGGAGCGCAGCGCCTCGAGCATCTGGTCGAGCCGCTCCCGGGCCGCCTTGCGGGTGGCCTCCCACAGGAAGACCGCGCCCTCGACCTCGGCCTGCCCGGTGTCGACCGGGTTGGCCGGCACCGTGATGTGGAGGTGCGCACCGGTCTGGGCATGCACGTCGCGCAGCTCCCGCTCGAGCGCGTCCTCGCTCATCGTCTCGTTGGCCAGCAGCAGCACCCGGTCCGCCGACTCCGGGGCCTCACGTGCGGGCGCCTCCTCCCCGCCGCGACGCAGCCGGTTGAGCGCGAACGCCACGAGGATGACCCCGAACGCCAGCAGGCTGAGCAGCAGCTGCGACCGGGTCTCGCCGTCGATCCCCATCTGCACCAGGATCGCCAGGATGCCCGCGATCGTCAGCAGCGTCAGCACCGGGAACGCCCACATGCGCACGGTCAGCTGGTCCTCGGGCGTGCGTCGGCGCAGCACGAACTGCGAGACGCAGATCAGCAGGTAGACGAACAGGATGATCGCGCCCGACGAGTTGAG
Organism: Nocardioides sp. DN36; assembly: GCF_055380375.1. Classification (NCBI taxonomy): domain Bacteria; kingdom Bacillati; phylum Actinomycetota; class Actinomycetes; order Propionibacteriales; family Nocardioidaceae; genus Nocardioides; species Nocardioides sp. DN36. The sequence continues at coordinate 318,489 of NZ_AP043823.1, read as the reverse complement.
CAGGAACGCGAAGACCGTGTCGGGCGAGACGTAGGCGGCGATCACGCACAGGAAGCCGATGACCGAGGAGAACAGGATCGCCCGCACCGGCACACCCTTGCCGTTGACCGTGAGCAGCGAGACCGGCGCCTCCTCGCGGGCGGCCAGCACGAACAGCATCCGGCTGGCGGTGTAGAGCCCGGAGTTGAGGCAGGACAGCACGGCGGTCAGCACGACCGCGTTCATCACGTGCTCGGCGCCCGGGATGCCGATGATGTCGAACGCGGTGACGTACGGCGAGGCCGCGAGCTCGTCGCTGTTCCACGGGATCATGCAGGCGAGCAGGAACACCGAGCCGACGTAGAACGTGCCGACGCGCAGCACCACGGAGTTGGTCGCCCGGGCGATGGCCTTCTCGGGGTCGTGTGACTCGGCCGCGGCGACGGTGGCGATCTCCGCGCCCACCATCGAGAAGACGACCACCACGACCGAGGAGAAGATCGCGCCCACGCCGTTGGGCAGGAACCCGCCGTGCGCGGTCAGGTTGGAGAAGTGCGTCCCGTCGCCGCTGATCACGCCGAGCACGTAGAGGCCACCGAGCACGAGGAAGACCAGGATGGCCGCGACCTTGATGCCGGCGAACCAGTACTCGAACTCGCCGTACGACCCCACCGAGAAGAGGTTGGTGCCGGTCATCAGCAGCATCAGGGCCAGGGCCACCGTCCACAGCGGGACGTCGGGCAGCCAGAACTGCACGACCTTCGCGCCGGCCACGGCCTCGAAGCCGACCACGACCACCCAGAAGTACCAGTAGAGCCAGGCGACCGAGAATCCCGCCCAGTGGCCGAGCGCGTTGCGCGAGTAGTCGGAGAACGACCCGGTGCTCGGGTTGGCGGTGGCCATCTCGCCGAGCATCCGCATCACCATCACGATGAGCACGCCGGTGACCGCGTAGGTCAGGAAGGCGCCCGGTCCGGCGGTCTGCATGACCACGCCCGAGCCGACGAAGAGCCCGGCTCCGATCACGCCGCCGATCGCGATCATCGTGAGGTGTCGCTGCTTGAGACCCTTCTGCAGCTCTGGAGCTGTGGACATCCGAGATCTCCTGTCGCGCCGGTCGACCGCGGCGGGGGTGCACGGTCGAATCCCCTGCAGCATCCTCTCGCCGGCGCGGCTCGGCAAGCACTCCTCCCCCACGTGGGACTCCCGCCGGCGCCCGGCCAAGGCCACCCGGAGGTTCAGGAGCGCCGTGCCATGGTGGGGAGACGACCGTGCCGTTCCGCTCGAGGAGGAAAAGCCCGTGCTCCGTGACACCCCGCCGTTCCGTGCCGACCACGTCGGCAGCCTGCTGCGCCCTCCGGCGCTGCTCCAGGCTCGTGAGGACCACACCGCTGGCCGGCTCGACGACGCCGGCCTGAGGGAGGCCGAGGACCGGGCGGTCACCGAGGTCGTGGCGCTCCAGCGCGTCGCCGGCCTCCGCTCGGCCACCGACGGGGAGTTCCGCCGGGCGTCGTGGCACATGGACTTCATCTACCGCCTCGAGGGCATCAGCAAGGCTCACGACAACCTCGCCGTCCACTTCAAGAACGCCTCGGGCGAGATCGACTTCACCCCGGCCGCGCTCCGGGTCGACGGGAAGATCGGCCTGTCGGAGACGATCTTCGGCGACGACTTCGCCTTCCTCCGCGACCAGGTCGCCGAGGGAGTCACGCCGAAGCTGACCATCCCCTCGCCGAGCATGGTCCACTACCGCGGCGGCGCCGCCTCGATCGACCCGGACGTGTACGCCGACGTCGAGGACTTCTGGGCAGACCTGACCGCGGCGTACCGCGAGCAGGTGCGCCGCGTGCACGACCTCGGCTGCACCTACCTGCAGCTCGACGACACCTCGCTGGCCTACCTCAACGACCCCGAGCAGCGGCGGGCGATGGCCGACCGCGGGGAGGACTCCGAGCACCTGCACGAGGCCTACATCCGCCACCTCAACGAGGCGTTGGCCGGCCGCCCGGAGGGGCTGACCGTGACGACCCACATGTGCCGGGGCAACTTCCGCGACTCGTGGGTGGCCGAGGGTGGCTACGACTTCGTGGCCGAGGCGCTGTTCAACCAGCTCGAGGTCGACGGCTTCTTCCTGGAGTACGACGACGAGCGGTCGGGAACCTTCGAGCCGCTGCGTCACGTCCCGGCCGGCAAGCTGGTGGTGCTCGGGCTGGTGACCACCAAGCACGGGGAGCTGGAGTCCAAGGACGCTCTCCGCGCGCGCCTCGACGAGGCCTCGCGGTTCATCGACCTCGACCAGGTCTGCATCTCGCCCCAGTGCGGCTTCTCCTCGACCGTGGAGGGCAACTCGCTCAGCGTGGACCAGGAGAAGGCGAAGCTGGCTCTGCTCGTGGAGCTCGCGGACGAGGTCTGGGGCTGATCGCCGGTCACAGGGCCTGCGGCCGCCGAGTGCCCGGTGGCGGGTCGTCCTCGTCGAAGCGCGGGTCGGCGAGGAAGTACTGCGTGACCTTGCCCGGCGCCTTGTGCGGCGGCCGCACCGGCTCCGGCACCATCCGGCCCTCGGCGGCGTCCCAGAAGGAGTCGACCGCGTGCATGATCCGACGCGCCACGACGCCGGGCACGCCGGTGTGCGGGGCGTAGGGGTGCGGCCGGCTCGGTGACCTGGTCTCGCTCCGGTGCAGGCGGTCGGCGAGGGTCTCGAGCGCGACCGGCTGCAGGTGGACGGCCAGCAGCTCGCCGAGCGCGAACTCGTGGCGCCGGTGGTCCGCGAGCGCGCTCCCGACGTCGGACCAGACCGCGTTCCAGGGGCGGGCGGCGTCGAAGACCGAGCCGTACTCCCGGGCCTTGACGTGGGCCAGCGCCAGCTCGAGGGCCTTCACGCTGTGCAGGTAGTCGTGCACCACCTGCGCGCCGTCGGGGACCTGTCGGCGCACCGCCGGCAGCAGCACCGCGTCGACCGCGTTGAGGTGCTTGCTCGCCACGGCCAGGAACGTGTCGATGTGCTCGTAGCCCTTGCGCGGCTGGCCGGGCGTGTAGAGCATCGCGCTGGCCCGGTCGAACCGGGCCGCGAGGTTCTCGTGGGTGAACAGGATGGAGCTGCGGAGGACGTCGAGCGTGTCCATGGTTCTCACCTCGATCGGCCCACCGCACGCGTGGGCGGGCCCTCCCTCCATTGAACGCCGCGGGTCAGGCGCCCACAAGGACGCGCGGCGCCCGGTCGAGCAGGAGGCGCATGGGCCGGGTGCCGACCGGCAGGCCGTACCGGTCGTAGTAGCCGAACATCTGCAGCAGCCAGTCCCGGACCCGTGGCTCGAGGTCGCGGCCCTCGGTCGCCGCCCAGGCCTCGGGCGTGACCTGCTCGACGGTCGAACCGAGCGAGGCGACCAGCTCGCCGGCGGTCGCGGTGAACGACGCGAGCTCGTAGGTCGCCCCGTCGTGCCCGGTCTCAACCAGCACCCGGGCCGCCACGTCCGCCACGTCGTCGAGGTCGGCGAACCCGAACGGCGCCGACGCCCGGTAGGCGAGCCGGACGGTCGTGCCGGCCGCGAAGTTCTGCGCGTAGGCGCCGGGCTGCAGGATCGTCCAGGCGAGCCCGGAGCGGCGTACGACGTCCTCGGCGGCGGCCTTGCCGACGTGGTGCGGCATCGCCGGGACGTAGGGCGAGGCGACCGAGTGCAGGACCAGCCGGGAGACGCCGGACCGCCGCGCGGCGTCCACCACGCGCTCGACGTACGCCGCCTCGTCGTGGTGCATGTTCGGCGCGATGACGTACGCCGCCTCGCAGCCGCCGAGGGCGCCCGGGAGGTCGATCCACGCGGCCCGGCCGAGCGGGATCGCGTCGGCTCCGCGGGCGGCCAGTGCTGCGGTCACGGCACGACCGGTCTTGCCGGTCCCTCCCACCACTGCGACGTGCGTGTCCATCGCGCCCAAGACTCCCAGAATCGCTCGACGTCCTGCCAGCCCCGGTGCGGGCTCAGGCCTGCTGCAGCTCCCGGCCGATGTCCTGCGCCCAGCCGTCGATGTCGGCCCAGTCGCGGAAGTCCCCGGTGGGCAGGAGCTTCTTGCCGGCGGGGAACTTGGTCATCAGCCCCTCCGGGCCCGTGAGCGACTCGGGGTCCAGCGCGCCGAAGAACACCCGGTGGCCGCGGGCGTGCAGGTCCTCCACCAGGCCGGCGACGTCCTTCGGGGTCGCGGCCTCCCGCACGTCATGCCCCTTCGCGTCCTCGGTGTCGGTGCCCAGCGGTCCGCTGCTGAACAGCCAGACCGGGTGGTTGTCGAGCTCGTCGTGGTGGTGCTTCACGAAGCGTCGCGCCTCCTTGCGCCAGTGCCCGGCGTACGCCGCGCTGCCGACGACGAACGCGTCGTAGCCGGTCGGGTCGGCCTCCTGCACCTCCCGGACGTCGACGTCGAGCCCGGACCGGCCGAGGGTCTCCCCGATCCGCTCCGCGATCCCCTCCGTGGCGCCGTGCTTGGTGGCGTAGGCGACGAGTACTCGCATGTCGGTACCTCCTGCCACCAGCGTCGGTGGCAGGAGGTCCCGGCTCCAGAGGCGTATGTCCTCCGGAGCCGGGCCGGCCCTCAGAGCCAGTCGACGTCCGCGGCGGCCGCACCGGCCGCGAGGTGGGCGTAGCCCGGGCCGCGGTCGAAGAACGCTTCGGTGGGCTCGGGACGCGACGCGCGCTCGGCCTGCGTGGCCGCGGCGTCGTGGCCGAGCGAGTCGTCCTCGAGCGAGCCGGTGAGCACGACGCCGTAGTCGGCGAGCGCGGCCTCCGGGGAGACCTTGCGCCAGACCACGTCGCGGACCACGAGCTCGGGGTCGCGCTCGAGCGGGTTGCCCCAGCCGCCGCCACCGGTGGTGCGGATCCGCACCACCTCGCCGGCCTTGATCGGCTCGGCGTCGGCGAGGGCGTCGACCTCGCGCTCGTTCGGGCCACCCGGGTCGACGGTCACCTGGAACGGCTTGCCGGCCAGGCCGCCCTTGACGCCCCAGCAGGCCAGGATCGACCGGTCGGCGATCGACATGAAGTGGGCGTCCTTGAGCATCCGGATGTGCTTCTCGTAGCCCAGGCCGCCACGGAACTGGCCGGCGCCGCCGGAGTCGACCGCCAGGGACAGCGACTCGACGCGGAACGGGAAGCGGGCCTCGGTGAACTCCGTGGGGAGGTTCCGCGAGTCCGGGACGACGTGGATGGTGTCCTCGCCGTCGGCGTAGTAGCGGCCGCCCGAGCCGCCGCCCAGCACCTCGCGCATCAGGTAGGGACGGCCCTCGAGGTCCTCGCCGTACACACCGGTGTAGCGGATCGTCTCCTGGTCGGCGGGCATCCGGCCGTCCACGGCCTTGGCGACGACGCCCGCGAGGACGCCGAGCAGGCGCAGGATCACGAAGGTGCGGGCGTTGGTCGGCGCCGGGAAGACCGGCGTGAGCAGCGTGCCCGGCGGCGGGAACCGCATCTCGATCAGCGGCACGATCCCCTCGTTGACGTCGAGCTCGGCCATCCGCTCGGGGGTGTCGGCGAGGTTGCGCAGGATCGGCGCGAGCCACTTCTTGAGGAAGACGCCGTCGCTGTAGTCACCGCAGTGGTTGATCGGTCCCTTGGCCTGCGGCGAGGTCCCGCCGAAGTCGAGGATCAGCCGCTCACCCTCGGGGTCGTCGGCGGCGGTGCGGGTCAGCGTGATGCGCTGCGTGTGCAGCATCGGCTCGTCGACGCCGTCGTGCTCGGCGTAGTCCTCCCACACCCACTCCCCGACCGGGATCTTGGAGAGGATCTCGCGGCGGTACGTCGTGGTGGTGCGCTCGATGATCGCGTCGAAGCAGGACTCGACGGTCTCGATGCCGTAGCGGTCGAAGAGCTCGCCCAGCCGGCGGGCGCCCATCAGGCAGGCCGAGCACTCGGCGTCGAGGTCGGCGGCCAGCGACTCCGGCATCCGGGAGTTGCGGGTCATGATCGACAGCGCGGCCCGGTTGGGGACGCCCGCGTCCCACAGCCGGATCGGGGGGACCATCAGGCCCTCCTCGAAGACGCTGGTCGCGTTGGAGGGCATCGAGCCCGGGACCGCGCCGCCGATGTCGTCGTGGTGGCCGAAGGCCTGGACGAACGCGACGACGCGTCGCTCACCCTCGGGGCCGGCGAAGACCGGCACGGTGACGCACAGGTCGGGCAGGTGCCCGATGCCGCCCTCGGACTGGTAGACGTCGTTGTGGAAGAAGACGTCCCCCTCCCGCATCTCCTCGATGGGGAAGTCGCGGGCCACCGGGTGCACCAGGGCGCTGTAGGAGCGGCCGGTGAGCTTGCGCAGCAGCCGGTCGTGGATGCCGGCCCGGAAGTCGTGGGCGTCGCGGATCATCGGGCTGCGGCTGGTGCGGCCGATGGCGGTCTCGACCTCCATCTCGACGCTGGCCAGCGAGCCCTGGACGATCTCGACAAGCACCGGGTCGGCGCTCGCGCCGGCGTCGGCGGTCAGGTGGCCGAACGGGAACTGGGTGGGCGCGCGCCGGCTGGCGGTGTCCGCCTCCGCGGCGGAGGGGGGCGTGACGACGACGCCCGTGGAGCTGGTGCACATCAGATGCTCTCCTCGGCGGTGCGGGTGACGATGATGTTGAGGAACTCGTCGATGCGGGCGGTGAAGCCCGGGTGCAGCGGCACCGTCGACCCGAACTCCTCGATGATGGCCGGACCGACCACGACCGTGCCGGGTGCGAGGTCGGCGCGCCACAGCACGGGCGTGTCGACGTACCCCTCGGCGGCGTCGAAGCAGACCTCGCGGCGGCCCTTCTCGGACGGCACGGAGCCGTCACCCAGCGGGGCCCTCTGGATCTCCGGGCGCTGGATCGGGCCGATGCCCGAGACGCGCAGGTTGACCCACTCGACCTGCTGGGCCGGGTCGCCGGCGAAGTCGTAGCCGTAGAGCGCGGTGTGCTCGGCGTGGAAGCGACGCGCGACCTCGTCGAGCGCGGCCTGGTCAATCGGCCCGTCCGGCACGGCCACGCGCACCTCGAAGGCCTGACCGAAGTAGCGCAGGTCGGCGGTGCGGACGAAGGAGTGCTGCTCCTCGGGGAAGCCCTCCTTGGTCAGCGCCTCGATGGCCTGCCCGGTCAGCGCGTCGAGGACGCCGCCGACCGTGGCCGGGTCGAGCGCGTCGGCCAGCGAGACGTGGGTCTGCACGTAGTCGTTCTTGACGTCGACGGTGAGCAGGCCGAACGCGGAGACGTTGCCCGGGTTCGGCGGCACCAGCACCGTGGGCAGCCCGAGGACGTCGACGAGCCGGCACAGCAGCAGCGAGCCGGAGCCGCCGAACGTGGTCAGGGCGAAGTCGCGCACGTCGAGGCCGCGCTTGACCGTCACCTGGCGCAGCGCGTTGGCCTGGTTCCAGGCGGAGATCTCGAGGATGCCGGTGGCGCAGGCCTCCGGGGTGAGACCGAGCTTGGAGGCGAGCTGCTCGATGCCGTCCCGGGCCGCCTGCACGTCGAGCGGGATCTCGCCGCCGAGCAGGTGCGGAGGGATCCGGCCGAGGAAGACGTGGGCGTCGGTGATGGTGACCTCGGTGCCGCCCTTGCCGTAGCAGAGCGGGCCGGGGTCGGCGCCGGCCGACTGCGGGCCGACCTTGAGGGTGCCCTCGGGCGAGAGCCAGGCGATCGAGCCGCCACCGGCACCCACGGTCACGACGTCGATCATCGGGATCTTGGAGGGGAACGCGCCGACCGAGCCCTCGGTGGTCAGCGTCGGATCGCCGTCGATGACGACCGACACGTCGGTCGACGTACCGCCGCCGTCGCTGGTCAGCACCTTGTCGTAACCCGCGACCTTGGCGATCAGCGCGGCGCCCAGGGCGCCCGCGGCGGGGCCGGAGAGCACGGTGGTGATCGGCTGGTGCACGACCTCGTCGGCCGAGAGAACGCCGCCGTTGGACTTCATGACGTAGAACGGCACCTTCCGCTCACCGGCGTAGTCGGCGAGGCGGGCCTTGATGTTGTTGACGTACGCCGAGAGCCGCGGCTTCACGGCGGCGTCGACCAGCGTCGTCATCGCGCGCTCGTACTCGCGGTACTCGCGCAGCACCTCGCTGGAGAGCGAGACGACGGCGTCGGGGTGCTCCTCGGCGAGCACGGCGCGCATCCGCTCCTCGTGCTCGGGGTTGGCGTAGGCGTGCAGGAAGCAGACGCCGAGCGTGTTGATGCCCTGGTCGCGGAACCAGCGGGCGACCGCGCGGGCACCCTCCTCGTCGAACGGGCGGACCTCGGCGCCGGTGAAGTCGAGCCGGCCACCCACGCCCTTGACGAGGTGGCGGGGCACGATCCGCTCGGGCTTGACCCAGAAGTAGGAGTTGCCGTAGCCGTCGGGCACCGACTGGCGGGCGATCTCGAGCATCGCCTCGTAGCCCTCGGTGGTCACGAAGCCGAGCCGGTCGACCTTGCCCTCGAGGAGCTGGTTGGTGGCGACCGTGGTGCCGTGGCTGACGGCGCTGATCGCGTCACCGTGGCCGGTCGGCAGGCCCATCAGGCCGAGCACCTTGTCGATGCCGGCCATGAAGCCGTCGGCCGGGTTGCTCGGGGTGGAGGGGGTCTTGGTGGTGACGAGCGAGCCTGCGTCCTCGTCGAAGGCGACCACGTCGGTGAACGTGCCGCCGGTGTCGATGCCGATCCGGATCCGTCGCGGGGTGGGAGGTGCCATGGCTCGATTCAATCGCTCCACGACTCCCACGGGCCACGGCAGAATCTGCCGACGGAACGCTCATCCGACGGCAACCTCTGCCATCGGCCCGTGGTGGCTCAGCGGTCGGGCGCCGGCTCCGACGTCGGCCGCCACTCCCGCCGGAGCAGCCCGTAGACCCACGAGTCGGAGACGACGCCGTCCACCACACAGTCCTCGCGCAGCGTCCCCTCGCGGGCGAACCCGAGCTTCTCCAGCACGCGGGCCGACGCCACGTTGCGGGTGTCGGTCTCGGCCTGGACGCGATTCAGGTCCAGCGTGTCGAACGCCCAGCCCAGCAGGGCGCCCGCGGCCTCGGTCGCGTAGCCGTGGCCCCACGCCACCTCGGCGTAGCAGTGGCCCAGCGCCGCGCTGCGGTAGCCGGGGTTCCAGCGGCTCAGGCTGCACCACCCGAGGAACGCCCCGTCGGAGACCCGGTCCACGGCCAGCCGCGCTCCGGTGCCATCCTCGGCCAGCTGCCGACAGGCCGCGATGAACCGCTCGGCGCGGCCGCGGTCGCCCCACGGCGGCGAGTCCCAGTAGCGCAGCACGTGCGCGCTGCTGTGCAGCGCGAAGAGGTCGTCCACGTCCGTGTCGTCGAAGGGGCGCAGTCGCAGCCGCTCGGTCTGCAGCGTGGGGGTGGCCAGCGTGGGGGTGGGCGGCGACATGCGCGTCATGTTCCCCGCGTGCCCGGTGACCGATCAACCGGATATGCCACCCCCCGCCTGCTCCCCCGCGTCCACTTGTCGAACTGGGCCGAGATCGGAGACGAGATGGGCCTGATTCGGCGCTTGGGACCGAATCCGGCCCATCTCGAGACCGAATCAGGCCCAGTTCAACGATGGGTCAGGTGTCGGTGGGGCGCTCGTTGTAGATGCCGGCCTCTTCCTGCCCGGACAGCTTCTGGATGGCGGTCATGATCTCGTCGGTGACCTCGCGGCGGGCGCGGCCGAGGGGTACGCCGTCGTACCGCCCGACGACGTCGATCGGCTCCCCGAACCGCACGGTGATCGGGACGACCCTCGGCCGGTTGGAGCCGACCGGCTGGAGCTTCTCGGTGCCGGTCAGCCCGACGGGTACGACGAGCACGCCGGCGGTGAGTGCGAGGTGCGCGACGCCGGTGCGCCCGCGGTAGAGCCGGCCGTCGCGCGAGCGGGTGCCCTCGGGGTAGATGCCGAACGCCTCTCCCCGACCCAGCACCTCCAGGGCCGTGTCGAGGCTGGCGATGGCCGCCTTGCTGTCGTCCCGGTCGACCGGCAGCATGCCGATCCCCTCGAACCACAGCCGCGACAGCGTGCCCTTGACCCCGCGGCCGGTGAAGTAGTCGGACTTGGCCAGGAACACCACCTTGCGCGGCACGACGCACGGGATGACGACCGAGTCGGCGAAGCTGAGGTGGTTGCTGGCCAGGATCACCCCGCCGGTCGGCGGCACGTTCTCCAGCCCGATGACGGTCGGTCGCCAGACCGCCCTGGCCACCGGCGGGACCACCCGGTGCAGCACGCCGTAGATCATGCCGGCCATTCTCACCCACCCGACGGCGCACGCCGTACGACGTCCATGGCGTGCGGCGCGTCGCCGCCCGGGCAGACGCCACCGGCGCCCCCCGACACCCTCCCCCGTGCAGTGCGAGGGGCCCTTGGGAGTATGAGTCACAAGGGCCCCTCTGGTGACCGGTCAGGTGACGCTCCCGGTCGGTGGTTCTTCGGCTGCGGCTCCGCTGATCCCGTCACCCGATCCTCGCGACGTCTCACCCGTCGAGTGAGCCCTCGCCTCCCGAACCATCGCGCTCCTCCCGAAGGAAGTGGCGCACCTCCATGGTGTGCCGGGGCGCCCGACGGCTGACAGGGACCAACGTCCCGGCGGCCGCCGCCGACCGACCCGGGCGACCCCCCTCGATCAGGGGATGGCCGGTGCGGTGCCCTCATGCGCCACGATGTCGCGGGAGGCGCGCATGACGAGCAGGGCGACGTCGTCCTCGGAGCGCCCCGAGAGCTGGCCGAGCAGCCGGTCGCACAGCTCGTCGGCGGTCAGCCCGTGCTGGCCCTCGACCGCGCTCACCAGCCACGCCAGGCCGGCGTCGATCGTGGCGCCGCGGCGCTCGACGAGACCGTCGGTGTAGATGACCAGGCTCGATCCGGGCTCGAGCGCCAGGGTGTGGTCGGTCCGGTCGGCGTCGACGTTGAGGCCGAGCAGCAGGTCCGGGTCGGTCTCAAGCAGGCGCGCGGTGCCGTCGGCGGACAGCAGCACCGGCGGCGGGTGCCCGGCGTTGCACCACCGCAGCGAGAGCCGGCACCCGTCGGGACCCTCTCCGGACTCGAGCTGGGCGAGGACCGCGGTCGCGACCACGTTCACGTCGAGGCCGTGCATCGCGTGGTCGAGCCCCGAGAGGACCGAGGCCGGGGACTCCGGTCGGGAGTAGGCGACGCCGCGGACCAGGTTGCGGATCTGGCCCATGGACGCCGCCGCGTGCTCGTCGTGCCCGGCCACGTCACCGACCACGAGGGCCAGCCGCCCGTCCGGCAGCCGGAACGCGTCGTACCAGTCCCCGCCGACCTGGGCGACCTCCGCGGCCGGCTGGTAGCGCACCGCCAGGTCGAGCCCCCCGATGGTGGCCGGGCGGGCGAGCAGGCTGCGTTGCAGCGCCTCGGACCAGGTGCGCTCGGCCTCCCGGATCAGCACCCGCTCCAGGGCCTGGGTGAGCGCCGCAGCCACCAGCCGCAGGAAGTCGAGGTAGTCGCCATCGCGTGGCAGCCGGGGACTGAGCCGCACCACGAGGTGGGCGTCGAGCCCGGAGTCCTCGTCGGCGAGCGGGAGCCAGGCGACCAGTCCGTCGTCGGTCGAGTCGAGCGACAGGTCGCCCTCGGGCGGGAGGATCGGCTCCTCGGGCAGCGTGAGGTCGGGGTCGGCGTTCGGCACGCCGGAGACCCGCACGTCCAGGGCCGACCAGTCGTCGACGTTCTGCCGGAGCACCGACAACGCCCGACCGGGCACGTCCTCGACCCGCTCGACCGAGGCGAGCTCGTCGCCGAGCCGGGTCAGCAGCTGCAGCCGGCGACCGATCACCATCTGCGCCGTCGTCTCGGTCGCGATGTCGATGATCCCCTCCACCGTGCCGTCCTCACCCGTCACCGGGGAGTAGGAGTAGGTGAAGTAGCAGTCCTCGAGGTAGCCGTTGCGGCTCAGCGGCAGGTAGGTGTTCTCGTGCCAGGTGGCGCCGCCACCGTTGCGCACCCCCTGCATGAGAGGGCCGATCACGTCCCACGCCTCGGGGAAGATCTCCTGGGCGGGACGACCGAGGGCGCCCGGGTGCTTGTCGGCGATCATCTCGACGTAGGCCTCGTTGTAGACGAGGACGAACTCCGGGCCCCAGAGCAGCGTGACCGGGAACCGGGTGTTCAGCGCCACGCCGACCGAGTTGCGCAGGGCCAGGCTCCAGTCCTCGACCGGGCCGAGCGAGGTGGCAGCCCAGTCGACGCCGGCGTAGGCGTCACGCAGCGTTCCTGCGTCGTCGAAGAGGTCGGCCACCGCCGAAGCATTCCACGCCCGTGGTCGCTTCGCGGCTTCCTGGCCGAACCGCGCGGTGCGACACTGGACCATGGCCGAGGACGACGTCATCCTGCACCGCATCCACGCGCTCATCGACGAGGAGCACCGGCTGCGCCAGTCGCTGGCCGACGGCGACATCACCCCGACCGAGGAGCACGCGCGGCTCAAGCGGCTCGAGGTCGAGCTCGACCAGTGCTGGGACCTGCTCCGCCAGCGTCGCGCTCGGCGGGAGTTCGGCCGCAACCCCGACAGCGCCGAGGTGCGTCCGGAGGGGACGGTCGAGGGCTACCTGGAGTGACCGCGGCTCAGGTGACCGCGACCGCCTCCACCTCCACCAGCTGCTCCTCGTAGCCCAGCAGCGGGACGGCCAGCAGCGTGCTCGGCGCCGGGTGCTCGCCGAACGCCGCGCGCACCACCTCCCAGACGGCGACCAGGTCCTCGCGCCGGCTGGTGGCGACGTAGATCGTCGACTTCGCGACGTCCTCGAGGCGCGCCTCGGCCGCCGCGAGGGCGATGACCAGGTTGTCCATCACCCGTCGCGCCTGGCCGGCGTAGTCGCCCACCGGCCCGATCCGGCCCGCGTCGTCCAGCGGGCAGGCCCCTGCGGTGAACACGAGGGCGCCGCCCGACACCCGCGCGGCGTAGGCGTACTGCGCACGGTCGGACAGGGCGGGGGTGCGGACGAGCTCGAGGGTCATGCCTCGACCGTAGACCGGTCTCAGGCGACCGCGGCCTCGAACGCCGCCGCGACCTCGAGCAGCCGCCACTCGGCGCCGTGCGGAGCCACGACCTGGATGCCGACCGGCAGCCCGTCCCGGGTGCGGCCCGCAGGCACGGAGATCGCCGGGCACCCGGTGACGGTGATGAAGTAGGCCGAGCGCATCCAGTCCAGGTAGGTCTCCATCGGCCGGCCGTTGATGGCCGACGGGAACTCCTGGTCGGCCGGGAACGGCGGGACCTGCGAGACCGGCAGCACCAGCACGTCGTACGACGCGAAGAACTCCCGCATCCGCTCCGAGAGGGTGGTGCGCTGGGTGTAGGCGCGGGCCACGTCGGCCCCCGTCAGCGACTCGCCCGCCCGGATGTTGTCGGCCAGCGACTGCTTGAACGCCTCGGGGTGCTCGGCCAGCATCCGGCCGAACTTCGCCTGGAAGTGCCAGGCGCGCAGCGTCCGGAACGTGTCGTCGGCGAGCGAGAGGTCGGGGTGGGCCTCGGCCACCGAGGCGCCGGCGCCGGCGAAGACGGAGGCCGAGCCGGAGACGACCGCCGCCACCTCGTCGTCGACCTCGAAGGCGCCGCCGAGATCGACCGACAGGGCCACGCGCAGGCCGGACAGCGACCCCGGCCCCAGCCCCGCGAACATCGAGCCCGGGTCGCCGAGGGCCTGCGGCACCCGCGGGTCGGGACCGGCCATCACCGAGAGCAGCAGCGCCAGGTCGCCCACGTTGCGGGCCATCGGGCCGCCGACCGAGGTGGTCTCCCACTGGTTGTAGAGCGGCCACTCCGGGACGCGACCCAGCGAGGGGCGCAGCCCCACCACGCCGCAGAACGACGCCGGGTTGCGCAGCGACCCGCCCATGTCCGACCCGTCGGCCAGCGGCACCATGCCGGCGGCCAGCGCGCACGCCGCTCCCCCGCTCGACCCGCCCGCGGACCGGGTCGGGTCGACCGGGTTCAGCGTGGTGCCGAAGACGGTGTTGAAGGTGTGCGATCCCGCGGCGAACTCGGGCACGTTGGTCTTGCCGATCGTCACCACGCCGGCGCGGCGTACCCGCTCGACGATCAGCTCGTCGGCCTGCGGCACGTGGTCGGCGAACAGCGGAGAGCCGTACGTGGTGCGCCAGCCGGCGACCGCGTGGGTGTCCTTGAACGCGAAGGGCAGGCCGTGCAGCGGACCGGTCGTCGCGCCCGAGGCCAGCGCCTCGTCGGCCGCGGCAGCACCCTCCCGCGCCCGCTCCTCATCCAGGGAGACGATCGCGTTCAGCTCCGGGTTGCGTTCGGCGATGCGCTCGAGGTGGAGGTCGAGCAGCTCGCGCGCCGAGATCGCGCCGGAGCGTACGGCGACGGCCTGCTCGCGTGCCGTGGACCCGACGGTCAGGTCGCCCATGGGCCCGACTTCTCAGCCAGTTCCGGACGTTCTGGGGTGTTGCAACGGCTGAGAACGTCAGGAGTCACCGGTTCACCGGCGATTCCTGCAACCGCCACCATCACCGCCGCCGTCCGAAGATCCCGCCGACCACGACGCCGGCCAGCACCAGCCCGGCGCCGACCAGGATGCCCTTGAGGAAGTCGTCCTGGTTGCCGAGGGCGGTCGGCTTCGGGGGTGCGACGAAGACGCCCGGCTGGGCCTCGACGGGAGCGCCGACGGCGGCGGCCGCCTCGGCGACGCCGACGGGCGCCGGGGCCGGGGCGGCGCCGGTGAGCACGGCGTCGACGTTGCCGAAGAACTCCCCCGCCATCCGGCGCGAGACGCTGGTCAGCATCCGCTGGCCGACGCCGCCGACCATGCCACCCACGACCGCGTCGGCGTCGTAGGTGATGGTGGTGGTGCCGTCGCCGCCGTCGCGGAAGCCGACGTTGACGTCCGCCCCGATGGTGCCCGGGGCACCGGCGCCCTGGAGCTTCATCACCAGCGAGGAGTGCGGCTCGAGGTCGGACAGCTCGCACGAGCCGGCGTAGGTGCCCTTGATCGCCGCGACGCCGGCGGTCACGGTCATCGCGTAGGCGTTCTCGCCGGTCGCCTCGAGGCGCTCGCAACCGGGGATGGTGCGCACCAGCACCGACGGGTCGAGCAGCGCCGCCCAGACCTGGTCGACGGGGGCGTTGAGGGTGGCGTCTCCGGTGAACTTCATGGGGTCTCCTTGGGGGTTCCGGGGTTTCGAGGCTCAGGCGCGGGGCGCCTTCGCACCTCAACCACCGGACGCGTGCTGTGACCGTGAGCGGAGCTCGAAGAGCTCGGACGGCGAGATGGGCATGGCGGTGATCGGGAAGCCCTCGGCGTCCTCGATCGCGGAGGCGAAGACGGCGGAGGTCGGGATGACCCCGGCCTCGCCCGCGCCCTTGATGCCGAGCGGGTTGAGTGGCGACGGCGTCTCGAGGTGGTCGATCTCGATCGAGTTCGGCACCTCGGTGACGTAGGGCATCAGGAAGTCCATGAACGAGGCGTTGAGCAGCTGGCCGGACTCGTCGTACGCCATCCGCTCGTAGAGCGCGCCGCCGATGCCCTGCGCGACGCCGCCGTGGATCTGGCCCTCGACGATCATGGGGTTGATCAGGTGGCCGCAGTCGTGGACGACGGCGTACTTGAGGATCCGGATCTCGGCGGTCAGCGGATCGGTCTCGACGATCGCGGCGTGCATGCCGGAGGCGAAGGTCGCGCGCTCGGGCGAGTAGAAGTCCTTGCCCTCCAGGCCCGGCTCCTCGTCCTCGGCGACCGGCGGCTTGCCGGGGTCGCCGACCGAGAACTGGGTGGCGGCCTTCGACGCCTCGTCGAAGGCGTAGCGCAGCGGGTTGGACAGCACCGACACGGTGCCGAGGTCGATCGCGGTGCCGGGCGAGCCCTTGACCGAGACGACGCCGTCGACGATCTGCAGGTCGGACTCGTCCGCCTCGAGCGCGTCGGCGGCGATCTTGAGGACCTTCTCCTTGGCCCGCTTGGCCGCGAGGTGGATCGCCGAGCCGCTCATCACCGCGGCGCGGGAGGCGAACGTGCCGACGGCGTACGGCATCCGCCGGGTGTCACCGGTGACCACCTCGACGTCCTCGAACCTCACCCCGAGCTCGTCAGCGACGAGCTGGGCGAAGACGGTGGCGTGGCCCTGGCCCTGGGTGGTCAGGCCGGTCGCGACCTTGACCTTGCCGGAGGTCTCGATGTGGACGTGGGCGCCCTCGTAGGGGCCGACGCCGGTGCCCTCGACGTAGCAGGCCAGCCCGATGCCGACCTTGCGGCCGGCGGCGGCCATGGACTTCTGGAACGTCGGGAAGTCGTCCCACCCGATCAGCTCCTTGAGCTTCTCCAGCGACGCCGGGTAGTCGCCGGAGTCGTACTCGAGCTCGCGGCCGTCCTGGAAGACCAGGCCCTGGTCGTAGGGGAACTCGTCGGGCTGGATGAAGTTGGCCGCGCGTACCTCGGTGCGGTCCTTGCCGAGGTACGCCGCGATCGCGTCCATGGTCCGCTCCATGACGTAGCAGCCCTGCGGCCGCCCGGCGCCGCGATAGGGCGTGACCATCACGGTGTTGGTGTAGAGCGACTCGAAGACGACCCGGTAGTTCTGCGGCTTGTAGGGGCCGAGCAGCTGGGTCGAGGTGATGATCGGGACGATCAGGCCGTACGGCGAGTAGGCGCCGTGGTCGTGCCAGAACTCGACGTCCAGCCCGAGCAGGCGGCCCTCGTCGTCGAACCCGACCGACACGTGGTGGACCTGGCCGCGCTCGTGCGCGGAGGAGATGAAGTGCTCCCGGCGGTCCTCGGTGAACTTCACGGTGCGGCCGAGGGCGCGGGCCGCCATCGGCACCAGCAGCTCCTCGGGCCAGGGGTGGTTGATCTTCACGCCGAAGCCACCGCCCACGTCGGGGGTGATCACGTCGACCTGGCCCAGGTCGAGCCCGAGCTTGACCGCCACCGCGGCGCGGACGCCGGTCGAGGTCTGGGTCGAGGTCCACACCTGCATCCGGTTGATGTCGGCGTCCCAGCGGGCGACGGTGCCGCGGCCCTCCATCGGCATGCAGGCGCTGCGCTCGATGGTGAGGTCGAGCTCGAGACGGTGCGGGGCCTTCGCGATCGCGGCCGGTGCGTCACCGACGTTCTGCTCGAGGCGGGCGCCGACGTTGCCCGGCACGTCCTCGTGGACCAGGTGCGTGGCCGCGCGGGCCCTGTCGATGCCGACGACTGCCGGCAGGAACTCGTAGGAGACCTTGATCCGCGACACCGCGTCCTCGGCGACGTATCGGTCGTCGGCGACCACGAAGGCGATCGCCTCGCCGACGTAGTTCACCTCGTCCCTGGCCAGGGCGTACTGCGTGCGGCCGTGGGTGAGCGCCGGGTGCGGGATCAGCAGCGGCAGCGGCTCGGCCATCGGGCCGGTGAGGTCGTCGTGGGTCCAGACCGCATGCACCCCGTCGAGGTCGAGCACCTCGTCGACGTCGATGTCGGTGATCCGGGCGTGGGCGTGCGGGCTGCGCAGCACGGCGGCGTGCAGGGTGCCCGGCGAGACGGCCACGTCGTCGACGTACCGGCCCAGGCCGCGCAGGAAGCGCTGGTCCTCCACCCGCTGGACGGGCGTGCCCATCAGCTTCGTGGTCATGCGCGCTCCTCGATCAGCTCGGCGGCGCGCTCGACCGCCTTCACGATGTTCTGGTAGCCGGTGCAGCGGCACAGGTTGCCGGCGATCATGTCGCGGCACTGCTCGCGGGTGGGCGTGGGGTTCTCCTCCAGCCCGGCGGTGATCGTCGTCAGGAAACCGGGCGTGCAGAAGCCGCACTGCAGGCCGTGGCACTCCGCGAACGCCTGCTGCACCGGACCGAGCGAGCCGTCGTCGTTGGTGAGCCCCTCGACCGTGGTGATCTCGGCGTCCACGGCGGAGACCGCGAACATCAGGCAGGAGCGCATCGGCCGGCCGTCGACGAGGACCGTGCAGGCGCCGCAGACGCCGTGCTCGCAGCCGACGTGGGTGCCGGTCAGGCCGAGGTCGTGGCGCAGCGCGTCGGACAGCAGCCGCCGGGCCGGCACCTCGACGTCGTGGGCCACCCCGTTCACGGTGAGGCGGACGTCGTGCAGCTGTTCGGTCATCGGCGTTCCTTCGCGTCGTCGTGGGCCGCACGGACGACCCGTTCGGTCAGCACGCGGACCAGCTGGGCGCGGTACGCCGCGGTCGCGTGGATGTCGTCGGCGGGCTCGAGGTGCGCCAGCGCGGCCTCGGCCACCTGGTCGAGCGGCACGCCGCTGAGGTCCACCACGGTGGGGACGTCGGCGACGGACACGAAGCCGCAGCGCACCGAGTCGCCGTCGACGAGGGCGGCCACGCCGGCGAGGGCGTAGTCGCCGTGCCGGCGGGCGATCTCCTCGAAGGCGACACCGGCCCCGGCCGGGAGCGCCGGGAAGAAGGCGGACACCGCGATCTCGTCGTGGTGCAGGGCCGACTCGAGCGGGCCGAGGTAGAGGTCCTCGGCCGCGATCGTGCGGCGGCCGGCGGTCGACTCGACGTCGACCGAGCCGCCGAGCAGGCTCAGGACCACCGGCATCTCGGCCGCCGCGTCGGCGTGCACGATCGAGCCGACGGTGGTCCCGCGGTTGCGGATGGTCGCGTGGGCGACGTGCTCGAGAGCCATCGCCAGCAGCGGCTGGACCCGGCGGGCCTCGACGGAGGCGAGCACGTCGGCGTGCCGGGCGAGGGCGCCCACGCGCACGCCCTCGTCCGACACCCGGATGTCGGCCAGGCCCGGGAGCCCGTTGATGTCGACGAGCAGCGACGGCGCCGCCAGCCGCATCGACAGCAACGGGACCAGGCTCTGGCCTCCGGCCAGCACCTTGGCGTTCGGCTCGCCGGCCAGGGCCTCGAGGGCCTCCGGCAGCGACCCCGGGCGGCGGTAGTCGAACGGTGCCGGCTTCACAGCGCGCGCGTGACCTCGTCGGCACCCCGGTGCGTGGGACCGGTGTGGTGACCACGGTTCACGAGGTGGAAGTAGACGATCACCATGATCGTGCCCAGGGCGATGCCGCTCAGCGAGAAGTTGTCGCTGAACTGCAGCGTGACCCCGCCGATACCGGCGATGAGACCGCCGGCGAGGCCGACCATGTTCACGGGGTTGCCGAAGTCGACACCGTTCTCCACCCAGATCTTGGCGCCCACGAGGCCGATCATCCCGTAGAGGACGACGGTGATGCCGCCCAGGACCCCGCCCGGGGTGGCGCTGACGATGGCTCCGAACTTCGGGCACAGGCCGAGCAGGATGGCCACGACCGCGGCCACGTAGTACGCCGCCGTCGAGTAGACCCGGGTGGCCCCCATGACGCCGATGTTCTCGGCGTACGTCGTGGTCGGCGAGCCGCCGAACAGGCTGGCCAGCGCGGTGCCGAAGCCGTCGGCGGCGATGGCCTTGCCCATGTAGGGGTCGAGGTCGTCGCCGGTCATCTCCGCCACGGCCTTGACGTGGCCGGTGTTCTCCGCAACCAGCGCGATGACACCCGGCAGCACCAGCAGGATGAAGGTGAGCGAGAAGCTCGGCGCGTGCACGACCGAGACACCGTCAGGAAGGCTGCCGCTGGGGAAGCCGATCCAGTCGGCGCCCTTGACCAGCGCCCAGCTGACCCGGTCGTGGTCGATCTCCTTGCCCTGGCTCGCGCCGGTGATGGAGTGGATCTGGCCGAAGACAGCGTCGAAGATCCACGACACCACGTAGCCGAAGACCAGCGCGAGCAGCACTGCGATCCGCGACCAGAAGCCGGGAAAGAGCACCGCCGCACAGGTCATGAACGTCGCCGTGGCCAGCGCGACCCACTGGTCCTGGGGCCAGTAGATGCCCGCGACCACGGGGGCGAGGTTGAAGCCGATGAGCATGACGACCGCGCCGGTGACGGCCGGCGGGAGGATCTTGTGGATCATCCCGGAGCCGGCGAAGTGCACCAGCACGCCGATCGCGAGCAGCACGAGGCCGGCGACCATGATCGCGCCGGTGACCTGGGCGGAGTCGCCGCCCTGGGCACGGATCGCCGCCACACCGGCGACGAACGAGGCGCTGGTGCCGAGGTAGCTCGGCACCCGGTTGGAGCAGATCAGCAGGAACAGGATCGTGCAGATGCCGGAGAACATGATCGCCAGGTTGGGGTCGAGCCCCATGACGATCGGGAAGACGAACGTGGCGCCGAACATCGCAACGACGTGCTGGGCGCCGAGACCGAGGGTCTTGCCCCACGGCAGGCGCTGGCGTGGGCCGACGGCCTCGCCCGGTGCGGGATTGATGACATCCCACTTGAACATCGACATGTTGGGAGGACCCTTTCGCTGAGTGACGGCCCCGAGAAGCAACAAGTTAGTGATCTACATGACACACCCACGATGGCGACAGATGCCGAAGGAACACCGCTCCTGCTGGCACCTGTTGTCGGCGAGCCACCCTCCCGGGGTCCGTCACCGGGACGTGATCAGCCCGTGATCTCCAGGACCCGCAGCGCCACGGCGACGTCGAGCCTCAGGTGCGGATCGGTGGAGAGCGGACCCAGCAGCCGCTCGAGCTTCGAGACCCGGTAGCGCATCGTGTTGTAGTGGAAGAACTGCAGGCGGGCCGCCTCGGCCACGTTGAAGTTGGTGTCCAGCAGCACCTGCAGCGTCTCCCGCAGGTCCGCGGCCTCGGTCGTGCCCTCGGACAGCGGACCGAGCACGTCGCGCGTGAAGGAGCGCAGCTCGGCGGTGTCGGGCACCAGCGCGATCAGCCGGTGCAGGCCGAGCTGGTCGAAGAACGTCGTCGACCCTCCCCCGGAGACCCTGCGGCCGACCTCCACGGCCCGGCGGGCCTGGGCGTAGGCCTCGGGCAGCTCGTCGAGCGTGTGCGCCACCCGGCTGACCCCCACCGAGAACGGCCGCCGACCGCCGCCCTTGTCGCCGGAGACCGCGGTGACCACACGTCGTACGACGCCGTGGCCGGCGACCGGCTCGACGTCCCCGTCGGCGAGGGGCAGCAGCGTGACCACCTCCGAGGAGAAGTCCACGCTCGGGATCCCCGGGTCCAGGGTCCGGCTCACCTGGCGCCACGCGGCCGAGAAGCGCTCCTGCCACTGGCGCCGCTGCTCGCGCGACGGCGCGGGCTCCTCGGGGGCGACCGGGTCGATCTCGGCGGCCACCACGACGACGGGGCGGCGCAGGTCCCAGCCGAAGGTGTCGGCGTGCTCGGCGACCGCCTCGGTGTCGTTGGTGCGGCGCAGCAGCAGGTCGCGCAGGAAGTCGCCCTGGTACTTGTTCTCGACGGCGGTGACCGCCTCCTCGCGGGTGATCAGCAGCGCAGCGACCGCGGCCGCCCGTTCGAGGGCGTGCACGTCGTCGGAGGAGATCGGCCCGTCGGCGCGCAGGCAGACCAGGCGGGCGAGGTCGACGCCGCCCGCCGCCACCCGCAGGCCCCGGACCTCGCCCCCGCCGACCGGTGCGGTCTCGCCGATCCGCTCGATCCGGACCCGGCCGGTGGGGTCGAGCAGGCCGTGGCGCTGCAAGGCCTCCCGGTCCGCGGGCTCCAGCGCCGCGGACCGCTCGCGACCGTCGCTGGAGCTGAACAGCACGCCCACGCCGAGGACGCGGGCGACCTCGGCCGCGATCCCGTCGAGGTTGCCACCCTCCAGCACGATCTGGGTCAGCCCGGTGTGCAGCGCGTCCACGCGCGCCAGGGCCGCCGCCGCGCGGTCCTGTCCCGACCCGACCCCGCCTGACTGCTCACCGGTGGTTATCAACGTTTGCGCTCCCCTTGCCGGATCGTTGGCACAACCTCACATCGGCAAACGGTAACCGGGACGACTAGCGTCGTTCGACGTGACCTCAGGCTCCGTCGCGGCCAGCGCCCCGCCCCGTGTGCTGGAGCGGCTGCGCCAGGCGCCGGACGGTCCGCGCAGCGTGCTCCACCGGGGGCGCCACGCGGTCTACCTCGACCTCGACGGCTGGTGCTTGGGGGTCGTCGGGAGCGCCGCCACCCAGGTCCCGTGCGCGCTGCGGCTGGGCACCGACGACCTCGCCACGCTCGAGGGCGGCTCGGCACACGTCCGGGGCGGGGTCCTCCACGTCGACGCCAGGCCGGTGACCGTGGGTCGGGTCGTGGGCACGCAGGTCCCCCGGTTCGACCTCGCGGAGGTGCGCCGGCGCGCGGCCCGGGACAGCGAGTCAGACCAGGCCGCCCCCATCTCCCCGCCGGCCGCCGTGGTCGAGTTCGTCGAGTCCGTGGGACTGGTGCGCAGCCCGGCCCGGGCCCTCGACCCCGCCGACGTCGCCCGGCTCCTGGGCCGCGGCGACGGCCTGACCCCGCTCGGCGACGACGTGCTGTGCGGCTGGCTCGCGCTGCACCGCGCCGCCGGGCGCGCCACCCTCGTCGTGGACGCCGCCGTCCGATCCCTGCTCCCCCGCACCACGCTGCTCTCCGCGACGCTGCTCGACTGCGCGCTGCACGGCGAGGTCGTCCCCGAGTTCGCGGCGTACGTCGCCGCGCTCGGCACCCCCGACGTTGCCCACCGGGCCGCGGCCCTCGCCGCGGTCGGGCACACCTCCGGCGCCGGACTCCTGTACGGCGCCCTCCTGGCCCTGGCCGAGCTCCACCACACGAACGGAGTCGCTGCATGACCGACCTGACCCACGTCGAGCTGCGAGCCGGCGCCTACGCCGACTCGGTGACGCTGCTGCAGGTGAGCCGCACGGTGCAGGGCGTCGACGGTGTCGCCGCCGCCCAGGTGGCCATGGCCACCCCGCTCAACGTCGACGTCCTCACCCAGATGGGCTTCGAGGTGCCGGCCGGCGCCGGCCCGAACGACATGGTCGTCGCGCTGCGTCTCGACGAGCCGGACGCGCTCGAGCGAGCGCTCGCCGGGGTCGACCTCGCGCTGCGCGAGGCGAGCCGCCGCGACAGCGGCCCCAGCGAGGTGGCCCCGCCGCGCACGACCGCCGCGGCGCTGACCCGCTCCCCCGACGCGGTCACGCTGGTCTCGGTGCCCGGCGCCAACGCGTTCGTCGAGGCGATGGACGCGCTCGACGCGGACCGGGACGTGATGATCTTCAGCGACAACGTGCCGCTGGACCAGGAGCTGACCCTCAAGCGCACCGCCACCGAGCGTGGCCTGCTGGTGATGGGTCCCGACTGCGGCACCGCCGTGGTCGGCGGCCTCGGCCTCGGCTTCGCCAACACGGTGGCGCCCGGTCCGGTGGGCATCGTCGCCGCCTCCGGCACCGGCTGCCAGCAGCTGCTCGCGCTCCTCGACCACGCAGGCGTCGGGGTGACCTCCGCGCTCGGCGTCGGCGGCCGCGACCTGTCCGCCGACGTGCGGGGCCTCTCGACCCGGGAGGCGATGCGCCGGCTCGACGCCGACCCGGCGGTCGAGCTCGTCGTGGTGGTGTCCAAGCCCCCGGCCGAGGAGGTCGCCCTCGAGGTCCGCGAGCACGCCGACTCCCTGGGCACGCCCGTGGAGCTGGCGCTGCTCGGCCCCGGCCGGCCGGACATCACCGCGGCCGCCGAGCAGGTGCTGCGACGGCTGGGCCGCGACGTACCGACCTGGCCGGTGCAGGGCCACGCCTCCCCCGCCACGAGCGGCACCGCTCTGGCCGGCCTGTTCGTCGGCGGGACGCTCTGCGACGAGGCGATGCTGATCGCTGCCGGCGACCTCGGCCCGGTGCACAGCAACATTCCGCTCTCCCCCGACCTCGCGCTCGGCCAGGACCTGGCCGCCCCCGCCGACGGCCCCGGCCACACGATGGTCGACTTCGGTGACGACGCCCTCACCGCCGGGCGTGCCCACCCGATGATCGACCCGACGCTGCGCCTGGACCACCTGGCCCGCGTCGCCGCCGACGAGCGGACCGCCGTCGTCCTCATGGACGTCGTGCTGGGCCACGGCTCGGAGCCAGACCCCGCCGCCCTGCTGGCTCCGGCGATCGCCGCCGTCGCCCAGCCGGTGGTCGTCGCGGTGGTCGGCACCGGCGCCGACCCGCAGGGCCTCGACCGCCAGGTCCGCGCGCTCGTGGACGCCGGCGCCGAGGTCCACCTGTCCAACGCCGCCGCCACCCGGCGTGCGATCGAGCTCCTCCCCCAGACCGGAAAGGGCCAGCGATGACTTCAGCGATGACCACCCCCACCCACGTGGTGTCCGCCGGGGCGGACCTGTTCGCCGACGCCGTGGCCGCCCAGGCGGTCGACGTCAGCCGGGTCGACTGGCGTCCGCCGATGTCGGGCACCGACGCCGACCTCGCCGCCGTCGCGGCCGACCCGCTGCGCCGCGACGCCAACCGGCGCGCGCTCGCGAAGATGCTGGGCGTGACCGCCCACCTGGTCGACGTCGCCCCCGCGTCCGAGCTCCTCGGCCTCGAGCCCGGCCAGTTCCTCCACGCCGGTCCCCCGATCACCTGGGACCGCGCCTCGGGGCCGCTGCGCGGTGCCTTGATGGGCGGCGCCGCGCTCGAGGGACTCGTCGAGGACCCCGAGGACGCGGTCGCGCTGTTCGAGGACGGCGGCAACGTCTCCCTCGAGCCCTGCCACCACCACAGCTCCGTCGGGCCGATGGCGGGCGTGGTGACACCGAGCATGTGGATGTTCGTGCTCGAGGACCTCGAGACCGGTGCCCGCACCCACTGCTCGCTCAACGAGGGGCTCGGCAAGGTGCTGCGGTACGGCGCCTACGGCCCCGACGTGCTCACCCGGCTGCGCTGGATGCGCGACGTGCTCGGCCCGCTGCTGCAGCAGTCGGTCCGCACCACGGTGGCCGGGGCCGGTCCGGTCGACGTGACCGGCATCCTCACCCAGATGCTGCAGATGGGCGACGAGGCCCACAACCGCAACCGGGCCGGCACCCTGATGCTGCTGCGCGACCTCGCCCCGGCGATGGTCGAGAGCGCCGCGGACGCCGGCTTCGGCCAGGCCGACGTGGCCGAGGTGCTGCGCTTCATCGGCGGCAACGACCACTTCTTCCTCAACCTCGCGATGCCCGCCTGCAAGCTCGCGCTCGACGCCGCCCGCGGCACCGAAGGCTCCACCATGGTGGTGGCCATGGCGCGCAACGGGACCGACTTCGGCATCCAGGTCGCCGGCACCGGCGACGAGTGGTTCACCGGGCCGGCCCAGCTCGCCGACGGGCTCTTCCTCGGTGACTACGGACCGGACGACGCCAACCCCGACATCGGCGACTCGGCGATCACCGAGACCGCCGGCATCGGCGGGTTCGCGATGGCGACCGCGCCGGCGATCGTGCGGCTGGTCGGCGGCTCGGTGCCGGACGCACTGGCGACCACCCGCCGGATGCACGAGATCACGCTGGGCGAGAACCCCCGCTGGTCGGTGCCGGTGCTGGAGTTCCAGGGCGTGCCGAGCGGCATCGACGTCACCCGCGTCTGCCGGACGGGCATCCTGCCCCAGATCAACACCGGGATGGCCGGCCGGCAGGCCGGCGTGGGCCAGGTCGGCGCCGGGCTGGTCACGCCGCCCGCCGAGATCTTCCCGAAGGCGCTGGCCCGGCTGGCCGAGCTCAGTCGAGGGCGGGCCGCCAGAACGCCTGCCTGATGTCGACGTTGCCGGTCGGGCGCAGCGGCGTGCCCTCCTCGAGGTAGCGCTGCCGCGCCTCGCCCTGGTGGCTGGGTGGCAGGGAGCCGTCGGCCCTGACCACCCGCCACCACGGGACCGGTCCGCCGTGGGCCGCCATGACCGAGCCGACCTGGCGCGGGCCGCCCCCGCCCAGCAGCTCGCCGACCACCTCGGCGACCGCGCCGTACGTCGTCACCCGGCCGCGCGGCACCCGCTCGACGCAGGACAGCACCAGCTCGGCGTACTCCTCGGGGTCGATGCGGGCCATCAGCCGGCGTCCTTGGTCACGGCCAGCGTGGCGACCGCGGCGGCGGCGAGCGCCACGGCCATGCCGACGACCCAGATGACGGGTGTCCCGGGGCGCGGCAGGCCGACCGCGAGGACCAGCGCCAGCGGCGAGAGCAGGAAGGCTCCGGCTCCCCGGCGCAGCCAGAGCCGGGCCGTGGCGGGGTCGACCGCCATCGTCTCGGGGCCGTAGGAGGCGAGCAGCGCCGCCACGTGGGAGGCCAGCAGCGCCGCTGCCGCCACCAGTGCCCACCCGGGCACGCCGTCGTGGACGGCCATCCCCCACCACACCACCACCGCGCCCAGCGCACCGGTCCCGAAGGGTGACTCGGGCGAGCGCGCGTGCGCGACGGACAGCCCCGCGACGAGCACCACGAGCCAGGCGTACGGCGGCGCCCCCGCCGGCGCGGTCGCGAGCAGGGCGACCAGCGGGCCGATGGCGACGACCACCCGCAACAGCCACTGGGACCGGGGCCAGGCGCGGATCATCGCGCACGCACCCGGGGCAGCTGGGCCCGGCGGGCCAGCCGGTGCAGGACGGCGTCGAGGGTGCCGGGGCCGCGCCAGGGGACCACCGGGCAGCCGAGCGAGGCGAGCTGGTCGAGGACCTCGCGGCGCTCGACCAGACGCATCCGCCAGGCCAGCTCGGCGACCTGCGGGTCGGTGCCCTCGACCACGGACGGCGTGACCCGGTCCGGGAGCGGGTCGACGACCAGGACCGGCACGCCCCGCTGCACCAGCGTGGCCGCGAGGGTCCCCATCGCCTCGGCCAGCATCGGCGAGAGCACGATCACCTCGGTCCCGGCGGTCACCCCGAGCTGGAGCGGCTCGCCCCGCAGCCCGCGCGGCGCCCCCACCCGGAGGCTTGCCAGCCGGCCGAGGATCCGTCGCAGGTGGCGCGCGCCGGCGCCGTACCGCACCGTCTCGCCACCGCTGCCCACCACCCGCAGCGCGACGCGGTCGCCGCGGCGGACGTGGTGCTCGGCGAGCGCCGCGGCGGCCCGGACCGTCACGTCCAGGCTGCTGGCCGCGCCCCCCACGCCGCCCGAGATCCCGTGGTCGGCGAACGCGTCGACCACCAGCAGCACGGCGGCGTCCTCCTCGCCCCGGGTGCTGACCACGTGGAGCGCGTCGGTGCGCAGGGAGACCCGCCAGTTGATGCGACGCAGCCGGTCCCCCGCGTGGAAGGGCCGGATCGCGGCGAACTCCGACCCGTCGCCGGGGCGGCGCGAGCGGTGCGCCCCCACCAGTCCCAGGGGCTGCGGCGCCTCGGCACGCGAGTCGAACACCGCCCGCACGGGGAGCACCTGCAAGGCGGGTACGCCGACGTCGACCGGGCCCCACCGGTAGCCGCACCAGGGGCTGGTGAGCGCAGCGTTCTCCTCCCCCAGGTCGCGGCGCCCCCAACGACGAGGACTCACCTCCAGCACGGGCAGCTCGCCGTCCGGCCCGACCAGCCGGCCCACGGCCCCCGAGCCGGGGTGCAGCGCGAGGTACGGGCCCGGTGCGGCGAACCGGGTGATCTGCTCGACCCCGCCCAGGTCGTCGACGACCAGCCGCGAGCGGGTGCCCTGGCCCTCGTGCAACACGGTGTGGTCCAGCGTCCCTCGGATCTCGGGGCTCGAGGCGGGCCGGTGCAGCACCCCCAGGGCCCCCAGGAGCAGGAACGGCGCCGTGAGCACCATGATCGTCGGCTCGCCGAAGAGCACCGCCGACGCGAGGCCGACGGCCCCCAGCGCCACCGCACGGGTCAGCGCCGGGGTGATCCGCCAGGCGGTCATCCCCGTGCGGCGTGCTCGAGGGTCGAGGGCGTCGGCACGCTGCGCAGCACCTCGTCGACGACCGAGCGTCCGCTCACGTCGGTCATCCACAGCTCGGGACGGACGGTGATCCGGTGCGCCAGCACCGCTCGGGCCACCACCTTGACGTCCTCGGGGATGACGTAGTCACGGCCCCGCAGCACCGCGAAGGCCCGCGCGGTGAGCACCAGGGCCAGCGACCCGCGCGGCGAGGAGCCGGTCAGCACGTCGGCGTGCACCCGGGTGGCGGAGGCCAGCTCGACGCAGTAGCGGCCGACGCTCTCGTCGACCTGCACCGTCTCGGTGGCGGCCTGGATCTCGAGGAGGCCGGCGGCGTCGGTGACCCGGTCGAGCACGACCTCCTCGCGCTGGCGCTCGAGGCGGCGGGCGAGCACGTCGTACTCCTCGGCGGACGAGGGGTAGCCGAAGCTCACCCGGAGCAGGAAACGGTCGAGCTGGGCCTCGGGCAGCGGGTAGGTGCCTTCGTACTCGATGGGGTTGGCGGTCGCCAGCACGCAGAACGGCTCGGGCAGCGGGAACGTCTCGCCCTCGACGGTGACCTGGTGCTCCTGCATCGCCTCGAGCAGCGCCGACTGGGTCTTGGGAGGCGTCCGGTTGATCTCGTCGGCGAGCAGCAGCCCGGTGAAGATCGGGCCGCGGCGGAACTCGAACTCGCCGCGGCGCTGGTCGTAGAGGAAGGACCCGGTCAGGTCGGCCGGCAACAGGTCCGGGGTGAACTGCGCACGCCGGAAGTCCAGGCCGAGTGCCTGGGCGAACGACCGGGCCGCGAGGGTCTTGCCGAGCCCCGGGAAGTCCTCGAGGAGCACGTGCCCCTTGGCCAGGATCGCGGCCAGCACCAGGGTCAGCGCGTCCCTCTTGCCGACCACGGCTCGCTCGACCTCGTCCAGCACTCGTCCGGCCAGCTGGGACGCCTCGGCCACCCTCTCGTTCCTCACCGCTCCTCGATCCTCCTCAGGTAGTCGTCGATCTGCGCCTTGCCCAGACGCCGGGGTGGTCCCTCGAGCTCGTCGGCCAGCTCCCCGTCGGAGAGGTCCACCAGCCGGTCGCGCAGCACGCCGCTCGGCGTCGGCGAGGTCAGGTGGTCCTCCACCATCCGGACGTAGCCGGCCAGCCGGGCGTCGGACCCGGTCGGCAGCACGGAGTGTGACGGCTGGGCGCTCCAGGTCGCCGGTCCGGAGACGGCCAGGCTGTCGCGCGCCAGCCCGGCGGCCGCGACGCCGACGCCCACGAGCAGCGCGAGGCGCAACGGGTCGGGCGCGTAGTCGACGACGGTGAGCGTGACCTCGAGGACGGCGTACAGCGCGAGCGCGCCCAGCGCCCGCCACCACCACCGCACGTGGCCCGCCGCGCCCACGGTCTCGCTCACGACCCCGCCCCCGACCGGGTCGGCAGCCGGGCGTGGATGGCGTCGAGGGCGGCGAGGGCCGCCGACCGGGTCTCCTCCCCCATCGGGTGGTCGGAGAAGCGGGCCTCGCGGTAGAGCCCGCCGAGGCGTGCGACGTCGGCGGAGCCGGCGTCGACCATGTCGAGGACCCGCAGCGTGAACTCGGCCGACGTCTCCCACTCCGCCCGCACCACTCCGGCCGCCGCGGCCTGCTCCTCGAACCGGTGCCAGCAGGCGACGATCGCGTTGCGGGGTGTCCCGTCGAGCAGTGCCGCCCGCTGGTCCTCCGCGTCGTGGGCGATCGCCTCGGCCACCCGGCGCGGCGTCTCGATCACGTCGAACGCCACCTCGGGCGGGGGCGGCGGTCGGCGGCGGATCTCGCGCAGCCGCTCCCACGTGCCGCGGGCCACCTGGAACAGGCCGGCCAGCAGGAGCAGCGCCACCGCCGCCTCGAAGATCGCCACCAGGGCCCGGAGCAGGTCCGGGTCACCACCGCGCGGGGCGTCGGCGTTCTCGGAGCCGGGGCTGGCCGTGCTCGAGGACGAGGCGGTGTCCGAGGGCCGGGTCGGGAGCGGGACGCTGTGCACGGTCGGTCCGTCGCCCCGGAGCACGCCGCCCGGGCCGACCGAGGACGCCCAGGTCACCAGCATCGTCACCAGCAGCACGGAGCCGATGACCGTCGCCACGGCCACCGTCGACGCGCGCCTGGCCCCCATGGGCCGAACCTATCGGGGCTCCGGCCCGAGAGCGATCACGGCAAGGGCACGATCCGCGGGTCGGGCCGGGTCGCGGGACGGCGACTGCCCCGCCCGCTGGCGCGGACGGGGCAGTCGTCGTGGCCGTGTCGTCGACGGCCGCGTGTCAGAGGCTCACCCGAGAGGGGCCTCGGACGCTCCCTCGCTGGTCGAGGTCGGGGTCGTCCTCAGAGGACGGGCGAGAACGGCTCGGTGCCGTTGACCAGCTGCAGGCCCGAGATGCCGGAGTGCTGCTGCGCGAAGGCGAGCTCCTTGGCCAGGTCGCCGATGTTGTTCGACGCCGGCAGCGGCGCCAGGCCGAGCGTGGACAGGACGCCGATGGCCTTGCCGTCGGCGCTCAGGAACCCGGAGCCCGAGTCTCCGGGGATGCCCGGGGACACGGTGTAGAGCGGGTGCGACCAGCCACCGTCGGCGGCGTCGTCACCCAGGCTGACGCCGGTGTGCGGCGAGAGCGGCTCGAGGCCGGCCCGCAGGCTGGAGTTGCCGTAGGTGTAGACCCGGTCACCGGCGGCGGTGCCGTCGGTGTCGATGCCGGTCGGGCCACCCCAGAACGGGACGCTCGGGTTGACCTTGGAGACGTCCCCGGCGTCGACCTTGACCAGGGCGAGGTCGTTGTAGGCGCAGGTGTTCGGGTCGGTGGTGCCCAGCTGCTTCTCGGTCAGCCAGGACGAGTACACCAAGGTGCCCGAGCCCACCTGGGTGCCCTCGTCCACCAGGCTGCCGCCCTCGTTGAAGGTCACCTTGGTGCCCAGCGGCAGCGAGTCGGTCTTGCAGCCGTCGGTGTCGGTCGAGGAACCGGTGCCGGCGCAGTGCGCGGCGTACCCGACGTAGACGTTCGCGGCCGCGTCGGTGTAGACGAAGTTCGCGGTGCACTGGGCGCCCTCGGTGTACATCATCGTCCCGGGGTGGATCTTGGCCGTGTCGGCCGGCGCCCAGGCGGTGGTGCCGGCCGCCGTTGCGGGGGCGGCGGTGGCGATGGCGGTGCCGAGCGCGGCGCTGCTCAGGACGGCGAGCGCCCCGGTGGCGACCCGGGCTGTCTTCGACGGTGCAAACCTCATGGGGTGGATCCCTCCCGATGTGCGGGGCCGAGGGCGCGGTCGCCGACGGCGGCTGTGCAGGGTCCAACGAGACATGGCCCGAACGGGTTACGCCGGAGTAGTCATCTCGGGCCAGACGCACGTCGACCCGCCACCGGATCCGGTGGCGGGTCGACGTGGGTGAGGAGTCAGTACGACGGCTGGCTGGGGTCGATCTGGTTGACCCACGCGGCCACGCCACCGCCGACGTGCACCGCGTCGGAGTACCCGGCGCCCTTGACGATCGCCAGCGTCTCGGCCGAGCGCACGCCGGTCTTGCAGTGCATGACGACCTGCTTGTCGGCCGGCAGCTGCTCCAGCGCGCTGCCGTTGAGGAAGTCGCCCTTGGGGATCAGCACGGAGCCCGGGATCTTGTTGATCTCGTACTCGTTGGGCTCGCGCACGTCGACGAGCACGAAGTCGCGCGTGCCCTCCTCGCGCTCCTTGAGCATCGCCTCGAGCTGGGTCACCGAGATCGTGGAGCCCGCGGCGGCGTCCGCGGCGTCCTCGGAGATCGCGCCGCAGAAGGACTCGTAGTCGATCAGCCCGGTGACGGTCGGGTTCTCGCCGCACAGCGCGCAGTTCGGGTCCTTGCGCACCTTGAGCTTGCGGTACTCCATCTCGAGGGCGTCGTAGATCATCAGCTTGCCCACCAGCGGGTCGCCGATGCCGGTCAGCAGCTTGATGGCCTCGTTGACCTGGATGGAGCCGATGCTGGCGCACAGCACGCCCAGCACGCCGCCCTCGGCGCACGACGGGACCATGCCCGGCGGCGGGGGCTCGGGGTAGAGGCAGCGGTAGCACGGGGCGTCGTCCGCGATGGTGGGCGCGAACACCGACGCCTGGCCGTCGAAGCGGTAGATCGAGCCCCACACGTAGGGGATCCCGAGGAAGTACGCCGCGTCGTTGACCATGTAGCGGGTCGCGAAGTTGTCGGTGCCGTCGACGATCAGGTCGTAGCCGCGGAAGACGTCCATGACGTTGTCGTTCTCGAGGCGCTCCTCGTGGAGCACGACGTCCACGTAGGGGTTGGCCTCCGCGATCGACTCCTTGGCCGACTGCGCCTTGGACTTCCCGACGTCCGACTGCCCGTGGATGATCTGGCGCTGCAGGTTGGACTCGTCGACCTCGTCGAACTCCGCGATGCCGATCGTGCCCACGCCGGCCGCGGCCAGGTAGAGCAGCGCCGGGCTGCCCAGGCCACCGGCGCCGATCACGAGCACCTTGGCGTTCTTCAGACGCTTCTGGCCGCCCATCCCGACGTCGGGGATGATCAGGTGCCGGCTGTAGCGCCGCACCTCGTCGATGGTCAGCTCGTCGGCCGGCTCCACGAGTGGGGGAAAGGGCACTGCTCGCTCCTCGTACGTCGTCGGACTCTCTCGGTTGGCACAACATCCGGGAGTCCGACCATGTTCCCCGCTCCCCCGGGACGTCCCGCCGCGCGTCCCGTCATCCGGACGGAGGTGACCAGCGGGTAGGCTGCGGACTCCGCGGGTGAGATCCGACACCCGAGCCGAGGCCGAGGAGCATGACTTGAGCGCTGGTCAGCACGACACCGCAGTCTCCCGTCCGCGCGGCAACCGGATGCCGCGCCGGGAGCGTCGCGCCCAGCTGCTGGAGTCGGCGCTCGAGGTGTTCGTGGCGCAGGGCTACCACGCTGCCGCCATGGACGACATCGCCGACCGCGCCGGCGTCTCCAAGCCGGTGCTCTACCAGCACTTCCCCGGCAAGCTGGACCTCTACCTCGCGCTGCTCGACGCCTCCTGCGACACGATCATCGACAACTGCCGCCAGGCGCTCGCCTCCACCCAGGACAACAAGCTGCGGGTGGCGGCGACGATGGACGCCTTCTTCGAGTACGTCGCCAGCGACACCGGCGCGTTCCGCCTCGTGTTCGAGTCCGACCTGACCAACGAGCCGGCCGTGCGCGAGCAGGTCGACCGGGTCACCTCGGAGTGCGCCACGATGATCGCCCACGTCATCCACGACGACACGGGGCTGCCGGACACCGCCTCCCGCCTGCTCGCGGTCTCCCTGGTGGGAATGGCCCAGGTGAGCGCGCGGTTCTGGCTGTCGGAGGCGGGCGGCATCACCAAGGCCGACGCCGCCGCTCTCGTCGCCGGGCTGGCCTGGCGCGGGATCCGCGGCTACCCCCTCACCGACGACCACTGACCCGTACGCGCTGGTCGCGCCCGTCCGCGACCACCACCAGAAAGGAACCGACCGTGGAGGTCAAGATCGGCGTCCAGCACGCCCCCCGAGAGCTTGTCGTCGAGACCGACGAGACCGCAGACGCCGTCGAGAAGACCGTCGCCGAGGCCGTGGCCTCCGGCGGCATCCTCACCCTCACCGACAGCAAGCACCGCAAGGTGATCGTGCCCGCCTCGAAGCTCGCCTACGTCGAGATCGGTGGCGGCGTCACTGGCCAGGTCGGCTTCCGCTCCTAGGAGGCGAGCCCCAGCTCGGCCATCCGCTCGGCGTGCCGCTCGGTGAGCCGGGTGAACATCCGGCCGATCGCGGCGAGGTCGAGGCCCGGTCGGTCCACGCCACCGGCGAGCAGGGCCGAGAGGGCGTCGCGCTCCGCGGCCACCCGCTGGGCCTGGGTCAGGGCCTCCCCCATCAGCCGGCGACCCCACAGGGCGAGCCGGCCGCCCAGCCGCGGGTCGGCCGCGATGGCGGCACGGACCCGGTCGACCGCGAACCGGGCGTGACCGCTGTCCTCCAGCGAGGCGAGGACCAGGTCCCGGGTGCCGGTGTCGAGGTAGGCCGCGATCTCGCGGTAGAAGTCGTTGGCCAGCCCGTCCCCGACGAAGGCCTTGATCAGCCCCTCGTACCAGTCCGACGGGGCGGTGTGCTCGTGGAACAGGTCGATCGCCGAGCGGAACGGCGCCATCGCCGCGAACGGGTCGGCGCCGAGCTCGGTCATCCGGTCGAGCAGCGGCCCGACGTGGGCGAACTCGGCCGTCGCCATCGAGGCGATCGCGACCTTGTCCTCCAGCGAGGGCGCCATCTTCGCGTCCTCGCAGAGCCGCTCGAACGCCGAGATCTCGCCGTACGTGATCGCCCCCAGCAGGTCGATGACGGCCTCCCGGTAGGCGGGGTCCTGGAACGCCAGCGGGCCGTCCGACGCTGCGGGCGATTCAGTCATGCGCGAACCCTACCGATACAGTGGCGAGGAACGATCGTCGTGCCCGCCCCGGGCGGGGACCGACGCAGCATGTGCGCGGCAGACCCTCCCCTGTGAGTCCGCCGCACCGAACTTCTTCGGCTGAACCGGCTGAACTCACGAAAGCGACAAGACACTGACCACGTTCCGAGAGCTCGGGGTCCTCCCCGAGATTTGCGACGCGCTGGAGCGCGCCGGCATCACGACCCCCTTCGCCATCCAGGAGATGACCCTCTCCGTCGCCCTCCTGGGCACCGACCTGATCGGCCAGGCCCGCACCGGCACCGGCAAGACGCTGGCCTTCGGCATCCCGGTGCTGCAGCGCAGCGTCGCGCCGAGCGACCCGGCGTACGCCGACCTGCCGCAGGGCAAGCCGCAGGCGCTGATCGTCGCCCCGACCCGCGAGCTCGCGCTGCAGGTCTCCAACGACCTCCACCTGGCCAGCAAGGACCTCGGGCTCCGGGTCCTCACGGTCTACGGCGGGGTCGGCTACGACACCCAGCTCGACACGCTCGCGAGCGGCGTCGACATCGTGGTCGGCACGCCCGGCCGCCTGATCGACCTGGCCAACCGCAAGGCGCTCGACGTGTCGCACGTGCACGCCCTGGTGCTCGACGAGGCCGACGAGATGCTGGACCTCGGGTTCCTGCCCGACGTCGAGCGGATCTTGAAGATGACCCCCGAGACCCGGCAGACGATGCTGTTCTCGGCGACGATGCCGGCCGCGATCGTGGCGCTGGCCCGCACCCACATGCGGCACCCGATGAACATCCGCGCCGAGTCGTCGTACGAGAACGCCACGGTGCCGGCGACCGCGCAGTTCATCTACCAGGCCCACGACCTCGACAAGCCCGAGATCATCGGCCGCGTCCTGCAGGCCGAGGACGCCGGCAAGGTCATCGTCTTCACCCGCACCAAGCGCCAGGCGCAGCGGGTCGCCGACGACCTCGCGGAGCGCGGCTTCTCCGCCAGCCCGCTGCACGGCGACATGGCGCAGGTGGCGCGCGAGAAGGCGCTGACGAAGTTCCGCGAGGACAAGCTCCGTGTCCTGGTCGCCACCGACGTCGCCGCCCGTGGCATCGACGTCGCCGGCGTCTCGCACGTCATCAACTACACCTGCCCCGAGGACGACAAGACCTACGTCCACCGGATCGGTCGCACCGGCCGGGCCGGCGCCACCGGCACCGCGATCACGTTCGTCGACTGGGCGGACCTGCACCGCTGGAAGATGATCAACAAGGCGCTGGACCTGCCGTTCGACGAGCCGCAGGAGACCTACTCGACCTCCGAGCACCTCTTCCACGACCAGGGCATCGCCCCGGGCACGAAGGGCCGCATCGTCGACCCGGCGCCGGTCGAGCGCAAGCCGCGCGAGGACCGCGGCGAGCGGTCCGACCGTGGCGGCGACCGCCCCGCGCGCAACCGCAACCGGAGCCGCACCCGCAGCCGGGGCGGCGAGCCGGTCGCCGGGGACGCGAGCACGACCTCGGCTCCTGCCGACGCGGGTGAGTCCACCGGGGACGCCTCCGGCGAGCAGCGCTCCGGTGGCAATCGGAACCGCCGCCGTCGTCGCCGCTCCTCCGGGGCGGGCTCCGGCGCCGACTCCGCTCCCGCTCCGGCCTCCGCCGAGTAGCCCGCCCACCCGTCGCTCGTCGACGGGCAGGACACGTCGACCCGTCGTCAATTGACGACGGGTCGATGCACTTCAGCGTGAAGCTGCGACAGGTCGACGCCGTACGCCGTGAAGCTGCGACAGGTCGACGCCGTACGCCGTGAAGCTGCGACGGGTCGGCGGGTCCGGTCAGACGACGACGACGGTGGTGCCGATCGGCGCGAACTTCCACAGCGCGATCGCGTCGCCGCGGCGCTGCCGGATGCAGCCGTGGGACTGGGGGGTGCCGAGCTGGGCGACGGACTGCACGAGCCGGCCGTCGTCGACGGGGATGTCGTGGAAGCCGATGGCGGCCCGGTCACCGTGCGTGAAGCGCACGAAGTACCTCATCGTGCCGGAGTCGTCGATGCCCCACGCCTGCTCGGAACGGGAGTAGACCTCGAAGGTGCCCGGGGAGAGGTTGTCGGTCACGCTGCCGGAGACCAGGTAGGTGCGCAGCACCCGGTCGTGGGCGCCCACCAGCCACACGCGCTGCCGGCCCTCGCTGAACACGACCCGACGGCCGGTCCCGGAGCGGAACGGCAGGGCGGTGTCGAGCGTGTCCCGGGCGCGGTACTCCGAAGCGTCCGCGCTCCCCTCGCTGGTCACCGGGGCCGCGTCACCCTGCGCGGTGGCGCCGTCGGGGCTCGTCGCCTCCGCGGAGGACCGCTCCGACCCGGTCGTGGACTCGTGGGCCGACACCTGCTCGATCGCGGCGGGGGCCCGGTGCTCCGGGGTCGAGGCGGCCGACGGCAGCATCCCGCTGCCGCCGAGCACGGCGACGGCGGTGACCGTGACCGACGACCCCAGCACGGCGATGCGCCCGTAGCGGGGGCGGACACTGTGCTCGCGGTGTCGGCTCACGGCTCAGCCCTTCTTCTTCGAGGACGACTTCCGGGCCGGCTTCGAGCGCGGCCGCTGGGACCGGGCCACCAGGTTGACCGCGACCTCGCGGTAGGCCTGGGCGCCCTTGTTGGAGCGGCTGGTCGCGAGGATCGAGCGGCCGGCGGCCGGGGCCTCGGCGAACTTGATCGTCTTCGGGATCGGCGGCTCGACGACCTCGAGGTCGTAGGTGTCGGAGATCGTCTCGAGCACGGTGCGGGCGTGGTTGGTCCGGCCGTCGTACAGCGTGGGCAGCACGCCCCACACCTCGAGCTTGCGGTTGGTGAAGCGGCGCACGTCGTGGACGGTGTCGAGCAGCTGGCCGACCCCGCGGTGCGAGAGCGTCTCGCACTGCAACGGGACGAGCACGCCGTTCGCCGCGGTCAGCGCGGCGACGGTGAGGACGCCGAGCGAGGGCGGGCAGTCCAGCAGGACCCAGTCGTAGTGCTCGTCTCCGAGGTCCTCCTCGAGCGCCTCGATGGCCGACTTGATGACGTGCTCGCGTCCGGTGCGGGTGAGCAGGTCCGCCTCGGCGCGGGCCAGCTCGATCGTGGCCGGCATCAGGTCGACGCCGTCCTCGGTCTCGATGATGACCTCGGTCGGGTCCAGCCCCTTGGTCAGCACGTGGTGGACCGACAGCTCGACGTCCTCGGGGTCGATGCCGAGCGAGAACGTGAGGCAGGCCTGCGGGTCGAGGTCGACCAGGAGCACCCGGTGGCCGAGCTCGGCGAGAGCCGCCCCCAGGGATGCGACCGTGGTCGTCTTGGCGACGCCGCCCTTCTGGTTGGCGATCGCGAGTGTCGTGGTCATCGGTCCATATCATGCCCGACGCCCTTGCTCATCTCGCGGCGACACCTGTTTGCTTGCCCGCATGTCTGAAATGCGTTCCGCCGACGGCACCGCCCTCGTCACGGGCGCGACGGCCGGCATCGGCCATGCGTTCGCCGTCCAGCTGGCCCGCCGCGGCCACGACCTGGTGCTCGTCGCGCGCGACGAGGAGCGGCTGGAGCAGGTGGCCGCCGAGCTGCGGGCCGCGCACGACGTGCAGGTGGAGGTGCTGCCCGCCGACCTGACCGACCGCGACGCAATCGGCCGCGTGGAGAAGCGGCTGGCCGACCCGGACCGCCCGGTGGAGCTGCTGGTCAACAATGCCGGCTTCGGGCTGAAGGGCCGGTTCCTCGACAACCCCGTGGACGCCGAGAACGCGATGCTCGACGTGCTGGTGACCGCCGTGCTGCGGCTCAGCCACGCGGCGCTCGGCGCCATGACCCGACGCGGGCACGGCGGCATCATCAACGTCTCCAGCGTCGCCGCGTTCCTGCCCCGCGGCAGCTACAGCGCGGCCAAGGCGTGGGTGAACAGCTTCGGCGAGTGGGCCGCAGCGGAGTACCGACCCCAGGGGGTGACGGTGACGACGCTGTGCCCGGGGTTCACCCGGACGGAGTTCCACGAGCGGATGGACGTCGGCCGCGACTCCGCACCGTCGTTCCTGTGGCTCGACGTCGACGACCTCGTCGAGCAGGCCCTCGCGGACTTCGACAAGGGTCGCGTCTACTCGATCCCCAGCGCCCGCTACAAGGCGATCGCCACCGCCGCCCGGCTCGTCCCCGGGCGGGTGCTCCAGCGGTTCCAGGCACTGGGGCGCAAGTAGGCCGGCTCAGCCCTCGCCGGCGATGAAGGCCCGGACCGCGTCGGCCACCAGCTGCACCGCGATCGCCGACAGCAGCAGACCCGCGATCCGGGTCACCAGCAGCACGCCGCTCTCGCGGATCAGCCGCAGGATCGGCAGGGAGTAGCGCATCGCTGCCCACAGGCACACGTGCACGAGCACCACGCCCGCGGCGACGGCCACGAAGTCCGGTCCGTCGTGCACGTCGCGCGAGAAGACCATCGTCGCGACGATCGCACCGGGGCCGGCCAGCAGCGGGGTGCCCAGCGGCACCAGCGCGACGTTGGTGCCGACGGCCGCGGTCGGTTCCTGCTCGTTCCCCGTGAGGAGCTCGAGCGCGACCAGCAGGAGCAGCAGGCCACCGGCACACTGCAGGGCCGGCAGCGAGATGTGCAGGTAGGCCAGGATCTGCTGGCCGAAGAACGCGAAGATCGCGATCACGAAGAAGGAGACCGCCACCGCCTGCCAGGCCGCCTTGCGGGCGGTGTGGGCCGAGCGTCCGGCGGTCAGCGACAGGAAGATCGGCACGGTGCCGACCGGGTCCATGATCACGAACAGCGTCACGAAGACCTCGGTCAGCAGCACGCCGTTGACCAGCGTGCTCACCCCTGCACCACCTGCGGCGTGCTCCGCCCGGACCGGGCCGCGGCGGCACCGGCCAGGTCGAGGAGCCGGTGGTACTCGTCCGGGTCGGTGGTGTTGCAGCCGAGCTCGTGGTCGACCTTGCCGGTGCCGTGGTGGTCGCTGGACCCCGTGGCGACCAGGCCGAGATTGCGGGCGATGCCACGCAGCCGCTCCCGGGTCGGGCCGTCGTGGTCCTGGTGGTCGACCTCGATCCCGGCGAGGCCCGCGTCGGCCAGCGCGGCCAGGGTCTGCTCGTCGGGCTCCTGGCGGCCGTGGCGTCCCCACGGGTGGGCGATCACGCTCACACCCCCGGCCTCGCCGACGATCCGCAGCATCGGCTCGAGGGGGGCGGCGTAGCGGTTGGCGTACGCCGGCCGACCCGGGCTGAGGAAGCGCCGGAACGCCTCGGTGCGGTCCGCGACGACCTCGAGGTCGACCAGCGCGTCCGCGACGTGCGGGCGGCCCGTCGAGACGGCGTCGCCGGACACCCGGCGTACGTCCTCGTCGTCGATGTCGATGCCGAGCTCACGCAGCCGCTCCAGCATCGCCGGCAGCCTGGAGCTGCGCCCCTCGAGGATCCGGTCCAGCTCGGCGACCAGACCGGGGTGGGTCGGGTCGGGCAGGTAGGCCAGCAGGTGGACGCCGCGGCCGTCGTGCCGGGTGCTGATCTCCATGCCGCGCACCAGCGCGACGCCGGCCTCACGTGCCGCGACCGCGGCCTCGTCCCACCCCTCCGCGGTGTCGTGGTCGGTGAGTGCGACGACGTCGAGCCCCGCCTCCGCGGCCGCGCGCACCAGCTCTGCCGGGCTCTGCGTCCCGTCGCTGGCGCGCGAGTGGGTGTGGAGATCGATGCGCACGCGAGAACTCTAGAAGGGGGTGCGGCCGCCACGGGAAACGGCGGACGTGTGGATCGCACCACCCCTGTGTCACGCTGGGGGTGTCGGCCCCGACCTGCTTGCTGCAGACCACCGGCGCCGGCGGAGAGGTCCCCGTGACCCACCCCGAGGAACCGTTTCCTCACCCGGTCGAGTTCGAGGCGGTGCTCCATGCCTCCGACCAGCTCACCGTGGCGGCATCGGCCGTGACGTCCGTCGCGCTCGGCCTGCTCGACGTCGACGCCGTCGGCCTGGCCCTGCACGGTCCTGGCGGCTCCCTCGTCCGCCTCAGCACCACCAGCGACCTGGTCGACCGGCTCGACCGGATCCAGGCCGACCTCGGCGAGGGGCCAGGCCTGGGCGGGTTCTACGTCGGGTCGGAGCGATTCACGGCCGACGCACGGGTGGACGAGCGCTGGCCGGGCTGGAGCCGGGCGGCCGTCGGGCTGGGCCTGCTGTCGGTGCACATGACGGCGCTGGCGCCGTTGCGCGGTCGCGGCGTGAGCCTCGATCTCTACTCCCACCGGGCGCACGGCATCACGGCCGCCACGGTGGCCGCCGTCGCGGCGCTGTCCCTGCCCTCGGCGCTCGACCTCGCGGCGATCGGTCGGCTCGACCTGCTGCAGCGGGCGATGCGCGCCCGGCAGGTCCTCGGCCAGGCCCAGGGCATCCTCATGGAGCGGCACGAGCTGACCGCCCCGCAGGCGAAGGCCGTGCACGACAGCCGGGCGTCGGGCACCGGGCTCTCCGTCGACGTCCTCGCGCGCTCCGTGGCCCTGGGCGAGCCGCTGCCCTGGCCGCCCGGACCGCGCGACCCCACCCCGTGACCAGCCGTGGACGAGGGCAGCACCGGAGCCGCCGGGGTGCCACACTCGGCTCATGACGGCCGGCTGGGGTCGGGTCGAGCGACCCGACGCGGAGATCTGGTACTACGACACGGCCGAGGACAAGCCGATCGTGGTCCTCCTCCACGGACTGGCCGGCTACGCGCGCGAGTGGGGCGCCACCATCGAGGCGCTGCGCGAGGACTGGTGCGTGGTCGCGGTCGAGCAGCGCGGGCACGGCAGCTCCACCCGCCGCCCCGATGACGTGTCCCGGCGTGCGTACGTCGACGACGTGGTGGCCGTGCTCGACGACCTCGGTGTCGACCAGGTCCCGGTGGTGGGCCAGTCGATGGGCGCGAACACCGCCATGCTGCTGGCCGCCCTGGCACCCGAGCGGGTCGACCGGCTGGTCCTGGTGGAGGGCGGCCTCGGTGGCGACTCCACGGCCGCCACCGACGGGATCGGCGAGTGGCTCGCCTCCTGGCCGGTCCCGTTCGAGGACCGCGAGGAGTTCCTCGACTTCTTCCGCGGCAGCCGGATGGTCGCCGAGACGTGGGCCGACGGGCTCGAGCAGCGTCCCGACGGGCTGTGGCCCCAGTGGGACGCCGAGGTGCTGACCCGGGCCGTCGCCCACCTCCACGAGCGCGAGCACCTCGAGGAGTGGTCCCAGGTGCACGCGCCCACGCTGCTGGTGCGCGGCGAGCACGGCTCGCTGCCGGACCGCCAGGTCGAGAGCATGTGCGCGTTGCGTCCGGACACCGAGGTCATCACGGTGGCCGGCGCCGGCCACGACGTGCACCTCGAGGCGCCCGAGGCCTTCCTGCGCGCGCTCACCCGCTTCCTCACGCACGCACGCTGAGGCGCCGGGTTCGGCTCACCAGAGCGGAGCCGGTCCCCCGAACGGCACCTCCAGGAGCGGAGGGCCCACCCTCGAGACGTCCCGCAGGATCCAGTCGTCGCGCAGCAGCAGCACCGCCGAGGCCGGCCGCAGCACGATCCACAGCCACCGCCCCTGGGCCTCGCCGGCGACCACGGAGCGGTCCAGCTCACCGTTCACGGCA
The DNA here is from genome assembly GCF_055380375.1 of Nocardioides sp. DN36. Lineage (NCBI taxonomy): Bacteria > Bacillati > Actinomycetota > Actinomycetes > Propionibacteriales > Nocardioidaceae > Nocardioides > Nocardioides sp. DN36. The sequence goes on along the minus strand of NZ_AP043823.1, from coordinate 276,951 downwards.
CTCGTCGAGACCGGCCACAGCGGCACCACCTGGCTCTCGACCCTGACCTTCACCGACGGCGGGCCCTGGCCGACCTCGTCGCCGGGGTCGTCGTGCAGGGTCCCCGCGCACCGGGCGCCGAGCCCGGTGCCGGCCTCCTCGGTGACCACGGCGACGTCGACGGGGCCGTCGAGCTCGCTGGTGCCCGAGCAGCAGGTCAGCGTCGCGCGGGCGCGCCCCTCCTCCCCCACGAGCGCGAAGTCGGTGACGCTCCAGCCGGGGCTCATCGGCCAGGGCAGGTACGTCGGGAACCCGTCGGCCGCGAGGAGGTGCTGCGCGAACGCGTCGTACGACGCCTCGCCGGGACGCCACAGCGGGGCGATCGTCCCGTGCTCGGGGCAGGACCACGCCTCGCCCGGCCCCGGACGGGCGATGGGGGTGGAGCAGCGCGGACAGCCGACCACCAGCGACATGCGACCACGGTGCTGGCGCCGCGGGCCGGCGTCAAGAGCCCATCGGGTCAGGAGTTCCAGCGCAGCACGACCGGGGACTCCCGCTCGTGCCCCAGGATCGAGACGGTGGCCGTGTCGAGGCGGAACAGCCGGCCGTCGGTGACCGGGAGCCCGAGCCACCGCGCGGTCAGGGCGCGCAGGGCGTGTCCGTGCCCGAACAGCAGGGCCGGGCCACCCACTGCCCGCACCTTCGCCACGACCCGGTCCAGCCGCTCACGGACCTGCTCGGCGTCCTCGCCGCCCGGGCAGGGCTTCGACCACACGGTCCAGCCCGGCACGGTCCGGCGGATCTCCGGGGTGGTGATGCCCTCGTAGTCGCCGTAGGTCCACTCCACCAGGTCGTCGTCGACCTCGGCATCGGCGTACCCGGCGAGCTCGGCGGTGCGCCGGGCCCGCTGCCGGGGGCTGGTCAGCACCAGCGCGAAGTCCGGTCCGTCGATCCGCTCCCGCAGGCCGCGCGCGACGCGCTCGCCGTCGGGGAGCAGGGGCAGGTCGGTGGTGGAGGTGTGCCGGCCGGACCGGCTCCACTCGGTCTCGCCGTGCCGGACCAGCCACACCTCGGCGTCGTCGCTCATGGCCGCGAGTCTGGCACGCAACGCCCCCGGTCGCGGGGCGGTCCGTGCCACGATCGGGGCATGACCTCCCGCAGGGCCCGGGCCGCGACCGCGGCCGCCTTCCTCACCCAGGGGCTGGTCTTCATCAGCCTGACCACCCGGTTGCCGGACTTCTCCGACCGCTGGGACATCTCCGAGCTCGAGCTGTCGCTGCTCCTGCTGATGATGGTGCTGCTCGCCGGCCTCGGGTCCGTGGTCGCCGAGACGCTGGCGAAGCGGGCGGACAGCGCGACCCTGCTCCGGGTGGGGCTCGGCCTGATCTGTGTCGCCGTACCGGTGCTCACCACCGCGCCGGTCGCCGCGGTGTTCGTCGCCGGGCTGGCGGTGTACGGCGTGGGGCTCGGCGTCGTCGACGCCACCACCAACATGCAGGCGGTCGCGCTCGAGCACGACTACGCCCGCCCGATCCTCCCGTCGTTCCACGGGTTCTGGACGCTCGGCGGCATCGTGGGAGCGGCGGTCACCCTGGCGACCGCGGACGCCCCGCTGCAGGCGACGGCCGTGCTCGCGGTGGTGCCGTTCGTCGTCCTGTTCGGGCCGTTCCTGCGCCGTGACCACGGACCGACCGAGACGGTGCAGACCGTGGCGGTGCCGTGGCGCCCGATCCTGCTCGTGGGACTCGGGATGGTGCTCTTCTACATGGTCGACACGGCCACCCAGACCTGGGGCCCGCTCTACCTCGACCACACCTTCTCGACGCCGTCCGGGCTGGTGGCGCTCGCGACGTTCCCCTACCTGGTCGCGAGCGGCGTGCTGCGGCTCGCCGGCGACACGCTGGTGGTGAGGTACGGCGAGGTGCTGGTGTTGCGGGTCGGGGCGGTCATCGCGTCGGCGGCGCTCGCCGTCGTCGTGTTCGCCCCGACCTGGCCGGTCGCCGTCCTCGGGTTCACCCTGCTCGGGGCCGGGGTCGCGGTGATCGCGCCGCTCAGCTTCTCCGCGGCCGCCCGGATCGCCGGTGACGAGGGGCTCGAGCCGGCCGTCCGGCAGGCCCGGGTGGATGCCGTGATCGCCCGGTTCAACCAGTTCAACTACGTCGGTGCGCTGCTCGGCGCGGTGATGACCGGCGTGGTCGGGTCGGGCTCGCTCCGGGTCGGCTTCGCGGTGCCGATGGTGCTGATCCTCGGCATCCTGCCGCTGGCCCGGGCCTTCGCCCCTCCGGTCAGTGCACCCCGGACATCAGGCGTCGGATCGGCGTCGTGACGACCGCGAGCGCCAGCCCGACCACCACCGAGACCAGCCCGAGGACGCCGAAGTACGCCGCCTCGTGGTCGGCCGAGTAGAACTTGCCGAGGTAGCCGGCCAGCACCGAGCCCAGCGCCACCGAGAGGAAGAACAGCGAGACCATCTGGGTCTTGAACGCCTCCGGTGCCAGCTTGGTCGCCAGCGACAGGCCGACCGGGCTGAGGAGCAGCTCGGCGACCGTGAAGACCAGCAGGATGCCGATCAGGGCGAGCAGCGGCGCGCTCTGCGGACCGCCGCCGGCCATCGGGACGAAGAGGAGGAACGCGACACCCATGATCGCCGTGCCCAGCGCGAACTTCATCGGGGTCGACGGCTGCCGGCTGCCGAGCCGGGTCCACAGCGCCGCGAACAGCGGGGCCAGCACGATGATGAAGACCGGGTTGATCGACTGCACCCACGAGACCGGCATCTCCCAGCCGAAGAGGTCGCGGTCCAGGCGCTTGTCGGAGTAGATCGTCACCACGGTGAACTGCTGCTGGTAGAGCGACCAGAACGCCGTGCTCGCGAGGAACATCGGCACGAACGCCCAGACGCGGCCGCGCTCGACGGTGTCGATCTTCTTGCTGGAGACGATCCGCAGGAACAGCAGCACCGCGCCGACGGCGGTGAGGACCAGCACCCAGGTCGCGAGGTTCTCGGCGGTGACCAGGCCGGCGAAGACCAGGGCGAGGACGACGACCAGCGCCACGACGGCGACCGCGACGACCTTGGTGCGCTCGCTCGCCGGCAGCGGGTTGTGCACGGTGTTCGCCTCCGCCGGGAGCTGCTTGCGGCCGACCGTGTACTGCGCCAGGCCCAGGGCCATGCCGATCGCGGCGGCCAGGAAGCCGATGTGGAAGCCCGCCTCCTGCTGCAGCAGACCGGTCAGCAGCGGGCCGAAGAGCGCGCCCAGGTTGATGCCCATGTAGAAGATCGAGAAGCCGGCGTCGCGCCGCTCGTCCCCCTCGGCGTAGAGGGTGCCGACGAGGGCGGTCGCGTTGGCCTTCAGGCCGCCTGAGCCGATCCCGACCATCAGCAGGCCGGCGATCACGCCGGCGTACCCGGGCAGCGCGCTGAGCGCGACGTGGCCGACCATGATCAGGCAGGCGCTGTAGAACAGCGTCCGCTCCGAGCCGAGGACCCGGTCCGCGAGCCACGCGCCGGGGATGGTCGCGAGGTAGACCAGGCCGCCGTACGCGCCGATGACCGCGCTCGCGGTCCCCTCGTCCATCCCGAGACCGCCCTGTGAGGCGGTGTAGTAGAGGTAGAGCAGGACGATGCCCTGCATGCCGTAGAAGCTGAACCGCTCCCACATCTCGACGCCGAAGAGGTTGGCGAGGACACGGGGCTGGCCGAAGAAGCCGCGGTCCTGGGTGGGACTCGGGGCGGTCTGGGTCTGGGCGTTCACCCGACGGACGATGCCAAATGGACTACGTGAGGCGCAAAATCAACCCCCCGTTTGAGGGATGGACAATCTCACCCGCGACTTGCTATTCGCCTGGCCAGTTCTTGTCCGGCTGCGGGGTCGGGCGGCCCGGCTGCTCGCCGCCGCGCTCGGCGAGGTAGCTGTCCTTCGGGACCATCACCTTGCGCCGGAAGATGCACACGACCTTGCCGTCCTGGTTGTAGCCGATGGTCTCCACGTGGACCACGCCACGGTCGTCCTTGGACTTGCTCTCCCACTTGTCGAGCACCCGCGTCTCGCCGTACAGCGTGTCGCCGTGGAACGTCGGGGCCACGTGGCGCAGCGACTCGATCTCGAGGTTGGCGATCGCCTTGCCCGAGATGTCCGGCACGCTCATGCCGAGCAGGATCGAGTAGACGTAGTTGCCCACCACCACGTTCTTGCCGAACTGGGTGGTCTGCTCGGCGTAGTTCGTGTCCATGTGCAGCGGGTGGTGGTTCATCGTGAGCAGGCAGAACAGGTGGTCGTCGTACTCCGTCACGGTCTTGCCGGGCCAGTGCTTGTACGTCGCGCCGACCTCGAACTCCTCGTAGCTACGACCGAACTGCATGCTCACTCCTGATCCTCGACGACGTTCCCGGCCATCCTGTCGGACCGGTCCCGCGCGTGGGGTTACTCGTGGGAAACCTCACCCTCGGGGGTGGTTGGGACGGTCGGAGGGCACCCCGACTCGTCGTTCGCGCCGGGCCTGCGGGTCACTTCTGGTTGCGGTCCTCGGCAGCGACGGGAGAGGTATGCCGCGCTCGGCGCCACTTCCCGGCCTGCCGGTACGCGGTGGGCGGCACCGGCGCCAGTGGCCCCGGAGGACTTGCGGCACGTGGGTGGTTGCGGTCCTTGGCAGCGACGGGGAGAGGTACGCCGCGCTCGGCGCCACTTCCCGGCCTGCCGGTACGCGGTGGGCGGCACCGGCGCCAGTGGCCCCGGAGGACTTGCGGCACGTGGGTGGTTGCGGTCCTTGGCAGCGACGGGGAGAGGTACGCCGCGCTCGGCGCCGCTTCCGGTCTTGCGGTCCGCGGCAGGAGGGGCCAACACCGGCCATGGGCGGCTCTGGAGTCCGAAAGTTTTACCTTCGATTTTCTCCGAATGGGCCACGAACCGTCCACAGGCAGGGACGGATGTCGGCGCCCTCTGAGACAATGGACACATGTTCGAAACAGACGCCAACTGGGAGCCGGTCGAGGTCGAGGACCTTGACGCGGACGGCCTGCTGGCGCTGCTCGAGCACAAGCGCACCGAGGCCCGCGCGGCCCAGCGGGGCAAGCTCCGCCTTGCCCTGCAGTGGTGCGTCCTGCACCCCGCCACCGCGGACACCGGGGTCGCGACCTGGGGCGGCCCCAGCGTCCTCCTGACCGACGAGTCGCTGGGTGGGGACGGGACACCGGCGGTCGCGGCGGTCGCGGCGTTCGCGCCCGGGCCCGTCGCCGCGACGCTGGGGATCTCCACCACCGCGGGGATGGCGTTGATTGCGGACGCGCTGGACCTGCAGTTCCGGCTCCCTCGGATCTGGCGGCTCGTACAGCAGTTGGCGGTCGAGCCGTACAAGGCGCGGCAGGTCGCCCAGGCCACCCACCAGCTCTCCGAGGCTGCGGCCGCCTACGTCGACGAGCAGCTCGCCCCCCGGCTGCCCTCGTGCGGGTGGAAGGCCGTCGAGACAACCGTCGCGCACGCGATCGCCAAGTTCGACCCTGACCTGATCGCCCAGAAGGAGAAGAAAGGCAAGGCCGGCTGGCACGTCACCCTGCGCCACGACAACCCCGGCCAGTTCGACGGCACCAGCTACCTCGACGTCGCCGGCGACACCCTCGACCTCACCGCCTTCCACGACCTGGTCTGCGACCAGGCCGCCCAGCTGAAGGCCCTCGGCGACACCGACGACCTCGAGATCCGCAAGACCAAAGCACTCGGTGTCATCGCCGCCCAACAAGCCACCCTCGACCTCCTCACCCTCACCGGACAGCAGCCCGACGTCCCCGCTGCCCCCGCGAAGCCGCGGCCGCCGAAGACCCGGCTCTACCTCCACCTCTCCCTCGCCGACCTCGCCACCGGCTGCACCACGACCGCAGGCCCTGGCCGTGGCGACGGCGGCACCGTGACCGGCACGGTGGAGCGGCTCGGGCCGGCGACCATCGACCTGATCAAGGACTGGGTCGGCCGCTCCCGCGTGACGGTCCAGCCGGTCATCGACCTCGCCACGACCACCGCGGTGGACGCGCACGACCCACCCGCGTGGATGGCCGAGCTCGTCATCCTCCGCGACGGCCACTGCGTCTTCCCCTGGTGCCCCGTCGACGCCCGGCGATCCGACCTCGACCACATCCAGCCGTACGTCCCGATCGACGACGGCGGACCACCGGGCCAGACCGCACCCGACAAGCTCGCCCCCTTGTGCCGGCGACATCACCGCTGCAAGACCAGTGGCCGCTGGCGCTACCGGCGACGACCCGACGGCACCTACGAATGGCACGGACCCCACGGCCGCAGCTACCTCGTCACACCCCACGGCACCATCCGGCTCAACACCAACTGACACCAGCCAGCAGCACCGGCAGGCCTGATCACCCGGCACCCACCGGGCGATCGGGCCTGCCGTGCTGCCCTGTTCCGGCGTTCCTGGGCGTCACGGGAGGATGAGCCCATGCGGACCTTCGAAGAGCTCATCGCCGAGGCCGAGTCGGCGGACATCACGGGCTGGGGGTTCGCCTGGCTCGACGGTCGCGCCACCGAGCAGCGCCCACCCTGGGGCTACTCGCGTCTGCTCGCGGGACGGTTGGCCCGGGCCGGGTCCGCCCTGGACATCGACACCGGCGGCGGCGAAGTGGTGGCGGAGGCGCCGGTGCTGCCCGAGCGGATGTGCGTCACCGAGGCGTGGCCACCCAACGCCCGCCGCGCGCGGGAGGCACTCGGTCCGCGCGGCGTCGAGGTGCACGACACCCAGCAGGGCGGCCCCCTGCCCTTCGTTGACGAGTCGTTCGACCTGGTCACGGCCAGGCACCCGGTGAAGCCGGACTGGTGGGAGATCCGACGCGTGCTCGCGCCTGGCGGGCACTACTTCGCCCAGCACGTCGGACCGGCCTCCGCGTTCGAGCTGATCGAGTTCTTCCTCGGCCCCCTTCCCGAGCACCGGCTCGGCCGCGACCCCCGGCGTGAGGCCGCGCAGGCCGAAGAAGCGGGACTGACAGTCACCGACCTGCGCACCTCTCGCGGCCGGATGGAGTTCCTCGACGTCGGTGCGGTCGTGTGGATCCTGCGCAAGTGCGTGTGGTGGGTCCCCGACTTCTCGGTCGACCGGTACCACGACAAGCTCCTGGAGCTCGACGGCGTGATCAGGCGCCAGGGGTCGTTCGTGGCGCACTCGACGCGCCATCTCATCGACGCCCGGCGGTGAGGCGACCCCGCGCCGCTCAGCGCGAGCTGCCCCGCGGATAAGGGCGGACCTGAGCCGCGCGGCTCGTAGGGTGCTTCCGAGGGGAAGCACCGCGGTGGCGACCGCACCCCCGGCGACCGCAAGGAGGTCCGTTGCGTCGGTTGTACGTCATCACCCATCCCGAAGCCACGCACCACGTGTCCGGCCTCGTCGGCGGGTGGTTCGACTCGGAGCTCACCGAGCGCGGGCTCCGGCAGGCCGAGGCCGTCGCCGACCGGGTCGCGGAGCTCGTGCCGGCGGGAGCTGCGCCTCGGCTCTACTCGTCCGACCTGACCCGGGCGGCGCAGACAGCGGAGCCGATCGCCCGGCGACTCGGCGTCCGGCCGACCTTGCTGGCGGGCCTGCGGGAGAAGTCGTACGGCGTGGCCGAGGGCCGCGAGCAGGCCTGGCTCGACGCGCGCTTCGTGCCCCCTCCCCCGGCCGGCGACCGGATGGGGCACCACGAAGGCATCGAGGGCGCGGAGACCAAGCGGGCCTTCGCGACGCGGGTCTACGAGGCCGTCCAGACGGTCCTGGCCGAGCCCGCCTCCCACCAGGTCGTCGTGACGCACGGCTTCGCGCTGACCTTCGTCGTCGCCGCCTGGATCGGCATGCCGATGGAGTCGGCCCACTACGTGAACCTGCGCGCCAGCAGCGGCGGCATCACCCTGCTCGAGCAGGACGACCGATTTCACAACCGCAGCGTCGTGCGCCTCGACGACTGCTCACACCTGGCCGGTCTCTGACCTCCTCTGGCTCGGGGCCGGGCTCACGAGCCGCCGCCACCGGCCTTGCGTCGGTGCATCTTCGGAGCTCCACCCACGACCTCGGAGCCGTGCGCCTTCTCCTTGACCGGCCCGTCGTGCTGGACACCCTGGTCGTTCGACTTCTTGCGATCCAGGGCCTCCCGCATCTTCGCCTTCAGGTCCTCGTTCGCGCCGTTCGATTCGGGCATCGTTCCTCCTCAGGTCGGTCCCACCACCCTTGCATCCCGTGGTGGCGCACGTCGACCTCATTCCGGGCCCCGGCACAGCAGAAGGCCCGGACCGACGCAGCGCGTGGTCCGGGCCTTCGCCGAGTGGCTCCGGGCTAGATCTTGTAGTCCTTCAGCAGGCTCCGGCCGATGATCATCTTCTGGATGTCGGCGGTGCCCTCGCCGATCAGCATGAACGCTGCCTCGCGGTAGAGGCGCTCGATCTCGTACTCCTTGGAGTAGCCGTAACCGCCGTGGATCCGGAAGGAGTCCTCGACGACCTCGTTGCAGTACTCCGCGGCGAGGTACTTGGCCATGCCGGCCTCGACGTCGTTGCGCTCGCCCCGGTCCTTCAGGCGCGCCGCGCGCACCATCATGGCGTGGGCGGTCTCGACCTTGGTCGCCATCTCGGCCAGCCGGAAGAGGATCGCCTGGTGCTCGGCGATCGGCTTGCCGAACGTCTCGCGCTGCTGGGCGTAGGCGATGCCGAGCTCGAAGGCGCGGTTGGCGATGCCGCAGGCGCGGGCGGCGACGTTGACGCGGCCGACCTCGACACCGTCCATCATCTGGTAGAAGCCCTTGCCCGGCTCGCCACCGAGGATCTGGTCGGCCGAGATCCGGTGCCCCTCGAAGACCGCCTCGGTCGTGTCGACGCCCTTGTAGCCCATCTTGTCGATCTTGCCCGGGATCGTGAGCCCCTGGGCGGTCTCGCCGAAGCCGGGCTCCTTCTCCACCAGGAAGGTCGTCATGTTCTTGTAGACCGAGTCCGAGCCCTCGTCGGTCTTCGTCAGCACCGCCACCAGCGTCGACGTGCCGCCGTTGGTCAGCCACATCTTCTGGCCGGTGATCTCGTAGCCGTCGTCAGTCTTCGTGGCCTTGGTCTTGATCGCCGACACGTCCGACCCGAGCCCCGGCTCGGACATCGAGAACGCACCGCGGACCTCGCCGGTGGCCATCTTGGGCAGGTACTTCCGCTTCTGCTCCTCGGTGCCGTGCTGCATCAGCATGTAGGCCACGATGAAGTGGGTGTTGATGACGCCCGAGACGCTCATCCAGCCGCGGGCGATCTCCTCCACGCACAGGGCGTAGGTCAGCAGTGACTCACCGAGGCCGTCGTACTCCTCGGGGATCATCAGGCCGAAGATCCCCAGCTCCTTGAGACCGTCCACGATCTCCTGGGGGTAGGTGTCGGCGTGCTCCAGCTCCGTCGCGACGGGCAGGATCTCCTTCTCCACGAAGGACCTGACCGCCTTGAGAATCTCGGTCTGGTCGTCGGTGAGTCCTTCGGTCTCGCAGAGCCGGCCCATGGGGCGTCCTTCCGGTCGGGAGCGTGAGCGGCTGCGATCCTACCGGCCGGTAGGTCAGCCGGGACCGAGCTCGGTCAGTGGGATATCCCACCCGGGACGACCCGGTCGCGCACCCGGGCGGCGGCCCGTCGGGCCCGCCCCAGCGGCGTGGCTGCGTCGCCCTCGTCGTCCGGCTCGGGCGCCTCGTCCTTGCGCGCTCGCAGGGTCAGCATGTCCACCAGGGCGCGTACGGCGGCCGCCGCCACCTCTCGTTCCTTGGGCGGACGCTCCGCCTCGGAGAAGGCCGACGCGGCGCTGCGCAGGTCGGCGAGGTCACCCTCGACGGAGTACCCCGCCTCCTCCAGCGCGGAGATCTGGGACTCGGACAGCTGGCGCACCCAGCCCTCGAAGCGGGTGGGCACCCTGATCGCGCGACGCTCCTGACGAGCCAGCACCCGGACCGCGAAGTAGCGCTTGCCGACGTCGCCGTACACCTGACGGCGGCGCAGCTCCGGCTCGAGGCCGGCATTGACCCGGCGCAGCACCTCGCTCTGCAGCCGACCGAGCCCCGTGTTGCTGCCGACGACGTCGGTGCTCAGGGCCGTCGGGTCGACCCCGAGCACGCGGCAGTACCGCTCGAGCAGCAGCGTCGGGCTGCTGCCCGACGGGGGCACGGTCACGACGTGGATGCGCTCGGCCGGGACGTGCGCTGCCCACCGGGCGAGCACGTTCGGCGGGTCGAACTGGGGCCGCTGGTCCCCGAAGCCGGGTTCGCGCGACTGGCGACGCAGGCGGCGCAGGTACTTCTCGTAGGGCACGGAGCCACCGGCGCGCAGGTTCTCCTGCCACGCCGAGGGCAGCTGGCGGCCGAGGTCGCGCACGGTGAGCACGACGTGGACCTCACGGTCCCCGCACGCCTCCAGCAACGTCTTGACCTGCGCGGGGGTGCAGGACGACAGCGACTCCTGGCTCAGCAGCGCACGGGTGCCCGGGGCGTTCGCGAGCTCGCGCTCGAAGCGCTGGAGGGCGCCCCGGACGGCCGGCGGGTCGAGGTCAGGCTGGTAGCGCTCACGCACCCGGAGCATCGTGTGGAACGCGGCGCGCTTGGTGGACGGCACCAGGTCGAGCCCCTGCGCGGCCAGCTCCTCCTGGTTCGCCCAGAAGATGCTCTGCAGGTAGGACGTGCCGGTCTTCTGCAGTCCGATGTGCACGAAGAGCGGGGGGTGAGGCATGGGCCCGACTGTATCGGCCGCCGGCGCCGCGCCGGCCGGGGCGTCCGGGGCTACTTCGCCGAGGAGTCCAGGCTCGCGACCAGGTCCGCCGCCTGGGTCAGGCTCACGTTGCCGACGTTGAGCGTGGCCCTGCTCCGGGTCGCGATGACGGTGGTGTCGAGGAGTCGGTTCACGTCGACCCGCTGGACCGGGGTCCCGCTCGTGTCACGGCGCAGGATCATCGTGCGCGGCCCGTTCCCGGCGTACCACGCGTCGCGGCAGGAGCCCAGGCACTGGCGGACGCCGGTGCCGGAGCCGGACGACTTACCGATGGCGGACATCAGCGCCTTCTCGCGCGGGGTGAGCACCTCGCTGAGCGTGTGGACCCGCACGAAGACCCCACGGTCCACGGCGGCCCGGAGGACCCGGACGACCTTGGGACGCTCGAGGCCGGTGGTCACCAGGTCGACGGTCTCGCCGGCGGTCGCGTCGCGCACGACGCCGACGGCCTCGTTGAGGACGACGCGCTGCTCCGCGTTCGTGCCGGTGGGGTTGTTGCGCACCACGGTCGTCTGACCGGGAGCGTCGACGGTCCAGGAGAGTCCGGCGACGACGGCGTTGTGGTCGGAGTTGAGCTCGACGGGGTGCTGGCTGACCACCTGGATCTGGTCGTCCGCGGTGGCGAACACGTAGTCGATGGTCGCGCCCCGGTGGTCGCCGGTCGGGAAGTAGCTGCCCATGGCGTCGTACGTCGGCACCATGCTGTCGGCGGTGAGCACGTCTCGCGGGTAGGAGCTGGACCGGTAGTGGACGTTGAAGTCCCCGCCCACGAAGACCGGACCGCGGGCCTTGAGCTGGGTGACGAGCGCGCCGATCCTGCGCACCGTGCCGCGACGGAGGTCGGGCATGCCGTTGACGAGGGGGGCGACGTGGGCGGACACCACCGAGACGGTCCGGCCGTCGGCGGACTGCAGGGTCACCCAGTTGGCGAAGCGCAGGCCGAGCATGGTGTGCCGCTTCGGCGGGATCTCGCGGTAGTTGCTGATCCGCTGGGTGCCCTGGTCGACCCGGGTCCAGGTGTCGGTGCGCCAGGCGACCGGCGTCGCGCCCTTGTAGCGGCCAGGCGTGCGCCAGATGTCGTAGTCGGCCGGCGCCAGGACGCCGTCCTGGCGCATCGGGACCTCGTTGTAGGTGACGAAGTCCGGACGCGGGGCGAGCACGGCGCGCACGTCGGACTGGAACTTCTCGACCGTCATGCCGGTCTTGATGTTCGCCTGGACCATCACCACCTGGGCCGGCGCTCCGTCGGTCGAGGCCTGGGCGGGGCTGCCCGTGACGAGTCCGCTGAAGCCGACGGCCAGGACTGCCGTGGCGGCAAGGGTCCGGTGGACGAGGGAAGATCGCGCGCCAAGCGCTGCTGAATGGGGGCTCACGGTGCCGACTCCTGGTGCCTCGAGGGGACCCAGGACGACGCCCGGATTCCTTGATCACACACATCACATCAGCACCATGCGCATCGTGGCAACGCGTTCCGGATAACTACAGACGTGTAGTTATGACAGGCCCCGTGGAGGCCCGTGTCCACGCCGCCGCGACCGCGCCGACGGTCCGGTCAACCGGCGTCGCCGATGCCCAGCGCGCGCGCCAGCGGCGTGGCCAGCCAGCGCGCGTAGTCGGGCGTCATGTGCTCGGAGTCGCGCATCGTGATGAAGTTGCCGACCACCGACGGGCACAGCCCGTCGGCACAGAACCACTTGCGCGCGTCGACCACGCCCACCCCGGCGTCCCTGGCCGCCTCGAACGACGTGTGGGCGACCGCGGTGGCCTGGTGGCCGGGCCGGAAGGCACAGTCACCCAGGTCGGGGTCACCGTGGCTGAGGCACACGCCGGTCTCCCGAGGCAGCTTCGGGGTGTTGCCGATGACGTAGACCTGGTCGGCGGACTCCTTGAACGTCGCGAACTCCTGCTGGAAGCCGGTGCGCAACGTGGCGAGGTAGTGGTCGAGGTCGCCGCCGGGCGAGGAGACGTCGCCGGTCTCCGGATCCACGAACCGGCCGTACGAGCTCGACACCAGCACGAAGTCCGGGTGCAGTGAGGAGACCGTGTCCGTGACCCAGGCCTTGAAGTCCTGGCACGCTCCCCAGGTGCGGCCGGTCAGGTGGTCGATCTCCTCCAGGGTGCTGGCCATGCAGCCGCTGTAGACGAGCACATAGACCTTGTAGCCGTACTCGCGACCCAGGGCGTCGACGGCCGGCGAGAGCGCGCGTGCGTGGGAGTCCCCGGTCACGACGATCGTGCGGTCGGCACGAGGGTCACCCACCGGGCACAGCGTGCGGGTCCCCGTCCGGTAGTCGCAGTCGCCCAGCGACGCCGTCTGCTCGCGCAGCCCGAGCAGACGCGGTTGCAGCTTGCTCGGCACCGCGCGCCCGTCGCGGGCGGCCAGCACGGACGCCTCCACGAGAGCGACGTACGAGTCGTGGGCCAGCTTCCCCGAGGGGTAGTCCGAGGTGGAGATCGCCGGATCGTTCCCGAACTCCCCCAGCCGGTAGCGCAGCGTCTGGTCGCTGGCGAACACCCCGACGAAGACCAGCGCCAGGCAGCTGGGGTAGATCGCGAGCGCCCGGACCGGCACCCGCCAGCGGTGGCCGCTGCGGAACGGCGTCTCCACCCAGCGGTACGTCGCCCAGCTGAGCACGAAGACGAGGACCAGCACGGCGAGCTGGAACGCCGGGGCGTTGAAGCGTTGGGGGCCGACCTGGCTGCGCACCAGGATGATCACCGGCCAGTGCCACAGGTACAGCGAGTAGGACCAGTCCCCCACCCGTACCGCGGGCCGCGACGAGAGGACGCGTCCGACCACGGTCGGCCGGCCGTGCGCCCCACCCAGGATGAGCGCCGCAGCGCCCAGCACCGGCACGGTCGCCACGATGCCCGGGAAGGGAGTGCGAGGCGTCAGCCACAACGCCGCGAAGCCGATCGCCGCCAGGCCGATCCACGGCAGCGTCGCCGAGACCGCCGCCGGCGGGCGCCAGCGCCCCCCGGACAGGAGAAGGGCGCACCCGGCGCCCACGCCGAGCTCCCAGGCGCGGGCGAAGGTGGAGAAGTACGCCGTGGTCGGCGAGTGGTAGGTCGCCCACATCGACCACGCCAGGGACGCTGCGACGAGCGTCGCCAGCACGACGACGGACAGGAGTCGACCGGCCGAACGGCTCCGGCGCCGGGCCCAGACGGCGCAGAGGAGCATGATCACCGGCCAGACGAGGTAGAACTGCTCCTCCACCGACAGCGACCAGTAGTGCTGGAGCGGCGAGGGTGGCTCACCCTGCGCGAAGTAGTCCGTCCCGACCATCGCGAACCGCACGTTCGCGGCGAAGAGCGTGGCCCAGACCGCGTCGGTGATGACGGTCTGGGTGCGCAGCATCGCGAGCAGCACCGTCGAGCCGACGACGGTGGCGAGGGTGACGACCGTGGCGGCCGGGAGGATCCGGCGGGCCCGGCGCGCGTAGAAGTCGACGATCGAGACCCGCCCGGTGCGGTCGACCTCACGGACCAGGAGCGAGGTGATCAGGAAGCCCGACACCACGAAGAACACGTCGACCCCGATGAAGCCGCCCGAGATCCCGTGGCCACCGAGGTGGTGGACGATCACCAGGAGGACGGCCAGCGCCCGGATCCCCTGGATGTCCGACCGGAAGCTCAGGCGCGCACTCCCCGGACCGGCGGGTCCGACGGGTTGCTGGGCGTGCGACGAGGACCGGGCTGGCTCACTCGACATGCGCGAGGGCACTGACGAAGATGTGGTCGCTGATCCGCTGCTGGGTCGATGACACATCCCTCCAGTAGCCGCTCCAGGTGGCCCCGCTGCCGACCACCCAGTCCACCGGCAACGGCATCGGCGGCGGGTGGCACCCGTTGGCGGTGCTGCCGCCGTTGGGGGCGCTCAGGCCGGCAGGGACGACGACGTGGCAGTAGAACTCCGCGCGGTCGTTCATGTCACCGGTGGTGAAGACCGGCAGGCCGCTGGCCTGCAGCTCCCGGATGACCGAGACCGTCGTCGCCTGCGCGTTGCGGCGCTCGACGAGGGCCCGACCTCCTCCCGGCGAGGGATGGGTGTTGACGACGTAGAACTCGCGGCCCGTGGCCTTGTCGCGCAGGCGCAGGATGGGCTGCGGCCGCGGTCGGCCCACGAAGGTGACCGTGAACTTGCTGCCCGAGACGAACTCGAACCGGTCGGGGTCGTAGAGGATCGAGTTGTCGGTCTCGACGGTGCCCCACGACAGGCCGGGATAGGCGGCCATGCCGGTGCGGGCCTGCAGCGCGCGCAGCTGGTCGTCCTGGAGCTCCTGGGTCCCGAGCACCTCGACGCCGTGCTTGGCGATCAGCCGCGCGGCGCCCGCGCTGCGCACCGAGGCAGGCGGGAAGTTCTTGCGATCCCCGGACGGGGTCGTGTGCTGGCTGCCCAGCACGTTGAAGGTCCCGATCCGGACGTCGAAGGGGGCGCTCGAGGGCTGCGGCGGCTCGCTCTCGGTCTTCGCGGTCTTCGCGGGCTCGGGCTTCTCCGGCGCGGGCGGCGGCAAGCGCTTGAACAGCGTCCCGGACACCACGCGCATGGGCCGCGTCCGCTGGCCCACCGTCTCGACGCTGCTGCGCGGCGAGGCGACCTCGGTGGCGCGGGTGGCCCCGGCCGGCCGCAGCTCGGCGGCCGTCGGCGCCGGATCCGGACGCAGGGTGAGGACCGCGACGACTGCCGCCAGCACCGTCAGGCAGACCAGCACCGTGAGCGCGACGAGGCGCTGGGGGCGCGACGAACCGGGTGCACGGTGGACGGGGAGGGGCACCACGGGACGTTAACACAGGACCCACACCTCGGGGCCATCGCGCGAAAGGCCCCGGGCGGGCGTTCGCTAGGCTCCCGGCCATGCTGCTCACGGCCTCCACCATCAGGGACTCCCTGCCCAACGTGCGCCGGTTCGTGGCAGCGAACCTGGCGTCCGGGGTGGACCACATGGTCGTCTTCCTGGACGCTCCGAAGGAGGCCGGGCAGCGCGAGGTGCAGGCCGAGCTGGACGCCCACCCGCACGTGACGTGCGTCCCCACGGGACGCTCCGGCTGGTGGCTCGACGACCGGCCCGCCGGCCTGAACGTGCGGCAGCGGATCAACGCGAACGTCGTCCTGCACCTGCTGCGCGACCTCCCCTGGGCCGAGTGGCTCCTGCACATCGACGGGGACGAGGTCGCCTGCGTCGACCCGGCACTGCTCGCCGAGGTCCCTGCCGGCTCCGGCGCTCTCCGGCTGACCCCGATGGAGGCGGTCAGCCAGTGGCACGTCGACGCGGTGCCCACCCTCTTCAAGCCGCTGCTCGACGAGCACGACCTCAACCTGCTGTTCACCCTCGGGCTGATCGACAACCCGTCCAACGCGTCGTACTTCCACGGGCACATCAAGGGGAAGTCGGGCGTCCGCCCGAGCTCCGGGCTGCAGCTCACGCTCCACAACGCCGTCGACGCGTCGGGCAACATCGTCGATGCCTTCAGCCACCCCGCGCTGCGGCTCCTCCACTACGACGCCATCTCCGGCGAGGAGTTCGCCCGGAAGTGGATCGCCCTGTCCTCGGCCGGGCGCGCCCAGTACCGCCCCAACCGAGGGATCACCGCGGACGCCCTGGGCGCGCTGGTGAAGAAGGACCTCGATCCCGAGCTCATGCAGAAGTACCTGCGGCGGATCTACGAGGCCACCACGCGCGACGACGTCGAGACGCTCTCCGAGCTCGGGATGCTCGAGACCTGCGACCCGACCCGCGGCGGGCACGTCCCGCGGGAGCTCACCGCGGAGGCTCGGGCGCAGCTCGACGCCCGGCTGGCGGAGGTGCGGGAGCAGCCCAAGCGGGCCTTCCACGCCGTCGAGTCCGCGCAGGGTGACGCGCGGGACCACGGCCGGGGCAACCGGCTGCGGGACCGGCTGCCCGGTGGCCCCCGGCGCGCGCGGTGACGGCGTCGGTCAGGCGTCCCGACGGCGCCGCTTGCGCCTGACGATCGAACGCAGCCCCGGCTCGGCGTCCTCGTCGGCCGCCGCGCGGCGGCGCAGCCGGCGTACGTCGCCGAGCATCACGGCCACCAGGTCGAGCGCCACCTCGGCCACCTCGGAGTCGGTGACCGAGTCGGCCGACCGGCGGTCCTCCAGGTGCTCGGGGACGAGCAGGTGCTCCAGCTCGCCCACCACGTCGAAGGAGCCCGAGGTCAGCAGGTCCACGGCGTCGTGCGCGCGTCGCCGGCACTCCTCGATCTGGTCCGGCTCCGGCCAGAACCGGTCGCCGCGCCGCGGCACGAGGCGTTCGTCGGCCAGGAACGTCCGGATGAACACACCCTTGTCGAACGCCTTCTTGAAGCCCTCGAGACGGGTGTTGATGCGGCGCAGGGCCTCGGCCTCGACGATGCCCATCGAGGTGTTCGGAAAGCTCCCGGACAGGTCACAGCTGTCCGGGTCGAAGTCGACGATCCCTGCGAAGCGTCGCCACACGTCGTCCCGGGGAGCGGTCGGATCCAGCACGAGCACGTGGATGCGCTCGGGCGGCACCGCGGCGCTCCAGCGCTGGAGGACCAGCCGCAGGTCGAGCGTGCGCCAGTTCCAGATGGCGTTGGAGCTCTTGGAGACCTTGCGGGCGTAGTCGGCCAGCGGCACGGTCTCGCCGTTCTTCAGGCTCTCCTGCCAGCTCGCGGCGAACAGGCCGAGCGGCTCGCGCGCGGTCACCACCAGGTGGACGTCCGGCGTCGGCAGCGCCTCGACCATCGCCCGCGCCTCCTTGCGGGACGCGGCGGCGAAGAACTCGTGGCTGATCAGACCGGTGCCGCTCGACTGCTCCAGCTCCTCGAGCATCCGGGACCAGGCCGTGCGGTGCTCCTCGGGCGCCGATGCCGCGTGGCGGTCACCACGCACCGTCCGCGACGCCCACAGGTGGTCGCGACGCTGGGCGCCGGGAACCACCACTCCCGCCTCGCGGAGCCGGTCCCGGTTGGACCAGATGATGGTCTGCAGGTACGACGTGGCGGTTTTCGGCAACCCGATGTGGACGAAGATCCGTTCGACCACTACATGCTCTCGTGGAATCGATCGATGGCCGCCCTGATGACCTCCTCGTCGCGAGACGCCATCGGGACCAGGAGCTCCTGCACGACGTCGGCGAGCTCGGCGAGCCGGAGGTTGTGCCGCCTCAGCTCGGCCATGTCAGCCTCGAGGTCCTGGACCCGCTGCTCCAGCCGCGCCACCGCATCGGCACTGGCCACCCTGCGCAGGGGATTTCTGACTGCCACGCTCACCACTCTCCCATGAGTCTCATCACCGGCGGACCCTTCTTGACCGGCACCTCGTCCACCTCGACCACGTGCGCCCCGGCGCGCCGGGCCAGCGCGGCCAGCCGCTCGGGATCGACGGCGCCCACCGCCCAGGGCAGCTCGCGCACCTGGGCGCCGAGGTGGAAGTCGGCGTACAGCCGCCCGCCGCCTCGCAGCGCCATGGAGGCGAACCGCACCAGCGACTCCCGGCCGGCGATCGACGTCGCCTCCAGGACGTGGCGGGCCATCATCACGCGGGGCCGGGGGTCGTGTGCCAGCCGGGCGCCCTCGGCGAAGACGGAACGCCACTCGGTCAGGTTCAGCAGCCGGACCTCGAGGTCGAGGCCCTCGATCTCGGCCTGCGCGCCGACGGCCCGCAGCGCGCGCGGCACGAAGTCGTACGCCGTGACCGGCAGGCCCTGCCGGGCCAGCCAGAGGCTGTCGCGTCCCCGGCCCGCCCCGACGTCGAGGACCTGCGCGCCCGTGTCCAGGGCGCGCTCGCCGACCACGCGGGCGAGGCCGGAGTACCCGTTGGGCAGCTCGCGACCGCCCGCGGCCGCGCGCCGTTGCCAGTGCTTCACCATCGGTCGGGTGCCGCGGAACCACTCGTCCAGTGCCCGGACGGTCCGCTCGGGGGTCGAGAACTGGAACGCCGGGTCGGGCACCGACCAGCTCGGCCCGTACATCGCCTCGAGCAGCTTCTCCGGACGGGCGGGGACCGGCATCTCCCGGCCCTCGAGCCGGCAGGTCGTCAGGGGGTGCAGCCACGCGGGGTCGAAGTCGACGCCCACCTCACCCATGAGGTAGAGCCGGTGGCCGTCCATGAAGCCGCCGAACACGTCGAGGCCGCGGATCACCCCGTCCTCCTCGGGGACCTCGATCTTGAAGGCGAGGCCGCTGTAGCGGGACGTGCGCCACCCGAGCTTCGTGATCGCCCGCTGGAGGCGGAACGACTCGCGGATCACGTCCACGGGGCAGGTGTGCTCACTGACGTAGCCGACGTCGGCGTCGGAGTCGTGGCCCAGGACCGCGCCCTCCCGCACCGCACCCAGCAGCGTGCCGTAGGCCAGGAACGGCCGCACGCCTGCGTCGGCCAGGGCGCCGAGCACGACCTCGACGGCGTCGACCAGGGCTGCGACGTCCGCGCTGCTCCGGGTCGCGAACGTCGGGACCATCCGCCCGGACTTGTCGATGCCCAGCTCGACGCCCCGCTCGTCGACGAAGCGGATCTCGTCAGCACTGTCTCCGAACGTCACCTGCTCGTCGAAGAGCACCTCCCCGGTGGCCGAGTCCTGGACGACCACGCGGGCGTGACCGTCGAGGTACTTGGCCATCGAGCGCGGCCAGGTGGCCAGCCTCGACAGGCCGGCCGCCGACCGCTCGGTGTCGCGGTGCGTCCAGAACGACCACACCCGGTGGCCCCCGAAGAGCACGTCGACGACGCGCTCCCTGCCGGCCCACACGAGGATCCCGCGGTCGTCCACCCGGCGTACGCGGGCACTCAGATCCGCCACGGGGCCGCGCTCAGTCCATGTCCATGTGTGCGAACGGGTTGACCGCGGAGCGACGGGCGAGCAGCTCGCCGTCCTGGCCCTCGACCACGTAGTTGGCGCCACGACCGAAGATCAGGCGGCTCGAGGTGCTCGGGAAGTTGTCGTACCAGTAGTTGATGTGGGCCTGGTACTTCAACGTGGTGCCCTTGCGGTGGTAGATCGCGACGTTCTCGTCGCTCATCTTGCTGTTGCCGGACATGTTCGCCGAGCCGTTCAGCGTGACGTAGTCGGCCCGGTCGCCCCCGATGTGACCCACGATCGAGATCGCCTTGAGGTGGAAGTAGTTGTCGAACTGGCCGTCCCCGTTGGCGTCCTGGACCAGGTGGCGCAGCGGGACCGGGCCGCGACCGCTGGGGTCGCGCAGCATGCGGGCGATGTCCTTGCCGAGCACGGTGTAGCCGATCTTGATGTCACAGCCGTCCTGCCACAGCGAGCGCAGCTTGCGGCCCAGCTTCATGCCCCGGTCCTCGCGGATGACGTCGGGCGCGATGCGCAGGACCGTCCGGTTGTTCGGCGTGTTGGTGGCTCGGCGGCACCGGACCTGGTTGAGCAGCTGCATCACCGGGTCGCCGACGTTCTTGCCGGTGTCGGGGAAGAACATCAGCCGGGTGGAGCCGAAGGTCCGGGAGATGAAGGGAGGCTTGACCGGCTGGTCCTTCGCGGCCTGCTTGAACACCTCGACGGCGTAGCGGTACAGCTTGCGCTGCCCCACGTGGGTGACGACGTCGTTCCACTGGTTGCGCGCCGAGGCCACCGTGTAGTTGGCCGACCCCTGCATCACGACCCGCTTCGCCTTGCCGGAGTGCGAGAAGAGGTAGAACTTCGAGTGCGCCACCCCGTGCTGGCCGCGGCACGAGCCCTTGCAGATCCGAGCCCAGCTGTGCCGGCTCGGCTTGCGGTTCTTGTTGCCCGCCTTCAGTCCGGCACGCAGCCGCTGGAACGGCCGGTTGTCGATCTCGGTGAGGTTGCCCTTCGCCATGATCAGCTGCACGCGGACGCCGCGGCGCTGCGCGTGCAGCAGCGCGTCGGTGCCGGTGCGCGTCAGGAAGTTCCAGCTGAAGATCCGGATGTTGCTGCCCTGGGGCGAGGCGTTGATCGAGCGGGTGATCTTGTTGAAGATCGCGTTCTGGGTGGCCGCGCTGCCGAGCGGGCTGTTGAAGGTCACGCCCGGCGCGGGCGTGAACTTGTCCGCTGCCACGGCACCCTCAGCCGGGACGGACAGCCCGAGACAGATCATGAGCACGACGAACAGCCTGGCGGTCATGGATAGCTTTCCCCTCGATCATCTGGTCACGCTCGTCGACGCCGGTCCGAGACCGGGCAAGCGGTGGAGCTCAGCCGCGGCAGACCGCGACCGCAGCACGGTACCCGCGATCCTTGTCGAGCACCGATTCGGTCTCGTAGATCCGGCCGTGCAGCACGGCGTAGAAGTGGTCCCCGTAGCGGATGATCCGCTGGCCCGACGAGCACCCGAGGGTGTCCCTCGCGACGTACTGGCCATCCTGCACGCAGCCCTGGTAGGTCGCGGGCAACGTCGCGCCGCCCTTCCAGATCGCGGCACACCGCGGCCCCGTCGGGGCGGCGGAGGACTCGGTGGCACCGGGCTCGCTCGGGCTGGATGCGGCCGAGGAGCTGCTCGGGGAGGTCCCCGCGTCAACGGCCGTGTCCCCGTCGTCGCCGCAGGCGGTCAGCGCACCGGCGAGTGCTGCGACCAGCACCCACATCGAGATCGTCTGGCCGGCCCGTGCACGCATGCGAGCAGTATAGGTGGAGCGGTCGGTGCGGGCCGGGATCTGACGTGTCCGCCCACAGGGTCCCGGTAGCGTGACCCCGTGACCACCGCCCCCATCCGCGTCTACGCCGCCCGCCTCGTCGGGCTGCCGATCTTCGACCCCCTGGGCGACCAGGTCGGGAAGGTCCGCGACCTGGTGGCTGCGGTGCGCTCGGAGGTCAACCAGCCGCGGGTCCTCGGGCTGGTGGCGGAGGTCTTCGGGCGGCGCCGGATCTTCGTGCCGATGACCCGGGTCACCAACATCGACAGCGGTCAGGTCTACACGACCGGCCTGCTCAACATGCGCCGCTTCGAGCAGCGCTCCACCGAGACGCTCGTCATCGGCGAGATGCTCGACCGGACGGTCCGCATCCCCAGCATCGGCGTGACCGGCACCGTCTACGACGTGGGCATGGAGCAGGCGCGCAACCGCGACTGGGTCCTGTCCCGGGTGGCGGTGCAGGAGCCGGCCAAGGGGCTGCGCCGACGTGGCCAGACCCACGTCGTCGAGTGGCGCGACGTCGAGGGGTTGATCGGACGCGAGGAGTCCCAGGGGGCGACCCACCTGATCGCCGCCCTCAACGAGATGCGGCCCGCCGACGCGGCCAGCATGATCCACGACCTGCCGGTGGAGCGGCGCACGGCCGTCGTGGCGGCCCTCGACGACGAGCGGCTCGCGGACGTGCTGGAGGAGCTGCCCGAGGAGGACCAGGTCGAGATCCTGGAGCACCTCGACTCCGAGCGGGCCGCCGACATCCTCGAGGAGATGTCCCCCGACGACGCGGCCGACCTGATCGCGGACCTGCCGCCCGCCACCGCGGCCACGCTGCTGGAGCTGATGGAGCCCGAGGAGGCCGAGGACGTCCGCAGGCTGATGTCGTACGCCGAGCACACGGCCGGCGCGATGATGACCCCGGAACCCGTGATCCTGGGCCCGGACGCCACGATCGCCGATGCCCTGGCGCACGTCCGCAACCCCGACCTCCCGGTCTCGTTGGCCGCCATGGTCTTCGTCTGCCGGCAGCCGCTCGAGCCGCCGACCGGCAAGTTCCTCGGCGTCGCCCACATCCAGCGGCTGCTGCGGGAGCCCCCGTCCACCCTGGTGGCCGGCGCCCTGGACGACTCGATGGCACCGCTGCGTCCCTCGGCCTCGATCGAGCAGGTCGCGGCGCACCTCGCGACGTACAACCTGGTCGCGGCCCCCGTGGTGGACGACAACGGCCGGCTCCTCGGCGCCGTGACCGTGGACGACCTCCTCGACCACATGCTGCCGGAGAACTGGCGCGAGCAGGCGCTGCGGCCGGGTGACGCCCGTCCGGGGGTGGGCCGTGGCTGAGGCACGCGCGCCGCGGGCGCGGCTCGACCAGCCGAAGGAGACACGCCGGTCGCTGGTGCGCCGACCGGCCTACGACTCCGACGCCTTCGGCGTCTTCGCCGAGCAGTTCGCCCGGTTCATGGGGACCGCCAGGTTCCTGCTGTACATGACCGCCTTCGTGCTGATCTGGGTGGGCTGGAACCTGCTCGCGCCCGAGAGCCTGCGGTTCGACGACTACCCGTTCATCTTCCTCACCCTGATGCTCAGCCTGCAGGCGTCGTACGCCGCACCGCTCATCCTGCTCGCGCAGAACCGTCAGGAGTCGCGGGACAAGGTGATCGCCGAGCAGGACCGCCAGGCGAACACCCGGGCCCACGCCGACATGGAGTTCCTGGCCCGCGAGGTCGCCTCGCTGCGGATGTCGGTCGGCGAGATGGCGACGCGCGACTTCCTGCGCTCGGAGCTCCGCTCGCTGCTGGCCGAGCTGGACGACCGGTCGCGCGCCGAGGCGGCCCGCCCGGGTGACGAGTGAGCCCACCGGACGAGCCAGACGTCGCGCAGCGCCGCACGGTCGTGGTGCTGGCCGTCGTCGCCGTCCTCATCGTGACGCTGGCGGCCGTCCACCGGCAGCGCAGCAAGGCTGACGACGAGAGTCCCGTGTCACGGGTGGGTGCCACCTCGGCACCCACCCCACTCCCCGCGGGGCCGGCACCCCAGGCGATCCTCCCTGCCCCCGCCCCGATCAGCCCGGCACAGGGACCCGAGAAGTGCGTCCGGTTCGAGGGTGCTGACGGTCTCGCGGTCACGACGTTCAACATCCACTCCGGGCTGGCCGGTGGCCGGCTGCGCCTCGACGACCTCGCACGGGCGGTCGGGTCGTGGGACTCCGGCGTGGTGCTGCTCCAGGAGGTCTCCCGCAACCGCGGCCGGGTGAGGAACGTGGACGAGCCCGCCGCACTGGAGGCCACCCTCGGCATGCACGCGGCGTTCGGGGTGAACGACCATCCGTCCGACGGCGGCGACTACGGCGTCATGACGCTCTCCCGCTACCCGATCGTGTCCTCGCGCAACACCCTGCTCCCTACGGCGCCCGGGGCCCAGCAACGCGGGCTGCTGCGCACCGTCGTCGACGTCGGCGGGACCCGGATCGCGGTCTACAACACCCACCTGCAGGACGGGTACTTCCCCCTGCGGCTCCGGCAGATGCGCGCGATCAACGAGGTCCTGGCCCGTGAGGACCTGCCGGTCATCCTCGGGGGCGACCTGAACACCGTGCCGGGCTCACCCGTGATCGGCATGACCCGGCCGCTGCTCGCGGACTCCTTCGCCGAGGTGGGCGCGGGTGAGGGCGCGACGATCCCGGCGTTCCGGCCCCGCATCCGCATCGACTACCTGCTGCACTCGTCGGAGCTGACGCCCCTGGAGTCCCGGGTGATGCCCCTGACTCCCTCGGACCATCGCGCGGTGCGCACCGTCTTCGGGCTCCCCGACGACGACGTCCGGGTCTGCGTGCCGGCTGTCGCGCTCCACGCGGCCGGACGCTGACACCGCGAGCTCGGCGCTGGTGCCCACCGCATAGAATCGGGACATCATGACTACCCCCCTCCTCGACCGGATCCACGCGGCCCTGGCCACCGTCAACGACCCCGAGATCAAGCGACCGATCACCGACCTCGGCATGGTGGACTCGGTCGAGGTCGACGACCAGGGCGTCGTGCACCTCACGGTGCTGCTGACCGTGGCGGGCTGTCCGCTCAAGGACACGATCAACCGTGACGTCACCGCCGCGGTGACCCGGGTCGAGGGCGTCACCGGGGTCGACCTCCAGCTCGGCGTCATGACGGCCGAGCAGCGAGCGGGCCTGCAGGAGATGCTCCGCGGCGGTCAGGCCCAGCGCGAGATCCCCTTCGCCCAGCCGGGCAACCTCACCAAGGTGTTCGCCATCGCCAGCGGCAAGGGCGGCGTCGGCAAGTCCTCGGTGACCGTGAACCTGGCCCTGGCCATGGCCAAGCAGGGGCTCAAGGTCGGCGTGGTCGACGCCGACATCTACGGCCACTCCGTCCCGGCCATGCTCGGCGTGGCCGACTCCCGCCCCACCCAGGTCGACGACCTGATCATGCCGGTCCCCACCGCCAGCGGTGTCTCGGTCATCTCGATCGGCATGCTCAAGCCCCGTCGCGACCAGGTGGTCGCCTGGCGCGGCCCGATGCTGGACCGGGCGCTCGTGCAGATGCTCGCCGACGTCTACTGGGGCGACCTCGACGTCCTGCTGCTCGACCTGCCGCCCGGCACCGGCGACGTCGCCATCTCCCTGGGCCAGCACCTCCCCGGCGCCGAGGTCGTGGTCGTCACCACGCCGCAGGAGGCCGCGGCCGAGGTCGCGGAGCGCGCCGGCACGATGGCCTCGATGATGCACCAGCGGGTCGCGGGCGTCGTGGAGAACATGAGCTTCCTGCTCTGCCCGCACTGTGCCGAGTCCGGCGAGCCGGAGCACCGGCTCGAGATCTTCGGCAGCGGCGGTGGCGACCGGGTCGCGGCCACGCTCTCCGAGCGCTTCGGCTACTCGGTGCCGGTCCTGGGCCGGGTGCCGCTCGACACCTCGCTGCGCGAGGGCGGCGACGTCGGCAAGCCGATCGTCGACGCCGACCCGACCGCGCCCGCGGCCGCCGTGCTGCTCGAGGTCGCCGGACAGCTCTCGGGTCGCAGCCGCGGGCTGGCCGGGATGCAGCTCGGGCTCACCCCCACCAGTAAGTTCTGACCCGTGTTCGGGGTCGGTCTGCCGGAGTTTGCGGTCATCGCGTTCGTGGCCGTGCTGGTGTTCGGCCCGGACAAGCTCCCCGAGCTCGCCCGTCAGGCCGGGCAGATGGTGCGCAAGGTCCGCACCCTCGCCAACGCCGCGCGCGACGAGCTGCGCGACGAGCTCGGTCCTGAGTACGCCGACCTCGAGCTGCGCGACCTCGACCCCCGCACCATTGTGCGCAAGCACATCGTCGAGGCGATGGAGGAGGCCGACCGGGACGAGGTCACTCCCCGCCGCCGCGGGCTGCGCCCCCTCGAGGCCGGCGAGCTCCCGCCGTACGACGCCGACGCGACCTGACCGGGATCGGCCGGACCGCGGTCAGTCGCGGCTCTGGACCGCGGCCAGGGCGGTGAAGGCGAACAGCTGCACCCGCCCCTCCCCCACGGCCGCCTCGACGAAGTCGGCACCGACCCGACGCAGCACCACCTCGTGACGGCTGCCGTCGACCAGGTGCAGCAGGCACCGCTCGCCGGCGTCCGCGACCCGGCGCAGCGCGGATCCCAGGCCGAGCTTCGTCACCGGTGACCAGGCCACCTCCGGCAGCGACCTCTCGGAGGCGCCGAGGACCCGGGTGACCGCGTCGGTGCGCACCACCCAGTCCTGCACGCTCCCGCGCAGCAGGCACCAGCCGGTGCCGACCCGTTCCAGCACACCGGTGACCGTCCCCGCACCGAGCAGGTCCAGAACCACCTCGCGGTCCACCGAGGCCATCAGCCTGCTGGCCAGCGTGACCTGGTGGTACTCCGCCCGGCTGCGGTCGGCCAGTTCCGGTCCGCGGTCGGCGTCGTAGAGCGCCTCGGCCTGCTGCTCGAGGTCGTCGAGCAGGGCGAAGAGCTCCTCCTCCCAGGTCATGGGCAGACCCTGCCACGACGCTCGTCACCTGGCCACTGTGGATGAACCGTTGACCGCGAAAGTAAAGAAGCGTGTACTAAAGCAAACGCACGCAAACGCAAGGGTCTCGGGATGAACGATCGGAGCGACGCGCCGCCCGCACGCTGCCTGGCCGTGTGGCTGGCGGTCACGGCGGGAGCAGCGGGAGTCGGCTGGCTCCTCGCCCCGGACCTGCTCGGGCTGTCCCGGGCCGCTGGCGCCGGCGGGCTCGACACCCAGCCCTTCACGCAGCTGCTGGAGTGGACCTGTGCCGTCGCCGCCGCCACCGCGACGTCCTGGCTGTGGCTGGTCACCGGCCTCGTCACGCTGCAGACCGCGCGTGGCGGCCGGACCGACCGCGTCCCGGGAGTCCCGGCGCCGGTACGCCGGCTGCTGCTGGCGGCCTGCGGGGTCGCCCTGACGGGCGGGCTCACCTCCACCGTGCTGGCGGCCCCCTCCCACGCGACGCCCGGGGCACTGCACCGGGACCGGACCGGCGCGACCGCCGCCGCCCTCCTCCAGGGCCTCCCCCTCCCCGACCGGGCCACCGGCGGCCTGCCCGGCGGTGGTCGGATCACCGCCACGGCCCACCCACGCGGCCCCAGCGGGGTGGGTCGGCAGGTCACGGTGCGGGTCGGCGACTCGCTGTGGCGGATCGCCGAGCAGGCCCTGGCCCCGGGAGCTTCCGAAGCCGCCGTCGAGGCCTGCTGGCACCGGATCTACGCGCTCAACCGGGCGGTGATCGGCCCCGACCCGGACCTGGTCCGACCGGGCCAGACCCTCCGACTCCCCCACCCCTGAACCGATGAGTCCGCACCGAGAGGAGCACCCCATGTCACCGTCCCGCGAGAACGTCGTACCCCTCCGGGTCCCGGTGCCCGTGGACAGCATCCAGGGCACCCTCGCGCTCGACCTCCAGCCCCGTCACGACCCGCCCGCCCTCGACCGCGTCGCGGGCCGGGCGGCCGGCGACGTCATCCCGATCGACCAGGCGGTGCGCCGCCAGGTCGAGGAGTGGTCCCGGCGCTACGCCCAGGCCGCGGTGGAGATCGTCGGCGGCGACCGGCCGGTCTCCCAGCTGCTGCGCTGGTCGAGCCGTGAGGTCTACCTCGACCTGCACCGGCGGGCACTGCTGGTGGCCCGCGCCGGCCAGCACCTGCCCGGTCAGGGGCGCGTGCAGCCCGTGCGACCCCAGGTCCGCGGGGTGCACACCTGCTTCCTCTCCCGGCGAGCCGTCGAGGTCAGCGTGCACGTGCGCTACGGGCAGCGCTCGCGGGCGCTGGCGGCCCGCTTCGAGCTCCGGTCCGGCCGCTGGCAGTGCACGGCGCTGGAGTTCGCGTGAGACGGAGCAGGGCGGCAACCACCATGGGTTACCGCCCTGCATCACGCGAAGGGGTTTCGAGGCTCAGGCGCCAGGGCGCCTTCGCACCTCAACCAACGAGAGTCACGAGATCCGCGCCGTCAGCCCGGTCGGCCCGCCCGGGCGGCCGTGGCACTGCTTGAACTTCTTGCCGGATCCACAGGGGCACTTGTCGTTGCGCCCCACACCGGCGAACTCGTCGTCGGCGGCCGGGGCGGCCTTCACCTCGACCTCGCCGTCCTCGCTGGGAGCGGAGTAGGCGAGGTTGGTGGGCTGCTGCGGACGCTCGAGCCCCTTGGCCCGGATGTGCGGGGCCTCGTGGCCGGGGGTGCCGGGGACCGGCTGGCGCATCGGCTCGACGACCTCCTCGAGCTCCTCGACCTCCTCGTCCTCGGCCTCCACCTGCACCTCGAGGTTGAACAGGAAGCCGACGGCCTCCTCCTTGATGCCGTCCATCATCGCGGCGAACATGTCGAAGCCCTCGCGCTGGTACTCGACCAGCGGGTCGCGCTGCGAGTAGGCGCG
The DNA here is from genome assembly GCF_055380375.1 of Nocardioides sp. DN36. Lineage (NCBI taxonomy): Bacteria > Bacillati > Actinomycetota > Actinomycetes > Propionibacteriales > Nocardioidaceae > Nocardioides > Nocardioides sp. DN36. The sequence goes on along the minus strand of NZ_AP043823.1, from coordinate 248,764 downwards.
CAGGTAGATGCCCTCGCGCAGGTAGTCCATCTCGTAGAGGTGCTCGCGCCACTTGCGGTCGAGGACCGAGAGGATCACGCGCCGCTCGAGCTCGCGCATCACCTCCTCGCCGATCTCCTGCTCGCGACGGTCGTAGGCCTCGTGGGCGTCCTTGCGGATCGCCTCGATGACCTCGTCGGCCTCGAGGTTGGCGCGGCCACCGGCCTGCTTCTCGAGCACGGCGGCGTCGACCGAGATCGGGTAGATCTGGCGGAGCGCGGTCCACAGCGCCTCGAGGTCCCACTCCTCCGCGAACTCCTGGGTGGCACCGGTGACGTAGCCGGTCACGACGTCGTCGATGAAGGTCCTGATCTGCTCCTGCAGGTCGGCGCCCTCGAGGACCCGGCGGCGCTCGGCGTAGATCACCTTGCGCTGACGGTCCATCACGTCGTCGTACTTCAGGACGTTCTTGCGGGACTCGAAGTTCTGCGACTCGACCTGGCCCTGGGCGTTGGCGATCGCGTTCGTGACCCGCTTGTTCTCGATCGGGACGTCGTCGGGGATCTTGAGGACCTGGAGCACCCGGTCGACCCAGTCGGACTTGAACAGGCGCATCAGCTCGTCCTGCAGCGACAGGTAGAACCGGGACTCGCCCGGGTCGCCCTGACGGCCGGAGCGACCACGCAGCTGGTTGTCGATGCGGCGTGACTCGTGGCGCTCGGTGCCGACCACGTAGAGGCCGCCGAGCTCCTTGACCTCGTCGTGCTCGGCCGCGACCTGGGCCTTGATCTTCTCGACCATGCCCGGCCAGGCGGCTTCGTACTCGGCCGCGCTCTCGCCCGAGGGCTCGAGGCCCTGCGCACGCAGCTCCTGGTCGGCGAGGAAGTCGATCGAGCCGCCGAGCATGATGTCGGTGCCTCGACCGGCCATGTTCGTCGCCACGGTGACCGCGCCCTTGTGGCCGGCCAGCGCGACGATCTTGGCCTCGTTGGCGTGCACCTTGGCGTTCAGCACGGTGTGCGGGATGCCGCGCTTCTTCAGCAGCTGGGAGAGGTGCTCGGACTTCTCGACCGACACCGTGCCGACCAGGACCGGCTGGCCCTTCTGGTGGCGCTCGGCGATGTCGTCGGCGACGGCGTCGTACTTCGCCTCCTCGGTGCGGTAGACGAGGTCGGCCTGGTCGATGCGGGCCAGCGGCTTGTTGGTCGGGATCGGCACCACGCCGAGCTTGTAGATCTTGTCGAACTCCGAGGCCTCGGTCATGGCCGTGCCGGTCATGCCGGAGAGCTTCTCGTAGAGGCGGAAGTAGTTCTGCAGGGTGACGGTCGCGAGCGTCTGGTACTCCTCGCGGACCTGCACGCCCTCCTTGGCCTCGATCGCCTGGTGCAGGCCGTCGTTGTAGCGGCGGCCGGCGAGCATGCGACCGGTGTGCTCGTCGACGATGAGCACCTCGCCGTCCATGACGACGTACTCCTTGTCGTTGCGGAACAGCTCCTTGGCCTTGATGGAGTTGTTCAGGAACGAGATGAGCGGGGTGTTGGCCGACTCGTAGAGGTTCTCGATGCCGAGGTGGTCCTCGACCTTGGTGATGCCGGGCTCCAGGACCGAGATCGTGCGCTTCTTCTCGTCGACCTCGTAGTCGACGTCCTTGACCAGGGTGCGGGCGATGGTTGCGAACTCGCCGTACCAGCGGACCTCGTCCTGGGTGGGACCGCTGATGATGAGCGGGGTGCGCGCCTCGTCGATCAGGATCGAGTCGACCTCGTCGACGACCGCGAAGTGGTGGCCTCGCTGGACGCACTCCTCGATGGAGCCGGCCATGTTGTCGCGCAGGTAGTCGAAGCCGAGCTCGTTGTTGGTGCCGTAGGTGATGTCGCAGTTGTAGGCCGCGCGGCGCTCGTCGGGCCGCATCTCCGGCAGGATCACGCCGACGGTGAGCCCGAGGAAGTGGTGGATGCGGCCCATCATCTCGGACTGGTACTTGGCCAGGTAGTCGTTGACGGTGACGACGTGGACGCCCTTGCCGGTCAGCGCGTTGAGGTACGACGGCAGCGTGGCGACGAGGGTCTTGCCCTCGCCGGTCTTCATCTCGGCGATGTTCCCGAGGTGCAGCGCGGCGCCACCCATCATCTGGACGTCGAAGGGGCGCATGCCGGTGACCCGCTTGGCCGTCTCGCGCACGGTGGCGAACGCCTCCGGCATCAGGTCGTCGAGGCTCTCGCCGTTGGCGAGCCGCTCCTTGAACTCCGCGGTCATGCCCCGGAGCTCGTCGTCGCTCATCGCGACGAAGTCGTCCTCGATGGCATTGACGGCCTGCGCGACGGCCTCGAGCTGGCGCAGGATCTTCCCCTCGCCGATGCGGAGGATCTTGTCAAGAATGGCAGGCACGACGGCGTAACTCCCTGATCAGTTGAGTGCTGCGCCACTCTACCCAGCGCGTGGAGCGGACCCTAACCGAACGCGGCACGAGACGGGCAGCCGGAACCCCCTGCGCGCGATCGCGCGGCGCCTCCCCTTTTCGCGCGAACGACCCTTGACACCAATGAGGCATTCGGCGTTAACTGCAATTGACATGAACAGCAGGCGCAGCTACACCATGACGAGCCGGGCCCGGTCGGTCGAGGAGACCCGGTCCCGGATCCTCACCGCGGTCGTCGACCTCCACACCGAGAAGCTCGCCGGTGACATCGGGCTCGACGACGTGGCCCGGCGGGCGGGGGTCAGCGTGCAGACGGTGCTGCGCCACTTCGGCAGCCGGGCCGGCCTCGTCGACGCCGCCTTCGAGCACGCGGCCCGGATCGTGCGCGACGAGCGGCACTGTCCTGTCGGGGACGTCGCCGAGGCGGTCAGGGTCGTCGTGGCCCACTACGAGGAGCGCGGCGACGGCGTGCTGCTGCGGCTCGCCCAGGAGGACCACGAGCCGCTGATGCGGCGCATCACCGAGCAGGGACGGGGCCTGCACCGGGCCTGGGTCGAGGAGGTGTTCGCACCGTTCGTCGACGCGGCGCCCGACCCCGAGGGGCTGGTCGACCTGCTCGTCGTCGCCACCGACGTCTACACGTGGAAGCTGCTGCGCCGCGATCGCGGCCTGGGCCGCGACCTCACCGAGCAACGGATGCGCGACCTCGTCGCCGCCCTGCTCCCCCGCACCACCGACTGACCCCGGGAAGCCCCATGTCCGACATCCTCTTCGTCACCTGGGACGGGGGCGGCAACGTCCCGCCCGCCCTCGGCATCGCCCGCGAGCTCGCCGCCCGCGGCCACCGCGTCCGCTTCCTCGGCCACGACGGCAACCGGGCCGTGGTCGAGGCGGCAGGACTCGCCTTCGAGCCCTTCCGCACGGCCCGGCCCTTCTCGTCGCTCGCGCCCGGCTCCCCCCTCGACCAGCTGGCGGTCTTCGGTGATCGCGGGATGGGGCGCGACCTCACCGAGACGCTGCGGCGCGACGCGGCCGACCTCGTGGTCGTCGACTGCCTGCTCTTCGGTGCGATGGAGTCGCTGCGCGGCGGACGGACGCCGTACGTCGTGCTCGAGCACTTGTACGACGGCTACCTGCGTGGCGCCTGGCTGCGCGGGCCGATGGGGCTGGGCATGCGCGCGCGATGGCTGCGTCCGACCCGCTCGCTGGCCGGGGCGGCCGCCACGCTGGTGGCGACGCTGCCCGAGCTGGACCCGGGCAGCAGCGGCCGGCACGCGGCCGGGCTCGACTTCATCGGACCCGTGGTCCCCCCGGCACGACCCGCCCCGGCGACCCGGGGGCCGGCAGTGCTCGTCAGCCTCAGCACCTACGCGTTCCCGGGCATGGCCGAGCGCCTGCAGGCCATCCTGGACGCCGTCGGCGACCTCGATGCGCGGGTCGTCGTCACGACCGGCCCGGCCGTCGACCCGGCGGGGCTGCACCCGGCCGCCAACACCGAGGTCCACCCCTTCGTGCCGCACGCCGACCTGATGCCGACGGTGTCGCTCGTGGTCGGGCACGGCGGGCACGGCACCACCATGCAGGCCCTCGCGCACGACCTCCCCGTCGTCGTGATGCCGCAGCACCCGTTCCTGGACCAGCCCCTCGTCGGGGCCACCGTCGCCGCCGCCGGTGCCGGCTCGGTCGTCAAGCGCTCCGCGAAGCCGGCCGAGCTCACACCGGTGCTGGCCGGGCTGCTGGGCGACGGCCCCCACCGCGGCGCCGCGGCGCGCCTCGGGTCGGCCATCCGGGCACTGCCGGGGGCAACGAACGGAGCGGCCCGGGTCGAGGAGCTGCTCAGAGCAGGGCTGCGAGCGCCGGCGCGAGGTCGCCCCGGGGCTTGACCGTGACGTCGTCGAGCCCCAGCCAGCCGACGAGGACGCGCAGCTCCGTCGCGAGCTCGCTCGCGGTCTCCGGCGGCGCCCCGGCCTCGGAGTACGCCGCCTTGACCTGCAGGCGCCCTGCCTTGCGGTCGGCCTTGAGGTCGACCCGGCCGACGATCCGGTCACCGAGGAGGAACGGCAGCACGTAGTAGCCGTGCACCCGCTGGGCGGCGGGCACGTAGATCTCGATCCGGTAGTGGAAGTCGAAGAGCCGCTCGGTGCGCTCCCGCTCCCAGACCAGCGGGTCGAACGGGCTGAGCAGGGCCCGGGCCCGCACCCGCCGCGGGAGGCGGGCGTCGCGGTGCAGGTAGGCGGGGCGTCTCCAGCCGTCGATCGTGACCGGCAGCAGCTCTCCCTCCTCCACCAGCTCGGCGATGGCGGGCCCGGCGTGGTCGACGTGCATCCGGTAGTAGTCGCGCAGGCACTGGGCGGTGGCGACGCCGTGCGACCGGGCGGCCCGGCGCACCAGCTCGCGGTTGGCCTCGGCCAGGGACGGCGTCTCGCGGGCCAGGACCTCGGCGGGGATCACGCGCTCGGGCAGGTCGTAGAGCACCTCGAACTGGCTGTTGCGCCCGGCGATGGCGAGGTCGCCGACCGTGTAGAGGTAGTCGAGGACGCGGCGGGTCCTCGACCAGTTCCACCCCCAGTGCTCCTTGGCGCGGGGCAGGCCGTCGTCGAGGTCGCGGGCCGTGGACGGGCCGAGGTCACGCACCTCGGCGATCAGGTTCGCCTCGAGCTCGGGGTCCTCCTCGACGAGCCCCCACTTGCCCCGCTTGGCGCGGTGCTCGGCCATCCGGTGCTGCATCACCGGCCACAGCTCGACGGGCATGAAGGCCTGCACGTGGGCCCAGTACTCCACGACCCGGCGCGGGCTGCGCTCGGACGCACGGCGCAGCAGGTCGGGGTCGTAGGGCCCCATGCGGGAGTACAGCGGCATGTAGTGAGCGCGCTGCAGCACGTTGACCGAGTCGACCTGGAGCACGCCGGTGCGCTCGAGGGTGCGCTGGAAGGTGCGCATCGTGGGCACGGCGTGCCGCCTGTCGAGGAAGCCCTGGGCGGCCAGCGCCACGCGGCGCGCCTGTGACGTGGAGAGACTGTCGGTCACGCGCCGAAGTCAAGCACGGGTCACCGACAGTGGTCGCCGTCGGCGCGTACGTCACCGGGTTTCGACGCGCGGCTCGCCCTCGCAGGCTCGGGCATGCCGCTTGCTCAACCTGACTTGCTCTCGTAGCCCGGCCTCGTTCCTCGGCCGGCCTACGGCAAGTCAAGCAGCTTTTCCCGGACGGCGTACATGACCGCCTCCATGCGGGAGTGCAGCTGGAGCTTCTCGAGGATGTTGCGGACGTGGTTCTTGACGGTGTTCTCGCTGATGAAGAGCTGCTTGGCGATCTCGCGGTTGTTCAGGCCCTTGGCCACCAGCCGCAGCACCTCGAGCTCACGCTCGGTGAGGCGGAGGCCGGGCACGTGGTCACGCTCGGGGCGCGACATCTGCTTGAACTCGTCGATGAGCTTGACCGCCATCGACGGGCTGATCAGCGACTGGCCGTCGGCGACCACCCGGACCGCCTGGGCGACCTCGTCGATCGAGGAGTCCTTGAGCAGGTAGCCCGAGGCACCGCTCTTGACCGCCTCGTAGAGGTCGGCCTCCTCGTCGGAGACGGTGAGCATGATGATCTTGGCCGACGGGACGGCGTCCTTGATGGCCAGGCAGGCCTCGATCCCGGACCGCTTCGGCATCCGGATGTCGAGCAGGACCACGTCGGGCGCGGAGGTCGCCGCCAGGTCCGTCCCCTCGATGCCGTCGCCGGCCTCGCCGATGACCTCGATCCCCGGTTCGACGGCGAGCAGCATGGTCAGCCCGCGCCGGAAGAGCTCCTGGTCATCGACCACGAGGACGCGGATCGGCTCCGGCTCTGCCTCGATCTCGTGTTCCGCCACCTGCGCATCATGGCACGTGTGGGTGGCACTTGGGACCCACCCGAGGCCGGGAACGACGAACGGGGTGGCCCGATCGGGCCACCCCGCTGCTTCGCAGGCGTCAGGAACGCGTCACTCGGAGGCGCCGAGGTCGAGCGAGATCACGCCGTAGTCGTAGCCGCGTCGACGGTAGACGACCGCCGGACGGTCGTTCTCCTTGTCGACGAAGAGGTAGAAGTCGTGGCCGACCAGCTCCATCTCGTAGAGCGCCTGGTCGAGGGTCATCGGGCTCGCCGGGTGGGTCTTCTCCCGGACCACCAGCGGACCGTCACCGGTGACGGCGATCGGCCCCACCTGACGCTCGGTCACCGTCTCGTCCTCGCCGGTCTCGAGGCCCGCCACGGGGGCGTCGGCGAGCGCCTGCCCCACGGACACCGGGGCGTGCCGGCCACGGTGCACGCGGCGCCGGTCCGCGGCGCGGCGCATCTGCGCGGCCATCTTGTCGAGGGCCAGGTCGAGGGCACCCATCTTGTCCTCGGCGGCTGCCTCGGCCCTGATCACCGGTCCCTTGGAGAACGCGGTCAGCTCGAGCCGGACGGCGCGGTCGTGCTGGCGCGGGTTGCGCTCGCACTCCACCTCGACCTGGACCCGCATGATGCGGTGGTCGTGCTTCTCGAGTCGCGTCAGCTTCTCCGCGACGTGACTCCGGAACCGCTCGGACAGCTCGCAGTGTCGACCCGTGACCACAACTTCCATGGGAACCTCCCGTTGCTTGGTTGGTTTCTTCCTAGCTCCTGCGCGCACCCTCCGGTGGGCAGGCCGAGGCACGGGTCCGGAAGGACCCGCGACCCGGAGTTGAAGGAGCCCGTCCGGCCGACCTGGTCTTCGACCCCACAATCGCCTGCTGAGGGGTTCGCAGCTTCTCTGCCACTACTGCCCTTCTCTCGCCGACCGTCGTGTCTGACGACGGGGACGAGGCAGGACTTACGACTAAGCCGCACCGTGATCGGCTCTCGAGGAGAGCCTTACGTGGACCGTTTCGCCTGCGACTGGCATCGGCTAGCCGTCCTGACACCCCGGACCGGGGCGCCCTGACGACGCAACCACGGACCCGGACGGACTCCATGTAGAGACGCTAGTGGGTGTTCGGTCCCGGCGAAACCCTGGGTCCTGAAGATTCGCCGAGAGTCGGCGCAGGTCCGGGCGGCAGCCGCCGACGGGTGGCCGCCACCACCGCCACGCAGGTCACCTCCAGCCCCACGGACTCCAGCGCGCGCTGGGCCTCCCGCGCCGTCGCGCCGGTGGTCAGGACGTCGTCGCAGACCACGAACCGCGCGCGCGGCCGGCGCCTTCCGGCCCGCCGCAGCGCGGTGGTCGGGCAGCACATGGACCCGGCCAGGTTCGCCGCCCGGGCGCCCGCGTCGAGGCCGGCCTGGTCGACCACGCCGGGCCGGGTGCGCAGCATCCGTTGCGCCACGACGTCGTGCCCGGCGCCGCGGAGCACGGCGGCCGCCCGCGCCGTGAGGGCGTACGTCGGGTCGTAGCCGCGCGCCCGGACGCTGACGGGCCGCGACGGGACCGGCACCAGCACGAGCGGCCCGGCAGCGGGGCCGGCCGCCACCGCACGGGCCAGCAGCAGCGCCAGGCTCCGTCGCAGCGCCAGCAGCCGGTGCTCCTTGTGCCCCACGACCATCGACCTCACGACGCCGGCGTACTCCGCGGCCGCCCAGGGGGTGGCCAGGCCGGCCGGCGCCGGGGTGGGCCAGGCGACGCCCGCGTGGTCGGGCAGTGCCGCCTCGCAGCCACCGCAGAGCACCCGTCCCGGGCGGAAGCACCCGACGCAGCGTGCGCCGAGCAGCAGGTCGGCCGCAGCGTCGAGGGAGCGCACCCGTCGATGACAGCAGGGGGCGGCCGCAGGCTCAAGCGCGGGCCGCGCACGGTGTGGACAACGGCCGCGTCGGCGCTCAGCCCACGTAGCCGATGACCGAGACCCCGGGGTCGAGCGTGGCGCTGCCGCGCTCGGAGTACGACAGGTCGATCAGGCTGGAGCGGGTCACGGCGTACAGGCTCTGCGAGGGGACCGGCGACCCGGCCAGCGCGCGCACGTTGCCGCGCAGGGTGGTCGCCAGGCTGTCCACGCCCGAGGGCGACCCGTCCACGGCGATGGTGCGGACCTGGGAGAGGTCGTCGGTGAGCCCGTGCAGCACCGCGACGGTGGTGGCCGTGCGCCACGCGATGTCGCGGATCCGCAGGCGCTCGCCCCCCTCCCACGCGATCCGGTGGGCCCGGGTCGCGCCCAGCACCCGGCCCTGCTCGTCGTGACGGATCCTGCTGACCACGAGGGCGTCGCCGGAACGGCGGTGCTCGACCGCGACCAGGCGCGACCCGTCGCGCGACACCAGGAAGCCCTTGACCGAGCGACCGCTGATGCCAGGCACGCGCAGCGAGGTGGGCCCACCGCCCTCGACGTACGACACCTGGGCACCGCCCGGCGCCCGGTCCACCAGCCAGATCCGGTCGGCGAAGTCCCAGGCCGGCGTCAGCAGGTTGCTGGCGCGGCTGACCTCCTGGCGCACCTCGTCGGTCGCACCGCCGACCGGGGCCACCAGGAGCGAGTCCCCGCCCCCGGAGACGCCGGCCGCCTGGGTCGCGTCGAGGTTGACCGCGACGGAGCGGAGGCCGTACTGGGTGGCCCCGAGCGGCCCGTCGACGGCGGACAACGCGCCCGCCTCGCCCGCGACGAGCAGCCCGTGGCGCAATCCGTAGAGCTGCGAGCTCGCGGCGAACCCCGTGGGGTCGTACGCCGCCCCCTGGTCCACCGCGACCTCGCTGACCCCGCCGGGCAGCTGGATCTGCTGGCCGCCGATCGAGACGCGCAGGGCGCTGATCGCGGGCTCCTGCCGCAGCGTCCAGGCGAGCTGGGCCATCATCAGCGTGACCGCCTGGGCGGTCTGGGGGCCGGCGTCCCCCTTCAGCGAGATGTCGGCGACGCCGTTGGCGGACACCGGCACCGAGAGCCCGAAGGTCAGGCCCGGCGGGATGAAGCTGCGCGAGACCCGGGCCAGGTCGGCGCGGGGACCGCGCAGCAGACCCTTGATGAGCGCGGTCGCCAACTGCTCACCCCGGGGCACGAACACCGGCTCCGGCACCAGCACCTGGGCGGTCGGGTCGAAGAAGTAGAGCGACACCTCGCGGAAGCGCTGCGCGAACCACGGCTCGGGCACGATCAACGCGTTGGGGGCCTCCGCGATCCGGTACTCGCCGTTCTCGACCGTCACCGGGAACTTCAGGTGCTGCGCACGCCGGGGCAGGCGGCCGCGCCAGGCGCCGCGCGCGTCGAGGTGGTCCGCCCCCGTCAGCTGGACCGCCACCCGCGACCCCCGGATCAGGCGCGGGGGCGCGGCGTCGGAGTAGGTGATGGTGCGGCGCTCGGGGTTCCACGAGGCCTGGGCGCCCTTGGCGAGGAACTGCTTGGCCACGTTGGTCTGGATCGGGGTGGCGGTCATCGCGTCCAGGAAGCCCTTGACGATGTCGGCGGCCGAGGCCCCCTTCTCGGGAGGGCGCGGGTCGATGAAGATCCCCGGCTCGTCGTTGAGCGCGCCTCCCGACCGGGTCTCGACGACGGGGCCGCTCTCGGGCATCCGCACGCAGCCCGACACGGCCGGCACCAGGGTCACCACCAGGGCGAGGAGGAGGGCAGCAGGTCGGCGGCTCACGGGACGGTCTCCTCGGCGTCGACAGCTGCGGTCTCGACCTCGTCCGCCGTGACGTCGGCGTCGACGGGCACCAGCGGGAGCGGGCTCTGGCGCAGCGGCACACCGGCCCGGCGGGGCAGGGTGAGCCGGAACTGGGCGCCGCGCCCGGGTCGCCCCCAGGCCTGGAGCCAGCCGCCGTGCAGGTGGGCGTCCTCCATCGAGATCGACAGTCCCAGCCCGGTGCCACCGCTGGTGCGCGCCCGGGCCGGGTCGGCCCGCCAGAACCGGTTGAACACCATCGCGGCCTCCCCCGGTGCCAGCCCCACCCCGTAGTCGCGCACCGCGATGGCCGCGGAGTGCTCGTCGCCGGCGACGTTCACGACGATCTCGGCGCCGCGGTCGCTGCTCTCGGCGTGGTCGATGGCGTTGGTGACCAGGTTGCGCACGATCCGCTCGACGCGGCGCACGTCGGCCTCCGCGAGGCACGGGTGGTCGGGGCCGCGGACCACCACGCGCACGCCGCGCTGGTCGGCCAGCACCCGGGTGCGCTCGACGACGCGGTGGGCGACGTCGACGAGGTTGACGTCCTCGGCCTCGAGCACGGCTGCGCCCGCGTCGAACCGGCTGATCTCGAGCAGGTCGCTGAGCAGGGTCTCGAAGCGGTCCAGCTCGGTCTGCAGCAGCTCGGCGGCGCGTGCCGTGGCCGGGTCGAAGTCCTCGCGGGCGTCGTGCAGCACGTCGCTCGCCATCCGGACCGTCGTCAGCGGCGTGCGCAGCTCGTGGGACACGTCGGAGACGAATCGGCGCTGCACCCGGCTCAGCTCCTCGAGCTGGCGGATCTGCCGCTGGAGGTTGCTCGCCATCTGGTTGAACGAGGTGGCCAGCCTGGCCAGGTCGTCCTCCCCCGAGACCTGCAGCCGCTCCTGCAGCTGCCCCGCCGCCAGCCGCTCGGCGACCCGCCGGGCCATCCGCACCGGGGCCACCACCTGGCGCGTGACCAGCCAGGTCATCCCCGCCACCAGCACCAGCAGCAGGACGGCGGCGGTCAGCAGGGCGCGGGTGACCAGGGCGAGGGTCTCCTGCTCCTCGTCGAGGGGGAAGAGGTAGTAGAGCGTGTACGTCGCGCCGTCCGAGGGCAGCTTGACCTGCGACCCGACCACGATGCCGGGCTCGTCGGTGACCGATCCGTCGGCGCCGGTGAGCCTGATCTGGGTGTAGGTCCAGGCCGTGGGCGCGTTCTTGTCGAAGTGGGCCTCGAGCGAGGTCGGCACGCTGGAGGTGTCCAGCCCCGGGGTCGACTCCGCCCCGCCGTCGGCGATCCTGCCGTTCTCACCGACCGGGCCGGCGAGCACGACGCTGAAGCCGCGGGTGGCGGCCCGCTGGATGATCGGCTCGACCAGGTCGCGCTGCTGCGAGGCCGAGTCGATGTCGGTGCCGGGTGCGGCGGCGAGGCGGGTGCGCGCCTCCGTGGTCTCGTTGTTGGCCTCGGCGACCACGGCCTGCACCCGGTGGTCGAGCATGCCCTCGCGGGTCTGCTGGAGCAGGAACCAGCCGACGATGCTCACGACCACGGCGGAGAGCACCACGGTGCTCGCGACGACCCGCGCCTGGATCGACCTCCGCCAGAAGGTGAGGCCCCTCCGGAGGCCCGAGGGGAGGCCGCGCTGCGGCAGGGCACCGGAGGACACGGGATCAGGCGTTCCCGGCCTTGTACCCCACGCCACGCACGGTCACGACGATCTCGGGGTTCTCGGGGTCGTGCTCGACCTTGGAGCGCAGCCGCTGCACGTGCACGTTGACCAGGCGGGTGTCGGCGGCGTGCCGGTAACCCCACACCTGCTCGAGCAGGACCTCGCGGGTGAACACCTGCCAGGGCTTGCGGGCCAGGCACACCAGGAGGTCGAACTCGAGGGGGGTCAGGCTGATCGGCGCTCCCCGGCGGGTCACCGAGTGGCCGGCCACGTCGATGGTGAGGTCGCCGATGGTCAGCGACTCGTGCGTGGGAGCCTCGTTGCGGCGGACCCGCGCGCGGATCCGGGCGACGAGCTCCTTGGGCTTGAAGGGCTTGACGACGTAGTCGTCCGCGCCGGACTCCAGGCCGACCACGACGTCGACGGTGTCCCCCTTGGCCGTGAGCATCACGATCGGCACGCCCGACTCGGCGCGGATCTCCTTGCAGACGTCGATGCCGTCACGGCCCGGCAGCATCAGGTCCAGGAGGACGAGGTCGGGCCGGTAGTCGCGGAACTCGTCCATGGCGAGGTCACCGCGCGTGCACATCCGGCTGTCGAACCCCTCCTGACGCAGCACGATGGTGAGCATCTCCGCGAGGGAGGCGTCGTCGTCGACGACCAGGATGCGTCCCTTCCAGGCGTTGTCTGCCGAAGGGCCAGCGGGCTGGGTCATGGCTCAATCTTGCCAGCCGTCCGTCGGGATCGTGGCAGGAGACGGCAACGAGGCCGTCCGCGCAGTGCGCGGACGGCCTCGTCGGGAACCCGGATCGGACCGGGTCGTGGATCAGTAGCGGTACTCGTCGGACTTGTACGGCCCGGCGACGTCGACGCCGAGGTAGGCGGCCTGCTCGTCGCTGAGGGTCGTCAGCTTCACGCCCAGCGACTCGAGGTGGAGGCGGGCCACCTCCTCGTCGAGGTGCTTGGGCAGCACGTAGACGCCGACCGGGTACTCCTCGGGCTTGGTGAAGAGCTCGACCTGGGCCAGCACCTGGTTGGTGAACGAGTTCGACATCACGAACGACGGGTGGCCGGTCGCGTTGCCGAGGTTCATCAGCCGACCCTCGGACAGGACGATGATCGAGGTGCCGGTGGGGAAGGTCCACACGTCGACCTGCGGCTTGACGGTCTTGCGCACGACGCCGTCGTACGACTCGAGGCCGGCCATGTCGATCTCGTTGTCGAAGTGGCCGATGTTGCCCAGGATCGCCTGGTGCTTCATCTTCGCCATCTGCTCGACGGTGACGACGTCCTTGTTGCCGGTCGCGGTGATGATGATGTCGGCGACCTCGAGCACGTTGTCGAGGGTGTCGACCTGGTAGCCGTCCATCGCGGCCTGAAGCGCGCAGATCGGGTCGATCTCGGTGACGATGACGCGGGCACCCTGGCCGCGCAGCGACTCCGCGCAGCCCTTGCCGACGTCGCCGTAGCCGCAGACGACCGCGACCTTGCCGCCGATCAGGACGTCGGTGGCGCGGTTGATGCCATCGATCAGCGAGTGGCGGCAGCCGTACTTGTTGTCGAACTTCGACTTGGTGACCGAGTCGTTGACGTTGATGGCCGGGAAGAGCAGCGAGCCTTCCTTCATCATGTCGTAGAGCCGGTGGACACCGGTGGTGGTCTCCTCGGTCACGCCCTTGATCTCGTTGGCGATCTTGGTCCAGCGGTCGTCGCTCTCGGCGAGCGAGGCCTGGAGGACCTCGAAGATGACCTTCTGCTCGTGGCTCTTGGCGGTGGCCGGGTCGGGGGCCTTGCCCGACTTCTCGGCCTCGACACCGAGGTGGACGAGCAGGGTGGCGTCACCACCGTCGTCGAGGATCATGTTGGCGAAGGTGCCCTCGGGCCACTGCAGGATCTGCTGGGTGCACCACCAGTACTCCTCCAGGGTCTCGCCCTTCCAGGCGAAGACCGGGACGCCCTGGGGGTCCTCCGGGGTGCCGTTCGGGCCCACGGCCACGGCGGCAGCCGCGTGGTCCTGGGTCGAGAAGATGTTGCAGGAGGCCCAGCGGACCTCGGCGCCGAGCGCGACGAGCGTCTCGATCAGCACCGCCGTCTGGATCGTCATGTGCAGCGAGCCGGCGATGCGGGCCCCGGCGAGCGGCTTGGAGTCGCCGTAGCGGGCGCGCATGGCCATCAGGCCAGGCATCTCGTGCTCGGCGAGCTGGATCTCGGTGCGGCCGTAGTCGGCCAGGCTGAGGTCGGCGACCTTGTAGTCCATGAACTGCCCCCTGTGTCCGGGTGTCTCGTGGCTGTGCCATCGAGATTAGAACGCCGGACGTCAGGTTGCAGAATCCTCGACGCCTCCGGCTCCGAACACGGATGGGGGGCGTGCGCGCCCGCGCCTCTGGCTCAGTGGCCTGCCGGCGCCGGCGGCTCGGGACGCTCCGCGGGGACGTAGTCGCTGCGGTAGATGTCGGGCTCGAGGTAGATGACCTGCGCCGTGGGCTCGGCCGCGCGCACCGCCTGCTCGGCCCGGTCGATGGCCTCGGCCACCACGTCGGCCGTGGCGCCCGCCGGCACGCCGATCTTCGCCGCGACCAGGAGCTCCTCGGGGCCGAGGTGCATCGTCTTCATGTGGATGATCCGCTCGACCCCGTCCGTCGTCTGGAGGGCGTCGGCGATCCGGCGCTGCGCCGGCAGGCTCGCGGACTCCCCCAGCAGCAGGCTCTTGGTCTCCATGCCCAGCACCACGGCGACCGCCACCAGCAGCAGGCCGATCAGGGCGGTGCCGATCACGTCGTAGTAGAGGTTCTCGGTGACCAGCGAGAGCACGACCGCCACGAAGGCGAAGCCGAGCCCGACCAGCGCGGCGAAGTCCTCGAGCAGGATCACCGGCAGCTCGGGCTGCTTCGCCCGCCGGATGAACTGCGGGAACGTCGCGCCGCCCTTGATCTTGTTGGTCTCCGCGATCGCGGTCCGGAACGACAGCCCCTCGAGCACGATCGCGATGCCCAGCACCAGCGGCGGCACCCACCACCAGCGGCTGTCGAGGATGGAGTCCGCCGGGTGCCCGTGGGCCGCGTGGATCTCGTGGTACTTGTGGTAGGCCTCGTAGAGGGCGAACAGTCCGCCCACGCTGAACAGCACGATCGAGACGATGAACGAGTAGACGTAGCGCTCGCGCCCGTAGCCGAACGGGTGCTGCGGGGTGGCGTCCTTCTGGGCCTTCTTCCCGCCGAGGAGGAGCAGGACCTGGTTCCCCGAGTCGGCCACGGAGTGGATCGCCTCGGCGAGCATCGAGCTCACCCCGGTGAGGAAGAACGCGACGAACTTCGTGACCGCGATGCCCAGGTTCGCGAACAGCGCCGCGACGACCGCCTTGGTTCCACCCTCTGCCGACATGCGCGGAAGGCTATCGGGTCGGGTCGGTCTCCCGGCTGGCGAGTGCCTCGGGCTTCGCGACCGCCGCCACGACCTCCGGGGCCTCGCCGGTGGCGACCTCGGCGCTCACGGCGGTGAGCTCCACCGCGTGGAAGACCCGGTGCTCGGCGGAGCCGAACGGGTCGACGGCCAGGTCCAGGCGGCGCGCCAGCGGGCTCCAGGCCAGACCCAGCGCGAGAGCCACGGCGGCCACGGTCGTGAGCACCAGCGCCACCCCGGCGTGGTGCTCGGCCCAGCCCGGGTAGCCGGCGTACGAGAAGGACTTCACGACGAACCCGTGGAACAGGTAGACCACCAGGGTCCAGGTGCCCATCGTGGTGAACCAGCCGCGCACCCGGGGCACCAGGGCGAAGAACGACCAGGCGCCCAGGGTGCCGACCACCAGCAGAACCGCCCGGGTGACGAAGGCGCGTGTGTCACTGACGTCGAGCTCGCCGTAGGTCGAGCGGTAGTAGAGCCACTCGGTCTGCGCCCAGGTGTCGGTCCAGGTGGTCAGCACGAGGATCGTCAGCAGCACCACCACCGCGGCGATCTGCGACGGCCGGCGCCGGAGCAGCTCGAGGCGCTCGGGCGTGGCCTTGAGGCCCATCACGAAGAACGGCAGCAGGCCCAGCACCCGGGCCATGTCGAGGGTGTCGCCGGCCCGCAGCCCGGCGAGGATGCTGATCGCCACGGCCACCGCCAGGCCGCCCCACATCGGCTTGAAGATCGGCGTCATCAGCCGCCAGAAGAACAGCGCCGAGAGGTACCACATCGGCCAGTGCGGGTCCTGGAACAGGCCGGCCAGCTCCTCGCCGCCGACGTAGATGCGGAACAGCGCGAGCGCGAGCTCGAAGACCAGGTAGGGGACGACGACACCCTTGAAGAGGCCCCACATCCGTGGCGAGGTCCAGGTGAAGGACCGGGAGAGGTAGCCGGTGACGAAGACGAACGCCGGCACGTGCCAGGCGTAGAGGAAGTCGTAGAGGTGGTCGACGACGACGTTGTGTGGGAGCAGGGTCCAGGAGTGGCCGACGACCACCAGGGTGACCAGGGCCATCTTGGCGTTGTCGAACCAGGGGTCGCGGGCGCGCTTGGATGCGGCAGGAGTCGGGGAAGCCACCTCGAGAACCTACCCAGCCGGCGACGAGGTCAATCCTCGACGAGCCCCAACCTGAGGTACGCCGCGGCGTAGGTCCCGCTCAGCATCAGCGAGGCGTACCGGGCCACCTCGGTCGGGGCATCGGCGGTCAAGGCCTCGACGCGTACGCCGCGCGCCGCGGCCGCCGCCTCCAGCCGGCCGCGCTGCTCGCTGACCACGGGGTCGTCGGCGCCGTCGTCGAGCACCAGCAGCATCGGTCGCCGCTCGGCGGGCTCCTCCGCGAACGGGTCGTCGAAGACGTCGCGGGCCCTGGTCGCCTCGATCACGGGCAGCAGGTGCTCGGCGTCACCGGCCAGGGCGGTGCGCCCGCTGGCCCGTCGGATCGACTCGGCCACCCGGCGGGCGGCACGGGCCGCCAGCACCGATCCGCCCCACACCAGCGGAGTGGCGTCGGCGAGCGCGATCGCCAGCATCTTGGCCGGGTTGACCGCGAGGTCGCGGTGGGGCGAGCAGGCGATCGCCACCCCGTCGAGCGCCTCGGCCACCACCTCGGCGTCGGCCCGCGGACCCAGGCCGACCCGGTCGAGGTACTCCAGCATCACGACCGCAGTCGCCAGCTGGTCGCGGGTGACGGTCGGCAGCAGCGTCGCCCAGCGGCCGACCGCGTGGTCGGCGACCAGGGAGCCGGGCGGACAGGCGACGACGACCTGGCAGCCGCGACGCACCGCCTCGGCGACCGCGGAGGCCGTGCCGGTGTCGGCGCCGTCGGGCGCCAGCACCACGACGAGGTCCAGGCTGCCGGCCCAGCCCGGGAGCATCGGTCCGGGCCAGGCGACGAACGGCACCGGGCACCACGGCTCGAGGACGGCCCGCAGCAGCCGGGAGTCCGGCCCCGCCGCGATCACCGCCCGGGGTCGGGCCTGGTCCTGGCTGCGGGCGACCGCCTCGGCGGCCGCGGCCGCGGCGTCGATCGACTCCCGGCGGACCCGGGCGCCCGCCTCGGCCAGCGGTCGCAGGACCGCGTCCTGCGCGGCCAGGACCGCCTCGTCATCGAGCCGGGACTCGTCGAACCAGGTCGCCATTGCCACTCCCCTCGCGCCGGTCAGGCCGGCTTGCGTGCCTCGTCGACCAGCAGCACCGGGATGTCGTCGCGGACGGGATAGGCCAGGCCGCACCCGGTGCAGACCAGCTCCTCGCCGGCCGGCTCGAGCGAGGCGCGGCACTTCGGGCAGACGATGATCGCCAGCAGTGCGGGGTCGATGTTCATGGGCGGTCTCTCCTGATGATCGCGAGGACGGCGTCGCGGACCTGCACCATCGTGGCCTGGTCGCGACCTTCTGCGTTCAGCCGCAGCAGCGGCTCGGTGTTGGACGGGCGGACGTTGAACCACCAGTCGGGGTGGCTCACCGTGAGCCCGTCCAGCCGGTCGGTGGTCACCCCCTCCCGGTGCGCGAAGGCGTCCTCGACCTCGGCGACCGCCGCCGCCTGGTCGTCGACCGTCGAGTTGATCTCCCCGCTGACGACGTACCGCTCGTAGTCGGCGAGGAGCTCCGAGAGGGTGCCCTCGTAGCCGGCGAGCGCGCCGAGCGCGTGGAGG
Source organism: Nocardioides sp. DN36 (assembly GCF_055380375.1). NCBI lineage: Bacteria > Bacillati > Actinomycetota > Actinomycetes > Propionibacteriales > Nocardioidaceae > Nocardioides > Nocardioides sp. DN36. Next base: position 231,043 of record NZ_AP043823.1, on the reverse strand, counting down.
GCCGCGAGCATGCCCGAGTCGGCGCGCCAGAAGTCCCGGAAGTAGAAGTGCCCGCTGTGCTCACCGCCGAAGATCGCGTCGGTCTCGGCCATGGTGCCCTTGATGAAGGAGTGCCCGACGCGGGTCCGGACCGGGTGGCCCCCCAGCTCGGTGACGATCTCCGGGACCGCCCGGCTCGTGATCAGGTTGTGGATCACCGTGGCCCCCGGCTCCCGGGCCAGCTCGCGGGCCGCGATCAGCGCGGTGAGCGTGGACGGCGAGACGGCCTCGCCGCGCTCGTCGACGAGGAAGCAGCGGTCGGCGTCGCCGTCGAAGGCCAGACCGAGGTCGGCGCGCTCGGCGACCACGCGCTTGCGCAGGTCGACGAGGGTGTCGGGGTCGATCGGGTTCGCCTCGTGGTTCGGGAAGGTGCCGTCGAGCTCGAAGTACATCGGCACGACCTCGACCTGGTCCTCGCCGAGCCGGCCGAAGACCGCGGGTGCCGTGTGCCCGGCCATCCCGTTGCCGGCGTCCACGACGACCTTGAGCCGGCGTCCCCGGACCGGGGCCAGCGACACCAGGTGCGCGGCGTACGCCTCGAGGACGTCGTGGCTGGTGATCGTGCCGGGTTGGGCGGCACAGCCGGCGCCGCCGGAGGCCACCCGGTCCCGGATCTCGGCCAGGCCGGTGTCCATGCCGACCGGCTGCGCGCCGGACCGGCACATCTTGATGCCGTTGTAGCGGGCCGGGTTGTGGCTCGCGGTGAACATCACGCCCGGGTGGCCGAGGTGGCCGGAGGCGAAGTACAGCTGGTCGGTGGAGGCGAGGCCCACCAGCACCACGTCGGCGCCCGCCTCCGTGGCGCCCTCGGCGAACGCACCGGCCAGACCGGGCGAGCTCGGTCGCATGTCGTGCCCGACGACGACCGTGCGGGCGCCCAGGACCTGCACGAACGCGCGCCCGGTGGCGTGGGCCAGCCGCTCGTCGACCTGGGCGGGGACGACCCCACGCACGTCGTACGCCTTGAAGACGGCGTCGAGGTTTGCGGGATCGAGCGTGTTGGGCATGGCCGGAGCCTAGTGTGCGCGGCGTCGCCGGCGTCGGTCAGTCCGTGCTGAGCATGCGCAGGTGCCCGCGACGACCGATCTCCCGGCCGGTCTCCTCGGCCGGCGGCGTGGACCGGACCGGGACGGGAGCGGGGCGCGCCGCCTCGCGCACGGCGTCGGCGAGGGCCAGGAGGTCGTCGCTGGAGGGGCCCTGGGCCGCCGGGTCCGGGGCGAGCCGGAGCACCTCCCAGCCGCGCGGCGCCGAGAGCCGCTCGCTGTGCACGTCGCAGAGGTCGTAGGCGTGCGGCTCGGCGTACGTCGCGAGCGGCCCGAGCACCGCCGTCTGGTCGGCGTAGACGTAGGTCAGCGTGTTGACCGCGGTGCGGCCACAGGCAGTACGCGAACAGCGGCGGACAGGACTCACGCGGGGAACGGTACCCGCCGCACCAGCCGGGCCCGATTAGGCTCGCGGCGTGGACGACGCCAGCTCTCGCCCGACCCCGCAACGCCCCCGCCGGGACCGGCGCGGACGCGGCATGCGCGGCCCCGCGGTCGTGCCGCGCGACCCCGGCCGCCCGGAGCTGCGCACCGCGCGCGAGCGGTTCGACGACCTCGCGCTCGGCATCGTCACCGACATCGACGCGCGCTGGCAGGACCGCCTCGGCCTCGTGGAGTACGCCGTCGAGGACGCGCCTCAGATCCCCGACGACTGGGACTCCGGGACCGTGCCGCTGTCCTCGCTGGTGCGTGGAACCGGCGGCGAGCCCACGCGCCTCGTGCTGTTCCGACGCCCCATCGAGCACCGCTGCGAGACCCGCACCGACCTGGAGGCGATGGTGCTGACGGTCGTCGTCGAGCAGGTCGCCGAGCTGCTGGGCATCGAGGCCGAGCAGGTCGACCCGAGGTACGAGTCCGGCGACAGCTGATAGGTCGTGAGCTGTAGCTGAGAGGACTCTGGACGGGTCCGCTCACAAGGAGGCAGCTCATGGGCATGTTGGACGTTGCCCTGGATCCGGCGACGGTGGTCGTGGCCGTGGATCCGGGGAAGGTGATGAACCGGGTCTGGGTCAGCAATGGGACCGGTCTCCTGGAGGAACCGGTGTCGTTGCCGGTCGCCCGGTCGGGGATCGCGGCGCTGGAGAAGATGCTTGCCGCCCACGCTGGCGAGCGGGTGATCGCGATCGAGGCGACCGGCAGTCTGCACCGCGCATGGGCCGCCGAGCTCGAGCGGCTGCATCCGGGCTCGCTGCGGCTGTTCGCGCCATCGGAAACCAAGGCCGCCCGCACTCAGCTGGGGTCGGGTCGGTTCAAGACCGACGACCGAGACTGCGCCGCGCTGACCTACCTGGCTCGCCAGGGCGCCGGCCGACGCCAGGCCGAGCAAGCCGTGGTCGAGGAACTGCGCGCTGCGGTCAGGCATCGCCGCGGGCTGGTCGCTGACCGGAAGAAGGCCCAGCAGCGACTCCACGACCAGCTCAACGCCCTGTGCCCCGGCCTGTCCGCACCTGACGGCCACGCCGCGACGCTGGGTCGGGCGCTGCCGATCGAGACACCGACCGGCCAGGCAGTGCTCGCGTGCGCGGTCCGCTTCGCCGGGCGAGCACCGTCAACGCGTTCGCTGATCGCCAGGTCACCGGGCAGGCTGACCAAAGCGACCGCCGAGTACTGGGTCAGTCGGTGGCGCGATTGCCTCCCGCCGCCGCCGGACGCGGCTGCGCGAGCCGAACGGATGGGCCGGGACCTGGATCGCTACCGCCGACTGCTGGTCGACGTGGCGGCCGTCGAGGACGAGGTCGCGGCCCTGCTCGCTCGTACCGATGGCCAGGTCCTGACCAGCCTGCCGGGTGTGGCCGTGAACCGCGCTGCTGCATTCGCTGCGCACAGCCTGGCCATCAGCCGGTTCCCCGACGCCGAGCACCTCTACTCAGCCACCGGCCTGGCGCCAGCGATGTACGAGTCCGCCACGATCCGCCGCCGCGGCCGAATCTCTCGTCAGGGTCTGGCCGAGCACCGCGACGCCCTGATGGGCATCGCCTGGGGCCTGTCGCTGTACTCGCCCTCGTTCGCCGACCGCAACGCCGAGCTGCGTGCCCGCGGAATGACGCCGATCCAGGCCCGCGTCGCGCTCGCCCGCAACGCCTGCCGACTGATCTACCGCATGCTCGTGACCCAACAACCCTTCGACGAAGAGGCGTATCGTCGAGGAAGGCTCAGCCGCGGACGGTGACGGCCACGTTAGCTATGCCGCTCGACGGCGCAACCTAGCTTGCCGCCCGTGCGCGCTGGGCCGCCTTCTACGGCGAACACGAAAGCCTGCCGACCACGGCGCCTGATCAGCCTGCCGACACCAGCGGCCCGCACCGGACTCCTCGATCCCGCTTCGTCGCGAACCCAAGCCGAGGTCCCCATCGACGCCCTCGGCCGATCCCGCACGCCCGCCGTCACACTTGACCGCTCGCGCGAAAGCTAGGGCAGGCCGGGGCGCACGTCCGGGACCAGCCCGCTGACGACCGGCTCGACCAGGGGGACGACGGCGGCGCCCCGTCCGGTGACGATCACGGCGCCGTGCACGCTGGTGCGCTCGGTCTCGACAGACACCAGCGTGGCGCCGGACGGCACCGTCACCACGGTGCCACGACCGGGCTGGACGTCCGCGCGGGTCCGCGCGAGCTCCTTCCCCGTCGACGAGCGGGCGACCACCGTCACGGCCCCGACCCCGCCGGCGCCGGCGAGGACGACCCGCTTGGCACCCTGGGGCACCACGGCCGTGGCCCCGCGGCGCACGGCGGGTCCGGGCACGGCGTGCGACAGGTCGCCGCCGGCGAAGGTCCGCAGCGTCGAGGCGACCGGCCCGGACGCGCTGACCTCGACCCCGACCACTCCGTCGGCGATGGCTGCCGGCAGCGCGGCCCCCAGCGAGACCCTGGCGACGCCCTGCGGCGGCACGCGCACCTCGTCGATCCCCTCGGGCGCGAAGATCGACTTCTCGCTCACGAAGCGCAGCGTGGCGCGGACCTCGCTGTCGCCGGGGTTGGCGATCGCGAGGGTACGCGTCCCGTCGCCCGCTCCCAGGCCCAGCAGGAAGCTGTCGGTGACCGGTTCGGCCTGGGCCGGCAGCCAGTCCGCGCTCGCCTGGCCCCGCCCGAGCTCGTCGGAGCTGTCGAGCACCGTGGCGCCCAGCCGTCCACGGGCGGTCACCACGTGGAGGGCGAGCTCGCCGCGGCGCGGCGCCACCTGGCCGAGGTCGAGGGACACGCTGCTGTGCCCGGGGACCGACACACCGCGCAACCGCGGGACGTCGACGGGCCCCGTCTGGGCGTACATGTTCACGTCGGCGACGGCCGGTCCCGCGTCGGGGTTGACCAGCTCCAGCACCGAGCCGTGCCGCGCACCGGCCCCGACACCGGTGAACCACTGGTCGGGCGACGTGGCCGGGCACGACGTGGCCGCGAGGTCGGCCGCGCCGCCGAAGCGGGCGCCGAGGAGACCGGGGGCGAGCGCGTCCTGGCCGGTGACCACGACCGGGCCGGTGCCGGCCTGCGCGGTCGTCACCTCACCCTCGGCGACGCTCGCCTTCGACTCGTCGTCGCCGGCGCGCAGGGCCACCTCGCCCCGGCCGCCCGCGGCCGCGGTCGAGAGGTACGTCGCGGGCGCGCCGGGCATCGCCGAGGGGCACACGACGGAGGCCGTGCTCAGGGACGTGCTGGTCGGCGGGTGGGAGTCCGAGGACTGCTCGTCGGCATGGACGAGCAGCAGGGAGGCCACGACGAGCAGCGGCAGCAGCAGGGCGAGCACCGTCGGCGTGTCGAGCTGGAGCCGGCTGCGCGAGGACCGGCGCCCGGGCGTGGTGCTGCTCATCGGCGTCGCCTCCGTTCACTGGTCGGTACGCAGTTCACCGCGATCACCACGAGCAGGATCGCCTGGAGCACGAGCAGCCCGATCCGCAGCCAGGAGCGCGGACCGTCGACCGCGTCCGGGTTCAGCGCGCGGTCCACCTGCCAGGCGCGGGTCGAGCGGTCCTCGGCGCTCGCCTGGGCGAGGCCTCCCGTGGCGTCGAGCGCGGAGGCGACGTCGCCGTCCGCCGGCGACGGCAGGACGACGTACTCGATGCCTCGTTCGGCGAGCAGGTCCACCACCGCGGGCGTGGGGCGCGACACGAGCGCGCGCACGGCCCGGGTGAAGCCGCTGTCCTCGGCGGAGAGGGCGATGACCTCGTCCTCGCCGAGCGTCACGCCGTCCCCGCGCCGGACGGTGTAGGTCAGGCCGCGGTCGACGTCGCCGCGGATCACGAGGATGCCGTGCTCGTCGCCGAGCATCGAGCTCTGGACCATGTAGGCCGGGATCCCCTCCCCGGCGGTCTCGTCGAGGCGGTCGTGGCCGCCGACGACGAACCAGCCCAGTCCGACGAGCGGGACGACCGCGGCGACGGCGACCACGGCGCCGCCGACCCACCGGCGCCAGGTGGCGACACCGGTCTCGCCGCGCTCGGTGCGGCCGCGGCCGAGCAGGCCGCCGGCGACCATGCTCTGGGCGCCGATCGAGGCGGCGACCACGAACGCGCCCTGGATGACCACCACGAGGAAGCCGAGACCCGCTCCGGTGCTCGTGGCGGCGAGGTCGAGGGTGAGGCTGCCCCAGACGACGGCGGTGACCGCCGCCACGGCGGCGACGATCCAGCAGACCAGCACCGGGATCCGGGTCGAGCGGGGCACCAGCGCCAGCACGGCCAGCACCGCGAGCACCACCCCCGGCCAGGAGGGCGCACCGAGGTCGCCGATCCGTCCGGCCAGCAGGTCCAGCGTGTCGACAGCGGCGACCGGCAGCCGGCCCGGCTCGAGGAAGAGGGCCTCGCCGGCCCCGTGCTGCAGCGCCGGCAGCCACCACGGCAGCAGCAGGAGCGGCACGGCACCCAGGGCCGCAGCGGGCGGACCCCAGGCCGAGCGGTCCCTCAGGGCCGAGCGGACCACGACGCCCGCGGCGGCGGTCACCACCAGGCCGAGGACGACCGCGAAGAACCACAGCCCGGGCGCGAACGCGGTACCGAGCGCGAGCAGCAGCGCCGTGCGCCAGGCAGCCCGCCAGCGCCGGTCGGCCTCCGGGTCGGCGAAGCCGAGGGCGGCATGGGCCAGCCAGGGCAGCACCGCGGCCACGGTGACGGCGCCGAAGCGCCCGTCGCCCCACGCCCCGCTGACCACCGGCACCAGCGCGTAGGTCGCCGCACCCCACAGCAGCAGCCAGCGGGGGGAGCCGGCCGGTGAGGCCAGTCGGCCGGCGACGCGCAGGAAGCGCCAGGCCCCCCACAGGCCGAGCGGCACCACCAGCACGAAGAGCGCCGTGACCACCGTTGACGGGCTGCCGCCGAGCAGGGTGGCGAGGGCCGCGAAGGGCAGCACGTACGCCGGTGCCGGGACCGCGGTCCCCTGCCCCAGCGGGTGCCACGACTCGGTCCACAACCCCCACCAGTCCCCGGCACTCGCCGGCACCGGTGACAGCCCGCCGCCGGCGAGGGAGTCGAAGGCCGAGCGGGCACCGACCACGGCCAGCACCACGAAGAGGGAGACGGCGATCGCCACCGGGTTGGTGAGGAACCGCGCCACGATCCCGGTGTCGTCGCCGAGCACGTCCTCGTCGTCCGGGTGGGCCGGACGACGGACCGCCGCCTGCGGCTGCGCCTCTGCCTTGGCGGCGCGGCGTCGCTCGGCGACGTCCTGCGCCTGGTTGGTGGCGGCCGAGAGCAGGTCGCCGAGGAAGTCGAGCCCGTGGCGGTAGGGCAGCCACGGTGGCGCGAGCAGCGGTCGTACGTCGGCGGGCGGGACCACCTGCCGCCCCTGTCGCGAACGACGGGCGGCGAGGATCTCGCGCGGCCTCCCGTAGAGCGACACCAGCGCCGCGAGCTCGTCGAGGGCCTCGCCGACGGAGCGCACCAGCAGGAAGCCGATCATCCGCAGGATGGTGCCGACGCCGAGGCGCAGCAGCTGGAAGGGCAGCGCGCGGGCGCGCGAGTTGACGAGCAGCGTGTAGAGCGCCGCCCGACGCTCCTGGTAGTGCGTGTGGCGGCCGGTGAGCGGCGTACGCCGGAGCCCGCGGTGCGCGGCCTCGGCGTGGAAGACGACGGCCTGGGGCACCACCAGGGTCTGGTGGCCGGCGGCCGCGGCGCGCCAGCCGAAGTCGAGGTCGTTCCCGAAGATGGGCAGCTGCTCGTCGAAGCCACCGAGCTCCTCCAGGACGCGGCGCCGCACGAGCATGCCGGCGGTGTTGACCGCCAGCACGGGACGAACCTGGTCGTGCTGACCCTGGTCGTACTCGCCGCGCTCGAGACCGGTCTCGCGACGACCGGTGCCGGAGATGGTCACCCCGAGCTCCAGGAGCCGCTTCAGCGAGGGCCACTCGCGCAGCTTCGGGCCGAGGACGTCGGCGTCCGGGTGCTCCTCGGCGGCCGCGAGCAGCGCGGCAAGGGCCCCGGGGTCGGGGTTCGAGTCGTCGTGGAGGATCCACACCCACTCGCAGTCCGCGCCCGAGGCGGTGAGCTGCTCGAGGGCGAGGCCCACGGCCCGGGGGAAGGAGGTGGAGCCGGGAGCCCGCACCACCTCACCGAAGGCGGACTCCAGCAGGGCGGCACTGCCGTCCTTGCTGCCGGTGTCCACCGCGACCACGCGCTCGACCGGAGCCACCTGGCTGCGCAGACCCTCCACCACGGCAGGGAGCCAGCGCTCCCCGTCATGGCTGACCAGCAGCGTCGCGACCGTCGTATGCACGACCAAGCACCCTAACGGCCGGGCCGTGCAGCGGGGTCGGCCCGGGTCGACCCGGACCGCCGCGTGTGCGCCCCGTCACCGGGACGCCCCCCCTACACGCTCAGACTGCGCGCTTCTTCAGCTTGCGGCGCTCTCTCTCGGAGAGACCACCCCAGATGCCGAAACGCTCGTCGTTCATCAGTGCGGACTCCAGACACTCGTCGCGCACTTCACACGTCAGGCAGACCTTCTTGGCCTCCCTGGTTGACCCTCCCTTTTCGGGGAAGAACGCCTCGGGGTCCGTCTGCGCGCACAGCGCGCGGTCCTGCCACCCCGCTTCTTCGGCGTCCCCGTCGAGGAGAAAGAGTTCTCTCACGGCACTCGCCCTTTCGACCCGGTACTGCACCCATCCCACCCGTGGCCCCTCGCGGGCCGAGATCCCTATCGGAAGAAACCGGGAGGACCTGCGAAGAACACTGTGGGAATTACATGCCTGTCGTACCCCTGAAGTCAAGCGGCGATCTGGTATGAGGAGCAACCACCCGAACGTGCTATTGCCGAAGGGCCCAAGGTCCTCGTGCGCCAAGATAGGCACATGCAGAAAATCACGGTGCTCTCCGGGGGCATGGGGGGCGCGAAGTTCCTCCAGGGGCTCCTGCACGGCATCTCGACCGGCGTCCTCCCCGGCGTGGCCGACGACGCGACCGTCACCGTCGTCGCCAACACCGCCGACGACATCTGGGTGCACGGCCTCAAGGTCTGCCCGGACCTCGACACGGTGATGTACACGCTGGGCGACGGCATCGACCCCGAGCGCGGCTGGGGCCGACGCGACGAGACCTGGAGCGTGCGCGCCGAGCTCGCGGAGTACGGCGTGGAGCCGACCTGGTTCGGCCTGGGCGACCGGGACGTCGCCACCCATCTCGTGCGCACCCAGATGCTCGACGCGGGGTACCCGCTCTCGGCGGTCACCGAGGCGCTCTGCCGACGCTGGCTCGGCGCGGTCCCGGGCGTCCGCCTGCTGCCCATGACCGACGACCGGGTGGAGACCCACGTCGCGATCGCCGACCCCGACTCCCCCAGCGGACGACGGGTGGTGCACTTCCAGGAGTACTGGGTGCGCCTGCGGGCCCAGGTCCCGGCCGAGACCGTGCTGGTGGTCGGTCTCGAGGACTCGAGCCCCGGGCCCGGTGTCATCGACGCGATCACCGACGCCGACCTCGTCGTGCTGCCGCCGTCCAACCCGGTCGTCTCCGTGGGGACCATCCTCGGAGTCCCGCGGGTCCGCGAGGCACTGACCTCGACCCGGGCCCCCGTCGTGGGGCTCTCCCCCATCGTCGGCGGCGCCCACGTCCGCGGGATGGCCGAGCAGATGCTGACCTCGATCGGGGTCGAGGTCAGCGCCGCGGGCGTCGGCCTCCACTACGGCGCGCGCAGCGACGGCGGGGTCCTCGACGGCTGGCTCGTCGACGAGCGGGACGCCGAGCAGGTCCCGCGGCTCGCCGCGGCCGGGCTCGCCTGCCGCGCCGTACCCCTGATGATGACCGACCACGACGCGACCGCGGCGATGGCCGCAGAGGCCGTCGCCCTGGTCACCGGATGACGCGCGGCAAGCACCGTCTGCTGACCGTGGTCGCCCCCGACGGGGTCCCCGAGGTGCGTGCGGGCGACGACCTGGCCGGGCTGCTCCTGCCCCTGGTCGAGCTCGCCGACGGTGACGTGGTGGTGGTCACCAGCAAGGTGGTGAGCAAGGCCGAGGGCCGGGTCCGACCGGGCAGCCGCGAGGACGCCCTGCCCGGTGAGACCGCCCGCGTGGTGGCCCGTCGCGGGCCGACGACGATCGTGCGCACCCACCACGGACTGACCATGGCCGCGGCCGGCATCGACGCCTCGAACGTCGAGCCGGGGACCGTCGTGCTCCTGCCGGAGGACCCCGACGCCTCGGCCGCGAAGCTCCGGGCCGCGCTGCACCACAGCGCCGGCGTCAACGTGGGGGTGGTGGTCACCGACACGGCCGGCCGCGCCTGGCGCGAGGGGCAGACCGACATCGCGGTCGGGGCCGCCGGCGTGCTGGTGCTCGACGACCACGCGGGCCGGGTCGACGCGCACGGCAACTCCCTGGCCGTCACCGCGCCCGCGGTCGCCGACGAGATCGCGGGCATGTGCGAGCTCGCCCAGGGCAAGCTCGGCGGCCGGCCCTTCGCCGTCGTCAGTGGCCGACCGGACCTGGTGCTGCCGGTGGGCGAGGACGGCCCCGGGGCCGGCGCCCTCGTGCGTCCCGAGGGGTCGGACCTGTTCGGGTACGGCGCCCGCGAGGCCGTCCTGCGCGCCCTGCGCGCCGATCCCGCCGACCGTGCTCCCTTCGGCGACCCGGCTCCCGCCGCGGACCTCGTCGCCGCGGTGCACGCGACCCTCGGGCCGGAGGTCGCGGTCATCGACGACGGCCGCGGCGGCCTCGTCGTGCAGCCGGGCCCGCGGGGCCCCGGAGCCCTGCGCGCACTCGCGTTCGCGCACGGCTGGGAGGCGGTGACGGAGGCCGGCGACGACGAATCCTCCGGTCGGGTCGGGTTGCGCCCGGCCAGTCCGTAGACTCTGCCGTCGAACATCGCCGGACCGCCCGCACGACCCCGAGGAAGCCGACCCGTGGCCAAGAAGCCCGCCAAGTCCGACCGCCAGGCGGTCATCGACCAGATCCGCAAGAAGCAGAAGGGCGATGAGCGTCGTCGCGGTCTCGCGATCGTCGGTGTCTGCGTCCTCATCGCGGTGCTGATCGTCGGCGCCGCGGCGTTCAAGCCGATCAAGGACTGGTACGACAACCGGAAGTTCGACAACGTCGCGCTCGCGGACATCGGCTCCCCGGCGTCGAGCTGCCAGAAGGTCGTCACCAAGAAGGCCAACGGCAACCAGGACCACGTCCCCACGGGCACGAAGGTCGACTACAAGCAGGCGCCTCCGGCCTTCGGCGCGCACTGGAACCAGGCGGGCGTCGCGCCGGCGCCGATGGAGCGCAAGCTCTACACCGACGACCGTCCCGAGCTCGAGTCGCTGGTCCACAACCTCGAGCACGGCTACACGATCCTCTGGTACGACAAGACCGTCGCCGACGACGACGGCGCCATGAGCGACCTCCGGGCCATCGCCAGCAAGTTCGAGGGGACCTCGAACTTCCGCGACAAGTTCATCGCGGCGCCATGGACGTCGGCCGACGAGAACGGCAAGACCTTCCCCGACGGCCAGCACGTCGCCTTCACGCACTGGTCGGCCGGCGGCACCGGTCAGTCCGACGCCTCCAAGCAGGTGGGCGTGTGGCAGTACTGCTCCGGCGTCAGCGGCGCGGCGCTGCAGACGTTCATGGACAAGTACCCCTACTTCGACTCGCCCGAGCCCAGCGCGATGTGATCGCCGGGCGCTCGCCCGACGACGAACAAGCAGCACCGGACGCCGGTCGCGCGACCTCCCTCAGCCCGCCCCGGGCTCAGGTGAGGTCCGTGCGGCCGGCGTCGTGCAGCCCGGCCACCACCTGCTTGACCTCCTGCGCGCGGGCCCGGGTGGTCACCAGGACTGCATCGGGGGTGTCGACGACCACGACGTCCTCGACTCCGACCACGGCCACCATCCGGCCGGACCGCGGCACCACCAGGCCGCTGGACGCGACCGCCTGCACGAGCGCGCGGTCGCCGAGGACCGTCGTACCGTCGCCCTCGCCGAGCAGGCCCGCCAGCGAGTCGAAGTCGCCCACGTCATCCCAGTCGAACGACGCCGGCACGACCGCGACCCGGCCGGCCTCGGCGGCGGGCTCCGCCACGGCGTGGTCGACGGCGATCCGCGGCAGGGTCGGCCACGTCTCCTCGAGACGTGCGGGATCGGCGGCGATCGCGCGGAGCGCGGCGGCGAAGTCCGGGTGCCAGCGCCCCAGCAGGTCGAGCAGCACCGTGGGCCGCACCACGAACATGCCGGCGTTCCACCGGTAGGCGCCGGTCGCGAGGTACCGCTCCGCCACCTCGGTCGACGGCTTCTCGACGAACGCCTGGACGCCCCGCACCCCCGGCAGGCCGGGCAAATCATCGGGACCGACGTGGATGTAGCCGAACGCCGAGGAGGGTCCGGTCGGCTCGATGCCGAGCGTGACCAACCAGTCCCGGCGTGCGGCCTCGACGGCCCGCGCCACCGACGTCGCGAACGCCTCGACGTCGGCGATCACGTGGTCCGCGGCGAACGAGCCCATCACCGCGTCCGGGTCCTCGCGCTCGAGCAGCGCCGCCGCGAGCCCGATGGCCGCCATCGAGTCCCGGGGCGAGGGCTCGGCGAGGACCGCCGTGGGGCCGAGGCCGGGCAGCTGCTCGACCACGGCGGCGCGGTGCGCCCGCCCGGTCACGACGACGAACCGGTCCTCCGCCATCGGCGCCAGCCGGGCCCAGGTCTCCTGCAGGAGCGACATCCCGCTGCCGGTCAGGTCCTGGAGGAACTTGGGTGAGGCGGCCCGTGAGAGCGGCCAGAGCCGCGTCCCGGCCCCGCCGGCGGGGATCACGGCCCAGAAGTGGTCGAGGGACCCGGTGGCAGCCATGGGCGCAGCATAGGTGGCCCCTACGCTCGTGCCGTGACCACCTTCAGCGCGCTGCTGTCCACCCTCCTCCGCGCCGAGCCCGGTCGACCCCTGGTGACGTGGTACGACCACGCGACCGGCGAACGGGTCGAGCTGTCGGTGACGACGTACGCCAACTGGGTGGCCAAGGCCGCCTCGCTGCTCGTCGAGGAGCACGACCTCGAGCGGGGCCAGGGCCTGCACCTGGATCTCCCCACACACTGGCTGGGGCCGGTCTTCCTCGGCGCCGCCTGGACGGTGGGCCTGGTCGTGACCGGGCCCGACGAGGCGGACGCGGTCGTCTGCGGCCCCGACGGTCTGGCGACCTGGGGGCCGCGCGCGGCCGACCTGCCCGTGCTCGCCTGCTCGCTGCTCCCGATGGGCGTGCGGTTCGCCGAGCCCCTGCCCCCCGGCGTGCACGACGTCGGCGTCGAGGTCTGGTCGCAGCCCGACGCCTTCACGCCGTGGGACCCGCCCGGCCCCGAGGACCCGGCACTGCCGGGCGTCTCCCAGGCCGAGCTGTGGCGAACGGCCGCCGCCGGGAGTCTCCTCACCGACGGCGGCCGTCTCCTGTCGGAGGCGAACCCGGCTTCCCCACCGGGGATCGCCTCCTTCGCGGAGCCGCTCGCACGCGGCGGCTCCGTGGTCCTGGTGTCCCACGCCGACCCGGGGCGGCTCGAGGCGACCTACGTCGCCGAGCGCGCCACGGCTCGCTTCCCTTGATCGTGGGCCAGGCTCCGGACCGGATCATCCGGCCAGGTCGTAGGCCCCCATCCCCTCGCCCAGGAACCGGCGCGGCGAGAAGCCCGTGGCGGTCCCCGGGATGAGCCACAGGTAGCCCGTCTTCCGGGCCCGGACGATGAGGTCCGGGTGCCCGGTCAGGCCCACGTCGCTGACCCCGACGACCCAGTCGTACGGCGACAGGTCGAGCCCGAGCGACTCCGGGCTCGTGAGGCCACCCGGCCCGTTGCCCGGGAACAGCGTCAGCTTCGACCCCTGGCGGAAGAGGCTGTCGGGAGCCCCGTCCCGGTTCCAGCGACCGACCGCAACCTGGCTGCCGGCCGCGATGCTGCCGTGGGCGACGTAGCTCGCCGCGAGGCCGTCGACGCCGTTGCCGGGATAGATGCGGATCGCGCCGCCCCGCGGCTGGCCCATCAGGTCCGGCCACCCGTCACCGGTCATGTCACCGACCGCGGCCAGCAGGCCGACGTCGCCGAAGCCCTTGCCGATCACGACGGCCTTGGCGAAGTGGCCCTCGCCGTCCCCGAGGCGCAGCTTGAGGTTCCCGTGGGCGTGGGTGCGCAGGATGATGTCGCCGTGCCCGTCGCGGTTCCAGTCGCCGGCGTTGAGCACCAGGTCGGCACGGCGCAGGCTCGCGCCCGTGACGATGGGCCGGGCCAGCTCCACCGTGCCGGCGTTGACGAGCAGCACCGGTCCCGCGCTGGTCCGGGCGACCAGGTCCGGATTCGCGTCGCCCGTCAGGTCGACGGCGGTGACACCCGTGGCGGCGGCGACGCGCGTCACCTCGCCCACCGGGTGGCCGAAGGTGCCGTCGGCCATCCCGGGCCGGATCACGGCGGGCTTGCCCTTCTTCGCCGCCAGGAGATCGGGACGACCGTCGGCGTTGAAGTCGCCGAAGCCGGTGAGCGTGGAGTACCCACCCCAGGCGCCCGGCAGCTGGACGGGCTTGCCCAGCCCGGTCCCTCCCGTGCCGGGGACGCGCCACAGCCGGCCGTCCCGGTCACGGGCGAGGAGGTCGGCGTGCCCGTCACCGTCCACGTCCCCGGTGGCCGCCAGCGCGTCGTAGCCTGCCCAACCCTCGGCCAGGACCTCCCGGCGGAACGCCCCGTTGCCGGCGCCGCGGTAGAGCTCGAGCCGTCCGTCGGACGTACGCCGCGCCACCAGGTCGTTGCGACCGTCGCCGTCGAGGTCACCCACGGCCGTGACGAGGTCCCGACCGACCAGCTGGTCGCTCGCCTTCACCGGGGCTCCGAAGCCCCCGGCTCCGTCACCGGGCAGGACCCGGGAGGATCCGTCGGACGAGCGTGCCACCAGGTCGCCCTTGCCGTCACCGGTCACGTCCGGAGTGGCGACCAGCGAGTCGCCGTCCGGGACGGCCAGCGCCGTCGGCGTCTGGAAGCCCGTCATGCCCCCGGTCGGGAGGATGACCGCCCGGCCGTCACTGGCGCGGCGCACGATCAGGTCGGGGTGTGACGTCGAGGCCAGGTCGGACTCCAGCTCACGCCCGGACCACCCTCGCTGGGCGGCCGCGGCGAGCTCACGGATCCGGGGCACCTTGGCGTAGAGGTAGCGGCCGGGGCAGGCCGTCTGGCCGGCGTCCCGGTGACCGTTGATCGCCTCGAACCGCGACGGGCCGACCTGCTGGCTGGTCGACGATGCGTCGACGCCGTGCAGCGAGAGCTTCCAGGCGAACAGCGCGCCGTACGCCTGGACCATCGCCTGGGAGGGCTGGTGGATGTCGTAGTTGCCGATCGCCGACATGGCGAAGGAGTAGTCGTTGTAGTTGAGCGTGTGCGCGCCCACGACCGGCCGGTCGATGCCGCCGTACCGTCCCTCCCAGATCCGCCCGAAGCGGTCGACGAGGAAGTTGTAGCCGATGTCGCTCCAGCCGCGCGAGCGCGTGTGGTACGCGTAGATGCTGCGGATGATGCCCGGCACCTCGGCCCGCGTGTAGTCGTTGGCGTTGACCGTGTGGTGCACGAAGCCGGCGTGCACCTCGAAGTAGTGCAGGGAGCTCTTGTCGCGCAGCGACTCGTCGGCGCCCCACTGGGCACGGGAGTAGATGACCGGTTTGGGGGTGTAGACCGCGGCCTGCAGGTCGAGCGCGTCGGTGCTGCCGTCGTCCGACGTCACCGTCGCCTGGGGCGCCGCTCCGGGCGATGCCACCTCGGGGGCCGCCGGCGCGGTGGCGCCGTCCGTCGCGCCGGTGTCTAGCGCCGGGGCCTCGGACTCGCTGTGGGAGGCCTTGCCCGGGTCGACGACCGCCATCTTCATGTCGGCCGGCATCTGTCCGTGCACCGCCTCGGCGCGCACCTGGACCTGGTCGACGTCCCCCACCAGCAGCGCGTCGGTGCCGGGCCGTGCGTGGCGCGCCTCGGCGCTGCCCGGGTCCGGCCCGTGGTCGGCGTCGTAGGCCAGCTTCATCCAGTCCGACCACTCCTCGCCGGTCCGGGTGCGGACCTCGAAGCTGAGGTCGGACTCGGGAACGTCGACACCGTGCTCCCAGGTGACACCGACGGCGCCGTACCCCACGACCGCCTGGGGGCGGCTGGTCAGCTCGGAGCTGCCCGGCAGGGAGCCGACCCGGGTGCGCGCCTGGAGGTGCGCGGCGTCGACGCGGGCTCCGGGGGGCGCGGTCAGGGAGTACTCCGTGACCGTCGGGTCCACGACCTGCGTCGGCACCACGGACTTGCGGGTCTGGGCGCGGGTGTACGCCGCGAACTCGGCCGCCACCGGACCGCGGGCCGCTGCGCCGGCCGAGGCCGACGGGGACTCCCGGACGACGTCGAGGGTGACCACGCTGGCGGCGGGGGTCAGGGCGGCGAGGACGACTCCGAGGGCCAGGATCTGCTGGCACGCGGTGATGAAACGCGTCTTGCTGGGTGGCATCGGCGGCAACTCTCAGTGCGGGGGAAGATTCACACGTTGCGCAACTTTCACATGAGTCACAGGGACCACGGAAGAGAAACTGAGTAACTACAACGGTGTAATTTCCACTCGACACGCCGTCGAATGCGAGATTTGTCAAGTCGAGGATGCACCAGCCGGGGCTCCCCCGTACGCAGGACACGCCAGGACGCCGGAACGCCGAGCCGGCGCAGGCTCGTGGTGAGCCTGCGCCGACTCGGCGTCCGTCGTCAGGTCCGGGTCAGATGTCGGCGCCCAGGTCCTCGTCGGAGTCCTCGGCGTCGTTCTCGTCGGGCTCGTTCTCGGTGCTGTCGTCGTCGTACTTGAGGTAGCGGATCCCCTCGTCCACGTCGCCGTCGAAGCCCACGCGGCCCTTCTCGAGCACGATCACGCGGTCGCACATCTTGCGGACCGAGCCGGCCGCGTGGCTCACGTAGAAGAGCGTGCGCCCGCTGTCGCGGATCTCCTTCATCCGCTCCATGCACTTCTTCTTGAAGGGCCGGTCCCCCACCGCGAGCACCTCGTCGGCCAGGAAGATGTCGGAGTCGACGTGGATGGCGACCGAGAAGCCGAGCCGCGCGAACATGCCCGAGGAGTAGTTGCCGACGGGTGCGTCGAGGTGCCGCCCGATGTCGGCGAACTCCACGATGTCGTCGAACTTGCGTCGGGTCTCCTGCTCGCTCATCCCGAGGATCGCGGCGTTGAGGTAGACATTCTCGCGCCCGGTCAGCTGCGGGTGGAACCCGGCACCGGTGGCGATCAGCCCGGCGATGCGCCCGCGCGTCATCACCGCTCCCTCGTCGGGTCGCATGATCCCGTTGATCAGCTTCAGGAGCGTGCTCTTGCCGGAGCCGTTGAGCCCCATCAGACCGATCGACTCGCCCTGCTGGACGCTGAACGAGACGTCGTCGAGGGCCTTGAAGTCGTCGCTGATGTCGTGGCCCTTCACCATGGCGACGGTCATCTGCTTGAAGGTGCGGTGGTAGCGCAGCGTGAACGTCTTGCTGACGTTCTCGACCACGATCGACTCGGTCACGACAGTCGCTCCGGAATCCGGTTCTGCAGGCGGGTGAAGACGATCTGGCCGATCACCAGGATCACGAGCGAGGAGAAGACGGCCATCACTCCGTGCTGGAACAGGTTCGCAGGCAGGTCGGTCTTCGCAGTCTCCGCGGGATCGGAGGTGGTGCCGACCCAGAAGGCACGCTGCATGAGGAGCACCGCGTCCGCGATCGGGTTCGCCAGGTAGGCGTCGACGTGGCCGTTGAACCGGTCGTAGACCTTGGTGTACGGGTAGATCATCGGCACGCCGAACCGCACGAAGTTGGTCAGGATGCTGACCGCGCTCGCGAAGTCGCGGAAGAACACGTTCGCGGCCGCGAACAGCAGCGACAGCCCGGTGCCCAGCAGCATGATGATGAGCAGCGCCAGCACGACGGCGACCATGCCCATCGGATCGGGCGACCAGCCGTAGAACAGGCAGGCGACCACGAGGATCACCAGCTGCGGCCCGACGTGGTAGAGCGAGACGAGCATGGACGCGACCGGGAACATCTCCCGCGGCATCGCCATCTTCTTCACCAGCGACTTGTTGCGCACGATCGAGCGGGTGCCCGCGTTGAACGTCTCGGTGAAGAAGTGGACGACGATCAGGCCCGCGAAGATGTGGATCGCGAAGTTCTGGACGTCCTTGTGCAGGTTCAGGATGAAGCCCATCACGAACCAGTAGATGAAGAACTGGGTCAGCGGGTTGATGTAGGACCACAGCAGACCCAGGAACGAGCCCTGGTAGCGCGCAGCGATCTCGCGCCGGACGAGCAGCTTGAGCAGGTAGCGGCGGCGGAAGACCTCGAGCAGCCCCTGGTTGGCCGAGGGGGCGGTCAGCGGTGCGTCGACGACCCGGGCCGTGCTCACGGCCTCACTCATCGAGCGTCCTCCGGGGCCGGCGACGCCTCGGACTGCGTCCAAGGCTGGAGAGTCGCGTCCCACGCTTCCGGCGAGGTGATGTCGCCGAGCCGGGCCCGGTACTCCTCGGCGAGGCGCGGCCACTCACGACGCAGCCGCTCGTGGAGCTCGATGGTCTTGAGGGTCAGCTCGCGGAACCGCTCCGGGTCGCGCTGGTAGAGCGCGGCCGAGGTGCCGTCGTTCATCGAGACCACGGCGGAGTCGTAGCGGGCCAGCCGGTACCACTTGGCGTCCATCGCCTTCACCTCGGCCTCGGGGAACTCGCGCGCGAGCTCGCGGGTGGCCTTGAGCTGCCGGATCGGCGCCAGGCCGGCGGTCACCAGCTGGGAGAGGCGGCTCGGGACCTCGGCGTCGTCCTTGCCCCGGCGCGGCGGCTTCTTGCGGCGCACCGGCGGGAACGCGTCGGGGTCGGCCTCCAGCCGCGCGTCCGTGAACTGCTTGCGGAACGCGTTGACCTCGGCGAGCTTGGTGGGCAGGTCGCGGTGGAGCTGCTCCGGGCCGGCCAGCACGTCCTCGAGGGCCAGGTGGCGCAGCTCGACCGTGGAGTACTGCATGGACACCAGGTGCTTGATCTGGTGGTTCAGGCTCTCCCGGATCATCCGGCCGCCCTTGGGGTACGGCGAGTGCAGCAGCGCCGCGACGAAGCGGTTGCGGTGATGGAAGTAGGCCTGCCAGTCCAGCGCGTCGTTCTTGTCGGTCCACGGCACGTGCCAGACCGCTGCGCCGGGGAAGGTCACCGTGGGGTAGCCGGCCTCCTTGGCGCGCAGGCCGTACTCGGAGTCGTCCCACTTGATGAAGAGCGGCAGCGAGAGTCCGACGTCCGCGAGCACCTGACGCGGGATCAGGCACATGAACCAGCCGTTGAAGTCCACGTCGACCCGCTTGTGCAGCCAGCGCGTCGACCGCAGGTTGCGGGCCGCGAAGTCCCAGTCGGGGAGCACGTCGGGGGGCGACTGCCACCAGAAGCGCCACGGCTGGATGATCTCGCCGAAGCTGTGCAGCCGCGAGCGTGAGAAGAGGCTGAACATGTGACCGCCCACGATCGTGGGGCGGCGGGCCAGGTCGCCGAACGTGATCGCGCGGATGATGCCCTCGGGCTCGCAGACGACGTCGTCGTCCATCATCATCGCGTAGTCCGCGGTGCCCTTGCGGACCGACTCGAGCTGGCCGCGGGCGTAGCCGCCCGAGCCCCCCAGGTTGCCCTGCTCGAGGACCCGCAGCGTCGAGCCC
The DNA here is from genome assembly GCF_055380375.1 of Nocardioides sp. DN36. Classification (NCBI taxonomy): domain Bacteria; kingdom Bacillati; phylum Actinomycetota; class Actinomycetes; order Propionibacteriales; family Nocardioidaceae; genus Nocardioides; species Nocardioides sp. DN36. The sequence continues at coordinate 211,859 of NZ_AP043823.1, read as the reverse complement.
AGCAGGGCCTCGGCCTTCGCGAAGTCCGGGGAGTCGACGACCTTCTGGGTGCCCTGCTCCATCACGAAGACGGTGTCGAGGTAGGGGCGCAGCTGCTCGTCCTCGCCGAGCTGCGCGAGCAGCTTGGCGCAGAAGTCGGGGCGGTTCATCGTGGTGATGGCGATGTCCACGACGCCGTGCCGGGCCCGGTCCTCGGGCACGTCCGCGACCCATTCGGCCGACTCGACGAGCACGTCCTCGACGCCGGCGGTGACGTCGTACCAGTACCACCCGCCGTCGACGAACGGCTTGAGCGAGAGGTCGAAGGCGAAGGTGCCCTCCACCTCCGAGCCCGTGGTGGCCGAGTCGACGCGCTGGGAGCGGCCGTTCGCCATCGACTTGTAGACGGTGACCGAGGCCCCCCGGCCGACCAGCTTCACGGTCAGGGTGACGTCGGTGACGACCGTCCACCGGCGCCAGTAGCTGGCCGGGAACGCGTTGAAGTAGGTGCCGAAGGACAGCCGCTCCCCCACCGGGACGCGCAGGCAGGTGCGCGACTCGACCTGGTCGGGGTGGATGCGGGCTCCCGACGAGACGTTCTGCCGCAGCGCGGCGGCGTTCATCTCCTTGGCGTTGCGGTTGGCGCCGATCTCGTACTTGTCGGCGTCGAGGACCGCGGGCTCGGGGTCGACGTACAGCGGGAAGACATCGGTGTCACGGTCCAGCGGCAGGACCTGTCGCTGGAGCAGTCGGGTGGTCATTCTTCAACGCCTCCGCTCTGGAGGGCCGCGCCTTCGACGAAGTGCGGCTTGAGCTTGTTCTCGAACATGGACAGCGCCGAGCCGATCGCCATGTGCATGTCGAGGTACTTGTAGGTGCCGAGGCGGCCGCCGAAGAGCACCATCGGCTCCTTCTTCGCGAGCTCTCGGTACTTCAGCAGCTTCTCCCGGTCCTCGGCGGTGTTGACCGGGTAGTAGGGCTCGTCGTCGTCCTCCGCGAAGCGGGAGTACTCGTGGACGATGACGGTCTTGCCCGAGATGTAGGTGCGCTCGGGGTGGAAGTGCTTGAACTCGTGGATGCGGGTCCACGGCACGTCCTGGTCGTTGTAGTTCATGACCGCGCAGCCCTGGAAGTCGTCGACCTGCTTGACCTCGGCCTCGAGGTCGACGGTGCGCCAGGACAGCCGGCCCTCGGAGTTCCCGAAGTACTCGTCGACCGGACCGGTGTAGACGATCGGGACCTTGCCCTTGAGCTCGTCCGCGACGTCGAAGAAGTCCGTCTCGAGGCGGACCTCGATGTTCGGGTGGTCGGCCATCTTCGTCAGCCAGGCGGTGTAGCCGTCGACGGGCAGGCCTTCGTACTTGTCGTTGAACCAGCGGTTGTCGAAGTTGTAGCGCACCGGGAGCCTGGTGATGATGTCGGCGCCCAGCTTCGTCGGGTCGGTCTGCCACTGCTTGGCGGTGTAGCCCTTGATGAAGGCCTCGTAGAGGGGGCGGCCGATCAGGCTGATCGCCTTCTCCTCGAGGTTGGTCGCCTCGGAGGTCTCGATCTCGCTGGCCTGCTCGGCGATCAGGGCGCGCGCCTCGTCGGGGGTGTGGGACTTCCCGAAGAACTGGTTGATCAGGCCGAGGTTCATCGGCAGCGAGTAGACCTGGCCGTCGTACTGCCCGAAGACCCGGTGCTGGTAGTTGGTGAACGAGGTGAACCGGTTGACGTACTCCCAGACCTTCTCGTTCGAGGTGTGGAAGAGGTGCGCACCGTAGACGTGCATCTCGATGCCGGTCTCGGGGTCGGCCTCGCTGTAGGCGTTGCCGCCGAGGTGGTGGCGCCGCTCGAGCACGAGGACACGCAGGCCCAGCTCGGTGGCGCACCGCTCCGCGATGGTCAGTCCGAAGAAGCCGGAGCCGACGACGACGAGGTCGGGGGTGGACTCGGACAAAGACAAGGGGTGAACTCCTGACGGTTGGCGCGGCGGCAAGTCTAGCGACGCGGGGCCGGGCCCTCGGGGACGCGACGCATGGTCCGCGCCGACCCCATGGCCCGGATCACATTGCCCGCCTCCGCGCGTCCCCCGCGCACCGGGCTGAGCAGGACCACCACGGCGGCGATCAGGTAGGGCTTCAGCCTCACCAGGACGTTCTCGCCGTACCGGAAGTGGACCACGAAGAGGTTGCGGAACATGTAGAACCCCTTCCAGCCGGCGAGGTCGTGCTGCTGGTCGAAGTCGAGCTGGCGCACCAGCACGGCGTCGCGGATGCCCCAGATCCGGAACCCCGCGCGGCGGGCGCGCACAGCGAAGTCGGCGTCGTCGTAGAAGATGAAGAACGACGCGTCCGGGAACCCGATCGCGTCGACCACCTCACGGCGGACCATGAAGCCCTCGAAGGCGACGTTCTCCAGCTCGACGCGCTCGGGCATCGCCGCCCGGGTGCCGAAGTCGGTCTCGACCATCCCCGTCTTGGGCTTGATCGCGAGCGGGTTGTGCAGGTCGAACCGGGTGGCGGCCTTCTCGACCAGGTGACCGGCGGTGTCCTCGCGGACCGCCATCAGGCAGGCCTCGTCCTGGGCCATCAGCACCTCGAGGCAGGTCGGGGTCGGGACGACGTCGTCGTCCATCAGCCAGATCCGGTCGTGGCCGGCCTCGTAGGCCTTCTTCATCCCGAGGTGGAAGCCACCCGCTCCGCCGAGGTTGTCCTCGCTGTGGGTGACCCGCAGCGGCAGGTCGTCGCGGTGCAGCACCTCGGCGGTGTGGTCGGTGCTGGCGTTGTCGATCACGTAGACGGCGTCGACCGGCCGGGTCTGCGCGACCAGGCCGTCGAGCATCCGGGTCAGCAGGTCGGCGCGGTTGAAGGTCACGATGACCACCGCGACGCTCTCGCGGGCCCTCGGTGCGCCGAGGGCGGAGTCGTCTCGCTGGGTCATCGCAGGAACCTCTCGTGGCCGGTGAAGTCGCCGCGCAGCCCCGCCACCATGGCCCGGGCGCTGAGCAGCAGGCGGGCCGCGGACGGGCGGGTGAACGTGTAGAACCACACGGTCTTCGCCACGAACGCGAGGGCGTGCGGCCAGCCGCGGTACTCGCGCAGGTTCAGCAGGTTGTTGCGGGCCATGCAGTAGTGCTTGAGGTCGCTGGGGCTGTGGTTGTACGTCGTACGGCCGAACATCATCGGCGTGCCGAGCTCGCCCACGCTGGGGTGCCGGACCCGTGCGTCGACCACGGTCGCGACCCGACCTCCCGCGCGCTCGGCGCGGAGACGGTACTCGTGGTCGTCGCCCCAGATGAAGAACTCCGCGCGCGGCAGGCCGATCCGCTCGACGAGCTCGCGGGTGACCAGGACGCCGTTGAACGGGATCACCACGTCGCGGATCACCCCGTCGGTCGCCGCGGCCGTGACGTCGGCCATCCGGTGCACGACCCGGGTTCCGCCCGGCAGCCGGATCGGGAAGACCAGCCGGTCCGGCTCCGCCTCGTCCACCACGACCGGGCCCCAGAAGTCCAGGTCCCCGCTCCGGGTCAGCAGCGTGGCCAGGCACTCGGGATCGGGCAGCCCGTCGTCGTCCATTAGCCAGGCCAGGTCGGCACCTCGCTCCATCGCCCAGGCGAGCCCGTCGTGGAACCCGCCGGCACCGCCCCGGTTCTCGTCGAGGGTCCGGCCGAGCACCCGGGCACCCACCTGCGGCTCTCCGCCGGCACCCAGCGAGGCGAGCCAGTCCCCCGTGCCGTCGGTGGAGGCGTTGTCGACGACGAGGACCTCGTCGACCTCGGGCACCGTCCGCAGCCGCTCGAGCAGGCGCTGCAGCAGCTCGAGCCGGTTGAACGTGACCACCACGGCGACGATGCGGCGCGCGGGTCCGGTCGGGGGCTCGGTCACGGCCCACACCCTAGGCGGCGCGCCCCCGCCGGCACGAAACCACCCGCACCGGACCACCCCAGGCAGTGGTCGAGGAGCGAGCGCCAGCGAGCGTCTCGAAACCACCCCCCATCAGTTCCGAGGCGCTCGCTCCTCAACCACCGACAGCACCCTCCGGTTCCGAGGCCACCGACGGCGCTCCCCCGCTCTGGGGCAGGGGCAGGGCGTCACGCGTGGCTGGACGGGTTCAGCAGGCCGACTCGAGGTCCTCGGCCTGGTTCGCGGCGTACCCGTCGCTGAGCGAGCCCACCGAACCGCCGGTGACCACGCCGTTGCCGCCGCCGGAGCGCTTGTGCGGCTTGCCCGACTTCGGGGCGGTGCCCTCGGCCCGGTCGATCGCCTCGGTGACCTTCTTCTGGATCAGCGCGATGTCGGGATCGGCCGTGTTGATCATCGGCGGCACCAGCGACAGCGTCGAGATCTTCTGGCCCTTGGCCTTGAGCGCCAGCGCCATGAACCGGTCGACCTCGCTGGCGGGGATGTCGGTGGAGATCATCGCCGAGGAGGCGTCCGCGATCTTCTCGAAGTTGCGCACCGCCACCTGCGGGCTGACCTGGTCCAGCATCGCGCTCATCACGCACTTCTGGCGGGCCATCCGGGAGTAGTCGTCGGAGCCGTCACGGGCCCGGGCGAACCACAGCGTGTCGTGGCCGTTGAGCTTGCGCACGCCGGGCTGGATGTAGCCGGTGACGTCGGAGCCCAGGCCGCCGACCGGGATCGGCGCGCGGACGTTCAGCGTGACGCCGCCGACCGCGTCGACGAGGTCCTTGAACCCCTCGAGGTTGACCATCGCCCAGTAGTTGATCTTCAGGCCGGTGATCCCCTCGATGCCCATGATCGTGGCGTCCACGCCCGGGTTGTCGGAGTCCGGGAAGAGCTCGGTGTGGTCGCCGGCCCAGGTGCTGACCCCGTTGAGGTAGTCGGCGTCGAACCCGTGCGGGAACTGCTTGTGCATCACCGAGCCCTCGACGAACGGGAAGTTCGTCATGTTGCGCGGGAGCGAGATGAGGACGGTGCGGCCGGTGTCCTCGTCGATGCTGGCGATCGTCATCGAGTCCGGACGCAGGCCCCAGCGGCCGGCTCCGGAGTCACCGCCCAGCAGCAGGACGTTGTAGCGGCCGTCGTGGGAGTCGCTCACCGCGCCGTTGCCGAACATGCTGAGCATGAAGTCGCGCTGCACCCCGACCAGGTGCGCGCCGAAGAGGAGGCTGCCCGCGACCGAGAGGCAGAGGACGCCGTTCACTCCGACCACCGCTCGGCGGTGGTTCATGGCCAGGGTCAGCGGCTGACCGATCCGCCACGCGTCGACGAACAGGGCCGCCCAGCCGATCGCCCCGACCATGAGGCCGAGGCGCAGCAGGCCGAGCATCATGGTGTTCGAAGCCAGCCAGAAGGCGAGCTCGTGCCACATCAGGCCGACGAGCACGGTCATCACGAAGGCGGCGCAGAGCGCCAGCCAGATGCGCAGCGCGATCCGGCCGACCTTGCGGTTGCCCGCGACCAGCTGGGCGGAGCCCGGCAGGACGAGCGTCATGACCATGAGCGCCATCGCGCGGCGGAAGCGGACCCGGGCCGCCCGCTCGTCGGTGCTGGAGCGGGTGGGGCTCTGGCGGTCGTGCAACCCGGGGGAAGAGACGGGTGGCATCGAATGCCTCTCTGCTGGTGGTGCTGGGGTCGGGGACCCCTGGGGAAGGGTGGTGCTGCCCGCCAGTATCACCAGCCACAGGCGTCACAGTCCGTCACGACGCGCCGGAGGACCGCCCCTTCTCGATCTCGTGCCGCTTCGCGAGCCGGTGGGCCCGGCGGATCTCGGCCTCCCGAAGCCGGCGCTCCTCGTCGGGCGTCTCGGGCAGCAGGCCCGGCACGGGACGGGCCCGCCCGTTGGGGTCGACGGCCACGAAGACGAAGTACGCCGACGCGACGTGGAGCGCGTGGGCGTCGGGATCGTTCCACGGCTGGGTCTCGACGCGTACGCCGATCTCCATCGACGACCGGCCGGCCCAGTTCACCTGGGCGAACGTGCGCACGATGTCCCCGACGTGGACGGGCTCGAGGAACGCCATCTCGTCCATCGCCGCGGTCACGGCCGGACCGCCGCTGTGGCGTTGGGCCACCGCCCCGGCGGTCGAGTCGGCGAGCTTCATGATCTCGCCGCCGTGGATGTTGCCGAGCAGGTTCGCCTCGTTGCTCGAGGTGATGATCGCGAGCGACACCCGCGCGTAGGACGGGGGCAGTGCGCCGAGGGTTCCGGTGGACATGCCTCGCACGCTAGCGGTCCGGCGGGAGCGCCTCGTCGAGGGACCGTCGCAACCTGTTCCACTGCCGGGCCCACGCCTGCACCGGCGCCAGCGAGCGCTCGAGGACCGCGAGCTGGTCGTCGAGCACCGCGAGCTCGGCCTGCAGCGCCTGGATGCTCAGCCGCTTCGCGTGCACCTCCCGCACCAGCACCTCCACCTCGGCGGTGACCGGCGGCATCTGGTCGGCGAGCCGCCGCAGGGTGGTCAGCATCCGGTTGACCGTGGCCGGCACCGGAGCCGGGAGGGCGCCGATCGCGGTCCCTCCCACACTCGCCCCGACACTCGCCATCGCCTCCACCACGGCGCGGGTGCTGTCGACGAAGGCGTCGACGGTGCTGTGGAGCAGCCCGTGCTGCCCGGCGTCGGTCGGAGGCACGCAGCTCACCCGGCCTGCGCGAGCTGCAGGAGCGAGTCGATCTCGGCGCCGTACGCGACCAGCAGCTCCTCGGGGTGCTCGATGGTGCCGGCGTCGACCTTGAACCCCACGTGCACGTGGCCGTCGTAGGTGAAGATGCAGGTGCCGAGGGTCTGGTTCCCCGACTCGGGCGCCCAGCCGAGCATCGAGTCGATGCGGGTGCCCGCGAGGTACCGCGGTCCACGCGGACCCGGCACGTTGGTGGTGACCCCCGTGGCCTTGTCGGCGAAGAAGTCGACGAGGTAGCGCTCCAGCTCCTTGCCGGTCCGCCCGATCCCGCGGATCATCCCGAAGGTCAGGGAGGCCTCCGGGGAGTGCTTGATCTCGTCCATCCGGCGCTTGGTCTCGGCGAGCCGGGCGAACGGGGTGTCCAGGCCGGACGGCAGCTCGAGCAGCACCAGCGCGAAGCGGTTCCCCAGCTCCCGCGGGAGAGGCTCGTCCAGGGGTCGCACGTTGACGGGCACCATCGTGGGCAGGTCGGTCACCGCCCCGTCGTGGTCGCGGAGGTACGTCGCCAGCGCGCCGGCGAGGGCGGCCACGAGCACGTCGTTCACGGTCGTCCCGGTCCGGTGTCCCGCGGTGGCCACGGCCGCGAGCGGGATCGGGGGCGCCCAGACCACACGCTTGGTGACGCCGGGCGTGCCGTTCACCGCCGAGGCGGGGTTGCGGGTCAGGGTGAGCTTGGCGGCGATCGTGGTGGTCCGGCGCGCCAGGGTGAAGGCGTCCTCGGCGAACGACGGCGACAGCAGGTGCGGCAGGTCCAGCAGCGCGCCGCCGGCGGCGCCGACCGCGGACCCGACCAGGTGCGCCGCCGAGCCGACCGGCCCGTCGTGCCGCGACTCCCCGAGCAGGTCGTCGTCGGGCGGCGACGCATCCGGCCCGGCGTCGGTCATCGACAGCAGCACGCGCATCAGCGCGATCCCGTCCGCGAGCGCGTGGTGCAGCCGGGAGTAGAGCGCCGAGCCGCCTCGGTAGCCGTCGATCAGGTGCATCTCCCACAGCGGGCGGTCCCGCAGCAGCGGGGTGCTGACGTAGCCGTTCACGTGGTCCGACAGCGCCGCGTCGTCACCGGGCGGCGGCAGGGTGAAACGGCGCAGGTGGGTGGTCACGTCGAAGTCGGGGACGTCCTCCCAGTGGGGCGTGCCCAACGGCACCCGCGAGAGGACGGGGCGCTGCCCGAACACCGGGTAGCGGTCGAGCACCCGGGTCCGCATCACGTCGGCGAAGCGGTCCCAGTCCACCGGACCGGCACAGGTCATGAGGCTCTCGATGACCATCAGGTTGTCAGGCCGGTCCATGTTGAGCCAGATGGTGTCGACCGGGTCGATCGCCCTGCGCACGTCGGTCCCGGTCAGTCGGAGGAGCCCGGCTGCCGACCCTCCTCGGCCCGTCGTTCGTCCTCCGCCGCCCGGTGAGCGTGCCTGGCCTCGCTGCTCAGGTAGCGGTTCAGTCCGGCCCACAGCCTGGCCCGGTCGGCGCTGCTCCTCGTGGAGGCCGTTTCGCGTGCCTCCTTCTCGGTCCGCAGACGCTCCAGGTCACTCATCGTCGCTCCTCGTGTCGGCTCCCCCTGCACCTCCACCGTCCCGCCGGCACCGCGACGTCCACAGGGCCTTTGGGCCCGCGCGGCGGGTACGTCCGCCCCGGGCGGGCAGGACCCCCGGGGCGGAGGCTGGTCCGGTGGAGCGACTCACCCCGTTGGCCGATGCGTTCCTCGAGGCCGAGGACGTGGACCCGGGCGCGTCGCTGGCCATCGGGTCGCTCGCGATCTTCGAGGGGCCGGCGCCCACCTTCGAGGAGGTCGTCGACGCGATCGGCGGACGTCTGCCCCTCATCCCTCGCTACCGCCAGAAGCTGCGGACGGTTCCCCTGGGGCTCGCGCCGCCCGCCTGGGTCGACGACCCCGACTTCGACATCCGCGAGCACCTCCGCCCGGTCGCCGTCCCCGCTCCCGGCGGTCCCGCCGAGGTGGGTGAGCTGATGAGCGAGCTGATGTCGGTCCGGATGGACCGCAGCCGGCCGCTCTGGGAGTACTCGTTCTGGGAGGGCCTCCCCGACGGGCGGTGGGCGCTGCTCTCGAAGGTCCACCACAGCGTCGTCGACGGCGTCTCCGGCACCGACCTCTACCGGCTGCTCCTCGATCCCACACCCACGCAGCGCCCCTCGGTCCCGGACGGCTGGGACCCGGACCCCGAGGAGCCGCTGGGTCGGTGGACCGCCGAGGCGTTGCGCGAGCTGGTGACCTCCCCGCTGCACCTCACCGGGGCGCTGGCGCACGCCGCCCGCACCCCGCGCCGGATGGTGCGTACGACGGCACGCACGGCGACCGGGCTGCTCACCCTCAGCGGCGCCCTGCGCCCCGTGCACGCGACCTCGCTCAGCGGCCCCCTCGAGGGCGGCCGACGCTACGCGTGGACCACGGTCCGCCTCGAGGACCTGCGCACGGTCGGCGCGGCGTACGACGCCACGATCAACGACGTGGCGCTCGCCATCGTGACCGGAGGCTTCCGGCACCTGCTCCTCACCCGCGGCGAGGCACCGGACGCCCACGCGCTGCGCTCGCTGGTCCCCGTGTCGACGCGCAAGCCCGGCGAGGAGTCGATCCCCGACAACCGGGTCTCGCTGATGCTGCCGTTCCTGCCCGTCGACGTGGCCGACCCGGTCGACCGGCTGGCCGTGATCCGGCGCCGGATCCGCGGGCTGCGCGGCCACCACGAGCCGGAGGCGGGGACAGGGATCACCACAGCTGCCGAGCTGAGCCCCTTCCCGTCGGTCTCGTGGGGCCTGCGGCTGGGCTGGCGGCTGCCGCAGCACACGATCAGCACGGTGACCACCAACGTCCCGGGTCCCCGCACCCCCCTCTACGCGCTCGGGCGCGAGCTGATGGAGCTGCTCCCCTACGTGCCGATCGCGGACCGTGTCCGGGTCGGCGTGGCCATGTTCTCCTACCGGGACAGCCTCACCTTCGGCGTGACCGGCGACCTCGGCACCACCGCCGACCTCGACGTCCTCACCACGGGCGTCGACGAAGCGCTCGCCGAGCTCCTCGACCTCGTCCGGCGTGCCGGATGACACGGCGGTGGAGGCGCTCGCGATAGCGTCACCCGCATGGCTGACCGACCCCGCGGGAAGGACCGTCCCGACGACGGCTCGCCCGAGTTCAACTGGCTCTACGGCGGCAAGGGCTCGTCCGGCGACGACGACGCCACCCGAGCGGTCCCGCGTCAGCCCCGGCCCGAGGAGACCCGGGTCATGCCCACGGTGCCCCGCCCGGGCAGCACCTCGAGGCCTCCGGCCTCACCTCCCCCGCCCCGGCCGCCGGCCCCGTCGCGGGGTCCGTCCGGAGGGTCGGGACGAGGTCCGTCCCGCCGGCCGCGCTTCCGGGCGCGCTGGCTCCTGGTCCTGCTGCTGCTCTGGGTCGTCTGGCTGGTGGCGGTGCCGCTCTTCGCGTGGTCCAAGGTCGACAAGGTCGAGTTCGAGCCCAGCGGCGACCGTCCCGACGACCAGCCGGGCACGACGTACCTCATGGTCGGCAGCGACTCGCGTGCCGGGCTGAGCCCCGAGGAGCGCAAGGCGCTGGGCACCGGCAACGCCTCGGGCCAGCGGACCGACACGATCATGCTGCTGCACACCGGCAGCGGACCCAACCTGCTCATGTCCATCCCCCGCGACTCGCTGGTGGACATCCCCGGGCACGGCACCACCAAGATCAACGCGGCCTTCGCCTTCGGTGGCCCCAAGCTCCTGGTGAAGACCGTGGAGAACGCGACGGGCATCCGCATCGACGACTACGTCGAGATCGGGTTCGGCGGCGTCGTGGACGTCGTCGACGCGGTCGGCGGGGTCGAGGTGTGCCCCCAGACCGACATGAAGGACAAGCTCGCGAACCTCGACATCAAGAAGGGCTGCCAGGAGGTGGACGGCGCGACCGCTCTCGGCTACGCCCGCTCGCGTCACACCGACGCACGGTTCGGCGACATCGGGCGCGCCGCCCACCAGCGCGAGGTGGTCTCCGCGGTCGGCAAGAAGGTCGTCTCGCCCTGGACGGTGCTCAACCCGTTCCGCTACTGGAGGATCAACATGGCGGCGCCCGACTCCTTCGCCTTCGGCGAGGGCACCAGCCCGATCCGTGCGGCCATGTGGGTGACCGCGATGACCCGGGTGAACGGCGACAAGGGACTGACGTGCGGGGTGCCGATCGCCGACCTGGCCGTGCACTGGGACCCCGAGCGGTCGAAGCAGATGTTCGGCTACATCATCAAGGACAAGACCGACGAGATCCCGGACTCGCTCTGCACGCCGACCGGGACGCCGAAGTGACGGCGTACGAGACGCTGCTGTGGGAGGTCGACGCCGACGGCGTCGGCACCCTCACCCTGAACCGCCCGGACGCGCTGAACGCCTTCGACCTGACGATGGCGCGTGAGCTGGAGCGGTTCTTCCTCACCGACGCCCGGGACGACGCCGTGCGCGCCGTGGTGGTGACCGGGGCCGGGCGGGCCTTCTGCGCCGGGATGGACCTCTCCGCGGAGGGGAACGTCTTCGGCCTGGACGAGTCCGTGGCCCCGACGCCGGCGGACCTGCGTGCGCACCTGACCGAGGAGCCGTTCCACGACGGAGTGCGGGACACCGGCGGCCGGGTCACCCTCGCGATCCATGCGCTGCCCAAGCCGGTGCTCGCCGCGATCAACGGACCGGCCGTGGGGATCGGGGCGACGATGACGCTCGCCATGGACCTGCGGCTCGCCTCGACGCGGTCCCGGATCGGCTTCGTCTTCGGCCGGCTCGGCATCGTCCCGGAGGCGGCGTCGAGCTGGTTCCTCCCCCGCATCGTGGGGATCCAGCAGGCCCTCGAGTGGATCTACTCCGCCGAGGTCCTCGACGCGGAGACGGCCCTGGCGGGCCGTCTCGTCCGCTCGCTGCACGAGCCGGAGGAGCTGCTCCCCGCCACGCAGGAGCTGGCCCGGTCCTTCGTGGTCGAGCGCTCCCCTGTGGCACTCGGCCTGGCCAAGCAGCTGCTCTACCGCAACAGCGCGGCGGCGGAGCCGCTGGAGGCGCACCTCTCCGACTCGCTGGCGATGTTCTGGACCTCGATCGGCGACGGCAAGGAGGGCGTCGCCGCTTTCCGCGAGAAGCGCAGCCCGCGGTTCACGGGCCGCGCCTCCGAGCTGCCGACGATCTTCTGAGCGGCCTCAGGCGGCGGGAGCGGTCTCCTCGTCGAGCCGCTTGCGCAGGCGCGTGAGCAGCCGCGACAGCAGGCGCGACACCTGCATCTGGGTGACGCCGACCTCGGCGCCGATCTCGGCCTGGGTGGCGCCACCGAAGAAGCGCATCTCCAGGATCCGGCGCTCGCGCGGCGTCAGGCCGGTGAGCACCTTCTTGAGCGCGACGCGCGCCTCGGCGCTCTCGAACGCCGGGTCCAGGTCGCCCAGCCGGTCCACCGGACCGCTCTCCCCGTCGGCGAGCGGGGTGTCCAGCGAGACGGGCGCGAAGCAGCCGTTGGCCGCCAGGGAGTCCAGGACCAGCTCGAGGTCGACGCCGAGGTGCGCGGCGATCTCGCTGGGTCGCGGGGAGCGTCCCAGGCTCTGGAACAGCTCACCTTCGGCCGCGGTGATCTTGGTCTGCAGCTCCTGCACGGAGCGGGGCGGCCGGATCGTCCAGCCGAAGTCGCGGAAGTAGCGTCGGATCTCGCCACGGATCGTGGGGACCGCGAAGCTCAGGAAGTCGCTGCCGTGCGAGGGGTCGAACCCCTGCACCGCCTTGACCAGGCCCAGGTTGGCGACCTGGTCGAGGTCGTCGCCGGCGATGCCGCGGCCGTGGTAGCGACGCGCGATCTCACCTGCGACCTGCATGTTGAGCCGGATCACCTCGTCGCGGAGCGTGGTGCGCTCCTGCTCCGAGGATGCTGCGGCGGCCTCGGCGAGGAGCCGGGCCGTCTCGGCGCGCCGGTGGGCGCGGGCGTTGCTGGCCGGCGACGTGTCAACGGCGTCGGCCGGGGAGTCAGCGTGCGATGTCGCGACATGCCCCATCAGGACACACCTCCGATTGGAGTTGTCTGACGTGGCACGTTGTCTCGACCACTGTTCCCGATCGTGGCATGTCGCGAACATCCCCACAACACCCGCCGGGGTGAGGGAGCTCGGACGCCCTCGACAGGAGGAACACCCGGTTCTTACCCGCCGTCCCGAGCCTCAAACCGGCCGATTTCAGGGCTTTCCGGAGACACTCTCCCCAGCACCACGGTGGATCCTGTAGACGACTGCCGCGGCGACGTCGGCGACCCGCACGTTGGTGTCGTTGGACATCTTCACCAGCCGACGGAACGCCTCTTCGGCGCTGCAGCCGACCTGCGCCATCACGATGCCCTTCGCCTGGTCGATGGTCGCGCGCGAGGACAGCGCCTCACGCAGCTGCTCGATCTCCTCGGCCATCGCCTCGAGGTCACCGGCGGCGATCACCAGGGACCTGACGACCTCCTCGTTGGCCTCGTCCTCACCCTGGTGCCGGGCCATCGCGGCCCCGCGGGCCTCGAGGGCGCGCAGGGCGCTGGGACGCAGACCGGTCACGTCGTCGACGCGCAGCAGGATGCCGACGACGTCGTCACCGTCGTGGACCGGCGCGCCCACCGGCACCCAGTGGCGGGTGCGGTAGCGGGGCGGCTCCTGCTCCAGCAGGTCGTAGCGCAGCACCCCCAGGTGCAGCGGCCGCCGGGTCTCCAGCACCCGCTCGAAGGACGCCGCCAGCACCGGCTGGCCACCGGCCTCGGGGTTGTCCGGGAAGGCCTCGAAGAGGTTGATCGAGACCAGCTGCTCCTCGGACCGGTCGGTCACCCGCAGGTAGGCCGGGTTCGCGGCCCGGATGACGTAGTCGGTGTCGAGCAGGACCGCCGGGGCGCTGAGGGCGTCGAAGGCGCGGCTCCCCTCGAGGACCCGCGACCGACGGCTCACTCGGGGAGCCTTCGTGTCGAGATGAGGCGTTCGGCGACGACGTGCAGCTTCAGGTTGCGGTCCTGGGAGTAGCGGCGCAGCACCGCGAAGGCCTGGTCGGCATCGATCGCGAACCGCTCCATCAGGATGCCCTGCGCCTGGCCGATGAGTCGGCGGGCGTCGATCGCCCGCCACAGGTTGGCCGTGTCACGGGCGGACGCGAGCGCCACGGCGGCGTGCCGGGCGAAGATGTGGGCGACGTCGCGGTCCTCCTCGGTGAAGTGCCCCGGGCGGGTGTCGTAGAGGTTGAGGCTGCCGATCGTCGACGAGCTGGTGTGGAGCCGGATGCCGAGCATGCTGCGCACACCGGTGGCGGCGACGGCCGCGGCCCACCCGGGCCAGCGGTCCTCGGACTCGGTGTCCTCGACGATGACGCTGTCGGCAGGGTGCGTGAGCACGTCGAGGTCCGGCCCCTCCTGGTGCTCGAGCTGGACCAGGTCGAGCTTCGCCACGATCGGGTTCGTGGCAGCGACGGTCTCGACGCGGCTCTTGGCGTGCACGAAGATCACGCCGGCGTAGGCGCAGACCACGGACTTGAGGGCGTACTCGAGGACCCTGTCGACGGTCTCGTCCAGGCTCGGCTCGTCGTGGAGGGACAGCGCCATCGCGGCGAAGTCCTCGGCGTCCCTGCTCGTCACGGACGCCCTTCGCGGAGCGGCGGTCGAATGGCCAGCACGCTTGCGACTATACGCACGGATGTCCCGTCGGACAGCATGGGCGACCACCGCAGCGCTGCGTGAGACCTGCAGTGGTCGCCCAAGGTCGGCCCCCGTATCGACCTCGGACCGACGTCTGGCCGGACCAGGGTCGGAAGCCGTCCCGCCCGGGGGACGACCCCGACCCGGGCCCGTGGAGGTGCAGTACCCGCCGCCGCCGGCCGCATGCGCCCGGCGGCCGGTCTCTCCCGGGCCCTCGGGCCTAGAGCGCTCGGGCGAACAGGTCGCGCAGGGCGTCGAAGTGCCGCTCGGTGGCCTGCTCGTGGAAGATCGACGTGTCCGCCATCGTGTAGCCGTGCGGAGCGCCCGCGTAGATCTCGTTGGTGTGCTTCAGCCCCGCTGAGTCGAGGGCCGCGCCCAGCGTCTCGATCGCCTCCGGCGGCATGGAGCGGTCGCCGTCGGCGTGGCCGTAGACGAACTCGGCGCGCGCGTCGGCGATCCGCAGGTGCGGGCTGTCCGGCCCGTCGACGACCAGGCCGCCGCCGTGGAACCCACCTACGGCGGCGACCACGTCGGGACGCAGTCCCGCCGCGCGGGTGGCGAGCCGCGCCCCGAAGCAGTACCCGACGACACCGATCGGCGACCTCGCGTGCTCGAGCAGCGTGTCGACCCAGAGCGACGTGTCCGGGTCCGACTGGTCGGGGGTCAGCCCCGCCACCCGGTCCATCACCCCGCCGGCGAAGAACTTCTCGCGGTTGTCGGCGACCCTGAGGTCGGCGGTCGGGGCCAGCTCGGCCGCCCGCCCGTCGCGGTGGAAGACGTTGGGGGCGAGCACGACGTACCCCCACGAGGCGATCCGGTCGGCCATCTCCTCGATGCGCGGTCGCAGCCCGATCGCGTCCATGAAGAGCAGGACGCCGGGGTGCGGCCCGGGGGTCGCGGGGCCGGTCAGGTAGGCCTCGGCCGATCCGTCGGGAGTCTGGATCTCGATGGTCTCTCGCATGCGAGAGACGCTATCCACCCCACGGTGACCGCGGTTCCGGGCGCGGTGCCGGACCGGCTCGGACGGATCTTCGACGGGCGGGCCCGCACGCGGGCACAATGAGACGCGGGGTTCGAGTGGGAAGGTGCCCAGCGTGCAGCGCTACATCGACGAGCTCCACCTCGTGCAGGCGATCCGGCTCGCCGTCCTGGCCACCGACGCCGAGGGCATCGTCACGTTCGCGAACGAGGCCGCCGCGGAGGCGTACGCCGAGGAGGTCGCCGGGCTGCTCGGCCTGGACGTCCGCGGCCTGCTGGCTCCGGAGCCGGCCGCGGGCAGCACCTTCGACCTCCCGGCGGTCCTCGGCGGCGAGACCTGGCGGGGCGACCTGCCCGTCCGACGGCCCCGCGGCGACTGGTTCCTCGCAGCCGTCTCCGCCACGCCGATCCGCGACGGTGACGGGACGGTCGTCGGCGCCGTCGTCGTGGCGGAGGACATGACCGAGATCCGCGCCGCAGAGGCGGCGGCCGCCGCGAGCGAGCAGCGGCTGCGCCTGGCCCACGACGCCGCTGGGCTCGGCAGCTGGCACTGGGACATGGTGGCCGGCACCAACGTCTGGGACGAGCAGCTGGAGGCGATCTACGGCATGCCGCCCGGCGGCTTCGACGGCACCTTCGAGGCCTGGGAGGCGACGCTGCACCCGGAGGACCACGACCGGGTGCTGGCCGTCGTCACGGAGGCGATCGAGGCGCGGTCGTCGTACGTGCTGCGCAACCGGATGTTCTGGCCGGACGGGACGATGCGCTGGATCGAGGCCCACGGCAAGGTCACCACCGACGAGCAGGGCAACCCCACCGGCACGATCGGCTGCGTCCGTGACATCACCGAGCGGATGCTGCTGGAGGAGCGGGAGGCCGACGCCGCCGCACGCGCCCAGCTCCTCCAGGAGGTGACCGCCGACTTCGTCCGCGCCTGGACCCTCGACCAGGTCGAGGACGTGCTGCAGGCCGGCCTCGAGCGGGTCCGGGACATCGTCGGTGAGGCGGTCGCGCTGCGCGTCCCCGCCGACCTGGCGGGAGTGACCGGCAGTGCCTCGCTCCTCGCGGGCACCGACCAGCCGCTGCCCGTCGAGGACGTCCAGCTGCTCGAGACGCTGGCCTCGCAGTGCGCCATCGCGGCCCAGCGCGCCCTGCTCCAAGCCCGGACCGCCGACATCGCCGAGCAGCTGCAGTCGAGCCTCGCCGCCAGCCCGCTGCCGGCGCTGGACCGCTTCGAGCTCGCCGTGCACTACGCCCCCGGCGGCGACGAGCTGGAGCACGTGGGCGGCGACTGGTACGACGCCGTCGAGACGCCGGACGGCAGGCTCGCCCTCGTGGTCGGCGACGTGATGGGCCGTGGAGTGCGCGCGGCGACCACGATGATCCGGGTGCGCGCCGGGATCCGCGGCCTGCTGACGGTCGACCCCGCTCCCCCGGCGGTGCTCACCGCGGCCGACGAGATGATGACGCGCGACGCGCCCGACCAGTTCGTCACGGCCGCCGCGGCGCTGGTCGACCCGGCCACCGGCACGCTCGTCCTCGGCAACGCCGGCCACATGCCCGCCGTCGTGGTGCACACCGACGGGAGCACCGAGGCGCTGGGGGCGGCGACCGGCGTGCCGCTCGGCGTCGTGAGCCGTCGCGACCGCACCGTCACGACCGGGCACCTCGAGCCCGGCGCCGTGCTGGTCCTCGTGACCGACGGGGTCGTGGAGTCCCGCAGCCAGGACCTCGACCGCGGGATCGCGCGGCTGCGCGAGCGGGCGGCGCAGCTGCGGGACCGGCCGCTCGCCGACCTGGTCGCCGGGCTCGCGGACCTCGCGGACCCGACGTCCGGGGACGACGTCACCGTCGTCGCGGCGCGCCTGCTGTGAGGCTCAGAGCTCGGACTGGATCCCGGCGAGGAGCTGGCGGGCCATCACGATCCGCTGGACCTGGTTGGTGCCCTCGTAGATCTGGGTGATCTTGGCGTCGCGCATCATCCGCTCGACGGGGTACTCCCGGGTGTAGCCGTAGCCGCCCAGCACCTGCACCGCGTTGGTGGTGACCTCCATCGCGACGTCGGAGGCGAAGCACTTGGCCGCGGCACCGAAGAAGGTGAGGTCGGCGTCGCCGCGCTCGGAGCGGCCAGCGGCGGCGTAGGTCATCTGCCGGGCCGCCTCGACCTTCATGCCCATGTCGGCGAGCAGGAACTGCAGCCCCTGGAAGTCGGCGATCGGCTTGCCGAACTGCTGGCGCTCCTTGGCGTAGCCCAGCGCGTAGTCCAGCGCGCCCTGCGCGACGCCGACGGCCTGCGCGGCGATGGTGACGCGGGTGTGGTCGAGGGTCTTCATGGCCGTCTCGAAGCCGGTGCCCTCCGCACCGATCATCCGGTCGGCGGGGATGCGCACGTTGTCGAGGTAGACCTCCCGGGTCGGGCTGCCCTTGATGCCGAGCTTCTTCTCCGGCGCGCCGAAGGAGACGCCCTCGTCGGACTTCTCGACCACGAACGCGCTGATCCCCTTGGAGCGCTTCTCGGGGTCGGTCACCGCCATCACGGTGTAGAACTCCGAGACGCCGGCGTTGGTGATCCAGCGCTTCACGCCGTTGAGCACCCACTCGTCGCCGTCCCGCACGGCCCGGGTCTTCATGCCCACCGCGTCCGACCCGGCGTCGGGCTCGGAGAGGCAGTAGGAGAAGCCGCCCTCCCCCGCCGCGAGCCGGCCGAGGTACTTCTTCTTCAGCTCCTCGCTGCCGGAGATCTGCACCGGCAGGCTGCCGAGCTTGTTCACCGCCGGGATCAGGCTGCTGGACACGCAGGCCCGCGCGACCTCCTCGATCACGATGACGGTCGCCAACGCGTCGGCACCGGCACCGCCGTACTCCTCGGGCACGTGCGGGGCGTGGAAGTCGGCCGCCTGCAGGGCGTCGTGCGCCTCCTGCGGGTAGCGGGCGTTCTCGTCCACGTCGGCGGCGTACGGCGCGACCTTGGCGTCGCAGACCGCGCGCACGGCCTCGCGGATGGCCTGGTGCTCCTCCGAGAGGGCGTACATCGGGAAGTCGCTCATGGGCTGGATCGTACTTGTGGGTAACCGAGGGTGCGCGGTGAGGTGCACCTCATCCGGCCCCGGACATGCAGGACGCCCGGCCGGTGCACGAGGCACCGACCGGGCGTCCGACGAGCGTGGGACCGGTCAGGTCAGGGTCACTTGACGACCTTGACGACGACCTTGTCCGCGCTGCCACCGACGCTCGGGGTCCCGAGGTAGGTGACCTTGATCTTGTGCTTGCCCACCTTGAGGTTCTTGCCGAGGTTCAGGACGGCCTTGCCCTTCTTGAGCTTGGCACCGTCGAGCTTCTTCGAGCCCTCCTTGGCGACGACCTTCCCCTTGACGGGGCCGCCGATGGAGGCGCTGTCGACCGTCACCGGGATCTTGGCGGCCTTGCCCTTCTTCACCTTGATGACCTTGGGGGCCACGGTGGTGGTCGAGCTCTGCTTGAGCAGGTCGATGCTCGACAGCACCGACGGCGAGGCGTCCTTGAGGACGCACGTCAGCGTCGCCGAGTCGACGTCACCCTGCATGGTGGTGATCGAGAACGCCTTCGGCAGCAGCACGTCGTAGTGGCCGGGCTTGGGGGTCGTGAACGCGTTGTTGGCGCCGGTGGCGTTCCAGACGGTGTGGCCGTCCTGCTGCGCGAAGTCACCCTTGATCGGGGTGGTCACCGAGGCACTGCCCAGGCCGAACGCGAAGTCGTCCGAGCGGGCACCGGTCACCTGGGCGGCACCCAGCAGCGCGGCGGCGTCGTCCGGGACGGTGGACTGCACGGTGACGCTGAGCAGGCCCTTCGGGACGCCCGCGCCGGCCCAGTACTGCGGAACGGGCAGCTCGCCGGTGACGGTGGCCGTGAAGTCGCCGCTGTAGACGGCGCCCAGGCTGCAGGTGTACGTGTTCGACACCGTGGCCGCCTGCGCGGCGGTCGACGCGGCACCGACCAGGGCGCCGGCACCGAGCGCGGTGGCGACACCGGCGGTGACGAGACGACGACCCATGCGAGAAACGTTCATGAAGTGTGGCTCCCTCAAGCAGCTCAGTGGTGCTACCTCTCGGTAGCAAAAGACGCTGAACGCTAACGTCCCTCGCCGGAGGATGTTCGGGGAATGACAGAAGTCGTCGCGTAGTTTCTCCGGACATGGCTGACTGGCAGGACACCGAGTGGGTCCGGTTCATGCTCGACGAGTGCGAGACCTGGGCCGTGGTGGGGCTCTCGGGTGACCCGGGCCGCACGGCGTACGAGATCGCGGCGCTGCTCCAGCGGCGGGGCAAGCGCATCGTGCCGATCCATCCCACGGCGCCGGTCGTGCTCGGCGAGCAGGGCTACGCGACGCTGGCCGACGTGCCGTTCCCGATCGACGTGGTCGACGTCTTCCGCCGCTCCGAGGCGGCCGGCGAGTTCGCCGACCAGGCCGTCGCCGTGGGCGCGAAGGGCGTGTGGTTCCAGCTCGGGGTCGTCGACGAGGACGCCTTCCGGCGCACGACGCTCGCCGGGGTGCCGATGGTCATGGACACCTGCCCCGCCATGTGGAGATGAGCCGGCCGGGCGGCGACCTCGCCGTTCCCCCGGGCCCCGGCCTGCCCGACGGGCTGACCCTCCCGGCGGTCGAGCTGGTCGAGCGCTTCTCCCGCTCCCCCGGGCCGGGCGGGCAGTCGGTCAACACCTCGGACAGCCGGGTCGAGCTCGTGTACGACGTCGGCGCGTCGTCGGCCCTCAGCGAGGGTCAGCGCCGCCGGGCGCTGGGCCGGCTGGCCGACCGGCTCGTGGACGGCACCCTGGTGGTGGTCGCGTCCGAGCACCGCTCCCAGCACCGCAACCGGGTGGCCGCCCGGGAACGTCTCGCGGAGCTGCTGCGCGCCGCCCTCGCTCCCCCGCCACCGCCCCGGCGGGCGACGAAGCCGACCAAGGGGTCGCAGCGGCGGCGGCTCGAGGCGAAGCGCCAGCGCGGCGTCACCAAGTCGTTGCGCGGGCGGGTCCGCGGCGACTGACCGTCCCGACACGTCAGGAACGTGCCGGACCGTCCCTAGAAACCGAGCTTGCGGGCGGGCTCGCGGACGGCCCGACCCTTCTCCTGGGCGGCGGTCCTGAGCTCGGCCTGGAAGTCGATCATCTTCCGAAGCAGGGCGGGGTCGCCGGTCGCGAGGATGCGCGCGGCGAGGAGGCCGGCGTTGCGGGCGTTGCCGATCGCGACCGTCGCCACCGGCACTCCGGCCGGCATCTGCACGATGGAGAGCAGCGAGTCCATGCCGTCGAGGTACTTCAGCGGGACCGGGACGCCGATCACCGGCAACGGCGTGACGGCGGCGAGCATGCCGGGCAGGTGGGCCGCCCCACCGGCGCCGGCGATGATGACCGAGAGTCCGCGGCCGGCGGCCTGCTTGCCGTAGTCGAGCATCTCGTCGGGCATCCGGTGCGCAGAGACGACGTCGGCCTCGTGGGGGATGCCGAACTCCTCCAGCGCCTCGGCCGCCGCCTTCATCACCGGCCAGTCGGAGTCGGACCCCATCACGATGCCGACGCGGGGCCCCTGGACCGACGATTCAGTCATGCTCACTCGCTCTCGTTGCCGAGGTCACCGCGGAACCACGCGGCGGCGTGCCGCGCGCGCTCCAGGCAGTCCTCGAGGTCGTCGCCGTAGGCGTTGACGTGGCCGACCTTGCGGCCCGGGCGCAGCTCCTTGCCGTAGAGGTGCACGCGCAGCTGCGGGTCGCGCGCGAGCGCGTGCGGGTAGCCGTCGTACAACCGGCCGACCTCGGGGTCGTCGCCGCCGAGGATGTTCACCATCACCGTCCAGCGGGCCCGCGGCGCCGGGGAACCGAGGGGGAGGTCCATCACGGCGCGGAGGTGATTCTCGAACTGCGAGGTGACCGCGCCGTCCTGGGTCCAGTGCCCGGTGTTGTGCGGCCGCATCGCGAGCTCGTTGACCAGCACCCGACCGTCCGCGGTCTCGAACATCTCGACGGCGAGGATGCCGGTGACGTCGAGGGCACCGGCGATCCGCAGCGCGATCTCCTGCGCCTGGCCGGCGAGGTCGGGGTCGAGGTCCGGGGCCGGGGCGACGACCTCGAGGCAGATGCCGTCCTGCTGGGTGGAGGCGACGACGGGGTACGCCGCGGCCTGGCCGCTGGGCGAGCGGGCCACCAGCGCGGAGAGCTCGCGACGGAAGTCGACCAGCTCCTCGGCCAGCAGCCGCACCTCGGTCTCCTCGGCCGCGCGGAACGCCTCCTCGCAGTCGGCCAGCGACCGGACGAACCACACGCCCTTGCCGTCGTAGCCGCCACGGGTCGTCTTCAGCACGCACGGGAAGCCGAAGGCCTCGACGTCGGCGAGGGACCCCACGACGGCGTTGCGCGGACAGGGCACGCCCAGCTCGGCGAGACGCTCACGCATCACGGCCTTGTCCTGGGCGTGCACCAGAGCACCGGGACCGGGGTGGACCGCGACGCCGTCGTCGGCCAGCGCGTGGAGGTGCTCGGTCGGCACGTGCTCGTGGTCGAAGGTCACGGCCCGGCAGCCGTGGGTGACCCGGCGCAGGGTGTCGAGGTCGCGGTAGTCACCGACGACGTGGTCGGGGATCACCTGCGCGGCGGACACGCCCTCCCCTTCCGCCAGCAGGCGGAGCGGGAGACCGAGGGCGATGGCGGGCTGCGCCATCATCCGGGCGAGCTGGCCGCCGCCGATGACGGCGAGAGTGGGAGCGGGCTCGGACACGGGGCCAGCGTAGTGACCCCGTCAGCGGTGGGTGTCCCCGGTCTCGAAGCGCAGGCCCTGCCCACGGATCGTGGTGATCAGGCGCGGGCGACGGCTGTCGTCCCCGAGCTTGCGGCGCACCCAGCCCAGGTGCACGTCGATCGTCTTCGACGAGGTCCAGAACGTGGTGTTCCAGACCTCGCGCATCAGCTCGTCGCGGGTGACGATCTCACCGGCCCGGGACATCAGCGCGTGCACGAGGTCGAACTCCTTGCGGGACAGCAGGATCTCCTCGACCCCGCGCCACGCTCGGCGGCTCTCGGGGTCGAGTCGCACGTCCTGCACCTCGACCACGGCACCAAGGTAGGAACCAAAGCCGCCTCACGGAGCCGAAATCCCCGAAATGGGCCAGCGCAGTGGACCGCCGCCCGGCGCCGAGACCGGTTGCAGGCCCGGGACCGGCCCCGGGCCGCCTCAGTGGCGGCGTACCGCCACCGGCTCCACGAGGCCGAACCCGCGCACCGGTCGCGCGGGCAGCCGTCGGGTCTCGAACTGGTCGTCCGGGAGCAGTCCGGCGGTCTCGGCGTCGATGATGATGCGGTTGCGCCGGGCCACCGCCGTGAGCCGGGCGGCCATGTTGACCGGCGGGCCGAACACGTCGCCCAGGCGCATCACGACCGAGCCGCTGGCCAGGCCCACCCGCACGTCGGGCATCCGGGAGTCCCGCCCGATCACGTTGATGATCCCCTCGGCCGTGTCGTAGGCCCGGATCGGGTCGTCGTTCACGAACAGCACGGCGTCGCCGATGCTCTTGATCACGCGTCCGCGCTGTCCGGCGACCACGTCGGCGCACCGCGACTCGAACAGCTCGACGAGGTCGCCGATCCGCGCTTCGGTGAGCTGGTTCGAGAGCGCCGTGAAGCTGACGATGTCGGCGAACCCCACGGTCAGCTGGGTCGTGTGCAGGTCCTCCTCGTTGGCCCCCAGCGCCTCCACCCGGGCCACCGCGGCGGCCAGGTGGCGACGCCACGCGTAGAGCATGAGCTGCTCGAAGGGCCGGTTGAACTCCTCGACGATCCGCATCGCCGAGCCGACCCGGCTGCCGGTCGCCTGGTCGCCGGCCTCGAGCTCCTCGACGCGCTGGACCAGCGAGGCGACCTCCCAGTCGGCGAGCCGGGCCATGGTCTGCCCGACGGCCCGGGTGAGGTTCACCGCGAGGTCGAAGTCGATCAGGCCCGACTCCACGACGTCGGTCAGGGTCGAGACGGCCGCGGCGTCCGCGCGGGTGAACGCGGTCTCGACACCGTGCTCGGGGAAGCCCAGCGCCCGCCACAGGCGGCGCGCCTCCTCGATGGTCACGCCGGTCGCCTCCGACACCTCGGTGGCGTTGAAGACGAGCTCCTCGCCGAGGATCGCCTTCTCGAGGCGGTCGCGCGGCTGCTCGGGGTCAGGTGCCGTCATGCCCACGCGGGTCGTTGACGTCGTGGAGCAGGAGGTTCAGCTGGCGCTGGGTGTCCTCCACGTGCGGGATGTCGGGCAGCCGGACCTGGCCGTGGGTGCTCGCGTCGCTGATGATGAGCGTGCCGCAGCCCAGCATCCGGTCGACCAGCCCGAGCTCGCTGGCCACGTCGCTGATCCGCGAGAGCGGGATGTCGTGGCCGCGGCGGGTGATCACGCCCGTGCGGGTGATCAGTCGACGGCTGGTGAAGGTGTACGACGCGGTCGCCCACACCAGGAACGGGCGGAGGACGTACCAGACCACCCCGACCGCCACGAGGACCCAGACGACGAGGGTCACGACGTGCTGGTCGACCACGGTCTGGACGGCGACGCCGATCGCGAGGAGGAGGACCAGCGCGAGCACCGGCACCAGCAGCGCCTTCGGGTGCGTGCGGGTGCTGATGACGACGGTCTCGCCGTCGTTGAGCAGCTTGTGCGAGATGGCCACCACCGGATCATGTCACCTGGCGGCGTCAGCCGGTGACCGAACGCACGTGCACCACGTCGCCCGCGCCGACCGCGACCTCACCCGCCGGACCGTCGACGACGAGCCGGCCGCCCGCGTCGACGCGGGTGGCCCGGCCGGTCAGCGACCCTCCCCCGGGGAGGCCGACCCGCACCTCGCGGCCGACGGTCGCGCAGGCGCGCAGGTACGCCGCGTGCAGGGTGGCCGTCCCGCCCGCCTGCCAGGCGTCGTACTCCTCGCGCAGCGCGCCGAGGACGAGCAGCAGCACCTCGGTGCGGTCCGGTGCCGCCCCGGACTCGATCGCGAGCGAGGTCGCGGCCTCGATCGGCAGCTCGGCACGCGTGGTGCTGACGTTGATCCCGACGCCGACGACGGCGGCGGGCCCGGCCGTGCTCTCCACGCGCTCGACCAGGATGCCGGCCACCTTGCGCTCGCCGACGAGCACGTCGTTGGGCCACTTCACGTCGGCGGCGAAGCCGGCCTCCCGCAGCGCCCGGGCCACGGCGTACCCCGTCATCAGCGGCAGCCACGGCCACTCCGCCGGCGCCACCCCCGGGCGCAGCAGCACCGAGAACGTCAGGGCCGCCCGGGCGGGCGTCTCCCAGGTCCGGTCCAGACGCCCACGCCCCGAGGTCTGGTGCTCGGCGACGATGACGAGACCCTCCCCCGCCCCGGCGCGGGCGCGCTCGGCGACCAGGGCGTTCGTGGACGCTGCCGCGTCGACCACCTCGACCACCAGGCCGGGCGGGCCGGCGGCGAGCCGATCGGCGTCGAGGGATGGGCGCGGAGGCAGGTCACCGGTCATGGGCACTACATTGGCCCACGGACTTGACGAGGTCGACCAGGAGGCCAGCAGAAGTGAGCGCACAGCCGGGCGAGGGCACCGACGTCCCCGAAGACATCGACATCCACACCACGGCGGGCAAGCTGGCCGATCTGGACCGGCGGCTCGACGAGGCCGTGCACGCCGGGTCGGCCAAGGCGGTGGAGAAGCAGCACGCCAAGGGCCGCAAGACCGCCCGGGAGCGGATCGAGCTGCTCTTCGACGAGGGCTCGTTCGTCGAGCTCGACGAGCTGGCCCGGCACCGCTCGACCGCGTTCGGGCTGGAGAAGAAGCGGCCCTACGGCGACGGCGTGGTGACCGGCTACGGCACCATCGACGGCCGTCAGGTCTGCGTGTTCTCCCAGGACTTCACCGTCTTCGGCGGGTCCCTGGGCGAGGTCTACGGCGAGAAGATCACCAAGGTCATGGACCTGGCCATCAAGACCGGCTGCCCGATCATCGGCATCAACGAGGGCGCCGGGGCCCGCATCCAGGAGGGCGTGGTCTCCCTGGGCCTGTACGGCGAGATCTTCCGCCGCAACGTGCACGCCTCCGGCGTGATCCCCCAGATCAGCCTGATCATGGGTTCGTGTGCCGGCGGGCACGTCTACTCCCCGGCGGTCACCGACTTCACGGTCATGGTCGACGGCACCTCCAACATGTTCATCACCGGCCCCGACGTGATCAAGACCGTCACCGGCGAGGACGTCTCGATGGAGGAGCTCGGCGGCGCCCGGACCCACAACACCAAGTCCGGCAACGCCCACTACATGGGCACCGACGAGGAGGACGCGCTCGACTACGTCAAGGCGCTGCTCTCCTTCCTCCCCCAGAACAACCTCGACGAGCCGCCGGCCTACGACGACCCCGCGGACCTGGACCTCTCCGAGCTCGACGAGGCGCTGGACGCGCTGATCCCGGACTCCCCGAACCAGCCCTACGACATGCACGAGGTCATCGGCGCGGTCGTGGACGAGGAGGAGTTCCTCGAGGTCCAGGCGATGTTCGCCCCCAACATCATCGTCGGCTTCGGCCGGGTCGAGGGCCGCCCGGTCGGCATCGTGGCCAACCAGCCGATGCAGTTCGCCGGCACCCTCGACATCGACGCCTCCGAGAAGGCCGCCCGGTTCGTGCGCACCTGCGACGCCTTCAACATCCCGGTGCTGACCTTCGTCGACGTGCCCGGCTTCCTGCCCGGCACCGACCAGGAGTGGAACGGCATCATCCGCCGCGGCGCGAAGCTGATCTACGCCTACGCCGAGGCCACCGTCCCGCTGGTCACCATCATCACCCGCAAGGCCTACGGCGGCGCCTACGACGTGATGGGCTCCAAGCACCTCGGCGCCGACATCAACCTGGCCTGGCCCACCGCCCAGATCGCGGTCATGGGCGCCCAGGGCGCGGTCAACATCCTCTACCGAGGCGAGCTCAAGGACGCCGCCGACCCCGAGGCCAAGCGCGCCGAGCTGATCACCGAGTACGAGGACACCCTCGCCAACCCCTACGTCGCCGCCGAACGCGGCTACGTCGACGCCGTCATCTCCCCCCACGAGACCCGCGTCGAGATCGTCCGCGCCCTCCGCCTCCTGCGCTCCAAGCGCGAGACCCTGCCTGCCAAGAAGCACGGCAACATCCCCCTGTGAGGGCGCTCAGCGCCCGAACAGGGGGATGTTGCCTGGCTTCATGGCAGCCGCGCCGAGTCGGCGCAGGTTGACTGGAGGAGCGCAGCGGGGGAGGTCAACGTGCGCCGACTCGGCGCACAGGAAGCGGACGGCGAGACGAGAGGCAAGGGTGAGGGCAGATGTCTGACGAGGTAGTGGACCCGGAGAACGAACCCGTCCTCCGGGTGATCACCCCGAACGCCACGCCCGAGGAGATCGCGGCACTGGTGACGGTGCTGTCCTCCTTCGGCGAGGGCGAGGCACCGGCGCCGCGGCGCAGCCCCGAGTGGCAGTCCCACCACCGCAAGCTGCGAGCCAACCACCCCCACGGACCCGGCGGCTGGCGTGCCAGCGGCCTGCCGCGTTGAGGGCGACCCCGTCGTCGGCTTCTTGAGGAAAAACACGGCAGAACTTTGCGGTTTGGCCGTCGTGACTTGAGTTCGCATCCCCAGACTGGGGGATGAACCGGGCGGGCAGCTCCCTCCGGCCGACCTGACTGGAGACGAGGATCGTGACACCGGAAGACGTCGCCCCGGGCGCGGTGGTGCCGCCGGCGCGGATGCCCGACCCGGAGGCCTCCTACGTCCGGGTCCCCGACCCCACCCTCGCGGCGTACGCCGACCAGTTCCTCGACGAGGTCGACTCGATCCCGACGTACCGCCCCACCGTGGGTTGCGTCATCCCCGCCTACAACGAGGCCGAGACCATCGCGGGCGTGCTCGACTCGCTGCTCCAGCAGACCCGGATCCCGGACACGATCCACGTCATCGTCAACAACAGCAGCGACGACTCCGTCGAGATCGCCTCGCACTACGCCGGCCCGCACACCCGGATGACCCCGTCGGGCGAGCAGAGCACGGTCATCTACATCCACGACATCGGCAAGAACCCCGACAAGAAGGTCGGCGCCCTCAACTACGGCTACTCCCTGGTCGAGACCATGGACTACCTGCTCGGCGTCGACGGGGACACCACCCCCGAGCCGGACGCGGTCGAGCACCTGGTCAACGAGATCGCCAGCGACGACCGGATCGGCGGCATCTCCGCGATCTACAGCATCGACGACAGCGCCATGGACGGCCTGATGGCGAAGTTCCTGATCGCCGGGCAGCGGGCACAGTTCGCGGCCTTCAACATGCAGAACATGCTCAAGGGCCGCAACATGGCCGTGCTCGGGGGCCAGTTCTCGATCTTCTCCACCCAGGCGCTGCGCGACGTGATGCGCGACAGCC
The DNA here is from genome assembly GCF_055380375.1 of Nocardioides sp. DN36. Classification (NCBI taxonomy): domain Bacteria; kingdom Bacillati; phylum Actinomycetota; class Actinomycetes; order Propionibacteriales; family Nocardioidaceae; genus Nocardioides; species Nocardioides sp. DN36. The sequence continues at coordinate 184,196 of NZ_AP043823.1, read as the reverse complement.
ACCAGCGCACGCCGTGGGTCAACGACAGCGAGGTCGAGGACTCCCTGCTCTCGCTGCAGATCAAGAGCGCCGGCTACCTGACCAAGATCAGCGCCCAGGCGCGAGCCCACGTCGGTGGGATGACCACCCTGCGCTCCCTGGACGCGCAGCAGGTGAAGTGGAACTTCGGCGCGATCGACCTGATGTGGCCCGGTCAGCGCGGCGACACCCGTGGCCAGCCCTTCCACCCGAACCTGCGGCTGCGGTGGTTCGAGCACATGTCGATGGTCGTGAACATGACCACCCGCCTGATGTTCTTCCTGCTGCTCTTCGGCGCGCTCTCCATCCACGCGTTCGTCTTCCGGGCGTGGTGGCTGATCCCCCCGACCGCGGCCGTGCTGCTGAACTTCCGGGTCGCGCACTCGATGAGGTTCCGCAACATCAAGGACTACCTCTTCGTGCTGCTGCTGTTCCCCGCCGAGCTCTACATGATCATCCGGATGGGGCACTTCGTGCGCGCGTGGCTGAAGTTCTTCAGCCGCCAGCAGACCGACAACTGGGCCGCCCAGGCCAAGGCGGAGCGCGGCAAGGGCATCGCCTGGCTCTACCCGTTCGTGGCCCTCCTGCTGTTCTTCGTCGCAGCGGGCGTGGCGTGGGCGCAGGTCCCGATCCAGACCCAGTCGGACATCCTGGCGATCGGCTGGCCGATCCTGGGCGTGATCACCATCGCCCAGACCGCGTGGATGCTGCTGAAGTCGATGCGCCGCTACCGCGGCTACCAGGCATGAGAGGAACACCGATGACGAGGACCGGCAAGACTCGGGCCGCCCGTCTGGTCACCGTGGCGGTGCTGCTGGGCGTCCTGCAGGCAGCACTGAGCGGCTGCGGGGCCCTCGGTCTCGGCGGGGGCGACTCGACCGACGCCTCGTCGCCGAAGCCGGCCGTGGCCACGCCCGCTCCGTACGACTCGCAGTTCACCAGGGACGGCACCTTCCAGTCGCACGTCAAGGTGAACGGGCTCGACTTCGTCTACACGCTCTACCCGACCAAGTCGACGCCACGCACCAACGAGTGGTACCCGCGCGGCAACAAGTTCTTCTCGTTCACGTTCCAGGCCTACGACCTGAACCGGAAGCTGCGCGACCCCTTCGCGACCAAGCGGAAGGTCTACCTCAGCCACGTCACGGTGACCTCCCGGACCAAGACGACCGGGGGCGGCAGGACCCAGCACCCCTACGAGCTGGACGCCGTCGCCAAGGACGTCACGTTCGACCCGGAGCCGGTGACCACGCCCTACGGCATGATCATCACCTCACCCAAGGGCGCCTTCGAGCTGCGCAACCAGCGGATCGGTCCGATGTCCCTGGACACCCGGGGCCTCGACCTGATGTTCACCGCGACGGTCAACATCCAGCGGGCACCCGGCTCGAGCCAGTTCTACCGGCGCCAGATCAGGCAGACCGTCCCGATCGCCATCTTCGAGTCGAAGAAGCCCACCTCGGTCGCCTCGATCCCGGTCGACGCCAACTGACCGACGTCGGACATCATGAGGCATTCGCTCGGACAGGGGTGCTGATGGACGGACCGACACTCTTCCTCACCGTGGGGCTCCCGGGGACCGGGAAGACCACCGGGGCGCGGCGGCTGGAGGTGGACCGGCGAGCCCTTCGCCTCACGAAGGACGAGTGGGTCAAGGCCCTCTACGGGCACGAGAACCCGCCCTCGGCCCAGGCCGTGATCGAGGGACGGTTGATCGAGGTCGCGCTGCGCGCGCTCGAGCTCGGCACCAGCGTCGTCATCGACTACGGGCTCTGGAGCCGGGACGAGCGCTCAGCCCTGCGACAGGCAGCCGCGGACCGCGGCGCGGGCGTGGAGATCCACTACTTCGAGCTCGACCCGGCGGAGCAGCGCAGCCGGCTCCGCCAGCGCCAGGCCCGAGCTCCGCACACGAGCTGGCCGATGTCCGACGAGGAGCTCACGGAGTGGGCCACCAGGATCGACGTACCGACGCCCGGTGAGCTCGACGGCAGCGAGCCGGTCGGCGACCCACCTGCCGGCTTCGCAACCTGGGACGCGTGGCGCGGCCATCGCTGGCCGCCGGCCGTCTCCTGAGGCCCGGCCCGCTCCGGGACCGCGAAGAACCGCGCCGGCCACCGAGTCGGGCTCAGGCGGCCTCGGCCATCCGGTAGCCGACCCCGCGCACGGTCTCGATGTAGCGGGGCACCGCGCCGTCGTCGCCGAGCTTGCGCCGCAGGTTGGCGATGTGGACCTCGACGGACCGCTTGTCGGCCTCGTTGACGAAGTACGACGTGACGTACTGCTGCCCACGCATGGTGAGGACCAGGTCGGCCTTGCTGCGGACCCGGCGTCCGGTCCCGAGCAACGAGGCCAGCAGGTCGAACTCGGGCCGGCTGAGCTCGACCGCGCCACCGCCGACGGTGACGACCCGGCTCTCGGAGTTCAGCGCGAGATCGCTGAACCTCAGCCAGGCCCCGTCGACACGGGCCGCCCCGAAAGCGTGCGCCACCGCGACCACGGGGGTCGGAGCCGGCGCCGGCCCGACCGGCTGCTCGGGAGGCGTCGCGCGGACCGGTCCGGGCTGGAGGGGCGTCGGCTCGACCGGCTGCTGGACGCGTGGTGGCTGCTGCACCGGCTGCGGCTGCTCGACGGGCTGCGGCTGCTCGACCGGCTGCGGCTGCTGGACCGGCTGCTGGACGGGCTGCGGCGCCTGAGGCTGCTGCGGCGCTTCGGGCTGCCGCGCCGGCGCGGGCGATGCGTTGGTCAGCAGGTCGCGGGCAGCGGCGGCTGCCCACGACTCCGGCGTGGGCGGCGGCGGGGGTGTGGCCGCGGCGGGCTCGTCGCTCCAGCCCGAGGGGACCTCGTTGCGCGACCGGGGCCGGCGCAGCATCGAGTCGGCCCGGGCGCGCAGCTCGCGGGGTCGGAACGGCTTGACCAGGTAGTCGTCCGCGCCGGCCTCGAACCCCTGGACCACGTCGATCTCGTCGGCGAGCGCCGTGATCATGATCAGGTAGGTGCTGCTGAACTCACGCAACCGCTTGGCGACCGCGAAACCGTCCATGCCGGGCATGTTCACGTCCAGCGTCGTGATCAGCGGGTTGTGGGTGCGCACCGCCTCGACCCCGGTCGGACCGTCCTCCGTGACGATCGTCCGGAAGCCCGACTGGGTGAGGACGATGTCGATCAGGTCACGCACGTCGGGGTCGTCCTCGATGATCACGGCGACCCACTCATCCCCAGGCATGGGGTGGATGCTAACAATCCCCGGGCCCGTCACCACCCGGACTCGCTTGCCATCTCCAGAGCGCGTTGCGGCCAGAACTCCCCCGCGGTGGGGCCTCCGCCGCACTCACCATCGCTCTCGCCGGGGGGCTTGACCCACAAGAACGCGTCCAGGCGGCTGCCGTCGTCGACGTACCCGGGCTTGGTCCCGAAGGCCCGACCCGGGGGGTTGCACCAGTCGTCCGTCGAGCCGTTGCCGTTGCGTCCGGTGTCGATCACGTAGTGCCCGCCACCGCTCAGCTCGCTGACCCGCTCGGCGTAGGACTGCTCGTCCAGGTCGGTCTGGAAGTTCGCGACGTTGGTGGCGAACCCGCGGATCTTGCCGACGCCGACCTCGCGCAGCAGCCGTGCCATGTTGCTCGGCGAGACCCAGTTGGAGTGACCTCCGTCGACGTACGTCGTCACACCCGCGTCGCGCAGCCGGGCGACCGCGTCACCGATCAGCGCGACCCTGCCCTTCTCGTCACCGCAGGAGACCGCGGCCGCCAGGGCGTCCGGCTCGAGCACGACGACCGCGCTGTCGTGGTCGGAGGCCGCCGAGGCGATCTCCTGCACCCACGGGGCGTACTCGTCCTGGGCCAGACCACCCGCGGAGTAGCCGCCGCTGCAGTCGCGGTCCGGGACGCCGTAGACGACGAGCGTCGCGACCGCGTCCTGCTCGTCGGCCTCGGCCAGCACCGAGGAGACGTAGGGGCCGACCTGGCCGGCGGGATACTGCTCCGGGGTGAGCCAGATCCCCGACGGGACCGCGGCGAGGCGGCCGAAGACGTCGGCCGCCCGGTCGTCCCCGTCGGCGGTCGCCTGCCGGGCCGCCTGCGCGGCTCCCGAGTCCGGGTCGGCGAACCCGCCCTGCGCGGCGTAGCGGTCAAGGTCCTGCGGGTCGCGCTGCCACGGCCCGACGTGCTTGGCCCGGGCGACGAGCACTCCCCCGGCGGCCGCGACGACGAGGAGGACCAGCACGACGACGCCGACCAGCACGAGACCGCGGGGACGCGTGGACTTCGTGTCGGTCACCCGGCACCCCTTCGGCTCTCATGGCTGGTCGGGCGTCATCATGCCCGAGCCGGCGGCTCAGCCGCGTGACCGCCCGGGGGCGAAGAGCGCAGCCACCACCGCGACCGCCACGGCTGCGGCGCCGGTGAGCAGCGCGGGGCCGATGGCGCCGTCGTACCCCATCGGCGTCAGCTCCCCGCCGTTGCCGAGGAACACCGCGGTGAGCAGGGCGATGCCGAGCGCCACCCCGAACTCGCGCACCGTGGAGTTGGCCGAGCTCGCCACCGCGAAGTCGGACTCCGGCAGCCCGTCGAGCACCGCGGTCGCGGAGGGCGCGAAGGTCAGGCCCATGCCGACTCCGGCCAGCAGCAGCGGCGGCACGAAGGACCCGTACGCCGATCCGCTCTCGGTCAGCGCGGCGAACCACGCCAGCGAGGCGGTCTGGAGGACCAGGCCGGTCACGAGCAGCGACCGCAGCCCGGTGCGCCCGGCGATCGCGCCGGCGATCGGCGCCACGACCATGGGGGCGGCCGTCCACGGCAGGGTCCTCAACCCGGCCTCCAGGGGCGTGTAGCCCTGGACGATCTGGAGGTACTGCGCCAGCAGGAACACCGTGCCGAACATGCCGATCGTGAACGTCAGGCCGATGACGTTGGCCACCGAGAAGCCGCGCGACCCGAAGAGCCGCAGCGGGAGCACCGCGTGGCTGCGGCCGCGCGCCCACAGGAGGTACGCCGGCACCAGCGCGGCCGCGGCCACCAGCGGGCCGAGCACCCCGGCAGCGGTCCAGCCGTCGTCGTTGCCGTGCACGATCCCCCAGATCCCCAGGAACACGGCACCGCCGAGCAACCCGGCGCCCACCAGGTCCAGCCGCTGCCAGGTCCCGCGGGACTCCGGCACCGCGACGAGCAGCAGCGGCACGGCCACGAGCGCGACCGGCACGTTGAGCCAGAAGATCGCCTGCCAGCTGACGCCCTCGACCACCGCGCCCCCGATGACCGGACCGAGGGCGACCCCGAGACCGGACACGCCGCCCCAGATGCCGATCGCCGCGGCTCGCATCTGCGGAGGCACCGCGGCCGCGAGCAGGGTCAGCGAGAGCGGCATGATCGCGGCTGCCCCGAGCCCCTGGACGGCCCGCGCGGCGATCAGCGCCTCCGAGGAGCTGCTCAGTGCCGAGGCGATCGAGGCCACGGTGAAGACGGTGATGCCGACCAGCATCATCCGACGCCGTCCGAGCCGGTCACCCAGCGTTGCGGCGGTGAGCATGAACGTCGCGAAGCTCAGCGTGTAGGCGTTCATGAACCACGAGAGCTGACCGACCGACGAGCCGAGGTCGGCGCGTATCACCGGGAGCGCGCTGGTCATCACCAGGTTGTCCAGGGTGGCCATGAACATGGGCAGCGAGGTCGCGACGAGGGCGACCCAGAGCGGGACCCGCCGGGCGGCGGGCGCGGCGACCACCGCCGGGGCGGCCGGTGACTCGAGGACGGACATGGGAGCTCCTGCGAAGAAGGCATTGAATGATTACTTAGACCTCGACGATAAGTAATCGAGTGATAACCTGTCAACCATGACCTCCCGCACCACCGCGCCCGCCTCCCGGATGAGCGCCGAGGACCGACGCCAGCTGGTCCTCGACGCCGCGACCCGCGCGTTCGCCCGCCGCGGCTACGCCGGCACCAGCACCGACGCGGTCGCCAAGGAGGCCGGGGTCTCCCAGCCCTACGTGGTGCGGATCTTCGGCACCAAGCTGGACCTGTTCCTCGAGGTCTTCACGCATGCGACCGGCCGGATCGCGGCCGCCTTCCAGGGAGTGCTGGCCGAGCGCCCGTTCGATCCCGACAGCGAGGCCGACTGGGAGCGCCTCGGCGCGGCGTACACCGACCTGCTGGCCGACCGCGACTTCCTCCTGGTGATGATGCACGGCTTCACCGCCGCCGGCACCGAGGAGATCGGCGCCGCGGCCCGCGAGGGCATGGCGGGCATCTTCGACGTCATCCGCAGCACCGGGTGCACCGATGACCGGGCTCGGGACTTCATCGCGCAGGGCATGCTGCTCAACGTCATGATCGCCATGCAGGCCCCCGAGCACCGCGCGGAGTCCGGCTCGCTGGCGGCACTCACGGCCTGCGCGTTCGGCGACTCGCTGCCGCTCATCGCGGCGTCCACCGGCTCGGACGTGCCCTAGGCTCCCTCGCGTGCCCGCCCTGGTCCTCGCCTCCGCGTCACCCGCCCGCCTCGCGACCATGCGCAGCGCCGGGCTCGACCCGCTCGTGATCGTCTCCGGCGTCGACGAGTCCCAGCTCGACGGGCTGCCGCCCGCCGAGCTCGCGCTCCAGCTGGCCGAGCTCAAGTGCGCGGCCGTCGCGGCCCGCTCGGACCTCCCCCACCCCGCCCTCGTGCTCGGGTGCGACTCGGTCCTCGAGCTGGACGGTGAGGCCCTCGGCAAGCCGTCCGACGCGGCCGAGGCAGAGCAGCGTTGGCGCTCGATGCGCGGCCGCTCGGGGATCCTGCGGACCGGTCACTGCCTGCGGGAGACGGCCGGGGGCCGGGTCGTGGCGGCGACCGCGTCGACCACGGTGCACTTCGCCGACCTGAGCGACGACGAGATCGCGGCGTACGTCGCCACCGGCGAGCCGCTCCACGTCGCGGGTGCGTTCACCGTCGACGGCCTCGGCGGGGCGTTCGTCACCGGCATCGAGGGCGACCACCACAACGTGGTCGGGGTGAGCCTGCCGCTGGTCAGAGACCTGGTCGCCGAGCTCGGACACACGTGGACGAGTCTGTGGTCTCGATGACCGGCTCGCCCGGGTCCCCCAGCGGGGAGTGCGGCAGCGTCAGGTGCGGCAGGTGTGCCGGCCGCCTGAACACGAAGGTCCGGAACAGGTAGAACCGGGCCACCAGGCCGAAGAAGAGACCGATCACGTTGGCCGAGATGTTGTCGGAGTACGGGTCGTCGAGACCGAGGACGTTGCGGCTGATCCACAGGCAGCCGATCGGCAGCGACATAGTCAGGACGTTGATGACCAGGAACGCGGCCCGACCGCCGTCGGCGTGCCGCGGCGGCCGGTCGCGGAAGGCCCAGCTGCGGCTGCCGCGATAGCTGACGACCATGCCGACGGTGTTGGCGACGACGTAGGCCCAGATGACGTGGTCCTCGAGGAGGGCCCGGTGCGCGGTGTTGAACCCGTGGACCAGGAAGTTGAAGATCACCAGGGCCACGAGCGTGGCCGCGCCCCCCACCGCGAGGAACCGGCCGCCTTCAGCGAGAACCCGCTGCCACCGGCTGCCCATGGGCCCAAGGCTAACGAATGCACTACCGCATCACCGGCAGCACCTGCCATGTCGCCGCGCCGGGCGCGGCGCAGCTCAACCGGTGAAGAGTGTCACCGCCTTGCGGACGGTCTCCACCACGCCGTAGGCGAGCGGGATGCCGACCAGGGCCCAGGCACTCACGATGCGCGCGGTCATGCCGCGGCCTCCTCTCGCTCGGTGCGCCGGCCGGGTTCGTGGAAGCGGGAGTCGACCGGGCGAATCAGGAGGTTGGCGACCAGCCCCACGACCAGCAGGCCCACCATGGTCAGGAGACCCGGGCGGTAGTCGGCGGCGACCAGCTCGCCGGGCGTGCCCTGGGCGTCGAGGAACCTGTTGACGATCAGCGGCCCGGCCACGCCCGCTGCGGACCACGCGGTGAGCAGTCGGCCGTGGATGGCGCCCACCTGGAAGGTGCCGAACAGGTCGCGCAGGTAGGCCGGGACGGTCGCGAAGCCGCCGCCGTAGAAGGAGATGATCACCGCGGCGAGCAGGACGAACAGCGCGGTGGAGCCGGACCCGGCCAGCGCCAGCAGCAGGTAGAGGCCGATCCCGACCCCGAGGTAGAGGACGTAGATCGGCTTGCGCCCGATCAGGTCCGACGTGGTCGACCAGACGAAGCGACCCGTCATGTTGGCGATCGAGAGCAGACCGACGAAGCCCGCCGCGGCGGCCGCGCTCACGCTGGAGCCGTCGCCGTCGCGGAAGAAGTCCTGGATCATCGGTGCCGCCTGCTCGAGGATCCCGATCCCGGCGGTCACGTTGCAGAAGAGCACCACCCACAGCAGCCAGAACTGCGGCGTGCGCAGGGCGTTCCTCGCGGACACGCTGGCGGTCGTGACCAACGACTTCTCGGCCACCTCGGCCGGGTCCCAGCCCTCCGGCTTCCAGTCGTCGGCCGGCACCCGGACCGTGAAGGCGCCGAAGAGCATGAAGCACAGGTAGACCACGGCGAGCGTGACGAAGAGCAGCATCACGGCGTGCCCGTCGGGCACCGAGGTCGGGTCGGTGGCGTCGTACGACGAGTCGTAGAGCGCCATCAGCCGGGCACTGAGCGGGCTGGCGATCAGCGCGCCGCCGCCGAAGCCCATGATGGCCATCCCGGTCGCCAGGCCCGGCCGGTCCGGGAACCACTTGATCAGCGTCGAGACCGGCGAGATGTAGCCGATTCCGAGCCCGATCCCCCCGATGACGCCGTACCCGAGGTAGACCAGCCACAGCTGCCCGGAGCCGATGCCCAGGGCGGCGACGAGGAAGCCGACGCTCCAGAACAGCGCCGCCACGGTCATCGCCGCGCGCGGTCCGTTGGTGTCGACCCAGGTCCCGGCGACGGCCGCCGAGAGCCCCAGCATCACGATCGCGATCGAGAAGATGACGCCGACGGCGGTCAGGCTGGTGTCGAAGTGCTCGACCAGAGCCGTCTTGTAGACGCTGGTGGCGTAGACCTGACCGATGCACAGGTGCACCGCCAGCGCCGCGGGCGGGATCAGCCAGCGGCTGTACCCCGCTCCGGCGACGGTTCTCTCACGGGACAGGCGGGCAGGGACCACGAGACACCTCCGGTTGTATGACGGTGGTCATACCCGGTGGCCAACATTTCAATCATCTGCCGCCCGGGGCCGCCGTCAGGCCGAGGTGCCCGGCTCCAGGCGCGCGCCGGCCGCCAGGTTGCTCCCGGCGGCGACGGTCGACCCTCGCCCGACGAGCGTCACCCGGTCGGGACCGGCGTCGAGGTCGACGTCCGGCTCGCCGACGACGGCGGCGCCGATCTCGCACCCGGTGTCGACCACCGACCAGTGCACCCGCGCGCCGGCGCGGACCACGGTGTCCGCGAGGACCACGCTGTCGTGCACCTCCGCTCCCTGCTCGACCACCACGCCGGGACCCAGGACGCTGCGGTGCACCAGGCCCGCGACCCGGGCTCCGGGACTCAGCAGGCTGTCGGAGACGACGCCGCCGTCGAGCACGCGTGCCGGGACCCGCTGCGGCTGCCGGGTGAGGATCGGCCAGCCGGGCTCGGCCAGGACTCCGAGGTCGTCGTCCAGCAGGTCGTGGTGCGCGCGCAGGTAGAGGTGCGGCTGGCCGAGGTCGCGCCAGTAGCCGGGCAGCGCGTGGGCCACGGTCCGGCCCCGCTCGACCAGACGCGGAACCAGGTGATCACCGAAGTCGCCCAGGCCCGTGTCACCGGGGTCCTCACCGATCTCGTCGTCGGCCGAGAGCTCGCGGTGCAGCTCCTCGAGGACCTCCACCAGGACGCGGGCGTCGTAGACGAACACCTCGGTGGCCACGGTCGGGGTCCGGGGCTCCTCGGGCTTGTAGGCGAACCCGGTCACCCGCCCGTCCGTGGAGACCTCGACCGTCGCGTGGTCGCTCGCCTCGGCGAGCGGCACCTCGGAGGTGACGATGGTGAGCTCGGCGTCGTGCGCGTGGTGCGTGGCGATCGCGTCGCGGTAGTCGAACCGGTAGACGTGGTCGGCGCTCATCACGAGGACCAGCTCGGGGTCCAGGTCGGCGACCTGGTCGCGGATCCGGAAGAGCTCGTCCGCGTTGCCCCGGGCGAACCCCTCCTCGTCGAGGCTGCCTGTCCCCTCCTGGGGCATCAGCAGCCGCAGGCCGCCGCGCGTGCGATCGAGGTCCCAGGGCCGGCCGTTGGCCACCTGCTCCTCGAGCGTGGAGCCCTGGAACTGCACCGACAGCCAGACGTCGGTGACGCCCGAGTGGACGAGGTTGGAGAGCGGGAAGTCGACCAGCTGGTAGACCCCCGCGAAGGGCAGGGTGGGCTTGGCCCGCTCCCGGGTGAGGACGTCCATCCGGCCGCCGGCGCCGCCGGCCTGGACGATGGCGAGGACTCGCGAACGACTCATGCGGCATCCTCGCACGCGGCCGGTGACGCCCGGCCGGGCGTCACTCCACGGGCAGGCCGAGCCCCCGGGCGATCAGCATCCGCTGGACCTCGCTGGTGCCCTCACCGATCTCGAGCACCTTGGCGTCGCGGTAGAACCGCGCGACCGGGTACTCCTCCATGAAGCCGTAGCCACCGAAGACCTGGGTCGCGATCCGGGTCGCCGTGACGGCCGACTCGGTCGTGTAGAGCTTCGCGACCGCCGCGGCCTGCTTGAACTCCTTCATGGAGCCGCCGGTGCCGCGGTCCATGGCGTCCTTCATCGCGGCCGCGCGGTAGGTCAGCAGTCGGCTGGCGTGCAGCATGACCTCGAGGTCGGAGATCTGGAAGGCCAGGCCCTGCTTGCGCCCGATCGGGCCGCCGAAGGTCTGCCGCTCGCCGGCGTACTGCAGGCTCATGTCGAGGCAGGCCTGGATGCAGCCGACGGCGAGCGCGGCGATCGCGACGCGGCCGTCGTCGAGCGTGGCCAGGAACTGCGCGTAGCCGCGGCCCCGCTCGCCGAGCAGGTTCGCCTCGGGGACGCGCACGTCCTCGAAGCTCAGCGGGTGGGTGTCGGAGGCGTGCCAGCCGAGCTTGTCGTAGGGCTTCTCGGCGGTGAAGCCGGGCGTGCCGCTCGGGACGATGATCGTGGAGATCTCGGGCTTGCCGTTCTCCCGCGTGCCGGTGCGGGCGGTGACGGTGACGACGCTGGTGATCTCCGAGCCGGAGTTGGTGATGAACTGCTTCGAGCCGTTGACGACCCACTCGCCGCCGTCGAGCTCGGCCTTGGTGCGGGTCGCCCCGGCGTCGGAACCGGCACCCGGCTCGGTCAGGCCGAAGCCGGCCAGCCGCTCCCCCGCCACCAGGTCGGGCAGCCAGGTCTGCTTCTGCTCGTCGGTGCCGTAGGTGAGGATCGGGTTGATGCCCAGGCCCACCGCCGCCTCGAGCGTGATGCCCATCGACTGGTCGACGCGACCGATCTCCTCGATCGCGACGCAGAGGCTGGTGAAGTCACCGTCCTCACCCATGCCGCCGAACTCCTCCGGGGCGGTGAGGCCGAAGAGGCCGAGCTTGCCCATCTTCTGCACCACGTCGACCGGGAAGTGGTGGTCGCGGTCCCACTGCGCGGCGTGCGGCGCGATCTCGGCCTCCGCGAACTCGCGGACGCTGCGGCGGAACTCCTCGTGCTCACGGCTCAGCTCGTACGTCATGGGCGCCATGCTAGCCCGCTTGGTTAGCGTTTGTTAACCACGCGAGGACACCTCGCCCCTCAGCGGTACATCGACCCTCGTACGTCGCCACCGTTGCCGGGGCCGAGGGCGACCTCGCACTCCCCCGAGTCCGCCTCGCAACGCAGCGTCCAGGTCCTCCGGGTCGGCATCCCGAAGCCCTGGTCCGGGTCTCCGACGGTCGAGCCGGGCGTGGCGGTCGGGTCGAAGCTCATCAGCACGGTGTCGTCGGACTCCCACACCGGCGAGGCGGCGACGCGCCCGTCCGTCGGGACCTGCAGCCGGACGTGGTGGTCGAGGTCGCCCGCGGACTGCACCCAGAACCCGTCCCGGGTCTCCTGCACCACGCGTCGGCGGTCCGTGGACCAGGACGACCACCCGACGGGCACGACGTCGCGGGAGACGAAGCGCCGGTCGGGCGTGACCACGCCCTCGACCGACGTCGAGGTCTTCTCCCCCGTGTCGAAGTAGAAGCTGTCGCGCAGGGCCAGTCCGTCCGCCGTCACGTAGGTGGCGTTCCCACCCCGGGAGAAGGGCATCCCACGCACCCTCCCCATCGCACCGGAGCGGATGTCGAACACCCAGGTCTGCCCTGTGTTCTCGAAGTTGACCACGTAGACCCTGCCCAGCTCGTCGATGCCGGGGACCCACACCTGCCCGGTCGGCAGCTCGACCGAGGCGACGCGCGTCGCGTGGACCAGGTCGAAGACGAGCAGCCGACCGACGGAGCCGGCTGAGGTGATCCACGCGGCGTACCGTCCGTCCTGGCTCAGCGCGGGCACCCAGGGACCGGGCCGGCGAGGGTCGAGGAGGGTGAGCCGGCCGTCGTCGACGAGGCGGACCCCTTCGTCGTCGAAGCCGATGGTCGAACCACCCCGGTGCACGAGGGTCTGGCACCCCCCGGAGACCGGTGCACCCGTCCCCGTGACGAGGTCGGCACCGGTGCAGTAGGGGATCGTCGGCGGGGCACCCCGGGGCAGGTCCCGGAGCCCGAGGCCGGGCTCGGGGGCCGGGTCCGGCCCCCCGGCCGGTCCCGGGTCGCGCAACGACGAGAGCGACAACGCCGCCCCGACCCCGAGCACGAGGGCGATCACGGCCGCCGCGAGCAGGGCCCGGCGCCGGGCGGCGGAGCGGCGGCGTACGGCGAGCCGCCCGCGCGCCAGCAGGCCCGGCAGGTCGGGCTCGGGCACCGCGAGCCCCTCGGACGCGCGTGCCAGCGTGTTCCGCAGGTCCTGGTCCATGCTCACGACTCGCTCACCACCTCTCGGTCGCCGGCCGCCGCGATCCCCCGACGCAGCGCCCGCACGGCGTCGTGCGACTGTGACTTCACCGTCCCGACCGAGCAGCCCAGCAGGTCGGCAACGGCAGCCTCGGTGAGGTCCTCGTAGAACCGCAGCACGATGACGGCCCGCTGCCGCGACGGCAGCGCGCAGACCAGCGGCCAGAGCAGCTGGTGGTCGAGGACCCCCTGCTCGGGCGAGGAGCTCGGCAGGTCCGGCGTGCGGTCGCTGAGGACCTCTCGCCGTCGGGCCAGACGGCGGCGGCCGGCGACGGCGGCGTTCACCATCACCTTGCGGACGTAGGCGTCCGGGGCCTCCATCCGACGCACCCGCGACCACTTCACGTAGACCGTCTCCAAGGAGACCTGCAGCAGGTCCTCCGCCGCCGGCCGGGAGCCGGTCAGCAGGTAGGCCAGCCGGTAGAGCGTCGACCACCGCGCGGCGGCGAACAGTGCGAAGTCCTCGTCCTCGCCCATGCCACCCTCCTCGTCGCCCCTCGACCAGTGAAAGGTCGCCACGACGACGAAGGGTTGGGTGGCCAGGTTCGGTCTAGACCGGTCGGTCAGCCGGCGTAGGGAACGCGCTCCCAGCTCAGCAACGGGCGGCCGGGCGCACCCACGGTCACCCGCAGGTAGTCGGTGTTGTTCGACGAGCCGTCGACCGTCACCCGGGTCAGGTTGTCCGCCGCCCCGTGCACGCGGTACGTCGACAGCCACGAGGAGCCGGTCGCCAGCGGGCGGTCGGTGTTGTAGACGTGGCTGTCGCCGTCGAGGAGGTACACCGGGCCTCGGAACCGCGACGCCTCGTCGACCAGGGCCTGCACCCACGGCTGGAAGGCGCTGATGTCGTCCCAGGTGGGCGTGTACGTCGGGTCGAACATGTCGGCCTGCTGCATCACCACGACCCCTCGGTCGTGCCGCTCCCGCGCGCCGGCGAACGCCGCGCGGAGCTCGTCGACGTCGGCGGCCGTGCGCTCCGCGACGGCCCGCCGCTGCTCCGGGGTCGACTCGGTGTTGCCCAGTCCCTCCCACGGCTGCAGCCCGTTGTTGCTCCCGGTCACGTTCGCCGCCACGAAGGTGACGCCCGCGCGCCGGTAGGTGACGTTCTCGGGGAAGCCCCGGTCGGCCTGCGAGGCGACCGGGAACGGGTCCTGCCCGAGCGTGCGGCCGGGCCGGTCGAAGAAGACCTCGCGCACCTTCTCGAGCCGCTCGAGCGGGTCGTAGGCGCCGTTGTTGGCGCGGTGGCAGTCGGTCCACTCGTTGTCGCCCGGCGTGTAGACCAGCCCGTCCTCGAACGTGTCGAAGTCGCGGCGGATCAGCCGGAAGTAGTCGTCGCTGCAGACGGAGGAGCCGTTCTTGATGTCTCCCAGGTGCACGACCGACCGGACCGCCGGGTCCTCGTTGATCTGCTGGATCCAGCCGGGGAACGCCGCCAGCTGGTCCGCACCGTACGGCACGTCGCCGATCACGGCGAAGGAGTAACCGGCTCCGGGCTGGTCGGACCTGTCCCCCTGGCTGCCGACCCCGGCCTGCGCGGCCCCGCCGACCGCGAGGGCGAGGGTGAGGGTGGTCAGGACGGTGATGGTGCGCGCACGACGCATGGCGATCCTCCGAGGCAGACGACAGTGCTCCGACCGTGCCCGGTCCACGTGAATGGCCGGTGATCGCGGTGTGAACTGAGACAAAGGCGACGTCCGGCGAGGTGAGACCTCCGGAGACTTCGCGGGGGCGTGGCGATACTCTCCGCTGCGGAGACCGATCAGCAACCACCGTCAGAGCAGGAGTGCCAGGTGCCGGACAGCAAGCCTGAGGTCAAGCAGCTGCGGAAGGTGCTCGTCGCCAACCGCGGCGAGATCGCGGTGCGGGTGATCCGCGCCTGCAAGGACGCGGGGATCGGGAGCGTGGCGGTCTACGCCGACCCCGACCGCGACGCGCTGTTCGTGCGGCTGGCCGACGAGGCCTACTCCCTGGACGGGGCGACCCCGGCCGAGTCCTACCTGGACATCGCCAAGATCATCGCGCTGGCCGAGAAGTCCGGGGCCGACTCCGTGCACCCCGGCTACGGGTTCCTCGCCGAGAACGCCGACTTCGCCCAGGCCGTCCTCGACGCCGGGCTGACCTGGATCGGGCCGCCGCCGGCCGCGATCGAGGCGCTCGGCGACAAGGCCCGGGCCAAGCACATCGCGGTGAAGGCCAACGCCCCCCTCGCACCGGGCACCAAGGACCCCCTCGAGGACGCCGACGAGGCCGTCGCGTTCGCGCAGGAGCACGGCCTGCCCATCGCCATCAAGGCCGTCTACGGCGGCGGCGGCCGCGGCCTGAAGGTCGCCCGCACCCTCGAGGAGATCCCCGACGCCTACGAGTCCGCGGTCCGCGAGGCGGTCACCGCGTTCGGTCGCGGCGAGTGCCTGGTCGAGAAGTTCCTCGACAAGCCGCGCCACGTCGAGACCCAGTGCCTGGCCGACCAGCACGGCAACGTGGTCGTGGTCTCCACCCGCGACTGCTCGCTGCAGCGCCGCAACCAGAAGCTGGTCGAGGAGGCACCCGCACCGTTCCTGAGCGAGGAGCAGCTCACCGAGCTCTACGAGTCCTCCAAGCGGATCCTCAAGGAGGCCGGCTACCACGGCGCCGGCACCTGTGAGTTCCTGGTTGCCCAGGACGGCTCGATCTCCTTCCTCGAGGTCAACACCCGCCTCCAGGTCGAGCACTGCGTCTCCGAGGAGGTCACCGGCATCGACCTGGTCCGCGAGATGTTCCGCATCGCCGCCGGCGAGGAGCTCGGCTACGACGACCCCGAGATCCGCGGCCACTCCATCGAGTTCCGCATCAACGCAGAAGACGGCGGCCGCAACTTCATGCCCGCCCCCGGCACCCTCTCCGCCTGGAGCCCGCCCCAGGGCCCCGGCGTCCGCGTCGACGGCGGCTACGAGAACGGCGAGACGATCCCCGGCTCGTTCGACTCCCTGATCGCCAAGCTCATCGTCACCGGCCGCGACCGCACCCAGGCCCTCGAACGCTCCCGCCGCGCCCTGGACGAGTTCGTCGTCGACGGCATGCCCACCGTCATCCCCTTCCACCGCGCCGTGGTCTCCGACCCGGCCTACGTCGGCGCGTCGAACCCCACCGGCGAGGGCGAGTTCACCGTCTACACCCAGTGGATCGAGACCGACTTCGACAACCAGATCGAGCCCTACGGCGGCGAGTCCGCCGAGGCCGACGAGCCCGGTGAGCGGCACACGGTCGTCGTCGAGGTCGGCGGCAAGCGCCTCGAGGTCGTCCTCCCCGCCGGCCTGGGCGGTCTCGGCAGCGGCCCCTCGACCGGCAACGGCGGAGGCAAGAAGCCCAAGCGCGCCGCCGGCAAGAAGGCCGGCGCGGCCGCCGGCGGCGACTCGGTCACCAGCCCCATGCAGGGCACCATCGTCAAGATCGCCGTCGAGGAGGGCCAGGAGGTCACCGAGGGCGACGTCATCGTCGTCATGGAGGCCATGAAGATGGAACAGCCCCTCAAGGCCCACAAGTCCGGCACCGTCACCGGCCTGCAGGTCGAGGTCGGCGCCACCGTCACCAACGGCGCGGTCATCTGCGAGCTCAAGGACTGAGCGGGTCGTAGCCTCGGACTCGTGAACGCCCCCGCACTCCGGGACCCCGGTCAGCGGGTCAGTCCGCGGGCCCGGTCGATGTGGCGGGTCGGCGCCCTCGTGCAGAGCGCCGTCGTGCTCGCGGTGCTCCTGCTGGCCGGCCCGGTCTGGGGCTGGTTCGAGCTGCGGTGGTGGCACCTGGCGCTGGTGGTGGCCGCGCTCGCGGCGTACGCCGTGGTCGTGCCCGAGTGGCGCTACCGGGTGCACCGGTGGGAGGTCACCGACACCGCGGTCTACACCCAGACGGGCTGGTGGACCCGGGAACGACGGATCGCCCCGATGTCGCGGATCCAGACCGTCGACTACTCCGAGGGCGCTGTGGCGCGGCTGTTCGGGCTGGCCAGTGTCACCGTCACGACGGCATCCTCCGCCGGCGCGCTCGAGATCGCTGGGCTGGACCGGGACCGGGCCCGGCTGCTGGTCGACGAGCTCACCCTGAAGGCCGACGCGGTCGCCGGCGACGCGACGTGAGACCGCGATGAGCGAGCTCGCCCGCGACCGCCGGTGGCAGCGTCTCGACGCGCGGATGCTGCTGGTCCACCCCGTGCGGGAGCTGCTCCGGTTCCTCCCCGTCCTGGTCGGCCTGCTCCTCGCGGGCAACGCCACCGGCGGGAGCGACCTCCCGTGGCAGCTGGTGGGCATCGCCGTTCCGATCGGGCTCGGGGTGCTCCGCTACGTCACCACCAGCTTCCGGATCACCCCGGGCCGGGTCGAGCTGCGGCGCGGGCTGCTCAACCGACACCTCCTGTCGGCGCCCCTGGACCGGGTGCGCACCGTCGACCTGACCTCCTCCCCCATCCACCGGCTGCTGGGGCTCACCACGGTCCGGATCGGGACCGGAACCGCCTCCTCGGACGACGAGGACCGCCTCGACCTCGACGGCCTGCCGCTGGCCCGCGCCCGCCGGCTCCGCGAGGACCTGATGCACCTCGCCCCGACCGCGGACGGCGCCGAGCGCGGTCCGGCCGAACGCCTCGTCGTCTCCTTCGACCCCTCCTGGATCCGGTTCGCGCCGCTCACCAGCGCCGGCCTGGTGGTCGCGGCCGGCGTGCTGGGCGCCACGGCCCAGGGCATGAACACCTTCGGGCTGTGGGACCGGCTCGACAGCGGGGCACTGCTCGACGACACCACCGCCCTGTCGTGGTGGACCGTGGTGCCGGTCGGCGTCGTGGGGCTCGCGGTCGTCGTGTCCGCGCTCTCCGTGGCCGGCTACCTGGTGGCGAACTGGGGCCTCACCCTCAACCACGCGCAGGGCGTCTGGCACCTCCGCCGCGGCCTGCTCACCACGCGGGAGACCAGCCTGGACGACGAGCGCGTGGCGGGCGTGAGCATCCACGAGCCACTGCCGCTGCGACTGGCGGGCGGCGGCCGGGCCTCGGCGATCGTCACCGGCCTGGACCGCAGGCAGGAGGGCAGCTCGCTGCTCGTCCCGGCGGCTCCCCGCCCGGTGGTGCTCAGGGTCGCCCGCGAGGTGCTCGGCACCGCCGGACCGGTGGACTCCGCGCTGGTCGGCCACGGTCCGCAGGCGCGGAGACGGCGGTTCACCCGGGCACTCGGCCCGGTGGCCGGGGTCGTCCTCCTCGTGCTGCTGCTCGTCCTGCTCGCGGACGCCCCGGCCTGGCTGCTGGCCCCGGCGCTCCTCGCCGTCCCGGCCGCGCTGGTCCTGGCGCTCGATCGCGCTCGCGGTCTCGGGCACGCCCTGGTGGCGGGGCACCTGGTGGCCCGGTCGGGCAGCCTCGACCGCTGCCGCCACGCGCTCGACACGCGGGACGTCATCGGGTGGACCTTCCGGTCCACCTTCTTCCAGCGCCGGGCCGGCCTCTCGACGCTGGTCGCCACCACCGCAGGCGGCCGGCAGGCGGTGACCCTGCCCGACGTACCGGAACCGGTGGCGGTCGACCTCGCCGCGGCCGCGGTGCCCGGCCTGCTCGGGCAGTTCACCGCCTGAGCCGGGCGTGGCAACCCCGCCCGGGTGTCTCGCCAGTCCGGACGCCGAGCCACGGGACCCTCGGCGCCGCTAGCCTCGACGCCATGTTCTCCAAGGTGCTCGTGGCCAATCGTGGCGAGATCGCGATCCGGGCCTTCCGTGCGGCGTTCGAGGTCGGGGCGCGCACGGTCGCGGTCTTCCCCTACGAGGACCGGTGGTCCGAGCACCGTCTCAAGGCCGACGAGGCCTACGAGATCGGTGAGCACGGGCACCCGGTGCGGGCCTACCTGGACCCGGAGGCGATCGTGGCGGTCGCGGTCCGGGCGGGTGCGGACGCGGTCTACCCCGGATACGGGTTCCTGTCGGAGAACCCGGCCCTGGCCGAGGCGTGCGCGAACGCCGGCATCACGTTCATCGGGCCGACCGCCGAGGTGCTCACGCTGACCGGCAACAAGGCGCGGGCGATCGCCGCGGCCAAGGCGGCGGGTGTGCCGACGCTGGCCTCGGTGGCCCCCTCGACCGATGTCGGCGCCCTGGTGGAGTCGGCCTCGGACCTGCCCTTCCCGCTGTTCGTGAAGGCGGTCGCCGGTGGCGGTGGCCGCGGGATGCGCCGGGTCGACGACCCGGCCGACCTGCGCGAGGCCGTGGAGACCTGCATGCGGGAGGCGGAGGGCGCCTTCGGTGACCCCACCGTGTTCATCGAGCAGGCCGTGGTCGACCCGCGCCACATCGAGGTCCAGATCCTCGCCGACGGCGAGGGCAACGTGATCCACCTCTTCGAGCGGGACTGCTCGGTGCAGCGCCGGCACCAGAAGGTCGTGGAGATCGCCCCGGCACCCAACCTCGACCCGGACCTGCGGGACCGGATCTGCGCCGACGCGGTGCGCTTCGCCCGGGAGATCGGCTACCGCAACGCCGGCACCGTGGAGTTCCTGCTCGACCCGGAGGGCAACTACGTCTTCATCGAGATGAACCCCCGCATCCAGGTCGAGCACACGGTCACCGAGGAGGTCACCGACGTCGACCTGGTGCAGTCCCAGCTGCGGATCGCCTCCGGCGAGACACTGGCCGACCTCGGGCTCTCGCAGGACGACATCGTGCTGCGCGGCGCGGCGCTGCAGTGCCGGATCACGACCGAGGACCCGGCCAACAACTTCCGTCCCGACACCGGCAAGATCACGACCTACCGCTCCCCCGGCGGGTCGGGCGTGCGCGTGGACGGCGGCACGACCTACACCGGCGCGGAGGTCTCGGCCCACTTCGACTCGATGCTGGCCAAGCTCACCTGCCGTGGCCGCACGTTCGACAAGGCCGTGGAGAAGGCCCGCCGGGCGGTGGCGGAGTTCCGCATCCGGGGCGTGTCCACGAACATCGCCTTCCTGCAGGCCGTGCTCGAGGACCCCGACTTCGCGAGCGGCAACATCACCACCTCCTTCATCGAGACCCACCCGCAGCTGCTCGCGGCCCGCGGCAAGGGTGATCGCGGCAGCAAGCTGCTGCGCTACCTCGCCGACGTCACCGTCAACCAGCCGCACGGCCCGGCCCCGGTCAGCGTCGACCCGGTGACCAAGCTCCCCGACGTCAACCTCGACGTGCCCGCCCCCGACGGCTCGCGGCAGCTGCTGCTCGAGCTCGGTCCCGAGGGCTTCGCGCGGCACCTGCGCGGCCAGCAGCGTGTCGCGGTCACCGACACCACCTTCCGCGACGCGCACCAGTCGCTGCTCGCCACCCGGGTCCGCACCCGCGACCTGCTCGCGGTCGCCGGCCACGTCGCGAGGACCACCCCCGAGCTGTGGTCGCTGGAGGCCTGGGGCGGCGCGACGTACGACGTGGCGCTGCGCTTCCTCGCCGAGGACCCGTGGGAGCGGCTGGCCAAGCTGCGCCAGGCGGTCCCGAACATCTGCCTGCAGATGCTGCTGCGCGGCCGCAACACCGTGGGCTACACGCCCTACCCCACCGAGGTCACCGACGCCTTCGTCGAGGAGGCCGCCCGCACCGGCATCGACGTGTTCCGGATCTTCGACGCCCTCAACGACGTCGAGCAGATGCGACCGGCGATCCAGGCCGTCCGCAACACCGGCACCGCGGTGGCCGAGGTCGCCCTCTGCTACACCGGCGACCTCTCGAACCCCGACGAGAAGCTCTACACGCTCGACTACTACCTCGACCTCGCCGAGCGGATCGTCGACGCGGGCGCGCACGTGCTCGCGATCAAGGACATGGCCGGCCTGCTGCGCGCCCCGGCCGCCCGCACCCTGGTCACCGCGCTGCGCGAGCGGTTCGACCTGCCCGTGCACCTGCACACCCACGACACCCCCGGCGGCCAGCTCGCGACCCTGCTCGCGGCGATCGACGCCGGTGTGGACGCCGTCGACGCCGCCACCGCCTCGATGGCCGGCACCACCTCCCAGCCCCCGCTCTCGGCACTGGTCTCCGCCACCGACCACAGCGACCGCGAGACCGGCCTGTCCCTGCAGGCCGTCTGCGCCCTCGAGCCCTACTGGGAGGCCACCCGCCGGGTCTACGCGCCCTTCGAGTCCGGGCTCCCCTCCCCGACCGGCCGGGTCTACACCCACGAGATCCCCGGCGGCCAGCTCTCCAACCTGCGCCAGCAGGCGATCGCGCTCGGGCTGGGTGAGAAGTTCGAGCAGATCGAGGACATGTACGCGGCGGCCAACGCCATCCTCGGCAACGTCGTGAAGGTGACACCGTCCTCCAAGGTCGTCGGCGACCTCGCCCTGCACCTCGTCGCGGTCGGCGCCGACCCGGCCGAGTTCGAGCAGGACCCGGGCCGCTTCGACATCCCCGACTCGGTGATCGGCTTCCTGGGCGGCGAGCTGGGCGACCCGCCCGGCGGATGGCCCGAGCCGTTCCGCACCAAGGCACTCGCGGGACGCACCTGGAAGGCACCGGCCGAGAAGCTGACCGAGGAGCAGGCCGCCGGCCTCGCCGCCGGCGAGACGACCCGCCGCCGCACCCTCAACGAGCTGCTCTTCCCCGGCCCCACCCGCGAGTTCACCGAGTCCCGCGAGACCTACGGCGACGTCTCGGCGCTCGCGACCATGGACTACCTCTACGGCCTGCGGCACGGCGAGGAGCACGCGGTCGAGATCGACGAGGGCAAGACCCTGATCCTCGGCGTGCAGGCCATCAGCGAGCCCGACGAGCGCGGCTTCCGGACCGTGATGGCCACCATCAACGGACAGCTGCGCCCCGTCAGCGTCCGCGACCGCAACGTCGCCTCCGAGGTCGCCGCGGCCGAGAAGGCCGACCCCAGCCGGCCCGGCGAGATCGCGGCACCCTTCCAGGGCGTCGTGACCATCGTGGTCGCCGAGGGCGACACCGTGGCCGCCGGCGACACCGTCGCCACCATCGAGGCCATGAAGATGGAGGCCTCCATCACCGCACCCGTCGCCGGCACCGTCCAGCGCCTCGCGCTCCACGACACCCAGGCCGTCGACGGCGGCGACCTGGTGCTCGTGCTCGGGTAGCCGGTCCCGCCCGCGGGCGGCGCCGGCTCAGCCGCGGAAGGTGCGGCGGTACGCCGTCGGGCTGACGCCGACGCTGCGCTGGAAGTGCCGGCGCAGCGTGGTCGCCGTGCCCATGCCGCAGCGGGACGCGACCTGCTCCACCGACGCGTCGGTGCGCTCGAGCAGGTCCTGGGCCCGCACGACGCGCTGCTGCAGCAGCCAGTCGAGCGGCGTCAGGCCGACCTCGGCCCGCATCCGGCGCGCGAGCTGACGCGTGCTGAGCCGGGCCTCCCTGGCGAGGTCCTGCACGGTGAGCGGTCGGTCGAGGTTCGCCCGGGCCCAGTCCAGGGCCCGCTCCAGGCGGTCGGTGGCCCGCGGGTCCGGCGGCGGGGTGATGAACTGCGCCTGGCCGCCGGGACGGTGCGAGGCCACCACCAGTCGCCGGGCCAGCCCGTTGGCCGCGGAGGCGCCGTGGTCGCGGTGCACGAGGTGGAGGCACAGGTCGAGCGCCGCCGTCTTCCCGGCCGAGGTCAGGACCTGGCCGTCGTCGACGTACAGCACGTCGGCGCGCACCTGCACCCGGGGATGGAGCCGGGCGAGCTCGGGGGCGTGCATCCAGTGCGTCGTGGCGGTGCGCCCGTCGAGCAGCCCGGCCGCGGCGAGGACGAACGCCCCGGTGCACAGGGCCACCACCCGCACGTCGGCGGCGTGCGCGTCGCGGAGCGCCGCTGCCAGGTCCGGGTCCGTCGAGCCGTCGAGCACGTCGGTGGACGGGACCACGACGGTGTCGACCTCGGCCAGGCGCGCGAACCGGTCGGTCGTCGCGCCGGGGAACCACGGCGACGCAGAGCCGTCGGGGGTGCAGACGACGAGGTCGTACCACTCCCCGGTCGGGGCGAGGTCGGAGCGGTCGACCCCGAAGACCTCGGCCGCGATCGCCGACTCGTAGAGCATCGCGTCCGCGTGGAGGGCCAGTCCGACCACGTGCGTCATGTCCGAAAGTGTACGCATGACGTCGGATCGGTCACTCGTGCCGAGTCGGGAGGACTGGTGGGATCGGTGCCATGAGCAGAGACGTGGTGGTGTACGGCGCCTATGGGCACACGGGTCGATTCGTCGTCGCGGAGCTGGTGCGCCAGGGGTTGAGCCCGGTCCTGTCCGGACGTGACCGCGGGCGCCTCGAGGAGCTCGCCACCCGCTTCCCCGGCCTCGAGGTGCGGCCGGCGCAGGTCCGCGACGACGAGGCGTTGGCGCGCGCCGTCCACGGCGCCGCGGTCGTGGTCAACTGCGCCGGCCCCTTCCTCGACACCGCCCTCCCGGTGTCGGCGGCAGCGGTCGCCGCGGGGGCGCACTACCTGGACGTCTCCGCGGAGCAGCCCGCGGTGCAGGGCGTGTACGACGCGTACGACGCGCCCGACCGCCCCCTGGACGTCGCCGTCGTCCCGGCGATGGCGTTCTACGGCGGGCTCGCCGACCTGCTGGCGACGTCCGCGGTGGGCCAGTGGGACCGCGTCGACGCCGTCACCGTCGCCGTCGGGCTCGACCGGTGGTGGCCGACCGAGGGCACCCGGACCACCGGGCGCCGCAACACCGCGACCCGCCTCGTCGTCCGGGACGGCTGTCTCGTCCCCGCCGCCGACCCGGCACGGGTGCGCGACTGGGTGTTCCCCGATCCGCTGGGCCGACAGTCGGTCGTCGACCTCCCGTTCTCCGAGATGGTGGTGATGTCCCGGCACCTGCCGGCGTCGCAGGTCGACACGTGCCTGAGCACGGGCGCGCTGCAGGACATCCGGGACCCGGCCACGCCGGCCCCGGAAGCGGTCGACGAGAGCGGATGCTCGGCACAGCGTTTCGTCGTGGAGGTCGTCGCGCGCCGTGGGGACGAGGAGCGCCGGATCTCGGCCTCCGGCCGCGACATCTACGCCGTCACCGCACCGCTCGTGGTCGAGGCGACCCGGCGCCTCGTCGAGGGGCGTGCGAAGGTGCTCGGGGCGGGCGCACCCGGGGAGGTCTTCGACGCCGATGACTTCCTGGACGCGATCAGCCCGCAGCACCTGCTCGTCCGGCACGGGTGAACGTCACCGGACCGGCTGTCGGTCCCTCGCTCAGCGGTGGCCGGCGACGAGGTCCGCGGCGAGCCACGACCCGTCCGTCACCACGGGGCGGGTGGTGGCCCGGCCGCTGCGCTCCGCGACCTTGAAGGTCAGCCAGGTCGAGCGCAGCCCGAGGGCTGCCCGGAAGGTGTCACCCGAGACGGTCACGCGCTGCTTGCTGCCCACCAGGGTCAGCGAGCGCAGCCGGCCGCCCCAGTCGCCGTTGCCGTCCCGGTCGGTGACCACGATCTTGGTGAGGTTGCCCAACGCCGGCCAGGTGCGCTCCAGGTCGGCGTCGGTCAGCTTGACCGACCAGGTGTGCACCGGGTTGCCCGACCACCCGTCGTACGGGTCCTTGCGCGCCGGCAGGTAGGGCACCGAGCCGGCCGAGGTCCAGCCGCCCGAGCTGGCACCGAACTGGGTGAAGGCGGGCTCGCCCCCGGACAGCAGCGCCTGGTGACGGGTCGCGTCGACGGCCGCGTCCGAGGCCGGGTGCTCGGCGGTCACGCCGCCGTACACCTGGCAGGACGAGGTGTCGCAGATCTGGTAGTGCGAGCCGTGCGGGTGGGCGCGCTCGTACGCCGCGTAGGTGCGCGCGGCGACGGCCTGCGCGCGCACGGCGGCCGGGCTCCACAGCGCCGGCATCTCCAGCGGGACGACTCCCCTGACGTAGTCCTCCAGACGCACCCGGTTCACGGTGTCGCGGGCCGCGGAGCCGGCCGAGGGCGCCGCGGAGCGCAGCGCCCCGCGATAGCTCCGGTTGCCCGACGGAGTGACCAGGGTGATCGGCTTCCCGTCGGCGGCGAACTGCGCCTCGCCCGCCAAGGTCGCGAACGGGTGCCACGACTTCGTGAGGTAGCCGACCCGGCTCCCGGCGCCGTCGGGCACGATCCGCCACCGCGACGCGCCGTTGTCGGGCAGCTCGGTGCGGGTGCCGGTCGCGCGGTCACGCAGACCCAGCCCCTTGCGGGCGAGCACGACGACGTCGTCGGTCGTGTCGGCGGTGATCAGCACGTTCACCCGTCCCTTGGCGGTGCCCCAGCTCGTGCCGTCGTAGTAGAAGTCGATGATCTGCTGGTAGGACAGTCCCTCGCGGGCGGCGCCCTCGGCGCCGTACTGCGACATCCCGTGGCCGTGGCCGAACCCGTGGCCCTTGACGGTGATCGCGGCCTTCGCCGGCACCCGCCAGCTGTCGCCGGCGGCCTGCGCGGGCGCGGTGCTGGAGACGACTCCGAGGGCGGCAAGGGCGGCGAGGACGGCCGGCCGGAGCGTCTTCATGATGGCTGCTCCCGGGGGGCTGTGACGGCAGGGACGGGTGTGAACGATCAATCGCACCACGAGTCACTGCAGCCCCGCAATTCGCATCGATGAACTACAGATCTGTAGTTCGCACGAGCCGCTTCGCCCCCCACCGGACTAGGCTGACGTCGCTATGGGCGGGACCACGTCGGGGCGGCGGGGCAACGTGCCCGCGGAGCTGTCGAGCTTCGTGGGACGCCGGCGCGAGCTGACCTCGGTGCGCGAGGGCCTGGCCACGCACCGGCTCGTGACGCTGCTGGGGCCCGGCGGCATCGGCAAGACCCGGCTGGCCCTGCGTGCGGCCGCCGACCTGGAGCGCGACCTGCCCGACGGCGCATGGGTCGTGGAGCTGGCCCCGGTGCAGGATCCCGAGCTGGTGGCGGAGACGGCGGTCGGGGCCCTGGGCCTGCGGTCGGCGGACCGGGGTGGCCCCACCGAGCGTCTCGCCGCGCACCTGCGGGACCGACGGCTGCTGCTGGTGCTCGACAACTGCGAGCACGTCCAGGAGGCCGCCGCGGCGCTCGCGGCCGCGTTGCTGTCGTCCTGCCCCGAGCTCCGGGTCCTGGCCACCAGCAGGCACGCGCTGGCGATCCCCGACGAGCTGGTGCTGACCGTGCCGCCGCTGCCGATGCCCGCTCCGGGCCGGGTCGCGGCGTCCCCGGAGGCCCTGCTGCACTACGACGCGGTCCGGCTCTTCGTCGACCGGGCCACCGCGAGCTGGCCGTCGTTCCGGGTCACCGACGCCAACCAGGCCGCGCTGGCCGAGCTGGTCTTGCGTCTCGACGGGATGCCGCTCGCGATCGAGCTGGCCTCGGTGCGGGCCCGGGCGCTGACCGTGCAGCAGGTCCTCGACCGTCTCGACGACCGCTTCGCCCTGCTCACCCGGGGCAACCGGGCGGCGCTCCCCCGGCAGCAGAGCCTGCAGGCGCTGCTGGACTGGAGCCACGACCTGCTCGACCCGCGGGAGCGACTGGCCTGGGCGCGCGCGTCGGTGTTCCGCGGCGGGTTCGACCTCGCAGCCCTCGCGGGCGTCGCCTGCGACGACGACCTGCCCGAGGCGTCGCTGGCCGACGTCGTGGACGGGCTGGTGGCCAAGTCGGTGCTGGTGCGCGAGCCGGCAGACATCGGCGGCGCGGCGCGGTTCCACATGCTCGAGTCGCTGCGGGAGTACGGCGCCGCACGGCTCGCCGAGACCGGTGGCACCGCGGCGTGTGCCGCACGGCACCGGCGGTGGTACGCCGGGCTCGCCTCGACCGCCGCGGGCGAGCTCTTCGGGCCGGCCCAGGTCGACTGGTTCACTCGGCTGCGCGCCGACCAGGACAACCTCCGCGCGGCGCTGCACGGGCTGGCACAGGAGGACGATCCGGTCGCAGGCCTGCGGATGGCGGCCGCGCTGCAGCACCACTGGATCATGGTGGGTCGTTTCGGCGAGGGCCGGGCGTGGGTGGAGCGACTGCTGGCCCGGCTGCCGGCGCCGGCCGTCGACGAGCCCGCCGAGCGCACCGTCGCGCGGGCCGCGGGGCTGGAGGTCGCGGGCCGGCTGGCTGTGCTGCAGGGGGAGATCGACGTCGGCAGGCCCCTGCTCGAGCAGGCACTGGTGGCCGCGACGGCGGCCGCGGACACGACGTGGCGGGCGCACGCCCTGCACGGGTTGGCACTCGCCTCCGCCTTCTGGGGCGAGCCCGCCGCGGCGCTGCCGCTGCTCGAGGAGGCGCTGGCGCTGCACCGGGACGGCTCTGACCCCTTCGGTGTCCCGCTCGCACTGGTCCAGCTGGCCACGGTGCACGCGACCCTGGGCGATCCTGAGCGCGCGATGGCCTGCGCCGAGGAGTGCATCGCGCTGAGCGAGGGGGCGTCCGAGCGGTGGTGCGCAGCCATGGCCCGGTGGGTGGAGTCCCTGGTCCAGTGGCGGCTCGGGCACGCGGCCCGGGCGCGCACCCACGCCCGCGACGTGCTCCGGCTCAAGGAGCCCTTCGGCGACCGGATGGGCATGGCGATGTCGGTCGAGGTGGTCGCGTGGGCCGCCTCGGCCGACCGCCCGGCCGAGGCGGCCCGGCTCCTCGGTGCCGTGCAGGCCGCCCTGGACTCGATCGGCGCGAGCCTCTTCGCCCACCTGCACGAGGACCACGAGCGCTGCCTCGCCCGCACCCGTGCCGCCCTGGACGACACCACCTTCCGGCGGGCGTTCGAGGAGGGGACGACGCTGCGCTTCGACGACGCGGTCGCGCTCGCTGCGGGGCGGCGTACGCCGGCTCCGGCGGACGGGCACGACGCCGAGGTCCGGCTCACCCGACGGGAGCGCGAGGTCGCCGCCCTGGTGGCCGAGGGCCTGGGCGACCGCGAGATCGCCGAGCGCCTGGTCGTGGCCCGGCGCACCGTCGAGGGCCACGTCTCCCACGTCCTCGGCAAGCTCGGCCTCACCTCCCGGACCCAGCTGGCCGCGTGGGTGGCGGCGCGGCAGGCGGGCTAGACCGGACCGGGGTCCCGCACGGTTCCCGTCCCCCAAATGGGCCATGGGAGGAGGACAGCCCTGCCCAGGTGTGCACGATGGGGCGTGCGGGGGGTCGCTGCCTGGGGAGGGAGCACCGTTGCCCGCGAGGTCCTTGTTTCGTCGCGCCCGCTGGACGAGCGGCATCCTGGCCGGCGCGCTCGTCACCACTCTCGTCGCCGCCCTCGTCGCCGTGGGCGCGCCCGCGTCGGCGGGGACCGCACCGAACGTGCCGTGGTCGTCGTACCTGCAGGGCTGGACCGACGAGTTCGTGCCGACCAGCGACAACGACTGCGTCGCCGGCCGGGACAACTGCCTCAGGGCGACGCTCAAGGAGCTGGCGCGGATCGCCGACAGCACCGCGAAGGGCTGCTCGCACGACGCGGTCTTCGCCCGCGCCTACCTGCGGATGACGCAGACCTACGGCTGGAGCCGGGACGTCCCCGGCTACTACGAGGACGTGCCGTTCGCCAACCACCAGGACGCCGTCTTCGCGAAGTACTACACCGACGCCTGGTACGCCTACCGGTCGGGCGACCGCGCCTCGGTACCCGAGGCGTGGCGGATCGCCCTGGACGCCTCGCGGGACGAGCGGGTGAGCGGCACCGGGAGCCTGCTGCTCGGCATGAACGCCCACATCAACCGCGACCTGCCGTTCGTGCTCGCCGCCGTCGGGCTGGTGGCGCCCGACGGCTCGTCGCGCAAGCCCGACTACGACGCCGTGGAGCAGTGGCTCTACACCGCCACCGAGCCGCTGCTGGCCGAGTTCGCCGCCCGCTTCGACCCGTCGGTCGACGACGCGGACGACCCCTCCGGGCTCAGCAACCTCGCTCTGTTCCAGCTCGTGTCCGGGTGGCGGGAGGCCGCCTGGCGCAACGCCGAGGCGCTCGTGTCCGCGCCGACCCCGGAGGCCCGCGCCCGGGTCGCCGCGTCGATCGATGCGGCCGCCGCCGACGGGGCCAGGACGCTGCTCGCCACCCAGTCCTACGTCCCGCCGTTGACGTCGGCCAGGCCCCGGGACGCATGGTGTGCCGCTCACCATGACGACGCTCCCCCGCTGCCCTACGACTTCGGCGCGGCGACGTCGTACGGCTACTAGCCGACGACCTGCTCCCATGCAGCGCTTGCAGCAGCCAGTGCCTCGTCCGTGGCCGCCCCCGGGGCCGGCCCACCCGGACGAGCCCCTGGTGGGGCGCCGCCACGAGCTGGCCGACCTGAGACAGGCCCTCGGTGCCGCGCGCCTGCTCACGCTCACCGGGCCGGGCGGGATCGGCAAGACGACGCTGGCACGCGCGGCGGCGGCCGGCCACCACCGCGCGCACCGCGAGGACACGTGGGCGATCGACCTCGTCGACCTGGCCGACCGGGACCTGCTGGCCCACGCGGTGGCCGGTGCGCTGGGGGTCCGGCTGCCGTACGACGGCGCGGCCGTCGAGGACGTCGCCGCCGCGGTGGCCGACCGGGCCGGACTGCTCGTGCTCGACGGCTGCGAGGTCGTGCTCGGTGCCGCGGCCGACCTGGTGAGCGTGCTCCTGACCGCGGCTCCCCGGCTGCGGGTGCTGGCCACGTCCCGCCAGCGGCTCGGCGTGACGGGCGAGGTCGTCGTCCCGGTCGGACCCCTGACGGGCGATGAGGCACGGGTGCTCTTCGTCGCCCGGGCCGCCGCCGCGTTGCCGTCGTTCCGGCTCACCGAGGACAACGCCGCCGCGATCGCGGACATCTGCGACGCGCTCGAGGGGGTGCCGCTCGCCCTCGAGCTGGCCGCGGCCCGGATCCGGGTGCTCTCTCCCCATGACGTCCTCGACCGGCTCACCGACCGGCAGCGGCTGCTCTCCAAGGGCGCCCCGGGCGCACCGGCCCGGCAGCGCTCGCTGCGCGCCTCGCTGGAGTCGAGCGACGAGCTGTGCTCGCCCGAGGAGCGGCTGCTCTGGGCCCGCCTGTCGGTCTTCGCCGGCGGGTTCCCGCTCGAGGCCGCCGAGACCGCGTGCGCCGGCGACGGCATCGACGCGGAGGACGTGCTCGACCTGGTCGACGGGCTCCTGGAGAAGTCTGTGCTCACACGCGAGGACGACGGCGCGTCGTACGTGCGCTTCCGCATGTCGGAGTCGCTGCGCGAGTACGCCGCGGAGCGACTGACCGCGGAGCAGTGGCGGGCCGTGCGGGACGGGCACCTCGCGTGGTGCGCGGGCCTGGTCCGCGCCGGGGCGGCGTCGTGGTTCGGGCCCGGCCAGGCCGGGTGGTGCCGCATGCTCCGGCGCGAGCACGCCAACCTGCACGCCGCGCTGCGTCATGCAGTCGAGGATCCCCGGCACGCGGCCGGGGCCCTGGACCTGGTCACCGCGCTGGAGCCCTGGTGGGCGGTGACCGGGCGGCTGGGCGAGGCGCGGCACTGGCTGGGGCGGGCGGCCGCGGTCGCCGGGCCGGACCCGGACGTGCTCGCGCGCGCCCTCGCCATGGAGGCCTGGATGGCGACCCTGCAGGGCGAGCCGGACGTCGCCCGCTCGGCGCTCGCCGAGGCGTCGACCCTGCTCGCCAGGGACGCGCGCATCGTCGGCGATGCCACCCGGGCTCGCGTGCTCGTCGCAGGCGGCGTCGAGACCTGTTGGCGTGGCCACCCGGGCGAGGGAGTGGTGCTCCTCGAGCAGGCGGTGGCCGCCGCACGGTCGGCCGGCGACCCGGCGGTGGAGTCCTCGGCGCTGCTCGTCCTGGGCGTGTGCCGCGGCCTCGCGGGCGAGCTCGACGACGCCCGTGCGACGCTCCGCCGTGTCGTCGACCTGACCGGGCCTGCCGGGGTGGTCCACGCCCGGTCCCATGCACTGGCCGCGCTGGGGATGCTGGAGCTGCTGCACGGCGACGACCCGTCAGGAGCCGCCGACCTCGCGCGGCAGGCCCTGGTCATGACGACGGATCTCGACGACAGGGCGGCCACGGCGGTCGTCCTCGAGGTGCTGGCCCGGGTGGCGGCGGTCGAGCGACGCACGGAGCGGGCCGCGACCCTGCTCGGTGCCGCCGACGCACTGTGGCAGCACCTCGGGGTCGACCCCGAGGCCGTCCCGTGGCCGGCTGAGGGCCGCCGCCCGCGCGAGTGGCGCGCTGGGGTCGACCAGGACAGGGCCTTTGCAGCGGCGTTCCGGCGCGGGGGAACCCTCGCCGACGAGCAGGTGCTGGCCCTGGCCCTGGAGCAGGCAGCGGTCGAGGAGCCGGCGGTGGAGGAGGTCCCGCTGACGCGGCGGGAGCTCGAGGTGGCCGGGCTCGTCGGGCTCGGGCGCTCGAACCGGGAGATCGCCGACCAGCTGCGGATCTCCCAGCGCACCGTCGAGACCCACGTCGAGAACGTCCTGCGCAAGCTCGGTTTCGGGTCCCGGACCCAGGTGGCCGCCTGGGTGGCCGAGCGGGAGGCCCGAGCGAGATGATCCGGGCCGGCTCCGGCTGCTGACGGTCAGGCGGCGGTGCTGCCGGCCGGGGGCACCGCCTCGAGCCGATCGGTGATCCCGCACAGGCGCAGCAGCCGCCAGACGAACGGGCTGGCCCGGACGACGGCGACGGTCCGTCCCTGCGCCTCGTGGATCCGACGGAAGGCCAGCAGCGCGCTGAGGCCGCTGGCGTCGCAGAACGTGAGCTCTCCCAGGTCGACGAGGACCGTGGTCAGGTCGCGCCGCGCGGAGAAGTCGTCCCGGGGCACCTCGTCGACGCACGCGACGTCGAGCTCGCCGCCGAGGGCGAGGAACAGGCACGGGGACTCGGGGACCAGCGAGACCTCCAACATGCTGGGCAGCTGGGACGGCTCGTGCATCGCGACATCACTCCAAGGGACTCCACGTCGGACTCTGTCGTCATCGATGCTGGCCCACCGGCCGCGATCCGACCTCCGGAGGACTACGGAGTCCACTACGTGACTCCACCACGTGGCACGTCCGCAGGCAGCGATGAGTCCGGCGGGTGCGCGGGGTCTCAGCACTCATGACCTTCACGACCGCCCACGTGTCCATCTCGCTCGACGGCTTCGTCGCAGGGCCCGACCAGACCATCGACGACCCCCTCGGGCGCGGCGGACTGGCCCTGCACCAGTGGCACTTCGACGCGGACCTGCCCGGCCACGAGGTGGACGCGCGCTGGACGGAGTCGCTGCTGCGCCCGCGCGGCGCCTACGTCATGGGGCGCAACATGTTCGGTCCGGTGCGGGGCGAGTGGTCGTCGTACGACGGCGACTGGCGCGGCTGGTGGGGCGAGGAGCCGCCGTACCACGCACCGGTGTTCGTGCTGACCCACCACGAGCACGAGCCGATCGAGATGGCGGGCGGCACGACCTTCCACTTCGTCACCGAGGGCTTCGAGAAGGCACTGGAGCTGGCCCGGTCGGCCGGCGATGGGGACGTCGACGTGGCCGGCGGCGCCTCGACGGTCCGCCAGGCACTGCGCAGCGGCGAGGTCGACGAACTGACCCTCGACATCGCGCCGGTGCTGCTCGGCGCCGGCGAGCGCATCTTCGACGGCTCCGTCGACGTGCGCCTGGAGCCGATCGAGGCGGAGCACTCCCCCTTGGCCACGCACGTGCGCTACCGCGTCGGCGGCTGAAGGATCCGGCCGCTCACCGAGCGGCAGCGGCGCAGCGTCGCGTCGCTCTCGTCCAGCAGCCGCGCCGCCTCGACGAGTCCCCCACCGGTGCGGTGACCGACAGAGCTCACCCGCGCCGGTGCCGCCTCGGCCAGCCGGGCCGGCGACATCAGCACGACCCCGTCGACCCGCAGCAGCCGCACCCCGAGGACGCGGGCGAGGAGGTGGGTCTCGACCACGACCCCGTCCGAGAGGTGGTTACTCCCGTCCGGCCGGATCTCCATGCTGCTCCCGCCACCCGGCGGCCCGGGCGGCCAGGGAGCCTCCCTCGCCGTACGTCTCCAGCCGGCGCGCCGCCTGCTGCGCCAGCGCCTGGATCTGGTCATAGCGCTCCCTTCCCGCGCGGGCGCCGAGCACGAAGGCGACCCCGAAGGCGCCGATCGTGGACAGCCTCACGAGTCGCCCTGGCGCCGCCGGACGGCGCTGGCCGCGGCGCTGGCGACGGAGAGCGCCAGCATCGTGGCGCCGGCCGTGAGACCGGACCGGGCGACGCTGCGGCTGTCGACCTTGCCCAGCGGCTTGGCGACCTTCTCCCAGGTCGTCTCCTTGTGGAACAGACCCATCACGCACTCCTCCCGTTCGACCTGCTCGACCTGCTCGACCTGGCCGACCTGGTGCCGCCCGTGCTGATCGCGCGGAGCAGCTGCTGCTTGGTCATCGACGAACGACCGTCGACCTGCTGTGCGGCGGCGATGTCCAGCAGCTCCGCCTTGGTCAGCCCCTTCAGGTCGCCGGGCAGCTTCGGGTCCGCCACCGTGTGGGCGACCGCGGCCGCCGTCCTGGCCGTGCGTTCCTGCACCGCCTCGACCCGGCCGATCGCAGCCTTGGCCCCCTCGGCCTCCCGTTCCGCGTCGGCCGCGACCTGCTCCGCCTGTGCCCGGGCCTGCTCGGCGGCCTCGTTCGCCGCCTGAGCGGCCTCCTCCGCCCTCGCCCTGGCCTCCGCGAGCTGCTCGGTCGCCCGGCGGTAGGCCTCCTCGGCGTCCCGCTGTGCGGTCTCGGCTGCCTCCCGCGCCTTCGCCGCCCGGGCGTCGGCGGTGGCTCGCTGCTTCTCGACGACGGCTGCCGCCGCCTGCTCGGCATCCGCCCGTTCGCGGGCGACCTGCTCGTCGGCACGACGCCGGGCCTCTGCCTCCCTGTCCTTGACCGCGCTGCGCTGCTCCGCCTCGACCTCGCGCACCCGGGCCTGCTCCTGCTCCGCGACCCGGTCGGCCTCCGTGGCGAGCTCGTGGGCGCGCTGCGCGGCCGCCAAGGCCTCCTGCTCGGCCCGGTGCGCGTCGTCGGCCGCGGCCCGGGCGCGGGCCAGCCGGGAGTCGACCGAGTCGGTGCCCGGGAGCGCGTCCCTGACGGTCTGCCCGACGCTCCTGATGGAGTCGACGACACCGGGGTGCGCGTGGTCGTCACGGCCGTTCGTCCGACTGTCGCCCTCCGTCGACGTGATCGCCTTGCCGACCAGCCACGACGTGTTGCGGGGGATGTCCTTCAGCCCCGCCGCCAACGTCCCGACCAGTCCATGTCGTTCGCGCGTGGTGCTCATGCGATGCCCTTCCCTCCCTGGGAGCCGCGCCCTCCAGCACGGCCGACGTGTGGCACACGTCACAGTGGCGGCGTACCCGACCTCTGGAGGGGCATGCGCGGACCGGCTGGCACTGCAGGCGCTACCGCGGACTCACCCGCTTGATCTCGAAGATCGTCGAGCGCAAGCCGAGGTTCTTCCGGAAGCTGTCACCGGTGACCGTGCCCTGCCATCCGGTCGAGCTGGTCAGCTGTACCTCCTCGACCCGGCCGCCCCGGGAACCCCGGCCGTCGCGGCTCAGGACCTGAAGCCCGACGAGGTCCTCGAGGTTGTAGGCCTCCTCGATGTCACGGTCCGTCACCGTGACGGGCCACCCGTAGTAGTCCGACGACGGGCCCTCGTACCGGTCCTCCTGCGCCACCAGGTAGGGGAAGCGGTCATCGGCGACCGTCCAGCCACCGTCGCTGGCGGAGAACTGCGCGTAGGCGAGCTCGCCGTCGTAGGTGAGGACCCGGTGGGCGGTCCCGTGCACCGCATCGCGGCCGGGGCCCGTCTCGCCCGGGACGCCGCCGTACACCTGGCAGGCGGAGGTGTCGCAGAGGTCGTAGGCGACCCGGTGGGTGTGGGCCCGCTCGTACGCCGCGTAGGTGCGGGAGGCGACCGCCTGCGCCCGCAGCGCCTGCTGGGGCCAGTCCGCGCGCATCTCCCTCGTCACGACGCCGCGCACGTAGGCCTCCATCGGCACCACGTTGACCGTGATCCGGGTGCCGGACGCGCTCCGGGTCGAGCGCAGCGCGCCGCGGTAGGCGACGCTGCCGTCCGGCGTCCGCAGGGTGACCGGCTTGCCGCCGGCGCTGATCTCCGCGTCGCCCCTGAGCACCCGCCAGACGTGCCAGCGCCCGGTCCGGTAGGAGACCTCGCTCCTCGTCCCGACCGGCCGGATCCGCCAGCGAGTGGCCTTCGGCTCGTCGAGCCGGAACGACTTCCCCGACTTCAGGTTGCGCACGGCCAGCCCTGCCCGGTCGTCGACCACGAGATCCTTGTCGCGGTCCCCGCTGATCAGCACCTTGACCTTGCCGCCCTCGTCACCGAGCTTCGTGCCCGGGTAGTAGAAGCGCAGGATCTGCTTGAAGCCCAGGTTTTTCCGGGCGGCGCCGTACGCGCCGTACTGCGACATCCCGACTCCGTGGCCGAAGCCGTCGCCCTCGAGCGTGATCGTCGCAGAGTCCGGGATGTCGTAGGGGTCGTCGGCGGACGCCACGGACACGGGTGGGACGAGAGTGGCGGCGACGACGGCGACCGCCGTCAATGAGGCACGACGCAGGATCAGCATGAGCTCCCCCGAGCGGATCGAATCATGGTGGGCCAGCATCCGACCACGGCCGCCGGGTCCAGGCAAGCCGGATCGGGGCGCCCGGCTCAGCCGCGACCGCCGGCCGGCATCCGGTGGAGCGCGGTCGCCCGGATGGCCTCGAGCAGGGGGACGTGCTCGCGCGCGTCGCGGGTGGCGTGCGCGAGAAGTCGCTGCGCGACGGTCCCCCCGCCGGTCGCCAGGGCGACCTCGGCCGCGCGCCAGCGGCAGTACGCCGCGTCGTGCGGCCGGGTGAGCCGGTCCCACTCCCGCGCGGCGGCAACCCACAGCTCCACGGAATCGCCGCCGGCCACCCGGGCCCGCTCGGCGGCCCATGTGGCCGCCAGCGCCGGCCGGCACACGATCGCGGGGTGCGGGGCGAGCGGGTCGGAGACCGCCCCGGCGAGGAGCCCGTCGAGCACCTCGAGGAGGGCGCGCCGGGCCTGCTGCGTCGCGCCGCCGGCGGCGACGTCCGCGGCGGCCCGGGCCGCGAGCACCAGCAGTGCCCCGCAGTACGTCGCCGCACTGGTCGACAAGGCCTCGCGAGCAGTCGGGACCGCCCGGTCGAGCGCAGCGCGCGCCCGCCCGCACCACAGGTCGGCCTCGACGAGGTGCTCGACCACCTCGATCCGGTTGTAGAGGCCGTCGGTGGGGATCGCGGCCGCGAGCTCGAAACGGTGGGTGGCCTCCGCGAGCCGGCCGCGCAGCAGGTCGAGGTGGGCCCGCTCGTCGTGGTCCCCGGAGCGCAGGTGGGTCGGCTCCCCCTCGGTCAGTGGGTCGACCAGCTCGGCGGCGCGCTCCACCTGGCCCGCGAGCCGCATCGCCCGAGCCATGTTGTTGCGCAGCGCCGAGAGCGGCCACGTGTCGAGCTCCCACGTCGTCGCCGCCTCGAGGCCGGGTCGCGCGGCCGCGGCCACCTCGTCGGGCCCCGCGGAGGCCATCAGCAGGATGATCGTGTGGTTCACGGCGAGGTAGATCGTGCCCGAGGGGTCCGGCTCCGGTGGCTCCATCGCCACCGCTTGCTCGATGCGTTCCCGGGCGCGCTCCATCTCGCCGGCCATGGCGTCATACACCGCCTGGACCGACATCCGGATCCGCTGACCCGCCACGTCACCGATGGCGGCGCCGATCTCCATCGCCAGGGCGTTGGTAACGGCCCCCTCGGCATCGCGGCCGAGGGAGGAGAGCACGTACTCGCGCGCAGCGAGCGCGCGGACGTATCCCGGTGACGGGGGCAGCGCGGCGTAGATGTCGATCGCCTTGTCCAGCAGGCACAGCGCGCCCTCCGGGTCCCCCTGGTTGCCCTGGAAGCCGGCGGCGCGCCGGTAGACCTCCGCGGCGTCGGTGCTCCCGGGGTCCGGCAGCTCGCGCATCGCCTCCTCGGCCACGGCCCGGGCCGCCGCCACGTCGATGTACTCGAGGGCGTCCATGGCCGCGAGGTAGGCGTCCCAGCGCCGCACCCGGGGGGAGACGAGCGTGTGCACCCCTGCCGGCCACAGGTCCAGGACCCGGCGCCACTGCTCGGCCTCCTGGACGAACGCGAAACGCTGGCCCGCGGCGCGTGCGGCCCGGATCCGCCACACGATCTCCCGGCCCGGGTCCTCGGCGCGCTCCCAGTGGGCCGCGATCTCGGCCGGTGCACCGTCGGGTGACGCGGCGAGGACCCCCGCGATCCTGCGGTGCTCCTCGGCCTGCTCGTGCGGCAGCAGCCGTCGCCGGACCGCCTCGGCGAGGAGCGGGTGCCGCAGCCGAACGGCGTGGCCGAGGGTCGGGCCGAGCAACCGCCGGTCCGTCAGCTCGTGCAGGCCCGTTGCCAGCTCCGCGGCCGACAGCTCCGC
This sequence comes from Nocardioides sp. DN36, assembly GCF_055380375.1. NCBI lineage: Bacteria > Bacillati > Actinomycetota > Actinomycetes > Propionibacteriales > Nocardioidaceae > Nocardioides > Nocardioides sp. DN36. The sequence goes on along the minus strand of NZ_AP043823.1, from coordinate 146,989 downwards.
CACGCCGGACAGCTGGGCGTCGGTCAGGGAGCGGTCGGCGACGCCGAGGGCGCGGGCGACGGCCCAGGCCGGGCCGCCGAGACCTGCGATCCGCCGGTCGAGCAGGTCACCCAGCAGCCGGGGCAGGTCCTCCCCGCCGTCCTGGACGGCGAGCTGCTCGGTGAACAGCGGCTGGCCCTCGCTGCGCCGGTGGATGTCGTTGACGAGGTCGGCGCTGACCGGCCGGGAGCCGAGGAGCGCGAGCTGCTCGGCGGTCTCGTCGAGGGTGAGCGGGCCGAGCACGATCGTCGGCACCGCCGGGAGCCGCCGCACGCGCACGCACCACTCGGACGTCGCTACCGGGGTGGCCGGGTCGTCGAGGCGCCAGGTGCCGACGACCGGGACCTCGGTGCCGCGCGAGAGCAGGTGCTCGAGCAGGTCGAGCGTGGTGGTGTCCGCCCAGTGCAGGTCCTCGAGCAGCAGCGCGAGCGGGCGCGACGACGCGAGCGCGTTCAGCGTCGCGACGACGGCGGCGAAGAGATGCTGCAGTGCCCACTCGTCGTCGGGGTCGGGCCCACCCCCGACGAGCGGCTCGATCTCGGGCAGCAACCGGCTCAGGGCTGCCGGGACGTAGGGCGGGCACGCGGCGAGGGCCTCGCGCAGCCACCGCCCACCGTCCAGCTCGTGGACCGAACGGAGGGCGTCCACCACGGGCAGCAGGGGGACGTCGGCGGAGAGAGGCAGGCAGGAGGCGGAAGCGACGTACGCCGGGCCCGCGTCCGCTGCGGCGGCGCTCACCAGCCTGGTCTTCCCGATCCCCGCCTCCCCCATGACCAGGAGGAGCCCGCGGCCGTGGGCGAGGTGCCGGCGCACCGCCGCCAGCTCCTCACGACGGCCGGCGATCGGCGCCGACGTGGCCGCGGGCGCGGTGCCGGCGTCAGGGCCGGTGGCCGCCAGCCAGAGCGCGTGGAACTCGGCGACGTCGCCGCGCATCGCCTCGACGACGAGCTCGAGCACCCCCCAGGACGGCAGGCGCGGAGCGGAGAACACGGCCGAGACGGTCGTGGGGCTGCAGCCCACCTCGCGCGCCAGCGCCCGCAGGCTCGGCCAGCCGGCCCGGTGGTGCAGCTCGTGCAGCGCGTCCACCAGCTCCTGGTGCGGACCCGGCGCCAGGTCGGGTCGGGACAGAGCTCCCATCGCGTCTCCCGTGGCTCTGGCGACCCCCTCAACCAGAGTCCCCTCGACTGGGGAAGGTGTCCATAGCCCGCCGTCCAATTGTGTCCATCCGCGTCAATCGGGCCCCTGTCGGACGGACGTTGGTGGACAAGCACGGAGAGGACGAGCCCATGTTCACCACACGCACCGGACGCACACGCGGTCTCCTGCTGGCCCTCGTGTCCGTCACCCTGGCCACCGTCGGGGCCGTGGTCCCCACGGCGACCGCGACCGCCCAGGCCACCCACCGGGGCGCCACCGCCAAGCCGGTCGCGCTCGAGATAGACCTGTACGTCGCCGCACGCAAGGCCGACTGGGCCCGCGACCGGATCGAGCGACCCGGCCTCTGGTTCTGACCGGCCGGCCCGAGCCGGTCCGGGGCCGGTCGGGCTCAGACCCGGTGCAGCCGCCGCGCCGCCTCGGCGATGGACCCGCTCATCGACGGGTAGACCGTGAACGCCTGGGCGAGCTGGTCCGCGGTCAACGACTCGGCGACCGCGATCGAGACCGGGTGGATCAGCTCGCTGGCCCGGGGACCGACCACCACTCCGCCGACCACGATGCCGGTGCCGGGACGGCAGAAGAGCTTCACGAAGCCGTCGTGGACGCCCTGCATCTTGGCGCGCGGGTTGCCCGACAGCGGCAGCATGACGACCTCGGCCTGCATCTCGCCGCTGTCGACCGACTGCTGGGACCAGCCGACGGTCGCGATCTCGGGCGCGGTGAAGACGTTGGAGGAGACCTTCTTCAGGTCCAGCGGGTGCACGGTGTCGCCGAGGAAGTGCCACATCGCGATCCGGCCCTGCATCGCGGCCACCGACGCGAGCATGAGCACGCCGGTGCAGTCGCCGGCGGCGTACACCCCACGGGCGGACGTGCGCGAGACCCGGTCGACCTTGACGAAGCCACCGTCGTCGAGGACGACGCCGGCCTCCTCGAGGCCCATGTCGGCGGTGTTGGGCACCGACCCGAGGGCCAGGATGCAGTGCGACCCCTGGACGGTGCGACCGTCGGTCAGGGTCACGGTGACGGTGTCGCCGCTCCGGGTGACCGACTCCATCCTCGACTTCGACAGCACGTTCATCCCGCGCCGGGTGAGCACGTCCTCGAGGACCTTGGCGGCGTCGGCGTCCTCGCCGGGGAGCACCCGGTCGCGCGAGGAGACGAGCGTGACGGGGATGCCGAGGTTCAGGTAGGCGCTGGCGAACTCGGCGCCGGTCACGCCCGAGCCCACCACGATCAGCTCGCTCGGCGTCTCGGTGAGGTCGTAGACCTGCTCCCAGGTGAGGATCCGCTCGCCGTCGGGCCGGGCCGTGGGCAGCGTGCGCGGCGCGGCGCCCGTGGCGAGGAGCACCGTGTCGGCCTCGAGGACCTGCTCGTCACCGTCGGCGCCGCTGACGACCACCCGGCCGGTCCCGTCCAGCCGGCCGCGGCCCTGGACGATCTTCACGCCGTCGCGGGTGAGCCGGCGCGCGATGTCGCCGGACTGGTCCGAGGCGAGCTGCTTGACGCGTGCGTTGACCCGGCCCAGGTCGACCCGGATCGTCGTCGCGGCGTCGCCCTCCTGGTCCTGGAAGGCCACGCCGAGCTCGGCGGCGCCGGCCAGCTCGCTCATCACCTCGGCGGTCGCGATCAGGGTCTTGCTCGGCACGCAGTCGGTGAGGACCGCGGAGCCGCCGATGCCGTCGGTGTCGACGATCGTGACGTCGGCACCGAGCTGGGCGGCCACGTGCGCGGCCTCGTAGCCGCCGGGGCCGCCACCGATGATGACGACGCGCTCGCTCACAGGATCATCCTTCTCGTCTCACTCGGTCTCGATACACCGCATCGCGGCTTCGTTCCTCGGCCGCGGCGGCACTCGACCTCTTCGGCCGACGCAGCCACCTCGCGGGCTCGGTGCCTGCTGGCCTCAGAGGTTGATCATGTGGCCGGCGATGCCCTCGACGGCCTCCTTCATCGCCTCCGAGAGCGTCGGGTGGGCGAAGATGTTGCGGGCCACCTCGTCGGCGGTCAGGTCCCACTGCTGGGCCAGGGTGAGCGCCGGGAGGAGCTCGGTGACCTCGGGCCCGATCAGGTGGGCGCCCACGATCTCGTTGTGCTCGGCGTCCGCGACGATCTTGACGAAGCCGACACCCTCGGCCATGCCACGCGCCTTGCCGTTGGCCGAGAACGGGAACTGGGCGACCTTGACGTCGTACCCCTTCTCCTTGGCCTGCGCCTCGGAGTAGCCGAACGACGCGATCTGCGGCTGGCAGAACGTGGCGCGCGGGATCATGTCGAAGTTGATCTCCATGGTCTCCGCGCCGGCGATCGTCTCGGCGGCCACGACGCCCATCGCCTCGGCGGTGTGCGCCAGCATGAGCTTGCCGGTCACGTCACCGATCGCGTAGACACCGGGCACGTTGGTGCGGCCGCGGGCGTCGACCGCGATGGCGCCGCGCTCGGTCACCTCGACGCCGGCCTTGTCGAGGCCGTAGCCCTCGACGCGCGGCGCGAAGCCGAAGGCCGCGAGGAACTTGTCGGCCTCGAGGACCTGCTCGTCCCCTCCGCCGGCCGGGGCGACGGTGACCTTCACGCCGCTGCCGGTGTCCTCGACACCCTTGACGGCGGTGGAGACGAGCACCTTCACGCCGAGCTTCTTGTACTGCTTGAGCAGCTCCTTCGACACGTCCGCGTCCTCGGTCGGCACCATCCGGTCGAGGAACTCGACGATCGTCACGTCGACGCCGAAGTTCTTCATCACGTAGGCGAACTCGACGCCGATCGCGCCGGAGCCGCCGATGATGATCGAGCCCGGGAGCGAGTCGGTGAGGATCTGCTCCTCGTAGGTGACCACGTTGTCCGAGAGCGTCACGCCGGGCACCAGGCGCACCTTGGCGCCGGCCGCGATGATCAGGTTGTCGCAGGTGTGCGACGTGGTGCTGCCGTCCTTGCCCTGGACGTCGACGCCGTGCTTGCCGTCGCGCTCACCGGTGAGGGTGCCCCAGCCGTCGAGTTCGGTGATCTTGTTCTTCTTCATCAGGTAGTGCACGCCCTTGGCGCTGGCCTCGGCGACGCCACGGCTGCGCTTGTGGGTGGTGCCGAAGTCCATGGTGGCGTCCCCGGAGATGCCGAAGACGTCCTTCTCGTGCGTGATGATGTGGGCGATCTCGGCGTTGCGGAGCAGCGCCTTGGAGGGGATGCAGCCCACGTTCAGGCACACGCCGCCCCAGTACTTCTCCTCGATCACGGCCACCGACTGGCCGAGCTGAGCTGCACGGATGGCCGCCACGTAACCGCCGGGGCCGGCACCAAGAACGAGAACGTTGAAGTGGGTCACGGCCGCCAGCCTATGAGTTGGGGCCGTGAGCGACCAAGGCAGGGACTAATCTGCAGCCCGTGACCCTGTACGCCGCCTACGGGACGAACCTCGATCCTGCCCGGATGGGCGAGCGCTGCCCCCACTCCCCGCTGCGGACCACCGGCTGGCTCGAGGGCTGGCGGCTGACCTTCGGCGGCGAGGAGCACGGCTGGGACGGCGCGCTCTCCACGATCGTCCAGGACCCGTTCGACCAGGTCTTCGTCGCGGTCTACGACATCACCCGTGACGACGAGCAGCGGCTCGACGGCTGGGAGGCGGCCGACCTCGGTCTCTACCGCAAGACCAAGGTGCGGGTCTCCACGCTCAGCGGCGAGATCGTCGTCTGGACCTACGTGCTCGACGCCTACGAGGGCGGCCTGCCCTCGGCGTCGTACCTCGGCGTCCTGGCCGACGCCGCCGAGGCCGCCGATGCCCCGGCCGACTACGTCGCCGCCCTGCGCCGGCGCCCCTGCCGCTCGACGGGGCTGTAGGGCTTTGTCGGAATCACCGGTGAACCGGTGACTCCTGACGTTCTCAGCCGTTGCAACACCCGAGAACATCAGGAGGTGGCTGAGAAGTCCCGGGTGGGCAGGCTGGTCAGGCCGCCTGGCCGACGGGGAAGAGCAGGTTCCTGATCCGCTGCGCCGTCAGCGCGGGCGTGTACAGGTCCGCCCAGGTGATCCGGATGCACCGCCAGCCCGTGAGCTCGCAGACCATCTCCTCGCGACGCTTCTCCCGGATGACGGCGTCCGAGGCGGTCTCGCCCTCGCGGAGCAGTCGTTCGTACTTCACCCGACCGTCGAACTCCAGGTAGACCCCGTGCTCCGGCCACGCGAAGTCGAGTCGGGCCACGACGTTCCCGAACCTGTCACAGACCTCGTACTGCGGGATGGGCCGGGGCAGGTGCTGGGAGAAGCACAGGTAGTCGGTCCGGGACTCTCCGAGGGACTCGATCAGCGGATTCGCGAGCCGCAGCACCAGGTCCGTGCGCAGCGTGTTGGGCCAGTGGTCCATCGACGCGTATCGGGCCTCGAGCTCCCCCGTGGAGGTGAGTCCCTCGTGGAGCAGGTGGTTGACGATGCCCAGGCCGGCCTCGACGTCCACGAGCGTCGTGATGTCGAGCGCCAGCCGGGTGGGGGTGGTCACGGGTACGCCGTTCAGCGTCGTCACGTCCTCATCCAGCAGCACGCCGCAGTGCTGCTGGATCCCACGCTCCTTCCGGCCGGCCTTGCCGTCCGGGCGGGTCACGTGGACCACGGAGAGGTCGACACCCCAGGTCGGGGCGTCGTACTCGTCGAGCGCCGAGACGTGCGACAGCACCAGGTCCGCCTTCGCCTGGCGCAGCACCGTGCGGGCGGTGACCGCGTGCCGGCCGCCCTCGTCGAGGGAGTCCCAGGCGGGGCCGTCGACGTACGCCCCGCGGCGGGGCTGTGCCCAGATGCCCTGACGCTTCTGCTGGGCTATCGCCCGATCGTTGAAGCCCTGCTCGATGAGCTCGTGGCGCAGCCAGATCGGGGTGTTGCGAGGGTCGTCCGCAGGTCGCATCTTCATGACACTGAGATGCCGCGTCCCGCGCGGCGTCACACCGGCGAACCGCAATCTGTGGAAAAGGTTCACGGGCCGGTGCGCGCACTTCTCAGCCAGCTCCTGATGTTCTCAGCCGTTGCACCGGCTGAGAACGTCAGGAGTCGCCGGTGCACCGGTTATTCATCCAGCCCACTCAGTCCCCCGCAGACGCGGTGTGGCAGACCGCCTCCACGTTGTTGCCGTCCGGGTCCCGCACGAACGCGCCGTAGTAGTGCTCGTGGTACTCCGGCCAGAGGCGGGGCTCGTGCAGCACCTCGGCGCCCAGCCCGCTGGCCGCCTCGAAGAAGGCGCGCACGGCGGCCGCGTCGGGGGCGGAGAACGCGATGTGGACCTCGCGGTTGGGACCGGACGCGGGGCCCTCGGCGGGCTGCTCGCTGATCCAGAAGACGGGATGGCCGGTGCCGTAGCCGATCGCGACCCCGAAGTCCATCAACCGGGAGTGGCCGAGCACCCCGAGGACCTTGTCGTAGAACGCGGCGGAGGCGGGGACGTCGGAGCAGTTGATGCCGAAGTGATCGATCATGCGCCGCATCCTGCCCATGCCGCCGCCGGCGCGCCACGGCCATTCGGTCCACGGTCCGCCGGTCACGGTTTCCGGCCGTCGAGCGCCCGCCACTAGAGTCGCCGCTTGTGACCGACCAGCAGACCACGCAGCAGACCTACCAGCAGCAGGCCCAGGAGGCCGCCGCGCGCCTCGCCGAGCTCACCGGCGTCGAGCAGCACGACGTCGCCCTCGTCCTGGGGTCGGGCTGGCTCCCGGCCGTGGACGCCCTCGGCGAGGTCACCGCCGAGATCGCCACCACCGACCTGCCGGGCTTCTCCGCGGCGGCGGTGGCCGGCCACTCGGGCAAGATCCGCTCGGTCCGCGCCGGGGACAGGAACCTCCTCGTCTTCCTCAGCCGCACCCACTACTACGAGTGCAAGGGCGTGCGCGCCGTCGTCCACGGCGTGCGTACGGCGGCGGCGGCCGGCTGCCGCACGATCGTGCTGACCAACGGCTGCGGCGGCCTGAAGGAGACGTGGACGCCCGGCACCCCTGTCCTGATCAGCGACCACATCAACCTGACCGGCAAGAGCCCCATCGAGGGTGCGAACTTCGTCGACCTCACCGACCTCTACTCCAGCCGGCTGCGCCAGCTGTGCCGCGAGGTCGACCCGTCCCTCGACGAGGGCGTCTACGTGCAGTTCCCCGGCCCCCACTACGAGACTCCCGCCGAGATCGGCATGGTCCGCGCGATCGGCGGCCACCTCGCCGGCATGAGCACCACCCTGGAGGCCATCGCCGCCCGCGAGGCGGGCATGGAGGTCCTCGGCATCAGCCTGGTGACGAACCTGGCGGCCGGGATCAGCGGCGAGCCGCTGAACCACGAGGAGGTCCTCGAGGCCGGCCGCGCGGCCGCGTCGCGGATGGGCGACCTCCTCGGACGGATCGTCCCGAGGATCTGATGCGCGTCCTGGTGACCGGCGCCGCGGGCAGCATCGGTCGGGTCCTCTCCGTCGGGCTGGCCGACCGCGGCCACGAGGTCGTCGGACTCGACCGGGTGCCGCCGCCCGAGGAGGGCTTCGACGGCCCCTGGCACCTCATCGACTGCGCCGATGCCGACGCGGTGGCGGCCGTGTTCGCCGAGGACCGGTTCGACGCCGTCGTGCACCTGGCCGGCAACCCGGGCGAGGCGAGCCTGCCGGACTCGCTGACCTCCCACGTCGTGACGACGGCCGCGCTGCTCGACGCGATGGTCGAGCACGGCGTGACGCGGATCGTCCACGCCTCCTCCAACCACGCCGTCGGCCACACGCCCCGGACCGAGCTGCTCACGGCCGTCGTACGCCCGCGACCAGACACCTTCTACGGGGTGGGCAAGGTCGCCGCCGAGGCGCTGCTCAGCCTCTACGCCGACCGGTACGGCGTCGACGCCGTCGCCTGCCGGATCGGATCGTTCCTCCCGGAGCCGGAGACCGTGCGCCACCTGGCCACCTGGCTCTCCCACGACGACTGCGTGCGCATGGTCGAGGCCGCACTGACGACCCCGGCACCCGGCTTCGCGGTGCTCTACGGCATCTCCGCCAACACCCGCGCCTGGTGGGACCTCGAGCCCGGCCGGCAGCTGGGCTACGCCCCTCAGGACGACGCCGAGGAGTTCGCCGACCGGGTCCCGGCCCGCGCCGGGGACGAGTCGGACGCCGCCCACGTGGGCGGCCCGTTCGCCACCGAGGCGTTCCACCGGCCGGCGCTCGAGCGCAGCTGAGCGCACCCGCCCGGCCGGGGCGAGTCATCCGCGACGGAGGATGCCACGCACCGAGGTGCACCGCAGGGTGGACGGGACGTCCATCTGGGAGGCAGCCGCCATGGGAGTCTTGAAGAGCAAGCGCGCAGAAGACCTGGAGCAGACACTGCTCCCCCGCTTCACCCGGTCGGGGATGACGGAGGTGCCCCGGCACCGGATCCCCGAGAACGCGATGCTGCCGCAGACGGCATACCAGATCGTCCTGGACGAGGTGAGCCTCGACGGGAACGCGCGGTTCAACCTCGCCACCTTCGTCACCACGTGGATGGACGAGGAGGCCGACCGGCTGTACGCCGACACGTTCGACAAGAACATGGTCGACAAGGACGAGTACCCGCAGACCGCCGAGATCGAGTCCCGGTGCGTGCGGATGCTCGGGGACCTCTGGAACGCCCCGCACGCGGCCGACAGCGTCGGCACGTCGACGACGGGCAGCTCCGAGGGCTGCATGCTCGGCGGGCTCGCGCTGAAGCGCCGCTGGCAGCAGGCCCGGCACCGGGCGGGGTTGCCCACCGACCGCCCCAACATCGTGATGGGCGGCAACGTGCAGGTCGTCTGGGAGAAGTTCGCGAACTACTGGGACGTCGAGCCGCGCTACGTCTCCCTCGAGGGCGACGTCCTGCACCTGACCGCGGACCGGCTGCTGGACCACGTGGACGAGAACACGATCGGGGTGGTGGCGGTCCTCGGCTCCACCATGGACGGCACGTACGAGCCGGTGCAGGAGATCTGCGCGAAGCTCGACGAGTACGAGCAGCAGACGGGGGTCTCGGTGCCCGTGCACGTCGACGCCGCGTCGGGCGGCTTCATCGCGCCGTTCGTGCAGCCGGACCTGGTGTGGGACTTCCGGCTGGAGCGGGTGGTCTCCATCCAGGCCTCGGGGCACAAGTTCGGGCTCGTCTACCCGGGCATCGGCTGGGTGCTGTGGCGCGATGCGGCGTACCTCCCCGAGGACCTCGTCTTCCACGTGAACTACCTCGGCGGCGACATGCCGACCTTCGCGCTGAACTTCTCCCGCCCCGGCGCCCAGGTGGTGCTGCAGTACTTCCAGTTCCTGCGCCTCGGCAAGGAGGGCTACCGGCTGGTCCAGCAGACCTGCCAGGACGTGGCCGTGCACGTCGCCGAGACCGTGCGCGCGATGCCGGAGTTCGAGCTCGTCTCCGACGGCCGGGAGCTGCCGGTCGTCACTTTCGCGGCCAGCAGCGCGACCACGAAGTACGACGTCTTCGACGTCTCCCGCAAGCTCCGCGAGAAGGGCTGGCTGGTGCCGGCGTACACGATGCCGCCCAACCGGGAGGACCTCGCGGTCCTGCGGGTCGTGGTGCGCAACGGCTTCAGCCACGACATGGCCGAGCTGTTCCTGCGCGACCTGCGGGCTGCCGTGGACTACCTCGACGACCTCTCGGCGCCGATGCCCCGCGAGGAGCAGGCACAGGGCTTCCACCACTGACCCCGCGACCTCACACCGGGACCGGCTCCTTCCGCAGCATCAGCAGCGCGCCGACCAGGAAGGCGAGCGCCCCCAGCGACGTGGTCGCGTTCGCGACCGCCGCGTCCACCTCCTCGGCGGTCGACGGGACCACGTACGCCGCAAGCGCCGAGATCCCGAAGAGGACGCAGCCGGCCAGGTTGATGCCCGCCATCAGGCCGGGAGTGGTCAGTGGCGCGCGCTGCCACCACGCACCCGCCACCGCGACGTACGCGAGCACGCCGGAGACGAGGAAGCACACCGAGCCGAAGGCGTCGGGCCGCCACACCACCTGGTCGTAGTCGGCCGAGCCGAGCGCCGTGTCGAGAGCCCGGTAGGTCGTGACGTTGAAGAACAGCGTGCCGAGCAGCTGCCAGCTGCTGCTCCACCAGTCGAGGTCGCGGGGTGGCCGACCGGGCAGCCACTGCAGCGTCGCGGCCGAGGTGAAGAACAGCGAGCCGACGAAGAACACCCCGGCGTCGACCGAGTCGCCGACGAGGTCGAGGAAGGTGGGGAGGGGCGCCACGAGGAAGCACGCGGAACCGACGACGAACAGCAGCGCCGTCCAGGTGCGTGCGGAGCCCACGGTCGTCTCAGGTGCGGTTCGCGGCGATCTCGCGCCCGTGCACCGTGATCGCCCAGATCACCAGGACGTCGACGAGGATCACCATCACCGACCAGAACGGGTACGCCGCCAGGAACGCCATGTTGACGACCGCACTGGCGCCGGCCGCCAGGACCCCGACGACCCTCGCCCACATCCGCGCCGTGAGCAGCCCCGCACCCGCCACGGCCACGACCAGCCCCAGCACCAGGTGGACCCATCCCCACACGGTGTAGTCGACGTGCAGGGTGAGCCCGCTCCGGCCGACGACGTAGTACTCGTCGCGGAAGATCGCCACCAGCCCCTGCACGGCGTGGAAGACGCCGAGCATCAGCATCATCGTGGCGGCGAACAGGATCCAGCCCATCCAGCCGGTCTGCTCCGGCTTCGTCCTCGTGTCGGCCATGGCGCGCTCCTCTGCCCCGGGGTGGCGTCCCCAGCCTCGCCGCGCCACGCGGTCCGGTCCTCATCCCCGGCGGGTGAGCGACCCCCACCCGACCCCACTGGACCTGGAGCGGGCTCCAACCCGGAGACTTGTCCCATGAGCCCCACCGCTGGCCTGTCCATCGCCGAGGCGTCGGCACGCACCGGCCTCACCGCCGACACCCTGCGCTACTACGAGCGCGACGGCCTGATGCTGCACCCGGTCGGACGCTCGGCGACCGGCCACCGCCGCTACACGGACCTCGACCTGCGGTGGATCCAGCTCATCACCCGCCTCCGCGCCACCGGCATGCCGATCCGCGACGTACGCCGCTACGCCGACCTGGTCCGCGAGGGCGACGGCAACGAGCGCGAGCGCCTGGACCTGCTGCGCGCGCACCGTCAGCTGGTGCTGGCCCAGCTCGCCGAGGTGCAGGACCACCTCGGCGCCATCGACGCCAAGATCGGCATCTACGTCGACAAGCTGGAGAACGCCGCACAGCCCACGCTTGACCTGGAGCGCACTCCAACCAGTTGAGTGGGGGCATGACCCTTCAGCAGCGCACTCTCGGAACGACCTCCTCCCTCACCGTCTCCGCCCTCGGCCTCGGCTGCATGGGCATGTCGGAGTTCTACGGCACCGGCGACGAGCAGCAGGGCGTCGACACCATCCACCGCGCCCTCGACCTCGGCGTGACCTTCCTCGACACCGCCGACATGTACGGCCCGTTCACCAACGAGCAGCTGGTCGGCAAGGCCATCGCCGGACGGCGCGACGAGGTCCAGCTCGCCACCAAGTTCGGCAACGAGCGCAAGCCCGACGGCACCCGCGTCGGCATCAACGGCCGGCCGGAGTACGTCCGCACCGCCTGCGACGCCTCGCTCCAGCGGCTCGGCGTCGACCACATCGACCTCTACTACCAGCACCGCGTGGACCGCAGTGTCCCGATCGAGGAGACCGTCGGCGCGATGGCCGAGCTCGTCGAGGCGGGCAAGGTGCGGCACCTCGGGCTCTCCGAGGCCTCGGCCGCCAACATCCGCAGGGCGCACGCGACGCACCCGATCACCGCCCTGCAGACGGAGTACTCCCTGTTCACCCGCGACCTGGAGGACGAGATCCTGCCGACGATCCGCGAGCTCGGCATCGGCCTGGTCCCCTACTCCCCTCTCGGGCGGGGCATCCTGACCGGCGCCATCACCGACCCGGAGGCGCTCGCCGCGGACGACTCGCGCCGGACGGCGTACTTCCCCCGCTTCAGCGGCGACAACCTCGACACCAACCTCGCCCTGGTCACCAAGGTCCGCGAGATCGCGGAGCAGAAGGGCTGCACGCCCGGCCAGCTCGCGCTCGCCTGGGTGCTCGCCCAGGGTGAGGACGTCGCGCCCATCCCCGGGACCAAGCGCGTGAAGTACCTCGAGGAGAACGTCGGAGCCGCCTCGGTGGAGCTCTCCGACGACGACCTCAAGGCACTCGAGGACGCCGTGCCGCGGGACGCGGTGGCCGGCGACCGGTACGGCGACATGAGCCACATCGACTCCTGACACACCGTCGACGCGGCCGCCCGCCACCCTTTCGGGGCCTGACGGGACGGCCGCGTCGTGGCAGGGTGACCTCGACCCTACGAGGGAGGTCGCAGTGGGCGAGACACGCCAGGAGCACGAGCAGCGCGACGCGAGCGAGGCGCTCGAGGAACGGCCGCCGCAGTCGGAGATCGAGGAGATCGAGGCCGAGCGCGAGCGCCGCCTCGCCCCGGAGAACCGACCCGAGAACGCCGAGGTCGACAACACCGACGCGGAGCTGCCGACGGTGCGGGAGTTCGAGGAGATGAATGCCGACGGCGAGCAGGAGGGCAGCGCGGGCAGCGCCGACCCCAGCGAGGTCTTCCGCGAGATGAAGCCCTCCGAGGACGAGGTCGCGGAGATCGAGGCCGAGCGCGAGCGCCGCCTCGCCCCGGAGAACCGCCCGGAGAACGCGGAGGTCGACAACACCGGCGACACTGATGCCACCGGCGACGCGGGGCCGGACGCGGCGAAGGACTGAGCGGTGACGACCTGGCAGCTGACCGTCGACTGCACCGACCCGGCCGCGATGGTGCGGTTCTGGGGTCCCGCCCTGGGGTACGTCGTGCAACCCCCGCCGGAGGGCCACGCCACCTGGAACGACTGGTACCGCTCGGTCGGCGTTCCCGAGGACGAGCTGGACCCCACCGGCGACGGGTCCGACCGGATCTGCGACCCGAAGGGCGAGGGGCCCGCCATCTGGTTCCAGGTCGTGCCCGAGCCGAAGACGGTCAAGAACCGCTTCCACTTCGACATCTACCCCGCGGGCCGCGACCGGAGCGTCCCTCTCGAGCAGCGTCGGGCGACGGTGGAGGCCGCCGTCGCGGACCTCATCGAGGCGGGCGCCTCGGTCCTGCGCCGCTTCCCCGACGACTTCGACTCCACCGTCCACGACCACTACTTCGTCACGATGCTCGACCCGGAGGGCAACGAGTTCTGCGTCTCCTGAGGTGCGGTGGTCGAGCAACGTGCCCAGCCCCCGTGACGGCGCACAGTCCCTGAGCACGCCGCCGGGCTTGCGGGTTGCTTCTGGTTGCTGTTGTTGGCAGCTACGGGGAGAAGTACGCCGTGGCTGGGGCGCGCTTCCCGGCCGTGCGGTCCGCGGTGGGCGGCGCGGGCCGCGGGTTCGCCCCGCCCTGCTCCGAAAGTTTTACCTTCGAATTTCGCCGGATGGGCCAGGAACCGTCCACAGGCAGGGACGGATGTCGGTCCCCTCTGAGACAATGGACACATGTTCGAAACAGACGCAAACTGGGAGCCGGTCGAGGTCGAGGACCTCGACGCGGACGGCCTGCTGGCGCTGCTCGAGCACAAGCGCACCGAGGCCCGCGCGGCTGAGCGCGCCAAGCTCCGTCTGGCCCTGCAGTGGTGCGTACTGCACCCCGCTACCGCGGACACCGGGGTCGCGACCTGGGGCGGACCCAGCGTCCTCCTGACCGACGAGTCGCTGGGTGGGGACGGGACACCGGCGGTCGCGGCGTTCGCGCCCGAGCCCGTCGCCGCGACGCTGGGGATCTCCACCACCGCGGGGATGGCGTTGATTGCGGACGCGCTGGACCTGCAGTTCCGGCTCCCTCGGATCTGGCGGCTCGTCCAGACCCTCGCGGTCGAGCCGTACAAGGCGCGGCAGGTTGCGAAGGCCACCCACCAGCTCTCGAAGGCCGCCGCGGCCTATGTGGACGAGCAGCTCGCACCCCGCCTCGCATCGTCTGGGTGGAAGGCGGTCGAGACGACCGTGGCGCACGCGATCGCCAAGTTCGACCCCGACCTCATCGCGGCGAAGGAAAAGAAAGGCAAGGCCGGCTGGCACGTCACCCTGCGTCACGACCACCCCGGCCGGTTCGACGGCACCAGCTACCTCGACGTCGCCGGCGACAGCCTCGACCTGACTGCCTTCCACGACCTGGTCTGCGACCAGGCCGCCCAGCTCAAGGCCCTCGGTGATGAGGACGAGCTCGAGATTCGCAAGGCCAAGGCGCTCGGCGTGATCGCCGCCCAGCAGGCCACCCTCGACCTCCTATCGGTCACCGGACAGCAGCCCGAGGTCCCCGCTGCCCCCGCGAAGCCAAGGCCGCCCAAGACCCGGCTCTACCTGCACCTCTCCCTGGCCGACCTCGCCACAGGCAGCACGACAACGGCCGGCGGTGCTGGCGGCGCTGATGGCGGCACCGTGGCCGGCACGGTCGAGCGGCTCGGCCCGGCGACCATCGACCTGATCAAGGACTGGGTCGGCCGCTCCCGCGTGACGATCCAGCCCGTCATCGACCTCGCCACCAGTCGGGCCGTGGACGAGCACGACCCGCCCCCGTGGATGAGCGAGCTCGTGATCCTGCGCGACGGGCACTGCGTCTTCCCCTGGTGCCCCGTCGACGCCCGGCACGCGGACCTCGACCACATCGAGCCGTACGTCCCGATGGACGAGGGCGGGCCGCCGGGCCAGACCGCACCCGACCTGCTCGCCCCACTCTGCCGGCGGCATCACCGAGCGAAGACCAGCCGCCGATGGCGATACCGGCGACGACCCGACGGCACCTACGAGTGGCACGGACCCCACGGCCGCAGCTACCTCGTCACACCCCACGGCACCATCCGACTCGACAACAACTGACAGCACGTGCAGCACCCGCAGGCCCGATCACCCGGCACCCACCGGGTCATCGGGCCTGCCGTGCTGCCCGGGGCCGGCCACGGACCCGACGTAGGGTCCGTGCGTGAGCCGGGTGATCTTCATGTGCGGCCCTTCGCGATCCGGGAAGTCGACGTACGCCCAACGCCTGGAGGGCCGAGGCATGGTCCGCCTCTCCTTCGACGAGGAGATGTGGCGTCGCGGGATCTCGACGGTGCCGCTGCCGGCGGACGTCCGCGACGACATCGAGGCCGGCCTGCGGGCCCGGCTGCTGGAGCTGGTCGCCGCGGGGCGCGACGTCGTGCTCGACTTCTCGTTCTGGTCGCGTCGGATGCGCGAGGACTACCGCCGACTGCTCGCACCGACCGGCGTCGTGCCCGAGACGATCTACCTCGCGACCGACCGCGAGACGGTCCTGGCCCGGATGCGGTCCCGACGCGGCAGCCACGCCGACGACTACGTGCTGCCCGAGGAGCTCGCTGCCCGGCACTTCGACCACTTCGAGCCGCCGACGCCCGAGGAGGGCCCGCTGCGGATCATCCGCTGACCGGCGACGTACGACGCGACCGCGCGGGGTCCTCACCGTCACGATGCCGAATCGCACCGACGGCGCGCGCCGCAGTAGCGTGCCGCTCATGACGACCTCAGACGTGGCTCCCCTGCTCGACCGCGCCCGCGCGTGGGTCGCGGAGGACCCTGACGAGCAGACCCGCGCCGAGCTCGAGCAGATCGTCGAGGCCGTCGCCGGCGGCGCCGACGCCACCGACCTGGCCGACCGGTTCGCCGGGACCCTGGAGTTCGGCACGGCCGGCCTGCGCGGCGCCCTCGGTGCCGGGCCGAACCGGATGAACCGGGTCGTCGTCACCCGCGCGGCCGCGGGCCTCGCCGCCTACCTCAGGGACAACGGCGCCGGACGCGAGGGCAGCGTCGTGATCGGGTACGACGCCCGGCACAACTCCGACGTCTTCGCCCGCGACACCGCGGAGGTCATGACCGGGGCCGGGTTCAAGGCCTACGTGCTCCCCCGCCCGCTGCCGACCCCGCTGCTGGCCTTCGCGATCCGCGAGCTGGGCTGCGTCGCCGGCGTGATGGTCACCGCCAGCCACAACCCGCCCCAGGACAACGGCTACAAGGTCTACCTCGCCGACGGCAGCCAGATCGTGCCGCCCGCGGACGCCGAGATCGCCTCCCGCATCGAGGCGGTGGGCGCCCTCGCCGACCTGCCGCGCGGCAACGCCGGCACGGTCCTCGACGAGCACATCATCGACCGCTACCTCGACACCGTGGCCGGCCTCGCCGGCGACGGGCCGCGCGACCTCGACATCGTCTACACCCCCCTGCACGGCGTCGGCGGCACGTCGGTCGCCCAGGTCCTCGAGACCGCCGGCTTCGCGGCGCCGCGCATCGTCAGCCAGCAGGAGCAGCCCGACCCCGACTTCCCCACGGTCTCCTTCCCCAACCCCGAGGAGCCGGGCGCGATGGACCTCGCCATGGCCCTCGCGGAGGAGTCCGGAGCCGACCTGGTGGTCGCCAACGACCCCGACGCCGACCGCTGCGCCGCGGCCGTCCCCGGCCCGCACGGCTGGCGGATGCTGCGCGGCGACGAGGTCGGCGCACTGCTGGCGTCCCACCTGCTCGCCTCCGGCAAGCAGGGCACCTACGCCACCTCGATCGTGTCCTCGTCACTCCTCGGCCGGATGGCCGCCGCGGCGGGCCAGCCCTACGCCGAGACGCTCACCGGCTTCAAGTGGATCGGTCGCGTCGACGGCCTGGCCTTCGGCTACGAGGAGGCGCTCGGCTACTGCGTCGACCCCGAGCACGTGAAGGACAAGGACGGTGTCTCGGCACTGCTGCTGCTCTGCGAGCTGGCGGCGGGCGCCAAGGCCGAGGGCCGCACCCTCACCGACCTGCTCGACGACATCGCCGCCGAGCACGGCCTGCACGCCACCGACCAGCTCTCGGTGCGGGTCACCGACCTCGCCGAGATCGGCGCCGCCATGGAGCGGTTGCGCAGCGCGCCGCCGACCTCGCTCGGTGGTCTCGCCGTGGTCGAGGTCGACGACCTGTCGCAGGGCTCGGCCGAGCTGCCGCCCACCGAGGGGCTGCGCTACCGCCTCGCCGAGGGCGGCCGCGTCATCGTGCGCCCGAGCGGCACCGAGCCCAAGCTGAAGTGCTACCTCGAGGTCGTGGTGCCGGTGAACCCCGAGGACGGGGTCGCGGCGGCGCGGATCTCTGCCGCGGGGCGGCTCGACGCCCTGCGTGCGGACATCAAGGCCGCCGCGGGGATCTGAGCCCGGAGGGCTCAGCCCACCAGCAGCGCCACGACAGCCCCGCCGAGGAAGACCGCCAGGCCGACGATCTCCGGCCACGCCCACACCTTGCGGGCGCCGGCGGCCAGGGCGGCCTGCTCCTCGGAGAAGCGGCGTACGCCGTGCTGGACGCGCGCGTCGTCGGCCAGCTGGAGGATCCGCTCCTCGACGAAGACGGGGTAGGACTCGACGGCCCTCTCGGGCTTGACGGCCCGGTTGTTCTTCACCGTCTGCCGCAGGGTGCGGCCGATGGCCGGCGAGACGAAGCGACGGTGGCCGGCGCTCACCGCGAGCACCTGGCGCACGGCCACCTGCTCGATGGCGGCCAGCGGGACCCACGCGGTGTGCAGCATGTTGCGCATCACCAGGTGCTCCCGCGTCGCCCAGACCCGGGGCCGGATCAGCGCGGCCCAGGCGAGGATGCCGAAGGCGACCGCGCCGAGGACGGTGGGCAGCGGGAAACCGCGGTCCCGCTCCACCACGCTGATCACCACGATCACGGCGGCGACGCCGATCGCGATCACTCCGGGGACCTTCCCGCTCGTCGCGTGGAACCGCTCGACGGTCTCGTCCACGCTCGTCTGACCCTGCGGGTCGACCACCTCGTGCTCCTCACCTCGATTGCCGCACACCGGCGCACCAACTCTATGCTGGGTCGGTGACAAGCTCCCCCACCACTGCCATGCCCACGGGCCAGGGGTCGAGTGCAACCGGTGCCCCGGTGGTGTCCGCCGACTTCTCCGACATCACGAGAACGAACGCGTCCCTCCAGCGGTTCCTGCACGGCCTGCCCGGGGTCGACCAGGTCGGCGCGGAGGCCCGCGCGGCCTCGCTCGGCACCCGCTCGATCAAGACGACCGCCAAGGAGTTCGCGATCGACCTCGCGATCCGGATGGTCGACCTCACCACGCTCGAGGGCCAGGACACCCACGGCAAGGTCCGCGCGCTGGCCGCCAAGGCGATGCACCCCGACCCGGCCGACCCGACCTGCCCGATGACGGCGGCCGTCTGCGTCTACCCCGACATGGTGGCAACCGCCAAGGAGGTCCTCGGTGACAGCGGCGTCAACGTCGCCGCCGTGGCCACGGCGTTCCCGAGCGGCCGTGCGGCCCTCGACATCAAGCTCGCCGACACCCGGGACGCGGTCGAGGCCGGCGCCGACGAGATCGACATGGTCATCGACCGTGGCGCCTTCCTGTCCGGCCGCTACAAGGACGTGTACGACGAGATCGTTGCCGTGCGCGAGGCCTGCGGCAGCGCCCACCTCAAGGTCATCTTCGAGACCGGCGAACTGCAGACCTACGACAACGTCCGCCGGGCCAGCTGGCTCGCGATGATGGCCGGCGGTCACTTCATCAAGACCTCCACGGGCAAGGTCCAGCCGGCCGCGACGCTGCCGGTCACGATGATCATGCTCGAGGCGGTCCGTGACTTCCGCGAGCAGACCGGCCAGATGGTCGGCGTGAAGCCCGCGGGCGGCATCCGCACCACCAAGGACGCCATCAAGTACCTCGTGATGGTCAACGAGGTCGCCGGCCAGGACTGGCTCGACCCCGACTGGTTCCGCTTCGGCGCCTCCACGCTGCTCAACGACCTGCTCATGCAGCGCACCAAGATGCAGACCGGCCGCTACTCCGGTCCCGACTACTTCACGCTGGACTGATCTCAATGACGAGCCCCTTCGAGTACGCCCCCGCCCCCGAGTCGCGCAGCATCGTCGACATCAAGCCGTCCTACGGCCTGTTCATCGACGGTGAGTTCGTGGACGGCCACGGGAAGGCCTTCAAGACGATCAGCCCCGCCACCGAGGAGGTGCTGGCCGAGGTCGCCGAGGCCAGCGACGCCGACGTGGAGAAGGCGGTCAAGGCCGCCCGCAAGGCCTACGACCGGGTCTGGGGCCGGATGCCCGGCCGCGAGCGCGCCAAGTACCTCTACCGGATCGCGCGGATCATCCAGGAGCGCGGGCGCGAGCTCGCCGTCCTGGAGTCGCTGGACAACGGCAAGCCGATCAAGGAGTCGCGCGACGTCGACATCCCGACCGTCGCCGCCCACTTCTTCTACTACGCCGGCTGGGCCGACAAGCTGGAGTACGCCCTGCCCGGAAATGTGAGTGGCGGCAGCACCCCGCTCGGCGTCGCCGGCCAGGTCATCCCCTGGAATTTCCCGCTGCTGATGCTGGCGTGGAAGATCGCGCCCGCCCTGGCCTGCGGCAACACCGTGGTGCTGAAGCCGGCCGAGACCACGCCGCTGACCGCGCTGCTCTTCGCCGAGATCTGCCAGCAGGCCGACCTCCCGGCGGGTGTCGTCAACATCGTCACCGGCGCCGGTGACACCGGTCGGGCGCTGGTCTCCCACCCGGGCGTCGACAAGGTCGCGTTCACCGGCTCGACCGAGGTCGGCCGCGCGATCGCGAAGGCCGTCGCCGGCACCGACAAGAAGGTCACCCTCGAGCTGGGCGGCAAGGCGGCCAACATCGTCTTCGACGACGCCCCGCTCGACCAGGCCGTCGAGGGCATCGTCAACGGCATCTTCTTCAACCAGGGCCACGTCTGCTGCGCCGGCTCCCGCCTCCTCGTGCAGGAGTCGGTGGCCGAGGAGGTCCTCGACCGCCTCAAGCGCCGCATGTCCACGCTGCGCGTGGGTGACCCGCTGGACAAGAACACCGACATCGGCGCCATCAACTCCGCCGAGCAGCTGGCCCGCATCCGTGAGCTGTCCGCCATCGGTGAGGCCGAGGGCGCCGGCCGCTGGTCGCCGCCCTGCGAGCTGCCCACCACCGGCTTCTGGTTCGCGCCGACGATCTTCACCGGCGTCACCCAGGCCCACCGGATCGCCCGCGAGGAGATCTTCGGCCCGGTCCTGTCCGTGCTGACCTTCCGCACGCCCTCCGAGGCGGTCGAGAAGGCCAACAACACGCCGTACGGCCTCTCGGCCGGCGTGTGGACCGACAAGGGCTCCCGCATCCTGCACATGGCCAACCAGCTGCGCGCCGGCGTGGTGTGGGCCAACACGTTCAACAAGTTCGACCCGACCAGCCCCTTCGGCGGCTACAAGGAGTCGGGCTACGGCCGCGAGGGTGGCCGGCACGGCCTCGAGGCATACCTGAAGGGTGGCGTGAAGTGAGCCGCATCGACGTTCGCAAGACCTACAAGCTCTTCATCGGCGGCGCGTTCCCGCGCTCGGAGTCGGGCTACTCCTACGTCGTCAACGACTCGAAGGGGGCCTTCGTGGCCAACGCCGCCCTCGCCTCGCGCAAGGACGCTCGTGACGCCGTCATCGCGGCACGCAAGGCCTTCGGCGGCTGGTCGGCGCGCACGGCCTACAACCGCGCGCAGATCCTCTACCGCGTCGCCGAGGTCATGGAGGACCGCCGCCCGCAGTTCGTGCAGGCAGTGGTGCAGTCCGAGGGGCTCTCCTCCTCGAAGGCCGAGAAGGTCCTCGACGAGGCCATCGACCGTCTGGTCTGGTACGCCGGCTGGGCCGACAAGATCACCCAGGTCGTCGGCGGTGCCAACCCGGTCGCGGGGCCGTTCTTCAACCTCTCCACGCCCGAGCCGACCGGCGTGGTCGCCGTGCTCGCTCCCCAGGCCTCCAGCCTGCTCGGCCTGGTCAGCGTGGTCGCCCCGGCGATCGTCACCGGCAACACCGTGGTCGTGGTGTCGTCCTACGAGCGTCCGCTGCCCGCCGTGACGTTCTCGGAGGTCCTCGCGACCTCCGACCTGCCCGGCGGCGTGGTCAACATCCTGACCGGCTCCGCCGCGACGGTGGCCCCGTGGCTCGCCTCGCACATGGACGTCAACGCGCTCGACCTCACCGGCATCGCCGGCGACGCCGAGCTCGCGACCTCGCTCGAGGTGGCGGCGGCCGACAACCTCAAGCGGGTACGCCGTGCCCCGGCCGCCGAGCCCGACTGGACCCAGGACCCCGGCCTGGAGCCGATGACGGCGTTCCTGGAGACCAAGACGGTCTGGCACCCCATCGGCGTGTGACCCGACGGTGCGTGCCCGTGTGATCGTGCTTGCCGGCCCCTCGGGGGCCGGCAAGTCCAGGCTCGCCGAACGACTCGGCCTGCCGGTGCTCCGGCTGGACGACTTCTACAAGAACGGCGACGACCCCACGCTCCCCCGCATCACGACGGGGGCGAACGCCGGCATCGTCGACTGGGACCACCCCGACTCCTGGCTGCACGGGGACGCCATGGCCGCCCTCGACCGGCTCTGCCGGGAGGGGCGCGCCGAGGTGCCGATCTACGAGATCGCCCGGGACGGGCGGTGCGGGTCGACCGAGCTCGAGCTCGGCGAGCACGACCTCTTCGTGGCCGAGGGCATCTTCGCCCAGCACGTCGTCCCGTCCTGCCGCGAGGCCGACCTGCTCGCGGCCGCGTACTGCGTGCGCCAGCACCCGGTGAAGACCTTCTGGCGACGCCTGACACGGGACCTGCGCGAGCGCCGCAAGCCCCCGCTCGTGCTGGTCCGGCGCGGTCTGGCCCTGATGCGCGACCAGCAGCGGGTCGTGGCCCGTGCGGTCGAGCGCGGCTGCCTGCCCGTGACCCCGGACCAGGCGTTCCGCGCGATCGCGAGCCTGCACCAGCCCGAGCCGGCGGGTGACTGAACGGGGCAGCCCCGACGGGTCCGGCGAGGTGTTCCGCCGGGCCCTCCCCCAGCCCGACCGGCGCTCCTGCGGTGCGGCCTCGCTCGTGGTGGCGCGGATGCTGGGCGACCCGCCCTACACCGCGTCCGTCGTCGGTCACGGCTCGTTCGGGACCGAGGTGCTGGCGCTGCACCGCCGGCTCACCTCCGGCCTCGACGCCCGGGGCCGGCTCCAGCTCCCCTGGCCACGCGCCCTCGGCACCGCGCCCTGGGCGGTCGCCCGGCACCTCGCCGCCCTCACCGGCAACCGGCACCGCGTCCGGTGGGTGCGCACCGGGCGGGCCGCGGCCGCGGACCGGGTCCTCGACCTCGCCGCCGCCGGCCGGCCGGTCGTGCTCTACGTGGGCAACCGGTGGCTCCCCCGCCACGTGGTCCTCGTCGTGGGGCGCGACGGTGACGGGCTCGACGTCTACGAGCCGGCGTCGGGCCGGTTGGTCTCCGTGAGCCGCGGGGCGCTCGCGTCGGGCCCTCTCGACCTCGGTGGGTGGGCCACGCCCTGGTTCAGCGTCGAGCCGCGAGCGCGGCGTACTCCGGCTTGATGACCCGGTCGATGATCGCCAGCCGTTCGTCGAAGGGCAGGAACGCCGACTTCATCGCGTTGATGGTGAACCACCGCAGGTCGTCGAGACGGTAGCCGAAGGCCTGCACCAGCGACCACATCTCGTCGGTCATGGAGGTCCGGCTCATCAGCCGGTTGTCGGTGTTGACCGTGACCCGGAAGCGCAGCTCGGTCAGCAGCCCGATCGGGTGCTCCGCGATCGACGTCGCCGCCCCCGTCTGGATGTTCGAGGCGGGGCAGAGCTCCAGCGGGATCCGCTTGTCACGGACGTACGCCGCGAGCCGGCCGAGCTCCACGCGCCCGTCGTCGTGCACGGTGATGTCGTCGATGATCCGCACCCCGTGGCCCAGCCGGTCGGCGCCGCACCACTGGATGGCCTGCCAGATCGACGGCAGGCCGAACGCCTCGCCGGCGTGGATGGTGAAGTGGGCGTTCTCGCGCTGGAGGTACTCGAAGGCGTCGAGGTGCCGGGTGGGCGGGAAGCCCGCCTCCGCCCCGGCGATGTCGAAGCCGGCGACGCCCCGGTCGCGCCACGACACGGCGAGCTGCGCGATCTCCATCGACCGGGCGGCGTGCCGCATCGCAGTGAGCAGCTGGCGCACCACGATGCGACCCCCGCTGGCCGCCACGCCCTGGTCGAAGCCCTCCTGCACGGCCGCGACCACCTCGTCGAGGGTCAGGCCCTGCGTCACGTGCTGCTCGGGCGCGTAGCGCACCTCGGCGTACACGACCCCGTCGGCCGCGAGGTCCTCGACGCACTCGCGCGCGATCCGGGTGAGCGCCGGACCGGTCTGCATGACCGCCACCGTGTGGTCGAAGGTCTCGAGGTAGCGCTCCAGGGAGCCGGAGTCCGCCGCGTCGGCGAACCACTGCCCCAGGGACTCCGCGTCGTCGGCCGGGAGCTCGTGACCGATCTCCCTCGCCAGCTCCAGCACCGTCGCCGGGCGCAGCCCACCGTCGAGGTGGTCGTGGAGCAGGACCTTCGGCGCCCGGAGCACCTGGTCGCGGGTGAGGACGGTAGGTTCCGTGGCGGAGGCGGCAGTCATGGCGTCATCCAATCATCGAAGCGCCGAACCGACGGAGGCAGACATGCGCGTCTTCACCACCCTGGACGAGGTCGCAGCGGCGGCCGGCGAGGAGATCGGCACCAGCGACTGGGTGACGATCGACCAGGAGCGGGTGAACAGGTTCGCCGAGGCGACCGACGACTTCCAGTGGATCCACGTCGACGTCGAGCGCGCCAAGGCCGGCCCCTTCGGCGGCACCATCGCCCACGGCTACCTCACGCTGTCGCTGCTCCCGCTGTTCGGCAGCCAGATCTTCGACCTGCAGACGCCGGGCGCCAAGCTCAACTACGGGCTGAACAAGGTCCGCTTCCCCACCCCGGTCCCCGTCGGCTCGCGGCTGCGGGCCACCTGCACCTTCACCGCGGTCACCGACGTGCCCGCGGGCAAGCAGGTCACGATGAGCTACGTCGTGGAGATCGAGGGCGAGCCGAAGCCCGCCCTCGTCGCCGAGTTCCTGGTCCTGCTGCTGCCCTGACCGGGCCGGCTCAGGAGATGCGGTCGATGACCAGCGGCGAGGGCTGGTACGACGTGCCGTCCGCGGCGATGTCGTAGCCACCCTCGAGCGAGGCCAGCGCCCGGTCGAACCGCTCCGGCTCGTCGGTGAGCAAGGTGAACAGCGGTGCTCCCGCGGTCACCTCGTCGCCGGGCCGGGCGTGCCAGACGACCCCGGCGCCGTCCTGGACGGCGTCGCCCGCCTTGGCGCGGCCCGCGCCCAGACGCCACGCCGCCATGCCGACCGCCATCGCGTCCAGCCGGGTCAGCACGCCGGAGGCCGGGGCCGCGACCACGTGCTTCTCCCGCGCCTCGCGCATCGGCGCGTCCGGGTCGCCGTCCTGGGCGCGGATCATCTTGTTCCAGACGTCCATCGCCGAGCCGTCGGCCAGCTTGTCGGCCGGGTCCACGTCGGTGACACCGGCGCCGGCAAGCATCTCGCGGGCCAGCGCCAGGGTCAGCTCGACCACGTCGGCGGGACCGCCGCCGGCCAGCACCTCGACCGACTCGGCGACCTCGATCGCGTTGCCGGCGGTCAGGCCCAGCGGCGTGGACATGTCGGTCAGCAGGGCGACCGTGCGCACCCCGGCGTCGGTGCCGAGACCCACCATGGTGGTCGCCAGCTCACGGGCCCGGTCGACGTCCTTCATGAAGGCGCCGGTGCCGACCTTGACGTCGAGGACCAGCGAGCCGGTGCCCTCGGCGATCTTCTTGGACATGATCGAGGAGGCGATCAGCGGGATCGCCTCCACGGTGCCGGTCACGTCGCGCAGGGCGTAGAGCTTCTTGTCGGCGGGGGCGAGCCCGTCGCCGGCCGCGCAGATGACCGCGCCGACCGACTCCAGCTGCGCGAACATCTCGTCGTTCGAGAGGGCCGCCCGCCAGCCGGGGATCGCCTCCAGCTTGTCCAGGGTGCCGCCGGTGTGCCCGAGCCCGCGGCCCGAGAGCTGCGGCACGGCCACGCCGCACGCCGCGACGAGCGGCGCCAGCGGCAGCGTGATCTTGTCGCCGACGCCGCCGGTCGAGTGCTTGTCGGCGGTGGGCCGCGAGAGCGTGGAGAAGTCCATCCGCTCGCCGGAGGCGATCATCGCCGCGGTCCAGCGCGCGATCTCGCGGCGGTCCATGCCGTTGAGCAGGATCGCCATCGCCAGCGCGGACATCTGCGCGTCGTCGACGGAGCCCTTGGTGTAGGCATCGATCACCCAGTCGATCTGGCTGTCGCTGAGCTCCGCCCGGTCCCTCTTCGCAGAGATCACCTCGACGGCGTCGTGCTGCGCCATGGCAGTCCTTCCGTTCCGTTCAGGTCAGTGGAGGTCGTCGGGGCCGAACGCCTGGGGCAGCACCTCGGCCATCGTGCGCAGCCCGCGCGGCGTCATCAGCACCAGCTCGTTGCCGCCCTGCTCGAAGAGCAGCTGGCGGCAGCGACCGCACGGCATGATCACCTCGCCGTCGCCGTTGACGCACACGAAGTGCGTCAACCGCCCGCCGCCGGTTGCGTGCAGCTGCGAGACGACCCCGCACTCCGCGCACAGCACGACGCCGTACGCAGCGTTCTCGACGTTGCAGCCCACGAGCATCCGCCCGTCGTCCGCGAGTGCTGCGGCGCCCACGTGGAAGCGGCTGTACGGCGCGTAGGCGTGCGCGGCCACCTCGACGGCGGCGTACCGCAGGGACTCCCAGTCGACGGCCGGTGCGTCGGTCACGGTCAGCTCTCCCGGGTTCAGTTCTTCGTGTACGGCTCGCCGTCGGCGGCCGGCGGGCGGACCCGACCGACGAAGCCGGCGACCGCGATGATCGTGGCGAGGTACGGCGAGGCGCGCAGCAGCTCCGGCGGGATCTTGCCGAGGAACGCCAGCTGGCTCTGCAGCGTCCACATGAAGCCGAAGAACAGCGCGGAGAGCGACGCCCAGACGGGGTGCCAACGGCCCATGATCACCGCTGCCAGCGCGATGAAGCCGTTGCCGGCCGAGGCGTCCTGGTCGAAGGAGCCGGTCGAGCCGACGGTGAACCACGCGCCACCGAGGCCGGCGAACACGCCGCCGAGCAGCACCGCCTGCCAGCGCACCCGGTTGACCTTGATGCCGACCGTGTCCGCGGCCATCGGGTGCTCGCCGACCGAGCGGACCCGCAGGCCCCACTTGGTCTGGAAGAGCAGCACCGTCACGAAGACCACGGAGACGTACATGATGTAGACCAGCAGCGTCTGGTTGAACAGCGTGGGCCCGATGACGGGGATGTCGGCCAGCCCGGGGATGCTGATCGGCGCCAGGATCAGCGGCTCGTTCAGGTAGGCCTTGATGTCGGGGTCGTCGGGGATCTGGCTCAGCAGGAAGCTGGTCAGGCCGGTCGCCAGGGCGATCAGCACGACACCGAGGACGACCTGGTTGACCTGGTAGCGCATCGCGAAGACCGCGAGCAGCGAGGCGATGGCGACGCCGGCGAGGATGCCGCCCACGAGTCCCATCTCGGCGCTGTAGAAGGCGCTGGAGGCCACCGACGCGAAGAACGCGCCGGTGAGGAACTGGCCCTCGATCGCGATGTTGATGACACCGGCCCGCTCGCACAGGCAGCCGGCCAGCGCGCCGAACACCAGCGGGGTCGCGAGCTTGACGGTGCCCGGCAGGGGGTTGGCGATCACCAGGGTCGTCTGGTCGGCGTAGGACCACACGATGAACCCGAGGAAGAACGCGACGCCCACCAGGATCGAGGCGATCGTGCCGACCACGCCCCGGGGGATCTTGTTGACGGCCGCGGCGACGAGGCCCAGCAGGGCCACGCCGAAGCAGGCCCACACGATGTTGAGGCCGTTGACCTCCGTGCCGCGGTCGTCCGCGGTCACCCGCTCGCCGGTGATGTACTTGACGGTCGGGTTCTCGATGTCGAGCGCGAACCACAGCAGCAGCAGCGCCACGATCGCGAAGACGACGACGAGCTTGACCTGGCGGCGTACGTCGGCCCGGTCCCTGACCGCTACGACGTCGGCCTGGCCGGCCTCGGTCACGACTGCGGCGCTCATCCGCCCCATCCCTTCGCCATCACGGTCTTGTTCTCCTCAGCGGTCTTGATGCGCATCAGCCCCTGCACCAGCGCGGGCGCGGCCACGAAGAGCACGATCAGCGCCTGGAGGATCTGGGTCAGCTCCTTGGGGGTGGACGCGGCGCTCGCCTGCATGGCCACGCCACCGACGCTCAGTGCGCCGAACAGCAGGCCCGCGAACACGGTGCCCAGCGGCGTCGCCCGTCCGAGCAGGGCGACGGTGATGGCGTCGAAGCCGATGGTGCCGGCCATGGTCGGGCTCAACGAGTCGTGGTGGCCCAGGATGCCCATGGTGGCGGCGAGGCCGGCCAGGCCGCCGGCGATGATCATGGCGGTCGTGTAGACGGCCGGGACGTTCATGCCCGCGGTGCGGGAGGCATCGGCGTTGGCGCCGACCGCACGCATCTCGAAGCCCAGCGTGGACCGGTTGAGGATCCACCAGACCAGGGCGGCGGCCAGGAAGGCGACGATCACGCCGAGGTGCAGGTTGCCGATCGTCGGGAACGTCGCGGAGTCGTCGACGGGCGGCGACTGGGTGTTGTCGCTGCCGGGGCGCTGGAAGGCGTTCTTGCCCAGGCAGTAGATCAGCAGCGCCGCGGCGAGGTAGTTCATCATGATCGTGGTGATCACCTCGTGGGCGCCGGTGCGGGCCTTCAGCACGCCCGCGATCCCGCCCCAGAAGGCACCCCCGAGGATGCCCGCGACCAGTGCGGCCAGCAGGTGGAGGCCCGGGGGCAGGTTCCAGGTGAACCCGACGTAGCCCGCGGCCAGCGCGCCCAGGATCAGCTGCCCCTGCGCACCGATGTTGAACAGGCCGGCACGGAAGGCGAGCGTCACGCCGAGACCGGCGCAGATCAGCGGGGCCGAGCGCACCAGCGTGGTCGAGATCGCGTGCGCCGAGCCGACCGAGCCGGTCAGCAGCGCCCAGTAGGACTCACCGACGGCCTTGGCGGCCTCGGAGAAGAAGTCCCACGGGTAGGAGAAGAAGTACGGCAGCGTCTCGAGGACGTCCTGGCTGGAGAAGGCGATCAGGACGGCGCCGATCAGCAGCGCCAGGATGATCGCGGCCACCGTCGTCTTGACGGTGGGCAGCCACTCGTCGGCGTTCAGGGGCCGGCGCTTGGCGGGCGCCGGCTCGGGGGCCGTCTGCTCGGGCTCGGGGGTGGTGCCCGGCTTCACGTCGGTGCTCATGCGGTTGCCTCTGCTGCCTCGGCCGGGCCGTGGGCGCCGGCCATCATCAGTCCGATGTCCTCGCGGGCGATGTCAGGGGTGACCGTGCCCACGATGCGGCCGTCGTACATGACCGCGATGCGGTCCGACAGCGCGAAGATCTCGTCGAGCTCGGTCGACACGATGATGACCGCCGTGCCCTTGTCGCGCTCGGCGATGATCCGCTTGTGGATGAACTCGATCGACCCCACGTCGACGCCGCGCGTCGGCTGGGAGGCGATGAGCACCTTCAGGGGGCGGGAGAACTCCCGCGCCACCACGACCTTCTGCTGGTTGCCGCCCGAGAGGGAGCTGACGGTGCTCTCCATCGACTCGGTGCGGATGTCGAACTCCTCGATGCGGTGCGCGGCGTTCGCCTCGAGGGCGTCGAGCCGCAGCGCCAGGCCGCGGGAGAACTCGTCGTTGCGGTAGAGGTCGAGCACGAGGTTCTCGCGCACGCTGAAGGCGCCGACGTACCCGTCGTGGGAGCGGTCCTCGGGGATGTAGCCGATGCCCTCCGCCAGGCTCTCGCGGGGGCCGTGCTTGCGGATGTCCTTGCCGTCGATGGTGATCTCGCCGGCGTCGGGCTTCACCAGGCCGAGCAGCGACTTGATCAGCTCGGTCTGGCCGTTGCCCTGGACGCCCGCGATGCCGAGGACCTCCCCGGCGCGCGCCTCGAAGGACACGTCCTTGACGACCTGGAAGCCGCGCGGGTCGACGACGGTGACGCCCTTGACCTCGAGCACGGGCGCGCCGACCTCGGCCGGCTCCTTGTCGACGGTCAGCTTCACCGAGCGGCCGACCATCATCTCGGCCAGCTCGGCCTCGCTGGCGCCGGGGTCGGCGGTGCCGACGACCTTGCCGCGGCGGATCACGCTGATCCGGTCGCCGATCGCCTTGACCTCGCGCAGCTTGTGGGTGATGAAGATGATCGAGGTGCCCTGCTTCTTGAGCTCACGCATGATCTCCATGAGCTCGTCGATCTCCTGCGGGGTGAGCACGGCGGTCGGCTCGTCGAGGATCAGCACCTTGGCGTGGTTGGCCAGCGCCTTGATGATCTCGACGCGCTGCTGCACGCCGACCGGGATCTCCTCGACCAGGGCGTCGGGGTCGACCGCCAGCCCGTAGGTCGAGGACAGCTCCCGGACCAGCTTGGCCGCGGCCGCACGGTTCAGGAAACCCAGGCCGCGGGTCTGCTCGCGGCCCAGCATGACGTTCTCGGCCACCGTGAAGACGGGGATCAGCATGAAGTGCTGGTGCACCATGCCGATGCCGGCCGCGATCGCGTCGCCCGGCGAGGTGAAGGTGACCGGCTCGCCGTCGAGCAGCAGCTCACCCTCGGTGGGCTCCAGCAGCCCGTACAGCATGTTCATGAGCGTGGACTTGCCCGCGCCGTTCTCCCCGAGGAGGCAGTGGATCTCGCCCGGCTCGATCGTGAGGTCGATGTGGTCGTTCGCGGTGAAGGACCCGAACCTCTTCGTCAGCCCCCGGATCTCCAGCTTCATCGTTCTCCTTTGAACGTGTGACTCCCGGCTCCCCGACGTGCGGGCACCTGATGAGCGTAGAACGCGAGAAGCCGGGTCGGTAACTTACCGACCCGGCCTCTGGCGTGTTCGAGCGGGTGTGTCGGTCAGCCGACCTTCAGGGTCCCGTCGATGATCTGCTGCTTGAGCTCCTCGATCTTGTCCTTGGTGTCCTGGTCGATGAGCGAGTCGGCGTCGTGGTACGGCGCCAGGCCGACGCCGTTGTTGGCCAGCGTGCCGACGTAGACCTCGTTGGAGAACTTCTTGTCGACCGAGTCCTTGATCGCGGACTCCACGGCGACGTCCATGCCCTTCATGACCGAGGTCAGGAGCACGTCGCAGTACTCGGCGGCCGAGACGCAGCCGTCGGTGTCGACCCAGATGGCGTGGATGCCCTTGTCCTTGGCGGCCTGCAGGCCACCGAGGCCGGCGGGACCGGCGACCGGGAAGATGATGTCCGCGCCCTGCTGGATCATGCCCTCGGCGACCGACTGGCCCTTGGACTTGTCGTCGAAGGTGTTGAGGAACGAGCCGTCCTTGCCGTCCCAGCCCAGGAGCTTGACGTCGGCGCCGTTGTCCTTGTTGAACTGCTCGATGCCCTGGCGGAAGCCCTCCATGAAGATGGAGACCGTCGGGATGTTCAGGCCGCCGAAGGTGCCGACGATGCCCGACTCCGACTGCGCCGCGGCGAGGTAGCCGGCGAGGAACGAGGGCTCCGCGGTGTTGAAGGTGAGGCCCTTCAGGTTCTTGGCGGGCTTCTCGTAGCCGAAGTCGACGATGGAGAAGTCGACCTTCGGGTTCTTCTTCGCGGCGGCCTCGGTGGCGTCACCGAGGAGGAAGCCGACGGTGGTGATCGAGTTGCAGCCCTGCTTGACCAGCGCGTCGATGTTGTCGGCGTACTCCGAGTCGGAGTTCGACTCGACCTGCGCGGTCTGGATGCCGAGGTCGGCCTTGGCGTCGGTCAGGCCCTTGAGCGAGGTCTGGTTGAACGACTTGTCGTCGAAGCCGCCGGAGTCGGACACCTCGCACGCCTTGAAGTCGGGGTGGCTCTCCGCCGGCGTCGAGGCGCTGGTCGACTCGGACGGAGTCGGGCTGCTGCTGTCGTCGGCGTTGTCCGACGGACGGCTGCCGCATCCGGCAAGAACAAGGGCAGCGATGCCAACCACCGCTGCGGTGCGTGCCGTCTTCTTCACGGCGCCCTCCTGGGGATATTCATGGGGTCACGGTGCATCAACTGGTCGCGACGCACGCCGAGTCACCCTAATAGGAGGCCCCCGCGTGCGCGTAGGCAATTGGTGACAGAAATCCGAGTTGTTATCCGTCAGTGACCAACGAGCCGACGGCGGCGTTCGCCAGCACCCGCGCACCCACCCCCGTGGCCCGCTCGTCGATGCGCAGGTTGCCCTGGTGGAGGTCGTACGTCGGGCCGCCGGGCGTGCGCGTCCCCAGCCGGGCCATCGCGCCCGGGACCTGGTCGAGCAGCCAGCCGAAGTCCTCGCCGCCGAGGCTCTGGTGCGCGGTGATCCGGCCCTGGTCGCCGAGCACGCGGCGTACCGCGCCGGAGAGGATCCGGTGGGAGACGACCTCGTTGACGACCGGTGGCACGCCCTGCTGGTAGACGACGTGGGCCTCGACCCCGTAGGGCCGCACGATGTCGTGGACCAGCTCGCGGACCAGGGACTCGCACTCGGCCCACGCGACCGCGTCGAGGATCCGCACGGTGCCGGCGACCATGCCCCGGTCGGGGATGACGTTGGCCGCGGCGCCGGCGTTGACGATGCCCCAGACCAGGCTGACGCCCGAGCGGGGGTCGAGCCGGCGGGAGAGCATCGCGGGCAGCTCGGTGGTCACCTTGGCCAGCGCGAAGGTCAGGTCGCCGGTCAGGTGCGGGCGGGAGGTGTGGCCGCCGGTGCCCTCGAGGCGGACCTCCAGCCGGTCCGCGGCGCTGGTCAGCGGCCCGAGCCGCAGGCCCACCTGCCCGAGGTCGACGCCGGGGTCGCAGTGCAGCGCGAAGACCCGCTCCACGTCCTCGAGGGCGCCCACGCCGACCAGGTGCAGCGCGCCGCCCGGCATGACCTCCTCGGCGGGCTGGAACAGCAGCCGGACCCGGCCGCGCAGCTGGCCGCGCGCGTGGATCTCGGAGAGCGCCAGGGCGGCGCCGACCAGCCCAGCGGTGTGCACGTCGTGGCCGCACGCGTGGGCGACGCCCGGGACGGTGCTCGTCCACGGGTCGGTCGTGGCGTCCTGCACGGGGAGCGCGTCGAGGTCGGCGCGCAGCGCGACGACCGGGCCGCTCTCCCCCATGTCGGCCAGCAGCCCGCCGTGCGGCAGCCGGGTGGTGCGCCAGCCCACCTTCTCGACCCGCGCCGCGACGATGTCGGTCGTCCGTCCCTCGGCCCAGGAGAGCTCCGGGTGCGCATGCAGGTCACGTCGCAGCTCGACCAGCTCGTCGTCGACGGCCGCCAGGGTCTCGTCGATGACGGCGGCGGCAGCATCCAGTGGATTGTCGGCGGGCATCGGCACGAGGTTAGTTCACCGGCCCTCGCCGGCGCCCACCTGTTCGTCGATCGGCCGCACGCTAGAGGGCGTTGAACATCACCAGCCGGCCCTCCGGCGGGTCGGCGAGCACCCTGGTCGTGGCGTAGACGTGCCCCTGCCAGAGCTCGACCGCCGCCGGCTGGATGGCCGTGCGCAGCGTCGTGACGTCGTGGGTGCCGTGCCGGACGACCGAGATCCGGCCGCCGAAGAGCTGGGAGACGTAGACGTCACCGGTGCTTCGCGAGACCGCGACGCCCACCGCACCGGCGATGCCGGTGGCGACGCGCGTGACATCACCCGTCCTCGGGTCGATGCGGTACACGCGTCCCTGCGGACCGAGGCTGCCGTCCTCGGGTCCGCCGGTCAGGGCGGAGACGAAGAGCATCCTGCCCGGGCCGACCTCGACGTCGGTGGGGACCGGCTCGAACCAGTACTTGAGCCCGACCGCGCAGTCGGGGAAACCGTTGGCCTGCGCCGCCTGGGCGGAGACGGTCACGCCCACGGCCGGCAGCACCGCAATCGTGCGCACCCGCCGGTGCCGGACCCGCAGGATCGCGTTGCCCGCGGCGTCGGCGACGTAGGTCCGCCGCCCCCTCACCGCCGTGCCGTAGGGGTGCGTCTCCACGATGCCGGTGTAGGTCGCGGGCGACTCTGCAGGGAACTGGGACGCGCAGTCCGCGTCGATGCGGCGGAAGCCGTAGGTCACGTCACCGTCGGGGTTGAGCCGGGCCTCGAACCCCTTGAGGCGGGCGATCGTCCGGACCCGTCCGTGCCGGTTGATCCGCTTCACGACCGCGCGGCCCGAGGCCTTGGTCACCCCGAACGTGACCCGGCCCCGGCGGTAGGAGACGGCACCGACCTCGTCGCCGTCGGCGGCCCGGTAGACCGTGCTCAGGCCTCCCCCGGGCGCCAGTCGGACCAGCCGGCCGGCGAAGCTCTCCGCGACGTACGCCGCGCCGTCGGGCGCGAAGGCCACGCTGAGCGGGCTGACGAGCTGCTTCGCGAGCGTGTGCCGCGGGAACACGGCACCCGAGGCGCCGGGGGCACCTGCGAAGGTGCCGCCCGCCGCGAGCGCGAGTGCAGCGAGACCGGCGGCGAGTCTGGTGGAGCGTGGCATGGGGGTCCTCCCGGGTGAGCGATCGCTGCACGGATCGTCGATCGCCGAGCGACCCCGGGGGTCGCGATCGGGGTGCGCATACCCCGGACCGGGTACGGCTCAGCCGCGGTCGTCGTACGCCGCGAGGATGCGGTCGGCGGCCGACGTGGCCGGCAGCTCCCCGGACAGCACCGCGGCGCGGACCTCGTCGCGGATCGCCGCGACCCCGGTGGAGTGGCGCAGCCGCTCGGCCAGCTCGTCGCGGACCAGCGCCCACATGAAGTCCAGCTGCTGGGCGGCCCGCTTGTCGGCGAGCCCCTCGGCACCGAGGTGCTCGCGGTGGCCCAGCACCCTCTCCCAGAGGTCGTCGACCCCGCTGTCCTCCAGGGCCGAGCAGGTCACCACCGGCGGGGCCCACTCCCCCTTGCCGCGGACCATGCGCAGCGCGCCGGCCAGCTCGCGGGCCGCGGACCGCGCCTCCTGCGTCCGGTCACCGTCGGCCTTGTTGACCGCGATCACGTCGGCGATCTCGAGGATGCCCTTCTTGATGCCCTGGAGCTGGTCGCCGGTGCGGGCGAGGGTGAGGAAGAGGAAGGTGTCGACCATGCCGGCCACCGTCACCTCCGACTGGCCGACGCCCACCGTCTCGACCAGCACCACGTCGTAGGCCGCCGCTTCGAGGACCGCCATCGCCTGCACGGTGGCCCGGGCGACCCCGCCGAGGGTGCCCGCGGACGGCGAGGGCCGGATGTAGGCGTGCGGGTCGTGCGCGAGCCGCGCCATCCGCGTCTTGTCGCCGAGCACCGACCCGCCGGTGCGCACCGAGCTCGGGTCGACCGCGAGCACCCCCACCCGGTGGCCGGCGGCCGTGAGCCGCGTCCCGAGCGCCTCGATGAACGTGGACTTGCCGACCCCGGGGACCCCCGAGATGCCGACCCGCACCACCGGGGCGCGGGCCCCGGTGACCTCGGGGTCGCTCAGCTCGGCCAGCAGCTCGCGCGCCGCGGCGCGGTGCGCCGGCTTCGAGGACTCGACCAGCGTGATCGCGCGCGAGACCGCCGCACGCTGCTGCGCGCGGACGCCCTCCGCGAGGGCGGCGACGTCGACGGGGCGCGCCGCCATCAGTGACCGAGCTGCTCGCGCAGCTTGGCCAGCAGGTCGAGCGCCGACTCGGCGATCACCGTGCCCGGCAGGAACACCGCGGCCGCGCCCATCTCCTTCAACGTCGGGACGTCGTCGGGAGGGATCACGCCACCGATCACGATCATGATGTCGGGGCGGCCCTGGTCGGCCAGCGCCTGCCTGAGCGCCGGGAGCAGCGTCAGGTGGCCCGCCGCGAGCGAGGAGACGCCGACGATGTGCACGTCGGCGTCGACCGCCTGCTGGGCGACCTCCTCGGGCGTGGAGAACAGCGGCCCCACGTCGACGTCGAAGCCCATGTCGGCGAACGCGCTGACCACGACCTTCTGGCCGCGGTCGTGACCGTCCTGGCCCATCTTGGCGACGAGGATGCGGGGGCGGCGACCCTCGGCCTCCTCGAACTCCTCGGTGGCCTCGACGACCTGCTGCACCAGCTGGCTGCCGGCGCTGCCGGACTCGTCCCTGAACACGCCCGAGATCGTACGGATGACGGCCTGGTGGCGGCCGTAGACCTTCTCCAGCGCGTCGGAGATCTCCCCGACCGTCGCCTTGGCCCGGGCCGCGTCGACGGCCAGCGCCAGGAGGTTGCCGTCCAGGCCCGCGCCGGCCCCGCGCTCGGCCGAGCTCGTGAGCGCCTCGAGGGTGCGACGGACCTCGTCGTCGTCGCGCTCCGCGCGCAGCCGCTCCAGCTTGGCGATCTGCTGGCGGTAGACGTCGTCGTTGTCGACCTTGAGCACGTCGAGCTTGTCCTCGGCCGCCAGGCGGTAGGTGTTGACGCCGATGACCTTCTGCGCGCCGGAGTCGATGCGGGCCTGGGTGCGGGCCGCCGCCTCCTCGATGCGCATCTTCGGGATGCCCTGCTCGATCGCCTTGGCCATGCCGCCGGCACGCTCGGCCTCGAGGATGTGGGCCCAGGCCCGCTCCGCGAGGTCGTGGGTGAGCCGCTCGACGTAGTACGAGCCGCCCCACGGGTCGATGGTGCCCGTCGTGCCGCTCTCCTGCTGCAGCAGCAGCTGGGTGTTGCGGGCGATCCGCGCGGAGAAGTCGGTGGGCAGTGCGATCGCCTCGTCGAGGGCGTTGGTGTGCAGCGACTGGGTGTGCCCCTGGGTCGCCGCCATCGCCTCGATGCAGGTGCGCTGGACGTTGTTGAAGACGTCCTGCGCGGTCAGCGACCAGCCGCTGGTCTGGGAGTGGGTGCGCAGGCTGAGCGACTTGGGGTTCTTCGGGTCGAACTCGCGCACCAGCCGCGCCCACAGCGCACGGGCCGCGCGCATCTTCGCGACCTCCATGAAGAAGTTCATCCCGATCGCCCAGAAGAACGAGAGCCGGGGGGCGAACCGGTCGATGTCGAGGCCCGCGTCGAGGCCCGCGCGGATGTACTCCACGCCGTCGGCCAGCGTGTAGGCGAGCTCCAGGTCGGCCGTCGCACCGGCCTCCTGGATGTGGTAGCCGGAGATCGAGATCGAGTTGAAGCGCGGCATCTTCTCGGCGGTGTAGCTGAAGATGTCGGAGATGATCCGCATGCTCGGCGCCGGCGGGTAGATGTAGGTGTTGCGGACCATGAACTCCTTGAGGATGTCGTTCTGGATGGTCCCCGCGAGCTGTTCCGGCTTCACCCCCTGCTCCTCGGCCGCCGCGATGTAGAGCGCCATGACCGGCAGCACCGCGCCGTTCATGGTCATGCTGACGCTCATCTGGTCCAGCGGGATGCCGTCGAAGAGCGTGCGGGCGTCATAGATCGAGTCGATCGCCACGCCGGCCATGCCGACGTCGCCGCGCACCCGCGGGTGGTCGGAGTCGTAGCCGCGGTGGGTGGCCAGGTCGAAGGCCACGGAGAGGCCCTTCTGACCGGCCGCGAGGTTGCGGCGGTAGAACGCGTTGGACTCCTCGGCGGTCGAGAAGCCGGCGTACTGCCGGATCGTCCACGGCTGCGTGGTGTACATCGTCGGGTAGGGACCGCGCAGGAACGGGCTCAGGCCCGGGAGCGTGTCGAGCGCATCGAGCCCCTCGACGTCCTCGGGGCCGTACGACGGCCTGATCCCGATGCCCTCCGGGGACATCCACGGCTCGCCGGGGACGCCGCCCGTCGACCGGCTCGCGCCGCCGGACAGGGGAAGTCCGTTGAAGCTCTTCGGGACACTCATGCCAGCTTCTCCCTCGTCCGGGTCAGGAAGTCCAGGGCGTCCACGCCCATCGCGCAGGCGTCGTCGACGCTCTCCTCGTCCGCGAGGGCAGTGGGCTTCCCGGCGATGATCACGTGCGTGGCGCCGGCCTCGCGCAGCGCGGCCGCGGCCTCGGTGCCCCACTCGGCGTACGTCGGGTCGCTGCCGGCGAGGCAGGCGACGGCCTGGCCGTCGTAGGCCGCGACCAGATCGTCGGCGGACCCGGTCGGGCCGGCAGGGTCGACGGCGATCCCGCCGGCGGCGAACAGGTTGGCGGCGAAGGTCGCCCGGGCGGTGTGGTCGGCGACCGTGCCCAGCGTGGCCAGGAAGACGTGACCCGTGGCGGGCTCGTCGCGCAGCGCCTCGAAGCTGGCGCCGTAGCGACGCACCTCGCGCGCGGCCGGGTCGGTCGGGCGCTCGGGCAGCGTCTCCCCGAGGTTCGGGAACTCCGTCACACCGGTGAGCGGACGCCTGCGGGTGGCGACCTCTCGCTCGCGGCGGGCCACGACGTCGGCGATCGCCGCGTCCAGCGACTCTCCGTCCTCGAGCCGGCCGAACAGCTCCCACGCGGCAACCGCCAGGTCGTCGGTCAGCTTCTCGACGGCGTAGGCGCCGCCGGCGGGGTCAGCCACGCGCGCGACGTGGGACTCCGAGATCAGCAGGGCCGAGGTGTTGCGGGCGATCCTGCGGCCGAAGCCGTCGGGCACGCCGAGCGGGGTGTCGAAGGGCAGCACGGTCACCGCGTCCGCTCCCCCGACGCCCGCGGCGAACGCGGCGACGGTGGTGCGCAGCATGTTCACCCAGGGGTCGTACCTGCTCATCATCGGGCGGCTGGTGACGGCGTGCTGCCGCTGCGCCCAGCCGTGCGTCTCCTGGGCCGATGCCTCGCTGAGCTCGAGCACGCGCGCCCAGAGCCGGCGCGCCGCGCGCAGCTTCGCGATGGTCGGGAAC
Source organism: Nocardioides sp. DN36 (assembly GCF_055380375.1). Classification (NCBI taxonomy): domain Bacteria; kingdom Bacillati; phylum Actinomycetota; class Actinomycetes; order Propionibacteriales; family Nocardioidaceae; genus Nocardioides; species Nocardioides sp. DN36. Next base: position 109,171 of record NZ_AP043823.1, on the reverse strand, counting down.
TGCTCGTCGGTCGCGGCGTACCGGAACTCGACCAGCCGCGCCGCCTCCTCGGCCGAGACGCCGGCCTCGGTGAGGACGCGCAGCACGCGCGCTCCCACCGCCAGCGAGTGCGCGAGCTCCTGGACGTCGGAGGCACCCCGGTCGTGCACGACGGTCGCGTCGACCACCACGCCGAGGGTGCCCGCCCGGCGCGCGAGCTCGGCGACCGCGACCAGGTCGGGCTCGGCCGCCTCGCCGCTCACGCCGAGGTTGGTCCCGGCGGCGAGCTCGCGGTCCCCGGCGTGGGCGAGGAACGCCTCGGCCACGGCGACCGGTGCGCCGGGAGCGTCGAGGACCACGGGGGCCAGGTCCAGCAGGACCCCGTCGAGGAGGGTGGCCAGGTCGGTGCCGGCGTCCGCCTCGACCCACAGCGACGTGACGCCGCCCTCCAGGTCGACCAGGGCGGCCGCGTTGGCGGCCTTCGGCTCGGTGCCGACTAGGTGGGCGCGGACGTCCCAGTCTCCGGCGCGCTGGGGACGGCCCCGGGTCTCGAGGTCGTCGAGCAGGGTGCGGGTGCCGAGCGGGGTCACGCCGATCCCGTCGAGCGTGGTGCGGGTCAGCTTGTCCCAGACCAGGTCGTCGGGGTCCTCGTCGGTCATCCGGCGCGCCTTGCGCAGCACGGCGGCAGCGGCCTGCTCCCAGTCGGTGACGGCCCACCGGTCCCCGGCGTCAGCCAGGTCCAGCGTGCCCTGCTCCGGCTCGAGCTCCTCGGGCTCGTCCAGCCCACCCTCGACCTGTGTCATGGTGCGAACGATAGGAGCACCGGCGGAACGGGTTCCAGCCGGTGTGATGTTTTCGTCGGGGGTGGCACGCCCAGCGGACGCTCAGCCCTCGTCCACGGTGGTGGCCGGGACCTCGACCTCGGCGAGGAAGCGCTGCAGCGCCTCGTCGACGACCTCGTCCGGCCGCCGACCGGTGCGGGCGGCCGCCGCGACGACGCGGGCGGTGAGCTCGGGCGGGACGACGAGCGTGGCCGGCGCCGCCGCCGGGGCGGCCGGGACGCGCAGTCCTCGGCCGAACTTGGTCAGGGCGGTGACGACCACGGTTCCGAGCACGTCGAGGATGGCGACCACGCCGAGCACCCGGAAGTAGGGGCCGCTCGGCTCCGTCCCGAGGATCAGGTAGCTGATCATGGCGGCCAGCACGGCCGCCGCCACCAGGGTGCCGACCAGGATGCGCCGGACGGCCGCCCTGGCCCCGTGCGCGATCCCCAGGAGCAGGCTGACCTGGGCGAGCGTGGCGGCCACGACGGCCCCGACGCCGAACGTCTTCCCGAGCCACTCCGGCGGAGCCTCGCTGAAGTCGCTCCAGATCATCACCAGCGCGGTCACCAGCGGGACCAGCACCACCACCCCGCCGGCCACGCCCACCGGCTGGTACGGCGTGTCCGCGGTGGCGAGGTAGCAGAGCACGGCGACGCTCACGATCCCGACCAGGAGAGTCGTGAGCAGGATCCGCCCCTCGGTGGCCCCGAAGGCACCACCGCCGATCAGGGCGATCACTCCGAGAAGCGCAGCGAGCGAGAACGACCCGATGGTGACCCGGACGATCGCGGTCCGGATCGGGGCCGTGTTGTCGGACTTCCCTGCCATGGCTCATGGTCCCACCGCAGGCCGGGACGGCACCGCGGACCATGGTCCCGAAACCGCGAGCCCATCGGGCCGGCCACGCCCGTCTAGCCTGTGCACCGTGAAGGTTCGGGAGCCCTCGGGACAGGTGTGGCGGGTCAGCCGGCGGTGGGTGCCGTGGCGACGGCGGCTCAAGGGTGCGCTGGACTCCACGGGACCCGACCTGTCCATGTTCCACGGGCTGGGCGACGACCCCGTCAGTGTGATCCTCGCGGTCGTCGCGCTGGTGCTGCTGCTGCCGTTCATCGTGCTCGTGCTCGTGGCCGGCGCGGAGTTCCTGCTCCTGCTGCTGGTCCTCCCCTTCGCGGTCCTCGGCAGGGTCCTGCTGGGCCGGCACTGGACCGTGGAGGTACGCCGCGGCTGGCGGCCGTGGTGGGAGGCGCTGGCCGGTGACTGGCAGGCGTCCGGGGTGCGGATCCACGAGGTCGCGGACGCGATCCGGCGCGGGGACCTGCCGCCGCAGACCTTGGGGCGCGGCGCCGACACCACCCGCACCTAGGGCCGGTCCTGGCCCCGGGGGCGCCCGCCGGGGCGGCCGCCGCTCAGACCTCGGTGCGCCCGTCGTTGTCCTTGTTCCGCAGCCCGATCTTGTTGCCGAGCCAGACCAGCGGGTCGTACTTCCGATCGACCACGCGCTCCTTCATCGGGATGATCGCGTTGTCGGTGATCCGGATGTTCTCCGGGCAGACCTCGGTGCAGCACTTGGTGATGTTGCACATCCCGATGCCGGCGGCCCCCTGGGCCAGGGTCCGACGGTCATGGGTGTCGAGCGGGTGCATGTCGAGCTCGGCGTACCGCAGGAAGAACCGCGGGCCGGCGAACGCGGGCTTGTTCTCCTCGTGGTCGCGCACGACGTGGCAGGTGTTCTGGCACAGGAAGCACTCGATGCACTTGCGGAACTCCTGGCCGCGCTCCACGTCGATCTGCGCCATCCGCCGCTTGCCGTCGTCGTCGCGCGGCGGCGGCGCGAAGGACGGCAGCTCCCGTGCCTTCTCGTAGTTGAAGGACACGTCGGTCACCAGGTCGCGGATCACCGGGAAGGTGCGCATCGGCGTGACGGTGATGGTCTCGGAGGGGTCGAAGTCCGACAGCCGGGTCATGCACAGCAGGCGCGGCCGGCCGTTGATCTCGGCGCTGCACGAGCCGCACTTGCCGGCCTTGCAGTTCCACCGGATCGCCAGGTCGCCGGCCTGGGTGGCCTGCACGCGGTGCAGCGCGTCCAGCACGACCTCGCCCTCGGAGACCTCCACGGTGTAGTCGCCGAGGTCGCCACCGTCCTGGTCGCCCCGCCAGATCCGCATCTTCAGGTCGTAGCCCACGTCCGTCCCCCTCAGTCGAAGTACTTCTTGAGCTCGTCCGGCATCACCGGGAGCGGCTTCTCGTGCAGGTCGACGCCGCTGCCATCGGCGTTCAGGTTCACCACCAGGTTCTTCGTCCCCCAGACCTCGTGGTCCGTCTGCGGGAAGTCGTCGCGGGTGTGGCCGCCGCGCGACTCCTCGCGGGCGAGGGCCGCCTTGGCGATGGCCTCGCTGACGAGCAGCATGTTGCGCAGGTCGATCGCGAGGTGCCAGCCGGGGTTGTACTGCCGGTGACCCTCCACCGACATGTGCTTCGCCCGCTCCTTGAGCCGCTCGATCTCCTGCAGCGACAGCTCGAGCTCGGCCCGGGTGCGGATGATGCCGACCAGGTCGTTCATCGACTGCTGCAGGTCCTGCTGGATCGTGTAGGGGTTCTCGGCGCCCTCGACCTCGAACGGCGCCAGCGCGCTCTGCTCGGCGGCCTTCACGTCGGTGTCCGAGACGGCCGGTCGCGCCCCGGCCAGCCTGTCGGCGTACGACGCCGCCGCCTCGCCGGCCCGGCGGCCGAAGACCAGCAGGTCGGAGAGCGAGTTGCCGCCGAGGCGGTTGGAGCCGTGCATGCCGCCGGAGCACTCCCCCACGGCGTAGAGGCCCGGGACGGCCGCGAGCTCGGTGTCGGGGTCGACCTCGACGCCGCCCATCACGTAGTGGCAGGTCGGCCCGATCTCCATCGGCTCGGCGGTGATGTCGACGTCGGCCAGCTCCTTGAACTGGTGGTACATCGACGGCAGCCGCTTGCGGATGAACTCCGGGCTCCGGCGCGAGGCGATGTCGAGGTAGATGCCGCCGTGCGGGGTGCCGCGGCCGGCCTTGATCTCGGAGTTGATCGCCCGGGCGACCTCGTCACGCGGCAGCAGCTCGGGTGGTCGCCGGTTGTTCTTCTTGTCGTCGTACCACCGGTCCGCCTCCTCGACCGTGTCGGCCGTCTCCGAGCGGAAGAACTCGGGGATGTAGTCGAACATGAACCGCTTGCCCTCGGAGTTCTTCAGGATGCCGCCGTCGCCGCGCACCGACTCGGTGACCAGCAGCCCCTTCACCGAGGGCGGCCAGACCATCCCCGTGGGGTGGAACTGGACGAACTCCATGTTGATCAGGCTCGCGCCGGCGCGCAGCGCGAGCGCGTGGCCGTCGCCGGTGTACTCCCACGAGTTGGAGGTGACCTTGAAGGACTTGCCGATGCCGCCGGTGGCGAGCACCACCGACGGCGCCTCGAAGACGACGAAGCGGCCGGTCTCGCGCCAGTAGCCGAACGCGCCGGAGATGCGCCCGGATGAGGACCCACCGGTGGTCGAGCCTGTCGAGACCTCCTTGAGCAGCTCGGTGACCGTGCACTCCATAAACACGTCGATGCCCAGGGCGACCGCCCGCTGCTGGAGGGTCCGGATCATCTCCAGGCCGGTGCGGTCGCCGACGTGGGCGAGCCGGGCGTACTTGTGGCCCCCGAAGTCGCGCTGGGAGATCAGCCCGTCGTCGGTGCGGTCGAACAGCGCACCCCAGTCCTCGAGCTCCATCACGCGCTCGGGCGCCTCCTGGGCGTGCAGCTGGGCCATCCGCCAGTTGTTGAGCATCTTCCCGCCACGCATGGTGTCCCGGAAGTGCACCTCCCAGTTGTCCTCGGGCCAGCGGTTGCCCATGGCCGCCGCGATGCCGCCCTCGGCCATCACCGTGTGCGCCTTGCCGAGCAGGGACTTGCAGACGATGGCCGTCCGCGCGCCCGCGTCGTGCGCCGCGATCGCGGCCCGCAGGCCGGCACCGCCCGCGCCGATCACGACGACGTCGTACCGGTGCCGCTCCAGGCCCCCTGCCTCGGTGCCCGACATCTCGTTGCCGGTCATCGGGTGACGGTCACTCATCAGTTGGCTCGTTCCTTCAGAAGAAGCGCGGGTCGTCGAGGACGCCGGTCGCCAGCAGGTAGATGTAGAGGTCCACGATCGCGACGGAGAACAGGGAGTACCAGGCGTACCTGGCGTGGTCGGCGTTCAGCCGGGACACGAACGTCCACAGCTTGTAGCGGACCGGGTGCCTGGAGAAGTGCCGCAGCCGGCCGCCGGTGATGTGCCGGCAGGAGTGGCAGGAGAGGGTGTAGAGCCAGATCAGCACCACGTTGGCCACCATCAGCACGGTGCCCAGGCCCATGTGGATCCCGTCGGACTCCCCCTCGGCCGGCCCGAACGCGAGCAGGGCGTCCCAGGTGAGGATCAGCGCGACAACCACGGCGGCGTACCAGAAGTAGCGGTGGATGTTCTGCAGGATCAGCGGGAACCGCGTCTCGCCGGAGTAGGCGCCGTGCGGCTCGGCCACCGCGCACGCGGGCGGGGAGAGCCAGAAGGCCCGGTAGTAGGCCTTGCGGTAGTAGTAGCAGGTCATCCGGAAGCCCAGCGGGAAGATCAGGATGACCAGCGCCGGGGACAGGCTCCACCAGCTGAGCGGCTGGCCGAAGTCGGACGATCCCGCCACGCAGGAGTCGGTCAGGCAGGGCGAGTAGAACGGCGAGAGGTAGGGCTCGGCGAAGTAGTCGTTGCCGGCGAAGGCCCGCCACGTCGCGTAGACGACGAACGCGCTGAACACCACGAACGTCGCCAGCGGGTAGAGCCACCAGCGGTCGGTGCGCAGCGTCCGCACACCGATGCGGGCCCGCTCGGGCCCGTCCACGCCTCTTGCCGTACGAGCGTCCGTCGACGCCATCGCCACCTCCGGTGGGCTTCGCAGGTCGGGTGCTGGGGCTTGAGTCTGCACACAATGACCCCGATGTGAAAGGGGCCACACCGCTGGGGCCCGGGAGACGCGTCCGCGGAGTTCACGTGACGGCCACGTCGCGTCAGCCCCCACGCCTCCTCGGCGGGACAGGCTGCAGCCATGAGGATCTCCCTCGTCGCCGACGCCTTCTACCCGGCCGTCGACGGCCGCACCCGGGCCGTCAAGGCCGTGGCCGACCGCTTGATCGACACCGGTCACGACGTCGGCATCGTCGCCCCCGGGCCCGGCCTCGGGTGCTACCGGCGCAGCCCGGTCGTGCGCACCGGCGGCCGGTTGCGGCTCGGCGCGCAGGTGACGGCGGCGCTCGCCGACCTGGCCCCGGAGGTCCTCCACGTGGCCGCCACGGGTCCGCTCGGGGGCGCGGCTCGCCTGGCGGCGCGGCGGCTGGGCATCCCGACGTACGACCCGGACGGCGACTGGCTCCCCGGCGTCGACACCGATGCCTTCAACCCCGGACTGCGCGACCCGTGGCTGCACGCCCGCTGGTCGCGCGCCCGCTCACGCAGCGGGCACCAGCGGCACGGGGGGCCGCTGGTCGTGGTGGGCTTCGCGGGCGACCTCGAGGCCCACCACGGCGTACGCCGCCTCGCGACCCTGGCCACCGTGCCCGGAATCCGCCCGGTCGTGATCGGGGACGGGCCGCTGCGGGGCTGGCTCCGGAGCCGGCTCCCGGACGCGGCCTTCTGCGGCCACCTCGACACCGGCCACCTCGCGGTGGCCCTCGCGTCGCTGGACCTGCTGGTCCACCCGGGGGCGGAGGAAGGCTGCTGCGACGCCGTGCGCGAGGCCGCGGCCAGCGGGATCCCGGTCGTGGCCGCCCGCTCGGCCGGCTCGGCGCGGGTGGTCCGGCACCTGGAGACCGGGCTGCTGCACGATCCGGACGACCCACGCGGACCGGCGCGGGCGGTCGCCGCCGTCGCGGCGGACCCGCACCGGTGGCTGCTCGGTCAGCGGGCCCGCGAGCTCTCCATGACCCGCAGCTGGCGGGTGGCGGTCGACGAGCTGGTCGAGTCCCACTACCGCCCGCTGGCGGGCCGTCGCCCGCGGGCGGCGCTCCCGGCCTGACCTGACTGCCCGGTAACCGGACTTATCTCACACGCCCCGCGGTCATTCGGGGGAACTCCGGACGGTACCGTGGCGTCTCGTGGCAACGACGACCCTTGTCAAGGGAGCGCGCTCGACGCGCTCGACCATCGCCCTGAAGATGCTGATGGCAGTCAGCGGCATCATCTTCATCCTCTTCGTGCTCCTGCACATGTACGGCAACCTGAAGGCCTTCGCCGGGCACGACGCGTACAACGAGTACGCCGAGCACCTGCGCACCATCGGTGAGCCGATGCTGCCGCGCGAGGGCCTGCTGTGGGTGATCCGCGCGGTGCTGGTCGTCTCGCTGGTCGTGCACGTGTACGCCGCGGTGACGCTGTGGCACCGGGCCGGCAAGGCCCGCACGGTGAAGTACCAGGTGAAGAAGAACGTCGCCTCGTCGTTCTCCTCGCGCTTCATGCGCTGGGGCGGGCTGACGCTGCTGATCTTCATCGTCTGGCACCTGCTGAACTTCACGATCGGCAAGGTGAACGTCTCCGGCGGCGCCACCAACGACCCGTACAACCTCCTCGTCGACTCCTTCGACGTGTGGTGGCTGACGCTGATCTACCTGGTCGCCATGGCCGCGCTCGCGCTGCACCTGCACCACGGTGTGTGGAGCTCCGCGCAGACCCTCGGCCTCACCAACAACGCCAAGGCGCGCCGCAACGCGAAGACCCTGGGCTGGATCGTCGCGGTGGTCATCGCCGGCGGCTTCTCCCTCGTCCCGGTCTTCGTCCTCGCCGGCGTCATCACCAAGTAAGGGCTGCCCATGACTGAGTTCCCGGACACCACCACCACGTCCGACCCGTCCCACGACGCGCCGGGCGAGCACGGCGACGACGCCGTCGGCTACTACCGCCCCGGAGACCCGATCGCCGACACCAAGGCGCCCGGCGGCCCGATCAGCGACCGCTGGAGCACCCGCAAGTTCGAGGCGCGGCTGGTCAACCCGGCCAACCGCCGCAAGCTCTCGGTGATCATCGTCGGCACCGGCCTGGCCGGCGCGTCCGCCGCCGCCACCCTCGGCGAGGCTGGCTACGTGGTGAAGTCCTTCTGCTACCAGGACTCCCCGCGTCGCGCCCACTCGATCGCGGCCCAGGGCGGCATCAACGCGGCCAAGAACTACAAGGAGGACGGCGACTCGGTCCACCGTCTCTTCTACGACACGGTCAAGGGCGGCGACTACCGCTCGCGCGAGTCGAACGTGTACCGCCTGGCCGAGGTCAGCGTGAACATCATCGACCAGTGCGTCGCGCAGGGCGTCCCCTTCGCCCGTGAGTACGGCGGCCTGCTCGACAACCGCTCCTTCGGCGGCGTGCAGGTCTCCCGCACCTTCTACGCACGCGGCCAGACGGGCCAGCAGCTGCTGCTCGGGGCCTACCAGGCGCTCGAGCGCCAGGTGGCGGCCGGCACGGTCACGACGTACACCCGGCACGAGATGCTCGAGCTGATCGTCGTCGACGGCAAGGCCCGCGGCATCATCGCCCGCGACATGGTCACCGGCGAGATCGAGACCCACCTCGCCGACGTCGTGGTCCTCGCCAGCGGTGGCTACGGCAACGTCTTCTACCTGTCGACCAACGCGATGGGCTGCAACGTCACCGCCTCGTGGCGCGCGCACCGCAAGGGCGCCTACATGGCCAACCCCTGCTACACGCAGATCCACCCCACCTGCATCCCGGTCTCCGGCTCGCACCAGTCGAAGCTGACCCTGATGTCGGAGTCGCTGCGCAACGACGGCCGGATCTGGGTGCCGAAGAACCAGGCGGACTGCACCAAGGACCCGCGGGACATCCCCGAGGAGGACCGCGACTACTACCTGGAGCGGATCTACCCCTCCTTCGGCAACCTGGTCCCCCGCGACATCGCCTCGCGTGCGGCCAAGAACGTCTGCGACGAGGGCCGCGGCGTCGGCCCCGAGGTCGACGGCGTCCGCCGGGGTGTCTACCTCGACTTCAGCGCCGCGATCGAGCGCCTGGGCAAGGCAGGCATCGAGGAGAAGTACGACAACCTCTTCGACATGTACGAGCGGATCACGGGTGAGAACCCGTACGAGGTGCCGATGCGCATCTACCCGGCCGTGCACTACGTGATGGGCGGACTGTGGGTCGACTACGACCTGCAGTCCACGATCCCGGGCCTGTTCGTGACGGGCGAGGCGAACTTCTCCGACCACGGCGCGAACCGCCTCGGTGCCTCGGCGCTGATGCAGGGCCTGGCCGACGGCTACTTCGTCCTCCCCCACACCATCCGCGACTACCTGGCCGACGGCCCGTTCGAGAAGGTCGCGGAGGACCACCCGGCGGTCGTGGAGGCCGAGCAGACCGTCCGGTCGCGGATCGACCACTTCCTCAACAACAACGGCACCCGCAGCGTCGACTCCTACCACCGCGAGCTCGGCAACATCATGTGGGAGTACTGCGGCATGGAGCGCAGCGAGGACGGCCTGAAGAAGGCCATCGACCTGATCCGCACCCTCAAGGACGACTTCCACCGCAACGTGAAGGTCCTCGGCACCAACGAGAGCGTCAACCAGTCGCTGGAGAAGGTGGGCCGCGTGGCCGACTTCTTCGAGCTCGGCGAGCTGATGTGCATCGACGCCCTGAACCGCCGCGAGTCCTGCGGCGGCCACTTCCGGGCCGAGTCGCAGACCGAGGACGGCGAGGCGCTGCGCCACGACGAGACCTTCGCCTACGTCGCCGCGTGGGAGTTCGCCGGTGACGGTGAGCTGCCCGTCCTGCACAAGGAAGACCTCGTCTACACGGCCATCGAGATGAAGCAGCGGAGCTACAAGTGAGACTCACCCTCAAGATCTGGCGCCAGGCCGACGCGGCCTCCCAGGGCGCCATGCACACCTACGAGCTCGACGGGGTCTCCGAGGACATGTCGTTCCTCGAGATGCTCGACGTGCTCAACGAGGACCTCATCGCCAAGGGCGAGGACCCGGTCGCGTTCGACTCCGACTGCCGCGAGGGCATCTGCGGCATGTGCGGGCTGATGATCAACGGCCAGGCGCACGGCCCCGAGGTCACCACCACCTGCCAGCTGCACATGCGCTCCTTCAAGGACGGCGACGAGATCGTCATCGAGCCGTGGCGCTCCGACGCGTTCCCGGTGATGAAGGACCTCGTCGTCGACCGTGGCGCGTTCGACCGGATCATCCAGGCCGGCGGCTACATCTCGGTGAACACCGGCTCGGCCCCGGAGGCGCACTCGGTGCCGGTCCCCCGGGACGACGCGATGCGCGCGTTCAACGTCGCCACCTGCATCGGCTGCGGCGCCTGCGTGGCGGCCTGCCCCAACGGCTCGGCCTCGCTGTTCATGGGCGCCAAGGTCACCCACCTCGGCGAGCTGCCGCAGGGCCAGCCCGAGCGCGACAACCGCGTGGTCAACATGGTCGCCCAGCACGACCACGAGGGCTTCGGTGGCTGCACCAACATCGGTGAGTGCACCGCCGCCTGCCCCAAGGAGATCCCGCTCGACGTGATCTCCCGCCTCAACTGGGACCTCCACGCCGCCATGCGGCACGGTCACTGACGAGAACCGCCGACGAGCCGGCGCTGCTGCACCCTCGAGGGCGCGGCCGCGCCGGCTCGCTGCATCTGGGTGTCAACGAGCGCCGACTCGGCGTTGCCTGCCTGGGTCAGGAAGCGGCAGGCCGGCGGAGGATCTTGAGCGCCAGGCGGGCCAGCACCACCGCGATGACGAGGTCCACGACGATCAGGACCGTGTGGGCGACCCAGTAGCCGGTCGGGCGGTCCTCCCCCGAGGCGTGCGCCGCGGAGAGGTTCTTGGCGAACATCAGCCAGATCACGACGTTCCAGGCGGCCACGGCGAGCAGCAGCCAGCCGTGCTTGCGCTCGAGCTTCACGAGTCGTCCTTCGGGTTTCGGTTCCTGAGTACGGCGACCGCCGCGAGCGCCGTGGCGCCCCCGGCGGCGAAGGGGACGACCCACCCGGGCCGGGTCGCCTCGGAGCGGGTCACCTCGGTCAGGGCGGGCGTCTGCGGCCCCTGCAGGGGCGCCGCGGGCTCGGCGACCCGCTGGGCCCGGGCCGCCGCGGAGGTGTGGGCCCAGGCCGCGGCGTAGAGCACCACCCGGGAGAAGTAGTTGATCCAGACCAGGACGATGAGCGCGATCCCGAACGCCTGGAACGCCGGGTTGCCCTGGGCGGACCTGATCAGCAGCCCGGAGATCTGCTTGAGCGCCTCGAAGGCGACCGCGCCGAGCAGCGCCCCCGACCACAGCGAGCGGCGCGGGGTGCGGGGCTCGGCCAGCAGCACGAACATCGTGAAGAACAGAAGCATGTTCGCCGAGAGCCCGAGGACCACCGTCAGGAGCTTGACCAGCCAGTCGAGCTCGCTGCCGAGCCCGACCCACCCGAGCAGGTCCTGGGAGAACCCGCCGACCAGGCCGGCGACGGCGACGGAGAGCAGCAGGATCAGGCCGATGAGCGCCAGCGTGGCCAGGTCGCGGAGCTTGCCGAGCAGGAAGCTCGGCTGTTCCTTCGCCGGCACCTCGAAGACCACGACGAGGGCGTCGCGCATCGCGGCCAGCCAGCCCAGGCCGGAGTACAGGAGGATGACCGCACCGACGGCTCCCAGGGTCGCCGCGGCCGCCTCGATGTCCTGGATCTGGACCTGGTTGTCACCGGTCCCCACCAGGCCGGGCATGACGCTGTTGAGCGCCCTGCGCAGGTCGCCGCGCGCGCCGTCGTACACCTTCGCGATCCAGCCGACGACGAAGAACGAGAGCGCCAGGATCGGGAAGAACGACAGGAACCCGAAGTAGGTGACCGCGCCGGCCTGCTGGCCCGCCTTCACCGCGCCGTAGTGCTCCTGCGTGCGCACGGCGTGGTCGACCAGCGGTCGGCGGGCACGCAGGGCGGCGAGCCGCGCCCCGACGCGCTGCTTCAGGGAGGGCATCGTGTCAGTCGACGTGGCCGGTCAGGCGGAAGTCGCGGGTCGGCTGCCACCCCGCCCGCTCGTCGTGGACGTAGAGGTGGAAGTCCTCGACGGCGAACTCGCACTCGAAGCCGGCGAGGTCCTCGAACGCCTGGTCGAGGAGGTCGTCCGCGAGGTGGTGGGCGACGGTGACGTGGGGGTGGTACGGAAACGCGATGTCGACGTCGAGCGGACCGCGGCGCACGGCGCCGGCCAGCTGCTCGCAGGAGGAGATGCCCTCGGCCACGGTGACGAACACGACCGGGGAGACCGGGCGGAAGGTGCCGGTGCCGCGCAGGTGCACGCCGAAGCGCCGGGAGTCGGAGGCGACCTCCTCGAGGTGCTTCTCGATGGTCACCAGGTCGTCGTCGGAAACCTCGGTCGGCGGCACCAGCGTGATGTGGGTGGGGATCATCGTCGCGGTCGTGTCACCGATGGCCGTGCGGTAGTCCTGCAGCTGCGTCGCCCAGGGCTCGGGGATGGCCAGGGCCACTCCGATCGTCGGCATCTAGGTCGTCCCTCCTCGCGTCACGGCGTCCACCGACCCTACTGGGCCGGGGCGACGAAGCCGACCCGCTGGTAGACGTCACGCAGCGTCGCCTCCGCGACCGCGTTCGCCCGCTCCGCACCGCGGCGCAGCACCTCGGTGAGGTGGGCCTGGTCGTCGAGCAGCTCGAGCGTGCGCTCCCGGAACGGGGTGACGAAGTCGACGACCACCTCGGCCAGCTCCTTCTTGAGGTCGCCGTAGCCGCGACCCGCGAAGTCGCCCTCGAGCTCGGCGATCGGTCGGCCGGTCAGCGCCGAGTAGATGGTCAGCAGGTTGCTGACGCCCGGCTTCTCGTCCGCGTCGAACCGGATCTCCGAGCCCGAGTCGGTGACCGCGGAGCGGATCTTCTTGGCGCTCGCCCTCGGGTCGTCGAGCATCTCGATGATGCCGGCCGGGGAGGACGCGGACTTCGACATCTTCGAGGTCGGGTCCTGCAGGTCGGCGATCTTCGCGGTGGCCTTGAGGATGTACGGCTCGGGCAGCCGGAAGGTCTTCTTGTAGCGGTGGTTGAAGCGCTGGGCGAGGTCCCGGGTCAGCTCGAGGTGCTGACGCTGGTCCTCACCGACCGGGACGAAGTGCGGGCGGTAGAGCAGGATGTCGGCCGCCTGCAGGACCGGGTAGGTGAACAGCCCGACGCTGGCGGCACCCTCGCCGCCCTTGGCCGACTTGTCCTTGAACTGCGTCATCCGGCGGGCCTCGCCGAAGCCGGTCAGGCACTGCAGGATCCAGCCCAGCTGGGCGTGGGCGGGCACCTGGCTCTGGATGAAGATCGCCGAGCGCTCGGGGTCGATGCCCATGGCCAGCAGCTGGGCGGCGGCGCGCAGGCAGCGCTCGCGCAGCACCTTGGGGTCCTGCTCGACGGTGATCGCGTGCAGGTCGGCGATGAAGAAGAACGGCTGGTAGTCCTCCTGCAGGTCCACCCACTGACGCAGCGCGCCGAGGTAGTTGCCGAAGTGGAACGAGTCGGCCGTGGGCTGGATGCCCGAGAGCACGCGCGGCCGGGCGGTCCCGGAGGCCGCAGCGGTGACCTCGGGTGCGGTTGCGGTGGACATGCCCCCATTCTCCCCGATCGCCTCGTCGGGCGCTCATCCGGGGAGTCGGCCCCGTCCGGAGCGGCTCAGCCGGCGGTCGCGCCCCCGGCGGCGGCCGGGACGGACTCCCGGGAGGGCGGGATGTTCTGGTTGTGCCGGAACACGTTGGTGGGGTCCCAGACGTCCTTGATCGCCTGCAGCCGGGCGAACTTCTCCGGCCCGAAGGCCGCCTCCACCCTGCTCAGCCCCTCCTCGCCGATGTAGTTCAGGTAGGCGTTGCCGGTCGTCCACGGCTTCATCGCCGCCGCCAGCTCGCGGATGAAGGAGATGTTGCGCTGGTCCTCGGCGTGGTCGGGCGGCCACATGCCCAGGTAGTGCAGGTTGTACGGCGCCTGCCGCTGCCCGAACGCGGTCTCGTCCTCGCCCACCCGCGAGATCGCACCGCCTCCCTGGACCAGGATGATCTGGGTCATCGGCGAGGGCGCCGGCTGGGCCTGTGCCACCAGCCGGTCGACGGCCTCGTCGGGCAGCTCGGCCAGGAAGTCGCCGCTCCAGTAGTTGTACATGCCCGACGGGTTGGCCTGGTCGAGCAGCTGCTGGACCGCGGTGTAGGGCATCGGCTGCACCAGGTCGACCGCGGGCGGGCCGAACGCCCGCAACGGCGCGAGGAACGCCTCGCCTTCCGCGATGTCGCCCGCCCAGCAGATGACCACGCCGGCGGCCGGCTGCCCGCGCGCCGGCTCGGGGACGAACTCGGCCGGCGGAGCGGTCACCAGCGCCACGCCCGAGCCGAGGGCGTCGGGAGCGTCCTGCACCAGGTCCCGCCAGAACGCGATCAGGTCCCTCGCCATGGATCCGGGGTACAGCAGCATCCCGCCGAGGACCAGGGGCCCCACCTCGTGCAGGGCGAAGGTGAACTCGGTGACCACGCCGAAGTTCCCGCCGCCACCGCGCAGCGCCCAGAACAGGTCGGGGTTCTCCTCGGCCGAGGCGGTCACCACCCGGCCGTCGGCGGTCACCACCCGCATCGACAGCAGGCTGTCGCAGGTCAGCCCGCACCGGCGCTCGAGCCATCCGCTCCCCGACCCCAGGGTCAGCCCGGCGACTCCCGTGGTGGTGACGCGGCCGCCGGTGACGGCCAGCCCGTGCTCCTGGGTGGCCGCGTCGACCTGGCCCCAGGTCGCCCCGCCGCCGACCTTCGCGATCCGCTCCTCGGGTCGCACCTCGACCCCGGCCAGGGCGCGCAGGTCGAGGCACACGGCCCCGTCGACGACCGCCGAGCCGATGACGCCGTGGCCGCCGCCGTACACGGTGAGCGGCTGGCCGGCGTCCACGACGGAGCGCACCGCCGCCGCCACCTCGGCGGTGTCCGAGGGACGCAGGATCCGTTCCGGTCGGCGGTCGACGAGTCCGTTGAAGACGCGTCTGGCCTCGTCGTACCCGTGGTCCCCGGGTCGTACGGTGAGTCCGGCGTAGGGCTGGGTCATGGCGCACACCTGTTTCTCCCCCGCCTGGGCCTCCCCCTATTGGAGTACTCCGGCCAGGAAGGTGCCATCGCCCGTTCTGGGGACCTGCTCCCGCGGGAGGGAGGCATATCCGGTTGCCGCTGCGGACCGGCCGTTGGCAGGGTTCCGCCATGGCGCAGGCACCCACGCTCACCGACGGCACCGTGACCATCCGCCCACACCGGGCCGAGGACGCGCAGGGAGCGTACGAGCAGAGCCAGGACCCGCAGTCGCAGCGCTGGACCCAGGTGCCGGTGCCTTACTCCATGGACCACGCCCACACGTTCGTCGGCGAGATCATGCCGAAGGGCTGGACGGACGACTCGGAGTGGGGCTTCGCGGTCGAGGTCGACGGGCGGTACGCCGGCACGATCTCGCTGCGCCCCGAGGGTGCCGACCGCGCCGAGGTGGCGTTCGGCTCCCACCCGTGGGTGCGCGGCACCGGTTCGATGGAGCGGGCGCTGCGGCTGCTGCTGGAGTGGGGGTTCACCGAGCAGGGCCTGCGGACCGTGGTCTGGTGGGCCGACCGGGGCAACTGGGCCTCCCGGAAGCTGGCGTGGAGGCTGGGTTTCTCCTTCGACGGCACGCTGCGCTCGTGGCTGCCGCAGCGCGGCGAGCTGCTCGACGGTTGGGTCGGGGTGCTCCTGCGAGACGAGCCGCGCGAGCCCCGGACGACCTGGCTCGACAACCCGGTCGTGGAGGGTGACGGCGTCCGGCTGCGGCCGTTCACCGACGCCGACGTGCCACGGGTCGTGGAGGGGATCGGCGACCCGGACACCCAGTACTGGCTGGCGTTCATGCCGCGGGACCCGGGCGAGGCCGAGGGACGCGCCTACCTCGAGACCGTCCAGGAGCGGCTGGCGTCCAACCAAACCATCACGTGGGCCTTCTGCGCCGCCGACGACGACCGGCTGCTCGGCGTGGTCGGGCTCTACCGGATGGACGGTGAGCCCGAGGTCGGTTACTGGGCCCACCCCGAGGCGCGCGGCCGCGGACTCACCACGCGGGCCGCCGGGCTGGCCGTCCGGCACGCCTTCGAGACCCTCGGCCTCGAGCGGCTCTCGGCGTACGCCTCGGTGCCGAACGTCGGCTCCCGACGGGTCCTCGAGACGCTCGGCATGAAGCCGATCGGCCTGCACCGGCTCGCCGCCCGCACCGGCGACGGCACCGCGGTGGACCTGGCGGCCTACGACCTGCTCGCCACCGAGGTCCGCTCGCGCACGTGAACCGCCGCGGAGGCGAGGATGACCAGCAGCCCCGCGGCCGACAGCGCAACCCCGACGAGGGCCGGCGCCCGGTAGCCGAGACCGGCGGCGATCACCAGTCCGCCGAGCCACGCCCCCAGCGCGTTCGCCACGTTGAGCGAGGCGTGGTTCATCGCCGCCCCGAGGGTCTGCGCGTCGCCCGCGACGTCCATCAGCCGCAGCTGCAGGTTGACCACCAGGACCGAGCCCAGGACGGTGATGAGGAAGACCGGCACCAGCGACCACCAGCCGTGCGGCGCGGCCACCCAGAAGAGCACCAGCACCAGGCCCATGCCACCCGAGCCGATCAGCAGCGAGCGGAAGATCGACCAGTCGGCCAGCTCCCCCGCAAGCCAGGTGCCGGCGACCATGCCGAGGCCGAACACGAAGAGGGCGACCGGGACCGAGGACTCGGACAGACCGCCGACGTCGGTCAGCGTGGGTGAGATGTAGGAGTAGACCGCGAACATGCCGCCGAAGCCGATGGCGCCGGCCAGCAGGGTCAGCCAGACCTGCGGCTTGGAGAACGCCGCCAGCTCGCGGCGGCCGGTCGCCTCCGGGTCGCCGGGGCACGACGGCACGAACGCCAGCACCATCACGACGGTGAGCAGCGCGAGCGCGGCCACGGCGAAGTACGCCGACCGCCAGCCGAGGTGCTGCCCCAGCCAGGTGGCGGCGGGGACGCCGACCACGTTGGCGACCGACAGTCCGAGCATGACCAGCGCGACCGCCCGGCCCTTGCGACCGGCCGGCGCCATGGTGGCGGCCACGAGCGAGGCCACCCCGAAGTAGGCACCGTGCGGGAGGCCGTCGAGGAAGCGCGCCACGAACAGCAGGTGGAAGTCGGTGGCCAGCGCGCTCGCGGCGTTGAAGACGGCGTACGCCAGCATCAGCGCGACCAGCAGGCCCCGGCGCGGCCACCGGGCACCGAAGAACGCCAGGACGGGGGCCCCGACCACGACGCCGAGCGCGTACGCCGAGATCAGGTGGCCCGCGCGGGGGATGGAGGCATCGACGCCGTCGGCGACCTGGGGCAGCAGGCCCATCGTCACGAACTCGGTGGTCCCGATGGCGAAGCCGCCCATCGCGAGGGCGAGCACGGCGAGGAGGAAGTGGCCGGCGGGGGCGGCGGTCTCGGTGGGGTTGGGCGCGGTCGTCGTCATGACGGAAGGTGAGTCTTCCTGGTCGGGTGCGAGGGACGGGCTGACGGCGTACGCAGCACTCTCATTCTCCAACCAGACCCGGGCCTGCGCCTATTCCGTCGAGCTGCTACTCCTCGAGGACCGACGCGTGCCGGCCCGGCCGCTGCCGGGCCGGCGGCTCCGGAAGCGGACGGTCCCCCATCCGCTGCCGACGCGGCACGACCACGAACCACTCGTGGAGGTCGAGCGCGACGTCGACCACGAGCTTCCCGGCGCACAGCAGGACGACCGGCCAGAGCGCGGCTCCCCCGGCTCCGTCCGGGTGCTCGACCAGCAGTGCGCCGCCGACCAGGACCCCCGCCTGCAGGACCCCCAGACGGGCGTAGGGCAGCGCGGCGACCACCCGGCTGCTCACCACGTCGCGCTCGCGGTTGCCGAACCAGCCCAGCCACAGGGCGACGAGGTGTCCGGCGGCGATCCCGCTCGCGGTGAGCGCCCACTGCCACGGACCGCCGTGGACCCCGGTCCGCTGGGCGAGGTCGAGGGCGATCGCCCCCTGGCCCGCGGTGAAGGCGCCGTAGTGGAGGCCGAACACGAACGGGTTGGTGATCGCGGTGCGCCGGCGCGGATCGCGCACGGTCGCGACCTTGACGGTGCTGACCAGCCAGAAGACGACGTTCTCGCACCAGTAGACGAGGAAGACGTCACCGAGCGTGAGGTCGCCGCGCAGCACCGACCACACCGGCACCAGGTTGCCCGCCACGCCGGCGGCGAGCGCCAGCACCCGCGCCCGGGCCGGGGGCAGCGCCAGCCCCGCGTGGATGAGCGCGCCCGGCACGAGCCGGCGCAGCAGCCCCGTCATGTCGCCCCCCGAGTCGGCGCGGATCGTCCAGCAATGCCGAGTCGGCGCAGATGTACCCACCTGGGGTGCATCCACGCCGACTCGGCGCGTGGATCAGAGCGTCGCGAGGGCCTCGTTCAGCGTCTTCGAGGGACGCATCACGTGGTCGGCCTTCTCGTCGTCCGGCTGGTAGTAGCCGCCGATGTCGGCCGGCGAGCCCTGGACGGCGACGAGCTCCTCGACGATCTGCTGCTCCTTGCTGCTCAGCGTCTCGGCGAGGGGCTTGAAGGCGGCGGCGAGCTCGGCGTCGTCGGACTGGTTCGCCAGCTCCTGGGCCCAGTAGAGCGCCAGGTAGAAGTGCGAGCCCCGGTTGTCGATGCCACCGACCCTGCGGGTCGGCGACTTGTCCTGCTCGAGGAACGTGCCGGTCGCCTTGTCGAGGGTGTCGGCGAGGACCTGGGCGCGCGGGTTGTCGGCGTACCCGGCGAGGTGCTCGAACGACGCGGCGAGGGCGAAGAACTCACCGAGGCTGTCCCAGCGCAGGTAGTTCTCCTTGACCAGCTGCTGGACGTGCTTGGGCGCCGAGCCACCGGCGCCGGTCTCGAAGAGGCCACCACCGTTCATCAGTGGCACGACCGAGAGCATCTTCGCCGACGTGCCGAGCTCGAGGATCGGGAACAGGTCGGTGTTGTAGTCGCGCAGCACGTTGCCGGTGACGGAGATGGTGTCCTCGCCCTTGCGGATCCGCTCGAGGGAGTACGCCGTGGCCTCGGCGGGGGCCATGATCTCGATGGTCAGGCCCTCCGTGTCGTGCTCGGGGAGGTACTCCTTCACCTTCGCGATCAGGTTGGCGTCGTGGGCGCGGTGCTCGTCGAGCCAGAAGACCGCCGGTGCGCCGGTCGCGCGGGCCCGGGTGACGGCCAGCTTGACCCAGTCGCGGATCGGGGCGTCCTTGGTCTGGCAGGCACGCCAGATGTCGCCCGGCTCGACGTCGTGCTCGATCAGCACCTCACCGGCGCCGTTGACGACCTGCATCCTGCCGGCCGCGGGGACCTCGAAGGTCTTGTCGTGGGAGCCGTACTCCTCCGCCGCCTTGGCCATCAGGCCGACGTTCGGCACCGAGCCCATGGTCGCGGGGTCGAAGGCACCGTGGGCGCGGCAGTCGTCGATGACGGTCTGGTAGACCCGCGCGTAGGACGAGTCCGGGATCACCGCGAGGGTGTCGGCCTCGTTGCCGTCGGGGCCCCACATGTGGCCCGAGGTGCGGATCATCGCCGGCATGGAGGCGTCGATGATCACGTCGGACGGCACGTGCAGGTTGGTGATGCCCTTGTCGGAGTCGACCATCGCCATCGCCGGGCCGTCGGCCAGGCCGGCCTCGACGGCCGACTTGATGGCGTCACCCTCGGGCAGGTCCTTGACCGCACCGAGGAGGGCGCCGAGGCCGTCGTTGGGCGAGATGCCCGCCGCGGCCAACGCCTCGCCGTACTGCTCGAAGAGCGTGGGGAAGAACGCCTGCACGACGTGGCCGAAGATGATCGGGTCCGAGACCTTCATCATGGTGGCCTTCAGGTGCACCGAGAAGAGCACGTCCTCGGCCTTGGCGCGGGCGATCTGCTCGGTGAGGAAGCGGCGCAGGGCGGCGACGTTCATGAACGTGCCGTCCACGACCTCACCCGCGAGGACCTGGATGCCGTCCTTGAGCACGGTCTCGGTGCCGTCGGCGGCGACGTGCTTGATGGTCAGGGTGTCGTCGGCCGGGATCACCACCGACAACTCGTTCGAGAAGAAGTCGTCCTTGCCCATGGTCGCGACGTTGGTCTTCGAGTCCGGCGTCCACGCGCCCATGCGGTGCGGGTGGGCCTTGGCGTAGTTCTTCACCGAGGCGGGCGCGCGGCGGTCGGAGTTGCCCTCGCGCAGCACCGGGTTGACCGCGGAGCCCTTGACCTTGTCGTACTTCGCCCGGATCTCCTTGTCCTCCTCGGACTGCGGGTTCTCGGGGTAGTTCGGGAGGTCGTAGCCCTTCTCCTGCAGCTCCTTGACCGCGGCCTTGAGCTGCGGGATGGAGGCGGAGATGTTGGGCAGCTTGATGATGTTGGCCTCGGGCCTGGTCGCCAGCTCGCCGAGCTCGGCGAGGGCGTCGTCGAGGCGCTGCTCCTCGGTGAGCCGCTCGGGGAACTGCGCGATGATCCGGCCGGCGAGGGAGATGTCCCGGGTCTCGACCTCGACGCCCGCCTGGGCGGCGTACGCCTGGATGATCGGCAGGAAGGAGTACGTCGCGAGCAGCGGCGCCTCGTCCGTGTGCGTGTAGATGATCTTGGCCATGGGCTTCGGCGACTCCTGAGACGAGGGATTATTTCTTGACGTCAAGATACCTGACGGGTGCGACCCGATCAGCGTTGCACCCGTCCGCGCTCCCGGCAACGCGGGTCCGGCGG
This sequence comes from Nocardioides sp. DN36, assembly GCF_055380375.1. Classification (NCBI taxonomy): domain Bacteria; kingdom Bacillati; phylum Actinomycetota; class Actinomycetes; order Propionibacteriales; family Nocardioidaceae; genus Nocardioides; species Nocardioides sp. DN36. The sequence continues at coordinate 88,614 of NZ_AP043823.1, read as the reverse complement.
CACTAGAGTTGCTCACGAGTCCCGACCGCCGGGGCCGCGCGCACGGGGAGGCCACCCGATGGCAGAGATGTCCACCACCGCCCAGAAGCTCGCCGCCGAGATCCTCGGCTCCTTCGTCCTCGTGTTCTTCGGCTGCGGCACCGTCCTGATCAGCGGCGGTGACTACGTCGGCACCGCGCTCGCGTTCGGCCTGACCGTCCTGGTGATGATCTACGCCGTGGGCCGCGTGTCCGGCGGTCACTTCAACCCCGCGGTCTCGATCGGCGCCGCCATGGGCGGCCGGATGTCGTGGAGCCAGGTCCCGGTGTACGTCGCCGCCCAGCTCGGCGGCGCGCTCGCGGCCGGGCTCGTGCTGTTCACGCTCATGCACGGCTACAGCGGCTTCGACGCCGAGGGCAACATGGGCCAGAACTCCTTCGGCGACGCGGGCAGCGGCTACGCGTGGTGGGCGGCGTTCCTGCTCGAGATGCTGATGACCGCGGTCTTCGTCTGGGTCATCCTCGCCGTCACCGACCCCCGCAACGAGCACCCCGCGCTGGCGCCGCTGGCCATCGGCCTGTCGCTCACGATGATCCACCTCGCCTCGATCGGCGCCACGGGCACCTCGGTGAACCCGGCCCGCTCGATCGGGGTCGCCGTCTTCGCCGGCACCGACGCCGTCGTCCAGCTCTGGCTCTTCATCCTCGCGCCGCTGGCCGGTGCAGCGATCGCCGGCACGACGTACGCCCTGCTGTTCGGCCAGGGCAGCGAGCCCGTGCCGGGTTCCGGGCTCAGCTTCTCGCGGCCGGCCGCGACCGCGGTGCCCGGCTACGGCGCCCCGGACGCCTACCAGCAGGAGTGGAACCAGGAGAACCCCGCCGTCCAGGCCCAGGCCGCCGAGGCGCAGGCGCAGGCAGCGCAGGGTCAGCAGGAGCAGCAGGCGGGCTGGGGCAGCGAGCCGATCATCCAGGACGGCTGGCAGTGGGACCCGCACACCCAGCAGTGGGTGCCCGCCCAGCAGCAGCCGCAGGCGCCGCAGCAGGGTGGCCAGCAGTGGCCGCCGGCCGACGGCGACCAGGGCACCCAGATCCGCCCGCCCGGCCAGTGAGCTGAGCCCGCGGCCGGCGGGGGCTCGCGGAGCGGTCTGCATACTGGACCGAGATGACCGAGCACACCAGCCAGCGGTTCGAGATCGACTGGCTCACGACGGTCTCGGGAGCCCTCGCGGCGGTGTCCTCCGCCGTGCTGCTCTCGACCCTCGGCGCGGCGGGCACCATCGTCGGCGCCGCGCTCGGCAGCGTGGTCGCGACGGTCGGGGGCGCGGTCTACCGGCAGGGCCTCGGTCGCAGCCGTGAACACCTGACCCGGGCCCAGGCCGCTGCCCGGCGCAAGGTCGGGGTCGCCCAGGCCGAGGTGGCCATGGCGGAGAGCCGGCACGAGGCCGGCGACCACCGGGTCGACGCGGGCCTGACCCGCGCGCAGCAGCGGCTGGCCGAGGCGGAGCGGGACCTGGCCGCGGCGGGCGGTCGGCAGGCCGGCCCCGGCTGGCAGGAGCGTCTCGCCGCGCTCCCGTGGAAGCGGATCTCGCTGTTCGCCGCCGGACTCTTCGCGGCCACCGTCGTCGCGATCACCACGTTCGAGCTGGTGGCGGGCGAGCCGGTCTCGGCGATCACCGGGGGCACCGACGGGGACGGCGGCACGACCATCACCCGGATCGGGGGCGGCTCCCACGGCTCGTCGCACGACGACCAGGTGCCGAACGACGAGCAGACCTCGCCGACCGACCAGCCCTCAGAGGAGCCCTCGGTCCAGGAGTCGCCCTCCGAGCAGCCGACCGAGGCGCCCACCGGGTCGCCGTCCGGCTCCAGCACCGCCCCGGTGCCCACGCCGGCGGCCCCGAGCACGTCCGTGCCCACGTCACCGTCCGCACCCGCGACGACCTCGCCGACGGGCTGATCCCGGCAGTCGACCTCAGTCGTGGTCCAGCGCCACCAGCTCCGAGCTCCCGGTCCCTCCCGCGACGGTCTCGACGAAGACCAGACCGACCCCCGGCGCGTAGTACCTCCGCTCGACCAGGCCGGGGTCCAGCAGCGAGCTGTCCTCGGTCTGCACCAGCTCGTCGTACTCCCCCAGGGGCACGGTGCGCTGCTCGTTGACCGACAGCACCTCGGACCGGTCCTCGGCGACCCCGGGCGCGCGCTCCTGGGCGTAGCCGTCGCCCACCCGCGGCCGGGCGGCCATGACCAGCCCGGCCTCGGCCCCGTCGACGCCGGCCTCCCACGAGCCGTCGCCCCGCCGGGGCCGGGCACTCGCGCCGAGCTTCCACACGTTGCCGTCGACGTCCTGGGCGTACCACGCGAACGTCCTCGACACGACCCCGCCGCGGGCGCTGGTCACCACGTCCTGCACCACCGTCGTCGACACCCCCTGCACGACCCGGGTCCGGTCGGTGACGGTGACGACCTCGGTCCGGGCCTCCCCGTCCCGCGTGCCCCGGTAGGTCCACACGGTTCCCGGCTCCAGCGGGAACCAGCGGTTGTCCACGTGGTCCACGAAGTCGCCCGGGTCGGCCGAGGGCGTCGGGATCTCGAGCCCGTCGACACCCGAAGGGGCCACCGTGGGCGGGCCGCCCGCGCAGGACGTGGTCGCGATCGCCGTCACGGCCGCCGCGCCCGCCGCGGCGAGCACGCGGCGTACGGCCGGGCCGGTCCCCCTGCTGGTCATGGCAGCAGCATGGCGCACCGGCCGTGTCCGGCCGCGCGGACCTCCGTCGCAGCACCCCCGGGCGCGCTGCTAGCGTCGGCCCGAGATCCACCCCGTCTGCCCGGACCCGGGCACGCCGTCCGACAAGGAGTCCACGTGAGCTCTACTCCCCTCAAGGTGGCCGTCACCGGTGCCGCCGGCCAGATCGGCTACAGCCTGCTCTTCCGCCTCGCCAGCGGCGCGCTGCTCGGCGCGGACCGCCCCATCGAGCTGAGGCTGCTGGAGATCACCCCGGCGCTGAAGGCCCTCGAGGGTGTCGTCATGGAGCTCGACGACTGCGCGTTCCCGACCCTGGCCGGCGTCGAGATCGGCGACGACGCCAACACCATCTTCGACGGCGCCAACCTGGCCCTGCTCGTCGGCGCCCGCCCGCGCACCAAGGGCATGGAGCGCGGCGACCTGCTGTCGGCCAACGGCGCCATCTTCACCGCGCAGGGCAAGGCGCTCAACGAGGTGGCCGCCGACGACATCCGGATCGGCGTGACCGGCAACCCGGCCAACACCAACGCCCTGATCGCGATGTCGAACGCCCCCGACATCCCGAAGGAGCGCTTCTCCGCGCTGACCCGCCTCGACCACAACCGGGCGATCTCGCAGCTGGCCGCCAAGACCGGCGCCGCCGTCACCGACATCAAGAAGATGACGATCTGGGGCAACCACTCCGCCACCCAGTACCCCGACGTCTTCCACGCGGAGATCGGTGGGCGCAACGCCGCCGAGGTCGTGGGCGACCAGGCCTGGATCGAGAACGACTTCATCCCGACCGTGGCCAAGCGCGGCGCCGCGATCATCGAGGCGCGGGGCTCGTCCTCGGCGGCCTCCGCCGCCTCCGCCACGATCGACGCCGCGCGCGACTGGCTGCTCGGCTCGCCCGCCGACAACTGGGTGTCGATGGCCGTCGCCTCCGACGGTTCGTACGGCGTCCCCGAGGGCCTGATCTCCTCCTTCCCGGTCACCACCAAGGACGGGAGCTGGGAGATCGTCCAGGGCCTCGAGATCGACGACTTCTCCCGCTCGAAGATCGACGCCTCGGTCGCCGAGCTCGCCGAGGAGCGCGACGCCGTCACGGAGCTGGGCCTGATCTGACGCCGACCCGTCGCAGCTCGACGGCTCAGGCACCTCGACCCGTCGCTCCTTCACGTCCCACGGGGGTGAAGGAGCGACGGGTCGCTGCATTTGCCGGTGAGGCTGCGACAGGTCGGCGTTGTACGCGGTGAAGCTGCGACAGGTCGACGCCGTACCCGGTGAAGCTGCGACAGGTCGACGCCGTACCCGGCGAAGCTGCGACGGGTCGGCGTCAGACCGGCTGGTTGGGGATGCTGCTGGCCAGAAAGATCAGCAGCACGCCGACCCCGCCCAGCATGAGGCAGTCGACCATGCGGTGGCGCACGGCCAGCATGCCCGCCTCGCGCGCGGGCAGCACCAGGCGCACGACGGCCGCGAAGAGGAGTGCGGCGGCGATCCAGCGGATGCCGAGCCGCCAGTCACCGGTCCAGACGATGCCGATGCCGACCCCGGTCACCGCCAGCACACCGAGGTAGAACATCCCCCCGAGCGTGGAGGGGTACCGCCGCCCCTGCACCGGGTCGGCGTCCTCCGCAGGCATCGAGGGCTCAACCACCGGCTGCCCGACCGTCAACCCCGGGCCTTCTCGGCCATCGAGACGATGTTGGACAGCAGCATCGCGCGGGTCATCGGGCCGACACCGCCGGGGTTCGGCGACACCCAGCCGGCGACCTCCCAGACGTCGTCCGCGACGTCACCGGCCAGCTTCCCGTCCACCCGGGAGACACCCACGTCGAGCACGGCCGCACCGGGCTTGACCATGTCGGCGGTGATGATCCCGGGCACCCCGGCCGCGGCCACCACGATGTCGGCCTGCCGCACGTGGGCGGCGAGGTCGCGGGTGCCGGTGTGGCACAGGGTGACCGTGGCGTTCTCCGAACGACGGGTCAGCAGCAGTCCCAGCGGCCGCCCGACGGTGACACCGCGCCCGACGACCACGACCTCGGCGCCGGCGAGCTCGACGTCGTGGCGGCGCAGCAGCTCGACGATGCCGTGCGGCGTGCACGGCAGCGGCGCCTCGTTGCCGAGCACCAGCCACCCCAGGTTCGTGGGGTGCAGGCCGTCGGCGTCCTTGGCGGGGTCGACCAGGCCCAGCACCCGGTTCTCGTCGCGGCCCTTGGGCAGCGGCAGCTGCACGATGTAGCCGGTGCAGGCCGGGTCTGCGTTGAGCCGGTGGACGGCCTCCTCGATCTCCTCCTGGGTGGCGGTGGCGGGCAGGTCCACCCGGATCGACTCGATGCCGACCTCGGCGCAGTCCTTGTGCTTGCCGTTGACGTACCACCGCGAGCCCGGGTCGTCGCCCACCAGGATCGTGCCGAGGCCGGGGACCACGCCCGCCTCGCGCAGCGCGGCCACCCGCGCCTTGAGCTCGTCCTTGATGGCCGCCGCCGTCGCGGAGCCGTCCAGCTTCTGTGCGGTCATGCGGGTCCCTTCCGGTGGGACGTCATGCGGAACGTGGGTCCTAGGCCACGAACCGTATGACGTTGTGCTCGGATCAGTGAAAAAAGTGTCGCGTGCCGGTGAAGTACATCGTGACGCCCGCGGCCCGCGCCGCCTCGATGGTGAGCTCGTCGCGCACCGACCCGCCCGGCTGCACGATGGCACGCACGCCGGCGTCGATGAGGATCTGCGGGCCGTCCTCGAACGGGAAGAACGCGTCGGACGCCGCCACCGAGCCGGGGGCCCGCTCCCCCGCCCGCTCGACGGCGAGCTTGCACGAGTCGACGCGGTTGACCTGGCCCATGCCGACGCCGACCGAGGCGCCGTCCTTCGCGAGCAGGATCGCGTTGGACTTCACCGCGCGGCATGCTTTCCAGGCGAACGCGAGGTCCGCCAGCACCTCGTCGGAGGCGGCCTCGCCGGTGGCGAGCGTCCAGGTCGAGGGGTCGTCCCCCTCGGCGTCGACGTAGTCGCGCTGCTGCATCAGCAGGCCTCCGGAGATCGGTCGGGTCTCGACGTCGCCGCGGCCCAGCGGCTCGCACACCAGCAGCCGGATGTTCTTCTTCGCCGCCAGCACCTCGACGGCGCCGTCGTCGTACGCCGGGGCGACGACCACCTCGGTGAAGACCTCCGCGACCTGGTGCGCCATCTCCACCGAGACCGGCACGTTGGTCGCGATCACGCCACCGAACGCGGAGACCGGGTCGCACGCGTGCGCCCTGCGGTGGGCCTCGGCGACGTCGGCGCCGACGGCGATGCCGCACGGGTTGGCGTGCTTGATGATCGCGACCGCCGGCTCGTCGAAGTCGTACGCCGCCCGGCGCGCGGCGTCCGCGTCGACGTAGTTGTTGTAGGACATCTCCTTGCCGTGCAGCTGGGTCGCCTGCGCCAGGCCGGTGCCGAACCCGTTGAGGTAGAGCGCGGCGCTCTGGTGCGGGTTCTCGCCGTACCGCAGCACCGCGGCCTTGTCCCACGTCGCGCCGACCCAGGCGGGGAAGCCACCCCCGGATCCAGCAGGGCCGTCGGAGGTGTCGGTCAGCACGTTGCCCATCCAGGAGGCGACGGCGACGTCGTAGGTCGCGGTGTGCACGAATGCCTCGGCGGCGAGCCGCTGCCGCTCGGCGAGCGTGAAGCCGCCCTCGGCAGCGGCACGGAGCACGTCGCCGTAGCGGTCCGGCGAGGTCACGATCGCGACCGAGGGGTGGTTCTTCGCGGCGGCGCGGACCATGGACGGGCCGCCGATGTCGATCTGCTCGACGCACTCGTCGGGCGCGGCGCCCGAGGCGACCGTCTGCGTGAACGGGTAGAGGTTGGAGACCACCAGGTCGAACGGCTCCACCCCGAGCTCGGCGAGCTGCTGGACGTGCGAGTCGAGGCGGCGGTCGGCCAGGATTCCCGCGTGCACCTTCGGGTGCAGCGTCTTGACCCGGCCGTCGAGGCACTCGGGGAACCCGGTGAGGTCCTCCACCTTGGTCACCGGGAGGCCGAGCCCTTCGATCAGGGCCGCGGAACCGCCGGTCGACACCAGCGCCACGCCGGCGTCGTGCAGCCCGCGGACGAGGTCCTCGAGGCCCGACTTGTCGTAGACCGAGACCAGAGCTCGCTTGAGCGGGATGCGCGACTCAGGGGTGTCCGACATGCAACTTCTCCTCATCGATGTGTGAATCGTCCGATGAGGGCACCCAGGCGTTCGATGCTCTCGGTCCCCGCAAGCGGGGCACTCCCCGGTGGTGACCCCACCTGCGCCAGTCGTGTGCGGCCCAGACTAGTGGACCGGGGCCCCGAAGCTCACCTTGCGGCCGGTGACCGTCCAGCCCTGCCGGGCCATCCGGCCGATGCAGTCGACCAGCATCTGCCGCTCGGCGACCTTGATCCGCTCGTGGAGGGACTCCACGGTGTCGTCGTCCTCCACCGGCACCACGGCCTGGGCGAGGATCGGCCCGGTGTCCACGCCCGCGTCGACCACGAAGAGCGTCGCGCCGGTCACCTTCACGCCGTACTCCAGCGCGTCAGCGGGTCCGTGCATGCCCGGGAACGACGGCGACAGCGCCGGGTGGGTGTTGACGGTCCGGCCGCCGAAGCGCGCGAGGAACTCCTCGCCCACCAGCTTCATGAACCCGGCCAGGACCACCACGTCGGGCTTGAAGCCGTCGACGGTGTCGGCCAGCGCGCGGTCCCAGTGCTCGCGGCTGGTGAACTGGCCGACCTTCTTCACGAACGTCGGGATACCGGCCCGCTCGGCACGGGCCAGCCCCTCGATGTCGTCACGGTCGGCGCCGACGGCGACCACGCGGGCGCCGTACGCCGGGTCCGCGCACGCGTCGATGAGCGCCTGCAGGTTGGTGCCGGAGCCCGACACGAGCACGACGAGACGCGCGGGGTTCGGGGTCGGCACGCGCCGCAGTCTAACGAGCGCCGGCGGCGACGATCAGGCCGTCTCGGCAGCGTGCCGGGCGGCCCGGCGCTGCCACCACGTCATGGCCAGCCCGCCGAGCAGGCCGCCGATGCCGAACGCGGTCACCGCGTGGACGAGCACGTCGAGGCCGGCCGGGCCGACCTCCCGCATCCGGCCGGGTCCCACGGCGCCGCCCGCGAGGCCGGCGAGCAACCCGAACAGCACGCCCGCGGCGACCCCGCCGGCGCACCCCCGCAGCGCGCCCTCGTCCCACCGCAGCGTGGGCAGGCGCCGCTGGGCGCGCGCCACCCCCACCGCGGCGACCAGGACCGGCACCACCACGAGCGCCACCGTCCAGGCGGGGGTCGGGCCGTCGTCGGGGAGCGCGGCGAGCAGCGGGAACATCGGGAGCGGCCCGAGCACGACCAGGCTGGGCGAGACGATCGTGTGCGCCCCGACCGCGAAGCCCGGGCCGAGGAGGTAGGAGCCGGAGAACGCCACCGCGTTGGGGACGACGGTGAGGCTCAGCAGCACCAGCATGGTGGCGTCGCCACCACTGGTGTGCAGCCGCGACATGACGTTGGCGGCCGCGCCGAGGTCCACGACGAGGGCGGCGACGAACGCGAGCGCCGCCGCCGCGGCGTACGCCCCGAGGACCCGCACGCAGGCGGCCGCGGCCCCGCGCACGACGGAGGGAAGGTACGCCGCCCAGATCGCCGCGCGACCCGAGCCGATCGCGATGGCGGGAGCACCGAGGAGCAGGCACAGCATCAGCACCCAGCCGACCACGCGCGCCCGGGAGACGCCGGTCATCGGGTCGGTCGCGATCGCCACCGTGACCAGGGCCACCACCAGGTAGCCGAGCGCAAACAGCAGCGAGGCCGACGCGACCGTCCAGTCGCGCTCGCCGTCGGCGATCCGGTCGGCGTCCGGACCATGACCGGACACCGAGTCACCCACCCGGTGCCCGACCCGCCAGACGGCCCACGCGCACAGCACGGTCAGGCCGAGCGGGACCGCGGTGATCGGCACCCCCTCGACGGAGACGCCGGAGCCGTGGGCCAGGAGCCATCCCAGGGCTCCGACGCGCAGGCCACCGCGCGGGGTCCCGTGGGCGCCCGCGTCGGTGAGGAACCACCCCACGACGCCGACCGCCATGCAGACCAGGAGCGTCGAGCCGGCCGCGACCGCCCCGCCCAGGGTGGCGATCAGGGCCAGGGGCCGCCGGTGCGCGAGGTCGTCGCGGGCGTCCGCAGCGCCGGTGGCTCGGGTGGTCGATCGAGGGAGCAGCGAAGTCATGGCCCGACCATCATCACCCGCCCGGGCGGCCGATCCGGGGCTCCCACGCCGGTTGGCCCAGGCCCCCGCCGCTCCCGTACCGTGGGGAGGTCATGAGGAATCCCGACGAGTTCGACGCGTTCTACAAGGACGCCCGCGACCGCCTCCTCCTCCAGACCTACGCACTCACCGGCGACCTGCCCGCCTCCCGCGCAGCGGTCCGTGACTCCTTCGTCGTGGCCTGGCACCACTGGCGCAAGATCTCGCGGATGGACGACCCGGAGGCGTGGGCCCGTCCGCACGCCTGGGCGCACGCGCAGCGTCGCCACACCGCGCGCCTGTGGCACCGGGACAAGGGCCTCGACCCCGGGGACCGCGCCACCTTGGACGCACTCGGCAAGCTGACCGTGAACCAGCGCAAGGCGCTGCTGCTCACCCAGCTCGCCACCGTCTCCATGGGGCAGATGGCTCGCGAGATCGGGCTCCCCCGCCACGACGCCGAGCGCGAGCTGCAGACGGCCACCGCCCAGTTCGCCGTGCACCGCGACGTGCCCAGCACCGAGATCCGGCCCCTGTTCGATGCGCTGCGGGCGCACCTGGGGGACGGCCGCTGGCCGCGCCCGACCATCATCCGGCGCGCCGGGGCCGCCCGCCGGCGCACCCACACCGCGGTCGGCGCCATCGTCGCCGTCGCGGCGCTCGTCGTCACCGGGATCCTCGTGACCGACGCCGCCGGGGTCCGGCCGACCCTCGGCCGCGACCACGTCGTCAACGCGACCGCGTCGAGGCAGCCGGCGGCCCGCCCGGAGCCCACGCCCGAGGCGCTCCCGGAGACCGCGCTGCTGGCCTCGGCCCAGGTCGCCGACGACGTCGCCGGGAACCGCTGGACGGAGGGACCCACCTCCGGGAACACCGGGGGCGACGGGCTCGTCCTGCCGTGCCAGCAGGCGCGGTACGCCGATCCCCGGGGCGCCGCTGCACTGGTGCGCACCTTCGCCGCCCGGCCGGCCCGGGGCAGGCCCGGGGCCGACGCGTTCCAGACCGCCGAGGTGTCGACGAGCGGGAAGGCCGCGCGACGGACGTTCGACCGGACGCTCGGCTGGTACGCCGGCTGCACCGCACGGCGGGTGCAGCTGCTGTCCACGCAGGACGTGGCCGGAGTCGGGGACGAGGCGTCGATGGTGGTCCTGCGGTCCTGGAAGGAGCCGACCACGATGGTGGTCGGGGTCGCCCGCACCGGGATGGTCACCACCACGACCCTGGCCCGGGTGCCGGGCACCGGCGCGCCCGCGGTGGCCCGGTCCGCACACCTGCTCGCCGCCGCGGTCGACGGGCTGTGCGACCTGCCGGACGCCGGCGCCTGCTCCGGCCGGCCCCGGGTCCGGACCGCCGCGCCCGTCCCGGTGGGCCAGGTCCCGGGCATGATCGGCGAGATCGACCTGCCGCCGGTCGCCGGCGTCGTGCGTCCGTGGGTCGGCACCGAGCCCCGCAAGGCGATGACCAACATCGCCGCCACCCGCTGCGACGAGGCCGACTTCAGCGGCGCAGGGATCACCAACAACCTGACCCGCTCCTTCCTCGTGCCCGGCGCGAAGGTGCCGGACGAGTTCGGCCTCACCGAGACGGTCGGCTCGATGTCGGCGCCACGGGCGCACGCGTTCGTCGAGCGGGTCCGGTCCCGGCTGGCGGCCTGCCCGGACAAGGACCTGGGCACGGACGTGGCACGCCTCGCCGAGGCGTCCACGAAGACCACCGACCTCACCGTGTGGCGGGTGACCACCGAGATCAGCGACAAGTCGTCGGTCGTGTTCTTCATGGGCATCGCGCGGTCGGGGACGTCGGTCGCCCAGGTCGGCTTCGTCCCGTCCGGGAAGGTCACCATGGCTCCGGGCGACTTCCCCGCCCTGGTGCGCCGCGCCCTGGAGCGGCTGCCCGCCCTGCCGCCACCGTCGGCCGGGGGCTGATCCTCCCGAGAAAGTCCCCCTGGTGCTGCAACCCTGAGGTCTGCCCGGGCGTATCCCTCCCGACAGACAGCACACACCACCTCACGAGACGGGGACGGGTCGATGGACGAACGCGAGTTCGACGACTTCTACAACGCCTCCTTCGCGCGCATCACCGGTCAGCTCTACGCCATGATCGGCAGCCGCGACGAGGCCGAGGAGTGCGTCCAGGAAGCGTTCGTCCGCGCCTGGGCTCACCGACGCAAGCTGGACCGCGCCGAGCATCCCGAGGCGTGGGTCCGGACCACGGCCTACCGCCTGGCGGTGAGCCGCTGGCGGCGTACGACGCGGGGCCGGCGGCCGGCCGACCGGGCGGTGGGCGCCGCGACCGAGACGGCACCGCCCAGCGAGACCCACGTGGCGCTGGTGACCGCCCTCAGGCAGCTGCCCGAGGCCCAGCGCCAGGCGCTGGTCCTGCACCACATCGCCGACCTGCCGGTCCATCAGGTGGCCCGCGAGGTGGGGGTGCCCGAGGGCACCATCAAGGCCCGGCTGAGCCGGGGCCGCGCGGCGCTGGCCGCCCTGCTCTCCGACGACTCCAACGGCGGCCTCCAGGAGGGAGCGAGCCATGCCTGACCCGATCGACGACCTCGAGAACCTCAAGAACGAAGGACTTCCCGTGAACCCGCTGCCCGCCTCCGAGGTGCGCCGGCGCGGCACCCGGATGCGGCGCCGCAACAACGCGATCGTCACCGTGGGCGCCCTGGCCGTGGCCGCCATCGTCGCCACCCCGATCGCGGTGGTCGCCCGCGGCGGCGACCACGCGTCCCCCGGGCCTGTCGACACCCCGAGCCCGACGCAGACCGTGCAGACGGGCTGGAAGCAGTCCGTGCCCGGCGACTTCGACCTGACCGCGCTGCCCGCGGGGGCGTCGTTCGCGTTCACCGCCCGCGACAGCTCGGTCGTCGACGACCTGAAGTTCTGCGGCGTGCCGTCCTTCTCGACACGGGACAACCCGGTCGAGGCGGCCGACACCGCCGGTGCCGCGTACGCAGAGGCCGGCACCGAGTCGAGTGCCGGGCGGACGCTGGCCCTGTACAAGGACGACAACCTCGCGGCCAAGGCCCTCGACACGATCAAGCACGACGTCTCGGTCTGCTCGGTGGACCACGAGGGATCCGGTGCGCCGCTGGTGTACGACACCGTCAAGTCCGGCCTCACCGCCGATGGCGCCTTCGTGTTCACCCAGCAGTCCCGGATGGACAAGGACCTGCTCGCGGACCTCACCGTCTTCCAGGTGGCCCGGGTGGGCAACGCGATCTACCTCGCCACCACGCACACCAGTGCCGGCGGAGCCCAGGTCGTCGACGCCGAGGTGCGCCGGTTGGCCACCTGGTCGGCCCCCGTCCTGAGCGACATGTGCGTCTTCGCGGCCGAGCCGTGCGACTCCTCCCCCGCGCCCGACGCCGCGCCGTCGACGAGCACGGGCGAGGGCGCCGTCAGCGCCATCCCGGCCGACTTCCCGATCGACCGCGACATCACCCCGCCCGAGGGGGACCCGCTCGACGGGCCGTCGGCGAAGGCCGAGGGCGTACCCCCGCTCGACCTGTGCGGGACCTCGGTCTGGCCCGTCACGGGGGTGGAGCGGCTGGCCGTGACCTCCAACGTGCCGCAGTACCGGGAGAGCCGCGAGCTGGTGACCTTCTCCCGCACCGAGGACGTGACCGCGGCACTCGACGCGATCCGCACCGCCGTCCAGGCCTGCCCGACGATCCCGGGGGCCAAGCCGGCCGACGACCAGGTCGTCACCCCGCTCGCGGAGGACCTGTCCGCCGCCGACGACTCGGTGACCTTCTCGGTCACGTACCGCACGGGCCTCGGCGGCGGGGTCTACCAGTTCGCAAGGGTCGGCAGAGCCCTGGTGGGCACCTACAACGGCGGCGAGTGGTCCGCGGACAGCGCCGCCCAGGCGGCACCGTCGATCACCGGCAAGACCAAGTCCCTGCTGCCGGAGCTGTGCCCCTGGACCGAGCAGGGCTGCTGACGCCGACCCGTCGCAGCTTCACGCGTCAGTCACACCGACCCGTCGCAGCTTCACGCGTCAGTCACACCGACCTGTCGCAGCTTCACCCACAAATCACACCGACCCGTCGTCAGCTGACGACGGGTCGGTGTGGTGTGCGGTGCCTCAGAGGCTCTTGAGGACCTCGCGCATGAGCTCGGCGGTCTCGGACGGCGTCTTGCCGACCTTCACGCCGACGGCCTCGAGGGCCTCCTTCTTCGCCTGCGCGGTGCCGGACGAGCCGGACACGATCGCACCGGCGTGGCCCATGGTCTTGCCCTCGGGGGCGGTGAAGCCCGCGACGTACCCGACGACCGGCTTGGTGACGTGGTCCTTGATGTACGCCGCTGCGCGCTCCTCCGCGTCACCACCGATCTCGCCGATCATGACGATCGCCTTGGTCTCGGGGTCGTTCTCGAACGCCTCGAGGGCGTCGATGTGAGTGGTCCCGATGATCGGGTCGCCGCCGATGCCGATGGCCGTCGAGAAGCCGTAGTCCCGCAGCTCGTACATCATCTGGTAGGTCAGCGTGCCCGACTTCGAGACCAGGCCGACCGGGCCCTTGCCCGCGATGGTGTGCGGGGTGATGCCGGCCAGCGACTCCTCCGGGGTGATGATGCCCGGGCAGTTGGGACCGATCATCCGCGTGGACTTGCCCTGCAGGTAGGACCACACCTCGGCGGTGTCCTGGACCGGCACGCCCTCGGTGATCACCACGAGCAGGCCGATGCCGGCGTCGATGGCCTCGATGCAGGCGTCCTTGGTGAAGGCCGGCGGCACGAACACGACCGACACGTCAGCACCGGTCTCGGTCATGGCCTCCTTGACGCTGCCGAACACCGGCAGCTCCTTGCCGGCCAGCTCGACCGACGTACCGGCCTTGCGGGCGTTGACGCCACCCACGATGTTGCTGCCGGCCTCGAGCATGAGGGTGGTGTGCTTGGAGCCCATCCCGCCCGTCATGCCCTGGACGATGATCTTGGAGTCCTTGTTCAGGTAGATCGACATTGTTCTCTCGCTCCGTATCAGGCGTTCGCCAGCTCGGCGGCCTTGTCGGCCGCACCGTCCATCGTGTCGACCAGCGTCACCAGCGGGTGGTTCAGCTCGGTCAGGATGGCGCGACCCGCGTCGACGTTGTTGCCGTCGAGGCGGACGACCAGCGGCTTGCTGGCCTCGTCGCCGAGGATCTCCAGCGCGCCCTTGATGCCGTTGGCGACCTCGTCGCACGCGGTGATGCCACCGAAGACGTTCACGAACACGCTCTTGACCTGGGCGTCGTTGAGGATGACGTCGAGGCCGTCGGCCATCACCTGCGCGTTGGCGCCGCCACCGATGTCGAGGAAGTTCGCGGGCTTGACGCCCCCGTGCTTCTCGCCGGCGTAGGCGACGACGTCGAGGGTGGACATGACCAGACCCGCGCCGTTGCCGATGATGCCGACCTGGCCGTCGAGCTTGACGTAGTTGAGGCCCTTGTCCTTGGCCTTCGCCTCGAGGGGGTCGGCCTCCTCGCGGATCTCGAACTCCTCGTGGTCGGGGTGACGCACCTCGGAGGCGTTGTCGTCGAGCGACACCTTGCCGTCGAGGGCCTCGAGCTTGTCGCCGGCCAGCCGCGCGAGCGGATTGACCTCGACGAGCGTCGCGTCCTCGTCCACGAAGACCTTGTAGAGCGCCTGGATCATGTCGACGGCCTGCTCGAAGACGGGCTCGGGGAACTTGGCCTCGGTCGCGATGGCGCGGGCCTTGTCCTCGTCGACACCGGCGCCCGGGTCGATCGCGATCTGCTTGACGGCGTCGGGGTTGGTCTTGGCGACCTCCTCGATCTCCACACCGCCCTCGACGCTGGCGATGCAGAGGTACTGGCGGTTCGCGCGGTCGAGCAGGAAGGAGAAGTAGTACTCCTCCTCCGGCGGCGTCGCCGGCGTGACCAGCACCCGGTTGACCGTGAGGCCCTTGATCTCCATGCCCAGGATGTTCGACGCGTGCTCGAACGCCTCGTCAGCGGTCTTGGCGAGCTTCACACCACCGGCCTTGCCGCGGCCACCGGCCTTGACCTGCGCCTTGACGACGGTCACGCCGCCCATCTCCTCGGCAGCGGCCTTCGCGGCCTCAGCGGTCTCGACGACGACGCCCAGCGTCGTGGCCACACCGTGCTTGGCGAAGAGCTGCTTCGCCTGGTACTCCATCAGGTCCACGATCCACCCAGTCCTTTTTCAGTTGACAGTCCGGGGATTCCTCCCGGCACCTTAGTCCCGTCGTACGGCGTGGGACGAGGCCGGGGGCCGCGACGTGGCACACGCCACTGCGGGCGCGGCGACGGGGAGTCAGGCGGGGGTCTCCTCGGCGAAGTGCTCGACCACCCAGCCGGTGATCTCGTGGGTCGGGGCGCCCGGGGTGAAGACCTTGGCCACGCCGATCTCCTGCAGGACCGGGATGTCCTCCTCCGGGATGATCCCGCCGCCGAAGACCACGATGTCGGAGGCGTCGCGCTCGGCGAGCAGGTCGACCAGCTTGCGGAAGAGCGTCATGTGCGCGCCGGACAGGACGGAGAGGCCGATCAGGTCGGCGTCCTCCTGGATCGCGGTCTCCACGATCTGCTCGGGCGTCTGGTGCAGGCCCGTGTAGATGACCTCGTGGCCGGCGTCACGCAGCGCACGTGCGACGATCTTCGCGCCGCGGTCGTGCCCGTCCAGACCGGGCTTCGCCACCACGATGCGGATCCGTCCGGTCGAGCCTGTCGAGGTCATGGGCGCAGGTTATCCGACTCGTGACGAACGCCACGAACGGGCCGCTGCCCCCGCCTGCGCAGGCGGGCGAAGCCCCTCTCCGTACCCCAGATGGACGGGGTCAATCCCCCTCGCAACTCCCCAATTGGGGGGTTTCGGTTTCACTGCCCGTGACCCATCCGTTACAGTCGTCGCTCGCTGACCCCCCACCCCCGACAGCAGGGACACTCCTCCATGGGCAACCACCGAGCGGATCGTCGCGGCCCGAGCCGCGCCGCCTCGGAGACCCCGATCGCTGTCGGCACCACCGGGGGCAAGCGCAGGGCCGAGAAGCCCGCGCGACGCCACACCGCGGCCAGGGGCCAGCTGTTCCGAGGCCTTCCCTCCGCGCCGGTGCTGCTGGGCGTCGCCGCCCTGGCCGTCTCCGCCGGCGGCGCGGTCACCGCCGCGAACCCCGGTCTCGTCGACTCCGACCAGACCGGCTTCGCGCAGGCCAGCGCCCTCACCGGCAGCAGCGACGTGTCGCGGGTGAGCCTCCTCGAGGCCCGCACCGCCGCCATCAGCCGCGACTCGAGCCGCGACGCCCTCGCCGACGCCGCCGACGAGAAGCTCGTCGCGCAGGCCGAGCAGCAGGCCGAGCAGCACAACGCAGCACTGGCCAAGCTCGCGAAGCAGGCCGAGTCGCAGGCGGCCAAGATCGCGCTCAACCAGTGGGTGCTGCCCGTCGCCGGCTACCACCTCACCGCCAGGTTCGGCCAGTGCAGCAGCCTCTGGTCCTCCTGCCACACCGGCCTTGACTTCGCCGTCGCCAGCGGCACCCCGATCCATGCCGTCGCCAACGGCACGGTCACCTCGGTGGGCTACGACGGGTCCTACGGCAACAAGACCGTGATCACCCTCGACGACGGCACCGAGCTGTGGTTCTGCCACCAGACGTCGTACGCCGTGAACACCGGCGACGTGGTGCGCGCCGGCCAGCTGATCGGCTACGTCGGCTCGACCGGCAACGTCACCGGCCCCCACCTGCACCTCGAGGTCCGCCCCGGCGGCGGCGACCCGGTGGACCCGTACCAGGCGCTGGTCGTCCACGGGTTGACCCCGTAGCGAGCGCCAGCGAGCGGAGCGGGTCGGGCCTTGGACGACTGGCCCGCAGGACTGGTGTCGGCGCCGAGTCGGCGGTGTTTGACCGGCGGAGCGGAGCGGGGGAGGTCAAAGAGCGCCGACTCGGCGAGGGGCTCAGAGCTTCTCCACCGGCGCATACCGCAGCAGCAGCCGCTTGACGCCCTCGGAGCCGAAGTCGATCGACGCGACCGACTTGTCGGCGGCACCTTCGACGGCCACCACGGTCCCCATGCCGAACGAGTCGTGCAGCACCCGGTCCCCCGGCTCGAGGGACGGGATCTCGCGAGCCGGCTTGGCCTTGGCGGCCGCGTCGGCGCGCAGCGCTGCGGAGGAGAAGTTGCGCCGCCCGGCTGCCGTCGGCTGTCCCATCCGCGCGGGTGAGCCGCTGGCGAGGTCGGGGCGGCCCCATCGGGTCTGCGCGGCCTCGGTGCGGCGCCAGTCGACGAGGTCGACCGGCAGCTCGTCGAGGAACCGTGAGCCGGGGTTGTGGGACGGGGCGCCCCACGCGGAGCGGACCACCGCCCGGGAGATGTAGAGGCGCTGCTGGGCGCGGGTCACCCCGACGTAGGCGAGGCGTCGCTCCTCCTCCAGCTCGGGCTGGTCGCCGAGGGACCGGGCGTGCGGGAACACGCCGTCCTCGAGGCCGGTCAGGAAGACCACCGGGAACTCCAGGCCCTTGGCGGTGTGCAGGGTCATCAGGGTGACGACGCCGTCGCCGTCGTCGGGGATCTGGTCGGTGTCGGCGACCAGCGCGACCCGCTCGAGGAAGTCCCCGAGCCCGGGGGCGAGGATGCCGGCGTCCACGTCGGCGGGGTCGGCCGAGGGGCCGGCCACAGGGTCGTCGGAGAACTCGCGGGCGACCGCGACGAGCTCGGCGAGGTTCTCCACCCGGGTGTCGTCCTGCGGGTCGTCGGACGCCTCGAGCTCGGCGAGGTAGCCCGAGCGCGAGAGGACGTTCTCCAGGATGACGTCGGCCCGCTCCCCCGCCTCGACCATCGACTGGAGCTCCTCGACCATCGCGACGAAGCCGCGGATGTTGGTCAGGGACCTCGTCGCCAGCCCCGGCGCGTCCTCGGCGCGACGCAGCGCCTCCCAGAAGGTGATCCGCTCGCGCTCCGCGAGCGCGTCGACGCAGGCGACCGCCCGGTCTCCGATGCCCCGCTTGGGGGTGTTCAGGATCCGGCGCAGGGACACCTGGTCGGCCGGGTTGACCAGCATCCGCAGGTACGCGAGCGCGTCGCGGACCTCCCGACGCTCGTAGAAGCGGACCCCGCCCACGACCTTGTACGGCTGGCCGGTGCGGATGAACACCTCCTCGAAGACGCGGGACTGGGCGTTGGTGCGGTAGAACACCGCCACGTCGGCGGCCCGGACCCCGCCGGCGTCCACGAGCTTGTCGATCTCCTCGGAGACGAACCGAGCCTCATCGTGCTCGTCGTCGGCGACGTAGCCGACGATCCGCTCCCCGTCGCCAGCGTCGGACCACAGCCGCTTGGGCTTGCGCCCCTTGTTGTGGCCGATGACGGAGTTGGCGGCCGTCAGGATCGTCTGGGTGGAGCGGTAGTTCTGCTCCAGCAGGATCGAGGTGGCGTTCGGGAAGTCCTGCTCGAAGTCGAGGATGTTGCGGATGTTGGCGCCGCGGAAGGCGTAGATCGACTGGTCGGCGTCACCGACCACCATCAGCTCGGCCGGCTCGACCCGCTCGGCCTCGAGGTCGGCCATCGAGCCACCCTCGTCCATCGGGTCGGCGCAGAGCTGGTGGATCAGGGCGTACTGCGCGTGGTTGGTGTCCTGGTACTCGTCGACGAGGACGTGGCGGAACCGCCGCCGGTAGGTCTCGCGGACCTCGGGGAACGCCTGGAACAGGTGGACCGTGGTCATGATCAGGTCGTCGAAGTCCAGCGCGTTCGCCTCCCGCAGGCGCCGCTGGTAGAGGGTGTACGCCGCGGCGTACGTCTCCTCGAGCTTGTTCTGCGCGTCCTTGGTGGCCTCCTCGGCGTCGCGCAGCTCGTTCTTGTGGTTTGAGACCCAGTGCAGCACCGCGTTGGGCTGGAAGCGCTTGGGGTCGAGGTCGAGGTCCTTGCAGACCAGCGTCATCAACCGCTTCTGGTCGGCCGCGTCGTAGATGGAGAAGTTCGACTTGTAGCCGAACTTGTCGATTTCCTTGCGGAGGATCCGCACGCAGGCGGAGTGGAACGTGGACACCCACATGATGCGGGCGCGCTTGCCGACCAGGTCCTCGACCCGCTCCTTCATCTCGGCCGCGGCCTTGTTGGTGAAGGTGATCGCCAGGATGGAGCCGGGGTGGGCCTTGCGCTCCGAGATCAGCCAGGCGATCCGACGGGTCAGCACCCGGGTCTTGCCGGAGCCCGCGCCGGCCACCACCAGCAGGGGCGCGCCCTCGTGGACGACGGCGGCGCGCTGCGGGTCGTTGAGCCCGTCCAGCAGCTCCTCGCGGGTGGGGCCGCGGCGCGTGGTGCGGGGCTCCTCGGCGCCGTCGAGTCGCTCGAGTCCGGGCAGCGTGAAGGGGGTGCTCATGTCGCAGCCAACCCTACGTCCCGGCACCCCCCGCCCCGAGAGCCGCGTTCCGGCGCAGGCGTACGACGACGGGCGCGCTCGACCCCGGCAGGAGCGCGGTGGGGTCGGCGGGGAGCCGCACCTCCGGCTCGAGGTGCGGCGCCACGCGGTAGGGCTGGGTGAGCAGCAGCCCGCCGAGCACCCGGCGCAGCCGGGAGACCTCGGCGCGCACGGTCACCGACCGCCCGGGAGCCGCGAACAGGTCCTCGGCGAGGTCGGAGGCCGTGCGTCCGGCCGGGCCGGCCTGCAGCAGGGCGAGCAGGATCTCGGCGTGCCTGCGGGAGAGCCGCTGCGTCCACTCCCGGCTCGGGCCGCCGACGCGGACCTCGGGCTCCCGCGACAGGTCGAGCACGAGGCGCGCGGGCTCGGGCTCCTCGGCCCCGGCCAACCGCAGCAGCCAGCCGTCGGACAGCGACTCCACGGTCGCCGCGCCGAGGCGTGGCAGCCACGCCTCCCCGTCGGAGAGCCCGTCCGGCAGTGCCACCCGGTCCGGGGCGCGCAGCCCGGTCGCCGCGGCGAGGTGGCCGTCGCGGTCGACCACCAGCGCCGGGCCGGCGATCCGGGCGAGCACAGGAGCCGCGTGCCCGCGGAGCCGGTCGAGCCGGGCCCGGTGCTCCTCGAGGAGCTCCACCGCGGCCAGCCGGGCCGCCATCTCGACCAGGGCCAGCTCGGCCGGGTGCAGGGTCCGACTGGGCCCGCTCACGTCGACGACCCCGAGGTGGCGTCCGGTCCAGGGGTCCACCAGGGGTGCGGCTGCACACCCCCAGCGGGTGTGGGACTCGACGTAGTGCTCGCCGCCGCGGATCTGGACGGGGGCACCCAGCACGAGGGCGGTGCCGATGGCGTTGGTGCCCACGTTGCCCTCCGTCCACGCCGACCCGCGCACGAACCCGAGGTCGTCGGCCATCCGGCGGACCCCGGGGGTGCCCTGGCGCCACAGGACCCGTCCGTCCTCGTCGGCCACCACGAGCAGCTGGCCGGCGTCCACGACCGACTGCAGCGACCGCACCAGGCCGGGCACGACCTGCGCCAGCGTGCTGGCCGCCCGGCGCCGCTCGACCTCGGTCGGTGGCAGCGGCGCGACGGCGGGGCCGCCGGCCGGGTCCAGCCCGCACAGCGCCATCCGCCGCCACGAGGCCGCGATCTCCGCGCGCGGGGCGGCCGGGCCGCCGCGGCCACCGGCGAGGACGGCCTCCCGGGTGCGGCGTACGGCGAGGTCGTGGTCGTCCACGCTGCCGCCTTCCTGGGGCCGGCCGACGCAGGCGATCGGGGCTGATGCAACCCGCTGCAACCCTGTCGCGGCACCGCGACCCCGGTGTGTGCTCCATCACAGCGTAGGCGAAGGAGACAACACGTGACCCAGACCATCGATCCCCCCACCACGACCGACCCCCAGGAGCGCGCGGCGGGCTGGCTGTCCGGCTTCGAGGAGGCGTTGCGGGCCCGCGACGTCCAGCGGGCCGCCGGGATGTTCGCCGCCAGCAGCTTCTGGCGGGACCTGATCTCGTTCTCCTGGAACATCACCACCGTCGAGAACCCCGACGGCGTGGCCGGGCTGCTCGACAGCACCCTCGACCGCACCGACCCCGGCGGCTTCGCGCTCGCCGAGCCGGCCGACGAGGCCGACGGCGTGACGACCGCGTGGTTCACCTTCGAGACCGCCGTCGGGCGCGGCAAGGGGCTGCTCCGGCTGGTCGAGGAGGACGGCGAGCCGCGGGCGTGGACGTTCCTGACGACCCTGCACGAGCTCAAGGGGCACGAGGAGCCGCGCGGCGAGCGCCGCCCGATGGGTGCCCAGCACGGCGCCGACAGGCACCGCACCACGTGGCTCGAGCGCCGCCAGGAGGAGACCGAGTCACTCGGCTCGACCACCCAGCCCTTCGTCCTGGTGATCGGGGGCGGCCAGGGCGGCATCGCGCTCGGCGCGCGGCTGCGCCAGCTCGGGGTGCCCAGCCTGGTCATCGACAAGCACCCCCGGCCCGGTGACCAGTGGCGCAACCGCTACAAGTCGCTGTGCCTGCACGACCCGGTCTGGTACGACCACCTGCCCTACCTGAAGTTCCCCGACAACTGGCCGGTGTTCGCCCCCAAGGACAAGATCGGCGACTGGTTGGAGTCCTACACGAAGGTGATGGAGGTGCCGTACTGGCCGAGCACCGTCGCCCTGAGCGCGGCGTACCACGAGCCGACGCAGGAGTGGGTCGTCGAGGTCGAGCGGGACGGCAAGCCGCTGACCCTGCGGCCGAAGCAGCTGGTGCTGGCGACCGGGATGTCGGGCAAGCCGAACATCCCCGTCCTCCCCGGCCAGGACGTGTTCCTCGGCGACCAGCACCACTCGTCGGCCCACCCCGGTCCGGACGCGTACGCCGGCAAGCGCTGCGTCGTCATCGGCAGCAACAACAGCAGCTTCGACATCTGCGGGGCGCTGTGGGAGCACGACGCCGACGTCACGATGGTGCAGCGGTCAAGCACCCACATCGTCAAGAGCGACACCCTCATGGACATCGGGCTGGGCGACCTCTACTCCGAGCGTGCGCTCGCCGCCGGCGTCACGACCGAGAAGGCGGACCTGATCTTCGCCTCGCTCCCCTACCGGATCATGCACACCTTCCAGATCCCGCTCTACGAGCAGATGGCCGAGCGCGACAAGGGCTTCTACGAGCGTCTCGAGGCCGCCGGGTTCTGGCACGACTGGGGCGAGGACGGCTCCGGACTGTTCATGAAGTACCTGCGGCGCGGGTCGGGCTACTACATCGACGTCGGTGCTGCGGACCTGGTCGCCGACGGTCAGGTCAAGCTCGCCCACGGGCAGGTCGACCACCTCACCGAGGACTCCGTCGTGCTCGCCGACGGCACCGAGCTCCCCGCCGACCTGGTCGTCTACGCCACCGGCTACGGCTCGATGAACGGCTGGGCGGCCGACCTGATCTCCCCCGAGGTGGCCGACCGGGTCGGCAAGGTGTGGGGCCTGGGCTCGGACACCACCAAGGACCCCGGTCCGTGGGAGGGCGAGCAGCGCAACATGTGGAAGCCGACCCAGCAGGAGGCGCTGTGGTTCCACGGCGGCAACCTGCACCAGTCACGTCACTACTCGCTCTACCTCGCGCTGCAGCTCAAGGCGAGGTTCGAGGGCATCCCCACCCCGGTGCACGGGCTGCAGGAGGTGCACCACCTGTCCTGACCGACCACCCCCGGCCGACTGTCCCCCCGGGCCGGCCGGGGGCCGGGAGCTCAGTTGTGGACGGGCGACCAGAAGACGGCGACGGCGATGTTCGCGACGGTGAGCAGGAGCAGGCCCGCCCACAACCCCTGGGGGATCCGCTCCTTGCGCATGTTGGCCATCACCAGGACGAGAATGACCAGACCGATGGCGAACTTCACGCCGACCTTGGCGTGGTTCACCGGGTCGTCACCCGCCTCGAGCACACCGACGAGCAGCAGGCCGGCGACGAACGCCGTCCCGATGCCGTCCCGCATCGCGGCGTTGACGACCTTCTCGGGGAGCCGGGCCTGGACCAGCAGCCCACCCAGCAGCGCCGCGAACCCGAGGATGTGGACGAACAGCAGGACGAGCCGCACAGTCTCCATGGCCAGATCGTAGGGCCAGCGCCCCCGACCCGGCCCAGGGCCGACCCCGGTCCTTGTTGCACATTGTTTGCAACTACGAACTCCGGGCTCCTACTATGCCCCGGTGACACCGACGACGATCGACCGTCCCGCCCGACGCTCGCTCACGCGCGAGGAGAAGGGCAGCCTGGCCCGCACCCTGGGTTTCGTGCTCCTGCTCCACGTGGTCGGCTGGGGCCTCCTGGTCGGCGTCGTCGCCCCCCACGACTACGAGGTCGGCGGCAAGGTGCTCGGGGTCGGCCTCGGCCTCACGGCGTACACCCTCGGCATGCGGCACGCCTTCGACGCCGACCACATCGCCGCCATCGACAACACCACCCGCAAGCTGATGGCCGAGGGCAAGCGCCCGATGAGCGTGGGCTTCTGGTTCAGCCTCGGGCACTCGTCCGTGGTCTTCGTGATGGTCATGGGCGTCGCCCTGGGCGTGCGCGCCCTCTCCTCCGGCATCGGCGACGAGAACTCCGCCCTCCAGCAGCTCAGCGGCATCTGGGGCACCGCGGTCAGCGGGCTGTTCCTGCTCACCATCGGCCTGATCAACCTCGCGGCCCTGATCGGCATCCTGCACGTCTTCCGCGAGATGCGGCAGGGCCGGTACGACGAGGCCGAGCTGGATCGGCAGCTCGACAACCGGGGCTTCCTCAACCGGGTCCTCGGCAAGGTCACCCGTGCCGTGTCGAAACCGTGGCACATGTACCCGACCGGCTTCCTGTTCGGCCTCGGCTTCGACACCGTCACCGAGATCGGCCTGCTGGTCATCGCCGGCGGTGCGGTCGCCGCGAGCCTGCCCTGGTGGGCGGTCATCACGCTGCCGATCCTGTTCGCGGCCGGCATGTCGCTCCTCGACACCCTCGACGGCGCGTTCATGACCGTCGCCTACGGCTGGGCGTTCTCCCGGCCGGTGCGCAAGATCTACTACAACATCACCGTCACCGCTCTGTCGGTCGCGGTCGCGCTGATCATCGGCGGCATCGAGATCGTCGGGCTGCTCGCCGACAAGGCGGGCATCACCGGCGGCCCGCTCGCCGCCGTCGCGAACCTGGACCTGGAGCACGTCGGCTACGGGATCGTCGTCCTCTTCTTCGTCACCTGGGCGCTCTCCGTCGCGATCTGGAAGCTCGGCCGCATCGACGAGCGCTGGAACGCCCACCTTCGTTGAGCCGGGCCCACCACCGGGCAGGGCCCAGCTCGACGTCTCGGGTCAGCCCATCCTCATGGTCTCGCCGGACGGGATGGTCAGGCCGGGCAGCGCGTCGGGAGCGATCAGCAGCAGGATCCCGAGCCCGAGCAGCAGTGCCGCCGCCGGCCAGGTGAGGCCGTGCCCCAGCGGGACCGTCTTCTCCACCGCGATGATGCCGGCCACCAGCGCCATCCAGCTGACGCTCATCACCCCCAGCGCGAAGAGGGACGCCATCAGCGCCCAGCAGCAGCCCACGCACCAGGCGCCGTTGCGCACTCCCATCCGCAGCGCCCCCGTGGGCCCACCCCGCCAGGACCCCAGGAACGAGCCCAGGAACGAGCCCAGGGGGCTGCGGCAGCGGGCGAGGCACACGTCCTTGAGCGGCGTGACCTCGTAGACGGCGGCGATCACCAGGGTGGCGGCAGCGATCTCCTGACCGAGGCGGTCCCACGCGAGCACGTCCCCGAAGGCTGCCACGGCGGCGACGCCCACGGCGTAGGCGATCAGACCGGCGACGGACCACGCGAGCAGGTAGCCGCCGGCGAACAGCCAGGGTGCCAGCGGGGAGCTGTCCCTCGTCACGCGCGCGTACAGCGCGACCGTCGGCGCCACGGACGGGAACATCATCGCCGCCATCATCACCACCCAGACGCCGAGGAACCAGCCGAGGCTGCCCAGGCTCGTCCACGGTCCGGCGTCCATGCCCCGCATCTCGTGCGCGGTCCACACCCACCCGACGGCGGCGACGGCGAACAGGCCCGCCACCAGGGCGAGCCGGGCCCGTACGGCCCCGACCGCCGTCGCGAGGCCGGCGTGCCCCGGTCCGGTCGCCGAGGCCATCGACGTCAGGAGGCCCAGGAGAACTCGGACGTGGACAGGCCCGTCCGGCCCTCGAAGGAGATGCCGAACGCGTTGATGCGGGTGCGCTTGGCCTCCGCCATCGTGAGGTCGGAGGCGACGGGATGGAACATGCCCTGGAAGCGCACCGGCTCTCCGGTCTCCACGCCGAACGGGACCACGTCCTCGATCTCGAAGTCGATGGTGTCGCCCACGCGCACGCTGTGGCGATGCCCGTCGTCGACGACCTCGAACACGGCGCGCTCCACGCCGACGATCTCGCCGACCAGCGGGGCCAGGGCCGCCATCGGCCCACCGAGCTGCCCTCCGAACACCTTGACGAGCTTGTCGAGCTGCTCGTCGCTCGCCCCGTCGTCGACGTACACACCCAGCCGCCAGTTCCCGTCGGTCATCACCTTCGGGGCGTCCGCGATCAAGGCCACCCGGCGCCCCGCGATGTCGGTGCCCTCGATCTCACCCTGCCGGATGTCGAAGACCAGCGTCACCCGGCAGAAGTCGTAGGTGGCACCGTGGTCGAAAGAGAGGTTGCAGGGACACATCAGCTCGCACGAGCAGGTCTCCGCATAGCTGCCGGTCAGATTCCACGCCATGGCCCGGCTCCTTCCCGCGTTCCCTCCAGTCTCCGCAGGCCCTCCGTGACCCGTCAATGGACCGGCCGGGCCATCTCCGCGCGAGCCCGTGCGTCAGAGCAGCCGGCGGTCCGACGCCCACCGGGTCAGCTCGTGCCGCGAGGAGAGCTGGAGCTTGCGGAGCACGCTGGACATGTGGGTCTCGACGGTCTTGATCGAGATGAACAGCTCCTTCGCGACCTCCTTGTAGGCGTAGCCGCGGGCGATCAGCCGCATCACCTCCCGCTCCCGCTCGGTGAGCCGGTCGAGGTCCTCGTCGACCGCCGCGACGTCGATGGTCCCGGCGAAGGCGTCGAGCACGAAGCCCGCCAGCCGGGGGGAGAACACCGCGTCCCCCTCGGCCACCCGCTTGATCGCCTGCACCAGCTCGGGGCCGGTGATCGTCTTGGTGACGTAGCCCCGGGCCCCGCCACGGATCGTGCCGATCACGTCCTCGGCCGCGTCGGACACCGACAGCGCCAGGTAGCGCGACTCCGGCGAGGGCATCCGCCTCATCACCTCGGCACCACCGCCGCCGGGCAGGTGCACGTCGAGGAGCACCACGTCCGGGTGGTGGGCAGCGATCGCGGCCACCGCCTCGTCGACGTCGGCGGCCTCCGCACGGATGTCGACGGCTCCGGCTCCGGTCGCCTCCAGCTCGGCGCGGACTCCGCGCCGGAACATCGCGTGGTCGTCGACGATCACGACGCTCACCGGGGCGTGCTCACTCATCCATGTCCTCCTGTCGGGCCCCACGGGCCTGGCGGGGCAGGTGCAGGCGCACCTCGGTCCCCTCACCGATCCTCGACCGCACCTCGCCGGAGCCGCCGTGCCGGTCCATCCGGTCGATGATGCTCATGCGTACGCCGTGCCGGTCGGCGGGCGTGCCAGCGGGGTCGAAGCCCCGACCCCGGTCGCGGACGAACACGTCGACAGCGGTCGGCGACACCTCGGCGTACACGTCGACGCGGCCGGTGCCGGCGTGCTTGGCGGCGTTGGTCACGGCCTCGCGGGTGGCGGCGACGATCGCGCGCAGGGACTCGTCGAAGTCGCAGTCCCCGACGGTCACCACGTCCACCGAGATTCCGTGCGCGTCCTCGACCGCGGCCGCGGCCCCGCGCAGCGCGCTCGCGAGGGTGCTCTCGTCGGTGGACTCCCCCGCGTAGAGCCACGAGCGCAGGTCGCGCTCCTGGGCCCGGGCCAGGCGCGCGACGGCCGCACCGTCGCCCGCGTTCTTCTGGATCAGCGCGAGGGTCTGCAGCACCGAGTCGTGCAGGTGCGCCGCGACGTCGGCCCGCTCCTGGGTGCGCACCCGCTCGGCCCGCTCCGCCGTCAGGTCGGAGGCGAGTCGGTAGACCCACGGGCCGACCACGATCGCGATGCCGACCACCCCGAGCAGGACCGCCACGAACACGTCGCGGGCCACCGCCAGCGAGTCGCCCCGGAAGACGAACAGCGCCAGCGAGGTGACCACCAGGCCGAGACCCGCCGCGAGCCGCGCGTACGCCGCCCAGCCGCCGCTGCCGAGCACCATCCGCACCGGGTCGATGCGACCGGTGGTGTCCAGCCAGCGCTCGCGCTGGGCCTCGTCGGCCTGCCGCCACAGCAGCGCGATGCCGATGATGCCGAGGAAGAGCGGCCAGAAGACCGCGCCGCGGCCGAAGACCGCCTCGACCATGAGGACCCCACCGAACGCCAGCGCCGCCAGGGCGACCGCCGGGCCCACGTCCCCCAGCCGTCGGATTCGGCCCGGCCGGCGGCCGCCGCGCGAGGCGCTCTCCAGCCCCGGGGCGCCGGTCTCGAACCGGGAGTCCGACGGGAGCACCATCCACAGGCCGGCGTACAGCGCGACGCCGAAGCCTCCGAGGAGCGCGGTGACCACGAACGCGGCGCGGACCCACAGCACCGGCACGGCGAGGTGGCGTGCCAGGCCCGAGGCCACACCGCCGATGATCGGCTCCTGGGCGTCGCGGTACGCCTTGCGGACGCCGTGCCTGGCGGCGGGGCCACTGACGGGTCCGGTGGTGGGTGCGCTGGTCATCTCGGCTCAATCGTCACACAGGGGAAGGGCCC
The DNA here is from genome assembly GCF_055380375.1 of Nocardioides sp. DN36. Taxonomy (NCBI): domain Bacteria; kingdom Bacillati; phylum Actinomycetota; class Actinomycetes; order Propionibacteriales; family Nocardioidaceae; genus Nocardioides; species Nocardioides sp. DN36. Next base: position 60,924 of record NZ_AP043823.1, on the reverse strand, counting down.
GGACCATGAGGACGAACCCCGAGCCGACCCTGAGCCCGGGTGCCGCCGCCCCCTGCAGGATCAGGGTCGTCCCCGATGGTGCCGGCGTCCCCGGGGCAGCAGGCTTGAGCCATGACGACGACACCACCCGATGCCCCCTCGGGCGCCGAGGCCCCCCAGGACCACGGGCCCCGGGTCACCCGCGACGAGATCCGCGACCTCGGTCGCCTGCGCCGCAGCATCACCGACCGCAAGGTCGCCGGCGTGGCCGGCGGGCTGGCCCGCCACCTCGACGTCGACCCGGTCATCCTGCGGGTCGCCCTCGTGGTGCTGGTCTTCTTCGGCGGCGCCGGGCTCATCATCTACGGCGCCTGCTGGCTGCTGGTCCCCGAGGAGGGCAGCTCCTCCGCTCCACTGCACCTCGACGACCGGACCCGTGCCGTGGCGCTGATCATCGCGGGCATCGTCGCGGCGGGTGCGCTCGTCGGTGACTCGTGGGGGGCCTCGTGGTTCCCGTGGCCGCTCGCGGTGGTCGCCCTCGTCGTGCTCGTCCTGCTCACCCGCAAGGACGGGGACCGGGCCCCGGCTCCGCCGCAGCCCCCGGCCTACGGGCCGCCGACCGCCGACGCGGCGGGCGCGACGTACGGCCCCACCAGCACCGCGGTGTACGCCGCACCGCCGGTCTCGTCGCCCCCGGCCTCCTCGCCCCCGGGCTGGGCGCAGTACTACCCCCCGAGCCACCCGCAGCCCGGGTGGGTGCCGCCCGCGCCGACGCCCCGCTCGCCGCGCAAGCGCGGCCCGATCCTGTTCTGGTTCACGCTGGCCCTGATCGCCCTCGCCGAGGGCGTGCTCGCCACCGTCGACCTCGCTGGTGTCGATGTGACCGCGTCCGCCTACCCCGCCCTGGCGGTCGGCATCAGCGGGCTGATGCTGCTCGTCGGCGCGTTCTGGGGCAGGGCCGGCGGGGTGATCCTGATCGGCCTCGTCTCCGCGGTGTTCCTGGCCGGTGCGACCGTCGCCGACAACTGGGACGGCGAGCGCGTCGAGCGCACGCCGATGCGCGCGGCCGACGTGCAGTCCGACTACTCCATCTCCACCGGGGAGCTGCTGCTCGACCTCAGGGGCGTGAGCGACCTCGAGGCCCTGGACGGCCGCACGATCCGCATCTCCGGCGACGCCGGCCACCTCGAGGTCATCGTGCCCCGACACCTGTCCACCCGCGTGGTGGCCGCCGTCGACGGGCCGGGCGACATCTCGCTCTTCGGCGACGAGAGCGGCGGCATCAACGTGTCGATGGTGCGCCAGCACACGACCGCCGACCGGGACCCCGCCATCCTGATCGACGCCGACCTGAGCATCGGCCAGATCGAGGTGCACCAGCGATGAAGGAGACGACGATGAGCGAGACGGTGCAGCCCCTCGACCGACCCAGCGGCCGACACCCCGTCAACGTGGGCCACCTCGTGATGGGCCTGGCGTTCCTCGGCCTGGTCGGCGTGTGGGCCCTGGTCCAGGGCGACGTGGTCGAGGGCCGGGAGGTCCGCTGGCTGCTCCCCCTCCCCTGGGTGCTCGCCGGGATCGCCGGCCTGCTGGCCACGACCCTGACCAGCCGCGACCGCTGGGGATCCCGGCAGACCGGCTGGGTGCAGCCCACGGCCGGGCCCTCCCAGAGCACAAGCACGAGCAAGAGCACGAGCCCGGACGATGCCGCCACGACGGACGACACCACCTGGGAGGAGCCGACCGGGGAGGACCGGTGAGCACGCGGCCCGGTCTCGCCTACGTCGCGCGGTTGCCGGCCCCCGCGGGGTGACCGGCGGAGCCGACCCAGGCGTCCCGGGCACTGACCACCGCGTCGGGGTGGTCGGTGATCAGGCCGTCCACGCCGAGGTCGAGCAGGCGGCGCGCCTCACCGGCGAGGTCGCCGCGGCGGTGCCGCCGGTCGCCCACCCGGAACGGCTCCTCGAGGAAGCGGTTCTCGGCCCGCAGGGTCCAGGCGTGGACCGTCATCCACTCGCGGTGCGCCGCGGCGACGATCCCGGGACCGAGCCCCGGTCGCAGCAGCATGCTCTTGCGCACGCCGACCCCGTCGGCGTACGACGCCACCGACGCCAGCTGCCCGGCGCTCACCTGCTCGCTCCGGTCGAGCAGCTGGACCAGCGGCACCCGTGAGCGCCCCGAGAGGCGGCGGAGCACCCGGTCCTCGAAGGCCATCACGCTGACCCGCGACCGGTCGTGGTCCAGGCCGAGCCCGCGGAGCGCGTCGATGACCAGGTCGTCGAGCGGCAGCCCTGCCGCGCGGAGGTGTGCCACGTGCTTGAGCTCGGCGAGCACCCCCACCGACCGGCCGCGCAGTGCCGACTCGGTGCGCACGAGGTGCATGACCTCCGCGAAGGTCGGCACTCCCAACCGACCGTCGTGGACCGTGCTGCCGGGTCGGGAGCGGGGCATCCGCTCCCGGGTGGTGAGCGTCCGCAGCTGCTCGAGGGTCAGGTCCTCGACGAACCAGCCGGTCACCGCCACGCCGTCGACCACCTTGGTCGTGCGCAGGTGGGCCAGGTCGCCGCGGCGGGCGACGTCGGTGGTCCGTGACAGCTCGAGGTCGTGCCGGACGACCAGCGCACCGTCGCGGGTGGCCACGAGGTCCAGCTCCACGTCGTCGGCGCCCATCTCGACGGCGAGCCGGAACGCCTCCAGCGTGTGCTCCGGCCGGTACCCGCTGGCCCCGCGGTGGGCGGCGACGGCGGGGGTGACGACCAGGGAGGCCAGGCGGGCGGTCGGGGCGGGAGGCAGCTGCGTGCTGGTCACCGGCTCAGGACAGCGGGCCGAGGTGGACCCGCGGCGGGATCGAGGTGAACCCCGGGTGAGCGTCGGTGGACGTCCCCGTCAGGATGGGGCGATGACGTTGCCGACGCTGGGCTCCCTCACGTCCCTGCCCGCCTCCGAGCACCCCCACCTCCTGGGCGCTCCGGTCGCCTCGCTGCTCGCGCGCTGGGCGCACGCCGCGTCGGTCGCCGTCGTCGAGATCGACCCCGGGCTGGCCGACACCGCTGCGATGAGCGAGGCCTACGACCTCCCGCTCCACACCGGCGCCAACTGCGTCGTCGTGGCGGGGCGCCGCGACGGCGAGGAGCGGGTGGCGGCCTGCGTCGTCCGGGCCGACACCCGTGCCGACGTCAACAACCTCGTCAAGCGCACCCTCGACGTGCGCAAGGCGTCCTTCCTCCCGATGGACCGGGCGGTCGAGGAGTCCGGGATGGAGTACGGCGGGATCACCCCGTTCGGCCTGCCCTCGACCTGGCGGGTGTTGCTCGACTCGCGGGTCCTCGACATGGACGTGGCGGTGCTCGGCACCGGCGTGCGCCGGTCCAAGCTGCTGGTGCCCGGTCGGCTGGTGGCGGAGCTCCCCGGGGCGGAGATCGTGGAGGGTCTCGGGGTCTGAGCACCGGGACCGCCGCCCGTGGTCCAGAATGCGCGCATGGGAGACGACAGCGCGAAGAAGAGTGGGCGGGACGAGTCCGAGGAGGAACGGCTCGATCGCAAGTGGAACGACCTGCTCCAGGAGCTCCGGGTGATGCAGACCGGCGCCCAGCTGACGGCAGGCTTCCTGCTGACGCTGCCGTTCCAGCAGAAGTTCGCAGGCCTCGACCACTTCCAGAAGGGCCTCTACCTCGCGCTGGTCCTGGTCGCCGCTCTCACCACGGCCACCGTCATGGCGCCGGTCGCGGTGCACCGACGGCTGTCCGGCGAGCACGTCAAGGAGCGGGTCGTCGACACCGCGCACCGGCTGGTGCACCTGGTGCTGCTCGGGGTCTCGCTGCTGATCTCGGGTATGGCGCTGCTGATCTTCGACGTGGTCGTGGATCGCACCTGGGCGATCGCCGTGGCCGCCCTCCTGGCGGTGTACCTGATCACCGTGCTGGTGCTCCTGCCCTCCCGCCTCTCCGACGAGAAGTTCTGACCCGTGCTACGGGGTCTGCGCGCGGCGGCCGGCGTGCTCCTGCTGGGAGTGCTGGCTGCCGCGTGCGGACCGGACGACTCGCCCAGCCGGGAGGCGGGCCCCACCGAGACGCCGGTGCCCACCCTGTCCCCGATCAAGCCGCCGCCGAAGGGGCCACCGACCGGCAAGCTCTACGCCGACCTGCGCCAGTCCTCGCGGGATGCCGCGCTCGGCCGGATGGAGGTCTGGATCGGCAACGACACCCGGCACGACGTCACACCGACGCGGATCAGCTACTCCGACCCGCGGTTCCGCCGACCGGTGCCCGGTGAGCGGCTGCGGCTCAACCCGTCGCGCTCGGAGCGCGGCTACCCCTTGGCACTCCCGGCGTCGCCCGCCTGCGGGCAGGAGCGCGGCGGCGGCCGGCTCACGGTGACGTACGCCGGCCGCAGGGTCACGCTGCCGGTGACCGACGACAACGACATCGTCGAGCGCTACGTCGACTCGCGCTGCCTCGAGCTCGCGGTCGGACGGGTCGCCCGGCTCGCGTTCGCCGACGAGGTGCCCGTCGACCACGAGGGCGAGGGCAGCACCGGCACCCTGACCCTGGTCGCCCGGCCCGCCGGGGTCCCGGGGCACGTGCTGCGCATCGACACGGTGGGCGGCACCCCTCTCCTGGGCGCCGCCGGCGGCGAGGCGTGGCAGCCGCACGTCCGGGTCCGCGGGGACGGCCCCGTCCAACGCATCGAGCTGCCGGTGCAGCCGGCCCGGTGCGACGACCACGTGTTCATGGAGTCCGCCGGCGCGACGGCGTTCCTGGTGTCGCTGCACCTCGACGGCCGGCCCGGCAGCCTGGTGGTGCGGATGACCCCCGCCGGCGCGTCGGCCGCGATCTCGTTCGCCCGGGATTCCTGCGGGCTCTGAGTCCGACTCGGGTGTTCGGCAGTCAAGGACCTGGCCGCCTCGGAGACCCGGGCTAACCCGCGAGGTGACTCCACGCAGGTGCCAGCTCGTGCCAGGGGCCGGTGGCGGCGACCTCGCCGCCGACGAGGATGACGACCCGGTCGGCTTGGGCGAGGGCTGCCCGTTTCGCGGTGGCACCGATCACGGTCGTCCCCCGCTCCCGCAGGGCCGCCCACAGCTCGATCTCGGTCGCGGCGTCGAGCGCGCTGGAGACGTCGTCGGCCAGGAGCAGCTCGGCGTCGGCGGCCAGCGCGCGTGCGAGTGCGAGTCGCTGGACCTGTCCGCCGGAGAGCCGGACGCCACGGTGACCGACGAGGGCGTCCTTCCCACCGGCTTCGTCGATGTCGCGTGCCAACCGGGCCGCGGAGACCGGGTCCTCGAACGCCCGCCGATGGCCCAGCAGCACGTTGTCGGAGAAGCTGCCGGACAGCACCCGTGGCACCTGGGCGACGTGCGCGACCTGCGCGGGCCGGAGGAACGTCTGAGGGTCGGTGACCTCACGGTCGTTCCAGAGCAGCACGCCGGAGTGCTCGATGAGTCCGGAGAGTGCGGAGAGCAGGCTGGACTTGCCGGAGCCCACCTGCCCGACCAGGAGCACCAGCTCGCCGGCCTCCACGGTGAGATCGACGTTGCTGACACCGATCGTGCCGTCGTCGTGGATGGCCGAGAAGCCGGAGAGCTGCAGGCGCTCCAGCGGCACCCGTCGTACCGGCTCCGGTGCCGGGGCCTCCCCGGTGACGAGGTCCACTCGCGCCGGGAGGTCCATCAGGTCGACGCCGCCCGCGAACCGGCTGGTCTCCACCTGCCAGGCCCGGGTCCCCGGTGCCTCGGTGACCACCATCCCGGCGACCCGACCGAACCAGTCGAAGCCGCCGACCGCATTGGCCACCAGGAGGGCGACCGCGAGGCTCCAGCCGTCCGAGAAGTAGATCGCCCAGGACGTCACGACGCCGCACTGCACCATCACCATGGGTACACCGTCGAGGAACGCCTGCACCCGGTGCTCCTTCACCGCGGCAGCGACGCGGCCGGAGTCCACGTGGCGCAGGTGGGCATGGACCTCGGGGACGGCGGCAGCCAGCTTGACGGTGCGCGCGCAGTCCAGCGCCGATACGAGGGCGCGGCCGAACCTCGCCCGGGCCGCGGACGCTGCTGCCGCCGAGCGACCCGCGATGGGCCGGCCCAGCGTCGAGGCGAGCGCCGAGGCGACCATGACGGTGAGCAGCACGGCCCCGGCCACCCAGGTGCCTGCGAGCAGGGCGGTGACGCTGGCGATGACGAGGCCGTTGAGGAAGTCGATCCACCTGTCGGCGTACCGCGCGTAGCGGTCGGCGTCCATCGAGCGTGCGACGACCTCGCCGGGCGGGGTCCGTGCCAGCCGGCGCTGGCTCGTCTGGCCGTGGAGGACGGCCATCCGGGCTCGCAGCATGACCTCGACCCACCACCGGGGATAGCGCCAGAAGGCGTTGGCCAGCATGACCGGCGCGGCGAGCAGGCTCACCACGACCGCGCCGGTCAGCCACGTGGGACTCCCGCCACCCTGGAGGCCCTCGACGACGCGTCCCCAGAGCAGACCGGTGACGGCTCCCTGGGCTCCCGTGAGGGTCGCGCACAGGAACAGGAGGGCTCCGAGCAGGCCCCAGGCGGGGCGAACCGCGAGCGCGTGCGCGATCCCGCGCGCCAGCGACGGGCCGGTGCCGACGTCCTCGATCTCCGGCGGCGGCCCGGAGCGACGGCGACCGCCGACCTCCGTGTGCGCCGACTCGGAGAGCTGGGCCGCGACCACGCCCCTGGCGTCGATCCCGTCCCCGGCTGGCAGGTCGTGGCCGTGGTCCGCGCGGCTGGCCTCCAGCAGCTCCCGGAACGGTCCGGGGGCGACGGCGAGCTCGGTGCGGGCCCCCTGCTGGACGACGCGCCCGCGGTCCAGGACCGCTACCAGCGGGGCCCGCTCGATCGTGGACAACCGGTGGGCGACGAGGATGCCGGTCCGTGCGGCGAGCAGCCGGTCGGCTGCCGCCACCACGCGACGCTCGGTGAGCGGGTCCATGCGCGCGGTGGCCTCGTCGAGCACGACCACACGCACGTCACGCACCAGCAGGCGGGCGAAGGCGACGAGCTGCTCCTCGCCCGCCGAGAGCGAGGTGCCGCCGGGACCGAGCAGGGTCTCGAGGCCGTCCGGGAGACCGGCGACCCAGCCGTCCAGACCCAGCTCCACCACCGCCGACTCGACCGTGCCTCGCGGGATCTCGGCGAACAGGGTGATGTTCTCGGCGAGGGTGCCGGCGAGGATCTCCGTCCGCTGCGTGACCACACCGACCGACCTCCGGAGGCGCTGGAGATCCAGGTCGCGGACGTCGACTCCGCCCAGGAAGACCGTGCCGCGCGGCGGCTCCATCGCGCGCGAGACCAGCGCGGCCAACGTCGACTTGCCGGAGCCGGTGCGCCCGACGAGGGCGAGGGTCCGGCCCGCGGGAATCTGCAGGTCGATGCCCTGCAGGGCGAAGGTTCCCTCGGCGTAGGCGAAGTGCAGATCGCGGAGCTCCAGGTCGAGAGGCCCGGCGGGAAGCGCCCTCCCGCCCCCCGGCTCGGGCGGCACGGCGAGCATCTGCCGAAGGCGGATGACCGCCCCGAGGCCGGCCTGCAGGTCCGGCAGGTGGTTGGCGACCATCGCGATCTGGCCGACGAAGGTCGAGGTGACCAGGAAGAGGGTCACCACCTGGGCGATCGAGAGGTTCCCGCCGGCGGTGAGCGCCACGCCGGCGACCACGATGCCCGCCAGCAGGGCGTGGAGCAGGACGCCGGCGCGCCTGACCAGGCGGCTCTCGACGTTGACGACCGCCCTGAACTTCGTGTGCACGTCGGCGGAGAGCCGCGCCACGCGTCGGACGACATGGGCCTGGCCGAGGCTGGTGCGCAGGTCGTCGCGACCGGCGATCCCCTCCTCGAGCACCGCGGCATGGTCGGTCCACGCCATCTCCTCCAGGACCTTGCGCCGCGAGATCTCACCGAGCAGCGACCGGATGGCGAACCACGTCACCGTCGCGAGCACCGGGAAGAGGAGGAACGACGGCCACCAGGTGAGGCCGGCGACCAGCCACATCGGCAGCGCACCGAACAGGGTGCGGGCGAGCATCCAGAACTGCCACCGGACGAGGTTCCCGACTTCGTGGGTGTCGTCGTCGATGCGGTCGAGCACCTCTCCCACTGCCTGCTCGCTCAACGCGGTCAGTGGTTGGCGCAGCGCCGCCCGGAGCAGGTCCTCGCGCAGCCGGCCCTCGGCCCGGTCCGAGCAGCCGACCCAGGCGATCTTCCCGGCGGTGTCGACCAGGGCCGCACCGACGAGGAAGGCGGCGAGCCACCAGACCAGGCCGCTGGTGGGGGCCTCGGCGAGCCGTCCGGCCACGACGGTGCCCAGCGTCATCCCGACCGCGCCCACCGCGGAGGCGGTCAGCGCGGCCAACGCCACCGGACTCTTCAGCCGTCGCGCGTCGATCCGGCGCGACGGGTCCTCCACCGGACGCGCCAGGTGCTCCTGGTCCGGTGTGAGGGTTTCGTCCGTGAGCGCAGTCATGATGTGACCACGCTAGGCGGGATCGGCGACGGTCCTCTCCTGGTTTTCGCGCGTCGAGGACTGACCGGACCGCAGGGAGGCACGTCGTTCGGTCTCTGGCCTGCCCGGTGGTCAGGAGTCGTGGATGAACGCGCCGACCATCAGGAGCACAGCGTAGAAGATGCCGATCGCGGCCAGGACGAACGCGGCCCGGGCCAGGACCAGCTCCCAGCCGGCCGCGCCGGTGACTAGCGCACGGCGGGACAGGTACAGGCTCACACCGGCCGGGACCAGCGCACCGAGGGCCCAGGTGGCGAAGTACTCCGTCATGCCCTGCGACTGGATCGCCTCGTTGAAGATCGCCTCGGTCCCCAGGACCATCAGGTTGCTGCCGGTCAGCACCAGGACCGCGAGGGTGAGCGCGACGACCGCGCTCGCCCCCGGGCTCAGCAGCCCGTCCGGGAGCCAGCGTGCCTGCGGACCGTCGTACGAGTCGTCGCTCATGGTTTCCCCCTCAGTCGGTGTGCCGCACCCTAACCACGCGTCCTGCCCGCGTCCCCCCGACGCGGCCGAAAACCGGTCGATCCGCCACCCCTGCGCTACGTAATGTGGACGGGTGCGCCACCTCCCCCTCGACCACCCCGGAACCCCCGACCACCGGTCGCCGGGTCGATTCCTCTGGTGGATGGCCAAGGGGCAGTGGCGCACGCTCGTGATGGGGATGCTCTTCGGCATCGTCTGGATGAGCTCGCAGGCCGTGATGCCCGCGGTGATCGGCCGCGCCATCGACCGCGGCGTCGCCGCGAAGGACGGCCGCGCCCTGCTCGTCTGGTCGATGGTGCTGCTCGCCATCGGGCTGGTGCAGGCGGCCAGCGGCATCATGCGGCACCGGTTCGCGGTCACGAACTGGCTGACCGCCGCCTACCGGACCGTCCAGCTGGTCGGCCGCCAGACCGTGCACCTCGGTGGGACGCTGCCGCGCAAGGTGTCCACCGGTGAGGTGGTCGCGATCGGCACCAACGACCTCTCGCACCTCGGCCAGGTCATGGACGTCACGGCCAGGTTCGCCGGCGCGATCGTGTCGTTCCTGCTGGTCTCGGTGATCCTGCTGAGCACCTCGGTGACGCTGGGCCTGGTCGTGCTCGTCGGGGTGCCGGTGCTGATGCTGCTCATCGGTCCCCTCCTCTCGCCGCTGCAGCAGCGCAGCTCCCGGCAGCGGTCGCTGATGGGCGAGCTGTCGAACACCGCCAGCGACATCGTCGGCGGCCTCCGGGTGCTGCGCGGCATCGGCGGCGAGCAGGTCTTCCACGACCGCTACCGCCGCGAGTCGCAGGCCACCCGCCGGGCCGGCGTCGAGGTCGCGAAGCTCCAGTCCCTGCTCGACGCGCTCCAGGTGTTCCTGCCCGGCGTGTTCGTCGTGGTCGTGGTCTGGCTCGGTGCCCGGTACGCCGTCGAGGGGCGCATCACCCCGGGCGAGCTGGTCGCGTTCTACGGGTACTCGGCCTTCCTGATGATCCCCCTGCGCACCGCGACGGAGTACGCCAACAAGTTCATCCGGGCCCGCGTCGCCGCCCGCCGCGTGTGCCGCGTCCTGGCGCTCACGCCGGACGTCACCGACCCCGAGGTCCCGGCCGCCTCGCCGCCGGTGGGCTCGAGCCTGTACGACGTCCGCACCGGCCTGCGGGTCCGCGCCGGATCGCTCGTGGCCGTGGTCAGCGAGCAGCCCGACGAGTCGGCCGCGCTGGCGGACCGGCTCGGACTTGCCGCCGCCGAGGTCGACGACGACGTGCGCCTCGGCGACGTGCCGCTCACCTCGCTGGCGCGCGCGGAGGTCCGGCGCCGGATCCTCGTCTCGGACACGGGGGCGACGCTCTTCTCCGGCCGGCTCGCCGACCGGATCGACGTCACCGGCTCGGGCCGGGTCCGTGAGGCGCTCGACACCGCCTCGGCCGCCGACATCCTCGAGGCGCTGCCCGCCGGGCTCGACACCATCGTGGCCGAGCGCGGTCGCACGTTCTCCGGAGGCCAGCGGCAGCGGCTGGTCCTGGCCCGGGCGCTGACGATGGACCCCGAGATCCTCGTGCTGGTCGAACCGACCTCGGCCGTGGACGCCCACACCGAGGCCCGGATCGCGTCCCGCCTGCGTGCGCAGCGCGCCGGCCGCACCACGGTCGTGACCACGAGCAGCCCGCTGGTGCTGGACTCCGTCGACGAGGTCGCGTTCCTGCGTGACGGGCGCGTCGTGGCCACCGGGCGGCACGTCGACCTCCTCGAGAGCGACCCCGTCTACCGCGCCGTCGTGACCCGCGAGGGCGAGCCGCCGACCACCGATGGGACGCCGGCCCACGAGGAGGCACTGCGATGAGCACCCCGGACACCCGGCTGCCGGTCGCGTCGACCGCGCAGGTGCGCCGGTACGCACTCTCGCTGACGCGGCACCACCCGCGCCTGCTCTGGTCCGCGGTGACGCTGCACGTGCTGGCCGCCCTCGCCGGCCTGGCCGCGCCGCGCCTGCTCGGCGACCTCGTGCAGTCGGTCGAGGAGGGCACCACCACCGACCACGTCGACACGATCATGCTGGTCCTCGCCGGCTTCCTGCTCGTGCAGACCGTGCTGACCCGCTACGCGCGCTACGTCAGCCAGGTCCTCGGCGAGCAGGTGCTGGCCGAGCTGCGCGAGGACTTCGTCGGCAACACCCTGGCGCTCCCGGTCGGCGTGGTGGAGTCGGCGGGCTCCGGGGACCTGCTCACCCGCACCAGCCGCGACGTCGACCAGCTCGGCTGGTCGGTGCGGATGGCCCTGCCGGAGTGGACGATCGCGGTCATCACCGCCGTCGTCACGTTCGTGGCCGCGATCAGCGTCGGCTGGTGGGTCGCGCTGCCCTGCGTGCTCGGCATCCCGCCACTGGTGATCGGCCTGCGGTGGTACCTCGCCCGCGCCAAGGACGGCTACCTGCGCGAGAGCGCGTCGTACTCCGCGATCAACGCCACGCTGACCGAGACCGTCGAGGGCGCCCGCACCGTCGAGGCGCTCGGCACCGGCGACGAGCGCATCCGCGCGATCGACGAGGACATCGCGGAGTCGTACGCCGCGGAGCGCTACACGCTCTGGCTGCGCACGGTCTTCTTCCCGAACATGGAGATCTCCTACCTGATCCCCACCGTGGCGACGCTGCTGTTCGGGGGCTGGCTCTACACGCAGGGCCAGGCCTCGCTGGGCGACGTCACCACCGCGACGCTCTACGTGCAGATGCTCATCGACCCGGTCGACCGGATCGTGTCGATCCTCGACGAGCTGCAGATCGGCGCCGCCTCGCTGGCGCGGCTGCTCGGCGTCGCGCAGGTGCCCGACGACCGCGAGGTCACGGGCCGGGAGCCGGCCGGCGAGGAGCTCGACGCCGAGGACGTCAGGTTCTCGTACGTCGAGGGGCGCGACGTGCTGCACGGGGTCGACCTGTCGGTGGGCGTGGGCGAGCGGATCGCGATGGTCGGCCCGTCCGGCGCCGGCAAGTCCACGCTGGGCAGGCTGCTCGCCGGCATCCACCCGCCGCGCACCGGCTCGGTGACCGTCGGTGGCGTCGGCCTCACCGAGCTGCCGCTCGACGACCTGCGTGGTCACGTCGCGCTGGTGACCCAGGAGCACCACGTCTTCGTGGGGACCCTGCGCGAGAACCTCGCCCTGGCGGCGCCGCCGGGTGCCACCGACGCCGACATCCGCGGCGCGCTGGCGGCCGTGGACGCCCTCGACTGGGTCGACGCCCTGCCCGAGGGGCTCGACACCCTCGTCGGCTCCGGCGGTCGCGCGGTCACCGCCGCCCAGGCCCAGCAGATCGCGCTGGCCCGGCTGGTGCTCGCCGACCCGCACACGCTGGTGCTCGACGAGGCGACCTCGTTGATCGACCCGCGCGCGGCCCGCCACCTCGAGCGCTCGCTGGCCGCGGTGCTCGAGGGCCGGACCGTGATCGCCATCGCGCACCGGCTCTTCTCGGCCCACGACGCCGACCGGGTGGCCGTGGTCGAGGACGGCCGGATCGCCGAGCTCGGCTCGCACGACCAGCTGGTCGCGGCCGGCGGCTCCTACGCCGCCCTCTGGGACTCCTGGCACGGCCGCTCCTGACCCCCCACCGGCACGCCGAGTCGGCGCTGGTTGACGCCCCAGGCCCGCCAGGTCGGCGCTCGTTGACGCCCCAGGCCCGCCGAGTCGGCGCTCGTTGACGCCCCAAGCCCGCCGAGTCGGCGCTCGTTGACCTGCGGATGGTCAAGCAGCGCCGACTCGGCGTGCTCCTTGTCGCCGTGACAGTGGCTCTGTCAGGGTTGAGGACATGAAGCTCTCCATGCCGCTCGTGTACGCCGGGAACCCCCGCGAGACCGCCGACCAGGTGGCCGGGCTGGAGAAGGCGGGGCTGGACACGATCTGGGTGGCCGAGCCCTACGGCTTCGACTCCCCCACGCTGATGGGCTACCTCGCCGCGAAGACCGAGACGGTCGAGATCGGGGCGGGCATCCTCAACGTCTACTCCCGCACCCCGGGCGCGCTGCTCCAGACCGCGGCCGGACTCGACAACGTGTCGGGCGGCCGCGCGGTGATCGGCCTGGGCGCCTCGGGCCCGCAGGTGATCGAGGGCTTCCACGGCCTCCCCTACGACAAGCCCCTCGGCCGCACCCGCGAGGTCATCGAGATCATCCGGATGGGCCTGCGTCGCCAGGCGCTCGTGAAGGACGGCATCTTCAAGATCCCGCTGCCCGAGGACCAGGGCCTCGGCCTCGGCAAGCCGCTGAAGCTGCTCAACAAGCCCGAGCGGCCCGTCGTACCCCTCTGGGTCGCCGCGCTCGGCGACAAGAACGTGCAGATGACCGCCGAGGTGGCCGACGGCTGGCTGCCGTTCCTCTTCCACCCCGAGAAGGCCAAGGACGTCTGGGGCGAGTCGCTCGCGAAGGGCACCGCCAAACGCTCCGCCGACCTCGGCCCGCTCGAGATCAGCGCCGGGGGCATGGTCGCGATCGGCGAGGGCCCCGAGACCAAGGCACTCCTCGACTTCATGCGCCCGATGTACGCGCTCTACGTCGGCGGCATGGGTGCTCGAGGCACGAACTTCTACAACGACCTCGCTTGCCAGTACGGCTACGAGAAGGAGGCGAAGGAGATCCAGGACCTCTACCTCGGCGGCAACAAGCGCGACGCCGAGGCGAAGGTGCCGCTGGAGTGGCTCGAGGCCGGCAACCTGGTCGGCCCGGCCTCCTACGTGAAGGAGCGGATCGCGGCCTTCCGCGAGGCCGGCGTCACCAGCCTTCAGGTCTCCCCCGCCTCCGACGACCCGGCCGGCACGATCGCCCAGGTCAAGGAGTGGGTGGCGTGACCCGCCTCTCCCGCAGGAGGTACGCCCTCCTGCGGGAGATCCGCACGCTCGACCCCGAGCGCGACGCCGACCGGATCGTCTGGCTGACCAGCCGGCACGAGTTCCCGTGGGACTACACGCAGGGCACCGGGATCGCGTTCCTGCGCGACTACGGCATCCCCTCGATCTCGCGGCTCCTCGACCAGACCCGCCAGTTCGAGGACGCCGGCGTCAAGAGGTACGACGACACGCTGCTCTTCGCCGAGGAGGCCTCGGTCGAGGGCATCGACTCGGACCGCTCGCGCGCGGCCGCGCGCCGGCTGAACCGGATCCACGGGCACTACGACATCCCGAACGACGAGTTCCGCTACGTCCTCGCCACCACCATCGTCGGGCCGGTGCGGTGGATCGAGGAGTTCGGCTGGCGTCGGCTCGACCCGGTGGAGCTGCAGGCCCTGGCCCGGTTCACGACCCGCTTCGGCGAGCTGATGGGCATCAAGGACCTGCCGACGACGTACGACGGCTACCTCGAGCTGCTCACGTCCTACGAGCGTGAGCACTTCGCGTTCGACCCGGCCAACCGGCGGGTCACCGAGGCGTCCCTGCGCATCGCAAGGGAGACCGCACCCCGCCCGCTCCGGCCGGTCGTGCGCCGGGTGACGATCGCCCTGATGGACGAGCCGCTGCGCGAGGCCCTCGGGATGCCGCGCCAGCCGGCGTGGTTCGTGGCCGCGGTGCGGGGCGGTCTCCGGCTCCGGGCGCGGCTGCTGCGGCTCGCCCCGCCGCGGCGGGCGGCGTACCACCACCGGCCGTCGACCTACCCGCAGGGCTACCGGGCCGGCCTCGATGCTTGATGAGCTGAACGATCGCGACCGGGCCCGCACCGCTTGAATCGTGACAGCGATGCTGTAACAGTGGCGCTGTCACCGTCGACCGGCCGCCGCAGCCCCAGGAGGACTCATGACCGCACCGTTCTTCGAGCAGGAGCACGAGGACTTCCGGGCCAGCGTGCGCTCCTTCCTCGAGCGCGAGGTCGTGCCGTTCCACGACCAGTGGGAGCAGGACGGACAGGTCAGCCGCGAGGTCTGGACCAAGGCCGGCGACGCAGGCCTGCTGTGCTTCGACGTCGACGAGGAGTACGGCGGGATGGGCACCCGCGACTTCCGCTACAACATGATCGTCAGCGAGGAGATCGGGCGCATCGGCGCGAGCGGGCTCGGCTTCCCGGTCCACACCGACATCATCGTCCCATACATCAGCAGCCTCGGGACCGAGGAGCAGAAGCGACGCTGGCTGCCCGGGCTGGTCAGCGGCGAGCTGATCTCGGCGATCGCGATGACCGAGCCCGGCGCCGGCAGCGACCTGCAGGGCATCCGGACCACGGCCGTCGACAAGGGCGACCACTACGTCCTCAACGGCTCCAAGACGTTCATCAGCAACGGGATCATGTCCGACCTGGTCATCGTGGTCTGCCGCACCGACCCGGAGGCCGGGCACCAGGGCATCAGCCTGCTCGTCGTCGAGCGCGGCATGCCCGGCTTCGAGCGCGGCCGCAACCTGGACAAGATGGGGCTCAAGGCCCAGGACACCGCCGAACTGTTCTTCGACAACGTCGAGGTGCCCAAGGCCAACCTGCTCGGCGAGGAGGGCTCCGGCTTCATCTCGCTGATGGTCAACCTGCCCCAGGAGCGGATCTCGATCGCCGCGATCGCCGTCGCTGCCTGCGAGCACATCCTGCGTCTGTGCCTGGACTACGCCAAGGAGCGTGAGGCCTTCGGCCGCCCGATCGGCAAGTTCCAGCACAACCGGTTCCTGCTGGCGGAGATGGCCACCGAGGTCCACATCGCCCGCGTGTTCGTCAACGACTGCGTGACGAAGCTGAACGCCGGCGAGGTCGACACCTCGCTCGCGTCGATGGCGAAGTGGTGGACCACAGAGCTGCAGAAGAAGATCGTCGACCAGGGCGTGCAGCTGCACGGCGGCTACGGCTACATGATGGAGTACCCCATCGCGAAGGCCTACGTGGACAGCCGGATCCAGACGATCTACGGAGGCACCACCGAGATCCAGAAGGAGATCATCGGGCGCAGCCTCGGGATCTGAGCCCGGGGACCCGCCTTCAGCCGGCGTACTCCTCGCGCAGCCGGCCCTTGACCATCTTCCCCGTGGGCGTGCGGGGCAGCTCGTCGCGGAACAGGATCTCCCGCGGCACCTTGTAGTGCGCGATCCGGTCGCGGGCGTACGCCGTCAGCTCGGCGGCGAGGGCCTGCCCGGCCTCCACCCCGGGCGCAGGCTGGACGAACGCCACCACCCGCTCCCCCATCTCCTCGTCGGGGACGCCGATCACGGCGATGTCCACGACGGCCGGGTGCAGCGAGAAGAGGTCCTCGACCTCCTGGGGGTAGATGTTCACCCCGCCGCTGATGATCATGAACGCCAGGCGGTCGGTGAGGTACAGGAAGCCGTCCTCGTCGACGAACCCGAGGTCGCCGACGGTGGTCCACGTCGGGTGCTCGGGGTGCTGCGTGCTCGCGGTCTTCTCGGGGTCGTCGTGATAGGCGAACGGCACCTGCTCGCGCTCGAAGTAGATCTTCCCGACCTCGCCCGGACCGAGCTCGGCACCGTCCTCGCCGCACACGTGCAGCACGCCCAGCAGCGCCTTGCCCACCGAGCCGGGGTGGGCCAGCCAGGTCTCGCTGTCGATCATCGTGGCGCCGTTGGCCTCGGTGGAGGCGTAGTACTCCTGCACGATCGGTCCCAGCCACTCGATCATCCGCCGCTTCACCTCGACGGGGCAGGGCGCAGCCGCGTGCACGACGCACCGCAGCGACCCCACGTCGTACGACGCCCGGACCTCCTCGGGCAGCTTCAGCAGGCGGACGAACATCGTCGGCACCATCTGGGTGTGCGTGACCCGGTGCTCCTCGATCGCGCGCAGCGCGGCCTCGGCGTCGAACCGCTCCATCATGACGAGCGTGCCGCCGAGCGCGTGCACGACGCCGCCGAAGCGCAGCGGGGCGGCGTGGTAGACCGGCGCCGGTGAGAGGTAGACGGTGTCCTGGCCGAAGCCGTAGAGGCCACCGAAGATCGTCACGTACATGTAGCCCGGCTCGTCGACCCGGATCGGGGGCAGGTCGACCTTCACCCCCTTGGGGCGGCCCGTCGTGCCCGAGGAGTAGAGGAAGTCGTCGCCGTGCGGCTGCTCGGCGAGCGGCTCGTTGCCGGCGGCAGCGAGCGCGGCCTCGTAGTCGCCGAACCCGGGCACCGGCCCGCCGTACGCCAGCCGCTCGCCCACCTCCACGTCGAGCCCGGCGACCACCTCGCTCTTCGCAGCGGAGACCACCAGCGCCGTCGCGCCGCAGTCCCGGACGATGTACGACGCCTCGTCGGCCGACAGGTTGTGGTTGACCGCGGTGACGTAGAGGCCGGACCGCAGGCAGGCCCAGTAGACCTCGTAGGCCTCGGGGGTGTTGTCGCTGAGCAGCGCGACCACGTCGCCCGTGACCAGGCCGCGGCCCTGCAGGTGCCGGGCCAGCCGGAGGCTGCGGTCGTCGAGCTCGGCGTAGGTCAGGGTCCGGCCCGAGTCGGCCATCACCAGCGCGGGCTTGTCCGGAGTGGTCGCGGCCCAGGTCCCGGGATACATGAATCGAGACTAGCGGGGCCGCGTGGTCTAGTCGGGCCATCCCGATCGCCCCATCGATGGCCCCATCTGGCGATGAATTGAGGCTCGGGACGGGGTCTGATCGGGGGAAACCCCGATGCGACCGTCCCCACCTTCTGATGGAGTTCTCCCATGCATCGTCAGATCGCCGGCAAGCTCACCGGCCCCGTCACCAAGTGGATCGTGCTGGCCGCCTGGCTGGTCATCGTGGTCGTCGCGAGCGGCTTCGCCGCCAAGCTCACCGACGTCCAGAACAACGAGTCGTCCTCCTGGCTCCCCGCGAGCGCCGAGTCCACCCGCGCGCTCGACAAGCTCGACGTCTTCCAGGACCCCAACAACCTCCCCACCACCGTGGTCTACGAGTCCGACTCAGGCCCGCTCAGCAAGGCCGACCTGGCCCAGATCGAGAGCCAGGCCAAGCAGTTCGCCGAGATGAAGGGCGCCGTCCCGCGCAGCGTGATCAGCCCTGTCACAGCCCAGAAGCTCGGGGTCGAGGCGGTCTCCCAGGACGGACAGGTCGCCCAGACGCAGGTCACGTTCAACTTCGGCAAGAACGGCTGGAACAAGATGCCGGACGCCGCCAGCGAGCTGCGCGACATGGCGGCCATCGACGGCGTGACCATCCACATCGCCGGCCAGGGTGGCCAGGCGGCAGACTCGGCCAAGGCCTTCGAGGGCCTCGACAGCACCCTGCTCTTCGCGGCCGGCGCCGTGGTGATCATCATCCTGCTGCTGACCTACCGCAGCCCGGTCCTGTGGATCCTGCCCGTGTTCTCCGCGGTCGTGGCGCTCTTCACCGCCCAGGCGGTCATCTACTTCCTCGCGAAGTACGCCGACCTCACCGTCAACGGCCAGAGCCAGGGCATCCTGACCGTGCTGGTCTTCGGCGCCGGCACCGACTACGCGCTGCTGCTCGTGGCGCGCTACCGGGAGGAGCTGCGCCGTCACGAGAACCGGCACGAGGCGATGGCCTTCGCGCTGCACCGCGCCGCCCCGGCGATCGTCGCCAGCGCGGCGACCGTGATCCTCGGCATGCTGTGCCTGCTCTTCGCCGAGATGAACTCCACCGCGGGCCTCGGCCCGGTGGCCGCGATCGGCATCGCCGTCGCGCTGCTCGTCATGATCACCCTGCTGCCCGCGCTGCTCGTGATCACCGGCCGCTGGGTGTTCTGGCCCAAGCGCCCGGCGTTCGGCTCGGTCGAGCCGACGGCATCCGGACTGTGGGCGAAGGTGGGCCGCCGGATCTCCGTGCGACCCCGCGCCGTGTGGGTCGGCACCGCCGTCGCGCTGGGCGTGGCCTGCCTCGGCATGTTCACCCTGAACGCCCACGGGCTGACGACCGAGGAGTCCTACACCAAGGACTTCGACTCGATCATCGGCCAGCGCGCGCTCACCGACCACGGCCTGATGGACCAGTCCAACCCGATGATGGTGGTCGCGAACGCCGACCAGGGCGACGCGGTCGCGAAGGCCCTCTCCGGGGTCGACGGCGTCACCGACGTGCTGCCGCCACGCACCGAGGGTGGTGTCGCCTACGTCCAGGCGACCATCACCAGCGACGCGCTGTCGCAGCAGGCGTTCGACACCGTGTCGGCGGCACGCGACGCCGTGCACGCGGTGCCCGGCGCCGACGCCCTCGTGGGCGGCTACTCGGCGATCTCGCTCGACGTGGAGAACGCCTCCGGCCACGACAACCTGGTCATCATCCCGATCGTGCTCATCGTGGTGATGCTGATCCTGATGGTGCTGCTGCGGGCGGTGCTCTCGCCGCTGCTGCTCATGGGCACCGTGGTGCTGTCGTTCGGAGCCGCGATCGGGATCTCGGCGCTGCTGTTCAAGCACGTCTTCGGCTTCGCCGGCCAGGACGCGTCGTTCCCGCTGTTCGTCTTCGTGTTCCTGGTCGCCCTGGGCATCGACTACAACATCTTCCTGATGACCCGGGTGCGGGAGGAGACCCAGACCCGCGGGACACGGGCGGGCTCGCTGGTCGCCCTGTCGGCCACCGGCGGCGTGATCACGTCCGCCGGGCTGGTGCTCGCCTCGACGTTCCTGGTCCTCGGCACGCTGCCGCTGGTGGCGTTCGTCGAGATCGGGGTCGCGGTCGCCCTGGGCGTCATCCTGGACACGATGGTCGTCCGTCCGGTCCTGGTCACCGCGCTCAACCTCGACCTGGGCAGCAGGATCTGGTGGCCGAGCAAGCTCGACCGCGGCGAGCACACGGTCACCCCGGCCGAGCCCGAGCGCGAGCCCGCGTCGGTCTGACCCGGTCCGCGCGCCGGGCCCCGGGCCTCCCGGGGCCCGGCGCGCGACTAGCCTGAGAGGGATGATCGAGCAGCCGACACCCCAGCAGGTACGCCGTGCGCTCGCCCGCGCCGATCGAGGAGCGGCGCTCGACGTGGACGAGGCTGCCGTCCTCCTCGCCGCCCGCGGCGACGACCTCGACCGGCTGTGTACAGCCGCCGCCCGGGTGCGGGACGCGGGGCTGGTCGCCGCCGGTCGACCGGGAGTGGTCACCTACTCCCCCAAGGTCTTCATCCCGATCACCCGTCTCTGCCGGGACCGGTGCCACTACTGCACCTTCGTCGAGACGCCGGGGCAGGCGGCCCGGGAGGGGCGGGCGCCCTACCTCTCACCCGACGAGATCCTCGACGTCGCCCGTCAGGGTGCGGAGCTGGGCTGCCTCGAGGCGCTGTTCACCCTCGGCGACCGCCCCGAGGACCGCTGGCCCGAGGCCCGCGCGTGGCTCGACGAGCAGGGCTACGACTCCACGCTCGCCTACGTGCGCGCGATGGCGATCCGGGTGCTGGAGGAGACCGGGCTGCTACCGCACCTGAACCCCGGCGTCATGTCGTGGGAGGAGATGAACCGCCTCAAGCCGGTCGCGCCCTCGATGGGCATGATGCTCGAGACCACCTCGCGCCGGCTCTTCGAGAACCGCGGCGAGGCGCACTTCGGCTCCCCCGACAAGGACCCCGAGGTGCGGCTGCGGGTGCTGGAGGACGCCGGCCGCCTCTCCATCCCGTTCACCACCGGCCTGCTGGTCGGGATCGGCGAGACCCTGGCCGAGCGGGCCGAGACGATCTTCGCGCTGCGCGCCACCACGAAGCGGTACGCCGCGGTGCAGGAGGTCATCGTCCAGAACTTCCGGGCCAAGCCGGACACCGCGATGCGCCACGTCGACGACCTGGGCCTCGACGAGTACCGCGCCACGATCGCGGTCACCCGGATCGTGCTCGGCCCGAGGGCCCGCGTCCAAACGCCGCCCAACCTGGTCGACCTCGATGAGTGCCGGGCGCTGCTGGCGGCAGGCGTGGACGACTGGGGCGGGGTCTCCCCGCTCACCCCGGACCACGTCAACCCCGAACGTCCCTGGCCATCGCTCGAGCGACTGCGCGAGGTCTCCTCCGAGTGCGGCTTCGAGCTGCGCGCGCGGCTGACCGTCCACCCCGAGCACGTCCGTGCCGGCGAGCCCTGGCTCGACCCACGCGTCTCCGGGCACGTCGCCGCCCTCGCCGCCGACGACGGCCTCGCCCGCCCCGGCGCACGTCCCGTCGGCCTGCCCTGGCAGGAGCCCGACGGCGGCTTCGCCCACCTCCACGGCCACACCGGCGTCGGGCGCACCGACCTCCACACGACGGTCGACACCGAGGGCCGCACCCACGACCGGCGCTCCGACTTCGACGACGTCTACGGCGACTGGGACGAGCTGCGCGGGCGGGCGCGTGGTTTCGAGACGCTCGCTGGCGCTCGCTCCTCAACCACCGGAACTCCGGAGACCGACGTCCTCCCCACCACCACGCCTTCGGTGGTCGAGGAAGGCGCTCTGGCGCCTGTCTCGAAACCACGCAGCGAGGGGTACGCCGCGCTGGCGGCCGCCGAGGCCGACCCCGGCAACCTCTCCGACGAGCACGCGCTGACCCTGATGACCGCCGAGGGCGACCTCCTCGAGCAGGTCTGCCGGCTCGCCGACGACCTGCGCCGCGAGACCGTCGGCGACGAGGTGACCTACGTGGTCAACCGGAACATCAACTTCACCAACGTCTGCTACGTCGGCTGCCGGTTCTGCGCGTTCGCCCAGCGCCGCACCGACGCCGACGCGTTCTCCCTCTCCCTCGAGCAGGTCGCCGACCGCGCCGAGGAGGCGTGGGACCTCGGCGCCACCGAGGTCTGCATGCAGGGCGGCATCGACCCCGAGCTGCCCGGCACCGCCTACTTCGACCTCGCCGCCGCCGTGAAGCAGCGCGTGCCCGGCATGCACGTGCACGCCTTCTCCCCCATGGAGATCGTCAACGGCGCCACCCGCACCGGCCTCTCCTTCGAGGACTTCCTCATCAAGGCCCGCGAGTCCGGCCTCGGGTCGATCCCGGGCACCGCCGCGGAGATCCTCGACGACGACGTCCGCTGGGTCCTCACCAAGGGCAAGCTCCCCACCAGCACCTGGGTCGAGATCATCACCACCGCCCACCGGGTCGGGATCCCGACCACCAGCACGATGATGTACGGCCACGTCGACAACCCCCGGCACTGGGTGGCCCACCTGCGGGTCCTCTCCCGGATCCAGGACGAGACAGGGGGCTTCACCGAGTTCGTGCCGCTGCCATTCGTGCACACGTCCGCCCCGATCTACCTCGCCGGCGTCGCCCGCCCCGGCCCCACCCTGCGCGACAACCTCGCGGTGCACGCCCTGGCCCGGATCCTGCTGCACGGCCGGATCCCCCACATCCAGACCTCCTGGGTCAAGCTCGGCGTCGACGGCACCCGCGCCATGCTGCGGGCCGGCGCCGACGACCTCGGCGGCACGCTGATGGAGGAGACGATCTCCCGGATGGCGGGTTCCGAGCACGGATCGGCCAAGACCGTCGCCGAGCTCACCGACATCGGCGCCGGCATCGGCCGACCTGTCCGCGAGCGCACCACGACGTACGGCGAGCCCTCCCGCTTGCGCTGAGCCCCTATTACCGGGATCCTCACCTGACGCCCGTCTGCGAACAGTAAAATCGCTCGGGTTCACGGGGCGGCCTTGGGGCCGGACAGGGGTCGAGGGCGGCGATGGCGGGATTTCCGAAGGCTGGCGACGAGTACGGCGGCCGGTACCGCATCCTGCGCCAGATCGGCCACGGCGGCATGGGCATCGTCTACGAGGCCCGGGACACGGTGCTCAACCGGTCGGTCGCGCTGAAGATCGTGCTGCCCTCGCTGCCCGACCGCGAGGACTTCCAGGCCCGCTTCGCCCGCGAGGCCAACGTGCTGGCCCGGATCCGCTCGCGCAACATCGTCAACATCCACGAGTACGGCGAGCACGACGACACCGTCTTCTTCGTGACCGAGTTCTTCCCCGACGGCGACCTCCAGACCTGGATCGGCGCCCACGGCCCGCTGGACCGCCGCGCCGCGCTGTCCCTGGTCGCGCAGGTCTGCGAGGCACTGGCCGACGCCCACGAGACCGGCGTCATCCACCGCGACGTCAAGCCGGGCAACGTGCTGCTGTGGAGCCGTCCCGAGGGGTTGATCCCCTACCTGTGCGACTTCGGCATCGCGCTCGAGGGCGGCGAGAGCCGGGCGAGCCTCACCCGCACCGGCACCCTGATCGGCAGCCCGGCCTACATGGCGCCCGAGCGACACTTCGGCCATGCGGCCGACGAGCGGGGTGACATCTACTCCCTGGGCTGCCTGCTCTGGGCGGTGCTCACCGGCGACGCGCCGTACAGCGGCACCGACTTCCAGATGATGAACTCCCACATCAACGCGCCGGTCCCGCAGCTCGGCACCGGTCACCCGGTCGACGACCGGATCGACGAGGTCCTCGCCGAGGCGCTGAACAAGGACCCGGAGCGGCGTACGCCCTCCGCCGCCGCGATGCGCGCCTCCCTGCTGGCCATCATCCGCGACATCGACGCCGCGGCGGTGCCGCCGCTGCTCCCGCCCGCACCGGTCGGCCCGGACGCCACCGCGCCCCCCGTGCCCCCACCCCCCGCCGCGGAGCCGGAGAGCGGCCGGCGGCCGGTCGAGCCCGCGGCCGCCCCCGCGGCCGCCCCCGCGGCCGACCAGGCGCCCGCCCAGCACACCGTGATCCGGAGCCTGCCCGCGCCGCCACCCACACCCGCGCGCGACCGCGCAGACTCTCCTGCGCCGGACCGCAGGCGGCACTGGCTGCCCGCCACCCTCGTCGCGGCCGGCGCGGTGGCCGCGGTCGCCGTCACCGCCGTCCTCGTCAACGCCAGCCAGGGCGAGCCCGACCGCCCCCGGGCCGACCCCGCACCGGGCGCCGGCGTCGAGCCGACCGCCACCGAGTCGGCCCCGCCGGCCCCGCTGCCCCGCCCCGCCTCCCCGAAGGTCGCCGCGCGCCCGGGCTACCGCTCGGTCGTCTTCGCACTGACGGCGCCCGAGGCGGCCGGTGACGGGGTGGAGCGTCGGGTCGAGGTCCGGACGCCGAACGGCTGGCAGGCGACCGACCGCTTCGCCCTCCCCACCGAGGAGGGCGGCCGACGCGGTTGCGTGAGCGCCCGCACCGTCGACACCGACGACGCCGGCCGGACCGCCACCAGCAGGACCGTGCGCAGCTGCGGCACCGCCCGTCCCCGCACGGTGCGCCTGGTCCGCACCGCCGACGCGTGCACGGCCGGGCCGGGCTGCCACTGGTACAACGTCTACGTCGAGGGCTTCGCCACCGGCGCCAGCCCCCAGGCCTTCGTCTACGACGCCTCCGGGGACCCGTGGTGCGACTGCACCTTCCGCAAGGTCCGCGTCGGCAAGGACGGGCGGGGCGCGCAGGTCCACGAGTGGCAGGTCACCCCCGGGCGCTTCAACGCCAACGTGACACTGGTCGTGGACGGCGTCCGCCAGCAGGTCTTCGTGCCCTGACCGGGGAGCCCCGCGGGCGCCCCGCGGCCCCCTTGCCGAAATGACCGAGGCCACCCGCGCCTCAGGGGCAGCGGGTGGCCTCGGTGTCGTGGGGTCCGGTCAACCGCGACCGCTCGAGGAGCGGGCCCGGCGCGACACCGAGTCGATGCCGACCGCGAGCAGGAGCACGGCCCCGGTGATCATGAACCGCACCGACGAGTCGACGTTGATCAGGTTCAGACCGTTCTGGATAGCCTGCAGCACCAGGATGCCGAGCATGGCGGAGTACGCCGAGCCTCGGCCGCCGAAGAGGCTGGTGCCGCCGATGACCGCCGCCGCGATGGCGGTGAGGTTGGTGTCGGTCGTGCCGGAGCTCTGGGACACCGAGGTCAGCTGGGCAGCGGCGAGCAGCCCACCGAGCGCCGCCATCACCGAGCACAGCGCGAAGACCGAGAAGTAGACCCGGTTCACCTTGATGCCCGACCGGCGGGACGCCTCCTCGTTGCCACCGACAGCGAACAGGTGCCGACCCCACTTCGTACGCCGCAGCGCGAAGTCCATGAGGACCACGAGCAGGGCGAACAGCAGCCAGAGATAGCTCCAGCCCTTGTCGATGTTGAGGTAGTAGGTCAGCCAGCCCAGGCCGATCGCGAGGGCCGCGGTCTTGATCCCCACGATCGCCAGCCACGGAGTGCTGAGCCCGGCGGCCTTGCGCGCCCGGTAGCTCCACATCTGGCTGCCGAGGTAGGCCAGCACGATGAGGAGGACGAGCACGTAGGACGTGGTGTCCCCGAGGAACTTGTAGCGCGCGAAGTCGACGAGCCCGGAGTCGGCAGGCAGGTTGATCGTGCCGTCGGTGCCGAGGACGTAGAGCAACGCGCCCTGGAAGGCCAGCAGACCTGCGAGGGAGAACACGAAGCTCGGTACGCCGATCCGGTTGTAGAGGACCGCGTAGAACGCGCCGATCGCCAGGCCGATGAGCAGCGCCGCCAGCACGCCGAAGACCATCGAGTGGCCCTTGTTGACGACCAGGACCGCCATGCAGGCGGCCGCGAAGCCACTGACCGAGCCGACGGACAGGTCGATCTCGCCGAGCAGCAGCACGAGCACGATGCCGAGCGAGATGATGCCGATCGGCGCCGCGAACTGGGTGATGCTGACCAGGTTGCGGGAGGAGAGGAAGATCGGCTCGCGCGCGTAGAACACGGCACTGATGATCACCAGGCCCAGGACCACGGGCAGGCTGCCGAGCTCACCGGACCGCAGCCGGTTCCAGAGCATCTTGGCCAGGCCGGAGACGCCCTGGCTCTTGATGAGCCGTTCGTCCAGCAGGTCCGCCGCGACCGGCGACGGCTCGGCCTCGGGCGGTGCGGTGGTGGTGTTGTCAGCCATGGGCTTCGTCCTTGTGTCTGGAGGCACGCGCTGCGACCACGTTGTCCGAGGCGCCGGTGATCGCGGCGACCAGCTCCTCGGTGGTGGCTTCCTCGACCCGGAACTCCGCGGCGTTGCGGCCGAGCCGCAGGACCACGATCCGGTCCGCGACGGCCTGCACGTCAGCCATGTTGTGGCTGATCAGGATCACGCCGAGACCGTTCTCCCGGAGCCGCTCGATGAGGTTCAGCACCTCGGCCGTCTGGGCGACACCCAGTGCGGCCGTGGGCTCGTCGAGCATCACGACCTTCGGGTTGCCGACCAGCGAGCGGGCGATCGCGACCGTCTGCCGCTGACCTCCGGAGAGGCTCGCGATCGGGATGCGGACCGAGGGGATCTTGGCGGAGAGGCTGCGCAGCAGCCGCCACGCCTCGGTCTCCATCTCGACCTCGCTCAGCACCGGACCCCTGGCCCGCTCCTGCCCGAGGAACAGGTTGGCCACCACGTCGAGGTTGTCGCACAGGGCCAGGTCCTGGAAGACCGTGGCGATGCCCAGGTCCTGGGCGTGCCGCGGACCGCCGACCTTGATGTGCTCGCCGGCGAGGGCGATCTCGCCCTCGTCGGCCTGGTAGACGCCGGAGATGACCTTGACGAGGGTCGACTTCCCGGCGCCGTTGTCGCCGACCAGGGCAACGACCTCACCGGGCGCCACGTCGAGGTGGACGTCGGTGAGGGCCTGGACCGCTCCGAATCGCTTGTGGACCCCGGTCAGGGAGAGCACGCTCTCCCTGACCGGAGCTTCCTGCTGGGACACGCTGCTCATCACTGGAGGCCGGCGGCCTTGCAGTCCGCAGCGAAGTCCGTGGTGCAGATGTCGTCGACGGAGTAGAAGCCGTCCTTGACGATGGTGTCGTTGACGTTGTCCTTGGTCACGACGATCGGCGTGAAGATGTACGACGTCACGCCGTTGTAGTCCGACTGCTCGATGCCGGTGTCGCTCTTGGTCGGGACGTCCTCACCCTTGGCGAGCTGGACGGCGACCTCGGCGGCCGTGTCGGCCTCGATCGGGATCGGCTTGTAGATGGTCATCGCCTGCTGGCCGGCGATGATCCGCTGGATCGCGGCGAGCTCGGCGTCCTGACCCGTGATCGGGGGCAGGGCGTTGGCGGACACGCCGGCACCGGTGAGGGCAGCGACCACGCCGCCGGCCTGGCCGTCGTTGGCGGCGTAGACGCCCTGGATCTTGTCGGCGCCGAACTTGGTGACCTGCTGGGTCGTGAACTGCTGCGCGTTGTCCGGGCTCCAGTCCGGGTTGTCGTACTCCGCGAGGATCTTCACGTTGCTGGAGTCCAGGACGCTGTGGGCGCCCTTCTTGAACTGCGCGGCGTTCGGGTCGCTCGGGGCGCCGTTGAGCATGATCATGCTGCCCTTGTCGCCCATCGCCTTGACCAGCGCGTCGGCCTGCATCTTGCCGACGGTCTCGTTGTCGAAGGACATGTAGTAGTCGACGCCCTCGATGAAGCGGTCGTAGGCGATGACCTTCGCGCCCGACTGCTGGGCGCTGGTGACCATGCCGCCGGCGCCGGCGCCGTTGACCGGGTCGAGCACGATGACGTCGGCGCCCTTGTTGATCGCGGAGTCGACCTGCTGCTGCTGCTTGGCCTCGTCCTGGTCGGCGTTGTAGTAGTCGACCGTGCAGTCGCTGCACAGCTCGCCGACCTTCTTCTCGAACAGCGGCTTGTCGAAGGCCTCGTAACGGGTCGTCTTCGACTCGGGCAGCAGCAGGGCAATGGTGCCGCCACTGCTGCCGCTGTCGCCGGAGTTGCTGGAGTCGTTGGCGCCGCAGGCTGCGAGCCCACCGGTGCCGATGATGAGCGCAGTCCCGAAGGCTGCGAGCCGGTGCAGGGGTGTGGACACGTATCTCTCCTCGACTGGGGGCTGCCATGGGCGGGCCCGGTGATCTGAGTCGAGTGTCGACGGTCACACCGTTGTCGTCAAGGCATGAACGCAAAATTGACGCACGAAGGTTATCTAACGACTTAATCTTCATGTCTTGACCACAAACGCGACGTGCGTCACAGTTCGACCATGCCCCACCGTCGCTCGGACCCCGCCCCGGGGTCGACGTCCTCGCTGCGCACCGCCAACCAGCAGCGCGTGCTGGACGTGCTGCGCGGCGGTACGACGGGGGGCGGCGACGACCCGGACGTCTTCACCCAGGCCGAGCTGGCCCGGGCCACCGGGCTGGCACCGGCCACGGTGTCCAACATCGTCCGCGAGCTCGCCGCGGCGGGCCTGGTCGACACCGACCCCGGCAGCGGGCGGCGCGGCTCCTCGGTGCGGCTGGGTCGGGCCGCGGGGCTGGTCGGGGGCGTCGACTTCGGGCACAGCCACGTCGCGGTCGCCGTCGGGGACCTCACCGGCCGGCTCATCGCCGAGGAGCGCAGCCGGCTCGAGGCCGGCCACCACCACCTCGAGGCGCTGCGGATGGCCGGCAAGATGCTGGACGCGATGGCGCCGGACCGCGCGACCCTGCGCCACATCGGCATGGGCCTCCCGGCGCCGGTGACCAACGACATCATCCGCTCCTCGGCGATCTTCCCCGGCTGGGAGGGCGTGGACGCCCGTGCCGCGGCCGAGGCCGAGCTCGGCATCCCCGTGCACGTCGAGAACGACGCCAACCTCGGCGCCCTCGCCGAGCACCGCCAGGGCGTCGGACGCGGCCACGACAGCTCGGTCTTCGTGAAGATCTCCTCCGGTGTCGGTGCCGGCATCATCATCGACAACAAGCTCTTCCACGGCGCCGGCGGCAGCGCGGGCGAGATCGGGCACCTCACCCTGGACGACCAGGGACCGCTGTGCCGCTGCGGCAGCCGCGGCTGCCTGGAGGCCTACACCTCGGTCGGCAACGTGCTGGCGATGATGGCGGGGCAGCTCCCCGAGGCCGACCTCGACGCCATCGTGGCAGCGGCGCGCAGCGGCAACGTCTCGGCGCAGCGCGCGTTCGAGGACGCCGGGCTGCACCTGGGCTGGGGCCTGGCGAGCATCGTGAACCTGCTCAACCCGTCGCTGGTGGTCGTCGGGGGCGACATGGCGCGGGCGGGCGAGCTGCTGCTGGAGTCGGCACGGATCGGGCTGCGCCGGCACGCGCTGGACTCCGTCGCCCTCACCCCGGTGCTGGCCAGCGAGCTCGGCGAGCGGGCGAGCCTGGTCGGAGCGGTCCTGCTGGCCGCGGAGCGGACCGAGCTGCTCGTCGACCACGTGTGAGCCGCGTCGCTGCGGGGAATGCTGCCGGCAGGTCTCGGGTACTCCACCAGCTCACCCCCGAACGGAGAACACAATGGCCTTCCTGCTCTGGATCATCGCCGTCATCCTCGTCATCGCCGGCATCGTCCAGCTCTTCAAGCGACAGATCCTCTGGGGCGTCGTGCTGATCATCGTCGGCTTCGCCGTCGGCCCCGGCGGGTACAGCATCTTCAACAAGTGAGACCGACGACGCAGGGCGGGGGCGATCCCCCGCCCTGCGTCGCATCTCGGGGCCTGTGCGCCTCGGGCAGAGGGTGTGCTCAGTCGCCGAGCACGACCTCGACCTCGAACCCCTCGGAGCTCTCCAGGTAGAGCGCGGTGTGCGCCTCTCCCCCGGCGTGGGGGTAGCGGTCCGCGAACAGCTCGTGCCACCCGTGCGCCGACGACTCAGCTCGGATCCGGTCCAGCGTCGTCCGGTCCTCGACCGTCAGCGCGAGGTGGTTCAGCCCCGGGCGCATCCGGTCGTACGCCGCGTCGACCTGGTCGCTCGACCGCTCCAGGAACAGGTAGGTGCCGTCCGGGTGCTGCCAGGCGACGTCGTCGTACTCCCAGCCCAGCTCACCGAGGAGCCACCCCCACTCGGCGACCGCGATGGCCGGGTCCTCCACCCACAGGTCGAGGTGGTGCACGGCCCGCGTCACGCGGTCACTCCCACTCGATCGTGCCCGGCGGCTTCGAGGTGATGTCGACGGTGACCCGGTTGACCTCGCGGACCTCGTTGGTGATGCGGGTGGAGATCTTCTCCAGCACGTCGTAGGGCAGTCGCGCCCAGTCGGCGGTCATCGCGTCCTCGGAGGTGACCGGGCGCAGCACGACCGGGTGGCCGTAGGTGCGACCGTCCCCCTGGACGCCCACCGAGCGCACGTCGGCGAGCAGCACGACCGGGAACTGCCAGATGTCGCGGTCCAGCCCGGCGCGGGTGAGCTCCTCGCGGGCGATCGCGTCGGCCTCGCGCAGGATGTCGAGGCGCTCGCGGTCGACGGCGCCGATGATCCGGATCGCCAGCCCGGGACCCGGGAAGGGGTGCCGCCAGACGATCTCGGCGGGCAGGCCGAGCTGCTCGCCGACCAGGCGCACCTCGTCCTTGAACAAGGTCCGCAGCGGCTCGACCAGCTCGAACTCGAGGTCGTCGGGCAGGCCGCCGACGTTGTGGTGGGACTTGATGTTGGACGTGCCCGCGCCGCCGCCGGACTCCACGACGTCGGGGTACAGCGTCCCCTGGACCAGGAAGGCGACCTTGTCGCCCTCGGCGGCGCTCTTCGCGAGCACCTCGGCCTCGGCGGCCTCGAAGACGCGGATGAACTCGCGGCCGATGATCTTGCGCTTCTCCTCGGGGTCGGAGACCCCGGCGAGGGCGTCGAGGAACCGCTTCTCGGCGTCCACGACGTGCAGGTCGACGCCGGTGGCGGCCACGAAGTCGCGCTCCACCTGCTCGGCCTCGCCCTTGCGCAGCAGCCCGTGGTCGACGAAGACGCAGGTCAGCCGGTCGCCGATGGCTCGCTGGACCAGCGCCGCCGCCACCGCGGAGTCCACGCCGCCGGAGAGGCCACAGATGGCCCGGCCCGCGTCGCCGATCTGCTCGCGGATCCGCTCGATCTGCTCCTCGACGATGTTGACCATCGTCCACGTCGGCCGGCAGCCGGCGATGTGGTGCAGGAAGTGCTCGAGCACCTTCTGGCCGTGCTGGGTGTGCATCACCTCGGGGTGCCACTGCACTCCCGCGAGGCCGCGGGCGACATCCTCGAACGCCGCGACCGGGGTGACGTCGGTGGAGGCCAGCACCGTGAACCCTGCGGGGGCCGCGGTGACCGAGTCACCGTGCGACATCCAGACGGTGTGCTCGGCCGGGAGCTCGGCGAGCAGGGTGCCGGACTCGCTCACGGTGACGGGCGTGCGGCCGTACTCCCGGGCACCGGTGTGGGCGACCTCGCCGCCCAGGCCACGGGCCATGAGCTGGAAGCCGTAGCACATGCCGAAGACCGGCACGCCCGCCGTGAACAGCGTGGAGTCGATCGACGGCGCGCCCTCGGCGTAGACCGAAGAGGGTCCGCCGGACAGCACGATCGCCTTGGGCCGGCGGGCGAGCATCTCCTCGACCGGCATCGTGTGCGGGACGATCTCGGAGTAGACCCGTGCCTCGCGGACGCGGCGGGCGATGAGCTGGGCGTACTGCGCCCCGAAGTCGACCACCAGGACCAGATCGTGGTCCGTCACCTGAGTCATGGAGAGGGGCGCCCTTTCGACGTCGTACGGCGAGGCACCAGCGTACCGAGGACCCCGGCCGGCGGACGAAACGAGTCCTTTCGTGCTGCCGGACCGGGGAAGGACGGCCGGGCCGGGGCCATGCACCTGTGCACCTCACCGGTGTTTCGAGCGGGCGAAATGCATCAGGGCCCGGCCGGGGAGGGAGGGTGGCCGGGCCCTGATCGTCCACGCAGCTGCTGGACAGTGCCTGGACCACGGGACCCGGCGATTGGGAGGGAGCATGACTGCCGGGTCCGCTGGCTCAACGACGCCCCGGCAGCCGGGTTACGGCACGTTCCGGAATGTTTCTTCGGGCCGGGCCGACGTTGCCCAGGCTGCCTCGGACAGCGGCGGGGTCAGCTGACTCCCACGATCGGCAGCCGCAGCGCCGCCGGGGCCTCGGCGGGGACAGCGGGCGAGCGCGGCGTCACCGGCTCGAGGCGTTGGTACGCCGTGCCGAGCGGCGGCCGCCGGTCCGGCTCGCCCTTGTTGGGCCAGAACGACATCGCCCGCTCCGCCTGCGCGGTGATCGTCAGCGACGGGTTCACGCCGAGGTTGGCGGTCACCGCCGACCCGTCGGCGACGTGCAGGCCGGGGTGGCCGTAGACGCGCTGCCACGGGTCGATGACCCCGGTCTCGGGGCTGTCCCCGATCGCGCAGCCACCCAGGAAGTGCGCGGTCAGGGGTCGGTTGAACGGCTCGCCGATCGAGCCGCCCGGAGTGCCGCCCATGAACTTCGCCATCAGCCGGACCGCGACGTTGCCGGCCGGGATCCAGGTCGGGTTCGGCACGCCGTGCCCCTGCTTGCTGGTCAGGTAGCGCTTCCGAGTGCCGGGGACGCGCTTGGTGTAGGTGGTGATCGAGTTGTCGAGGCTCTGCATCACCAGCGCGATGACCGTCCGCTCCGACCAGTGCTTGAGGTCGTAGAGGTCGGCGACGTTGCGGCGCTGGCTCCACATCTCCTTCAGCCAGGTGCGCCAGCGCGGCTCCGGTCCGTCGCCGTCGGTCAGCACCGTCTGCATGAGTGACATGAAGTTGCTGCCCTTGCCGTAGCGGCAGGGCTCGATGTGCGTGTCGGGGTCGGGGTGGAAGCTCGACGTGATCGCGATGCCCTGGCTGTAGTCGATCGTCGTGTCGGGGGCGATCGCGCCCATGATCGACTCGGAGTTGGTCCGCGACAGGTGGCCCAGGCGCTGCGAGATGCGCGGCAGGTGGCCCTCGTCGCGCATCCGGTGCAGCAGTCGCTGGGTGCCCAGCGAGGACGCCGCGAAGACGACCTGCTCGGCCGTGAGCACCCGACGGGCCGACCGACGCCCGGTCTTCGCCTTGGTGAACTTCACGTGGACGTCGTACCCGCCGGTGGACCGGGGGCGGACCCGGGTCACCGTCGTGAGCGGCAGCACCCGTGCGCCGTTCCGCTCGGCGAGGTAGAGGTAGTTCTTG
The DNA here is from genome assembly GCF_055380375.1 of Nocardioides sp. DN36. Classification (NCBI taxonomy): domain Bacteria; kingdom Bacillati; phylum Actinomycetota; class Actinomycetes; order Propionibacteriales; family Nocardioidaceae; genus Nocardioides; species Nocardioides sp. DN36. The sequence goes on along the minus strand of NZ_AP043823.1, from coordinate 28,292 downwards.
ACCAGGGTGTTCTTGGCGTTGTGCCGGCACCCGCTCATGCACTCACCGCAGCCGATGCACGCGGTGCGCTCCGGGCCGGCCCCGCCGAAGAACGGGTCGGCGACGGTCTCGCCGGGCTCCCCGCCCGGCCCACCGAAGAAGACGCCCACCGGCGTCGGGTGGAAGGTGTCCCCCACGCCCATCTCGGTGGCGACGTGCTCCATGACGTCGTCGGCCGGGGTGCGCAGCGGGTTCTCGACCACGCCGAGCATCCGCTTGGCCTGGTCGTAGTACGGCGCCAGCTCCGACCGCCAGTCGGTGATGTGGCTCCACTGCGGGTCGGTGTAGAACGCCGGCAGTGGCTCGTAGAGCGTGTTGGCGTAGACCAGGGAGCCGCCGCCCACTCCGGCGCCCGACACGATCAGGCAGTCGCGCAGCGCGTCGATGCGCTGGATGCCGTAGCAGCCGACCTCGGGACGGAACAGGTAGCGCTTGACGTCCCAGGAGTTGTCGGCGAAGTCCTGGTCCTCGAAGCGGGCGCCCGCCTCGAGGACACCGACGCGGTAGCCCTTCTCGGTCAGTCGCAACGCGGTGACGGAGCCACCGAAGCCGGAGCCGACGACCAGGACGTCGAAGTCGTGCTCGCTCATGCTCGTCCCAGCTTCCTCATCAGGCGGAGGTTGGCGGTCATCACCTTCGCGTAGGTCTCGTCCGACATGCCGAGCATGGGCGCGAACCGGACCAGGCGCTGGGTCGCGACCGACTGCGACTCGGTGTAGCGCAGGATCCCCTCGCTTCCCTGCCGCCGGCCCATGCCGGACTCCCGCATGCCGCCCATCGGCGAGTCGATGCTGGCGAACGTCGCTCCGAACGCCTCGTTCACGTTGACGGTGCCGCACCTGATCTCGCGGGCGATCGCGCGGGCCCGAGGGCCGTCCTGGCTGTAGATCGAGGCGTTGAGGCCGTACTCCCCGGCGTTGGCGCGAGCGACCGCGTCGGCCTCGTCGTGGAAGCGGTACAACGAGACGACCGGGCCGAACGTCTCGTGGCCGAAGCAGGCCATGTCCGGCGTGACCCCCTCGAGGATCGTGGGCTCGTAGAAGTACGGGCCGAGATCGGGGCGCGGGCGACCGCCGGTGAGCACACGGGCGCCCTTGGCGAGGGCGTCGTCGACGTGCGCGACCACGGCGTCCAGCTGCTCCTGCGAGATCAGCGACCCCATGTCGTTGCCCCAGTCCAGCGTGGCCCCCAGCGTCATCGCCTGGGTACGGGCGACGAAGCGCTCGACGAACCGGTCGTAGACCTGGTCGACGACGAACATCCGCTCGATCGACACGCAGAGCTGGCCCGCGTTCGAGAACGACGCGCGCACGGCACCCTCGGCGGCCTTCTCGAGGTCGGCGTCGCGCAGCACCAGCAAGGGGTTCTTGCCGCCGAGCTCGAGGGAGCACCCGATCAGCCGATCGGCACAGCCCCGCGCGACGAGCCTGCCGGTCGCCGTCGAGCCGGTGAAGCAGATGTAGTCCGCGTGCCCGATGATCGAGGTGCCGACCCTGGACCCGGGGCCGGCGACGACCTGCCACAGGTCCCGCGGGAGGCCCGCTTCCTCGAGCAGCTCGGCTCCGAGCAGCGCCGACAACATCGTCTGCGCGTCGGGCTTGGCCACGACCGCGTTGCCGGCCATCAGGGCCGGGAGACCGTCGCACAGCGCCATCGTGAACGGGTAGTTCCACGGGGAGATGATCCCGACGACGCCCTTGGGCACCCGGTTGACCTCCACCCGGGTCAGGCCGGGGACGACCCCCAGCTTGCGCTGCGTGTCGAGGTGCGCGTGCGCGGTGCGGGCGTAGTAGCGAGCCGTCAGCGCGATGTGCAGCGGCTCGTCGAAGGCATGCTTGCGGGCCTTGCCCGACTCCCACACGATCAGGTCGATGATCTCGTCCTGGCGCTCCAGCACCAGGTCGTGCAGCCTGAGCAGGATCGCGGAGCGCTCCTCCAGCGAGGTGCGCGCCCAGCCGGCCTGCGCACGACGGGCCCGCGCGAAGGCCTCGGCGACGTCGTCGTCGGTGGACTGGGGGATGTGCGCCAACGGCGCACCGTTCAGCGGCGAGCGCACCTCGACCGAGCTGCCGGACGTCGCCAGGACCCGACGCGTCAGTCGCGTGGTCAGCTCCGGCTCCAGCGCGTACGCCGCGGTCGGGTCGTGCTCGGGATCGTGCGGGCCCTCCACCGTCGGGCCGCCCGAGGGAGTGGGAGTCTGCGCGCTCATGTACCGAGAGTATGTGACCCCCGTCTCGCTCACTACCCTCGGGTAGCAAGTGAGACGTTTTACACACGCCAACGCTTTGTCAAGGTTTGGCGCCGCGGGACGGCGGCAAGGCTCCCCGCCCCGGGGCCGGACCACCGCGGCCACCCCGACGAACGAGGGACCAACCATGGTGAAGCAGCAGACCCAGGTGCTCACGGGCGCCACGATCATCCTCCTCGTGGTGCTGGGGGTGGTGGGCTACAACGTCCTCGTCACCGAGGAGCCACTCGAGTCGCCACCCCTGTGGCTGCTCGCGGCACAGGGCGCGGGAGGGCTGCTGGCCCACCTTCTCTGCGACGCGGTCGGCTACCGCGCGCCGGCTCTTCCTCCCGGCACCCCCCGTGAAGACGCGACCCGCATCGGCCTCGCCGCGTTCCAGTCCCGGCTGATGCTCCGGATCGCACTCGCCGAGTCGATCGCCCTGATGTCGCTGTCGGCGGGATTCGTCCTCGGCGGCGGGGGCGCGTGGCCGGGCTACCTCACCGGCGCGGCAGTGTCCGCCGTGCTGCTCGCCGTGCACTGCTGGCCGTGGTCCCGTCCGGTCGACCGGACCGAGCGGGCGCTCGCCCGGGACGGCGCACGCGTCGGGCTGCGCGAGGCCTTCGGGCTCGAGCCGCGCCTGACCGGGCCGATCCAGGAGCTGTGAACTCCATCGGCGCGGAATTGCTCTGTAAATGCAGGTAGGGCCACCCCGTGGGGGTGGCCCTACCTTGAATGTTTGTCCGGCGGCGTCCTACTCTCCCACAACCTCGCGGTTGCAGTACCATCGGCGCTGAAAGGCTTAACTTCCGGGTTCGGGATGGGACCGGGTGTTTCCCTTTCGCTATGGCCGCCGTAACTCTGGCGGAAACACACGCACCCAAAACCTTCGTTGGGGGTGTTTCCAAGCTCTTTGTTCAGTTGATCTGCTGAAGTGGAATTGTTTGTTCCACCTGGCCAACAATGGTTTGTTGGTCGGGAACTGCGTAGTGGACGCGGGCATCACCAGTCGATGTAGCCACATTGTGTTGTGGTGATGTGTGTGTGGGACAAGCCCTCGGCCTATTAGTACCGGTCGGCTGGGCATTACTGCTGTACACCTCCGGCCTATCAACCCAGTGTTCTGCTGGGGGCCTTACCCCATCGAGTGGGTGGGAAACCTCATCTTGAAACGTGCTTCCCGCTTAGATGCATTCAGCGGTTATCACTTCCGAACGTAGCCAACCAGCCGTGCCCCTGGCGGGACAACTGGCACACCAGAGGTTCGTCCATCCCGGTCCTCTCGTACTAGGGACAGCCTTTCTCAAGTTTCCTGCGCGCGCGGCGGATAGGGACCGAACTGTCTCACGACGTTCTAAACCCAGCTCGCGTGCCGCTTTAATGGGCGAACAGCCCAACCCTTGGGACCTACTCCAGCCCCAGGATGCGACGAGCCGACATCGAGGTGCCAAACCATCCCGTCGATATGGACTCTTGGGGAAGATCAGCCTGTTATCCCCGGGGTACCTTTTATCCGTTGAGCGACGTCGCTTCCACATGCCGACGCCGGATCACTAGTTCCGACTTTCGTCCCTGCTCGACATGTCTGTCTCACAGTCAAGCTCCCTTGTGCACTTACACTCAACACCTGATTGCCAACCAGGCTGAGGGAACCTTTGAGCGCCTCCGTTACATTTTAGGAGGCAACCGCCCCAGTTAAACTACCCATCAGGCACTGTCCCTGATCCGGATAACGGACCTAGGTTAGACATCTAGTACGACCAGAGTGGTATTTCAACGATGACTCCACAACCACTGGCGTGGCCGCTTCACAGTCTCCCACCTATCCTACACAAGCCGAACCAAACACCAATACCAAACTATAGTAAAGGTCCCGGGGTCTTTCCGTCCTGCCGCGCGTAACGAGCATCTTTACTCGTAGTGCAATTTCGCCGAGTCCACGGTTGAGACAGCGCCCAAGTCGTTACTCCATTCGTGCAGGTCGGAACTTACCCGACAAGGAATTTCGCTACCTTAGGATGGTTATAGTTACCACCGCCGTTTACTGGGGCTTAAGTTCTCAGCTTCGAACTTGCGTTCTTACCGGTCCCCTTAACCTTCCAGCACCGGGCAGGAGTCAGTCCGTATACATCGTCTTACAACTTCGCACGGACCTGTGTTTTTAGTAAACAGTCGCTTGGGCCTGGTCTCTGCGGCCATCACCGCTCCCACCGCTAGGGCGTTCACGGATCCGGCCCCCCTTCTCCCGAAGTTACGGGGGCATTTTGCCGAGTTCCTTAACCATGGTTTGCTCGATCGCCTTGGTATTCTCTACCTGATCACCTGAGTCGGTTTGGGGTACGGGCGGCGCGTAGCTCGCTAGAGGTTTTTCTCGACAGCATAGGATCATCCACTTCCCCCATACGGGGTCCCCATCACATCTCAGGCCCGACATCAAAGTCAGCCATCCGGATTTGCCTAGATGGCGCCCTACCTGCTTAGCCGTACACAACCATCGGTACGGTTGGACTACCTTCCTGCGTCACCCCATCGCTTGACTACTACCAGCTCGGGTCCCACGCTACGCCCAAGCGCCTCGCCCCGAAGGGTCCGGTCACCTGGGTTTCGGATGGTTAGCATCACCGGGTTCGTCATGGGCGCTACTTTGCCGGTACGGGAATATCAACCCGTTGTCCATCGACTACGCCTGTCGGCCTCGCCTTAGGTCCCGACTTACCCAGGGCAGATTAGCTTGACCCTGGAACCCTTGATCATTCGGCGGAAGAGTTTCTCACTCTTCATTCGCTACTCATGCCTGCATTCTCACTCGTGTCGCGTCCACCACTCGATCACTCGGCAGCTTCACTCGCGACACGACGCTCCCCTACCCATCCAGAGTTCTGAACCACGAAGGCTTGAATATTCTCTGAATGCCATAGCTTCGGCGGATGACTTGAGCCCCGCTACATTGTCGGCGCGGAATCACTTGACCAGTGAGCTATTACGCACTCTTTCAAGGGTGGCTGCTTCCAAGCCAACCTCCTGGTTGTCACTGCGACTCCACATCCTTTTCCACTTAGTCACCGCTTAGGGGCCTTAGCTGATGGTCTGGGCTGTTTCCCTCTCGACTACGGAGCTTATCCCCCGCAGTCTCACTGCTGCGCTCTCACTTACCGGCATTCGGAGTTTGGCTAACGTCAGTAACCTGGTAGGGCCCATCGGCTATCCAGTGCTCTACCTCCGGCAAGAAACACGCAACGCTGCACCTAAATGCATTTCGGGGAGAACCAGCTATCACGAAGTTTGATTGGCCTTTCACCCCTATCCACAGGTCATCCCCTCAGTTTTCAACCTAAGTGGGTTCGGTCCTCCACGTCGTCTTACCGACGCTTCAACCTGCCCATGGATAGATCACTTCGCTTCGGGTCTTGATCGTGCTACTCAAACGCCCTATTCGGACTCGCTTTCGCTACGGCTTCCCCACACGGGTTAACCTCGCAACACAACGCAAACTCGCAGGCTCATTCTTCAAAAGGCACGCCGTCACAACCCACAAGGGATCGCTCCGACGGATTGTAGGCACATGGTTTCAGGTACTATTTCACTCCCCGCCAGGGGTACTTTTCACCTTTCCCTCACGGTACTTGTCCGCTATCGGTCATCAAGGAGTATTTAGGCTTAACGGGTGGTCCCGCCAGATTCACACGGAATTTCAGGGGTTCCGTGTTACTTGGGATAACACTCAACAGTCACGGGCTTACCTCTACGGGGCTATCACCCTCTACGGCGCCACTTTCCAATGGACTTCAACTTCACCCGTGATTTCTCACTGTTCGACTCACCGGCAGATGAACCAGAATGCTCCCACAACCCCCGCTACGCAACCCCTGCCGGGTATCACACGCAACGGGTTTGGCCTCATCCGATTTCGCTCGCCACTACTCTCGGAATCACTATTGTTTTCTCTTCCTGTGGGTACTGAGATGTTTCACTTCCCCACGTTCCCTCCACACACCCTATATATTCAGGCGCGGGTAACTGGACATGACTCCAGCTGGGTTTCCCCATTCGGACACCCCCGGATCACAGCTCGGTTGCCAACTCCCCAGGGCTTATCGCAGGCTCCTACGTCCTTCATCGGCTCTTGATGCCAAGGCATCCACCATGTGCCCTTCATAGCTTGTCTCACAAACACAACACGACAACAACTACTACTACAAAGACACACACCAACACCCCCCAATCAAAGGGGCATCAGTGCACACACCACACACCAGCTCTCACCGGTGCGCGATGCAAGATGCTCGCGTCCACTATGCAGATCTCAAACAACAAACCCACCAAGCCCAACCCCACACCACCCAGGTGCGGGACCGGCCAAGGAGGCCCAGAAGACTCAGTTGCCTGATCCTTCAGGACCCAACAGTGTGCCAACCCCACCCCCAGCAGCGACCGCACCAGGTTCCACACCCACCAGCCGAAGCTGGACAGGCAGTACTGAGGCACGACCACCCACCCGGGGCGATCCTTCATCGACGATTCCACTAGTGAACACCACCAATGCCACCCAGACGCTTCGTGACCGAACGGCCAGCTGGATGTGCGGGGCATGTGCTCCTTAGAAAGGAGGTGATCCAGCCGCACCTTCCGGTACGGCTACCTTGTTACGACTTCGTCCCAATCGCCAGCCCCACCTTCGACGGCTCCCTCCCACAAGGGGTTAGGCCACCGGCTTCGGGTGTTGCCGACTTTCGTGACGTGACGGGCGGTGTGTACAAGGCCCGGGAACGTATTCACCGCAGCGTTGCTGATCTGCGATTACTAGCGACTCCGACTTCATGGGGTCGAGTTGCAGACCCCAATCCGAACTGAGACCGGCTTTTTGGGATTCGCTCCGCCTTACAGCATCGCAGCCCTTTGTACCGGCCATTGTAGCATGCGTGAAGCCCTGGACATAAGGGGCATGATGACTTGACGTCATCCCCACCTTCCTCCGAGTTGACCCCGGCAGTCTCCTATGAGTCCCCGGCATGACCCGCTGGCAACATAGGACGAGGGTTGCGCTCGTTGCGGGACTTAACCCAACATCTCACGACACGAGCTGACGACAGCCATGCACCACCTGTATACCGACTAAAAGGGGCTCTATCTCTAGAGCTTTCCGGCATATGTCAAACCCAGGTAAGGTTCTTCGCGTTGCATCGAATTAATCCGCATGCTCCGCCGCTTGTGCGGGCCCCCGTCAATTCCTTTGAGTTTTAGCCTTGCGGCCGTACTCCCCAGGCGGGGCGCTTAATGCGTTAGCTGCGGCACGGAACCCGTGGAATGGATCCCACACCTAGCGCCCAACGTTTACGGTGTGGACTACCAGGGTATCTAATCCTGTTCGCTCCCCACACTTTCGCTCCTCAGCGTCAGGACATGCCCAGAGAACCGCCTTCGCCACCGGTGTTCCTCCTGATATCTGCGCATTTCACCGCTACACCAGGAATTCCGTTCTCCCCTGCATGCCTCTAGTCTGCCCGTATCGGAAGCAAGCCATGAGTTAAGCCCATGGTTTTCACTCCCGACGCGACAAACCGCCTACGAGCCCTTTACGCCCAATAATTCCGGACAACGCTCGCACCCTACGTATTACCGCGGCTGCTGGCACGTAGTTGGCCGGTGCTTCTTCTGTACCTACCGTCACTTGCGCTTCGTCGGTACTGAAAGAGGTTTACAACCCGAAGGCCGTCATCCCTCACGCGGCGTTGCTGGATCAGGCTTCCGCCCATTGTCCAATATTCCCCACTGCTGCCTCCCGTAGGAGTCTGGGCCGTGTCTCAGTCCCAGTGTGGCCGGTCACCCTCTCAGGCCGGCTACCCGTCGAAGCCTTGGTAGGCCATTACCCCACCAACAAGCTGATAGGCCGCGAGCACATCCTCCACCGAAAAAACTTTCCACCAACACCACATGCGCAGGTTGGTCGTATCGGGTATTAGCCACCGTTTCCGGTAGTTATCCCCAAGTGAAGGGCAGATTACTCACGTGTTACTCACCCGTTCGCCGCTCGAGTACCCCCGAAAGGGCCTTTCCGCTCGACTTGCATGTGTTAAGCACGCCGCCAGCGTTCGTCCTGAGCCAGGATCAAACTCTCCGTTGAAAAACAACACCCACAACCACCCCAAAAAAAGAGCGAGCCGCGGGAAAAAGAGATGCCTGACAGGAGACACTGACAAATTGTCAGAATCATTGTCAAAGAAACCATCAACCAACACCAGGCAAAACCTGGAATCAGTCAACGGGGCATTACAAACTAATTCGTCGACTATGACACACTGTTGAGTTCTCAAGAATCAGACGCACACCGCGCTCCGGGCTTTTCGGGCCCCTCGCTGCGGCGACTTCGTAAACTTTAGCGGAACGTTTTCCACCCCGCAATTCGAGGCTTTCCACCCTCCGCCCCCCGCGCAGCACCATTCACCGGCTTTCCGGGGACGCCTCTCCGGCGCACACCCATCCACCCGAAAGATGTTGGTTGGAGGTCATCACCTCGGGGCCGGCCGCCCAACCCTCAGGTCTTGCGGCCCGCCGCTCCCTGGCGACCCGGAGAACATTAGACAGGTCTGCGCCGAAGCACAAATCGGGCCCGTCACCACCCTCCGGGCCCGCTGGGCGTGCGTCCGGGTCGCGGGCGACCGGGCCCGACGCAGACTGGATCCATGATGGGTCTCGAGGTGGCACGGGCGCTCCGCGACGCGGGCGTGGTCTGGCGGCCCCGCAAGGGTGACCGGTTCGCGATCCCCGACCGCGACCTCGACGACCACGTCTTCGTCCTCAGCGACATGGTCGTCGAGCTGCTCGAGGTGCCGGACGGCGACCGGATCCTGGCCTTCAACGGCACCACCGAGTGGGCGCTGGATGCGCTCGAGGCGAGCGAGGCGGTGTGGCTCCCGCGCGAGGACCAGCTCCGGGACCTGCTCGGTGACCGCTTCGTCTCCCTCGAGCGCCTGCCGGGGGCTACCGCCGGCTGGGCGGTCACGATGCGCGACGGTCGCGGCGAGGTCCGGCACGTCGACGTCGACGCGGAGGCGGCGTACGTGCGCGCGGTGGTGCACCTGCTGGCCGACTGAGCTTCCTCACCTCCCCCCGGTGGCCGCTGCCCGGCGCAGGACGACCCCGGCCGGGCCCGTCAGGTGCGGACGCGGTGAGGTCGTTCCTCGCCCCACCGCCTCGGAGCGCGGAGGCTTCTGTGCCGTGAACAGCCAGACACGGAACAGCTTGTCCAGCTGCTTGCCGGAGATGCGCTCGGCCAGGTGCTCGAACCGGGCGGTCGTCCCCGTCCCGCCACCCTGCACGGCCGGCCAGCGCCGCAGGATCCGGAAGAAGTCGCGGCCGCCCACGCGCTCTCGCAGTGCCTGCACGGTCATCGCCCCCCGCAGGTAGACCGCGCCGTCGAACATCCGGTCGGGACCCGGGTCCCCGATCCGCAGGTCCCAGAACGGGTCGCCCCGCGGGATCCCGCGGAACACGCTGCCGGCGATGGCCTTCGGTCCGGGGCCGCCCTCGTGGGCGCTCCACATCCACTCGGCGTACTGCGCGAAGCCTTCGTTCAGCCAGATGTGCCGCCACCGGCGGACTCGCACGCTGTCGCCGTACCACTGGTGGGCCAGCTCGTGGACGACGACGGAGTCGCCGTCCGGCTGGTCGACGAAGAACGCCGAGGCGTAGACGGGCCGGGTCTGCGTCTCCAGCGCGAACTGGAGCCGGTCCTCCCGGTCCACGATGCCGCCGACCGCCTCGAACGGGTAGGGCCCGAAGCGCTGGGCGAGGAACCGGACGATCTCCGGCTCACGGGCGAAGGACTTGCGGGCCACCGCGCCGGGCGAGGCAGGTGTGTCGTCAGCCGTCCCGACGATCCAGTTGTTCTCGTTCCCCGGGCTGCTGGTCGGCGGCCCGGTCACGTGCCAGCCGTCCATGGCGTCGCCGTCGTCCTCGAACGAGGTCGAGCCCACTCCCCCGGGTGCCGTGACGTCGTCGACGAAGGCGCCGTACAGCTGGAAGACGTCGTCGCTGACGGTACTGAGCGAGACCTGGACGTCGGAGCCGGCGTACCGGTCGAGGTCGACGACCCAGTGCTCGTAGCCGTCGCTGCTGCCGGTGGCGGCACGCCAGACGCCGGTCGTGCCGTGCGGTCTGCAGCCTCCCGCCTGGCCGGCGGTCTGGTAGTGCCTCAGGAACGGGTGGATCGGGAGCCAGTACGGGCACGAGTTGCCCGTGCTGCGGCTGGTGTGCCCGTTCCGGTCGGGCAGCGTCGTCCAGTCCCGGGAGCCGACAGGGTGCGCTTCGACCATGAAGTAGTCCCAGTCCTGCTCGGTCTGCCGGTTCACCCAGAACGACAGCTCTCCACCGTCCGCTGGGACGCTGATGGTGCGGCTGAGCCGCTTGTAGGACGAGTCGGCCCGCTGTGACAGCGCGAACCGGCTGCCCGTTCGCGGCACGGCGACCGGCTCGTCGAGCCGCGGGTCGACCGCATCGGCGTACGACAGACCGCCCCGTTCGTAGCTGTTCACGTCGAAGTGGCCGATGTCGATGGTCGTCAGGTACGACGCCATCGGGTCACGCGCCTGCCAGGTCCAGGTGGTCGATCCACCGTCGGCGACGCTGCCGGCGAGGACACCGTTGGCCACGACCTGGAGGTCGGTGGGCGCGGTGACCTCGAAGGTGTAGCTCGCCTTGTCGCTCGGGTGGTCGTTGACGGGGTACCACGACGCGGCTGCGTGCGGCTGCCCGGCGACGAGGGCGCCGTCGTCGGTCCCGAACCAGCCTCCGGCACCCAGCGACTCGCTCTCGATCAGCTGGGGCACGCCGTCGTAGGTGACCTCGGTGACGAAGCCGTGGCCGCGCTTGATGCCCGGCCCCGCGGGATCGACGACCAGCTCCTTGCCGTCCCGGTGCCAGTCGGCCTTGCGGCCGTCGACCCGCACCGAGCTCACGTCGAGACCGACGAGGTCGAGGTCGAAGCTGGACAGGTTCGCGCGTGCCCGGGACCGGATGGTCGCCACACCCTGGATGCCACCGGTGCCGGGATCGAAGTCGATCTTCAGTCCGTAGTGGCGGGCGTCGTACCCGCCGTTGCCGTCCCGCGGGAAGTAGGGATCACCGACGCCCGGGGCGCCGGGACTGTAGTCGCGCGATGCGGCGGAGCTGACCGTCGCGCCGGCGGGTACCGCGAGCGCGAGCGCGACGAGGGCGACAAGGGCGGTCCGGCCCGAGACGGTTCTGGACATGGTGGCCTCCTCCCGCCACCATCACCCCGGCCGTCCGGTCGGGTCCAGACCCCGCACGACAATGACCCAAGATCGGTGACGCACCGGTCAGCGCAGCCGGGGGCCGAGCGTCGGGGGTCGGTCCACGTGCATGGTGCGGACCCGTCGGGTCCCGGCCACCACCTCGGGGTCGAGGTCCGCGATCGCGACGCCCTCCTCCTCCCCCAGCCGGGCCAGCGGACGTCCCTCGGGGTCGAGGACCGCCGAACCGCCGATGAAGGAGCGTGCGCCGCACCGCCCCGTCGCGGCGGCCAGCACGACGTACATGCCGTTGTCGAGGGCGCGGGCGGCCAGTGCGGTGTCGCGACGGTGCGCGGCGCCGGGGAAGAAGGCTGCCGAGCAGAGGTAGGCCGCGGCACCGTCGTCGGCGGCGGCGCGGGCGTGCTCCGGGAAGCTGCTGTCGTAGCAGATCGAGAGCCCGAGCTCGACCCCGTCGACGGTGATCGACGCCCCGTGGTCACCGGAGCTGAAGAACGGACGCTCGTCGGCGTCGAGGTGCTGCTTGTCGTACGGCGCGCTGACGACGCCGTCGGGCCGCACCACCAGCATCGACAGCGTGCGCCGGTCGCCGCGGTCCAGCGGCGTGCTCACGACGACGACCGAGCCGGCCTCGGCCGCGGCGCTGCGCAGCGGGTCCAGCCAGGGCCCGTCCAGGTCGTCCGCACGCGGGATCGAGCCGGCGAAGACGTCCTCGGCGTACCCCGTGAGGAACGCCTCGGGGAGGACCACGACCCTGACCCCCTGGCTCCCGGCGAGCGAGACCAGTCGCGCCGCGGTGGCGACGTTCGCCGTCACGTCACCGGGGACGGCGGCAGCCTGGGCAGCGGCGACGAGCATCGGCTACTCGACGACGACCTCGACCCGCTGGAACTCCTTGAGGTCGGTGTAGCCGGTCGTGGCCATGGACCGCCGCAGGGCGCCCATCAGGTTCATGGTGCCGTCGGCGACGCGGGAGGGACCGAAGAGGATCTCCTCGAGGGTGCCCACCGTGTCGAACCGGACGCGCTGGCCCCGCGGCAGCTCGGCGTGGTGGGCCTCGGTGCCCCAGTGGAAGCTGCGGCCGGGGGCGTCGGAGGCCCGCGCGAACGGCGAGCCCACCATGACGGCGTCGGCGCCGCAGGCGATCGCCTTGGCGATGTCACCCGAACGGCCGATCGAGCCGTCGGCGATGACGTGGACGTAGCGGCCACCCGACTCGTCCATGTAGTCGCGGCGGGCCGCGGCGACGTCGGCGACGGCCGAGGCCATCGGCACCGCCACGCCGAGCACGGTGCGGGTGGTGTGGGCGGCGCCGCCACCGAAGCCGACGAGCACGCCGGCTGCGCCGGTGCGCATCAGGTGCAGGGCCGCTTGGTACGTCGCGCACCCGCCGACGATGACCGGGACGTCGAGCTCGTAGATGAACTCCTTGAGGTTCAGCGGCTCGGCCTGCGAGGAGACGTGCTCGGCGGAGACCGTGGTGCCGCGGATGACGAACATGTCGACGCCGGCGTCGACCACGGTCTTCGCGAACTCCTTGGTCCGCTGGGGCGACAGCGACCCGGCCACGGTCACCCCGGCCTCGCGGACCTCGCGGAGCCGCTCGGTGATGAGCTCGGGACGGATCGGCGCGGTGTAGATCTCCTGCATCCTGCGGGTGGCGTCGCTGCCCTCGAGCCCGGCGACCTCCTCCAGCAGGGACGTGGGGTCGTCGTACCGCGTCCAGAGCCCCTCGAGGTTGAGCACGCCGAGACCGCCGAAGCGACCGAACGCGATCGCCGTCTCCGGCGACATCACCGAGTCCATCGGGGCGGCCATCACCGGCAGCTCGAAGCGGTAGGCGTCGATCTGCCAGGCGACGCTCACCTCCTCGGGGTCACGCGTGCGCCGCGACGGCACGATCGCCACGTCGTCGAAGGAGTAGGCACGACGCGCGCGCTTGGCACGCCCGATCTCGATCTCGGTCACAGGTCAGCTCCTCGGCTGTGGTCGCAGACAGGCTCGACCAGCGGTGGTCGGGCTCAACGGCCGGTGTAGTTGGGGGCCTCGACGGTCATCTGCACGTCGTGGGGGTGGCTCTCCTTGAGCGAGGCGGAGGTGATCCGCACGAAGCGGCCCTTCTCCTGCAGCTCGGGGACGGTGCGGGCGCCGACGTAGAACATCGACTGGTTCAGGCCACCGATGAGCTGGTGGGAGACCGCCGCGAGCGGGCCCCGGTAGGCGACCTGGCCCTCGATGCCCTCGGGCACGATCTTGTCGTCGCTGGTGACCTCGGCCTGGAAGTAGCGGTCCTTGGAGTAGGACTTCTTGCCGCGGCTGGACATCGCGCCGAGGGAGCCCATCCCCCGGTAGGACTTGTACTGCTTGCCGTTGACGAAGACCAGCTCGCCCGGGGACTCCTCGCACCCGGCGAGCAGCGACCCCAGCATCACGGTGTCGGCTCCGGCGACCAGCGCCTTCGCGATCTCGCCGGAGTGCTTCATGCCACCGTCGGCGATCACCGGGACACCCGCGGGCTTGGCGGCCAGCGAGGCCTCGTAGACCGCCGTCACCTGCGGGACCCCGACGCCGGTGACGACACGCGTGGTGCAGATGGAGCCCGGGCCCACCCCGACCTTGATCGCGTCGGACCCCGCGTCGACGAACGCCTGCGCGCCCTCGCGGGTGGCGACGTTGCCGCCGATGACCTGCACGTGCCGGGTCGCCGGGTCGGTCTTGAGCCGCTTGACCATGTCGAGCAGCAGCCGCACGTTGCCGTGGGCGGTGTCGGCCACGAGCACGTCCACGCCGGCCTCGACCAGAGTGGTCGCGCGCTGCCAGGCATCACCGAAGTAGCCGATCGCCGCGCCGACGAGCAGCCGCCCGTCGGCGTCGTAGGACGCGTTGGGGAACTGCTCGGACTTCACGAAGTCCTTGACCGTGATCAGGCCGGCCAGGCGACCGTCGTCGTCGACGAGCGGCAGCCGCTCGCGCTTGTGCTTGCGCAGCAGGAGCGTGGCCTCGTCGCGGGAGATGCCCACCGGGCCGGTGATCAGCGGCATCGGCGTCATGACCTCGTCGACCTTGGTGGTCGCCCACTCCGCGACCGGGGTGAAGCGCAGGTCGCGGTTGGTGATGATGCCGAGCAGCCGGTTGTCGGTGTCGACCACCGGGAGGCCGGAGACGCGGTACTCGCCGCAGATCCGGTCGAGCTCCTCCAGCGTCGCGTCGGGGCCGATCGTCACCGGGTTGGAGATGATGCCGGTCTGGGTGCGCTTGACGAGGTCGACCTGGTAGGCCTGGTCCTCGATCGACAGGTTGCGGTGGAGCACGCCGAGGCCACCCTGGCGGGCCATCGCGATGGCCATCCGGGACTCGGTGACCGTGTCCATGGCGGCGCTGACGAGGGGCACCTTGAGCTGGATCTCGCGGGTCAGCCGCGAGGTCGTGTCGATGTCCGAGGGCGCCAGGTCCGAGTGCCCGGGCAGCAGCAGGACGTCGTCGTAGGTCAGGCCGAGGGCGGCGAACTTGTCGGGGAGCTCCACCCGGAGCATCCTACCGAGGTCCGCCGCCCCGACCGAAGTCGCGGCGGCCCGATCCGGTCAGCTCGGCAGCGGCCGCAGCGAACGGACCGGCACCCGCACGGTCAGCTGGTCGGCCGCCATCCGGATCCGGGCACGGAGACCGGCGGCGAGCACCATCGGCAGCACCGCCTGGTTGTCCGCGCGCGTGGTGAGCACGATCTCCGTGGCGCCCATCGAGCCCGCCAGCCTGGCCGCGTCGACGAGGAGCCGGGTGCCGATGCCCCGGCGCTGCCACGCCGGGTCGACGCGGAGGGTGACCGGGCGGACGTCGGGCTCGCCGACCAGGGCCGGCCGGACCACCGCGAGTCCCACCGGGGTGTCGTCGATCGTCGCCCGGACCGCGTCGTCCTCGACGGCGTACTCCGGCGTCGAGCCGTGCCCGACGCGGCGACCCGGTGCGGGGCCCGCCACGGCCTCGCGTCCCCGGGCCAGGACGTCGGAGACCAGCTCGGCCAGGGCCGAGCCGCGGGCGTGCTCGGTCGCGGTGAACGGTGCCGTCCGACGCACCTGCACCTGCACGTCCCCCACCCTCATGTCCATCACGTCCTGGACGGAGGCCAGGTCCCCCGGCGCCGGGTCGGCCTCGGCGTCGAACAGCATGGCCACGATCTCCGGGAACGAGGCGGGCTGGGCCAGGATCGTGCGGGCCGCCTGCACGTAGCGGGTGGGCTGGTCGGTGAGCGCGGCCTCGGTGCACGGCGCGGCGCTGACGGCCAGCCCGCCGGAGGCCTCCACGACGCCGGCGATCTCCGGCAGGCCCCAGCCCGGCGGCGTGCGCAGCACCAGCTCGTCGGTCACCGCCTCGATGCCCGGGAAGATCTGCAGCCCGAGGATGTTCACCCCCGCCTCCCCGCAGTTCCGGGCGAGCACGGCCAGCGAGCCCGGACGGTCGGGCAGGGTCGTACGAACTCTCCACAACATGGGTCCCCCCTCGGTCGATGTGCGGATGCCCGCACTCTGCACGGACGACGTTGCCGGTCGGCGTCGGTCGTGTTTCCGGCACGTGTCACCCGCTCGCGCTCTGGGATGCTGGCCGCATGCGCAGCTGGATCTACTTCCTCCTCCCGCCGCGGACCGGCTTCGCGGCCACGATGACCTCGGAGGAGGACACCGCCCACGCGGTGCGGGCGAGCGACCCGGCGATCGACGGCGACACGGTCCCGGGGGGAGCTGCGGGAGATGCGGATCCCACTGCTCCGCGGGCGCCCCTGAGAGCCGCGGCGCCGGCCGTGCAACCGTTTCCCCGCTGACCACGTTCAGTGGGCATGGACCTGTTTCGGGGGGCTCGTTGACCAGGCGGCACGGAGCGGACGACTCCGCCTTCACCGACTTCGCTGCGGCGTCGAGCGCCCGGTTGCGCAGCACGGCGTACCTGCTGTGCGGTGACTGGGAGCGCGCGTCGGACCACGTGCAGGAAGGCCTGATCAGGGTGTACGTCGCCTGGCCGCGGCTGACGCGCAAGGGCGGTGAGCTCGCCTACGCGCGGCGGGCGGTGATCAGCGCGTTCCTGGACAGCGCCCGCCGGCGCTCCAGCCGGGAGCATCCGGTGGAGGCGGACACGACCCTGCCCTCCGGTGAGGACGTCGCCCGCGCCGTCACCGACCGGGCAGCGCTGATGGCGGCGCTGGCACGACTGCCCGAACGCCAGCGGGCGTGCGTCGTGCTGCGCTACTTCGAGGACCTCGACGTCCGGGAGACCGCGCTGGCGCTGGGGTGCAGCGAGGGCACCGTCAAGAGCCAGACCTCGCGCGCCCTTGCCACCCTGCGGTCCATGTTCGAGAGCGCGTCGCGCGACGAGCTCGCCGTCATCGGGGAAAGGACCCTCCCGTGGTGAACGACCTCAAGCAGCTGCTGCACGACAACGTGTCTGCCCCGCCGCCGGACCACATCGACCTGGAGCGCGTGGTGAGCCGCGGCCGTTCCCGGGTCCGGGCGCGCCGCACCGGCCTGGTGGCCGGCGTCGTCGCCGCGGTCGCTGTCCTCGGCACCGCCGGGGCGGCGCTGGGCGGGCTGTTCGACGGTGACCCCGGACCCGCCTCCCCCGCTCGGCAGCTGGCCCCGGTCGGACCGGTGCTGAGGCTCTCCGACGCGGTGCCTGCGGTCCGCGGCACCGACTACGAGGTGCTCGACCACCACACCAACGAGAACCTCGACCGGGCCAACGGGGTCTACTACAACGGGATCACCGACGACGGGTGGGTGCTGTTCAAGGACGGCCCGCACGGGATCCACAACACCAGCCGGTACGCGCTCTACGACCCCGAGCAGTCCGTCCAGGACTCGCTCGGGCAACCGCCGTTCGCCCTCGAGCGCCCGCTCGAGCTGGGGCGCGACCGGCTGGTGTTCCTCGGCGGGCGCGACGACCCGACGAGCCTCTCCGCCGTCACCTACGACCGCACCACGAACCGGTGGAGCCGGACCGGCTGGAATGGCCTGCCGGACGCCGAGTACAACCAGGTGGCGCTCGGTCCCGACGACCGTCTCTACGTCGCCTACGCGCGCGGCACGGGCTGGCGGACCTTCGACCTGTGGTCGATGGCGCTCGACGACCCGAGCGACGTGCGCGACGAGCACCTGGTCGTCGGCGACTTCACGATCGCCGGCGACGAGCTCACCTGGACGACGACCCACAACGAGCCGAACGACGGCGTCCACATCCGCGACCTGACCAGCGGGCAGGAGTCCTCCTTCGACCCGAGGTCCGGTGACCGGTGCAACCAGCTGTCCCTGGACCGCACCGCGCAGTACGTGGTGCTGGGCATGTACTGCGGCCGGCACGACGGTGTCCGCGACGACCGGGTCCAGGTGGTGACCACCGACGGATCCCCTGTCGTGACGGTGCGCGACGACGGCGCCGAGCTGGCGGGCAGCACCGACGCCGGCCTCGTCGTCCGGTCCTACAACCAGCGACGGGGAGGCACCTTCGTCTTCGAGTACGCCACCGGCCGGTGGGTGCGCATCTCCCAGGCCACCTCACGCTTCTCGATGGAGGCTCCCTGGACCGGCGACCTGTTCATCTGGGACACCCCTGTGAACAACGGCCACGGCGCCACCCAGTGGCTGGGGCAGCTGCGCTGAGGAAGGTCGGGCCGGAAGGGTCCGCACCACCGCCCCGACCGCCTCGGTCGGAAATGACACCGGCCCGTCGTCAGCTGACGACGGGCCGGTGCTGTGTCGCGTCAGGACGCGACGGGTGGATCAGTGGCCGTGGCCGTGACCGTGGCCGTGACCGGCAGCAGCGGCCTCGTCCTCGTCCTCCGGCTTGTCGACGACCAGGGTCTCGGTCGTGAGCAGCATGCCCGCGATCGAGGTGGCGTTGACGAGCGCGGAGCGGGTGACCTTGACCGGGTCCAGGACACCCTGGGCGACCAGGTCGCCGTACTCCTCGGTGGCGGCGTTGTAGCCGTTGCCGACGCCGAGCTCGCGGACCTTGGTGGTCACGACGTAGCCGTTCTGGCCGCCGTTCTCGGCGATCCAGCGCAGCGGCTCGTCGGCCGACTTGCGGACGATCCGGACGCCCACGGCCTCGTCGCCGGTGAGGCCGAGGTCGTCGGAGAGGACCGAGACCGCGTGGATGAGCGCGGAGCCACCGCCGGGCACGATGCCCTCCTCGATCGCGGCGCGCGTCGCGGAGACGGCGTCCTCGATGCGGTGCTTCTTCTCCTTGAGCTCCACCTCGGTGGCGGCGCCGACCTTGATCACGCACACGCCGCCGGCCAGCTTCGCGAGGCGCTCCTGGAGCTTCTCGCGGTCCCAGTCGGAGTCGGTGGACTCGATCTCGGCCTTGATCTGGTTGACGCGCCCCTCGACCTCGGCGGCGTCACCGGCGCCGTCGACGATCGTGGTGTTGTCCTTGGTGATGACGACGCGGCGCGCCTGGCCGAGGACCTCGAGGCCGACCTGGTCGAGCTTGAGCCCGACCTCGGGCGCCACGACCTGACCGCCGGTCAGGGTCGCGATGTCCTGCATCATCGCCTTGCGGCGGTCACCGAACGCCGGGCTCTTCACCGCGACGGCGTTGAAGGTGCCACGGATCTTGTTCACGACCAGGGTGGAGAGGGCCTCGCCCTCGACGTCCTCGGCCAGGATGAACAGCGGCTTGCCGGCCTGGATGACCTTCTCCAGCAGCGGCAGCAGGTCGGCGATCGCCGAGATCTTGCCCTGGTGCAGGAGGATGTAGGGGTCGTCGAGGACGGCCTCCATGCGCTCCGGGTCGCTGACGAAGTACGCCGAGATGTAGCCCTTGTCGAACTGCATGCCCTCGGTGAACTCCAGCTCGGTGCCCATGGTGTTGGACTCCTCGACCGTGATCACGCCGTCCTTGCCGACCTTGTCGAAGGCCTCGGCGAGCAGCTCGCCGATGTGGGAGTCGCGGCTGGAGATCGTGGCGACCGACGCCATGTCCTCCTTGGACTCCACCTCGCGGGCGGCCTCGCGCAGCGCGTCGCCGACGGCCTCGGCCGCGGCGTCCATGCCCCGCTTGAGCCCCATCGGGTTGGCGCCGGCGGCCACCGCGCGCAGGCCCTCGTGGACCATTGCCTGGGCGAGCACGGTCGCGGTGGTGGTGCCGTCACCGGCGACGTCGTTGGTCTTGGTGGCGACTTCCTTGGTCAGCTGCGCACCGAGGTTCTCGAACGGGTCGTCCAGCTCGATCTCGCGCGCGACGGTCACGCCGTCGTTGGTGATGGTGGGGGCGCCCCACTTCTTGTCGAGGACGACGTAGCGGCCCTTGGGACCCAGCGTCACCTTGACGGCGTTGGCGAGCGCGTCGACGCCACGCTCGAGCGCCCGGCGGGCGCCCTCGTCGAACTCAAGAATCTTCGGCATTGCTCTCCTCAAAGAGATCGGGTCGTGTGCCTGAGAGCGCGCCGAGGCGCGTCGTCAGGCACACGACCCAGGGAAATCAGGAAACGACAGCGAGCACGTCGCGGGCGGAGAGGATCAGGAACTCCGACCCGCCGTACTTGACCTCGGTGCCGCCGTACTTGCTGTAGATGACCTTGTCGCCGACGGCCACGTCCAGGGGGACGCGGTTGCCGTTGTCGTCGATGCGTCCCGGACCGGTCGCCACGACCTCGCCCTCCTGGGGCTTCTCCTTGGCGGTGTCGGGGATGACCAGGCCGGACGCCGTGGTCTGCTCGGCCTCGAGCGGCTTGACGACGATGCGGTCCTCGAGGGGCTTGATGTTGACCGACACGATGTCGACCTCCACTTTCTCCACTTGTCTGACGTAGGGCTGGAGCACTCCGGGTGACGGGAGTCCTCCGGACGTTGGGGCTTGCTGGGAGGTACGCCGTCGCGGGGGTCGCACTTCGCTCGCAAGCGCTGGCACCCTCATGGTGAGAGTGCCAGTCCAGACGTTAGCACTCGCCCTGAATGAGTGCCAGCAAAGGTCCGGACCGGCCGCTCTGGGAGGATCGTCGCCATGGAGCTCGAGGACTTCCGCTGGCTGCTCACCGACGACGGCCAGCGGCTGCTGGCCGCGGCCGACGAGGTGGCCGACGACGACCCGCTGCGGGCCCACAGCACGCTGCGGCGCACGGCGGACCCGGCGCACGTCGCCGCCGCGCTCACGCAGGCGACCCTCCGCCGCCGGGCCGTCGCGAAGTTCGGCGACCTCGCACCGCGGATGTACTTCACCCCCGACGGCCTCGAGCAGGCCACCCGCCTGCCCGTCGCGCGGCACCGGGCCGCGCGGGTGGAGGCGTCCTCGGCCGGGACCGTCGTCGACCTCGGCTGCGGCATCGGTGGGGACCTCGTCGCCTTCGCCTCCCGGGGCCTGGTCTGTGCCGGTGTGGACCTCGACCCGGTCCGGGTGGCCGTGGCCGCGGCGAACCTGGCCGCCCTCGACCTCGACGGGGCCGTCCAGGTCGCCGACGCGACGCAGGTCGACACCACGCCCTTCGACGTCGCCTTCGCCGATCCGGCGCGTCGCTCGGGACGGGGTCGCACGTTCGACGTCGACGACTGGACGCCCCCGTGGCCCTTCGTCGAGCAGCTGCTGCGCCGCGACTCCTGCGTGAAGGTCGCCCCCGGCATCCCCCACGAGCTCCTGCCCGAGGGCGTCGAGGCCGAGTGGGTCAGCGACCACGGCGAGGTCAAGGAGGCGGCGCTGTGGTCCGGGCGCCTCGCCACCACGGCCCGGAGGGCAACGGTCATCGGGGACGGTGGGCTGGCCACCCTGACCGACGAGGACGACCCGGGCGCCGGGGTGATGCCGGTCGGGCGGTATCTCTACGAGCCGGACGGCGCCGTCATCCGGGCCGGCCTGGTGACCGCGGTCGGGGCGCTCGTGCGCGGCGGGCTGGTCGACGAGCACATCGCCTACGTGACCTCGGACGCGGAGACGCGCACGCCCTTCGCCCGCGGCTACGAGGTGCTCGAGGAGCTGCCCTACCGCGAGAAGGCCCTCCGTGCCGCGCTGCGGGAGCGCGGTGTCGGCACGCTGACGATCAAGAAGCGCGGGGTGAACGTGGTCCCCGACGAGCTGCGCAAGCGCCTGGCGCTCCGGGGTGACGAGACCGCCACGATCGTGCTCACCCGGGTCGCCGGCCACGGGACGGCGCTGCTGGTCCGCCCCCTCTGAGGAGCGGTCACACCGACGGCTCGGAGACCCCACCCTCGCTGGGGGCGGCCGACCCGGCGAGGAACACGCGGGCCAGGGGGTGGCCGCGCAGCGGCCCCGCGAGGAGGTGCCACACCTCCTCCACCAGACCGGGGTCGGCCTCACGCCGGGTGAGGACCCGGCCGAACCAGTCGCGCACCTCGATCATGATCGTCTCGTCGCCGGTCACCAGCGCCGCGGCGAGGCAGCCGAGCACGTGGTCCACGTGGCCCTCGAGCTCCGTCCACCACCGGGGCCGGTCGCCCTCGACGGCGTACCGACGTTCGACCGCGCGCACGACGGCCGGGGTGATCTGGGGACGGTGCGCCAGGATCCACGCCGCCTCGACGTCGGCCGGACCCTCGGGCGGCCGGGGTGCGGAGGGCAGCCGCTCCGGCAGCTCCTCCAGCAGCCGGAGCGCGTCGTCCACGCCGTGGGTGTAGGCCGTGGCGCCCAGCGAGGTGGCCCGCCGCTCGTCGCTGCCGAACGCCCGGCCGCCGACCAGCACCGGGATCCCGATCGCGCGGATGCTGCCGAACAGGCTCTTCTGGGGTGCCAGCGAGGACGTGAGCGAGGCACTGAACAGCACCGCCCGGGGCTTGAGCACCAGGACCTGCCGCAGCAGGTCGTGCGGCTCGGGGTCGCCGCCGACGTAGCTGACCCGGTAGCCGGCCATGCCCAGCGCCTCGGCGATGACGAGGGCCGGGAGCGCGTGCCGCTCGCCCTCGATGCAGGAGACCAGCACGAGCGGCCGGTCCGGCTCGGGCTCCGGGACGAAGGACCCGAGCCAGTGCACGAGCCCCTCGTTGATGGCCGTGGCGGCGTGCTCCTCGGTGACGCTCCACGCCCCGTCGAGCCAGAGCTCGCCGACGCGCTCCTGCGCCGGGACGACGAGCTCGTCGATGATCTCGAGCGGCGACCTCCCGGACTCGTGCAGCCGCTTCACCACCGCGAGGGCGGCGTGGCGGTCACCCGCCTCCAGCGCCTGCCAGTACTCCTCGTTCACCGATCTCCGTCCGTCGTCGCGCGCCGTCCCGGGCGTGGCTCAGCCCAGCGCCTCCTGCTCGGCGCCGATCGTGGTGTCGTCGCCGTGCCCGGTGTGCACGACCGTGTCGGCCGGCAGCTCGAACAGACGGTCCCGGATGGACCGCTTGATCTGCTCCTCGTCGCTGAAGGACCGGCCGGTCGCTCCGGGGCCACCCTGGAAGAGGGTGTCGCCGGTGAAGACGCAGCCGAGGTCCGCGGCGAGGAAGCACACCGCCCCCGGGGCGTGCCCCGGGGTGTGGATGGCACGCAACGTCGTACCCCCGACGGTGATCTCGAAACCGTCGGCGAGGTCGACGTCCCAGAGGTGCTCCCCGGTCTCCGCGTCGCCGTGCGTCAGCTCCCACAGCGGCCGGTCGTCCGGGTGCAGCATGATCGGTGCGACCGTGCGCTCGCGCAGGGCCGGCGCGACCCGGCAGTGGTCGTCGTGGGCGTGGGTCAGCAGGATCGCCCTGACGGTGCGGTCCCCCACCACGGCCATGATGTCGTCGACCGAGTGCGGTGCGTCGATGACGACGCACTCGGTGTCGTCACCCACGACCCAGATGTTGTTGTCGACGTCGAAGGTCTCGCCGTCGAGGCTGAAGGTGCCGCTGGAGACGGCGTGGTCCACGCGTGCACTTCCCGGGGAGGCGGTCACTTCAGGATCACCACGGACCGGAGCACGTTGCCGCCGTGCATCTTCTCGAAGGCCGCCTCGACGTCGTCGATGCCGATCTCCTCGGTGACGAACGCGTCGAGGTCGAGCCGCCCCTGCTGGTAGAGGTCGACGAGCATCGGGAAGTCCCGCGACGGCAGGCAGTCGCCGTACCAGCTCGACTTCAGCGAGCCGCCCCGGCCGAAGACGTCGATCAGCGGGATCTCGGGGATCTTCATGTCCGGGGTGGGAACGCCCACCAGCACGACGGTGCCGGCGAGGTCGCGCGCGTAGAACGCCTGCTGCCAGGTCTCCGGACGCCCGACCGCGTCGATCACGACGTCCGCGCCGTTGCCGCCGGTGAGCTCCTGGATCGCGGCGACCGGGTCGGTCTCCTTGCTGTTCACGGTGTGGGTGGCACCGAGTCTCGTGGCCGCCTCGAGCTTCTTCGCGTCGATGTCGACCGCGATGATCGTGGACGCGCCGGCCAGCGCGGAGCCCGCGACCGCTGCCACGCCGACGCCGCCGCAGCCGATGACGGCGACGGACTTGCCGCGGCCCACGTTCCCGGTGTTGATGGCCGCACCGATCCCGGCCATCACACCGCAGCCGAGCAGGCCCACGGCGGCCGGGCGCGCGGAGGGGTCGACCTTGGTGCACTGGCCGGCCGCGACCAGCGTCTTCTCGGCGAACGCCCCGATCCCGAGCGCCGGGGTCAGCTCGGTGCCGTCCTCGAGCGTCATCTTCTGCGTCGCGTTGTGGGTGGCGAAGCAGTACCACGGCTCGCCGCGGTCGCAGGCGCGGCAGTCGCCGCACACCGCGCGCCAGTTCAAGACGACGAAGTCCCCCGGCGCCACGCCGGTCACGTCGTCACCGACGGCCTCGACCACGCCCGCGGCCTCGTGGCCCAGCAGGAACGGGAAGTCGTCGTTGATGCCACCCTCGCGGTAGTGGAGGTCGGTGTGGCACACCCCGCACGCCTGCACCTTCACCAGCGCCTCCCCCGGCCCCGGGTCCGGCACGTTGATCGTGGTCACCTCGACCGGCTGCCCCTTGCCGCGCGCGACGACGGCCTTGACCTGATGCATGCGTGCTCCCTCTCGTCGGTGGGTTCCCATGCAACCGTATGGACCTGGGTCAACGTGTAGCGGGCATGGAGGTCGGGGTGAGGACCAGCGCGGCTCGGACGGGCTTCGAGGAGTGGTGCGCGGCGCGCGAGCCCGCGCTCCAGCGCCTCGCCCTGCTCCTGACGGGCGACCCGCACGGCGCCCAGGACCTGGTGCAGACCACGCTCGCCAAGCTCTACCTCGCCTGGGACCGGCTCGACGACCGGGAGCACCTCGACGGCTACGCCCGCAGGACGCTGGTCAACGAGCACCGCTCGGCCTGGCGCCGTCCGTGGCGCCGGCGCGAGGTGACGACCGACCGGGTGCCCGAGACCACCGGGCCCGGCCCGTCGTACGACGGCGCGCACGACGCCGTCTGGGCGTTCGTCGCGACCCTGCCGCCACGGCAGCGCGCCGTGATCGTGCTGCGCTACTACGAGGACCTCACGGAGTCCGAGACCGCCGCGGTGCTGGGCGTCTCGGTCGGGACCGTGAAGTCGCAGGCCAGCCGCGCGATCGCCGCCCTCCGAGCCGTCGTCCACGACCACCCCGAGCTCCCGGACCTGCAGGAGGAGCGATGACCGACCCCGAGCGCCTGCTCAGCGACGCACTGCACGCGCGCGCCGACCACACGGCGTACGAGCCCACGCCGATGGCCGACGTGGTCGGCACCGCGCGCTCGTTGCGCCGGCGGCAGCGGCGCAACGCCGGTCTCGCCGCGGCCGCGTGCGTGGTGGCCCTGACCGTGCCGGCCGGCCTGCTGCTCTCGCACGAGGGCGGGACCGGGCCCGGTCCGTCCCACCACCCCTCGTCGGCAACCCCGACCCCCGCGCCGGGCCCTGCCCGGACCCCGCTCGAGGACCTGCCCCGGGGCGCCGGGCCCCACGTGGCGTACGCCGATGACGACACCTACGTCGAGTCCGACGGATCCCGGGTCCCGGTGCGGGCCGGGACGGGCATCAGCGCGATCACGCCCTACCACGGCGGGTTCCTGGTCGCCGACGACCGCGTCTTCGAGGGCACCGTCGGCCTGCACCTGCTCGACGGCACGGGGGCCGAGGTGGACGGATGGTGCTCGGGCGGCTCACCGGTCGTCAGCGGCGACCTCCTGCAGACGGCATGGGTCAGCTTCGAGTGCGACAGCAGCGCCGGCATCACCGCGGCGACCATCCACCGGGGCATCAGCTCCGGCATGGGTGAGGGCGAGGCGACCCAGACCATCGACCCCGCGGTCGACCCGGGTGCGGACCCGAACATCCTGCTCGTCGGACTGGTCGGTCAGGACGTCGTCTACGAGGACATGTCTGGAGACGGCGCCTGGATCACCGACCTCCAGCACCCGCCCCGCCGGATCCCCGGCCTGGTGCGGGCCTCCGCGGTCGACGCCACCACCGGCCTGGTGGGAGGAGCGCTGCCCGGCAGGGTGGGCGCGGTCGTCGACTCGTCGACGGGAGAGAGCACGATGCAGGTCCCCGACCGGCTGCCGGTCGCGTTCAGCCCGGACGGGCGGTACGTCGCGACGCTGGGGATGACGAGGGCCGCCCGCGGACTCTCGATCGTCGACATGGCGACCGGCGAGCAGGTCACCACGGCCTTCGACGACCTGGCCGGAGACGTGCGCCAGGTCGCGTGGGAGGACGACACGCACGTGCTCGCCTCGGTGTGGCGGGGTGACCGGGCCGCGCTGGTGCGCGCTGACCTGACGGGGCGTCTCGAGCTCGCCACCGCGGTGCTGCGCGGGCACGACCTCGTGCTCGCCGCCCGTCCCTGAAGGCGTCGGGCCACGTTTGCAACCATGTCGACGCCGTTCGCGTCTCGATGACGTACGAACGGAGGAGACAATGCAGCTCACAGCCCAACCGGGCGCGGGATCGGGGGTCGGCGTGCCGGGACGCGGGGCCGAGCGGGACGCCGAGTTCACGGCGTACCTCGCCGCACGGCAGCCTGCGCTGCTGCGAACGGCGTACCTGCTGACCGGCGACCGGCACCAGGCCGAGGACGTCCTGCAGACCTCCCTGGCCAAGCTCTACCTGGCCTGGGACAAGGTCCGCGACCGCGACTCGGTGGATGCCTACATCCGCCGGATCATGGTCAACGAGAACAACTCGCTCTGGCGGCGGGGCTGGAAGCGTCGCGAGCACGCCACCGACGAGGTGCCCGAGGGGGCTCCGGTCCTCGACGCGTACGACGACGGCCGCAACGACGAGCTGTGGGCGCTGGTGCAGACCCTGCCCCGCAAGGCCCGCGCCGTGCTCGTGCTGCGCTACTACGAGGAGATGAGCGAGGCCGAGACGGCGGACGCCCTCGGCATCTCCGTCGGAACCGTGAAGTCCCAGACCAGTCGTGCGCTCGCCGCCCTGCGCGAGCGGACACCCGCCAGCCTGAACCCCCGGGAGGAGGAACGATGAGCACCCAGGACCACATCGCCGACGAGCTCGGGAGGGAGCTCCACCGACGCGCGGACGGCCTGTACGAGGCCCCGCTCACCCTGGACGACGTCCGGGGCCGGGCCCGAGGCATCCGTCGCCGACGCCGCGTCGCAGCGGTCACCGCGACCGCCGCTGCCGTCGCCCTGGCGGCGACGCTGTCCACCACGCTGGCCGGCGGCCTCAACAGGGCCGACGAGCCGCAACCGGCGCCGTCTCCCTCGACCGGACAGGGCGCGTCGGTCCTGCACGACAGCGAGGTCACGCTCCCCGGGGGCGACACGGTCACCCTCGACGTGCCCAACGAGGACGTGAGCCAGTTCGGGGTGCTCACCGACGGTCGGATCGTGGTGGCCAACCAGGCCAAGCAGGCGATCCAGGTGTTCGCCCCGGACGGGTCCCTGGCGACGACGTACCCGGTGGACCTGCTGCTCGTCACGATGAGCTCCACCGACCGGCTGGCCGCTTGGCTGGACGGCTCGCGGGTGCAGGTCCTCGAGAGCGGCGTCGCCGAGCCGGTCGCGCTGGCGCACATGTCGAAGACGGCGGGGACCGTCCCCATGGTGGACGCGGTGACCGGTGACCACTGCGCCGACGGCGGCTGCAAGGCGATCCTGAGCGACGGCACCCAGACGATCGGCGAGGTCTCGGTCGACGGCGAGCGCACCCTGCCGACCAGCGAGCCGCTGCGGGTCACCGACGTCAGCCCGGACGGTGGGACCTGGGCGGTCGCGTTCCTGCCGGGCGCGAACGAGCAGTACCCCTGCGTCGGCCTCTACGACCCGGCTGCCGACGAGGTCACCGCGCGCAGCTGCACCGGAGGAGGGCTCGAGTTCTCCCCGGACGGCGAGCACCTGCTCTCGGGTCGCTACGAGAACAACATGGCCGGCGAGGTCGCGGTCCTCGACCGCGACCTGCAGGTCGTGCGCGAGATCAAGCCCGATCCGCAGGTGGTCAGCCGGGCCGGCTGGGCGGACGACGGCCACGTGCTGGCCGCCCTGGCCGGCCTGGACGACAACCGGTGGACGCTGGTGCGCTACTCGCTCGACGGGGGCGACCCCGAGACCGTCGCCGGCCCGGTCCGCGGCGGCAACCCCGAGATGATGTCGGAGTACCTGCCCTCGGACTGAGGATCAGGCCAGCACGCTGGTGACCGGGAGCGAGGAGTCGGCCGGCAGGTCCAGCGGCGACGGGGTCCGCCCCCGGGCGACCATCTCGGAGCCGAGGGCGGCCACCATCGCACCGTTGTCGGTGCACAGGCCGGGGCGCGGGACCCGCACGCGGATCCCCTTCGCGGCGGCCCGCTCCTCGGCCATCGTGCGCAGCCGGGAGTTCGCCGCGACGCCCCCGCCGATGAGGATGTCGTCGATGCCCTCGGTG